>CAWGMT010000009.1:0-933315 GCA_963823675.1 uncultured Isosphaeraceae bacterium | reverse complement strand
CAGGACGGCATTCAGTACCAGGCGCCGGAGGTCTTCGACGAGTTGATTCGCAAGAAGGAAATCCCCGTCGTCATCGGCGTCTTCATCGCGCCGGGCGTGTCAAAGCCCCGTCACCCCAGGCGCTCGATCGCTTCAACAGAAGCTTCGAATACGACGGACTGGGCGACGACTATGTCCGTTTCCTGCTGGAAGAGCTGCTGCCGGAGGTGGAGCAGAAAAAGACGCTGGACGGCCGGCCGATTCGACTCTCGCGCGATGGCAACGACCGTTGTATCGGCGGGGCGAGCAGCGGCGCGATCTGTGCGTTCACGGCGGCGTGGGAGCGTCCCGACGCCTTTCGCCTGTGTCTTCAGCGCCATCGGTACGTATGTCGGACTGCGCGGGGGCAATGATTATCCGACCTTGATCCGCAAGTACGAGCCGAAGCCGATCCGGATCTTTCTCCAGGACGGCAGCTCCGACTTGAACATCTACGGCGGCGATTGGTGGATGGCCAATCAAGAGATGGAACTGGCGGCGACTGATTCGCCGGCTACGAAGTCAACCACGACTGGGGTACCGGCGGCCACAACGGCGAGCATGCGACGCGGATTTTCCCCCAGGCCATGGTGCTGGCTCTGGAAGGACTGGCCGGCCCCGGTGAAGGCGGGGGCAGGATCGCCCCGAACTGCGCGAGATCCTCCTGCCGGGCGAGGACTGGACGCTCTTCGTGGAAGCCCATCGTATGAGTGTGGGACTGGCCGCCAATGCGGAGGGAGAGGTCTTCTTCATCGACCTTGCCGATAGCAAGACTTACAAAGTCGGCCTCGACGGCAAAGTCAGCCCCTTCGCCGATGACTCTGCGCGAGTGCAACGCCCACGCATTTGGACCGGACGGGCGGCTGTATGCAGTTTCGCTGGTGCACGATCAGGTCATTGCGTACGACTCGGCCGGACATCCCACGTCGATCGCCGCAGGCCTCGGCCGCAACTATGACGTGGTCGTCCGCCATGACGGCGGGATTTACACGACGAGCGGGGACGGGGGCGGCGCCCGCACCCTCGTCCAGTACGTTCAGCCCGAAGGGCGAGAAACGAGTCGCGGATGGCGTGCCGAGATTCGCCAGCGGCGTTGTCCACCCGACCAGTCGCTCTTGTACGTCGCCGATCATGCCAGCCATTGGGTTTATAGCTTTCAGATCCAGCCCGACGGCTCGCTCGCACACAAGCAGCGCTTCTTTCACCTGCACGCGCCGGACAACGCTGATGACAGCGGCGCACGCGGACTTCAGGTCGATCGCGACGGCCGGGTCTACGTCGCCACACGCATGGGCGTCCAGGTCTGCGACCAGGCGGGGCGAGTCAACTGCATAATCCCCGCACCAGGCGGCAGCGTCTCGGACCTTGTTTTCGGCGGCGACGATCTTCGGTACCTTTTTGCAATCACCGACGGCAAGCTCTATCGCCGCAAGCTCAAGGTCAAGGGCGCCCGAGGCCTTCCGGCCGCCGATCAAGCCAGCCGCACCGAGACTGTGATTTCGCGAGATGAATCGTCGCACCGACTCCGTCATCCGATCCGAATGGCAATCCAATCGACTCCGTTCCTGAACCTTTCCGAGGAAACACCCATGATGCGACGTCCGCCGATCTCCGTGGACTTTTCCGGGGGAGTCAAGCACTGGACCACGGGGCTGTTCGGATCTTGTCTGGTCTTGTTGCTCTGTGCGTCCCAGGTCCAGGCTCAGAATCGAACCCGAGCCCAGCGTCGGGTTCCCCTGTTCAATGGCAAGGACCTGGACGGCTGGAAGGTCAAGATCAAGGGTTACGACCTGGGAGACAACTTTGGAAACACGTTTCGCGTCGAGAACGGCGTGATCAAAGTTTCCTACGATAGCTACAAGAAGTTCGATCGAAAGTTCGGGCACCTCTTCTATAAAACCCCGTTTTCGCATTACAAGCTGCGGGTCGAGTACCGATTCGTGGGGGATCAGTGCCCCGGGGGTGAGAAATGGGCGTTCAAGAACAGCGGCGTCATGATCCACGGGCAGACGCCGGAGAGCATGAGGAAGGATCAGGATTTCCCGGTCTCGATCGAGGTCCAGTTCCTGGGAGGCAACGGCCGCGACAAGCGGCCGACCGCGAACGTCTGTTCTCCGGGCACGCACATCGTGATGGGCGGGAAGCTCATCACCCAGCACTGCAACAACTCAACCTCGAAGACGTATCACGGAGACGAGTGGGTCAATGTGGAGGTCGAGGTCCATGGCAACGGCAAGATCACGCACAAGGTGGACGGCCAGACCGTGCTGGAATACGAAAAGCCGCAGTACGACGACGAGGACCTCGACGCCAAACGCCTGATCAAGAACGGCGACAAGATGATCTCCGGCGGGACCATCTCGCTTCAGTCGGAAAGCCACCCGATCGAGTTCCGGAAGGTGGAGATTCTGCCTCTGGTAGAGTAGGACGAGGGTTGCTCACGGTTCGTCCGGGGTATGCTTTCTGACTCGCATACCCGGCCCCTAGACCTCCACATACCGCTCCCGCGACATCTCCGCACCGTATGCGAGACAGGCCAGGATGTCATCTTCCTCAAGCCCGGGGTAGTTCGCCAGAATATCGGCATGGGTCCATCCACTGGCAAGAAAGTCGAGTATCAGCGACACCCAGATCCGATGGCCTTTTATGCATGGCTTGCCGAAACAGACGTTTGGGTCTATTGAGATTCGGGAAGCAAACCCCCCTTCACACAGCCAACCCAGCTCACCGGCTCGCCGGCATTTCGTAGCTGACGGACACCATCTCGGGAGGATCGGAGCCGGATTGGATTGCGTACGTCGCCGGCAAACGGGCGATGTTCTCGGTGTGCGATCGATCCTTGCCCGCCTCGGTCCACCGGTGAACCACGCGGAAGGAGCGGGCCCCCTTGCCGCCATCGGGTCGCGGTAATCGGCATCGACCCGGAAATGCTGAACGCCGACCGTGTTGTTGCCGGTGAACTCGAAACGCAACAAGACCTTGCGCGTTCCGGCGCGGCCACTGGCCGACCCGGAAATGGCCTGTGCGTCCCTGGGTCGGCCCGTTCATGACGGTGACCTCACGCCAGGTCCGGCCGCTCGTGGTGCTGGCCGTGACCCGCACCCGGTCTCTCTCGCTGCGCAGCGCCGGATCTTGGCGCTGAATCCCAGTGAAACCAGGTCGCCCGGGACCTCGATCGGCACTGTCATCGATCCCGTGCCTCCCTTCCACCAGCACGCATCATGCTTGAGGTCAACGTTATCGAACACAAGTCCCATGGTGCTGCTCGTCTCGTTCTTGGTGAACAACGGGTCGGGCGTGATCCGGCAGGCGATCGAGCGGGTGGCAATCGCCGGATCGCCGTCAGCCGCGACCGTGATCGTGTTATTCCCCGTGCCCAGCCAGGGAAGCGTGCGGCGGGGCGTGCTGGAAGTCGTTGTCGATTTCGAGGGAATTCAAGCCCGCCCCCCGGTCACCTCGATGCGCAGCCAGTAGGCATACCGCCGCAGCACGTTCTCTTGAGGTCGATCGTCCTTTCGATCGGGGAATCGATCGTGCCCTCGAAGATCGTCGCGAACGAGCGGGCGTTGTTGGACGAGATCGAGACGGTCAAATGGTCTCGCGCCGATCGGCCGGCGGCCTTGATTCGGAGCCGGCCGCCGAGATAGACGTAGGGTGAGATCATGGGGATGACGGCGACGCCCGGCCGGCCCGCGGTCTTGACGTGAAGGCCGTGGGGAACCGCCCGAGGCGAGGTTGTCGAAGACCAGGGCGCCCTTGGCCAGGTCGCCGGCGGCGAGGTTGGGTGCGTAGCGATGCACGCCGTTGGCAGCCACCCCGCCGCGATAGCCCGGGAAGAAGTCCTTGAGGTAGACGAGATCGTTTTCGGGGGCCTTGGCTTTCAAGCCGTCCCAGGTGGGATCAACGTCCATATTGACGTGCAGGCCGCGGTTGCCGGCCTCGCGAACGAACGATTCACCCGGCCGCAGTGAGAAGAGCGCGCGGTGGCCGACGTCATAACCGTATTCGTACACTTCGCTCTTGCGGTCATACTCGACCATCGTGGCATCCCAGCCGTGCGTCCTGGCCGGCAGGTAGCCCGCACGGTAAAAAGGACAATGGGCCAGGAGCGGCGGCCCCTCCGCCTTCCAGCCGCTCCAGCCGTCCTTGCGCATCAATTGAAAAATCTTTTGATTATTGTTGTGATAGTCAGGGTGGCTGGCATACCACAGGGCAACGGCCGCCGAGAACATCGTCAACCGCGGCCGCGTTGCCGTCTTCGGGCTTGGGAAAGTACGCGATGAGCGACCCGTCGAACATGTGCCAGGCGTTCGTGTAGCGGACCTCGGGCACGCTGTGTCCGTTCAAGATGCGGCCGCGCGCTCGCGCCCGTCCTCGCGGTTGAGGGCCTCGACGAGAGCCGAGCAGCAGCAGCACATGCAGTAGCCATAGACGTTGAAGATCTTGACCGGGTCGTGCGCTTCCCAGTCGCCGGCCAGGTACTCGTTGGGCGGGGTGGTCTGGTGCCGGTACTTGACCACCGCGGTCCAGAGCGCCTTCGGCCCGGGCCTGGTCGCTCATCCCTCGCTTGACGAAGGACTTGAGGATATTCTCGACAGTCGTGACGTCGTCGATCTTGTCGGACAGCACCTTCAACTGGTTGATCCGTCCGCCAGCGCTCGGCGCGCTCCTGAGCTGGAAGCGCCGCGGTGGAACAGAGAAAGAGCGTCGCAACAAGTATCGTGAATCTCATGGATCACTCCGAGCTGATGCCGCCGTCATGACCGTAAGCCATAACCCGAGTTTGCCAGGCTCGGGTTGAACAATCAATTGGAGATCGAGCCATGGCTAGAGCGGACACGCCGCCGGAGGAAAGTCCGCGTGATGTCTCCGACATCAAGAAGCCCGCGGTGAGCGAGCGAGACCCGGCGTGGACCGGTTTGAGCCGCCTCCCTGCCCCTGACTTTCAGTCGACGCTCTCGCAGGCCACCGACTCGCGGCAGGAGGACGACCAAGAAGACGATCTTGCCAGCCTCTTTGGCACGGGATCGGCGACGCCCGGCGCCGACCGCTTCCAGATCCTGCGTCGTCACGCCCGGGGAGGCCACGGAGAAGTCTTTGTCGCGCTCGATACCGAATTGAACCGCGAGGTCGCGCTCAAGACGATTCAAGCACCCTATGCCGACGATCCGCGGTTCCGATCGCGCTTTCTGTTCGAGGCCGAGGTGACCGGGAGTCTGCAACACCCAGGAATCGTGCCGGTCTATGGCCTGGGTCGTTCCGATCTTGGCCGGCCGTATTACGCGATGCGGTTCATCGAAGGGAAGCTCGAGGGGAGTAGTCTGCGCGACGCCATTCGAAGGTTCCACGACGCCGAGAAGAATCCGGGTCGGGACCCCGGCACAAGCGCAATCGAATTTCGGGAGCTCCTGGGGCGGTTCATCGACGTCTGCGACGCCATCGCTTATGCCCACAGCCGCGGGGTGATCCACCGCGACCTCAAGCCGGGGAACATCATGCTCGGTCCGTACGGCGAGACGCTGGTTGTCGACTGGGGCCTGGCCAAGGCACTTGGCCGTACCGACCCGGAGTCGCCGCCGGAGAAGCACAAGCCGGTGTCGAGCGCGACGGGCGACGCCGGCCAGACCGAGCCTGGTTCGGTGCTGGGCACTCCCGCATACATGAGTCCCGAGCAGGCCCGGGGCGACGTGGGCGCGCTCTGCCCCCGCTCCGACGTTTACAGCCTGGCGCGCAACCCTCTACGCCCTATTGACCGGCCAGCCGCCGTACCACGCGGAACGGGCCGGCGCCGTGCTGGCGGCCGTGCAGAAAGGGGGCTTCGTGCCTCCGCGCAAGCTGCGACCGGCGATCGACCGCGCGCTCGAGGCCGTCTGCCTGAAGGCGATGGCGCTCTTGCCTGTCGATCGATATGATTCGGCGCGGCGCTGGCCGGCGACCTGCGGCTCTGGACGGCCGGCGAGCCCGTCTCGGCCTGGCGCGAGCCCGTGCCGCGCCGCGCCCTGCGCTGGGCTCGCCGCCACCGCACGGCGATGACGGCGGCCGCCATTGGCGTGCTCGTGGCCTTGGCGGCCTCGGTCATCATCGCCCTTCTCCAGGCCCAGGCCACCAGCCGCGAGCGGCTGCTCGGCGCCAACGAACGAGCCGCCAAAGTGCTCGCCCAGGCCCGCCTGGGCCAGGTCGAGAAGGCCAACGACCTGCTCGGCTCGATCTTCAAGGAACTCGACCCCCGGGTCGAAGACGACGATGGCAAGCTGCTCCGGGCGGTCCTGCGCGACCGTCTGAGTCAGGCAGCCGCTTCGCCGGAAGTCGAAGCGATCGGCGATCCGCTTACGGTCGCAAAAATGCAGCACATCCTCGGGTCGAGCCTCACGGGCCTGGGCAACGCCGCCCTTGGCATCACGCTTCTGACTCGGTCCGACCAGACGCGCACAGCCCGGCTCGGCCCGGATCACCCCGACACGCTCACGACCCGCAACAACCTTGCCGTGGCCTACCTGACCGTGGGCCGTGCGAGCAAGGCGATCCCGCTCTTCGAGGCGACGCTCAAGGTGCGCGAGTCGAAGCTCGGCCCCGAAGACCCCGACACGCTCCACAGTCGCGACAACCTCGCCTCGGCCTATTACTCCGCCGGCCGAACGTCCGATGCGATCAAAATCGACGAGGAGACGCTCAAGACGCGCGAGTCGAAGCTCGGCCCCGACAACGCCGATACGCTCGCCAACCGCAACAACCTCGCCGCGAACTATCACGCGGCCGGCCGTTACGACGAGGCGAGCGCCCTGCTCGAGGCGACGCTCGCGACGCAGGAATCGAAGCTCGGCCCCAATCACATCCACACCCTCATCACCCGCAACAACCTCGCCGAATCCTACCGCGACGCCGGCCGCACCGCCCTTGCAATCAAGACAAATGAGGCGACTCTGAGGGGATACGAATCCAAGCTGGGGCCCGACCACCCCGACACGCTGGACAGTCGCAACAACGTTGCCGACTGCTACCGCGACGCCGGCCGCATCGCCGAGGCGATCAAACTGCACGAGCAGAACTTGAAGCAACTCGAGTCGAAGGTCGGGCCCGACCACCCTTACACGCTTTCCAGCCGCTCCGGTCTCGCCGCCGATTTTGCCGCCGCCGGCCGCACTGCCGAGGCGATCGCGCTCTTCGAGCAGACGCTGAGCGCACGCCGGTCGAATGTCGGCGCCGACCACCCCAACACGCTTATCGCGCTCGATGACCTTGCGGGGGCCTATCTCATCGCGAGGAGGTGGAACGACGCCGAGAAAACCGCGCGCGAATGCCTGGCGATGCGGCGGAAAAAGCAACCGGACAACTGGCGGCTGTTCCACACAGGAAGCCAGTTAGGCGCCGCACTCGCCGGCGAAAAGCAATTTGCCGAGGCCGAGCCGAATCTGCTCGAAGGCTACGAGGGATTGAAGGAACGCGAAGCAAAAATGCCGGCGCAGGGCAAACGAGCTCTGGCCGCCGCCGCCGCGCGGATTGTCCCCTTCTACGAGGCTTGGGGCAAGAAGGAGAAGGCCGACGAGTGGAGGAAAAAACTGGACGGAGGGGCTGGTAAAGAATAGGTTGCGCCGATCATTCTCGTGGTGCAGGCGTTTCGCCTGAAGTCCAAGAAACTTAGGCGGGACGCCTGCACCACAAAGTGACCCGTCCGAATCTTGCAGCCAACTCTTCCGCCGACCGTTCGACGTCACGCGAGCCCCAGAACCTGATTGCGGTAAGCGTTAGGGGTCAGGCCGGTCAAGCGGCGGAATACGGAGGTCAAGTGGCTCTGCGAAGAAAAGCCGACGTCGAGGGCGATCTGGGTGATGATCTGGCTGGGGTCGGCGAGCAAGACCTTGGCCCGCTCCACCCTCAGCTCGAGAAGGTAGCGATGCGGTGGCCGTCCCGTCGCCTGCTTGAACGCGGCGACGAGATATCCGGGGCTCAGGCTGGTTTCCTCGGCGAGCTCTTCAAGCGTGATGTTCCAGCTCAGGTTGGCATGGATGAAGTCGATCGCCTTTCTGATCCGAAGGTCCTCGATCCGGTGCGCCGCCGCTTCTCCATGAGCGACAAGCGACGAGTGGTCGCGAACCAGGCAAATGGCGAGCTGGGTATTGAGCGTGTCGAAATAGAGCTGCGACGCATAGCGGGGCGATTGAAGCTCCGCCGCCATCCGCCGGCCCAGCTCCCACAGCCGGTCATCGACGCCCCCATGGAGCGCGATGATTTCCAGCGAGCCGCAGGGCCGCTCGAGCTCGCGCTCGGCGACCGACCGGACGAAGGCCGGATCGATTCCCCACCCCAGGACGTCGATCTGGCCCGAGCAGCGGAAGTCCTGCTCGTCACCGGCCGGCGTGATCGAAACAGTTCCGGGCCGGCAGATCCGCCGGATTTCATGCCGGCCCCGTCGCCAGTTGGCGCGGGTCTCGCCCTTGAGCAAGAACGAAAGCACATGCCAGGCGGCGCGGAACCGAACGAAATTGGGAACCTCGCCCGAGACGATCGTCGCGAACAGGGATTCCAGCCGGAAACGCTCGACCGGAAACTCGGTCGAAAAGCTGAGCGAAGGAAACCTTGCCCCAAGATCGTGGCGGGGACTCGCACCCGGTGGAAGACGATACGCTCCATGCTGGCGTGCCAACTTGTTCAGTCCGGCGGCATCCATCAAATCACCTTGAGCGAACTCTGGCTGTTGCTAATCCAGTCTACAGTCCGCCCGCGGCGACAGCCACAACTTGCCGTATCGTCATTGGCGTTTTGGAGTCTCGTCGTCCCCCGAGGTGAGCTCGCCCGCGATCGGTTGGCCCAGCTCGGCCAGCAGTGTTTTGAGCGTCTCGTCGATGGCGCGCTCATCGGCGCCCACGGACTGATAGCGGATGATGCCCTTGGCGTCGAGGATGTAGATCGTCGGCCAGCCATGGACCGCCCACTGGCTGGAGATCGGCCCGCTGGTGCTGCCGTCGCTGAACGAGGGCCACGTGATCCTCTCTTGCTTCGTTCGCTCCTTGAGCTTTTTCAGGTCCGGATCGCTGTTGACGCCAACCAGTGCGAACGGCTTGTCGGCCAGCTTCTTCACGAGCGACCGCTCGTGCGGGTACATGGCCCGGCACGGGGGTCACCAGTCGCCCCAGAAATCAAGCATGACAATCTTGCCGCGGAAGTCGCTCAGCTTCATCGGCTTGCCGTCCAGGTCCGTGCCAGTAATCTCGGGAGCAGCGCCGCCGACGGCAACGTTGCCCTTCCCGAGCCGATACCACGCCGCGAGACCGACCCCGACCAGGACGACCATCACGAGGATCCGGCCAAGACTTTGCTTGCTGTCGGGCACATGCGCCTCCTCAACTGAGAACTTTGCGGGTCTGATCACGGACGGGCGACCGGCTCGCCTCCGTTGCGCGTGACCAGCGCCTTGAGCACCTGCGGGCTGATCGGATTGGCGGTCGAGCTCTTGATGAACTGGACCGAGCCGTCCGCCATCGACGCGTCGAACCCGCCCGGATGCTTGCTCCCCATTCCGAATGCGGGAGCGCTCGAGGCGAGCGAGAGGTCCTCGGGCCTGCTCCAGGGAACGGGGCTCGCCGCCTCTGCGACAGCGAGCGTGTTGGCGGTTCCGTCGGTCACATCGCTGAGCGAGACACCCTGCGGCGTTCCCGTGAAAGTCGAACGGGGATCGACGACGACCACGTAAGTCGTCAACCCGTCAGGGATGACCTCGCTCGGGCATCGGAACACGCTCGGCATCCGATCGGCGAGCGGCTTGTTATGGGGGCTGTCCCACGGCTCGTCGAGATGGAACTGGCGATAGAGGCTCTCTTCCTCCAGGTAGGGAAGGATCAAAACGCGCCAGCTCAGGAGAGGCTTGCCGTCGGCGCCGTAGGCGGCAGCGGCCGGAAGATGGCCGTGTGCGCTCTCGTAATTGAACATGGCCAGCGCGATCCGCTTGAGGTTGTTCGTGCACACGGCACGCCGGGCGGCCTCGCGCGCAGCCTGGACGGCGGGAAGCAAGAGGGCGATCAGAACGGGTATCGCCAGCAAATTGATGCCCCCGAGCACGATTCCCGCAATCGCCATCCCCTGGCCGCGGACGTTCTTTTTGGGGTCGTTGGTATCGATCAAGCCCAGAATTCCGAGGATGACCGCCGGTATGCCCGTCAAGATGCAGGTTACAAACGAGCAGATTCCCAGGACGAGGCTCGCGATCGCCTTGCCGCTGGTCCGGGGAGGACGGATTTCCTCAAGTGACGCGAAGTCTCCCTGGGGAGGCAGCTTCGGCTGTGGCACGATCAGCTCACGCTGACATTGCGGACAGCGCGCGCGGCGCCCCGCGTTTTCGTCCTGGGTCTGGAATTCCTTCCCGCATTCGCATCGGAAGACAATGGCCACGACAGTGCACCCGTTGCCAGACACTATCGTTCAATAGACGCGTTGGGCTCAATCGCGAATGAATGATAATGCCGCGGACAGGGCGGAACAATGTCTCAAGCCCGATGCGGGACCGATTCTCTGGGGCGATGCGCTCCCAAGAAGGGGGCGTTAGCGGAGTCTCTCGTCTCCCCGCCTGTAGGTTCTGGCAATTCGCGCCGGCATTGATTTCGCCTGTTTCGTGTTAACTTTTGGAGCGCCATGCGTATCAAGGGTAGCGGCGGGCCTCGGAGCCCGTTCGATCAGGGAACGAATGCTCAGCACCGCGAGCGATCCCGGCGCGGCGATTCCTGCTCGTGGAAATCCTCGCAATCGATGTCTCTTTTCGTGTCGGGGTGGGTAAAATAGTTATGTCGCGGTCTCAAAGCCGTTTGCCGTGTCCGCGGAGGAGCTGGGAGATGAGCCCATCGAATGGGTGCCTGGCGGAAGATGAGCTGCTGGAGTTGCTTGCGGGCGAGTCGGTTCCGGATCGGGTGCGCGCTCACGTAGGCGGCTGCGCTGACTGCCGCGAGCGGCTCGATCAGCTCGAGTCGGCGCTTTCGGCAATCCGCTTAACCGATCGGGACTTGCCTCTGCCCGGCGAGGAACTGACCGGTCCGACTCCCGGCTCCACGGTGCGCGACAGCGCGCTCGCGCCCGCGGCGAGCGCGGCGGACCAGGCGACGGCCACCCAGCCCTGGCGGAGTGGCGAGCGCAGCGCGGCCGGCCCGGATGGGAGCGAATCAACCGCCGAGGACGAACCCCCGATTCCGGCGACGATCGGCAAATACCTGGTCGTCGGGCAGTTTCCCCGATCCGGCCAAGCCGAGGTCTTTCGGGTGGTCCATCCCCAGCTTCACCGGGACCTGGTGCTCAAGCTCGCGCTCAAACCGATCGGCGAGGACGGCCGCTCCGAAATCATCGCCGACGGCAAGGTCCTGGCCGAGCTGGAGCACCCCAACATCGTCCGGCTCCACGACCTCGATTTTCACGAAGGCCGTCCGTATCTTGTGATGGAGTACGTGCGGGGCCGCGACCTTGCGCAGTTCGCCCGCGAGGAAAGGCTCACGCCCCGCCGTGCCGCGGCTCTGGTGGCCGAAGTCGCCGGCGCGGTCGCCTTCGCCCATCGCCGCGGGATCGTCCACCAGGACATCAAGCCGCGGAACATCTTGATCGACGAGGCCGGCCGGCCGCGCGTGATCGACTTCGGCCTGGCCTGGCAGCAGGATGCCTGGTCGGGCTCGTCCGCCCAGTCGGAGGGAGGCACATTTGCCTACATGGCCCCCGAACAGGCACGGGTCGATCTCAACCGGGTGCGGCCTTTATCCGACGTCTTCGCCCTCGGGGCCGTCCTCTATTTCCTCCTGACCCGCAAGGCCCCCTTTGACGCCCCGACACCGGCCGATTCCTGGGCGCGCGCCCGCGGCTGCGACTTCGATCGCTCGGCGCTGAAAAAGCCCGGCATCCCCCGGCGGCTCGAGCGGATCTGCCTGAAGGCGCTGGACCCCGAGCCCCAGGCTCGCTATCGCTCGGCCGCCAAGCTCGAGCAGGCCCTGCGCTACTTCGTCGACCTGGCGCTGGATCGCCAACGGCGCCGCGGCCGCAGCCCTGCTCGTAGTCGCGATACTGGCAGTGATTCTGACCTACCCCCGGTCAGCCGCGCAGCCGCCAACGCCGCCGGCGTCCTCGCCGCCACGCTTGCCCGGCTCAACCGCGTCCCAGCCAGCCGCAGCCCCGACCCCGAGCCCGGCACCTACCGCGCCGTTACGGATTGTCAGTCTCAACATCGAGCACCTGGCGATGCACGGAGAGCGCGCGTTCGACCCGCGGGGCAAGCTGGGTGAGCGCTCGTTCTCGGTCGGGCCGGGCGACGATGTGATGGTCGAGGCCGAGTTGTCGGAGCCGGCCTATGCGTATCTGATCGCATTCCGGCCCGACGGCGTCAACGATATCTGCGATCCCGAAGATCCCGAAGCACCGCCGGGCAAGACCAGTCAGCCGCGTTACCCGCCGGCGGCCAAGACCGAGGTGGTCTACCGGCTCAATGACGGCGCCGGCCTGCACGCGTTTGCGCTGGTGGCGTCGCGAACCCCGCTGCCGCCCTATCGCGAGTGGAAGAAACAGCATGGCACGGCCCCCTGGAAAAAGGGGTCGCAAAGCCCGCCGGGCGTGGTCTGGTCGTACGACGGCGGCTGGCTAGCCCCCTTGACCGCGGGCGACCCGGCCGGCACGCGCGGCAAGGACGCCCCAATCCGGGGCGGCTCACCAGTCGGCAACCTCGCCGAGTGGCTCCGCGCAGTCCCGGGCATCGACGCCGTAGCCGTAAAGGCTTTCCCGGTGCCGCCGGCCGCAGCCTCGAAACCATGAACAGGTCCGACAGAAGAACGCGGCCGGACGTAGTCATCACGCTCCGCCTGATGTCGTCATCACGCTCCGCCTGATGTCGTCATCACGCTCCGCCTGATGTCGTCATCACGCTCCGCGTGATGGATTGGCGTCACGCGGAGCGTGACGACTACGTCAATCCGGATCACCGACGAGCACGAACGCAGCCTGATGTCGTCATCACGCTCCGCGTGATGGATTGGCGTCACGCGGAGCAAGACACCAGCAGTTGCACGCCGCGCGCCGGTGTGCCGGACCGACGCGCGCACGAGAGGGCCGCGCCCCCTCTTGCGAGATGGAGCCCCGGTTCGAGGTGCCGGTCTGCCGGCCGCCTTGAGCGCGCGGTACACGTCGGCGGGACTGACGGCCGAGACACCCGCTGAGGGGAGGCGGGATACGGTTGGGCTATAGACGCGGGGCAGCGTCCTGGTAAGCTGATGGCCAGACGAGCCTGACCTGAATCGCCTTGCGTGATCCTGGGAGGGCGAGGCTCCGTCCGAGCCGCCTTGGAGACGGGCACCCGAAAGGTCGCGCCGGGAGGCTCGCCCTCCCGGAATTGTGCAAGGCGATTTCGTTGCCCGGCGGCGGGCAGTAGAGGCGAACACAATTTCGACAAGTACATACGGCGGCAAGTAACATGGCCATTGTCGGTAAGGGCGGAAGTCTCCTGCAAGGTGGCAACACGGACCGCCTTGTGCATGCGCTTTCTGGTCTTTCGCTTCCCGTCCACTCTCTGAAACGGAGAGGGAGCGCATTGCCCCTGACGGGACTGGTCACCTTCTTCTTGGCCTGTGCCTGGGCAGAAGCGGGAGAGCCAAGCAGCCCGGCCCCGCCCGCGCAGAGCAAGGCACCTGCCACGTCGGAAGAACCAAAATACCTCCTCTTCTGGAATGACCCTGAAAGAGCAGCGGAACTGGCCAAGCGGGTCGGCATGAAGGGCGACGGCAAGACCCGGTTTCTCGGCTTCGGCCTACCCACTCCGACCTTTGAAATCGAGCAGCAATTGCCCGGCCGCATTCGGAGTGCATTCGCAAGGGCGCGCGAGCAAGACATGGCCGTGATGCTGCATTTCGATTTCCACCTGGCCTGGAAGCACCGTCCGGACCTCTGGAACTGGTTCGATCCGGCCAGGCCGGGTTACGACCCGAACAACAAGTACAACGTCGAGTGGCACGGCTGGGACGGGCCGCCGAACAAAGTGCACTACCTGAACCACGGAGTGCTCGAACGCCTGCCGCCGAACATGTGCTTCACGAGCAAAAGAACGCGAGCCGAGGTCACGCGGATCGTCTCCAAGGTCATCGGGCCGGTCCTCCGCGAGGAGATCGCGAAACTCAAGGCGGCAGGCAAGGAGGCCCTCTTTGCGGGAGTGCTGGTGGGTTCAGAGCCAAGCATCGACGACTATTCAAAACTGAATCCCGAGCTTGCGAAGATGATGAAGGAAGACGGAGTGCCCGCGGGACCGCTCGGCTACCGGGCGCTCCTGGATCGTGGCTTCAGGGCGGACAAGCCACCGGACGATTTCCGACAGGCCCTCGCGAAGATCGTTCAGGAAACCATCGCGTTCTGGTGCGAGCAGTTTGTCCTTGCGGGTATCCCGCCGGAGAAGCTCTACCCGCACGTAGCCGCACCCGCCCCCATTGAGATGATGAACGCTCCGATCTGGACGGCCTTCAACAAGTATTCCCGGCCCGGTTGGACCACCTATGCGGTCGAGGTTCTCGGGCAGAACTTCAAGGCCATCTATGACGAGCTGGAAACGCACGGGAATCCCGCCTGGGCGGGCGTGGAGGCAAACGCAGGCATTCCCGGATCTGCCGTGGATTGGGAAACCTACCTCGCCTGGCACTTCAACCATGGCTGCGTTCTCGTGGGCGTGAATATGGGCGCCACGGGCACGGATCTCCCCAGGCGCCTCTGGGACAGCGCCTTCAGCGAGGAAGCCATTGCGTCCTATCACAAGTTCCTGACGGGGCAACCGCTGGTGGAGAAGCCCATCTCCAGGGATCAGCCGCAGTTCCGCATTCAGGCGAAGATGAAGCGGGTGCGCGCGGGGATTGAGCGCTGGCACAAAAGCGGCAAGGACCCCAGGGCGGTGGGCAAGCTCATGGAAGGCGCCCAGCCGCTGGCGAACGCCGGAAAGCTCGAGGAGCTGGAAAAACTCGTTGACCAAGCGCTCCAGATGCTGGGCGAGACCGAGAAAGTGCCCGACGTGTATCGTAAGGAGTGAGAGAAGACGGCCTGATCGACCGAGGGGTGTTGGACCGACGCGCGCTACTTGCCACGGAGCGTCTCGGCCTTCCACAGATAGACGTCGAACTCGCCCAGCTCAGTATCAACCACGATCTGCTCGTCCGGCTTGACGTCGGCCATCCGGTGCGCGACCGAAATGACGCGCGCCCGGCGGCAGCTTCCGGAGTTGCGGCAACAATTTGGCGTTGAGGCGCGGCAGCAGGTAGAGCGTGACGATGGTCGGCCCTTTGCTCAGGTCGAGCTTGAAGATGTCGCGCTGTTCAATCGTGACCAGCCGCTCCACGCCGTGCTTGCGCACGTTGGCGAGGGAATCCTTGACGCGCTCGGGATCGATGTCGAAACCGCACGCCTTGCAGGCGTACTCCTTGGCCGCCGTCACCGGGATGCGTCCGTCGCCGCAGCCGAGGTCCCACACCACGTCCTTCTTGGTTACCTTGGCCAGCCGCAAGAGCGCATCGACCACATTCTGTGGCGTTGGCTCATATTCGACGTCGGTTATGGGCCGTTTGCCCGGCTCGCGCAGGTCGATCGATTCGAAGTCGCCCGGCCGAACGTTGACCCGGCGCGTGACAGTGCGCGAACCGTTCGGGCCGGCAATGATCGCCTTGATGGTGTAGGTGTACTTGCCCGGCGGCAGCGGCGGCGACACGAAGCGGTGCATCGACCCCTGGGAACTCGTCTCCTGACCTTCGATAAACAGCCGGGCGCCCTCCGGCAGATAGACCTCGACCGTGACGGTCTTCCGATAGTCCTGCGCGAGCGTGCCGGCCGGGATCAGGCACGCCAGCAGGCCCGCCGCCAGAATAAGCCGCAAGGACAACCTCGTTAACCGGCGCGGTGGACCGCGCATTATGTCCCCGATATAGTTCTCGTCACTCGCCAGTCTGATCACGGAGCAACCTCTTCGCGTTTTCGCGGGCCATGATGAGTTGACGCAAGTTTTCGTACGGCGGTTGGGATGGACAGTGTGAGCGGCTGTTACTTGAGGACGGTCATGGTTCTAGCCTCCCTTCCTTCTTACCATGTTACTCGATTTCCAGTTTTATGAAGTCGGGCCCAAGACGCAGCGCATGTCCTTTCCATTCCGGCGGGTCCACGGAGACCGGCTCCTGAACGTAGCTGCCCGTACCGCGGTGGCCGGGTGGATTGAAGACGTAAAAGCTGATGCGGTCCGGCCGCGGGTCACGTGCGTGCATTCGTCATCGTTGGGTGGCTGTCCGGAGCGATCAACCCAATTGAGCGAATCCGCGGGGGCGCGGCAAGAGTGCAGTCCATTCCATGGGCTATTCCATGAACTAAAGGGCATCGGACGTGGTTCTTAATCCCACACCGGCTTGACACCGCGAACAAAACCAAAAACCAAGCTTGACGCCGAGAATCGCGCGGGGAACCGCACGCGCGATCCCCGAATCGGCTCGCGATGGAGCTTACACGGGCCGCAATACTTCGAGACCCAGACCGGCGGCATGCCGGCTGCCGAGGCTCCGAAACGTGCGATCTGGCGCTGGAGCTTGTAGGGGTCTGCTCACGAGAACCGCCCGCCGCTACAACCCCGCGAGGCGCGTGTCGGCGTCGCCGAAGCGGTCGCGCTGCACGCCCATGCGGTCCATGAGCCCGAGGTAGAGGCTGCAAAGCTTGCGGTTCTCGTTTTCCTCGCCTGTGTAGTCCAGCACGCGGCCGGTCTTGAGCGTTCCTCCCAGCCCTCCAACCATCACCAGCGGCAACTTGGTCGAGTCGTGGCGGCTGCCCGACCACATGTTCGACAGGAAGAGGAGGCACGAGTGATCGAGGACGGTCGCATTCCCCTCGGGCATGGCCGCGAGGCGTTCGGCGAGGTAGGCGAGCTGGCTGACGTAGTAGCACGTGATCCGCTCGTAGCCGTCGGACTTGTCATCGTGCGAGGCGGGGTGGTGCGTCACCCGAACGTTGAGGAACGGATAGAACAGGCCCGAGAGGTCGCGGCAAAGCAAGAGCGTGGCAACCCGCGTTTTGTCGGTCTGAAAGGCGAGCGCGACGATATCGCACATCAAGCGCATGTGCTCGCGGATGTCCTCCGGCAGGCCATTGTCAGGCCTGGGCATCGTCATGGCGGGCCGCCCCCGGCCCAGGGCTCGGTCGTCGGCGCGGTCCTTGAGGGCGCGGGTGCGCTCGACCCGCGTTTCGACCTCGCGGACGCTCGTAAGGTACTCGTCGAGCTTGGCGCGGTCGGCCTGGCTGACCTGGCGATTCAGCAGGGCGGCGTGCGCCTTGACTCGGTCGAGGATGCTCCGGGCGCGCTGGGAGCCCTGGTTGTTGAACAGGCTGTCGAAGGCCAGCGACGGATAGACCTCCATCGGCAGCGGCGAGGCAGCGTCGCGCCACGAGATCTGCGAGCTGTAGGCCATCGAGAAATTGGACTCGTGATAGCCCGTGATCGGCTGTTCGCAGCCCAGGACGAGGCTGGAGAGCGGAGTCTGCTCGCCCAAGCGCGCGGCGAGGACCTGATCCATGCTGACGCCGCCCTTGAGCACCGCCCCTCTCTGGAGCGCTGCGCCCGAGAGGATGTTGCCGGTCTGTCCCGGATGGATGCCCACGCCCGTGGACTGCTTGTTGAACAGGCCGGAGATCACGCTCAAGCGGTCGCGGAACGGAGCGAGCGGCTGGAGGCTCTTGCTTAGCTCCATGGCCGTGCCCGTCCCCTCGGCCCACCAGTGATCGGGGCTGATGCCGTTGCCCATGAAGAGCGCCGCGAACCGCTGGGGAAACACGGGCAACGTATCGCCGCGCAGCCGCTCTTCGCCCCAGACGGGCAAGGATTCAAGCCACGGCAGCGCCATGGCGACGCCGGCGCCTCGGAGCAAGGTGCGGCGTTTGATTCGGTCGGAGTGGGCGGTCATGGGGCGATCCTGAAGAATGAATACGTGGACTCCGCAGGGTTTCATTCTAAGCCCTCGCGGGCCACGCGCCGACAATTTGTTGTCGATCTGCCGGTTTTTTGTAGGAGGGGGCTACGTCCGCCGATCGGGATCGCGGGACGGAGCCGGCGCCTACTCGCGTGGGTCGTCCCTCCCTCGCTTGTTGAGGAACTGCGGGCTCGAGACGATCGACTCGCAAACCGCGCCGAAACGGTAACCCGCGCTTGCAAGCCGCCCGCGCATGGTCTCGATCGTGGGCTCATCCGAAGGCAGCAGCGTCCGGCCCAGGCTGTAGGCAAATAGCTTGCGGCAGAAGTTGGCGACGAACTCCTCGCGCCGCCGCTCGTCCAGATAACGGCGCAGGCCGTCGAGCCCGCTGCCCTCGCTACCGTCGGGGAAGGTCGCCCGCGCGAGGACGGGTCGGCCGCCGAGGTCGCGCTGCCGGCGCTCGCCAATCGGACCGTAGCCCTCGAACGCCAGGCCGATCGAATCGAAGCGCCGGTGGCAGGCTGCGCAGCTCTCGTGGGCACGGTGCCGAGCCAGAAGCTGCGGGAGCGTGAATTCCCCGGTCGCCGCTTCGTCCTTGGGCAGCACGGGCACTTCCGGCGGCGGCGGCGGGATCTGCTCGCCCAGCACCCGGCGCACGACCCAGTAGCCTCGCTTTACCGGGCTGGTGCGCAGGCCGGGCGAGTTCTTGGCAAGGAACACCGCCATCGGCAGGAGCCCGCCCCGGCCATAGGGGCGCGCGTCGTCGATGTGAACCCATTCATCCGCCCCGACCTGCTGGGGGACCGGAATTCCGTAGTGCTTCGCCAGCACGGGGTTCACGAACGTGTCGCCTGCGTCCAGCAAGTCGAGCAAGGGGCGGTCCCGGCGCGCGACGTCCTCGAAAAACCGCAGGGGTTCCTCGTAGAGTGCCCGCCGCAGCGCGTCTGTAAAGCTGGGGAAGCGCTGGCGGTCGACGCCGTTGTGCTCCTCGAACCGGCGAAAATCCAGCCAGTTGCCCGCGAACTCGGCGGCCAGGCCCCGCACGCGATCGTCGCGCAGCATGCGGCGGACCTGCGCGTGCAAGACGCCAACCTGATGCAGGTCGCCCGCCGCGGCGTGCGCCAGCAATTCGTCGTCGGGCATGCTCGACCAGACAAAATAACTGAGCCGGCTGGCCAGGACATAGTCCGGGACCGGCCGCGCGGCCTGGCCCTCGGCCGACGGCTCGACGCGGTAGCAAAAGTGGGGCGATACCAGCACGCTTGCGACCGAGTCGCGCATCGCCTCTTCGTGGCTCAGCCCCTCTTTCTCGCGCAGCGCGCGATAGAAGGCGAGCAGCTCGTCCCGCTCGGCCCGCGCGAGCGGGCGGCGGTACGCGCGCTGGCTGAACGCAGCGAGCGCCTCCAGATGCGCCGGCTCCGCGGCAATCCGGTCCCGTTCGACTGGCGCATGGAAGCGGAGATCTCGTCGAAGTAGGTGTCGATGGCCTGGAGCGCCTCGTCCGACGCACCGATCTTGCGGGCCTTGGCGAGATAGGCCGCGCGCAGGCGCCGCACCTTGGCTTCGGAGATCGCATCCTTGTCTTCCGAGCGGGCGAAGTCGAACGCCCGCTCCATCATGTACCGCGGCGGCTCGCCGCGCTCGAAGAAGATGAAGTCCTTGTACTGGCGCATCGGCACGAGCGTGACGAAGTTGAGCTCGCGCCACAGTGCGTCCAGCTCGCGACGGCCGGCCTGGTCCAGGACCAATTCGCATAACGGGGCGTCGTCGCGGAAATAGCCCTGCATCAAGTGAAACCCGGCGGTGAGCAGCCGGCCTTGGGCTCCTCCTTTTTCGTCGAAGTACGGGGGACGCTCCGACAGGAAGAACGCGCTGGGGAAAACCCGGCAAAACATGCGGACGTCGGCTGGTGCGTTGTGGGAGGGCGGGCCCATCCTCAGCGCTCTAAGCCGGCGGTTCCGCCAGAGCACGAACGGCTGGCTGCCGTCGGAGATCCCCTTCACGTGCAGCTTCTGCACCCGCGGCTCGAACGTCTTCCGCAGGCGGACAACCAGGTCGCGCATGCGCGCGCAGCCGTCGCGAGCTTCGGTGAAGAGCGCGGCGTCGGCCGGCAATTCGAACCAGAGGGCCTGCAACTGCCCGAGCGGACCATCCTCCGGCGCGAGCTCGCAAAGTGCCGACCAGACCAGCGCAAGATAGCGGGGGCTCAGGCCCGCCGCAGTTGCGAACTCATCGAGCGAGGCCCGGGGCTTGCCGAGCGCCTCGCGGCGCCGGTATCGCCAGGCGGCGAGGAAATAGTCGGCGTAGTCGACCTTGTGCCGCTCGTAGAACGCCACGATGCGCTGCACGCAGTACTTGTCGCGGTCGGTGTCGGTTACCGCTGGGTCGGGGGCGAAGACGAAGCCATCGGGCTTGAGCACCAGATGGTCGGCGACCGACCGGGCCGCCGCCAGGTATTTCTCGACCAGGGTCGGCGACATCGCCAGCGACTCGCCCGAGTTGTCGAACCCGGCCTCATTCGCGGGGTCGACGGGGAACTCCCGGGTCGGCCGGATGTCACGGCCGGTGAGGTCGCGGATCGTGTAGTCATATTCCGCGTTGCTCAGGCGACGGGCCCGCACGGGGCCGGGATCCCCGGCGTTCTTCCTGGCCTCGCGTTCGCGCAGGGCTTGAGCCCACTCCAGGACGACCCGCCGCTCGTCGGGGCTCGGGTGCTGGGGCGCCTTCCTGGGGGGCATCTCCCCCGCCTCGAGCCGTTCGACGACGAGGTCCCAGACACGGTAGTCGCGCACAACCGTCGCGACCGACGAATAGAGGCTCAGGTCGAGCTTCGCCTTCGGCTTGTCGGGGCCGTGGCAAGTCAGGCACTGGTCCCGCAAGAACGGCCGCACGACCTCGTCGAAACGCCGCTCCAGAGCCGAGCCGTCCGGCTCGGCCGCCAAGGCGGCAAACCCACCGAGCAGCAGGACGACCGCGGCCCAGGCGTGTGGCGGAAACATCTTGGCCCTCCGTCGCCTCCTACTCACCGGTCTTGCCGCTCTGGCCGAAGATGTCGCCCACCTTCTGGCGGGCCGCGTGCGAGCCGTCGACCATGCCCTGGACAAAGGCGTTGTTGCTGGGGATCGACATGGCCAGGAGTACCGATGGAAAGACGACCCCATAGGAAAGCGTGTAACAGGTCGTGTAGACGAAACGAGACGCGAACCGAGTCACTCCCGGAAGGACCCGAGCCGCGGCCTCTTGCGCCTGGATGGCACCATCCTTGGCCGAGTCGACGGCCGCTTGCATCGCGTCGGCCACCGACTGCAAGGGATCGTTGTTCGTCGCACTGGTCGTTTCACTCATGACTTTCTCCGTCAGGTTGCACCTTGATGGGGTAAACGATTGTTCAAGCCGAACGTAGTGGCGTCTGATCGAGGTCTTGGCGGCCACGCTCCATGATAAAAACTCGGGTCAACAGCAGCGAGAGCATCGCCTACAGTCATGGCACCAGGGGACCGAATGCGCGAGTGCGTGGCGTCTTGGTCTCGGGCGGGTCGCGGCCGAGCAGCCCGGCAAGGAACTGGTCGGCGTCATTGACGGCGGCCCGAGCCCCGTCGCGAACACCTTGGGCCCCCGCGTGCTCTCCCCGTGACATCAGTTCGCACAGGACCACGACGGGAAACACGGCACCGAAACCGATCGTGCTCCCGACGATGTAGGCCATCTGGCTCATCACTCGATTCACGTCGTCGAGAGCTGAGCGGCGGCGCGGCGCGGAGGGCGCGATCGCTTCGGCCTTGCCGTTATCAACCAGCCAGCGCTCTTGAAACGCCCGCCGGGCGACCACGTCCACCCGGTTCAGAAAGGCGTGATCGAGGATCAACCGCTCTGGTGCCAGACGAGGTTCACGATCTCGAACCAGTGCCTTGGGCTCCAGTACCGCCGTCACACCGCCCGCGGGAACGGGCCGCTCGATGTCGAAGTGCGGGCTCGCGGGCTCGACCACCTCGTGCCCGTGGCTGGCACGAGGTCCCTCCCGGTTCGACCACCCGAGAATCGTGAGTACAAACCGCCGGTCGGCCGGCGCGTCCAGTGCGTAGCCATAACAGTGGCCGACCCGGCAGATGAAGCGAACGGCCGCCACGAGCGGCAACGGAAACGAGGACCGCAAACCCGAGCTGGGCGCCGATTGCCTCAGGAGGTCTTGCACGACCTGGTTGCGCTGGGCGGTCATCGTGATGCGTGCGGCCAGGCTGTCGCACTCTTTCATCGGGCTGAACCGAAGCTCGCGCACGTCCGAAATCCTGGCCCGTCGCGCGACCTCCGCCATGCCCTCCTGGGTTGCCCCCACCGCCGCCAGGTCCGCGATGGCCTGCTCGACCACCGAGCGAGGGACCGTCCGGGCAACCCACGGCTTGAGGGGACCGAACACACCGCCGACAAACGATCCCAGAACGCTGGGCTGTTCCGACTTCCAGGCCGCGATCTCGTGGATCTGCTCGAACTCATAAACGCTGAGATGATCCATCACAGGTTCCTACTTCCCTGAAGAGGTACGGGACGGATAGCGGCGCTCGAGGTCGTTCAAGTATCGCTTGATCTGGCGCACGCCCGCTCGGTGCATCTTGGGACATCGGCGCTCGAAGAACAGCTCCACGCGCTCGAAAAGGCTGGGCCAGAGCACGACCGCCGCCATCAGCACGAAGGGCGAGCCGACCGGTCCCGGAAGCAACATCCCTCCGATGCCAGCCACGAGCAACAACGCGCCCACCTCCTTGGGCAGGTGCTTGATGCGCTCGATGCCGTCGACATGGTCGGCCAGATGCGTGCCGTCCGGAAGGGCTGGAAGGCCCGCTTTCACCTCGGCTGCGTCTCCCACAAGAAATCTCCTTCACGAGTCAAGACGATGAGGATGTCAACGCCCGCCCCGGCTCACGCACTGTGATGGCTCACCCGTTGAAAGTCTGGGATAGCGGCGGTCGAGATCCGCGAGAAATCGACCCATCTGGTGCAGACTCTGCCGGTGGGCCGAGGGGTATCGTTTCTCAAACCAGCTCTCGGCGCGGCCGAATGCCTTGGGCCAGAGGGCCAAACCTCCGGCGATGAGCGCCGGAGTGCCGATGATGCCGGGCAGAAGGAAGCCCAGTGCTCCGACCGACAGGAGCAGGACAGCGAGCTCCGGCGGGAGATTCCGGATCTGGCGGAGCACCTCCTCCTCCTCGGAAACGGGGCTGGCCGGTTCTGCCGGCGGGGCCGCTCCGCCGGCGGGCTCGGCCCCGCTGGAGCACGGGATGGCCCGCGGCTCTGCGTCGGGGCTTGAACTGCCGGCGACGGGCCCGCGCAGAGTCAGCGGATTATCGGGCCGGGTGGCGAGTGACATCAGGGGATCCTCGATGAACGTTTGATAGCGGTCGGCGCCATGTCCGACTGATCCGGTTCCGGTGCGAGCGGCGAAGCTGCTCGGCCGCGACCGAGAAACTGCCAAGTGTGCCCAGGTTGCTGACAATCACGGCCGCGAGGCTGCTGAATCCCAGGAAAAAAGCCCCCGCCACGCAGAGCACATTCGGGACGAGAGTCAGACGCTGGGCCTCGCGCGTCCGCGCGGAACGAGCCTGGGCGATGTCCCAGAGATCGACCAGGCGCGAAAGGCTGGGCTCAAGCAGAGTGATCGGCGACCGCCATGCCTCCAGGTCGCCGTCGTCAACCAATCCGATCGTTACGTGGGCAAGCGCATCGGCGTGGACTGGTGAATCGCGCTGATCGAGCGCGCGCCGCCAGTCGGCTCCCACGACGGCAACCCGCCGGCCATGCGCGCGACATTGGCGGAGATACTCAGTGAGCGAGCCGTTCGTAAGACCGGACTGGTAGTCGTCGGCGCCAAGCGCACGGCCCAGACGCTCGGCATCGGGCTCGGCTCGCTGAGTGGCGAGAATCACACGAAGCCCGCGGTCGCGCCGCAGCCGTTCGATATGGCGAGCCGCGGCCAGATCACTCGCAGGGCGGAAGCCAATCGTGGCGACCTCGCGGCCGTCGATCTCGATCGACACGGGAGCGGCGTCGCTGCCTTCGTCCAGGTCGCGCAGCCGCGCGAAGCGCCGGCCGAAGTGCACGGCGATGCCTCCGCTCAAGTTGACCGGCTGGAGATCAAGGAGCGGCAGGTTCCGCGCCTGGCTGGCGGCGGCCAGGGCCGGTCCCCGCTCGCCGCCCAAGTGGCGCCCGATGCTTGCGGCGAGCTGGATCAGCCCGTTGACATCAGAGGACCGGGTGTCGATGGCGGCCACTTGGAGGTCGGGCCGCTCGATCCCAGGATGGTCGGCGACGACCAGAAGGTTGACCTGGGCGAGCCGATCGAGCGCTCCCGGGTCGCGAACGACGATCCCTCGGCTGAGGCACTGGGCGACGTCGCCGATCGACAGTAGTGAACCGGCCAGGGTCGGCCCGGTGGCGTAATCAGGCCGAAGGATCGCAACCGCGGTGTTCAGATCGCCGAGGGCCAGGCCCAAACCGGCCGTCGCCAGGGTTGGGGCGACCGCGCGTTCGGCCAGGTGCTTTCGGTCGCGGCCCTCGGGCCGGCCTGCCGTCGGGGAAAGCGCCCCCGCGAGTGCCCGCCGAATCGCCGCGGCGCGCGTCTCTTCGCCGAGCCGGCCGACTTCGATCTGGAACTGGCCGTGCAGGACGACCGAGCCGGCCAAGGCCGGCGCTCCCGAGCGTTTCCGCGCCGCGCCGTCGATACCGCTTAGACTCCGCTCGTCCACCACGCCCTCTCCGGCAACGACCCTGCCGTCGGCCGGGACGACGTTGCCGGTCTTGACCACGACGCGATCACCCACCCGGAGCTGCGCGCACGAAACGGTCAGCTCGCGTCCACCGGCGCTCTTCCGGGCCTGGAGCGGCTGCGCGACGTGGTCTTCGAGCATGAGCTGGCGCTCGGTTGACACTTCATCAAGCTCACGCCGCCTCCAGTAAACGAACATCCACATCATGATGGCCGAGGCGAGAAACTGTCCGCTTACCAGCGTACCCACGACGATCGAGGTATAGAGGACCGGCAGGCCCAACTCCTTGCGGCGGATCTGGCCGCCGGCCTGCGCGAACGTCTTGAGGTTGGTTCCCACCAGCACGACGGCGCTGATGGGGGCGAAGGGAGCGACGCCCAGGTCGGCCAGCGTGGCCAGTCCCAGATTGGCGTTGGCGATCGCGTACCGGGCCGCAGCGGCCGCGCTGAGTCCAGTCGGCTGAGGATCCGGATCGACCAGGGCTTCCTCCGCCAGGTGAATCAACAAATCTCGTTCGACCAGGTTGGGGTGATACTCGACGAGAAGGCAGCCCGTCCAGCGGTTGTACCGCGCGCTTGCCACGCCCGGGATCAGGGAAATCGACCGTTCCACCCTGCGGGCCTTCACCCGGTCGCTGCGCAGCAGTTGGTGACGCAACCGGATCTGTCCCGATCGGCCATCCCGCACCTGCCAGGACGTGAGTTGCGATCCCGCACGCTGGACCTGGTATCGAGCCCCCCTGGCACCGTGAGGCAAGGCGCCCGGCGGTAGCTCGGCCCCTTCCCCTCGGATCGCTCGCGCAATCCGGGGCAAAAGCGAATCGACGCGCTCCGGGTTCACGTGGATGACGGCACGCTCGTCGACCGTGTCGATCTCGATTGAGTTGATGCCTTCCACAATCAAGGCTCGGCGCAAGAACCGCTCGCAATGGGGAGTTCCGCCGGGCCCGAAAACCTGCGGGTCGCGTAAACGGATCAACCCCGCGGCCCGGTCAATTTCGACGGGAGCTGGGGAAATCGGCGGGGTCTTATCGTGAGGTGTCATGGGGCATCGCGAAGCGAGACTGGTCCAATCAGGCCGACCCACCGGCCATGTACGGTTTCAACTCGCCGTTTCTCACCATGGTCTCAAGGGCTTCGGCGACCTTCGACTCCTGCTTGTCGAACACATTGAAGATCCGCCTCAAGCGATCCCTGCGTCGCCGCGTCTCGTAACCCACGCAGGCAACCAGGATCGCGCCGAGGACCAGGGGAAATAGGGGGACGTCTTCCATCGGGGCAGCCTCCGAATTGCGGACTCTGGGAATTCAGGCCAGAAACTCCGTGCTCGTCTCGCTCAGCACCTTGATCATGCCCTCCAGCCCCTCGCGATGGAGCACCCGGCGGACCTCGCAGTCGAGGCGATGAGCCGTGCGATGCTCGGCAATGAAACGAAGAAACTCTTGAAGCTTGGCCAGGGCCTGCTCGCCGTGACGAAACAACCCCAAGCAGAGACGAAAGCCGCGATACCGCTTCTTGTGGCTCTCGTTGCCGGAATACAGATCATAGACGAGGATCACCGGGTCCTTCCCGATCAGCTCGGGCAAAAGGCGGATCACCTCCAGGGACTGCTGGCGATCCAGGATGTAGAGCGAGTCTTGACGGTGAAGCTGATGCATCTGGGGAACGTGTTCGTGCACGAGGCGGGAGACCGGGCCGTTCCAGCAGGTATCGACCAGGAAAATGTCAAATCGCTTCGCGTCCGGCGACAGCGGCTCGTGCATGTGCCTGGTTTGCAGGTCGAGATCGGGATGGTTCGCTGGGGCGACGCGCTTTTTGCTCAAGGCACACCTCGGGGCGGAACTCACAGATTCAAGTCATCGGCGATGCTGTTAATGATGTTGATCACGGATTGACGGTTTTTCTCGGTTGCGAGCATTCTGGCGGCCAGGGAAAGCTCGGCGTCCACGATCAGCCGGTTGGGGGCGAAGCTGACCAGGAAGCTCGCCCATTGCGAAGCGAGCAAGAACGACGGCTCACCCTGGCCCCAGGTGAGTCGCACCGGTATCGGGATCTCGTGCCGGCGACGTTGAAACTCGGCATCGATCGCGCGCCGCAGCTCTTCATCGAAGGCCCGTGATAGTGGCCGCTCAAACAGCCGCTCTTTCCAGCCCATGCGTATGCCCGCCGTGATTCTGGTGAAGCCCGTCCCCGGCGAGACGGAGCTCCATCTGATGTCGTCGTTCGGCTTCGATCTGCGCGACCTTGCGCAGCGGAAGCAAACCGTTGCCGAGAGCAGCCATCGCCGCGACGTTGTTGGTCAATACCGAGGTCATGATCCCGAAGCCCATGGTGAAGACACCGGCGATGCAGGCGATATTGGGAGCCAGGATGAGGTGCCAGCTTCGCCGCACATTCCGATCGAGGTCCCGCGCGATGTCCCGGAGCTCGCAAAGCTTTGCCAGGCCCTCCTCCAGGAAAACGATGTGGGCCGTGTCGGTGGCAATGGTCGAGGCTCCCCGCAATGAAATCGAGACGTTCGCCTTCTTGAGCGCGATCGAGTCGTTGATCCCGTCGCCCACGAAGCAGACCTTGCGACCTTCTTGCTGGAGCTTGGCGACATAGTCAGCCTTATCGGCCGGAAGGACCTGGGCAAAATATCGGTCCATCCCCAGCTCCATGGCAAGCTTGCGAGTCGGCGCTTCATGGTCTCCCGAGATGATGGCGATGTGCTTGACTCCCCGGGCGCGAAGCCCCTCGACAATCTCTTTAACCTCGGGCCGGACTGCGGCCCGAAGCTCGATTGCACCACCCAGCCGGTCGTCAACCGCGACCATCACCATAGTATAACCCTCGCGGTGCGCCTCTTCGAGGGCCGCGCGCACATCGGGGCCGATGTCGTACCCTTCGGTCTCGATGAACCGCTTGCTCCCCACCCTGATCGTATGCCCATCGAGATGCACCGTGATTCCGTAGCCGACCTTGTACTGGGTGTCGTCGGCGGTGGGCAGCGCGAGGCCGAGCTCGGCGGCCTTGTGGCGAATCGCCAGTGCGATCGGATGATGGAACTTCTTCTCGGCAGCCGCGGCGAAGGTCAGGATCCGCTCCTCGCTGAACCCGTTGCAGCCGATGACGCGGCCGACCTCCGGCCGTTCGCGCGTGAGCGTGCCGGTCTTGTCGAACAGCACGGTGTCGATGTCCTTCATCAGCTCGAGCGCCCGGCCATCCTTGACCAGAACTCCCTTGTTGGCGCAGAGGGCCAGCGAGCTGAGCATCGCCAGCGGTGCGGCCATGCGGATGCCCGTGCCGAAATCGCTGTTGAGCACGGCGACCGCCCCGGCCGGTCCCATCGTCGCCAGCCCAAGCGCGCCCACGGCCAGAGTCGGGACCACCGCCTTGTCCGCCAGCTTCTCGCCCTTGTGTTGCGAATTGAGCTTGTAGCCGGCCGTGTCGCTCAAGATCTGGCTGATCTTGGCCGAGGCCGTCTCGCTGCCGGCCTTCTCGACCGACACGAACACCTTGCCGGCCACCATGATCGTGGACGCGAAGACCCGGTCGCCCACGCCCTTCTCCGCCGGCGTCGATTCACCAGTCAAAGCATGCTGGTCGATCATGGCCATGCCTTCGACCACGACGCCGTTGACCGGAACGACCTCACCGGTGTTGACGACGATGATATCGCCCCGATCCAGCCGGTCGAGCGATACCTGCACCTCGACGCCGTCGCGATAAAGCCACACATACCGCGGCTGCTTGCCGAACGCGTTGAGCAGCAGCTTCTTGGAATTGTCTTCGGTCCTCTTGACCAGGACGCGGCCGAAGCTCAGGCACCAGCAAAGGACAGCGCCCGGAAAGATCGACATCGTTCCCAGGCAGCCGAGCACCACGATCGCATCCAGCACGTCCACTCCCAGCCGCCTCTCGACAAAAAGCGTCTCCCGCGCGTTCTTGAAGGTCGGGATCGAAGTGTAGGCAAATATTCCGGCCGCCACGGGAAGCAGGCCCGGCACCGCGAACTGGGCGGCGGCGGCCAGCGGCAAGAGCGCGGTGCAGATCGGCAGGTGCAGGTCGAGCCGATCGAGCTTGGCCGGATGCTCCACGTTGTCGAGCGCTCCATCCAGAATCTCGATAATCTGCGACCGGTTCAGCAGCCGGGGATCGTAATCGAGCACGACGGCGCACGTCAGCGAGTTGGTTGAATAGCGGTCAATCCCCAGGATCGCCATCAGTTCCCGCTCGATCGCCTGGCAGAGATCGCCTTTGCGGAAAAGTGCCGGGTTCTTCAGCTTGATCCGCCCAGGATGTTCGCGCCGGATGGTCCAGCCCGTGATGACCGTGTTGTGCCGGTAATAACGAACCACCCCCCGACGGTCGGCTGCGGATTTCGGTTTCGCGGTGAGTCGTCCCTTGGGCTTCGGGGCAAGCCGTTGCCGCTGCGCGCTGGGTTCTCCGTTCCGGTGGCCGGGCGGATGTGCTTCTCGTTCCCAAGGCTCGCGGCCGTGCCCCTGGCCATTCCGAGGCCCATGAACGTCGGAGCCGGCATGGCCATTGGCAGTCGCATGGCCGTTGACGCCGCCAAAGCCGTTGGCGCCCCCGAAGCCGTTTGTGCCGTTGCCGGCGCGTTCATGGGCCGCAGACCGTCCTTCCGGCTGCGCGAGCCCGTCGCCATTGGTAGATCCACGATGACTCAGGCCCACGGCCGATCCATTCTCAAGCCCATTTTCCGGCTGGTCGGCACCCGAGAGATTCTCCACAACCCGCTTCACCACATCGCGCAGCGCGAATCGTTCCGGCCGAAAATGAAGGTCCGCCTGGGCTTCGCTCTCACGGCGGATCGTGACGTTGTGGATCTCATCCGTTTGAAAGACCCTTTCCAGAAACCGGTGGCAAGTTGCATTGTCGGGCTCCGAAAACAGAGCGCGACTGCGGAGACGGATGACGCCGGGCTCGGGAAACGTGACGGAGATATCCATGCGAACGATTTTCCTGGCTGATCAGCTCGTGCTGGGTGTCGGTTTCAAGCGGGTCAGGTCGTGGCTCAAGAGCCGCTTTCGGGTCACGGAGCGAGCGCGCCGACCTCGCGGACTCAAGGCCGCGCTCACTTCCAGATCAGAGCTCGACGACCCCGATTTAACAATCTGTTCAGGCGGTGGCCTGCACGGGATCCGATGCGGGGGCATCCGGGCTGGCTTTCTTGGATTCCCGCACCAGATCGATGGCTGCGCCAGCGCCGTTGACAAACCCGTGGGCCACGGGGTTGTCCGATGGGAACAGTCGTGCGATCAACGCGGCCGGGAAAACAACCCCGAAGGCTACCGCATAGCCCGAGTTGTAACCGAAATTCTCGAAGAAACGGCCGGCCGCAGGGATGAGCTGCTTCGCCGCCTCCATGGCGTCGGCCGCACCTTCCTGGGCGCCCTTCAATGCCGTCTCAAATGCCGAGGATGCAGGCCCGGCCGACGTCTGGTCAGATGCAAGAGAATCGTTCATTTTTTTTCCGCGGGGTGCCCCATGTTACCAGAATTCTGAAGTCGTCGTCACGCTCCGCGTGATGATCCGTCATGCGGAGAGCGACGCCGACTGCTAGGTCGCGTCAGACAGGAGATATCCTAGGGGAAAGAACGTCACTTCTTCTTTCAGCTTCTTCAGACGCTCCCTATCATGTTCTTCAGAGATTGCCTATTTCGCCAAGTATACAACATCTCTACCTCCGGCAGAGCCGTTACGACGTACAAATCTTTCCTGTGATCCCGAAGAGTTGGCCGGTTCTAGCCAGGAGATCAGCCTTCGTCGTAGCCTTTGATCTCGCGGACCCAGATATTGCGGAACCGGACCGGGTGGCCATGGTCTTGCAAGACGATCGGGCCTTTCGCGCCGTGGGGCCTGTACTTGGCGATCGTGCGATAGGCCATCGGGCCGATCACGGCGGTGTGGTTATGAACGAGCACGCCGTTGTGGAGGATCGTCTCAAAGGCGGGCGATTCGAGCGTTCCGTCGGGCTTGAATCGTGGCGCGGTGAAGATGATGTCGAACGACTGCCACTCCCCGGGCGGCCGGGAGGCATTGACCAGAGGCGGGTACTGGCCGTAGATCGCGGCCGCTTGCCCGTCGGGATATGTCAGGTTTCCGTAACTGTCGAGCACCTGGACTTCATACCGGCCGAATATCAGCACTCCGCTGTTGCCCCGGTCTTGGTCGTGCCCTCGCGCCGGCAACGGGGACGCGAATTCCAGGTGGATCTGACAGTCGCCGAACTCCTCCTGCGACTGGATTGTTCCCTTTCCGGACTTGATGACGATGGCGCCGTCCTTGACCTCCCATCCAGCCGGTTCGCCCCGGTGGCTCCGCCAGTGCGAGAGGTCCTTGCCGTCGAAGAGCACGACGGCGTCGGAGGGTGCTTGGCCCGGCACGTCCTGGGTGCTGCCTGTGCCCGGGGTGATCACCGGCGGCTGGGGACGGTCGCCGTCGTGCACGTGCCACTTATCGCCCGGCAGCATCGGCGTGTCCTTGAAGCCGAGCTTGGGCTTGTCTTGACCGATGCCCAGCGACGAGATCGCGATCAACGTGCCGATCGAAACGCCAAGCAGAGTCGGAAGTCGTCGTATCATCATCGTCTCACCCCCATGTCAAGCGTCTTTTCTCAAAGCGGCCGCCATCGATCCGCCGCGGCACCATGCGAACGATCCTAACGGTCCGCTCGCCCACCTGCCAGGTAGCTGAACACGGCGATCAACTTCAAGGGCTCGTCGCTCCGACCGAACCTGGTCAAGATCGCCCAGGACCCTCTTTTGGCGGGCCAAACCCCTCACTTACGACGCTAAATCAGAAGGCCGAGCATGACTTCACCGGCGCCTTCAGCCGGTGGCGCTGGCCGTAGATCGTCCACTTCTTGCGGATTAGAAGTTACAATTGAGGGGCTTCTGCTTTCGCGGGTTCGCGTTCCGCTGATGGAGGGTCTCGTGGATCACTTCGTCACGCTTGACAGGTTGCCGGACGGTTTCGAGTTTCCTGCCGAAATGAAGGATCGGATCTCCTTCGATGCCGAACGCCACAAGCTGGTGTTTCGGGGCTACATGAGCAAAACCGAGTTCGATCGGCTGTGCCAGCTCACCAAGGACTGGAAATTCCGCCGCACGCTCGAAGAGCTGTTCTGCCAGTGTATCCCTGAAGAAGCCCCGCGGGCTCGCGGCATACGCCGGCTCTGGGATGCACTCACACGGCGCTTCATCATGTGTTGAGCTAATCGTGAGGCTTGTCTCGGGCTCCCGCTGGAACGCCCGCCCGGGTTTCGTCGGCCGACGTGTGGTCGTGGACGATCTTCCATCCTTCGGGGAGCTTGCGGAAGATCACCGTGAACAACCCCCCGGGCTTGGTGCCGTCGGGCATGAGGAGACGCCAGCGTCCCCTGGCCAGGGCTGCCTCCGGGCCCAGGGGCTCGATCTCGAGTCCCGAGAACTCCAGGCGGCCCATCGCACGGCCGGTTCCCTGGTAGCGGCGGCGGTAGCGGTCGCGCATCGCCTCCCAACCGTCGAATCGCTCGCCACCCGACTGGAATACAACCTTGGGCGACCTCCAGTAGCCACTCAAGAACCCGTCCATGTCTCCCTTGTTCCAGTCGCTTACCTGGCGATCCAGGACGGCTTGTACTGCCTGGGTTGCGCTCTGGGGTTCCGCGGCGACCGGCGCGAAGCCTGTCAATAGCAGGGCCGTCATTGCCAGCGCCCAAGGGCCGGGCCATCGAGTCGTGATATCCATGATGTCGGGCTCCGAAAATCAATGTTAGGTTGTCGCGGTTGACTGGTTCCGTCGGAAACGTTGCCGACGGCGTCGCGGGATCGCGACGATCTTCCTAAGAGGAGCGCTTCGCCGCAACGGCCGAGACAGCCATTTCGGTCTCGCGAGGCTGGCGGCCGCCGACCGGCGGCAGCGCGAAGGCATGGCCCGTCGCCAGGAAGAGAACTGCCAGGAGCACCGCCAGGACCGTTTCCAATCCATAGCTGTCGCCGAGGCGCCCCAGAAGAGGCGCCACCATGCCGCCGACGCTCACCGCCAGTCCCAGCGTCACTCCGGAAGCGACTCCGACGCGATGGGGAAGATACTCCTGTCCCAGTACGACCAGCACGCTCGTCGGCATGAAGATGAAGACGGCAAGCGGGAACAAAAGCCACATTGCCAGATTGCGATCGGACGCCGCCACGAACAGGGCCAGGAAAAGCCCGGCCCCCACGAAGCCTGTCCGGATCACGACCCGGCGGCCGACGCGATCGGCAAGCCAGCCGCCCGGGAGCGTTCCGACGATGCTGGTCCCCAGAAACACCCCCAGCGCCCGGTTGGCCGTGCCGGGCGCCAGGTTCCATCTTTTCATAAAATAAAGCGCGAGGAACGTATTCAACCCATAGAATACGATCGAACGGAAGATCGTCGCCCCGCTCAAGATCCCGAAGGCCCTCCAATCGTCCCCGCCGGTCAGCGTCGGTCCGCCGTGCCCGTCGCGAGGGACCGCCGGGTGCTTCACGCTTCGCGACCGAACCAGGAGAGCCGCAATGATGCCGGTCGGGATCAAGAGCACCAGCAGGCCCCGGGTTCCCCACGCGACCGTCGCGGCCGTCGTGAGCGTGGGGGCCAGCGCGAACCCCAGCCCGCCGCCTACCGAGAAATAGCTCATCCCGGTCGTGCGCTTATCGCCGCTGGCCAGATGAGCCTTGCGCGCCGCCTCGGGATGAAAGGCCGCCACTCCGAGGCCGCTCAGGGAAAACATTGCCAGCACCAGCCCGAAATCGGACGCTTGTGCTCCGAGAGCTACTCCCGCACCCGTCAAAACGACGCTCACCGGCAAGAGCCACGGCAGCGCCAGGCGGTCGGCAAGCTGGCCGAAGAGTGGCTGGACCACCGAGGAAGTCGCGCTGAGCGCGAAAACCAGGCCGGCCGCCGCTGTGTACGAGAAGCCCCGTTCCGCCACCAGAAACGGCAGCAGAGCGGGCACGACTCCCTGGCAGAAGTCGATCAGAAAGTGGCCCATGGACAGGAAGGCGATGGCCCGGCTATTCATCAGTCGGTCCCTGGCAGGTTCGGATCACCTCGGCAAATTGTCGAGGCATCATCGCGGCCATGATGTACCATGAGCGTAGGGACTGGAACGTCTGCTTGAAAACTCCAAACTCCGGGAAATCGTTTCGCACCCATGTGCCTGGTCTTCATCAGCTTTCAGACGCGCGGGATGGCACCGGTCATGATCGGGGCCAATCGCGAAGAGCATCGCCGCCGCCCCAGAACCTCGCCGGTGTGCTGCCAGAGCGGGTCGAGACGTTGCCTGCTCGCGGGAGCCGACTTCGGGTCGGAGGGCTCCTTTCCGGCGCTCGGGACCTGGCTGGGCGTCAATGATGCGGGCTTGACCGTCGCGGTTACCAACCGCGGAGATGGCGAGCTGCCCTGGGCCGAACAGTACCGGTCACGGGGTTTGCTGGCGGTCGACCTGCTCCAGTACGATGATCCGGGGAGGGCGGCCCGCGCGGCTCAGTCGCAGCTCGAAGGGGGCGGCTTTGGCGGTTCGAATTTCTTGGTCGCCGATTCCCGCGCCGCGTTCGTCGTGCATGCGCCCGGCGCCCGGCGCGTTTCGGTCGTGGCACTGGAACCCGGCACGCATGCCATGACCAACTACGACGTCGACGACGGCACCGATTCCCGGATCCGTCTGGTCCGGTCGACTCTGCGGCCGGAGGATTTCCTCGCCTCGGCAGCGCAAATCTGCCGCGATCCGCGCGTCCTCATCACGGGCGGCGAGCGAGGAACAATTTCCTCGAGCCTGATCGTTGCCGGAGGCGACGTTGCGCTCTTCCACATAGCCGGATATCCGGCCGGCCGCGATTATGACGAGTTTCGGCTGCTCGAATCAGGTCCGGCGCATGACCGCTCGAATGGGCTTTGAGGTACTGACACGTGAAGACCAAATCGGAAATCGTCAAGGATTGGCTCCCGCGCTATACCGGACGCGCTCTCAATCAATTCGGCGAATACATCCTGCTCACGAACTTCGTCAACTACGTCGATATGTTCGCCGAGCGGTTCGGAGTCGGCGTCGTCGGTCGTGCTCACCCGATGCAATCCGCGACGGCCGAGAACCTGACGATCCTCAACTTCGGCATGGGCAGCTCGAATGCGGCGACCGTGATGGACCTGATCGCAGCGATCGCTCCCAAGGCCGTGCTCCTCTTGGGCAAGTGCGGCGGTTTGAAGAAGGCGAAGATCGGCGACTTCATCCTGCCGATCGCGGCCATCCGGGGCGAAGGTACGAGCGCCGATTACATGCCGCCGGAGATTCCCGCTCTACCCTCGTTCCGTCTTCAGAAATCGGTGTCGGCGATGATCGTCAGGCACGGGCTCGACTACTGGACCGGCACCGTCTACACTACGAATCGCCGTGTCTGGGAACACGATGAGCCGTTCAAGGACTATCTCAGGAAGATCCGGGCGACTGCCATCGACATGGAGACCGCCACGGTCTTCATCGTGGGCTTCGTCAACCACATTCCCAAGGGGGCTCTCCTGCTGGTTTCGGACAATCCGATGACTCCCGATGGGGTCAAGACCGGGCGCAGCGACCGATCGGTCACGGAACGGTTTGTCCGCAAGCACCTGGAGATCGGCATCGATTCCTTGATCGAGCTGCGTGATTCCGGGGAATCGGTCAAACACTTGCGGTTTGAGTCCGCCGCTGACTGGAAGACACCGTCAAGTTGAGGGGTTCCAACATGTCCGCAGAAAATGAGTCGCAGGGCTTGAAGATCGCCGTCGCGGCGTTCCTCCCGCTTTCGGTCATCTTGTCCGTCGCTCTTTATTTCCTGTACTCAGCATATTCTCAGGCCGAGGCTCGGCTCGAGACCGCACTGATTCAAAACCAGCACTTGACCAAAACGCAAGGGCTGCTCCAGAGGCAGTGCGATGAGCTGAAGTTGCAGATCAGCAAGCTAGCCGACTCGCGCCCAAAGTAGGGCTTTCGGGCTGAATAGGCGGTGCCCGGCAGGCATGGTTCAATTGCGGCTAACAGCCCGGGCATACTAGCATCATGAACCCCCACGCAAGATCCCCGACCGTCGGCTCTCTCGCCGGCCAGCCTGAGACGGAGGAAACCTGAGGTGGCGCCGGTCAATTCCCAGGAGCCGCTGGCGTGGGCGATCTGGCATCCGCACCAGAAGCTATGGAACTGGCGACTCGTTGGGAACATGTACCGTGTTCCTATCGCGCGAATGCATAAGCATCTCATAGCGACAATTCACCTTTAACGGCCGAGATCTGGACCATCGTTTCCGCATGCGATGCATCGAGTATGACCTGAATTCAGCCGTACATGTTGGGCTCCGGAGAATCAAGAGAGCCAAAGAGCGCGGCGATACTGCACCACGGTAGCCGTCCCCGTCAGGCTCGCCGCGCGGCCCGCAAGCTCTCGGTCGCCGGCCTCGACCGTCCCCGTCCTCTCCTCTTGGCGGGCTTTTGGCGTTGCCAAACCCCATGAGCAAGTCGTTCATCGCCGCGGTCGATCGGTTCGTCGAGCAGGAACAGATTCCCTTGATTACCTTCACCAAGGGCCAGCGCAAAGACGACGTGACGCAGGTATACCGGCTGGTACGGGAGTGGCTGCAAGCCGCGCTTCCGGACCATAGCCTACCGGACCGGCTCCTTGTCAGCCATGCACACGGTCAGAGGCGTCGGGATGCGAGTCAGTCCCCAGTTGCCCGCGTTGTCCGGCCCTACTCCGCACCGACATGCTCTCCCTTCTCGGCCACCGAGCGTTTCATGAGCGGCACCAGAGCGAGCAGCACCAGCGCCAGGACCGCGAACAGCCAGAAGTCGTCGAAGTACGCCAGGGACGCTGCTTGCTGCTGCCGGAGGTTCTCGAGCGCCTGCAAGCTCATCTGCTGCGACGCGGCCGGGTCCCCCGTCTGCTCGAGGAAGAAGGCCCGGCCCTGCGCGAGGAACGAGTTCACCGCCGGGTTGAGCGGGTCGAGGAATTCGCCCACGCGCGCCGTGTGGAAATTCTCGCGTCGCCACTCGAGGGCCTGGGCCAGGGATGTTCCGACGCTGCCCCCCTCGTTGCGGAGCAAGGCGAACAGGCCGACCGCGGCCCCGCGTAGATGGGCGGGAATGTACTTGAAGGCGGCCACGTTGATCGAAACGAAAAGCATCGACAGTCCGACGATCAACACCACCCGCGGCCAGATCACCTGGTCCGGGCTGATATACAGATTCATGAGCGCCATCCAGTAGTTCCCACCCGCCATGATGAGCAGGCCCAGGGCGATCAACCAGCGGGCATCAGTCCCCCCACCGATAAAATAGGGGGGAATGTACTTGAAGGCAGCCACGATGATCAAAACGAAGAGCATCGCCAGGCCGACGACCAACAACACCCGCGGCCAGATCACCTGCCCCGGGCTGATATGGTTCATGAGCCCCATCGAGTAGCTCGCACGGGCCGTGATGAGCAGGCCCACCCCGGCGATCAACCAGCGGACGGGAACTCCCGGACCGATGAGAGCGCCCACCACGATTAGCCCGATGATCGAGAAAACGCCCGATGGCGACTGCACCAGCCCCGAGACATAGGCGTCGTAGCCGAACTGCGACTGGAGCAGGCCCGGCAGTGATGTGCTGGCACCATAGAGTACGCCATACGCACAGAAGATGATGATGCAACACGTCGCGAAGTTCCGCTCGCCGAGCGGCCGGAAGTTCACCACCGGGTTGGCGATCCGCATCTCGTGCACGATCAGGCAAAAGAGCCCGAGCGAAAACAGAATGAACAGGGTTTGCACCCGCCAGAACGGGTCGTTGTACCAGTCCCACTCCTGCCCCTTGCTCAGCATCACCTCCCAGCAGGACATGATCAGGACGAGCAGTCCCAGGCCGATGTAGTCGAAATTGAGCGGCTGGCGACGCAGCTTCGCCCTCTCGGTCTTGAGGTAGTCGGGATCATCGACCAGGAGGTAAGACGCCAGGAAGCCGAGCGCGCCCACCGGAAGGTTGATATAGAAAATCCAGCGCCAGTTGTAGTTAACCGTGAGATAGCCGCCCAGGGTCGGCCCGACGACCGGCGCGAGCAAGGCGGCCACGCCGAACATCGTCATGGCCGCGCCCTGCTTTTCGGGCGGAAAGCCGTCGAGCAGCACTCCCTGGCTGGAGGGCTGGAGCCCGCCTCCGCCCAGACCCTGGATCACCCGGAACAGGATCAATTGTTCGAGGCTGGTGGCCATGCCGCACAGCCCCGACGCGATGGTGAAGACGGCGATCGAGAGCAGGAAGTAATTGCGCCGGCCCAGGCGCGCCGACAGCCAGCCGCTTATTGGCAGGATCGTGGCGTTGGCCGCCAGGTAGCTGGTGATGACCCACTCACTGTCAACATTCGACGCCGACAAGCCGCCTGCAATGTACCGCAGCGCGACGTTGGCAATGGTGGTGTCCAGCACCTCCATGAACGTCGGTATGACCACGGCCACGGCGACCAACCAGGGGTTGATCGCGGGGCGGCTAGCAGTTGCCGATGTCAGGGCCGCGCTGCTCATTAATGCCTACCGTGCTTGGGATTTTGGGGGAGCAGCCAGTTGCGACGCTTCGCCGGCGCTGGACACGGTGGGGCCTTCGGGAAGCGGGTAAAGCGGTTGCAGGAGATCTCCGGCGTGCGGCCCCGTGGGACGTTCCTTGTAGTAGACGTAGGGGACCACCGACAGGCCGACAAACAATGGGGCCTTGTCCGGATCATAGTCGGTCAGCTCGACGCGTACCGGCAGCCGCTGGACGATCTTCACGAAGTTGCCGGTGGCGTTCTGCGGAGGCAAAAGAGCCAGGGTTTGACCGGTGCCCATGGTGAAGCCGGTGATGCGGCCCTCGTAGTCACGCCGGCTCCCGTACATGTTGACTTCACAGCGCACCCGCTGTCCGATGCGCAAGTCGGCGAGCTGAGTCTCCTTGAAATTGGCATCGATCCAGATCTCCGTGAGCGAGCGGACGGCCATCAAGCTCTGGCCGGCCTGGACGTTATTGCCGGGGTTGACATTGCGGCGCGTGACCACGCCGTCGATCTCGGCCACGACGTCGCAGTATCGGAGGTCCAGCTCGGCCTGCGCGAGGTCGCGGCGGGCCTGAAGCAGCTTGGCTTCCGCTTGCTTGATGCCGGGCGCCCGGGGAATGAGCTTGGCGTAGATTCGCTCGATGTTGCCCTCGGGATCCTGCTTGAGAAACGCCTCCACGGCCTGCTTGGGCGTCGCCTCAATGGAAGCTGGGGTGTAGCCGATCTGGGATGCGATCTGGAGCAACTGGCCGAGCGCCTCCCGGACTGCGGAGAAGTTCTCGATGAGGTCGATGGGGGTAAACGCGAGGTCCTTGCCTGCCGGCGGCTCCCTGGAAAGCCCGAGGCCCACGCGATCGGCATAGACGCTCTGCCGGGCTTGATCGACGTCCGCCTCGGCAACCCGGGCCGACTGGCGGCGAACATCGAGGTCCTCCTTGCTGATTCCCCCGCTGGGCAGCAGCTCTTCGCCGCGCTTCAAGTTGGCGCGCGCCAGGTCCAGCTTGGCCATGTTGCTCTTGAGCGTCGCGACGGCGGCGCCGAGCTTGGCGACGTTTGTGTTGAGCTCCTCGATGGCCCGCTCAAGCGCGAAACGAGCGGCCCGCATCTGGCCGGCAACACCGTACACATGAGCCCGGGCAGCCGTCAGGTCGGCATCGGCAGCCGTCACGGCCGCCTGCTTGATCGCGACGGCGACCTGGTAGGGCTCTCGGTCGAGCTGGACCAGCAGGCTGCCCTTCTTCACTCGCATGTTGTCATCAACCAGGACGCGGCTTACCTGGCCGGCAACTCGCGGAGCGACGAACGTGACGTGGCCGTTGACGTAGGCATCGTCGGTCGAAACCGTGTTCAGGGCCGTCTCGATGGCGGGGGCCAGGGAATACGCGCCGTAGGCGAGGCCGGCCAGGACCAGCAAGATCATCAGCCGTCTTCGCCACGGATGAGCACGCTGCCTGGCCTCGGGATGATCGGCCTTCTGAGACGCATCGGCTGTCCGCGGGTGCTCGTGCTCCGCCGGCCGCGGTTGCGCCGCCGCGGAACCCGGCCCATCCTGCCCCTGCGCAGCGGCCGTGCCGGCAGGACCGGGCGGGTTCACTCCCGGACTCGCCGTGCTCGGATCGTGCTCAGCCACCATGCTCCTCCTTTCGCTCGGAATATCCGAGACTCGCGGCCGCGTGAGAAGTTCCCGGCCCAGACCGTCATGGACCTGCGTGGTAGAGCGACTCGCAATCCTGTGGCCGAAGAGGGCGGCGATCCGTCGCCACAGGACTCACCGCCCCTTAACGATGTTGTCGATGCAATTAAAGTCGCTGTCAATAGGCCGTCATCGCTTGGGCCGTGCAACATCCGATTGCGCCATCGCCTACGGAGGCCGAGATCGAATCGGCGATGCGCCCTGCCGTGTGACAGCTCGCCGCGACGGGAATACGGAGGAACTGCCGCCGAAACGATGCTGGATCACCTCTGAAGGCCCTGATGAGCGGACGGTTCGCTAATCCCGCGCTCGCTGCACTTTCTCGTAGGCCGCGGAGATATCCCAGACGAGCGCCGTCGTGTCGCTCATGCCGGAGACAAGCGTCTGTCCGTCCGCGGAGAATACCAGCAAACGGACCGTGCCGGTCCTGGCTGCGAGCCGCAAGACCTCGCGCTTCGTGACCACATCCCAGATTCGGATGAAGGAATCGGGCTTGCCGCCGGCCGGCGACAGCGATGCGGCGAGAAGACGGCCATCCGGCGAGAGGGCCACCGTTGGATCGGAGAATTTGTCCACGAGAATGGTCCGCAGCACCCGTCCCGAATCCAGGTCCCAGACCAGGAGCTGGTCGTCGGATCCACCCGCCGTGACCGCGGTCTTCAGGTCCCCCGCGAACGCCGTCGCCGCGAGCCACGTTGGTCGCTCCGCAATGCGACGGCGTCCGTCCTCGCGGTATCCCGCGATCGCGAACTCGTGGATCGAATGGCCTGTCGCGGCATCCCAGCAGCGAAAAGTTGCGCTCGCGTCGGCAGAGACGAGCGTCTTGCCATCTAACGAGAAGGCAAGTGCCTGGATCTCGCCACCGTTCCCTGAGAACGTGGCGATTTCCCGGCCCGTGCCAATATCCACGACCTTGATCGACGGGTTTCCCACTTCGACGCCCCCCTTGCGCCTCAGGGCCCCCGGCAACTGAAGCCCCCGCCCCACCGCGATCGCGACGTGTCGTCCGTCGGCGGAGAGTGCGAACCGGACGGCACGGTCGTCGACGAGAAACTCTCGTTTGACCGTCGCCGCGGGCAAGTCCCAGAGCCGAACGATTCCTCGATATTCCGAGGCTTTCGGATCGAAGAAGTCTCCCGCCGCGCCCAGAATCGTGCCGTTGCGGGCGAATCCCACCGCGCGGACGAGACCACCTTCCGTGAGCTCGATCCGCCGGAGATGCGTTCCTTGCGACACGTCCCAGAACTGGATCGGTCCTCCCCACTCGCCCGTCGCCGCCTGCCGGCCGTCGGGCGTGATCGCCACGGAGAAAATGGCCGACTCGTGTCCTTCGCCCTCTTGAAGGCGCAACGCTCCGGTCGCGATGTCCCACAGATGAACCGTCTGGTCTCCGCGGGATGCGACGATCGTTCGGCCATCGGGAGCCAGAACGAAGCTCTTGCCGATGCCGACTCCCGGGTCCGCGACCGGAATCGCGATTGTACGGGTCCTCTTCCTGGAAGGGAGGTCCCACACGATGAGACGATCACGAAAGATCGATACCAGCGTCCGGCCATCGCGAGAGAGCGTGATCTTGCATAGCCTCGTGACCTTGCCTGGGTCAAGCTCGCGGACCAGCCGGCCCGTTGCCGCGTCCCAGATGCGAATCTTGGGAGTGATTGCCACGTTCGAAACTTGAAATACCGGCTCCGGGATCGGGCCTTGACGGCCTTCAAGCGGTCGGCGGTCTGAGCCGCCGGAGACGACCGTGCGGCCATCCGAACTGAAAACGAGGCTGGTAAGGCCGTGGCTGCAAACGTTGTTGATCATGACCGGAGGTGCATCGCCGTCGAGCTCCCAGATTCCGATCATGCCGGTTCGACCGGCGCTTCTGAGGGCGCCGACCGCGAGACGCCGCCCGTCTGGCGAGAAGGCTAAAGCTAAAGGGAATCCGACGTAACGGATCTGCTCGCGGAACGCGAGCTTGCGGCGCTCCCGGCCGGAGGCGACGTCCCAGACGCGGATCACCGGATCCTCGGGAGAGGCCGTGGCCAGAGTCTTGCCGTCGGCCGCGAAGGCGAGGTCGAGCACCCTGCTGTTGTGAGACTGGGGAAGGGACATCACCTCGGCCGTGCGAAGGTCCAAGAGCTTCACCAGGCCGCTGGAATAGCCGATGGCCATTTTCCCGCCATCCGGAGAATACTCCACCGCCGCGACGTGACTCGGATCGCCCAGTCCCCGAGGAGCGGGCACCGGCGCACCGGTGGCGACTTCCCAGAAGCGCACGCCGTCGTGACCGGTCGAGGCCAGCGTCTTCCCGTCGCGCGAGAAGGCGAAACTGCCGACATAGCCTTCGTGCCGCAGCCGCGTCGTCCCCAGCCGCGCGCGGGCGTGTTCGGGAAGTTCCGGATCGGGCGGTTTCGGTAGTGTGCCGGCAGCGGACGCTGGCGATCGAGCTGCGTCTTGGCGCGAATCGCGGTGTTCGCGGTTGCCTGCTTCTGGACTCGCACCGGTTTGTGCCAGCGCGGTGGTGAACGCCACCAGGGCCAAGATCGCAATGGATGCTGCCTTCAGCTTGCCCAGCAGCATGGCCAGCATCGTTCCTCGCGTCAGGGCCACAACCGAGCTGGAAGCTCCAATCGGTTCCCCTCGGCCCAACACGACGCCCATCGCGGCCCGTGTTACTCCGTTTGCCAGTAGCGGCGGGACTGCCGCTTTGGCACTCGACTCGACCAGCGCGGCACCCAAGAGCGCGGCAGCGGGCGCGAAGCCGCTTCGAGCCAGTCGCGCGCGAAGCAAGTCTTTCGCACGCGCCAGGCGGCCCGAGACGGTCCCCTTGGCGCAGCCGAGCTCGCGCGCCGCATCCTCCTGCGTCTTGCGGAAGGCATCCGCGGCCGCGTGTTCATCTCCGAGAACGCGCCGGCAGACCCTGATAACCATCGGCCAGTGCCGCTCAACGATGCCCTCGAAGGCCTGCTGCGCAGCCGCGCCGTCCTGGGCCGTGAAATGGCCGATCAGTTCCCGACCGGTCAAGCCGCTAATACTGCCCACTTGGTACAAGATCTGGATATCGCGACCGTGTGCTTGGAATGGCCGACGTTTCATCTTAGCAGCCTCCGGCATGGCCGATGCATCGCTTTCTGCAATAGTGCGCCCGAGGGCCTGCTCGAATACGGGTTTCTTCAGAATATCACGCTCTTCTCCCTCTGACGACAGAGAAGTGGTCCTCACGCGCAGCGTCACGAAGACCGCAACCAAAGGCTCCGGGCTAAACGACTACGGCCGTTGCGGCTCCGCCGCGCTGAGATACAATGCAGCCACTTCCGCGTCTATTCCAACGGGAGATTCGAGATGAGCCGACGCAATGCGACGATCCGGCTTAAGCGAGCCTACGAGCCCCCGGCCGAAGATGACGGCACCCGCATCCTGGTCGAGCGGCTCTGGCCCCGCGGCGTGACCAAAGAACGAGCCGCGATCGACCTCTGGCTCAAAGAGCTGGCCCCCAGCGCCGAGCTGCGCAAGTGGTACTCCCACGACCAAACCCGGTGGGCCGAGTTCCGCCTGCGATACTGGTCGGAGCTCGAGCAAAAGGCCGAGGCGATTCGCGATTTGAAGCGGCGACTCGAGGAGGGACCGGTCACGTTCGTCTACGCCGCCAAGGACGAGGAGCACAACAGCGCCATCGTCCTGAAGGATTACCTCCAGCGATACCCGCGATCGTGAACCCGGTCATCCGTTCCTCGTCCTTTATTCGTTCCCGATACCCGCAGCGGTCGTCGTCGAATCATCGGGGCCCGTCGCGTTGACCGAGATGGGCGACAGCCACTTCAGCGTCACGGACTTCGCATCCGGCTGGTCCGGCTTGCCGTCACGCAACGACTGCCAGCGCCCCCGACGGATAGGAAGACGAGGGCTGGCGTGGGTGCCGGTCGGTTTTGATGATTCGAGCTCCGACAACGCGTGCTTGAGCGCAGCCCCCAGGTGCAACCCGACCTCCCAGCAGCTCGAGTGATCGGGTGGGAAGATCCGCATTCCCTTCTTGGTTTTCTGGGGCTTGGGACGCGTCGGCACACGCTTGCCGCCACCATTCTCCTGGATCTCGGCCGCCTGGGAAGAGAGGTAAAGCACCAGCGACACCAGGGGCGACACGTCGCTGGAGAGCGTCTCGACCACGCCGTCGGGCGTATACATCGTCACGGGAAACTGGCGGGCGGCTTCCTTCGTCATCTTGCCGACGCCCGCCGCAACCCCGCCGTTGCCAAGCTGGATCGGAATCACCTCAAGCTGGTCGCCAGCCGCACCGGTCACGTCCAGCAGGAGGCGCAATTCCGTTCGCCGGGTGTTCAGGCCCGACTCGAGGTGGGCGAAGAACCCGTTGAGAGCGGCTCCCTGCCAGGTCTGAGCGGGAGTCGGGATGTAAACGCACCAATCGGGCAGATGAAACAAGACCTCGGCCGGGATGTCGCCCGCAACGGGCGTGTTCCAGAGGGCGTCGAACGTCGTGGGATCGAAGCGATAGATCCCCTGGGTCACCCGCCAGGCCGCCAGAGCACCAGGATGCCGATGTGATGAGCCTGGTTCGGCGACTGGAGAGTCTTCGCCTTCGAAACAATGGTGGAGATTGCCGAGAGCGGCAGAAAACACCAGTCGGGCCAGTTGCCAAGCTCCTTCCGTTTCGATCGGAATTCATCCACCTGCTTCCAGGCATCGGGATAAAGGCGGCCGTAGGTTCCGACGATCTTGGCGGGACGAAGGATTGCATCGGTCATTGGCTCACGCTCCGGAATCGCTCGAGGATCGTGCCATGGGAATCCATTCTGCGAACGCTCAGATCCGTCGCGCCCTGCGAGAATACCTGGGATGCAAACGTCGTTTAACCCGGAGCCATCGGCGACGGCGACCGTCTAGACTGGAACAGTAAGCTCCGTCGCCGTTGGCTCCGGGTTACACGCGCACGACGTTTGCAATTTGGCCGCTCTGGCAGGACCAGGATCACGATCCAATCATGACAGGATTGCCGTGGAGAATCGAGACATGATCGAATCGGCGCCGAGGTTGCAAGATCTTCACCCCAGTCCTACACTGGGGTGAACCCGCGGAACAAATCCCGCCCGAATCGCCGCGATTGAGGATTGCGGTGTGAGAACCGACACGACTTCGCCGTGCCTTCGGCTCAATCGCTCCCGATAGCCCCCTGGCGACCAGGCGAGCAGAGAATCCCTGTAGATGAGCAGGGCCTGATCCTTCCGCTCCTCCAGAGTGATGAAGACACCGTCGGGCAAGTCATCCAGATTGCACAGGAAGGTGCGTTTCGAGCGAGCTCGATCAAGTCGGTCGGCATGCAGCCGGTCGTCGATTTCGACCGCGCTCGGGCGCTCGGACGTCCGAGCCTGGCGGTTACCGATCGCCCAGGCATCGCGATACTCGGCGTACCTTCTTCGCTGGCACTCGGCGCAGGGACGATGACCGGCTGCCAATCCGGTGGCTTCGTCAAGGAAGAACAGCTCCGTGTAGCGCCCGGGGGCCATGACCGTACGTCGCCGCCCCTTGAATTCCAGCACGCACATAATCCACCGCTTCAGCAGCCATTCCCGCCGGATTCGCCCGTCTCGATCGTGGATGGCGCCGCGATTGCCCATGAGCGTCCCGCGCTCCGGCGTGGCGATGATCTCGCCGAAAGGATTGACGCGGTTCCGTCTTGGCATGAGCGTCGCCTCGCGAATCGATTTGTATTAGTTCAACGTGAATGGGATGAACGGTCCCGCTCGCTAAGGTAGTCAACTGGAACATGTTTCCTCGCCGCCCAGATTGCAAGAGCGCGATCAGCCAGCTTGTCCGCCGGAGCAATGTAGGCGATCGCGCTGTGCAAGCGAACCTGGTTGTAGCACTTGACGAACTCGGCGACCAACCGCCGAGCGTCGTCGAACGCTCAAAGGCGTTTTGACGCGAATACCATGAGTTGAGACAGGGGTGCGTTCCAGGAGGTGCAGCCGAAGAATCGCGACCTTTTCCTGGGACATGACGCGATTCCGGGTTTTCTTGGACATGGGGAAACCTCCGCTCGAAATTGTACCTTATTCGAGCGAGCGGTTTATCCCATTTGGACTGAAGCAAAACAGTCATGCGATACACCCACGTTCGCACACCAACCGTTGCGGCTAGCTTCCGGCAAGCTGGTGCGGAGAGACACTCGCGACGGCTAGGGACGCTGCCTTGAGCATTGCTGCAACGTGCGGCGACAGGGTCTGTCGTGGTTCGGCGGCGTGGAATCCCCTTGTCGCTCGCCGCGCACTGGAAAACTGGTAGAATAACGATCTGTCGAATGATAGCCTGTCCACGCAGTGGGTGAGGGAAATGAAATCGAGTCCACAATGCTAAGTTGTCTCGAACTGCAAAACTACCGCGGTTTCAAGCAGTACAAGCTTTCGGGTTTGACTCGCGTCAATTTGCTGGTCGGCAAAAACAATTCGGGCAAAACATCGATCCTGGAGGCGGTGAACCTACTTGCCTCGGGCGGCGATATCCGCGTGCTGGCGAGAATCGCCCGCCAGCGGGGCGAGGTGCTTTATGATCCCGACGAACGGGAACCGCGACGGACTATCGACATATCACACTTTTTCTACGGTCATGAGTTCGGTCCGCAGTCTCGTTTTACGCTCCGCTCGGACGACGGCTGCACGAAAATCGACTTTTATATCGTAAGTGTTGTTGATTCTCCCGAAGAAGGCCAAAGGCTCCTCTTCGATGAAGGCGCTTCCCGTTCGGGCTTGGGCGTCGCGGTCAGGATCGAGGGTGAAAGATATCCATCGCTTAAGGCAGGCCCGGCGATTCCTGTATCGGAAGACGGAGGAATTTCTTTCGACCTGGCGTTGCGGGTCCTGCGGTCGCTGAGGGGGAAAATCGACGAGGTCCCCATCCAGATCGTCACTCAGGACTCGCTGGAGCGCAGTTCCATGAGTGAGATGTGGGACAAGGTCATCACCGAGGGTAAAGAGGAAGAAGTTGTTAAGGCGATGCAGATTCTCGAGCCAAAGCTAACCAGCATTGCTTTCCTCAGTGGCGAGCGAACATACAGGTTAGAACCCCGTGGTGGTATCGTCGCCGGATTCGAAGGAACGCAGCGCCGCCATCCGTTGGGAAGCTACGGCGAAGGCATGCGCCGTCTGCTGGCCTTGTCCCTCTCTCTGGCGCGATCGCAGAATGGCATTTTACTTATCGATGAGATCGATACCGGACTTCATTATTCGATCATGGGGGATATGTGGCTGCTGGTCGGGCAGGCCGCACAACGTTACAACATCCAAGTATTTGCTACAACGCACAGCTTTGATTGCGTTCGTGGCCTGGATTGGCTGTGCAGGCACCACCCAGAATTGGAGAAAGCGGTTTCGCTTCAGAAGATTGAGCATGAACTTGATGAAGCTGTGTCGCTCGACGCTGAGCAAATCAAAATCGCTGTCGAGCAAGACATCGAGGTTCGCTGATGGCTGAGACATTAGTGCGGTCGCGGCTGCACGTCGAAGGGACAGACGACCAACATTCTGTTGTGCATCTGTTAATCCACAACGGCGTCAATTATCATCCGGAACAATTCGAACTTTCTCCGCCTGAGTTGCCGAGGCTTGTCCAGCTAAAGGGGATCGACCTGCTGATCGAGGGAATAGAGACGGCGGTCAAGACGAGTACCAGACGAACCGTCGGATTCCTGCTGGACGCCGATTCCCCTCTCATCGACCGCTGGCGGCGCGTGACCCAAAAGCTGCGGAACGTTGGCGTCCATGAAATACCCGAGCGTCCCCCCGCCGAAGGTTTCATTGGGGAATCGACCGACTTCAAGACCAGGGTCGGTGTCTGGCTCATGCCGGACAACGTGCAGGACGGCAAACTTGAGGATTTCCTGCTGACGCTCGTCAAAGAGCACGACGCGCTGATTGGCCATGCTCGATCATCGACCGACGAGGCGAGGAATCACGGGGCAAGCTTCTCGGAACCCGACATGATCAAGGCGATTATCCATGCGTGGCTGGCATGGCAGAAGGAGCCAGGACTGCCGTATGGGACAGCTATCAAGGCACGATACTTCAAACATGACTTGCCGACCGCAGGAACATTCGTTAAATGGTTCAAGTCACTCTATCAACTGACTTAGGAATATAAGACCAGTCCCGCCTTCCGCTCATCCCGTAGGCAATTACGGACGCCCGGTGCTGTCGTCGTGCCTAATCCTGGCGTCTTAGCTTGAACGTGTAGTCAACCTGTGAGAACTCGGCCGGCAGCATCTTCGCGAGCTGGTCCGTGGTGCGCAGCCTCATTTCGATAGCGAATCCGACGAGCGGGCCAATCTCGCGCTCGGTGAGCTCGCCATGGGCGCGGTGCGGATGCAGAAGCTTCAGCATTCCAGCGACTGTCTTCTTCACCGCGTCCTGGTTGCGGCCGGTCACGGTGCCCATGTTGACCCAAGCGTTCACGTGAGTGTGGAAATTGCGGCGGCGGAGCGCCGCTACGTGCTCGGGGATCGGGAAGGTGATGTCGCCGTTTCGCTCCACGCTCGATTCTCCGGGATGCAATCGAGCAAGAGGCCGGCGACCTTACCGGCGTAATACCGTTCGCCCACCCAATCAAACGCCCGCCGTTCTTCTGCCGTCAGCGTCAGGGAATACATGGCTGACTCTCCTGAGGATCTCATACACCCCGCGTCGGCTACGGCTTCGATCGCTTCGGCTGTTTTCATGCCGAGTCACGGCCTTTTGACGCGCTTGGTTCATGGGCGACCCGGTGGCTGTTCGGCGCGCGGACGACAATCAACCCGCTTCCTCCCGCGCCTGGTCAAACTCAACGGGAACGGGAACGAGCACGCGGTCGGGAACTCCGACAAGCATGAACAGGAAACGAACGCCGTTTCTGGCGTGGGCTCCCAGCTCCTCGCGATGCTCCTCCCGGAACGAGGCTGAGTCCCAGGTGTCGCAGAAAACGATGACGACCTTGACGTCGCCGCGTGATTCGGTGAGGCGGGCGAGGACCGCCTCGTAACCCAGCTCGGCGATGGCGGCCTTGAGCCGATCGAGCAGTCGCTCGACGCTGTCGGACGTCCGCGAGACGGCAAATTCCGAGGCATCCAGCGGCTTTCCTGCGCAAATCCTCGCGCGGAGTGACGACGTGAAACCAGGGTTTGAGCTTCGACATTACGGTGACTCCCCGGCCGCAGCGGTGATCTGACGCTCGAGCCGATCGGACATATACATCCCCGCCTGCTTGAGTTGTTCCAGTACCGGGCGAACCGCCAAGATCAACCCCTGTTGTTTGGCCAGGAGGACCAGTCCGAGGGTACCTTGAGTTTGGATATTCAGGACTTGAGCGCATCGCCGCGCCGGCTGGTCATCGAGGATCGCCATCGAGTCGGGTGTCAGGAAGATCAGGGGCGACGCATTCACGACGCGCCTGGAGATCACGTTCAACGTCCTCCATCATCTCCTCGATGTCAACCTGGCTCGCTTCGACCTTGGCATGGTACAGCGCCATCAGGAACTCCCTGCGGCTGAGCCCGGCGATCGCCGCCGCCTTCCCCTGAGAGATCAATCGCTGGTGATACCACTGGATCGCCGCGGCAAGTCGCATCTCCCGGGCAAACTCCCTGGGCGAGCGCCGCAACGCCGAGAACGCGTCGTCCGGTACTTCGACCGTCACCGTGGCCATTTCACCCTCCCGACCCTTTTCCAAGATGCCCGTCTGGTGGGGGAGACCGTGTGGTTGACACCGCCAGGGGGCCCTCCCCGGTCATTGTAACCTCAGGCTTATCCTCGGGCCACAAGGTTGTCCGATTGCGGCCGACGATCAGGTGTATTAGTTCAGCGTGAATTGGATAAACGGTCCCGCTCGCTAAGGTAGTCGACTGGAACATGTTTCCTCGCCGCCCAGATTGCAAGAGCGCGACCAGCCAGCTTGTCCGCCGGAGCAATGTAGGCGATCGCGCTGTGCAAGCGAACGTGGTTGTAGTGGTTGACGAACTCGGCGACCAACCGCCGAGCGTCGTCGACGCTCAAAGGCGTTTTGCTGAGTCCTCCACGCAGTAGTATAGCTGGCGGTGGGCGGGCTACGTGGTGCCGAACCCGGCGTGATGGCACAGTCGTCCCCGGGGAACGGCGGCTCCCGAAGCACTGCGGCCGGCCGGGCTACCCCAAGCGTGTCGCCCCGTTTCCCGACTTCTGGGGACACCGCACGGAATTCCGTTGACACCGCATGTGATTCTCCGTTTCACGCCGGTAAGATCATAAACGAGGGCCACGGAACCAATCATGAGATCGACGGACGGCACCTCGATGCCGGTTCGCCTGAGTTGGATCCGGACTCGTCCAAACTCGTTCGCACAATCCCGGTCGAAGTCCAGAACGCTCACCTCCTGCGACAGCAATTCATCAATAGCGTTCAGAACCTTCGTCGGATCAGGGCGGTTGTACGCCCAAACGAACAATTCGCCCAAGACGACGCTCGTTGTTGACAGACGCCCGGAATACTGAAAGAACCGGTGGGCCAAGCCCGAAGGCCGGCGCAAGTGAACTGAAAGGATATTGGTGTCCAGGAGGAAGCTCATTCAGGGACCTCTCGCCGAGTTTCTCGCTTGCGATCCCGATAGATCTCTTCCAGAATACGATCATCCTCCTCCGTCCACGAATCCGCCAACATCCCCGCAGCCGTTCGCGTGGAGCCAGGCTGCCACCCCGGTGGTGGTCCCGGAAGCTTTTTGGGTGATCTGCGCGCCCCGATTTCCTCAGCGCACAGACCTGACGCGGGTGAAGCCGTGACAATGAGTTCCACGGCTTGGCCGTCCGGCATGCCAAGATCTTCGGTGACCTCGATGATTTTACCGTGGACCACGCCGCGCAGCACCCTGGTCATTGCTTAGCTCCTTTGCGCTCGTCCTCAGTTCGCAAGATGTGTATTGGTTCAGCGTGCATGGGATAAACGGTCCCGCTCGCTAAGGTAGTTGACTGAAACAAGATTTGTGAACGGATTTATCGCTTTGGAGCCAATCCCGGAATGGCCGTGGGGCGGCTTCGTGCCGCCCTTTCCGGTCTTGGCCCTGGGTCGGCGCTCGGGTCGTGTCCCCGCGTTTCCCTATCTTCCGCTGAGGCCTCCTCAGTGTATTTGACAGCACTGTGGCTGGTCCATTTCCTTTTCCTTGGTCTTTGGCCCGCCGCCTGGCGTCGGCCGTCGCCAGCTTGTGTTTCCTCGCCGCCCAGATTGCAAGAGCGGGACCAGCCAGCTTGTCCGCCGGAGCAATGTAGGCGATCGCGCTGTGCAGGCGGACGCGGTCGTAGTGGTTGACGAACTCGGCGACCAACCGCCGAGCGTCGTCAACGCTCAAAGGCGTTTTGACGCGAATACCATGAGTTGAGACAGGGGTGTGTTCCAGAAGGTGAAGCCGAAGAATAGCGACCTTTTCCTGGGACGTGAAGCGATTCCGGGTTCTCTTGGACATGGGGAGACCTCCGCTCGAAATTGTACCTTATTCGAGCAAGCGGTTTGTCCCATTTGGACTGAAGCAAGGCAGGCCGGCCCGCCGCTACAACCGATGCATCTTGCCCACGCATGTAAATCGCCATTAACCGCAGATGCGATCCCGCCGGCACATATTGCCGCGTTGACGTACCGCAAGACCGCTATTACAGCGCGCGCAGTGAACGCCCGAGAAAATTTCAGGAAAGATTTTAAGTCCAATCTGGCGAGAATGATCCGATCAGATTCGACCCTCAAAATGGGGTAGGTGCTTTAATGAAAACTGAGAATCAGCGCATTTTGAATATAGACAATTGGGCGCAGATCGCGCCCTCAACATGTCCACCAGCGGAATGACCCCCTCACGCGTACCCGTCATGCTGATTGCGCCGGCGGGCAATTGCGAGGCATGAGATCCTCGATCGATGAAGGCGCGTAGATCTTGCGCAGCGCGGTTGGGGGCGAATCGGAAACTCATTTAGAGGCCGACCACGAAGCTCGCGAATCCAGACGGAAGCCTGGATTATCCAGTGAGTTTCAGGGCCAGTCATCAAAACGAGGTCGTGGGGCGATACCCAGAAAGCGGCTCTCCCATTCGTAAGATTCGTGCCATTCGTGGTTTAGGTGCAATCCCCACTTCGAGCCGTGCGGGCCAAAACCGAAAAAAACTAGTGGATTACTCCCACTGGCTCTCATTCACTCCCATGCCCGGAGAAGATCGCGAGAGTCAGCAAGCCGGCCTCGCCCTTTCACCCAACCCTGGCCCGCGGCCGGTGTTGCGTCCTGGGGGGCTTCGCACTGCCTGGGCCATTCAGGCGACCGGCAGATCCAAGTTCTCCGGGACGGATTGCGAATCCGTCCTGAAATCGCTCGGTCATGGGTCTGTTTCCATCAGCCGGCCGCCGAATCAGAGTCCCGATCGGCCTCGCATGCTCAAACGCCTTGCACAATTCCGGGAGGGCGAGCCTCCCGGCGCGACCCTTCGGGTGCCCGTCTCCAAGGCGGCTCGGACGGAGCCTCGCCTTCCCAGGGTCACGCAGGCCCATTTAGTTGTCGTCAGGCGGTGGCGGTGGCGGCTCCTGACCGTCGGGTGGGCCGCCGCCGGGTGGGCCGAAACCGCCGGGGCCGTCGGGTGGTGGGCCGCCGGGGCGTCCCCCGCGGCCGAAGCCGGGAGGCGGCCCGCCGGGGCCGCCGAACATGCCGGGCCCGCGCTGGCGCATCGCCTTGAGCTGCTTTTTCTGGTCGTCATTCAAGATTTTCTCGATCTTGGCGTCCACCTCCTTCTGAAGGTCGTCGAGCTGCTTGGTCTGCGCGGCGGTCAGCTTGAGGTTGCGGCGCAGCATGCCAGGCAGGATCTCGCCCGGACGGGGAGGGCCGCCCATCGTTCCGCCGGGGCCGCCGCCGGGAGGGCCAAAACCGCCGGGAGGGCCAAAACCCTGCGGCCCGTTGGCTTCCCGCTGTTGAAACTGAGACGCCAGCGCGGTGAGCTCGGCCCTGGTGACCGTGCCGTCCTTGTCGGCGTCGGCCCGGTCGAAGAGCCGGCGGAGCCGCTGGTCGGTGAGCTCGGCCTTGGTGAGCTTGCCGTCCTTGTTCTTGTCGTACCTCATCAGCCGGGCCGCCGTATTCGCGGGGCTCGAATCCGCGTTTGACCTGGGGCCATCATCGGGCGGTTGCCCCGCGGCCGTCGCGGCCGCGGCGACGAGCGTACCAAACATCGTCAATCCGGTCAGTCTTCGCATGGCAATTCTCCTCGGAACTCGGGTCAAAAGGATCACGAAACAAAGGTCCCGGTCCCGCGCCTTCTGCTGGCGGCCGGGCTCTGAGCTCTTGATCGAATGCTTCAAATTGAATACGAACCGAACCTCCACCAGTGGGGCGGGCGTCCTTGCCCGCCGGACGCGACTGGTGGAGTACTTCGCGGAATCAGGAACGTCGTGAAAATAACTTGCCGGAAAGGTCGTCTTTCGCCGAGCGAAAGGCGACACTCATTTTCGCACCGCGCCTTAGCGCGACGCGGCTCGGTTTCTTGCCGGGGGCGCGTCGCTCGGAGTGCGGCCGAGGACGATCTCAAAGTGCGCGGCGAGCTCGCCAATTTTCGAGCCCTTGATTGGCTCGAAGTCGATCATCAGCAGCTCGCGGTCAATCACGTTGCGGGTGCCGCCGCGGGCAACGCCATCAATCTCATTGCCGGGATGGCCCGCGATCATGATCTGGGTCGTGAGCAACTCGCGTGCGGCCTTCTTGACCTTGACGTGGATGTGCGGCGCGGGGCGGCCGGGATAAGGCACGGGTTTGATGGTGCGGAAGTAGTATGCACCGTCGGACCCGGTCATGAACCGGCCGAAACCCTGGAAGTTTGCGTCCTGCTGGTCCTTCTTGGAATCGCTGTCGCCGGTGTGGAGGTAGACCTGGTTGGCGTCGCATTGCCAGATCTCGATGAGCGCATTCTTGATCGGGTCGCCGGTCGGGCCCAGGATGCGGCCCGTGAGATGAGTGATCTCGCCTACTGCGGGCGTGATGTGGTCGTTGACAATGATCAGGTCGTTGTCGGTGTCGAGCGGGAGCTTGTCGGGATAGAACGGCCCCTCGGTCATGGGCGGGGTCCGCTCCAGTTGGTCGGCGAACGCGCCCGGCACCGTGAAGGCGGCCGCGCCGAGCGCCAGGCTGCTCAGAAACATCCGCCGGGTCGATCGTTTGGCATGAACGCTCATCGAGAGTATCCCTTCGTGTTCACGATTCGCGGAAATCTTGGCGACACGGTCCTGACGCGGCGAAGCCCGCGGCTCCCATGGGCACCGGGCAAGACCGGCGGATGCTTGGGCCGCAAACCTCGATACGCGAAAGCCATTGTAATGAGGCGAGGCACCGTCGTATGTATAGAATTGTCAAGCCACAACACCCGTTTGACAGGCCGGGCCTGCTCGGGTACACAAAATAGAGTACGACAGAACCCCTGCGAGATGAGGCACGCAACGTGATGACAAGGCGAGCGAGGTCGCAGTTCTTTACCTGGTTGATGCTGGCTGGCGCTCTGCTGGTCCCGGCGACGACTGGCCGCGCGGCGGATGTGCCCGGTCAGCCTTCGAAGCTGGAGCTCAAGACAGGCGACCGGATCATCTTGATCGGCAACACGCTGGCCGAGCGGATGCAATACTACGGCCACTTCGAGACCCTGCTTCACAGCCGGTTTCCCGAGTTCGAGCTCGTGTTCCACAACCTGGGCTATTCGGCCGACGAGGTCGTCTTGCGGCCGCGCCAGGCGCACTTTAGCGACCACGGCCACACGCTCAAGGACGAGAAGCCCGACGTCCTGATCGCCGCCTTTGGCTTCAACGAGTCGTTCGCCGGCCCCTCGGGCCTGAAGCAATTCGCGAGCGACCTGGAGAGTTTCATCAAGACCTCGACCACGACCAAGTACAACGGCAGGAACCCGCCCAGGCTCGTGCTGCTGTCGCCGATCGCCCACGAAGACCTCAAGGACCCGCATGTCACGGATGGCAAGAAAAACAACGAGAACATCAAGCTCTACAGTTCTGCTATGGCCGTAGCGGCGCGGAAGCATGGCGTGATCTTCGTCGATTTGTATACGCCCAGTGCGAAGCTTTATGCATCCGCGAGCCATCCGCTCACGATCAACGGCATCCACTTGAGCGACGAAGGCTACGAGCGCCTGGCGCCGATCATGGACGAGGCGTTGTTCGGCCCTCGCCCGGCCTGGTCCCCGGCGAACATCAAAGCGCTTTACGCCGCCGTCCAGGAAAAGAACCTCCAGTTCTTTTACGACTATCGAGCCGTCAACGGCTGCTACATCTACGGCGGCCGCAAGGCCCCCTTTGGCATCGTCAACTTCCCGGTCGAGTTTGCCAAGCTGAGGAAGATGATCCAGAATCGCGAACGCCGGGTCTGGGACATCGCGCAGGGCAAGCAGGTACCGGCGGCGATCGACGACAGCGGGACCGGCGAGTTCGTCAAGGTCGAGAGCAACGTCAAGGCCCCGGTCCACATCACCACGCCCGCCGAGGAGCAGAAATCCTTCACTCTGCCCCAGGGTTACGCGATCGAGCTGTTCGCATCCGAGGCCGATTTTCCCGAGCTCGAAGATCCCGTCGCGATGACGTTCGACGCCAAGGGCCGGCTCTGGGTCACGACGATGTCCTCTTATCCCATGTATCTTCCCGGCACGAAGCCCAACGACAAGGTGCTGATTTTCGAGGACGCCAACGATGACGGCAAGGCCGATCGCTGCACGGTCTTTGCCGACGGCCTGCACCTGCCCATCGGCATGGAGCTGGGCGATGGGGGCGTGTATGTTTCGCAGATGCCCAACCTGATGTTTCTCAAGGACTCCGACGGCGACGATCGCGCCGACTCGCGCTCCCTGATCATGCACGGCTTCGACACCGCCGATTCGCACCACGCGATGCACGCCTTCACCTGGGAGCCCGGCGGCGCGCTCCACTGGCAGGAAGGGACCTTTCACTACACGCAGGTCGAGACCCCGTACGGGCCGCGGCGATGCAATGAAGCGGGGATCTTCCGCTGGGAGCCCAGGACCTTCAAGTTCGACATCTTCGTCTCATACGGGTTTGCCAACCCGTGGGGCCACTACATCGACCGCTGGGGCCAGAACTTCGTCGCCGATGCCTCGGGTGGAGCGAATTACTACGGGACCGCCTTTTCGGGTCAGGTCGTCTATCCTCAAAAACATGGCGGCATGAAGCAGTTTTTCCCGATGCAGTGGCGGCCGACCTGCGGCTGCGAGCTGGTCTCGAGCCGTCATTTCCCGGACGATTCCCAGGGCGACTATCTCTTGAATAACAACATCGGGTTTCAGGGGATTCTGCGCTACCGGGTCAAGGAAGAGGGCTCTGGCTTTGCCGGCGCGGCCATCGAGCCGCTCCTGAAGTCGTCGGACCCGAATTTCCGGCCGGTCGCATTGCAGTTCGGCCCCGACGGCGCACTCTATGTGGTCAACTGGTTCAACCCGTTGATCGGCCACATGCAGCACTCGCTGCGCGACCCCAAGCGCGACCACACCCACGGCCGGATCTGGCGGATCAGCTATCCCACGCGGCCGCTGGTTCAGAAGGCGCGGATTGCCGGTGCGACCGTTGCGGAGCTGCTGGACCTACTCAAAGCTTACGAAGACCGGGTACGCTACCGGGCACGCCGCGAGCTGAGGGAACGACCCGAGCAAGAGGTCCTCTCGGCCCTGGACCGGTGGGTCGCCGGGCTGAACAAGAGCGACCCCGATTACTGGCGGCAGATGCTCGAGGCTCTCTGGCTGCACCAGAGCGAGAGCAATTTCGACGCCGCGCTCCTGGAACAGGTCCTCTCTTGCCCCGAGCCCCGCGCGCGGGCCGCGGCCACTCGTGTGGCCGGCTACTGGCGCGACCGCCTGCATGATCCACTCGAACTCCTGCGCAAGCAAGTCAACGACGCGCATCCCCGCGTACGCCTCGAGGCCGTGCGCGCCCTCAGCTTTTTCGAGGGCGACGACGCCGGCAAAGCCCAGGAGATCGCGCTGGAATCACTGGTGCTGCCCCAGGACGACTACCTCGAGTACACCTTGAACGAGACCACCAAGACGCTGGACCAGCGCGTCAAGAACCGAGCCCGGAATCGTTAAGCCGGGAGGGCCGGTTCGCCGGGCGCGCGCAGCCAACAGCTCGATGCCATGAATCACATCGTGACCTTGCACCATAGAGGCTTGGATCGGGACGTGAATGACTTTCCGCAAAAGTCGTCTTTCGCTCCGCGACAGAACATCCTTTCGCGGAGCGAAAGGCGACAATTGTTTTCGCGCAGCCGCCTGCTGCTCGTGACTGTGGCATGGCTGGCGCTTGAGCTTTCCGCCCGGTCTTTCGGCGATCCGCCCCAACAGCAATCCGAAAGCCCGATGGTGAAGCTATTCAAGAGCGGGCGGGTGCCGGAAGCTCGCCAGGGCACCATCGTCGAGATGATCGGTAAGCGTGGAAATGCGGACGACCTGACCTTTCTCTATGAGCAAGTTGCCCTCGGCTCGAAGCACTCGGAAGCGATCCGCCGCAAGGCACTCGAGGCCCTGGCCGAAGCGGCCCAGAACCGGAAGATGCAGCCGGCGCAACACCTCGAGAAATTGATTCCGCTCATCGGGGCCGCTGCGCCAGTGTCGGATCCGGCGACCGCATTGCGGGCGAGGGCCGGGCTGGAGAGAGCCGCGGCCCGTCTGGCAGGCCTCTGGAGACTCGAGTCGGCGGGCGAGCCGCTGCGAAAAATCGCCCAGTCGGCGGCGGCGGACGACGGCTTGCGCAGCGAGGCGCTCGAGGCCCTGGCAGCGATAGGCGGCCAGGCCGGCCGCGCCCAGATCGAGGCACTCGCCGGTGCGGACCAGCCCGCGGCCTTGCGTGTTCTGGCTCTCGCCGCCCTGGCGCGGCTTGATGTCGATGCCGCGGCAGCCCGATTCGCGGAAGTCCTTCCCCTCGCAACAGCGCAGGGCTGCGACTTGACGCCCGTCCTGGCCGCATTTCTCAATCGCCAGGGAGGTGCTGATATCCTGGCGGCTGCTCTGGCTCAGCAAAAAATCGCGCCCGACGCCGCCAAGCTCGCACTGCGGTCTGTTTATGCGTTGGGCCATGCCGATCTTGCCCTGGTCGCCGCCCTCAGCCGGGCGGCCGGCCTCGCCACCGAGATCAAGCCGCCGTCGCCGCAGGAGCTCAGCGCTCTCGTCGCCCTAGTCCTGTCCCGAGGAGACCCCGCGCGGGGTGAGGCCATTTTCCGTCGCGCCGATTTGAACTGCCTGAGCTGTCATTCGATCAGCAAGGCCGGCGGAGACGTCGGACCTGACTTGAGCGCGATCGGACAGAGCTCGCCCGCCGACTACATCATCAGCTCGATCCTGACGCCCGACCAGTCGATCAAGGAGCAATTTCACACCCTGGTTGTGCTGACGAGCGATGGTCATGTGTTCCAGGGGATCGTCGCCGACAAGGATAACCAGCGCATTGTGCTCCGGGAGGCGAACGGCGGGATGCGCACCGTCCCGGTGGGATCGATCGAAGACCAGAAGGCGGGAGGGTCGCTGATGCCCAAAGGCCTCGTGAACTTGATGACCAGGGCCGAATTCGTCAACCTGGTCCGCTTTCTCTCGGAGCTGGGCAAGCCGGGACCGTACGCGATCCGTTCGACACCCACCATCCAGCGATGGCGTGTGCTCAAGCCGGTGTCCGAAGGCCTGGCTGGTTCCGTACCCTCTCGCGAAGCGTTGCGAGCGCAGGTGCTGGATGCCCCACCCGAGCACTGGATTTCAGCCTATGCCAAGGTCGATGGCACCCTGCCCTTGAACGAGCCGCCGGTCGCCGCCAAGGGCGGCAAGGTGGTCTGGGTGCAGGGCGCGATTGATGTCTCGAGCGATGGGCCGGTCCAGGTTCGACTTGATTCGGCGGCTGGGGCCAATCTCTGGGTCAACGACCAGCAAGCGCCGGTGGAGTCGGCGTTGTTTATCACAGCAATGGCCCCCGGGCGTCACTCGGTCACGCTCCGGATCGACACGGCCAGGCGGCCGTCACGCGCGCTCAAAGTCGAAGTCACGAAGCCGGCCGGCTCCGCGGTGGAGTTCACCGTCGTGGGGGGCCGATGAGGACGCGCCCGCTGGCGAGCTGCGCGACACGAGTGCCGCAGCACCGCCAGGGGCTTCCCGTTTTTCAGCCGCCGAACTCCGAGTCGATCTTGGTCGCGTCGTTCACGATCGCGAAGTTCTCGAAATTCGCGGTAAAGGGCTTGGCGGAGATGTTGGAGGCGGTCAGCCCGACCTTGACCTTGGGCGGCAGGTCGAGCTCGAACTCCTTGAACGTAGCCACCGAGTTGCCGCCGTCCGGGCTAAACAGACAGCGCACGCGCCCCTTCCGGCGAATCACGATCAGCAAGGTGTTCTTCTCGGGGACATCGAGATAGATGTATCCCCCCTCGGCCTCTTTGCCGTCTTTTACGGCCTCGATCAGCAAACGGTGCACCGGCTGGAGGCCGTCGATGATGACGCTGGCGGCCCGCTCGAGCCGGAAGAAGTTGTCCTTGTCTTGATAGACGATCAATCCCCCGCCTTGATACGTGAAGGGCAGCATGTTGCCCTGACGATCCTTGGGCGTGGATGTGCCGGGACTGATGTCACCGGTAACCTCCACAATCGCCGCAAAATCGCCCTCGACTTCGGCGAGGGTCATGGGCGCGTTATGCAAGGGCAGTTTCTTGTTCCTGCGGGTCACGACATGCGGGGAGAGCGTATGGAGCTTCCCGGGAATTTCGATTTTCAGTTTCGCGCTGTCTGCGTCCTTGACGAGCTTGCAATCCTTATCGGGATCGATCAGAGGCCCGAGGAGCGAAAAACTCTTGCGCCGGACCTGTGTCAAGGTTCTCACCAGGCTGCCGGACGTAACAACTGGGCCTGCTTTTTCAGGAAGCACGATCTCCTTGGGTTTGGAATAGACGAGCTGGCCGGCGCCGTTGCGATGGGCGGTCTGGATCAAGATCTTGCGACCGGCTTCGTCCTGTCCGCCGAGCGCCACCTGGACTTTGCCAGAGGCAGTCAACGTATTGTCGTCCTTCTGGAGCTCGACGGGCGAGGTATTGGGCAGCGCCGGCCAGTTGCCCGCGCTGTCGGGCGCCAAGGCGCTCGCGCCAGCAGCCGGGGCAACGTGCACGACTACACTCTGGACCAGACGTTTGGGATCGACCAACTGGGCCTTGACCTCCAGGGCGGTTGTTTGCGAAGTATCGAGCCGTTTCAACTGGATAGCACCCACTCGCCCTGCGAGGCAACGTCGCACCTCTTCGGCGGGGACCACGAAGCCGATCGTGTCGACCGAGCTCACCTTGGCGACCGCGACGCCGATCAGCTTGCCCGTCTTCTCATCGATGATCGGTCCGCCGCTATTTCCTGGCTGCAAGGAGCCGTCAACCTGAATCACATTGAGCTGGCCGTGATCGTCGCGGCGCAAGGCGGAGATGCGGCCCCCCGTGATCGTGACCGAGGGATTGCCGTGCGTCTCGGTCACCTTGCCGATCATGCCCCCGAGCGGGAAGCCCGCGCAGATGTAAGGCACGCCTTCACTGGGCTCGAAGCGTACGAGCGGATTGATCGGCTGAGGGGGCCGATTCACCCCCTCGACGACCAGAAACGCCAGATCGGTGTTCAACTCCTCGCTGAGGTCGGCCGCGGCGATATGGGCGACCAGGCTTTGCTCTTGCTGACGTTGCCCGCTACGGAACACGGCCTCGATCGTCGGAACGGACCCCTGCGGCGCAATTCTCTCGGGAAGGTCTGAGATATCGGGAACGGCCACATGACGATTGGTCGCCAGCAGGACGTTATTGCCGCGGACTTCGATCACAAAGCCGGTTCCCGACGATATCGTCTTGTCCCCGATCTTGTTCTTCAGGTAGATTGTTGCTTCCTTGATGATTCGGCGAATGTTTTCCGGACTGTCGCTCGGAGGCGTTGGAGGCGCGGCAGGCACTCTAGCCTCCACGGTCGCGGCAGGCGTCGGCGCAACCGGCGCGACCGCTTCCGCAACATCCGCGCGCGGCCTCTCGGACGGGCGATCGGCCGATCCTCCTCCGCGCAACAGCACGACGATCAAGACGCTCAGCAAAGCCACGGCCGCGCCGCCTACACCCAGCAGAGCATAAATCAAATGTGTCTGATTCATCCCCTGGCTGGCCGCGGGCTGTGGCGCCGAACGCCGGACGCCAGAGCTGGACAAGGCTGCCGGCAGCGGAGCCTCGACTGCCTCCAATTCTTCGTGCGCCGACGCCGTCGGCTTGGGCCGCTTCGGTGCCGCCGGATTGCGCATCTGCGCCTGGGACTGCGACGTTGCCGGACCGGTGGCGGCGCTGACCTCAAAAGCATGACCGCACTTGGGGCAGCGTATCCGCCCGGCGGCCGCATTGTCCGGCACGGACCCCTTCGACTGACACGATGGGCAAGTGACGACTCTGGCCACGGATCCCTCCTCGTTAGTATCCGCGCTGTCGAATGAATGGAAGAGACGCAGGAAATGGCGAACTGCTGAAAGTCGATCGCAAGTCCCGAGATCGAGTTGATCGCTTATTCCCATTCCATCCATTTCGCGCGCCCGTTTCAAGCGACAAGCTTGGGGTGGTCGCCAGATTTCATGCCGAGGGGCCAGTTTAACTACCAGCGCTCGGACACAGACCGCACCCGGAAGGCCGCACCTTATCAGGCCGGCACGTCATTGCTATCATGAGGGACCGGGTGTGGCTCGATCAGATAGACTTCAGATCGGGAAAGCGAATCGTTGATTCTCAACATGCGACGAATTGATTGCTCGAGCGACGACGCCCCGCGCGCGATCGCCGAGCTGAGAAGGGAGCTGGGCCCCAGGGGCAACGTGGTCAGCCCCGAGGGGACAGCGCGGACCGTCGCGGTCTTCGGCGAGCCGTTGACGCCGCGCCAGGTCGTCGAACGCATCTGTGACGACGTGGCTAACCGCGGCCTCGATGCCCTGCTTCACTATTCCCAACTGCTCGATCGGGTGCCGCTCGCGCCAGCACAGATCCGGGTCTCGGCCGACGAGCTGCGCGCGGCACACCTCGAGGCCGAGCCTGCGTATCTCCACACAATCGCGCGGGTTCGCCGCAACATTCTTGAATACCAGACTGCGATCCTCAATCACGACGTGAGCCTGAAGCCGGACGCGGGCATCGAACTGAGTTTACTGTATCGACCGATGCGCCGGGTGGGCGTTTGTGTACCCGGCGGCGCGGCCGCATATCCCTCGAGCCTGCTGATGACGGTTGTGCCCGCCCAGGCCGCGGGCGTTGCCGAGATCGCCGTGGTCGTCCCGCCGACCCCGTTTGGCGGATTCAACGCCGACCTGCTGGCCGCTTGTCACGCTCTGGGAGTGAGCGAGGTGTATCGCTTGGGCGGAGCCCAGGGGGTTGCGGCCTTGGCTTACGGCTGCACGGCCATCGGACTGAATGCGGTTGAGAAGATTGTCGGGCCGGGCAACCTCTTCGTTGCGCTGGCCAAACAGTACGTTTTCGGTACGGTAGGCATCGATGGCATCGCCGGCCCCAGCGAAGTCGTTGTGATCGCCGACGCCTCGGCCGACCCGAATTACCTCGCCGCCGATCTGATCAGCCAGGCCGAGCATTCACCCGGGGCGAGCATCCTCCTTTGCTGGGAACCAGCCCTGATCGACCAGACGGCCTCGGCGTTGGAGCGTCAACTTTCGGACCTGAGCCGGTGTGAACTGGCTCGCGACAGCCTGGAACGCTTTGGGGCGTTGATTCGCGTGCGGGACGAGGACGAGGCGGTGGAACTCGCGAACCTGATCGCGCCCGAGCACCTGCATGTTTCCACCTGCGACCCCAAGCGGCTGCTCCCTCGCCTCACCAACGCTGGGGCGATCTTTCTGGGCCACTATACACCGGTTGCGGCCGGCGACTATGCCGCCGGGCCGTCGCACGTGTTGCCGACCGGTGGGACCGCGCGGTTTGCCTCGGGACTATCGGCCAACGACTTTCTCAAGCGCTCGAGCCTGATCGCGCTCTCACGGGACGGCTTGGCCGCTCTGGCCCCGGACATCCGGCTGCTGGCCGGCAAGGAAGGGCTGACCGCGCATCGCTTGAGTGTCGATATCCGGCTCGCCGACGATGCTTCAGGACCGAATTCATGATGCCAGGAAAGGAAGACAGCGGGCCCAGGCCGTTGCGAAATCCAGACCCGTCCGCTCCGGCCGCGGTCGCGATCCGGCTGGCCCGGCCCGACGATGCGGAGTTGCTCGTGAACCTGGTCCGCGAGCTGGCCGTCTATGAGAAGTTGGAAGAGCACGCGAAGGCGACTCCGGCTGACTTTCATCGACACCTCTTCGGGCCGCATCCGGTCGCAGAGGCGGCCATCGCGGAAGCCGACGGCGAGCCGGTCGGCTTCGCGCTCTGGTTCACCACATTTTCGACGTTCCGGGGCCAGGCAGGGATCTACCTTGAAGACATCTTCGTCAAACCGGCATTTCGAGGCTGCGGCATCGGCAAGTCCCTGCTGGCGACGGTCGCCAGGCAGGCCGTCGAGCATGGCTGCGGACGATTGGAGTGGGCGGTGCTCGATTGGAACTCGTCCGCCATCGGGTTCTACCGCGCCCTCGGCGCCAGGCCAATGGATGAGTGGACGGTCTATCGGATCGACGACGAACCCCTGCGGCGATTGGCGGAGAAGGCACCCCAGCGCACAGAGCCGTGAATTCGGTTAGGAGGATCTTCATTTGCTCACCCGCTACCTTCAACCCCACATCGCGCGCATGGCCGGATACGTGCCCGGCGAGCAGCCGCGCAACGGTGGATTCATCAAGCTCAATACCAATGAGAATCCCTATCCGCCGTCGCCGCAGGTCAAGGCCGCCCTGGCGCAGGCCGTCGGCGACCGGCTGCGGCTCTATCCCGACCCCCTGGCCACCGAGCTCTGCAAGACCGCCGCGCAGCTTCACGGCGTCGATCCCGAAATGGTGCTGGCGGGCAACGGTTCGGACGACCTGCTGACCATTATCACTCGCGCTTTCGTCGGGCCCGGCGATCTGGCCGCCTCCGCCTCGCCGAGCTACTTGCTCTACACGACGCTGATTGCGCTTCAAGACGGCCGCGGAGTGACGATCCCTTATAAACCCGACTGGACGCTCGATCTCGGGCGGCTCCAGGCGCCCCGGACTGAACCTGGTTTACCTGGCCAATCCCGATAGCCCCTCCGGAACGGCGCTGGGCCGCGAGGCGATCGCCGAGCTGGCGAGCGTGCTCGACTGTCCGCTGATCGTTGACGAAGCGTACGGCGACTTTGCCGACCCGCGCTGCCATGCCGTGCCGCTCTTGGCCGCCCATCCCAACGTGATCGTCACCCGATCGTTCAGCAAGGGATACAGCCTTGCCGGAATCCGACTGGGATATCTCGTCGGTAGACCGGAGATCGTCACCCATCTGATCAAGGTCAAGGACTCGTATAACTGCAACATGCTCAGCCAGGTCGCCGGTGTCGCGGCGCTCTGCGACCAGGCATACCTGGCCGAGACGCGAGCGAGGATCCTGGCGACCCGGAGCCGGCTGACGGCTGCGCTGCGATCGCTGGGTTACACGGTGCCCGATAGCCAGGCCAACTTCGTCTGGGCGACGGGCGGCCCTCCGGCCCGCGACACCTTCGAGCGCCTCAAATCCTGCAAGGTCCTCGTCCGGCTCATGTGCTATCCGGGCTATCCGGACGGACTGAGAATCAGCATCGGAACCGATGCCGAGATCGACCGGCTGCTGGAGTTGCTCGGCCAGACGGATTGAGCCCCCTGTCGTGGATGGGGTAAAGTCTTGGTTCATCAAATTGTCCCCTCGAGGGCCCATGATCTTGAGCGCTTCCGACCGAACGGCCGAAATCGTGCGTAAGACCCGTGAGACCGACATCCGGCTGCGGCTTGACCTCGATGGCCAGGGCCAGGCCGATGTCGCGACGGGCATCGGATTTCTTGACCACATGCTCGAGCTATTCGCTCGCCACGCGCTCGTGGACCTGGCCGTCGCGTGCACGGGAGACCTGCGCGTCGATGGACATCATACGACCGAGGACGTGGGAATCTGCCTGGGTCAGGCGATCGACAGCGCCCTTGCCGATCGGGCCGGAATACGTCGGTACGGGCACGCGGTGCTTCCCATGGACGAGACCCTGGTCACGGCCGCCGTTGACCTGGGCGGCCGCGCCTACTGGGTCTGGAACGTCGCGATGCCGGCTACCAAGATCGGCGACTTCGACAGCGAGCTGGTCGCCGATTTCTGGCAGGCCGTCAGCACGCAGGGCCGCATGAACCTCCACGTAAGCCTTCACTACGGCCGTAACACGCATCACATCAGCGAGGCGGTCTTCAAGGCAACGGCCCGAGCTTTGCGCGACGCCTTCGAGCTCGACCCACGATCCACCGCCGTTCCCTCGACCAAGGGCACTCTCTGAAGCAACTCGGCTCATTGACCGCACACTGCACCAGTCTGCTAACTTCCAGGTCAGCTCCTTTTTCATGACGCAACCAAAACGGCATTCTCGACTGGGGCTATTCGTCAATCTCGCGCTGGTGGCGCTGGCCTTCGGTCTTCTGGGACTGGTCGTCAGCCAGAACGCCGGCAAGATCCAGGCGGTCTTCAGCCGGCGACTCGACCTGCGCTGGCTATTGGCCGGCGAGGCGATCTTCCTGATCGCCTTGATCTCCACGTTCATCCGCTGGTACTTGCTGGTGCGGGTCATCGAGCCGAGATTCACTTTCCGGGCGGCATTCCTTCTGGGTTTCATCGGCAATGTCTTCAACCTGGTCATGCCAGGAGGCGTGGGCGGCGACTTGATCAAGGCCGCCTATCTGGTTCGCATGCGGATCAAGAAAACGCAGGCGGTCGCCTCGATGGTGATCGATCGAATCCTCGGGCTACTCGGGCTTTTCGTGCTGGCTTCAATCGCCGGGGCGTTTGCCTGGACCGACGCGCCAACCGATGTTCGCAGGCTGATCGTAGCCGCCTGGACCGCGCTGGCCGTAGGCACGATCGTGCTGGCCGTGATCTTTTCCCAGGTGTTGAGCCGGGCTTTCCCCCAGCTTGTGCACAACCGATCCCGCATCGGCCTGATCGCCTTCGAGCTTCGAGAGATGTCCCGGACGTATCGAGGACGACTTGACGTGGTGGCACAAGCCCTCGTGCTCGCCACATGCAACCACGGGCTCAACGTCGTGGCGTTCTACCTGGTCGGCCTGATGCTTTATGGTGCGAAAATGCCCACGACGCTCGCCCAGCATTTCCTCATGGTGCCATTGACGCTCTTCACGATGGCCGTGCCCCTTCCGTTCGGGGCATTGGGTCTCACGGAAGAGGTCGGCGACCAGCTTTTCAAACTTGTGGGGCACCCCAGCGGGTTTCTGGCGATGATCGGCTTTCGTGTGATCATGTACGGCTCCGGCCTGGTCGGAGCGTGCGTCTATCTGGCCAGGCTGAACGAGGTGCGACAACTGACGGCCTCGGCACACGAGATCGAGGAAGACCTGAGCAAGGGCACGCTGGACGACAACGAGTTTTCGGCAGAGTAACCTGTCGCAGTCGGTTGAACGGAATCTTATCATGAATCCCCAGCGTTCGATCGCAATCGTCTTCGTTCTGGTTCTGGGAATCTGTAAAGCCCGAGGAGATCATGCCACCCTTCGCTCGAAAAGCCGCCGCCATTGCCTTGGCGGCCGGAATGCTGGTTGGTGCCGCGGCCGACCCCAACTTGAAAACCGCGCTGGAGAGCATCAAGGAGGGAGAGATCCTCAAGCATATCAAGGTCCTGGCGTCGGATGAATTCGAGGGGCGCGGTCCAGGCACCCCCGGAGAGGAAAAGACGGTCGCCTATTTGACCGAGCAGTTTCGGCAAATGGGCCTGAAGCCGGGAAACCCGGATGGGACGTATGTGCAGCCAGTGCCGCTGGTCGGCTTCCAGGCGAAGCAGGTGAACGGGTCGTTCGAGGCGGCGGGAAAAAGCGTCGCACTGACTTTCCCCAAGGATTTCGTGGCTGTTTCGCGCTGCATGGCCCAGGAGATCAAGGTCGCGAACTCGGAAGTCGTCTTCGTCGGCTACGGCGTCGTGGCCCCCGAATACGGCTGGGACGACTACAAGGGGCTCGACATCCGGGGCAAGACGCTGATCATGCTGGTCAACGACCCCGCCGTGCCCGACCCCAAGGACCCGAGCAAGCTGGACCCGGCGTTTTTCAAGGGCCGGGCGATGACGTACTACGGACGATGGACTTACAAGTACGAGATCGCATCGGAAAAAGGCGCTGCGGCCGCCATTCTCGTCCACGAGACGGGGCCCGCCGGATATCCGTTCGAGGTCGTCCAAGGAAGCTGGAGCCGCGAGAACTTCGACATCGCCCAGCCACATTCCGGTCAAATCCCGAATCGCGTCGCGGTCGAAGGCTGGATCTCCACCGACAAGGCCAAGGAGCTATTCCAGGCGTCGGGCCGCGACTTCGAGGCACTCAAGAAGGCCGCCGTGCACCGCGAATTCCGCCCGGAGGCTCTCAATTGCCGGGCAAAATTCGCCATTCTCAACTCACTGAGAGAAGTTCAGTCGCGCAACGTCATCGCCAGGATCGAGGGTTCCGATCCCGCGCTCAAGAATGAGGTCGTGATCTACACCGCGCACTGGGACCATCTCGGCCGCGACCCCGAGCTGAAGGGCGACCAGATCTACAACGGCGCGGCGGATAATGCTTCGGGCGTTGCGGCCGTGCTCGAACTGGCCAGGGCCCTGGCTGCGGTGCGGCCGGCGCCCAAGCGGAGCATGGTCTTTCTCGCCGTCACGGCCGAGGAGAAAGGGCTGCTCGGCGCCAAGTATTATGCAACGCATCCCTTGTATCCCCTCGCGCGAACCCTGGCCGATATCAACCTGGACGTGATCAATCTTTGGGGACCGACCAAGGACCTGATCTCGATCGGCATGGGTAACTCGACCCTTGACGATCTGCTCGTGGAAGTCGCCCGCGAACAAGGCCGGACGATCCTTCCCGACGCCGACCCGGAGAAAGGCTACTATTTTCGCTCGGACCACTTCGAATTCGCCAAGCAAGGCGTGCCCGCGCTCGATCCCAAGGGAGGCCGCGATTACATCGGCAAGTCGGCCGATTTCGGCAAGAAGACCCAGGACGAATACACGGCGAAGGACTACCATAAGGTGAGCGACGAAGTGAAGCCGGGCTGGGACCTTTCGGGAGCCGCCCTCGACCTCAAGCTCCTGGCCGAGGTGGGCTATCGGATCGCCCAGGGCGGCCGCTACCCCGAATGGAAGCCGGGCAGCGAGTTCAAGGCCAGGCGCGAAGCCATGCTCAAGGGGGCCAAACCATGATCCTCGCGGTCGATCCGATCGCACGCCAATCCGCGATCACCGAAGGACAAGAAGGGTGATGCCGCGATCGAGCGGTCGCTGGATCTCCCTGACCGCTGCGGCGGCTGCCATCGCGGTCTTCGGCGGATGGCTCGACGCGCGCTACGGCTGGATTACGCCCGCGTTCGACGCGATCGCTCACCTGTTCTACGAAGTGCCCCTCGTCGCGCGGGTTCGCCGCCCATCCCAGCTCATCCTGGTCCGCTGGCATCTCGCAATTGCATCGGGCCTCGTGATTCTCGGCCTGCTTGCGCTACCCTGGCTGGGCCGGCATGGTCGAGCCTGGCTGGCGGTTTTTGTTCTGGGCTATGCTCTGCGAGCGACGATGTGGATCTGCGGCGGCAATCTGCCCCTCGTACCCGGCGATAGCTGCCACTACCTCGAGGTGGCGACGTCGGTGCTGAGGGGCGAGGGGCCCGTCAAGCATTACGTTGAAAGCTTCTTCACCGATTATCCCCGCATCCGTGAAGGCCGGGGCGTGCTCGACGACTGGTCCACGCCCCTCGACGCTTACGTGCGTGCGTTCTGCTTTCGCGTCGCCGGACTCGGGGCCAATAGCTCCCTGGACTCGCGGCTCGCCGCGGCCAAAGCGTGCAGCTTCCTCCTCAATCTCTTGGCCCTGCCGGCTCTTTACCTCTTCGCTCGCCGCCGCTACGGCCCGCGAGTCGCGCTCTGGGCCATGGGCGCGCTGGCCGTCCTGCCGGTCCACGCCATTTATGCCGGATTCATCCTGCGGGAAAGCCTGGTTGCCCTGACGTCGATCCTGGCTGTCTGGGCCTTGACCGAGGTCTGGCACGAAAACCACCTCGGTCGCCCCTCCTGGGCCTGGGCTTTCGCGGCCGGACTCTTTGGCGGTCTCGCAGTCCTGGCGCGCACCACGGCAGCGGCCTTGCTCGCGGCGGCTGGCGCCTTTGGCCTCTTCGCTCACGGCCGCAAACACTTCGGGCCCCTCCTGCTCTGGGCCGCGACCGCGCTCGCTGTCACGGCCCCCTGGGCGTGGCTGACCCTCCAGGAATACGGCAGCCCTTTTTATTCCTATACCAGCTATTTTGAATATAATTTTTCATGGACCGTTCACCACTACGACAAGGGCAACACCCTCGCCTCGCAGTTCTACACCATCGAGAACCTGCCGGAGATCGTCAGGGTCAAGGTCAAGTCGCTGTTGATCATCGCCGTCTGCTCGACCATGATTCTGGGGCTGCCGCTGATTCTGGGCTTTGCCGCGCGCCTCGCCGACCGTGAAGCGCGCGGCCGCGGAACCGATCTCTTGATCGCGACGATCTTGCTCGTCTTTGTGCTGGCGACACTCAAGAGCATCGCCGACGTGACGCAGGTCGCTCAGCTCGGGCGCTATTACCTGCCGGTCTTCGCACTGATGCTGCCGCCCGCCGTCGCCGGCGCCCTGGAATGGCTGGACCGCTCGCGGATCGACCGCCGCATTTTCCCCTGGCTCGCCGCCACCTATTGCGCGATCGTCTGGGCCGACCCGACCTGGGCTTATGACGCGACGTGGTTCGTCAAGCCCTACCAGCTCCACTGGCCGGCCCTGCGCCAGGCCGGCGAGTGGGCCCAGGCCCATCCCGAGCAGGTCCCGGCCCAGGCGCGGATCATGACATGGTTCCCCTGGGAGCTGCGCGTCACGAGCGACCGGGCCACGGTGCTCATGCCGCGAAATTACCGCCCGCGGCGCATCGAGGAAGTGGTCCAGCAATATCAGGTAACCCACATTCTCTGGGGCTCGTTTGAGCCTCCACCCTATTTCGAGATCAACCCGGAATCATGGTCGCGCGACCTCGAACAACTCAAAATGGCGCTCCGCTTGAAAGAGTCGCGCGAGTTGTTTCAGTCCAGCCGTGACACATTTTTCCCGGTACAGCTTTATCCGTTGCGATGAGTTCCACCGGTGAGTCAGCTATGCTCGGTCCTAAGTTTGCCCGCTTCAGAAACTGGGCCGGGCGGCCGCCGCGCCAGATCTGACGGATCGGTCCGATCCGTCCGATCAGACGCGACGGCCAGCGAAGGTTTGGGGCCGAGAAAGCTCGGCCTTCGACCCAAGCAATTCTGCGGGTTAACTTCGTGCAACCGCAGAATTCTGTATGCTGTAGGTCAGGCTTTCGAGCCTGACGTCAGGCTCGAAAGCCTGACCTACACCCGCGCGACCGCTTCTGCGGGTCTACTCTGAACGTTGCCGAATCAGGTCCTCGCCGATCGAGAAACTGTCGATGCGCTGGTCCAGGATCATCCTGATCTTCTGCTTACTGATCGATGTCTGGTACCGCGCTCACACCTTCGGGCCGCGGCTGCGCGACCTCCTTGGCGCCCATCTATGGCCGGCGGCCAGCGGTGAAACCGAGCCGCTCGACTGCGACGAAGCCGCCTATGCCTACATCGGCCATCGAATCCGGAGCGGGGATGTGCTCTATCGCGATCTGACCGAAAACAAGCCCCCCCTCGGCTACTGGATCTACTCGGCTGCAATCGCAGTTGGCGGCTACGACGAGCTGGCGATCCGCATCATGCCGATCCCGTTCGTGCTCGCGACCATGGCAATCGTCTGGTGGATCGGGCTTCGACTCGGCGGCCCCGGCTCAGGCTGCGTGGCCGCTGCTCTCTTCATGCTTCTCTCCACCGATCCCTATCTCTTCGGCAATGGAGCAAATCTGGAACACTTCATCAACTTCTTCTCGGTCGCTGCACTGGGCTTGCTCATCCTCGGCTGGAACCGCTGCGAGCGGCCTCTGGCCGCAACAAGATCCAAAATCCAAAATCCAGAACCCAACGATTCGAATCCAAAATCCAAAATCCAAAATCCAAAAGCCAACGACTCGAATCCAAAACCTGACATCTCGCGTGGCCCCGAAGCCGGGTCTGTCTTGAATATTTGGTGGTGCCTGTTGGCCTCGGGCGCTTGCCTGGGAGCGGCCGTTCTGGTCAAGCAGGTCGCAGTCGTCCACGTGTTTTTTCTCGCTCCCTTTCTCGTGGCACGAAGCTGGTCGCAAGACGGCCCGCGGGGAAGGCGATTGGTCCGGGCGATTGGCGATCTTGCCGCATTCGCGATCGGGCTCGTCGCGGTCGTGGCCTTGGCCGTCCTGGTTCTATTTGTCTGGGGCGCCGGTCGGGCAGCGTTCGAAGATCTTCTGTTCTATGGACGTGCCCTGGCGACCGATACGCTGGCCGATCCGTTTGCACCCCCTGCCCAGGTGCGCTGGTTGACGGGGAATGCCGACCTCCAGGGGCGGCTACCCTGGCCGTTCGGAACGACCGACTACCGGGTCTGGTGGGGCGCCGGAAGCTGGCCCCTCTGGCTGGCTGCCGTTCCGGCGACGGTGTATTTACTTGTTGGCTCGAAGACGACGGCCGCCAGGCGCCTGGCCGCAGCCTGGATGGTCTCGGCTTGTATCCAGGTCGCACTTCCGGGCCTTTACTGGCAGCACTATTATCTCTTGCCCATCGCCGGAGTCGCCATCGTCGTGGCCGTTTGCGGGACCGATGCACTCAAATCGATCACTCGCGGTCCGCTCAAGGGGGCGGGCCGTGGGCGCGAACGCCTGCGCAATTCAATCGCGGTTTCGTCGGTCTTGCTGCTGTCGCTGGCCGCCGGCGCGACGGTGTGCCTCCAGGTCCGTGATTACCTGCTCGTTGCTCCCGAAGAGCTGACGATCCGGTACAAGGGGGGCGGTCAGTGGGTCGTGCTGCGACAGATGGGACGCGAGCTAGCCCGGCGCGCCGCGATCCGGAAGAATCCTCACCTCTACGTCTGGGGCTGGCAAAGCCCGTTGCAGTTTTATGCCAGGCTCGATAGCCCGACCCGCCACTTCTTCGTCGACAACCTGCTGCGCAACCAGGCCGACCGCAATCATCCCTTGATCCAGCCGCGAACCGAAGAGATCACCAGGGTCCTGCGGTCGCATCCGCCCGAGCTGATCTTCACGGGATATCGACCGTTTCGAGCGCTCGACGCACTGCTGCGCGAGCGCTATCTGCCCTCTCGACTCGCTCTAGGCCTCTGGGTCAGGAAAGACGTTTACGTGCAGTTCGAGACCGGCAGGTAACTTGGACTTTCGCGGCAATCATTCAACCACGGAACATAAGTGCTCGACGTAAGGGAATGGCTCAGCGGCGGGGCCCTCGCTGGCAGCCTCGACCATCCCTATCGACCGGGCTAATTGACGGAGCGTCCCCTTGAGTCGGCACTGCCACGAGCCAAAAGTGACGCCGGGACAACGGCGGGCGGTGACACCTCGGTCAGCTCGAACCGGGCCCGCATCAGGTCAAACAGGCTTGGGAGTTCGTCGTTGCGGTTCTGGCGGTCGCGGTTGCAGCTATAAAAGACGCCGCGGCAAGTCATGCGGATGAAGTCGAGGTAGCGCTCGACCTGATCGACTCGCATCTCCTGCATCGAGGCAATGTTGATCGCCAGGTCGAACTCGAATCCAGTCAGCGCGTCCAGGCGATAGTCGGGCAGGAGCACGAAATCAAACGCGGCGAGCTTCTCGGCGCCCAGTCGGTCGGCAGGGTCATAGAGGTAGAGCCGCTTCGCAGACGCCTGGAGTGCCAGGTACGAGGCCGAGAAGACCAGCGTTTCAGGCAAGTCGACGAGAAGATACCGGCACGTCCCCAAGACGCGTGCAAGGTGGAGCGCCAGGCCGCCGTACCCGCCTCCGATCTCGATGACGCGAGATGGAAACCCGAGACAGGTCAACTCGCCAAGGACGCCCTGCCGGGACAGGGTCGCGACCGATCTTTGGAACCGGGCGATGTCGGCGCTGACGAACCGCCCATCTTCGAGCCGGAACCCGATCCCGTCTTCGGGCTCGCTCAGAACGTGTTCGGCTGGCAGGCCATCGGTCGCAAGCCATGCGCCGTAGAAGTCGAGGAACCCCTTGCGGTTCCCGAAGTAGTAAGTCTGGTAATTGTCTCCGGTCAAGTGATAGGTGTGTAATCGCACCTTCGCCAGCGAACGCGGGGAGAGGTCGCCCATGTAGTCGAAGAATGAGGTGAATTCCGTCCAGTAGCGGCTCGGCGGTCTGAACGTGCCGTTCTGAATCAGTGCTTCCCTTTCTTCGAGCATCGCCCGGACCTTGCGCTGGATTTCACCGAGCGTCGCTGCTTGCGAGCCGGTTAATGCTGGCATCGCCGCCTCCTTCCTGCCGACGGCGCCGCCCGTTCGGCCCTGGGAAAACACCGAGATTCCGCCCGCTCCGATGATCCAGAGCGATCAGGCGACGGCAGATGCAAATTCACCGTGAGATTGCCGATCCGTCTGCAATCGCCTGGTCCTGGGTGAGTTTGCATCCGCCGTTCATCTTAGCAACTGGCTGAGAATAACGTGCTGGAGAGTCGTCTTTCGCGGAGCGAAAGGCGACACTTTTTTCCGGCCAGCGCCTTAGTTCGTGTTGGCGCGGCTCCTCTGACAACCATAGACGACGACGGCAGCCGGATCCGGCCCGGACCTCCAGGCCTCCCTGGCTCGATCCGGGCGCCGGGCCACGTAGCGCGCCAGGGGACTGGTCGGGGAGTTGGCGTACCGATCCTCGTCGAGCAAGATGAACGCGACGTCGAAGCGGTCGATCAGCCCGTCAATCAGCTCAGGCTCGTCCGACGACGGGGATAAGGCACGGCGTCCGGTCAACCAGAAAATCTCAGCGGGGTGGCGAGCCAGGATCGGACCGGGCCGGGCCGCGTGGCCGGCGATCCAGGCGCAGGCGGCATCAAAATCGCGATAAGTCCGCCGCTGGGCCTCGGCACGGGCAGAAACAATGGCATAGGTCGCATACGGGATCGAGAGCGCAAGCACCGCACCGGCCGCCCAGACCCGGACCTGACGGAACTTCCACCGGGCTGTGAAATGAGCAAAACCCTCCACCGCTCCCACGAGCAGAAAAGGCACCAGCGGGACGAGAAACCGGCCCGCCTCGGTGAAAGGCCAGACGAGCAGCACCGCCAGCGTGGCCAATGCGATCAACCCCGCTGGCCTGCGGCGCGGCCGCGACAGCGTCCGCCCCAGGCCAGCGGCCAGCACGCCCGTCGTCGCCACCGCCCACGCGTTGACCGCCGCCGCAACCCATGTCCGATGCTGGAAGACCGTGCCGATCTCCACGATTGGCCCTGTCAACTGGTCGGGCAGCCGTTGGACGTAAAAGACGGCCAGCGCGGCGATCCGAGCCAGGAGACTCTGTTCGTTCAGGGCCAGCAAGCTGGCCTGGTTCGGAGTGCCGGCCGTCGCGAGCCAGCCAACCCAGGGCAGAAGCAGCGCCCCGCACGTCAGGCCGGCCGCGGCCGCCGCCGCAGAGCGCCGGCGCAAAAGGAGGTCAATCACCAAGGCACCCGCGAGTGCGATGCCGGCGTGCCGGGTCAAGACACAGGCCGTCAGGAGCGTCCCAAGGATGACCCCGGACCCGATGCTGCCCGAGCGGCCAGTACGAACGGCGACCAGCAAGGCGAGTTGTCCCAGGAACAAGAACATCGGCTCCGACAGAATCGCCCCTCCGTGCCGCCCCCAGGTCCAGTTCACAGCCAGGGCCAGACCCAGGATCAACGCAACACGCGGAGGGTACAGGCAGCGGAACCACGCCCAGGTCAGGAAGATGGCGGCGGCCGTGCAGGCACACGAGAAGAGATGTGCCGCTGCCACCGACCGGCCGGTCATTTTCCAGAGCACCGCCAGGGCAGCAGGGTATCCCGGCGGGAAATGCGTGTGCCGCGTCGGTTCCGGCAGCGCGATATCACGGTAGCCCTGTCCGATCGCGAGGGACTGCGCCAGCACGGCATAGCCCGCACCGTCAAACCGCGGCGGCGCTTGCAGAGACGTACTCCCCGCCAGCGAGACCGCAGAGCACAAAGCAATGACCGACGCCGGTACCCAGAGCTTTCCCGTGCTACTCTGCCGAAGTCGGATCATGAACCGCAACCCGTTTCATCGTCGACGGCGATCGATCCGGAAACCTGAACCACACAAGATCATATCGGGCGGCACTGAGCCCAGTCAGGGCGCGCCACAGCCTTTCGTGCCCAGACTAACGAATTCTTGATGGGAAAAAATGGGACTGGATCGGACGTTTTCGAAGGGTTCCAGTCCCATCTCGCAGCACCTTCTGCGCCCTCAACTCCGTTTCGTTGATGGCGGACAACCACCGGCTGCAAACCGGCGGGATCGCGCCTGTGGCCTGACGGTGCTTGACGAAAACTTCGCGCACAGTCTTCCTATGCTTCGTATTCTATCTATATTCAAAATGCGCTGATTTTGGAATTTCACTAAAGCTGCGCACGCCGTCTGGTGCCCAGAATCTGATCGGAACATTCTATCCAGGTTGGAGTTAGATTTCTTGTCAAGATTTTTTTGGGCGTTCACTGTTTGTAAGTCCGACAACGCCTGGATGCGGCGGAGCGGCGGCACGATGTGCAGGCGATATCGGGTCTTCTTTCGCGTTTCTCGTGGCACCCGAACTGTGCTATCTCGCTCAATCATGAACCAACTTCAGACCACCCATCACCAACCCGACATCCTGAGCCAACTGCTTGAGCCAGTCGGCCAGATGATGCCCGTTGAGTTTGCTCGGAAACTGGCTGCGACGCGCGCGAGTCCCGAGGTGCAAGCCCGCATCGACGAGCTCGCCGACCGATGCAGCGAAGGTGTGCTCACCGACAACGAGCGTGCGGAGTATGAAGCCTACGTCGATGCGATCGATGTCATTAGCATTCTGCAAGCTCAGGCCCGCTCGGTCCTAGCCCGACAGTCGAATGCCTGATATTTTCAATTGATCTCATCTCGTTCCCACACTCTGCGTGCGAACGTCGTCTTCGACGCTCCGCGTCGTTATGGCATATGTCGAGCCTCGGGATCGTTCAGACGCAGAGCGTCCCAGACGAGTGTTCCCACGCGGAGCGTGGGAACAAGGATGCCGCAAGTCTTATCTCCTCTGTCTCTTACCGCTATTTGAGCGGTACTGGGGCTAACCCTGCCGGGCTCCGATCTGCCGCCGCAGTCGCGGCTCGTTTAATTCGGCGGCGGCCGGGAATCCGGCGGTTTGGGGGCGCCGGGGTTTGCGAGCGGCTGCGCCGCCGCCGGGGCCAGCGCCGGGGCAGGTCCTTGCGGGGCCTGCGGGCGGGCGATCACGATCCCCAGGCCGATCTCGTTCGCGGCGTCATAGGCCAGCACCGAGCTGCGGTGCCTGGTGGCGTAGTCGGCCGACAGCAGCATCGACTTGCGCCCTGTCTTCTCGCGGGCGGTTCGCATACGCTCGACCAGCGTTGCCATGTTGGCCGCCACCGGCTCCTGATCGATCTTCATCGCGCCCGCGGGATCGATCTCGACCAGGATGTAGTCCTTCTGGAAGTCCTCGAGTGACCGCGAGCGGCCCTGAGTTACCCCGCTCGGAGGCGCATCCGCGGACGGCTTGGGAATCTCGAGTGTTTTGAAGAGTACGGTCGTCGCGGTCACCATGAAGAACAACACCAGTTGCAACGCGACGTTGACCATCGGTGCCAGGTCGAGCTCCTCCACGGTAGCCGGATCACTTCGCGATAAGGAGAAATTGCCCTCGTCCTCGAGCTCGGCTGCATCGTCAGCCCAGATGTCGTCCCGGCCGCCTGTCGCGGCGACCGGCAGCGCGACTCGACTGGAGCGGCCCTCGTCGGCGGGAGTCGGTTTCGGACCAGGTGGGCTGCCCGCGTTGTCGTCGTCTTCCAGAATCTCGAGTTCATCATCGTCATCGATCAGGGCCGTGTATTCGGCCTCTTCTTCATCCTCCGGCCCATCCTCATCATCGTCGTCTGGCTCCCAGCTAACGGCAGGCGCAGACGGCACGGCGGGCTTCGATGAACCACCATCTCCCAAACCGGGCTGGAACGTCGTTTCCTTGATCACAGGAAATGCCACGTCATCCGACTCGGACCTGATATCGAACCAATCGGGGGTTCGAATTGTGGGTGTCAGCGTGGGATCGGGTGCCAGTTCTTCGGCGACGACCTCGAAGTCGCTGGTGCCGGCGACGGGCTGTTGGGGTTGGGCCGCCGCGGGCTGCTTTCGGTGGGGCTGCGTCGTTGCCGCCGCGGAGGGGAGCCTGGGAGTGACCGCGGGCTGGTCCTGCGCTGGCTGAGCAGGCGGGGGCGCGCTCGGGGGCACCTGGGCTGGTGCCGCGAGAGTTACCATGAGCTCCGGGAGGTCGGCGATCCGTTCCCATGCGACGCTTGTGCCTGAAGGCCGGGCCAGATCGTCATCGCGCAGAATACCGCGCGAGCCCGTCACGAATAGCGTCGGTGCTCACGCCACGCTCGAGCTCCAGGCGATCCGCATGAAAGACGTCCCAGCTCGCCAAGCAACCCTCCACCAAAGCTCAGCGGTTGCCGACTGGCTCCTGAACTCCGACATGAACGGTGATTCCTTCGACCTGAGCGACCGCGGCGGCGACCTTGATGACCTCGCCGTGCGGAACGTCTCCGTCTGCCTGGAGGATCACCTTGCGTCGTCCCTGTTTGACTCCATCCGCCACGGCCTGCCGCGCCTGGTCGAGCGTGGCGATCGCCCCTTCACCGTGCCCCAGGAGCAGCCTCGGCTCTGCGCCAGGGGCTGCCGGCTTCGCGAGGGTCAGGAATGTCGCCATTGACTCCTCGACGCCAACCCCATGCCGGCCGGCGGCACGTTCGACTTTTTCGCCCCCCGTCATCTGAACGGAAAAGAGCATGAAGGTCATGAGCTGGAACACGACATCGACCATCGGGGTCATGTCGATGTGCTCGTTGAGCGGTTGATCATTGTCGCGTCGGAGCAGCATGGCGGCGGCCGGCCTTCACTTGTTGCTGGTCTCGAGGACTTCCAGAACTTCCTGAAGCTGGCTCTCGGTTCGGTCGCGAAGCCGTCGCAGGCGAGCATGGACGTCATTGCCGATGATCATCATCGGATTGGCGATCAGGAGCCCGGCGCCGGTTGCCCAGAGGGCCAGGCTGATGTCCGTCGCCAGCGTGTGGGGATCGGCCTTCTCCGAGCCGCCAATACGACTGAACGCGGCGATCATGCTGGCCACCGTGCCTAACAGTCCCAGAAGGGGGCCCATCCGCACGATCGTCGAGACCGACCCCAGGCGGTTTTCCATTCCCGCGATCACCTCGCTATGAAACTCGGTTACCACGAGCTGCTTGATCTTGGCCAGTCCCTTGGCGCGGTTCCGCAGGGCCACGCCGATCAGTTGCGCAAGCGCCGAGTGCCAGTAAGGAGGGCTCTGACAGAGATTGACCGCCGCATCAAACCGGCGGCGCCTGGCATAGATCGCGAACCTGGTCGAGCAACGGCTGCGGGTCTCGTAGCGACTTTTTCATCAAGCCGCGATACAGTAGAATTGCATTGTAGACGCCCCAGACCGCCAATATAGCCAAAGCTCCGTATATAACGTAGCCGAACGCACCGATGATTTTCGTGACATCCATAAACGCAAGTCCCAACGGGCCCGGTTGAAGGAAAAGATCAGGGGTTGGGCCGGCTCTCCCGACCCCGAAACGCACAATAACTGATGATCAGACGTGCCCGATGAATCTATTGTGACGGTGGTTCCTGCACGCTGCAAGGGGAGTCGATGGTCGGTGATTCGGCGCATTGACTACCTTGACGGCCAGGCAGGCCAGGTGGTGCAATGCCTTGTCAGCGCTCGTTCGTGCGCGAAAATGAATTTCCCTATCGCCGGGACGTCAGTTCCTGCTAGTGTGATGGTTGAATTCTCGTAGGCCATTTGAGTTTTGCCCATGCCGCGCACGGTCCTGGTCGTCGATGATGAGCGCGACACCAACGATATCCTGGCCAGTCTAGTGCAAGCTCAAGGGTTTGAACCCATTCAGGTCTTCTCGGGGGCACAGACCCTTGCTGCCGTCGCCGAGCGGCAGCCTGCCCTGATCTTGCTCGACCTGATGCTGCCGGACATCGACGGCTTCGAGCTCTGCGACCGGTTGAAGCGATCCCGGGAAACGAACCTGATTCCGATCATCATGGTCACGGCGCTCCAGGACGCGCATCACCGCGCCGCTGGTGTCCGCGTTGGAGCCAACGGCTATCTGACCAAGCCGTTCAAAGCCGAGCAGCTCTACGAGATGATGCAAAAAGTGCTCGACTGGAGTGAAGAACACCGCAAGCGAGGCACGACCGGAGAGATCCACTTCGACATCCGCAGTGAGTTGGCCTACCTGGCACAGGCCAACGACATGCTCGCGGACCTCTTTGCCCATACGCCTCTGACCGAACGCCAGATCAAGGATTTGCGGCAGGCCATCATGGAAATGGGTGGCAACGCCATTGAATGGGGCCACAGGCGGAACGCCGAGCTCGTGCTCCGGATCACCTACCGCATCGATCCCAAGTGCGTGACACTCATCATTCAGGACCAGGGGCCCGGCTTCAATCCCCGCCACCTGCCGCACGCGGCGTCCGACGAGGATCCGATCGGTCATCTCGAAATCCGCAACGAGCTGGGGTTGCGCGAGGGCGGCTTCGGAATCATGCTGGCCCGTGGGCTGGTCGATGAGTTCCGCTACAATCAACTCGGCAACGAAGTAACCCTGATCAAACGCCTCGAAATCCAACCCAGCGAAACGGCCCAGATCGCAAACAGCCAGGGCTAGCTTCTCATCGTGGAGTCCTGGCCCGCGTGGTGCGGATCCAGCACGAATCAGGAGCCGCCACGCCGATGTGCGGAAAGCGCTGTTGACACAGAGTACTTTCTATTACAAAGTACATTGGATTGCAAGGTTTGTCGACATCGGTTGCTCTCGGTGGTCGGAGAGTCTTGACATGAGTAAACGACGATGGATTCCCAGAGAAATGCAAGCAGCGCCCAGACTGGATCCGAATGTTCGGCAGGCTCCGCCGCGGCCGAAGCACGCACTCTTGATCAACCCGTTCTATCCGAAGGATCCCCATGCGAGCTTCGGGAAGCACGTTTTGACGCCGTCGCTGGCGCTCACGAGCATCGCGGGGGCCACACCGACGGACTGGAGCGTCGCGTACTGGGATGAGAACTTGTTGCAAGGCCCGCCTCCCTGGGAGCCATTTCCGGAAGTTGTCGGAATCTCGGTGCACCTGACATTCGCCCAGAGGGCTTACGAGCTCGCGCGCTGGTATCGCTCTCGGGGCGCCCGGGTTGTCCTGGGGGGCCTTCATGTTCTCTCTTGTCCCGAGGAGGTCGCGCCGCATGGGGATGCTCTCGTGATCGGTGAGGGCGTGCAGGTCTGGCCTCTCTTGCTCCGTGACGTCGAGGCTGGAGCCTTGCAGCCGGTCTATCGCGGAAACTATCTGAAGCCCTATCGCGACGAGCCCTCGCCACGTCGCGAGTTACTGCCGCGCTCCGACTTCTTGACGACCACCAGCTTGATCGCCACGCGCGGGTGTCATAATCGTTGCGGCTTCTGTTATCTCGCCACCGAAGGGCTGGCGATGCCCTATCAGGTTCGCGACGTCGAGCAAGTCGTCCAGGAGTTTAAGGCCGACGGACAGCCCTATGGCGTCTTCATCGACAACAATCTCGGGTCGCGTCCCGAGTACTTGCGGCGGCTTTGTCATGCGCTCCGCCCTCTGGAAAAAATCTGGAGCGCCGCGGTCTCGATCGACGTTACCGATGATCCGTCGCTGGTGCGCGAGATGGCACTTGCCGGCTGCACCGGGGTCTTCGTCGGGTTCGAATCCCTCACGGATGCCAACCTGGCCCAAGCTCGCAAGAAAACCCCGGGCACCGGCGACTACGCCCGACGCGTCGCGGTCTTGCACGACCATGGGATCCAGGTCAATGGCAGCTTCGTCCTCGGATTCGACCATGACGACCGCAACGTCTTCGCGCGGACGGTCGATTGGATCGAGGTGAACCGTCTCGAGTGCGCAACCTTTCACATCATGACGCCATACCCCGGCACGCCGCTATTTCGCCAGTTGGAACGCGAAAACAGGTTATTGCACCGGGATTGGACGCGTTACGACACGGCGCACGTGGTCTTCGAGCCCACGCAGATGACCGCCGACGAGCTGGCCGAGGGTTATGCCTGGTGCTACGAAAAGCTCTTCTCGCACGGGTCGATCTGGCGGCGGCGCCCCCAGGATTGGCGGGCGGTCGCCCCTTATCTGGCGATGTCGTATCTCTACAAGCGATCGAACTTGCTCTGGCATCTGCTGATTCGCCACCGGCTGACGGCTCGGATGTGGCGGCCGCTCGTCGAAGGCACGCGAAAACGGCATTTGAGGTTCCGCCGGCGGCTGGAATCTCGCACAGCGCCGCACAACGCGTCACGGGCCGCGGCCGTCGTCTCGGCTGGTGTTTGAGCTGGTGGGTGAAGATCTGGCACGGAAGAGGTTTCGGCGTTGACGACGCGAGCAGCGCTTCGTCACAATCGGTCTTGTCGGGGCGCTCTAAGGTGCACAGCCTACCGGTCGGACGTCGAACGGATCGCCACGTTTTGTCATTCAGAGAGGAGAACGCTGTGGCCGCCTCATTCTCGAGCGAACAGATCGACCACTTCGGCGAAGCCTGCGGAAGCCGCATGCCGGAAAACGAGGTCCAATTCCTCCGCTCAGTCCAGCGTTTCATCGAGGAGGCGATTCACGGAGGACTGGGATTTGTCCCGGTGGCGAAGACACTGAGGCAGAATATCAAGGGGATCGTCCACCACCGTATCAATCTCGATGGTGCGCTTCGCTTCGACCTCGACGCGGCACGCGCGGCCGGGAAAATTACCCCTTTAGACGCCGACCAGCTCAAGGCACTCTGTCATGTGAACGGAGGGCCCATGTCCGAGAGAGAGGTCGAGTTCTTGCGGGACATTCAGGGCATCATCGATTACACGATCCGCAACGACCTGGGATTGGCGTTAGTCGTGGGAATGCTGCGACATGATTTGGACGGGCTTGTCGAGTACAACTTCAGTCTCGAGGCGGCAGACGCCGATTGTTTCCTCCCCACGGTCTCAGGCTTCGCGGGCAACAACGAGAATTCCGTGGGTGCGCCGGAAGACTGGGACAATTGATCCGTTGTCGAGGCCGGAAATCGGGCCTGGGACATGAGAGCTGCCTGAGGAGACGAGATGGCGGAGATCCGACGCGGGCAGGTCTACTTCGGCGGATCGAGAAAGGGTTGAGGTACACCCTGGGGATTCCATATCAACCCGGTCCGCGCTAGCCGGCGGCGACAATCACAGCACCCGATCCTCAGCCCACGGATGGCACCGGCCCGTCTTGAACTCCTTGAACTCGGCGGTGGTCGGCTGGTGAATCGTGTCCGGGTTAAAAACTCCGCCGATGCTGCGCAAGATCGGCACGAGATCGGCATCGGCATAGCCCAGCCCGCGGATCTCGAAGATGTCGTTATTGACGTCGAAGATGCGCACAACGTCCCTGGCTGCGCGGACGCGGCGAAGCTGACGGAGCTCGTCTCGAGCCCGCTTGAGGAACGTGAGGGCGGCCTCGAGACCGCCCGGTTCATAGTCATGGACCGCGATGGGAGGAGTGATCGCCATGGGACTGCGCCTTGCCGTCGCCTCACATTGGGTGATGCCCGCCCTCGCGGGATCACCTCAGTCCGGCCAGCTCCTGCAGGACGTGCCAGTTTTCCAGACGGTCCTCCTTGGCCCGCGAGAGCGTCTCCGAGGGTTGGCCGTCGTTGTCGAAGTGCTTGGCGAACCGGCCTTCGCTGCGGGCGAAGTCGATGAAGGTGACCGTCTCCTTGGTCTTGGGATTGATGAACCAGTCGTCCTTCATGGCCGGGTTGCCCTGCAGCGACAGGCGTTCCTTGATCTTGTTGCCCTTGCGGGGATCGTAGATCAGGAGCGGAAACGCCCGGGTATCGACCGCGAGCCGGGCCTGCTCGCCGGCCATGTTGTCGGCCACGCCGTGCTCGGGCTGGCAGGTCGTGTAGCAGACGACGATGGCCGGGCCGTCGAACTCGAGCGCACCCAGCACCGACTTGTAGAAGTGGTTGACGTGGGCGCAGGTCGTCTGGGCCACGTAAGGTGCGCGGGTGCATCATGGCGATCTGGGCGATCTCCTTGCGGCGTTCCTGCTTGCCGCCGACGGTCTTGCCGTGCACGCTCATCTTGGTGTTCTGGCCGGTGAAGCTGCTGGTCGAGGCCTGGCCGCCGGTGTTGGAATAGACCTGCGTGTCGAGCACGAACACCTTGATGTTCATGCCGCTGGCGAGCAAGCGCGACAGCGCCTGGAAGCCGATGTCGAACATGGCGCCGTCGCCGCCGATGCACCAGATCGGCTTGTCCTGCCAGCCCATCTGGTCCCAGCGCATGCGCACGCCGATGGCGTCGGCCGGGGCGTTTTCGAACAGCGAGTTGGTCCAGGGCACCAGATACGGGTTGTAGGGATAGGTCGAGGTGTAGACGGTGTTGCAGCCGGTGGCGGCGACGATGCCCCACTGATCGCCGTACTTCGAGCCGGTGGCGGAGCAGAGCATGCGCAGGGCCGTCCCTTCGCCGCAGCCGGCGCACGAGCCGGCGCCGCCGACGTATAGAGTGCGTCTGCTCCTTGAGCATCATGTCGATCGAGCAGGTTGTCGCTGATGTACTTGTCGTTGCTCGGGCCGAAGTTCTTGAAGTAGCGATGGCTCTTGCGCGCTTCGGTCATCACCTCGTCGGTCTTGGCGATCATCTTGAGGGCGTTGTCATCGCAGACCGTGACGCACTCGGCGCAGCCCTTGCACTTGCTGGGGTCGATGATGATGTTGAACATGCCGCCGGCATCGCCCTTCTTCTTGGCCGCGTCGTAGTACTTCTTGGTCTTGGACCACTGCTGGCGGAACATCTCGCGGTCGGCTTCGGGGCTGGCGATACTCTCGAGCTTCTCTTCCAGCTCGGTCTCGGAGAGCACCTTGCCGAGGATGGCGGTGTCGGGGCACTCGGTGACGCAGTCCATGCAGCCGGTGCAGTTCTCGGGGATGTAGTCGGGGATCTCCGGGGAGATGTTGCTGAAGTCGCGCAAGCGTGGCGGTGCCGGCGGGGACCAGCGAGCGGGCCAGCGACAGGTCGGCGGGCAGCTCCTTTTCGCCGCAGCCTTCCTCGTAGCCGCGGATGATCCGCTCGTTGAAGTCGATGACGTCGAGCACCGGCAGATTGACGAGCTTGTAGGGCGTGTCGACGAGCGTGCCGTAGCTGTTATTGTTGAACGGGTCGCGTTCGTTGGCCTCGTTCATCGAGGGCTTGTTAACAGTCGTCTGGGCCATCGGCCGCTCCTTATAAAATTCCGCTGCGTCGAACTCGCAATTGAACGTGGATTTGTAAGCCCGCTGGGAGATTCCTCTGGTCGAGACGGAGGGAGTGAATCAGGAAGCCATCATCGCGGCCGGGATTTCCTTCATCTCGCTGTAACCGCGCTTCACGCAGGTCAGGTTGTCCTGCACCACGCGGTCGCCGCGCTTGCCGAAGTACTTGCGCAGGGCCTTCTCGACGCCGGCGTAAACCTGCTCGTCGGTCATCTCGCTCTGCGCGGCGTAGGGCGTCAGCTTCAGGAACGCCCCCAGCAGCACGATGCCCTGCATGCGCATCTGCAGGTCGGCCTCGGAGGCCACCTCGCGGGCGATCTTGACCATGTCGGTGTAGTAGACGCGAATGCTTCTTCTCGCGGATGATCCGGCGGTTGAACTCGGGGATCCGCTTCCAGACCTCGTGCGGATCGGTGTGGGGCGACTGCATGAAGATCGGCCCCGCCTGGGTGCAGGCCGTTGAGCGGCTCGGGGCTCAGGATGGCCGTCGGGTCGTTGATGCAGAACAGGTCGACGTGCTCCAGCTCGCAGTGCATGTAGATGTGCGAATCGGCGATCGTCAGGTAATAGGTGGTCGGCAGCCCCTTCTTCTCCGAGCCGTACTTGGGATAGGCCTGCACGTCCTTGCCGAAGACGTTGCCGGCGATGGTGGCGATGACCTTGTTGGTGGTGACCGAGCCGAAGCCGCCGACCGAGTGGCCGCGCATCGAGAAGCCGCCGGTCGGCCGCAGGTCGGGGTCGTCGGTGCGCTTCAGGGCCAGCGGATGGTCGATGCCGACGCAGAAGTAGTCGGGGCCGTCGTCGATCATGTTCTGGAACGCGGCGATGATGTCGCCGGGCCGCACGTCGCGGCTGCCCAGGCCGGCCGAGCACCTGTAAATCCTGCGGCACGCGCTCGATCTCGGTCCTGGCCGTTCTGACCGGTCATCGCGTCGCAGAACGCCGCCTTGATCTCGCGCGTCAGGTGATTGCCGGTCGTCGACAGCGGATCGTCCATGCGCTCGAAGACCGTGAACGCGCGGCAGTCCTTGCAGCGCCTTGACGATCTGCCGGGCCGGGAACGGCCGGAAGACGAAGACGGTCAGGCAGCCGGCCGCGATGCCCTTGCCTCGCGCAGGTAATCGACGGTCGCCTTGGCCGTCTCCATGTAGCAGCCCATGCCGACCAGGATGTACTCGGCGTCCTCGCAGCGATACGGCTCGAGGAAGTCGTAGCTGCCGGCCGGTCTTGCGGTAGAACTCGTCGAAGGCATTCCTCCAGGGCCGGCTCGACGCGGTCGTAGTACCAGCGCTGGGCGATCTTGCCCTTCATGTAGGAGTCCTGGTTCTGGACCACGCCGGACATGAGCGGGATTGGCGGGGTCCATCAGGTTGATCAGCTTCTCCTTGGGATCGCCGATGAATTCCTTCATGAACTCCGGCTCGGGCAGACGCACGCGTCTCGACGGTGTGCGTCGTGAGGAAGCCGTCCTGCACGTTGAAGAACGGCGTCTGCGTGGCCTCGGCGGCGCGGCGGGAGATCAGGCAGAAGTCGCCGGCTTCCTGGGCGTTGCGGGCGAAGATCATGCCCCAGCCGCAGTCGGCCACCGACATCACGTCGTCGTGGCCGGCGTGGACGTTGAGTCCCTGGCTGGTCAGCGCCCGGGCGCCGATGTTCATCACGACCGGCAGCCGCTTGCCGGAGATCGTGTAGAGCACCTCCTTCATCAGCACCAGGCCCTGGCCCGAGGTGAAGTTGGTGACGCGGCCGCCGGCGACGGCGAACCCTTCGCAGACCGTGGCGGCCGAGTGCTCGCTCTCCGGCTCGAAGAACATCAGCGGGATCGCCCCACAGGTTCTTGCCGCCGTTCATGACGGCGGCGTTGAAGCCGCCGCCCATCGTGGTCGAGCTGGTGATCGGATACGCGCCGGCCGCCTGGGCAGATCTGGATCTCGACGTGGACGACCGCCTCGGCGCCGTCGCAAGTCGTCGGCATGCCCGGGTACTCGAACTTGCGGCCGTTCTCCTCCGCGAGTGCAACCGGCGCATGTCCAGCCTTTTTTTCGATATCGAGCTCGAGAATGCTCATTGCCACCTCGTTGAACCTGTTGACAGGGACCACAATGCCGGTTCAAAGCGCCGTCGCGCCGTCCGATTCGCGCCCAAGCGCTCGCCCAAAAAGACTTCGGGCGGGCCATCCTTCCCAGCGGGACCGGAGAAGCTCCTGCTCTGCCGTCAGTAGGAAACGGCTCGGCCCCCCGTTGGAATCCGCGCTTCGCTCCCCGCGATGCGCATCTCCTGTCGGATCGGCCCTAAGGTCTCTCCTTCCTTGATGATCTACTGTCCGAGCTCGCGAGTCAAGAATGTTTTGAACGAATTGACTTGTCTTTCACATGTGACATTGTGAAGCATATGGCAGCGTAATACTTGGTGCTTTTTTTCACAATCCCACGGGATCGTCTTTTTTTGCCGTTCCGCGCCGGCCCGGAGCATTCCGTCGGACCACGCGGCGTGTCTCGGCAGGCGCCTTCCAGCGCTGGTTCCAGGCCGTTTCGGGTGGCCGTCCGCGCCGGCTCGATTGGGGATGATCATCGCCGAGCACCATCGTGTCGCAGTTCTGAGCGAGGGGTTGCATGTGTGTTAGAGTGAATGTATGCACGTTCCGTCGATCGTGGGGCGGTCGGTCAATCGGGGCGTGGTTCAAAATGGCCATGTGGCATTTGACAAAAAGCGCTACCTTCGCGTCGGCAACTTCCTCAGCGTGATCCGCGCAAGGCTTGCTGCGCCCGCGTTTTCCGTCCCTCAGCGTCGTGATCACACCGTGAGGCGCTCGAGTCTTCCAGTGTCCGGATTCCGGAATTCGATCCGGCTGCCGGGAACCAGCTTCTCGGGAAACACAACCAGGTTGATGCCGGATGCGCCCGGGACGGCGGTGGGAACGAGGAATCCCTCGAGGACAGGGAGCGCGAAAAGTGCAGCGCCCAGAACCTGGGTCGGAGCCTGTCCCAGCTCCTCAGATTGGTTCCACTTCCCCGTCAGCTCTTGTGCCGATGTGCCGATTCGCTTCTGCTCCAAAGGATTTGTCAAGTCGGCCACTGCCTGAAGAATCACTCTGAGGTTGAGCGTCGTCCAGGTGCTTCGGGGATTCGGGATCGGAGCTTGAGGTTTTCCCAGCTTCATGCAAAACAGCCCGCTTGCGCCGCCTCGATGATAATGTGCACCCGACGCTCGTCCTTCGTCCCGATCAGATCGATCGGCCGTCTACCCTCGAATTGAGGATTGCGTGTGCTCAGCCAGTCTTCCGGATCATCGACGACCGTGCCGACCTTCTTGATGAGTCTCTTGAGGCTCGCTTTATCGAGGACCGGCACGCACGACGAGTCGGTTTTGTCCAGGAGGCCAAGAATCGAATCAACGAATCGGGTGCCGGGCTCGGTCAGCGCGTAGTAGGACTCGCTGCCTTCTCGATTGGAATCGACGACGTTGGAAAAGCGCAACATGGCTAGGTGGTGGCTGAGCTCGGTCGGGCTGCGGCCGAGCCGCTCGCTGATCTGGATCGCGCTTTTCTTGCCGTCGACGAGCGCCAGGAGGATTTGCAGGCGAGTCGGTTCGCTCACATACTTCAAGAACGAAGAAGCTTGAGGCGCTGACGCCATCATAAGTCCCCGCGCCGCGGCGGCACCGGGCTTTTTCTCAATTGTCTTGGGTCTCGGCATTGCCGCCCATCGCTCCTCTTCCGTTGGAGGCAATGGCAACTGACTACTCACACCATTCTACCGCTCCCGTCCTGAACCGGCCAGGTTCGGAGCGCGGCCGACCGGCGGCGTAATCGCCGTCGGCCAGCCTCCTGCGCGTGATCACGGCCACGCCGCAAAGCCCAAAATCACTTCCGTTTCAGCAGGCTCGCGCCGTAGACCGCGTTGGCTCCGAGTTCTTGCTCGATTCGCAGGAGCTGGTTGTACTTGGCGATGCGGTCGGACCGGCTGGCGCTGCCGGTCTTGATCTGGCCGCAGTTGGTGGCCACGGCGATGTCGGCGATGGTCGAGTCCTCCGTCTCGCCGGAGCGGTGGCTGATGACGTTGGTCCAGCCCGCCCGATGGGCCATCTCGACCGCCTCGAGCGTCTCGGTCAGAGTGCCGATCTGGTTGACCTTGATCAGGATGCTGTTGGTGCAGCGCCCGGCGATCCCCTTGGCCAGCCGCTCGGTGTTGGTGACGTAGAAGTCGTCGCCGACCACCTGGACCTTTTCTCCCAATGCCTTGGTGAGCGCCGCGTAGCCCGGCCAGTCATCCTGGTCGAGCGGGTCCTCGATCGAGATGATCATCGGGTACTTGTCGAGCCAGCCGGCGAAGAGCTCGACCATCTGGCTGCTGGAGAGGATCTTGTCGGGGGCCGACTTCCAGAACTTGTAGCCTTTCTTGCCGCCTTCCTCGAAAAGCTCCGAGCAGGCGGAATCGAGCGCGATCGCGACATCCTTGTCGCGGCCGGGCTGGTATCCGGCCTTGGTCACGGCCTCGAGAATGAACTTGATCGCTTCTTCGTTGTCGAGATTGGGTGCGAAGCCCCCCTCGTCGCCGACGTTGGTGTTGTGGCCGGCTTTCTTCAAGACTGCCTTGAGCGTGTGAAAGACCTCGGCGACCATGCGGATGCCCTCGGCGAACGACTTGGCGCCGACGGGCATGACCATGAACTCCTGGAAGTCGATCTTGTTGTCGGCGTGCTTGCCGCCGTTGATGATGTTGGCCATCGGCACGGGCAGCGACCCGCGCATTGGTGCCGCCGATGTAGCGGTAGAGCGGCAGCCCGTGGGCCGCGGCCGCCGCCTTGGCCGCCGCCAGGCTGACGCCCAGGATCGCATTGGCGCCGAGCTTCCCCTTGTTGGGTGTGCCGTCGGCCGCGATCGAGCGCGCGGTCCAGTCCGACCTGATCGGCCGGATCGCGTCCCACGGCCGTCTTGGCCAGGACGGTGTTGACGTTGGCAACCGCCTTGGACACGCCTTTGCCCTGGTACCGCGCCTTGTCGCCGTCGCGCAGCTCGACGGCCTCGTGAATTCCCGTGCTGGCCCCGGAGGGGACCGCCGCCCGACCCAGCGTCCCGTCCGCCAGGACCACATCGACCTCGACGGTCGGATTGCCGCGTGAATCGAGGATCTCGCGGCCACGGACTTGAGCAATAGGGGCAAGCTGTTGACTCATGGTATTCGTCCTCATCGTGTCTTGGTTTGTGATCGCCCTCGGACCACCGCTCTCGCACCCCGTTTTCTTTCCCCCCCTTGTGAAGGGGGGGCCAGGTGGGGTGGTCCCGGCCCGATCAATTACCGTTTGTACAAAGGGACTTCCTTCCCCTCCCTCATCGTGCTTCCGGTCAATACTTCGCGAGCTCCTCGGAGCCGCGTTCGGGATTCAGCTTGCGCGTAATGCCGGCGGCCGAGTCGAGCATCATTTTCAGCTCGCTGCCGACCGCGATGAACTGCCAGCCCTCGCGAGCCCGCGCCAGGGCCTCGTCGGCCGTCAGCACGTGCAGGCCGCACGGCAGCCGGTTGCGCCGGGCCGCTTCGCGAATGCGGCCCATCGTCGCTTCGAAGACGTCCTTCTTGGGCGGCGTACCGTCGGGCGCGCGCATCGAGAACGTCAAGTCGTTTGGCCCGACGAACACGGCATCCAGGCCGGGCACCGAGTAGATCTCGTCGGCGATCTCGACCGCCGAGATGTGCTCGGTCTGGATGATCACCAGGATCTCGTCGTCGGCCTTTTGATAGTATTCCTGGGCCGTTGCGGCGAAATTGATCGCGTGCATGCCGCCGCCCACCGAGCGGTTGCCGCGCGGGGGATACTTGGTCGCGGCGACGATCGCCCTGGCTTCGTCTGCGCTCATCACCATGGGGGCGACGATGCCCATGGCGCCGCAATCCAGAACCATCTTGATATATTCGTGTTTTCCCGTCGGGATCCGCGCGAGGGGAACGCAGCCGGCGTCGGCGATCGCGCCGAACATGAAGGCGGCGGTCTGGATGTCGGTATGGGTGTGCTCCATATCGACCGTCAGCCACGGAAACCCGGCGCGAGCCATGAACCGAGCCGCCGCGATACTTCCCAGTGATAGCCACGTCCCGATCGAAGGCTCTCCGGCCCGCAGAGCCCGTTTGACTGGATTCTGTTTCAACTCAGCTCCTCGAGATCGCCATGGGGAAACATCCTGATTGTGGACCACCCGCACGCCTGCGAGTTTCGCACGTGCGAGCGTCCGAAGCAAGAGCGAGGGCCGATTGCTGGACTGCATGTCCCGCCCTGGGGTGATCTGTCGTCATCACGCTCCGCGTGATGGTCTTCGTCGCTGTTTCCGCGAGCGGCTTCCTGGTCTCTAGAGCCCGGACTGGCTATTCCAATGCCTGATGCCGCCATGTTCAAGAGGGTCCAGTTGGCGTACGATCTGTAGTGGCGTACGATCGACGACCGGGCGCTACGGTGACCGGGCGAAAATAAGTGTCGCCTTTCGCTCCGCGAAAGGATCTTCTTCGCGGAGCGAAAGAAAGGCTTTCGCCCGCTGACGATGGAATTCTGCACAGTACGGTTTTCGCCGGTTTGTGGCTCGACCCGGCCGCGCTTGTGAACGGCGATTACGCCGCGGTGCTGGACGTACTGGAGCGGGGCATGAACGCTGCCGAACATGCGGAATTCATCGCCCGCTGCAACAGGCTGGAGGCCGGCCGGCAATTTGAATGGCCGATCAGGTCCTGATTCAAGATCGAATCGTCGAATTCGGCGGTTCGCGGATCCATTACCTCACCGCGGGCTCCGGCCCTCCGCTCGTGTTGCTCCATGGCGGCGGCGAGTGGCGCACGCCTGGCGGTGGGTATTGCCGGAATTGGCCCGGCGATTCCGGGTGATTGCGCCGGATTTTCCCGGCTCCGGCGGCTCGGACCGGCCGCCGGCGGGTTACACCTTGGCGATGCTCGGCGAATTCGTCGGCGGCTTCCTCAATGCGCTCGAAATCCGCCGCGCCGCCGTGGCCGGCCACTCCCTGGGAGGTCTGGCCGCCATGCAGTTTGCCCTCACGGATCCAGGCCGCGTGTCGGCGCTGGCGTTGGTGGCAAGCGCCGGGCTGGGTCGAGAGATCCATCCGGTGCTGAAGAGCCTGTGTTCGCCGGGCTTCGGCGACTGGGCAACGGCCTGGGCCATCACGCCGCTCGGCCAATTCCAGCGCATCCTATGGCGAGCCCTGGGTTCCTTCTCGCGCCTCAAGCGCGCCCCAGCCGGCTGGTTGGTCAACCAATTCTGGCTCGGCGTCAACCCCCGGATTCTCTGGGATCAACTGCTCCTGTCGCGCATCCTGATCGGCCCGGAGGGACAGAAGGCGGTCCTCCTCGACCGGCTCCCCGAGATCTCGGTGCCGACCCTGATCGTCTGGGGCGAATCCGACCAGATCCTGCCGGCGGCGCACGGCCGGCGGGCGGCCGGCCGCATTCCCCACAGCCGCCTCGCGACCATTCCCGACTGCGGCCACATGCCGCACGTCGAACGGCCCGAGGAGTTCCTCGAAACAGTCCTCGCGTTTCTGGAAAGTTCCCGGTAATGTCGTCTTTCACTTCGCGAAGAATTGTCCTTTCGCGGAGCGAAAGGCGACACTCATTTTTGCGGGAATCATGCGCGTCACGATCGTTACCGAAACCTACTTTCCGCAAGTGAATGGCGTGTCGCGCACACTCGGAGAGCTGGTCCGGCATCTGAAAGACCGGGGCGACCGGGTTCAGTTGATTCATCCAGACTATGGTGAGGCCGCTGACGGCGATCAATCGCGAGTGGTGCGCTCGGTCGTGCTGCCCTTCTACAAGGACCTGCTCCTGCCTCTGCCGCCGTTTGGATCGGTATGTGCCGCAATCGAATCGTTCCGGCCCGACATCTTGCATGTCGCGACGGAGGCGACGCTGGGGCTTGGCATTCTGCGCTTCGCCCGCAAGCGCCGGCTGCCGATCGTCTCGAGCTTTCACACCAATTTCGATCAATACAGCAACCATTACCGCGTGGGCTGGGCGCGGGGCGTGATCTGGCGTTATCTGCGCTGGTTTCATAACCGGACCCGGGAGACCTATGTTCCCTCGCAAGCGACCATAGGCCAACTGGCGCCGCTCGGCTTCGAGCGGCTGGTGTTGTGGAAGCGTGGGGTCGACAGCAATCTGTTTCGCCCCGATCGGCCCGGACGGCTCGAGTTGCGACAGGGGCAAAACTTCCAGCCACAGGACGTCGTCATCACGTATATCGGCCGGATCGCCCCCGAGAAGAATGTCAACTACCTGGCCGATGCCCTGGCGATCCTGGCGGCTTGGCGGCCCGAGATCCGGGTGATGATGGTCGGCGACGGTCCTTCAAAGCCCGCTCTGGAGCAGCGAATCGGGTCATTCACGCGGTTCGTGGGCTATCGCCGCGGTGAGGACCTTGCCGATCATTACGCGGCCTCCGACGTCTTCGCGTTCTCGAGCCTGACCGAGACCTTCGGCAACGTGGTGCTCGAAGCGATGTCGTCGGGCCTCCCGGTGGTCGCCCTGCGAGCCGGCGGCGTGGGCGAGACCGTCGAGTCCGGCACGACGGGAGTCTTGATCGAACCGACCGAGCCGCCTGGCCGCATGGCCGAAGCCTTGCTTCGGCTGGTCGAGCAGACCGAGGAACGGACGAAAATGGCGGCAGCCGCGCGGGCTTATGCCGTTGCCCAGAAATGGGATGGGATCATGGGGGGGCTGAGGCACAGATACCAGTGCGTGATTGATGAGGGGGCGAGGTGAGCGGTGGTCCGGGAGGGGCCTGTCTCAGCGAAGAGTGGGATTAGGATTAAGATTAAGACATAGGATCAGGATTAAGATCCGGATTAGGATCAGGAAGGCCGGTCGCCGATTCGCAGGCGCTCGGCTAAGCCGAATGCGGTAAGGAACTGGCTGAGAATAACCTCCCGGAGAGTCGTCTGGTATGTGGCGAAATTGAGGTTCTAAAGATTCTTGACCAGCAACAGGTGTTTTAAAGAATCTTTACATCTAAACGCCGGCACAGACATCCAGAATGGAAGTTGGGGTTCTTCCTAACTTCTTTTTCGGAGGTCTGTCCAATGGCTGTCAAGTTTAAATCGTTAACCCGTCGCAAGGCACGTCCGCACGTTCTCCAAAAGCCCCGGGGTGTCGTTCACCCACGAGTTCAAGCCGTCGGCCCAGAGCACTTCGCCTTTCTCTGCGTCGATTGCGCCAAGGCTCGTTCCAAAATCATGCTGGCCGACTTCTATGGCCGCGTTGTCATCGAGCCGACCACGATCGCACATGACCGATTCAGCCTCGACGCGGCTGTACGGGGTGTCCGCGATGCCATGGCTCAGCACAACCTCAAGGACGTCGTCGTCGTCGTTGAACGCACCGGGCGCTATCACCAGGTAGTTCAACGCACCTTCACCAAGGCCGGGTTCGAGGTCCGCATCGTTCATCCCTTTGCCACCAAACAGTTTCGACAGCCTGCTAATCCAGGCAACAAGACCGACGACACCGATCTCTCTGCCATTCACCGCGCCGCTGTCAGCGGCTTTGGCCTGTCGGAGCAGAAGCCCGATCCGCTCCACGTTCGCCTGCAGCTACTGGCGCGGCATCGCCGCAGCCTGGTGCGCAAGAAAGTCGCTATCCAACTGAAAATGCTTGAGCATCTTGAAGCCTGCATGCCGGGATATTCCCAGTGTGTCTCCGACCTCTTCGATTCTGAGGTCGCGATGTGGGTTGCCAAAAACTTGGGATCGGCCGAGGCGATCGTGAACGCCGGTGTGATGGAGTTGGTCCGCCGATTGAGCCAAGCGGATCTTCGCAAGAACACCCCCGTTGTGGAGAAAATCGTGGCCTGGGCGCGCTCCGCGCCTCCTGCTGACGAGCCGGCACCGCTCCACCACCGGTTCTACGTCGAGCTGGACGAGGACCGGGTCTCCAAGCTCCGCAGCATACACGCGCTAGAGGCCGAGCTCGCACAGCAGTTGGCCCTGACCCCCTATGTGCTCCTCTTGGCCATTCCCGGCATCAGCGTGGTCTCGACCGCCGAATTCGTCGGCGAGGCGGGGCCGATGGAGCACTACCGCACTGCCCGGGCTATCTCGGGTCGGGCCGGTTTGTGCCCTTCGTGGTATCAAAGCGACCAGGTTGACCGTTGTGACGGCAAGCTAATTCGCTGTGCCAATCGCGACCTCCGGTACGCGCTCACGATAATCGCTGATAATCTGCTCAGAGGTAATGAGCATTTCCGGATCCTGGCTGCCTCTTGGCGGCTCAAGGGGAAGGATCCGCGCGACATCCACATCAAAGTCGCCGGGCGATTCAGCCGGATTGCCTATCAGGTGGCAGCAGGACGCCAGGTCTTCCGCCACCCGTGTGCCCGCCAGCGCGATTACATCCTTGAGAAACTCATCGCCTTTGGCGCAGACCATGAGATTCCTGCCGAACAGCTCAAGAGGATTCTCGATGCCGCAACCGATCAACTTCCTCCCGCAGCTTGCCAGGAGGAAGCGATCCCGCTGGTGGAGAAACTGGCCCGGGTCCGGAAGCGTCGGGGGGCCGGACCCCAAAGTCTGGGTGAGATTCTCCCCAGCTCTGAAGAATACGATTTTCATCGCACCCCTGCGACCACTCAAGTAAGCTTGCCATAGGGCGCTGCACTCGGCCGGGGTTTTCCCCATCTTGCGTCTTCTTCGCACCGCTGCTTTTCGGGGCGTTTTCTGCTAAGCTATCTTACGGAGGATACGTCAACCCCGAGGCCGCCATGCGCGTTCCCCATCATCCCACCAATATTCGCCGGATGCTTGGCAGCCGAGTCAAGCAACTGACCGCTCGCAAACCGCTGCTGGCCGCCAGCCTGGTTTCGGTCGAACGCCGCTGTGGCAAGCCGGGCTGCCGCTGCGCTTCCGGCGAGAAGCACCGTGGCCATCAACTGACCTACAAAGTGCGCGGCAAGACGCGCACGGTTTATGTTCCGGTCGATCTCACGGAGGAGGTGCGCGAATGGATCGACGAATATCATCGGCTCAAATGCCTCATTCAGGAGATTTCCCTCTATGCCTGCGGCCGGACCCTGCAACTGGCCAAGGACTATCACTGCGACTACGTATTCACCTTCAAACCAGGCCACATGCCTGCCGTCTGGGAGGATTTTCAAAGTCTTTTCAAGCTATGTCCCGAAAACACGCTGGAACGTTCCGCGCCCGGAGGCGTTCACCAGGTCTACCGCTGGGTCCACGGCTTGTCCTATCAGGATGACCAGGGGCGAACCTGGCGGTTTAACGCCATCGAATGCAAGGAAACGGTGGAGGGCGAAACGACCACGTTCACCTGGATCACGGGCCTCAACGTTGACACCCACACCGTCAAGGACATTGCCACCAAAGGAGGACGACATCGCTGGCACATTGAAAACCAAGGATTCAATCGTCAAAAGAACAGCGGCTTAAACCTGGAGCACATTTTCATGTCAGTAACAATCAGCGAGGGTACCACTCTTTCAGTGAGCTGGGTACCACGCTGTAATCTGTGGGTTTCAGTTGGCTGGTACCCGTCCGTGTAGCTTGGACGCGCGGGCAAATGGCCGTAAACTTGGATGGCGGGGTGCGACCAAGACCAATAGAGGGTCGTGATCAAGAAAGGCGCCTCGGAGCGGAGGTAAGAAGCTCCGCGTCCGAGGCTTGGCCGGCGGAAGTTCGCAGCTTCCTTGGGCCCACATCAAGCTTGCCGCAAGACTGGGGCCAGTCAAGGGGCACGTCGGCGTCGGCCGCGGCCTCGGCAGAGACCATGCCTACTCAAGGGATGCGAGAAGGACTTTCGTCCCACCCATCCCCAAGCCAGATACTGTAGCCCGGAGTGCCGCGCCGCCGCTCGTCGCTGGCGACGCCGGCGTGCCAGCCGACAGTATCGGCAAACCAGCAACGGTCGGGAAAAACGCCAAGCTCAGAGCCGGCAGTACCGGTCTCGTCGCGCCGAGCGCCTGCGGGCAGCGGCCGCTCAGGCGAGCCTCTCCTCGACGCCCGATACAACGTGCGAGGCTGTGGTACCGCCGCGCGAGGGCCAGCGCGCAGCAGCAGGTGCCGATTTTTCTAGCTGCGACCGTCCGGGGTGCGAAGTCCATTTCGCGCTCTCCAGTCGCAGCCCTTGCCAGCGATTTTGCAGCGCTTCTTGCCGCCAGGCTTTGCGCCGAGTGATCGAACGGGAACGGCGGTGGCGAAAGCGCGCCTCTCAAGCTCGGCGGCACAACGCGGAGCACCGCTCTCGCGGGCCGTGAGTTGGTTGAGCCGTATGGTCCGCGACCGCACGGCGGGATAGTTATTAATCGCCCCCAGAAGGAGGAAGGAGCGGGACGGCTTCCGAGTCCCCTCGGCGCCCCCCGTTTCCTTTCTCCGATTCCCCACATCGGAGACAGGGCGATGAATCCGTGCACAGTCGGTCAGGTATGTCCCGTGCGGCTGGACGAGTTGGGAGATCAGTTTCGCCGCTACCGGCTGCGGCTGCCGCAGGCGGTTCAGGCGATGGCGCAATCGCTGCGCCGCTGGGGCCAGTGCGCGCCGATCGTGGCGACGTTGCGGGAAGAGAAACCGCAGGTGCTCGATGGCTTTACCCGCTGGGAGGCCGCTGGGCAGGTCCGTGGAATGACAACCCTGTCGGTACGGCTGATTGACGTTGACGACCGCCGGGCCAAGGCGGCCATTTATGGTCTGAACCAAACCGGCCGGCGGCCGCACGAGCTGGAAGAAGCGTGGATCGTGCGGGCGTTGGTGCGTGAGGACGGGCTGTCCCAGCCCGAGGTCGCCGAGCTCTTGGGCCGCCACAAGAGCTGGGTCTGCCGGCGCCTGGCGCTGTTGGAGAAGCTCAGCACCGACGTGCGTCAGGACCTGGAAGTAGGGCTGCTCAGTGCGACCGCGGCCCGGGAGATCGCCCGGTTGCCCGCGGGCAACCAATCGGAAGTGGTGGATGTAACGCGGCGCGAGGCGCTCAGCGGCGAGGAGCTCAGGGGTGTGGTTCGCCTCTTGTTGGAGTCGGTGACGGCGGAGCAAAAGATGTTCGTGCTGACCAAGCCGCGGGAGGCACTGGGGCATGTCGGTGACGTGGAGCCGAAAGGCTGGGACCCCCGGTTGAGTGCGCACGGCAATCGCATCAGCAAGCAGTTGGCGGTGCTTTTGGACCGCCTGGCGTGGGTGGAGAACTTTCTGGATTGTCATGGCTGGACGTCGCTGACAGCGGCTGACCGTCTGGTCCTGGGCCCCATTTTTCAGCGGCTTTCCCGTGACGCGAAGTGCGTGGCGGAGGGAGCCGGCGACTTGGCCGTGGAGATGCAAAACCGATGAACGACGCCCTGATTCACGAGATCGTGGTCCGCTTCCGCGGCGGTGCTTCGATGCGGCGGATCGCCCAGAGCCTGCACATCAGCCGCCGCACGGTCAAGCGAGCCCTGGACCATATCGAGCTGGTCCGCGGCGCCGGTTGCAAGTCGGGACCAGCCCAGCCCAGAACGCAGCGAGGCAGTCAGGTCGACGCCCACGTGGGGGCAATCACCGACCTGCTGGCCCGATACCCCGACATCACGACGCAACGAATCCACGAGGAGTTGCGCCGGCTCGGTTACCAGGGGAGCTACTCGCTTTTAAACCAACGGGTGCGCGAGCTGCGCCCCCGCCCCGTCATCCAGCCCGTGCGGCGGTTCGAGACTGCGCCGGGAGAGCAGGCGCAGATGGATTACTCCACCTACGACATCGACTTCACAAGCGAAGGGCGCCGCCGGGTTCACGCCTTCAGCTATGTGCTGGGCTACTCGCGCCGGCAGTACCTGCACTTCGTCGAGAGCCAGGACTTCGCCACGACCATCCGGCAGCATGTCCGTGCGTTCGAGCACCTGGGCGGAGTCGCGGCGACTTGTCTTTATGACAACATGAAAGTCGTGGTGACTGGCTACGACGGCGGCGAGCCGATCTATAACACGCGGTTTCTGGGATTCGCGGCCCATTATGGATTTCGCCCGATCGCCTGCCGGGTGCGACGGCCCCAAACCAAGGGAAAGGTGGAAAGGCCCTTTGGATATGCGGAATCCAGCTTGTTGGGCGGCCGTGATTTCCATTCCCTGGAGCACTTGAACGAAACGACCGCTTGGTGGCTGGCCGAAGTCGCCGATGTGCGCCTCCATCGTGAGACCAAGGCACGCCCGTTGGATCGGCACGCCCAAGAACAGCCCCACCTGATCCCGCTGCCGGCGCAGCCTTTCGACACCGCCGAGGTCGTCTACCGAACCGTCGACGCCCAGGGCTTCGTGGTCCACCGCGCCAACTTCTATGGCGCACCGTGGTATCTGATCGGACATCCGGTCGTGGTGCGAACGACCGAAGACGAGCTCATCATCCACGACCAAGCGTTCGTCTTGGCAGTGCGCCACCGGTTACTTCCGAGAACGGTGACTGGCCAGCGGAGTGACTGCAAAGACCGTGAGCCGCCCCGTGATCCACAACGCCGCTCTCAACAGTTGGCCGAGCGATTCGCGGAGCTCGGCCCAATCGGCAGTCGCTTCCTCGAGGGCCTGCTGAGTTGTAGCCGATACGGCAAGAACCAGGCGGAACGCGTGCTTGTGCTCAGTGCCGCCTACCCGCGTCATGATGTGCTCTCGGCACTGGAGCGGGCCGTGCGCTATGGGGCCTTCTCCCTGGCGGCCGTCCAACGCATCCTGGCGGCGCGGAGCCAACCCAAGACACCGCTGGACGCGCTGGCGGAGGAGCATCGGTCCTACCTGGACGGCCTTCTCGATAGCGACCCGGCACCTCCCCGACCCACCTCTGACTATCAAGACCTGTTGCGCGAGGAACCCGACAATGGCGGATCGATCGTGCCCCCCTGGGAAGAGATCCCCGAAGAACCCCAACCCGACGACCGCGACGGTGACTCCGCGGAGCCTGCATGACGACGTCACAGCCGCGCTGCGAACTCTGGGCGTCGCGGTGACACCGGCCATGCTCGACGCGGCCCTCTCGGCGGCGGAGCGGGAATTACTGAGCCACCTGGCGTTCCTCCATCGCCTGCTGGCGGAGCCTGCCGAGAATCGTAGGCAGCGGGCAGTCGACCGGCGGATTCGTGCGGCCAAGTTCCGCGAACTGACCACCCTGGAAGGTTTTGACTGGGCGTTCAATGCCAAGGGGATCGATCGGCGGACGATCGAGCAACTGGCCACGTGTGACTTCGTACGCCGCCGCGAGAACGTTGTCCTGGTGGGTCAAAGTGGCCTGGGCAAGACTCGGATTCTCCAAGCGATCGGCCGGGCCGCGTGCGTGCTGGGTTATCACGTCCGTTATGCGACCAGCGCCAAGCTGCTCCAGGAATTTACGGCGGCGATGGCCGACGGGACCTTTGCTCGGACGCTCAATGCTTACGCGCGATTGGACCTGTTGCTGATCGACGAGTTTGGTTTCGACCGTTTGGAGCGTGAAGTCCAGGCTCAGGCCAGCACGGTTTACTATCGTCTGCTCGATGCCCGCACTGGCCGACGTTCGACTGCGTTGGCGACCAATATCGACTTCAAAGCCTGGGCTGACTATCTCGCCGATCCGCCGTTAGCGACCGCGTTTCTGGACCGATTGGTCGATGGCGCCGTGATCTTGAAGCTTACTGGTCGTTCCTACCGCGCCTCTCGCTCTCGGCCCGTTTTCGGGACCAATGAGGCCGACCGAACTTAAGCGATCTGTCACCGCGACGATCGCCCTGCCTGCTGCCTCCCGCCCCGATTGTCCGCCGGCCGCGACGGAGTTGCGACCGCACAGGAATCGTCATCTTCACTCCAATCCAGCCAATCACACCGCGCCGCAACCGCTCAGGTGGTACCCGGTGGTCTCCGAAAGTGGTACCCTTTCTGGTTGCAAACGACACGGAAGAAAGTTCCACCTACAAGATTGATACGTGCGGGAAAGCGTTCGATATTGCGAGAGCCGATCTGATCGACGATAACGTCGGTATGCTTAACGATATTCCGATGGTGATCGGGAACGACTCATCCAAGAGGATCACAGACACGTTCTTCAACACACTCACGGGAACGAGTGCCACGACGGATTTCTTCACTTCCGGACACAACGACCTTCTTCATGACGTGCTCGATTTCAACGGATTGACTTCTGCCGTGGCTGCCATGCGAACACAGAAAGTCATTGGCGGGAGGATCATCGGTATTCAACCGACGGCGCTCATGGTTCCCGCTGCACTCGAATTCACTGCGAGACAACCGCTCAACTCCGTTCGGTTGTTCCGCGATCAGATGACGGATCTTCGACCGTCGGGGAATCCCTTGCAGGGAATCAATCTTCGGTTGGCAATTGCGCCACGACTCGATGCCACCTCGCAAAAATGAGGGGAATCTCTGGAGTGTTCCCCTTCACGGGGCCGTGTTAGTTGCTCTTCTGGATGGTCGTCTCGGCCCAGTGATCGAAACTTCTCCACGCTCGCATGAGACGCTCGGTTTGAGTGTTCGCGGCTACAAGGATTGGGGAATCTCTTTTGGTGAATGGCCTGCTAGGGTCAAATCTGATGTCGCACCGTATTCGTGACGACATCGATTTCAAGTCACAAGCTAGACTCGACGGGAAAGGGACGTGTCACCCGGAGACGTGATGCGTCCCTTTTGAGTTTTCGCAGGAAGCGACTGAGAGCAGGTTCTGTTCGTGAAGGTCGGGTTAAGAGACGGTCCCTGGAGAGTTCCCGGTCGGTCCCTGGATGGTCCCCGTGGGGGGAATTAGTAGGTGGCGAGATACGTTTTAATTTTTGAGTGATCGTCGGCAAACGAGTTTTTGAAAGATTGATAGCTCGGGTTTTCAATCCTAACGACGAAAAAACGAGTTTTCGTCTCGCTTTCCGTCCCTGCGAGTTGTCGCACGACCAAAGTTCTGCCAGACGAGTTCTCGCCGTGTCAAATAGCCGACCCGATCTTCACTCGTTTGACCCGTTTGCGGTGTTTTTTTCTAGTTGCACGCTTTTCTTCTGCCAGGTAAAATTTCGGTGCGGTCGATATTCGCAACATGCCGAATTCGCACCGGGTTAAGAAAAACACTTGGGAAAGTTTCAAAGACTTGCGGGCGTAATTCAGCGGTAGAATGCCAGCTTCCCAAGCTGGACGTCACGAGTTCGAATCTCGTCGCCCGCTCTCCTGGAATGGCAGAATACACTCCACGAAGAAATGCTGGGGAAACTCCGAGCAGTCTGGCGACTCTAAATCGCCTTGCACAATTCCGGGACGGCGAGCCTCTCGGCGAGCCATTCTCCCAGGCGGCTCGGACGGAGCCTCGCCCTCCCAGGATCACGCAAGCCCATTTAGGGCACTTGACGTCCAGAACTTAGAGCGCATCAGTCAAGTTTCATGCGTGCACCTTTTGTTCCTGGATCCAGCGATCGATCAGCGCATCAAGTTTGTCGAAACCCCGGCGCAATGAAACGAGCTGATCATGCAATATTCAACTCTACCCGCCGGCCTCTCGGAGGGTGAGCGATGGACATCAAATCGATCCTGTCGGGCGTAATCGGTGCCGATGTCTTCGATGTGCCGTTCGGCGGGCACCTGCTGGAGGAACTCGACCTGGTGGTAGATGCCAGGATCTGGCAGCCTCGTTACTTGCCGATTACGCTGCGAACGGCTTGAACCAGAACTCCCTCTTGACGGGTTTTCCTCGACTGGACGCGCGGGTCGTGCCGATAATGCAGTTTGTGCAGATCGTGCACGATCTGCCGGGTGAGTCCGCTTCGCCAGAGGAAGCCGATGGGCTGGCACGATGGAATCAAAGCGATGAAGTGGCATCGACTCCAGGCGCCGAAGGCTCTGGCTGCGCTTCGAGCTCGCCGGCTGCGATGGTCAACGCTTGCCTTCTTCGTTCTCCCCGCGTTGTACGCGAGCGGGTGCATCGTGACGCGTCCCAGCCAGTGGCTCCATAATGGCCTCAAGGTCGGCCCGAATTACGGCGAGCCGCCGGCGCCGGTGGCACCGGACTGGATCCAGGCCCGCGATCCCCATGTCCTCGACGTTCAGTTGCCGGGCGGTACCTGGTGGGACGTGTTTCAGGACCCGGTATTGGTTGATCTCGTCCATGCATCCTACGCCCAGAATCCAGATCTGAGAGCAGCGGGAGCGCGGGTACTCGAAGCGCGCGCGAGCCAGGCCATTTCGGTCGGCAACATGTTCCCGCAGACGCAGCAGGCGCAAGGATCTTACAGCCGGGTCAACCTCAGCCCGAACCAGCCGGTGATCAACAAGCTGCTCCAGACGCCGATTGGGAGCACCTTTCCGCTTTCCTTTTCCAACTGGTTCTACGGCTTCAATCTGAGCTGGGAGCTCGACTTATGGGGCCGGATCCGCCGCAATATTGAATCGTCCAACGCGAGCCTGGACGCATCGGTCGAAGACTACGACGCGTCGCTCGTGACGCTTTTCGCGGACGTGGCGACCTACTACGTCCAGTATCGAGTCGCTCAGCAGCGAATCAAGATCGCGCGTGATAACGTCCGGATTCAGGAGGGAGTGCTGGCGATCGCGGCGGAAAAGCTGCGAGTCGGTACGGCGACTCGCCTCGACGTGGAGCAGGCACGAACCGTGCTCGAGCAGACCCGTTCGACCATTCCCGCACAGGAAATCTTGATGGGACAGGCGAACGACTCGCTCTGCATCCTGGCGGGTTTCCCGCCACGAGACCTCGAAGCCGAGTTGGGACCGGGGCCGGAGCTAGGCCACTCGCCCATGCCACAAACGCCGCTCTGGGTCGCAACCGGCATTCCCGCCGATCTGTTGCGCCGGCGGCCCGACGTTCGAAACGCCGAGCGGAGCGTGGCCGCACAGAGCGCGCAGATCGGCGTTGCCGAAGCCGACCTGTATCCGACGATCTATATCAACGGTACCCTCGGCTGGGACGCGGCCGACTTTTCGCAGGCGTTTTCACAAAGGAGCTTCTTCGGGCTCCTCACGCCCGGCTTCCGATGGAACATTCTCAATTACGGGCGAATCAAAAACAACGTGCACCTTCAGGAAGCCAAAACCCAGGAGTTGATCGCCACCTATCAGAACCAGGTGCTCGTCGCGGGACGCGAAACGCAGGTCGCCCTGCGCGGCTTTCTGAAATCGCAGGAACGGGCCGACGACCTGGCCAAGAGCGTTGACGCGGCCAAGGCGGCCACCGAGGTGGGCGTCGCGCAGTACCGCGCCGGCACCATCGATTTCAACCGCGTGTTCAACCTGGAGACCACACTTGTCCAGCAGCAGGACCAGCTCGCATCCGCCCAGGGCGATATCGCGCTCAACTTGATTGCGGTCTATCGAGCCATCGGCGGCGGCTGGCAACTGCGTGTGCAAAACGAGCAACACGCCGAAATGACCGCTGGCGCACCGGCAGCGGCAACGAGCGCGCCTAACCCCGTGCCGCCGGACCAAGCTCCGGGGCCGGCAGGAGCCGCGCCGCCCCGGACTCCGCCAACCCCGGGACCGGGCCAGTTGACGCCTGCGTTGCCCGATCGCTCGTAAGCGCGGGCAGCCGGCTTCGACGCCTCGTGAGCGCGCCCAGTTGCGAACGATGAATACTGAACGGGATAGGAGCGAGACACGTGATCAAATACCAGGCGCGGTTGTGGGCCTTCGGGATCGTCGTCATGACGTGCGCCAGCGTTCGCGGGGGCGATCACGGGGACTGCCCACCTCCCGAGGCGCATTTCCTCAAGCGGCTCCGACCGGTCGGCGGCTGGAACCCCGGCGGCGGTTTGCTGCACTGGTGGGATCCCCATTGCTTTCCCCGCTGGTGCGGCCCGGATGGTTACTGCCGCAAGCCCTTTCCCGACGTGTGCCGGCCGTACTGCTGGCCCGTCCCCTCCGCCGGGCGGCCGCAACCGTGATGCGCTGACATGAGAAAGTGAAAGCGCCGGGGTCAACCGGAAGACCGCCGCCGCAGGACGCGACGTCCCGATTCGAGCAAGCAGCCCAGCGCGATCGCCAGGAAGAGCCAGGCCACCGACAGCACCGTCGGCAACACGCGCGGCACCGATATGGTCGTCTCGCCAACGACACCGTGAGCGGCGGCGACAGGCACCTGGATCGTGATGTGGAAGAAGAGGATCGCCAGGACGACGAGAATGGCCTGAGCGAGGAACCCGAGCCCGGCGGTCAGGACCGAGAGGGCAAGGCAAGTCAGGCCTGTCCACATGAGCCGCTTCGGAGACATGGCACCACCACGGCAGTCCAGCCGACTTTGACGAATCCACCGATATCGAGTCTCAATGATCGGTTTCCGACCTCTTGTCCGTGGGACTGTATTCGCGCATCGATTATACTGACCGCTGACGCCATTCGCTGATCAGACCTCTTCGACCTTCGAGATGCGCAACGATGAGAACTCTCAGGAAAAACCAAGTCCAGCCTCGCGTGGAGGGCTTGGAGGATCGCTGCCTGCTTTCGCTGGCGGTCCTGGAGATCCAGAACAACAGCACGTACAACATCTCCTTCGACTTTCGGTGGACCGCGTCCTCAAATTGGGCCCCTTACACCGAAGGGCCTGGCCAGGGCAGGATCTTCTGGTCGGGGTACTCGAACTCTCTGGCGCCTCAGGTTCTCTACGATACGACGATCTACCCCGGATCGCAGACGAAGGTCTCGCTTGCGCAAGGATACAACCAGTGGTCCGGATACGGCACGCCGCCGGCTTCCGCCGCGGCGCAGTATGAGTTCCTGATCACCGCGACCGGTGTTCAGCTCGATTATGCCGGCGGCTCGACGACCCCGAGCCCGTCGCCGATTCCGGCGGATGCCGTCTTGGAGATCCAGAACAATAGCACGTACAACATCTCCTTCGACTTTCGGTGGTCCGCGTCCTCAAATTGGGCCCTTTACACCGAAGGGCCTGGCCAGAGTGAGATCTTCTGGACGGGGTACACGAATTCTCTGGCGCCGCAGGTTCTCTACAACACGACTACGTACGAGGGCTCGCAGACGACGGTCTCGCTTGCGCAAGGCTACAACCAGTGGACTGGAACCGGTACGCCGCCCGCTTCCGCCGCCAAGCCCTATGAGTTCCTGAATACCTCGACCGGTGTGCAGATCTACTACGACGGTAGCGCTCCCAGCCCCAGCCCAAGTCCAAGCCCAAGCCCGACGCCGACGCCGACGCCGAATCCAAACCCAACGCCAAACCCGAATGCGCAGACCAGCAGCAACTGGTCGGGCTATGTGGCCGCGACCAATCTTTCCCAGCCGCAGGCGAGCTCGGTGACCGAGGTCAGCGGCTCCTGGAACGTTCCGACGGTGACCGGCTCGTCGGGCGGCACGACCTACTCATCGGTTTGGGTGGGAATCGACGGCTATGGCGATTCGACAGTGGAGCAAATCGGCACCGAGCAGGATGTGATCAACGGCAGCCCCGTCTATCAGGCATGGTGGGAGATGTACTCGACCGGGAAGGGCCAGCCGGAGCAGGTCATCGCCAGCATGACGATTGATCCGGGCGATTCGATTTCGGCGTCGGTGCAATACATCACCAGCGGTGCCCACGCTGGGCAGTACTACCTGACGATCGTCGATAATAGCCGGCCGAACGATTCTTTCAGCGCGTACGAGAGCTCGGCGCAACTACAGAGTCCCCAGCCCGAGCGAAGTAGTGCCGACTGGATCGTGGAAGCCCCGACCGTCGGCGGCAGCATTGCGAAGGTGGCGAACTTCGGATCGGTCACGTTCACGAGCGCGACGGCGGTCATCAACGGCGTGACCGGCGGAATCAATGCTCCCGGGTGGAGCTCGGTGGCGCTGAACATGGGCTCGGGTGGGAGCACGTACGATACGACCTCGGTTCTGAGCAGCTCCGGCGAGAGTTTTAGCGTCAGTTACAATTCTGTGATCGCGGCCGGATCGCGCTCGGGCACGGGCGTTGTGGCGAAGTCGCTGTCTGGCAGGATCGCTCGACCAAGGATTCAGCCAGGCCCGGAGATCGGCCGGTTCGCAGGGACCGCGGCCGGCGGCCAGACTGGGCTTGCGACGCGCAGCCGGACGCCCAGTCGAATCGGTCAACGGCTGTTGATCGACCATCACCGCTGACGACCCGGCGAGGGCCGATCTCGATTAGATTCTCCGCTAACCTCGTATAGCGCCAGACCCAGGGAATCGCTCCCCATCCAGCCCCACGTCCAGGCCCGAATTGGCGCCAAACTCCGCGTCAGACCCTCGTCCCATCCCCTCCGGCACAGCAGGAGCGCAGGCTCGGAGAGTGGGCGCCGCGCCAGCCGGACCTCGCCTCTCCGTCGGTAGTAGCTCAGTGGACTGGCAACCCACTCCTCGGTCGCCAGGACTGGGCGGCCTGGATAGTGAGCGTCCAGGTAAGCGGCGACCGCGCGCCAGGGCGGCTTGGAGTGTACCGGGAAGGCCGCAGGCACCGCCGCTGCTTCCCACGCCAGGGCCCCGGCCAGGATGGCGCCGCCCAGCCAACGGTGCTGGCCCGCGGCCCAGAGGCCGACCAGGCCGACGAAGGCGAGCGCCGAACCAATGAGTTGGCGTTCGACGAAGACTGGCTTGGGACCGTAGACTGACAGAGCCCAGACGGCCAGCGGCACGCCCAGTCCCATCACAGTCAGGGCCAAGACGGGTCGGGACAGCCCACGCCGAACTCTGGTTGCGTAGTAGGCCGCAGCCAGGGCTGCCACGGCGAGCGCGAGCCACCGGGCCTGGACGCCGGGTAGTTCACCGAAGACCCGGATGTAGAACCAGGCTAGATCCTGCGGCTTTGGTCGCTCGAGCCAGCCGATGCTCGGCAGCGGGTCCGTCCGCCGCAGGATTTGGCCACCCATCGCGGCAACTAGCCAAGGCAGGACGGTGGCGACGGCAAGGGCTCCGCCGCAGAGCAAGGCTGTCTGATCCCGGCGCGGCTGGCCGGGTAATAAGACGGCAATCTGGACGACAACAGCCAGAACCGCGAGATACTGTGACCAGGCCAACAAGGCGCACGACGCCGCCCAGACGACGGCTCGGCGGCGGTCGCCGGGTGCGTCGAGCAGTCTCAAGAAGGCGAGCAGGTTGACGGCTGAGAGCAGCGCGATGAGGCTGTATGCCCGGGCCTGCTGGCCGTAATAGACAAAGAAGGGTGAGATGGCCAAGATGCCCAGAGTGCCGAGGGCTGGCCCCGGTGGCATCAGCCGGCGCAGCAAGCGATGGGCTACGACCAGGAACGCCGCCGAACAGAGGATGCTGAACGTCCTGACAGATACCTCCGCGGCCCCGAACGCCCGCACCCAAAGAGACAGCAAGAGGTAATGTAGCGGCGGGTGAGGGCGGTCCGCTAGCGATTGCCGGATCACTTCGCCGAAGGGCTGCGCCGCGAGCCGCGCGGAGAAGAGCTCGTCGAGATCAAAGTTGTAAGTGATCTGAACCATGCGCACGGCGATGCCGACGAGGCAGATCGCCAGTGCGGCGGCGAGTTCGGCGCAGCGAGTCATGAGTGGTTTCCTTGGGGGAGTGCGTGAAGATATTACGGAGCACTCACGGCGCGTCGTGACGGGAATAGCGCAAATCCCCGCCCGGGTCTCCGGCGCGGGCGGGGGAAATCGCTGCAACGAGACCTGCAAGCACTGCTTTGACCTCCAGCGACCGTGATACCGCAGGTGGAAGGTGTAACGGGTCAGTACTCTTGGAAATTCCCAGGGATCAGAGAGGCAGGAAGACAGCCGGGGACACATTGAAGTGCCTGGCCAGTTTTATGATGTGATCATTGGTCAGCTTCCTGTTGCCGTTGAGAACAGCAGAGATGGTGGACTGTGCGATGCCCACAGCCTTGGCGAGCTGCTGCTGGCTGAGCTTACTAGAGTTGATCAGTTCCCTCAGGACATCTTCAGGAGGAGCATCAGAAGATGGCTCGTTCTCCTCGTCGTAATTCTCAATGAAGTCGGACAGTGCATCAAGATAAGCGTCCGCTCCCTCATCAAGATCCTGCCTCAACAGGTTATGAAGAAATTCCTGAGCCTGAGCCAAGTGCTCATCATCTTTGATGCGGGTGAGGGGGAACTTCCTAACCAGATCAAAATAGGAATCAGGCAGAATGCGAGCGATAGTCGTCACCATGTCTATTTCCTCCCTTTGGGTCTCCTGGGGACTAGTTTGGGTTTTGGGGGTGGGTCATGACACCCGCAGTCGTCTTCCCATTTCGATTTACTCTTGTTCTTTGGATCTTTCTTATGGAAGTCACTCTATTGCCGAGAATATGCAGGTGGCAATACTTCGGCTTGCCGAGGGAGAGTAGATCCCTGCTGTCCCGTTGGATGCGATCAAAGTGGCGGCGATTCGTTCGCACGCTGCACAACTGTGATTGTGAGGGGAATCACCTGGCTGATTTACGACAGGTGGAGTCAATTTCTGGCAGATGGAAAGAGCCAGGAAGAGTCTTGCCGCCAGACTGAGGAAATGGGGTTGATTCAGCCCACGGCGGGCGAATTCAGCGAGACCGTTTACCCCGCCGATCTGCTGCCAAATCTGCTACCATTTTGCGATTTCTTAAGTCTTTTGTTTCGAAGGGTTTAGAAATGGGCGATAGAGGACTCGAACCTCTGGCCTCCTGCGTGTCGAGCAGGCGCTCTAACCAACTGAGCTAATCGCCCGGTGTCGTAAGTTGCCATTCCAAAGGCCTTGCGGCGACGCCTTTCTTCAAGAGTCGCTCAACGGCTAACCGCGTTGCAGGATAACCCATCGTTGGACGGTACTCAATGGGTGCGCCAGGAGTCGGGTTGACCGCTTATTGCGCTGGCGGAATTTTGGGGTTGAGAAACATCTTGTAAGTGCCAGGCACCACGATCACGAGTAATCCGAGGATAACGACGGCAGCGCGGCCAGAGTTATTGATCCCTGGCCAAGATACCCCAAAGCTGAAGATCGCTCCTCCAATGGCGAACAAGACGTTGACAATCCAATCCAAATGATTTTGAGCATGCAGTTGAGTGCGCGCCGATTCCAATCTCGTTGCGAGAACCTCCGCTTTCTTGTCGGAGTTGTGGAATAAGTTACTTACCCTCTCGCGGTCGATCGTAAGGTCGGATACTTGGGTTCTCAGCAAACCATTTTCCTCTTGGAGCCGTTGGACATACAGCGCAGCGAGATCCGCGCTGCTTGCGCGGAGATCCTTCAAGCTCGTTGCCGAAGTTAGATTGGCAACAGCGTCCATGGCGGACGTTATACGTTCCCCCCGCGCCGCCGGGCTCGGTGTCCCGATCACTTCGGGAAGAGCGGGCTGCAGACTACAAACTGGTGGGGTCCCAGGACGCGGCAGAGGGAGTTCCGGAGTGGGAGCTGGCTGAATAGGTTGCGGCTTTGCCGGGGAGACCGCTGGCGTTTCCGATATTGGGTGCGATTTCTCCATGCGCGACTGGCCTCTGGCTCATCACCGACTCGGTGCTTGCTCGAAATTCCGTCCAGACTTGATCTAACCGTTCCAGTGACGATGCCACAGTATCGGGACGGAACTCACTGGCTATCGCCCCAAGTGTTGCAATCAGAGTGGAATCGAAATACCGACTCCCTCGTTCCACACACTTGAAGACAGCTTCGGGGTAAAGCGCGGTGATACCGCGCTGGCGAGTGAGAGATTCAAAGCCATCGATGAGTTTTCGGGCGTCAATTTCGGGGTAGTTCGTCGCGAGGAGATTGCGAAAACTCGCGGTTTCCGAGGGAATCCATCGTTCCAGGGTGTCCTCAACCACCCCGAGGATTGCGGGCAGTATAGCTCGGTCTGGGTAGCCAGCTCTAATGTAAGAGAAAGAGATGTTACATAGAGGCATACCCTTTTGTAGGCGGTACTGTCCTAGGTGCTGGAAGCGGAGGGCAGCGAGGTACGCGCATGTGAACAAAAGCGCTGCGTCGGCCGAGCGATCATTCTGAATGAACAGAAATCCGGCGCGGTTCCATGGCCAAAACCACCCTTCGTTTCCGACGGTTTCGGGTGAGACCTCGTGACCGGACATACCGCCTGGCTGCGTAAAGCTCGCGATCTCAGTCGCGAGCTTAGCAGCGTCCCAACGAGCAGCAGTCGCCTCGTCAATCAATTGTTCCAGTCGCGTGTCGAGGGTCTCGACGTTGACTGGTGCAATGCCCACTGCGCTGAGCAAAATGTCACTCCTCTCTCTTGTTCGGTGAATCCCGTCGCCGCGAAGTGACAGTTTAGCATTTCCGAAAAAGCATCTCATGCGGCAGTCGGTCGGTCTGGTAACCGATTGCAGACCCTTGACCTACATCGAACAGATTCGCATACGACCCAAAATCATTCTATACGAAGGCTTTCCGACCGGCAACTCTGATTTCGAGCGGAGGCACTACACCTCCATGATCTCGGCCGACTTCTTGTCGGCGATCTCGTTGACCTTGGCCTCGTACTGCTTGGTCAGGGTCTGAACCTCGTCCTTGCAGGTAGCCAGGTCGTCCTCCGTGAGAATCTTCTCGCCTTGTTCCAGGTCGGCCTGCTTGTTGGCGTCGCGGCGGATGTTGCGAATCGCCACCCGGGCCTCTTCGGCGAGCTCCTTCACGCGGTTGGCCAGCTTCTTGCGCTGTTCAACCGAGAGCGGGGGCACGTTCAGGCGCACCACCTTGCCGTCGGAGTTGGGCGTCAGGCCCAGCTCGCTGGTCTGAATCGCCTTGACGATGTCGCCTACGACCGAAGGGTCGAAGGGGCGGATCAGAATCTGCTGCGGCTCCGGAGTGCTGAGGTTGGCCATCTGTTTCAGTGGTGTGGGCGAGCCATAATATTCGACCCGGATCGATTCAACCAAGCCGACATTAGCCCGGCCGGTCCGGACCCCGCGCAATTGATCGATCAACAAATGAACGCTCTTCTCCATTCGCTCTTCGGCTTCGAGTTCGATTTCTTCGATGCTCATGGTTCACAGCCTCCGACTTCCACTCCGACTCGCGCACGACGCGCACGGCGATGTCGTGTTGCTCAAACCCAAGGATGCCCTATGCTACCACAGAAGGGATGCACGATGAACCAGAGCGCCGAACGGAGCCCGTTTGGTTCATCCTTCACCCTTCACCCTTCATCCCTCATCCCTCATCCCTCATCCTTTCTCAAGGACGCGGCCGGGGAACGTCGCTTACCCAGGTGCCGATCGTTTCGCCGGCGATGGCTCGCTCGATGTTTCCCTCTTTCTTGAAATTGAAGACCAGGATCGGCAGGCGGTTATCCAGGCACATGCCGATGGCGGTCATGTCCATGACCTTGAGCTCGTCGCGCAGGACTTGCTCGTAGGTCAGGTGATGATAGAGCACGGCGTGGGGGTTTTTCTCGGGGTCGGCCGAGTAGACCCCGTCGACGCGAGTGGCCTTGAGCAAAACCTCGGCGCCGAGCTCCTTGCCGCGCAGGGCAGCGGCGGTGTCGGTCGTGACGAAGGGGCTGCCGGTGCCGGTGGCCAGGATGACCACGCGGCCGCGGTCGAGATGGGAGAGCGCCCGGCGGCGGATGAACGGCTCGGCCACTTCGTCCATGCGGATCGTCGTCAAGAGGCGGGTGGCGCAGCCCTCGCTTTCGAGTGCGTCCTGGAGCGCCAGGCCATTGATGACGGTCGCGGTCATGCCCATGTAATGGGCAGTCGCTTCCTTGATCACGTCGGACCCGCGGCTCAACTGGGCGCCGCGGAGAATGTTGCCGCCACCCACGACGATGGCGAGCTGGACGCCGCGGGCCGCCACCCGCGCGGTCTGGCGCGCGATCCGGCTGACTTCCTCGACGCTGATGCCCCCTTCGCCCGGCCGGCAAAAGCTCTCACCCGACAGCTTGAGCAGCACGCGGCGGAAGACCGGAGGGCCGGCGCTGACACTGGAATCCACGAAGTCCCATCCTTTCCCAGTGCGGCCCTCGGCCGCGATCCCCTACAAATCACCGGCTTTCACCAACCACGAAGCGGGCGAACCGGGCCACCGAGATGTTTTCTCCGGTCCGGGCGTTGACGGCCATGATGACATCCTTGACGGTCTTGGTGTCGTCCTTGACGAACTTCTGGTCGAGCAGGACGGTTTCACCGTACCAGGCGCTCAATTTGCCGTCGGCGATCTTTTCCTGAATGTTCACGGGCTTGTCGGCCACCTGCGACATGAAGATCCGTTTCTGCTCGGCCACATCGGCTTCCGGAACGTCCTCGCGGCGCACATACAGGGGATTGGCGGCCATGATGTGCAGGGCGATGTCCTTGGCGAGCTGCTTGAACTCCTCGTTTCGCGCCACGAAGTCGGTCTCGCAGTTGAGCTCGAGCATGGTGCCCTGCTTGGCGTCGTGGTGAATGTAGGTTTCGATTCGACCGGCCTTGGCGGCGCGGCCGGAGCGGAGCTCGGCCTTTTTCAGGCCGCGTTCCTTGGCGAGGGTCTCGGCCTTCTGCACATCGCCGTCGGCTTCCTTCAAAAGGGCCTTGCACTCCATCAGGCCCAGCCCGGTCTTCTTGCGAAACTCATTGACAGCCACAGCGGTGATCTCGGCCATCGGCATGACTCCTCATTCTGATTCTGTGGGGCCGTTTCCCGGATCGAGCCCCTGATCCGGCGATCGCGCGCCCCGGATTATCCAGGGAAAAAGCAGCACCTGATCGACTTGTCGCCAACACGAACCTTCACGACCCCTGGGCATCAGCCGGGGCCGCTAGGTCAGCCGGAGCTGGGGCGCTCGTCGGCTCGGGTGCTCCGTCGGCCGGCGCGGGTGGCGCCGGCTGTTCGCCCCCGGTCTTGGCCTCGGTGTCGCGCGACCTGACCGCGCCCTTGAGCCCTTCGCCTCGCCCGGACCCGCGACGGCGGTCGCGCTCACCGCGCGCCTGCGCGGCGGCCGGGACGGCTGGCTCCGGCTCCGGCGGCGCGGCGGCCTTGCCCTCCAGGATCGCGTCCGCCAATCGGTTGATGACGAGCTCGATCGACCGCATGCTGTCGTCGTTGCCCGGAATCGGTAGGTCGATCAGGTCGGGATCGCAGTCGGTGTCGAGCAGGGCAACCACCTTGATGCCAAGCTTGCGCGCTTCAGCGACCGCAATGTGCTCGCGGCGAGGATCGACGACCAGGAGCGCTTCGGGCAGGCGGTTCATATGGCGAATGCCGCTCAAGTTGCGCTCGATCTTGCGTCGCTCGCGATTGAGTGTCGAGATCATTTTCTTCGAGTAACTGAGCGCTTGTTCTCCCTCCAAGGTCGCCTCGAGCTCCTCCAACCGCTGGAGCCGGCTGCGGATGGTACGGAAGTTGGTCAGCGTGCCGCCCAGCCAGCGCTCGGTCACGTAGGGCATCCCCGACCGATTGCAGTGCTCGATTATCGTATCGGCCGCCTGCCGCTTGGTACCGACGAAAAGGATGAGACCGCCGGAAGAGGCGACCCGATTGAAAAACTTGATGGCGCGCAGCAAGCCGCGGACAGTCTCTTTCAGGTCGATGATGTGTATCAGGTTGCGCTTGCCGTAAATGTACGGCTTCATTTTCGGGTTCCATCGACTGGCGCGGTGGCCGTAATGCACACCCGCGTCGATGAAGTCTTTGACGACCAGAGCCACGTCGTTTCCTCCCGAGCCCGTGATGCGATTCCGGCCGAGACTTTCCGGGCGAAGTGCGCGGAACGGCCTTGTCAGGGGTGAATGAAACTTCTCTCTAACACGACGCGCAGCCGAGTTTATCCGTTTAGCGTCCTGGCGTCAAATGCGGCGGGCGATTGCCGGGCTCGTGGCGCTTTTCGAAGAAAAAACGTCCCCGGCCCGAGGGCCAGGGACGTCGTCATGGCTCTGTCTCTTGTCACGGAGGCCCGTCGTTCCCTGCCGACCGATGGCACACGCGAAGCGAACCACGGCCAAGGAACGACGGACCACGGACAATTTGGCTTACTTTGGCCGGGGCCCCTTGGGGTGGTTGTTGCTCAGGACCAGGTCCTTGTGCTTGGCGCCGCTGGAGGCGAGCAGCGACTTGGCGGTGTTCTTGATCTTGATGACGGCCTGGCCCTTGGTCTTCTTGGCCACGTGCGCGGCGGGGGGATCGGCGCCATTGGACGCGCTGGTGGTTGTGGAGAAGATCGGGCTGGCGCCGACGGGGAGGGCCGTCACGAAGATCCCGCTGTGCACCGGCGCGATCGGCGGGCCGCCGACGCCGGCATTGCCGGCGAAGGCAGTGCCGATGATGGTCTGAGGGGCGAACACCTTGTTGTGGTACGCCTGGAGCTCGGCGACGAAATCGCTGCCGTTGATGCCGTTGCCGGAGGGGAACGAGCCGTAGAAGACACCGTCGAGATGGTTCTCGGCGAGGTCCTGGACCGAGCTGTTGCCGTTGCTCGAGTCGCGGATGGTGAAGAGGTAGAAGCCGCCCTTCAAGATGGCCCCGCCGTTGAAGGTCACGGCGACGTCGTAGGCGAAGGGGATCGTGGGGTCGGGGGTTGCGGTGACGTTGGTCACGACCCACTTGCCGGGATAGGCCTTGTTGGCGTGAACCTTGGTCAAGAGGTAGTTGGAGGAGTCGAGCAGGGTGTTGACCCAGACGCCCGAGGGGGCGCTGCCGTCGGGGTTGACCGGGTCTTTGATGATGTAGTCAACCTGGCCGTTGAGCCGGTTGAAGAACATGCCGTCGATCACGGGGCCGACCGTGTCGATCAGGAGGTTGGAGGTGATCACCGTGGGGGTCGTGGTGGTGGTCTTGCCAAACTGATCGACCGCGGTGGCCGTGATCGTGTAATGGCCGTCAGCCAGCGCCGCGTCGGACTTGATGTTCCACGAGCCGTCGCTGCCCGCCTCGACCTGGCCGATGATGAAGGGCGTCCCGGCGGGAAGCAGGGCCGCCGACAGGGTGACGGTCGAGAGCGGCTCGGAGGTGCCCAAGAAGTCGGGCTGGGTGACGTTGGTGGTGTCGATGGTGCCCGTCGACAGGCCGCTGTCGGACTTGGGATTGAGCTCGCCGGTCAGGATGATCGGGTTGTCGGCGACATTGGCCACATTGTCCACGGTGAGGATCGAGCCGCCGTCGTCCACGACGAACACCTGGATCGCAAAATGTCCGGTGCCGCCGTTGACGCCCGAATCGGCGTAGGTATGGGAGCCGCTGACGATGTAGGCCGTGCCGATGCCGCCCGGCTGGCTGATCGTGCCGGCGGTGAGCGGAGTGCCGTCGCCCCAGTCGATGGTCGCCTTGAAGTCGGCGGTCGTCGAAATGGGGTTGGCGTCGGTGTAGGAGGCGACCGGGCCATTGAACACGGGTGGCGCGAACACGGGAACCGGGTACAGCGCCGCCTCGGTGGTATCGACCGTCGGCTGGGTTGCCGAGGGCGTGAGTGCCGCGTCGGCGATGATGGCCGAGCCGATGAAGGTGGTGGTTGCCCCACCGTCATCGGTTACCTTGACCGAGTAGGAGTAGGTCCCCTCCTCGGTGTAGGTGTGGGCGGCGCTGATGGTCCAGGCGATGCCGTTGGGCGCGCCGCTCATGGTGAAGTTGCCGGGCGCGAGGGTCTCGGGCGCCGAGCCGTCGCCCCAGTTAACGACCGTGGAGCCGGGGAGCGTGGTGAAGTCGGCGACGGTCGCAAACTGGTTGGCGTCGGTGAAGGTGCCCAGCACGACGGTGCCGGTGGTGATGCCCTCGATCCCGGTGATCTCGGCGCCGTTGGTGCTGGAGAGCGGGGCGTCGAGCACGGTGGCGGTGCCCGGCGTCAGCACGGTGGTCAAGCCGCCGATGGTCGTGACGCTGATGTTGACCGTATAGCTGCCCTCTTCGGTGTAGGTGTGGCTGCCGAGCACCTCGAAGATCGGTTCGCCCGGATTGGTTGGGCTGGTCAGCGGCGTGACGCCGATCTCCTGGACCGCGAGCGTGGTGTCCACGGACGGCGTACCGTCGCCCCAGCCGTCGACCGGAAGGAACGCCGTCACGTCGGCCACTGTGGCCAGCGTGTTGGGGTCAAGGAAGGTCGCCAGCACGATCGTGCCGGTGTCCTTGCCCTCAACTGCGGTGAAGTTATGGACAAAGCCGGTGACGGGGCCGGGGATGATGGGCAGGTCGGTGACGGTCACCGAGCCAGGGATGATGACCACCGAGCCGCCGACGTCGGTAACGGTGATCGTGGTAAAGTATTCGCCTGGTAGGGCGTAGGTATGGCTGCCGGTCACGTCGAAAGCCGTGCCGACGCCACCCGGCTGAGTGATGGTCCCGACCGAATTGGGCGACCCGTCTCCCCAATCGATCGTAGCCGTGAAGTCGCTGATTGGCGCCGTGGGATTGGCGTCGGTGAAGGTGCCGACGACCACGGTGAACGGCACGCCGGTGTTCTCCGCGGGCTCTAAAGGAGGAGTACCGGCGGTGAGCGCGGCGTCGGCGATGATCGCCGAGGCGGTGACGACGGTGCTGGAACCGCCATCATCGGTCACCGTGGCGGTGACCGCGTAAACTCCCTCCTCGGTGTAGGTGTGAGTCCCGTCCACGAGGAACACCGTGCCGATGCCGCCGGGCTGACTGACGGTTCCGGCCGACGTCGTGCCGTCGCCCCACTTGATGGAGACGGTGAAGTCGGTTGTCAGCCCGAAGGGGTTGGCGTCGGTGAATGTCCCGACCAGGACCGAGCCCGTCGTGGCTCCCTCCACTCCGGTCAGCTCGGTGCCGCTGGAGCCGGTGAGCGGGGCATCGGCGACGGTGGCTGTGCCGGTGAGGGTGATGGGCAGGTTGGTGGGGTCGAGGGTGCTGACCGTCAGCGAGAAGGTGAATGTCCCCTCCTCGTGGTAGTTGTGGCTGCCGAAGATGTCGAAGACCGTGTCGCCGACCGTGCTGCTCACCTCGGTTACGGTCAACGGCACGGGCGAGCCAACCGGCGGCGTCCCGTCGCCCCAGGCTGTCAAAACCGCCGTGATGTCGGCGGCCGTGGCCAGGGTGTTGGGGTCGGTGATCGTCGCCAGGAGGACCGAGCCGCTGCTTTGACCCTCGACCGAGGTGAAGTTGTGGCTGACACCGGTGATCGGCGGGTCGGCGACGTTGAAGGTGGCATAGAGAGTGGTCGTCGCGCCGCCTTCGTCGAGGATGTTGGTGGTGACGAAGTAGGAACCGAACTTGGCGTAGGTGTGCATGCCGTAGACGACAAAGGTACCGGCCGGCTCGCCGAGGTTGCTGACCAAGCCGATGCTGTTGGGCGAGCCGTCGCCCCAGTCGATGGTGGCAACGAAGTCACCGGTTGTCGCGGCGAGATTGGCGTCGGTGAAGGTACCGACGCTGAGGCCATAGCTGAGCACGACGCCGGTGCCGACGTTCTGCGTCACTCCGGTGCCGGCAGTGAGCGGAGCGTCGGCGATGACGGCCAGCGAGGCGCCGTAGACGGTGATCGGGGTGGCGCCGCCGCTGTCGGTGACGGCGACCACGACCTGGTAGGTGCCCTCTTCAGGCAAGGTGAAGGCCGGGGCGTTGACCGTGAACTGGGCGGCGTCGCCGTTCTGGGTGATGCTCGCCGCCGGGCCCGTGAACACGACCGCGCCGGCCGAGTTGGTCACGGTGATCGTGGCCGAGTAGGCGAGCATGGGATCGACGCCGCCGGCGTCGATGAAGGTGGCGATCGGGCCGGCGGGGATGGGGATCCCCTCGGTGCCGACGATGGGGAAGGCCGAGACGACCAGCGGGCCCTGGGTCACATTGGCGGTAGCCGGATTGAGGGGGGTCGAGGCGGTCGAGGCCGGGAAGGTGACGGTCACCGGGATGCCATTGACCGTTGCGGAGATCGTCGCGCCCGAGAAGATGATCCGGCTAGTGACGGTGTACGTCCCGTCCTCGGTGAAGGTGTGCGAGCCGGTGACGTAATAAATGCTGGGGTCGTGCGCGTCCTGGGTGATCGTGCCAGCGTCATGGTCGGGGAAGGGATCGCCCCAGTCGAGCGAGGCGGTAAAGTCGCTGGCGGGCAAGCCGCGCGGGTTGGGAGGAGGGTCCCCTCCTACCGGAGGCGGCGGCGCGGTGATGATCGTCGGCAGCGGGACCGTGAAGGTGCTCACGATGGCGTTGACGTTCTGGAAGCCCTCGACGGTGTTGATGGTCGCCGCGGGGCCGGGGGTGATCACCAGCGGTCCGACGTCGGTGATGTTGATCTGGGTGTAATTGAACGCATCAACCGTGCCCTGGCCAGGGATGGTGATGAGCACTTCGCCGGCAGCGGTATCCGGGCCGGCCGTGATGGTCGGGATTTCCCCGCCGGCATCGTAATTCAGCGTGTTGTCGCCGGGGCCGCCGAAGAGAGAGAGCGAGTAGACGAGCCCGGGAATGGGGTCCGGCGGGACGCCCAGGCCGTCGACGTTCGTCACGGCCGGGCCGGCGCCGTCGTTGTAGGTGGTGACGACTCCGGGCGGGGTGTTGACGAACGAGACGTTATCGGTCCCGCCGGTGGGGGTGTTGAAGGTGAGGGTGGATAGCCAGGGGTAGTCGTCGGCGATGTTGACCGTGCCGTTGACGCCGTTGCCGGGGAAGCCGGGAATCAAGGGCGGCGTGTTGAACGTGACGTTGCCCTTGTTGGCGATATCGGTGGTCTCGAAGTTGGCGGGCGCGGGCGGGGTGGGCGTGCTGGCAAATTCGATGAAGCCGGGATTCACCGGACTGTCGGTGGCGCTGAAGGACTGGTCGGGATAGCCGTCGTCGTTGAAGGTGTAGTTGACCGCGGGGGTTGAGTCGGTGATCGGCGAGAGGCCGGTGTACCAGAGGCTGGTGAGGCTCGAGGGCAGACCCTGGCCGTCGTCGAAGAAGATCGAGCCGTACTGGCCGACCTGGGGGAAGACCGATTGATCGTTGGCATTGTGGGTTTCGTTGGCGAACGGGCCGGTGGGGAGCTCGCCGAAGATGTTCAGGGCGTGAGTATCGAACCCGCCGGTCCCATCGGGGCTGGCGTTCCAGGTCAGGCCCGGGGTGTCGGGAACCGGGATGGGGTTGCCGCCGCTCATGTCGATGTTCATCACCTGGAAGCCGTAGTCGCTGGTATTGATGGTCAGCGAGCTCAGGGCGGCCGTCACGTAGGTGATGTCGGCCGGGGCAAGTCCGGTCAGGATGCTGTTTGGTGCGGTGCTATAGAGGGTGAAGTCGTGGCTGACGTCGTTGGTCGAGGAATCGACCGTCAGGTCAGTGAATCCTGGCGGCGAGAAGATGTTGTTGACGAAAATCGGGCCCAGGATATCGGTGAGGCTGCCAAAGTAGCCGACATAGACGGCATCCTGGCCGCCCTCGCCATAGATGTTGAGCGGTCCGTTGACATAGGTCGCCCAGACGTTGACCGTATTGTCGCCGGTGCCGGTAAAGAGGTCGGTGGGGGCGGGTATATAGCCCGGGTTATTGAGGGTGCCGTCGATGGTGAACGTGTTGCCGCCCGAGCCGCCGTATACGGTCAAACTGGCGACGCCGCCGTCGCCGTCGCTGTAGTTGATCGTGGCGGGCGCAAGGCCGGTGACCTGGCCGTTGACTCCGTCGTTGAACAAGAAGGCAGTCTGGCCGGCGGGGTCTTCGGAGTCGTCCAAGACCAGGTTCGTAAGACCAAGGGCGTTGGCGACGTTGATGGTGCCCATCAAAGCCTGCATGCCCGGCACGGCGGGAACGGGGCTGCCGCCCAAGGTGACGGTGTCCACTCCGTCCTGACCGTTAATATCCAGGGTGCCATTCGGTGCGAAGAAGCTTGCCCCGAACACATTGACCGCGTCGTTGCCGGTGCCCGAATTCAGGGTTGTGGTGTAGAATGACGACGTGTTGCGCACGTTGAACGTGTTGCCGCCGGAGCCGCCATTGATGGTCAACGAGGAAAGATCGGAGGGAGTGTAGGTCGTGGTGCTGCTGCCGGTCACCGCTACCGAGCCCGTGTCGGCACTGTCACTGTTGCGGAGCGTCCAGGTCTGGCCGGTGGTGTCGTTCTCGTCGTGGAAATTGAGGTCCGTCAAGCTCGGCGGGTTGGTGACCGAGATCGGTCCCTGGATCCCCGCCATCGTGCCCGCGCCGCCGGTCGAGCCGATGTTGACGGTGGAGAGAGCGTCGCCGGTGATGTTGACCGCCTCGTCGTCGGCGAGCACGTTCACTGTGGTACCGTCGGTGGGGCCGGTGGAGACAAAGAGCGTGGCGCCGGTACCGGTGCCGTTGACGTTGACCGTATCGACGCCAGCCTCGCTCGAGACGCCGGTGGAGACGTCGTGGGCCGTGCTGTCGACGTCGATGACGTTGTTGCCGCTTGAGGCGTACAGGTTCAAGGTGCCGGTGGGCGCGAGGCCGCCGTAGGTCAAGCCGGCGAACAGGCCGGTATCGGTGACGGTGGTGCTGGTGACAGTGTAGTTGTAGTCGGCGAGGCTGGCGGAGTCATTGAGCGAGACCTCGTCTTCGCCTGAGCTGCCGCCATTGACCACCACGGGGCCGAGCAGATTATCGAGGATCGAGCTCGAATCGGCGAGATTGTAGAAGTTTTCGTTCGGTCCCCCGTTGATCGTGGTCGTCGTGCCGGCCTGGGTGGCGTTGACCTCGTAGGTGACGCCGGCAGCTCCGCCGGCCGATGTGCCGCCGTTGATTTTCAGCGCGGTCACGCCGGCGCCGTACAGGACGGAGCCGCCACTTGAAAAGCCCGTGACGTTGTAGGGTGTGGCGGGAATACCCGAGAGACCGAGCGAAATGGTCGCGGTCGAGGTGTCGCTCGTGTCAGCGAGTACCAGGTCTGTCGTGCCGCCCGTGTCGGTGACCGACACCGTGGAAGTGATCACGGCGGGAATGTCGCCAGTACCGACGTTGACCGTGTTCGCGCCGGGGCCCAGGTTGATGTTCAGCGGCGTGCCGATGCCCGGAAAGGTATCGCCCATCACGTTCACGGTATTGTTGCCACCCTCCCCGATAATCGTGGTCGAGGCGATGGTGGCGTCGAACGTCGAGTGGATGTCATACGTTTCGTGGCCCGGACCGCCCATGATCTCATACGAGTTGATCGGCCCGAACGACGTGAAGTCGATGCCCCCCAGCGCACCGCCAGGACCGGTGATCGTGCCCAGGACGGGGAAGTAGTTGTACGTCCCCGCCGCGTGGGTGCTCGAGCGGTCGTCGATGATCAGCGAGTTATTCGCCGCTCCAAAAGGCGGGCCGAGATTGACCTCGGCGAAGATATTGCTCGCCGCGCTCGAGAGGTCGCCGAGGGTGAGCGACGAGCCGGCGCCGGTGGTCGGCGTGATGTCGATGACCGACGACGAGTTCGCCGCCAGGTAATTGTTGCCTGGCACGGTTGGGTCCCAATTCGTCGAAAACGTCGCGCCGTTGTCCTCGCTATATTCCAACAGGTCCTGGCCCGCGGCGAAGACCTCGGTAATGAGAAACGGACCTCCGGTACTGGCAACGGGGCTCACCGTCGCGGTCTGGCCGACGAGTGAGAAGGTGTAGGACAAGAGGGTACGGCTCTCCAGCGATTCGAGCGCCATCTGGCGCTGCCGCTTCCGCACTTTCGTGCCAAGCTTGGACTTTGCGCGTCGCACGTCCGTCGCCGTTGAAAACCTCGGAATTGCAAGCATGAATAAGTTCTCCTTCGAGTCGAGAGTCTGAACGATCGGTTCAGGGACAAAAAAGCTCGGACGAAAGGCGTAGCTGCTCGTTGCCGGCCGCTGGCTGTTCCACAACGTCGATCACGGTCTCTCGCAGCGATTTTGGAAAAACCAGCCTCACCGCTGATGAAACGAGGAACCGGGGTACTTCAATCACCGGCCAAAGCCCGACGCGCCGCCGCAGATTCTGCTGAGAATGCCACACTGACCATCCCATCGAATAACCCGCAATTTCTTGATTCTCTTGATCCGATCCTGTCTTCGGAGTCCGGATTACTTATACATCCAAAGAATATGTTGCAGTCGAGTTATATTGTCTAGCTTAAGATGACTACTCAGTCTTCCAAGCCGGATTCAATATACCCAACTTCAGGAGGAAATCAATTAGTCAGAAACTTGAGATAGAAAAAAAGTGTGGGATGGCTGCATTGGATTGACACTTTGAGCATGATTCAAGCTTTTTGGAGGCTTATCGCGGTTCGTTATAAGATCGGGGTTGTGAGGGTTTTACCGCTGGTTCTCGCCCAATGGCTCGATCAACTGGGTAGTGTGGCGAAAGCTGTCAATAAAAATCGTCTGCGACCGGTGGGCCAGGGATGTCGTTATGGTTTTGTCTGTTGTTACGGAGGCCCGTCGTTCCCTGCTGACCGATGGCACACGCGAAGCGAACCACGGCCAAGGAACGACGGACCACGGACAATTTGGCTTACTTTGGCCGGGGCCCCTTGGGGTGGTTGTTGCTCAGGACCAGGTCCTTGTGCTTGGCGCCGCTGGAGGCGAGCAGCGACTTGGCGGTGTTCTTGATCTTGATGACGGCCTGGCCCTTGGTCTTCTTGGCCACGTGCGCGGCGGGGGGATCGGCGCCATTGGACGCGCTGGTGGTTGTGGAGAAGATCGGGCTGGCGCCGACGGGGAGGGCCGTCACGAAGATCCCGCTGTGCACCGGCGCGATCGGCGGGCCGCCGACGCCGGCATTGCCGGCGAAGGCAGTGCCGATGATGGTCTGAGGGGCGAACACCTTGTTGTGGTACGCCTGGAGCTCGGCGACGAAATCGCTGCCGTTGATGCCGTTGCCGGAGGGGAACGAGCCGTAGAAGACGCCGTCGAGATGGTTCTCGGCGAGGTCCTGAACCGAGCTGTTGCCGTTGCTCGAGTCGCGGATGGTGAAGAGGTAGAAGCCGCCCTTCAAGATGGCCCCGCCGTTGAAGGTCACGGCGACGTCGTAGGCATAGGGAATCGTGGGGTCGGGGGTTGCGGTGACGTCGGTCACGACCCACTTGCCGGGATAGGCCTTGTTGGCGTGGACCTTGGTCAAGAGGTAGTTGGAGGAGTCGAGCAGGGTGTTGACCCAGACGCCCGAAGGGGCGCTGCCGTCGGGGTTGACCGGGTCTTTGATGATGTAGTCAACCTGGCCGTTGAGCCGGTTGAAGAACATGCCGTCGATCACCGGGCCGACCGTGTCGATCAGGAGGTCGGAGGTGATCACCGTGGGGGTCGTAGTGGTGGTCTTGCCGAACTGATCGACCGCGGTGGCCGTGATCGTGTAATGGCCGTCGGCCAGGGCCACCTGGGACTTGATGTTCCACGAGCCGTCGCTGCCCGCCTCGACCTGGCCGATGACGAAGGGAACCCCGGCGGGAAGCAGGGCCGCCGACAGGGTGACGGTCGAGAGCGGCTCGGAGGTGCCGAAGAAGTCGGGCTGGGTGACGTTGGTGGTGTCGATGGTGCCCGTGGACAGGCCGCTGTCGGACTTGGGATTGAGCTCGCCCGTCAGGACGATCGGGTTGTCGGCGACCCTGGCGGTGTTGGTGATGGTCAGCCGGGAGCCGCCGGTGTCCACGATGAAGACCTGGATCGTGTAAGTTCCGGTGCCGCCGTTGACGCCCGAATCGGCGTAGGTATGGGACCCATTGACGACGAAAGGCCCGGCACCGCCGCCGAGAGCCACGGTTCCGGCTGTGAGCGGAGTACCGTCGCCCCAGTCGATGGTCGCTGTGAAGTCGGCGATCGTGGCCAAGGGGTTGGCGTCGGAGAAAGCGACGACGGGTCCGCTAAACAGTGGTGGCGCGAAGACGGGAACCGGGAACAGCGCCGCCTCTGTGGTGCTGACCATTGGCTGGACCGGAACGGGTGAGAGCGGCGCGTCGGCGATGATCGCCGAGCCGATGAACGTGGTGGTCGCGCCGCCGTCATCGGTTACCGTGACCGAGTAGGAGTAGGTTCCTTCCTCGGGGTAGGTGTGGGCGGCGCTGATGGTCCAGGCGATGCCGTCGGGCGCGCCGCTCATGGTGAAGTTGGCGGGGGTGAGGGTCTGGGGCGCCGAGCCGTCGCCCCAGTTAACGACCGTGGAGCCGGGGAGCGTGGTGAAGTCGGCGACGGTCGCAAACTGGTTGGCGTCGGTGAAGGTGCCCAGCACGACGGTGCCGGTGGTGATGCCCTCGATCCCGGTGATCTCGGCGCCGTTGGTGCTGGAGAGCGGGGCGTCGAGCACGGTGGCGGTGCCCGGCGTCAGCGCGGTGGTCAAGCCGCCGATGGTCGTGACGCTGATGTTGACCGTATAGCTGCCCTCTTCGGTGTAGGTGTGGCTGCCGAGCACCTCGAAAATCGGTTCGCCCGGATTGGTTGGGCTGGTCAGCGGCGTGACGCCGATCTCCTGGACCGCGAGCGTGACCGGGGCGACCGAGGCAGACGGCGTACCGTCGCCCCAGCCATCGGCCGGCAGGAACGCCGTCACGTCGGCCACTGTGGCCAGCGTGTTGGGGTCCAGGAAGGTCGCCAGCACGATGGTGCCGGTGTCCTGGCCCTCAACTGCGGTGAAGTTATGGACAAAGCCGGTGACGGGGCCGGGGATGATGGGCAGGTCGGTGACGGTCACCGAGCCGGGGATGATGACCACCGAGCCGCCGACGTCGGTAACGGTGATCGTGGTAAAGTATTCGCCTGGTTTGGCGTAGGTATGGCTGCCGGTCACGTCGAAAGTCGTGCCGACGCCACCCGGCTGAGTGATGGTCCCGACCGAATTGGGCGACCCGTCTCCCCAATCGATCGTAGCCGTGAAGTCGCTGATTGGCGCCGTGGGATTGGCGTCGGTGAAGGTGCCGACGACCACGGTGAACGGCACGCCGGTGTTCTCCGCGGGCTCTAAAGGAGGAGTACCGGCGGTGAGCGCGGCGTCGGCGATGATCGCCGAGGCGGTGACGACGGTGCTGGAACCGCCATCATCGGTCACCGTGGCGGTGACCGCGTAAACTCCCTCCTCGGTGTAGGTGTGAGTCCCGTCCACGAGGAACACCGTGCCGATGCCGCCGGGCTGACTGACGGTTCCGGCCGACGTCGTGCCGTCGCCCCACTTGATGGAGACGGTGAAGTCGGTTGTCAGCCCGAAGGGGTTGGCGTCGGTGAATGTCCCGACCAGGACCGAGCCCGTCGTGGCTCCCTCCACTCCGGTCAGCTCGGTGCCGCTGGAGCCGGTGAGCGGGGCATCGGCGACGGTGGCTGTGCCGGTGAGGGTGATGGGCAGGTTGGTGGGGTCGAGGGTGCTGACCGTCAGCGAGAAGGTGAATGTCCCCTCCTCGTGGTAGTTGTGGCTGCCGAAGATGTCGAAGACCGTGTTGCCGACCGTGCTGCTCACCTCGGTTACGGTCAACGGCACGGGCGAGCCAACCGGCGGCGTCCCGTCGCCCCAGGCTGTCAAAACCGCCGTGATGTCGGCGGCCGTGGCCAGGGTGTTGGGGTCGGTGATCGTCGCCAGGAGGACCGAGCCGCTGCTTTGACCCTCGACCGAGGTGAAGTTGTGGCTGACACCGGTGATCGGCGGGTCGGCGACGTTGAAGGTGGCATAGAGAGTGGTCGTCGCGCCGCCTTCGTCGAGGATGTTGGTGGTGACGAAGTAGGAACCGAACTTGGCGTAGGTGTGCATGCCGTAGACGACAAAGGTACCGGCCGGCTCGCCGAGGTTGCTGACCAAGCCGATGCTGTTGGGCGAGCCGTCGCCCCAGTCGATGGTGGCAACGAAGTCACCGGTTGTCGCGGCGAGATTGGCGTCGGTGAAGGTACCGACGCTGAGGCCATAGCTGAGCACGACGCCGGTGCCGACGTTCTGCGTCACTCCGGTGCCGGCAGTGAGCGGAGCGTCGGCGATGACGGCCAGCGAGGCGCCGTTGACGGTGATCGGGGTGGCGCCGCCGCTGTCGGTGACGGCGACCACGACCTGGTAGGTGCCCTCTTCAGGCAAGGTGAAGGCGGGGGCGTTGACCGTGAACTGGGCCGCGTCGCCGTTCTGGGTGATGCTGGCGGCCGGGCCCGTGAACACGACCGTGCCGGCCGAGTCGGTCACGGTGATCGTGGCCGAGTAGGCGAGCATGGGATCGACGCCGCCGGCGTCGATGAAGGTGGCGATCGGGCCGGCGGGGATGGGGATCCCCTCGGTGCCGACGATGGGGAAGGCCGAGACGACCAGCGGGCCCTGGGTCACATTGGCGGTAGCCGGATTGAGGGGGGTCGAGGCGGTCGAGGCCGGGAAGGTGACGGTCACCGGGATGCCATTGACCGATCCGGAGATCGTGGCGCCCGAGAAGACGATACGGCTGGTGACGGTGTACGTCCCGTCCTCGGTGAAGGTGTGCGTGCCGGTGACGTAATAGATGCTGGGGTCGTGCGCGTCCTGGGTGATCGTGCCGGCGTCATGGTCGGGGAAGGGATCGCCCCAGTCGAGCGAGGCGGTAAAGTCGCTGGCGGGCAAGCCGCGCGGGTTGGGAGGAGGGTCCCCTCCTACCGGAGGCGGCGGCGCGGTGATGATCGTCGGCAGCGGGACCGTGAAGGTGCTCACGATGGCGTTGACGTTCTGGAAGCCCTCGACGGTGTTGATGGTCGCCGCGGGGCCGGGGGTGATCACCAGCGGTCCGACGTCGGTGATGTTGATCTGGGTGTAATTGAACGCATCAACCGTGCCCTGGCCAGGGATGGTGATGAGCACTTCGCCGGCAGCGGTATCCGGGCCGGCCGTGATGGTCGGGATTTCCCCGCCGGCATCGTAATTCAGCGTGTTGTCGCCGGGGCCGCCGAAGAGAGAGAGCGAGTAGACGAGCCCGGGAATGGGGTCCGGCGGGACGCCCAGGCCGTCGACGTTGGTCACGGCCGGGCCGGCGCCGTCGTTGTAGGTGGTGACGACTCCAGGCGGGGTGTTGACGAACGAGACGTTATCGGTCCCGCCGGTGGGGGTGTTGAAGGTGAGGGTGGATAGCCAGGGGTAGTCGTCGGCGATGTTGACCGTGCCGTTGACGCCGTTGCCGGGGAAGCCGGGAATCAAGGGCGGCGTGTTGAACGTGACGTTGCCCTTGTTGGCGATATCGGTGGTCTCGAAGTTGGCGGGCGCGGGCGGGGTGGGCGTGCTGGCAAATTCGATGAAGCCGGGATTCACCGGACTGTCGGCGGCGCTGAAGGACTGGTCGGGATAGCCGTCGTCGTTGAAGGTGTAGTTGAGCGCCGGGGTCGAGTCGGTGATCGGCGAGAGGCCGGTGTACCAGAGGCTGGTGAGGCTCGAGGGCAGACCCTGGCCGTCGTCGAAGAAGATCGAGCCGTACTGGCCGACCTGGGGGAAGACCGATTGATCATTGGCATTGTGGGTTTCGTTGGCGAACGGGCCGGTGGGGAGCTCGCCGAAGATGTTCAGGGCGTGAGTATCGAACCCGCCGGTCCCATCGGGGCTGGCGTTCCAGGTCAGGCCCGGGGTGTCGGGAACCGGGATGGGGTTGCCGCCGCTCATGTCGATGTTCATCACCTGGAAGCCGTAGTCGCTGGTATTGATGGTCAGCGAGCTCAGGGCGGCCGTCACGTAGGTGATGTCGGCCGGGGCAAGTCCGGTCAGGATGCTGTTTGGTGCGGTGCTATAGAGGGTGAAGTCGTGGCTGACGTCGTCGGTCGAGGAATCGACCGTCAGGTCAGTGAATCCTGGCGGCGAGAAGATGTTGTCGACGAAAATCGGGCCCAGGATATCGGTGAGGCTGCCAAAGTAGCCGACATAGACGGCATCCTGGCCGCCCTCGCCATAGATGTTGAGCGGTCCGTTGACATAGGTCGCCCAGACGTTGACCGTATTGTCGCCGGTGCCGGTAAAGAGGTCGGTGGGGGCGGGTATATAGCCCGGGTTATTGAGGGTGCCGTCGATGGTGAACGTGTTGCCGCCCGAGCCGCCGTATACGGTCAAACTGGCGACGCCGCCGTCGCCGTCGCTGTAGTTGATCGTGGCGGGCGCCAGGCCGGTGACCTGGCCGTTGACTCCGTCGTCGAACAACAAGGCGGTCTGGCCGGCGGGGTCTTCGGAGTCGTCCAAGACCAGGTTCGTAAGACCGAGGGCGTTGGCGACGTTGATGGTGCCCATCAAGGCCTGCATGCCCGGCGCGGCGGCAACGGTGCTGCCGCCCAAGGTGACGGTGTCCACTCCGTCCTGACCGTTGATATCCAGGGTGCCATTCGGTGCGAAGAAGCTTGCCCCGAACACATTGACCGCGTCGTTGCCGGTGCCCGTATTCAGGGTTGTGGTGTAGAATGACGACGTGTTGTGCACGTCGAACGTGTTGCCGCCGGAGCCGCCGTTGATGGTCAAGGAGGAAAGATCGGCCGGAGCGTAGGTCGTGGTGCTGCTGCCGGTCACCGCGACCGAGCCCGTGTCGGTACCGTCAGCGTTGCGGAGCGTCCAGGTCTGGCCGGTGGCGTCGTTCTCGTCGTGGAAGTTCAATGCCGCAAGGGAGTAACCAGCACCATCATTGATGACCGTGATCGGTCCCTGGATGCCTGCCATCGACCCCGGGCCGCCCGTCGAGCCGATGTTGACCGTGGTGATGGCCGGGGAGAGGCCAAAGATCTTGATAAAAACCGATTCGCTATTGCCGAGTACGTTGACTGTGCTGGCTTGGTCGGTGAAATCGCCAGTGTAGACATAGAGAGTGCTGCCGGTGCCGGTACCGTTGACGTCGATGGTATCGACCCCTTGGTCACCGTAGACGGTGGTCGTGATGCCGTTGGCCGTGGCGTTGACGTTGATCACGTTGCTGCCATTGCTTCCGTACAGGGTGAGGGCTCCGCCGGCCCCGAGGCCTCCATAGAGCAAGCCACCGAAAAGGCCGGTATCGGTGACCGTGGTGCCGGTGACCGTGTAGTTGTAATCGGCGCCGTTGTCATAGTCCCACAGGGTGACGGCGTCCCCTGCGCCCCCGCCCCCGATTACCACCGGGCCGGGCAAGTTATCCAGGCCGCCGGTCTCGCTCACGCTGCTGAGATTGTAGGTGTTCGTCTCGGGTCCGCCTTTGATCCTCGTCGTGGTGCCGGCCTGAGTGTTTTCGATGTTGTAGGTGACACCCGCTGTGCCGCCGCCAGAGGTGCCGCCAAAGATGTTCAGGGCCGTCACGCCGGCGCCGTAGTCGATGGGAAAAGGCGAGAGGCCGACTACCTCATAAGGCGCGCTGGGATTACCCGACAGGTTATCGAGCGTGGCCGTCGCGTGAGTCGTGTCGGAAGCATCGTTGATGTTGATCGTGGTGCCGTCGCCGGGGTCAAGGATCGCCAGCGGGCTAGAAATGTTGCTGAGCGTTCCACCGTTGCCGACGTTGACCGTGCTGGTCGTCCCGGCGGCGGTCTCGATCGTCACGGGCTCGTCGCCCGGGGTGACGTGGCAGCACGTTGACAAGACGTTGTAGATGTCGCCGTTGACCGGCGAGCCCAGGAGGAAGACCCCTCCTGTAAAGGTGTGACTGGCGCTTTGATCGTAGTTGAATCCCGGCCCGCTGATAAATCCGGGTTGGGTATCGATCGAATAGGGATGGGCCCCGCTGGCGAGCGTCGTGCCGTGGCTGTCGTCGATGGTCGTCGTGTCGGTGGTGTTGCCCGGTGCCACGACGTTCAAGGTCGCGCTGCCGAAGGTGCTGGCGGGACCGGTCGGCGTACCGAGCGTGATTGACGAGCCGTCACCGGTGGAGAGGGTGACATTGACCAGCAACGTCGGGCTGAGCGGAACCGGATTCCCGCCCCAACTGCCGCTGAAGGCGCCGCCGTTGACGCTGTGGAGCAAAAAGCCGCCGAGCGGCTCGAGGATCAGGTGGTCTACCGCGCCGTTGCTGCCCAACGCCGTGGCGACACCGCCAGCGTAGCTGAATGTGTAGGACAAGACGACACGGCTCTCCAGCGATTCGAGCGCCATCTGGCGCTGCCTCTTCCGCGCTTTCGTGCCAAGCTTGGACTTTGCGCGTCGCACGTCTGCCGCCGCGGAAAAACTCGTATTAGCGACCATGAATCATTTCTCCTGGGGAGTCGAAAGTCTGAGCGATCGGTTCGTCAAATGCGGATCAACGTGGAATCTGCACCGCGGGCGCCGCGGCGAAAAAACTGTAAAATGTCCGTGCCCTGGCGATCTTCCTGATTTCGGTTCCGGAAGTACTTGTACTCCCAGAAAATATCATGCAATCAATCTGCTTTATCCAGTCATACGATCATTCCCAGTCTTACTATTCGGGATGAATATACCTAAGTTTCCATCGAAAACAATAACCAAGGGGTCTGGGATGGAAAATTTGATTGAATGGTCTGACTGGATAAGCCTAGTCTGAGGGTTATTAGGATTATGAGGCTTATGGATGGTGTGCATGCTGAGTGATGGCTGCGCCGTGCGGAGAGTCTGAGATTTATGGGTTGTGTGGGTGTTGGGTGCACGGAGCACAAAGCCTGGGGCAATAAACGAGGTGGGTTGCCCGAAGGAGGGTTTATGAGGGAGCTGCTGGTGCCGAAAAGGCTGATTCTTTGCTGGATCGCGGCGATCGGCGTCACTTCGGTCTGGTCAACGGGAGCCGGAGCCGCCCATCCCGGCGGCGATCAGCGCCCGCCGAATATCGTGCTGATCGTGGCCGACGATCTGGGCTATGGCGACGTGAGCTTCAACGGGCGCACCGAGTGGACGACACCGAACATCGATATGCTGGCAAAGCGAGGCAGACGGCTGGCGCGGTGTTATACGGCGGCAGTGGTCTGCGCCCCCAGCCGGGCGGCGTTCCTGACCGGGAAATTCACCATCCACTCGGGAGTCTGCCGGAACGACGAGGATCTGCCGTCGTCGGAGGTGACGATCGCCGAAGCGCTCAAGCGCCTGGGATACAGGACCGCGCTTTTCGGCAAGTGGCACGCCGGCAAGCCTCGGGCTGGCTGGACGCATCCGGTCCACCCGATGGATCAAGGCTTTGACGCCTTTGCCGGTTACTCCGACGCGGTTCAAGCATGGGAGAAGTTTCCCGCCTACCTGGCAAGCGGCCGGGAGCGGGTTGCGGTCTCCGGCTACATCGATGACCTGATCACGGATCGCGCTGTCGAATATGTGGGCCGAGACTCGGGGCGGCCTTTCTTCATGTATCTGGCCTATGTGGCCACCCATTTCGCCATTGCCGCGCCGGCCGATGAAGTGGCATTGCACAAAGGCCGGCTTGCGGAGGCCGATCCCACCATGCCGCTCGACGCGGCTTACGCGGCGATGGCGACCCGGCTCGACCGCAATATCGGGCGGCTCATCGCCACGCTGGACCGCCAGGGCTTGACTCAGGACACCCTGATCATATTTACGTCCGATCAAGGAGCAACGTTCGAGAAAGGCAACCAGGGGACGAGTGCCGCGCTTGACAGTAACCGCCCGTTCCGGGGACAGAAGCGAACGCTGTGGGAGGGGGGGATCCGGGTCCCGGGCCTGGTTTGCTGGCCGGGAACGATCCCCGGCGGGATCACCGGCCAAGAGGTCGTGCATCTCACGGACCTGATGCCGACCCTGGTTGCCGCCGCGGGCGGGCGCGTCGATCCGGCATGGCATGTGGACGGCATCAACCTCCTGCCGGTCTGGACCGGCCGGGCGCAACCGCCCGATCGGACCTTGTTCTGGGAGTGGCGCAGCGAGGGCGGATCGCAACTGGCCGCGCTGCGGGGCCGGATGAAGCTGGTCGTGACCGGAGGCGGCATGCCCGAGCTTTACGACGTGGTGAACGACCCGGCCGAGCGGCGCGATCTTTCGGCCCAGTATCCCGACCTGACCGGGCAGTTGAAAACCGCCCTGAGCGCCTGGCTCAAGACCGAAGTGCCGCGGTGATTACCAAGGGGGGGAAAGCGCGCCAGGAAACTCGAGGGAACGAGAACGGGCTGCAAGCCCAGATTCTCAACGTCCCAGCCAGGCCGCCCGGGCCGTCACGGCTGCGTGACGTACGGTTCGGGCAAGGCAATCCGCGTGTATGTGGTGCCGAAATGTTGGGCCAGGTGTTCGCGCCAAGGGGTCCGAATGCGGCAAACACGCTTGCCGGCGCTGACGAGATACTCCAGAGTGTGCCGCTCGATCGTATGCAGCTCACGCAGGTCCACGATCGATTCAGCCAGGTTGATCGGCGCGGACGCGGCGGGCAGGAAATACCAGCCGAACACTTGCCCACGGCGGACTTGGTCGCGGATGGCGCCGGCTTTGAGAATGCTCCTCGCGACCAGCTCCGCCGCCTCATGGACCGGGGCAACGACCACGCGCGTCGTCTTGTCCTGGGCCAGGTCGCAGGCCTGGGTCAGTACGACTACCCGGATGACCCGCACGACCGGGGGGACGTCCAGGTCGAGCGGCGGCGGTGCCAGTTTCCAAATCAGGATGGGACAATCGTCGAGAATGTCGCCCTGGGAAAGGTCGGTGGGGTCTGGTTGTTCGTACATGGCTCATCGGTCCCCGGACGTGATCCAGGGGGGATCGGGGAGGTGCTGTCCCCCCCCCCGCCGCGTCTTGACCGGCTTCCCCGTTCCGGGTAGGGGGATGGTGCAGGGGGCAGAGATTTCTGCTGTCACGAAAGGCTCATCGGGCAGGTGAGGGCTCGTCGGCCTCAATCGTGCCAGCACCTCCTCGGCCATCGAGCGTTGATGGGTTTCCGCCGCCTCCCGCAGGTCGTCGTACAGCTCCTGCGGCACGTTCTCCAGGACCAGATCGGGCATGGGAAAGGCTCCGGTAAGCTTCGGTTTGTGGACAGGTCGTTTTCTATTGTACCGTAAGGAATCACCGATTGCTCATTAGCGGATTGTTGAGCACTCCTGGAACGCCATCAGCTCGAACCAATCGGGGCATCGATCAGAGCAACTGCCGCCGGGCCAGGTCGCGGAATGGCCCATGCTCCGCCATCAATTGGTCGTAGCGCCCGGACTGGACGATCCGGCCATCGGTGAGGACGTAGATGCGATCGGCCTTGACGATGCCGTCGAGGCGGTGGGCGATCACGACCCGGGTGATGCCTCGAAGCTGGTTGTTGAGGCTGTCGCTCACGATCGACTGGGTCACGTTATCCAGGGCGCTGGTGGCCTCGTCGAGCAGGAGGATCCTGGGGCGGTGGACGATGGCCCGGGCGATCAAGAGGCGTTGTCTCTGGCCGCTGGACACGTTGCCGCCGCCTTCCCCGACCAGGGTGTGCATTCCCATGGGCATCGCGCGGATATCGTCCTCGAGGCCGGCGAGCCGGGCGGCCAGCCAGGCGTCTTTTAGCGTCAAGGTCGGGGCGAAGCCGACGATGTTGCTGAAGATGTCGCTCGGCATGAGCTCGGCTTGCTGGAGCACGACGCCGATCTGCCGGCGCACATCGCGCAGGTCGAGCGTCGCCAGGTCGCGGCCGTCGTAGGTGACGGTGCCCGCGTCCGGCTTCTCGAAGCCGAGCAAGAGCCGCATCACGGTCGACTTACCCGAGCCGGAGGGACCGACCAAGGCCACGAACTCGCCCGGGCGCACCTGGAGGCTCACGTCGCTCAAGACGTGTGTTCCGGCGTCCTGGTTGGGATAGCGGAACGAGACCCGATTGAGCGCGAGTGCGCCGGCGAGCCGCACCGGTTCAATCACGGCCGCAGGAAACTCCGGGGTCTCACCGAGGATCGGCTGGACGCGCTCCAACATCGGCAGCACGTCGAGCAGGCCGATCGACGTGTAGCCCATGGCCAGGACGGCCGCGATCAGATTGGCAAAGGCGATGGTGAATGCGAGGAACCGACCGGTCTGCAAGAGCCCCGGGTCGATGTGGACGGTGCCGAAATAGATGACGATGGCGCTCAAGAGCGGGTAGACCGCCAGCCACTGGTGAATGCGATTCGAGAACCGCCTGGCCCGGACGGTCCGCGCGAGCCGTTCGCCGTAGGGTCGCGACCAACGCGCAAACGCGCGGCCTTCCGCGCCGCGCTCTTGAGCGTGATGATGCCCCCCAGGAGCTCCAGCAGCAAGCCCGAGAGGAGCCCGTCGAGCCGGCGGATCGCGGTCTGGTGGCGCAGCCGCCCCCCAGTAGCAACGCCGTCACCAGGAACAGCACGCCCAGGAGGAGAGTCGTGCACAGGGCCAGCTTCCAACTATAGTAATAAAGCAAGCCCAGGTTGAAGAACGAGAAGAACCCGGTGACGAAGGTCGTCACGACCGCTCCCGAGACCTTCTTGGAAATCTCGTCGAACGCCATCGCCCGGAGTGCCAGGTCGCCCGATGCGAACCGCGCGAAGAAGCTGCTGGGCAGTCTGAGCAGGCGATCCCACACGGCCGGAATCAGGGACGCCGACACCCGGCCCTCGATCCGGATGACCAGGAGTCCCTGAATCGCCTGGAAAATACCGGTCGCAGCGGCCAGTACGACGAGAAACAAGCACAAGACGAGGAGTCGCCCGTGATCGGCCGCCGGGATGACCTGATCGACGATGATGCCCGAGGCGATCGGGATCGACAGGCCCAAAAGTGCACCCGCCAGGGCCATGGCCAGCACGGTTCCCAGTTCACGTGCGAGGCCGCGGAGGCCCAGGCTGAAGCGGAGAATATCGGGAATCGACTGTGGAGGATCGGGGAGGGACCGGTAGAATACCCAGGCCGCGGGCGCGAGCGTACCGGCGATCCGTTCATCGACCGGTCGGATCGAGCATCCGGGCTCGTGGATCTCGTAGGCGCTTCGCGACCAGCGAGTGCCCTTGGCCGGCAGCAGAGCCACCGGGGAGGAGAGCCCATCGCCCGACAGCCGGCCCAGCATCGGCTCGCCCCCGGTCCGGCGCCACCATGCCTCGTCGAGCGTGACCGGGCGGACGTGAAAGCCCGAGGCCCGGGCGAGGTCTCCCAGGGCGTCTGGCGGAGCACAAGAGCCCCGCTCGCCGGCCGGCGGCGGCGAACGAACCTCGATACCCAGGACGCGCCCGACCGCGCTGGCGGCCGTCCAGAGAGCATTGTCGCCGGGATCAATCGCCGGCAGTGAGCTCGCGTCCGCCGCGGCCGCAAGTCGCGCCGGGACCGACTGAACGAGGACCGCCTGGCGAACGATCGATTGCTGCAATTCGGCCCACCACGCTTCGGTCTCGCGTTCGTGGATTCCCGCCACGAAATCGAGGACCGTCCGGTGAAAGTCGTCGAGGCCCGCCCAGGGATCGCCCGAGCCAATCATGGCCAGTGTGTTGCAGGCTGTGACGCGGCAGGTGTCGCTCGCGGTCAGCCAGAGGTGCTCGGTCACCGGAAAGCGAGGCGCCAGCTCGGTGACCGGGAGCGGGACCTGGTCGAGGAAGCACGACTTGCCGCTCTGGTGGCGAACCCACGCGACGCCCTCGCGCACGCCGAAGCGGGTGCCGCATTCGACCGTGGCGACCGTGTCCCACGCAAGCTCCTGACGGGCTGGAAGCGGGACGAGCCGGCTCAGTGCACGGCCGACCCGAATTACCCAGTCATCGATCAGGACGGCGATCTGTTCCGAGAGCCCTTTCTCGAAGCTGAGCCGGATCAGGTCGCCGCGCGCGAGCTTCAGAAGCTGCGCCGCACCGGTCCCGACGGCTACCAGGCCCCCGCCGGATCGACCGCGGGCCCCGCTGATCGCGAAGATCGACCCTCCCTCCTCGACCCGGCAAAGGTGCCGCCTCGGTCCGGGCATCGCCCCGGGCTCGAGCTGGGTGAAGAAGATGTCGATCACTCCCGAGACCACCCACCAGACGGCCTGGGCGTCATCGAGCGGCAGAGGCAGGTGGGTGGCGGTCTGTTCCGGCTGGCTGTAGGGCAAGAGCTCCTCGACCAAGAATCGAGGCGAAGCGGCTTCGGCCTCGGGAGCGCGGGCCAGGAGACGGCCGGCGGGCGCCGGATCGCCCAGGGATGGGACGATTGCCTGGCGCGCCGCCGGCGCAACGATCGGCGCGAAGCTCGCGGCGTGCCTACCGGGCAGAGCCTGATGCGACACCAGCCGCGCGTACTCGCCCTGTTCGTCTCGGATCAGCTCGTCGTGAGTCCCGCGTTGCGCGACGCGCCCGCCGCTCAAGACGATGATCTCGTCGCAATCGCGAATCGTGGTAAGCCGATGAGCGATGATCAGGCAAGTACAGCCGCGCCGCCTCAGGTTGTCATCGACGGCTCGCTCGGTACGGGGGTCGAGGGCGCTCGTGGCTTCATCCAGGATGAGCAGGCTGGGGTCCCTGACCAGGGCCCGGGCGATCTGGAGCCGCTGGCGTTGACCGCCGGAGAAGTTTCGCGCGGCCTCGGCGACGGGCGCTCCATAGCCGCCGCGGCGCTTGAGCAGATCGCGATGGATGGCGGCATCGAGCCCGGCCTGCACCAGCCGGTCCGAGCCGACGGTTTCATCCCAGAGGGTCAAGTTGTCACGGACCGAGCCCTCGAACATGCAGATCTCCGAATCCACCAGCGCGACCGAGCTCGCAAAGACCTCGCGCGCGACCTCGGAGATCGGCTTGCCGTCGTAGAGGATCTCGCCGCTCCAGGGCCGATAGAGCCCAGCGAGCAGGCGGCCGATCGTGGATTTTCCGCTTCCCGAGCTGCCGACCAGGGCGATCCGCTGGCCGGGGCGGGCGATGAACGAAAACTCCTTGATCAGAGGTTCCTCGACCGTTCGGTTGTACCCGAAGGTGACGCGGCGAAACTCGACGTTGCCGCTCAACCGCTGTCGCGGAACCGTGACCGGGGCCGCAGGCGGCCCGTTCCGGGCGGGATTGGCGAATACCGTCTCGACCGGCCGGTGGCGCACGTCGTCGATCCGCTCGAGGTCGGCGCGGAGCTCCTCGACGTCTGCCCCTAGACGGGCAAGATCCTGGAACGGCTGATTGAAACCGGCCAGGAGCGATTGGAAGGCGACCAGGACTCCGAGCGGTACGATCCCCATCGTGACCTGGTAACCGCCCAGGCCCAGGACCACGATCGTGGTCAACGCCGCCAGTAACGAGGGCAGCACCAAGAGGAGCGCATCACCGACGCCCAGGGCCTGCTCGGCATTGATCATCCGCGTCTGGTCGCCGGTCCAGCGCACGAGGAGATCCGATTCCGAGCCGGTCGCCTTGACGCTCTCGATGATCTGGATCGCCCACATGACGCCGGCCATGAGCCGCCCACGGATCTGCTCGATTGCCCGCATCCGCTCGAGCCTCCAGCGGGAAAACCACTGGAGTGCGATCAGGTTCAAGCCGCTGATCCCCACTCCCACGGCGGTGAGCACAGGGTCGTAGAAGATCATCACGGCCACATAGACGATAAGCGCCAGGAGGCTGATGGCCGTCGTGGCGAGCTCGCCCGAGATCAACACGGCAATGCGGGTCGTGTTCATCGCGCGGCTGACCAGGTCGCCGGTGAATCGATGCTGGAAGAAAGCCACCGGCAGATGCAAGACATGCCAGAGGAACTGGACGGATTCGCCCAGCATCAGGCGCAGCTCCAATCGCGTGAGGTAGACCTGCTGCAATCCAGCCGCGGCCAGCCGCACGCCGGCCGTAAGCCCCATGGCCCAGAGCAGGGGCTTGAGCCAGTCATGGCGGCCTTCGACCAGGATGTCGTCGACGAAGATGCGTTGGAAGCCGGCCGAGACCAGGTTGGGAAGCACCAGGGCCAGCCCCGCCAGCAGCACGAAGATGAGCGAGCTCCGGGAGGTCGAAAGCCGGCGGATCAAGCCCAGAAGCGCGCCTGGCCCGCGACGTTGCGTGGTGAAGCTCGGACCGGGCACGAAGCTGAAGGCGATCTCGGTATACCCCCGGCGGAACTCGTCCATGCCGATCGTCCGGCGCCCGATCGCCGGATCATTGAGATAGACCTTCCCGCGTGCGAACCCCTCGACGACGAGAAAGTGGTTCCATTGCCAGAATACGAGGAACGGCGGCTGACGCAGCGGCAGCCCGTCGGCCGGCTTGCGGAAGGCCTTTACCTCCAGACCGTACCGCTTGGCGGCCTCCTTGATGTACAGAGCGTTGCTGCCGTCGCGCGAGACGCCGCAGTCGTCACGCAGCACATCCAGGGGCACAAATCGGCCAAAATACTCCAGGATGATCCCCAGGGCCGCGGCTCCGCACTCGGCGGCCTCCATCTGCAGGACCGTCGGCGTCCTGACCGGGCGATACCTCCGGGGTCCACTAGCCATGGATTCGACGTCCGCGAGAGATCATTAAGGCTGTTGGTGATCGATCCAGCCCCCCGGCGACGGAAAGCGCCAGGCGGGACGTGCTCGACCGTGGCGCCCGGGCCGGACACGCGGCCGACGTCCCGGGCGCGAGTGCCTTCTCCTCTAATCGGCACCCACGAGCGTCTTTGTCCACGGCAGGATCATGCTGATCAGTTTGCGCTTGCCGACGACGACGGCAGCCTGGCACATCGTGCCGGTTTTCAGCGGTTGAGCGGACCCTGACGACGACGACCAGCGGAAGTGGTTCTGCGCGCCTGGGCCAGGCTTGATCTCTTCGAGCTTGACATGAAGGCGGAGCAACACGCCCGGCGAATACCGCTTGAGAAAAGTCTCGACCAGCTCGGGGTGTGCGAGCGCGGCCTCCATCGCCAGTTTCGTGGCCGGAAGCTCCGAGACGGCGACGACCCTGCCCTTGATGTAGCCATGCTCCTCCCGTTTGACGGTCGCCGGGCTCACCTCGACCGGGTCGTCCACTTCGATCTTCTTGCCCTCGCCCGCCGGGACGAAAACAATCGAATCGTACGTCGGTCCCGAATCGTCCGTCCCTTGCTCCTCCTTGGGGGCATGCAGCAGCACGATCGGCGACCCCTCGTGGACCAGCTCACCGCGAGCGCTCAGGATCTGGGCGACCTGGCCGCGCGCGTGACTGACGAGCCGCGAAGTGCGACTCCCACTTCTTGCGGTCAAGCGCGAGCTTGGTCTCGACGAGCCGGATCTTGATCCCGCGCTCGAGCTGCATGCGGCGCCGCGCCAGAAGGGCGGTGACCTGCTCCAGCTTCAGCTCAGCCTTGCGCGACTCCCCCTTGTACCAGTCGTCCTTGATCTCGTAATACTTCTGGCGCGACTCGAGCACGTCGAGGTCCCCCAGGTGCTTCTGTTTGCGGAGCCGGTCGGTGCTTTCCAGGACGTGCTGGGCGATCCTCAGCTTATCGCGCGCGTTGTCCTGGCCCTGGTCGACGGCCTGTCTCAACTGGGCGATGGCCGCATCCTTCTTCTGGCGCTCTTCCTTCTCGAACTCGGTGAGCTCGCGATCCTCGCGCTTCAGATCTTCCAGCTTCGATTCCGCCTCGCTGATCGCGTCCCTCAGGTCGTTCTGAGCAATCTGGCCGATCGGCTTATCCGGCGTGACCCAGTCACCCAGCTTCACTTGCAGATCGACCAATCTTCCGGTCGCCTGCGCCCGAACCTGAGCCAGCGTGTCCTTCTCGGTGAGCAGGATTCCCTCGCCGTTAACCTTTCTTGGCACTTCATAAAATACGGCGAAGGCCGACGCCGCCACAAAGACGACGAACAAGGTAGTCAGGTACATCCAGCCCTGGATCGTCGTCACGCGCACCAAGGTATCGAGCTGGTCGAATGAAATTCTGCTCGCGTCGGGCGCAGGGCCAGACGAGGATACCGGCACGTCGTTCATCGGTAGGCTCCGTAGCAGCCCAGATTGATCAGAGCGATCTTAAGTCTAGCCGATCTTGGCAGCCTTGATCGACTGGGCAGGACGAGAAAGTTGAGAATTGGGTGGGTGGGATGCCTGGGCGGATCTCAGGAACGACGCACTGCGAGACGAGTGTCTGTGGGGGACAAAAATAGGCCCCCGCGCCAAACCCGGTCGCGAGGGCCTACTGTTGATCCGAACCGAATTCAGGGATCGCGGACCACGACCTGGAATCCGTCTTGGGTCCAGGACGAGATTAGTGATTCCATGTACACAATCGTGTTCAGAACGGGGTGTTACCCGGGGATGGCGGGGGCGGCTGATGCCCCTTCACAACTGCGCCTCCAGACACCGACTGAAGCTCCGCGTCCGTGAGGATTGCGTTGTCGGCGTCCTTCTTTTCAGGCTCGGCCTTGGGATCGGCCTTGCCCGCATCTTTCCGTTGATCACTCATGCTTGCCTCCACGTCAAAGACAACCTAACCGATGGCTCTTACGACCTCCACATACAATACGTATGCGGTTGCCTGATGTTACGCGATTCATCGCGTTCGCAGAAAGAAACCCGCCTTACCATGCACGCCCGCACTTGATCAGGGATAGCGGGCGGGTTGCTCCCGCGCGTGCGAAGAGCGGCTCGAAGAGGCTCGCCCGGCCCCGCTCAGCCACCAGGGGTGAGTTTGCCCCCCACGATGCCATTCGGACCGGTAACGGGTGGAGGCGAGGGGTTGATTGATCCGCCGGAAATTGTGCAGCTCCTCGGGTGAAAGAATCGTGGTCTCAGACTTTTTCTCCGCCGGGGATTGCGGTTTGCCTTTGGTCTTGGGTTTGTTCGTTTCCGGGCGTTGAGTGCTCATGTCTGGCTCCAGGTCAATGGGAGTGGGTTTACTGTCCCTTCCTACCATGAATACGGATGTCTCAGTCCGATGTTACACGTTTTTAAAGCGCTGTGCAAAGAAAACGGCGATTTTGCCGCAGCCTCGCTTCTATTTTTTGGGCTGCGGGGTGGCCGGGCGGTCAGTTGCTTCGAGGCCTTTGATCAGAGATTTCATATCGTCGCGCTCGAGTAGAGCGGACGAGTCCGGATTCGACCGAAGCTGCGCGAGATCGGTGAAGCCCTGGGAAATGGCCAGGCGAAGGTCGGCCGCGGCCAGGTCGAGGTCGTGGTCGCGGATGGACCTGGCCTGCTCGGAATCGGGAGTCTTGCCGTAGCCGATCACGGTGATTCGTCCGGCCTCCTGGAGGGCCAGATCGGCGAGCTCCTTGGCTGGCCGCCCTGTCCACAAGGCCAGGCGCTCGGCGTCGATTCGGGCGGCGTCGGCCGCCTTGCCGAGGTCCCGGTCGATTCGGGCCAACTGCCAGAGTGCCTCGCTTAACCGCTGGCGATCCTCTTGACCGGCTTTCGCAGCAGAACAAAGCGGCGTCAAGATCTCACGGGCTTGCGCCAGCAAGGGGAGCGCGGCTTCGGGTTTCCGCTCCTCGGCCAGTGCCACTGCTTCGCGAGTCAGAGCCATCCCGAGCTGGCCGGGATCGGTGGCGTCACCGGGTTCGCCGGCCACGAGCCGTTCGAGCAATTTCCGCGCCTGGGTGAAGGACTCGCGCGCGTCGGCCGCGTATCCGGCGTGACGCTGGATATTGCCGATCATGAACCACGCTTCGACGAGCCCTTGCGTATATTCCCGGTTTCCGGGACGCATGAGGTAGAGCTGCTGGCGAATCCCTAGTGCCTCCCGATAATGCTTCAACCCCTTGTCAACCTGGCTTAAGTCGACGAACTGTTCGCCCAAGTTCTCGAGGTGGAAGCTCAGAAGCGTCTTGTACTCGTTGACGTCCTTCGATGCGGCGACTGCTCGCTCCTGCTCGGCCACGGCGCGCTGAAACGCGGGGATCGCCTTGTTGTTGTCCCGCATCTCGTCATGAAGATAGCCCAGCAAGTTCCAGCACCGTCCCAGTTCGCTGCGGTAGCGTGCCTGGTCGGGATGGGACTGGACGAGCTTCTCGAAGATGTCGATGGCCTGCTGGGCCGAAGGAATCGCCTTGTCGTCCTGGTGGGCGCGGTGCTGACGATCGCCGAGCTCCCGATAGCTCGCGCCGAGATCCTCATGGAAGTTGGTCACCGACGGGTGAGCGCTGACCAGCACCGACCGGTAGTAGAGCGATTGTTCGAACGATCGCAGAGCTTGTTCTGTCTGATTCTCTTTCAGTTGGATCGTGGCCATGTTGTAATAGCTGCGCGCCAGCCATTCGAGGATCGTGACCGGCTTGGGCCCGACCTGGATCTGCTTGAGCAGGGACTGGCAGATCTCCTGCACCTGCTGGAACGCCTGGAGGGCCGCGGGATAGTCGTGCCTCTTGTGATAGACGTAACCCAGGTCGTTGATCACCTCGGCCAGGCCCCTCTGGTAGCCAGTATCATCGGGAGAGCGTTCGATCAATTGCTGACGGATCGCCTTGGCCTTCAGAAGCATGTCCAGAGCCTGGTCGGGGAAATCCTGCTTCGCACGGACAGCACCCATCTTCGCCAGGCACTCGGCCAGATTCGCCTGGAAAAGCGCCACCTCCGGGTCGCCGCGCGGCCAGCGGCTCCAGGATTGCCTGAGCCTGAGATAGCGAATTCAAAGCGTTCGGGAGGTTGCCGATCCGTTCCTGCAGCTTGCCGATCTCGAGCTGGCAAGCGGCCCGGTGACCCTGGATCTCGTCATTCCTGGGCTCAGCGTCGGCAAGTCGTTCCCAGATGTTGCGTGCCGAAACGAAAGAATCGATCGCCTCGTGCGGCGATGAAATCACGCGAGTGATCCCGCCCAGGCGGAAGTAAGCGTTGGCCAGCTCCTGGCGCAGCCGAGGGTCCTGGCCGCGCTGGTTCACAAATTGCTGGTAATATTTGAGCGCGCTCTGAAGCAGTTCCTGCCGCAGGTTGCGCACGTCAACCGAGTCTTCCTCGTTGAGCAGAGTGTTTTCACTGACGTTCGTCAGGTATTCGTCCACGGCTTTCTGGGCCATGTCGAAGTTTACTTCCGCCTCGCGGCGGGCTTCGGCTTCGCTTCGCCTCGAACCCTCGATGAACACGGCGGCGACGGTTGCGACCAGGCAGATGCCCGCCAGGGTGGCGAAGGCGGCGTAGGCCCAGGTGCGGTGCTGGCGAAACCAGCGACCCAGCCGCTCGAGCGGGCGCTCGGCGTACGCCGTGACCGGCTCGTCGGCCAGCCAGTGCTCGATGTCCTGGGCCAGGGTGCGCACGCTGGCGAACCGCTCGTCGGGCACAAGCGCCATTGCCTTGCAACAGATGGCCTCGAGCGGCGCCGGCAGCGAGCGGCAGACCGACCGCGGCGGCGGGAAGTCCCCCTGGCGCACTTTTTCGAGGATTTCCTTGACTTTCTCGCCTGGGAAGGCGACCTGTCCGGTCAGCAGCTCGTAGAGGGTCGCGCCCAGGCTGTAGACGTCGCTGGCAGGGCCGAGCTCGTCAATCAAGCCTTTGGCCTGTTCCGGGCTCATGTAGGCGGGCGTGCCCATCGCCATTCCTTGCTGGGTCTCGCTCGAGCTGGCGGACGTCTCGCGCCAGGCTGGGCTCGAAGTTGCCCTCGCCCTGCACCGGAGCGAGGTCGCTCTTGCCGATCACCTTGGCCAGCCCCCAGTTGACAACCAATGTCTCGCCGTATTGCCCCAGCATGATATTGGCCGGCTTCAGGTCGCGGTGCAGAACGCCGCGGCTATGGGCATAATCGATGGTGTTGCAGACGTCGAGGAAACTGCCGAGCAACTGCCGGAACTCGACGCCCCACATTGACGGCGCATATTTACCCGCCGATTCGGCTTCCTGGCGGCGGGCCTGGTGAAACCCCTTGATCGCGGCCGACAGGCTCTCGCCGCGGATGAACCGCATCGCGTAATATGGCCGGCCTTCCGCGTCCCGTCCCAGGCTGTAGACCGGCACGACGCCGGGGTGCTCCAGCTTCCCGGTGATCTCCGCTTCGAGCAAGAACCGGGCCCGCTGGTCAGACCGCTCGGCGTACTTCGGCTGGATAACCTTGAGCGCGACGTCCCGCTGCAACTCGCAATCCCGCGCTACCCAGACGAGTCCGATGCCGCCGCGTGCGTGCGGCCGGACCGGGACGAAACGATCTCCCATCGTGAACTGCGGATGTTGATTCGCGACCGGCGACAACACACCCGACGACTGCTCGCCGGCGGGAAGGGTCGCGTCGTCCCCGACCGGCACACCCAGCGTGCTCCCCAGCGCGTCACCGATGATCTCGGTCTCAAGCAACGGCTCGCATGGCAACTCGGGAGGCTTCGAGAGCGGTTCCATCGCCTCGGTTGACGGCGGTTCACTAGCCTTCGCCTCCCAGGCAGCAGGAGCCGGCTGGTTCCGCCGAGCGCGTCCATCAGTGGATGCCGCTTCGACCTTCGGCCGGGCTGCGGCGTCCGCCTCTACCGGTGAGGCCTGGCCTTGAACCAAAGCGGGAATCTCGTCATCCATGCTGCCCATCGCCCTCGCGGGGGTGTCGGATGCGGTCGCGGCTTATTCGCGTAACACCTGATCTTACACGATTTTGGAGCCGGGGTGAAACCTCAGCCCCAAAAAAAGGTCCCGGTCAAAATGAAACGGCGAGGTCAAAATCACCCGGCCGGCGGGTCTCAGTAGAGCCCATGAAGCGGCCCGCCGGGCGCCGCCAGGTCGTCCACCCGGCGCTCGATCGCCGGATCATCGACCAGTGGCGGAGCATGGTGCGGCTTGATCCGCGCGTCGATCACCAACGGCCCCGAGCATCCCCAATGCTTCTTCTCGATGAATGAACCAATCCCCTCGATATCGGCGGCGGGGTCGGAACGCGTGAAGGTCGTCCAGAGAAAGTTACGCTGACTGCGGGCCGTGAGTTCACTGTCGTCGACGATTACGATCAGGGGCACGCCATTGATGGGATCTTCCGGCCCGAAGCAGCGGCAAAAGAACCGAACGGCATCGGGGCTCTGGCTGAAGGCAGGCCCTCTCACGGCCATGATGCCGGGCAGTACGAGGCGCGGGCCCTCAAAACCGCCGCGAAGCCGCAAGCCCGCGGGTAGCTCGACTGGCAGCACGCGCCGCTCGGGGCCAGCCGCCGCAATCACGACCTTCGACCCCTGGTTCAGGCCGCCGCCGCTGTAGTCAAGGGTATCGATCGTCGTCTGCGTCTGAAAATGAAGGTCGGTCTTCCAGTCCACGCGCTCCAGCAGGTGGGTGAGGAAGCCCGGAACGTCGTGAACATCGAGCTCGGGCCTGTCTTCCCGAGCCACGATCAAAAGGTATTTCGCCAGGGAGAGCTGGCCCTGGCCGAGGATCGCATTGGCTAACGTGAGGATCTCCTGCGGCCGGCGAAGCGCCGCATAGGGCACGTACCGCTCGCTGGCGATGGCCAAAAGCAGCGGGTGAACTCCCGTGGCGTCAACCGCGTGGACGGCGTGGACGCCCGGGATGACGGCGGGAATGATCGGTCCAGTCAGCTCGTGGATCAGCGCGCCGAAAGTCGTATCCTCCTGCGGCGGCCGGCCCACCGATGTAAAAGGCCAGATGGCACCCTCCCGGTGAAACACCCGCTCGACGCGCAGAACGGGGAAGTCATGCCGCAGACTGTAATAGCCCAGATGGTCGCCGAACGGCCCTTCGGGCTTGCGCTGGGCGGGGTCAATCGACCCGCAGATCACGAAATCAGCCTCGGCCAGAATCGGGAGGCCGTGAAAATCGGGTGCAACCAATCTGACGCGACGGCCCCCGAGCGCTCCGGCAAAGGCGAGCTCGGGCAGGCCTTCAGGCAGCGGCATGACCGCAGCGAGAGCCAGCGCGGGCGGCCCGCCGACCGAGACGCTGACCGCAAGCGGCTCGCCGCGGCGGATCGCCGCCGCGTGGTGAACGCCGATTCCACGATGGATTTGATAATGGAGCCCGACCTCGCGATCCGGCACATAGTCGTTGCCGGCGAGCTGGATCCGGTACATACCCAGGTTCGATCGGGCAGGGCCCGGTCGATCGGGGTCCTCGGTGTAAACCTGGGGCAAGGTAATGAACGGCCCGCCGTCCATCGGCCAGCACTGGATCTGGGGAAGCCGGCTGATCGTGGTCTCTAGAGCCAGAATGGGCCCGGAACGCACCTGCCGCGGCGCGAGCCGCCAGAGCGTGCGCGGCACGCCGCGATAGCGCCAGGGGTTTTTGCCCAGGACGCCGGGATTGACCTTGAGCTCGACGAGCCGGCGCACCGATTCGAGCGTATCGCGGAACAGGTACCGGGCACGCTCGAGCGTGCCGAAGAGATTGCCCACCACGGGGAACGCCGTTCCTTTAACGCGCGGAAAGAGCAGGGCGGGGCCGCCCGCCCGATAGACCCGGCGCTGAATCGCGGCAACTTCCAGGTACGGGTCAACCTCGCGGTCAACGACGATCAATTGTCCGGTCGTCTCAAGATCGCGAACACAATCCGCCAGCGAGCGATAACCCATCAATGTGCTCCCGCGAACGCCCCCAGGCGGTCGAGCCACGGTCTCTATTATGATAGACTGCTCGACAGCGGGGATTCGAATTCCCCGCCAAGCCACCGCGATCGACATCCATTGCGAGTTGAAGTCCGATGAACAAGCCGGTGATTGACCTGCGCTCCGATACGGTGACCAAGCCCACACCCGCAATGCGCCGGGCCATCGCCCTTGCCGAAGTCGGCGACGACGTCTTCGGCGACGACCCCACGGTAAAAGCCCTCGAGGCGCGAACCGCGGAGCTGCTCGGCAAGGAAGCGGCTGTTTTCGTGCCGTCGGGCACGATGGCCAACCAGCTCGCCATCGGCGTCAACACCAGGCCCGGCGACGAGTTGCTCTGTGCCTCGACCTCGCATGTCTACGTGTGGGAAGCCGGTGGCATTGCCCGCCTCTCGGGCGTTACGGCCAGGACATTTGCGGGAGACAACGGGCTTCTGACCTTGGACGACATTCGCGACGCCATCCGGCCCGACGATCCCCACTACGTCCGGACTCGCCTGGTATGCCTCGAGAATACGCATAATCGCGGAGGAGGGCGCGTCCATCCTCCCGAGAGCGTCGCCGGGATCGCGCGCTTTGCGGCCGAGCACAATCTGGCCATGCATCTCGACGGGGCGCGCCTCATGAACGCGGTCGTCGCCTCGGGCCGCCCGGCTCGAGAATGGGCGCACTCTTTCGATACGGTCTCGATCTGCTTTTCCAAGGGTCTGGGTGCTCCGATCGGCTCGGCGCTTGCCGGCTCGGATGAGGCCATCCATCGCGCCCGGCGGCTGCGGAAAGTTCTGGGCGGCGGAATGCGGCAGGCCGGCATCATTGCCGCGGCGGCCCTGTACGCCCTCGAGAATCACATCGACCGCCTGAGCGAGGACCACGCCCACGCCCGGATCCTGGCGGAGGCCGTCGCCGGCACCGAGGGTCTGGCCCTGGAATCCGGACCGGTCGAGACGAACCTGGTCTGGGTATCGGTTGACCCGAGGGTCGGAAGCGCAGCCGACGTCGCGACATTTCTGCGCTCGCGAGGCATCCTGGTGAGTGTTCTGGGGACCCAGGTCCTGCGCGCCTGCACGCACCTGGATGTGAGCCGCGAGCAAGTCGAGTTTGCCGCCAGCGTCATCCGGGGGATCGAGCCGGCCCTGATCTCGGCGATGAACCTCGTCTATTGAGTCCATGATGCAGCACTTGTGGGATCTGGATACGGCCGGAGCGCGCGATCTGCAACTGCGACTCGCGTCCCTGGTCGATTCGACATCGCACCCGATTGCAGCTTTTGGGGAGGGTTCCACTGCCGAGCGAATTCCGGGTGGTTTTCCAAGGTGCGGTGCTTACGAGATACGATCCAATAATTCATTGCTGAACAGCGGCTGAGTCGGCTCGGTTTTTCATGGTTGCGCCGTGGGCGGCAGGAACGACAGCACCGCAGCGCGAACGCGATCAACCGTTGCTAGCGCATGCTGGACCGTGGGTTGGTCCGGCCAAAAACCCATGTCGTAACGCAGTTGGACGGCGTAGGGCGTCAGGGTCGACAACTCCATGCGGTCAAGCACGAGCGCCGGCGCGACGGCAAGGCATCCGTCGTAGATATCTTCCGGGTCGTGCGTTCGAGGGATCGGTGACCCAGCAAGAGCGAGTACCGCTCTCAGGTATTTCTCGGCAGCCTGCTGCGCGTGGAAGCACGCGGTGTCGTAGGGACCAGTTGTCGGCGCCGTACGGTCTGCGTTGAGACGGTCGCTGTCACCTTTCTGCATCCATCCGCGTGCCAGGTCAACCGGTGTTGCCATACAGAACCTTTCCTTCTCGCAGTGCGGCGGTCACAAATGCATTAGGCACGCTGGACCACTCATTCACCTCTTCCGGAGTGTAGACCACGATGTCCTTGGCCGGGAAGAGGCCGGCCAGGGCGTGGTAGTAGCGCGGACTCCGCTGGTGACGCGGCAGGTCCGATCCTTCAATAATGAGCAAGTCGAGATCGCTGTCCGGCCGAGCGTCCCCGCGTGCGTGGGAACCGAACAGCACAATCCTGTACGGCGATCCCACGCGGAGCACGCGCCGGACGACCTCGTCCAGCAAGTCCGCCGTCACCGCTGGGTATTCCATGATCGGACTCATCAAGACTCTCCGTCAACTAGAGCCCCACTTCACAGCCAAGTCAGTCTCGTGACATTTTACCAGAAACTGCGGCGCCTTCTCGGCCACGAACGTGTCGAGCACGGCATGAAGCGCTCATGCGGGTTTCGAGAGGGCCAGCGACGCGGCGGCGCTGCTCGTCGTCGATCGCTCCCCAGCCCGGCGTCGATTGGAGGGTGGCAAACGTTTCTGCATCGATGAGAGGCCACAGCAAAGACGAGGCGCGCTTGACCAAAGACGTGCGTTTTCGAGAAACCGCGCCGGAGGGCCATCTCACCCAACCGGCCCAGCGCGCCGCGCGTGTTCCACCACCGCGCCTGGTCCATTTCGCCGAACCGCGCTACCAGGAGCCGCAGTTTGAGAACGCGCTCTCACCTTGCACGATTCTGGGAGGGCGAGCCTGGCGAGGTGAAAGGTTGGGCTTGCACGGCTCCTGAGAGCCTTTTGCCACGCGCAGCTTTTGTTGCGCTTCGAGGTCGCGTTTGTTGTGCGCGGGTCTCCTGACCCCGCACGAGTGCCCGACCGAAGGTCTCCTTACTTCGGAGTGCGCCCTGAGAGCGCAAATGCCTTTGGAGCCAGGGCCTATGACGAGCTTGGGAGACCTTCGGTCAGGGATCCCGGCGGGGTCGTGAGACCCACGCCGAACACTTGGCGGCTTGGCGCCTTCGTCAATAGAAACCGGACGAACGCCAAACTCAGTCAAGCCCAACTCTTCACCGCGCCAGCCTCGCCCTCCCAGGGACACGAAAGTCTATATAGGCCCCGACCCACTCACGTCGTCTTGCTCAGAATCCGGTCCATCTCCGCCGCCGAGAACGCGCGGAGTGACTGGGTGCGCACGTTGCCCTGGGCGGCGGCGGAAAGGAAAAAGGCCGTGGCGGACTCGTCGTCCGGCGCCTCGGCTATCATTACCACGTCATGATGTCCAAGCGTCCAGTAGATCTCCTTGACCGTAATCCCGCTCATCTTGGCCAGTTCCTGGATCGCCTTGGCCCGCTCGGTGGTTTTCTTGACGTTCTTGATTCCCTGCTCGGTGAACTGTCCCAGCACGATATACGTCGCCATGTCAATCCCCCTTTGGCTGATGGTTGATCCGTCGCACGTCGTCCCCACGTGATGATTGGGATGGCCCCTCCCGGAGAGCTCGACGCCTGACGGCACCACTCGTCGGACCGGCTTCCAAGGACAGATGAGGTGCGAACCGAAGAGCACGATGCACGACAAGCTTGACGTCGCGTCAGCTCAGAAAGGAATCTTACGCCACGCGCATTGACGCCCGCAATTGTTCACCGCTTTCCGAACCTTCTGATTGGCATTGTGGCTTTCGCCAAGTTTGACTATGGTTTGCCGGAAAACTGGCCGGGTTCCCCGCGGCGCAGGGAAAGCGCCTGGGGGTCAATTCGCGCTCCAACGAACCAGGGAAGGTTGCTGTGCGGATCGGGCAGACCATCGCGAGAATCGGGGTGGCGGGCGCGCTGTTGGTTTCGGCGGGGTGCGCTCATGGTCCGATTGCCACCCGCAAGATGCGCCAGGGCGGGCCCTTGATGCAGGCGCGCTCGATGGGGCTCGCGAGCCGGACGGTCGATTCGCGGGGCTTGCCGGCACCGGTCGGTCAACCCAGTAAAGGCTCGTCATGAGCTCGACTACCATGACCCGGACATTGCCTTCCTTTTTCAGCCCCGTGCGCTGGGTCGGACACACGGCGCTTCGTGGTCATGGCTTACACCGGTGGATTGACGCTCCTGACGCTGGGAGCGGCCGTCTCTTCCCTCAACCCGTTCGGCCGATCGCGAGCCGGCGAGCCGGGTTTTGTCAGGTCGATGATCCACGAGGCGTTCTGGATGCTCGCGATGGGGCTTCCCCTGGTTGGGATGGTGCACATCGCCGTGGGCTCGTTTCTCTCGCTCCAGGCGTACTACGGCAGCACGTTCGTGGACGGGACGGGCGCGGTCGTCGGGGTCGGCCTGCTACGCAACCTGGGGGGCCTCATGACCGGGTTGACCCTGGCGGGCATCCTGGCGGCGCGCATGGTCCCCGAGTTACGAGCCCTTGCGGAGGCTCCCGCGGAGGATGCAGCCGGTACCGGCGCAATGGGGGCTTCCACCGCCGCGCGTGAACAATTCAGGCCCGCGCCCTCGCGCTCCAAGCCGCGACAACGCGCGGGGCGGCTGGCCGGTCCTCGAATCGCGGCCGCCGCAGTCGCGTGCGCCTTGCTGGCGCAATGGGGGGTCGCCGTGGGAACCCTGGTCGGCTGGCAGGCCTCGCTATCGATGATGGGCCTATCGACCGACATGTTCTTCCTGATGATGGGAAAGATGATGTGGCTGCGCGACGTCGTGAGCCTCTTGATCAAGGGCCTGTTGTATGGCGGCCTGCCGGGCGCGATCTGCTGCTACGAGGGCTTGCGGCCCGAAGCGCCGCCCGCGGTAAGCTGGCTGATGGCGCCGCTCCATCCGTCGCAAGGGATGGCCCCAGCGCTCACACTTGCGGTGTTTCGAGCGGCTTTTCTGTCGTTTTTGGCCATCCTGATCGTGAATGCGACCTGGTTCATCTTGGTCTATCATGCCGTGCCGTTCTATGGCCCCACGCTCTTGCCGCCAGCCCGGCCGTGAGCACATGGGCCAGGCGTCGTCGGAGCAGGTCCCGAGGAAGGAGCCCGGATGAGCAGTCCCAGAGCGGCGCGTGAGATTTGGGTCGGCCTGGTCGTGATCGTCGCCTTGAGCGGGCTCTTGACCTTGGTCGGCATGGCCAGTGACGGGCCGGGTTTCCTGGCGTCGCGCCGGGTGATCGACGTCGTCTTCCGCGACGCCCAGGGAATCCGGATCGGCAGTCCGGTGCGGGTGGCCGGGCTGGACACGGGCCACGTGGTCGACGTCGACTTCGTGGAGGTCGAGGGCTCGCTTCGCGCCCGGGTGCGGCTCTCTCTGCCCGTGAGCTTGGTCAAGAAATTCCGTCAGGACGTGAAGGTGACGATCTCCCCCGCATTGACCGGGATGAGCCACGTCAACATCGTCGCGACCGGCCGCATGGGGGTGGCGTTGGTTCCGGGCCAGTTGGTCCCGGGCGTGGAGACCTCGTTCTTCGATCCGATCATCGAGCAGGTCGGGTTGGGCCCCGTCGAGCGAAACCACTTGAGCCACACGATCGCCGAAGTACGCCAGACGGTCGATTCCATCGGGCCCCGCGTGCGCCAGGTACTCGGCTCGCTCCAGGACACAGCGTCGAACTTGCGCGAGCTGACCGAATCGATCCGGCCGCCCCTCGAATCGACCGCCGGCAATGTCGAGGAACTGACCCGGCGCATCAACACCAATACTCCCAAATTCGAGTCCCTGCTGGGACGCGTCGATGACCTGGCCGGCCAGACTCAAGCCTACCTGTCCGACAACCGGGAAAACGTGCGCATGAGCGTGACGTCAATTCGCGACCTGACTGCCTCCATCAATGACATCGTGGCCAAGGATCGCGTCAAAGTCGAGAAACTTCTGGACGGCCTGGAGGTTAGCCGAGCGCGCGCAGACCGGGTCCTTTACCAGGGCGATCAGATCGCCGGTCGCCTGGGAACCATGCTGGCTCGTAGCGGTGCGGAGATTGAGCGATCGGTGACCAATGTTCGCGATGCGACGGATTGGGCAAACAAGCTGACTCACAAACTCTACACCAACCCGTTTGTGCTCAGTCCGTTCTACAAACCATCGCACGAAGACCTGCGGGTTCAAGGCGTTTATGACACGGCAACGGTATTCGCCAAGGGGGCTTCGGAACTGAAGGATGCGGTCAAGACGCTGGAGGCCATGGCCGCCCGCCCGGCAACTCAGCAACAGCAACAAGAGGTGCTCCAGCTTCAACAGAGTGTGCGGATGTTGACCGATCAGCTCAATGAGACCTCGGCCCGACTGGCTGAAGCGATGAAACGGCCGGCCTCTGGTGGACGGGTGCTCCGCTGAGGCTGCTGCGATGAAGACTCGGCGGAAGCTCATTGGCCAGAGTATGTTCGGTCCGATCGCCCAATGATTGCTCGGCGTTAATCTGGGAAGAATGAGACGATTTTATTGCGTAAGCGGGCGTGGCGTAAGCGGTCAGCCTGACCGGGGACGCGAACACGGCCGTGAAGTCTCAGCGTGGCGATGGCGAAGAGTTGGGAACCCTACGTTCGTGTCTTTGATTAAACTCGCTCCAGTTTCCGGACGATATCTTAGCTGTGGATGCTCGATGTCGGGCGTCATGAGGTGGACGGAGACCGGAGTAGGGAAGGCTGGCTTTCGCGAGTCGGTTTTCCTTTCGAGTGGCCTCCGTGGGTAACGAGTCATACAACACTGGGTTTTGCCGAGGGTGGAGCCGTCGGCTAAGCACCTGATTGGGAGGCGCAAATGGAAATTTTTGGCGCGGGGGGTACTCAAGGCCCTCAACCCATTTACCCGCGACTGGCTGCATATAGCCTGGATGCCGGTCAGACGGTACATGCCGGATCGCCACGCGACCATGTCGAGATCTCTCCGCTAGGTCAGATGCTCGACGGTATCGGCCAGTTGCCAGAGATCCGCCACGAGAAAGTCGACGAGATTCGTCGGCAGATCTCCGCCGGATCCTATGAATCACCGGAGAAGCTCGACGTGGCGGTTGACCGCCTGCTCGACGAGCTTCTGGGCTGGTAGCGAATCAACCAATCATTCGCGACCGCCCTCGTTGAATGTGTGCGAGGAATCTGACTGGCCGGCGTGGGGATCCGATACGCGGTTCCCGACGCCGGCCGTTCTCGTTCCACGGGAAAAAAGGGGCGCTGTTCCGGAAGCTCCTTGGCAACGCGGTGAAATTGGGAAACAATACGCGCTACGATGGTTTGATGACAGACTGCCCAGCCGAATCGACGGTCGATACACAGGCGTACAACTGGGAATTTGAGTTCGGCTCCCGGCGGGTCGCCGAGGGGCGAATCGCATTACGAGGGGAGTTCCACCGTGGATCCTTCGCCCGTTCCATCCTTACCACCATCAGGAAGTTCGCCCGCCGCTGAGCGATCCCCAGGGGGTGCGGCGGCTGGCGAGGCTGTGTTGCCGGGTCTTTCGCGGGTCGACGATGTGCTGGTGACGGTCTTGCTCAAAAGAGGCCTTCTGTCGACCGAGTTGGTTCGGGTGGCCCAGGTCTATTGCCAGGAGCATGGCCGCGACCTGCGCCAGGCGATCCTCGAGCTCAATTTGATCTCGCCCGAGACGCTCAACCTGCTGGCGTTCGAGCGATTGAGCGCGCTGGCTGTGGATAACGGCGAGGTGAGATCGGCCGCGGTGGCGCCACTTTCGCCCGACCGGGCGCAGCATCACCGCGATGTGCGCAAGGAACTGCAGGAAAAGGTGGTTTCGGCGAGCCTGTCCGAGCTGGTGAACCTGATCCTGGAACGCGCGTGCGACTGCCAGGGGACGGACATCCATTTCGATCCGCAGGAGAGCGGTCTGCGGGTTCGATACCGGATCGACGGTCAGCTTCAGGATATCCTCTTCGTCGAGCCGGCGATTGCGACCCCGATCGTCAGCCGTCTGAAGGTCGTGTCGAACCTCAATATCGTCGAGCGGAGGCACTCGCAGGACGGCCGCATCACGATCCAGCATCATAACCGCCCCCGCGATCTGAGAGTGGCGACCTTTCCGACGATCTTCGGCGAGAAGATCGTGATCCGGATCCACGAAGTCCTGACGGATGTTACGGATCTGACTCATCTGGGCATGACCAAGGAGCAGGCCGAGACGGTCGACCGCTTGGTCGCCCAGCCCTATGGAGCGATCCTGGTCGCCGGGCCGGTCGGCGCCGGCAAGACCTCGACCGTCTATAACTGCTTCGAGCGGATCAACTCGCCGTCGAAGAACATGATGACGATCGAGGACCCGATCGAGCACCGGATACCCGGTGTCAACCAGACCCAGATCAGCAGCCCCCACGAGATGGGCTTCAGCGAGGGATTGCGGGCCATGCTCCGCCAGGACCCCGATGTCATCATGATCGGGGAGATCCGCGATGACGAAACCGCGCGGATCGGCATCCGTGCTGCCTTGACCGGCGTGCTCGTCTTCAGCACCCTGCACGGGTCGGATGCCCCGGGTACGATCAGCAATCTCTATAACTTCGGGATCCCGGGCTATCAGCTCTCCAGCAGTCTACTCGCGATCATTTCGCAGCGGCTGATCCGCCGGATCTGCCCTTACTGTCGCGTGACCTACTCGGCCGATTCCAAGGTGCTGACGGCCCTGGAGCTCGATCCTGACGAGCATCACGACTTGCGTCTGCATCGCGGACTGGGCTGCCCGGCCTGCTTCCAGACAGGCTACCTGGGCCGGACGGGGATCTTCGAGGTCATGGTCGCCGGCGAAGAGCTGCGCGACCTGATCTTCCAGCAGATCCCCCGGGACGTCCTGCGTCGTGTCGCCGTTGATCTGGGAATGCGAACCTTGAAGCAGAGCGCGGTCGATAAGATCATGGAAGGCACCACGACCGTCGAGGAAGCGTATCGCGTCGTTTCGTTCTGAACGGCCGCGCTGCGAGTACGGATCGTGGGCCTGACGCGGTCGTTCGAAAATAAACATGCTAACCGGCAAGGAGGTCGGCGATGCATCATCGATTGACGCAAAAACTTTTCTGCTACGTGGTTGCGCCGGGTCTGCTTTTCCTGACGCTCGGCGGGTCCGCCGCTAGAGCCGACGACTCGGGTTTCTTCGGTCGATTGTTCCGTTTCGGTAGTGCGTCGGCCCCGAGCGGCAATACGTCGCCGGCGCCGAATCAAAACGGGTCTCTTCCCTACAGTTCCAATTCGGGCGCATCAACGGGATTTACTCAGTCTGCGCCATCGAACTCTTCCTATTCTGGGTCCTTGTCAAACAACGGCTCGCTCGGATCGCCGCCGGCGACTCCGCCGGTGAGCTCGAATGGGCCGCTGCCGCGCGTATCTCCCAAGCCCCGGGTGAGCCCGGCCGTGACGAACGCCGATCCCGTCTTGACGCGTTTTGCGCTGGGCCGATCTAACGACGGCAGTCAGTTCGCGATGTCGCTCCAGATTTTCAGCGACGGCACGGTGATCGATTCGGAAGGCGTGCACCGCGTCAGATCCGCGGACCTTCGTCCGATCTTCGAGTCGGTGCAGTCCGGTGAGCTTTACCGGCTCAGGGGGCACTGCGGAGCGCCCGGAACCGATTATATTGAATATGTTCACATTATTGTATACGAGCGCAGGATGGGCCGGTTGATGGCGCATGCGTTTTCGTACTCGGGTAATCCTCAGGGTTGCGACCATGCGGTCCGACATTTGCATAGGGCTTTAGAGGCGTTGCAGCAGAAGCTGAGCCGTCAACCCGCGATCGACAGTCCAAGGGCGGCGGCGCCCGTTCCGGTCGGGGCTTCGCCGCTTCTGGCTCCCTTGAGTGGCAATCCGGGCTTTGGCACGCCCGCTGCGGGGATCGGCGCATTTCCGACGCGGCAACCGGTCCCGCCGCCCACCAACCCCGCTGGGACCACATCGGGCGAGTCGGTCATACCGCTTTCGCCTCTGGACCAGCCGCACCGGTGATCCAGCAACGTTCGACTGACGGGCCGTTGGGCGCGGGTCTCCGGACCCCGCCCTCGCGCTTTCCGTGGGTCTTCCCGTTCTCTACCCGGCAATCGAAGGTTGACGAGACACTAGCCGCCTCAGGAACCTGTGTCGCCTTTTGCCGGGCGAAAGACGACCCTGCCGGCAAGTTACTCTTGCGCGCTTTCCTGGTGTCGGCGCGCTGACTGGAAATCGCGAGGCAACGCCGCTTAGAATGATTCGTATTACTGAGTCATGAATCGGCTCCGCGCCTGGGGTGGAGTCGAGAGCTGGTCCGAGGCATGCAACTGTGGCAGAACCTCTGCGCGATCAACTGGCTCCGATGGCCGTCTCCGAGTCACCGGTCGAGAAATTCCGTGCATTTCTGGAGATCCGGGGGGAGAAGCTCACCGAGCCGCGCCGGGTGCTGGTGAGTCACATCTTCAATACGCATAAGCACTTCGACGCCGACGAGCTGGTGCGAGACCTCCACGACGCCGGGCATCACGTCAGCCGGTTGACGGTTTACCGGACGTTGCGGCTCTTGGTGGAGGCCGGGTTGCTTCGCGAGCTGCGTCTAACCAATCGCAGCGCGTTTGAGCACGACTATGGTTATCCGGCTCACGATCATTTGCACTGCACGACCTGCAACCGGGTCGTGGAGTTTCGCAACGACGAGATTCTCAAGCTGCGTGACTCGGTCAGCTTGGCCGAGGGCTTCCAACCCACGGGCCACCGCTTCGTGATTTCGGGCGTCTGTTCGGCGTGCCGCCGCGCTTCGACACCAAGGCGCCGCCTGGACTTCATTTGAGGAAAAGGTGTCAGGAACGAATGGCACTCGGAAATTCGTAAGTTGTTTCGGAGAAGTGGGATAGACAAATATCGTCCTCCTTGGGACAAGGATTGGTGCTTGCAAGATCCAAACCCTGTCCGGCAAGGAGGCCGACAATGCCCCAGACTACGCGACGGTGGATTCTGGAAAAGGTCAAGTCCCTTCGCGAGTCCCAGCTCCTTCCCTTTCACGAGATCCTCGACGCCGACACGGTCAGGTCGGCACTGGCGGCAGAGCGGGTCAAATTCAAGGATCGCATCTACACACCTTTCGTGACCCTCTGCCTGTTCCTCTCCCAGGTGCTCGACCCCGACCACTCGTGTCGTGCGGCGGTCGCGCGGCTGATCGTCTGGCTGGCCATCAACCATCGCAAACCTTGGCGCCGGAGACTAACAGTTATTGTGATGCACGCCGGCGGCTCCCTCTCGGGGTCATTGTTCGGCTGGTCCGTCAGACCGCTCAGAAAGTGGACGCCGGTGCAAACGCCGATTGGCTGTGGAAGGGACGCAAGGTCTCGCTGGTTGACGGCACGACCGCCTCGATGCCCGACACCGTACAGAACCAACAAGCCTTCCCTCAGGCGAACACCCAGGGCATCGGTTTGGGTTTCCCCGTAGTTCGGATGGTAGGGATCATTTCGCTGGCCACGGGTGTCGTTCGCGACCTGGCGCTGGGGCCGTACAAAGGAAAGGAGACAGGCGAGACGGCCTTGTTCCGCACGTTGCTGGATGGCCTCGAGGCAGGCGAAATCATGCTGGGGGACCGCTGTTATGCCTCGTTTTTCATGATCGCGGACCTGATGCAGCGGAACGTTGACAGCCTGTTCCGGATGCACCAGCGCCGGAGGTTCGACTTCCGCCGCGGCCGACGGCTGGGCGTCGAGGACCACGTTGTCACCTGGACCAAGCCGGAGCGGCCCGAATGGATGGACGAGGAAACCTATGCGCAGATCCCCAGCGAGATCAAGGTCCGCGAACTGCGATTCAAGGTTCAGCAGCCCGGCTTCCGAGTCAACGAGCTGGTGCTGGTGACGACGATGCTCGACGCGGAGGCGTACACCAAGGAAGAGCTGGCAGACCTTTTCCTACAACGATGGAACATAGAATTAGATTTACGCTCAATTAAAGACGTACTCCAAATGGACGTGCTGCGATGCAAGACGCCTGATATGGTGGAGAAGGAGATCTGGATACATTTACTGTCTTACAACTTGATCCGAGGCGTGGCGGCCCAGGCCGCCGAGGCGCACGGTAAGCAACCGCGACAGTTGAGCTTCAAGGGAACGCTTCAGACGATGACGGCGCTCCAGGAGGCCTTGCGACAAGCAACGCCCAGCGTCAGGGAATACTTGGTGGAGGTGATGCTCACTGCGATTTCGGCGCACGAGGTCGGCGATCGACCCGGCCGCGTCGAGCCGCGCGCAACAAACGACGACCGAAGGCACAAAAGTTTCTTATGGAACCGCGACGAAAGGCGCGCAAACGCCTACTGCAAGCGGCTTAGGGGAATAACCGAGTGCCATTCGTTTCTGACACCTTTTCCTGCCAGCTTTTCCCGGCCAGTGGATCACTCGAGGTATCCGAGCTGCGCGAGCCGTTCCTCGATGATTGCCTGTTCCTCGCTCGAGAACTCGAAGGGGCGGTGGTGGGGGCCTTCGAGAGTGCCCTCCGGGGGGTCCTGACGGGTCGAGATCAGACCGTGGGCGATCGACTTGCCTTCGACGTGCGCCGGGATCGGGGCGTTGAGCAGGGCGAGGATCGTCGGGGTCGCGTCGATCAGGTCGGCGTTCAGATAGCGGCCCGCTGCGAGCCCGGCGCCGGCCAGCGCGAGCACGCCTTCGGGGCGATGCGTGCCAGGCAGCTTCGGGTCGGGCTCGACCCAGGCGCGGCCCGGGCTCAGCTTGGTTCGCACCCAGTAGGGGTCGTCGGGGACGGCGATCAGGTCCGGATAGCCTTCGCGGGCCGGGTCGATGTGATAGGTCTCGGCGGTCCCGACGATCTTGGTGAACAGATGCGCGCCCGTGTCGAGGTCGCGCGCCTCCGCGAGCGCCTGGCCGGCAGCCATGCGGGCGTCATCGATCTGACGCGGGGTCATCGAGGGGGCGGAGTTCTTGACGCTGCCGTGTCGCGCGGCGCAGTTGACATAAACCATCGCCGCCGTGTCTTGATGCGGCGCGAACGCCAGGGTCCGCTTCCAGTCGAACGGATACTGAGCAGCGATCGACTGGTCGAACGATGCGGAGCGAGCCGCGGGGTCGTCGCGCTTCTGGAACCAGAGCCGGAGGTGGTCGGACGCCTGGAGGGTTCGGCGCCCGATCCGGCCCGACCATCCAGGTAGGCGTGCGACGCCGGCCTTGACCAGGATGCGATTGACGTGGATGCGGCCCTTGCAGGGCCCGAATCCGTGGTCGCTGACGATCATCACGGCGGCACCGCGCCGGTCGGCGAGTTCGCAGAGCGTTCCGATGGCGTCGTCGAGTCCGCGAATCACACTGCCCGCCGCCGCGTTCCAGTCGGGGGCGTTGACACCCGTGTCATCGACATTCAGATACGGCCAGACCCTGTGCTGAAACGGATCGAGGTTCTGGAACTGGACCAGGAGCACCGACCAATCCGGAACAAGCTCGTCGGCGAGCAAGCCGCCCTGGGCCCGGCCGCGGAAACTCTCGACGGTCAGGTGGGCGTTGGTGCTCAGCTCTTCGAGCGATTGCGGCACGCGCTTCCAGAAATAAGTCAGGCCGTAGCCCGGGGCTTCGGTGGGGCGCTGCGCGGCGAACTCGGGCGCAGCCGACAGCGCCCCCTCCAGGTGCGGCGCGTCCATGCCCGAGACGACGATCCCGCGCACCTTGAGCGGAGGATACAGCCCAGGCAGGTTGAGCGCGATGATCGAGCGGCCCGAAGCGCTGAGCAAGTGCCAGAGCGTTGGCACCCGGATGCGTCCGGAGTGGTTGACCTTCATGCGTCCTTCGGCGGCGTCGTAATAACGGTGGTCGAATACGCCATGGCGAGCGGGCCCGCATCCGGTCATCATGCTGGTCCAGGCTGCCGTCGTGACCGGCGGAATGATGGAACGCAACGTACCGGAAGCGGCTCGGGCCAGAAGTGCGTCGAGATTCGGCATCAACCCGCGCTTGCGCATCGGGTCGAGCACGGTCCAGGTCGCTCCGTCGAGGCCCAGTACCATCAGTCGTTCGACAGTTCTTGCCATGGAAACCTTCCTGAGCGCGGCGCTGTGCGTACCAGATCTCCCGGAAGCCGAGCTTAGCACGCGGCCGCGGTGTGAATCGAAGTTCTCGGCCGGGGACTGGTCGAGAAACCCTTACCGAGATCGATCGTGAAATCGGCCTTGTAATACTCGGCAATCGCGCGCCGCTCTCCCTTGGAACGGTACATGCGCGACAATCGGCGGCGCACCTTGTCCTCGAGGGGCAGGGCGGCCTCGGTCCGCTCGAGCCAGGAATGGTACGCTGCGACGAGCCTATCCAATCGCGCCGCGGCGTTCCCCACGGGCTCCTTGATTCCGACCCCCATCACCGTATGGGGGAACGCGTGGTAACCCTGGTAGCCCGAGACCCGGGCCGCGTAGGGCGAGAGCATTCTGCGGAGGCAACTGGGCGTGATCCGCCAGTAATCGTCAGGGTAGCCATGAATCCGGAAGTTCAAGGGCGTGGTGATGACGAAGACGCCCCCCGGCTGTAGCAATCGGAAGACCTCGGTGAATGCTCTCTGGACTTCGAAAACGTGTTCGAACGTCTCGATGCACAGCACGGTTCCGGCTGATCCGTCGGGCAGGCCGATCGCCGTGACGTCCTCGACGCGATCGACGCCAGGCCCGGGCCGCATGTCACAGCCGACGTAGGTCCTGCCGACGAATAGCTCTCGCAGATTGGCGTATCCTTCCTGGCCCTCGACCTGGTAGGAGCCAAACTCGAAAACGGGATCGGGACAGTCGAGATTCTCGGCGACCAGGCGACAGAACGCCTTGTTGTGGTCGCGCATGGGCTTGCTCCTCCTTGAGCGCGCTTCGGCCCCCTGTCGAGAAAAGGGGGAAAACCTGGTTCGCGGTAATGGAATGGGCCGACTGCCCAGGCCGATAAGCCGCGAGATCATAGCGCCATCGAACAGATCGGTCAAGCCGAACGTCGTCCGCTCATCAGATGATGGACAAACGCCTGGATTCGACACTCAGAACTTGTCTGGATCGACTCCCAGCTCGCGGAGCGTCTCGGCGAGTGCATCGGCGCGACGGCGTTGTTCGTCGGCGCGACGACGTTCTAGGTTGGCGCGTTCTTCGGCAATGGGTAAGAGGGCGCCCTCCGTGTCGTACCAGCGGAGCCACGGGGCAGTCTCGTTGAAATAGAATCCCTGCCAGACTCCGAGTTTGACTCCGAGCGGGTCTATGAAGTAATGACCTCGTTCATCGGGCTGGAGAAGCCGATACTTGCTTTCCTCGAGCTAGATCCCGCAGTCATGCCCGACGGCGAAGTGATGGTCGGGATGAATCCACTCGAGCACGGGCCAGATGCCTTGGTCCAGCAGATAGCCTTGAGGTTGTTCGCGGAAATTCTCCACGATCTCACCGTTCTCCTCGGGCAATTCCAGGTGGCTTGGTAATTGGGAAGGGATCTCGACGCCCTCTTGCACCGGCGGGCGGTAGAGTCGGTCCGGACCAAAGAATGGCAGTTGCGTGCTGAAGTCGGTTCGCCTGGTGGTGAAGAGTGACATGATGGTGCCTCCGAATCGGACGATACAAACGCCGCAAGCTCAATGCCTGGTGATGACCGCCAGCGCCGGCATCGGCACGTCGATGTGCTCGCGAGTCGTCCATGATCCCTCGCGGCGTTCGACGCGGTGATAGAGGGTGTCGCGCTCAATCGGAATGCGACCGGCCTCCTCGATCAACCGGCGGATTTCCGCCACGGTCACTTCCTGAGGAGTCAGGGCGCCAGCCTCGTGATAAATCTTTTCGTGAACAACGGTTCCGTCGATGTCGTCAGCCCCGAACGACAGAGCGACCTGAGCCGTTTTGAGTCCAAGCATCACCCAGTAAGCTTTGATGTGCGGGAAATTGTCGAGCATCAGCCGGCTGATCGACATGACCTTGAGATCCATCACCCCTGACGGCCTGGGCAGGTGGGCCATATCGGAGTTGTCGGGGTGGAAAGCGAGTGGAATGAAGGTCTGGAACCCGCCTGTCTCGTCTTGAAGCGCGCGCAGCCGGAGGAGGTGGTCGATCCGGTGCCTGGGCTGGTCGATGTGACCGTAGAGCATCGTGGCATTGGAGTGAAGACCCAACCGATGGGCCGTCCGATGGGCGTTCAACCAGTTCTCGGTTGACGCCTTGGCGCCGCAGATCTGGTCGCGAACTTCGGGATGGAAGATCTCGGCGCCCCCGCCGGGCAAGCTGCCCAGGCCGGCCTCGACGAGCGATCTGAGAATATCCTCCACGGGCCGGCGGGCGATCTTGGAAAACCACTCGATCTCGACGGCCGTGTAAGCCTTGATGTGAATCTCTGGGGCGGTATCGCGGATCCAGCGCACGACGTCAACGTAATAATCGAAAGGCAGCTTGTTATGGAGCCCGCCGACGATATGCAACTCGGTCGCGCCGCGTGCGCTGGCCTGCCTGGCGCGGCCGACGATCTGGTCGCGGTCCATCACATAGGCCCGATCCTCCCCAATATCGGCCCGGAATGCACAGAAGTCGCACGTGTAAACACAGACGTTGGTGGGGTTGATGTGCGTGTTGACGTTGTAATACCCGAAGTTGCCGTTGCAACGCTCGCGGACCAGGTTGGCCATCGAGCCCAGCGCGAAGAGGTCGTTCGAGGCTTCCAGCGCCAGGCCGTCTTCAAAGCTCAATCGCTCGCCGGCCTCGACCTTCTCGCCGATCAGTTGGATTCGGTTTGCTTCGCTCGACATCGCGCCCCATCCTCTCTTGTTCCTCGCGATTCGTCTGGGACTCATTTCAGGAATTCTAGTCGGAATTGAACGTATCAGCAACAAGACCAGGACGACCTTTGGATAACCTCAGATTCCTGCCTACGCCGCGATCGCTTCAGAATCGCGCCAAATCAGGGAATTGTAGCGAGGCAAGGTTCAGAAGGAGAGCTAGAAGCAGGCGTTTGAACCGAGGTAACACCAAAGAACGAAAGCGATTGAGTCGAGCGCGGAAAAACTAAAGGCCGACTGACCACGCCGCGTAGTGAGACTTTCAGAACAGTTCAGCTCGCATTCGCTGTTCGCATTCAGGCCGACTTCTACACCGAAGCCTGCATCCAGAACTTCAACTGCGCGGTCCTGATATTCCCCTGTGCGTCGAAGTACCACTTGAGCCAGTCGCCCGGCATTGTCTTCAGATTGACGTCGATGTTAGTTCCATGGTTCACCGTCCAGCGCCACGAAAAATGGTCGTACACGTCCAGCACATGCGTAGCGTACGCCATCGCCAGCTTCTTGTTACCCTCAATCATCAGAAGATTCTCATCATTGTTGTACGAAGCTTGGTACCCGAGGTTGTGGCTGCCCGTAACCACCACGCAATCATCGGCAAACGGGTCGATCACCACGATCTTGTCGTGCGTAATCGCAAACCCAGCGTTCAGCAGCTCCTTCTGCCAACCTTCAGGCACTGTCCTGTCCAGCGCGTTCGCGGAGATGACCCGCGCGTCCTGCGGCGCTGCCGGATTCTTGATGCCCTTCTGCTTCTTCGGTGGCGACGTGCCCTTCAGGTCGTAATAAAAGTTCCCTGCTGCATCCGGCGAAGTCACGCATCCGCGCACGAACAGGTCTTTGTTGGCCTTCTGCGCCGCCGCAGCGAACTCGGTAATGCTCGGCGTCCCCGGGATGAACGCCAGGAACAGCACCGCATTCTTGGCAGCCATGACCCGGTCGCTCAGATCCTTCATATCCACGGGGAAGGCCTCGATCCCCTTGCCTTTGCGGCGCTGGTTCGGCGTATTGGGCGAGAAGTAGCTCGTCAACGTGCTGGCGTCATCGGTCCCCTTGTCGAGGCTCAGGCTCTTCCCCGTGCCGTTGAACGTGCGCAGCGGCGTGTCCTGAAACGAGCTGCCAGCCTCATGCGCCGTTTCATCCATCTGCAGCTTCTTCCAGTACGCCATGTACCGCGCTGCCACCAGCTTGTCCTGAATGACGATCGAATTGTTCGTCTGCGCGCACATTCCTGTATCGGTCCAATTGCAGGATCCGGTCAATACCGCCTGCGGCGTGCCACTCGCATCCACGTAGATCAGGAACTTGTTGTGCACAATGTGGCTGCTCGGCGGTTCCCGATAAAGTAGTGACGCAGCCGACTCCTTTAGCTTTGCCTCGGAATCGTCGTTCTCGCCTGCCACCTCCTCCGAACCGCCCGGCTTCGGCTTGCTCACAATATTCGCGAGCACAATATTCAACTTGTTTCCGATGCCAAAGAGCGACTGTACCAACTCCAGATCCGTTAGCTCGTACAGCGCCGCGTAGATCGAGCCACTCGTCTTCGCCCTCGTGACAAACCCGGTCAACGTCCCGAGAATGTCGCCTGCCAAATCTTTCCGCAACTGGTTCCCGGGAACTTTGATGGCCTTTAACAGGCTCGACTTGCTGACATTGCCTTTCAATGCATTTGACACATGTTGCGTTGAGATAAGACCCCGATTGAAGATTGCCGTCACGCTTTCGGAACACACCCCGGAGATGGTCACTTCGTTGGTCATCAGAATCGGCAGCGACCCCATCGGCTTGAGCGCTTCCGGTCGTCCTTCGAGCGGCACCACCTTGTAGCGGAAGGTGTAGTTCCCCGTCTGATCCCCCACAAGCCGCGCGTAGACATCCTTCCAGTAAAACTTCTGGACAGGGAACTGGGCGGTCGTCTGTCCCGGTGCAATGGTCTCCCCCGGAAACACCGCGTGGCTGGGCAGCGCCGTCTCCCGGCCCTTCGAATCGATGCGATACAGCGCGAAGCCCATACAGCCCTCGGGTTTGGCGCCATAGCTCCATGCGATGGTAGCGACGTCGTTATTGGCAAATGCTACTGCATTCCGCATAGGAAACCCTCATTTGAAGATAGCGTGGTCAATTGCAGTCTTCATGCGACCAATTACCGCATTGCGTTCGACGCTTCCACCTCCTCGTGGCCCGTGTTTTTATCCCTCGCGCGGATTGAAGTCTGAATGAACCGCTGATTGATCCAATCGAATCAATGTCGCCTCTCGGCGGCGGTTGAGACGATCTAAGCGGTTCACCAGCCATGTTCAGGCCACCAGACCCGCACCCGCGTGCCATCGGCCGCGTCACTCCGTCGCCGCGGTTTGATCATACCGTATTTCACGCGTATCAAAAGGCCCAGTGTGAAGTCGGCGGTGGGTATCTGCAAGTGATGTTCTCCCGATGATGCACCGCGTTGATGAGTTCGCCACGATACGAACTCGCCAGCTTTCGCCGGTCCAACGCGTCGGATTTGTCGCCATCCTTGGCAATCAATGCCGTGCGGTGGGATTCACGCCAGCGTCTTCTTCGGAAGCGTCGTCGTAGCCATCGCAAGTCATGACCGCTCTGCACCGCTTGCCGCTTGAGTTCCGCCACACGAGTGGCCAACGACCGGCATTTCCGGCGAGGTCTTAGCGAAAAAGTTCAAATCCCGCCGCACCCTACAAGAAAAACTCTTTGCCATGCAAGGGGTTAAGAATCATCGGGGCGACTGGATTTGAACCGGCAAACTCACCGACCCGTACGGGGTGCTGCCCGCCGCGCAGGACGCTCAGACCAGCAGGTCCACGACGCCGACGACGAGCATCGCGAGGCCGATCACGATATTCACCTGGAAGAAGGCAACGTTCAGCCGGGTGAGGTCGGAGGGCCGGACCAGGAGATGCTCGTAGATCAAAAGGACGGCGACCGCGGCAACTCCCACGAAGTAAATCGGCCCAAGCGGGTAAAGCACGCCGAGGCCGACAAGCGGCGCGATCATGAGCGCATGACACAGAGCGGCGACGCGTAGCGCCCCTGGAATGCCCATCATGCTGGGAATACTTCGGAGCCCGTGACTTCGATCAAACTCGGCGTCCTGGCAGGCGTAGATGATGTCAAAGCCTGCCACCCACAATAAGACTGCGAGGGCCAGCATGACGGGCGGCCAGGCGATCGCGCCTTTGAGCGCGATCCAGGCGGCGACGGGAGCCAGGCAGAGCGAGATGCCCAGCCAGAAATGCGACAGGCTCGTGAACCGCTTGCTGTAGGAGTATCCCAGCAACCATAGCAACACCGGCGTCGACAGATAGAGCGGCCAGGTGTTGGGAAGGAACAAGATCGTGGCGGCGACAAATCCGGCCGAGCATAGAACCGTGAAAAGAGCGACTGCCGGCACACTGAGACGTCCGGCAGGGATGTGCCGGTCCGCAGTACGCGGATTGAGCGCATCGTGATCCCGATCGACCAGGCGGTTGAAGGCCATCGCGGCCGAGCGGGCCGTCGCCATGCACAGGAGGATTCCAATCCAATCCTGGACGCGACCATGCCATCCGTCGGGGCCGTGCGCGGCCAAGGCCGCACCCAGCAGTGCAAAAGGCAACGCGAAGAGCGTGTGGCTGAAACGAACCAGTCCCAGGTAGTCGCGGAACCGAACCATTGCCGTTGCCCCCGCCTTCCCGAGCCGGATCAATTCGAGGAAACTTGCCTGGACGTCCATTTCATGCAACGGGCCGGGAAGGGCTTTCTGATGCTACGGCAACCCCTCGCCTTGGGTCAACCAGGGCAAATGGGTGGTCCGGACCGATGAGATTTCAAACCAGGAAGTGCAACACGGGATACCTCGTTTGCATGAATGATCCCGGACAAATCATACCAATCTCAATTGGTTTAGTACAGGAACGCCACATTCTGGTAGTACTATTATGGCGAAAAGTACTACTATCCAACATAACGCAGTCTGCCTACGTTCCCGCCCTAGCGCGGGTGCACGACCGGAAGCCGCCGCATTTGCGATTTTTTTTTACACTCCACTTGATTGGGCTTGCCGGCGCGTCTAGTATAGCACGCTCCTTAGTATAGCGGTTGTAGCGGTTTCTCTACTGTAGCAACCTTTGACTGTCGCACTTGCTCCTGTCGCGGCCTCTCGGCGATAGCGACCCGTCTGAATCCTCAATCGGAAAGGGGTGACTGATAATGCACGCGCGGAAGTTGGTCATTTGCTCGGCAGCAGTTGTGCTCTGCCTGGTGTTCGCGGCGCCGGCTTCGGCTGGGGGCAACCTCGTGTCCAACCCTGGTTTCGAGACGGGCGATTTAACCGATTGGACCATGTTCCGGCGTCACGGGGTCCACCTATGTGGCTGGGGCAGACTTCGGCGACGGTTTGATTCCACACAGCGGCAATTACTTCCTCGTCCTGGGCGCGGTCGGGGCGGACGGTTTTCTCTCGCAGACTATCGCGGATACGCCGGGCGTGCTGTACAACTTCAGTTTTTACTGGGGTAGTGACGGTCTCACACCGAACGATTTCACGGCGTTCTACGATGGAAAGCCGATCTTCGGTCCTATCACCGACCAATCGTTAACGGAAGGCGGCCCGAATAACGGCTATCTGTTCGAGAGTGTCACGGTCATGGGGACCGGTTCCGATACAATCATGTTCGGCTTCCGCAACGACCCCGGCTACAATGCGCTCGACGACATCAGCTTCACCGCGGTACCTGCGCCTTCGGCGATCGTACTGGCCGGAATGGGGGTCATGGTCGTGGCTGGCTACAATCGCACCCGTCGTCGTCGCGCGGCGGATTGACCAATCATCAGCGACCCAACTTCCGCGCCCCGGTCGCAAAAGCGCTGGGGCGTTTCTGCGCGCGGGCAAGCCCATCGGCGTGGTCAGAGCCTCCGACTGGTCGTACGCTCATGAACCCGCCCGGGTTGACTCCCGATTCACACGATGGCCGATCGGCAACCTCTCGACCAAACGCCGCGGCATTTCGGAATCCCTTTTACTCGCGACTTGACATCCGACTCCTGATCGTCTAATCAACGAATGCTTGTGGACGGTTTGATCGAAGAGACGAAGGATGCCCCCGATTTCGAGTTGGAAGACGAACGCCGGCGCATCTACCGGCTGACCGGCTTCGGCCGCGAGGTGGCTCGCACGGAGTCGTTGCGACTCGAAATCCTGGTTGAGACCGCACGCCAGAGAAAGTTGTTGTCGAACCCCCCAGACGCACTTTGAGACACCCAACCGTCGAATCGCGTTGGGGCTGGGGCATTGACCCGTCCAGAGGAGAGTCAACAATGTCTGCCAGAGCGACCAAGGCACTGGAAGATTTTCACACGATCACGCCTCATTCTGGGGAGATCGCTACGGCATTCTGCAAGATCCTTTCGGCCACCGATGGTCGATCGCGACGCGAATCGAGGACCTCTCGCCTCGACAGCTCCAGAAGCGAGCCGACGAGTTCAACTCTCGACAGCCGAAGGGGCCCAAAGGTCCCGAAGATTAATGGGAAAGTAGGTTTTCTCTCACACCCATCCGGAGGAGAACATGCACGATTCCGCCCAGCGCATTCCCGCGGGTTTTCACACTGTCACGCCCCATCTTACGGTGCGCGGTGGCGTGGACATGATCGAGTTCTACAAGCAGGCTTTCGGCGCCAAGGAGATTCGGCGAAGCGTGGCGCCCGATGGCAAGTCGCTCTTGCACGCCGATCTTCAGATTGGTGACTCTCGGGTTCTTCTCAACGACGAATTCCCCCAGATGGGTGCCGTGTCGCCGCTGGGGCTGAACGCCACGCCCGTCACGATTCATCTGTACGTCGAGGATGTTCGACTCGCTTTATCAGCAGGCCTTGGGCGCGGGGGCAAAGCTCATCATGCCGCTGGCCGACCAATTTTGGGGCGATCGGTATGGCGTGGTCGAAGACCCTTCCGGCCATCGCTGGGCCCTGGCATCGCACGTGCGTGACATGAGCCCCGAGCAGATGAAGGAGGCCGCGGCGGGGCTCTTCGGTGACAAAGCCGGCGAGGAATGCCGGTAATTGGGTCGAAAGGTGTGATTCGCCCGCCGGATTAGGTGTCATTCCAACAGATCACGCCGGCCCCGTCGCGGGCCGGCGCGATTCGCGCTGGAACATCACCACCAGCCGGTCTCCCAGCGGAGGGCAAAGCCGGGCGAGCACTCCGAGAAGGCGGAACGGCCAGACGAGGCGTTTCAAGAGCGACAGCCGGCGCCTGGGGTGATCGACCAGGCGAGTGACGCGCCGGGCAACTTCCCGCACGTCGGCCGTCATCCAGGGAGCGGCGTTGTCGAGGATCTGATGAGGCTTCTCGCCGGGAGGTACGAGCGCATTGAGAGCGTCCATGAATTCGGTCTTGATCGGTCCAGGCTCGACCAGGCAGACGCGGACGCCCGTGCGGTAAAGCTCGCGGCGCAATGCGTCGTTCCAGTAAGCCAGTCCAGCCTTGGTCGCGCCGTAAGCACCGAGGGCCGAGCTGGCCACGCAGGTAATCGCCGAACCAATATTGATGATCATACCTTTAGTTTTAATCAGCGACGGTAAGCTCAACCGCGTAAGCATGAGCGGGGCGGTCAAGTTCACGGCGATCTGCCGTGCGAGTTGTTCGGGAATAGAGTCCGCGAAGAGGGTCGGCAGGCCGAGACCGGCGTTGTTGATCAGCACATCGATTCTGCCGAACCGCTCCAGGGTCGCTTCGACCAGGCGCCGCGGAGTTGCGGGATCGGCCAGGTCGGCGTCGATCGTGAGGACCTCGAGGCTTGTTGCCGCCGACACGAGTTCCAGAGCCAACTGCCGCAAGCGATCGGCCCGCCGGGCCGTGAGGACGATCGCTTGCACTTTTTTCTGCCGGACCAGTTCCCGCGCGAGGGCCGCTCCAATTCCCGTCGAGGCACCCGTCAAGAGCACGACGGGCCGGGGTCGCAACGCCTGACCGTCAGCAATCATCTCCGCGTTCCTCCGGCAGTTGTTCGGGCATGAACTCACCCAGGCCTCTCGGCGATTCCCAGGTCGCTTCGTCCGGCGGATCGATCGGCACTTCGTCTCCCCATCGCCGGGCCAAGGAATTCGGTAATGCCAAGCTGATCGCAAATCCGCGCGACGATGAAATCGATCAGGTCATCAAGTTGACGGGGGCGATGATACCATCCCGGCATCGCAGGCAGCACAACGGCGCCGGCCTGAGTCACCTTCAGCATGTTTTCGAGGTGAATCTGGGAGAGTGGTGTTTCCCGCGGGACCAGGATCAGCTTGCGGCGTTCCTTGATGTGAACATCTGCGGCGCGGGTGATCAGGTTGGTGGACATCCCGCTGGCGATGGCTCCCATCGTGCTCATGCTGCAAGGAACGATGACCATCCCCGCGGTGGGAAATGAACCGCTGGCGATCCCGGCCATGAAGTTCTGGTAATGGTGATAGACGAGCCGGCCCGGCGACAGATCGCCGAAGGTTGCCAGGTCGAATCGATCGAGATCGGCTTGCCGGCCTGTCTCCTCGTACAAGACCTCGGCCGCGCTCGGGCTGAGCGAGAAATGGATCGTGCGGCCGAGCCGGCAGAGCACCTGGATCAAACGGAGGGCATAAGCCGCCCCGCTTGCGCCCGTCATCGCCACGACCAGATCGCGCGAGTCATGGGGGCCAACGAGCGTCATCCGAGTGACTCCTGGATGCGACCGGCAAGGGAGGCTGGCTTCAAACCGACATAGAGCGTGGCGATGCCCAGGGTGAGGGGGTACTGTTTGAGGTCAGTCAAGCCTCGCGAGGCAAGCAGGTCGAGCATCGCCTGTCCGTCGGGAAACTCGAGGACGCTGCGAGGTAGATAGTCGTAGGCGCGATCGTCGTTGGGAGCCAGCGCCTGACCGATCCGCGGCAGCAAGCGGCGGAGAAACACCAGGTAAAGCCGCCCCAGAATCTGGCCCCGCGGCCGGGAAAACTCGAGGATCGCGACCTTTCCTCCAGGGCGTGCGACCCTGATCAATTCATCAATCCCCTGGACCGTATCGCGGACGTTGCGGAGACCGAAAGCCACGCTGACCACCGCGAACGAGTCGCTGGGCAAGGGCAGCCGCTGGGCATCGCCTTCGACAAGCGTGATGCGCCCAGCCGCCCCGGCCTCGTGCACTTTATCCAAACCGACGACCAACATCTGGCGGCAGAAGTCGGTGCCGACAATCGGCGATTGCCCCCCGCCAGCCCGATCATACGCCAGAGCCAGGTCGGCCGTTCCGGTGCAACAATCGAGCACGGGCAGCCCGGGTTGGGCGCGACGACCCTGGTGGTGAAGGCTCGCCACCTACGATCAATGTTCAGACTCAGTACATGATTCAGTAGATCATACCGCGGTGCAATCGATGCAAACATGCGGCGCACCCGTTGGTCGGATTTGTTCGACTGCATTCTCGGCCGGGGCAGGCGGCTCGAAGGCGGCCGGCGGTGCGACGGCGGATTGGCTTGGGGAGTTCATGCTTCACCACGCGATGGCGGACGGTCCTCCGTACCGGTCGGAGTTGACGAGCAACCAGTTTATCGAGATTATTGTGGACGAGTCTGGGGGCTGGCGGCAAGGTGAGGCTGCGGGGATCTCCGGAAGCCGCGGGACTGCTCCAGAATGCGGCTCGCTGTGCTGCAACGATGGCAAGGAGGCTGTATGACGCCGAGAATGTCGCCTCGAGCCGCGCTTCTGGCTTTGATCGTCGCGACCGCGCTGGTTCGCCTCATTCCCGCTTTCGGCCTGGGACTGGGAAACGACGAAGCCTACCACTTTCTCTATGCGGCTCATCCCGCATTGAGCTATTACGACCATCCTCCGATGACGGCTTGGGTGGAGACAGTGGGGTTGCTTCTGCCGGGCGCGGCGAAGTCTACAGTGGGGTTGCGGATCGGGTTTATCTTGCTTTTCGCGGGCTCGACCTGGGTCCTGGGCCGGCTGACAGCTCGATATTATGGCGGCTGGGCCGGCTTCCTGGCTGCCTTTGCGCTCAACATCTCGGGTTATTACGGACTGGCTGCGTCGACGCTGGCCTTGCCCGACGGTCCGCTCTTGTTCTTCTGGCTGTGGACGATCGACCGTCTCAGCGTCGCGCTCGAGGGCCCTCCCAGCGCCCGGCTCCTGCCCTGGATCTGGGTCGGTCTGGCGTGGGGCGGAGCGATGCTCAGCAAGTACCATGCGTGCTTACTTCCAATGGGCGCCGTGCTCTTCGTCTTGCTGCACCGTCGGATGTGGCGCTGGGTTTTTCAACCGGGGCCGTATCTGGCGCTGCTCTTGGGTCTGGCCTTTTTCAGTCCGGTGCTGCTCTGGAACGCCGATCACCACTGGGCGTCGTTTCTCTTCCAGGGCGGTCGAGCGGTCGGGAGCTGGACACTGCGGCCCGACTGCCTGGCTGCGGCCCTGCTGGGTCAGGTGGCTTATCTGTTTCCGTGGATCTGGCTCCCGCTGGTCATCATCTTGGTGGGAGGGATTCGAGGCTGGTTGACGAGCGGCAACCAGCTCGTTCCCCAGCGGCTTTTGCTCTGTCTTGCGGTCGTCCCGTCAGGTCTTTTCACGGCCGTGGCCTGCTTCCGGCCGGTGTTGCCCCATTGGGGTTTGATCGGCCTGGCCTCGTTGTTTCCGATCCTGGGAAACCGGTGGTGGGGGTTGTACGCGAAAAATCCTGGGCGGACCCGTCGCCTGCTTGCCGGCGGGGCCGTGTGGTCTTGCGGCGTGCTCGCGGTTGCGCTTTGGCACTTTCATACGGGTTGGTTCCAGCGCGGTGACGACGGACGCTTGGGAGTGGTCGATATCCGCACCGACCCCACGATCGACCTTTACGGCTGGGACCAGGTCGCTGTCCGGATCAGACAGCTCGGGCTCCTCTACGATCCGCAGACTTTTGTCTTCACGCGCTACTGGTACCAGAGCGCTCAGATCGCGTACGCCCTGGGTGGGAAACGGCCCGTGCTCTGTTACAACGCCGATGACCCGCGCGGATTCGCCTTCTGGAGCCGTCCCGAAGATTGGGTCGGGCGCGACGGCATTCTGGTCACGGTCAACGAGCCGGACAATCTCGATACCAGAACCCACGGAGAAGCTCCCTACTATGCGCGATGGTTCCATCAGGTCGAGCACATTACCGACTTCTGGGTCGAGCGGGGCGGCAAGCCGGTCCGCCACATCGGCCTTTATCGCTGCGTAAACCAGCGCCTGGCCTATCCATTCGGCCCTGAGCGTGCCGAACGACTCGCTGCGCAGTCGCCGAACCTGGATAACCGCCGCGCCGGAACAACCCGTTGATTGGCATGGATGATCCCAATCCTGGGTGTTTTGTTCTTCTTTGATCTGCTAGGTGCGTCACGAGCAAACGTGTTCTAAGTTTTTAATTGAGGGGGCATCGCACTTCGAGGGGCCTTCGTTCGCAGGAGTCTGGGGAATCTGGGTTGCGGGCTTTCGGTGGTTCGAATGATCTGAACATCCCAACCGAGGGAATAGGTGCCGAGCCATGGTTGAACAGAAGGTGAGGAGACGCCGAGATTTCCAGCACGGCATTTGGGTCCGGATGGGTGATGGGCGGAGCTGGATGTTTCCTCATCCGCCCGTGCGCGGAACTGACCGCGAGTATGATGCGCTGATTCGATGTCTTGTCGAAGCGGAGGATGCCGACGAGGCACGGAAAGTCGAGCTTGCCCTGAGCATTCTGCTCTTGTCCCGCAATTACGATCCCAAGCCCGATGAATACGAGGCGATCTTCAGCTTTGGCGAGGATCGAGCGACGCGTTCGGCCGCTCAGTCAGCGATTTGCGAGTTGATCTACAACGATCTGGAGGCAAAGTCGTCGTTCGGTCCGCGCAAGAAAGTCCATACGCGGAGCGAAGGGCGACACGTATTTCGCGCCGCGACTAGGTCGGTTCCCGGCGCCATCTTGATGCGGCCATCGTCTTTGGCGGAGCGCCCCAAGCTCAGCCCGATATCCAACGGATCTCCACGGCGCCGCGGATCGGCTTGGAACGGCTCCCGTTCCTTGTGTTGATCATACCGTCCGGATAAGATTCCCACTTCGGGCTTATTCGAACGCTTGCAATGCAGATCATCAATCCGACGGACTTGATCCACCTGGCAGGGTCGAGACCGTTCGAGCGGGGGACCGGTGCGATGAGTGAACGCCAAATGAATCGTCGTGTATTTCTGGAGGGTGCGGTTGCGGGCGGGGCCTTGCTCGGTGTCGGCTCGTCCCTGGCTCTGGGGGCGGATGTGACGGGCCGGCCCAAGGCGGGGCCGATCGGGGATTTCAAGATCTCGCTCGCGGAGTGGTCCCTGCACCGAGCCCTCTTCGCCAGGAAGATCGACAACCTCGATTTTCCCCGGATCGCCCGCGAAGACTACGGCATCGAGGGGGCCGAGTTTGTGAACCAGTTTTTCAAGGACAAGGCGCAGGATTCGACCTACCTCAAGGATTTGAAGAAGCGAGCCGGCGACGTGGGCGTGACCTGTGTTCTGATCATGATCGACGGCGAGGGAGACTTGAGCGCCGAAAAGGAGGACGACCGGCACAAGGCGGTCGACAACCACAAGAAGTGGGTCGACGCGGCGGCCGCCTTGGGCTGCCACGCGATTCGCGTCAACACGGGGCATCATTACAGTCCAACCAACCTCGGCCCGGTCTCCGAAGCGTGCGGGCTGCTCACCGACTACGGCACCAAGAACGGGATCTCGATCATCTGCGAAAATCATGGCGGGCCTTCGAGCAACCCGGACGCGATGATTGCCCTGATGAAAGCCGTCAACAAGCCGTCCTTCGGAACGTTGCCCGACTTCGGCAACTTTCTCCAGGACGGCAAGGGGAATTACCAGATCGACGTTTACGACGCGATCGCGCGGATGATGGCTTATGCCAAAGGCGTTTCGGCCAAGAGCTACGACTTCGGCGAGAATGGCAAGGAGACAAAGCTCGACTACGCGCGGATCCTCAAGATCGTCACCGACGCCGGCTACCACGGCTTCGTCGGGATTGAATACGAAGGCGGCCGTCTGAGCGAGCCCGAGGGCATCAAGGCTACCAAGCGGTTGCTCGAGAAGCTCCGGGGCTCGATGTACGAACCGGCCATCGAACAAGCCAGACCCTCCGAGCCGTGAGACCATCGATCAAGCACGTTTGCGATGAGCGCTCTCATTCAACCGTGGAGATGACGGGTTGAAACGGTTGTAACCATTTCGCGTCTCGGATGGCTGCCAGCAACGGGTTCTGCCCGAGATGCCGGTTGTAGGGGCTCAGATTGCAGCCTATTGCAGTTTTTGGGCAAGGCTCCGCGATCCTCTCGCCGCGCGCGACACGAATGACAACGACTTCTTGATGAGAAAAAATGAGACTGGATGAGACGTTTTCGAAGGGTTCCAGTCTCGTCTCACGATGGTCGGCAACGAAACGCCTCGGAGACCGGCGGAGAAGTGGGTGTTCGTCGAAAGTTGTTGGTCCATTGGTCCTTGTGTCGTCAACTTCGACCGCTTTCAGCACCTCTCGAGCCCCGCGAATCAGCGCATCGAATCGCCTCGGGGCGTCCCGTAATCGATCGCGACGTCTCATGTTCTAGCGCTGGAGACTTGCTGCCTTGGTCGCCACCAAGGACCCGGACGGCGCCTTGGCACGGCCTGCACCGCAAAACTCGCAAACTCGATACGACCGACCGGCCGCTCGTCGCCACGCAACTGGTGCCGCAGCTTGCAATTAGGTAGCCGGCAGTAAGAGGATATGGACGCGCGTAGCTGGGTTATCTGACAACTGACGACAGGCAACTGACAGTTGATGAGATCGTGTCGGCGACTCGGCAGCCCGTGAAGGAATCTGAATGCGCACTCTGCCTATCCTACCTATTATAATAACACGAATTCCAAATTTGGTGAATGCACCTACGTCGGTTTTTTCACGAAATCCGATCGGAACATTTTATCCAGATTCGACTTAAAAATTCTCCGGGAATCTTTTTGGGGGTGCCACTGCGCGCATCGCGAAAAGGACCCGGTACATCCGTGGCAGAAGTCATCCGATGGCGATCTTGCTGAGACGCATCGAGGAACGCTCGGAGCAAGCGACTTTCGCCCCATCCCACCGTCAACGGAGTGAAACACGGCATACCGTCGGTCGCGGCGAATCCGCGAGCCATCACGCGCGATCGAAGGGCGGGGACGCCAATTCCGACGATCGAAGACTTGGTGTCTTTTCCACGTCGTGGCCTCCGCCCCTTTTGGCGGTTATGACTTGCCCGCTCACCGCCCTTCGCGCTCCTTCCGGCACAGCCACATATACACCGGCCTACCCCGTTTGGGGACGGGCTTGATCGTGCCGGTGGTGGGATCGGGCTCAACGACCAGATATCGGGTCAGATTGTCGCGCCAGTATTCCGTCTTTCCATCAGCCGTCAGCGCGAGCAGTCGTTTCTCCGGAAGGTGTTCCCAACGAAAACGACGAGCCGGAGCGGGCGTTGTCGCTGGTGCTCGGCCATCTTGTCGAACGACGCCCGCAACGATTCCCCGCTCGTCGTACACCAAGCTCGTCACGGCGTAGTAATAACCGCAAGGATCATGCGATTCACCAGCCTCGTCGGGATCGGGCGGCGGCGACTCGGCGCTCGTGATGGAATTCCTCTCGGGTCAGTCGAAATCGAGATGGGCTGGAAACTTGGAACTTGGTCTGATCCCCTGGATGGTCTGACCCCCTGGAGACCCCCTGGACGCTGCGGCGAAGGGAGCCGAGTCCCGCCTATCTTTCCGATGTCGGCCCCGCCCTCCTTTCCCCAACTCCGGCTTTCTTCACGTGTTTTCTGCCCCCTGTTGCACGCCGAGCTGTGAAGAAGATCGCATTCTCACCAGTAAGGAGTAAAGTCCACTGCATGCCGCGCTGCATCAGGCCATCCATTCCAAAGCCGAGAGGGGAGGATGGGTTTTCGGTGATCAACATCACGAGAAACCACCAGACGCAACTGACGAGCCAAATGCGAGGGAGCCCCTGGACTTCGACGAAACAGACAAAGATGATCAGGCACCCAGCGAGAACGCCGATGCCAGGCGTCGTGATGATCCGTTGCTGCCCAATCCTCATAGCCGAGGACACCGCCCATGCGGAGGCGCAGAAGAGCAATGCGATAGCTGGGAATATCAAAAACGCGAATAGAAATGCCCGGCGAAGGGGTCGCGGCTTTAACGTCTCCGTCGCCGCATCAAGGTCGCGCCCCCCGTCTCTGCGAGCGAGCCTTACACCGTGGCAGAATCGAAATGCGCGTAGATTAATCGCTATCAGGTTGTACAAGAATAGAAGAATGACGGCTCGCATCGTGGAGTCGGCCGGCGGGGTCGACCGTTGTTCGGACGAATGAGCCAGCAGTACGACGACGCAATCGACGAGAGCTAGCATGGCGATTAGATGGGAAAATGCTTTGATCCTGAACCCAAGCATAGCCCGCTCCGGGGAAAACCCACGTCACGCACTGCCGGCAAGGCCGTTCAAAGTCCGCTGGCGATCGCCGCACGTCGGCTCCCCCGACTGCAGGCAGAGCTCGCTTAATGTGGCGTTACTGTGGGCGGACCGTTGGTACCGGGGCCAGGGCGGAATCGGCCCGGAAGAAGGCCGGGAGGAATCGGGGGACGCGGGCGTGGAGGAGGTGGAGGCGGCACCCTCGGACCGCCCAGCAGCCCACCGGTCATCGTTCCGATGGGTATGCCAGTGAGGACGCCGTCAAACCAGTTCCCAAGTTGGCTGCCGGTCTGCCGTCCGAAAACCCAAGCTGCTCCCGCCCCAACCAAGACGGTCCCGCCGACCACAATCCCCACCGGTACAGTCACCGGCGCCGTCAGAGCAACTGTACCGCCCGTGAGAACCGCGCCCAGGCCAATGCCAACGGTAGCCCCGAACGCCCCTCCCGCCGCCGACATCGGCCCGCCCTCGCCGCTGGGGTCGCGTGCTTTCAGCGGATCGTTGTTGGTATAGCGATAGAGGTTCCAGTCCCAGCCCCCAAACCCCAACGGATCCTGGCTCATAAACCGCCCGATAGCCTCATTATAATACCGCGCATGGTCGTAGTAAATCCCCGTCGTCGAGTCATACTCCATCCCCGCAAACTTGAACCGATCCCCGTTGCTGGCATTGGTCTCGGTCACGATATTGCCGTAAGGGTCGTAGACGATGTGGTCGAGATCGGTGCCGGAACTGCTCACCACGTCCGTGACCGAGCCGAGCTGATCTGTCAGGTACCACGCCAGGGTGCCGCTCGAGCTCGTCCGCGCGAAGAGCTCGTCGACCGCCAGGCCATCGAGGTAGCGCATGGTCACGCCGCCGGAGCCGTTGAAATCGGCGTAGGGATTGGCGTCGGGGCTCTTGCCGTTGTAAACGGTCCAGGTCTGCGTGCCGCTGTCGTCGGTGCCGATGCGCTGGCCGAGTGCGTTGTAGGTGTAGGTCACCATCACGGTGCCGCCCACCGTGACATTGGTCAGACGATTGTCGTAGTCATACGTATAGGTCGTCGTCACACTGGTGGACGTATTCGTCGAGCTGATCAGGTTGCCGTCATTGTCGTACGTATACGTGTACCCCGGCGAAGCGGTCATCTCGTTGCCGGCGCCGGTGGTGTAGCCGGTCGAGTTGGGGTTGCCGTTGAGGTCGTACGAGTAGGAATCGTTCACCGTGCCCGTTGACCCGGTCAGTTGCCCAGCGTGGTCGTAGGTGTAAGTGTTGAGCACGTTATTGCCGCTGTAGGTTTGCGAGTACTGGGTCATCTCGCCGTCGCTGTTGTAGGTCGGCGAGTCCGACACGAACGTGGTGTGGATGAACGGGCTGCCCTCGGTGCCCGTCGTGCTGGAGATACCCGTGATATCGTTGGCCGCGTCGTAGCTGTCTCCGGTGATCACAATCGTGCCCGTAGCGTCCTCACTCTCATACTCCTTCGTCATCCGGCCGCCCGAGTCGTAGGTGATCGTGATTTCACCATACGTCGTGCCGCCGAGCGACTGCGTGACGGTCGTCAAGCGCAGCGCCGGGTCGTACTGGTAGGTCGTGATCGCCTGGCCGGCGGCGCCCGAGCCCGACAGGCTGTCCTTGATGCTGGTCACGTCGCCCGACGGATCGTAGCCGTAGGTCAGGGTCACGGTCGGCTGGCCCGTCCCGGGGCCGGAGGTCACCATCGTCCCGAGCTGGCCGTCGCTGTCGTAGGCCATCGTCAAGGTCGCGTTGGCGTCGTCGGCGCCGGTCAATTCGCGGGCCGAATCATAAGTGAATGTTGCCGTGTAGATCGCACCGCCCGAGCTATTGAGCCAGGTCTCGCCCGTCTGGTCGCCCAGCGAGTCAAACGAGTACGTCGTACGGCGCCCGTCTGTCATCGGGCGCTTCAAAACCAGCCACTTATGGGCGCTTCAAAACCAGCCACCCCTTGCGGGTAGGTACAGTTTTCAATTCGACATTACTCTATGCATATCCGAACTGACTAACATCTCGCTTTCCTTTGCCGGATCGGTCGGTGAACCTCTCTCTTGTTGAACTCTTCGACAGCACGGGGCTACTCCCTAGTCTAACGCTTCCTGTCCGTCCTGCCTGGTCCTTTTCTACCAGCTTGGGACCCGGTGGGCGCTTTGGCTGGTTTTGAGCTCGGTTGCTCCCCATCCGAGCCGGTGGGCGCTTTGGCTGGTTTTGAACTCGGTTGCTCCTCATCCGAGCCGGTGGGCGCTTTGGCTGGTTGTGGATCAGCAACCCCCTCGCTATCCGTCGCCGATCGGTGACGCAGCCGATAACTGGGTCCCGTCATCCGTACGATCTCCGCGTGGTGCAGAAACCGGTCCAAGATCGCCGTAGCACTAGGCACATCGCCCAGCAGCTTCCCCCAGTCCTCCAGGGGACGGTTTGAAGTCATCATCGTTGACCGCGTCTCATACCGGCGCATCACCACCTCGAAGAGGCACTCTCCCGACCGCCTGGGCAACTGCTTCATCCCCATGTCGTCGATGATCAACAGTTCGGGCTTCAGGTACTTCGTCAGCATCTTGTCGTCCTGGCCCAGGACTTCATCGTGGAGGAAGTCGCGGACCAGGTCGAAGATCGATCGGTAAAGGACCGTGTATCCGGCCTTGACGGCCTGATAGCCGATCGCTTGCACAAGATGGCTCTTCCCCAGTCCTGGCGGCCCCACCCAAAGCACGTCCCGGCCCTCGCGGAGGAACCGGCAGCTCGCCAGGTCGTAAACCTGCTTGCGAGGGATCGACGGGTTGAACGACCAGTCGAAATCCTCCAGCGATTTCCGCTCGCGAAATTCGGCCGCTTTGAACCGTCGCTGGAACTGGCGATCGGCACGCACGGCCAGTTCGTCCTGAAGGATCAGCTCCAAAAACTCGCCGTGGCTCAGGCCATGCCCGGCAGCCTCCTGCAGGCGAATCTCCAGGCTTTCCGACAGCCCAGAAAGGCGGAGTTGCTTGAGCGTTTTTCTCAAAGCTTCGTTCATTGATAGATCTCCTAGTATGTGAATCCGTTGTTGCGATACTGGTTCACTCATCAAGGCATCGAGCATCTTTCGGTCTTTTCGAGCAGATCAGGGCGGCCCCGAGGTCGAGCTTGCTGAGGGAAGACAAGGTGTTTCTCAAGCGGAACAGGGAACAGAGAAGAGGGAAGGGGGTGGGGGGTTCGGGGGGCGGGAACTGGGGCCGCTGGTCCCGCCCCCCGATGCCTTCAGCCATCGGTTCCACCCGGGAAACCCCGCACCGTGTTGGCGGCGATCTGGCGAGCCCAATCGTTTGGCAGGGCCTCGGGAGAATTTGGTTCATGGCTTGGCGTTCCGGAATTGGAATGCGTCGTGGACGAACTGGCCGTACTCGCTCATGGGACGAATCATGGGATGGTCGCTCAAGAAGGGCAGCGTTTCCTGCTTGGGCGCCTGACGCTTGGCGAGCGCTCGAATCGTGCGGAGACGATAAACGCCGTAACCGGTGGCGACCTCGCAGGCCCGCTCGATCGCCGAAATGGGATAACGGCTGGCGAGGCTCAAGAGACCCTGGAGCACCCGCACTCCCTCAACACCGCGGGCTTCGATCATGGCCGCGGCCCAAGCGGCGCTCTGCGGGCCCAGCCGGCTAGCCACCTTGCCCATGAGCCAAGCGGTGCCGCGTTCGACCCCGCTGATCTTCTCCGAGGCGATATACTGGGGTGGCGTGCTGAATCGGCCCGGCTCCTGCCTGGTGTGCACGGCGATCGGCTCCATTCGCTGGTTGTAGATCCGCACCAAGCGACCGTCCCACCGCGCCCAGACCTCCCGTGCCAGGTACTCTGGCGGCACTGCGTAATAAGCCCGCCCGATCTCGATGTGGCCGTCGGGGTGTACCGTGCGGTGCGCTTCCTGATACGACGGGAAGGAGGTCAATGGCAATGGCACCAGCGCCTTCCGCTCCACGTCGGCGAAGTGTTTGCCCACCTGGCGGCGCGTGGTGCCGTGGATCCGCGTGTCAGCCACGGTCAGCTCCCACTCCAGCAGGAAGACGTTTTCCTCCTCCAGGCTGGAAAAGCTTCGCCTCTTCAGACCGTTGTCCTGAACGTAGTCGACGCCCTTTTCGACTTTCCCCTTGTGGCGGGGCGTATAGGGCCGCGTGGGCCAGAACACCACGCCGTAATGCTCGCCAAAGGAGCGGACCTTGGGATTGAGCTCGGGATCGAACCAGTCGGCCTTTTTCACCGCGGCCTTGAGGTTATCCAGAACCAATCGCCGCGGTGCTCCGCCGAAGTGACGGAAGGCATTCTCGAGGCAGCGCAGGAAGTCGTCGGTGGTCTGGCGGTAGACGGCCTCGCTGTACGCCTTTCGCGAGTGAGACAGCACGATGCGGAAGACATGAGTTCTGCGGCGCTTGCCGTCCGGCCCGACAACTGGTGCGCCTGTGCCGAAGTTGACTTGAGCCTCATCACCGGGCTCGCATTCGAGGCGACGGAATGGGAGCTCACGCGTCGGTTCCAGGCGGCGGACGAAGCGACGGATGCTGTAGTAGCTGCCGGGAAAGGCATGTTCCGCGGTCAGATCCTGGTAAATGCGCTGGGCGCTGAGGCCAGCATCGCACATGGACTGGATCAGATCTCGCCAGGGCTCGCATTCGCTCGGGCGACCGTGTCCTCGTTCGATGGTGTCTGCAACCGAGCCGAGACGTGGGACGATCGGCTCCGTCTCGGGAGGGGTCGAGCCGGGGGGCGCATTGGCTGGTTTTGGCGCCGCCCTGGCCCGCTTAACGTAGCGCGCGACGGTCTCGCGGCTGATCTCCAGCTCGCGTGCGATCCGTCGCTGGGACCAACGCCTGCGATGCAGGGACAGGATCAGGTCTATCATGGCCACTTTGAGCAGATTCGACATGAGACGGCTCCTGGGAAATGAAGGTTCCCTTGAAGCCTACCTGCCGAAACTGCGACTCCTCAAAGTGGCTGGTTTTCAAGCGCCCCTCGGTGGCTGGTTTTGAGCGCCCGCTAACAGCCCGTCGGCGTCGGTGGTATCGACCAGTTCGCCGTCGGCGTCGTACACGAAGGTCGCCGACACGCCGCCCGAATTGTTGACCGACGGCGAGGTCACCTCGGTCTCCTCGCCAAGGGCATTGTAGGTAAACGTTGTGGCGTCACCGCGAAGCCCCGACGAGCTGGCCCTGGCCGTCGTAGACGTAGGTCGTCACGGACCTGCGATGATCGCGAGGACGACGCGGTTCGTCAGGCTGGCGATCGGGCGGCGCCGAGTCGATGCTCATGACAGAAGGCCTATCGAGTCAATCGAGGTCGAGAGCGCCAGGAAACTTGGTCTCGCTCCCTGGATGACCCCCTGGAACCCCCCCGGACAGCGGCTCTCCTGTCCCTCCCGTTGGACGCCACGTCAAGGAGCGTCCGCCGCGCCGGCCAAACGGAGAGTGACGGTCGTGACCCTAGACCCAAGAAGCGAGTTGATGACCAGAGCTAGCTCGGAGTATCTAAGTTTTTGGTCAACTACGACTGCGGCCCGGTCGAACGGGAGGTCCGGGTCATTCGAGATCGAGTGCAGCTCGCGCCGCAAAGACTCCGCGTTTCGGAAGTCCAACTCGCCGAGCTCAGCTCGGGCGAAGCGGCCCCGTTCGTCGGCGACGAGCCGTACCGGTAAGGTGCGCACTCCGATAAGCGAGTCGCCATCCTTTCGGCTTTGCTGCGACGGTTCTATCCTTGCCGGCTGCGCCGCGGCCGGGTTGTCGCGGATGGACTCGAAGACATACCGCCGGAATCCGGCAGACTGGCAATCGCTCATTAGTCCGACAACGATCGAGCACGATGTTTCATCGGCGGCTCGAAGCGCGACAAATGCCGGGATTCCAGGCCCCGAATCGACCGGTACGCCAGCGGACTTGGCGTCGATGCGTACACTCCGCACGAGGCGAGCAAGCTCCTTGGTCAAATCCGCTCGCGCTAACGCCGTGCCCTCAACAGTAAGCTGACCGCTCGGATCAACCTGCAACTCAACCCGTTCCTCGGCGGGTGGACCAACAGGCCTGCCAACCATCGCAACGGGTAGCCGCGCAACGTCCGCGTCCTCAATCTGCTGCGCGGGATCCGCCTCGGCAAGGTGCTCCAGCTTTCCAATCAGGAGAGGAGCGGCGAGCACGGCACCAGCGGCCTGGTACGTGATGAGTTTGAGGAAAAAGCCGCGAAACACAACCCGCTCGGAAACAGTTGTGCTCGCGGGGAACTTGGCAGGTCGGCCCTCGACAACGCAAGCGTAAGGGCCAAGAGGGCTTTTCGGCACCGTGATCCAGATCTCGATCAACGGCTTTCCGGCGACGAGCCTCGACCGCGCGGAGTAAGCACGGCGGGCGATTCCTCGAATCTCGACGGATGCACACCGATGTCGCTCAGGATGCTCCCAGAGTTGGCTGGGGACCGAGTCGCGCGGGGGCTCCTTGGCGAAATCAGTACCTTTGATCGTCCTGGCCTGTTCCAATAACGCGACGAACGCCGGCGCGTCACAAAGGTCCAGAGGAGTCCTGTCCCTTACACGTTGGAGCTCGATTGGCTTCCTGGAAGGCGTAGTGAACGTTTGGTCAGAATACGAAGCCGACCCCAACAGGGCGATGGTGAGTGCAGCAGCGCGCGTGCGCCAGGAGACGGGGCCCGGGAGGCGAGGAGACCTGATAGTGAGGTCGATCAATCGGTTCATAGATACTCCACTGCTACTCCGCCGTTCGAGGTGTTACTGGCAACAGGCAACGTGCGCCGTCAACTCCTTGAGCGTGCGATTGGCACGCTCGCAACTGCCGTTGTACGGGGCACAGTACGGCGGCGAGTACAAAATCTTGCCGTCTGAGCTCAGCGACCGGATCGAGATGGGCCGACGGGCTGTCGAATTCGTCGGCCGGGAACCTGGCGGGCTCGTCCGCATCCGCACCGAGGTCGTTCCCGGGAGGCGACTGCGGGGAGTCGACAAACTCCGGAGCCGTCTCACCCCCACGATCGGGCAGGCCCGGCGGTTCGGGCCTGGGTGCGACCGGCGGGGCCGTCCCCACAATCGAGGTGTCCGCATTCTAAGGGTCGCCAGGGTGGGAGATGACCACAATGCGCTTCCCGGAGGACGCGTCGCCATGAGCATTCCACAGTTCTAGGGCAAGTCGGGAAGGCCTTCCCAGAGTAGGGTGCCGTCAGGGGCGGTTACTTTGATGTTGCGGAAGCGCCCGGCGGAGTTGAAAAAGCGCAGCGAGACGGATCCTCTCAGCTTGAAATCGTCGGTGCCCGAGAAGAGCACCCGGTCGTCGAGCTCGATGCGGATGCGTTGCCGTTGCAAGGAGATTTTCACCTTGTACCACCTGAGCGGCTCGATCGTGCCGGGAATCGACTGGATCAATGTGTACGGGGGCGTCGAGTTCGACGACCATCGGTTGAGGGAGTGTTTGCCATCGAGCCCGCCTATGGCCAACCCATATTCCTGACCATCGCCCTGGCGGAAGCTGCCACCGAAACCATGAGGGCCGTCGCTCTTACGAGCCTCGTAAGTCAAGTCGTAGTCGGTCCAGTCTGGGCTGCCGAAGCTGACCCAGCCGTCGCCTAGGCCTTCCCTGACAAGCTCGTTGCCCTCGACTTTCCAGCCGCCGCGGACGGATCGAGCGGCGCGTACCGGTCCCGCCGGAGGGACCCTGGCTGGTGACGCTGCTGGTGGCAGGCCGTCAGCCAACGTCAGCCGGAACTTACCAGCGGTGTCTCCTTGCCAACTCGTGGACTTGAACGTCCCGACGAGTTGATTGCCGACCAGCTTGCCCTCCCACGAGGAGTTCCCGTTGCGCCCATTCCAGTGGATCACGCCGTGCTTGAATGTCCCTTCCACTTCACGCGACGTACCGGGCGAATCCGCGACGGCTTTGAAATGAGTAACCCTTCGTGCTTTGATTATTAACCAGAATGGTCGTGGCTTGCCTAAGTCGTTCGTCCATGATTTAAACAGCGCGGTGGTGCTTCCCCTCCAGGAAGTTCCCGGTTGCAAAGCGTCGGTCGATGGTGCTTTGGGCTTGCTCACAGGTGGAGTTCCAGCCTCGGCAACGAGCTTAGGGGCCGTTGGTACAAGAGCGGTGGTCAAGCGCCCTGCTCCACCTCCAGACGGACTGGTGGGAGGAACGCTCCCCGATACCTTTTCCAAATCCGATGTTGCCACGCGGAAACCCAGAGAATTGCCTCCTTGATCTTTTCTCGTAAACCAGTTCCAGTTTCGGTGGGACGGATGAATGATTTCAGGGCCGTCGTACCAGCTACAGCCTTTGACGACATGCGACTGCCCTTGGAGAGGGCCGGCGGGGTCGGCGGTCGGCGGCGACTTCTTGTAGTAGTCGGCGTCGTAGGCGTCCTGGCACCACTCCCAGACGTTTCCCAACATATCGTAAAGGCCGCGGCGGTTCGGCTGCTTTTGGCCGACCGGATGGGTTTTGCCACCGCAGTTCGCCTTGAACCAAGCAACAGCATTCAGGTCGGCCTTGTCATCGCCGCAAGCATATTCCCACTCCGCCTCGGTGGGGAGTCGATACCCGTTCCCACCGAGGACCGCGACGACCCTGCCGCCGATCCGGTAGTACGGTTTCCGCTGCTCCCGCTCACTGAGTTTGTTACAGAATTGGACGGCTTCGATCCAGGATACCGTATCCACGGGAAGGTCGTCCGCGCCGGGGAATTCGCTCGGACTTGCTCCCGTCACCGTTCGATACTGTGCACGAGTGACCTCGTACGCTCCGAGTGAAAACGGCCTTGTGATCGAGACCGTACGGGCCGGCTTCTCCTGGTTGCACGCGTTGCCGCCCATCGTAAACGTACCCGGCTCGATCCGGACCATCGTCATGGAGAGCGAGTTTCTCCAAGTTCGCCCTGATACGCCATTGCCGTCCGGCGATGCGGATTTCGTAGTCATCACGCCGCGTCGAATCAGGTTCGTGGAGGCGCTGTCGTCCCACTGGCAAACAAATCCGGGATGGTGTTGGCCGGTTCCGTCGTCGTAATAATCGTTCCAGGCACCGTCGCGCGACCGTTCCATCATCAGATAGTTTTCGGGGCCGCGGCCGCCATTGTTGTTGGGTTGGTTAATGTCCCATTTGTTGTACGTCAAATCCGAACCGTCCACCCATACCCAGCGTCCTTCTCGCTCTTCGTCAGTCGCGCCGAGCCATGCCGATCCCAGTGCGGTTTTGGAAAGCAAAGACAGGATGAATCGATTCTCGGCGTCGTTCCGCACGATCGCCAGATGCCCACCCATCTCTTGGCACTTATCCCGTGCCTGATGCCAGCTCAGGAAATCATTGAACACCTTATAATATTTTCCTGAAAATAGATTCGCATCCGCCGGGACCGTCGCGCGGGTGGAAGCCGTCAGCTTGAGCGTCATCCCAATGGAATTCTCGATCGACTTGGGCGGAGCGGCATCGCCGGAGTGTTCCTTCACTGACTGGGACGCCGGGCGGTTTTTGCCTGCGCGATTGCCCACTTTCTTGATACGTCCCTTGTCGGCGGCCGCGTAGATGATGACACCCAGCGCCAGAGCGCCGAACACCGACGCGGCGATGGTCGCCCGCCAGACCCACGGCGGCCGGCGGACCTGCGCCTCGGCCGGCGCGGGATTCGGCTCCGCCCGTTTCGGTTTCGCCGCCTCGATCAATGGCTCGTCTTCCTTGATCTCGATCAGGCTCTCCCATGCCAACCTATCCGCAACGTTCTTCCGCGGCCGTCGACCGGCCGCGGTAGGAGCCGCGGCCAGGGTTGCCGGCTGCGCCGGCCCGGGAACGGCACTTGGAGGCCGAGTCGAGGCGACTTGCGTTTCGAGACGCGGCATCTCGGCGCTCGGTCTGGCCGGCTGCACCGCCGCGGGCTTGAAGAACGGCGTCAGCGCCTGGGCCACCTCGCCGGGTGTCTGAAACCGCCTGCGCGGCTCCTTCGCCATCATCTTGGCCACCACGGCGGCCAACTCGGCGGGGACCTCGGGGCGAACGAGGTTCAGCGGTCCCGCGTCCATCGAAAAGTGGGCCTGGTAAACATCCCAGAGGTGCTCGCCGCGAAATGGCGGCCCGCCGGTCAGGAGGTAATAGAGAGTGCAGCCCAGACTGTAGATGTCGGCGCGGATGTCGGCCGACTGGGCGTCGCGGATCTGCTCGGGGGCGATGTAGTCGGGAGTGCCCAGCATCTGGCCCTCGCGGGTCAGGCCGCTGTCGGTCTGGCCTTCGCTGGTGACCTTGGCCAGGCCGAAGTCGAGGAGCTTGACGACGCCCTTCTTGCCCTCGGTGGCGAAGATCAGGTTGGCCGGCTTGATGTCGCGGTGGACCATGCCCCGCTCGTGCGCGTGCTGCAAGCCGAGCGCCGCCTGGTAGATGAAGTAGCAGGCGTGGACCACCGGCAGCGGGCCGCGGGACTGCACCATCTTCGCCAGGTCTTGCCCGTCGATGTACTCCATGGCAAGGATGAGGCTCTCACCAAGCTTCATGACCGAGTAGGCGGCGACGATGTTCTTGTGTTGCAGCTTGGCGGCCGACTGGACCTCGCGGAGGAACCGGTCGCGCACGCCGGGCCGCTCGATCAGGTGCCCGCCGACGACCTTGAGCACCTCCAGACGGCCCATGAGCTTGTTCCGGGCGAGGTAGACCACCCCCATCCCGCCGCGCCCCAGCTCGCGGATCACCTCGTAATCGGGAAGGTCGGCCAGGCCCGGCGGCATGGTGTCGGCCGGCGGCAGCGCGATGGCGATGGCCGGGCCGCGGTCAGCGGTCGCGTCACCAACCTGGGGCCGGTTGGCTGCCGACATCTCCGGCGATCCCTGGGCATTGCGGAGCCGGCCCAGGAACTCGTCCGACGATAGCTCGGCGACCCGACGCTGGCACAAAGGGCACGACTCTAGGTGCTTGCTCACCGAGGCGGATGAGACGTCGTCGAGCTTGCCCAGCCCAAAAGCGTGCAGAATCTGGTCGGTCGGGTGAACGGCGTCGGCGCCCATCGTGCCATCTCCTGGCCGCGTTCAAGGCCCACGTTGATCGATCAACACTAAATAGAGAAAGGCCGCATCTCCGCTCGATGTGCCGAGGAAAACCAAGAAACCCGGAAAAAATCCAACGCTTCATCTTAACTCCTTTCTCTGGACAAGCCCACACGGCCCAAAATGCTCGGACCCGCGCCTACGATCGCGAACCCAAAACCGAGTCGGTCACATCGATCGATGCGCCCAACGGCTCAGTGATTCCAAAACGCGACACGTAATCGATTCACGCCAAATCCTCAAGGACGCACGCGAGCATAACCGGTTCGGCGAAACAGCCTGATCCGAACGGTTGAAATGGACGGTCACTGACGCACTTTCAATGTGATGTCTCCCTTGCTGAACGGCTGGATGCAATCGTGTGACGTCGGGCTTGACCTCAAACGAGTTGCGTCGTATCGTATCGCCCGAAATCAACCCGCGCGGAGTCGGTCCGAAGTCAACGTTCTTTTCGGATTTCCGATTCGAGCATCCGGATTTCGGATTTGAGATTTCGGATTTAGTGCGGCCAACGGCCGCACTTATGGCGTCTCATCCTTCCCCGATCCTTTGAATCGCAGGATGCAGGCTTGGCGTGAGGGATGGAACCCTTGACAATCGATCGCACCCATATCCTGGTTCTGAACTACAATGGCCGCGAGCTACTCGCCGAGTGCCTGCCGAGCACTGTTGAGGCGGCGCGCCAGTCTGCGGTCCCGTGCCGGGTGAGTGTGGTCGACAACGGCTCCAGCGACGGCTCCGACCAACTGGTCGCGGACCGCTGGCCTGATGTCAGGCTCATTCGCGAGCCAAACCGCGGTCTGGCCTCCTTCAACGCGGCCCTCGAGCGGCTGGACGAGCCGGTCGTTTTGCTGCTGAATAACGACGTCAAGCTTGACGGCGGGGCGGTCGGGCCGTTGCTTCGCGCTTTTGAGGACCACGACGACGCTCTCTTCTCGGCGCCCTCGTGCTGGACCTTCGACGGCCAGACTTACGAGGGGATGAGAACGAGGGTCCGCAGCCGGTTCGGGATCATCCAGGGCATGTGCCGCGTACCGGGGTTCGAGAAAGTACTCGACCGACCGGATCTCACAGCCGCCGCTGGTCCCGTACTCGCAGTCCGACGGCAGCGGTTTCTCGAAGTCGGCGGCTACGACCCGATCTTTTTCCCGGGACGCATCGAGGACCTGGATCTCGGGTTTCGAGGTTGGATGGCCGGATATCGCGGCTACTACGTGCCCGAATCGGTGGCCTACCACCAGGGGTTCGGGACATTTGGTCCCCAGTTGGGAGCCGGCCAGTGCGATCAACTGGCGAGCCGCAACTCGTTGATCTTCGCCTGGAAGAACACGAGCGGTATGCGGCTTGTCAGCCACTTCTTCTGGCTGCCCATCCGGTTGGGACATGCGTTTCTGAACGGCCGTGTTGGGTTCATTCAGGGGCTGATCTCGGCACTTGCGCGCGTTCATCGCATCCTGGCTGCGCGGCGGGCGCTTCTGGTCGGGCAGGGGGGATGGGTCGAAAGGCAGGAGGCGTTTTATCGACGGTTTCACTGGTAATGCGAGTGCCGCTTACCAGCCTGGAAGACCTCGAAACGGCGGAACGGCCGCGCAGGCGGTGTCGCGCGAGCGGGCGCGCGGGCAGGATTCTCTTCGGTGCGTTGACGAGATTTCAGAAAACGCAGGGAGGCGTTTGATGTCTTCTCGGGCTGTCCACGTCGTGATCGATGCCCGGCCTCGGGGACCGCGTGGGCTGCTCGCGGCCGAGGTCGTCATGGGCCGGAGCATGCTCTGCCACCTGATCGACCTCGCGGCGCAGAGCTCAGACTCCAGCGAGCCGATTACCATCCACGCAAGTGAGTGCGAACATCGCGAGCTTCGCGCGCTCGCCGGCCGCAGCCTCCAGCAACGAGTGCATTTCGTAACCGGTCCGCCGCGGGCCGATGCCACTGTGCTGCGAACCGATTGCTTCTACGATCAGGCGAGGCTCAAGCGCGGCTTGCGCCATGGGCGATCGCCCGATAACGCTGTGCTGTGGCGGCTGGACCGAATCGAGTCGCTCTTGACCGCCGATCAGGAGCTCACCCGCCGGATCAATTATCAACCGCTGGGGAAGTACTGGGCCTTTCCGATCGCGCGGCGGCTGGCGGAACGGCTGCGCTCGACGTGGGTTCGACCGAATTTCCTGACCCTCTTGGCCGCGGCGCTCATGTTCCTGGCGGCGGGGCTCGTGGCGGCCGGAACCGGGGGCTGGCTCGACCGCGCGGGCGTGTCCGTCGCGCTGGCCGTGGCCCTCGTTCTCGACACCGCCGACGGCCGGCTTGCCCGGCTACAGGGGACGAGCTCGGCCTTGGGCCGCTGGCTCGACCAGATCCTGGACGAGGCCGCCGATTTGACCCTGCACGCCGCGATCGCCTGGGCCGCGTATATCGCGACGGGCCTGGTGATATGGCTTGTGCTCGGGATTCTCTATGCCTCGGGCAAGCATTTTTTCCTGGTCCAGTCACTGCTGGGAGATGAGCTCGAGCGGGAGGGAAGCGAGCCTGAGTCGCAGCAGGCCTCGCTGGCTCAAAGGGTGACAGGAAATCGGAGCGGCCGCATCGGCCGGCTGGCGGCCTTGGGACGCATGATCGGACATGCCGACCTGCGGTGGCATCTGTGGGTGGTGCTGGCGATCGCCGGCCGGCTCGACGTGGCGCTCTTGGTCTATGCGTGCTACTTCCCGGCGCGGGCCCTGGCTGGGGCGGTCAGGAAGGCGGTGCGTTATGCGTGAGCCCCGCGCAGAAGCGAACGTCCCGATTGTGGTGCAGGCGTCCCGCCTGCTCGAGAGGGCAAAGCAGGCGAGACGCCTGCACCACAATGGTGCGAGCGCTGAGCTCACCGCCGCGCAAGGGCGCGAGCCCCGTCTGTCGGTCCTGGTCGTCGCCAAAAACGAAGCGCACAACCTGGCCGACTGCCTGGCATCAACGCGCTGGGCCGACGAGCGCGTGGTCGTCGTCGACCCGGCCAGCCGCGATCGCACCCTGGAAGTCGCCGAGCGCGAAGCCGATGTGGTCGCGGTGCGGACGTTCGACGATTTCGCCAGCCAGCGCAACCGGGCGCTGGCCCTGGCTTCGGGCGATTGGGTCCTCTCGATCGACGCGGACGAGCGGGTGACGCCGGCGCTCGCCGCCGAGATCCGGCGGGTCATCGCTCTTCCCGCCAACCCGTTCCTCGGTTTCCGCGTCCCGATTCGCAGTGTGATCCTGGGCCGGCCATTCGCATTTTCCGGCACGCAGTACGACCTGCCCGTGCGTCTGTTCCGCCGCGATGCCGGGTACTGGACCGGCCTGGTTCACGAGACCGTCGAGCTCCGCGGTCCGGCCGGAACGCTCCAGAACTTTTTGCGCCATCACACTCTGCCAAATGTGCATGTCTTTCTCAGCAAGGTCAACGACTACACGACCCTCGAAGCGCGGGGAATGGCTGCGAGCGCGCGGTGGTATCGCGCCAGCGATCTGACGCTGCGGCCTTTCTGGACGTTCGTCAAGCTCTACGTCGTCAAGCAGGGCTTCCGGGATGGCGTCGAAGGATTCATGTTCTGCGCTTTCCGGGGTCTCGGCGGCTGTCCGCGCCTGGAAGCTGCGCGAGTTGACCATGGCGAGGAGGGCCTCATGACCGCGACCCGGGAAGCGATCGTGGCGGCTCGCTTTGACGCGCTTCATGAGCGATTCAAGCCCAGCCTCGCGCACGACGACCCACGGCTCTCGGCCATCCTCGCCGGCCTGGGGCCCGTGGAAGGGCTGCGCATGCTCGACCTGGGCTGTGGAAAAGGCCGGTTCGCGCGGGCCCTGGCGGGCCGCGGCGCCGAGCTGATCGGGCTCGACCTGTCGCGGGGAATGCTCGCGGCGGCCGATGGCCTCGATCGGGTCCAGGCGTCGGCGCGGCGCTTGCCGTTTCGATCGTCGAGTTTTGACGCCGTGCTCGCCGTGGAGGTCCTCGAGCATCTCGAACCGCAAGCGCTCGACCCTGTTCTGGCCGAGGCGCGGCGGGTGCTTCGACCCGGCGGTCGATTCGTGATTGTCGATAAGAACGTATGTTCGTGGAACGCAGAGCGCCCTTGGCTGCCGAGTGTCGCACTCAAATGGATCGATGAACGCCGCGGCCTGTGGATGTACTCGCCCCGCGATCGGGTGCGCGAGCGCTGGTTTCTGCCGTGGGGCTTCCAGCGGCGGCTCTCGCGGTGGTTTTGCGAGGTCGAGGTTTCCCACCTCCGCTTGCGAGCCGAGGAGGGGCGGTTTCCGTTCGAGTACTTGCCGGGCACCCGGCTTTTCGTCATGTGGGCGGCCCGGGCGCCGGGGGAGGACGCGTGAGTGAGCTCTACTCGCCGCTCGAGGCCTGGTACCCCCTGCTCCTGTGGAAAACTCCGCCCGGCCTGGAGCTGATCCTGGCCCAGGAGGGGGTCGCTTTCGAGACGATCAAGGAGCCGCATCCGCTCGCGTTCCGCTCGAGCCGGTTCGTCCTGTTCGACAGCCGCGCTGTCGTGATGAATGAGCTGGGCCGTCTGTTGACTCCGTGCCAGGTGGCCATCGATGTCGACGCCCTCCGCGCCGGGGAACCGGTCGATCCCTTCGCGGCGCTCATCGATCACCGCGCGGCGCGGGCCTCGTGGTCCCTCGACCCTGGGATCGTCAGTGAGCGCGTGGCGCGATTTCCCAAGGCCTGGATCCGCCGGCGCCTGATCGCCAGGCTGCGGCGGGCCATCCAGCGGGCCGGCGGTGTCTGGGCCCGGCTGGCGCCGTTTCCGTACCCTTATCGCTCGGCCTTCGGCCTGCGCGTCGATCTCGATGAGCCCGTGCCAGGCGACTACCATCGCTATGCCAGCGCCCTGGGCCCACTGGCTGAGTGCTGCACTCATTTTGTCAGTACGCACGCTTATGGGCACCATGCCAGCGTCTTGCGCGATCTGCGGCGGTACGACACCCAGTCGCACGGTCATTACCATCATGTTTACCGCGATCCCGAGGCCAATCGGATCAACGTTGACCGTGCCGATCGGATCCTGCGCGGCTCCGGCTTCGAGCCGCACGGTTTTGCGGCCCCGCACGGCCGGTGGCGGCCGAGCCTCGACGACGCGCTCGAGGACCTCGGCTACCTGTATTCGTCTGACTTCCAGCTCGGCTACGACGATTTTCCCTTCCATCCGTGGAAGCAGGATCGGTTCTCGCGAATTCTTCAGGTGCCCGTCCATCCCGTGTGCGAGGGGTTGTTCCTCGAGGCGGGCCTGGGCGATCCCGCGTTGATCGGCGACTACATGCGGGGGTTGATCACCGCGAAGCTCGACGCCGGCGAGCTCGCCATCGTTTACGGGCATCCCGAGCGCCGGCTGGGCGCCATGCCCCAGGTCCTCAAATCGATCGCCCGGACGATCGAGAACCAGCCCTTGGTCTGGCGGGCCACCTTCACGGAATTCGCGCGCTGGTGGCGCTGGCGGGGCGAGCGCCGCTGGCTGGTGATCCCGCGCGACCCCGGCTCGCTGGAGATTCAGTTCGACGCGTGGGATAGCAAGTATCCGCTTGCCCTGGAGATCCAGCGCGGGCGGTTCCGTTGTTCATTGCCCCTGACAGGCGCGCGGACGACGCTACGGCTGGACGATCTGGCGTACGAGCGAATTGCGGATAGCCAGCCGAGCCAGGCCCCGCCGGTCATCGATCGCAGGCCGCCGGGCTTGAAGCGCGCGGTGCAAGCCGCAATCGACTGGGAGACCGTGACTCCGCTGGAGGCCATCCCGCGGTCGTCGATTCCAGACCGGGTCAAGCGAGGCCTGCGGTGGTGGAAAGAGAAGAGAGCGGGGATCTCGTGATGGAGAGGGCGCTACGCGATCAAGACGGTCCCGCGGCCGCCACGACGTCGTGGCTGGCTGCGCGCAGCCGGGGCGGGCCGCCTCAGTTGCCCGTGCTGCTGCACGCGCCTGCCGCGTCGTTTCAAGCGGCGGGCGGCGGTGAAAACCAGTTGATCCAGACTGGACAGCACCTCGAGGCGCTCGGCGTGCCCATCCGGCTCTTCTCTCCCTGGACCGATCGGATCGAGCGAGCCCGGTTGATTCATCTTTTTGGCATGTCGCGCGAGGGCCTCGAGCTGGCGCTGGTGGCCCGGGCCCGCGGAGTGCCCGTGGTGCTCTCCCCGATCTGCTGGTACCAGCCGCGCGCGTTTTGGGCGCTCGAGCCGGGTCTCGCGCAAGCTGAAAAGCCTGGCGGCGTGGTCGCTGCGCCGGGCGATTCCGCGCTTGCCGGGTTGGCGCCGAGAACTGCTCGATCTCGCCGCCGCCGTGCTGCCCAACTCGCCTGCCGAGGCTGTCCAACTGGCCCGGCTGTTCGCCGTCGATCGCCGCAAGCTGCGGGTGGTTCCCAATGGCGTGCGCGCCGCGATGGGCTGGGAGAGCGCCGAGCGGTTTCGCCGGTACTGGGGAGATCAGCCGTTCGTGCTCACCGTGGGCCGGATCGAGCCGCGGAAGAACCTACTCGGGCTCATCCGGGCGGTCCGGGCGCTCGGCTTGCCCCTGGTCGTCATCGGGCAAGCGCCGCCGCGCTTCGAGGACTATGCCCGCGAATGCCGCCGCGCGGGGGGCGATGGGGTTTCCTGGCTCGGTCAGCTCGACCATCACGACCCCCTCCTGGCCTCGGCGTACGCGGCGGCTCGGGTTTTCGCCTTGCCAAGCTGGTTTGAGACGCCTGGACTGGCCGCACTCGAGGCGGCTCTGGCCGGGTGCCCGATCGTGGTGACGCCGTATGGCTCGACCCGCGATTATTTCGGCGAGCTGGCCGAGTATGCGCGTCCCCACCGGATCGACGAAATCGCTCGAGCCGTGAGAGGCTGCTGGGAACGCGGTCCCGATCCCCGGCTGGCGCACTTGATCGTGAATCGTTTTCTCTGGCCGACGGTGGCCCAGATCACGGCGGAGGTCTATGATCAAGTCGCCCCCTAACCCCAGACCGGTCCGGCTTGGCCGCTATCGCTACAGCAAGCTCCGCTGGCGGCTCTTGGTCCACGCGCTCGACTTCCTGGGAACGCTCATGATGACGCTGGTCCGCCGCGTCGGGCGGTCCCCGGCCGCGAGCTCGCCGGCGCGCATCTTGATCGTCCAGCTGGATCACCTGGGCGATGCCGTGCTGAGCACGCCCTTGATCGCCGAGTTGCATGCGGCCTACCCCGGCAGCATCATCGACGTCCTCGCTTCGCCGAGCAATCACGAGGTCTTCAAGGCCGACCCGCACGTGAATCGAGTCCAGGTGGCCGACCGAACCTGGTTCGAGCGCCGGCCGGAGCGCTGGGGCCTGGCTCCGGCCGTCTGGGGCCTGGGCCGATCGCTACGGCGCTATCGGTACGACCTGGGCATTGACGTGCGGGGCGACGTCTTGAGCGTGCTGGTCCTGGCGCTTGCGGGCATTCCCCGCCGCGTCGGCTGGGCCATGGGCGGCGGTGCCTTCCTCCTGACCGACGTCGCCACCTGGATCCCCGGCCGGCATGAAGTCCGCTCGCGACTGGCGCTCCTGTCGCTCCTGGGGATCGACGAGGACAAGTCGTCGCGGGTGGACGTGCACGTCGCCGATGAGGATCGCATCGCGATCGCTCGCCGGCTCGCCGAGGCATGGCCGCGGCGAACCGCACGCCGGAGCGAAGTCCACGCCGTTACCCATCGCCGTGGAAGTCTCGCCCAGGGACGCGATCTTCATTCAACTCCTCACACACCCCACTCCGTCCCCGACGACGCCGACTGGCTGCACGCGGATCGATTCACTCGCCAGCCACCGCTCCTGGCCGTGCACCTGGGAGCGGGCACGCGCGCCAAGCGCTGGCCGGTCAGCTCATGGATGACGCTGATCGATCGTTATCTCAACGACGGATGGCGGGTGGTGATTGTCGGGGGATGCGAGGACATCCCCCTGGCAAGCGGAATCGAGCACCACGAACGTCTGCGCGACTGGGCCGGGACGATGACCGTGTCGCAAACGACCGCCCTCCTGGAGCGAGCCGACCTTTTCATCGGCGCCGATTCCGGACCGGCGCATCTGGCCGCCTCGGTCCGCACGCTTTCCGTCATCCTCTTCAGCGGCACGAACCAACCACGGCAATGGCGTCCCTGGTCGCGTCATTCCCTCATCCTGCGCCACCGGGTTCCCTGCCAGCCATGCCACCAGAAAACCTGCCCGCTGGCCGACCATCCCTGCATGAGCGGCCTGAGCCCGGACCGCGTTTACAAGAGTGCGATGCGATGGTGGTCGCGCACGCACCGGGCCGAGTCGCCGCACTCGCCGATCTGAGTAAATCTCGTGATGTTGGGAGGGCGATGTGGTCAAAAGGTGTCAGGTTTGTGTTCCCACCCCCCCTGACCCCCCCTTCGCAAGGGGGGGAAAGGGAAGGCACCTGCAAGCGCGATGGGACTGGCGCGGCTGGCTTGCCCTGGCGTGGGTGCTGTGGTTTGGCTGGCTCTACAGCCTGATGGTCCTGGAGACCAAGTTCCCGCAGGTGCTCGCGTGGCTGCGCAGAGCGATGGCAGTCTCGGTGCGCGGGCAGTAGAATAATGGCGGTTTCCGACCTTTACAACCAGCCCATCGACCCGCCGCTCGGTCCCGCCGAGACTGCGTGGCTGCAAGAGCGACTGCGCCAAGGGCAGGTTCCCACGCAATAGGTCGTGCCGGACATCTTCTCGAGGAATTCTCAACCACGGAAAGCCCAGCGCGGCCAGGCGGCAACCGGCGCGTGCGTTTAACCCGGAGCCAACGGCGACGGCGTTTACTGCTCCATAGTGAACCGTCGCCGTCGCCGTCGGCTCCGGGTTAACCCGAGGGGGCTAACCCATCATGACCGAAACGACACGACTCCCTGAGCTTGGTCGGCGCCGCGCTGGCCGGCCAGAAGAAATACGCCGACGCCGAGCCGTTGTTGATCCAGGCCTACGAGGGTTTGAAGGAACGAGAGGCGAGGATCCCTTTCCTGTGGAGGACGAAGCGCCCCTCCGAAGCCGGCGCGGATCGTCGAACTCTACGACGCGTGGGGCAAGACCGACAAGGCCGCCGCGTGGCGGAACAAGCTAGAGGACGCTAAACTATCGGAAGGGGTTGAATCAGGCTCCACGCGCGACGAGCCCAAATGATCCCACCGTTCGAAGAAAACGGGTATCTGCCGCCGGGCATTCACCGGGCGACGATCAATGAGATCGAAGCGCGGTTTGGAAGCGAATCGGAGCTGCGCCATGTACAGATGGGGTCGCTTCGGTGGCTGATGGGCTTGGCGAACCGGGCGGGAGTCGAGCGGCTCTACACGCCCAAAGGTATCGTCGAGGTGACTCTATGAGTACCCAGAGCGCTCGTCAAATCGAGAACACGCGAAGGAAGCTCCAGATTTTGGAAGACCGACTCCACGAGCTCGACGGAGCCGGTTGTGAATGCCCAGACGCGGGAATTGACCAGGCGCTCGCTCAGGAAGCTCGTCAACCAGCTCAAGGAGGCGATCGCGCGGTTCGAGTCGCGCGCCGCGGCCGGGTCGGATCGGAGCTGAAGTGGGCGCACGGATCGTCCAGCGCTACGATGCATGGGGCAAGAAAGACCAGGACTCAGAGAGTGGCGGAAGATGCTGAAGACAGAAGCCACAGCCAGGCCGTAGAATGTAAGAAAACCCCTGAAACGGGAGATCGCCCCCCATGGCGCATCCGATGACTATCGACATTCCGGAGCCCGTCTACCACACCCTGGAGAAGTGGGCCGCTCAGCAAGGGACCACTCCGGAGGCCCTGGCCAGGGATTCGGTCGCTCGCCGGATCGACGAACTGGAGAACGACCCTTTGATGCGCTGGGCGGGCGCCATCTTGGGATGTAAATGACTTCCCGGAAAAGTCGGCTTTCGCTCCGCGAAAGGCGACACTTAGCGGGCGCGCAGGAGTAACTTTTCCAATCCGCTGGGAGAGCGGCCGCCTCTCATCGGTCGGATCGGTCGGACCGGTCGGATCAGAGGCGGCCGCTCCTGTTTCATCTTGTGTAAAGGCTGTTTTTGCGCGGCCCCTTACTTTCGCGCAGCGCCGAAGGCCATGAACGAAGCGAACGCCCCCCAGCGAGGTCACGCATGTCTTGGAAGCCTTCAGCCGGGGAGAGCCGCAGGCCGCGCGGCAGTTACTGCCACTTGTCTACGGCGAGCTGCGCCGGCTCGTGCGCCAGAAGCTGGCGCACCAGGCGCCGGGTCAGACCCTCAATGCCACTGTGCTTGTCGACGAAGCCTAGCCTTCGCCTGGTGGGTGAGAATTCCCCGATCCTCAAATTGCTGGCGGTCTGCGATTCGATAAGATCATCTGAAAGGCCGTCGAAGGGAGCGGGCGCGTTCATACCGCCGCGGGTCCCGGCGGCCTTCGTGCTGGCGAGGCGTTTACAACCACCTTGACCGTGCTCCTTTTGAAGGAGCTGACTACCACAATGGATACCTCCACCATGAGTTCACGCGGGCACTCCAGCCGTTCTGGCAGAACGGCTCGAATCGCGGCCTTCAGTCTCTTCATCTGGACCGGCGCAGCGCTTTCTGCCGTGGCCCAGACCCCGCCTCCTGACGGTAGCTGGACGGCTGACGCTGTCATCGAAAAATCGTCGAAGGCCACGGACACGAAACTGGGCGCGGCCCAGGGAATCGCTGTGCGTGCCGACCGGATTTATGCCTATGGCGACGTCTATTCGGCCCAACCGCGCGTCGGCGTGATCCGCGAATACGACATGAAACTGAAGCCGACCGGCCGTGAAGTCTGGCTGCGGCAGGCCGAGCGGCCGCTCATCACCCATCCCACGGGCCTGACGTGGGATGAACACTGGGGCACGCTTCTCGGCGACACCTTCAAAAAGAAGGCCGTCATCTATCGGCTCGACTGGAAGCGGGCCTGGGATGACGGGAACCTCGACCACGCGGTGCTCGACACCATCGACGACGATGCGGCGGTCAATGGCTGCCGCCCCACGTTTGTCACCGTCAAAGGTAAAACTCTGATCGCAACGGCCGACTACGGCGACGTTCGACCCGAGATTCGACTCTACGATCCCGAGCGATTGCTCAAGGCTCGCCGCTCGAGCACACCGGGCGTTCTGGTCCATCGCGCGCGCTGCGGCCCCTTCAACCAGAACCTGTACTGGGACTCTACCTCGGGCCGGCTGACGTGCGTCCAGAACGTCATCGAAGGACGGGGGTGGCGGCTTGACATCATCGACTTATTCCAGGCCATCGCCCGTGGTCGCGCCGATGCTGCCGGCGGCACGGATCAAGACCCTGACGTTCTCGCCCCACGACGAGCTCGAAGGCTACTGGCCGCTTGACCGCGAGCGCTCCGTGTTCGTCACGTCGCGGCGCGATGGCAATATCGTCCTCGGCCAGATCAAATCGGCCGAGCCGCGACTTTCGCCACCCGGGACGCAGTAGGCCCTTCAGGGCCGCGCATCGACAACTTGTTGTCGATGTTGGGCGTGGGTCTCCTGACCCCGCCCGCTACCGGACCGAAGGTCTCCCGACTGCGGGCTGCCCCGCAGGGGGGCACTTTTTCCGGGCGAAGTCCCGGAAAAAGCGTAGATTCTTTCCGCTGAGCTTCTGCGCAAGATGGCGCGCATCCTGGGACCGCCGGACGGAGCTGGCTCCTACAAAAGCACGTGCTGCTGCGCCGCTGTAGGACGGGGCTCTGTCCCCCGATCCCTTGGTTGCGGCTATGCCGCGTTGGGAGCGGCGTGAAAATAAGTGTCGCCTTTCGCTCCGCGAAAGGCGACATAAGGGGAGGTCGTGCTGAGTTTCTCGATCGGTTCGCCCGCGAGATTCGCTCGACAGCGGCTCAGTCAGCGCCTCGTGATTTGAGTCGCTGCACCAACCGCGCGACGTCATAACCCGCCAGGCTCTCGACGACTTCATCGGCACCGGCCTCCCAGAGCGCCGCCGCCGGGTGGGTCGACGTCAGGCCGACGGCATACATTCCCGCGGCCTTGGCGGCCTGGAGGCCCACCGGTGCGTCTTCGAAGACGACCGAGTGTTTCGGCAGGGCACCCGACTTGGCCGCGGCGACCAGAAAAATCTGTGGATCGGGCTTGCCGCGGGTGATGTCCTCGAGCGATGCGATCGCGGCAAACCGGCCGTCCAGGCCGCACTCGCGCACGGTCAGCTCGAGATTGGCCCGCGCGCCGACTCGAGCCGATCGCGAGCTTCACATCGTGGGCAGTGAGCGCATCGAGTAACTCGCGGGCACCATCCATCAACTGGATCTTGCCGCGCGCGACGTCGCGATAACACTCCTCCTTGAGGTTCGAATAACGCCTCATCTCGAGATCGGTGGTCGACTCGCCCAGGAGGAGGCGAAAGATGCTGAAATTGGTCATGCCGAACGTCCGGTGGATGAACTCGGAAGTCAAGTTCAGCCCCGTTCGCCGCCCCAGCTCGAACCAGGCCTCGGTGTGAAAACCGAGCGAGTCGACCAGGACTCCATCGTGATCGAAGATTGCAAGGCAGGCATCCTCTATGACTGGCACGGCTTATTCCTCAAGTGAAATGAAGTTGGTTATTCGATGGGATCGATTGCGGGCAGCATCATGCCGCCTCCAGGAGCGTTTCGGCGACCTCCTTCATTGTGATCCGCCGGTGCTCGGGCTCGGCCTCGAGCAACTGGCGCAACAGGCCGTCAAACGGAGCGGGGGCATGGCGGGCCATCGATTCGGGGTCGACCGACCGGATCTGGTCGAGGACTTGCAAGATGTTCTCGGCGGGGAACGCGGGCCTGCCGGTTGCCAGCTCGTAGAGGATCACGCCCAGCGCGAAGACGTCGCTGGCCCGTGTGGCCGGCTCGCCGCGGACCTGCTCCGGTGCGAGGTAGCGCGGGGTGCCGAAAAGACCGCTGCCGGACTCGGCGATCCCCAGGTCGGCTGTCTCGTCAGGGCGTACAGGCTGGCTGCGGCGCAGGCGCCGGGCCAGGCCGAAATCCAGGACCTTGACGAGTCCTTCGGCCGTCACCATGACGTTTTCCGGCTTGAGGTCGCCGTGGACGATGCCGGCGGTGTGGGCCGTCGCCATTCCCGCGGCGATCTGGTGCGTGATCGAAATCAGTGTCATCCAGGGGCTGCGGGCTCCGGGGCCGGATCCTGGAGAGCGGCTCGCCGGAAATGTACTCCATGGTGATGATCGGAATGCCCGCGGTATCGTCCACCGCGTAGATTGTGCACAGGTTGGGGTGATTGAGCGCGGCCGCGGCGCGAGCCTCGGCCAGGGCGGCGCTGGGAGTCACCGGACAGTCGGGCTTGAAGACCTTGAGAGCCACCGGACGGTCGAGCTGAAGATCGCGGGCGCAGGTAAACCCGGCGAAGGTTCCCGAGCCCACCTCGGCCTCGATGAGATAGTGGGAAAAGTACCGGCCCGGCCGCAACGCCTCGAACGGGTCGAGCGTCTGGTGATCGGCCATCCATTCTTCGCGGCACAGCCCACCGGTTTGCAGCGCCGCCAGTACCCGCAACACCTCCTGGCTGCGACGGCCGACGCTCAGGTTGTGGACCACGTGATACTGGATCAATCCCTCGGGATCGATGATGAAGAGCCCCCTGGCGGGAACGTGCTTGCCTTCCCGATACACACCGAAGGCCCGCGCGACCGAACCATCCTGATCGCTGGCCAGCGGGAAATTGAGCCCCCCCAGTCCGCCCTTGGCGACCGGAGTCGCCATCCATCGCTCGTGCGACTCGACCGAGTCGCAACTGATTCCCAGCAGCTCGCAGTCCTGGCCGGTGAACTCGTCGAACCGCTGGCTCAAGGCCGCGCAGCTCGGTCGGGCAAACCAGCGAGAAATCGCTGGGATAAAAGACGAGCACCAGCCAGCGTCCCCGGTACTGGTCGAGCGACACGCGCGTGCGAGACGGGTCGGGAAAACGCGTACAGGGCAGCTCGAATCGAGGCGCCGGATTGCCGATCAGGGTCAGTATCGTCTCCATCGGTAGACCGATGACTCCTGAATTGGTTAAGATCGCAGTATCTGACAAAAGTCGTGGGATTTTCGCCATGCGGTGGCTCAAGAACAGCTTGATCCAATCTTACGTTCTTTTGGGCTTCGACAAGAAGGGAGATTCTCCCGACGCGGCGGCGCCACAGCCAATGTTGGGCGCGGGTCTCCCGGCACCCGAAGGGTCGCCGCCCGGGGCGCGACCGGAAGTTTCCCGATCGCGGAGGCGCGCCGGCGCAGGGGTCCCACGGAGGCAGACTCTCACAAATCCAGCATCGTGACGAGGCTTTGGCGCCTGTTCTGGTTGCTCGTCCTGGTCGGACACGCGATGCTTGCGGTTCTCTGGTGGTGGCTGGAACCGGCGGGCTTCGGATTTGAGCATCCGCGATTCTGGGTGAATCGGATCGCGCCCTCGGGCGGCCTGTGCTTGACGATCGCCGCGCTTTGGGCCCTGCGGATCAACTCCGCGCCGGCTCTGCGCTGGCTCTTGCCACTCTGGCCCTCGGCCTGGGCCGCGGCGGCTTTAGCGGGAAAGCTCTTCTTTCCCGTAAGCCTCGCGCGCGTCTGGTTGCTGCCGCTTGGGGTTGCGGCGGCCATGGCTCTGGCCGTGGTTCCGCCCTGGCGCGGGGCTCGCGGCTGGTCGTGGGTCCTCGCGCTATTCCTGTGTTTGTGTTCGGGCGTAGCCGGCGCGGCCCTGGTCGGCGCACAGCGCCCGCCACCGAGCGCGACCCGGCCGCTCAACACGGATTTAGCCGACTTGACGTTGACGACGGCCCGGACAGAAGCATCCCCATCGGGAGGAATCTTCCTCGACCCGAAAGTCATGGTCCAGGGCTCCGATGGGTCGATCAACGTGCGCGTGGGCACCTTGGCGATCTCGGTCCAGCCGCTGTTGAAGTTCCTCAATGGCTCGGTCGATGGTTGCTGGACGATCTTTGCCGATCCGGAGGATCGCGCGGGGCCCGAACCGCGACTGCTGTCGTCACGCCGCGACGGCAAGCGAGGCTGGGCGGCGCTCTACGATTTTCGGCGACAGGGGCCGGCCACGCTCCGAGTCGAAGCCGCGGCGCAGCCCGGGACGATCGCGATCGAGGCGACGTCGCGGCTCGATCGGCTTATATACTCACACCTCAAGTCGTTTTGTGACTTCGAGGTTCGCGGCCATCGCCGGCTGTCCTTGGAGTTTTCGCCGTGTCCTGGTTTCGCGATCGAGGTCCGGCCGTTCGACTACCCGTTTGGCCGGCCAGCCCGTTTCGCGTTTCTGGACGCGAGAAAAATGTTCCGGATCGTCGAAGCCACGAGTGGGGAGAAGGGTCCGTTTCGCACCCTCGCCGAGGGGCCGCTCGGCAGCGCGGAAGAGCTGACGATGACGCTATGCGACGAGGGTCGGGCGCTGCGCGCGTCGTCCTGGCCGACTGGTCGGCCCAGGCTGATACGACCCTCTCGCCGACCGCAGGGTGGGGCGTGCCGGTCAATGCGATCGAGTTCAGTCTTGCGGGCGATGCGCCCTCGTCGCCGGCGTCGATCTTCGTCACGCTGGCAGCGACCTCGGTAGGCCGCGGCTGGGATTGCGTCGGCCATCGACCGGGCACGTATCGCAACCGGATTCGCCTGGAGCCGGCGACGGCGCTTGTTGGGCGCGGGTCTCCGGGCACCCGAAGGGTCGCCGCCCTCAGCGCGACCGAAGGTCTCGTTCCTTCGCAGCTTGTTGGGCGCGGGTTTCACGACCCCGCCCTGGGCGCGACCGAAGGTCTCCATCCTTCGGAGTGCGGAGAGCGCGATGGCCAATGACGGCCGCGCTTACGATGAGCTCTGGAGACCTTCGGTCGGGCATTCCGGCGGGGTCATGAGACGCGCGCCGAACACGAAAACACGAGTCGCTCGATCAGCCGAACTACGGCGAGAGCGGACGGTGCAGAGGGCCTCGGTCCAGAGCCCGCGCGGCGATGGCCTGGAGATCGTGGGCCATGTACATCTTTTCCAAGAACGACGCCTCTGGAAAGGGCCGATCGCTCTTGAGCCCGCGCCAGCGGTCGATCTTGACGTGCTCGTTGGTCCGGTTGAACTCGTCGATCGCAAGCAACTCGCCGGCGAAGCGGTGGCTTACGGAGTGTTCGGTGTCATCGAAGTAGATCGCGACGTGCTCGAGTGCCCGCCTGCCGGGCATGCTCAGGATGCGCAGGGCGCCGGTGGTGGATGAGTAGAGATCGAGGTCGAAGGCGATGAAGCCGACCGGCGGAACTTTGGGATCGTCGAAGAAGCGGGGCACGGTCTCGGCGACGTTCCCGAGCACGAGCGACGTCCGCGGCCCGATCTTCGACCGCAAGAGCGGCTTCGTCCATCGGGAAGTCCCCGGGCTGCCACTTGTCGGGATGGTCGCGATGATCGCCGATGAATGCCGGCAGGCCGGCCGGCCCGTTGTCGAAGCCGTAGACCTTGATCGAGACGCCGAGTTCCCGCTCGACAGCCGCGGCCTCCCGCTCAAGCGCAAGCAGTCCATTGCCTCCGGCGACCCCGAATTCGATCGCCGCGATCTCACCGACGCCGTTCTCGAAGCGCCCGCCTGGCCGCGTAAAGGACGCCGACCAGGTACTGCGGGCGGTCCGATATGTCCCAGAGGGCGCGGGTTGAGACCGAAACCGGGACGGCCTTCAAGAGGGTGCGCATGAAGAGCCGAAACGGCGGCTCCATTGCCAACCTTTTCAACCGGCCTTTCAGTGTGTTCACGGGTATCTTTATAAAATGAGCATCGAATTCGTTCAATCCCAGGCGGCCAGCGACTGCCGCGCAGTCAGGCGTCGTGCCCAGGTGTTACCATTCTGAAGAAGGCCGTCGTTCGCAGCGTTTCTCGCTCCGGAGGAGTTTCCAATGCGTGGAGGACGGATCGGTTTCATCGCATCGATCGCGGCGGTGGTGTGCGTCGCCGTGGTATCGGCCGGCGAAGTCGTGGTTCGCCCCGAGTCTGCGACTGGCCCGCTCGACAACCCGCTCAAGGGCTGGTGCCCTTACACCGACGCGGGGCCGATTCACCAACCCTACTCGATGGTCTTTCTCTCTGCTCCGTGGAAGAAGCTCGAGCCCGAGGAGGGCCGCTATGCCTTCGAGCAGTGGGAACGCCGCGACTGGTCGGTGCCCGCTGCCCAGGGCAAGCACGTTGTCCTTCGGGTCTACATCGACTACCCATCCAAGCCGTCCGGGCTTCCCGACTGGCTCAAGGATCAAGTGAAGTTGACGCCCTACACGGACCACGGCGGCGGAGTCTCGCCCGATTACGACAATCCCAGGATGGTGGCGGCGATGGAGCGCCTGATCGCGGCGATGGGCCGCCGATACGATGGAAACCCGCGCGTCGCCTTCCTCGAGCTCGGCCTCCTTGGGTTCTGGGGCGAGTGGCATACCTGGCCGCGCGACGCGCTTTACGCCAAGCCCGATACCGAGCGCCGGGTCATCGAGGCCTACCGGCGGGCCTTTCCGAACAAGATCTTGATGGCCCGCTACGGTCGCGGGCACGCCGGTTCTCAGCCGTGGCTCGGCTTTCACGACGACCTGTTTCCGCAGGACACCGACAACGGCCAGGACTGGTCGTTCCTCGCCGGACTACGGCGCTCGGGCCGGACGGCCAACTGGGAGCGCGCGGCCATCGGCGGCGAGATGGTCCCGAGCCGGGCGAGACAGTGGCTCGGCGAGCGGGCCGAGGACACGACGCGGATGGTCGAACGCGGCCATTTCTCGTGGGTCGGGCCGTATTGCCCCGCCTTGGATAGTTCCAGGTCGCCGGAATTCCGCCAGCGTAGCGAGTCGCTGGTGCGGCGCATGGGCTACCAGTTTCGCCTGACGGAGATTCGCCACGCCGCCGAGGTCGTCAAACGCGGAACGCTGGCAGTCACGATCCGCGGCGTCAATGAGGGCGTCGCCCCGTTCTACTACCCCTGGCCGGTCCAACTGGCCTTCATCGACGACTCGGGCCATCCGGTCGGCCGCCGTGCGCTCACCTGCGACCCGCGGACCTGGCTCCCCGGGCCGTTCGAGGTTGAGGGCCGGCTCGAGGCAAGCGCGGCTCCGGGCCGATACAGGCTCGCCCTTGGCATCATCGACCCCTGGACGCGCCGACCGGCGATTCACTTTGCCAGCAAGCTGCCCACTCACGAAGGCTGGACGGAACTCTCGACGGTGACACTCGGCGCGGGCGCTGACGCGCGAGCTGTCCCACGACCGCGAGACAACGCGGAAACTCATTGCCGGCCTACCGGCCGTTTGCAAGTAAGGCAACTTCTGCGCAAGCGACCGCCGGGCACGGAGGCCCAGCCCACTGGCATAGAGAGGCAAACTCCAGTAGAGCGGGCGTCCCAGCCCGGCTTCGGGTTTGCTTTGCCGGGCAACCCTCGGTGATCCCTTCACCTGGGGACTGCCTGGCTATTTGAGACCTCGCTGCCCTGGGTCGGCTCGAGACGGTGGTTGTTCCCCAGCCTCGGCGGTGCCATCGGCCAATCGGACGAGATTGACGCGGGCCCAACCGCTGGCGTCGAGCGGGGAAACCGACTGGATCGTGAAGCCCCGAAGCGGCGACTGGTCGGGGAAGAGCTCGAAGGGGCGGCTCCGCAGGCGCGCTCCCAGTGCACCGATCACGATCCCCGTCGAAAAGCGCGAGAGCGAGGGGGCCTTGGCTTCGTCGGCATCGATCGCCAGCACCGCCGCCCCGCTCCCCGGTGTGAAGTCCTCGATCTTGAGCCGAAGCCGCAGCGACCGCGGTGACGGAACGTCGAACTGATACGATGCCGCAAGCTCGGCATTGGGCATCTTGATCCGATAGATTTTTGCCGGAGGGCCGATCACTCCCCGCGCTTCCAGGGACGGGGCGGGCACGTCGATCTGGAGGTCGTGAAAGGACGCGACCAGGAACCCTCGGGAATCCGTGCTGAAATGGGGCGGCCGAGCGGGTTTGGCGATCCGGAGCGCCGTGCCTTTGGCCCTGCGCCCGGTGCGGATGTCTTCCACGGTCCTGGCGTAGGTTGGGAAGTCGACGTCGCGGGTAAGCTCAAGGGCCTGGCTGGGGGGTGCTCCGGGAGGAATAGTCTTGACCACGATCATGAAGTTGCCGACCGTGCGCATATCGCCCGTTTGCAAGAACCCCGCCGCCAGGTTTGTGAGCATGGAGGCGGGGTGAACGACGGCGCTGGCGCCGGTCTCGGGCCGGGGGAGCTGGGTGGGTACGGGCATATCCGCGCCGCGGGGGCGTTCCGCGCCTCGCCAGTGGAACAGGCCGTTGGCGAGAACGCTATCCGGGCGAGATCCGATCGCCACGCCGCTGATCACGATCCGGCGGCCGAGGGCCACGCCATCGTTACCCACGATGAACTGTTCGCGCAGGGCGGCGGAGCGCTTGGCGGCCTCCTTGGCGGTCATCTCTTCGCCCTGTTCCTGGGCCTCGACCGGAATGCGCTCCCGAAATTGCTTGATCGACTGCTCGTAAACGCGGTCGTTGATCGCCTGTTGATCCATGCCCGCCAGCGATGCGAGGGTGCGGAGGACGTGGGCGTGAGGGTCGCAGACCGGCTCCGTGGTGATCGAGGCGTCGATGGTGTGGTGATAACACGGGGCCAACGACACGCCGGCGGTTGAAATCACCGTGGTTATGGTCAGCTCGGCCCAGTCGTAAGTCGTGCAGTCGAAATGATACATCCGCGCTGCTCGCTGGCCTTGCTCATCCGCTGCGATCTGGTCGTGGAAGTCCCAGACCGGAGTGACGCTCGTGTAGCGCTGCGAGTTGAAGAAGGCGATACCGGCGTTGCTCGTCAAGAGCCCAAAGCCGGTCTTGGGGCCGGCGGTCAATTGCGACACATACTGCTTGCGGCGGACGGGACCGGTCGTGATGATGTTCCGCTCAAAAACCGGCCGGACCGTCGCGAGATCGGCGCGGATGTGGACATTCGGCTGGTTGAAGAGCTCGCTCGCGGCCGCTTGCAGCTCGTAAGAGGGCCCCCAGGGATAGCGTTGATTGTTCCGCTTGAGCGTTTCGAGCGCGCCGTGAATCCGCTCGAGCGCGGCCTGGCGCAGAGCGACCGTGTCGGCCGCATCGTATTCGCGCAGGGCTTGCCCCAGGTTCTTCTCAACGAAATCGAGCCAGTGAGCCCGATGGGAATCGCCGTCCTTGTCCGTGCCGCCGGCCGGCGCGGCGACCAGATCGGTGAGTTGCTTCATGGCCCGGGCCAGTCGCAGCCGCGGCTGTAGCCAGCGCTCGAGATCGCGGTACAGGTCGGCGCCGGGATATTCGCCAACGGATCCCAGCGCACCAGCCTTCTGGTCAAGGCGTTCCAGCGCTTGCAGGCGTTCCGAAAGGCTGGCGGCCTTCGAGCAGGCACGCAGGTCCTGGAGCAGGGAGTCGAGGAGGGCGTTGCGGCGACCAGCCTGTGAGGGGGCATTCCCCGCTGCGCCTGAACCGCCCCGGCGCATCGCTTCGATCGAGCGCTCCACGTTGACATAAGTTGGCGGCGCCAGCGCGGCCCCGAAGGCGGGGCGTGCCAGCGCAATCAGAACCGTCACAGTCGCTAAGCTCAGCCTCGCATCCCATGGCATCCGTCAGCTCCGTCATTAGGCTGATGCTGGATCTCCAAGTCTGGTTGATTCTTGCATCGTCTGTCCCGCGATCGGATGTTGACCAAAACAGGTGCGAACTTTGCCGTCGGCAAGTCTTTTTTCGACAAATCGAACCGATTCCCGCGCGGAGCTAGCTATTCCGGCGACTGGAGCGGGTGCGCAAGCGATGCGGGCATCGGACCACATGCCGTGCAGACACCCGAAGCCGGACCATGCTAGAATGCGCTCGATGTTGCGCAAGCCTGCGGTTGCGTGAATGAAGCCGACCGCGCCGGGGATTGTCGCCGGGTGGTCAAGTGATCATCGAGTTTATATTTCTGATTTGCAGCAGCCAGGAGTGATCTCTCATGAGTTCGGAACATACGAGGCGGCTCTCGCCGGCGAAGATCGTGACCTGCCTTTGGGTCGGATTGGGAATGTCTATCTTGCTCGCGGGTTGCGATTCCGGGGGTAATTCGCTGCCGTCGGCGAGCAGCTCGGTTCGCTCGCCGGCGACAGCCTCCGGCGCAAAGTCGGTGGCTTCGGCCGCTGGCCTCGCGACTCCACGCCGAGGCCCCTCGGGGAAGGAGGCACCCGGCCAGGGCGACCAGGCGAAGATGGTCCAAATTGAGGGAGACCGGCTGGCTGTGATCCCTGCGCCGGTCGTCTTGACCAAGCAAACCGAGTCGAGCCCGTTTCGGTTTGCCGAGATCGCCCAGGATGCCGGGATCGATTTCGTGCACTTTTCGGGAATGACCGACGACAAGCATTTTCCGACGGCGAACGGCTCGGGCGTGGCTGTCTTTGATTACGATAACGACGGTTTGCTCGACATCTATTTCGCCACGGCCACCTTGCTGCCCTTGGGAACGGCCGAGAAGGGGCCCAATCGGCTCTACAAGAACCTGGGCGGCAACCATTTCAAGGATGTCACCGAGGCGTCGGGACTGGGCTACCGCGGCTTTTGCCATGGGATCATCTCCGGCGACATCGACAACGACGGCGACCAGGACGTTTTCCTGTGCAATTACGGGCCCAACGTCCTTTACCTCAACAACGGCAATGGGACCTTCAAGGACATCAGCGAGCAGGCGGGGATCGCTGCCCCCCACTCCGCTGGCCTGCGAATCAAGTTGCTGGCGGATGACGCGAAGGAGGTCCCCGCCGAGGGCAAGAATCTCATCGTCGTCGGCTCGGTGGATGGCGTGCTGCACCTCCGTATCTTCGACCGTGATGGCGAGATGGTCGTGGACACTGATGAGGCGAAGCGGCCGCATCAAGCCCAGCAATTCTCGGAATTGAAGAAGCAGCTCAAGCTCTTGCCGCCTTCCCAGGAGATTGGTGCGAGCGAGAGTCACCAGGTCATTACCGCCGTGACGGCGATCGTCGGTCAAATCCCACCGAACTGGTCGTCGAGCGGTGCCATGCTGGACTTCGACAACGATGGATATCTCGACATTTATGTCTCCAACTACGGCCGCTGGGTTTATCCCGACGACCACAGGCGGGTGGGCGACGAGAAGAAGAAAGTCTGGCTGTATACTTCGCCCCGGGTGATCAAGACGGTGAAGCACCTCTTCTTCCGCAATAATGGCAACCTGACGTTCACCGACGTCTACGACCGCGTGATCACGGTCGAAAAGGAGATCAACGATCCCAAGACGAATGAGAAGAAACGCGTGAGGGTTCCCGAGCCTAGAAACGACGGGCACGGTTTCGGCGTGGTGGCGGCCGACCTGAACAACGACGGCTTGATCGATCTTTACGTGGCCAACGACATGAACCCCAACTTCCTGTTCCTCAATCGCGGCGATGGCACTTTCGATGACGTGTCCGAAATCTCCGGAGCCGCGTATGACATCAACGGAATGGCCCAGTCTGGAATGGGGGTCGACGCCGAGGACGTTGACGGCGATAAGGATGGACTACCCGAGCTCATCGTCACCAACTTTACGAACGAGTACGCCACGCTCTACCAGAATTTCGGCAACGGGGTCTTTTACGACAACACCGCATTCTTCGGCCTGGCCTCTGATACGATGCCGTGGGTGAAATGGGGCTGTGCCCTGGCCGACTTCGACAATGACGGCTGGCCTGACTTCTTTCTCACCAACGGGCATGTTGACAATAACCGCAGGCTGCTCGGCCAGCCGGTCGATTACGAGGAGATCCCCCTGTTATTTCGCAACCTCGAAGGCAAGCGGTTCCGGATCTCGACCCGGGACGTCGGGACCTATTTCGATACGAAGCATGTCGCGCGCGGCGCCGCCTTCGGCGACATCGACAACGACGGCGACATCGACATTGCGGTCAATCACAAGGACGGACATGCCGCCTTGTTGCGCAACGACACCAAGACGAAAAACCACTGGATCCGGTTCGTGCTCCAGGGTACCAAGAGCAACCGCGATGCCATCGGCACCAAGCTCGAGATCGTCGCCGGCGGGCGGACGATTTACCGCCAGCGCAAGGGCGGCTACAGCATGATGGGCACCAACGATCACCGGGTCTTAGTCGGCGTGGGGCCGGCAACCATCGTCGACAAGGTCACGATCCGATGGCCATCCGGGATCCTGACCACGCTTGAAAACCTCAAGGTAGACCAGGACGCCAAGGTGATTGAGCCCAAGGACGGGAAGATCGAGCGCAAAGAAGCGGCCAAGGGACAAGCCAAATAATCCCCGCCCAATCGCGAACAAGAAGATAGAACCAGGACGATCTTTGCGAACCCGAAGTTCGAGCGGTCGCAGTTTGCCAGCTCGAGATCGGATCGCGCGCCGTCAGAGCGAGGGTTACGATGTCGTTTGGACATGCCACATGGCCGGTAGTGCGGTTCAGCGTCATCGGCGAGGCCTGGCGGCTCTACAAGCGGCACTGGGGCGTCTGGTCCCTGGCGATGCTGGTCGTTCTCGTCGGCAACGTGATCTTGACCGGCGCAGTGTATAGCGTGCTGGGTATCCACGATCGGGGGCATCACGGGGGTTTTCGCTGGCCGATCACTCCGGCCCACGGGGTCGTCCAGTACCTCGTCTCATTCGTCATCACGGGCTTCTTCCTGGCCGGGATGTTCCGGATGGCCGGCAATCAGATTCGCGGCCGAACGCCTCGCGTCGAAGATCTATTCGCCATCACCGACGTCTGGCTCGACGTCGTCCTGGGATCGGTGCTTTATGGCGCCGCCATATTCGTGGGTTTATGGTTTTTCCTGATTCCCGGACTGATCGCAGCCGGGGTTTTCATGTTCACCCTGCCGCTGGTGGTCGAGGCCAGGCTGCCCGCGACTGGAGCGATGATCCAGAGCTGGCATACACTCAAATCGCAGTGGTTGACCGCAACCGTTTTCCACTTCGTCCTATCCCTCCTCGCTGGCGCGGGGCGCTTCTGTGCGGCATCGGGCTGCTTTTCACCGGCCCGATCTACTGCCTTTCGATCGCCATCCTCTATCACGATCTTTACCCGTACGACGCCAAGCCGGCCTGGAAGTCCGCACGAGACCCATTCCCCGACATCTGAACGGTCGGGCGTGAGTAGCACTGGAACAGCCAGGCGAGTGATCCGTCAATCTTCGAGTGACGGATCACTAGGATCTCGTGTTTGCCCGTGTTACAACAATAGTTTAACCGCTTTGGTAGCACGCTTGAGATCGGGCCGCGACCTCCGGACGAGTGGCCGCGCTTCGGCCTTTTGGTGTTGCGCTATTTGCTCGCCTCGGAGGGGCAGTCACATTTTCTCAGAGCGGCAACGAGGCAAGCGGAAGAAGCCCGTTTGCACACCCTGTAGTTGGTTGCGCCGGGAGCACCCCCCCTGGCCCCCCCTTCGCAAGGGGGGGAAAAAGAACGGGGCGCCCGCCGTCTTTCATCCTTAATCCTCTGGAAGGCTTGGCGAGGTTGACTGACATGCCACGACGCCTTACCCGAACAGGAATCGTAGGCTTCGCCGTTCTGGCCTTCTCGGCTGGGGCGCTCGCGGGCGAAGAGCCCGGCGGTTTCACTCCGGATGAAGCGGTCCGCCGGATGGTCGTGCCGGAGGGGTTTCACGTCGAGGTCTTTGCCGCGGAGCCCATGGTGCGGCAGCCGCTTTCGGCCAGCTTTGACGAGCGGGGGCGGCTCTGGGTCATCGAATACTTGCAATACCCCAACCCGGCTGGCTTGAAGCCGGTCAACGTCGACCAGTATCTGCGGACCGAGTACGACCGGGTGCCCGAGCCGCCTCCCCGCGGACCTCGGGGCGCCGATCGGATCAAGATCCTGGAGGATACTGACGGCGACGGCCGAGCCGATAAAGCCACGATTTTCGTCGAAGGGCTCAACCTCGCATCGGGTATGGCGCTGGGCTACGGCGGCGTATTCGTCGGCCAGGCTCCCTATCTCCTTTTCTATCCCGACCGCGATCGTGACGACCGGCCCGACGGCGATCCCGAGGTGTTGCTGACGGGCTTCGGTCTCCAGGACGCCCACGCGACGGTCAACTCGCTGACATGGGGACCCGATGGCTGGCTCTATGGTGCTCAGGGGAGCACGGTCACAGCGCGGATCCGCGGCCATGAATTTCAACAGGGCATCTGGAGGTATCACCCGCTCAGCCGGCGGTTCGAGGTCTTCGCCGAGGGGGGAGGAAATACCTGGGGCCTCGATTTCGACGCCACCGGCAACGCCTTCGGCAGCTCCAACGGCGCCTACATCACGTTCCACATGGTGCAGGGAGGCTATTATGTCAAGGGCTTCGCCAAGCACGGCCCGCTGCACAATCCCCACGCCTACGGTTATTTCGGCCCGGTCGCTTATCACGGAACCAAGAAGGGCGGACACGTCACTCCGGGTGGGATCATCTACCAGGGCGACCTGCTGCCGGCCCGATTCCGGGCGCGTTCATCGCCGGCAACCTGCTTTCCAACGCCGTCTACTGGCATGAGCTCAAGCACGACGGCTCGACCTTCGCGGGCCGCCACGGCGGCACGCTCATCGACGCTCATGACCGCTGGTTCCGGCCGATCGACCTTCTGGTCGGTCCTGACGCCGCAGTCTACGTCGTCGACTGGTACGACAAGCGCGCAGCCCATCTCGATCCGCGCGACACCTGGGATCGATCCAACGGCCGGATCTATCGGGTCGTCTATGGCGAGCGGCGGAAACTCGCTCCCTTTGATCTCGCCAGGCTGACGAGTGCCGAGCTGGTCGCGCTTCGGACCAGCGCGAACGATTGGCAAGCCGCCATGGCGCGGCGAATCCTGGCTGAGCGCCACGACCGCGCGGTCGTGCCGTCGCTTTTGAGCATGATCGATTCGGACCGAGACGAGACCCTTGCCCTGAGGGATCTTTGGGCCTTGAGCGTAAGCGGCGGCCTCGACGACCGCACGGCCCTCGGGTTGCTCGGGCATCCGCTGGCGGCCGTGCGCCGGTGGACCATCCGTCTCCTGGGCGACGATGGCCGCATGAACGGCGGCCTGCGCGCCAAGCTGGTTGCACTCGCGGCCCGGGAGCCCGATCCGCAAGTGCGCAGCCAGCTCGCATCGAGCTGCCAGCGGTGGGAGGCCGCCGATGCGATTCCCATGCTCGACCGGCTGGCCGCGCGCGACGAGGATCGAAAGGATACACACATCCCCAACCTGATCTGGTGGGCCTTTGAACGCCAGTTGCGACGGGATCGCGCGGCAGTCGTGTCTTACCTCGGCACGGCCGACGCCCAGCGCGCCCCGCTGGTCAAGGTCGCGGTCCTGGAGCGCGCGGCCCGCGCCCTGGCCTCCGACGCCACCGACGGCGATTTCGCCGCCTGTGCTCGGTTTCTGGCGGCTGCGCCGCAGAACGATCAAGTCGCCAGCATCCTGGATGGAATGGATCAGGGTCTTCTGGGCAGGCGGCTCGAGCGGGTTCCCGCGCCGCTTGTCGATTCCCTGTCGCGGATCTGGGAGCAGTCGCAACCCGCGCCGAGCCCGGTGCTCGTTTGTCTCCTCGCACGCATGGGCCATCGCCCCGCCATCGAGGCCGCGATCAAGCTGGCCGGCCAGCACGGGGTACCGCTGGCGCAGCGGATTTCGCTGATCGAGCTGATCGGCCAGCTCGCACGCCCCGAAGATCTCGCCCTTCTGGTCTCCTTGCTGCGGAGCCGGCCCAGCGAGTCGCTCGCACTGGCCGCGATCTCTGCCCTGGCGAGTTTTCCGCAGCCCGTGGCCGCCGCGTCGTTGCTCAACTTTTACCCGTCCGCGACGGGCCGAGCGCGTGAGCGGATACTCGCACTCCTCTGCGGCCGGCCGGCATGGGCCAAAGCGCTTATCGAGGCGATCGCGAGCGGCCAGATCGCAGCCAAGGATTTGAAGCCGTCGCACGTCCAGCTCGTCACGCAACTGTCCGATCCCGCGTTGCTCGATCGGCTCGAGGCCGTCTGGGGAAAAGTGCCGCGCGTGGGATCGCCCGAGAAAAAGCAGCGGATCGCCGAGATCCGCGGCCTCCTGCCCGAGGGTGACAAGGGCAACGCAGCTCGTGGCAAACCGATCTTCAAGGAGAATTGCGCCGTCTGTCATAAGCTCTGGAATGACGGGGAGACGATCGGCCCGGACCTGACGGGCGCCGATCGCGGCGACCTCGATTTTCTGATGACGAGCCTGGTCGATCCCAGCGCCTTGGTCCGCAAGGAATATCAGGGACAAACCGTCGCCCTGCGGGACGGCCGCGTGATGACCGGCCTGGTTATCGACGAGAACGACCGTCAGCTCACCCTGGTCGACAGCAACCGGCAGAAAACGGTGATCGCGCGCGACTCGATCGAGGCCATCAAAGCGTCGGATGTCTCCGTCATGCCCGAGGGCCTGCTCGACAAGCTGACCGAGCCGCAGATTCGGGATCTGTTCCGGTATCTTCAGAGCCAGGGGGTGCCGTAAGGCAAGGATGAAGGATGAGCCGGAGCGGTCCGCTAACCTTCTAAGTCGGATTGCGGAATTGTTTGGGTGGACCATCAGGCTTTCTCGCATGAAGAACCAGGCCGGCCGCCGCATCTGATCGGACGGATCGGTCAGATCGGACGGATCGGTCGGATCGGACGCGGCGGCCGGCCCGCAGAGCTTCGTGAGCGGTTCCACTTAGGCGCTGGCCGAAAGCAATTGTCGCCTCTCGCTCCGCGAAAGGCCTGGCGGATTCGGCACTGGCCTCCTCTGAAGAGGGAAGTGCGCGGGCAGCCCGATCCTGTCACGGTTGGGTCGGTTTTTTCCCAAAGGACGGGTCGGAAGAGCAGATCGACCGCACGCTGTCGCCGGCCGTGGGCTTCATCGCCGGATGGTTGTGCATTATGCTGAGAGAGTGAACGGAATGCATCAGTTCGAGAAGATCCTCGATTTCCCGTCGGTCGTGCGGGCCTTGAGACTTTCACGCTTCCTCGCACCACGCCTCGTTTCAATGCTCCAGGGAGGACACGATGAAGGTTAGCGGCTTTCGGAAACGTGGTCGGGCACGGCGCCTTGTCGCGAGCTTCGAGCCTCTCGAGCGCCGTGAGTTGCTGGCGACGGTGACCGTCGACGCGGGCCAGGTGGTGCGCATGCTCGCCCCCCAATTGTTGGGGGTCAACCTCGCCTGGTGGGATACGAACCTCAACACTCCCCAGACCGAGCAGATGGTCCAGGCCGCCGGCCTGAACATGTTTCGATTTCCGGGTGGGTCAAGCTCGGACGACTTCCACTTCAACGCACCGCCGACCTACAACGGCGAGGGGACCGATGCGAGCATGGCCGAGTTTATCGACTCGGTTGGCGGCGTCGGTCTGGCTACCGTCGACTACGGCTCGGGCAGCCCGCAAGAAGCGGCGGCGTTCCTGGCCTACCTCGAAGCTCCCGTGAGCAATACGACCGCGATCGGCGACGGACAGCAGTGGAATGACACGACAGGCGCGTGGCAGACCGTCAACTGGCAGACCGCCGGCTACTGGGCCAGCCTGCGTGCCGCGGCCCCTTTGGCGCAGGACGACGGCCTCAACTTCCTGCGGCTGGATCATCCCGCGCCATTCAACGTCCCGTACTGGGAAGTCGGCAATGAGGAGTACGGAAGCTGGGAGATCGATCACCACACCGTGCAGCACGACCCGGCCACCTACATTGCGTTTGCCAAGCAGTTCGCAACTTACGCGGCCCAGATCGACCCGGGGATCTCGATCGGCCTCGACGTGGGCAGCCCTGGGACTGACTACAACAACTGGACTGCCGAAATCCTGCAACAGTCCGCCATGCAGGGCTTCATGCCCGGGTTCCTGAGCGACCACAATTATGTGCAAGCTCCGGGCAGCGAGAGCGACTCGAACCTCTTGCTCGATACCGTCTCCGACCCCAACAGCTCCGACGACTGGGAGGTCCGGGCCGATGGCTACGAGACTTTGCTGATCAAATATCTGGGCACGGCCGGCTACAACGTCCAGCTCCTGGCGACCGAGTTCAACTCGGTCTCTTCCAATCCCGGCAAGCAGACAACCAGCCTGGTGAATGGTCTTTTCGTGGCGGATTCGCTGGGCGAGCTGATGGAAACATCCTACGACGGCGCCGACGTCTGGGACCTGCGCAACGGATATGACACCACCAACAACAATTCCTCGAGCCTCTATGGCTGGCGCAACGGGGGCGACTACGGCCTGCTCGGCAGCCCGCCTCCTACCGGCGTCACGGCCCCCGACACGGGCACTTACGTCCCATATCCCACCTACTTTGCCGAGCAGCTCGCCTCCAAGATCATCCAGGCGGGCGGCGAGGTCGTGGCGGCATCGAGCGACAATAGCAGCCTGAGCGCCTACGCCGTACTCGAGCCTGACGGCCACCTCGACCTGCTGGTCATCAACAAGAGCGGGCCGAGCTCCTCGAGCGCCCTGACCGAGCAGATCCAGATCGCCGGTTTCCAGCCTGGGGCAGAGGCGCAGGTGTGGCAATACGGCGAGACCCAGGACACGGCCCAGAGCCAGAGCAGCGACGGCCAGTCTTCCCTCGCCGATTTCCCCACGACGCTCACCGTGAGCGGATCGAGCTTCAGTTACACGTTCCCCGCCTACTCGATGTCCGTGCTCGACCTGAGCCCGAGCTCAGGCAGCACGGGCGGCCCGACGATCGTGACTGCCGCAGCCGCAACGCCCAGCCCGGTGACCGGCACGACCACCGTCCTGTCGGTCTCGGCTGGCGACCCCGCCGGCGCGTCTGGATTGACGTACACCTGGGCGACGACCGGTACTCCGCCGGGCCCGGTCGGGTTCAGCGTCAACGGCACGAATTCGGCGGCGAGCACGACGGCCACGTTCAGCAGGGCGGGCTCCTACACTTTCGTGGTGACCGTCACTGACCCCAGTGCATTGACGGCGACCAGCAGCGTGACGGTGACGGTGAACCAGTCTCTCACTTCCATCAAGGTCACACCCACCTCGCCGACAGTCTCAGCCGGTACCACGGACCAATTCAAGGCCGAAGCCCTCGACCAGTTCGGAGAGCCTCTGTCGGTCCAGCCCGGCTTTGCCTGGTCAGTTCTTAGCGGCGGCGGGTCGATCGGTGCGGCGTCCGGCCTGTACGCGGCCACGACGACGTCGTCATCCGTACAGGTCCGCGCAGCCGCCCTAGGTGTTGCCGGTAAGGGCACAGTCGCGATTACGCCCGCGATCAAAGGCCCGGTCCACGTCTTCGTCCACTACGCTCAGAGCGGCGGCCCGAAAACGCCGGTTTACGGCACCTTCACGATCACGAACGAGGGCATCGTGCCGGTCGATGGCTGGGTCTTGCAATTCACTCTCATGCCGGGCATCGTCTTGATTACGAATGCGGCGATCGTCAGCGATCGCGGCGGACGGTACACTGTGAAGAACCCAAGCAGCAATCCGTGGATCATACCCGGCGGGAGCATCAGCTTCGTCATCAGACGGCCGCCGGCACGCAATTTGCGTTTTCCGAGTAAGCTCGATTTCAACGGGGTACCGGTCATCTAAATCGCCTTGCACAATTCCGGGAGGGCGAGCCTCCCGGCGAGCCATTCTCCAAGGCGGCTCGGACGGAGTCTCGCCCTCCCAGGATCACGCAGGCCCATTTAGTTTTCGTACCAGGTGATTTCCCGCATGCCGAGAAGCCCGCTTCCAAGATTACGCAAGCTCTGTCTGTCGTTGCCGGAGGCCCACGAGGTGGAGGCTTGGGGCCATCCCACCTTCCGCGTCCGCAACAAGATCTTCGCGACATACGCCCCCGCGGGCGATCCTCACTGCGACGGCCGCGCGGCCACATGCTTCAAGGCCGGGCCGGGCGAGCAAGAGGTGCTGGTGGGGCAGGCACCCGATCGCTTCTTCGTGCCGCCGTACGTGGGCAACAGGGGCTGGGTCGCGGCCTGGCTCGATCACCCCGTCCACTGGGATAAACTGGGCGGCCTCCTGCTCCATTCTTACCGGCTCATCGCGCCCAAACGATTGCTGGCCCTTCTGGATGAGGAGTGATTCCCGATGGACGTGAAACGTGAATTCCTTCGCCACACATTGGCCACGCTGGCGTACCGGGGTGTCAAAGCTGTTGCGGGGGCACCCGAGGGATTCGCCGCCGCGCGGGTGTGCGCCACGATGCGCTCGGCCGCCGAGATTCTCGCACACATCGGCGACCTCATGGAATGGGCGCTCTCGATGGCGGCGGGGCAAGAAAAGTGGCGCTCAGACCCACCAGGAGCGTGGGAAGCCGAAGTCGAGCGCTTTTTGACGGGACTGAGGCAATTCGACGAATACCTGAGCAGCGACGAGCCACTGCGTGTTACGGCCGAAAAACTGTTTCAGGGACCAATCGCCGACGCACTCACTCATGTCGGTCAAATCGCGACCCTCCGGCGCCTGGCGGGCTCGCCGGTGCGGGGAGAGAATTACGCCGTGGCCGAGATCACCGCGGGCCGAGTCGGCACCGACCAGTCGCCGAAGCGATTTGAATTTGACTGACTCGACTCAAGCCTTCAGCGGCTACAAGCCGCAGTTCTTCTTCGAAGCCGGCAGTCGTCTCGCCATCCGTGAGGGTGGAAAGACCGTCGGCTCTGGCGTCGTGACCGAGGCGATCGCCTGACCAACCCGGCCCCGGGCTTGAATTGTCCGGGGCCGGACGGGCCGGTCGCTGCGACACGGAGGGTTGGTTATTCCCAACCGAAACCGAACGGCCGGTCTGCTCAAGGCGTTGTGGTGTCGGTTTCTTGGTCGGGTGGCCGGATCCGAACCCGGCCCGGCGACGCCGTCACGACGGCGCCTGCCTGTAACTCGTCGCCGTAGTGCTGCAAGAGGTAGAGCACCACGCTGCCCTGCCGCCGGGCCGAGATGTTGACGATTCGTGCAAGTCCACGGTGTGGGAGCCCGTGGGCGATGGCCAACGCGCCGAAGTCCTTGTCAAGCGTTACGAGCACGCGTCCTTCGGCCGCGGCGTGGGCGAGGATTTCCTGGTCCCCCGGGTCTTCGGTCCAATCTCCTGCCCAAATCACGTCATGACCGGCGGCGCGAAGTTCGTCGGCGGACTTGCCCCAGACACACGTGTCGAGGAGCAGTTTCACGGCGCCGTTTCCACCATCAGCGGTTCGATCCGCTCATGGCCGACGTGGCGCCTCGCGTAGACGAGGCAGGCTTGTATGTCCTGTGGCTCCAGCCAGGGGTAGCCCTCGAGGATAGTGTCCGCCGTGTCGCCTGCCGCCAGCATGCCCAAGACGTGTTCCACCGCCAGCCGACGGCCCCGGATGATCGGCTTCCCGCCGAAGATCTTGGGATGGACGGTGATTCGATCCAGCAACTCTTTCTCGTTCATGGTCGGTCCCCCCGACGGCTTGAACAACTCTACGGCGCCAGACTCACCGCCATTCAGCTTATCGGGTGTCGCCATAAACCATCAAGTCGCGACGGCGCGCGGTTCAGGCCCGTGCGCCGGGTTTCGGCGGTCCCGCTGGTGAATCGTCGCACATCGACGCGGCGAGTCAAGGCATCGTGTCGCCGTCACTGGCGAACCACAACCTACCCCCTGTGGCAGATGACAAACGTCGTGCACTTGGAGAGATCTTTCAACCGAGTCGCGCCGACGTAGGCGCACGCGCTGCGGATTCCTCCCGTGATCTCCTGGAGCGTTTCCTTCACCGGCCCCTTGTAGGGGACCATCGTCTCCTTGCCTTCGCTGGCTCGATAGTCCTTTCGCCCGCCGGCGTACTTGTCGAGGGCACGTTGGCTCGACATGCCGTAGAACGACATTCCGATCCGCTGGCCGTCGCGTACGATCCAGTCTCCTTCGCATTCGTCGTGGCCCGCCAGCATTCCGCCCAGCATGACGAAATCAGCGCCGGCGGCGAACGCCTTGACGATGTCGCCGGGCGTCCGGCAGCCGCCGTCGGCACAGACGTGCCCGCGCAGTCCGTGGGCCGCGTCGGCGCACTCGATGATCGCCGAGAGCTGAGGATAGCCCACGCCGGTGACCATGCGGGTGGTGCAGACGCTTCCCGGGCCGATGCCGATCTTGACGATATCGGCCGCGCCCGAGATGAGTAGCTCCTGGACCATCTCCGGCGTGGCGACGTTGCCGGCCATGATGGTCAACGCCGGGTAGACCTCCCTGATCCGCTCTACCCGCTCGACGAAATACTTGGTATATCCGTTGGCCGCATCGACGCACACGAACCGAAAATCGGCGCGCGATTTCACGGTCTGGAGCTTGTCGAACTCGTCGTCCTTGATGCCCAGCGTGAAGATCGCGCTTTCCCGGTGGACCTCGGCCTTGAAGAACTCGACCAAGCTTTCTTCGGAATGATACTTGTGCAGGCAGGTCATCATCTGGGGGCCAAGCGCATCGGCCATCGCCATCGTGCCGACGGTGTCCATGTTGGACGCGACGATCGGAATTCCCCGCCACGCGGCCCCGCTGTTCAGGAACTTGTAGTCCCGTTCGAGGACAATCGTCGCGCGGCTGGGAGCTTCGGATCGCTTGGGGCGAATCAGCACGTCGACGAAGTCGAGCTTGGGGTCGTTGTCAATTCGCATGATTCGCCATCTCGAATCCGTTCATGAGCCGGGATGTTGAGTTGTCCGCCGGATTTCCGGACACCGTGACTGCGCAGAGTTTCGTGTCGCCAGGCGATATATCATCCGATCCGGCCCTGGAAAACAAGACTTACTCCAGCCGATGCTGATTCTGCCCGCCCGTTCCCGAATTCGCGGAACGGGCGGGCGTTCTTGTTGTCTGCCAGTCGTACCTGGAAAGCGAATGCCGGCTCGACTAGATTAGCTTCAGGACCCAAGAATCGATTTCGACCTTTGTCGCGCGATCGCGCGGCCGGCGATTCGGCCGCGCGTCTTTTCCGTTCGCGCCTCTTCCACGTGCTTGATGAGACTGGCTCGCTCATGAAAGGGCAATGCGGCTTGAATCTGCGCCTCAAACTCACGCTGCTGGGCTCGGTTGCTCTGGCGATCATCGCGCTGGGGCTTGGTGGTTGCGGAAACGACCAGCGAGCCAGCCGGGCGGGCGGGCCGCTGGTTCCCAAGGTCGTGGTGTTGACCGTCCGCAAGATGGACGTGCCGATCATCGCCAAGACGACCGGAACGACCAGGGCGCTGAACGAAGTATTGGTCCGCGCCCGGGTCAAAGGGTTCCTCAAGGAAAAGAGCGAGCGATTCAAGGAGGGCGCCAATGTCAAGCAAGGCGACTTGCTGCTGGTGATCGACGAAGACCAGTTCAAGGTGCGGGTCGATCAGGCCAAGGCAATGTTCGATGTGGCCCAGGCCGACCTGGCGAAGGCCAAGCAGTCAAAAGCTCGCGAGGTCGCCACAGCCCAGCTCGAGCTGGACCAAGCCCAGGCCGAGCTGGCACGGGTCGAGGAACGGCGCGAATCGAACCTATTCGCCCGGAGCGCGACCTCGCGCGAGAACTTGGATCAAAAGTCGGCCAATCGCAAGAAAAGCGACGCCCAGGTCAAGGTCGACGAGGCCAATCTCCTGCAGGCCAAGTCCGATTATACAGTCAATATTTCGGCGGCCGAGGCCAACGTAGCCAAGGCAAAGGCGGATCTCACTGAGGCCGAGATCGAGCTGGGCTACTGCCGGATGGTTTCACCGATCAATGGGCGCATCGGCGAGCTGAAGATCAAGCTGGGTAACCTCGTCGGCCAGGGCGGCGCAAGCGACGTCAACCTGGTCACGGTCGAGCAGCTCAATCCGATGGGGGTCGAGATGCGGGTTGCGGGCCGCTTTCTGCCGCTGCTCACCCAGCTCATCAAGGGCGACCTGACGGTGAGGCTTCACATTCCGGGCCGGCCGAGACACCCCTACCAAGGGAAGGTGTTCTTCCTCGATAACACCGTCGATCCCACGACCTCGACCGTCCTGGTGAAAGCCGAGGTGCCCAATCCCGATGAGTCCGTCCTCCCCGGCGAGTACGCCAAGCTCGAGATGAATATCGGCGACTATGCCGGCGCGCTTGTGGTTCCCGAACAGGCGATGCTGGAAGAGGGACAGGAAGGCGCGCGGGTGATGGTGGTTGATGACAAGAAGAGGGTCGTGACGGCCCGCGTCGAGCCGCTCGATCTGTTCCAGGGCCTGAGGGTCCTGGAGCCAGGCAAGTCAGAGCTCCAGGAGGGCCAGAAGGTGATCGTCGAGGGGATTCCGCTGGTTCGGCCCGGCGACATCGTTGAGGTCGAGACCAAGGAAGCCGAACTCGAGGCGTACCGCCGGCCCGAGCCGGAATCGTCCGACGTCGGAGCGCTCGACAGCCCGATCATCCGCCTGCGCGGTGCCGAAAGCCAGAGCGACAAGGCCAAACCGGCCGAGCGAGCGCGGCCTGCCGGAGAATCGAAAAGATGATCCCCAACCGCGCGCATGCCCGCCAATTTCGAGTCGCTTCGCCTTCCCTGATTGTGGGCAAGTGCCACGGTGGCGTATTGAAAAGTCGGCGATGCGGCCTACGCGCGCTCCCCTCAGTTCTGCCACGCGCCTTTCCCCCCCTTGCTAAGGGGGGGTTAGGGGGGGTGGTCCCCGCGACCTGCGGCGCAACAAAATGATCAACTTCTTCATCAGCAGGCCGATTTTCGCCACTGTCCTCGCGCTCTTCTTGCTCCTGGTCGGCGGCATCTGCATCTTCGTGCTGCCGATCTCGCTCTATCCCGACATCGTGCCGCCCCAGGTCCAGATCACCGCGACCTATACCGGCGCGGATGCCCAGACCGTTGCCGACTCGGTCACGACGCCGATCGAGCAAAAGGTCAATGGCGTCAACGGCATGATCTACATGTCGTCCGACAGCACCAGCAACGGCATATCCAAGATTCTGGTCACACTCGATGTCGGCTATTCCCAGGACATCGGCGCGATCGACGTGCAGAACAAGGTTGATACCGCCAAACCGACCTTGCCCCCCGAAGTCAGCCAGATCGGCGTCGAGAGCAAGAAAACGACGACCAACATGGTGTGCGTCGTCAACCTGGTCAGCCCCAAGAAGACGTACGACTCGAATTTCCTGGACAACTATGCCCAGATCAACGTCGTTGACGTGCTCAAACGGATCAGGGGAATCAGCGACGTCAGCGTCTTCGGGCTCAAGTATGCCATGCGGATCTGGCTCGACCCGGACCGGATGGCCAACGAGCGGATCGCGCCCGACGAGGTTATCAATGCCATCAAAGCCGAAAACCGCCAGGCGGCCGCCGGCAAGATCGGCGGCCCGCCCGTGCCCGCGGGCCAGCGGTTCGAATATCCGGTCACGGCCAAGGGGCGGCTCTCGCTGGTTCCCGAATTCGAGCAGATCATCGTGCGCGCCAGGCCCGACGGCTCGAAGGTCTATCTCCGGGACATCGGCCGGGTCGAGCTGGGTTCCGAAACCTACGAACAGAGCGGCTACCTGAACGGTCAGGCCGCCGCCACGATCCCGGTTTACCAGTACTCGAATGCCAACGCCCTCGACATCGTCCACCAGATCAAGCAAGAAATGGACCGGCTGAAAAAGGCCTTCCCGGCCGATCTGGATTACCGGGTCGTCTACGACACGACCAAATATGTCGAGGAAAATATCGACGAGGTCGAACACACCTTGCTCGAAGCGTTCGGGCTGGTCTTGATCGTCGTGTTCGTCTTCTTGCAGCGCTTGCGAACAACGCTGATCCCGCTCGTGGCCATTCCGGTATCGCTGGTTGCGACCTTCGCCTTGATGGCCGCGTTCGGCTTTTCGATCAACACCTTGACGCTGATGGGGCTGGTACTGGCCATCGGACTGGTCGTTGACGACGCGATCATCGTCGTCGAGAACGTCGAGAAGTATCTCGAGCGCGGCTACGCACCGCTCGAGGCGACGCGTGCCGCCATGGCTGAGATCACCGCCCCGATCATCACGATCACCCTGGTACTCGGCGCCGTGTTTGTGCCGGTGGCGTTCATTCCCGGCCTGACGGGGCGGCTCTACAACCAGTTTGCCCTGACCATCGTCTTTTCGTTTCTGTTCTCGGCCTTGAATTCGCTGACCTTCAGTCCGGCGATGGCCCGGCTGCTCTTGAAGGCCAAGACCCATCACGGTGAGTCGGGGTTCTTCTTCTTCCGCTGGTTCAACCGGGGAATGGCCTGGCTGGAAAACTCGTATGACTCGTTTCTCGAGTACACGGCGCACCACTGGTGGACGATCGTCGTGCCTTCGCTTGGCTTGCTGGCCCTGACCGGCTTGATGCTCCTGCAACGCCCCAAATCGTTCATCCCGATCGAGGACCAGGGATACCTGATCGTGACGGTGCAAACCCCCGACGGCACGACCAAGGAACCCACCACCAGAGCCATGGAAGCCGTCGAGAAGGCCATCTTGAAGCAACCCGGTGTGGCCGACACGATCCGGTTCGACGGTTACAGCCCGATCACCCAGGTGAACCAGGCCAACAACGGCGCCATTTACGTCGTCCTCAAGCCCTGGGAAGAGCGAAAAACCGCGGATCTGCGGGCCCGGGCCCTGGTTCCCCGCTTGCGGGAGGCGGTCGCCGAGCAGGTCAAGGAGGCCCAGGTGCTGGTCTTCCCGCCGCCGCCGATCCAAGGATTGGGGGCGACGGGCGGCTTCGAGTTCCTGATCGAGGACCGCGAAGGACGCGGCGTGGCGGCCCTGGCCAAGGTCGCCGACGACTTCCTGGCGCGAGGCACGCGGCCGGGCCGAGCTCTCCGGCCTGTTCACGCCTTTCTCGGCCAGGGTCCCACAGCTCAAATTCGAGCTCGACCGGGTGAAGGCGCGGACCCTGGAAGTGCCCGTCTCGACCGTCTTCGACACGCTGCAGGTCTACCTCGGAGGTTATTATGTTAACGATTTCAATCGTTTTGGCAAAACGTGGCGGGTCTACGTGCAGGCGGAAGGCAACCGCGCGGATCAACCCGACGACATCTTGAGGCTCAAGGTCTTGAATCGCGGGGGAAATGAGGTGCCCTTGGCCGCGCTGGGAGAGGTGAAGCACGATCGCCGGCCCGATCGATGTGCCGCATTACAACCTCTATAATGCCGCCAAGATCACGGGCAACCCGGCCCCCGGCTTTAGCTCGGGCCAGGCGATCCAGGCGATGGAGGATCTGGCGGCGGAGGTCCTGCCCGAGGGGTTCGGGTTCGAATGGACCGGCTCGACCTACCAGGAGCAGAAGACCGGCAACCAGGCGATGTATATCTTCGGCCTGTCGATCGTCTGTGTGTTCCTCTTCATGGCGGCCCTCTACGAGAGCTGGGTTCGACCGCTCGTGATCATCCTGACGGTGCCCCTGGCGATGTTCGGCGCGATCGCCGGCCTGTGGGCCTTCAACCTGCCGCTGGACGTCTTCGGCCAGATCGGCCTCGTGATGCTGATCGGACTGGAGACCAAGAACGCGATCCTGGTCGTCGAGTTTGGCGTCGAGCTCATGGAGAAGCACGGCATGAGCATCATCGACTCGGCCAAGGAGGCGGCGCGGCAGCGGTTGCGGCCGATCCTGATGACATCGTTCGCATTTATCATGGGCGTGCTGCCCATGGCCCGCGCGACCGGGGCAGGGGCCTACAGCCGAAACTCGCTGGGCATCGTGATCGTCTCGGGCATGCTCATCAGCACGATCCTCGGCCGCTTCGTGATTCCCGTCTATTACGTCCTCGGCGAGCGCATCATCAGGGCACGCGGAACTGGCAACCCGGCGTCGGAAGCGCCCGCAAAACAATAAATTACCGAATTCCCAACGCGGCGTAGCCGCAACCAACAGATCGGGGGACAGAGCCCCCTCCTACAACGGCGCAGCAGCACGGGCTTTTGTAGGAGCCGGCTCTGTCCGGCGATCGCAAGATGCGCGCATCTTGCGTAGAAGTTCAGCGGAGAGAATCTAAGCCTTCCTGAGAGCACTCGGTAAATGCGCCGGTCTGGCTCGACAGCGAGCTGACCAATCTTGCAAAATGAGAACCGTCGGATCGCTCACTCGGCCGTTCGATAACGACTCAAACGGCTCGATAAGGAAACGGCGGAATTGCTCCGGCGCGCGATTCAACTCTCGAACGAAAAAACGTCATCGAATGACGCATGAGCGAAATAAGCTGATTCCTACGGGCATGAGGAAACCGCCTGAATCCCCCGAGCAAAGGAGATGAAAGATGGAAGTGATTCTCGAATACTGCGCGCTTTGAAATTACGAGCCCCAAGCCGTCAGTTTGACGGCCAAGCTTCTGCCGCGATACAAGCGATCGATCAGCCGCTTTGTGATGATTCCCTCGTCCGGAGGGTGTTTCGAGCTGACTGTGGGTGGCAGGATGTTGTATTCCAAGCTCAAGACGGGCGAGTTCCCCGAGGAAGACGAAATCGTTGCGGCCGTGGGAAAACGGCTCGGGGCGTGAGGCTTCGAGCCCCTCGGGCGGCCGTGGTTCGAGATCCGCAAGCTGAAGCTGAGACTCCGGGTGTGTCATGTTGACGATTGACGAGCTGCCCGAATCCGAGATGATCGAGCTGGAGCCCGCTGCGCAACCGGGGCTGGCCGGCGCGCGGACCGCGGCCTCGTCCGCGGCGTCCAGTCCGATCGCTGCGGTGTCACTCGTCGAGCAGACCGTTGCCAGCCGCACGGGCGAGACGGACAAACTGCGGAGGAGTCGCCTGGTCGCGGCCGCGGCGTGCCTGGCAGCGACCTTCGGCTTACTGCTCATCTGGGAATTCGTCAGCGGCAATCCGGGCACTCTCACTGTGGAAGGCAGCCGCTTTTCACTCCGGGTGGGGCTCATCGTGCTCCGTTATCTCCTTGCGGCAGCCGTTGCGGGCCTGCTGGTCAGCAAGGTGCCGCTCTCGAGCAAGCAGCTCCGGCTGGTCGAGTATGCGTTGTTCCTGGGCCTGACGCTGCTGTTGACCGCGTCTCAGTACTTCGTCGGCGTTGACCTGATGCGCCGCGGCCCCGAGTACGTCTCGATCGTGGTGGCCTTCGTCAAGGATGGCGTGATCCAGATGCTGGTCCTGATGATGATCTACGGAACGCTGATCCCCAATCCGCCGGCGGTTGCCGCGCGGACGATGGTGGCGATGCTGGTCGGTCCCGTTGCCGCGATGCTTCTCCTGCGATTCCACCCGAGCGCTCCCCCCGTCATCGCGCAGCTCAGCGCGGCCGAGGAGGCCGGCTCGAATATCCTGTTCCTCGGATTGGGGGCGGCGCTGGCGACGTACGGCTCGCTGCTCCTGAGCGGCCTGCGCACCCAGCTTAGCGAGGCACGCAGTTTCGGCCAGTACAAGCTCATCCGAAAGCTCGGTGCCGGGGGGATGGGCGAGGTCTATCTTGCCGAGCACGCATTACTGAAGCGGCCCTGTGCACTCAAGCTGATCAAGCCCGAATCGAGTGCCGACCCGCTCACCCTCGCACGGTTCGAGCGCGAGGTTCAGTCGTCTGCTCGGTTGGCGCACCACAACACCATCGAGATCTACGACTACGGGCACGCTGACGACGGAACGTTCTACTACGTGATGGAGTACCTCGAAGGGATGAGCTTGGGCGATCTGGTCAGGGCGTACGGGCCGCTCCCGGCAGGCCGCATGATCTACATCTTGCGGCAGGTCTGCGCGGGCCTGGCGGAAGCGCACGGGCTCGGTTTCATCCATCGGGACCTCAAGCCTGCGAACCTGTTCATCGCGGTTCTGGGCGGCGAGACGGATGTCGCCAAGGTTCTCGACTTCGGTCTGGTCAAGCCGACCAAGGGGCCGCAGAGCGCGGCACTGAGCGCCGACATGATCGTCAGCGGCACCGCGCTCTACATGGCGCCGGAACAGGCGATGGCTGACCGCTCGCTCGACGCCCGCGCAGATATCTACGCCCTTGGCGCCATGATGTATTTCGCACTGACGGGTCAGCCGCCGTTCCGGGGCGAGAGCCCCTTTGCCGTCATGGCGGCGCATGCCCGCGACCCGGTCGTTGCGCCGTCAAAGGTCCGGCCCGGCCTGCCCGACGACCTCGAGGACATCGTCCTTCGCTGCCTGGCCAAGAAGCCCGGTGACCGCTTCCCGACCGTCAAGGCACTGGCCGAGGCACTGTGCGCCTGCTCGTCGGCCGACGACTGGGGCCCGAACCGAGCCGACGCCTGGTGGACGTCTATCGGTCATTGAATGCCGACGTTTGCCGAAGCTCGTAACCGATGGCGCGGCGCAGAGCAGGTCGAGCTTGGTGATCACCCAGCGCCCTCGGGGCATTCTCCCATGGTATTCGTTGCCGAACCCGCCGTGCAGACTCGCCGGGTCGATCACTCCTTCGAGATGGTCCGACTGACTCAATGCGGGAAAGCTGCCGAGATAGGAACGCACTCCTTCGTCCTTGAGCGCCTCGCCGCGCTTGATCAAGGAATTGTTCGGATTGAAGATAAGAGCATGTCCTATTTCGTGGTGGGCGATCGAATACAGATCGGCCGCGGCGTCGCCCAGGTTTGCGGCCTTCCACCACTCGCCGTCTGACAGGGTGACCAGCCAGCCCAGGGTGTTGTAGTTGCCCTGGACCTCAATCTCCAGGCCGCCCGATCGGCGGATCGGTTTCTCCTTGCCGCCGGCAATCTGAAACCCGCCGTACGGCGAAGGCTCTCCACCCGATCGAATCATCCGCGCGGCCGCCTTTCGCTTCAGTACAAGCCAGGCAAGCGGTAGTGCGGAGTCTGATCGCAATAGGTCGTTGCGGATTCCGTAAGCGTAGAGCAGGAAGCCTTGGTATTCCTGAGCGTTGGTAACTCGTGTCGAGGTCTTGAATCCATCCGAGCCCCAGATCAGCGTCTGCTCGGTGCCCTTGGCGACGCGCTGCAACTTCATGTCGCCGAAGAAGTACGCCCAATCGTTGGCCGCCTGGATTACCGTTGCCCGCTTCCTTTCATCCTGAAAGAACCCGGTGCGGTCCTGCGAGAAATCGACCGTGATAGAAAACGCGTTCGCTTGATTTCGGTCCTGATCGATCACGCGAACGGGCAGGCTGAGCGATTCTCTCGATCCGCGGGCATCGCTATAGTCGATCCGCAGCCGATGGCTTTCGTCCTGGCCGTCGCGGTCTGGAAAAATGGCGAGATACACCGGCAGCTTTTCCTGCTTGCGCCAGATCAATTTCCTTTTTGGGCCCATCGCGCCCGATTTCGCTGGGGAGGTCGAAATGCAACCGTGATTCACGCGCCGAGAGGACGGCCCTGGCCGGGTAGGCCGCGCCGGGCGGCGGCACCACGTAGAATCTGACGGCCGGGTTGGCGATGTATCCGTCCCAATCGATGAGGGTGAGACCTCCCGGGGTGATCGCTCGACCGTGATCGTCGATGACGACTAATCCGGCCGGTCCATCGTTCAGCGGCACGCTCTCTGCAGGCGCGAATTCCGAGATGAGGATGCTTAGAACTGCCCAGAGCACGCCGCCCGGTAGGTTTGCCAGTGTGCACATCGCGTCGGTTTCCGCCGATACTAGGCCCTCAGAACAACTCGTGGTACGAATCGTAGTCGATTGCCGAAAGGGGCGTAAGTCCTGAGTCGGCTCGGGCGAACGATTCGCCGGGCACGGCCCGATCGAAGAGGAGTGCCTGAAGTCCCCGGGCACGTCGTCCGCAAGTTATAATTCAAACGCGAGATTCCTCGCTCAGGCCGGGCTGGGGCGGGGAACTGAGCTCGGGCGCGAGATGAAAACGCCGATCAGAGATGATCAATCGCACCAATGCCGCGCCCGCTTGACGGCGCGTGCCGTGACGGAACAACGCCATGAAATCCCTTCTGAATGCCGTGATGCTGATAATCGCCGTGGTATCCGCGGCTTCCGCGAGAGCCGCCGAGAATCGCCGACTGATTCCCGTCCCCATTGCGCAGGTGGTTGTCCAGGACGACTTCTGGTCGCCCAAATTGAAGGTGTGGCGTGAGGTCACGATTCCCGATTGCTTTACGAAGTTCGAGCACGACCGCGGCGGAGCGATCAATAATTTCGATCGCGTTCGGGACGGTTTGACCGGCGGTCACGCCGGACCGGAATGGTATGACGGACTGATCTACGAGATGATTCGTGCTGGCGCGGATTTCCTGGCGGCGACGCCGGACCCCAATCTGGAGAGACGGATCGACGGCTACATCGAGCGTATTGCCGCTGCGGCCGCCAGAGACCCGGACGGCTACCTTAATACCTGGACCGAGTTGATGGCACCCGACAAACGCTGGGGCTTGAACGGTGGCAACGACGTCAAACAGCACGACCTCTACAACGCCGGCGCCATGGTCGAGGCGGCCGTTCAATACTACTGCGCGACCGGCAAGACGCGATTGCTCCAGGTTGCAACCAGACTCGCCAATCACATGGCCGACGTGATGGGACCAGCGCCCAAAAGGAACGTTGTGCCCGGGCATTCGCTCGGCGAAGAGGCGATGGTGAAGCTCTACCTCCTCTTTCGTGAAAAGCCCGGGTTGAAGTCCCGGATGCCCGTGCCTGTCAACGAAGAGCGCTACCTCAAGCTGGCCGAGTTCTGGATCGAAAATCGTGGCAACCATCAGGGACGCCCGAACTACGGCACTTATGCCCAGGACCACAGGCCGGTCTTGCAGCAGGAAACCATCGAAGGCCACGCTGTGCGGGCAACCCTGCTGTGCGCCGGGTTGGTCGCCGCGGGCAATGCCGGTGGTCGCGATGATTATCTCAGCGAGGCCCGGCGGCTCTGGGATAACATGGTCGCGCGCCGGATGTATGTCATCGGCGGCCTGGGCGCCGTCGCAGGCCACGAAGGATTCGGACCTGATTACAGCTTGCCCAATAACGGCTATCTCGAAACCTGCGCAGCCGTCGGGGCTGGCTTCTTTCACCACAACATGATCCTGGCGTTCGCCGACGCCCGCTATGCCGATGAGCTCGAGCGGGTGCTCTACAACGGCATTCTGAGCGGCGTTTCGCTCAAAGGAGACACTTATTTCTATGAGAACCCGCTCGAAGCGGGCAAGAACCGCAAGCGCTGGACCTGGCATGCCTGTCCGTGCTGTCCGCCGATGTTCCTCAAGATCATGGGCGCCCTGCCGGGCTACATTTATTCTCAGGATCAAGACGCCATTTTCGTCAATCTGTTCGTCGGCAGCCGGGTGAACCTGACCTTGCATGGCACCCGTGTCGCGCTCCAGCAGACGACCCGTTACCCGTGGGAAGGCGAGATTCAGTTCCTGGTCGAACCGGAGCGGGACGCCGAGTTTGCGATCCACCTGCGCCTGCCCGCCTGGTGCGGTGAGCCACGGTTGACGCTGAACGGCAAGCCAATCCTGGCCATCGAAAAGGTCCACGGCTACGCTCGGCTCAATCGAAAATGGCAGCGCGGCGACGTGATCACGCTGTCGCTGCCCTTGCCCGTGCGGCGCATCACGGCGCATCCCAACGTCGAGGCCGACATCGACCGAGTGGCACTCCAGCGCGGTCCGATTGTTTATTGCTTCGAGGCTGTCGATAACGGGGGCCACGTCCGTAACCTCGTCATTCCGCCCGCAGCGCAGTTCACGACGAAACACCGGCCGGACCTCCTCGGCGGCGTGACGGTTGTGACAGGGCCAGCTCTCGCACTCCACCAAACGGAATGGCCCGACACGCTCTACTTGCCGTCGGACAGCGTTCCCGGCGTAACCGAGACCGAGTTCACCGCGATCCCCTACTTTGCCAATTCCAACCGCGAGCCTGGAGACATGATGGTCTGGATGGCCGAGACCAGGAACAAGGCCGAGCCGACGGTACCCCCCACCCCGGCCAGCCTCGCGACACCCTCCGCGTCGCACTGCTGGCGAAACGATACGGTGTCGGCTCTGAACGACCGGATCGAGCCCGCCGCTTCGGACGATACCAGGATCCCCCGCTTCACCTGGTGGGACCACCGCGGCACCAAGGAATGGGTGCAATACGATTTCGATCGTACCGAGAGGATTTCCGAAGTGAAGGTCTACTGGTGGGATGAGCGCCGCATCAAGGCCCAGTGCCGCGTGCCGCAGTCATGGCGGTTGCTCTATCAATCCGGGCACGAGTGGAAGCCGGTCACAGGCGCCACGGCCTGCACCACCGAGATCGACCGGTTCAATCGCGTGACGTTCGACCCGGTCGAGACGAAGGGCGTGCGTCTCGAAGTGCAATTGCAGCCCGGCTGGTCGGGTGGAATCCTGGAGTGGACAGCCCGGTAAGCGAGCTTCCCGGTAATGTAGGAGCCGGCTCTGTCCGGCGATCCCAAGATGCGCCCATCGTGCGGAGATCTCTTCGAGAAAGAATCTACGCTGTTTCCGGCGCTGTCCCAGGTCGTTCCAGCGGCGCCTTGAGTACTGCCGGGAAAACGCTCCAGGCGGCCTCGTACGTCGCTTCGAGGGGACAGTTCACATAGTAATCGGGGGTGAGAAAAATGGGTCGATCCGGTAGGTGTCGCCGACGGCGACCGGCTCGACATAGGCGACGATCTCGGATCCCGCCGCGTACGCCGCCAGTGTCAGCGGCTTGTCCGGCGGAAGCACGAAGGGCTCGTCGCGCAGACGGTCCCAGATCACCTTGTGGATCCCCTGGGGGTTCCGGCGATTGGGCGGGAACAAGTCCACGATCAGCAGATGAATTCCGGCCTGGAGAAACTCGACCGCCTTCCGCGCGAAGGCCCGAATGGCATGGCGGCTATCCTTGTTGCCAGGTGAGACAATCTCGATAACGGCAACCATCGCCCCGTCGGGATGACGAATCGAGATCCGGTCGGCCTTTCGGGCGTAATTGGCGGCCTCCGAACGGATGACGAAACGCGCGTCGGGTGGAGCGACGGCAACCGACATTCCCGACAGCGAGGAGGTTCCTGCCGGTGGGGTCAGCTCCAGGGTAACGACGTCCGCTTCCGGTCCGCCCGTGATCTGCTCGGCCAGCGCGAAGAATCCGGGAGGGAGCCGCCCAGAGTTCAATGCCGCAGCCAGGTTGGCGGTCCACGTTTGATGAAAATGGTGAAATCGGTTGGCGCGAACCCGAGTCCAGTCGTGAATCGGCATGGCAATTTCTCCCTCCGACATTGTACCCGAACACCGCCATGGTTTCTCCGCCGCTGGCTTCGGTTCCGATGGAGCTCCGGGGACGCCACGCCTCGTGAGCTCAGGGGTTCGACTTGACTCAACCGAGGCTTCGACGGCGATCTCGTGCCGATCATGGAACACGGCCTGGCGACGGGACTTGCGTTCCGGCCTGGGAAATCGTCGTCCGCAAGTTATAATTCAAGCGCGAGATTCCTCTCAAGCGCGAGGACCTGAACCATGGCCACGGTTGCGCAGAAAAGAGCCACGCTCGATGACCTGTACCGAACTCCAGAGAAAGCGGAGCTGATCGGGGGAAGGATCGTGCATCTCATGTCAACGGGGCGAAAACCGGGGCGAGTGGGAGGGCGTATCTACCGAAGTCTGGACGATTATTCCCAGCAGAATGGCGGCGAGGCGTTTCCCGATAACGTCGGTTACGCGGTCCCGCTCTTGCCGTCGGGCCGTGAGTCGTTCGCGCCGGACGCCTCGTGGCACAAGGGGCCGTTTCCGACCGATCCGATGCGGTTCATTGAAGGCGCTCCGACTTGTGCCGTCGAGGTCCGCAGTGGAAGCGACTTTGGGCCGGCCGCAGAAGCGGAAATGGCGGACAAACGCGCTGATTATTTCCAAGCAGGAACCGTAGTCGTCTGGGACGTGGACCCAATTGCGGAGTGCGTTCACGTCTACCGCGCAGGCGATCCCGAGCATGCCGTGAGCTATCGGCGCGGCGACACGGCCGAGGCGGAGCCAGCAGTCCCTGGTTGGAGCGTTGCGGTGGATTGGATCTTTTCTTGAGCTCGCGCCGACTGCCGAGCAGGTGGTGGACACCATGCTCAAGGTGCACCGCGCCCGGGGGCCGGGCCTGCTGGAATCGACGTATCAGGCATGCCTGGCGCATGAATCAACTGGAACGTCCCTTTGACAAGGACGGCATCAAGCGGATGGTCGATGGGTTATGAGCCGGTTGGTCAACCGTCTTAGCGCCCTTTGCGTCTTGGCGGTGAATCCCTCGCTTCAATCCAACTGATCCTCGAGGACCGGATCAGAATCACCCTCGCGCGTCGCGGGCAGAATCCGACTCTACGTCAAGCGGCCCTGGACCGTGAGCTCGCGCGCGTGCCATGGTTGGGAGATCGGCACGTGCTTTTCGCGTATCGCTGGCCAGAACAACTGTAAAATGGTTGATTAGTTACTTACCGTCGCAAATCGCCGATCGTGGCCACATCGTAGTTACTCCGTCAACAACACCGACCCAATGCGGTATAGCCGCCACCAAGGGATCGGGGGACAGAGCCCCCTCCTACAGAAATACCTTGGTCGGTCGACAACTTGTAGGAGCCGGCTCCGCCCGGCGATCCCCGGATGCGCGCATCGCGCGCGGATATCCGCGACACAGAACCTGACGGGGTTCGGCTCACCAGGGCACCCGCTTACCGAGGTGGAAAAACCCGCCGGTAGGGCCGTCGTCGGGCAAGGTCGCCAACTGGATGCTCGTCTTGCATCCCTCGGAGAGTTCCATCGGCGCGGCCGGGCCGCCCATGTCGGTCTTCACCCAGCCGGGATGGGCCGAATTCACCTTGATCGGCGTCGCGCGCAGCTCGTGGGCCAGGTGGACGGTGAACGCGTTGAGTGCCGCCTTCGACGCGTCGTAGGCGAAACTCTTCCTGGCGTAGATGGGCGATGACGGGTCGGAGTGGAGCGTGAGCGACCCGAGAATGCTCGAGAGGTTGACGATGCGCCCCGCCGCCGATTTGCGGATCAGCGGCAGAAGCGCCTGCGTGAGCGCGACCACGGCAAAGAAGTTCGTCTCGAACGTCTGACGGAGCACATCGGGCGTCACCGTGGACGTCGTGTTGAACCCGCCTTCTCCCTCGAATTCGGCGTTGTCGAGCATCACGCCCGCGTTATTCACGAGGATGTCGAGCTTGCCGTAGCGCGTCTCGAGGTGCCGGGCGATCGCCCGGTGGTCCTTCGGCCTGACCACGTCGAACCGGACGGCCTCGACCTTTTCAATCCCATCTGCGCGAAGCCGATCTGCGGCGGCGCGGCCTCTGGCCAGGTCGCGGCTGCCGATGACGACGGCGATGCCCAACTCTCCAAGCCCCCGGGCCGTCTCGAAACCGATCCCCTTGTTGGCTCCGGTGATGAATGCGACATTGTCCTGTGATGGCATGGGTTTGCTCCTGTTCCTGAGAGGATCGAGGCGATTCCGGGAATGGATGGATCACCATGTCCCTCTCACGGCCGATTTTACAATCATGGAAGACTTCAAACAGCAGGCCGCCCGGAGAAGTCACTTGTGGTACTGTTCGTCGCTCACGTGCTCGAGCCAATCGACGACCTTGCCGTCGAGCTGTTCCTGGATCGCGATATGCGTCATGGCCGTGGTTGGCGTGGCACCGTGCCAATGCTTCTCGCCCGGCGCGAACCGAGACCACGTCGCCGGGATGGACTTCCTCGACCGGCCCACCCTCCCGCTGGGCCCAGCCGCAACCCGCGGTGATGATCAGGGTCTGCCCCAGCGGGTGGGTGTGCCACGCCGTCCGGGCGCCGGGCTCGAACGTGACGCTGGCACCGGCCGCGCGCCGGAGCCTGTACCGTAAAAAGCGGGTCGATGCGGACCGTCCCGGTGAACCACTCGGCCGATCCTTTTCTAGAAGGCTGTGAGCCACACCTTTTGATTTCCATCTGGATCTCCGGATGTTGAGATAGGGGGGCGCCTGAAGCGACGTGCGTCAACAACGGTGCCGCGGCCAACCCCAGCCCCGCGGCCAGGAGGTGGCGGCGGTCCGGCATAGCGAGACCGCGGTCGATGGCCTCGACCTTAAGCCGCTCGAGCGAGCCAAGGGCGGCCTCCTTGATGTGTTCCGGCCGGCCGTTCAGGCCCGGCGGGCCCTTCATGCCGCGGGGGTCGAGCTTCGGGTCTAGGTCGAACCCGAACTTGGTGGCAATCACCACCTGCCCGCGGAAGGGGGCGAGGGCCTCGCCCACCAGCTCCTCGTTCGTGAACGGGCCGTAGACCTCGGCGGTGTCGAAGAACGTGACGCCGCGATCGACGGCCGTCCGGATCAGCGCGATGCCCTCCTGCTTGTCCACGGGCGGGCCGTAGCCAAAGCTCAGCCCCATGCAGCCGAGCCCAAGGGCCGAGACTTCCAGGTCGCTCTTTCCGAGTTTTCGCTTTTACATTTCTTCCTCCGCCGGAGAGCCGTGGGCAGGCTCGCCTCACCCTTTGCTCACGATGCTTTGGCTTCCAGCACTCCGAATTCTATTAAAGGCCAGCGGCCCCGGGACGGAAAGGAACGATTCTCCAAAAAGTTTACCTAATCCTATTGAGGACAACAAAGGGCACGCAAGTAACCGATGGTGACGCCGCGAAGCCACGCACAAGCCAGCTTCCGGAAAGCGTTGGGAAACGCCTAAAACTCGGACAGGAGGAAAGTATGACGACATTCACGCCAGAATTACGACGAGCCGTCGAGCTGGCAGGCGATCAGCCCGTCGAGATCACGGACCCGCAAACGAACACGGCCTACGTCCTCCTGAAGGCTGACGTGTACAGGCAATTGCGAGAGCTCCTGGGGGAAGAAGACCGTGGCGAAAGAAACGCGTGGTCGAAGCTCGGTCGCGAGGCGCGATCCGAGTGGGCAAGAGAGAATGCGTATTGATGATCAGACCCGGCGCGATCTCTCTGGCCAACGTTGATGCGGGCATCCGCCCTGCGGTCGTGGTGTCGCTTGAGGAATTGAATCGGGGCAACTGGGTTGTCGCTGTTCTCAGCACATCGATTGCCCATTTCGTCGAACAATTCCGCTTCTTGCGAGAACAATTCCGGCTCGGTGCGCGGAGCATCAAAGGCGATCTCGAAACTCCCCGCGCCGAGGTATGGCACCGGCAGGTCGAAGTAGTGCCGCAATCGCCTGGAGGGACGCCCCGATCTGCCATGTTTCCCCATCGCCACGGTCGATAAGTCCGCGGCGAAGGCGTGCGCGTCCCGTCGAACGGAACGCTCATTCACGCCCCATCGTCGCGTAGTCGTACTGGGGCCTTCGCCACTCCCCTGTTCGGGATTGAAGTGACCCGAATGCCGGGCTCAAAGAGGTAGTCATCACGCTCTGCGTGATGGTCTTCCAAGAGGTAGTCATCACGCTCCGCGTGATGGTCTTCCAAGAGGTAGTCATCACGCTCCACGTGATGGTCTTCCAAGAGGTAGTCATCACGCTCGGCGCGATGGTCTTCAAAGTGGTACCCTTCCGGGTTGTAAACCAAAAACCAAGCTTGACCTCGCGAATCGCCACGGTCTGTCACCAAGCGCCAAGGTCTGTCACAGCGAAGCGCCAAGACCCAGTGCCCTTACCACGCGACGCGCCCGTGCCATCTCACCGCGCGAACGGGTTGCTTGGGAAGGTTAGATCCCCAACGATGAGCTGGAAGTCCTGTCGCGAGCGGAGCCGGTCGAGGTCAGGATCACTGCGGAGGCGCTCGGCGTCCTTGAACCCCGTCACGATCGCTTGTCGCAGTGTGTCGATGGCCAGGTCGGCATACTTCCGGCGTTCGGCTTGCTGCGCGGCGGTCAGGCCCCTCGCGTCGTTGCCGACCAGTGGCATGCAAAGGGCGAGATCGCGCGCGGCGCTGAAGAGTTCGGCGGGGTCGTTGGGCCAGAGCTCGCGCCGTTCCAGAACCGCCGTCGCCGCCTCCGCGGGATGGCCCGAGCTTCGCTCGAGCGCGGCGAGCTCCTTGTAGTGGTTACCGAGATAATTCCGATACTGGACCACGAGCGGAGCCTTCACCATGGCCCCGCGCTGCAGGTGGATCGCTTGTTGAAATGCCGCCAGGGCCTCCGGACGTCGTCCCAGCCCGGCCAGGGCGCCGCCGAACTCGTGCAGTGTCGATCCGAGTTCGCTCTGATAGTCAAGGGCCGCCGGGTCGCTACGGACGAGCTTCGCCCGCAGATCGCGGGCCTGCTCCAGGGGGTGGAGCGCCTCGGCCGGCCGGCCCATCGTGGTATAGGCGGATCCGAGCATGGTGTAGGTCTGGCCCAGGTCCCGCTGAAAATCGAGGACGGCCGGGTCTTCGGAGTGGAGCTTCTCCTGGATGTGAAGGGCGTCCCCGAAATGGCGGATTGCCTCGGCCGGATGATTGGCATCGAGCTCCAGGCTGCCGATGTTCATGATGCTCCCGGCCAGATCGCGCCGGAAATCGCGTACATTGGGGTGATCGCGGGTGAGTCCCTTGAGGATTTCGACGGCCCGCTGCCAGGGGCCACGCGCCTCGGACGGATGGCCGGTCTCGCTCCGCACGGCACCTATGGTGATGTAGAATTGCGCCAGGTCACCCCGGGTCTGCGCCACGGCTGAGCCGGCGCGGATAAGCTCCTCGAGGATTGCGGTGGCCCGTTGCACCGAGCCCAGCGCCTCGGCCGGATGGCCGGTCTGGAAGTGCAGGACACCGAGATTGTGGTGACTCGCCGCCAGCCTGGTTTGGATCTCGGTGTTTTCCGGATGCTCGCGGGCGAGCTCCCCGTGGGTTTCGACCGCCTGTTGAAGGGAGCGGAGTGCACCGGCGATCTGGCCGACCGAGCGGTAATGGTAGCCCAGATTATGGTAGGTCCTGGCCAGCAGGCGCCGGAGCTCGGGGTCATCGGGGTGCTCGCCGGCCAGTTTCTGGTAGGTAGCCAGTGCCATCTGGTAGGCCGAGAGGGCCTCCGCCTTCGACCCGATCTCGTCATTGATAAACCCCATCTTGAAGTAGGCATCGGCCAGCTCGGCCTGAAGCGCGCGGTCATCGGCCCGCTCCTTCACGAAGCCCTGGTAGTATTCAAGCGCGGTCTCCAGCAGCTCCTTCCGCAACGGCTGCATGCCCGGCACGTCCAGCAGTTTGTTCTGACTCACCCGATTGAAATAGTCGTCCACGGCCTGGCGCGCCAGACGGAAGTTCGCCTCGGCCCGATTCCACTCCCCGCGGGCCAGGTGGAAATTCGCCTCGGCCCGCGTCCATTCCCGCCGGGTCCTGAGCCACTGCCACGTCACGCCGGCGAAGCCGGCGAAGACCGCCAGCGTCAGCGCAGCCAACAAGCTCGCCACCAGCGGCTTGCGGCGGCACCATCGCCCCGCCCGCTCCATCCATCCGACCGGCCGGGCGAGGATCGGTTCCCCATTCCAGAACCGCCGCAGGTCGTCGGCGAATGTGTCGGCCGAGGCGTACCGCCGGGCAGGCTCCTTCTCCAGGCATTTCAGGCAGATCGTCGCCAGGTCGCGCGGGATGCGGTCGTTGAGCCGCCGCGGCGATTGCGGCTCCGCCTCGAGCACCTGCTTCTGAACCATCCTCGGATTGCCCCGGAACGGAAGCTCGCCGGTCAGCATCTGGTAGAGGACGACCCCGAGACTGTAGATATCACTGCGGCCGTCAACCCGGTGCGACTCACCCCGCGCCTGCTCGGGCGACATGTACGCCGGGGTCCCCAGCGCCTCGCCGTCGAGGGTCAGCGTGATTTCCCCCGCCTCCCGCTTGGCCAGGCCGAAATCCGTCAGGTGCGGCTCTGCCTGGCGGTCGAGCAGGATATTTGCTGGCTTGACGTCGCGGTGGACCACACCTTGGCGGTGCGCGTAGTGCAGGGCCTCGGCCACCCGGGCGACCAGCACGGCGGTCTCGCGGAAGGGGAGCCGGCCGGCCGCCATGCTCTGGGCCAGGGTCGTCCCCGGCACGAACGCGCAGGCCAGGTAGCAGGTCTCACCGGCGCGGCCGAAGTCGTGGATCGCCACGATGTGTGGGTGATCCAACTGGGCTGCGCTGCGGGCCTCGCGGAGGAACCGGTCCACCTCCTCGTCCGTCGCCAGGCGGCCTGCCCGGGGGACTTTCAAGGCAACGGTGCGATCGAGGTCCGTGTCGCGGGCGCGATAGACGACTCCGAACGCGCCCCGGCCAAGCTCCTCCTGGAGCTCGTACTTGCCCAGGCGCGACTGAACTTGCGATCGGGATGCGAGGCGCCCCAGATCGAGGCGAATCGTCGCGCCGCACGATGGGCAGGCAACGGACTCCCGGGCCGCGTCGCCGAACACGTCGAGCGGTTCATGGCATTGGGGGCAAATCCTGCGGAGCGGGGGTGTCGCGCCGGTTTCGTGCATTCGCCGCCGCATGGACAACAATTCCCGTTGGTATCGAGGGAAGCGGACCAGGAACTCGTCGAGCATCAGGCCCGGCTCGCGGCGCCTCCGCAGCTCGAGCTCGGCTGTGATCAGCTCCAACGCGGCCTCAGGTTCGCTCGTCAGCTCGGGGAAGCGGACCAGGTACTCCTCGACCCGCGCCGGCGCACCGTCCTTGAGGCGATACTCCAACTCGGTATGCACGAGCTCCAGCAGGACTGTCCGGCGATCGCGTTCGCTCGCGGGCAAGTAGTCTTCGAGGATCGGCCGCGATCCGTGCCGCCAAGCATCCTCGAACCGACGAATGACCTGCTCCCGCGATGCCCATTCCGCGCTGTTCAGCTCGGTTGCGTCCTTGAAGGCGATTGACATCTGCTCCCTCCCTCCGATCGTTCCCCGAAGCAGAGCGTGGGTCTGCCGAAACCCGAAGGGTCGCCACCCGCGGCCGGCAGGTCTCCCGCAATCGGCGCGCCGTCTTCTCCCGTCCCCAATGACCGCTGACTACTCTCCACTGACGACTGCCGGATCCGCCTGCATCCGCTGCAGCCGCTTCTTGACGTGTTCCCGCACCCGCCGCACGGTGCGCTCGGCGCGGTCGAGTCGCGCGCTGATCTCCGCAGATGTGTATCCCTGAAGGCTCAGCTCGATGATCGCGCGGTCGTCATCGTCGAGCCCGCGCATTACCTGCTCGACCGTCTCAGCGAGGACCGCCGCCTCGAGCGGGGTCGGCTCGCGGTCGATCGCCTCGCGTAGCTCGTGTACAGCGTCGTCATCGCACAGCACGTCAACCTCGCCCGAGGCGTTTCGGCACTGGGCCAGGTGATACTTGGCTCGATTCAGGCACTTCCGCATGGTGATGACTGTCAGCAGGCTCCAGAGCGAATCCCAGGTAGCCAGGTCGAACTGCCCGGAGTGGTAGCGGGTGAAGAAGCTCCGGTAGACTGACTGCACCACGTCCTCGGGGTCCAGTTTGCGGCGGAGCCGGGTGTCGAGCTCGGTCCGGGCCAATGCGATGAGCCGGCCGGCGAAGCGCCGGAAGACTTCAGTGGCGGCGCCCTGGTCGCCGGCGCGGAGCCTCGCCGCCAACAAAGTGAACGAATCGTCGTGTTCCATGGCACGGCTCCCGCCGCGAATTTTGACCCCAAGGAAACCCTATTATGGCGTGCCCCGAGCACTGTCGCAATGGGTTGGTACGTCACTGGCGATGCCGCCTGCACCAGGGTCGGTTCGGCCTGAGCGTAGGGTCCGCGGGCGTCTCCTCCGGGTCGTGAAAGTTCCCGGCAATTCTCCGGGTGACGTTTCCCGGGAGAAGCGCGCGGTGGGACAGGGTGTCCGATCGGGCGCCTACATTTTTTCAAGAACTTTGGCCGCTCGAGGGGGCATTTTCTGATCTCCCAGTAGCCTCGCGAGCGGAAGACGACTTCCGACCTCCAACGCGATCGGACCCACGTTCGACCGGCCATCGCGATCGGCCGCGCGTCTCCGCAACCGCGGCCGCCGGGAGTTAACGCTCGCAACCACGACGCTTCGTTCACCATGCGCAGCACTTCGAGACGGAGTTGCACCATGTCCCCCTGGAAAATCGCCGATTCCCGCCGGAACGCACAACGCCGCCCCGGTCACGAGTCCAGGACGCGCCGCTCGACCCGGCGACCGCTGCGCCTGGAACTGCTGGAGAACCGCACGCTGTTATCTAAGATTGACTGGGTTGGTACCAGGGGCGGCGGCGATGGGTCGAGCTGGAACGATCCCTCGAATTGGAACCCCGATGGCGTGCCAACGTCGGACGATATTGTGTTGATCGGTAAAGGAACCGACGTTGTCATCGGCGCGGGAGTTGAAGCTTCGTCCGAGGAGTTGACGGACGAAGGATCCCTTGACATTGAAGCAGGTGGGGCCCTCTCCATCACGAATGAGGTCGGGAAATTGACAAAATCCTCGATCGACGGTGCGCTCGTTAATGGGGGCAAAGTCGATCTTCAGGGCTCGGTTGAGCTCGAGCTCTTCGGGGGTGGTACGGGAAGCGGGACGTTCAGCGGTGGATTCGCGTTTGAGCGCGGCACCTACACTTTGCAGCAAGGCGCTTCCTGCGACGGGGCCTCGATGTACGTCGTCGGGGGCGCCTTGGACATCACCGGAAACGTCAGTTTCGGCGACCTATCCCTTGCGTCGGGGACGTTCAGCGGCAACGGCGAATTGACCGTCGTGGATTCCATGGACTGGTCGGGTGGTTCTATCCAGGGGACCGGGCTATTCCTCCAGATCGAAGGCAGCTTGACCATGTACGGCGGCGACGTGTTGGCCTTCGCCAACGGCCAGATCGATATCGCAAATGGCGCGACAGTGTACGATGCTTCCGGATCGGTCGAGGCCAGCGGCGGCGCCGTCTGGAACGACCTGCCCGGCAGCAACTTTATAGTCGACGGCAGTAGTGTGACATTCGACGAAGAGAGCGGGGCGACGTTCAACAACGCGGGTGAATTTGACATATCGGCACCTGGTATGGCCGCGACATTCGTGGGCGACTTCACAAACACCGGCATCGTTGACATTCAGGCCGGAACGCTCTCAATTCAAGGCCAGTATGTTCAGGCGTCGGGTTGTACCGATCTGGAAGGCAACACGTTGACGTTGACGGGCGGCGTGGATCTAGAGGGCGGGTGTCTGACCGGTCCCGGCACGATCGCGTCCGATTTGACTAACGCCGGCCAGGTCAGTCCTGGCGCCACGGGCATCCTCACGGTCGCGGGAAACTACAACCAGGAGGCCGCGGGCAGCCTCAACATCGCAGTGGGAGGCTACGTCTCGGGGACGCAGTTCGACCAGCTCGAGATCTCCGACACTGGCAGCGCAACCCTCGCCGGTTCGCTGAACGTCAGGTTGGTTGACGGTTTCATGCCGAATCCGGGCGATGCCTTCCAGATCATGACCTTCGGTTCGAGGTCGGGAGAGTTCGATCAAGTCGCTGAGTCTTTCCAGCCCGTTTATGGTACGGAGGACCTGACCCTCGTCGCCCAGTCTGCGACCGAAACGACGCTGTCGTCCGAGGCCAACCCGTCGGTCTACGGACAGTCGCTCACCGTCACAGCGGACGTGACGGCAGTGACGCCGGGCGGCGGTACGCCCACCGGGACCATCCAGTTCGAGGTGGATGGCACGGATTATGGCGACCCGGTGTCGATGAGCGGTGGCTCGGCCAGTCTGACCACCGCGGCCACCGAACTGACCGCCGGCAGTCACATCATTACCGCCAAATACAGCGGCGACAGCAACCTCGCCGCGAGCGACGGCAGCCAGACCGAGACGGTCAACCAGGCGGTCCTCACCGTCTCGGGCATTACCGCCAGCAACAAGATCTACGATGGGACGACCACCGCCGCCCTCGATACGTCCGGGGCCGCGCTGGTCGGCGTGATCGGCACCGACGACGTCACTCTCGACAGGAGCGGCGCCACGGGCAGCTTCGCCTCTCCGGACGTGGCCAACGAGATCGCCGTGACGATTGCCGGCCTCACCATCGGCGGCGCACAGGCGTCCGACTACACGCTGACCCAGCCGACCACCACGGCCAATATCACCGCGGCGACGACGACAACGACGGTCGCGTCTGACACCAATCCTTCAGTCGCCGGCCAGCCGGTCACGTTCACGGCGACCGTGGCCGCCGGCACGCCGGCTGACCGCACGCCCACAGGCAACGTCACCTTCTACGACGGCGAAATGGACCTGGCCACCGTTGACCTTGATGCCGGCGGCCAGGCCAGTCTCACCACGGCCGTACTGGCCGCCGGGGCCCACATGATCAAGGTGGACTACAACGGCGACGATAACTTCGCTGGTGGCACCTCGAACGGCATTGCCCAGGAAGTGAGTCCGCCGCTGAACGTCTATGTGAGTGGCTCCTATGCCGGCGACGCGCCCGGCACGCAGGTTATGTGGATCGACGGGACCAAGCATTACTTTGGTGCCGACGCCTTTGGCACGATCCAGGACGGAGTCAATGCCGTCGCCGTCGGCGGCACTGTAAACGTCGCGCCGGGCACGTACAGCGAGGCGGTCACGATTCCGAACGAACTGACCCTCGCCGGCGCGGTTCAGAATTCGCTGACCCCGGTCCTGGACGGCACCGGTAAGGCCGCGGGGTCCGCCGGCATCACGATTGCAGCCGCCGATGTGGCCATCTCGGACCTGACGATCCAGGGTTTCACGGGCGCAGCGGGGATCGACGTCGCAGGCGGAAGTTTCGCGGACCTGGCCGCCCTTGTGATCACCGGCAACGGGACAGGCGTCCTGGTCGAGGTCGGTGGTACCGTCGCCGTCAACCTCTGCACCATCGCGGGCAACTCGACCCGCGATTCCGGCGGTGGCATCGACAACGATGGCACCGTCACGGTTACCGGCGGCACCATCACGGGCAACTCGGCCCAACACGATGGCGGCGGCATTCAGAACGTGGGTAATCTGTGCGTCACCGGCTGCACCATCTCGCTCAACTCGGCATCAAGTGATGGCGAATTCGGGTCCGGCGGTGGTATCGACAACCGCGGCACCGTCATGATCACCGACTGCACAATGCTCTACAACTCGGCTGACGGCGGCGGAGGAGTCTGCGTCGAACAGGGCGGTACCGCCACCGTCACCGGCTGCACGGTAACGGACAACTCGGCCAGCGACGGCGGTGGCATCCAGAACATCGGCGTCTTGACCGTCGTCGGCGGCACCATCTCGCTCAACTCGGCCTCCGACGGTGGAGACATCGGATCGGGCGGCGGCATCGACAACCTCGGCACCGCCGCGATTACCAGCGCCACCATTAACTACAACTCGGCCTACGACGGCGGAGGGATCCGGGTCGAGCAGGACAGCAGCGCCACGGTCACCGCTTGCACCATCTTGTACAACACCTTCAGCGCCGGCGGCGACATTGACAACAACGCCACGCTCACGGTTTCTGGCAGCAGCAACACCGGCGACTACAACCAAACGGCCGGCGGGGTCCTCAACATGAATATTGGCGGCCCTGCCCCGGGGACAGACTACGACCAGCTCAACTTTCTCAATCAGGCCACATTTGATGGCACTCTCAACATCACCTTGATCAACGGCTTCTCTCCCATGGTTCCCAGCAGTTTCCAGGTTGTGACCTTCGGTTCGGTGGTCGGCAAGTTCGCCACGATCAATGGCCTGAAGACCTGCGCGGGGGCTTTCATGGTTCCGGTGTACTACCCCACCAGCCTTACCCTCGTTGCCGCCTACACGCCGGCCCAGATTCGCACGGCCTACGGCATCAACAGCCTCGACGCCGATGGGACGGGCCAGACCATCGCCATCGTCGTCGCGTACGACGACCCGAATATCTTTGAGGACGTTGACGCCTTCGACAATCAGTTCGGGACCACGTCCAACGGGCCGACGTTGTTAACCGAATACGGGATCGCGGCCAGCTTCCTGACGGTGCTCGACCAGACCGGCGGGAGCTCGCTCCCCGACATTGATCACACAGGGACGTGGGAAGGCGAGGAAATGCTGGACGTGGAATGGGCGCATGCCATCGCGCCAGGGGCCAAGATCGTGGTCGTCGAATGTAACAGCGCCTTTCCGTTCGACCTGGACACCGGCAGGTCCACGGCTGCCGGACTTTCCGGGGTCTCCGTGGTCTCGATGAGCTCGGGCGGCCCGGAATCAAGTGCGAGCGACGAAAGTCGCCGCGACAGCATTTTCACAACGCCAATTGGCCATCAGGGAGTGACCTTCGTGGCTGCCGCGGGGGACACAGGATCACCCGGAGACTATCCCGCCTACTCGCCGAACGTGCTGGCCGTCGGCGGCACGAGTTTGACTGTCAATGCCGACGGTTCTTACAACAGCGAGACGGCTTGGAACCGTAGCGGCGGCGGCCGCAGCCAGTTCGAGGCCCAGCCGGTTTATCAAAACGGAGTGGTGCCCACCACCATGAGCACCGTCGGGGGCGTTGCGAATCGGACGACCCCAGACGTGGCCTTCGATGCCGATGGGAACACGGGCGTGGCCGAATTCGACTCGTACAACGCCGTCGGCGACGGCCCCGTCTCCTGGACTGTGGGGGACGGCACCAGCCTGGGCGCCCCCTGCTGGGCTGGGCTGATCGCCCTGGCCGACCAGCTCCGCGTCGCCGCGGGGGGGACCACCCTCGACGGCGTCTCGCAGACCCTGCCGGGGCTCTATGCGCTGCCCGCTCGTGACTTCAACGACATCACCAGCGGCTCCAACGGCACTTTTCATGCCGGCCCCGGCTACGACATGGTCACCGGACTGGGCAGCCCGGTCGCCAACCTCCTGGTCCCCGACCTGGCCGACCTGGTGTCCACGACGACGACGACGCTGACCTCCAATTTGCCGACGGCAGTCTATGGCCAGCAGATCACATTCATGGCCACGGTCAAGGTAAGCTTCACAGGCGCGGGCACGATTGCGGCAACCGGGACTGTGGACTTTTTCGATACGACGACGAACAAGGACCTCGGCTCGTACCCCGTTAACACCAATGGCGTGGCCTCCGTGACGACGTTGGCCTTGAGCGCCGGCGTTCACATCATCACTGCTACTTACGAACGCAACGACACGTTGCTCTCCAGCTCTGCCGACCTTGCTCAGTTCGTCACCCGGGCGACCCTCACCGTCACCGGCGTCACCGCCAGCAACAAGGTCTACGACGGCACGACCACCGCTACCCTCAACGCGTCCACGGCGGCCTTGGCCGGCGTGTTCGGCACCGATGACGTCACCCTCGACACGAGCGCCGCCTCCGGCACGTTCGCCTCCAAGGACGTGGGCACCGGGATCGCCGTGACGATCGCCGGCCTCGCCATCGGCGGCGCGCAAGCGTCCGACTACACGCTGACCCAGCCCACCGCCACGGCCAATATCACCGCGGCGGCCCTAAGCGTCTCGGGGATCACCGCCAAGGACAAGGTCTACGACGGGACAACCACCGCCACCCTCGACACCTCCGCGGCGGCGCTGGTCGGCGTGATCGGCACCGACGTCGTCACTCTCGGCACGAGCACGGCCACCGGCACTTTCGCGTCTGCGGACGTCGGTGATGGGATCACCGTGACGATCGCCGGCCTGAAGATTGGCGGTGCGCAGGCGTTCGACTACACGCTGACCCAGCCGACGACGACGGCCGATATCACCCCGGCGGCCCTTACCGTCTCGGGCATCACGGCCGACGACAAAGTCTACGACGGCACGACCACCGCCACGCTCGATACCTCCGCGACGGGGCTCGAGGGCGTGATCGGCGACGACGACGTCACCCTTGACACGAGCGGCGCCACCGGCACCTTCGCGTCCAGGAACGTGGGAACCGGGATCACCGTGACGATCGCCGGTCTGGAAATTGGCGGCGACCAGGCGTCCGACTACACGCTGACCCAGCCCACCACCACGGCCGATATCACGCCAGCCCCGCTGACGATCACCGCCGACAACAAGACCAGGCTCTACGGCACCGCCAACCCGATGTTGACGGCCTCGTACTCGGGCCTGGTGAGCGGCGACACCCCGGCCAGTCTGACCAAGCCGCCATCGCTCTCAACGTCTGCCACCATCTCGAGCCCCGTCGGAGCTTATCCGATCGTGGTCTCGGGGGCGGTTGACCCCAACTACACCATCACTTACAAGAACGGCACTTTGACCGTCGTCATCGGTTACACTCCCCAGCAGATTCGCCAGGCTTACGGGTTCGACCAGATCACCTTTGCCAATAGGCAGGGTCAGGCCATTGCGGGCGACGGCCGCGGCCAGACCATCGCCATCGTCGACGCCTACGACGACCCTGCTCTCGTGGATAGTACGGCCCCCGGCTTCAGCACCAGCGATCTTGCCCAGTTCGATCAACACTTTGGCCTGCCCGACCCGCCCAGCTTCATCAAGCTGGGCCAGGACGGCAGCGCGAACCTGCCCGGGCCGGATCCAACCGGTGTCTGGGAGGGCGAGGAAGCTCTCGACCTGGAGTGGGCGCATGCCATCGCCCCCGAGGCCAAGATCATCCTGGTCGAAACCAACTTCAACCCGACGAACTTGACTCAAGGGTTCCAGGACCTATTCGCCGGCGTCGCGACCGCTGCCAGCCTGCCGGGCGTGTCGGTGGTCTCGATGAGCTGGGGCTACCCGGAGAGCTTTTTCGGACAAGCGGCCGAGCATAACTACGACACCACCGTCTTCGCTGGCCATCCGGGAGTGAGCTTCGTGGCTGGCTCCGGCGATTCAGGGGCTCCCGGCATCTATCCCGCGGCTTCGCCCTACGTGGTGGCCGTCGGCGGCACCTCCTTACTTCTGAATGCGGACAATTCCTACAACTCGGAACAAGGCTGGTCCGGCAGTGGCGGCGGCGCCAGCCCGTTCGAATCCGAGCCGGCCTACCAGGATGGCGTCCAGAACACCGGCTTCCGGACCATCCCCGATGTCGCCTACGACGCCGATCCCAGCACCGGCTTCTATGTGTTCAATTCGCAAGGCGGGGGAGGCTTGACTGTCGTTGGCGGCACCAGCGCCGGGACACCCCAATGGGCTGCCCTGGTCGCGATCGTTGACCAGGGACTTGCACTCGGCGGCAAGGGGCCGCTCGACGGTCCCACCCAGACCTTGCCGGCGCTCTATCGCCTGCCGAGCAGCGATTTCCACGACATCACGACCGGGAACAACGGCGGCTACTCCGCCGGCCCGGGCTATGACCTCGTAACCGGGCTGGGCAGCCCGGTGGCCAACCGGCTGGTGGCTGACCTGGTCAACTCCGACACCCTCTCGGTCACCGCAGCGACCGTGAGCGCCATCGAGGGCCAGCAATTCCAGGGCACGGTGGCCACGTTCGCAGTCGCCGACCCAGTTGGCGTAACGGGCAGTTTCACGGCCGCGATCGATTGGGGGAACGGCCAGCCGGTGGCCGGGACCGTGACATTCGACTCCACGACCGATACGTTCGTTGTCTCGGGGGCTTACACCTTCGCGGAGGAGGGGACTTACACGATCACCGTGACGGTGCACGATGCCAATGGCAATACGGCCGTCGGCGCCGGACAGGCCGTGGTCGCCGACGCCCCGCTCACCGACACCACGCCGGCCAGCAACATCATCACCGTGCCGGATGCCGGCAACCGGAGCACCGGCACCGTGGTGCTGGCCACGTTCACCGACGGTAATCCGCTCGCCACGGCGAACGACTACGTGATCTCCGTGAACTGGATCGGGGCGGTCTCAGGCACGACCAGCGATTCGGTTCAATTGGTATCGGCCTCGGCCACATCATCGAGCTGGGAAGTCCTGGGCAGCGCGAGCTACGCAGCGCCCGGGGCCTATCCCGTAATCGTCACCGTCACCGACAAGGGCGGCATCAACAACACCTTCACGGATACGAACACCATAATCGACGTCGACTTCGCGACACCCGCCCTGAATTCGATCGCGCCCGGCCAGATCCTCGCCGGCTATCCGAACCCCCTGACCCTGGCTGTTTCCGGCTCAGCCTTCTACCCGCAGTCGATAGTCGACTGGAATGGCGCAGCGCTGTCGACGACTTACGTGTCCCCGACCGAGCTGAGCGCGTCGATCCCCGCGAGCAAGTTTGCGTCGGCGGGCAATACCACCATCACCGTGACCAACCCCGCGCCGGGCGGGGGCATCTCGAACAGCGTGACTTTCCAGGTCGTCGAGCCGGCGAGCGTATACGTGAATTCCGCCTGGGCGGGCGACGCGGCGGGTACGCCGGTCACGTGGACCGACGGCAGCACGCACGACTTCGGTGAGGACGCCTTCGGCACGATCCAGGCGGGCGTCAATGCGGTCGCCCTCGGCGGCACCGTCAGCGTCGCGCTCGGGACCTACAGCGAGGCTGTCACGATCGCGAAAAGTCTGACGCTCGCCGGCACCGTGGAGAGCTCCGTTGACCCGGTTCTGGACGGCACCGGACTGAATTCGAGTGCCGCCGGCATCACCATCAACGCGGGCAATGTGACGATCTCGAACCTGACGGTCCAGAACTTCAGCGGCTCCGGCATCGATGTCGCGGGTGGCACCGCCATGATGACCGGCAGCACGCTCTCGCACAATTCGGCCCCCGAGGGCGGAGGCATCAACAACTCCGGTGTGCTGACACTTACGGACTGCACAGTCTCTGGCAACCAGGCCACCAACATCGCGTTTGACTACCAAAGCGCCAACGGGGGCGGCATCTGGAACGGCGGCACGATGACGCTCACCGACTGCACCATCTCTGGAAACGTTGCCGGCGGCTCGTACGTCGGCTACGACGTCGGCAACTCGGGCGGCGGCATCTACAACATTGGCACCATGAGGGTCGCCAGTTCGAACGTGATCAACGACACGGCAACCGGGTACACGAGCAGCGGTGGCGGCGGCATCTACAACGGCGGCACCATGTTCGTGACCACGTCGACCGTGAGCCACGACCTGGCGGGCGCATTCAACGGCTGCGATGGCGGCGGCATCGTCAACCAGGGCGCGATGACGCTCACCAACTCCACCATCGCCGACAACATGAACGTTAATGACTCCTATGAAGCTCATTGCTTCGGCGGCGGAATCTTCAGTGATGGCACGCTGACTGTCATCAACTGCACCATCGCGGGAAACTCGAGCTATGGCAGCGGCGGGGGCATCTACTGTTTCGGGGAGACGCTGCTGGATAACACGATCGTCGCCCTCAACACGTTTTACGGTTACGGGCCGGACGACATTTTCGGCACGGTCGACCCCGCCAGCGCGTACAACTTGATCGGCGCGGGCGGCTCAGGCGGCCTGACCAATAGCAACGGAAACCAGGTCGGGGTCGTCGATCCAGGGCTCGATCCCAATGGTCTCCAGGATAACGGAGGGCCGACGCAGACCATCGCCCTCGTGGCGGGAAGTCCAGCCATCGACGCCGGCAGTAACTCTCTAGCGGTCGACCCTACTGGCAACCCGCTGCAATATGACCAGCGCGGGACGGGCTACCCGCGGATCGAGGGCAGTGCCGTTGACATCGGAGCATTCGAGTTCCATCCCACGCCCGCCATGGACACGACACCGCCCACCAGCCACGTCGTCAACTCGCTGGGCACGTCCCAGACCAGCGATAGCTTCCCGGTTTCGGTCGCGTTCAACGACCCGCCCGGTTCCGGCGGTTCGCCGGACTCTGGCGTCACGTCGGTCGATCTTTACGTGTCGGTCGACAACGGACCGTTTAGCCTGTACCGGACCCAGAGCTTTGCCGCGACGGCATCCGGCACCGTGAGCTTCACGTTCGTGGGTCAGGACCGAAATCTCTATGCCTTCCACAGCGTTGCCCACGATGCCGCGGGCAACACCGAGAGCAAGAGTGATACCGCGATCGAAGCGAGCACCAGCGTTCCGGACTTGAACCCGCCCGTGACGCACATCCTGGCGAGCAGCCCTTCGTACTCATGGAATCCGTTCGCGTCATCCGAGTTCAGCGGCCTGAACCCGTCGTCGTACAGCAATGGCGTCTTTACCATCAACTGGGCCGGTGCCGATCCCGACCAGAACACCGGCGTGCCGGCCGGTTCGATTGCCCTGGTGAATATCTATGTCCAGGTCGATGGCGGCGCACCCGTGCTGATCGGTCAGCCCGCCGGAGGCACGCCGAATGGCAACGGCATCGACAACGGATCGATCACCTACAGTGCCTTGGCCGACGGCCTGCCGCACACGTACAGCTTCGATAGCGTCGGTGTCGATGACGAGCAAATGAAGCAGTACGCTCCGCAGGCCGGGCCAGCCGCGCCTGACTTGACTTTCAGCAACGTCACCTACGCCGCACCGCTAGGGATTCAGACGCTCGTGGTCGAGGACAACATTGCCGAGCGCTCGTTCCTCCAGTATCTCGACGTCGATTTCAACCAGAGTCTGTCGAACGAGCCAGGCGCTGCAAACGCTGAAGGCCGGCCTGACCGGCAGCAGTCGCAACTCGTACGTGGAGCTCTTGTGGTACGGCGAGAACCTCACCTCGAGTAGCACGCCCCAGGGCAGCGTCAACCTTTTCAACGCCGGCACGACCGCTGCGGTGACCCTGAGCGGCAACGACCTGAACATCAACTTTGGGCCGAGCGGCATCACCAGCCTGCTCACCGAGACCGGCGTGTCGGGGACAGGGAGCCCAACCAGTTCCTTCGGCGATGGCTGGTATGCGCTGGGGATCGATCCCACCGGCAACCCGAGCAATGGTCAGGTCTTCTGGGTGCCGTTCTTCCGGTTGCTGGGGGATACCAATGGCGACGGCGTGGTGAGCGGGCCCTACACCGTAGCCGGCACGGATGCCTACACCGTCTACCACGCCGAAGGGCAGTCCGGGTCGCTGCTCAATGCAGACGTGAACGGCGATGGGACCGTCAACAGCAAGGACCTCACGGAGACGGTCGGGGCCAGCGGCCACGCGGTCGGCGCGACGACACCGACGAAGTTCCCGCAGTTCCAGTTGTTCGCAGGCCCGGCGGCTCCGGACGGCGCAGTCGCAGGTGCGGTCACGCAAACGCAGGTCCAGGCTCTGCTGCCCGAGGCGATCGCCGCCTGGCAGGCGGGCGGCCTGGATCCGGCCGGCGTGCGGCGGCTCGAGAGCGTGCAGGTCCAGGTCGGCAACCTGGGCACAGGCATCCTGGGCCTGGAAGCGGCAAACGTGATCACGATCAACCGGACCGCGGCGGGCAACAACTGGTATGTGAATGCGAGCGCGGGTTCGAGTCAGGCGTTCGGCATGGCGGGTCCGGGCGGCGAAGAGGTCGCGGTGCCTCGCAGCCCGGCGGCGGGTGAAGTCGATCTTTTGACGGTGCTCGAACACGAATTGGGCCACGTGATCGGCCTGTCCGACAACACCCGGGCCGGCGATCTGATGGACATCACGCTGGGGCTGGGAATCCGGCGGGCGCCGACCGCGGGGGATCTGGCGCCGGTTTACCAACCTCTGAGCGCGACGGTTGAGCTTCCGGGCGCACAACTCCCGATTAGTTGACTTTCGCTCCGCGAAAGAGGGCCCTTTCGCGGAGCGAAAGGCGACACTCATTTTCGCGCAGCGCCAGAGGCCCCGGCGGCCGCCGTCGTTCCGGCCGCCGATCTACAGCCGGTCCCGGTCATTGGACGGGTCTCGGTCCCAAGTGCGGCGGTGGACGCAGCCCTGGCGTCGATCTCAAGCGCGGTCGCCGGCACTGACGATGCTCAGGTCCTGACCGCGATCGCGGGCTTGCCGGCGCCGTCCGTGGTCCGAATTTCGGAGATTGCCGGGAAACCTGGGCGCAAAGAACAAGCTCCCCGGTCCGCTGTCGCGCACCGCCGCCTTCCCAGTTCGCTGTTTCCCCAGATAATCCGCCGCCAAGGCATGGCAGCCAGCGCCAGTATCAAGCCCTCCGCGAGGGAGCGAGGCGCCCCATGATTGCTGTTGACGAGGCCGATTCGGGTTGACGGTTCGTGGGTTCCGGGCGGGCCTGCCGGCACCCGAAGGGTCGCCGCATAACAAAGTCGGTCGCAAGCATACTGAGACCGGGGCGACCCCGGATTCGACCCAAGCCCTTTGCGCAGCACCTCACGTTCCCGCTTCCGGTCGAACCCTGGCATCAGTAGCATCCCGGCATAGGCGCGGGTCAATAATAAGTGTCGCCTTTCGCTCCGCGAAAGACGACTTTACCGGGAAGTTATTTGCGTCCCGATCCATAGCGCAATCGCATCGGCTCTGGCGCTTCGCGGTGTCAAACCCGGTGTGCGCCCTGTTGAAGGTGTTGGTCTTCAGCGGGTGTAAGTCCCGCCTGGCAACTGGGTCGCTCCAGCCAGGAGCTATCGGAGCGGCGGTGGAGGGCCCTTGGTTCAAGGTCAACGTCAGAAGTGGCCGATGGCCGGGAGATTGGTGTGAGCCTATCACCTCCACCAAGGTCGGGATGCTAAAGGCGGCGTTGCAGATCAAAGCGAAGAACTCGCAACGGTTCGTGTGCGAACGTGTGTGTATCGCATGAACAAACAGCCTTGTCCGAAAGCCGGATGCGGGAAAACCGCCTGTCCGGATCTGTGGGAGCCCCAGGGATTAATCCCTGGGGCGACCCGGCCCGCGAAGCGCCACACCGGCACCAGCAGCCGCGCGCTGCGCGGGCTAGCGCGCAGCTCCCCGCGCGGGACTTTGTTGCTTGGTTGGGATTTGTGGTTGGGGAAGGTCTTCAAGCATCCTGACTTCGTCGAGCACAGCGCGCGCATCGGCGTGGAGAAGGCGGTTGGGGATGACGCAGACCTTGGCATTGGTGAAATCGATCCACGGATATTGGGGAGGATGTCCGGCCGCGAGGGCTAGGATGCCTTCAGAGGCTGACCACCTCCGTGCGCACGATGATGCCGCCGTTCCCCTCGGATTGCGGGGTCGTGACGTGGTAGGCGAGCTGGACGAGGGCGACCGTTCCCGCCACGGCAACGGCAAGAAATGCGATCGCTTCGCTCCACGAATGGCGTGTTGCCGGCTGGATAGGCGGAGAGGCGCAAGAGAGAAGGTCCTGGCGGATTCCAACGCCGTCAATGGCGTGGAGTCGTGCCCTTGCGGCCGAGCGGGTAGGGAAATGGCCCCCCGCCTGGACTCCGGAACGGCTGGATCGAAACGGGTGGGAGAACTGGCGCCGCGTTGATGACGGGAACCGTCTCGATCGACGAAGGACATTCTCAGCGCCATCCGACACCTCAAATTCGGAGAGCAGACGATGAAGGGCGACCTGCTGCCGACGGTGATCCAACCCGCCGGCAATCACGAAGAAACACCGCCCAATGGCGGCGCACGCGAGGAGCGCCGCGCGCTGCGCCTGGGTCGAGTGGTTTTCAGCAAACACGCTTCGCAGCCGGATGGCGACCGCCTGCTTCTACGGCGGATGGGCCGGTCCGGCGCGCCGTCGCTATCGCCGCCGGGCGACACAGACGCCGCGACGATTCACAACTCTGCGAATGCTCATACTTGCGTCGGACCAGGCCGGTTGTCGCTCGTCGTCCCATCAATCCGGCTGGCCAGATCGGTTATCCGTCGGTCGAGGTCGAGCAAAATGGTGCGGTTCAATGCACTTCCCGCTCGCAGCCGCGCCGGTAAGAACCTCACGAAATACGAGACCGTCTCGACGATCGTGACAATCAACAGTACGTAGTGCTCGAGCTGGTACCAGCGGGGGATTCTTACGCGCCATTCGCCAGCTAGGCCGTCGGTGGCGAACATGTTAAACAGGCCCACGGTGGCGAACATATTGATCCAGCAAAGCGACCATAAGACCAAGACGATCGTGCGGACACGACGTTCGCGACTGATAAGCCGATCGCGGGTCAGCGAAGGTTCAATGCCACTTCGGGAGGGGAGTCGCCGGATGGCCCTAGGGGTCGGCCCCCAGGGCCATCCGGCGGAACTTCCTGGCGACGGCCGAGGCGCGACGCTGGCAATGCGTCACATCGACCGAAGCGTCGAAAGCTGGCTTTGATAATCCTGTCTGCTTGTGTGCTTGCCGCCCGGCTCGGCGAGCGTTCAGAGCCCGCCTACGATATACCATCACGTTATTCGATTCTGCGCGGAGGCCTGTTCGCTTCGATTTCGTAGAAGTCCACGGCACCCAACTCGGCCCGAGCGCTGCCTTCCCCACTTCGAGCTTAAGTTGATTGCATTCATACCGCCATTTGTGACAGAATGTTCTGCAGGTCCCAACTGTCCGTTGCTTCCGACGCAAGACAATTGTGCGCATGGTAACTTACAGGGCGGTTAGCCGCTTGCACTTCGCGCGATCACGGGACGACGTCAACCATCGCTGACTGAGCGGTCGAAAAGCCGCTGAAGATAATCGAGGGCATGAGCTAATGACGCCGGCGCCGCAGGCTGGTCACATCGTCCGCGTTCGGCAGCGCCAGTATTTCGTGGAAGAGGTCGTGCCACGGTCGGCAGGCGACGACGCGACTCTTGTGCGCCTGTCGTGCCTCGACGACGACGCCCAGGGCCAGCCGCTCGAAGTGCTGTGGGAGAAGGAAGTCGACGCAGAGCCGATCCGGGCCGAAGCCTGGCAAAAGATCGCGAGCAAGGGATTCGACCCGCCCAAGCTGTTCTCCGCCTACCTGCACACTCTCCAGTGGAACTGCGTCACTTCGACCGACCCGAACCTCTTCCAGTCTCCGTTCCGGGCCGGCATCCGGATCGACGCCTACCAGTTGGAGCCGTTGCAGAAGGCCCTGCGCCTGCCCCGGGTGAACCTCTTCATCGCCGATGACGTCGGGCTGGGCAAGACGATCGAAGCGGGCCTGATCGCCCGGGAGCTCTTGCTCCGCAAGAAAGTCCAGGACATCGTCGTCGCCTGCCCGCCATCGATGCTCCTGCAATGGCAGGACGAACTCGAAGACCGCTTCGGCATGGTCTTCCAGGTCCTCGATCAGGAATACATCGCCCGCGTTCGCCGGGAGCGAGGCTACGGAGTCAATCCCTGGACCACTCACTCCCGGTTCCTGGTGTCTCACCGGCTGCTGATCGACGAGGCCTACACGGCCACCCTCCGCGACTGGCTCGCGGACTTCCGCCCCGGCTCGCTGCTCATCCTCGACGAGGCACACCACGCCGCCCCATCCAGCGGTGCCAGGTACGCCATCGATTCGAAGATCACCCGCGCCATCCGTGACCTGGCCGCTCGGTTCGAGCATCGGCTCTTCCTATCGGCAACGCCGCACAACGGTCACTCGAATAGCTTCTCCGCCGTGCTCGAGATCCTCGACCCCCAGCGCTTCTGCCGGGGCGTGCCCGTCCGGTCCAAGAAACTTCTCGAAGCGGTGATGGTTCGGCGCCTCAAGGAAGACCTGCGGGCCGTTGCGGGAGGGTTCCCCAGGCGGATCGTCCGCCAGATCGACCTGAGCGGCCTGCCGGCCAATACTCCGGAGCTGCGGCTCTCAGTTCTTCTCGATCAGTACCGGGAACTGAGGGAAGAACGCCTCGAAAGCGAAACCACGAGAAAGCAGGCTGCGGCCGCGTTGCTCATCTCCGGACTGCAACAACGATTGCTGTCGTCGGTGGAAGCGTTCGCCCGGACACTCCGCGTCCACCGCCGCACCGTTCAGAGGCAGTGGGACGCAAGCGGGGGGAAGCAGCGCCGGCCGAATGCCCACGCCGGCGCGCCGACTCTCTTCGCCGAGGGCATCGACAACGACGACGACCGGGCCACACTCTCCGAGGAGGAGCTCCAGGCCGAAGAGGACGCCCAGATCGAGGCGGCAACCTTGGATACGGCTCCCTCCCGACAGGATGCCTTCGCCCGCGAACAACAACTGCTCGACGAGATGACCGAGGTCGCCGAGGCCGGCAGAGGACTTCCCGATGCGCGGGTTCACAAGCTGGTCGACTGGATTCGCGGCAACATGTGCCCGGACCTGCCGCCCTTGGGCACAATGCGAACCACAGGCTCACCCGCCCGGTGGAACAATGCCCGGATCATCATCTTCACCGAATACGACGATACGAAGCGCTATCTCCAGCAACAGCTCTCATCCGCGATCGCCACGACCGATCGGGCCAGCGAGCGGATCGCGATCTATCATGGCCCAACACCTCCCGCCGAGCGCGAGGAAATCAAGCGTGCTTTCACCACCGATCCCAGGAAGCAGCCGGTGCGCATCCTGATCGCCACCGATGCCGCCCGCGAAGGGCTCAATCTCCAGACGCACTGCTGGAACCTCTTCCATTTCGACGTGCCCTGGAACCCCAGCCGCCTTGAACAACGCAATGGCCGCATCGATCGAAAGCTCCAGCCCAACCCCGAAGTTTACTGCCACTACTTCGTCTACACCGACCGCGAGGAGGACCGCATTCTCGAAGTCCTGGTCAAGAAGACCGAGACCATCAAACGCGAGCTGGGAAGCCTCTCCCAGGTGCTCGAAAGCCGCCTCTCGGTGACCCTCAAAAAAGGCATCCGCCACCGCGATATCGCCGCGCTCGCGCAGGAGCTCGAGGAGACGAATCCCGACCCCGAAAACCGGGAAGTTGTCGAGGAGGAGCTGGAAGCCACCCGCGAGCGCCAGGAGGACCTGATGGACCAGATCCAGCGGCTTCAGAGCCGGCTCAAGACCTCCCAGGATTGGCTGGCCTTGCGTGAGGATCATTTCCGCTCGGCCATCTCCTGTGCGCTGCAAATGATGCACGCGGACCCGCTCAAGCCGCTGGCCGGCGGGGACGACTGGGACAAGCCCATCGACCGGTTCACGTTCCCGGCTCTCGACCAGCGTCAGGGGGCCGACCCGACCTGGTCCGAGACGATGGACACGCTCCGCCCGCCCCGGACGCGCGACCAGAAGCCGTGGGAATGGCGGCGCGAATCGCCGATCCGTCCGGTCGTGTTCCATGATCCGGGGACGATGGACCAGGACGTGGTGCACCTCCATCTGGAGCACCGGGTCGTCCGGCGGCTCCTGGGGCGCTTCACCGCCCAGGGATTCGTCCATGACGACCTCTCCAGGGCGTGCCTCAGCCACTCGAACGATGCGATCCCGCGCGTCATTTTGATGGGGAGGCTGTGCCTCTACGGTCCCCGGGCCGCGCGCCTCCATGAGGAACTGGTACCCGTGACCGCCCGCTGGATTGAGCCGAGCCTTCGCAAGGGCCCCTTGAATCCCTACGCTCGCGAAGCCGAGCTCAAGACCCTCGACCTCTTGGAAACAGCGTTGCTACCTACGAACGCTCCCGACGTCGATCCCGTCATCCAGGCCAAACTCCGGGAGGCCGCCGCAGGCGACGTCGAGCAGCTCCTTCCGCACCTGAAAGAGCGCGGGAGCGAGCTCGCCGAAGGTGCTCGCGTTGCTCTGGCCAAGCGAGCGGAGCAGGAGGCCAGCGCGATGAGAACGATCCTGGAGGAGCAAAAGAAGCGAGTTGCCGAGACCGCCGGAAAGTATCGCGACCCGCAGCTCTTGCTCGACTTCAACGACGACGAGCAGCGCCAGCTCGAATCCAACAAACGGCACTGGGAAAAGCGGCTGCACGCAATCGACGGCGAGCTCGCCTCCGAGCCGGAACGCATCCGGGCCTTGTACGAGATCAAGGCCCAGCGTATCGAACCAGTGGGACTGGTCTACCTCTGGCCAGTGACGGGCTAAGAATTGACCGATAAGGAGCCAACAATACAAGCCCGAAGCGCCAGCGAGTGAGTGCAACCAAAAACACCGTTCGGTTCTTTCCCCCACGATCGACCGATAAGGAGCCAACAATACAAGCCCGAAGCGCCAGCGAGTGAGTGCAACGACAAACACTGTTCGGTTCTTTACTTTACCTTTACCCCACGACTGACCCCCACCCCAATCCTCAAGCGGGACGGAGTTGAAGAGGCCTGACGAATGAGCAGGAACTCCTTCAATACCGGCGAGCCTCTCGCCTTTTTTCTGACGTGGACCACGTACGGAACCTGGCTACCCGGCGACGAGCGCGGCTGGAACCGCAAACGAGGGGCCGAAATCCAACCCGTGAATCCCTTGTTCGTCGAGATGGCCCGGTCGGAAATGAAGGAAGCCGAGTTCTGCCTCTCAGTGGGTCATCGACGAATCGTGGAAGAGACCATTGGCGATCATTGTTGCAGACGTGACTGGCGCCTCCACGCCGTCAACGCACGCTCGAATCACGTTCATGTCGTGGTCACGGCGGCCGGATACAAGCCTGAGACCGTTCGCGACCAATTCAAGGCCTGGTGTACCCGCAGACTGAAAGAAGCCGGCGTCACACGAACTCGGTTCTGGACGGAGGGGGGCAGTCGTCGTTGGATCAACCACGAGGACGATCTCGAGGCCGCCATCCTTTACGTCATCGAGGCCCAGGACCGAAAGGGCACAGGTGAGGGGTGACTCCTCTTCTTTTCTCTTCTCCTCTCCGCGAAGCGAAGGCCCCACCCGAATACGACCCCGAATCCCGAAGAGGCCAGCGAGTGAGTGAGTGAGTGAGCATACGAGCCCGAAGCGCCAGCGAGTGAGTGAGCAAATATGAGGGGCGGCAGCATGAGCGCAAATTACGAATTCATCGCGCACCAAGAATGGCTCGGCTACCTCCAGCCAGTGGGTCTCGTGGTCTCGCCGCCGGCGCTTGCGGCCGCCGGTGCTTTTCCCAACAAGAACATCATTCCCGATCACACCCGCTTCCTCGACGTGGTTGAGCAGGTCACTCCGGAAGGAGAAGACGAGCCCACGCCGGCAATCCGCGACTTTCCCCGCTTCGCCACCGAGATTCTCGGTTGGGAGCCGGCCGACTTGCTTGGCTGCGCCGGGGGCGAGCCGGTTCCCGAGTCGCTCGAAGTGGCCCTGCCCGAATACAACGAAACGCTCCGCCCATCCTACGCCGTCCCGGAATTCGACAAAGACAAACACAACGACAAACACAAAGAAAACGACAACATCGGCGACGCCAGGTGGCTGATGCTCATCCAGCGGGTCAAGCTCGGCCTCGACCTCGACGACGCGCCCGAGACCGATTCCAGGGACCACCGCTGGCAGGCGAGCCCCCAGGCTCGGTTCGAGCGGCTCTTGCGCGAGACCCAGGTTCCGATCGGACTCCTCTCGAACGGGACGAATCTCCGGCTCGTCTATGCCCCACGCGGTGAAACATCAGGGCATCTGACCTTTCCCGTCCGGGCGATGACCGAGGTGGCCGGCCGGCCGATCTTCGCGGCCCTCTTGATGCTGCTCTCGGCCGAGCGGCTCTTCACGCTGGCCGACAGGCAGCGATTGCCGTTTATCCTGTCCGAGAGCCGCAAGTACCAGAATCTGGTCTCGACCAAGCTCTCCGAGCAGGTCCTGGCCGCCCTGTACGAGCTGCTCCGGGGATTCCAGGCGGCCGACGATCAGCGGCACGGGGATTTGCTCCGCGACGTGCTCAAAGACGACCCGAACCAGGTTTATGGTGGCCTGCTCCGCGTCCTGCTTCGGCTGGTGTTCTTGCTCTACGCGGAAGACCGATCGCTGCTCAGCAACGACGAAGTCTACCAGAAGTACTACTCGGTCATCGGCCTGTTCGAGCGCCTCCGCGAGGACGACGGACGATACACCGACACGATGGACCACCGCTTCGGCGCGTGGGCTCAGCTCCTGACCCTCTTTCGCCTCATCTACGACGGCGGCCGGCATGGCGGGATGAAACTTCCCGCCCGAAAGGGTTACCTTTTTGATCCCGATCGTTATCCCTTCCTCGAAGGCCGGTCCAAATACGAGCCCGAAGCGCAAGCGAGTGAATGCTCCCCCGAGCTGCCAGCGAGTGAATGCTCTTCTGCTTCTTCTGCGGTCCCACCTCAAGTCACACTCCCAATTCCCAGGGTATCCGACGGCGTTGTTTTCCGCGTCCTCAAGAACCTGCTCATCCTCGACGGCGAGCGGCTCAGCTATCGCACGCTCGACGTCGAGCAGATCGGGAGCGTCTACGAGGCCGTGATGGGCATGGAGCTAGTTGTGGCGGCTGGTCGCTCGATCGCGCTCCGGCTTCCCAAGAAGAACAAAGGAACCCGGCCCCCTGTTACGATCGACCTGGAGGACCTGCTCGCGAAGCCCGACAAGGACCGCAAGAAAACTTTGACGGAATTGGCCGAATGGGACATTTCGGGCCGAGCCGAGTCGGCTTTGAAAGCCGCGAAGTCGATCGAGGACCTGATGGCGGTGCTGGAAGCGCGGATTCACCGTGCGGCGACGCCCTTCATCGTTCCGAAGGGGGCGATGGTGCTCCAGCCGAGTGATGAGCGCCGCCGCTCGGGCTCGCACTACACACCGCGCTCACTGACGGAGCCGATCGTGCGGACGACGCTGCGACCAGTGCTCGAACGACTTGGCGCCGCCCGAAGCAAGAGCGAGGGCATCGCAAGCGGTTGCGTGGCCCCGATGCCGATACAAGCCCGAAGCGCAAGCGAGAGCGTGGCTCCGATGCCGATACAAGCCCGAAGCGCAAGCGAGAGCGTGGCCCCGATGCCGATACAAGCCCGAAGCGCAAGCGAGAGCGTGGCCCCGATGCCGATACAAGCCCGAAGCGCAAGCGAGAGCGTAGCTTCGATGCCGATACAAGCCCGAAGCGCAAGCGAGAGCGTGGCCCCGATGCCGATACAAGCCCGAAGCGCAAGCGAGAGCGTAGCTTCGATGCCGATACAAGCCCGAAGCGCAAGCGAGAGCGTGGCTCCGGACGAAGACACTCACTCGCTTGCGCTTCGGGCTCGTAATTGCAATTTGACACCGGAACAGATCCTCGACCTCAAGGTCTGCGACCCGGCCATGGGCTCCGGGGCGTTCCTCGTCGCCGCTTGCCGCTTGCTTGCCGAACTGTTAGTCAGCGCCTGGCATCACCACAAGTGCGTTCCGGTCATACCGCCCGACGAGGACGAGATCCTCCACGCCCGCCGCATTGTGGCCCAGCGCTGCCTGTACGGCGTGGACAAGAACCCGATGGCCGCGGACCTGGCCAAGCTGTCGCTCTGGCTCGCGACCCTGGCCAAGGACCACCCGTTCACGTTCCTCGACCACGCCCTGCGGTGCGGCGACTCGCTGGTCGGGCTCTCCAAGCAACAGATCGAGGGCTTTCACTGGAAGCCCGATCAGCAGCGCGACTTCGCGCGCGGAATCATCGAGGGCAAGATCCGCCGGGCGATCGAGGGGCGTTTGAAGATCCAGAACGCGAGCGAATTCGAGCCCTATCTCAAGCTCGACCAGGAGCTGGCGCTGGTCGAGGAGGCGCTGGATCGCCCGCGGTTTTACGGAGACCTCGTCGTCTCGGCGTTTTTCGCCGGTTCGAACGACCGCCAGCGCAAGGAGCGGCTCGACGAGCTGGCCGATACCCTCGCCGCCCACCTGGCCAAGCCCGATTTCCTGAAGGCCTACCCGACGTTGGTAGCGGCGCGGGACGCCCTACGCTCGGGCGAGAAGCCGGTGACGCCGTTTCACTGGGAGATCGAGTTTGCCGAGGTGTTCGCGAGGGAGAATCCGGGCTTCGACGCGATCGTGGGCAATCCGCCGTTCATGGGAGGGTCAAAGATTTCGGGAACTGACGGGCCTGCGTATCTCGATTGGCTTCAAGTCGATTCACGAGGAATCGCACGGCAACGCGGATCTCGTGGCCCACTTCTTCCGCCGCGCGTTCAATCTCCTGCGTGCGCGAGGAGCCCTCGGCCTGATCGCGACGAACACGATCGGCCAGGGCGATACGCGCTCGACCGGCCTGCGGTGGATCTGCAAGCACGGCGGGACGATCTATCGAGGCAACCCGGCGCAAGAAATGGCCGGGTCTCGCGGCCGTAATCATCAGCGTGGTCCACGGCCACAAGGGACCGCTCGCGGGGCCGTTCCTGCTGGATGGCCGCACCGTTCCCATCATCACGGCGTACCTGTTCCACGCGGGCGGCCACGATGAACCCGAGCAAGCTCTCGGCGAACGAGGGCAAGAGCTTTCTCGGCTCGAAGATGTATGGCCAAGGCTTCACGTTCGACGACACCGACACGAGAGGCGCCGCCAACCGTCTTGCGCTGATGGACGAGCTGATCAGCAAGGATCCGCGCAATGCCGAGCGAATCTTCCCCTACATCGGTGGTGAGGAAGTCAATGACTCGCCCACGCACGTCGCACCACCGCTACGTCATCAACTTCGGCGAGATGAGCGAGGAGGAGGCAAGGACGTGGCCGGACTTGATGGGGATCGTGGAGGAGAAAGTAAAGCCCGGATCGCTTGAAGCAAAACACGTGAGATCCGGGCACGACAATTGGTGGCGATTCGGGAGGCGTCTGCCCAGCCCTCTTCGCCGCCATCCGCCGCCTGGATCGGGTGCTGGTGATCTCGCAAACGTAGTCGAACAGTAGGATTCGTCTTTCATTCCAGCCAATATGGTTTACAGCCAAGCAACTTGTGGTGTTCCCGCTTTGATAACTATACGTGCGTTTTCGGTGCTCCAATCCCGACCGCACGAAGTCTGGGCCCGCTTCTTCGCGTTCGTCGATGAAGGACGACATGCGTTATACCCCGTCCGATTGCTTCGAGACGTTCCCGTTCCCGCTGAACTTCGAGACAGATCCCACGCTCGAGCAAGCCGGCCAAGCCTACTACGACTTCCGAGCCGCCCTGATGGTCAAGAACAACGAGGGCCTGACCAAGACCTACAACCGCTTCCACGACCCCGACGAGCACTCGCCCGACATCCTCAAGCTTCGCGAATTGCACGCCGCGATGGACCGAGCCGTCCTGGATGCCTACGGCTGGACCGACCTGAAGCCGACCTGCGAATTCCTGCTCGATTACGAGGATGAGGATGAGGAATTGGGAGATGGGAGTTGGGGGGTGGGGGGATCGGATTCTGGCCCCAGCTCCTCATCCCGAAATCCCGGCTCCCGCCGCAGGCGCAAGCCATGGCGCTACCGCTGGCCCGACGACTTTCGCGACGAGGTCCTCGCCCGGCTCCTGGAACTGAACCGCCAGCGTGCCGAAGAGGAGCGCCGAGCGGGGCCGCGGCCGAGGGCGGCCTGGGTAAGACCGGGACGAAGTCGAGAAGGCGCGACGGAAGGCTGCCAGAAGGCACCCTGAACAACCCGAATTCTTCGAGAGCTGACGACGCCCGAGATCCGCAACGTGTCGCGGTGCACTCGGCGTATCGAGACCAACGGGCTGCTCGAAGGTGTGTCGAAGGAGTCGAACATTGAGACGTGATCATCCGCCGCTGCACCGAGCGCCGAATGCATCGCCTCCCGAATTCAACGGATGTCTACTCCGCAGGCACATTTAGCGGCGCATTTACCATCACCGGTAGCCGCGCGACCTCGACCCACGGGTCTTCAGGATTTACCCTTCGGTCGATCCGAAAAAAATGTCTGCCCTGTCGAAGCGGCGGTAACCCAAGAAGTCTGAGGATCGACCGGGTCCGCGGCGTATTCTGTAAATCCACAGCGACTTCCTGGAAGAACAATACGTCTCCATCTGGCGATAGGAAGCTTATCCTACCGTGACCAGCCTCGGGGATATCGACGTTCTCCCGGCCCCACAAACTGACGACATCCATGGAAAGCGACGGGACGGGCATGAGGGCGGCCGGAGCCGGTGGCCTTGGCCCTCCAATCTCCTCAACGACGTCTACCAATGTTATGCCGTTTGACTGAGCGTCCGTGATGCTAAGCCGGCAGGCGATCGTCCAGATGTGCTCCATCACGACGCCTCCGAAAACACCCTACGGATGATCGTGTTAGTCGAGCCTTGACCCGGCAAAGAACGCCCGCCCTCCGTTAGGCAGACCTCTTGAATCGACGGCGCAACGCCGGTGATCGCAGGCAGCCCACGACTGGCGACAAGCCGCTGCGGTTGATTCGTGTGCTGGGCATGAACCATGATCCCTCTACTTGATAAGCTCGCAAAGTTATCCGCAACTACCAACTGATAAATATTGTTCTGCGACGTGTTCCAGGCCGCGCTCGCCGCGAGTTCCTGTGCAAGCTTCTGGGACCACCAACAGTTGGCGCAGGAAAGAATGCGATTTGCCGCAACCAGAGCTTGCCTCTTGTCGGTTCTCCAGATGAGATACAAATAGGCAGTCAGAGCGGCATCCCACGGGTTCTCGTAGGCCCGGTCAATCTCCCTTGCCGCCACTTCGAGGAGACGCTCCAAGACTTTCTCTCGCGTGTCAGGAGCCGAGAGCAACCCAAGCAGTTTCCGAAATTCAGGTGTCGAGGCGAGTGCCTGAAGAAAATGGTTGAGGTCGCTCGCCACGTTCACCACCGCGGAAAAACGATGACCTTCGATGGCCTCAAGAAGCTCGTCCACGGCTACACCCCTTTTCGATGGGTCCAGAATTCAGCCGGAGTTCCGAAGAGTTCTGGTACGTCCGACATGTCATGCATGTACTCGCCTTCCCCGCCCCATTTACTCAAAACCGTCAATGGATCACCAGGGTGTCTAGCATCGGTCGCCCCAGACGAAAAAAGCCAAGCGATCAGCCGGAGTTGTTCCCTTAACGTGGGTCCGGCGCTCGACGCCGCGAGGCACAGCGGAGAACTTTCCATTACGCGGCATCTCGCGCCATCGGCCAAAACGATACGAAGCCATCCAAGTTCTCGATGTTCCTGATTAGGCCGATGTGGGCGTAGGTATCCACCGCTCAGTCTTCGTGGGTTAAATTCTCCTGCGCGATGCGCAGGATCTCCAAGGACATCTTCTCGCCGAAACACGCGAAGAGATCCTGAGCGGCCAGCTTCGCCAACTCCCGCGGCTGGGCGATTAGATCGGTCAGTGCTCCTTGCCATACGTGCCTCCAGTCCGCCGCCGCGGTTTCGTGCGATGTTTCGATGGGCCCTCCGCGATCTCCGACCACGAGTCGCCGGCCCCTCAGCTTTCCGACGGCGATCTCGACACGCATGAGACTCGCACCGGCGGGCGTGAGGGCCAGTCGCGCCGCGAATTCAAATATCTCCGTAAGTTGGCAGACAGAATCCATGATGTGCAGGTAACGGCCTGGAGCCCAGTCGTCACTTGCCGGCCAGAGACCCGATTGATCTCGCCAATCATCGGCTATGGCGAAGAAGTGGATGAACTGCCCACTCAGGAACAGTCGCCAAACTTCGACGTAAAGTTCCCAATTGGTCTCCTGCCCGACCCAGTCGCCCCCGGTCAGGGGCCGGCCTCGACGGTCAACGTGAGGGTAACCCCAAGCCCGGAAACGCACAGAGTTCTTCTCGACGAGCGGGAACAGGTCTGAGCAGCTTCCGATGCGGTTTTGGTCGAACTTCGCCGGCCGGATCACGACGCGCCAGTAGCCCCGCGTCCGGATCTTGTCCAGGACGCCTCGTTCTTGAGCGACACTCATTCCATCTCCTTGAGCTGTTTCTCGAAAGACCCCTGATCGGGAAGCTGAGCCGAGGCGCCCGCCATGGGCGGGATCATCCCGGCCTCGCGTGCTCGAGTCACGAACTTGCGGACGCCCTTGTCGATTGCCAACTCGAGCAGCTCGCGCATCTCTTGTTCCGACGGGATCTCGGACGTTTCCGGCTTGTGGTGGGACCTGACATAACACGCGCCACGACGCAGGACCAGCTCTCGCCTTCGGGGCGCATGGAGGTCCTTGCGACAGAGGACGGGAATCTCCTCGAACTCATAAACGCGTATGACGATAAATCGATTGCCCAGATGATCTTGAGGTTCCACATCAAAGCTCACACTCGGAGTCGCGTACTCGTTCACGGCGGCGGAAAGATCATCGAACTGAAGCCACGAGCGTAGCTGGACCTCATCCAGCCCCACTGGGTCGACGGACTCCGTATCTGATTCGACCCCAATGATCACAAGTCCGCCACCACGCCGATTCGCCATCCCCAAAACGGCCCGTGCGACTCCTCCCAAGAACGCCTGGTTGTTGCGATTCCCTGGTGCCTTGAATTCAACGCCTCGCGTCTCATGTCCTCGCGCCAGCAATGTCTCGAATTCAAGTTCCGTCACAGCGTTTCCTCGTTGCTGCGGCCGCAACCTACGAACGTGAATTGGCGGCCCCACCCTCAGACTAAGTCAGTCGGAGGTGCAAGGCGATACTTTCTCCCCAGCCCGGTACCGATCCCACCGCTGGAGATGGCAAGATTCTCGACTATCCGCACAATCTAGACAACAATGAGGATAATGTAAAAACCAACAGAGGTCAGGCCCAAAGCCAGCCTCACTAACCTGGAACCGGAGGATTAAGGCGATGAAGCCCGTTGACGTCCGCACTCAGCTCGTCGAAGCCCTTCGTCTGGACCTGGTTGGTCCCGCGAACGGCACCGACCTCGAGGCCGAAGTTCTCACCCAGGCCCCGTCGCGCTGGTATCTCACCGGGTTCCTCGTGCCCCTGGAGGCCAGCGAGGAGCAGAAAAGCGACGAGACCGGCCAGGACGAATTCGATTTCGAGAGTAGTGAGAGCGACGCCGGCGACGACGATACCCTACCGGAGGCCCCCGTCGCCCGCCGGGCCTTCTTCCCCTCATCGGTCGGGCTGAGCCTGCTGGTCTCGAAAGAGACGCGTCGGCTCAAGGTTATAGCGAGCTGGGGTGACTATCGCGCCGAAACACCTTCCGGCGGGGAGGGTGCCGAAGACAAAGCCGATGAGGGCGCGAGAGGCTCCTACCTCTGGAGACGTGTTCCCCGCCAGGCCGTGCTCGGCATCGACCTCCCGGCCCAAACGGCACGCCCGATCGAACACGAAGTGCCCGAAAGCGAAGGCCTGAAGGTGGTCCTGTCGGTTCGTCCGGTTCAGACGCTGGGAATCGCCGCGGGAATGGTTCCAGCCGGCACGCGGTCCGTCTCGGTCTTTCTGGTCAATCACCGCGTCCCGCTCGCAACCGACGAGAACCGGGACGAGCGTTTCATCTTCCAGGCCGGACTCGAGGTTCACTCGGATAGCCCATTGATTCCCCGGCCAAACTTGAAAGGCCAATCCACTGAGGAGTGGGACGAGCGCGTTGCCGACCTCCAGTATCGCGACGCCTTCGAATACGCCGTCGGTCATGGCATCGCGACGCACGCCGAAATCGATGAGCAGGCTGCCTGCCGCAAAGTGCGGACATGCTGGGTGCCTGAAGCGGCAGTCGAGCGCGTCGCCCCCGCCCAGATCACGAACGTCGAATTGAGGATGGAGACCCTGGCCGCGCTGGCCGACGGTGTCGCGGCACAGCAAGCACTGGGGGGTTTTGTCCAGCAGTATCGAGCCTGGATCAAGAAGCAAGAGGAGGCGTACGCGGGCCTTAACGCCAAGCGCCGGGAGATGGCCGAGGCATTGCTACAAAGAGCTCTTACGGCTTCCAAGCGCATCGAAGACGGAATCAAGGCGCTCTCGGGCCCGACGGCCCTCAAAGCCTTCGTGATCGCCAACCGCGTGATGGCCAGGGCCGCCCGCCGCCGCTTCGGCCCCATGCAGGGGAAAGAGGAATCGGCGGTCGAGGCTCCCACCTGGCGGCCCTTCCAGCTCGCCTTCCTCCTCATGAACCTGCCGGGAATCGCCAACCGCCGCCATGCCGACCGCGACGTGGTCGATCTTCTCTTCTTCCCGACAGGCGGCGGCAAGACCGAAGCCTACCTCGGGCTGGCGGCTTTCACACTCGTTTACAGACGGCTTACCAATACGGGTTACGCCTCGGTCGGTCTGAGCGTTCTGATGCGGTACACGCTCCGTCTGCTCACGCTCGACCAGCTCAGCCGCGCGGCCACGCTCATCTGTGCCCTGGAATTGGAGAGGCTGAATGACCCCGACACTCTCGGCCCCTGGCCCTTTGAGATCGGTCTCTGGGTGGGACGGGCCGCCACGCCGAACCGGATGGGTGGCAAGGGAGATCCCGACCCGAACTGTGCCTATCGCAAGACCATCGCCTTCCAGAACGACGACCGCAAGCCGGCGCCGATCCCGCTGGAGAGCTGTCCCTGGTGCGGCGAGAAGTTCAAGGCGCAGTCCTTCCAGCTTGTCCCCAATAGCAACCAGCCAATCGATCTGCGCGTGGTCTGCCTCAACCGGCGGTGCGACTTCACGCGGAACCAGTCGCTGCCGCTCGTGGCCGTGGACGAGCCGATTTATCGCCGTCTGCCGTGTTTCCTCATTGCCACCGTCGACAAGTTCGCGGCCATGCCGTGGACGGGGCCGGTCGGGGCGTTCTTCGGCCGGGTCGATCGCTACGACCAGAACGGATTCTACGGGCCGTGCGAGAAGGACCGGGGCCGGCCGCTTCCCACGCCTCCGCAGCCCCCTGATCTGATCATCCAGGATGAAATGCATCTGATTTCAGGACCGATGGGAACGATGGTGGGCCTCTACGAGTCGGCCCTGGATGAGCTCTGTAGCAGGCAGGTCGATGGCGAGAAGGTACGGCCCAAGGTCATCGCCTCAACGGCAACGGTGCGCAGGGCCGAAAACCAGATCCAGGCCTTGTTCAACCGCCGGGTCGTGGATGTCTTTCCTCCTCCGGGGCCCGATCGTCGCAACTCCTTCTTCGCCGAAACCCATTCCGCCGATCGGAGCAACCCCAGGATCTATCTCGGGATTGCCGCCCAGGGACGCAGCCTCAAGGTAGTGATGTTGCGGACCTACCTGGCGTTGCTGGGAGCCGCTCAGAAAGCCTACGAAGCCGACGGAGGGAAGAAGAACCCGAACAACGCCGCCGACTCGTACATGACGCTCCTCGGCTATTTCAACAGTCTCCGCGAGCTCGGGGGCAGCCGGCGCATCATCGAGGACGAGGTCAACACCCGGCTGACCGGGTACGCCAATCGCAAACGCTGGGGCCAGCGCGACGGGCTCTTCGCGAACCGAGCCATCGCCTACGATGTCGTGGAGCTGACCTCCCGCGTGCCCACCAACCTGGTGGCGGAGGCGAAGCGCCAGCTCGCGCTACGATTTCCCGAGAGGGAACATGTCGATGTGGCGATCGCCACCAACATGATCTCGGTCGGTCTCGACATCACCCGGCTCGGGCTCATGGTCGTGCTCGGGCAGCCCAAGACATGCGCCGAGTATATCCAGGCAACCAGCCGGGTCGGACGCGACCCCGAGCGGCCTGGGCTCGTGGTTACGCTGCTGAACGTGCACCGGCCCCGCGACCGCTCGCATTACGAGCGGTTCGAGGTCTTTCATGAGTCGTTCTACCGGACTGTTGAGGCCACGAGTGTCACGCCATTCTCGCCGCGAGCTCTGGATCGCGGGCTTGCCGCAACGCTCGTCGCGCTCGCGCGCCTGGGTCATGAGCCAATGACTTCGCCCCGGGGAGCAGCCGAGATTCTCCGGGAGCGAACCGCGCTGGATTTCGTGGTCCAGGTTCTTTCTGAGCGAGCCGGGAGTCACGCGATCATGGAGGCCGTCGAGGCCGAGGCTTTGCGTCAGCAGGTTCAGGACCGGGCGAAGGATCTGTTCGACGTCTGGAGCAAGATCGCTCACGAGTACCACGCGACGAGCACCGGCCTTCAGTACAATGCGTCCGAGGCGGGGGGAGCCCGGCCGTTGCTGCGGGATTTCCTCGACCCCAACCTGAAGCTGGAACACCCAAGGCACAAGAATTTTCGTGCCAACCGTTCCATGCGCGACGTCGAGCCGAGCGTGAACCTCTGGCTCAGGACCATGGACAACGTAGAAGTTCTGGAGGAGGAGCAAGCGTGACCCACGGTCGCCGAGCTTCACATACAAGCCCGATCCGTACGAGCCCGAAGCGCCAGCGAGTGTGTCGATGGTCCTTGATCGCGCGCCCGGAATTCACTCGCTGGCGCTTCGGGCTCGTAAACCCGGACGACGTGCAACTCGAACAGGAGCGCGAGAAATGAGCGCCTCGAAGGCCGGGAGCAAGAAGCCCCACGGTCAGGTTCGGCAGAGCCAGGTGGTCATGACCTTCGGGCCAGGCTCGGTGTTCGATCTTCCCAACCAGTCCGTGATCGTCGGAGGGCTCGAATACTGGACCAAGGGTGATGAGATCCCCGAGCCTCGGCTGGTCGCCAAGCTCAAGGATCTGCTCCGGCTTCAGGCTATGACGCTCTATGCTCCTCCTCCCGACAACGAAGATCCAACAACGCCTCGGAAAACAGGCATCACGTGCTGGCAGTTCCCCGAATGGTTCATCACACAGGGAGCGCTGGCAACGGAGTCCGCGAAATTGTCGCGCTCGCGCCGGTTGATCCATCGGACGGCCCTGTCGAAGGGGAAGTTTATCGACCACAATCGGAAGGCTCAGCCTGTGGTGCCAGTGCGGTTCGTTCGCGCGTGCCGCAAGGGGCATATCGGCGACATTGACTGGTTTTACTTCGTGCATGGCGGTGACAACGGGTGCAGGCGCGATCTCTGGATCGAAGAGCGTGGGACCAGCGGGGACTTGTCGGAAGTCTGGGTGCGCTGCGAGTGCAAGGCCGAAAGACAATTGATGCAGGCGACCAAGCCCGAAATGCATGCCCTGGGTCGCTGCGATGGCTGGCAGCCCTGGCTTGGCCCGCGCATTCATGAGCCGTGCGAGGAACAGAACCGCATGCTGGTCCGCACCGCGAGCAATGCCTACTTCCCGCAAATCATGAGCGTGATCTCGCTTCCCGACCGGGACGAAGAGATCGCGAAGGCTGTCGATCAAATCTGGGAGCACTACCTCCAGTACGTTGAAGACCTCGGCGACCTGGAGAAGGAACGAAAGCGCAAGCCGCCCGTTGCCGCGGCGCTTGAAGGTTTCTCCAACGAAGAAGCTCTCTCGGAGATCCAGTCGCGAAAAGAAGGGCGTACAGCGGGAACCGACAAATCGGTGAAGGAAGCCGAATTCGAGACGCTCACGAGCGCGAAGGATGAGATCGGTTCGGATAAGCCCGACGGCGACTTCTTCGCCCGGCAGTTGCCCAAGAAGTATTGGAATCAGCCCTGGATGAAGGCCGTCGAGCGGGTTGTCCTGGTTCATCGGCTCCGGGCCGTGACCGCCCAGATCGGGTTCAGCCGCTTTGAATCCTACTCACCGAATGCCGAAGGCGAGTATGAGCTCGATATCGGGGTGAGCCAGGCGCCGTTGGCGCGCGAAATCACCTGGCTGCCGGCGATCGAGAACCGGGGCGAAGGGATTCTGGTTCAGTTCCGCCAGGAGGCAATCGAGGCCTGGCTGGAAAAGCCTGCCGTGAAGAAGCGTGGGCGCCAGTTGGACGCCGGCTTTGAGTGCTGGAAGAAAGACCACAATAAAAGCAATCGCAAGTTTTTTGGTCTTCCCTACATCATGCTCCACTCGCTTTCGCACCAGCTCATCACGGCTGTCGCCCTGGAATGCGGCTACCCCGCCAGCTCCATCCGCGAGCGGATCTACGCCGGCAGCTACGGTTATGGCATCTTGCTCTACACGGGAACCCCGGACGCTGAGGGGACCATGGGGGGGCTCGTTGAGGCAGGGCGGCAAATCGCCCGGCATCTCAAGGCAGCGATCGACATCGGGCGACTGTGCTCAAACGATCCCGTCTGTGCCCAGCACGCTCCCGAGAATCAGCATGAGTGCCGGTTCCTGCATGGTGCAGCCTGCCACGGCTGTCTGTTGATCGCAGAGACCTCTTGCGAGCAGCATAATGACTTCCTCGACCGGGCCCTTGTCGTTTCGACGGTGGATGGCAACGGAGCCGAATTCTTTGAGCAGGAGGACGTATGACCTCCACGCTTTGTTCGCTAACCACCGAGGATCTCGCTCAACTTGCCGGTGCACTTCGATCCGGACGGTTAACGTGGCCGTTCAATTCGTTGCTTCTCCGCCGGTATGTGTCTGAAAGCGTCGCAGGTCCGGTCGCGGCTGAGCTTCATCAACTCACGAGCGAGGGGATGGAGCCGCAACACCTGGCCGCGTGCCTGGAATTGCTGTGCACGGACCGAAGGCAACGCCCCGTGGCCGAGGATTTGATCGACCTGGTATGGACCGGACCCGAGGCCCCAGGCATCGTGAACCGCGACACGAGCGTTGTCGTGCGAGAAATGTTCCATTCCGCCCGAGAGTCCGTACTGGTCGCCGGCTATGCGGTCTACCAGGGCCAAGTTGTCTTCAAGGAACTGGCCGATGGGATGGACCAGAATCCCGCACTGCGAGTGGAGATGTATCTGGACATCCAGCGTCAGCCGCACGACGGCTCAAGCCCGTCTGAGCTTGTCCGCCTGTTTGCCGAACGCTTCGTCCGGAAAGAATGGCCGGGTCGCAGACTGCCCAAAGTATATTACGATCCCAGGTCACTGGAAGCAGATCATGTGAAGCGAGCCAGTCTGCACGCGAAGTGCGTCGTCGTGGACAAGGAACAGGCGTTCGTCTCCTCGGCCAATTTCACCGAGGCCGCACAGACGAAGAACATCGAGGTCGGGCTGCTTGTCCGGAGTCGCAAGACCGCTCAGCGGCTTTCCGATCACTTCGCCGGCCTGGCGGACGCGGGGATCGTCAAACCGGTCCCGCTCTGATTGATACGACAGGGAACTACGGGATCGGATGGACCCGATTCAAGAACTTACGAAGGGCCTGTGTGATACGCTTCGTACTCGTCCCGGCGACCATACTAGCCCGAAGCGCAAGCGAGTGTGTCCGGATACACTCGCTTGCGCTTCGGGCTAGTATGCCGGACTGTTCTTGTGGAAGTAGATCTCCCGCCCTTCGGGATACACTCGCTTGCGCTTCGGGCTAGTATGCCGGACTGTTCTTGTGGAAGTAGATCTCCCGCCCTTCGGGATACACTCGCTTGCGCTTCGGGCTAGTATGCCGGACTGTTCTTGTGGAAGTAGATCTCCCGCCCTTCGGGATACACTCGCTTGCGCTTTCGGGCTAGTATGCCGGGGGTGTTATCCGCAGTTGAACTTGGCCACAACAGCAGGTCGTTGCCTGCCGGAAATGCAGACCATACAAGATCGGCCGGCCCGCCGTTGCAACCGCCCCACTTCGCCCCCGCATTGGAATCGGCACAAAACTCAGATCCGATACCGCCTGCACATACTTCTGCCGATCCGCCGCGTCCACGCGTTGCTGGATTTGGAAATAGTGAACGCCCCCAAAAAATTTTGGAGAATTTTAAGTCCAATCGGGACTGAATGATGCGATCAGGTTTTCGCGCCAAACGGCGCGCGCGCTTTAATGAAATTCTGAATTCAGCGCATAATATATGTAGGAAGAATACGCAGAATAAGGTGACTGCGCGCCCGGTTTCCCTCAAAGAGCGCCGGGATGCCGCCACGATTCCGCCGGTTCGCAGTTGCCGGTTGTCCGTCGTCATCGAAACGGAGTCGATCACGCAGAAAGCCACGGATACGTACTGCAATCACGGCTGGCAGCAAGGACTTGCTCGCCGAAGTGTTCGTGAAATGGTACGCGATACGGCTACGCAATCACATCCGATGGATCAAGTCGCCATCAATGGGTTCGTCGTGCGAATCAGGAAACATGTCCAGGAACTTGCGGTCGTGCGTCCGGGCCGGGGTGATGCGGTGCTGGAGCGTGAGACGTCGCGATCGATGATGAGACACCCCGACGCGATTCGACAGCCCGATTCGTCGGGATCGACAGGGCCTGGAATCGGCCGAAGTTGACGACACAAGTGCCGGTAGATCAGAAATTTACGCCGATGAGTCAATGCGCCGCCAATCTCCAAGGCATTTCGCTGGCGAACATCGCGAGATGGGCGTGGAACCCTTCGAAAACGTCTCATCCAGTCTCATTTTTTCTCATCTGTCCGTTGTCCGTTTTCCGTTTGGCCGATTGACGGGCTCATGCGCTTCGTGACGTCGCCATTGCCACCGCGTAACGCAGGACTAATCGACCGGTGTTTACGCCAAACGAACCCACGGCAAGCTGCGAAGACTCTGACAATGATGCGCTTGGTACCGCCTTGGCCGATTGCCCGGATTGTGACCCTCTGTTTCTGGAGTTGCCGCCTCATTGGGCGATTGTGCCGCGTCCCTCCCGGAGGCTGCGGACAATGCCATGCTACGGACACGCGGCTGTTTGTACGTTGCGGCAGAGACCTGGGGCTGACGCCGCCAGGCTACTTCCTATCGCCCCCCTCCGGGGGCTCTTTGTTACTTGGTATCAAGATTCTGCTTGAGCTCATCGTCACTGACGTGTGACTCGACGCCTTCGGAGGGAACGTCCAGCTTGGCCGTCCAGAGGATTGCGTTCAAGACCAGCTTGCGGAAATTGGGGTCGCCCCAGTTCTTGTGGGCGTGCGCGCCGTGAAGCCGAAACCGCGGCCGCCGTCGGGGCGCTCGACGGACCAGGCCAGTGCTTCATCACGGCCCTTGGCCTCGACGATGTGCTTGTACGGACCGCGCGGTGAAGCCGAGACGCCCTCGCGGGTTTGATCGTCGGGAGTCGCGACCAGGATCGGCGTGATCCCTTTCCGCTCGGGCCGGAAGCGGATGTTGAAATACCATTCGTCGCGAATCGCAAACGGCTTGACCCCGCGCGTGATGGGGTGATCCGGCAGGCTCCGGAATTCGGCCGTCCAGTGCGGGTTGGTCGAGAAGCCGCTTTCGTAATAGCCGCCGATCCAGTCCAGGAACTTGTCGCCGGGCTTGCCCTTGGGAACCTCGACGGCGTAATGCAGACAGGCCAGGCCGACGCCTTTGTCAATCAGCTTCTGGATCGTCTCGAGATGGTCGCCCTGAATCATCGGATGGCCGCCGCCTCCGTCCATGAAAAAAACGACGGCGCGGGCGCCGTCAAAGACCGACTCGTCCTGGGGCCAGCCGCCCGGGACGAAGACCGGCTCGACGCCCGGCACCTCCGCCAGACATTTGGCCAGCAGCTTGCAGCCGGCGTTGAACTCATGGTCGCCCGGGCCGTGGCTAGGGCGGCCGGCGACGAGCACGATCTTGGCGGCGGCGACAGCTTCGGCAGAGTACCAGGCCGGCCCGAGCGCCACGACACCAAAGAGGGCAGAGGCCAGAAGGTTTCTCATGATGCGGTTCCTTTTCGTTGCAGCACATTGCTCCGGCGTTCTCCCCCCCTTGCTAAGGGGGGGCAGGGGGGGTGGACAGCGCGCTAGCAAGGCCGTGGCTATCGTGCTCGAGGGAAAAGCACGACTCTGGCCGAGCCGTTGGTGGTGCCACGCCCACCCCCCCTGCCCCCCCTTAGCAAGGGGGGGAGGTTCTTCGGGAGGCGCGGCGGAACAAAAGGCGTGGCGAATGAGCGCTGAATCCGGCTCAGCCTGGCCAAGTTTTCATCACGCCCCCTTATCAAGGGGGGAAATGGGATCGGTCGCTTCCGTGGGGGTGAAGAGGGGACATCCAACCCGCTCACGTATACTCGAAAACGCCCGGCTTGGGGACGGGCGGCTCTGGCATCGGGCCCCACGCCAGAGTTTGCGGGAAGGTGTCGAGCTTGCTGTTCAAGGCCTGGTCCCAGGTGATGGCCTTGCCCGAGTAAGCCGAGTTGCGGCCCATGATGGCGGTCAGGGTGCTTTCGGCGACCTGCTTGAGCTCGTTGATCGGCTTGCGGGAAACGATGCTCTCGAGCAGGTCGATGTGTTCCTGAACATAGGGGTTGACCTCGTGCTCGGCGCGGACGCGTCCTCGGCTCTCGCCGGAGAACCGATAACCGCCGCTATGCCACTGTCCCTTGGAGCCGACGATCGTCTCGGAGACGTCGTTGGCGCAGTCGGGAATCTGCCGGCACATCGAGAGGACATGAACCCCATTCGGGAACTCGTAGTCGACGGCGAAATGGTCGTAGCTCTGGCCGCGCTCGGGCTCGGTGATCACCTGGCGGCCGCCCATGCCCACGGCGCGAACCGGGTGCGACTTGAGTGCCCAGATGGCGACGTCGAGATTGTGCACGTGCTGTTCGACGATGTGGTCGCCGCACAGCCAGAGGAAATGGTACCAGTTGCGGATCTGGTACTGGGTATCGTTCCAGCCGTCCTGCCGCTTGTGGGCCCAGATATCGCCCTGGTTCCAGTAGACGCGTCCGCCGACGAGATCGCCGATCGCCCCTTCGTGGATGCGCTTCATGCTCTCGATGTAGCCGGCTTGATGGCGGCGCTGGGTGCCGGCGACGACCGACAGGCCTTTCTTGTGGGCCTCCTCCGCGGCGGCCAGGACCTTGCGAATTCCGGTCCCGTCGACGGCCACTGGCTTCTCGGTGAAGAGCTGCTTGCCGGCCTTGATCGTGGCCTCGATATGCTGCGGACGGAAGCCGGGCGGGGTCGCCAGCATCACCAGGTCGCAGCAGTCGATGACCTTCTGATAGGCGTCGAAGCCGACGAAACAGCGGTCGTCGGCGACGTCGAACCGCTCCTTGCAGTGCTTGTTGTTCCGCAGGCTGTCCCGGCAGTTCTTGAGGTGGTCTTCGAACACCTCGCCCATGGCGTAGAGCTTGATGTTGTAGGAGGTGCCGGCCGCTTCGCAGATGTTCTCAGCGGCGCCCGTGCCTCGTCCGCCGCAGCCGACGAGGCCGACCTTGATCGTGTCGCTGCCGGCGGCATGCGCGTTGGAAAGCACGCCCAGGCCGACCGTGGCCGCGGTCGAGCTTTTCAAGAAGTCACGGCGGGTTGGGGTCAGAATGTTTGAGGAAGGCTCGGTCATCTCTGGTTCTCCTCTGGAGCTGGTTTTGAAGTGGAACCGGCCGCACAATACTGCCGATCCCGTCAAGCTGACCACTGCGCGAGATTCGATGCAGACGCGTTCAACGAGTGCCTTTGCCTTTGACGACCAGGGACTTGAGTCCCTTGAGGTTATCTTGTTCCACGAGCGGCCGGACGACCCGGAAACCGACGAAAGTCGCATCGGTGTGCCACCAGATGCTCTGGGGGCGCTGGGGGTCCTGGGTGCTCCACTCTCGATTCGACGCCTTGCGGGCCGCCGAGCGGAGGAATTCGGCGTCGTCGTCCCACGAGCCGCCGCGCACCGCGTAGGGGTATTCCTTGGCGTCGGGCAAGACGACCGGGCCGACGGTCGGCTTGTCGGTTGGGTATTTTTTGTAGGTGTCGGCGGCATAGTGGTCCACGCACCACTCCGCGACGTTGCCGTGGATGTCGAGGAGGCCCCATGGGTTGGGCTTCTTCTTGCCGACGGGCATCGGCTTTTCCGCGTTATTCACGTACCAGGCAAACCCTTCGATCTGGCCTGCGTCATCGCCCCAGAAATAGGCTGTCTTGCTGCCGGCGCGACAGGCGTATTCCCACTCGGCCTCGGTGGGCAGGCGATAGATCTTGCCGGTCTTCGCCGACAGCCAGCGGCAATATTCCATCGCGGCGTGATGGGTGATGCAGATGACCGGCTGCCCGTTGCGGCCGTGACCGAACGTCTCGTCGGCGTAAGGGGGAGTGGGCCGCGTGACCGCATCGGCTTTCTTCTCGGATTCCACTTGCTTGGCCAGGTCGACCCCGTTGCGCTTCTTCTTTTTCAAGTCGAGCGCGAAGGCGAACTGATCGTATTCCTCCCAGGTGGCCTCACACTTGGCCATCCAGAAAGGCGCGATCTGGACGGGGTGCCGCGGCGCCTCGTCGGCGGCATGGTGGGCCTCGCTGTCTGGGCTTCCCATCTCGAAGGACCCGCCCGGAATCGGCAGCATCTCGAACTTGACTTCGGTCCCCGGAATCGTTTCGACGTAAGGCTTCATCGAGTCTGGCGATGCGGGCTCATCGACTTCGAGAACAGCCGCCCGGGCGGCGTGGGCTCCCAGCATCACAAGCGCGATGGCCAGACCAAGCAGACCGGCCGAAGTGATCGGTCGGGCGCAGGTCAGGCTTTGCAGCCTGACGTCAGGCTGGAAAGCCTGACCTACAGCATGAATTCTTCCGCGGCTCCACTTTGCGGCGTGCGTCGGACGGCTCACTTTTGATATGCTCTCCAGGGGTGTGCTCAGGGTGTTGACCGGACAATTCTGGCGGCTGAATTTCTGGCCTCGACTCGCGATTCGGGAGTGATCCATGAGTGCGATCAAGTCGGGAGTGTGGTTGGCGGCTCTCTTGCAGGCGCTGCCCGGTCAGGTGCCATCGCACGCTGCCGGAAACGGCCTGCGGCGTTTCGAGTTTGAGGAAACGCACATGGCAAGCCCGTTCAACATTGTTTTATACTCCACGGACGAAACCACCGCTAGACGGTCCTCCCGGGCGGCCTACGATCGGATCGCCGAGCTCAACGCGATTTTGAGCGATTACGACCCCGACAGCGAGCTGTCTCGCATGTCTCGTTCCGCCGGCGGGCCGGCCGTTCCCGTCAGCAACGACCTGTTCGAGGTCTTGCGAAGATCCAGGGATATCTGGGAGCGATCGGGTGGCGCCTTCGACGTGACGATTGCGCCCGTGGGCCGGCTGTGGCGGCGAGCCCGCCGCGACCACAAGCTGCCGGACCGGGCCCGGCTGCAAGAGGCCCGGGCCCTGGTCGGCTCCGACAAGCTCGTGCTTGACCCCGGGGCCCGGACCGCCCGGTTGCTGCGGCCCGGAATGAAGCTCGACGCCGGCGGCATCGCCAAGGGATACGCGGCCCAGGCGGCCCTCGACGTGCTCAAGGGCGCCGGGATCAAACGGGCCTTGGTAGCCGGGGCAGGCGATATCGCCGTCGGTGATCCCCCTCCCGGGGCACGCGGCTGGAAAGTGGCGATCGCGCCCCTGGAACCGGGTCAATCCGAGCCGTTGCGCACGCTGCTGCTTGCCAATGCCGCCGTCTCGACAGCGGGCGACGCCGAGCGGTTTGTCGTGATCGATGGACACCGCTACTCCCACATCATCAACCCGGCGACCGGACTGGGGGTGGAGGACCGCGCCGCCGTCACGGTCGTCGCGGCCGACGGTGCCACCGCCGACGCTCTCGAGACGACCGTCTACATCCTCGGCCCCGAGCGCGGTCTCAAGCTGGTCGATGAAACGCCGGGCGCCGCCGCGATCTTTTTCCGCCTGACGACGGACGGAATCAAGTCGTTCGAGTCGTCCCGGTTCAAGCTGGTGCCTACAGTACCTTCGGAGCCAAAAACCCCCTGAACATTTTCTGATGACCGGGAGTTTTTTTTTGATCGCACAGATCCGGGTGCGAGCCAATCAGCTCATGCGGACCTGGCCCTTCATGCTACGTCATTCTAACACAGCCGGGGTCAAGCATCTGCTTTTAGATGCCGCCTCCCGTCCGGACTCGATCGAGCTCGTCCCAGAAGCCAGGATACGTCTTGGCCACACAGCCGGGGTCGAGAATCATTACTCCGGGGACCCGCAGGCCGGCCAGTGCAAAGGACATTGCCATCCGATGGTCGTCGTAGGTTGCGATGCGTGCGCCCTGAAGCGCTTCCGGGGCGGGTGGGTCGATGACGAGGCCGTCGGGCTGCTCTTCGACCCGGGCTCCAAGCTTGCGCAGCTCGGTCGCGAGCGCGGTGATGCGGTCGCTTTCCTTGTGCCGGATGTGGGAGACGTTGCGGATTCGCGTGGTGCCGCGGGCAAAGAGCGCGACCGCGGCGAGCGTCATGACCGTGTCGGAGATCGCGTTCATGTCGGCGTCGATCGCGCCAAGATCGCCCCCCTTGACCGTCGTGCTCGTGGCGCGCGGACGACCGAACAGCCCATCTTTTCCAGAAGATCGACGAACGCCAGATCTCCCTGGATGCTCGTCGTTCCCAGGCCCGCGACGGTGATTTCTCCGCCCGTGATGGCGGCGAGGGCGAAGAAATAGCTGGCGGCCGATGCGTCGGGCTCGATGGCGTAAGTGCGGCCGCGATATCGAGCGGGCCTGATCTCGAAGCGGCGGAATTCCTGGTTGGCGACCGCGACTCCGAACGCCTCCATCACGGCCAGTGTCATGGCCACATAAGGCTGGGACACGAGAAGGCCGCTGACCTCGATCGTCGTGGGCGCCTGGGCATTGGGCAAGGCCATCAGCAGGCCGCTCACGAACTGACTCGACACGTCGCCTTTGATGCATGCGTGGCCGCCATGGAGCCCTCCGGCCTCGATGGTCACCGGCGGACAACCCGTTCCCTGGTCGGATCGGGCATTACAGCCCAGTCCACTCAGTGCCTGCAGCAAGTCCGATACGGGCCGCTGCCGCATCCGCGGGCTCCCGTCGAGGTGGAACGTCCCGTGGCCGGTGGCCAGGAGGGCCGTCAGAAAGCGCAGGCTCGTGCCCGAATTGGACACCTCGAGCCGGGCCGAGCGAGCCGGGAGCTTGCCACCGCAACCTGCGATTGCGATCCGGCAAGACGCTCGGTCGTGATCCACGGCGATCCCGAGCGCGCGAAGCGCCTCGACCATCACCCGAGTGTCATCGCTGTCGAGCGCCCCAGCGAGAACACTCGGGCCCTCGGCCAGTGCGGCGACGATCAGGGCGCGGTTGGTCAGGCTCTTCGAGCCGGGAAGGCGAACGACGGCGCGCGGCGGCGAGCCCGTCCATGGTCGAATCAAGATATCACGAGGATATTGAGACATATTTCGGCCGGTCTGCGCCCTTGCGGCCGGCGGTTCATGATCCGCCGGCAGATTCCGCTCCGCACGCTCCAGGGCGGAGCGGGGCGCGGATCGTGGCACCAGGTCTTCTCATAATACCATAGACCGAATTCGGGGTTTACAGCGCCCGCAGCCGATGATATACAGCAAAATGCGCGATATGGCCGAGACTGGCTGGCAGGGCCGCTGGACACCCGGAAGACGGACCGACCGAGATACCAAGGGCACCCGAAAATGCCAAAAAACCTCAAGGGCAAGAGGCGCGTCGGACACCTTTTTCCGCCAGGAGCCATGCAGACTTGAGTTCATAGAATTCAAGTTTGGTGAAGTTCACGGCGCCTCTCTTGGTGTGAAGTCGAAGTGTGAGGTCATCGGCTTTGGGCAGGTACGGCAGGGGAACGTAAGTCAGCCCATCGGAGGCGAAAATCTCCAGTCCTGTACGGTCGCATAAGATCGTCAGCCGCTGTTTTCCATGGTGCAAGGGGGCGCTGGCACGAAGGTTGTTCACGACGAGCTGTTCTTTGTTGACGTCGTAGACGATGGTGGCTCCGCGCACGGTGAAAGCGACTTCGCTTGCCTCCCCTGGTTCGAATTCGGCCTTCAATTCCACGAGCTCGGCCTCGAGATTGGCCAGGGGATTTGTGCTATCGGGCTTGAGCGTCATGGCGCCAAACTGGTGTGAACTGGCCCGCAAGGACTCAAGTTCCTTGACCGGCGTCCAGGTCAGGCGCGGACCGGCGGGCGTGGTCGTGAGTTTCAACTCCAGGGGGATGCTCATGGACTGATTGAACGGCATGCCCGATGTTGGCGACTGGAACCAGCCGATCTGGATGCGGCGACCGTCTTGGGCCGGGATATCGCTGAACGTTTGCGGAGCGTAGAACCCCCGCCCCTCCTGTCCGTGGAGTTTCGTAAGTTCGGCCGTGAACTTCGCGCCGTCGAAAGTGCCAATCGCGTATTCGGTGTTTGCACCCATCAGAACCCATTTTTTCTGTTTGGCATCATCGTCCACCGGCAGTTCAAAGAAGTCGGGACATTCGAAGAGAAAGCGATCGTCACCCTTCGTGCCCGCATCAGTCACGCTGGCCAGGGCCCACTCACGAAGGTTGGTCGAAGTGAAGAAGTGAATGGTATGCGAACCGTTTCGACCGACGTACAGTACCATCACCCATCTCTTCGTGGGTTCGTGCCAGATCACTTTCGGGTCGCGGTTCCCGTCGGTGATCTGCTTGATCACGGGATTGCCGTGGAACTTGGTGAAGTTCCGGCCGTCGGTGCTGGAGGCGATACACTGAGTTGTGGGGTTCCCGGCGGCCGTGTAGATGAGCACGAGTGGTGGCTTACCGTCCTTGCCGAAACCGCTGGTGTTGTTCCAGTCCACGACCGCGCTGCCGCTGAACATGGCACCCAGGTCATCCGGCGCGAGTACGTCGCCCAGTTCCCGCCAGTGAATCATGTCCTTGCTGACGGCATGGCCCCAGTGCATGTTGCCCCAACCCCAACCGTAGGGATTGTGCTGATAGAAAAGGTGATATTCGCCGTTATAGTAGACCATTCCGTTCGGGTCGTTGTTCCAGCCCCGCCGCGAGGAGAAGTGAAACTGACCGCGCAGCGGCTCTCGATAGAGGTTTTCCCCATCCTTGATCGCATCACTCTCTTCGATCGCGCTCAATGCCCTGGAATCCTCGGCCAATTTGTCGACCTGCAACGTGATCGTCTTGCCGGCCGAGGCACTGACGTCCATGAAAGCCCACCAATCCGGCGTGGCATCGGCGAGTTCGATGTCGTTTTTCACCTCGACGCGACCATCAATGAGAACCGTCACTTTTCGCCGTGCGGCGCCATTCTTGATCGGAAGATTCAAGTAATGCTTGCTGAGTTTGATCTCGCGCCTCGAATCGGTGAGGATCAAGGGCGGTTTGCGATCGGTTTGGACGACGTGGTCGACGTTGATGTGCCCCCAGCCGCCTCGGACATGGTCGACAATCTCGTAGAACGAGTTCACGAGCCCGTTGCCCTTGTGGCCTTCGACATGCATCTGGTCTGGCAGGGTGCCGCGGGCGGGACCGGGACCGAACGCTTCGCAGGTTGTTTTCCAGTCCCCGTACGATTCGCCTTCGAAGTCGGCGATCACGATAGCGGGGGTATCTGCTGGGCTGGTTGCCTGCGGAGTCTGGAGGAACGCGATTGCCAACTGTGCGAGGAGGAATGTTTTCATGTTAGTACCTGGTTCAGGATAACCTCGGAGACACCGAGATCGCGCTGGATGTCCTCCAGGCTCCGCCCCTCGATCTCTGGCACCATGAGCTTCACCCAGACAAGCCGCAGGACCATCATAAAGCAGAAGTAGAGGAAGGAATATCCAGGAGGTTTGCTTTTTTCGGGGGCTTCTTGATCGTCTCGACCGAGATCGGGAAATGCTGCCGGCGAAGTATTGGTTCCCGCTGTAGATCACCTCGATGGGGTTCGTGCCGAGGTGCAGGCTTGAGGTTTTGAGCGTCGCTCTGCCTCGACTCAGCGAGATCGTGCGGAGCGGGGTCCCGCCGTCCATCAACGTGACGACCCCGGTGGGGCTTCCACTGACTGGTCCGGTTGGCTTGACCGTCGCGGTCAAGGTGACCAGGTGACCGAGGGTCGCGGATTTCGCCGAAGTGGCCAGCGTGGTTCCGGTGCCGTACTGGACCGTAGCGGGCGTGATCGTTTCGCCCAGCGCGTTCGAGGTGTTGGCGTGGAAATCGGGGTCGCCGTCACGTCCACAGGCAACGATGGCGGGCTCGCCGCAAATTGACAATCGCCGCCGTGGCTAGTCGGGCTATCCTGCAAATGAGGGATATGGCTGAAGTCCGGCCGCATGCACGAACGTGCTCAGATCTGAGGTGAATCGGTCGCGGGGACCGCGTCAGCCAGGCGCTCTTTCAACTCGTCAGCGGTCATCGCCTCGATCAGAAATCGTTTCTGTCGTGAAGTTGCTCCGGAAACCAGGGTGATGCGCGCGGCCTTGCAGCCCAGGCCCTCGGCCAGCACGGCCTGGATTGCTGCGTTTGCCTTGCCTCTGTCGGCGGGCGCGCTCACGGCAACCCGCAGGGCGCCAGCCCGCTCGCCAAGGATCGCATTCCGCTTGGCACCAGGATGGGCGAGGACCGGGAGGATGACTCCGTCGGGACAGGTGGTCAGGGCAATCATGGCTCGAGTCCCTCGAAGAGCGCGGAGCCGATCCGGACCATTGTCGCTCCTTCCTCGATCGCCGCTGCAAAATCTCCGGACATCCCCATTGAGAGCTCGCCGAGAGCCAGACCGGTCTTCTGACGCAGGAGGTCGCGTAGCTCGCGAAGGCGGATAAATGAGGGACGCGCTGTTTCGGCCGTGGTTCCCCACGCGGCCATGGTCATCAGGCCCACGATGGAGATCTTACGGCAGCCGGCGATCGACTCGGCGTCGCGAAGCACCTGGTCCGGGGACCAGCCGTGCTTGCTCTCCTCGGCGGAAGTATTGACTTCCAGGCACACCGGCGGAGGATCGGCCATCTCCAATGCGGCCTGGTCGAGCAAGTGCAGGAGCTTGAGCGAGTCGAACCGAATGGATCATCTTCACAAGCGGCAGAGTTTTCTTGACCTTGTTGGTCTGGAGGTGTCCAATCAAGTGCCAGCGGATCGAGCCGCCGAGATCGGCCAGGAGCTCACACTTGCGCCAGAGCTCCTGGGGGTAGTTCTCGCCCAGGTCGCAGGCGCCCAAGGCGACGAGGGGACGCACCCACTCCGGCGGGCTCTTTTTCGTCACGGCGACCAGCCGGACCGCGGCTTCCGGCCGGCCGGACCTGCGGGCGGCGGCGGCAATCCGCTCGCGCACCGATTCGAGATTGGATTGGATTTGTTCGAGGATCATCGTTGCCAGTTGCTGGTTGCTAGTTGCTAGTTGCCAGTTGAGATGAGTTTTCAGTGTTCAGTGTTCAGTTTGAGAACTAGCGCTTTTGAGCTCTCCTCTATTTTGAAGGATAACGCAAGCCGATGAAACCGTTTCTTGTCGTCCTGGGTCTTCTGGCCGCGGTCTTGATCATCGCACAGCTCGTCATGGGGCTGTTGATTCTGCAAGGACAATCGACGCTGCAGAAGGCCCATCAGCATTCGGGGTTTCTGACGGTTGCCGTCAGCCTGCTCTACATTGCCTGGTCGCTGGCGATCATCGTTTCAACGCCGAAGCGCTCGTCTTCGTGAGTACGTGTCATTCCGACTCGAAGATCGGCTCGATGATCCCCTGATCCGTGAATCGGCCGACCAGGAACCGGTTCTCGGTTCGGTGGCCGAGAAAAACGCGGGGTGCGGGTGGTGCGAGGCTACGATAGATGACGTAATTTTCCTGGCGTCCCCAGCTCACGCGCACGGCGATCGCCCGATCGGCACTCACGATGCGCGACTGCTCCGAGACGGTCAGGACGCGCCAGTGCAATTGCTTCCGATGGCGTGGCACGTCCCAGGAAACGAGAAGCGGCAGCCAGGTTCGGCGGCCGGCTGACGCGTGGCTCAGCACGAGATCGCCGCCATCGGCCGCAAATCGACCCTGATCGGTGGCGTAGGCGAGGCGCGGCAGACCGATCGGCACGACCTGAGCGGTCCCGCGCCGGGGTGATTGTGCCAGGAGCAGCGCTCGGCAACCTTCGACCGGCTCGACCGTGAGCCCCGGAGGACGAGCGATCCGGTACCCCGGTGGATCGCTCGCCGGGGATCTCCGCTCGACCACGACCGAAAGAAGCGCCAGGCGCAGCCCGCGCAACAACAGAATCGATCGGGTCACGCGGTCTTCGCCTGACGCATGAGACCACTCGGCCAGGTCGGCCGTGACCGTGGATATCCAGGTCCGTGGCCAGGGACGATGGGCGAGACCAGTTTCGCCGCAGAGCGCCCACGCCGGGCCCAGCCACGATCGACCGCCGCCGAAGAGCTCAAAGCGGCAGAATTCGCCACCAGCGTGGTGGTCGACGACAAGGAGATCACGCATTGCCGTCCCATCGTCGTTGAGACCGGCCAGAACGCGTTTGGAGCTCGCCCAGCCCAGGCTTGCATGGGGCAAGCCTTCGTGCACGCCCTCGGCCAGCCACCGCTTGCGTGTGCGCGCCATCCGTCCATCCGTGCGATCAAGTTGCGTCCGATCGCCGTCTGTCCGCAGCGCATCACTGCCCCGCGGCGCGGCTCCCATGCATGTAGCGAGGCAGCCATCCGGCCGGGTGAACCGCAGGCTGGCCTGAATCATCCGGGTGATCGCCTCGCCGCAGCGACCCGGCCAATCGCCCTGCGCCCGCCGAGCGGCCAGGAAGACGTTGAGACTTTCGTCCCACTCCGGCAAAGACAGGCGGATCGGGGTTCCATTCGAATCCAGTTCCCGTTTCAGCCAGCGCCAGAGAGGCCGGTCGTCGGATCCATGACTCCAGGCGGCGATCGCCTGGCCCAGTTCCTCAAGAATGTTTCGCCCAGTCGCTCGATCGTCACTCATCAAGAGCTCCCATCCATCACGCGCTCAGTCGCATTGCAGCCCTCTTGGGCGAACCTGCCTATAAAATGGACGATCATCCTAACAGATTGTTACGCCGCGTGGACCGAGGCAGAGAAAGCACCAGTTCCGGCGCGACGCCGCAATTCTGCGTAGCGACAAAGACTTACGCTTTGGCTTCAGGATGAGGCGGGGGCTCGGTTCGCTGCGAGCGCGGCAGATTCTACCATCTGGCACTGGATTTGCTTCCCCTCTCAAGTGACGTAGTTAAGCATCAGAGATCAGAACCGAACCTAGTCGCGTTCATCGAAAACGACCCGAGTCGCGACGGACAACATCATAAGAATCCACCCCACAGGCGACAGTCGTTCCCAGCACTGGGAGCGGCTCCCCGCCACAGGGCGAGCGGGCAGCCTCGCACGACCCCCCGCTCGCCCTTTCCCAAGACAGCAGAACGGGCCTTCGCCAGAGCTGCGAAGTCCGTCAGGGATGAACTGGCCAGTCGAACTGGATTTGAGCGACCAGGGGAGAGGTGGTCGTTCGGATTCTGTTCCTCTGGCCAGTTTTTATTTTGTCCCAGCCCGGCGCAGGCGCGCCCCGGTCTGGCGTGCGTGTGTTCGGCGTGGTCGAGAACGATCTGGCCATTGACCAGTACGAAGATCACGCCGGTGCTGTACTGAAATGGGTCGAGATAGGTGGAACGATCGGCGACGGTCCTCGGATCAAAGATCGTGACGTCCGCCAGAAACCCCGGGCGGAGCAAACCCCGGTCAAGAATCCCGACCTTGGCGGCATTGAGCGACGTCATCTTCCGCACGGCGTCTTCGAGCCGCAGCAAGCCGCGATTCCTGACGTATTCGCCCAGCACCCTGGGAAATGTGCCGAAGTTGCGCGGATGGGGGCTTCCTCGGCGAAGAGTGCCGGTGATGGCCAGGGCCGAGCCGTCCGATCCGATTGAACACCAGGGTTGAATCAGTGCCAGGTTCATGTCTTCCTCGGTGTGATGGGCGTAGATGGTGCCGATCGTGCCTTTCTCCTCGATGAGCAGGTCGAAGAGCACGTCGAGTGGGTCAGGACGTGGATTTCTGCCGGCCGATCGGGCTCTTATGATCGCGTCCATGGTCTGGCCCGCCAAGTGCTGGTTCGGTGCGCTCAGGTTGGCGCTGACGAGCATGCGGCTCCAGTCGCCGCCGACGGCCGTGAAGTGGTTGTACCAGCCGGGGATGCCCGCGCGGATGTCGCGCTTCAACCGCGGGCGGAGCGATGGGTCGGCCAGCCGGGCGATGAGCTGTTCCTTGCCGCCTTGGTGCGTCCAGGGCGGGATGATGCTGACCAGGTCGTTGTTGCCGCGGGTGTAGGGATAAACGTTTGCCTGTACGTTAACCCCATCCCGCCTGGCCGCCTCGATCAGGCCAACGACCTCGCGCATCCGGCCCCAGAGCGACTGGTCGGCGATCTTGAGGTGGATGATGTCGACCGGTATTGCGGCGCGGCGGCCGATGTCGATGGCTTCCTTGACCGCGTCGAGGACTCCCACTCCCTCGTTGCGGATATGGCTGGAGTAGCGGCCGCCATGACGTGCGACCACCTGAGCGAGCGCCACCAGATCGTCGGTCGTGACGGCCAGCTCGCGGGGACTGGCGAGCATGGTGGATAGGCCCAGCGCCCCGTCCCTCATCGCTTCGTCGAGGAGCTGTTTGATCGCCTCGAGTTGCGCTTGATCGGGGCGGTCGATCGAGTCTCCCAGCACGCAGTCCAGGAGCGTGCCCAGCCCGACGTAGCTGGCGGCATTGACGGCGATGCCCCGGCTTTGCAATGCGTCGAGATAACCGCCGAGCGTCGTCCACGTCCGGGTCGTTCCCTGATACGTGACGACTCGAGGCGGCGCTTGCCCTGGGAAGGGCCGCCCGAGGTCTCTTCACCCAGGATTTCGGTGGTCACCCCCTGGCGGATCTTGCTCTGGGCATCGCCATCTTCAAAGAGTGTCATGTCCGAGTGCGAGTGGATGTCGACGAACCCCGGCGCGACCACCAGCCCGCGGGCGTCGATGACCCGGGTTGCGGCGGCATCGGCGTCGATCTTCCCCATGGCTACGATGCGTTCTCCCTTGATCGCGAGGCCGCCCTGGAACCAGGGATTGCCGGTTCCATCGACGATCGTGCCGCCGCGAATCACGACGTCGTAAACCTGGCGCGGTTCTTGCTGGGCCGATGTGGGAGAGGCTGCGGCCGCGATAGCGAGCAGCGCAATTCCGAGCGGTGGGTGTCTCATCTTGAGCGGTCCTCGCCGAAGTCGTTCCCGGTCGTTGCCTCACACGGATGCACTCAATTGGTATAATAATTCCCGAGGACAAACTAGCACGCTAAGGCACGGCGCAAAATAGAAGTGAAAGCCATGGCCAGCCGAGCGGGAGAAGAATATCGCTACGAGAAACTCACCTGGCCCGAGATCAACGACGCGGTCGAGCTGGGCAAGGTGTGCGTGTTGCCTTGCAGCGCGGTCGAGCAGCATGGTCCGCATCTTCCGCTCGACGTCGATGTCATCTGCCCGACCGAGATTGCGCGTGGGGCCGGCCGGCTCATTCCGGATAAGATGCTCGTCTTGCCCACCCACTGTTACGGCTACACGGGTCATGTGATGGATTTCCCCGGGACCATCAACACGCACTTCGAGCATTTCATCGACGGGATCCTTGATATCGCCAAGAGCCTGGCCTATCACGGTTTCAAGAAGATCGTCCTGCTCAACGGCCACGGCTCGAACTGGCCGAACCTCGACCTGGTGGCCCGCCGGGCCAATCTCGAGACCGACGCCGAGTGCGTGCCGATCTGCTGGTGGGCGCTCTTGAACGTCGACAAGGAATTCATGCCCCGGTGGCGGCAGAGCAAGTTCCCGGGCGGCTGTGCCCACGCGTGCGAGCTCGAGACCTCGCTGTATCTCTACCTCGACGGCGATAACGTCCGCAAGGACCAGATCAAGAACGGCACGATCTCGTTCAACGAGGAAGATAGCCCATTCATGTGGGTTGACTTGATGGGTGCCGGTCCGGCGACGCTCATCTCGTGGACCAGCAGTTATTCGGAGACGGGCGTGCTGGGCGAAGCCGAGCTGGCGACCGCCGAGAAAGGACGGATTGCCTACGACGAGGCGGTCAAGCAGTTGGCGCGATTCATCACCTGGTTCAAGGATCGGCCCCAGGACGTGCGCCGCGACCGGCACCGGACCGCTCCCACGATGCCGATTCCCTGGGGCCAGCGGCCGGTGGAATAAGGCATGATCTTGGGCACCTTCGTTGCAAGCGTATTCTCGATCGAGCTTTTTCGGAGAAGCAGTTGATACATTGAAGCTGTATTCGCCAACATTGATTTCAGGAGGCTCGGTGCATGCGAAAGAAATCCGTCCGTCGCGGGAGCCTCACGGACTATATCGGCGAGGTTCTCAAGAATGCGGTTTATGAGAAGGGCGAGCAACTCGACGTGATCGTCGCAGAGGCACCCGACTTGCCCGGCTGCCTGACGCAAGGCGCCAATATTGAGGAAGCCCGGGACAATCTGGTGGACGCCATTGAGGTTTGGGTGATGTCAGGATTGCGTAACGGAGAAGACCCGCCGGTGGTCAATGGCTGCCGGTTGGCGATTACCACAGCGCCGAGGAGGCCTGGTAGTGGCCAATCTCAATCCCCTGTCAAGGCGTGAGCTGGTGCGAAAGTTGAAGGCTCTCGGATTCGATGGGCCTTCCGCTGGAGGAAAACTCCAGTGGATGCAACGAGACGACCTGCGTTTGACGATTCCCAATCCCCACGGGGGCGAGATCGATCCGGGGCTGATTCGGCGAATCCTGCGTCAAGCCGGTATCACGATCGAAGAATGGATAGACCTGTGATCGGTGGCAAGCGGGCAGACCTAGAAATGGGTGCAGAGCTCGACGAACAGGCGCGAGAAGGGAAGGCCGGTAACGTTCACGACGACCTGGCTCCCGCCGATTATTGCGATCCGGTCATCGAGGCGTATAAGAAGGACGTGGATCGGACGCTGTTACGGGAGAACCTGAAGCTGACGGTAGAGGAACGCTTCGTCAAATTCGAACAATTCTGGAAATACGCCCAGGAGCTGCGCGAAGCCGGCCGGAAGTCCCGGCGCACGGAGTGACCAGATGGGGCCCAACTTCAGCGCGATTCTGCCTTTGCTCGTGCGGAACGAGGTCCGCTTTATCGTGATTGGTGGTGGTGCCGCGCTCGCGCATGGTTCGGCCCGCCTGACGTATGACGTGGATGTCGTGTACGCTCGCGATCCGGAAAACCTCCGTCGACTTGCGACGTCACTCCGGCCATACCAGCCCTATTTGCGGGGTGCTCCGCCCGGCCTGCCGTTCCAATGGGATGAGCGCACGCTGAAATCGGGCCTTAACTTCACGCTGACCACCACGCTCGGCGACCTGGATCTGTTAGGCGAGGTGCCCGGCGGCGGCTTTTTTGAACAGCTCCTTCCCTTCACCCAGGAAATGGACACCTTTGGCGTTCGTTGTCGGTTCGTGACACTCGAGAAGCTTATTCAGCTCAAGCGCGCCGCCGGCCGCCCCAAAGACCTGGAGGTGATCGCCGAGCTGCAAGCCCTGCTCGAAGAACGACGGCGAGGCGCGTCCACGGGAGCGTAACCCTCGGGCGCTTGATTTCGTTCCCGTCGATGCATACCCTATAGCCATCGAAGGTCAAGGCACTGACGCACTAACCGTTGTTATCGGGGGCGAGCGCACCACTGGCTCCTTAGCAGGCGGTTGGATCTCGAGCAGACCGCATCAACATACGAGAGCCAAACCCGCACCGCGAGGTTACGGGCGGCCCAAAACACAGGAGTGAGTTGCGCATGCCCACCGTGACAGTCGAGGGTGAGACGTTTTTCGAGGTTGAGAGCGGAAAGAAGTTGGTCCTGGCGATCGAGGACGCCGGAATCGATATTCTGCACCGTTGCGGAGGGAACGCACGCTGCACCACGTGCCGGGTGCAAGTACTGGCTGGAGACGCGCCGGCAATGGGCCCGACCGAACAAGAACGGTTGGCCCGCGAAACCGACCTCGAACCGAATACGCGGCTCTCCTGTCAGATCCGCGTCGAATCCGACCTGTGGGTTGTCGTCGTCAACCGCGCCAGCAAGCTTGGCATCGACCCCGGTCCGCGCCCGCTGGATTGATCGAGCCAGGGCGAACTCGGCGCGGCGGGAAACGAATCCGACGGGGTCGCGAGTCGTATGTCAGGGTCTCGGTCGCGTAGAACGGAATTCATTCCGTTTATTCCCCACGGCACGCATTCCGCGCTGAAGGGGAATCAGGAAACGGAATGAATTCCGTTCTACGAAGGAACGTCCTCTCGCGGAGCGAAAGGCGACACTTATTTTCGCCGAGCGCCTTGTCTGCCTACGACGACAACGGGGCGGGCGCCATCGAGCCCCGCCCCGCAGTCGTCTCTCGCCCTGTCGTTGGGTCCGAGCCATGTCGTAGACTTCGCGTCTCCCCGCGCCGGCCACGGACCGGAGACGTCGCATGTCTCGACTAGGCGACCTCTCGCGTGTCCTCGACCGGCGCGGGCTCGCCCTGCACGTCGGTGACCTGGTCCGCCAGCACCGGAGCGTCCGGAGTACCGCAGACCTCTACGATCTCGGCGGCCTCCGCGGAGGGCTCTTCGAGTGCTGCGACCGATTCCTCGACCGCGGGGGTCTCGGTGACCTGGTCGGCCAGGATCGGAGCGTCCGGAGGAGCGGCAGCCTCGGCGATCGGCTCGTCGAGAACGGCGACCGGTTCCTCGACCGCGGGGGTCTCGGTGACTTGGTCGGCGACGACCGGAGCGTCCGGACTATCGCAGACCTCAACCATCTCGGCGGCTTCTGCGATCGGCTCGTCGAGAACGGCGACCGGTTCTTCGACCGCGGGGGCCTCGGAGACCGCGTCGGCCAGCACCGGCGCGTCCGGAGTGGCGCAGACCTCGACGGGCTCGGCGGCCACGGCTAGCGGCTCTTCGAGAACGGCGACCGGTTCTTCGACCGCGGGGGTCTCGGCGACCTGATCGGTCAGTACTGGAGCATCCGGGGGAGTGGCGGCCTCGGAGATCGGCTCTTCGAGCACGGCGACCGGTTCCTCGACCGCGGGGGTCTCGACGGCCTCGGCGACCGGCTGTTCGAGAATGGCGACCGGTTCTTCGACCGCGGGGGTCTCGACGGCCTCGGCAACCGGCTGTTCGAGAATGGCGACCGGTTCCTCGACTGCGGGGGTCTCGACGGCCTCGGCGACCGGGTGTTCGAGCACGGCGACCGGTTCCTCGACCGCGGGGGTCTCGACGGCCTCGGCGACCGGCTGTTCGAGAATGGCGACCGGTTCTTCGACCGCGGGGGTCTCGACGGCCTCGGCAACCGGCTGTTCGAGAATGGCGACCGGTTCTTCGACCGCGGGGGTCTCGGTGACCTGTTCGGCCAGCACCGGAGCGTCTGGAGCAACGTCGGCCTCAACGATCTCGGCGGCCTCGGCGACCGGCTCTTCGAGCACGGCGACCGGTTCTTCGACCGCGGGGGTCTCGGTGACCTGATCGGCCAGGACCGGAGCGTCCGGAGGAGCGTCGGCGTCAACGATCTCGGCGGCCTCGGCGATCGGCTCTTCGAGTACCGCGACCGGTTCCTCAACCGCCGGGATCTCGGTCGCCTGGTCGGCCAGCACCGGAGCGTCGGGAGGTGCGCCGGCCTCAATGAGTGGGGCGGCCTCGGCGACCGGCTCTTCGACTACCGCGACCGGTTCTTGGAATGTGGGGATCTCAGTAAGATGCTCAGACAATACCGTGGCTTCCGGACTGTCGCTGACCTCCGCCATCGGGTCGTGCGAAGCGATGACAGGGTCCGCGTCCAACTCTTCTGAACAAAGCGAAACGGTGCATTCGGCCGCTTCGGCAGTTTTCGCGATCTGCTCTTTGACTTCCGTCGTTGGCTCTTCAAGAAGCTCGGGCATGACGATGTGCTCCAGGTGCGATTCGACAGGGATGTGATCGAGGGCCGCTTATTATTATTAGCTGCGAAATCAAGATGTCGGAGTTTTTTTTGGAAAGTTTCCAGAGAAACGATTCACATTGTTTCCAGGATTCGACGCGCGCAAACGCTCGCGTTCCCACAAACTTTCCGTTGTGGGTAGACTGCTGCGACCGGAAGACCGGGCTTCCACATGACCTACTTAGCGTTGCATAAAGAAGGAAACTCTTGGTCGAAGAGCGGCGGGCACGGAGGCCCGCCCCACTGGGAGAATCCAGGGGCCCGTTAGTTTGCTCCAACAACGTCGAGCGTCGTCAACGCGTGCAGAATGCCTGCGAGCGGGCCGGAGTCGAAGTCGACGTTGATGACGAGCGGGCCGGATGGTTGGGCTTGGGGCACTCGGACCGAGGCCGGGCAGAACGTGCCTCAGGCAAAACCCGATCGCGCCACGGCGAGCGGCTGCTGGCCGGTGCCGCGGAGATTGATCAGGGCGCTCTGGCCGTCGTCGCCGGCGGGGGTCGCCGGCGAGCCGCGAAAGCAGGTGTTGATCGACAGGCCGTCGCCCGTGTAGAGCCTGGGCTGCAATGGGATGTCATCGCCGGCGCGAACGGGCATTCCCTTCAGCTCCAACCCGGTATGCATCTCGAGCTGCCCGACCGGGTCGATCGCGATGGTGCTGCCTGGCTCGACCTTGTGCCACTTGTGGCGGGGTTGGCCGTCGTCGTCCGAGAAGATGAAGCTCCACCGGGGCCCCCCGCGCGGGTCGTCAAAGGCGAGCCACAAGGTTCCCACGCGGTACTCGCCGGCTGGCACGGTCACGCCCTCGGCTTGGCCTTCCAGCCCCATCGCCGATCCGTCGCGACCGATCAAGGTGGCGTGCAGCTCGGTCAACCCGGGCACGCCGGCAGGCCGCTTCAGCACCAGCTTGATTGTCCCGGTTCCCGCCAGCGGCTCGAGCCGAAGCCGCGTGCCGAGCTCGTCCGAGCGAACGGCATAGCGGCCCTGGCCCAACGCGAGGATGGTCGCGTAGAGGAATTGCTCGCCGGCCGGGTCCCACCGGCCATCGTCGTCGAGGTCGATCCAGAGCCGGTCCTGCGCGTCAGTGAGAGACCCGTTGCCGTCGCCGTCGGTTCGCCGGGCGGCGTGCCTGCGTCCGGCGATGCTCAGTGTGCCCTCGAGGTACCCGGCCGCGGCGAAGCTGAAGGTCACTCCGGTGGCGCCCAACCGGAAAATCCCGGCGCGTGGGGTCAAGGTCGTCATCTCGCCTTCGACCATCGCGACCTGCAAAGGCAGCCGCCACGTGCGGCCCGAACCGGCGACGCGGTCCTTCTCTTCGATGCGCCGATTCCGGTTGTCGTCAACGTAGAGATCAGCGTCGCCGGTTGCCAGCTCGTCGAGAACGATCGTCACCCGAATCGAGCCCGGGCTGCCGTAGCGAAGCTGCGCATACCGCTGGCGGGTGCCGCGATAGCGAACCATTTCCTTGATGTCGTCCGGCCTGGTTCGGGATAGCGGAATCGCGCAGCGGCGGGTGTTCGAACGAAGCGCCGGGTGACGGCAGCACGTATTTCCATTCGTCGCCGGCCGCGGCGCTCGTCGCCATTAGTGGATGCATGGCGACCAGCCACGCCGCGATCAGCCACGCCGCCTTCTTCCCTCCAAGTTGCTTCTGAGTCATGATTCGACGAACACTCCTTTAGCGGTTGAATCCTTGGGGCGTCCAGAGCGAAACGCCCCAGTTGCGCGCCTTCTGCCAGCGAGCCTGGCCCTCTTTGGCGAGTATCTCAGCCGTGTACAACCGCGCCGCGTTCTTGGGGAGGGTGCGGTCGAGGCCCGGTTCGTCGGGAAGCGATTCGACCAGGGCAACGGCCCGCAGCGGGTCGATGAGTGCCAGGGCCATGGCGACGAACGCCTGGCGGTGGGTGTCGGCATCGGTCGTGGCGAAAGCCGCGACCGCCCGCGCCAGCACGGCCGCGGCCGCGGCCCGGTGGTAGCGGGCGAGGTTCATGGCGAGCTCGGCGTCGGCCCGGTTATTCGAGCCCTCTCCGAGTTCCTCGGCCAGCGCCGGCCGCAACGCCGCGGCCCGCCAGACCGATTCCTCCAGCCGCGCGGGGGCGACCCGCTCGACGGCCTCGAGCAAGACGGCCGCAACCCCAGCGGCATTGGAAGAGCTTCCCACGTCGTCGCCGTGCTCTTCGAGCCGGTCGAAGGCAAGGTCAAGCATTCGGGCCGCGGCGGCGTTGTCAACCGCGGCAAGGCCTCGGGCCATCACGCCCTGGGCATACGCTCGCGCCAGCGGATCGTCGATCGTCTCGGCGAGTCGTCGGGCGCGCGGCAGGTCTTTACTGGCCATGCGCGAGCAGGCCGCGACGACGTACCCGCTGCGGCGATCAGCGTTGTCGATGAGGCCCAAGGCGCTCGGCGCCGGCAGGGTCCTGGTTTGCCAGGCGGTAGGCGATTTCGCCGTAGGACCGGTCGAAGACGAAAACGCGGTTAACCCGGTCGGCGCGCCTGGATGTGGATCGAGCCGACGCGTTCAGGGCGAGGGCGGCCGGGAAGTCAACGCGCGCGAGCGCCTGGGCGAACACCGCGCTTTCATAGCCGGGCGGGGGGACCTCCTTGGCCAACTCGCGCCCCTCGCCGATCAAAGCGAGGGCGCGGTCCTTCTCTCCCAGGTCGAGCCAGCGCTCGGCAACCCGACTGAGCAACTGGAGCTTTACACCCGGTTGCTTGGCGGCCCTGGCCTGCAATTGCGCCTGCGCGAGCAATTCGACCTTCCGGGCACGGTCCGTACCGCGCAGCTCGTCGACGACTTCGGTGAGGGACCACGACTTCGCCTCCGGGTCCCGGATCGATTCGGCGAGGCTCACCGCCTCATCCGGGCTTTCGCCGGCGAGCTCGCTTGCGACCCGGCTGCGGAGGCTGTCCAGGGCGAACTGGGGCTTGCCGGCCCCCTGCGCCTCCAGCAGCTCGAGCGTGCGAGCGGGATCGACCGGTCCCAGCGCGACCAAAGTTTGATACTTCTGAATATCGGTGCCCTTGGCCATGACCTTCTCGACATAAGGCGCAAGCAACCGGCGGGCCAGCGCCCGCTCGGCGTCACGGGGCAGAACGCCGGCCAGCGTTTTGACGAGAGGGGGGGCCTCGTTCGATCGGGTGAGGACGAGGTTGGCCGCGCCGGCCTCGGTGTCGATCGGCTGCCCGTGAAAGCGGAAGCCATCCTTGCGGGCGAAGAGGATCGCCGTTCCCTCGATCAAACCGCGCACCCGAAATCGCCCCTGGGAATCGGTCAGGTCGCGGGTGCGCAACGGACCATCGCCCGACTGAAAGACGGCCGCGCCCGCGACGGGTTTCCCCTGCCGGTCGCGCACAATCCCTTCGACCGCCCGCAAGCGGCGGAGCACCAGATCGCCGAAAACGGCCGTTGGCGCGGCGCCTGGCTTGAGCCAGACTGTGCGGCCGGGCCTCATCCCCGCGACGCGCACCCGCGCCTCGTACTCGAGGTCCTTCGGAACGCCGTAGGGCGTCTGGAAACGCCCGTTGTTGTCAGTGATGAGGAGGTCGCGGTCGTCATAAACGATGGGATCGACACGCCAGACCTGCCCCTCCGAGGTCCGGGTCTGCGACTGGATCGAGACCTCTGCTCCCGGGATGGGCTTGCCAGACGTGTCAACCACCCGGCCCGCCAGCACGACCGTGTTGGCCCGGCTCACGACCAGCTTGACGGGCCTGCCGGCCCGTGCCCGCGCCGTCTGGGGAGCCGTCGTGGCAAGGCCGTCCGCCTCGGCCGTTAGCCGGAGGTCGGCCAGCGGGTCGAGCCCGTCGAGCAGAAATGTCCCGCTCGGGCCGGTCCGCGCGGCGACCGATTGCGTGATGACCTCCTTCCCATCCCACGTGGCCCGCACCAGTGCGCCACGGACGAACTTGCCGGTCTCGTCGACGACCGTGCCGCCGAGTGATTCGCCCCGCGCCAGCTCGGCCGGCGGAAGTTTGAACTCGGTCGCCCCCGCGGACAGCAGATGGAATGTGTCGGGGGCGTCCGACGGCACGAAGTAGGGCTTGGGTGTCGCGTAAATAAATGCGTAAGGTTGATCGCCTTCCATATATCCGTGAAACTCTCCACCAGCGTCGGTCACGACCCAAGGGTTGCCGCCCCGGCGGATGGCCGGGTCGGGGATCATCGGGCTCACACCGGCGATCGGCACACCCGTGCCTCGCTCGCGAACCACGCCCTCAACGCGAACCGCTCGCTTCAGCCGTATCTCGACCGTGGTGGTCCCTCCGGTCTCGACGACCTGGCTGTCCGGGGGAAAGCCGCGATAGGGAAGATCGGGCAGGGATCGGAAATCCAGTACCAGCGCCAGCCGGCCGGCGGCAATCGCCGCGATCTCGAACCGGCCGGCTACATCGGTGACGACCTCGGCCGATCCCACCGTGCCGCCCGTGTCATACCCTTCGGGAAACGTGTGCGCCTCGAGTCTCAGACCAGAAACCGGCTTGTCGCTGTCGGTGACGACGCGCCCCGCGATGCGCCCCACGGGCTCGAGCCTGACGATCCTGGTTTCGGCCCCCTGCCGCCCGAAGCGGGAGAAAGTCTGCGCACCAGAGTTCGTCGACACGACCCGGGCCCCGCGAATTTCGCCAGGCGCGAACGCCGTGATGGCGGCGGTCCCGTCACGGCCGGTCTCGGCCACGATCCGCGCGGCAAGTTCATCCGGCACGGACAGACGATCAATGGCACTTGACCAAACGCGGGCGCCGGCCTCGGGCGAGCCGTCATTGCCGAGAACCTGGAACCCCCAGGCCGGCGCCTGCTCGAGCACGAGCCGGATTGGCTCTAGCGGCGCGGGCGTGGCCCAAGGCAGTCGCCGCCAGGCCACTCGCGAGCCCGCGCGGTAGGCCCAGAGCGCCACGGGCAAGGGCTCCTGGCTCTCCAAGACTAGGGCGGGGAGCTGGATCTGGAAGCGCCCCGCGTCGTCGGTCCGCCCGCGCGCGAGCACCGGATGCCGCCCGCCGAGCATCGCCGGCGAGTGCCGCATCCAAAAGACGCCGCCCACCGCAGGCCGTTCCCCGGACGGCGGCAGTCCGCTTGAGAGCAGGACCTCCACGCCGGTTACCGGCCGGCCAACGTGGTCCACAATCGTCCCGACGAGTGGCTCGCCCAAGGGCAGCGGCGCGGCCGGCGCGGGCTGAGCCAGCACAATCACAACGAGCGCGACGACATGCATGAAGGGCTCCTCTCCGATCAGCCTCACCGTTTGCCAGGATCTACCTGAGACAAGCGTCGTAGCTGATCGTAACCGGCCGCTGGCGGGCGATCAACCGCTTCGCGACGCCTGGGAATGTGATCCCTCGCTACGATCCGGACCAGCAGCGCCGGCGACCTTAATTTCGAGGCCGACGCGACCCGGGCTTTCCCGGGCATGGTTCCAGGCTCGCCCCAGTTCCAATTCCGAATCTTGGGCATGCCTTCCCCATGGTCTGCTCTAATTCCGCCGTGCCAGGTAATTGCGGAAACGGACCCCCTTGGTTCAGGAACGGCGACAAGCCTCGCCGCTCGCAAGATGATGCCGGTCACAAGTCAATCAGCCGCCCCAACTCGACCACTCGGTCGGGAGGCAGGTGATAGTACGACGCTCCCGACCATGCGTTGCGATACATCGTAGCGAACAGAATCTTTCGCCACGGGGCCAGCTTGGTTTGGCCCGCCGTTTCAATGGTCATCCGCGACAGGTAGAAAAATACCTTGTGGATATCGAGATCCAATCCCTTGCGAGCGCAGAGTTCCAGGAAATGCGGCATTCGCGGCGGCTGCATGAAGCCGAGTTTGGCGGTGACGCCGTAACAGCCCTCCGGGTATTCTCGAATCTCGATCGCATCATCGTCTTCTACGATGGGGACGCGCATGGTCTGCACCGTGAACAGGACCAGCCGCCTGGGCAGCATGTGCGTCCGCTCGACCAGGCGCATGAGTGTGGCCGGCACCATGTCTTCCGCCGACGTCATGAACACGGCTGTCTCGTCATTGCGGCTCGGCTTGGTTTCCGCAAATTCCTTCACAAAAAGCTTGAGCGGAAGGGGAAATGACTGCGTGTTCATCGGATCCGCCAGAAGGAGCCAACCGCGCCGCCAGGTCGTCATCAAGGTGAACAGCCCCACGGCGACCACCAAGGGAACCCAACCCCCGGTGAACACCTTGCTCAGGTTCGAAAAAAAGAAAGGCAGATCGATCGCCAGGAAAAGCATGAACATCGCCAGCGATGCCACCGGCGACCAGCCCCAGGTGGTTCGCATCACCGCGAACATCAGGATGGACGTGATCACCATGGTTCCAATGACGGCAAGGCCATACGCAGCGGCGAGATTGGACGATTTCTTGAACTCGACGACCAGCAGTATGCAGCCGATCATGAGTGTCCAGTTGACCACAGGGACGTAGATCTGCCCCACCATGGCACCGGAGGTGTGAACGATATTCAGGCGCGGCGAGTACCCCAGCTGCACGGCTTGCTGCGCGAGCGAGAAAGAGCCGGAAATCAGGGCCTGGGAGGCAATGATCGTCGCCAAGGTGGCGATCAGCAGAACGGGATAAATCAGCAGCGGCGACCCGTCGGAAACCATCGCATAGAAGATGTGGCTTGTCTCTTCGCGGCCGAAGGCGTTCCGCTCGTAGATTTCACCGTGGCGGGCGAGGATGAACGCTCCCTGTCCGAAATAGTTCAGGATCAAGGCTGGAAACGCCACTGTGTACCAGGCAAGCCGAATCGGTCGCCGGCCGAAATGCCCCATGTCGGCATAGAGCGCTTCGGCACCGGTGACGCAGAACACGATGCCGCCCAGCAGGAAAAAGGCTTGCCGTGGTTGTTTCAGGTAAAGAGTGACGGTGAAACGGGGGTCAAAGGCGGCGAGCACGCTGGGTTCCTGAACGATCCAGCGCAAGCCCATTAGGGCAGACATGGCAAACCAGACCAACATGACTGGTCCAAAGAAGTTGGCGATCCTGGCCGTACCCCAGTACTGGACCATGAACAGTCCGATGAGGATGACCACTGTCAGTGGGACGACCAGTTTTTCCGTGCCAGGCGCTGCGACGGCCAGACCTTCAACGGCGCTGAGTACGGAGATCGAGGGGGTGATCATCCCGTCGGCCAACAGCAGGGCAGTGCCGAAGATACCCAGCATGGTCAGCGCCGCGCGGCGCGAGAATTTGCCGGTCGGCTCGCTCGGTCGATTCTTCTCATGAGGGAGGAGCAGGGCCAGCAAGGCGAGGATGCCGCCCTCGCCGCGGTTGTCGGCTCGGAGCACTACCGACAGATACTTGAGCACCACCACCAGGGTGAGCGCCCAGAAGACGAGCGATAGCACGCTCAGCACGTGATCCGGGGTCGGCGTCAGGCCGTCCGGTTTGGGTTTGAAGCACTCGCGGATGGCGAATAGGGTGTTTGTGCCGAGGTCGCCATAAACGACGCCCAGCGCCGCCAAGCCCAGGACGAGTCTGCCTTTGAGCGGGCGCGGACGGGAAGCGTGTCGGCCCGAGGCCTTGTGGGGGGGTGGACTGACAGGAGGTTGCATCGGTTCGATCTCTTAGGTCAGTGGGAGTAGCGTTGAAGAATGAGTTGGCGACCAGCACCGCCCTCGCCGCGTTTCAAGCCGCGTTTTCCCTCCTCGCCCTCGCCTCAACAGCCGTCAACAAGCAGCAATGCTTGTACTTCTGAGGGAACGACCGACTCGTGATCCTCAACCCCCGGAGGCATCGCCCGCCGGACCAACCAGTAGATGAACGAACCTTTCCGGGAAGGGCTCTGTGGAGAACTAATACTAATCTGCGATCCTCTACAGTCTCTAGGTATAGGCTTCTTTCGCGGCATGATACTCGTCGGGGGAGTTGGGGTCAGACCTGGTGGGCGCCGTGTTGAAGGTGTTGGTCTAGAGCGGGTCCAAGTCCCACCCGGCAACTGGGTCGCTCCAGCCAGGAGCTATCGGAGCGATGGTCGAGCTAGCCGCAACGTTTCGTGGGCGAACGTGTGTGTATTGCAAGAAGAAACAGGCCTTGTCCGAAAGCCGAGTGCGGGAAAACCGCACGCCCGGTTTGATGAGCGGGATGTGGAAACGGAGCATGGCGAAGCTCGTGATGCACCGGCAGACGAAAAGGCCGGTAACAGATATGCCGAGCCTAAGACCACCGCGCACATCTCGACTTTACTTCAGGTTTTTTCGCGCAGCGCGCCCCGGCGCAACTCCTCCTTCGGCAGTCCTAGCCGCTCTCGAGCCTTTTCCGGAAGGCCGAAAATCGGGAATGAGCGTCAACCGATCAAATGTTTCGGGGCGCCTGGGAATGCGATCCCTCGCTACGATCCGAACCAGCAGTGCCGGCTACCTTGATCTCGAGGCCCTGGCGATCCGGCTTTTCGTGAGCTTGGTTCCAGGATTCAAGAGCGAGCAGGGCGTCCATGGGGGCGATGACGAGGATCGTGTCTCCGGGCTCCAGGGGGACGTGGGGGTCGGGATTGACGTGGACCCCACTCGATCCGTGTTGCATGACGATGTTGATCCGTTTGTCGGTCTGGATGTCGCCGACCGTGAGGCCGACCAAGCGTCCCGTCGGCTGGATCGTGATGTCGGTCAGGTGCACCTGCTGGCCCGCGAGCTGAAAGCCCTGATAGATCTTCCGCCCCGTGGCCGCGGCGATGAACGCGGGAGCGGCCACTTGCGAAGTCGATATCGTCGGCATGGCCAGAGCGCCCGCCACTTTGGTGGCGAGCGTTTCGTCGAACAGGCGAATGACGATCTTGGCGTCGCGGTTGATTTCCCGCGCCGTGATCGCGGCGTCGAGGTTGGTCAGGTCGTCGCTGGTGGTGACGATGACAGCGCGGGCCTGGCGGACGCCGGCCTGTTCGAGCGTCGATGTCATGCGGGCGTTTCCCTGAATGACAGGCACGCCCTTGTCAAAGAGCTCGCCCAGGAGCGCCGAGCCGCTGGCCATCTCGATGGCCACGACGCTCTCGCGCAACTCGAGCAGCGCCTTGATCACCTGATAGCCGACCTTGCCGACACCGATCACCACGAAATGGTTGCGACACAGCGAGGCGAGCATGCGATTCCACTCCGGCAGGTTCTGCTTCTTGGTGAATACGAGATAGGCGAGCCGAATGAGCGAGTCGGCGACTGCGCCGAAGCCGACGACCGGGAGAAGAAAGAACAGCGGTTGGAGATACCATTCGTCGGGGAATTCGAGCGACGACTCGAGAAAGATCAGAAGAAATACCGCGTGACAGGCGCGGGCAAAGGGGAGCGTGACTCCTTCACGATGATAAAACACATGGAGCAGGAGCCCGCCCAGGACGACGAGCGACCAGAAAACGGCGAGCGGCCAGCGAAATTCCCAGAGCAGGTAGCGCGCGAACCGCAGGTACATCAGCAGTCGAATCGGGCCGCGGGCGCGGGGAATCATCGGTCTCATCAGAGTCAGCCTTCGATCTTCTCCGCACGCTCGATCTCCGCGGCGACCTCGCCCAGACTGCGGTCGAGAATCGCGACCATGAGGTCGATTTCATCGGCGGCCACCACCAGGGGCGGGCCGAAAGCAATCCAGTGGGGATCGAACCGACACAACAGTCCGTTGGCAAGCGCCCGCCGGCCGACCCGCACGCCAAACCCCGTGCTTTCGGGAAAGCGTTCCCTGGTCGTCCGGTCGCGCACGAACTCGACCGCCTGGAACAGCCCTTTACCGCGGACATCGCCGATCTGGGGATACTTGCCGGCGAGCTCAAGCAGTCGCCGGCGTAGCCGCTCGCCCTGGTCCCGGGCATTCTGGAGCAGGTCGCGCTCGAGGATTTCACGCAACACGGCGATCCCGGCCGCGCACGAGACCGGGTTGCCCTCGAACGTATGCCCCTCGACGAATCCCGGGTTCTCGCTGATCGGTCCCCAGAAGGCTTGGGCGATCGCATTCCGGCAGATCATCGCCGACAGCGGGGCATAGCCGCTGCTTAGGCCCTTGGCGATGCAGACGACGTTGGGCGTCACGCCGAAGGTCTCGGCGGCAAACATCCTCCCGGTTCGGCCAATGCCGGTGATGATCTCGTCGAAAATCAAGAGGATGTTGTGCCGGTCGCAGATCTCGCGGAGGATCGGCAGATACTCCTCGGGCGGGTCGATCACGCCGCCGGTATGCCCGATCGGCTCGACCAGGATCGCTGCCACCGTGGCGGGGTCCTCCATGGCGATCACGTCTTCGATCAAGGTCGCGCAGGTAATGTCGCAGGTCGGGTAAGTCTTGCCAAACGGGCAGCGATAGCAGGTCGGCGGAAACACGTGCACGAAGCCAGGCGCCAGGGGCTCGTTCACGGTCTTGCGCGACTTCAGACCCGAGGCCGAAAGGGCAGCAAGCGTTGATCCGTGCCACGACTGGTAGCGGCTGATGATCTTGTACTTGCCGGGCGAGCCGGTCAGCTTGTGGTACTGGCGGGCCAGCTTGATGGCGGCCTCGACGACCTCGGCGCCCCCGCACTGAAATTTGACCGTCGACAAATCGCCCGGCGCCAGCTCGGCGAGCAGGTTCGCGAGCTGGACGGCCAGCGGGTTCGTGCCGTGCATCGGCGGCGAAAATGCCAGAACATCGAGCTGCTCTTTGATCGCCTCGATCACGCGCCGATTGTTGTGGCCGACCGAAACGACATAGATCCCCGAAATCGCGTCGAGATAGCGCGTGCCCTGGACGTCCCAATAAAAGACCCCGTCGGCCCGGGCCATCACCAGCGGCTGCTTGGACCATTCCGCCATCTGGTCGCGGACGAATATGTGCTTGAGAAAAGCCTCTTCGGTGGTTTGGGCCTCGTCGATCAACTCGAAAACGGCGCTGCTCATTTGGTCAACTCTCCGATCAGTCCCCGTCATTCTCGACGTCCTCATCCGGCGGATTACTGAGCATCCTGATGATGTGCCGGGCCAGATGGTCCTTGATCTCGCGGTGTCGGGGCACCGGCTGGGACACCCCGGTAGTCGGGTTCTGGTACCAGTCGTGCCGTCCGCCGTGGCGTACCAAGACGCATCCGAACCCTTCGATCGTGCGGACCAGGTTGACCCGCTTCACGGGACCACCAGCTCGTTGACTTTGCGGATGCCTGGTAGTTCGCCGCTTGTCAGGTCCTGGTACAAGTTGACCAGATGGTCCTTCAGGTCGTCCAGCGAGTCGCCCTGAGTCCAGTAGTCGGGGTAATCGAGCAGATACCCCAGGAAGGCATCCCCGTCTTGCCAGTGGACGAATTTGATGGTCTGCATAAGGGACCTCGGTGGCCGGTGCGTCACCAATGGATTGTACCCCATAGCGGCGCACCGGGGCAGTCAACTCTCCATCGTACCTGAAGGCGATGCCGTAGGACAGAATGAATGTCGTGTCGTGGAGACATCCATCGCCCCCGCCGCCCAACGACCATGATCAGGGGCCCGCCAAGGCGGGCCCGCTGGATCGCAATGTTAGGCCCGCTTGTAGAATGACAGGGCTAGGACCCCTGATTCGCCCGTCTCGATTTTCCGCCAGTTGACAAACGCGGCACAGTCGATGATCGCGTCGTATTGCTCCGGGCACCGATTGACGAAGTCGTCGACATGCTCGAGTTCGAGGACGACAACGCCGCCGGGCGGTGCATGCACCTTCGTCATCCCGGCCGAAGCGTCGTCGAGCCAGGTCATGCAGTCGATCCAAGCGTCCATATTCCGCCCGTAGAAGCTGGGAAAGCCGAAGACTTCTGCGAAGACGTCGTGGAAGGACTTCCAGTCGGTGATCCGTCGAGTGTCGAGCTTCAACAACGTCATGCCGCCGCCTCGATGGAGCCGCCCAACAGCCAGGATTAGCGGCCCGGCGCCCGGTGGGTCCGCTGCGTCGCTATGTTAGCCTGTCCAACTCAGTCAGTACACGACGATGTACCAATAGGGCCATGCCATCCGCACGGGTACGGGCACCCAGACGAACCAGAGCAAAAGCGGCACCCGCAGCCGCCACGACCACCGGCCGAAGCAAGTCGGGCGGGCCGGGGCGGGCCACGGCATGCACCGGGCGGTGGCGTAGGCGGCCGCGCCGGAGCCCAGCATCACGAGCAGGAAGCCGAATACGATGAACATATTCCCCGCCCAGAGGAATAAGCCTGCGGGGAGCCACGCCAGGTTCGTCCAAGCCCAATCGATCCCGCCGAACGCGTAGGATCCGTCGCCGAGATCGGTGATGCCGCCCGCCATCCGGAAGAGCTCGAGACCGATCCGCCAGCACACCAGTCGGTCCTTCGCCAATTATGCCCCATAGAGCAACTCAACTACACCGGTCTTGTAAGCGACGATGTCCTTCAGACGCCATCTGGTTTCGGCACTGGAATTACCGAACAGGCGGAGGCCGTCACCCAATAGGACCGGCATAATCGCTAATCTGATTTCATCCACCAAGCCGAGCCTGAGAAAACTCTGGCACAACATAGCCCCTCCGACGAGCCATATGCTTGCGAATCGAGGCGCGAGTATCTCATCAACCAATCTTCTGAGATCGCCTGAATAGAACTCCACGCTCTTCCTCGTGGACGGCAGTTCTCTGTTTGTGGTTACAACCGTCGGAGTATCACCATATGGCCAGCCGAGCTGAAGCGCGTGTTCATACGTGCGAGAACCGAGCACATAGCAGTCTATGGCTCTGATGACCTCTTCAGCACTCTCTTCAGAAACCCCTGCTTCGTAGACCTCTCCGAAATTGTCGAGCCAGGAGACACTGTTGTCGTTCTTGGCGATGAAGCCATCAAGACTTGACACGACGTGCAGCGTTACCGTCGATCTGTCAGTGTTCAACTCACTGCGTACCATATTTCCTCACGCGTGCGGGTCGATGTCGACTGCGTCCACGGTCTCTTGGTGATTGCGGTGTGAGTCTCGTTCACCGAACTGGTGATCGGGGCTTCACGCTCGCGCTCCGTTCCTGTGCTTGGCGAGCGATTGTACCACCGACGGTCGCACAATCCCATTGCGCTCGGCACTTCCGGCCCGTCATTCCGATGGAGTTGCTTCGCCGATCGCCGCGTGGGATCGAACCGGCCGCGGAGGATGACGTTGGACGCCACGGAGTTCCTCCGACGTTTCCTCCAGCACGTTCTGCCGGCCGGATTTCAGAAAGTCCGGCACTACGGATTCCTCAGCCCCAACAGCGCCACCTCGATCGAGGCGGTGCGGTGGCTGGTCACATATTGCAGGTTCGGCTTCGCGACCTGCGATCCAGCATGGTTAGGCGCCAGCCATGGTGGACAGAAATAGGAACGGACACCATTTCTCCTCCGGCGCATCAGGGCTGCCAATCACCGTCGGCCGTACCGTCCGGGCTCGCAAGCACGACCTTGTAACCATCCGGATCGCGCAACCAGATCTCCCAATGGTTCGGACCGCCATCGGCATCGGGCGGGTTCCGACGGCGTGGCATGATCACCTCAACCCCCATCGTTTCGGCCCGGGCTACGGCGGCATCGATGTCATCGATCTCAAACCACAGGAGTACACCGTTTCCGGGGGGCATGTCGTTCGAGTCGCCGATAGGCCCATGATGATGTTCCACGTCCCACCGATGCAACTGCAACACCAGCTTACCCGAGACGACGAGGCGTTCGTAGTTCGGCCCGCCGTGGGCACTCTCGCAATTGAGCAATCGCTGATACCAGCGACTACTCGCTTCAACATCGCTCACGCAGATCAGTGGTTGTGGATGCATCCGACTTGCCTTCCGCCGCCTGACGCCGAAGATCAGCGGCCTGCGGAGCGGGTCCGCTGCCTCGCTTTGTTACACCCAGGGCGGTGAGGCGCCGGGCCGTAACCACCGCCAGATCCGGAACTGGACAGAATCGATTCCATCTATTCGGCCATTTGGTTCTTCCTAACCTGAATCCAATTATGTCTAATCCGGATAACGAATCCAACCGGAACGGACCGGTTACCGATCCTTTCGCTGGCGTTTCGCCATCGCTTCACGACCCACTTGCTCAAAGCAGGCTACAACATCCTTGGGAGATCCTCCATGGTCCAGCTTGATTCAACACATTACGCGCCCTATTATACCAAGTACGTCGAGCTCGTGGCTGAGGAGGACATCGTCACCGCGATGAGATCGCAGCTTGGCGAGACGGTCGCACTGCTCCACGGCGCCTCCGAGCGCGAGGCGTGCCTGCACCATCACCCTTACACATGGAGCATCAAGGACGTTGTCGGCCATCTGACGGACTCGGAGCGAGTTTTCGCTTACCGGGCGCTCCGGTTCGCGCGCGGCGATTCGACACCGCTGCCCGGTTTTGACGAGAACCCCTATGTTCAGGCAGCCCAGTTCGACCAGCAACCGCTCGGCGACCTGGTGGCGGGCTTCGAGGCCGTCAGACGATCCAGCATCTGCCTGTTTCAAAGCCTTTCGGATGCGGCGTGGCGCAGGAGAGGCATCGCCAACGGCAATGAAGTGAGCGTTCTGGGTTTGGCGTACATCATCGTCGGCCACGAGCGGCACCACATGGCGATCGTGCGCCGACGGCTATCCGGCGCCACATACGGCGGAATGGCGGCGGCCGGGAGGGGTTAGACGAAATCTATTCGGGATCTATAGCCAGATATTGGTCACGGACATCCAGCTCATGATCGATGCGCCGAAGGTGAGCCATACCGACCCGACCGAGATGCCAGCGATGATCAGGCAGTTCGAGACGGACCGGAAGCAACCGAGGAGGATCAACCCGATCGGAAGATGAAGCCAGGGGAGCCACTCGACGATCTGCCTACGTTGTTCGACGACGGCTTGGGCGGCGCGATCATCGTACCGGAAGGCGATCCCGAAGAAGAGAATGACGATGGGTATTGCGGCGGGGACCAGGAGCCAGAGCGACCGGATTCGCCAGACGGACCTGTCGCAAACGGCCGCGATGAGCGCGACGAGCAGGCCCGCGCCGGCAGCCAGAGCGAAGGAGGGATAGAGATAGACCGCGAGTTCGAACGACTGGATGAGCCACCACAGGCTTCCACTGCGCTCAGCCCAGGCCAGTCCTCCGAGGAGGCAAGCCACGCCGGCAATGGCGGCCATCAGTTGCCGTATGCTGAACGTCCAATGTCGGGTCGTGGAGACATCCATCGCTCTCGCCGTCTAACGACCAAGATCAGCGGCCCCGCGCAGCGCGGTCCGCTGGATCGCCTTGTTAGGTCTCGCTCCCGATCCAATCAGAGCGTCTCTGAGCAACTCCCAACCGACGTCGTGAAGGCAGAGCACCCGGGGCGGCGCGGAATCGAGCCATCGGGCAACCCGAGGGATGACGACGCCCTCTTCGGCGAAACCGAACTCGAGGAGCACCGAAGTCGGTTTCTTGGGGGGGCCGCGCCATATCAGAGGTTTAATGAGGGAGCGAAACGCGGGAAACGCCGACTCCGAGCGAATTCTTTGGATGTATCGTTCCTTGGCGGGATTCGTTGCCATGAATGTTTTTCCTCGCGGGGATGTCGTTCTCAGGAAGTTAACGGGGGAAGCCACTCTGCTATTGGTCGCAGAACTCGACCGCGACGGCGGCGTACAGCCACGCTAGCCGCACCAGGTCGTCGATCTCGACCCATTCGGAGACGGTGTGTTGACCACCACCCCGAGGCCCGTGGGTGATCGCCGGGATGCCGCCGGAGGCGGCGAAGCTGTTGCCGTCGTCGACAAATGGCTTGGCGCCGGTCGGGAGCGGACGGCCCGAGATTGACTCGTAACATCGCTGGAATGTCGCAACCAGCCTGCTCGAAGGATCGAGAGCAAAGGCGTCGCGGATGAAAAACCAGGTGCAATCGACAGTGGTTCCCGTCTGGGCGGCGAGCTCACGAAGCAGCCCGCGGAAGTCGCGTTCGACCTGGCGGCGATCGGTTCCCGGCAGCCAGCGCCGGGTGCCTTCCAGCCAGGCCTCCTGCGGGTATTGGTTATAAATCTCGCCGGCGTGCATCTGGCCGACAAATACGCTCGCCGAGCCGCAGACCGGATGAGTCACCGCTCTGAGCTCCTCCTCGAGCCGGCCGAGCCGCGCGACCAGGTCGGCGGCCGCCGCGATCACGCTCGGCTCGCCGGGCGGCCGCATGACTTCGTGAACGGGCGGTCCGGCCCGGCGGATCACGGCCTTCCACGTCGCGTTGCCGCGTCCGGCCACGGGCAGCACCGCGCACAAGGGCTCGGGGATGAGGACGGCGTCTCCGCGGATGCCCTCGCGAATCAGCGCGTCAAGCTGGCGGCCGTCGCCCCACGGGGCTTCGTGCAGGTCATGGGCTGTCAGAAGCACCGAACCGGCGGTCAGCTCTCCCGAGTCGCGGAGGGCGCGCACGGCTTCGATGGCCGCGGCCAGGCCGCCTTTCATGTCCGATGCGCCGCTGCCGGTGAGCCGGCCGCCATCGACCCCTGGCGCGACGAACGGCAGGTGGACCGTGTTGAGATGTCCGTCAAATTGAAGCGTTGGCCCCGTCCGGCCGCTCGGAAAGCGCACGACGACCGCCGGGGAATGCGGGTAACCACCATCGGGGCGCTCGACCGAAAAACCATCAGAAACCAGGATCTCGGCCAGGCGATCGCTGGCGGCACCGGCTGCGCCGGTCGGGCTGGGCACCTCGACGAGCCGTATCGCCGTCTCGAGCAGGCGCTGGCGGTTGACGCGAGGTTTCAGGCGCTCGATCGTTGCGCGATCCATTTTCATGGACGAAGATTGTAACCGCCCTGGTCCATCCACTCCATGGCCTCGACTCGGTGCCGGGCTTTGCCGTAGAATTCATCGCTGTCAGGCTTGCGACCGGTCTGCATCAATGAGATGTTGAGTTGAGCCGTCGGCGGCCGACATTGCGCTTTGGGGCCTCGACATGTCCACCATTACGACAGTGCCGCCGTCATCGCACCTACCACCAGAGTCCCCCGGATTTTACCGCATTACCGTTGACGAATACGAGCGACTGGCGGGGTTGCTCGACGATCCTCGCGTTGAGCTCATTAATGGCTACCTGGTGAAACAGATGAGTAAGAAACCGCCGCACATATGGGCCGTGGGAAGTGTTCTCGACGCGACGACTCGTGTGCTCCCCTCCGGATGGAGTACGCGGAAGGAAGACCCGGTGCGGATTCCCGAATTCGACGAGCCCGAACCTGACGTGGCGATTGTTCGCGGGTCGCGTGACGATTACCGCGGCCGCATACCAGGCCCCGAGGACGTGGCGCTCCTGGTCGAAGTCGCGGATACATCGCTCCCGATGGACCAGGGCCAGAAGCGGTTTGCGTACGCCCGCGGCCGCATCCCGGTCTACTGGATCGTCAACCTGAACGACCGTCAGGTCGAGGTGTATTCCGCTCCGGCCGACGATGGCTACGGCTCGGTCGAGGTATTCCGGCCCGGCGACGCGGTCCCGGTCGTGATCGCGGGTGTCGAAGCCGGCCGGATCAAGGTGTCTGATCTCCTGCCGTGACACCAGCAAGAGCCCAGCGCCGCCTCCGGCTTGCCGCTCGGTTGACCAGGGGATATGATCGAGCAAGGTGGCCGCTCACTCATGATCTCGATTGCACACTCATTCAGCTCATCACTACCAATGCCCCTTGATGCTGGCGATCCACCGAAAGCGACGCGAGACGAACCGTCAGCGGCTGACGACCGGCAGCAACGGCCGGCGTGTCCCGTATGCGGTGGATCGCTGGGCGAGATTCGCGGCAAGCTCGTGTGCCGTCGTTGCCGGACCATCTGCGAAACCTGCTGCGAGGGCGGCCGGGGCTGACCGGTCGCTGGTCGAGGCAAGAGGTCTGGGAGATCCAAATCGGTGCCTGTGCAGAGCCTGGCAGAAACGCTGGGGCGAATGGACGCCGCCGGTCCGCGGTATGCGACCGAGGTCGTCGACTGTGTGCTGGCCGAGGCTCGAGGGTCGGGAGCCAGCGACGTTCACATTCAGCCTTGCTCGGATGGTCTGGAGCTGCGCTGGCGGATCGACGGCGTTCTGCAAGCGATCGCCTTGCTGCCGGCGAAGGGCTCGCCCAATATCGTGGCCCGGCTCAAGGTTCTGGCGGACCTCTTGACCTATCGGACCGACGTGCCCCAGGAGGGTCGGATCAGGGGCGCACCCGGCGAGGTCGAGATGCGGGTGAGCACATTTCCGACCCTGTTTGGCGAAAAGGCCGTGGTCCGCATGTTCGCGGAGCCGGGCCGGTTCCTCCGCCTGGATGATCTCGGCTTGCCCGGCGGCGTCAAGGACGAGCTTGCGCTGGCGCTCGAGGAAACGTCGGGTGCGATCGTGCTCTCCGGCCCGGCCGGCAGCGGCAAGACCACGACGATCTATGCCTGCCTGCGCGAATTGGCGGCTCGCTCGGCCGGCCAGCGCAGCCTGGTCACCCTGGAAGACCCGATCGAATCGGTCGTGGCGGGGGTCGCCCAGTCCCAGGTCAACCCGGCCGCGGGACTGACGCTCGAAACGGGCTTGAAATCGCTCCTGCGGCAGGACCCCGAGGTCATCGCCATCGGCGAGGTCCGCGACAAGACCACGGCCGAGATCGCGCTTCAGGCGGCGCTCACCGGTCACTTGATCCTGACGACATTCCACGCCGGCAGCGCGTGCGAGGTCATCGGCCGGTTCCTCGATATGGGGATCGAGCCGTACGTCGTCCGCAGCGGACTGCGGGCGATCGTCGCCCAGCGCCTCGTACGCAAGCTCTGCGACCTGCGCCGGCTGGTCGAGCCGCCCTGAGGACCTGCTCGGCCTGCCGGTTCAATCCGCCCGCGTTCCCCGCGGCTGCGAATTGTGCCATGGGACGGGTTACGCGGGGCGCACCGTGCTTGCGGAGATGCTCTTGCCTGAAACCGATGAGTTCGCCCGCGCGGTTCTGGCGCGGCTTGACGTGCGCAGCCTGGAAAGCATCGCGCGCCAGGCGGGCATGATCGATCGCTGGTCGCGGGCGGTTGCCGCCGTCCTAGCGGGGCTGACCTCGCCAGCCGAAGTGCGCCGGGCCCTGGGGGTCGGCAAAATACCGCAAGACCGCGCTTGACAGCCTCCGACAGATGTGGTGAGATAGGGCTGTCACAATTGTCGTAGGGTGGTGCCGGTCGTGCAACGAGGGCCGGGGAAAAGGTGGGCGATCCATGTCAGAGGGCGAGCTCCCGTTGACAGCGCCGGGTTCGATCACGATCGAGCAGTTGATTGCGCTTAACGACGAGATTGCCGCGCTGGTCCGTGCGGGCATACCGCTCGAGCGGGGCCTGATGGTGGCGGGCCGCGACTTGCACGGCCGGCTGGGTCGGATCACGACGGCCTTGGGGACGCGGCTGGGCCGCGGCGAGAGCCTGGTTGAAGCCCTGGCTGGGGAGGGAAAATCGATTCCGGCTCTGTACCGGGCGGTCGTCGAGGCGGGCGCCCGATCGGGGCGCCTGCCCGTCGCGCTCGAGGGCCTGTCGCGGTATGTACGCGGATACTCCGAGGCGCGAAGCGCGATCGGGCTGGCGTTGTGGTATCCGGTCCTGGTGCTCTGCCTGGCCTATGCGCTTTTCGTCGGGCTGGTCACGCTGGTGGTGCCGCGGTTCGTCGAGGCGTTCGATTCGCTCCGCTTGACGGCGCCGGCGCCGCTCCGCTGGCTGGAGTGGTTCGGAAACGCGGCAGGGTACTGGTGGCCGGCCGGACCGATCCTGATCGCTTTCTTGGGAATTGCCTGGGTCGGCTCGGGTAAGGCGGTGCGGTTTCAGTCCCGAGGCTTTAGCTGGCTGCGGGCCCTTCCCTGGATGAACTCGCTCTTGAACGACTACGAGACCGCCAACTTCGCCGAGTTGCTTGCGCTCTTGCTCGAGCACCACGTGGCTTATCCGCGGGCGCTCGTGCTGGCGGCGGAATCGACCGGCAACCGGCGGCTGGTCGCGGGGGCGCGCCAGCTCTCCGAGGCCATCACGCGCGGCGAGCCGGTCAAGGCGGCCCTGGCGTCCGCCGACCGGCGGTCCATCCTGCCGATGTTGCGCTGGGTTCTGGCCAGTGGTCAGGAGCAGGGCTCGCTCGTGACGGCATTGCACAATCTGACTGAACTGTACCGCAAACGGGCGCGGTACCAGGCGGAGAAACTTTACGTCCTTTTGCCGGTCCTGCTTCTCATCGCAGTTGGCGCGAGCGCGACTTTGCTCTATGCGCTTGCTCTGTTCCTTCCGGTGATCAATATGCTGTACCAGTTGGCGAGTTAATGCAAATGTTCGGAACAGACGGTGCTCGAAACGGGCTCTCCAGCGCCCAAGCCGGCGAGCTGTCGCGGCGGATTGCCGACCTCACCGGAGCGGGTCTGCCCCTATCCGCCGGCCTAGCGGCCTTGAGCGAGGAGCTGCCCCGCGGGCGGCTGCGCCGGTCGATGACCGAACTGGCCAGTGCCCTCGATTCGGGCGTGCCGCTGGCGGCGGCCGTTGAGATTCAGCAAGAGCGGATTCCGCCCCACCTGCGGGGGCTCGTCATCGCGGGCGTCCGATCCGGCCGGCTGGGCGATATTCTCTTGCGCTTCTCCACTTACGCTGGGTTCGCCAACGATCTGAAGCGCCGGCTGGTGCTGAGCCTGGCTTATCCGCTCTTAACCCTCGCGATCGCGATCGCGCTGTCGATCTTCGTCAGCACATTCGTGGTGGCGCAGTTCGACCACATCTTCAGGGACTTCAACGTGCCGGTGGCGGGGTTGGTGCGTCTGGTCGTTTCGGTCGCGCACTTCATCAGTGTGGCGTGCTTGCCGGTCGGCGCCGTCGCGGCGTTCCTGATCCTGGTGGTGCTGGCTGCTCGTATTTTCCTTAATCGTGCGAGCCAGCGCAGCCTGTCTACGCGGTTGCCTCTCCTGGGATGGATCTGGGCCCCGGTCCGGCATTCCGAGTTCTGTCGCCTGCTGGCCCTGCTCCTGGAGAGCCGGTCGCCGCTGCCCGAAGCGCTGCGATTGACGGGAGAGGGAATTCAAGATTCCGGCATGGAGCCGCGCTTGCAGCATCATGGCCACCGAGGTCGAATCGGGCCGGTCCTTCGCCCTGGCCATGAGCAAGCTCCGGCGGTTCCCGCCCGGACTGCCTCGTCTCCTGGGCTGGGCAGAAGAGAAGATGACCTTGCCCGAAGTGTTGCAGCTTGCCGGAGCGTTGTTCGAGACCCAGGCGCGCTCGCAAGCGACGCTGGTCGGGATGATCGTGACCGTCGCCTGCGTGCTCAACGTGCTGGCTCTGGCCATCATCATTCCCGTGCTGTTCTTGCCTTTGATCACACTGATCAGCCGGTTGAGCGGTTGATTGTCCCGTAGAGTGGCCTGTCCTGTCCGTAGCCGAGGGAAGACGCCGTGCCCACCGAGCCCGCCCAGCCGTTCGCGACCGATAAGCCCGAGAGCGATCGCGGTGCGCAAGAACATCGGGCGGACGCCAAACCGCCCGGGGGCGATCTTGAAATGGAGTACGCGCGGGGATCGACTCACCCGAGGCCGTGGCGGGTTTTGCATCTCATTTATCTGGTCGCCGGGGCGGCGGTGGTCTTCTATCTGGCGGTCACGTTCGGTCCTCCCCTCGTCGTGTTCCTGATCATCGGGCTCGTGGGCGCGCTCGTGGGGGGCGCGGTCATCCTGGGTCGGCGGCGGGCTTCGCGGCAAGATTCCCTCCTGTGGATCATGGCGATCGCGGCCGAGAACCGGATGCCGCTGGCACCTGCGATCGCGGCGTTCGCCGATCAATACTGGGGCCGCTCGCACGGCAGGATCATGGAGCTGGCGAGCGAGCTGGACGGCGGCACCTCGCTTCCCGAGGCGCTCGCGAGGCAGCGCAAGATCGCCTCGAGGGACGCCGTCCTGCTCACCAGGGTCGGTGAAGCAACCGGACAGTTGCCGCGGGCGTTGCGGATTGCCTCGACGGCGCGGTCGGCCCGGTTGCCAATCTGGGTCGCCATTGCGTCGCGGCTGGGCTATCTGTTGCTGCTGTTGCTTGGTTTGCAAGGGGTCTTCGGCTTTCTCCTCTACTTCATCGTGCCCAAGTTCGAAGCGATCTTTCGGGATTTCGGCGTCTCGCTGCCCGAGGTGACCGTCATGATGATTGACGCGTCCCACTGGATGGTGAAATACTTCTATCTCCACGCGTGGGTGCCGATCGTCGAGCTTATCCTGCTCGCCTTCCTCCCGTTTTCGTTTATTGGCTGGGGCAACTACGACGTTCCGCTCTTCGACCACTTGCTGGGCCGGCGTCATACCGCCCTCTTGTTTCGGTCCCTGGCGCTCGTCGTCAATGCCGGCAGGCCTATCGATTTCGGGCTCGCGCTCCTGGGGGATTACTATCCGACCCGGTGGGTGCGCCGCCGGCTCGTTGCAGCCCGGACCGACGTGCGGCACGGGGCTGACTGGATCGAGTCATTGAGGCGTCATCACCTGATCCGGCCGTCCGATGGCGAGGTGCTCCGATCGGCGGCCGCGGTGGGCAACCTGGGGTGGGCGCTGGACGAACTGGCCGAGAGCAGCGAGCGGCGGCTGGCGCTCAAATTCCAGATGCTGGTCCAGACCTTGTTCCCGCTGGTCGTCCTGATGTTGGGCCTGGTGGTCTTCGTGACGGCTCTCGGTTTCTTTGCCCCGCTGGTCAAAATCATTTCGGAGCTCGGTGACCGATGATCGCGATTTCGCTCCAGAACAGGCGACCCGGAACGGGCGGCCCGCCGCGGGCCGTGCGGTCGCGCCGCAGGGTTCTCCACCGCCGCGGCTCGCTCCTGGCCGAGGTGACGATGAGCACCGTCTTGCTCGTGATCATCATGGGCATGACGGTCAAGGTTCTCGGATGGGTGGCGCTCGAGCGCCGAGCCGCCGAGCGGCGGGAGCAGGCTGTCGTGGAAGTGGCCAACCTGATGGAGCGCCTGGCGGCGCATCCCTATGACGAGGTCACGCCCGAGCTGGCGCGAATACGCGGCCCCGGCCAGGACCGCACGGTCGCTGCCCGAGGCCGACCTGAAAGTCGACATCACGAAGAGCCAGCCCGGCGCGGGCCGATCGGCCAAACGGATTGCGATCCAGCTTCGCTGGCGCGACCGCGGTGGCGAATGGGCCGCTCCCGTCCGCCTGACCTCCTGGATTGAACGTCGGAGGATCAGCCCATGATCAGCCATAACGCCAGAGCCAAACCCAGGCGCCGGGGCATCACGATCATCGAAATGATGGTCCTGATCACGGCCGTCGCCACGACGCTTGGCCTCTGCGCCTTCACGATCCAGGCTCTCTTGCGGCTCAAGACGGACGGACAGTCGCGCTTGAATGCGCAAGTGGGGCTGGAACGGCTCGCTCGCCAGCTTCGCAGCGACGCCCACGCCGCCGCCGATGCCCAGCTCGACGCCGCGCCCGCCGGCGGCGGCAAGGCACCGGGCCTGCGGCTTGCACTCGGGCCCAAGCACGACGTGGTCTACGAGCCCAGAAAATCAGCGGTCATTCGGGTCGAATCCCAGGACGGCAATGTCGCGCGCCGGGAGCTGTATTCGTTGCCGGCCGCACGCGAGATCGACTTTCAAATTCGTTCCGAGGCAGGCCGCCAGTTCGTGGCCCTGCTCATCAAAAAGCACGATCGTACGACGGGCACAGCCTCGGCTCGACCGCTGGAGGCGGTGGCGTTGGTCGGCAAGCGGCACGCCCTTGCCGTTGGAAAGAAGGGAGGGCCGCCGCCATGATGATCAGCAGATCGCAGTCCCAGAGACGTTCCCGGCGGGCCTTGACCACGGTCGCGGTCCTGGTCTGCCTGATCGTCATCAGTCTGATCGGGGCGGCCTTGCTCAAGGTGGGCCTGGCCCAGCGCCACCAGGTTCGGTCCCAGGAGCAGCGGCTCCAGGCCGAATGGCTGGCGGAATCCGGGTTCGACCGCGCCCTCGGCCGGCTTGCCGCCGACCGGAATTACCCTGGTGAAGAGTGGCCAATCCACGCCCAGGATCTTGCTGTTCCCACTGGCTCCGCGCCGAGCCAATCTTCCGGCTCGCCGCCTCAGGCGGCGGCCATGATCACGATCACAGTCGAACGCGTGCGGGAAAATGGGAATCGCAGGCGCGTTCGCGTGCAGGCTGATTATCCCCTCGATCCGCCCGCGCGATCGCGGCAAACCAAACAAATCTTGATCGATCTCGAACCAGACAAGGCAGGAGTCGCGCCATGACTCGAGGTACCGTGATGCGTTTTTCCCCAGCACTTCGCCGCGCGCCCGGTCTAGCACCGGCGCGGGCATTTACCTTGATCGAGCTCCTGGTCGTGATCGCGATCATCGCGGTCCTGGTCGCGCTCTTGCTGCCGGCCGTCCAGTCGGCGCGCGAAGCCGCAAGGCGCGCCCAGTGCGTCAACAACTTGATGCAAGTGGCGCTTGCGCTGCAAAACTACGAGTCGTCGCACGAAATGCTGCCGCCCGGTGTGGTGAACACCACCGGCCCGATCCAGGATCTGCCGAAAGGCTATCATTTCGGCTGGCTCACCCAGATCTTGCCGTACATCGAGGCCCGCACGATTTACAACCACTTCAATTTCAAGCTCGGCCTCTACGAGACGGAGAACAGCACGACGCGAGGGACGCTGGTGCGCAGCTTTCTCTGCCCGTCGGACAACGGGCCTGGCCGGGGGGCGCTGGGCGTGGCCATGAACAACTACGCGGGTAATCACCACGACGTCGAGGCGGCAATCGCGGCCAACAACAAGGGTGTGCTCTTTCTCAATAGCGCGATCCGCTATGAAGACGTGACTGACGGCACTTCGCAGACGATCTTCATCGGCGAGAAGCTGAACGACGGGCTGGGGCTAGGCTGGGCCTCGGGCACGCGGGCCAGCTTGCGCAATACGGGCACCGTCATCAACCAGCAGAGCACGCCGGTGGCGCCTGCGGTGCGTCCTGGCGCACCTGCGCCGCCGGTCGATGCCGGCGTGGTGGAGTCAGGTTCGACGGGAGACGGAGAGGTGACTGCGTCGGCGGACGCACTCCGGTTCGTGGGCGGCTATAAGAGCCGGCATCCCGGCGGCGCCAACTGTGCGTTCGGCGACGGCGGGGTTCGGTTCATCAAGGCCAGCATCGCCGCTGGAGTACTGCGGCTGCTGGGAAATCGTGCGGACGGCGAGTTCATCGACGCCGACAAGTTCTAATGCCAAGGCGCGCCGCGAAAATGAGTTTGGCGACTTCATGGTTGTGGTGCAGGCGTCCCGCCTGCATTCCCCGTGCCGGCAGGCGGGACGCCTGCACCACAATTAGCAAAGTTATTTCTGCGCGGTCCCTAAGCGAAAATGAGTGTCGCCTTTCGCTCCGCGAAAGGACGTGCTTTCGCCCAGCGAAAGCCGACTCTACCGGGAAGGTCCTTGCGTCCCGATTCTAACGGAGCATGAGCCGATGAAGCGTCGTTCCGCGTTTACCTTGATCGAGTTGATCATGGTGGTTTCGATCATCGCGGTCTTGATCGCCTTGCTCCTGCCGGCGATCCAGTCGGCGCGAGGCGGCGCAGCGCGCCCAGTGCACCAACAACTTGTTGCAGTTGGGTCTCGCCCTGGGCAACTACGCCTCGGCGCACAACGTGCTGCCGCCCGGCGTGGTCAACGAGAAAGGGCCCATCCTCAACCTGCCAAGCGGTTATCACCATAGCTGGGTCGTGCAGATCCTACCGTTCATCGGGCAGAACAACGTCTACCGGCGGTTTGACTTCCGCTACGGCGTTTACCACCCGAGCAACATGACTGCGGGAACGGCCGTCATGAGTACGCTTAGCTGCCCGTCAGACTCGCGGCGAGCAACGAGCAACTATGCGGGCTGTCACCACGATGTTGACGCGCCGATCGATGCGAGCAACCGAGGCGTACTCTACTTGAACAGCCGGATCGGCTATGACGACATCACGGACGGTCCAGCGTATACGATCTTGCTTAGTGAGGTGGTCGGCGGCGGGCCGTCCTTGGGCTGGGCGTCGGGCACGCGGGCCACGCTCCGCAACACTGGACGCCGCATCAACGAGCCCGATCTGCTCTTCACGGCGATGGGCCGAGGTCCCTTCAATGCCTCCGAAGCCCGTCCTCAGCCGGAAGAAATAGAAAAGCTGGTGGGCGACGGGCTGCTTCCGGTCGGTTACACGGGCGGATTCAGCAGCCACCATGGCCAGGGCGCTAACTTCCTCTTTTGCAACGGCGCGGTGCGGTACGTGAAAGAGTCGGTCAATCCGGCCGTCTATCAGCACCTGGCAAACCGCAGCGACGGCGAGATCATCAGCGACGACGCGTTTTGACAGGCAACCCATGATGACAGAATGACCTGATTCTCGGATGGGGATCGACATGGGGAATACTGGAGCGTCAAACGGCGGCGGGAGCGGACTGACGGGCGCGGAGACCGCCGAGCTCTCGCGCCAGATCGCCGGGCTGACGAGGGCCGGCCTGCCCCTGGCAGCCGGCCTGGCCGCGTTGAGCGAGGAGCTGCCGCGGGGCCGGCTCCGCCGATCGATGGGCGACCTGGCCCGCGCGCTCGAGGCGGGCGCTCCGCTGGATCAAGCGATCGGAGACCAGCAGGATGCGATTCCGCCTCATTTGCGGGGGCTCGTCGTCGCGGGGGCCCGATCGGGCCGGATCGGCGACGTCCTCGCTCGCTTCTCCAGCTTTGCGGGCCTGGGCGTTGACCTCAAGCGCCGGCTGATGCTGAGCCTCGCGTATCCACTGATAACGCTCGCCATCACGCTGGGGCTGTTTCTCTTCGTCAGCAGCTTCGCGGTAAGTCAGTTCGAGAAGATCTTCATGGATTTCGGCATCCCGTTGCCGGGATTGACGATCGTCATCATTCTGAGCGCGAGGGCCATCAATAAGGCCGCGGGCCCTCTTGCTTGCATGTTCCTGTCTCTGGTCGTGGCGTGGCTTGCTGCTCGGCTGCTTCTCAAGCCTGCGGTTCGCCGCAGCCTTTCGACGCAGGTTCCCCTCTTCGGGCCGATCTGGGCCGCCACCCGGCTTTCGGAGTTCTGTCATTTCCTGGCCTTGCTGCTGGAGGGCCAACTACCGTTGCCCGAAGCGCTCCGGTTAACGGGACAGGGGCTGGAAGATTCGAGCATGGAGCGCGCCTGCGCCAACATGGCCCGTGAGGTCGAATCGGGCCGGTCCCTCGATCAGGCCATGAGCAAGTTCTGGAGGTTTCCGCCCGGTCTGCCTCGCCTCCTGGGCTGGGCGGAGAACCAGATGGCCCTCTCCGAGGTGCTCCATCTGGCCGGCGTTCTGTTCGAGACCCAGGCCCGTTCGAAGGCGACCCTGGCCGGGACGACCGTGACGATCGTGTGCGTGGTCCTGGTGCTGGCGCTGATCATGGTCATTCCGGGATTGTTCTTGCCGCTGATCACGCTGATCAGCCGTCTGAGCGGTTGAGCCCTTCACAGTCCCGCGGAGAATCCGGTGGCAGCGCAGCCTGACGATCCGTTCCCGACGGAGAAGCCGAATCAAGAGCTCGATGCGCCCGAGCAGGCTGCGCAGAGGGAAACGGCGTGGGAAGGTCTCGAGGTCGAGGCCCCTTGGACCCCTGCCGGCGCGGCGAGCTGGCGACTGGTGCATCTCATGTATCTGGTTGCCGGCGTCGCGGTGTTCTTGTGGCTGTGGCGCACGATCGGTCCTCCGCTCTTGATCCTCACGTTCATCGGGCTGGTGGCCGCGGCGGTCGGTGGGTCGATCATCCTGCGCGGCGGCGGGCGATCCGGCAGGACGCGCTCTTGTGGATCATGGCGATTGCGGCCGAGCATCGCATGCCGCTGGCGGCCGCGGTCGATGCCTTTGCCGGTCAGTATCGCGGTAAGGGGCACCGGAGGATCATGGAGCTGGCCCGCCAGTTGAGAGGCGGGATCGCGCTTCCCGAAGCGCTCGCGAACAATCGGAAGCTCGCTTCGCGGGATGCCGTCCTGCTCGCCTGGGTCGGCCACGCGACCGGGCGCCTGCCCCAGGCTTTGCGGATCGCCGCGACCGCCCAGTCGGCCCGGCTGCCGATCTGGACGGCCATCGCCTCGCGGCTGGCCTATCTCCTGCTCATGCTGCTCGCGCTGCAAACCATAGTTGGTTTTATCCTCTACTTCATCATGCCCAGGATCGAGTCGATCTTCGCCGATTTCGGCCTCGGGCTCCCCCGGTTCACGATCATGATGATCCACGTGACCAGCGGCGTGCTCAACTACAGAGAGCTTTTTGGCTGGCTCCCCTTGGCCGAGCTGATCCTCCTCATCTTCCTGCCGTTCTCATTCATGAACTGGGGCAACTACCACGTTCCGCTCTTCGACCGATTGCTGGGCCGGCGTCATACGGCGCTCGTCTTTAGGTCCCTTTCGCTGGTGGTGCATGCCAGCAAGCCGATCGAATTCGGCCTCTCGCTTCTGGGGGATCGCTACCCGACCCGGTGGTTTCGCCGCCGGTTGATCGCCTCCCGGAACGACGTGCGGCACGGGGATGACTGGATCGATTCACTGCGGCGTCATCATCTGATTCGCGCGGCCGATGGCGAAGTCCTCCGCGCGGCTGCCGCGGTGGGCAACCTGGGGTGGGCGCTCGACGAACTGGCCGAGACCACCGAGCGCCGGCTGGCGATCAGATTCCAGATGGTGATCCAGACCCTCTTCCCGCTGGTCGTGCTGATGCTCGGACTGGTGGTCTTCGTAACGGCCGTCGGTTACTTTGCCCCGCTGGTGACGCTCATTTCGAATATCGCCGACCGATGATCGCGATGCGGAAATCATAGCGACGGCGAGATCATCAGCGACGACCCATTCTGACGTTCGATCTCGCGGTGCGCCACTTACCCCTCGCGTCAACCTCGCCCGGACGATTATCGTGTGAGGGGGCGCGAGGAGTAACTTCGCCGGCCCTTGCACTATGACCCCGGCACCAGAATCCGCCGAGCTCCGTTGAGGATGAACATGACGAGCCCCAAGCACGCCTTTGTCGCAGCGATATTTGCCCTTGCCTTCACGCCCCTTTCCGTGTGGGCGGCTGGTTCCGATCCCAGCTCGAGCGCCGGACCGTTCCGGCCTGATTCATCGACGGTCGAGCGGTTCGGCTCGGGCTATCGTTATCCTCAAGCGGGCTGGATCGTCCTGCACATCGAAGGGACGCCTTATGAGCGCGGCTTCCAGCACGGCCGGTTGATGGCGCCCGAAATCGCGGGGTTCATCCGCGAGCTGGCGGTTTATGGTGGCACCCAGGCACCCGTTGATGCCTGGAACCACCTACGGCTGATCGCCGACGCCCTGTTTCTGCGTCGATTCGACCCGGAATTCATCGAGGAAATGAAGGGGATCGCCGACGGCGCGGCCGCGGCCGGGGCCAGGTACGACGGCCGTGCGGTCGATTTCCTCGACGTGGTCACGATCAATGCCGACATTGAAACCAACTTCCTCGAGAATGCCCTGGAGGCCACGGCGACGGGTCTTGAAGGCCGGCGATTCCGGGAGCCGGCCGAAAAAGGGCCCGGCCGGCCGCAGGAATCGCATTGCAGCGCCTTCGCGGCGACCGGCCCCGCCACCGCCGACGGCCAGGTTGTGATCGGCCACATCACGATGTGGAACCTGTTCCACGCCTATCACTACAATGTCTGGCTCGACGTCAAGCCCTCCCGCGGCCATCGCGTGCTCATGCAGACGTATCCAGGCGGTATCATGAGCGGGCTCGACTATTACTTGAGCGACGGCGGCCTGGTCGTATGCGAGACCACCCTGGCCCAGACCAAATTTGACGCCACGGGCAGCCCGCTGGCCGATCGCATCCGCCGCGCGCTGCAATATGCCGACTCGATCGATCAGGCCGTCGAGATCCTCAAACAAGGCAACAACGGCCTTTACACCAACGAATGGCTGATGGCCGACACCAGGAAGAACGAGATCGCTTTGTTCGAGCTGGGCACCCACAAGAGCCGCTTGTGGAAGAGCAGCAAGAACGAGTGGTTCGGCGGCACGGCCGGGTTTTACTGGGGTTGCAACAACGCCAAGGACGTGCAGGTGCGGATGGAAACCATTCCTTCAGTCGGCGGCCGGCCGGCGAATGTCGTCTTTCACCCATCCGACCGCGACCGCTCTTGGATTCAACTCTTCGATCGCAAGACCAAGGGGATCGACGTTCAACTTCGGCTTCACGGCGTTCACGACGCCGCCCCTGGCAGCCGCGCATTCCCTCGACGCCAAGTTCACCACCACGGCGATGGCCCGCGAGCTTTCGACCTGGGCCAAGTTCGGCCCGCCCCTGGGTCACGCCTGGGAGCCGAGCGACGCCGAGCGTCGCCGATTCTCGTCGATCCGTCCGCTGATTCCCAACGACTGGACCGTGCTGCGAGCGGGTTCGCCGCTGGCGGGCAAAAAAACCGCGAGCAAGCCGGTCGATCTGGCGCGATTGAATCACAGCGATGATGCGGCCGCCCAGCGCGAGCACACGCCGGTCTGGCACGGCACGCTCTTGCCCGCTACCGATGCCGACATCTGGCTGGCGGCTGCCTTCGCCGAATACGAAGGGATCGTGGCCAGCGAGAAGGCGATAATGGTCAGCGCTGCAGCGCGAAGCTCGGCAGGCGAGACCGCGACCGGATCAGTCTGGGCTTGTTTGTGCCCGCTTCACGCTATCTCACGGCGGTTGCGCGCCGTGGCGGCAAGGACATCCCCCTCGTTGAGATCCGCGCCGATTTACGATCCGACGAATGGTACGACATCGCTTCAGGAAAGGGCGTGCTGATCCTGGCCGAGCTGCGCTCGCGGTTGGGCCTGGAGCTGTTTGACAAGTTCATGGACGAATTCGGTCGCACCCACGCCGGCTTGCCGGTCTCATCGGCGGCCTTTTTCGATGCGGCCGAAAAGGCGCTCGGCAAACCCCTGGGCGAGCTCAGAGACGCCTGGCTCAACGGCGACGCTCTGTCGAGGCTCGGCCGGGATGTGCGCGATCGCAAGTCGACGGGCCGCTTCTGGTCGGTCGATTCGTTCGAGCGCCAGCTCGACAAGACGCTGATCGTCTACGGCACGCTCGCCGAGGCCGACGCCCAGCGGGAGGCCGCGCAGAGCTTGCAGCGCAAGCTGGCCAGCCGCTGGGCCAACATGACTGTTCCGATCAAAGCCGACAAGGATGTCGATAAGAATTTCCTCAAGGACTTTCATATTCTGCTGGTCGGGCGGCCCGCGACCAACCGGATAACGGACCATCTGGCCAAGGCGCTGCCGGTCGAGTTCGGGGCCGCTTCGTTCACGATTGCCGGTGAGACCTTCGCCCATCCGCACTCCGCAGTCGTGGCCGCCGGTCCAAGCCCGCTGGCCTCCAATCGCTCGGTGGTCGTCTTCGCGGGTTTGAGTGCCGAAGGGACGTGGACCTGTCCCAGGCGCTTCCCCGACAATGGCTGGGCCACGGCGGAGGTCTTGGTATTCGAGGAAGGCAGCGCGATGCGGCGGCTCGCGGTGCCAGCTTGGGACGATACGTCCGGAATCGCGAGCGCGGCGCCCAGCACAGATGCGGATCAATAGTGCTGATTGGAAGCTCTCGGTTGACTCGGAAGGCTCGAATTCAGGGCTGTGGGCCAGCCTCCCCGGCTGGCAGGCTCTGGACCGCCGCGTGCGGGCGGTCCCGCGGCAGTGTCCTGCCCACTCGAACGGCGTTGCCAGCTTGCGAAAACTGCGAAGTTCGGCCACGTCGTGGTCTCGCGGCTCAGCTCCCGGGTGCCGGTGAGCGAAGTCGCCGATGCGGCACCCGCAAACTCCAATCCTTCCGCGCCCGTTTCAGACCGGCTACAGAAACGGCGTCGCCAGGTCGCGCAGAAATCGCCACTGGTCCGGAACCTCGATCAGCGATGGTCCCGATCGTTCGAGCGCTGCACCCACGGCGCTGCTCAATTCCTCAGGCCCGTTGGCTCGACAACCGGGAACGCCGTAGGCCGCGGCGAGCGCGACGAAGTCGGGGTTAGTGAGATCGACGTCGATATAGCGGCCGGCGTGCACGCCTTTTTGAATGTTCTTGATCGCGCCGTAAGTGGCGTCGTTGTGGACCAGCGCGATCACCCTCAGGCGGTAGCGAGCGGCCGTGGCAAGTTCCTGGGCGGTCATCACGAAGCCGCCGTCACCGCTTACCGAGACGACCGGCCTGCCATCGAGGGCGACGGCCGCCCCGACGGCCGCGGGAAAGGCCCAGCCCAGCGTGATGTAATTAGAAGGGTAGAAGAACCGCCGCGGTCCGTGGGAAACCCAGTCCGTCTGCATTCGATAACCGATCTCGCACGCGTCGGTGAAGACCGGAACATCGCCCGCCAGGGCATCGCGCAACGTATCGATCAACCACTCCGGTTTGGCGGGACGGAGATCCCGCGCCTCTTCCCACAGTTTTCCCCAGCCGCTGGGCCGGGGCCGGGGCGATAATGCGTCCAGGATCGACCGTACGGCGGCTCTGGCATCGGCCACGATTCCCAGGACGGCCGGATAGTTCATCCCGATCTGAAGCGGGTCGAGGTCGATCTGGATGAGCGCTCGGGGAACCGGCAACCGCCTCCAGTCGGTCATGACTTCGGTGAACCGGCAACCGATGGCCAGCATCACATCGGCGTGCGGTAAGACGGCCCGGGCCCGGGCCGAACGGGCATGACCGAGCGATAGCGGATCGCGCTCGTCGAGCAGTCCCTTGGCATTGAGCGTGGTAACGACCGGCGCCTCGATCCGTTTCGCGAGCGCCTTGATCTCAGAGGCGGCCTCGGACCACAAGCTGCCACCGCCGGCGAGAATGATCGGTCGATCCGCTCCGGCCAACATCTCCGCGGCTTGGGCGATCGCGGCGGCGGGTAGGGACGCCACGGGGCATTCTTGAAAATCCAATCGATCGGCCGAGACCGGGCAGGGCTCGCGCATCAGGTCTTGCGGCAAGAACAGAGCAGCGGGACGGGGACGTCCGCGGGTCATGGCGGCGAAAGCCGAGCCGAGTAATGCCGGGATCTGACCCGGCGCCGCACGGTCCCGCACCACTTGGTCACCGGCCTGAAGATCTGTTCCAGGTCAATCTCGTGGTAGTTGCCGCACTCCTGGTCGAGGGTGGCGGAGTTCACCTGCCCCGCTAGCAAGAGGACGGGCACGGAATCGGCCCAGCACTCCGCGATGCCGGAAAGAGCATTGGTCGCGCCAGGGCCGGCGGTGGTGCAGACGATGCCGGGCCGGCCGCTTACGCGGGCATAACCGTCGGCCGCGAATGCGGCGGCCTGCTCGTTGCGTACCAGGATTGTGCTGATCGAGCCCTGGCGGCCGACTGCGTCATAGATCGTCGTGGAATGCGACCCCGGCATTCCGAAGAGATGGCTCGCGCCCCACCGGGCCAGCCCGTCCGCCAGCACGTCCGCACCACTTGCCATCGCAGGGTTCCTTCGAGGAAAATGGGTGCTCCCGGAGCCCGGACTCCGGTTCGACACGGATCGGTTCATCGTACAGCCCGATGGCCCGGCTCCGGATTGCCCCAGTCTATGCGTGTGAGTCGACACTGTCATCGGGCTGGTCCGGGAGGGCGAGGCTCTGTCCGAGTCGGCACTAGCTTTGACAAGGCTCGGACGGAGCCTCGCCCTCCCAATCGGGGGCAATCACGGGAATCGAAACCGACCCGGCCCGAGAGGTTTGGTCCTCTACTTTTGCTTCGGCATTGGGTATGATAAGCAATCACGAGGTGTCCGCTCGCAGCAGCCACTCAGGATCAGAAACGCTCGCCCTAAACGATGCACGCGGAGCCAGGGAACTCATTTTAGCCTGATAGCAAGCCTTGCCGGATGTGTCCGCGATCGCCAGGTTGCTCTTTCGAGGCAAGGAGGGACCCAATGAAGTCGAAAAACTCACCCAGACGCCACGCACCCGATCGAGCCGAGCAATCGGCGGCCAAGAGCAACCGTCGAGAGACATCGGTCATCATCGACTTCGTGCAGAGCCGCATCGAGGCGTTCAACCGCGAGCAGGGCGGGGGGGTGTCTGTCCGGAAGGACGCACGAGGTTACACGTTGATTCGCGAAGATACCGGCACGCCGGTCGCGCGCCTTCGCCCCAAGGAGCGCAGCAGGCGCTTCGAGGTCCTGCGCTGGAGCGCGGATCAGGATTGCTGCGCACCCGTCGGCATGATGGGAACGACCGTCCTCTCACTCGACGACGCCCTCGACTTCATCGCGCGCGACCCCATGGATTGCTTCTGGAGCTGACGGCTCACTCTACCAACGACATCCGGGGCGTTACCAAAGATAGCCGCTCGCCACCCTTCGGAAATCCTCGACCTGACGTTCTTGCCACACCTGGTCGCGGCTCAGCTCGGCCGCCAGAATCCCAGCGACCAGCGGCGCGGCCTCCATGCTGGCCCTGGCGTCGAGAAACAGGCCGCGCGTCCGCCGCGCCAGCACGTCCTCGATCGTGCGGGCCGCTTCGTGACGAGCCGACCAGACCACCTCGCCTGCGCGGTAGGGCAAAGCTGGATGCAGCCGTTCGCTCCATTCCGGTCTCTCGGCAAGCACGGCAAGGACCGCCGGCCTGTCGGACCCGTACAGGGTCAACTCGCCGTCGCCGCTGGCGTTTCCTTCGGTCCATCCGTGCAGCTTGAGATCGGCGGTCGCGGCGGGCCGCGGCGCCAGGCCGGCAACCCTCGCCGCCTGGTCCACCGCGTCGGTCGCCATCCGCCGGTAGGTGGTCCATTTTCCGCCGGTGATCGTGACCAGGCCGGCGCTCGAGGCGACGACGGCGTGCTCCCGCGAAAGCTTGGCCGTGGCCAGGCCGCCATGGCCGCGGAGCAGGGGCCTCAGTCCGGCGAAGGTGCTCAAGATGTCCGACGGCTGGGGCGGCTTGCTCAAGTAGCGCGTGGCGTGCGCCAGCAGAAAGTCAAGCTCCGCCTCGAGCGGCTTGGGCTCGGTCGGAAGGCTCGAGATCGGCGTATCCGTCGTGCCGACCAAGACCCGGTCGTGCCAGGGGATCGCAAACAAGACGCGGCCGTCGTCGGTCCTGGGCACCATGAGAGCACTTGCGCCCGGCAGGAATGAGCGGCCCAAGACCAGGTGGGCTCCTTGACTGGGCGACAGAATCGGCGCGGCACTCGGGTCGTCGAGCCGCCGCACACCGTCGACGTAAACGCCGGTCGCATTGATCACGGCCCGCGCCGAGATCTCGAACGACTCGCCGCTCTCGGCGTCCTGCGCGATCACGCCCGCGATCCGGCCGCCATTCTTGATGAACCCCGTAACCGGCGCGTAGTTGAGCGCGGTCCCACCCAGGTCGACGACCGTTCGCGCCAGGGTCATCGCCATGCGGGCGTCGTCGAACTGACAGTCGGTATAGACAATGCCGCCGTGCAAGCCTTCGGTGCGGATCGTGGGGATTTGCTCGATGACCTCATTGCGGCCGGCGCGGTGCGATCTCCCGATTCCGTATCGGCCCGCGAGCAGGTCGTAGAGTTTCAGTCCGATGCCGTAGAACGGCAAATCGAGCCAGCGATAGGCCGGCACGACAAAGTCGCGGGGGTGTACCAGGTGCGGAGCGTTCCGCAAGAGGACGCCACGCTCCTTGAGCGCTTCGCGAACCAGGGCGATGTTTCCCTGGGCCAGGTAGCGCACTCCGCCGTGGATCAGCTTGGTGCTGCGGCTGGAGGTTCCCTGGGCGAAGTCGCGGGCCTCGACAAGGAGAGTCCGATAGCCGCGCGCCGCCGCGTCAACGGCCGACCCCAGGCCCGTGGCCCCGCCGCCGATAATGACAACGTCCCACGTCGCCCGGCCGCGCAGCCGGTCGAGGTTCTCGGTTCGACCGAGTGATCCCATCATGGATTGCCGCTTCCCTCTGTCTTCGCCGGCTGGCTTTCGCCCAGGATGTCGAGGTTGCCAGCAAGGACACGCTCCGTGCCGTCGAATGTCGGCCAGACGTTGGTATTGAGGCCGGGGGCGCTCTTCCGGAGGACCTCGGTGTACAGATCGTCGGAGACGCCGATGATGATCCGTTTACGGACGGGCTTGCCGTCAATCTCAAGAAAGACGTAGTAATTGTCTGTTCCGTGGAAGCCGATGGCGTCCGACGGAAGGGCCCACACCTGCTTGCGCTCGATCGCGATGGTGACGGTGGCGTACCAGCCGGGATGGAGGTGGCCATCCCCATTCGCGACGTCAACCTCGGTCTGCAAGGTGCGCGTGGACGGGTTGAGCGCGAAGCCCGAGCGGACGACTTTGCCGTCGCGCGTGATTCCGGGCAATGCCTGGAACCGGATGAGCGCGATATCGCCCTCGTGGATGAAGAACGAGGCGAGCTCGGGAACGCCGACAAAGACGCGGACCGGGTCGATCTGCTCCAGGACGAAAAGCGGCCGTCCGCTCGTGCTGCCGCCGGGCTGGAGGTAGTCGCCGGGGCTGACGTTGCGCTCGGTGATCACACCGGCGTATGGCGCCTTGATTTGACCGTAATCCAGCAGCACCTTGGCCAGGCGCTCGTCGGCCTTGGCGACCTCCAGATCTGCTCGGGCGGCCTCGACGTCAACGCGCGCCTTGTCGCGATCGGCAATCGCGCGGTCGCGGTCGGCGGTCGTTTCGACGACCAGGGAATCGGCCTGGTCGCGCGCGGCGGCGGCTTCCTCGAACTGGCGATACGTCTCGTCGCGCACCTGCACGTCGAGAACGTGCTGGCCGACGAGCGTCTCGAGCCGCTTGTATTCCGAATCCCAGCGCGTGTAGCTGGCCTGAGCCCGTTTCACGCCTGCCCTGGCTGAGACGATCCGGGCCTCGGTGGTCTTGACCCTGGCCTCCGCGGCCTCGAGCGCGCTTTTCGTCACCTCGATCTGAACTTCAGCCCGATGCGTTGCGGCGATCTTTTGCTGGTGCGCCTCGACCAGATCGGGAACCCACATGTCGATCAAGACATCGCCCCGCTTGACGCGGTCGCCGATGTTATAGCGGTACTTCTCGACATAGCCGGCGATCCGGGAATAGACCGGCGTCGTTTCAAACGCCTCGATCGTTCCCGGCTGGACGACCGTCATCCGGATGTCCCGCCGCTCGGCCCGGATCACCCGGATGCCGGCCGTCTTGCCTTCCCCGTTCGCGGCCCCGGCAGTGCTTCGGCCTGATGGTGCTCCGCTGTGCTGCGAGTGCCCGCAGCCATTCGCCAGAAGCGCCGCCATGGCTGTGGCGAGGCATACCGGCCCCTTGCGAATGCGCTGCGGGGCCGGGGTGACCGCATGTCTCCGGGGCCGCGCACCGCGGGAGACCTTCGGTCCGGCGCACGGCGGGGTCAGGAGACCTGCGCCGAACCGTCGCGCAGGAGCGCGGCCATGGTGGTGGCGAGGAATACCGGCCCCACGCGGATGCGGGGCCGGGCCGGCGCGGTCGGGATGTCATCGGTTGGCGTCGTCATGCGGGGCGTCCTGTTCGTGCGATGGGTCGGTATGAGCGGTGTAAGCGGCCAATCGGCCGGCCGGCTTTGGTCCGACGCCGTCGGACGTCGCCGCGGGATGGCCGTCGCCGGAGATGGGGTCATAATGGGCGCTCGCCGGGTCGTCCGGGTCGAGCGAGGGGGATTGGTTCGAGACACGGCTCATGAGCAGTGTGAAAACGGCCGGCAAGACCAGGAGCGTCGCAAACGTCGCACAGGCCATGCCGCCGATCACCGCCCTGCCCAGCGGAGCATTTTGCTCGCTCCCCTTTTCCAGGCCGAGCGACATCGGAATCATCCCCGAGATCATGGCGCACGCGGTCATGATGATCGGGCGGAGCCGCCCTCTGGCCGCGGTGATCGCCGCCTGGGCGGCCGTCATGCCCTCCTCGCGGCGATGGCGGTCGCCGAAGCTGACCAGCATGATCGCGTTCGATACCGCCACGCCAACGGCCATGATGGCACCCATAAATGATTCTATGTTCAATGTAGTGCGCGTGGCCCAGAGCGCCAGCACGACGCCAGCCAGCACGGCGGGCACCGACGCCACGGCGGTCAAGGCCAGGCGGGGCGCCTGGAAATACGCGCTCAGCATGATCAGGATGACCAGCACGGCCACGGAGAGCCCGATCTCCAGGCTCTGGAACATCTGCTTCATGGGACGGACCTGGCCGCGCAGCTCGACCTCGGTCCCCTTGGGCGGCTTTCCGGCGCGCGTGATCGCCGCATCGAGCCGGTCGATCACGCGGCCTAAGTCCTCGCCCTCGATATTGGCCGTCAGGCTCAGATAGCGCCTCATGTTGTAGCGGTCGACCTCGCCGGGCATCTCGCTGCGCATGACGCGGGCCACGTCGCGCACCAGGAGGGGGCTCGCGGGGTTCGAGGGAGATTCGGTCTTCATCGCGGCCTGGCGGAGTGCCGGCGTCGTGAGCGGCACCAGGCCCACGTCGGTCGCGTCGGTCATTCTCGGCGGCGGCACCTGCACCTGCACCTGGTACGAGTTGCCGCTGACGTCGTCGCGCCAGTAGATGCGGGTGGTGTAGCGGCTGGAATATGTGGCGGCGATCAGCGATTCGCCGATATCGCGCGCGGTCACGCCGCTCAAACCGGCCCGCTCGCGATCAATCGTCACCTGAATGGTGGGGTAATGGAGCGACTGCTGGATCTGCACGTCGCGCAGCGACTCGATCTGGTCAAACTCACCGCGGAGCTTGTCCATGAACGCGCTTGAGTCAGCAAGGCTGCGGCCGTTGACAACGACCTCGATCGGCGCGGGCGCGCCCAACTCATCGTCTCGGCGATCAGATCGCCGGGCTCGAAGGCGAAGACCATGTCGCCGACACGCTGATCCGCCTGCTTGGCGGTGAGGCCCAGGCGCAACACCTCCTCGCGGAACCACGCGCCTACCTTTTTGGGCAACACCCTCCGCAATTTCTCCTGGAGCTCGAAGATGTCGACCTTGCTCCCCTCGCGCAGACCGATCCGGAGCATGCTGTCGTCGGGGCCGCGGCTCCAGAGGTAGGCCATGTTGATGGTAAACTGCGGCGGGTTCGCCCCGACGTAGCCCATTGTGATGTCGATATTCTCGGGCCCGACCTCCTCCGCGACCACCTCGAGCGTCTTTTGCGCGACCTGGCGAGTCAGCTCGTAATGCGTCCCTTGCGGCGGGCGGACCCGGAGCTGGAACTGGCCGGCGTCGACCCGCGGAAAGAGCTCGCGCCCCAGCCCTCCTCCCACGACGACCACGACGGCTCCGGCCGCGATCAGGTACAAGAAGACAACCGCCCGGCCGTGCGCGACCGTCCAGGCAACCAGGCGCTCGAACCGTCCCTGAAGCCGCTCGAACAGTCCCGGCGAAGGCGCGTGGCCGTCCGCGTGGGCATGCGCCACGTGACGGTTCGCCAGGAGCCACACGGAGAGGACCGGCACCAGCGTGCTCGAGAGCAGGTAAGACGTGACCATCGATGCGCCGACCGCCAGTGAGAGCGGCACGAACAGCGACCGCACCGCTCCTTCCATGATGAACGACGGTATGAACACCGAGAGGATGCACAAGAGCGCCAGTAGCCGCGGTACGGCCGTTTCCATGTTGCCCTGCCTCACGGCGCGCGACAAGGACGGCGTGTGCTCCATCTGGGTGTGAATGTTCTCGATCTCGACCGTCGCCTCGTCGACCAGGATGCCGATGGCGAGCGCCAGCCCGCCCAAGGTCATGATGTTGATCGTATGCCCGCTCAGGTTGAGCACGACGATCGATCCCAGGAGTGCCAGCGGAATGTTCAGCACGACCACGATCACGGCCCGCAGGTCGCGCAGGAAGAGCAAGACCATCAGACCGGTCAGACCTGCGCCCAAAGCCCCCTCGACCCCGACGCTCTCGATCGCGCGATAGACGATCGGCGACTCGTCGAATTCATACGAGACCGTCACGTCGTCGGGCATGGCCGCCTGGAACCGGGCCAGGTTCGTCTTGACCGCGTTGACGACCGTCAGGGTCAACGCCGATGCCTGCTTGACCACCGGCAGATAGACCGACTTCCGGCCGTTGACCAGTGCATAGCCGACCGGAATGTCGGTCGCGTCGGCCACCGTGCCGACGTCGCGGATATAGACGTTTTCGCCGAGCTTGAGCGGTACGTTGCGCAGCTCCTGAGGGTCGGCGACCATGGTGTTCGACGGCACGATCGTGAGCTGGTCCTTGATGTTCACGTTGCCCGAAGGGCTGATGTAGTTGCCACGGTCGATCGCGTTCACGACGTCCTGGGGCGAGAGGTTGTAGGAGCGGAGGCGGTCAGGGTCGACGCTGACCACGATCGTCCGGATGTTGCCGCCGAAGGGGGGCGGCGAGGAAATCCCCGCCAGTCCAGCGAACATCGGCCGGACCCGGTACAAGGCCAGGTCCTCCATCTGGCCGACCGACTTCGTCTTGCTCTCAAAGACGAGGTAACCGACCGGAAGGCTGCCCGCGTCGAGCCGGACGACGTACGGCGGCAGCGAGCCCACGGGCATGATCGACAAGGCTCGATTGCAGTACGCAACGGTCTGGGCCGTGGCCTCGGCCATGTCGGTCCCCGGCATGAAGTACAACTTGATCATCATCATGCTCTGGATCGACCGCGACTCGACGTGCTCGACGTTGTTCACGTACTGGAAGAACAGCTCATATTGGTTGGTGATCAGCCCCTCGATCTGCTTGGGGTCCATCCCGCCGTAGTTGTGGATGACGTAAAGAACTGGCTGATTCAGCGACGGAAAGATGTCCTTCTGCATGCGCACGACGCTGTAAACGCCGCCCAGGGCCAGCGCAAGCACCAGCATCATCACGGTCACCGGCCGGCGGAGGGCAAAAACAATGGGGTTCATGGGGCGATCGCTTGCAAAGCCAACAGAACAGTCATGCTATCATGGTCGATACCGCTGCGGAGCCACGCTTGTACTGGAAAGATACGCGCGTCCGACAGGAGAATCTACAGCGCGGCCGGGGCCGGAGCCGGCAAGCTCGTCAACCCGGAGCCAACGGCGACGGCGACGGCGACCGTTGAGCTTAACCGCGGGGACTCTAGTCGAGGCGGCAAACGTAAACGACGCCGAAGGCCTTTCCGCTTGCACTGTGACTCGATGTTAATCGCTCGTAGCGGATCCCGGGAACTCTCGCGAACCGGCTCGACCCCAGCCACCCATCGATTGTCGCCCGCCACGTGACGACTTGGAACCGTGCGCCATTTTCAAGAGCGCCGCGCGTCCGTTGGCGATTGGGCGTGGTTCAAAGCCAGCGTTTTCGGGGCCGCATGCGCGCCAATTTGCGCCCTGATGGGCGAGCTCGCCGAAAAATCCGGCCAAAATCGTCAAAACCGTGATGCAAAATGGCGCCAAACATTGCCGTTTTCGGCGGGGGTTCCCAACCCCCTCGCCGCCCGCGACGCGATCGATAAGCGATTCTCGATGAGAAAAAATGAGACAATCTGAGACGTTTTGGAAGGGTCCCCGTTCCATCTCGCAAGGTTCGCCAACGAAATCCCTCGGAGATCGGCGACGGAGTGGGTGCTCGTCATAAGTTGCTTGTCCATTGGTTCTTGTGTCGTCAAATTCGGCCGATTCCAGCCCCTCTCGAGCCCCGCGAATCGGGCTGCTGAATCGCCTCGGCGCGACTCATCATCGATCGAGCTGTCTCACGTTCCTGCGCCGCAGACATGTGTTCCAGCGGAGGCGGTCAGGAGGACGGGAGTGCAAAGACCACGAAACAAATGGCCGGACCGCCTATCATGCAGCAAAGACGTCCTTTACGGCCGCGAACAGCTCACGAAGCGCTACAAAGCTGGAGGGAACTCGTTTGCCCCAGTTCAGATGATTCTCGACATGCCTGGCCGCGCCACCCCGCTTGTCAAGTCGCGAACGAGCGCCCGAATTTGCCGTAACTTGAATCGGATCTTGTGCTTCCACGATCCTCATGGATTCAGCGAAATTGGCTTCGTTCGACGCGTTTTGCCGATTTCGCCCGTCCCGCTCAGCTCATCGGCGTGCTTCTCCACGCCGTCTCGACAGTTGAAAGGCACATCCGCTCGTGCATCGCAGGCCGCCGTGCCCGAGACATACTGGGCACATACTCGGCATAGTGGGCACGCTTCTGCGCGTGCCAAGTATGCCGAGTATGTACCGAGAATGCGGTCTGACGACCGAATAGCCCGTCCAACTCGCCATTCCTGCCAGATCGCAACAACCGCTCTCGGCCTGGTTGCCGTCTCAACCCTCGCGTTCGCGACTTCCGCCATGATCGGCAGAACCGGGTGAAACTGCACGAATCCGATCGCCTTGACGCGGGACCGGAATCTAGACAGGGTTATAGATGCGGTCCGTCCTGTTACCTCAAAAAGGGCCGTTTTGAACCAGGCCCGATTTCGGGCGTCCCCGAGCCCCGCGAAACGGGCGATCGACTCGCCTCGGGGCGTCTCATGATCGATCGCGATGTCCCACGTTTCAGCACCGGCGAATTACTACGTTGCGGCACCGGGTGGCTGGGCAATCTGGAACGGATTGCGCACACTTACACCTATGCAACTACTTTACCTGCGCAATGTGAAGCTGTCAAATCGCGCGGCGCACGATTCGGCGTAAGTCTTTGGCTTGATGGCGGAAGAAAATTCGACGGGTTGCGGGGACACTTCACACCGCGCTGGTGGGAGATAGATCGGGCCGACCCCGCCGTCCGATCGAACCCAGAGATAGTACAGGACTTCAGACACCCAGGAACTCGTCGGTCGCAGCAATCGACCAGCGCATCCGCTCTCGGCGGCTCGAGGCGGTCTGAGACCGAGCGTATCGAGACGACCGTCGTGTGTGCGTGATCAGTTTTGATCGCCCTGCCGCCTGCTTGAACAGGCGACCGAAGCCGCGCACGGTTTCCACCCAGTTCGATCGATTGTCAGTTCACAGAGCCAGGCGTCGGGGCGCTTGCAGGCATCAAGCACGCCGTGTGCATCAGAGGCAGGCCCGTCGGACGCATCGAGCGATGCAGTGATAAACGCCGACCTCGTCTTCAACAACGATCTGCCGCCGGGCGTATGTAGGCATCAGTGAGACTCCGGAAAAAGCGCCGGGCATTCGCAGCCGAGATCATGTCAACGACGACAGTAATGGACAAAAGTACCAAATCGTCCTGCCGTGTCAAGTACCGAACGGAAAAAGACCGCCCGCGCGGCCCTGCTTTGAACCTTCCGGTCTCACGGGAACATGGGTGTCTGAAAGTCCGGGTGTCTGAAAGTCCTCGAAAAGACCCTGGATGGCGACGGCGAGTCACAGACTATAATGGTGGAGATTCGATGTATGGCAGCGTGATGTGGTTGAAAGGGAGGGTGTTCTCGTGGCAACAATGACGTTCGAGCCGATTGACGTTCCGCTGCGCGAGGATGAGTACGGTGCCATCCGGGTGGGCAACACCCGGATGTTGCTGGACCTGGTGATTCATGCGTTCAGAGATGGCGCCAGTGCGGAGGGCATTGTCGAGTCTTATGAGGCGCTGAATCTTGCGGACGTGTACGCAATCATCAGCTACTACCTGAGCCACCCCGAGCCGATCGACGCTTATCTGCGTCGGCGCGAGAAGGAGGCCGGGGCTATTCGAGCCAAGATCGAGGCGTCCCAGCCGCCCCGACCCAATCTTCGCGCCATGTTGATGGCGCGCGCCCGGGCGATGGGGATCACGGATGTTGAGGTTGATTAGCGACCATAACTTCAGCGGCCGCATCCTTCGTGGAATCGTCCGGCGTATCCCCAACCTCGACCTGGTTCGCGCGTTTGACGCGGGTCTGGCGACGGCCCCCGATCCCGTTCTGCTGGAGTGGGCCGCTGTGGAAGACCGAATCCTCCTGACTCATGACGTCAACACTATTCCCGGTTTCGCCTACGACCGCGTGCGGGCCGCGCTCGGCATGCCCGGGGTCTTCCTGGTGGACGCCCACATGGCCATCGGGAAGGCGATCGATGAACTGGTCGTCGTGATCGCGTGCAGCTCGCAGGGAGACTGGAAGGACGCCGTGACGTACTTTCCATTGTGAGGACGCGCCGTCCGAGCCGTCGTCAAGATCGACCGGATTTATAGTCTATAGTCGGGACGAGGGGACTTCCAGACGCCCGCTTCGAATCGGCGCTGTGCCGCGGCATCAAGTCGCGCGCCAGCGCCGCGCAAATCGGCCCGACGAGTTTTATGGCGCTTCGCGGTGAAAGACTTGGTTCTGCAGCCCATAATGCCGTTGGATTTGCCGGGGAATTCAGCCACCCAGGAACTCGTCGGTCGCAGCAATCGACCAGCGCATGCGCTCTCGGTGGCTCGAGGCGGTCTGAGACCGAGGAATTCAGACACCCAGGAACTCGTCGGTCGCAGCAATCGACCAGCGCATCCGTTCTCGGTGGCTCGAGGCGGTCTGAGACCGAGCGTAGCGAGACGACCGTCGCGTCTGCGTGATCAGTTTTGATCGCCCTGCCGCCTGCTTGAACAGTCGACCGAAGCCGCGCACGGTTTCCACCCAGCTCGATCGATTGTCAGTTCACAGAGCCAGGCGTCGGGGCGCTTGCAGGCATCAAGCACGCCGTGTGCATCAAAGGAAGGCCCGTCGGACGCATCAAGCGATGCAGTGATAAACGCCGACCTCGTCTTCAACAACGATCTGCCGCCGGGCGTATGTAGGCATCTAGTTTATAAATCGGGCTGTTCGCCACCCTGAGCCTGGGGTGCGGCGGTTCCTAGGGTAGCCCTAGGGATGGGAGCACGGATCGTCTACAGCCAGCCCTTCGGCCGTGGCGGCGTCGTTGAGGGCCTGGTCGGAGGAGATCAGCGTCACCGGGGCGAAACCGGCGTCTTGGTGCTCCTGGCGGATCGCCGCGTCAGGCGGCGCACCCAGGCTGTCCCGTCCTCCTGGACGTAACGTTTGACCAAGGCGCTCGAATCGACAAAGTAGGCTTCCGCCACCTCAACGCCGCTCGCGGATGATGGTTTCCGACAGCGGCTCTCCCTTGATGGAGACGGGCTGATCGTCGGGATCGTCGTCGTCGATGTCCAGGGCGGGATCGGGTAGCGAGGAGATGAGGCCGATCTTCAGCAGGTGTTGGTCGAATTCCACCTCGGTCATCTTCTTCTTCGCGGGGGCGGCCTTGCCGCGTCTGGCTGCCCTAACGGGAGTCCGCGCAGCCGGCGTGTTCCGTTGCGCGAGCTGGCGGTCGAGCTGCTGACGAAGCTCCCGCACCTGCTCCGGCGACAGGGTCTTGAGGCTGCTCAGGATGTGGTTGAAATCGGCGTGCGTCATACGTCTATCCTGCATTGTCGGGTCGTTATGGCAATGATTCTAGCAGATTCGGCCGCTCCTGTCTCGCTCGACCTGGGAAGGAAACAGGGAAGGAAACAGCGACGCGATTAGTATTGTCGCCTCGCGGACGCAAGGGGGAAGGAAACAGGGACGCGATTAGTATTGTCGCCTCGCGGACGCAAGGGAAATGAATCGCGTTCCGGTTTCTGCTCCCGAGGGAAATGAATCGCGTCCCGGTTTCCGCTCCCCCACGTGCGGAAGTGCAGAGGCTGGCGCAGCCTGGCGCAAGGATTACTTACGCCAACGCTGACGTGGAGGGGTTGCAGGCCTATGCGGAGCAGCTTCGACAGACGTTGTCGAACGCCACGATCGTTCATCACGGCACTGTCACGGGCGCCGATGGTATTCGGCGGAGGGTTGTCGTACTCCAACTACCATGAGGATGACCGCGGAGGTGACGTCACCATGAGGCTTCCTGGCGCGAATCAAACGTGCCTCTCAGTTGAGGAGCGCCGACTGGTTCTGGTTCCGGACGCGGAGGCCGTAAATCTGCGCTTGATCAAGAGGGGCATCTTATTCGTCCTGGCAAGGTGGAGCGGAGCTTTACCACTGGCGTTTCGGGCGCAACAAGGCGCTGGCTTCGTTTACTAACCTCGATGACCTGTACCTGTATGTCGCTGACACCGACAGCGACAATTTCGCCGATTGATCTTGTCACCGCGAAGACGCCAAGGGCGCGAAGGGACGATGCAGTGAATGTACGGCATCAATCGCATGGCTAATTATTGATGAGCGGGATCGCCGTATTTCTTCGCGCTCTTGCGCCTTGGCGGTGAAGCTCTGACTTCACACCAATCTGGTCGAATGATCGCGATTTGCGGGACACCACGACTCGCCCATCGGCACGGCTGCGGGAATCGCACTGGCTCTGTCCGATCGAGGATCGGCGCCGGCTGGATTCACCGCGGGAAGGGATGCTTGAAGGATTCTCCCTTGGCAACTAATCTGACGAGGGCACGAAGGTCCGATCGCGAGCCGATTTTGGGATCGGTCGCGTGATTCCCTGTGCGCCTTGAGCGGAACGAACGACTGGCGGCGTCGGTTTCTGCGCCGATCCGAGAATTCCGGGCTTGTACAGCGATCGGGAACGATTGGCTCGTTCCGTGAGGCGTCTGGAACCGACTCAACCGAGGTTGAGCCAATCCAGCCGTCGCGGCCGCGCTTTGATCTGCCTGTCCTAGCTCTCTCCTAGCTCTTATGCCGGCCGACCGGGCGGGCTAGGGAGCGCAGAGCCATCGTGTGACGATACTGGTGAGTCTATGCAAGGCGGGTCTCGGCCCGGACCGCGCGAATTCCTCCGGCCACGCTATTTTCGGCCGACTGTGCTAGAATGGAGGCAACAGGAAGAAGCCAGTCAGATTACTGTTGTCGCGTGCAATAGGAAGAAGGGCTAATGGAGCTAACTGCTGAACAGGAGCGAGCCATTCACAACGGTCAAGCGGTGCCAGTGACCATCGCCAACGCGGAGTGCGTCGTGCTGCGCAAGGACGTCTACGAGCGCGGCGAAGTGGTGGATTATAGTCCGTGGACGAATGAAGAAATGGACTGGGTGGCATCCGAAACCGCAGACCTGTTGGCCGGAGATGGTTTTGACGAGCCGGACGACTCATGAACCCCCAGCGCGGCGATGTTCTGAAGGCGCGTTTCCCTCATGCTTCCGGCGGCCGCGGTAAGAAACGCCCCGTGGTCGTGGTACAGGCCGACGACTACAATCAGCGGCTGCACCACGCGCTGGTGGCTCAGGTAACAACCAACCTGGACGAGAAGGACGATCCGGCCTGCTCGTTCGTCGAAGCCGACACGCCCGAGGGCAAAGCCGCCGCCTTGGATCGGGACTGTTTGGTCTGCTGCACGCTACTTTCCTTGATGACCGAGGACCGGCTCAAGGAAAAGATTCGTATTGTCGCCTCGCGGACGCGAGGGAAATAAATCGCGTCCCGGTTTCTGCTCCCGTGCCTCTCAGTTGAGGAGCGCAGACTGGTTCTGGTTCCGGACGCGGAGGCGGTAAATCTGCGCTTGATCAAGAGGGGCATCGTATTCGTCCTGGCAAGGTGGAGCGGCGCTTCACGACTGGCGTTTCGGGCGCTCAACAAGGCGCTGGGTTCGTTTACTGACGTCGATGACCTGTACCTGTATGTCGCTGACACCGACAGCGACAATTTAGCCGATTGATCTTATCACCGCGAAGACGCCAAGAACGCGAAGGGAAGAAGCAGTGAATGTACGCCATCAATCGCATGGTTAATGATTGATGAGCGGGATCGCCAAATTTCTTGGCGCTCTTGCGCCTTGGCGGTGAATCTCTGACTTCACACCAATCTGGTCGAATGATCGCGGTTTCCACCCGACCCCGGCAGGGCTGATGCGGCTGAAGACCGGGTAACTTGCGAGGTCATGGGCGCTTGATCGAAGCCGCAAGCGGCGCGATAATCAGCGGTCGCCTCGATTCCAGAGCACGCAGGTCTCCTGGCGAGAGGAGCACTCGATGACTCCCCGTTCGTATTGGCGCGCTCCGCGTCCGTTTGCTGCTGCCGGCCGCATCACTCAGGTCCGGATCATCCACCTTTTGCCGTGGCACTGCGGTCTGCCGGTCCTGGTACTTTCTCTGGCGAATCTCTGTGGCGCACAGACGTCGGACCGGCCGGTCGCTCTGAGCCGGGGCCAGTTCTGGGTCGAGGGTTGGGCTCCCCGGCCGAGCCTCTCGCTCGCCGGCGATGTCGACGGCGACGGCCGCGCCGATCTGATCGCATTCCAGCCGGCGGGACGAGCGTGGGTCGATGTTCATCTCACCTCGCCGCTGGGCAAGCCCACTCCGGGACGGCGGGCCCGAGACCAGTTCGGGCAAGATAGTCACGCCGCGATCTGTGGTCGATTCACAGGCCGCCACGCCGATGACTTGCTCGCGGTTTTTGCCGACGGATCGGTTCGCGTCTTGTCCGGGTTCGACCGCAAGAACGGGCGGTACGCCCACGACGACCTCGCGGCCACGATCCCTCCTCAACTGCGAGGCAAGGTCCCGTTGCGTGCGGTCGCCCTCGACTTCGACGGAGACGGCCGGCCGGACGTCGGTCTGGTCGCCGACGACGGCAGGGTCCTGCTCCTCCGCAATGACCGGGGCTCGAGTCGCGCGCCCGCTTCGTGTGCGTGGACACCGACACCGATGCGCTGTTGCCCGCGGCGCTGGCGCACGTACTGCGCGGGCCGTTTCGGTCAGGGACCAGGTGACGACCTGGTCTGGCACGACCAGAAGGGCCTTATCGTGCGGGCCGGCTGGGACTTGAACGGTGGTCAGAAGGCTCGGCTGGTTCGGAAAGTTGAAGTCCTGAAGACCGACCCGACGGCTCGTCTGGTCGCCGGCCACTTCCGCGGGCAGAAGACCTGCGATCTACTCGTCGGCCAGCTCCTGTTGCCTGGTGGCGATCCGACCGGAGCGGTCACCTTCTCGGTTTTGCCGGCGCCCGGCGAGGATCACGGCGATCGTCACTGGATCGCGGCGGACGTCGACGGCAACGGCTCAGACGACCTGATCCGGCAGCTTGATTCGCACGAGCCGTTTCCCGGCTGGTATGCTCCGCCTACCTATCGGTGGCTTTACGAAGGGCCCCGTAACTTCCGACGATTCGTGGGCCATGACACGCTGATCCATTTCTCGCACCGCGAGGGCGACAGCCAGCGCGGCTTCATCAGCACCGCAGGAGATGGCCTCCTGGACGACTGGAAGACGGGCCGCGTCAAGCCGGGCGGCCTCGATCTCAAGGCCATGGGCTGTCGAGTCGGCCGGAAAGACCTCATCGTCGAGATCGAAAGATTGTCCACTGTGAATTTACGCGTGCTGAGCGCCGAGGTCGAGGTCACGGTCCGTGCCTTCGCGGCGATGCCTGTTGCGAACCCCGACGGCAGCCACGGAATCGCCCTGCACGCGCTTTACCGCGACCCCACGCCGCGCGGGCAATGGGACCAGGTACAGAAGAACTTCGACGATCGCTACCCGCCGCGGGACCATCGCGGTGTGACGCACACATTGTTCTGCGGCGTGCCCGAGGACCCGGGCTTCGGCTTCTCTCAGATGATGGGTGCCAACGGCCGTTTCAATACGAATCCCGTGATCCAGGATGTCATGTCCCATGAGCTCGGCCACGTTCTGGGGCTCAATCACGACGGATATCAGCCGCATAACAGCCCCATCTACCATAGCCAGATGAGCTATACCTACCAGGGCTCGCAAGTCTATTCGCACGCTTCGCTCGGCGCGATCGTCTTGCACGAGCGCAAGCTCTCGGAGCGCCTGCCGGTGCCGCTCCGGGCGGTTCGGTTTCTCGCGAACGATCCGTATTTCTACCGGTTGAGGGACGCCGGGAGCGCAACGTTGGTCGACTGGAACTGGAACGGAGTCTTCGGCGAAGAAGGGGTCACGGCCGATATCAATTTCAGCCACTTCACCGAGATTGGCCCGGAACGCTTCCGGGTCGGATTGGCCGCAACGGCTCCCGTGCTCGTGACGCACGGCGCGGGCTCGAGTACGCGCTTGGTCTTGCTGTACGGACAGTTCAATCCGGATTCCGGGCGACCTGATTCCAAGGCCGCGGAAGATCAGGCCAGCCTGACCAGTACACGGCCCGGAAAGCTCGTGCTACGAGACTGGCTCGGCCGGGACCGTGACCGAGAGGGCAATCGTTGGTCGGACGAAAGGACCGTCGAGGAGTCGGGCGTCACGGGTGATCCATCGGCGACTGAACTGGCAGGGAGGACCTGGATCGCTTATCCAGCCTTGACAGGTGTTGTGCTCAGACGTTGCACTTTCGAGGCAAACGGGAACCCAATCATCGGACCACCGGTCGCCGTGCCCGAGAGCCGGGCGAGCACGCCCACGCTGACCGCGGTGGCCGGCCGCCTGGCGTTATGGTTGTGGCGCGGTGTGGACCAGGCTGTCGGGTTGCGCTTGATCGGCGTGGCGGGTGGAGCGCTCGAGTTCGGTCCGGAGGAATCTTCGGGACTGAGGAGCGTGGTGCCGGTCGCCGCCGTCGCCGGCGCGGAGCACTCAGGAACGCACGCCCTCTGGCTGGCGCGATTGGAGAGCCCGGCACTGAAGCAGGCTCACGTGATCGTGCACCGCATGGCGGTGCAAGGAAACGCGCGCGTGCGCCTGGAGCACACCCAGCAAGTGACCGGCATATTCAGCCCGCGACGCGTGACGTTGCTTTGGCGGCCGGAGCGCGGGTTCGAGCCTCACGGACAACTGTTCGTCTTCGGGGGCGGGGAGTTCTTCGTCCCGAACCAAGTCGGCGCAACGCAACGGCCGTCGCCTGAGCAGATTGTCTCGATGACCGTCGCGCCTCTTTCCTCAGGCGTCTGGCTGCACCGGCGATATTACGGCAACACACATCCTGGAGATTTCACCAGCCGGTCTGCCCCGGGGGCGTGCTGGTTTGGCGGAGACATCGCCTACGTCTCACGCCTCCACGATGACGACCGCAATCGAAACGATCGCCTCTTGCTCGGTTTCTACGGCAGCGGCGCCTTCGAGACAGTCGGCGACTTCAACGACGCCGCGTTCATCGCTGAGATCGGGCTGAAACACTCGCTACCCTTTGTCTTTGATTAAGAGTGGGAAGGAAACTGGGACGCGATGAGTATTGTCGCCTCGGGAAGGAAACCGGGACGCGATTAGAGGGAAATTAATCGCGTGCCGGTTTCTGCTCCCGGACTTGGACATCTACGTCACCTTGGAGAGCGACGTGGTTAATTCGCCTGAAAAACTTCAGCAGGCGATGGAGCAGATCAAGGACGTCTCCGATCTGTTCGGCCGGGCGAAGGGCCGAATGACCGTAGCGGCTTAGCCGATTGACCTTATCACCGCGAAGACGCCAAGAGCGCGAAGGGAAGAAGCAGTGAATGTACGGCATCAATCGCATGGTTAGTGATTGATGAGCGGGATCGCCATATTTCTTGGCGCTCTTCGCGCCTTGGCGGTGAAGCTCTGACTTCACACCAATCTGGTCGAATGATCGCGATTCGCCGGACACCACGACTCGCCCATCGGCACGGCTGGAGGAATTGCACTGGCTCTGTCCGATCGAGGATCGGCGCCGGCTGGATTCACCGCGGGAAGGGATGCTTGAAGGATTCTCGCTTGGCAACTACCTGCTGTCCTAGCTCTTCCGATGGGGGTCCGTGCTCACTGGTCGCCCGCCTTGGCCTCTTTGACGAGCCGGTCGATCGCCCGGTCCATCGCCTCGAAGCGGACATTCTCGTAGCGGATCACGCCCTTGGCGTCGAGGATGTAGACGGTCGGCCAACTCGTGACTCCCAACCGCGTCACGATCCCCCCTGTCTTACCCCCGTTCCACCACGAGCGCCAGGTGATTCGCTCCCTGGTCATCACAACCTTGGCGGCCTCCCAGTCATCGTCGCCATTGATGCCCAGCAAAACGAAGGGCTTGCCCTCGGCGTCGGGCCAGCAAATCGTAGGCCTTGCCGGGCAGATCGGCCTGCTGGCCGAGGCGGCCGCCCCAGTCCTCTTGGATCACCCAGAGGACTGCGTCCAGCGCCGCGGGGTCTTTCGGCTCTTCATCGACGATCGCCAGGCGCGCCCGGCGAGGCCGCGCATGGCCTTGAAGTAGGCATCAACGGCCGCCTCCTTCTCGGCGTCGCCCTTGGCTTGGGCGCGGCGTGCCTCCATCCTCCCGTAGATCTGATCGCTCTCCCGCTTCAGTGCCTCGAGGCGCCCTGCGGCGATGCCGGCTTATCATCCGGTGCCCCGGCGGCTCGCAGCCCCTGACCGAGCAGCCAGAAGACCATCAATCCGAGTGCCCCGGTCCGGATGATCGACGATCGTCGCATGCCCAACCCAGCCACGCCCGAGGCGCGATAGCTCGCCAGTCTGGGCCCGAACCGGATCTTTGGTTGTGCAGTAAATCGGCAACTGCTGCCGAGGGACTAATTCTTCGGAGTGGATGGGCCTGGCACCGGCTGCGCGTTGGGCACGCTCGGCGGCGCATCGGCGTCACGAACCGAGAGATCGGCGTAAATGACCCGGTACTTCCGCGCATCCTTCGGGCGGTACCAGAAGATCGGCTTGTCGGCCGCGCCCGGCGAAACGCCTTTCCCCGCGTAGTGCGCGTCAGCGTCCGTCGGCAACAAGAGCGCGAAGAGCAAGCCGCGCTGAAGCCGTATCTGGACGTCCACGGTCTTCTGCATTCCGGCTTCCATGCTCTTCTGCATCTGTTGCTTATCCGGCTTCTCCTTACCTGGGGCAGGCTTCTCCGCAGGCATCTCGATCGCCAGCTTCTTCCCAACCTCTTTCGCAACCATTTGCAGCGTCGTCTGCATGTCGAGCGAGTCCGGGAAAGCGGCGCCCTTCAGTTTGCTGTATTCGCGGAATGCCGCGATCAGGTCCTTCTCCTCCGCCGGGGAAACGTTGACATTCATGTTCTGTACTGTGTAGCCGGCCGGCGGCTCGACGCTAAACAACGATTCGTCCATGTCCACGTTGAATGCGAAGTCGCTCATCGTCGCCTTCATGTTGCCGTACATTGCCGTGGTCACTTCGCCGCGGACCGGCAGGCCGGTGTTGGGATCGCCCCACAAACTCGTCACCATGCCCTTGCTGCGAAAGCGGAATCCGACGACTCGGTGTCCGTCGATCTCCTTCTCGCCGAGCGGCTCCCGTTGGACGGTCGGTTTGTCCTGCGCATTGCGCAGGATCGAGCGAAACATGGCGAACGGGTCCTGCTGCGAAACCTGCTCCTTGGTCAGGTTGGCGAGGGTGAGGACGATCGCCTTCTTGGAGGCGGGTTCCAGGGTAAGACTCCTGCCTCGGCCCCAATCAAAGATCATGATCGCCTTGGACTTGCCCGGCATCTCCATCTCCTGGCGCGACCGAGTGGCGCCCAGCACCATGACCTCGCTCGTTACCGTCACCGCGGGTGGGCCCGCCATTTCGGTGGTCAGCTTGTACTTGACGGTCTTCGCATCGAGGATCGGCGCGACGAAGTCGGCGAAGGCCAACGTCGCGCCGCCTCCGTGTAACCACCAGGCGACGCCTCCAACGGCCAGAACAAAAATCGCCGCCGCCGCAACGCGAGAAACTGAAGAACGCATGATCCGCCTCCAATTGTCTAGGGAACGGGTAAGGAGCGGGAGATGAATCATTTCCGCCCGCGTGCGAACGATGGGTCGCCGTGATTCGTCGGATGCGACCGCCGACATGACTCGCTCGACGATGGCCGCCTCCGCACTTTCGGCCGGCAACTGTGCTTCAGCAAGCGCGCCGCACAATTCCGTGAGCTGTCGAAAGCGTTCGCGGCAATCGGAACACGTCTCGACATGCCGACGAACGTCTCGCTCTTCGTCGTGCGATAGGCAACCGGCCGCCGCCAGGCTGATTCGCTCGGCCCAAGCTTCGCAGGGGCGAAGGAGATCATTCATGGTTTGCTCTCCTTTGTTTCCCTGGATGAAGTGAAAAGGTTCACCGCAAGATTCATTTGCCGCAATTCCTCCAGCGCGTAATGCAATCGCGACTTCACCGTTCCCAATGGGCAGCCAAGGACCGCCGCAATCTCGTCCAACGTCGCCCCCCCGAAGAAACGGAGTTCGACGACCAAGCGATGCTCTTCCGGCAAGCTCGCTACCGCCCGGCGAACTTGTTGGGCATCTTCGGACGCCTCCGCGGAGCGATCAGGCGAGCACCCAGAGGATCGCTCCAGGCCAAGAGCATCCGGTGCGGAAAGCGTGACGGCGCTCCGGCGTCGCTGTCCCTTCCAGAACCGGTGCCGCAGAATGCCGTACAGCCAAGTGGAGAACCGGCAACGACCATCGAAACGCGCCAAGGATCGCCACGCTTCGACGAGAGTCTCTTGCACAAGATCCTCGGCGCAGTGGCTATCCTTGACAAGGGCCATCGCGCAGCGCCACAGGCGTGCGACGTGCTGCTTGGCGAGCCGCTCGAAAGCAATCGCCTCGCCGGCCCGAGCACGTTTGATCAGCTCGCGTTCGTCGTCTTCGTGTGTGTTCACCGTAACCGTGATTCCCATGTTGCCGACAAAAGGTTCACGCGGCAGTACATTTTCGTACAAACCTTGCTCCATGCCACGGCGACTGCGGATCGAATTTGAGGGCGCCAGCGATCACGTCATGGCGCGGGGGCAACGCCCGCCAGAAGACCGTCCGCGACGATGCGGACCGACGGGGGTTAATCGCCGGCCTTGAACATACTGTCATACGCTGCGGGTGGGAGCTGCTCTGCTACGTCATCATGGCAGATCATCTCCACCTGGTGCTCGAGACGCCTCGTCCCAACCTCGGCGCAGTCACGAGGTGCGGATGGATGCCGTCCAGCCCGAGGATACCGAAGACCGCGACCACGAGCGGAATCGACAAGACGGGCCAACTATGGTTGAGGCTTTACATGACTTTGAGGCTCTGTTCCGGAGGTCCATTTCTCAGACCCGCGGACGTCCGTCTGCGCCTCCGGAGCTTGAGGGCTGACGTGCGAAGTGCGCGCCTTCAGTTTGCCGAGACGAATGCGAAACCAGGCGGTCAGCAACAGCAGCAATCCGACGGGGATCAGCAGCGACTGTTCCAGTGACCAGATGAGCCCGCCCGACGGGGCGTTCCAGTAGTACCTAAGATCGAGACCCGGAATTGTGAATTGCCCGCTCCGATCCCCCCTCAAGAGGTCCCTCTTGATGAGCATGTTCGCTTCCACGATCAACGGTCGGATTCTGCCGGAGGAATCCCTATCGAACTGATTGCTTAACGCGAACTGACCATCGTAGAGGAGGAGATGGAGATCGTGCCTCAGGTTCCCGGTGGTGGAGATCCTGAGATGGTAGGAAGATCGGTCGAAGAACGTGGAAACGACCCACGAGGTCAACAGCGCGAGCGAGGTACCGAGGCAGAGGATCAGCCCCCATTCCAGTATCATGCGTTTCACGATGGCCGCTCCTCGATGGCCTGAAGACCGCAGACGTCCGCCCTCGATGGCCGTTCAGGCTTTCCTGCCACCCAGTTGCCCAGGTCGGGAGTCTCGCGACTGGATCACCCTTTTGCTGTCCCGCCATCGTCCCGCGCCCGACTGTCCGAGCCAATCATGGTTCACCGCTTACGGCTCGGACAATGGCGAGTCGGGCTCTATGGGAGGCCAGGGACATTTACGTTGTGCAAATCCTCAATAAGGAACGCATTTCGTGGTACATCGCCAGGCGCAAGAGTCGATCGTACCGGCGCTGCGACTCGACAGAGGCGCCGGTCTCGGATGCCGTCGATGCGAGGGGGATATTCACCCTTTACACATTGGACAACCGCACGAGCGTCCCCTGAGTGACCGATTGATGGTCAAAGTTCCAGCACGGTCCTTCCTCCCAATGATAGCGTTCCGCGACGCTCTTTGCATCACTCACAGTCCCGTGGATGGCACTGTATCTCAAGGCCGTGAAGGACCCGCGCGATTCGCCCGATGTCGCATCACCCTGCGAACTCCAGTCGGCATAATCCGGAAGGCGGCATTATGGTGAAAGTCGTCGATTACGCCGCGGCGCGAACCATGAATGACGCAATCCCAGCTCTTCATGAAGCGATCGGGGCCTATGATCGGGTCGGGTTCGTCGTCTCCCCGCTCGGGGGTCGTGAATGCGATCTCGGCGCCGACAGGCGACCAGCGGTAGTTGACAACGCCTTTGGGCGTTCGTGTGAGGCAGGTGGGAAGCTGGCCGTCGGGTCGCAGCAGCCAGACCTGGTTGGACTTCGCCGATCCATTCCCCTTGGAAAGGAACGCGAGGCATTTGCCGTCGGGAGACCACTCGGGATGATGGACGTCGTGATGCCCGAGGGCTGCCAGTCGTGGCTCGCTTCCCTGCGCGGTCGCGGAGATCCACAGGTTGAACGAGGGACGGCTGTTGGAATCGCCGGCATTGGCCGGTTCCATGACGAGAATTCTCTAAGGCGGGTCATCGCTTGGTGAACCGAACTCCTCTCAAGCGGCCGCCGATATCGATCGAAAGGCCGGTCATTTCGCCCTTCTCGTTCCGCAGAAAGGTGATGATGCGGAGGTCGGCGGGTTCCTGCATTAGTCGGTGTAGTATTTATTCTCGTCGGGGAACTCTTCGCCCGCGAGGATCTCGTCCTTTTGAGCCAGGAATTGATCCAGTGGCGGACGTTGCTTGAGTCCGATTGCCCGCTGGCAAGCGTGAGCGAGCGTGAGCAGGGTGCTCTCGTCGTAAACGCGGCCAATCATCAATTGCGGTTTTGGCAACAGGAAACCGTCCTTCGCTTCGAACTGATTCGGGAACACGATCATCGGATGCCCCGTCATATTGCCGTACCAATCCCATCTGTCATCAGGATCGCCGCCCGGAATCCATTCGTCACAAAGAAAGACATCGACGGCCTGCATCATTTTGTCAAATCGCTGCATGACGATTGCCCGCAACCGATTGAGCCTCAGATAGTCGACAGCCGTGAGAAAATGGCCAAGCAAAAAGTACTGAGGCCAACCTTTCACGCCCTTGGGCTCTCCACGGCGCGTGAGGTATTCGAACGCGGCGGCCGACTCGCTGGCAACAAGCCCCGCCTGGAGCTCATTCTTCGGCAGTCCGTAGTCCTTTTTCAAATTGGGCGGTTCGACGGGGACGAGTTTCACGCCCAGTTCGCGCAGGACTCGAAAATCATCCCGTTGTTCATCTTCGCCCCCTTTTGCGACGTACCCCACTCGAATCGTGGAAAGCTCCCGCGATGAAGGCCAGACGTACTGCCGGTCGACAGATGCCGCGTCGCGCGGATCGGCACCGTGAATCGCGGCGAGAACCAAACCGCAGTCGTCAGCGTTGCGGCAGATTGGCCCGATCTTGTCGAGCGACCAACAGAGTTGCATGCAGCCATATCGGCTTACGCGTCCGAACGTCGGTCTCAGTCCCGACGACACCGCAGACTATGGAAGGGCCGATGAGGCTTGACGAGGTTTCGGTGCCGATGGAAAAGCCGACGAGTCCAGCGGCGGCTGCCAACTGCCGGCCCAGATGACGAACCCGCGGCATCCCGGCGCGGATTCCAGGGATTCCGGGTTATGCCGCGATACCACAAAACCGATCCGCCGGCCAATGTATTTGTGGCCAATTTCGCGACCAGCACCGCACCGGCATTTTCCAGCCGTTCGGCGACGGCCGCCTTCACGTCGATCACGCGGTCGCGATATTGCCCAACGCCCCATGTCGTGGGGTAGCCTGGATAGGAAAAGATGTCCTTGATGCCCCAGGGGATTCCGTGAAGCGGTCCGCGATCGTTTTTAGCCCGCAGTTCCTGATCGGCGCGCTCCGCTTGTTTCAGTGCCAGCTCGTCCATGTAGGTCACCACACATTTGAGCAGCGGGTCGTAGCGCCGGAGCCGTTCCAGATACAACTTCGTCAATTCCACCGACGAAATCTTTCGACTGCGGAGCAGTTTCCCGAGCTGCCGAATGGAACTGAACGCCAAATCCTCGTCGGAGTCAGGCCGCGAAACCGGATCGGAGCCCGGCGCCGGAGGTGTCTTGAGCTCATAACCACGCGGATCAGGAAGTGACGCGGGACTCGCGAACGGAGCGAACCGGAGCCCCGGAAGCAGCGAATTGTCGAGCTCAATCGGTCGCACATGTTCCAAGTCCTCTCGCGCGACCTTGAAGGCATTGACGACCGCTTCCCGCTGCGGATCGGTGAGCTTGATGCCAGCCACCCATTCTGCATCCGCAACCATTTGTGGCGAAACGGGTCCGCCTCCCGCGGTCGCCGCCAACGCCCGCTGAAACACACCAGTCCCAATCCCCGCCGTCCCCAGGACGGCCAGCGCAGTCCGCCGCGTGTGCATGGTTCGAGTCCCTGGAAGCGGAACCGGTGGATACGAGTCACGCCGGCTACCGTGACGACTGAAACGCATATCGATTCTCCTTCTTACGTGAAGATGCTGTCAGGTACATCGTTCACTCGAGCATAACGCAAACTCATGCGTTGCGTGTACACCGACTGGTCTGGTGGAACGAGGGACGTCCACGCGGGCGGTCCGAAAGACGCGGCGGCTTCCAGCGGCAGCCAGCATCCCGGTGCAAACTCGCCTCGGTGAGGCGCTTCGGCCCCAGGAAGGCGATACGATGACGTTCATGGTAATCCCGAAAGTCGAAGAGTTGCCACGCGAGCAGCAATTGGGGATCGACGTCGGCTTGGTCAGCACCAACCCATCGGCGTCTACGACAGCACCCAGGGCAGCCGGCTCATTGCCGTCGAGCACCTCGACGACGCTCGCCTTCACCCCAGCATTCGCCTCCCCGAAAGCCTCGAGCGTCTTCTTTCCGTGGCTATGTCGCTCCTTGGGAATCAAGTCCGAGAAACGGATTCTCATGCCTCGATCAGTGAAGGAGAGCTCGCCGCGGCTGAGCCGGATATTTTTCTCGCCTCGGGCCATCCGCTCAAATCGACTGTGAGCTTCTTTGAGCGGGGTTCCGCGCATCCACGGCCTGCCCAGATTCCATGAGAAGTCGGGGAATAGGAGATCGCTCAGGTAAGTACTGCCGTCGACGATGCCGATCAGGCGACCATTCAGGTCGAAGTACGGTGCACCTGAGTCTCCGCCGTCCTGGGGGCAGTCGGTAAGAAAGTCGATCTCGGAAGCATAGAGAAGTTTGCCAAGCCGCACTTCCGGCGGCCGGCCTTTCTGGTATCCCAAAGGATACGGGTAACCCGCAGTAACAATCCAGCTCTCCAATTTCGGCATGGTCTCCGCAAAGTCGACATGGGGGTATGGGCCCGGCTTCCGCAATTTCAGCAAGCCCAGATCGAACACCTCGTCACGCCCGACAACGTCCGCAATTTCCTCGGTTCCGCCCGGGAGGCCTATTGTGACCGTTGCGTCAGGGGCGCAGTGACTTTGAGTCAGGACAAGGCCGTCAGCGGAAACAATGACCCTCGAGCCCCCGAGCCGGCCTCCCCCGACCGCAACGGCGCAGGGCGTAACTTTGCTCGCGACCGATTTGAGCTGCTCTTCAAGCGCACGTGGATCAGCCACGTTTCTGGACGGGATGTCAGCCCGAGCCGCGCGTGCAGGATCGACCTTCCGCTGCGCGAACAGCGCGTCCGAAAAGATCGCGAAAGACGGGATCGAGAGCGCCGCGAGGGCCGCCAGCAGCTTCGTCAGTCGCATCGTAGACAACCTTTCTTGCTTCAGGACCTCACTGCGTGGAATGCTTCGCGCACAGACCCGAAGTCCCGCGCGGAACGCCGCGTCGATCTGCGCGGTCCAGGTCGCGCGAGTGGGACGCGCCGGTCAGGGTGGGCAGCGGCGGCGGGGTCAAGAGCCAGACGAAGCTCGCGGTGCTGACTCATGAGACCACCTCCCCATACTTCTACTTAACGCGGGCGCGTTAAACCACTGGAAAAGGCGCCGTGGTCGCGCTGGACTGCCTGCTCGTTCAGGCAGGGCTGCCTGGTCTAACCCTTGCGTTGCTCGCCATCGGCGGGTCGCTGATGCAACTTGCCCTGGTGATCGGGCTGGTGCTCATGTTTCGACGGCGAAGGCGAATGGACGGGCCGGTTGCGTTTCTCATCGGGTTCGAGGTAGGGGGCTGGATCAGTCTGCTCATCTATACCGTCCTCTGTCGCCAAACAGCCAGATCGATCGACGGGTACCTGGGTGAAACCCTCGCGCCACTGCTGCGCGCCACTGGACTTCAGCGGTTCTCGACGGCTGATCTTGTTCTTAGAGTCGGTCTCGCGGCGGCTTATGAGACCGCCCCCCAGTTGGCGGCAGCCTTGATTGGAGGCTGGATTAGCGAGCAGTGCTGGAAGTGTTGGAAGCAAGCGTATCCTCAGCAAGAGGAGACACGTGGCATGGATGGCGGGCTGGTGCTCCGACAGAGGCTTCAGAAATGAATTCCTGCGAGCTTTCAATCTCCCGGGCGTCGAGAATCATCTCCCAGATTCGACGGTTGCTTGGCCCCTTGCTACTGCTCGGAATCTGCCGCCTGATCAGTTTCAAGTTCGGGCGCTTGGTCTTGTTCTTTCAGTCGGCCACGTAGGGACCGGTTCCGGGCAACCTCTATCGGGCTGACCGCTTCTGCCGGGCGAAGCGGTGACCTGGCAGGCGGGGGCGCCTGGCGGGTCAACCCTGCGGGGTCGCTCTGCCATGGCTTGCACTTTATGACACGGCTCATAATAATCCAGGACGTGACCCGTGTCATAAACAAGTCGAATCCGCTGGCGTGGTGGGCCGTCGGTCGATTCGAGGCCCAATCCGAGTTTATCTGCGATCGAGACTCCGCGGCCGACGACCCGGCGGCGTTCGCCCAGACACTCTTGCGCCTGAGCTCGCGCCGCCACGCCGAGATCGCAATCGTGCAGGTCGCGCGAAGCGGCAGCCTGTTCGAGCGTATCCACCGACTGCTCGCCGGCTCGCCGCGCCCGGCTGCTTGGAAGTGCGCGCTGCCGGTCGCCATTGGCGTCCTGGTCTTGGGGATGTCGGCCGTTCGTTTCCAGTTGGCCGGTGCGCCCGCTTTGCGCCAGGGCGATGCGACGATTGCAACGGTCGCGCGACCCCCGTTGCCGCGGCGTGCCTTGTTGCAAATCGGCACCGATGACCTGCGGACGCGCCGCGAAATTTCCGACATCGCATTCTCTCCGGACGGGCGGCTCGTCGCCGCCGCAACCGGGGGAAACTCCGCGCATGCGATCGTCACCCTGTTCGACGTGGCAACCGGCAAGCAGCACAAGCAGATCAACGTCCCGCCGAAAATCGGAGGCGGAGCCAGTCATATCGCCTTCGCGCCCGACGGGAGCAAGCTCCTCTGGGGCGACCACAACGGCTGGGTCTCGCTTTGGGACCTGACCACCGAGCGGATGCTGTTCAGCGAGAAGATTCATGGAGGAGGGGGTGTCGTGAATGGTGTTCTCGAAGATGCGATCGCCTACCTCGGGCCGGTCAACGATGTCGCTTTTTCGCCGGACGGCAGCATGATAGCCAGCGTGAGTGCCGACGGCGCGGTGCAGTTGCGGCAGGTCGCGAAGCCCACCGAGGTCGCGCGGGATTTCAAGACGCCTCGGACGGCGTTCGGGCCGACGCGCGGGGCGCATGGGCGGCATGGGCGGAGGCCGAAGAGGCGGCCCCGACGTCAAGCCTGGCCACGAGAGCGCCAACTGTGTGGCGTTCACGCCCGATGGGGCCCTCCTGATCGTGGGGTCGGGCTCGGCCGGCCCGGCGTCCATCTCCGTCTGGCGCATCAGGGATGGTCAGCTCCTGCGGCGGATCGAAAAGGTCCATGGCGACCGCCAAGGGGCGACGAGCGGCAGCATCAGCTCCCTGGCAGTGACACCCGACGGCCGGTTGATCATGTCGGCCGGTGAGAGCACCGTACCGAGGGAGCTGACCAAGCTCAAGGAGGGCTTCCTCAAGGTGACGCTGACCGAAGTTCGGTTCTGGGACGTCGAGACCGGCCGGTGCGTCAAGGACCTGACGGGCGATGAGGACTACGGTTTCGGAGCCGCGGTCCTGTCGCCCGACGCTCATGTTTGGGACGTCGATACCGGCAAGTTGCGTCGTTCGATCCGCCACCTTCACGGGCCGGAATGTTTCATGGGCCTCTCGCCCAACGGCAAGACACTGGCAATCTCGGATCGGCTCTACGTCGGCGAACACGGCGAGGATACGATCCGGCTGTACGACCTCGAGACCGGCAACCAAGTGCTTGCGCTCGAGCCCCGCGACGACCGGGCTGTCGTGCTGGCGTTCTCGCCCGATGGCACCAAGCTTTTCTCCGGATTCCACCGGGGCTCGGCCATGGTATGGGACGTGCGCCCTGGGGAAAGACCTTCTGCGACGAAAAAGTAAGGCGGCAGCCGGGTTGGCCAATCCCAGCGAATCTGGGCGAAGGGCATCGGTCAGGGCGAGCCCGCGGGCGGCGGGGGAAGGGGGCTCGAAGACGGCTCGAGGTCGTCCGGGGGACGCAGCGTCACCCACTGGGCCGGCTGGCCCAGGCGCGGTAGACCTCGAACTGGGCCGTGTTGTACTCGCTGACGGCGACGGAGTATTGCTCGTAGGCCGTCTCGAGCGCAATGATCGCGGCGACGACTTCCTGGGGGCGAATGATCAGCCGGAGCAACTCACCTGCCGGGCGCGTCGTCTCGCGGAGGCCGATGAAATTCTTGTCGGCCGACTCGATCGCTTGCCGCACCCCTTCGTCGGTCTCCACCACGCGCACCCGGGCGGTCTGCAACCGGGCAACCGCCTGCGCGACCTCCGACTTGACCCGGAAGACGGCCCGGGTCAGCTCGATCGCCGCGACGTCCTGCTCGGCCCGCCGCTGCCGGATCAGGCCGATGTTGCCGATCCCTCCGTTTCGCAATTGCCAGACTGCGGCGACTTCGATATCCAACCGGCCGCCGTTGGTATTGAGCGACCCATTCGGGCCCGAGGCGAGGTTGCCGGCCGCGATCAGCCCGGAGGACGTCGCCGGGCTGCCGACGATCAGGTTGGGCAGAAACGGGCGCTTTTGCTCCTCACGGAGCAGTTGCTCCGCCGCACCGACCAGCTCGCGCCGCGATGCGATCTCGGGGCGATTGGTGAGCGCGACCGGCGTCAGCTCGGCGGCCGTGCACCCGGGCGGAACGAGCGTGATTTGCAGAAAAGGGGGCTCGATCGGCTCCAGCAGCGTGGCCGGGTCGAGCAGCAGGACCTCCGCCAGCCGCGCACTTGCGACCATCCAATCGCGGATGGCGGCTTGTTGTGTCTGCCGCAGGCTCTGAAGCTCGGCCTGCGCCCGGTTGATCTCCAGGGGCGCGATCAAGCTCGGAGCCAATCCCCTGGTGAAATTGACCAGCAGCTCGGCTCTGACGATCGACGCCCCGACTCCCAGCAGCCTTCCCCGCGCTGCCTGGAGGTCGAAGAAGGCCTGGGCGACCGAGAAGAGGCTGTCGTTTCGCGCGGTCTGAAGGTCGGCCTGCCGCGAGGCGACGATCCGTCGCGCCGCGAGTGGGGCGTAGATCGCGTCGGCGAGGCCGACCAGCAGGCTGGGCCCGCCGCCGTCGAACAGGCTCTGCCGTCCCTTCCGGAAGTTCTCGCCTGTAAAAAGGTTCTGCTGGACTCCGTCGTGCCGGAAATAGTCGACGCCCGCATTGAGACTGGGAACCCAGAGGACTTTGGCCTGGAGTTGCTGAGCCAGAGCCTGCTCAACCAACGCCGTTGCCGCGGCGATGTCGAGCGGGCGAACGCCGGCCAGTTGCATCGCGGTCGCGAGGTTGATGGCCACGCCCAGAGGCGCCGTCGCATCCCGGCCGCCTACCGGCAATCCCATTGCGGCCGGTCCCGGGATGGGTTGTGGTGCGGCAGGCATCGTCGGGATCGGATTGTCCTGCGTTAACGGCGCTGACGGTTGGTTTCCGGACGTCGAGGCGGCCTGCCCATTTTCGAGCGCGGCCGGGACGGGACGTAGAACGGAATTCATTCCGTTCCTGGGCTCCCGATCTTCGATCGCGGGTGGTAGCGCCGGTGCGGTCGTCTGCGCCGCCGCGTGACCGGGAAACGCCGCCGCATCCATCACGGTCGCCGAGACCAAGGTCGCCAGCAACCGCCAACAATCGCATTTCCGACGCATGATCCCCTCCGACATCCTGGAGCTCCGGATTGTGAAGGGTGGGCGTCCTGGTAAAGTTTGACGGTCGTTCGGAAGCCAAGACAAGCGCGGATAATCACGATCAGTATCGGTTGCGCGCCCTGCGGCCGCTTGAGTGTTTATGTGCGGGGTGCGCTTTGATTTTTGCCCGCCCTGTAAGGGCAACCACATAGCAGCCCAGGGCAACGCCCTGGGAATGAGCGGCAATCGAACGAGATCGAGCCCTGAAGGGGCACAATTCAAAACAGCGCAACACCAAAACGCGCAAGCGAGGGGAGCGGCAATGCATTCGCCTCGGCCTGCGGCGGGAGTCCCTCTCCTACAGCGGCGCAGCAGCACGTGCTTTTGTAGGAGCCGGCTCCGTCCGGCGATCCGAAGATGTGCGCATCGTGCCGAGATGTTTGCGACGAAGAATCAAAGCGGCTGTGAATCGGTTCCTGACACCTTTGCTGACACCTTTGCCGTGAATCGGTTCCTGACACCTTTTGGGGAGCCAGCGGCCGCGGCGTGAATTGCGCACATCGGTTTTGCCCATTGCGGCTGAAAGCCAGCGACGTTAGCCTTCAACTGAGTGAATCACTTTGCAAAACACCGCGGAGGACAATCGACCATGGAGACAATGCTGGCGCTCGTGAAAAAGGAGGCCAACCCTGGCCTCTGGCTCGAGGAAGTGCCGGTTCCTCGGATCGGAATCAACGACGTGCTCATCAAGGTGCTGCGCACCGGGATCTGCGGCACCGACGTGCACATCGAGAATTGGGATGCCTGGGCACAGAAGACGATCCCCGTGCCGATGGTAGTCGGGCATGAGTTCGTCGGCGAAATCGTCGAGGTCGGGTCGAACGCCAAGGATTTCCACGTCGGCGAGATCGTCAGCGGCGAAGGGCACGTCGTTTGCGGCCGATGCCGCAACTGCCTGGCCGGCCGGCGGCACCTTTGTAAGGACACCAAGGGGATCGGCGTCAACCGTCCGGGGGCATTTGCGCAGTATCTCTCGCTGCCGATGACGAATGTCTGGGTGCATGACCCCGCGATCCCCCGCGACGTGCAGGCGATCTTCGACCCGTTCGGCAACGCCGTCCATACGGCCCTCCAGTTCGACGTTCTGGGCGAGGACGTCTTGATCACGGGCGCGGGCCCGATCGGGATCATGGCGGCGCGGGTCGTGCGCCACGCGGCGCGCGGCACGTGGTGATCACCGACCTCAATCCGTATCGGCTGGCGCTCGCCAAGAAAATGGGGGTGACACTGGCCGTCGACGTCCGGGAGCACTCGATCGAAAGCGTGCAGAAGGAGCTGGGCATGAAGGAGGGTTTTGACATCGGCCTGGAGATGTCCGGCAGCCCCCAGGCTTTCCGCTCCCTGCTGGCGAACATGTGCCACGGCGGCAAGATCGCCATGCTCGGGATCCCGACCCAGGAGATCGCCATCGACTGGCAGGCGGTCGTCTTCAACATGATCACGATCAAGGGAATCTACGGCCGCGAGATGTACGAAACCTGGTACAAGATGACGGTCATGCTCCAATCGGGCCTGGACATCAGCCCGATCATCACCCATCGCTACGGCTTTCGCGATTTCGAGAAGGGGTTCGCGGCAATGAAGTCGGGCGAGTCGGGCAAGGTGATCCTCACATGGCACGAGGGATAGGGCCTCCCGTCGAGATTTGGTGACACCAAGCCGAGTGGGAGGAGACCCGGAAGAGGAAGAGGAAGAGGATTAGGATTAAGATTAGGATTAAGATTAGGATTGTACCAATGCTCACGCGCTGGGATTCTTGTTCCTAATCGAGCAGCCGAGGACCCGATAAAATGTATGGTGCAATTCAGCAGCACTTGACCGCCGAGCTCGACGCGATCAAGAAGGCCGGGCTTTTCAAGGGAGAGCGAATATTGAGCTCGCCCCAGCAGGCCCATGTCGGCGTCAAGGGCCGGCCCGATGTGCTCAATATGTGTGCGAATAATTACCTCGGTCTGGCCAACCACCCCGAGATCATCGCGGCCGCGCACCAGGCCCTCGACCACTGGGGCAACGGGCTGGCCTCGGTCCGCTTCATCTGCGGCACCCAGGAGCCGCACAAAGAGCTCGAACGGGCGATCTCTCACTTTCTCGGCATGGAGGAGACGATCCTCTATTCGTCGTGCTGGGACGCCAACGGCGGGCTCTTCGAGACCATCCTGGGCGCCGAGGACGCGGTGATCTCCGATGAGCTCAATCACGCCTCGATCATCGACGGCGTCCGCCTCTGTAAATCGCAGCGGCTGCGGTACAGGAACAACGATATGGCCGACCTGGAAGAAAAGCTCAAGGAAGCCCGCGGCGCAAGGTTCCGGCTGATCGCCACCGACGGCGTTTTCTCGATGGACGGAATCATCGCCGACCTGAGATCGATCTGCGACCTGGCCGAGCGGTACGACGCACTCGTCATGGTGGATGATTCGCACGCCGTGGGGTTCATGGGCAAGACGGGCCGGGGGACCCATGAATATCGTGACGTGATGGGCCGCGTGGACATCATCACCGGCACGCTCGGCAAAGCCCTGGGCGGCGCCAGCGGCGGTTATACGAGCAGCCGGTCGGAGATCGTGTCGATGTTGCGCCAGCGATCGCGCCCGTATCTCTTCTCGAACTCGGTCGCTCCTCCGATTCTGGGTGCCTCGCTCAAGGCGCTTGAAATCTGCTCGCGCTCGACCGGCCCCCGCGACAAGCTGGAAGACAACACGCGCTTCTTCCGCGCGGCCATGACCGAGCGGAAGTTCAACATCGTCCCGGGCGAGCACCCGATCGTACCGATCATGATCGGCGACGCCGCCCTGGCCGGCCGGATGGCCGAGAAGCTGCTCGAGAAAGGGATCTACGCGATCGGGTTTTCGTATCCTGTCGTGCCTCATGGGAAGGCGAGGGTGCGGGTACAGGTCTCGGCTGCGCATTTGCGCGAGGATCTTCAGTTGGCCATTGCGGCGTTTACGGCGGTGCGGGATGAGCTTGGGTTCTGAGGCCGGGCACCGCGCTACGAAGCCGCCGCCACTGTGTTCGTTTAACCCGGAGCCAGCGGCGACGGCGTGTATTGCGCCAGTCTAAACCGCCGCCGTCGCCGCTGGCTCCGGGTCAAACGACGTTCGTCGCCCAGAGACTTGCGCAGTGCGCGGCGAATGCGAGCGTGTGTAGAAAAAGCCACAGAGGAGGCGTGGCAACCATGCGACCCGGAATCGCACGTAGGTTCACACTAGTTGATGCGATGGTACTGGTCGCCGCAACGGCCGTCGCGCTCGTGGCGATTCGTTATGTTTATGAGTCTGCCTTCGCAGCGATGTCTCGGCCTCGTCTGTGCGGCTGTGATAGTCGCCTGGTTGGTGCTCTGGCTCGCCGGAGCCTGGCAGCCCGAGGCGAGCTGGATTGACCGCGCTGGCCGAGCGTTAGGTATCTGCTGCATCGTCAACTCTTCAGTTTTCGGCTGGTTTTCATTCGCGTGATAGATTCAAGGGCCCGGCAAGGCGGTTTACGTTCAAACCGGTCGTACGTCCAGAAGATGACCTGATTCCCATGCTCATAGCCTACGTCAGCGACGAACGCTACGTCGCCCTGCCCGATGTTCTCTTGGAGTTCGAGGGCTTGGCCGGCTCGTTCGAAGCGCGCTCGCGCGCGACCGGCTCGGTTCATGCCGATCTCCCGCCCGGACGGTACAAGGTGACTCTCCAGAAGGCTGGCTTCGGGGCCAAGAGCGTCGTCGTCGACGTCATCCCGGGGCGGCCGCCCCATCAGTTCCGGCTTCTCTCGGATTGTCTCTTGGGCTATGTCTGGCCCAAGTGGGTCAAGGCCGGTGAGAAGTCCGAGTTTCGCGTCCATTCGGTCGAGCCCTATCAGCTTGGCCTCTGGCGCTATGGCATCACCAAAGAGCCGGTCAAGAGCCTCGGCTGGTTCGACGAGCACGGCCCGCGGGCCACGATGCAGATCACGCCCGACGGCGATTACACCCAGACCGGCGTCGCCTGGAACAAATTTGGCTATGCCAACCCGCACCTGCATCAGTATGCCCTAGCCCCCGCGCGGCCGGGCCTCTATTACTTTCATGCCCGCACGGCCGCAGGGGCCGAATTCGCCTTCCCCTGGATCGTCGCTCCCGCGCGGCCGGCGGCGCCTTTGGCCGTGCTGGCCTCGAACATCACCTGGAACGCGTATAACAATTTCGGGGGCCGAAGCAACTACATCAACCCCGACCGGCTGCCGCCGGCTCCGACCGTCAACACCCGACTCGAGCTCAGGCGCTATACCGACCCCGACTGTATCACGTATGACACCGACGACTACGCACCACTGTCATTCGACCGGCCCGAGCCGATCAACCACATCGATTTGAAATCGCAGATCACCGACCCGATCGAGGGCCGGGCCGCGTGCCACATCGCCCCGGCCGAGTGGCGGCTCCTGGGCTGGCTGGAACGCGAGGGCTTTGCTTACGACTACTACGCTGAGACCCAGCTTCACGACGGCACGCTCGATCTGGGCGCTTACAAGGTCTTGATCATCTCGACGCATCCGGAGTACTGGTCGCGCGAGATGTACCTCGCGGTCAAGTCGTGGGTTCACGAGCGCGGCGGCAAGCTCATGTATCTCGGTGGGAACGGCCTGAATTGCGACGTGGAGTTTGAGACTCCGACCGCGGCGATCTATCGCAATGGCGACGGCCGGCGCTTGAAGCAGGGAGCCTACGAGAGCCGGTTTCACATGCGGGTCGAGTCGGAGGCCAATCTGCTGGGCGTGGTTTTCACCGAGACCGGCATCATGACTGGTGCGCCGTATCGGGTGCTCGATGCGTCGCACTGGGCCTTTGCCGGGACAGCCCTGAAAACCGGCGACCTCTTCGGCCAACCCAGCCTGCACATGCGGTGTCCCGGCGGCGCATCGGCTCACGAGACCGACAAGGTCTCGCCCAGCTCGCCGGAGAATGTCCTCCGTTTGGCCAAAGGGACGAACGTCGACGACGGTGGCGCCGAAGTTGTCTACTATGAGACCGAGAGCGGCGGCGCGGTTTTCTCGGCCGGTTCGATCGCCTGGCCGAGCTCGATCCTGGTCGATGAGAGCGTGTCGCGGATCACGGGGAATGTGCTGCGACGGTTCTTGAAAGGTTCATTCGGCTGATGTTTGTCCGGGTGAGCGAACTTGGGTGTGGGTGTGATTCCCGTGTTCGTATAGAATGAAACAGACGAACGGTATTTTCTGCTTGAGGATGAAAAGCGGTGGAAACACGCTCACAGCTCCGACGCGATTACTTCAGACGAGACCAGCGGGACGGCATCAGCCCGCCTGATCTATATATCGAGCGTTGGTCGCAAAGACCTCCTGACCTGGGCGCGGTCACGGGTTCAGGTCTATTTCACTCGGATCCGGTGATGGACGAACTTTTTTCGTGTCGCAACTGCATTCACAACTGTAGCCAGAGCCTGACCATTGGCCGCGGGTCAGGCTTCTGCCTTCAGCACGACTCTGTCGTCTGGGAACCCGCTCGCACGACATGCAAATATCTCCATCGTAAGGATCTACCATCCTTCGTTGTCGGTGAAGGTATTCGGGAGCACGCCGCGGAATTTGCTGGGTTTCCACTCCTGGTTTCGCTCGAAACCAAAGAACCCATCGAACAGATTCGGTACAGCGAGAAACTGCGCTGGGAGAAAGGTAACTTCGATCCGACGATCCACGCACTCGCGCAATATTACAAGGTCGAGCCACGCTGGGGTCTAATATCGGCGTTCTCTGGCGGTGTCGATGGACGCCGTTCTTTGACCCATAGCTCGTTGGTTCGTCACTACATGGATCGTTGTGGTACCTGGAAGAGTTCCTATCGATTGGTGCTCGGGCTGGTTGAAGAGATCGATATTCAGCCAAAGTTCGACTCCCGCGAACTGGTTGCTGAGAATGGAACGGATGCTGCGGCTGCAGCCGAGGAAGCGCTGTGGGATGTGGTCTTCGTGCGATTAGGAGCCCTTCAAGAATATGGCTGGCACGCGGGCCTTGAGTCTCTGATGTGGGCTAGTGATCAGATCAACGGGAGCTTGGCCGAGATGAATTGGCCCCATCTGCAATCAGAACTCGCGTCGAAACGGCAAGACTGGATCGATCTGATCATCAAAAGCGCAAAGTCGCACAACGAGTTTTTCCCGGTACCGGAGGCCTTATTGGGTACAGACCGCGGGGTTGAAGAATAAGATCCACCGGATACGACGTCGATCGTGCGAACGTCGTTGCGACCCTGTCCGAATTGCGCTCATGGCCGACGACCGGCCGGGCCGGCTCAATCGACCTTCGGCGTGTCGCCCGACTGCGCGGGAGTGACGGTGAACGAGCCGCGAATCTCGACCGGCTTGGAACCGATATCGATCGTGAACTGGAACGAGTACGTCTTGCCGCCGGGGGCGGCTTTCGGGATCGCTTCCTTGGCCCGCGGCTCGCTGGTGTCGAGGGCGGAGGCGGCGAGCTGGCTCGCTGTCAGCCCCGGCGGCGCCGGAGCGGAAGCCGCCGGCACGGCCGGAGCCAGGCTCGGGGTCGGTGACGGCGGTGGATGCCACCCGCGTTTCACCGCGAAGTCGGGCGCGGCAAACCCGGGCACGACCGGCTTCGGGCCATCGGCGACGAAGATCTGGTCATGCTCCAGGAGCGTTCCCTTGGCTTCTTCCAGCGAGACGATCGCGACGTTGTAGGCGGCTTTGTACTGGGCTTCGGCGGCGACGGCCGCGGCATGCTGGCTCACGGCGTCGAGATAACGGGCGACCGCGATCCGCCCTTGCTCATAGTCTGCCCGCTGGGCCTCGAGACGCAGGGCGGCGGCGGAGCGCTGTTTGACCCGGTCCGGAACTGCTTGTAATTCGCGTCAATTTCCAGGAAGAAGCGGGCCAGTGAGCGTCGTCTGGTGGATTACCTGCTGGAACAGAGCTTTCTGCCGGTCGAGTCGGGCTGAGCCATCCCTGGCCGCATCCGCTTCGGCCTGTTTCATGATCGCTCTCGCTCGAACGACGTCCGGCTGCTTGGCGAGCATGACCGCCAGAGATTCGTCCCAGTCCGGTTCGAGCCGGGCCTCGGTGGGGGCCGTAATGGGCACGATCCGGCGACCGTCGGTTGGCGGCAGGCCCAGGATGGTCCGGAGCAGACGCTCCGTCGTGATAACGTCGGAGGTTCTGGTCACCAGCTCCAACTTCAACTGCTCGAGCCGCCGGGCGCCTTCGGCAACGTTTGCCGCGGTTGCCTTACCTTTGCCACGCCGCTCGCGGTCGAGGGCGCCGTTGGCTAGCTCGACCGCCTTCTCGGCAGTGCTGAGCCGGGCGTGCGCCTGGGAAAGGTGCCAGTATTGCTGCTCGATTGAGCGGACATGGGCCATCACCTCCGCCTTGAACCGCTGAGCGTCGCCACCGGGGTTCAGCGGGGCGATCGTGCAGGGCATACCGTTTCCCCCGAAGGCGATCACGCGGAGCGTGTCGGAGTTGTCCAGGCCGATGCGAATCGCGTCGCGAAGTGACAGCGACCACGTCTCGCCCCGCTCCTCGAGGGGAGAGGAGGCTCGCCGGGGTTGCTGGGCGAAGGCTGGACGGGCGCCCACATCGGCCGCCCGGTTCGAATCCTGCGCAACGACCCATGCGACCGCCCCGAGACCGGCAATGAAAAAGACCAGCGCAAAGACCGAAATCGCACTCGTCCGTAACTTGCTGAGAAGCATGGTTTTGAGCACTCCCTTGACCAGCATGCGCACCGACGCCGGGACCCTCCCGGCCGTCATCGAGTAACTGCCCATCCGTAAGCTCCCGGATCGCTCCGACGTTGAAGAGCGTGTTGAGCTGCCGTAGGAGGGCTCCATCCTTCCTGGTCTTCACGAGTCTGGTCCTCGGCCCCTTTTGCTCGATCTCGATGCTAAGTAATGTGACCGCGGGAAGCGTTGGTTGCAACTTTCTTCAAGATCAAGATTGCTCGCCAGTCCACACATAGCGAGGATATCAGATCCGGAACACGACCAGGTGAGCTGTCGCGTTCCATGGCGGAGAAACTCGTTCCCACGCTCTGCGTGGGAATGCGGTCTAGGACGCTCCGCGTCGTCCTGCCCCGGCAGAGGGCCGCAGAGCGGCCAGGGAGGCATTCCCACGCAGAGCGTGGGAACGAGTCAGCCGATTTTGCCTGCACAGTATCGAAAACCCGGTCTAATAGCGCAACACCAAAAAGCGCCAGCGAGGGATCAGGCGATCGAACTGCCGCAGTTGGAGAATTCCCTCGCTCGCGCTTCGGTCTGGTATGCGGACCGACCGATGGCCGCAATTCCCCGCGCGCAGCGTTCACTGAAAAACTTAGGTGAACCCCTTGACCGCCGATTATCCGATTGCTAGACTTCACCTAACTTAATAGGTTAGGCGGTGGGCCTGACGGCCCGGCTTCGGTGGGGAGGTAGAATTGGCCGAGAATGAACCAAGCCCCAGGGAAATGGACGTGCTCAAGGCGCTCTGGGAGCTGGGCTCCGGGAGCGTGCGCGAGGTCCGCGAGCGGATGTGTCCCGAGGGCGAGTTGGCGTTCAACACGGTCCAGACGCTCTTGCGGATCATGGAGGATAAGGGGCTGATCCGCCACCGGGCCGACGGCCGCACGTTTATCTACGAACCGATCCACAGCCGTGATCGGGTGGCAGCGCGGTTTCTGCAACGCGTGTTTGACGGTGCGCTCGACCAGGTTGTTCTGAGCTTACTGCAAGCCAAGGATCCGACCGAAACCGAGCTCCGCGAGCTTGAGCGGATGATCGCCGCCGCCCGGAAGCGCAAGACGTCGCGAAAGAACCGCAAAACCGAGGACCAATGAGATGGACGGGTACTTGCTCGCGTGGCGCTGGCTGGCCCATGCGGCCGCCGGCGGAACAATCGTGCTGATCCTGGGGAGCCTCGCGGCCTGGCTCTGCACCCGGCCCGCCGAGCGCGCCCGGATCGTCCTCTTGACGCTCTTCGGAGGGCTCGCCGTGCCATGGCTCGGCTACCTGCCGATCGCACCGAGGTGGTCGGCAGGCTTGTTGGCGGCACCGGCGCCGCCGCGGGGCGCGGCTAGAACCGCCCCGGCGGGTCAGATCGCCACGGTCGAAGCTCCCGCCGCGCTCTCCGAATCGATCGACCTTCCGCCCCGGCCGGCCGCCACCGAACGGCGTGTGGCGGACTTGCCCCGACGCGCGGACCGACCCGAGCGGAAGGTTGCCGGTCTGGTGCGGCCGGTCGGGCCGTTGCCGACGCGCCTCGCGCTACCCTCCTGGTACATCCTTGCGCCTGTCCTCTACTTCGCCGCCTCCACCGGGCTAGCCGCCTGGTGGCTGATCGGCCAGGTGCTGCTCTGGCGGATCCGCCGTGCGGCGCGGCCGGTCCCGCCCCAGGTTCACGAGGTGTTCCGCGCGATCGCCGGCCCGGCCGGGCGAGCCGTGGTCCTCCTGGAGAGCGACTGCGTGCAGTTGCCGTTTACCTACACCTGGGCTCGGCCGGTCGTCGTGCTGCCGCGGGCGCTCTGCGCACAGGGAGATTCGCAGGAGCTGCGTTTCTGCCTGGCGCACGAGTGGTCGCACATCGAGCGCCGCGATGCGCTCGCCTGGAACTTCGCGGCCCTCGCCGGCTTCGTGCTCTTCTATCAGCCCTTGTTCTGGTGGCTGCGGCGGCAACTGCGGCTCTGTCAGGACTATCTTGCCGATGACCGGGCCGCGGCGCTCGTGTCGGCGGAGGATTATGCGATGTACCTGGTGCGCCTGGCGCGGGCGCGCCAGACCGTTTCGGCCTTGCCGGCTTTGGGGGTCGGCGACCGGCGTTCAAACCTGTTCCGGAGGGTTGCGATGCTCATCCAGGACCATGAACCGCTGGCGCACCGTTGCCGTGCGCTCTGGAGCGTGGCCGCCGCGGTGTCGGCGGCTGTCGTGATGGTGGCCGCCTCGGGCCTGCGGCTTGACGCCGCGCCACCGGCCGCCGATGACCCCGCGAAGGGGGCCCAGTCCGTGAAAGACGCCGCCAAGCCGTCCCCGGACGCCAAGAATGCCGGGGAGACGCTGCACTACAAGGGGACGGTCGTGGACAAGGACACTGGCAAGCCGATCCCCGGGGCCACGGTGACCGTCCGCCGCTCGATTCTCCGGTCGTCGGAGAACCGCGTGCTTCAGGAGACCCGCCACACCACCGGCACCGACGGCACGTACGCCTTCGAGATCCCCCCGGATCAGTATGCCTCGCCCTATCTCTACATCGAGCTGGATGTGGAGCATCCGGATTACGCTCCCCGGGACCGGTTCGGCTACGGCCTGAGCATGACCCGGAAGAATGAGAAGCTCAACGAGCGGCCGTTCTTCGAGACCGTCGAGCTCCGCCCGGCCAGGCCGATCACCGGGCGGCTTGAGACGCCCGAGGGCGAGCCTGCGGCGGGCGTGGTGGTGCTGGCTTATTCCCGCACCGACAAGGTCTCGCGGGGCGGGTTCGAATACGGCTCCTTCGCCAGGGCCGAGACTGACGCCCAGGGCCGGTTCCGGCTGCCGATTACCACGCCCGGCCAGGCGGCGTACTGGGTCCAGCCCAAGAGTTACGCCCCCGAGCTCTACGTGGTCCCCGGCGGGAAGCGAGGCGACATGGGGACTATTACCCTGAAGAAGGGCGTCTCCGTGGCCGGCCGGGTCCTGGATGCCCAGGGCAAGCCGATCAAGGGCGTCTTCGTCGAGATCGAGCGGAAGCGCGGGCCCGGGCCGGATCTGGAGGCGAAAAACCTGGGTTTCATCTCCAACGTCATCCGACGAGTGGCGGAGACCGACCTCGACGGGCGGTTCACCCTCAACCCACTGCCCCTGGGGGAATACAGCGTCGCTCCCAGCGAGACCAACTACGATGGCGATCGGAAGGTCAACTGGGCCCACCGGCCATTGCCCGAGGTCTTCGCCCCGGCGAAGCTGGAGATCAAGGAGGGCGAGACCCCCGCCCCGCTGGAGATCCGAGCGTTGCCCTCGGTCGTGATCGAGGGGCACTGGGTCGATAGCAAGGGTCAGCCCAAGGGGGGTTGGAGCAGCTCCGTTTCTGGCAAGATGGACGGCTCGTTCTGGAATGCTCAGGCCCACCCCGATCCCCAGGGCCGGTTCTCGGTAAAGGTCCCGCACGGACTGGAAGGGGCCGTACTCGGAATCATGACCAACGAGCACGCCACGACGCAACACCGGATCGGAAAGGACGCGCCGCTTGTCGAGGGTTGACAGGTCCAACTGGGCACGCTCGACCACGACGTCAAGGATATCGAGATCGTCCGGTACGTCGCGCCGATCATCGTCATCAACGCCACCACGAAGAACGGCCAGCAGATCAAGGATTTCAAGGCGGACGTCCAGTACACCCACCCCGGCCCGGATAACGGCAAGACCGTCTACCTCGTGGGCGGCGGGAAGAAGAAGGAAGCCATCCAGGACGAGCAGTATGACGGCCGCTACCGGACATGCAACATGCTGCCCGACAAGGAGGGGACCGTCTCGGTCTCGGCCGATGGCTTCGAGGGGGCGAGCCGGAAGCTTTCCCTCCCCGAAGGGAAGATCGAGGAGGTGACCTTCGTGCTGGAGCCGAAAGCACCCAAGGGAGCGGGCCGATGAGACGCGTCGTCGCGGCAGCGGTCGGGCTGCTGGCGATGCTGGGGGTCCGGCCGTCGTGGGGCGGAGGGGTCGAGCGGGTGCGGCTGCCGGACGGGTCGGCGCTGCCGGCCGTCGAGTTCGACCGCCACGTCGCCAGCCTGTTCGGCCGGCTGGGCTGTAACGCCGGGGCCTGTCACGGTTCATTTCAGGGGCGGGGGGGCCTGAATCTGAGCCTCTTCGGCCACGACCCGGCGCGTGACTACGCCACGCTCACGCGCACAGCACTCGGCCGGCGGGTCGACGTCATCGATCCCGACCGCAGCCTGATCCTGCTCAAGCCGACCGGGCAGGTGCCGCACGAGGGGGGGCAGCGGTTTGCCGCCGGCTCGTGGGAATACCGGGTCATCCGCGCCTGGATCGCCGCGGGGGCCAGGCGCGATCCGTCGCGGGCGGCCGTCGAGCGAATCGAGATCCGCCCGGCTACCTTGAACCTCAAACGCCCGGCAGGCTCCGCCCGGCTCGCGGTCGTCGCCCGGTTTGGCGACGGGACCGAAAGCGACGTGACGCCGTTCTGCGACCTCCACGTCCGGGACGATTCGATCGCCCTGGTCGCGGAAGCCGGCGAAGTCCGCGGACTCCGGCCCGGCGATACGGCCGTCGTGGCGTCCTACAACGGCAAGCTCGCTAGCGCGCGGGTGCTGGTGCCTACCGGCAGGGTGGTGACGGTTCCCGACGTCCCGGAGTGCGACGTCATCGACGGCGAGGTCTTTGCCAAGCTCCGCGCGCTGGGCGTCGCGCCGTCAGGGCCGGCGGCCGACGCCGAGTTCCTTCGCCGCCTCACGCTCGACGTGATCGGCACATTGCCTTCTCCGCAAGAGGTTCGCGCCTTTCTCCGCGATCGTGCGCCTGACAAGCGATCGAAAAAGATCGACGAGCTGCTTGCGCATCCGATGCACGCAGCGCTCTGGGCCACGCGGTTCCTCGACATCACCGGCTGCGACGTCGGCGCGCTCGAGGGGCCCGACGACCTCCGCCCGCGACGGGCACGGCTGTGGCACGACTGGTTCCGCGAGCGGTTCGCCGAGAACATGCCGTATTCGGAAATCGTGCGCGGGGTCATCACGGCGACCAGCCGCGACGGAGCCGACCCGGACAGATGGGTGGAGCAGGAAGCCGCGCGGTTGATCGCCTTGAAGGCAGGGTCCGCCACCGACTACGCCAGCAAGCCGGGGCTCGACCTCTACTGGCGGCGCTTCGCCGGCGACGACTTTATCACCGTCGAGCCGCTGGCCGAGCGCACGGCCGCGGCATTTCTGGGAGTGCGGATCGAATGTGCCCAGTGCCACAAGCACCCGTTCGACCGCTGGACCCAGGCCGACTATCGTGCGTTCGCCAACATCTTCGCCGGGGTCCGGTTCGGCCTGTCCCCCGAGGGCCTATCCGCCACCGCACGGCTCCTGGATCGACGGCGGAAGTCAGCTCCGAACGGCACGCTGCCGCCGATTCCTCGGTTGCGAGAGACCTACGTTTCGGAGTACCCGTCACGGCGGCTGGCCGACCCCGCGACCGGCCGGCCGATTGCGCCCAAGGCGCTGGGCGGACCGGAGCTGCCCTCCGCTGGCGACCCGCGGGAGCGGTTCTTCGGCTGGCTGACCCAGCCGGGTAACCCGTACTTCGCGCGCAGCATCGTCAACCGCATCTGGGCGGTTTATTTCGGCACGGGCCTGGTTGACCCGGTCGACGGCTTCTCGGTGGCCAATCCCCCCTCGAACGCGCGATTGCTCGAGGCGCTGGCGGCCGGTTTCGTCGCGGAGAAATTCGATATTCGCCGGCTGGAGCGATCGATCCTCCGCTCGCGCGCCTACCAGCGCTCGTCGGAGCCGGCCGGCGGCAACCTCGACGATCGGGGCAACTTCGCCCGCGCCCTGCCCAGGACGATGATGGCCGAGGTTCTGGTCGACGCGCTCAATCAGGCACTCGGCGTCGCCGGAGATTTCGGCCCCGACGCGCCGAAAGGCGCACGAGCGATCGAGATTGCGACCAACCGCGTGGCGTCGCCCGATCTCGCCCGCGTGTTCCGGATCTTCGGCCGCCCGGCGCGCGTCGCGGTCTGCGACTGCGAACGGCCGAGCAAGCCAGCGCTGCCGCAGGCCCTCTTCCTCATGACCGACGCCGCGCTCTTCGACAAGATCAAATCCGGCCGGGTGAAGGCCCTGGCCGCTTCGGACCGTTGCGATGCCCTTGCGGTCGAGGAATTGTTTCTCGCCACGCTGTCGCGGCTTCCCGACGACGACGAGTCCCGTGCGGCCCTGGATCGCCTCCGCATGCGGACCGACCGGGCATCGGGACTCATCGACGTGCTTTGGGCGCTGATCAATACGCGCGAGTTTATGCTCAATCACTGAATCCCGAAGGGGGTTTCATTCATGTTCCGGACACGGACCGACTGCGAGAGGATTCACCGCCGCGGTTTCTTGACGGCCGGCGCCGCGGGGCTCTTGGGCCTGTCGCTGGCCGACTTGCTCAGGTCGGAGGCCGCCGGCGATACAGCCGGAGCGCGGCGGCCGGCGACCGGGGTCATCCAGATCTGGCTCTCGGGCGGGCCGGCGACGATCGACATGTGGGACCTCAAGCCCGAAGCACCCGAGGAGATCCGGGGCGAGTTCCGCCCGATCGAGACGGCGGCACCGGGTGTGATGGTGACCGAGCACATGCCGGGGCTGGCGAGCCTGATGAACCACTGCGCGCTCGTCCGTTCGCTCGGCCACACAATCACCGCGCACGGGCCGGGCACGACCTACATGGCCACTGGCAATCGCCCGAGCGCCGCTTTGGATTACCCCGCGCTGGGCTCGCTGGCAGCGCGGGTCTTGCCGTCCTTGAAAGGTGTTCCGCCCTACGTGACCTTCGCCGCGCTTCGTGCCGGCGTCGGCGGAGCCGGTGGCGGCTATCTCGGCCCGGCGTTTGGCCCGTTCGAGGTTGAGGGCGAGCCCGTCCGGGCGCATTCCAGGCGCACGGCGTTTCGCTTCCCAGCGGGTTTTCCCCCGGCGACCTGGAATCGCGCGAGGCGCTGCGGCGCCGCTTTGACCGAGGCCTGCGGGCGCTCGAAGCCACCGATGAGCTGGCGGGCCTGGACCGTTTTCACCGCCAGGCGCTCGAGCTGCTTTACTCCGACCGGGTGCGGGCGGCTCTCGACCTGGCGCTCGAGCCGGACGTGGTGCGCGACGAATACGGCCGGACCCCGCTGGGGCAGGGGGCCCTGGCGGCCCGGCGGCTGATCGAGGTCGGCGCCCGCTTCGTGACGCTGGGAGTCGGCGGCTGGGACACGCACGGCGACAACTTCCGGGCGCTCCGCGACCGATTGCTGCCGCCCCTGGACAAGGCGCTTTTTGCCCTGATTCGCGACTTGCGCTCTCGCGGCCTGCTGGAGGAGACGATCGTGGTGTGCGCCGGGGAGTTTGGCCGGACTCCGCGGGTCAACGGCACGGCCGGGCGCGACCACTGGCCCAGAACGATGGCCGTGCTCTTAGCCGGCGGCGGGATTCCCGGCGGAACGGTCTACGGCGCGACCGACGCGCGCGGAATGGCCCCATCGCGCGATGCGTGCTCACCAGACGACCTGGCCGCCACGATCTTCCAGCGCCTGGGTTTCGGCCCGCATCACGAGGTCCGGTCGGCCAGTGGACGGCCGATCGCAATCTTCCGCGAGGGGCGGTGCCTGGAAGCTTTGGTGGGGTGAAGGTTGGTTTTCTTTCCCCTACTTGCTGAGAGGGAGCGAAGGTCGGTTGCTCGAGGCATGTTCCCCGACGGTCCAAACGCAGGTCACACCTAAGGGCTGGCTGGGTACGCCACCCTTAGGGCAACAAGATCCGAGGCTGGCGCGTCTTGATATTGCGCTGTTCTGGACTTGGCCCCGAAGGGGCTGCAACAAATCAGCCCAGGGCAACGCCCTGGGTACACTGGTTCCGACCATAACGTCCGAGCCCTGTAAGGGCGAAACATTTCGAATTCACGGAGATGGACGAGGTTCTTGATGACGGATTGAGACATCGGCGAGTTCTTCGACTGTGGCGCCCTGTCAGGGCTTGCGGTTCGTTCAATTCCGCTTCGTCCCCAGGGCGTTGCCCTGGGCTGGTATGTGGTTGCCCCTGCGGGGCGGCAAACGGCGCAACATCAAAACTTGCGCGCTGCGGGCTCGCTGGCTGTCGCCAGCTCGACCCCAGCCACCCAGTTCGTGTCACCTGCGAAGCTCCGGCCCTCTCTGATCAAGGGAAGGGGTAGAAAAAGGCCGCTGGCGGCGCCGTTCTGTCGCCCCCAACGATAACGCCTCTCGAAACCGTAACACCGGTACGGCCAACCCTTTGTCTTCCTCGCGTTGATGGCGGTATACTGAAGATCGGCAATACGGTATCGCCCTGTGGCAAGCGCTTGCAATGGGGACGTCGAGCATGTCAGTGGATCACACACGTGCGCTGCCATCGGTGAGCCGTGCGGGGCGAAGTCGCGCCTGTAGCTGCAAGATGCCATTCCCGAAGCTGATCGTTCTATCAGCCCTAGGCATGTTGATGCCGATCGCCGAGGCCGCCCAGGCCCCAGGGCCAGTTCGGTCTCCGTTCGATCAGACCGCCGAGGGGGCTCAGTCCCCAGGGCCAGTTCGATCTCCGTTCGATCAGACCGGGGAGCCGGCACAACTGCCGCCACCACTTCCGCCTCCGTTCGATTTGTCCGCACTGGTCAAGCGTGTCGTGCAAAAGACATCCGACTTTCGCCTGCGCGACGACCGCGCGCGGAGGTGCGCAATGAGTGCGGAGTGATTCCTATCTTCCGCGTCGAACGGACCGACGGCAGACGGCTGTACCTCAAGGCGGAAGGTCACGGGCCGAGCGGATGGGCAATGGCCGACGACGTTGTTCCGCTCGAGCAGGCCGCCGCGTTCTTCACCGCGCGCGTTCGCGCCAACCGGAACGATGCGTTTTCGTACCTGATGCGAGGCGTGGTCCGGAGAGCCGAGCCGAACCCCTTCGAATCGGACTCCGAACCTGCACTGAGCGACTTCGCCGAAGCCATCCGGCTCGATCCTCGAAGCGCCAGAGCTTACGTTCATCGCGGCTCGGTCTGGTCGGAGATGCAAGAGCACGACAAGGCCGTGGCCGATTGCACCGAGGCCATCAGGATCGATCCCAGGTGCGCGCACGCCTACTTCCAGCGTGCCGACGTCTGGTACGCGAAAGACGACTACGACAGGGCGATCGCCGATTACAGCGAGGGCATCCGGCTCGATCCCGATGACGACTCAGCCTATTTCCGACGCGCCTACTCCTTCAGCATGAAGCAGGACTACGACAAGTCCATCGCCGATTACACCGAGGCCATCCGGCTCGATCCCAGCGAAGCCACCAGCTACTTCAACCGCGGCCTCGATTGGGCGAACAAGGGCGAGCTCGACCTGGCGCTGGATGACTTCAACCGCGCCATCCGGGTCAGTCCCGATTATGTGGAAGCCTTTGACGAGATCGCCGGTATCTGGTTTTACAGGAGCGAGTACGACAAGGCGATCGCCGCCTGCGGCGAGATCATCCGTGTCGACGCCGAAAACAAGCCGGCATACGATCGCCGCGCCCAATGCTGGCGAGCGAAGCGCGAATATGACAAGCAAATCGCCGACTTGAGCCAGCTCATCAAGCTCGATCCCCGTGATCCCGCCGGGTATAACCAGCGAGGCTTCGCGTGGATAGCCAAGAACGAATACGACAAGGCCAAGAGCGATTTCGACCAGGCTGCTCGCATCGACCCGAAGGACGCTGTTGCCTACGAAGGCCGGGCCAACGTCTGGTACGCCAAGCGCGAAGTCGACAAGGCATTCGCCGACTACGACCACTCCATTCGCCTCGATTCGCAGCAGGCCTACGCTTACGCCGGTCGCGGCTATGCCTGGTATGTCAAGAACGACCTCGACAAGGCGAGCGCCGACCTCACCCAGGCCATTTCGCTCGACGCCGAGCTGCCCCAAGCGTATAACGGCCGCGGGCTCGTCCGCTTCGCCAGAAAGGATTATGACCGGGCGATCGCTGACTTCACCCAGGCCGTTCGTCTCGATCCGGACTACCTCGACGCTTACAACAACCGCGGCAACGCCTGGGAATTCAAGGGAGAATACGACGCGGCCATCGTCGATTTCAATCAAGCGCTGCGGCTCGATCCGCGCAATGTCTTTGCCTGCAACGGTCGTGGCGCGGCCTGGAATCACAAGTGGGAATACGATCGGGCGCTTGCGGACCTGGACCGGGCGATTCAACTCGATCCGCAAGACCAGTTTGCCTACGGCGCTCGCGGGTGGGCCTGTCGCGGTAAGCACGAATACGACAAGGCGATCGCCGACTTCAACGCCGCATTGCGGCTCGATCCCAAGGACGCGGATGCTTACAACGGCCGGGGATTGGTGTGGCGGAGCAAGGGAGCGTACGACAAAGCCCTTGCCGACCTGGATCAGGCTGTCCGCCTCGATCCGAATCTCGCCTGGGCCTATAACAACCGCGGTTGCGTCTGGCGAGACTTGAACGAGTATGTCCAGGCCATCGCCGAGTTCGAGCACGCCATCCGGCTCGACGCCAGGGAAGGGGATTTCCGGTACGGGCGCGCGATAGTCCTGTTTGCGTCCCATCGCGATGGCGTGGTCGACGACGTGAAGGAGGTGCTTCGCCTCAAGTACTGGCAGGGGGACCTGCCGATCTACGCCGTTCTCCTGGGCCATTTCGCGGCGCTGCGCGCCGGGCAGGCCGACCAGGCCAAGGCGTTCCTGGACAATGCCGCCAAGCGATGCGACACGTCGGCCTGGCCCTATCCCGTCGTCAAGTACCTGCGCGGTGAGCTCGATGAATCAACACTCCTGGCCGCCGCCATCGACAACGACAAGATGACCGAGGTCCGCTGTTTCCTTGGTCTCGACCAATTGCAGCGAGGCCGGGACGCCGCCGCCCTGGCGCACTTCCACTGGGTCAAGGAGAACGGCAACCGCAGGTACAACCAGTATGCCATGAGCGTCGCCGAGCTCGACCGTCTGGACAAAGAGCAAGCCGCCGGTGACGGACCGTGAGGGCGGTTCCTGTCGCGAGATCCCAATTCGTGCAACAACAAGGTGAAAAATGATCTGTCGCAGCGAACTCTTGCGGCTCCAGGCCCATCGGGATTATCCGTCGCTTTCCCTGCTTGCACCGACCCACCGAACGGCCCCCGCGAATCAGAAGGACAGGATCGTTGTGAAGAATCTCGCCGCCGAGGGCGTGAAGCGCCTCCAGGACGAGTTCAAGAAGCGTGAAGTGGCGGCCCTGGTCCAGAACCTGAGCCGGCTCATCGAGCGCGTGAACTGGCGGCACGCGCTCGATGGCTTGGCGCTCTTCGCCAGCCGGGAGATTGCAACCGCCGTGCCGCTCCCGTTCCGACCGAAGGCGAGGGTTGTGATCGACGAGACGTTCGCGACTCGCGACCTCGTCTATTCGCTGAACCGGTCTCCACGCTATCGCGTCCTCGTCTTGACCGAGAAGCCGGCGCGGCTGTTCGACGCGTGGACCAGCGTCTTGACCGAATTTACGGCCAACCCCTTCCCCATGATCCACAAGGGGCCCGGCGGTGCGTCCCGGCTGCCGGGCGGCCAGGGCATCAATCGATCGGCCGTGCGGGACGAGTCGCACCGGCAGTTCTTCCGACAGGTGGACGACGCCCTCGCCGCGATCCAGAAAGAGGACCGCGTCCCTCTGGTCGTTGTGGGCGTTGACCGCTACCTCGCGTTCTACCAGGAAGTGACCAAGGACCCCGACGCAATTGTCGGCCTCGTTGCGGGCAGCCATGACGACCCGAATCCCACCCTCCTCGGCAAGCTCGTGTGGCCCGTCTTCAAGTCGGGTGCCACCCTGCGGCGGACGCGCGCACTCGTCCGCTTGAGCGAGGCGGTGAGCGTCAACCGGCACGCGTCGGGGATCGATCAGGTGTGGCGCGCCGCCTTCGACAAGCGCTGCCAGACCCTGCTGGTCGAGACCGGCTTCGAATATCCCGCGGATCTCGACCCGCAGGGCGATCGCCTGCTCCCCTACAGCGGCCGCGGCGCGGCGGCGCTGGACGACGCCGTTGACGAGGTCATCGAGAGGGTCATCGCCGCCGGCGGCGAGGTGTTCTTCTATGACCCCGGCGTCCTCGACCTCCACCAGCGGATCGCCGCCGTGCTCCGGTATTGAGCTGGCTTCATCTTGGTTGTAGAGACTTTACCGTCTGATGTTGCAAGACCGGCAAGTCGTCGACATACCCTGGTCCCTGACCCTGCCCGTTGCGGTATTCCCGTGCCGGGCCTGCTCGGGAATCTTCATCGGCGAAAACGATCTGGCGGAAGAACTCCAGGTACTTCCGCCCGACGTTCGACCAGAACATCGGCCTGGCGTACTCGTAAGCCCTGCGCTCTGTTTCAACCCGGAAGCCGGCGTGACTCAGGAAGCGTAACGTCGCTTGGGCCAGGGCGGCGCCGTCGGCAAACGGGACGAGCTGGCCCCGCCGTTCGGCCAGCACTTCCTCGGCGTAAAGGTACGGGGTGCTCACGATTGCCCGCCCCGCCGCCATGGCGTACGCCAAGGTGCCACTGGCGATCTGGTCCTTTCCCGGATAGGGGGTGACGTACACGTCGCAGGCATGCAGGTACTCCATGAGCTCGGCCAGACTGAGATACCTGTTCACGAAGCGAACGTGATCGCCGATGCCCAGCGCACTCGGCCTTCTCGACCAAGCTCTCGCGATAGACTTCTCCCTCCCGGCGTTTCACCTCGGGGTGGGTAGCCCCCACGATCAGGTACAGAGCGTCTGGATAGGCGGCTGCGATCCCGGGCATGGCCTCGATCATGTACTCCAGTCCCTTGCCGCGGTTGATGAGCCCGAACGTGCAAACAACCCGTCGGCCGGCGAGCCCCAACCGCGCTTTGTGGGTTTCGCTGGCTTCCGCAGGCAGCCTGTGGTACTCCGTGGGGAATCACCCGCACGTTGAGACCCGCCACGGCGTATACGCTGGTCAAGAGCCGTGCGGCCACTTTCGTCATGACCACCATGCCCTGGCTATGGGCCGCGAGGTTCTGGATCAGACGCCGCGGCACAGGAGCTGGCTGGGTCAAGAGCGTGTGGAATGTGGTGACGATGGGCTTGCGACAGGCACGCACGAATTCCAGCACGCGATCGCCCCATTCGCCCGGGTAAAGGCCGAACTCGTGCTGCAAGCTCACCACGTCACACGGGCCGTCGTTCGCCATTTCCGCAGCGCAGACGGTAGGCGTCCCGGCAGTTGTTGTCGATGACATGGACAACTCGTGGTTCGTCGTATTGAAGTGAGCCGGTCTTCTGGATCGCGGCGATCGACGATACCAGCTCCCGCGCTGCCAGATCGACCGCATCCGCCGAGTCCCTGGTGAAGGTTGCCAATCCGCATTCTTCCGGCGGATAGGTCGAGACAAACAGGGGCCGCACCGTAGCCAATCGTCACCTCCCGAGATCATTCCACGTCGGAAACTGATTCATGCGCACTCCTGGGCGAGGCGATCGCCAAGCAGTTTTCCCTCAGCCCACGAATGTTCGCCTTCGCCACCCGCGCGCCAGGAAGGTCAGCAATGCGAGAGCGAGAAAGACGAAGCAGAGAATCTTCGCCCCTTCCCATGAGAAACTGGAAACTGACCCCAAGCCGAAGAGGGCAGCGATCAGTGCGATCGCAAAACAAACCGCGGCGAGCAGTCGCATGGTCAATTTCTCCTTCAAGACAAGTTGGGCATGGTGAGCGACTTGCCATCAGCACTTCGAATCGCCAGCCGGCATTCCGGTCCTCATCAGACCACCGGCGCTGTGGGGTCCTCCAGAGGAGTATCGGTCTGGCCGCCGGAGCGGATCCTTTCCCACACCTCCCAACGATGGACAGGAACGGACGAATCGACCTCGAAGCCGAGTCGCACGCTGCTGCCCTTGAGTTCGAGTACCGTCACCTTGAGCAGGCGCTCGAAGCCGGCAGCCCCACCGACCACAACGGATTCCGATCGTTTTCGCGTCAGGACCAACATGATGAAACCTCCGTGCTCTCAGACCTTGGACTCGTTGACAATCCCACTGCCGTTCCAGGTGTCCGCGGATATGCCAGTGGCGAGCAAAAACACCTGCACCACGGTGCCGGTCGTGAATACTTGCACGACCGTGCCAGTCGTCGTTTCGATTTCCGCCTTGGCTTCGCGCACGTTCACACCGGTGATTCGTTTGATCTCCTGCCGCAGCGTGTCGGCGGAGTTGTTGAACAACTGGCGGTGAAAGTCCTGCACTTGAGCGGCCCCTTCGGGGGTCTGGGCGAGGGCCCGCTCGGCGGGCGACAAGGCCCCATGCAGGGTGATGACCAGAGTATCGTCACCCAGGACCACGGTCACCGCCTGCGGCGTGTGGCCTGTGCGCTGCTTCTCGAAAGCGGCTGCCGCCTCGGCGACCTGCTGCGCCATGGTCAGATTGGGTTTTTCCATCCGGTGCCTCCCTGGTGCCTGCGACCGCCCGGTGTCACCGCAATCGAAATAAAAAAGCCGACGTGGTGGAACACCTCGAAGGCATTCGACCACGTCGGCTTACTCGTTAACGAGCCATCCGGACCAGCCGGGTTGCTCTTCACCTAGTCGTCCGACGACGTTCGTTTAGGATCTGACCGGAGCCCGAGTTAACTGTACATGGGCTCCGTTACAACTCCCATTGTCCTGCGCGGGACGCAAATAGCAAGTGAAATCTTTTTTGTTTCCTCGTACGATGAAGCCGGCGTGACCCGAGCAGGCGCACAAGCCGATGCTTGGTCGCTCCCCGGAGTGGACCGAGCATATGGCGCCCCGGCTGTGAGCGTCGACACGTCGGAGGTCACCATGAAAACGCAGGGAGAAATCGAAGCGGCGATCTGCGAAGGAATCACTCGCTTCGTGCAGGAATACATGGGCCGCGGGCCCAAGGACATCCGCACCCACCTGATCGGCGATCTTCTCGTGGTTCGCCTCCAGGGCGTCTTGACCGCCGCCGAACAGCACCTGGTCAAGTCGCTTCCGGCCGAGAAGGGAAGAGACCTGCTCAAGCAGGTGCGGACTCACTTGATCGAGACAGCGCGGCCGCTTCTCGAGGCGATGGTCCACGAGATCACCGACATGAAGACGTTGAGCCTGCACCACGACGTCAGCACCGTAACCGGTGAAGAGGTCCTGCTCTTCACCCTGGCCGAGTCACCGATCGTCCGCGATTCGAAGAGGAAATAGGGCATCGGGCCCCGACCCCTCCCGCGGCTCCGTCGGTTTCATTCGAAATACGGAATAAAATCTGTAAATTTACTTGCATTTTGAAATATTAATCGTAATAATGAATCTTAGACGGTCGGCGAGAGTGGCGAGAGGTCCAGCGACCGGGATTTGTCGGAAGGAGTTGACCATGAACGCCGTTTTGGGAGGAAGGATCGTGGCAAGTTGGGCGTCCAGCGTTTTGAGCATGTCGACGTTCCGCGCCCATGAGAGTGCAATGGAACGCTTTCCAGGCAAGTTGCTCCAAGGCGATCGGATCCTATTCGATGAGATCGAGGGGGCCATCACGATCAAGGACTCGCCTGGCCTTCAGGAGTGGCGAGGCCGGTTCTGGCTTCCCGAAGGCAGCCCGGTCGAACCGGGTGGTAAGTACTGTCTCGTCCGCGACGACGAGCGGGCCGGGGAACTGATCCTGGAATGTTTGGAACCAGGCGCCGCTGAGGGCGATCTCGCGGCATTCGAGGGCAACTGTCGTTTCGAGTGAGTATCCTGGCGCGCGTCAGGCCGCTCAAGGCGCATGCGCGAACCTCACGATGACTTTGAGAGTGATTAAGTCCACGGAGTGTCTCCATCATCGCAGCAGCTCGAACCTTCCGTCGCCTGCGAACGCGCCCCTTCCGCAAAAGATCGTCGTGCAAACAGCAATTGACTTGCTTTTCTCTCGCGGGAGCGCGTATCATCAATCATTGTTCCGGGAGAGTCGAGATCGGACAACCGAGCGTCGGCTGCCCTGAGATGATTTGAATTTGTCGGATGACTGGACGAAGGACATCCCGGATATTCCGGGTGGTCCGTCGAAGAGTAAGCCGGTGTGGTCGAGAACCTGAGTGGTTCTCGACCACGCCGGCTTTTTTTTTCACATTAACCCATTAGGAGCCAGATGATGTCAGACAAGAACTCCGTCGTCGCGATCTTCGATTCCCACGATCGGGCCGAAGACGCCATCCGCGAGCTTCAGAAGAACGGCTTCGATATGAAGAAGCTGTCGATCATCGGCAAGGATTACCACACGGAAGAAAACGTCGTCGGCTACTACACGACCGGCGAACGCATGAAGTACTGGGGCAAGCTCGGGGCCTTCTGGGGCGGCTTCTGGGGAATACTTTTCGGCTCCGCGTTCTTCTGGCTGCCAGGCATCGGCACCGTGCTCGTGGCTGGTCCGCTCGTGGTCTGGATCGTCGGCGCGCTCGAGAGCGCGGCGGTGGTAGGCGGGGTCAGCGCGTTGGGGGCCGCACTCTACAGCGCCGGCATCCCGAAGAACAGTGTCCTGCAATACGAAACCCACGTGAAGAACGGCAAACTCCTCCTGGTCCTCCACGGAACGGCCGAGGAAGTGGAACGCGCCAAGGAGGTCCTGGATCAGACCGACGCGAATTTGACGGCGGTCCATGGCGAACAACTAGCCGCCGTTGGCGCATGACTCAACGAGATCCAAGTGATAGAAGGCTCCGGCTGGCCTGCAGCCGGAGCCTTCTACTTGTTCGTCAGGCGCTGGCAGGAGGAGTCAAGTGAACTATGCACAACGCTTCAGAGTATCGCCCGGCACCGCTGTCAAACTCCAAGACATCGACCCGAGATTCAAGAACCATCATGAAGGCCACAAGGAGGCTGGCAAGGATATCGAGCACTACCAGCAGAGGCTGAGGGAACTGCAAGAGTTGCTCTACGCCGATGGACGGCAATCGCTCCTGATCTGCCTGCAAGCGCTGGACGCAGGGGGCAAGGATGGGACGATCAATCACATCCTGGGGTCGATGAATCCCCAGGGCTGCAAAGTGGTGGGGTTCAAGCAGCCATCGGCCGAGGAGCTGTGCGCACGATTTCCTGTGGCGAATTCATCGTGCCGCGCCGGCCCGGGGTCAAGTGACCATCTTCAACCGGTCACACTACGAGGACGTCTTGATCGCTCGCGTTCATAAGCTGGTGCCAGAAGAGATATGGTCACGCCGTTACGATCGAATCAATGCTTTCGAGAGCGGCCTCGTCGAGGACGGCACGCATATTCTCAAGTTCTACCTCCATATCTCCAAAGGAGAGCAACTGAAACGCTTCAAGGATCGGCTCGACGACCCTGCCAAGCAATGGAAAATCAGCGAGGCCGATTACAAGGAGCGAAGCTACTGGGACGACTACACGGCAGCATACGAGGATGCACTCTCCCGTTGCAGCACCGAGCATGCCCCTTGGTTTATCATCCCTGCCGACCACAAGTGGTTCAGGAACCTCGCCGTGGCCCGGATCGTCGTGGAGCACCTGGAAGGGCTGAAAATGACGTTCCCGCCGCCCTCGGTGGATATCGAGCACATTCGCAAAGAGTATCACTCGGCGAAGAAGCATAGCCACTGACTGGAAAGGCCCCGCTTCGAGAGAATGAGCCCACGGCCCCCCCAGGCTCTAACCGGAGAGATGACATGATCGAAGCGCCCATGTATCCGTTGCAATTCGAACCGATCTACCAGTACCGGGTCTGGGGCGGCCGGCGCCTGGCTGATCTGCTCACGGCGCCCCTGCCCGGCGACGGGCCTATCGGCGAAGCCTGGCTACTGAGCGACCGCGATGACCATTGCAGCAAGGTCGCCGCCGGGCCGCTGGAAGGATCGACCATCCGGCAATTGCTGGAGCAGTGGCCGGAGCAGATGCTGGGAGAACTGGCCGGCCGTTTCCGACGGTTCCCCGTCCTCCTCAAGTTCCTCGACGCACGCGAGCGGCTCTCGGTCCAGGTGCATCCCAGGGATGACCAGAGGGACTATATCCCGGCGGGCGAGAGCGGCAAGACTGAAGCATGGGTCGTGCTCGAGGCGGGTCCGGCCAGCCGTATCTACGCGGGCTTGAAGCCAGGCACCACTCATGACGACTTAAAGAGGGCCCTCGCGAAACGGGCAGTGGCGGACCTTGTGGCAAGCTTCACGCCCAAGGTCGGCGACGCCGTCTTCCTCCGCGCCGGGACCGTTCACTCCTTGAGCGGCCTGGTGGTATTCGAAGTGCAGGAGAACAGCGACGTCACGTTCCGCCTGTACGACTGGGATCGCGTGGACCCCAAGACAGGCAAGCGTCGCCCTCTGCAAGTCGAGCAGGCGGTGGCCTGCATCGATTGCGAGCAAGTCGCGATCGGTCCGGTGGCGCCGGTGCTGCTGGAGGCGGCGCCGGCACGGCGCGAGCGACTCTTTCATTGTGACCAATTTTCGGTGTGGCGGCACCGGGGACAATCGCCGTTCCCAGTGGGTGCGGCAGGCAAGCCGCACGTGCTCGTGTGCATCGCCGGCGACGGGGAGCTCGAGCACAACGGCACCCGTTATCCCTTCGGCCGCGGCGACGTCGTGCTCTTGCCGGCGGAACTCGGGGCGTGTTCCTGCCGGCCGCGCGATTCCGTTAGCTTGCTGGAGGTCGCACTGCCGGAATAGTTCCGGCGGAGGACACCATGAAAAAGCTCGTCGTTTTCGACCTGGACGGTACACTTGCCCAGAGCAAATCATCCCTTGATGCTGAGATGGCAGCACTTTTTGATAAACTGCTTGCTGTTATCAAGGTCGCCGTGATATCCGGCGGCAATTGGCCGCAATTTCAGAAACAGGTGCTCTCTCACCTTGTCAGTGACGAACGCTTGAAGAATCTTTCGCTCCTTCCTACATGTGGAACACAGTTCTACAAATACGCCAAAGATTGGGAGAAGATTTACGCGGAAGATTTCTCCAGCGAGCAAAAAAAGAAGATTATCAGTTCACTGAACCAGGCGATCGAGCAATCGGGCCTGAAGGCCGAGAAGGTCTGGGGAGAGGTGATCGAAGACCGCGGAAGTCAAATCACCTTTTCCGCATTGGGTCAAAAAGCTCCCCTGGAAGAGAAGGTGAAATGGGACCCGGATTTCACCAAGCGGAAGAAGATGAAAACCATCCTTGATACGTTGATTCCGGAGTTTTCTGTCCGGTTGGGTGGCTCGACGTCCATTGATGTCACGAAGCCCGGAATCGACAAGGCTTACGGAATCAGAAAGTTGCGAGACATTCTTGGCATTGCCGTGGAAGAGATGATCTTTGTCGGCGACGCCTTGTTCCCTGGCGGTAACGACTATCCGGCCGAGCAAGCCGGCGCCCTATCGATCCGGGTCAGGGACCCGCATGAGACCAAACGCGTGATCGAAACAATCATCGCTTGTTCAAGCTGAGCCTGGGTTATGTGACATTGTGAGGAGCGACAGTGGCCGGATTTCAAATGAAGCGCCTTGGGATGTTGATGGAGCCCGAGCCGGGCAATCCGCTGGAGGTCGAAGGGGTTCTGAACCCGGCCGGGGTTCGCGGCCCTGATGGTCAGTTTTACCTCTTCCCGCGAATGGTGGCGAAGGGAAATTACTCGCGCATCGGCATCGCACGAGTGAAGTTCAACGAAGTCGGCGACCCGGCGGGTGTCGAGCGGCTCGGCATCGCACTGGAGCCCGAAGCGGATTACGAGCTGCGGCCTGGCGGCGGCGGCTGCGAGGACCCGCGGATTACTTTTGGCGAAGACCTCAAGCGTTACGTGATGACTTACACGGCGCTTTCGCCCAAAGGTCCACGGATTGCCCTGGCGCTATCGGAGGACCTGTTCCACTGGCAGCGTCTGGGGCTGGCGACCTTCCGCCCGTATGAAGGCATCGAGTTCGACGGCGTCGACAACAAAGATTCCAGCGTCTTCCCCGTCGCCATTCCCGATCCTGATGGGAAACCGGCCATGGCCATCCTCCAAAGGCCTCTCTTTCCCGGGACTCGTCCTGAGGAAACGGTCTGCCAACCGGCGTCCCGCGTGGTGGATTTCCACCGGGAGAGCATCTGGATTTCCTACTGTCCACTCGGCGAGGCTGGCGATGAGCCCTATCACCTCTGCCACTTTGCCTTGCATAACCGGCTAGCCAGTCCGGTGGCGCCATGGGAGCGCCTCAAGATCGGCTGTGGCACCCCTCCGATCATGACCCGGCACGGATGGCTGGTCGTATACCACGGCGTCCACGAGTTGGCGGAACCGAGCGCCGCAGCGCACAAGTTGTGCTACTCCGCCGGGGTGCTGGTTCTCTCCCAGCCGCATCCTCGCGTGATCCGTTATCGGTCGCCGGAGCCGGTGCTGACGCCGGAATTGCCTGAGGAACGCCTGGGGACCGTCGCCAACGTCGTGTTTCCGACCGCCATCGACCGTCGCGACGATCTCGGCTTGCCCGATCGATTCGACGTCTATTACGGCATGGCCGACAACCGGATCGGAGTTGCGCGGCTGGATGTGCCGGAATTCCTGCCACGAGGGGCGCCCGCCGACCCGCCCCGAGCCAAGGGCTCACTTTCGGTCGACGGTCAATCTCAAACAAAGGGTCGTCAGCGGATTCCGGTCACGATTAACGGAGGTTCATTGCCAACATGACATGTTCAGCCACCATCGCTCCGCCCGAACTGGACGAGCTCTGTGTCAACACGCTGCGATTCCTGGCCGTCGACGCCGTGCAGAAGGCCAAGTCGGGGCACCCCGGTCTGCCGCTGGGTTCGGCGGCCATGGCCTACGCACTCTGGGATCGGTTTCTCAAGTTCAATCCGCATGATCCCATCTGGCCGGACCGGGACCGCTTTGTTCTTTCGGCCGGACATGGATCTGCGCTCTTGTATGCTCTGCTTCATGTCACGGGCTTCGACCTGCCACTGGAGGAACTCGAGAGGTTCCGCCAGTGGGGAAGCCGTACCCCTGGCCATCCGGAATACGGCAAGACCGAAGGCGTCGAGGCCACCACTGGTCCCTTGGGGCAGGGCCTGGCAAACGCCGTCGGCATGGCCATCGCCGAGGTGGCCCTGGCGGCGCGCTTCAATCGACCGGGGCACGCGATCGTGGACCACTACACTTACGTCTTGGCCAGCGATGGCGACCTGGAGGAAGGGATCTCTTCCGAGGCCAGTTCGCTGGCCGGTCACCTGCGGCTGGGTAAGCTCATCGTCCTCTATGCCGACAATCACATCACGATCGAAGGCAACACGAAGCTGGCCTTTACGGAAGACCGGATGGCCCGATTCGCGGCGTTCGGCTGGCACGTCCAGCGGGTCGAAGATAGCAACGACATCGACGCGGTCGCCGCCGCGATCGAGGCTGCCCGGGCAGAGAGGGGCCGTCCCTCCTTGATTCAAGTTCGCACGCATATCGGCTTCGGCAGTCCGCACAAGCACGACACCGCGGCCGCCCACGGCGAGCCGCTCGGCCTGGAGGAGGTCCGTCTGACCAAAGAGGAGCTGGGCTGGCCGGTGGAACCTCCCTTTCATATTCCCGAGGAGGCCCTGGAGCATTTCCGGGAATCGGTCGTGCGGGGACGTAGCGCGCACGCGGAATGGAAGTTACGTCTTGAGCTTTTTGCGGAGGAAAACCCTGAGGTGGCCGCGGAATTCCAGCGGGTCACGCTTCGGCAACTTTCGAAAGGTTGGGACGCCAACCTCCCGACATTTGCCTCGGGCGAAGGCCCGATGGCCACCCGCATCGCTTCCGGAAAGACGATCGCGGTTTTGGGCTCTCGTCTGCCCGAAATGATGGGAGGCTCGGCCGATCTTGCTCCCAGCACCCACACGCAAATGGACGGGGCCGGAGACTTCGAGCCGGAGAACCGGGCGGGACGCAACATGCACTTCGGCATCCGGGAGCACGCCATGGGCGCCATACTGAACGGCATGGCGCTCCACCGCGGCCTCATCCCCTATGGAGCGACGTTCCTGATCTTCAGCGACTATATGCGTCCTCCGATGCGACTGGCGGCGATGAACGGCCTGCCGGTGATCTATGTCTTCACCCACGACAGCATCGCCATGGGAGAGGACGGCCCGACCCATCAGCCTGTCGAACAACTGGTGGGACTGCGATCGATCCCCGACATGACTGTCATCCGGCCGGCGGATGCCAACGAGACGGTCGCCGCCTGGCGGGTCGCCATCAAGCGGCGGGAAGGTCCCGTTGCCCTGGTGTTGACGCGCCAGGGACTCCCCGTGCTCGACCTGGCCCGGTATCCGGGCATACCCGCCGGAGTGCCGCTTGGCGGCTATGTTCTTGCAGACTCTCCACCGGGTGCGCGACCCGACATCATTCTGATCGCGACCGGTTCCGAAGTGCATCTGGCGCTGGAGGCGCGTGATCGGTTGGCGACTGAGGGCGTCCAGGCGAGGGTGGTGAGTGTGCCGAGTACGAACATCTTCTCGATGCAGTCAGACCTGTATCGGGACAAGGTCTTACCCCCGGGTGTGCCCCTGTTGGCCATCGAGGCCGGCGTGTCCCTCGGCTGGAATTCCTACGTCGGTCCCCAGATCGCCGTGATCGGGGTGAACACCTTCGGGGCATCGGCCCCCGGGCCGGTCGTGATGCAGCACTACGGCTTCACGGTGGAGAACGTCTGTCGGAGAGTCCGGGAATTGCTCCCGCGTAGCCAAGATCGGAGGGGAACGCAATGATCCAATCGGACGCGCTGGTGCTCTTCGGCGTGACGGGCGATCTCGCCCACAAGATGGTATTGCCGGCGCTCTATGCGATGGCGAAACGAGGCACCCTCAACGTCCCGGTGATCGGCGTCGCCTTCCCGAATTGGAGTCTGGCGGATTTGCGCAATCGCGTGGAGGACAGCATCAAGCGATCGGGCGGGATCGATGATCAACGCGCACTGGACCACCTCATGTCTCTGCTCAGTTACGTGAGCGGGGACTATAACGACCGGGGCACGTTCACGAGGATCAAAGAGGCGCTGGGTAGCGCCCGGTGCCCGGCGCATTACCTCGCCATTCCGCCCGCGCTCTTCTCGACGGTGATCACAGCGCTCGGCGCCGCGAACCTCGCCGAAGATGTGCGCGTTATCGTCGAAAAGCCATTCGGCCGCGACTTGGGATCGGCGCGCGAGCTTAACCGCATTGCTCGGTCGGTGTTCCCGGAAGACTCGATCTTCCGCATCGATCACTTCCTCGGGAAGGAGGCGATCATGAATATCCTCTATTTCCGCTTCGCCAATTCCTTCCTGGAGCCGATCTGGAACCGCAACTACGTGGCCAGCGTCCAGATAACCCTCTCCGAGGATTTCGGCGTCGAAAACCGCGGCGCGTTTTACGAAACCGCCGGCTGTCTGCGCGACGTGATCCAGAACCACCTCTTCCAGATCGTCGCGCTGCTTGCCATGGAGCCCCCGGCTGCCAGGGACTTTGGTGCCGTGCATAGCGAGAAATCTGAGGTCTTTCAAGCGATGCGGCCCTTGAAGCCCGACGACCTGGTGCGCGGTCAGTACGTTGGCTACCGGCTGGAATCGGACGTGGCGAAGAACTCCGACGTCGAGACTTTCTGCGCCCTGCGGCTTTTCATCGACTCGTGGCGCTGGGAGGGGGTGCCGTGGTACCTGCGCTCCGGCAAATACCTGGCCGAAACGGCGACCGAGGTCCTGGTGGAGCTGAGGCCGCCGCCGCAGAGGCTTTTCGCCGACTCAAGGCCGGTGAGCGGCCGGGCCAACTATCTGCGCTTCCGGCTCTCCCCCGGCTCGGCCGTCGCGCTCGCTGCTCGCGTCAAGCGCGCAGGGAAGGAGTTCGTCGGCGATCAGCGAGAACTCTACCTGCTCGAAGAACAGCCGGGAGAAGAATCGCCCTACGAGCGGCTCTTGGCCGACGCCATGGCCGGCGACGGAGCGCTCTTCACCCGTGAGGCTGCGGTCGAGGCCGCCTGGGCGGTGGTCGACCCAGTCCTCAAAACCCACAACCCGGCTCGCCCCTACGAGCGCCGCACCTGGGGGCCGAAAGAGGCTGACGTCCTGATCGCAGCAGACGGCTGCTGGCACAACCCCAGTCCCACCAGGAGAGGAATCATGAAAGCGACCCAAGAACTCCACGACATGGGCCAGAGCCTCTGGCTCGACAACATCACCCGCGGCCTGCTAACCAGCGGCACGCTCCGCCACTACATACAGGACTTCTCGGTCACGGGGCTTACCTCCAACCCCACGATCTTCGACCACGCCATCAAGAACAGCCAAGACTACGACGACGCCATCCGCCAGAAATTGAAGGAAGGCAAGTCAGGCGAGGCACTATTCTTCGAGATGGCGATCGATGATCTCAGGCAGGCCGCCGATCTGTTTCGGCCGATCCATGACCAGACGAACGGCGTGGACGGCTGGGTGTCCTTGGAGGTCTCGCCGCTCTTGGCCCGCGATACGGCCGGCACGCTCGCCGCGGCCAAGGCACTGCACGCCCGAGCGGAACGGCCCAATCTCTTCATCAAGATACCAGGTACCAAGGAGGGCCTGCCCGCCATCGAGGAAGCCATTTTCGCGGGCGTGCCAGTCAACGTGACCTTGCTGTTCTCCCGCGAGCAATACGTGGCCGCCGCCGAGGCGTACCTGCGAGGCATCGAGCGGCGGATCGCCGCCGGGCTGAAACCCGGAGTCGGCTCCGTGGCTTCGATGTTCATCAGTCGTTGGGACGTCGCAGTCACGGGGAAAGTGCCCGAGAGTCTGCGCAACCAGCTCGGCATCGCCATCGCCAAACGCACCTACAAGGCGTATCGAACCCTGATCGACTCCCCGCCTTGGCAGCGGATCTTGAACGCCGGCGCCCGCCCACAGCGCATTCTGTGGGCCAGCACGGGAACCAAGGACCCCTCGGCATCCGATATCCTCTATATCAAGGCTCTTGCCGCCCCGTTCACGGTGAACACGATGCCCGAAGGCACGTTGAACGCCCTGGCTGAGCATGGTGAGCTCGAAGGCATTCTCCCCGCGCACGGTGGCGACTGCGAGGAGGTGCTCACCCGGTTCGCCAAGGCCGGCATCGACATCGATGCCTTGGCAGCGCAGCTCCAGGACGAAGGGGCCAGATCGTTCGTCAAGTCCTGGAAAGAGCTGATGGGCTGTATCGCATCCAGAAGCGAGGCGCTCAAATGACCCAGTCGGCGCCGCCAACACAAGGAACCACGGCCTCGAATTACGGCGTGATCACGTCGGTGCGCGGAAGCGTCGTCGATGTACGTTTCAATGACCGCTTGCCGCCCATCTACTCGTTGCTCTACGCGGGGAGGGAACCGCGAGTCTCCATCGAGGTGCTGATGCAGCTCGATGTCGATCATGTCCGCGGGGTTGCCTTGAATCCCACGCAGGGTCTCGCTCGCGGCATGGCGGTGGAGGATACCGGCGGGCCGCTGAAGGTGCCGGTCGGCAAGGCAATTATCTCGCGCATGTTCGATGTGTTCGGCAACCCCATCGACCGCCAGCCGGCCCCGAGCGATGTGGAATGGCGCACCATCCATCGAGACCCGCCGTCCTTGGCCAGTCGTTCCACCAAGTCCGACATCTTTGAAACGGGCATCAAGGTCATTGACGTGCTGGTGCCGCTGGAGCGCGGGGGCAAAGCGGGACTGTTCGGGGGCGCGGGCGTGGGCAAGACAGTGTTGCTCACCGAAATGATTCACAACATGGTCGGACATCAAAAGGGAGTGAGCATGTTTTGCGGCATCGGCGAGCGTTGCCGCGAAGGGGAAGAGCTGTACCATGACATGAAAGCGGCCGGTGTGCTCCCGCACATGGTCATGATGTTCGGCCAGATGAACGAGCCCCCCGGCGCCCGGTTCCGCGTGGGCCTGGCGGCGGTGACGATGGCCGAGTATTTCCGGGATGACGAGCGTCGCGACGTGCTGCTATTGATCGATAACATCTTTCGTTTCATTCAGGCTGGCATGGAGGTCTCCGGCTTGATGGGACAGATGCCGTCGCGCCTGGGCTACCAACCGACGATGGGCACCGAGTTATCGGGGCTGGAGGAGCGCATCGCCAACACCGAAACCGGCGCCATCACGTCCATTCAGGCTGTCTATGTGCCCGCGGACGACCTGACCGATCCGGCGGCGGTGCACACGTTCTCGCACCTCTCAGCGTCGATCGTTCTCTCTCGTAAGCGCGCGAGCGAGGGACTGTACCCGGCCATCGATCTGCTGCAATCGAACTCCAAGATGGCAACACCGGCCATCATCGGCCAGCGGCATTACGTGCTGGCGCAGCAAATCCGCAAGACGCTGGCGCAATACGAGGAACTCAAGGACATCATCGCCATGCTCGGGATGGAGCAACTGTCCCCAGATGACCGAAACGTCGTCGGTCGCGCCCGCAGGCTGGAGCGATTTCTCACCCAGCCGTTCTTCGCGACCGAACAGTTCAGTGGCATCAAGGGAAAGGACGTCAGCCTGAAGGACGCGATCGACGGCTGTGAGCGCATCCTGAAGGATGAGTTCAAGGACTATCCCGAGAGCGCATTTTACATGATCGGCTCGATCGACGAGGCCGAGGCAAAAGCGAAGGCCTCCAAGCCGATAACTCCTGCCGATCCTGGTCCGGAACCCAAAGGTCAAGTGAAACGCCATGCGGCTGGTAAACCCAAAGCGCCGGCCAAACAGGGAGCCCCTTCCCATTAATCTCAAAGTTCTCCTTCCCTTCCAGGTCTTTGTTGAAAAGAAGGGCGTGCAACGGATTGTGGCCCAATCGCTCCAGGGTTCTTTTGGACTCCTGCCGCACCGGCTAGACTGCGCCGCAGCCTTGGCGCCGGGGATCCTGACGTATGAAACCGAAGCGGAAGGCGAGGTCTATCTGGCCGTCGATCAAGGAGTGCTGGTCAAGGCGGGCGAGAATGTCCTTGTCTCGGTGCGCAATGCGATCGGCGGAACGGACCTCGCAGACCTCCACGAGGCCGTGAAGCGCGAGTTTCTCAACCTGGACGAAGAGGAGAAGAGCGTTCGCTCGGTGTTGGCGAAGATGGAGAGCGGATTCATCCGCCGCTTCGTGGAATTTCAACATGAATGAAGAACACAGGTCGAATTTCCCGAACGAGGAGACCAGCTTCAGCCGGCACGTCGCCGCACAGGCGGCGCGCAAGCTGAAGGCGCGGCGCAACGGCACGAAGAGCGTCTGGTTCGGCCTGGGTATGTCCGGGTTGATCGGCTGGACGGTGGTGCTGCCGACTTTGATCGGGGCGGCGCTCGGGATCTGGGTCGACAGTCGCTATCCGAGCAAGTATTCATGGGCGTTGATGCTGCTTCTCCTTGGTTTGATCATCGGCTGTCTCAATGCCTGGCATTGGGTCAACTCGGAATATAAAGAAATGCAGGAGGATTCGGATGAATGACATCCCGGCTCTTGCGCTGGCGCTATTTGGAGGCGCCTTGCTTGGTGTGTTCTTTTTCGGCGGCCTGTGGTGGACGGTCCAGAAGGGTGTGACCTCTGAAAGGCCGGCGCTCTGGTTCCTCGGCAGCCTGCTCTTGCGAACCGCTCTGATTCTGGCTGGGTTCTATCTGGTTTCGCAGGGCCATTGGTCGAGGCTCGTGGCGTGCCTCCTGGGATTTCTGGTCGCGCGATTCATCGTAGTGAAGCGGCTCGCACGGCCTCCGGCCGAAGTGCCGGCTCAATGGGAAGAGGAGACCAACATTGCGCCTTACTCCCGATGACCTCGTGTTCTGGCGGTACGGCTTCGTCGAGCTTAATAGCACCATCATCACGACCTGGGTGCTCATGCTCGTGATGACCGCTGGCGCGTGGCTGATCACGCGCAAGCTCGCGACCGAACTGCATATCTCGCGCTGGCAAGGCTTTCTTGAGATTGTGGTCACCACGATCGAGGAACAGATCAAAGAAGTGGGCCTCGACCATCCAGCCAAGTATCTGGGTTTTCTGGGCACGTTGTTCCTGTTCATCGCGGTCTCCAACCTCTGTGCAATCATCCCGGGATATGAAGCGCCAACGGGTTCGCTCTCGACGACGTCGGCCTTGGCGATCTCGGTGTTTGTCGCCGTGCCGCTCTTCGGCATCGAGGAGCAAGGCTTGGGCGGTTACCTCAAGTCCTACCTGAAGCCGACGTGGATCATGTTGCCGTTCAACATCATCAGCGAGATCTCGCGCACGTTCGCCCTGGCCATGCGTCTCTTCGGCAACATCATGAGCGGGACGATGATCGTCGCTATCTTGCTCACAATCACGCCCCTCTTTTTCCCGGACTTCATGTACCTGCTCGGTCTGCTCACGGGCATGGTGCAGGCTTACATTTTCAGCATCCTCGCCACCGTTTACATCGCGGCCGCCACGCGAACCCGCGCAGCGTGAACCACGACCAACAGCGACGAAAGGACACCAATGGACAGCATGACTCTGATCGCGATCGTTTCGATCATTACTGCCGGCATCACGATCGCAGTAGGCAGTATCGCACCGGCGCTTGGCGAAGGACGGTCCGTCTCGACGGCCCTGACTTCTCTGGCACAACAGCCCGATGCCTCTAGCACCATCACACGAACCTTGTTCGTGGGCCTGGCGATGATCGAATCCATCGCCATCTACTGTCTCGTGATCTCGATGATTCTGATCTTCGCCAACCCGTTCTGGCACCACGTCATTGAAAAAGCCACAGGAAAGTAAGCCATGCTCATCAATTGGTTCACCGTCCTCGCGCAGGCAATCAACTTCCTGATCCTGGTGTGGTTGTTGAAGCATTTCCTTTACAAACCCATCCTCCACGCCATCGACGAGCGCGAGAAAGGGATCGCCACCCAACTCGCGGATGCCGAGGCAAAAGTGGCGGAAGCGCAGAAGGAACGCGACGACTTTCAGCACAAGAACGAGGCCTTCGACAAGGAGCGTACAGCGCTTTTGAAAAAAGCCACGGACGAGGCCAAAGCCGATCGTCAGCGGCTCCTGGACGAAGCACGTACGGATGCCGAGGCGCTGCGTGCCAAGCGCCTGGACGCGTTGCGAAGCGAACAACGTAACCTGAGTCAAGAAATCATCCGCTGGACGCAGAAGGAAGTCTTTGCCATCACCCGCAAGACGCTGGCGGACCTCGCCAGCACGAGCCTTGAGGAACGCATGGGCGACGTATTCGTTCGTCGCGTGCGTGCGCTCTCCGGCGCGGCCAAGGAGCAGTTGGCGAACGCCTTCAAGACCTCGAACCACACGGTGAGCGTGCATAGCGCGTTCGATATGCCGCCAGCACAGCGGACCGCGATCGAAAGTGCGGTGCAGGAAACTTTCGCCCCAGACGCTCATGTCCAGTTCGAGACCGCGCCGGAGCTGGTCAGCGGTATTGAACTCTCCACCAACGGACAGAAGGTGGCATGGAGCATCGCGGAGTATCTGTTGACGCTGGAAAAGAGCGCCGGCGAGCTTCTGCACCACGATGCCAAGCCCGAATCCAAGCCGGACGCAAAGTCCAAGCCCGAGCCAAACACTGAAGCCAAGCCCGAGCCAAAGGCTGAAGCCAAGCCCGAGGCAAAGGCTGAAGCCAAGCCCGAGGCAAAGGCTGAAGCCAAGCCCGAGCCAAAGGCCGCGGCCAAGCCTGAAACGAAGGCCGAAGCCAAGCCTGAAACGAAGGCCGAAGCCAAGCCTGAAACGAAGGCCGAAGCCAAGCCTGAAACGAAGACCGAAGCCAGGCCCGGGCCGAAGCATGAACCCCAAAACGGGCCTGTACCGGTAGCCTCGGCTCCAAAGGCGGTCCATTGAATAACTCGTCTGCCAGCCTGCACAGCATCTTCGACTCGGCGTTCGCCGGCATCAGCCGCACGCTTGACGCCTTCACGCCGCAGTTGGCGCCCGTGAAGTGGGGACTATCACGAGCGTCTCCATCGGCATCGCCAAGGTCTCGGGCCTGCCGGGCGTGGGCTTTGATGAGCTGGTGAAGTTTCCCGGCGATCTGTATGGCATCGCGTTCAACGTCGATTCGGACGAAATCGGCGTCGTGCTTCTCGGCGAATGCGAGCATCTGCACGCGGGTAATGAGGTCGAGCGCACGGGTCGCGTGATGGACGTCCCGGTGGGCGATCAACTGATCGGGCGCGTCATCGACGCCTTGGGCGGGCCGCTCGATGGTAAAGGTCCGGTCGCCTCCAGCCAGCGTTTGCCCATCGAACGCCCCGCACCAGCCATCATGGACCGCGCTCTCGTTTCCGTGCCTCTGCAGACTGGCCTCATCGTCATCGATGCGCTCATTCCGATCGGCCGCGGCCAGCGCGAGCTGATCGTCGGCGACCGCCAAACCGGCAAGTCCGCGATCGCGATCGATACCATTCTGAACCAGCGCGACCAGAATGTGCTGTGCGTCTATTGTGCGATTGGCCAGCGAGCATCCGCCGTCGCCAAGGTCGTCGCCAACCTGCGCGAAAACGGAGCGATGGATTACACCGTCGTTGTCGTGGCCGAAGGCAACGGACCGCCCGGGCTCGCCTACATCGCCCCCTACGCCGCGACCAGCATCGCGGAGCATTTCATGGAAGCGGGCCGGGACGTGCTCATCGTTTACGACGACCTCACCCACCACGCGCGGGCTTATCGCGAGATTTCCTTGCTGCTGCGCCGCCCGCCCGGTCGCGAAGCGTTTCCTGGCGATATCTTTTACATCCACTCCCGGCTCCTGGAGCGTGCCACGCATCTTCGCGACGACCTTCACGGGGGCTCGCTCACCGCTCTGCCCATCATCGAGACCGAGGCGCAGAACATCTCGGCGTACATTCCGACGAATCTCATCTCCATAACCGACGGTCAGATTTACCTGTCGCCGACGTTATTCGAGCTGGGCGTTCTGCCCGCCGTCGATGTCGGCAGATCCGTTTCCCGCGTCGGTGGCAAGGCGCAACGGGCGGCCTACCGAGGGGTGGCGGGCGATCTCAAGCTCGCGTATGCGCAGTTCACCGAGCTGGAATCGTTCGCCAAGTTCGGCACGCGGCTCGATGACCACACTCGCAAGATCATCGATCATGGCCAGCGAATCCGGGCCATCCTCATCCAACCGGAGCTCGAACCGGCGTCGGTCGCGGAACAAATCGTCATCCTCGTGGCACTCACCGGCGGTGTCCTGGACAGTGTGCCGATCGACAAGATCCGGGATGCCGAGCAAGCTTTGAGAAAGGCAGCGGCGGACATCCCGGCCGAGATTCGCCAGCGCTTTTCCTCGACCGACAAGTTGAGCGACGAGGACCGCATGGCGATCTTGCAAGTCGTCGGCAAAACGATCGCGCCCTTCCAGTCAAAACCCGAACCCGAACCCAAGAAGCAGCCATGAGCGATACACTGGCAAGCCTACGCCGCAAGATCAGCGGAGCGGGAGATCTCAAAGCGGTGGTCCGTTCAATGAAAGCTTTGGCAGCCTCGAGCATCGGACAGTATGAGAAATCGGTGCTGGCGCTGGCGGACTACGATCGCACCGTGGAGCTGGGCTTGGCTGTTTGCTTGAGGACTCCGCAGGCTGCCGCCCTTCAAGCCGGGCGGCCAGACGCGGCTGCGAAGACGGTGACCGCCATCGTCTTCGGCTCGGATCAGGGATTGGTCGGCCAGTTCAATGATGTGCTGGCGGATTCTGTCGTCAAGGCGCTCGGTCGTTTACCCGGCGAAAAGAAAGTCTGGGCCGTCGGCGAGCGCGTCCGATCAAGGCTGGCGGATGCTGGTCTGCCACCGGTGGGACTCTTCACCGTCCCGACTTCCGTGAGCGCCATCACGCCACTCGTCGGGCAGATTCTCGTTGGGACTGAAGCCCACCACGAGAAGCACGAAACCGTTCAACTTTATCTCTTCCACAACTGCCCCAAGGCCGGGGCCGCTTATGAACCCGTCAGCCAACGCCTGCTGCCCCTGGATACACAATGGGGCCGCAGGCTGGCCCATCTGCCCTGGCCGACCAAGAACCTGCCCGAGGCGATTGGCGGCCGTGAGCGGACATTGGAGGCTCTCGTCCGGGAGTATCTTTTTGTCTCGTTGTACAAGGCGTGCGCCGAATCGTTGGCAGCCGAAAACGCGAGCCGCCTGGCCGCCATGCAGCGAGCCGAGAAAAACATCGACGGCCTCGTGGGCAGCCTGAATCAAACCTTTCGCCGCCTGCGCCAGACTTCCATTGATGAAGAATTATTCGATGTTATATCCGGCTACGAATCGTTGTCCAAAGCAAAGACGCGCTGAGGTGCGAAATGTCCACAAGAAATGCCCCATCCCGCATCCTGACGATCAACGGTGGATCGTCGAGCCTCAAGTTCGCGCTCTTCGAGCGGACCGAGCCGATTTCGCGGCTCCTGTCCGGAAGGGTCGATCGGATCGGGCTGGATGATGCCCGGTGGGTCATGGCCCCGGCCGGCGGCGGTCGCGAGGAGGACCGCCGGGTCGATGCCCAGGACCTGAAGGCGGCCGTCCGCCTGCTGATCGATTGGCTCCAGCACGCCGGCCGGTTCGCGGAGATCGCCGCCGTCGGGCATCGTGTCGTTCATGGGGGGAGTCGATACCATCAGCCCGAACGCGTCACGGCCGAGCTGATCGAGGAGTTGCGCAGGATCAGCTCGTACGACCCGGATCACTTGCCGGGCGAGATCGAGCTGATCGAGGCGTTCCGAAACTGCGATCCCGGCTTACCCCAGGTTGCATGCTTCGACACCGCATTTCATCACGACATGCCCCGCGTCGCTCAGATCGTGCCGATCCCGCGGCGGTATCAGGCCGTCGAGGTCCGGCGCTATGGCTTCCATGGCCTGTCGTATGCGTATCTGATGGAGGAGCTGGCCCGGGTCGCCGGGCCGGAGGAAGCGCGGGCCCGTGTCATCCTGGCGCATCTGGGAGCCGGCGCGAGTCTGGCGGCGGTCCGAGGGGGCCATTCCATTGACACGACAATGGGCTTCACGCCGGCCTCCGGGCTGGTCATGGGGACGCGCACGGGCGACCTCGATCCGGGCCTGGTCCGGTTCCTGTCGCGGACCGAGGGGATGACGGCCGACCAGTTCGACAGCCTCGTGAACCACGAGTCCGGCCTGCTCGGGGTCTCGGAAACCAGCTCCGATGTGCGCGATCTCCTGGCCCGGCAGAATGTCGATGTCCGGGCAGCCGAGGCGATCGAACTGTTTTGCTACCAGGCGAGGAAGTGGATCGGCGCGTTCGCCGCCGCTCTCGGCGGGCTGGACACTCTGGTATTCGCCGGAGGGATCGGTGAGAACGCGCCGAGATCCGCCGCCGTATTTGCGAGAGCCTGGAATTCCTGGGGATCGCCCTGGACGAAGGCCGAAACGCATCCAGCGCCCTCCTGATCTCGACCGACCGAGGTCCGGTCAAGGTCCGGGTTATCCACACCGACGAAGCCTTGATGATCGCCAGGGCCGTGGCTCGTCTTACGCCGCGGCCATCATGATTTCTGATGATCCAAGAATTAACACCAACAGAAACGTATGAGGGAGCCATCCAATGTCGAAACTCGAAGTCAAGAAGAGCCACCACGAGCGGGATTTGCTGCGCACTGCCCGGCCCCCGACGATTCCGGCGTCGCAATCTCCGGAGAAGCAAGGTCCCCTCGACCCGGAACAACTCCGCAAGATCAATGCCTACTGGCGCGCTGCGAATTACCTTTCCGTGGGTCAGATCTATCTGTGCGAGAATCCCTTGCTTCGGCAACCGCTGAAACTGGAGCATGTGAAACAACTGTTGCTGGGGCATTGGGGAACGACCCCCGGACAGAACTTCATCTACGCGCATCTGAACCGGGTCATCAAACAGCATGACCTCAACATGATCTACATTTCCGGTCCCGGCCACGGCGCCCCGGCGGTGGTGGGCAACGTCTACCTCGAAGGCACCTACAGCGAGGTCTATCCCAACATCAGCCAGGACGAGGCCGGGCTCAAAAAGCTGTTCCAGCAGTTCTCGTTCCCGGGCGGGATTTCCAGCCACGTTTCGCCGCAAACGCCGGGGTCGATTCATGAGGGGGGCGAGCTGGGGTATTCGATCAGCCATGCCTTCGGGGCCGCGTTTGACAATCCCGACCTGGTCGTCGCCTGCGTCGTTGGCGATGGCGAGGCCGAGACAGGACCACTGGCCACCGCATGGCATTCCAACAAGTTTCTCGACCCGGCGAGCGACGGGGTCGTGCTACCGATCCTGCACTTGAACGGCTACAAGATCTCCAACCCGACGGTCCTCGCCCGGATCACCCACGAGGAACTCGACCAGTTGTTCCGCGGCTACGGCTGGACGCCTTTCTTCGTCGAGGGCGAAGAGCCAGAGAAGATGCATCAGACCATGGCCGCAACCCTCGATCAGGTCGTGGAGCAAATCCAAAAGATCCAGCATGACGCCCGCATCCAGGGGAACATCACGCGCCCGCGCTGGCCGATGATCGTTCTCAGATCGCTCAAGGGCTGGACCGGTCCGAAAGTCATCGATGGCCAGCCGGTCGAGGGCACGTTCCGGGCCCATCAGGTGCCGCTTTCCGTGTCTAGATCGACCCCTCCCGAGCATCTGGAGCAGCTCGAGAGCTGGATGAGAAGCTACAAGCCGGAGGAGCTCTTCGACGAGCATGGCCGGCTCGTGCCCGAACTGGCCGAACTGGCGCCTGAGGGTGACCGGCGGATGGGCGCCAACCCCCACGCCAATGGTGGGAAACTGCTGCGCGAGCTGCGCATGCCGGACTTCCGCAATTACGCTGTCAACGTCACCGCGCCCACCGCTGCCATTGCCGGCAATGTGCACGTGCTGGGCCCGTTCCTTCGCGACGTGACCAAGTTGAACGCCAATCCGCGGATTTTCCGAGTTTTCGGTCCGGATGAGACGATCTCGAATCGGCTGGAAGCCGTCTTTGAAGTCACCAATCGGCAGTGGGACGCGCAGACGATCGAGATCGACCAGTTCCTCGCGCCCGATGGAAGCGTGATGGAGATGCTGAGCGAGCATCAATGCGAGGGTTGGCTCGAGGGATATCTGCTCACCGGGCGGCACGGGCTGTTCAACAGCTACGAGGCGTTCATCCGCATCGTCGATTCGATGTTCACCCAGCATGCCAAGTGGCTGAAGATGTCGTCGGAGCTGCCGTGGCGACGGGACGTCGCCTCGCTGAACTACCTGCTGACCTCCCACGTCTGGCGGCAGGACCACAACGGCTTCACGCACCAGGACCCCGGCTTCATCGACCACATCATCAACAAGAAGTCCGAGATGGTGCGCGTCTACCTACCGCCCGACGCCAACTGCCTTCTGTCGGTGATGGATCATTGCCTGCGCAGTCGGAACTACATCAATCTCGTGGTTTGCGGCAAGCACGACGCCCCCCAATGGCTGACCATGGACGCCGCCGTCGCGCATTGCACGGAGGGGATCGGCATCTGGCAATGGGCCAGCAACGATCAGGGCGGCGAGCCGGATGTGGTGATGGCCTGTTGCGGCGATGTCCCCACCCTGGAGACGCTGGCCGCCGTTTCGATTCTCCGCGAGCACTTGCCCGAGCTGAGAGTCCGGGTGGTCAATGTCGTCGATCTCATGAAGCTGGAGCCCGACACCGAGGGCCCGCACGGGATGAGCGAGACGGACTACGATTCGCTCTTCACGAAAGACAAGCACATCATCTTTGCCTTCCACGGATACCCCTGGCTGATCCACCGGCTGACGTACCGCCGACGCAACCGCAACCTGCACGTCCGAGGCTACAAGGAAGAAGGCACGATCACGACGGCCTTCGACATGACGGTCATGAACGACATGGATCGCTTCCACCTGGTGATGGATACGATCGATCGGCTGCCCCAAACGGGCACCAAGGGGTCCTATCTCAAGCAGCAGCTTGCAGACAAGCTCATCGAGCACCGGCGTTACATCGACAAACACGGCGTGGACATGCCGGAGATCCGAGACTGGAAGTGGAGCAACCCCAAATGAATGCGCAATCGCTTAAAGACACGGCGAGCACGCTGGTCGCCGGCGACAAGGGTCTGCTGGCGATGGATGAAAGCAATCCGACGTGCAACAAACGATTCGCAAGGTTGCGGATTCCCCAGACCGAGGAGGCCCGGCGCGCCTATCGGGAGTTGATCGTGACCACGCCCGGCCTCGGCGAGAGCATCAGTGGGGCGATCCTCTACGACGAGACCATCCGCCAGCAGAAGACAGATGGCACTCCGTTTATCAAAATCCTCGTCGACGCGGGAATCATTCCCGGCATCAAGGTTGACATCGGTGCCAAGGACATGGCAGGTCACCCAGGAGAGAGAATAACCGAGGGTCTGGACGGATTGCGTGCCCGCCTGCAGGAGTATTTTCAAATGGGTGCCCGTTTTGCCAAGTGGCGCGCGGTGATTGCCTTGGGGGACGGCATTCCCAGCCGGGGCTGCATCGAGGCCAACGCGCAGGCGCTGGCTCGCTATGCCGCGTTGTGCCAGGAAGCCGAGCTGGTCCCCGTCGTCGAGCCTGAAGTGCTCATGGACGGCGAGCATACCCTGGAGCGGTGCCGGGAAGTAACCGAGGAAGTCCTGCAAACGGTTTTCAACCAGCTTTACACTCAACGGGTGATGCTGGAGGGCATGATCCTCAAGCCCAACATGGTGCTTCCGGGATTGACCTGCGCCAAGCAAGAATCGGTGGATGAGGTGGCCGACGCCACGGTGAGGTGTCTCTTGCGATCCGTGCCCGCCGCCGTTCCAGGGATTGCGTTCTTGTCGGGCGGCCAATCCCCTGAACTGGCCTCGGCTCATTTAAATGCCATGAATTCTCGATTCCGGTCGCGATTGCCTTGGGCGTTGGCGTTCTCATTCGGCCGCGCCATCCAGCAACCGGCTCTGGAGATCTGGCACGGCGACAAGTCCCGCGTGTTGGCGGCACAGCAAGCCCTGCATCATCGTGCCAGGTGCAACCGGGCCGCGCGTCGTGGCGAATACGATACCGCGATGGAAACCATGTAAGCATCCACACATATCACAAGGAGACTATCATGGGCCAGACGGAAGTTGCGATTGTTTCCAGCGTCGTGGCGTTATATCCCGACCGCTCCGCGGCCGAGCGCGCGGTGGGGCAACTCGACGAGGCCGGTTTTGACCTTGGCGATCTCTCGATCGTGGGCCGCGGCGTTCAGGAAACCGAGCAGCCGTACGGCCTTGTCAGCCGCGGCGACTACGTCAAGGCCGGAGCGGAGACCGGGTCGTTGTTCGGTGGACTGTTCGGCCTGTGCGTTGGAACGGGATTCCTGTTCTTGCCAGGACTGGGCTTCGTCGTGGTCGCCGGTCCACTCGCGGCGGCGCTTTTGGCGGGCATCGAAGGGGCGCTGGCGGGAACCGCACTCGGCAGCCTGGCGGGCGCGCTCGTCGGCTGGGATGTGCCGAAGGACCGGGCGCTCAATTACGAGGAGCAGGTCAAGGGGGGCAAGTTTCTCGTCCTCGTGCGGTCTAACTCTGAGGTCGTCGCCCGCGCCCGGAGCCTGCTCGGCGCCCAAGGGCCGGAGCACATCGATCAATACGAGCCGCCGGCGTCTTGAATCCGGACCATCGCTCTCTTCGCCCGCGTTCCGCATTCTCGATCTGCGACCGAGGTTTTCCGAAAGTTCCCCTTGAGGAACACGCCATGAACGAATCGCTCCCCGATGTATACCTGGCCCGTCACGGCGAGACGGCGTGGTCGCTGTCGGGCCGACACACCGGACGAACCGATATCCCCCTGACGGAGCGGGGTGAGGACAACGCACGGCGATTGCGCGTACGGCTCGAGGGGAAAACGTTCACCGAGGTTCAGGTCAGCCCGCTCAAGAGGGCGCGGCGGACTTGCGAGTTGGCGGGCTTCGGGGCCGTCGCTTCGGTCAACCCAGACCTCATGGAGTGGAACTATGGCGATTACGAAGGCCAGCTCACTTCAGACATCCTCCGTGAGCGGCCAGGGTGGTATCTCTTCCGTGACGGCTGCCCGGGGGGTGAATCGCTCGCGGAGGTGGGTGCCCGCGCCGACCGCGTGATCGCCCGCTTACGGGCGGATGGCGGTCGCATCCTCATCTTTGGCCACGGCCATTTCTCCCGCGTCCTTGCCGCGCGCTGGATGGGCCTGACCTCGGAGGACGCGAGGCACCTTCTGCTCAGTACCGCATCGCTGAGCATCGTGGGCTACGAGCATACCTTGCACGACCCGGCCATCGTCCTTTGGAACGATGACCACCACGCGAATACTGGCGCGTGAATCGTTTTCAGATGTCCGACGACTGCGGTGCCTCTTGGTGGGCGATTAGTCGGAGCTTGGCATTGCGCGCGCTTCGATCTGGCGGACGCGTTCCTGGCTGATCCCCAGGTCTCGGCGAATCTGCACGTTAGGGTCCTTGGCGTGGCGTGTCAGGTACCCTCGATTTCTCCCTGGGTCTTCATCGTGCCGGCAACTCCGCGACGGTCGCCAAGATTGTCAGTACTTTCCCGAAATCGCCCGGTTTGACCAAGTGGTGATCGAAGCCCGCCGCGAACGAACGCTGATGGTCACTCTCCCCTCCGTACCCGGTCATGGCGACGAGCACGGCGTTCTGAAGAGCGGGCTGATGACGGAGCTGCTTCGCTACCTCAAAGCCATTCAGTCCCGGCAGGCCGATGTCCAGCAGCACCACGTCCGGTCGGTAATCCAAGGCCGTTTCCAGAACCGTCGAGCCATCATACGCCGTACGGACATCGTAGCCGGATTCTTTCGCCAGCAACGCCAGAGTCGTCACGGTATCCACGTTGTCATCCACCACCAACACTCGCAAGGATGTTGTAATCGGCTGGGCCGTTTCGGTGGGTGGCGATGACGCCCGCGCCGGGGAGGCGACACCACCGGCAGACGCACGACGAACTCGCTGCCTTGCCCCAAAGCGCTGGAAACCGCCACCGTGCCCCCGTGCAGTTCCACGAGGCGCTGCACCAAAGCCAGTCCGATGCCCAACCCACCTTGGGAGCGGTCCAGGGACCGCTCCGCCTGCGTGAACAGGTCGAAGATGCGGGGCAGGATTTCGGGGGCGATGCCGACGCCCGTATCCCGCACACGCAGCACCGCCTCCTCGCCCTCTTGTTGGACAGTCAGCCAGACGTGGCCGCCTTGGTCGGTGTACTTGGCGGCATTGGTGAGGAGGTTCACCAAGACCTGTTCCAACCGGGCCGCGTCGGCATGCACCCAGATCACTTGCGTCGGCAGCGACACCGTAAGTTCATGCTTGCGTTGGTCGATCATCGAGCGGACCGTCGCCACCGCATTTTCCGCCACGACGCCCACGGCAAGCGATTCTGGGCGAAGCTGAATCCTGCCCGTGGTGATGCGAGAGACTTCGAGCAATTCGTCAACGATCCGTGTCAGTTGCCCCACCTGCCGCTCAATGATGCTGGCGGATTGCTGAAGTATCGGGTTCTCGATGCCTTGTAGACGATTCCGGGTGCTGTGCAGGCGCAAGAGAAGAGCAGCATTGAGGATGGGGGCAAGCGGGTTTCGAAGTTCGTGGCTGAGCATCGCCAGGAACTCATCTTTGCGGCGGCCCAGGTCGGCGAGCGCCGCCGCCTGCTCCTGCGTCAGTCGCTGGAGGCGGCTGCGTTCGGTGATGTCACGGATGTTGCATTGAACGACTTGGTGGTTGTTCTCTCCATAGACGTTGCTGACGAACTCGACCTCGACCTTGTGCCCGCTTGTGCTTTCCAGCGGCAGATTCTCGTAGCGGACGTAGCCCTTCTCTTGCAGTTCCCGGTAAACGGCCCGGCTTTCATTGATGTCTCCGAACAGGCCGATCTCCCACAGTTCCTTGCCCAAGAACTCAGTGTGCGAGTAGCCCAACAAGGCAGTCATGAACGGGTTGGCGTCAATCACCTTCCCTGTGTCGGCGTCGAGGATCAGGATCCCGTCCTTGGCCATCTCGAACAGCCGGCGGTACCGGACTTCGGAGTGCTCCATGGCGGCTTCCGCCCGCCTCCGGTCGGTAATGTCCTCGATGGCAAGAAGGACCAAATGCGGGTCGTTGCTCTCCGGAGGGAACCTGCGGGCGTTGAGCAGCATGTTCCTTCGCCCGAGAGCGAGAAATTCGTGTTCAACCTCGAAATCTTCAACGGGATGGCTGTTCCTCAGGACTTGGGTGAGTAGCGTCCGCAGTTGGGGGATGTTCCACTGACCATTGCCCAAGTCGTAGACGAAGCGGCCCTCCGTCTCTGGTTTCGAGGCATGAAAGTTCCGGTAGAAGGCCGCGTTGGCCGAGCGAACCCGCAGGCTGTTGTCGAGAACCACAAATGGCTCCCGCAAGGTCGCAACGATGTTCTCGGCGTAAGCAAGGGCGAGTTCCAGTTGATGTGTACGCTTGTCATCGTTTGCTCCCACCTTGCCCCCCCATCTCATGCTGTGCTCGGATGCTGTTCCTGCGATCTAATATGCTATCCCGAAAAGGCAGATATTATCGAGCGATTGGACCGGCCCCAAGTTAGTTAGCTGGGAGCGGACCCACGATTTATCGGCGGTTCGCCGCTTGCTTAATCGTACCTCTCCTGGCCGCGGCTACGAATTCCACCCCGGTTCATAGCCCTGTCATTTGTTCGGTTGCCTGTAAGCAGGCGACTTGGTCAGGGTGAAGAGCACGACCTCTTCTCCGGTCACGGTGCTGATGTCGTGGTGCAGGCTCAACACCTTGACGCCTGTGACCTCTTGGATCATTGCTTCCATGACCGGCCGAGCCGTTTCGATCAAATGGGTCCGTACTTGTTTGAGCAGGTCCCTCCCATTCTCGGCCGGGATCGACTTGACCAGATGCTGTTCAGCCGAGGTCAACACGCCCTCGAGGCGGACCACCAGTAAATCACCGATCAGGTGGGCGTGAATGTCCCTCGGTCCACGGCCCATGTACTCCAGTTGAAAGCGTCTCATGAGTTCGCAAATGGCGGCTTCGATCTCGCCCCGGGTTTTCATAGGAACCTCAGTACCGCACATATCGTGTTCAAGCGAACAATCTTACGAATTCATCGGTGATGCTCCGGTAGCACTCGCAAGAACCGGCCATCAAGCCATCCCGATCGAGGACAGTGAGTTTCCCCCGGCTGTAACGGATCAATCCTTTCTCCTGGAAGGGTTGGAGAATCTCGGAGACGGTAGAACGCCGCACGCCGAGCATCTCGGCCAGGAACTCGTGCGTCATTGGGAAGACATCCGAGTGCGCCCGGTTCTGGGTCATCAACAGCCACCGGCAACAGCGCTGGTGAACCGAGTGCAGGCCATTGCAAGCCACGGCCTGCGAAACCTCGGCAAGAAAGGCGGTGTGGTAGAGGACCAGCAACCGGCGCAAGGCGCTATCCCGGCTCACCTCTTCCCGCAGCACTGCTTCCGGCATCCGCAGGGCGTCGCCTGGAACCTGGACGATCACCCGATTGGCCGTGATCTTGGCCCCGACGAGGAGTGGGAGGCCCACCATGCCATCGTCCCCTATCGTCGCTACCTCGATGGCCCTGCCGTCTTCCATCACGGTCAGAGCAGAGACGACACCGCGGTTCGGGAAGTAGGCGTAGTCGATGGACGATCGGGCCTCGTAGAGGACGTGTTTCGACGCCAGCGGGAAGTGTTTGAGGCGGGGGAGAAGGCGCTGGTATTCGTCCGCGGGCAACCGGGCCAAGAGCCGGTTTCCCGGCGGCACAGCGAGCGGTTTGGTCACGGACATGGCTCCCCACCCTCCCAGCTCCGCCGCCAGCGTCCGTAGGACGAAGGCAAGGCGTATTGCGGCGGCACAAGATCGACCTTCCTGGTCTGTCTGCCAGCAGACCATCCTATCCTTTTGTCTGCTGGCAGACACACAACGTCTGTACGGTTTCCGACATGACGGCAAGAATTTTTCTGCGATAATGGAGCGAGAAGAGCAGGGGCCGAATCCAGGTGCAGCGGCCCCCTGGGCCCCGACGTAGGTGGGGAGGCGCAGAATGGCTAAGCTTCGGAAAGTCCACGTCCCCGGCGAAAACCGGTTGTTGGCTGCCTTGCCGAGGAAGGAATACGACCGCCTGCATCCCCATCTGGAGAAGGTGTCCTTGCTCTTGAGGGACATTCTCTACGAACCGAACGGCCCGATTCGGCACGTCTATTTCCCGCTCGACGGGGTGGTTTCCCTGGTGATCATGATGGACGGCGGCTTCTCGCTCGAAGTGGGCATTATCGGCAACGAGGGCATGGTCGGAACCCCTGTCTTCCTCGGGTGCCAGAGCGGCATGACCAGGGCGATTTCGCAGGTTGCAGGCGATGCGCTCCGGCTGGAAACCAAGGTCTTTCAGGAGGAAATGCTGCGGCGCGGCACGTTGTACGGCTTGGTCCAGCGGAGCACCCAGGCAATGATAAACCAGATTTCGCAGTCCACCGTCTGCAACCACCGGCACTCTGTCAAGAAACGCCTGTGCCGCTGGTTGCTGATGAGCCACGACCGGGTGGGGACTGACGATTTCCCGCTCACCCATGAGTTCCTGGCCCAGATGCTCGGCGTGCGCCGCCCCACACTAACCGCGGCGGCGGGCAGCCTCCAGACCGCCGGGCTGATCAGGTACCACCGGGGCAGGGTGACCGTCCTCGACCGGAAGGGGATGGAAGCCGCTTCGTGCGAATGCTACGGAATCGTCGCTGCGGAACTGGACCGCTTGCTCGGCTGACGCCAGGAGCCTGCGCATCGGTGACGGCGTGATCGCCGTTGATCGAGAGGGTCGCTGCCTTGGTGGGGGAAATCGAGCGCTGGGGTGGCGCCGCGAGTGCTCAAGACGACATCTCCATTGTGGCGGTCGAGGTCTCGGTCGGATCGGGGCCGGGCGAGGCCAGCGTCGATCCCCCCCCGACGTCTCATCCATCCCGCCGTTGCTGCTGAAGCGGCTAGCACGACGAGCGATCCCGGTCGTCTGACCCGGCCCTATTCGATCTGGGGATTGTCATGTGAGAAATATCATCGATGCCCTTGCCATTTACGCTCGGAATATTATAATAAAATCAGTTGTGTGGCCTGCGCGCGCGGGCGTGTGAATCTCACCAGAACACGAGCGGACGTCGTCGGACGACTTGATAAAGGGCAACCCGGCTTTGCTGGGAGGCTGGTTAGCGAGTAAGCCGGCGTGATCGAACACCTCAAGGTGTGCGACCACGCCGGTTTTTTTTGGCTTCCGCGGTCCGAGACGGCCCAAAGCATCAGTGATGGTCGGCTTTCATGAGTACGTCAAATGTCTCCGCCATGGCGCCAACCCTCCCCACGCTTCGGATGGTGGCGGCGGTGGCGTTCGGCCTGGCACGCCGCCTGCCTTGCGGTGTTTGTCACCGGCGCGAACGTGCTGGCCCTCACGCTGTGCGGGGTGGTCTACTTCGTGCAGGATGTGAGCTACGACCTGATCCGCCTGCTGGCGTGGGTGGGGCTGGTCCATCAGGTGCGCAAGGCGCCGACGGACAACTGTGGGCGAAGCCGGCTTAGAGTTTTACCGCAGAACCACTTTAGGAGGTCCAGCTATGTGGATGATTGATACCGCAATGGCCTTGGCGTGCGCCCTGGCACTGGTCGTCCTTTACCTTTTGAGTTGCATCCGCGTCCTGAACGAATACGAGCGCGGGGTTATCTTCCGCCTGGGCCGGGCCATGCCCAAGCCCAAGGGACCGGGGCTGATCCTGGTCTTCTGGCCGGTCGATCGCATGGTCCGCGTTGACTTACGGACCATCACGAGAGTCATCGAGCCTCAGGACATCATCACCCGGGATAACGTGTCGGTCCGTGTCAATGCCGTGCTCTATTTCCGGGTCGTGGATCCCATGCGATCAGTTTTGGAAGTGGCCGATTTCTTGTTCGCCACCTCCCAGGTGGCCTTGACGACTTTGCGCAGCACACTTGGTCAGGCGGAACTCGATGACCTCTTGACCGAGCGGGACAAAGTGAACCGCCGCTTGCAAGAGATCATTGATGGACATACCGAGCCGTGGGGGGTGAAAGTCTCCGTCGTGGAAGTCAAGGACGTGGACCTCCCCGAGCCGATGAAGCGGTCCATGGCCCGCCAGGCGGAAGCCGAACGCGAACGTCGCGCCAAGGTCATCAATGCGCAGGGGGAGTTCCAGGCCGCCGACAAACTCAGGCAAGCCGCGCAGATCATGACGCCCTATCCCATGGCGATGCAGATGCGCTACCTACAGGCTCTGGCGGACGTGGCCTCCGATCAGAATTCCACCATTATCTTCCCGCTGCCACTCGAACTCTTGGGGCCGTTTCTGAAGAGGGGCCGGGACGCCGCCGCTGCCCGGGTTGTTGGGCGACCCGAGGACGCATCCCCCGTGGTGGAGGATCCGGGCCAATCCGAGAAGACGACCGGAGTCGGAGCAGCTCCCGTGCCGGCGACGGGAAACGGCCGGTAGCATGCTCATGCCCGGCGCGTCATGCGAGTGTCGTGAACAAGTGGGAGAGCGAGCCGATGAGCGATCATGAGAAGAGAGGGCATCACAGGGACCACCACGCAAAATCCCCGCAAGGGGAAATTCGACCCGCGTGGAGGCGGGTTCACAAAGACTGGCGTCTCTGGGTCATCGTGGGTCTGATGCTCCTGGCGATTCTGACCTACGTGATGACGATGGATGAAGCGGTCCAATTTGGAGGAAAGGTGAAGGAGGCCGTCCCGGCAGCCCCCGGTTTGTGAGCCCGCGAACCCTGTTCTGGGTCGCGACCGCCGGCGCGACGGGCTTCTTGGCTCCCAATCTGACGAGACTCGCGGCCCAGGGTCAGGCGAATTTACTGGGCGGGGATGCCGAGAGCAGGGCGCGGGCGAGGCGCGACGCCTGGCGTGGCCGGACCAAGCGTACGAGTCGCTTGTGGTGCTGGGTCTCCGATCGAGTGTCGTTCAGGACGTGATGACCGAGATGCCCGGTGATATGACTTCGGTGAAAAACCTCCGGTGGCTCGCCACCAAGTTCGATGCGGGATCGCTGGCGCCCTTGACCGTGGTGCTGGATTCGGACTCCGACCTGAGAGGCTCCGAGGGCCTGCCGCTCATCGATGACGTCAGCAGGTTCCTGGCTCGTCAGCGACGGATTCTGGAAGTTCGCTCCGCGACTCAGCCGCTCGGGAGCACTGGGCCCCTCGATCCCGCGCGACTCACGGAACGGCTGCGCGTGGTAACCGCGGCACAGTCGCAGATGGAGGCGGGGTCGCGCCGGTTCGAGAGGGGGTTGAACGAGGGGGCTGCCAAACTCCGTGCGGCGCTGTGGCTCGAAGAGCGGATCGGGATGCCGCTGACCGGATCGCCGGGCACTACCCGAGGGGCGCTCGGATCGAATCTGCGGCAGGCGTGGGGTGCCCTGCTGGCCGGACATGAGACGTCGCCCAAACCGGAGGGCATGGCGCGGTCAAGCAACCCGCGCAATGTGCTGGTCCACGAATTGACCCGCGCTGCCGACGGTGCCGGGCGGATCGCAGTGGGCGCCGCTCAGGCACGACACGAAATCTGGTCAATTCTCGAGAATCCCGTCGGGCGCCGGGCACTGAACCGGCTCATGATCAACGAAGAGACCTTCCGCGACCATCCCGAGCTGCGCCGGAGCGTGGGTGCCTATATCACGCCAGACGGCCACCGCTCCCGGATCGACCTGACCCGGGTCGACCGGATCTACTCGGCCGCCGCCATGGACCAGGTGGAGACCCTCCGCCACCGCACTAACGATCTCCTGGGTGATTTCGAGGGCATCCACGTGACGGCCCGGATGGCCGGGGAGAACGCCGAGTCGGCTGACATCAGGGCCCTGATCCGATCGGACCGGGTCCAGAGCTGGTATGTTGTCCCGGTCGGTGTCTTCTTGGTCCTGCTCCTGACCCTCCGCGATCCACTGGTCTGCCTCAATCTGGTCGGCACGATGATCTTGACTTATGCTTTCGCCCTGGGGGCGACGCATTTGCTCTTCGTCACAATCTTGGGCGCCGCTGCGATCGATTGGAAGGTGTCGTATTTTCTTTTCGTCGTCCTGGTGGCCGTCGGTGTGGATTACAACGTGTTCCTGATGGCGCGCCTCCGCGAGGAGTCGCGCCGCCGCGAATTGCGGGGGGCGATGATCCGCGCGGTCGGCCAGACAGGCGGGCTGATCACTTCGGCCGCGGCGATCACTGCTTGCAGCTTCGCGTCATTCTTGTTCAGCCCGCTGGGCTCCCTTCGACAGCTCGGCTTCGCGCTCGTCGTCGGTATAACGCTCGACGCTCTGATCGTCCGACCCGTGCTTGTCCCGTGCGGTTACTGGCTGATAAATGGCACAACTCCCCTTGCTATTTACGCTCAAAATAGGACAATAAGAAAGGGATAGTCTGCATGAGCAAGCAGGCGAATCCCATCAAAACATGAGTGAGTTTCGTCGGTTCAACTAGATAAAGGGCAGCCTGGCATCGCCGGGAGGCCCGTTGACGAGTAAGCCGGCGTGGTCGAATACCTGAGGGTGTTCCACCACGCCGGTTTTTTTGTTTGCGCCGGCGACGGGTGGTGACAGTCACGAGGGACGAACCAATGGACAAATCCGATTCGACCGACGAATCACGACAGAACGGTGACAAGCGTTCACAGACGGGTGAGCCTCCTGACGAGGCACCCGCGCGAATGACCATCGACACTACTGATCCCGTCATTGATGAGGTGGTCGAGCACCCGGCGGACCGGAAGCTTCACCCGGACGCCACGATCAGCGTCAAGACGACCCAGGTGAGCGAGTCGGACCTGCTCGCCGCCGCGGGAGTCCGGACGGTTTTCGTTGACAAGAAACGCGGCAATTCACAGGACCCCCCTCAGGACCAGCACGGCCGAAGTAAGAATCGAGGCGGTCAGGAGGCTCCCCAGCAGGACGCAGATCGAGGAAGGGATCACGAAGACCGTGGCGATGACCGATCTCGCCAAAAGCAGCCTTCGGTGACGAAGAGCCTTCTGATCACGGCTGGCGTTGCCTTGGTCTGCGGTGTGATCGGCGCGATGGGCTACTCGTACTTTTTCGGCCCGAAGTCCAGGGGGCCCACTTCGGAAGAGTCCCAGGGCAAAAGCGATTCGGGCTCGACGAAGGTTTCGAGCCCTAAAGAGAAGTCCGGCAGTGGGGAAAGTAAGGAGTCGGGCAAAGGGTCGAACGCGCAGGCAGCGACCAAGAGCTCGGTCCCCGGCGTCTCGTCGGCCAAGGCTGCGGATATGCTCAAGCAGCTAATCACGGACCTGTCGCGCCGGGTCGACCACTTGCGCGAGCGGGTAGACGGTGTAACACGACCCACCGACGCGACGCCGCCGGCGCTGCGAAAAATGCAGGTAAAGATGAGCGCGCTGACTCATGCGATGGCTGAAGTCGCCGCGCTGCCGGCGGCATACCGGCAATACGACAATCGACTGGAGACCCTCGACGAGGAACTCAAGACTCTGCGCGAGCGCATCGACGCGGCGCAGGCTCACTCGATTGGCGCTCGGATCCCCAGTCTGACTCCTCCAACCGGGTTCGCCGCGCCCGCCTCTTCGACAGGCGGTAGCAAGGCGAGCAACTCGACAGACCAAGGGCCGAGCCGTCCTGAACGATAATGCCGCGGTTGCGCGACAGATACGGAGTGTGGACCGTGAGTCCGACCGACTTCGCCATGAAGCGCCCGATCACGATCGTGATGCTGGTCGTGGCCCTGATCAGCGGCGGCCTGCTGGGCTACACCCGAATGCGGGTGGATATCTTCCCCTCGCTGAACGTCCCGAAGATTTACGTCTTCCTCGATTACATCGGCATGAGCCCCGATCAGATGGAGGGCTTCATCGTCAATGAGCTCGAGTTGTATTTCCAGTACGTTGATGGCATCAAGGATATCGATACGCGGAACATCCAGCAGGTGGCCTTGTGCGAACTCTCGTTCTTCCCCGGCACTGACATGGGCCAGGCGATGGCCCAGGTCGTGGCGATGTCTGACCGGGCGATGTCGTGGATGCCCAAGGGGACCTTGCCCCCGATGATCATGCGGATGGACTCCGGCAGCGTCCCGGTCGGCTACCTCGTGTTCGAGAGCGACGTCACCTCGCTGGGCAGGATGGGAGATCTGGCAAATAACGTCATTCGGCCGCTGGTGCAAAAGAACGTCCCCGGCACGGTCGCGATCTCGCCGTTCGGCCCGAACATGCGGTCGATCGTCATCAATGTCGATCCGCACAAGCTGCTGGACTACAACCTAACGCCGCAGCAGCTTATCGATGCGTTGGCGACGGGGAACACGGTCATCCCCGCGGGAAACGTCTACATTCACGACTCGATGCCGATGGTCGCCAACAACGCGACGGTGGTCAACATCCAGAAGCTGGGCGAGATTCCGCTCCGGCTTGAGAGGAACGTCTACCTCCGCGACGTGGCGACTATCCAGGACTATGTCGATATCACGTATGGATATGCGCTCGTTAACGGCAAGAATGCCGTCTATCTGCCGATCATCAAGAAAGACACGGGATCGACGTTGACCGTGGTGGCCGACGTCCACAAGTCGATGCAGATGTTCCGCGACGCCGTTCCCAAGGACGTCGCGATCCACTTCGAGTTCGACGAGTCGCCCGCCGTGGTGGCGGCCGTCGACAGCGTGGCCACCGAGGGCGCGATTGGCGCGGGCCTCACCGGATTGATGATCCTCCTGTTCCTCGGCGACTTAAGAAGCATGCTCGTCGTCGTGGCCAACATCCCGCTGGCACTCATGGGGTCGTTCGTCGGACTCTGGCTGACGGGCAACACGATCAATATCATGTCGCTGGGAGGCATGGCGCTGTCGATCGGCATCCTCGTCGATATGTTGACGGTGAACATCGAGAACTTGCATGTGCAGATGGGTGAGACGCCAAAAATCGCCAAGGCGGTGCTGCGCGCGGCCAACGCCACGGCTGTGCCGATCCTGCTGGCACTGTTGTGCATCCTATCCGTATTCACCCCCGCGTTAATCATGAAGGACCCGCTCCGGTCGCTGTTCATGCCGCTGACTCTGGCGGTAGGGTTCGCCATGATCTCGGCGTACTTGCTCACGATCATGTTCGTACCGATCCTGTGCGTGCACATGGTCAAAAGCAAAGGGCATGGCAAGAAGCGCGGGCTGTTCGACCGGATTCTGGATGTTTATACCATGGTTGTGACCTGGCTCGTCCGCCTGCGCTGGCTTGTGGTGCCAGGCTATCTCGGGGCGTGTGGCCTGGTGCTCTGGCTGGTCGGCTTGCAGGTCGGCACCGAGCTGTTCCCGCAGATCGATTCGGGGGAATTCGTGCTGCGGTTCCGGCCGCCGCCCGGCTCGAACTTCGAGCTGACGCGGCAGATGGCGACCAAGTGTCTCGAGCAGATCGAGCGCGAGGCGAAACCCAAACATATCAAGATCACGATGGGCTACGTGGGCCAGGTCGCCACGAACTTCGGCATCGACAACATGGTCCTTTTCATGCGCGGGCCCGACGACGGCCAGTTGCGGGTCGCGCTCACCGAGGACAGCGGAATCAAGCTCGACGAGTTCCGCGAGCGCCTGCGCAAGGTCCTGCCCGAGCGGGTGATCCCCTGGCTGGCCAAGCGGTTGGAGCAGGGGGGCCTCGCCAAGGAGGAGGCGGAGAATCAAGCGAAGCTGTCGAGCTTCGGTTTCGAGCCGGGCGATATGGTGACCAAGGTCATGAGCTTTGGCTCGCTGACGCCGATCGCGGTGCGTGTTGTCGGCACCGATCTGAAGTTGGTGCGGCACCACGCGGAGAAGATCGCGGCCAATTTGAGGCGCATCCCCTTCCTCCGCGACGTCGAGTTTGTGCAGTCCCTCGATTACCCGACCGTCGAGGTTACCGTCAACCGCCAGAAGGCGGGGCTCTCCGGCGCCAAGGTCTCGGACGTGGCCCATGCCATCGTCATGGCGACGGCGTCAACCCGCTTCGCCAATCTCAACTACTGGATCGACGTGAAGACGGGCTTCGACTACCTGGTGCAGCTCCAAATCCCGCCTTTGCGGATCGACAAGCCGGAAGACATCGAGACCTTACCGTTGGATTCGGTCAACCCCCTGGTCAACCTGATGATCCGCGACGTGGCGATGGTCCAGAGAGGCGTGCGGCCCGGCGAGATCGACCGCGACATGTCGCAGCGCTACCTGACGCTGACCGCGAATGTCGAGGGGGAGGACATGGGCCGGGCGTCGCGGCAGGTGGCCGAGGCGCTCGCCGCGACCGGGGCGCCGCCCCGCGGCGTGCGAGTGGAGACCATGGGCCAGCTCCCACCGATGGACCAGATGTTCGAGTCGCTCGGGATCGGGCTGGGGGTCGCCGTGTTCGTGATCCTCGTGCTGTTGACGGCCTACTTCCAGTCGTTGCGCCTGGCCTTGATATCGATCAGCGCCGTGCCGGGAGTCTTGGCCGGCATCGCGATCATCCTCTACGTGACCAACACCTCCTTGAACATCGAGTCGTTCATGGGCGCGATCATGAGCCTGGGAGTCTCGGTTTCGAACTCCGTGATGCTCGTAGCGTTCACCAAGGACCATTGGAAGGCTGGAAAGCCGTCGGCGGAGGCGGCCGTGCTCGGTGCCAGCGAGCGAATGCGGCCGATCCTGATGACGGCCTGCGCGATGACCACAGGCATGGTGCCGATGGCGTTGGCGCTCGAGCGCGGCAGCCAGATGCAGGCCCCGCTCGGCCGGGCGGTGATCGGCGGGCTGGTGATGTCGACGGTGGCCACCTTGCTAATCCTCCCGTCAATCTTCGCGATCGTAATCGGCAAGAAGAATGCCATCTCGCCGTCGATTCATCCGTACGATCCCGAGAGCGACCACTACGACCCGGAGCGCGACGACGATAGCACCTCGGACGAAGCAGGCGCTTCCGATTCGGCCTCGTCTCAGCCGCAAACAGACGAACACAGCCAGGCCCCTGACAGCGGCCATGCACCGTGACCCGCACCTTCCTCGACCGGAGGACCTTGATGCGCCAGATTCTCTCACCTACGATTTCGGATCGCGCCGCCGGGTGCCGCCGGCTGGTGCCATGGCTCTTGGCCGCTCTCGCGGCGCCTGGCTGCCGCCACGGGCCCCACATCGAATTCATCAGCACCACTAAGCCCGCGACGGTGCAGCTAATCCAGCCGAAATTCCGGAACATCGTGCGGGTCGTGGGCCAGCCCAGCTTCATCGAGAGCTACGAGCGCACGTCGATCTATCCCAAGCCGACTGCCTACATCCAGAAGTGGATCGTCGACATTGGCGACCGGGTAGAAAAAAACGAAGTGCTCGCCACCCTCTTCGCCCCGAGCTGGTCGAGGAGCTCGAGACAAAGAAGGCGGACGTCGTGCTCGACCGGGAGCGTATCGCGCTGGCCAACGAGGCGGTGGACGTGGCGAAGGCCAACGTCGATGCGGCCGACGCCCGCCTCGGGGTGGCCGAGGCGATCCTCTACAAATACCAGGCCGAGGTCGACCGCTGGGGCACGGAGGTCAAGCGGCTCCAACTCCAGGTCTCCCGGGCCGTGGTCAATGCCCAAGTGCTTTTCGAGTCGACCAATCAGCTCATGTCAAGCACCGCAGCGCTGGACAAGGCGAAGGCGACCATTAAAAGGGCGAAGGCCGACCTGCTCGGCACGCGGGCCAGGCTCAAAAAGGCTCACGTGGACGTCAGGATCGCCGAAGCCACCCTGAAGGTGGCCGAGAGCGAGGAGAGATATGCAAAGGCCTGGGTGCACTATCTCACGCTCACTGCCCCCTTCCCCGGCGTGATCGCGGCCCGCAATGCCAACACCTTCGACTTTGTCCAACCCACCACCGGCGATCCCACGGCCTACTACCTCTCCCCCGACCTCTCGCCCGGCGGTTCCGCCGCGCCGATTTACGTGGTCGATCGTCTAGAACATCGTCCGGATCTTTCTCGACATCCCGGAACGGGACGCCAACTTCGTAAACATTGGGACGAAGGCGAGCGTGCTTGCGCGGGCATTCGGCGACGAAGAGCTTCCGGCAACCGTCACGCGCACTTCCTGGGCGTTGAACGCGAAGAGCCGCACGCTCCGCGCCGAGGTCAACCTGACCAACCCCGAGAGCAAGCTCTTGCCCGGGATGTACGCCTACGTCAAGGTGATCATCGAGCGTCCCGACGTCCGGGCGCTGCCGCTCAAGGCACTCGTCCATAGCGGCGAGCAGACCTTTTGCTGGCTCTACGAGAACGGCACGGCGGTGCGAACCGAACTCGAGACGGGCGTCAACGACGGCAAGTGGATCGAGGTCACCAATCGCCGTCCGCCCGTCCCCCCGGAGGCGCCCAGCGACTCGATACCCTGGATGCCTATCGACGGCACCGACCAGGTGATCCTCGGCAATTTGTCAGCCCTCAGCGACGGCGCCCCCGTGGAAGTCGCCCCGGCGACGGCGGCGACGAGAGTCGCGAGCGAGACGCCCGCCCCCGATCAGGAGCCGTACACACGCCTGTCGCCGGGCGATCCCCGGCTGTCGGACACTTCGCGCCCGGCAGGGCGACTACCTTGATGGGGGTCAGCGATGCGCCGAGTCATCTTCTCAGCCGTTTCGGATCGTCGGACACAGTGCCGCCGGGCAGTGTTCCGGCTCCTGTTCGGTCTCCTGGCCGCCCTGGCGGCGGCGGGGTGTCACCACGACGCGGGGTCCCACTATACCAGCGTCGGCAGTCCTCCGACCGTGCGGCTGGTTCGGCCGCAGGTCCGGGACATCGTCCGGCTCGTTGGTCAGCCCAGCTTTACCCGGAGCTACGAGCGCTCGAGCGTCTATCCGAAAATGAACGCTTACATCCTGAATTGGATCGTAGACATCGGGGACAAGGTGAAGAAAGGCGATCCGCTCGCCAACCTGTTCGTACCCGAGCTGGTTGAGGACCACGGTACGAAGAAGGCGACAGTCGTGCTCGACCAGGAGCGGATCGCGCTGGCCACGGCGGTCGTGGGTGTGGCCGCGGCCGACGTCGAGGCGGCCGTTGCGCGGCTCGAGGAGGCCCGGGCGGAGCTCGCCGGCTACCGTGCCGAGGCCGAGCGCTGGGACTCGGAGACCAAGCGGCTCGACAGCGAGCTCAAGAGGGGAGTGGTCAATCCCCAGGATGTCCTCCAGACCACCAATCGGTGGAAGGCGTGCCTCGCATTACGGGACGCGGCAGCGGCGAACGTCCTCAAGGCCGGCGCCGAGCTGCTTTCCATGCGGGCCGCGCTATCCGAGGCCAGGGTCGACGTCAGGGTCGCCGAAGCCGACCTGAAGGTCGCCGAGAGCGAGGAAAAGCGGCTCCAGGCCTGGGTGGACTACCTCGTACTGCCGGCGCCCTTTGACGGCGTCATCGTGGCCCGCAACGCCAATACCTTCGATTTCGTCCTGCCCACCACGGGCGACCCCTCGGCCCACCACCATGGGCCCTACCTGTCGCCTAGCGGCGCCGCTGCGCCGATCTACGTGGTCGACCGCATCGACATCGTCCGAATCTTCGTTGACATTCCCGAGCATTACGCCAATTACGTCCACATTGGCTCCAAGGCCACCGTGCTCGTCGGGGCGTTCCGCCACCAGCCGATCCAAGGCACCGTCACGCGCACCTCCTGGGCGCTGGACCTCCAGAGCCGCACGCTCCGCGCCGAGATCGACCTGTCCAACCCCGGCAGCCAGCTCCTGCCGGGGATGTACGCTTACGCCAACGTGACTATCGAGCGGAATGGCGTGTGGGCCCTGCCGGTGTCGGCGCTCATGCACCTCGGCGATCAGACAATCTTGCAGGTCGGCGAGAGGTCGTTCTGCTGGATGTACGAGAACGGCCACGCGAAACGGTTCGAGGTGGAGACGGGGGTCAGCGACGGCGAGTGGATTGAGGTCACCAATCGCCGCGCTCCAGGCTCCGACGCTGCAGCGACCGGCGATGAACGTTGGACGCCGATCGACGGCACGGAGCAGATGATCCTGGGCAACCTGTCGATCCTCACGGAAGGCGGTCCCGTCGAGATCGCTCCTGCGCCCCATGCAACGAAAGTCGTAAGTGGGAACGCACGGACTGAATTGCGTTGATCAACTCCTCCTCGTTTGGCCACGGCCAATTCTGCCGCGTCCTCGCCGCGCGCTGGATGGAACTGAACGGTGGAGGGCGCGAGGAACTTTTTGCTTGCGTCGGCAACGGATGATGACATTCAGCAGGGACGAAATCACGGTGCATGCTGACTTTCCAAACCTCTAGACCGCGGAACCAAGGGACGCCCGATGTCGTACAACAAAGTCCAAGCCTTCCAGGAGTTCAGCCGCTGGAGTGACGGCTATGACCGCTGTATTCTCCAGCCTCTCCTGTTCGGGCCGTCACACCGGGCCACGGGCTACGGCCTGCTCTCGGATTTCGGCCCCAGCGCCGAGGGGACCGACGGGCCGACACTGCGGCACTTGCGTGGTCGCAGCCGCCAGTGGCACGATTAACACCAACGTCACCGCGAGCGAACATCAGGAGGGAACAATGCCGAACTACGTATTCGCCCATTCGGTCTACGAAACGTCGGCCTCGTTCTGTGGCGGTGGTGGTTCTTCAAGGGCAATTCCCCGCCGAGCGTCCTCTATTTGCTCGTCGCTCTGGCTGTGGTGGGAGCCGTCGTATATCAAGGGCACCTTGGCGGTGATCAGAGCTTTTCCATGTCCAGCACCTCAGCCACTTCCTCGTCGGCCTCGTCCGCTATGGTTCGGAGCCTGGCATTGGCGCGCGCTTCGATCAGGCGGACGCGCTCCTTGCTGATCCCCAGCTCCTGGCCGATCCGCACAAGCGTCTGCTTGGGGCCGCCGCCGATCCCGTATCGGCTTATCAAGGATGCTCTTGCCGTTGCATTGGTTGCCCTGGTAATGCACCCGAATCTCAGACTGGAACCGTCGTGCAAGCCTGACGAACTGATCGGCGGCGCACCAGTGCAGACCGAAACGGTTCGTAATCTCGAATTGGCGACGGGCGACTGTCATCTCGGGACTAATCGATAGGCAACCCGGCATAGCCGGGCCGCCCTTTGAAGCGACTCGGCCGCCCGTCGGCGCGACTTCACCGAGACCCGGGGCGCCACCGGGAAGTTCACGATCACGCGGTCCGACGCGTGCATCTCGATCTGGATGGATCGGTCGATTCAGACGTTCATCGTTGCCTTCGGCCTTGAACCCCTTTTTGAACTCGAAATGCAAAGACACGGAAAACATTTCACTTGCTATCGCCGATCCGCGCGAGACAATGAAAGGTGTAAAGGAGCCGGTGGGCAATGGCAATCGGCTCCGATGAAAACTTGAATGCAAATCGTCGGACGACTAGATGAAGAGCAACCCGGCATGACCGGGGGGCTCGTTGACGAGTACGCCGACGTGGTCGAACGCCTCAGGGTGTTCCACCACGTCGGCTTTTTTTGGTTGTGGCTTTAGTCGTACACGCCTTCCGAATGATGACGAAATCTTGGCCTTCCGCCTCTGCCATTGCCTGGCCCTCCTTGCTCTGGATCGGCGCCCTCCATCTGGGGGCACTGCTGGCCTTCGTGCCGTCCTACTTCTCATGGACCGCGCTGGGCGTCTGCCTGGTCCTCCACTGGCTGACAGGTGGCATCGGCATCTGCATGACGTATCACCGCCTGCTGACGCACCGCAGCTTCGCCACCCGGCCCCGGTGGCTCGAATACGTGCTGACGGTCATCGGCTGCTGCGCCTCCGAGGGAGGGCCGATCGGCTGGGTGGCCGATCACAGGAATCACCACGCCCACTCCGATGACGAGCATGACGTCCACAGCCCCAAACGCGGCTTCGCCTGGGCCCATATGTTCTGGTGGATGACTCCCGATGTCACCTCAAGTCACACCACCGAATATTACAAGAAGTGGGCTCCCGACCTGTACAAGGATTGCGTTTACCGATCGATCGACAGTTATCAGCTCGTGTTTCCCATCCTGTTGTTCGCAGCGCTTTACGCCTTCGGTGGGATGAGCTGGCTGATCTGGGGCGGATTTGTCCGGACGATCTTCGTGCTTCATACCACCTGGCTGGTGAACTCAGCCACCCACGTCTGGGGCTATCGTACCCACGAGACCCGCGATTCCTCGACGAACCTCTGGTGGGTCGCCCTACTGACCTACGGCGAGGGCTGGCACAACAACCATCACGCCTTCCAGACCTCCGCCCGCCACGGTCTGCGGTGGTGGGAAGTGGATATGACCTACGTGGCCATCCGCGTCCTGTCGGCCGTTGGGCTCGCTCACGGCGTTAAGCTTCCCAAACGATAGATTGGATCTGGAGATTGTCATGTGAGAAATTGCGACAATGCCCTTGCTATTTACGCGCCGAATAGGATAATTGAATTTGGATGGATAACCTGTGTGAGCTAGCAGGTAACTCCCACCAAAACATAAGCGGATGTCGTCGGACGACTAGATAAAGGGCAACCCGGCTTTGCCGGGGGGTTCGTTGACGAGTAAGCCGGCCTGGTCGAATACCTCAGGGGTGTTCCACCACGCCGGCTTTTTTTGTTTGCGTTGGCCACGGATGATGACATTCAGCAGGGCCGAAATCACGGTGCATGCTGACTTTCCAAACCTCTATACTGCGGAACCAAGGGACGCCCGATGTCGTACAACAAGGTCCAAGCCGTGCAGGAGTTCAGCCGCTGGAGTGACGGCTATGACCGCTGTATTCTCCAGCCTCTCCTGTTCGGGCCGTCACACCGGGCAATCATCGCTCGGATCAGGGCTCGATCCGGCGAGCGCCCCTTGGCAATCCTGGACGTAGGATGCGGCACCGGGCGGTTCGCCTGCCGGATCAGGGCGGCCTCGCCGCGGTCCACGGTGTGCGGGGTCGATCTCGTCGCCGCAATGTTGGCCCAGGGCAAAGCGCGGTGGCGTTCGGACCCGGAACACCTGGTCGCGGTCCAGGGGGACAGCGAGCGCCTCCCCTTTCCAGCCGGCGCCTTCGATGTGGTGACGTGCGCCAACAGCTTCCACCACTATCCGCACCAGGACCGCGCCATCGCCGAGATGTACCGTGTCCTCAAGCCCGGGGGACGGTTGTTCCTGGTCGACGGCTGTCGTGATGGCCCCTGGGGATGGTTCATCTACGACGTGTGTGTTGCCGGCGTGGAGGGAGAAGTCCTGCACGCCTCGGCCCGCAGGGTCCGCAACCTGTTCGGCCGGGCTGGGTTCGTCGCGACGAGCCAGAAAGTCTATCACGGCTTGGCCCCGTTCCTTCTGACCGAGGGAGTGACCCGCTCGCGTGCGACGCCAAGGCTTCGGTCGAACGCCTTTAGGCTCGCGGCCTCCCGGAAAGGAGTCGAACTGAAGTGAAGATGCTCGTCGCCGCCGTGCAGATGCCGGCTGAGTTGTTGCAGATCGCCGCCAACCTCGAGCGAGCTGACGGTGTTCTGGGCGAAGCGAGTCAAGCGGGCGCCGAGCTGGCGGTCCTGCCGGAGATGTTCAACACGGGCTACGGCCTGCTCCCGGATTTCGGCCCCAGCGCCGAGGGGACCGACGGGCCGACACTGCGGCACTTGCGTGGTCGCAGCCGCCAGTGGCGGATGGGGATCGCAGCCGGGTTCGTCGAGCGCGCGGGGCGGCACCTCTACGACGCGCTGGCCCTGTGCCTGCCGGATGGCTCGATCCAAGTCTATCGTAAGCGGCACCTGGTGTTCTGGGAGCGGTTCCGCTTCCGCCCTGGGCGATCCGCGCTTATTGTCTCGACAACGTGGGGCCGGATCGGCCTGGCTATCTGTGCCGACATGATTTATCGCAATGTCTGGGACGGCTATCGCGGCCAGATCGACTTGGGGGTGATCGCGTCCGCCTGGCCCGAATTCGCCTGTCGCCACAGCGGACGCGAGCACTGGCTCTGCGGTCACCTCGGTTCCTTGTCGGCCGAGATCCCAATTAAGGTCGCACGGGACCTGGGCGTGCCGGTCATCTGTGTCAATCAGTGCGGCGCGACCCGCACAACGATTCCCATGCTCGGTCTGCGGCTGACCCAGCAGTTCGACGATCGCTTCGCCGGTCGCAGCAGCATCTGCGACGGGAGACATAATCCACCGGTCATCGCCGGCGTCGAGACACAGCTTGTCCTTTCCGAAGTCACCGTCCACAATCCCCGAGGGCAGCGCCCATGTCGTTCTATGTCCCGGTCGGTCCCCGCGGCATCCTCTTCCGGGTCGGAACAATCTGGACCGGCGTGATGGGCTCCCTAACGTACTGGTGGACGAATCGCCGTCGCCCGATGGTCCCCGGCCCGCGGTCTTGGGAGAATTCTGTGAGGGAAGCTGAGCCGTCACCAAGGACAGCGCGATGCGAGACGAGTCGCAGAGGCTCATCCGGGTGGCCGGCGTGAGCCGCCGCCTGACTTCAAGCGTCGGCCCCACCCCCTTGCAGGTTCCCGCACTCGCGGTCGCCCGATCGGGCGGACGCCGCAGCCGGGGCTGGTCGAGACACCGGCAGTGATGCCGTGATCCAGAATCCATGATTATCTCGGATGAGCCACGCCGCTGCACGCGCCGCCTTCAGATCTCCGACGACTGAAGTGCCTCTCGCTGGGCGATTCGTCGGAGCTTGGCATTGGCGCGTGCTTCGATCTGGCGGACGCGTTCCTTGCTGATCCCCAGCTCGCGGCCGATCTGCACCAGCGTCTGCCTGGCGGCGCCGCCGATCCCGTACCGGCTTATCACGATCCGCCGCTCACGCTCATCGAGCCGACGGAGCCAGCGTTCGACCAACGATTGCCGCTGGTTCTGGGCCTCTTCGCGCTCGTGCTCGTCGACGTCGGAATCGGCCGCCGCTACGGATTCCGCGTTGAGGGCGAAGTGGTGACGGCGGTGACGGATAAACCTCCGTTCGTTCTCCACGAGCACGTTCCGGATCGCCCAGGTGGCGTAGGTGCTGAAGCGGTAGCCCCTGGCGAAATCGAACGCATCCACGGCCTTGATGAGCCCGAGGTTGCCGTCGCTGACACATTCGGACAGATCATAACCAGGCCTGACGCGCGTCTTGGCGATTGAGACGACCAGCCGCAGGTTCATCTCGACGATCCGGTTCTTCACCGCGCGCACCTCGCATCGGAGCCGCTCGATCTCGTCGAGGGCGCCGGGGTCGGGCCAAGCCGGATCGAGCTGTGCCGTGAGTTGGTCGGCGCGGCACTTCAGGTAATTCATCTTGCGGAACAGGTGGGCCTCCTGCTCGCGAGACAAGAATGGCGGTCCGGAGCGGGCGGCCGCCAAGGGCGTGAGCCACTCGGAAGGCTGCAAGCGGCGCGGCGCCTGGTCGTCAGCCGAGTCGGGTAACGGGCCAAGGATCGCGTCCCGGGCGGTCGGATCGTCGAAGCTGGGGTGACCTACGTAATTCAACTCGCCTCTCATGGAGCCGGCTCCTTACCCGACTCGGCCTCGGTCGAGTCCCCGTTCTCGTGCTCGTAGAATCGAGCCGCGACTACAACGGCCAGCGCCTCGACGGCCGCGATCGCGTCGGGACCGCACGCCTCCAAGTCGAGACGTGTGCCGCATTCGGCGGCTAAAGTCGCCAGATCAAGGATGCTCTTGCCGTTGCATGCGTTGCCCTGGTAATGCACGCGAATCTCACACTGGAACCGTCGTGCAAGCCTGACGAATTGATCGGCGGCCCGCAGGTGCAGACCGAGACGGTTCGTAATCTCGACCTGGCGGCGGGCGACTGCCGTCTCGCGGCTCATGCCCGGATGAAGGCAGCGGATTTCGGATGAGGGATCGGGTGAGAATTCCGAAGTGTATTCTTTCATGCTGCCCTGCGGTTGACGTGCGAAAAAGTGAACAGTTGCGTCATTCCTGGATCGGGCCCGCCCAAGGGAACAATCCGTAGTGCTCGCGGTCGAGCCGCGTAAACGCGAGCGAAAAAAAAGCCGGCGTCGTCGTGGACCCTCAGGTCCACGACGACGCCGGCTTACTCTCCGACCGGCGACCCGGAATGGCCGGGCCGCCCTTCGTCTAGTCATCCGACAAATCAAATCGTTTCCGGCAGCCGATGCGCGGTTCTTCCGTGTCAACGCCCGCAAAACACCCACCAGAATACGCGCTGCGGCGAGCGGAAACAAGCCCGTGGTGCTCCGGCCGGATCATTTTTTCGGTTGCCTGTACTCAGGCGACCTGGCCAAAGTGAAGAGCACAACCTCTTCGCCGGTCACGGTGCTGACGTCGTGGTGCAGGCTCAACACCTTGACGCCTGTGACCTCTTGGATCATTGCTTCCGGGATCGGCCGAGCCGTTTCGATCAGATGGGCCCGTACCTGTTTGAGCAGGCCCCTCCCATTCTCGGCCGGGATCGACTTGACCAGATGCTGTTCGGCCGGTGTCAACACGCCTTCGAGGCGGACGACCAAGAAATCACCGATCAGGTGGGCGTGAATGTCGCTCGGTCCACGGCCCATGTACTTGGAAGGTATGATGCTCATCGCCGCTTTCGCGACTTGCTTTTCTCTCGCCGCAGCGCGTACCATGAAGCAAGTTCTGGGCGAGTCGACGTGGGACAACCGCCCTCCGGCTCTCGGAAATGATTTGAATTTGTCGGTTGACGATGACGAAGGACGGCGCGGCTGCTCCGTCGAGGCGTAAACCGGCGTGGTCGAGGACCTGACGGTTTTCGACCGCGCCGGCTTTTTTTTCAACGCGCTACATTGCAAGGCGAACGCTCATGAGCCTCTCGCACACGCCTAGCAACCCTAAAGCTGAACTGGCAGGGAACGCGGTTATCGACGGGCGTGAGTGGTTCCAAATTACCCTCTCTTGCATCGGCGACGGCGTGATTGCCGTTGACCGAGAGGGTCGCGTGAACTATCTCAATCCCGTCGCCGAGAAACTGACTGGGTGGGCGCTCGCCGACGCGGCCGGAGAGGAGATCGAGAAGATCTTTTGCATCGTCCATGAGACGATGGGGACGCCGATCCAACAGCCGGTCCGGAAAGTCATCGAGCGAGGGCTGACCGTCGGGCTCGGGAACCATTCTCTCCTTATCGCCAGAGACGGCAGCGAGCGACCCATCGACGACTGTGCAGCCGCCATCAAAGATGACCGAGGGAGTGTCGTCGGCGTGGTGCTCATCTTTCGGGACATCACCGAACGGAGACATGCCGAGCAACTCATCGAGTCGGCCAGGGAATATGCCGAGAACATCGTGGCGACGGTGCGAGAGCCGCTCCTCATCCTCGACTCGGAGCTTCTGGTCAGGTCGGCGAATCGCTCTTTCTACGAGACGTTCAAAGTCGACCCCGCCGAGACAGAAGGCCGGTCCATTTACGACTTGGGGAATGGGCAGTGGAACATCCCGGCATTAAAAACGCTGCTCGAGGAAATGTTGCCACGGCACAACGCGTTCGACGATTTCGAGGTGGAACACGATTTCAGCAGTATCGGCCCGAAGACGATGCTCCTCAACGCCCGCTGCTTTCCACCCGAACTCCCGTGTGAGTGGATTCTCCTTGCCATCGAAGACATCACCGACCGCAAGCGGACCGAGCGGGTACTCAAAGAGGCTGAACGCCAGAAGGACGAGATCAATGCGCAACTGGCGAAAGCCCACGGCCGGATGTCACGCGACCTGCAGGCGGCGGCCAAGATTCAGGAGACCTTCCTACCTCACGAGCTACCCCGCGTCCCGGGCGCGGCCTTCGCCTGGATTTATCGGCCCTGCGACGAACTGGGCGGCGACGGCCTGAACGTCGTACCTCTCGGCGGCAGGAAGATCGCGCTCTACATCCTCGACGTCAGCGGCCACGGCGTCGCGTCGGCCCTGCTGGCAATGGCGCTGAGTCGTGTTCTGTCGTCCCCGTCGGAGCCGTCCTCGATCCTGACGCGGTATGGAGCCGTTTCGGATCGGCCCGCAATCACTCCGCCCGCCGAGGTTGCCGACCGCCTGAACCAGCTCTTCCCCTACAACATGACGACCGAGCAGTTCGCGACGATGATCTACGGGGTACTGGACGCGAGGACCGGTGAGTTTCGCTATGTCTCCGCGGGCCACCCGGGCCCGGTGCATCTGGCCGCCGGAGCGCGGCCGGTTATCCTTGAAAGTCCAGGGTTTCCGATCGGTCTGGCGCAGGACGCCTACGAGGAGCGGTCCGTCCGACTGGCGGCCGGGGACCGGCTGTATCTCTACTCCGATGGCGTTACCGAGATGATGAACCCCGCCGGTGAGCTGTTCGGCGATGCCCGGCTCCTGGAGGCGATCGGCCGGGGCCGGTCCGTGTCGCTACAGGAGAGTGTCGACGACTTGGTGGGGGAAACCGAGCGTTGGCGTGGCGCCGCGAGTGCTCAGGACGACATCTCCATTGTGGCGGTCGAGGTCTCGGTCGCATCGCGCCCGGGCGAGCCCGGCGCCGATCCCCTTCCGAACTCGCAGTGACGTTCCGCCGCTCGATGCGGCCTTCCCCGTCAACGCCCGACCCCTTCGCGCTTTCCAAAACTATTGCGCAGCAAGACGCATGTACCATCTCCTCAGGACCTGCCCGACGGTCGGCAGCTTCGCGGGAGCAGCCAGCGCGCTTGCGCCGCTGGCCCTCCTCGTGCCCCAATTCATCTTCGTCTCCGTTCGATTGCGCTCCGTGCCGTCGCCGGATTGCGGCGAATTTGGAGTTCCTGTCCCTTCCGGCCGTTCAGTCGCGAGAGCGACGCTCGCGCAACCACTTCCCGACAGCAGGCAGTGCCATCAGAGCGCCGCCGACGAGAGCAATCATCGATGTCGCGGGCTCGGGCGCCGCGGTGCCGCCACTGACGCAGTTGGTGATGGTGTTGCTCTGGAGCGTGACGGCGCCATTGCGCGCCAACGCGCTTCCGTCCAAGATGGTTGCGTCGGTGTTCATCGTGATGCTCGTGAGCGCGAGAATGTGTCCTTCGAACGAGGTGCCTGTACCGAGCGTCGCGGAACTCCCAACCTGCCAAAAGACGCTGCACCCTGGCATCGGAACCGCACCGCCGCCTGCGGTCAACTCCGCCACGACCGACGAGTTACTTGCGGTAGTAAGCGTGCTCCCGATCTGGAAAACGAATTGCGAATTCGGGTTGCCCTCGTAGTTGAGAGTGAGCGTTCCCGTCAGTTGAGCCGATGACGAGAAGAAATACACTCCCGGGGTGAGTGTGAGTCCACCAAGATCGGTACCGGTCAAATTCTGCGTGGGCGCCAAGCCGGCCGCGACGTTGTACGCAGTGGTGAGATCACTTTGAGCCTGAAGCGCGACAGCGTTCGCGACTTGCATCGTATAGGGCGGTGTGATGCTCCCTGGTGGGAAGCCCGTGACCGAGGTACCCGGACTCACTCCCACATCTCCACCGTTGATAACGGTCGGGCCTGTATTGGTCACCGTCGAGCCAGCCAGGACCGCAAAGTTACCCGCGGTGCCGAGGTTAATCATCTCGGCCTTTGCTTGCAGAGCTAAGCCGGCGAGTCCCGCGACCGCCAGCAAAATCGGGGTGCTGCATCGCATTTCAAAAATCCTGTTGTGAAAGATGTTGCACAAAACATGGTATAGAAGATAAGTCCGATTCAGATTACGCCCATCACTAACGCGCACCTCCTTCGAGAAACGATGTTTCGAGGAAGCAAAAAGAGCCGACACGGCCGAACTGTAAGGGTGTTCGGCAGCGTCGGCTTACTGGTTAACAGGTCTCCCGGCCGCTGGCCGTTCTACCCTTTAATCAGTCATCCGCGATCTGCTTAAATACGCTGTACGCAGATGTGTTTCAAGACCCTGGTACCATAAATACCATGAAAGTTGCGATCGGTGTTCCGAAAAGGAAACATTTCACATCTGGCCGGCTCGTCCTCTGCGGTGATCTTCGTGCCTGAGGCCTCTCAAGGCCCCGGGCCAAACGGCACGACGACCTTGAGAATGAACCGATAGTGGGCCAGGCTGCCGGCGAGCACGAACAGGTGGAACAGCTCGTGGGCGCCGAAGATCCCCGGAACGAGGACGGGCCAGTGCAGCAGATTGAGCACCGCCCCCACGCTATAGGATAGACCGCCGGCGACGACCGGCAGCAACGCTCGGTGCGACACGACCCGCGTGACCTCGGAGTAGCAGGCGACGACACCCCACCCCATCCCCAGGTACAGACTGGTGGCGAAGACCAGCGGGAAGTGGCGGCCGCTCGCGATCACGACCGTGGCCGAGAGCGCCACGCCCCAGACGATCGTCAGCGTCCAGCGCCGCCATCGGCCTCGCAGCAGGCACCAGGCCAGCGGCGTATAACTGCCCGCGATCAGGGCGAAGATCCCGACGCCGTCCAGACGGGCGAAAGCCGTGATACCGGCGGCCGGCAGTCGGACGCCGTGAAAGAGGGTGCTGGCCAAGTAGCAGAAAATCAGGCTCAGGCCATAGACGAGAAGGCAGAGCCGCTTGGTGGTGTCGCCGGCGCTGCGACGCCAGAGCAGCAGCGTACCGGGCAGCGCCAGGAGCAGGCCGGCGCAGTGAGACCAACTGTTGACGGGTTCGCGAAGATCAAGAATGTTCATAGGCGATTCAACCCAGTGGTTTCCATGAGCCCCGGGCGCTCGAAGAGGCGGTCCGGGGGTTCGCGCCATCCAGGCTCTTCCGGAGATCCGTCGCGCTCCCTCAAGCCTTCGACGAGCGCCACGCCCCTGGCGTCGAGGGATCCCAGCAGTTCCATCGCCGCCTCGCGGACACGCAGGGCCGGGTCTTCCAGGGCTTCCAGAAGGACGACACTCGCGTCGGTGTTGCCCGATTCGGCGGCGAGGAGGGAGCCCGCGGCGATCAGGCGCACGCGCGAGTTCGGGTCCGCGACCAGGCGCTGCATAACATCGAGGACCGCAGCGGCCGGGGCCAGTCGCAGCGCCGTCGCGGCATTCATCCGCAGGCCGTCGTTGGCATCGGCCGTACACTCGATGAGCAGCGGGATGGCCGCGGCCGGAATGGCGTCGAGCCGGGCCAGGGCGTGCGCGCAGTTCGCCCGGACCTGAACCTCCGGATCGCACAGGGCCTCGATCAGCGCCGGGATGGCTTGCTCCGAGATGGCTGTCGCGTTCATCCAGCCGGCCGACGCCACCATCCGGACGTCGCCGCAGACATCCTTGAGGCCGGCGGCAAGCGCCTGGGCCGTCTCCGGCGGTTGGATCTTGGCGATGGCGCGCATGGCCTGCTCGCGGACGCTCACGACGCCGTTTCGTGCTGCGTGGAGCAAGGGTCCTCCCGCGGCGGCCGCCGCGGGACCGAGCTTGCCCAGGGCCATCGCGGCGTAGACCTGGACCCAGTCGCTGTCATCGTCGAGCAACCGGACGCACAGGCCGTCGATCACCGCCGGCGTGGCGCCGGCCAGGTTGGGCAGCACCTTGGTTACCTCGACCTTCACCTGGTTGTTGGCGTCGTCGAGCAGGAGCATCAAGGTGCTCAGCATCGCTTCGCTCGGCTCGCTCGACTGGCCCAAGGACTCGACGGCAGCGGCACGCACCATGGGATCGGGGTCTTGTAACCACGCCTGGAACATCCGCGCCGAGGCCGGCGTCGAGCCTCCGATCGCGCCCAAGGCGCGAATGGCCTGGCTGCGGACTCCTCCGTCCTCGTCTCGAGCCGCCGTTTCGAGCGCCGGCCGCGCACCGGCCGCGGTTTCGCCCATCTTGCCGAGCGCCTCGGCCGCGGTGCGCCGAACCTCGGGGCTGATGTGTCGCAGGGAACGCACGAGGGCGGGGATCGCTCCGTCGGCCGACGCCCCCATCTGGCCCAGGGCTTCCGCCGCCAGGGCGCAGACGCCGTTGTCCTGATCCCGTAGGGCTCGCATCAGACTGGGAACGGCGGCACGGCGCGGCGGATTCGCCGATCTTTCCCAGCGCCTCCACGGCCTTGGCCCGCACGCGGTCGTTGTCGTCCGCCATCGCCTCGACCAGGGCCGGGGCGGCCTCCGCCGCCGCTGCGCCGATCGTGCCGAGGGCCTCGGCCGTGTGGGCACGCACGATGTTGTCGGGACTGGCCAGCCCTTCGACCAGAGCGTCGGTCGCGACCTGGTCCAGCGGCCCGATCCGAGCGATGGCTTCGGCCGCCGCCGTGCGCACCGACTCCTGCCTGTCCTGCAAGAGCGGAACCAGCGCCGGGATCGCCGGGGCTGCCGCCCTCTTCATCGCTCCCAGCGCCCGTGCCGCCGCCTCCTTGACCGGAGCACTGTCGTCATTGAGTAGCTCGACCAGTGCGGCCACCGTCGCCCCTGCTTCCCCTCCGACCCGGCCGAGGGCACGGGCGGCCTGGCAGCGAACAGTTTCGTCGGCCTCCTTCAACATCCCGATCAGTCCCGGGGCCAGGGCCGCGGCGGGCAACCCGATCCGGCCCAGCGCCCGGGCCGCCTGGGTCCGCACCGCGGCCGAATCGTCGGCCAGGGCGCACTCCAGCGTCGCCACGGCCAGCTCGATGGGGTCGCAGCGTGGCATCGCCGTGCCGTGCGTTCTCCACCCGGAAAACCACGTGATCGTCCGGACCCGCCTGCCGCGGCCGCGGCCCCGACCACGCCGGGTAGCGGGCGGATCCTTGCCCGGGGCTCCCGAGAACCCCCAGCGCTTCGACTACGCTCTGCCGCACGACCTCGCTGGGGTCGCGGACCAGCTCGGCTAACAGGGGGACCGTCTCCAGCGCCCGGAGCTCGCCGAGCGCGGCGGCGACGACGGCCCGCACGTGCTCGTGCGGGTCGTGAAGATGACGGACCAGGGCGGGGATGATCGAGGGGCCGATTGTTTCCAGGATCAACGGCAGTTGGTCCCGTTGCTCCTTGGTCAGCGATGGGACCAGGCGCAGCGAGCCCAGCAACGGGCTGATCGCCAGGGTGCCGTAAACGGGAAGTGCATTTCGAGCGCGCTCGTGGATCGGTTCGTGCGGGCTCCAGAAATCGGTGATGGTCTCCGCCAGAAGTTTCCCTTGGCGGAGTGACGCGAAGATCTGATGGAGCAACACCAGCGTGAAGAAACCTTTGAACGCGGCCAGGAGCACTCCGGCCGGCCATGCGGCCTGACGAACGAACGCGGCACCCAAGATATGGTGCGACTTGAACAGATCCAGCACGTCCACGATGCCCAGAATCTTCGTGAGCGCATACGCCAGAAAATCGACGTAAATGGGCTCCCGCCGCTCGTCCGCGATCCTGTACCAGTCTCTGCCGATGGTCTCGTAGAGGCCCTGGTTGAGCAGGGCGAACCCACCGATCAAGGCCACGGTGGCGGAGATGAGCAGCGGAATGCGGACCTGCTCGCCGTATCGCTCCAGGTTCATTGCCAGGACCTGGCCCTTCAGCGGGTTGTGGATGGCCTTGTGACCCCGTTCCACCTCGTTCCGCTCCAGGTCGATGAACATGTACGCCAGGCAGGTGATCACCCCCATGAAAAGCGGGACCAGGCCGCAGAGGACCCTCAAGTCCGGCCACGGTCCACCGGCCATCCCGCCCGCGACGAGGAAGCCGACGACGATCGCCAGGAATCGCGGCCACGAAGCCCACGCGAGCAGACGCTCCCAGAGCAGGAAGCCCCTCCGGATACACTCCCGCACCACCAGGCCGATGGCCCGCAATGCCCAGCCGATCAACCCGATCTGGTACAGGATGCTGGCTGCCAGAGCGGTCCCCGCCAGCGTCGCCAGCAGCAGGTACGAAGTATCCACTCGTTCCAGCCTGGCGAACCAAGAATCATTCATGAAGATCGCCTAAGAGTCCGGTCGCTTCCGCCTCAATGCCTTTGGCGTTCCGTGACCCGGCGGAACGAGCCGCGGGCGAAGGTCAACACCGTCCAGCCACTCAGCATCCCGATGATGTAGACCGCCACGGTAACCATGGCGACCGGTTGCGAGAGACTCCAGTTGAAGAAATATCTCACCAGCGATCAGGTCGCCGGCCCCCTCCACCTGCCGAAGATCACCGAGACCACGACCACGACCACGAATACGAACAGCGTGGCCTTGGCGAACCAGACGACGCCGAACCCGACGATGTCGAGAACGAGGGCCGCCAGCGTTGACTGCGAAGACGATTGCTCGGTAAAGCACGGGACGGCATTCTGTCTGTCCACATCGGAGCTTCCCATCAGAGTTGTCGCTCGTGATCGCGGATTGCTAATGTTCCCTCCCTCTGCACTACATGCAAAAAAAATGCCGACGCGGCGGAACACCCTGGGGTGTTCGACCACATCGGCTTACTCGCCAACGAGCCCCCCGGCAGAGCCGGGTTGCCCTTCGTCTCGTCGTCCGACGACTTCGAATACAAGACACTCTTTTGAGCAACGGCCAGTTCAAAGAACAAAGGTCCGTTCCCGTCTTTATTCTATGGCGTGCGCAACGCACGTAGCAAGTCAATTATTTTGCGCATTTTTCTATGAACGATCCCTTTCCTGAGCGAACACGTGCGCGTGGATCAAGCAAGACCGTGGGCGAGTGAAGTCGCGCGAGACAAGAGCGCCCGCAAGGCGACCAGGCACACCGGCTTGACGAGGTGTTCGTTGAATCCGGCTTCCCGAGAGCGCCGCTCGTCTTCTTCCTGACCGTAACCCGTCAGGGCTACCAGCAGAGCGCTCTCGGGGCCCAGCGCGTGGCGAAGTTGGCGCGCCACTTCCAAACCACTCATACCCGGCATACCGATGTCGCAGAGCACGACGTCGGGCGGCTGCACCCGGGCCAAGTCCAGGCCGGCTGCGCCGTCGTAGGCAGTTCTTACATCGTGGCCGATGACTCGAAGGAGCGCTGCCATCATCTCCGCCGAATCCCTGTTATCATCGATGACCAGGATGCGCCGGCGGGGACCGTTGAGAGCCCCCTCGGGCTTTTTCCCCGCGGTGGGAGCCGCCGGAGGGGCGTTCACGAGGAGCGGCAGGCGCACGACGAACTCGCTCCCATGGCCGAGGCCCGCGCTGGTGGCTTGCACGCTGCCGCCGTGCATCTCGATCAGGTTCCTCACCAGGTTCAGCCCGATCCCCAAGCCACCCTTCGAACGACTCTCACAAGCATACGCCTGGGTAAATAGGTCGAAGATCGTCGGCAGCTTGGCCGGCGTAATGCCAACGCCTGTGTCACGCACCCGCACGATCGCCTTATCGCCCTCGGCTTCCGCCGACAGCTCGATGCGCCCGCCCTCTTCCGTATATTTGGCGCTGTTGTTCAACAGGTTTGACACGGCCTGCACCAACCGCGTCAGGTCGCCCTCCACTTCGAGCGCTCCCTCGGGGAGCAAGATTTCGAGCTCGTGTTTTCTCGCATCGATGACAGGACGACTGGTCTCGACGGCCCGTGCCACCACGGTCTTCACATCCACGACCTCTCTCTCAAGGTGGATCTTGCCCTGGGCGATGCGGGCAATGTCGAGCAAGTCGTCCACCAGACGTGTCATCTGGTGGACCTGATGCTCGATGACAGTCGTGGCCAGACCAAAGTCGGGATCGGACGAGCCCTTGAGGCGGACAACCTGGATGGCACTGCGAATGGCGGCGAGCGGGGTGCGCAGCTCGTGGCCCAGCACCGCAAGGAACTCATCCTTGCGGCGATCGGCTTGTTGCAGCTCCCGGTATCGTCCGGCACCCTTCACGGACGTGGCGGCTCGGCGAGCCAGAGGGAACTCCTGAACTGACGGTTCAGAGCCCGGGAATCCGTTTCGCTGTCGGCCGCCCATATTTTGATCTCCCAATTGTCCGGTGGCACATCCGGACTCGACTTGGCCTCCTCGAACCGGCCGCTCATTGCAACCGATCTCCGTCACAGCTCTGTCATCGCAGCCGCCATGCCGCCCGGCGGCCGGTGATGACCCGCACCAGCACGATCAGGACGCAGGCGCCGATGAAGGCGACCACGATGCTGCCCACGAACTGGACCGAACCGTCGATGAAGAAGCCCACGAGCAAACCACCCAAGAACGAGCCGATCAGCCCCACGGCGATATCGCCGAGGATGCCGTAACCGCCGCCGCGCATGAGCACGCTGGCCAGCCAGCCTGCGATCAGACCGACGACCAACCAGGAGATAACCCCGCCCGGTGTGAGCACGATAGCCGCGTATAGGGGACCCATAACCATTCTCCTTCTTGCGCTCGCTGGCCGCTCTGGTGACCGCCGAATCGCCTTTCTTACAGGCGAAAACCAGCGGGCACGCCGCCGCAAGCGAAAAAAAAACGCCGACGCGGCGGAACACCACGAGGTGTTCGACCACGTCGGCTTACTCGTCAACGAGCTCCCCGGACCAGCCGGGTTGCCCTTCACCTAGTCGTCCGACAACTTGGATTCAAGTGTTGATCCGAGCCGGCCGCCATTGCCAACCGGCTCCCTCACAACCCTTATTGTCCCGCCCGGCACGGCAATAGCAAGTGAATTCTTTTGCGATTTTTGAAGAGAGTCCCGATCCGACACGAAAAGCGGTAACACGGTCTCGCCCGCCCTCTTCAGGAGACGATACATGCGGCCCGACGCGAGTAGTGGCGGCACACGTCAGATCGACCGGGAGACACACAGACTCTCAGGATCGCCCGTGGAGATAATTCATCAAGTGCTGGTTTTCAGCCTCGATCTGCTCGTACAGGGCCTCGATGAGGTCGCCGACGGAAAGCAACCCGACCAGTACGTTTTCCTCGACCACGGGCAACTGACCGACGTGGCGCTTGGCCATCTTGCTCATCGCGTCGGCCAAGGTATCGTTCGGGCCGCAGGTCACCGGGTTTGGCGTTTTGACCTCATCGATGAGCTTGTTATGGAACCGGTCGAGGTCGAGATGGTCCCCGAAAATCACGTCGCGTTCGGTGAAGATCCCGATCAGTTGTCCTGTAACCTCGACCACGGGCAGCGAGCCGATGTTGTGCCTGACAAAAAGAGCCAGCGCCTCCTTGACCGTCGCCTCGGGCCCGATGGAAACGACCCGTCGCCCCTTCGCCTTCAAAACATCGCTGACGAGCATCGCGGGCCTTCCCATTCCAATTCGGGCGTGCGACGACCTGGTTGCTCGATATGATCGGAACCGAGAGCAAATCGACTCACACACCCTACTTTCTTCATTGTCCCGCCAGGGCCGGGAATAGCAAGTGAAATCTCTTGCGTTCTTTCTATCATGTATCGTGCGCCGTCTGATACCCTGGGACTTCTCTAGCCGCTGGATCGAGAAAAGAAGGGTGCAGGCTGAGGATTGACTCGCGAGTGATGACTCGTTCCGCTCAAGCGATCCGTGGAGCCAGGAACAGGATTACGCCGATGACGCTGGAAGACCCTCGTCCCACGGTCGACGACTCGACTCGTGAGCACCAAACGATCGCGGATCGCGATCCGCATCGGGTGGAGATCACGTTCAGCGCCTTGACCAACACCGGCAAAGTCCGCGGCAACAACGAGGATCATTTCCTGGTCGCCAGGCTCTCGAAGTCTATGCACGTGTGCAAGACCAGCCTGCCCGGAGAGGGAAAGACGCAGTTCGCTTTGGAGGAGGGATACCTGATCGTCGTCGCCGACGGTATGGGGGGCGCCGCGGCCGGCGAACGCGCCAGCGCCCTGGCGGTCGGGAGCGTCGAGTCGTTTGTCCTGAACACGCTTAAATGGTTCCTCCACCTGGGCGGACACGACGAGCATGCGCTCCTGACCGAGCTTCGCCAGAGCCTCGAACGCGCCGATCGGACCATATTCGAGCGCGCCCGGAGCGATCCTGCCCTCCAAGGCATGGGGACTACGCTGACGATGGCCTATAGCGTCGCTACCGACCTGTACATCGTCCACGCCGGCGACTCGCGCGTCTACCTGTTTCGCGCGGGCGAACTCGAACAGTTGACCAGCGACCACACGCTCGTCCAGACCTTGGTCGACGGCGGCGCGATCTCGCCCGAGGACGCCAAGCGGCACTGCCGGCGCAACGTGGTTACCAACGTCATCGGCGGCCCCCGCGTGGGCGTCTTCGCCGAGATCCACAAGCTTGTCCTGCAAGACGGCGACACCCTGCTGTTCTGCACCGACGGCCTGACCGAGCCCGTCAACGACGACGCGATCGCCGAGGTCCTTGAGCATCACCCCGACCCCGAGGACGCCTGCGCCCGCCTGGTGGACCTGGCCCTCAGCCGAGGCGGGCCCGACAATGTGACCGCCGTAGTCGTACACTATCAGGTCGACAAATAAGGATTTTGTGCACAACGTCGGCGAGAGGATTAAGGACGAAGTACGCCGAACGCCCTCGCTTCGAAGACACGAGGAACACACCGCATGCACACCCAGCCAGACTGTGCGTCCGAGCGGCAGCGCCGCGAGCAGGAGTTGGATCGGGACTGGTCGTGCTTGGGTTGTTGGTCTTCGCCGATACCGGCCGTGGTTCGAGTGCCCCCGTTTGGCACGACGTCAGCATAGCGGCGCTTCGGAGCGGAGGAGGCGTGTAGATCGACGTGGTGTTGACAGCCGCGTGCCTGTCCAGTGCCGAGCCCGGTGTGACCGCGGCGCTGACGTCGGCCAGCGCACTCGAAACCCAGACAAATAGCCGGCAGCGAGTATCCATTTGGGGAGCGTTGTGCGTTGCATACGCACGTCGGGACCGTTCTAATATGCGGAACTTGATAAGAGGGGAGTGCGAGTTACACCCATGGCTGATCCGCTCCGAGTTGTGATCCTCAAACCCAGCAAGTACACGGCGGACGGCTATGTGGAGCGGTTTCGCTGGGGATTCATGCCCAACAGCACGGTGCCGTACGTGCGGAGCATGACGCCGGATGGGCTGGGCGGCACGCCGACGGAAGTCCACACGATCGACGAATACGTTTATACCGACCTGGAGTACATGTCGCTGCTCGGGCGGCGCCGGGGGGGCCGGACGCTTCTGTCGCTGGTGGGCGTGCAGAGCCATCAGTTCCATCGCGCTGGACCTCGCGGCGCATGCCCGGCGGAACGGGTGCATGGCGGTCATCGGCGGCCCGCATGTGATGACTTGCGACACGTCGATGCTGCACGGCCGCGGCGTGAGCTTCGCGCTGGCTGAGGCGGAGCTGGTCTGGCGGGAGATCCTGGAGGACGCGGCCGGCGGCGAGTTGCGTCCAGTCTATGGCGCGGAGGGGCGGTGGCAGCAGGATCTGGAGGCACCGGTCGTCGTGCCGCCCGGCCGAAGTGACCTGGGGCGGTACATCATCCCGATGCTCGGGTTGTACCCGGCCCGCGGGTGCCCGTTTACGTGCAACTTCTGCTCCGTGATCAAGATCGCCGGGCGGCGGATCCGCAGCCAGAACATCGAAACCACCCTGGCCAGTCTCCGCGCCGCCAAGGCTGCCGGGGTGAGCAGTATCATGTTCACGTCTGACAACTTCAACAAGTACCCCGAGGCCCCGGAGTTGCTGGAGGCCATGGCGGAAGAGCGGCTCGGGCTCAGGTTTTTCGTCCAGTGCGACACGCAGATCGCCCGGCAGGAGCAGTTAGTGGCGCTCTTGGCCAAGGCCGGCTGCTCCCAGATGTTCGTGGGCGTCGAGTCGTTCAGCCGCCAGACACTGCTGGCGGCCAAAAAGGGACAGAACCGCCCGGAGACATACCGCGACATCGTGCGGCTATGCCGCGAGCATGGAATCAAGTCCCACTTCTCGAACATCATCGGCTTCCCGCAGGACACAAAGCGGGACGTGGATCGGCACTTGGAGATGCTGCGAGATCTGGGCCCGACGTTCGCCTCCTTCTACATCCTCTGCCCGATCCCGGGCACCGAGCAGTACGACGAGTTCGCGGCCGGGGGGTTGATCACGGAGGACAACCTCGACCGGTTCGACACGACCTGCTTGACCTGGCGCCATCCCAACTTCTCCCGCGAGCAGTTGGCCGGGTTGCTGTTTCGGTGTTACCGCAAGTTCTTCTCGTCGGGCCACTCGGTGCGCAACTTGATGCACCTGAGCTGGCTCAGGAGTGGCGTGCTGGCGGAGTCGGCTGGGATCACGGCCATGTCGCTGTTCAATCGGTATTGCGCGTGGCGGCGGACCCATCCCATGTCCGGCGGGGTGGTGCGCGTGCGGCGGGACCGCGTGGACGACCACCTCGCACTGCGGAAGGAAGTGTTCGGCTTCGAGCTCGCTCCGCTGCCGCGCAGCCTGCAATTATCGCCGGCGGAGAGCTTGCTGAACCTGGTCATCAATCCGCACGTGCGAATGAGTTTTCCACGCGGGACCGGCCCCTCCCCCGATTACTGATCCGGTCGTTCCAGGCAAAGGTCGCCCATCTAGGGCGATGACAGCAGTGGTCTGAGCCCGTTTCGGGGGCAGAAGGAGGACGGTGATGGGTCTTACTTGCGAGGCGATCGCGCTCGAACCGGGCTGGATCATCGCTTGGCTGGTGGTCAACCCGCCCGCGGCTACTGTCCGCAACGAGCGCTGGCTCAGCAGGGCACGGCGGCTCGGCCGCGGGCCGCTCCCCCGCTGGCGAGCAGGAGCGACCGACGGCGGTGGCTCTCGATTGAAGCGCGGTGGTTTCACGGCTGACGGCGTTCCGCGGCGCTTGGTAGAATCTTCGCAATGGCTCTGAACGGCGTGATCCTTCGGACAAAATCAATCCTCCCCGGATCTCGCGCGCGCGGCGGCGTCATGCCGCGGGCGTCCAGTGGCGAACAGCCGCTGCGATCGGAGCTTTTGAGCGTCGATCAACTTGAGTCGCACGCCAAATCGGTCGCGGGATGGCATCAGGTTGATCGTAAGCGAGGCCCGGACCGGCTCTTGCCGCGGCTGGAGGACAACGAGGCCGTCCTGGTGCAGACGTACGAGCTGGTAACGGCGGCCGTCGTGGCAAAACGACGGATCGCACCGGCGAGCGAGTGGCTCCTCGACAATTTCTATCTGATCGAGGAGCAGATTCGGACGGCCCGTCGGCACCTCCCGAGAGCTTACAGTCGCGAGCTGCCCCGGCTGCTGAACGGGCCGTCGGCGGGATACCCGCGAAGTTATGACATCGTGCTCGAGCTGCTCGCGCACGTCGACGGGCGGGTGGACATGGCGGGCCTCCGCGGCTTCATAGCGGCCTACCAGACCGTCGCCCCGCTCACGCTGGGAGAGTTGTGGGCGATCCCGATCATGCTCCGGTTGGCGCTGATCGAGAACCTGCGGCGGATCGCCGTTCGCATCGCCGCCGACAAGCACGACCGCAACAGTGCGAATCACTGGGCAGACCGGCTGATGAAGGTTGCGGAAGAAGACCCGAGGAGCTTGATCCTTGTGCTCGCGGACATGGCGAGATCCCGCCCGCCCACGTCGAGTGCGTTCATCGCGGAGCTCGCGCGGCGCTTGCAGGGTCAAGGCCCGGCTTTGGCCTTCCCGCTCACCTGGGTCGAGCAATGCCTCTCCGAAGAAGGTCAGACCATCGAGCGGCTCGTGCAATCGGAGGGCCAGCGACAGGCCGCCGACCAGGTCTCGATAGTGAACAGCATCGGGAGTCTCCGGCTCCTGGGAGCGACCGACTGGCGCGACTTCGTCGAGGCGATGAGTGTTGTCGATCAGGTGCTCCGAGAGGATCCAGCGGGCGTCTTCGCGGCCATGGATTTCGCCACGCGCGACCTGTATCGCCACGCCGTCGAAGAGGTCGCCAAGCGCAGCCCGCTCTCCCAGGCCGAAGTCGCCGGCCGCGCGGTTGCGCTGGCTCGCGCAGGGGTCGCCACCGCGGACGGCGACAACCGAGCTGGTCATGTGGGGTTTTACCTGATCGGCAAGGGAAGACCTCAATTCGAGCGCGAAGCGCAATACCGGCGGCCGCTAACCGCGAGGATTCGAGAAGTCGGCCGCCGGTTCCCGCTCGTCCTTTACTTCGGCGCAATCCTCGCGCTCACGGCCGCCCTGGCGACTGGCGTCCTCGCGCAGGGGCGAGTCTCCGGATCAGTCCGATGGGCCGTGGCGGTGGTTGCCATCCCGCTCGTGCTGGGCGCAAGCCAGCTCGCCATCACCTTGGTAAATTGGCTGGTGACGATGCTTATCGTGCCGAAACCGCTGCCGAAGCTGGATTTCTCCCGGGGTCTGCCGGCCGAGATGCCAGCCCTGGTCGCTGTGCCGACGATGCTCGTCAGCGAGCGGAACGTCGAGGATCTGCTCGAAGGGCTGGAGGTCCGCTACCTGGCCAACCAGGACGACCACCTGCACTTCGCGCTCGTGACCGATTTCCAGGACGCGCCCCAGAAAACGACGCCCGGGGACGAGGCGCTCTTGCGGCGGGCGAAGGAGGGGATCGAGGCCCTCAACGTGAAGTACAAGGCTGATCGAGGTGACCGGTTCTTCCTCTTCCATCGCTCCCGGCGCTGGAACGCGCGGGAACGGGTGTGGATGGGCTACGAGCGCAAGCGCGGCAAGCTCGCCGCCCTCAATGCGGTGCTACGCGGCAGACCGGAGGACCTCTTCTCGCTGATCGTCGGCGAGACATCCGTCTTGCCGAGCGTGCGGTTCGTCATCACGCTCGATACAGACACCCAGCTACCGCGCGAGGTGGCGCAACGATTGGTGGGTGCGATTGCGCACCCGCTGAACCGTCCCCGTTTCGATCAAGAGTCGCGGCGCGTCTGCGATGGGTACGGGGTTCTCCAGCCCCGCGTGGCGGAGAGCGTCCCGGTGGGTGGCCGGTCCTGGTTTCTGCGACTCTTCGGGGGCGAGTCGGGCGTGGACCCTTACACGCGCACCGTCTCGGACGTTTACCAGGACGCCTTCGGCGAAGGGTCGTTCATCGGAAAGGGCGTTTACGACGTCGATGCGTTCATTCGAGTGCTCGGGGATCAATTCCCGGAGAACTTGATCCTCAGCCACGACCTGCTCGAAGGGTGCTACGCGCGGTCGGCTCTGGCGACCGACGTCCAGGTATACGAGAGTTCGCCGCCGCGCTACCTCACGGACGTGAGTCGGAGGCATCGCTGGGTCCGAGGTGATTGGCAGATATCGCCGTGGCTGCTGCCGCGGGTCCCCGGCCCGGGCGGGGGTCGGCTGCACAACCCGATCTCGGCCCTCTCGCGCTGGAAGATCTTCGACAACCTGAGGCGCAGCCTCGTGGCGCCGGCGCTCGTGCTGGTGTTGGTCGTGGGGTGGACCGTGCTGAGTCCGCCTTGGTTCTGGGCCTTCGTCGTGGCCGGGATCAGCCTGTTCCCCGTGCTGCTGCGCGCCGTGACGGCGCTCGTGCGCCGGCCGGCAGACCTTACGATGGGCGTGCACCTCCGCGCCGCGTTCCAGGCGATCGGATGGGACCTGGCCCGGTCCGGGCTGACGCTGATCTTCCTGCCCTACGAGGCCTACTCGAACCTGGATGCCGTCGTGCGAACGGCCGTGCGGATGAGTCTGACGCACAAACACCTCCTGGAATGGATGACGTCAAGCGAGGCCGCGTGGGCCTCCCGCGCGGACAGGCCTGTGGACGTTGTCCGGGCGATGGCGAGCGCCCCCACGCTCGCGGCCGCGCTGGCGTTCGGGCTCGGATTCTCGAGGCCAGAAGCACTGGCCAGCGCAACGCCCTGGCTCATCCTTTGGTTCGCCTCACCGCTCATCGCATGGTGGATCAGCCGGCCCGCCTCCCGACGCGCGGTACGGCTGACGGGCGATGAGATGGCATTCCTGAACGACGTGGCGGCCAGAACCTGGCGGTTCTTCGAGACGTTCGTCGGGCCGGAAGATCACTGGCTGCCGCCGGACAACTTTCAACAGCACCCGGTTGGCGTGATCGCGCACCGTACGTCGCCGACGAACATCGGGCTCGCGCTCATGGCGAACCTGGCGGCGTACGACTTCGGCTACGTCTCGCCGCAGGGACTTATCGACCGCACGTCCCGGACACTCGACACAATGGAGGGCCTGGAGCGATACCACGGTCACCTCTTCAACTGGTACGACACACTGACGCTCCGGCCGTTGCCGCCGCGCTACGTCTCGACAGTCGACAGCGGGAACCTCGCCGGCCACCTCCTTTGCGTGCAAGCGGGCCTGGACGAACTCCCCGACCGCCCGATCCTCCCGCCTCGAGCCATCGACGGACTGGTTACAACCCTGCGGGCTTTGATCAATGCCGCCTGTAGTGACGAAGGCCCAAGCGCTCGGAATCGCGCCTCGGCCGAGATGGGTTCGCAGATCAAGGTGCTGCGGAGCCAGCTCGAATCCCTTTCCGGGGGGCACTTGCTGCACCGGCTGCCGGCGCTGGCGGTTCTGGCGACCGAGCTGGCCGCCGGCCTGGGCACCAACCCCGATGAAGACGTCGCTTGGTGGGCCCGCGCCTTCGACCGGCAATGCCGCGATCACCTCACGACTCTCGACCTGCTGGCCCCCTGGCTGCTCCTCTCGCCGGACGAGGTACGGAAGGGCGCGGCGGTCGACGCGTGCCTTCGGCGGAGCGAGATCCCGACGCTGCGCGAGGTGGCGCGCCTCAGCCTGGCGTTGCCGCCGGCAGACCTGAATCCGGGCGAAGGCGACGGGTTGGTGAAACTGCGGGAGACTGTCGCCGGAGCGAGCGCGCGTGCCGCCCTGATGATCACGGCCGTCGAGAAGCTCTCGCTCCGTTGCGGCGAGCTCGCGGAGTTCAATTGTCAGTTCCTGTACGACCGATCGCGCCGCCTGCTGGCGATCGGTTACAACGTCGATGACCGGCGCATCGACGCGAGCTTCTACGACCTGCTGGCATCCGAAGCCCGTCTGGCCAGTTTCGTCGGCATTGCGCAGGGCCGGCTGCCCCAGGAGCACTGGTTCGCCCTGGGTCGGTTGCTGACGTCCACCCGGGCCGGGCCGGTGCTGATCTCGTGGAGCGGCTCGATGTTCGAATATCTGATGCCGCTGATTGTGATGCCGACGTATGAGGGCACGCTGCTCGACCAGACGTGCCGGGCGGCCGTCGCGCGTCAGGCCGAGTACGGCGCCCAGCGCGGCGTGCCCTGGGGAGTCTCGGAGTCGGGGTTCAATTCGACCGACGTTCATTTGAACTACCAGTACCGCGCCTTCGGCGTGCCGGGTCTCGGGTTGAAGCGCGGCCTGGTCGAGGACCTGGTCGTCGCGCCGTACGCCACATTGCTGGCGCTCTTGATCGCGCCCGGCGAGGCGTACGCGAACCTGTGGCGGATGGCCGGCGATGGGTTCCAGGGGCGTTACGGGTTCTATGAGGCCATCGACTACACGGCCTCCCGGCTGCCGCAAGGCCAGTCAAGCGCGGTCATTCGTTCGTTCATGGCGCACCACCAGGGGATGAGCTTTCTGTCGCTTGCACATTGTCTGCTGGACCGTCCGATGCAGCGGCGGTTCGAATCGGGCCCTTCGTTCCAGGCGACGGAACTCCTCCTTCAAGAGCGCATCCCCGTGGCCGACCCGTTCTATCCACACGCCGTCGAGCAGGTGTTGGAGCGCCGGGTCGGGGGCGGCGACGAGGCACTCTTGCGGGTCTACAAGAGTTCGAACACGCCGACTCCGGAAGTGCAGCTCCTGTCCAACGGCCGGTACACGGTCATGGTCACGAACGCGGGCGGGGGCTACAGCCACTGGAAAAACCTCGCGGTCACGCGCTGGCGTGAGGACGCGACCCAGGACAACTCCGGCTCGTTTTGTTACCTCCGTGAGGTGTCGACCGGCGATGTCTGGTCCACCGGTCACCAGCCCACGCTCCGGCGCGCGAAGAGTTACGAGGTGATCTTTTCTCAATCCCGGGCCGAGTTCCGCCGCCGCGACGGCGACTTCGATACTCACACGGAGATAGCCGTTTCGCCCGAGGACGACATCGAGCTGCGGCGAATCACCATCAGAAACCGATCGCGTGAGCGTCGGACGATCGAGATCACGAGTTACGCGGAAGTCGTACTCGCCCCTCCCGCGGCAGACGAGGCGCACCCGGCCTTCAGCAACCTGTTCGTGCAGACGGAAATCGTTCCCACCCGTCACGCGATCCTCTGTACCCGCCGGCCCCGGTCGGATCAAGACCGGACGCCACTCTTGTTCCACCTCATGGTGGTCCGCGGGACGGCGGCCGGCGAGATGTCTTACGAAACCGATCGGCTCAAGTTTTTGGGACGCGGACGTACCGTCGCCAATCCGGAGGCGCTCGACGGTTCAGTCGAGCTATCCGGCCGTGAAGGTTCCGTCCTCGACCCGATCGTCGCGATCCGGCAACGGATCACGATCGACGCGGAAGAGTCCGCGCGGATCGACCTTGTCACCGGCGTTGCCGGGACGCGGGACGAGGTGCTCGCGCTGATCGAAAAGTATGGCGACAAGAGCCTGGCCGACCGCGTCTTCGACCTGGCTTGGTCTCACGGCCAGGTGATCCTGCGCCAGCTCAACGCCACCGAGGCCGACGCCCAGCTCTACGGACGACTCGAGAGCTCGATCCTCTACGCCAACCCCGCGCACCGAGCCAGCCCGAGCGTCTTGATGAAGAACCGGCGGGGGCAATCCGGCCTCTGGGGCCAGGGGATCTCCGGCGACCTGCCGATCGTGCTCTTGCGGATCGACGACCCGGAGAACATCGATCTGGTGCGACAGCTCGTTGCGGCCCACGCTTACTGGCGAATCAAGGGGTTGGCGGTCGACCTGGTTATCTGGAACGACGACCCGTCGGGCTATCGCCAGGTCCTCCAAGACCAGATCGTGCGCCTGATCGCCGCCGGCACCGAGGCCCAGGTGGTGGACCGGCCGGGCCGCATCTTCGTCCAGCGACCCGACCAGATGTCGGCTGAGGACCGCACCCTGCTGCAAACCGTCGCCCGCGTGATCGTTGACGACGGGGCAGGCACACTGGCGGACCAGGTCGAGCGCCGTGGGCGTCTCGAGCCGCGTGTCCCGCGATTCCTCCAGCGCCGGAACGACCGCCCCGAGACTGCCCTCGCCGCCCTGACGTCCCGGCGCGACCTGTCCTACTTCAACGGGTTCGGCGGTTTTACGCGCGACGGCCATGAATATGTGATCATGATATCCCCAGGGGGGGTAACGCCGGCGCCGTGGGTCAATGTGCTGGCGAATCCCTTCTTCGGTACGGTCGTCTCGGAGAGCGGCGGGGCATACACCTGGTGCGAGAACGCCCACGAGATGCGTCTCACGCCCTGGTACAACGACCCCGTGAGCGACGCCAGCGGCGAGGCCTTGTACGTTCGCGACGAAGAGTCCGGCCGGTTCTGGTCGCCGACACCGCTTCCCGCGCGGGGACACACCCTACGTCAGCCGGCACGGTTTCGGCTACAGCGTCTTCGAGCACGCCGAGACTGGCATTGCCTCGGAGCTGTGGATATACGTGGCCACGGACGCGCCGGTGAAATTCGCGGTGCTCAAGCTCCGCAACGAGTCGGGACGTCCGCGACGTCTCTCCGCGACCGCTTACTGCGAGTGGGTGCTGGGCGACCTTCGCCCCAGGTCGCTCATGTACGTCACGACGGAGGTCGACCCCAGGACGGGAGCCGTCTTCGCTCGCAATCCGAACGCCACGGACTTCGCCGGCCGCGTCGCCTTCCTCGACGCGAATGATGCCGCGCGAACCGTCACCGGCGACCGGGCCGAGTTTCTCGGCCGGAACGGCACGACCGCGAGCCCCGCCGCCATGACGCTTGCCCACCTCTCGGGCCGCGTCGGCGCCGCGCTCGACCCGTGCGCCGCGACGCAAGTCCAGCTCGATCTGGCCGCAGGTCAGGAGCGCGAGGTTTGCTTCACACTCGGGATCGGTCGCGATGACGATGACGCTCGTAACTTGATCCAGCGCTTTCGGGGATCGAGCCCGGCGCGGCGCGCGCTCGAGTCGGTATGGGAATATTGGAACCACACCCTGGGGGCGATCAACGTCGACACGCCCGACCCCTCCGTGAACTTCCTGGCGAACGGCTGGCTTCTGTACCAGACTCTGGCGTGCCGCCTCTGGGCCCGTAGCGGGTATTACCAGTCGGGCGGGGCCTTTGGGTTCCGCGACCAGCTCCAGGACGTGATGGCGCTCTTGCACGCCGAGCCGCGCTTGCTCCGCGAGCATATCCTTCGTTGCGCGTCCCACCAGTTCCGCGAGGGGGACGTGCAGCACTGGTGGCACCCGCCCACCGGCCGCGGCGTGCGCACGCACTGCTCCGACGACTATTTGTGGCTGCCCCTGGCGACCTGCCGATACGTCACGGGGACTGGCGATACCGGTGTGCTCGACGAGCTCATCCCGTTCCTGAGCGGGCGTCCGGTAAAGCCCGACGAGGAATCCTATTACGACCTTCCCTCCCGGTCCGACGAGACCGCCACGTTATATGATCACTGCGTGCGGTCGATCACGCACGGACTGAAGTTCGGCAAGCATGGCCTGCCGCTCATCGGCTGCGGTGACTGGAACGACGGCATGAACCTTGTTGGTCAGCACGGCCAGGGCGAGAGCGTCTGGCTGGCATTCTTCCTCTTCGACGTCCTCAGACAGTTCGCGGATGTCGCCCGCGGTCGCGGCGACGCGGCCTTCGCGGACCACTGCGTCGGCGAGGCCGAGCGGCTGCGCGTCGTGATCGAGGGGAACGCGTGGGACGGCGATTGGTATCGCCGTGCCTACTTCGACGACGGCACGCCGCTCGGCTCGGCGACCAACCCCGAATGCCAGATCGATTCGATCCCACAGAGCTGGTCCGTCCTCTCGGGTGCGGGCGACCCGCAGCGCTCGCGCAAGGCGATGGACGCGGTCGACCGCAGGCTTGTCCGCAGGAACGACGCACTGATCCAGCTCTTCGACCCGCCGTTCGACAAGTCCTCATTGAACCCGGGATACATCAAAGGCTACCTCCCTGGCGTGCGGGAGAACGGCGGTCAGTATACCCACGCGGCCGTCTGGGCGGTCATGGCGTTCGCCAGGCTCGGTGACCACCGCCGCGCCTGGGAGTTGTTCTCGCTGATCAACCCGGCCCGTCACGGCGCGACCTCCGACGGGATCGCGACCTATGGGGTCGAGCCTTACGTCGTCGCGGCCGATGTTTATGCCCTGCCGCCGCACACAGGGCGAGGCGGCTGGACGTGGTATACGGGTTCGGCCGGCTGGATGTACCGTCTGATCGTCGAGTCTCTCCTGGGCGTGCGGCTCGACGTCGACAAGCTGCGATTCGAACCGTGCTTATGCGCCGACTGGTCGTCGTACAAGGTCCACTACCGCTATCGGGAGACCTTCCACCACATCACGGTCAAGCAAACCAGGGCAGGGGGCGCCGTGACACGCGTAAGCATGGACGGCGTAGACCAATCTGACAAGACAATCCGCCTGGCGGACGACCGCCTCGAGCACTTCGTCGAAGTTGAAGTCGGAGAAAAATCGTGAACAAGTTGGTCATGATCCTGATCGCCATCTTCCTGCCGCCGGTCGCCGTGGCTCTGGAACGGGGCTTCGGCAAGGATCTGCTCATCAACATCCTGCTTTGCTTGTTGCTGTTCTTTCCGGGGATGGTTCATGCTTTGTGGATCGTTTCAAAATAGATGCGCCCTGCAGGACGAACATGAGGTCGTGTCACAGAGTCGTTGCACGTGGTTTGCTTGCTCAGAACGTGGGCCGTCGGCCCGGCGATCTTGCGCTCTGCTACTCACGGTCCTACCAGGGCTTTCTCGACCAGGGCGAACAACTGTGGAACATCAACCGGCTTGGAAAGGACGTGCCGGACGCCGACCGCTTGTGCTTCTTCGTCCAGGTTGCTGCGTCGGTAAGCGGTGACGAGCATCGTCACTATCAGTGGTTGCATCTGCTTGAGGTGTCGGCAAAGGGTCAGGCCATCCATGCCGGGCATCCGCAGGTCCAGCAGGGCCACGGCGTACGGCTGCCGTCGTGCCTTCACCAGAGCCGTGACGCCGCTCTCCGCTGTCTCGATTGCGTAGCCCCAGTCGCCGAACAAATCCGCCATGTTGCGGCACGTGTCGGCGTCATCATCGACCACAAGGATCGTGGGCATCGGCGGCTCCGCGGTGTGGCTACTTACCTGGTTCACCCCGGGTATATGGTACCGCTCGGGGCCGCAGGTACGACTCCCAACCCGATTCATGGCCCTATCATGTGTTGGGTTGCCTGTAATAAGGCGACTCGGCCAGGGTGAAGAGCACGAACTCTTCTCCGGTCACGGTGCTGATGTCGTGGTGCAGGCTCAACACCTTGACGCCCGTGACCTCTCGGATCATCGCTTCCATGACCGGCCGTGCCGTTTCGATCAAATGGGTTCGCAATTCTTTGAGCAGGCTCCTCCCCTTCTCGGCTGGGAGCGACTTGACGAGGTGCTGTTCGAACGCGGTCAACACGCCCTCGAGCCGGACAATGAAGAGATCACCGATCAGGTGGGCGCGAATGGCCCTGGGCCCGCGGCCAATGTACTCCTGCTCAAGGCGGCTGGTGAGTTCGCAAATGGCGGCTTCGATCTCGGCCTGGGTTTTCATGGGGATCTTAGAAATCTTCCACTGCGCACTCGCCGGGACGCAGGGGCGATAGCCTCCACGTTGTGATTTAAACTGAGTCATCAGTGTTGACTCCATTTCTCGTCCGGCGGCATCACTGAGCTTCCTTTGTGGTTGTCCTTTGTTTCAAGCCTTGTGGCAGTCTGAATTTGGTTGGACGACGTCCAGGCCGTCGCAAATCTGATGCGCTCCCGGAACAGCCAGGGCGGTCGCCTGCGCGACCTGCTTCAGGTAATAACTGGAGACTCGACCCCCGAGGCAGACGATCCCAGCGTTGACGGAGACCGAGACGGTGCGCAGTGCCCCGTAGCCGGTCGCACCCAGTGCGCGCTCGACTCGGTCGGCCAGCACTTGGTCTTCCAGGCTCTGGGGATGGAGCGGGGCGGTCGCCTGGAGAGCGCCCTTTTCCTCGTTGGGACGCTCACCGGCGGACCGGATCAGAAGCGTGGCGGAGTGGACCATCGAGCTTACCCCCTGACTCGTTCGTCGAGAAGGCTCAGGTAGCCGGGAACACGATCCAGGTTTGACGGGCTCCCTTCGTCCCTTGGTGGCGACGGCAGACCGTATACTCTCCAAGAGACCGGCCAGCGCGAAGGGTTTGGGCAGGTAGTCCACGACGGGCGGCTCGTTGAATCCGGCCACATCGGCCGGATCGGCAGCCGTGGCCGTGAGCAGCACGGGAACCCTGGGCGCTCGACTCTCCTCACGCAGCCAGGCAAGCACGCCGTCACCTCCACCCCAAAGAAGCTCCAGATCCAGTACCAGCACCGCCGGCGTCGCCTGACGCAGTTTCGCCAGGCAGTCCAGGCCGTCCGTGGACGTTTCCACCTCGTATCCTCGCTCTGTGAGGAACCCTCGGTAGACCTCGCACAGCTCGGTATCGCCATCGGCAATGAGCAGGCGCTGTTTCATGGACAGAATCCGCACCCTTCCGTTGAGCCCGGTCGCGTTGCTTTGGGAAACACAGGGCAATCTGGGAATAGAGTAACCGGAGCGCCAACGACCTGACAGTCGGGGCCGTGAAACACTTGTTGTAGGGGAAACCCCGACACGCGGCGTCAGGCATCGTCCGGTTCAACGTTCGTGCAGCGGTGGCTACAATGAGAGGCGAGAGAGGTCGAGGGATGAAGGAGGACCGGCGATGGCCGCGAAAAAACGAGGAAGAAGCGTGCGACGGCTTCCGAAAGGGCCAAGCCGATCCCACCAGCCGAAACGTCCGAGCAGGGTTCCTGAACCCAGCGACGAATCGCCGTCGCCGCCGTCCGACGAAGATGCCTCGGCGAGGGAACGAGGCCGACTGGAGCTGCCCGTGGCCGGGTTGGTCGCTTCGGCCGGCGGGCTCGACGCCTTCAAGAAGTTTTTCGCCGCCATGCCCGCGGACAGCGGTATCGCCTTCGTCCTCATCCCCCACCTCGACCCCACGCACGAAAGCCTGATGGTCGAGTTGCTCACCCGGCACACGTCGATGCCGGTCGTCGAGGCCGCTGAGGGCATGGCCGTCGAGGCCAACCGTGTCTACATCATCCCGCCCAACAAGAACATGACCATCTCCGGCGGCGTGCTCCGCCTGACCGGGCCGGTGGAGCGCGGCGGCTGGCAGACATCGATCGATCTCTTTCTGCGCTCGCTGGCCGACGATCAGCTGGAAAAAGCGATCTGCATCATCCTGAGCGGGACCGGGTCGCACGGGACGCTGGGGCTCACGGCGGTCAAGGCCGCGGGCGGCATGGCCATGGTTCAGGACCCCAAGACGGCCGCTTACCCCCGCATGCCCGAGAGCGCCATCGCCACGGGCCTGGCCGACTATGTCTTGCCCGTCGAGCAGATGCCGGAAGCGCTCGTCAAGTACGTGCAGCACGGCTACGTCAACGGGGGCAGGGTCGTCGCCGCGGTCGATGAGGCCCGGACCATCTGAACCAATTGCTCGCTCTCCTGCGTGCCCGCACGAAGTTCGATTTTCGCTGCTATCGCAAGAAAATGCTCGCGCGGCGGCTGGAACGGCGCATGGGACTGAGCCACTTCGATAACGTCGCGGAATACCTCGCCCACCTGCGCGAACATCCCGAGGAGGTCAAGCAACTCGCTCGCGATCTCTTGATCAGCGTGACCAGGTTCTTCCGCGACCCGGACGCCTTCAGCACTCTGGAGACGGAAGTCATCGCCCCGCTCGTCCAGGCGAAGGATGCCGACGCCGCCGTTGCGCGTCTGGGTCCCCGGTTGTGCCACCGGCGAGGAGCCTTACTCCGTCGCCATGCTGTTGCTCGAACATCAGACGGCGGCGCAGAACCCCTGCCGCCTGCAAATCTTCGCCACGGATGTCGATGAACAAGCGCTGGAGGTCGCCCGCCGGGGAATCTATCCCGAGGGCATCTCCGCCGATGTCTCTCCGGAACGGCTGGCCCGCTTCTTCACGCGGGTGGACGAATCCGCCTGGCAGATCAGCAAACAGGTGCGCGAAACAGTGACGTTTGCGGTTCAAAACCTGATCACCGACGCCCCCTTTTCCAAGATGGACCTGATCAGTTGCCGCAACATCCTGATCTACCTCGAACCGGAGATGCAGAAGAAGATCATCAGCCCTCTTGCACTTCGCTCTCAAAGAGGGAGGCTACCTGTTCCTGGGCCCGTCGGAGACGGTTGGCCGGCAAACCGACCTGTTCGAGCCGGTCTCCAAGAAATGGCGCATTTACCGGCGCATTGGCCCGGCTCGGGCGGACGACTTGCAGTTCCCGGTGATGCAGACGGAGCCGCGCCAGGCCAAGCCGCAGCCGGCCAGCCGGCCCCAAGTCGCCTCCCAAGTTGGCGGAGCTGGCCCAGAACTCCTTGCTGCACCGGTTTGGTCTGGCTTGCGTTGTGATCAACCGCAATTACGAGGTCCTGCACTTCGCCGGGCCGACCGAGGACTACCTCGTCCAGCCAGGCGGCCCACCCACCCAGAACCTGCTTTCTCTGGCGCGCAAGGCCCTCGAACCCAAGCTGCGCGTCGTCATCCGCCGGGCCATCCGCGAAAACGCCCCCCAGAGCATCAAGGGCGTGATGATGCGCCATGGGGGCGACATCCGCCGGGTGAACATCGAGGTGGAGCCTCTCAACCCGTCCAAACAGACCGAAGGTCTGCTGCTGATCTCGTTCCAGGAGCAGCCGAATCCTGCGGGTGAAACGCTGGCCGAAGCACGAACGCGCGCCGAGACGGCAGAGTCGGACCTGCTGCGCCAGCTCGAGCAGGAGCTGGAGACCACGCGCGATGACCTGCAAAGCACCATCGAGGAGCTGGAGAGTGCCAACGAGGAACTCAAAGCGTCGAACGAAGAAGTCATGTCGATGAACGAGGAGCTCCAGTCCGCCAACGAGGAGCTGGAGACCTCCAAGGAGGAGCTGCAATCCCTCAACGAGGAGCTGAGCACCGTCAACAACCAGCTCCACGACAAAGTCGAGGAGGTGGAGTCGGCCAATAACGACATGGCCAATCTCCTCAACGCGACCCACATCGCCACCGTATTCCTGGACGCCGGCCTTCGGATCAAGTTGTTCACGCCCACCGCCACGCGCATGTTCAACCTGATCGCCACGGATCTCGGCCGGCCGATCGGCGACATCGTCGCGAGGTTCACCGACGACGACTTGCTGCGCGAGGCCCAAGAGCTCCTGCGCGACCTGACGCCGCGCGAAAAGGAAGTGCGCACCGAGGACGGCCGCTGGTGCGTTCGGCGGATCATGCCCTACCGCACCCTGGACAACCGCATCGACGGCGTCGTGATCACCTTCGTGGACATCACCGAGCGCAAACAGGCCGCGGACGCGGTCGTCCGGCGCCTCGCCGCCGTGGTCGAGAGTTCCGCGGACGCGATCTTCAGCAAGGACCTCGACGGGACCATCAGAACCTGGAACCGAGGCGCCGAGCGGCTTTACGGGTACAGCCGCGACGAGGCCGTGGGCCGATCGGTCAAGATGCTCGTCCCGGAAGACCGCGCCGACGAATGGACCAAGGTCATGGCCATGCTGGCGCGCGGCGAGCATGTCGAGCAGCTCGAGACGGAGCGTCTCCGCAAGGACGGACAGCGCGTCGCGGTGGCGCTGACGATTTCGCCGATCCGGGATAGCGACGGCAAGGTCGTGAGCGCCTCGGTGACCGGGCGTGACATCACCGAGCGCAAGCGGGCCGAGGAGGAGCTGCGCAGGAGTGAGGAGCGGTTCCGGCAGATGGCCGACCACGCGCACGACCGTGAAGCCCGCCTCGCGGCCATCCTGAACACCGCTGCCGACGCGATCATCACAATCGATGTTCAGCGGCGTCATCCAATCGGTCAACGCCGCCGCCGAACGGATGTTCGGCTACGCCGCCGCCGAGATGATCGGCCAGAACGTGAAGATGCTCATGCCCGCGCCCTACCGGGAAGAACACGATCGCTACCTGGCGAGGTATCATGCAAACCGGGGAAAAGCACATCATCGGCATCGGTCGTGAAGTGGAAGGTCGGCGCAAGGATGGATCGACCTTCCCGGTGGACCTGGCCGTCAGTGAGGTGGGACACCTGAAACTCTTCACCGGCCTTCTCCGCGACATCAGCCGGAGAAAGGAGCTGGAGCGCGAGGTCGTGGAGATCGCGTCTCTGGAGCAGCGACGCATCGGTCAGGACCTGCACGACAGCGTGAGCCAGGAACTGACCGCCCTCAACATGCTTGCCGGCGACCTGGCCGAGACCCTGCGGTCGGATCCCTCGAACGCGTCGCAGTTGGTCGAGCGGCTGGTCCTGGGATTGCAGCGCAGCCAGCAAGAGCTTCGGGCCGTCATGCGTGGGCTGCTTCCCGTTTCGGTCGATGCCGAGGGGCTCATGGCCGCACTGTCCGACCTGGCCAACCGTACCCAGCAGGAGGACAAGGTGACATGCGTCTTCGACTGCCCCGAGCCGGTCCTCGTCGAGGACAACCTCATCGCGACCCACCTCTATCTCATCGCCCAGGAAGCGGTCCACAACGCCGTCAAGCACGCCCGGTGCCAGAACATCCGCATTTCCGTGGAGTCGGATCACCTCCTGGTCCTGCGCGTGCAAGACGACGGCATCGGCATCCCGGACCAGCCGGCCGAGAACCACGGCGGACTGGGTCTGCGCATCATGCGCAACCGTGCCGCGATCATCGGTGCGACCTTGACCATCGAGCCGGCGAAGCCCGCCGGCACCGTGGTAACGTGTGCCTTGGCGAGGAAGAACAATGAGCCGTAACAACAGCAAGAAACGAGCGAGAGTCCTGATCGTCGATGACCACCCGGCCGTGCGCGAGGCGCTGGCCATGCGGATCGGTCGGCAATCCGACCTGGAAGTCTGTGGCGAGGCCGCCGACTTGAGCGAGGCCCTGCGCCTGGTCGCCGACACCCAGCCTGACGTGGCCGTTGTCGATATCTCCCTCAAGACCGGCTGCGGCATCGACCTGATCAAGCGGATCAAGGACCGCAACGACACGGTCCGCATGCTGGTCTGGTCAACGCACAGTGAATCGCTCTACGCCGAGCGTGCGCTCCGCGCCGGTGCGCTGGGCTACATCAATAAGGATCAGGCCACGGACAAGATCGTCGAGGGCATCCGGCGGGTGCTGGAAGGCAAGGTCTACCTGAGCGACGCGATGGTCCAGACGATGTTGCACCGCACCGTCGGCGGGGGGCGAGAGGAAGTCACGCGTTCGCCGCTCGACGCGCTGGCCGATCGCGAGCTGGAGGTCTTTCGTCTCATCGGCCAGGGCGTGAAGACCGCGGAGATTGCCGAACGACTGCACCTGAGCGTCAAGACCATCGAGACCTACCGCGACCGCATCCGGGCGAAACTGGACCTGAGCGATGGCACGGCACTTGCCCACTACGCCACGAAGTGGATGCTGGAGAACGGGTGAGTCACGTCTCGCGAAAGAGTACCGAGCAGTGTATTGCGATCTGGAACCGGCTGATGTATATTACTGGGTGTACTCTCCCACTTATGATGGGGTGGGGAGTTGAAGGTCAAGGTGGCCCTGCCGTGCGAGGATTCGTGCGGGAGGGCTTTTTTTATGATTCCCACCATCGAATTAGGAGCCAGGTCATGGCGAACGCGAGTGACAAAGTGAAGGAAGAAATTCACGGCGCCGCTGAGAAGGTCAAGGACGTCGCGCACAATGTCAGCCGAAAAGAGCAAGGACGCGGCGCACAATGTAGCCGAAAAGACCAAGGACGCCGCACACGATGTGGGCCAGAAGGTCGGGGACGCCGCTCACAACTTTGCCGAAAAGACCAAAGATGTCGTGCACAACGTCGCCGAGAAGATCAAGGACGCAGGCCGCTGAACTCCGTTGCTTCGGATAAACGATTTTGTCTGGTTCGTCCTCCACCGGTTCAGGACCTCAACGACCCATCGCACAAGAAATCGCAAGAGAATTCACTTGCTTTTCCGTTCGTGCGCGGGACAATGCAAGTAGTGACGGAGCGTGTGTGGACTCACATTCGGCTCCGATGAAAACTTGAATCGAAGTTGTCGGATGACTAGACAAAGAGCAACCCGGCTTGGCCGGGGGGCCCGTTGACGAGTAAGCCGGCGTGGCCGAATACCTCCGGGGTGTTCCGTCAGGTCGGCTTTTTTCGCTTGTGGTGGCGACGGGCGGTCGCGAGGGCGACATCGAAATGGTCACCCAGCCAAACTCTGATTCAAAGCGGCTTATCCGCGAGTAAGAGTTACCGCTGGCCGAGGCGTTCAAGGCCGCGGCTCCCATGGGGTATCAGACCATCGAAAGGGGTCATCAATGAGTCTCGGCACGATCGTGCTAGTTGTCTTGGTCCTGCTCGTTCTAGGTGCATTTCCGCGCTGGGGCTACAGCCGGAACTGGGGCTACGGCCCCAGCGGCGGCTTGGGGCTGTTGTTGGTGATCGTACTGATCCTCGTGCTCCTCGGGCGCATCTGACGGCGGCTGTATCCGGTCTGGCCGCGGCGGTCACACCAGTCTTTTCAGAAGAGGGAACCTCATGAAACGGATTCTGTCATCTGCTCTGATTTTCAGCCTCCTCGTCTTCCCTGCCGTCGGCCTGGTGGGCTGCGGCGAGGAATCGAAGACGGGAAGGACCGAAACGGTCACGACGCCTGGTGGAACGACCACCACGAGCACCGAGACCAAGGTCAAATCAACCGGCGATAACCCGCCGCCGAACTACGCGGGCCAGACCGGCAAGAGCGACCGGTGAGGAAGTCGCGGAGATCGCCCTCTCGTTGGACGGCTCGGCCTCCGCGGCCATACCCGATTTCAAACAACTTCCAGGGAAGGGGGGAGGGAACCGTGAGCACCGGATCGAATGACGTCGATGAGATCTATCATCGGATGGCGGTGATTCGCCGCGAGCCTCATACGAACGTGCGCGAATCAGTCGCCGGCGCCGAGGCTATCGTCGACTGGGGACGCTACACGTGGACCTATCCCTGGATCGCCCTGGGCGCGGCGACTGCGGCCGGCTACCTGATGTACACCAGCGGTCACCAGAAGGCCGCGGCCGACACCGCCAGCCCGGTCGATGGGGCCACGGCTGGTGAACCGGTTGCGGGAGCCAGCGCCAAGAGTCGGGAACGATCGAGGAGCGGCAAGAGTCTACTGCTCGCCGCCGGCGGCATCTTGTTACCCGTGGCCGTCCGTGCGGGCCAGAATTATCTCGCTGCACTGGCTCGAACAACAATACCCCAAGCGAAATGTGGACCGGACCGCTCCGTCGGCGTCGGCTGGGGAGCGGAGCGGCTTGATCGGCCGGGTTGAGCGGTAGGACATTGAATCGGAAGCAGACGGCTTCGATCGAAACCAATTTTTTGGAGAATAGGACAATGAACGACCGCGTTGCAAGGTATGAAATCGGAGTTCACTCCCCAACTGGACGACATCAAGGCGATGGCGCGCCAGGACGTGGCGGCCGCCCGTGAACGGCTGGCCGATGGGAGAGCAATCGTGACTGACTTTGTGACCAGAGAACCCGTGAAGGCTCTGGGTATCGCGCTTTGTGTAGGAGTCGTCCTGGGATGGTTGATCAAGCGTCCGTGAACGGTCGTGGGACAGCTCGCGTGCCCGGTTCCCATTCGGCTGAGTTCGAGGGTGTCGCCGAGTTCGTCGACGACCTCGCGTCCCTGGCCGAGCTCCAGGCCAAGCTCGCGGCCGTCGACTTCAAAGACGCCGCCCGGAAGTCGGCGATTCCGATCATGCTGAGCGTGGTGGGCCTGGCCGTGATGGTGGCCAGCATCCCGGTGGCCCTCCTCGGCGCCGGCTGGCTGGTCGCTTCCGCACTGAAGATCCACCAGGGTTGGGCGATGCTCCTGACGGCCGGAGCGGCCTTGGCACTCGGGGGACTGGTGGCAGGGATAGCCGGGATGCAGCTCAGGCATAGCTTCGACAGCTTCCGCCGCTCACGCAAGCAACTATGGCTCAACCTGGCTTGGGTCAAGACCGTCCTCGTCACCAGCGCCAGCGCGCGCTTGCACCCGCGGCGTCGCTTGTGATCGCTGCCGCACGTGGGGCGTGTGTTCCCGAGCGGCTCAGTGAGGTTGAATCGGAATCCACCAAGGGAAGCCGGATTCGTACCGGCAAATCCCGCAAAAAGGAGCAGAAGGACCATGGCGATCAACGTTCAGACGATTCAAGGAGAATGGAATCAACTCTGCGGACTGGCAAGGCAGCGCTGGAGCCAGTTGACCGAGGACGACCTTGGGGTGCTGGAGGGGAACGTCGAGCAGCTTATCGGCCGAATCCAGCAAAAAACCGGCGAGGGGCGTGATGCGATCGAAAAGTTCTTCTCCGACGCCACCTCGCGCGGCAGATCGGCGGTCGCGCATGCGGCCGACGCCGCCGGCGAATACGCCAACCAGGTCGGCGACCAGATTCGTGAACGCTACGACAGTGCCGAGAACTTGGTCCGCCGCCACCCGACCGAGACCGTGGTAGCGGCCTTTGGCATCGGCCTCTTAGCCGGGTTGATCGCCGGCCTGGCGATCCGAGCCCGTTGAGTCGGGGCTGACGGCTCCACGACAGACGGTTCACGAGGAGCGATCCGCACCCGCACAGGAACGCCACCGTGGCCACGCAACGCAAGTCCCCGATGGACCATCCGGCCGTCGTGACCTTCCTCGTCCTGGCGGTCATCGCCGCGATGTCGCTTGCCGCCGAGGTGCTGAAGCCCCTGGCCCTGGCGGTGCTCCTCAGCTTCGCGCTGGCGCCTCTTGCGGGGTTCTTCGAGCGGCACCGGGTGCCGCGGTCCGTCGCGGTCCTTCTGACGGTCGCCCTCGCGCTCGGGTCGTTGAGCGGGATCGGCTACGTCGTCGTGCGGCAACTCTCCACGCTGGCCTACCAACTGCCGAGCTATCAGAAGAGAATCCAGCGGAAGGTCGACTTCCTGAAGCCCTCGGACGACATGGCGTTTTATCGGGCTCAGAAAGTCGCCGGCGAAGTGGCCAAATCGCTCGACACGCCGGTCATCAAGGGCCACGAGGCGATGGACGTGCGGGTCGTCGAGGAGCCCACGTTCCGGCAGCGCCTCCAGGGCGCCGTCGGCCCCTACCTCGAGTTCATCGGCGTCGGTATTTTCGTGCTCATCCTGGTCTTGTTTATTCTCATGAACCGGGAGGCCCTGGGAGACCGGATCGTCCAGCTTTTCGGCCGGCGCCAGATCAACCTCACGACCCGGACCATGGGCGAGATCGGTCAGCGGATCAGCCGCTACCTGGCGATGATCACGCTGGTCAACGCGGGTTTCGGGCTGATCGTCGGCCTCGGCCTCTGGGCGATCGGCGTGCCTTACGCGGTACTCTGGGGTTGCCTCGCGGCAATGATGCGGTTCATCCCCTACGTCGGGGCGGCGGTGGCGTTCCTGCTGCCGCTGGTCTTCTCGGCCGCGCACTTTCCCGGCTGGAGGCAGCCGCTGGAAGTGGCCGCATTCTTCGGGGTGGTCGAAGTGGCGCTCTCCTATCTGGAGCCGCTAATCTACGGCAAGACTACCGGGGTTTCGGCCCTCGGGCTCCTGGTCGCGGCGATGTTCTGGACGTGGCTCTGGGGGCTGCTCGGCACACTGCTGTCGACGCCGTTGACGCTTTGCCTGGCGGTTCTCGGCAAGTACGTCCCGAGCCTGGGCTTCTTTGCGACGCTTTTGGGCGAGGAGGGCGAGCTGGACCAGGATATCCGGTTCTACCAGCGGCTCGTCTCGCTCGACCAGGATGGGGCAACCGCGGTCATCGAAGCCGCTCTGAACGAACGTCCGCGTGCAGAGGTCTTCGATCAGATGCTGGTTCCGGCCCTCTCGCGTGCCGAGCGTGACGCGGCGCGTGGAGAGCTGGAGGAAAGCGACATGGCCTTCATCCGGCGGGTCATCGGCGAGATCCTCGACGACCTGGAGGGGACGGAAGACGTCGGCGCAAAGACTCCAGCCCGATCCGGCGAAGCAGAGCCGGGGCGGCGCGAATGGCAAACCTGCGCTGCCACCGTTTGCGGTCGCGGCGGTCGCGGCCAGCGGTACGTCCGACGCCCTGACGCTACGGATGCTGGGACAGCTTCTCGCCCCCTCGAAGTGCACGCTCGTGAATCTCGAGGGCGCCGGCTCGCCGATCCAGCTTGCCGACCGAGTGGCGGAAGTATCCCCCGCGATGGTGATCCTGTCGCACCTGCCTCCAGAGGCCCTGGCTCAGGCCCGTTACCAGGTCCGGCGGCTGCGGGCGCGGTTTGCCGGGCTGCCGATCCTGGTGGGGCGCTGGGGCGAGGCCGGCAGCGACGCTGCGTCCCAAGGGCTCTCCGGAGTCGGTGGCACGCATGTGGCCTTCACGCTGGCAGACGCCCGCGACCAGATCCTGGCCCGGGCGGCTTCCGCGGTTCCGGTGACGGTTGTGACGGCTGCGCCGGCGCTGGCGGCCGCCGCGACGAGGGGCTGAGGCTAGCAGCGCCGGGCGCCCCGTCGAAGCGAAGGGTGATGCCCATCGATAACCGCGCGGAGATTTTGCGTCGGGCAACCCACCGACTTCACGCCTATTTCTCGGTGGGCCACACCAAACCCACACGAGGGGCGTGAGAGCAGTTGAGAAGTCCATTTGCTATCGGCATTCGGCGACATCGGAATGGGACTTATTCGCGAGGCGACGCAAGTGGCTGCGGAGCGTTGTTCGGGGAACGAGACGCTTCAATGAGGCATGATCGTTCCAGTCAGTTTCGTGACATTGAATGTCGCCGTTGGACCATTTGGGAACAACTGATTTTGCGCGACGAAGGTCCCCGTCTGAGCCGCCACGGTCCATGTCGCCGTCAGAATAATCGATTGCCCGGGTTGGAGAATTCGGTTGACAATGAATTGCGGCTCCGGCCCCGCGTTCGATCGCCATACGATCGTGTCGTTGTGCGTGATGTAAAACCCGTCCCTGCTGGGGCCGATCGGGATCGATTCGGCGTCGTTCGAGATGTTTGTTATCGTGAGCGTCACCGTGGCGATCTGGCCGGGATGATATGTTGCTTGGTCGGTCGTCAGGCTGACAGCCATCGCCGACGGTTCTATCTCAACTAGTGATCCTAAATGTTGCACTGGGACGGCCACAAGACTGGCAGCAACATGGGATAGCAGGGTCTTGCTTTCGAGGCAATCGATGCTCGGATGCAGTTGATGTCTCATCGCTTGTTCTCTCCGAAGGTGCGCGTGTTCCTGAAATTGAAAAAACCGACGCGGCCGAACACCCTCAGGGCTTCAACCGCGTCGGCTTACTCTTCAACGAGCCCCCCGGACCAGCCGGGTTGCCCTCTATCGAGTCGTCCGACGAACTTCGATTCGTGCTTTCCGTCAGAGCCGACTGCCAATCTGCACCGGCTCTCTTACGCCAATCATTGTCCCTCAATTGGCGAGAATAGCAAGTGAAAACTTTTATTATTTGTAGGTATATAGGCAAACCCAAAAAACGATGACTCGATCTCGATCGGGACGTCTCGGCAAATGACGGGCATAGCGATTCTGGATCGTGACTCGATTTCACGAGGGGCCGAGATCTTTGGTGTTTCGCCATCCTGTTCCACGTCAGGATCCCGAAATGGGGACCAGACCCATTCGACGCGTCGGAGGTCACCCCGAAAACGCGGCAGGTCGAGACTGACGCCCCGGCCCAATGTCGGGTCAGGGAGCATCGAGCGGGGCGGCGGCCAGGGATTCGACCAGGCGGAGGGCCTCGGCCTGGTCCGCGACGTTGTAGCGGGCGTAGGACTGGGTCAGGCCGACGCGGATCGAGTAGGCCGATGGCGGCAGGACCCGGAAGAGGTCCTCGTCCGTGGCGTCGTCGCCCATGCCCAGCACGAAGTCGTAGCCCCGGGTCAAGAACCCCTGGCAGGCCGTTCCCTTGCTCGTGCCGGACGGCCCGACCTCCACAACCCTGTGCCCCTGCATGACCCGCAGCTCGCTTGTCTCGGTCAGGTCGATCAGGTGGTCGCTCAGCTCCTGCGCTCGCAGCGCCGCCAGGTCGGGCTCGGCTTGGCGATAGTGCCAGGCGAGCGCGAACTCCTTCTCCTCGACCCGCGCCCCGGGCAGTCGGTCGACGTACCGCTCCATCAGGTCGCGGACCCCGGGCTTCCAGTCGTCGAAGAGGGCCCCCGTCACGGCCCAATCCCCGCCCCGCTCGCGGATCCAGGCCCCGTTCTCGGCCACCATCGCCACGTCGAGCGTCCCCAGCCAGGCGTCGAGGGTCGCGCGGGTACGGCCGCTGACGATGACGACATCGCCGATCCCGGCCAGCAGGCCGAGAGTCGCCAGCAGCGCCGGGTCCCGGTTCGGCCTGCTCCGGCGTCGGCCGGATGGGGACCAGCGTACCGTCGTAGTCCAGCAACACCAGGCGGCGGCCGGCCGACCGGAACTCGCGGACGATCCGCTGGCGCATCCCGGTGGACAGCATGCGCCGGTCCAGGCGAGAGCGGTCTTCACCCAAGGCCTCCAGGATGTCGCCGGCCCAGCGGACGACGTCGTAGCGTCGCAGCCGGTCCCGCATCGCCGTCATCCGCATAGCCTGCTCCTCCACGGGCATCTCGATGGCGGTCGCGAGGGCGCAGGCCATCTCCGGTATGTCGTTGGGATTGACCAGGACCGCCTCGCCCAGCTCGCTGGCGGCGCCGGTCATCTCGCTGAGGACCAGCACCCCCTGTCCGTCGGCCCGCGCGGCGACGTACTCCTTGGCGATCAAGTTCATCCCGTCCCGCAGGGGTGTGACCAGCATCACGTCGCTGACCCCGTACAGGGGGAGCAGCTCGTCCTGCGGGAACGACTTGTACTGGTACAGCACCGGCGTCCACGACAGGCTGCCGAACGTCCCGTTGAGCTCACCCACCAGCTCGTCGATCCGGGACTTCATCCGCTGGTAGTCCTCGACCCCGGTGCGTGAGGGGACGACGACCATCAGCAGCACCACGCGGCCTCGCCACTGGGGGTTGGCCTCCAGGAAGGTCCGGTATGCCAGCAGCCGGTTGGCGATCCCCTTGGAGTAGTCCAGTCGGTCGATCGACAAAATCGCCTTCCTCCCGCCGATCGTCCCGCGCAGCGCGTCGCGCGTGCCGATGAACTCCGGCTCGGTCCCCCGGGTCGAGAAGGCCTCGAACTCGATACCCATCGGGAAGGTGTCCGCCCGAGACAAGCGGTCGGGCAGCATGACCCGGCCCATCTCGTGGTCATACCCGAGGATGCGGCGGACGGACTTGAGGAAGTGCTGGGCGTAGTCGTGGGTATGAAACCCGACGAGATCGGCCCCGAGCATCCCCTCCAGGAGCGCCCGGCGCCAGCGGTCGGGCAGGATGCGGAACAGTTCATAGGACGGGAAGGGGATGTGCAGGAAGAAGCTGACCTTCAGGTCCGGCCGTTGCGCCCGAAGCATCGCCGGCAGCAACAGAAAGTGGTAGTCGTGCACCCAGACGATGTCGTCCGGTCCGGCCTCCTCCAGGACGGCGTCGCAGAACACTTCGTTGATGAGTTCGTAGGTCGCCCAAGGGCCCTCGTCGAACGAGACGAGCGCTGGGAAGTAGTGGAACAGCGGCCAGAGCGTCTGGTTGCAGTAGCCTTCGTAGAAGCCCTCGGTGTCCTCGGCTGTGAGGAACACGGGCCGGGCCGAGAAGCCCTCGCGGCAGCGGCGCGTCACCTCGGCCTGCTGATCCGGCGCGACGGCCCGGCCGGGCCAGCCGACCCAGGTGAAACCCGCCCCCACCGCCGACCTGGGGGAATCCAGGTAGGACCGCAGGCCCGAGGCCAGGCCGCCCGGGCTCTGGGCGAACTCCAGTCGGCCCTCCGTCTCGGCGAGGGACACGGGAAGGCGGTTCGAGACGATGACGAGCTTCATGGAGGCTCCCGTGGTCGTCCTGTTGCCTGCGATTGCGATAATCTGGTTTGGCTGGCCGGTCTAGGGGGGCAGGGAGGGTGGCCCGGCGCAACCAATGACAAGGCTTTCCAAGGAAATCCGAGGATTGTCACGTCAGAGCACAGGGCATCCGCCCAGGTTGGGCACGCGCCTCGATCCCAGTCGCTCGGCGACTTCTCGGAGTCGCTTTCGACTGGCCGCGAAGAAGCGGCCCACGACACGCCCCTTGCTCGGTTTTTGCAGCCGCGCCTGCCAGGCCTGCGCGGTCGTGCCGATCCGCTCGAAAATCTCGGCCAGTTCGCGCGAGATCGTCGCCTTCCCCTCGCGAAACAACCGGCCTGGGACCGGTCTCTGATCCGGCAGTGTTTTCAATCATTTGAAGGGCAACGCTCGGGGGTTCTTGTTCCCAGCACCTCGATGAGACCGTTTATCTCACTGTCTTGTACTCGAGAAGACGATCACTTGAAAGACAGCGCTAGTGTATGAGGACCGCGGAAAAATCAATTCAGCTCAGTTCAACTCTGGGTAAGTAACCGCCGCAAGGGCAGGCGTGCCGGAGATCTGTGCGGCGGCAGGTAGTTGGGCGATCGGCAGAAAACCCACGACCATATCGTACGCCGGAGCGCTGGTCGTGACTTGCAAGCCGATACTTACCTCGGCCGCGACCATGGAATCGAATTCGCTCGGGTCGATAGTGCGAATTTCGACCTCGACATTTGTTCCCACAATGACTGGCTGACCGGGTTGATTCGTGGTAGTCGGCGATTGCCCATTCAGGAATTCTTCATAGACGATCTCTAACTGCTGGCTCGCGTTCGGAGGAAGGAGCCTCGTGGAACTCACAGAGCCGGTCGTGGTTCCAGATGACGACGAAGAGGGCCCCGTTGTGGAAACTGGGACAGGGCCTGTTGCCGTCGAAGACGGAGTACCAGTGGCTTGTCCCGTTGTTTCCCCCGATGGAGAAGTTGAGACGGACTTGACCGTCTGGACCGCGGGCTGGATGGCCAGAGTGAAGTGATTACGGGCGCTCAACAACGCGTCAAGCCGGGCTCGCCGGAGTTCCCGCTGCGCCATGGCCTCCTCGCGCTGCGCCAGAGCCTGCTCCCGCCGGTCCGCAAGCCTCTCCAGACGAACCTCGTGCCTGTTCTGAATGAGAGAGGCGGCCGATGCCGCCGCGAGATTTTGGTGCTGCGAGTCTGCGATCACGTTCGTATAAGCCACATCCGCCGTAAGCACCATGTGCGGAAGTGGAGCCGCGGGCACGATCCGATTATCGAGGTAGTCAAACTGAGGCTTGAGCCCTCTCTGATTTCTCTGATTTCGCTGAAGCATGTTCATCGGTGAGGTCCTCTCTCAAATATGCCTGCCGGTCCATGAAAAAAGCCGACGTGGCGGAATACCCAGAGGCACTCGACCACGTCGGCTTACTCGTTAACGGGCCCCCCGGACGAGCCGCGGTGCCTTTCAACCGGTCTGCCGACAATTTTGTCTCGTATTTGTTGTCGGGGCGGCATGCAAGTGCATACCCACTCCCTTTCATTGCTCATTGTCTCGCGCTCGTTGGAAATAGCAAGTGAATTCTTTTATTATTCTTTGTATGATGAATCTTAGATGAGTCGAGGACGAGCGATCCGGGCGCGGTTCGCCGGGCTGCCGATTGTGGTGGGGATCTGCGGGCAGGCCGACTGCGACGCGGCGTCTGCGGGGCTCTCCGGAGTCGGGGCCACGCACGTGGCCTTCACGCTAGCCGATGCCCGTGACCAGATCCTGGCCCGGGCCGCTTCCGCGGTTCCGGTGACGGCTGTGGCGGCTGCGCCGGCGGTGGCTGCGGCCGCGATTAGGGCCTGAGCCGAATGGCGATTCGGGCCGATGAGTAAACCACGACCACTCGAAGAGCGCGATCATCTGGCCGGGGTCTTGCCTGTCGGGGAGCCGGCCTCGATCACCCGATCCATTTCGGCCGCTCCCAAGAGCACCAAGGCCACGACCCAGAACCAGGACAACAGCACCATGACGCCACCGAGCGCTCCCAGCGACTTGTTGTAGCTGCCGAAGTTCTGGACGTAGAGTCGAAACAGAACGCAGAAGACCACGAACGCGATGGTTCCCGCCAGGCTCCCAGGCGTGACCCAGGCCCAGCGATGTTGCGCAGTTGGGGCCGACATGGAACGTCAGCGCGAAGCTCAGGAGCACCATCAGGAAGACGACAGTCCAGCGGACAGCCGCCGCCACCCATGCCACCGCACCGCTAGGCTCCAAGCCGAGCACCCGGAGGATCTGCGGCCAGGCAACGATCGCCACGAGCGACCCGAGCAGGCAGGCCGCCTGGATCAGCGTCATCGCGAAGGCCCTGAGCCGCAGCTTCACGAAAGATCGCGTCTCCTTGACCCCGTAGGTTCGATTCAGCGCGTCGATGACGACCAGGAACAGGCTCGACGCACTCCAAAGCGAGATCACCACGCCCAGAGAGAGCAGCGCGAGGGGAGGCTCATTCTGAATGCGCACGATCTGGTCCCTGACCAGGACATAGGCTTCGTTCGGGAAGAGCGACCTCAGTGTCGCCTCGAGTTGGTCAACCGTCAGGTGACCGAGGCCGGTCGTGCGGCGGCCCGCGCCCGAGAGGTCGGGCAGTCGCAAGACCACGACGACCAGGATGAGCGCCAGGAACGGGACCGTGGCGAGCATCGCGTAGAAAGCAACGGCCGCCGCCCAGGTCATGGCGTCGTGTTGCTCCATCCGTTTCCACATCCCGACGGCGATCTGCCGCGGGGATAAGCCGCCAAGACTCATTGTCGCACGTGGGCGGAGGCGGCTGGGCATGAGCGGTTCCTACGGGGTGGTTCGGGCCTGACCGTTTTTTCCCGTTTGGCCCCGATTTCCTCCCGGTTTGGGTCAGCGCGGAGCAAATGCTTCCTGTGCTCAGGTCTCCATTCGGGGTCATTCGATCGTCTCGGCCGTAATTGAAGGCCGCACAGGATCGCCGCTTGTCAGTGACCGCCCATGGCCCGGACCATCGCCAGGCACGATTTCTCGCAGGCGTGACACATCTTTGCACAGCCCTTCATCTCCGACTCCGTGAATTTGTCGCACTCGGCCGCACACGCCTTGCATGCAAGGGCGCAGGCGGCGCAGGAGAATGCCATGAGCGGGCTGCCGTTAGCCATGAGATCGGCTGACAGGTTGCAGAACTTGGCGCAGTCGGCGACCAGGTGCAGCGCCTTGGCGTGCTCTTTCTTGCCCTCGGCCACCTGCTCGTAACAGTGGTGGAAGGTCTCGTTGCACGAGCGCGAGCATTCCTGGCAAGTCCGGATACAGTCCTCGTGCGCCTCGCTGTGATGTTGCCCTTTGTGATCGGCGCCAGCGGCCTTCCCATTCGCGGCGAGTAGGCCGGCAGCGGTGGTCCCGAGCACGCCCAACAATTCTCGACGATCCATGGTCAGTCTCCTGATTCCGAGATATTCGATCTCGTGTTGTGTGCCATGAAATCGTCTCGGGCTGCTTCTTGAGGGCAGCACAGAATCGCGGATCGAGCGTGGGTCCTCCACGCCAAGCGGGCTCGTCGCGGTCAGGGTTTGACGGCATTATCGATGGCGCGCCCAACTTTCTCACTCGGTCCTGGAGGATTGATCGCGTCTTCGGCGTTCTGGACGCCCTTGTCGATGCTCTCCCCGCGCGCTCGGCAGGCCCCTTCGACTCACATCCAACGGCGGTTACAAGCGCTACGGACAGCAGTGCGGCCAGCGGCGCGAATCGATATTCCCGTTCTGTACTCATCAGCGAAATCCTCCTCAGAAGATGCCGCGCGACAGAGGCGGGCCGAAAGGCACGCAGGGCCGCGCGAAGACGTCTATCGGACGCATTACGACTGAACCGTCCGGGCTCGCATTACGCGGTCCGGGCGGTTCTCAGCGTCGCCTCCGAAAAGGCGATGCGGTTTCGGTGGTTCGACTCGAGGCCCATCAATCTCCAGGACTGGTGGTGGACCGAAATGGAGTGGGCCATGCAATCCACCGAGGATCAGACGACCGTCCCCCGCCCCCTGCCGAAGACAAGCGAGACGACGAACATGACCAGGAAGACGAAGAGCAGGATCTTGGCGACCAGCGCGAGAGTACCGGCGAGGGCGAAGAAGCCGAGGACGCCGGCAACCAAGGCGAGAATCGCGAGCACGATTGCCATTCCGAGCATGGGACACTCTCTTTTCTGCAAACAGGAGCCATTATCACCGCGGGCAGGAACCAAGCCCCCGCACCGCGATGAGAAAGATCTGGATTGGAGAAAACTTCTTTCCGCCTCTCCTGGCTACTTCTTGGCCACATTGATTTTGTATTCGCTCGTGGCGTCGGGGCCCATGGTCGGGTGCCCCGTCACCTTGACCGTGAAGTCGCCCAGCGAGGCGTCGGAAGTCGCCTTGAAAGTGACTTTCGCTTCCGTGTCGCCGTGCTTGATGATCGGGCTCGCGGATTCAATGGTCACTCCTTCGGGCCCGTCGGCGAACTTGAGCGTCACGTCCCCCTCGAAGTTCTTGCCGCGGTCGATGCCGATCGTGACTTCTTTCGTCTCTCCTTGGTGGAGGGTGGTTGACATCCCAGGCACGCTCAGTTTGAACGTGTTTTCGGCCTCTCCGTAGGCGGGTTGCTTCTGGTGCGAGCTGGTTATTCCCGATCCCCCAGGCGTGCCCTCATTGCACCCGCTGAGCGTAACCAGCGCCAAAGCGAGCAGACCAGCGAATGAACTCTTCATTGGTAATCACCGTTGTGAAAGTTTATTTGAGAACTCGTTGAGCTCCTTCTCGGCTTGGTCCTTGGCGTATCCATACTTTTGCTGGAGGAGGCCGGCGAGCTGATCACGCTTCCCGGCGATGGTCGTCAGGTCGTCGTCGGTCAGCTTGCCCCATTTCTCTTTCACTTTGCCTTTCAACTGTTTCCAGTCGCCCGTGATCTGATCCCAATTCATGACGTTACTCCTTGGAAAAGGGTTGCCTGATAGATACGTAAGCAAGTTTCATGCCATCCGCGCCGTAACCCCAGCTTCGGCCGTAACCCCATCGTGACAAACTACCCCAGACCAGCGCGACCAGGACGATCAGCGAGAGCAAACCCATGGATGACTCCTCCCGTTGGCCTGATGCTTGGAGAAGGCCGCGGCCACTGACGCCATCGCCTGCGGCAACTCACATGTTTGTCTCGAGCGGCGTCAAGAACGAGCAGCGTCCGTATCCGTTGTCGGCGTCCCATTGCCTGCCTTTGATCGCCTGGCCCCGACGGCCAGCTTTTCGGTCAGCGGCGCCAAGGCGCTTGCTACTGCAAGCATGGGGTTCGACGGGTTCCTCGGAAGCATGATGTGATAGCGCTCGGCCCGAATGGCATCGATGAGCGAGTTGATCACATCGGAGTCGGGGTGGTTTCCGGCACTGCACTGTTTGAGGACGCGCGAGAGGGTTTCGACGTCAACCACATGCTGAATGAATGACTGATCGTCATTCAAGGCCACTGTCTGACTTGGCGTTTTGATGGCGTCAAGAACCGGGCGCGGGTTGAATCGGCCGCCGCTCGAGTGCTGGGTGACCCACAGCACGAAGACGTCGTTCTGGTTCGAGGGGGGGGCGTAACACAGTCCCATGAACCAGATTTCAGGATCGGTGTTGGACAACACGGAATCGGCCAGTTCGGTCAGTACGTCGCGGAAGCGATCATATTGCGGTACCGGAACGGCCTCGAGTTCGGGATGGCTTTCTGGGGCTACCATCGCGAGCGGTTTTTGCCTCACACGCCGAGTGTGAGCCGGTTTGGGTTTCATTGTGCTGGAGACCGCCACCTTGTGAGCGGCCGTCTTGTGTGTGTTCTTCGTGGAAAGAACGGATTTGGCATGGACGGGCGTGCTCTTGTGATTCGCCTGCTTGGGCGTGACCGCGTCCTCACCCTTGGATTTCACCTTGGGCCGGCGCGCGACGGCTCTCTTATTTGCCATCTGAACCCTCCTAAACCGGATTTCCTGGGTACGTCATATTCCACAGTGGTCCTTCCTTCTGCTCCATTAACCCTTCGCGCTGGGCGTGCGGCTCATCATACAATCCCTGTAGGATCGAACTCGTTCCAAGTTGGAGAAGGGCAGACAGCCACCCGAGGCCAGGAACTGGCCTCTGGGCGTAAAGGCCTCGTCCACCAGGCCAGCAGCGTGTCCTCACCGATGACCACCGCCAGCCATCTGTCGATGTGGTCTGTTCGCCAGCGTGCCAAAGGCCATTTGGCACGGGTGATGTGGTCATCCATGGTGAAATTGCCATTCTTCATATGAGCCTCCCTGGTGGCTGCGGTCGATCGGCGCCAGTTCAAGCGAACAAAAAAGCCGGCGTGGCCGAACCCCCTCAGGGTTTCGGCCACGTCGGCTTACTCGTCAACGAGCCCCCCGGACCAGCCGGGTTGCCCTTTATCTAGTCGTCCGACAAACTCAATTCAAATTATCATCGGAGCCGAGTGCTGTTACCCGCCGGCTCCCTTACACCTCTCATTGTCCCGCGCGGGTCGAGAAATGCAAGTGAATTCCGCTTCGTTCTTTTGTATCATGAACCTTCGATATCCCGAGGATGGACCATTCGGGTTCGGTCGCCCCCCAGGCAGACCGAGCGTGTGGCCTCCCGACTTTGAGATGGAACGCGCGAGAGGCCGCCATGAAAACGCAGGGAGAAATGGAAGCCGCCATCTGCCAGGGGATGAGCCGCTTCGAGCAGGAATTCATGGGGCGCGGGCCCAAGGATATCCACGCACACTTGATCGATGACCTGCTCGTGGTCCGCCTCGAGGGCGTCTTGACCGCCGCCGAACAGCATCTGGTCCGGTCGCTCCCGGCCGAGAAGGGAAGAGACCTGCTCAAGCAGGTGCGAACCCATCTACTCGAAACCGCGCGGCCGCTCATGGAAGCGATGATCCAGGAAAAGACCGGCATCAAGGTATTGAGCATGCACCACGACATCAGCACTGTGACGGGGGAAGAGGTGGTGCTCTTCACCCTGGCCAAGTCACCGCAGTTCCGGGACCTCAAGACGAAGCCGAACTCCTGAATCGTGGGCTTGCGCACCATGGAACGATTCGCACGTCGTTGTGAGGTCCTCGAATATGATTCCCTGATCTCTTCCGTCCGGTCGAACGGGCGCCGAGCTGACACCATTCCAAGGGGAGCGCTGATGCGCGTGGTCGGGGGATCGGTGCGCGGCCAGAAACTGCTTGTTGTTCCCGGCAGCGGCACGCGCCCGATCCTGGATCGCGTCAAGACCTCCCTCTTCGACATCCTGCGTCCACGGATTGCGGGCATGGAGATGCTCGATCTGTTTGCCGGCAGCGGCAGCGTCGGCATCGAGGCGCTGAGCCAGGGCGCTGCGACTTGCACCTTCATCGACCTCGCGTACAAGGCGGTCGCGACCATCAAGAAAAACCTTGCCTCAACCGGTCTCGCCGATCGCGCCGAGGTCTTGCACACGGACGCTTTCGAGTACCTGAGAGGAACCAGAAAGCAGTTCGATCTGATCTATATCGCGCCTCCGCAGTACAAGAATCTCTGGTCGGAGGCAATGCGTCATCTCAACGATCGGCCCGAATTGCTGCGCCCATCGCCCGCGGAATCGACCGAGGACCTTTCGGCCGGGCAAGTCATCGTCCAGATCCATCCCAACGAATACCGCAGCCTCGGTCTGGACAATATCCACGAAATGAGGCAGAAACGTTACGGGAATACCCTTCTCGTCTTCTTCGAGCGTTCCGAGGCCCGCCCACCGGGAGAATCCTGATCTTCTGAGCGGGGCTTTCGCGTCTGCTATTGGAATCTGGGAAAGTGGAACTAAAATCTGGAATTCGCTCATGGTTGCGGCCGGAGGCCGCACCCCCAGCGTCTACGGGAATTCGGCGCTGGAGCAAGAGGTTAGCCATGTCCGAAAGCCCCGGTTTTCGACCGGCCGCGCCTGCTGCGTGGGTGATCTGGGCCGTTGGGACCTACCTCAGACTCGACCTGGCCTGGCGGAACCGGATACGCATCGAGCGGCGCGACCTGAAGGCCCTGCGGGACCTTCCCCCGGGTGTGGGCCTGATCCTCGCCTCCAACCACGCCGACGAGACCGACTTCCAGGCCTGCGTGGAACTCTCCCGCCGCTGCGGCCGCCGGTTCCTCTACATGATGAACCGAGAAGCGTTTGACGAAGGCCGCGGCCTCGCCGGCTGGTGGCTCCAGCGCCTGGGCGCTTTTTCCGTCGAGCGCGGAGGCCAGAACGACCGGGCCAAACGCTACGCCATCGATGTGGTGAAACGGGCACGGGAAATGCTCGTCATCTTCCCGGAAGGGGAAATCTATTACCTCAATGATCTGGTGCAGCCTTTCAAAAGCGGCGTGGTCGAGATCGGCATGCAGGCCGTGGTCGAGGCGCGGCGCACCGAGCCCGACTGGACCGCTTACGTGGTCCCGATGGCCATCAAGTACCGGTACCGCCAACCCATCCAACCGACTCTGGAGCGGCGGACCCGCTTGATGGAAGAGCGCCTCTTCGAGCGCAGTCATGGCGACTCACTGCCGCGTCGGCTGGCTCTCATCGTCGCGGAGCTCTTGCATCGCCAGGAGCTCATTCACCGCCTGAAACCCGATCCCGATCGTCTCGCCGATCTGAGCGACCGGGTGCAGCAGGTGCGTCAAGCCGTCCTCGCGCAGATGGAGGTCCAATACCCAGGTCCCACGGTCCGCTCTGGAGGGCAGACGATGGATCGTACCTGGCGGCTTATTTCGTTCCTGCGGAACTTGCTGAGGCAGGGAGGGAAATACAGCGATCAGAGCCGGGCGGAGTTGCACAACGATCTCGAAGCGCTCAAGCGAGTGGTTCACATGGGTAGCTGGCAGCCGCACTACGTCGACCTCGACCCATCTCAGGAGCGGCTCGCGGAGATGGTTCTCAAGCTGGAGCGCGAGGTTTACGGTTCCAGTCGGCCACGCCAGCTCGCCAGGCGCGATGTCTTCGTGCGCATCGGCGATCCCATCGACCTGGCGCGGTACGTGGCGTGCTACGTTCCGGATCCACACGCAGTCCGCCGCCGGGTCGCCGAACAGCTCCGCGACGTGATCCAGCACCTCATCGACTCCATCGTTGACCGACAGGCGTGAGCCGTGGGCGAAAAATTTCGTCAATGCCGACGTTCTTGCAGCGAACACACCTTGACGACCAACCCGATCACCAGACGCCAAAACAGGGAATTTCCACGATGGACGAGAATTTTGAGAGGACAACGAAACCGTCGCAGATCATGCGCGAGGTTCTGGTCATCCCGAAGCCGGGGCTGGGGATGTTGGCCCTGTTTCTGGGCGGACTGGCTCGTGTCCGGTCTTGTGTTCGCCGCCGGGGCGGCGATGGAGAGCCCGTTGCTCGTCACGCTGGCGATTCTCACTGGAATTGGCTGCGTCGTCGGCCTGATCGGTCTGTTCACGGTCAGCCCGAACGAGGCAAAAGTCCTTCAGCTCTTCGGCAACTACAAGGGCACGGTGCGCGAGCCGGGCCTGAGGTGGGTCAACCCGTTCTTCACCAAGCGGGGCATCTCGTTGCGGATACGGAACTTCGAGAGCGAACGGCTCAAGGTCAACGACCTCGCCGGCAACCCGATCGAGATCGCGGCCGTGGTCGTCTGGAAAGTCGTCGACACCGCCGAGGCGCTCTTCCACGTGGACAACTACGACAACTTCGTCCATGTCCAGAGCGAGTCGGCGTTGCGGAACATGGCCCTGAGTTATCCCTATGATGCCCACGCTGAGGGCGAAGTCTCGCTGCGCAGCCACACGGCCGTGGTTGCCCAGCACTTGAAGACCGAAATCCAGGAGCGGCTCTCGCAGGCCGGTGTCGAGGTACTGGAGGCCAGGATCAGCCACCTGGCGTATGCACCCGAAATTGCCCACGCGATGCTCCAGAGGCAGCAGGCCAGTGCGGTGGTCGCGGCCCGCCAGAAGATTGTCGAGGGGGCCGTCGGCATGGTCGAGATGGCCTTGCAGATGCTCTCGCACCAGAATATCGTCGAGCTGGACAACGAGAAGAAGGCGGCGATGGTCAGCAACCTGCTGGTCGTGCTCTGCTCGGAACGCGGCACGCAGCCGGTCGTGAACGCCGGTAAGTCGAGCTAAAATGCTCGACCGGAATCCAAGTTGCCAACTGGACGCAAACTCAAAGGAGCATGCCGATGCGATCCGCCATCATCACCGGACTTCTGGCTTTTTGGGCTGCTGCATTGCCGGCCGGCGTCGTTGCGGACAACAAGCGGGGAACCCAGGACTCTACACCCCTATTCAACGGGAAGGACCTGACGGGATTCAAGACCTTCCTGGATCCCAAGGCCGGCGATGCCGACCCTGCCAAGACCTGGACGGTCGAGGACGGCGTGATCCGCTGTAGCGGCAAGCCGAACGGTTACTTTTACACCGACAAGAGTTATTCCAACTACGTGTTGCGCTACGACTGGCGTTATCCGGCCGGCAGCGAGCCGTCGAGCAACAGCGGCTGTCTGGTCCACATTCATCCGCCGCACGCGTTGTGGCCGCAAGCGGTCGAGCCGCAGGGCGCTACTTCGATCACGGGAAGCTCTTCTTCATCAAGGTCAAGCCGATCGAGCAGAAATTCGATGCCGAGGCGCACAAGCAGGCCGTGAAGCCCATGGGCGAGTGGAACACCACCGAGATCACCTGCGACGCCAATGGCACGGTCTCGGTCAAGCTCAACGGCGTTGCGGTCAGCTCCGGTAAAACCGAGCTGACCGAGGGCCCAATCGGCTGGCAATCCGAAGGGGCCGAGATTCACTTCCGCAATATCCTGCTCAAGAAGCGGGATTAGGGTTCAGGCCATGCCGGCCAACGTCACGGGTAATCTTCTCGGGCCCTAGGTTCCGGGGTTCGACTCGAAGACGCCGGCACACGGCGTCTGACACCGGGGACATGCTCCGGTGCGGGTTTGCCGTGGCGGGCATGCCGGTGCTGGATCGAGGGGGCCCCCCCCTCGGGTGATGAGAGTTCGCCCCTGCGGGAGTGCTGCATTCCTCCCGTATTCACTGCACAGCCTCGGCGAGCGCCGTTTTCCTTCCCCCCCGGGGGAAGGTGGCCGGAAGGGCCGGATGAGGGGCGGCCCAAGCACCTGCCGTGATAAGGTCGGGCGGCCCGCTGCCCTTTAGCGCCCTCGTCGAGGATGAGGGGCGGCCCAACAACTGATTGTGATAAGGGGGCGCCAGGGTGGGCTGACGAAAACCGGGTGTAATCAAGCGGGCTGGTCCTACCATATCGCGAGCCCAGGAACTGTCAAATAACCCGCGACCCAGACTCCGCCGCGTAAACGGTGAGCCCAGGCACGCGCATGTAGTCGCTCGCGTTGCAAGTCCAGACGCCAGCGCCGTGCGTGAGCGCGATTGCCGCGATCCGCGCGTCATTTCCTAGCTCTTGACGGAGCCGGGACGGAAATCCCCGATAGATCCGCTCGGATGCGGCGTCATATGGAAGGATCCTTCCCGCCCAGAGCCCCAGGTAGTCGAGCAGTTCCTGGAACAATTGGAAGCCCGGGATCAGGTCCTTGCGATTCCTCCTCAGGTCATGGATCAGGCCGATGGCCCCGTTGACCATCTCGTATGCCGTGACCGTCGTTATCCGGAAATCAGAGTTCGGAAACGCCGCCATCGCCACCACGATCGAAGTCCCGACAGGGTCGGTTTTTTGGACGTGGCTCACGACGTCCGTGTCCAGCAGGTTCACGATCCCGCGTCCTCATCTTCCCCAACATCCCGTCGTCTGGACTTCAAGATCTCGTGGTACTGTTGGAAGAGTGCCTCGTCTCGGAACGAGGGAATCGTTACACGCCAGGGTTCATCGACCGTAGCGTTTCTGGGCCGCGGGACGATCATCACGACCGCGCCATCGTGCAACGGCACCGTCTCGTCGGTCCAGACGCCGTTGACATAGACGGCTTGATCCGTCGTCGTGGCGTCGGATTGGCGCAGCAGTTCCGCAAGCGTTGCCCCCCGCGGCAGGCAAAACTTTTGAACGCCGACACCGGGACGGACGAGACGGACCAGCGTCTTCGACTTCGCTCCCAGTCCGACCCCGGCCAAGCCGCTCTCGGCGAACCCGGTAGCCAGGGCCTCGACCCGTTCCCTGGAGATTCCGGCATACTGCGCCGCTTCCGCTGGCGAGCGACCCTCGTCCAGCCGAAGCAGAGCGATCGCCTTCTGGCGCCGGGTCGGCTTCATCGGTCGTTTTTCGAGCTGTTCCAGGCAGGCGCGGTCGTCTTCACTGAGATGGATCGACATAGCAGATGCCCCCTGTATACCCATCGTGCGCCTGCCGAAGCGCGAGGTCAATCCCGCTTACGTGGACGGAATGCGTGGAGCTCAGTCCGCGGACGGAACGTCTGCGTTGCCCCGAGGCGATACGGCCGATGCTTCGTCCCATTCTGCCTGGCCCCGTCGCGAGTCGTCAGACTCCATTCCGTAGCCCGCGCGAGCGGCCCATCCTGCCTTCGTGCTGCAATTCCAGGAACTTCACCAGCAGAAGGACCTCGGATGTGAGATGACCATGGTCGTCCAGGAGCGTGGCCGCTTGTTCGAGTGGCATCTTGACCACGTAGATCATCCGGTGCGCTTCACGGAGTGCGGCGAGCGCTGCGCCGCGCAAACCCCTCTCTTTCAAGCTCCGGCCATTGATTCCGCGCACGATCGGCGGGTTTCCCTCGACCCGCATGTAGCGGGGCACGTCTTGCGTGATCTTCGAGTGGGCGCCGACGAAGCTGTCGGCGCCGATGGTCACGAATTGATGGACCCCCACCTTCTCCATGACGTCCACGTCAGACTCCACGTGAACGTGGCCGCCGAGCATCGACCCGACACCAATCGAAATCCGGTCGGAGAGCTTGCAGTCGTGGGCGACATGGGCGCCGGCGAAGAGCTGATTGTTGCTGCCGATCCGGGTGATGCCGTCTTCCTTCTCGGAGCCGCGGTGGATCGTGACCCGCTCGTGGATCGTGTTGTGGTCTCCGATCTGGACCTCCGTGTCGGGGTCGTCACAGGAAACGTCCTGCGGGACGTCGCCGATCGAGACGAACGGGCCGAGCGTATTGAACTCGCCGATCCTGGTCACCCCCATCAGGCAGACCTGACTCACAAGTCGCGTCCCCCGGCCGATTTGCACTTGAGGGCCGATCATGCAACAGGGGCCGATGACCGCGTCGTCGTGCACCCGCGCACGAGGATGGACGCGGGCCGATTCCGCGATCAGACACACCATGAGCCAGTCCTTTGTTCATAGGTCGCAGAGCGCTCGTTCGTACACCTTCCGTGCACAAGGGGAAGCGAGTGTACGCGAATTCGACGCGGCGTGATACGCGACATTGCACAAGATTCTTTCAGGGGCGGGAAAGCGGGACGGGTCCGCTATTGGCAAATTGGGCTTTCAGGAAACTCGCCCAACTTAGCAATATCGGACCTGTCCCGCTTCTCTAACCGGCACGCGGCGCAGGCCGACGCGGTGAGTGAACACCCCTTGCCCCCCCTTTTCCGACGGGTTATGCTATTGTTTAACGCTCGTCGGAAATGAAATGGGACAGGGGCCCCGGGAAATGCGGGATCGAAGCCGGTCCGACCGCGGTGCGGGAGGGATCGATCGTGCTGACCTTGTGGGGGCCGGGCGGGGGTCATCGGTATTGCGACGGCCGATCGCGGCGGGCGTTCCTCAAGATCGGCGGGCTGGCGATGGGTGGGCTGGGCCTTCCCGGGCTGCTCCAGGCCGAGGCGGCGGCGCAGGAGGCGCGCTCCCACCTCAGCTGCAGTCTCGGGTTCGCCGCACAAGTCGGTGATCATGATCTACCTGGCGGGGGGCCTGGCGCACCAGGACACCTTCGACCTCAAGCCCGATGCGCCCGACGGCATCCGCGGCGAGTTCAAGCCGATCGCCACCCGGCTGCCCGGGGTCCAGATCTGCGAGCACCTGCCGCGGATCGCCGGGCTCATGGACAAGGTCGCGGTGATCCGCTCGATCGTCGGCCTGCGCGACGAGCACTCGAGCTTCCAGAACGTCACCGGCTACCCGATGGGCCAGAGCCAGCGCGAGGGGAAGCCCAGCTTCGGCTCGGTGATCGCGCGGGTGCAGGGCGCCGTCAACCCGGTCGTGCCGCCGTTCGTCGATCTCTTCCCGGTCATGCAGCACAAGCCGTACAACAGCCCCGGGCCCGGCTTCCTCGGCCATACGTACAAGCCGGCGCGGATGGAAGGCGACGACCTGGCGCTCTTGAAGCCACCGGCCGACGTCCCGCCACCGCGGTTCGATCGCCGCAAGGCCCTGCTCGGCCAGTTCGACCAGTTCCGGCGATGCGTCGACAACGCCGAGGTCGGCGGCATGGACAGCGTCTACCGCCGGGCCTTCGACGTGCTGACCTCCGACAAGGTCGCCCGGGCGCTGGACCTCTCTCGCGAGGACCCCAGGCTGCGCGACCGCTACGGCATCGGCTCGCCGAGACCCTGGGCGACGCCGCGCCCATGTACAACGACCAGTTCCTGATCGCCCGCCGCCTGGTCGAGGCCGGGGCGCGGTGCGTCACGGTCGCGTACGGCTTCTGGGACACGCACGGCGGCAATTTCAACCGGCTCCGCAAGCACCTGCCGGTGTTCGACCAGGGGGTCTCGGCCCTGGTCGAGGACATCCACAACCGCGGGCTGGACCGCGACGTCACCGTGGTCGTCTGGGGCGAGTTCGGCCGCACGCCCAAGATCAACAAGGACGCCGGCCGCGACCACTGGGCCCGCGTCAACTCGGCCCTGCTCTTCGGCGGCGGGATGAACGTGGGTCAGGTGATCGGCTCGACCGACAAGCTGGGCGGCTCGGCCGCCAGCCGGCCGGTCCACTACCAGGACGTCCTGGCCACCATCTACCACAACCTGGGCATCGACCCCCACGCCTTCATCCGCGACAAGGCCGACCGGCCCGTCTTCATCCTCCCCCCCACCGCCGAGCCGATCCGCGAGCTCGTCGGCTAGCGATCGGTGGTCGGAAAGCGGGACAGGTCCGCCATTGGCGATATGGGTTATCAGGAATCTAAATCGCCTTGCACACTTCCGGGAGGGCGAGGCTCCCGGCGGGCCATTCTCCAAGGCGGCTCGGACGGAGCCTTGGCCTCCCAGGATCACGCAAGCCCATTTAGTGGCCCCGTTCATCGTCCAAGAGCGGCTCCGTTAAGCCTGACCGGTGGGCTTCGATCGCTGCCTCGCGGAGAATGGATAGTTTGTCGGGAGAGAAAAACACGATTTCGTCTCGCGCGAAACGAAGCCACGGCGAGCTGCGAAGACTCTGACGACGACGCGCGTGCTACCCAATTGGCCGATCGTCCGGATTCTGGAACGCGAAATACCATGCGAATCACACAGGTCGAAGCAATCCCCGTGAGTGTCCCGCTCAAGCCGGGCATGGTCACCAAAACGGCCCACGGCGATCATCACACGTCCGACTATGTCATTGTCCGGGTGCATACCGACCGCGGCCTCGTCGGCCTGGGCGAGGCGACGGTGTCGGCGCTCTGGAGCGGAGAGACCAGCAAGAGTTGCACGGCCGCGCTCGACCAACTGATCGGCCCGGCCCTCGTGGGGAAGGACCCCACCCAGCTCACGGCGCTACGGCGCTTGATGGACTTCCTCATCAAGCTCAACCCTTTTACCAAGGCCGCCGTCGAGATGGCACTTTGGGATATCAGCGGCAAGGCCGTGGGTGTGCCGGTTTATCAGCTTCTCGGGGGCAAGCTGCGCGACCTCATCCCGACCAAGATGATGATCGGGGCCTTCGACATTCCGCATGTCCGCAGGCTTGCTGAGGAATTCCTGGGGTGGGGCGTGCATTGCTTGAAAGTGAAAGTCGGGCTCGATCTGGCGGGCGACCTGGCGCGAGTGAAGGCTGTCCGCGACCTGGCGGGGCGGGATATCCCGATCACAGTTAACGCCAATTGCGGCTGGAACGTGGCGACCGCTCGGGTCGCACTCGATCAACTCCGCTGCTTCAACCTGCTGGTCGCCGAACAGCCGATCGCCCCCGGCGACGCCGAAGCGATGGCGTCATTACGCGCGGCGGGCATTCCTATCATGGCCGACGAGAGCGTCTTCACCCTGGCGGACGCCTGGGGCGTCCTGCGCGCCCATGCCGCCGATGTCGTCAGCATCTATCCCGGCAAGAATGGCGGCATCGCGGGGTCGATCGAGATCGCTCATGTCGCACAGGCCGCCGGGATTCCCTGTCACGTCGGCAGCAACCTGGAGCTGGGGATCGGATCGGCCGCCATGCTGCACCTGGCTTGCGCGGTCGCCAATATCGACAGTGCAACCTACCCCGCGGACATCCTCGGCCCGCACTATCACGAGGCCGATCTGCTCACCGAGCCCCTGTTGCTCGGTCCCGAGGGAGCGGCCGTGCCGGATGGACCGGGACTCGGCGTGGCGATCGACGAAAAGCAGTTGCGGCGGTTTCGGGTCGATTGACATGCCGCCAGCCATTGATTCACGCTTGTGCGATGGGCGGATTTGACTCAAGTTTTCCGATCGAGCTGCCGACAGCCGCGATTGACGCTTCGTGCGATCGGTCGTATGATCCCGCCCGATCCGATCCGGTCTGGTCCGACGGCCAGCACCAATTCCGAACGGACTCGACGAGCACGGTGGACGGAAGGGAGGTCGTCGCATGGGCGTCGCTGTGGGATGGGTTGTGTTCGCACTGGCCGGGGTGGCAGCCGCCCCGCCGACCGACCGGAATGATACTCAGATCAAATACACAGTTCAGTATCTGGAGACCGAGGGCCTGGGCTGGCGCGAAGCTGTGTTCGCGCAACTCAATCCGGTGGCGCGCCAGGGTGGAGCGACCGTCTGGACGGCCTCACAAGCGGTGGCCAATCGAGTGCGTACCCAAGCCACCAGGAACTCGCCGGGGAAGTTCAGGCAGATTCCGGATGTTGTGGCGTTTAACGGAGCTGCGGTCCACATCGCCTCGCGATCCAATCACCCGCTTGTGACCCAGGTTTCGTGGAGTGGTGAAGACCAAGCGGCGAGCCCCGAAGTCGAGCAGGTTCGGACCGGCTGGATGGCCACGATGGTCGGGCGCAGGCTCGACCAGGGCGTTCTGGTCCAGCTTGTCTTCGAAGACACGGAGATCTCGGCGATTCACAACGTGAAGATCTCCGAGTCGGGCGCTGCCAGGCGCGGCAAAGCGGCCAGCTCGTGGGTGCCGAAACCGGCCGCCGTTCCGAGCGCCGGCGTCTACGACTCAGGAGCCAGCGCGGGCGGCACCAGCTCGTTCGGTGCGGGAACGCGTCAGACTGTCTACGATCCCGCGATCGCGGCTGGGTTCGTGGAATCTCCCGTGTTTGCCGGCACCTCGCGCTGTGCTGGGGTCTGTCCGTATGTCTACGAATTCGTCGTGAACGAATTCAACAGGCCTGGTGGCACGCGAATAATCGCCAAGCCGACCGATGGCGCCGACGCGGATTGCTCGGAGGAGAAGTGCTCCCGGGCACAAGGCTGCTGTGAAACGGCCGACGAAGACTCGTTCGAGGAGGACGCCGACGTCCGGCAGCTTACCGTGAGTGTGCCCGAGATTCGCAGTCAGGAAGTCGCCGGCGAATGGCTGATCCCGAAGGACGACGTCCTGCTGGTCAGCTTTGGCGTGTACACCGCGGCCGATCAGAATGGGAAGGCCGTCGTGAAGGAGCGGCTGGCCATGATTCGCGCCGAGGAGATCTCCGGTGGGAGTGCCGGGGATCGGCCCGGACGTATGGCGTACGTGCCGATCGCACCCAAGGCGGGCCCGCCGGCCGTTTATGGTCGGGCGATCCCCGCTCCAGCGCCCATGATCGCCCCACCGCCCGTCGTGGTGCCCGCGACGCCGATCAATCCGTTCTCGCTCGACTGGGGACACACCGTGGAGCGCGCGCCTCTTACGGTGCCTGCCTTGCCGCCCAACCCTGTGATGCCGGTGCCGGTCGCACCGAGCCGAACGATGCCCCAGGGGGTTCACGGCGACGGGACGATCTCGAATCTGCCCCCGCTTCCCGACGAGACCGAGCAATCGACTTCGGAGTCAGCCGAGCCCATGGCCAGCCCACAGACCAAGAAGCACCAGCAGGCCAGGCCGGCGACGGATCCGGGAGCCACCAAGGCAAGCCTTGCGCCAGGCAAGGCGGCTGCGCTCTCGATTCCCAGCTTGTTCTTGCCGGGTGTCCCCTCGAGCCCGGCCGGCCTCCAGTTCCTGCTGCCGATCAAGCCGTTCTCAATCAAGCTGCCGTTCAAGCAACGGCTCGAGATCGAGATCTTCGGCCGGCTGGTGCCGGATATTGAACCGAGCTCGAAGCCGAGTGTGCCATCGGAATAGTGAGGATTGTTGAAGGGGGCGGCCTCGGCGCCCAGGAATTGCACCGGCGGGCAGAGACGCCCGCCCCACTGCGCCGTCGCAGTTGATCCAGTGGGGCGGGCCTCGTCCCCGCCGATTGAGGGCAATGAATCACAACAAGGCGGAGGTATACCCGCCGTTGACCGGGACCGCAATGCCGGTCACGTAGTCGCTGGCATGGCTCGAGAGCCAGACCGCGGTGCCGGCCATATCGGCGGGCTCGGCCCATCGTCCTTGCGGGATCCGCCCCAGAACGCGTCCGTGCAGGCCCGGGACTTCTTCCCGGGCCTTTTGCGTGAGCTGGGTATCGAACCAGCCGGGCAAGATCGCATTCACCTGGATGTTGTCCTTGGCCCAGGCCAAGGCCAGGCTCTTGGTCAACTGAACGATACCGCCCTTGGTCGCGGCGTAGGCCGAGGCGAACGATGAGCCGAAGATCGACGCCATGCTGCCGATATTGACGATCTTGCCGCCTCCCGATTTCTTCATCGGCGCGTAAACCGCCTTGGACATCAGGAAGGCGCTGGTCAGATTGGTGTCGATGACCTCCTGCCATTCCGACAAGGCGAGTGCCTCGGGCTGCTTGCGGATATTGATGCCGGCATTGTTGAAGAGAACGTCGATCCGCTCGAACTGGTTCAACGTTTCCATGACCGCGCGATCGACATGGTCGGGCGCGAGACGTCGGCCGTAACGACCAGGGTCGCCACGCCGGTGTCTTTCTCGATCTGCTGGGCGGCCGACTCGGACTTGGCGACGTTCCGCCCCAGAACGACGATTTTGGCACCTGCTCGGGCCAAACCCTGGGCAATGCCCAGTCCGATCCCGCCGTTGCCGCCGGTCACGATCGCGACCTTGCCGCTCAAGTCGAAGAGGTTCACGTCCGTTGCTCCATTCATGGCTATGGACCGACCGCGTTCTCTGCACCAATCCCCATCAAGTTGACAGATGGCAATATCAATCCCACTTGAGAATTGCGCCGGTATCGGCGCTCGTGGCCATCCTGGCGTAGCGGGCCAGGTAGCTCGACGTGATCCTGGGCTTTGGAGGCGACCACGCCGCCGCGCGTTTTTCCAGCTCTGCGGCTGAAAGCCGGACGGCGAGCGAGCCGCTTGCGATGTCGATTTCGATGATGTCGCCGTCCTGCACGAGAGCGATCGGGCCGCCGACGGCGGCCTCGGGGCTGACGTGGCCGATCGAGGCGCCCGCCGTTCCGCCGGAGAAGCGGCCGTCCGTGACGAGCGCGCACTTGTCGTCGAGGCCGACGCCCTTGATCGCCGTGGTCGGCGCCAGCATCTCCTGCATGCCGGGGCCTCCCTTGGGGCCTTCGTAGCGAATCACCACCACGTCGCCGGCCTTGACCTTGCCGAAGACGATGCCGTTGTAGGCGTCGATCTCGCTCTCGAAGATCACGGCTGGTCCCGAGTGCTTGAGCATCCTGGCGCTGACTCCGGCCGTTTTGACGATCGCCCCCATGGGCGCGAGGTTGCCGAAGAGGACGGCGAGCCCGCCGGATTGGGAGTAGGCGTGCTCGACGGTGCGGATGACGTCGAACGGATCGAAGCCGTCGGGACCGCCGTCGCCACGGCCACTGGGTTCTCCATCGCCCGCAGCCGCCCTCCGCGCGACGTCCGCGTCGTCGCCGGGCTCGCCTTCCGACTCCAGCAGTGCCAGCCCGGCGGCCTGGGAGCCGCTCTCGGCAGTCACGCTCGGCACCGTCCACGCCTGGCTGCTCCTGACTCCACCTGGCCGGACTCGGGTCAAGAGCCGCGCGTTCCTGGAGGCGAGCCGCCCTCGGACGTCGTATTCCTCGATGTTCTCGCCCAGAGTTTTGCCGGTAACCGTCATACACCCCACATTGAGTAAACGCGTGCAACCGCGCAGACCTCACCCAGGATCGTGTGGATCCCGCCCGCGCGGGCGACGTCCTCGATATGATAGCGGCTTGACGGACTCACCTTGCACAGGTTGGGCGTGAGCCGGCTGAGCGCGGCGATCCGGTCAAGCGAGAACGGCACACCCGCTTCGTGGGCGATCGCCAGGATGTGCAGCACGGTGTTGGTGCTGCCGCCCATGGCCATGTCGAGGATCATGGCGTTGTCGAAGGCTTCCGGGCTGGCGATCTCGCGCGGCAGGAGGCCGTGGCCGGGCCCGTTCCGGGCAAAGTCGCGGGCCATCGCCACGATCCGCTGGCTCGCACGCTCGTAGAGTGCCCGGCGATCGGCCGATGTCGCCAGGATGGTTCCATTGCCCGGCAAGGCCAGGCCGATGGCCTCGGCCAGGCAGTTCATGCTGTTGGCCGTGAACATGCCCGAGCAGCTCCCGCATGTCGGGCAGGCTGCTTTTTCAATCTCGTCGAGCTCTTCGGCCGAGAGGCTGCCGTTCTGCTTCTGCACTCCGGCGACGAAGGCGTCGATCAAGTCGACGGTCTTTCCCGAGGCCGTCCGGCCCGCCTCCATGGGACCGCCCGAGACGAAGATCGTCGGGACGTTCACGCGCATTGCTCCCATGAACATGCCCGGCACGATCTTGTCGCAGTTGGGAATGCAGATCATGGCATCGAAACAATGGGCCTGGATCATGGTCTCGACGCAGTCGGCGATGAGCTCGCGCGACGGCAGCGAGAACTTCATGCCCTGGTGGCCCATGGCGATGCCGTCGTCCACGCCGATCGTGTTGAACAGAAACGGAACGCCTCCCGCCGCCCGCACGCAGTCCTTCACGAAATTGCCCACGGCCTGAAGATGGACATGGCCGGGAATGATGTCGACGTGACTGTTACAAATCGCGACGAACGGTTTGTCCCAATCCCCTTCGCCGACCCCCGTGGCTCGGAGCAGACTTCGATGGGCGGCGCGGGCATCACCTCGCTTGATCGTGTCGGAACGCATGAGGCACTCCTCACAGGGATGGGACGTTATCAATCGTAGCAGAGCGAGCAATCCCGGCCAAGCCGCGCGTGTCGCGGTTTGGTTTCAGTGACCCGTCCAGAGGAAATGCCCGATCACGAGCCCGGCGACGAACGAGAAGGCGATTCCGAGGAGAACAAAGAGCGACCACGCGAGCACGACCGACGCCGGCAGGATCACTTCCTGAGAGCGGCGGACCTCGGCGCGAGTAGAGTGTATCGACGGGGGCTCGACCTCGATGGGAGGCACGAACGCCCGCGGTTCAATGGATACCGGCGGCATTCGTGCCGGAGCGACCGGGGGCTCGCTCGGTTGCACCGTGGTGGCAAACAGGTTCGATAGCTCCGACGCCGGTACCTCGGGCTCGCGCTCGCGCTCCGCAGCCGGGGATTCTGCCGGAGTCTCGATGGCGGGCTGCGAAAGCGGTGCGGGGGCCGCCGGCGGCGCCGGCTCTCGAACGATGCTCTCGAACACCTCGGCCTCGACCCTCAGGTCCTCGGGTCTCAGCTCGGCAAGCTCCGGTGGAATCGCACCCGCGATCTCCGCCAGGAATGCCGGCATCTCCGGCGCGTTTGCTGGGGACGTCGCGGCATTCGACGCGGCTGATCCCCGCTGGCGCCTGGCCGCTTTGTCCGGTTCCCCTTTCGACGCCAGCTCGCCGGCCGGGATCTGAAGTTCCGCCTTGCAGCGGGGACAGGCGACCACCGACCCTGCCCGCGACTGAGCGACGGCGAGAAGCTGGTTACAGCGATAACAGCGAAATTTGAGCAGTTCAGCCGGCATTGAGGTCACCAGAGCTTTCCGAAGCCGTCGCCACCAATCGGTTCCAATTACTCAGCCTACGCATTTCGGTTACGGCTTGCCACCGCCCAAGTCGGCACCGGCGACGATCCGGGAGTCGAGGCATACCCTGGTGCCGAATAACCGGCCTGGCGGGCTCGTCCAGGAACGCAGCGGCTTGACCTGTTTGGCCAGGCTGTCACAATAAGCATTATGGAGGATTGTCTGGAACGAGGAAGGGAGAGAACCAGGTTGCGTTTTGCGAGCAAGACGGAGCCCAGCATGAGACGAAATCGTCCGATCGCGGTGGTGTTGGGGTGTCTCGTCGCCGTGGGTGCCGCCCGCGCGCTGGAAGGCGTGGCGCCTTGCCGGGCCGACTCGATCATCATGAAGAGCGGTATTGTCTATCGCAGCCAGGGAGCTCCCGACCGTGACAATAACACTCTGGTCTTCATCTGGGACGGCTTGAAACGGGTCGTGGTCCGAGATTCCAAAATCGAGAAGATCGAGCCAGACAACGCCTTACGAACCGGCGAGCGGTTTCAATTAAATCAGCCCATGACCGTGCACGGCGGCGTGATGCCCCACGAAGTCTTGAGCGTGCATGCCGACCCCTGGGATGACCTGGGGCGCCGCTCGTTCCGTTACGAAGGATCGCGGTTGAACCGATCGATCCGCATGGAGCAGGCGATCATCGAGATCGGGCCGCACATTGTCAAGTATCGCGGCATTGACGGATTCTGGCTCGGACAGGTCGAGACCAACCAGGTGCCGCGCAAAGTCGTTATTGCCCTGCTGGGTAAAGTCGAGCAGAAGAACGGCGCCGAGCGCGAGCGCGTGATCCGGTTCCTGATGGACGTCGGTTGGTATGCCGAAGCCAAGACCGAGCTCGACCGCCTGATCCGCGACTTCCCGCAGGGCGACCTCAAGGAACGAGCGGCCGGTGCGCGGGCCTTCATCATCCAGGCCGAGGCCACCCAGCGCCGGTCCGAAATCGAGCTGGCAAAGAAGGCGCTGCAATTCAGGCGGATCGCCAGTCTACTGAACTCGTTCAAGGACAAGGAAATCGGGACCGAGCTTCTGATCGAGGTCCGCGACATCCAGCGTCGCTTCGAGCAAGAACGCGACGCCGACCGGAAGCTGGGCCTGGAGCTGCGCCAGCTTTCGGGTAGCCTGCCGAGCTCGGCGCGTGGCTTCTGGAGGGAACCGCTGGCCGAGGTGCTGAAGGCCCTCGCCGACGCGCCGGATGCGGTCCGAGAGCGGTTCGCGGCCTGGCGGAAGGCCAAAGCGGCGAGCGGTACCAACGACGAAGCCCAGTTCGCGCTGGCGATGTCGGGGTATGTTGTGGGTCATGAATCGGCCGTGCCGAACCTCAAGGAAGCCGAGACCCTGTGGAAAGCAAGGGCCCTCGTTCGCGAATATCTGGTGGGCAAGGATCCGGCGGGGCGAAGCAACCAGGCCGCCGCGATCGCGGCCCTCGACTGGCCGGTCGCAATGGACTCGGCTCAAGCGATTCACGATCTCGAGCTCTTGACGAAGATCGCCCAGCTCATGCCGCCGCCCCGGCACGTTGACGGGGTCGAGACCGAAAAGACAATCACCCACAGCCTGATCGAGGACGATAACGCCGAGAAAACCGTGTATGCGGTCTGCCTGCCGCCGGAATATCATCCCCTGCGCAGCTATCCGGCGCTGGTTGTGCTGCATTCCGGCGACGGGCCCGAAAAGGCGATCGACGCGTGGAAAGCCGAAGCGATGCGCCGCGGCTACATCCTGATCGCTCCTCAGTACTGTCTCGCCGGCCAGTCGCCGGATTATCGGTACACGCCCAGTGAGCACGCGGCGGTCGAGCTGGCGCTGCGCGACGCTCGCAAGCGCTACGCGATCGACAGCGACCGGGTTTACGTCGCCGGCCAGCTTACGGGCGCGAATATGGCATGGGACTACGGGCTTGCCCATCCCGATCTATTCGCCGGCGTCGTCGTCATCTCCGGCTTTCCGGCCAAGTACGTCCCGCGGTATCTACCGCACCACGAGCACCTGCCGCTTCTCGTCGTGCTGGGCGACCTGGCTCCGGCGTCGAACGAAGTGGTTTTCAACAGCTACGTCAAGCCGCTGATTCTCAAAACCTGGGACGTCACGTACGCCGAGTACCTCCGCCGCGGCCTGGAGGAATTCCCTGAGGAAATCCCGAGCGCGTTCGACTGGATGGACCGCCGCCGCCGCGAGGCGTTTCCCAGAGCGTTCGAGGTCGTCTCGGCCCGCACCGGCGACGACCGATTCTACGGGGTGGTGATTCGCGAGTTCGGTCCCGGGCGCGTGACCGCGCCCGAGGCTGTCGAACATTTTGGGCCAGAACCTCAACCCGGCCACGATCAAGATGAAATCGAGCAAGCTCAGCAACCTGATCATGTTGGACATCAAGGGCATCAAGCGCCTCGACGTGTGGCTGAGCCCCAAGATGATCGACTTCAAGCGCAAACCGGAAATCCGCATCAATGGCCGGTCACTGCTTCGTCAAACCAAAGTCAAGCCCGACGTCGAATCAATGCTTGAGGATCTCCGGCTGCGCGGCGACCGTCAGCAGATCTACTGGTATCGCTTCTCGGCCGGTTGACTTTGGCGGCCAGGGGCCAGTCGCTCTGGCGGGCGACGTCATCGCGCGCGAGGATCTTCAGCAAAACTCGCTCCCGGAGTGGCCCGTGAATGATCCGCAGACGCCCGATTGGGTTCGCGACGCGGTCTTCTACCAGATCTTTCCGGATCGCTTTGCCAGCAGTCTGACGGTGGCCAAGCCCAGACACCTGGACGAATGGGGATCTCCGCCGACCTATCACGGTTATCAGGGGGGCGACCTGATCGGGGTCGTCGAGCACCTGGATTACCTTTGCGACCTGGGGATCACAGCCCTCTACTTCACTCCCATCTTCCAGTCGGCATCCAACCATCGTTATCACACGCATGACTACGACAAGGTCAACCCCATGCTGGGGGGCAATCGAGCGCTGCGGCGATTGCTCGATCTAGCGCACGGCCGCGGCATGCGAGTCGTGCTCGATGGCGTGTTCAACCACGCCAGCCGGGGCTTCTTCCCGTTTCACGACATCATGGAGAACGGCCCGGATTCGGCGTACCTCGACTGGTTCACGATCAAGGGGTTTCCGCTCAACGCCTACGACAGGCAAAAACCCCTGAACTATCAAGCATGGTGGGGGTTGCCCGCGTTGCCGAAATTCAACACGGCCTGTCCCGAGGTACGCGAGTTCTTGTGGGGAGTCGGCTGCAAATGGATCGAGTTTGGCATCGACGGCTGGCGGCTGGACGTGCCCGGCGAGATCGATGACGACTCGTTCTGGCGCGAGTTCCGCACCCGCATCCGGCGGTCCAACCCCGAGGCCTACATCGTCGGCGAGATCTGGACCGACGCCGAGCGCTGGCTGAAGGGCGACATGTGGGACGCCGTGATGAACTATCAGTTCACCCGAGCCTGTATCGCCTTCTTCATCGGCGAGTCGCACAGCGAGGACGACCTGCGGAAGACCAGCCTCTACCCCGTGGGACCTTCGACCGCGCCTGGCGTTCCGTCAGTCAATCGAACGACTGCTTGATCTCTATCACCCGAACGTCTCAAGCGCGATGCTTAACCTGCTTGGCAGTCACGACATGGCACGGTTCGTCACGCTGGCACGCGGCGACAAGTCGGCACTCGAGCTGGCGACAACCTTCCAGATGATATACCCAGGCGCGCCATCGGTTTACTACGGCGACGAGATCGGGATGTCAGGTGGCCACGACCCGGCCAACCGAGGTGCATTCCCCTGGCACAAGACCGAGACCTGGGATACGGAACTGCTGCACGCATTTCAGCGGCTCATCGCCCTGCGGCGCGACCGCCCGGCCTTGCGGCGCGGATCGATCCGGTTCCTCTGGGCCAAGGATGCCGTGATCGCCGTGAGCCGGCAACTGGCGCAAGAGACCGTGATCGCGGTCTTCAACGCCAGCCGGCATAGCCGGCGACTCGACCTGCCGCTTTGCAGCCTGCTTCCGGAAGGGACGATCCTGGCGGAATGCTGGAGTCACACGACGTTCACGGTCGAACAAGGAGCCTTGCGCGAGTTGAACCTGGCACCGAGATCCGCGCATCCTGGCAACACCACTTCAAGCGGACAGACATGGCAGTGATCGTGATTCACAGCGCGTTCGATAGCGTCTTCATGCAACGCTCTCTAGCTCCCAAGCCGATTCAACTCCGGCCGGGACCATCACATCCGCGTCCGTAGAGGTTCTATTCGGGCGACGCGACCGCTTTTTCCTCGGGGCGGACAATGCCCAGCGGATGAGCGTCTTGAGCCAGATCTTGGCGTTCCTTCTTGTCGGTGCGAGTGGCACGCAGCCGGGCCGCGAGGAACTCGGCCAGACGCTGGCGTGAGATGTCCATGCTCTCGCTCACGTAACACCGTCCTTTCACACGGAAATTCCGATGACGATCGCATCAGTGACCAACATTCCGTCCGGCTTCCGCACCGAGGCCCGCTCAAAAAGACGATGATGGCATGAGCCTCGAATCGGACCAACGGCGACCGCGGACTCCCGACGGCGACCTGTCACGAGACGAATAAAAAGATAAGAATCAGAAAGTTGTCGAATTGACCGATCAATAAAATGCGAACCGGTGTAGTGTAACCTGCACTCATGGTAGCTGTCCACAAAAAACGATCCGCCGCCGATTTTGGATTTTGTGGCGCGACGGCGGGTCGCATCTGTAACGGTGGCAAAGGCGCGAGGTTACGCTGCCGCGCTCGTTTGCGCGAGGGGAATCTCGATCGAGATGAGCAGCCCGGGCGTCGCGTTGCGCGCTATGATTCGCCCCTGGTGGAGGTTGACGGCCCGCCGGGCGATGGCCAGGCCGAGCCCGATCCCGCCGCTGGCACGGCTGCGGTGGCCCTCGACCCGGAAGAACGGCTCGAAGATCGCCGCCAACAGGTCGTCCGGAACACCGGGCCCGTGATCTCGCACCTGAATCGCAGCCCGATCGCCCTGTTTCTCCAGGCCGATCTCGACCGTCGTTCCCTGCGGTGCGTGCCGGATGGCGTTTCGCACCACGTTCTCGATCGCGCGGCGAAGGAGCTCGGGTTCTCCGCTTATGCATAGCGGCTGCTCATGGTCGAAAACCAGAGCGCAGCCTCTTGACTCCGCCTCGAGCGCGCAGTCCTCGATCAGTCCGTGAATCAGGTCGCCCAGGTGGAGTTCCTCCATCTTGTGGGCCGCGGGGTCGCCTTCGGCTCGCGTGAGCTGCAACAGCTCATCCACGAGGACGGAAAGCCGGCTGATGTCGCGTTTGATGCGGCCCAAAAGATCGCTCGGGTCTTCGCTGGTAAGGGCAAGATCGACAGCCACGTCGAGCCGGGCGAGGGGAGACCGCAGCTCATGCGAAACGTCCTGTAGCAGCCGCCGCTCGGCATCGAGCAGGATTTGAATCCGCCCGGCCATTTCGTCGAACGCACGCGACAGCTCGCCGATCTCGTCCTTGCGCATCGAGCCGGCCCTTGCCGCCAGATCGCCTCCGCCGAACCGGTCAACAACCGCCCTCAATCGCTTCAAGGGCGCCGCCAGGTGCGCGGAGAGAACCGAGCCCATCATGACGATGACCAGAACGATCGCGCCATAGTAAGGTAGGATGTTCGGCGGCTCAAACCAGGGTTGTACGATCGAGATGAACCGGTAACGGCCGTCGCACGGCTTGCCGATGAAGACCGTCCGGCCGTCCGGCAACCGGGCCGGACGGGGACGAATTGGCTCTCGTTTGCGGAACTCGGCGCGGTTTTGCTGGGGAGCTTCCTCTGCAAGGAGCGCGGAACGATCCGCCCCGGTGACCAGGTTGCGGCCGCGGGCGTCCGTCAGGAGATGGTCGCCGGCGAGATAGGAGTCGAGCCGGCGAAGCTGTGCCGCCAGCCGCTGTGGCCCTCCTTCCTCGTAAGCCCGGCAGGCGTCGTCCTCGACCATTTCGATCATCCGCGGGAATGGATCGCCCTGCCGAGGGCCGCCGCGGCGCTCGAGGGCTCGCCAGATCACCGCGTAGGCGACCAGAGACAGCGCGAACGTCCCGAGGGACCAGAGCAGGACCTTGGCGAATATCGTCCGCATTTCAGGTGTTTCCAGGCGGCTCGGGCACCGAGCGGAATAGGTAACCGACGCCGCGGACCGTTCCGATCAGCGCCCCGTAACGGTCCAGCTTCTTCCTCAGGTTGCAGATGTGCATGTCGAGGGTCCGGTCGAATTTGGTCGCGCGCCGCCGGTAGAGCGCGGCCGTCAGCTCGTCGCGCGAAACCACGCGGCCCGCGGCGCTCACCAGGTACTCCAGGATGTCGTATTCGACGGTCGTGAGTGGCAGCGAGACGCCGCCGGAGGTGGCTTCCCTCGCGGACGGGATGAGCCTGACTCCGCCGACTTCCAGGACGTCGGGTTCCTTGGCGAGCCGGCCGGACCGGCGTAATACGGCCCGGATCCGGGCGACCAGCTCCGCGGTCCCGAACGGCTTGGGCAAGTAATCGTCGGCTCCCGCGTCCAGACCGGTGACGCGGTCAATTTGGGTCGTCCGGGCCGTGAGCATGATGACCGGGACCTGGCTCTGGCGGCGAAGCAGCCGCAAAAGCTCGAACCCGTCTAGCCCCGGCATCATCACGTCCAGGAGCAGCAGGTCGTGGTCGCCGCTCACGGCGCGCGCCAGACCGCGGCGGCCGTCGTGCACGGTTTCAAGCCGGATCCCCCGCCGTGCGAAGAACTCTCCCAGCAGCTCGCAGAGCTCGACATCGTCATCCACCAGCAGGATCGAGGCACTTAACTGCCGGGCCTCTCCCTCGGTGATCGTCGCGTCAACCATCGTCTCGCCCCGAAGAGTGGCAGCTCGCCTGAAACACGCGGTTCGGGTCATTGTATCGTAACGCGTTCCGGCCTATGCTGCGCAAAGGTTTGTCAACCTGGCGAATCGCAGCCTTCAACCAATGCCCAATGAACTACACACGGGTGCCACCGGCCTGGCAGATGCCGCAGGGGGTTGACGGGCCCCTCTGGCAGTACACGCAGACTCCTCGCCTCGCCGCGGAGGAGGACGCTTACTTCGCGGGTCATCCACTCTTCGAAGCCGATGTGCGCGCGCTCGACGAGCGGTTTATTGTCCCGGGCAAGCTCGTCGACCTCGGTTGCGGCGCGGGTCGGCATGCCCTGCGCTTCGCGGGCAGGTCATTTTCGGTGGTTGCGGTTGACCTTTCACGCCCGATGCTCGAGATGGTCCAGGCCAAGGCCCGAGAGTCGGGGATCGCGCTGGTTTGCGCCCAGGCCAACCTGTGCCGGCTTGCCTGCCTTCCCGATGAGACCTTCGAATATGCGCTCTCGATGTTCAGCACCTTGGGTATGATTCGCGGCCGCGCCCACCGCCTCGGCGCCCTGGCGGAAGCCGCCCGGGTTCTGCGCAGGGGCGGGCAGCTCGCGCTTCATGCCCATAACTTCTGGCTCAACTTGCGCGACAGCGACGGGCGGAACTGGCTCCGAACCCAGGCGTGGCGGGCACTCTTCGACCGTCCGCAATTCGGCGATCGCCGCATGGATTATCGCGGCATCCCCGGAATGCGGGTCCATCTCTACCGCTGGGGCGAGCTGAAGCACGAGCTCAACCAGGCAGGCTTGCGGATCAGGGATGTCGTGGCCCTCGATGAGGTCTCAAGCGCGCCGATCCCGGCGCCCTGGTTCTTGCCCAGCTTCCGAGCCGGGGGATGGATCGTCTTTGCCGAACGGCGATGACCGGTGATCGGCAAGACCCGGCCTCGCCCTTGGGCCGGTGGCGAATCGTCATCGCGATGGGATGACTTGGAGCGGATCGGAGAGCCCGTCCGCGCGGCGATTGATGACCGTTGGCTGCGGGTCACCTTCGCGGATTTGATAGGCACGATCGGCGGCCAGCGCGGTGAACCGGTCGACCTTTCCGGACGGCCACGCGACCTCGAGGACATCGACCCGGTCCGAGCCGTCGAGCCCGAAATGGAGCCGCGGATCCGACGCCGATAGGTAGCTCCCGCCGCCCATGCGCCAGGCGACCTGGCGGTGCTGTCCGGACCGGACAAGCACTCTGGCGCCGACGGCGTCGCGGTTGGAGGCCCGGCCCTCGAGGGCGACGGTCACGAAATGCCGCGGCGGCGACTGATTGTGGCCGAAGACGAGCGGTCCGTCCTGCGCGACGATCACCAGGTCGAGCCGGCCGTCGTTGTCGAGATCGCCGACGGCCAACCCGCGGGCGACCCGGGGGATCGACCAGAGCTCCCCGGCAATGTCCGAGGCGTCGACGAACCGCCCGTCGCCGGATCCCAGAAGTAACTGGGCCGGCATCGCGAAAGGCGCCTTCGGGCGGTTGTCGACGACGTGGCCGTTGGCCGTCGCCAGATCGAGGCGGCCGAGGTTGCGGGTATCCAGAAACGCCGCGCCGAAACCGAGGCGGTAGCGACTGGCCAAGGCCAGGCCCGACTGGTCGGAGCGGTCAAGGAACAGGCCGCCGCCCTCATTGTGGAACAGGCTGGTCGACTCTCCGAAGAAATTGGTCACCGCCAGGTCGGGCCGGCCGTCGCCGTCGATATCGCCGCACGCAATGCCCATGCCGGCCTGGTATCCTCCCAGCGCGCTGGCGGCGACGCCGGCGAGGTGGCCGGTCTCCTCGAACCGGAGTCCGCCCCGGTTGAGGTAGAGGGCGTTGGCAGTCAGGTCGTTGGCCACGAATAGATCGACACGACCGTCGTCGTCGAGGTCGCAGGCGACGACGCCAAGGCCCCGTCCCTGCGGGTCGGCGATCCCCGCCTCTTGCGAGACGTCGACGAACCGGCCGCCGTCGTTGCGGAACAAATGGTCGGGAACGGACTCGTACATCAGGGGAGAATAGGCGAGCGGGGAGAGCCCCGGCATCCGGCTGGAAGCGGCCGGGTCGGCGGGGTTGAACCTGAGATAGTGGCAGACGTAGAGATCAAGGTCGCCGTCGTTGTCCAGGTCGGCGAATGCCGCGGAGGTCGGCCAGTCGCGGTCGCCGCCCAAGCCCCAGCGATCGGTGACGTCCGCGAACGTGCCGTTCCCGTTGTTGCGATAAAGGGCGTAGGACCGCCATCGCGTGACCAGGAGGTCGGGATGGCCATCGCGGTCGACGTCGCCGACGGCCGCGCCATAGCCGTATCCACCCGGGACGCCCACGAGGCCGGCGCGGGCGGTGGCGTCGTCGAAGGTGCCGTCGCCCCGGTTGCGGAACAGCCGGTCGCCACCAGCCGGGGACGCGGGACCGGCCACCGGGGGGAAGACGCCACCCTGGAGACAGTACACGTCGAGCCAGCCGTCGCCATCGTAGTCGAGCAGGGCGACGCCGCCGCCCATCATCATCGGGGGCGTCCGGGGCGTTCCACCGGTCTCGTAGACGAAACGCAGCCCGGAAGACGGCGGCATCATCGCGGAACCGGGGCGGCTCGCCGGAGCGGGCGGAACGCGGAGCCGCGGACGGCGCGGCAGCGGCCGGCCTGTACGCCGCGAACAGCGCGGCCAGCGTGCGTGGCGGCGTGGCGGGGTCGGGTGCCAGGGCGCCGAGCCGGGCCAGCGCCGCGGCTGCCTCCGCACTGCCGGGGTGTGCCTGGGCGTGAAGCGTCCACCAGCAACGGGCGTCGAACCGGCGGCCGAGTTCTTCGCTCTTGCGGGCGAGCTCGGCCGCGTGGCCGACGGGGTCGTCGCCGAATAACAGCTCGCTGGTGCGGGCGGCGGCGCGAACCACCTCGGCGCGCGCACTCCGCCAGCGGAGGCGCGTCGGGCGTGCCGGCGCAGAGCGCGGCGAGCCGGTCGTATGACGCAAGATCCTCGGGCCGCAGCTTGACCCGCTCCTCCAGCGCCGGCCGCTCCAGGTCAGGCCGGCCGGAGCGGCTCGCGAGCCAGGCGCGGATCGCCGGCAGCTCGGTGGCCTCGAGATCGGCGGTCGTGAGGTGCTCGAGAGCCCGCCAGAGCGCAAGCGGAGTCATCGGCGGCCTGGCGCGGAACAGCCAGGCACGCCAGACGGCCGGGTCGGCGGCGCGGCGGTGGAGACACTGGTCGAGCCATCGGGCCGCTTCGTCGAACCGACCTTCCCAGATGGCCAGATTCGCCCGGCCCAGCCAGACGCGATCGTCGTCCGGAACCTTGGCGCCGGCCCTGGTGAGCTCGTCGCGGCTAAGCTCGACGTCGAGCGGCTGGTGATCGAGGCGCCAGATCTCCCGGAGTGACGCGACGGCGCTCGGCATATAGCGCCAACCGTCCTCGAAAACCCGGCGCGCTTCCGCGGCGCGGCCTTCGACCTTCAAGATGAAGGCACAGGTCTGACGGGCTTCCGCGGCGAACTGCGGATCGTCGAACGCGGCGGCGAGATCCTCGGCCGCAGCAAAGTGGCCGAGCGGCAGGGCCAGCCGGACTCGCCGCACCGCGGCGCGCGCCGCATAACGCGACCTTGGCGGGATTCGCCCCCATGTTCCGATGGCCGCGACCGAATCGCCCTGGGCCGCCTCGCAGACCCCGATCAGGTAGTCGACCTCGTCACGCCCGGGTGCGGATGCAGGAGAGCGCCAAGAGCCGGTCGCGGGCGGGCCCGAAAAGCCCCGACGGCGACCTCGCGACGCGCCTGGGCCAGCGCCGATTCGGCGCGCCAGCGCGCATAATGCTGGTAACCGGCGCCCGCCGAGGCGACGATGATCCCGAGCAGAAAGAGCGCGATGATCGAGCGGATCCAGCGGGCGAGTCGGAAGGGCATGAGACGGGCTCGGCTTGATCAGCGGGCGGACCCGGCGCGGGGTCGTTCGCGGAATTGCGCGGCAGGGCCCGATCCATCCGGCACGAATCCTGGACCAGACCTGCCAGTCGTCACCCGACGATACGTGACCGGCCGACGCCGGGTCAAGACCGGGGCCACCCGGCCGCGGCGGCACCCGGCGGCCTCGGTCGAGCGAAACCTGGCAAGTCACGACCCGCGCATCCGCTCGAGCAAGTTTCGCGTGATCTGCTGGACCCGGCGATCGGGCCCCTGGGGGCGGGTATACACAGCGGGACGGACGTAGCCGGGTGGCTCCGCGACCCCGTCGGCCCACCAGATCGTCGACGCGTTGAAGACAAAATTCCCTTTCGGGCCGGGGTAGATTGTCGCGGTATAGAAGCCATCGGCACGTGGACATTGCGTCTTGCCGCTGGCGATCACCTCCAGTCCCGCGATCGGAGCGGGGTCGCCGTGCCACTCCCAGCCGACTAGCCCCGGAATGCCCTCGCCTTCCTTCATGCCGGTGCCGGCGAAAAGCCAGTGGCCGGGCTTGCGGCAAATCCAGTCGCCGCCTCCGGTTACCGGATACGTGCTCTGCGCCGATGAGCGTGGCCTCATTGGGGCCATTCTGCGTGAAAAGCGCCTCTTCGGGATACCCCTTCTCGATCTCTTCCTTGCGCGGCGAGCCAAACCGTCCGACCCGTTCGATGATTCGATTGGGCCGGCCATCGCTCGCGGGGCGGATATCAACCACGCCGCAAATGCTATTGCCGGACAGAAATGCCACGTTCAAACCTTCCCCGACCATCCGACGGACCTGCTCGAACATCGCGAGCGACCAATATTCGTCGTGGCCGACCGACAGCCAGCCCTTGGCCCGGCGCAGCCCTGCGAGATCGGCGTGCGTATCCAGGTTCGAGATATACGAGACGTCGTAACCCTGCTGCTCCATCCAGTATGCCAGCGGATACTCCCAGAGCAGGTATTCGCCCGACCCCACCGAAAGCGGCGCATCGACAACCTGACAGTACTTGCCGTAAGGCCGATCGAAACTCGTCTGGACGCCGGGGCCCCAGTACCACTCCTTCTTGCCGTCGTCGTAAAGCGCAAACTGGCTGGGCCAGCGGTTATAGGCATTCCACGTCGTGTCGGAAACCTGAAACAGGAAATCGGCCTTGCGATCGTCGCGAACCACGAAGACCACGTAGCTCTGCAACTTCTCGCGCTCGGCCGTGAGCTTTCCCAGGTATACTCCACTGGTCCAGTCCGCAGGAATCTCGAGCGTGGCGTTCGGCTCCCAGACGCATTCGCGCAACCGTTTCGGGCCGATCGGTGGATCGGGCTGCACTCCGCCCTTGACCGGCCCGATCTTCTGCATCAGTCGGGCCCCATCGCCCCGATAATAGCCCATGCGGTAGATCTCGATCAGAAACGGACACGGCGGATTGGTGCTGACGTGGATCGCCACCGATTCGCCCGGTTTGACGCTCGTCCGCGACACAAACCCCTCGATCCACGGACACCGGTATCTCGACTTGGGATCGACCCGCACGTTGGTTGCCATCCAATCTCGAGTCCCGGGATGGTCATTTTCGGCTCGGATCCGGTCGGGTTCCGATACTGGCGGGGTGATCCGTTCGAGCTCGGGCCGCGCGGCCAGGGCCGGGGAGAGCGTACCCGCCGCGGCCGCTTTGAGAATCTCACGGCGGGTCAAGTCGCGCTGGTTCAACATGGGTTGCGTGCTCGCGATTGGCGGAATCAAGGAGTGAATGATCTTCACTTGCTCAGTTGACCGCATTCCGGTGACCGGGACAAGAGTCTGAAGGGTGAGCCCGGAGAAGTTCGGCGGCGGGCCGGCCGTGATTCACGTAAGGATCGCTTTGTCCCGAGCGATCGCGTCGATACCGAGACCGAGGATACCAGCCACACTAACCCGACGCGCTCGCTTCGGTGTTGCGCTGTTTGCCGCCCCGCAGGGGCAACCACATACCAGCCCAGCGCAACGCCCTGGGGAAGGGCCGAAAGAAAATGAAACCCGAGCCCTGCAAGGGCGGCACAGTCCAACGGATATTCAGCCCTTTCAGGGCGGGCGTCGCGGTAGTCGTCCCCGCACCCAGGGCGTTGCCCTGGGCTGATTTGTTGCGGCCCCTTCGGGGCCAAGTCCAAAACACCGCAACACCAAAACTAACGCGTCGCGTTGGCATGGGCACGACCGCATCGCGGGTCAGAGAATTCCGGGCGATCGCGTTGCACTGGGCCGCTCGCGTTGCCAAACCCGAGTGATGCGATCCGCTCGACGAGCTGGGTGTAAAGGTGAATTGGCGCCGGCAAGAGTGAGCTGGATTCTCCCGGCGCGAGCCAGTTCATCTGTCGCAGATGATCGACTGGCCACGCGGGCAGAGCCGTGCCGAAGGCGGTCGCCGAATCGACCGGCACCAGGCCGTCGTTGGGGCCCTCCATCTCCCAGAGTGCCCAGTGGCTGCGCTCCAGCGGCCAGCAGACGGTTTCGATCAAAGGATCGCCGGCTACCGAAAAGCAACGGACGTTGGCGGGCGCCGGATGGCGGCGGTGGAATCGGCGGGCTGCGCTGCGGGTAACGTCGAGGCAGCCCTGGGGATCGATGCCCAGGGCCGAGAGCCAGCGAAAAAGCCGTCCCACGCGCAGCTTGGCAAAGTCTGCAAGCGACGTACCCAGATGCGGCGTGCCGATCGTCGTCAAGGTCAGCACTCGCCGAGCCCAGGACGCGTCGGCCAGCAACCGGCGCGCGTCAAGCCCGCCCATGCTATGGCCGATCAGGTGCACCGGCTCGTCGCCAAACTCGCAGTGGATCTGATGGCCCAGCCGCCGCGCGCGATCCTCGACGCTGGCGATCGCGGGGACCCGGGTCACCAGGACGCGGTTGCCGGCCGCCCGCAAAGCCTGGGGAATGCCGCGGAAATACGCTGTCAGCGTGATTCCCGCAAACCCGATCCGCGCGAATCCGAACAGACCATGAGCCAGCACGATCGGCGCGTCCAATCGGGCAAGCGGCGTGGGGTGCGTGAGCTGCGATGCCGGGACCATGTCGTCTCTTCCAGTCTCTCGCAATGGTGACAGCTCGGGGAGCAGGAGAGAAAGACTCGTCAATGATCCGCCTCTGGGATGAGTTTCTGTCCGATGACATTTTGCACGATGAACGGGCCAAGTCGCGCAGCACTCGAAATTGACGCTCGACCAATTGTAACGATTTTGGCAACCGCGCGGTTCAGAACCGCCGGTGCGTGAGCCGCTACGCGCAATCGGAAAAAGAGGCCGCAGCGGGGCCGTCTTGTACGAGCCGGCTCCGTCCGGCGATCCGGATCGGGGGACGGAGCCCTCTCCTACAATAGATCAAGCGCCGGCCATCGGCCGTCGATCAAGCGCCGGTAGAGCTCGCAGTAACGATCGACGATGACAGGGATTGCAAATTCCCGGTCGATTCGCTCGCGGGCGGCCGCGCCCATTGACTTCGCGGCCGCGGGATTCTCCAGCAAGTCAAGCAACGCCTGGGACCACGCTTCGGGTGTGGCTGCCCTGACCAGTCGTCCCGTGTTTCCGTCGCAAACCAGGTCGGTGTTTCCGCCAATGCCCGAAACGACACACGGCAAAGCGGTTGCCATGGCTTCCAGGAGCGAGTTGCTCATTCCCTCGGCCACGCTGGGCAGCACGAAGAGATCGGCGGCACGGAGATAATCGGCGGGGTCGTCCACGGCGCCGACAAACTGGACGCGGCCGGCGATGTCCAGCGACCCTGCCAGCTCGATCAAGCTCTGGCGCTCGTTGCCGGGCCCGATCAAGATCAGATTGGCCCGTGAGCTTCTCGCCACGGCCACCCAGGCCTCGAGTAAGAGTGGCAGGTTCTTCTGGGGGTGCAGGCGGCCAGTGAACACGACGCGTGGTCGCGGCAAGAGCGCCGGCTCGACGGCGCTACAGCCGGGGCGAAACGTCTCGGCATCGACGCCGCTGGCCATCCGGATCATCCGCCCCTCGGGCACTCCGAGCGCACGCCATTCACTGTCGATTTCGGCCGAGATCGCCGCGAAGGCGGCATTGCGCAAGATCAGCCGGCGGAGAACCCCGGCACCCCGCGTGCGGCCAAGCTCCGCGGCCTCGCCGTAATGACCGGCGCTCGCGGGCTGGATCAAGCTCGGAACGCCGCGCAGCCAGGGCCGCAACAGACCCGTCGCGACCGCTTCCCAGAGTGCTTGATGGGTGTGGATGACGTCGAATTCAGCGCAAGCCGCCAGAGAGCCCGGATCACCCCGGCGACAAAGCTCATGCCGAAAAGGGGCCCGCGGGAGGCAGTCTTGACCCAGCGGTGGATGAAGATACCCTCATGCTCTTCGTCGTCAACGGGATAGCCCGGCACGGCCCGGGTGACCACATGGACGACGTGCCCGCGGCGAACCAGCTCGCGCCCCTGTGCCAGCGCTTGTCGCTCGGCTCCGCTTGCGAAGGGATAAAAGAAGCTGACGACGTAGCAGACGTGCAGCGGTGGTTCGGCAGCCTCTCCTTTCCCCCCCTTGCTAAGGGGGGGACAGGGGGGGTGGGGATGCACGCCTGGAACACCGTGAATGGCTTTCCCCTTCCTGAGACAACCGGGATCAGCGACGATCTCAATGGTTGCGCCCGAATCACCCCCCCTGACCGACCTGGCAAGCTGGGAAAAAGCGCCCGACGAAATGAGCGAATGTGCCCGGATCACCCCCCCTGACCCCCGCTTAGCAAGGGGGGGAAGGAAAGGGGCGCTGGCGGAGGCTGCGAGAAGCGCGCCCACCCGCTCATCGACCCGCTTCAAGACAAGGGATCGTGGACGTTCTTGAGCTTCTTGAAGTGCGGGTACTTCCCCAGGATTTCTCGGGCTTTCCTGGCCATCGAAGCGGGAACCAGAATCGTGTGGCCCGGTTCGAATGGCAGGCCGCCAAAGACGTTCATTGCCTGGTTCGCGTCGCTTCGCGCGGGGATCTCGTCTTCCTGAAGCAAGCTCACCACCATCGCGGCCTCGACTTCGTTGGAGACCTCGCAAAGGCGGATTTCCGGAACTTCGTCCATCTGGAATCTCCGGTGTCAGTACGAAATGATCAGGTTCGGGATCTCGCGCTGCTCCTCGTCATCGATGACCCGTCCATTTCTGACGGAGATCTGCCTCACCGTATACACCCGCCCGCTCGGCATGGTCACTCGGACATTCCAGTCGCCGTCCTCGAGCCGGATAGCGAAGCGGCCGACCGCGTTGGACAGGCCGGAGCGGGACAGGCCGAGGTCGGTCCGGCTGGCGACCGTGACACGCACGCCTTCCCGAGACTCTCCGGCGTCGCTTTCGACCTGCCCGCGCAGTACGTTGCGCACGAGGCTCCGGGTCGGCTGCGACGAATATCGCGGCCGCATCGAATCACGGAGAGTGGGGGTGGAATCGACTGGCGGAACCGGTTCGATTTCGTCGATATCGCGATCACGAGCGGTTTCGAAAGAAACTTGCTTGCTTCCGGGGCTTCCGTCCCGCCAGGAAGCCAGCGTCCGACCGCCACGGGGTGCAGGTGCTGTCCCAGCAGTAGCTCTCCCCTCAAGAGCGCCTCCTGGTGCTGTGTTCCAAGACCCCGATCCGGGTCGATCGCCTGGCTGGGCTCGCGGGTTCACCCGGGAAGAAGTCGTGCCGCCTTCGGAGGGTTCGCTTTCAAGTGGCGTCGGCCGTCAACCAGCGTTCGGGACGGTTGATTCCAATGGTGGCTCACCCCCAAGGGGCGTCGGGCGTCGACCAGCGTCTGGAACGGCTGACTCCTCTGGCGTTTCGCTTTCAAGGGGCGTCGGGCGTCGACCAGCGCTTGGGACTGTTGATTCCAAGGGCGGCTCGCCCCCCAGGGGCGTTGGTTGTCGAACGTGATTCGAACCTTTCGATGGCTCGGTGCTCCGAACGCGCGTCGGTGCAACAATTTCAGCGCAGAAAGGTCGAGACGCGGGTGTGTAGGTTGTTTCCCAGACCCTGGGATACTCGTAGATCGTCGGTACGTAGCCACTTGTCGTGTAATCGTGTCGGTAGTCGGTCGGCAAATAATACGCGGCTGGCCTGTAGACAGCGGGTTCCGCGTAATAGACCGTTGGTGAGTAAACCGTAGGGTAGTACGCGGTCGAGTAATACGTGGGAGAGTAGGCGGTTGAGAAAAAGGTGGGGTAGTAGGTGCTCGCGTAAGACGTGGGGTAGTAGGCGCTCGAGGAATAGGTGGGATAGTAGGCCGTTGAGTAGGAGTAGGTCGAGGGGTAGTAGGCTGTCGAGTAATACGTCGGAACGACGTAAGATGTCGGCACAACATACGAGCTAGAAGAGACGTACGAAGAGGTGGGGAAAACCTCGTAGACGTCACCGCGGCAAAGCCCGTTGAAAGGTGGCAACAGGCCGATCCCCGCGCACGAGCCCAACACGAAGATCGACAACAGGACGCGTGACGGACGCATCGCTAGCTTCCTCATTTTCTTGATGAACGAAGGGAACCACAGCCCAGTTTCGAGTTGCGAGGCCCTGATTCGGGACTCATTCCAACCAGGATACCAAAACGGCGTGGGACAACCAAGCTCCCGGGGACGAAGTTAAAGGAGAGCTGGCCAACCTCATTCTTGCTGTACATAAATGGCGCTTGTTTCTTCCCTGTGGCGTCCGAGGGATTCAGCACTCTGCGCAGCGCGCCGACTTGGCCGCTCACCTCGCTGGAAATCGTGCACCGCTCGTGTCCGCGCTCCGTGTCGTTGCCGCAGACGAGGCCAGACAGAGAACGGTACACAACCAAGTCGCGCCGGGTGCAAGCGTTACAGATTGCCTGGCTCACTCAACGTGTGCGCTGGCCCTGATGTGCCAATCGGATGCGGTCGTTACCCCTGCACCACAATATGAAATCTACGTGGGACGCCATTGACGTCGATCGAAACCCAGTCGTCCCCTCGGCTCTTGGCTACAAAAAAGCATGCGGCACCGTTTGGTATACCGTTCGCCAGAATGGACCTCGGTCCAATCGGGGAGATGTCTACGACATCCGGATGCGCTCCGCCTCTGGGCGCCATCGCGTTTCGGCCCACATTCACAGCAGTATAGTCGAATTCGATGAGGTCGCCAGGATTGGCGAAAATCGGGTCGGGCACATTCTGGTTGTTATTAAGCTCAATTTTCCTCAAATCGCCCCCGCGGGCAACCACGTGAGCGGGGCCGACATCAAGTCGGATCCAGTTGGCGACCGGTTGAAAAACAAAAATCTTGCTTTTGAAATAAACCCTCTTTGAGGGGTCGTCCGGCCAGTCCGCGCGGTAGACAACGCGATAACGCCTGCCTCCCTGCAGTGGGTTAGGGAACCAGACCAACGTTCCTTGGGCTGCCGGGATCCCTCGGATCGATATGGTGGATTCCACACCGTTCGGGATCAACACCAGGTCAAGCTCACCCGCGGCGATCTGATCACCGCAGTTATTTCTGATTGTGACAAAAAGCTGATCTCCGACCGCTACGCCTTGGGCGGGGCATTCGGAGCCGATCATCAAGATCGAAACGGCCGCTGCGACCGCCAGTGTGATCTGCGATGCCGTGTTCTCGACATGAGCGCGCATTTGACCTGCCTCACTTTTCCGCCCTCCGTGGAGAAGTGACCAATGGCTGTCGACATCGACGTGATGTCGTCGAGCGGAGCACAAGCAGGCAAACACTCTAGCAGACCGGCCATTCGCACGCAACCGTGCGAACGGCCGTATTTTGGCTCAAGAGGCCCCCCTCATCTTGCTGTATGGTACAACTTCCCCATCCTCGCGGGTGGCAGGGGTCGAGCTCTCGACAGCCAGCGAGCCACCAGCCTGCAACCCCCGGATCTGGGGGCGTCGCCCTTCGGGAATCGCCCCCAGCCACCCCTGAGGTGTGACCTGTTCTTGAACCGTGCCGATCGTGCAGCATCAGCGAGCGCTGCGCGACCGTGAGGCAGCGCGGAGCCGGGATGGCCTCAACGCGGATGATCCTCTTGCTCCGATTCCAGCTTGACCGGTTCCTTCGGCAAATTGACGGGATTTAGCTTGATATCACGACACGGTTTGCCGTCGCTACCGCAGAGGGTCAGATGCGCCGAATCCCCGTCGCCGCTCGCCGTGGTCAGCGTGATTGTAAGAGCCTCGTCAGGCTTGATCAGGTCAGCGGGCATTCTGGAAATGACATACGAGTCGCTGTTTCCGGCAACCTTCTCCAGCAATATCGGAATAAGCTTTGTCTTGTATCTCGTTGGCGTTGCGCCCTTTTGCGAGACAAGTTGCATAAGTCCCAGTTCGGCTCTGCGAGGCGTCACCTTGTCGTCAACCCGGAGATCGATCGACACTGCCCCGAGAAATTCCCTGTCCAAGCGGGGACTGATGTAGAGGGGCGCGTTGTCCGGCAGCGACTTGTAAGCACCCTCTGCGTTACCCAGACCACTGAGGGAAGAGGAAACAACGACGAAGAGGAGGGCGATCACGGCACTGGGACGGGTTCGACCATCCATGGCTTAGGCTCCATATAGGTGTCGGGGTCTTCCGTAGGAAAAACTGTCGGCCGGAATGTTAGCACAAGCCCGACTTCCTGCAAGCCGAGTTTTTCGGGTGCAGGAACGGGAGGAACGGGAACGCGGAACGCTGAGTTTTTCGGATACAGAATGTCAGTACGAAATGACCAGGTTCGGGATCTCCCGCCGCTCTCCATCGTCGATGACCCGTCCATTCCTGACGGAGACTTGCCTTAGCGAGTAGACGCGCCCGCTAGGCATGGTCACCCGGACCGTCCAGTCGCCGTCCTCGAGCCGGATTGCGAAGGTGCCGAACGCGTCGGAGATGCCGGAGTGGGCCAGGCCCAGCTCGGTCCGGCTGGCGACCGTGACGCGGACGCCTTCTCGAGATTCACCAGCGTTACTCTCGACCCGCCCGACCAACACGGCGCGCACGAGTCCACGGGCCGGCTGCGACGAATACTGCGGCCGCATCGAATCACGGCGCGCGGGCGGGTTATCGAGTGGAGGAGCCGGTTCCAGGTCGTTGAGATCCCGAGCCGGACCCGATTCCGGAGAAACTTTCTTGGCGGCTGCGGGACTCTTCGGTTTCGAGGCATCGGCCCCTCTCCCAGCGGCCGGTTTACCCGTACCCGACCCGGTTGGAGAGGCAGTCGAACGATCCTGCGGCGGGGAGGCTGAGGGAGGCTTCGGCGGAGACTCCGGCGGCCGTTGTGGCTGGACATTCGCTTTGGCCGCTTCCTGGTTCGCCTCGTCGCTGGGCGCGGGCCCCACAGTGGATGAGACCGTCCCATTCTCCTTCGGTTCGCTCTCGACGGTGCGGGATCGACGGCTGCTTTCCGGAGATGCACTCGCCGCGGGAGCCCTGGTCACCACGCCCGGCAGCACGACCTCGCCGCACGGCGAACATGCAGTGACGTACGCAGTTCTCGTGACCTCGGGATAATAACAGCCTGTCGGGTAAAAGTAGGCACTCGAGTGATACGTCGGATAGTAGGCACCCGAGTAATACGTGGGATAGAAGGAGGGTGAGTAGTAGGTGGGATAATACGCGGTTGAGCTGTAGGTCGAGGCGTAATAGGCTCTCGCGAAGGAAGTCGGCACAACATACGAGCTGGAAAAGACGTACGAAGAGGTGGGGAGAACCTCGTAGACGTCACCGCGGCAAAGCCCGTCAACACATGGCAATGCGCCGATCCCCCGACACAAGCTCAGCACGAGGATCGACAACAGGATGCGCGATGGTCGCATCGCTAGCCTCCTCTCTTTCTTAAGAAATCACGATCAGTACGAAATAATCAGATTCGGGATGTCGCGACCCTCTTCGTCGTCGATTACGCGACCGTTCTGCACCGTGATCTGCCTGACGGCGTACATCCGTCCGCTCGGCATGGTCACTCGCACGGTCCAGTCGCCGTCATCGAGGCGGATCGCAAATCGACCGAATGCATTTGAGAAGCCGGCGCGGGCCAACCCAGGCTCGGTCCGGCTCAAGACAGTAACCCGCACCCCTTCCCGAGCTTCGCCGGAATCGCTCTCGACCTGCCCCACCAACACGTTTCGCGTCATTGGCGTTTGGTATCGCGGCCGCAGCGAATCGCGCCGTGTCGGCTTAGAATCGAGTGGTGGGGCGGGCTCGATCGCTGGTTCGCTGGTTTCTCCCCGCGAAGGTTGCTCCGGATTGCCCTTCTTCGCAGGAGCGGCGCCGCCGGACTTCGTGGCATCTGGCCCCGCTCCAGCACCGGCCCCAGCCGGTCTGCCAGACCCAACGGCCGGCGGCGTCTTACTGACGACGGGAGGGGACTGGGTTTCGGCGGCTATATACGTGGTTCTCCTCACCAGAGCGGACTTAGAAGTCGTCCGCGTGTCGCTGGCCACGACGTCTGGGGGCGACTCGTATGTCGTGGCATTGTAGGTGGCTGCGCTACTCAGGAGGGTCCGATCGCCACGGCGCTCAGAATCGTCGCGATCTCGCCGATGCGCCGCCGCGATTTTCGTGGCCGACCGCCCCTCACCCCGGTTGTTGTCAGTCGAACCGAGGTAGTAACCAGTCGCGTAGTACGTGGTCGGGTAGTAGTACGAACTGGGGTAGTAGTACGAACTCGGGTAGTAGTACGAACTCGGGTAGTAGTACGAACTCGAGTAGTACGTCGGATAGTAATATGCACTCGGGTAGTAATACGCGCCGGAGTAGGACGTCGGATAGTAGCCAGTCGAGTAATACCTGGGATAGGAATATGCGCTCGAGTAATAGGCGGTCGAGTAGTAACTGGGGTAGTAGTACGCGCTCGGATAGTAGGCGGTGGAATAGTAGCTTGAGGGATAGTACGACGTGGCGTAATACGACGGAACGTAGTAGGAAGTTGGCACCACATATGAAGTGGAATACGCGTACGAGGTGGGGAGAACTTCGTAGACTTGAGCGCGGCAAAGCCCGGTCGCACATGGCAACAGGCCCATCCCCGCACACGAGCTCAGCACGACGATCGACAACAGGACGCGTGACGGTCGCATCGCTAGCCTCCTCTGTTTTTTCATGAACGAAGGGACCCGCAGCCGGGTTTGAAATTTGAATTGCGAGAGCCTCATTCGGGACCCATGAAAATCAGGATACCAAAACTGCCGGTGACAACCAAGGACCCAGACGAAACCAGATCACGGTTTACATCTGATCGCGGCATTTGCCATGATGAGTCTAGAACAACTTCGGTAACGGAGGTGCGACGGACATGCCGGATTCACGCGACGCCGTTGAGGTGCTCGACCACGATTTTCTGGAGACTCGGTGCAAACTGCTGGAAATCGCCGCGGTGCTGGACCGGATCGACCGGGCGCCGCGCGGCATGGGGAACACCCCGACCCTCGTATGGGCCAGATTCGCCGGGCGATCGAGGCGCTGCACGAGCCGGGACCAGACCGCACCGAAACCATCCAACGCATCTTCTCACTGGATTTCGATCTGGCCTGGCGGGAGAAGTTCAATCTCCGATCGGATTAATTCGTGGTTAAATCTGCGGTTGAACTGGCTCCGGTGCGTGGTTGCTTCATCGGAAGCGACTTGGCGTCGTCGGTGTACATCAACCTGTCTGAAGGAGTCTACGCGCGGTGACGCAATACATCGACCCCCACATCCATATGGTTTCGCGCACAACCGACGACTACAAGCGGATGGCCATGGCCGGCTGCGTGCTGGTGAGCGAGCCGGCGTTCTGGGCGGGCTTCGACCGATCGGGCGCTCTTGGGTTTCGGGACTACTTCCGCCAGTTGACGGAGTTTGAGCGCAAGCGGGCCTCGCTTTATGGAATCGAACATTTCTGCTGGCTGTGCATCAATGCCAAGGAGGCCGAAAATGTCCGGTTAGCCCGCGAAGTGATCGCCATGATCCCCGACTTTCTTCACCGACCGGGAGTGCTCGGGATCGGCGAGATCGGCCTGAACAAGAATACGCGCAACGAAGCGACCGTCTTCCTGGAACATCTCGACCTGGCGGCCCGCACCCAGGAGCTCGTTCTGGTACACACCCCCCACCTGGTCGATAAATACCAGGGAACCCGCATGATTCTCGACATGATCCGGGACGAGCCGCGAATCGCGCCCGACCGTGTCTGCATCGACCACGTCGAGGAGCACACGATTCGCGATGCGCTTGAGGCCGGCCACTGGGTCGGCATGACGCTCTATCCGATCACCAAATGCACCCCGGCCCGCGCGGCCGACATGGTGGAGGTATTCGGGCCGGAGCGCGTGATGGTCAACTCGGCGGGAGACTGGGGCCACAGCGACCCGCTCGCGGTGCCCGAGTTCATCTTCGAGATGGGCCGCCGCGGACACGCCGAGGAACTGATTCGCAAGGTTGTCTACGAGAATCCCCTGAGCTTTTTCTCGCAGTGCGCCCGCTTTGCATACGCTCCTCGCCAGGCGGAAGGCCTCGCGAGCCGCGCGCTATGATCAGTGTCGCCTTTCGTAGAAAGAGACGACTCTCTGAAAAGGAGTTCTCAGCCAGTTCCTTGGGCTATGAAAAGTGTCGCCTCTCGCTCCGCGAAAGGCGACTCGCCGGAAAGGAATTCTTAGCCAGTTCCTTGGGCTATGAAAAGTGTCGCCTTTCGCTCCGCGAAAGGCGACTCTCCGGGAAGGAATTTTCAGCCGGTTCCTTACTGGGCGCCGGCAGGTTGAGCACCCCCAGCGGCTCTGAGGGCTCCCTTGGTCTTCTTTTTTTCCGTTGGAGTCAGCGCTGGGGCCTTCGAAGGGGCTGCATCAGTGCTTGCCGTCGAAGGGGCAGATGGGACCCCGGGGCCACTCCCCGAGTCACAACCGATCAGCAGAGCAAGCACGAAGCACGGAGCCAGCCCCAATTTGACGGTCCGTACCAACCCGCAGGCAAAAACCCGCATCTCGCAACTCCTCACCTTGGTGTCTTCTTCTTCTGGATTGACCTACGAAATCTCAGAGCCGAGGCGCCAAAAGAACGCAGTATGCCCATGCAATCCGCTCTCGCGTGCAAGCCGGCACCTCATGGAGCCAACGCGACCGACACGGCCCGGGGCGGCATTGCCGCCCCGAAGCCGCTGCGACGAATCCCGGTCATCAATACGCATCGGCGCTGATCACCTCGCCGCCTTTTCGCGTGCTCAACTGGCGATAGACGCCGATGTTGATCGGCGGGGTATAGTTGGGGTTGCCCATGTCGATCGTTTGCTTGAGGAACTTGACCGACCCATCGCAAAACACGAAGTTGGCTCCGCCGGGGTGCTGGCTGCGGAAACCGAACTGGCCCATGGTCCTGTAGTCGAAACCACTCCCGAGCCACAGCCAGCCGTTGACTTCGCCGCTCCCGAACACCGACCCGGTGTAGGTCGCGTCGCCGACCAGGAACGGTGCGTTCATTCTGGGCACGGTCGAGGCCGTTCCTTCGATGCGGGTGCTGCCGGCCAGGTTGGAGCCAAACCAGAGGCACCGCGACCAGGTGTTGAAGATCTGGTCGGGATCGTTCAGGAACCGGGAAAACTCGCCGGCGGCCATCGTGTTGCTCGTGCCGTCGGTGATGCTCTGAAGCTTCGTAGGAACGTTGCCGTAGAAGACGCCGTCTCCAGCGATCTGAACGCTGCCCTGGCAAGACTGACCGCCGACTCCGGGCGGGCAACCGCAATACCAGTGCCAAATATCGTACGTGCCGGCCGATCCGGCATAGGACGCCTGCGAATACCCGTTGGTTGATTGGGTGATCGCGTACGGCGTCTGCGGGAAGTCGGATGGACAGACATAGGAATTGATCTGGCTGATCAGGCCAGTGCGGTTGACCGCGCCCGCATCTAGGCCCAGAAAGCTATGACCGCCGGGGGGGATGAGGAAATTGATGGAGTTGTAGATCGGGTTCTGCTCCATGTTCGGCAAGATCAAAGCGAAGAACGAGTACCCGAACGCCGCGTAGGACGAAACGGAGGGGATGTTGCACAGGTTGGGGAAGTAGGCATCCTCACCCATGATCAACCCGATGGGGAATGATCCATTGGCGCTTTCATAATTGTGAATCGCGAGGCCGATCTGTTTCATGTTGTTGACGCACGACGCGCGTCGGGCCGCCTCGCGAGCCGACTGCACCGCGGGCAGCAATAACGCGATCAAGACCGCAATGATGGCAATCACCACGAGCAGCTCGATCAGGGTGAATCCGCGCAGGGCGGATCGGCGTAAACTCGGGCTCTTCATGTGCAAACCTCCTCGATCAGAAAAGAAAAAAACCGGTGATGACGACACGAAACTAAGGTGAAAAAGGACTCCTGCGACAACTTTATCATGAATCATGATGACGACACGAGCCGAGTGCTCCTCGAACACCTTCATTTTGGCAGGATTGTTCCCGCGAGCACCACCGTCGACCACGAATCAGTCCCTGGACCATTCGCCGTCGAATTGATCCAAAGTCGTTTCGCGTAAGAAATCATGATGTTGCAGCGCAGACATTGTCAAGAATGTAGCCGCAGCCGAGCGCTCGGGCTTCGCGTGAGAGGGAGGAATGCTCTCGTGCATGCGAGACGTCCGATTCTAGTATATCAGAGTCCTCCTCGTCCATACCCCAACGACTCGAAATTGGTCTTTCGTCAAAAAATAGCACAAGTCCATGCAATCTGGACTCCCTGCGACACAGAAATGTCACCGCCTGGCCAATTCAAACCAGGTTGGCATTGGTCATTTGTCCTTTGTCCTTTGTCCTTTGTTCACTGTTCGAGGTCCGCGGTCTGAGGTCCCTTGTCCGTGGTCCGTGGTCCGTTGTGTGATGGAAGCGTTGGCCAGAGACGGCGCTGGGCGACGGGCCGTTGATGGTTGGAGGTCGTCCATCGTCCGTTGTTTAGGCGACCCGGAGATGCAAATTCACCGCAGGACGGATCGCCGATCCGTCCCACAATCACTCGGTCCTGGGTATATTTCCATCCGCTGGTCGCCTTCGTGAATGCCCTGGCTACCGAAAACAACGCACAACGGACAACGGAAAGAGGACAAAGGACAAAGGACCAATGACAAAGGACAAACGACAAGCGATGAAGGTCTCGCCGCCCGCGCGCGCACACGCTATAAACGAAGGGTTGCCGGTAACACGCAATTTTCTCTCGGCGAGGCAGCTAAGCGATGGGTTTCCGCAGTTCGCGATCGGCCTTGATTGCTCCAATCCCAACTTTTCAATTGCCGACAATGGGGGGCAAGTACCTTGCTCTGGCGGTCCTCTTTCTGATGAACCTGCTCAACTACGTGGACCGCTATTCGTTCTTCGCCGCGGGGACCCATATCCAGGACGAGCTCCAGATCAACGACTTGCAATACGGCGTCCTGGGTGCGTCGTTCATGATCGTCTACACGATCGTCTCGCCCGCCATGGGCTGGATGGGGGATCGATTCAACCGCAAGCTTCTGATCGCCGGCGGCGTCGCGCTCTGGAGCGTGGCGACCGTCGGCACGGCGTTTTCGAGTAATTACGCGGAGATGTTCGTCTGGCGTGCGCTCCTGGGTGTCGGCGAAGCCAGCTATGGCGTGATTGCGCCGGCTTTGCTTGCGGACCTGTTCCCGGTCCGCGAGCGCGGCCGCGCGATGGGGTTGTACTACCTGGCTTTACCGGTGGGCACCGCGCTCGGGTACAAGCTGGGTGGGAAGATCGCCGATGACCTGGGTTGGCGAGCCGTTTTCTTCGTGGTCGGTCTGCCGGGATTGCTCGCCGCCGCGTTCGGCCTGGTCATGAGGGACCCGGGTCGCGGGGCGTCCGAGGAGGGCGCCGCGACCGCCAAAGCGGGGCGGCCCACCCTGCACGACTATATCGAGCTATTCCGGACGCGGACGTTCCTCTACAACACGGCCGGCATGGCCGCCGTGACCTTCGCCACCGGCGCCTACGCAGCCTGGGGCTCGACGTTTTATCAGCGCGTGTACAACTTGACCGCAACCCAGGCGGGCGACCGGATCGGCCGCCTGCTGGTCGTTGCCGGCATCCTCGGCATCATCCTCGGTATGTTCCTCCCCGACCTTGTGCAACGGTTCACCAAGAGAGCCTATCTTTTGATCGCCGCGCTCGCCGTCCTGGGAGCCATTCCCCTGGGAGCGTTCGGCATTCTCGAGCCGGAGTATGATTCCTCGCTCCGCTTCCTGTTCGGCGCGTCGATCCTCCTGTCGATGGTCCTGGGACCGTGCAACACGGTGACCGCCAATGTCGTTCCCCCGAACCGCCGTGCCGCAGCCTACGCCTCGTTCATCTTTCTGATCCATCTTTTCGGCGATATCAGCTCGCCGATCGTGCTCGGCTGGACCTCGGATTGGTTCGGTACCCCGGCGGTCGCCAATTCCGCGCTTGGAAGGTTCTTCACATCCGTCGGCGCAGCTCCGGTCGAGAACTCCAACCTGACCGTGGCCATGCTGGCAGTCGCCCCCGTATTGTTCCTGGGCTTCCTCTTCTTTGCGATCGGTTCGCGGTACCTTCCCGGGGATCAAGAGAAGGCTCGCGCAACCGCGGGAGACGCGTCGGTAGAACTCAGCGGCTTTCACCACTGATCGGAACACTTGATGCGTCTCGCAACGAAGATCATCCTCCTGGCCGCGCTCGGTCTTGCGTTCCTTACCGCGGTCGCCCGGTTCATATCGGGGCTGCTTGCCGAGCCCAAGGCGTTTCCCGGATATACGCTGGTCGCGCCCGTGCTTTCGACCAGGACGCACCTCGTCGATATGCAGGGAAGGGCCGTGCGGACCTGGGAAAGCAAGTACGCCGCGGGCCAGGCTGCGTACCTGCTCGAAAATGGCCACCTGCTGCGGGCTGCCCAGCTTCCCGCGGAGGAGCGACTCTTTGGCGGTCCCCAGGCCGGCGGCCGGGTTCAGGAATTCACCTGGGATGGCGAGCTCGTCTGGGACTTCAAATTCCACAACGACAAACAGATTCCCCACCACGACCTTGCCAGGCTGCCGGGCGGCAACGTGCTCTTGATCGTGTGGGAGGTCAAGACGGCCGACGAAACGATCGCCGCCGGACGGGCCCGGGAATCCGTCGACGGCCCCTGGCTCGTCAACTCATTGATCGAGATCAAGCCCACGGGAAAGACAACCGGCGAGGTCGTGTGGGAGTGGCACGTATGGGACCATCTGATTCAGAACCGCGATTCCTCTGGGCAGAATTATGGCGACGTGCCGGCCCATCCCGAGCTGATCGACGTCAACTTTGGTCAGACCCTTCTGGATGAAGTGACGCACGCCCGTGGGTCACGCCAGGAGGAAGCAAGACGAAAGAACCAACTGAAAACCCTCAATAGCATTGGATACCTGGGCGCCCCTGCCGCGCGGGGGAACCCGGCGGTCATGCCGGATTGGACTCACGTCAACGCAGTGTCCTACGACGCCGACCTCGACCAGATCCTCTTGACCGTGCGTGCATTCAGCGAGTTCTGGCTCATCGACCACAGTACCACATCGGCCGAGGCGCGAGGCCACGCGGGAGGCCGAAGCGGGATGGGCGGAGATCTGCTCTACCGCTGGGGGAACCCCCAGGCCTATCGAGCCGGCACCAAACTCGATGAGCGGCTCTTTTCCCCCCATGACGCGCACTGGATCCCGCGGGGCGTGCCCGGCGCGGGACACGTCCTGGTGTTCAACAACGGCCTCGGCCGGCCGGGAAGCGACTATTCGTCGGTGGACGAGATTGTGCTGCCGCTCGAAGCCGGCGGCCGATACACTCGCAAACCGGGGGCCGCGTTCGGGCCGAACAAACCGGTCTGGAGCTACACCGCGCCGATCGCGACCGACTTCTCCGTCGGGCTCCTGTCCAGTGCGCAGCGCCTCCCCAACGGCAACACCTTGATCTGTGATGGCGTGAGCGGCACGATCTTCGAAGTGGCGCCGGATCGAACGGTCGTCTGGCAACAAACACTCTCCAGCATCGTCCCGTCAGGCGAAGCCGAGCCCGGTCATCTCCCGGATCGGCAAGAGCCCGCGGCCCGGCCGCAGCAAATCCTGCCCCCCCTCCTGACGGAGACGCTCAAGATGTCTCCGGACCAGAAGAAAGACCTCGACGGCTTTCAGCATGAGGTCGACGCCGAGATCGACAGGATCCTCGACAACGGGCAAAAGGATCGCCTGCGAAAAATGAGCGGCTCCGAGCCCGAAGGTTCCGGCGGATTTGCCGCGCCCGGTCAGATCATGTCGCTGTCCAGGCAGGTCATGCTCAAGCCAACCGACCAGCAAAAGAAGAAACTCACGGAGCTCCAGAAGAGCGTTGACGACAAACTCGATCAGATCCTCACGATCAACCAGAAGACTCAGTTCGAGAAGTTGAAGCAAGATTTCGGTCGCGGGGGCCGCCTGGGGATTGGCGGCGGCAGCGTGCGAGGAGCAGCACGCGGCCCGAACGGGGCCGGCGGTCCCACGGCGATAGCCGGCCCACGACCAGCCGGCGTGAATCCCATTTTTCGGGCCCTGCGCTACGGGACGGACTATCCCGGGCTGTCCGGCAAGAACTTACGAACCCCAGAATAGCCTGAGGCGTTGGCCGAAAATCGTTGTCGCCTTTCGCTCGGCGAAAGACGACTATCACGGGAAGTTATTTTGCGTCCAGATCCTTAACGCCATCCGAGGCGGCCGGCAAAAATTCATCGACCTGCCGCCCAGCCGTTGTGGGCTGTATCGGGTGGGAAGGCTTGGTTCTGTTCCCGGCGTTTCCGGCCCAAAGGGCCGGCGGAACGCAGCCCAGGGTGCAACCCTGGGCTGCGTTCCGTCGGCCTTTCAGGCCGAGGCACGATTGGCCCCAGCGCTTCCATCCGATGGCTGTCGGCCTGCTGGATCGGGGGATCGTAGACGTCGCCCACGTTCTCTTTCATTCTGCCTTCATACCACGCGGCGCGGTTCGGCGGATTGCGCGGCGTTGTCCGATGCCATACCGTCCGATCCCGGACGCGGAAGCCTTTCGTCGCCGGATTGTGCCGTTGTCCGAGCCGCTGTCGCGGCGGGCGGAGCCGTCTGGCCATGGCTGCGCCACCACTCTGCGGCGTGTTGGGGGGACCAGTTGGCGGCGTCCGCGCAGGCGTTCAGCGCCTCGGCCAGGCAGGACGTATTGGGGTAGCGGTCGTTGGGGTCCTTGGCGAGGCAGCGCAGCACGACCTCTGCGAGGTCGGACGGGATGCCCGGTTTGATCTGTGACGGCGGCGGCACCGGATCGCGGGTGTGGGCGATCATGACGGCCATCGCATTCTCCCCCGAGAAAGGCGGCTGTGCAGTGAGCATGAAATAGGCGACGGCGCCCAGTGCGTAAATGTCGGTGCGCGCGTCGGCGGGGCCGGTGTTCATGATCTGCTCGGGGGCCATGTAGAGCGGCGAGCCCGCGACGGTCCCCTCCTGAGACAGGTGGATCGATTGATCTTGGCTCAAGGTCTTGACCAGGCCAAAATCAAGCAGTTTGGCCACGTCGTAGTGACCGCCTCGATAAGCCGACATCAAGTTGGCCGGCTTGATGTCGCGGTGCACCAGCCCGGATTCGTGCGCCTCGCCGAGCGCGTCGCAGGCCTGACGGAGCAGGTAAATCACGCGCGCCGGCGCCATCGGCCCGTGGCGATGGACGAGCTGAGAAAGGCTGAGCCCCGGTAGATATTCCATGACGTAGTAAAACGAGCCGTCGTCATTGCGGCCGTAGTCATAAATCTCGATGGTGTTCCAGTGCGACAGAGCGGCGGTAGCCCGGACTTCCCGCTCGAAGCGGGCGAAGATGCGCGGGTTTCCAGCCAGCTCGTGGCGGATGAGCTTGATTGCGCAGGGCCGCTTGAGCAATTGATGCTCGGCGAAATAGACATCGCCCATGCCGCCGCCTCCGAGCTTGCGCCCCAGGTGGTACTGGTTCGAGAGCCGGGCTTGATAGGCTTCGGTGCGCAGGCTGTTGATCGTGTGCGTGCCGTAAATGGCCGTAAAAGCGCCCAGAAACAAGAAGAGGCCGTGCTCGGAAAGCTGCTCGATGTTGCCGACGCGCATGGCGACCTCGTAAAGCTCGGGGTGGAACTGCCCCAGCACCCAGGGCACGACCATGGGGGCCAGCGCCATCGGCACGATCATGAGGGCGGCTCGCCGCCAGTTGTTGGGAATGAAGATCGCGTAGGTGAACATCATCGCCAGCATGCCCAGCAGGTTGCCCTTGACGACCGACAGCAGATGGAACGGATCATCAGCCCGCACACTCGCGAGCATCAAGGCATACTGGGCCGTCGTGAAGAACGCCAGAATCAGTGCGAAGAGGTTCACTTCGAACACCCGAAGCTGGGCATGCGTCGGTCTCCAGCGGCTGGAGAGCGCGGCGAAGCTCAGGATCAAGAGCAGAAGCATCAACCCGTTGAAGAAGACGGTGACCGATTCGAACCGGTGCAGAAGCAGCGAGCGCAGGAAGAAAAGCGCGAAGCCGACAACCAGCACGAGCGCCGCCGCCCGCAGTCTCTGCTGAAGCACCGGGCGCATCTCGGTCGCCAGCGGCGGCCCGCTTCCCTCGATGACCCTCTTTTCCGGCACGAAACTGTCCCGCGACCGCGGCTGCGCGGGCCCGGCATCCGGACAGGGCTCTTCTCCGATCGTGGCGTGAGCATTCGGCATGAGAAGGTGATTCGCCTCGGCACGTGCAAAGGATCACGTGGAACCGGCCTGAGACGGCTCGGTGCTCCTTGCGGTTTGGGTTTGAGCTGGGCCTGGTTTGGGAAACAGCGATGCGATTTGACACTCGAATACCACCAAGACGTCTTCACCCGAGAGTCTCTCATTCTCCCGGAGCCGCTGGGTCGTTCCGTCGCAGCGATAAACCTCGATTGTACGGACCTCGGGATCAACGACCCAGACCAGCCTGACGCCCGCCCTGAGGTATTCTTCGATTTTGAGATTGAGCTCCGAGGCAAGGTCGTTGGGCGATATGACCTCGACGGCCAGGTCGGGCGGAATCGAGCAGTCGCCTTCGGAGAGGACTTCATCGGTCAGGCGTCCCTTCCGGATGAAGGAGACGTCGGCTCTGCGGACGCGGCGAGGTATCCACGGGAAACATCTGTAGCCGCACTCCGAGTCAAGGACGTCGCCGGCCCCGGTTTGGGCACAGTGAATCTTGAGTGAAGTACTCATATTCACCGCTACGATGCTGGAGAGGACACTCCCATTTCTCTCCTTCAGTTCTCCATCGATGAGCTCGTAGTGTCCGCCATCGGGCATCGACAACAGTTCCTCGGGCGTTACCTCAATCTTCTGGCGTGAAGCTTCCGGTTGCGTCGCAACCATCGTGCTCATGTTCCAACCTCTGTTTTCTCAGGCGCAAGCTAACCTACTATATCAGAATCACCCAGTCGGGCCCGCAACCGAAACATGGCAGCTTCGCGATTTGACGATCAATTGAACTTGCGAGCCGGCGGTCAGCTCGAGCTGGTCGACGGCCGGCGCGATCAGGCTCACGATCCAGGTCAGACCGCCGGTGATGACGAATGCCTCGGCCTCGGGCCCGTGGTGGACGATGCGCTCGACGGAGCCCGGAAACTGGTTGCGGGCGGAGAGTCCGGCGATCGGCTGGCGGGCGAGAATGATGTCGTCGGCGCGGACCTCCAGCAACACGCGTGTCCCCGGCGGCTGCGAAAGTCTCGGCACAATGAGAGTCGGGCCCGGATCGAGCGCAACGCGACTGGCCCACTGGTCGGCATGATGGTCGAGCAGACGGCCAGGGAATACATTGCGCAGTCCGTCCCACGGAATTGACGCGAGCGGGCCCCGCCCGGTCGAGCTCAAGATTTCCAGAGCCGGCCCCTGGGCCGTAATTTTTCCCTGGTCCAGCAGGAACAGCCGGGCGCCGAGCGCGATTGCTTCCGACGGACTGTGTGTGACATAGAGGATCGGGATCTTCTGGGCATGCTGGATGGCACGAAGACGGTCAATCAAGGCATGACGATTGGGGAGGTCGAGGGCCGAGACCGGTTCGTCACAAAGCAAGAGCCCGGGCCGAGGGGCCAGGGCCCGGGCCAGCCCGATCCGTTGCCGCTCACCGCCCGACAGGGTTACCGGACGGCGATCCATCAGTTTTTCCACCCCGCAGAGGGCGGCCACCTCCGCCAGCCGGTCGGCGGCCCGATCGCGACCCCAGTCCTTGAGACCGAACCGGACGTTGGCGGCGACATTCAGATGGGGGAAGAGGCAATCGTCCTGAAAGATCATTCCGACCCGGCGCCGGCGGAGGGGCTGGTTGATCCCTCGCGCTGAGTCGAAAAGAACAGTGCCATCGAGGCGAACGTGGCCCGAGTCGGGTGTCGCCAGTCCGGCGATCAATCGCAGCAGAGTTGTCTTGCCGGCTCCGGAGGCTCCGAAGACGATGCCGATCTCACGGCCCAGACCAAGGGAGACGTCGATCATCAAGCCGGGATGGACCCGGCGTGCCAACTGGACGTCGAGGATCCGGTCAATGGGCTCATTCACCGCGGCGTTCCTCGCGACGATAATTGTCGCCTTTCGCTCCGCGAAAGCCAACTTTGGCGGCCAGTTATTTTCGCGCAGTTCGCAAGCTGCGCTGGACGAAGAAGAGTGCCGTGATCGAGACCAGCGAGATCCAGAAGGTCAGCCAGCCGGCGCGAGCGGTGTCATTGACCAGGACGGCGTCGTAGATCGCCAGTGCGGCCGTCTGGGTGAGGCCGGGGATGTTGCCGGCGACCATCAGGGTCGCTCCGAAATCCCCCAGGGCGCGGGCGAAAGCCAGGACGACTCCGGCGGCCAGGCCCCGCCAGGCCAGCGGGATCGTCACCGCCAGGAAGACCGAGATCTCGCCGCGGCCCAGCAACCTGGCGGCGTCCTCGAGCGTCGGGTCGATCGATTCGAAGGCCCCGCGGGCCGGCAGGAGAAAGAGCGGAAAAGCCGCGACCGCCGATGCCACGACCGCTCCCGACCAGTGAAAGACCAGCGTGACTCCCACAGTCTCCTCGAGCCAGTGTCCCAGAAGCGAACGGCGGCCGAGGATCACCAGCAGGTAGTAGCCCAGGACGGTCGGCGGCAGCACCAAGGGCAGGATCAAGATGCCGGCGACGAGCGCCTTGCCCGGAAATCGCGCTCGCGCCAGGAAGAGCGACGCCGGCAGGCCGACGGCGACGATCAGAAGCGTCGCCAAGCCCGCGACCCGCAGGGAGAGCCAGAGGGGACTCAGATCGCCCATAAGCGTCGGTTGGGCCGTTGCCCACCTCCGGACGGCGAGATGCCAGCGCTGGGCTTACCTTCGCTGCTGGAGCTCCGCGCGAGCCCAATCGCGTAGTCGTTCCTCCCAAACCAACTCATCGCTCGAATCCTCGACGGCCACCCACCGGTAGACCTCCTCGGCACGAACCGGCAGGAATCGGCTCGACTCGGCCGGGGCATAGGTCCCATCCTCAGTCAGATGCTCGATCACGAGTGATTCTTCTCCGAATCGCCAGAGTTCCGCGACCTTGAGCGCTGCATAGATTGCGGGACGGTCGACCTGCGACGGCGAGATGTCAACCTCGATCGCCAGGTCGGGGTTGGGATAGTCGGCGATGTCCTTGACCTTGCGAGCCACCAAGTCGACATCCGCGGCGATCTTTTCGGGCGAGAAATAATAACAGAGGTCAGATTCGAGTCCCCGCTCAATCGCGGGGCGCTTCCAGGTCGTTTCGCCTAAACAGCGACAGCGGATCCGCAGCTCGAACGTCACCGCACCGACGAATTTTCGGAGGAAATCCCCGTAGTTCTCGTGAATCCGTCCCTTGGTCATGATTTCGAGGTCCCTTCCATCGTACGCAAGGTAGACGTGCTGCTTTTCGCCGATGGCGTCGGATAGCAGATCGTAGATTTCCCAACTTACCCCTCGGATCACAATCCGCTGCTCAGCCAGTACGACGCCCGGGGCCGCGGGCGATGGCGAGGTCCTGGCGCGACGCGGTGGACTTGTGATCGTCGACATGACTTGGCTCCTCAGCTTATCGCGTGCAAGTGAATGGCTCGCCCTGATTCTAGCCTTTCGGAATCCTCGACGGGAAGCCTAGCATCCGCGCGAGTCAGGGTCCCGCTTCGACTCAGCGGCGGGGCGGGATCAAGTGTCGCCTTTCGCTCCGCGAAAGACGACGTTACCGGGAGGTGATTGGTCTACCGATCAAATGCGGGCGCGAAGCCGAATTCCCGCAAGATTCCCTGTCCCTCTGCTCCCAGCACAAAATCGATGAATCGCTGGGCATCCGTCAGGCGCTGGGATGCTGCCACAATCCCCAGCTCCTGGATGATCGGGTCGTAGAGCTGGGGGTCGACGTCGAATGCCTGGATCTCCGGCACCCGGGAGATGGCCCGGCCGATCAAGGCGGCCTCGGCGTCGCCCCGCTGGGTATAGACCAGAGCCTGCCGCACGCTCTCGGCGATGACGATCTTGGGCTCTAGCTCCTGCCAGATCCCCGCACGCTCGAGTGCCTGCTTCGCAGCCTTGCCGTAAGGTGCGAAAGCGGGGTTCGCCAGCGCGACCTTCTTCACGGCGGCCTGCGTCAGTTGTTTCACGGTGCGTACTTCCGTTCCCAGGCCTCGATGGACGGCGAGGACCAGCGAGCCGCGTGCGTAGGGATGAGCCGAATCGGCCGCGATCAGCCCGCCGTCAACGAGATCGCGGACAAACGCCCGATTGGCTGCGAGGAAAACGTCGAACGGCGCTTCCGCCTTGATCTGGTGGGCGAGTAGTCCCGACGCACCGAAAATGAGGGAAGTCGCCAACCCGGTTCGCGCTTGAAATCGAGCTGCAAGTTCCGGTAGGGCGGCCTGCAAGTCACTGGCCGCGGCGAGCCGTAGCGGCTCGCGAATGGCAGGCTCTCGCGCTTCACCGCGATCGGGTGCCAGGCGCGCCCTTGCCGCGCGATTCGCGCCGGGATCTCGAGGCGGTTGAGCGCCGCATCCGGATCCCAACAGCAACACCAAACCAAGCAGCCCGACCCGATAGGTTGCTGCTGGCGCCGTGAAAAGTTGGGGTCGGCTCGTCATTGAGTTTCTCCCCGTTTCGTTGCGCGCGCACTTTCCCCGCTTGCCAAGGGGGGGAAATCCGTCCGGAGCCGCGCGGCACAATGAAATGAGCCCCAAACCATACCCTCACTCCCGTCGTTCTGGACAATCGTTTCCCCGCGCGACGCAACGTTCAGCGGGATCTTCTCGTGAAACCGATCACGGCCCGTAACGTGCGTCGGCTTCAGACAGCATGGTAGGGGGCAGGTGCACCTACCGTCAATCGCCCGCGATTGCGGCCGGCAACTGAATAAGGTAAGACCAGAGGGACGCGCAACAATCGGCAAAGAGCGTTCGAGGTCGATGGATCAAGCTGTGTACCCACTGTTTCGGGCGGACGATCTAGAGGAAAGGCACTGTCGAGGATGAAGCTGGAACATTTCATGCAACACCATGGGATCGCCGGAAATCCGTTCAGCGAGGAGGACGCGCAGACGGATACTGTGTTCAAGCGGCGCTGCATGGCCACGATCCATCATCCGGCATGGAACAAGTTTTTCGGGAGCCCGGCCGATCCATCCACCGCTCTGGTCTTCGGCGAGAAAGGAAGCGGCAAGACGGCATTGCGGCTCCAGGCGACCTCCGAGCTGCAAGCCTACAATCAGGCGAACCCGGCCGAGCGGGTCCTTATCCTCTCCTATGACGACTTCAATCCGTACCTCGACAACTGCCGGGCGGCGATCAAAGCTGCCAGCATGGATCAGGTGCTGGCGGATTGGCGGCTCCAGGACCACATGGACGCGATCCTTTCGCTCGGCGTCACCCAGCTTGTTGACCTGCTGACCACCGAAAAGGTGGATTTGACCGTGCTGGGTCTCGACCAGCGGCGCGACCTTTTGATGCTGGCCGCGCTTTACGACGCATCGACCGGCGAGCCGATCGCCCGCCGCTGGAGCCGGCTGCGCCGTCGATCGGGCTTCCGGCCGCTCTGGGCCCGGCGCGACCTTCAGATCGGCTTTGGAACAACGCTGCTTGTGATCGCGCTCATTCTCTGGTTCCCATCCCTGCTTCGGCTCAGTATGCTTCCCTGGCTCGCCGTACCGATCGCGGGCTGGCTTTACTGGGGCTGGCGGCTGGCTCGAGCCGAGTTCTTTGCGCGTGACATCCGCAAGGGACTGCGGGTTCTCAGCCGGGACCCGTCGGCCCTGCGCTGGGAGCTGCTCTGGTTCAAGCCGAGCGAGCTGAGCGGCCAGCCGCTGCCGACGGCCTCGCGCCGTGGCGCCGAGGAACGCTACGAGCTCTTGCGCAAGTTCCAGGCCGTCATCGAAACGCTCGGGTTTTCCGGGATCGTCGTGTTGATCGACCGGGTCGATGAGCCTCAGCAGGTCGAGGGAGACCCGCGCAAGATGCGCGCGCTGATCTGGCCGCTGCTCGACCACAAGTTTCTCCGCCATCCCGGCATCGGAGTCAAACTTCTCCTGCCGATCGAGCTGGCCTACTACCTCGAAAAGGAAGACAAGGAGTTCTACGACCGCGCCCGCCCCGACAAGCTCAACCTGATCAAGCCGCTGCGCTGGACCGGGCCGTCCCTGTACGATCTGGCCAGCGACCGCCTCCGCGCGTGCCGGCAGGACCCAGCGCCAACGGAGAAGCCCCGCGATTACGCCGGTTCATCGACGACGCCATCAGCGACGACTACCTCAAGGACGCCCTGGGCAACCTGCGCACCCCTCGCCACCTTTTCAAGTTCTTGCACAGGCTCATAGAGGAGCACTGCCACCGCCATACCGAGGACGCCCCGCGCTGGACGATCGACTACGACACGTTCCGTACGATCTACGCCGCCTACATTCGCGATCTCGAGGCCTTCGACCGCGGTTACGGACATGGGTAGAATTGAGTTTATTTTCCAAAGGAACGCGCACAACGTCAAAACTGCTGCCGGAATTCTCCGTCGATGTAACCACCGCGTTCACGCAGAAACCTTGAATGGCGTGGGGCGAAAATCAGTGTCGCCTTTCGCTCCGCGAAAGACGACTTTACCGGGTAGTTATTTGCGTCCCGATCCCAACGCGGCGTAGCCGCGACCAAGAGATCGGGGGACGGAGCCCCCTCCTACAACAACCCGGCGCATCAGCACGTGCTTTTATCCCGCTTTTGGGCAATCAGCCCGCCGGCAACTTCTCGAGTTTAGCCTCGAGTGCCCCTGTCTCGTCGTTGAAGTCGACGACCACGATCGAGCCCGCCGGTGTCTGACCGACGTTGATAATTCGACGCCCGTCCTTGAGGGTGCGTTCCTGGGGGACGTGCAGGTGGCCGCAGAGATGCAACCGCGGCGAAACGGCCTGGAACGCGTCGAGGAAACATCGCTGGCCCCCATGGCGGCCGGTGGGAGTCAAGTCGGCCAGACCGACGGCGCAACCATGCGTGATCAGGATGTCAACCGGCCCGGCTTGCGCGATCCGCGCCGCCGCCAGGGCGACGTCGGCATCGGTCACGTAGTGTCGTTTGGCATGCGACTTGGCCCAGATGCCGCCGATCGCCGCCAGCCGGAGGCCCGCAATTTTCACGGGCCGCCCTTGTGCCAGCAGTACCGCCGATCCGTCGGGGTTCTGTAAACGCGCCAAAAGGTCGAGCGGGTCGTGGTTGCCGAACGTTGTATAGACCGGCGCCCTTGCCAGGAGCGAGTTCAGTTCCGTTTCGTCAACCTGATCGGGGTCGCCCCAGTCGCCGCACGAGAGAATCATCTCGGGATGCACGAAAGTCGCGGCCCGGTGCGCCGAATTGACGTCGCCGTGCAAGTCGCTGACGACGAGAATGCGCACAACCCTGGGTCTCCCACGCGATCCGCGACTCGAGCGAGATCCTACGAGTGGATTGGCCGCGGATGCGTTGATCCCGGCCGTGACGCGTCCTTGGTCAACACGCGGCTGAAGAGACGTGTTCTCTTGGGTCTGAGATCCAGCAGCCTGAGGTTGTCATCGACGTCGGCGAACACGAGTTGAGCTCCACTGGGTGAAAAGGCCAGTGCCTTGACGCGGCCGACGTGCTCGGAGATCGTCCGGCGCTGCTCGCCATTGCGGAGGTTCCAGAGCTTGATGCAATCGTCGTGCCCGGCGGTCGCGAGCGTTCGGCCGTCGGGCGAGAACGCCATCGTGTAAATGCCGTACGGGTGGCCCGAAAGGCGCGCGCGAACTGCGCCAGTCTCGGGATCGACCAGGCCAACATCATAGGGATAGCCGCTGATTTCTCCGATGGCAACCGTCTTGCCGTCAGGCGAGAAGGCCGCCAGTTGGACCGGATTGAGTCCCGGCTGGCCGAGCTGGCGGATCGCCACGCCTCCAATCGCGTCCCACAGCATGATGCGCCGGTCTTGACCCGACGAAACCAGGCGCTGGCTGTCGGGAGAGAAGGCCACGCACCGAACGACATCCGTATGAGCAAGCAGAACCGCTCGTTCGCGCCAGCTTGGTATCTCCCACAGAAGAATCGCACCGTCATCACTTCCCAGCGCGAGGGTCTTACCGTCAGGCGAAAACGCCATACAACGAGCCGTCCGGCCGATTTTCTCGAAGAGCGCTTGATAGGTCCCCTGCTCGCGCGACCAGACCGCGAGCGATCCTTTTCCTCCGGTGGCAAGGTAGCGCCCATCAGGAGAAAACGCCAGGGCCAGCCGCGGAGAATCATGGTTCAGATACACCGGCTCGCACGACCGATCACCGTCTCTGCCACTGACGTCCCAGAGTCGCACCGACGCGTCCCAGCCGCAAGACGCAATCGTGCGGCCGTCCGGCGAGAACGCCACCGCCTCGACGCCAACGGGGGGCTCGGTCGCGCCGATGGGACGGGACAGATCCGGGGGCGGCTCACTCACGTCTGCGGTGAATACGACCGCGGAACCTGCGATCATCAGTCCCACAACCGCCAACTGCCCGAGCGCGCGACCCAATCGCCGCGGCAGGGTCGCCAGCACCCCGTCGGTCTCGAATTCCCCACCAAATTCTCCGCCCGGTCGATAATCCTTCTTCCAGCGCATACATCGGCTCCCCTGGCAATCTCCTGGCCAACCTCCTGAGACGCACTCTCCTCCCGACAGAGAGAATCCTCCCTATCAGCGAATTCGTCACCCTTCATCGATTCTTGACTTAAGGAATTCGTTTTTGACCAGGCGGACGAGCGGTTGGGGAACGTGGGAGACAGGCGGAACGTTCGGGGCTCGTAGGACTTCCAAGCACCGGGTCCAGCCAATATGGCAGTTTGTTCCGAGGCCCAATATTTTGCGTTGTGCCAAATTGGCAGAATCGTTGAGCGAGTCTGTCAAAATTGGCAGCAAGAAAAACAGCTCGCGTCGTCGTCTAGTCTGTAAATCATTTTGCAATAGAGTCTTAGCACAATTGGCAGCCATGGCACGCCAGTTGCGTTCAAATTGTGGCACTGGGCTAAGCTCGAATGACACGGGCGGCGAGCTGGCCAGAACGAGACAAGGGATTTCCTTTCGAGTGGCCCGTGAAGTGATTAAAGGAGCGTGAGAAATGTTGCCAGTGCTACGAACCAATATGTCGCTCTCTCCTTTCGCAGGCACCGGGCTCAACGGGCTGGACACCTTGTTTGACCGGTTGTTCGGCGACGAGCTGGACCTCGATCGTCCGGGCTGGGGATGGGGTTTCGTTCCCGTTTCCATGTGGCAGGACGATAACAATATTTACGTCGAGGCCGATTTGCCCGGCGTTCCCGACAAAGACCTCGAGATCACGGTTCACAACCGGGTCTTGACCATCAAGGCGCAGAGACGCGAAGAGGAGTCGCGGAAGTACACGTTCAACGGTCGTACTTTCGGCGTTCTCGAACGGGCGATCGTGCTTCCCGAACTCGGTCGATTCCAACCAGGTCGAGGCGAAGCTGGCCAACGGAATCCTTTCCGTGACCCTGCCCAAGCACCCCGATGCGCGGCCGAAGAAGATTGCGGTCAAGACGTCTTGACCGATTATGCGGCCGGCACGAGGCCATTCACATTCAGAAGTCCCACACCTTGCCAATCTTGTCCGGGCGCTCAAGTGCGGGACGAGTTTTGAATACCGAGGCCGGTCCGCTACGCTCAAAGGCGTTGGGTGGACCGGCCTTGTTGTGTCAACGGCGCTCTCACACCCCAGCGGGCTCGGGGGTGGCTGGGCTGATGAAAACTTGACCCTGCAGCATTTCGCGCTTCCCACCAGTTTTGTTGCGCGAATTGCCTCTCATTCATTAAGGGTTGGATGAGGAACCCAGGAAAGCAGGAGGCCAGAAAATCCGGAAGGTGGGTAACGCTCCGGCCGTTTTCAGTGATCGCTCTCAAGGTCCACAGGCCGGCAGACCATTCTCGCCGGCATTCTGATTTTGGCTGCCTTGGCTGGCTGCTGCAACCAGAGACCAGAGCCAGAGCGCATCTGGTTTCAGTCATTCCCGTTTTACTCATGTCGAGATCGACCCAGGACGATCTAATCCCGTGTGTTCATTTGTCAAATGAGGAAGTTGCCACGACGTTTCTTGGGCGGATCGGCGCTGTTACGGCCGACACCGCTTCTCGCCACGTGGTTCAGTGTGGCGTGACGAGCAAGGAGGCTCGGCCAATGGGAATCGCGAAATGGATCGGCAGTCGTGAACGCAATGTCTCGCGAAGATCCAACGGAAGACGTTTGGTCCGTCCGGCCCGCGCAACCGTTCCACACAGCCTGGAAAACCTGGAAACTCGTCAAGTCCTGTCGGCGCTCGCCGTGTCGGTGCCCGGGACGGCCGACCCTTACCTGGCGGACCCTTCCCCGGCGGACCCCGCGAAACACCTTCTGGCGACAGCGATCGCCGACGGCACCGTGCCTCCCTCGATACCTGTCACCGGGTCAGAAACGTTGACCATCACGGCTACGGGCCAGACGAGCAACGATCCTTCCAATCCGGGCGGGTCGCCAAACGGGGACAGCCCAATCTCGGCGGCTTTCGGCAGCCAGGGGGCGATCAGTTCCTGGAACCTTCCCCTGAATTCGCTGGTCGGCGTTTTCCTCGGAGACGCTCCCGGAACCGCCCCGGCGCCAGAAACCGGCTCTCTTTCTGCGACGAGCGTGTCCCCGCCCCTTGGGCAGGTATTCTTCATCGGCACCGGCGCGACGAGCGATGGTCAACCCGTGAGCTTCCATGTACCTACCGGCGCGACTCACCTTTACCTGGCCAGCCTTGACGGCACCCAGTGGGACAACAACGGCGGGCAATTTCAGGTCCTGGTGAAGGTACGGCCCGGACTCGTGAAGGGCCGCTGAGCGAAGATCTGCGAATCTTAATCTTCGTCTTTCTCTTGGTAATCCGGGAGACCAGCGTAGATCGGCGGCCTTGAGACTCATCGACCGGCACGTATGAGGTTCGGGGGATCCTCGGAGCCGTCAAATCGGTCGAGGATCTCTTAATAAGGAAGCATCGGTCGGCCAGTGCCATCCATGTGGAAAACCTCAAGGGCGCGGCGGTGGGGCGGCAGGGCCAGGATCTCGGTCATCCTGAAGAACCCGGCATGATCGAGTTTCACGTCCTTGGTCCGTTCGATGGCGGTGAGCTGGGCTTCGAAGAAGGTTTCGGCCTTCTTGAGGTCGACCAAGGCCCAGGCGCGGAGCCAGTCGCGGCCGGCGACGTCGGCGAGCTTGTCGGGCGCAGGCCGCTCCGGGCTTCGAGCTGCTCCAGCAGCACCCGGGCCGCGCCGGGGTCGACCAGGGCCAGGGGGATCGCAGCCATCGTGGCCGATCGGATCTGCATGCCGGGGTCGAAAACCCGGGGCCCGGAGAGGCTGGGCCGGGTCGTCATCACCCGCATGATCACGCTGTCCATGTCCGGGTAGCCGACCTGCCGCGCGGCGGCGGCCATGTGCGCGGCCGAGGCCGTCCCGCCGCCGGAGTTGATCCAGCTCTCGTACAATCTGGGCCGATCGACCGGCGAGGCCAGGGCGCGGTCGATCAGTGCGAAGGCGCGAGGCCTGTCGCGCGGCGCGATCGCGATGGCCAGCCAGGCGAACGCTTCGGCCCGCATATAGTCAGCCGCGAAGCTCTTCATGCCTTCGATGATCCGAACTGCCTCGTCGGGCCGGTCGGCGCCGATCCGGCTGGCGATCTCCGTCCTGGCCCGATCCGGGTACGGCCCGTTGCCGGCCATCGCGTCGGCCAGAGTGACGGCCCGCGCCGGGTCTTTCTCCGCGAGCGCAGCGGCGACGAACGCGAGATAACGGTCATTGCCATGGATCGGCTCGAGGAGCGCCAGTGCGCGATTGGCGTCGAACGGGGTTAGCGCCTTGGCGACGACGCCGCGGGTGTAACCTTCCATGAGCTCCGTCCCCAGGCGGTTGGCGGCCTGGGCGGCTTCTTCGATCAGCTTGCGACCGGCTTCGGCCCGGCCGAGCCGGACGAGCACGGTCCCCGCCCGGGCCAGGGCGGCGGCGCGGTTGGGCTGGGAGAGCGCGCGGGCGCGGACCACCGCCTCGTCGGCAAAGAGCATGGCTTTCTCGGGATCTGTCGGAGCGAACTGATCGGCGAGCCGCTGGAAGGTGTACTGGCTCTCGCTCGGGGCGGCCGGGGTCAGCATTCCCAGCGCCTCCTGGCCGTCGAGGTCGGCGAGCATCTCAGCCGCCGCCTGGCGAATCCGCCCATCGTAGCGATGTCCATGGTCGGCCGACCACTGGAAGGCGAGGTCCGGGTCGATCCGGGCCATGTCAAGGATGCAATGGAATGCGCCGTTCCGGTCGGCGTTCTTGCCGAACTTGTCCCAGAGCCGGATCAGGATCCGCCGGGCGAACGCCCGCTGATCTTCAAAGCTCGCCGTTACCTCGGGCTTCCACGCGGGGGGTGGCTCGGTCGTCCTCAGCAGAGTGACGGCGAGGTCGTCGTCGTCGCCGTTCGCCTTCATGCCGGTGAAGCGATAACCATCCTTGCGGACGAACGCGTACTTGGTTCCCGGGAACAGGCTGTCGAGCCCGAATCGGCCCTGATCGTCGGTGAGCGTCTCGACCGGCCTGGGGCCGTCGCCGCGGTTGAACACGGTCGCGCCGGCGATCGGGCGGCCGTCGGCGCCGGCCACGCGGCCGGCAAGGTGGCCCTCGAGCTGGGTCAGCACGAACGTGCCGAAGTCATGCGTCTCGCCGGCCCTGCCGGTCACCTCGGGTGACTCGGCCTTGCTCCAGCCCGCGGCCTGGACGACAACCTTGTACCGATCGCCCGGCCAGAGGTCCCGGAAGACGAACCACCCGGCCTCGGCGGTCGTGTCCGATTCCAAGACGCTGCCGATCCCCTTTCCCATCGCGTCGGGTCTCGCGGATACGAAGTTGCGAGTCCACCAGAGCTGGACCTTGGCCCCGGCGATCTGCTTGCCCGAGCGGTCGGTCACCAGCCCGCGGACGCGGAAGGCGAATTTCGGGTCGATCGTGAGCGTGAGCTTCCCAGCGACCGTCCTGGGCCGGACGACGATGGTGCCGTCGGTCGTTGCCTCCTTGGTCCGGGCGCGGAGAGGGAGCGTGTCGTCGGGGTCGAGCTGTTCGAGGTGGAACGTCCCGCCGGGCCCCGTCCAGGTCGGGGCCCGTCCCGAGAAGAACCCCCTCGGGTCGGGTGTCGTCACCAAGACCTCGGCACCGACGACCGGCTGGCCGGCGGCGTCGACGACCACGCCGTCGAGCTCGGTGGCGCGAGCGAGCTTGAGATCGGGCCAGGTCCGGTCGGCCGTGACCTCCAGCCTGGGGCATTCGCTCGACCAAAGCCCCAGGTAAGACTTGGGCACCGCGTTCGGCTGGACCTGGATCGTCCCAGGCCGGGCGCCGATCGTGTATCGGCCAAGGGCGTCGGTCTGGGCCTGGCCAATGATCTGGAGGTAATTGTGCGAGTCGATCATCGAGGAGCGAAGGCCGATCCCCGCGATCCCCTTGCCGGTCTGGGCGTCGAGGACGCGCCCCGTGACCGTCAGGAGCCGCTCGAGGGGGATCTCGACCTTGGCGACGGCCTGGGGCCCGACCTCGACGTCATGAGCTCCCCTGACCGCGAACGGAGAATCCTGGCCGAAGTTGGCGACGATCTCGTAGCGGGCGGGGGGCACGTCGTCGAACCGGAACAAGCCGTCCGTTCCGGCCGGGACGGTCTGGGAGTAGAGCACCTGGAACGGGCCTGAGGCGCGATCCTCGGGCGGAGGCTTGCTGCGCAAGGTGACCGAGACCTTGCCCGCGAGCCCGCGTGCATCCGGCGGCTTCAACCGGCCGTCGATCTGACCGAGCCGACTGTCGAGGACGATCGTCACGGGCTTGGAAATATCCCAGTAAATCCGGGCGCGCCGAACCCGCGCGTCGCAATCGTCGCCTCGACCATGCCGCCCGTCGAAATGCCCGTGATCGCGAACGAGCCATCGGTGGCCGTCTTGGTCCGCAACAGGGTGGCGAACTCCGGGCTGAGCCGGATGCTATCCTGGCCGGGGTGGTCCTCGGATTGCCGGCTGATCAAGACCGGCGTGATTTCGGCCCCGGCGATCGGCCGGCCCTCATGATCGTTCAACCAGCCCCGGGCCTGACCCACCGGGCTCAGGACGATCTTGAGCTCGTCCTCGCCCGTGGCGCCACGAAACCTCGTCCGCTCCCAGCCGATCCGACCGTCGTGGCTGCGGGCCAATGCGCTGAGGAACCGCGGACCTTGGGCGTCGGCATTTCCCCAGGCTCGCGGCAGTACGAAGCGGCCCCGGTCGTCGGTCGTCGCCGTCGCGACCGTCTCGGGGGTCTCCCAATCGCCCCCGATGGCCCAGACCTTGACCCCGGAGACCCCCGCCCCGGCCTTATCCACAACCCGCCCCGAGAGATCCGCCGTCTGGGCCTGACCGCGGGCCGGCAACTCACCAGCAAGCCCGACGAGAGCCAGGACGACGACCGCCAGATGCGCGGCCAGGGTCCGCACAGGGATATCAGGAGGACGCAAGTATGGTGAATCGGACATGTTCAACCCCCCCGCGACGCGACCGCCCGATGGGCTGACCGTGACGGTCGAATGGGAACCGAACTTCGTCTTCAGCCTAAGTGGGGCCGCAGAAGGATGCAAGCCGCAGGTCACGGCAAAGGTGTCAGGAACCGCCCTGGCAAAGGTGTCAGGAACCGATTTTTGACCAAGCAGCCGTGAATCGGTTGCTGACACCTTTCCCCAGGCCGGAGTCATCCATCCGCCAATTCTGTCAACGGATTTTTTCGCGGTTCCTAACGGTGGCCGAAGAGGCCGGCCCTGAGGCAGTCGTGGTTGAGCCGCGCGATGAATGCGATGGGGATCTCCTTGGGACAGGCCGCCTCGCACTCGCCGTGGTTGGTGCAGCTTCCGAAACCTTCTTCGTCCATTTGATTGACCATCGCGGTGGCGCGGCGGTAGCGTTCGGGCTGACCCTGGGGCAGCAGGTTCAAGTGGGCAACCTTCGCTCCCACAAAGAGCATGGCCGAGGCATTGGGGCAAGCGGCGACGCAGGCTCCGCAGCCGATGCACGCGGCGGCATCCATGGCCAGCTCGGCGTCGTCCTTCGGCACGGGAACGCTGTTGGCCTCGGGGGCGTTGCCGGTATGCATCGAGATGAAACCGCCCGCGGCGATGATCCGGTCGAAGGCGCTGCGGTCGACCATCAGGTCCTTGATCACGGGAAAGCCCGCGGCGCGCCAGGGCTCGAGCGTGAGCACGTCGCCGTCCTTGAAGCTGCGCATGTGGAGCTGGCACGACGTCGTGGCCCGTCGCGGCCCGTGCGGACTGCCGTTGATGACGACGCCGCACTGGCCGCAGATCCCTTCACGGCAGTCGTGGTCGAAGGCGATCGGCTCTTCGCCCCTGGCGATCAGGTCCTCGTTGACGACGTCGAGCATCTCGAGAAACGACATGTCCGTACTGATGCCGTGGGCCTGGTAGGTGACGAACCGGCCCCTTGCCGCGCGGTTCTTCTGCCGCCACACGTGCAGGGTCAAGTTGATCAGACGCTCGCCGCCGTGTCCGGCGGCGGGCTCGGCGGGACCGGCGACGGGCCGAGTCGTGAGGTCGGTACTCATCGGTTATTTGTAACTCCGGGTCTGGAGTGGGACACAGTCGAACTCCAGCGGCTCGATGTGGCGGATCGCGGGCTGGCCGAATCCGCCGTACTCCCACACGGCCGCATGACAGTAATGCTCGTCGTCGCGGGCGGCTTCACCGTCTGGAGTCTGGTACTCCTCGCGGAAGTGGCCGCCGCAAGACTCCCGGCGCTCCAGTGCGTCGAGACACAAAAGCTCGCCCAGCTCGAGAAAGTCGGCCACGCGGCCGGCCTTTTCGAGTGATTGATTCACCTCCTCGCCATCACCCAGGACACGCACGTCGTGCCAGAATTCCTCGCGCAAGGCCTGTATTTTCTCGACGGCCGTCTTCAAGCCCTGTTCGTTGCGGGCCATGCCGCAGTACTCCCACATGATCTTGCCCAGCGCTCGGTGGAAGGTGTCGACCGTGCGCCGGCCCTGGATCGCGAGCAGGTTCTTCATGTGAGCGGCGACCCAGGACTCGGCACTCTTGAACGCGGAGTGGTCGGCCCCGATCTTCTCGAATTTGTTCGAGCCGAAGTAGTTGCCGATCGTGTAGGGAGCGACGAAATAGCCGTCGGCCAGGCCCTGCATGAGCGCGCTGCGCCCAGGCGGTTGGCCCCGTGGTCGGAGAAATTCGCCTCGCCCAGTACGAACAGGCCCGGGATCGTGCTCATCAGGTTGTAGTCGACCCAGAGGCCGCCCATGCAGTAGTGCGTCGCGGGGAAAATACGCATGGGAACCTTGTAGGGGTCCTCGTCGGTAATCCGCTCGTACATGTCGAAGAGGTTGCCGTAGCGCTCGCGGATGGTCTCCACGCCGAGCCGGCCGATCGCTTCGGCGAAGTCGAGGTAGACGCCCAGCTTGGTCGGGCCGACACCCTGTCCCTGGTCGCACACCTCCTTGGCGGCTCGCGAAGCAATGTCGCGCGGCGCGAGATTTCCGTAGCTGGGATACTTGCGCTCGAGGTAATAATCGCGCTCGTTCTCGGGAATCTGGCCGGGCGGCCGCGTGTCTCCTTTCTTCCTGGGCACCCAGATCCGGCCGTCGTTGCGCAGCGACTCCGACATGAGCGTGAGCTTGCTCTGATGCTCGCCCGTGACCGGAATGCACGTCGGGTGGATCTGGGTGAAGCACGGGTTGGCGAACCCCGCCCCCTTCTTGTAGGCCCGCCAGATGGCCGTCGTGTTGCATCCCTTGGCGTAGGTGGCGAGATAAAAAACCGTGCCATACCCGCCAGTCGCCAGGATCACGGCGTCGGCCGCGTACGACTCGATCTCGCCGGTGACGAGGTCGCGGGCGACGATGCCGCGTGCCCGGCCATCGACCAGGACCAGCTCCTGCATCTCGTGCCGGGGGTACATCGCCACGGCGCCCAGCCCGATCTGGCGCTCGAGCGCCTGGTAGGCACCCAGCAAGAGCTGCTGGCCCGTCTGGCCGCGCGCGTAAAAGGTCCGCGAGACCTGGGCGCCGCCGAACGACCGGTTTGCCAGCAGGCCGCCATACTCGCGGGCGAAGGGAACGCCCTGGGCCACGCACTGGTCGATGATGTTTACCGAGACCTCGGCCAGCCGGTAGACGTTGGCCTCGCGAGCCCGGAAGTCGCCCCCCTTGACCGTGTCGTAAAAGAGGCGAAATACGCTGTCGCCGTCGTTCTGATAATTCTTGGCGGCGTTGATTCCCCCCTGGGCGGCGATCGAGTGGGCGCGCCGCGGGCTGTCCTGGTAGCAGAAGCTCGACACCCGGTAGCCCAGCTCCGCCAGCGAAGCCGCCGCCGAGGCGCCGGCGAGACCCGAGCCGACGACGATCACGGAGTACTTCCGCTTGTTCGCCGGATTGACGAGCTTCATGTCAAACTTGTGCTTCGTCCACTTCTCTGCGATCTGGCCCGCAGGAACGTTCGATTTCAAATCCACGGAGAGGCGCTCCTCGCTACTTGACGCCCCCGGAGAGGATGGCCAGGGGCACGGCGGCAAACCCCAGCACAACCACGAGGGTAAAAATCGTCGCGAACCACCGCCCGATCGAATGGTGCCTGGGCTGAGACAGGCCAAGAGTTTGGAACAGGCTCCAGACGCCATGCCAGAGGTGGAACCCCAGCATTACCATGGCCAGCAGATACACAATCGCGACCGGAGCCGCGGTGAACGCGGCGATCAGGTTATGGTAGACGAACCCTTCCTTGAAATGCGGGTGAGCCGTCCCTGTCGTCATGTGCAAAATGTGGTAGATGATGAATGCGAGCAGCAGCGGCCCCGTCAGTCGCATCGTCCGCGAGGCATAGCTCGATTCCTTGTACGCTTTCGCCCGGTAGCCCTCGGGCCGGGCCTTCAGGTTCAAGCGCCAGAGCACCAGGTAGGCCCAGACATGCAGCCCCACCGACGCCAGCAGCACCAGGCGCACCGTCCAGAGAATGGCGGGCTCGCGCCGGAGAAACTTGGCGTAGCCGTCGATCGCTTCTTGCCCCTGGAAAACCTGGAGGTTGCCCGCCATATGGCCCAGGACAAAGCCAGAGAGGATGACGCCCGTCACGGCCATCAAGATCTTGAGGCCGATCGATGAACCCCAGCGCCAAGGGAGGCGCGATGATACCGCGGGCACGGATCCGACGGCGGGACTCGACGCGACTGCACTCATCGAAATCGTCGCGGCGGTCGTCCAGTCGATCGAGACCGGCAGTCGCCGCGCTCCTTGTACCTAGTCAGATCCAGCAAGAACCGCAACGGTCGTCCAAAGGAGACGGATTCTAGTTCCCGCGAACAGGACATTCAAGTGCGCGGTATACGGCGCGGCCGAAAAAACGCCGCAGTCTCCTTGGTCCATTGTAGAAAAAACACGGCCGTCTGATAGGGGCACGTCCCCAGAGGGAAGAATTGCCGCGAACAGTGCCCAACTTGGCGGAGCCGCAACCAAGAGATCGAGGGACAGAGCCCCTTCCTACAGAAACACCTTCGCCGGTTGACAACTTGTAGGAGCCGGCTCCGCCCGGCGATCCCCAGACGTGCGCATCGTGCGCAGATGTCCGCGACGAAGAATCTCTCCGCTGCATCTAATCACACGTACATTATAACAACGTGGTGCAACGGCTTGGCCCAGGGATTGGCACCCTCGTCACCGTCGGGCCACCCCGTTACACTGTCAAGCAACGCTCGCCAAAACCGCGTCGATGCCGGTCGCTCTAGCGGAGCGAAGCCGCTGGGCTGGAAACTGAGGTCCGTGGTGAGCCGGTTCAGGCGAATGCCGCCGATGAACGACGTCGCCCGCATCTTCTGCGCGATCGAAACTGGCGACCGGCAGGCTGCGGACCAGCTTCTGCCGCTGGTCTACGATCCGTTGCGCCGGCCCGCCGCCCGGAAGCTCGCCCACGAGAAGGCCGAGCACACGTTGCAGGCTGCGGCTCTGGTCCATGAAGCCTATCTCCGCCTGGTCGGTTCGGACGACTCCCAGGGATGGGAGAGCCGCGGCCACTTCTTCGATGTGAAGTTCGGAGTCTGTTCCGAAAAGGGGATCGACGCGGACTGTTGCCGCGGCGGGCGGGAACGCCGGCCCGACCGGGCGGTCGAATTCCGTGGGCCAGTGGGGCGGGCCTCCGTGCCCGCCTGTGAATCGCCTTGCACAATTCCGGGCGGGCGAGCCATTCTCGAAGGCCGGTCGGTCGGAGCCTCACCCTCCCAGGATCACGCAAGCCCATTTGGAAGGCCATGCCGCTGGACCAGGCTCTGAATCTCCTCAAATCCAATCCGAGTTCCCGGGAAATTACGATGAACGAAGAAGCGGTTTTTCACGCGGCCCTGACCAAGACCAGTCGTCAGGAACGCGCCGCATATCTCGACAAAACGTGTGCCGGAAAGCCGGCACTTCGGGCCGCGGTCGAGGCGCTCCTGGCTGCCCATGAAGCGTCCGGCAGTTTCCTGGAGGAGGCCCCGCGTGAGCCGGGCGAAACCGCCGATCTCGCTCAGGAAGCGCCGCATTCTGGTGCGACCGGTGCCACGGGCGAGTTTACACCGACTCCACCAGGACCGGGCCAGGCCGGCCACCAGCCTGGCGCCACGACCGACCACCGGGCCGTCGCCGCGGCTGGCATGGTGATCGCCAGCCGGTACACGCTCCAGCAGAAAATCGGCGAAGGGGGCATGGGCGAAGTCTGGGTCGCCAAGCAGACCGAGCCGGTGAAGCGCAAAGTCGCCCTCAAGTTGATCAAGCCCGGTATGGATTCGCGCGCCGTGCTCCAGCGCTTCGAGCAAGAGCGCCAGGCGCTTGCGATCATGGATCACCCCAGCATCGCGCGCGTCCTCGACGGCGGCATGACACCGACCGGGCAACCCTTTTTTGTGATGGAGCTGGTCAACGGGTTGCCTCTGACCAGGTTCTGCGACGAAGCAAGACTCACGCCCAACGAACGACTCGAGCTCTTCGTGCCGATTTGCCGGGCGGTGCAGCACGCCCACCAGAAGGGCATCGTGCACCGCGACCTCAAGCCGGCCAACGTTCTGGTTACCTTGATTGACGGTAAGCCGGTGCCGAAGGTCATCGATTTCGGCGTGGCCAAGGCGACGGCGGGCAAGCTCACCGACGAGTCGCTGTCGACGCAGTTCGGCTCGATCGTAGGCACGCTCGAGTACATGGCGCCGGAGCAAGCGGGATTCGCCAGCGAAGACATCGACACCAGGGCCGACATCTATTCGCTGGGTGTGATTCTCTACGAGCTTCTGACCGGCTTACGGCCGATCGATGCGAAGCGGCTCACGAAGGCGGCGCTGACGGAGATGATCCGCATGATCCGCGAGGAAGAGCCATCGAAGCCATCGACCCGCCTATCGACCGATGAATCACTCCCCTCACTGGCTGCGATGCGGCAGACGGAGCCGCGCCGGCTCATGGCCATTCTCAAAGGGGACCTCGACTGGGTTGTGATGAAGTGTTTGGAGAAGAGCCGCGATCGCCGCTACGAGACGGCCAGCGGCCTGGCCCGCGACGTACAGCGCTTCCTCAATGGGGACGCCGTCGAGGCCTGCCCGCCGAGCGCCTTTATCGCCTGCGGAAATTTGCCCGCAAGCACCGGGCGGCGCTGGCCACGACAGCCGGCTTTGCAGCATTGCTAGCGGCGGCGACAGCCGTGAGCACGTATTAGGCCGTGCGGGCGACCCGGGCCGAGCGGCGGGCTAAGATCGAGGCGACCCGGGCGACGCAGGAAGCCGACCGCGCGATCCGCGCCGAGGGGCAAGCCCGCGAGGAGCGCGATCGCGCCGTCAAGGCCGAGGGAGAGGCACGCGCCGAGCGAGACCGCGCCGTCAAGGCCGAGAGGCAAGCCCGTTCCGAGGCTGACAAGGCCAAGGCGATCAATGAGTTCCTCACGAATGACCTGCTCACCCAGGCCGAGCCGTCCCACAACGCCGTCGAGGATCGCGTGACGTTGCTGGACACAGTCGACCGTGCGGCCGGGAAAGTCGGCGGCCGGTTCGCCGGGCAGCCCGAGGTCGAAGCAGCGGTGCGCGAGGCGATCGGCGAAACTTACCACGGCCTGGCGTCGTGGGAGAAGGCCAAAGAGCAATATCGAGCGATGCTGGAACTGGCGCGGCGGCCGGATGCGGAACCGTCCGCCGCGTACCGGATCGAGAGCCGCCTGGCGCACGTGCTCAAGCACCAGGGCCGTGTCGACGAGGCGCTCGGGCTCGCGCGGTCGGCTGCGGAGGGCCTGGCGCGGGTTCTTGGCCCAGACGATCCCCGCACGCTCGAGAGCCGGGACACCCTCGCCGCCGCGTACGTGGCCGCCGGCCGCTCGGCCGAGGCGATCCCGCTCTTCGAGGCGGCGCTCAAGCTGGCCGAGGCGACGCGCGGCCCCGACCACCCCACCACGCTCGCCATTCGCAGCAATCTCCTGGCTAGCTACCAGGACGCCGGCGAGACGGCCAAAGCGATCCCGCTCCTGGAGGCGGCGGTGAAGCGCAATCGAGTCGGGGCTCGGCCCGGACCACCCGACCACGCTCGCCGCCCGCAACAACCTCGCCCTGGCCTACCGCTCCGCTGGCAGGACGGCCGACGCAATCGCCATCATCGATGAGCTGCTGAAGAAAATTCAGACGGTGCTGGGCCTCGACCACCCCAATGCGCTCGTTGTCCGCAGCAACCTCGCCGCCACCTACCGCACTGCCGGCCGCCTGCCCGAGGCGATCGCGCTTTACGAGGCCGTGGTGAAGCGGATGGAGTCGATCCTCGGCCCCGACCATCCCATCACGCTCAACAACCGCAGCAACCTCGCCGCCACCTACGGCGACGGTGGTCGTGCGGCCGAGGCGATCGCGCTGCTTGAAACCACGCTCAGATCGATGCGGGCGAAGCTCGGCGCCGAGCACTCCTACACGCTCAACGCCCGGAGCAGCCTCGCCGGCGCCTACCAGGAGACTGGCCGGAAGGCCGAGGCTATTGCCATCTGGGAGGAAGTCCTCCCGGCGCTGCGCCGGATTTCCGGCCCGCGGCACCCGAATACACTGAAGACCGCCGGCCTGTTAGCGGCAGCCCATGAGTCGCTCGGGCGCTTTGACCGCGCCGAGCCCCTGTTGCGCGAGGTCGTGACGAGGCGCCGCGAGACGGCCGGCCCCGACAGCCCCCTCCTCGCGGGCGATCTCGCCGCGCTGAGGCTCGAACCTCCTCAGTCAGGCGAAGTGGTCCGACGCCCTGGCGCTCCTGCGTGAGAGCATGGCTATCCGAGAGAAAAGGCTGCCCGACGACTGGACGACGTTCCACACCAGGTCCCTGCTGGGCGGAGCCTTGCTCGGCCAGCAGAAATTCGCCGATGCCGAGCCGCGGCTGTTGAATGGCTACGAAGGCATGAAGCAGCGCGCGAAGACGATCCCGTCCCAGGGCAAGCACCGCTTGACCGAAGCAGCCGACCGCCTGGTGCAGCTCTACGAGGCGACCGGCAAGAAGGACCAGGCCGCCAGGTGGCGGAAGGAACTGGAAGCCATCAAAGCGGCGCGGTTGGAGCCGGAGCCGCGGTCATGACCGAAGTTGTTGGCGCTGCATCCCTTGGGCCACGGCCTCGCGTCGCGGCGATGTTGGTTTACAATGAGTGTGAACAATTCCGACGTCGGGTGTGGTGCTGCGGAGGCTAATTCGTCGCATGAATGAGCGGAGTACGCCGTGCGTCGCGGTTTCACGCCGCGCTCGTCCAGCGACAGCCGCTTCGAAGTCATCTCACTGCCCCGCGGGCGGTTCGCACAGTTCGGTGAGGACGCCGTGCGAGCTCTTGGGGTGGAGAAACGCGATCTGCATGTGGTGCGAGCCCGGGCGGGGGACGTCGTCGATCATGCGCAGTCCGCCTTCTTTCAATTCGGCGATCCTGGCTGCGATGTCCTCGACCGTGAAGGCAATATGGTGCAATCCCTCGCCTCTCTTCTCCAGGAACGCAGCGATCGTGCTGGCGGGCTCGGTAGGTTCCAGGAGCTCGATCCGCAGGTCGCCGATCCGGTAAAACGCCACACGAACGCGCTGGGAGGGAACTTCCTCGACACTTTCGAACACCGCGCCCAGGGTGTCTTCATAGAATTTCCGCTGCTCGTCGAGAGAGCGGACGGCAATTCCAATGTGGTTGATGGCTTTGACGGGTTTCATGGTTGTTGGAGCTCCAAAGTTGTCAGTTGTCAGTTGTCAGTTGTCCGGCATCCATGCCTCGTTGTCAGTTGTCATTTGTCCGTTGTCCGGCATCCATGCCTCGTTGTCAGTTGTCCGTTGTCCGTTGTCCGTTCTCCGTTGTCCGGCATCCATGCCTCGTTGTCCGTTGTCCGTTGTCCGGCATCCATGCCTCGTTGTCCGTTGTCCGTTGTCCGGCATCCATGCCTCGTTGTCCGTTGTCCGTTGCAAGGACGGCGTCCTACCGGGCCAGCCCAGGCCATCCGCGAAGCGAACAACGGACCACTGACCACTGACCACTGACCAATAAGCCATTACTCGAATTCGACCAGGACCTGGCCGTGTTGCACGGCGTCGCCGACGTTGACGTTGATCTTGGCGACCTTGCCGCTTATGGGCGCCGTGATCACTGTTTCCATCTTCATTGCTTCGAGGACCATCAGAATATCGTTGACCTGGATGGTTTGACCGACCTGGGCCGAGATCTTGCGACACCGTGCCCGAGAACGGACTGCGACAGACCTTGCTCTCGTCGGCCGTTTCGGTGGCACGTCGCCGGAGCGGCGCGACGGAGGCAAAGTGCTGGGCGCGGCAGCCGCGACGCGGGCCTGGCCGGGAGGCGGAACGTAACCGGGCTGCGGCGGCTCCGGCTCGGAAACCTCGACGTCGACTTCGTACACCTTGCCGTCCACGGTGATCTTGAGTTTCAAAGCCGAGGCTCCTCGCTGATGGTGAACCGACAGGCGCATGCGATGCCTGGATCGTGACGCGGCCCTGTTGTGCCCAGGCGGCAGAGCCGAGCAAGCGGATCTGGCGGATGTGCGGCTTCTTGCCCAGGAACGCCGCGATCGCTGCGCTGATGACCGAGAGCAGCTCCTCGTCGAGGCCGTCGGGCGGGGCGGCCATAACGGCGGCCAGGGGCTGTGCCGGGCCGCGAGCCGGGGGAACCGCGGGCGCTCGATTCATGACCGCGGCCGTTTCCAGGGCGGCGACTCGTGCACCGAGTTGCTTCAACTCCGGGCGCAGCTCGTCGAGGGTTTCGGTCAAACGGGCCGAGTCGGCCGTCTCCGGTTTCATCGCGTGCTCTCCTCAAAGCGGGATCAGGCCATGCTTCTTGGGCGGCCGCTGATCGCGCTTGGACTGGAGGTATTCCAGGGCTTGGGCCAGATGCTTGCGGGTGTCGGCCGGCTCGATGATGTCGTCGACCAGACGGCGGCCGGCGGCGACGTAGGGGGTCGAGAACGTCGAGCGGTACGTCTCGATCAGCTCGGCGCGGCGAGCCGCCCTGTCGGCGGCTGCCTCCATCTCCTTGCGGAAGACGATCTCGACGGCACCCTCGGCCCCCATGACGGCGATCTCGGCCGTCGGCCAGGCAAGCACGCGGTCGGCTCCCAGGTCCTTGCGAGCACATCGCCAGATGCGCGCCGCCGTACGACTTGCGGAGGATGACCTGGATCTTGGGCACGGTGGACGCCGAATAGGCGAACAGCAGCTTGGCGCCGTTGCGGATGATGCCGCCGTGCTCCTGCTGCACGCCGGGCAGGAACCCCGGCACGTCGACGAACGTGACCAGCGGGATGTTGAAGGCGTTGCAGAAGCGGATGAAGCGGCTGGCCTTGATCGAGGCGTTGATGTCGATGCGCGCCGGAAAGCACCGACGGCTGGTTGGCGATGATGCCGATCGTGCGGCCCAGAATGCGGGCGAAGCCGACGACGATGTTCATGGCGCTAGCCGGCGTGGACCTCCAGGAAATCGCCTTGATCGACGATGCCGCAGATCACCTCGCGCATGTCGTAGCCCTGTTTGGGGTCGACGGGCACGATCTTGTTCAGCTCGGGGTTGGGATCGACGTTGTTGTCCGAGGGCAAGCGCGGGGCCTCTTCCAGGTTGTTCGAGGGCAGGAAGCTGAGCAGGCGCTGGCAGATGTGGATGGCCTCCTCGTCGTCCTCGGCGATGAAGTGGATCACCCCGGACTGCGTCATGTGCGCGTCGGCGCCGCCGAGTGCATCGGCGGTGATCTGCTCGCCGGTCACCTGCTTGATGACCTGGGGCCCGGTGATGAACATCTGGGCCTTGCCGGGTCTGGATGATGAAGTCGGTCAGGGCCGGCGAATAGGCCGCCCCGCCGGCACAGGGACCGCAGATCGAGCGAGATCTGCGGCACGGCGCCGGAGAGCTCGACGTTGGTGAAGAAGACCCGGCCGTAGCCGGAGAGCGAGTCGATGCCCTCCTGGACGCGGGCGCCCCCCGAGTCGTTGATGAAGATGAACGGGCTGCCGGTCTTGCAGCGCCAGCTCCATCACGTCGGCGACCTTGTGGCGAATGGACCTCGCCGGCCGAGCCGCCCAGGACGGTGAAGTCCTGGCTGGCCAGGTGGACGAGCCGGCCGTCGACCGAGGCCGCGCCGGTGACGACGCCGTCGGCGGGGACCTCCTTGCCGGCCATGCCGAAGTGGGTCTGGCGGTGCTGGGCGAACAGGCCGATTTCCTCGAAGCTGCCGGCGTCGACCAGGGCATCGACGCGCTCGCGAGCCGTGAGCTTGCCCTGTTCCTTCTGCTTGGCCAGGCGGTCGGCGCCGCCGCCCTGCTTCGAGCTCGCTCTTTGGTCGCGGAGCTCCTTGACCAGATGCTCCATCGACTTTCTTGCTTCGGCGCTCATCGGTCGCATTTCCTTTCTCGGCTCACGGCGGGCTGCACGGTCACCTTGTGGGACTTCTCGCCGATCCTGATCTCGTAGGTGACCGGGCTGGTGATCGGTCCCTTGCCATCGGCGGGCTTGGCCTGCCGCGGCGGGCTTGGCGGTAGAAACGGCCGCCGGCTGCTTGCCGACGTTCTTGGGCCCGTCGGCTCGCTGGGCGAAAAACTTGGGAGCCACCTGGGGGAACATGGCGATAGGTCAAGACGTCTTCATCGGTTCCGTTGCACCCTTTCAAGGCGAGCGCCTGGGCCCGCAGCTCGTCCCATTCGGGCTTCAGCAGGTCGGCCGGCCGGATCGTGATCGGCTCCTTCTTGGCGTGCTTGGCGGCGGCCTCGATGACCGCGGGATCACGCGGGCCGATGGTCTCGCCGTAGTAGCCCGAGCATCAGGTCGGCGAACTCGCCGGTGAGCACCTTGTAGCGGCCCATCAGCACGTTGAAGACGGCCTGGGTGCCGACGATCTGGCTGGAGGGCGTGACCAGCGGCGGATAGCCGGCGTCCTGGCGGACGCTGGGCACCTCGGCGAGCACCTCCTTCATGCGGTCGCCGGCCCCCTGCTGCTTGAGCTGGCTCTCCATGTTCGAGATCATGCCGCCGGGAATCTGGCTGTCGAAGATCTCGGTCTCGACGCCGACGATCTTGGATTCGAATTCCGCGTACCGGGGCCGCACCTTGGCGAAATGATCCTTGATCTTGAGCAGCCGCTCCTTCTTCAGCCGCGTGGTGTAGCCGGTGCCCTCGAGCATCTCGACCAGGGCCTCGGTGGGGTTGTGCCCCGGGCCCAGGCTCGAGCGAGGAGATCGACGTGTCGACGATGTCGGCGCCGGCCTCGATCGCCTTCATCAGGCTGACCATCGTGACGCCGGTGGTGGAATGCACGTGCACGTGCACGACGGTGTCCTTGCCGCAGGCCTCCTTGATGCCCTCGCACGAGGTCGTAAGCCGGCTGCGGCCTCAGAGCGCGGCCATGTCCTTGATGCAGATCGAGTCGCAGCCCAGGTCGTGGAGCTGCTGGGCCATCTCGACGAAACTTCTCGACCGTGTGCAGCGGCGAGGTCGTGTAGCAGATCGTGCCCTCGGCGTGCTTGCCCGTGCGGCGTGACGGCGTCGAGCGCCCGGCGCATGTTCCGAACGTCATTGAGGGCGTCGAAGACGCGGAACACGTCGATGCCGTTCTCGGCCGATTTGTCCACGAACCGATCGACGACCGTGTCCTCGTAATGGCGATAGCCGAGCAGGTTCTGGCCGCGGAGCAGCATCTGCAGGCGGGAATTGGGCATGAGCTTGCGAAAGGTGCGCAGCCGTTCCCACGGGTCTTCGTTGAGAAAGCGAATGCAGGAGTCGTAGGTAGCGCCTCCCCAGCACTCCACGCTCCAGTAGCCGGCCTGATCGATGTCTGCGCAGGCACCGATCATGTCCTCGATCGCCATCCGCGTGGCGAGAAGACTCTGATGACCGTCACGGAGCACTAACTCGGTGACCTCAACCATTCGTGACATACGAAGTCAGTCCCGATGGAGTAATGAAATCGTCATGCGCTCTACCTGAGGTCGATCTTATGCGGTCGCCTCAATACAGGCCAAACATTTTTCTCGGGCGGCGGAAGAATCTCAGGGGACAGCCGACGCGCCGTTCGGGTACGATACATAGGTCGCCATTGAAGGTCGATTCCCTCCACGGTCGAGTTACGATGAACGAACTGCTGGATGTGGCCGCTCGCGCTCCCAAGCGCGGCGGCGATCTTGCCGCGATGTCAGGCCCAGAGCGTCTGGCCTGCCTGCGCGCGCTCGAGCGCAAGGTTCTCTGGCTGTCGACCTGGATGATCCACAACGCCAATCACCTGCGTCCCAGACGCGACGGACTCAAGGTGGGTGGGCATCAGGCGTCGTGCGCGTCGGTGGCGACGCTCATGACGGCGCTTTACTTCGACGTCCTCCGGCCCCAGGACCGCGTTGCGGTCAAGCCCCACGCCAGTCCTATCTTTCATGCGATCCAGTATCTGCTGGGGAGGCAAAGCCGTGACAAGCTCGAGCGGTTTCGCGCCTTCGGCGGCGCGCAGTCGTACCCGTCGCGGACCAAGGACAGCGACGACGTCGACTTCTCGACCGGTTCGGTCGGCCTCGGGGTCGCGATCACGCTGTTTGCCTCGCTGGTGCAGGATTACCTCCGGCTCAAAGCGGCTGATCCCGGCCGGTGAGCCAGCCGGTCGGATGATCGCGCTGGTCGGCGACGCCGAGCTCGACGAAGGCAACGTCTTCGAGGCCCTGCTTCGAAGGCTGGAAGCACGACGTCCGCAATGTCTGGTGGATCATCGACTACAACCGCCAGAGCCTGGACAGCGTGGTCGAGGACCGGCTGTTCCACCGGATCGACGGCACTTTTCGGTCGATGGGCTGGGACGTCGTGACGCTGAAGTACGGCCGGCGGCTCCAGGACGTCTTCACAGCGGCCCGGCGGCGAGGCCCTGCGGGACTGGATCGACAACTGTCCCAACTCGCTGCTACTCGTCCCTGGTCTATCGCGGCGGCGCCGGCTGGCGAGCCCGGCTGCGAGCGCGACCTGGGCACGACCCCGGGAATCTCCGCCTTGCTCGAGGAGCACGACGACGCCGCGCTGCACGCCCTGATGACCAACCTGGCCGGCCACGACATGGAGTCGGTCCTCGAGGCCTTTCACGGGGTCGACACCGACGTCCCGACCTGCTTCATCGCCTACACGATCAAGGGCTATCGGCCTGCCGTTCGCCGGTCACAAGGACAATCACTCGGGTCTGATGAGCCCCGAGCAGATGGAGGTCTACCGCCGGTCCGCAGGGAGTCGCGCCCGGCGAGGAGTACGATCCGTTCGCCGGCCTCGACGTGTCCGAGAAGAACAGCTCCGGCGGTTCCTCGACCAGGTGCCGTTCGCCGGCGCCTGCCGGCCGGCGCCGGCACGATCCGCCGCCGCATCGACGGTTCCCGAGGCCCTGGCGATTCCCGCGGGGACCGAGGATGTCCACGCAGGAAGGGTTCGGCAGGCTCCTGGGCGATCTGGCGCGCGAGCGAGGGGCCGCGGCCGACCGGATCGTGACGACCTCGCCGGACGTGACGGTCTCGACCAACCTCGGCGCGTGGGTCAACCGCCGCGGCGTCTTCGATCGCCGCCTCCCGCGCCGACGCTCGTTCCGCGAAGAGGCCGTGGCCTCGGCCCAGAAGTGGGAGATGTCCCCGGCCGGCCAGCACATCGAGCTGGGGATCGCCGAGAACAACCTGTTCCTGCTGCTGGCCGCCCTGGGGCTGGCCGGCCCGCTCTTCGGCGCCTCGCTGCTGCCGATCGGCACGCTTTACGACCCGTTCATCGCCGCGGCCTCGACGCGCTCAACTACGCCTGTTACCAGGGTGCGCGGTTCTTGCTGGTGGCGACGCCGTCGGGCCTGAGCCTGGCCCCGGAAGGAGGCGCGCACCAGTCGGTGATCACGCCGCTCATCGGTCTTGGCCAGCCCGGATCTGACGGCATTCGAGCCGGCCTTCGTCGACGAGCTGGCCGTGATTCTCGCCTGGAGCCTGCGGCACCTTCAGGACGAGCGACGGCGGATCGGTCTATCTGCGGCTCTCGACCCGGCCGATCGACCAGCCCAGACGGGAGATGACTCGCCGAGCTGCGCGAGGACATCGTGCACGGGGGCTACTGGCTGGTGCCCCCGGGTCCCGAGGCCGAGCTGGCGATCGTTTGCTCGCGGCGTCGTCAGTCCCGAGGCGATCGAGGCCCATTCCCAGATCCGCGACGAGATTCCGGGCGCCGGGCTCCTGGTGGTCACCTCGGCCGGGCCGGCTCCATCGCGACTGGCTGACCGCCGGCCGGGCCCGCACTGGCGGCGACGGCAATGCCCGCTCACACGTCGAGCGCCTGCTGGCCGCGCTCGCGCCCGGGCGCGGCACTGGTGACGGTCCTCGACGGCCATCCAGCAGACCCTCTCCTGGCTCGGCGCGGTGGCCGGACATCGGGTCGTGGCCCTGGGCGTGGACCGCTTCGGTCAGTCGGGAGACATCCTTGACCTGTACCGGGAATATGGCCTCGACGCGATGTCGATCGTGGCCGCCGCCGCCCGCGCGTGCCTCGACCAGCTCGCGATCACGCAACCGCGGCATGGCGATCCGTGAATGGGCGCATTCGTTGAGGGCCGGCGCGAGACTCAGTGTCGCCTTGCGCTCGGCGAAAGGGCCCTCTTTCGGAACGAAAGACGACTTCACCGGGAGATTATCTGCACCCTGATCCTCAACGACGGGAAGAGCCCCCGGCCGATCGGTCTGGGTTGCCTTCCGCCTTCGAGTCGCCGGAACGGACAGCGACCTGCGCTCCGCGAGCCGTCTTTCCTCGGGCGCATTCCCGCAAAAGAGCGATCGTCGGGTCCTGGGCAGATCGTTCCGGAGCCAATTGGGGCAAGATGCTGGTGTAGAGCAGGGTGACCGAACCCTTGGGACGGAGACCGCGGTGGCGCTCGACCTCCTTGATGGCATCGACCAGGGGCCAACCTTGAACCACGAAGCGGTAAATGCCCATCCACGCCGGCGAGCGATCCATGCTGGCGTGACAGTGCACCAGAACCGGCCAGCACGACGGGTCGCGAGCCACGTCGAGTGTCTGCGCAACCAATTCTTCGCCTCCGCGACCGTCCGTCGATGAATTCCCCACGTATTTCAAGCCGTGCTCGCGGATGAATCGCAGCTCATCAGGCCAGTGCGGGCTTTGCTCGGGCGTTAACTCGGGAAACAGGTTGACGATCGTTCGAAAGTGATGGCGCTCCTGAGCCAGTTTCAGGCCTTCATACGTCGGCATGGCGCTGATATACAGACGGCCCGGGACGATCTCGCGCAGTCGATGCAGCGGGCGCTGGTACCAGAATAGACCGCGGCCGGCGAAATCCAGGCTGAGTGAAATGACGACCAGAACCGCGAGGATCGCGCCGCGCGACCAGCCGGCAGGGGCCTTGGGTGCCACTTTCAAAAGGACAAATGCCCAGGCCAGGAGCCCCCAGACGTAAGTCCAGCGCGGCCAGAACCCAATCGGTTCCCGGTCTGTCCAGCCGGTCTGCCGCAGCGCCACCAGGCATGCCGCGACGATCAACAGACCGAGGATCCCCCGAGAGCGCGCAGCGGTCCAGATGGCCCGCAGGGGCCTTTCCCTCGAGGCCGCGACGACGAGAGCGAGCAGGCCGATGGCGAGCCCCGAGAGAATGAGCCGGTATACGGCGGGAGCGCGCGGGTCGAGGATGGTTCGCCAGCCCAGGCCGTACCAGCCGTCAACCAGCGGCCCCGGCGTGGCGGCGTGCCAGAAACCGGCCGCCGAAAGCGCAAGGGCCGCGGCCCAGGTGCGGTTGCCGGGGTTGCGGAACCAGCCCCATCCCGCCAGCACGAGTGCGGCCGAAGAGACGTAAACCGCGATGTGGTCGATCGTATCTCCAGCCTCGCCAAGCCGATACGCCGCGGGAGGATACGCATTGAAGGTGGGACGCACGACCCAGGGAAACTCGGGGTCGACGTCGTGCTCGTAGTTGAGCACCCACCATACCGATGGAAGCGTCGCCAAGGCGAGCAGCAGCCAGGGCAAGACGCGCACTCCAATTCGCGGGAGTCGTCGTTCCCTCATTTTTGGGAGTCCATTCCGCGTTCCTTGTGGTCCACGTCGACGCGACCACGTTCGCAGCAGGGCCTTCCGGCTGGCCCTGTCTGCTCCAGTCTACACCGATTGGATGACCGAGGCGAGACCATCAGGCCGCGCGGCGATCGTCGGGAACGGTCTGGCGCAGGGCGTGTTCGACGAAGAGCTCTGTTTCGACCCGCCCTTTGCCCGCACGAACTCCCAGTTTGACGAGCAACCGCCGGCGGAGCTCGCGCACGGGCGCCGCAAGCAGTCTGTGGGCACGGATCCACCAGGGCATTCGTCCTCGAACCTCGGCCTCGTTGAAACCGCACTGGTCCGGCCGGCAGCGCGACCAGTGTTTCATGAGGTGGTACCGATCACTGCGGCTCAGGATTGCGAATAGCGGCCCAGCGGGCAGCCAGCGCGGCCAGGCGACGCTGATCTGGAAGTCGATCAGGCACGGCTCTCCCTTCTCGCTCACCAGGATGTTCTCGCGCTTGTGCAGGTCGACGTAAGCGATCTTCCGTTCATGCATCGCATCAAGCAGGGCGCTCAAGGCGGGGAAAAACGACTCGCTCACGGCTTCCCGGTTCCCCAGTGGGTGGCCCGGGATGTAGTGACGTGCAACGGCGTGGCGGAGTGACGCGCCACGCAGGCTGACCGGCCCAGCGAGCGCGGGAATCCCGTTCAGATCGGCCAGGCCCTTGAGTAGACCCATCTCGTGCCGGGCCATCCAGCGGCCCAGCCAGCGCATCGGTACGCCGAACGCCGGTGACTGCCGGTGAAGCTTGACCACGGCGAGCTCGCCCGAGGGGCCTGCATAGAGACTGGTCGCGGCCCAAGAGTCATGCTTGAACGTCTCCCGAAGATGATGAGCGACACCGCCGATGGCTATGGATTCCGGCAGAGACTCGCTCCCCAATGCCTTGAGCCAAGCGGGACGCGGCTTCACCTTGGAATCCGCGGGAGAATCGACTTGATTCAACGACATATTGCCACCTGGCGATCGGCACGGGGAGGCACGGTCATTATTGACGCATGCTCAGTTTGTCGGTTCTTCCGGTGCTAAGGATTGAACCAATTTCCCGGATTTCGCAGATTGCCTTGCGAACTGATCAATCTGGGTAAGAGAGGTGCTCCACGGGGATGTGGCCGTTCGAGTTGGGGCTGTCAGCCGGTGAATTTGGATCGGCGGGTCGCCTGAGCGGCCCAGGCAGCGCGCAGCCCTCAGGGCGCAACACCGGCCGTGGGCAAGGGTTCGGTGAAATGGCGAGCTGGGTTTGCTGACTCTCGCGATCTTCTGCGGGAATGGTAGTAAATGAGAGCCAGTGAGAGGAATCCGCTGGTTTTTTTCCGTTTTGGCCCCCACGGTCAAGAGCCCCGGGCCAAGGAGCCGGCCGGCGCGCCCCCGAGGAGCAAGGAAGTGGTGATTGCATCTAAACCACGACCAGCGCTAATCTTATGAATGAGATAGCCGTCTTCCTGGGCAGCGCCCCGACCTCGTTTTGATCACAGGTCCTGACAGGTAGGGAGCCACCATTCGTTGACGGATGCCGTCGGAACGAAATGCACCCGTTCCTTCCCAGCGACGCTGTCTCCTCGCCCATACTCGGCATACTGGGCATACTGGGCATGCTTTGGCGGGTGCCAAAATTGCCGAGTATGTGCCCAGTATGCGGCCGGGCGACGGAATGTCCCCGGGGCTTTGCGTTCTTGCGCAATATAGTCCCCGCACCGCGTAAGCCCGGAATCTTCCGGGCGACGTGATCCCACCGGGGCAACGGCTCAGCCGACCAGCTCCGAGATCACCTCTCCATCGGAGCCGATCTTGACTGGCTGCCCGCCGCGGTTGAGGAAGGTGGTTTCGGGGTTGATGCCGAGCTGGTGATACAGGGTGACGGCCAGGTCCTGCGGGCGAAGAGGGCGGTCCTTGGGGACTTCGCCCCGCGAGTTGGATGCGCCGACGACCCGGCCGGGCGCCAGGCCGCCGCCGGCGACCAGGACGCTCATGACCTTTCCCCAATGATCGCGGCCCGGGACTGGGTCGGAGCCCGGGACGCCTTTCTTGTTCATCCGCGGCGTCCGGCCGAATTCGCCCATGACCAGGACGATGGTTGAATCAAGCAGGCCCCGGTCGTCAAGGTCTTCGACGAGCGTGGCGACCGTCGCATCAAGAATCGGCAGCACGTTTTTCATCCCACGCTCGAGACTGGAGTGGAAGTCCCAGCCGCCGAAGGTCAGGGTCACGAACCGCACACCCGCCTCGACCAGCCGGCGAGCCAGAAGCGCGCTCTGGCCCCACTGGTGCCGCGAGTAGCGATCGCGCAGCCGCGGGTCCTCTTTTCTCAGGTCAAACGCGGCTCGAGCCGCCTTGCCGAGGACCAGCGAGAAAGCCTCTTGCTCGAATCGATCCAGGCCCTCAAAAGCACCGGAGGCGTCGCCCGCAGTGCGGGCGTGGTCAAACGTCCCGATCAGAGTGCGGCGGCCCTCGAGGCGAGTTGCATCAATGCCGGCCGGCAGCGACAGGTTCGGCACCTGGTAGCCCTCGGAGTTGGGATCGCCGTCGGCGATGAACGGGTTATAGCCCACCCCCAGGTAGGCCGCCCCATGATAGCCGGGAACGAGCCCGACCGAATGCGTGTTCGGTAGACCGACGTAGGCCGGCACCCCCGGCTGCTTTGGGCCCTTGAGCCGGGCAACGATCGACCCGGCCGAAGGATACTGCGGGGGCAAGTTGATCGCGTTGGACCCAAGATAGCCGGTCAACATCCAGTGTGCCGCGGCGAAGTGGTCGCCGTTGTCGTGATGCAGCGAGCGGATGATCGACATCTTGTCGAGCAGCCGGGCATGGTTGGGCAAGCAGCTCCGAAACCAGAACGCCGGGCAGCGCCGGTGGGTATCGGTTTGAGCGGCCCGCGAAACTCGCGCGGGCGCATCGGGCTTGGGGTCGTAGGTCTCATGCTGCGGCGGGCCGCCGTCCAGCCAGATCAGGATCACCGACCGCTCAGGCGTCGGTGCCCGGCCGGCACCAGATGCCAGAGCCTTGGCCCGCAGGACGTCGGCCAGCGAGAGACTCGCGAACCCGAGCGCGCCGACCCTGAGAAAACCACGACGGCTCAAGCCGTCGCAACGCCGCGGAGATGGACTGGTCAGTTCGAGCATCGAGGTATCTCCCCAATAGCGACCGGCCGATTGCAACACGAATGTTAAACAATGGGCCGACCCATGGCTAGGTGGAACCGCCCGGGAACCAACGCAGGCCGGCCGCGGCTCGACTGAGCTAGCCGAAGTCGGCGTCCGATGCGTCCGATCGGTCCGATCCGACCAATAACAATTGGCGAGGTCTGGACGAAGTACGGCGAGCGCCTTAATGTTGAATGGCCTCAGGACCGGGTAGCTCAGTCGGTAGAGCAACGGACTTCAACGACGGAAAGGACGATTGGAATTGGAGCCTCGCGCGGGAAGAAGCTGAACCGCGATGAGTGAATGCCGCAATTTGCTGGGACGCCCCGAGAGCCGTCGGCACCACAACGCAGCCGGCAACGGCAGACGTGAAGGTTCGAAAAGGCGACGGATTGGGTAATCAGCAGGCAAGGGACCGGCCCTGGGCCGGCCTCGGCCTCAGAGACTAGACGCGGCACGCCTGCGATGGCGATGGGATAGTCCAGACCTTCAACGCGCGACCTCGAAGGGCGGTGCGTCAGATGCACGGCAACGAGTTTGCGACGGTCGGTGAAAGCCGATGAGGTAAGTTAATCCGTTGGTCGAGGGTTCGAGTCCCTCCCCGGTCAATTCGGCGCCAGAAACGTCCGGCAATTGCCCAGAGCCCCCGCGGCGAACGACGTCGCGACCAGTGGTTCATCCTCTTTCGAAGCCGTGAAGCGGTTGCTCCAGGTTCCGTCCGGCCGTTGCCGCCGGACGAGCTCCCGCGCGAGGGCCTCGGCCCAGGCAATCGTGCGACCGCGCCGAACGATCCGGTCGATTCCCAGCGCGCGAAACGCATGAGCCACCGACCACGCATAGTAGAAATACGTCGCATCGCGGTCGACCTCGCGGACACTCTCGAACGCGCCAGGATTCGAAGCGGCCGAGAAGTTCTCCTCCAACCAGCGCCGGGCCGCCACGACCCGCCGATCGTCGGCGCAAACCGCAACGCAAAAGTGCTCGCAACCCGTCGGCCGTCGTACTGCCGTACGAGTGATAGCGCAGCCGGCCGTGTCGATCGGTGCCGGCCTCGCCGGCCTTGTTGCGGACCGGGTCGGTCGGCGAGAAGAAAAACCCGCCATCGTCAAACCTTGGATCGATCGCCGCGTCCTCCGCCGCAACGTTCTGACACCGCTCGATGAAGATCAGAGCCTTGCGGTAGATCGGGTCGCCGTCCGCGACTCCCGCGATACGCAAGGCCCCGATCGCGAAGAGCGTCGAACGAAAGATCCGCGTCAACCTGACCCCCCGGCGCGACATCGGCCCGATGCCGGGACGGAGGCTCGATCGAATAGCCCCAGCCGCCGAACGCCAGATCTTCCGGCGACCATCCCAGGTTCTCGGTAAGCTGGCGCCGCAAGAGCTCGCGCAGCCAGGCGTCGCGCGCGAAATCAGTCTGGGCCAAACCGAGGTGCGACAGCGCGATCACCGCGGCCGAGGCCGTGTACACCGGATAAGTTATGCCGAAAGGGCCCTCTTCAATCGAGCCGTCGGCTCGCACGCGGGACATGAGATACTCGGCCCCACGCCCCCGCGCGGCCGCCGATCCCTCGACAGTCGGTCCGAATGCCACGGCCTTCAGAACCGTCGGCGTGAGCGAAAGACCATCCTTGAAGACGCCGTATGTCGTCGACCGCCAGGCCCCGTCTGGCGACTGGGCGGCAACCAGCGCTCGCAGCGCAGCTCCCAACGACCGATCGACTCGAACCGCGAGCTCCTCATTGTGCAAGTGGGAGAGTACGGACCAACCAGCCGAAGCACCGGCGATGACGATGACGATCACAATGACGATTGCGATCCCGGCCCGACGCCCAGCTCTCATTTCTTGGCCCCGGCGGGGATGGGCGTCCGGTCGGCCATCAGGACCAGGAGTGCGGTCGACGTGCAGAAGTTGCGTCCCGTGATGCAGTGATGACCCGACCAGCTTCCGTCGCCGTTCTGCACGCGGTTGAGGTTGGCCGTCATCTCGGAATCCCACCGCTTCCACTCGTCGCCTCCCTTGACGACCAGACTCTCCGCGAGGTTCATGTAGCTCAGGAACTCTTCGCCGCCGTTGGAACCGAAGCCGGCGACGAATTGCTTGTCGCTCAGCCGGGCGATGACCGAAGCCTGAGCCTCCTGCTGGACCTTCTCGGTCTCGGCGATCTGGGCCAGTTGTTGTTTGGCGGTTTCACGTTCCTTTTTGTCACTGGCATTGGCGAACCTGGCCTCAAGGTCCTTGACCGCGACCTTGCTGGTATTGACCGAGTTCTTGCAGGACGCCGACACTGGCGGCGCGGCTGTAAAGCTCGACGCCCGCGGATCTTTCCATCATCCCCATCATCCCCGCCCCGTATGCTGACGAGGGCGAACTGCTCGCGAGGCCCCCAACCGTGCTACCAGGCATTCCGGGACGATACGCATAAAAATCCCGCTTCGCGCCATTCTCCGCGCGTGCCAGGAGGATATCGGGCACGCTCACTCCGGCCTGGCGGGCACGATTGATTCCCTTGCCGCACATGGCCTGGGCGAGGATCGGCGCCCAGCCCTGGCCGTCGAACGAGCCGTCTTCCTTCTGGTGCCGCTCGATCTTGCGAACCACCTTGGCGAGTGCGAGCTCAACGGCCTTGTTGCTCCCTTCATCCGGCATGCGACTCTTGACCTCGGCAAGCAGCATCGAGGCGAGAAACGTGTCGATGTTCGGCCCGAGCTTTTGCTGAACCCGCGTTCCCTTCACGGGCGTCACGGATAGCGATTCAGCGTCGGACTCTTCAATCTGAGAGCGGACGAAGCGAACGGCCTTGGCGATTGCGTCGCGGTAGTGGCCCTCGCGCGGCGTGCTCCCCGAGCGAATGAGCGCGAGCGCGGCGATGGAGGTGTCGGCGACATTCGGTTGGTCACGGAGAGACTCGTATTCCGTGCCGCTGCGTCGCATCTGTTGCGACTCTTCGCCCTCGCCCCAACCTCCGCCCGCGAGCTGATGCTCGACCAGCCAATCGAGCCCCTTCTTCACGCTGGCGGAGAGCGGCTTGGGCGGAACGGCCGTCGTCCAGGTCTTCGCGCCCTGGTTGGCCTTCGAGTCGGTTTTTCCGTCCGATGTCTGCGATTCCTTGCCCGGCCCATCGGCCGCTCGGGCCGGTTCGAGCCGGGATGCCGCCCAGACCAAAAAGCCGGTGGCAGGCACGAGCAGCACCAGCAGGTGACGATAGCGCTTCATCAGACCGTCTCCTGGGGAAAGTGTGAAACCTCGGTCCTAATTCCTTAGATCGATCCGGTTCGCTGGGAGTTCCATGCAGGGGATTCGCCCCGCGGAGGATTGCTTCCAATGCAAGAGCACGCTGGTTGTCGGGCAGAGCCGATCGGTCCCTATCTTTTCAACGACGATGATGGGAGTTTCTTAGTTGCGCCCCGTCTTGGACTTCGCTTTTGCCCCCTTGCGTCCGCCAGAACCTCGCTGCGGCGATGGCTCCGGCTGGGCGACCACCCAGGCCAGCAAATCAGCAAGGCGCTGACCGGCCGGACACGGGCACCGTGCCAATTCGGCCATCTCGGCAAAACTCAACTGGGGGTCGGGGAAAGGCAATCGGCCCTCGGCCTCGCTTGCCGTATGCATGAGGTGGTAGAGCTTGGCCTTGTGACGGACCTTCACGCCGCACCGTTTGAGCAGCACCAGCTCGCGATAGAACGTGCGCAATCCAACCCGCAGCGTCGTCAGGATCTCGTTTCTGCCGCGCGGGTTTTCAGCCAGCAAGGTGACCAGTTGATGAAGTCGCGCTGCACGCGGCAAAGTGACATGAACCGACGGACGCCGCCGCGCATTCCCGGAGCTGGCCATGGTTTAGCGTTCCCAATGTCAAGGAGGAGGGGCTCTTCCAAACGATCGCGTCGTAGGGGTTTCCATGATTTTAACGATTAGTTCAAGATTTCCGAAGATCCCGCCGATCACTGACTAAAGCAGTCGGACCATCCGATCTCAGTCCGCATTGCCGAATGATCGCACGTCTGGATGCTTGTCTGCAAGTGAATTGAGGATGGAAAGAACCTGTCACCTGTCACGGTCCCACGGCCAAGTGACGCAAGTTCTGGCCGGCCTTGTGGTTCATGCATTGCACCCGGCTGGTCGGCCGAGCCTCCAGGAAAAGGGGTAACTGATCCATGTCGAAGCGGAAGCCAACGCCTCCGAGTCGGACGCTTCGGCCTAGTGCCGAGAGCCTGGAGCTGCGCCAACTTCTTTCCTCGAACGCCGCCAAACTTTCGGCCGTCGTCTGGGGTGTTGACCCGGACGGTGCGAGTTGGTCGCTTCGACTCTATGGGCCTGGTGCGCTCAACGTGCTAGCGACGGACGGCACCGCTTTCACGTCGGGCACCAAGTACAAGGTAGACTCGATCGCCACGATTACGGTCTCCGGCGCGACCACGGACCGGACCCGCTTGGTCGGCACGGTCTATCCGAATCCCGAGACCGCCAATGCCCGCGTCTATTTCGAGAACCTCAGTGTCGGCGCGACGGGCGAGCTGGGCAAGATCGACGTGGGACAGGTCAGTAACTTCAAAAGCGTCCAGAACGGCATTCACGCCGTCGATATGCCCGACTTCTACCTGGCTCATACGGAGACGACGTCGCCAACGACGACTCTGGCCTCGCCGATCCACACCGGGGCCGCGGCCGCCGGAACGATCATCATTCCGCAAGGAGTCAACACGCTGCGGTTCGGCGGCGTGGACGTCAACTACACGCCCGCGGGTGGGACCCCGCTCACTCAGTTGCAGCAGAGCAACGAATTCGCGATCGTGCTGGGCCTCCCCTTCACGCAGGGGACCAGCATCATCGTCAACTCGGTCAACAGCAACGCGCAAGCCAACACGACCACCACGACCGCACCGGCGTTTCAGGACTATGCATCATTCCTGGTCGCAGGCCGGTTGAACCTGTTCCAGGCCAATGAGATCGACGGGAACTCCACAACCAGCCTGTTGCCCACGCAGTTGGTCAATTCGCGCCCGACGAGCGGCATGGAACCCGGTGGCACTTACGTCATCTCGGAGGGAGGGACTGTCGAGGAAGAGACCATCGGCGGTGCGCCCACGGGACAGATCGGCGACATCCGCATCGGCGGCGACGCGACCAATTTTACGGCTCTTGTCAGCGAGGACCCGATCAACGCCATTGCGGCGGAAGGGCAGCTCGACGCCAAGATCTCCAACTTCTTCATCGGCGGTCAGACCAACAACGTGCTCTTGATCGCCCCCTCCGGCTCGCGGAACATCTCGTTCGGACTCGGCATGGACAACGTCACGATCAACAGCCTGGCGATCTCGTCGCTGCGGGCCAACCGTGACGCGTCCAGTTCCAACGTGACCGTAAGCCGCTCGATCGGCAACTTGCTCATCGGCGGCGACGTCAGCGACACCAACGTGAATGTCGGCGAGTCTCAAAGCCTCTTTTCCGACGTGGCGTTCCCCGGCGATGTAATCACGGGAGAGGCGCCCTTTGGGGCCTTCTACGGCGATCCCCCGCCAATCATCACCAACCACGCTACAAACCCCCTGTCGGGCCTCGTGGAGCCCTTCGCCCAGAGCGGCGGTACCATGAAGGCGCGCATCGCCGGAAGTGTTACGAATTCGATCCTGACTGCCTCCGTCGATGCGTACCCCTCGGCTCTGAGCACCTCGCAGGTTCCCGGTGGAGACCTGTCAGTCCTCGATACCGCCCAGTTCGGCTCCGACACCAACGTCGTGCTGCCGCGCGGCGTCATCAACGCCAAGATCGAAGGCTCGGTCGATAATTCCAATAATCCGTTGGTCGACACCACAAACGTTCCGGGCTCGAAGGCGTTCTTCGCACAGGTCGTCCACCGGAAGACGGGCCCGATCATTCCGCCGACGGTGCCCTATCAGCCGTATAAAGCACCGACTGTCTATACCGCCGGGCAGAGTGCGCTCCACGCCTTGATCAAAATCGACCATTACCCGACCATAAACCGCTCGGGCGCTCGTAAGAAGAAATAAGGAGGGTGGATTGCGTGTCGAACGGGATCAGCGGCCGGACCGGACGGCCTGGTGGGCGATATCGTGCCGGTACCATCCTCCGGCGAACTTGATGGCGCGAGCCGCCTCGTAGGCGCGGGCCTGGGCTTCCGAGAGGCTGGAGCCAATCGCGGTGACGTTGAGCACCCGCCCTCCGTCGGTGACGATCCGGCTTTCGCGGGCCGGGAGGTCGTCGGTGCGCAAGGTGGTCCCCGCGTGGAACACCTTGACCTCGGGCACGCTCTCCGCCTGCTCGATATTCTGGATGACCCGATCCCGCTCGTAATGGCCCGGATATCCCTCCGCGGCCATCACCACGGTCACGGCCGGCCGAGGGTCCCACTCCAGGAGCGTCTTGTCGAGCCGCTCATCGACCGTCGCCTCCAGGAGATCGAGCAGGTCTGACTTCAAGCGCACGAGCAGAACCTGGGTCTCGGGGTCGCCGAAGCGTGCGTTGAACTCGAGGACTTTAGGCCCCTGATTGGTGAGCATCAGACCGGTATAGAGCACGCCCCGAAAAGGGCGGCGCGATCGCTTGAGCGCATGGACCACCGGCACGAGAACCTCGCGTTCGATCTGCTCCATCAGCTCGGGCGTCACGCCCGCGGCCGGTGAGTAAGCGCCCATGCCGCCGGTATTGGGCCCCTCGTCATGGTCGTAGGCGCGTTTGTAGTCCTGGCACGACTCGAGCGGGACGATGGTCCGGCCATCGGTCAAGGCCAGGACGCTGGCTTCGTGGCCGTCGAGCCGCTCCTCGATGATCAAGCGATCGCCGGCCTGGCCGAAGATCCGCCGGACCATGATCTGGTCGATCCCCGCCAGGGCCTGGCGGAGGTTGTCGCAAACGTGTACTCCCTTGCCGGCCGCCAGGCCATCGGCTTTGAGCACCAAGCCCAGCGGGCGGCCCAGCACGTGGTCGCGCGCCTCTGCGGCCGTGCTGAAGACCCGCTTGGCCCCACGTTCCTCGATCTCGACCTGCACTCCGGGACTGAGCATCTCGCGCGGGTCCATGATCCGGTCGATGGCATCGAGGGTTTCTCCGGCGGTCCGGCAGTGCAGCGTGTGGCGAATGGTCGAGCGGCCTCGCGATCGCACGATGAGCGCGACCTCGCGAGACAGGACGTAATGCTCGGCATCGGGGGCCGAGCGGAAGATCCGGAAGTCCGCGGTCGGAATTCCCGCGTGGCGCATCAGTTCCTTGGCGAAGACCTTGCTTCCCTCCAGCTCGGCGGCCTCTTTCCTCGGTCCGAAGATCCGCAGGCCCTCGCGCTGGAAGACGTTGACGACCCCCTTGCAGAGCGGCTCCTCCGGGCCGACCACCGTCAGGCCGACTCCTTCGCGCTTCACAAACTGGACCAGCCCGCGAAAATCGCCGGGTTCGATCGGCACATTTTGCACATCGACGGCCGTGCCGCCATTGCCCGGAGCGCAGAAGACGATCGTGACGCGGGGCGATTGCTTCAACTTCCAGCAAAGAGCATGCTCACGCCCACCTTTGCCGACTACCAAGACTTTCAATAGACTGGCCCCCAAGACCTCGACACTGTTGCAAGCGGGTTTCGGCGCCCCAAGTCGCCTTGCACGATTCCGGGAGGGCGAGCCTCCCGGCGAGCCGATCTCCAACGCGGCTCGGACGGAGCCTCGCCCTCGCAGAATCACGCAAGCCCATTTCGTCTGAGGCGAGATCGGCGTTCGTTGCTAGCGTGATACTCGAGCGGGACCGGCATTCTATTCTACAGCCAGGCGCCTCGACCGGACAGTTGACAGTGCCCGATCGCCACGATCTCTTCTCGCCGAATTCGATTTCTCCCCGATTGGAGCGTATGTTAAGATGACTCCGCTTGCTTGTCTACGATGAGCAAAGACAGGGCGTTCAAGGAACGAGGAGGCGGAAAAACTTGTTTCGCCCTTTCAGGGCAGGCCATGGTTGGTTGACGATGCGCGTTCCCAGGGCGTTGCCCTGGGCTGATATGTCGTGGCCCCTTCGGGGCGATGCGCGTTCCCAGGGCATTGCCCTGGGCTGATATGTCGTGGCCCCCTCGGGGGCGAGAGAGGCAAATCGTGAAACACGTGGCAATCGTTGGCGCCAGCGGGGCCGTGGGAGACCGGATGAGCCGGCTGCTCGAGGAGCGCGATTTCCCGATCGCTTCGATCAAATTCCTGGCATCCAGCCGCAGTCTGGGCAAGTCGGTATACTTCCGGGGCGAAAGCCATCCCATCCAGGAGCTCTCCGCGCACGCGTTCACGGGCGTCGATATTGTCCTCTCCAGCACTCCGGCGTCCGTCTCGCGCCAGTGGTCCCCGCGGGCGGCGGCGGCCGGGGCCGTCGTGGTCGACAACTCGAGCGCCTTCCGGATGGAGCCCGAAGTTCCGCTCGTCGTCCCGGAAGTCAACCCGCACGACATCCAGAAGCACCAGGGAATCATCGCCAACCCCAACTGCTCGACGATCCAGATGGTCGTCGCACTCAAACCCCTCCACGACGCCGCGCGGGTGCGCCGGGTGATCGTCAGCACCTACCAGTCGGTCTCGGGAGCCGGCATGAAGGGAATGCACGAGCTAACGCGCCAGACCGAGGCCCACGTGGGCGGAGCCCCGATCCCCGCGCCGGTCAAGTTTGCTCATCCGATCATCGGCAATTGCATTCCCCACATCGACGATTTCCTGCCAAACGGCTACACCAAGGAAGAGATGAAATTGGTCAATGAAACGCGCAAGATCATGGGCGACCCAACCATCGAGGTCAGCCCGACCTGCGTGCGCGTGCCGGTGCCGTTCTCGCACAGCGAGTCGATCATGGTCGAGATGGACCGGCCGGTCACGGCCGATGAAGCCCGCCGCCTCTGGTCGAGCGCGCCCGGAGTGACCCTGCTGGACGACCCCTCGGCCGGCCGCTATCCGCTCGCCGCTCTCGCCGCCGGCAAGGACGACGTCTTCGTCGGCCGGATTCGTCAGGACCTCGCCCGGCCGAACTGGCTCCTGTTCTGGTGCGTCAGCGACAACCTCCGCAAGGGCGCCGCCACCAATGCCGTCCAGATCGCGGAAAAACTCCTCGAGCTTGTGCCGGTCGGCGCCCCGGACTGATGAGCGGCCGCCCCCGAGTGTCGCGATGCGGAACATCATGTTGACTCTCTCTTACGACGGGACCGATTTCCACGGCTGGCAGCGCCAACACGGGTTGCGTACCGTTCAACAGGCCCTCGAACACGCCCTCGAGCAACTGACCGGCGTCGCGCCCACCGCAACCGCCAGCGGCCGTACCGACGCGGGAGTGCATGCCCTGGGACAGGTCGTCCATTTCTTCACGGTTTCCCGCCATCCTTGCCCGACCTTCGTCCGCGGCCTCAACGCGCTCTTGCCCCGCGACGCCCGCGTTCTCGAAGCTCGCGAGATGCCGCAGGCCTTCCACGCAACCCTCGACGCACGATCGAAGCGCTACCGCTACGTGATCGACAACGGAGCCGTCGCCTGCCCGTTCCAGCTTCGGTATAGCTGGCACGTGCGCCCACCGCTTGACACCGCCGTCATGAACGCCGCCGCAGGCTGCCTGCTGGGCCGCCATGACTTCCACAGTTTCGAGACGAACTGGCCCAATCGCCAAAGCAGCGTGCGCACCATCCTGGATCTGACCGTCGAGCGCAGCGGCGCAACGGTCGCGATCGAAGTCGAAGCCGACGGGTTTCTGTATCATATGGTCCGGACCATCGCCGGCACGCTGGTCCTGGTGGGCGCCGGCAAGCGGCCGCTTTCCTGGGTGGGCGAGGTCCTCGCGGCCGAGAATCGGATCGCGGCCGGGCCGACGGCGCCACCCCAGGGACTGTTCCTCGTCAGGGTTCGATATGAATAGAGTCTCCCTCCCTGCGATCGCAGCGCCGGGCGGGCATCTCGGGGTCGGGAGACTTTCGGTCGCGCGGGGGGTGGGGTCGGGAGACCCGCGCCCGACAGAAGAGCAGGGACCAGGATGAGAATTATCCATGTCATCACACGGTTAATCATCGGCGGCGCTCAGGAAAACACGCTGCTGACCGTCGAGGGCCTGCACCACCAGTACCAGGACGACGTCACCCTGATCACCGGCCCGGCGGAAGGCCCGGAAGGCGATCTCTTCGACCGGGCCTCCCGGCTGGGCCTCAAGGTCGAGCTTTTCCCCGAGCTGGTACGTCCCATCAGGCCCTGGGTCAACCTCAAGGCATACCTGCGGCTGCGCGCGGCCTTCAAGAAGCTCAAGCCCGACGTGGTTCATACACACAGCTCCAAGGCGGGAATCCTCGGGCGGGCCGCTGCCTGGCACGCCGGGGTTCCAGCCGTCGTGCACACGATTCACGGAATGCCTTTTGGGGCCTTCGAGAGCTCCGGGAAAAACCGCCTCTATATCGCTCTCGAGCGTTGGGCGGCCCGCCGGTGCCATGCGATTGTCAGCGTCTGCGACGCCATGACAACCCAGGCGCTGGCGGCCGGCGTTGGCCGTCCCGAGCAGTTCCTTACCGTGTACAGCGGCATGGACGCCGACGCCTTTCTGAAGCCCAGGCGCCCCCGCGAGGATGTGCGCCGCGAGCTGGGACTCGCCGACGGCGACGTCGCATTCGCGACCGTGGCGCGCCTCTTCGAGCTCAAGGGACACGACGACATCGTCGCCGTTGCCAGTGATGTGCTCGCCGCCAATCCCAACGTCCGCTTCGTCTGGATCGGGGACGGCATCCTCCGCGACCGGCTGGTCGCCGATCTCGAGCGTCTGGGCGTTCGACGCTCGTTTATTCTTACCGGACTGGTTCCACCCGAGCGGATTCCGGAGCTGCTCGATGCCGTCGATGCCGTCATTCATCCCAGCCTGCGCGAGGGACTGGCCAGGGTCTTGCCGCAGTCGCTCCTGGTGGGACGCCCCGTGATCAGCTACGACATCGATGGGGCGCGAGAGGTGGTGCTGCCCGAGACGGGCATTCTCCTCAAGCCGCGCGATCTGGAAGGCCTGCGCCGCGCGATCTTGCAGCTTGCATCCGACCCCGCCCTCCGGGCCGCGCTCGGGGCTTTTGGCCGCCGGCGGTTCGCCGGCCAGTTCCGCCACGAAACCATGACCCGGCAGCTTCGCTCACTTTACGAGCGGCTGCTTGAGGGCGGCAGCCCGCAAGGCCTCCTTGAAGTTTGACGCCGATCGAACCGTCTTGCCCTCCTCCTCCTTGACGGCGACGATCTGGAAGGTCTGGAGCTTGCCCTTGGTCAAGACGAGCCCGTCAACCTGGTCGATCACCGTCACCGATAGACCGAAGTGATCGCGCATCACCTGGCTCTCGCTCGGCAGCGCGACCGTCAGGATCGACTGGCCTCCCTTGAGATGAGCGAAGAAGCCATCCCGATCGCGCGTTGTGGCGACTGGCCGGCCGAGCGCATAGACGACCCCCGGCTCCTGGAATTCCAGCAGCACCGGCTCGAACCCCGTCCGCGCCGAACAGGCTCTCAAGCGCTCGCCCAGCACCCGCGAGGTGCGGTACGGCTCTGCCAAGGGAACCACCCACCCGCCCAGGGCCAAGACCACAATCGCCCAGGTGCCCGCCAGTGCATAAACCGCGCGCGCCGTCGCACCGCGCTGCAAGAGCGACAGGCCGGCGAGCGTCCCCGCCGCGATCAGCAGGGATACAAGTACCAGCGGCCAGCCGAGGTTTCCGCGCACCAATATCCCCACCGAGGCAAACAGCACGGTTGCGGCCAGCCCGATTGCGACCAGAAGCGCGATCGACAACCGCCCCAGGGGCCACCGCCGGATGTTCACTCCCTCGGACTCGATCGCCAGAACCCCCCAGGCCAGAAGCAGCGCACACGCGGGGAAGGCGGGCAGGTAATAATGAATCAGCTTGGTGCGGAAGCACTCGAGCAAGACCAGCGGGCCGATGATCCAGCCCAGGAGGAAGCCGAGGACGGGGCTCGACTTTCGCCGCAGGCCCGCGCCGACGAGCGCCGCGGGAATCAAAGCCGACCACGGATAAAAGACCAGCGCCGAGATCAGGGGGTAATAGCCGGGAAATCCGCCATGGGCTTCCATGTCCGACGCCACGCGGTGCACGATCTGGCGGCCCACGGCGACGCGCAGAAAATCTCCCCCCGAAGCGATCGTGATCCCGACGAACCACGGCGCCACGAGCAGGATAAAGACCGGCACGCCGATGCGCCAGTGCAGACGCCGCCACGATGGCGGCTTCCAACCCCACCACCAGGCCAGGAGCCCCGAGACCACGATCAGGGCCGGTCCGATGGGCCCCTTGGTGAGCGCGGCCAGGCTGAGCAAGACCCAGAAACACACGGCCGCGACTCGCGAGGGCCTTTGCCCCAATTTCCACAAACAGGCCTGGCATCCGAGCAGCCAGAGCGCAAGGGTCGCGTCGGTTGTGGCGAGCTTGGATTCGGCGATCATGATCGGCGCGGTCGCCAGCACGATCGCCGCCAGCCGCCCCCCTCGCGGCCCGAGCATTTTCCGCCCCAGCGCCCAGACCAAGACCACCGTCCCCGCGCCTGCAATGGCTGAGATCAGCCGCGCGCCGAAGGGATTGTCGCCCGCTAGCGCCGTCCCCAAACCCATGAGCCAGTAGATCAGGATGGGCTTCTGATAACGGGGCTCGCCATTGAATGTCGGCAAGAACCAGTCGCCCCGCGCCCTCATCTCGCGCACCGAGACGGCGTACCGCGGCTCGTCCCGATCCCAGAGCCCCATCCGGCCATTGCCGGCGAGATTCAGGGTGAGTGCCAGGATCAGAATCAGCGCGGGCTCGATCCACTCCAGAAACCGAGCCTTCGCCAAAGGGCTGCCGGCAATTGCGGCCTCATCCGGCGGCTTTCCCTGCTCGTCCACGACTCCCTCCTCGGCGGCTGCGCTGCCAAGCCTTCCCTGGTCTACCGTCCTTGCCCTGTTTCAATCAATTCCGGCGAATCGAATCGGGATCGCGGAGTATAGTAGGTCGCGCAGTTTTCGGGGAGTCGATTTCGGGATTGGAAGTCTCCCGGATCGGAAAGTAACATTTGGCACACCCAACTATTACACCGGCCGGTTATTCCGCGACGGTAAGGCGGCGATGTCGCGCGAAGTGGCGGCGATCTTCGATCGGCTCGGGAGCAGCGCGGAGACGTGGTAGGCGCGGCCGGAGAGTCTGAGCAAGGGCTATCTCTTCGGCCGCTTCTTTGTGGCCAGCCGGAAGCGCCATCGAGAGGTCGCCGAGCGTCTGGGGCTGTGCCGGGTGCCAAACCTGAGCGGGTGCCCGGCGACCTGACGACGGTACGGTTCTCGGATCCGCGGTTTTCGGGCATCTCACACGCAAGCGGTTTAGCCGATTGATCTTATCACCGCGAAGACGCCAAGAGCGCGAAGGGAAGATGCAATGAAAGTATGGCATCAATCGCATGGTTAATGATTGATGAGCGGGGTCGCCGTATTTCTTGGCGCTCTTCGCGCCTTGGCGGTGAATTTCCGACTTCACACCAATCGGGTCGAATGATGGCGATTCGCGGGACACCACGGCTCGCCCACCGGCACGGCTGGACGAATCGCACTGGCTCTGTCCGATCGAGGACCGGCGGCGGCTGGATTCGTCGCGGGAGGGGATGCGGGAAGGGTTCTCGCTGGGCAGCTAACTGCTCCTGGTCGATTACACCGCCCGGTTATTGCGCGACGGTAAGGCGGCGATCTCGCGCGAAGTGGCGGCGATTTTTGATCGGCTCGGCAGCAGCGCGAAGACCTGGCGGGCGCGGCTGGAGAATCTGAGCACGGGCCGCCTTTTCGGCCGCTTCTTCGCGGCCAGTCGGAAGCGGCTTCGCGAAGTGGCCGATCGTCTGGGGCTGCGCCGCGTGCCGAATCTGGGGGGATGCCCAGCGTCCTGACGCAGGCGCGGAGCTCGGATCCGCGACTTTCGGGCATCGGGAGTGTGACCCCCCGAGCGGCCTGGACGAAACGGCCGTCTGGCGACGTCGTGTTCTGCGCGGGAGCCAAGATTTCCGGGCTTACCACGCGATTGGCGACGATTGGCTCGCTTCCGAAAGCGTCCGGAACCGACCCAACAGAAGTCGGACCGGTGAGCAGTCGCCGCCGAACTTTGCCTGTCCTTTTTCTTCCCCGAATGGCACGACGGGCCGATCGCTCAAGACCCGTCAAACACGGCAAGGCGCAACCCCAAGCCCGACAAGCACCACGACGAGTCGCGTGACAATCTGGTGGAGATCGGTGAGGAGTCTCGATTTTTTTTCCCAAGAGCGGCGAATGACTTGGACCAAGCTCGGGGCAAAATCGGCCATGCGTGCTTTACGAGTCTTTGAAAATCAGCGCATCATGGATGAAGACTCCGAGGACTTGCCGCCTACTGCCACGAAAAAGTGCCATCCGATTGTGACACGCGTATGACCGAAGCTGCCTGCCTGGTCGAAACGGGCGCACAGTACCACCGCCGCGTTGGCCTCAAACCATCGGCGGGCCATCTCGATCCGATCTTCGCCGGCTTTCGGTCCGGGGCGTTCTCACTGTTCTTCGGAGACTCGCCTTTTTACCACTTCGATCTGGAAGGACGGTGGCAGCGAGCCGTCGTCGAACGGTACGCATTTTCTCAAGGGGCTGGACGGGACCGTGCAGGTCGTTCGCCGGGTGCGCGAGGGAGCAAACCTCGTGTTGAAACGGCACATCCTGACCGAAGCCGAGGCCGCCGGTTTCGATGGCCGGGTACGGTCGGCGGTATCTGACCTCATCGCCGATCTCGACGCGGGACGGCTCGAACGTATCGAACCGCCGGCTGCGAAAGCAACGCCGCTCGCGCGCTGATCTGCATGAATTCCTGAGGCGGATCGTTGCCTGGGATTCCGCGGCCTGGGCCGCGGACCGCCAGCGTTACCTGGCCGCCTACGGTGTCGCACCGCTGCCATTCCTGCCTCCCGAATGCCAGAATGCCGTCCTCTTGCAGGCGACTTCGGGACACACTGGCGGCGCGACCTTCGGCGGGTCGGCGGCGAGCGAACCGCGGACACTCGCGCCGGCCGAGTTTCAGCAGCATGCCATCCTGGTGTCCGCCCTCTGGGGCCGCCGTCTGACGCAGAGCCGATTCGCCTTCCTCGCAGGTAGCGACGTCCTCCGCCAACCGGTCGAGAACGTCGTTCGCTACATGGGTGCGATCACGCAGGCATTTCCGGTGGGGCTGGAGGAGCGGGCGGGGGCAACTCGGCGACCTTTGGCAGACGAGGCGGGCCATCGGCTGGAGGGGGTTCAAGCGTTCCTTGACGACTTCGTCGCTTCCGGGCCCGCTCGCGCCGGGTGGGGCGAATTGTGGGAACGCGGGCTGGTGCGGGTTAGCCTGGGTGTCGAATCGGGTGATCCAGGGGTCCGGGCGCTTTACGGCAAGGGCTATTCGGACGACGATCTTGCGGCGGCGGTCGAGGATTTCAAGGCGGCCGGGATGGGGATCAGTCTCTTGACGCTCGTTGGCGCCGGGGGCGTGGAACGGGCGGTGGCGGCATGCCGCGATACGGCGCGGTTGTTCGGGTCGCTCGCCGTCGGTCCGGGCGATTTCGTGTTCTTGCTGGATGAAAGCGAGATCCGCGACCCGTGCCGCGATCTCGAAGGTCTCACTCCGCTTTACCGTCCGAGCTGGACGGCCGAGCAAGGGAGACTGAAGCAGGCTCTGGCGCCGCTCAAGAAGCGGGGCGTCAAGGTATTGCCTTACACGTTCGACAAGCAGTGGCCTTCTTGAGTGGCTGGGTGTGGGCTCTGGCGAAGAACGAATATGACCAGGTTGTTGGCGCGAGCGTGTTTCGCCCTTACGATGACGGTGTAGGCTACCGGCTTTGCCGAGAGCGCTTTGCCGAAAACCCTCGATCAGAGATTAGGACTGCCGCTGTGCGACAATTTGCGATTGGCTCGGACCGGAGGTGTGGAAGTGTGGTGCACGCGTTGACCTCAGCCATCCCCGCCAGGCGTGTGGGAGTGCTTCTGGTCGTCTTGGGGGGGCTTGTGGCGCCCATGCGAGTGCCCGCCCAGAACGAGCCGGCCAAGAGTGAGGCCGCGAGCTCGCCAGGGGCGCCGGCCGCACCGGTTCCGCTGGGGCGATTCGTTCCCAAGGAAAACCTGATACTGTACGTCGAGTTTGCCGGCCTGAATGCGTCGGCGGCATCCTGGAAAAACACCGCCGCGTACCGGATGCTCAACGAGACGCCGCTCGGTGCGATGATGGAAGAGGTTACCACTCAGCTTCTCGACAAGACGCTGAACCTTTACCCTGACCACAAACTGAGCGGTGCCGAGCTTCTGACCCTGGTCAAGCATTCCGTACAAGCCGGGTGGGTTTTGGCGATTCATGCGAACCCCAAGAGCGCCGATGGCCCGTTGCGGGGAACGCTGGTTGTCCGGGGCGCGGCCGGCAAGGAGATGCGCGGCCTTTCGGCGCGTGCGATGGGTTGGATGATGGGAGACGTCAAGCCAAAAATCGACCGTAGCACGGGCCGAACCATGGTTATCGTGCCCGGCGCCGCACCAGCAGCGGCGCCGGCGGCCGGTGCCGCAGCGCCAGCCGCCGCGACGGGTTCGCCGGGCTGGAACTGGTGGGCTGAGAAGGACGATCTGGCGATCAGTTTCCCGGGCCGGTCGAGCGCCGACGGAATCATCGCGGCCCTGGATGGAAAGACTCCCAGTGCCGTCGAGCATCCGCTGGTTCAAGCGATCTCGCAGCCGGAAGGCGGCTTTCAACCGGTTTGCTTCGCGTTTGCCGACACGGCGAATTGCCCCGCGATTCCGGGCCGGCTGACCGAGCTCTTGCACACGATGGGTGCGGAATGGGGGGTCGAGCGGATCGATGCCCGCCTCGGTTTTGATGGCGACGCCCTGGTGACTGTCAGTCGAATTGTTGCCCCCAAGCCTCGCAAGGGCCCGCTAGCCATTTTTGACCAACCGACGTTCGAGAAGACCGCGGTCCTGCCCATGCCTGCCGGAGTCGACTCGTTCGTGGCGCTTTCGCTGAATCCGGCCCATCTGCTCGAGACGCTGTCGGCGGCCGACACTTCGGACACCGTCAAGACGCAGGTCGAAGAGTTGACCAAGGCGATCCGCCACGGCGGCAAGATCGATATCGAGAAAGATTTGCTCGCGCATCTCGGGCCCAAGATGATCCTCTTTCTGGCCCGAGCGCTCGGCCGCGACCAACGACGAGACGGCGGAGTCGGCCTTGAAGCAGGGGTTTAACCTGCTTGGCTTGACGTCGGCCGTCCAGTCGTTTCTACCCAAGCTCACCTTGGTGGCCGAGGTCGACAATCCCGAATCGTTCGGCAAGGCGCTCGACGCGGTCGTCATCGCGATCAATAACCAGCTCAAGGCCCAGGCTCACGAGCTGGCCGAACTAGAGCATGCGGCTGCCGGCGATCAGCCGGCAGCGGGGGCCCAGCCGCGCGTGCCTGGAGGGGGCGCGGGCAAACGTTCGGGGCGGCGGCGCTCGCCAGAGGAGACGCCAGCCCCGCGGTTCACGCCGGTGCCGGGACACGAGAATGCCTTTGTCCTGACCACCCCGCGCGATTCGGTCCTGAAACTGGGACCAGTCCATTTCCGGCCGACGATTCAGCTTGAGGGAAAGTACCTGGTGATCTCGACGGCGTCGGATGCCGTTCGCCCCGCGCTCGCCGCGATGAAACAGAAGGATTGGAAGCCCTCGAGCGAGGTGCAGAAAGCGTGCGAGCCTGTGCCGGAGGGATTGATCGCGCTGGGCGTCACCGATGTCCGCGATGGCCTTTCATCCGTTCTGGCAAGCTGGCCGGGATCGCTTCAGGCGATGATCAACACATCGATCGCCCTGTCGCGCCCCCGTAAGGAATCCGATCAGCCGGCCGGCGGGCAACAGCAAGGCCGTGGGGCGATGATGGCGACGGGGCGCGGCGCGGGGCCCGGGCCGGAGGCAGCCCGCTGGTCCGCGCGGGCATCGCCGGCGGCGGGGGCGTCGGTCCCGTCGATAGCGAAGGCGGGGGTGCGGCGCCCGCTCCGGGCCGGTTCGCGAGCCCTCCGGCCAGTTCCGGGCCGGCCGGGCCCGGAGAGCCGGGTGCGGGCGGCGACGACATGATCCAGCTCAAGGTTGACGCCGACAAACTACCCAAAGCCGACGAGCTCAAGAAGCTGATCTCCGCGAGCGTCGCATTCATCAATCTTTCGGACGCGGAGGTGCGAATCACCTCGCGCACCGCCTTTCCCAACCTGGCGCTGCCGATCAACCTGGCGCCGCTTCTGGCCTCGACGCCGCTGGCTCAGCGGATTCGAGCAGCGATCGTGCCGGCTCAGGGTGCAAGCACCGATCAGCCAGCGGGGGCCGGCCCCGGCGCGGTTGCCGCTCCGCCGGGCGGTCAGCCCGGCGTACCCCCCGCCGGTCCTCCCGGGCGCAGGCGCGGCGGCCGCCGGGGCGGAGACGACTGAGCGCCGGGCCGCAAGCCACTTTCCCCGGCCGGAGCCCGACCACCTTGAAGTGCCTATGCTGATTCTCATTCGCGGTCTTGAAGGGAGAACCTTCCATGGAATTCGTGCACGAAGTGACTGCGTATCTCGAGAACAAACCGGGACGTCTGGCCAAGATCTGTTCCGCCTTGGCCCAGGAAAAGGTCGATATTCTCGCGCTTTCGGTGATGGAACGAGAGGGCCCCAGTGTCCTGCGGTGCGTCACGAGCGACCTCGAGAAAACCAAGAACTCACTCACCGCGCTGGGAATCGAGTTTCGTATCTGTGACGTCGTCGCGGTCCAGCTCGAAAATCGCACCGGTTCGCTGGCCAGGGTCCTCGAGCGGCTCGCCGAGGAACACATCAACGTCGAATATGCGTACGCCTCCACGACGTCGGCCCCGGGCAAGGCGCTGGGGATCTTTCATACGTCCAATCCCAAGCGGGCGTCGCAGATTCTGAGCGACGCCACGGGTACGAGCGCCGGCGCGGCGAGCAGCCGGCCGTCGGGCCGGCGCCCGCTGCACTCGCGCTAGAGCGCCAGGATCGAGGCTGCCGAGGCGCCGCAAGAGGGCAGGCAAGTCAAAGAGTAATCCGACGTGTCTAAAAGAAAGAAAGTTCGGGTCGCACTCCGGAAGAACCGCCAGACGCGGACCCGGTCCAACGACCTGACGCGCCACCTTGACGAAGAAGGACAAGCCTCGGGAGCCAGGTCGGCGGTTGACCGCGTGCATCCGCGGGGCGAGCTGTCCCGGCATCGGACGATCATCGAGGAGGCCAGCGAGGGTTCCGGGCGGGAAGCCGGCGCGAGCGCCGACCCAGCCGCCCGGCGGGCGATCGATCAAGCGACGTGTCTCCAGGGCCGGATCGTCCGGGTTCACGGCCTCATCTCGATGGTTCGATGCGACGACGGCCGGAACTATCCCTGCCATGTCCGCCGCCTGCTCAAGAGCATGGAAATCGAGGGGCGGAACGTCGTGACCGTCGGGGATCGCGTCTGGTTCCGCCCGGGTGCATCAGGCGGCGACGGCCTGATCGAGAAGGTCGAAACCCGGCGCGGAGTGATCACGCGCGGCTATCGTCGCCGTCAGCACGTCATCGCGGCCAATGTTGACCAGGTGCTGATCGTGTCGGCCGTGGCCGAACCGGGCCTCAAGCTCGGTCTCGTCGATCGCTACCTCGTCTCGGCCGAGACCGGCGGCGTCCGGCCCGTGATTGTTCTGAACAAGGCCGACCTCGTTGACTTCGCCGGCTACCAGTGGGTGATCGGCCTCTACGCCCAGCTTGGTTACGAGACGGTCGTGTCGTCGGTTTGCGACGGCCGCGGTCTGGCGCGGCTCAAGGATCTGCTCAGCACGGGAATCACCGCGGTCGCCGGCCAGAGCGGAGTCGGCAAGAGCTCGCTCTTGAACGCGATCCAGCCCGGTCTCAACCTCAAAGTCCGCGAGGTTTCGGATTGGACGACCAAGGGAAAACACACGACGACGACCGCCGAGTTGATCGCCCTCGACGCAGGCGGGTTCGTCGTTGACACGCCGGGCCTGCGTCAGTTCGAGCTCTGGGGAACCGTTCCCGGAGAGCTGGAAGCGCATTTCATCGAGTTCCGTCCCTACATTCGCCACTGTCACTTTCCCGACTGCTCGCATACCCACGAAACGGGGTGCGCCGTCAAGGAAGCCGTCTACTGGGGACAGATCCACATCGGGCGTTACGAGAGCTATCGTAAGCTCTTCGAGCAGGAACCACTGGAAGTCGAATGAAAAAGACGGCTCCGAGAGTATCCTGCCCGATGGAAGGTATTCGTTCATATTTGATCGCGCTCGATAAAATCGATGAATTCTGCGACGCGATTATCCGGGGCGATGAACCGAGGAGTGAGGCCGCCGGGCACTTCTACCTCCTCGGCTTCGACGATCCCGTCGCCGGCATTCCCGAGTTGCCGCGGCAATGGGCGGCGCATCTGCGGGAGAGGCGGAGATCAGAGCCTCCAAGACCCCCATGGAAGGGATCGGGAGGCTCCGTTCTTGAGCAAACTTCCAACTTTCTCCCATTATCTCTCACCAGGCACGGCCTCAGGCATGGGAGCGTCTCGCGGCCTTGGTCGAAGCCGAGGTACTGGATGGGGAACGTGAGGAATGCCCGTCGGATCGGGGCGGAGACGATCGCTCGGCGAGCCATCCGGTCGCCTCGGGCCAGAACTGCTTGTGGGCCTTCGAGCTGACCGCCAGGCCGATGTGGCCGGCGTCTAGCCTGGCGGCCTTCGTATCCGTCGACCCGACATAGGCGAGCAAACCCTCCGTCTGCGCCGGCGGCACCAGGTGGTCGGCGGTGGCCGAGAGCAGCATGCAGCGGGCAGGTGATCCGTTTCAACTGCACGGGCTCTTCGCCCACGCCCAGCCGGAATTCACCCTTGACCAACTCGTTGCGCTGATAGAGCTTCTTGACGAACTCGCGAAAGGTTTCGCCGGCGACCGGGATGTTGTCGTTGGTCCACTTTTCCATCGCGACGTAGTTCTCGACGAACTTCTCATCGTCCATCTTGTCGTAGAAGGTGATGTACTTGGTGACGTAGTTCTGCACCGGCTTCATCATCTGGAAGCTGGCTTGCAGAAACGTCGCCGGGCAGTTGCCGAAGGCATCGATCAGGGCATCGACGTCGAAGTACTTGGGGTCGGACCAGACTTGCACCAGCGAGTCGTCGGCGCCAACGCCGAAGTCGAGCGGGGCGGCCATCAGGGTCAGCGTCTTGACGTGGCTCGGGATAGAGCGCGGTGAAGATTGTCGACATCGTGCCGCCCATGCAGTAGCCGACCAGGTGGAACTTGGGCGTATGCGAGTGGGCGACCACGTAATCGGCGACGTTCTTGATCAGGCCGTCGATGTAGTCGCGCAGAGTCATGCTGCGGTCAGCGGCCGATGCGTCGCCCCAGTCGATCAGGTAGACGTCGAAGCCGCGGGCCAAGAACTGGCGGATCACGCTGCGGTCGGGCTGCAAGTCGAGATGTACGGGCGGTTGACCAGGGCGTAGCAGAAGAGGACCGGCTCGGCGTACGCGGCCGGCGTCTCGCGCCGGTAGTGCAGCAGGCGCAGAGTGTCTTCCTCGTAAACGACCTCGTGGGGCGTGGTGCCGACCTTGACGTCGCGTGCCCAGTCGATGACCTTGGGGGACAGCGAAGCAGCCGGCTCCAGACCTTGATGGTCTCGTCGTAGAGAGTCTTCTGGTGAGCCAGGGCCTGGTTAAACCATGCCGCCTGCAAACCGAACATCTGATCGTATATGTTTTTGTCCATGGTATTATGCCGCCCGCGTCGCTTGCGGCGATCGGGTCTAGTGCTGAACGACTGCCGATTGCCTTCCAAGTCACATGGCATACCCGCCGTTGATATCGAGCACGATTCCGGTGACGAAGCCGGACGACGGCGAGGCGAGGTAAACGACGCCGGCGGCGATCTCGACGGGGTCGGCCATGCGTGCCACGGGGGTCGCCGCCAGGACGGCCTCCATCGCCTTTTCGGGAATACCCTCGGTCATGCGGGTCTTGGTGAAGCCCGGGGCGATGGCGTTGACGGTCACGCCCTTGCGGGCGTACTCGCGGGCCAGGGTCTTGGTCAGTCCGATCATGGCCCGCCTTGGCGGCCGCGTAATTGGCCTGGCCATAGATGCCGATCTCGCCCGACATGCTCGACATGTTGATCACGCGGCCCCAGCCCCGCTCGGCCATCTCGTCGATGAATTGCTTGGTGACCAGGAAGACGCTGGTCAGGTCGGTCGTGATGACCTCGTCCCAGGCTTCCTTGGTCAGCTTCTTGAACGTTCGGTCGCGGTTGATGGCCGCGTTGTTGACCAGGATGTCGATGGTGCCGAAGTCGCGCTTGACCTCGGCGCACATCGCCTCGATCTCGGACTCGAGCGCCACGTTGTGGGCGTAGTAACTGGGCCTTGCGGCCCATGGCGCGGATCGCGGTGCAGACCTCCTCGGCGGCGGCGCCGCCGGTATTGCAACTGATGGCGACGTCGGCCCCGGCATGGGCCAGTGCCAGGGCAACGGCCCGGCCGATGCCACGCGAGCTGCCGGTGACAAAAGCCTTCTTGCCGGTGAGGTCGAAGCTGGGCACCTCAAGTTCGAACGGACGGGTGTTCTGCAACTCCAGTGGGCATGGTCTGGCTCTCCGAATTAAGTCGTCGCTGGTCCGCTGCTTCCCTTTGCCGGCTGGCTCGGGCCTGATTCGTTCCTCAATGGCTTTCAGCCGTTCCTCGATGGCTTGCAGTCGATCAATGATCGTCTGCTCGGTGCTGTGCAGGCGCTCGAACAGGCCGAAGATGTCGTCAGCCAACGGCATGCCGAGGTGGCGGGCCGCGTCCTTGACGACCTGGTCCTGCATCCTTTTCAAGTCCGTGACCGCCTTGAGCTTGCTGCCGCATCAGCTCCATGAATGGGGGCGTGCGCAGGAAGCTGTCGAAGCTCTCCGCCGCCGTCTCCAGCCAGCGCTGTTGCCGCTCGCGGGTTTGTTGCGGGTCGCCAATCCCCTGCGTGATCTCCAGGAGCGCCTGGGTGCCGCGGGTGGATTGCTCGAGCCATTGGGCCCAGAACGCGGCGAGCATCGACGTCGGGTCGGCTGCCGCGCCGGGCTTGGTCTGGGAATTGCTATCGGAATCGACTGACATTGTGCTTCTCCCCACGCCGGACGCCATGAATTGCTCAGGCGATCGTCTCGACGGCCATGGCAATCCCTTCGCCACCGCCGACGCAAAGCACGGCGATGCCGCGGCGGCCACCGGTCCGCTTCAGTCCGTTGAGCAGCGTGACGACGATCCGCGCCCCGCTGCAGCCGATCGGGTGGCCCAGGGCAACCGCTCCGCCGTAGATATTGAGCTTCTCGGCCGGCAGATTCAACTCTTTCTCGGCCGTCAGCACCACACGAGGCGAACGCCTCGTTGACCTCGAAGAGGTCGACATCCGAGATTCTCCATTCGATCTTTTTCAAAAGTTTCTTCACGGCGTCGACCGGCGCAATCGTGAACCATTCCGGCTCGCGACTGTAGGTCGTGCCGCCGATGATCCGCGCCTGGGGTTTCAGGCCGAGCTCCCGGCACTTGGCCGGCGAGCCGACCAGGAGCGCCGCGGCGCCGTCGTTGATGCTCGAGGCGTTGCCGGCGGTGACCGTTCCGTCGGCCCCGAAGGCCGGCTTCAAGCTGCGCAGCTTCGCCTCGTCGAACTTGCTCGGTCCCTCGTCGAGAGCGACCGTTGGTGGTCTTGCCCCTCACGGTGATCTCGACCGGCACGATCTCGTCGGCCGAAGATGCCCTCCTCGATGGCCTTGCGGGCCCGGGTGTGGCTGCGAACGGCGAAGTCGTCCTGTTGTTGCTTGGTGATCCCATACTTGGCGGCACACTGATCGGCGAAGCAGCCCATGTGCTTGTTGCTGAAGGCGTCCGTCAGGCCGTCGTAGATCAGCGCGTCCGGCAACTCGCCGTTCCCCATGCGGTAGCCCTCGCGGGCCTTGAGCAACAGATACGGCGGCCGGCTCATGTTTTCCATTCCGCCGGCGATGACAAGCTGGGCATCGCCCAGGCGAATCGCCTGGTCGGCCAGCATCACCGCCTTCATTCCCGAGGCGCAGGCCTCGATTGAGTGTCGTCGCCCCCACCGACGGAGGCAACCCGCCGAAGATCGCCACCTGGCGGGCCGGGTTCATGCCCAGCCCGGCGGCGATGCAGTTGCCCATGATCACCTCGTCAATCTGGTCGGCCGGCACGCCGGTCCTGCTGACCAAGGCCTTGACGCAGGTAGCCCCCAGTTGCGGGGCTGGGACCGACGCCAGCCCACCCATGAAGGCCCCCATCGGCGTCCGTACGCCCGCCACGATCACCGAATCTGTTGTCGCCATCGTCATCGTCCTCATCGTTGTAAAGTCCCGTCTTCCGTCCAATCCTGAGTTTGTCGGATCAGCCCCGGCCGGATCGCCTGGGCCGTGCGCTTGTGTCGATTCCGTCGCGCGGTTTTTTCCCCTTGCGAAGGGCGTTAGGGGGGGTGGTTCCGGCACGGTCATTCGCCAGGCCCTCCCGTCCTCACTCTGCGGTTCCCATAGTGGTCAGGTTTTCAGCGCGTTCTGACCTTGGGACACCACGTCAAACCACTTTTTCATGGCCGACTGGCACTCGCGGATCTGATCCTCACTGACGGACTTGAGTGCCTCGAAACTGTGCCTCCACAACTCCTCGGTCAGCCGGCGAAACTGCTCGGGGTCCTTGGCCTCGCCGGTGCGGAAGCCGTCTTCGATGATCCGAATCCCAGCCCGGTACTGGGCGTCGAGCGACTCGCGGTGCTTGTCCAACATGCCAACGACGGTCTCGCCCCACTTCTTCTGAGCGGCATGGACTTGCTCCATCCACGCAGCTCCCGGATTGGGAAACCCAAGCCCGGGCATCTGGGGCCACTGCTGGGTCCAGTTCCGCATCATGATTTGCTGGAACTGCATCGTCGATTCGGCAGCCTTGCGGTACGTATCCAAGATCTGTTCAAACATGGCTCATCTCCTCTCGAGTCTAGGGCGTCAACCCGGATTGTCCGGCTGTGTGCCCCTTCCACTTATGAATTCTCCCTCGAAGCGCACCTCAAGTCAAGACAAAAATGCTGCAAACGCAAAAAAACTGCCGATTACTATTTTCTCGGCGATTTTCGAGTGTTTTGTCCGGATATCATGGCTATAATATTGTGAAGGCAGCATTCGGGCTCGCACCATTGATCGGGCCGCTTGTTCGATCGGACGAGTCTTGATTGGAGAGGGGTGTCCATGGCCAGCGATCCGATCCGGATCCAACGTTATCCGAACCGCCGGTTCTACGACCGGGCTCACCGCCGTTACGTCACGCTCGCGGAGATCGAGGATCTCGTCCGGCAGGGGCGGGTCGTCAAGGTTCAGGACAGCAAGAGCGGCGAGGATCTGACCCGGCAGGTTTTGACTCAGATCTTGCTGGAGCGGCACCCCGAGAAGATGGAGTTGTTCCCGATCGCGCTCTTGCATGGGCTGTTGCGGGCCAACGACCTGGCTAACGGGCTCTGGGAGGCGTACCTGCGGCAGGCGCTCCTGGCGCTCGATAACTTGCAGCGGGCCATGCCGCCGCTTTCGACACCGCTCGCCTGGCTGCCAACCTGGCTGCCCGGTTGGCCGGCCCCGGCACCGCTCCACCAGCGGAAGCGGCCGAGCCGCTCGCGGAGCGATTGGCTGCGCTCGAGGATCGCATCATGCAGCTCGAGGCGCACTCCGCCCATGCGGCCGGCGGCAAAGCGGGAGGTACAAGCTCCGGCTCGCTCGCCGCTCTTGAGGGACGCGTGAGCGGACTGGAGAAAGACTCCACGGAATGAACCGCTCGCTAGGAAATCTGTCGAACATCGCCCTTACAGGGTCAGCGGCTGCGTGCAGGAGCTTCGCGGTAGTCGAACGCGAGGCCGTGGGCCACGCATGGACGAACGACTGGCAGACCAAATCCATGACGGGCTCGAAGCCGCGAACAAATGCTTCCTTCGAGCCGTCCCGCAGCAGGAAAAGGTGACCCTCGTCCGGAAAGTCGTGGACGGAAACCGGACTTGTCTCGCGGAACTTAGGGTCCGTATAAGTGTCAACCTGAAGAGGCGCACCCTGGCCGCGCTTCTGGGCGAGCGGGGTCGCGTCAGCGCCCCGAGTCCTGCCCGAGAGACTCCCGGCGCTGACGCGACCGGGCTCGCCAGCGATCTTCCTGGCTTCCTGTCCATCTCGGAGGCCATTTGCCAGACTAGCGCCAAGAATCCCCTGTGCATGATCACTCGGAACTGTCTAATGGGCTGGTTTTGTGGTCATCATGGACGATCCCAAACCGGGCGGTTGCCCTTGGCGGAGCAAGGCATTTGCTTCGTAGTCATTGACCGGCACATAACCCAAGGATCGCGAAGCGAAGCAGGCCAGCGCTGGCTCGAACGGATCTGGACTATCGTCGCGACTTGCACCCAACAATCGACCGCCCTCCGTCCACCCACGCAGCGAGCCGGACCGTGAACGGCTACCAGGGGATGTACCACCGGATTGACATGGAGCGATCCCTGTCTTACGATTGTCATACAAACGGCCGCCGAGGGGTTGGCGATGCGCCATGTCAAATGTAAATCTTGCGGTGTCGACGGCATTCTGCTGGCCGATGAGTCGCGTGATGTGCCCCGCTGTCTGCAATGCGGGCGGCCGTTCCAGGTCGAGTCGCCCGGCAAGGGAAATTCCCGAGGCGGGGGCCCGCCGACTGATGACCTGATCGCGACGTGGATCTCCCAGGGCCCTGTTGCTCTGCCGCCGCCCAGGTCCTACGATTTCTCCTGCCGCTTTTGCGGCTATCTGGGGCCGAAGCCGCGCAGGGACCGGCTCGGGGTGGTTGTTTGCCCGGCGTGCAGCCAGGTCGATCGGCCGCGGAGACGGCGGGGACGATCGAGGGCGGTTTGTCCCGATTGCGGTCTCGTCTTCGAGCTCTCGGGGCGCGATCGGGGCCGGACGGTGCTCTGCCCCGGCTGCAATTATTTCCTCGGCTGCCTGCTGCCGGTTGAAAGAGCTCGTAACAAGCCGTTCTGGTCACGAGGGTGACCGAGGCACGCGATCAAAAGCGGCACGGTGACTTTGGTCACGGTTGGCCTGTTCTTTGCAGGACGGCCGATCGCCGTTGTGGCCTTGATCGCGGCGGGAGTCTTGTTGCTCGGCCGGGTTCCTCCTGCCGAAGTGTTCCGTTCGGTGGACTGGCCTCTCTTGGTCATGGTTGGCGCGAAGATCAGGGCGTGGAAGAATGTTGACTCTGAGAACCGGTGATCCAGAAACGGCATTTGGCATAGGGAGGCGAGATTCATGGCCGAGATCATCCTGATCAATCCGCGGTTCGAGGTTTCCTACTGGGGACTCGAGCACGCTCTGCCGCTTTTGGGCAAGCGATGCAACATGCCGGTGGCTTGCCTCCCTCTGCTCGCAGCCCTGACCCCGAAGGGTCACTCGGTGAGCCTGGTCGACGAGAACCTGGAGGAGATCGATTTCGATCGTTGTGCCAGGGCCGATATCGTTGGCCTGACCGGGATGGTGGTCCAGCGCGCTCGGATGCGGCAGATCCTGGCCGAGCTCAAGCGCCGGGGTGTGTTCGTGGTTGTGGGAGGAGCGTGGGTCACCGTCAAGGAAGACGACTTCGACGGATTGGCGGACGTGGTTTTCATCGGCGAGGCCGAACAGACCTGGCCCCGGTTTCTCGACGAATGGCAGCGAGGCGAACACCGGACGCGTTACGAGCAGGCCGAACGGACCGACATGGCGACGGTCCCGACACCCCGATTCGACCTGCTCAATATGAGGGATTACTTCTTCGGCAACGTCCAGTTCTCGCGCGGCTGCCCCTTTCAGTGTGAGTTCTGCGACATCATCGTCACCTTCGGGCGCAAGCCGAGAATCAAGACGAGCCGGCAGGTCCTTGCCGAGCTCGACGCCTTGCTCGCCCAGGGAATCCGTGGGACGTTCATCGTCGACGACAACCTGATCGGCAACAAGAAAGCGATCCAGCCCGTTCTGCGCGAGGTGATCGCCTGGCAGGAGCGGCGCGGCTACCCGATGACGTTTTTCACCGAGGCCTCGATCGACCTGGCCGACGAGCCTGAGCTGATGCGACTGATGGTCGACGCGAATATCGTCAACGTCTTTGTCGGCGTCGAGAGCCCCAACGAAGCGTCGCTTGTCGAGACCAAGAAGTTCCAGAACGTGCGCTCCGGGGGCAGCCTGGTCGAGAAGATTCGCCGGATCCAAGACGCGGGCATGGAGGTCATGTGCGGGATGATTCTCGGCTTCGACCATGACGACGACACGATTTTCGACACCCAGGTAAAGTTCATATCCGAGGCGCGCGTGATCAACGTGATGCTGGGGATGCTGTCGGCGATCCCGAAAACCCCGCTTTACGATCGGATGGTCAAGGACGGGCGGCTCGACACCGCGGCGGAGGCGGAGTTTGGCACCAACATCATCCCCCTGCGCCTCGGCCGCGAACGGCTGCGCGACGGTTTTGTCCATGTCCTCAGTGCGCTCAACGACACCGCCGCATATTTCGATCGGCTGGAGGCTCTCTACGTGGGCGCCCGGCTCGATTTCAGCCGCGGGGCCAACCGGCACTGGCGGCGGCATCCCTGGCAGCGGGCCAAGGCGCGGGGGCTCATTCTCGGCCACGCCCTCGCTCTGCTCGGCCGGCTCACCTGGAAAGTGGACGATGCCGCCCTGCGTCGCGAGTATCTCAGGCGGATCTGGCGGCTCGTCCGGACGCGCCGCGACGCGAGCGTTTTCTGGATCACGGTGGTCAAGTGCGCATGTCATTACCACGCATACACGATGGCTCGCCGGATGTCCGGTGGGCAGTCGTCGGTGGTCAACACGTACTGAGCCGGGTCATCCCGGTCAGGTGCGACCGGCGATGCACGGCGGCACGCCGGCGAGCGGATACCCTTCGCTCGCTCAATTCGCGGCCGTGCCCTCGATGACACACAAGGGCGCGGCCGTGGGCACGATGCGCGTGAGCCGAAGCCCGGCCGACGCGAAGAGCTCGCGGAACTGGGCTTCAGTGCGCTCGTGGCCGCCGGCCATGATGAGCATCTCGAGGTCGAGCAGCTTGCCGACGTGGGGATCGTTGCCGGGCGGAATGACCATCTCCGCGAGCAGGACGCGCCCACCGGGGCCAAGTGCCTGGCGGCAATTCTCCAGGATTCTCGTGGCGTGTTGATCGTCCCAGTCATGGATCACGCTTTTGAGGATGCACGCATCGGCGCCCGCGGGGACCGACGCGAAGAAGTCGCCGGCGACGATCCGGCAGCGGTCCGCCAGCCCGAGGGAGGCGATCCGGGCCTTCGCCCCCTCGACAACCTCCGGCGTCTCGCAGAGGATGCCGCGCATCGCCGGGTTGGCCTCGAGGATCGTCGCGAGCAAGTAGCCGTGCCCGCCGCCGACGTCCATCAAGGTGCCAATCCCTGAGAAGTCGTACCCCGCCTTTACGGCGGCCGAATTCTGCATCGACCAGCCGGTCATCGCCTCGTCGAAGATGGCCGCCGCGCTGGGGTTTTTGGCGAGGTAGTCAAACGGGGGGACGCCGAAGATCCGGTCGAACGCCCGCTCGCCGGTCTTCACGCTGTGGTAAAGCTCGCCCCAGGGCCGCCACGTCCAATCTTCGCCCGCCATGGTCGCCACCGCGCGTAGCGAGCCATGGATATCGGACCGCAAGTATTCGGCGATCGGCGTCAGGGCGAATTGGTGGTCGGCGACCTCCTTGAAGACGCCCACGCTCGCCAAGGCGCGGAGCACCCGGTAGAGCGCGGATTCGTCGAACTTGATTCGCCCGCGCCATCTCGCCGCAGGCGCGAGGGCCGTCCTTGAGCAGATCGGCGATACCCAGCTTGGCCGCGAGGCTCACCGCCTGCGACACCCACTTCCCCACGATCAAGTTCTGCAACGTCACGAGTGGAACGGGTGGATTGGCTGCGGAAACAGGGCCGTTCTCCGGCATGGGAACATCTCCTGGGGACAGGTAAGGATCGGGACACACATCACTTCGCGGTAAAGTCATCTTTCGCTCAGCGAAAGAACGTCCTTTCGCGGAGCGAAAGGCGACAATAGTTTTCGGCCAGCGCCCAACGCGGCGGAGCCGCAACCAACGGATCGGGGGACAGAGCCCCCTCCTACACAAACCGCCGTGGTGCCGGCCTCTTGTACGAGCCGGCTCTGTCCGGCGATCCCAAGGATCGGGGGACAGAGCCCCCTCCTGCACAAATCGCCGCGCGGTGCCGGCCTCTTGTAGGAGCCGGCTCTGTCCGGCGATCCCAGGATGCGCGCATCGTGCGGAGATCTCTTCGAGAAGGAATCCAAGGGCAGTCGTGAATCTCACGGCGGGAACGCCGCGGCCAGGAGCCGCGCGAGTCCTTGGTCAATGGCGCGACGCTCGATTGGCGAGGTCAGCATTCCGGATTTCGACTTCACGGGATCGTCCTTGAGCTCCCAGCCGACACCGAAGTAGAATTGGGATCGATAAGTATTTACGCCCCCAGAAACTCTAAAGTCCGATTGATCGAGTGTTAAACCGCACATCGCGAGATCCGCCAGCGCGGGAGCATACTTGTTGTTCTTGATTTGCAGAAAAGCGCGGACGGCGTAGGAGAGAAAGAATCTTGGCTCGAGCTTGACTGCACGATCCATGTCGGCAAGGGCGCGTTTCCAATCCTGGTTGGTGACCGACAAGGCCAGCGCGCGGAGAAAGTAACCCATGGGTCCTCGGGGCAAAGCTCGACAACACGGTCCATGTCCTGGAGGGCCCGGTCGTTGCGCTTCATCTCGATCAACAAGATTGAGCGATCGACGTAAGACTCCGGGGCGCTTGGGCGAAGCCGGACGACCTGATCGAGATCCGCCAGGGCCAGGTCGAGCTTTCCCTCTTCCTCATAGGCTGCCGCCCGATGCTGATAGGTCTTGGCTCGGTTTCGATCCCGTTTGAGAGCGGTCGTGAAGTCAGCGATGGCGGAGTCGAATTTGCCCATGGCCGCGTGGCACTCGCCGCGGAATGCCACGACCCACGGCGCACCCTGGTCGCCCCGCTTTAAAATGGCGTGGTCGAAATCGGCGATTGCCCGTTCGAGCTCGCCTTGCATCATGAAGGCGTACCCGCGAAAGCGATGGGCCAGCACATCGTCATCGGAAATGTGATCGATGAATGATCGAGCGCGAGATCGTAGCGCCCGTGCGCGATCAACGCGGACGCAAGATCTGCGCGTGCTTCGATCCTCCCGGGATCTTGCAGCAGCACTTGCCGGTAACAAGCGATCGCCTCGTCGTATCGACCGCGATGGTAATAAGCGCGTGCGGCGAGGATCTGGTCCTGGAAATCTGGGAAGGTCTTCGCGACGGTGCTCGGGCCTGTGACCTGCACCTGGGTTCCGAAACCGACCCGTTCCTTCGAAAACTGTTCACCGGCCTTCACGGTATGATCCGCCGAAATGAGTTGCTTCTCCGGCTCCGTCGAGCCGGTCAAAGCCGCCGGCCCCGGCTCGAGCGGCAGCGCGGGAATATTCGGAACCTCCGACGCGTTGGCTTGCCGTGGGCCGACTTCCGTGGGGGGAACTGCCGGTGCGCTGCCGGCTCGAGACGGCGATCCGTACGAGACGTCCTGTCCGCGGGCCGTAGCGATCGAGAGAACGCCGATCAACGAGCCCAGGACAACCCGCCTGATCACGGCTGAATGCAACGGTCTTCTGGGATCAAGCTGGTTCCGGAACGCTGCGCGAGCCATGTTCGCCTCCATGCGCGATCAACCTGGGGGCTGAGGGTTTATCGGCCACGCCTGATCGATTCCAGTGATAGCAGCTCATGCCGGTTTGTCCAGATCGAATAAGCGGCATCGACGCCAGTAAGTTCCGTGGGAAGATAATGAACTGTTGTATAGTATGCACCGAACGCGCCCTGGTCTTCACGACTTGCCAGTCTCACAGTATGATGCCCAGCCCGCTCGCTCGAGAGACGCACGCTCATTGCTCCGGCCTCCGCTGAGACGGATGCGCGCAGCCGATCGGCGCGGCTGCGCCCGTAACAAGCGAGCGCAGCGGGCTTTGGCGGACTTCCCGTCGCTCTCACGACGGTTCATGAATTTGAGGAGGGCTCCATGGAAGCGTGCCCTTTGGGTCGAGCGAAGGCTCCCCGCGCGCGTATTCGTAGCGGGTTCAGTGTCGTCATCGTGGGCGGTCTTGCTGCTCTCTTGATCCCCGAGCGGCAGTGCCTTGCGCAACAGCCCGAGCAGCGCCCCACAATCGAGAGCGCCCTTCCGGCCCAAAGAGGAAGCCGGCAGAGCCGATCGGCGGCAGCGGTCCAGCGATGCCGCTGGAGCACGGCGTCGCCGAGAGCCACGTCTTTTCGGGAATCGCCCTGAAGAACGATGGCAAACTGAATGAGGCGATCGCCGAGTTCCGGGAAGCCATCCGCCTCAAGCCCGATCTCACCGAGGCCCACAACGGCCTCGCCGAAGTTTTCGACGCCCAGGGGAAGCGACACGAGGCAGTCGATGAGCTCAAGAAGGCGATTCGCATCAATCCCAGACTTGCCGAGGCGCACGCCGACCTCGGTAACGCTTTCGTGGAACAGCGAAAGCTCGATGCGGCAATCGTCGAACTCAACGACGCCATCCGCATCGATCCGGGTCACCACGATGCGCACGCCCTGCTTGGCAGAGCATTCAGCCGGCAGGGAAAGCCGGATGAGGCCATCGGCGAGCTCAAGAAGGCGGTCAGCCTCGAGCCGGAATCCGCCGAGGCGCACGCCGAGCTCGGCACGATCCTTTGGGAAAATGGGAAGCTGGACGAGGCCATCGTCCAACTCAGAGAGTCAGTCCAACTCAAGCCGGATTTCGCCGGGCGCACTCCAACCTCGGCCTGGCTCTCCGACGGCGGGGGCGGCTGGATGAGGCCATCGACCAGTTCAAGGCGGCGATCCATCTCAAACCGGACCTCGCCGAGGCTCATTGCATGCTCGGAGCGGCGCTCCAGGAACAGAATCGATTCGGTGAGGCTTTGGAGGCACTCGAACGCGGCCATGCACTGGGCTCGAAGCGCAAGGACTGGCCAATTCCGTCGGCCGAGCTGGTAAAAAGAGCCCGGATGTGCGTCGCTCTGGAGGGCCGGATCCCTGCGATCCTGGCCGGCAAAGACCGGCCCGCCAATGCCGACGAGACGGCGACCCTGGCCGATCTCTGCTATCAGAAACACGTCTACGGCGCATCAGCACGCTACTGGAACGAAGCCTTCGCAGCTCAGCCCTCCCTGGCCGAGGACTTCACTGCTCTTAACCGGTACAGCGCCGCCTGCTCCGCAGCACTAGCCGGAGCGGGCCAGGGTGAGGACCAAGGTCAACTGGGCGACGCGGCCAAGGCTCGCTGGCGCAAGAAGACACTGGAGTGGCTCAAGGCCGATCTGGCGCATTGGGCCAAGCAGGCGGAAACCAATCAACCGGCTGCCCGGCGCGAGGTGATCCAGACGCTCGAGCACTGGAAGGCCGACCTCGATCTCGCCGCGGTTCACGACGCGGCCGCGCTCGAAAAGCTGCCGGCCGCCGAACAGAAGGCGTTTCGCGCTCTGGTCCGAGGTTGACGGGATTCTGGCCAAGGTTTGTTCCGGATCAGGACACTGACGATTCAGGAGGAATACATGGAAGTGTGCCCTTCGGGTCGAGCGCCGGCTCTGCGTTTGCTTCCGCGGCGCGGACTCGGCGGAATCGTCCTGGGAGCTCTGGCTGCTCTATTGATCCCCGAGCGGCAGTCCCTGGCGCAGCAGCCTGGGCAGCCGCCCACGAGCGCGAGCGCCCCTTCCCGCCCAGAGAGGAATCCGGCGGAGCCGATCGGAGACGGCGGTCGAGCGATCCGGCCGGAGCACGACCTTGCCCAGCGCCACGTCTTTGCGGGAATCGCCCTGAAAAAGGCCGGCAAACTGGATGAAGCGATCGCCGAGTTCCGGGAAGCCATCCGCATCAAGCCCGATCTCGCCGAGGCCCACCACTGGCTCGCCGAGGTTTTCTACCACCATGGGAAGCTTCAGGACGCAGCCGACGAGTACGGGGTCGTGGTTCGCCTCAACCCGGAGCTCGCGGAATGCCACACGAATCTTGGCCTGGCCTTGCTGAAGATCCGAAAAGTGAACGAGGCGACAGACGAGCTCAGAAAGGCCATCCGACTCAAACCGAATCTTGCCGCCGCGCACTGCGGCCTGGGCGCCGCCCTGCGGACCCAGGGAAAGCTCGACGCGGCGGCGGAAGAGTTCAAGAACGCCGTCTGCCTCGATCCGTCGGATGCCACCGCTCGATATAACCTGGGCTGGCTCTTCCACGAGCAGGGGAGGATGATTGAGGCGATTGAATGCTATCGCCAATACGTTCGCCTTCGACCCGATGACGCCAACGCTCACGCCCAGCTCGGCAGGGCTCTAGGACAACAGACGAAACTGGACGAAGCAATCGCCGAGCTCCGGGAAGCCATCCGACTCAACCCGAATTTCCTCGACGCACACGGAGAGCTCGGTTGCGCCCTCGGCCAGCAGGGGAAGCTGAACGAGGCCGGCGATGAGCTCAGGATTGCCATCCGCATTAATCCCGAGTTCGCCCACGCGCATGGCCTGCTCGCCAAGGTCCTCAGCCTGCAAGGAAAGCTGGACGAGGCGGTCGTCGAGCTCAAGGAGGCCGCCCGGCTCAAACCCGATCTTCCCGGCGTGCAGGTGAGCCTCGCCCGCGCCCTGGATGATCAGGGAAAGCCTGATGAGGCGGCACACGTACTCAAGCGGGCCGTCGGGCTCAACCCGGAGGATGCCGAGGCGCGGACCGGCCTCGGCATTGTCCTCGTTCGAGAAGGGAAACCCCAGGATGCGATCGAACAGCTCGGGACCGCGATCCGCCTCAAGCCCTCGGATGCCAAAGCCCATTACGCGCTCGGCTGGGTCTTCCACGGTCAGGGCAAGCTAAACGAGGCGATTGAACATTACCGGAAAGCCGTTTCCCTCGGTCCCGAAGACGCCGAGGCCCACGGCAACCTTGGGAGAGCTCTTGGGCAGCAGGGGAAGCTCGATGAGGCAATCGCCGAGCTCCGGTGCGCGATCCGCATCAGGCCGGGTGATGGTCATGCGCACGCTGACCTTGGCAACGCTCTCCTGATGCAGCGAAAACTGGACGCGGCGATCGATGAGCTCAAGAGCGCCATCCGCATTGATCCGCGTCACGCCGAGGCGCACGCCCTTTTTGGAATCGCTCTCCACCGACAGGGAAAGCTGGATCAGGCCATCGAAGAGCTCAGGACGGCGATGCTTTTCCAACCGAATCTCGCGGAGGCACACGGGGAGCTCGGCGAGGTCCTCCGCGAACAAAGGAAGCTGGACGAGGCCATCGACCAGCTCAGGGCGGCGATCCAGATCAAGCCGGATGTGGCCGAGTTACATTGCATGCTCGGGTGGGCACTTCAACAACAGAATCGCTTCGCCGAGGCACTGCCGGAGTTCGAACGCGGCCATGCGCTGGGCTCGACGCGTAAGGACTGGTCGCTACCCTCATCGAAGTGGGTGAAAAGAGCGCGGCTGTATGTCACAATGGAGGGCCGAATTCCTGCGATCTTCGCCGGCAAGGACCGGCCGGCCAATGCCGATGAGATGACTGCTCTGGCCCGTGTCTGTCATTGCAGACACTTCTATGGAGCGTCGGCACGGTACTGGTCCGATGCCTTCCTGAGTCAACCCGCCCTGGCCGACGACCTTGTGGCTGCGAACCGGTACAACGCCGCCTGCGCCGCGGCATCAGCCGGCGCCGGCATGGGCGAGGACCAACCGCCGCTGGACGTTGCCGCCAGGGCTCGCTGGCGCAGAAAGGCGCTGGACTGGCTCAAGGCCGACCTGGCCGAGCGGGCCAAGCAGGCGGCGACCGACCAACCTGCGGCCAGGAGCGAGGTGAAGCACAAGCTCGAATACTGGAAGGCCGACGGCGACCTCGCGGGGGTTCGCGACGCGGCCGCGCTGGAAAAGCTGCCGGCCGACGAGCAAACGGCGTTTCGCGCGCTGTGGTCGGAAGTTGCTGCGATCCTGGCCAAGGTTAACACGAACCAGGACCGCAACCTGACGCGAGCCTCTGGCGCGTCAGGCGGGCGATAGCCAGCGGCAGAAACGTGGCGCAGCTCCTTTCTTTCTGGCTCCCTCTGCCGCTGGGAGAGGGCTGGGGTGAGGGCCCGGTTCATGGTGGATAAGGCACGGCTGCTACGTCCGCTAGCGCTGCCGGCGCTCTTGGCGATTGTGACTTGTTCCGGCTGTGCTGCCTGGCACTATCGTAAAGAAGCGGCCGCGCGTGACGCGACAAGTTCGTCGACACCCGGTGACGGTGGGATCTTTCAGGATGTGTTCCAGGGCCTGCAAAACGCTTCCGTGAACGACTGGAATTTCGGCCGCGCCGGCTGGTGGTGAGCCTGGAGAGGCCGCTCACTTCACCTTGACCAATTCCCGATCTTTGCTAATAGTGCATCGCTTGCCATCATCGGCTCACTTCTTGGCCAGTCAATGCGGGGAAACGACCGCAGCGCAATGCGACGAATCGGCCGCGATTCGCGCGCGGTGGCTTGCGATCAACAGATCACTCAAGGACGGGAACACAAGAATGTTCGGCTCACGGAAGCAGAAACCGTCGTTGTTGCGGCGGCTGATGTACCTGATCGTGCTGATCAGCGGCGGGGGTGGTGTCGGTAGTTATTTGTTCAAGGACCACCCGGCGATGCAGGCTGTCTGGACGGCGGTCACGGGACAGCCGGCCGATCTTGCGGCCAAGGACCTGGACGACACCCTGAAAGCCGCCGTCGGCGAGGTCGCCGGCGTCATCAAGCCGGTCAATTCGTTCGGCCAGCCGGGGACCTATCAAGTCACGATCTCCCAGGTGCATCTGGACCCCACGCTCTTTCGCCCGGGCCAGACGGTCGACATCCAGGCGCGCGTGCTGAGGGTAGATCCGCAGGGTACCGACACACTGCTCTGGGAAAGCAAGCGGTTCGGCGAACGTCTGGCGGTCGCCGGCAAGGATGAGCTGGCGGCGGGTTGGCCCGACCGCCCGTTCCAGGTGGCGTGGAAGCCCGGCCAGCAGATCGTGGTCGAAGTGTTCGATCGCAAGCCCAAGCTGTTTGTCGAGCCCAGACGATTCCTCTTCACAGCCGCCGACGTCAAGCTCGCCGAGTTCCCGCTCAAGCCGGGTACGTTCCCGCTCGAGCCGATGCAAATGCCCGACCCGCCGGTCGATCCGCGCAATAACCAGATCGTGCTGCAAAGCCAGCGCGTCGGCGATCTCCCGGGCGGCCAGCGCGGCGACGAACGCCGGCGTCAGGCCCCGCCCCAAACAGCGGACGCGGATTCGCCAATCATCATCAAGTGACCTAGGCTTGACGTGAGGAGCCCGCGCCATGTCCACGCGCCTGTCTCTGTCCCTGGACCGCTTCGAAGGCAGGGGCAAGGAGATCGCCGTCCTGCTGACCGACGACGGCGAAACGCTCAATATCCCGCGCTCGCTTTTGCCCCCAGGGGCCAAGCCCGGCGACGTTCTGTCGCTCTCGCTCGAGCCCGATGCCGCGGCCACGCGCGAGCTGGCCCACGAAACCCGCCGCGTCGAGGAGAGGCTGGGAGAGCGTGACCCGGGAGGAGACATCACGCTTTGACGACCAGACAACGAATCCGCACACTGGCGCTCGCCGTTTTGAGCCTGGGCTTTGCGCTTACCTGCGTGGAAAGCCGGGCCCAGTGGCCCTTCCAGCGTCCCAGTGCCAATCCGGTCGCGGTCGAAGTGCTCGACGTCGGCCAGGGAGACTCGATCCTGGTCCGCTCGCCCGAGGGCAAGACGGTACTGATCGACGCCGGCCCGACGAAGGAAGGCGCGCTTCGGGTGCTCAAGCGCATGGGCATCGCCCACCTCGATCTGGTGGCGTTAAGCCATCACCACAGCGATCACTACGGCGGCATGGAGGAAGTCGTCCGCGAGCTCAAGCCGCGCTACTTCCTCGCCAGCAGCTCGGGGCACTCGACTCGAAGCTATCTCCGGCTGCTCAAGGCCGTCGAAGCCGAAGGGATGACGGTGGTTCACCCCACTACGCGATCCCGCAAGATCGAGCTGGGCTCCGTCGAGCTGACGATCTTCCCGCAGGCTCCCGAAGACCACCAGGAAGAGAACAACAACTCGGTCGGCTTGCGGCTGAAGTATGGGTCGTTCTCCATGCTGTTTCCGGGGGACAGCGAGGGGCCCGAGCGCGCGTGGTGGCTGGAGCACTGTTCCGACCTGGTCCGCGACTGCACGATCCTCAAACTGGCCCATCACGGCAGCCGCAATGGCACCGATGCGCCTGGCTGGGCGCCGTGCGGCCTGAGCTGGCAGTCGCGAGCATGGGCACGGATAACGAATACGGCCACCCGCACCCGGAGACGATCCGGCTCCTCCGGAGCGAGCGCATCCCGTTCCTCCGCACCGACCAGCTCGGCACCATCATCATCCAGAGCGACGGCCGCGGGTGGAGCGTGGTAGAGCCGACACTGCTGCGCGGCAAGCGGCCCACGCCGGAGGACGTCAACCGCGTGGCGGCCGCCACGACCGAGGGATCTCCGTCGCGACGAGAGAGCCGCGGCAGGACGCGCTGAACGCCCGATGAGCCCGCCCGCGAAGGATCGGGACATAAATGACTTGCCGTAACAACCGTCTTTCGCGGAGCGAAAGGCGACGATAATTCAAGGCCAGGGCCTATGCGATCCTCGAAACCCGAGCTCGAGATCGCCTTGCGCCCGGTCCGTCTCAATCAGGCCGCGCGAACGGATCGACTGCCCAGCCGAGGTCCATCAACAGGGCCTGGAAGTCAGGTCGAGAGCGGAGCGGGTCGAGGTCGGTGTCGATCCGTATCAGGGCCGCCTGGCTCCAGCCGGAGGCGATGACCCGGCGCAGGCGCTCCATGGCCTTGTCGGCCTCGATCCGGCCTCGGCTGCGGCGCCGGAGAGCAGGGACTGACTGCACGCGATATCGTAGACGTCGCCGGGTCTCGGATTCGCCAACCCCTCGAGGAGTTCGATCGAGTTACGGAAGGCCAAGACCGCCTCGGCGGGCCGGCTGCACTTCTGGAGCACGATCCCGCGGTGCCTGAGGCCGTCGCCCAGGTATTTCCGGTACTGCTCCTGGGACGGCTCGGCCTCGACCATCTTGCGCTCTATCGCCAGCGCCAGGGATCTGCTTGAGGGCCACCTCGCGGTGCAGTTCCGTATCCAGCGCCACGAAAACGGCACCCAGTCCGCCCCGCGCATGGGGCCGAAGGATGCGGAACCGCCGGCCGTCGCAGGTGGCCGAGCCGACCGAGTAGGTGCCGGTGCGGTCGGGGTCTGCATCGGCATCGGCAACGGATTGGCTCGAAGCCGGACCGGAGCCGACGCGGGCGAGAGTTCTCTCGATTTCGCAGTCGCCCAGCGCGGCGAGGCTCTCGCGGGTCGATCGGCCGGCGGGAATTGTCGTGAGGCTCTTTTCGGTGCTACCGCCATGTTTCTTCTCATGGAGCCCTACCATCGCCTGGACCACATCGCGCTGGTCGGCGCCCAGGTCGCCTCGATCGACCAGGTATTCGGCAAGCTGTCGGTCCTTGGCGCGACTCCAAGCCCGAAACGCGGCGACGAGCTGATCCTGATCGATCAGGCCGTTCTGGAGCGCATGCAATCCGAAGAGAAGGTTGCGGTCAGCATTGACGACGGACATGGAACGCATCTCCTGGGCGTCGGGCGCGGGCCGTGGGCGCTCGGTCCAAGACGACGGGAGCCTCTCGACGGCCCGCGACCCGTATCGGTTCGATTATCGCAGGACTGACCACGACACGCACCCGGTGCCGGCCAAGCGCGCGCATCGCACTCGGGCTCCGACGCCCACGCGCGCCCCCGAAAGCGGCGTGCCCATATTGGTGCCGTGAAGGGCGATGACGGTGCAGTCGCTCTGGCAAACCCGCACCGCTTGTCCGAGCTTGTGCCGTCAACGACAATAATAGCCTGTCGCTTTGGAGATCCCCAACCTCGCTCTCGGGACTAGCCTCCATGTCTCAACTCGGCATCGTCACGTACAACATCGCCAAGGACTGGGACCTTGCCACGATCCTGGCCCGGCTGGAAAAGCTACGCTATGCTGGGGTGGAATTGCGGACGACCCACGCCCACAAGGTCGAGGTCGACCTCACCAAGGCCCAGCGCGACGAGCTGCGGAAGCGGTTCGCCGATTCGCCCGTGCAGCTCGCGGGTCTGGGAAGCGCATTTGAATTTCAGGCTACCGATCCGGCCGTGGTGCGGCGGAATATCGAAGGGACCAAGGAGTACGTCCGGTTGGCCCACGACATCGGGGCCCCCGGTGTCAAGGTGCGCCCCAACGGGGTTCCCAAAGGCGCCGACCTCGACGCCACCCTGCGCCGGATCGGCCGGGCGCTGCACGAAGTCGGCGAGGACGCCGAAGGGTTCGGGGTCGAGATCCGCGTGGAGGTGCACGGCGGCGTGACGTCCGAGCTGGAGCATTTCGCCAAGATCCTGGCCCACGCCGATCATCCCAATGTTTACGCGTGCTGGAACTCCAATCCATCGGACGTCAAAAAGGGATCGATCAAGGAGACGTTCGCTCTGGTCGCTCCCAAGGTCCGCGAGGTTCATCTGCGCGACCTGACCGATGAGGCTTACCCGTGGCGCGAGCTGTTTGCACTTCTCGGCGCCCAGAACTATCAGGGATTCACCCTCGCCGAGATCCCCGAAAGCTCCGACCCGGAACGGGTGCTGCATTACTTTCGCGCGCTGTGGTTGGCTTACCAGCCGGCTTCGTGACGAATGGCGCTTGACGCCGCCGACCGCGGCGTGATGCATGCCGGGCTCTCCCATCCGCTCACCGTCTGTTGTTAACGGCTGACGGCCAAGAGGTTTTCATGAAGCTTGCCGACAACTTTGAGCAGGAGGTCGAATCCCTTCGTCAGAGCCGTTCGTTTCAGCGATTCCTCGACGAGCGATCGGCGAGTCCCGGAAGGATCCCCCTGGACGAGATCGAGGCGGAGATCGAGCAGGAGCTCGCGGACGAGCCGAAGGCCGATCGTTGAGTGCACGGGTCCCTACGTCATGGTCGCCCTCACGCCGAGCAACCGTTTGCTCTCTCCAAGCCGATGCAGCGAAGCTCACCGTTGTGAGGCGGACTCTCGAGTGGTAGCCACTTGGGAATGTTGCTCGTTGTGGGTCGTCCAGCGCGGAGAAACCTCGACCAGATGAATCGCGCCCGAGCGGGTTGCAACCGCCAGCAGGCCGCGCTCGGGCGCGTAGGCCAGTCCGGTCGGCCGGGTTCGACCCAGGTTGAATGATCCGTGCAGCGGCAGCCGGCCGAGCGAACAGCGGGGCGACGTCTGGAGCACCTCCAGGGTGGATGCATCTTGCCTCGCACAAATGAGAAAGTCCGCACGAGTGATCGTCGATCGGCCAGGGCGCAGGTCGGATTCGTCCCGATCGCGCGGCCGCTCGATCGCGACGGCTGTGCAGTGGGCAAGGACCGGCATCATGATCCAGTCGGCGTCGGAGGAATAAGAGATATAGGGAGCGTCCGAGGGGCGCAGGGGGACTCGCCCGACGACCCGGGGAGACTCGGGCACCGTGAGGTCTATTGCGGCGGTTTGACTGCTTCGGGGCAGCAGAACGGCGGCAGCCCGCGCCGAGGCCGCAAGAACCAGGCGGTCGAGATCGTCGTTGGCGTCGAATGCGAGCCGGCCCACGACTCGCCCTGCCTTTGCCTCGGGGTCAAGTGCAACGACTTCGAGCGCCGGCAGCGGCTTTGTGGGATCGCCTTCGCCGCGGCCCGAGCTGATCACGAACAGGTATTTGCCGTCGGGCGCAACGGACATATCGTCGGGATAGTAGCCGGCGAGGTGACGGCCGCCGACTCGATTCCCGTCGAGGTCGAAGGCTTCCCACCACCCCGGCACAACGTGCCGCTCGTCGCCGGGCGGGCGCTCCAGAACCAGGAATCGACCGGCAAGGGCCGCCACGGCCACGGGCCGGCCGGGCAGTTCGATCTCCTTCTTCGCCTGGAGCTTTTTTTGAGCCCCGACCTCGTAGATGATCACTCGGTCGTAGCGCGGACAGGTCACGATGAACCGGCTGCCGCCGGGGGCGAATGCCACGCGATCGGCGCGCTCTTGGCCGGTCAGGGCGCGGTCGATCTCGCGCAGCGTCCAGGGCCCCGCGTCGAGCTCCGCGGTTGCGGAGGCGCGGCGAAGGAACACGATTCCTCCCCAAGCGACCAGAGACGCCAGGACGACCAGAGCGGCCAGTAGCAGGAGCGCAATCCGGCCGCTCGGCTGCGGCGGACCATTCGGTCTCGGGCGCAGACGCAGATCGACACGTCGCTCGGTGCCGGCCCAGATTCGAGCGAGATTGGTGCGATGGCGCACCGTCAGCAAGACCACAACGGCGACCGAGAACACTGACAAGGCCAAGTGCTCGCGCGCGAGCGGCTCCGGTTCGCGCACAAACTGCGCGACCGCGAAAGCCAGCCCGCCGACGAGCGACGCGAGTGACATGTATCGAGTCACGATCAACACCCCCGCGAAGGCAATCGCCGCGACGGCACAGGACGCGGCATCCAGTGCCAGCACACAGCCAAGGCTGGTCGCGACACCTTTGCCTCCTCGAAACTTGAGATAGACCGGAAAGGTATGACCCAGAATCGCAGCCAGCGCCACCAGAACGGCTAGATCGACCGGCGCCCCGCCGGTGAGCTTTCCCACGAGCCACGGGAAAGCGGCCGTGGGCAACAGGCCCTTGAGCAAGTCGAGCGAGAGCACGACCAGGAAGTAGCGGAACCCCAGGGCGCGCCCGACGTTGGTCGCGCCCAGGTTGCCGGAGCCGACCGTGCGGATGTCGATCCCCTTCTTCCACCGCGCGATCAAGTAGCCAAAGGGGACTGAGCCGATCAAGTAACTGACGGCGACCGCCAGCAGAGAAAGTCCCCAAAACGAGGCGCTCATGTACGGGTTCACTGGTCCCGCCCAATCTTGCGCTTCGCGACCTGAGGCGTGCCGAGGAACGCGCCTCGGCGGGAGTCGAAGATCTCGTTGGCCGTGGCGTAATCGTCATGGCGGCCGATATCGAGCCAGTAGCACTCCTGGCGGTAGCAATGGATTTCGTGGCCGCGGTGACGCATGGACTCCAGGAGGTCAGGCATCGGCAAGGGCCGGCCCGGGGTCAGAAAGTCCCACGCGAGGGGGCCCAGGATATAGACCCCCATGCTCACTTGAACCGAATACTCTGGCTTTTCCTGATATCCTGTCAAGATGTGCGGGTCGTCGCCGAAATTGAGCACGCCAAAATCGATCTTCACCTCGCGGGGGTAGGAGGCGATCGTCGCGGCGGCTGCTCGGCGGCAATGGAAGTGATACATCTCTGCGTAGTCGAGCGTGGTCAGAATGTCGCCGTTGATCACCAGCACCGGGTCCGCCGGCCGCTTGAGCAGAGTGAGCCCGCCCGCGGTCCCCAGCGGCGTGGTCTCGCGACGGTAAGTGAGATGAGTGCCAAACTTGCGGCCGTCGCCGCAAAAGGCCTCGATCAGCTCGGTAAGGTATCCCGTGATGATGGTGACGTCGCCAAACCCGAACCGGCCGAGCTGGCGCAGCACCACCTCGATGATCGGCATGGGATCGGCGTCGCCCAGCGGCATCAGCGGCTTGGGAAGGACGTGAGTGTAGGGGCGCAGCCGGGTGCCCTTGCCCCCCGCCAGTAGCACAGCCTGCATGTACGAGCCCTCCTGGCTCCTCGAGCCGTTTGCCGCGAAAGCCGGTTCAGCGCCGTGCTTTCCGCGAATGGTCGCCGTGAGGCGTATGCGACTTCGAACTTCGCTTCTGACTGTGCGGCGTGTGCCGCGATTTGCCGCAGGCGACCTCCTCGAAGATCGCTGTCAAGCGAGCGACGTGCGCGTCGAAAGTCTGCGCTTGCCCCAGGCGCCCCGCCTGGCTGGCCATTTCCCGTCGCTTGCGATCGCTGGTCATGTGGCCCAGGGCCGCGACCAGCTCGCCGGCTGCGTCGGGCGCCGTCAGGATGTAGCCCTCGCGCCCGTCAGCCATGAGCTCGCTGGCCCCGTTCTGCGCCGTCGTGATCACGGGGAGGCCGCAGGCGAGCGCCTCCAGCACCACGAGTGAGCAAGGATCGTAATATGTCGGCTGGACAAAGAAGTCGCTCGACGAGTAGCACGCGCGGATATCCGGATAGAAACCCACGAAGTGGGTCAAATCGCGCAGGCCGAGCTGATTCGCCAGCCGCTGGTATGGCCGGGCCTCGCCGCCGCCGCTGATTACCAAGTGAATGGGACGGCCGGCGTGATCGGCCTTGCGCCGGGCTCCCAGTGCGAGTAAGAGCGGCTTCAGTCCCTTGAGCGCGAAATTGTGGCCGACAAAGAGGCCGACCAGGTCGCCCGGTGCCAGTCCCAGGCGGTTGCGAAACGCACATCGCACCGCGCCCGGCTGAGAGACCATCACGCGCTTGAGATCGATCGCGTTGGGAACGACGCGGATCTGCTGGCTGGCAAGATGGTGATAATCCTGGAGGTGTTTCTTCACCAGGTTGCTGACCGCCACGACGCGCGTCTGCCGTTTCGGGCTGTATTGCCGCTCTTCGATGGCGCGGTAAACCCAGTACTTTGGATTAGCGGTCTTGAACAGAAGATAGAGGCCCCGGGCCAGCGGGGACGCGAACCGCCGCGCGTTGGAGTGCAAGCTGCCGGCATGCACGCCGCCCTGGGGAATCAGGACGTCGTGGCCCCAGGTATTCACGAACCCGACGGAGCAATCGTAACGGGCCTGGCTCAAGGCCGCCTCGGAATTCCGGGCAAAGCTCCAGATCCGCTCCATCCGGGTCCGTCCCGGCCCCGCGACCGGCACCAAGTTGACCTGGTCCGGAAGGCAACCGTCGGCCCAGCTCTCCGCGTACAGGTCGACGCGATGCCCTGCCCCGATCAAGCGCCGGCACAGGTCGGCGACGTAGGTCTCGGCGCCCCCACGCGACGGGTCAACTCGTTGAAAGTTCAAGGCCAGGTGCATGATTTTGGTCTCCCGCGATCGACTCGACGTTCTTCGACTCCACCATCATCGTCTTATCGCTCGCCGGCGCAGCCGCTCTGGAAGGATTTGCTGGGCGATCGCGCTGCCTTTAACGCCGTTTGCGATTATGCGCTCGATAACGAGCCGCGCGCAGCCTGGCGATGCAAAGATGCCAGCGCGGCCGCCGCAGGCTCGCGCGACGACTGTACTCGATCCAGAATCTCAACCGGTCCCGCTCGGTGATGCCGGGGACATCAGCGGTTGAGAACAATAACTGGCCCAGGTCTTTCCATCGCCACCACTCGGCGGAAAGCGTGTGCTTCGCCAGGCGATGCAGGTCGATGAGCGCGAGGCGCGCGTTGGGCCCGTCCGCCATGAATCGATCGCGGTCGAGGTAGAAATGGCAAAGGTAAAGGTCCTTGTGAAATACGCTGGCGTTGTGCAAGCGGGCGGTCGTGCGTGCGATCTCGGCGATCACTCGCCGCTTGAGGCGGGTGAATGAATGCGGATCAAGCTCGGCCGCGAGGACCGGAAGAAGCTCATTGACGGCGCCTCCCTCGAGCTCGGCAACGATGAGAAAGCTGGTCAGGCTGGCGCCCGGGCCAATGCGTTCTCCCGCCGCGATGCTGTCGGGAACTTCGATGCCGAGATCGCGGGCTCGTTCGAGCTGGGACCATTCGGCCGCCGCGTCCGAATGGTTACCGGCCGGGTGCAAGAGTGCCGCCAGCCGCGCAGTCCAGGGAAGCCGGTAATGCCGCTTGAGATAAACCGCCAAGGGAGCATCGGCTGCATCGGAGCGGCTCGGCTTGGCCGGAGCAGATTGCTCGCCCTTATGAAAGACGAAACGCGCGGTCGAGCGGCCTTGCTTGGCGTGGAATCGGTCATCGCTCTCGAGCGTCATGACGGTTGCCGCCAGGTCATCGGGAATCCGGCCGCGATAGCGGTCGTTGATCCACGTCCAGCTCACACCGCGCACCCATCGTTCCCAGAGGGAGCCGTACTTCACCGGACCAGTCCCTCCCACGAGCTGGGGCGATGGAACCGGTAAAGGCGGACACCCGCCTCGCGGTCGCCGGGGAATGCCGGGAAGTCGCGAACCGGGGTCGCCGCGTAAGCCAGCAGAGCTTTCAACGTCTGCGCGCGGGCTCCGCGCCTGGAGCTCGTCCAGCCCCACGACGATGTAGCGTAAGTGCGAATCGGTCAAAGCCTGGCGTACGTGCCAGTAATCGTATCCTGGCTGACTCGAGATGAACCGGGCCCACCCTCGGGTGTCGAGGACCAGCTCGTCGGGCCGCGCGCATTCGACCAGCCACCTTCCCGCGGCCCAGTGGCCAAACCGGCTGAGATGGTTCAAGTGATTGGGCTGCATCTGCACCGCGATTGAACCCAGAATCAGCACGCACGCCACCCCAAAGCCGGCAAATCGAGCCCGTCGCGGGCTCATGCGCAGCTTCACGGCGATGCCTCGGAGACAGACGAATGTCCCCGCCGCCGCCCACGGCAGCGAGGCGTAGACCAGAGCGATGATATGCCGCCCCGACAGATAGCCCAGAAGCGAGCTATGCCGGATCAGTGCGATCGCATACACCGCGGAGAAGGCCAGCAGGAGCCGGCGCGTCGATTTACTGGACTCGTTCGGCTCGCAGTCCGGGCACAAGCCTCGAATGTAACGGTAGCGGACCAGTCCCCACCCGGTCATGACCGCGAAGAACCAGCAAAGCTCTTCCCACCACTTGGCGATGATCCTCACCACGGCGTAGCGCCAGTTCTTGATGGGAATCCGATCGGCCTCTTCCTTGGGTGAAAAATCCCAGCGGGGATCGTCCAGGCCCCGGGGAACGCGCTGCGGCACCGGTCGAATCAGGATCTGTTGCCGCCCCAGCTTGGCTGAATACCGCAAGGCGAGCTTCTCGGACAGTTCGCCCTTGACCGCTGCGTAGGAACCGATGAGCGCGAAGGCGGCCAGAGAGAGCGCCCCGAGGGCGGGCGCGCGGCGCACGATCGCCGGCCGGAACGGGCGCCGGAGATTGATCAGCCAGGCGACTCCGATCGCCAGGGGAGCGAGGACGACTTCGGGCCTGCGCCAGATAGCCGCAACCCGCCGTCGCGCCGGCTCCCAGGGCGATGCGCCAGTCACTGCGTCTCCAGGCGAGCGATCCGAGCCAGAGGGTGAGAAACGTACCCAACAAGCCGAGGCTATCGCTCAAGGTGTCGTGCCCGAGCTCGGCGGTCCGCGGCAAGAGCACGCCGAGTCCGGCCGCGATCAACGCGATCCGGCGGTCGAAGAGCGCCCGCGTCAGGCCGTAAACCGGCACGATCAGCCCGACCGCTGCCAGGACCGCGACGGTTTGAGCGGCAATCCGCCAGGAATCGACACCATGGCCGGTAAACCACCCGATGATCGGCTCGGTCACGGCGATCAAGGCGGGGTATAACGGATGGGCGTCCGAATCGCGCACCACATCCGCCCACGAATCAAGCTGGAATCGACGGGCGATGTGGATGAACTTCAGCCCGTCCTGCGCAGGTAGCAGGGTCTGCGCGATTGAGGCGATATGCAAGATCGTCGCAACGAGGACGACCGCGAGCAACGATCGGCGGCCGGCCATCGCGATCCTCCTTGATCGGCGGGCTTACAAGATCAATCGAACGGCCAACTCGTTTGGCCGCGACGAGAGTTTATGCAGAAGGGCCCATGAGGACCACGCCAAGAGCGGCGAAGCCCGGAACGCGGATTATAGGATCGCCCGCGAGGCGGTCAAGGCGAAGGGGCCCTCTAACCATTTCACACAATCATGGACCGATTGTCGCATGAACGGAACTTTTCGAGAGGGGAGGCGGAGTTAATTCCGTTTCGCCATGTTCTGCCGATCATCGCAGAAGTCGCATACGTAAGGGTTCTTCCTCGCTCTCGCCGGCGGCGATTCAGAACTATCTGATGATGATCGGCGGCCTGCTATCCCCCTTGTTCGGATGGATCAACAACGAATCGGCGGAATGGTTGATCGATGGCGTCGAAACTGCCATATGTACCTTGCTCTTGGTGCTGCCGGAACTGCTGCTGGCTACATTTTAGACTGGAGCACTGAACGCCGTCGCCGTTGGCTCCGGGTTAAACAAGCACGGCAACTGCGGCTGCGCTGCGTCGTCTTCGGCCCAACTGAGCAACCTCGTTCAAGCCGCGTGATGCACCGACTCCGCCTGACCGGCGGATTTTTGACCGATCGTAATCGAACGACCGTGACCACCGGCCTCGCGCCAGAGGTCTGTCAGGCTTTCTTGCCAGGAGATGCGAGGCCGCCAGCGGGTGTGCTCGACGATGCGGTTGATGTCGGCGGCGAGTCGGCCGGCCCGCACCGGTTTCCGAGAAACGGGTTGACTTCGATCTGGACTGCGCGCCCGCTCAGCTTGATGAGCATGTCGAGCCCCTCGCCGACATTGTGCGACTGTCCCGTACCGACATGGTAAACCAGCCTCTTGCGCCCGTCCACGGCGAGGGCGATCATGGCTCGCGCGACGTCGCGCACGTCGACGAAATCCCGCCGCGAATCGAGATCGCCCACCGCGAGCGGCAAAGGATCAGGGCCAGGCTCGCTCAAGCGAGCTGCGAACCGCCCGAAGGCCTGCGTCTCGGGGAGCCCGGGGCCGATCGGGTTGAAGACACGAGCGACCAGGACCTCCAATTCCGAACGATCCGCCAGTGCCCCCACGGTCGCCAGCCACTTGCTGCGGCCGTAGGCATCTCGCGGATCGCAAGGATGGTCCTCGTTGACCGGCAGGTCCGCGGACTCGACGTTTCCCAGCTCGGCCGCCGAGCCCGAAAGAACCACCCGTACCGGCTTTCTGAGCGGCCGCAGAGCGGAAAGGAGATGCATCGTTCCCCAGAAATTGGCCCGGTAAAGCTCGTCAGCGGGCGCAGGGGGAGTTTTCCCGGCGGTATGAACGACAAAGTCCGGGGCGATCTGTCCAATCGCCTGGCGCAGCCCGGCCGGGTCGTGCAAATCGGCCGCGACGAAGTGCGCGTCCGGCCAGCCCGAGGGGCAGCGGCGCCCGAGCACGACAACCCGGTTGTCGCGCTGCGCGAGCTCTCCGTCCCGGGACTTTAACACGTCGAGCACATGCCGTCCCACGAATCCGCTCGCACCTGTCAATAACCAGATCGCCATACCTTGCTCCGGAATGCTGCTTGCGAACCGCGCCAAATGACCGCCTCATGTCGCGCGGCCGTCCCGCGCGGGCGGGCTCCGCGGGGATGCCGCGCAACGGCGTCCTTAGCCCGTTTGGTAGTCCGCGTGAACTGCCCTTCCCCTCGTTACCAGCGCTCGGAGCGCGACCGTGAGAACACTCTCCGGAGTCAGCGCGCGCATACAGCGATGATGGCCCTCGGGACACACCCGCTTTTGACAGGGCCCGCATTCGACCGGATAGAAGAGGTGCCAGGCCTGGGGGTGATGGGTTCGCGTCCAGGCGATGTGGGTCGGACCGAAAAGTGTGATCACGGGAGTATGGAATGCCGCGGCAAAATGGCGGGGACCGGAATCGGTCGTGATCAGGAGCGCCGCCCTCCGGATGCAGGCCTTGGTGAGCCCGATGCCGAGCGCCTGGTCGGCCAGGCTGACGACCCGCGGGTGGTTCGCCAGGTACGCCGTCTCGCGCCGATTCGCGCTCGCTCGGTCCGCAGAGAACCAGAACCGATACGTCGGTCTCCTCCGCCAACCGACGCGCGAGTTGAGCGAAATAGGTAGTGGGCCAGTTCTTGGCCGGCCCATACGCCCCGCCCGTGTTCAGGCAAACGACGCCTTCGCCGGAGGATAGGCCGAGCGCTGCCCATGCCAGGTCCGCCGCGGCCTCTTCCTGGCTTGTCGTGCACAGCTCGAGCTGGATCGAGTCGACCGGACAGCCGAGCCGACGCGCCAACTGCGCGTACGATTCCACGATGGGGGTCGGAATTCGTCGGTTCCGGGCATCACGGGGATAGCTCAACCGGTCCGTCAAGAGCCAATCCCGGGCATAACGCACGTAGCCGATGCGCCTGGGAATCTCGGCGAGCCAGGCCATCGCGGCAACGCGAAAAGTATTGGGCAGCAACACCGCGACATCAAATCGCCCCTGCCGCAGCCGGCGCACGACCCGTACCATTCGTGATCCCGTATCCGAGGACCGGGGATCAAAGCGAATGAGCTCGTCGAACCAGCTTGTTCCATCGAGTGTGGGCATCACATTGGGACGGATGACGCCGGCAATGGTCGCGGCGGGAAAACCCCGCCGAATCGCGCGGAACGTCGGCGTCGCCATGACCGTGTCGCCGATAAAACTCGGACAGAAGACGGCGATGTTCATGGCTCTCCCATTTCTTCGACGGCTGGCGGGGAACCCGCCGGCGCGCTCTCGTCGTCTTTCGCCACGGCCAGGAGCCGTGCCGCGACCGCAGCGTGCAAGAGTGGAATCATGATCTCATGATGACCTGTCAAGGCGATGCCCTGAGCTCCGCCGGGTCGCTCCAGGACGTTCAAGAGGCCGCGGTATTTCTGGTCGAAATCGAGGTTGGCGGTCGTCAGTCCCTCCAGGGACCGTCCCAGGTTGCGCGTGATGGCGACCGTCTTCAAGAAGACCTCGGGCATGACGACGGCGCTGCCCAGATTGAGCCAGACTCCGCCGGCCATGCGCGCGACCAGGTTGGTGAGAATGCGAAAGTCGCGGAGTGTCGCCTGCCCCAGAGCCGCGCCATCGAGCAGGGGCGTCATGTGCACGATGTCGGTGCCGACGGCGACGTGGACGGTCGAGGGGATCCCGGCGCGGCGGGCGGCCGCCAGGAGCGAGGCGCCCAGGCCCGGACCGCCGTGCGCGAGAATCACGTCGCCCAAGGCGGCGCCCAACCCGATCGACTCCAGGGCGGCGCGCGTGCAGGCGGCGGCGAAGAGGTCGGACGTTTCTCGAGCGAACCCGAACGAGCCGTTCATGAGTCTCGCGCCGACGTCCTCGCTGGTCTTGCCGGCGACCGCCAGCTCCAGGTCGTGGATCGCCGCCGCACCGTTGAGCGCGATGCCGTGCAGCACACCCCGGCCAATCCAGTCGATCAGATAGGGACCGCAGCCGGTCTTGATGACATGGCCGCCCAGGGCCGCGACGACCGGGCGGCCCGTCTGCCAGGCACGAACGATCGCGTCCCGCAGCCGCACAAGCGCCGCCGCGCCCAGAATCGCGGGCAGGCTTTCCAGCCATTCTTCGAGACGAGAATCCGCCGGGCCCGGACGGCCCAGGTCGCGCAGGGAGACCTTGCTCGGCCGCTCGGACAGAGGTTCAAAGCGCAGCTCGGACAGGTCGAGTGCTTCCAGCGAATCATCCTGATTCGCGGCGCTTCCTTCGCGACTCACGAGAATTCCTTTTCCAACGGCTAGCCTCGACTTGAATCGCCGGCCAGCCGGGTGAGGACATCATCCAGGATCGCCCCTCCCTCCGTGACTTCGAGCCCGATTCGCAGCGCCCGAAGTGGGGCTAACCCCAGCACGCTCGCGCGAAGCTTGACCAAATCCTTTTGAGTGGTCAAGACGAAATCCGCGCCGAGACCATCGGCCCAGCGTTCGAGGGCAAGCACGTCGATGGCAGAGTAATTGTAATGGTCGGGAAAGATGCGAAGGTCGAGGAGTTTACGGCAGAGCGGCACGACGGTGCGGCGAAAACCCTCGGGGTTTCCAATTCCACAGAAGGCGGCGACTGACATTTCACCGAGCTTTTCGAGCGGCGAAGTCATGCCCCGGTTATCGACGAGGCAGAGTGGGGCGTGACGCGCTTCGGCCCAACGCAACGGCCGCCTGGCCGCGGTTTCGGCCGCGGATCGGATCGCGGCCCGCTCGTCCGCGTTAATCAGATCGGCTCGGGAGAGGACGACGACCGAAGCGCGCGTGAGCGACCGGATCGGCTCACGCAGCAGGCCGCGCGGGAAAAGTTGCTCCAGGCCGAACGGCTCGAGGGCGTCAATCAGCACCAGGTCGAACGTCGCGCGCGAGTCTCCGATGCTGAAAGCCGTCGTCGAGCACGATCAACTCGATTTCGACCTCGACCACGGCCAGCCGAGCCAACGTTACTCGGTCGGGGCCCTGGAGATGAGGAACGTCGGGCAGGTTCTCCTCGAGAACCCGCCCTTCGTCGTTCAGTCCTCCCTCCTGGCCGTAACCACGGCTGAGAATCGCGACGCGGATCCCGCGCTGGCGAAACCAGCGCGCGACCCACTCGACCATGGGGGTTTTGCCGGTCCCCCCCAGCGTCAGGTTTCCCACCGAGACCACGGGAACCGTAGCGCAATGCGCTTTGAGCCAGCCCCGGTCGAAACCGAGGTTTCTCAAGCTCACAACTGCACCGTAAGCCCAGGCGGCGATCCAGAGCCCCGAGCGGACCAATGACGCGGCGAGCCCCGGGCACTTGCCGCGGATCAGATCGAGGTACGACGTTCGATCGAATCCGTTCAAATTGATTGTGAACGCCCCGTGAAATGGTATCCTGAACGGGCGAGCCGCCCGCAAGGCTAACTTGCCGCGGAGGCACCGTCAACTGAGCAATCCGCCTGCCGTCGCGTGCCGCGCCTCGTGGTTCCAGGATGCCGCACCCATGATCGAACCCACTTTGCCGGCTGATCCGCTCGTGCAACACTGGCTGGAGCGCCATCCTCACCCCACCAGCTTCATCCTGCACATGATCGGAATCCCGCCGACCATCCTCGGCGTGCTGCTCGTGCCGATCTATATTATCTTGCTCTCGCTGCCCGTCTTCCTCCTGGCATTAGCCCTCTTCATCGGCGGCTATCTTCTCCAGTTTCTGGGCCACCTGCTCGAAGGCACTGACCCCGGTGAAGTCATCTACTTCAAGCGCAAGCTCGGGCTGCCCTACGTCGAATTCCCGGTAGGCGGGCAGAGACGCCCTCCGCAGTAAATGGTCTCGCACGATTCGGGGAGGGCGAACTTCCGGGGGCGAAAATCGTACCAGAACATCTAATTTACTTGAAGCACCCAATCGCCGACCTTTTCGTCCGGCCGTCGGGCACGTACAATAATCGGCGGCTACGGGGCGCCAAACATCGACGCGATGCTCGTGGCGAAAATCGAAATCGGGCCTCCCGTTGCGGCGGGGGCCGCCATTTCGGGCGATTCCGAGTGACCGGGGCGGACCGATCCGGCCCAGAGTCGGGGCAACGCAGGCCGTCATAGCTCATCCAGATTTCGAGGCCAATCGTCCTTGAGCAGGCGCGAGAGCGACCGGTCGGCCAGGATTTTCCGGTTGGTCTGGCAGCCCGGACAGTAATTGGTTTCATTGTCGGCATAGCGAATTCGCTGAACAAGTGCGCCACAAACCGGACAGGGCTGGCCAAAACGGCCGTGGACGGCCATTTCGGGACGAAACGCAGTGACGCCTTCTGGAAATCCGTCCGCAGACTGAAGGCGAAGCCGATCGAGCCATTCCCGCAGAACGACCTGGGCCGCCCGAAACAACCGTTCAGCGTCGTCTCGGGAGAGTTTCCGCGAGAGCGCAAGCGGTGAGAGCTGTGCTCGGTGCAGGATCTCGTCGGAATACGCGTTGCCGATTCCGCTGAAGAGGTGCGGGTCGGTGAGAGCTCGCTTGAGGGTGTGGTTTCCGCGGCGGAGAGCCGCCACGAACTCGCCGGCCGATGAAGAGAGAATCTCCAGGCCGCCGGGATCGTGCTGGCGCAGGGCATTTTCGCCCTCGACGACATGGAGCGATGCCCGGTGTTTGGAGCCGGCTTCCGTGAGCGAGAGCGTACCCGATGAAAACTCAATCGTCGCCAGACTGTTTTTTGCCGACGCCTTGGCGCCGGCGGGCTTCCAATGGAGGCGGCCGGCGATCATCAAATGCAGAACGATCCAGAGCCCATGTTCAAGACCGATGGCGATCCTCTTGCCCAGGCGCAGAAGCGCAATCACCTCCTTGGCCTCGACCGACTCGAGCGGCGGTAGCACGGTGCGCAGCAAAAACGGGCTCCTGACCTTGATCGCGACGAGCCGCTTGCCCAGGATGCGCCGCTCCAGAGCTTCAACGTAGATAGTGATGTCTGGCAATTCGGGCAAGAGCGGCCGCTCCGATCTTCGCCTTGTGGCTTTTGCGTTGAATCCTTACATTATGCCGCCATCCGAAGAAGCCGAGGTCACTTCTTTTTAATTGATCTAGGCTCGAATGGAAAAATCGATAGAATTTGCCTGATCGTTTCAAGTCGCACGTCGCAATCGTCCGATTCAATCCGACAAGTCGATCGTTTAGACCTCCGGACAGGCGTTGCGCCGGCGGGGCGTGAGGGCCTTCCGAGCAAGTCACGGTTACGATACGAGGGCTCATGACCATTTCCTTATCCGTCAAGGGCCCGAGAAGATCCCGAATCAGGGCACGGCACGGGTAATTCGGAAATTGACCTGCCGCGACACGGTGCGTGGGGCGAGGAAATCGTTACGCCAAGCCAGGGATGGTGTGGCGGGGCCCACTGCTTGAAATTCTCGTCGCATGGCGATCTTAGTCAAGGACGGCTGGCCATGGGATTGACGCTACGCAAGAACCGGCGGCTTCGGGCGGCAATGCTTGCAGCCTGGTTGATCGCCTCCGGATGCCAGAGACTTCCGTACATTGACCAATCCAAGCCGGTCCCACACGATAACATGGCGCACGTCGCGCTGGAGGATAACGAGGTTCAGCGCGCGCAGTTGCTCAGTAACGCCACGCCAGTGCCGCTGCCCAGGCTCTCCAGGCCGCGAACGACCGACAATCCCGAGGCAGCAGAAGTTTGGCCGATGACGCTCCAGCAGGCGATTCGCATTGGTCTCGACAATTCCGAGGTCGTGCGAGTCATCGCCTTCGGTGCTCAGGGCATTCCGATCGGCGGCTTCGAGCCGACTCCGCTCAATTCCGGAGCAAGCGCGGGCGTCGCCAGCTCGCTCGGTGCGGGCACGCTTCAGACGGTGTACGATCCGGCGATCATCGAGACCGGGATCGCCCAGGCGCTCTCAGTGTTCGACACCGCGTTCACGACCAGCATCCTCTGGGGAGACAACGTTCAGCCCTACAACAACGGGGTGCAAGGCGGCTCGCTGAGTCTGACAGGAACCAAGTATCCCATCGTCTCGGTCAACGATTCCTTGACCTATCAGATCGGGCTCTCGAAGCGCACCGAGACGGGCGCTACCTTGGGCGTGGTGCACAATATCAACTGGTCGTACCAGAACAGCTCGTTTTTGGTCTGGCCGTCGGCGTACACGACCAACCTTCAGCTCACCTTGACCCAGCCGCTCCTTGGTAGTGCACCATTGCCCGGCCAGGCGGCGGGACCGTTGGTCGGCCTCGAGGCGAACCGCGCTGGTATCGTGATTGGCCGACTCAACGCCGACGCCTCGGTTTGGCGGTTCAAGGCCGAGATCATGGCGCACTGCCGGTCGGTCGAGCAGCAGTACTGGAGCCTGGCGCAATCGCACGTTCAGCTCTGGGCCTCGGATCGGGCCGTCTCGTTCGCAGAGTCCTCCCTCAAGCGCGAGCAGAACTTCCTGCTCTTGGGCCGGGGCACGGTGGGAGACCTTGCCGAGGCAGCTCAACAGCTCGAAGAATTCAATCTCGACCTCGTGACCAAAACGTCCGACGTGATCACGACCGAGCGGCAATTGCGCAACATCCTCGGGCTGCCACCGGCCGACAATCGCCGGATCGTCCCGGTCACGCCGCCGACCGAGGCCCGGCTCGAGCCGGACTGGGATGCCAGCCTCGCCCAGATGCTCAACTTCCAGCCCGATATCGTTCAGCAGCAGATCCTGGTGCGCGTCGCCGAGTTGCAGTTGCTGGTCGCTCGCAACCAGCTTCTCCCTCAGTTGAGCCTGAATGCGCTCTACCAGCTCAACGGCCTGGGCCAGCAGCTCGACAGCGCCGAGGCGGTCATGACCGGGTCGACCTTGAAGGCCTTAAACCCGGTGATCGCCAACCAGCAACGCGCCGCGGGACTGGCCTCCAACCCCGGCCTCTACAATAACTTCGTCACCTGGCAGGTCGGTTTCACATTCCAGATGCCCTTGGGAATGAGGTCGCCGCTGGCCTACACGCGCCAGCAGCAATATTTGTTGCTAAGAGCACGCGCCTATTTGCAGCAGATCGTCCATCAGACGACCCACTCGCTCGCCCGGTTCTTCCTGGAAGTCAACGCCAATTACAAGCAGTTCAAATCAGCGTCGCGCCTGCGGGCCGCGGCCGCTCAGCGGCTGATCCAGCAGCAAGCGTTATATGAGGAGGGTCGAATCGGGTTCACGGTTGACCGCTATCTCGATGCGGTGAGGCGGTACGCCACGGCCGTGGCGACCGAAGCCCAGTACAAGACAACCTACAACATCTCGATCGTCGCCCTCGAAGAAGCCAAGGGCACCCTGCTGGCATACGACAATATTTCGGTCGCTGAAGGCCCGTGGCCGCGGAAGGCGTATATCCAGGCACGCGATATCCAGGGCGCGCATCGCCAGTTCCCGATCGCGCCGGATGGTCCGCAGGTGCCCGATCGCACGGTCGCGCCGGAGGTGCCCGATCCGACCGATCCCAAGCCGCCGCCCGGCGTGCCTGTCCCGGCGCCGCAGCCGCTGCCGGCGCCAGCCGGCCCGCTGCCGCCGCCCGCCGAGACGATGCCGCCCCGCTCGCCCGCCCGCATCTTGCCCACGCTCTCGCAGGCCAATCCGGGCTCGGGCTCGAACCGACCGGCGGCGACAAGTGCGAGCTTGATCTCGGGCCCCGCTCCCGATGGGCTATCGGCGCCGCCCTTTTCCAACGACCGAGCGGCCGCGGCTCGCCTGACGACTGGCACGAACGCGATCGCGGGTGGTGCAATGCCGAAGCGCAACGCGGTCACCCCGGCCGCGGCCGCGCGGGGAGCGACGGCACCCACCGCCGGACGTCCGTCCACGCCGGCACCGCAAGCCGCGCAACCTCAAAATCGTCCGCCCACGCGGTCCCCGGCCGAGAATCGAAAGAGCGGTGACGACCTGCCGCCGCTGCCCGTCTCGATCGATCTGCCCCCGTTGCCGGACAAGTAGTCGGCCACGCTCGGGTTCCATGCAAACATCCCTTCGCAATTTCTCAAATCTTTGTTGACCAGTGCCTCCTCAGGTCACCACAATGGTGCCATGGTTTTTGGCACCCGCGCCGGGCGCGGTTCGGACAACACTTGAGAAAAGGCCAACATGATGAACAGCTCTCACATCGTTCAATCGAGTGAAGCCAGTCGGCGCCATTTTCTGAAAAGTGCCGTGGCAACCGGCGGTGCCGCCCTGGCAGCGACTGATTCGGCCTGGGCCGATGACCCGAAGCCCTCGTCAACCGGCCTGCCGAGTGCGACCCTGGGCAAAACCGGCCGGAAGGCCAGCATCCTGGGCATGGGCACCAGTTGGGACGTCTCTCCAAGCTTTTTGGAAGCCGCCCTGCGCGCCGGCGTGCGCTACATTGACACCTCGGAGAATTACGAGGGCGGTAACGCGGAGCGCAGGGTCGGCGAGGTTCTGGACCGCACCGGCATGCGCAAAGACGTCTACCTCGTCACCAAGAATGGGCGCGGTAAGGTCGGCGGTTCGAGGGCATACCCAACTTATCTGGCGCGACTTCAGGGGAGCCTCGATCGTCTCAAGACCGACTACGTGGACTGCTATTACCTGCACGGCGTCGGTGGCCGGGAAATCCCCTTACTCAGCGATCCGGACGTGAAGACTGCGTTCGAGAAGCTCAAGAAGTCAGGCAAAATCCGGTTTTGCGGCTTGAGCTGCCATGACCGCCGGCTCCCCGAAATTGTCACCGCGGCGGCTCAGTGCGGCTGGATCGACCAGATCATGATCCAGTACAACTACCGGACCATGAACGGCGACGACATTCGCCGCGCCCTCGACCTGGCCTCGAAGGCCAACCTCGCCCTGGTGGCAATGAAGTCGCAGGGCGGCGCGGGCGAATTCCGGGAAGTCGACGCGGCGCCCAAATTCAACGAGCTCATCGAGAAGGGTTTCAAGAAGGAGCAAGCCGCCATCAAGACGATCCTGGCCGAAGGGCGGATGCAGGTCGTCGTCAGCGAGATGACCAACCGCGACATGCTTCGCGAGAACATGGCTGCTTGTCGCGACAAGACACTCTCGCTCCACGAGCAAAAGCTGCTCGAAGAGCACCGCCTGGCCACCGCGCATCTCTACTGCCATGGGTGCGGCCAACATTGCGAACCGGCTGCCGGCGGCAAACTGGCCATCGCCGATATCTTGCGTTACTTGCGCTACCACGAGGTCTACGGCAAGCGCCAGAGCGCCCGCGAGCTCTATCAGGCACTCACACCCGAGGCACGTGACCTCGCCGCCGCAAATCTAGCCGCCGCCCAGGCCGCCTGCCCCCACGGCCTGCCCATCGTCGAATTGATCAAGCGGGCCGATGGCCAGATGGGCTAAATCGCCTGGCACGATCTCAGTCCTCGTCGTCCCCCGGCAGGCTCTCGGTCTCGCCGGTTTCCGAAGGTTGTCTCGCCGGTCCTGCGGGAATCGCGTAACGGCCGCCCGCCCAGCGGCCCAGGTCGATCAGACGGCAGCGCTCCGAGCAGAATGGAAAGGACTCGAGCTCGGCGAGTGCGTCGATCGCGTACGACTTCGAACAGACCGGGCATCGTCCCTGAATCATGGTTCCGACTTCGTGCTGGGGCTGGGTGTCGCCGACTTGCCCGAATCGCTCTTGGATGCTCCATCTGCGCTCGCGGCCGGCTTGGAGTCGGGCGTAGGGTTCTCCGCCTTGGCCGCTTTCTTGTAGGACTCGCTGCGGTAGTCTGTCTGATAGAAGCCCGATCCCTTGAATAGAATCGCAGCACCCGGGCCAATCTTCCGGCGCAGTCGCGGCTCTTTACACTCGGGGCACTCGGTGAGCGGATCGGCTTTGATCGATTCAAACGCTTCGAACTCATGACCACATGAGTCGCAATGATAATCGTAAGTTGGCATGGGCGTTTTGCTTTCCTCTTTCAGTTCATTCGCCCGCCGGGGCGACCTCCGGCGAACTTGCCGCGAACGGTCGGGTCTCCTCTTCGACCCTTCGGCACCACGGTCGCTGCGATCACGGCGAGGGTTTCACCGAAACCGCGACCTTGGTGGGCCGCAGCACCCGATCACGGATCTTGTAGCCTCTGCCGAACTCGGCGACAACGGTTCCTTCGGGATGATCGGCAGACGGTTGCCGGAGTATGGCCTCGTGAAAATTCGGATCGAACGGTTGCCCCTGGGCGAGTATCGGTTCCACGCCGTGCTTGGCCAGGGTCTCGAGCAGTTGCTTCTGCACCATGTCGAGGCCAGCCGTGATGCCCTCGGCCGCCGATGACCTCAGGGCGTCGATCGCTCGTTCCAGATTGTCGATCGGATCCAGCAGGTCGCGAACCAGCGAACCGATGGCATAGGCACGGTCCGCGTCGGCTTGCTGCTTGGCCCGCTTCTGGTAATTGGCAAATTCGGCGCAGGCGCGGAGAAGCTGGTCCCGACACTCGTCGCGCTCCTGCTTGATTTGCGCGGTCAGGTCGGCGGCCATTCGAGTCTCTCCGTTAGGGCTCTGTTCGTTCGATGGCTCCGAACCGGTCTCTGGCTGTCCTGCGAAATCCGATGCCACCCGCTCAGAAGACGCCCGAGCCGGGCCCATTGCGCCGGTCTGATCCCTCGCCGGGCTGTCTCCCTCGTCAAGGTTCGTGGGTTTGTCGCTCATTGTTCACCGCTCCCGCGGAAGCGCGGTTCGCACCGCCGTGGTCCTGCCAGGCTTATCTCAGGACTCCTCCGAATGCGAGTCGCTCGTCTCGATCTCCTCGGTAAAATAGTCGCGCAGCTTCTCGAAGAAGCTCTTGCGACGGGGACTGACCTGCTCGTGCTCGATTTCGGCGAATTCGCGCAGCAACTCCTCCTGGCGAGGGGTCATGTGCCGCGGCGTTTCCACGAAGATCTCGACCAGCTCATCGCCACGCCCACGCCCGCCGAGATCGGGCATGCCCCGACCCTTGATCCTCAAAACCTCACCGCTCTGGGTGCCGCGTGGCACCTCGATATGCTCCCGGCCATCCAGCATCGGTACTTCGATCACAGCCCCCAAAGCCGCCTGGGCGAAACTGATCGGAACCTGGCAGATCAGATCGTTACGCCGCCTCTCGAAGAACGGATGCTTCTTGACCAGCACCTGGATTCGGAGGTTCCCTCGCGGTGCTCCCAGATCTCCCAGCTCGCCTTGACTTCGCAATTGTAGCCACATGCCTGCTTCGACGCCGGGAGGGATATTGACCGGGATATGGGCGGTTGTCGGGACCCGGCCGGCGCCCGGCAGTTGGTGCAGGGATCGGTGATCCGCACGCCTTCACCGCCACAGGCCGGGCAGGTCGTTGCCATCTGGAAGAAGCCCCGAGCCTGGACGATCTGACCGCGCCCGCCGCAGTAGTTGCAGGTTGCGGGCGAAGTCCCCTTCTTGGCGCCGGATCCGCGGCATTCGCCGCAAAAATCTTGCCGGGTCACGTCGATCGTCCGCGTGGCGCCACGGGCGGCCTCGACCAGGTCGATTTCCAGCTTCATGAGCAGATCGGGCCCGGGCCTCGGCCCTCGGCGGCGCTCGGCGAAAAGATCGCCGAAGATTGCTCCCCCGAAGATGTCGCCGAACGCCGACATGATGTCGTCGGTCGATCGGAAGTCGTGGAAAGCCGCCCCGTTCAATCCCGCATGACCATACCGATCGTAACGCTGTCTCTTCTCCGGGTCCGACAGGACCTCGTAGGCTTCCGCCGCCTCTTTGAACCTTTTCGGCGCCTCCTCGTCGCCCGGGTTGCGGTCCGGGTGGAATTTGAGCGCCATCTGGCGATACGATTTTTTTATGTCGTCGGGCGCGGCGTCGCGGTTGATCCCCAACACCTCGTAATAGTCCCGCTTGGTGGCAGCCATCGGCATGGCGTCTCATCTCTTAAAAACGGCGGAGTTCCTCGAGACAACTCCGGCGCGCTCCGCCAAGGCGCCGATTTCATGACTCCCTCTGAGAATATCATATACCTCCTGATCGGGACATCGAATCCTTTCGCGGTGAATCGAGATAGGACGCAAATTCGGCGGAAAGAGGTGAAAAGTTGCGGGTGAAGCGACCGGGCGAACTTGGCGTGCTCGGTGCGCGCTCTCGCTGGGCCCCTTACCAAGGGAGGGCCAGCGGTGGCGTGACGAGAAGCCGGAGTCGCCGTGAATTTGACGAATTCACTATTGTGGTGCAGGCCGGACGCCTGCATCCCCCGTGCCGGCAGGCGGGACGCCTGCACCACAATTGGCAAAGTTATTTCTTCGCGGTCCCTTAGTTAGCGCACGGCCCCTTCGATGCGGGCCCCTTCCTTTTCATCCTCCTTGATATTCGTGACCAAGGCTTCGGTCGTCAGCATCAGGGCCGCGATCGACGCCGCATTTTGCAGGGCTGACCGGGTGACCTTGGTGGGGTCGACGATCCCCGCCTCGAACATGTCGACGTACTCGCCGGTGTTGGCGTCGAAGCCGACCGCGCCTTCGGTCGCCTTGACTTCCTCGGCGACGACCGCGCCATCATGGCCGGAGTTGGATGCGATGTAGCGAACGGGCTCCTCGAGAGCTCTCAGGATGATCCCCGAGCCGACCTTCTCGTCGCCCTCAAGGGTCCCGTGGAGTTTCTGCACCGCCGGAATGACGCGCAGGAGCGCGACACCGCCGCCGGGCACGATGCCCTCTTCGGCGGCCGCACGGGTGGCGTGGAGCGCGTCTTCGATGCGCGCCTTGGTCTGCTTCATGTCGGCCTCGGTGGGAGCGCCGACTCGAATCAGCGCCACGCCGCCGGAGAGCTTGGCCAGCCGCTCCTGGAACTTCTCCTTGTCGTACTCGCTCTCCGTTTCCTCGATCTGGCGGCGAAGCTGGTCAATCCTGCGCTGGATGTCGGCCTTCTTGCCGGCGCCCTGAATCAACGTGGTGCTGTCCTTGTTGACCTTGATCTGCTTGGCCTTGCCGAGCTGGTTGACCTGGAGGTTTTCCAGCTTGAGGCCGAGATCTTCGCTGATCACGGTGCCGCCGGTCAGTACGGCCATATCGCCCAGCATGGCTTTGCGACGGTCGCCGAAACCCGGGGCCTTGACGGCGCAGATGTTGAGGATGCCGCGCAGCTTGTTGACGACCAGGGTCGCCAGCGCCTCGCCTTCGACATCCTCGGCGACGATCAAGAGAGGCTTGCCGGTCTGGGCCACCTTCTCCAGGAGCGGAATCATCTCCCGCAGGCTCGCGATCTTCTTCTCGTGGAGCAAGATCAGAGCATCCTCGAAGACCACCTCCATCGTCGCTGGATCAGTGACGAAGTAGGGACTCAGATATCCCTTGTCAAACTGCATACCTTCGACGAATTCGAGGGTGGTGGTCGCCGTCTTGCCCTCTTCGACGGTGATGACGCCGTCGCGGCCGACCCGCTCCACGGCGTCGGCCAGCATGCTGCCGATTGCCGGGTCGTTGTTCGCCGAGATCGAGCCGACCTGGGCGATCTCTTCCTTCTTGGAGACCGGCCGGGAGATCTTGCCGGTAAGCTCGCCGACGGCCGCCTCGACGGCCTTTTCGATGCCGCGGCGGATCGCCGTCGGATTGGCGCCGGCCGTGATGTTCTTGAGTCCCTCGCGGTAGATGGCGCGGGCCAGGATCGTCGCGGTCGTCGTGCCGTCCCCGGCGACGTCCGAGGTCTTGGAAGCCACCACGTTGACCAGCTTGGCTCCCATATTCTCGAACGGGTCGGGCAGCTCGATCTCCTTGGAGACGGTCACACCATCCTTGGTGACCAACGGGCCGCCGAACGACTTGCTGAGAATTACGTTGCGGCCGGTGGGGCCAAGCGTCGTCCCCACGGCGTGCGAGAGTATATCGACGCCCTCCATCATCTTCCGGCGAGCAGCATCGGAGAATAGCAGTTGTTTAGCCACGGACGTGTGCTCCTCGAATCAGGTTGAAGGTACCGCGGGCCTGGCGATGTCCATTGGTCCCAACCGCCAGACCCCCGGCCCGAAGTCACTTGACGAATCTTCGCCAGAATGTCGGACTCGCGGAGGATCTTGATCTCCTCGCCGTCCACCTTGATTTCCGTGCCCGAATACTTGCCGAAGAGCACTTCGTCTCCCTCGGCGACGCCGATCGGAGCACGCTCGCCCGAATCGAGCAACTTGCCCGGCCCGACCGCCAGAACGCTTGCCCCGCTGGGGCTTCTCCTTGGCCGTGTCAGGCAGCACGATGCCGCCAGCCGTCTTCTCCTCGGCCTCGATCTGCTGGATCACCACCCGATCCTCGAGCGGTCGAATCGTCAGCTTTGCCATGTATGATTGTCCTTGTTCTCAGGAGGTTCGAATGATCGCCTTGCGTGCCAAAACAGTCTCGTCGAGTACCGTCAGGAGCTGACGGCTCACATCATCCCCATGTCACCCATGCCACCCATTCCTCCCATGCCACCCATGTCCATCCGCCATGATGGGGATCACCGTGGCCGGCGGGCTCCTTCTTCTTGGGTGGCTCGGCGATGAGGGCCTCGGTGGTCAGGAGCAGGCCGGCGACCGAGGCGCCGTTCTGCAAGGCGGAGCGGGTGACCTTGGTCGGGATCGACGATGCCGGCGGCGAACATGTCGCCCCACTTGCCGGCTCTCGGCGTCGTAGCCGAAATGGGGGTCCTTGCTCTTCTTGATCCGGCTGACGACGACGGCGCCGTCGACGCCGGCGTTTTCGGCGATGTAGCGGGCCGGCTGTTCGAGCGGCTCGCTGGACGATATCGACGCCGAGTCTCTCGTCGCCGGTGAGCTTGAGGTCGTCGATGGCGGCGGCGGCGCGGATCAGCGCGGTGCCGCCGCCGGGGACGACTCCCTCCTCGATGGCGGCGCGGGTGGCGTGCAGGGCGTCCTCGACCAGGGCCTTGCGCTCCTTCATCTCGGTCTCGGTGGCGGCGCCGACGTTGATCTGGGCGATGCCGCCGGCCAGCTTGGCGAGCCGTTCCTGGAGCTTCTCGCGGTCGTACTCGCTGTCGGTGTTGCTCGATCTCGCGGCGGATCATGTCGGCCCGCCCCTTGATCTCCTCTGGCGTGCCGGCACCCTCGACGATCGTGGTGTTCTCGCTGTCGATCGTGACCTTCTTGGCACGGCCGAGGTCGGCGAGCTGGATGTTCTCCAGGTCGATGCCCAGGTCCTTGAAGATCGCCTTGCCGCCGGTCAGCACGGCGATGTCGCCCAGCATGGCCTTGCGGCGGTCGCCGTAGCCCGGGGCCTTGACGGCCGCGACCTTGAGAATGCCCCGCAGCTTGTTGACGACCAGGGTCGCCAGCGCCTCGCCCTCGATGTCCTCGGCGATGATCAAGAGCGGCTTGTTGGCCTTGGCCATCTTCTCCAGAAGCGGGATCAGCTTGGTCGGCGAGCTGATCTTCTCCTCGTAGATCAGCACGTAGGCGTCTTCCAGGACGACTTCCATCCGCTCCTGGTCGGTGACGAAGTGCGGGCTCAGGTAGCCGCGGTCGAACTGCATGCCCTCGACGACGTCGACGGTCGTCTCGAAGCCCTTGCCCTCCTCGACGGTGATGACGCCGTCGGTGCCGACTTTCTCGAAGGCGTCGGCCAGCTTCTCGCCGATCGAGCGTCGTTGTTGGCGGCGATCGGCGGCGACCTCGGTGATCTCCTTCTTGCCCGAAACCTTCTTGCGACTGCGCCTTGACGTGCTCGACGACGGCCGCGACGGCCTTGTCGATGCCGCGCTTCAGCGCCATCGGATCGGCACCCGCGGCCAGGGCCTTGAGCCCTTCCTTGTAGATGGCCTCGGCCAGAACGGTCGCGGTCGTGGTGCCGTCGCCGGCCGCGTCGGAGGTCTTCGAGGCCGCTTCCTTGACGAGCTGCGCCCCCATGTTCTCGTAAGGATCGGTCAGCTCGATCTCCTCGGCCACGGTCACGCCGTCCTTGGTGACCGTCGGGCTGCCCCAGCCCTTGTCGATCACGGCATTGCGGCCGCGAGGACCCAGCGTGCATCGGACGGCCCGAGCCAGCTTGGTCACGCCGCTGGCCAGCTTCTGGCGGGCCTCGTCATCGTAGGCCAAAATCTTCGCCACAGTGGTTCTCCTTGTCGTAATCCCGATCGTCGGCCGGCAATCACCCGGCTTCTTGAGGATGAAGGCGGAAGGATGAACCGGGCCGCACTCCCGATGGCCGGCCCGCAATCACCCGCCCGGCACGACGCAACACCCGCGCTTTGTCGCGGCTTTACCGATATTGGGAAGCGCAGGAGATGCAAGTCATGTACCGCAAGAGCTGATTTACGTTAGTAACTCATTTCACAGCAGTTACGCTCGGTGGCCCAGCTTCCGCGTTCTATCGAACTGTCGTTTTGGCAGCCTCCGGTCCCGATTTGTCATTGAGAACGCGCAATGTTTGACTCGCGACGCCGGGCTCGTCAAACTGTGGGAGTCTCGCCGGGTCACCCGGAGCCTACGGCGACCGCGTTCGCTGCTCCAGCCTACACGGTAACCGCGCTGTTGGCTCCGGGGTAAACGAGCACCGGGGTTGCATATAGGCCGCGCGGTGAGATCACGGTCAAAAGGGGAGTATACGATGGTTAACGCGAGTTGGAGCCGCCGGTGTCTTGCGACGGTAAGCGTTCTGGGCTTGGTTTTCGGCACGTCGATGATTCGCGGCGGCCCGCCGCGATGCTTTGCCGAGGAGCCGGCCGACCACCCGGTCATTCCGCTCTGGCCGCACGGGGCTCCCGGCGCGAAGGGAACCGACGCCGATAAAGACGTCCCGACGATCACAATCTGGCTGCCGCCCGCCGCCAAGGCCACCGGCGCGTCGATTGTCGTCTGTCCGGGCGGCGGCTACGGCATGCTGGCGGCCGACCACGAAGGCAAGCAGGTGGCCGAATGGCTCAACCAGCTCGGGGTCGCGGCGTTTGTGCTCAAGTACCGGCTAGGCCCACGCTATCAGCATCCGGCCATGCTAGAGGACGCGGGCCGCGCGATCCGGACGGTGCGCGCCAGGGCGTCCGAATGGGGGCTCGACCCCAAGCGCATCGCCATCCTGGGGTTCTCGGCCGGAGGGCACCTCGCCTCGACGGCCGGCACTCATTTCGACGCCGGCAAGCCCGACTCCGAGGATCCGATCGAGCGGGTGAGCTCGCGGCCGGACCGCATGATCTTGGTCTATCCTGTGATCGCGCTGGCGACCCCTTACGGCCACTCTGGGTCGCTCCGCAACCTGCTGGGCGATCATCCCAGTCAGGAGTTGATCGAGAGCCTCTCCAACGAGCGCCAGGTGACCAAGGACACGCCGCCCGCGTTTCTGGCTCATACCAACGCCGATAAGGGCGTGCCGGCCGAGAATAGCCTGTTATTCGTGCTGGCGCTGCGGAAAGCCGGCGTGCCGGTCGAATTGCACCTTTTCGAACGCGGCCCCCACGGCCTGGGTTTAGGCGCGGGCACCGCCAAGTTCCGCGTGCCTCCCGAGCCCTCGTTCCAGGCCTGGCCCAAGCTTTGCGCGACCTGGCTCAAGAACCAGGGATTTCTGGACCGGCCGTCATCGAGGCGATGACGGTGTCCGTTGTCCGTTGTCATTTGTCCCTTGTTCGCTTCGCGGGTGGCATCCGCAAGTGCCAAGTGACGTGCACTTCTAACAACTGGCAACTGACAACTGGGAAACTCCCTCGGCGTCGGTCGTTGGCCCGGGTGAAGCGGCGGCGGGACGCGCTCGGCGATTGACGTCGCGAACCAATCCTTCAGCTCGCGTTGGGATCCTCGAAGTTGAGGCGTCATTGTGGTACGATTCCCCATCGACCTCGAGGCTGCAAGCGCTGGGAATCACCGTGGACACCGACGCTCGGATGCAAAGCCTGCTCGCGCGTGGCAAGCGCTCAAGGAACGCGGCCTCGAGCCATCCGCTCAAGAGCTGTGTGGCGATTGTCCCGAGCTCGCGGGCGAGCTAGGGCGGTGCATCGTGGCGGCGGAAAACGCGCGTGTGGTTTCCGACAAGGAGCTGACCGCCACGTATCGGAGTCCCGAGGGCGAAGCAGCCAGCGCCTCCGTCGGCTGTCGTCATGCCCGCCAAACTCGGCCGCTATCGGGTACTTGACCGCCTCGGTGAGGGCGGGTTCGGCCGGGTTTATCTCGCTCGCGATGATGAGCTTGCCAGATCGGTGGCGATCAAGGTTCCCAACCCCGACCGAATCGCCCGCGCGGATGAGGTGGAGCTGTTTCTGAACGAGGCGCGCATCGTCGCCGCTCTCGACCATCCGCACATCGTTCCGGTCTACGATGCGGGACGCACGCCTGAGAGCCTTTGCTACGTGGTGTCCAAATATATCGAGGGGAGCGACCTGGCGGACTGGGCGCGGCACGCACGTCCCACGTTTCGCGAGTCGGCCGGTCTCGCGGCCATGATCGCGAGTGCGCTGCACCACGCCCACAAGCGCGGCCTGGTTCACCGCGACGTCAAGCCCGCGAACATCCTGATCGACGCTACCGGCAAGCCGTACCTGGCCGATTTCGGCCTGGCGCTGCGGGACGAAGACTTCGGCCGGGCGGCGGGGTTCGCTGGCACCCCCGCTTACATGAGCCCCGAGCAAGCCCGCGGCGAGGGGCACCGGGTCGACGGCCGCTCCGACATGTTCAGCCTGGGAGTCGTCCTCTATGAGCTCCTGTCGGGCCGGCGGCCGTTCCGTGGCGATTCGCTCGCAAATGTGCTCGATCAGATCATCACGGTCGATCCGCGCCCGCTCCGTCAAATCGACGACACGATCCCCAGGGAGCTGGAGCGAATCTGCCTGAAGGCGCTCTCCAAGCGGGCGACTGAGAGGTACCCCGCCGCTAGCGACATGGCCGAGGACTTGCAACATTTTATCCAGACCGACGCCGTTCTTGAATCGCCCATGGCCACGGCCCCGGAACCGGTCGGCCCGCCGCACGGCTCGGCCCAGTTGGCCACACCGACCGGGACGAGTGCCCCGGGACGAGGTTCCGAGTCCGGCAAGACGCCGGTCAGAGTCGTGCCCAAGGGCCTGAGATCATTTGACCAGCACGACGCCCACTTCTTCCTCGAGCTCCTGCCCGGCCCGCGCGACCGTGACGGCCTGCCCGAGAGCCTCCGCTTCTGGAAGGCGCGCATCGAATCGACCGACCCGGACGATACCTTCAAGGTCGCCTTGATTTATGGGCCCTCGGGCTGCGGCAAGTCGTCGCTGGTCAAGGCGGGGCTCTTGCCCCGGCTGGCCAAGGGCATTCTGCCGGTCTACATCGAGGCGACCGCCGACGAAACGGAAGCCCGGTTGGGCCGCGGGCTGCGCAAAGTCTGCCCCGACCTGCCCGCTGATCGAAGCCTCGTGGATACCCTGGCGGCGCTGCGGCGGGGGCGCGTTCTGCGCCTGGCCAGAAGGTACTTCTGGTCCTCGACCAGTTCGAGCAATGGCTCTTCGCCAACCGTGGCGGCGCAGGGCCCGGAGCTGGTTGCCGCCCTGCGCCAGTGCGACGGCGAGCACCTCCAGGCGATTGTCATGGTGCGTGACGACTTCTGGATGGCGGCCACCCGCTTCATGCGGGACCTGGAAATCCGCTTAGTGGAAGGCGAAAACTCGGCCGCGGTCAACCTCTTCGACCCGCGCCACGCCCGGCGGGTGCTGGCTGCATTCGGGCGTGCCTATGGAATCCTGCCGGAGCATTCGTCAGAGTTCACCGGCGACCAGCGATCGTTCCTGGATCAGTCAATCGCGGGGCTGGCCCGCGACGGCAAGGTTATCTCGGTGCGGCTGGCGCTCTTTGCCGAAATGGTCAAGGGCAAGCCTTGGATTCCGGCAACGTTGCGTGAAGTCGGCGGGACCGAAGGCGTCGGCGTCACGTTTCTGGAAGAGACTTTCAGCGCTGCGACCGCGCCTCCCGAGCACCGCCTGCACCAGCAGGCCGCGCAGGCCGTCCTCAAGGCACTCCTGCCCCAGGCCGGCAGCGACATCAAGGGCCGGATGCGGTCCGAGTCCGAGCTGCTCCAAGCTTCGGGCTACGCGGTCCGCCCCGGCGATTTCGCCGACCTGATCCACATCCTCGACGCAGAGCTCCGCCTGATCACGCCCACCGAGGAAAGGATGAAGGATGAAGGCGGAAGGATGAACGAAGACAGGGGAACCGGGTCTGGGTCTGATCCATCCTTCATCCTTCATCCTTCATCCTTTCGCTATTTCCAGCTCACCCACGACTACCTGGTCCACTCTTTGCGCGACTGGCTGACCCGCAAGCAGCGCGAGACCCGCCGTGGCCGCGCTGAACTGCGCCTCGCGGAGCGCGCGGCGCTCTGGAGCGCCAAGCCCGAGAGCCGCCACCTGCCCTCGGTGCTGGAGTGGGCCAACATCCGTGCGCTAACCAGAAAACGAGACTGGACCGACGTCGAGCGTCGGATGATGAAGCGCGCCGGGCGGCTGCATGGCTTGCGGGCCGTCAGGCTCGCGGCCGTTGCCGCTCTGCTGGCTGTCGTGGGGGTGAACGTCTGGAATCGCGTGGTCGAGGCCAATCAGGCCACCGAGGCAAGGGGCCGCGTCAAGCAAATCCTGAGCGCCGATACGGCCAGTGCTCCCGACATCATCCGCACCATCAAAACAAGCGACCGCCGCTGGACCGATCCCGAGTTGAGACGGGTTGTTGCGGGAGAAGCGGAAAACTCAAAAGAGAAGCTCCATGCCAGCCTTGCCCTGCTTCCCGTCGAGCCAGGCCAGGCGGCCTACCTCTACCGTCGTCTCCTCGCCGCCGATCCCCACGAGCTGCCGGTGATCCGCAAGGCGCTCGATGGCCATCAAAAGGAGCTGGTCGAAAACCTCTGGTCTCTCCTGGACAACACTCAAGAAAGCCCGGAACAGCGTTTCTGCGCGGCGTGTGCATTGGCCGGCTACGTGCCGGGAGGCGTCGACGAGCGTTGGTCATCGGCTGCCAGCTTTATCACCGAGCGTCTGCTGGCGCTCGTGATCAAGAACCCGAGTGATTATGGGCTGCTCCTGGAAACGCTTCGGCCGATACGACTACGACTTTTGCCGTCGCTGGCGGCGGCCTTCCGGGACGAGCGGCGTCCCGAGACCGAGCGGTCGTTCGCCACCAACATCCTGACCGATTACGCCAGCGACCAGCCCGCTGCGCTGGCCGACCTGCTGATGGACGCCGGCCCGAAAACGTATTCGGCATTCTTTCCCCTGGCCCGCGGCCAGAAAGCCGCGACGTTACCGTTGTTCCGGGCCGAGATCGGCAAGAAGGCGACCTACGAGTGGAACGATCCGCCGCGCGATGCCAGATGGGCAGACCCCGATTCGACTGCGAAAAGCCGGATCGAATCGACCGGAGGGCTGGTCGCGGAGCGGTTTGCCTTCTGCCAGACCATGCCGCTGGACGAGTTCCTCGTCACGGCGGAGGGATTGCGTGTGTCGGGCTATCGTCCGATCCAGTTCCGTCCTTATGCAGACGGCGAAGTGGTGCGCGTGGCGGCGGTGTGGACTCGTGATGGGAGAGAGTGGCGGATTGCCTCTGGCCTCACCCGCCGCGAGCTGCTTGCTCGCGACGAGGAGCTCCGCAAGGTTCGGCGCGGGTCTCCGGGCACCCGAAGGGTCGCCGCCGGAATGGCTGACCGAAGGTCTCCTGCATCAGCCGGCGCCAGCGACGAGGGGAGACCTTCGGTCCCTCGGCGGGCGGGGTCGGGAGACCCGCGCCCAACAAACGCGGCGACCCTTCCGGTGCCCGGAAACCCGCGCCCAACTCCGGCCGATGATCCGGGTCGCAAGCTGAGTTTTATCCCGGTGGATGTCGCTGGATACGTGACGACAGGCTCCGATGGCAAGCCGGCCGAGCGCTACTCCATCGTCTGGGCTGAAGAAGCCCGGGCCGATGACGACGCCCAGGTGGTCATGTCCCTCGCGGCCCCCGAGCTCGAGAAGGCTCACAACAGGTTCAAGAACGCCAAGCTGGCCCCCATGGTTCTCACCTCGTTTCGAGGAGCCGATGGGGGAACAAGCTACTGTGGCATCTGGCGCAAGTCGGCGACGTACACTGCTTCGATTCTCGAGAACGATCTCCGTGAGGCCAAGATTCCTGACGAGCTGGCCCAAAAGGCGGCGCTTTCCTTGACCGACCTGAGTGTGGGCGCGGGCGCTGCGGCGGCCACAACGAAGGATCGTGCCTTGGCGGCTCTGACGGCCGCGGAAGCCGGCCTGAAGTCAAAACCGGATGATGCCAACGCCCGGTTCGCGCGGGCGAGCGCCTACTTGCAGCTTGGCGAATACCACAAGGCGATCGATGACTTCGGGGCCGTGATCAAGAAGGCCCCCCAGTTCGTTAATGCTCTAGAGCTTCGGGCGATCGCCCACGCCAGGCTCGCTCACAAGGGCGAAGCCAGAGCGGACCTGGCGCGGTTCGAGCAGGCCGGCACAGTTCAGAGCATGAAGCTCTACCTCTCGGTCGTCGTCGCGTCCGAACTGGGCGCCGGGACGGACCAGGCCTTCGATGTCCTGGAGGCCGCAGTCAAGCGCCAGCCGAAGGACGCCGGCCTCGCCTATGATGCCGCCTGCGCCTACGCGCTGGCATCGCAGGCACTTGGCAAGAGAGAACCGACGAAGCGTCAAGTGCTGGCGGACCGGGCCATCGGCCTGCTCAAGGCGGCAATCAACAACGGCTACGTCAACTATAACCACATGCAAGAGGACTCAGACCTCGACCCGATCCGTGATCTGCCGGCATTCCGCGAGATCATGAAGGGGGGACATTGGGACCGCTCCTATGCCGCGGTCTGGAGCGGGGAGGCCGGTTTTCTTGCCAACCCGATCTTCGGTCTCGACCCGAACGATCATCTCGAGCGCTGCCGGAAGCTTGAGTCTCAGGGTTATCGCATGGTCTCGCTGTCGGTGACCCGGATTTCGCCCGACGAACCGCCGGTCACTGCCTCGGTCTGGCACCGTCCCTTGGTCAACGAGCTGGCCAAGGACCGACTGGCGGAACGGCAAGCTCGGGCGGCGGTCGCCTTGATCCGCATGGGCAACGCCGATCTCGTCTGGCCGCTGCTGCGGCACCGCGCCGACCCGCGGGTGAGGAGCTTCATCATCAACTGGCTCAATCCGCTGGGTGCTGATGCCGGGGCCGTCGCCGCCGCGTTTGCCCGGATCGACTCGGTCGTTGGGCGCGGGTCTCCCGACCCCGCCGTGATCGGTGACCGCAGGTCTCCCGATTCTATAGCCATCGCCGGAACCGAGAGACCTGCGGTCCAGGGGAGGGCGGGGTCAGGAAACCCGCGCCCAACGACGCCGGGTGAGGGGTCTTCCTCACAGCTCATGGACACCATCCTGTTCGACCCCGAGACCTCGATCCGCCGCGCTCTCATCCTCGCCCTGGGAACCTACGGCGCCGAAGCACTTTCCCCCGGTGAGCGCGAGCCCCTGTCTACCAAACTGCTCGATCTCTACAAAACCGACCCCGACGCAGGTATTCACGCAGCGGCCGAGTGGACGCTGCGGCAGTGGAACGAGCAAGCCAAGCTCGAGGCCGCCGATGCCGCGGTTCCCGGCTTTGAGCACCGCGGCGGCCGCCGCTGGTTCGTCAATACCGAAGGTCAGACCTTCGCCCTGATCGAAGGCCCGGTCGAGTTCACGATGGGCGCGCCGCCGGCCGAGCCCGATCGGGACCCGGATGAAACGCCTCACCGCCAGCTCATCGCTCGCCGGTTCGCCATCGCCGCCAGGGAGGTGACTGTCGAGCAATTTCAGATGTTCGTGAGCGAGAACCCGCAATTCGGCCTGGATCGCGGTTACGTGGACAAGTACAGCCCCGAGACAGACGGTCCCATGGTCGCCGTGAGCTGGTTTGGCGCCGCGGCCTACTGCAATTGGCTGAGCAAGCGCGAAGGCCTGCCCGAGGACCAGTGGTGCTACGAGCGCAACCCAAAAGGAGAGTACGATCAAGGGATGACAATCCCGGCCGACGTCTTGAAACGCACGGGCTACCGCCTGCCCACCGAGGCCGAATGGGAGTACGCCTGCCGGGCGGGGACAATCACCAGCCGGTATTTTGGTCTTTCAGTCGATGTGCTAGCGAAATATGCCCGTTTCGCAGACAACAGCGCGTGGCATGCATGGCCCGCGGGATCCCTGCTGCCCAACGACCTGGGCCTGTTCGACATGCTGGGCAACGTGTATGAATGGTGCAACGATCGGATCTACCGTTATCCGACCGGACGCGACAGAGCGAGTACAGATAATCTAAGCGTCCCCGAACATGTCGATCTAACCCCACGTCTGCTTCGGGGCGGGGCATTCAACTATCTACCGGCGGACGTGCGCACGGCGTTCCGTTTCCGGCTCGCACCGACGAACCGCCTCGCCATCAGCGGGTTGCGGCTCGCCAGGACTTGCGAGTGAACGCGTTTACTGGTAAGGGCATGTAAATCACGCCGTGGATAAGCTCCGCAGCGTCTTCTTGACACCGAGATCGTAGGCAGCGCTTGTACGGCAAATCTCAGCAGCCAACTCGGGTGCTCCGACGTGATATCTCCCCTCCACAGGTATCGAAGCGGTGCGCTGGATCTGATAACATCGCTCCATTCGACTTCGATGCCGACGGGGACGAGGACACACACCGCCGTGGAAACCGACCCTCGCATTGAAAATCTGCTGGTACGTTGGCAAGAGCTCAAGGACCAGGGCCTCGAGCCGTCGGTCGAAGACGTCTGTCGCGACTGTCCTGAGCTCACCGGCGAGCTGCGGAAGTGCGTCCGGGCAATCGACAACGTGCACCAGATTTCCGACACGGAGTTGACGGGATCGTTCCGACGTGCCGGCGGAGAAGCATCCACTGATTCGTCCGCCGTGCCGATTCCCGCGGCGGTCGGCCGCTATCGGGTGCAGAGCCGTCTTGGTGAAGGCGCGTTTGGCAGCGTGTACCTGGCCCGCGACGATAAGCTCGCCCGGCAGGTAGCCATCAAGGTGCCCAAGCGCGAACGAATCAACCAGCCTGAAGACGTCGAGCAATTCGTCCGCGAGGCGCGCGCCGTCGCGGCGCTCGACCATCCCCATATCGTGACGGTCTACGATGCCGGACGCACTTCCGACGGGCTCTGCTTCGTGGTGTCGAAGTACATCGAGGGGAGCAACCTGGCCGACTGGGCCCGCCACGCCCGCCCCTCGTTTCGCGAGTCGGCCCAATTGGTGGCCTCGGTCGCGCTTGCGCTCCACCACGCCCACAAGCGCGGCCTCGTGCATCGTGACGTCAAACCCGCCAATATTCTGATCGACGCCACGGGCAAGCCGTTCCTCGCTGATTTCGGCCTGGCGCTCTCGGATGAAGATTTCGACCGCGGCGCGGGGTTCGCGGGCACGCCGGCCTATACGAGCCCCGAACAGGCCCGCGGCGAGGGGCACCGGGTCGACGGCCGGTCCGACATCTTCAGCCTGGGCGTCGTGTTCTACGAGCTCTTGACCGGCCGCCGGCCGTTCCGGGCTGACTCCCTCTCCAAGATCCTGGACCAGGTTGCCACCCACGACCCGCGTCCGCCCCGCCAGATCGATGATGCGATTCCCAGGGAGCTGGAGCGCATCTGCTTGAAAGCGATGTCGAAGCGCGCGACCGAGCGCTACCCGACCGCCAGCGACATCGCCGAGGACTTACAGCACTTTGTGCGGACCGATTCGACCCTGGTTTCTCCCGGCGGACCGACTCCCGCCCCGACCGGCCCGCCGCCCAGCTCGGCGCCATCAACGACTCCAGCCCTCCCAACCGCGCCGGAGCAAGCGGCCAGCTCGGACAAAACGCCCATCCGGGTCGTACCGAAGGGCCTGCGGTCATTCGATCAGCACGACGCCCATTTCTTCCTCCAGCTTCTTCCCGGCCCGCGCGACCGCGACGGCCTGCCCGAGAGCCTCCGGTTCTGGAAAACGCGGATCGAATCGGCCGACCCCGACCACACGTTCAAGGTGGGCCTCATCTACGGCCCCTCGGGCTGCGGCAAGTCGTCGCTGGTCAAGGCCGGGCTCTTGCCCCGGCTGGCAAAAGGCGTTCTGCCGGTCTACATCGAGGCCACCGCCGATGAGACCGAAGCCCGGTTGCTGCGCGGGCTGCGCAAGGTCTGTCCCGGCCTGCCGGTCGATCGTGGCCTCGTTGACGCCCCGGCCGGCGTGCGGCCTCCGTTGGAGTCCCGGCTTGAGCCGGTCCGGGAAGATCAAAGCCTCGTCCACGCCCTGGCCGCGGTGCGGCGGGGCCGCGTTCTTGGCTCAGGCCAGAAAGTTCTGATCGTCCTCGACCAGTTCGAGCAATGGCTCTTCGCCAGGCGCAGCGACCACGATCCCGAATTGCTCGCGGCGCTGCGCCAGTGCGACGGCGCGCACCTTCAGGCGGTCGTCACGGTGCGCGACGACTTCTGGATGGCGGCCACCCGATTCATGCGAGATTTGGAGATTCGCCTGGTCGAAGGGGAAAACTCCGCCGCCGTCGACCTCTTCGACCGGCGCCACGCCAAGAGGGTGCTGACGGCCTTTGGCCGTGCTTATGGCATTCTGCCCGAGCAACCCTCGGATCCCGATTCCGAGCAGCAAGCCTTCCTGGATCAATCGATCGCGGGCCTGGCCCAGGACGGCAAGGTGATCTCGGAGCGGCTGGCGCTTTTTGCCGAGATGGTCAAGGGGAAGCCCTGGGTGCCTGCGACGCTGCGTGCAGTCGGCGGCACGGAAGGCGTAGGCGTCACGTTTCTGGAAGAAACTTTCAACGCCCGCACGGCGCCTCCCGAACACCGGCTGCACCAGAAAGCCGCGCAGGCCGTCCTCAAGGCCCTTCTGCCGCAGACAGGCACCGACATCAAAGGCCGGATGCGCTCGGAGGCCGACCTCCTCGAAGCCTCCGGCTACATCGACCGCCCCCGCGACTTCGCCGACCTGCTCCACATCCTCGACCCCGAGCTGCGGCTGATCACGCCGACCGAACCCGAGGGGGTGACGGGTGACGGGTGGCGGGTGGTGGGAGAGAACACTGGGTATCCGCCGGGGATCGCTGGTGAAGCCGGAAGTCCCGCCACCCGCCACTCGCCACCCAGCACCCGCTTCTATCAGCTTACGCACGATTATCTCGTTCCGTCGTTCCGCGACTGGCTCACCCGCAAGCAGCGCGAAACCCGCTCTGGCCGGGCTGAATTGCGTCTTGCCGAGCGCGCGGCGCTCTGGGACACCAAGCCCGAGACTCGCCATCTGCCGTCGCTCCCCGAGTGGCTGAGCGTCCGCACGCTGACGGATCCCGCCCACTGGACTGAGCCCCAGCGGAAAATGATGCGCCAGGCGGCCCGAACGCACGGCTGGCGGTCCGCCTTGACGCTGGCCGGAATGATTGCGGTGGCCGCGGCGGCGCTCTTCCTGCGCACCCGGGTGGCAGAACGGCAAGAGGCCACCCGCATCGAGGGACTGGTGGGCCGCCTGGTGAGCGCCGAACCCTCCCAGGTGCCGGATGTCGTGCAGCAGCTCGACGCCAATCAAGAGGTCGCCGGGCCCTTGCTCGCACGACTCATTTCCGGCAACGCAGAGACGCCCGACCAGAAGCGGGCGCAGCTCCATGCGCGGCTTGCGATGGTCTCCCGCGATCCGTCGCAGGTGGAACCATTGGTGGAGGAATTGCTCGCGGGCAAGGTGGCCTACGTCTTGCCGATTCGCCAGTTGCTTGGTCCTGCCGGGGCCCGGCTCGTGGAGCAGTTCCGCGGCCTGCTGCGGGATGACAAAGCCGACCCAGAGCGGAGGTTTCGCGCGGCGCTGGCTCTGGCCGATTACGTCCCCGCCTCCGAGGCCGTGTCGTGGACCGAGGCGGACCTGAAGTTCGTGGCCGGCCAACTGGTCTCGGCCAACGCCGAGTACCAGCCGCTTTTGCGCGCGGCGCTGCGGCCGCTTCATGCGCGATTGCTCGGCGACCTGGAGCGCCTCTTCGCGGATGCCCAGGCGTTGGGCGCCCCGCGGCTCGGCGCCGCCAATGCGCTGGCCGACTACGCCGAGAAAGACGTCGCCCGGCTGACAGGCTTGCTCCCTGTCGCCACCCCGGAGCAGTTCGCCGTGCTCTACCCGATCGTTGCGGCGAGCCGCACGACCGCCGCGATCGAGGACCTCGGTAAGATCGCCGCCGCTCCACCGCCAAAGGCGCTGGGGTCTGTGGAGCGCATCGCCTACGGCCAGCGGTGCGCGGGCGCGGCGGTGACCCTCTTGCGCCTCGGCGAGCGCGACAAGGTCCTGCCGGTCTTCAAGGCGAGCGATGATCCGGAAGCCCTGACGCAGTTCATCTTCCGCTGCCGCGCTCGCGGGGTCGGGGTGGATGCGCTCCTGGACTGCCTGGAACAGCTAAGCGACGGTCCGGCCAATCGCTATCCGAGCGACGCCCGCTACGCGCTGCTCCTGGCGCTGGGGGAGTTTACGCCGGCCGACGTTTCCCAGTCGCGGCGCGACGCACTGATCAAGCAGCTCGCCGGCTGGTATCGCGACGACCCCAGCTCCGGAGTGCACGGCGCCGCGGGCTGGCTGCTGCGGCAATGGGGCCAGGCGAACCTGGTTCGCCAGGTGGATCAAACGCCTATCCCGTATTCGCCCGACCGCGAATGGTTCACGCTGCGCATCACGGTGAAACCGACGCGTCCCTCAGAAACGCGCGAGGGTGGTACGGCGGAGAGTCCTGGCGCGAAGCCCGCTCCGGCGGAACGGGACGCTGCCGCGAAATCGAAGGCCGGCGCAGCCGCGAAATCGGCCGCGTCCGGCGCGGCTGTGAAACCGAAGCCGGCGGCGCCCGCCGCGCCGCCGCCGAAGACGTTCTACTACACCTTCATCGTCTTTCCGCCGGGCGAGTCCACGATCGGGTCCGAGCAGGATGAACCGGGGCGGATGAAAGACGAAGTGCGACACCGGATGCGGCTCACTCGCCCCTTCGCGCTCCTGGACCGGGGGATCACTTTCGAGGAGCTGATCGCGTTCGATCCGATGTACGCTCGTTTCATGCAGCAATCCGATGCCAAGCCACCGGACGCCGGCTTTCGCGCCCACTGGTATGACGCGGTGCGTTTCTGCCGCTGGCTGGGGCAGCAGATGGGACTGGCGGAGAGTGATCAGCCCTATGCCGACCCGGCCAGGCTGGACAAGGAGCCGTATCCACGTGAGCCAAAGCCGGAGGCGAGCTGGCGCCGCGCAACTGGCCGCTGGAGCTGGGCCGCCGGGGGTTTCGCCTGCCGACGGAAGCGGAGTGGGAGGTAGCCAGTCGAGCGGGAGCGCGCACGGCGTACGGCTACGGAGGCGACGCAAGCCTGCTGGGCCGCTTTGGCCGGTTCGTGGAGAACAGCGGCAGGCATGTCCACCCGCCGCGGGAGCTTCGTCCAGGCCGGCGCGGTCTATTCGACCTGCATGGGAACCTCTGGGAGTGGACGCACGATTGGTACGGAGATTACGATACGAAGGTGCCAACGGATCCGCAGGGACCGAATGTGGGCTCGTTCCGCGTGCACCGTGGCGGCGGGTGGGACTGCGGCGCGGCGATCTGCCGGTCGGCGTGCCGCGAGACGTTCGACCCGACGCGCCGCTCGAGCTTCTACGGCTTCCGTCTGGCCCTGAGTCCGTCTGGGGCTCCGCCGGAGGCGGGCAAGGGCAAGTGAGCGGAGCCGTCGGGCGGAGGCACGGAGGGAGCGCGGCTGAGCCGCGACCGGAGCGGCCGGAGCCGGATGGCGAAGCGGTGTTAAGTTCGGCGCGGGTCTCCTGACCCCGCCGTGTTAAGTTCGGCGCGGGTCTCCTGACCCCGCCGTGTTAAGTTCGGCGCGGGTCTCCTGACCCCGCCGTCCGTGGGACCGAAGGTCTCCTCTCCCGCGATCGAGCGACAACACTGCGAATCGCCATCCTGGTGGCCACCGAAGGTCCTCCTTTTTGAAGTCGAGCGTACCCGTGGAACGATACCGGATCACTGACGATGGCGCAGTCTATTCCGTAACCATGTCGGTCGTGGATTGCCTCCCAGTTCTCGTATTGCTTATCCGAGGGGCAGTTGGCGAATGACGTCACGTTGACGGCGCTCGATTGGTAAGCAGAAGGGGCTCACCCCGCGAGCCTCCATCCTGCCGCCGCTTCGCGGCTCGTGCCTCGAGGCATTGCGGTTCGCAGTCTTCCTGGGGCTCACGCCGCCAGGCTATATCCTACCGCCGCTTCGCGGCTGACCCACCTCGTCCCGCCGACCGGTAGGTGGTGGAATCGCGCGCGGCGGGTCGGCTAGGATGCAAGTGCGTGCAGCGTACTCTTGCTCTTCATCCTGTTCCTAGTCTTAATCTTAATCGTAAACTTAATCCTAATCTTAATCTTAATCTTTCTCGTCCGGTCGGCGCACCCTGGCCAACCCGCCCATCGAAGGTTGACCGTACACTGCCTCGCTTTCTGGTTTCACGCTTACTGTCTCCGGCGCGCCCCGCGCCGCCCCTTGCACGAAAGGTTTCGCCATGAGCGACCCTCTCTTGAATTCCTCGAGCCTCGCCGCCTGGGAGAAGGCCGCAGCCAAGTCTGCTCCCGACGGCAACACGGCCGCCCTCAACTGGGTCACTCCCGAGGGCATCGCCGTCAAGCCGCTCTATACGAAGAAAGACACGGATGGTCTGCCGTTTGCCGATACACTGCCGGGCTTCGAGCCCTTTGTGCGCGGTCCCCAGGCCACGATGTACGCAGTGCGGCCGTGGACCATCCGCCAGTATGCCGGGTTTTCCACGGCCGAGGAATCCAACGCCTTCTACAAGCGCACCCTTGCCGGCGGCGGACAGGGCATCTCGGTGGCCTTCGACCTCGCGACCCACCGCGGGTATGACTCCGACCATCCGCGCGTCACGGGCGACGTGGGCAAGGCCGGCGTGGCTATCGATTCCGTCGAAGACATGAAGATCCTGTTTGACGGCATCCCGCTCGACCGGATCTCGGTTTCGATGACCATGAATGGCGCCGTGCTGCCCGTACTGGCCGGCTACATCGTCGCGGCCGAGGAACAGGGTGTTACAGAGGACAAGCTCTCCGGCACGATCCAGAACGACATCCTCAAGGAGTTCATGGTGCGCAATACCTACATCTACCCGCCTGGGCCCTCGATGCGAATCGTCGCCGACATCATCGAGTACACGGCGAAGCACATGCCGAAATTCAACTCGATCTCGATCTCCGGCTACCACATGCAAGAGGCCGGCGCGACCCAGGCGCTCGAACTGGCGTTCACGCTGGCCGATGGCAAGGAATATGTGAAGACCGCGCTGGCCAAAGGGCTGGACGTGGATGAATTCGCGGGCCGGCTCAGCTTCTTCTTCGGCATCGGCATGAACTTCTACCTTGAGGTGGCCAAGCTCCGCGCGGCTCGGCTGCTTGTGGTGGCGCATCATGAAGGGCTTCAATGCCAGGAAGCCGAAGTCGATGATGCTGCGGACCCACTGCCAGACATCCGGACTGGTCGCTCACCGAGCAGGACCCCTACAACAACGTCGTCCGCACCACGATCGAGGCGATGGCCGCGGTGTTCGGCGGAACCCAGTCGCTGCACACCAATTCGCTCGACGAGGCCATCGCCTTGCCCATCCGACTTCTCGGCGCGGATCGCGCAACACCCAGCTCATCATCCAGGAGGAAACGCATATCTGTAACGTGGTCGATCCCTGGGCCGGTTCTTACCTGATGGAGAAATTGACGCAGGACATGGCCGATAAGGCGTGGTCGCTTGATCGAGGAGGTCGAGGCCCTGGGAGGCATGACCAAGGCCGTCGAATCGGGCTGGGCCAAGCTGAAGATCGAGGAGTGCGCAGCCGAGAAGCAGGCCCGCATCGACTCGGGCAAGGACGTCATCGTCGGCGTCAACAAGTACCGCCTGGACAAGGAGGAAGCGATCGAAGTGCGCGAGATCGACAACACCGCGGTGCGCGACGAGCAGATCGCCCGGCTCAAGCAGGTCCGCGCTCGCCGCGACCCGGCCGCCGTGGAAACAGGCGCTCGGCGCGCTCACCGCTTGCGCTCGCGAGGGCAACGGCAACCTGCTCGAGGCCACGATCAAGGCCGTCAGGCTGCGGGCCACGGTTGGCGAGGTCTCCGACGCCCTGGAAAAAGTCTGGGGCCGTTACTGCGCCACCAGCCACGTCGTCTCCGGGGTCTATGGCGCGGCCTTCGGGCACGGTGAAGAGTGGCAGCAAATCTGAAGGCCGAGGTGGACGACTTCGCCGCCGCGGAAGGCCGCCGGCCGCGGATGATGGTGGCCAAGCTCGGCCAGGACGGCCACGACCGCGGCGCCAAGGTCGTCGCCACGGCGCTCGCCGATCTCGGATTCGACATCGACATCGGCCCGCTCTTCCAGACGCCCCGAGGAGGCCGCCCGCGCAGGCGATCGAAAACGACTGCCACGCCATCGGCGTTTCGACCTTGGCCGCCGGTCACAAAACCCTGGTGCCCGAGCTGGTCAAGGCGCTCAAGAGACCAGGGAGCAAACGACATCGCGTGTTCGTGGGTGGTGTCATCCCGGCCCAGGATTACGAGTTCCTGAGGCGGGCCGGCGTGGCGGGAATCTTCGGCCCTGGCACGCCGATTCTGGTCAGTGCCAAGCAGGTGCTCGAGGCAATCAAATCAACGCTCGTCTCCGCGTGACGATGAAAGATACCGTCTCGGAGGCGGGCAGAGACGCCCGCCCCACTCGAGGATTCCGAATTATTTCCAGTGGGGCGGGCCTCTGTGCCCGCCGCTCTTCGAGCGGAAGTTTCCTGATGCAACGCTCAGTAAATGCCTCCGACTTGAAGCTCGTCGAGGGCGTGCTCGCGCGCCAGCGGCGGGCGCTGGCCAAGGCGATCACGCTCGTCGAATCGACGCGGAGCGACCATCAGACGCGCGCAGCAGCATTGCTCGACGCACTCATGCCCCATACCGGCCGCTCGATCCGCCTGGCCATCAGCGGATGCCCGGAGTGGGAAAATCGACGTTCATCGAGGCGCTCGGGCTCCACGTGATCGGGCAGGGTCACTGTGTCGCGGTGTTGTCGGTCGACCCCTCCAGCAAGATCTCGGGCGGCTCGATCCTGGGCGACAAGACCCGGATGGAGAAGCTGGCTCACGCGGCCGGCTCGTTCATTCGCCCGTCGCCTTCCGGGGGTTCGATGGGCGGTGTGGCCGAGAAAACCCGCGAGGCGATCCTCGTTTGCGAGGCCGCCGGCTTCGACGTGGTCGTCGTCGAGACCGTCGGCGTGGGCCAGTCGGAAATCACAGTCTCAGGCATGGTGGACGTCTTCGTACTCTTGCAGTCGCCCAACACCGGCGACGATCTCCAGGCGATCAAGAAGGGCATCATCGAGCTCGCCGATCTTATCGTCATCAATAAAACCGACATCGATCCCCCTGCGGCCCTGGTGGCCAAGCACCAGTTCGAGTGGGCGCTTTCGATGTTGCAGACCGCCTCGCCCAACTGGCGGCCCCAGGTGATCGCCTTGAGTGCCGCGCAGAAGACAGGCATCGACCTCTTCTGGGCCGAGATCGCACGATTTCGCAAGCTGATGACCGCAAGCGGCGAGCTGGAGGCAAAACGGCGGCGCCAGGCGATCGACTGGATGTGGACGCTCATCGACAGCGGCCTGCACAAACGGTTTCGGGAGCTTCCGGACGTGAGGCGCCAGCTCGAGGCCGTCAGCCAGTCCGTGGCCACAGGCAGCATGTCGGCGGCGGCGGCCGCCTGCCGGCTCCTGGGATGCCTGGATGGTGCGCAGTGAGTCTGAGCCGTGGAGTTGCATGTTTCTTGTGATATCCTATCCTCCGTATTCCCGAGCGCTGCCACCGGAGCAGCTCTGTATCGCCGAGGTGTGTCATGTACGACGTCATTCGCCAGCTTGAAGACAAGCGCGCCCGAGCCCGCTTAGGTGGCGGCCAGAAGCGCATCGCCGCGCAACACGCCAAGGGCAAGCTCACGGTGCGCGAGCGGCTCGAGCTTCTACTCGACCCCGATTCGTTCGAGGAGTGGGACATGTTCAAAGGGCACCGCTGCCACGATTTCGGCATGGAGCAGCAGTCGGTGCCAGGTGACGGCGTCGTGACGGGCTACGGCACCATCAACGGACGGATGGTGTTCGTGTTCAGCCAGGATTTCACGGTGTTTGGCGGTTCGCTCTCCGAGGCTCATGCCGAGAAGATCTGCAAGATCATGGATCACGCCATGAAGGTGGGCGCGCCGGTGATCGGCGTGAACGACTCGGGGGCGCCCGCATTCAGGAAGGGGTCGCCTCTCTGGGCGGCTATGCCGATGTCTTCCAGCGCAACGTCCTCGCCTCCGGCGTGATTCCCCAGATCTCGCTCGTGATGGGCCCCTGCGCCGGCGGGGCGGTGTATTCGCCGGCCATGACCGACTTCATCTTCATGGTGAGGGATTCGTCGTACATGTTCGTGACGGGCCCCGACGTGGTGAAGACCGTTACCCACGAGGAGGTGACCGCCGAGGAACTGGGCGGCGCGGCCACGCACAGCACCAGATCGGGGGTGGCCGATCTCGCGTTCGAGAACGACGTCGAGGCGCTCGATGATGACCCGGCGCCTCTTCAGCTTCCTGCCTTCCAGCAACAAGGAAAAACCGCCGGTGGTGCCGACGGAGGACCCAGCCGAACGGATGGAAAAATCGCTCGACACGCTGGTGCCGGACAGCCCCAACAAGCCCTACGACATCAAGGAGCTTATGCTCAAGGTGGTGGACGAGTTCGACTTCTTCGAGCTCATGCCCGACCATGCCAAGAACATCGTGATCGGTTTCGGCCGCATGGCTGGCCAGACCGTCGGCTTCGTCGCCAACCAGCCTCTCTGCCTTGCGGGCTGCCTCGACATCAAGAGCAGCATCAAGGCCGCTCGGTTCGTCCGGTTTTGCGACGCGTTCAACATTCCGATCGTGACGTTCGTGGACGTACCCGGCTTCATGCCCGGCACGGCGCAGGAGTACGGCGGCATCATCAAGCACGGCGCCAAGCTGCTCTACGCCTACGCCGAGTGCACCGTGCCCAAGATAACCGTCATCACGCGCAAAGCCTATGGCGGGGCCTACGACGTGATGGCTTCCAAGCACCTGCGGGGCGACGTGAATTTTGCCTGGCCCTCGGCCGAGATCGCCGTGATGGGCCCCAAGGGGGCGGTGGAGATCATCTTCCGCGAGGAAAAGAACGATCCGGTCAAGATCGGCATTCGCGAGGCGGAATACAAGGAAAAGTTCGCCAACCCCTTCATCGCCGGCCACCGTGGCTTCATCGACGACGTGATCATGCCCCACGAGACCCGCAAGCGCATCTGCCGGACGCTGGCGATGCTCCGAAACAAGAAGCTCGAGAACCCGTGGCGCAAACATGGAAATATACCACTATGATGTTTAAAAAAATACTGATTGCTAACCGCGGCGAGATTGCCTGCCGGATCATGGCGACCGCCCGTAGGATGGGCATCAAGACCGTCGCCGTGTACTCGGAGGCCGACAAGGACGCACAGCATGTCGAGTCGGCCGACGAGGCCGTTTGCATCGGCCCGCCGCCCGCGAGGGAATCGTACCTGGTCATGGAGAAGATCATCGCCGCGTGCCAGCAAACCGGCGCCCAAGCGGTTCACCCAGGGTACGGGTTCCTCTCCGAAAATCCCGAGTTTTCCCGGGCGCTGGAAGCGACGGGCGTGATCTTCATCGGGCCGAAGCATCATTCGGTCGCCGCCATGGGCGACAAGATCGCGTCCAAGAAGCTGGCCAAAGAAGCCGGAGTCAACACGATCCCCGGCCATAACTTCGCCATCGCCACCGCCGATCACGCGGTCGCGATCGCCCAGACGATCGGTTATCCGATCATGATCAAAGCTTCGGCGGGCGGCGGCGGCAAGGGCCTGCGCATCGCCTACGACGACGCGTCGGCGTTCGAGGGCTTTTCATCGTGCCGCACGGAGGCCAGAAACGCCTTCGGCGATGACCGGGTCTTCATCGAGAAGTTTGTCGAACAGCCGAGGCATATCGAGATCCAGGTGCTCGGCGACGCCCACGGCAACGTGATCCATCTGTGGGAGCGAGAGTGCTCGATGCAGCGCCGGCACCAGAAAGTGATCGAGGAGGCGCCCTCGCCCTTCCTGGACGATGCGACCCGAGCGGCCATGGGCAAGCAGGCCGTCGCGCTCGCCCAGGCCGTCAAGTACGAGTCCGCCGGCACGGTCGAGTTTGTCGTCGGCAAGGACAAGAGCTTTTATTTTCTGGAGATGAACACCCGGCTCCAGGTCGAGCACCCGGTAACCGAGATGATCACCGGGCTCGACCTGGTCGAGCTCATGATCCGGATTGCCGCCGGCGAAAAACTGCCGCTTGACCAGGACCAGGTTCGCCCCGAGGGCTGGGCAATTGAGTGCCGGATCAACGCCGAGGACCCATTCCGGGGCTTCTTGCCCTCGACCGGCCGGTTGACCCGTTTCTTGCCCCCGGAACCGATCGAAGGCATGGTGCGGGTCGACACCGGGGTTTCGGAGGGTGACGAGATCTCGGTCCACTACGACTCGATGATCGCCAAGCTGATCACTCACGGCCCAAGCCGCGGCCAGGCCATCGCCCGTATGCACGGAGCCCTCAACGCGTTCGTCATTCGCGGCATCTCGTCCAACATCGCCTTCCAGGCGGCGCTGGCGCGGCATCCGCGGTTCGTGGCGGGCGATTTCCATACCGGCTTCATTGCCGAGGAGTTTCCCAAGGGCTTCCATCCCTCGAGCCTGATCCACCAGGACCCACTGCTCCTGGCGGCCGCCGCCGCCTACGCGCGGCGGCGTTACATCGACCGTGCCGTCCGCACCACGGGAAAGCTCGAGGGCCACGAGCGCAGGGTCGGATCGGATTGGGTCGTGCTGATGCAGGGCCGTCAGTTCCACCTTTCGATTAACCTCGTTCCGGGTGGATGCGACATCACCTACGAAGGTAAGACCCATGCTTTGCGCTCCGCCTGGAAGCTCGGCGAGGTCCTCATGCGCGGCACCTGGGACGGCGAGCAGGTTTGCCTGCAAGTGGAGCGGATGGGCCTGAAATATCGCGTCTTCCACTGGGGCACCCAGGTCGACGCCATCGTCATGACAGCCCGGGCCGCCGAGCTTCTGGCCTTGATGCCCGCCAAGCCGCCGCCAGACCTCTCGAAGTTCCTGGTCTCGCCCATGCCCGGTCTACTGACCGAGATCGCCGCCAAAGGTGGGCAGGAGGTCCGCTCCGGCGAGAAACTGGCAGTCATCGAGGCGATGAAGATGCAGAACATCCTCAAGGCCGAAAACGACTGCGTGGTCGCCGAGGTCATGGCCAAACCGGGGGATAGTCTTTCGGTCGATCAGCCCATCATGAGGTTTCGCTGAGCCGATCGTAATTTGGACGGTCTTTCGTCACAGACTGGCGGGCCGGCGGCGGTTTGAGGCGCACTTTACCCGGGAGACCCGTGATCGAGCGCTACTGGCGGCCACTCTTGACGGCGCGGCGTGCCGCAGCGGTAGCCGTTCACGGTCCGGCTCGCTGTGCGTGTGGACGGAGGACTCGCCAAATGGCTTGCTCGGCCAAGGGCATCCGCCTCGTCTGGGATCGTCGATGATGACCACGAGACCAGCCCGTTAGACACCTCCGAGTGATCATGCACGGGGAATCTTGGCGCTAGTCTGGCAAATGGCGTCCGAGATGGACAGGAAGCCAGGAGGATCGCTGGCGAGCCCGGTTGCGTCAGCGCCGGGAGTCTCTCGGCGAGGACTCGGGGCGCTGACGCGACCCCGCTCGCCCAGAAGCGCGCCCAGCGTGCGCCCCTTCACCAGTTCATCGGGCGAGAAGAAACGGAGGACTCGGGGCGCTGACGCGACCCCGCTCGCCCAGAAGCGCGGCCAGCGTGCGCCTCTTCATTCACCAGCGTCATCGAGCGAGAAGAAACGGGACAGCTCCGCTATTGCTAAGAAGTCAGGCCCGTTTCAACTGATAGGACAATGGTGCGGCGCCCGCAAGGTCGAGATCTGGGAGCGCCCAATTCAGTGAGCGGGGTGAAAAAAACTTGGTTTTTTTCAAGCGACGGCAGCATAAGATGTTGCGGATCAATAACCGCGGCTTTGTCCGTTTGCGTCCTTTCTTCTTTGCGCCTTTGCGTGAGCTCCTTGCGGATCTCGCGCAAAGACGCCAAGCCGCAAAAGAAACGCAAAGAATTCCATCTTGTCCGTCTGAATCACGGAGGTTGATTACCGGGGTTTGTCCGTTTGTGTCCGTGCGGCAAGCTGCAACGATTCTGACGGCGACATGCGTGCTCGCCAATCGGCTGTTCTGCCGAGTCTATTACCGCGGGTGTCGGCCGGCGTCCCTCGCTTGCACGTCGGGTTGGTGTGGGTCTCGGCCACGCCTGAACCGGTTTTTCTGGAGCCGATCCAGAATTGCCCGTCGCACGGTGTTTCATCTCGGCTCCTTGCCGGACGAGTCGCCCCGCCTTGCAAATCCGGCCAGCGGCTGGGGCGCGGGGTTGCCTTCTTGCAACAAATAGCCGCGGCCGGCCGCGAGATCGGTCCAGCGGTCGATTTTGCCGGCGGGCCAGCGGATTTCCACACTCTCGATCCGGTCGCAAGCGCCGAGCCCGAAATGGAGCCTGGGATCGTTGGCCGATTGGTAGCTTCCTCCTCCCATGCGCTGGGCGACCTGGCGGCGGCCGCCGGCCGTGACGGTGATCCGCGCCCCACACCGTCGCGGTTGGACTTCGTGCCTTCAAGCCGGAATGTGACGTGGCGGCCGACCTCGGGGGTCTTGTTGTGAAAGTAGGTCACCGGTTCGTTCTGAGCGAGGACGACGGCGTCAACTCGGCCGTCGTTGTCGAGGTCGCCGGCGGCCAGTCCTCGTCCGACGCGCTCGACGCTCCAGGGCGGGCCCGCCCGCGCCGAGATGTCCAGCAACCGGCCGTCGGGCCGGTTTTCATAAAGCCGGCAGGGCATCGCGTACGGATAAAATGGGCGGTTGTCGTTGACGTGTCCATTGGTGATCATGACGTCGAGCCGGCCGCGGTTGCAAATGTCGAGCATGGCGATGCCGAAACCGAGCAGGTAGCGGCTGGCCAGGCCGAGCCCCGAGGCGGCGCTGCGGTCGGCGAAGAGGCCCTCGCCCAGGTTCTGATAGAGAGTTGTTCCCTCGCCGTAGAAGTTGGTGACCATCAGGTCGGGGCGGCCGTCGCCATCGAGGTCGCCGCAGGCAACGCCCATTCCGGCTTGATAGCCACCCTGGGCGCTGCCGGCCACGCCGGCTTCCAGGGCGATCTCCTGGAACTTGAAGCCGCCCAGGTTCTTGAACAGGTAATTGGCCGTGCCGTCGTTGGCGACGTAGAGGTCGATCCGGTTGTCGTCGTCGAGGTCGGCCGCGACCAAGCCCAGGCCCCGGCCTTGCGATTCGGCGAGGCCGGATCCTGCGGTGACATCGACGAACCGCCCGCCGTCGTTGCGGAACACGTGATCGCCGGCGGGCTCGACCTTGCTGGGGTCGCAGTAAAAGTACTCCCCCTTCTCGGTCTGGCAGAGTTGCGGATGCGCCGGGTCCCAGAGCATGTAGTGGCAGACGTAGAGGTCGAGGTCGCCGTCGTTGTCAAGGTCGGCAAAGGCCGCCGAGGTCGGGTTGTCGCGGCGTCCGGCGAGGCCCGCGCGCTCGGTCACGTCCTCGAACGTCCCGTCGCCGCGATTGCGATAAAGCGCGTAGCTCGCCAGCCGGCTGATGAAAAGGTCGGGATGGCCGTCGTTATCATAATCGCCGACGGCGACCCCCAGGCCGTAGCCTTTGCCCCAGGCCAGTTGAGCAAGTCCTGTGCGTTGGGTCACGTCTTCGAAGCTCCCGTCGCCGCGGTTACGGAAGAGAGCGTCGCCTGGCGCGGGTTTTTCTGGATCATCGGGCTGCTGCGCCGGCCCCCTCACGCGCCCTTCGGGCACCCTCTCCCCGGGGGGGCGAGGGGAATCAAAGCCGCGGCTCCGCTGCGCTACGCTCTTGAGCGAGCCTCCCTGGACGCAGTAAACGTCCAGCCAGCCGTCGCCGTCGTAATCGAAGAGGCCGATCCCTCCGGACATGGTCTCGGGAAGGTAATGCTCGGGTGTCTGGCCGTTATCGAAAATAAACCTGAGCCCGACGGTCTCGGCGTCGTCGGTAAACGTGATCGTGCGGGCCGGCTCGTCGCTGGTTGCTCGTGCGGGCGCCGAGGGTCGTTTCGGAACGACGGCGGTTGCGGTTGGCCTCAAGTCGCTCAGCCGGCCGGCCAGCTTGGCATCGGTCGCGCTGGCGGGTGGAAGAAGGATTGCAAATGGCCCGCACAAGGTCAGAGCGCGGACCTGAAGGCCGGCTGGCAGCGGCGGCCGCTTGTCAACGGCTTGGTGGGACAGCGGACCTCGAAAGGTGGGAGTGCGTGGCTGCGCCAGGGCGACGATCGCCCAGGCCTGGGAGTCGAAGGTCCGGCCCAGGCTGGCCGCCAGCGCGGCCAGCCGGCCAGCCTTTTCGCCGAGCGAGGCCGCGTCGAGCAGGGCCTTGCGAAACTGGTCCTGGACCTGGTCGACCTTGGCCTTGCGCCGATGCAGGTCTTCGGCTTCCTGCTTGTTGCCGGCCTCGAAGCTCAAGAGCGCGAGTCGTTCCAGGGCCTTGGCGTTGCCGGGATCTTGCTGGATCAGGGCCTTCAGCTCGCGCATTTCCCGCGCCGGATCGCCGCAGTGCTTCGCCGCCCAGGCCCGAAACGACTGTTGTGTGGCGGGGTCAAACCGATCGAGCGGCAAGTGATGGGCGGCCTCCCAGAAGCCGGTGGCGTCGTCGGTTGCCAGGGCGAGGTCGAGCTGGGCTTGCCAGATCGCCGGGTCGTCAGGGCGCTGCTTCAGGCAGCGATCGAGCCAGCCGAGGGCGGCGTCGAAGCGCCCGGTCAGAATGGCGCTATTGGCTCGGCCCAGCCAGACCCGATCGTCGTCGTCGTCGGCGCTTTCGAGGGCACGCCGCCACGATTCGACCGGCATCGGCGAGTGGTCGAGCGCCCAGAGTTCCTTGAGTGTGGCGGCCGGATCGGGCGATCGGCACCACGAGGCTCGAATGACCCGTCGCACATCGTCGAACCGGCCCTCGAAACGATACACGCGGCCAAGCGCGTGTTCCAGCTCATAGCGCGTCGAACTCGTCCGGACGCTCGAGTGCCTCGAGCAAGACCTGCTCGGCCGTCCGGTACCGGCCGCTATTGAGCAGGTGAGTGGCCCGCAAGAGGGCGGCGCGGGCGAAGAACGGACTGGAACGCGGCACGCTGGCCCAGGCCGCGAGCGCGATCTCGCGCTGGCCGCGAGCCAGCTCGCATTCGCCCAGGAGCAGGTCGACTTCGCCGCCGCCCGTCCACGTTTTTCCGAGCCGCGAAAGCTGCTTTTGGGCCACCGCGAAACGCCCTTCGCTGATCGCCTGCCGGGCCTCTTCCAGGAGGGCGCGCCGGGAACGGTCGCGGATCACCAAGGCGCCTGCCGTCACGCACAGGCTCACGAAACCCAGGCCGATCAGACTCCACCACACGACTTTGCTTCGACCCCTGAACATCGCGGACCTGCTCCGCGCACACAGCTAAAGCCGATGCGCCTCGATCAAGATGGGGAACCCCGCCATCATCGCGGATGGCGGCGGAGTGTGGCAAGCGATCGAACCGTGCCGTGTCGCTTCAGGAACCTGGGTCTCAGCCCGCGAAGCGGGCGAAAGATCGTAGCCTGGCGGCGTAAGCCCCAGGTCCGGATCGAGTCGCGTTTCCGACCGTCCTGTTGTTCACATCGCCTATTCCGCAGCCCGCGAAGCGGGCGACAGGACGTTTCTTCGAATGGCCGCTCCCGAACGCCGCGGCAGCACGGCGTATCGCCGGCGTGTCGCCCCGTTCCGGGGCTCAATCAAGACAGAACGAAAGGGAACCTCTCTTGACTGCTCTGAAGACCTGGGGCTAACGCCGCCAGGCTACTTTGACCGCCCGAGGCGGGCCACCGTGCCCGCCGTTTTTGAGCCAAGAAGTTTCCTGACCCGGTGCAGCGCTCTCTAACACTTCAGGCTTAGCATGGTATTCTGGGATTGGCTCAACGCGGACCGTTCTTGTTTTTCGCGTTTTTGCGTGAGATTGCACCGCATGTTTTGCGCGATCCGTACCAGGGAGATTCGCGCCTTGAGCCGTGCGAGGTTGAGGTTGTCGCCCTGGAAGTGGCTCGCGGGCCTGGTCCTGGCGGGTGCTCTGATCTGGCCGATCGCCGCGACGGTCCGCGAGCAACGAGATGTTGCGCGCGCGGCCGCAGCGGCTCGCGCGGCGATCGTCTCCGGTCGTTTCCGGGATGCCGCGGCGCCCCTGGCGCTATTTGAACGCTCGGCCTGAATCGGCCGAAGCTCATGCCCTTGCGGCTCAGCTCGCGCTCGAAAAGGGCAAGCTTGACCTGGTGACCGATGAGTTGAACAGGGCGCGGACGCTGGGCTATCCGAAACCCGAGCTGGAGCGGCTGCACGCAGTGACTCTGGCGCGGATCGGCCGGTATGCCGAAGCCGAGCCGATCCTGGTGCGGCTTTACGCGGGAAGCTCTGGCCCGGATCCCGTGGTTGACGAGGCGCTGGCACGGCTCTATCTGATGACGTATCGCTTGGGGCAAGCCGAAGACGTCATCCGGCGCTGGATCGACGACGCGCCGGGAGACGGCCGGCCCTATTTGTGGCTGACGGAGATCGATCGCCGCATGGAGGTCGATAATCTCGAGTCGCCCGCGCGGCATTATCGCCAGGCGCTCGCGCGTGACCCCGATCTCGACGCCGCCCGGCTCGGGCTGGCGGAAACCCTGCGAAAATTGCATCATAACGGCGAGGCGCAGCCTGAATTTACGCAATATCTCGCCCGGCACCCCGATGATCCGGCCGCACTCGTGGGTGCGGGCCGCAACGCGGTCGCGCTGGGTGACGTGGCCCTGGCGGCTCGATTTCTCGATCGGGCCCTGACGATCGCACCCGATGACGTCAGCGTTCTGAAAGGGCGGGCGTCGCTGGAGATGGCCCGGGGCCAGCCGCGCGACGCCTCGGCCTGGCTCGACCGGGCCCTCAAGGTCGATCCATACGACACCGAGTCGCTCTATGCGCAGCCGGGCTCGTGCCGCGTCGGGCGATCAGGCGGGGGCGAGCCAGGACCTGAAACTCTTCAAATGCTACGAGCGCGACCATGCCGAGCTCCTCGCGCTGCGCGGGTCACTGATGGCGCAGCCCGGGAATAACGAATTGCGATCGCGAGTGGCCCGGTGGATGTTCGCACATGGGCGCGACGACGAAGGGCTGGGCTGGGCCAGTGCCGTGCTGGCGAGCGACCCGAGCCACCAGGCGGCCAATCAACTGCTGGCGGACCACTACGCCAAAGCGCCGAAGACGGCGGGCCTGGCGAACTTTTATCGGTTGCGGGCAGCCGCCAGGGCATCTGGCTCGCCGTGAGCGGTTTTACCAACGTGATCGTTCACGCCCCCGGGTCTGGGGCCGACGCTCTGGGGTCGACCGCCGCGGCGGGCTCGAGCCCAGCCACTCAGCTCTTGTCACCCGCCACGTGACGCCTTGAAAGCGAGGCTCATGCCGCGCGTGCCGGGTTCGGGAGCTAAGCGGCGCAGCTCGTTAACCGGCCATCCGCGCCAACTCGGGCAACTTCACGCGGCGTGCTGCCCGCCCCGGGGCGCGCCACCCCGCTTGTCAAGTCGCGAACGAGCGCCGGAATTTGCCGTAACTTGAATCGGATCTTGTGCTTCCACGATGCTCATGGCTTCAGCGAAATTGGCTTCGTTCGGCGCATTTTGCCGACTTCGCCCGTCCCGCTCGGCTCATCGGCGTGCTTCTTCACACCGTCTTGACCGTTGAAATGTGCATTCACTCGTGCATCACAGGCTGCCATTCCGGAGACATACCGGGCACATACTCGGCATACTTGGCATGCTTCTGCGCGTGCCAAGTATGCCGAGTATGTGCCGAGTATGCGGTTGGACGGCGGAATAACCCGTCCAACTCACGATTCCAGCAGGATCGCAACAACCGCTCTTGCCCCGGCAGCCGTCTTAACCCTCGCGTCTGCGACTTCCGCCATGATCGGCAGAACCGGGTGAAACTGCACGAATCCGATCCCCTTGACGCGGACCGGAATCTAGACAGAGGTAGAGTTACCGTCCATCGTGTTACCTCAAAAAGGGCTTTTGAAGCAGGCCCGATCCGAGCCCCTCTCGATCCCCACGAATCGGGCTGTCGAGTCGCCTGATGGCGTCTCATCAGCGATCGCGACGTTCCACGTGCCAGCGTAGCGGGATTCCTACGCTCGAGTGGCGGGTGTTCGGACGACCTGGAGTCGGTCACGCGCGCAATCCCATACTTCAGGTAGAAGCGGCGGGCCGCGTCGTCGATGGCATCGACTTCGACCGCCCGGATGCCGACCTGCTCGGCCAGGAGCTCGATGCGTCGCAATGCATCGAGCAAGAGAAGGGAGCCCAGCCCGCAGCCCTGAGCGCTGCGATCGACGGCGAGCCTGCCCAGCAGGACGACTGGGATGTCGATCCGCGGCAATCCCTTGGACTGATCATCGGGCAGATCCTCGCGGCGAACGCCATGAGCGGAGATCGCGTAGTAGCCCAGAACCTTGGTCGCTCCCTGTCGAACAGCCACGTAAGTGCGCGCCAGGTCCCTTCGATCGAACTGGCCGGCTCGCTGTTTCAGCCAATCGTCCAACGCGGCATGGCCGCAGCCGAACGACGCTCGGTCGTGCTCGCTGCCCAGCCTGGCGATCACCCAGGGGCTTTCCTGGACGCTATTCAAATCGCTGTAGGTACCTTTCCGCAGCGCCCTTGAGCGCGGCGTTTGGCTCAGCCGGTTGGTCGAGCAGCGCGACAAAACGTTCCCAGTCCCGCGGGGTCAGGACGGTCGCGCCTCGATGATCGATCACCTCGCGGGCGGTGTGCGCCAGCGCCGCCGCAGCAAACTCGTCCACCGACTGTCCAAGCTGGGCGGCTGCCTGCTCCACGGCTTGCTTCACCGCCCAGGGCAGCCGAAGGTCTAGCGTCGCTTCGCTTCCGGTCTGCATCGGCATGACACACCTCGCCGGAATACCCCGTAGTCCGATCCCCCCAGCCTCGTGCGACCTCATTGTACGCGGCAGGGCTTCAAGTGTCCACGACGCTTCGGATGGTAGACGCGCTTCAGACGCAGGCGTTCCGCGACTTCTCGCAGGCGCTGCCGACGAGCCGCGAAGAAACGGCCGAAGAGACGGCCCTCGCTCAGCTTCTCCAGCCGTGCCCGCCAGGTTTCCGCGCTACCGCCGAGCCGATCGAAGATGGCGGCCACTTCACGCGAGATCGCCGCCCTGCCCTCGCGGAATAGTAGCCTTTGTCGATGTAGAAGATCCCGATCGTGCCGTCGGCCATCACCTTGGCCTGGACTTCGTCGCCCCAAACAATGACGAAGCCAGCCACCGCCGCGGCACCCGCACCGAGCTTACCGAGCAGCCAATGGCCGAAGTCTTCGTGGCTGCCGCTCCCGCCGCCTCCCCCACCTCCGTCATCCGGACCGTCCCCGCCTCCCCCACCGCCCGATCCCTCACTCCCAACCAGCACGGGGATCGTGATATCCGCCGGATTGCGCCCGGCGAGGCCAGCGCCAGATGGGTCGCCGTCGGGTCTTGCGGCCCGTTGCGCGAGCCGCCGTCCGAGCTGCCGATGTTGTTGATGAAGCTGGCCAGCTTGGCCTGCTCCTGCTTCGACAGGCCCACCGGGTCGGCGCTGTCGGTGTTGGCGGCCGCCGTGCCGTTCGAGAAATTTCCGGTCGGATTGAAGCCGGTGCCCGATGACCCCGCGGACAAGGTCACACCGCCCATGTAAACGACCACCGGCATCGGCGGGTTGTCGCTGTCATCGAAGTTTGACCGGCCGTCTCCCATCGTCACCACGTAGTCGCCGCCCACGCCCGGAACGATCCGGTCCACGCGATACGGCCGGACCGCGATGTCCGCGGGCACGCACCAGTCGACGGCGGAGAACACCTTGCCCAGAAGGGTGCCCGAGTTCGCGTTCGCCGGTACAAGTTACGAGGCGTCGTAGGCATCGAGCTGGTACTCCAACCCAGGAGGTACGCCGATGGGCGCAGCGCCGGCTGAGTACGAGGCAACTGCTGGCGGACCACTACGCCAAACAGCCGAAGACGGCGGGCCTGGCCAACTTTTATCGGTTGCGGGCGGGGGCAACAGCGTCGGGCGCTCCATAGAATTGCGCAAGGTCGAGCCGGCTGGCAAGCACATGACGCTGAGTTCAAGTTGGCGAGAAATCGTCGAGAAGGATCTTGCATTCGGCGCGTGATCAGGGATCATTGAACAGGTGCGAGTGCAATTCTAGCTCTTTTTTTTGGCATACGGGGGTCTAGCGATGTCAACGTTGCGCAGATCGTCTCCGAAGAAGGGATTCACGTTGATCGAGCTCTTGGTCGTGATTGCGATCATTGCAGTCCTTATTGCCTTGCTCTTGCCCGCGGTGCAGGCGGCGCGCGAGGCGGCCCGGCGCGCCCAGTGCACCAACAACCTCAAACAACTTGGGCTGTCGGTGCACAACTATCATCAGCAGTTCAACTGCCTGCCGGCCGAGAACATGTTCCTCGGGCCGACAGCCGGTCTGGGCTGGGGCTGGAATGCAAGCTGGGCGGTGTTCTTGCTCCCGAATTTGGAGCAAACACCCATGTACAATGCGTACAACTTCAGCGTCAATGCGGACAGCAATTTGAATTACACGGTCACCTTCAATAATATTTTGGTGTTCAACTGTCCCTCCGATGATTCGAAGCAACGGCCCAATAACCCCTGGGCGCCCACCAACTATGTCGCCAATCACGGTGGGCCAGGGACACTTCGCATGTGGTCCGGTACGATCGTCGAGTTCTACACCGTGGACACCTTGCAGAACCAGGGCGGCGCGATGGGGCAACAGTGGTGGGGAGCCGACAGCAACCTCGGCTTTTTCGGGTTCGAGGGCGTGACCGATGGAACGTCCAGCACCGGCCTTTTCAGTGAGAAGCTGAAGTCCTTTCCGGCTGGCAGCGTCATGCCCTATGCGGGCCAGGCAAACGCCAAGCGGGGCATCTTCCTGACCGGCAATATTTCGCCCGTATGCAGCGGCCTGGCGCCGCCCTACGGCCCATGCGGTCCAGTTGGGACGAATTTCCTTCAGAACGCCGTGTCGTCGGTGCAAGGGTGCCAGGCGATCCCTGGGACGATGCAGGCCAGCACGGGAAGCTGGCTCAATGGCTTCTCCTGGGCGCTCGGGTACGAGTGGCATACCGTGGTCAACTCGTATCATCACTACAACACCCCCAACAAGCTGACCTGCCTTAACCCGTCTGACCCGGGTGGTCTCTGGGGCGGGTCGGCCGGCATGTCCACGGCGAACAGCAACCACCCCGGTGGCGTCAACGTCTGCTTCACGGATGGCTCGGTCCGATTCGTCAAGGACTCGATTGCCTACCTCACCTGGTGGTCGCTCGGCACTCGCAACGGCGGTGAAGTGGTCAGCGCGGATTCGTACTGAACGGGCAGGGATAGAAGGCCGAGAGCCGATTTCCGCTGCCGCGAATCGGTGGTCGACTCGCGGCGGCAAAATGCGGTTCTCGGCGTCCGTATCTAACACCTTTCGGAGATGCGATCATGAAGCGAACGTTTGTTGGCGTGTTGTGCGCGGCTTTTGTTTCCTCGATCATTCCGCTAGCGGGCTGTGACAGCGGAGGGGATGCGGGCATGCCCGCCGACAAGACGCCGGGTGTGCCGCTGGATTCGATGAAGGCGGACTTGAAGGGTTTCAACCCGAAGGAGGGCGCGAGCAAGACGGGTGCAGACGCCAAGACAGGCACGCCGGAGACCAAGAAATAATTGGTCTAGACTGAACCCAATCTTCACGCGCCGCCGGTCGCTCGCCGTCTCGGCGGTACTGGTTGCGATTGGCGGGATGGCGGCCGGAGTGGCCGTGTACCTTGCGGGCGTCCAGCGTGTGCGCTCGGAGCTCGCGGAGGCCCGGAAGGAAATCGAAGCCGGTCTCGTCGCTCTGGCTCGTCAACGGCTGGTGCGACTTTCCGGCCAGCGCCCCGGAGACCCGGAAGTACTCTTCGAGCTCGGTCGTTGCGAAGCGGCCCGGGGCAAGGCCGAGCTTGCCCTCGATCTCTGGGCACGCGTGCCGGCCCGATCCGCCTGGGCCGGTCCGGCGGCGCTGGCAAGCGCGCAAGCGGCCATTCCGCTCGGACGAATCACTGATGCCGAGCGCATACTCAGGGCGGCCGTAGAGCGACCAAGCCCCGAGCTTGCGGCCCTCAGGCGCCTGCTGCTCGTCATCCTGGGTCAACAAGGGCGGCTGGACGCGGCGCGTCTGGTGATCGAGAGCCAGTGGCAAGATGCAGCCCTCCTCCCGCGCGGCGATGTCCCATCCCGGCTGGCCCTCCTGCGCCAGTGCGTGGGCCTGGACTTCGAGCCGTTCCCGCTGGAGTGGAACTTGAGTCAGCTCGACCGAGCCGCGGGGTCAGTCCGCGAAGATGACCGCGTCGCGCTGGCGCTGGCACGGGCTTTCCTGGCAACGCGCGCCGGCCGCTTCGATCAAGCCCGGAACGAATTGCAATTCTGCTTGAAGCACAGGCCGGATGATGCCGCGACCTGGAAAGCCTGGCTCGACTGGTCGATCGCTGCCGGGGATCTCCAGGCTGCAGAGCAAGCGATCGAGCACCTGCCGCCGCACGCATTGGGGCCGGCTGCCGCCGTCGGTCTCCGCGTCTGGATTGCCCGCCAGCGCGGCGACATCGTGGCCGAACGGCAGGCGCTCGCAGAGTTGATCCATATCGATCCGGGGAGCTCTGTCTCGTTCGCACGGTTGGCCGAATTGCTCGAGCGAGCCGGCGACCGGCCGGGCGCCGCGAGTCTCCGGCAAGAAAAGGCCGAGCTCGACATCGCCCGCGACCGATACAACCGCCTGTACAGGGAAGACCGGTACGCCGACCATCTCGAGGAGCTTGCGGGACTTGCCGAGCGGCTGGGCCGCTGGTTCGAGGCACGCGCGTTCTGGGAATTGGTCAAGGCTCGTGAGCCCGGTAGCGTGCCAGCCGCGGCCGCTCTGGCACGTTTAGACACGATCGATTCCAGCGTTTCCCCGGCATCCCTCGAGAAGGCGAGATTACTTGCCGATCGGCCCGATCATCCTTCCGGACGCACCGGTCCCGGTCTGGCTTCGCGGGCTCGTTGGTCCCCTCGATCGGTGCCGCGCTTCGAGGATCGAGGGCCGGCATCGGGCCTGGCCAGCTTCATCCTCGATAATGGCAGATCCCCGATGCATCAGCTTCCCGAAGCGTTCTGTGGCGGAGTCGGGCTGATCGATTTCGACGGCGACGGTTTCCTCGACGTCTATTGCGTGCAAGGCGGTTCGTTCCCGCCCGGCGCGGTGCCCAGATGCCCGGCGACCGCCTGTTCCGGAATCGGGGCGACGGCACGTTCCAGGACGTGACCGCAGCGGCGGGCATCGCCGCCATGCCGCGCGGTTATGGGCACGGCGTATCCGTCGGCGATTTTGATAACGACGGCCATCCCGACCTCTTCGTCACGCGCTTCCGGTCGTATGCCCTCTACCACAACCGTGGCGACGGCACGTTTGAGGACGTCACCGACAAGGCCGGTCTGGGCGGCGACCGCGACTGGCCGACCTCTTCGGCCTTCGCTGACCTGGACAACGACGGCGATCTCGACCTCTATGTCTGTCATTACGCCAGATGGGACACGGACAATCCACGGATCTGCACCGATCCCTCGGGAACGTTCAAGATCACGTGCGATCCGCGCGTGGTCGAGTCGCTGCCGGACCATGTCTTCCGCAATGATTCGGGCCGGTTTGTGGACATGACGGAGCAGGCGGGAATTGTCGACAAGGATGGCCGTGGCCTGGGCGTCGTCGCGGCCGACCTAGACGGGGACGGGCTCGTCGATCTCTTTGTGGCCAACGATTCGACGGCCAACTATCTCTACCACAACCTGGGCGGGTTTCGATTCGAAGAGGCCGGCCACGTCGCGGGCGTGGCGGCCAACGCCGCGGGGGGCTACCAGGCGGGCATGGGGGTGGCGTGCGGCGACCTGGACGGCGACGGCCTGCCCGACCTGGTGGTCACCAACTTCTACGGCGAATCGACGTCGTTCTTCCATAACCTGGGGGAGGGGCTCTTCGCCGATCACACCGCGGCGATCGGCCTGGCAGCGCCCAGCCGCTTTGTCCTGGGATTCGGCGCGGCTTTTCTCGATGCGAACAACGACGGATACCTCGACCTCATGACCGCGAACGGACACATCAGCGACCTCCGTCCCCTGTTCCCCTGTCCCATGACGGCCCAGCTCTATCTGGGCCGTGGATACGGAGCCTTGACGGACGTCACGTCGCGGGCCGGACCGGTCTTCGAGCAGCTCTACGTGGGTCGAGGCCTCGCTGTCGGCGACCTCGACAACGATGGACGGCTCGACGCCGTCATGGCAGCGCAAAACGATCCGATCGTCGTGTTTCATAACGTGACTACGCCCGATGACAGCCACTTCATCACGCTCCGGCTCGAGGGGACCAAGTTCGAACCGGGACGGCGTCGGGGCGATGGTGGCGATCACTGCCGGCGGGCGCCGGCAGGTTCGCTGGCGCTTGGGCGGTGGAAGCTATCAGTCGGCTGGAGAGGCTCGGCTTCATGCCGGGCTCGGGTCGATCGATCGCGTTGAATCGGTCGAAGTTCGCTGGCCATCGGGGAAATTGGATACTTATCGAAACCTCGCTGCCGATCGAGGCTACCGCTTGCGGGAAGGTGATGCGTCGCCCTTACGGCTTGAGGGCTTTCGACGTTGAGCGGCCGGCGCGAGCTTTGGTGTTGCGCATTTTTGCCCGCCCGGCAGGGGCCGCCACAGACCAGCCCAGGGCGACGTGTCTATTCACCGGAAGGATCGTGCCGATTCTCTGCGCAGCTTGTCGAGACGGTGGCGGAAGTCATCGAGGAGCGGTTGCATCGACTCGGCTCGGGATTGATCGCTTAACTCTGCTGGATCACCGCGTTCGTCAAACAGTTGCTCACTGCCGTCTCGTTCGTTGCGGATGTAGACGAATTTGCCACTTGCCAAGGAGATGAGCGGACCTCGGGCAGCCGGCGATCGTCCTCGGTTGGGCCACGCGGGATTGGGGGCAATCAGCTCGGAGACGACGGGATCGGCGTCACCGTTCGCGTCGACGTTTCCCGAGGGAGAATCTCGCCAGAATCGGGCGAGCGATTTTCCAGGGAAGGGAGACCCCGCGCCGAAACCCAACATGTCAACGATCGTCGCTGGCAGGTCGCGCAGGCTGACCGTCTCACGCACGACCGACGGCCGATCGAGGCCCGAAGGCGGTGCGATCACCAGGGGCGCCCGGATCTCCGTTCGATAGAGACTCTCACCGTGGTCAAACAAGTTGTGTTCACCCAGCCCCTCACCATGATCCGAGGTCACCACGACCAGCGTGTGATCGAGCACGCCGCGATTGTGCAGCGCGGAAAAGAGCAGGCCAAGCTGGTCGTCGAGATAAGCCAGGCACTCGTCGTAGGAATCGCGAGCGAAATCAAGATAAGGCGGAGGTAGCTCCATCTTGTCAATAAACGGCCATCGCTCGTACACCTGCTTGATTTCGTCTGCTGTCACGAGATAACGAATGAAACGAGGCTCTGCTCCTGGAGGCAGTTTGTATTCCTGATGAGCGTCACATAGGTTGAGGAACGCAAAGAAAGGACGGCCGGTCTCGGGCCGTGCGAATAACCACCTCAGAAAAGCGCGTCGAACCGACGCACCCGTTTTTCGCCCACCGAAGCCGAACCAGTGATGCATGCTTATCTGCAAAGGTCGCAGTGACCTGATCTCAAGAGCGGGGATCATTTGATAAATCGTGCCGGCAATGTACTCAACCAGTCCGGAAGTCCGCAGCGGAGCCAGTTTTTCCAGGGGATAATCTTCGTAATGAGTAAAGCCGCGGGCCAGTCCGGTTTCTTGAGAGCAATACACGACATTGGCGACAAAACCGGCGGTGGCATAACCGTGTTCACCGAGGTATTCAGCCAGCGTCGGGAAGCTCACCCGCAGGGGGGTCACCCATTTCTCACCAACCTCGTGTGGCCAGCGTCCGGTAAACATGCTTGCATGCGACGGAAGAGTCCAGGGAGCGGTTGCTCGTGCCTCGTCGAAGCGAATTCCGCGCTGGGCGAGTCGCTCGAGCATCGGAGTCGTCGAGCGCTCGTAGCCGTAAAGGCTGAGGCGGTCTGCCCGCACCGTGTCCAGCACGATCAAGAGCACGTTGGGCGAACTGGCCGGTGGCAAGGGACGGCCCGCTTCGCGCCACTGTTCGAGCCGATCTCCCAGGAATACGTAAGTCGCCAGCAAGACCACCAATCCCAACATGACGGGAAATGTCCACACGAGCTTCCGGCGTAAGGCTGAATGGCGTCGCTCCAGGATCGGGACCAACTGGACGCCCATTCCGAACCCGAATAATGCCCAAGCTTCAGGATAAATCCGAGGGCCCGCCGCCAGGAGCGCCGGCATGATGCCCAAAGCGCAGATCACGCGAGGGCCGAGCCATCCCGCCGCGCGCGGCGACACTTTGACGGCGACCGACAAGACCAGGCCGATCCCCAAAAAGAAGAGGAGACTCGACAGCGGGCCCAACCAGAGGAAGTGTCGGCTCACCATGTAGAGTCGTTGAGTCGGATCGATGGCCCTGCAAATGACCCTCGCACCCACCTCCAGCAGCCCGGAGGCCAGACCGCACCAAGCCGATAGCAGAAAAAGGTCAAACGCCTTGATTCGATGCCGGACTGCGCAATCCCTGGCCCTGACCGTCGTCGGGTGCCCCGACTCCGGCGACGGAATGATGCAATCCGGGATCGAGGTCACGCCCACGAGATGATGTTCTCCGTTTATGGGCCCGCGCTCACTACGATTGATCAGAATGGGTGCCGCTTTAGCCAGCGCGGTCGCGTGCAGGTCTGAGGAAGGTCTTCCTGAACACCGATTCTATGGAATCCCAGTCGGAACCGAAACTCCTCGATCGAAAAGCGTAGGCCGGCGGGAGCGAAGTGGTAACGAATCGCCTGTCGCTGTGGACCACAGCACAACCGAAACCGTCGCTTACTCCTGTTTTGAGAGTCATGCCAATTCTCGTTTTCTCGGCTGCGCTCGCGTGGTAAAGTGTATTTCTCGGCTTTCAGGAAGGAGCGTCCGCGATGGCTACGCTGAACCAGATTCGTGCCGCGATGCACGCGCAACCGTTTCGGCCGTTTGCAATCCAGATGGCGGACGGACGGACTTACGTGGTCCGGCATCCGGATTTCGTGGCCATTCCCCAGACGGTGCGCGGCCGGGAGATTGTCTTTTTCGGGGAAGGGGAGGATCCCGAAACACCGCCGATACACCACATCGATCTCGGTCTCGTCCTCGAGATCATCGTCCCCGCGCCGGCGCCGGCCCCGGCGCCGGCCTCTGATTAGCGGCGCCACGGCAGCGGAGTCGATCCTGCACCAGGGAGACACACCCATTTCAAGCTTGCCGCTTCGCTGGGGAATTCTCGGATGCGCGCGAATCGCCCGGCGGGGCCTGGTTCGCGGCATCCGCGCTTCGGAATCGGGTGTGCTGTTGGCGCTGGCGAGCCGGGATCGGGCACGAGCCGAGCAATGGGCGCGCGAGTTCGGCGTTCCGCGCGCATATGGATCCTATGAGGCAGCACTGGCCGATTCCGAGATCGATGCCGTCTACATTCCGCTGCCTAACGAATTGCACAAGCCCTGGGTGATGGCGGCGGCCGATGCCGGCAAGCACGTGCTCTGCGAAAAGCCGCTGGCGCTCGATTCCCAAGAGGCCGCGGCGATGGTTGCGCATTGTCGCCGGCGGGGCGTCGTTTTGATGGAAGCATTCATGTGGAGGCACCAGCCGCGCACCCTCGAGATCCGGAGGCGCGTGCGCGACGGAGCGATCGGCGACCTGCGGCTAATCCGTGCGTCGTTCTCGTTCCCGATCGAACCGGGTGACTGGCGGCTCGACCCGGCGCGGGGCGGAGGGGCGTTGTGGGACGTCGGTTGTTATGGCGTCAGCACGGCCAGGCTGTTCGCCGGTGGCGAACCGAGGATCGCTCGCGCGCTGGCCCACTTCGGTTCGACCGGCGTCGATCTGACCCTGACGGCCGTCCTCGAATTCGCGAGTGGCGTGCTGGCGACGATCGATTGCAGCTTCGAGCAACCGTTTCGCTGTCACTATGAGCTGGTGGGCAGCCGTGGGCTGGTCGGGGTCCCCGACGCGTACCTTCCGCCGCAAGCCGGCAAGCCGACCGCCGTGCTGCGATCGCTTGGTGCAGCCTTGGATTCGAGCTCAGGCGGCGACCGCGTTGAAGTGCTGGAATTCGAGCCGACCGATCAATATGCGGCGATGGTGGATGCCTTCAGCCGCTCGGTTGCCGCCGGCACGCCGGTCGACCCGGCTGAGGACGGACTTGAACAGATGAGGGTGCTTGACCAAGTAAGTCGAGATGCGAGGGCCGCCAGCACGTTCTCGTCACGAGACTGAGAATCGCCACGCGACGCTCAGCTCGACCCACTTGCGGTGTTGTCGTCATCGGGTGTCAGACCGAGCGCTCTGTCTCAGCAAAACATCTGCCATCTACCGACCGCGTCGAAGGCGTTGCGGAAATGTTCGATCCGAGGCGGGTGCCGGTCATCGGGCCAGACGATCGCCACGACGTCGAACCGGCAGCGCTCGTCCAGCAGCTTGTGCTTGTGCAAAAAACCGAGCGCCGCCTTGGTGATTCGCCGCTCTTTTTCAGGCGTCACCGCCTCGACCGGCTCTCCCTGGCGCCGGGACTTCACTTCGATGAAAACGAGCGTGTCGCCATCCCGCGCGATCAGGTCGATCTCACCGGTCCGGGTGCGGAAGCCGCGTAGCCAGATTCGCATTCCGTGGCGCCGCAGGTAACGCGCAGCCTCGCGCTCCCCGCGTTCACCGAGCAACCGATTCAGGAAGGCGCGCAAAGTCGAGGGCATGTGGTGCTGGTCCGTTGTCAGTTGTCAGTTGTCAGTTGTCAGTTGTCCGTTGTCAGTTGTCAGTTGTCAGTTGTCAGTTGTCAGTTGTCCGTTGTCCTTGGTGCTTGGTTCTTGGTCCTTCAGGCGAACGGCAGGAATTCTCTCACGCATGACGAGAGTCCTGGCCATATAAGCCCGAAGCGCCAGCGAGTGAGTGGCTGGCCCCTACCGGAATTCACTCGCTGGCGCGTCGGGCTCGTAGGATTCGGCCTGCGCGTTGCAGGTGTTTTCGGGTGGATTTCCGCCCGCCGGTCGCCCTTTCCGGCATCAATGCCTCGCGATTCGGCGTCGGGTCTTCTGCGTCAGAGCCAGGTTGCTCACCGCTGGACGATGGTATCCGCGAGGCGAACAACTGACAACTGACGAGGGAGAAGTAAGCGAAGCGAACAACGGACAACGGAGCAAGGACAAAGGACAAATTGCTAATTGTTGACGCCAAGGTCTCGCTCGATCGCGCGCGCCTCGGAGCTCCAGCCGCCCAGGAGCCGGTCGTTCTTGAAGAACGGCTGGGGGTTCTTCGCATCGGCATCTACGGCCGGAATCTTGGTGGCGTCCTTACTCGAGCTCGCCGTGTCGTCATCCTTGTGGCGAAGCCATGACTCATGAGGCTCGCAGCCAGCCAGCGAAAACCCGAGCGCGCCCCAGATGAGCGCGTGCGTGGAGAATCGGCGCATTTTCACTGTCCACCTTGCCATACGAAAGGAAGCTTCTCCCTCTTCCAACGCGGGAGAGGGCGGCGTGATCGCAGGAGATGAGCATCCATCGCGGGAAGACAGAAATGTTCGGGCATTTTGACAAGAATCCGTAGTATCGTCCAGATCGGTTTATTCGGCATGCGACCGCCAGTCACCGCTTCATTGCAATTCGATCCAGTCAACGTACGCTTGCTCGGTTCGTTTCGAATAGGGCAAGTAACGCTGGCCACCCTACTTCCCTTCGTAGGGGGGTGCGGTTCCCAACACGGGAAGGTCACGAAGCAGACCGTCCTGCGCGTCCAGATGGGTATGAGCATCTCCGACGCGAAGATGATCCTCGGCCCACCGACCCATGAGTCGGAGGTGCTCAACCTGGCGCGTGCAGCGGCCACGTTCCATCGCGGCGGCTACCGTGCTTCCAGAGCGTTCCTCGGCGGGCCGATCCGCTGAGCTTCGGCGCGAGGCGGCGGTCCAACACCAAATGACCGGTTGCCGGCGTGAGGGAGCGGGTGTTACGCTACACGAGGCCCTATTCATCCGCTCAACGTGAGTCACCGATGAGCACAGTCGAGGAGATCACCGCCGCGATCGAGCAGCTCTCCGCCGATGACGTGGCCCGCATCCGGGCCTGGCTAGCGGAGTTCGCCGAGCGGCTCTGGGACGAGCAGATCGAGCGCGACGAGCGGGTCGGCCGACTCGACGCCTTGATCGACAAGGCGATGGAGGAGCATCGGGCCGGGCGGACTCGCCCACTGTGAATCACCACACCACGGCCGACTTCTGGGGATGTTATGCCCGGCTCCCCGAGGCGGTGAAGCTGGCGGCCGATCGCCATTACGCCCTGCTGCGTGCGGATCCGCGGCATCCATCCCTGCATCTCAAGAAGGTCGGGCGGCTCTGGTCGGTCCGGGCCGCGGCTGGATACCGGGCCTTGGCTGCCGAAGCTCCAGATGGATTGGTCTGGTTCTGGATCGGACCCCACGATGAGTACGATCGCCTGCTGGCAAATGCATGAGCCTCCAACCAACGGCTGCAACGCGCAACCGTTCAACTGTCCTCGTGTGCCAATCGATCCCGGTGATCCCAGCCAAGGAACAGGGCCGCTAACCCAATCACGGGCAGAAGCGCCACGAGCCAGAAAATGAGCGAAAAGCTCCCGGTGACATCTTTCACTTTGCCAGCGAACGGCTGAAAGCCAGCCACGAAGAGATTGCCTAGTCCTCCCAGATACCCCACGATCAACCCTGTATGCTGTGGCGAAACTTCCTGGGCGAATGCGAAATAGTTGGCCATGAAGGCTGCGGTTCCGGCTGCCATGATCGAGATCAGGACGACGGCGGTCGTGCTGTCGCCCGCGAAGGCCACGCCGATACCGGCCTGGATCAAGATGATGCACAGGACCAGCACCGCCTGGCGGGCACGCACCGCGCTGAAACCGAGTGCAACCAGGCGGCCGGCGAGCCAGCCGCCTGCCACATTCCCGGCGGCGGCGGCCAGGAACGGGATGGCGCTCAAGAAATTGCTGGCCGCGTAATCGAGGTGGCGCTCGTCCTTGAAATAGGTCGGGACCCAGTTGACAAGAAAGTGCCAGCATATATTGATCGTGATCGAGACGAGCGCCATGATCCAGAACCGCTGTTCGCGGACGATCTCGCCCAGACTGCTCGCCCAGGCCGCGCCGGCGAGCTGGTCGCGAGGAAAGGCGCCGGCGGCCAGGAGCGTGCCGATCATCCCCAGCGCGATGCCGATCCAGACGGCAAGAGGACCGTACCGGAAGGCCGACAACCCCGTGGCGACGCTTGCGAGCAGGACGAGGGCGAAGGCAATCCGGACGCCGGCGGATAGGCCGGGTTGCCGCGTGTCGGTCTTGGCATGGGGAATTCCCTGGGACGGCCGCCGGGCCAGGAGCGCGCGATGCCGGCCCTTGACGAGCACGAGCCATGCCGCCACCCAGATGAGCCCCATCGCGCCGGGCACGAGAAACGCGGCCCGCCAGCCGTACGCCACCGTGAGCCTGGTGGCGAAAAGCGGCGTCACGACGGCGCCGACGGCCGCTCCGGAGTTGAAGATCCCGTTTCCGAGGCTGCGTTCGGCGGGCGGCAGCACGCGGCCCGTAACCCGAAGCGCGCAGGGCCAGTTGAATGATTCGCCGACTCCCAGAAGGGCGCGGCAGGCGACAAAGAGGCCCAGGCTGGGCACCAGGGCCGTGGCCATCGCCGCGAGCGACCACCAGATCACCGCGGCGGCGTAGGACCAGCGCAGGTCCCAGCGGTCGACCAGGTAGCCGGCCGGGACCTGGAGCAGGGCGTAGATCATGCCGAACACCGCGATGATCCAGCCGAAGTCTTCATCGGTCTTGATGGCGAAAGCCTCGCGAATCTGCGGCCGGACCAGGGCGATCGTTTGCCGGTCCATGTAGTTGAGCACCGTCGAGGCGAACATGAGCCAGCAGAGGCCCCAGGCCCAGGCATCGGCGCGTGAGCCGTTCGTCCAGCTTGCTGCGTCTCGACTATCAATCGGATTCGCCATGGGCGGCGGCCATGCCCCTCGACACGGGAGGACGATGAATGCGAACCATTGCCGGTCGCCGGCCGGAATGCCAACGATCGAGAGTGCCTAACATGCCAGAAGCCGATGGCCGGTGCAACCGGGAGCGCTTGTTGCCGCTGGGTCGAACTTCCGGCCAAGTGCCCGTTTGTTGCTTGCCCGGATATTGAGGTAAGATAATCAGAATCAATCCTCGCACGAAACGAACTACTGGGATGGGATCGACCGGAACTCCGTGGCGACGCACCATTGCCAGGATAGGGCGAAAGGAAATTCCGTCGCAATGACGACTGATGCACGACGTCGGATGCGCCGCTTTGGGCCGGCGCTCGTGGTTCTGTCGCTCCTCCTGGGCGGGGCGGCGGTGGGTTTGCCGTGGATCGCGGAGCTGCCGGCCGTCCAGCGCAGGCTGGCCGCTTATGCGAATCTGGTCCTGGCGCCGGGCTCGGTGGAATTCAGCCCGATCCGGCTTTCGTGGTTCCGGCCGACCGAGGTTCGCGATGTCACACTCCGCGATGCCGACGGCGATGCGGTGCTGGTCGCTCCCAGATTGACGTTCGAGTGGGGCCTTTGGCAGATGCTGGTGACGCGGCCGGAGATCGCCCACGTCGACCTCACCGGTGCCAAGCTCGACATCGAGCGGCGCCCCGATGGCACGATCGACCTGCACGAGACTCTCAAGCCGCTTGTGCCGGAACATCCCCAGCATCAGATCCTGATCCATCTGGAAAACAGCCACGTTCGACTGCGCGATCGGTTGCTGGGCGAGCCATTTATGGCCGACCACCTGGATGTCCGCATCGACATGGGACGAGGCCACGAGCCGATTTCCTGGAAAATCTCGATGGCGCCGGACGAGACGCCGCGGCAGTCGGGCCGCCTGGAGATCGAGGGAAGCTACAGCAGGGCGCGCATCGACGCCTCAGGTCGGCATGACACGAACGTGACACTCAGGGGAAGTGCATGGCCCTTGGCCGTGGCGAACGACGGCTTGGGCCTCAAATGCCGGGGCGTGCTCGACGGGGTTGTCGATGCGCAGCTTCAATCGGGCCTGTGGCTGGCAAGAGGCGATACCAGGCTCAACCATCTCGAGTTGACCGCGCCTGGTCGCGCCGAGACGATCCGGCTCGACGCCGTAAGCGCCGGCTGGGATGTGAAGGGCGCGAAATCGCGTTGGCTGGTGAATCGGCTCGCGCTGGAGACGTCGCTGGGCTCGCTCCGGGCCGAGGGAAGCGTTTATGATCCACGCTCCGACCGACTCGATTTAAACAAGGTGGCGGTCAAGCTTCCCTACGCTCAGGTGGAAGGGAACGGGGCGATTCGGAATCTTGGCGGCAAGCCCCTGCTCGATCTCAAAGGTACACTGAACCCCGATTGGCGTGGCTTATCGGCGCTTCTGGCCAGGGAGGTCGAGCCCGATGCACGGATCGCCGGCCAGGTGAGCTCGTGGCGAGTTTCGGGATCGATCGCGAGCTCGAAATTCGACGACGCTCTGGAAACGTTGAGCGGCGATCTGGGAATTCAGATCGACGAGCTCGATGTGTTCGGCATGCGACTTGGCCATTCGGCCTTGGTCGTCAGGGCGGAGAACGGTAAAATCCGGATCGACCCGATCGAAGCCACGCTCAATCAGGGTGTCCTGCACCTCGAGCCCGAGCTGGCGCTGGACCAGAACGGCAACAGGTGGCTGAGGATGGGAAATTCCTCGTCCTTGGAGGGAGCGGTCATCAACGACGATGTGTCTCATCGCGTGCTTTCCTATGCCGCCCCAATTCTCGACGGAGCGACTCGCGTGCGGGGACGGATCTCGGCGAAGCTCAGAGAAGCCGTGTTTCCCATCATGGCGCCCGGCGCGGCGGAGGCGCGGATCCTGGGTGAGGTGGCCTTCGACGATGTCCGGTTCATGCCCGGACGGCTCGCCGAGCGGTTGCTGGTCGTTTTCGGCAAGCAAGACAAGCCGTTGCTCACTCTCCGCGACTCGATCTCGATCGAGATCGCAGACCACAAAGTCTACCAGAAGGGCCTGGTGATCCCCGTGGCCAAGCTGGCATCGATCGCGCTGGAGGGATCGGTCGACTTCGACAAGAACCTCGACCTGGTTGCGCGGCTGGCCATGGATCGAAGGGCGCCGGTCACGGGTGTACTGCCGCCATTCTTGCAGAACGCGCGGGTCGATATTCCCATCCGGGGGACCATGCAGAGCCCCAAGATCGACACTGCGGGTTTCAAGGATCGGCTGGCGGACATGGGCATGGACCTGGTGGGGAACACGGTGGGTGCCGGATTGAGCGGCCTCGAGCGCCTGCTGAGAGGGAAGGCCGCCAAGGGCCTGAGCGATTATTTCTTGCCACGCGCGCGGCCGATGACTCCGACGCCACTTCCCAAGCCCAAGAATCTCAATCCCAGATCCCAGGGGTTCCGGCAGCCGCAAGCCCCGCCTCCCGAAGCCGAACCTGCTCCTGGTGGGGCCGGGAAGGAAAACGACACGGACGGGTCGGGTGAATAAGGAATTCGCCAACGTGCTCATGAACGCGCCGAAGCCATGGAAGCTGGCGGCCATGATGGCGCTCGTGTTCGGCGTGCAGGGTTCGTTCTGGCCGTTACTGGCGGTCCATCTGGCCGACCTGGGCATATCCGGCCGGGCGCGGGGGTGGATTTTCGCGACCCTGGCGCTGGGGTCGGCGGTAATCCCCTTGGGTGCTGGGCAGTTGGCCGACCGCTGGATGGCCACGGAGAAGATGGTATGCACATCGGGGTTCGGGGCACTTCTCGGCAACGTGCTGGCCGGGGAAATCGCCGGGCGGTCGTCGGCCACTGATGTTCTGGTGTTCCTTATCCCTTGCGTGATCGATGGGGCAGTGTTACTTTATTTTTGGAGAGGCTTTCGGGCGTCAATATCGAGTGAGAACGCGGTCGGCGTTACCGGCGCCAACCGGTCGCTTCAACCTGAATCTTTGCGAGGTTCGGTCGCTCGCGTAGGACATCTGGTGACGGAATCGGCCGATGGGTGATTACCTACGCTTGCTGACTATCAACGACCGGGACATTCCCCTGGCGACTCTGCAGCGAGCCGCTCCCGCCGTTGCGATCTGGTCAGTCGACCATCCCGGTCTCCTGGGAAACTATCTCGCCATCGGTCCCAACCTGGGAAACCTCGAGGAAGTCTGGGCGACGGTCGAGCGAAACCCGGTCGCTCCGGATACCCTGGGTGCCGAGGAGGTTGCCGAGTTCATCGACAGTCTCGAGGCAGGCGGTCCGCCGTCCGCGGTGCGCTGGCTCGCCGATTATCTCGAGACCATCCGCGCGATCTACGCGATCCGGATATATCCCGAGGCGATCGTCAACCATCCCGAGGCAGAGGATGCGGTGTATGCCGTCCGCGGCGCGCTTCGGGGCGCGGTCGGCGGAATCGGCCAGTGGGACGGCCATGGCTTTACCAACGAAGACGACCGCTTGATCTGGTGCGAGCCGCACATGGACCTTCACGGCCAAACCGAAGCCGCCATGCTCGATGAATCGACGGGCGAATGGGTCCCCTTCACGTTAAACCTTGACGATCCCGAGGCGCTTGCCGCTTTCCTGCGCGGTGAGCTTCCCAAGCGCGAGCGGCATTGATGTAGTCATCACGGCCTGGATGATTTTCGACTTCGAGGTTTGCGATCATGTGGCATTGACCGCATGAGCAACGACCATCACGTGAGGGCCCACCGCGCAACCAGCCAGGCGCAGAGTCGAGCTTCGAGCCAGTGGTGGTCGCCCAGCCAGCGGTTGCGGCTCAAGTAACCCAGGTGGCCCCCGCCTCCAATCAGCTCGAGGCCGAGGTGGCGTGGTCGCTCGGCCCGCACGAAGGCATCGAGTGGGACAAACGGATCGTCCTGCGCGTGTACGATCAGACCGGGCTGGGGAATTCTCGCGAGTACGGCATCGACACTGCATTTCGCGTAGTAGTTGGCCGCATTGCCGAAGTTGTTCCGTGGCGCCGTGTAGCGGTCATCGAAATCGTAGAGCGTCCTCACGCCGTCCAGGTGCGCCGGCCCCAGGTCCGGAAAGCGTTTGTGAAGGCGCTCGACCATCGCCCGCAGCCATCGGACAAAGTTCCAGTCGTAGATCCTGTTCTCCGGGCGCTCGATCTCTCGGGCACAGACGGCCAGGTCCAGGGGTGGATTGGCCGCGATGACGCAGTCGAAGTTCGGGACGGGCAGAGCGGCGGATTCGGCGGCCAGCTTGAGAGCCAGGTTGGCCCCCAGTGAGAAACCGACCAGCGCGATCGGAGAAGCCTCGACTTGTGCTGCCAGCCATTTCATGACCGCCCGCAAATCGTCGCTTCGTCCTGCGTGATAGATGCCGCGCGCGAGCCCAAAACCCGCGCCCGCGCCGCGCAGGTTGACCCGGACCACCCGCACGCCGCTGCGCAGAAGCCGCCAGGCAAGTCGCAAAACGTAGGCTGCTTCCGCGTCCCCGGCCAGTCCGTGGACGATGACGGCGGCCGGTCGCGGCGCCCCCCACCCATCCGGAGCCGAATCCAGTACGACGAGCCGGTCTCCGTCCGGAAGCGCGATTTCGACCGTGGCCGCCGGCAAATTTCGGCCGGGCCATCCCCAATATCGACCCAGGATCGTTTGAGCATGTCTGCCTCGAAACCACGGATGCGGCTCGAACGGCGGAATGTCAGTGAAACGCGGGCTGTGAGCCGAGTTGGCGGGTCTTGGTTGCACGGCCATCGAATTGCGTGCTCCGTTGTTTCTTGTAATGGTTCCTGGCTGGGCTGCCAGCCGGTTTCAGGTGGTCTTAGCGGTCAGTCCCCACCATTCGGACACGATGGTTATGAGTGTCTCCGATCCAGAATCGCCCATCAGGCCCGACCGCGACCCCGTGCGGGCGGTCGAGTCGCGCTCGTGGCGGGCCCTCCATCGCCGCCGCTCCCTGGCCGTCCTTGGCCGGCGACGGTCCGGATCTGCCCGGTCGCTGTGTCAATGAATCGGATCGCATGGTTTTCCGTATCGACGACCCAGATGTTGCCCTTCGCGTTGACCGCGAGTTCCTTGGGGCCATTGAATGTGGCCAGACGAGCCGGGCCGCCGTCACCGGAATAGCCCTTGGCGCCCGTGCCGGCGATGGTCGAGATCATGCCAGTGGACGGGTTCACGACCCGGAGGGTATTGCCTTCGCGCTCGAGGATGTAGACCGAGCCGTCGGGCCCGATGTTCGACGGCGCGCGCGCCCCAGATCGAGGCCGCGGCGGCTGGCCGTCCGTTTCCATCGTGCCGCGCCCGACCAGTTCCGGCAAAGGTCGAGATAAGCGCGGTCGCGATTTCGACTTTGCGTACGCGGTTGCCGGCGACGTCGGCGATGAAGAGGTTTTGTCCGCTGCGATCGAGGGCGACTCCATTGGGCTCGATAAGCCCTGCTGCTGTTGCCGGGCCGCCGTCGCCGCTGGAAGTCTTGGTGCCGTTACCCGCAATCGTGGTGATGATCCCGGTCCGGCCATCAACGCGCCGCACGCGGCGATTGAGACGGTCGGCGACGAAGAGGTCGCCACGGGCACCCAGGACGATGCCGTACGGTTCGTTGAGCTGGGCCTTCGTGGCCGGGCCTCCATCTCCCGAGAAACCGGCCGAGCCGTTGCCGGCCACCGTCGTGATTGTTCCCGACTTCTGCTCGATCCGCCGGACGCGGTGGTTGAAGGTGTCGGATACATACATATCGCCTTGAGAATCAAGAGCGACGTCGAATGGCATATTCAGTCGGGCATTGGCCGCCGGGCCGCCGTCGCCGCCATCGCCGGCCTCGCCGGTACCCGCGAAGGTCCGGATCGGTTGATCGGGCCCGAACACCGCCAGCAAAATCAGGCATTCCGCTAATAATCCCATGTGATATCATCCTTTCCTGGAGGCCGAGCTGTCGATCATACCTCAATGGCTGGCCACATTCCGCTGTTTGAAGCGGACGGCTTCGACTAACATCCTGGTAAGCGTTTTTCGCCCGGGTTGTGAACTGTTGACCACATTGGCGGTTGGGGAGCTCATTTCGCGATGGCCGATATCGTCCTCATCAACCCCCGGTTCGAGATCTCATTCTGGGGGATGGAACATGCGCTGCCGCTTGCCGGCAAACGCGCCAACCTGCCGGTGGCCTGCTTGCCGCTCCTGGCGGCCCTGACTCCGAGCGAGCATACCGTCACCCTGATCGACGAGAACGTCGAGCCGATCGACTGGGAGCGTTGCCGCCGGGCCGACATCGTGGGCATCACGGGGATGAGCGTGCAGCGATTCCGGATGAAGGAGGTCCTCGCCGAGCTCAAGGACCGCGGCTCTTTCTGCGTGGTCGGGGGGCCGTGGGTAACTGTCCAGGAAGATTATTTCGGCGACCTGGCCGATGTGATCTTCGTGGGAGAAGCCGAGGAAACCTGGCCGCGGTTTCTTGACGAATGGCGGCAAGGCCTGCACCAGGTCCGGTACGAGCAGGTCGAGAAGACCGACATGACCAGGGTGCCGACGCCGCGATTCGACTTGCTGAAGATGAAGCACTACGCGTTCGGCAGCCTTCAATTCTCGCGGGGATGCCCATTTCAGTGCGAATTCTGCGATATCATCGTCACGTTCGGCCGCCGCCCGCGCATCAAGACCAGGGACCAGGTGATCGCCGAGCTCGAGGCCGTGCGCAAGTCGGGCATGCACATCGTCTTCATCGTCGATGACAACCTGATCGGCAACAAGAAGGCGATCAAGGAAATCCTGCGCGAGATGATCAATTGGCAGAAAGAGAGAAGCTTTCCGCTGACGCTTTTCACCGAGGCGTCGATCGATCTGGCCGACGACCCCGAGCTCTTGGCGCTCATGGTCGAGGCCAATTTCATCGCGACGTTCATCGGCATCGAAAGCCCCGACGAGGAATCGCTCCGGGGCGCCAAGAAATTTCAGAATGTACGCAGCGGGGGAACGCTGCTCGAGAAGGTCCACCGCATTCAAGACGCGGGCATGGAAGTGTGGTGCGGCATGATCATGGGGTTCGACCAGGACGACCGCGGGATCTTCGACCGCCAGATCCAGTTCATCCAGCAGGGCCGGATCGCCTTTTCGATGAGCGGGATGCTCTCGGCCATTCCCAAAACGCCGCTCTACGACCGGCTCGCGGCCGACGGGAGGCTCGACCTTGCCGATACATGCGAATATGGCACCAATGTCGTGCCCCTCTTGATGACTCGCGAGGAGCTGCGCGACGGTTATGTCCGGGTTCTCGGCGCCCTCTATCAACCCGATGCCTACTTCGACCGCACCGAAGCGCTTTTCCTCGATCCGAAGTTCGAAATCGGAATCAAGAAGCTCCACCGCTGGTATCGGTCGCCGCGGTGGGCGCCCCTGGAGATCATGCTCTTTTTCCAGGCCGTCGGGCTCTTCATCCGCTTGATGACCCGGGTCGCCGACCGGCGGCTTCGCCTTGAGTATCGCCGACGGCTCTGGCGTTTGCTCAAGGTCCATCGCCGCCCGGGCCTTGTCCTTTTCTACCTCTTTCACATGGCGATGCATTTTCATGCTCACCAGCTTGCGAAGCGAGTCGCCAGCCAGGAAGCCATGCTCATCAACTCTTACTGATCGCCCGGGCTCCGCCGCCGCAAGATCGAGGATGCACCGTTGAGCCATTCGCCCGATGGATTGTCTCGGTTCCCGGCGCTGCCGATCATCAACCCGGCGGTACCCGCGCGCGCACCGAGCGCGCCAAGTATGGCGGGCTCCTGTACCTGGGAATTGGCGGGCTGGTGGTGCTGATCGTTCTGATCGCGTGGTTCGGCCACGGTCTGTGGGCAAACCGCGAGGCCTTCGCCGACGTCTACGTCATGCATGATGCGAACCGGGCGCTTTCGGAACGGGCCCGGGCCGCCTTTCGGCTCGCCCGCGGCGGCCGGCTTGACGATGCCCAGCTCATGGAGATGAGCTTGAACCGAGACCTTCCCGACCTGGTGCGTTACTTGCTGGCCGAAGGCGTCTCGGTAGAGGCCGTTGCTCGCGATCCTCGCGGCTACGCTCTGGCGGTCGCCCGTAGTCCCGACTGGCGCGACTGGCTGCGGCTCCTGCTCGTGCGTCCTCTCGCTTATGGGTCGGGTCGGGGGTACGCCATTCCTCGAGAACCGCTCGTCGAGCTGGCCGGCCACACCGACGTGATGGTCGGGCTCTGGGCTTCCTATGCGCTGGCCGCGCGGCCGGTGGACCACTCGAACCGGAGGGCGGTGCTCGAAAAGACCGCTATGGCGAAAGACTCGAACGGCGAGATGGCCGCCCAGTTACTGCGGGCGCTTGACGCCCTTGAACCCGAGCGATCGCGGCTTCTCGATCGAGCCACCGTCTGGCTGCGCCATCATCATCCGGCCGCAGCCGAGATCTGGAGAGGCTGGGAAACCGGTGATCACGGTCTGGTCCGGTCAGCCCCCCGGTAGCGAGTCGTCGCCGGCGACCCTCGTTCGAGGCAAAACGACCGCGAGATTTGACGACCGGCTGTCTATTGGACCGTGCCGCCGGGCGGAATCCTGGTATAATCGTAGACGACGTTGAGGTTGCTGCGAGGCCATAGTCGAACGGATCATTCAGGCGAGGCCCAGAACATGGTGATTACGCTCACACCCGAGTTGGAATCCACGGTCAATGAGGTGGGTCGGCAGCGAGGAGTTTCCCCGGAAGACCTGGTCTTGAGTCGCCTTGCGCGAACAGCTCAGCGCCATGACCAAGGTGATCGAGCCGAAGGACGAATGGGAGCGCCTTGTGCTGCAGGCCGCGACGAATTGCGAAGCTTCGCTGCCCCACGCCGCGTTGAGCAGTGAAGGACTTTACGACTAGCCTGGATGCCCACGGGCAAAAAAAGCCTAACGGAACCGCCGTGTGGGTGCACGGTTTTTCGGCTATTATCGTAGGATCGCCGCGGGTTGTCTGGTTTATCTATGTGAGATTTGGGGTGCATGTTTACCAGTGAGCCCAAAGAACTAACTGACGTCACTCGGGTGTTCCTCGACCCTGCCAACGCCACCCACCGTCAGTGCGAGGCCCTTCGCGCGTTCTTCGTCGCTGGTGTTCCCGGCGTCGAGGTGGCTCGCCGTTTCGGTTACACCCCGGGCAGCTTTCGCGTCCTGGTCCATCAGTTCCGTCAGAATCCCCACCGCCAATTCTTCCTCACACCTGCCAAGGGACCCAGTCCGCACCCAAGTCCGATCCCCTGCGCGATCTCGTCAACGCCCTCCGCAACCAGAACCTCTCGATCTACGATATCAGCCGTGATCTGGCCCACCGAGGCCACCGCCTCAGTCCGGTCACCGTCGCTCAGATCCTCAAGGACGAAGGATTCGCTCGCTTGCCACCTGTCGCCCCGGAACGAGCGTGGTGTAAAGTCGAAATCTAACGCCCAGCGTATGCAAGCATGAGTCGGCGTACGGGCTAATGATCAGGCTTCTTTTACCGGTGGGCATCCAGGCTAGTCCACTAATCCTTTGCCGGCCCGGGCGCGAAGTCTCCTGACCCGAAGTCGGGCGCTTCATTTCTGCCAGCAGCTTGTCCACGGCGTCGTCAAGACCGGCGGTCCCGACCGTGCGAATGCGGATGACCCCCTTGGCATCGAGGACGAAGAGCCGCGGATAGGCCCGGATGTGGTAGCGCTTGGCGATCGGTCCCGTGCCGGCGGCGCCGTCGAACCAATTCGGCCAGGTCATCCGCTCCCGCGCCATCACCCCGCGGGCCGTGTCCTTATCATCGTGTTCGCAATCGACTCCCAGCAGGGCGAACGGCTGGCCCTTGAGTCGCTCGACGAGGTCGCGTTCGTGCGGGACCTGCGCCATGCAGGGGCCGCACCATGACCCCCAGAAGACCAGCATGACGACCTTGCCTCGATAGTCGCTCAAACGGAGAGGCTTGCCGTCCACGTCCACGCCCTCGATCTCCGGGGCCGGCTTGCCGACGGCCAGGTTGACCATGTCGTCGAGTCGGGCCTCGGCTTCTTGCCCCAGCGTGGTCTTGCGTGCGAGCCGCTCCTCGATCCCGCGACGTTGCTCGACCGTCAGCGGCGTTCCGTTGAGTGCCGGCGTGGGTGCTTTCAGCAATGCCTCCAGCACGCGGGCACGCTGCGTGACGTGCGGGACATCGCCGTAGACGGTGATCACCTCCTCAAAAAGCCGGTCCGCCTCGGCCTGGATGGCCTGGGGATCGCACTGGCGAAGTTCAAGAAGATCGGCGTATTCCTCGTCCGTCAGATCGGATTCGCGAATAATGTTGCCTCGACCGACCATGCGTCTTTTTGGCCGGCCCTCGACGCGCCGGGCATAGACGACCGCCTTGGCCTTATTGGCCAGGTACTGGGCCAGGGCGAGCCGAGCCAGCCCCTTCGCCTCGCGGCCCTTGGCCGCCGCGTAGAACCCCAGCAAGAGCGCGTCGCGTCGGGGCGACACAAGTTTGTCCAGCCTCAGGCCGACGCGGACGGCGTCGGGGTCGTCGCCATGATGGCGGACGAGGAGCGCCGCGGCCCGCGCGAACTCGTCGCCATACGCCCCCGTGTCGCGCGCGCCGGGCATGGCGATCAACCAGAGCAAGGCGTCGCGGGTGGCCGGATCGTGGGGCGATGACTCGGCCAGGTCCAATACCCGGCGAGCGTAGTCGGCAAGCACATCGATGGCCCTCTTCTCGGAGACGGCCCGCTTGGCGGGCGGATTCCGGGCCTTGGCGGCGGCCTGGTTGGCAGCCCTCAGTTGAGCCGCGCACTCAGCCTGGATTTGCGCATAACGCTCGGCGATCGGCTGTTCGGGCTGCTTCTTTTGATCATCGAACTCAGGTGTTTCGACGGCGACGGCCGATACGGCCGTACACTCACCGGCCCGTGCGGCAGGGGTGACGAGCAGGACAGCGAGGCCGGCCAAAGCGAGTGAACTCACAGGAGGGCCCTCCGGATTGAGGACAAAACGAGCGTGGTGGCTTGTTGATCACAGTGAGATCAGCGTCATGTTGAGGGGGCCCGGCCAGAGTTTGTGCTTGATCGAACCTGAGCCGAATCCCACGGCAAACTCGAACGCTTGCCGCCATTCTTGCCACGATATCGGTCCATGACAACGTACCTGTCGTCTCGCTGAATGCTCGACGCACCGTACGTGACTGCCGAGGCTGATTGCCGCACCGTGCATTGAACCGTCTCTCCCCTTCGTCGCCACGAATTGCCGCGCGCAACCGCGTGGCTAACGCGACAGCCGAAGCCCATGCCGGGTTCGACGTGTCCCCTGGCTCGAGCGTCAACCTGTCGCCCCGGAACGAGCGTGGTGTGAAGTCGAAACCTAACGCCCAGCGTATGCAAGCATGAGTCGGCGTACGGGCTAATTGTTAGGCTTTTTTTTACGCGTGGGCATCCCGGCTAGCATGGAAGACCTTGGTAACCGCGCTCGGAACAATCGGGAAGCAGGTGCACGACGCCCGACTGGTTGTCGTCTGTCATATCTACGGGTTTGGCCCGATCCTGACTTTCAATACCGCCCATTTCACCAGATTCACGGCCTTTGGGCCGGGACTCACGGTTGTTGATCCCGCCACTGTTTGAGCTTCGCGGTCATGCGGTGACTCAAGACATTAATGCATCCTTCTGTATTCAATCGTTTCGTCACTCCGCCGTTAGACTCAATCTCGCCCAGTTGAGCGCAGCTTTCGACGATCGTGACTGGATGACCTCCCGCGGCTGCTCCGAGCCGATATCGAGCCGGTGCGTCTCTGGTGCCGTGCGCGGTGGCCAGGCCGACGTACACCAATCCCACCGGTTTCTCGGGCGTGCCGCCGCCGGGGCCGGCGACGCCGGTCGTGCTGATGCCGATGTCGGCCGATAGCCGGTTGCGCACGCCCTCGGCCATGGCGGCGGCCACTTCCGCAGAGACCGCTCCGTGCGACTCGATGAGGTGCGGCGAAACGCCCAGGAGCTCCGACTTGGCAGTATTGGCGTAGCTCACGACGCCCCCTTGATAGTAAGTGCTCACGCCGGCGATTGCGGTGATCAGGTGGGCGATCAGGCCGCCCGTGCACGACTCGGCCGTGGCCAGGGTCGACCCGGTGCGAGCAAGCTGGGCCACGAGCCCTTCGGCGACGTCGTCGGTTCCTTCGCCGACCACGAGATTGCCGAACCGCTCGTAGATCAGCTCGGCCGTTGGCTTGATCATGAGCTCGGCTTCTTCCTGGGTATCGCCCCAGCCGATGATTTCGAAAGCTGATTGTCGCGTCATGCGCGGTGATTCCGACCTCCGGGATTCGGCCCCGCGCGGTCAGGTCGAAGGCCTGGGATTCGATCTCCGACTCCCCCTTGCCGAAAAGGTTGATCTTGCGGTGAACGAAAACGCGATGAGCGATGCCGTGGCCCCGCAGCCGGGGAACAACCTCGTGGTCGAACATGAGCTTCATTTCGAGGGGAACGCCGGGAAGGCAAGCGATGTTCGTCCGTCCGACTTCCATCCAGATGCCGGGAGCCGTCCCGATCTGGTTGGGTAGCGGAACGGCTCCTTGGGGAAAGAGCGCCTGAACCCGGTTCCGCTCGGTCATGACGCGATTGCGGCGGGCAAACATGGCCGCGATGGCGGCAAGCGATTCGGGATGTTCGACCAGGGGGACGCCGGCGCACTCGGCCAGCGCTTCGCGGGTCAGATCGTCCTGGGTCGGTCCGAGTCCCCCGGTGATCAGGACGAGCTCCGCCCTCTCGACGGCAGCGCGGAACGCCGCCAGATGGTCGGCCAGGATATCGCCCAGGGTCGTGTGGAACGCCACGACAATGCCCAGATCTGAGAGCCGTTGACTGAGCCACTGGCTGTTGGTGTCGAGACTCTGCCCGCTGACCAGCTCGCTGCCAATCGCAATGATCTCGGCCCGCATGAGTGCGATCCCATTTCGGAAATGGAGTTGTTGACCTCAGCCGGCTAGCCGCCGCATGAAAACCGCGGCTTTCAATGTATCACCTGAAGGCCGGCCTGGCACTATCGCGGGGCGATTGGTTAAGATGATCACTTCGGCGAATTGAGCTCTCCGGCCAGGGAGAGAGTCACGGAGGCTGTTTCCGCCCAAACCGAGAGGTCGATCCTGATGAGTGGCTACGTGCTCGAACGACCGACTCTGGTCTTGAATCGCCACTGGCAGCCGGTGCATGTTGCGCGGTGGCTCGTGCGCTGGTGATGGTCTGGAACGAGGCCGCGTGCGTCATCGATCCCGATGATTTCCAGCTTTACACCTGGTCAGACTGGGCGAAGCTCAGGCCGCGAGAAGGCGAGCCTTTCATCAGAACGGTTCGGTTTCACCTGCGAGTGCCTGAAGTCCTGGCCCTGACCCGGCACGACCGGGCCCGGCACCAGACCGTCACTTTCAGCCGCCGCAACTTGTTCAAGCGCGACCACTCGACCTGCCAGTACTGCGGATGCCAGCCTGGTACCGAGGAGCTGACGATCGATCACGTCATTCCGCGGGCCCAAGGCGGCCAGACGACCTGGGAAAACTTCGCCCTGGCGTGCGTTGCCTGCAATGCCAAGAAGGCCAATCGGACGCCCGAAGGCGCCGGCATGAAGCTCAGGCGGGTTCCCCTCCGGCCTTCGTGGAAACCGCTCTACGACGCCACGGGAATTCGCATCGCAAGCTGGTCGCGGTTCCTCAGCGACGCCTACTGGAACGTACCGCTCGAGAGCCCGGGATAAACAAGCCTCGAACTTCGTGATTTCGGTGATACTGATTGGGCCGATCCTGAGCCGGGAGCTGCGAAGTCTGGCGCGTCGCCCGCGGACATTCCGGCGCCGGTGCAGCTTGTCGATCGCCGTGTTGCTTTCGGTGGGGCTGCCGTACCTCTTGTTTGCGATCGTGAATCGCGGCCCGCTGTCGAGCCGGTCGATGGCGGTGTTCTCGGAGTTCGTCATCGTCAACGTCATTTTCACCCAGATCGTCTTGACGATCTGGCTCGTACCGGCGTGCGTGGCAGTCGTGGTCGCCGAGGAGAAGGAACGGCGGACTTTGACGCACCTGGCGATGACCAGGCTCACGAGTGCTGAGATCGTTGTGGGCAAGCTTGCCGCAGGGCTGGTGCAATACGCTGCCTGGCTCGCCACCGGACTGCCGATGCTGATCTTGCTGCCGCTGTTGGGGGGAGTCGATCCGCGCTGGGTTTTGCTGATTACCGCCGGGACCGCTTCGACCGCATATTTCGTCGCCGGGCTCTCGATCGTGGTTTCGACCGCCGCGCCGCGAGCTGGAAAGGCCGTAGGTGAGGCGGCCGGCCTGACGATGTTGTGGGTTATCGTGCCGTTCCTGGTTCAATTGCTCGTTCCCTTGAGGTTGCCTCGGCTTTGGCCCTGGGTCAAGCCGGTCAACGACTGGGTCCTGGCGAGCTCCCCGTCGAGCTTGCTGATGGCAGCGCTCGGCCGTGGCATGGGGCCGGGATGGCGTTTGTTGGATTCGATCGCGTGGATGATCGGTCTCCAGATCGCGGTCGGCACCCTGGTTGTTGCCTATGCGGTCGCCGGGTTTCGCCGAGCGTGCCGGCGTTACGAAGAGAATGACGGGGCCACGACCGGCCTCGACTCGCTGCATTCCGAACTTTGGGCGGAGGTCGGCGAAGGGCTACTGCAACGCCCGCCATGCGGGGAGAATCCCGTACTTTGGAAGGAGCTGCACACGTTGCGGCCACGGCGTTTCGCCGAGCTTCTGGGCGTGCTCGTCGCTTTTGGCTTCGTCATCCTGCTCGGCTATGCGACCTTTTCATTTGCGAGACCGGCGTTCGTGGAGCAGAGTGAATACGGCCTCGATCCCGCTGGTCCCGTAGTCCGGCGCATGGAGTTCAATCAGTTTCTGCGTTTCGTCACCTCGTTGATCGAATTCCTGACCGTGCTCGCTGCCGCCGGCGTTGCCGCCGCGGGGGTGACCGAGGAGCGGGCGCGGGAGACCTGGGATAGCCTGCTGGCGACGCCTCTGGGAGCCCGGGAAATCATTCATGCCAAGATGATCGGCGCTGCGTGGAAGGTCCGCTGGGTGGCTCTAATACTCGTCGCGCTCTGGTCGGTGGGAGTACTGGCCGGGTCGATTCACCCGATTGGCTTGGGCGCGGCCCTGCTGCTGCTCGTTGCGTGGATGTGGTTGATGACGGCCCTGGGGACCTATGCCTCACTGGTCTCTCGTGACACGGCGCAGGCGTCGAACCGCGCGTTGATCCCGGCCTTGCTGCTGTCGGGCTCGTTCCTCGCATGTTACCTGTTGCCCCGAAATACGACCGTTGTTTTGGGGGCGGGATCAGCGCCTTTTGTCAACTGGCTGTCGCTTGTCTCCCATGCCGACGTGCGTGAAATCGTCATCGATCGGGGTCAGAAACCGTTCGGCCCGATTCGGGAGGCGGGGCTCAACACGGGCGAACGCCCGTGGGGAGTGCTGACCGCGTACCTCTTGACGACTCTGGCCTCGATGTGCGCGGCAGCCTGGCTCAGCCGTGCCGCGGTCGCCAGGTTCGACCGTGCGGCGGGCCGTCCAGAGCGCCGCGCCACTGGGAGGGACGAGCCGGTGGCGACGGAGCGCCGTCCGAGCCTCGAGGATGAGGCGCAACACGAATCCGGAGGGGCGGAGCAAAGGAGAACGCTGGCCGTGTGATCGGAAAATCACATGGCCGATCGCGAGGAGGAGCGGGAGCGTGGTTTCGGTTCAGGCCGAGAGCTTTTTCCGGAACGACGCGAGGCTGCGGCAGGTGGCCGCGAGCTTGAGAACCTCGTCGAGCTTGTCTTCCTCGATGGGTTTCAGCTCGGCTCCCAGGGTACTTGCAGCAAGCCCGAATCGCGCCTCAAGGATCTTGACGATGTCCTCGCGTTGCCACTCGGCTTTAAGCTCCTGAAGCACCGGTGATTCGATCATGGCTTTTCGTCCTGGTTGCTCAGTGTGTGAGCTTTTTCCGGAACGAAGCGAGGCTGCGGCAGGTGGCCGCGAGCTTGGGAACCTCGTCGAGCTTGTCTTCCGGGAGGGTTCTGAGCTCTGCCTCCACGGTGCGGGCGGCGACCCCGAAGCGAGCTTCGAGGACCTTGAGGATGACTCGTCGAGTGGTTTCCCGAGCAGCCACCCGTGTTGCCTCTTCCGTCCACTCGGCCTTAAGCTCTTGAAGCACCGGTGATTCGATCATGGCTTTTCGTCCTGCTCGTTCAAGGTGAGAGCTTCTTCCGGAACGAGGCGAGGCTGCGGCGGGTGGCCGCGAGCTTGAGAACCTCGTCGAGCTTGTCTTCCGGGAGGTTTCTGAGCTCCGCTTCCACGGTGCGGGCGGAGACCCCGAAGCGAGCTTCGAGGAATTTGAGGATGTCCCTTCGGGTGGTTTCCCGAGCTGCCACCCGAGCTGCCTCTTACGTCCACTCGGCCTTAAGCTCTTGAAGCACCGGTGATTCGATCATGGCTTTTCGCCCTCCAAGCAGTTGAAAGAACCTTTCGTCATTATACCGCAATCTTGCCAGCACCTGGGTCACCGCCAGCAGGTTTTCTTGCTCGCCGGCGGGAGCGTCGCGATCGATTCGGTCGCGGCACTCGCGCAGGATCCGCTCGGGAGGTCCCTCGAAATCCGTGAGCGGCACCCAGGGGATCAAGCCGACATCGCCAGCGGCCAGCAACTGTTCTGCGGGAACCTTCCACAGCTCGATGATCTTCCAGGACAGCCGCCACTCCGTCCACCCCTGCGGGCTCCCGAGGTTTGCCGCTCCGGCGGCTTCGATACGGCCTTTGGGATGGAGGAACAAAGTGAGAACCTCAGGGAGGACCTTGCGGTCGAGGTAGAATTCGTGCACTGGTTTCTTTGTGACAGTACCCATGACTTGCCTCTCGAGGGAATGCTGGATGCCTGACCGGCATACTGCTGGTCAGGGATTTGGGTTCTGCACCCCGTTCGGCGCTGGGTTTGTCAACGAGCTCCGGATAAACCCCGAATCAGCCGGCGCCTCGTAATCGATCGTTGCCAGATCGGGTGTTTCAATTCGCGCGTGGTTCTTGACTCGGCTTTCCAGGGCTGCGTCGAGGATTCCGCCGGTCAAAAGCGTCCGCTCGACGGGGTAGGGGGGCTTCCGGGTGCGGAAGAAATCTTCGATCCGCAGCACCAGCGGGTTGAAGAAATTGGCGCCTGGAGGCGCCGGCAGGTACATCAAGGTCGAGACTACGCCGTCGCCTCCACTGGCATTGGTGATCCGCGCGGCGATCATCGTGTCGTTGACGTGACCGTTCAAGGTCAGGACGGCCGTGCGCAAGCCGTCGGTGTATTCGACCACAAACGCCACGGGATGCCGGAACTTGGTTTGAACGTCGCGCCCGGGTGGAGGCTGGGGACGGAAATCACGCGTGTTCTGTTTGATATCGCCCGGATTCAGCGTGTGGCTGCGGCCGAGGGCTTGCTCAAGTAATCGCCACGACCAGACGCCCCGATCGCCGGCTTCCCAGACGGCGTTGCCTTCCAGACAGGTTACCGCGGCGACGCCCTGCGGCTTGCCGCCCCGTGCGCGTCGCTCGACCATGCACTGCAACGTCTCCAGGGAGTGGAAGCCGAAGATTTCGAGGTCACCCCGCGACGCCACCAGGGCGTCCTTGAAGGTCCGGCCCAGCGGAATTTCCAGTTCTGGCAGCCGCCAGGTCACGGGCAAGCTCGAGCCCGCCATCAGAGGGACATCGAGCGCTCTCGCCTGATCGACCATCTGCCGAGCCTCGATTCGGCTGTAAGAGAGATGCTTGTCAATAAAGACAGGCGCCGAACGGCCCGAGGCCCGGAAGACGTCGAGCACTTCGCGGAAAAACCGGCCCCGGGGATAGAGCTTTTGCAGCTTCTCGTTATAGGGATACTCGCCATGTTCCGCGATCAACAACACCGCGTTCAACGGCCAGCCGGCCGGTCCCGAGCGTGAGCGCGTCGGCAATCGTCGGGCTGAAGCGAACTCTGTTTTTTTGTGCCTTGGCCCGGCCCAGGTCGGTTGCCTCGGGCGTCTGTTCGATAAAGAGGCTGACGACTTCGAAGGGCGGCTTGTGCAGACCGTGGCCGTCATGGACGGCGAAACCGTCGAGGAAGCGTCCGACGATATGATAGGCGTGCGAGAGGTACGTGTAGACGGAGGCCAGCGCCGCAATTTTGGGCCGGGAGCCCGCCGCGGGAGCGGAAGTGGGGCGTTCCTGGTTCTCTGGCTCGGAAACTCCAGTAATTCCCAATCCGGCCATGCCGACCGACACTCCGGTCAATTCCAGAAAATGCCTGCGCGTCGAGCTCGTGACCATTTCGAGGACTCCATGAGTATGGATTTTGGCAGCATCGCGCTGTAAGTGCGGCTTACTCATACAAATCCGAGTCTACAGCAAAGAAACCGGGCAAAGAACGGCCAGCCAGCGTTCTTCAGCCCTCTGCCGGCCGTCCCATACCAACCCTACGCGCAAGCGAGCGGAGCGGGTATGCATCTGCCTCCGGCTTCGGCCGGCGTCCCTCGCTTGCGCGTCGAGTTAGTGTGGGTCTCGGCCACACCTGACCCGGTTTCGATGCGACAGTCACGGAAAATCGTTTATAATCAAGCCAGTTGAGTTGACGCCGACCTGGGCGATCGAGGGAGGAAAATCGCCATCATGCAGGATCATCTGAGGGCGGCCATCGCGCTTCACCAGGCGGGCCAACTGGGTCGGGCTGCCGAGCGTTACCAGCAGGTCTTGGCGCAGGATCCCTCGAACGCCGATGCCCTGCACCTTCTCGGTGTGCTCCATCACCAAGAAGGGAACTATCCGCGGGCCGTCTCGTTGATCGGCCGCGCTGTGGCTCTCCGGCCCAACGTCGCGGTTTATCACGCCAATCTGGCCGAGCCCTTCCGCGAGCTGGGTGAGTTTGAGAGGGCCGCGGGCTGTTGCCGGGCGGCCTTGAGCTTGCAGCCTGACTATCCGGAAGCGATCGGCAACCTGGGACTGGCGCTTCAAGGACTGGGGCGGCTCGCCGAGGCCGTCGAACAGTTCCGCCGGGCCCTGGCGCTGCGTCCCGATTTCGCGACCGTGCACAGCAACCTCGGGAATGCGCTGCGCGAGCTGGGACAGCTCGATCTGGCCCTGGACCATTTTCGTCGAGCCGTCGAGATCGCTCCGCACGATGCCCACGCCCGGACGAACCTGGGGCAGATGCTCTTGGAACGGGGCAAGGCGGACGAGGCGCTGCCCCACTGCGAGGCGGCGGTTCGACTGGAGCCCGACATCGCGGCCTTGCATCATAACCTGGGCAATGCGTATCGCGAGCTCGGCCGATTCGTCGAAGCCAAGGCCGCTTATCTCGAGGCGATCCGTCTCGCCCCGGATCTCGCCAAGGCGCACGCTCACCTGGGACTGACGCTGCTGAAGGAGTATGAGTATGCCGATGCGCTGCCGTGGCTGAAGCGAGCGACGGAGCTCGCGCCAGAAGACCCGACCCTCCACGAGATGCTGGGTGACTTCTACCTCGAACGAGAGGAGTTCGCCCTGGCGGCTGCGTGTTACGAGCGCGTGCTGGCCCTGGCCAAGGTGGATCGTGCCGAGCTCCGGCTCTCCCTGGGATGGGCGTTGCAAGAACAAGGACGCCTGGCCGAGGCCGACGAACAGTACCAGATCGCACTTCGGCTCGCGCCAAGTCGGCGATGGTCCAGAACTACGTGGGTGGTTTGCACGAGGAGCTCGGAAAACTGAGTGCGGCCGAATCGGCTTACCGCCTGGCGATCCAACTGGAGCCGCAGTTCGCACTGCCGTATGCGCGACTGGGCAGCTTGCTGCGCGGCAAGCTGCCGGATCGCGACGTCGCCGCGATCGAGAAATGGCTGGCCGACCCTGCCCAGGGACCGGAGCCGCGGGGACGGCTCTTGTTTGCACTGGCGCACGTCCTGGACGGGCGCGGAGAATACGACCGAGCCGCCGGGTGTTTGCGCGAAGCGAATGAGCTGACCGTCGAATCCAGGAAAGGCCGACGCAAGAACCTCCCAGCCGAACACGAACGGTTCGTCACCGGATTGATCGACGCATTCACCCCCGCGTTTTTCGCCAGGACCGCCGGCCAGGGTTTGAATACGCGGCTGCCGGTCTTTATCTTCGGACTGCCCCGGTCGGGAACAACACTGATCGAGCAGATCCTGGCGTGTCATTCGTGCGTCTTCGGCGCAGGCGAGCTTCGCCTGGGACGGGAATCGTTCGACTCGATTTGTGCGCAGATGGGGCGGACTGACCGACCGCTCGAGTGCGTGCCCGATCTTGATGGGCCAATGATCGGCCGCATCGCCGAGACCCACCGAGCGGCGCTTCGAGCTCTGGCTGGCCCGGAGGCACAGGCGCAAGCGATAAGATGCCCGACAACTACCTGTACCTGGGTCTTTTGGCCACGCTGTTTCCGCAAGCGACCTTCATCCACTGCCGCCGCGACCTGCGCGACGTTGCGCTGTCGTGCTGGATGACCGACTTCCGCAGCCTGTATTGGGCTAGCGACCCCAATCACATCGGCGCGCTATTCCGCCAGTACCTCCGGATCATGGACCACTGGCGGAGCGTCTTGCCGGTCAAGATCCACGACGTGGACTATGAGGAGACCGTCAACGACCTCGAAACAGTCGCCCGGCGGCTGGTCGCGGCGTGCGGGCTTCCCTGGGAGCCGCGTTGTCTCCAGCCCCATCGCAACGAGAGGCCGGTCCGCACGGCCAGCTTGACTCAGGTGCGCGAGCCCGTCCACAAAAAGTCGGTCGCTCGCTGGACGAAATATGAAACCGCGTTGGCCGACCTGTTCGCAGCATTGCCCCGAAATGTGGAGAAGCCGGGCTGACCGAGGATTCGTCGTGCTATTTCAGCCGCCGCGCACCACTTCTTCGACCCGCTCTGCTTGCGCGAACCTGCGGACCAGGCTACGGAAGTCTGCGATTGCCTCGCCCGGCACGCTCAATTTGTCGTCGCCCTCGACGGGGCCGCTCTCGGCTAGCCCGAACCACGACAGGCGCACCCGCCAACCTTTCAATTCCGCGTTCCGATTGAAGCGTTCCTGGATTCGCAGAGCCCAGACCACGCCCCACGCATCACGAAACCAGAACCAGAGCCGCTCGAACGGAACGCTCGCCGCCGGGCCATGATTGGCTCGCCAGCGTGCTGTCCAGACGCTTAGAACGGCCGTCCAGGCCACCCACGACCAGAGGATCGCGCGGTGGTCGGGCGCCCAATCGAGACGCGATAGCCCGAGGTATTCCAGGAAGAACGTGACCGCGAAGCCGACCGCCGCCAGAGCGAATCGGGTCGGAAGGTAGTTGGTCACGCCGACAACGACCAGGAACCCGTAGAAGAGAGTCCACGGTGAATCGAGGCGAAGCTGCGCCAGTTCCTGTCCGCGGCGCATTCGTAGCGACGATTCCAGCGAGGGGATCAGGAAGATGAGGACGAGAAGAGCCATGAGCCCCGCCCATACCCGACTGCCGGGCACGCGGGCGTTGAGAACCGAGACGAACGCCGCGAGCAAGCACAGCACCGAAATGTAGGTAACCCGGCCGGTCCCCGGTCGACCACCCGCGAGCGGCTCGCCGATGGCCAGCAAAGTTGCGCTCAGAAGGAACGCGAGGGCCAGTGCCGCCCAGACAAGCGCGGGCCGAAGCGCCGTCTTGCGGGCGGCTCGCCACGCGTCCCGGAACGGGATGGCCGTGCTCGCTACCAGAAGGATCAAGAGCAAAGGCGCGCCTGGGCGGCGTAGAGCAATCTCCAGCGCTGCGAGACCAAGACAGGCGATGACCCCAAGCGCCAAGAGGCCACCCTGGCTGCGCCACGTCCCGGACGAGCTCGCCCCGATTCCAGGAAGGGTATCATTCTCCGGCACCGATCTCACCGAGTCGCGCCTCTTCGCCGCCCGCGGCCATGCCGGAATCCGTTTTCTTGCCGAACGCCGCTACGGCCAGGAGTGCCAGCACCAGGAGACCAAAAGCGATGATTGCGGGAAACGGGAAGGTGATCTCGCCGTCGGGGGATACCGTCGAAAAATCGATTTTCTTGCCAAATTTCTCGAACACGACCAGAAGTGCAAGAATAATGCCCGCCAGCGAGCCGCCGGCAATGAGGCCGGTCAACATCAAGGTGCCAGGGCTGGTGTCTGCCTCCTCGGGCGTGAGCCGCCGCGCACGGTCGACGATGCCGCGCAGCGCGCCTCCCACAAAAATCGGTAACGTCGTTGCCAGGGGAAGGTAGACTCCGACGGCGAACGCGAGGGCCGAGACGCCGCAAAGCTGCATGACGATCGCCAGAACCGCACCCAGGATCACCAGGCCCCACGGTAGCTGACGAGCCATGATCCCCTCGATGAGCGTGGCGAATAATCGAGGCTGGGCCGGGTTGAATTTCTGGACGGGCTCGCCGGTATCTTTCCTGGTCATCCGGCCTCCGATGCCGGGATCGATCAGATAATGCGCCTGTCCCGATTCGTCAACGAGATACTTGCCGGGCTGGACGCCCGGCCTGGGGTTGACCACCCACCACACCCGATACGACTTGCCGTCCTCGCCGGTCTGGGTGCCCTTGAGCTCGCTTGCGCGCGCCTGCTCGCGGGGGAGCTCGGCGGGGTTTTTGTGGATCGTCGTGTAGGCGCTATTGAGCCAGAGCAACGTTCCCCCCATGACGATCGCCGACAAGAGCGCTCCCACCAGGATCGCCACCTGCTGCCGCCACGGCGTGGCTCCGACCAGATAGCCCGTCTTGAGGTCTTGCGAGGTCGTCCCACCGTTGGACGAGGCGATACAGACGATTCCTGCAATCGAGAGCGCGGTGACGCGGTATTCAGGACCGACCCAGCCCAGAAATACGAAGATCAGGCAAGTCAAGAGCAGGGTTGCGATCGTCATTCCCGAGATGGGGTTCGATGATGAGCCGATCACGCCGGTGATTCGCGAGCTGACCGTGACGAAAACGAACCCGAAGAGCACGATCAACACTCCGCCGATCAGCCTGCCGGGAAAGTCGGTCGGAATCAGGTGCGAAGCAGCGACTGCCAGCACGAGCCCGAGCGATCCGAAGATGACGACGGCGGTCGGCAGGTCGCGGTCGGTCCGCGCCACGCCGCCTTGGTTGGCTTGCCCGCCGGATTTCAGGTCGCGCAGGCTGCTGGTGACCGATGAGATGATGAGCGGCAGTGCGTTGATCATGCTCAGGATGCCGCCGGCGGCCACCGCCCCGGCCCCGATGTAGCGGGCATACTGGCCAGAAATCGCGCCGGCGCTCATCTTAGAAATCGGCTGCTGCCCGGGGGGCAGCACGGAGGGCAGGCCATCTCCGAAATACGAGATCATGGGGACCAGTAGGAGCGCCGTCATGATGCCGCCGCCGACCATCACCGACGCGATCCGGGGGCCGATGATGTAGCCGACTCCCAGCAACGCGGGCGAGGGCTCGAGCGAAACGACGGCCTTGGTGTAGCCCTGGATGCCGGAAATCGCCTTCTGCCATTCGCCCGACCAGAACTTGAATCCCTGCATCAGGATCTGGTAGATGAGCCCGACTCCGAAGCCGAGGAATACCGTCCTGGCGTTCGACCCTCCTTGCTCGCCGACGATCAATACCTTGGCGCAGGCAGTTCCCTCGGGATAAGGAAGCACGCCGTGCTGCTTGACGATGAACGCCCGCCGCAGGGGAATCATCATCAGGATGCCGAGCAGGCCCCCAAGTATGGCTACGAGCATCACCCGCGTCCACTCGAGCTCATAGCCCAGAAGCATCAGGGCCGGCATCGCGGCCCCAACGCCGAAGGCGATCGACTCTCCCGCTGATCCGGCCGTCTGGACGACGTTATTCTCCAGGATCGTCGCCCGCCTGATGCCGAAAGCGCGCGACAGCCCGCGAAAGATGGTAATGGAAAGCACGGCGACCGGAATCGAGGCCGAAACCGTCATGCTTACCTTGAGGAACAGGTAGAGCGACGAAGCCCCAAAGAGGATGCCCAGGAGCGATCCCAGCACGACTGCCGAAATCGTCAGCTCGGGCAGATCAGCCTTGGAGGGAATATACGGTTGGAAGCCAGCCTTATCGGGCCGGCCTGGCTCCCCGAATGATTCTGTCAGCGCGGGTGCGGGTGCCGACATCGCGGTGGTTGCTCCGGCAGCAGGAGTGAAGACCGATTGCGCCCTTGGATTTCCGGCGAACTCAAACTCTCTTGATCGCAGCCAGACGGTCGACGATCGAACAAAGGACGTCGATCGTGCACCGGCCGGCATCCACGTCGTAGATCAGCTCGGTGGGATAGAAGCTCAGCGTCTTGAATGTTTCGTCGTAATAGATGTCCAGGCGCCGGTGAATGACGTCGTCGCTCATATCGTCGAGTCGATTTTCGCGCAAAGCACGGGCCCTCAACCGGTCCGCTGCCTTCGCCATGTCGTCGATTTTGAGGTGGAAGATCTGGACCACGTTAATCAACTTGTCCAGCCGTTCGGCCTGAGTGTAGCTGCGGGGAAGACCATCGAGAAGCAGCGTATGCTGATCGGGCATCAGTAACTCCTGCATCTCGAGGATGACCAGGTGGCGCTCGAAGATTCGCACCGTCAGATCGTCGGGAACCATCTGCCCCTGTGACGTGTATGACTCGATCTCGCGGCCGAATTTCCCGGTTCGCGGGATCTTTCGAAAGATTTCGCCCATCGAGATGTGCACGTAGCCGGGCAGTTGGCCCAGGACGGCGCCTTGAGTTCCCTTGCCGCTCCCAGGCATCCCGAAGAACATGATCGAGCGGTACTTGGGTTGCTTTTCCACGAGACGATTCCCCTGCGATCGCCGAAGATGATCACCAAAGTCTCACCATTCTTGACAAGCTTGAGGAAATGAGCAAGACATTCGCTGGCACCCGATTTTGAATCGCATGCGGAGTAGAACATGGAACAGGACGATCGGATCGACCAGCAAGATAATCCCTTCGCGGCTCCCAAGAGTTGTCCCGGGACTCTGGTCTTTCGTGGTTGTGCTCAAGTGCGTCGGCGAGGTACAGGGATTCTCAGCCTGGAGAGCGCTCGGCGCGATGTTCCTGGCCGGCCTTCTGATCGTCGTTCCTCTGATCTTGCTCGTCGTTCTCATTCTCGCCGCGCGCGGGTGAAAGCAATCGAGCGCGCCGCCCGCGCACCCCGTTCCCAGGGCCCGGCATTCGCGTCGTGGGGTCAGGAATTGACCGAATGAGGCTTTGCAGTTGGCAGACAGATTGCCGCAAAACCACGGGTTCCCGGTCAGGGCTTGAACTTTTCACAAGTTTATCGGATCATGGGAGCGTCGATTGCTGGTCGTTGCTCCCTCGGTGTAGAAATCATGAAACACGCCGCAGTTTTGCTCTCCGTTGCGATCGTGCTCGCCGGGATCGGCCGGCTTTGCCGGGCTCAGGATGGTGGCGTGTCATCCAAGGCGTCCGCACCGGCAACGTCGAAGTCGTCCGCCTCCGCCTCGTCAAAGTCGTCCGTGCCCGTAGCGTCGAAGTCGTCGGCATCCGCGTCATCGAAGTCTTCCGCGCATGGGTCGTTGCCTCCAGCCCCGAGGCGAGGCACGCTCACCAAGCGGCGGATCCCGCCACCTCCACGGCACCACGTCAGAGGGCGGACAAGTTTGACCGGCAAATCGCGGGCAAACTCAGGGTTATTAGATCCGGATCCCACGGGCCGGATCGATCAGGCGGGAAAAGCGGCTCCCTTCTATCCGTCGGCGAGGACGCTCAACACCGCGCAACGCCAGAAGAGCGCGACCGTGGCGTTTCCCGAGGCGAAGCCGGATCCGAAAAACGCAAATCCCAACCCCTAGACTCCACGCGCGCGGAGGGACCGTCAGGCCCGGGCCGGTTCCGCTTTGAGTGGAGTGATTACGAACTCCGCGCCCGTCCAGTCGATTTCGACGCTATTTCCTTCCTTGACCTTTTGCTCCAGAAGCGCTGTTGCCAGCGGGTTGGCGATTCGCTGCTGAATGACGCGCTTGAGTGGGCGCGCACCGTAAGCCGGGTCGAAGCCCTCGTCCGCAATTCGGGCGCGGGCCGCGTCCGTCACGCGAATCGTCAAGCCAGCCTCCGAAAGCTGCCCCTGGAGCCGCCGGAGCTGGATGTCGACGACCTGGGTCAGTTCTTTCATTCCGAGCGGCTGAAAGGTGATCGTGTCGTCGATCCGGTTGAGGAACTCCGGCAAGAAGGCGGTCCTGAGGACGTTCTGGATCTCGCGTTGCATTCGAGCATGGTCGCCGGTTGGGGCCAGCTCGGCGATGATGTGGCTGCCGAGGTTCGAGGTCATGATGATGACGGTGTTACGGAAATCGACTGTACGCCCCTGGCCGTCGGTGAGCCGGCCGTCATCGAGCACCTGGAGCAACACGTTGAAAACGTCGCGATGGGCCTTTTCGATCTCGTCGAGCAGGACGACCGAATAAGGCCGCCGGCGGATCGCCTCGGTCAAGCGGCCTCCTTCTTCGTAACCGACATAGCCGGGAGGCGCTCCGATCAATCGCGCCACATTGTGCCGCTCGCCATATTCGCTCATGTCGAGCCGAACGATCGCCGTCTCGCTGTCGAAGAGAAACTCAGCGAGCGCCTTGGCAAGCTCGGTCTTGCCCACTCCGGTCGGTCCCAGGAAGAGGAACGAGCCGATCGGCCGGTTGGGGTCCTGAAGGCCGGCGCGGCTGCGTCGGACTGCGTCCGCTACAGCGCGGACCGCCGCATCCTGGTCGACGAGCCTCAAATGAATCTGGTCTTCGAGCTTGAGCAGTTTTTCGCGCTCGGTCGTCAGCATCCGTGAGACCGGGATGCCGGTCCACTGGCTGACAACCTCGGCGATCTCCTCGGAATCGACTTCCTTCTTGAGGAGGCGCTGCGATTCCTTGGGCTGGCCGTCGCCGACCGCCTCGGCTTCGGCAATGCGCTTTTCCAGGGCCTTCCGCTCGGAATCGAGCGAGGCCAGGGCCTGAAAGCGTTTCTCCTCCGGCCTCTCGCCGCGCTGCTGCATGTGGCGAATCTCGTCCCAGGCCCGGTTGTACTCGACCTTCACCCCCTCGAGCCGCTCGCGAACCTTCTGAATGTCGCCCAGTCCGGACTTTTCCATTTCCCACTGGCGCCGCAGGTCTTGAAGCTGCTTTTCGATCAGCCGAATTTCGTCCTGAACCTCCGCCAGCCGCTCGACGGCGTGTTCCTCCTCCTCGTTGCGGAGCATGCGCTCGGCAAGCTGAAGCTGCAAGAGCCGGCGCTCTAGGACATCGATCTCGGTCGGGACCGACTGGAGCTCCATCGCGAGCCTGCTCGACGCCTCATCAACCAGGTCGATGGCTTTGTCGGGCAGGAAGCGATCGGTGATATAGCGCGACGAGAGCTTGGCGGCCGTCACCAGCGCCGAGTCCTTGATCTTGACCTTGTGGTGAACTTCGTAGCGCTCCTTGAGGCCCCGCAGGATGGCGATGGTGTCGTCGACCGAGGGCTCGCCCACGAAAACGGGCTGGAAGCGGCGCTCGAGCGCGGGGTCCTTCTCGATGTGCTCGCGAAATTCATCAAGTGTGGTGGCGCCGACGCAGCGGAGCTCGCCGCGGGCCAGCGCGGGCTTGAGCAGGTTGGCCGCGTCCATGGACCCTTCGGCCTTGCCTGCCCCCACAACCAGATGCAGTTCGTCGATGAAGAGGATGACCCGCCCCTCGGAGCTGGTGACCTCCTTGAGCACGGCCTTGAGCCGCTCCTCGAATTCGCCGCGGAACTTGGTCCCGGCCACCAGTGCTCCCATATCGAGCGCGATCAAGCGGCGCTGTTGCAGGCTCTCGGGCACATCTCCCGAGACAATGCGCTGGGCCAGGCCCTCGACGATGGCCGTCTTGCCGACCCCCGGCTCGCCGATCAAGACCGGGTTGTTCTTGGTGCGCCGGCTGAGAACCTGAACGACCCGGCGAATCTCGGAATCGCGGCCGATGACCGGGTCAATCTTGCCCTTTCGCGCCAGGTCGACCAAGTCGCGGCCATAGCGCTCGAGCGCCTGGTATTTGTCCTCCGGGTTTTGATCGGTGACCCGCTGGGCGCCGCGCACTTTCTGGAGGGCCCCCAGGACCTCCTTTTCGCCGATCCCCAATGCGTCGAGCAGGGTTTGAGCCCGGCTCTTGACTTTCAAGATGGCCAGGAGCAAGTGCTCGACCGAGACGTACTGATCCTTCATTCGCTCGGCTAGAGCCGCCGCGGTCTCGAACACCTGGTTGAGCTCGGGGCTGATCGTGGTTTCGCCGCCGCTAACTTTCGGCAGTGCGCCCAGCCCTTCCTCGGCCGCCTTCTTGATCTGGGCTGGGTTGACGCCGAGCTGAGTTAACAGCGAGCGCACGACCTCCTGCTCGGGACTCAGAAGCGCGGCCAGCAGATGCATCGGCTCGAGGCGCTGATGGCTGCGTTCCTTCGCCAGGCTCTGAGCCTGCTGTACGGCCTCCTGACTCTTCAGTGTGAGCTGATCGAATCGAAAAGCCATGGGTCACTTTTTCTCTTCAAATTCGACGTCGATCACGTCCTCGGGCTTGCCGCCGGCTCCCCCGTTGGGCGAAGCATCGCCCGGAACTGGCCCGGGACCAGGGCCGGCTTCCGGAGGCGATTTGGCACCGGCATAGAGATGCTCGGCCATGGCCTGACTGGCTCGTTGGAGCTCATCGACGGCCTGGTTGATGGCCGCGAAATCGTCTTGCTTCTTGACCTCGTTGACCTTGGCGATCGCGGCTTGCAGGGCCGAGCGGTCCGACTCGCTGAGCTTGTCCTTGTTTTCTTCGAGCAGCTTCTCGAGCTGGTAGACGCGTTGCTCGGCGGTGTTGCGTGCTTCGGCGAGGTCGCGGCGTTTCTTGTCTTCGGCGGCATGGGAATCGGCGTCGCGCTTCATGCGCTCGATCTCGTCCTTGTTCAAACCGCCCGACGATTGAATGTGGATGGTCTGCTCCTTGCCGGTCCCCTTGTCGCGCGCCGTCACGTTGAGAATGCCGTTGGCATCGATATTGAAGGCCACCTCGATCTGCGGCACTCCCATGCGGGCCGGAGGAATTCCCTCGAGGTTGAATTCGCCCAGCAGCCGGTTGTCGGGGGCCATGGTGCGCTCGCCCTGATAGACCTTGATCGTCACGGCGGTCTGGTTGTCGTCGGCCGTGGTGAACGTCTCCTTCTTTTCGGTCGGAATGGTCGTATTGCGCGGAACCAGCACCGTCATGACGTTGCCCTTGGTCTCGAGGCCCAGCGACAGCGGGGTCACATCCAGGAGCAGCACTTCCTTGACGTCGCCGGTCAAGACGGCTCCCTGGATGGCCGCTCCGACGGCGACCACTTCATCGGGATTGACCCCCTTGTGCGGGTCTTTTCCGAAGATGTCCTTGACGATCTGCTGGACGCGAGGCATGCGCGTCGAGCCGCCGACCAGCACCACCTCGTCGATCTCGGACGGCTTGAGCTTGGCGTCGTCGAGGGCCTTGAGAACCGGGCCGCGACAGCGCTCGAAGAGACTGTCGGTCAGTTTTTCGAACTGGGACCGGCTGACCGTCATGGCCAGGTGCCTCGGCCCCGAGGCATCGGCCGTGATGAAAGGCAGGTTGATGTCGGCCTGGGCGTGGAACGAAAGGTCCTTCTTGGCTTTCTCGGCGGCTTCCTTCAGCCGCTGCAAGGCCATCTGGTCCTTGCGGAGATCGATTCCCTGCTCCTTCTTGAATTCATTGGCGATGTAGTGGATCAGCGCGTCGTCCCAGTCGTCGCCCCCCAGATGGGTGTCGCCGTTGGTGGAGAGGACCTCGAACACCCCTTCGGCCACATCCAGAATCGAGATGTCGAACGTGCCGCCGCCCAGGTCGAAGACCGCAATCTTCTCATTCTTCTTCTTGTCCAGTCCGTAAGCCAGAGCCGCGGCTGTCGGCTCGTTGATAATCCGCGCCACTTCGAGACCGGCGATCTGGCCGGCGTCCTTGGTCGCCTGGCGTTGACTGTCATTGAAATAAGCCGGGACGGTGATCACCGCCTTGCGGATCTTGTGCCCCAGATAGCTCTCCGCGGCTTCCTTGAGCTTGCGCAAGACCAGCGCCGAGATTTCGGGCGGCGTGTAGTCCTTCTTGGTGGCCTCGACGTGAACCTTGACGAACTCACTGGCCCCGCCCACCACTTGATAGGGGACCATCTTTTCCTCGGTCCGTACTTCGTCGTGGCGCCGGCCCATGAAACGCTTGATCGAATAAATCGTTCCGGTCGGGTTGGTGATTGCCTGCCGTTTCGCGGGGTCTCCCACCAAGACCTCACCCTTCGGCGTGAAGGCGACTACCGAGGGCGTGAGTCGACTTCCTTCCTGATTGGCGATGACCGTCACATCACCACCTTCCATCACCGCGACGACGCTGTTGGTCGTCCCCAGATCGATACCGATGATTTTTTCACCCTCACTCACAACTAGTCTCCTTTCGGGCGGTGTGCGGCGATGAGGAACCAAACCTCAACAAATGGCTCGATTTACAGTTTAAGCTAACAGACAGAACCGCTGAAGGCCCATGACCTCGGTTTGAGCGCCCCATGCACCGCGACGGAAGCCTCGCTCACACCGGCCCACAAGTGGATAAAGGAAACTGGGCAACTTGCGTGCCAGTTGACGCATCCAGAAAACATTGAAGCGAAACTCGTTGTCCAATAAAAAGTTACATTCATGGCCCGTGCGGCCGCTGTCCGCGACCTCACTGGGTTGCTGCCAAAATGGCATAACTGATTCGTGTCGACGATTCGGACTGCAAAAATGGCACCTCGTGCAATTGGCTCGCGCTTCTCAACAAGATCGCGCACCGCTCACGTATGATAGCGGTGACGGCGTCCTGAGGGAATTGGCTACCGTCCCGAGCGAGAAAGTGCTTGACATATTCCAACCGTTTCTTTTAAATACTTGTCCGAGATGAGCTTGCGTCGGTGTTTCGGGCTCACGCTGTTCTTCCATCTGCCGTGTCGCCACCCCTTTTGGCTCTTCGCGGAGTTGGGTGTCGATCCGCTCGATCGCTTCTCACTGAGTGGACTCAATGAACCGGAAGCCATCCCGCAGCCATCAGCCAGCCCGCGGCGGCAAGTCCCAGGGCGCGACCTCCAGATCGTCCCAGTCCCATCGGGCGCCGAGTCTGGAAAGCCTGCGCGGCGAGGTCGATCGGCTCGACCAGCAACTGGTCGCGCTCTTGAACCGTCGTACGGAGATCACCTCTCGGATCGGGGAATTGAAGCACGTTCAAGGTCTGGAGGTCTGGTCGGCCGCCCGTGAGGATGAGGTCGTCTCGAAAGCACTGGCGGCGAGTCAAGGGCCGCTGCCGGCCGAGACGCTCCGGGCGATCTTTCGCGAGTTGATGAGCGGATCGCGATCGCTGCAACGGAACATCCGGGTCGCGTGCCTGGGGCCCAAGTACAGTTACAGCCATCTTGCTTCGGTCGCCAAGTTCGGCGAGGCGGTCGAGCACGTGCCGGTCGGCTCGATCGCGGCGGTTTTCGAGGAGCTCAACCGGCGGCACGTCGAATTCGGCCTGGTCCCGCTCGAAAACTCCACGGACGGACGGATTGCCGACACGCTGGAAATGTTTGTCAAGCTCCCCAACCTCAAGATCCGCGCCGAAGTACGCCTCCGCGTGCACCACTGCCTCCTGGGGCGGTGCGAATGGAGTGAAGTGAGACGGATTTATTCCAAGTCGCAAGCCCTCTCGCAATGCCGCAACTGGCTGGGGAAGAACCTGCCCCAAGCCACGAAAGTCGAGGTCGTCTCGACTGCCGCCGCCGCCGAGCTTGCCCAGCGCGAGGATTATGCGGCGGCGGTCGCCAGCCGGGCCGCCTCGGTTGCGTATCGTCTGAACATCTTGGCCGAGAACATCGAAGATCAGCCGCACAACGTCACCCGGTTCGCAGTCATCGCCGAAAAATCCGAAGAGCGCACCGGCCGCGACAAGACGACACTCATGATCAGACTCGCCAACGAGGTCGGCTCGCTCGCCGAGGCGATCTCGGTGTTCAAGAAGCTCGGAGTCAACATGACCTGGATCGAATCGTTCCCGATCCCCAACGGCGGCGGCGATCGCGATCCGTCCTACCTTTTCTTCATCGACGTCGAGGGACACGTCAGCGACGACCCAGTCCAGAAAGCACTCGAAGCGGCACGCAGGCGCTGCGAACGTCTCGATGTCCTCGGCTCATACCCGCGCAGCGCCTGTATTGAAACCTAGCGTTTTGTCGTCACGAGCACCGGTGGCGTAGCCGGTTGCTTCGGTCGGGCCCTCGTGCGGGGTCAGGAGACCCGCGCACAACAAACGCGACCTCGAATCGCAAGAAAAACTGCGCGTGGCCAGAGGCTCTCAGGAGCCGTGCAAGTCCAAGTTTTCACCGCGCCAGGGCGAGCCTCCCGGCGCGACCCTTTGGGTGCCCGTCTCCAAGGCGGCTCGGACGGAGCCTCGCCCTCCCAGGATCACGCAAGCCCATTTAGGCCGAGACTCAGTTCGAGGTCGATCACTGCCTTCACAAGGCTGCCGTCGGCTCGTCCTCAGCAATCAAGATCTTCATATCGATATCTGTGAATACGCGAATCGCTCCAGCTCGCCGCGCAGCCGGTTCCATGCAATTCCGACCCGGGCGGCCTTGACGGCGGCGACGGCCAGGTCGCCACGGCGTGCCGCCTCCTCAAGCTCCGCACAGGCCAGCCCCTGAGATTCGGCTCCTATTGTGCGGCTCATTCCGTTTAAGCCATGAGCTTCCTCAGCCAGCGTTTGCGCATCGCTTGACCGCAGAGCTTCCTCGATTCGGGCCAGGCAACGCGGTGCGGACTCCAGGAAGCATGTGGAGAGCTCGCGTGCGAATTCGTCGTCACCACCGCAGACGTTGATCAAGGCCTCGATCGCCGAGTGTTCGGCGACCTTGCGAGGGCGATGGATGGCCTCGAGGGCTGCGTGCAGGTCGGCTTGGCGGACCGGCTTGGCAACGTAGCCGTCGAAGCCCGCTTCCAGGCAGCGCTCATGGTCGCCCTGCATGGCGTGGGCCGTCAGGGCCAGAACGTGCGTGCGGCATTCACCGCCGGCCTCGCGCTCTCGAATGGCGCGGATTGCCTCGAAGCCATGAGATGTGTGTACATTCCGGCGCTCGCCCTGAGCTCGAGCACGTTGTCTTGATCGAGCGTCCAGATCCGCGCCAGTGCCGCGTCGAGATGCCGGACGATCGCCTCGGTGCAGTCCTGCAGGATTCGAGTTGCGTTGGCGCCCTTGGCCAGGGCGATGGCCACGTCAGCCGTCAGGTCCGCGAGACGAGCACGCTCGGACAGGGCGGCCTCGGCCTCCTTCTGCTGGGTAAGGTCGCGCACGTAGGCGGTGAACACCGGCGGATCGGACCGCCCAACGACGCAGACGCCCAGTTCAACCGGAAACTCGCCACCATCCGCTCGCATGGCAGTGATTTCGATCCGCTTGCCGATCCCCGATTCCTCGCCGGTGGCCAGATACCCTTCCCATCCTTTTCGGAGCGTTTCCCGCAGCGCAGGCGGGACGATCAGGTCAGCCAGCGGTTTCCCAAGAGCATGGTCGTACGTGTAGCCGAAGATCCGCTCCGCTGCCGGGTTGAATTCGATCACCCGTCCGGTTTGATCGGCGGAAATGATCGCATCCAGCGCCAGTTCCACGATGCCTGCCTTGCGCGCCTCGCTTTCGCGCAGCTCGGCAGTCCGCAACGCCACCTGGCTCTCCACCTGGCTGTGGAGGATTTCCAGGGCTGCCTGCCGCTCAGCGATCGTCCACATTTCCCCGATGCTCCGGCGACACGACCAGATGAGGAACACGTCCTCGAATGCGACCCAGCCGGCGTGTTCGACCCAGCGCCAGGGTTCGATCAGGGAGACTCCGTAAACGGACTGGGGCCAGAAAAAGCCGCGAATCACGTGATCGACGGCAACAACGACCGATGCCGAGATCAAAACCTTCCAGTCGCGGTAGAAGGCAAGAAAGGCAAGTGACCCGAAAACGTAGAAGTGAGTCTCGATCCGTCCACCGGTGAGGTGGATCATCAGGGTGCCGATCAGCATCTGCGCCACGGCAATCAAATGTCGCGTAAATGCCTTGCTCGGCTGGAGCCAGGCAAGCGCGATCGGTAGGCTGACGATCGCTCCACCGAGGAGAGTCGCCGCCCAGATGTGCGGGTGGACCCAGCTCGTGGCACCCGCCCAGGTGCGCGGTGCGATCACCAGGGCTGTCAGGATCGCCACCATCCACTCGAACGCGAGCAGTCCCGAGAACACGCGATCGGTTACCTTGGCGAGGTCTCGTCGTTGCCGCTCGAATAGCAGCCAAGCGCGCTGGGAAACAGCCGCCGATGGGCTCGTGGCAGGGTTCGTGGCCAGGTTCAGATCTTCCATGGCGTGAAACTCCCGGTGCCTGGGGAAGGAGCGGGAAAGATCGGACACCCAAAGACGGGCGTCTGCCGGGAATATGAGGATCGATTGTTCTGGATCAGGCCGAGGAGAGCCCGCTGGCCCTCATTATCGCCCTCATGGCCCCGGGCCCCCGTGATCCCGCCGCGAAAGAGGAGTCGCCCGTCTGGAGCATAGAGCGCAACAAGGCCGGAAGTCCGGGCGCCGAAGCGGGCTGCTTCTTCGCCGCCGGGATCGTCGATAAGATGAACGCCGGGCATGGTACCGAGGCCACGTAAGCCATCTGTCGGAACCCACCCGTGGCCGGCACGCTTCGGAAGGAATATGAGAACGTAGGCCTCGACCTGGCCCTCGCACCTACTCAGCACGCGCGTGAGTTCCGACACACTGGCCCGCGTGCAGGGGCACAGAGGATGAGCGGCCATGACCAAGGTGGGCTGGCCGTTGCCAAGGGGAATCCGGCTCTGGCCGGGCCAATGCTCGACGGCAAAGCCACCCTGGCCCGGCGCAGCCCCGTGAAGCTGCAGGGCCAGGAACCCGACGCCAACGGCCAATCCCCAGAGAATCGTTCCCCAGAGATAAGCCCAACCTCTGAGAGATAACTGCATCAGCTTCATCGCCGCGGCCGACCGACTCGGCCCTCCCATTCGTTGCCAAACTGCGCAGATGCGCTACGGATCCCTCCCTGATCACCGGGCAAACAGTGAAAGCTTAGGTTACGAATCGGGAACACGCACTGTGCAGTCTGCATCGGATGACCGTTACCACTTCCAGGTGCGGGCAGTAACGGAACGGAAAAACGGCGACTCCTTCAAGTTAGAGGATCTTGATCCGAGCCCCGCGGCAGTTGAGAAAGCCCAGAGGCGTCGCCGCCGGGTGTGTTCGAGAGTCATCGGTGCACCAAGCGGCCGGAGAGACAGTTCGATGTCGAATTCACCCGTCGGATGCGCCACTTTCTCGGCTGTTTGGACCGGAACCGACGTCGTACTTAACGGGGAGCAAGGATAAGATGGTCTTTCAGCCGAAATCGATTGAGCCAACTGAGGTGTCAGAACTCCGATCAGCACCGTCCCAAACGACGGAGTTAATTCATGCCAAGTCCCTTTCCCGGAATGGATCCTTACCTGGAGCCGCACTGGGGCGACGTGCACACCCGCTTACTGACCTACGCGAGCGACCAGTTGCAAAAGCTCCTGCCCAGGGACCTGCGGGCCAGGGTCGAAGAGCGCGTGGTCGTTTCCGAATGGGATCGCCCCCGCTCGCTCTACCCCGACGTCCGCGTCATCGAGACCGAGCGTGTTTCACGGCGCCCGGCCAAGGGCAGAGCCAATATCGCCGTCGCACAACCTCTCGTGATCGAACTGGCCGGCGAGCCCGAGACTCAGAGGTTCCTCGAGATCCGAGAGGTCTCGTCCGACTCGCGACTCGTGACCGTCTTAGAGGTGCCAAGCCCTTCAAACAAACGGCCTGGCGATGGTCAAGAGCAGTACCTGCGCCAGCAGCAGGAACTCCGGCAAGCCGGCGTGAATCTCGTCGAGATCGACCTGTTGCGCGGCGGCGATTGGATCGTTGCCCTCCCAATCGATGCGCTGGAGCCGGACATCCGAACCCCGTATCGCGTGGTCGTCCGCCGCGGCTGGCGGCGCTTACAGGCAGAGTATTACGCCATTGCCCTGTCCAATCGGTTGCCGACGATCAGGGTGCCACTACGGCCGACCGATTCCGATGTGCCTCTGGACTTGCAGGCTTTGCTCGAACAGTGCTATGAAAACGGCGGCTATGACGACATCGATTACACAAAAGCGCCGGACCCGCCACTGCCATCGCCCGCGGCGCGCTGGGCCGCACAACTCCTGCGCCGGGCGGGGCGCCGCCACGGACGGAAACGCAAGAGATGAATATCCGCGGGCGGCGAGGGCGACGTGACGCTGGCCGCTTGGGAGGCTCTCGTAACCACCATTCCGTCTCGACGCCGGCGACAACCCCCTGGTCCGTCCAATCGGCGATTGGCCGGTCGCCGTTAGTCGGTGCACCAATCGGCCGGAGTGAGAGTTAACCGAGAGCAAGGATAAGATGGTCTTACAGGCCAATTCCGCATCATTCCCCGGAGTGATTTACGTCCCAATCCCAACGCAGCGTAGCCGCAACCAACCGATCGGGGGACAGAGCCCCCTCCTCCAGCGGCGCATCAGCAAGTGCTTTTGTAGGAGCCGGCTCCGTCCGGCGATCCCAAGATGCGCATCGTGCGGAGATCTCTTCGAGAAAGAATCTACGCTTTTTCCGGGACTTCGCCCGGAAAAAGTGGCCCCCTGCGGGGAAGCCGGCAGTCGGGAGACCTTCGGTCCGGCAGCGGGCGGGGTCAGGAGACCCACGCCCAACATCGACAACAAGTTGTCGATGCGCGGCCCTGAAGGGCCTAAGAGATGAACAACGAGCGCACTTGTGTGATTGCGTGGCTGTCGCGAAAGAGTCCTTTTCACGAAGGAGCCAGGATGTTACATTGTTAAGTTCTAACGTCTAGAATCTCATTCCCCCGCTCCTACGACGATCATTCTGGCCCAAGCGTTGACTGCCCGGTTCTCGCTGCGCACAGCCGAGTAGAGTAAAGGATTTTGAATGATCATCGTCCTGAAACCGCATCCGGCGCCCGGGGTCGTCGAGCACGTCCTGGAGCGGATCGCCGCCCTGGGGCTGACGCCCCATCTGAGCCAGGGTGTTTCGCGGACGATCATCGGCGTGATCGGCGACGAGTCCAAGCTCCAAGTCGAGCCGTTACAGGCGATCCCGGGCGTCGAGCAGGTCGTTCCCATTCTCAAGCCGTTCAAGCTGGCCAGCCGCGAGTTTCACCCCGAGGGCTCGGTGTTCGAGGTCAGAGGGGTCAAGATCGGGGGCGGGCCACCTGGCGGTGATCGCGGGCCCCTGTGCGGTCGAGAGCGAGCCGCTCCTCTTCGAGGTCGCAGCGCGGGTGCGGAAGGCCGGCGCCAACATCTTGCGCGGCGGCGCCTTCAAGCCCCGCACCAGCCCCTACAGTTTCCAGGGGCTCGGGCGAGGACGGGCTCAAGATCCTCGAGGCGGCCGGCGAACGGTTCGACATGCCGGTCGTGACCGAAGTGATGGACCCGCGCCAGGTCGAGGCCGTCGAGCGGCACGCCGACATCCTCCAGATCGGCGCCCGCAACATGCAGAATTTCGACCTGCTCAAGGAAGTGCGGCCGCACCCGCATGCCTGTCCTTTTGAAGCGGGGCCTGAGCGCGACGGTCAAGGACCTCTTGATGTCGGCCGAATACGTCCTGTCCGAAGGGAACCGCGCGGTGATCCTCTGCGAGCGGGGGATCCGGACCTTCGAAGACTCGACCCGGAACACGCTCGACCTGTCGATCGTGCCCAACATCCAGGGGCAAAGCCACCTGCCGATCATCGTCGATCCCAGCCACGCAACCGGCCGGCCCGACCTGATCCCGGCGATGGCCAGGGCCGCCATCGCGGCGGGCTCCGATGGGATCCACATCGAGGTCCACTCCTGCCCCGAGCAGGCGCTCTCCGACGGGCCGCAGGCACTCGTCCCGGACCAGTTTGACCGGCTCATGGACGAGATCCGGCGGCTTGCCGAGCTGCTGGCCCGGTCCATCGACGCCGTTACCGGAGATGCAACCTGATGCGCACCTTGCTGATCGCGGGCAACTGGAAGATGAACCCTCTAACGAGGGCCGAGGCGGTCGCCCTGGCCGAGGCGGTCAAGGCCGGAGTCGGCCACTCGACCGAGGTGCACGTCGTGCTCTGTCCGCCCAGCGTGTTTCTGCCGGCCGTCGACCCGGTGCTCGAGGGATCTCCGATCGGTCTGGCCGCGCAGAACATGCACTGGGAGCGGTGCGGCGCCTACACCGGCGAGCTGTCGGGAGCCATGCTGGTCGACGCGGGTTGCACCCACGTCATCCTGGGGCACAGCGAGCGCCGTCACGGACTGGGTGAGACCGACGCGCAGGTCAACGCCAAGCTGCAAGCCGCGCTCGCCGCCGGGTTGATTCCGATCGTCTGCGTGGGCGAGACCAAGGACGAGCGGCTCGAAGAGCGAACCGAGCAGGTTCTGTTGACTCAATTGGGCGGCTCGCTGGCGGGCCTGTCGGCCGAGCAGATGGCGGGCACGGTCCTGGCCTACGAGCCCGTCTGGGCGATCGGGACCGGCCTGACCGCCACGCCCGAGCAGGCCCAATCGGCCCAGGCGTTCATTCGCCGCTACCTCGCCAGCGAGTTCGGCCTGGCGACCGCGTCCCGAGTCGTCGTCCAGTATGGGGGGAGCGTCAAGGCGGACAACGCCGCCCTCCTCCTGGCATGCCCCGACATCGACGGAGCACTCGTCGGCGGCGCCAGCCTCAAGGCGGCCGATTTTCTGGCCATTGTTCGAGCCGGCCGGGATGTCACCTCGCGTAAGAGTGTTTAAACCAACCCATTACGAGGGCAGAAACTCGTGAGTATCCTCCTTGGTATCTTCAACGCAGTGATCGTGCTGTTGTGTGTGTGCTTGATTGGCATCATCTTGATTCAGCGGGGGAAGGGCGGCGGGCTCGCCGGTGCTTTCGGGGGCATGGGCGGCTCGAGCGCTTTTGGAACCAAGGCGGGCGACGTCTTCACGCGAGTCACGGTTGGGATCGCGTTCGCCTGGATCCTGCTGTCGATGCTGATGGTCGTCCTGACCAATCGCCACAACGAGTCGGCGTGGGGCAACGATAGTCCGACCTCGCTCACGCGCAGTTCTGAGTCGGGAACGAGCTCCAAAGCCGGAACCAAGCGAGGCGGTACGGCCGCCGGCGAGTCGTCGGCACCGGCCTCCGCGGGCACGGCCACGCCTGCGGAAAAACCGCCGGTCGATATCCCCGCGCTTCCCGAAATGCCCGAGTCGCCCGTTTCGACTCCTCCCAAGAAGTGACCTCGGCTCGTCGTGAGCCCATGGGTTACCGATCGTGCGAAGGACGAATCTCTCTTGCTGCTGAGCATGACTGGTTATGGAGAAGCCCGGTTCGAGGATCAGCACTGGATGATCCAGGTCGAAGTTCGAACCGTGAACAACCGGCACGTCAAGCTCAGCGCCAAGATCAGCGATCCTTACGGATCAAGGGAAGCCGACGTGGAGCAGCTCGTTCGCGAGAAGGTGAAGCGAGGCAGCGTTCAGCTCAATCTGCGCGTGGAACGGCCCCGGCGGCCGGAGGACTACCGGCTCAATCTGGTGGCGCTTTCGAGTTATCGCGAACAGCTCAAGAGCGTGCACGGCTTCGGCGAGCAGGCGAATGACTTGACGCAGCTTCTTATGTTGCCGGGGGTCGTGGAGGATTGCCGCTTGCCTGCGCAGGTGACCGAAGAGGATTGGTCGAAGATCGCGAGCGTGGTGTCCCAGGCGCTCGACCAGCTTCATTCGTCACGAGCGGCCGAGGGACGGGCCATGGCCGGCGAGTTGACTGCGCTGGCACGCGAGATCAGCGAGCAACTCGGCCGCATCGCCGCCCGGGGACCGGCCGTTGTCTTGAACTATCAAAAACGGCTGACCGAGAGGATCCAGAACTTGCTGGGGGGACAGGGGTCGGCCGTCGAGCCCCACGACTCTGGTCCGCGAGGTCGCGATCCTGGCCGACCGATGCGATATCAGCGAAGAGATCGTCCGCCTCCGAGCCCATTTGAACCAGTACATCGGAATCATCGAAGATGCGCCGAGCTCGGGCCGGAAGCTCGAGTTCGTCGTGCAGGAAATGGCTCGCGAGATCAATACGATCGGCTCCAAGGCCAACGACGTCGAGATCAGCCTCTCGGTCGTCGAGGTCAAGGCCCTGCTGGAAAAGATCCGCGAGTTGGTCCAGAATGTCGAGTGAATGGGAGGGTGATTGGACGAAGCTCCCGGGCCGCCTGGTCGTGATCTCCGGCGCTTCGGGATCCGGCAAGAGCACGCTGGTCAAGCGCCTGCTTGCCCGGCCCGACCTGCGGCTTCAGGTTTCGGTATCGGCGACCACCCGCGCTCCCCGGCCCCACGAACAGCCGGACCGCGATTATTTCTTTCTCAGCGTCGAGCAGTTTCAGAGGATTCGGAGTGACCTTCTTGAGTCGGCCCAGGTTCATGGTCATCTTTACGGCACCCCGGCCGAACCCGTGCGCCAGGCCATGGCTCAAGGAATTTGCGTTGCGCTGGTCATCGACGTCCAGGGGGGCCTTCAGGTTCGCCAGAAGGTCCCCGGCGCACTCCTCATTTTCGTTCATGTTCCCAGCCTGGAGGAACTGGAAAATCGGCTCCGTGCCCGCGGGACCGACGATCCCGAATCGATCGAGCGCCGCCTGGCCAACGCCCGGCGCGAGATCGAGATCTCGGGAGGTTACGACATTCAGGTGGTCAACGACGACCTCGACCGAGCAGTCGAGGAGTTGGTTTCGATTCTGGTGGCTAACGGTTGTGGTACGAGGATCAATCATGATTGATGAGCTGAAAGAAGAAGAGATCGTTAACAAGGTCGGCGGACGATTCAAACTCTCAACCTTGATTCAGAAGCGGATGATCGCGCTCAATCAAGGGGCCCGCCCGCTGGTTGACTCGCGTGGGTCCGACAAGATGTCGATCGTGATCCAGGAGATCATGCAAGAGAAGATCTATCTCGACCTCTCCGGCAGGCTGCAGACCGTCGAGCCCACCGACGAGATCCGCAACGATGGCGAAACGGTCGATCTTACGCAACCTATGGAATAAAGAGTTTACGCCCGGCTCCACCCTTCGCACGATCGCGGAATCGATCACGCCTTCACGTAGCACGGCCGATCAGTAGATCGTGAGCGCGCCGCCCCTGCCCAGGAGGGGATGGTCCGGTCGCGATCTCAACTGGGAGTCCGCGCTCCGAGGGGGTGCCATGTCCGTTCGCCAGCGTGTGTTGCGATCGGCGCCGATCCTTGCTTTTACGCTGGCGATTGTATTCCTTGCCCTGAGCCTGGCCGGCTACGATCCAGCCGATCCGCCCGGCTGGGGTGCCGCTCCGCTCAACCAGCCCCCCGCCAACCCTTGCGGTCCCGTCGGCGCGCTCCTGGCCCACGGGCTCTTCACGCTTCTGGGCTGGGCATCGTGGCTGGTCCTCCTGGGCCTGGCCGTCCTCAACATCTTGCTCGCGAGCCGCCGCCCGGTTCCCGACCGGCTCGGGCCTTTGACCGGCTTCGCGCTCGTGGTGCTCGTGACGGCCGGGCTGATTCACAAGCTGATTCCCGGTCTGGCACCCAGCCCTCCGGTCGGCAGCGGCGGCTATCTCGGCGCCCTCGCGGCAATCTTCCTCGAAGCGCATTTCGGCCTCGCCGGCATGATGCTCATCCTCGGCACAAGCGGTCTTTTCGGCCTGGCGCTCTGTCACGATGTTCTCTTCCTCTGGCCCTACCAGGAAGTCCGTGGCTGGTTCCGGCGCTCCTGGCGGCGCCCGCTGCCTCAAAACCCCGGCGGTGCCGACCCGTACCCGGCCATGTTACCCGGACCGGAGCACAAGAACTGGGAACCCGCCGGTGTTCTTGCCACACAATCGACGCCACGATCGACCACGGTTCACCCACCGATCCCCGTGGCCGACGGCAATCGTGCGGCGCTCGTAGCGGGACCGTCAGCGCCGCGTCCTCCCTACGCGCTGGCCGCTTCTCCGGGTGCGTTGCCTGTCCTCACCGCGCAGCAGGCGGGCTCGCTTTTTCAGCTTCCTCCGATGGAGCTCCTTGAGCCCCCGTCGACCTTTCCCGATCCAGGAGCACGAAGCCAAGATCCACTCGCGGGCCATGCTCCTGGAGCGGACCTTGCTCGACTTCGGCTACCAGGTCCGCGTCGTGCAGATCGAGACCGGCCCCGTGATCACGCAGTTCGAGCTCGAGCTCGAAGCAGGACTGCGGGTCTCGCGGATCATCAGTCTGGCCGATGACCTGGCGATCGCGCTGGCCGTGCAGAGCGTCCGGATCGTCGCCCCGATCCCGGGCAAGACCACCGTCGGCATCGAAGTGCCCAACGACCATCGCAACGTGGTGCGCTTGGGCGAGGTGATCACCGGCGTCAACGGGCGGGCGCAGGAATGCCGCATCCCCCTGTTCCTCGGCAAGGACGTCCGCGGACAGCCGATGGTCTTTGACTTAGCCGACATGCCGCACTTGCTCATGGCCGGCCGCACCGGCACGGGCAAGTCGGTCTGCTTGAATGCCATGATCCTCTCGATCCTCATGACCAGGCGCCCGGACGAGGTCAAGATGATCCTGATCGACCCCAAGAAGGTCGAGCTTTCGCAGTACAAGCGCATCCCCCACCTGATGCACCCGGTCGTGACCGACATGAAGAAGGCCGAATCGCTCCTGGCCTGGGCCTGCGAGAAGATGGACGAGCGCTACGAGTTCCTGCGTCGCGCCGAGGTTCGCAATATCCAGACGTTCAACAAGCTGGGCGCCGAGGAAATCTACGCGCGGCTGCATCCCGAGGACGACGAAGAACGCAAGCGCATCCCCACGTACATGCCCTACATCGTGATCATCGCCGACGAGCTGGCCGAGATCATGATGATGGCCGAGAAGGAAGTCGAGCAGCATATCGTGCGGCTCGCCCAGCTCGCCCGCGCCGTCGGCATCCATCTGATCCTGGCGACCCAGAAGCCGATCGTGGACGTGGTCACGGGCCTGATCAAGGGCAACCTGCCGGCGCGGATTGCATTTCAAGTGACCGGCCGCACCGACTCGCGGGTCGTTCTGGACGAGATGGGCGCCGAGCGTTTGCTGGGCAACGGCGACATGCTTTTCTTGATCCCGGGCACGTCCAACATTGTCCGCGCCCAGGGGACTTATGTCTCGGACAACGAGGTCCATGGCGTCTGTCAATACCTGGAGCGGTATCCGGTCGAGTTCAGCCGCGAGCTCTTGCAGCTTCAGGTGGCCGGCGGCCCGGGCGGCAAGGAGCGAGGCGCCGGCCTGAAGGAGCGCGACGAGCTCTACGAGCCGGCGATCGAGATCGTCATCCGCGAAGGCCGCGGCTCTTGCTCGCTGCTCCAGCGCGCCCTGGGAATCGGCTACGGCCGGGCCGCTCGCCTGATCGACTTCATGGCCGAGGATGCAATCGTCGGCGAATACAAGAGCGGCTCGGCCCGCGAGGTGCTCTACACCTGGGAAGAATGGGAAGCGCTCAAGAACGGTGGCGAGCCCAAGGGCGAAGAGGTGCCGTGACGTCCCTTCATGGTTGACCCCCGGCTGGGGGTTCGATTTAACCCGAAGCCAACGGCGACGGCGACGATTGAGACTGGGGCAATGAACGCCGTCGCCGTTGGCTCCGGGTTAACGAACCACGGATAGCGCCCATTGACGAGGGCCGTCCGCAAAACGGCCGGAATGCCCCTTTCATCGGAAGAAATTAATATGTCTTTAGCCGTCGCTCTACAGGCCAACCCCAGACCGGACCTCATTGAAGATGCCGCGACGCTCAACGACGCGGCGGGGCAGCTCCCGGAGGCTGCCCATGCCGTATTGCTGACGCCCCAAGTTTTCAAGGAGAGGCCCGGAAGCAGGTTTCACGGCTGCAAGTTCGACGAGTATTTCCCTAATGCGGGACATCCGGGGCTACTCCGAGCCAACAGGACCAGCATCGGATCTATCGAGCGATGGCTCACCCGCGAATTTGATGTCGAGGGCCTCAAAGTCCGTACCCGAGGCCTCACCGACAACGACCACTCGCTCCAGTGAATTGAATGCATCGATCACGGTGTCGAGCAAGTGTTCTCGGAACCGAAAGGAGATTTCCTCCGTGCGCCCCACGCCGGGAATATCCTGCGGATCGAGCTCGCGCAGCGTGAATGTGAATGCATCTTGGTCGGCCTCGGGAATTCGGCCAGCTACGAGGAATGGATGCTCATCCGGTAAGGCTCTGCGGCGCCGCTTGATCCGCTCTATGACCTTGCGTCGGTCGTCCCGAGTGAGAGTGGTCCTCTTGTGGCGTTCCTCAATCAGCCGCCCGCCGACCTCGATTTGGTCCACGTCGCCTTGGATTGGCGGGGTCAGCATTCGGATTACCTCAAGTAAGGGAAGCACGTCTTCCTGCTCGAGACCCTCGGCGGACGCGTCGGCTTTGTCCGACTGCATCAGGCGAAATCCCGCCGCCAGAAGTTTGCCCATTTCGTCGAACACTTCCGCTTCTTGCGAGAAAAATTCCGGCCCGATGCGCGGAGCACCAAAGGCGATCTCGAAACTCCCCGCTCCGAGGCAAGGCACCGGCAGGTCGAAATAGTGCCGCAATCGCCTGGAGGGACGCCCCGATCGCGTCCGGCGTTTGAAGGTGAGCTCCGCCAGACGCTTCAGACTTGATTCCCCTGCCTGGGCCGCCATGCGGATATCACTCGCGGACGTTCTCTGCGGACCAAGGTCCCTTCCGAGCAGCCTCACCCGAAAAAGTGGCTCGAGCTCGGGCGTGAGCATCGTGCCCGCCCGGGGAAGTACAGTCTCCGGCAAAACGTCAAACTCGACGCGCCAGATCTTTGATACAGAAGCGTCCGAAGCCACATCGGCCACCCAGCAACGTGGTTGTCGCAGCGCGCCGCGCACCTCGAGTTGGCCGCTCTTGAGCTCATCGAGAATTCGCTGGTTGACGGCCGAGACTAAGTAGCGCGAGGTCCGATCGAGGACCAGCAGGGAGTGCACCAGCAGCAGTTCATCGCACGGATCACGGGCAACGAACGTGAGTGGCTCGCCGTCGTACTCGTACAGAACTTCCGTAGGCTCCAAAGAGCCCAGCGTGTGCGCGCTGATGAGTTTCCCCTCCGGCTCCCACATCCCGTTGACCTCACACATCAACCCTCGATCGAGAGACTGCACCGTTGGCAAGGGTTCGCACCGCGTGCCAGGTTAAGTTCATGATGGCTCAAGAAATCATCTGCGTTGACCGGGTTATGTTTGACGAATCGGAAGAAGACTCCTAACGCGTCTGTGGCCGTCATGGGGGGGCAGTTCCCAGGAAACCAATCCGGGAACTTGGGCGCACTCAGTTGTGTTGACATTAGCAGTTTTGCAAGAAAACCTTGCGGTCACGAGGCGAGGAGAAGAATTCGGACAACACACGCGGCCTATTGAACAGTAGGATACCAGTCAAATCAAGTGGGTTCGCCTTTGATTGGTGGGTGCTCCCACCTATCAGCGAGTTATCGAAGCCGTGGCACGGCCGGGGTGATCGATCGGGCGGCGTCCCTGTATACTGGGACTCGGCCGCTCTTTCCGAGCTCGAGCTTCCCGAGGAACCATCATCGCCTTGCAGGAACGACTGCCAACGATGCCCAAGGCCAGAAAGTTCACCCGGCGCGCTCTGCCCAGCCCTCCGGCACCGATCGTGCCGGCGGTTGCCACCGACCGGTTGCTGGGCGACATCCGCTCGCTCATCGAGGCTGCCCGCGAACAGACGGCGAGGGCGGTCAACTCCGCACTGGTCGGCCTTTGCTGGCACATCGGCAAACGGATCAGGCAGGATGCGCTGCACCATAAGCGGGCGGGGTACGGCGAGCAGATTGTGTCGGCGCTGGCGACGCAATTGACGGCTGAATATGGCCAGGGGTTCAGCCGCCGCAGCTTGTTTCGCATGATCCAGTTCGCTGAATCCTTCCCCGACGTACGGATTGTGTCGGCGCTGTTCGACACAATTGGGATGGAGCCACTTCATCGAGCTGCTCTCGATCGACGACCCGCTGAAACGAGACTTCTACGCCGAGGTGTGCCGCATCGAGCGGTGGACCACCCGGACGCTCCGCCACAAGATCACCCACCTCCTCTATGAGCGGACGGCAGTCAGCAAGAAGCCGGAAGAGCTAATTGTTCAAGACCTGGCTGCGATCCGGGACGAGGACCGCATGACCCCCGACCTGGTCTTTCGCGACCCGTATTTCCTGGACTTCCTCGGTCTGACCGGCTTGTACGTCGAGAATGATGTGGAGCAAGCGATCCTCCGCGAGCTCGAGGCGTTTATCCTGGAACTGGGCAGTGATTTCGCCTTCGTCGCCCGGCAAAAGCGGATCACCGTGGACAATGAGGATTATTACCTCGATCTGTTGTTCTACCACCGCCGCCTGCGCCAGTTGGTGGCGATCGACCTGGAGCTCGGCAAGTTCCAGGCAGCCGACAAGGGGCAGATGGAGTTGTACCTCCGCTGGCTGGAAGAATACGAGACTCGCCCCGGCGAGGAGCCGCCCCTGGGGCTCATCCTCTGTGCCGACAAGTCCGACGAGCACGTCGAATTGCTCCAGCATCGGCCTGAGCCTGCTCGTCTCGGAGGGTACCCGCCGGCTCGCACAGCTCGCACCCGCCGTCGGCATCCATTTGATCCTGGCGGCCCGGAAGCCGCGGTTTGGCCCGCGAGGTGCTCTACACCTGGGAAGATTGGGAAGCTCTCAAGAACGGGGGAGAGCCGAAGGCGGAAACGGCCTGATGTCACCTTCGGCGTCGCCGATGGGCTCGACATCTTCGTCTGGGTCGTCAGAAGGATCTCTAACCCTTACGGAGAAGCAATTCGCGCAACAAAACTGGTGGGAAGTGCGAAATCCTGCAGGGTCAAGTTTTCATCAGCCCAGGGTTTCCAACCATGATCCGCCACCGGCATTTTCATCGCGCGGTCTTCGTTGCGGCCGGGCTTTACAACATCGCGTGGGGCGTTTGGTCGGCCATTGACCCTCAGTGGCTTTTCCGCTTTTCCGGCCTCCCTCCTCTGAACCATCCAGCGGTCTTTTCCTGTCTGGCCATGGTCGTCGGCCTTTATGGCGTCCTTTATCTCGAAGTGGCTCGAGAACCCGAGCGCGGCTGGGCCTTGGCCGCCGTTGGTCTCGCCGGCAAGGTGCTTGGCCCGATCGGTTTGTCGGTGCTCATCGTTGGTGGTCATTGGCCGCCGGCGACGATGGTTCTGTGCTTGACGAACGATCTCATCTGGTGGCTGCCGTTTGGTCTGTATCTCAAGGATGCGTGGCCGCACTACAAGGGATCGCTTTGCACGCCCCGGACGCGCCACGCCGAGGAATGACCGGAAAAGGCGGAGCCGGCTCGGCTGATTCGCCGCGCCGAGCACACACGACAGCGGCAGTCATGGGGGTTGTTACACTGGCAAAAAATCGCGAGTAAGGATCGGCCGGGTAGCCCCAGGGATTACTCCCTGGGGCCCCCACAGATCCGGACGTGCCCGTTAAAGGCATCCGGTTCGTCACGTTGTGGAATCGCTGTCCCTCGCACGACTGGGCCGTTTCGCGGTGTCACGTTGGTGAGGCACGATGTCCTCGGCGTGGTTCCAACTCCCGGTCCACAACGCGGCGCCCCCTTTGCTCCACCGGGTCCGGAGGGTCGTTCCCCGGCTTCACAGCTCCTATGGGGCGCTGCGACTTCCTGACAGTCTTCTCGCCGCACTTCGTTGCCTTCGCTTGGCGATACCTTGGAACTCCTGCGTTTCGTCCCCGTTCGGCCGCAGACGCATGGCCGACGGATCATCCGGGAGTTTGCTGTACCGGTTGCTCCCGATCCGGTATTCTTCAGGGAACTGCCAGGATCTCCCACGTTCCCGTAAAGCCCGTGCGTTCATTCGCCATGTTCCTCCGACCCCGGTGTGACCAGGCACGCTGATGGGTCCAGGTGTCGCTAATGCCTGGCTCGGCCCCCGCGGGCGTCCAAGACGAGGGCTCACGACAAGGAAATTTCGGGGCTCAATCACACAGCGTTTGAACTCGCTGTCTACGCTTCGCAGTGACGGTCACCCGCCCCCACGCAAGACCCGCTTCCGGCTGCTGGCCCGGCTCTGCCGGACGGGATTGGTTACCCGCAGGGCTTCAACGAAAGGTTTCACATTTTGAGATGATTCTCCTTTCCCGAGCTTCGTGGCGCAAGGACGCAAATAACTTCCCGGTAAAGTCGTCTTTCGCTCCGCGAAAGAACGTCCTTGCGCGGAGCGAAAGGCGACACTTGTTTTCGCCCCGCGCCTGAGCGATTCGACCCGCCCAAGCTGTTCGGTCGGCCCCGCCGACTTCGGCCAGCCTACGCCTTGACGAACTGGGCGGCCATGTAATGGATGGTGTACCGATCACGGAGCCGGACCAGCGCGTCGAACCAGTCACGGTTCGGCAAACCCAGCTTCGAACCTCCGCTCTGATAAAGCTCGTACGCGACCGGGCGAACCGCTGACTCCGGGATCCGGGCCAAGGCCAGTTCTCGGACCGCCAGTTCACGGTCGGCCGTGAGTTCGGACCGGCGGCCGAGCAGTAATTCGCAGCGCTCGGCGGTATGCGTGGGCCGCTCTCCGACCTCCTTTTCACAGATCCGCGCGATCATCAACTGCAACTGATATTTGTTCAACCTTCGGATTCGATCCTCGCCGTTCAGCGAGCGCTCGCGGACTAAGGAGGTCAGCCGGGTCATCGTGCCCCTGTCGCCAATCAGGTCGCGATGCCAATGATCGACACTGATGACACCCGTCTCCCCCAATTGGCGCCGACTCACAGGTATGCTTGACGCCTCGATGTCTAAGAGCCGGATGCGGAGGGCACATTGGGTGTCGAGCTTCTGCTGAGGCTTGGTGAGTTGATGGGCGGCAATTGCTAATGCCTCGTCAACGTCCGAATCCACTTCGTACGTTGAATGCTCGGTTTCGGAATGCCTGAAGACTGCCGGAAGAGAGGACTCGGCTTTATCGGAGAACCAGCTCTCGAGCGCTCCCGAGCAAACGCGGATCAGCCACGGTTGGTTGAACAAGTCCAAAGCCCTTTTGACGCATGGAATCACGCTTCGGCATCGGGCCGAAGCCGCGCCTGCGCGGCGAATTGCGCCGAGTCTTGAGCGTGGCTGTCGTTCGCGAGCGCTCTAAGTACCGCGACCGTGCTGTCCAACGGGAACTCATCGAGCGCCTCATAGACTCTCCAGCGGACTTCAGGATCCGCAGAACGAGCGAGGATTTCAAGAACATCCAGCCGTTCCTGGAGCGCGACTCCATTTATCCGAGCGACCGCAGGGACGAAATAGGCGCATTCGGGCCGCGCACTGCGGAGATATGAGCTCAGGACCGACCAGGACCTCGCTCCCAGATCTTCCAGTAGCCCCGCGGCAATAACCATGGGCTCGGCGTCACCGTAGCGGTGGTACAGGACAAGCGAGTTAACGAGTATGTCTCGAGGATCTGCGAATTCTCTCAGCATCTCATAAACGAGTCGCTTTCTTGCCGACGGCCCTTTGAACAGCAGCGGGAGAAGTCTCTCGGTCCAGACCCCGCGCTGGGCGGGCGCGAGCAACACATCCAACAAAACTCGCCGAAGCGCCAACCGGGGCGCTGTTCGAATTCGCGTTCGTCCCAGGGAACCGGATCGCCGGTTGTCCTGGCGCAACTAGGTGCCTCCTGCGGAGTGACTCGAACGGCGGCGACCGATGAAGAGCCCGCCGAGCCGAATTCGGCGAGGCCCCAACACGTCCCCGTTAAGCCACGGGGTTGGACCAGTGCCGCAGGACTCATGGGCGGTCCCCTTCTATCGCCAGCTTCGTGGCGAGATCGGCGAGTTCCCGGAGCAAGGCGCCGATTTGGTCCGGTGGCAGCTCCGGCCACAATTCGGCATCGGTGTTTACGTCGGCCTCGAGAACTATCGAGCACGCCTCTTGGAGAACGACCTCCGCCATCCGCTGGCGGCCAACGACCGGCACGGTCTTGCGGAACGACGCGACCGCCCAGTTCTGAAGACGATTGATCAATAAATCCGGCTTGAGTTGCGACCTGCGTTGCCGGTTGATCTGATACTTCAGGTCAGTTGAGCGATCGGGATCCGGAGCGAACGGCAGGTAGGCCGCCAGCAAACAGTACCCCGCTTCCCGGCTCGAAACGGGAAGGAGTAGACGAGCGCCAAAAGCCACACGGCGGCAGGGCGGCGCCGACGGCACCCAGCGCGATGCCTTACTCAGGAATGCGTCGCGCACCGTCGGGAACGGGCCCATCGTCGGCACAACTTCGAATTGCTCGAGGGTTTCCGCCGCGGGCGCGACAGCCCAGTCGATTCGATCCGCCTGGACGGTAAGGGTCAGGAGCCCGCCAGGGAACGGCCCTTCCTCGATGTGGAGAAGGATGTTCGGCCTATCTTCAATTCGTTCCGGCGCTGTGCCCACGGCGGCTTGCCACCAACCTTGCGGTTTCATCGGCAAGGCATCCGGTGTGGCAAAGAAGGTCGCCCGGAGCTCATGCGCTTGCCAAGCATCGATCTTCGCCCTGCTGCGATCGCTTTCGGACATGAGTCCTCCCTGGCGGCAAGCCGAAGTTGAGCCACCAACCTCACGAATCGGGTTCTCAACCAAGTGCAATTATCCGCCCGTTTGCCGCAGCGGGTCAACTCATTTCACATGCATGAAAGCCGCGCCGGCCGAAGAGTATGCCAGGCGGGACGCGAACTCGAAAATCTCGACGAAGGAAAAAAGCGTTTGCACATGATACACGAACTTCGCCGGTTCCCATCCAGGTTCACGGGGCCAGACCTGAGACCGATCCGTCCACTCACCGGCGATCGCCAAAAAGTGGAGGAGTCGAACCCAAGATCAACGCCAACATATTTCCCCGCGCGATCGACACGAAATCGGAGAATGCGGACACCTTCATTGCGGCGACGGTCCCATCGGTCGAACCTGCACCGGAGCCGCGGGGCCTGCCCGATCGGCGGGATGAGACGGCTCTGGAGTTTGGAGACGCCCCGCGGTCGCCCGCCTGGAACGACCTCGGTGCGGACGAGCCCGCCGGGGCCCCGACCAGCGAATTCGACAGCCCGTCTGCCCATCTCGATCCGGTCGCTGAGCTTTTGCGGCAAAGACTCGGGCTACCGACAGGCAAAAGCCGCACGCGACGCGGACGCCGGCTGGTTCGGCGAGCGACGATCTCCTGGCGGCGCGTCTCCGCGCCAACCGGCTGAGCCGGCCATGGGGAGTGACGGGCGCGACGCCGGAAGAAACCTGATCGGCGCGCGACGTTTGGTCGCTGGACAAGCGCGAAAACATGTGGCAACACTCAAGGACCGAGATTGCGACTGTCCTGGACCAGCGCGTGCTCGACCCGACAGTCGCGCTCTCGCATTACATCCAAACCGAGATCGAGCGGACCGCGGCGTAACCCGTCCTCGAACGGCTCGGTCTCCTTCACGTCACGAGGAGACGAATTACTCCGGCATTTTGACGCCAAATCGCTGCAAGAATTAGGGTGGGGGCACACTGAGCATGAAACACGACGGCCGCGCTGTGCTGGGTTTCATCGCGCAAAGCGCGCTGGCCCGAGGCGCGATTTTTATCGGAATCGCGACGGGCGTCGGCCCCTTGCCGCTCCCGTCCAAGGCGTCGGTACTCGCGCCGCCAAGCCTGTCGCTACGGAGCCGGGAGGTGGTTCGACTCGTCGAACAGCGGGCGGTTGGCCGGGTGCATGATCTGGCTTTTTCGCCCAGGCGCGGCTCGCAGGTTTGCGTCTTCGCACTTCAGCAGACCCTGCAGGTGTGGGATATGTCCGGGCGCCCCCGTCTAATTAGCACATTAGAGCCGCCTTTGCCGGAGGGCGTCTCTCGGATTCATGCCGCGATAACGCCGCACCCGATCTCGTTTTCGAGCGATGGATCCCGGCTGGCGATGGGTTATTTCGGCATCCAGGTATGGGACCTCGACCAGCGCAAAGTTCTGTTCGCAATGCCGCTTTGGTGGGACCCGCAGGCGCTCCGACTCTCCGCCGCCGACGATCGCCTAATCGTCGCCTGCAGTTTTCGAGGATTTTTCAATTTTGCTGGGGGAGGCGATTTACCCGGAAAAATTGAGATCTTCACGCGGCGAGACTATGAGCGAATGCCAGTGAACGACCCGACACGTTTCGACGTCCACAAAGCTCTCTCGCGCTGCAACGGGGAGGGGACCGACCCTCGCGAGAATCGAAACTTTTACTGCCTGGTCGTCTATCCGGACGGGAAGGCGTTCGCCGCAGGCGGGGTGCCAGTCGTCGTCGATCAGGGCCCCGATCAGGACGCGGAGCCAACGGTCGGAGTGTGGAACACTGCAACGCGCCGCCGGAAGTTTACGATCGGGGACAAGGACCTGCCAATCCGAAGGTTCTGTCTCTCACCTAGCGGAGACGCACTTTACAGTTGCGGTGACGCGGTGCTGGGTTGGGACGCGACGAAATCCGCGCCGCCGATCAAGAAGTTCGACGCGTCCGACCATCGTATGGTCAGCGTCGCCGTTTCTCCGGACAGCGCAATGGTCGCGGCGGGCGCGGCGGACGGAGCGGTTCTGATTTGGGACGCGGATTCCACCGAGCGGCTTGCAACATTAGCGCACTGCGACGGGCCGGTCTACTGCCTGTCCTTCTCTCCCACGTCGACGAAACTCGTGGCGGCTGGGGAGCGAGGCGTCGCCACGGTCTGGGACGTTCTGTTAACCAAAACGAAACAGAAATAGCCGAGGGTGGCAGCATCAAGCGACAACGCCAGCCCTGCGGGAAGGAATGCCGGACCGTCAAGGGATGCGCCGGCGTGGTGACCTGCTCGGAAACCCAAACTCGGCTCTCGTTCGCCCGACGGCAATTCGGTGGCGATGGCTAGGTACTCCGAGACCCTGACCGAGCACGTCATGGCACCGCGGAACGGCGGTGTGCTGCAAAACCCCGACCTGACGGGCCACGCCGGTTCGCCGGGTCGCGGTCCGTTCATGGTGCTATTTTTGAAACTCGAACAGGATCAGGTGGTGGCCGCCAAGTACCAAACGTACGGCTGCGGGCCGACGATCGCGTCGGGGTCGATGCTCACCGAGCTGATTGTGGGACGGACGATCGCGGAGTGCCGGGAGCTGACGGTCGAAGACCTCATTGAGGCACTGGACGGCATGCCGCCGGACAAACTGCATTGCCCGGCGCTGGCGATCGGGGCATTGCAGGACGCGCTGAAGCACGGGTTTTGAGGACGGATCCGAGCAGACAAACGAGTGCGGGTTTTTAACCACGAAAAACACTAAACACACGAAAGGGGAAGAACGGAAATCGACGACGGGATCGGGTTGTCCCGCATTCTTGGGTGTCCAACTTGGCTGCCGTGGTTAACGGGTCCAGATCTACCCACCCTTTGCGAGTCATCGTGTCCCTTGGGTCAGGCAAATGAGCAGACGACGGAAGATTGCAACTGGGTCCGGTTCGGCGCGGCGGAAGTCGGGCGCGGGTCAGAGTGGGAACGACACCGCGTCACGAATGCCCCTGGCCCATCCAGGTCGGCCGCAGCAATACGTTGACGCTTGCCGGGCTGGGGAGCAGGGAAAGTACGCGGAAGCGCGGCGAATCTATGCCCGGCTCAACCGGTCCGCCGCGAAGAAAGACGCGCGGCTCCGAGCCTTGATCCAGAACGACCTCGCCGTGCTCGACGTGCTGGAAGGCAAGTTTGAGGAGGCACGCGAGGGGTGGCAGAGGGCGCTGGAGGCGGATGGTGATTTGCTCTTGGCGCGGCTCAATCGCGATTTGCTCGAGGCGGAGATCAGCTTTGCCGATGGGCAAGAGCAATTGGACGAACTGAAGTTGGTGCCGGCTCCTCGCGCCGGGGCTGGTGGCTGGGACCCCCTCACCCGCGCCTTCTCCCCTGGGGGAGAAGATGTCCGGAGGACAGATGAGGGGGGATTGCCTTCGGGCACCCTCTCCCCCACCCTCACCCCCCGCGTCCTGCGAGGACCTCTCCCAGAGGGCGAGGGGGGGAAAGGGCAATTGGCGCCCGCCAGTTCGCAGCCGACGGTCGCCGGTTCACACTCAGCCGACGGGAGCGGTCGGGTCTCGTACTTGGCCGCACGCGCTGCACCCGCGGCGGCTCGGGGAAGTAGTCATCACGCTCCGCGTGATGGGTACTCAGTGGACGAAGAGGGAAACCATCACGCGGAGCGTGATGACTACTTTGACCGGCCCGCTGACCAGGTTCGCATCGCCGTCCTCAGCTTCCTCTTCAACTGGCCCTCGACCGGCGGCGGCAATATGCATACGGCCGGGCTGGTTGGGTTTTTGGTTCGGGCCGGGTACGAGGTGCGGCAGTGCTTCGCCCGCTTTCCGGCCTGGGGGATCGGCCGCGTGGCCGCGGATGGGCTGGTTGCGAGCGAGGCGCTGGAATTTGATGGGCCGTCGTGGAATGTCGCGGAGATTCAGCGGCGATATCGCCGTGCGGTCGATGAGTTTCAACCGGATCTTGTGGCGATCACCGATGCCTGGAACATGAAGCCGCTGCTGGCCGAGGCCGTGCGCGGTTACCGCGTTCTCTTGCTGTTCCAGGCCCAGGAATGCCTCTGCCCGCTCAACAATTTGCGATTGCTGGGCATCGGTCCGACCCAGGTCGAGCAGTGTCCTCGCAATCAGCTTGCCACGCCGCAGGTTTGTCATAGGTGTTTGGCAGAGCGCGGGCGGCACTCCGGGGCGCTGCACCAGGTTGAGCGAGCCTTGGCCGGTGTGGGGGCGGCGGAGTATGACTTGACGATGCAACGGGCGCTGCTTGAGGCCGAGGCGGTTTTGGCGCTCAATCCGCTCACTGCGGCGATGCTGGAACCTTATGCGCGCGGGTGTGCGTCGTTCCGTGGGGGATTGATGCGGGGCGGTTTCCGTGGGTGGTGGACGCGGAATCAGAGTGGAGACCTGCGGTCGCGGCGGAGGGCGGGGTCGGGAGACCCGCGCCCAACATGCAAACAGAGGGCGGGGTCGGGAGACCCGCCGCCAACATGCAAACAGAGGGCGGGGTCGGGAGACCCGCGCCAACATGCAAACAGAGGGCGGGGTCGGGAGACCCGCGCCCAACATGCAAACAGAGGGCGGGGTCGGGAGACCCGCGCCCAACATGCAAACAGAGAGCGGGGTCGCGGGACCCGCGCCCAACGTGCAAATAGAGGGCGGGGTCGGGAGACCCGCGCCCAACATGCAAACAGAGGGCGGGGTCGGGGGACCCGCGCCCAACAATGAGAAAACCCTTTCGCGGAGCGAAAGGCGACAATTGCTGTTCATGGCCGCCGTGGCCGGCGAGACCATCAAGGGGTTCCACGTTGCTCACGAAGCATGCCGGTTGCTACGCCAGACGCGCAGCGACTTCGAGCTGGTCGTGACTTTTGATCCCCCGGGGCAGATCGATGAGTTCACCCGTTCGGTCGGGTGGTGCTCGCAGGCCGACTTGCCGCGACAGTATCGGGCCGCCGACATCTGCCTCGTTCCCACGATTGCCCAGGATGGGCCGAGCATCACTTCGGTCGAGGCGATGGCCGCGGGAATTCCTGTTATCGCCAGCCGGATCGGGGGAGTGCCTTATACCGTGAGCGACGGCGTGACCGGTTTGCTCTGCGGTCCGGGAGATCCGGTCAACCTGGCGGCCAACATCGCGAGGCTGCTGGATGACACGGACCTGAGGCGCGTGTTTTGGTGTTGGGCTGTTTGCCGCCCCGCAGGGGCGACCACATATCAGCCCAGGGCAACGCCCTGGGGAACAACCGGAATTGAACGAAGCACGAGCCCTGAAAGGGCGGCACAATCGAGGAACCCGTTGATGTCTCAATCCCGCGTCAAAAACCTCGTCCATCTCGTGTATGCGAGACGTTTCGCCCTTACAGGGCTCGGACGTTCTGGTCGGAACCAGCGTACCTAGGGCGTTGCCCTGGGCTGATTTGTTGCGGCCCCTTCGGGGCCAAGCCGAAAGCAGCGCAACACCAAAAGGCGCGAAATGGGATTGGCGGGACGGGGCGGTTTGAGGCTGACTTTACCTGGGAGACCGTGATCGAGCGCTACTGGCGGCCGCTGCTGGAGCGGCGTACTGTTTTCGGCAAGGCGTGAACCATGGAGAGCTGACAAGTCATCGGGAATTTCGTAGTCGTCGCCCTCCGCGTGACGGGGACCCATCACGCGGAGCGTGATGACTACTTCCAGGCCGGCGTCGGTTGCACGACTGACTAGCTGTCGCGGATCTAGCCGGAACGCGATTCACCCGATTTTCCGTGGCACTCCGTGCTCTCCGTGGTTAAGAATCCCTGTCCTTTCCGAAGTGTCGCAATCGCTGGCGTGGGCCAACGCCATGACAATTCGTCCCGTCGCGGTGATCCACTTCGCTCCCGACGATCCTCCTCCTCCGTTCGCTGCCTGATCTCCATGGCTAAAAGCGGCTCGGCGCACCCTGGCGACCGATGCACATTGCCGGCGCGGTGCACTCGGCATAAAACACAAAGACGATATCGCCCGCACATCGCGCCGCCGCTCCGCCACGTCCAGGCGCTGTTCGATTTGCAAACAGTGAACGCCCAAAAAAATCTGGGAAAAAAATTTAAATCCAATCCAGACAGAATGATCCGATCGGGTTCAACCCTCAAAACGGCGTCAGCGCTTTAATGAAATTCCAAAATCAGCGCATATTATATGTATAGGGAGAATTAGCACATCGGACACCAGGTTTCCTGCACGGACCGCCAGGTCGCCGACACGATCCCATCCGTAGCAAATCGGCGGTGCTGGAACGTGAGACGTCGCGATTGATGATGAGACACTCCGAGGCGATTCACCAGCCCGATTCGTCGGGCTCGAGAGGGGCTGGAATCGGGCGACTTTGGCGACACAGTAACCGATAGATCAACGACTTATGATAATAACCCGGTACGCCGCCGATCCCCGACGCATTGCGTTGCCGAGTATTGCGAGACGGGCCTGGAACCCTTCGAAAACGTCCCAACCAGTCCCATTTTTTCCCATCAAAGGCGACCGGCGGATCGAAAAATAACCAGGACCGAGTGATTGCAGGACGCACTGCCAATCCGTCTCACGGTCAATTTGCATCCGCCCGTCACCTTGGTCCCTCGTCCGCAGAGTGGGACGGGCGAAATCGGCGAAAATGCGCCGAACGAAGCCAATTTCACTGAGACCATGACCATCGCAGAAGCACAAGAATCCATTCAAGTTACGGCAAATTCCGGCGCTCTTCCGGAACTTGACAAGGGGTGGGCCAGCCCGGGAAAGGCAGGACGCGGCAGCAGGGAACAGCCCCAGGCGGAACGGCGTGTTACTGAACTGCCTCAAGGTGGTTCCCATACCGGACGCCTTACCAACCGCAGGGCAGTCGGACGTTTGATCCCAAGTACTCGATTGTGCCGAGTCACTCCACCCTGGCCCTGGGACGTGGAAAACATGGGCTTGCAGCCATCTCCTGTTCCCTGGGTGCCGTTGCGCACAACTCCCCCCCTTGCTTAAGGGGGAGCAGGGGTGGGGTGTTGAAAAGGCGGCGTTCAGGAGTGCCTCTGGTTTTGGTTTCCATGATGGTCTGCTGAGAGCGAGCTTACCGTGCAGTTCAAGTATCCGTCTCCCGCTTTTTTTCGTGTGTTTCGTGTGTTTCGTGGTTAGTCGTCTTTCCTGCACGGGCCGTTTTTGGCATTTGCCAACGCACACTGAGTTCAGGCAGAAATCTGTTGAGATCAATCACCAGAGCCGATGACCAAACCCACAAAACACGCGAATTGAAGGCTAAATCGAGACGGGATCACAGGACGATGCGCTCGGATTCGACCTTCGGGTAGTGGCTGAAGTTCACCAGAAGCCCGAGTTTGTAGCCAGTGGCGTGAAGGTAATTGTGGACTTGAGCCCGATGTTCCGAGGTCAGTTCCTTCACGGCCTTAATTTCTACGATGATCTTGTCAAAGTAAATAAAGTCGGGCTTGTAAGTCTGCTCCAGGAGTTTGCCTTTGTAGTGCAAGGTGAGTTCGATTTGCGGCCGGAAGGGAATACCCTGGGCTGCGAGTTCCAACTGGAGGCACTCCTGGTAGACGGGCTCCAAGAACCCGCATCCCATCTCCTTGTAGACCTCGAAGCAGGCTCCCATGATGCTGTAGCTCTCGTTCTGGTAAATCATTTCCGCCATCGCTCTTCCCTCATTTTTCCCGTGTCTCGTGGTTTGAGGTCTTGCGTCCCCGCGCTGACCTCGGCGTTTTTCACCGCCCTCGTGAGGAGGTGCTCGTCCAGATCCTTCGGTAGGGGCCAGGAAGATTATCAACCACGAAACACACGAAACACACGAAACACACGAAAAAAAAGCCGAACTCCAAAAGACGTTGCGGCACAATGAAAGTAATCTGCGGCGGTCCAACGACGCAACAAAACTTACCCGAGCTGGTGCGGCCTCCTACCCGGACATTTCAATATCCCACCTTCATCGTCCCCCGCAAGGAGGGCGGAGTTGAAACTCAGGAATACTCGCCGTGCTGGGCTCTTCCATGAGCAACAGAAATGGCCAACCGCCAACGAACCAAAACCACCGTGAAGGAGGGAATTTTCAACACACCACCCTGGCCCCCACTTTTTGCGGCCAGTGGTCGGGCTGCCCCTTATCCGGCCCTTCGGGCCAGCTTCCCCCAGCGGGGGAAGGGTGGACAGTCGTGCTCACGGGCTTCGTGGAAATCACCCGACGCTGCCAGTCGTCGCCGGTTGTTACAAAGCCGTGACAATCGCTCGGTCATCCCGACCGTATGATAAGTCGGTGAGCTTGAAATCGCAGGCCGATCTGGAGGGCGAGCGTCATGAAGCGATCTTTGATTGTTGTGGCATTGCTGGTTTTCCCATCGACTCGCGGGACCGCCCACGCGCAGACGTTTCCGAGAGCGGCGTGGTCGTCGAACGTCGTTGTGCCGCAGGCGCGCTCGTATGCGATGGGGCGGTCTCCCGGGCCCGCGCTTGAGATCTCAATTGTGAACGTCGGAGTCGTCATTCGCGAGCAGGTGGCGACCACGATGATGGAGATCCGGCTGCGCAATCCCGCTGCGGCGCGGCAAGAGGCGGAGCTGCTGGTCCCCGTTCCCGACCGGGCGGTGATCCGTGGGTTTTCGTTTCAGGGGTCTGGAGCCGAGCCATCCGCACGACTGCTGCCCCGGGACGAGGCGAAAGCGACCTACGATCGCATCGTCGCCCAGGCTCGCGACCCGGCCCTGCTGGAATTTGGCGGGTTCAACCTGGTCCGCTCGAGCGTTTTCCCGGTCGAGGCGGGAGGGACCCAGGCGGTCCGGCTGACTTACGAGCACCTGCTGCCGGCGACCGGCGACCGGGTCGATTACGTCCTGCCCCGGAGCGAGTCGGTCGAATACACCGTTCCCTGGAAGATCGCCGTCAAGATCTCGGCGAGCGCGCCGATTGCCGCCGTCTACTCGCCGAGCCACCTGCTGCGAACCTCGCGGCCGCGACCGAACGCCGCGACCGTCGAGCTTGTTGACTCAGCGAGCACGGCGCCCGGGCCGTTCCGGCTCTCGTTCCTGCGCGAGCGCGGCGAAGTCTCGGCCTCTCTGTTCGCCTACCCCGACCCGAAAGTCGGCGGCGGCTATTTCCTGCTCCTGGCCGGCTTGCCATCGCGAACGACTGAACCCGAGCCGGCGGCCCTCAGGCGCGAGGTCACGCTGGTCATCGACCGCTCCGGCAGCATGCGCGGCGAGAAGATTGCCCAGGTCCGCGAGGCTGCCCTCCAGGTTCTTGCCGGCCTGGACGACGGCGAAGCGTTCAACGTGATCCTCTACAACGAGGCGGTCAACGCGTTCTCCGCACGGCCTGTGATCAAATCGCGACAGACGATCAAAGGGGCGAGCGAATTCCTCGAGGGAATGACCGCGCGGGGTGGAACCAATATCCACGATGCCCTCCTGGAGGCCCTCAGGCAGCCGCCTTCCGCCGGCACTCTGCCGATCGTCTTGTTCATGACCGACGGGTTGCCGACCATTGGACAGACATCGGAAGTGTCGATCCGCGAGCTCGCCCGCAAGGGAAACCCGCACCAGCGGCGGATCTTTACCTTTGGAGTCGGCGTGGATGTGAATACGCCGCTCCTGGAGAAGATCGCCTACGAAAGCCGGGCGACGACCACGTTCATCCTCCCCTCCGAGGACGTCGAGGTGAAAGTCGCGGATGTCTTCAAGCGGCTGCGCGGACCTGTGCTTGCCGATCCCGAGCTCACTGTCGGTGAACACGAGGGCCGGCGCCGGAGCCGGGAGCTGATTCCTGGTCGAATTCCGGATGTCTTCGATGGCGACCAGATTGTCTTGCTGGGCCAGTATATCGGTGAGGGGCCGCTGGAGTTCATCCTGCGGGGAAACTATCGGGGGACGCCGCGGGTTTTCAAGTTTCGCCTGCCGGTCAACCACGCGACCACGCGCAACGGCTTTGTTCCGCGGCTCTGGGCCAGCCGCAAGATCGGCTTGCTGGTGGACGCAATCCGCGAACAAGGAGGCGCGCCGGGAGTCGTCTCTCGGGAGGCCAAGACCAACGCAACACCAGCCAATCGCGAGCTCGTCGATGAGATCGTGCGGCTCTCGACCGAGTTCGGCATCCTCACGGAGTACACCGCATTCCTGGCGCAACAAGGGACCGACTTTTCCCGGAAGGAGCAGGTCGTTTCGCAGGCCGAGGGGTTTCTGCGACAGCGCGCCATCCAGACCCGCAGCGGGCTTGCCTCGGTCAACCAGGACCTGAATAACCAGTATCAAAAGTCCATAAGCTGCGTGAACCCGCGCAACGAGTTCTTCGACGCGGCGATGAACAAGGTCGCGACCACGACCGTGCAGCAGGTCTGCGATCTCGCCTTTTACAAGCGGGGCGACCGTTGGATCGACAGCCGGATCGTCTCGAGCCCTGCCGAGGTCAAGCCCGAACAGGTCATCGTCTTCGGCTCCGAGGAATTTCGCGATCTGGCGGCGAAGCTGGCGCCGAAGGCCGCCAGGGAAGCATCGCGCTCCGCGGTGACATCCTGATGATCGTCGACGGCCGGCGGGTGTTGATCAAGGCACCCGCTCCTCAGCCGTAATTCTGGGTAGTGGTGCGGGCGTCCCAGCCCGCGGGTGGTCGTTTCCTTTTATTTGGAGGGAATTCCATGAAGCGCATCGCTTTTGTTTCCGCGTGTCTCGCGTTCGATTCATTCTTGATGGTTGGCCGTCCGGCCCCGGCCGAGTCGTCCCCGGGTCCGCCGCATGTCACGGTTCAGATCGCCATTTTGCTCGATACCAGCAACAGCATGGACGGTCTGATTGCCCAGGCCAAGACGCAGCTCTGGAGCGTCGTCAACGAGTTTGTCCGGGCGAAGAAGGACGGCCGGCCGCCGGCGATCGAGGTCGCACTTTTTGAATACGGCAAGCAGACGCTCTCGTCCGGCGAAGGCTTTGTCCGGATGATCCTGCCGCTGACCGACGACCTCGACCGCGTCTCCGAGGAGCTGTTCGCGCTCAAGACCAATGGCGGAGACGAGTACTGCGGCTGGGTCATCCGCGAGGCCGCCAACCGGCTGAAATGGAGCAAATCGTCCGACGTCTACAAGGCGATCTTCATCGCGGGCAACGAGCCCTTCACGCAGGGAAGCGTCGATTTCCACGGTTCCTGTCGCGCGGCCATCGAGCGAGGGATCGTCGTCAACACCATCTTCTGCGGCGCGGCCGCTCAGGGATTGCAGACGGGCTGGAAAGACGGCGCCGTGCTCGCCGATGGCCGTTATCTGAGCATCGACCAGAACCAGAAGATCGTGGATATCCCCGCACCACAAGACGCCGAGATCGCCAAGCTGGGCGTCGAGTTGAATAAGACCTATCTTCCGTTTGGTAAGATGGGTCAGGAAGGTTTGGCGCGACAATCGGTTCAGGATGCCAACGCGAGCGCGGCGTCACCCGGGGTTCTGGTCAACCGCTCGATCTCCAAGGGGAATGCGTTTTACTGCAACGATGCCTGGGACTTGGTCAACGCGATCAAGAATGGCCGTTGCAAGCTTGAGGAGTTGAAGGATGAAGACTTGGCGCCGGAATTCGCAAAACTCGACAAGGCAGCCCGAAAGGCGAGGGTCGATCAAGCCGCCAAGGAGCGCCAAACGATTCAGACGCGGATTCTCGAACTGAACAAGAAGCGCGAGCAGTTCCTGGCCGCCGAGCGCAAGAAGCAGGCCCCAGCCAAGGACGACACGCTGGATCGCGCGTTCTCGAAGGCAATTCGGGACCAAGCGACCCGGCAGCGCTTCACGTTCGAATAGGCTCACGCGTTTGGCACGTATGAGTGTCGCCTTTCGCTCTGCGAAAGACGACCTTTCGGGTGACCTATTTCGGCGCAGAATGCTCGAATTATGCACCAAAAACGCATCCTGATTGTCGAGGACGATGCCGCGATCCGGCGGGGCTTGGTCGATGCTCTCGGCTTCGCCGGATATGCGACGCTGGAAGCGGGGGAGGGGGCCGCGGGACTGGCCGCGGCCCTCGGATCCGGCTGCGACTTGCTCTTGCTGGACCTGGTCCTTCCCGGCCGCGACGGCCTGACCATTCTGCACGAGATCCGCTCCGCGCGGCTGCCACTGCCGGTGATCGTCCTGACTGCGCGGGGAGCGGAGGACGACCGCGTGAAGGGATTGGCGCTGGGCGCCGATGATTATGTGGTCAAGCCATTTTCTCTCAAAGAGCTGCTCGCGCGGATCGAGGCTGTCTTGCGGCGGGTGCCGGACCGGCCTTGCGCCGTCAGGCGGCTGTCATTCGACGGAGGAATCGCCGACCTGGAACGCCAGGAGATTCGATTTGACGACGGCAGGCGCACCTTTCTCTCAGAGCGTGAATGCGAGCTGCTGCACTACCTTGCCCTTCACGCCGGCCGAGCGGTCTCTCGTGACGAGCTGCTCGCAACGGTCTGGGGCCTGAACCCGGTGGGTATCACCACCAGGACCATCGACATGCACATCGCCCGTCTGCGCGAGAAGCTCCATGACGACCCCGGGAGCCCGCGGATCGTCTTGACGGTGCGGGGTCAGGGCTACATGATCGCCGGATCGGGGTCGGGCTCACCATGAAACAACTCGGCTCGGTCTGGCTGATCTTTGGTCTTTGCGTCGCGCTCGCCGTCGCGGCGATGGCCGGCGTCGCAGCCACGGCGCTTGCGCTCGAACGCGCCGAGGCGAAGGCGCGCCGCCAGGCCGCGCTCGAAGAGAATCTGCAACTGGTCCTCTGGCGGATGGATTCGGCCCTGGCGCCCCTGATCGCCGAGGAGAGTGCTCGGCCTTACTTCGCCTATAGCTCGCTATACCCGGCCGAGCGCGCGTTCACCTGCATGTTCGCCGAGATCGAGAAAGGCGATGTCCTGGTGCCGTCGCCGCTCTTGACGTCGTTGTCGCGGCAGATCCGCCTCCATTTCCAGTATGGGCCTGACGGCCGTCTCAGCTCGCCGCAGGTCCCTGCCGGCAACATGCGCGACCTGTGCGAGGCCCGTTACCTGCCTCCCGAAAAGGTCGAGCTTGCCTCCGGGCGGCTCCAGGAGCTGAGCCGGCTAGTCAGCCGTGACACCCTCGCGGCGGCGTTGTCGGCCAACGAGCTTTCGCCGATCGCGAGCGCCGGCCTGGCGCAGGCGTTTGAACAACAATCCCAGCAATCCCAGCAGTCACAACAGTTGAGAAGCTCGAACGAGTTTCTGATGCGGTCGCGGAACGCGAAGCTGGCCCAGAGCGCCGCGCCGGCCGCGGCTGCTCCGCTCGCCGCGCGATCGAGCGTGAGCCAGGGCCCGCTCGAGGCCGTGTGGGTCGGCCCCGCGCTTTTGCTCGCGCGGCGGGTGCGCGTCGAGGAAGGAACGTTCCTCCAGGGCTGCTGGCTCGACTGGGACGTGATCCGCAGCGACCTGATCGAGACCGCCGCCGACCTGGCGCCCGACGCAATCCTCGAGCCCGTCCGCGCAGGGAGCGGGCAGCCTCAGGCGCGGATGCTCGCGTCGCTGCCCGTGCGGCTGATTCCCGGCCCCGTCGCCGATCTAGCCGAGCCCTGGTGGTCTCCCATCCGGCTCTCGTTGTCGATCGCCTGGGTGTGCCTGGCGCTCGCTGCCCTCGCGGTCGGCTTGATGCTCCAGGCCGCGCTTGCGCTCAGCGAGCGCCGGGGGACGTTCGTTTCGGCCGTGACGCACGAGCTGCGTACCCCATTGACGACGTTTCGCCTCTATACCGAGATGCTCGATGAGGGAATGGTGCAGGGGCCCGATTCGCAGCAGACCTACTACAGGACGCTCCGCGCCGAGGCCGACAGGCTCGGCCACCTGGTCGAGAACGTCCTGGCCTACGCCCGGCTGGAGCGGGGCCGAGCGACCAAGGCCCATGAGGTCGTCCCGCCCGCCCAGCTCCTCGATCGCCTGGTTCCTCGGCTCGCAAACCGTGCGCGGCAAGCCGGCATGGAGCTCATCGTGGGACCGGTCGATATCCAGACAGACGTGCATGTCGATCTATCGGTCGTCGATCAGATCCTCTCGAACCTGGTGGACAACGCGGTCAAGTATGCCGGCAGCGCCAGCGACCGCCGCATCCACCTCGATGTCGCGCCGGCGGGGCGATACCTGATGATCACGGTGAGCGACCATGGTCCTGGGGTGCCCCCGTCGATGTACGGCCGGCTGTTCCGGCCGTTCTCGAAATCGGCCCACGATGCCGCGGCATCGGCGCCGGGAGTCGGGCTGGGTCTCGCCTTGAGCCGCCGCCTGGCCCGCGCGCTGGGAGGCGACCTGCGGATTCACGCGAATAGCTCCCAGGGTGCTTGCTTTGCGCTCACGATTCCATTTGCGTAGGAAGTCAGCGGCTTACGAGTCCGGCTCATTGGCTACGATTGTGTAGTCGGCCAGTGCCAGGATGCGGGGGATGCCGCGGACGAAGTTGCGGTTGTATTCGCGGATCTGCTCATCCGTCAGCTTCGAGTATTCGACCAGGAGGGGGTTCGTCTTCAGATCGGCGTCCTTGACCGGACCGTACCTCCAACCGGCTTGCTCGCGCTCCTCTTTCCAGAGGTGATGCTCGCGCGCGGCGAGCGCTTCGAGCTCGTCGTCGCTGAACCGGAAAAGGAGGTCCTCCGTCGTGTTGATTCGCGTGAACCCGTCCGGTCGAAACTCCCAGCGATAGCGTTTCGTCTTCCGGCAGCCGTCGGTAAAAGCCAGGTGGGCCGCGTAGCGCTCCGCGAGTGTGCGGTTTGCCTCGCGGAAAGTCTCGTCCAGCAGGGCCCAGCGTTTGTTGGCGGGCTCGTTTCGATCTTTCTGCCGCGCCCGGTAGTCATGGTGAATGGTCTGGGCGCGTAGTTCCAGCTCGGGCTGTGTCGCGGTGTCGGGGTCGAAAAGTGCATCCTCCAGGCCGACGGCGTGGATATTCTCGCCCCAGCCGGATGCGGGCTCGCCGATCAATTCGCCATACCCGGAGCGGCTGTGCAACACGCGCACCATGATCGGCTGCCCCTTTGTCAACACCTCGCGCCGCAGCATGACAGCTTCGGCGGTGGCGTGTCCTTCGTCGGGGATGCAGACGAAGGCCGCGTCGTAATCGTGGTCGAATGCCGACGCGCCGACCTTGCGGGCCCAGCAGGACCGGGCCGTAATCGTGCAAAACTGGTCCACCGCCGGATAGCGGCTGCGGAAGGATTCGAGCCACTCACTTGCTTCCTTGTCGAATACGTGGATTTGCAGTTTCTCGCCGACATGCCCGTCGTTTGCGATCAGATGGTCTTTCGCAGCGCGAAGGACCACCATCTCACCGAGCCGGTGGTGGCTGCCAAGGCCGAGAACCGCGGCCTTGCGGACCGCGCCGGCGGGACTGTTCGCGGTCGCCTCGCGAACCATGGTCGTAGCGGCGATCTCATGCGAGTTCAGGATCTCCAACTGGATGCGGTCGGTCGGGTCTGTCTTGATCTTGTGGCTACGGACGACGTCGAGCAGGCCCGGCTCGGTGAGTCGCAGCACGCACCGCACGGCCGGCCGCCTGGGGGTCGATTTCAGAGCGTGCAGCAGCCGATAAGCGACCGTGCCGGTACGGACGCAATCGCGTTCATCGAGGAAGAGAGCCAGCACGGTCGATGCGACTGGCAGGTTGGCACAAAGGAGCATACGGGAATCGTCGGGCTCGCCGAAGAGGATAATGGCCCCGATTCGCCGGCACTGATCGATGGCGGGATGATTGCGATTCGGTTCGATGACGACGACGGTTCGTTGCCTGGCCCGCAGGGCCTCGATCAACCGGCCGCCGTGCTGTCCCAGACCGGCGACGATGATATGATCGCTGGCGAAAGTCTTCACGAGCAGAGCGTAAACCGACTCCCGGAACAGCCTGATGACCACCGTGACCAAGGCCGATGCCCAGAACAGCATGCCGAGCCACCGTGCGAGCTCGAGCTGCCAGATCTTGGCCGCTGGCACGGCCCCGGTTTGAATGGCGAGCAGCGATACGGCCTTGTAGAGCGCGTCGGTAAAGCTCAGGTTGCCGTCGTTTTCCCACTTCGTGGCCAGAAACCCGTGCGTGCCCAAGACCACTGTGAGGGCGATCAGCGACAGGCCGATGATCCAGCCCTTGGACATGAACAGCCTGCCGAGTGCGTAGATGGCGTCGAGCGTGAAGCCCCCACGTTTCGACCTACCGCCGGCGTTCATGGTCGTAGGCTCCAGGATCATTGCGGTTCGCGAACTGTGTAGCCGAGAACCAGTATCGCCTTCAGCGTCTCGACAGCCGTATTGCGGTCGTATTCCTTCTCACTTTCCGGCAACTCCGAATAGGGCACGAGGCAAGGGTGTTTCTTGTTGGCATCGTCGCGATGAGGCCCGTAGCTCCAGCCCTGAGCAATACGCGTGATAGCCCAGACATCGTGCGCATTCTCGGCCAGCCGTTCCTGGAGCCCGTGCAGCGACGCCGGCAAGAGGACAGCCGAGGTATCCAGGGGCCTGGGTTGATATTTCATGTCGTGGTCTCCTCGGGGAAGTAGGTCAAGAGCTCGGGAACTTTCAGGAAGGGTTCGCGCGGCACGGTCTCTCCGAACAGGCCATAGGCTTCGATCAAGCGGCGCAATTGATGCCCCATGCTGGCGGGATGATGAGCTTGGCGGTTCTCCTGATCCAGCGCGGAGCGGTAGCGCAGAGCGGCGTAGTTCCAGTCGCGGCGGAGGATGGCTGCCTCAGCCTGCGTCGCCCGTCGCCAGATATTGTCGTCGGGCAGTTTCTCCGGGAACTTGGACTGGCCTAATGTCACCGCCTGGTCGCTGGACTGCTGGCGTAGTGAGGCGGCCTCCGCCGGACGGTCCAGGCACGCGCTCAGACCGGCGCGAAGGAAAAGCAGCGTCGCCAGATTGATCCCCGGAAAGAACCCTCCTTCCACCTCGTAGGCTTGCCGGTAGCGCGCGACGGCCAGAATGTACGCGTCGTCGGCATCCTCGAACGACGAACGCTGCTCCGCGGACCCGCGCTCGCAACGTCTTCCGCTCTCGAGATGTCGGTCGCCAGCCTCCTTGTAACAGCGGCCCCAGAGGCTGTACGCGTCCTCGCCCATCGCATCGCCGAAGGTTTCGTGAATCTTTTTGACCGCCTTCAGTGCCTCGTCGAATCGGCCGTGCTTGGCGCGGTTGAAGGCCCATTCGAACCAAACATGCAAAGCTGCTGGATATCGTTTGATGAGCGAGCTCAAAAGCTGTTCCGCCTGCTCGCGTTCGCAGTCATCCCCACGATTCCACCGGTGTGCCACTGTCAGCAATACGTGGTAACCCGGGCACGGCCAGTCTGGGAGCGCGGCGAGGTCGGCGGGGGGAGCGGCCCGGGGGCCGCACAGGTTTTCCCAGAAGGCCGCCGCGACGCCCGCGGAAATGTACGCTGCGGTCCGTTCCAGGGGAGGTTGGTTCTCGTACCGGACGGTGGTGAGCCCATAAGCGCCGAGCAGAAACAGGTACTCATCCAGCCACTCGATCGATCCGGCACGCGGCCGGCTCAGAATCGCATGGGCCTCTTGACGAACACCCAGCAATATCGAGAAGAGGCGACCCTCCGCCGTAAGGGCGGCGGCCGCGTCGTCGCTCCAGTGGTTCGTCTCGTGAGCGTGCCGCGTCGCTTCCATCAAGCGCCATTCAAATTGCTGAATGCGTCGTGCCCGGCTGGCTTCATCGAGGTTGGGAAAGACATGTTCGTAGCACCGAATTTTCAGTTCGGTTTCCATCTCCGCGAAATCCCAGCCGACCAGATTGTCGCGATGAATGTGCTCGTAGTCGAACAGGCTGGGAAAGTTGGCCGCCTCCCGTTCGTCGATGCCGACCAGCACGTTTCGGCCGTGAAGATCGCCGTGGGCCAGGCCGCGGAGCTGCTCCGGCAGGATCGACGCCTTTGGCTGTTCCCCGGCCAGGAAGACGAAATAATCGACCGGATCGACGAATCCGGCGAACCCGATGTGAAACGCGGCGTCGACCCGGCGGCGAATGGCCATGGCCGGCGAACGATTCCAGAGCTCGAGCGTCCCGCCCAGTTGGTGCCGCCCGCTGGGTTGCTCGCGGATCGGCATGGTTTCGATCCCCACGCTCCTGGCGGCTTGCAGTCGTGCGGATTCATAAAGGCGGGTGGTTTGCGCGTACACGTCGCGGAGCACGCTGCGAATCGATTCGACCGTGGGCCGATTGAATCGCACCGAGTGCTGTACGGCAGTCTCAAACCAGACGGTGCTTTCAGACCCGATGTGCGCCTCGGCGTCCTGGTACGCGAGTGCGCAGAGCCGGCCGGCGTCCAGCGGGTCGGGAACCGCGAGCAGCGGCATGAAGACCGGGTTGGTGTCGGAGAGGCCGCACTGTGCCCAGGCGTCGCGTTCTCGTGCCAGTCGATCGCTTCCCGCCAGCTTCACGACATACGTGTTCGCGGCGTGCGGCCGATGCACATCGACTCGCAAGATGTGCTCGCCGGGCCGCTTCTTGAATCCGACATGATAATTCAGCACCACGACGTCAATGGCGTCTGCAAACGCTGTCTGAAGCCGGCGGACCAGCTCGGCTTGATCGTCGCAGGCGAGCGCGAGTTCCGGCTCGCCTTGCAAAGCGGCGCTGCATCGTTGCTCGGCGCGGCGGGTCCAACTGACGTGCGGAGGCATTGCTGGTCCTTCAGAGCTATTTTTTTGAATGAATCCCCTACCGGGCATACATCGGATTGTACCGTCGATCGGTTGGCCGGTCAGCCGCCACGAGCAGATGGAACGGTTCGTGGCGAGTGACCGGCAGGGCAAGCCGGTTGTCGCGATCGCTGGCGGCCAGCAGGCCGCGCGCGGCTTCGTGCCGGTTTAGCTTGCCGCTGACGGCGTCGATGTCGCATCGTCCTGGGAATCGAGGTCTCGCCTCACGGTCCCACTCGCCGCCAATCAGGATCTCGCACCAGCCACCAACGACGGCGGAGACGCACGATGTCGCCACTCTCGGTTCTTCGCTGCCTGAAATCCAGCCTGGCTCGTCCTCGCCCAGAGAATGCCGGCCGCCGTCGAGCCCGATTTGGGCTGACTGTGGAGGCGCTGGAGGCTCGGATCGCGCTCGCGGGAGACGCGAGTGATCCCTTTGAGATCGCTTATATGGCCAGCCGATCATGCGCTATTTCATCAGGGATTCTTGGGGCAAGCAGACAACGTGAGCCACGGCGGTCAGGGAAATGACACGATCTACGCAGTAGTTACCATTGATACCATCTACGGAGATGGTGGAAGGGAAAAGGTCGTTTTTCGGGGCCGTCGCTCCCAATACTCCATCACTCGCCTGACCTCAGACGGATCGAAGGTTGTCGTCTCGCGTCGGTACGCGGCGCGAGATACGCTTGTGGCAACGCTGTATGATGTGGAGCTCCTCCAGTTCAGGGACGGTATCGTCTCCGCGGCTTTCCCAACACGCGACGGAATGCCGCATCGCGTTATCGTGCGATCGCGCTAAACTGCAAGGCCCTCCTGCGAAAACCCGAGACATCTCGCTGATCCGCACGCTGGGCCGGTGCGAGTCTGGGCTGATGAAAGTGTCCCGAGCGCTTCGGCGATTCGAACGGAGTCAGTCGGTCGGTTACCAATCGACCCGACCTTCTCGATCACGGGACCCGTAACGCCGGCGCATTAACCTCGTCGGAAAAAACGAGCGGATCTTCGTGAAGTTCGGCGGTCTCTCAGAACGCGGTTTCGGCTTGGTTGAACAGGTCGTAGCCGTTTCCTCGCGGTTCCAGAGTCGGCCTCGGATCGAACGACGGCCTGCCCGAATGAGAGACCTCGGTTCGGGGACCGTGAACGATCCGACATACGACCCGTCGCCGGCTGACTCCGCCGTCGAGCTGGTTTGGATGATCATCAGGATCATTTCCCCTGGCCGAGAACCGCGGCGAGGAACTGCCCGATCCTCTGACCAGGCTCGTCCGCGGAAACCGCCCGAACGCGCGGAGGGAGCAAACCGTGGACGACCGCCTCCGGGAGGCGCTCGCGGTCGCCGTCTTGGGCGTTGACGATCAAGCCTTCGGCCCGCGACGCGGCCAGGAGCTGGGGCAGGTCGAAGGAGCGCAGGGCGTCGAAGGCGAAAAACGATGCGGGGATCTCGCGATCGAACGCGGTGGTCCGGTCTCGGTCCTCGGGCATGAGCCGATATGACAAGGCCAGGGACCGCGGTCGATCGATGAACGCGCGGTAGCTCAGGAACCCATTGCGCAGCAGATACCAACGCAAACGCAACGCGGGCCGACCGAGATCGGACGCTCGGGCGATCGCGTAGGTGGCCGCGAGGCAGGCGTTCTGCCCGCGGGCGTAGAGGCCGACAGGTTTGCCGGCGAATCTCGCTATGGCGCCGAGCGCTTCAAACACCCGCCCGAGGTCCCAGGCCTGGCGGCCGACGAAGTTCTCTCCCAGCAAGAGGCTCACGGCGAACACCCAGCCCATCTTGTCCGTGGCCGATTCGCCGATGCCGCGGGGGTCGACGCCGCAGGCGGCCCAGCCGCGGGCGAGCGCTGCCTCGACCACGGCGTCCGAAGCCAGCGATTCCTTGCCGCGGTCGTCGAGGGCGACGAGCACGCCGCGGACCTCACCATCGGGCTGGAGCAGGAAGGCCGGGACGTCGAGGCCGGGCTCCGTCGGGACTAACAGCCGCTGGAGCCGGCCGGTGCCGAGACGAGCCGCGGCCGGCGAGGCAGAGGGCAACGGGCCGAGGACCGCTTCCATGTCGAGCCGCGGCGGCGAGGGTGGCACGTCGCGCGACAACCGCATTACTGCTTCGATCATTGCCGGACCGGCCGGCTCGTTCCGGCCGGGCGGAAAGCAGCGGAGCTCGTCGGAGTCGAAGGGCAGCGTCTCGGTTGGGGGCTCCGGGCGCGGTCCGCCGTCACCGCGCTCCATCAGCCAGCGGAGGAACCACCCATACGCTGCCTCGCGCTTGGCCCGCTGGTAGCCGTGCCCCAGAGACTCGTCAACCACCAGGCCAATCTTCTCACCGAGCGCCATAGGACGCGTAGAGCTGCTGGCCGTATCTGGCGACGTCCCGTACGCCGGCGATGGGGAAGCTCTCGTCCCGGGACGCAGCCACGATCAGGACGGGCTTTGGGGCCGCCATGGCCAGAAGCTCGTGGTTATTGGCGTAGCGGATCAGGCCGGGGACGAAATGGCAGTGCTCGGCGGCGTGGTACCAGTCGAGCGGCCGGCAGACGCGGATTTGCTCGGCGAAGTCGCTGGTGCCGACCACCGGGACGGCCGCCGCGATCCGGTCGTCGAGCGCGGCGGTGATCCAGGTGTTGTAGCCGCCCCCCGATGCACCGGTGATCCCGACCCGCCGCGGGTCGACCTCCCGCCGGGAGAGCAGGTACTCGAGCGCGCAGCGGGTTTCGTACTCGGCGAATCCCTGCTGCGCGACCCCCACCAGGAGCGCCTCGGTGCGGCGGTGGTCGCGCGACGAGACCCCCCGCTCCCCCTGGCCGAAGGGGTCGAAGCTGAGCACGACGAAGCCGAGCCGGGCCATGTTGATGCAGAAGGCCTGGAAATCCGGGCGAGCCTTGCTGTCGGGCCACCAGTGGCCGGGATAGAACAGAACGGCCGGTGCGGGCCGTTCCAACCCCTCGGGAAGGTAAAGGTGGGCCGGGACCCGCGCGCCGGGGAGGGATTCGTAGACCACTTTTTCCATGCGATACCCGGCGCGTCGGAGTGTGCCGACGATGCGCGGACGCAGCCCCGGGGGCCAGGGAAGTCGCCCGACGCCCAGCGATCGCTCTAGCTTTCGCCGGAGCCGCGCGCGTACTCGGTCAGCATCGGCGGCCGTGTGGGACCGTCGGATCGTAGCCAGTGACTCGCGCGCCCGCCGCTCGAGGCTATCAAGCACTGCCGCACTTCGGGAGGTGACGTCCCTGGGCCGCAAGGCGTCCACCTCGCGCCGCCAGTCCTCGGCACGCAAGACGCCCGCGAGCACGACGAACAACAACAGGGAGATCGCCGTCAGGCCTGGGGAGGATTTGCCATCCGTCAAGGTGTCCGTGCCTCGGCCCAGCCCGGCCGCGAGACGATCGTGCGGTAATTCGACTCGTTGTAATCGGGGTTCCTTGAGGGCGCGTAGACGCGATCACCCGAAACGGGGCGGTCCTGGGTGTAGATCCAGACCCGCTCTTGATCCCAGAAGATTACCTCGTCGCGCGCGTCGCCTGTCAAATTGGCGACGTAGGCCGCCAGGTCGGGGTGGCCGTCGTCGGGGAACATGACCACCCGGCGCATCCGGCCGTCGATCATTCCGCCCTCGCGGGCGTTGCCCGAGAGCAGGACGAACTCCTGGCCGTCGCCTCGCCAGTTCACCGGGAGCATCGGGCTGCCGGAGTGGATCGGCTCCTCCTGGCCCAGAAGATTGCCGTCGTGATCGAACAGCGACACGATGCCGGGGTTCTTCCAGAAATTGATGCACATCAGTTGCAGCCCGGGCCGGTCTGGCAGATACTTCCCGACGCTGGCGGTCTGGGCGTGGCCGATCCGCACGTGCTTCAGGATCGTGCCGCGTCGGTCGAACATCAAGAACCCCTCGTCGCTGCCCCAGGCGTAGACCCTCGGCTCGGCCTTGGCGTCCGGCCGCGAAGTTGCCCACCGCGACGCCGTCGGCGTGGTCGTCGAGCTCGGCGTCGCGGCTCCAGATCTGGCGCCCTCGGTGGTCCCAGAGGGCGTAGCCGATCGCCAGCTCGTCGCGGCCGTCACCGTCGAGGTCGAAGGGAAAGGGGTAATGTCCCGTCTGCCCCTGGCCCTGCCACAAACGCCTCAGGCCGCTGTCGAAGATCCAGAAGTTCGAGTAGCGGTCCTTGACCAGGAACTCGCGGCGGCCGGGCTGCCCGGAGAGGTTGAGGAAGGCCAGCGAGTCGCCGTTGGTCAGCGTGAACGGCTTCTTGCCGTTATCGGGAAGCGCCTCCGGCATCCAGACTGAAGTCCGGACCCGTCCCGTGCCGCCGTCCAGAACCTGGAGCTTGAAGTCCTTGACCATCACGACCTCGTTCCGGCCGTCGCCGTCGAGGTCGTGGATCTGGAAGGGGGTGTCGGCGGTCAGGAGGCCGTTGCGCGGGTCGGGGCGGCCGAGTTGCCAGAGCACCTTGCCATCCAAGGTCACGGCCGTCAGGCAACTGATCTGGATGAAGTTGTCGCCGATCCGGGGAATGTTCTGGGCGATGAGCATCTCGGGCGCACCGTCGCCGTCGAGGTCGCCGAACCGCACGTTCCGCCCGGCCCCGAACTTCGGGGTGGCGAACTGCTTCCACAACTTGGGCCGCGGGTTCTGGCTGCGCAGCTCGGCGAGCTCCGCCTCGCGCCGGGCGACCCGCTCGGCGATCCGCGCCTTCACCTCATCGGGCGCGGTGACGTGGAAGTCCTGGAACCGCGCCGGGATGTTGGCGGTGACGCCGGCCTTGCCCCGGAGCAGCTCGCCGTCGTCGGCCGTGAGGATCAGCTTGCCGTCGATCGAGGCCCGGATCGTGGGCCCGTCGTTCTCGACCCGCAGGCGGTAATACCGCGTGGTGTCGTACGGGAACGTCAGCGGCGCCGAGCTCGCGCCAGTCCGCCACGCGGAGCACTTTTTCGAGCGGCAGCCGCAGCGCCAGGCGGGCCCGCTTGCCGCCGGTCAGCGCGAACAGGTAATAGTGGCGGTTGGTGTGGTAGCGAAAGACGACGCCGGCCATGTCGTCGAGGGAAAGGGGCCGCACCCCGACCTCGACGGCGTAATCCCCCCACTCGGGGTCTCCGGTCAGGAAGATCGGATTCATCAGCCGGGACTGGTCGTTGACCGTGTGCTGCTCCAGGTACGGCGTGGCCCTCCTCCTCGCCGACGGCCCAGGCGTCAAGGTGGCAGATGGCGTTGGCCCACGGTCCCAGCGGCACGCCGCGGTGCGGCAGGTAGTGGTATTCCTGGATCGCGGCGTTGAGCTGGCCGACCGGCCGCGTGAGCCAGCCGGGCGGAAACCTGGAGAAGTCGTCCCGGAAGAGCTCGCCCGCGCCGCAAGGCGTGCACCATGCGAGGACCGCGAGGAAGTTCGCCAGGCAACGACGGGTTCGTGAACCGATCGCGCGTGGAGGTGGCATCGAGGACTCCTTGATGGAGGGAGCAGGGGCGAATGAATGAGCCGTCACAAGAAGCTTCGGCCGTTCCAGCCTGAGCTGTCGGGCGAACGCTCTCGCACTGGGCCGCAACCGGCGGACGGCCTGGGCTATCCGACAAGCTCGCGGATGGGCTCGCCGCTCTCGATCAGGTACGTCGGCCGTCCGGCCCGGTCGGGAAAAACGACCGAGCGAGCGTCGATTCCCAGGTGGTGATAGACCGTCGCGGCTACGTCCTGCGGGCTGACGGGCCGGTCAACGACGTGCTCGCCGCGGGTGCTGCTCTTGCCGATCACCTGGCCCATCCGCATCGAGCCGCAGCCCATCAGAACGCTGAACGTGTTCCCCCAATGGTCGCGGCCGGCGTCCTTGTTCATGCGCGGCGTACGGCCGAATTCGCCCATCGCGACGACGAGGGTCGAGTCATATAGGCCGCGCGCGACCAGATCGTCGATCAATGCGCCGATGGCCAGGTCGAGCGGCGGGATTAGCTTGCGGGCGCCCACCTCGGTCGTGCAGTTGCGGCTTGGTCCCATGGTGGTCCCACGGCACGCAGTTGACCGTCACGAACGGCGTCCCCGCCTCGACCAGCCGCCGCGCCAGCAAGGCGCTCTGCCCGAAGGTGTGACGGCCATACCGGTCGCGGAGCCGCGGGTCTTCGGCGCTGATGTCGAAAGCCGCGGCGACCGCCTTGCCCGTCAGCATGTCGAAGGCCCGCTGCGTGATAAGCGTCGAGATCGCGAAGCTTCGCGTCGGCCTCGCGGCGCAGGTCGTCCATTGCCGCCACAAGCTGACGCCGGTCCTCCAGACGACCGAGCGAGATGCCGCTTGGGCAGTCGCCAGGTGCTTCACATGGAACGTCGGGGAGTTCGGGTCCGACTCGACAACGAACGGATTGGCGGCGCCGCCGAGATAGGCCGCGTAGTGGAACAGGTTATCGGTGCCGCCTCGCAGGTTGGGCACGGCGACGTAGGGTGGCATTCCCGGCCGCTTCGCACCGACGAGCCGCGCCACGGCCGAACCCATCGACGGCCGGCGCTGGATCTGGTTGTCGGGCGCGTTGAAGGCGGGCCCTCGTAGCCGGTGAGCATCCAGTGGTTGCCCTTGGTGTGGTCGCCCGTGCCGTGGTTGACCGCCCGCAGGACCGCCAGCCGGTCCATCCGCCGTGCCTGCTCGGGCAGCAGATCGCCGAAGTGGACGCCGGGCACGCTCGTCGGGATAGCGCCGAACGGGCCGCGGAATCCACCCGGGGCGTCGGGCTTCGGGTCCCAGGTCTCCATGTGGCCGGGCCCGCCGCTGAGCCAGAACAGGATGACGCTCCGCCCCCGGCCCTTGGCCGCGCTCTCGCCGGCCGCGCGCAGGCGCAGCAAGTCGGGCAGAGCCAAGCCGCCCAGCCCGAGCACGCCCGCCTGGAGGAAGCTCCGCCTCGTGACGCCGTCGCAATCCCAGGCGGCACCCCCGACGATTGTCAACACCTTGGACCCTCCGCGACCCAGCGGTCGCAGTTTCAACCCTTGTTTAATACCGATACCGCCCGGACTTGTCGTCTGTCAAGCATTGACCTTGGAGGGCGCGGGGCGGGGGCAGTTTCCTGGCTGAGTCCTGGTGGGTATCTCACGGTTCAGCGCAGTCGGAGAGCATGAGCGTCAGGAGTGCGTCGCGAAAATCACTGGCGGGACTGCACTCCCCGTGCGAGAATCTCCGGGAGTGCGCGAGACTTTCCGGAGATTGGCGGCTGGGCCGGGGAGATTTGTATGAACGTCGTGTCGCTCTGCGTCGGGCTACCGCGAGAAGTGGAGTGGCACGGCCACACGGTCCTGACCTCCATCTTCAAGACGCCGGTGAACCGCCGGTTGCGCGTGACCGCTCTCAACTTCGAGGGTGATGAGCAATCCGACTTGGCGGTGCACGGCGGCGTCAACAAGGCCGTCTACGTTTATCCGTCCGAGCATTACGAATACTGGCGCCGGGAGCTTCCTGAGACGGACCTTCCGTGGGGCGCCTTCGGCGAGAACCTGACCACGGAAGGGCTGCTCGAGGACGTACGGATCGGCGACCGCTTCCGGGTTGGGTCGGCGGAGTTCGTCGTCACTCAGCCGAGGATGCCCTGTTACAAGCTCGGCATCCGGTTCGGCCGGCCGGACATCATCAAGCGCTTTCTCCAGAGCGGACGCACCGGCTTCTATTTTTCCGTGTCACAGAAAGGTGAAGTCGGCGCGGGCGATGCGATCGAGCCGGTCGGGCAAACGGACGAGGGCCTCAGCGTCGCCGAGGTCGTCAGGCTCTACACAGTCGACGCCGAGAACCAGGAGCTTCTCCGCCGCGCGACCCGATCATCGGCGCTCCCCGAGAGCTGGCGGGACTACTTCCGCAAGCGGCTCTGGGAGCCCGACGCTTGAGCGACCGTTGCGCTTTACCGCGGCACACTCTGGCTGATACCTGAACCTGCTCGCGTCCAGGCGAAGTTCGTGACAGGCAGGCGCTCTGATTGAAGACCGATGGACTTCCGGAGGCTTTCCATGAAACCGCTCGAGCTTGCTATCTACAAACGAATCTGGATCATTTGCCTCGTCACGGTCGCGATGGCTGCAAGTCGCGCCGCCAAATCCGCGCTTGCAAGCGACGACGCCGATCTCCTCAAGCAAGCGCAGGGTCTCTTCCGACCGCTCCCGAAGGACATGGCGACCGCGGAATTTCCGGTCGAGCCCGAGCGCGTTCGCCTCGGACGCATGCTTTTCTTCGATCCGCGCATCTCCGCCGACGGCACCCTGAGCTGCTCGCGGTGTCATCTGCCTGCGCTCTACGCCACGGACGGACTGCCCAAGTCGGTCGGCGTGCACAGCCAGCCGATCCCTCGTAACGCCCCCACCGTGCTCAACGCCGCGCTCTTCTTCAAGGAGCACTGGGACGGCCGGTTCGCGAGCGTCGAGGAGCAGGCGAAGATCTCCTTGCTGGGGCCGGGCTTCGGCAACCCGGACTACGCGACCGCCATGGCGCGGCTGAAGGCGATCCCCGGCTACGCGGAGATTTTCCGGACGGCTTTCCCGGGCGACGTTGCCCCCGTATCCGAGGAAAACTGGAGCAAAGCCATCGGAGCCTACGAGCGGACGCTCGTCTCGCCGTCCCGGTTCGACGAATATCTGGGCGGCAAGTCCGAAGCCCTCTCGCCGGCCGAGCGCAAGGGATTGCGCACGTTCATCAAGATTGGCTGCGTCGAGTGCCACAAGGGAACAGGGCTCGGTGGGCAAGGGTTCCGGACATTCGGCGTGTTCTCCGAGTACTGGAAGGCGACTGGAAGCCACGACATCGACAAGGGCCGCTTTGGCGTGACGAACGACACCGCCGATCTCTACAAGTTCAAGGTCGCAGGCCTGCGCAACGTCGTCATGACGCCCCCTTACTTCCACGACGGCGCGGTCGCCTCGCTGCCGAAGGCCATCCGGATCATGGCAAAGGTCCAGCTCGATACCGACCTCTCCGAGCCCGAGGCAGCCGAGATCCTCACTTTTCTCGGCTGCCTGACCGGCGCGTTGCCCGAGGGATTCGAGCGCGCGCCTTTGCTGCCGGCCGGCGGCTTCGGCCCGCCGGCTTCCGGTCCCTCTCCCGCACAGACAAACTGAACCCGTTATTCAGCTATTCTGATCGCTGCGCACCGCCTGCCGAGGCGTGCTGGCGGTCGTCACGCGATGGGTGCCCGCGAGGTTGTCACGGACGACGCGGAAGTCATCGATGCGAGTGAAGCCCCCGGGTCAACTGGTCCGCCGGCTGCACGGGGGGCCGCGGAACTTCTCGACCAGATCAGACCTCTGCCGCTCGCGAGGTCCGAGACTGTGCCGCCCTCGTCGCCAGCGCGATCGACGAGGCTGCAACCGCCAGGGTGAGTCCGACGAAGTGCAGCACAACGCCGGCTCTCAAGCCCACGGGATGGATCTCGAGTTCGAGCCGGCCGGTGGCATCAGCTCGGACGGCGAAGGGAACCATCAGCTCGGCGCACCGGCGGCCTTCGAATGCCGGCTTGCCGTTGGCCCGCCACCACGAGCCCGGATTCTGGTTCACGAAGACCTCTTGCCCCGGCGCCACCTGAAAGACCAGTTGGTTCGGGCTCCAGCAGGCCGGCTCGACCGGGCCGCCCTTGGTCCAGGCCTCGCCGCGATATTCGGGGTCGTCCCGCGCTTTGCGGAGAGTGGCCGCGTCGCGGCGATAGCTCAGCATGGGCTCGTAGCCTCGGATGACGCCGTAGCCTCGAAGCGTGCAGGGATATCCCAGGCCATCCGGGACATTGACGATCGACGCGACAGGCGGGCCAGGGAAGAACTCCGCGTCCGGCCGGATGCTGAAAGCCACAGGAAATTGCTGATATGCCAGCGCGATGAAGTCGACCGCAACCATCAGGGTCAAAAAAGCGGCGAAAACTCGGGTGCGGCGGTCGCCCGATCGTCGCCACCTGGCCAGCGTCGTCCCCGCCGCGAGCCCGATTCCCAGCAAGGCGACGTAGCGCCAGCGGGTCACGACGTGGGCCGAGGAGAACAAGGGCCAGTAGCTCAGCCAGTAACTGGCGTGATACCAGCGGATCGAACCGATCGCCAGCCAGCCAGCGACGAGCGTCAGGGTGTGCCACCACCGCCATCCCCAGAACAGGCTCACAAGCGCGAGCAGAACGATCGGGAGACCGACGTAACTAACCAGACCGGCGTAAACGGCGAAATTCCAACCCGCCAACGTGATGTGCCAGTCGGGAACCGGGCGTTCCAGCAGATGGCTCAATGCCGAGCCCAGCGACTCGTTCCAGAGCGTCATCGGCTCGCGCCGGTCGTCGCACACGACCGGGTAGACCGTCGCCAGCCGCCAGCCGGATAAAGCCAGGAAAACACCGATGCCCGCCACGGTGTGGTTCACGGCCCTCGCGCGCTCGCGCGGCGGCAGAACCCGGAGGGCGCGCATTCCGATCGCCACCATCAGCAAACCGCCGTAGAGGCTGAGATAATGGATGCCGTTTAGGACTGCGAATGCCAGCCAGAAGCCCAGCGCCAGCCCGTCGCGGAACCGGTCGCCGATGCGGAAGGCGTGATACGCCAGCCAGGGCACGATGTAGTAGCTCATGGCCGTCACGTAACCCTGCGCGGTATCGACGATGATGGCCCCATTCAAGCCGTAGACCAGGGCGGCCGCCGCCGCGGCCCACGGCTCGCGGAGCCAGAGCAGGGCCAGCCGGTAGGCTCCCTCGACCGCGATCATCAGGTAGACGATCGCCGCGATGCGCAGGCCGGTCGCGGTCCCGAGCGCGAGCACCAGCGGAGTCGCGATCGAGACCGCGCCGATCTGGGGCTCGGCCGCCAGCGGAAAGCCTCCGCGGCACCAGGGGTTCCACCAGGGAAACTGGCCCCAGATCAGGATCGTCCGCCGCAGCGCCTCGAACTTGTCGAGCACGAAATCCCAGTCGGCAAACCCCAATCCGTCGGGGTGCCGCATGATGGGAAAAATGAGCGAGGCCACCGCCAGTCGCAGCGCCCACGGAACCCACCACGAGCCTTCGACGGCTGGCTCCATGGCCTGCCCACTCGGCGGAATCGGCCAGCGATCCGCCGGTTTCACCGTCGCCAAGCGCATGAGCCCAGTCGCGATGATCAGGAGAAACACGCCCTCGCCAAAAGCCCAGCGGATTCCCGCGGGAATGCTGAAATAGAGCGCCACGCCCGTGTCGTACAGGGGCGGTCCCAGATAAGCCCCGAGCCCGACGAGGGACAGGAGGAGCAGGGGCCGGTAAGTCCTCGTGTCGAGCCACGGCCGGAGTACGCGGGCGACGTTTCTTAGCCTCTTGACTAGCTGCGGAGTGATCATCGATCTGCTAATATACCGGTTTCCGCGAGGTTGTCGGCCCCCTTTCCCGGTTAGGGCGGGGAAACGAGTCGCCCCGGGCGGCTCTCCGACTTCGATCGGCGGATACCGTGCACCTTGCGCTCGATGCCTTAATACCAGGAGAGGTCCAAGTGCTCATCAGCGAAAAGCTCAATGCGGCCATCAACGCCCAGATCGGGTTCGAGCTGGGCAATTCGAACCAGTACCTCTCCATCGCCTCCCATTTCGAGGGTGAGTCGCTCTTCGGTCTGGCCAAGCTGTTTTTCAAGCAGGCCGACGAGGAGCGCGATCATGCGCTCAAGCTGCTCAAGTTCGTGCTCGAAGCCGGCGGCAAGGTCGAGATTCCGGCGGTCCCCGCACCGCGGAGCGACTTTTCCTCGGCGGAAGACGCAGCTCAGTTTGCGCTCGATTCCGAGGTCCGTACCACTCAACAAGTCTATGAGCTCGTCGAGCTGGCGACCCGGGAAAAGAACTACATCACGCTGAATTTCCTCCAGTGGTTCGTCAACGAGCAGCTCGAGGAGGTCTCAAGCGCCCAGAGTCGGCTCGCCGTCATCAAGCGCTCGGGCCCCAATGTGCTGATGGTCGAGGCGTATCTGGCGCATCAGGGGGCTTAGGGCAGGTAAGCCGCTCATCCGCGAACATGGGTCACCTCCCCAGATCCAGGGTACCCATGCTTTTCCGATCCGACAACACTGGGGCTCCGGCCCATTGACCGTCGCAAATGAGAGCCGGGCGACAGCCGGTCAAGCGCCGAGCAGCCCAACCTGCCGGAGCACCGTCGCCTGGTCCCAGTAGATCCGCTCGCAGGTGATCTTGTCGCCCCGGAACTGGACCACCACGATGATGTCGATGTCGACGACTTTGTGCGTGGGCGGCACGCCCGGGAGGAACCATTCCATCGGCCGGTCGTGGGTGAACCGCGTCCGGATCTCATCGACAAGCTGTCCGTCGCCCACCACGCGGTTGGTCGGGATTTGCTCGAGGTCATCGGGCCACGACGGAATGAAAACGTCGCGGTAGAATGTGCGGAGGGCCTCCTTGCCGCGACCGCCGCTGTGCACAGGCACGTGATCGACGCTGGCGTCGTCGGTCATCGTCGCCAGGGTCGCTTCGACATCCTTGGTGGTGAACTCTCCGGCCAGGTGCTCCTCCCAGAGCCTCTCCAATTCACGCGGTCCCATGAACAATCCTCCGGCCTCTGTTCTCGAGCGGGTACAGTTTTCCACGGTCAGTTCTGTGCGCGGTGCGTGCAGCTTCGACAAAACCGGCGGAATCGCCGGGCGGAGCCGGCTCCTAGTGCGCCTGTAACTGCATCGATTCTGCAAGGTGGGAGTCCTTGCCGGGATGCTCTGGCATCCCGTAACCAATGGTAACTGCGTCGCCGTGAGGCGGGGTGGAGAGCAACCGGAGGTGAACGTTCAGTCCGTAACACAAGTGAACTCGATTCGGCTATCCGTCGTGGCGAGCCTGCTGGGAAAAGGCGAAGCCCAAATGACGCACGGCCCCTAAAGGGCGGCCACAGCCTGTGGTCCGGTAAGTCCGACTGAGAAAAACCCCAGAGACCAGTCGGGACGACGGGGGGTGGTTGGAGACGGAATGAACGGAAGTTTCGATGACAAAACGCAGGGAGACCTGGGTGGCGCCAAAGCAGGTGTTCATACTCCACGGGGAGTCGAAGAGCCAGCCACCCAGGAGTCACAGCACCCATAGTAGCGTAGAAGCCGGGTAACTCCGGGGGAGCCAAGGGGTGCAGGAAGGTGGAAACGCAATGACCCAACCGATGGAAAACCAACCGGAGGCAGTATCCGAAAGGATTAAACGCGTCGGAGAGCTCCTGCGTCCTTGGACGTGGACCGAACCAACGGTTTGGACAGAGCGGATGTTGACAGCCCTCATACAGGGGGTCAAAGGAGGCAAATGGTTTAGCTTGATTGACAAGATCCACCCCGAGCGAACTCTGCGAGCGGCGTTCGGTCAAGTTGCCGCCAACAAAGGGTCCGCAGGGGTTGATCACGTCACGACCACGATGTTTGGAGATCGCCTGGACGAGGAAGTGAGGAAACTCAGCGAACAACTGCGGAACGGAAGCTACCGTCCGCAGGCAATCCGCCGACACTACATCCCCAAGCCGGGGAGTCAGGAGAAGCGGCCGCTGGGGATTCCGACGGTCCGAGACCGGGTGGTCCAAACGGCACTTCGGATGGTACTGGAACCGATTTTCGAGCGGGACTTCGCCGAACACAGCTACGGATTTCGCCCCGGACGGGGATGCAAAGACGCGCTGCGTCGAGTAGACGGACTGCTCAAGACCGGGTACACCTACATCGTCGATGCCGACCTGAAGAGCTATTTCGACACGATTCCCCACGATCGCCTGATGACCCTGGTGGGCCAGAAGGTATCGGACGGACGGGTACTGAACCTGATCGAGGCGTTCCTCAAGCAAGGCGTCCTGGACGGCTTGCGTGAATGGACTCCCGAGATGGGCAGTCCCCAGGGTGCTGTTGTCAGCCCGCTGCTCAGTAATATCTATCTGAACCCTCTGGACCACAAGATGGCCCAAGAGGGATTCGAGATGGTGCGGTACGCGGATGACTTCGTGATCCTGTGTCGCAGCCCGGAAGACGCGATGCGAGCCTTGGCGGTGGTGCAAGAATGGACGGCGGAAGCCGGGCTCATGCTGCATCCGACCAAGACGCGGATCGTCAACGCAACGACCGACTCCTTCGAGTTCTTGGGCTATCGGTTCCGCAAAGGCAAACGCTTTCCGCGAACCAAAAGCATCCAGAAGCTCAAGGATACGATCCGAGCCAAGACGAAGCGGAACAACGGGCAATGCCTTCCGGCGATCATCGGGTCGTTGAACCCGACGCTGCGGGGCTGGTTTGAATACTTCAAACACAGCTATAAAACGACGTTCCCAGAACTGGACGGCTGGATCCGGGGTAGGCTGAGAAGCATACTCCGGAAACGCCAGAAGAAACGGGGGCGTGGTCGTGGCTCGGATCATCAGCGCTGGCCAAATGCGTACTTTGCTGACCTGGGACTGTACAGCTTGAAAGCAGCCCATCGGTTGGCGTGTCAATCCTCTTCGAGGTAAATACCACTGACTGGAGAGCCGTATGCGGGAGATCCGCCTGTACGGTTCGGAGGGAGGGGGGACCGAAACCAATCGGTCCCTCCTACCCCTATCAAGAGAAAACACTCACTACACCATCGTTGTACCGTGCGAATCGAGCCTGCGCCAATGATCCGAGCCTTGGTGCTTGACCGGCCCGACGCCATCGCCGAAGCTGAGGGCGTCTCCGTGTGTTTCACCCAACAGAACGGCTCGACCAATTCTATGCGAGATGTCTCATGAGTCGCACCGCTCTCGGATTGCTCGCCCTCGCGCTCGTGACTCCGACGGCCGCATTCTCTCAGGAGAAAGAGGACATCAAGGAGCTCAAGCTCCGCGACTGGCAGCCGCGGTCGATGCTCATCACCAAGACGACCGACGTGCCCAAGCCCGCCTTCCCCGTGATCGACGTTCACAATCATCTGGGCGGCGGCAAGCGGATTCTCACGGCCGAGCGGGTCGCGCATTACGTGGACGAGATGGACGCGGCCGGCGTGCGGACGGTCGTGAACCTGGACGGCGGGTGGGGCGAAAGGCTCAAGGAGTCAATCGCCGCCCTTGACAATGCCTATCCCGGACGGTTTCTGACGTACGCGCTCCTCGACTTCTCGGGAATCGATGATCCCGACTGGTCGCAGCGTGAGACCGCCCGGCTCTGCGAGAGCTTCGACGCGGGTGCCAAGGGCTTGAAGTTTCACAAGACTCTGGGCCTGGGCGTCCGCTACAAGGACGGCCGGTTCATCCCCGTTGACGACCCCAAGCTGGATCCCATCTGGGAGACCTGCGCGCGCTACAAACGGCCCATCGAAATTCACACCGCCGATCCCGGCGCCTTCTTCACCCCGCTCGACCGTCACAGCGAGCGGTGGCATGAGCTGAACGAGCATCCCGAGTGGCTCTTCCACGGCAAGGACTTCCCCGCGCGGTCCGAGCTGCACGCAGAGCGTAACCGCGTGATCGCCCGCCATCCCAGGACCATCTTCATCTGCGCACACATGGCCAACGACGGCGAGGATCTGGCCCAGATTGGCCGCTGGCTCGACACCTATCCCAACATGTACGTCGATATTGACGCCCGCATTTCCGAACTGGGCCGCCAGCCCTATTCCGCCCGGCGCCTGTTCCTGAAATATCAAGATCGAATCATGTTCGGCACGGATACCAGCCCCAACCGGGCGGCCTACCGGATGTACTACCGGTTTCTGGAAACCGACGACGAGTACTTCGACCCTGCCGGCGGACATCACCGGCAAGGCTTCTGGATGATCTACGGAGTGTTTCTACCCCGCGACGTGCTGGAGAAGCTCTACGTCAAGAACGCGGAACGATTGCTCTTCGGGCTGAAATAAGCGCGGCGGTCTGTCTCGTCATCCGTTCCCCTTGGCCTTGGCGTGGATGTGATCGTCAAATCAATTGACTTACGAACCAACGGAAGGTAACCTGAGCGTCCGACCGTTAAACTCGTCCGAGTTTTTCTGGCCGCTCGGGTTAGCCGTCGAGGAGGAGTTCCGGCGCGCCAGTCCCTTGTGCCGGGACCGGTCCGGGTTTTGGGCAATTCGCGACGATCGTTGGGTACCTGGCGCGGGGCGAGCTGTCTCGATGTCGCCTGGTGGTCGGTCAGAGGAAAAGCGGCCAACCGGAATTCGGTCCGGCCGACGTACAGGGTCCGCGTCGAACCGAGCAGGGATGATCATCGGTGCACTCCGGCCGTGGCTTGGTCTGGTCGGCCGGCTCGCTAATCCTACTCTGATACGTCAGCTCCTCTTGAGTGGAAATTCCCCATGCAACTGCGATCCGGAATTCGCAACTTGTTCACCTCCCGCGGTTCTCGCACGGTCCGCAGGGCGCCGCCCTCACTCCGACCGGCCCTGGAGGCCCTTGAGGACCGCATAGTCCTGGACAACACCCTTGCGATCGGCGGCGGTCAACCACTAAGCATTTCCCAACCGTCTCTCGCGCTGAACTATATCATCGCCGTGTCCGGGGTCTTCCCATCGCGGGGCGGCGGCACTGCCGCAGAGGGACCGTACGTAGGCGAAGTGCTGCCATTTGCGGGCAATTTCGCCCCGTCCGGCTGGGATTTGTGCGACGGTCAGTTGCTGCCCATTTCCCAGTACACGGCGTTGTTTAGCGTTATTGGCACGTACTACGGCGGCAACGGTACGTCGAATTTTGCCCTGCCGGACCTGCAAGGGCGTGCGGCTGTCGAGGCTGGTACGGCAGCGGGACTGGCGAATGTGGCCATCGGCCAGAAATATGGCGCGGCAAGCACCACATTGAGCTTGAGCCAGGTACCCTCCCACGCCGCCCCTCTTTTGGACAATGGCTCGACAGGCGTTACAGGCGGCGGTCAGTCCGTCAACATTCAGAACCTGTCGCTGGGCCTCAGCTATATCATCGCGGTATCGGGCATCTTCCCATCGCAGGGCGGCGGCAGTGCTGTTGCACCGCTGATCGGTGAGATCCGGCTCTTCGCGGGCAATTTCGCGCCGAGCGGTTGGGCCTTGTGCAACGGTCAGGTGCTGCCCATTTCCCAGTACACTGCGTTGTTTAGCGTTATTGGCACGTACTACGGCGGCAACGGTACCACGAATTTTGCCCTGCCCAACCTGCAAGGGCGGAACCCCGTTGGGATAGGCCAGGGAGTGGGGCTGCCGGACGTAATCAACGGCCAGGAAGAGGGAAGCGATTCTGTCACGCTGACCGTGTCGCAGCTCCCGCCCGAGAAGTACCCTTTGCCGCCCAGCGGCAACCAAACAACCGGCTCAGTCGGTGGCGGACAAGCGTTCGCCAACGGGCAGCCAGCCCTTGGACTCAGCTATATCATCGCGGAGTCGGGCATCTTCCCGTCGCGGGGCGGCGGCACGAGTGCCGGTGAGCCGGAGTTGGGTGACATCCGGCTCTTCGCAGGCAATTTTGCGCCGAGCGGTTTTGCGTTGTGTCAAGGTCAGGTGCTTCCCATAAACCAGTTCACTGCGTTGTTTTCTATTCTTGGCACCACCTACGGCGGCAACGGTACGACGAACTTTGACCTGCCGGACCTGCGCGGGCGAACGGCGATCGGGGCGGGTTCGGGACAGGGACTGCCGACGTACGTGGAAGGTGAATCGTTTGGACAGGGTTCGATTGCTTTGACGATCAATCAACTCCCGTCCGAAAGCCTCCCGTTGCCGGTTCTCGCCCTGAGCGTGAAGGCCGACAACGCCACCGTCAGCGCCGGGAGCACGGCGGGCTTCGCGGTCACCGTCAACAACACGGGGCCGTCTCCCAGCACGGCCGCGGCCGCCACCTTGAGCGAGCCGCTGCCGGATTTGGGTGGCGGCAACCTCTGGAGTATCGACACTCATTCGGCCAACACGAATTCGGGCGACTTCATGGTCGTGGGCGCCGCCGGCAGTCAAATGCTGGAGTTGAAGGCGGGGACCGTGCTCCAGAGCAATCAGCCCCAGGCGGTGGACGTAACCGGCGTGACGACGCGCAGCAGCAACCCCTCGGCAACGCTGACAACGATGGCGACGTTGGCCAGCCCCGACGTGACCGTCAACAATCTGACCGCCTCGGCGACGATCACCGTCACCAGCCAGGAGCCAGCGTTCTCGGGCCTGAGCTCGCCAACGATCACCTACGGCACCCCGACTACCACCCTAACAGGGACCCTCGCCGTCGGAGGGTCGGGCCTCGCCCAAGCGAGCGTTTCGATCACGCTCAACTCGGTGGGCCAGACCGTCACCACGGATTCCAACGGCAACTTCACCACGACCTTCAACACCGCCACCCTGGGCGTGGCGGGCTCACCCTACACGGTCACTTATTTCTATGCCGGCAACGCAAGCTACAGTTCCGCGACTGATACCAGCACGACGGAGAAGGTCACCAAGGCGCACCTGACCGTCACCGCGGTCGTGACTCCCGGTGATATCGGCCACGGCGACCCCGTGCCGACCCCGACGGCCACCTACAGCGGGTTTGTCAATGGCCAGACAGCCGCCGTGATCAGCGGGAGCCCCACTTTCTCAGGCCTGCCGACCACGTCCAGCCCCGCCGGGATTTACACGATCACGCCGGTTACCAGCGGGCTTTCGGCCGCCAACTACGACTTCCCGAACACCGTTTCCGCCACGCTCAACGTCCACCCCAAGATTGCCGACATCCTGGTGAAGTGGGGGAGCCAGACCATGTCGATCCTCAACCTGAACCGCGACCTCCCGTTCGTGGACATCACCGGCATCGAGGTCAAGTTCACCGATCCCGTGAACATTACCGGCACTGGCTTGTCACTGACCAGCACGGCCGGAGGCCCGACGTATTCGCCGGTTAACAACGGATCGAGCTCGGCCACGAGCGACGTCACCTGGACCTTGCCCACGGCGATTGGCGTCGATCGCCTGATGCTTCAGCTCGACCAGGCCAACATCGTGGCGAGCGCGGCGCCTAGCCTCGCCCTCTTTGGACAGAGCAGCGAGGCGTTCGCGGTCTTGCCGGGCGACGTCAACGGCGACCTGGGAGTCAACTCGGCCGACGCCGTGCTAGTGCGGAACGCAATCGGCCAGGCCTATTCGGTGTGGGACGACGTGAACGGCGACGGGATCGTGAATGCAACCGACGTCAACCTGGTCCAGCAGTGGATTGGCAAGAAGCTCTCCTGATGACCCGGCAAGCGACCCAGACAGTTCCGATACGCAGAAAGCGGTGAAGTGATGATGCGAACACGCGACGTCATTGTCTCAGCTCCGGTCCGTCGGCGACCGGCACTCGGCCTCGTGACCATCGCCGCCCTTCTTCTGCTGGGATCCACCAGGATCGCCCACGGAGATGTGATTCTGGACATGATCGTTGAGAATGCGACCGTGACGCCAGGAGGAACCAGCTCTTTCGATGTGGTGCTCCAGAACGACGTGACATCGACCGCGAACGCCGTCATTGGCGGGTTCTCGATCGACCTGACCATCCCCGTCAGCACGGGCGTCACCCTGACTGCGGTCGATGACGCCGCCACCTCGACCTACATCTTTACGGGAAATAGCTTCGGGTTCATTGGCACGGTCGTGTCATCGACCGAGATCACGGCCAACGATCTTGCAAACTCGGGTGGGACCACACTCACGCCGGGTGAGATCTTTGGGCTGGCGCACATCAGCTTTGCCGTCGCCGCTGGGACGCCGGACGGCATGGTGCCCGTGAGCCTGATCGGCTACCCCGATGCAACCTCTCTTTCCGACGACCAAGGGAACCCGCTGGCCTTCACGATCGTGAACGGCGAGATCAACGTCATACCCGAACCTTCGTCCCTCGTCCTCTTGCTCACTGCGGCGGTCGCGGGCGTGGGATGCAGATGGTTCCACCGCAAGACGCAAATTCGGGGAGGGCGAACCTCCGCGTGAGCCGGTTGTTTGCCTGGCTCGGACGGAGCCTCGCCCTCCCAGGATCACGAAACCCCATTTAGATCGAAGCGGGCCCCACAGCCGGAGTCGTGGTCAGCCCTTCACGCGAACCAGTCGCGGCCCCGCGGCCCCGATGTCTCGGAGTGAGTGAAAGGGTTCGCAGCGCGACATTGAGTTTGGGGGTTGACAAAGAATCTGAACCCGACATGGGAAATCCGTGTACAATGGCCAGCGGCAAAGGCCCGGTCAATCCTCACGCCAGATTCCGAGAGCGTCGCCATGAGCACGTTTCACGCCGCCGTTATTCAGGATGCCTCAGTGGTCTTCGACCGCGACCGCACCTTGGAAAAGGTCGGCGATCTCACGGCTCTTGCGGCGGCGAAGGGCGCCCGGCTCGTGGTCTTTCCGGAGGCATTTGTCTCGGGTTACCCGCGCGGGCTCGACTTTGGCGCGCGTGTCGGCTCGCGGACGCCCGAGGGACGCGAGCTGTTTCGCCGCTACTGGGCCAGCTCGGTCGACGTGCCGGGGCCGGCGACCGAAGCCCTCGGCGCCGTAGCGCGGCGGAATCATGTACACCTGGTCATTGGCGTCGTCGAGCGCGACGGCGGAACGCTTTACTGCTCGGTGCTGTTTCTTGGTCCCGACGGCACGTTGCTGGGCAGGCACCGCAAGCTCATGCCGACCGCGGCCGAGCGGCTGGTGTGGGGCTTTGGCGACGGATCGACCATGGAGGTGATCGACACCCCGCTTGGCCGGCTGGGCGCGGCGATTTGCTGGGAGAATCTCATGCCGCTTTTGCGGATGCACCTCTACGCCCAGGGGATCCAGATTTATTGGCGCTCCGACGGCCGACGATCGCGAGACGTGGCAGGCGACGGTGCGGCATATCGCCCTGGAGGGCCGGTGCTTCGTCCTGGCGTGCAACCAGTTCGCCCGCCGCGGCGACTATCCGGACGACTATCCGGCGGCCCAGGGACAGGATCCGCAGACGGTCATGTCGCGCGGAGGCAGTTGCATCATCGACCCGCTGGGCAGGATCCTCGCCGGGCCGCTCTTCGACGGCCCCGGGATTCTGAGCGCCGAACTGGATTTGAACGAAGTGGCCCGCGGCAAGTTTGACTTCGACGTCGTGGGCCATTACGCCCGGCCGGACGTTTTCCGGCTGACCGTCAACACATCGCCGGCAAATCCGGTCGTCTGCGCGCCGCCGCTCGAACGAAACGGGGCAGGGGGCCTCGCCGCTCTGGTTAGCCCCGCAGTGCACGAAAGGAGTCGAGGATGAGCGTCTCGAGAGCACGGCCCCACCGGTCGAATAGGCGTCAATCCGGCGAGGAGGCGTCGATCGGCCTCAACCATGTCCGGGGCCTTTTTCCGGCGCTGGGCCAGCGCGTCAACGGCCACCCGCTTGTTTACCTCGACAACGCCGCGACCACGCAAAAGCCCCGCCCGGTAATCGACGCGCTCGTCCGGTTCTACGAGACCGATAATGCCAACGTCCACCGGGGGACGCACGCCTTGAGCGACCGCGCCACCGCGGCTTACGAGGGGGCGCGTGAGACGGCCCGGCAGTTTCTCAACGCCAGCAGCCGCGAGGAAATCGTCTTCGTCCGCGGGGCGACCGAGGCGATCAACCTCGTGGCCCAGTCGTTCGGCCGCCGCAACGTCGGCCCCGGCGACGAGGTGCTCATCACCGAAATGGAACACCACGCCAACCTCGTTCCCTGGCAGCAGCTTTGCCTCGAGACGGGCGCTCGCCTGCGGGTCTTGCCGATCACGGATCGCGGCGAGCTTCGGCTCGACGCCCTGAAAACGGTGCTCTCTCCGCGCACCCGGCTCGTCGCGCTCGCGCACGTCTCCAATGCGCTGGGCACGATCAACCCGGTCAGGCAGGTCGTCGAAGCCGCGCGTCGCTATGGCATCCCCGTGCTGGTAGACGGTGCGCAGGCGGTGCCTCACATCGACGTTGACGTCCAGGAACTCGACTGCGACTTTTACGCGTTTTCCGGACACAAGGTGTACGGGCCGATGGGGATCGGCGTCCTCTACGGCAAGCTCGCGCTCCTGGAGGCGATGCCGCCGTGGCAGTGCGGGGGCGACATGGTACACCGGGTTGACTACGACAAGACCACGTTCAACGACCCGCCCTACCGGTTCGAGGCGGGCACGCCCAACGTCGCCGGGGCGGTGGGACTGGCTGCGGCCCTCGAATTCATCGACGACGCCGGCCGCCGCCGCGTTGCCGATCACGAGTCGCACCTGCTGGCGACGGCCCTCCGGCGGCTCGATGAGATCCCGGGAGTGCGGGTCGTCGGCCGGCCGGCGCACCGGGCCGGCGTGGTGAGCTTCGTGATGGACGACCCATCCCTCTCGCTGCTCGACGTGGCCGTGCGGCTCGATGCGGAAGGGATCGCCGTCCGCGCCGGCCACCATTGCTGCCAGCCCTTGATGCGCCGGCTCGGCGTCGCGGGGACTGTCCGTGTGTCGTTCGCGGTCTATAACACCGAGGACGACGTTGAGCGGTTCGCATCCGCCGTGCGGTCGATCGCGCGGGGTGCGTCCGGCGGCTCGGTGCGTTCGCAGCCAAAATCGCCCGAGGATGTCGAAGTCGAGTACCCCGGGCCGGCCGCGCCGACCGTCGATGCGGCCGCGGCGGCGCTCCTGGACGAGCTGGACCGGCTCGACGACTGGGCGGAGCGTTACGAGTTCCTGATCGAGCTGGGCTCGAAGTCATCGCCCCTTCCCGAGCCTTTGAAGACCGACGCCAACCGGGTGCACGGTTGCCAGAGCACGGTGTTCCTGGCGGCCCGCGCGACGCCGGGCATGCGCGACGTGGTCGAGTTCCTGACCGACAGCGACAGCGGGCTGGTGCGCGGGCTGCTCGCGATGCTAGAGCGACTTTTTTCCGGACAGCCCGCGCGCGACATCCTGGCGTTCGACCTGCCGCGCTTTCTCGCCCGGGCGGGCCTGGATTCGAACCTGACGATGGGCCGGCGCAACGGACTCGCCTCGATGGTCAAGCGGCTCCGTACCGTGGCAGCCGACCTGGAGGGGCGCGGCGGCTGACTCCAATCCGAGGACGCAATGGCCCAGTTTGGGCACCGCGCCAGGGCTGCCTCTTTTCCACCACCTCCGGCAGGGGTATATTCGACCTGAGAAGTCGAGGCCGAGCCCCCGGAGGGCGTCGATCCGAGGAGTCCGGCCGGGTCGCATCTTGCTCGAGGGCCCACCACGATGATGATCCGCACGCACAACCGCCGGGAATTCCTTCGCGTCTCGGCGACGAGCCCCGCGCTCTTCCCCTTCCTTGCGCCCTTCGGCCGCACCCTGGCCGACGAGACCCGGGCCAAGAACGACCGGCCGCGGCTGGGCCTGATCGGCGCCGGCGGCCAGGGCTCGGGCGATGCTCGCGGGGCCTCGCACCACGGCGATTTCCTGGCCGTCTGCGACGTCGACCGCCGCCACGCCGAAAGGGCCAAGAAGGACCAGCGCATCGGCAAGGAGAAGGCCGACGTCTACGAGGACTACCGCAAGCTCCTCGACCGCAAGGACATCGACGCCGTGATCATCGGCACGCCCGACCACTGGCACACCAAGATCTGCATCGACGCCATGCACGCGGGCAAGGACATCTACTGCGAGAAGCCGCTGACCCTGACGATCGACGAGGGGAAGAAGCTCGGCCAGGTCGCCAAGGAGACCAAGCGCGTCGTGCAGGTCGGCACCCAGCAGCGGAGCGACCACAACCGCGTGTTCCTGCTGGCCGTCGCCATGGTCCGCGCCGGCCGGATCGGCAAGATCCAGCAAGGTCACCGCGTCGATCGGCGGCGGCCCGACCGGCGGCCCGTTCCCCGCGATCAATCCCCCCGCCGAGCTGAACTGGGACATGTGGCTGGGCCAGGCGCCCAAGGTCGCCTACCGCGTGCATCGCTGCCACGCCGATTTCCGCTGGTGGTATGAATACTCCGGCGGCAAGCTCACCGACTGGGGCGCCCACCACGTCGACATCGGCCAGTGGGCCATCGGCATGGAGAATTCCGGCCCGAACACGATCGAGGTCGTCAAGGGCGTGCTCCCGGTCGAGTTCAAGGGCGGCTACCCGGCCGTCGACGACCGCTACAACACCACCACCGAGTTCCTCGATCCGCGCCAGCTTCGCCAACGGCGTCGTCCTGGATATCCGCCACGACCTGGAGAACGGCGTGAAGTTCGAGGGCTCGAACGGCAAGATCTTCGTCACCCGCGACCGGATCGACCTCGACGGCGGCGCGGTCGATGCGCTCTACAAGAACCCGGTGCCCGAGTCGCTCTTGAAGGAGCTGCGCAAGGGCAAGCCGGTGGATGGCCACATGGCGAACTTCTTCGAGTGCCTCCGCGACCGCTCGGTGCCCGTCTCCGACGTCTGGTCGCACCACCGGGCACTCACGACCTGCCACCTGGCGAATATCGCGATGCGGCTGGGCCGCCACAAGCTCACCTGGGACCCCGCCAAGGAGGAGATCGTCGGCGACTCCGAGGCCAACGCCTTCCAGACCCGTCCCCAGCGGGCTCCGTACGAGATCGGGTGATCGGACGTCTGATTGGAAGCCGCCGATGGACGCCGAGGCGATTCTCAGCCGATCCACCATCCCGAATCCCTGCCCCATGGATTGGGCCAGCATGTCTGGCGGCGACCAGGTGCGGTACTGCTCCGGGTGCGGGAAACACGTCTACAACCTCACGGCGATGAGCCCGGATGAGACGGTCTCCTTGATTTCGGCCATCCACGAGCGGGGCGCAAAACGGTACGTTCGTCTCTACCAGCGGCCTGACGGGACGCTCTTCGCTTCGGGATGTCGGCCGGCGCCGCAAGGCGCGGCAAGACCCTGGCAGTTTACCATCCGCTTTCTGATGGCGATCATCGCCGGCTGCGCGGCCGTACTGGGGCTCATGAAGTTGATCTCGCCGGAGCTGAAGCAACCCAAGCCACCACCGGCCGCCAATTCTCAAATCATCATGGGGGATATGTACTAAGCCGCCCGGCGCCGCGGAATTCGGTCATTGCCCGACGTAAGAGGCCCGGGGGTGCTTTGAGGTGCGACCTCAGGCGTCACTCCGCCGCGACAAGATCCTCGGCGGAGATTCCAATTTCACGGGCAATCGTTCGCAGCAAAACCGGCGAGATGTCCCGCCCCTTGTGGAACGGCACCGTCGTGCCGCGGCCGTCCGGATGGCGGAACTGCTTGTGCGCACCGCGCTGCCGCACCTCGACGAAACCCAGTGCTTCCAGGCGCGATACCACCTCTTGCGGCTTGAGCACCGGCAGCTTGGGCATCGTCAGGCCACCTGTACTCTCTGCGTACCGATAAACTCCGACTCGAGTTGAGGCTCGCCATCCTCGAGCAGCATCTCGATGACCTCGGCCAAATTCCGGTGCAACTCGTCGAGCGTTTCCCCTTGCGAATGGGCGCCGGGGAAGCCCGGAACGTAGCCGACGAACAAGCTCGTGTCTGGACACCGCTCGATCACAGCCGTAAAAGTTCGCATGTTCACCCCCAGCCGAACGTCAAAGCTCAGCGGACCAATCAGCCGAGCGTAAACGCCATTTTACCAGAAACCGACCGCGGCGGCCCCGGGGTCAACTGCACGGCCGGGCCACGCGGCTCATCCCGGAGACACCTCGCGGGATGTTGGACAAAGCGAGAGAGGCCGGGCCGATCGCATAGGCGTGAACGCCGCGGTGCCACGGACTCCGAGTTGCGGCCGGTGTGGGAGCAGGTGGCTAAGGCGTGCCCCGGCTGGCCGGGGTTGCGGCCCGAGCGGAGCAGCCCGACTCTGGCGGCGGAGTTGCTGGGGGCAGGCGGGAGGCGGTGCGCGGACTTCCTGCGTTTAGAGCACGAATTGCGCCGCGAGGCTCCAGACGCCTAACCGCACCGGGGCGGAACCGGCCCGCCGTGCCGGCTTCGCCGCGGGCTTATTCCAGTTTTCTGTTCCAACGCTACTCACACCCCAAGATAACGGAGCGTTCGGGCGTCGTCGTCACGGCCGTCGTCCGCGACGCATACCGCAGGTGTGGGCCTGACACTTGGGTCTGCCATCGGTTCAGTTCAGGAGTCGTTAGTTGTACCAGAAACCGCCGGACCGGCTCGGCAACAGCGCGGGGTTAGGCGTCGAGCGCCTCGCCCCAGTCTTGAGCATCGGGCTTCTCCCCGTCGAACCGGGCGCTCATCATAGCAGAGATCACCCGCGCATCCCTCGACGAGCGAGAACCGGCGCGGATCCAGGGCCGTGCAGACCAAGGCCACGGGCAGCACGAGCCAGAGCGTCCGTAACGGCACGCCAAGAACCCCGAGAGCGGCGACCACCGCCAGTGAGGAGAGACCGGCACCGATCGCCCCGTTGGCGAATCGGTGCAGCGAGTCCGGGAGATCGCAATTTTTCACCTTGTCCTTGATCGTCGCCGGGTCGAGCTTATCGTCCGTGGCCGCGGCCACGGACGGAATGGCGGCGAAGATCATGACCGCGAGGCTACGGGTAACGCTCATCGTTCGATCTCCTGGGGAGTGGCCTTGGAAAATGCCGACGCGCAAGTTTTGGTGTTGCGCTGTCTGCACGCTCCGAAGGGGAACCCAAATACCCGGTGCAGGACAACGCCCTCGGGACCGGATAACCGATTAACGGTCGCCCTGAAACGGCCAAACAGTGTATTCTACCTCGATGTATCTCTCGGGACCCAACGCGGCATAGCCGCAACCAACAGATCGGGGGACAGAGCCCCCTCCTACAGTGGCGCAGCAGCACGTGCTTTTGTAGGAGCCGGCTCCGTCCGGCGATCGCTAGATGCGCAACTTGCGTAGAAGCTCAGCGGAAAGAATCTACGCTTTTTCCGGGACTTCGCCCGGAAGAAGTGGCCCCTCGCGGGGCAGCCCGCAGTCGGGAGTCCTTCGGTCCGGCAGCGGGCGGGGTCAGGAGACCCGCGCCCAACATCGACAACAAGTTGTCGATGTGCGGCCCGGAAGGGCCTACGCGAGCACGGCCCGCCGAGACAGTCGATGATACCACGAAAATCGGCGCGGGGTCGCCGTCCACGGCAACCAGCTCATCCGCCGCCTCCGGGTAGCCCTTTGCCTCAGACAGCGTCACTCTCGACGCACGATGCAGCTCCGAGTACGGCCACGGCGACCACGCAACGCCCACTCCATCATTCACCCAACCCGAACGACTTCTCGACCGCTCTGACTTTCTCCTTATCAAGAGGGAAGCCGCAGGTGTGAGCCCCCATCTCGCTGAATCGCCGCTCGCCGCAACTGTGACATCGGCCGCAGCCAGAACAGTAGGGCACCCCGCAGACGGGGCAAGCAGAACGTTCGGCAAGTCGTTGCTTCGAAATCCGACGCTGGCCGCAGCCTGGGCATCGACCGCAGACGGGACAAACCGGCAGGGCGGACTCGTGGATCGCGCCGCAGCCGCCGCACTTGATGAGTGCCATTGTGTGCCCCCCGGATGCAGGTGGCGTTGGTTATCGGCGTCTAGCAAGTTCGTTTGCCACCGGAAAGGCCCGGTTTGGAGGCCGACGACCAAGCGCAGCGGACCGGCCGCCCGATGGAGCCGATGGTAGCGCTGCGCGGCCGAGCCGCAGCCGGATGGCCAGAGAGCGAATCCGGATTGTTAACCACGAAAGGCACGAAAGACACGAAAAGGGGAAGAATGTCAAGTTGGCGGTGCAGCACGATCAGCGTCCCCCGTCGGAATTGACCGGAGAGGGAATCCGGATTGTTAACCACGAATAACACGAATCTTACGAATGGGAACGCGGCCTGGTGGGGATCGTTTGGCGAACCGGTCGCGATCGTATCTCCTGACAAGCACTGATGGTCCAGGCTTCGAGATTCATTCGTGAGATTCGTGGTCAATCCGTTCGCGTCGGCGGTGCAACCGACGCCGAGGTGAAAGTGGCTGGGAGGGGCCTCTACGGCGCGACGTTCGCCTTCGATTCACCTGCCCGAGGTTCCGGTCTGGGCGAGTGCCCTGAGGCGGCTGGCTGAGAGTTCGGCGGGGACCCCGCCGCCGGATTGATCGTCGCAGACGAGAACCCGAGTTTTTTCAGTCAGGGGTAGCCGCGCGCGCGCTGGCGCGACCAGAGCGCCACGCCTCCGGCGAAGAATACGGCCGCCACACCAGCCGCAAGGAGTCTTCGCTTCATCGAGGGACCTCGCCGATCGAATGTGTGCAGTGCGTCAAAAACGAACTCGCCAGTCTGTCGAATTTACTCGATGCAGGTGCTAAAACACCAGGTCACTACGGTCCGGGCGGGTCGGGCTCGACGGGCAGCCAGGGCTCTTGCTCGGCCTTCTTGTACTTCGCAACGAGCTTCGAATAGTAATCGACCAGAGCCGTGTACTCCTCAGCACCATCAGCGTCCGCAAGTTAAAGCGCACGCATCGCCACGACCACTTCGGTTCGCCGGTAACGCGGGTCAGGTTGAAGCCGATGAGGACGCCGAGGTAGGGAAACAACAACGAGTTGAAGACGAGCTCGTTCGGCAGGATCAGCCAGCCTCGCCACGCGAAGTCGATCGACGTGGCGACGAAGCCGAGCACAAGTCCAATCGCGAAGCCTGCGGCGACGAACCTCACGCGCCTCCGCTGTCGCCGCTCGTGGTCTTCGTCTGATGGGTTTTCAGGTCTTGGCGCGGTGCGTTGCTTCCTGAAGTAACCGGCCGCCAGGCCGAGCGCGGACGGAATGACGAAATAGCTGCCCAGAGGAACCTGGTGAAGATCCCGCCGACTGAGCATCAAGTGGCAAAAGGTGGTCAGCAGGCCGATCAACAGCCCGACTGCGGAACCCAGTGCGAGTTCACGCGCGAGCAGTCGCGGCGCCCTTCTCGCAACGATTGGTTCGGAGGGGTCTGACACGGTCGGTTACTCGTTGGGTGGCTTCAGCGGACGGGGCCGTCGATAGAGTCCATGAAACTATGGGCACCGCCGCGCCCGGCCGGGTCCGGTGACGCACCAGTTTATTTCCTCATCTGATACACGAGGCCGATATGAGAAGAACCAGGTCAACGAGGCGACGAGCGAGAACCCGACGAACGCCATCGGAAACGCCTCTCTTGCATTCATCGATTACGCGTCCCCCTGCCCCAAAGCGGGCTCGACAACGCCGCGGCGGGCCAGCTCCGCCGATGCTTTGGCGCGGCCCCGTTTCCACGACCTTCGCGCCTTATTGGCCCCAACCCAACATTCCATTTTCGTGCACGCGTCGATCCAATCGCGACGCGGCGTTCGAATCAGGGGACACGAAGCCGGGTCAGCGCGCCGTCTGCGAGCTTCCACGGCAGACCATGTTTCGGGACGACGATCAAGGTTTTCTGCGCGATCGGGAGTAGAGCCGAGACACCAGGCGAAGCGCCGATCGCCATCGGCTCTCGCTCGAAGACCGGTCCCTCCAGGCCGGCGATCACTGAAGGCTTGCCCTCCCTGATCGATACAACGTCGGTGTTCTCGACACCATAGAGAGTCTTGTCGTACCGGTTGAAGGCAATCGTCTGGTAATATTTCGAAACGAGTACGGGATATCTCAACTTCGGTGTCGCGTCCAGCTTGTGAATGCGAAGCAGCGTATTCGCGCCGAAGTGGCTCATCGACCAACTGACGATAACCTCGTCCGGAGTCGCCTGAGTGATGCCCGTCACGTAGTGGGCCTCATCGTAGTACTGAACCCATTCGCCGGTTCTGGGATTCAGGCCGACAAGGTGCCCACCCCACTCGCCCTGTCCCGTGCCGATCCAGACCATCGAGTCCGTCGCGTGTAGGGCGAGGATCCGGAGGGAATCAATTTCGAGTTGGCCCTTGAGCCTTGGCACTTTGAACGTGCGCCCCGAAGCCAGGTTCTTCACCTTGGATGGGAACACCAGGAGCGGCGATCCGCCTACTCCGATAAGAGCCGCCAGCTCCTCGCCGCCTGCTTCGAATTCGGACAGCTTCTTCCACGACCGCTCGTCCGGAGACCAGGAATAGAGCGCCGACTTGCCGGCCGCCCAGAGTTTGTCACCGTCCGACGCGAGATGGGTGACCGTTTCGCGACAAATCGGACCGAAGCGTCCTCGTCAAATCTCCCATCTTGCGGACTCCAGACGCGGAAACGACCTTTCTCGTCGAGAAAAATAAGCCTGCCCTTATGCAGCACAGCGACCGCCTCGCGCTCGTCTTGCAGAGCCGATGCTGGCGCGGGGGCGAGACCGAAGCCGGTGGCAAGCAAGGCGCAAACGATAACAAGTCGAGGATACATGGTGGGGGCCCTCTCATGACCGAGCTCAGCGGACCGGCCCGCCGAGCGCTTCCTCGATTTCGGATCGCTTCACACAACCCATGCCACGCCCCTCCTCGCCGCCTGACGACCAAGTTTAGCTTACCATACTGCCGATTGCGCGAAACCGCGCCGCGGCGGAGGGGACTTGCTGGGGCGCCCGGTTAGGCGGTCAGCCGAAGGTGCCCAGCCACCACGCTGCCACGACGAACGCAGTCAAGAGAATCCCCAGGAGCGAGAGCCCGATGGCTGCGTAGATCCGAAGGACGCGAAGACAACGGCAGCAGAAGAACTCCTTGCGGGGCGGTTGGCCGTGGTGGAACATCCATCGCTCCTGGCCCGTCGCCAACGCACCGCACCGATCGCAGTAGTCCTCCATCGGCGAAGATCCACGAGAGCCGCCTAAGGGCCAAACTTACTGAACGTTGCATAAAGACGGTAACCCTTGACCGAAGGGCGGCGGGCACGGAGGCCCGCCCCACTGGGAGAATCCAGGGACATTTCAGTGTGGCGGGCGTCTCTGCCTAGGGATTGCTGGTGACCTGGCACAGGACCCAATTTGGACACCTCCACGATGCATCGTACCAGACCGCAGCCATGCGGTCATCTCCAGGCCGCCTAGCCTCCCAGCGTGAGCACGACCCGGAACCGCGCCTTGCCGCTCATCATGCGGTCGTAGGCTTCGGCGACCCGCTCGAGTGGAAAGGTTTCATTCATCGGCCGCACGCCGGCCCGCGCGCTGAATGCGAGCGTATCCTCCGAGTCGATCGACGTCCCCGAATACCACCCCTTGATCGATCGGCATCCCAGGAGCAGCCACATGGGCGACACTTGCATCGACGCAGCCGCTCCGACAATCAACAGCGTACCATTGACGGCCAGGCCGCCCTGGACGCCGGCCATCGCCTCACCGCTGGTCGCCGTTGCCAGAATCACCTTCGCACCGCCCAGCTTTTGAAGTTCCGCCGCGGGGTCCTGGGCCTGGCTGTCGATGTAAACCGTCGCGCCCAACTGCCGCGCCAGCGGTTCCTTGTCCTTCCCGCGAGCGATGCCGACACTGTGGAACCCCATTTTCGCCGCGTACTGAACCCCAAGGTGGCCAAGTCCGCCCAGACCAAGCACGGCGACGACATCACCCGGTCGCGCGCCGCTGTTTCGGAGCGCATTGAACGTCGTGATGCCGGCACACATGAGAGGCGCCGCTTCGATGGGACCGAGGTCGGCGGGCATGCGCGCGACGGCGCTCGCCGGGGCAATCAGGTACTCGGCGTAGCCCCCATCAAATGTGACGCCGGTGACCTGCCCCGTCACGCAGGCGAAGAAGTCGCCGCGGCGGCAGTGATCGCAATGCCCGCAGTATCCCCCGTTCCAGCCGACGCCCACACGCTCACCCGGCGCCCATCCGGCGACGCCGCTGCCCAAGGCGTCGATGATCCCGGCCACTTCATGCCCGGGAACTCGTGGGTACTCAATCCCCGGGTACGTTCCCTCTTTCGTGAGCGAATCGCTGTGGCAAATGCCGCACGCTTGCACCTTGATCCTTACGCATCCCGCGCTCGGCTCCGGTATCTCTCGTTCAACGATTTCAAACGGCCCATTCGGGCGAGAGACCTGCACCGCCCGCATTGTTGCCATGTTTCCTCCTGCCCTGTCCGGGCGGCCAGGCTTGGCCCGCCGAGTCGTGGTGTCCGCCTCGGCCGAATTTCGATCGGCCGGAATCAATTCCATTATTATGCGCGCGCCCACCGATCGCCAGAACCACAATTTGACCGGAGAGGGAATCCGGATTCTTAACCACGAATAACACGAATCTTACGAATGGGAGAGCGGCCTGGTGGGGATCGTTTGGCGAACCGGTCGTAATCGTATGTCCTGACAAACACTCGCTAGTCCAGGCTTCGATATTGATTCGTGAGATTCGTGTTATTCGTGGTTAGAATCCGAATTTTCCCTGGTCATCTGGCTGCGGCTCGGCCGCGCTGCGTATTCCTTTGTGTCCTTGGTGTCTTTGTGGTCAGCTTGCGCCCATCATCTTCAGGATTGCATCCGCCGTCTTCTCGGCTTCCTCAAAATCCTTGGCTTTCAATTGTTCATCCAGTTTGTGCATGAGCGCAGTGGCCTTTTTCGTGCTGCCGGTCTTCTGGATCCATGCGGGGAGCTCCTTCTGGATCTTCTTGATCTTGGAAGGCAAGCGTTCCATGAGGGGCAATGCGTCCGTCTTCGCTCCAACCTGCTGATCGCCGTTCACGAGCGCCAGCAGCAGATCGGCCACCTTGTCCGCTTCCTGCCAACGCCTGTCCTTGATGAACGTCTCGAGCTTCTTGGTCAGAGGCATTGCCTGCGCCTGCTTCGTCGATTTTTGCGCCGAAACCGGGAGCTCCTTCTGAAGGCGGCGCATCTTGTCCTGAAAGGCTGCGCTGGAAAAACCGGTCGGAGCGGTCTCGACCAGGGCGGAGTGCCGCAAGAACTTGGCGTAGGCGGCCAGCGCCTCGGGATTCTCGGTGGCCCGGCGGAAGAAGTTGTCGCGCATCGCCTCGCCGCCGATGCCCCAGGAAAACACATTCACCATCACCGCCCCGTGATTGAACATCCGCCCCAGATAGGTTTCCATGGTCGGCTCGCCCGGCATGCTGGTGGGGGACACGTTGACACCCTCGGCGGAAATCCAGCCGGGAGAACCGTGCTTGGCCAGGACTGCATAGATCTCCTTGAAGGTCGCCCCCTCGGGGTACGTGGAGAATCCGGGACGGTACGCGGAGCTGAAAGCCACTTCTGGCAAAGCGAAGTGGACCTTCACTGCGTGGGACTCCTTGGCGTCTGCCTTGCGCAGCCCTTGGTCAGTGAACGCGATGTGGCAAAATATCTTCTCGCGGGGAGTGCCGCCCGCGTGGATTGAGCTGGCCCACAGTTCCATGAACTCCTTGACGATCTTGACCCGCTCGAGATCCGAATCTGCGGGCGGATTGCTGGCGCTGAATCCGCGGTTGGCGAGTGCTCGGTAACCCAAGGGGCGGTTCGTCTCGAAATCGCGGCCGATCTGTGTCTCCCACCCGACGATGACGCCCGCGAACAGATGGGGCTTCCCCTGGGATTGGAGCGCCGCCAGTTCTTGCGTGATCTCTGCGCCGATCAGCGCCCCACGGTCCTTGACTGCCTTGACGATCGCGGGACTGTTGAAACACATCTGTGGCGGAAACCGGGTGGGTTTTGGGCCCCAATCCGCGCGGCGGCCGGTGCTCGGCTGTTGTTTCCAGTCCGCGGTCTCGATGTTGTCGGGATTGGACAGGAGATCTTGGCGGTGTCCCCAAACAATCGAATCATCGATGTGAAAGGCAACGGCCACATCGTTTTCACGGGCGACCGCGAAGGAATCGCGGATGAACTGTCGCGTTTCCTCGTCGGACATGTCGAAACAGAGGGGCCCCACCGCGAAGCCCAACTTGTGCCGAACGTCTCCGGTCGCTCCGATCGCCTTGACCACCTCGTGGACAAACCGCTCGAGTTGCGCTTTGCTGAGCGAATAATGGCCGGGCAAGGGCGGAGGGCCCGCATATCCAGGGAGCCCGGTCATGAGTTGAAAGCTCAGGTACTTGGTTTCCGCGGCGCCCGCCGCTTTGGGCTCCGCCGCCGAAACCGTGTTGCAGCCGGTCGCAATCATGGCGAGCAGCAAGATCGAGATCGTGAACCGGTTCATGGCAAGTGCGCTCCGTACAGAATGCTCGCTTTGTTTCCGCCGACCCTGATACCCGGCGACTGGCGGCTGGGTTTCAGGCACCGAGCGATTGGCTGCGATGCTCATTGTATCATCCCTTAGAGAGGCCGGAATGCCTCGTCAGCCCGCAGGATCATCCGGGCAACCTCGACCATCGTCTGATTCTGGTCGCGGGATAGCTTCTGCAAGCGGCGGAAGGCTTCGGGCTCGTCTAGACCGGCCTTCTTCATCAGGGTGCTTCGCGGGGTCAAGCCTGGTTTTTGGTTTTTGCTCGGCGTGGCGCTTCGCGGGGTCAAGTCTGCCTTTTTTGGTTTTTGCTCGGCGCGAAACGGAAAATCACGTGCGGTGTCCGCGGAACTCCGTGCGGTGTCCTCGGAGCTCGGGAGTCGGGCGGCACGCTTGGTTTAGGCCGGACGCACTTAGCGCTTCGGGAGCCGCCGTTCCCCGGGGGACGACTGTGCCATCGCGCCGGGTCCGGCACCACGTAGCTCGCCCCGCCGCCAGCTTTACGACCCCGTGGACGACTGCTGGTACTGAGCGCCGAAGATGTTCTCAGCCGTGCTCCGACCCCGTGATGATGGTGACACGGCCTTGGTCGCCTGCGATCCCCGGCCGCTGGGTTGTTCCGGAGTCATGAGTGTCGCGCGTTGCCCGCGCAATGCGGACGGTGTACGATGGCTCAGGTCAAAGGTTGCTGCCAACTTGTGAACGCTCTGCCGACCTATGACCATTCCGGCGTCGAGGGCGAGGTCCGGCGGGCCATGGAGGAGGGCCTCGGGACCCCTCGGAAGAGCGAGGACACCGACGCAGCCGTGGCCGACGACGAGGAACAGGAATGAGCCGGCGGGACAAGCTTCTGGAATTCATGCGCTCGATGCCCGGGGAAGTCCGGTTCACCCAACTTCGGGCGTTGCTTCGCTACGAGGGATTCGAGGTCGTCAACATCCGCGGGAGCCACTTCACCTATCAACACGACGATGGACGGCTCTTGGTCGTCGTCCGACCTCACGGGAAGCACAAGACATGCCATCCGAGAGACGTCCGCAAAGTTCTGGAGGCGCTGGGTCGATGATCGTGTCCACCCAATCCTACCGCGACTACGTGTTTACCATCAGCTACGATCCCCAGGAGCCGGGTTATACCGTCGATTTCCCCGACATCCCGGAAATCATCACCAGTCACGACAGCTTGCCAGGGGCCTTCGCCAACGCCTGCGAGGCGCTAGATCTGTACCTGGATACGCTCGAGAAGCTGGGAAGGCCGTTCCCGAAGTCGCAGCATCGTATCGTGGTACAGACGACGTGACCGAAGTCCCGATTAAACCTGCTCGTTCTCGAAGATTCGGAGCTGCCGGGTTACGAGCGCAGTCCGCGCTGGGAGAATGGCTATATCGAATCGTTCCAAAGTCGGCTGCGTGACGAGCTCCTGGAGCGGGTAGAATTCGCGGATGTCGCGGATGCCCGAGCCAAGGCGTTCTGGTACCGGCGGGAATATCACGCGATCCGGCCTCACAGCTCCCTGCGCTACGCGACGCGGAAAGAGTTCAGCGCGGCCTGAGACAAGAAGGGAAGCTATGTGAGAACAAATATACGTAACTATACTGAGTATGAAGCGGGTCGTGTCCTGGGTCGATCACAGGTTCCCCGGACAAGTCGCATGCCCTCCGCGAAGAGGATGGCTTTGTCGTGACGTCAAGACAGCGTCAGGCCCCGTGCGACTCGCCGGGGGCGGGGCGGCCCGCGCCCGTGGAATCGCGGCGGCGGGTTCAGGCCGGCACCACCGGCGTCTTGTGCGTCGAGACCTTCGCCAGGACCGACCTGTCGATGTTCAGGTGCGCCTTCACAAGCTCAGACGGCGTGCACGCCAACCATTGCGCCAGCGAGACGTCGGCGAAGTGGTCGGACTGCCACAGCTCGAGGTACCGCAGCGTCGTCGTGCCCGTGTTCTCGATGTAGTGGGGCATGCTCTTGGGCACGTAGGCGACGTCACCGGGCTGGTAGTCGAATGTGGCCGCGGTCGAACTGGAGGCGTACACCGTCATCCGCGACTGACCGGCGATGTGGTATTGCAACTCGTCCGAGTTCGGGTGCCAGTGCAGCTCGCGCATCCCGCCGGGCTCGACCTCGACCAGGGCGGCGGCGATCTCCTTGGCCGCCGGGAAATTCGACGAGTCGACGATGCGGACCTTGCCCCCCTTCGTTTGGATTGGCTCTTGGTCCATCAGCTTGTGGCTGTAGGTAGACGGCACCGGCCCGGCGCCGACGACTCGATCCGCGTCGAGCGGGCCGGGCACTTGCGACGGGAAGATGTAGAGCTCTTCCTTGGGGATGTTGGCGAAGGCGCTTTCCGGCACGCCGAAGTTCTTGGCGAGAACCTCTTTGGGGATGTGGGCCAGAAAGTCCGTGACCAGGAAGGTCGCATCCTCGTTGAAGTTGCCGTCGTTGAAGACGAGCAGGAACTCGCAACCGTCCCCCTCGAGTCCCTGGAGCGAGTGGGGGATGCCGCCCGGGAAGTTCCAGATGTTGCCCTCGCTGATATCGTCCTGGAAGGCGTGGCCGTCTCCGTCGACGGCGGTGATCCGCATCCGGCCCTTGAGCACGAACCCCCACTCGTCCGGAACGTGCCAGTGCATCTCGCGGACCGCGCCGGCCTTGAGCCGCATGTTGACGCAGTTCAGCGCCTCGGCAATGTGCAGCTCTCGTCCGGTCACCTGCCGGGCCCAGCCGCCGGGCTGAAGCCGATTGTGGACGTCGGCAAATGAGAATCTCAGGTTGGGCATCGTGCCCTTGTCAGTCGGCGGGGGCACCAGCCTGTCCACGTTCTGGGCCTCGCGAGCAGGGTTCGTCGGACCTATGATCTGGGCGCCCAGCTTGCCGCGGATCGGCACCGGCGCCTGGTCGTCGGCTTGAGCCCGCCTGGCCCCGACCAAAGTTGCGGTCGCGCCGGCCGTGAACGCCGCGGCCCCTGTCAGAAAATCCCGACGCTGGAAGTTGGACATGGAGTCCTCCTATGAGACACGAATATGGGACGATCGAAAAGGTAAGGCGAATTCGCGATTGACTGAGCAAGTTCCCGAATTTCCGGCTCAAGTTTGACGTGGGCCGTTCTCGCATATCCTCTTTCGTGCCGCTCCCTTGCCGGAAGTTACCGTTGCTTGCAGCGCCATCCGTTCTTCATCCGTGAGCTTGACGACGTACTTGCCCATGGTGGAACTCGCTTTCCGGACGGTAACTTCGGCTACGGCTGGCCCAGGAGCCCATTGCGCCAAACGTGTCAATCGCAGTTTGACAAGGTACTAGGATCCCGGGCAAGAGTGACGTAGAGTGGGGCGAGCCGCGGGCCGGGAGATTCTACCGGCCCGGGCAGCGACCCTGCAAACGGGAATTGCGACCGCCCGGCGCGTCGCCGAGGTTTTCCGCGTGCGGAATGGCGGGGTTCACCGGAGGGAATGCCGATGAAGCTCGGGCTCTTCATTCCCTGTTACATCGACGCCTTCTTCCCAGAGGTGGGCGTCGCGACGCTGGAGCTCCTCGAGCGGCTCGGCTGCGCCGTCGATTATCCGCTCGACCAGACCTGCTGCGGCCAGGCGATGGCCAACAGCGGCTGCCAGGAAGATTCCGCGGCCACCGAGGCCCTCTTCGTCCAGTGCTTCCAGGATTTCGACACGGTCGTCGGGCCGTCCGGGAGCTGTGTCCACCACGTCCGGTTCCACCTGGACGCGATTGAACAGACATCGCAGGCGCGGAAGGTCCGGGCCGGGACCCGTGAACTGGTCGAGTTCCTGCACGACGACCTCAAGGTCACGGACTTTTTTTGGCGCCGGCGTTCCCGCACAAGGTGGGGCTGCACGACAGTTGCTCCGCCGTCCGGGGCCTGGGCCACGCCCGGCCTTCGGAACGAGTCAACGAGCCCTACTTCTCGAAGACCCGGGACCTGCTCGGAAACGTCCGGGGGCTCGAACTGGTCGAGATCGACCGGCCCGACGAGTGCTGCGGCTTCGGCGGCAGCTTCTGCGTCACCGACGAGGCGGTCTCGGCCAAGATGGGCTACGACCGCGTCTACGACTTCCATCGCCATGGCGTCGAGTACATCGCCTCGGCCGACATGTCTTGCCTGATGCACATGAAGGGAGTGATCGACCGCCTGAAGCTGCCGATGAAGGTCATCCACATCGCCCAGATATTGAATGGAGGCCCGCTATGAACGGTCCCGTCGATCCCGAAGGGCGCGCCGCTCGCTTCATTGCCCTGGAGGTGCACGAGGCCACCCACGACCGCCTCGTCTGGGGGATTCGTCAGAATCGCGACAAGGCGGTCGCCGGCGTGCCGGAGTGGGAGGAGCTGCGCGAGCTGGCCTCGCAGATCAAGGAGCACACCCTGACCCACCTGGACCAGTACCTCGAACAGTTTGCGGCCAACGCGACGAAGCTTGGCACGCACGTCCACTGGGCGCGGGACGCCGCAGAGCACAACGCGGTCGTCTACGATGTCCTCAATACACACCGGGTGAAGTCGCTCATCAAAAGCAAATCGATGCTCCAGGAGGAGTGCGGCATGACGCCCTACCTCCAGAAGCGCGGCATCGAGGTGACCGAGTCGGACCTCGGCGAGCGCATCCAGCAGCTCTCCGACGAGCCGCCCAGCCACATCGTGGTGCCGGCCATCCACAAGCTCCGGACCGACGTGGCGGCCCTGTTCGCCGAAAAAATCGGCACGGACCCGAACGACTCCGATCCCCACTACTCTGACCGAGGCGATGCGTCAGAACGCCCGGCCGCCGCTTCATGGCGGCCGACGCCGGGATGACCGGCGCCAACTTCGCCGTGGCCGAGACGGGCGGGTTCGTCGTCTGCACCAACGAGGGCAACGCCGACATCGGCGCCAGCGTGCCGCCGCTGCACGTCGCCAGCATCGGCATCGAGAAGTTGATCCCTCGTGCCCGCGACCTCGGGGTCTTCATCCGCATGCTCTCGCGCAGCGCCCTGGGCTCGCCGATCACGCAGTACACCTCGCACTTCCACGGCCCGCGGCGGGGCGGGGAGCTGCACGTCGTGCTGGTGGACAACACCCGCAGCGACCGCCTCGGCTCGCCCGACTTCTGGCACGCGCTGAAGTGCATCCGCTGCGGGGCCTGCATGAACACCTGCCCGGTCTACCGCCGGGGCGGCGGCCTGAGCTACGGGGCGACCTACTCCGGCCCGATCGGCGTGATCCTCGACCCCGGCTTCGACCTCTCGAAGTATCGCGAGCTCCCTTTCCACTCGTCGCTGTGCGGGTCGTGCACCGAGGTCTGCCCGGTCAAGATCGACATCTCCGACCAGATCTACAAGTGGCGCCGCGTGGTCGCTGCCAGAGGGCTGCTGAGGCTCACCAAGAGGGTCGGTATGAGTGCACTGGGGACGACGCTGGCCCACCCGGCGGCCTTCCACGCCGCCGAGTCCGCCGGGGAGGCGGCCCTGGAGCACCTGCCGCGGTTCCTGCTCTACAACCCGCTCAACCCCTGGGGCAAGCACCGTGAGCTGCCGGCCGTCCCCCGGCAGACGTTCCGCCAGTGGTATCTCGAGAACCGGGGGAAGTCATGAGCCCACGCGATGCCATCCTGGAGGCGGTCCGGAGGAACCTGCCCCGACCCGCCGTGCCGCTGCCCGAGATCCCAGGGTCCGAATTGAACGACGTCGATGTTGGGGTGATCCGCAGTCCGCTGGGGGTGGCGGAGGCGGGGGCCGTCTGGCTGACGCAAACCGAACTGGTCGTGAACGCGTTGGGGGTCCTGTCGCAGCACCTGGTCGTGCTGCTCGACCCCGCGGCGGTCGTCGAGACCCTGCACGACGCCTACGGATGGCTCGACGTGGCCGCCAGCCCCTACGGCGTCTTCCTGGCGGGGCCGTCCGCCACCGGCGACATCGAGGGGGTGATCATCCACGGCGCCCAGGTGCGCGGAGCCTGACCGTCCTGCTCATGGCGCCGTCCGGGGCCGAAGCACCCGGAACGTCCGGGACCGAGCCCGGAGAGAAGACAGGGCCGCGACAATGACGACATTCCAGCAATCCGGACCATCAGCTCCTGCTGACGGCCCCCGTGGCGTCGATCTCCTCAACCACCCGGCCCTGAACAAGGGCACGGCATTCACGGAGGGCGAGCGGAGCCGGCTCGGCCTGCACGGGCTGCTGCCGCCGCAGGTCGAGAGCCTGGATCAGCAAGTGGTCCGCGCCTACGAGGCCTACAGTCGGAAAGACGACGACCTCGAGCGGCACATCTACCTGCGCGCCTTGCAGGACACCAACGAAGTCCTCTTCTACCGGCTCCTCCTCGACCACATCGAGGAGATGACGCCCATCGTCTACACGCCGGTGGTCGCGCAAGCCTGTGAGCAGTTCAGCCACATCTACCGACGACCTCGCGGCCTGTTCGTCTCCTATCCGCTGCGCGACTCGATCCCGGCGCTGTTGCGCAACCGTCCCAACCCGGAGGTGGACGTCATCGTCGTCACCGACGGCGAGCGCATCCTGGGCATCGGCGACCAGGGGGCCGGCGGCCTGGGCATCCCCATCGGCAAGCTCTCCCTGTACACGCTCATCGGCGGGATCCGCCCCGAGCGGACGCTGCCGATCGTGCTGGACGTGGGGACCAACAACGCCGAGCGGCTCAATGATCCCGAGTACCTCGGCTGGCGGCACGAGCGGGTGACGGGACCGGCCTACTTCGACTTCGTCGATCAGTTCGTCCGGGCCGTGCAGCAGGAGCTGCCGAACACCTGCCTTCAGTGGGAGGACTTCGCGACGCCGCACGCCCGCCCGATCCTGGAGCGCTACCGGGACGAGTTGCTGACGTTCAACGACGACATCCAGGGGACGGCGGCCGTCGCGCTGGGCGCCATCCTGGGGGCGGTCGGAGTGACCGGCAAGCGGCTGCGCGACCAGCAGATCGTCGTTCCTCGGCGCCGGGTCGGCCGCCGTCGGCGTCGCCGACTACCTGCGGGCGGCGCTCGTGCAGGACGGCCTCTCCGAGGCCGAGGCCCGGGCCCGGTTCTGGCTGGTGGACAAGGACGGCCTGCTCCACGCGGGGCGCACGGACCTGACGCCCGAGCAGCGCGTGTACGCCCAGCCGGCCGAGCGCGTGGCGAACTGGCCGCGGACGTTTCATGGCTCCATCGGATTGGCGGACGTGATCGGCCAGATCGAGGCGACCATCCTGATCGGCCTGTCGACCGTCGGCGGTGCGTTCACGGAGCCGATCGTCCGCGAGATGGCCCGCAAGGTCGAGCGGCCGGTGATCTTCCCGCTCTCGAACCCCACGGCCCGCTCCGAGGCCAGCCCCGAGGACCTCATCCGCTGGACCGACGGGCGGGCCCTGGTCGCCACCGGCTCGCCCTACCCGCCGGTGCAGTACGAGGGCCGGACGATCCCGATCGCCCAGTGCAACAACGTGTTCATCTTCCCGGCGGTCGGGCTGGGCGTGGTCGCGTCGGGGGCCCGGCGGGTGACCGACGGGATGATGCTGGCCGCCGCCCGGGCGCTGGGCGAGCACTCCCCGGCGCGAACGGACCCGTCCGGCTCGCTCCTGCCCGCCCTGCGCGACGTCCGCGGCGTGGCCCGGGCGATCGCCACGGCGGTCGGGCTGGAGGCCCAGCGGGCCGGGGTTGCGCCGCCGACGAGCGCCGAGGAGTTGCGCGACAGGGTCGCGGCCGCGCAGTGGACGCCGGAGTACCCGCAGACCGCGCCCGGCGAACGAGTCCCCGTTTAGGGAGGATCTGCCTTGACTGCGACTCGCGTTGAGTACGATAGCCTTGGCCCGGACAATGTCCCGGCCGACAGGCTCTGGGGAGCGCACCACGAGTTCGGCAGGCCACTGACGATCGAGGAGGTGCCCATCCCGCAGCCGGGGACGGGCCAGGTCCTGGTGAAGGTGCATGCCTGCGGCATGTGCGGGACCGACCTGCACGCCGCCAGCGGCGACTGGCCGGCCAAGCCGAAGCCGCCGTTCATCCCGGGCCACGAGGGGGTCGGGCACGTCGCGGCCGTCGGTCCCGGCGTCACCCATTTGCGTGAGGGCGATCGGGTCGGCGTGCCGTGGCTGCGCACCGCCTGCGGGCACTGCAAGTACTGCTGGTCGGGCTGGGAGACGCTCTGCGAGGCGCAGCAGAACACCGGCTACTCGGCGAAGTGGACGACGAAAAGCTCGAGCTGGCCGGCCGGCTCGGCGCGGCCGTAGTCGTCAACGCCCGCGGCACCGACCCCGCGGCCTACGTGAAGAAGGAGAATAGTCTGCTTTGGTTTTCGCTCTGGGAGAAGCCGCACTGTTCTCGGAGGTTCATCTCATGTCGCAGTTGACACGGCGCGAGTTCATGGGCACCACGGCCGCCGGCCTGATCGGCGCGGAGGTCGTGGCGGCGGACGAGGCGCTCGGGACGCAGGCCCCGCCCGCCGGGCGCGATGAGTCGGTGACCGTCGGAGGCTACCTGGCGACCCGGCTCGAGCAGGCCGGGGTCCGGCACTACTTCGTCGTCCCCGGCGACTTCAACCTGGTGCTGCTCGACCAGCTCCTGACCAACCCCCGGATCAAGATGATCGGGTGCTGCAACGAGCTCAACGCCGGATACGCGGCCGACGGCTATGCGCGCTCCAACGGGGTCTCGGCCTTCGTCGTGACTTACAGCGTCGGCGGCTTGAGCGCACTCAACGCCGTGGCCTGCGCCTACGCCGAGGACCTGCCCGTGCTCGTCATCGTCGGCGGGATCAACAGCGACTCCGGGCGCAGGACCGCCTGATCCACCACGCGCTGGGCGAGGTGCGCTACGACTACCAGCGGAAGATCTACGCCGAGGTGACGGCCGGGGCCTTCGCCGTCGAGCGCGCGGCCGACGCGCCGGGGACGATCGATCGGGCGATCGACCTGGCGCTGCGGCGGCGGAAGCCCGTGATGCTGGAGATCGCCTGCAACCTGGCCCCCCTGGCCGTCCCGCCGCCGCGCCCGAAGCGGTTCGACGCGGCGCCGGTCAGCGACCGCGCGGCGCTGGCCGACGCCGTGGCGCACGCCGCCGAGCTGCTCGACGCCGCCCGGCGGCCGGTGCTGGTGGCGGGCTCGAAGCTCCGTCGCCCCGGCGCGTCGGAGGGGTTCCGGGCGCTGGCCGACGCCTCGGGCTACGCCGTGGCCGTGGCGCCCGGCGGCAAGGGGATGTTCCCGGAGACCCACCCGGGATTCATCGGCATCTACTGGGGGCCCGTGAGCTGGCCGGGCGTCGCCGCGGTCGTGGAGTCGGCCGGCGCGTACCTGCTCGCCGGGACGATCCTGTCGGACTATGCGACGACCGGCTTCACCACGGCCCTCGACCCGAAGCGGATGGTCCTGGCCATGCCCGAGGAGATCCGCCTGCCGGCGCGACCTACGCCGACGTGGCGCTCGCCGACTTCCTCGCCGCCCTGGCCGCCCAGGTGCGGCGCAACGCCGCCTCGCTCCGCGAGTTCCGCGCCGGACGGCCGCCCGCCGCCCCGGCCGCCCCCGCGGCCCCCGATGCGAGACTGAGGATCGAAGAGGTCGCCCGCCAGGTCCGCGCGGCCCTGGGCGCGGGAACGGCGCTCTTGGTCGAGACGGGCGACTCGTGGTTCCACGGCCTGGAGACACGCCTCCCCGAGGGCTGCCGCTTCGAGATCCAGTTCCAGGCCGGCTCGATCGGCTGGTCGGTCCCGGCCACGCTCGGCTACGAGCTGGGCTTTCAGGGGCCCCGGCGGGTGATCGCAATGATCGGCGACGGGTCGTTCCAGCTCACGGCGCAGGAGGTCTCGACGATGATCCGGCACCGGACGCGGGCGATCATCGTCCTGGTGAACAACCACGGCTACATCATCGAGGACGCGATCCACGAGGGGCCGTACAACAAGATCAAGAACTGGGACTACGCCGGGCTGATGGCCGTGCTGACCAACCGCGAGGGGGCGGGCCTGGGCCTCCGCGCCAGGACGGCCGGCGAGCTGGCGGCCGCATTCCAGACGGCCCTGGGCCACGAAGGCCCCTGCCTGATCGAGGTCGACATCGACCCGACCGACTGCAGCCCGACGATGCGCGAGTGGGGTACGCGCGTCGCGGCCGCCAACCGGAAGCCACCTCGAGCATGATTTCGGACCCCCGCGCCGGCTGCCTAGCCGGACTCGCTCATTGACGCACCGCGCTTCGGTCTGATCGACGCGCAAACATGTCCGGACCCCGGACAAGCGGGCGACCTATGGTCGCAAGCACGTGTACGAGATGCTTTGCGGATAGCGCAGGCTGCTGTTGGTTGTGTGATTTGGGATCGCGTTTCCGTCCGGCGTGTGAGAGAGTCGATGGGAGAATTCAGAAGACGATTACCTGCTTCTTTCGGGCGGTGCCAGAGTTGATGGCCTGGTACGCAGACACCGCTCCATCAAGAGTCACGGTTTCCAGTTCCGGGGGCTTGAACTCACCAGATTCGATTCCCTTCAACAACCCCCGCAGCACACTCGCACTCTCGGCAAACCCTAGCTTGAGGGTATCGACACCGAACAGGCGGCCCTCCCGATGGTAAAAGTCCACGAGGTCGAAGCTCACTTTCGGGTCGCCGGTGCTGGCGATGGCAACTTGCCTCCCCCTGTGAGCCAGGCTCTTCAGGCACGGCTCGAACAGAGGGCCCCCGACGACATCAAGCACCACGTCAGCCCCGTGCCCTGCTGTCGCCGTCGCCACCAGTTCGTAGGCCAGTCCCATCGCGGCCGCCTGCTCGGCACTGAGCCGATCGGGGCGGGGGACGACAGCCTCCACAGGCACGATCAAATACTCGGCGTGCGAGCCGTCTCGGCGGAAACCGAGGTCGCCTCCCGTCCCGAATACCGAGCGACCAATGAGGTCGGCCGGGCCTTGCTCGATCACTCCGGCGAAATCTCGGCCTGGCGTTCGAGGAAGCGTAGTCTGATTCATCTTTCCCATGACATTCTTCACGTCGCTGGGATTGATCGCTGCGGCCTGAACCCTTACCAGCACCTCTCCGTGCCGGTGAACAGGTTGGGCCATCGATGTCACTCTCAATTCAGACAAAGACCCCGTTTGATTGAACCGAAGCGCCTTCATATTCACCATCCATTCATTCGTTTGCAACACGTTGCCACAGGAATTCATCGAGACGCCCGTTTTCAACTGGAAGTCGTACTGGAGGCGGTAGTGGTCCCCGTCACGCTGAAACTTGCCGATCATGTTGTCGCTGGCGGTGAACACCACATCCAGATCGATCAAATCGTCGCCGTCCACGAACACTTGCGTGATCAGAGTCTCGTAACCCGGCGCTCTAACGATGAAGTGAATGTGGGCGGGGCGGAGCACGGACCGCTTGGCGACCCGCAACAGTTCGCCCACTGGCCCGTCGGTGGGGACCGGATACGGTGTCGGCAAGAGCGCCACCAGTTCAAAGGTTCCCGCCTCGTCCGTGCGAAACAGCCCGCGGAGATTGTAGTCGGGCTGGTTCTCATCCTGGTTCTCATAAAGCCCGTTCGTCGCGGCCTGCCACACGTCGAGCACGGCACCGGCGAGCGGCTTGCCGCTGTCTAGGTCGTAGACCTTGCCCGTGATGCGAACCCGGTCGCCGGCGGTATCGGCACTGACGACGGACTCGCCCCGCTGACGGAAGGGGGCATTCGCCCGGTAGAACGGACCGACGAGCGCAAACCCGACGGCCGACTGGGACCGATCGTGGCCGATGACTTCGACGAGTTGGCTGACGCCAAGCACGTCAGCCAGAAGCAAGAACTCATTGCGCTCATCGCCAGTGAACTCTGCCATCCGTCTCATGAAGTCCCAGGCGAACTCCCATTCCTGCTCCGTCGGTCGAACCTCCTTCACGCATCCGTGCAGGTGACGAATCAGGCTCTCCAGCACTTCTCGCAGTCGGGCATCCTCGATCCCGGCATATGCCTTGACCGCTTTCTCCGTGAGCCTCTCGCTCGCATTACTCGCAAACATGCTGTGCCCCTTTCGTGCTCAGGAATTCGCTTGCCGCATCTTGACTCCGGTAACGCAAAGGAACGGGCTGGTGCGGCTGAATCCGGCTACCGACCAGCACCTCTCTCTATTGGCCGGATTCTATCTCATCTCCGCAATCAAGACACCGAATAGCCATCGGAGCTGAGATTCTTGAAGAGTGGTTTCGCCCCGCGGGAGGATCTACCGTCGCCGTGCGAGGTATCACCCAAACGTCCGGCGTGCGCAAAAACGCATAAGTCCACGCAAATCATTCGAGAAAAGGTGGTCATAACTCATTGCCGAAAAAAGGAATAACGCAAACCGCGCAAACCGCGCAAAAAAACCGACACGGCGGGGGGCGGGTGAAAGGATGAAGAATGAAGGGCTGGTCGTGCCGCCATTGCCGGCTGTGACGAAAGCATGAAGGCGGAACGATGAAGGATGAATGTCGGATCGGCAAGGGCCGCGCCGCGCGTGGAGCCGATCACGTCGGTTCGCTGAGCGCGCGTCCCCGTCCATGCGCCAGGCCTCCAGGGCATCATCCGCCACCCGAGCCCCGGTTGCGTTCACGGAAGCTGGCGGTACGTTGCCTGCGGTCCAAAATCGAGTAACGATGCACTTACGGCGATCGTGCCTCAGGCGGGCGCGATCGAGTTGCGGAGGTGAAGCTCGCGACGATCCGAACCGAGCGCCCCCGACGGACCGAACCCAACGCGCCCGCGACGCTCATCCCTCCAACCGTTCGGTCGTCATGGCAAACTCCCGGCGCCGCGAAGGCTGAGCCTTGAAATCGCGTTTGTCGATTTGATAGCGGCGGAGCTTTTCACTGATGCTTCGTCGGGAGAGCCCGCAGTGGCGGGCGCAGAGCTCGATGCGGCCGCGGAATTTTTCCAGCACGCGCTGAAGGTAGGCACGCTCGATGCGCGTGGTGAACTCGGCGGTGATCTCCGGCAGGGGGCGGTGGTGGTCGAAGTCGAGGGTGAACGGCTCGTCGTGGCGGGCGACGACCTGGGGCGGAAGGTTCTCGGGCGCCACGATGGGGCCGGGAGTGGTGACGATCGCCTGCTCGATGACGTGCTCGAGCTCGCGCACGTTGCCCGGCCAGTCGTAGCTGAGGAACCGCGAAAGGGCTAACCGCGAAAAGGTCTTGGGAGGAAGGTTGCGCTCGGCCAGCTTGTCGATGAAGTAGTTCACCAGGAGTGGTATATCTTCCAGGCGGTCGCGCAGCGGCGGCATTTCGATCCGGAAGACATTCAGCCGGTAGAAGAGGTCCTGTCGAAACCGGCCGGCCGAAACCGCCTGCACGAGGTTCTTGTTGGTGGCGGCGATCACCCGGCAATCGGCGTGGATCGCGTCGGTTCCGCCGACCCGCTCGAATCGGCCGTCCTGGAGCACGCGAAGCAGCTTGGCTTGCATGCCCAGGGGCATGTCGCCGATCTCGTCGAGAAAAAGCGTGCCCCCTTTGGCCAGCTCGAAACGTCCTTTCTTCTGGCGATCGGCGCCTGTGAACGCCCCCCGTTCGTGGCCGAAAAGCTCGCTTTCCAGCAGCGGCTCGGGAAGCGCGGCACAGTTGACGGCCACCAGCGGACCGTGGCGCGTCACGTCGCTTGAGTGGATCGCCTGGGCTACGAGCTCCTTGCCCGTACCGGTCTCGCCCGTGACCAGGACGTTGCAAGAAGACGAAGCGACCCGGGCGACTCGCTCGAAGACCTCGGTCATGCGCGGGCTGCGGCCCACCAGGTTGTGGTAGGCATTCTGCTTCTTGAGGCGGCGGCGCAGCTCGGCGACTTCGTCGATAAGCCGGCGGTCCTCCAGGGCCCGGTTCACGAGCAGGTCCAGCCGGATGTGATCCAGCGGCTTCTGGATGAGGTCGTAGGCCCCCAGCTTCATGGCCTCGACGGCAGACTCGACCGTCGCGTGGCCGGTCATCACAATGACCGTGACCGGCAGGTCCCGCCCTCGAATTTCGCGAATCAGATCCAGCCCGCTAATTCCGGGCAGCCGGAGATCGGTCAAGACCAGCGAGCACGGATTGTCCACCAACCATTCCAGAGCCGACGTTCCATCCGTGGCAATCGTGATCTGCCGGTCCGCATGGGCAAGCAACTGAGTCAGTTGCTGACATGTCAATTCGCTGTCATCCACCACCAAGATGCGTCGATCCATGGCGCCCTCATCCAAGGTTGAGGTGGGTGGTTCCATTCCTGGCAACCGGAGTTCGATCCTCAGTCACTCAGCGCCCCGGGCGGGGAGCGGATCGAGCGTTCAGAGAAGAAACCTAGACTACGCTGATTTTCCGGATTGTCAAGCAGTGTGCGCATGTCTGCGTGGACCCTCAATGATCGGCAAGGTCTGGTAAGACGCGAAGTGCAAGGGCGCAAGTCGTTTGGCCAGTTCTACTAATGAGACCGTTTCAGGATCCGGTCCAGGAATTCGTAAGTGCGCGATCGAGCCTCCTTTGGAAAGGCGTGCTGGGCGTTGGGAAAGACGGCGCTCAGGTGATCGGCGGCTCCAAGGAGCGCGTAGACGGGCTGGGCTGCATCGAGGCAGACTCTCACCCCTTTGACCTCGAAATTGGCGTCATGAAGGGGTGAGTTGGTGAAGAAGCCGCGCGGCGCGAGCGCCGCGATCAACTCGGGGAAGTCGAAGGGGACCTTCTTGAGATCGAGGCCATGCACCGTCCGAAGCCGTGGCATATAGCCCTGGTGCGACCAACCGGCGATGTTGCCGTTGTAATAACAGGGAAAGGCGTTGAAACCGCACGACGAGACGACGGCCTTGATCCGCGAGTCGAAGAGCGCCGTGAATATGGCGTTATGGCCCCCCAGCGAGTGGCCGATGGTGCCGATTCGCTCCGGGTTGACTTCCTTCAGGCTGCCGAGCAAATCGACCGCTCTGAGATTGTTCCAGACGGCTTTCATGGTCGCACTCTGGTAGCCCAGGCCATAGACGTCGAGGTGGTATTCGCCGAAATTGGGGTAATCGGGCGACAGTGTGACGTATCCGCGATCGGCGAGCTCGCGGCGTACTGCAAGTCGGTGTTCGTTCCCAGCCCGACCGGTTCGTCCTTGCCCATGGCGATGGTTTGATGCAAGCAGAGGACGGCGGGGCGCCGGGCTGCCGGCGCCGGAGGATCGTCGGGGCCAAGCAGCCAGGCTGGGACTCGGTCGCCTGGCTCGGCGGCGAAGGTGACCTTCTTGCGCACCAGTCCGTTTTCGCGAAATGTGGCCAGCACCTTCATTTCCAGCGGTACCCTGCGCTCGCCTCCCGGCAAGGGACCGGCCACTTCCTGAAAGCTGGCGAGAATATGGGCGCGGCGAACGTCCCAATCGGCCCGGTCACGAACCGGCAGTTCGCGGCCCGAGCCATCGCGGACCACCAAGAGCCGGGTGTGGTCGGCGTATCGCGGGGCGTGAACCATTGGCGACCGTGCCACGCCCTCGCCCCCCTTCCCGGAACCAGGTGGGTTGAAAAACGCAAGCATGCATATCTGAACGGATAGCCATTGTGGGTTCATGGGTGTTGTTGGCTCGCGGTGAAGCGAGAAAATGACTTTGGACTTCAAGAGTCTGCAAGTGTACCCAGGAGCGGCATTGGTGTTGCATGGTAAATCGAAGGCTCTTGCTGACGATCGAGTCTTGCGCCGGATGCCCGGAGGCGCTGGCAGACTCGAGCGAGATCCGGATGAACGGCTTGAGCCGATTGCTCGGAATGCCGATGAAAACGATCGAGGCGATTGTGTTTGCCTCCCGGCTCACGACGTTTTTGACGAATTACCAGCGCTCGGTGATCGTGCCTTGTAAGAATTCCACAATGACCGGACTCCGCGGTGCTTGATGCAAGCCGTTTGCGGGATGATCCCTGGCTGGATGCTCCGGTGTGAAAGGAGACGCCCATGCGGAGTCTTTTGTACTCCGTGACCACTCTCGTGCTCGTGGGTTTGACGCCGCTGGCGGCTAGGGCCCAATCGAAGCCGAGAGACCTGCTCAAGCTGCTGCCGACTTTTTCGGGAGTCGATTGCGACACGCCGACCGATGCGGCGGCGATCGACGCATGTAAGGTCGAGAACGTCTTGAACGCCAAGGGACACAACATCGGTTACGCCTTGCGCGATGGCCAGGGCAAGCTGCTCAGAAAGTTCGTCGATACCGACGGCAACAACCGCCTCGACCAGTGGAGCTACTATCAGGACGGGTTTGAAGTCTACCGCGAAGTCGATCTCGATGGGGACCGGCGACTGGATGAGTGCCGCTGGCTCAATCACGGCGGCAGCCGGGCCGGCACCGTCACGGGGCGCAAGATCGCGGCCTGGAAGCAGATCTCGGCGGAAGAGGCATCGAAAGTCTTCGTGCAGGCTTTGACAAGCGGGGACCTCGAGCTGCTGCAAACGGTGATGGCGACGCCTGAAGAGCTCACGGCGGCAGGTGTTCCCAAGGATGTCGTGGCCAGGGTTGCGACCGCGGCCACGAAGCGCGACGAGCTGGTCGCCGCGCTGCGGAAGTCGCTCGTGGGCTGGAACCGTCAGACGACCTGGAATCGCTTCGACGGCACCTTTCCCCATGTGATACCCGCGGATTCGAACGCGGGGCTGGAGCAGGACGTCACGCTTTATGAGAATGCCATGATCTTTCCCGGAGCGGGGGCTGCCGAGAAGGACCCCGCCAAGATGGCGTTCCTGCAAATTCCCGACATGATCAGGTTGGGGGCGACCTGGAAGTTCGTCGAGCTTCCTTATGCGATCGATCCCGAGAAACCGGTCGTGGCCGCCGCCGGCGGCCTGCGCACGATGCTGTTCGACAAGGCCAACAACGTGCAGCCGCGCGATGAAGCCATGGAGACCGCCCTCAAGGCGCTCGCCGATTTCGACGTGAAGAATGCCGACTTGGCCCGGGGCGGAGAACCCGAGAAGATCGTGAAGTATCACCTCAGCAGGATCACGCACCTGCGCGCTATCGTCAAGGCAGCCCCGACCGTCAACGAGAAGTTGAATTACAACAGGCAGGTCGTCAACAGCCTGATCGGGGCGCTGCGGACCGGGCTGTATCCGCAGGGCAAGGAGCCCATGGCCCGGATCATCGCCGACGGCGGCAAGCTCGGCTCCTATGCCGCGTATCGCTCGGTCGAGGTCGACTTCGCGATCGCCAACGAGAAGCCGGGAGCCAACCTGCTGGCCAATCAGAAGAAGTGGATGACGGATCTCGAGGCGTTCCTCGACAAGTTTGCCGACTCGGACGAGGCGCCCGACGTCCTCCTTCAGCTTGCCAGCGCCAACGAGTACAACGGCGAGGAAAAGACGGCTCGCGAACAATACAGCAAGGTGGTCGAGAAGTACCCCGCGAGCGAAGCCAGCAAGAAGGCCGGGGCGCCGTCCGGCGGCTCAACCTGGTCGGCAAGTCACTGGCACTCAAAGGCCCGGGGCTCAAGAACGAGACCATCGACTCGGCACAATTCGCCGGGAAAACGCAGCTCTACGTCTTCTGGGCCACGTGGGCCGGACCGTTCAAAGTCGAGATGCCGGAGCTCGTCAAGGTCTACCAGAAGTACCACGACAAGGGGCTGGAGATTGTCGGAATCAATCTCGACAACGAGCGTGGCGAGGTCGATGCATTTCTCGCGGCACATCAGGCTCCTTGGGCTCAGATCTTCGAAGGGGGCGGCATGGAGAGCCGCCTCGCGATCGAGTACGGTATCATCTCGGTGCCCACGATGTTTCTGGTCGATGCCGACGGCAAGGTGGTCAGCCGCAGCCTGCGGAACTCGGCCGATCTCGACCGTCAGCTCGAGAAATTACTGGCTGCCAAGCAGCCCGGAGTGGCCCTCGACCAGCGAAATTGATAGAGCGGCTGTCCAAGAAATCCGCGCTCGGCCCGAATGAGTAGTCAGCTCGTTCGAGGCCGAGCGGCTCGATCTACGATGCGATCGCGGGCGGGCACGGAGGCCTGTCCGCCTTAGCCGGTCCGCGCGAAGGCTTGAACAATCAGGCTCCCGCGCGTAGGTTAGTTTTGACATTGATCGACGATCGCTGGCACACTACCGAAAGGACCGCGCTCTGATGAGGGAATTGGCTTGTCTCAATGGAGAGATGATGCCTGTGGAAGAGGCGCGTGTCCCGGTGTGGGACCGGGGGTTTCTCTTCGGCGACTCGGTCTACGAAGTCTTCCGCATGTACCGCGCGCGCTGCTGGCTCGAGACGGAGCATCTGGCGCGGCTGCGCCGCAGTCTCAAGGAGCTGGAGTTTCCGCCCCACGACCTTGACCGCCTGGTCGAGCGCATGTACCGCATCATCGCGGCCAGCGCGATCCAGGAGGGGACGGTTTACGTTCAGATCACGCGGGGGGTCGCTCCGCGGCAGCATGCGTTCCCCGACCCCGCGGTGCCGCCGACCGAGTTGATCGTGGTCCGCCCCTATGACGACGGCCCGACGGCCAAGCTTCGCGAGACGGGTGTCCGGGCAATCAGTCATCCCGACCTGCGCTGGAAACGGTGCGACATCAAAACCACCAACCTGCTCGGCAATGTCCTGGCCAACGAAAAGGCTCACCGAGCCGGCTGCTATGAAGCCGTATTGATCGATTCGGCGGGACTGGTGACCGAGGCGACCCATACGTCGTTGCTCTGGGTGCGGCACGGGCGGCTCGAGGGAACCCCCGAAGGCCCGGAAATCCTGCCGGGGATGACCCGTCAACTGACTCTGCGACTGGTTGAAAAGACCGGGATTCCGTTCCAGCTCGCGCGTATCAATCTGCCGGAGCTCGCGGCCGCCGATGAGATCATCCTGGTGGGCACGACCAGCGAGGTCCTCTCGATCGTCGAGCTCGACTCGCGACCCATCGGCTCGGGACGCCCCGGGCCCGTTGCAAGCCGGCTCTGGGACGCCTATCGCGGCGAAGTGAATCGCTGGCTTGCCAGCATGCCCCGGTCCTCTTGATCGAGTCGGTCGAGCCGACGGTGCCCCGGGGGTAGGAATGACGACCAGCGAGGCCAGCGACGATCCTTTCGAGCGGCATTTCCAGCGCGATCCGCTTTCCAGTGCTGGAATCCGGGTCATCCAGCTCACCGACTCTGATCCGGATGTCGCCCTGGCAATCGTGGCGCCCTTGATCGATCTCGTCCAAGATCTGGGGCGGCCGGTGGAATGCCGTGTCGTTGCGTACGATCACGACATGAGCCGGGCTCTCAGGTGCGGCCTGGAGGGAGCGAGTCTGCCGCTGGTGCTGATCACGACCGCGCACGAGCCGATGACCAAGGCCCACCTGGCTCCCCTCCTGGAGGCGATCGACCACTGCGACCATGTGATTGGCCGCCGGCCCGCCAGCCCGCGGCGAGCGTGGCTCAGGTGGCTTACCTCATGGCCGCGGCGTTTCGTCTTTGCTCTTCCGCTGGCCGATATCCACTCGCCTTGCCGGGTGCATCGGCTCGAGAAGCTGGCGAGAATCCCGCTCCAGTCGATATCGTCGTTCCTGGAGGTGGAAATCCTGGCCAAGGCCACGTTTCTCGGAGATTTAATCGACGAGGTCGACGTGCCGCCGCTTTGGGGCCGGACCTGGTCCGGCGGCGCCTGGTCAGACTGGACGAGGGTGCTGCGGCACCCACGCTTCGCGCCCGGGTCAAGTCCAGCGAAAGAACCGCAGCGCCAGCGCGAAGGTCACGACCGTCCACGCGGTCAAGATGACGAGAGCAGGGCTTACTTCGACCAATCCGGCCCCGTCCAGGATCACTTGCCGCATCCCGGTGACGAGCTGGGTCAGCGGCAGGGCCTTGATGAATGGCTGGGCCCCCTCGGGGAAGCGGTCGGAGGAGAAGAAGACGCCGGAGAATAGCCACATCGGCAGCATCACCAGGTTCATGAGCCCGCTGACCGCTTCGGTCGTGGTGGCACGGCAGGCAACCAGGAGACCGATGCCGGCGAATGCGAGAGCGCCGACCAGATCAATGGCGATAACCAGGGCCAGGTTGCCGCGGATCGGCATTCCGAAGACCAACGTTCCCAGCAGGAGGAGCACGGTCAGATCGGGCAACACGAAGGTCAAGCGCGCACCCAGGAGCGCGAGCAGGAAATCGCGCCGGGGCATGGGCGTGGCGACGAATCGTTTGAGCAGCTTGCCGATCCGAAAATGGACCAGCAGAAAGCCGATGCCCCAGAGCCCTCCTCCCATGGCGTTCAGACCGATCAGGCCGGGAATGAGGAAGTCGATATAGCGCGAGCCCGGCTCCGTGACGTAGACGTCTGCTGTGCGCCGCGGGTTCTTGCGACCAAAGGCTTCCTGAAGAATGTCGTCGATGGCCTGCCGCGCCGCGCTGGCTTCGGGTCGGGTCGGGTCGAAGCGATAGGTCCACGTTTCGGGGCCTTGCGGATCGATGATCAGCGGGGTCTTGCCGGTTTTGAGCCGGTCAAGGGCTTCCGCCTCCGAGGCTATATGGATCTCGACCGGGGGCAGGTGCAGACGCGGATGGCCGGATCCCTGGTCGCGGGTCAGTGCGTCGTTATAACCGTTCACGGCTGCTCTGATCCCCGGCGCGCAAAATGCCGCGACCAGATCGACCGCGATCGGAGCCGGCGGCCGGTTCTTGAAGGCGAACCCGAGTGCAATCGCCAGGAGGGTGGGAAATCCGTAAACCCAGAATACCCGCGCGGGCTGGCGGTAGAAGTCACGTAGTCGGACCAGATAGAGCTGAACGAGCGGAGAGGATCGCATGGGAGTTGTCAGTTGTCAGTTGTCAGTTGTCAATGGTCAGTGGTCAGTTTCGGCTCGCCGTGGGCTGGTTGCCAAGGCACGCTACCCGCCTTTCCACCGCCTTTTGGTCTTTGGTGGCGGGGCGCCGTTCTCGGTATCGTCGCGCAGGTGGCGGCCGGTAAGCGAGACGAAAACGTCCTCCAGGCTCACGTGGCGGGTCGTCAGTCGGGCCAGCGGCCGCGACTTGGTCTCGAGCCGCTCGAGAAGGGCCGGGATGGCTCGATGCGGTTCGGCGACTGTCAAGAAGTAGCTGTCGCTTTCGACCCGGGCAGCCAGGACCGAGTCGAGATCGAGGAACGATTCGGCCGGCAGCGATGGGCCATCGCCGGCCGCCTCGAGCGCGAATTCGACGATATGGTCGCCCCCCAGGCGGCTGATGAGCTCGCTGGGGGATCCGATCGCGATGATCTTGCCGTGGTCGATGATGGCGACCCGGTCGCAGAGGCGCTCGGCTTCATCCATGTAATGCGTCGTCAAGAGGACGGTACGGCCGCGGTCGCGCAGCTCGCGGATGACTTCCCAGAGCTGGCGGCGCGATTGCGGATCGAGCCCGGTGGTGGGCTCGTCCAGGAAGAGGATTTCGGGGTCGCCAACCAGAGAGATCGCGACCGCCAGGCGCTGTTGCTGGCCCCCGGAGAGCTGTTCAATGAATGCATTGGATTTGCTGTCGAGAGAGACCCGGGAGATCACGTCGTCCGGGCGCAGGCCGGTCTTGTAGAAGCTGCGAAACAACGAGACGATTTCGTGGACGGTCTCCTTATCGGGGAATCGGGTCTCTTGCAGCGTGACCCCGATCCGCTCTCGGATGGCGGTCTCGTCGGTCCGCCAGTGCAAGCCGAGGACTTCGACTTCGCCCGACGTGGGGTGATTAAGGCCCTCCAAGATCTCGACCGTGGTCGTCTTGCCCGCGCCGTTGGGGCCGAGGAGCCCGAAGCACTCGCCGCTTTTGATCTCCAGATCAATCCCGTTCACGGCGTGGACCGGCCCGCTGCGGCCGGGATACTGCTTACGCAAGTCCTTGACGCGAATTGCCCACTCGGTCATGCCCCAATCCTTTCGGCGGTCGTGGAAGGGCGCGGGACTACGCACGCCACGATTCCACTGTAAGACAAGCGTTGTCCCCATGCGAATGTGAAGGAGCCGGAATCGGGAATTCCTGCCGGCTTCATCAAATGGCGGTTCCGTCGCAAAGCACGGTCAGCTTGGGGATGACGACAATGCCGTCGCGGACCACGTGGGTGGCTCGCTCCTCCGAGTCGACCGTTCCAGCCTGGTTGATGATCTTGACGTTGCGGCCGATTCGCGCGTTCTTGTCGATGATCGCCCGCTCGATGACCGAATTGGCTCCAACACCGATGTCGGGGCGATTCAGCCGAGAATTCTCCCGCATCTGCGACTCATACTCGGGCGTGTCGATTCCCATGATGTAGGTGTCGCGAATGGTGACGTTGGCGCCGATTCGAGCCCGGACTCCGATGACCGAATTCTCGATCACCGAGCCACGACCGATCATCGAGCCGTCGCAGATCAAGCTGTTTCTTACCGTGGCGCCGCTGATTCGAGAGCACGGCAGGAACCGCTGGCGCGTGAAGATCGGCCCAGCTTCAGAGGCAAAATCGAAGCTCGGGTCATCGCGGGTCAGATCCAGGTTGGCCTGATGAAAGGCGCCGACTGTACCGATGTCTTCCCAGTAGCCATCAAAGAGGTGGGCTTGCACGCGGTGGCTGACGATGGATTGAGGCAAGATCTCGTGGCCAAAGTCGGTTGCCGTGCTGCCTCGAAGCAGGTCGACCAAGAGCGATCGATTGAATACGTAAATGCCCATGCTCGCCAGGTACGGCCGACCGGCCGCGCTCGCGCCCAGATTTGCGAGCCAGATGGGATCGGCGCGGACACGGTTCAGTTTCTCGGTTGTTTTGGGCTTCTCCTCGAAATCGACGACCCGGCCGTCGGCCTGGATGCGCATGATCCCGCACGAGACCGCGTCCTGCTCCTTCACAGGCAACGCGGCGATGGTGACGGCTGCGTGGTTCTCGAGATGAGTGCGGATCATGTCCTGGAAGTTCATCCGGTAGAGCTGGTCCCCGGAAAGGATCAGCACCAGGTCGTACGAGCTTTCGGTGAAGTAAGGGATATTGCGGCGGACGGCGTCCGCGGTCCCTTGATACCACGACTCGTGCTCCATCGTTTGCTGGGCCGCCAGGATCTCGACGAAACCGCCGCTGAACGGGTCGAACTTGTACGTGTTATAGATGTGTCTATGCAGGCTGACGGAATTGAACTGGGTCAGGACGAAAATCTGGTTCAACCCCGAGTGAATGCAATTGGACACCGGGATGTCGATCAACCGGTACTTCCCCGCGATGGGAACGGCGGGCTTGCTCCGCGATTTCGTCAGGGGATAGAGCCGCGTGCCTCGACCTCCACCCAGGATCAACGAGATAATTCGAGGCATCATGTCCGCCTCCAGAGAATCGGACACTCATGCTCGAACGCCGACTCGGATCACCAGCCCAGCGCCATGTTGGACTCGATCACCTTGCGCGCGCCCTCCAGGTCGCTTCCGGTCGCTTGCATGTAGAGCCTGACCGCGTGCAACTTGTCGCCTTGGGCCCTGCCGAGGCAATCGCGCGCGATCGCACAGGGGTCGCCCGCGCTCTGGATGCCGAGCAGCTTCTTGGAGATCACCCACGCGTCGCGGGGGCGATGGGCCACGCGCAGGATCTCCTCGCTGGGATAGTGCGACTGGGCAAACGCCCGCGCCGTTTTCTCGTCAGCGACGCAGGCGAGCATGATGTGTGACGTCGTTTCGACCTCGAAAAGTGGCATGGCAGGTCCCCTTTCCGGACGCAGTTAGGATGATCGAGGAGGGTTCCGTCGCAAGTGCGCATGCCGCGGCGCCCTCGCGTACCCGGCATCGTACCGCCGCGCCCTAGTCGGGTCAAACCGCGAGTGCCGTTTCGATGGCGACTTGAGCCAAGGCCACTCTGCTTCAGCCTGCCCGGAAAAAAACCGGCCTGGCGATCGCCGCCGCACGTGTTCATCGTCCCGGCATCCCGGTTTCAACCATTTGCTGGTCTTCAAAAAGTTGCGAGATGATCAGGCTGCCGTTGGAAGCCACCTCCTCGCCGGGGCTCAGTCCCTTTTGAACGACCACGTGGTCAGCGCGTTCCTCGGCCACCTCGATCTTGCGCCTCTCGAACTTCTCCGGGCCGTGTGAGTCAGGGCTGGGCTTTCTGACAAAGGCGTAGTCGTTACCATAAAGGACGACCATTGCCAGGCGGGGAATGACCGTCTGGCCCTTGACCGGCGGTATCTCGAGCGCGGCCCTCACCAGCATGTCGGCCTTGAACTTGCCGTCGAGATTGGAAATCGACGCGCGGATCTTGACGGCACGGGTGTCCTTGGAAACTTCGGTCGAGACATACTGCACGGCCCCGTCGATCACTTCGTTGAGATAGGGAAACTGAATCTGCATGTGCTGGCCGACGTGAACCTTCGCCTGGTCTTTCTCATAGACGTTGACCCAGACGAACAGGTGATCGAGGGGCGCGATGACCATCAGCACGTCGTTGGTGTCATAAAGATTCCCCGCGACAACCTCGCGCGAGATGATGATGCCGTTGACAGGTGATAGCCGGGTCAACTTGGCCTTTTCCTGCACATTATGGATCTCGAGCTGCGCGGAAGCGTCCTCCAAGTTACGGAGCAGGGGATCGATCTGCTCATCGGGGACTTCGTACAACCTGAGCTTGCCGTGCGCCGTCAAGAAGTCGAGCCGGCTCTTCCTTTCGTCGTTCTGCGTATCGACCAGAAGCTGCTCCGAGATCGCTTGCTGTTTATACAGCTTTTCGCGCAAAGTCAAAAGCGTCAAGTCGTGCTTCCACTGGACGTACTTGGTCTGAAAATCATTTTTGGCCGATGCGAGCTCGATGCTGAAGAGGTCAACCAGAGGGGTGCCCTTCTGGACCTTCTGGCCCAGATCAGCTCGGGCCTTTTCCACCAGGGTATCAAAACGGGGGCGAATCTTCGTGAGCGTCGTCGGATCGTAGTCGGTCCGACCGGGAAGATCGAGCTTGATCGGTTCGGTTTGCGGTTGCACGGCGACAATCTGCAGGCCGATCGCCTTGGCCTCGTCGGCGTCGACGCTCACGAAGCCATCCCATGCCTTATGCTCGGCAACCGCGCTGGTATGAGAGCGGGGCGGCTCTGCCGGCTCCGAGTTGCTCGGCATGTACTGCCGCACCTGCGCGATGACCCGACTCACATTCTCCCGGCTCTTGCCGACGCCGTTTACGTAGACGTAACTGCTCGCTCCGCCCACGAGGAGCACGAACAAGACGAGTTTGCCGAAACCTGATTTCGATTTACGGCGCGGGGGAGTTGGTGCCGCGGGACGTTGCGGTTCGCCGTTCGTCGCGGCGCCGTGGGTGGCCGCCGATCCGGTTTCGACTGTACTCATAATTCTGGCGCCCTTTCCGGGCACGCGGGCCTCTAGAGCTCACTGCTTTTGGGGCTTGGGCAAGAGACGAACGACCTGATATCATGCTGAGCAGATCCGACCGAGAAGTCAACAGGTACTGCCGCAGTCAAGAGCCGACAGAAGTTCACGCGAACCCGGCCGAAGCCTCTCTGCGCCTTACGCTTTAGAACAGGGTTCGAGCTAGAGAGCCTGAAGTATCAGCGCGAACATGATCGCGGACGCAATCAGCGCCGTGAGGAGCGACAACGTACTCGCGCCGAGGCCGACGATCGCCCACGGGCCTTTGAACCGAGCGTTGATTCCCAGCACGATCCCCGGGATGCCCACGGCGAGAACGGCAAGGATCTCGGCCCCCCAGCCAAATAACATGACAATCTCGCTCTGGGCCACGACTCCGAGAATGTAAGGAAGTGGGCTGAGCAGAACCAGAAAGACTGCGACCAGACCCAGAACTCCGCTGGCGACACCAGTGTGGAGATTCCGTGGCTCTGGCTGCCGCGTGACTCGAGGGCGCGGGGAGGCCGACAAGCCCGCGCCCACGGTTTCCCCGGCCGACTCGTCGGGGAGGTATGCCTCGGGCGGGTCGAGCCGCGCCAGCACGGCCAGGACCGACTCGCGACTATGCTCCTGGAGCTCTTCCTGCTGGAGCAAGTCGTAGATCTGGGATTCGACCTCCCTGACAATCGCCAGCCGATCCTGCCGGGGAACTCGCCCCACCAGCATGCGGTCGATCGTGTCGAGACGGCTGTCGACCAGCGTCTCGAGTGCTCGCGGAAGCTGGACCGTTGTGCCCGTCATCGCTGCGCTCCTTCGATCAATTCGGAAACGGAATTGGAAACCCTCTTCCAGCTCTCTGCCATCCGGCGCAAGTGACATTCGCCTTCAATCGTGAGACGATAATAGCGTCGTGGCGGCCCCGCCGGCGACTCGGCACTCCGGATCGCCAAGAGCCCATCCCGCGCCAGGCGGGTCAGAACCGGATAGACCGTACTCTCCGTGAGTGCCAGCCCCTCGAGTCGCTCTAGCTGCTCCACGATGTGGTAGCCGTACGTCTCGCCTTTGCCGATCGTTGCCAGCACGGCCAGATCGACCAGCCCCTTGCGAAGCTGCGTTTCCCAGCTACTCATGCGCTCGACCATCCCTCAGGTGAATGACTACTACGCAATACAGGGTAGCGACGGCGGCCGAACTGTCAAGTGGCAAATGTCGTGAGAATCGACGGGAATGTCCGCCGCGGATCGAGCTATGGCAGCGCGACCTTTCCCGCGGCGCCTTTGGGCGGGCTCGGCGCCGGCAGCGGGTTGCCGAGCGAGTCCAGAAGGCGGATCGACTTGACGAACGGCAGAGTCTTGAGCGGCTGTTCGATCCGGGCGCGATCGCCGACGACCAGGATCGTCGCGTTTTCGGGCCTGATGGTCGCTTTCGCGACGCGAACGACGTCGTTCTCTGGTCACGGCCTCGATCCGGCTCTGAAAGGTCTGGTACTCACTGTCGGAGAGATCGAACACCACCATGTGCGCCAGGCGATCGGCAATCTCGCTGCCGGTGTCGAACGCATCGAGCCTCGCTTGAATGAGAGGCTCCTTGGCGCTTGCGACTTCTTCCTTGCTCGGGAGGTTTGCACCGACCAGGTCGGATAGTTCCTGGAAGAGTTCGGCGAGTGCTTCTCTGGTCGCGCGTGTGTGCACCGGGCCTCCGACCTGATACATGCCCGTGCCTTTGCGAAGATGGAAGTTTGTTGACAGACCGTACGTATAGCCCTTGTCCTCGCGCAGGTTCATGTTGACGCGGCCGCCGGGCGCTCCCATGATCTGATTGATCACTCTCAACGGGTAGGCATCGGGCGACTTACCAGGCACGCTGGGCCAACCGAGCATTACGACCGATTGGGCTGCGCCCGGCTTGTCGATCAGGTAGAGAGGCTGGTTCGGCACCCGCGGGGGCTGCGGCAAGGCGGGTGGCTGCGGCACCGGGGCGGGCGCCCAGCCGCCGAACCGGGCCTCGAGTGCGGCCTGGATCGCATTCTTCCGCACATCGCCCACGACGATCAGCACGGCATTGCCGGGCACGAACGTCCTTCGGTAGAACGATTCGACGTCGGCCCGCGTGATCGATCGCACAGATTCGACCGAGCCGAGGGCGGGCCGGCTATAGGGATGGTCCAGTCCGTAGACCAGTTTCCGCAGGACCGCCTCGGCGTTCTCCGCGGTCTCATCGGCCGTTGCACTCGCGTCGGTCTCTTGCTGCAATTTGAATTTGCTCAATGGCTTCTCGGCAAAGGCGGGATTCAAGATCATGTCGGCGAAGAGATCCAGACCGTCGGTCAGATGCCGGGTCAGGACTGTCAGCTTCGCATGGCATGAATCGGGCCCGCAGTTGGACTCGAAGGACGCGCCGAGATCCGCCAGCGCGCTCGACAACTGGCGTTCCGTGCGGGATTTCGTCCCGGCGGCAAGCAGGCTGGCGGTGAGTGGGCCCAGTCCCTCTTTGCCCTTGGGCACAAGTGTTTCGCCCGACTTGATGACCAGGTTGAATGTCGCGATCGGTACGTCGTGCCGCTCGACGATCAAGAGCTCGAGTCGATTAGTCAATCTGCACCGCTCGAAGCGAGGAGGGACCGAATGGGGCGTCGGCCCCACCTTGGGCCGCACCGTTCGGTCAAGTGAATCGACGATCAATTCGTCCGGCACGGGAGGCAGCGGGGCGTTCTTGGCGACGGCTGCCTCGACTTCAGGAGGCCGTGGCGCCGGCTCACCCGGCACGATGTCGAGCCGGATGCGTTTGGGGCCCAGGTACTGCCTGGCGACCCGCTTGACGTCGGCCGGAGTGACCGCGAAGACCTGATCCAGGACTGTTCGGTATGCGAGAGGGTCGCCCAGCGAGGCCGCGGTCTGGGAGAGGAGGCTGGCTTTTCCCGATATCGACTCGAGGCTCATGACCAGGTCCTTCTCGCGCGCGACCTGGGCCTTGCGCACCTCGTCGGGCGCGGCCCTTCGCGCTTGAGCTTCTCGATCTCGGCATCGATGATCGCGACCACGTCGTCGATCTTCTTCCCAGGCAAGACGTACGCCCAGACCTCGAACGAGCCCGCCAGCTCGTTGGTCGGATGTGCGGCGAAAACCTGCCGCGCCAGCGAGCGATCGAGCACCAGTTGGCGGTACACGCGATCTTGACTGGCGGTCCCCTCCAGCACGGCCGCCAGAACGTCGAGCGCCGGTTCGTCGGCATGATAGGACGGCACGGTGGGCCAGTGCAACTGGACACGCGGCACGGTCACGCGGTCGGTAATGATGATGTGGCGGGCGGCAGGCAGGCTCACGTCGCTCGGCTTCAAGTCCTTGCGCCCGGCGCCGCGTCCTACTGCACTGAATGAGAAATACTTCTTGATCAAACTTCTCGCCTGGTTGACCTTGAAGTCGCCCGCGAGGCAGAGGACCGCATTGCTGGGCGCGTAGTGCTCGTGGTAGAACGCATCGAGGTCGGCCACGCGCGCCGCCCTCAGGTCGGCCATCGAGCCGCCGATCGAGTGCCGGTAAGGATGGCCCGGAGGGTAGATCGCTTCGCGAATGACGTCGTCGGCCCGGCCATACGGGGCGCTGTCGATCCTCTCGAATCGCTCGTTCCGGATGATCTCCCGCTCGTTATCCAGCTCTTCCTGGGTGATCGCCGGCAAGAGGAAGCCCATACGGTCGGCTTCCAGCCAGAGTGCCATCTCCAACCCGTTATTCGGGAAGGTCTCGAAGTAGACCGTCCGATCCTCGGACGTCATGGCATTCGGAGCGCCGCCGATGTCCGCGAAAAGGTTGGCAAATCTTTCGGGGCTGTGCTCCGAGCCCTCGAACATCAGGTGCTCGAAGAGGTGCGCCAGACCGGTCTTGCCCGGTTTTTCATCCTTGGAGCCGACCCGATAGCAGACATAGAGGGCCACGGTGGTTGTCTTGTGGTCCTCGTGCAGGATTACCGTGAGCCCGTTGGGAAGACGATAGTGCTCGACCTTCAGCTCCGGGACCTCCGGCTTTCTGGCCGCCCTTGCAAGCGGCTGGCAAGCGCGGACCAGCGAGCCCTGGGCGAACGAGAAGCACGCAATCAGACCGAGGAATACGATGATTCGATGAATCGCGGTCACGGGCATGCTGCTTTCTCACACAGAAATTCGACCCGCCTCCACCAGCCGGAACCCTGGTCCGGGCCGGAAACCCAACGAAAGTTACGTCGCGGCAGTCGTGCGCGCCAGCGGAGAAGCTGCGAGCCGGCCGGCCTTGATCAAGCCCCCTTGCATCACGGCCAGGAACCGCGAGCGATCCTCGAGCACGGAGATGTCGGCAAGCACGTCGCCGTCGACGACCAGAAGGTCGGCCAGCTTGCCCGCCTCGACGGTGCCGAACTCGTGTCCGCGTCGCATGATCTCGGCGCCGGTCCTGGTCGCGCAGGTGATCGTCTCGAGCGGCGTGAATCCGACGTAACCGCACGAAGAACGTCAGCTCCTTGGCGTATTCGCCGTGGGGGTTCCAGGCAAAGCCGTAGTCGCCCCCCATGCCGAGCCGGCCGCCGGACTTCTGGATCATCCGGGCGCTCTCGGCCCCGCCTTCGAGCGTCTCCTTGTGCCCGTCGACGACCGCCTGCGGCATCCCGAACCGCGGGCCGTTCTCGATGCTCGCATACTCGAACTGGAGCGCGGGCACGACCGGCGTGTCGCGCTCAAGCAGCAAGTCGAGCGCCTCCTGGTCCATGAACGTCGCGTGCTCGAGGCAGTCGAAGCCGGCGCGGAGCGCATTCTTGATCCCCTGGGTGGCTCGGCAGTGTCCGGTCACCTTGCGATGGTAGTTGTGAGCCTCGGCGACGACGGCCGCCATTTCGTCGAAGGTCATGCAGAGCGTGTGGTGGTCGGCCGTATCGGGCGCGGCGGCATCGCCGGTGGGGTAGGTCTTGATCCACTCGACGCCGTCCTTGACCAGCTTGCGGACGGCCGTGCGGCCCTCGTCCGGTCCGTTGATCAAGAGGATCAATCCCTCCATGCCGAGCTTGAGGTGGTCGGGGTTCCAGTCCATGAGCCCGCCCGCGCCGCAGATCTCGCGTCCGCTGGCAGCCAGTCGCGGGCCGGGTATCAAGTCGTCCTCGATCGCCTTCTTGAGCCAGACGTCGATATTGTGCAGGCTGCCGCCGCTGCGCGCGGCCGTGTAGCCGCATTCGAGCGCGAGCCGGGCGTTGCACGCAGCCAGGATCGTGACGTATTCGACCGGATACTTGATGTCGAGATCGGCGAGATCGGCGACGTTGAAGTAGGTCGGATGGAAATGAGCCTCGACCAGCCCCGGCATGATGGTCCCGCCGCCCGCATCGATGCGCTTGACATCCGCCGGAACCACAGGCGCGCACGAGCCGGCCCGGCATAAGCAATCCTGCCGTCCTTCACGATTACGACGGCATCGGGAACGGCCGCGGCACCTGTCCCGACCACGAGCTGGCCGTTGGCGATCACGGTCTGGCCCTGCGCGGTTTTCATGTCGAGAGCCTCAGTCAGAAGGAAAGGCTTTCCGCACTTCTTGCAGCCGGCACGGGCAGGCTCCTGCGCGGCACGCGGGTATCGGAGACTATTGACGGCGCTACGCGTCCCCCATACGCTACATTTTAATGCAGCATAGACGGACAGCGACACGCCAAACAACTGCGGACCGGATTCTCTCGCTCGAGTGACCGACGTCGTTCTTCCCTCGACGGCGATTCCATCCCATCGACCATCCCCAAGACGACATGATGATTACTCGGCTTGCTCGCAATGGCGCCCCGCCGGCGTTTCGCGCCCGGAACCGGGCGAGCGCCTGGCTCTCGATTTTCAATCTTGTGCTGTTTCTGAACATACCGGCAACTGTTGCTTTGGCCCAGCCTTCGCAGGCGGCCGCGGGGCAGGGGGTTCGAGTAATCGCTCGTGAGAAGCTCTACTCCCGCGAGAATCTCATCGCCTGGTGCATCGTGCCGTTCGACAGCAAGAAGCGGACGCCCGAGGAACGCGCCGCCATGCTCCAACGGCTCGGTTTCAAACACTTCGCCTACGACTGGCGCGCCGAGCACATCCCCACCTTCGACGCCGAAATCGAGGCGCTCGAGCGTCACGGCATTTCGCTCGACGCCTTCTGGGTCGCCCCGGGCGAGCTCAATCGCGAGTCGCGGCTCATCCTCGACGTGCTCAAGCGTCACGGTAAGAAGGTCCAGCTCTGGGTGCTCCTCGATCTTGGCCCCGATCAACGTCACAGGCGCCCGAGCAGGAGCGACGTGTCGAAACGGCCGCCGCCAAGATCCGCCCGCTGGCCGAGGAAGCGGCCAGGATCGGCTGCTCGCTGGCACTCTACAACCACGGCGGCTGGTTCGGCGAGCCGGAAAACCAGATCGCGATCATCGAGCGATTGAAGAAGCAGGGCATCGCCAATCTCGGACATCGTGTACAACCTACACCACGGTCACGACCACCTCGATCGCTTTCCCGACCTGCTGGCCAGGATGAAGCCCTACCTGCTGGCCTTGAACGTCAATGGCATGGACCGGGACGGCGACCGGCAAGGGCGGAAGATCCTGCCGCTGGGCCAGGGTCGCGCTTGATCTCGATCTCTTGCGGGTGATCCGCGACAGTGGTTACCGCGGCCCGATTGGAATCCTGGGCCACACGATGGACGATGCCGAAGAGCGGCTGCGGGACAATCTCGACGGGCTCGACTGGCTGGTCCCGCAGCTTGAGGGCAAGGCCCCCGGGCCTCGACCCACGCCGCGCACTCCCGTGCCGCCCCGGCCAGCGGCCAAGCCCACGGCCCTTGCGCCACCTTCCGGCTCCGCGAAACCGTACGACCCGGCTCTTGTGGCCAAGGTCCTCCAGTCGGCAAGAACGGAGGGAAATGCCGATCGCGGGTGCGGACGTGCTGGCGTCGCCGCGGTTTGCCTGCCTCTCGTGTCATCGCGTCGCCGATCAAGGAGGAACGATCGGTCCCGATCTGTCGAACGTCGCGACCTGCCTCAAACCCGAGGAAATCGTCGAGTCGATCCTCTGGCCTCGCCTGAAGGTCAAGGACGGGTTCGCCGCGGTGAGCGTGGCCACTGCCGACGGCAAGATTCGCCATGGGCTATGAACAGGCCCGAACAGCGGCGGACCTGGTGCTGCGCGACCCGGCCACGGCCGAGACGATCCGCATCGCGCAAGCCGACATCGAGGCCATCCGCCCCGAGGGTTCGCTGATGCCCGAAGGCTTGACCGAGTCGATGTCCGATACCGAGCGCCGGGACCTGGTCCGGTTCCTCCTCGACCTAGGCCGCCCCGGCAACGCGGCCGCGGGCCATTTCGCACGCCATTCCGCTACTCCGGCGCAATTCCCTTACAAACGCGACCCGCTTCAGCCGGAGCACTGGCCGAACTGGCAAAAGCGGGTCAACCGCGACCGGATTTACGACTTCTACGCCAAGGAAGCCGAATACTTCATGCACCAGCCCAGCGTTCCGATGCTCTTGCCACCCTTCCCGGGCCTCGACGGCGGCACGCTGGGTCATTGGGGCAACCAGGACGAAAAGACCTGGGCCGATGATCGCTGGAATCGGACCGATCTGGGAACGGTTCTCTGTGGAGTGTTTCGGGGCGCGGGCGTGACCGTGCCCAAGGGCGTGTGCGTGCGCCTGGGCGAGCGGGGCGAGCTGGCGGCTTGTTTCAACCCCGAGACGCTCTGCTACGAGGCCGTCTGGAGCGGCGGGTTCGTCAAGTTCTCGGCAACGCGCCACGGAGTGATGGACGGCTTGATCATGGACGGCACAGCCAGGCCCCGGCCCGACGGCCGCAAGCCCGGCGAGCCCTTCACGTATCACGGTTTCTATCGGCATGGCAAGCGCGTCGTTTTCGCCTACCGGATTGGCGGCCGGGAGCTCCTGGACGAGCCCTGGAGCCAGGACGGCCGGTTCACGCGGACCGTGGCGGCAAGTACGGCGCAGTCGCTTGCCCCCTTGACCAAGGGCGGGCCTGCGCAATGGCCCGAGGTCATCACGACCAAGGGATCGCTCGGCGTGGAAACCTCGTGGCCCTACGTCGTCGATACCATCGAGCCGCCGTTTCGCAACCCCTGGAACGCGCTCTTGTTTTTCGGCGACCACGATTTCCTCCCGGACGGATCCGCCATGATCTGCACCATGCAGGGCGACGTCTGGCACGTGGACGGTCTGGACGGATCCCTCGGCCGAGTCCGATGGCGGAGGTTTGCGTCCGGTCTGCACCAGGCATTGGGCCTGGTCGTCGCCGACGGCCAGGTGTACGTTCTGGGCCGCGATCAGATCACCCGGCTTCACGACCTCAATCAGGACGGGGAGGCCGATTTCTACGAGTGTTTCTCCAACGCACAGGAAACGTCGCCGGGCGGCCACGACTTCGTAAGCGGCCTCCAGCGCGACGCCTCGGGGCGGTTCTACACGGCCTCGAGCAAGCAGGGTCTCTTGCGCTTCGCCGCCGATGGCCGCTCGATCGAGGTTTTGGCGACCGGCTTTCGCAACCCCGACGGTCTGGGCCTTGCTCCCGACGGCACGGTGACGGTCCCCAACTCGGAGGGCGAATGGGTGCCCGCCTCGATGATCTGCGAGGTCCGCCCGGGCGGTCATTACGGCTATCCAGGACCACGGAACGGCCGGCCTCCCGACCTTCCGCTCGTCTACCTGCCCCGCGGCCTCGATAACTCGAGCGCTGCTCAGGTGACAGTCCCCGATAACCGGTTCGGCCCGCTTCAGGGTCAACTGCTCCACTTCTCTTATGGAACAGGCGCGCACTTCCTGGTGCTGCGCGAGAAGGTCGCCGGCCAGCCCCAAGGGGCCGTCGTCCCGTTGCCGGGCGACTTTCTTTCGGGCTCGCATCGGGGACGGTTCAACCCCCGGGACGGCCAGCTCTATGTCTCGGGCCAGGCCGGTTGGGGAACATATACCTCGGCCGACGGCAGCTTCCAGCGGGTGCGGTACACCGGCGGGCCGGTCCAGCTTCCAACCGCGTTTCACGCCCACGAGAATGGGGTGCTCCTGACGTTTTCCCAGCCTCTCGATCCCGCACTCGCCGGCCGCCCCGACCGCCATTTCGCGCAGGCCTGGAACTATCATTACAGCGCGGGCTACGGCTCGCCGGAGCTCTCACCGCGCCATCCAGGACAGCCGGGGCACGATCCGCTGGCGATTCGTTCGGCCCACGTCCTGACGGACGGCCGTACCCTGTTCCTCGAGATTCCCGACCTCCAGCCCGTCAATCAGCTTCACTTGCATCTCCGCAAGGGCGACGGTGCTCCCATCGACGTCTTCGCGACCATTCACCGGCTGGCAGCGCCGTTCACGGGTTTCTCTGGCTACCGGCCCGCAGCCAGGACAATCGCCGCCCACCCGATCCTGGCCGACATGGCCGCGCTCAATCACAAGCCTCTGCCCAACCCGTGGCGCAACCACATCGCGGGCGCCCGTGCCATCATGATCGAGGCGGGCAAGAACCTGACCTATTCGCCTCGGTCGTTCACGGTCCGCGCCGGCGAGCCAATCAAGCTTACGTTCGTCAATCCGGACGCCGTGCCGCACAACTGGGCCCTCCTCCGCCCCGGATCGTTATTCCGGGTCGGTAGTCTGCTCAACAAGATCATCGCCGAACCGGATGCAGCCATCCGGCATTACATTCCCCGCACTGACGACGTCCTCGCTTATACCGATATTGTCGGAGCACAGGATCAATTCATCATCTTTTTCCGGGCACCGCAGGAAAGAGGGCGGTATCCGTATCTGTGCACGTTTCCGGGCCACTGGATGGTGATGAATGGGGAGATGGTCGTGAATTAGACGCTGCGCGAGAATAAGTGTCGCCTTTCGCTCCGCGAAAGACGATTTTTCCGGCAAGTTATGTTCGCGCAGTTCCTTATGGCGCGCTTGGTACGAGAAGGTCTTTGAGACGCCGAAGCGGCAGATCCGTTTTGGAACGGACCCGCTGGATGTTCTCGGGCTGGTGTTCCGAATCCTTGACTGCCCGTTTCCCGAACCTGGCATCTATGTGGTTCAGTTCTGGTATAATGATGAAAAGTTGGAAGAGCGCATTCTGCGACTGAGGTGAATCATGGCGAAGTCTGCAAGCGACCACGAACCTATTCGCTTTCTAGAAGAGTTCGTCTGCACGGCCATACCCGGCCCGTGGTACCAGCGGACGCACACGGGCGGCTCGAACGGTGCGGATCAGCAGACCCCGAAACCCGAGTCTACCGGCGACGAGCGAACAGGAAACGAGCTTCCAGAGGCGAATGAGGACGGCGATAAACGCAGATCTCCGTGAATGATTCGCCAATCTCATGCCGGAACTCACAGCCACCGGAGCCCCCGATCGCTTCCCGACAACGCACTGGAGCCGGGTTGTCCAGTCCGCGGATGGGTCTTCGCCTGAGGCCCGTGCGGCACTCGAAGCGCTCTGTGGCGCCTACTGGTATCCGCTTTACGCCTTCATCCGTCGCCGGGGCCATGATCCCGACACGGCGGCCGACCTTGTGCAGGGCCTCTTTGCCCATCTCCTGGAGCGTAATTCGTTTGCCAGAGCCGACCCGCACCGGGGCCGGTTCCGGACATTCCTGCTGGCCGTTTGCCGCAACTTTCTCAGCGACGAGGAAGAGCAACGCCGGGCCCATAAGCGGGGCGGCGGCCTGGCGATTGTCTCGATCGACGGTTCGGTCGCCGAGGGGCGTTATCGCGCCGAGCCGGCCGACATGCTGACCCCCGATCGCCTCTTCGAGCGCGCCTGGGCGCTCCAGATGCTGGAGCGAGTTCTCGGCCAGCTCAGGAGTGAGTACGAACTGGCCGGCAAAGGCCCGCTCTTCGAGCGGTTGGAGCCGACTCTGGCAGGTGGCTCCGAACTTGAGCCCCTGGCGGCGATCGCCGCCGCGCTCGGCACGACCGAGGGCGCAATTCAAGTAGCCGCTCATCGACTCCGCCGCCGCTACCGCGATCTGGTGCGCGCCGAGATCGCCGCCACCATCGACGATCCGTCCGAGGTCGACGACGAGATCCGCGCCCTCTTCGCCGCGCTGGGGTCGTGAACGGCCCAAAAAATGCGCCCGGATTTCTGTAAGCTCCTCCCGCATTTCCCGTAAGTATGAGACAGTGCACGCTACGACCGATCGATTCTCGAGGCGGAGAGCCGTCCCATGAGTGACAACCCCCGTCGCTGCCCGTCCTGCGGTGTGGACCTTCCCGCCAACGCCCCCGATGCGATCTGCCCCCGCTGCCTGCTCCGCAACGCGCTGGCCGGCGATGGTCCCGACGTGGTTTCTCACGAGGTCAGCGTCTCGTTCGAGCCGGGCCGGACCAGCGTCCTGGCCTCGCTGGCCGAGTCGATCGGGGGCGTCCCTCAGGTCCTCCTGCGTGACACCGATCCCCGCGACGACGCGTCGCCCGTGGTCCGGCCCGCCTCGCCCGAGATGCCCGGTACCGAAGGCCGCTCGAGCCGCTACCAGTTTCTCGGCGAGATCGCCCGCGGCGGGATGGGGGCCGTCCTCAAGGGCCGAGACCCCGACCTCGGCCGCGACCTGGCCATCAAGGTCCTGCTCGAAGCCCACCGCGACAAGCCCGAGCTGATCCGCCGGTTCATCGAGGAGGCGCAGATCGGCGGTCAGTTGCAGCATCCGGGCATCGTGCCGGTCTACGAGCTGGGAAGCTTCGCCGATCGCCGGCCTTTCTTCAGCATGAAACTCGTCAAGGGCCGCACCTTGGCGAGTTTGCTGGCCAAGCGGTCGCCCGCGGCACCACCGTCTGTAGCAGCCGGCTCCGTCCGGCGATCCGAGCTCGCCGAAAGTGCGCGTCTAGGCGATCGGGGGACGGAGCCCCCTCCTACAACAGCCGTCTGCCGGCGACCTTGCCCCGCTTCCTAGCGATATTCGAGTCCGTCGCCCAGACCATGGCGTACGCCCACGCCCGCGGTGTGATCCACCGCGACCTCAAGCCCTCGAACGTGATGGTGGGCAGCTTCGGCGAAGTTCAGGTGATGGATTGGGGCCTGGCCAAGGTCTTGCCAAGCGGGGGAGCGGTCGATGACCAGCCCCCACAACGCAACGAGCCCGAGCCAGTGTTGAGTGTCATCCGCACGGCGCGGGCGGACGGGGACGCCTCGCAGGCGGGCTCGATCCTCGGCACGCCCGGCTACATGGCCCCCGAGCAGGCGCGAGGCGAGGTCGAGTTGGTTGACGAGCGGGCCGACGTGTTCGGCCTGGGGGCCATCCTGTGTGAGATCCTGACCGGCGAGCCAGCCTTCACCGGGCGCACGGTGGGCGAGACCCAGCGCAAGGCCGCGCGAGGCGACCTGGCCGAGGCGTTCGGCCGGTTGGACACCTCCGGCGCCGATCCCGATCTGATCGCCCTGGCCAAGGACTGCCTGGCTTCCGAGCGGGACGACCGGCCGCGGCAGGCCGGGCAGGTCGCCACGCAAATGACGGCCTACCTGACCGGCGTGCAAGAGCGGCTGCGCAACGCCGAGCTGGCACGCGTGGAGGCCAACGCACGCGCCGATGAGGAGCGAAAGCGGCGGCTGCTGACAGTCGCGCTCGCCGCGTCGATCCTGGCCCTCGTGACCTTGGGCGGCGTGGCAGCGGCGTGGCAGAGCCAGCTATGGCAGGCCCAGCTTGCGAAGGTGGAGACGACGCTGGCCCGGATCCAGACGCTCCGCGATCAAGCCGCGAAGGATGGCGCAAACTCAGATCGCTGGGAGACGGTGCTAGACGCGGCCGACGAGGCGCGCGGCTCCCTCGGCACCCTGGCCGCCTCCGAGCCCGGCCGCCGCCTGGCCGCACTCCGCGCGAAGATCGCCGATGACCAGAAACGGGCCGAGCGCGACCGGAAGCTCATCGACGAGCTGTCCGTGACCGAGACTTCAGTGGAGAACAACTCGCCCAACTTGGATCGACGCTTCGCCGAAGCATTCGAGCGCTATGAGCTGGACCTGGAGACTACAGCGGTCAAGGACGCGATCGCGCATTTGGCATCCCGCCCCGACGCGTTCGTCCGCGAGGTGGTCGGCGGCCTCGACCGCTGGCTCGTTTCCCGCCACGACGCCATCCCATTTGGGGACGAGTCCCAGAAAAAACAGACGCTCCTTGGATTGCACAGACTCCTGGAGCTCGTCAAGGGGCTAGACCCTGACCAGGAGCGCAACCGGTTGCGGGCTCTGCTGGAGCAGTCCGACCTGAAACCGCACCGTCAAGTCCTGCGCGATGGCGAATCAGGCCGAGGTCATCGAGTTTGGCCCGTCAACGGCCCTGCTGCTCGCACGAATCCTTACCAAGGCCGAGGACGAAGCAGGTGCTATCGCGGTCCTCCGGGCGGCCGTGATTCGGTACCCGGCCGATGCCTGGACGAACTTTGAGCTCGCAACGCTGCTGAACCGGGCCCAGCCGCGCAAGCTAGACGAGGCGATCCGCTACTATACGGTGGCCCGCGCCCTCCGCCCGGATTCGGGTTGGGATCTGGCCCAGGTGCTGCAGCAGCAAGGCCGGGACGACGAGGCCTTGGCGCTCGACCGCGAACTGGTTCGGCGCAATCCGAAAAACGACGGCTTGTTCATGATTGATTTACTGAGGTTGCTTCGGAAGAGCGGCAGGGTGCGTGAGGCCATATCCGTGGCAGAACGCAAAATCGCTCCTTTGCGCGATCGGCTCAGGCGTGAACCCAACAACGCCTCCGACCACTGCGAGCTTGGCAGGTTTTTATGGGTACTGGCCGACGATCGGTCGGGCGCGATCGCAGAAGTGCGCGAGGCAGCCCGGATCGAACCGAAGGACCCCAGCAACCATAAATCGCTAGGTCTGATGCTGCTTCACCAAGGCGACTTGCCGGGCTCCATTGCGGCCTACGGTGCGGCGATCCGAGTTAATCCCTCAGACGAGGAATTGCATTACAATCTGGCCTGGTTGCTGGAACGTTGCGGTGACCGGAAGGGTCAGATTGCGGAGTTGCGCGCGGCCATCCGTGCCCAATCTGCCGCGCGAAACCAATTACAACCATCGACCCGCGTTAGAGCGGCCGTTCCTGACGAAGCCGGCCTCCAAGGACAACGAGCCGACCCAGTCGCGCTCGATGAGGAACACCAAGAGGCAATCTTGCAGGAAAGTTTATTTTCTGAGTGCGTCAAAATAGATTTGGGGCTATACTTTTTCCCCTACGACCTTTTCGACTCTGAGCGCGGTCAAATCGCGCTGGGCACCGCGCTCGCCGAATCGGGTGATCTATCCGGGGCGATCGGGGCATACCTGGAGGCGATTCGACTTGGCGAGAGTGGCCGACGCGAAGGTAAAGCGGCACCGCACGTCTATCTCGGCAGCGTCCGCAGAGCGACAGGCGACCTTCCGGGGGCGATCGCCTCGTACCGCGAGGCGATCCGACTCGACCCCGAACAGTCGATCGAAGCCCGATACGGCCTGGGCACAACCCTTGCCGAATCGCGGGACTTACCGGGAGCGATTGCCGCATTCCGAGAGGCCATTCGACACGACGCCACCCATCAGCTCCAACCGGGCCGTCTTCTTCGAAATGATCGTCATGGCGCAGCGACCCGAGGAAGCGGTCACGGCTCTCGGGCGCGTCGGCGAGCAGGCGCACGATGAAGAAACAACTGGCCGGGCGATCGACGTCGCGACGAACCGTTACCGCCAGCTCTCGAAGGTGGGTGTCCCGATTCCGAGGATCTTTCGGCTTTCGTCTGAAGGGAGGAGTCTGCCGGCGCACTACTATGACCGACAGTTCTTCGCGGCCTCGGCAGCACATTGGTTCGCCTTCTTCGCTACCGATCCGAAGCTGGCCGACGTCATGATGGCTCATAACCGCTATAACGCCGCCTGCTCGGCAGCGCTGGCAGCCGACGGCTACGGCTTCGACAATCCACCTCTAGACGACCAGGCCAAGGCCCGCTGGCGCCGTCAGGCCCTCGAATGGCTCAAGGCTGCCCTGGCTTACTGGGCCAAACAAGCGGAAAGTGACGTGCCAGCGGCCAAGGCCCGGATCGGGCAAACCCTCAAGCACTGGACGGAGGACTCCGACCTGGACGGCATCCGCGCCGATGAGGCCGTGAATCAACTTGCCGAAGACGAGCAGAAAGCCTGCCGGGCGCTGTGGAAAGAGGTGGATCAGTTACTGAAGAAAACCGGGCGGTGATGTCACGGCGCTGGTAGTGGCTCAGGCGAGTTCTCTCAAGGCGGCGGCGTTCGAGAGGGAGACGTTGCTCGAATAGTTGCTCGACTGGATAATCTTAGAAGTTGCACCTAGTCCTTGCTAGACTCGGGCTGGTCGCGCAGGGTACCTGGTCAAAATCGTTATGAACCCCCGGAAACTGTTCCGAAAAGCGCTGAACGGTCACAAGAATCTGCCGTTCCATGACTTCCTCCAGCTTGCACGAGCATTCGGTTTCCAACTCGCGCGAACCAGCGGCAGCCATCACATTCTGATCCATGACGACGTTCCAGAGCCCTTGAATCTGCAGGAGGTAGACGGCAAGGCCAAGCCGTACCAAGTCCGGTAATTCCTCCGAATCGTGGGGGAAAACAACCTAACCCTCGGGGACGAACCATGAAAGACTATCACATCAACATTTTCCACAGCCAGGAGGACGACGGTTATATCGCCGACATCCCCGACCTGCGCTACTGCTCAGCGTTTGGCCGCACGCCGGCGGAGGCGCTCGTAGAGCTCGAGAAAGCCAAGGCGGCCTGGATCGAGACGGCGCACGCCGCGGGCAGGCGGATCCCGAAGCCGCGTTATCGCCCCGCGATCTACCAGAGCATCCGGACGTAGGTACATATATGAAGCGGGCCAAGCGAAACGCTCGGGGCGAATGCCGCAGCATTTGCCCCGAGCGCTAGCAGATTTCCTGGTCGGTGCCGGGAGTTCGTTTTGACGGGAGCGCCGCTTGGCGGCTAGCTCTTTTTCGTGTGCATCAAGGAGATGGCCGCCTTGATCTGCGCGAAGTGCGACGGGTCGGTCTTGGCGATGGTCGCCTCGATTGCCGCCAGCCGCGACGGCTTGAGCTCGGCGATGAGCGCCAGCAGTGCCTTGTCGTGAACCGAGGTACTCGCAACCTGGCGGCTCGCCACGGCCTTGGCGGTCGCCGTGTTGTGAGTGGTAGTCACGAGCTTCTTGGTGGTCCCGCTCTTCGACGAACCCGCTGGGGGATCGACGCCCTTGGCCGGTGGAACGTAACCGTCCAGGATCGGCACGCCCGCGTAAACGACGTTGTGGAACGTGTCGATCGTGGCCACGAAGTTGCCGCCCGCCAGGCCATCGCCCGACGGGAAGGTCCCGAAGTAGTTGCCGTCCAGGGCGTTGCCCGCGACGTCCTGGATCCCGTTATCGCCGGTACCCGAGTTGATGAGCACCTCGTATTTGCCGCCACGCATCGAGTGGCCCTTGTTGAAGACCACGTAGACCACCACGGGATCGCTGGGCAGGGGGCCCGGCGTGTAGCTGATGCTGGTGGGCAAGATGAGCTTGGGCGGGTGCACCTTGGTCGAGAGCGGCGTCGCCGAGATGTGATAGAACGAAGAGTTGGTGATGCTCCTCAAATCCATCCCACTCAGGTTGTCCTGGAAGGTGACGGTCAACGTCCCGTCGAAGCGGTCGAAGCTGAGACTGGTGATCACCGGCGGGGCGGTATCGACTACCAGATTCGTCACCAGGGTCTTGAGCGGCGAGGTCGTCTGGCCGAATTGATCGGTCGCCTGGGCGGTGATCGCGTAATCTCCCTGGGCCAGCTTGTTCGCGGTGATCGACCAGGATCCATCGCTGCCGGCCTCGGTATGACCGACCTGTACGCCGTTGGCGAACAGAGTCACGTTGGCGTAGGGCTCGGGGACCTGCGTTCCGCCGGGAAGCGTCGCAAGCGCGGTCCCATAGAAATTCGGCTGCGTGACGTTCGTGATAAAGTCGCTCGAGCTCTTCCCGCTGTCGCTCGCCGGGTTGAGAATTCCCGCGACCTGGATCGGGTTGTCCGTGACATTCGCCGTGTTGGACACGGTGAGCGTGGAGCCATCCTCGTCGGTGATGTAGACCGTGATCGTGTAGTGGCCGACGCCGCCGTTGACTCCCGACGTCGCGTAGGTGTGGGAGCCGGTGACGAAGAATGGCGTGCCGGGGAGACCTGGCTGCGAGATCGTCCCGGTCGAACGCGGGCTGCCGTCGCCCCAGTCGATCGTCGCCTTGAAGTCGCTGACGGTCCCCATGGGGTTGGTGTCGTTGAACTCGGCGACATAACCGGTGAAGAGCGGAGTGGCGAATTCCGGAATCGGGAAGATCACCGCCTCGTCGGTGGTGACGGTTGGTTGCGTGAGGCCCGTTGTGGTGAGCGGCGCGTCGGCGATATGCGCCACGCCATTCGCCACGGTGGCCGAGCCGCCCGTGTCGTTGATCGTCGTGGTGATCTGGTAGTCGCCCGTCTCGGCGTAGGTGTGGGCGGCGTAGACCTGGTACGTCACGCCGGTTGGCGAGCCGACCGATGTGATATTTGCCGGGGGCACGGTGTAGAGCGGCGTGCCGTCGCCCCAGTTGACTGTGATCGAGCCGTTGCCGGTGGTGAAATCGGAGAGGGTGGACATCGGGTTGGCGTCGGTGAACGTCGCGATCAGCACGTTGCCGGTCGAGATGCCCTCGACACCCTGGATCACGGCGCCCTGCGATGTCAGCTTGGCGTCGGCGACGGTCGCCATGGTGGTGACCGAAGTGGTGGCCCCGCCGATGTCCTTGATCGTCACAGTCACCGTATTGGGCAAGCCGGGGGGGGTCTCCTCCGCGTAGGTGTGCGTGCCGGTCACCGTGAAGGTGCCGTTGGCGAGCTGGCCGATGATGCCGGCCGAGGTGCTGCCGTCGCCCCAGTTGATCGTGGAGGAGTAATCGCTGATGACACCCAAGGCGTCGGCGTCGGTGAACGTCGCGACCTGGGCGGTAAACGGATTGCCCTCGATCGCGGTGATCGGCACCGGTGGGCCGGCCGTGAGCGGCGAGTCGGTGATCGTGATCGTGGAGAAGGCGACCGTGGTGGATCCGCCATTGTCCTTGATCACGACGCTCACGTTCCAGATTCCCTCTTCATAGAGGTTGGTGCCGCTGACCTGGAACTGCGTGGGAGCGCCGGGCGCGGTCGCGATCTGCGTGATCGTGCCGATCGACGTGTTACCGTCGCCCCAGTTGATGCTGGCGATGTAGTCGCTGGTGCCCACCGGGGGCGCCTGGCCGAACGGGTTGGCGTCGGTGAAGGTGGCCACCACGCCGCTGAACGCCGGCCATTCGTAGATCACCGGGTTGACGCCCAGGGTCACGCCGCTTGACGTGAGCGGCGCGTCGGCGATGGTCGCCGTCTGGAACGCCGTGAAGCTCGCTCCGCCGACGTCCTTGACGGTGACGCTGAACGTGTAATCGCCATTTTGCTTGTAGACGTGGCCGGTCCCGGAGACCGGGTCGATCGCCGTGACGATGAAGCCCGCGCCGCTGGCCATGATCGTGCCGCCCGACTGGGTGCCGTCGCCCCAGTTGATCGTCGCGGTGTAGTCGGTCACCGTGCCGTTGGGGTCGGTGTCGGTGAAGAAGGCGACCGTCCCCGTGACCGCGGTCCCCTCGACCCCAACGACCGGAACGGCCACGCCCAGGAGCGGGGCGTCGGCGATATTGGCGTGGCTGACCACGGTGGTCGCCAGTTGGCCGTTGTGGTCGATCGTGACGGTGACGGAGTACGGCAGGTTCGGGGCGATGTTCTCCTCGGGGTAGGTGTACGAACCCAGGACCTCGAAGTTGTTGCCGCCCAAGGGCACGATCTGGCCGAACGTCGAGGACCCGGGCAGGCCGGTACCCCAGTCGATCATGGCCGAGTAGCTGGAAAGCGGGCCGGGAATGCCGGTGTCGCTGAAGTAGGCGACGACGACGCTGCCCAATGGCTGGCCCTCCACCCCGTTGAGCGTCACCGAGGTGCCGATGATGGTCGAGGCCTGGACGTCGGCCTTGGTCGTCGTGGTCAAGGTCGCGCCGTCGGTGTCCTTGATGTACACGGTGATCGTGTACGGCACGTTCGGCGGGTTGGTCGGGTTGGCGTACGTGTGGTTGCCCGTGACGTAGAACGCCGTGCCGACGCCGCCCGGCTGGATGAAGCTGCCGGCCGATTGGGGCGTGCCGTCGCCCCAGTCAATCGTGGCCGTGAAGTCGGAGAGGGGCGCCATCGGGTTGCCGTCGGTGAACTTCGCGACCTCGACCGCGACCAGCGGGGTCTGCTGGAACGCCGTCACGACCGGCTGGATCGGATCGGCCGTCAGGGGAGCATCCTTGACGGTCGCCGTGCTGAAGGCGTAGGCCGTGAAGAAGCCCCCGCCCACGGCTTGCTTGTCGGTGACCGAGACCGTGACCGTGTAGGTGCCGGCTTCCGCGTAAAGGATCAACGGGTCGGCCGGAGCCACGACCGCGAAGTTCGGGCCGTCCGCAAGGATCGTGCCCGGGGTGACCTGGCCGTTGCCCCAGTCGATCGTGGCCGTGTAATTGGAGAGCAAGTCGGCCTGGCCGAGGTCGAGGAAGGTCGCCACGACCGTGCCGTCGAGCACGTTCTGGGCGTTGGGCAGCGTGATCCCCTCGGTGGCCGTGATCGGCACGGGTTGGACCAGCAGCGGCACGGGCGAGACGGTCACGACCGCCGCGTCGTTGATGACGAGCTGGATGGCCGGGTCGCCCTCGCCGATCGTCACGTCGACAAAGAAGGTGCCCGGATCCGGGTAGTTGTGGCTGCCCTCGACGTGGAAGACGCCCGCGGCGTCTTCGTAGACCGCGCCGGCGGTAACCGGTGAGCCGTCTCCCCAGTTGATCGTCGCGAGGAAATCGGACGCGGTGTCGAACGGGCTTGACGAGGTGAAGGTCGCCACGTCAACGTTTGTCAACTGGATGTTCTCGTAGGCCTGAATGGCGATCTGCGGCCCGGCCGTCAGGGTCGCCTCGGTCACGTTGACTTGGGCCGTGGCGTTGGCCGTGCTGCCGCCCACGTCGACGATGTGCACCGAGATGGTGTACGGGCCGTCTGTGGCGTAGGCGTGGCTCCCGAGCACGTTGAACACGGTGCCCACGCCGCCCGGCTGGGTGATGATGCCGGGGGTGAATGTGCCGTCACCCCAGTCGATGATGGCGGTGAAGTCGCTGAGGGGCGCCTTCGGGTTTGCGTCGGTGAAGGTCACCAGCGGCATGGCGTTGGTGGCGGTCAGCGTCGAGCCTTCCTGCACTGTGAACGGCCCGCCGTTGCTGGCGGTGAGCGGGGCGTCCTTGACGGTGACGAGGTTGGTCGGGGAGATCGGCCCGGAGCCGTCGCTGCCGCTGATCGTGACCGTGAGGACGTACAGGCCTTCCTCGGCGTAGGTGTGGGACGGGGCGAGCACCGTGTAGTTGCCGCCGCCGTTGTTGACGACGTTGACGCCGCCGCCGGGGAGGTTGTTGTCGGACGACCCGTCGCCCCAGAAGACCGTGACGCTGAACGTCGTGCCCGGGCCCGCCCCGGGGTCGTTGAACGTGGCGACCGGCAGGTTGTTGGGGGTCGGCAGGCCCTCGGTGGCGACGATTGGGTTGGCCTGGCCAAAGATGGGCAACGCGCTGACCGTCACCGTGGTGTTGATCGCCGTCGCGCTCCCGCCGTCGTCGTGCACCGTAATTGCGACGGTGTAGGTGCCAGCCTTCGAGTAGAGGTGGCTGCCCGAGACGCTGAACAGCGTCGTCGTGGCCGAGCCGCCCACCAGCGTGGCGAACCCGGGCGACGTCGGCGAGCCGTCGCCCCAGTCGATGGTGACGGTGAAGTCGGCGGCGGTGGCCAGCGGGTTGTCGTCGGTGAACACGCCGAGCGGCGCGTTGGAGATCAAATGGCCCACCGTGCCGCTGACGGGAAGGCCGGTCGGGTTGACCAGCGCCGCGTCGGCGACGGTGGCCGACAGGGTGGTGGTGCCCGTGCCGCCCATGTTGTCGGTGACGACCACGGTGACCGTGAACGGGCCGCCTTCGTCGATGTAGGTGTGGTTGCCGGTGACAATAAACGGGCCCACGCCGCCGGGCTGGGTGACGGTGCCGAGCGACGTGGGCGTGCCGTCGCCCCAGTTGATCACCGCGACGAAGTCGGTGGCCTTCGCGGCGGGGTTACTGTCGGTGAACGTCGCGAGCTGGACGTTGACTAGCGGGTTGCCCTCGATCGCGGTGATCGGGGCGCCGGGCGTCGGGGTGAGCGTCACGGCGGCCGGGGTGACGATCACCAGGGCCGCGCCGATGCCCGTTGCCGGGTCGGTGTCGCTCACCGTCACCTCGAGAACGTAGACTCCGGTCCTGGTATAGGTGTGCGCAGGGCGCGGTGATGCTGAACGCCCCGCCGCCCAAGGGGGTTACGCCGGTGCCGCCGGTGAGGACGTCGGTCGTGCCGTCGCCCCAGTTGATGATGATCGGGGTGTAGCTCGTGACCGGGTCGGTAGAGCCCGTATCGGTGAACGTGGCGATGACGTGGCTGGGCACAAGTTGGCCGACGCCGACGGTCTGCGGCAGCACGTTGACGCTGATCGCTACATCCGTTATCGTCGCCAAGCCGCCGGTGGCGTCGAGAAGCGAGGAGCCGCCCTTGTCGAGCACCGTGAAGGTGGTCTGGAACGAGCCGGCGTCGTCGTAGACATGCGACCCATAGACCGCGAAGAGCGCGCCGCCTGTGGTGCCGCCCACGAGTTGGACGAAGCCCGGGGTGACGGGGGTCCCGACGTCGCCCCAGGAGATCGAGACCGTGAAGTCAGCGGCGGTCGCGCCGGGGTTGGCGTCGACGAACGTGCCGATCGCGACGCCGTCCAAGGGCTGTTGCTCGGTGGCGAAGATCGGGACGCCGGCCCCGGCCGTCAAGGCCGCGTCGGCGACGGTGGCCAACAGCGTGGTGCTGCCCTTGCCGCCCATGTTGTCGGTCACGATCACGGTGATCGTGAACGGGCCGCCCTCGTCGGCGTAGGTGTGGGTGCCGCTGACGATGAACGGGCCCACGCCGCCGGGCTGGGTGACGGAGCCGAGCGAAATGGGCGAGCCGTCGCCCCAGTCGATCGCGGCGGTGAAGTCGCCGGCCACCGCGCTCGGGTCGCTGTCGAGGAATGTCGCGAGCTCGACGTTGGAGAGCGGTTTGCCCTCGATCGCGGCGATCGGGCCGCTGGGCGCCGGGGCGCCGGCGTGAGCGTCACGACGGCCGGGGAGACGATCACCAGGGCCGCGCCGATGCCCGTGGCCGGGTCGGTGTCGCTCACGGTCACCGTCAGCGTGTAGACTCCGGCCGTGGTGTAGGTGTGCGCGGGCGCGGTGATGCTGAAAGACCCGCCGCCCAACGCGGTGACGCCGGCGCCGCCAGTGAGCGTATCGATATGGCCGTCGCCCCAGTTGATGATGATCGGGGTGTAGTTCGTGACCGGGTCGCTTGAGCCGGCATCGAGGAACGTCGCGATGACCTTGCTGGGCAGCGTCTGGCCGACGCCGACAGTCTCTGGCACCACGTTGACGGTGATCGGCGAATCCGATATCGTCGCAACGCCGCCGGTGGCGTTGATGAGCGTGGAGCCGCCCTCGTCGGCCACCGAGAAGGAGGTCGTGAAGGTGCCGGCGTCGTTGTAGACGTGCGACCCGTAGACCGCGAAGACCGCGCCGGCGCCGCTGCCGCCCACGAGCTCGACGAAGGCCGGGGTGACGGGCGAACCGTCGCCCCAATTGATACTGGCCGAGAAGTCGGCCGCGGTCGCGCCGGGGTTGGCGTCAACGAACGTACCCACCGCGACGCTACTAAGCGGCTGTTGCTCGGTCGCGAAGATCGGCACTCCGGCGCCGGCCGTCAAGGCCGCGTCGGCAACGCGGGCCGTCAGGGTTGTGTGGGCCGCGCCGCCGGCGCCGTCGTTCACGCTCACGGTGACCGTGTACGAACCCTCGTCGGCATACGTGTGGTTGCCCTTCACCACGAAGGTGCCGGGCCCCCCCGGCGGTGACGGAGCCGATCGAGATGGGTGAGCCGTCGCCCCAGTCGATATAGGCGATGAAGTCGGCGGCTGTCGCGCCGGGGTTGCTGTCGGTGAACCTTGCGAGCGGGACGCTGGAGAGTGGCAGACCCTCGGTCGCGGCGATCGGACCGGGCGCCGGGGTGATCGTCAAGACCGCCGGAGTGACGATCACGAGCGCCGCGCCGATGCCCGTGGCTGGGTCGGTGTCGTTCACCGTCACCGTGAGGGTATAGACGCCAGCCGCGGTGTAGGTGTGCGCAGGCGCGGTGATGCTGTAAACTCCGCCGCCCAAGGCGGCGACGCCGGTGCCGCCGGTGAGCGTAACGCTCGTGCCGTCGCCCCAGTCGATAATGATCGGTGTGTAGTTCGTGACCGGGTCGCTTGAGCCCGCATCGAGGAACGTGGCGATGACCTGGCTGGGCAGCATCTGGCCGACGCCGACAGTCTCTGGCAGCACGTTGACGCTGATCGGGGACTCCGATATCGTCGCCACGCCGCCGGTGGCGTTGATCAGCGTGGATCCGCCCTCGTCGGCCACCGAGAAGGAGGTCGTGAAGGTGCCGGCGTCGTTGTAGACGTGCGACCCATAGACCGCGAAGACTGCGCCGGCGGCGGTGCCGCCGACGAGCTGGACGGTGCCGTGCGAGATGGGCGAGGCATCGCCCCAGTGGATGCCGACCGAGAAGTCGGCGGCGGTCGCCGCGGGGTTGGCGTCGATGAACGTACCCACCGAGACGTCATTGAGCGGCTGTTGCTCGGTCGCGAAGATCGGGGTGCGGGCGCCGGCCGTCAAGGTCGCGTCGGCCACGGCGTTGACCGTCGTGGTCGTGTTCGCCTGGGCACCGAAGTTATCGGTGATCGTCGTGCTGATGGTGAAGCCGGTCGTCAACTCGTCTGCGTAGGTGTGCGTGCCCATGACGAGGAAGTGGCCGGTGCCGGGGCCGAACGACGGGTCGACCACGATCATGCCCACCGACTGCGGCGAGCCGTCGCCCCAGTCGATCACCGCGCGATAGTCGCTCGGCATGCGCAGGGTGTCGGTGTCGGCGAACGCCGCGACGGTGGCCGTCAGCGGCAACCCTTCAACCGCGCCGAAAATCGGGCCTTCCCCCGCGGGCATCGCGGTGATGACCGAGTCCTTCACGTACGCGAACGCCGAGCCGATGCCCGTCGCCGGGTCGGCGTCGGTGACCGTCACCTTGATTGCGAACAGGCCGATGCTGTGGTAGGTGTGCGTCGGGGCGTCAACCTGGAACTGGCCGCCGCCCAGTGCCACGATCGTGCCGTTGTCGGTCGGGCTGCCGTCGCCCCAGTCGATCGTCGCCATGTAATTGCTCAGCGGGTCGGTTGACGCCGCGTCGATGAACGTGGCGACGGCCAGGCCTGCCGGGGTCGGCGCCTCGATGGTGAACGGACCGACCGACAGGCCGGTTACCTGGATCGGCGAATCTGCCACGGTCACGTTCAGCGCGGCGACCGGCGGCACACTGATCGACGAGCCGGGACTGTCCTCGTCGACGACGGTGACCTCGGTCGAGAACGTGCCGGCCTCCGTGTAGCGGTGCGATCCGTAGACTCCGAACACGGCCCCGGCGGCGGTGCCGCCGATCAGCCGGACCTCGGTGGCCGGGTCGGCAACCGGCAAGGAGCCGTCACCCCAGTTGATCGTCGCCGAGAAATCGGCCGATGTGGCGAACGGATTCGCGTCGGTGAACGTGCCGACCAGCACGTTGGTGATCGGCACGTCCTCGGTCGCAAAGATCGGCGGCGAGAGGCCCGGCGTCAACGGCGCGTCATTGATCGTCACCGAGTCGGTCACGTGGACCTGCTGGTACGAATCGACGAAGAACGATCCCGGGGCGCTCTGCGTGATGGTGACCGTGATGACGTAGGGGTCTGTCCGCGCCTCGATATACGTGTGCTGGCCCGTCACGACGAAGTGCTCATAGCCATTGGGGTCGGCCGCGGTCGCGGTCGGGTCGAACGTGATCTGGCCGGCGGACTGCGGCGACCCGTCGCCCCAGTCGATCTGGGCGCTGTAGTCGGCGATCGGCGCCGTCGTGCTGTTGACCACGAACGTCGCCAGCTCGACGCCCGTGGCGCCCGCGGGGGGCGGCGTGTTCGCGGCGAGCGGATTTCCTTCGATGCCAGGCGTGAGTACGCCTGGGACCTCCCCAGGCGCCGGGCTGGGCGTGATCGTGACGATCGTCGCGGGCAGCACGTACGCGATGTTCGCGCCGATGCCGGTCGCCGGGTCCGTGTCGTTGACCGTCACAGTCAACCGGTAGATGCCCGGTTGAGCGTACGTGTGGGTACCGTACACGCCGAACTGGTCGCCGCCCAACGCGAGGATCGTCAGGGTGCCGGTGCCGGGGATGTTCGGCGTGGTGTCGGGTCCGGTCAAGTCGCCCCAGTCGACCGTGGCGTTGTAGTTTGCCAGGGGGTCGGCGCCGCTGGCGTCGATGAACGTCGCGAGCAGTTCGTTCGAGGCGGTCGGGACGCCCGGTACGCCGGTGCCGGTCGGCACCCCCTGGGTCACCACGATCGGCAGGGCATCGACTTCAATCGAGCCGGCGCTGATCGTCGCCGTCGGGTTGATCACGAGCTGCGGCACGCCGCCGTTGATGGCGTAGGTGTCCTCGTCGGCGATGTCCACGGTGAGCGTGAACGGCGAACCGACCGAGCTCATGTAGACGTGGCTGCCTGTGACCTCGAAGAGCGAGGCGCCGGTTGCCGTCGAACCGATCTTCGTCACCACGCCGGGGCCCGACGCCGTGCCGTCGCCCCAGTCGATCGACGAGATGATGTCGGCCGGCGTGGCCAGCGGGTTGTCGTCCACGAACATCGCCACCGGGACATTGTTCAAGAACTCGTCCTCGGTCCCCACCACGTTCACGGCGGTGGGGTCGAACAGCGCCGCGTCGGCGACGTTCGCGATCGCGGTCGAGGTCACCGTGGTGCCGAAGGCGTCCCTGAACTGGACTGTGATCGTGTAGGTGCCCGCCTCAACGTAGGTGTGGTTGCCCGTCACGTCGAACGTCGTGGTCCCGTCGACTGTGACGCCCGGCTGGATCGTGCCGATCGAGCTCGGCGACCCGTCGCCCCAGTCGATGATCGCCGTGAACTCGCTCGCCACCGCGAGCGGGTCGGCGACGTTGAAGATGCCGACCGTCGTGTTCGGAGGAAGCGCGATCCCTTCGGTCGCCGCGAACGGGCCGATGACCACTTCCGCCGGGACGGTGATCGCCGCGGGAGCGATCAGAGCGAACGAATTGGCTGTGCCGTCCACCGCATCGGCGTCGTGGACGATCACCGTGATCGGGTACAGGCCCGGCTGGGCGTAGGTGTGACCGGCCGGCGGGGCAATGACCAAGAATGAATTGGAATTAGGCCCGTTGACGATGGTCACGCCGGTGCCCAGATCATCGAACGTGCCGTCGCCCCATTGGATGGTCGCGCTGTAGTCGCCGATCGGGTCGGCGCCGGCATTGTCGCTGAACTCCGCGATGGCGAAACCGCCCGGAATCGTCGGCGTGCCCGCGGTCCCGTTGATGGACGTGGCCTGGACAACCAGCGGCGTCTGAATGACGGTCGCCGTGTTGGAGATGCCGCCGGCAAGGACGCTGCCGTCGTTGTCAGAGATCGCCACGGTGACCGAGAACGGCGAGCCCGAGTCGAACGCGTACGTGTGCGAGCCGGTGACCAGCCAGAGCGAGCCGGCGGGGACCGTGCCAACCCGCGTGAAGGTGGCCGTGCTCAGTGGCGAGCCGTCGCCCCAGTTAATCCTTCCGGTGTAGTCAGCAGCCGTGGCGTCCGGGTTCTCGTCGATGAACGTCCCGATCGGGATATTGGTCAGTAATTGCCCTTCGTCCGCGTTGAATGGGGGCGTCACAATGGGGCTGGCAATCAAGGGCGCGTCGGCGACGTTGGCGGTCGCGGTCGAGCTCACCGTGGTGCCGTAGTTGTCGCTGAATTGCACCGTGATGGTGTAGGAGCCCTTCTCGGCGTAGGTGTGGTTGCCCGTGACGGCGAACGTCGTGGTTCCGCCGACGGTTACACCCGGCTGCACGGTGCCGACCGAGTTCGGCGACCCGTCGCCCCAGTCGATGTTCGCCGTGTAGTCGCTCGCCACCGCGAGCGGGTCGGCGACATCAAAGCTGCCGACCGTTGTGTTCGCGGGAAGCGCGATCCCTTCGGTCGCCGCGAACGGGCCGATGACGACGGCCGGCGTCGGGACGATCGACGCGGGGGCGATGAGCGCGAAGCCGTTGCCGAGCCCGAACGCGGGGTCGGAGTCGCTCACGCCCACTGTGAGCGGGTACAGGCCCGGCGTCGCATAAGTGTGTGCGGGGAAGAAGATGTTCAGCGTGCCCGACGCCACTCCGGGTATAAACGACGTCCCGGGAACAGTGTCGGAGCTGCCGTCGCCCCAGAGGATTGTTGCCGAATAGTCAGCCAGCGGATCCTCGCCGCCGGTGTCCGTGAGAATCGCCTGGACGAACGGAATCGCAGTGCCCGCCGTCCCGTTGGTCGAAACCACCACGACGCTCAAGGGCGACTGGGTGACGGTCGCCGTGTTGGAGATGCCGCCGGCAAGGACGCTGCCGTCCACGTCAGAGACAGCCACGGTGACCGGGAACGGCGAGCCCGAGGCCTCCGTGTACGTGTGCGAGCCGGTGACCAGCCAGAGCGAGCCGGTGGCGACCGTGCCAACCCGAGTGAAGACGGCCGGGCTCTTGGGGGAGCCGTCGCCCCAGTTAATCATGCCGGTGTAGTCAGCCATGGTGGCGAACCGATTCCCGTCGATGAACGTCCCGATCGGGATATTGGTGAGCAACTGGCCTTCGGCCGCGTTGAATGGGGGCGTCACGATGGGGCTGGCGAGCAGCGGTGCGTCGGTGACCGTAATCGTGCCCGACGGCGGCGATTGGAGCTGCGAGCCGCCGATGTCCTTGACCGTGATCTTGATCTGGTACGAGCCCGCCTCGTCGTAGATGTGCCCTCCGCTGGTGACGTAGAACGAACCGGGGCCGAACTGGCCAACGACTCCCGTCGATAGGGGCGTGCCGTCGCCCCAGTCGATCGTCGTGGTGAAGTCTGCCGGCTTCGCGAGCGGGTTGCCGTCGTCGAAGTCAAAGAGCTGAGCGCTGGCGAGAACCACGAACCCCTCTGCGATGGTGGTCGGCGGAACGACCGCCACGGACGTCAGCGGCGCATCGGCGATGACGGCCGACCCGGAGACGATGGCGGCCGCGCCATCAAAACCGGTCACCGTGACCGTGTAGGCGTAGGTCCCCTCCTCGGCGTAGGGGTGGGTGGCGTTGATCGTCCAGACGACACCGTTGGGCGTGCCGATCGCGGTGAGGTTGGCGGCGGCCAGGGTTTGTGGAACCGAACCGTCGCCCCAGTTGACCACGACCGAGCCGGGCAGGGTGGTGAAGTCGGCGGCAGTCGCGGCCTGGTTGGCGTCGACAAAGGTCCCGAGCAGGGAGGTGGTCGTCGGGTTGCCCTCAACTCCCGTGATCGTGTTGCCGGTCGAGCCGGTCAGCGTCGAGGCCGCCAGATCGTAGCTCACCTGGGCGATGGCAAAGCCGGCGGCGGCGGCGGGCGCGGTGAGGACCACGCTGGTGAAGACTTGGTTCGTCTCCGCGGCGAAGAGAAGAGCCCCAGCGTCTCCATTGACGCTTTGCGAGATCGTACCGACGGTCGCGGCGCCGTCCATGAATGTCGCCGTGATCGTCTGGGTATTGAAAACCTGCCCCTCGGCTTCGAAACCGAATATGATCGCGGGTTCGGCAAGGGTCAACGTCAGCGTGGTCGCGCCGATATCTGTCAGTACCCGCGGCGTGGCGCTCTCGGTTGCCGGCGGGCTGTTCCAGGTACTCCATCCGATCGGCACGGTCTGCGCGATGACGGCGTGCGAGAAGTGCACCGTCTGCGTGCCGTCCGCGAGGTTGTTAATTGACGTTCCGTTGCCAGGGATCGACGCCGACATGTTGGTCGTCGTGTTCACGTAGGCGGCGGTCGGCTGCGGGATGGGCGTGAAGCTCAGGAGCGTACGTTCTTCCAGCGACTCGAGCGTCGGCCGCTGGTGGACCAATTTGCTCCTCCGCGCGGCGAAACCGCCCGTAATCTTACGATTCGCACGACGTCGATTTTCGTTGAACCGGCTAGCAGTCGCGTTCATGTGGAAGTCTCCGAAGATGAAGAAACCTGATGATCTCAGATCAAGGATCAGATGATTTTCCGGCGACCGGCTCCTTCCCGCGGACACGCTCCTCGTCGACCCGATGCCGCTTCTCGATCAGGCCTTGAGGGACCAAAACCCTCGGCACATCGATCGGAAGCACATCGCCTCGCCATGCAGGTCGGTCTGAAGTATCGGGCGGGCACCCACGTTGGTTTCTCGCAGCTTATGACCCAGCCTCGCCTGATTGCTTCGCCCCGTTTGGGTCCCTGCTTATTTTTGCCTAGACCCACCTTTCAAGTCGGCCAGCATATTCATCCCATACCATCGTGTCAAGTATCCTTTGACTATTCATCGTATTTTTACAATCACCGAGTTCCGGTTAGGTGGTTTGGGAGGGTGGGATACTGCGTTGGAGAGGCAACATTGCTCGAATTAGTTCTTTGACCGGATAATCTGAGCAATTGTGCCTAGGTCTCGCTTGCTTTGCATGTACCGCCGTTTTCCGCGGCGTGGGGGCAGCGGATGCACGCCGGGGGCGGAACAGTGCGCATCGGCACACCCCGAAACCTGGGGCGACCAGGGAGGATCGAATCGGAAACGATGCTCTAAACCGCCGGCGAACGCCGGGCCGACCCGACAACCTGCGTCGGCGCCATGACGTGACTTACTCTTGCGCGAACACCGCCTGGATGTCGGACCAGAGCCCCGGAGAAACGTCCGACACCCCCGACGCGAGCACCAAAGCGAGCCCTTCGGCGGGCAAACAACGACGGGCGCGAGCGATGGCGGCGCCGGCGACGCACGGCGAGCGGCTCATGCCAGCACCACAAAAGACGAGAGTGGCAACGTCTTCGCGCACGAGACGGGCCACAGTTTCGACCGCCGCCCGAAGCAGCCAAGGGGGGTTGCCCGGCCCATCCAGAAGTGGAAAACGGCAGTAAGTCAACTCGCGGGGAAGAACGACCGGCGGCTCGTTGAGCGCCAGATCTACCACCGCTACGATGCCCGCGGCATGAAGGCGTCCCCGCTCACGGGCATCGCCGATATTTCCCAGCCACAGTGAATAGCCCGCAATAGGTCGCATTGCCAAAGCCTCTGGCTTGCCATCAGGCGTTTAGCCGGAAGTCGATTGCCTGCCGCGTCTGGTCGCAACCCTCATGGGGACAGCTTGAACATTATACCGCGGCATCGAATGGACCGGACCAGCAACCAGGGCGGCGCGCGTGAACGAACGCTCAAAACCTCCTACTCGGCCAGGAAGCTTTCGAGCGGCGGCTGCTGGCGATGATCGCCGGTCGCCTCCTGGAAAGCATGGGCGACGGCGAGCAAGGTTGACTCGTCGTAAAGGCGGCCGGTCAGAGTCACCGAGCCCGGGCGCTGGCGGCCGTTGCGGGTCGCGAAAGCCCACCGGGAAGACGACCGAGGGATGGCCGGTCAAGTTCGTGATCGGCAGGTCCAGGCCCGACCCGACGTAAAGGTCGACGGCCGCCATCCGCTCGGCCATCGCCTGCATCAGCTTGGTGCGCACCCGAGCGGCCCGAAGGTACTCGACGGCCGGCACGAACTGTCCGTTGCGGAACGTCTCGGGCCAGGAGTTCAAGCCTTCCGTGATATGTTTCCGCGTCAATCTCGTCGAACACGGTGGCCGCCTCGGTTCCAAGCATCAGTGTGACGGCCCAGACCGGCAGCGTCTCGGGCAGCGTGATCGGCACCAGATCGAACCCCAGCTTGCGCAGGATCTTGAGCTCCTCGCGCTCGTCGGCGGGGCGAAGGCGCTCGTCGATGTAGCCGATTTTCAGGCGTTCCAGGCTGACCTTTGGCGGCCACTGGAACGGCTGATCGACGGCGGCGAAATCCCGTAGATCGGCGCCGTGGATTGCGTCGAAGACCAGCGCACAGTCCTCGACCGACCGGGCGATCGGGCCGAGCTTGTCCATTGACCAGGCGAGCGTCATGCAGCCGTGCCGGCTGACGCGGCCGAACGTCGGGCGCAGCCCCGAGGCCCCGCAGGCCCGGCAGGGGGAAACGATGCTGCCCAGGGTCTCACTGCCGATGGCGAACCCCACCAGGCCGGCTGCGACCGACGACGCCGAGCCCGCCGACGAGCCGCTCGAGCCGTCGCGCGGGTCCCAGGGGCTCCGCGTCCGCCCGCCGAACCACTGGTCGCCCTGCGCCAGCGCGCCCAAGGTCAGCTTTGCCACCAGCACCGCCCCCGCCTCCTCCAGACGGCTGGCGACGGTCGCCTTCTGATTGATGACCCGATTCTTGAATGGCGTCGCGCCCCAGGTGGTGGGATACCCGGGGTACGCGATCAGGTCCTTGGCGCCCCAGGGAATGCCATGCAGAGGACCTCGGTAATGACCCGATGCAATCTCCTGGTCGGCCTGCGCGGCTTGTTTGACGGCCAGTTCCTCGGTGAAGGTCACCACGCACTTGAGCAGGGATCGAATCGCTTGAGCCGGGCCAGATAGAGCCGCGTCAGCTCCATCGAGCTGACCTGGCGCGACCGGATCAGGGCCGATAGCTCCGTGACCGGCAGAAAGGCGAGCGCATCGTCCGAGTCGGGCCGCCGGATTGACCCGGTATCAATCGGCCTGGCCTGGTTGCGGCGAACCGCGGCCGCCGGACGCGGCGGCGCGGGCAAGAAAGTCAGGGCGGGCGCGACATCGTAGCCGACCTCCACCTTGCGCAACTCGGCGAACGAGCTGCAGACTGCGCTCGACCGAACGGGCTGTGCTCTGACGTTCCTTCTCGGTCAGATTCGAGCCCGGCGATCCACTCGGCCTGCTTGATCATTTCGGGGGTCACCGAGGCAGACCGCGCGACCTGCGCTGCCAGGGCGCGGTGGAATACCGTCGAGCCTACGCCCAAGGCCGCCAGGCCTCGGAGAATCGCCCGGCGACCGATTCCGACGGACCGGTGCCGGTCTGACTCAGCCGATGGGACCTCATCACCCTCCGTAAGCCCGGCCTCCTCCAACCACGGTTCACTCATCCGATCTCCCCTTCAACGCGATCATCACGCGGAGCGTGATGACTACTTCAACGCGATCATCACGCGGAGCGTGATGACTACTTCAACGCGATCATCACGCGGAGCGTGATGACTACTTCAACGCGATCATCACGCGGAGCGTGATGACTACTTCAACGCGATCATCACGCGGAGCGTGATGACTACTTCAACGCGATCATCACGCGGAGCGTGATGACTACTTCAACGCGATCATCACGCGGAGCGTGATGACTACTTCAACGCGATCATCACGCGGAGCGTGATGACTACTTCAACGCGATCATCACGCGGAGCGTGATGACTACTTCAACGCGATCATCACGCGGAGCGTGATGACTACTTCGCAACCTTATCCTCCCACCACCACAGTTTCGGCAGGGGCTTCCGGTCCGGCCAGATCCGGTCGAGGGAGTCTCCCTCGTACAGCTCGCCGTTCTTCATCACATAACGAATGGAATTTGTGTTATGGATGTCCTCGAGCGGGTCCTTGGCTAGAACGATCAGGTCGGCGAGCTTGCCGGTTTCGAGGCTGCCGAGATCCTGGGCGTATCCGATCGCCTCGGCGCCATGCAGGCTCGCCGCGCGGAGCACTTCGATGGGCTTCCAGCCGCCGCTGGCCATGGCCCACATCTCCCAGTGATAGCCGATGCCCTGCATCTCGCCGTGGCTGCCGATGCAGACGTGCCCCCCGGCCCGCGCGATCTTGGCGGCCGACGCGGCGATCATGGGATAGACGTGCTCGTCCTTATGGAACCACGCCGAGCGCCGGACCTTTGCGTCCAGCACGTTGTGGGGAATGAACCGCCGGATCTTGGGGTCGTCGTGGATCGAGGTCGTCGTGAAGAAATCCGTCTCGCCGAACGGGCCGCCGTAGGCCACCAGAAGCGTGGGCGTATACGAGATGCCGGTCCGGGCGAAGAGCTCAACGACGTCGGCGAAGAGCGGAACCACCGGCAGGGCGTGCTCGTTGCCGGTAAAGCCGTCGAGGGCGTGGGTGAGGTTGAGCTTGAGGTCGATGCCCCCTTCGGTGGTCGGCATCACCTCGTTCTTGTGACAGGCCTCGACCATCCACTGGCGCTGGCGGCGGTTCCCGATCATGTACGACTTGACCGTGTTCGTCCGGTAATATTTCTTGTAGCGGGCGACGACCGCCAGAACTTCCTCGGCCGTTTGAAAGTCGTTGCTCGAGAAGATACCGGGCCCGGTCGAGTAAGCGCGCGGACCGACCAGGTCGCCGGTTTCCACCAGATCTTGATAAGCGAACATGTCATTCGTGCCGGTCTGCGGGTCGCGACCGGTCGTCACGCCATAGGCGAGGGTGGCGAAGAAGCTCCAGTTCTGAAGGTCGAGAACCCCCCTGCGCACCTGCATCCAGTGCGGATGAGTGTCGACGAAACTCGGCACGATCGTCATCCCCTCGAGATCCAGAACCTTGGCCCCCTCCGGCGGCTTGATCGACCCTTTCTTGCCGACGGCCACGATCCGGTGGTCGGTGACCAGCAGATCGCCTTCGGGAATCACCTCGTCGCCGCGCATCGTCACGACCTTGGCGCCCCGGAGAACAATCGAGCCGCGCGGCCGATGCCGCGGGCGCTCGACGACGATCGCAATCTCCTCGGACTTGGGTGGCGGTTCCCTCTTTTCTGCCTCGGTCTTCGGCTTGTCGTCCGCCGGCTCGAGGTCCGGGTTCTTGAGGGTCGTGAACGAGATCGAGTCGAACGGCAGCCGGAAGAAGCTCGAGCCGATGGCCCAGGTGATCGTCTTGCCGCCGTCAGCCCAGGCCGCATAATCGGCGCCGATGTCGGTGAGCTTCTTGAGCGGGACGGCCGATTCGTGCACCGAGACCTTGGGTGTCTCGCCCCCGAACTGCGGCAGCGCCAGCACGTAGAGCTGGTTGGTGACCTTGGCCAGCACCCACCGTCCGTCGGGCCGCAGCAGGATCTCCTCGGCGGGCTCGGGGTCAGTGGGTGAGTAAGTCGTTTTTCCCGTGACGGCGAGGTGCGTGCGGCGGTCGGTGCCGTCGTATCGCACTGAGACCAAGCCCTGGGGCGTGGTGAAGTAGATCCGGTCCGGCTCCCTGGCGAAGTGGGGCCGCGCCGCGCCCCGAGCGGGGCTGATCAGGGTGGCCTCGCCGCCTTCGGCGGGCACCCAGACCAGATCGGTCCCCGCGCTGGCCCCGAAGTCAAGCGCGTTCTCCACCTTCTCGCGGCGCAGGGCGCGAAGGGCCACGATCCGCTTGCCGTCGGGGGAATAGACCGGGTCGCGGTAGAAGGCGGGCACCCGCGTGATCCGCTCGGGCTCGCCCTGGCCGTCGCTCGACCGCTTCCAGATGTGGCCCCCCTCGGGAGCCCAGCTCACAAACACCAGTGACTTGCCGTCTGGCGACCAGCTCGGGTGAAACTCGCGCGCGTCGCCGGTTGTGAGCTGCCGCGGCTTGCCGTCGGGCAGATCCAGGACAAAAACCTGGGTCAGCGCCGAGAACGCCAGCCGCTTGCCGTCGGGCGAAGGCTCCGGCTCCTGGATCAATCGCGCCCTGACCGGCCCGTCGTCGACCCGGAGTGGAAAGTTGAGCCGCGAGCCGACGGGCTGGGACACTTTCACCGAAAACGGAATAACCCGGTCCTCGCGGCTTTGCACATCGATCCGGTGGATCTTGCCCCCATACGCCGCCAGCACGGCCTTCGAGTCGGGGGTAAACGCATACGCGGGAATCAGGTCGCGCGTGAACCGCGATTCCTGTTCGTCGCGCTGGATAGGAAGCTTGAGCCAGCGCTCCTCGCCGGTCGACAATTCGCGGATTCTCAGCCCGGTCTGATTATCGATCCGCGTGCCGTAGACGAGCTTCGAGCCGTCGGGCGCGAGCATGGGGCGAAACGCGCTGCCGGGGGCCTCGGTGATGGTGTCCTCGATGCCCGTGGTCCGATCACGCCGCGCGATCTGAGAAAGGGGAAAGTCGAGGTTGTTGTAGGCGTTGAAGAGCTTGGGGCGTGACGTGTAATAGAGGAACCGGCCGTCCCTGGATGCGACGGCCCCGATGGCGTGGACATAATCTTCTCGTTTGGCGTCGGGCTTCGACTTGGCCTTGGTGACCTGCACTCCCGACCCGCCGCGCACGTGGTACATCCAGAGCTCGAACCCTCCCCAGGGAAGCTGCGTCTGCCGCGAGACCAGCACATAGTCGCCCTCGGGCGTCCACCAGGGCGAGGTGAACAGGCTCTGCTTGTCCTTGGTGAGCGGCCAGGGGGCCGATCCATCGGCGGCCGCGACCCAGAGGTTCTCGGCGCCATCGCGATCGGTCACGAATGCGATCAGCTTCCCGTCCGGCGAGTACCGCGGCTGACTGTCAAAGGCGATGCCCGTCGTGATCGCCTTGGCCTCGCCTCCGGCTATTGGCAGCGTATACAGGTCGCCCAAGAGCTCGAAGACAATCGTCTTGCCGTCCGGCGCAACGTCGAGCGAGATCCACGTCCCCTCCTCGGTCGTGAACTCGACCGTCCGGTCGGGCTTGAGCGGCAGGCCCGGGACCTTCTTCTTGGGCTCGGCTTTCTTATCGGCCTCTTTCGCATCCTGCTTGGCCTTCGGCGGCTCGGCCTGGCGAGGCGATTGTCCCGGAGCCGCGATCACGGGCCCGCCGAGCAGACAGCCGGCCACGGTTCCAATCACCAAGGAACGCATCAGGCAGATTTTCAGCAACGTCATGGGGTGGATCTCTAAGTTGGAGAACGGCTGTTCAAGACGATACACGCTGCGCGTTCCAAAGCGGAATCCCTTGCTGGCGCGTCGGCTTGGTGTTTCACGCGCGCGGTTGACTGTGCGCTGTCAGCGACGCGAGCGGAAGTGCAGCCGCCCTCGACGAGGGATTCTGCATGGACGCGCCCAACTTCGCCTACGGTTTTTTCCTCCTGGCGGTGAAGACGCCGCCCGACGTGTCGAGCATCATCGCGCCGCCGCCTGGGCCTTCAGCGGCGACGAAGCGGATCGACAGCCCCGACTGCTCCTTGACCTTGAACGAGTCATCCTGATCCGGGACGAGTGTCACGCTCGGCTGCCCGGGTGTGTCGAGCAGAAGGGTGTTGCCGTTCAATCGAATGTTCACAGTCTGTCCGGCGAGCTCGTAGGCTCCGACATACTGCTTCAAGAAGGCGGCGTCAGACAACCTGGCCGCGGGCCGCTTCGAGAAAATGATCGGCTTGAGCCGCGGCTCCATCGTCACGGCCAGACCGTCGACATAGCCTTTGACATTGGTCAAGAACTGCACCTTCTGATCTTCGAAGGCGGGGTCCTTGGGGTTCTTGAGGGCATTGAAAACCTCGAAGTGCCAGTGCTGTAGCGGCGCTCCGATCTTGTTGTAGCTCAGATTGAGCTGGCCTTCATGAAGCTCGATCTGGATGATCCCGTAGCCGGGATGCTCGTAGTCACCCGCATACTCGTCGAGCTTGTGGGCCGGTGCAGTACCGGACCGGCGAACCGTATCCTTCCTGGCCTTGGCCGCCTTGGCGGCCTCCTTTCCCTGCTTCTTCTTGACGAGCTCCTCGCCGCTCCAATCGATCGGCTTCAGCCCCAAGATCCGATCCGCAGCGTGGCGCGAGACCAGCTCCGGGAGGGAGGTGCCGCCCATGTTCGAGAGGATGCAGAGGCCAAGCCCATCCTCGGGAAAGAGCACGGTCTGGGCCGTGAAGCCATCGATTCCGCCGCCGTGGTGTACGCGGCGGTGGCCGCGATAATCATCGACCATCCAGCCCAGGGCATACCCGGCCGGACCAATCTCCTTGCGTTCCTGGGGCACACCCAACGTCATGTGCGGCGTGTGGATGTCCTCCAGCACGGCTGGGCTTATGATCTGACGGCCGTCGATCTTGCCCTTGTGAGTCTGCACGACCAGCCAGCGGGCCATGTCGCCGACGCTCGAGTTGATCGATCCCGCGGGCCCGGCGTTCGTGATGTCGCGGAACGGAATCTCCACGATCTTGTCGTCGCGGTCCTCGTAAGGCTTGGCGAAGTCGGCGGCCTGCTGCGAATCCTTGACCGAGAAGTTGCAGCCCGTCATTCCCAATGGCTCGAAGATTCGCGCGCGGACCGCCTCCTCCCACGGCTTGCCGCCGACCCGCTCGATCAGATAACCCGCGGTCATGAACATGAGATTGTTATACTGGAACTTGTTGCGAAACGACTCGCTCGGCTCCAGGTACGGCAGCCGCTCGAGGATCTGCTTGCCCGAGAGCGTTGCGTTATACCAGACGAGGTCGTGCCGGGGCAGGCCCGAACGGTGCGTCACCAGGTCGCGCGGTGTCATCTGCTCGGTCGCCGTCCGGTCGAACAGCCGGAACTCGGGGATATAGACGCGGACCGGAGTGTCCCAGTCGAGCTTGCCAGTATCGACCAGCGTTCCCAGCACGAACGTCGTGAACGCCTTGGTGCACGAGCCGATGGCGAAGAGGGTCTTGGGGGTGACCGGCAGCTTGTGGGCAACATCGCGCAATCCGACTCCCTGCGCGAAGACGACCTCGCCGTCCTTGACGATCGCCACCGCCAGTCCCGGGACCTCCCACGCCTTGATCGCCTCGGTCAAGAATGAGTCAAAGCCGGCCAGGGCTTGCTTGGCCGCCACGACCGGGTTGATTCCGCCTTCCAGGTGAAAGGCCAGCGACACCCCGCCCTGAGAGAACGTGCCGCTGATCTTGCGTGCCTTTGCAGCGAGCTTCCCTTTGAACGCCGGATTGCCCGGAACGCCGGCAAGCTCGAAGCTGAGATCCGGATCTTGATAACTGACCTTGGCCAGCGGAAGGTCCTTGGTGCCCTGCGCGGGAATCGAGATGTCGCCCTGCCACGCGCCATTCGCGGCTCGCGAGAAATCGACGTCGAACGCCAGTGGCTTGTTCGGCGCCGCGATCGCCCCTACCCAATGACCTTCGAGCGCCGGCTCGTCGGCCCGCAGACCGGCGGAAGTGGCGGCGATCATCACGCCGAGCGTCACGATGCCCGAGCGCAGATTCATCCCCGCCCTGAACTGCCTTCGTCGTATCATGGACATTCTCCCGCAATACCGATTTCCGCCGTCATTCGTCCTGGTGACCTTGGGCCCGCCTGATGTCTTTCGTTTGTCCGCGGCGTTTCTTGGCTTCGAGCCGGCGCTCGCGCGACGCCTTCGTCGGCTTGGTCGCCCGCCGCGGCTTGGGCTTCTCACAGGCTCTTTGTACCAGCTCGACCAGTCGTTCAATCGCCTCGCGCCGATTGGATTCCTGGGTCCGGGCGCTGCGGGCATGAATCGTGAGAAAACCGTCGTCTCCGATCCGCCTGCCAGCCAGCCGGATCAAGCGATCGCGGACCTCGGCCGGCAGCGCACCCGAGCCCAGAACGCGCCACCGCAGCCGTACTGCCGTGGAGACTTTGTTGACGTTCTGGCCTCCCGGCCCGGAAGCGCGAATGAACTCCCACTCGAGCTCTCGTTCGTCAATTTCAAGATTCCGGCCGATTCGAATCATAGCAGTGGAACCCCGCCCGGAGAAGCCAGCCTGAACCGGGGGCTGGCCCGGCATCATCGAGACGCCCGGTCCGCATCCCCGAGTCATGGCCTTGGTGCGTAGCGCCAGTCCTTGCGGCCGGCGTTGGAGCGAATATTCTAACCGAAATCGGTTTGAATTTGACGCGCGACACCGCGGCGTCTACGCTACGGGGAGCAAGACCGCGCGATCCGTGGCGGTTCTTGAGCGGAAGCTCGGCGAAAAGAGACCGATCCCGACCACTGTTTTTCCCAGACGAGGAGAATCACCATGACCAGAACCTGGTTGCTGCTGGCGCTACTGGCTCCGGCCTTCGTCTTGTCGCTCTCGGCCGCACGGGCCGATGACGACGCCCGTGCGCGGAAGATGATGGAGGAGGCGTTCAACCGCCGCTACCGCTGGAACGAGGGATTCAAAGGGTTCTCGGCCGATTTCTCCTGCACCCGCGAGGGAAAGACGGTCAAGGGGACGCTCAAGGTCGACGCCGCCAGGCCGCACGGCGGCGTCGCGGTGGAATGCGACGACGCCGACGTCAAGAAAATGGTGAGCGATACGATCGCCAGCACGGTCACTCACACCCGCGCTTCCAGCTTCGAGAAGGGATTCGGCTCGTGCACCTTCGCCATCGCCGGCGACGGGGCTCACGGCGGCACCAAGATCGCCATCACGGGCCATGGCTTCTTCAAGGACTTCACCGTCAAGGAGGGCAACATCATCGAGAACCACGGCGGCCATGACGCGATGTCGAGCGAGGTCAAGGTGCAGCAGATCGTCTGGATGGCCGACAGCGGCAAGACCCTCCCTCGCGCGTATGCCTTCACGATCAAGAATGGCGATCGCGAGCAATCGGGCAAGAACATGGAAATGTGGCGCGAGATCCAAGGCGTCTGGCTGCCCGCCCGGTGGCACATGGTGCGCAACGAGGGCAGCGCGGCCGCCGTCGAGAGCACGCTCATCCTCGATAACATCAAGGTCGAGCAAGCGGGCAACTAAGGATCGGGACGCAAATGACTCCCTGTCGGAGCGTCTTGGCTGGTTGCCGCTACGTCCCCGACTGGCTCATCCTCGGGATCGATCGAAACCGGCCTCGGAGGGCGGGCGGGCGAAGTGGCGGCGGCCGACCTCTGGCTGGCGTGCGATTTGATCAGTTCGATGAATTGTGACGCTTGCGGTGAGAGCAGCCTCCCCTTGCGCAAGACGATCCCGTAGGTGCGTTTGGGGAAGTAGCGGCCGAAGGGAATCGCGGCGAGCGACTCCTTGCCTGTCAAGCAGATGCCGGTGACGATCGAAATCCCCAAGCCCAGCTCGACGTACCGCTTGATGACCTCCCAGCCGCCGGATTCGAGCACGACGCGATGAGTGAGGTGGTACTTACGGAACGCGTAGTCGACCACGCGCCACGTGGTCAGGTGCTGGGGGGGCAGGATCAGCGGATGTTCCGAGACGTTCTTGAGGGTCACCCTGGAGAGGCGGGTCAAGGGGTGTCCCGGGGGCGTGATCAGCATCGGGTCGAAGCTGAAGGCGGGATCGTAGGCGATGTCATCGGGCACTCCGATCAGCGAGCCGACCGCGAAATCGACCGCATCGTTCCGCAGGAGCTTGAGGCCCTCGCCCCCCCTGACGTTGTGCAGCCGGAACTCGACCGTCGGATGGCCGTGGGCAAACTCGCGGATGATTTCCGGCAAGATGTAAAGGATTGTCGCTTCACCGGCCGCGATGTCGAGCCGGCTGCTTGCGAGGCCCTGACGGCTGGCCGAGAGTGCACTTGGGAGTGCATCGATGCCCTCGACGAGCGGGCGGGCCAGGTCGTAGAGAGCCTGGCCGTCGGACGTGAGCCGGATCTTCGGGCCGCGGCGGTGAAAGAGAGCGGTCTGGAATTCCTGCTCCAGCGATTGGATCTGGAGCGAAACCGTGGGCTGGCTGAGCGAGGTCAGCTCGGCCGCCTTGGAGATGCTGCCATACTGGGCGGCCAGGCAGAAGCTGCGGAGGTTGTGCAGCCGGTTGTGGCGGCCTTCCGCGCTCTTGGTGCCCCGCCTCATCTTCATCCATTGGGTTAATGGAGACTATTGGTTGGAATTACTGGATCAACGTCCGTCGAATGCCTATTTTATATAAGGAGCGGGCTTGCCGCAAACGATTCGTCAGGGAGCATAGCGATGACGACTGCGACGCTGAATGAGGTGGATGGTATCGAGGTGAGGGCCCCGGTGCCCGATGGGTGCGATCTGATCCTGACGCCGGCGGCCCTGGGGTTCATCGCCAAGCTCCATCGGTCGTTCAACGGCCGCAGGCGCGCCCTGCTGGATCAACGGGTGCGTGTTCAGCAGGAGCTCGACAGTGGCTGGCTGCCGGGTTTTCTGCCCGAGACCGCCGGTATTCGCCAGGGCGATTGGGTCGTGGCTTCGACTCCGCCGGATCTCATGGACCGGCGGGTCGAGATCACCGGACCGGTCGACCGCAAGACGGTGATCAATGCCCTGAACTCGGGCGCCAGCGTGTTCATGGCCGACTTCGAGGATGCCAATACGCCGAGCTGGACGAACAACCTGGTGGGTCACGTCAATCTCCGCGACGCCGTGCGCCGCTCGATCGCGTACGTCAGCCCCGAGGGCAAGCCGTACGCCCTCAACAAGCGGACGGCCGTCTTGATGGTGCGGCCGCGCGGCTGGCATCTGCCCGAGAAACACCTGGTGATCGACGGCGAGCCGGTGTCGGGGGCGCTCTTCGACTTCGGCCTCTACTTCTTTCATAACGCACGGGCGCTCCTGGAGCGGGGAACCGGGCCGTACTTTTATCTGCCCAAGCTCGAGAGCCACCACGAAGCCCGGCTCTGGAACGACGTGTTCATGACGGCGCAGCGCGAGCTGGGGCTGCAAAACGGCACGATCAAGGCCACGGTGCTGATCGAAACGATCCTGGCCGCCTTCGAGATGCACGAGATTCTCTGGGAGCTGCGCGATCACATCGTCGGCCTCAACTGCGGCCGGTGGGATTATATTTTCAGCTTTATCAAGAAGTTCCGCAGCCGGCCGGAGTTTGTATTGCCCGATCGGGCCCAGGTGACGATGACGACCCATTTCATGCGGTCGTACTCGCTCCTGGCGATTCAGACTTGTCATCGCCGCGGCGCACACGCGATGGGGGGGATGGCGGCCCAGATACCGATCCGGACCGACCCGGTCGCGAGCGAGACCGCCCTGCGCAAGGTGCGCGAGGACAAGGAGCGAGAGGCAACCGACGGCCACGACGGGACCTGGGTCGCTCATCCCGGCCTGGTTCCCGTGGCCCTGGAGGTCTTCAACGCCAGAATGCCGCGGGCGAATCAGCGCGACCGGCTGCGCGACGACGTCGAGGTTGCCGCGAGCGATCTGCTGCGAGTTCCCCCGGGCACGATCACCGAGGGGGGCCTGCGGATCAATGTCAATGTCGGCCTGCGCTACCTGGAAAGCTGGCTGCGGGGAACCGGGTGCGTGCCGATCTTCAACCTGATGGAGGACGCGGCGACCTGCGAGATTTCCCGCACGCAGATCTGGCAGTGGATCAAACATCCGCGGGGCGTGTTCGAGGATGGGCGGAGGGTTACGGCTGCCCTAGTGCGGGCAATCGTGGACGAAGAGCTAGAGAAGATTCGCGCTGATCTGGCGCGGAGACATTCGACCAGGGCCGGTTCGGCGACGCCCGCGCCATCTTCGAGACCGTCGCCACGCGCGAGCCGCTGGCGGATTTTCTGACGCTGCCGGCCTACGATCTGCTCCCGTAAGCGGTGCCGCCGGCCGGTGGAATTAACGGTGTGAGTCGAGACAGAAACGGATCCATGGCAAAGTCGATCGGGAGTGAGAACTCATGTATTACCAAGTGATGCCGACCTCCGACGAGCTGGCCCGGCGCTGGGCGACCGACTCGCGGTGGGCGGGCGTTCGCCGCGAGTACAGCCCCGCGGACGTCGTCCGGCTGCGCGGCGTCGTTCATATCGAGTCCACCTTGGCGCGGCGGGGAGCCGAGAGACTCTGGCGGCTGCTCAAGGACGAGCCGTACGTCCACGCCTTGGGCGCGCTCTCGGGCAACCAGGCCTTGCAGATGGTCGACGCGGGGTTGAAGGCGATCTATCTGAGCGGCTGGCAGGTCGCCGCGGATGCCAATTCGGCCGGCCAGATGTACCCCGACCAGAGCCTCTACCCCTCGAACAGCGTTCCCGCGCTGGTCCGGGCGATCAACAATACGCTTCGCCGCGCCGACCAGGTCCAGCATGCGGAGGGGCGCGACGGCCGCGACTATTTCGCCCCGATCGTCGCCGACGGCGAGGCAGGGTTCGGCGGCCCGCTCAATGCCTTCGAGCTGATGAAAGCGATGATCGAAGCGGGCGCCGCGGGCGTCCACTTCGAGGACCAGCTCGCCAGCGAGAAGAAGTGCGGCCACATGGGGGGCAAGGTGCTCGTTTCCACCGGCCAGTTCATCCGCGTGCTGAACGCGGCCCGGCTCGCCGCCGACACGATGGACGTCCCGACCGTGCTGGTCGCGCGCACCGACGCCAACGGCGCCCGGCTCATCACCAGCGACATCGACGACCGTGATCGTCCGTTCCTGACCGGCGAGCGCACGCCGGAAGGCTTCTACCGGATCACGGGAGGACTGGACGCGGCCATCGACCGCGGGCTTTCGTACGCGCCCTATGCCGATTTGGTCTGGTGCGAGACATCCGAGCCCGACCTGGAGGAGGCCCGCCGGTTTGCCGACGAAATCCACGACCAGTTCCCGGGCAAGCTGCTGGCCTACAACTGCTCGCCGTCATTCAACTGGAAGGCCAAGCTCGACGATACAACCATCGCCCGGTTCCAGCGCGAGCTGGCGGCTATGGGCTACCGCTTCCAGTTCGTCACCCTGGCCGGCTTCCACGCGCTCAACCTGTCGATGTACGAGCTGGCCCGAGCGTACCAAACCAGCGACATGGCCGCTTACGCAACCCTCCAGGCGTCGGAATTCCAGCGCGAGGCCGAGGGGGGCTACCAGGCGGTCAAGCACCAGCGGTTCGTCGGCACCGGGTATTTCGACCAGATCGCCCAGTGCATCGCCGGCGGCAGGGCTTCGACCACCGCGCTGGAAGGCTCGACGGAGGAGGAGCAGTTCGCGACGCACGCCGTCCGCGCCAATGGACGTTGATTGGCGCGGGTAGCGCACCTAAACCACGTCATCGAGTACCGGAAAACGCACAACCCGCCTGAAAGACGTCACATCTCCCCAAGCCGCCCGGCCCCACTCCCCAACCACGGGCCGGGCGGTGTCGTTTTGACTGACCTCACGCCAGATGTTTCTCGACCATCGGCAAGAGCTTGGCGAAGTCGAGGCGGTTGGGGCAAGCCAATCGGGCGGCCTCGAGATCGGCGCCGGACCAGTCGCGGGCTTCGGGGGGCAGGGCGGCATACTGGCGCCGGGCGTCGGCGCGGTAGCCATGCTGCTGGTGATACGTCAGGAACCGGGTGAGGTCGCCCAGCTCGGCCTTGGTGCCGCCGGCGATCGAGCACCGGCCGTCGCAGTCGGCGCACATCATTTGACCCTGCGCGATCGCCGCGTCGCGAAGCTGGTAAATCTCGGCGGTTTTGAGCGGCTCGAACCGCCGGGCCGCATCGGCGTTTTCGCGCACCTGGTCGGTGTTTTTCATCGAGACGCAAGCCGCCGTGATCCGTTCGTCAGACCAGATCGCGTGCAAGAGGCCCTGGAAAGGCGTCAACTTCTTTTCGGCCAGCGTCGGGACTTTTTCCACGACCTCCTTGAGGATGTCGCCCGTGGGCCGGTCGCCGTAATGCATACCGGCGATCTGCTTCATCGAGATCAGGCCGATTCCCTTGTTCCAGCACGTGTCGAGCGCCTTGTTGAGCACGGAATCCTTCTGGAGCCAGGGCCGGTACTGAAGCATGATCGCGTCGACGATCCCCGCCTCTGCGGCCGCCTGGACGATGTGACCGCGGTCCTTGTGGTGGGTCGAGAAGCCGATGAACCGCGCCTTGCCCGACTTGCGGATCTTGTCGGCGACCTCCTTGAACGCCCGGCTCTTGACCAGTTTGATGGCGTGATCGACCGAGCCTTCGCGGCCGTCGCCCAGCCCATGGATGAAGAACAGGTCGATATAGTCGGTGCCCAGGGCTTCGAGCCGCTCGTTGACCATCCTCATCATCGGCTCGGGCGTGCGCGGCATGTCCTTGGTGACCACGACGATCTGCTTCCGCACAGCCGAGTCTTGCGCGAACCACTGCCTGAAGTTGGGCTCCGTGCCGTAGAGCTTGGCCGTGTCGAAGACCCGGATGCCATTGGCAAACGCCAGTCGCAACACGCGGTCGGGGCTGCGCACCGCCCCTTGCTCGAGGATCGTCAGCTCGATTCCGGTCTTGCCCAGCCGCCGCCTGGGAAGCTCGGGCGCCCGCGCGACGACTTGTTGCGCCTCGGAACCGGCGGAAAGGCAGAGCGTGGAGGCCGTCGCGAGCGCGCCGGTCTGGAGAAACGTACGGCGATCGGTGCGGTCCATGTCGGAAGGGCCCATCACACTCGACTCCTTGTCGGAAAGTTGCGCGACGAAGAATTCACAACGGTCACAAACGCGGCGGAGCAAACCCCGCTCGTTACTCGGTTTGTCAACCGCGAGGGCTCGAAACGAACGAATGAGTTTAACCGTCCGCGAGCCCAGGCAGCAACCGGCACGATTCCGAAATGCGGCAGGATTGGGGTCGGATCGAGCGAACGGGCGCAAGAATTGCTGCAAAACTCAGTAGCGCGACAAAGCACGAATTTTTTTTCGAATTCCTGGTCGTCCCGAGCGAATTTATAAGACATTGCGGTTGCCGTCGCGTACAAGGCAATGAGTCTCAACCGAGAAACCCGATGCAAGGAGTTACCATCATGAACGTGCTGTTTCGGTCAATGGCGATTGCAGGCATCTCGGCAGTTGTGTTTCTTGGGCTCGGGACCTCGAAGGCCCAGGCCCAATATCTGAACATCAACGTTCCCGGCTTTTCGATGTCGATCGGCGGAGGCTACCCTGGCTACTATAGCGCCTACGTTCCTGGCGTTTCCGTGGTTGCGCCGGCTCCGGTCGTCGTGGGATCTACCTACCCAGTCTACACACCATACTATGCACCAAGGGCATACGTGGTGCCCCGCGCATACTATTACGGCGTGCCGCACTACGCCTATGGCGGCGGCTACTATCGGCCGTACCGCTACGGATACGGGTGGTGAGAGCCCATCACTCGCACGCAGTCCGATAAACTGAAGAATTCCTCGCCGCCAGGCTGACGCATCCCCGCCTGGCGGCGTTTGCCTGCGCAGAGCTTCTCAACCAGGCGGACTGCCATCGTCGAATCCCAAATTACGCGCTCGTTCGCGCGCGCGGTGTATTACGTGTGGCATAATAAGTCGATTACGCAAACCAGGTTGAGCTGGCGCTGTGAGTAGTTGTTGCGTGGTATGAACGAAAGAGGCGTGGGGCCGTGGTGCCCATCGGGACCGATCATGCGACAGTTTGTAAGCAGACGGACGCGGAGAATCGGCATGGTGACGCTACTCGCCTTGTTCGCGATCGGCTCGACCGGATTCGCCGCCGAGCTGCGCGTGGGCGTGGCGGAAGTTTCGATCACGCCGGCGCCCGGTATTCCAATGGCGGGTTATTACGCGGAACGGGGCGCGCAGGGCGTGCACGACGATCTGCACGCCAAGGCGATTGTCCTCGAGTGCGCTGGTGAGAAAGCGGCCCTGGTCGTGCTCGACCTGATCACCACCCCGCGCGAACTGGTGGAGGATACGCGTCGAGAGATCGACAGGACGTCACAGATTGGTGGCGGGAATGTGATGATCAGTGCTACCCACACCCACACCGGCCCGGTGGTCGACCCCGGCGGCCGTTTCGGAGGAAACTCGCCCCTCGTCACGGAGTACCGAGCTGGGCTGCCGGCGCGGATTGCCGAGGCAGTGCGCCTGGCCGAGACTCGCTTGACGCCGGCCTCGGCCCTTGCCGTGCGCGGGTGTGAAGACTCGATCGCCTTCAATCGCCGCTTCCACATGAAAGATGGCTCGGTCGGCTGGAACCCGGGCAAGCGCAACCCCAACATTCTCAAGCCCGCCGGCCCGATTGATCCCGACGTCCCGATCGTCTATTTCGAGGCCACCAATGGTAAGCCGCTGGCGACCTATGTGAATTACGCCGTCCACCTCGACAATATCGGCCAGCCCCAGATCTCGGCCGACATGCCGTTTACACTCGGAATGGCGCTGGCCGGCTTCAAAGGCCCCGACATGATCACGGTCTGGTCGGCGGGCTGTTGCGGGGATGTCAACCACATCAATGTCCACTGGGCCGCGCCGCAGGGCGGATTCGGGAACGCCGCGCGCATCGGCACGATACTCGCGGCCGAGGTCTTGCGGTGCTGGCCGAAACTGCGGCGGATCGAGCCCACCGCGCTCCGGGTCAAGAAGACAATCGTCGATCTACCCTTGCCCGAGCTCACAAGCGACGAGATCGCGAAGGCGCGGGCGATCGCTGCGCGGGTCGACGATCCCAAGGCTGCACGGCCGAGCTTCCCCGAGATGGTCCGGGCGTTCAAGGTTCTCGACGTCGCCGCGCGACATGGCGAGGCACAGCACGTCGAGGTTCAGGTCATCGCGCTTGGCAACGAAATCGCCTGGGTGTCGCTGCCGGGTGAGATCTTCGTCGAGCTGGGGCTGGCGATCAAGCAAGACTCGCCATTTCCAGAGACGATCATCGCCGAGTTGGCCAACGGGGCGATCGGGTATATCCCCTCGCGCCGGGCTTACGCACAGGGTAATTACGAGGTCGAGAGCGCCCGCTGCGCGGCAGGGTCGGGCGAGCGGTTGGTCGATGCGGCGGTCCGGCTGCTCAAGGGGATGCACGCGGAAACTGCGCGTTCGCCGAGCGCTGCGCCCTAAGTGGACCGGGACAATTGATCGCGGGTTATCGGTTCAAGAGTGGCTGAGGTTTTTCGATCCGAATGTCGCCAAGGTCGAGCGTTTGGCCCGGCTTGACCTGGAATTCCTTGCGGACCTGGGGACCGCCTGGGTCGCGCAACATGGTACGGTCGATAAAGCGATAGGTTGCACCCGGGATAAGCACGGGAATCTCGATCCGCCCCTCGGCATCCGACACCAGCGGGTGGGCGTAGTTGACCGGGTCGAGAGCGCTCAGCGCGGCCTCGTCGGCGAACCGTTGGCCCGGATTGGATTGCACGGCACTGAAGACCGAGCCCGGGGTGATAACCAACGTGATGAACGAAGGCGGCAGACGCACTGCGATCGGTTTTCCGTCGCCACTGACGAGTCGCGCTTTGGCCGCGCCGCAGGACTCGAGCCGCACCGTAACCGGCGGACCGCCCGGCGACTTCCCCGATAGATGGACTGTTGCTCCGAGCTTCCGTTTCGGCTCGAGGAAGTAGACGAGAGCGCGTGAGCCGGGGTCGATTCCGTGCAACTCGAACTGGCCGTCGCGCGCGCGGCCGTGCTCCCTGGCACTCCAGGGTCGCCAAGCCGAAGCCGACCGTCCGAGGATAACCGGCTGAACATCCAGGCGTCGTGCACGGGCTGACCGTCGGGTCCGACGACTCGGCCCTTGATGAACGCGCCTCGATGGAGTACCACGTTGAATGCCAGTCCGCCGGTGTCGGATTTCGGGTCACATACGTTAAACGCATGCGCATACATGCGACGGCCACCCGGCTGGCCCTCGAAGAGGAGACGATCACCGATCTCCTGAGTCACGTAGTCCTCACTGGGCGCACCGATCGCGAGATAACCCGGCTGGGGTGCGACGGCGAACTCGAACGATCCGTCCGCTGACGTCTCGGCCGGGCTGGCCCAGTTGTCGGGATTGGCATCGAGCTTGGTATAGACGCTATACCGCACGGCCGCACCTGCGATCGGCTGGCCGGAGCCCTCTTCCGTGACCTTCCCGCGGATCGAAACGCCCCGAGGCAAGGCCAGGTCAACCGCATGCTCAATTGCGCCTTTCGGCCAGTCGAAGGTCTTCCGGACACTCAGGTAAGGCTGGCGATCGGGAGAATGAGCGACCACGAAGAGTCGATCACCGGGAAAAGGGTCTGCGCGGAATCGTCCCTCGGCATCGGCCTGGAAATCCCAGTAGTGAGTGCCGCGTTGCATTTCGCTGCTGGAGCTGACCGAAACCCAGGCGTGAGGAACCGGCTTGCCGTTGTCCGCATACGTCACGCGCCCGCTGACGATCTGAGCGGGCTGGAGCACCATCCGCAGAGGCTTTGAATCCGATAGGGTATCGGTGTCGATGTCGATTCGCTGCCGGGCGAATCGCGGGTCATCGAAATCAAGATAGACCTGCGTGCCCCGGCCGACTCCGCGGAGGGTGAATCGGCCCTCGACGTCGGTGGTCGCCGGTCGCGGCCAGGCCGTGAGGTCTTTCGTAGTGATGCCGAGATGAGGACGTGCGCAGCGCATCGACCCGGAAACGCCCCGAGCCGTCATTGGCCGCGTGGCCAATAGGGACGGGGCCCATGTCCTCTTGACCCAGAACTCGGCCAGGCAGCTTGGTGCCAGCGTGGACCATGACGGTGGCATTCGGTACGGGTTTTCCACTTGGATCCAACACACGGCCGGTGACGAGCATCCGTCCGGGTGCTGGCGTGTCGGGTGCGGGGCCGCGGTTGGCCGGCGTCTGGAGAGCCTGAATTGTGGGCGGGCTCTTGGGCTCATTCTTTACGGCCGGGGCACGCGTCAAGAAACCGGCGGCGGCGACAGCGCCCAGCAACAACGAGGTGAGCGCCATGACCTTCAGATTGTGGAACAGCATCGATCTCGACACCTCCCGAGCCAAAACTACCGCCAAGTTCGACTCCGCCCCGCCAGCAGCCTTTCCCGCCGCAAAGCTCAGGGCGGCCTGGGTGGTCGACTCGCAGAATTGCGAAGAGACGAGCGCCCTGGCGGATCGCGGACAGAGGGCCGCCGCCAGTGCGGCTGACGATAAGACCATGCCGGGACGAGTGAGTTGGCGACGGAGCTTTTCGCGCGCTCGCGCCAGCCGGCTGCGGAGCGTGCCGGCGGGCCAGCGAAGCCGCCGCGCCGCCTCGTCGAGGGTTATGCCCTCGAAGTAACTACGGCCAGCTTCCCAGCAAGTCGGCGTTTCGGATCGAGCGAGCCTTGCACGCCAACACGAGGAAGACCGCCTGGAAGGCATCCTCCGCATGGTGCCGGTCGCCCAGGATCTGGCGGCAGACTGCCAGCACCATCGGCCCGTGCCGCGCGACCAGTGCGCTGAAGGCCGCGTCCCTGCCGGCAGCGCGCCGGGCCGTGTATCGATCAAGGAGCTCACGATCGGTCATTCCGGCGACGGAACTGCCGTCAAAGAGCGATTCGAGCTGCCGGACGACCGAGCCTGCTGCCAGATGCGCCATGACCGGGGGCCCTCGATACGAACTGGCCGGACGCTGGTCCCTCCCTGATATAGTGCGCCAACACCGCTCATTTTATCCCAGGTTGTGATCGAAGGCTCGTGAGCTGGGCCGGTATTGAGGCGCACTGGGGATCGCCGGGCGGAGCCGGATCCTGCACAACGGGTGCTGATGCGTCGCGTCGCTGTAGGAGGGGGCTCTGTCCCCCGATCTCCTACAAAAAAAGTGCTCGATGTGGCCGTGCGGAATGGGGAGGAGCAGCATCTCGAGGTAGAGCGTGTCGTTCAGAATATCCCAGTAAAACAGAAACCGGGCTGGCATGGCGGCGAAGGCCTGGGTTTTTTCGCAGCCGCCCGCGTTCGCGTCGCGACTTTGTGCCGCGTTGGCGAGACTGTCAGAGAGTGAAGAAACAAGAGCAGCTCGCGGCGATTCCCGGAGTCGAGCTTTCTGTAGCGCTCGGAGGTCGCCTCCGCCTCGCCGCCGTGGAGGCGAATGGCTTGGTCGAGCGTGCTCGCGCGGCCGTCGTGCAGATAAGGGGCCGAATCGGCCACGCCCCAGAGTGGCGGCGTGCGCCATTCGGTCGGACCGGCCTCGCCCGAGGATCGGGCCGGTGCGGTTGGCTCGGCCAGGTCTTTCACACCCGCGGGGTTCGCCGAGCCGCCGTAACCGCCGAAGTCGAAAACCCGGTCGCCGAGATCGTGCAAAAGAAGGTCGCTGTACAGGCCGCTCACGCCGCCCAGCCGCCGGGAATGGCAGGTCGCGCAGCCAATGCGCTCAAAGACCATGTAGCCCCACGGCGGCAAGTTCGATTCTCGAATCGGCCGCAGCGGCGGCGGAAGATTGGCGACGAACGCGGTCAGTTGGACCGTTTCGTCCGCGGTCATGTCGAACTTCAGCTTGGCCGGGTCGAATTTTTGCGCGGCAGCCAGGCTCACCTGGTGCCGGCCCGGAACTTCCAGTCCCAGCTCGTTCGAGCAGGCGGCCAGAACGAAGTCGATGAGCCGGGCGGTCTGGCCTTTCCAGCCGAAACGCCCGAGCCGGCCGCCCGCCAATCGGCTCGCTCTCCCCTTGATTTCAGGGAAGGTGGCGAACCGGCGTTTTTCGGCTTCCAGGATCGCCGAGTCGGGTATGCCGTCGATCAGCCCCGCGCCGAAGAGCGCGGGCGTGTTGCGACTTGATTTACGGAGTGCAACCGTCTCGTCGCGAGTCTGGACCGCGGAATACAAGCGAATCGCTGCGAGCCGGTCGTCGTCGCCGCGGCTGACCGCGTGATGGTGAATCACGATGCTCTGGCGATTGCGAAAACCCGGATGAAGTTCTTCGAGCTCTCCCTGAAACACCCTCGTCGCCTCTTCCGGTTTGGGGGGCTCTGAGAGAGCCGTCAGAAGCAGCACGTTGCGGTCGTTCTCGCCGCCTCCTCCGGTCCCGCCCAGGTTATGGCAGCCCACGCACGATTGTTCGTTGTAGAGTGGGCCAAGCCCATCGCCCCCCGCGGCGCTCGGTTTTCCTGGCTCCCACAACTTGACGAACAGCTCGCGGCCCTCGAATTCCTCTCGAGTCAAGAGCGACCGCGATCGATGCGATCGATCAGCACCCAAAACGAGCGTGCAGATCGCCAGCGACACAACCACCGAGCCGATGTAGGTCCATCTGCCGAAAGCAACAACCGTCCCCGTGATCCGACGACGACGCATGACCGTGACCTCCAGGTAGCCAGAGCGGCAGGTCTTTGACTACACAGACGATCGCAAGACCGTGATTATTCGAAGGCCCGAATCGGGGCCCGTCCCCCGGCTCACCGCTTTGCCAGTGGGCCGGGCCTCCGTGCCCAGTGGCCGCTCGTCGAAGAGTATTGCTCTTCAAACCTCCCGCCAAGTCGCCACCGGTAACGAGTCGCGTCTGGGTTGTGCTTTCCGAACCTCATTCAACGGCCCCCCCTGTAAGCCCGCTTCCAACACGGCATCGACCGCGTGGGACGAAAGGCCGCCGATTCGCGCCAGCGCCTGGCGCTCGTCACGCTGGTGCCGGCCTTGCTGAGGACGGCCGTGAAATTCGCGCCCGAGCGTCCCGAGTCGTTGCCGTCGAGCTCGCGGCCGAGGGCGTCGCGCAGGCTGGCGGCCTTGACTGTGAGCAGAAGCGGGGGGTTCAACACAAGCGCGTTACGCGTGAAGAGCGTCACCGTGAACGCGGAGGAGCTGTAGATCGCTGCGGATAACGGCACCGGCTTGCTCGTCTGCTTCTTGTTATTCGGGACCGTGACCAGAGTGTACGAGTTGATGCTCTGCGCCGTCGCCGGATCGAGCGCCTCGCTGAATTGCAGGACGATCCCTGGCAACGTTTTGTGCTTGCTCACCTTGATCTCCTGGACCGAGACCTTTTCGACCGTCGCCGGCAACGGGACCACGGTGAGCGTGCCTGGCACGTACGTGATCACGTAGTTGGGCGAGCTGGCGCCGCCGACGGTGATGGGGTAGCTGCCCGGCGCGCTGGACGGTCTGGCAACCGAGTCAAGGACCGGAGTCGTCGTGAGACTGGCGGGCGTGTCGCCGTTGACGAATCCGGTGTAGACGGCCTTGAGCGTCGGCACTGGCTGGCCGGTGACCATGCTGGTCGAGACGGCCCTGATCGTCAACTCCGCCGGGTTGACCTTCAGTTGGCTCGAGCCGTCGGCCGCGAGGAAGGTTCCATCGGTCGCGTAGTCGTAGGTGACGGTGTAGGCCGTCGAGCTTGCCTTGAGTACCACCTCTGCACCGGTGAATTGCGTCGAGAACGAACCGTTGGAGGCGATCTTGGCGTCGTTCGTGACACCGTCCAGCGTGACCGCGACGTCTTCTCCAACCGGGACCTGCGAACCGGCCGCGAGCGTGCCCGAGAGCGTCACCGTACTGCCGTAGGTGATCGTCTGGGCGGTCAGCCCCGAGAAGCTCGGCTGGAGCTCGTTGGTCAGGCTGAACGAAGCCGCCGACGTCACTCCGGTGGCAGACGCGGTCACGACATAGGTGCCGGTGGTCGCGTTGGCTGTGGCCGTGACGCTCGCCGTGCCGGTGGCACTGATGGTCGCCGGGCTTCCATTCAGGGTCGCCGACGCCGCGTTTGGCGGCGGGGTGAATGTGACCAGGCCCCCCGCCACGGGCTCGCTGGGGTTGTTGGCGGTGACCGTCACAACCAGCGGGGCAGAGAAGGCTGTGGTTATGCCGTTCGACTGGCCGCTTCCCGAAGTGACGGCGAGGGTGAACCCACTCGACTCGAAGGCACCGATGTCGGCGGCGCCGGAAGTCGGTCGGGACGCCCCCCGCTGGTCCGTGGAAATACCGCTCTCGGCCGTGCCCGCGCCGATCGCGGCGCTGCCGGGCAAGAGCGCCATGGTTTCGGTTGGACCGCCGTAGTCGCCGAGTGGGGCCAGCAGCGGGTCCAGCGGCAGGGCAATGGTACCGGTCAGGTCGGAGCTGATCCAGCCCGAGCTGCCGTCGGTCTCGCCGATCAGATTGTTGCCCTGGGAAGCGACGCCGCCAGAGACGTCAGGACCCGTGATGGCCATGTTCAAGGCGACGATCGTATTGGTCAGCGTGGTCGTGCCGCCGAAGCTGACCAGACCCCCGCCGTCGCTGGCGGCAGAGTTGCCGCCGACTGTGCAGTTGGTCAGAATAGTCGTTGCTTCGAACGCGTTGATACCGCCGCCGGCCTTGTCGGTGGAGTTGTGGCTGACGGTGCAGTCGGTCAGCGTGACCGCGCCGCCGGTGCTGATGCCGCCGCCGCTGTCGCCGGCGGAGTTGCCGCTGACGGTGCAGTTGGTCAGCGTGGTCGTCCCGCCGATGATTCCGCCGCCGTAGCCGGAGGCGGTGTTGTCGCTGACGGTGCAGTCGGTCAGCGTGGCCGTGGCGATCGTCAGGCCGCCGCCGTTGCCGGAGGAGGAGTTGCCGCTGACGGTGCAGTTGATCAGCGTGGCAGAGCCGCTGTTGTACAGTCCGCCGCCGCCGGCGCCGCCGGAGGAGGAGTTGCCGCTGACGGTGCAGTTGGTCAGTGTGATCGTCCCGGAGTCGGCCGCGACTCCCCCGCCGCCGCTGCCGGCGGAGTTGTCGCTGACGGTGCAGTTGGTCAGCGTGGCCGTCGTGAAGTAAAGGCCGATGCCGCCGGCGCCTTTGTCGGCAGTGTTGTCGCTGACGGTGCAGTTGGTCAACGTGGTCACGCCGTTGCTGTTGATGCCGCCGCCGCTGTCGCCGGCGGAGTTGCCGCTGACGGTGCAGTTGGTCAGCGTGGTCGTGCCGCCGATGATGCCGCCGCCGTAGCCGGAGGTGGTGTTTTTGCTGACGGTGACGTCGTTCAGCGTCAGTGTGGTCGTGCCGTTGTTGGCCAGGCCGCCGCCTTCGCTGGCGGAGTTGCCGCTGACGGTGCAGTTGGTCAGCGTGGTCACGCCGTCGCTGCTGAGGCCGCCGCCGCTGCCGGTCGTCGAGCCTCCGGTGATCGTCAAGCCCGAGATCGACGCCGTGACACTCGCGTCGACCTGGAAGACCCGGCTCATCCCGCCGCCGCTGACCGTCACGCCCGCTGTCGGGCCCGTGATCGTCTCCGTCCCACCCGTGTCGCTCAGCTCGAGTTGGCTGCCAGCCAGGGTGATCGTCTCTGCGCTGGCGAAGACGGTCGGGTCGAAGGTGATCGTCTCGGCGCCGTCCAGCGCATTGGCCAGGTTGACGGCCTGGCGCAGGCTCAGGTCGCCCGAGGGCGAACCGGTGCCGTCGATTGCTGTATTGACCACCAGCCCGGTCTGAGTTTGGAAGGCGCCGATGTCGGGACTGGTGTCAAGCGGGAAGCCGCGTTGGTCGGTCGTGACGCCGCTGGTGGATCTCACCCTTGCCGATCGCCGGGCTGCCGGGCAAGAGCGCCATGGTTTCGGTCCGGCCGCCGTAATTGCCCAGCGGGGACAGGCTGAGGTCGGCGAGGCTGGTCGGGACGATGTTGCCGTCGATGCCGCCGGTGATCCCGCCCGAGCCGCCGGTGCCGATCAAGTTGTACGAGCCGATAACCTGGCTGGCCTGGCTTCCGCCAATATCGCTCGGGCCGCCGAGGGACCCGGTGTTGCCGGCAACGATGCTGTCGATAAGCGTCGCCGTGTTGAAGGTCGCCGTGGGGGAGGCAGTATTGTACAGGCCGCCGGAGAAGGCCGAGTTACCGCTGGCGGAGTTGCCGCTGATCGTGCAGGCGGTGAGGGTAAGCGTCGCGGTGCCCCCGCCGTTCCAGAGACCGCCACCGCATCCGGCCGAGTTGTCGCTGAGTGTGCAGTCGGTGAACGTCATCCTCGCCGTGCCGTCGTTCTCGCCGCCGCCGCCGTTGCCCCCGGCGGAGTTGCCGCTGATCGTGCAGTCGGCGAGCGTCATCGTCGCCGTGGCGGAGCTGATGTTGTACAGGCCGCCGCCTTCAGAGGCGGAGTTGCCGCTGATCGTGCACTCGGCGAGCGTCATCGTCGCCGTGCCAGAGCCGCCGTTCCACAGGCCACCGCCAGAGTCGGTGGCGGAGTTGCCGCTGATCGTGCAGCCGGTGAGCGTCGCCGTTCCGTAGTTCTCCAGGCCGCCGCCGTTGCCGGTCGTCGAGCCACCGCTGATCGTCAGGCCCGAGATCGATGCGGTGACTCCGCTATCGGTCGCGAACACGCCGACCGTGCCGCCGCCGCTGATCGTCACAAGTCCGGCGCCGCGGCCGTCGATCACCTCCGGGCCGGTCGTTTCGGAGAGCACCAGGGCGGCACCCAGGGTGATCGTCTGCGGTGAGGAGAAGACTGACGCCTCGAACTCGATCTCGCTGCCATCCGTGCTGGTATTGGCGTTGGCCTGGGAGATGACGTAAGGCAGCGTGCCCGACATGCCCGAACCCGACGTGCCGTTTCCCGTTGAATCGACTGTGAAGATCGTCGGCGAGAGCACCAGCCGCGATTCCAGCAACTCGAGCCGGGGCCGATGACGCGTTGTCCGGCGCTGGCGCCCTGGGGTTCGTCGAGGCGATTTTGAAAGACAATTTCCGCGCGACTCTCGATCGTGGTGGTAGACGCTCATGGGAACGGTCCTTGGGAGAGAGGCAGGGAGGGGCGGTCACATTATCTGGATGTACGTAACTTTCACAAAAACCTTCCATTCGGTTTCTGGTTTTTTTCTGAACCGGCTCGATTTTCCGGTCATCGACCAGTTCTTGCCCGACGGCGAGCTGAAGCTCGAGAGGTTTTGAGACCCGCCAGGGACAGATGAAGTCACCAGCGGCACGCTCTCCGCGCGGCGGCACTGGGAGAATCGCTCTGCACTGGATATGCTGTCAGGTTACAGCTTTCCATCGTCAGCACGCCTCAGCGACCGAAGAGTGTCCCCATGAACCCTGATGTCAACCCGGACAAGCCGGCGACGGCGTCATTCCCAACGACTCAGTGGAGTCTCATCATCAAGGCCGGCACGCCGGCATCGTCCCAGGCACGCGCGGCCCTGGAGGAGCTCTGCTCGATTTACTGGTATCCCCTGTACGCCTTCATTCGCCGCAAGGGGAACGCTCCCGACCGGGCCCTCGACCTTACCCAGGATTTCTTCGCTCGGGTCCTCGAGAAGGACATCCTCACCTCCGTCGATCAGGGCAAGGGCCGCTTCCGCTCGTTCCTTCAAGTGACCTGCAAAAACTTCCTCATCGATGCGTGGAGGCAGAATCGCGAGGTCTCGGCCACCGCGATTTCGATCGATGCGAGAACTGCCGAGGGTCGATACGTGATCGAGCCGGCCGACAACATGACCCCGGAGCGCCTGTTCGACCGCACCTGGGCTTTAACCTTGCTTGATCGCGTGGCGGCTCTTCTGGCCGCCGAGTACGCCGAGCCCGAGAGTGCCCAGCTCTTCAACCAGCTCAAGGTCATCCTGACTGAACGCAAGGGGGCTGTGCGGGTGGCGGAGCTTGCGGCACGGCTCGGCATGTCCGAGGGTGCGGTCAACAGCGCAACTCACCGGCTGCGCAAGCGCTACCGCGCGATTCTTCAGGAACAGATCGCCGCCACGCTCGACGATCCGTCTGAGCTCGGTGACGAGATCCACTCTCTGTTTGACGCCCTTCGAACTGAATCCGCCATTCGGTGAAAGATTTTCGGGAGAATCTCGTACAGGAAAGACGTGGGAATCGATTCTCCCTGGAGCCCGCTCCCATGGCGGAACCCGCGCACTGCCCAAGCTGCAAGCATGAGTTGCCCGTCAACGCCCCGCTGGGGCTCTGTCCGGTGTGCTTGCTAGCCAGGGGGATGGATGATGACTCGCTCAGCCTGTCGCATCTTGACGAGCCTGCCGTGACGGCTTGCCGGAACGAGGGAGCGCCAAGCCATAGTGTCCTGGCGGACGTCTCTCTCCCGCTCGCGCCGGCAATGCCCCACGGACTTCGTTTGGACCGAAACACTGAAACCCGTGCCGATCCGCGAGACGGCAACGCGGAGGATGACCTGCCGCTCGACTTTCTCAAACCGTCTGAACAGCCAGGCTACCTGGGACGCCTCGGCCACTACGAGGTCAAGGAGGTGGTGGGGCGGGGTGGAATGGGGGTCGTTCTGCGAGCATTCGATACGAAGTTGCACCGAGTCGTTGCCATCAAAGTGATGTCTGCGGTGCTTGCGGCCAGTGCCACGGCGCGACGGCGCTTTTCGCGCGAGGCCCAAGCCGCCGCGGCGGTTTGCCACGAGCACGTTGTCACGATTCACGCGGTCGATGAAGACCATCGGCCACCCTTCCTCGTCATGCAGTTCGTGGAGGGGGTATCGCTCCAGGAAAGGCTCAATCGCGGAGGTGTCCCGGGGCTGAGGGAAATCCTCCGCATCGGCCTTCAGACGGCTGAGGGTCTGGCGGCCGCACATAAGCAGGGGCTCGTCCATCGGGATATCAAACCGGCCAACATCCTGCTGGAGAACGGAGTCGAGCGGGTCAAGATCACCGACTTCGGCCTCGCCCGCGCGGTTGACGACGCAAGCTTGACGCAGAGCGGGACAATTGCCGGCACGCCGGAGTATATGTCGCCCGAGCAAGCCGAAGGTGCCGCGGTGGACCAGCGTAGCGATCTATTCAGTCTGGGCAGCGTGCTCTATGCCACATGCACCGGCCATCCGCCGTTCCGAGCCTCGAGCCACGTGGCCGTGCTCAAACGCGTCGTTGAGGACACTCCTCGGCCGATCCGCCAGGTCAACCCCGAGATTCCCGAACGGCTCTGTGCCTTGATCGCTCACCTCCAGGCGAAGGACCCGGCCCAGCGGCCTGCGTCGGCGGCCGAGGTCGCGACGGCTCTCGCCAGAGGCCTGGCCGAAATTCAGCAGCCCAATAACTCGGTCGTATCCGACGAGCGACAGCTTGAGAGGAGACCCGTCCCTATTCCCTCACCGCCGCGACTAGCCGCCGCCCTCTTGCCTTCGTCTCAGCGCGTCCCGTCCCGGCCCCTAATCGCCGCGGCGGCGGCTCTGTTGGTGGTTCTCATCGGCACGGGACTAACTGAGGCAACGGGAGTCACGCGCTTCACAAGCACCATCATCCGCCTGGTTCGCGCCGAGGGGACCCTCGTTATCGAAGCCGACGATCCGGGCGTGAGCGTTAGCGTCGACGGGAGCGGCCTGATCATCACTGGCGGCGGGGTTCAGGAGTTCCGCCTTCGCCCTGGCCCTCACGAGTTGCAAGCGTCTAAAGGCGACGTCGTTCTGCGCCGCGAGGTCATCGAGATCGAGCGAGGCGGCCGGCGACTGGTTCGTGTGACAACAGCTCCGCCACCCGCACCCGCTCCGACGCCGGAGGACTGGATCAATTCGGTCTTCCACCTCCCAGTCGAGGAGCAGGTGCGAGTAGTATCCGCCCGACTCAAGGAACTCAACCCCGGCTTCGACGGCCGCGTTGAAGCGACTTGTCATCTCGGGACGGTCCATTCCCTGAGGTTCTGCACCGACTACGTCAAGGACATTTCTCCCGTCCGGGCCTTGAGGTCCCTTCGGATGCTGGCGCAAGCGGGAGTGAGAAGCACCACGGCCGGGTGGTCGACCTCGGGCCGCTGCGGGGGCTACGAGAGTTATGCGAGCTCGACGTCAGCAACAACGACGTACAGAGCCTGGAACCCTTGATGGGGATACCGCTGTCCTTCATCAATATCGGATTCGACCCCGTTCATGACTTGAAGCCGCTCTCCGGGATGCCCCTCGAGATATTGCGATTCTGGCATACCGACGTAGTTAACCTTTCGCCGCTCGCCGGCATGCCGCTCCATGAGCTGAATCTGACGGTAACTCCGGTCCGCGACCTTTCCCCTCTGAAGGACACGCCCTTGGAGTTTCTCTGGATCGGCTGGACGAAGGTCGTCAACCTTTCGCCACTCAAGGGCCGCCCCTTAAAGGTACTGGCCATCGACGCCACGAGGGTCAAGAACCTCGACCCGGTGAAAGGCGCACGGCTCACAAGGTTCTACTATACGGCGACCTCGATCTCCGGAATCTCGGTCTTGAGAGGGATGCCCCTCGAGGAAGTGACTTGCGACTTCAAAGTTGGGCGAGACGCCGCGATACTTCGGTCGATCACAACGATAAAGACGATTAATGACAAGCCCGCGACCGATTTCTGGAAGGAGTTCGACGCGCGGCCCTTCGCGCCGAAGCCGCGTTGAGGAAAAAGGGGATTAGCATGAACCACGTTCTGATTCAGAGCCCCCCGTGAAAAACCTCTCTCACGCCTCCACGAACGCCCGTCGTGGCTTACTCCCGGTCCCGACCGGCGCCCGCAGCTCCGCCGACACATCGGCGAGCGCCGAGTCGGGTACGACGAACGAGTCCGGTTTCGAGCCGCCTTCCTGAAGAGGTTTCGTCAATACTTCAAGCACTCACGCCGAAAAGCTGAAGTTGCTGACGACGCTCGAGTTCGAGCGATTCGAGGATGTTTCACTCACGGCCGCGCAAAGTACAAGTCTCGTTGGCCTATGGCGGACCCAGGGCCGCCTTCAGACAGTCGTCGATCCCGGACATGAGGGCAGCGGGAAGGCTCCGGAGGGTTCTGAGGATATCCCGCTGACTGCAACAACAACAACAACGTTGCCCCGGTTCATCCTGGTCCCCCCGCCGGGAGATCCTGGTAGCTCGCAAGTGATGGATCGTTCGCGTCATCTTCCGTGATGACTCGTTCGGCGAATGGGTAAGCCTCTCGGGGATCGAACTCTTCTTCGAAGACCGCCTTGAATTGCTCGTAAAGCTCGGCCGGAAGAAGCAACTAGCGGGCGTTCGTCCTGGGATCGACTAGGTAAATGGGAGCACCGCCCCCCTCTTCGAGGGACTGGCGCTCTTCGTCGGTGAGATGAGGCGTCATTTTGAACTCCGGGATGGCCGCCGTTGTTCTTTCGACGTGTCGACAACGAGCTTGGAAAACTCGGGCCGGCCGCGTAAGGGAGCCAGGTCGGGGTCCTGGCGGGCGTGGTCGCGGAGCTTGGGGTCATTGAAGAACCCCATTCCGGCCGCGCGCTCGAGCGAATCGAGTGCGGCGCGGGTGTAGGAATCGGCGAGGCGCTCGCGCTCGGAGGGCTCGAGGCGCTTGTCATCGCGGGCCGCGGCGGCTGCCAGGCCGAATATGCACGCAAAATTGTAGAGGTCGCGGCCAGCCATCGGGTTCGAGGCGGCCGGTGCACGGGCCATGGCCTGGGCTTCGGCAATGCCGCGCGGGTAGCCGCTGGTCCGGACCAGCGCCATGATGCGCGAGAGCCGGAAGGCGGTGCGCTCGGCCGGTTCGTCGTTGAGCTCGATCACGCGGTCCCAGTCGGCGACGGCCTCGGCGTGTCGACCCGATAGCGCGAGGAGATTCGCACGCGAGCCGTGGAGGTTCAAGCCCGTGTACCGCAACAAGGTGTCCGCGGGCTCGCGCTTGAGCGCATCCTCGACCAGCGCCAGGCCCCGCTCGAATCGCTGGAACGCCAGCGCGGTTCGACCGCGCCGCACAGCGAGGTTTCCCCAGTTGTTCAGCAGCGAGCCGAGCGAGACCACGCCGCGAACGGGGTTTTCTCGCGTGGCAAAGTCGAGGTGCGCGGCGGCCTCGCTATAGGCTTCTTCGGCCCGGTCAGGGTCAGCGACGCCGATGAGCAGGCCGAAGTTATTCAGGTTCTCGGCGAGCACGGCACGGCGGCGTAAATCCGCCGGCTGCTCCTCGATGAGCTTGCGGTTGATTTCGATCGCGCGGCGGTACACCGCGAGGGCCTGGTCTTGCAGGTTGTTCGCCAGCAGGACATGGCCCAGGTCGTGCAGGCACCAGGCCAGGTCGGAGCGTGACTCCACCGACCGGGGATCGAACTGGGCGAGCCGTTCCGCGTCGGCCGCCGCGCGGCGCAGTTCGGCCAGGGCGCGATCGGGTGTCTTTTTGGTCTTCGAGACGAACAGGCCCAGCTTGGTGCGGGATTGCACCTGCTCGCGGATGACCTCGGGGTCGTCGGGCCGCCTGGCAAGGACCGCGTCGAGTAAGCGCACGGACCGCTCCAGGCTGGCGATGGCGTCCTCGTCGTGCCCGACGACGAACTGGCACGTAGCGGCCTCGCGGGCGGCGCGGGCCGTGTCGAGCTGGACAACGGGGTCGGGAGACTCGGCGTCGGCCAGCAAGCGATCGTAGAAAATCAGGGCCTTCTCGGCCTGGGCGCGCGCGAGCTCGGTCCGCCGCGGTAACGCGGCGAAAACCGGGTCGTTGTTGCAATCGAGCATCGCCTGGATCGCGGCTCGGGCGCCCTGGTAGTTGGCATCGGCGCGGTTCTTCTGCTTGCGAGCATCCAGGGCGGCCCGGGCGGTCCTGCCAATCTCGACCCGGAGTCGGGCTTGATGGACAAGCAGGCCGCCGAACGCTCCCATCACCGCCAGGGCGGCAACCGCCGCGAGGGCAGCCTGGTACGGGCGGCGCCGGACCCATTTCCCGAGCCGTTCGACCGCACCGATCGGCCGGGCCCGGATCGGCTCCAACCGCAAGAAACGGCCGAGGTCATCGGCGAGCGCGGCCGCCGTCGCATAGCGGCGCCGCGGGTCCTTCTCCAGGCATTTCATGCAGATCGTTTGCAGGTCCCGCGGCAGCCCGGGTTGGAGCCGCTCCGGCGCCACCGGGTCCTCGCTGCGGATCTGGGCGAGGAGGTCAAGCGGCGCCGCCGCCTGGTACGGCGGCCGGCCGGTCAGGCATTCGTAGAGGATCGCGCCCAGCGCGTGAATATCGACCGCGCCGCCGGTAAACCCGCCGGTGGTCTGCTCCGGCGCCATGTCGCGCGGCGTGCCCAGGAGCGCTCCCAACTGGGTCGGTCCCGAAACGCCTTCGAGTTTCACCAGGCCGAAATCCGCGATTCGAGGACTACCGTCGCGCGCAAGCAGGATGTTCGCCGGCTTGAGATCGCGATGAACGATTCCGTGCTCGTGGGCATGCTGGACGGCGCGGGCCAGGGTCTCGAAAAGCGCCGCGGCTTGGGCAGGCCGGAACGGGCCCGTCGCCAGCCGGTCGGCGAGACTGCCCCCTTCGACCAGCTCCATCGCGATGTAGGGTATCCCATCCTGCTGGCCGACATCGAAAACCTGTATGATGTTGGCATGCGCGAGCCGCGCCGCGGCTTCGGCCTCGGTCCGGAACCGCGCCAGCTCCTTCGGGTCGGCGTCGATCCCGGCCCGGACCTGCTTGAGCGCAACGAGCCGTCCCAGCGCCCGCTGCCGGGCCTTGAACACGATGCCCATGCCGCCCCGGCCAATCGGCTCCAGCAGGTCGTAGCCGCGGGGCGCCTCCGCCGGCAGGGCTGGCGCTTTGGCTACCGCGGTGCCCACTTCCTGCCCGACAGCGCGGATCAGGCGGATGAAACGATCATCGCTCGAGCCCTGCACCGTCAGCGCCTGACACGTGGCGCACGTCGCCAGGTGCTCCTCGATCGCCGATGCGTCGGCCTCGTCGATCTCGCCTCGGTCGAATGCCTCGAGCTGTTCGGAAGTGGGGTGCATGCCGAACGTCAAAAACACGGACCTTGCCCTCCGCGATGCTGCCTTCAGTCTAGCAGCAACGCTGGGCAGTCGCACCACCCCCCCAGAGGCAAAGCCGTCGGCGATTTCAGCGGGGCCGGATCACACGGCGCGTTTCCCCTCGGTTTCCGTTCTTCGTCGCGCAAGCCTGTAGCCGAACAAGCCCGCGATGCCGATCGCCGACAGGATCAGACTCGAGGGCTCAGGAACCGGGACAAAACCCACATTGACGGTCGCCGCCATCACGCCGGCGTTTCGGTACACGTACTGCGGGGCATCCGTGGGAATGCCTGACTGATCGTCCGCCGTGAGGCTGATGGTCAACGTTTCGCCCGCGCCGGCATAGTCGATAGAAAAGATTCCGTAAGAGAAATAGTTATCGCCGCTGCCGGCAGAGACCGGAATGAGTGCCGCGTTCGAGGCGATGAGAGATGCGGTGGTACCGTCGCTCAAAGTTGCGGTGAGCTTCATCCTGGCGTCAAACCCCGCGACATACACAGTCAGCAGTTGCGGCGACGCGGCCGCCGTGACCTGGAACGACGCGCCCAGGCCGAGCGGGTAGCTGAATTGCGCCGGGAGTATCGTCTCGCTCACCGACGTGCCGACCGGGCTCCCACCAGCCATTGGCTTGGTCCCGTCGGTCCAGGTGAATGCCGGAGTCACTCCCGCTACCGGCGTGAAGGTTTCCAGCGTGACCGTCTGACCTTGGGGGACCGATCCCAGGGCAGTCAGCGCCGGGTCGATGATGGTGCCGCCGGTCTTTTCCGGCGTCGAGTACGACACGCTGTTGTTCGCTTCGCCGTTACCCCATTTGACCCAATCGAGCGTGCCCGCCGTGGTCAAGTCAGTCGTCGTTCCGGCTGAGATATCAGCGTAGGTGACGCTGTAGATCTGACCTGCATCGGCTGGTGAAACACCCATGCTGGCGATCAGCATCGTTACTGTTGCGAAAGTCAATGCGCGTACCTTCATCGTGATCTCCTCGGGGCTGTTGAACACAAGAGTTTCCGAAACCCAACCGTTTCGCGGGCGCATTCGCCCGCCGCGGGACTGTGCTTCAACGTCCTGGATCGCAAGGCGCAGCGGCGAACTGACGCGACCCGCTGCGCGGGTCAGTGCGGAATCGGCATCGGCCTCTTCCTAAAGAGGGTAGTGCGCGAGCCGCACGATCCTGTCAGTCCAGGATTGGTTTTCCCCGAGTCACGCTGACTCAGCCGATCAAGCCGACGGCCTCTTGCCGTAAGCGCCGCAGGACCCGGCTCTTAGCGATCAACGCGGCATTGGCGCTCACGCCCAGCTCGGTGGCCGCTTCCGAAGCCGTCAACCCGTCGATGGTCTGCCGGCGGAACGCTTGCCACGTGGCGGGCGTGAACTCCGGCTCGATCAGTTCCATCAGTCTCCGGGCGATGAATTCGTCGTGCTCTCTGTCCCAGATCCGAGCCAGCTCGCTGCCGGGATCCTCCAGGCGGTCGAGCTCTTCTTCGACTGCCTGGTCAGGGCGGGTTTGCTTGCTCCGCCAGTAGCCGCGCAATCGGTACACGGTGATCGTCCGCAGCCAGCTTCGAAACGCCCCCTTACGGCCGGAATGGTCGAAGGCGGGCAGCTCGCGGACGATCACCAGCAGGATCTCCTGGGTCAGATCGTCGGCGTCGGACGGCGGCAATCCCTGCTGATTCAGCCAGCGCCGGACGAGCGGCACGTAGAGACCGGTCAGCCGCTGCCAGGAGGGCTCGTCCGGGCTGTGACGCAGTCGTTCCAGCAAGCTCAGCGGAGTCTCGTTCATTTCCATGGGCTCATCGGGGGCGAGCAAGCAATCGCCATATCGTAGCACGCACCGCGATCCAGCGGCGAGAGCTTGCGTGCTGGCGCGTTGCGTAGAGCCCACAGCCGGTAAGTGTAGTTACGCTCCCGGCGAGCCCGGTCGCGCAAGCACCCGGCAATTCGGCGAGACTGCCAACCGCGGGGATCGTGTGGTTGCGCCGCCGGCGAGCCCGGTCGCGTCAGCGCCGGGAGTTGAGATCGACTGGAATGGCGCTCGTCGCCGATGAGGTCATGGTGTACGGTCCCCTGTTTCCGTTCCCAGATGCCCCCATCCAAGCGCCGCACGTTCGTGACCGACATAATCGCGTATGGAGTCGATGGGACGGCGTTTCCCCATTCACCTTTTGCGGGCCTTTCTACGACGCGTTGCCGGGCCGATCCTTCGTGCGGACGATCGACGCCAGCCAGGCCTGCGGCCCTCCTGGGCTGAACGTTGGCCCCCCCGGGTAGCTCAGCGTCTCGAATGACGATGAGCGGATTTCCCCCACCGTCCAGCCGTCTCGGAACGAGTTGCGGATCTCGTCGTGCGTCACCCGCCTCGGTCCCTCGCCCGGCGGCTCGCGGTCGCTGAAGCAAAGGACGTGGTACGCGCCTCCAGGTCGGAGCACTCTGGCCAACCCAGCGACGAACTTCGTCCGTTCCTCATCGCTGAAGGTGTGGAACAACCCGCAGTCGATCACCGCGTCGAAGGTCCGTCCGAGTGCATCCAGAGCCAGGGCGTCGCCGACCTGGAAAATGGGCGGTTAGCCCTCGCTGCTTGGCTTTTTCGCGCGCCCGTTCGATGGCGACCGGCACGAAGTCGATTCCCCAGACCTCGTGTCCCCGCGAGGCGAGGTAGAGGGCGTTTTCGCCGGTGCCGCAGCCGGCATCGAGGACCGACTCGTGGATTGCGCCGGCTTCCTCCAGGCCCACGAACGCAGGTTGCGGGCCGGGGATGTCCCAGGGTGCTGGTCCCAGATAGGACTTCTGGAAATGGTCTCGATCCATGGTGGTAGCTCCTTTCGATCAGTCAACCCGACTCACCATACCATGATCGCCATCCACAGCGATGCGCTCGCCGCTCTTAATTCGCTCGGTCGCCACGCCTGTGCCGAGTACTGCGGGAATGTGATACTCGCGCGCAACGATTGAGCTGTGACTGAGTGGGCCGCCCACGTCGGTGACCACGCCCGCGGCCAGTGCGAAAAGTGGCGTCCACGCGGGCGTCGTGATCTTGGCGACCAGGATGTCTCCGTGGTGCATCTGGTTGAACTCGCCGGGGCCGTGAATCACACGCGCCACGCCCGTCACGCGCCCCGGGCTTGCGCCCTGACCTATGATGGTGTCGCCCGCCGCCTGGTCGGTGCGCGCGGGCATCCAGTTGCTCCAATCAATGCCCAGGAATCGGGCGCCACCTTTGATTGGCAGCACCACGGGCGGTGTGGCGGCGCGCTCGTGTTCCCATGTCTTCCGTCGCTCTTTGACCGCGTCCCGATAATCGGGCGCGGATTGATTGGCGTCGAGCAAGCTCGCCGCGGCCTCGACCTCGGCGAGCGCCAACCAGAACACATCCTCGCGCCCCGCGATGCCGCCTGCTGCCGCCATCCGCCGCCCGAGTTCGTGCAGCATCCGGCGCAAGACCGGCCAGCCCAGTCCGACGTCGGCGAGCGCGTCCTCGCGCAGGGGCGCGTAGCGTTGCGCCCAGCGGAGCAGCTTCGTGAACCAGCGCAGCCGTAGCCATTTCAGGCGCACGATAACCCGTTGCATGGCCTGCTCGCGCGTCGCTGCCGCCGCCCTTTGGCGCTCGTGCGGGCTCCGCGCCTGCCCGCCGAGGAAATATTTGAGCGCTTCGAGAAGCGGCCCTGGCTCGTCCGCGGCGACGCCCTTGGCGAAGTCGAGGTCGTAGACGGCGTGACCGAAGCAATCGACGTGGTCCGCGAACCGGCGGCAGAACGCGCACCAGCCGTCCCCGTCGGCGATCGGCGCGGTTGACGACCGAATCGCGGCGACGATGTTGGCGCTCCGAGCGCGCGTCAAGTAGCCGGCGACCTCCGCGCGGCTGCGCGCCCAGGTCGCCAGGTCGTACAGTGACTTCTCCGCTCGGATCGGCGCGCTGTCGAAGCCGAGCAGGAAGTCCAGCGCGGGCGGGTCGCCCTCGCGCTTGATGATCTTGTGATAAAAGCCGTTAAAGATCATCTCGCTCATGTACGCGGCAGGCAGGATACCGCTCTGGATGGTCAGATAGTGGCGTGCCGCCGCCAGCAGGATCTCTCTTGCGCCCTCGAGGAGATGCATCGCGGGAATCGTGCCGAGGTCGTGCGCGGCCCAGGCGGCGACGACAGCGGCATAGCGCGGACGCGCCTCGCCTGCCCAGCGCCCTCGGCGTTACGTATCCAATTGAACGCGCGCGGGATCACCCGCGGCAGGGCCGAGATCGTTCCCCACACGCTGAAACCACTAGAATCGTAGTAACCATAATCATTGATGGTTACCAGGAATTGCTTTTGCATCATCGATCCGAGTCCGAGGGCCTGTGCGAGCTCGCGATACGAGTCATTCCAGGCGGGTACCGCCAGCGTGGCAAAGAGGGGCGAGAGCGGGTCGGGCAAGAGCTCGATCACGCTGCTGCGCGCGTACCGCCCCTTGGGACTCGGCAGCGGCCAGTCGAGCGTCGCTCGCGGCTCAGGCAGCGCAGTGATCGGCCGCGCTTGCACGATGAAGGGACGCCCGTCCTGGAGAGCCCATTCGATATCCATCGGCAGCCCGTACAGTTGCTCGATCCGCGTGCCGATTCGCGCAAGCTCGGCGGCTTGTGCGGGCAGAAGCGCGGCCTCGCTGCGCTTGTCGGCCGGCACTGGCTCGTCGCGAGTCCCTTGGGTCAGGCGTACCGTCATCACGCTCTTCTGGGCGATATCCTGCGACCGGATCGCGCCCGTGTTCTTGTCGACGATAAACCTATCGGGCGTGACGTGCCCGCCGACGATCGCCTCACCCAGCCCCCACGCCGCGCTGATCATCATCTCGTCGCGCGCGCCCGTGACCGGGTTCGCAGTGAAGAGGACGCCCGCCACGTCCGCCGGGACCAGCCGCTGGACGACGACGGCAATCGCGACGTCTTGGGGCCGAATGCCCGCTCGGGCGCGGTAGCCCAGGGCCCGCGCCGTCCACAGCGACGCCCAGCAGCGCTGCACGGCCTCCAGCACAGTGTCGCCGCTGCGCACGTTGAGAAAACTGTCCTGCTGGCCCGCGAACGACATCCCGGGCAGGTCCTCGGCCGTGGCCGATGAGCGCACGGCAACCGGCGGATCGTCGGTGCCCAATGCGCCGTACGACAAACGGATGTGCCCTGCGATGTCATCGGGAATCCTGCCTCGGTCGATGAGCGATCGGATCTCCGCCGAGGCGCCCTCGAGCGCGGCCGGGTCGTCGGCGCTCACCTGTGAAGCGGCGCGGACGATCGATTCGGCCAGATGGTTCTCGCTCACGAAGCGGTGATACGCGAGAGTCGTGATGTGGAAGCCCGGTGGCACGGGCAGCCCCTCTGCTGCCAGGCGCGCGAGCGACGCTCCCTTGCCGCCCACCAATTCGAGCGTGGCATCGGGACTGTCCAATTCGAGTATCAACGGCAAAGGGCGCGAATTCATCGGATCAGGGCCTGTGTGTCGGCTTTCGCTCCGCGACAGCACTCCCTTCGCGGAGCGAAAGGCGACTTTGCTCTAACCTTGGAGGCGAGAAGGATGCTTGGCCTTAATCTCCTCGTACCATTCCCGTTCCGCGCGAATGTCGCCGTTCACCTCTTCCCGGTGGTCGTGGTAGTAGGCGAGTGCCGCGATTGCATTCACAAATTGAGACCCACGTCTCCTTTCTCGTACAATCATCGTGCACGGGGCGCGGCGAAGCCGCAACCCCCGTGCTCGTTAACCCGGAGCCAACGGCGACGGCGTTCACTGATCCAGTCCAAATTCCAAACGGTCGCCGTCGCCGTTGGCTCCGGGTTAACAACGTTCGGCTCGCAGGAAACAGCGTAACCCACCCAGCGGAGAGCCGGTCGATGAAACCCGAAGCGCCGCAACGATCGACCAGCACGCCAATGCTCTCGCCGGCCGTTCGCCGCGAGTTCCCGCTGGTTCTGGCTCTCATCATGGTCGGAATCATTCTGGGCGGATTGCTGGTGGGTTATGAACCGACGGGCGGTGACCCCGACCGCATGTATCGTCCGCTCAAGACCGAGCTGAGCCGGGCCCTCCGCGAGGGCACGCTGCCCTTCTGGAGCGAGCGATTCGGCCTGGGTGTTCCGCTCGTCGCCGAGAGCCACGTCGCCGCCTTCTATCCCCCCAACCTCGTGCTCTACCGCTTGCTCGACGTATCAACCGCCTACCGGCTCTCGATGTGGCTTCATTATATCGCGCTGGTCGCGACGACCTATTTCCTGGGCCGCTCGCTGGGAATCGCCTCGTGGGGTAGCGCATTGGGGGCCGTGGCGTTCACTCTTTGCGGATTTCAGACGATCCATTCGAGTCACGAGCCGTTCTTTCTCCTGATGCCTTATCTGCCGCTGGCACTGGCGATCGCCGAACGGTTGCTGGCCACGGGCCGCGGCTTCTGGCTGGCACTCCTCGCGCTTGTGCTTGGGTTGCAATGGTCGCTGGGTCACTTCCAGATCCAGATGTGGACCTCGGGACTGGTCGTGCTCTTGGGGCTGTGGCATGCCGCCTTCGACCGGCGCAAGTGGAAACTAGCCGTCGGAACGCTCGTCGCGGCCGGGTTGGGGATGGCCCTGGCGGCCGTCCAGCTCGGCCTGAGCTGGCAATTCGCCTCGCTGGTCAATCAAACCGAGCGCTCGATCGGCGAATTGAGCTTCTATTCGTTTCCGCCGGCGCACTGGTTCGAGCTCGCGCTGCCGCGGCCGGTTCGTGAGCTGCGGCTTGGCGCCGAGGATCCGTACTGGTTTGGCGAACGCACGACCGGCTTCGAGGCCGCCTGTTACATCGGGACGATACCGCTCATTTTCGCGATCGCGGGCTACTGCCGGCGGCCGGCGGGCACGAGCGCGCTTTTGTGGCGCCTGATCGCGCCGCTGGGTTTTGCACTCGCGACCATGCCCCGGTGGTGGCCCGAGGGGTACGCGCGGATCCTGGACGTGCCGGGGCTGGGCTACTTCCGCGTGCCCGCGCGGTACACGCTCTTGACCAGCCTGGGACTGGCGATCGTCGCCGGCGAAGGATTCGATCGTGCAATCTCCGCCGCCCGGTTTCGCCTGGGCCTGCTCGCATCCCTGGTCTTCGCGGGCTGCGCGGCCGTCGCTGCCTGGCGATGGTCGCTGCGGCCGGACGTGCACCTCGCCAGGGCGATTCATGGCGTGGCCGGCGGCATCGGCTGGGGGGCGCTCGCCTGGTTGGCGGCCCTCGTCCTCATCATCGCATGGCGCACCAGGCGTCTCGAATCGTGGGCGCCCCTGCTCGCGGCGTCGATCGAGCTGGGCATTCTCTTCCACCTCGGCACGACCCAGTGGGGCTGGTCGATCCGGCTGCCGGGCCAGAGCCAGGTCTTGAACAAGCTGGGACGCGAGCGCAAGCTCGGCTTGATCGGCGGCGAGATCGAGAACCTGCCTTTGTGGTTGAGCGCCGGGACGGCCGATCCCTATCTGGGCTTTGCCCACCCCGACATCAACAGGGCCCTGGTTGCGTTGCAGAAGCGGGTGCTGCATCCGGAATCGGGCGCCGCGCCGGGTCCGACCGAGCTGAACGTCCTGCGCCGTTGGCTTCGCCGCTGCCGGGTCACGCATCTGGTCGGCCACGCGCCGGCGCAACGGTCATTGGGAGAGGAGCTGGGGCGCTGGCGAGACACGGCGCTCGATCGGATTGTCTATCGCCGCCCGGACGAGCCCGTCGCCCGCGTCTGGTCGATCGTCCGTCTGGACGAGCCGTTCCCGGAGGCCTACGTCGCCGCGCGCGCCGAGACCAGCCCCGACAAGCGCACGCTCATGGATCGGCTGTCGTTTTTCGACGATCTCGATCGCGCCTGGTTCCTCGCCGAGGACCACATCCCCGCGCGTCCGCCGGCACGACTGGCCCGGCTGGTTTCGTGGGATGGTAGTGCGGCCACGGTCGAGCACGACGGCCCGTGCGACTTGATCGTCGCGCGAACCTTCGACCCTGGCTGGCAGGCCCAGGTCGATGGCGGCCCCGAGCAGCCGGCTATTCGCGTCAACGGCGGTCTGCTGGCCGTGCGCTTGCATGGAACCGGCAAACAGCGCGTCACGCTACGATACCGCCCGCCGCGCATGGTCCCGTGGGCGACAATTTCGCTGGCTTCAGCCGCGACTCTGGTCGTCCTGGCGGCGGCTGCGCTGGTCCGCTCGATGCGGGCTGCGTGAATCAGTCGCCGTTTCGCCAACTCCAGTAGCCGCTGGTCGGCGCCTCGGCGAAGGGAATCGGGGTGTTGTGCGGTTCCGGGGCCCGGCCCGGTCGGAACACGGTGAGATACACCTCCGACTTCGGCTCGTCCGGCCGCTCGACGTAGGCAACCAGTGCCGCGAGCGCTTGCAATCGGCCGCCGTCTAAACGATGGTACAGCACGATATCGCCGACGCGCAGCGCGCTCGGCATGGGACTCGGTGAAAGGCATGGATGGACTCCTTGCATGCATTATGTCCCAAGATCGCGGGGAAGTCAATAGGTTGAAAACTTTTTATTTGTTTATGCCGATCCAGAATAAGGTGTCAGGAACCGAATAGCACCTTTTTTCCCAGTTCGATGGACTTACGCACGCAATAAGGTGTCAGGAACCGAATAGCACCTTTTTTCCCAGTTCGATGGACTTACGATCGGGACGCAAATCATGCTGCACGCGGCCGCCGCCGATACCAACCCGAAGCGTACGTTTTGGTGTTGCGCTGTTTGCCGCCCCGCAGGGGCAACCACATACCAGCCCAGGGCAACGCCCTGGGGAACAGCCGGAATTGAACGAAGCACGAGCCCTGAAAGGGCGGCACAGTCGAAGAACTCGCCGATGTCTCAATCACCCGTCAAGAACCGCGTCCATCCCGTGTATGCGAGACGTTTCGCCCTTACAGGGCTCGGACGTTCTGGTCGGAACGAGCGTACCCAGGGCGTTGCCCTGGGCTGATTTGTTGCGGCCCCTTCGGGGCCAAATCCAAAACAGCGCAACACCAAAAACCGTAAGCGAGGGTCCCAAACCAGTCCCTTGCTTACGCTTCGGGTTCGTATTGAATGTCTCATGTCTCGCCGCCGGCAGATTACTTCCGGCTAGAGTCGTCTGGTATGTGGCGAAATTGAGTTCTAAAGATTCTTTTCGTTCCGCGAAAGGCGACACTTAATCTTGGCTACGGACTGAGCTTATCGAGCTCAGTCCTGATCGTGGTCATGAGCGAGCCGATTTGTTCGGCGCTGAAATCGAAACGGATGCCGGCGGCGGCGAATAGATCGGGGAGCGGCCGCGACCCGCCCAGCGCCAGCGCCTTCTTGTAATCGGCCACGGCCGCGGCGCGATTGGTCAGCGCACTTTGCCAGATCTGCAACGCGCCGAGCTGCGCGATGCCATATTCGATGTAATAGAAGGGGTACAGGAAGATATGGAGCTGGCGATGCCAGGAGTGGTTCCGCGCCTCCTCATAGCCCGACCAATCGACAATGCCGCCGAAGCGCTCGAGCAGCTCGTTCCAGGCCGTCTTGCGCTGGTCGCGCGTGTGAGTCGGGTGGGTATAGAGCCAGTGCTGGAACGCGTCGACCGTCGCGATCCAGGGAAGAATGAGCACGATGCCTTCGAGCAGCTTGCGATTGGACCGGCTGGCATCCTTGGCGTTATAGAACGGGTCGAGCCGGCGCGCGCCCAGAAGCTCCATCGTCATCGAGGCGACCTCGCAGAATTCGAGCGGGCTGTCGCGATAAGCGGCCAGCGGCTCGCCGCGGCACGCCAGCGTATGAAAGGCGTGGCCCCCCTCGTGCAGCAAGGTCCGCACGTCGGCGTCGAGGCCCACGGCATTCATGAAGATGAAGGGAAGCCGCGCGTCCTCGAGCGTCGTCTGGTACCCGCCCGGCGCCTTTCCCTTGCGATTGGCCAGGTCGAGCAGTTCGTGTTGCCGTAGATACGCAAACTGGGCTCCGAGCTCGGCGTCGACCTCGCTGAAGATCGCTTCGGTTCCGGCCGCGAGCTGCTCGACATCCTGGAAGGGATGGAGCGGCGGCCTGCCCAGGGGGTCAACCGCCCCGTCCCACGGTCGAAACGTCTCGAGGCCCAGGGCGGCCTTATGCTCCTCCTGAATGCGCCGCATGAGCGGCACGACGACTTTTTCGACGGCCTCGTGAAATCGGATCGAATCCTCGATGCCGTAGTCGAACCGCTCGCGATTCCTGAACGCATACTCGACGAAATTCGCGAAGCCGGCTTCGTGCGCGACCGCGATTCGAAGGTCCTTCATCTGGTCGAACAGGTTGTCGATCGCCTCCCTGTCTTGCAGACGCCGCCTGGCCCCGAGCTCCCAGGCCTCCTGACGCAATGAGCGATCGGTTTCCTCGAGAAAAGGGGCCATCTGGACCAGGGTGCGCTCCTGATCGCGAAACGCCACCGTCATGGCGCCCATGATCTTCTGGTACTGTTGCTCGAGCTCGGCCAACTGGGTCTCGCGGGGAATATTGGCCTCGCGAAACAAGGCGCGGCGATTTTCGAGAGCTCGATCAAGGACAGCAAACCGCTCGCGGGGCAGCTCGGCGCGCTCGGGCGCATCGAGGTACCGGCCGCGGATCGCGTTCAAGATCGGCTTGAGCTTCGGCTCGATCTCGCGGACATACTCGAGATGAGCCGCTTCGCGCCGGGGTCGTCGGTCTGGCAGGTCATCGCAATATCGCGCTTGACCCCTTCCTCGCCCACGGCCGCATTCAACTCGCCGGCGGTGATCATCCAGCGCTCGAGATCCCGGGCACTTGCGATCGGCTCGTCCATCAGCTTGCGATACCAGGGCTCGATCTGGTCCCAGGTCTTGAGCTCGACTTTTTCGGGTAGCCACCGATGAGGATAGGTTGCGGGAACGTAGCCAGACAACGTGATGCTCCTCTGTTATGGCAAGGAAGCCTGAACCAACCATGCGCCGGCGAATAGCCACGACGACATGATCGTGGTCGCGATGATCAAGACGAGCGTGGTCGTGGCGACCGCTTCGGCGTGTGCAAACAACCCCTTGGCCTCGCCCAGCGCGCCGATCGTCTGGAAAAGTGCCAGCACCGCCGTGGTTCCGAACACGACCTCTCCGAGCGCCGTCACGAAGACGATGAGGGCGATCCGGCCCACCGGATCGCGCACGATGCTGAGCACCATGCCCAGAAACAGGATGAATACCACCAGATGCCAGAGCTTCATCGTCGCCCGATCCCACTGCCCGCGCCCGACGACCGCCGGCATCAGCCAGGGGCTCGCCGCCGGCCGGCCGTCATCTATTGCCTATGGATCATGACGGGATTTCCCGGTCAATGTCAACGGCTGCGCCGTTGTCATTGGTCCTTTGTCCTTTGTCCGTTGTTGAAGGAATGGATGCTCGTGGAGAGTTCTAAAGTGCGCGGGGCTGATCTTGCTCGCCATGTGAACGGCCTTGCCGTTGTCCTTTGTCGCTGGTCCTTTGTCCGTTGTTGAAGGAATGGATGCTCGTGGAGAGTTCTAAAGTGCGCGGGGCTGATCTTGCTCGCCATGTGAACGGCCTTGCCGTTGTCGTTTGTCCCTGGTCCGCTGTGAAACGATGCGATGCTCATGGAAAGTTCTAAGGACAAAGGACAAATGACAAAGGACAAATGACAAATGCCCAGTTCCACATTGAGCCGCCCGCTCCCTTCGGGTATCTCTGTCTCTTGGGAACGCAGGCGCTGGCCGGAAATAAGTGTTGCCTTTCGCTCCGCGAAAGGACGTTCTTTCGCGGAGCGAAAGACGACTCTCGGGGAGATTATTCTCAGCCAGTTCCTGAACCGACGTTTGCAATGCAACAGCCGACTTCCGCGGGAGCACCGCCGCGGTGTGACAGCAAAGGAAACCGACGTACGATGAGCGCCACGAACAAACCCACCGTCTACCGCTTTTCCTTCGGTCCCTGGAACATCAGCACCGGCGCCGACCCCTTCGGCCCGCCGGTGCGCCAGGAAATGGAGTTTGCACGCAAGCTCAAAGCTTACAAGGAGCTTGGTTTTGATGCCGTGCAGTTTCACGACGACGACATCGTCCCCGCCGATCTCGACTGGCAGAGCACCGTCAAGGGGGTGCGCGACGTCAAGCGAATTCTGGATGGCGAGGGGTTGGCGGTCGAGATCGTCGCGCCCCGGCTCTGGGAAGACCCGCGGACCATCGACGGCGCGTTCACGTCCAACGATCCCGGCGACCGGAAATACGCGCTCGATCGATCCCGGCGCTGCGTCGATATTGCGCGCGAAATCGGCTGCCGGAACTATGTCCTGTGGCTGGCGCGCGAGGGCACGTATGTCCGCGAAGCCAAGTGCGGCAAGACCGCGATCGCGCGGATCGTCGAGGCCTGGAATGCCATCCTGGAGCACGACAAGGAGATCCGCGTCCTGGGTGAGGCCAAGCCCAACGAGCCGATGGACCAGGCCTATCTGCCGACGGTCGGCCACATGGTCGGGGTCGCCTGCCGGACGATCGACCCCAGCCGGTCGGGCGTGTTGATCGAGAGCGCGCATTCGATCCTCGCCGGGCTCGACCCGGCCGACGACATGGCCTATGCCCTCTATCACGACAAGCTCTGGAGCGTTCACTTGAACGACCAGAACGGACTGAAGTACGACCAGGATAAGGTCTTTGGCTCAGTCGACCTGCGCCGCGGCTTCAATCAGGTCTGGGTGCTCGAGCAAAACGGCTATGGCCGGAATGGCGAGTGCGTCGGTCTCGACGTCAAGGCGATGCGCACCACCACGTTCGAGGAGTCGATGTACCATCTGGCTCACTCGAAAACCATGTTCCTCCGGCTCCTGGACGTGGTGCGCGGGCTCGAGATGCGCAAGGTCGAAGATCTCCGGACAAAGCGTCAATACGAGCAGCTCGAGATGCTGATCTTGAACGCCCTGATGGGACGGAAGGCCTGAGGGACGGCACCAATCTCATGGGAGGTCAAGGTGCAAGACCAGCTCAGCGAGACGACCTGGCGATCGTGGCTTCGCTTCGGTGTGCGAGCGCTCGCTGCCATTGTACACATCTGCACTGCCGTCGGAATCTTCTTGTTTGTCAATCGATTCGTTCCTGAAGTCTTCGCCCACCACGACAACGTCCGCGGCCAAGTCTGGATCGACAAGACGGAACACGACACGGCCATCGCCGATTTCGCTGTGGCGACCCCGCTCGATCCCAACGCCGAACAAGTCTCCGACGGACGCGGGCAAGCCCCGGGCGACAAGAAGGTCATCGACCAGGCAATCGCCGATTACTTCGAGGCGATCCGGCTCGGTCCCGTAGACGCCGAGGGGTACCTCAATCGGGGCGGCCTCTGGCTCGGCAAGAAGGACTTCGACAAGGCTATCGCCGATTTCACCCAGGCCATCCGGCTCGATCCTGACAACGCCGATGCTTATCACAGCCGTGGCTACGCCTGGAGCGAGAAGCAGGAGCACGACAAGGCGATCGCCGATTACACCGAGGCCATCCGGCTCGATCCCGGCGACGCGTATGCCTACGCCGCTCGCGGCCTCGCATGGAGCAAGAAGAAGGATTTCGACAAGGCGATCGCCGACTACACCGAGGCCATCCGGCTCGATCCCAGGAGCGCCCATGCCTATCACCACCGTGGCTACGCCTGGAGCGAGAAGCGGGAGCACGACAAGGCGATCGCCGATTACAACGTGGCCATCCGGCTCGATCCCAACGACGCGCATGCCTACGCCGCCCGCGGACTCGCATGGAGTAGGAAGAATGACTTCGACAAGGCGATCACCGATTACACCGAGGCCATCCGGCTCGATCCCAACGATGCGCGTGCCCACAACGGCCGCGGCTATGCCTGGAGCGGGAAGAAGGACTTCGACAAGGCGATCGCCGATTACACGGAGGCCATCCGGCTCAATCCCGACGACGCGCACGCCTACGCCAATCGCGGCTTTGCTTGGCTCGACAAGAATGAAGACGACAGGGCCATCGCCGATTACACCGAAGCGATCCGACTGGAGCCCACGAATGCCAGCGCCCATGGCGGCCGCGGCGACGCCCAGCTCGACAAGAGAGAATGTGACAAGGCCATTGCCGATTACACCGAGGCCATCCGGCTCGATCCTCAAGACCCCAGGGGCTACTACGCCCGCGGCCACGCCCAGTTCGCGAAGAGAGAAAGTGACAAGGCCATTGCCGACTACACCGAGGCCATCCGGCTCGATCCCCAAGACCGCACGGCCTACAACGCCCGCGGCGACGCCTGGTGCGCCAAGGGGGACTACGAAAAGGCGGTCAACGATTACGCGGAAAGTGTGAGCGTCGCCCAGAAGGATGCTGATGTCCAAGACACGATCGAGCGGGTCTCCGAAGCCTGGACTGATGGCGAATATCGGGAACGGGAAAATGACGTCGAGTCGGCAATTCGCGCTTGCCAGTCAACGGACTGGATCGAGTCGTATTACCTGGGACGGTTAGCCGCCGCCTATGCCATGGCCGGCAAGTTCACGAGCGCCGTGGAGTGGCAGGAGAGGGCGAACCGGATAATCCGCGACCCGAAGGGCAAGAAGAACGGCCTCGCACGCCTGAACCTGTACAAAGAACTGAAGCGCTTTGAGGACGTGAGTCGGTCTTGAACCATTCCTAGCTCCTGGCAAGCTATCGGCCCTTCGCTCGAAACTTGTGTTGCAGAATGAACCCCCGCTCGTCCCACGCATTCGGCTCAGCGCGTGTGGCCGCGTCGAATTGTCGATTGAGCTTGCCCAACTGCGACTCGTCAAGAATCGGTTTGATTTTGGCCTCAGGTATTCTCGACGCCTGAATCAGTAAGGCTGGAAAGCCAGGGCTTTGAAGGTGCCAAAATGACAGGTTTTTCGACACTGTAACAAGGAAATCGGGCGGCAGGCTTTGCCCCAGGGCGGAACAGAGCGGAAAAACTCGTTCCCACGCTCTGCGTGGGAATGCCGTCTTCGACGCTCCGCGTCGTCCGGTCACGGCGGAGGGCCGCAGAGCGGCTCGGGAGGCATTCCCACGCAGAGCGTGGGAACGAGTCACTTGATTCCCCTGCTACAGTATCGGTTTTTCGAGGTTTGCTTGAAGAACTAAGCTCTCGAAGTCGGCGCGACCGGCTAATCGGAGCTTGTTCGCCTGGTCCTCCGTCAAGCCGCACGTCTGATCGATGAAAACGATCTGCTGGTCCAGGAGACCTTCGAGCCGATGCCGGGCGATCTCCGGTGTGATCAGAGACTGGAAAGTGTTGTCGAGACCAATAATCCATCGGTCAAATTCCGTTTCGGCCAGGTCGTCAAGCTGTGCGCGGCGGTCCTCTTTCTGAGTGGTGACACCCATGCCCACCGGGACGGCAGCGACCAGACACACCGCGACCAGGGCTCTACGCAAACGAGTCAGCCGGGGTTTCTGCCGTTCGATTTCAGCCCAATGGTCGTCACCGGCCTTGCTGTCGGCGTCGATCTCGGCCCGATGGTCATACCGCGAAATAATTGCCGGCCTCGAGCGAATTAACGATATTGCTGCGTCTCGCGACGCCAAAATGCAAGACACACTGTCTGGGAGGACCATCATGCTTGGCTCGCTGATATCCGATTCCTTGACCTCGCAGCAGGTGACCGCGATCGTGATCGTGTCGCTGTCGGCGCTATGCCTGCTCATCTTCCTGATGACGACAGTCATCGCCGGCACCTGGCAGAAGGCGTCGGCCTTGAAACACGAGACGGCGCTCAAGCGTGAGATGATCGAGCGCGGCATGTCGGCCGACGCGATCGCGCAGGTGATCAGTTGCCGCGTAACTCCGGAGGGCGCGGTCAACCTGCCCTGCGCGTGCGAGGCGGTCGTCAACAGCGACGGCGAGTGGCACACGGGGCTTGTGCTCCAGATGTCCGAGGACCAGTACTACGTCCATTACGTCGGCACCGATATGGATGATAACGAGTGGGTGGGCGAAGACCGCATCCGCTTCCGCAACTGGTCAAAGGAGCCGGCGCTGGCGCCGAGTCCCATCTCACGCGCAACGGCTCGCCTCGGAAGCCGCCGGTCGAGATGGAGCTTTGAACTGGCCCCGAGCGGTTCCATATGATAACGAAGTAAGATGGTTCGCGATTCGCGCACTCTTCCCTTTCGGAGCTCCGCCATGATGCCGACTTTCCGCCCGGCCCGATTCCGCCTCGCGTGCTTGACCGCGTGCGCATTGACCGTTTTCCTGGCCCCCGGTCTTCGCTCTCAGGAAGCCGTGCCGTGCCCGCTTGAAGGGGCGTGGAGGCAAGTCGAGCAGAAGAACGGCGACGCGCAAGAGTACCAGAAGCAACCCGAAGGCATCGAGACGATCAAATATGTGGCCGGCGGACGCTTCGTCTGGACGGCGGTCCAGGGCGGAAAGCTCGTTGCCGCGATGGGAGGAAAGTACAAGGTCGAGAAGGACAAATACTCCGAAACCATCGATTACGTCTTTGGCGAGGATGAGTCTGTCATCGGCAAGACCTTCGAATTCACCTGGAAGATCGACGGGAAAACCTGGCTGCACGTGGGGATGATCAATATCAACAACCTGGACATCAAGATCGACGAAAAATGGGAGCGGTGCAGTAAGTGACATCAGTCTGCAACGCGTGTGCCTTCCTCGGCCCGTCTCCCTTTCTTGCCGTACGCCCATGCGAGGCCAACGCCGAGGACTAACAGAGCGGCGACTCCCGAGTAAAGCAGCGAAGCTGTATCGGGGATGGCGTCTCTCCAGAAGCTCGCCAACTGCATCTCGGATTGACACAGGTTGATGCGCGCCCGCGTGACGCAGGCCGTCGCCCCGGGTCCGCGGAGGGCACTGGCCAGTTCGAGATCGTCCTGCGCGCGACGCACACCTCGGCACATCTGGTAGTACTCCACGAAGTTGACCGCCGCCAGACAGCACGTCAATAAACCGGCCCGATTCCCGAATAAGGCTTCAGTGCCTTGAACATCCGAAAGACAACGACGGGGTGAATCCGATGAAGACCTACCGTGTGTCACGCCTCTACCGCTGGTCACGTTTCGGGATCAAGGTTATCCCTGACGGCCGTCGCAGGGTTTCTCTACGTCTTCGCCGTGACCCATCCGACCCCTCTGGCGCTCCGGTTGTTGCTCCTGGCCGGTATCGCCCTGTTCGGCTGGCTGTTCTATGTGCAATTGCCCAAGATGCCGACCGAGATCACCATCACGGAGGATGGCTGGGTGAACTTCCAGAGCCGTCGGGGCACGACAAGGGTTCAAGCCGCCAATATCGGCTCGATCGGACGAAGCTTCGGGCGGAGGACCCTGCGCGTGGAATACGCTGGAGGACAGGTGCGATTGCCCAACCGCTTCAGGAAATTGGTCAACCTCCTCCTGACTCTGAAGGGACTCAACCCTGCGATCGACATCCGGGGGTTCTGAAATTTGAGGGCGTGATGGTTCGTTCCCGGATTGCCGCCGGTATTGCGATCGGCTTGCTGGCGATGGTCCTCGCGTGGTTCGGGTTGGCTGCTGGCGGGCGGTTTGCAGGTGCGCGCGGGCTTGGCGTGGGCCAAAGGGCGGATGGAGGTCCAGCAATACGCGGCGGCGCGGGATCGGCTGGCGCGGCTCTCGGCGTGGTGGCCCCGGCAGGGCGAGGTCGCGTATCTGCTGGGCGAGTGCGAGGCATCGCTGGGCCGGCCGGAAGCGGCGCTTTCGGCCTGGGCGCGAGTGCCGGCAGGGTCGCCGGCCTTGGCGCTGGCCGTCCTGGCTCGAGGCCGGGCACTGCTGTCCCTGGGCCGGCTGACCGCAGCCGAGACCGCTCTGGTCGCCGCGGCCAGGGGCGCTGGGACCGTGGGACTGAAGGCGCGGTGGTCCTGGGCCCAGCTCCTGCTCTGGGAAGGTCGCGGCGACGAGGCCCGCCGGCTGTTCGAGGAGATCGCGCGCATCGGCACGATCGGCGACCGGGCCGCCGCGCTTCGCGAGCGCTGGCGGCTCGATTCCGTCGTCGTCGCCGCCGAAGAGGTCCAGCCCATCCTCGACCGGGCGGCCAGCACGGCACCCGACGACGATCGGGCCTGGCTGGCGCGCGCATATCTCGCATCGCGGTATGGCAAGCAATCCGAGGCGCGGCGCTGGCTCGCCCGTTGCCAGGCCCGGCGCCCGGACGACCCGGTCGTCTCGCGCGCACTCTTGCAATGGGCATACGATGCCGGCGAGCCCGAGGAGGCCATGCGAGCCATGGCCAAGGTTCCCGCCGATCGCTTGACGGCGCACGAAGCGATTCTCGCTCCGCGCGTGGCTGGAGGCGCAGCGCCGCGACCCGGCCGCGGAGCGCGCGGCTCTCGAAGAGCTCGCCGTGCTACAGCCCGGCAACACCAGAGCGCTCGATCGCCTGGCCGCGCTCGCCTTCGAGGCCGGCGATGCCCAGCGCGCCGCCGCACTCCGCCGCCGCCAGGCCGCGATCCAGCGGGATTTCGAGCGCTACGCACGGCTCTTGGTCGTGGAGCGCGATCCGATCCCGCGGGAGGAGCTGCACGAGCGCGCCGTGCTGGCCGAGCGGCTCGGCCGCTGGTTCGAAGCTCGAGGCTGGCTCGCGCTTGCACTGGAGCGCGACGCCAGCGATCGACTCGCCCGCACGGAGCTCGACCGCCTTGCCAGCGACCCGCGGATGGCGGACCCGGTTTTCCCGGCCGGGGCGTCGCTCCTCTCGCTGGTGTGCCCGTCCGGCACTTGCCCGCCGGTCGCGGCATCGACGGCGGCCGGCCTGCCGGGCCTGCTGGTTTCGGCCAACCGCGCCGCCATCGCCTTCCGCGACGACGCGCAGCCGGCGGGTCTTGGCTTTGTCTACCACAACGGGGAATCGCCGGAGCACCAGATCCCCGAGACCATCGGCGGGGGCGTCGCCGTGCTCGACTACGACGGCGACGGCTGGCTCGATGTCTATCTCGTGCAAGGCGGACCGTTTCCGCCCAGGCCCGGCGCAGGCCGGTTCGGATGGAGGCGACCGGCTATTTCGCAATCGCCGTGATGGCACGTTCGAGGACGTGACGGCCGCCGCGGGCCTCGCGCGGATCGGCCGCGGCTATGCCTTCGGTGTGACCGCCGGCGATTACGACAACGACGGCCGCCCCGACCTGTTCGTCACGCGCTGGCGGTCGTACGCCCTGTATCACAACCAAGGCGATGGCACGTTCGACGACGCGACCCTTGCGGCCGGGCTGGCCGGAGACCGCGACTGGCCGACCTCCTCCGCCTTCGCCGACTTCGACGGCGATGGCGACCTCGACCTGTATGTGTGCCACTACCTGGCCTGGGACGCCGAGCAGCCCGGCCCTGTGCCGCGACCCTCGGGCGCCCGGCCAGTACGTCTCGTGCCTGCCGCTGGGGTTTCCCGCCCGGCCCGATCACCTCTTCCGCAACGACGGCGGCCGGTTCGTCGACGTCTCCGCCGCGGCTGGGATCGTCGACCGCGATGGCCGCGGCCTGGGCGTCGTCGCCGCCGACCTCGACGACGACGGCCGGGTCGACCTGTTCGTGGCCAACGACATGACGGCCAACTTCCTCTTCCACAACCGGGGCAACCTGCGATTCGAGGAGATCGGCCACGAGGCCGGGGTGGCGTGCAACGCCGACGGGGGCTACCAGGCCGGGATGGGGATCGCCTGCGGCGACCTGGACGGCGACGGCCGCCCCGACCTGGCGGTCACCAACTTCTTCGGCGAGTCATCGACGTTCTATCGCAACCTGGGGAGCGGAATGTTCGCCGATGCCACGACGTCCGTCGGGCTCAAGGCCCCGAGCCGGTTCCTGCTGGGCTTCGGCGTTACGTTCCTCGACGTTGACAACGACGGCCTCCTCGACCTGGCGACCGCCAACGGCCACGTTCAGGACCTTCGCCCCACGGTCCCCTATGCCATGCCGGCCCAGCTCCTGGCGGGCGATCGCGCGGGCCGTTTGACCGACATCTCGTCGCAAAGCGGCGCGCCCTGGAACATCCCGCGGATCGGCCGCGGCCTCGCCCAGGCCGACCTCGACAATGACGGCCGCATCGACCTCCTGCTCGTCGCGCAGAACGCGCCCTTGGCCTACTTCCACAACCGAACCGAGCATGCCGGCCATTTCCTCACGATTCGCCTGGTGGGCACCGCGTCGCCCCGCGACGCCATCGGGGCCCGCGTGACGATCAAGAGCGGCGGCCGCCGCCAGACCGCCTGGCGGTCCGGCGGCGGCAGCTACGCCTCGTCGAGCGACCCGCGGCTCCATTTCGGACTGGGCCCCGCGCGGAGGATCGACGAGATCGAGGTCCGCTGGCCCTCCGGCCGCCTGGACCGCTTCCACGACCTGCCCGCCGACACCGGCTGCCTGATCCACGAGGGCCAGCCCGAGCCCGAGCCGCTCCCCGGCTTCGCGATGCCGGCCGTACCTGAACCACGAAACACCGACGGAGATTGGAAAAGTGATCTTTCCCCCCCTTGCTAAGGGGGGGCCAGGGTGGGGTGATGAAAGGTGGCCCCTGAGGGACTACGGCATTCCTCTCACATTCATTGCGCAGCCTCGGCGAGCGCCCCGTTTTCTCTCCCCCCCTTGCTAAGGGGGGGCAGGGGGGGTGGCCGCGGCACAACCAATTGCACGGCGTTCGTCCGGCCTTCTTCCGCCGGCCTCGTCGCGGCTGCTCGAAGCGGTCTGCAAATCCGACCAATCGCCTGGGAAACAAGGGGGAGAAACCGGTTTTGAGATCGTTGCGAATCCTGGTTGTATCAGGAAGCGGAAAGGCATTCACCCTCTCCGAAGCGTGCGCCCCCACCCCCCCTGGCCCCCCCTTAGCAAGGGGGGGAAAGGGATGGATCGCTCGCGCCTTAATTCTATCGCGTGCAACAAAAACACGCGTCTCGAAACCATCTATCAAGCACGCTAAACCCCGACTTTTCATCACGCCAGGGCCAGGGGGGGTGGTCCCGGCACACTCAATTACAGGGTGCGCGGGATGCATTAATATGACAGATGACGCAGTAAATCGACTCAAGCTGTTCGCCAAATCCGGAGCCTCTCCCCGCCGCCGCCAGGCCTGCCATTCCCTTGCCGAATCGCTTATCATCGACCAGGATCCTTGGCGGGGAGCAACGATCATGCCTGAGGCACGACCTGGCTACAACGAGAAAATCCCGGAGGAGATCCGCGATGCCTGCGCGGACCTCTGCGATGATGTCGCAATGCTCGACGTGAAGTGGAGCTTTTATCTCGAACTGTTCCAGGAACCTGAAAACACCCGGCTCCTGTCGAATCTGGCGCGGGCGTTTTTTCAAACCGTCGAGGAGTCGCTGCGCGCCGACATGCTCATGACCATCTGCCGGCTGAGCGACCCGACGCCCTCGCTAGCGGGCGTGAATCTCTCGTTCGCGATCCTCCTGGGCAAGTGTCCCGACCTTCCCAAGGTCGATAAGCTCGTGACGGCCTTCCAGGCAGCCTGCGGAAATGTGCGCCTCCATCGCAACCGATACATCACGCACAACGATCTGGGGTCCGCCGTCAATCCCCAGGAAAACCTGCTTCCAGGAGTCGGCCGGCCCCAGATCGACGAGATTCTTCGGCTCGCGAGCGAGATCTTGAGAGCGGTTTACGGCCACTACGCCGACGTAGCCCCGGCGTTTCCGCCGGCGTATTCCGGCGGCGCGCGGGAGCTCTGCGACTGGATCAAGCAGGCCCAGGAGGTCCTGGCGGCAGGGGTGAAGTAACTTCTTGCCGAGCCAGACGCGGCTATGGCGCCCGTTGGCCGATTCGCCTCCGCGTGCCGGATGGGGCCATCGGCATTTTCAGATCCGCCCCGACGATCTTCATGCCAGGGTACTGCGCGCGCAGCAAGGCGAGCATCGCCGGTGTGACCTGCGGCCCCGAGACTACCAGATTCTGGCACATGGTAGCGCCTAGACTGCGGGTCAGGCCGGCATCGGTCACTTTCGTGGCGTAGAGGTTGAGGTGGAAAATCCCCGGCAGGTTGCATACGACGCCAAGCCCGGTATCGCCGATATTCGTCTGGTCCAGGTCCAGGGTCATCAAACTCGGCAGTCCGGCAAGATGCACCATCCCCGCGTCGGTAACCCGCGTGCTGCCCAGCCAGAGACCCTCCAGCTTCGTGAAGCCCGCGACCGGTTTCAGGCCCGCATCGTCGATCGGCGATCCGACGACGTTGAGAAACTTCAACTTCGTCATTGCCCGGATCGGCTCGAGCGTCGTGATGCTCGTCTGCCGCAGGCACAGGTTTTCCATTTGCGACATGGCCCCAAGATGAGCCAGTCCCGCGTTCGTCAATTGCTTGCCGAAGAGCCTGAGGTGCTTGAGGTTGGTCAGGCCCGCCAGATGCGCGAGTTCCGCATCGGAGACGGCCCTGTCGGGAAGCATGAGCTCCTCCAGGCTGGCCATGCGCTCGAGGCAGGCCAGGCCAGGCCCGCCAACCGCGGTCCCATGAAGGTGGAGCACCTTGAGGCCGGTCAAGTCTCGCAGGCTCGCCAGGCCCTCGTTGGTCACTGCCGAGTCGTACAGCGAGAGATACTCCAGCCCGCGCAGGCGGGCGACGTCTTTCAGCACGGAATCGGCCGTGGCGTCCTTGCGTCCATGGAAGTTGACGGCGACGACATTCCCGACCAGGTCAGGCCCCAGGGCGCTCGCGAGCCACTTCCGCCAAGGCGGCGGCAAAGTCCCCAGGGACCGCGGGCCGTTGCCCGGCCGCAGTGGGCGGCCGTTGCGCCACTCCCAGTCATAGGTAACACCTCCACCCGCTCGCTCGATTGCCGCGACCGCATCGCGCTGGATGTGTACCAGGTATTCGCGCCAACCAAGCAAGACGGCGGCCACGAGCGCAAGCGCCATGATTGCTCGCCGATTTCTTTGGATCCGGAGCAGGGCCCAATTGAGCGCGGACGCGATGACCATCAAGAACCGATCAAACGTCGGGAAGTGGCGCGCGAAGGAGGAGGACTGCATCGCCGGTCTCCGGACCTAGGGTGACACAAGGGAGGGCGCGGAAATAACTTTGGCAATTGTGGTGCAGGCGTCCCGCCTGCCGGCTCGGGGAATGCAGGCGAGATGCCTGCACCACAACGATGAAGTCGCCGAACTTATTCTCGCGCAGCGCATAAGCATCATACCTGAACACTACGCTCCGAGGCAGCGCTAAATGGCCTTGCACGATTCGGGGAGGGCGAGCCTCCCCGCGAGCCATTCTCCAAGGCGGCTCGGACGGAGCCTCGCCCTCCCAGGATCACGCAAGCCCATTTAGATCGGCCGCTTCGGTCGATACCGCTTTCGGTATCCCTCCATTCGTGCTGTTGCTCGGCTTCGCCGAGGCGCATACAATCCAATCAGCGGGGATAAGCATCGGTGTGCCGGCGGGAGGAGGAGGGCGAAGGCAATGACAGCCAAAGGAACCAACGGCGTGGGACGCTTCAGCGTCGAGATCGAGGTTGCTAACAACGATGACCTTGCCCTGGTGCGCCGAGGGATGCTGGCGCCGGACCAGGTGCGTCGAGAAACGATCCAGAGCGTGGTAGACTCCGGGGAAACGAAGCTGGTGCTGCCGCATGCCGTCGTGAAGCGGCTGGGCCTGCCGCTGGGCGATAAGATCAACGTGCGTTACGCCGACGGCCGAAAAGCCCAGCGCGAGGGGGTGGAAGGGGTCTACGTCCGGCTCCTGGGCCGCCATGGCACCTTTACCGCCATCGTCGAGCCGAGACGAAAATCCGCCCTGCTCGGCGCGATCGTGCTCGAGGACCTCGATCTGCTCGTGGACTGCACGGCGCAACGGGTCGTTCCCCGCGATCCCCGCGGCGCGATCTATGAGATCGAGTGAACTTTCGCTACAGTGCCGACATCACCGATCCCGCGGCACGAGGCACCAGTGGATCGTCTCCAGTTGGTTCAGGCCGGGCGGGACCGGTTCGAGTCCGTCGCGTGTCGTGGTGAGGCGCTCGTACATCCGCCCGAGCAGGTCCGATTTCACCGCGGCGAAGCCCGGGTCCTCACTTTTGTCCCGGGTTTCACCCGGATCGTCGACCAGGTCGTATAAGCGCTGGTAGGGGCCTGGCAACGGCAGCGGCTGGCGGATCTGATATCCATCCTGGCGCAGGCGCTTTCCGCTGCCGACGATCAGCTTGTACCGCTGCGAGCGGACCATCGCCTCTTCGTTCTCGGTGTACTCGCTGAACACGACGTCGCGCCCCTTCGCTTGCGGTTTGCCGAGGACGAGAGGTGCAAGGTCGAGCCCCTGCGCACTGGGAGGGACGGGAAGCTGCATGAGGTTGAGCACCGTGGGCAAGACGTCGATCATCTCGGCCATCTCCGAGATCCGCCGTTTGCCGGGAATGCGATCGGGCCAGCGCATGATGAGCGGGATCCGCACGGCCGGCTCGTAGAAACAGTGCTTCTCGAAGCGGCCGTGCTGGCCCAGCATGTAACCATTGTCGCCGACGTAAACGACCAGGGTCTGTCGCGACAAGCCCGCTTCGTCGAGCGCATCGATGAGCCGGCCGATCTGGGAATCCATGAACGAGAGCGAAGTAAAATAGGCCGCCTGAATGCCGAGGACCTCCCGCGGCTTGAGCGCGGCAAAGATCGCGGGCTGTTCGAGGCGGTCCCGCTCCGAGACCGGAGGAACCTCAAACTGGCTGGGCTTGAAGCGCCCTTGCCATTCGCGCGGAAACGCGAAGGGACTGTGGGGCTCATTGAACCCGACGACCATCGCGAAGGGCCGGTGCTGGTTGGCCTTGATCACACGAATCGCCTCGTTCACGAAATAGGTGGCTTCCATCGACTCTTGCCCCAGTCCGCACGAGCGGCAGTCGGAATTGAGCCACTTCGCGGCCGGGTCGACGAACGGCCGCCAGGGACGGCGCCTGGCGGCTTCGCGGGGGGCATGAGCCTTCAGATAACGCTCCCACTCCGGTTTGTCGATCCGTTCGATGAATCCATGGGTCGAAGGCCCGTTGAAGTGCATCTTGCCAATGGCGGCGGTGTGGTAGCCCTGGTCGCGCAGCCACTCGCCCAGAGTGAGCACCCCGTCCGACAGCCGCGTGGCGAGCTGGGTCACGCCGACTGAATGCGGCAGCATGCCGGTGATCAGCGACTGCCGGCTGGGCGTGCACAGCGGCGAATTACAGTAGGCCCGCTCGAAGAGAACACCCTGGCGAGCCAGGCCGTCGAGCCGAGGAGTCGCCTGGCGCGGATCACCCTCGATCCCGAGCTTGCCCGCGCCGTGGTCGTCGCCGACCACGATGACGAGGTTCGGAGCATTGGGGGCGCCCGATGCCGCCGGTGGGGACGAGCCAAACAGAGTTAGCAATCCGAGGACCAGGAGCGGAATGACGGCCGGCGCGAACCGGGAGCGTGAGGCGCGGTGTGCCCTGTTGAAAAGTTGGAACCGGACCAAGACCTCGTGCATGAAGAACATGAGCAACGGCCCGATCAAAGTTTGCCTCCAGGAGATCAGCGAGCCACCCATTATAGCCTGTCGGTCGGTCAATTGGCGTCACCGTTTCCTGGCGGTTTTTCCGCCGCCCGGAATTCGGCTCCGCAGGGCTTCTCCGGTTCGGCTCGCTCTGGTCTGCGCGACCTCGTAGGGAGTGCCCATCACCACGACGCGGCCTCCTTGATCGCCGGCCCCGGGGCCGAGGTCGATCACCCAGTCGGCTGCCGCGATCACGTCGAGATGGTGTTCGATCACGACCACGGCGTGACCTAGGTCGGCCAGCCGGTGCAGAATCGAGAGCAGCCGCTCGATATCGGCGAAATGCAGGCCCGTCGTGGGCTCATCCAGCAGGTACAAGGCCCGGCCGCCTGAGCCCCGCCCCAGTTCGGCCGCCAGCTTGACGCGCTGGGCCTCGCCGCCCGAGAGCGTCGTGCTCGACTGCCCGAGCGTCAGATAACCCAGCCCGACGTCGTGCAGCGCCAGCAGCCCGCGCCAGACCTTGGGAATCGCCTGGAAGAGCACGCGGCTTTCATCGACCCGCAGCTCGAGCACATCGCCGATCGACTTTCCCTTGAACCGGACTTCGAGCGTGGGCTGGTTGAACCGCTTGCCTTGACATTCCTCGCACGTGACGAACAGGTCGGGAAGAAAATTCATGGGAATCCGCCGCTGGCCCAGCCCCAGGCAATGCTCGCACCGCCCCTCGCGCGAATTGAAGCTGAACCGGCCCGCCCGATAGCCGCGGACCTTGGCCTCGCGCGTCATGGCGAAGACCCGGCGGATCTCGTCGAACACGCCCGTCACCGTCGCCGGCGTCGACCGCGGACTGCGCCCGATCGGCGCCTGGTCGACCTCGATGAGCTGATCGATGGCCGCGAGCCCTAGAATCGCGGCAAGCTCGTCGCCGCCGGCGGGCTGATCGCCGCGGCTGCCCGCGCGGTGCAGAAAACGCCGCGCGGCGCGAGCCAGCACGTCATGCACCAGCGTGCTCTTGCCCGAGCCGCTGACCCCCGCGACAACGGTCAGCGCGGCAAGAGGAATCTGGACGTCGATGCCTTTGAGGTTGTGCAAACTGATGCGCCGCAGCCCAATCTCGCCGGGACTTCGCGTCAATCGCGGACTGCGTTCGGGAAGAAGCGGGAGCGTCCGGTTCAAATATCTGGCGGTGACGGAATCGGATGACTTCGCCAACTGGGCCAGCGTTCCGGCCGCCACGACCGTTCCGCCGTCGGGCCCCGCGCCTGGCCCCATATCGACGATCCAGTCGGCTGAAGAGATCAGGGCCGCGTCGTGCTCGACGACAAGGACGCTGCTCCCCTGGGCAACCAGCGAGCGGAGACTGGCGATCAGCCGGGCGGTGTCCACGGCGTGCAGGCCGGCGGTCGGCTCGTCGAGGATGTAGCAGACTCCCACCAGGCCCGAACCGAGCTGTGCCGCCAGGCGAGCCCGCTGGAGCTCGCCGCCGGAGAGACTGTCGGAAGAGCGGCCCAGAGCCAGGTATCCCAGACCGACGTCAACCAGGTATTGCAGCCGGCCCACGATCTCGCCGAGCAGGGGGGCCGCGACCTGATCGAGCGGCGGATCGATACGCAACGATCGGAAAAAACCCACTGCGGCGTCGACGCTCTGCCCAGAGACCTGATGGATCGACTGGCCTCCCACGCGCACGGCTCGAGCCTCGGGCCGCAGCCGGGCGCCGCCGCAGGCAGGGCAGGGGACCTCCTCGCGGTAAGCCTCGAGCGCTCGGCGCAGGCTTTCGCTCTTTGTCTCTTGATAGCAGCGATCGAGCAAGGCCGAGAGTCCCGCGAAAGCCCCGCCCGGTTCCCCGGACCACAACGCCTCCACGGCCGGGCGCGGCCAAGCGCTGAGAGGCGATGACGCATCGATCCTGTGACGAGCGATGAAATCCCGCACTCGCTGTTCCAGCGACCCGTTTTCCTTGTCCCGCTCTGCGACGAGTGCGCACGCCACGGCCGCGCCCTGGTCCCACGACCGGGACGGATCGGGGATGACCAGGTCGCGCTGGAACAGCCACCGGGCGCCGAGGCCTTGACAGTCAGGGCACGCGCCATGGGGACTGTTGAAGCTGAAGCTGCGGGGCTCGATCTCGGCGAGGTTCGTGTCGCAATCGGGACAGCGGAAGTGGAGGGAAAGCGGCTGCTCGTCCCATCCCGGAGGGGATTCGATCAAGGTGAGCACGGTGCCGCCGGAAAGCTTGAGCGCCAGGTCGATGCTCTCCGCCAGCCTGGGCCGGATGCCGGGCCGGATCGAGATCCGGTCGACGACGGCCTCGATCGTGTGGGCTTTGGTCTTGACCAGTTTCGGCGGCGATTCGGTCACTTCCACCATCTCGCCGTCGACCCGGGCCCGAATCAGGCCGGCCCGGCGAATGGCTTGAAACACGTCGAGGTGCTGCCCCTTCCTGGCCCGGACCAGCGGGGCCAGGATCTGCGCCTCTTTCCATCCGCGGCGCAGAGGACGCGGTCGACCATCTGCTCGGGCGTCTGGCGATGGATCGGCGTGTCGCACGATGGACAGTGCGGCGTCCCGGCCCGCGCGAACAGGAGCCGCAGGTAGTCGTGGATCTCGGTGATGGTCCCGAGCGTGCTGCGAGGATTCGCCGTCCCCGCGCGCTGGTCGATCGCCACGACCGGCGGCAGCCCCTCGATCGAGTCGACGTCCGGGCGCTCGAGCTGATCGAGAAACTGGCGGGCGTAGCTGGACAGACACTCAAGATAGCGGCGCTGGCCTTCGGCGACGAGGGTATCAAAGGCCAGCGAGCTCTTGCCCGATCCACTGACGCCCGTCAGCACGACGAGCTTGCCCTTGGGCAAGTCGGCATCGAGGTTCTTCAGGTTGTGAACCCGCGCTCCGCGGACCTGGATCGAGGAGCCGGAATCCGCCTCTCGGAGATCGGGCCGTGCCTGCGCGCGCTTTTGGGGGTCCTTTCGGGGCACCTGGTTTCGTTCCTTCTCACAACCCTCGATGATTTGCTGTCCGGCTCATGCCAGGCAATCTTTCGCGTGGTGTGGCCGCTTCCGCCCGCCGACCGAATCCTGAGCCGCCGGATTCGTTATCATACAGCATAACTCCCCGCACTCGGTCTTGCTTGACTTGTTAGCTCCGAAAAGGTGTCAGAATCACGGATCGGTTCCTGACACCTTTGTTCGATTCGCGCCGAGCTGGTCTTCGAGGGTGATGGGCCTGATAAAGCGAACCGCCGTGAGTGGCCCTTCACCGGCGTCGCGTTCACGCCCGACGGGCGCCGCGTGGCCGCCGTTGCGATGATCACGGTTGCGATCTGGGACACCGCGACCGGGGCCCTGAGGGACTACTTCGACCGGTCCTCGGGCAGCTCCGGCGACTGCCTCGCCGCCTCGCCCAATGGACATTGGCTGGCCGTCACTGAGGTGCGAATCCCGCGCGTGATCGACATCACCCCGCCGCAGGCGCCGTGATCTCGGTGCACTCGCGGGCCAGGGCTCGCAACACGCTGGAAAAAGGGGGCACGCGCTACCTGTTCAGGTGTACAAGAAGTTCAAGCACCCAACACACGGACTTACAGGGAAGAATAGAGGTCAAGAATTGCGTGTCGTGTCCAGGGAACCGCGGTTGCGATCGCTGGTGGGACGATGATTGCAGGTCCCATCTTCGTCCTGCCGTGGCCACGGCCAAGGATCGTAACTGGTGTCCTGGCGCTTGCCCCCGACGCTGACCAGCCACGCGCGGAACTCCGGTGATGACCAGCAAACCGCCCAGTCCAATGGCGATCCGCAGCCGGCGTCAACCGTGTTGATATCTGCCCCTCGCGAATGCAGAAGTGTGGCCGCGGACAGGGCGTTATTCGCACACGCGAAGCTAAACGCCGTTTCGCCGCGTTCGTTGCGTGCGTTGATGTCAACTCCATCGTCGAGAAGCGCTATGATTCGCCCGAGGCTCTCGCAGACGACGGCCTCGACCATCTCGTTTGAAAGCAACTCAGGAGGCATTGCAGTGCACCGTGAAACACGCGAACCTTGAGCAATCAACTGTGCCGGCTCTCAGCGGCTGTTTTCTCGCATCACTCCGGAATTGTTGACGGGTTTATGGTCATTCCGAGGGTACACATCACGTAGCCCACTGATCGGCTAGCCGCCGAACCGTCGGTAATGCGACCAGGCGATGTGTGTCTCCTTCTCGCTCTTGGCCCTGCTGATGACGAGCGTGGTCGTCGTGTCGGCCTTGTTCACGACGATGACTCGGAGCGTGACCGGGCGTCCTTCGGAGTCATCCTGGGTGGAGACCGCCTTCGCGTCGGCCTGCTTCACCTCGGCTTTGGCGTTCTGGGCGCCGGGGGCCGGGGGCGTTCCGACCTTTTCCGCATAGAAGGTGGCCACCTTCGCGATGGGGTCGGGAGTGGTCAAAATCGCCTGGCACAAGACGTCCTGCACCAGTGGGTTGCCCCCGTCGCTCATGGTGGCCCCGCCGAGCATGTTCGAGCCGGGGTACTTCCACTCGGCGAGGGTACCCAGGAGAGTCATCCTGGCTGGCGGGGCGGCCTGGTTGGCCTGAGCCAGGCCGAGGCGCGGGGCCGCCAGTAGTGCCGCGGACATCGCTGTCGCCCCGAGGGCGAGGAGGACCATCCCTTGAGTAGTGGATCGCACGCAAGGCAGTCGCATGGCACGGTCTCCGGTATGGCCGCATGGCGCGTATCGTTTCTCGATCACCCGTTCCCGATTTTCGTATCGTCCCGCGCCCGAGTCTCCGCCGCAACTACACGTCGCCCATGACAGTTCCGTTCGACGAAGGGGACGTCAGAGCTTCCCGAATGCAATGGCCAGGAGAAGGAGCGCGGCAGGCAGCGTAACGACCGCGACGACCAGAGGGCGAACCCCGCCGGTCTTCCTGAACTCGTTAAGGAATTGAAACGCGACCCAGAGAATCATGCCCGCCCCAGCGGCCATCATGAGATCTAGACAGTTCATCGAGGAATTCCCGGTCGTTGTTGGTGATGCGGAGTTCAAGGGAAGACTCGAGATCTGATCACTCGGTGGTCGAGGCATCCCGAACGCAGCTCGCCGCCTGGTCCGAACAGAGAGGGAATCCGGATTCTTAACCACGAAAAACACGAAACACGCGAAAGGGGAGCCGGCTCCAAGAACCGGCAACCGATGGTCTGGGCGACCTCAGGTCATGCGCCCGTGATCATGTCAGATTCCTACCGCAGGTCGTTTCCGTCGAACAAGCTTCTCCCGAGCCATCTTGATCGTTCGAGTTTACGTGCGTTTTGATGAAGGTTGGTATTGTCGCCCGCCATCCTCGCCGCACAAGATTGGGCACGGCTTCGCTTCTCAACGTCGCCGGCCTGGCTGCGGAGACTGGAATTTCGAAAGGTTTTATCCATGCGACTCTGCTTAGCAACGCTTCTGCCCGTGACGGCCATCATATCCGGCTCTTTTGCCGCCGCCGCCCAGGAGCCGCTGGTCGAGAAATACTTCCTCGAAGGCAAGCTGGCTGACGGTGAGAAAGCCCTGGCCGAGGTCCTGGCGGCCAAACCTGCCGATGCGCAAGCGCGCTTCGGTCTGGGGGCCCTCGAGTTTGTGCGCACCGTCGAGCGGATGGTCCAGACGTTCCACCGCTACGTCCTGCGCTCCGGCGCCGCGGGCGGGATGCTGCCGTTCGCCCGGCTCCCCATCCCGGTCAATCCTGCTCCCGAGCCAATTCGCTACGCCGATCTGCGTGCCCTGTTCGGATTCGATAAAGGTGTCAGCAACCGTTTCGCAAACGGTTGCTGACACGAATGGCACTCGGTTATTCCCCTAAGCCGCTTGCAGTAGGCGTTTGCGCGCCTTTCGTCGCGGTTCCATAAGAAACTTTTGTGCCTTCGGTCGTCGTTTGTTGCGCACGGCTCGACGCGGCCGGGTCGATCGCCGACCTCGTGCGCCGAAATCGCAGTGAGCATCACCTCCACCAAGTATTCCCTGACGCTGGGCGTTGCTTGTCGCAAGGCCTCCTGGAGCGCCGTCATCGTCTGAAGCGTTCCCTTGAAGCTCAACTGTCGCGGTTGCTTACCGTGCCGCCTCGGCGGCCTGGGCCGCCACGCCTCGGATCAAGTTGTAAGACAGTAAATGTATCCAGATCTCCTTCTCCACCATATCAGGCGTCTTGCATCGCAGCACGTCCATTTGGAGTACGTCTTTAATTGAGCGTAAATCTAATTCTATGTTCCATCGTTGTAGGAAAAGGTCTGCCAGCTCTTCCTTGGTGTACGCCTCCGCGTCGAGCATCGTCGTCACCAGCACCAGCTCGTTGACTCGGAAGCCGGGCTGCTGAACCTTGAATCGCAGTTCGCGGACCTTGATCTCGCTGGGGATCTGCGCATAGGTTTCCTCGTCCATCCATTCGGGCCGCTCCGGCTTGGTCCAGGTGACAACGTGGTCCTCGACGCCCAGCCGTCGGCCGCGGCGGAAGTCGAACCTCCGGCGCTGGTGCATCCGGAACAGGCTGTCAACGTTCCGCTGCATCAGGTCCGCGATCATGAAAAACGAGGCATAACAGCGGTCCCCCAGCATGATTTCGCCTGCCTCGAGGCCATCCAGCAACGTGCGGAACAAGGCCGTCTCGCCTGTCTCCTTTCCTTTGTACGGCCCCAGCGCCAGGTCGCGAACGACACCCGTGGCCAGCGAAATGATCCCTACCATCCGAACTACGGGGAAACCCAAACCGATGCCCTGGGTGTTCGCCTGAGGGAAGGCTTGTTGGTTCTGTACGGTGTCGGGCATCGAGGCGGTCGTGCCGTCAACCAGCGAGACCTTGCGTCCCTTCCACAGCCAATCGGCGTTTGCACCGGCGTCCACTTTCTGAGCGGTCTGACGGACCAGCCGAACAATGACCCCGAGAGGGAGCCGCCGGCGTGCATCACAATAACTGTTAGTCTCCGGCGCAAGGTTTGCGATGGTTGATGGCCAGCCAGACGATCAGCCGCGCGACCGCCGCACGACACGAGTGGTCGGGGTCGAGCACCTGGGAGAGGAACAGGCAGAGGGTCACGAAAGGTGTGTAGATGCGATCCTTGAATTTGACCCGCTCTGCCGCCAGTGCCGACCTGACCGTGTCGGCGTCGAGGATCTCGTGAAAGGGAAGGAGCTGGGACTCGCGAAGGGACTTGACCTTTTCCAGAATCCACCGTCGCGTAGTCTGGGGCATTGTCGGCCTCCTTGCCGGACAGGGTTTGGATCTTGCAAGCACCAATCCTTGTCCCAAGGAGGACGATATTTGTCTATCCCACTTCTCCGAAACAACTTACGAATTTCCGAGTGCCATTCGTTGCTGACACCTTTTCTCCGCGCACCATTGTGGTGCAGGCGTCCCGCCTGCATTCCCTGTACCGGCAGGCGGGACGCCTGCACCACAATTGGCAAAGTTATTACTTCCCGGTCCCCAACGCGGCATAGCCGCAACCAACAGATCGGGGGACAGAGCCCCCTCCTACACCGGCGCAGCAGCACGTGCTTTTGTAGGAGCCGGCTCCGTCCGGCGATCGCAAGATGCGCGCATCTTGCGCAGAGGTTCAGCGGAAAGAGTCTACGCTTTTTCCGGGACTTCGCCCCGAAAAAGCGGCCCCCTGCGGGGCAGCCGGCAGTCGGGAGACCTTCGGTCCGGCAGCGGGCGCGGTCAGGAGACCCACGCCCAACATCGACAACAAGTTGTCGATGCGCGGCCCTGAAGGGCCTAAGGCGGATAAAGGTGTCGGGAACGGGAACGGTTTCCGACACCTTTTCACCTCGCAGCATCAGCCCGTCGGTTTTGGAGGAGCCATTCACTTCGGCCGCCCGTTCACGTAGATCTGAACCTCGGGCAGCGACCGATGCAACCGTGCGATGGCCTCGTCGCTCACGCGGCCGCCGCCGATCATGACCTGACGGAGCGACTTCATCGTGGCCATGCGGTCCAGCCACGCGTCGGTTAACTGCGGACCGTCGATTTGCAAGGTCTTGAGCTGCCTCAGGCCTGAGAGAATGGCCAGGCACCGATCCGAACACCCGTCCGAGCCCATGCCAAGCTCGGTCAGGCTCGTCAGGCTCGAGAGGCTCGCAATGCCGGCATCGGTGTACATAGCACCGCCGATGTAGAGCTTCTCCAGGCCGGTAAGCCGCCCGAGGTTCGCCAGCCCGGCGTCGTCCAGAGCCGCGTTTGGAATCGTTAGCGACTTCAACTTTTTTAGCCCGGCGAGGTGGACCAAACCCGAACCCGTGATGGCCGTGCCCGAAAGCGTGATTTCCTCGAGGTTCGTCAAGCCCGCTATGTGGGCGAGTGTCGCGTCGGTCAGTTCAGGCACGCGCAGGAGTTGGAGCGTCGTGAGGCTGGTCAGGCTGGCGAGGTGTTTCACTCCGGCGTCCGTGATCCTGGGCTTGAAGCAGTACACCTTCTCCAGCAACTTATCGTGCGAGAGAGCGGCCAGCCCGTCGTCGCTCATCACGGCTGCGACCATCATGATCTCTCTCAAGCGGTCGCACGATCCCAGAGCGTCGATCTCCTCGGGAGTGAGCGGTCGCGGGGGGAGCGAGGCGGGATTGACGCTGCCGCCAAACCAGAGAATCCGCGAAATCCCCAAGCCGTCGGAATCGACCGACGAGCCTGATGCCCAGATCGTGGCGATCACCCATCTGCGACGGGCTTCCCGCTGCCGTTGCAGGGAAAACCAGCCGAGACCACCACCCACGACCAGGACGAGTAGCATCAGCGTCCGCAGGCTCATCCGCAAGCGGATGCCGCGAAGCCAGTGCCGTGACGGTGTGAGGGTTCGCATCGCGACGCTCCGTCAGGATTCGTCTGATCAATCGGTAACTGGTTCTGACTATTGTCGGAGCAATCCATTCTATGGGCTTTGAAGAGGCCAGCAAGTGGAAGTTAGAATATCGTTGGCTCCGTTGCAAGAAAGTGAGGAATGAACCATGGAGCAGTTTCTGGGAATCTTCCTGTTGGCGTTCGTGGCACTGCCGGCCGATGCCGGTGAGTGGAAGCTTGTCTGGAGTGACGAGTTCGATCGGCCCGGCCTTCCGGACCCGTCTCATTGGGATTACGAAACGGGATACTTGCGCAACAACGAGCGCCAGTTCTACACGCGGGCACGCCGGGAGAATGCCCGTGTGGAGAACGGCATGTTAGTGATCGAGGCGAGGAGAGAGAAATACCCGATCGGCGCGTCCGACGCCGCGGTAAAGTCCGGATCACGGAGAAGGCGCGGGACGCGCGCGGCTTCGCGGATTACACGTCAGCGAGCTTGACGACGCGCAACAAGGCCGCCTGGACTTACGGCCGGATCGAGGTGCGGGCCAAGCTGCCTTCCGGCCGGGGAACCTGGCCCGCGATCTGGATGCTGGGGACGAACATCGATCGCGCCGGCTGGCCCGCCTGCGGCGAGATCGACATCATGGAATTCGTCGGCTTCGACCCCGGGGTCATCCACGGGAATATCCACACCGCAAAGTACAACCACGTGCGCGGGACGAACAAGGGGGACAAGATCGCCATCGCCGATGCATCTTCGGCACTTCACGTGTACGCAGTCGAGTGGGACGCACAGAAGATCGACTTTTTCGTCGACTCGCACAAGTACTTCACCTACCGCAATGAGGGTACCGGCCGGGACGCCTGGCCTTACGACAAGGATGAGTATCTCATTCTCAACCTTGCCATCGGCGGAGGCTGGGGGGGTCAGAAGGGGATCGACGATAGCATCTTTCCGCAGCGCTACGTCATCGACTATGTGCGGGTGTATCAGCGATCGACGTCCAAGAACCGTTAGCGCGGAAACCGGGACGCGATTAGTGAACGCAACCAGCCCAGGGTGAAGCCTCGAATTGTCGCTCGCTCTCGGGAGCGAACGCTTTCGGTTTGCGCGTTTGCTACGACCCTCGGGTCTCCCGCTTCCCCCACCCGATCCATACGGCGTGATCCTCTGAGCACCAAGGGTGTGCTCAATCGAGTTCGTGCCCGCAAGCGGCGCCGTGCAGAGCGCTTCTACGGGGACAACGATCCCGATCGGGATCGCCCTGTGATGCGCGGCTGAACGTCAAGCCGATGACCTTGCCTTGGCGCGGTGCGCCGCCAGCAACCCTTGGCCGTTTTCATGGCTTCGCCCGTTTCGTATAACCGATTTTGAGCAGTGGGTTGTGCGGCACCCCGGACGCAGCTCGCCGCCTGTTCCGAACAGACAGGGAATCCGGATTCTTAACCACGAAAAACACGAAACACACGCAAGGGGAAGGTTTCGCGGGTAAAGGACGGCTCGTGCTCGGCTCAGAAGGTGATGCCGGTGCGCTGGAAGTTCCAATTGTTCATCGAAGCGTTTTGCAAGCTCTGGAATAGTACTGGAGTCTCGGTGGGGTTTGTCGAACTCCCAGCATCAGCCCGTCGGTTTTCTTTCCGATAATGCCAGGAGGCACATCCGGAGCATGTCAGCAAGGCGAGCAAAGCCGCCGTTGCGAGCGAACGCGACATCCGTGCCATATCCATTCCTCCATCATATCAGAGGACTTAATACACCTTCAGGATAAGTTGCCAAGCGGGTCGGTCAAGAGCATTCCGGACGCGAGCGGCATGCCGGCATCCAGCGACCGACGTCCTGCCTCAACAATTCCGCGCGCTCGGCGTTCGTCGGTTGGTGGACGATGCTCCATGATGAGACCCGCGACGAAGACGATCCCCATCATGCCAAGGATCGAGATTCGTGATCGATTCATCGGCTCCCTCCCTGCCATGGCCTCGGGTGTCAGCCTTTCGTCGAGCATACCGCCTCAAGCGGCCCGTTGCACCACGCTCGGTCCCGTCACGTCGTACGTTTGTAGGGCGGTTGCAACCCACCGGCCGCACACCGCTCGCGGTGGGTTGCACCGACCATACAGATGCCCACACGAAGCCACGTGCGGTATCCCTCCCGCTGATTATCCCGTATACGACGGACAATTCATAATCAACAGCATAATAGGACCAGTTCAGGGAGAATAATCTGGTTTGTCTGTACTATATGCAAAACATGGGGCATATTACCTAATAAGGCGGTTCCGCGAACGGTGCGAGCTTTTGCTGGCTGTTCCGTGCTTCCCGTTGTGCTAACGCTTGGAATGGTCGCGTCCTGCGCAAATCTCGGGCGGGAAAGGTCGCTAACCCGGAGCCAACGGCGACGGCGTTCACTGCTCCAGCGTAAACGGTCGCCGTCGCCGTTGGCTCCGTGTTAAACAAACACGGCGGCTGCCGCCCGGCCGCGCTGGGCTGTCCGTGGTCAGAATCTTTGTTCTTTCGGTCAATATCTGAGGAAACCCCGATGTCCCCCGAAAACACAGTCGCCCCCCCGACTTCGCAAAAGCGAATCGACGCCAATCGCAAGAATGCGCAAAGAAGTACTGGTCCCAGAACGCCGGAAGGCAAGAGCCGCTCCCGATTCAACGGCCTCCAGCACGGCTTGGCCGCCACGGTACCCGTGTTGCCCGGCGAAGATCCGGCGGCGTTCCAGGCGCGGGTTGATGCGGTGATGGATAGCTTTGCTCCGCAAAATCAGGTTGAGGTCGAATTACTGGAGCGAGTCGCCGCGACCTCCTTGTCGCTCGATCGTGCCACGCGTGCCGAGGTGGCCAGGCTCAGCCACAAGATCCGCCACGACGCCATCGAGCGGGAACAACGAGAGAACGAAGAAGCCGTGGCGCTGGGGCAGCGGCTCCTGTGGAGTGCCCGCGGGCCGTGGCAGCTCTACCCACATAGCGTAAGCATGGGACTCAAATGGGAACGGCGAATCTCCTGGTCGGAAAACCCCGCCGACCCCAACAATCCGGCGCTCCTGGTTACTCGCCTGGAGCGCACGGTCGCCGGCTGCCGATGGCTGCTGGATCGCTGGGCCGAATTGTGGGCGCGGCTGGAACCAGGCGAAGTGTGCGTCGCACCCGATCAATTCAAAGCAACCCGACTCCTGGGAAAACAGCCCTTGGACGCGGTTGACGACCCCGAGGTGACCCAGATCTTCACGGCCAGCTTCGAACTCCTGCCGGACGGCCAGAACGGCAAAGCCTTCGCCCCCCTCGAACGCGAGCTGATGGCGAACCGGCACGAGGATGACGTCTACAACAAGGAGCTGAGGCGGCGGCAGTTGCCGAAGCTCAAGCCGCCCGACGCCGACGCGGTGCGCGAGGTCCTCAAGGCACTGGTGGACCGTCAGACATCGCGGCTGAAATTGATCCTGCGCGGAACCAGGAGATCGCCGAGGCCGACGCCGCCGAGGCGCCGGACCGCCTGGCCTTTGACACCAGCCCCGAAGGCGAAAAGCTGCGCCGCTATGTGCTGTCGGCCGCGCGACTGGTCAACCAGACGGTCAAGACCTATTTGTCCGTTGTCCGTCGTCCCTTGTCCGTTGCGGATTCGTCCTTTGTCCCTGGTCCTTTGTCCTCTGTACCCCAACACGACCAGGCGGCGTGCGAGCCGAGTGCAGCTCAGGACGACCAGCCAGCGTGCGAGCCGGTGCGGCTCAAGAGGACCTGGCTGCGTGCCAGCCGGGTGCTCGGCACGGTCGTGATCAGAATCCACGGACCGAAGCCAACGCGGGCCCTGACGGAACATCGAACAACGGACAACTGACCACGGACCACGGACAATCGACTCAAATTCCGCGGACCGAACCCAACGCGGGCCCTACCGAGACTTCCAGCAACGGACCAAGGACAACGGACCAAGGACAATTGACTCAAATTCCGCGGACCGAACCCAACGCGGGCCCTACCGAAACTTCCAGCAACGGACCAAGGACAACGGACCAAGGACAATCGACTCAAATTCCGCGGACCGAACCCAACGCGGGCCCTACCGAGACTTCCAGCAAAGGACAACGGACCAAGGACAACGGACCAAGGACAATCGACTCAAATTCCGCGGACCGAACCCAACGCGGGCCCTAACGAACCTTCCAGCAACGGACCAAGGACAAAGGACAAAGGACAAAGGACAAACACCGAACTTTCTGAATAAATTGACTTGCATGCCGGAATTAACATCGACTACAAGTGTCTTATGCTGGTTTTTGCGCCGGGCATTGCGAAACTCGAGTCCAGTAAGGGCGACACAAATGAAAGTCTGGGATTGAATGGGCTTGTTTCGCCCTTGCGGGGCCGGCCGTGGGTGGTTGACGATGCTCGTTCCCTGGGCGTTGCCCTGGGCTGACTTGTTGCGGCCCCTTCGGGGCAAGGAACACGTTCCCGAGGCGTTGTCCCCCGGCTTTCTGTCTCAGCCGTGCTTGGGGCGGCAATGCCTCGACACCAGTAGCCAGTGGTTCAGGTTGTCCCCCGGCTTTCTGTCTCGGCCGTGCTTGGGGCGGCGACGGAAAAGCGCGACACCAGAGTCTTCAATTGAGGTGACACGACCGTGATTCGGATGGCAATCGCGATCCTGTTCCTCCTGCCGGCCTTGGCCCTTGGTCAGACCAAGGAAAAAGAAGACGAGGACAAGGTCTCGAACGACAATCCGGCCCGGCCGCTCCAGATGCCGCCCGCGTCCACGGAAGTGAAAGACGCGATCGATGATTTCGCGCGCTTTCAGCGGCGCGGCGCGTGGGAGCGGGCCTTGAAGGCGCTTTACACCGTTCCCGAGGATCAGGTCCTCCGCTTCATTGATGGCGACAATGGTTTTATCATTCCGGTCGGGCGCGAACGCCGCGGGCTGCTCACTGCGCTCTCGCCCAACGGCCAGGCTGCCTATCGTTTGTTTTACGACTCCGAGGCTCAGAAGCTGTTCGACGAGGCCGAGGGCCCCAAGGAGCTGCCGAACCTCGAACGCATATTCTCGGCCTACTTCATCACGTCGATCGGAGACAATGCGGCCGATCGGCTGGGCGATCTTTACTTCGAGCTAGGTCGTTTCGATCGCGCCGCCGACTGCTGGCTGGCCGTGCTGCGCGAACGCACCGACTCCGACCTATCGCCTGCTCTGCTGGCGGTGAAAGCCGCCCTGGCGCTTGCCCGCGCGGGGCGCCGGTCGGAATTCGATCAGGTCAAGGGCGAGCTGGCCGATCGATACAGCGATGAAAAGATCACCCTGGGCGGGCAGACCGGGGCGCCGGCCGACCTGCTGCGCCGCGTGATGGGCGATGACAGATCGGCCGCCGATCCCGGGCAGCCGAAACCGGGGGTTCGATCGGCCGCCGCTGGCCCGGACCTCGGCGGCACCGTCGATCCGGCCTGGCAACTGCGTTTCGCCGATTCGGTCGAAGCCGGCATGACTCCGCCCGAGCTGATTCAGTGGGAATCGAACCCCTTGAGCACCGCCGTGCCGCCGGTCGCGGTCGTGGGAAAGACGCTCTTCGCCAACTACCTCGGGCATATCTTCGCGGTCGATCTGCCGAGCGGCAAGATGCTCTGGCGCTCCGCGTCGTTTCACCAGATCGAAGTCCCCGCGATGCAGGAGTTTGCCCGCATGCTGGATGTGAGCCGGTTTGCGATCGTCGCGTCCGAAGAGTACGTCTGGAGCCTGGCCCGCGACCTCAAGGACCAGAATTACTTTGCACCCTTTCAGTTGACCTGCCGGCGGGCCGATAACGGCGAGGTCGTCTGGAAGTCGACCGACTTACCCGATTACGCGCCTTACGATCTGGTCGGCTCGCCGCTCCTGGCCGAAGGCAAGCTGTTCCATAGCGGCCAAGACTCACGCCAACCCGCAACAGCGCCAGGGCCAGCCGCAACAGTTCGTCCTGGCGATACAGCCTCACGACGGCAAGGTGCTCTGGAAGTCCGAGGTCGGCACGTTTCGCCAGGGTCAACAGTACTTTTATTATTACAGTCGCGAGTCATCGCCCCAGCCGCGGCTGGTGCAACAGGCCGGTGCGATCTATATCGACACGCACGTCGGCGTGATGGCGCGGCTCGACGCCGATTCGGGCGTTCTCGATTGGGGGTTCGGCTACAAGACGGATCCCGTTCCGGTCCGGGTATCGCTTCTTATTATTACGAGCCCCAGGAACCAACCGCCGCGGCCAGTCAACCCCTGGTGACCGGCGAGGCGTTTTCTCGTCAAGGGGGCGCAGTCCGACCGCCTCTATGTCGTCGATCCCAACCGGATGAAGGTCCTCTGGGACCGGCCGATCACCAAGTCCGCGCGCTTGCTCGGCGGAGATGATCGCGTCGTTTATCTTCGGCGGCGATGAGCTAAGCGCCGTCGACCTCCAGTCGCGCAAGCTCTTGTGGGCGACGCGCGTCGCCGGCGACAGCATGCACGGCCGGCGTTCTGGTGCGCCCGGACGGCCTGTGGCAACTGACGCCGCGCGGCATCTTACGAGATCGAGCCCAGGACCGGGCTACGGTGCGACGGATCTTCCGCGGCAAGGACCTGGGCGTCGGCGGGCGGCGACCTGTTCCTGACCGAAGACTGGCTCCTCGCGGTGTCCAATCGTACGATCTCGGCCTATCCGCGCCGTCCGGCCGGCCCGCGGGTCGCCGCGAGCGACGACCTTGCGACCAAAAAGGAGAAGCCTCGAAGATGAATCGATCGAAAATCGCTGGCATTGTCCTCTTGCTGGTCCTGGGCCCTCCGGCCGCGCGGCCCAGTTTTTCGAGCCGGGCTCAGTCGGGTCCGGTGCGCCGCAGAATATCGAGGGGTTCACCGTGGCGGGCAAAGGGCACGTCGCGGCCAGGCCCAACCAGTTCGAGATCGACCTGAGGTTTCCGCCGCCTCCGAGCTGACCGCCGACGCGATCGTCAAGTACCGCGATGCCAAGCGGCGGATCCACGAGGCATTCACCGCACTCAAGCTCGCCAACGTCGTCGTGGATGAACGCGGGCTTTTGGTCGACCAGAAGGGCATGATGCAGAGCCCGTACTTCTTTGACTACCAGCCGAATTCGCGCACGAAGACCGAGGTCCAGCTCACGCGGAAGCTGGTCGTCAAGGCCGCCGACATCCGCAAGATGGACGAAGAAGCCGTGCTGCAACTGGTCGGCCGGCTGCTCGACGTCGCCCAGGACGCCGGCGCGAAGGTCGGCAAGCCAGGATGACTTCCCCCCGTATTACTATTACCGGTACGATATTATCCCCCCGTCAGGGCTGGTTCGTTTCGTGCTCGACGATTTCGACAAGCTCCAGGAGGAAGCTTACGAGAAGGCGATCGCCGATGCGCGCGCCCGGGCCGAGCGGCTGGCGCGACTCAGCCGCGTCGAGCTCGGCCCGATCGTGGCGGTCCGCGAGCTTGTCGTCCCCGGCGAGGGCCGGCGAGCGCCAACGCCGATTCCCAGGACGACGCGCCGCGCAAGCGGCTGGTGACGGCGCGGTTCCAGGAGATCCCCGTCCGGGTCGAGCTGCTGGTGCGTTTCGAGGTTCATTCCCGATCCGACGGCAAAGGGAGGGCCAACCAGCCATGAATCCCGATTGAGCCAACGGACCGCGTTTCCGAGTCGCCGCGGCTTCCTCGAATCGTGCCGCAACGGCGTCATCGGCTCGCTCGCCGGCGCCGGCTGGCTCGCGACCTCGGCGCGCTGTAACGCGGCTGACAAGGAGGTGTTGCCCAAGCACGTGACGCCCGAGACGCTGCGGGCGGTGATCAAGGGGCTCGACTATCTCGCCGCCCAGCAGGCCGAGGACGGCTCGTGGATCACCGGCGGCGGCCAGGCGTACCCGGTGGCCATGACGGGGCTCGCCGGCACGGCGCTCCTGGCGCACGGCGACTCGCCGACCCGCGGCCAGTTATTCCAGGAACGTGCAGGGGGCCGTCGAGTTCCTGGTGCGCTGCGCCACGCCCACCGGGCTGATCACCGGCCCGATCGCAGGACAGCGGCCAGCCGATGCACGGGCACGGCTTCGCGCTGTTGTTCCTGGCCTCGGTCTACGGCATGATCACCAAGGAAGTCGCTGCGCAAGCAGGTGCAGGTCGCGATCCGCAAGGCGGTCACGCTGACCAGCCAGGGCCAGAGCGGCGACGGGCGGCTGGACCTACATCCCCGGCGGCGGCGACGAAGGGTCGGTGACGGTCACCCAGGTGCAGGCGCTGCGGGCCGCGCACAACGCCGGGTTCCTGGTCCCGCGGGCCGTGATCGAGGAATCGATCAAGTACCTCGAGAAATGCCGGACCCCCGAGGGGGGGATCCAGTACTCGCTGCGCTCCGGCGGCGGGCCCCGGCTGCCGATCTCGGCGGCCGCCGTCGCGACGCTCTACAACGCCGGCCAGTTCGACAGCGACGATCGCCACCGACTGCCTGAAGTACGTCTGGGACCAGTTCCGCGCCAACGAAGGATGGGACAAGGGGGGCGGCCACGCCTTCTACTCGCACCTCTACGCCGCCCAGGGGTTCTACATGGCCGGCGACCAGTACTGGGACAAGTACTTTCCCGGCGACCCGCGACCAGTTGATCGCCATGCAGGCGCCCGACGGCTCGTGGAACGGCGACGGGATCGGCGAGGTCTACGGCACCGCGATCGCCGTGATCATCTTGCAGCTTCCGTTCAAGTTTCTCCCGGTCTTCCAGCGTTAGGAGAGGAATGCGCATCTTGAGCACCACGCACGACCGATGAACTCGATCTCGCCGAACTGGAAGAGCTGCAACAGGCCACGACCAGATCCGCGAGCAGATCGCCAGGCAGATCGTCGGCCAGAACGAAGTCGTCGAGCAGCTCCTGATGGCCGTCTTCGCCCGCGGGCACTGCATCCTCGAGGGCGTGCCCGGGCCTGGCCAAGACGCTGATGGTCCACTCGCTGGCGCAGTCGCTCTCGCTGGAGTTCAACCGCATCCAGTTCACGCCCGACCTGATGCCCAGCGACATCACCGGCACCGAGGTGCTCTACGAAGACCGCAGCAGCGGCGCGCGGGAGCTGCGGTTCGTGCACGGGGCCGATCTTCGCCAACCTGATCCTGGCCGACGAGATCAACCGCACGCCGCCCAAGACCCAGGCCGCCCTGCTCGAGGCGATGCAGGAGCGCCAGGTCACCGCCGGCGGCCACCGCCATCGCCTTGCCCGACCCGTTCTTCGTGCTGGCCACGCAGAACCCGATCGAGCAGGAAGGGACCTATCCGCTGCCCGAGGCCCAGCTCGACCGCTTCCTGTTCAAGATCTTCATCACCTATCCGAAGCCCGAGGAGGAGCGGCGGATCTACCGGCTGACGACCGGCGTCGATGAGCCCGAGATCACGCCGATGCTCACGGGCGAGCGGATCGCGGCCTTGCAGCGGCTGGTGCGCCGGGTGCCGGTTTCGGACCACTGCATCGACTACGCGATGGACCTGGTCCGGGCGACCCGCGGGCCCGACGCACGGCGGGCCGGCGTATATCGGCGAGTGGGTCGCCTGGGGCGCCGGGCCGCGCGCCGGGCAGTCGCTGATCCTGGCGGCCAAGGCCCGAGCCGCGCTCGCCGGCCGGCCGAGCGTCTCGATCGACGACATCCGCGCGGTCGCGCTGCCGGTGCTGCGGCACCGCATCGTCATCAACTACAACGCGCAGGCCGCCGGCGAGACGAGCGACTCGATCATCAAGAAGCTCTTGAACGACGTCCCGGTCCGCAAGGGAGCCGCCGATGCCGCCGTCGCGGAAGTATTCCGATCCTGACGTGATCGCCCAGATCGCCGACCTGACGCTTGCGCTCGCGGCGGCTCGTCGAGGGGGCGATCAGCGGCCAGCACCGCAGCCCGTTCCACGGCTTCAACATCGAGTTCGCCGAGTACCGCGAGTACACCCCCGGCGACGACCTGCGCCGGCTCGACTGGCGCGTCTTCGCCCGCTCCGACCGCCATTACATCAAGCAGTACGAAGAAGAGAGCAACGTCCGCGTCACCTTCGTCGTCGACGCCAGCGCATCGATGAATTATCGCGGCTCCGGCCGCCCTGTCGAAGTTCGACTACGCCGCCACCCTGGTCGTCGCGCTGGCGATGCTGCTTGACGCGCCAGCAAGACCCGGTCGGCCTGGTCCTGTTCGACGAAGCGGCCGACCACCGTGCTGCCCCCGAGCGCGACCCAGGCGCAGATCGCTGGTCATGTCCGGACCTGCTCGAACAATGCCAGCCGGCGCGCAAGACCGAGCTGGGCGGCCTGCTCCGCTCGCTCACCGACCAGTTCCGGCGCCGCAACCTGCTGGTGATCGTCTCGGACCTGTTCACCGACCTGGACGCCGTCTACGACGGCCTGAACCGCCTGCGGTTCAGCGGCCATGAGGTGCTCGTCATGCAGGTGCTCGACCGCGACGAGCTCGAGCTGCCGTTCGACGGCCCGACGATCTTCCACGACATCGAGGGCGACGAAGAGCTCTTCGCCGAGCCCTGGGCGTTTCGCCGGTCGTATCAGAAGGCGATGACGGAATTCCTCGACGGCGTCCGGCGGGAGTGCGGCAACCGCGGCTACGATCACGTGCGTTTCTTGACCGACGAGCCGCTGGGCGCCTCGCTCAGCCTATTCCTGCATTCCCGCGCAGGAGGCCGGCACGGGCGCGGCCGCCAGGGCACGCGATTCGCAATCATGATGACCTTTCTTGAGCCCACTGCTGATCTGGGGGACGCTGCTGGGCGCGATCCCCCTCATCATCCACCTGCTGAACCGCCGCCGGTTCCGCCGGGTGGAGTGGGCGCCGATGCACTATCTCAAGCTGACGATCCAGCGCAACCGGCGGCGGATTCAGATCGAGCAGCTCCTGCTCCTGCTTGCTGCGGATCGCCCTGCCGGTTCTGTTGTTCTTCTTCCTGGCGCGGCCGGTGCTCAACCCGACGGGGCTGGAGCGCTGGCTGGGCAGCGGCGGCCGCTCGAGCCAGGTCGTCCTGGTCGACGACTCGCTGAGCATGGGCTACGCGGCCGGCGACGGCGTCGGCGTTCCAGCGCGCGCCGCAAGCGGCCGCGGCGCTCCTGGCCGCGGTGCGGCCGCAGGACCGCTGCACGCTCGTCGACCACCTCGGCGCCCCGGTCGCCGGTGCTCCACGAAGTCGAGGGATCGCGCCGCGACGAGCTCGCCGGCCGCCGTCGCGGTCGCTGCCGCTCACCGCGCACGCACGCCGCCTGGCCGGCCGTGCTCGAGGGCGTCGACGAGGTCTTGCGATCCTGCACCTATCCCGACGCGGCAGCTCACGATCATCACCGACCTGCGCAAGAGCGGCTGGGACGCGGGCGTCGGCGCGATCGCCCGCGCGCTGGAGCGAGCAGGGCGTCCGGCGTGCGGGTGGTCGACGTCGGCGACGACGAGACCGCCAACGTCTCGCTCCAGTCGCTCCTGCCGCTCGACCGCACGATCCTCGCCGGCGCGGAGAGCCGCTGGGAGGCCGTGATCCGCAACGACTCGTCGCGGACGCTCGCCGGCGCCAAGGCGATCCTGCGGGTCGACGACAAGCCGACCGAGGTGGTGCTGCCGGAGATCGCGCCGCACGACACGGTCCGGGTCCCGCTGTCGGTCCGCTTTCCCGGCGCGGGGCCGCATGACCTCTCGCTCCAGCTCCCCGACGACGAGCTGCCCGGCGACAACCAGCGCTGGGCCGCCGTGCCGGTCAAGGACTCGCTGCTGATCCGCCTGGTCGACGGCGAGCCGTCGTCGGAGCCGTTCGGCTCCGAGGTCGACTACCTGGCCGCGCCGCTGTCGATCGGCATCGGCGCGGCCGAGGCCTGGCGGGTCGAGGTCGTGCCGGACAAGACTTCCTCTCGCCAGCGGCTCGAGCCGGCCGACGTGCTGGTCCTGGCCAACGTCGCGGCGCCGACGCCCGAGCAGGCCGAGCGGCTGGGCCGGCTCGTCAAGGCGGGCATGGGCCTGATGATCTTCACGGGGGCGAAGCTCGACGTCGGCCTCTACAACGACCTGCTCTACCGCGCCGACGGCCGGCTCCTGCCCTTGCGCGCTCAAGAGCCTGGTCGACGAGAACATCCGCGGCGCTGATCGTCGAGCCCGTGCGTCCCTCGCCGCTCGAGAAGCTGCTGGAGCTGAAGCCGTCGGCGCTCGAGCGGGTCGTCGGCCCGTCAGATCATGACCGTCGACGAGACGCGACCCGACCGGGACTCAGGTCCGGGTGCTGGCGCGCTGGAACAACCCGGCCGGTCGCCCGCGGTGATCGAGCGGGATCCTCGGCGAGGGGCGCGTCCTGCTCTGGACGACCACCGCCGACCGCGCCGGCAACGACTGGCCGATCGAGCCCAGCTTCGTCCTGGCCGTGCGCGAGGCGGTGCGCGGGGCGGCGCGGCCGACCCCGTTCGCCAACACGATCACGGCCGGCGAGCGGATGCGGCGCGTCGTCCACTCGAGCCAGCAGGTCGCGAACGTCCGCTTGACTCCTCCCGGCGGCGGCGAGCCGCGGTCGCTGCCGGCGCGCCCTTGAGCGAAGACACCGGCGATCGCGGTCCGGCGGTCGAGATCATCGTCCCCGACACGCGGCAGGCGGGCGTCTATCGGATCTCGTGGGACGAAGGCCCGCTGGGCACCCAGCAGGATCTGTACGCGGCCAACCCCGATCCGCGCGAAAGCGACCTGGAGCGGATCGACGCCGCCGGACGTGAAGTCGCTCCTCGAGCCGCTGGACATCGAGATCGCGACCGGCGCGGGGAACGACGCGAACCTCTTTTCCCCGACCGGTCGCGAGATCTGGCGCGACCTGGCCGGCGCGCTGCTTGTTCTCTTGGTCGTCGAGTCGATACTGCGCAACCTGGGTCGGCCGCTCGCGATGAGGACCTGTTGATCGAACGTTATGAACAGAATCTGGCAGCTACTACTGGGAATCGAACGGTCGCCCGGCGCGATCGCGGGGGGTGAATCCCGCCTCGAGTTCGCCGCTCTGCCGCGCGGCACGGGCGCCGCCCTTGCTGATCCTCGGTGCGATTCTGCTCCTGGCGCTGCTCTGGCGGCTCTACGCATGGGAGCGCCGCGAGCTGTCGCGAGGCAAGCGGCTGCTTCTGGTCGGGCTGCGCGTGCTCACGTTGCTGGCCGTCGCGGCCATGCTGGTCGAGCCGGTGCTGGTCTCGATCCGTCGCGAGACCGTGCCGTCGCACCTGCTGCTGGTGCTCGACGACTCGCGAGAGCATGAAGTTTTCCGACCCGTACACCGACGAGTCGCGCGCGGTCAGACCGCCGCGGCCTTGAAGCTGGAGTCCAGCGGCGGGCAGGTCGCCCGTCGAGCGGCTGCGGGAGACGCCGCGGCTCGACCTGGTCAAGACGGTCCTCCGCCCGGGTCTCGAGGCTCTGGGCCGCGGCCGCGAGCTCTTTGTTTACGACCTGGAATCGGCCGCCCAGCCCGGCGCGGCGGCCGTCGGCGCGCGACGCGCACGCTCGACGACGATCCAGCCGAATCGTGCCGGTCTCGCCCTGGGCGACGCCTTGCACGGCGTGCTGGCGGCGCATCGCGGCCAGCCGGTGGCGGGCGTGATCCTGGCGACCGACGGACGGTCCAACACGGGCGAAGACCCGCTTGCGCGCGGTCGAGGCGGCGGCCCGACAGAATATCCCGATCTTCGCGATCGCGGCCGGCGGCGACGAGGGACCGCGGAACATCCGGCTGGCCGAGATCGAGGTCAGCCCCGTTGTGTTCGTGCGCGACCCGATGACGCTGGCCGTCGTCGTCGAGGCACGCGGCCTGCGCGACGCGGAGGCGACCATCGTCCTGGAGCACCGGGTCAACGACGGTGCCTGGGAGCCGGTCGGCAATCAGCGCGTCGTGCTGGGTGAGGACGGCATTCTCAAGCGAGCGACGCTTCCGGATCACGCCCCGCGTGATAGGCCAGTACGAGTTCCGCGCCCGGGTCGAGGATGCCGGGCCGGAGCTGACCCTGGACGACAACGTCGCGACGGCCGCGATGAAGGTCGTCCGTCAGCAGATCCGCGTCTTGCTGATCGCCGGCGAGCCATCGCCGGAGGTGCAGTTTCTCCGCAACGCCCTCTTGCGCGACCAGCACGTCGAATTCGCCGGCTGGATCCAGCATGCCGATCCGGGCTTCCGTCAGCCAGGCGATCGGCCCGATCCAGCGACTGCCCGCCAACGACAGCGAGCTGCGCCAGTACGACGCGCTGCTCATGATCGACCCGGACCTGCGCGCCCTGGGGGCCGCGTGGCCCGAGATGATCACGCACTTCGTCGGCCAGGAGGGCGGCGGTCTGATCTTCGTCGCCGGCGAGCTCCATTCGCCACAGCTCTTCGAGGCGGCCGGTCCGAGCGTGTCGGGCGGCGATTGGACGCGGATCCTGCCGGTCGTTCGCGACGCCGGCCTCTATCGGAGCGAGGCGGAGGTGCGGCTCAGCTCTCAATCCACCTACGCACTCGAACTGACGCCTGAGGGCCGCGGCGATCCTGTCTTCGAATTCAACCCCGATCCGCTGCGCAACCGGGCGATCCTGACCAGCCTGCCGGGCATGTACTGGAGCTTTCCGGTTACCCGCGCCCGACCCGGCGCGACCATCCTGGCCCGCCACGGCGATCCGCGGATGTCGAACCAGTACGGCCGGCACGTGCTCCTGGCCTCGCAGCTCTACGGGCCGGGCCGGACGGTATTCATCGGCTTTGACAGCACGTACCGTTGGCGCTATCTCTCGGAGGATTACTTCGACGGCTTCTGGGCGCGTCTGGTCGATCGCGTGGGGCGCAACAAGGCGCTCGGCGGCCGGTTTCCCTTCCAGGTGCATCTGGGGAAGGGCGGCGTATCGCGTCGGCGATAAAGTGTCGGTCGGCGTCCGCTATACCGATCCGGCCGCGCTGGCCGAGGCATCCGAGCTGACGCGCCGAGCTGGAGATCGCCGGCGAGCCGCCGGAGCCGCTGCGGTTCGAGCGCGTGCCCGACGACCCCGGTATGCTCACGGCGACGTTTCCCGCCCAGCAGGCCGGCGCCTACACACTCAGAATCGTACCGGTGGCGGCCGCCGATCTCGGCTCCGGGGTGCGGGTGTCGACGACAACGTTTCGCGTCGATCCGCCCAAGCGGGAAATCGACGAGCCGTCCCTCAACCGGCCCCTCTTGACCGAGCTCGCCCGGCTCACCGGCGGCCGCGTGTTCGATCTGGCCGAGGTGCAGCACCTGGACGAGGCGATTTCGATGCGGGAGATCACGCGAACACTCGAGAATCGCGATGAATTGTGGGATGCGCCTCTCTTCTACGTGACAATTATCCTCAGCTTGACCGTCGAGTGGGTGTTACGAAAGATCAATCGGATGGTATAGGCAGCGGGCTCTCGGGGTCTTTACGGTGTTGAATGTGATGGAACTACCGACCTTGGGCGGGCTACGCGACGAGCAGCGCGCGCTGCGCGCCCGGCTCCGGCGGCTGCGCTGGCGGCTGCTCTGGCAGTTGGGCCTCGAGTTTGCGGCCCTGGCGGCGGTTATCCTGGCGGCGGCCGCGGCGATCCTGGTCTTCTTCGACTGGTGGTTCCGGTTCGGTCTCGCGGTGCGGATCTTGCTGCTCTTCATGAGTGCCGCGGGGGTCGCCGCGTTCCTGGGCGCTTCTGCCGTCCGCCGCTGGCGGTCATCGCGGCTGGACGAGCTTTCGCTGGCCCTGACGCTCGATCGCTTCCGGCCGGGAGTGGGACAGCAGATTGCCGACGTACTCCAGCTTCCGGACCTGGCGGACGAGCCGGCGGCAACCACCTCCGCGGCGATGGTCAGGCTCGCGGTCGGCCGCGCCTGCGCCGCCCTGGCCGAGTCAGATTGGCATTCGCTCTGGAACCGCCGGCGCACGGCCATGCACGCCGGGACCTTGTTCCTGGGCCTGCTCGTCCCCGCGGCCGCCATCTGGTGGGCGCCCGAGGCCGCTCGATTGAGCGTCGCGCGGTGGCTGCTCGGCTCCCGGGAGCGCTGGCCGCAGCGGACCTATCTGACCGTCATGGGCCTGGACGATCGCGGACGGATCGCGGCGCCGCGCGACGAGCCGTTTCTGGTGGAGGTCCGTAGCGACCTGCCGATGGTCGAAAAAAGCGGAGGCCGGTGGATCGTGCATGGGCGCGGCGAGCCGCTGGCGCTACGACGTGAGCCCAGTTTGCCGGCGAAGCCGCGGGCGGTGATGGTCCGCGAGCGGACCGCCCAGGGAAGTACGCGTTCCGGGTCGATGGTGGACGTGGGCCCGGCTCAATTTCGCTTTGAATTCCCGCCGTCGTCATCCCGGTCGACTTTCACCCTGGCCGGCGGCGACGACTGGCTGGGGCCGGTGACGCTCGAGCGCGTTGACAGGCCCTCGCTGGCCGAAACGAGGCTGCGCGTCCGGGAGCCGGGAGCAACCTACCAGGGTTTCCGCACTGTCGAAGACCCGAGACAGCACCTGCTCTTCCTGCCGGATACCGAGGTCGAGCTGACCTTGGTCGGCAATGAGCAGCTCGACGACACCCAGCTCAAAGTCCAACCCGAAACCAAGCCCGCGGTGCAGCGCATCAACGAGCGAACCTTCGCGGCCCAGTGGACGCTCCGCCAGGCGGTCACACTGGAAATCGTGCTCAAGTTCGACCCGGACGGGCCTCTCGTCGCGACCCGCCTTTCTGTCGCTGGGCATTCTGAGGGACCGGGAGCCGCGGGTCACGTTGCGTGCGCTTGGTGTCAGCAGTCATGTCACGCCGGTTGCCACGCTTCCGCTATCGCTGGCCGCTACCGACGACTTCGGCCTGGGAGCCGTCCGCTTGCGGGTCGATCGGACGTTCAGCATCGATGATAAGTCCGAGCCGAAAACCGAGCGCGCCACGGTCGCGTTCCCGCTATCCGGCGAGCCCGGACGCCCGGTACTGGACCATCAGGTCCGTCATGACGTCCTGCTTCAAGCAAGCTCGCCCAAGGTCGGAACGTTGCTTCGGTTTGTGGGTGAGGCCGACGACCGGTGCGCCCGTGGCATGCAGACCGGCCGCTCGAGCGTGCTCGCGCTCCAGGTCGTTTCGCCCGATGAGCTCTTTTATGAGATCCTGGTCCGTCAGCGCGGCGAGCGCACGAAGTTTCTCGCCGTGATCGAAGCCGCCGAAAAGCAAGCGCCGGTCCTGGCCGGCAATCCGGCGTCCGAGGATTATCTTCAGATGATGCGCCAGCTTCACTCGGGCTCGCGGCAGCTCGACCAGATCGCCGGCCGCATCGCCGACACGCTCCAGGAGATGACGCTGAACCAGATCGGCTCACCGAAGTCGCACCGGCTGTTGCAGGAGGGCGTCATCGATCCCCTGCGGGCACTCACCGCCGGGCCGATGAACCAGTTGCGCGGGCTGCTGCAATCCCTGGCGGGCGCTGGATCAACCCCCGGCGCCAGCAAGGACGCCGCTCGACGACTCCATCAGGAAACGCTGACCAAGATGAGGAACATCCTGGAGCAGATGTCGCAGTGGGAAAGCTTCGTTGACGTCGTGAACCAGGTCGCCGAGGTCATTCGCATGCAGCAGAAGGTGCTGCACGAGACCGAAAAGGCGCGCGAGTCGCGGACGAAGGAGGTGTTCGATGACGCGCCTTAGATTGTTAGCGAGTTCGTTGAACCAATCGCCACGCCGGGCCATCGCGCTCGGCTGACGACCCTCAGGGCGGTAGAATGGCAACAGCTCCAGCGATGCACCCGAGGTGAACGATGAAAAGCCTGGCTGACGCACTACCCCCCGAAATCTCTCAGCAAATTGACCCCAACTGGCGCAAGAACGAGGCGGCTTACTGGGCTGTTCGAGACGAGCTCATCCGTCGGTACGCAGGCCAGTGGATCGGCTTTGCCGACGGTGCCGTGGTCGCGTCTGGCACCAGCCCCGTTGCCGTGTTCCACGCGGCCGAGTCGATGGCGCGGAGTCCTTTCGTCACCTGCGTCGGCAGGGAAGACGAGCCGGTTCGGATGCGCCGTGTCGGCTTTGCCTACGACGGCTCCTATCCCGGCGAAGCGTTGCCGATTCTCACCCTTGAGTTCCGTCCGATGAGCGGAGCGCCAGGCGGGACATTGGATCGCGTAATTGCCGACACGGGGGCAGATGCAACCGCGCCTCCCTTGGTCGGATTGTCAGGGACTCCATCTCACCGCTGCCCAGCGGAGGCCGGGGTGGATGGGGGGTATCGCTGGTGGTACCGCGCCAACCCTTCACTTTCGTGTTTGGGTCTATCTGGATGGACAAGAACACCCGTGTTGACTGCAAGCAGATTTTGTTGGCCATGAACGAATTCTCGGCCGAGACGTGCTGAACCGTTTGGAACTCCTGTTTCGAGGTCCTTCCAGTGAATTGGTTGTCAATCCATGATCGCTGCTTGATTCTGCTGCAAGAAGCGCCGAAGCGGCCGCTGCATCCGACCGGGGCCGCGCTCCGGTTTTCCGGAGTACAACGTGTCTCAATTGCGCCCCGCAAGTCGGCGGGGTCGTGCAGCCGCACGTCCAGGCCTTCGAGGAACGGGTTGGCATGCCGTCGCAATCCGCTCGCGAAGAAGGGCCTCTCTGTGCCAAGACCGCTGGGCTCATTCAGGGAGGAGCAGCATGATTGAGTGCCCGAAATGTGGCCATGACGAGCGATTCCTGCAGCATTATGACGCTTACCGCCGCGAAGTGCGCCAGTACATCGTTTCGACAAACTGCGCGTCAAACTGCCCAAGGAGTTACGCAGCGGGGTCGAAGAGCGACTGGGGGTTTCTTTGGAGTCGCGCTATTCGCACCAGGTCGAGGCACTACGCCACGCCTTTGCGGGGAAAGCCAGGTCTGGTTCCATGAACCCAGTGGTCGAGAATGGGAAGGCTGGCTATCGTGGAGCAGATCGGTTGGTGGCGAGGAGGTCTCGCTGTGAAGACGGTCTCTGCCGCGAAATTCGCGGCTCAGTTCAACGATTACTTGCAGGCGAGCCAGGAGCAACCGGTCCTCGTCACACGCAATGGCAAGCCCGTGGCGGTGCTCTTGGCCGTGCAGAATCAGGCGGATGCCGAGCAGTTGGCCTCGGTCCGTCTGCGCCCTCTGAGGTCCATTCTTCAGTTTTCTGAGGACATCCGATGCGCGGTCTCGTTGTTCTGTTAATCGCACTCGCGGGTGATCCGGGCCCGAGGGAGTACGCTCGCGTTCTGGGCGAGAAGAAGCTCGACCAGGCCACGCTCGACGCTGAGGGTTACGGCGAGAAGAAGTCGTTCAAGCGGGAAGCGGACGGTCTGCGCATCACGCTGGGACCTGGCGAACAGGAGACGGGCTGGCGCACTCCGCCCCAGTTGCGGTTCGGCGGCGATTTCACCGTCTCGGCCACGTTCGTGATCAAGAAGCTCCCCAAGCCCGCCCAGGAGGACGGCGCGGCCATCGGTCTGGCGATCGCCTTTGGCGACATCAACCAGCCCGAGGTCACGCTCGTGCGCTTGATCGAGCCCACAGGCGCCGATGTCTATCGCTCGATCGAGAAGGCAACGGCCAATCCGCAGCAGGGGCCGGGCCCGATGGGGGTGCGGGCCATGCGGATGATGGCGATGGGACAGCCGGCCGGCAAGCCGGTCAAGCCGCCGCGGCGGACTTTCCCCGCGGCGGGCGACCTGGTCCGCATGGAGATCCAGCGGGAGGGGAGCACGGTCCGGCTTCAGATCGTCGATGCCAGGTCGGCGCGGCCGCGGTATCTCGGTCAGGCCACGCTCGGTCCCAACGACGTGGCCGCGGTCAAGTTGTTCGCGTCCAACCGCAATGGCGCCGAGGCGGTCAATGTGTTGTTGCGCGACTTCACGATCCATGCCGGCCACATCAATGGACTGGGCACGATTGTTCGCACCGTCTTTGACGAGGTGATCTACTCCGACCCGAGTTCGATCGAGAAAGGCGTCTTGACCGTGGGAGGGGAACCCAAGACTCCTCCTGGCGCTACGCCGAAGCCCAAGGATGGGAAAGCCGCGAATCCCGTGTTCGACTCCGGCCGCGGCCGCTCCTGCTGCTGCTGCCGCGCCAGCGGCCGTTCCGGCAGCCGTTGTTGTGGCAGCAGCTCCAGGGGGTGCCGTTCTCGTGCAGCCTGTTGCGCTCGCGCCAGCGGCCGCGGCGGCCCCCACGCAAGGGCCCGGAACCACGGTCGCGCGTCCAGCCGGGCGTTCGCCCGCCCAGGGCGCCGCCGCAACGCAACAGCCGGCTCAACCGCCCAAGCCGAAAGTGAAAATCCCCCTCGACGAAGTTGAGAGCATCCGCTTCGAACGCACGCTCGCCTTGTCCGCCCGGTTCGTGGGTCAACCCAACCTCGATTTCACGTTGCCCGGTTTGAGCGCCAAGAAGGACGATGCGACTCCTGCTCCCGCGGCGGCGAAACCAGGTGCCGCAACCCCCAAGGCCGGCGCGGAGAAGGGCGCGATGAAGAAGAACGCCTCCCCGGCGGCCGCGCCGAAGGCCGACGCGAAGAAGGCCGAGACCAAGACAGAGCCGGCCGCGGCAAAGGGTGAGGCGAAGAAGGCGGGCGCCGCACCGAAGCAGGCCGATGCCAAGAAGGCTGCGGCGCCCAAGGCCGACGAGAAGAAGAGTGCCGCGGAGGACGACGCGCTCGCCCCGCCACCCGGAACGACGATCACCAAGATCGCCAAGGTCGAGCCGAAGAAGAACGGCATCCGCGACTTGCAGCTCGCGCTTTTCGGCCTGAGGCCGGCCAAGATCCGGCAGATCACCGTGACCTGCCAGACGGACGGCGGTCCAACGAGCTGGCGGCTGGATACCTCGGATTCGCAGGATTGGCCGATCTTCGTCCGCCGGTCGGGGACCGGGATTTCGGCCGACCTGTTCCTCGAGCCGCCGCCGGGTGACTGTTTCCAGAAAGACTTCACGATCGCCGTCAACTACGAAGATGGTCAAGCCGCCAACGCCCAGGCCAAGGCCGCCGAGCACACGGTCCCCAAGCTGGCCGTCGACCCCAAGGCACCTGCGGTGCCGCCGCTCGATGCCTGGGTTCATCTGACGGGCGACGAGACGTTGTTCGGCAAGCTCGAGACCATCGGCCAGGAGACGCTGCGGCTGACGACTCCCTGGCAAGACCACCTCGACATACCCCTGTCGCGCATCGCCGGAATCCAGCTCGGCTTGCTCGATCCCAAGGAAACACGGGAGTCCTTTGCCAGGAGACTGAAGACTCGCGGATCGGAAGACCTGCTGCTGGCCCAGACCAAGAAAGGCGAAGTGATCGCCATCGCTGGAGTCATGGAACAGACCGACACGGGCAGGCTGCACTTCCACTACCAGGGAAAGAGCCGGACCTTGGCGCTCGAGCAGGTCGAAGGCCTGATCCTGGCCGCGAGGCCCGAGTCGCCGCAGGGCGGCGAGCTGCGCCCGACGTTCACGCTGGCCAGCGGCGTCGTGGTTTCCGGCCAGTGGAAGGACCTCGACTCGAGCGTCTGGAAAGTCCAGACCGCCTGGGGGCAGGACGTGAAGCTCCCGGCCGCCGAGATCCAGGACGTGCGGTTTCGCGGGGGCAAGATGACGTACCTCTCCGACTTGAACCCCACCAAGGTTGAAGAGGCACCGTTCTTCGGCCACCGGCTTGGCTGGCGCCGTGATCTCAACCTCTTAGGCGAGCCGCTGAAGATGAACGGGCGAACTTATGAACGCGGGCTGGCCGTCCATTCGCGCTGCATCTTGACCTTCGACCTCTCCGGCCGTTATTCGCGGTTCGAAGCCACCGTCGGGTTCGACGACGCGGCGCGGCGCTTGGGGCGGGTCGATTGCCGGGTCTTCGCCGACGGCAAGGAGCTCTATGCCAATCGCGACCTCCGGGCCGACGGTCCCCCGGTGAAACTCGCGCTGCCGGTGGCGGGCGCCGAGCAATTGCGGCTTCAGGTCGATTTCGGCGCGGATCAAGACACAGGCGACCGCGTGATCTGGGCCAATGCCCGGCTCGAGCGCGCGGCCGCGCCGGCGGCCAGGGCGGCCGCCGCGGCACCGAGCTCGTCGCGAGACGCCACACCTCACACTCGGTAGACCGTTCGGAGAAACTCGGCGCATGCGTAATACGCTCATCCGATCTCTCGCCCTGGCGATCACCTCGACGCTCGTCCTGGGCTTCGCGCTTCACTCGGCCGGGTTCGAGCAGACAAAAGACAAAGGTCAAGATCGCGATAAGGACACTCCGCAATTGCCGGTCGAAGTGTTCGAATGGTCGATCTGGGTCGGCAATCCCGCCCAGACGACCATCAATACAGCCCGGGTTTACAAGAATGCCATGCCAGGGGTGATCGGCACGATTCGCCCCAAGTTTGAAGAGAAGGACCTGACTGCCAGGTTTCCCGTCGCGCCGATCTCCATCGTTCAGTTCTTCGGCAAAGCCCACCACGATGTTGACGTCGATCTGCGCGCCAAGAAAGGCATGTTTCTCGCTCACTGGCCGGCGGCCAAGGAGCACACGGGCCGGCTCACATGGTTCGGCTCCGATCTGACCGAGGGCCCTCCCGCCGGCATCCCGCAGAGCTATCTGCCCGGCACGCACTGGCTCGCGCGGCTGCGCGAGAACCCGTCCGCGCTCTTTCTCAAGAATGAGTCCCATGTTGAACGCTTCATAGCCTATGACACCGAGCTGCCGATCGCGACCCCGATACGGCTGCGGGGAGGGCCTGACGAATACACCTTGCAGAACCTGACCAGCCGCCGGCTGCTGGATATCGCCGTCATCGCCCCGTCCGAATCCGGCTTCCGCGTCGGCTGGCTCGACGAATTGCCCACGGCCGTCCCGGAGAAAAAGGAAGAGCCCGCCCCGAAGAAGACTGCCGATCCCAAGCAGAAGGCGGTGGAGCAGAAGGAGAAAGCCGATGCGCTCTTCCGCGACGCCGAGAAAAAATCCAAAGAGGAAGAAATCCCGCCGCTGCCGGCCGAAGGCGATGCGACCGTGCGGGCACGAGTTGACCAGTTGCTCAATCAGCCGGTGGCCGTGACCGTCGAGCAAGCGCCGCGGCGCGATGTGCTTGGCCTCATCATGCGCCAGGCTCGGTTGCGTTACGAGATCGACGAGCGCACGCTGACCAAAGAGCAGATCAACCTGGGCGAGCCGATGAGCATGCAGGCGACCCGGATGGCGGCCCGCGACGCCCTGGCCGACGTCCTGGGCAATCTCGGGCTCAGTTACCGCGTCACCGAGGAGAGCAAGCTCTTCATCACCACGGCCGCCCGGCTTGCCGAGGATGCAGGCAAGAAAGGGGCCCCGATTGCAGGGCCCCCCGTGAAGCTCGGGATGTCCCAGCCCAGAAAAGCGGGCGATCCCTCGTACCGGGAGAGCACCCGCGACGCCCTGGCTCGACGACTGGCCGGACAGGGCCTGCGCGACGACGTCGTGGAGTTCTTGCTAGAGCGATACTCCAAGGTCCTCTTCGAGCCGGGCGAGCTGATCGTCCTTTTGCACTTATCGCGCGAGGCGATCGATGAGACGATATTGCTCGACGTCTTTCCCCCACCCAAGAAGTTCGTCCGGACGGCGCTCCTGGTCATTCACGGCGTCGATCCCCGACTTCAGGACCGCGCGCGGGTACTCGTCAAGCAGCTCGGCGACAAATCCCCCAAGGAGCGCGAGACGGCCGAGTCACGCCTGTTCGAGATGGGACCAGTGGCCGTCCCCGTGCTGGAGGACGCCCTCACGAACAAGGACGTCGAGATCGTCTTCCGCGCCGAACGTCTCCTCATGCGCATGAATCGCCCCGTACAATGAACCGGGCCAAGGGCACCGAGAACCGAATCGCCTTGTCGGATCGATCAACTCCGGCTCGCCGCCCTACCCATGCTGGTATAATATGGCGAAAGCACAACTCAAATTATCCAACTCGGGCGACGCAATGAGGAACATGCGCAGGGGCAAAGCACGGCGTGTCGCTGGTTTCCTGATCGAAGCGACCATCGCCATCGGGTGCACGGCGCTCGTCTTGGCTGGCGATTCTGCTCGTGCAGAAGACAAGCCGAAAGCGGCTGCGCCGGCCGCCGGACAAGCCCCGGCGCCAGCGGAGCCCAGAACCACGGGGATGGTCGATAAAGAACTGGAAGGTGCTCTCGCCAAGATCCGGGAACGCAAGATCGATGAAGCCTTGGCGATGATCCAGGAAGAGGCCGGCAAGCATCCCGAGTGGGCTCCGCCCCGGCTCATCCTGGCTCGCCTGCTGTTCGGCACCGACCAGGCCGCGCTCGGCCGCCGCGCGCTGGAACAAGCCGCCGCCGAAGCGCCGGACTACGCCGACATCTATCTGACCTTCGGTTCGCTTGCGCTCGGTGAATCCCGGATCAGCGATGCGCGGTTGAATTTTGAGAACGTATTCAAACTGGTCGAAACCGGCCATTGGAACGACAGTCAGAAGCGTGCCTTCCGTCGGGAGGCGCACGCGGGGCTCGTCTCGGTGGCCGAAGCGCGCGAGGATTGGAACGGGGCGCTGGCGCAGCTTGGCCAGTGGCTTGCGCTCGAGCCCAAGAACGGCCAGGCCCGCCAGCGCAAGGGCCGCGCGCTGTTTCAGCTCGGCAAGTCGGACGAAGCGTTCAAGGAGCTGACCCAGGCCGTGAAAGACACGCCTACCCTCGATCCGGCCGGGGTCTCGATGGCATGGCTTTACAATCAGAAGGCCAATGTCGCCAAGGCCAGCGAATGGTTCGACTTTGCGATCAAGGCCGAGCCGCAGAACCCGCGCGCTCGGATCGCTTACGCGACCTGGCTGCTCGATCGGGGCCGGGCCGCCGATGCTCGGTCCAGCGTCGATTTAGCGCTACGGCTGGCTCCCGATTCGACGGACGGCCGCCGCCTGCAAGCGCTCGTCGCCTGGCATCTTGGCGAGCTGAAGAACGCCGTGAAGATCCTCGAGCCGATGCACCGCGAGTTACCGGCCGATCTCAGCCTGACCAACTTGCTGGCCCTGGCCCTCGTCGATCAGGATGACCTTACCAAGCGCGCGGGGCCTGCAACTGGCCGAGGACGACGCCCGTCGATCTCCGCGCTCGCAGGAGATCCTGGCCACTCTCGGCTGGGCGCACTACCGCATGGGTCACCTCGACCAGGCCGAGCAAGCCCTCCGCACGGCCGTATCCGGCGGTCGCACGACGCCCGATATCGCCTACTTCCTGGCGCGGGTCCTTTTCGACAAGGGCAACCGGGCCGACGCGCAGAAGCTTCTGGAGATGGCGACCAAGCTAGGAGGTGCCTTCGCCCATCGCGGCGACGCCGGCTCGCTGCTAGAGTCCCTGGGGAAATGAAATGCACCGGCGCAGGCGGCCGCGCACGGTTCCACGCGTCGCCAGGGCAATTCGCGAACATGGCCCACGAGCAGCCTGTCTTGCGACGCTCGCTCATTAGAATCCAGTCTGTTCGACGATCCAATCTCCGATGATCTTGAGCACCTGGGGGTCAATCGTCGTCTCGATCGCGGCGTATTCGGAGGGAGCGCCGGTCCTGCACGGCTGAAAGAGATGGTTCAGCCCCGGAACCTCGACCGTCTTCACATGCTCGTTTCCACCGGCCTTGAGAGCTTTGGCGATCTCGGCCAGGTTTTGCTTTGCTGGCACCTGGAGGTCTTTTTCGCCATTGATCGCCAGCACGGGGCAATGAACCTTTCGTAGCACCGATCGCGGATCGAAGTGCAAGAAGGAGCGGAGCCATGGGCTATTGACCTGGGCGATCGTCGTCTCGGAGAGCGCGCTGCCGGACTCGCCCAGGGCTTTCCGCTCCGACTCGGGCAATGCAGCCACGAATTCCTTCAAGGCTGCGGCAACCCTCGACCGCACGGTCTTCTCGTCCATCTTCTCGTCCATGATGCGAAAGAGCAAAGTCTGGAGGCGCTCGTTCGATTTCAGCTCCGACTCCGAAGCCCCGCTGGCCTTGAGGATGAGCCGCGCTTGCGCGAGCAGGATGTCGGTTCCGGGCAAACCGGTCCCGGCCATCATGACGATGAAGGCGATGCCGCCCGAGCGCGCAGCCGCGATCGGGCGCGATGATTCCGCCTTCACTGTGGCCGCACAAGCCGATCTTGCCGGGGTCGATCTCCTTGCGTCCCTTGAGAAAGGACACGCCTGCGAGCGCATCGCCCGCGAAGTCTTCGCTCGTCGAATTCACGATCGAGCCGGTCGACCCGCCAACTCCGCGGTCGTCAACCCGCAGGACCGCGATGCCCCGGCGGCTGAGGTGATCGGCCAGTACGAGAAACGGCTTGTGGCCCAGCAGCGATTCGTCGCGGTCCTGAGCTCCCGAGCCCGTGAGCAAGATCACCGCGGGAAACGGACCCTCGCCGGTGGGAATGGTCAGCGTGCCGGCCAGCTTGACGCCACCGGCCTTGTTTTCATAGCTGACACTCTCCGCGCGGTAGGGAAACGGCGGCTTGGGAGTCTGGGGGCGGCGGTACTCGCTCATCTTGTCGGTCTTCTTGAGCACGAGCGGCAGCTTGGCGCCCATCTGCGTGAAGGTTCCCTCGAAGGCAGTCCCCGTCTTGTTTCTCTTGCCGGCATACTTGGCTCCGATCCTCTTGCTCTCGAAGCTCAGCGCGCCATCCTTGAGCCCGACCTGGCTAACCGGAATGCCGATCGGACTCTGGTCCGGGCTCACCAGGACAGCCTTCAAGGCCCCATCCTTACCCTTCTCGACCTTCAGCACCAGTCGCAGCTCGATCCCACCCGTAACGACGAGTTTTCCCTCCCAGATCCCTTCCAGCTCCTTGGGGATCGGCGCCGCGACGACTTGGGCGGGGTCAAACCGCTTGAACGTCATGGGGTAATCCTTGCCGCGCTGCGTCCAGGAGCCGGCGATCTCAGTGCCCGCCTTGTTCAGCGTGCCCTTGTAGCCGGCATCGGAGAAATTGGCGTGGAAAGTCAACACGCCATTCTTGAAGGCAAGCGAATCAAATGGAAGGTCCTTCAAAGCTTCATCGGGACTCGCCCAATTGCCCGACACCGATCCATTTTTCCCCACCTTCAGATCGAGCGTAATCCGAAGCTCGATCTGCGGCGTCACCCTCAATACCGCCGCCCAGTTTCCTCCAATTCCTGGGTTTTGCCCGGACTTGTCGTCTGCACGAGCCCGTCCCACCGGCACGAAACCCATCGTCGCGAGCATTGCCAATCCCAGAAGTATCCTGAACCCACTCATGTTCAAGTCCGGCGCAACCCGGCTCCCCTTTCGATTCGGTTCCAAGAGTATCTAATTAGACAATCGTCTAAATACACGACGCGAGCCGGCGAGTCAAGGCTTGCGAAAACACGCAGCCGGCTTTTCTGGCATGGTTCAATTGCGGGTAACAGCCCGGGCATACTAGCCCAAAGCGCAAGTTTTGGTGTTGCGCTGTTTACGAGTTTGGCCCTGAAGGGGCCGCAACAAATCAGCCCAGGGCAACGCCCTGGGTACGGTGGTTCCCGCACCATAAGCCTGAGCCCTGTAAGGGCGAAACATCCCTCCTCCAGGAGGTGCGCGGTTTTCTGGAGATGCGATTCAGCCGCCGGTCGGTGCGTCCATTGTGCCGCCCTTTCAGGGCTTGTGTTTCGTTCGATGAACACTTTTCCCAGGGCGCTGCCCTGGGCTGGTATGTGGCTGCCCCTGCGGGGCGGAAAATGGCGCAACACCAAAACTTGCGCTTCGGGCAAGTATGCTCGCCGGGTCGAGCGCGCAAAGTATTACGCAAACAGCCGCACGCTTGATCCGTGCCGCTGTTCTGCCCTTCGTCCCCAGAGCAGATTCGCCGCCGGTGTCCGGCTATTGCGTCGCTGAGATTTTTTCCGCGGCCAACAGGGTGCCCACTCAGGCGAGCAGACGAACGGATCGACCTGACGGCCGTCCGAGACCGGGCCGGGATCGCCGTTCCACTGGCAGTTAAGAAGGTGTGTCCATTCACGTGGATACCCAGGCCACCAAGGACTTGATGGCAGAGTTGCACAAAAACCTGTCGGGGAAAAAGCTGCCCAAGGTCGAAGTTCGGTCGCGGACCGCCACCGCCCGGAATCCGGCAATCACTCGCGGCGTTCCCTTTACCCTGGCCGCGAAACGAGTAGAATGCAGGCTATGTCATCACTGCCGGTGGACGCGATTGGTGGAGCGGGGCAGATCTCGGTGTCTTTGCGCCGCAATCAGACGGATTGGCCCGTGGGCCATCGTCGCGACCCGGCGAAATGGAGTTTCACGTTGATGGCTAGGCGCTTCATCATGAACGCGGGCCGCACGACGAAGCAGGGCCAACAGATAAACATTGGCAAAGACCATGCCGAATACCAGGCTCTCGTCAGCACGCTAATCATGCACCCAGACGATATGAGAGAGGTCGGAATCCTCTCAGGAGGAACGGTCCGGGTCCGATCCGAGAACGGCGAGGGTATTTTCCAATGCAAGGAGGGAAAAGTCCCCACAGGAATGATTTTCGTCCCGTATGGCCCGCCAACTTGCCGTCTCATGGGCCAAGACACCGACGGAACGGGCATGCCGACCTCCAAAGGCTGGGAGGTTGAGGTTGAGCCGGTTGCAGTCGAACCCGCCACGCAGATTCCGGCGGATCCGCCGTCTTCGTGAGTCTCCGAGGCTGGCGAACACCCATTTCCCTTTGAAGAGCGAGGAATCGAATGGAAAAAACCAACGCGTCCTGAAGACTCCGGAGAACCCGAGATGCTGCCGCTCCCTCAGGAAGCTCGAGGTGCGGAATCCTCCGGCCTGGGAGTTGATCGAAAAAGGGAGGTACCGGCCGCGCCGCATCAGGGGCAGCCTCCTCGGCCGGGAGCTGGGCTGAACCTTCGTCGTGCCGCCCGGTCCGGGCGAGAAGAACGGCCGTTAAGGCAGTGCACTCGAATGTGTCACATTAGAATAATTTGACCAATAGCGAGCGCTGAATGTCTTCGTTGCCACTGATCGGGTGGCTTCGAAGTCGCGTCGAAAACTAAAACGAGATCAAGAAATCAAAAAGCCCACACGAGGAGGTCTGCGATGAGCCTGAAGATTGTTGAGCACGCGACCTGCACGTTTTGCGGCTGCGTCTGTGACGACATCGAGCTGCACGCCGAGGGTGATCGAATCGTCAAGACCAAGAGCGCGTGCAGCCTCGGTAGAATCCTGGTTCAAGAACCATACCGCGGAGCGGCTCTACCCCGACGCGCTGATCGATGGACAGCCGGCCTCGTTCGATGCCGCCGTCCTGGCTGCCGCCGATTATCTTTATCAGGCGAACATGCCGTTGGTCTACGGAATGAGCAATATCACCTGCGAGGCCCAGCGAGAGGCCGTGGCGCTCACCGAGATGATCGGCGGTGTGATCGATAGCCACACCTCGCTATGACACGGTCCAACCGAGATAGCCGCCCAGTTGGGTGGCAAGGTGACTTGTACGTTAGGCGAAATCAAGAACCGAGCGGACCTCATCGTGTACTGGGGAGGCAATCCGGCCGAATGCCATCCGCGGCATTTCACCAAGTACACCCTCACGCAGAAGGGCAAGTTCGTGCCCAATGGCCGCAAGGGTCGCACGATGGTCCTGGTGGACATCCGTGAGACTCCCAGCGTCAGGGCTGCCGATATCTTCCTTCAGATCAAGCCGGGAAAGGACTTCGAGGTCCTCACGACGCTGAGGGCTCTGATCAAGGGCCAGCCCGTGAACAAGGAGCTTGTGGCCGAAACCGGGCTGACGCTCGAGCAGTTACAGGACTTTGCCGACCAGATGAAGAATGCCCGTTTCGGCGTGATCTTCTTCGGCATGGGCCTGTCCATGACCCGCGGCAAGCACATGAACTCCGCCGCCGTCCTGACGCTGGCGGCCGAGCTGAATGCGTTCACCAAGTTCGTCGCCATGCCGATGCGCGGCCACGGCAACGTCACCGGCTCAGACATGGTGATGCGCTGGACCACCGGCTATCCGTTTGGCGTCAATCTGTGCCGCGGCTACCCGCGCTTCAACCCGGGGGAATTCTCGACGGTGGACCTGCTGGTGCGGGGGGATGTCGACGCCGCGCTGGTCTTGGGCGCCGATCCCGGCGCGACGATGCCGCAGCCGGGCATCGACCACCTGGCCCGCATCCCGACCATCGTGCTGGACCCCAAAGTCACGCACACCAGCCGCCTGGCCCGCGTCCACATCACCACGGCGGCCACGGGAATCAGCGCCTCGGGCACCGTCTACCGCATGGATGAAATCCCACTGCCCCTCCGACCGGCGTTGGAATCGCCTTATCCGACCGACGAAGAGGTCATCCGCCGCATCCACCAGGCGGTTGCGGCCAAGCCCCCGTGGGCACCCTCCCCTGAAGTCGTGGATGGCCACGAATTAGCGAAGGCCGGAAGAGCGGCTACCCAGCCAACGGAGACTTCATGCTGCGAATCACCGGCGGGAAGGTCTACGATCCCGCGAATGGCATCGACGGTGTGGTCAAGGATCTTTGCATCTCGGACGGCCGGATCGTGTCGGAGGTCGAGGGCGGCCGAGTGATCGACGCAACCGGCATGTTCGTCTTCCCAGGTGGCGTGGATATCCACACCCACGTCGCCGGGGCCGCGCTCAACTTTGCGCCAGGGCAATGACCCCAGAGAATCAACGTCACGCCACGGCCTTTCTACGCACACCGGAGCGCCGCGGTGGGATCGGCGGGCCCACCCCCACCACGTTCGCCACTGGCTATCTTTACGCCGGAATGGGCTATACGACCGTCATCGAAGCCGCCGTCCCGGTACTGACCGCCAAGCACACTCACGAGGAGCTGCGCGACACGCCCATCGTGGACAAGGGCTGCTGCGTCCTGATGGCCAATAACGAAATCGTGTTGGACCTCCTCGAGGCCGGCGAGACTCGAGCGAGCGAAGGATGTCGTCGCCTGGCTGATCTGGGCAGCCAAGGCTTACGGGGTGAAGGCGGTCAATCCCGGCGGGGTCACGGCGTGGAAATGGGGAAAAGACGCCAAGGCCATGTTCGAGCCGGTACCTGGATACGACAAAGTGACGCCGGCCAGATCGTCGAGAGCCTGGCAAGATCGTCGATCAACTCGGCTTGCCGCATCCGCTTCATCTTCACTGCAACAACCTGGGTGCTCCAGGCAACGTCACCACGACCCTCGAGACCATGAAGGTCCTGGAGGGATCTCGCGCTCACATGGCGCACCTGCAATTCCATTCCTACGGCGGTGACGATTGGGACACGATGCGAAGCGAGGCAGCCACGCTCGCCGAGTATTTCAACGCCCATCCCAATCTCACCGCCGACGCCGGCGCGATCCTGTTTGGAAACGCCGTGACGGTGACCGCCGATGGTCCCTGGCAACACTTTCTCTATCAGCTCACCGGTCGAAAATGGGGCAACCTGGACGTCGAAAACGAGACCGGTTGCGGTATCGTGCCGTACACGTACAAGGGAAGCAACGTCGTCAACGCCGTACAGTGGGCTGTGGGACTCGAGCTTTTGTTGCTCATCAGAGACCCATGGCGCATTTTTCTAACCACGGATCATCCCAACGGCGCATGTTTCTGGCGCTATCCAGAGATCATCCATTTGCTGATGAACGCCGACGTGCGTCGGGAACGGGTGAAGGCACTGCCGGCCAAGGCGCTCGGGCGGACGGTCCTGGCGGACTTGGACCGAGAGTACACGTTGTCTGAGATCGCCATCATTACCCTCCGCCGGCCCCGCGAGAGCCCTCGGACTGTCGCAAAAAAAGGTCTCCTCGAGCTTTACGGCACCAGTTCCCGACGTAGCAATACGTTTTTTTTTTGCTGCGGGGCACCCGTTCAGGTTCGGTCTTGCTGGCCGAACTGGTAGCGCAGGCCCATCCGGCAGACCGAATACCCGCCGAGGCCGGGAACAACGTCGAGCGCCCGGCATAGCAGCGCCTCGATGCACCGCTCGTCTGCGGATGCCGCGACGCGGGGCTGCGAGAGCGCGGTTTCCAATGCCCTGGCGGCGATCGCGCACCGCCTACGCAGCTACCTCACGACGGAGCAGCCAGGAACGGTCGAGGCGGACGCCGAGGGCCACGTCGTAACCCTCCAACCAGGACCACAGTAGATGGAACCGAAGGCCGCGCAATTGGAGATATGCGGCGCTGTTTATGATGACGCGTCTTGCTGCTCCACCGGATAGTTGCGGAAAAGTGGCAATCATCCGTCAAGGGCCACGGTGTTCGTGAATTGATTGCCGGTCACCTGCATGCCGTCGCCAGAATCGCCGGCAAAGCGGATCACCGCCTGTTCGATCACTTCTGGCTTGGTTTTTCCTGTGGGAACTTCCGTAAGCGTGGACATCGGACTTATTCGACCCCCGTGTGTCCAAACTCCCCACCATCGCGACGAGGAGATCAGCTTTTGCGAGAATGACGACGAGAGGTATGGACTCGGCCAGCACGCCAGCCCACAAGCTAACGCACCAAGGATAGCACAGGGTTAACAACGAGATGGAGGAGTGCTGTGGTGGGGAAGGATACACGCGAAAATCGAGGGAAACCATTGTGACAGCGCGCACAGACGTGGTGTTCGAACCTCGCCCACAACCTCAAGACCATCACGTCTTGCTCGTGATGTGTGCCTCCTACCTTTAACTCTTCCCCTGCTCCCCGCCGAACTCCATATTAACGCTATTCATCCGGAACAAAATAGCCACCATACGCTAACGGGTAGCAACAAGATGATGAAAGCAATGGCAATGAGTGAGTCAAGTCGGATGGCCCGACGAAACGGTCAGGGATGAAAAAGGTCTCAAATGGCCGCAACGCAATCAAAGTCAGACACAAAACCAACGTGATGGCTGCCCACGCCAATGCCGCTACTCGCCGCCATGGTCGCAAGTGAAGCAATCCGATTCCGGTCCGGAGACCAATGGCGATTAGCGCGGAAGGAACCAACCCCACCATCAAGACCGCTACGGGATTCGTCTGATAGAGATGTCTCCGAGTTCATCCAAAGGAATCTGAAAGACACAAAAAGAAATAACCCCAAGAAAGCGATTATGCATCCCCAACAGTGCAGAAGGGTAGCAGCAGCGGTGACCGCAGCAGAGCGGGGACGTGGACTTGCCATATTCCCAAATTACAGCACCGCAATGGGAACTGAATAGTACGACTGGCGCTCATTCGCTTAGAGAATCACTGCTTAACATTCGCTTTGTATTCGCCTATGATACCTTGCTGGACGCGCGCCGAGTGGCCCGACTTCAAGGTTTACGAGTGACGCTGGCCTCGCGCGGCGTCAGGGTGGCGCGACACCGGCTATGCTCCGTCCCGCCGATGCCCCGCCCACGCACCAAGCTCCTCGGAACGGCTCTTCTCGCCGCATTCTTCACGCTCTCCTGCGCTGGTCCCCAAACCGCCGCGCGCAGGACGACGATCGGCGTCGCCCGCAGCGACGATCCGTGGCTCCTCGGCGACCGCTGCACGCCGGAAACCCCGACCGAGCCCGCGCCTCGAATCGAGGTGCTGGCCGCCGGGAGCGGTGATCCGATCGGCCCCGGGACGACCGTCCGCGTCCACTACGTCGCCAGCCTCCCCGGCGGCGCGACCGTGCACGATACCCACGACACGAACATCGCCAGCGAGATCATCCTCGGCAGCACGAAGACGATCTGCGGCTTCGAGCGCGCGATCACCGGCATGCGTCCCGGCGAGCAGCGCCGCGTCGTCGTCCCTTGGTCCCTCGCGTTCGGCGAGGAGGGGCGCCCTCCCGAGGTGCCGCCGCGGGCCGACCTCGTCTTCGTGATCAATCTCTACCTCCCCGCCGATGTCGTCATCGAAAACGGCTCGCGCCCCTTGAATCCTGCGGGGGGACGGCGGCGCTGAGCCGTCGGCGTCAGCGCTGCCGCGCGCGAATGCGCTGAAAGTGACGTCGGGCGATCCCCGAAGACGCTGCCGCCGCGGCGACGTTCCCGCCGCTGTCGGCCAGTGCCTTCTCGAGATACGCGCGTTCGAACTCTTCGAGCACTCGTTGTCTGGCCTCGGAATAGGCGAGGTTCCCGGCGAGGACCCGCTCGAGGACGCCCCCCGTTTCCCCTTCCTTCGGCTCCGGAAAATCCGGGCGCGCCACGTGACGATGTGTTCGCGTCACGAGGAGCGACACCTTGTCGCCCAGCGCGAGGAAGCGCTCGATCGCGCGCTCCAGCTCTCGCACGTTCCCCGGCCAGTCGTACGCCTCGAACCGCTCGAGGAATTCGTCCAGGGCTTCTGCCGGGCCCGCTTGCTTGGCTCAGTCGTCTTGTATATTACCGGGCTTGGCGGCCTGGGGGATGCCGTCTCCGGTGCCGACATCGTGAAGCAGGAAATCGCTATAGGGATGGATCATGGTATTCCCGATGAACTGCGACACCTTGTGCGTGCCGCCGTTAATGCGCGTGCCCGGACGTAAGGTCTTGTAAGTCGGCACGTGGCATACGGCGCAGCCAACCTTTACAAAAATCATTTCTCCGGCCTGAGCATCAGGTTTTGCGGCTGCGTTTGAGTCGCGCGCCGGGGGAGCCGTGCGGCGGATTTCATCCACCAGGAGTTCCAGTTCGGCTTTGCCTGTCTTTGGGTCGGGGCTGTCGACAGGCGTTGTACTGTCGCTGGCGGTGTGTGTGGGGTATTCGTCCGGGTAGAGACGATTGCGGATTCCCAGTTCGTTGCGCAGTGAATCGGCGCACGACGACATCAGACTGCCGTGTTGACTCTTCCAGCCGAAACGGCCAACTTGGGTTCTCGGCTCGGAACCGCTTGCTTCGAGAACTGGTGCAACGACAAGCGTACCCGCGATTCCGAGGTTCCCCCCGCGCTGTTGTTCAGCATTTTGCTCGATGTCCTTACTGTCAATGGCTTCGACAAAACCATCGCCTAGAAGGCTAAGGGAGACTCGTTCGCCAGTGATCCGATTTGTCCCGTCGGAATTCCGGGCGGATTCGCCGTTCCTATGGTGAATTCCGCCTTCTCTGGCAGGAATAAACTCTCCGGGAGACGAGTTGCCGATTCGCTCGACGGTCATCGAACTGCCGCCGAATTTCAACGGCACACTGTGGCAGCGTTCGCAGGCTACGGCGTTATGTGGGTAAGGATCGGATTGGCCCTCGACCCTGGACAAGAGCGCAAAAACTAACAGAGCCAAAGTTTTTCTGTTCAGCAAGTATCCCACAAAATTTCAGGAACCCTTTTCTAGAAAATCGAGAGCTCGTGAGAGCGTCGCGCCATCGCAGATCTCGTGTCCCATCCCCTCAATATCGAACAGCTTAGCTTGGAAACCGTCTTGCTCAAATCCGCCGTGAAAGATGTCTAGAATATTGCCGTGCCGGAAATCGTTGGTGCCTGTGATGAGCGCGAAACGCGATTTCTTGGCTCGGCGAATCTCATCATCCGAAGCCTCGACGAGTACGCCGTAAAGTTTACCGGCAGTGTCGACCTGGGTTGTGGCATCGATGGCGGGCACGGGCCTGTAGAAGTCTGCGCCGCAATTTTGCAATGTCCCTCGAAAAATGTCTGATTGATAGAAAGCGAGCAGACCAGCCATTCGTGCACCGCCTGAGAAGCCCGCAGCGTAAACCCGGTTCGGGTCGATGCGATATGCCTTCATAATATCGAGTGCGCCCGTGACAGCAAGAGCGAGCCTTCGACCGCGAGGCTGGTCATTCCCAGCATTTTGGGCAGCCACAAAAATGTAGCCGCGTGCGTCCAAAATTGCCTGCCAACTGAAAGGGAGTTGCGCGGTCGGATCCGCATATGTGAAGACAATCAACCCATAAGGCTGAGTGCCGTTGTACTTGGGGGGGACATATATAAAATACTGCTCATTCGCGGGGATTAAACCGTAGGCAATCTGCGGATTAGTGCTTCTTGGTGGGTGGCTTGGAGCCCCGAACGTTGCGAAGAATGCGCCCGTTCGTGCCGAGCGTGGGACGTCAGCTTTCTGACATTTTGTGCAGAACAAACCGAATAGTAGCGTTGAAACTACCAAGCCCCATCTTGGGAGCGACGGCCTAATCTGGTTTCTGTTGTACGACATGAACTTTAATGCCTGAATCCGTTATTCGCTTTCGACCTAATAACAATACGCCGCATGTCAGCGCCAGTTAGTAAGAATAAAACGGGGCGACCGCGCATAGCTGCACGAACTTACTTTTGGAAAGTCTAACCACAACGCGTTTCAGTCATTTCAAGCAGTTCGTAATTTCCTTCTTTACCAAGTACCCCCCCAAGAAAGACACACAACCTAACCATGAGGCCAAGCCGAATGCAAAAAAAAGAAGGCGCCCTCCGGTTCCGACTCGGCCAACAGCGCGACGACACCTATAGCGCTTAGAATCACATAGAACACTACAAACAGTAACGTTCTGAACCTGTTCACTTGAACGACAATTTCTGTAAGGCCGCTCTTGTCCGACTGGCATCTCACATCGACGCCACTGATATATGTAAACGGGTTCAGGCCGGCCCAATTCCGATTGCTGTAGTGCATGCGCTGAAAAAAAAGGAGCGCAATCGGCGTGCTTGTAGAAACGATAGACAGACCTTCAGTCCTATATCGCACCCCCGCTTTTTTAAAAAGGTCTCTGATGCGCGCAATCGCCGTTTCTGCGGACAACCGGGTGCCGAGTATATAAGTCTTGCGCATCATCAATCTGCGGGGACGTAGTTCGTTACCTCGTAGCTCGCGGCTAACCCGGGGCCCCAGCCACCAGAAACGCCTTTCCATCCTCCGCATTCTCCCGGGCTCCAAAAATATGACCCACCGAAGGATCCGGAGGCATTGACCGAATCAAACTCTCCGCTCCAGGGCCCACTTCCCCAGGCTAAATTACCTTGGATCGTAGCGCTGACGTTAATCCCTGCACCGGCACCGTCATACGCGTACCAACCGTTGGTACCACCGCCCCACTGGCGATTGACGCCCCAAACCCAGCCACCTCCGGATGTGGGCAAGACCACGGCAGCGGTTACTGAGAGTCCTCCTGACAGGTGTTTCTCGGGGCAACTGCAACCTGTTCCCGCCAAGCCACTTGGCGGCGGTGGCGGCTGCGGCGGTTGATTGTCGATCCAAGTCATACCGTTGGGATCCCAATCCTGGCAAACAGGGCCCAACGGGGTGTTGGTAACACAATTTGTTGCAAGGCCGAGGGGGTCGACCAAACTGATTGGGTTGTTACCGACATAAGCGTAGAAGTTTGGCCCACTGCCCGCGAACGCAAGTGGGTCCTCGCTGATGAAGCGGCCAAACGCCGGCGAGTAATATCTAGCACGATTGAAGTATAGCCCGTTCCCATCGTTCTCCCGCCCCGTATATTGGAACTCATTAGTGCTAGTCCCTCCGTAACTCGTGGTATTGCCGAAGGGATCGTAGACGTTTTGAATCACGATATTACCTGACGCGTTCGTCAAGGCGAGCACGCTGCCTAGCGCATCGGTGATCGGACTGTAGGTCCCGGTCGTGTCTGTACGGCTGAAGAACTCGTCGGTTCCGCCGAGAATGCGATTTGCCGTCGGCGTTGTGCCGGAAAGTTCCTGCGCCACATTTAAGCCTTCATATAGCACGTTGCTCCCGGCAGCGTTTACAATTCGCCTGCCGTAAGCATCATACTCAAGATTCGTGGAGCCCCTGGTAATCAACTGGTTGCGACCGTTCCACGTGTAGGCAGTCACGCCGTCGTTCGAAACATTCCCGTTGGCATCGTAGCTAATGGTCGTGGCATTCCACCCGGTTAACTCGTTGGCGACATCATAAGCGGCTGATGTCACGGCGCTTGGCAAGCCCGTAGCAGCCGAACTTCCGCCCAGCTGAGTGCGCTGCCCTGAAGCGTCATACTGGTAGGTCAAACTGCCTACTACGGTCGCGCCCAATTGGTAGCTCATGCTATTGATGTGCGAATCGCTGTCGTAGCCATAGGTCAGAACGATGCCATTGGGCAGGGTCAGGGTGTTGCGCCGATTCGCGTTGTCGTAGCTGATCAGCGTATTGGCGCTCCCCTGCGAGATCTGAGAGAGACGGCTAGCATTGTCAAAATAGTAGCTTACCGTCGGCTGTCCGGTGACGGTCGCAGTTTGCAGGCGACTGTCGTTGTCGTATTGAAAGGTGACACTGCCCTGCGGAGTCGTTTCCGAGGTCAGCCGATTAAGACCGTCGAAAACAGGAGTGACGGTGCCAGAAGTCGAATCTACTATGTTACTCAAGCGGTCGCCACCATCGTACGTGTAGTTGATCGTGCTTTCGTAGGTTGGTCCCGCCAGCATTCCATAGCCAGCAAACGTGCGGCGGTTGATGCCATCGTATTGAAAGGTCGCAACCTTGCCGCGACGGTCGGTGAAACCAATGAGATTACCAAGCGGATCGAACACATACGATTCCTGCCGACTCAACGGATCGGTGCGGGTCTGAAGATGATCGAAGCTGTCGTACGTGTAGACAGTTTTATAGGCTGTGCCCTGTTGCCGGGCGTCTTGCACTGTCAGCCGGTTTCCATTGGGATCGTAAGTTAGCGTCGTAATCCCTTGCAACGGGTCCGTAATCTGTGTGAGCTGATTCAGGTTGCTGTATTGGTACTTTGTTGTGTGGCCCAAAGGATCGGTTCGCTGGGCGAGGCGTCCGGCACCATCGTGAAACATCGACGTGGTGTTCAGGAGCGGGTCCGTGACGCTTATCAGATCCGCAAAGTCATAGGAAAATTGGGTCGTGTATAGCATGGCGTCAGTCACGGAAGTCAGGAGCCCCATGCCGTTGTGGGAGAACGTAGTTTGGTGCCCCAGGGGATCAATCGCGGATGTTGGACTGCCGTAGGTATCATAATTGATTGAAGTTGTGTTGCCGAGGGGATCAGTGACCGTGAGCGGATTGCTGAACATACTGTCATACAATGCGCTGGCTGTGATGGCATTTGACGTTCCGCTCAATAATGTGATTGAGGTGGAATTGGCGTTGACGTCGTAGGAATAGGCGGTCACACGACCCAGCTGGTCGGTCATAGTGTTCACAAGGTTGTCGGGATAGTATGTGTAAGTCGTGGTTTCCTGTTCCGGCATCCCGAGTGCACGAGTGTCGCTCGTCTCATGGCCAAATTGATTGAAACTGACTTGTCGGGTGTATCCTCTCGGATCAGTCACGCTTACCTGGGAAACAAGCGCTGGAAATCCCTCGCTACATGTCGAGCAGGCCCGGAAATTCATGACCTGATACGGCAGAGGCGAACCCGAGCCGTTGTTCACTGTAAACGCCACGTTCTGCGTATTCGACGTGAGTGTCCAATTGAACTCGTAAAAGCTGGTGCCATCGGCCAGGTACTGCCGATAGAGCGAACCCGCGGTGTCGTAGACGTTCGTGACATACGTTATCAAGCGCGGGTCCTCGATCGTTGTCATGCGATTCAACGAATCGTATCCGTAGGTCCAGAGACCGCCGTTTGCGTCCGTTACAGTTTGTAGTCGTCCGCTGGCATCGTAGCTGTATTGTACCTGGCGACCGATATTATCGGTCGCTACCGTGACCCGATAGGAACTGTCGTACTGGAATTGGATGTAACGCCCGCTTGGGGACGTGATCTGTGCGATCGTGCAGTTTGCGTCGTTGTTTCTCGTGATCTGTATCTGATTGCCATACCTATCTGTGATACCGACCAAGGCCTGGCAGCCTGGGTTGATTAACCCTATGGCACTGGGGAAACTGTAGATCGTTCCGTCTTTGGTCTGTAGTTGCCAGACCCCCGGCAGTGTGTAATTGTTGGGGTTGACCGGATTGGAGTTCGTAATTAAGGCGCCGTACCACGGGCTTTGGGCCGATGAACTCAGGTACGTCGAGTAATACCCCGACCCTACGCCGACGAAGTGAATCCGACTGCCGTCGGCCAAGATCAAATCGATGTACGCGGTAGTTCCGTAACCGGTGCCGTCACCTCCAAGGAACATCTCATAGGGATGCGTGGCACCGATGCCAAACGGCCTCGACCAGCTATCATTTGGACGATATGTACGCTTTAGAATCAAGGGCATAACGTCCGACAGCGCCAGATCGGGCTTGTTGTAAAGGAAGAGTCCACTAGAGAGGTTTACAGGCTCGCCATCTCCTGGCCCTCCAGTCGACCCCGTGCTTGGGCCAGCGTCTCCGGAGCCAACCATCGCACCGGAGAAATCGTAGATCACAACGCCCGGATCAGGAACGACTTGTGCACCTGTTTTGTCGACGTGCCCTTCGCCGTAAACGAACCAACCGTTATGGTCAGGGTTGTAGTTCCAGAAAGCATAAGGAACACCTGCGGGTTTATGCTCTGTGTTCGGGTAAAAGAGGCGTGCCCCTTTCGGTCCGTTTCCGTTTACTGAGATATATGCTCCACCTGGCTGGATCGTGAAATATGTCGGAACGATGACAAAGGGAAGCGGGAACGGAGGCCGATCAATAGGTATCGGCGTGATCGTGATTTTTGTCACAACTTTCCCCCTTGCGTCCGTGATGACTGTGCCTGGGGGGAGATGAAGTTCGAGGCCAGGCATGGTCGGGGTTGCGAGAATCGTCTCCTTTGTGGTCGGCGAGGGGATGGTTATTTCATGGGCAGTATCGAGCACTGACATCCAAATCCTGAAATCGAGCTTATTCGTGATTCCCGCCTTGATCTCGTCGCCAAATTCAAAGCGTCCGTACTTCTTGCCGGAAGCGTTGGCGGTCGAGCCTTCAATGATAAGCACCTGATGTCCTGCCGGAATGTCGGTGAGTAGGAATCTTCCAGTGCTGTCGGATTGAGCCCGTCGGTTGCCGATCTCCAGAGTCACGTGCTCAAGCGGCTCCCCGTTCAGCTTGAGAACTTGACCCGACAACGCAGTGGAACCGTGCGGAGCCTGCAGATCCGCCAAAGACTCATACGTTGACGGTGCCCGGTGCGTTCGCCAGTCTGGAGTGGGATTCCATTCTTCGTCGCCTGCGGTTCCGGGCACCCCACCTGCAGTGGAGAAAGAGAATTCCGCATAGGCGACGTTCTGATTCGAAGCGTCGACGACTCCAGCGAGATCCACAGTGAAGGTAGTGCCTGGCAGTAGTGGCGACGCGGGAGTGACGAAGGCTAACATCCGCCTTCGGCTGCAACCACGTTTGCTGTGATCGATCCGACCGGACCCTGCAGGTTGACGGTAGCGCCACTGACAGTTGCCATCTGCACCGGTCTTGAAAAGCGCACCGAAATCAAAACATCAAGTGAAACATTTTGGGCCCCATCTTGCGGAGAGGAGGCCCGCATTTCAGTGAGAGAGTTGTCCGATTCCTGAACCGGCAGGTTAGGAACGACGGCGATAGTTTGCGAGCTGGGATCGAAAATCTGGAAATTGGTGAGAGAGTTCCCGTTTTGATCCACTCCACCCGAGAAAAGCACCCCGCCATCAGACAAGAGAGTGGCAGTGTGGTTTCGGCGAAGCATGCTAACCTGTGGAGGCAGAATCGCGCTGTGCTGGCCGCGAGGGTCCCAAAGTTCGAGGGTGCTTGCAGGTTCGGCATTGGCGAAGACGCCTCCTGCCAACAACACGCGGCCGTCAGTGAGGAGCGTCGCCGTGTGGAAGGCCCGAGCTGCAGGCGGCAAGTTAGCTAAGAGACTAATCGTCTCAGACACCGGATCGAACAACTCCGAGGAGGAGACCAGACTCCCATTCCGGCCGATACCTCCCAGGACAAGGACCGTCCCATCCGGAAGAACGGTCGCAGTATGCGCGGAGCGCGGGAAGCGCAGTCCGACATCAAGAATTGCGACGGTTCCGGTAAGTGGATCGAAGATCGAAAGCGTTGCTTGCACGCGCCCGCTGCTATCCTGCCCGCCAGCCACGAGCACCCTTCCGTTGGGAAGTAGCGTTCTTGTACTGCCAAAGAGGACTTGGGCTTCTCCGGTTTTTGAAGGAAGCAAGGCATTATGCGGCGTCTTCCCGGAGGCGGGAATAACGCACATCGATGCCACAACAAGCGCAATTATCAACGCTGATTTAAAGCGTACAGTTTGGTTCATCTTCTCTCTCACCTAGGGAGTAGTCACAGTCAAACTCATTCCGCCCGCGCTTTGTGCTTGTGGGTTTACGAAAATGTTGTACGTGCCAGATGACAGCGTGCCCAAACTTAGGGTTCCCGTAGCTGTACTACAGTAGCCGAATCCGACTTGGGCAGTGGATGGACTAGGCCCCGTCACAGTGATGTAACAACTTGGGGTCGTCGGATAGGTTCCACTAGCCCACTGCACCGTTACCGATTGACTTAGCGGATTACTGAAGCTGATGTTTGCGTTCTGCCCGGCTATGGTCGTGAAGGAGATAGCTGTCCCGCCAATAGTTGCCGTGTCGCTCAAATCAGCGGGCACACTGCTGATTTGCAGGGTTTCACTGCCGATGTTTGCTCCGCTGTGCTGGACCCAGAGCTGATAGGTCCCCGCTGTAGCTAGTGTCTGCGTGTCGATAAAAAACGTCCAACCCGACGGGCTGTTGCCGATGGTAGTCGAAGTTTGGTAGCCCCCAGTGGGCGTTACTAAGATTAGAGATGCATAAGGATTCGTGACACTCGTCGCGTACACAACAATCCGCTGCCCAGCAGTCGCGGTGAAGCTCAACCATACGTCCTGCCCTGGTACAGTCGTCGTCGCCGTCACCGCACCGCCGTCAATCGAGATCGTTGGAGTCGTCACATTCTGAGCATTGTTGATGGAGATCCCTACGCTGCCTGTTGCCATCTGATACGGGGCAAGATAAACCGTGTAAGTACCGGTCGATGCTAGCGTGACGGTGTCCACATAGCTCGCTCCCGTCCCGCAGTAGCTGCTAGCGATCGAGGTGTGGCTTGGATCGTAGAGCGTGAATGCGCAGTTGCTGACAGAGGATCCGATGGTCGAACTGATGATGTTGAAGCTTAACTGCTGTCCCGCGGTCCCACTGAATGTTAAACTCGCGTTTTGGCCGACTGCTAGGTTCCCGCTTGTCGGCACCTGCACGGCTGTTCCCGTAGCCCCCGCCGCAGGCACCGTCAATGTTGCTGTGAAGTCTGAAGGAACACTGCCGATTTGAAGAGTCTCGCTTCCAAAATTCGCCCCTGAGTGTTGTACCCATAACTGATACGTGCCCGTCGTAGCAAGTGTCTGTGTGTCGATGAAAAACGTCCACCCTGATGGGCTGTTGCCGATGGTGGTCGACGCTTGGTAGCCCCCGCTCGGGGTCACCAAAATCAGGGATGCATACGGATTCGTGACACTCGTAGCGTACAGCACGATCCGCTGGCCAGCGGTCGCACTAAAGCTTAACCGCACATCCTGCCCCGCCACCGTGGTCGTGGCTGTAACTGCAGCCCCCCCTATCGAAATCGTCGGAGTCGTCACGTCCTGAGCATTGTTGATAGAGATCCCTGCGCTCCCTGTTGCGGTCTGATATGGGTTGAGATAGATCGTGTAAGTACCGGTCAACGCCAGCGTTACAGTATCCACATAACTCGCACCCGTGCCGCAGTAGCCGCTTGCAATCGAATTGTGGTTTGGATCGTAAAGCGTGAATACGCATGCACTTGTAGAGGCTCCGATGGTCGAACTGATGATGTTGAAACTCAATTGCTGTCCCGCAGTTCCACTGAACGTCAAATTCGCATTCTGGCCGACAGCCAGATTTCCGGTCGTCGGAACCTGCACGGTTGTTCCTGTAGCTCCCGCCGCAGGGACCCCTAACGTTGCCGTAAAATCTGGGGGGACGCTAGCGATTTGCAGGGTTTCGCTCCCATAATTAGTTCCACTGTGTTGAACCCAAAGTTGATTCGTGCCGGCTGTCAGCGATTGAGTGTCGATAAAGAATGTGTAGCCTGTTGGGCTGTTACTAAATCCCAAGGACGTTTGAATCGAGCCAGTAGGCGCAACCAAATTTAGATATGCGTATGGATTCGTTACGCTCGACACATACGTTACGATCCTTTGCCCGGGCGTCGCCGTGAAGCTCAGGCGCGCGTCTTGACCAGGAGTTGTAGTCGCTACGGTAACAGCTGGACCGTCGATCGCAATGGTCCCAAGAACATCTGAGACGAGCGTCACAGTGATACTGCCACTGCTTGTCCCCGGATCGATGCCAATTGTGTATGTGCCACTCTTAGGTAGGTAAGTCGATCCGAGATCCGGGTACCAGGTAGTACATGGCGTCATCGCGGTGGTCGATGTATCAGGAGCAATCAGATATAAGTTACAGGTGGAGAACGTTGAACCACTCATCTGGACATCAACGTGTTGCCCTTCGAGACCATCGAAGAGGATCAATGCAATCTGGCTCGAAGCCAAAGTGACCGATTGACTGCTTCCTGCCACGATTCTGGCCGTGAACCCAATATCCCCCGGCACGTGAGTTCCGAATGGTACGTAAAAGTCCTGGGAGCTGACGGCATTGCCTGCCGGGGCTATGAGGCTGAAGTGACCGGAGGCAGTAGCACTTGGGATTGTCGTCGCTATGGTCGTGGAAGTGACGCTACTCACAGTCGCTTGACTGGCGTCGAGTCGTAGCTTATTGTTTGCCAACGTCGGGTCAAAGTTTGTGCCGACGACTGTTACGGTTGTGGTGGCAAGCCCACTGGTTGGACTAAAACTGGTGATTGTCGGGACGCCGTTGCTGGATGTAACCGTAAAGTTTGTGCTGCTTGTGGCCGAGCCATTCGGGCTTGTCACCGAGACTGCCCCCGTCGTCGCCGTCGACGGCACCGCTACCTGGAGCTGACTAGTCGTCGCCGATGAGACAGTTGCAGTTACCCCGTTGAACGTTACGCTATCTAGGCTAGGCGTCGCGCTGAAGCCAGTACCATTGATCGTAACCGCCGTGCCAATTGGGCCACTTTCGGGGCTGAAGTTTATGATCGAAACCTGAGTCGAAGTGAACCGGGAGACGCTCAGGATATTACCTACCGCGTCATATGAGTACTCTGCGGCGTTGCCGTTTACGTCGATCACCGCTGCCAGCCGACCCAAATCGTCGTAGACATAGTTCACGGGCCCATTATTTAGCGCGAACGAGAACCCATTACTGGACTGCCCGCCCGAGGTAACGACAACGTTTCCGTTAGTCGCCCCTACCGGAACGGTTGCGGTTATGGATGTAGCGGTCCAGTTCGTGGTCGACGCCGTGACGCCACTGAATGTAACGCTACCCGACGTTCCGAAATTCGTGCCGGAAATGGTGACGGACTGACCGATTCCGCCAGGATTCGGCGAGACAGAAGAGATCGAGGGTGTTTGTCCAAGCCCAGAGCAGCATGCGACAAGAACGAAGCTGGCCCCCAGGCCGATTTTCATAAATGTAGATCGCACGCCCACAACCTCCGAGATGGCAGCAGATATCGACGGAATCCACAGTAAACCCTCCTGCATGCAGTAGCTCAATCACGCGAGCGCCGGCGCGGATTAACGATAAACGATAGGAGAGTTATTAGTTGTACGATGTTATAGTAACAGCGTAGACGTAATAATAACAGAACCTTTTGTGGATATCTAGTGTGACTTAATCCTGTTACGGATTACGAACAAGCTCGGAATAGAATCGGCATCACCGGCATTATCGGCAACTTCAAATGTGCTTCGACCGCACTCAACTTCGTGATCGTGTTACGAAATACGAACAGACGAGTAACATTTCAACTGGGCTGCGATGCTCGATTGCGCCGGGGAGCTTGAACCCGATGTCGCGCGGGCATGCAGACTGCTGTCGAATTGGTTCCACGCCATGACCGCGTGGCGCCTAAAAGACCGTCAGAAGATGGCGCGGACGGGTCCGCCTGGCTGGAATGACTCGTGACTGCATAGCCGGTGGTGAAAGTTTGACTTGTTGAGGAGTTAGGTTGGGCATTAGGTTGGACTCACCGGCGTGATCTTCTGCCGCACACCCAAACGGCTTTCGACTTCGGGGTTCCGGGGGGCCCTCCGTAAGCGAACTCGAATGAATTTGCGCCATCAGGATGTCGAGTTCGAAATCGGAAGGGTGTTACGAGAGAATCTGACATCCCCCGGATAGCTGAATTAATAAGCCGAGGCGCAAAGGCCAGTGTCAAGGCTCTTCGACCGCGAACGCGGCGCGCGAAGCGCGGCCTTGACACTGGCCGGGCCTCGGCTACGCTCTGGCTATCCGGGGCAGGTCATTGAGAATGCCGCATCACAGACCTAGACCGAAACCCTGACTGATTTGATTCGTGTGCGTGGTTCGTGGTTCTACCTTGATAGCTCCTGGCTCTTGCTGAATCGCGGGCGAATGGGACACGTCGCGGCTGAGTTCCTGTGCCTAGCGTCGCTGCATTGTTCGTATAAATTTGCGCGTCATAGCGTCCGCGCGAGACAGAGACATAGGCCATGCGGCTGTTGAGCAGATCCTTGGCACTAGTTCGGTGTCCACGTGAATCAAGACACGGTCGGCAGTCTGCCCCTGGCTGGAGTGGCTCGTCATGGCATAGCCGTGGTCGAGATGCGGATGCTTGCGCGGATCGAGTCACCGCTCGCCCACCGTCCATTTTCAGCGCAGCCGCCCGTCTCCGTCGACGCTCTCGATCTACCCAACTCTCGGTTCGCAACTCTGAGGTTGTTGGCCGGTGCGGTGAGCTGAATGCGGTCGCCCGCTGAAAAACTCCGCATTTCCCCCTAAAAGACCGAGACGCCCTGCTGTTCGGCGTGGATCGTAAGTGCGCTGCGTGCGATCCTGCAGCTCGACTGTGAGCCGGTTTCTCGGAGCGTCGATACTCTTCACCTGTCCGTACGCGCCTTTCCCGATGCCAGTCTCCTTCGACGAGCGGGAGTAGCGCAGCACATTC
>CAWGMT010000008.1:0-1593612 GCA_963823675.1 uncultured Isosphaeraceae bacterium | reverse complement strand
TTGGGGATTCGGCTACAATGTTGAGACATGAGGAAGTCTGTCTCGGAGCAGAAGTACTCATGAAGCCCGTCGTCTTCCATGGCGACGCCGAAGCGGAGCTCGACGACGCACTGGCGTACTACGAATCAGGGCGGAAGGGTCTGGGGCTCTCCTCAGAAACGGCAGCCCGGATATTGGTCGCACCGCAGACCCTGATGTTCCCTTCGGCGAAAACTTCCGGGAACTCATCGACGCGGCTGTCGGCCAGTGCGACATCGTCCTCGCCGTAATCGGACCGAAGTGGGCCGGAGAAACCGACACTCGCCGACGATCGGTCTGCTACAATACCTCTGGTGCGACGAACGGAGGGTGCGACCATGAACTTGCCGATTCGCTTTCCGAGCGATGCCGAGGTCATCACCGAGGAGGTGTCACGTTTTCGGGCGCTCTCGGCCGAGGATCGCTTGCGTTCCATTCGCGGTCTGCTCGCAGCCGGCGCGCTCATGATGCGACAGTCACCTAAGGCTGAATTCCTGCGTGACTATAACTTGGAACAAGAGAATCACGCCAGACAGGCCGTGAGGGACTTCCTCAATCGTCATGGCTGCTGAACATGACATCCTGGCCGACGAACTGATTCGCGCGGTTGAACTACTGTCCGACTGCTTCGCCGCGCGGTCAACGCGGTACGCGATCGTGGGCGGCCTCGCGACTTTGATGCGCGGCCGGCTGCGATTTACCCACGACGTTAACGTGTTGCTCGACGTGCCTCAGGTTGCATTGCCGGGCTTGCTCGAGGAGCTAGTCCGACAGGGTTTCGACCTGGATATGACCACGGTGCTCCGCGAGTATGTGCACGAACACATGACGGCTTTTCGCTTCGGCTCCGTGCGGATCGACTGGTTAAAGCCCGTATTGCCCCTCTACGCGCGCACGATCGCGAACGCCTCGCTGTTACCTTGGACGGCCGGCCACACTCTTCGCGTGGCCAGCGCCGAGGGCCTGATCTTGACCAAGTTGGTCTCATTCCGGCCCCAGGACCAAGTGGACATCGAAACGCTGCTGATCGCTAACCGGGATGAGATCGACGTCGACTTCATCCGGCGCGAGTGGTCGGCGGTCGCGGTCGGAGAAGAAGCCCGCACGGCCTGGCTGGAGGACGCCATTAAGCGCTTCGTTCCAGCGAGGCCGTGAGATGCCACTGCGCTGGTAATCTCTCGGCCCGTTCCAAGACCCCGCATGCGCAAGTTGTATCGGCGCCAGGATTCGATCGGCCGAGCCCCAACGCCACTTCCGTCGCCGACGAAAGAACCGACGAATTCGCTCGGCATGACCTTCACTCCAAGCGCAATTTCTTCGACCGAGGCCTTCTGATGGCGAAAAAACTGACCAATTCTCTCGGCATGACCTTGGCTCGCGTCGAGCCCGGCTCGTTCCTGATGGGCTCATCCCAAGACCAGATCGATCGTTTGATGCGGGAGTTCCCTGGTCCCGAGCGAGAGTGGTTCGACGACGAGCAGCCCCGGCATACAGTCAATGTCGCACGCCCGTTCTACCTGGGCACCCACCAGATCACGCAGGGCCAGTACCAAGCGGTCATGGGCAACAATCCCAGTGGTTTCAAGGGATCGGACGACCTGCCGGTGGAGAGCGTGTCCTGGCTCGACGCGGTCGCATTCTGCAACAGGCTCAGCGAAAAAGAGAAGCGAACGCCGTTCTACAAGATCGATGGCACCGAGAACGGTGACCTCGGTGCCATCGAGGTCACCGTTCTCGGTGGCGACGGTTACCGTCTGCCCACGGAGGCGGAGTGGGAATATGCCTGTCGCGCGGGCAGCGGCCTGGGCCGCTGCCGGTCGGCGAACCGGGAGGCGCGCGAGCCGGACGTCAAGACCTTCACCCTCGGCTTTCGCGTGGCCGGAGGTCAGTCTGGCGGCTGAGCTCAAGTCGAGGCAGGAAGCGCAGCCGGGCTGCGCAGGCCTGGCCGGCGAAGCGGCGGAGCCGCGGGGCGGAGCCCAGCCGGACCTGGCCGAAACATACCCGGCGGAGCGGGTGGCGATGGGATGGAATCTTCCAAACGACTGGCTGGGTGCAAGTCCAACCCCTTGAAGTAGGGCGTTTTTCTTGCGCCATGGGCTGACTATAATGAAAATGTGCCTTCTTTGGATGGAGCGGAGATCGTTCAATGCCCGCGCGATCGGTACCACGACCAAGTTAAGAGTGCCCTGATCAAGGAGGGCTGGACGATCACTCAGGATCCGCTCCACGTGAAATGGGCCAAGTTTTTGGCTGTTGACGAAGAAACAAACGTCAGCCTGTTTGAAGATTCGATTGGCAAGCTGCTGGTGGATACTCACGGCATCCAGTTGATTGTGTTTGACCCAGACACGGAGACCATCCGGCAATGGTTACCGCCGAATCCGATCGCCAATTGATCGCGTCGATCATCCGGGAGTATGCCCGGATTCCCTATTCCTACGGTGAGCTCCAGCTCCAGACCGTCTTCGACCGCGACCAAGACCACTATCTGCTGATGGTCGTCGGCTGGGAGGGAATTCGTCGCGAACACGGGTGCCTGGTGCATGTCGATCTTGTCGACGGCAAGTTCTGGATTCAGCGCGACGGCACCGAGCGCGGCATCGCGCAAGAGTTGCTGGACGCCGGTGTGCCGAAAAGTAGGATCGTGCTGGCGTTTCGGTCGCTCAGAAAGCGGCAATTGACGGACTTTGCCGTCTCGTAACGGTCGTCTGCACACCGGAATGCAGGACAACATCGGTGATCCGCAGCGATAGATCGCTGGGGTGATCGCGGCGCCGGATCGTTTTCCAGGTATCGTCCCCATCGCGCAAGACCCGCGCTCGCCGACGATCGGTTTGCTTCAATACCTCTTGTGCGACGAACGGAGGGTGCGACCATGAACTTGCCGATTCGCTTTCCGAGCGATGTCGACGTCATCACTGCGCGCGGCGTCATGTTCCGGCCGCAGGACCAAGCGGACATCGAAACGCTCTTGATCGCCAACCAGAATAAAATCGACGTTGACCTCATCCGGCGCGAGTGGTCAGCGGTCACCGACGGGGAAGAAGCCCGCACGGCCTGGCTTGAGGGCGCCATTAAACGCTTCGTTCCAGCGAGGCCGTGAGAAGCCACCGCGGTGGCAATCTGCGGGCTCGTTCCCAGAACCCCGCCCGCGCAAGTTGTATCGGCGCCAGGATTCGATCGGCGTTGCCGGGCTGATCTATGACCGTCTTCGCGCGCACTTCGGCAACGATTCCGTCTTCATGGACATCGATGCTGCACCTAGTCGACTGATCTCCTTGGCTTGAGCATCGGCTTCGGCCAAGATGGCCTGAATCTGCTCCCGCTCACCTTATCCGGAATCATTCGCGCCGGTCCAGTTCGGATGGGCCACCAAGCCTGCCTGCCGGGGCCGTTATGATGCGTTTGGCACGGAATTCGGTCATCGCCGGAATCTTCGAACCCGGGCCGTCCGCGCATCGGTTTATTCGATCGGAGGCGGCTTTTTGCGCACCGAATTCAACCAGAATCTGGTTGTCGTCTGCAACTGGGATCGGTACTCTCGAATCGTTGTAGGTACCACGGGAGGTTACAGCAGCACCGACATGGCGACAGCTCGATGCCGAGGATCTTTCTCTCCTATCGGCGCCAGGATTCGATCGGCGTGGCCGGGCGGATCTACGACCGACTTCGTGCTCACTTCGGCAACGATGCGGTCTTCATGGACATCGATTCCATACCTTTTGGTGAAGACTTCCGGGAACACATCGACGCGGCCGTTAGCCAGTGCGACGTGGTCCTCGCGGTGATCGGATCGAAGTGGGCCGGGGAAGCTGTGCGCATCGACGGCTCGACGACCCGCGAGACTTTGTGCGGATCGAACTGGAATCGGCACTCAATCGGAATCTGCCCGTGATCCCGATCCTGATCGATCATGCCACGATGCCGGGCGAGGCGGACCTACCCCCAAGTCTTGCCCGGCTCGCGTTTCGTAACGCGATCGAGCTGGACCAAGGGCGGGATTTCCATCCTCATGTTCGACCGGCTCATCCGCGGGATCGAATTCCACTTTCAGAAGCGGACGGCCGCGCCCCCGAAGCCACCGAGCGAGGCCGCGCCCCCGAAGCCGCGTGCCGAGGCCGCGATTCCAGCGGCAGGGCCCAAAACGTCACCTGCGCCGCCGGCGAAAAAAGTGACCAATTCTCTGGGCATGACCCTGGTTCGCATCGAGCCCGGCTCGTTCCTGATGGGCTCATCCCAAGACCAGATCGATCATCTGATACGGCAGTGTCCTGATTCCAAGCGGGAGTGGTTCGACAACGAGCAACCGCAGCATACGGTCAAGATCACCCGTCCGTTCTACCTGGGAGCCCACCCGGTCACGCAGGGCCAGTACCAGGCGGTCATGGGCAATAATCCGAGTCACTTCAAGGGATCGGATGACCTGCCGGTGGAGAGCGTGTCGTGGCTCGACGTGGTCGCATTCTGCAACAAGCTCAGTAAACGGGAGAAGCGGACGCCGTTCTATCAGATCAATGGCACGGAGGTCACCGTTCTCGGTGGCGACGGGTACCGTCTGCCCACGGAGGCGGAGTGGGAATATGCCTGTCGGGCGGGCAGCGCGACGCTGTATCCGTTCGGCGACAATGCGAGCGCGCTCGGGGAGTTTGCGTGGTACGGCAAGAACTCAGAGAAGAAGACCCACCCGGTGGGCCAGAAGAGCGCAAACGCCTGGGGTCTTCATGATGTGCTGGGTAATGTCTGAGAATGGTGTGCCGATTGGTACGAAGCGAAGTACTACGCCTCGTCGCCCCCCGCCGACCCGCCGGGCGCGTCTGGGGCCTCGTACCGGGTGGTCCGGGGCGGGGGCTGGAGCCGCGAGCCCGGCAGGTGCCGGTCGGCGGACCGCAGCGGGAACTCTCCGGAGGACCGGTACTTCTACCTGGGCTTCCGCCTGGTCCTAGGTCAGTCTGGTAGCTGAGCTCAAGTCGAGGCAGGAGCGGAGCCGGGTTTGCGTAGGCCTGGCCGGCGAAGCGGCGGAGCCGCGGGGCGGAGCCCAGCCGGACCTGGCCGAAGCATACCCGGCGGAGCGGAGTGGTGAAGTTGCGAGGTATTTCCGACCCAAGCCGGTGATACATACATGCAATCATGTGTACATTTAGCAAAGCTCCACCAGACTGGCGCGGTGAAAAGTTGAGCTTGACTGGGTTTGGGGTTCGTCCGGTTTCGATTGATGAAGGTGCCAAGCCGCCGAGCGTTCGGCGCGGGTCTCACGACCCCGCCGGGATCCCTGACCGAAGGTCTCCCGAGCTCGTCATAGGCCCTGGCTCCAAAGGCATTTGTGCTCTCACGGCACACTCCGAAGTAAGGAGACCTTCGGTCGGGCGCTCGTGCGGGGTCAGGAGACCCGCGCACAACAAACGCGACCTCGAAGTCGAGGGCAAGTTCTGGATTCAGCGCGACGGGACGGAGTACAGCATCGCACAGGAGCTGCTCGACGCCGGGGTGCAGAAAGACCGCATCGTCCTGGCGTTCCGGTCGCCCGAGATGCGCCGTATGACCGACTTTGCCGTCGCATAGACGAACAAGAGACCTGGGTTTCACCCAAGTGACCCAGGGAGGCTTGTCTTCGCATTCGAAAAGCGGTCACGCTTTTGGGCATGGTTCAGTTTGTGTGCCTTCGCAGGTAAGAAAGTCTGGGTGCCTGGGGTCGAGTTGGCGATGGCCGGCGAGCCCCCAGCACGGAGGCCTCGGCTCTGGGGGCGTCGTCCTTCGGGTCGACTGAAGTCGCATTTCGCTCCGCGAAAGGAGGTGCTTTCGCGGAGCGAAAGGCGACAAAGAAATCCTGCGAGCGTTGATCCCAGCCACTCCTTTTGGCGTGACACCCGCTCGTGAATCATGCCGAGCCTCGTAAGAGGCCGCAACGCCGTCTCACGACACTGGCTGCTTTACCCGCTTTCCCGCAGAGGGCTTGGTCCGCCCCTGGACCGCTGCCTTGAGGCTTGCCGCAGCCGTTTTGGGCTTCTTCTGCTTCGCGGCCGGTACTCGCGCAGTTTTCTTCACGTCGGTGACGGCGCCTTTCGACTTTGCCTTCGCGGCCGCCTTGGCGGCGGAAGGCTTGGGCTTCGCCGGCTTCTTCGCGATCGCGGGCGAAGCCAGAGCAGGGGTTTCCGCCTCGGCCATCTCGATTCCGAAGACGTCGGCAAGATCTCCGGCCGCGATGGTCTTCTTGCCTCGAGCCTTGCCGACGTCGGCGACCGGCGCGCTGTCGACGGCGCCCGCGATCAGTTCCAGGTGATCGACCTTGCGGAGCACGAACAGCAGCTCGGGCTTGTCGTCAAGACGCGCGCCGACACCATACATCACCGCGGCGACGTGCTTGCACATGCCGGCCCAGTCGGGGCAGGAACACTTCATCTTGATTTCAGCCGGCTTCGGGAACAGTCCACTCGCCGTGCTGGGTCACGACATCCATGACGCTCTTGGAGAGCCGTCCTTGCAGCAGCTCGACCAGCGAGCCGATCTGGCCTGCACACTGACCTTTGACGCATTTCCAGTGCGGGTCGGGCAGGGACGAGATCGTGATCTCGACCGAGTAAAGCTCGGAGCCGCTGACCAGGGCCGAGATCTTGCCCGGTTGAATCTCGAGGTGCACGACCGATCCGTTGCGCACGTACGTGCGGCCGCGCGGCAGGCGGTTCTCGAAGTCGCTGTACGACTCGAGGTTCTCGCACCATGCCTTGCCCCAGAACGTCTTGGCGATCGGGCGGCCGTCGATGACGATCGGCTGAACGTTAAGGCCTTTTTTGCGCATCTTCTCCAGCTCGCGCTGGGCCTCGCGGCGTCGCTGGGCGACGGGGACGTAGGGCTTGAATCCGTAGTAATACCAACCCATCGAAGACTCCTTTCTCGTGATGCGTTTCAGGTATCAAGAGCCTTGTGGACGTCGAGCTTGACGAAATCGAGTAGCTCGGCGTCGCTCATCTCGGTGAGCAGCGTTTCGGCGCCATCGATGACATCGCCGGCAAGGGACGACTTTTCGGCGAGCATCGCATCGATTTTCTCCTCGACGGTTCCACGACAGACGAATTTATGTACCAGGACATTCCGTTTTTGTCCAATGCGGAACGCGCGATCAGTAGCCTGGTTTTCGACGGCGGGGTTCCACCAGCGGTCGAAGTGGATGACGTGACAGGCGGCGGTGAGGTTCAGTCCGGTACCGCCGGCCTTGAGCGACAGGACGAAGAAGGGCGGCCCATCGTCGCGCTGAAAGCTCTCGACGAGCCGTCGCCGCTGGGCGACCGCGGTCCCGCCGTGAAGCACGAGGCCGGGCCGCCCGAACACGCCCTCGAGAAACTGGGCGAGTGGGCCGGTGATCTCGCGGAACTGGGTGAAAACCAGTGCCTTTTCCTGGCGTTCGCCCAGCTCTTCGCAGAGCTCGGCCAGGCGCTGGAACTTGCCGCTGTGCTCGGGCGAGTAGTCGCCGGTGCCGACCAGTTGGGCCGGGTGGTTGCAGATCTGCTTGAGCTTCATGAGCTGGGCCAGGACGAGCCCCCGGCGCTGGATGCCGTCGGCCTCCTCGAGCTTCTCGGCCAGATCGCGTACGGCCTGTTCATAGAGGGCGGCCTGCTCCCGGCTCAGAGTGCAGAAGGCCGACATCTCGACCTTTTCGGGCAGGTCGGCGATGACTCGCTTGTCGGTCTTGAGCCGGCGCAGGATGTAAGGCCCGACGAGGGTGCGGAGCGGCTGGTACGACGAATCTGGCCTCCATTTGCTTGACCAGAGCCGGCGAACGTCTTGGCACCGCCCAGGAGGCCGGGGTTGAGAAAATCGAACAGCGACCAGAGATCGGACAGGCGATTCTCGACCGGCGTGCCCGTCATGGCGATGCGGGCCGCCGCCTTCAGCTCCTTGACGGTCCGCGATTGCCGCGTGCCCGAGTTCTTGATCGCCTGGGCTTCGTCGAGGATGACGAGGTCCCAGTCGCGCTGCCGCAGCCACTCGGTGCGCGATAACATGCCGTAGGTTGTGATCAAGAGATCGAGCCCTCGAGCGTCTCTGTTCCTCGATCTGGCGCTTGCCGGTCGTGGTCTCCGACGGGTGCACGATCAGGAACGAGAGCGTGGGTGCGAACCGTTCGAGCTCCGCCTTCCAGTTCGCGAGCAGCGAGGCCGGCACGACGAGCAGGCTCGACCTGGCCCGGTCCGGTTCGTCGGCTGTGCGGACGGACTTGCGATGCAGCAACAGCCCGATCACCTGCACCGTCTTTCCCAGGCCCATGTCATCGGCCAGGCAAGCCCCCAGGCCCAACCCCGTGACGAACCGCAGCCAGCTCACGCCGGTCTGCTGATAGTGCCGAAGTTGGGCGCGCAGTCCGGGTGGATCGGCGCCGGCGAGCGACTCGGGCGAGCGGAGCTTGCGAAGTGTTTCCTCGAGCGCGGTGCCGGCGGTCAATCCGATCCACTCGCGATCTTGCTCGAGCGGATGCTGCTGCGTCTTGCTTGCGTGGGCACTCCGGCAAGGAGCCGCATGCCGTCATAGAACGACAGACCGCTCTCGCGGGTGTCGCGCTCGACCTTCTTCCAGTGTTTGAGCGCCTCAGCCAGCTTTTCGCGGTCGACTTCGACCCACTTCCCCTTGAGCGCGACCAGGCCGCCGACCGACTGGAGGAGCTGTTCGAGCTCGGCCTCGGTCAGCGGCTCGCCGTCGAGCGTCACGTTGACGGAGAAATCGAGCAAGGCGTCGACACTCGAGCGTGGTCCCCTTGTGGCCATCGATCGTGACGTTGACCGCGGGGCGAGGCGGGTGACTCGATTTCCACCAGTCCGGCACCCGGACGACCAGGCCGCTCTCCTCGAAGACCGGGATGTCTTGCAAGAACCGATACGCCTCGCGAGGGGCCCAGGCCAGGGGATGATAGATCTCGCCCGACTCGACCATCTCCTTGATGAGCGGGCTGCGCTCGGTCGCGCGCTGGATCGGCACCAGGAGCGAAAGGAGCGCCGGCCGGTTTTTCGCCCCGGCGTATTCCTGCAAAGCCTTGCCCAAGGGCTCGTGCTGCACGCGACCCTGGGCCGAGAGCTTGGGAATATAGGTTGCCAGGAATGCGAAGGGGTGCTCCGGGTCGCGCTTGTTCTCGGCGAGGTGAAACGTCACGCGGCCGACGAGCCGCCACTGCGGGATTGCGCTCGCTCAGATAGGCTTGCACGCCGCCCGCATGGTGCTCGATCTCGTTGCGGACGAGCGTGTCGAGCTCCGACCACCAGCTCGAGAGCACGTCGGGGCTGAGGTACTCACACCCCTGCATCGGAGGTGCCTGCAGAACCTGAAACGCCAGGTCCGTCTCGGATGGAGGCGCGATGGGCGGCGACCGTGCCGCTTTCTCCGATCCGCCGGCGTTTGACAGAGCCGGGTCAGATACAGACGGGCGAAGTCGCGCGCATAGGCGAAAGGCGGCGGCAAGCTGGACTGGAGCTCGGTCGTCGCCAGGTGCAAGAGACCATGGGCCGGGCCCAGGTCGAACGCAGCATGGATTCGTTTCCCGGCCGGGCCATCCATGGCAGTGCCGTCCGGGCCGGCGACCTCGCGAACGTGGAGATGGCCCTGGGGCGATAGGAAAAGTTCAAGCGGCATGAGTGACTTCGGCGTCCCTACCTACAAGAGAGTGCCGCAGGCAACGGCGAAACGTCGATTCCAGTCAACCATCCGACACGTGGCTAGACAACACCGTCTTTAAGTAGGTCAGGCTTTCCAGCCTGACTTTCCGAAGAGTCAGGCTGGAAAGCCTGACCTACGGCAATTCAGTCGCCGCCCGTCCGGGGCGAGAGTTCTAGCCATGTGTCGAGTCGTTGATTCCGGTGTGTATTATGACCTAGAATCAACACCTGCGGCAATGGCGGCGAGACGAAGTCGAACATGCTGGAATCAATGCACCGCTCGCAATAAGATGAATAAGCCGACGAATGCATCCTCGACTTGGTACCTCAGATGATTCCTTGACGGGAGGCGCCGCCATGCCGCGACGTGCCTTACTTTCGATCTTGCTGGCTCTCGGATCTGCCACGACAGCGCTAGCTCAGGCGCCGGTCGCCTTTGACGCTCGGCGCATTTTCGCCTGTACGGAGGTCAAGCCTCCACAGCAAGCCGACGTGGGTCGCAAGGTCGTTGTCGTCTCCATCCCCATCTCGGCGAATTTCAGCGCCGAGGAGTCGTCGGTGGGTAGACTCCGCTTCGAGTTGCGTATGCCCAAATCCGTCTCCGTGATCGATTTCCTGCCAAAGACCCAGACTACGGCCGACGCGCTGGCGCAGAACGAGCGGCAATTCAAAGACTCGCAGACCGAGGTCCGCGTCGAGTATGGCGGCGGGTTGAAGACCGAATTCAACGCATTCGGCGCCAGGTTCAGCCTGGGTGGTGGCGGCGAGCGGCAGTCGCGAGACTTTACCCAGGTCAAGACCGATATCCAGATCGACCGCTTGCCGCCCAGGAAGCAGGTCATCGTTGCCGGAACGGACGACGAGGGACAAACCCTGTACTGGGAGCTTCCCCAGCACAGCCAGGCCACCCGAGCGGGACTGAAGGAATACGCAATCCTCGCCGAGGTCGCCAAGGATTGGACCGGCGACGTGGGCGCCCTCATCTGTAGTGCGAAGCAGGATGGCCACATCGTGGCCAGCATGGGCAAGGCGATCGGCCTCTTCCTCAACGGCGACAACGCAGCCCGCGGCAGGGCGGAAGAGGGGGTCCGGAAGGCCCCCCCCGTCGTGACCGGCGGGGATGCCGATGTATTCGTCAACTCGATCGACATGAAGCTAATGCGGATCCCCTCCGGGAGCTACCTGATGGGGGCGCTCCCTGAAGAGGCGGATGCTTCCAAGGACGAAAGGCCCCAGCATCGTGTGCGGATCACGCGTCCGTTCTACCTCGGTGTCTACGAGGTTACTCAGCATGAATACAGGCAGGTCATGGGGCACAATCCCAGCAAGTTCCAGGACTCGGACCAGCAGCCCGTGGAACAGGTTTCGTGGCTTGACGCGGTGAAGTTCTGCAACAAGCTGAGTGAACGCGAGGGCCGGAAACCCTACTATCGTATCGAGGGCGACGTTGTTCTCTGTTACTGGCGGCAACGGCTACCGCCTGCCCACCGAAGCTGAGTGGGAATACGCCTGCCGGGCGGGCAGTTCGACGCGTTATCCGTTCGGGGACGACGTTGCCGGGTTGGGTGATTACGCATGGTACGAGAAGAACTCGGGAGCAAAGACCCATGCGGTCGGCCAGAAGCGGCCGAACGCCTGGGGGCTCCATGACATGCTGGGGAATGTCTGGGAGTGGTGCGCCGACGGGTATGATGGGAACTACTACTCTTCACCGCCGCCTGCCGACCCGCCCGGCGCCGCTGGGGCCTCGCACCGGGTCTCCCGGGGCGGTAGCTGGTCCGACTCGCCGTGGGGCTGCCGGCCGGCGTTCCGGAATGGGGACGAGCCGTCGTACCGGTAGCTTCGACCTCGGGTTCCGGGTGGCCGCAGTCCAGGAATGAGCAGGGGGGGAGCCATCGAGCGTAGGCCGGGCCGGCGGCGAGGCGGAGCCGACGCTGGACCGTGCCGGAGTGAGATGGCGGAGTTGGATTGGCGGGTTGAGATTTCGGCGAACTAATTGCGTGGTTGTATGGTATCATCGGAGGGGGTGACGCCAGGTGCCGTATTGCTCCTTTCTGGTTCCCGTCCGAAACCCCTGCCCGGCGGAGGAGGAGTTGAACAAGTTCCTGCGAGGCCGACGCGTCCTGAGCGTCGACCGGAGGTGGGTGGATCAGGGATCGGACTCGTTCTGGAGCTTTTCTGTCGAGTACCTGGAGAACGGCCAGGGCGGAGCGCCCTTGCAGCGGGGGACTGCTGAGCGCGTCAGGGTCGATTATCGGGAAGTTCTGAAGCCGGACGAGTTTGCCCTGTTCGTCAAGCTGCGGTTGTTGCGGCAGGAGATCGCCAAGGACGAGGCGGTGCCGGTTTACATGGTCTTCACCAACGAGCAACTTGCACAGATCGTCCGCCTGCGCGGACGGTACCGCGGACCTCGGCAAAATCGCCGGGGTCGGTGACGCCCGGATCCAGAAGTACGGTGAACGCTTCCTGGCATGCGCCCGGCAACACAGGGAGACGATCAATGAAGCGTTCGGGCCGGTTGATGGAGCAAGTGATCGCGCGAGACAACCTGAGGCTGGCATTCTGGAAAGCCGCCCGAGGCAAGCGGGTCAAGCCTGACGCGGCCGCGTTCGCTGCCCGTTTGGACGAGAACTTGGACGCGCTGGGGCGGGACCTTATCGAGGAGAGGTACGCCGTCGGCCCGTGTCACCAGTTCACGATCCACGACCCCAAGCAGCGTCTGATCACGGCGCCCTGCTTTCGCGACCGTGTGCTGCACCACGCGCTCATGAACGTGTGCGAGCCGATTTTCGACCGCTTTCTGATCGACGACACGTTTGCTTGTCGGTGCGGCAAGGGGCGGATCGCGGCGGTGGAACGGGCCGGTGAATTCGCGCGCGGGCACGCCTTCTTCCTCAAGCTCGACATCCGTAAGTACTTCGACAGCATCGCGCATTCCGTGTTGCGCGAGCGGCTCGAACACCGGTTCAAGGATCGTCGCCTGCTCGATCTCTTCGGGCGGATTATCGCCGGCTACCAGACCGTTCCCGGGCGCGGCGTGCCGATCGGCAGCCTGACTTCGCAGCACTTCGCGAACTTCTACCTTGGCGGGCTCGACCGCTTCGTCAAGGAATCGCTGCGAGTCAAGGGATATGTACGATACATGGACGACTTCGTGCTTTGGGCCGAAGACCGAAGCGATTTGCGGGCAGGCCGCGACAGGATTCGCGAGTTCCTGGATCGGGAGCTCCACCTGGAGTTGAAGGCCGAGCCGTATATCAATCGTTGCCGGGTCGGAATGGACTTTCTGGGATGCCGGGTCTACCCCAGCCATATCACGCTCAGCCGTCGTTCGCGCATCCGCTTCCAGCGCAGGCTCAGGCGCTTGCAGGCGGAGCGCTCGCGGGGCAGCATCCACGACGAGGAGCTTCAACGCCGCGCGACGGCCCTTGTCTCCTTCACACGGGCTGGGCCAACGGTGAGTTGGCGCTGGCGTGACCGCGTGTTACGCTCATCACGGGTGGGCGGCCAAGGCCTCGCACCGGGTCAACCGGGGCGGTAGCTGGAACAACACGCCGAGGAACTGCCGGCCGGCGAACCGGAATAGGAACGAGCCGACGAACCGGAACAACAACCTCGGGTTCCGGGTGGCCGCAGCTCAGCCGGCGTGGTGGATTCCAAGCCGGACTGGACCGGACGTTCACCCGTCCCGCTTCCGGACTGACCGGGCGGGCAAACGACGACCTGCAGGCGCCCTGTGCTAGTAGCGAGCGCGAACGCTCGGGGCGCCTCTCTGAGGAGCCCACATCGTGAGCACTGTCGTCTCGAAACGGCCGATGACCACGGAAGAATTGCTGGCCCTACCCGAAGATGGAGTCGACCGTGAGCTGATCCGGGGCCAGTTGCGAGAAAAACCCATGACCAGGCGAAATCGCTGGCACAGTCGAATTGAAGCGAAGATTGTCTCAGTATCTTCAGAACTGGCTCGACACTCAGCCCGAACCACGCGGGCTGATTGTTTCGGGTGAAGCCGGCTTCCGGCTGCGTCGCGACCCGGACAGCACCGTGGGGATCGACGTGGCGTACGTGTCGGCCGAAGTGGCCGCTTTCAATGCCGACGCGGTGTATTTCGACGGCCCGCCGGTCCTGGCAGTCGAAATCCTCTCCCCTTCCGATAAGCAAGAGGAAATCGACGAGAAGGTGGAGCTCTACTTGGAGACAGGCGTCGCGGTCATTTGGATCGTGAATCCTCGGTTAAAGACCATCTCTGTCTATCGTCCGGGCGCCGACCCGGAGATGTTCAATGTAGGTCACGAGCTGACTGCCGAGCCGCACTTGCCAGGCTTCCGCGTCAAGGTTGCGAGGATCTTCGGGAGCTGAGCCGCTGGCCGAAAATAAGTGTCGCCTTTCGCTCCGCGAAAGGCGACCTTCCGCTAAGTTGTTCCGCGGTTCCCAACGCGGCGGAGCCGCAACCAACGGATCGGGGGACAGAGCCCCCTCCTACACAAATCGCCGCGTGGCGCCGGCCTCATGTAGGAGCCGGCTCTGTCCGGCGATCCCAAGATGCGCATCGTGCGGAGATCTCTTCGAGAAAGAATCGAAGAGACCGGTCGCGATGAGGTTCCTGTGCACCTTCCTCTGAAGCGGGAGAGTTGAGAATGGCCATCGCGATGGTTACTTTTTCTCGGCTGCCTTCTTGTACTTCTCGAGGCGATCCTTGAGCTGATCGATTTGAGCTTCGTACTGGGATCCCTTGGCCAGACTTACCGCGCGCTCTTGATTCTCGACGGCTTTGGCCGCGTCACCTGAGTCAAAGTAGGCCTTGGCGAGAGTGTCGGCGATTCCAGCGTCCTTTTTCTCGGCCATCAGGTCGGCGCGGCGGGCGGTCTCGACGGCAAACTGGACCAGCTTCGCATTGGGCTTGATGCCCGCATCCGGGTCCACGATCGCCCAGGCCAGCCCGTTCAACCCCTCCGCGGTCTTGCTCAGAGCCGACTTGGCCAGTTTCTGGGCATATTCGAGCGCCTTGTCTTGCTCGTCGAGCTTGACCAGTGCGGTCAATTTCCGGCCGACAACGGCGAAGTTTGCTTCCAGCGAGGGCATCGCGGCGACGATCTCGTCAACGGCGTCCACCATCTTCTTGGGATCGCCCGAGCGCATCGCGTCTCCGAACTTGACCTGAAGCTTCATGAGCTTCTTCTGATCTTCGGTCGCCTTGCGGTATTCCTCGGCGGCAACCTTCAGATCCCAGGAGCCCGAGGCGATCTTCTCGAGCGGCTCGTCCATCGACATCGGATGGCCGATCCAGGCGATCTTGCCCTCTTTGTTGATCACAAACGCCGCGGGGATACCGTCCTGGGAAGCAGCCTGCATCCAGGACTTGGCCATGGCTCCCTCGCCTCGCCCGGCATCCTTGGGAATGCTATCCATCGCAACCCGGTAGGCCATCTTGGCGCCCATCTCGTCGACAAACGGCTTGACGCCGTCCTGGTTCTGTTCGAAGACGCTGACCCCGATGAACGTGATCTCGGGGTGCTTTTTCTGGAGCTCCGTCAGGTGCGGGATGCTGGTCTTGCAAGGACCGCACCAGGTAGCCCAGAATTCGACGACGTAGAGCTTGCCGGGCTCGAACTCGCTGACCGCGTCACCCTTGACAAACTTGACGTCCAGCTTGGGCGCTGGATCGCCCACGCCCAGAGTTCCGGCTCGAGCCGTCGATAGGGCCACACCAGCCAAGAGCGCGACCATCAGGCCGATCCGTTTGCTCATCATTGCAGGTCTCCTATACAGTACCGACCGTCGGGAGAAGTTCCTGCCGCCGGCGGTCTTTCCCCGTCGGAAGCACAGTCCTATGATTCTAGGGTTGAAAGTCTCTCAAGCACAAGCCGTGCCTTCCATCGAGCATTCCACCATGGCCGTTCGCGTGACCCGCTTGCCTTTGAGGGTGACCCCCGATCCCAATCGGGTGATTACCAGGTTCTTCTGTCCGGGCGACCGGCTGCGGGCGCAGGACATCATCAGGAGAGTGCTTGCGTACACCGAACCGGAAGTTTCCCAGCTCCTGGCTGAGGTCGAAGGCGGTTTTCGCGCCAAGCATCCGGACCTGATCGAAATCCTCGCCGACCACTTCGACCAGGTCCGCGCCGACGTTCTGGGCGCGGCCGCGCTCAGCCGGGAGCGCCAGCTCTTGATCGGCGCGTGTTTCACCATGGAATACGCCGTCGAGGCTGTCGCGCTCTTCAACCCCTCGATCGTGCCGGCGATCCGTCAGGAAGGGGTTAGTCCCGGATCGCTTCGATTCTTGATGAGTCTGCGCGCTACCGGCGAAGGCCACGTCTCATCAATCGTGTTCCGGGTCGGGGAGATCGATGCGCAGGGCGACATCCGGATCGAGACGCCGCCAATTTACACCAGGCCCCTGAAAGCGAGCGGTCCGGAACGCTTTGCAAAGTCGATCTTCCTCCGCGATCTGGCGGCGGTGGGGGTCAGCGACGGCCACGTCGATCGGATCCTCGACCGGCTGGATGATGTCTTCACGCGCGAGCAGCTTGCGCATGCGATCGAGTGGGCGCGTCAGAACCAGCAAACGTCGGGGTTCCTGGAAGAGAACGCCGACACGCTGATCTCACTCACGCGGGTCAACTATTCGCTCCGAGTTGCGGGGCCGACGATTTTCCGGGAGTTCGAGATCGTGGTGTTCCCGTTCTCGGACATCGAACGCCACGGGATCGAAGACCTCCGGCTCGTGCGTTTCACCGAAGACGACGGGTCGCAGACCTATTACGGAACCTTCACTGCGTACAACGGCGTTCGCGTCTTTCCCCAGTTGCTCGAATTCCACGGTGGGACCGAGATCAACATCAGCCTGATCACGGGCGAATGCGCCAAGAACAAGGGGATGGCCCTCTTCCCCCGCCGGGTGCACGGCAAGTATGCGATGATCTCGAGGATGGACAACGAGAACCTGTACTACATGGAATCGGACGACGTCAGGCTCTGGACCCAGGCCCGGCTCTTGCAGCAGCCGAAGTTCCCGTGGCAAGTCATCCAGATCGGCAATTGCGGCTCACCTCTGGAAACGGACCGAGGCTGGCTGCTCTTGACTCATGGGGTCGGGCCGATGCGCCAGTATTGCATCGGCGCCACGCTCCTCGATCGGGACGATCCCTGCCGGTTGATCGGCCAGACGCGCGAGCCGCTGCTGGTCGCCAACGACGAGGAGCGATCGGGATACGTTCCCAATGTGGTCTATACCTGTGGGGCCCTGATTCACAACGGGATCTTGATCATGCCATACGCCGTGAGCGACTCATCCACATGCATCGCTCGCATCGACTTGGGCGAACTTCTGAGCTCGCTTGACCGCGGAACGATCTAACCTTCGACGACGACAACGGCCCCCTGGTTGTCGGCTCGAGTCCAGAATACCGCCGACTCATCCAACCCGATTCGTTGACGGAGGCATTCGACCGCCATGCCGAGATCGACTTGCGAGGCCGAAGCGAAGCCAAAGAGGGTCGGCCCCCACGAGCTCTGGCCGATCCCAACGAAGCCCAGACTTGTCAGCTCGGCCACAATCGCACTTGCCTGGGGCGCGGCGTAACGGCCTCCTTGCACGGGCGCGAAGCAGGCGCCGACCCGCGCCTGGAGCTCGCTCACGGCCGCGCCGAAGGCCGTCACGTCGCGCTCGAGTACCGCGGGGAGGATTCCCAGCAGGACGAGGCGGCAGAGCCAGTTGGTGACTTCCGGGGCGATCGGCGGCAGTGAAGCGAAAGCCCGAACTTCGTCCGGCCCGTGCAGGCCCCAGGTACCGGGCGGCTGGACGATGAGAACCGACCAGTCTTCCGGAAAGGGGACCCGGCAGAGCAGGGGGGGGATGCTGGTTTCCCGGTTCCGCCCGCCGTTGACGATCAGCCCACCCCGGCCGAAGCCGTGCAGGCCAATCCCCGAGCGAGACCCGCGGCCGGTGAGACGGGCAAGGAGCTCGAGAGAAGGGTCCGTGACGCCGGCGAGATTCAACAGGACGCAAGCCACGGCCAGGCTGAGCTGAGTGCCGGTGCCCAACCCCACATGCTCAACCGGCGCGGATTGGACGGAGATTCGAGCCGGTGTCAGGACGAATCCTTCTGCGCGCTCGCGGAGGCGCAACTGATCGACAACCCGCCGGACGCGTGGCGCCAGTGGACCCTCCACGGTCCATGCTGCCGCGGGTTCCGCGACAAGCTCGAGACCCGGCGATTCCACCATCAACCCGATGCCGCCGAACTGGCGGGTTGCCTCGGGGCTCCAGCCTAGAAGGCCGAAGTGCAAGCGGCTGGGAGTTCGAATTCTCAGACGGGGCGGCGTCATGTCGGTGATCGGCTTGGATCCGGGTCGAGGCCGCATCGTGATGCAGCCTGGCGAACGTGCCGGTGCAAGAGGGTGAAGGCCGCGCGCTCGCGGGGACCGCCGGTTTTGTCGACCGGGACTGCGAGCTTGCGAAACTCATCGAGGATCTCATCCAGGGGCAGCCAGTTGGTTCGGGTCGCCAGAATCGCGGCCTCGACGACCGCGTGCTTGGCGCGGTTGAAACCGAAGAAATCGCGCAACCGTCCCTGCGCGACCGTTTCGACGGCGATGGTCGCCCGGTCCTCGCGCTCGTCGAGCTCGACGACCCGAAATTCATGATAGCGGCAGGCGTCGAGCAGAATCTGTCCGTGCACGACGGCGGCCGGTCCCGTTCGGGGCGGGGGCTGCGGGGCGACGCCGATGGCGGTTTGGGCCAGGAGCAGCACGTCGTCGGTGACGTGGAAGACGCCCTCGCCGCGCGATCTGAGGTTCTGATAGGTGGTCGAGGTGCGAAACGGCCGCAGAACAAAGCGAGCCAGGCCAAGATCGGGTTCGACGTGCGGCCCCATCGGTGCGATGTTGAGCGCCCCGTCGAGGCTCAGGGTGGTCACAATGCCTTCGAGAATCACGTGCGCGCCTCGTCTCTAGCTTCCTTCTTTTCCGGTCTTGTCGGCGTCGCTTTCCGGTTCATCGCTCCCCGGCGGGGCGGGCTTGCCCGGACGCGCGCGGTGACTGGTCTCGGGCTCGGTCAGGAAGCCCCACTCCAGAGCTTGATCCTGGCGATACGACTTGTGCAGAGTCAAGGCGGTTTTCGCCTTCATCATCTCGTAGCCGAGATAAAACGCGTGCGACGGCTCCGATACGCCCAGCTTGTCGAAGAGCACGAAAGGATCGGTGTCGTGCACGAACCGGGTGTTGTTGAGCGCGTAAATCCGGCCGCCCTCGGCGAAGATTCGCCAGTTCGAATCGCGAATCCGCTGCTGGAGCTCGGCCAGATTGCCGGCCCCGAAATCGACGACTCTCGGGTCGCGCAGCGCCACGAGACGGGGCTCGACGTGCTTGGGCAATGTGCGGCAACTGACAGCATGATGGACCAGGCGGCGCGCCAGGTCGAGCTCCCGCACCGACGACCGCGCCCAGTTGATGACGGCCGTCGTCAGCACGCTCTCTATGTTCAACTCGGCGCAGAAACCGGCCAGGATGGTGTTGACTCCCGCCGAATCGACGTCGGTCAGCTCGGTCAGATTACCCACGCCCATCAGAACGGCCGCCTGGGGATAACGGCGGCGGACCTCGAGAAAACGGCCGAGCGAGGCCGCAAAGCCAAAGCCGATCGGCTCGATGATCGGATCGATGCGAAACGGGACGTTCTTGCCGGCCAGGAATTCTACGGTCTGATCGAGCCCATCGAGCGAACCCGGTCGATCCGGGATCGCGACGACCTCCGCCCCCCAATCGGCGGCCTGGCCGCGATTGGTGGCGTTGACGCTGAGCGCGAGCTCCGCACCCGCCGCGACGGCCTGCGCAACTTCCGCCGGATCGAAGCTATCGATCGAGACCCGCAGGCCCCGGTCGCGGAGCGCAGCCACGGCATCGCCAATGCCCGGCCACGGGGCGCCTGGGTCGCACCCAAGGTCGATGACGTCAGCCCCTTCGGACGCGAAATGCTCGGCCTGGCGGATGAGCTCAGCTCGATCGAGGCGCGGCACATGGTTGATCTCGGCCAGGATCTCGATCAAATAACCACCGTAGCCAGCCAAGCGGTCCTGAGACTGGCCGAAGTGGCGGGGCAAGTCGCGGAGGTCCTCCGGGCCCGACTCGACCGGAACGCCCCTTGTCTTCTCGATGATTGGCGCCGGATCGCCATGGCAGTAACCAGGTAAAATCACGCGCTCGACCCCGTCGGGAACTTCGATATGGCGCGCGACCCATCTGGGCGTCATGAGCGCGGCGACCGAGATCGGCAAGACGGCAATCTCGGCCTGGAAACCGGCTTGCGGTGCCAGGTCGTCCAGAACTTGCCGCAGGGCAAATTCGGCCAGACGGCCGGTGACGAAGAGGATGCGCGGGGGTGGTCGGATGGTCATCTTACCGCACGGCTCCTCCATTGATCCGGACGACCTGTCCGGTCACGAATTCGGAGTCCGGACCGACCAGGAAGCGGGCGACGCGGGCGACATCCTCCGGTGTGCCCCAGCGGCGCAAAGGGGTTTCGCGTAGCACGCGGTCTTGCCAGGCTTGTGAAGCGGTCTGGCCCCAGTCGGTCTTGATCCAGCCGGGGGCAAGAGCGTTGACGCGGACCGTGGGAGCGAGGCTCAGGGCCAGACTGCGGGTAAACGCCAGGATCGCTCCCTTGGTGGCCGAGAATAGCTCGCCCGAATCACCCGCCATTCCTGTTTCAGCCTGGTCCCAGCCCATGGTGACGATGGCCCCGCCTCCCTGGGCTTGCATCCGCCGGCCGACCGCGCGGCAGAGCCGGATCGTGGCGGCCACATCGACCGACCAGAGCAGATCGAGCTTGGCCTCGAATGAGAGCTTGGCGGATTCGCCGGTCAACGTATCGGCGCCGGCAAGATGGAGCCAGGCATCCAGCCCGCCCCAGAGGTTCCATGCCTCCTCGACAAGACGATCGCCGGCCGCGCGGTCGGCGAGGTCGGCCACGAGTACGTTGGAGCGACGACCGCGTTGTCGGACCGCGTCGGCGACGGCAAAGGCGGCATCACGCGACGACCGGCCGTGAATGATGACGTCGGCGCCGGCGTCGGCCAAGCTCAGGGCAACAGCCCGGCCGATCCCCGACGTCGAGCCCAGCACGGCGGCTCGGCACCCCATTAATTCGGCTGCTCTTTGACTGTCGGCTGTCACTTCAGAACCTGAAAGGTAATGGCCCGGGGGCTGGTGAGAGAAACGGTTGGTGGCGTAGATTCGTCCTGTGCGCCATCCGTTCGCTCCGACGCTCATTTTACGCATCCGCATCGAGTCCGCCCATGGGAAGCACGTTTCTGCGCCTCCGGAGGTCAGTCCTTTTCCTCCGCACCGGCTGGTCAATCGTGGGAATCACCGTGGTCCTCTTGCTTTTGACCGAGGCCGGCTTTCGGCTTGCTTTTGGTCTCAAAGACCGGCTGGGGAACGAGCAACGGCCCGATCGCCGCGTCCTCAGCGAGGGTTATGGTGGCGCCACCTGGCCGATCCAGCACTATCGCGAGCTGGAGCTGATCGAAGATCGCTGGCAGCCGTACGTCTATTTCCGCCAGAAGCCCTTCCGGGGCCAGACGATCACCGTCGGCCCCGATGGATTGCGCACCACGTGGCAGCCGCCGGCGCAGAGCGGCGACGACTCCGGGCGAGGGCGCAGCGAAATCAAGCTTCTCATGCTCGGAGGGTCGTCGCTCTGGGGTTTTGGCGCGCGCGACCTTCAGTCGATCCCGTCGCTCGTGCGCGCACGCTGTACGAGCGAGGATGGCGCGTCGAGCTCAAGAATCTTGCCGAGCTTGGCTATGTGAGCACCCAGGAATGCGTGGCGCTTTTCCGCGAGCTGCAAGCGGGATACCGTCCCGACGTCGTGGTGTTCTACGACGGATTCAATGACACGACCTCTGCCCTGCTCGAAGGAGCCGCGGGACTGTTGACCAATGAGACTCACCGGCGCACCGAGTTCAACCTGTCGCAATCGCCGCTGCGCCTCGCCGGATCGTTGAGTGCCAGACTGCTCAAGGAATCCGGCTCGTATCGGTTCGCTCAGGCAGTCCGTCGCCGGCTAGCCGGCGAGGTGGCCGCGGCCGGGCCGGCATCGTCGCCGGAAGCGATTCGGGAGCTCGCCCTTGCAGTTGTCCACTGTTACCAGGCGAATATCGGTTTCGTCGAGGTTCTCGGCCGATCTTTCGGCTTCCGGCCTTTGTTGTACTGGCAGCCCGATGTCTTCACCAAGGCGATCCTGGTTCCCGTCGAACAGGAGGAGGCCGCGCGGTATGCCTGGGCGGAGCCGATGTTTCGCGAGGTCCATAGCAAAATCAGCACGTCGAGCACGCTGCGATCCGACCCGGCGTTTCGGGATCTCAGCGGGACCTTCGGCGACGCGCACAACCTGGTCTTCATTGACTATTGCCACACGACCGAATCGGCGAACGTGCGAATTGCCGCGGCGATCGTCGAGGACGTGATCGAGGTATTGCGCCGATCACCTCCCGGCGAGTCAAACCCGAAAGAATCGCTAGTGAAGCCGGCCGCGAAACGGTAAGATGAACCTGGATTTTTCCCTCCCGAAATGGCTGGGCCGTCGCGGTCCTGCCGATAACGTTATGCTGGTGGAGCTCGCATGCCCGAAACCTTTATCCTCATCCCCGGCCGGACCAGCAGGCAGGGGTGTGGGATCAGTGAGGGTAAGTGTGTTCGTGATCGCGGATTCGTTTGCCGAGGCATTCCCGATGACGGCCGCGCGGGTGATCGTGACGGCCGATTCACTCAACTGGGCTAATATCGCCGCACAGACGATGACCGGCTACGCCACGAGCGTGATCGCCTGCGATGCCGAGGCCGGCATCGAGCGCCAGCTCGCACCGGAGGAAACCCCCGATGGCCGCCCTGGTTTGAGCATTCTCGTCTTTGCATTCAGTCGCGACGCACTCGAGAAAGCGATCGCCAATCGGGTCGGCCAGTGCGTAATGACGTGCCCGACCACTGCCTGTTACAACGGGCTGCCGCCGGGAGAGAAGACCATCAGCGTGGGTGGCAGGCTCCGGTATTTCGGCGACGGCTGGCAGATTTCCAAGCGGATCGGCGGCCGGCGGTACTGGCGCATTCCGGTGATGGACGGGGAGTTCCTCTGCGAAGAGACCTTCGGCACGGTCAAGGGAGTAGCCGGCGGCAATATCATCGTGATGGGAACCGCGCCGGCGGCGACGCTCGCGGCCGCCGAGTCGGCCGTTGCTGCGATGCGCCGCTCCGGGGATGTCATCCTGCCGTTCCCAGGCGGTATCGCGCGTTCCGGGTCGAAGGTCGGCAGCAAGTACAAAAACCTGCCAGCCAGCACCAACACGGCCTTTGCACCAACCCTCCGCGGTGTCGTCGCGACCGAGATGCCGCCTGACGCTCGCTGTGCCTACGAGATGGTGATCGATGGGCTCAATCTCGAAGTGGTCGAAAGGGCAACCGCCGCCGGGCTGCGTGCGCTGGAGATGCAACCGACCGGTATCGCGCTCATCACCGCCGGCAACTATGGCGGCAAGCTCGGGCCCTTCCATATCAGGCTGCGCGACGTCTTGACCCGATACCCACGGCCAGATGCCGGCTGATGGTGCACCAATCATGGAGAAGATATCTTCCCGCACCGCAGGGCGATACAATACACCCCTCGCCGTTCGAGTTCCGGATGACATTCCAACCGGCCAGTGTGGGTGGAGTGAATTGCACAATGACGATGTCGCTAAACCGTCGCGCTCTCTGGGTTGTCGAGGCGCTCCTGGCCCACGCCGAGGAACGGCGAGTCGCCGTTCATCCGGTCGATGGCGGCGGACGCTATGTCGATTGCGGGATCGATTCTCGGGGCGGACTGCTGGCGGGGCTCGATCTTGCCCGCGTCTGTCTGGGAGACCTGGCGCAGGTGTCGATTGTCTCGGGCGAGGTCGGCAAGCAAGCCATCCCGCTGATTCAGGTCGTCACCGACCATCCGGTTCGTGCGTGCTTGGCCAGCCAGTATGCCGGCTGGGCGCTCAAGGACGGCAAGTTCTTCGCGATGGGTTCGGGCCCGATGCGTGCCGTCGCCGGTGGCGAGGCCATTTATGACGTGATCGGATTTCGCGAGTCGGCCGATGCGGTCGTGGGCATTCTGGAAAGCCGCAAGCCGCCGACGCCGGCGATCATCGCCAGGATCGCCGAGGCCTGTCGCGTCGAGCCCGCCAAGGTCACTCTGCTGGTCGCGCCGACAGCCAGCCTGGCTGGCGGAGTTCAAATCGCGGCTCGCTCGATCGAGACGGCGTTGCACAAGCTGGCCGAACTGAAATTCGACCTGCCCCGGATCGTCTCGGCGCAGGGCACGGCTCCCTTGCCGCCGGTCGCCGCCAACGACCTGGCCGCGATCGGGCGAACGAATGATGCCGTTCTCTACGGTGCGCGAGTGGTCCTGGCCGTGACCGGCGACGATGCCAGCCTGGAAGTGACCGGTCCTCACGTTCCCTCGTCGGGATCGCGCGATTTTGGCGAGCCATTTGCCTCGATCTTCGCTCGTTACAATCACGACTTTTATGCGGTCGATCCCCAATTGTTCAGCCCGGCGGAGGTTGTATTCCAGAACATCGACACCGGCAAGGTCCATGCATTTGGACAGGTTAACCACGATGTCTTGGGGCGCTCGTTCAACGATTGACTATGCTCCGATTGCGTTCTACGAACGCGCAGAATCGTCGCGCCCTGCGCAAGTTTAACCCGGAGCCAACGGCGACGGCGTTCACTACTCCAGCGATCACTGCTCCAGTCTGAATGGTCGCCGTCGCCGTTGGCTCCGAGTTAAACTAATGCGGCGGCTGCGGCCCGGCCGCGCTCTGATGTCAGCGTCTGGAATCTGAAGTTTTCCTATCGGGAATCTTGAATCACTCGCATGACGACGCTGGTCGCTCTCGTCTCCGGTATGGGCTGGCATGTTGCCGACCTCAAGCGCGCCGCGAGCCAGCTCGGCGTCGTCTTGCACGCAGTTCCCTTTCCCCAAGTTACGGCGTCGGTCGGGCTGGGTGGACCGCTGCTCGCAATGCTTCCCGATCGAATGCCTGCGCGGATCGAGTCGGGCGGTTTGGACCTGACCGCGATGGACGGTGTCCTGGTGCGGATGATGCCGCCGGGCAGTTTGGAACAGGTCGTCTTTAGGATGGATGCTCTTCATCGGCTGGCGGCGCTCGGCGTTCCGGTCCTGAACCCGCCACGGGCCGTGGAGGCGGCGGTCGACAAGTACTTGACGCTAGCCCTGGTCGAGGAAGCCGGTCTGCCGGTGCCACCGACCTGGACCGGACAGTCCGCGAACGAGGCGCTTGCCGCTTTCGACGTTCTGGGAGGCGATGTCGTGGTGAAGCCCCTTTTCGGTTCCGAGGGGCGGGGTCTCTTGCGCATCGGTGACAAGGAACTGGCCTGGAGGACGTTTCATGCCTTGGAACGACTCGGGTCCATTCTCTATCTCCAGCGGGTGGTGCGGCATCCCGGCCATGACCTGCGCGTATTCGTGCTCCGCGGCTCGGTACTGGGAGTGATGCGCCGGCACGCGAGTGCCGGTGAATGGCGTGCCAATGTGTCGCTGGGCGGCCGAGCTGAAAGTTGCCGTCTTGACCCGGAAGCCGAGCGGCTCGCCCTGGCCGCAGCCTGCGCCGTTGGCGCCGAGATCGCCGGGGTCGATCTGATTCATGACCTCGATCGCGGAAGGCTGGTCGTGATCGAGGTAAACGCCGTTCCGGGCTGGCGCGCGCTGGCGTCCGTTACCGGGATCGATATCGCTGCCGAGATTCTATCGGCCCTACGAGAGTGGCGACCATGAGGGCACACACATGAGCGGCGAGACCACCGAGCCGCACGCTCGATCCGTGGCCGGGCAAGGCTTCAGTCCCGGGCGGCTGGCGCAAATTGCCTGCCTGCTGGAGGTAACCGCGCAAGCCCGGCAACGTTCATCGCTATGCCGATCTTCCCGATCTGCAATTCAGTGACTTCCTCTTGAGCGCGACGGCCATCGCCGAGCCGCTCGATCGTGCTTTCACAACGGGCATCGGCCGGGCCGTGTATGAGGCGATCGTGGCCACCAGAAGGGTTGTGAGTACGAACACGAATCTCGGCATTGTCTTGCTGCTCGCGCCGCTGGCGGCCGTTCCGATTAACGTCGATCTTCGGGACGGTATCGAGGCCGTCCTGGCCGCGGCGACTGTCGATGATTCGAAGTGGGTCTATCGTGCGATCCGGCTGGCCGAGCCAGGCGGGTTGGGCGACGTCCCGGAACAAGATGTGAAGGGTGAACCGACGGTGACCCTGCGCGAGGCGATGGCTCTGGCGGCCGACCGGGACTTGATCGCGCGGCAGTATGCCGACGGGTATCGCGCGGTCTTCGACGATGCATTACCGGCCTTGCGAACCGCTTTGGTCGCTGGCCAGCCGCTCGAGGTCGCGATCATCGCCGGGTATCTCACCGTCTTGGCTCATCATCCCGATTCGCTGGTCGTGCGCAAGCATGGCCTGGCGGTTGCGCGGTCAATCTCGGACCGGGCTGCTGAATTATTCGATGCCGGGTGGCCCGATTCCGATGATGCACAGCGGCGCTGCCAGGCGCTCGACGCATGGCTGCGGCAGCCGAGCCACCGTTTCAACCCAGGGACGTCGGCCGACCTGGTTACGGCTGCCTTGTTCGCAGGACTGCGAGATGGGACAATAGATTTACCAGCGATTGGAGGTCGTCCGGGTTTCTCGGACGGGTGACCTCGCTGAGTGGAAGCGCAGAATCGTGTGTGCCTTAGGTCGGGCTTTCCAGCCTGACGTCAGCCTGGAAAGGCTGACCCACACCCGTGCGGTCCCCTCAGCCGGTGGACTTGGGTCGCGACGATTGGCTCGATGAGTGGAAGATCAGGCGACGCGATCGTTTTTGTGGGCGCGGAGTCGAAAGATGGTCAGTGTCTCGAACGATTTACTCGCATCGCTTGCCGAACGCATCGTTCAACTTGCCCACCCTCGGCAAGTGATTTTGTTCGGCTCACGAGCCCGGGGAACTGCTCGGGAGGATTCGGACCTCGATTTCTTGATCGTCAGGGATCGGTCCCGAGAGGAGCGGTGGAGCCGGCGCCGCGAGATCGGACGGATTCGACGCGCTCTCCCTTCCGTCGGTCTACCGATCGACCTTTTGCTGTACACCCCAGAAGAGGTCGAAAAGTGGCGGCACACGACAAATCACGTTGTGAGCGAGGCGTTGCGTGAGGGGAAAGTCCTGTATGAGCGACCTTGAACATGCGACAAGTCTCCTTCGCATGGCACAAGCCGACCTCAACGCTCTTCGGGGCATGCTGAGCCCGGGGCTTCCTTCTCACGAATCATTTTTTTCAGATGAGGTGTTTGGTTTCCACGCCCAGCAAGCAGCCGAGAAATGCCTCAAGGCTTGGATTGCAAGTCTCGCGCGCGATACCGGCGCACTCACGATCTCATGGCCCTCATTGAAGACCTGTCGACTGCAAGGGAAGATACGACCGATCTGGACGCACTGGCTGATCTAAATCCGTTTGCCGTCGAATACCGATATGAGGCGTTCGACCCGGGAGACGAGCAGCTCGATCGCGGAAGCGTCATGGCTCAGATCCAAGCTCGGTTTGATCGCGTCGAGGCGAAAATCGGATCGACTAACAATTAATCAAATGAGCTCTTCATCGTTCAAAGTCCGAGTCACCAAGGATTACCTGGTCTTCTGCGCCGGGCATTTCATCACCTATGACGGCGATCACTGCGAACGGCTTCACGGCCACAACTACAGGACGGCCGTCGAGGTCGAGGACGATCTGGACCAGAACCACTACGTGATCGACTTCATCGCTCTCAAGGACCTGACCCGCTCGATCACGGATGAGCTGGACCACCGGATGCTGCTGCCCTCGCGCAGCTCGCGAATCCAGGTGCACGAGGAGGGCCCGAACATTCGCGTGACCTACCGCGACCGCTACTGGAGCTTTCCCCGGGACGAGTGTGCGTTGGTGCCGATTGCCAATACCACTGCCGAGCTCCTCGCCGATTACATCGCGGGCCGGATCCGTTCGGCCTTGACCGCCCGAGGCTGGCGGCTGCCGCGCATCCTCAGGGTGGAGGTCGAAGAGAGCTTCGGTCAATCGGCTGAAGTCGAATGGCGGCGAGGCGACCCAGTGGCGGAATGACGCCCTCCGTACACCGCACCGTGGCCGCGCAGTGGTGCGGGCCAGCGTGGCCGCGCAGTGGTGCGGGCCAGCGTGGCCGCGCAGTGGTGCGGGCCTCCGTGCCCGCCGCTTTCTTGCCAGCAAGTTATTCTCATTGCGGAACGCCCAGCCGCGCCCCGAAACCGCCCCCATGATCGAGCGGACCAACGCTGGCAAGTCGCCCCAGCTCGCGCGGGCCGATGCGGCCGTCGTGCAGGGCCGAGCCGAGCAATACACCCCTTGAGCCCGCGGTTCGGATCCGGACAATTTCCTCGATGCACGAAATGCCGCCGCCGAGGAACACATCGACTGCGGGATATGCCGCGCGAATTCGGATCATCAGGTCTTCGGTCCCGCTGCCGCGCCCGGTTCCGACCCGGGACAGGTCGAGGATCAGGAGGCGCCTGACGCCTTGCTCGATCGCTCGACGCGATAATACGAATGGATCCGCGGTTGACCACGCACCGTGGTCGGCCGCGCGGGGATGGCCGTCGTCCAGATCGAGGCTGAAAACGACCCGCTCGGCGCCCGCCTGGCCGAGGACCGCAGATAGCTCTCCCGGTCCGCCGATGGTCTCGAGGCCGGCCACGATCGTGATCCCAGCGCGATCGAGGTCAAGCAAAGGCGCGGCCGACCTCTCGTCGCGAATGCCGGCATCGATCCAGACTTGCGGAGCAAGGTCCGTGAGTTGACGATAGATCGCAAGCTGCGGACTACCACCTTCGATCGCATCCAGATCGGCGACGTAGAGGGTCTGCAACGTCAAGGTGTCGCATAATGAGCGCGCCAGCTCGATCGGGTCGGGAGTCGGGTGCAGAGTGCTTCGAAGCGGTTCATAATGGGCACGTCGTCCGGCGATAGCGTGCACGGCTTGGCCGCGCCGAATATCCAGAACTGGGATCACCTCGAAACACATGTTCCCGATGACCTCCCACGCTTCCCTCACCATCCTGGTGCATGAATGGGTAACCGGCGGCGGCTTCGCCGGCACGGCGTTGCCGCCTTCGTGGGCGAAAGAGGGATGCGCGATGCGCCGGGCCATCGCCGCCGACTTCGCCGCCATTTCCGAGCCGCCTTCCGTTCGCGTGATCGTGACGCTGGACTCCCGTCTGCCAGCGGACCCGGGACCGTGGACCGTGGAGCGGGTCGCCCCAGGTGCAGCAACGCAGTGCTTACGTCAACTGGCTCCGTCGGCTGATTTTGCCGTGCTGATCGCACCCGAAACGACCGGAGTCCTGGCGCAACTGACACACGCTCTGCGCGATGCCGGCACGCGGCACCTGGGCTCGACGGCCGAGGCAATCGAGCTGACCGGCGACAAGGCACGATTGGCTGCCTGGCTCAAGAGCGCTGGCATCGACACGCCTCCCACCCGGACGGTTATACCGGCCGCCGGCTTGCCCTCCGACGGGGAATACCCGGCGGTGCTCAAGCCGGTTGACGGTGCTGGTTCATTGAATACCTTCTTGGTGGCAAATCACGATAGCCTGCCGCCGGCGGCCAACGCAATGGCCGTCGCCGTGCTGCAACCCTTCATTTCCGGGGTGCCCATGAGCGCGAGCTTTCTGGTTGGAAAAGATGGCGAAGCGTTCTTGATCGGCATCGGTGCCCAGCGCATGGCGATCCGCGACGGCAGATTCGAGTACCTGGGAGGTACGTTGCCAGTTTTCTGCGCCGGAGCCCTGGCCCAGCTTGAACCGGCCATTGCGTCGATCGCGGGCTTGCGCGGGTTTGTCGGCATTGATTTCCTCTGGGACCTGGAGCGGCGGCACGCAACGGTGCTGGAGATCAATCCCAGACCGACGACCTCGTACGTGGGACTGAGCCGGCTGCTTGGTCGCGGTACCCTGGCCCGAGCGTGGCTTGACCTGTACGATACGGCTGCTGATGGAAACGGAAACCGCGCGGCCCTGAGCACTCTGGCCGAGCGCGTTCATCGACACAAACCGGTTTCGTTTGATGCCAGTGGGGCCTGCTGACGACCAGGAAACCGCGACCGAAGTGGCTGAGGCGCTGGGCGAAAACCATTGTCACCTTTCGCTCCGCGAAAGACGAGTCCCCGAGGAGCCAGTTCCCAACGCGGCGTGGCCGCACGCAACAGATCGGGGGACAGAGCCCCCTCCTACAGCGGCGCAGCAGCACGTGCTTTTGTAGGAGCCGGCTCCGTCCGGCGATCCCAAGATGCGCGGATCGTGCGGAGATGTTCGCGACGAAGAGTCTATCCAATCGTGAGCTCGAGGAATGAGCGAAATCAAGGATCCTGCTCCCGCTTGCTGGGTTGCCCTGGATATCGGCGGAGCAAACATCAAGTTTGCCCACGAGGGCGGGCGAGCGCTGAACGTCCCGTTCGAAGTCTGGAAACGGCCCGATGACCTGGGACGGACAATCTCGGCCGCGGTCGCGGCCCTGCCGCCCAGCGATCATGCCGCGGTGACGATGACCGCCGAGCTGTGCGACTGTTTTCCCACCAAGCGGGTCGGTGTGAACGCGGTGCTGGATGCCGTGCTCGAAGCTTTGCCAGGGCACAAGATCTTGGTCTGGGGCATTGACTGCGAGTTTCATCGTGTTTCAGACATTCGCCAGCGGCCTCTCATGGCCGCGGCCGCAAACTGGCTGGCTCTCGCAATTCTTGCCGCCCGCTTGATTCCCGAGTCGCGCGGATTATTGATCGACATCGGGAGCACCACGACCGACCTGGTCCCCCTCGACCGTGGCAGAGTGGCCGCCCGCGGGCGCAGCGACACCGAACGACTCCAGCGTGGAGAACTTGTCTACGCGGGAACGCGCCGCACGCCAATCTGCGCGCTGGCAACCGAGCTGTCGCTGCAAGGCGTTCCCACCGGCCTGGCGGCCGAGATCTTCGCCTCGACGCTCGATGTCTACATGACCTTGGGCGACATTCCCCCGGACCCGCGCGATCTGTCCACCGCCGACGGCCGGCCGGCCACGGCGGCCTGCGCTCGCGACCGCCTGGCGCGCATGATCGGCGCCGACCGCGAGGGTTTCTCGGCTGACGATGCCCTGGCTTTCGCCCAGGACGCCGACCGTTGCCTGATGCGGCGTCTCGAGCATGCCGTGGAGCGCGCCTGCCAGCCGGCCATCGGGCGTCCCGCGGCCGCGGTCGTCGCCGGCTCGGGCGAATTCCTGGCTCGCCGGCTGGCGCAACAGGTCATCGAGCCGGGCGGTACGATCATCGGCCTGAACGAAGCGTGGGGCGCCGTTGCCTCCTCGGGCGGCTGCGCCCATGCCCTGGCCGCTCTGGCGTGCGAGCGTTTTCGGTCCCACCGCACCGGCGATCCCGGAACGCGCCCGGATCCACGCCTGGAGACCCACTCGACGTGACCCAAGTCAGCCTGACCGTCATCAAGGTGGGCGGCAGCCTGTTTAACTGGCCCGAGCTTCCCGTTCGGCTCGAGACGTTCCTCGGGGTGCATTTCCCTTTTTCAAGAATTGAGCGCCCCATACTGATCGCTGGCGGCGGCCCGGCGGCCGACGTGGTTCGCAATCTCGACCGAATCCATCGCATTGGTGATGAGATGGCACACCACCTTGCGCTTCAAGCCATGGACCTCTCCGCGCTTCTGCTCTCCGCCATCGTTGGCGGTGTGCATCGGGTCGACTCCCTGGAATGCGTTGCGGGTGTCTGGGCGAATGGCCTGGTTCCCGTTCTGGCTCCCTTCCGGACGGTCTGCGCGATCGACGAGGCCGAACCTGATCCACTGCCCATGAGCTGGGATGTGACCTCCGACACGATCGCCGCATGGATCGCCGCATACGTCAAGGCGCGCCGGCTGATCCTGCTCAAAAGCGCCTCGCTCGGACGCCATGTGAGGCTAAACGACGCCGCTCGCGCAGGACTGGTCGATCCCGTCTTTCCCGACGCAGCACGGGCGTTGCCTCGCGTCGAATACCTCAATCTTCGAGACCCGGACGCGCGAATCGAGGTCCTGCTCCCATGATGCGCAAATGATTGGAACGCCTCGGCCTGAAGGGCCGAAGGAGTACAGCCCAGGGTGAAACCCTGGGGACTCAACCCGCCGTTGCCAATTCGGCCTGAAGGGCCGAAGGAGTGCCGCCGAGGGTGAAACCCTGCGCGTTCTTGACGGTCCAGCGCGACTGGATCAAAATCAGCGCTGAACAACTTACGCGCTGGCACTGGAACGGCTCGAGGGAATCATGTCCCAACTGAAGTTGGTCGCAGTCGGCCGGCCCGAGGTGGGCCCTCTACCGATCTCGGCGAGGCTGAGATCGCAAGTGGTCTATTTCATGACCCCGTCGGGGTCTCATGGAGTTCCCGCGCTCGGGGAAAACGAGTACTGGCTCGCCAGCGATGACGTCGCCAAATGGCTGAGCGAGGGCGTCCTTTGCCTGGTGTCTCCGCTCGATTCGGAGAATTTCACCGAGGTCGAGCTCAGCGACGAGCAGGAGGCCATGCTCGAATGGCTGGCCAAAAACAACGTTCAGCAAGTGCGGGTGGTGGAGTGAGACTGGGGATGTTCGACTTCGGCCTGAAGGGCCGGCGATTCCCAGACGGCTGGTTCCCGACTGTGGGTCGCCGCGGGCTTACTGGGTCTTGCCGGGCTGCTCGGCATCATTCTCTACATCGCCACCGACAGCCTGACCGTCTACCTCACGACCCGCGTCGGGCAGATCAAGCTGAAGCGGATTCCGGCAGGCGAGTTCATGATGGGGTCGGACGAATCGGACCCAGGAGCCGAGGACGACGAAATTGTTGTTCGGGAGGGTAAGAAGCAGAAGCACCTGGTGCGCATCACCCAGCCCTTCTATCTGGGCGTCACCGAAGTGACCCGGGGCCAGTTCCGCATTTCTGTCAATGAGACTGGCTACAAGACCGAGGCTGAGAAAGACGGGAAGGGAGGATTTGGCTGGAATGAGGAAACCAAGCGGTTCGAGCAGAACTCGAAGTTCACCTGGCAGAGACGCTGGCTTCGAGCAGACGGATGAACACCCCGTGGTCAACGTGAGCTGGAACGACGCCCAGGAGTTCATCACCTGGCTCAGCCGCAAGGAAGGGAAGACGTACCGGCTGCCGACCGAGGCGGAATGGGAATATGCCTGCCGTGCCAGAACGAAGACAGCGTACTTCTGCGGCGATGACCCCGAGGGCCTAGCCGCCGTGGCCAACACCGCGGACGGGACCGCCAAGGAGAAGTACCCCGAGTGGACGACGATCGCAGCGCGCGATGGATACGTTTACACAGCGCCGGTTGGTCGGTTTCGCGCCAACGCGTTTGCACTGTATGATATGCACGGCAATGTGTGGGAGTGGTGCCAGGACTGGTACGATTCGGAGTACTACAAGCGGTCGCCGGCCGCTGACTCGCCGGGGCCTTCGGAGGCCTCGCACCGGGTGTTCCGGGGCGGGTGCTGGCACTGCAAGCCCCGAATCTGTTGATCGGCGTATCGCTTCGGGGACGACCCGTCGGGCCGGAACAGCGACCTGGGCTTCCGCCTGGCCCTAGATCAGTCTGGCCGCTGAGCTCATGTCAAGGCAATCAAGGTAATGAGCGGAGCGCGGTGGGGATGTCACGTCCACAGCCTGCGAAGCGGGCGGCATTGCAATAGCATGGGGCGTGAGCCCCATGGGAGGAGCGAGGGTGGAGATCCGATTATTCCCCAGCCCGCGAAGCGGGCGGCATTGCAATGGCATGGGGCGAGAGCCCCATGAGCGGGCGGAGATCCGGTTATTCCCCAGCCCGCGAAGCGGGCGGCATTGCAATAGCATGGGGCGAGAGCCCCATGAGCGGGCGGAGATCCGGTTATTCCCCAGCCCGCGAAGCGGGCGGCATTGCAATAGCATGGGGCGAGAGCCCCATGAGCGGGCGGAGGTCCGATTAATCCCCAGCCCGCGAAGCGGGCGGCATTGCAATAGCATGGAGCGAGAGCCCCATGAGCGGGTGGAGATTTGATTAGCCCGATTCCGCGCAGCGGGCGACATTGGATTCGCACGGGGTTTTGGCCCCATGGGAGAGTTGATGCCCAGCACCTTTTGCAAGCTGCTTTACCATATCGTCTTCAGCACCAAACGTCGCGAACCGCTCATTACGCCCGATCTGCGCGACGAGCTCTATCCGTACATTGCGGGCATCGTGCGGGGGCAGGACGGGCTCCTGGTGGAAATCGGGGGAATGGTTCACCATGTCCACGTTGTGGTCCAATGCGGTCCCGACGTTTCGGTGTCGGCGATTGTTCGTCTCGTGAAGGCGAATTCCTCCAAGTGGGCCAACGAACGGCCCGGTGGCGCCGGACGATTTGCGTGGCAGAGGGGCTACGGCGCGTTTACCGTCAGCCTCTCGCAATTGGACGCCGTGCGAAAGATGTGCGCGGCCAAGAGGAGCATCATCGGGAGCTGACGTTTCAAGAGGAGTTCGTCGGGTTTTTGCGACGGCATGGGATTCAATTTGACGAGCGATATTTGTGGGAGTGAACGGCTAAGGACCTGGGGCTGACGCCGCCAGGCTAATGCAATATCGCCCGCTTCGCGGGCTGGGTCAATTCCCAAAATGTCGCTGGGGTAACGGCGCCGCCGACCTGGGGCTGACGCCGCCAGGCTAATGCAATGTCGCCCGCTTCGCGGGCTGGTTCAATTCCCAAAATGTCGCTGAGGTAACGGCGCCGCCGACCTGGGGCTGACGCCGCCAGGCTAATGCAATATCGCCCGCTTCGCGGGCTGGGTCAATTCCCAAAATGTCGCTGGGGGTAACGGCACCGCCGGCCTGGGGCTGACGCCGCCAGGCTAATGCAATATCGCCCGCTTCGCGGGCTGGGTCAATTCCCAAAATGTCGCTGGGGGTAACGGCGCCGCCGGCCTGGGGCTGACGCCGCCAGGCTAATGCCGTATCGCCCGCTTCGCGGGCTGGTTCAATTCCGAAAATGTCGCTGGGGGAAACGGCGCCGCCGGCCTGGGGCTGACGCCGCCAGGCTAATGCAATATCGCCCGCTTCGCGGGCTGGTTCAATTGCCAAAATGTCGCTGGGGTAACGGCGCCGCCGACCTGGGGCTGACGCCGCCAGGCTAATGCAATATCGCCCGCTTCGCGGGCTGGTTCAATTGCCAAAATGTCGCTGGCGTAACGGCGCCGCCGACCTGGGGCTGACGCCGCCAGGCTAATGCAATATCGCCCGCTTCGCGGGCTGGTTCAATTCCCAAAATGTCGCTGGGGTAACGGCGCCGCCGACCTGGGGCTGACGCCGCCAGGCTAATGCAATGTCGCCCGCTTCGCGGGTTGGAGGAACACGCCGGCGAACCGGAACAACAACCTCGGCTTCCGGCTAACCCAAAATCCCCGTGACAACCGTCCCGTGCACATCGGTCAGCCGCATGTCGCGCCCGCCAAAACGATACGTGAGCCGCTTGTGGTCCATGCCCAGGAGATGGAGCATCGTGGCGTGTAAGTCGTGAATCTCGACCTTGTTCTCGATGGCGTGGTAGCCGTAGTCGTCGGTGGCGCCGTAGATGGTGCCTCCCTTGATCCCGCCGCCGGCCAGCCAGATCGTGAAGCCGTAGGGGTTGTGATCGCGGCCGTCGCTGCCTTGGGCCATGGGCGTGCGGCCGAACTCGCCTCCCCAGACGACCAACGTCGTCTCGAGTAGACCGCGCGATTTGAGGTCGGTGAGAAGGGCGGCGATCGGCTGGTTGACGGCAAGGGCATTCTTTTCGTGGCCGGACTTGAGCCCGCTGTGCTGGTCCCAGCGATCCGTGCCCACGCTCGGGCAGAGCAGCTCGATGAATCGCACCCCGCGCTCGACCAGCCGCCGCGCGATCAGGCATTCGCGAGCGTAGATCCTCGTCGGTGGATACGGAGCATCCAGCCCATAGAGCCGCTGAGTCGCCGCCGACTCGCCGCCCAAGCTCATGAGCTCGGGAAGGGTTGACTGCATGCGAAACGCCAATTCATAGTTCGCGATCGCCGCTTCCAGGCTGTCGTGATGTCCCATGCGGCCGAGGGCGCCCTGATCGAGTGTGTGCAGGAGCGCGAGCTTGCGGCGCTCTAGATCGGCGGTCGGCTCGGCGGGGGTGATATTGGCGACCGGAGCCGCCTGCGCCTTGAATACCGACCCCTGATAGGCCGCCGGCAAGAACCCGCTGTTGAAGCAATCCATTCCTCCGGGCGGGATCAGGCCCCCATTGAGCACGACGAAGCCGGGCAAGTCCTGACACTCGCTCCCCAATCCATAGGTGATCCAGGCGCCCTGGCTGGGCCGGCCCTGGAGGCCGCTGCCGGTGTGGATGAAGTAGTTGGCGTTGGTGTGCTCCGAAAAGTTCGAGACCATCGAGCGGACGACGGCCAGGTCGTCGGCGCAGCGGCCAAGGTGCGGAAAGAGATCGCTGACCGGCAGGCCGCTTTCGCCGTAATTGCGGAATTTCCACGGGCAGCGCAACACGTTTCCCACGTTGTTGAACTGCGTCGGATGGGTCTTGACCTTGATCGGCTGCCCGTGTTCCCGGTCGAGGCGGGGCTTCGGGTCGAATGTATCGACCTGCGACGGCCCGCCATCCATGAACAAAAAAATCACGCTGCGGGCCTTGGGGGCGAAGTGCGTCGGCCTGGGTGCCAGGGGATTATAGTGCGAGCCATCGGAAGCACCGGCAGCCTCACCCGCCATCTCTCCCACAAGACCGCCAAATGCCGGCTCCCGGAGAAGCGCCGTCAATGCCAGGGCGCCGAAACCCGAAGCAGATCGCAAGAGCATGTCGCGACGGTTCAAGCCGGAATCGATGAATCGATTGCAGTGCATATCATCCTCGGCCTGGTTGGCCCCAAGACGGTTCGATTCAATCGATGAAGATAAAAGCCTTCACATTCATCAAAACGTGGCAGAGATCGGCCCAGGCGAGGATGGCCGGGTCTGCGGTTTTTCTGGCGTCAGAATTGCGCGCTTGGGTCTGCGCGTTGACAAATGCCAGGCTCGCACGGGCTTCCTGGTCGGACGCGGGCCGTCCGAAAGCGGTCATGTACAAGTCGTCAATCCGCGCGGGGCGTTTGGCCCGAAATGGCCAGCGCGCGCTCGGCCCAGAGCTTTGCCTGGCTGATCACCAGGGGGTCATTCAAGAGTGCCAGGGCCTGCGCGGGGACGTTCGAGACGTTACGGCGGCCCATGGTTGAAAACGGCACCGGTGCGTCGAACGCCAGGAGCATGGGATCGAGGAAATTGCGCCGGACGTTCAGGTAAATGCTCCGGCGGCCGTCGCCGTCGGGCGGTCCCGATAGTGCCGGCCGGCCGCGGCCATCCATGAAGCTAGTCAGGTGCACCGGCACCGCCGGCCCATACAAAGCCGGCACCAGCCGTCCCGATACGCTCAAGATCGCATCGCGGATCGCCTCGGCCTCGAGCCGGCGGACATTCATGCGGTGCAGGTAAGTATTAGTCGGGTCCAGCCGCTCACCGGCGTCCCGAGGCGCACTCGACATCCGGTAGGTACTCGAGTAGACCAAGAGCCGCTGCATTGCCTTGATCGACCAGCCGCCCGCCATCAGCTCGCTGGAGAGCCAGTCGAGCAGCTCCGGATGAGTGGGCTTCTGGCCCATGGCCCCGAAGTTGTCGGTTGACTTGACGATCCCTTCGCCGAAGAGATGCTTCCAGAGGCGGTTTACCAGCACCCGTGCGATCAATGGGTTGGCAGTCGGATCGACCATCCGATGCGCCAGCTCGAGCCGGCCGCTGCCGGTCTCACCCAGCGACGAGTCCGAGCCGCCCAGAACCTCCAGAAATCGCCGCGGAACGACTTCTCCCAGGTTCTTGTGACTTCCCCGGATGTGGATATGCTCGTCGAGGCCCGAGCCGTCGGCAACCGCCAGGGCCAGCATCGGCTCGGGTAGCCGGGCCTCGATTTCGCGCGCTTCGTTCAACACGGCGGCCAGTCGATCGGCCCTGGCGGGCGCCGCAGGCCGCAAGGCCGCGATCAATGCGTCGAGATCGAGCGCCTGGGAACTTCCGTCAGGGCCTCCAGAAGCGCTTGCCGGAGCCGCCGTGTTCGACATCCGGATTTCGTTGACGGCAATGTATCCCAGCCCGTCATCAAGCCGGGAGTTCACGCCGGCAAAGTCAACGGCTGCCCCGTCGGCAATCTCCAGATAGGCGGTGTGTCCCAGCCACATGCCGACATCCTGCGTGACCCAGCGCAGCTCATTCCCGTGATCGACGCGGACGGTCAACCCGCCATAGATCGGGTCGCGGATCTTCTCGTAATTATCGACGACCACGTTGATCCGTCCGCCTCGCCCCGCGACCAGGTGGTGGATGTAGCGGGTCTGGATCCGGAAGCTGCGGGAGCGAAGCACTCCCGACAATCGTTCGGCCAGCAATCCGCTGTGCGCCTGGCCGGCCCTTACTGGAACCAGCCGCGCGGTCGGTCCCCGGAAATCGAGGCGGAAATCGCCGGCGCGGCTGGGACGCTCGCCAAACGCACTGCCGGTCACGAACCACCCGCTGTAAGAATCGCGGTTGAAATCCTCGAAAACGATGGTCTTGCCACGCGAATTCGGCCCCGGCGGACCAAGTGCAACCGCAGTAACGTCGGTGCTGTCTGTCAGCCTTTCCAGGCTGACGTCAGCCTCGACAGGCTGACCTGCGACCGCGCCCTTTGGTCGGCGGTTCCACTCAGGAAACGCACCGGCTGGCGACGTGTGTTCGAGGTTTGCTGCCAGCACGGCCGCGACCTGTTTCAAAGTCGCTGCGGGCAAGTGTTCCCGGGCGTCCCGCAAGCCGGCGCGGAGAGATTCCTTCAGACCGCACAACCGCCGTAAGTCGGTGGCGAGGCGGTCGGGGCTGTCGACAAACGCTTGCTGGATTCGCGAGCTGTGTAGAAAGCCGGCGAGGGCGTAATAGTCCTGGCTGGTGATCGGGTCAAACTTGTGATCGTGACATCGTGCGCAGGCCACGGTAAGCCCGAGAAACGTCTTGGACAGGACGTCGATCTGATTGTCGATCCGCCGCATCTCCTCCTCGCGGACGTTGACCGGAGAATGAGTTCCCTCGCCCAGGAAATAAAAGGCAGTACCCAGGATTGACTCGTTGAAGCCCCCGCTCGGGTTCCACCGTGGCCTCTCCAGCAAATCGCCGGCGATCTGCTCGATGACGAACCGGTGATAGGGCAAGTCGGCGTTGAGTGCTCGGATCACGTAGTCGCGATAGCGAAACGCGCCCGGGATGTCGTAATCGAATTCGTGGCCCGCCGTCTCCGCGAACCGGACCAGGTTCGAGCCAGTGCCGTGCCCAGCGCTCGCCGTAGTGCGGGCTGGCCAGCAAGCGCTCGACCAGTTTCTCATAGGCGTCCGGGGATTGATCGGCCAGGAACGCTTCGATCTCGGCGGGTGCGGGCGGCAGCCCGGTCAGATCGAAGCTGAGCCGGCGAATCAAGACGCGTTTGTCGGCCTCGGGCGCAGGCGCCAGCCCCCGCTCCTCGAGTGCCGCCAGGACGAATCGATCGATGGGATTGCGCGGCCAGGCCCGGTGATTCGCGCTCGGGGCAGGGGGCGTCGCGCGCCGGATCGGCTGGAAACACCAGTACAAAGCGCGCTCTTGAAGTTGGCTCTTCGACAACCGCTCCGGCTTGCTGCTGTCCGATACCGAGGTTGTAACGGCAGGGCCCCGACGAGTTTCCACCCCCCATGGTGCACCTCGCCTGACCCACTCGGTCAAGGTCGCGATCTCGCCGTCGGCGAGCTTCGACTTGGGAGGCATCTGGTAAGTTTCGCCGTAGTTGATCGCATCAACCAGCAAGCTCTCCTTGGTATTGCCCGGCACGACCGCGGGCCCCGTCGAGCCGCCCGCCAGAACCGCAGCGCGGCCGTCGAGCCGCAGCCCGCCCTTTTGCTTGGACGGACCATGGCACCCCTGACACCGCGCGGCCAGGATCGGCCGCACGCTCTTCTCGAAGAACTCGACCGCGGCGGGATCGGCCGCCGCATCGCCGCCATCCCTGCGGGACTCGGTGCCAAGGGCCCCGAGACACATCAGGCAAAGCCAGATCGCGACGACCAGGCCGGGCAACGTCCGGGCAACTCCCCGCGGCGCCCCCCGCCTGTCGGGCGAGAGCATGCGGGTTGTCCCCAAAGTCAAGCTCGGCGTCGAGACAAACCTACCAGCCAAGCACATTGGCCAATGCTCCAACCCTTCCGGGAAATCCGCCTCGCCGGTTCGCTGCACGTTGAACAACGGTTTGATTTTACAACGGAACCTGTGGGAAGGCGAGTGCGGGTTGTCGGTTGTTCGTTGTTGAGCGGCGTTAATCGCCCGCCCCGTTCCTCGCGATCACGGTTCGCGATTGGTCGTCGGTTAAAATACCGCAGTTCGCGAAAGCCACCTCGACTGGTGCGGAATCTATCTCGGATTTCGCGCCGAGATCGGCGTGATTTCTGTCACCTCGTCCTGGCTTGGCGCCACTCCCATGCAATGAGGGTGTGCGCGTTCGGTTGGCAACGTTTCCACAATTCGCCAAGATGGAGAGCCGAGGCCCATGATGACCGCTCGACGGACTGACCCCGCATCTGAGTCCGATTCCGCCTCCGCTGCCGAGCTCTGGCAGCTCGTGTGCCAGGGGAGCGCGCCGGCCTTCGAGGCCGTGGTGGGGCGATACCAGGCGCTGGTGTGTGCCGTGGCGTACAGCGCCTGCGGCAACCTGGCGCAGAGCGAGGACGTCGCGCAGGAAACGTTCTGGACAGCGTGGCGGCAGCGGGCCTCGCTCGACCAGCCGGGCCGCCTGGGCTCGTGGCTGTGCGGGATCGCCCGGAACCTGGGGAAGAATGCCCGGCGCAAGGCGTCGCGGCCGGCCGAGTCGGCCGCCGCGCTGACCGTCGCGACCGCGCTGTCCGACGACCGGCCGGGGCCCGCAGAGGCCGCCGTGTCGCGCGAGGAAGAATCGCTGGTGTGGAAGGCACTCGAGCAAATCCCCGCGGCTTACCGGGAGCCGCTGATTCTCTTCTACCGCGAGGACCAATCGGTGGCCGACGTCGCCGGGGCGATGGATCTGACCGAGGACGCCGTCAAGCAGCGACTCTCCCGCGGGCGAGGGATGTTGCGGGAGCAGGTCGCCGAATTGATTGAGGGCGGGCTGAGGCGGAGCCGGCCGGGCCGCAAGTTCACCGTGGCCGTCATGGCCGGCGTCACAGCGCAAGCGACCATTGCCCAGAGTGCCGTCGCCGGGGCCGGGGCGGGGGCGTGGAAAGCGGCGGTCGGCGCCGGGGTGGCCGGCGGCACGGCCGGGGGGCTCTTCGGGTCGCTGATTGGCCTGTCCGGCGGCTGGCTCGGCACCTGGGTGGCAGCCCAGGCCGCGCCCACCCGCCGCGAGCGCGAGGCAACCCTCCGCGCCGGACTGCGCATGCTCCTGGTCTCTGTCGGACTCACCCTCGGCTTGTTCGCCCTGATCGAGGCGTTCGCGGGGCGCCGCGGCTACCTGATCGCCTGGGCAGTCTGGATGACTGCGTTCTGGACGTATATCGCCGTCGAGTGCGTCCTGCTCGTTCGCGCGCTGAACCGCATCCGCGCTTTAGCCGCCGCAACCGATGTCCCCAACGACACCGCCCTGCGCGCCGGTTGGAGGGCGATGGCCACCCGGCTCGGCGACCGAGTCTACCGCAGCGAAGCCACCTTCCTCGGATTTCCCCTGATCGACGTCAACCTCAGTGCCCCGATGCCACCGGGCGCGACGAAGCCCTCCGGCCAGACCGACCAAGACTTCGACTCTGGCTCTGACTCCGATTCCGGCCGCCGCGTGGCCCGCGGCTGGATCGCGATCGGCGACGATGCCCGCGGCATCCTGCTGGCCGTGGGTGGGAAAGCGCGTGGTTTTGTGGCTGTGGGCGGCCGAGCCCTGGGCGTGTTCAGCCTCGGCGGGTTCGCGCTGGGGCTGGTTGCATTTGGCGGGCTCGCGCTCGGCGTCGTGGGGATCGGCGGACTGGGCGCGGGCGCCTACGCCTTGGGCGGCGGCGCCGTCGGCTGGCGGTCGGCGGGTGGACTCGCGGTCGGCTGGGACGTCGCCTGCGGCGGTGGTGCACTTGCCCGGCATGCGGCCTTCGGCGGTGCGGCGATCGCGCGCGATTATGCCCTCGGCGGCGAGGCGCACGCCCGGCACGCCAACGATGCGGCGGCCACGGCCGTCTTCCGAGACCATCCTTTTGTGCGATTGGCGCTCACGTGCATGGGCGCTCGCCAGGTCCTCGAAACGCTCGGCGCGGGTGGGACACCGGCGCCGCCCACGGCGATGCCGGGGCGTCTGCTGCTGGAGAACGGCCTGACGGCGATGATTCGCCCCATCCGGGGGACCGGCGATGTCGCGCTTTTGGTGCTCTACCGGATCGGCGGCGATCACGACCCGCAGGGGAAGTCCGGGCTCGCCCACCTGGTCGAGCATCTCTACGTCACCGCAGCGGCCGGAACCGAGCCGGCGCGCACGGCGGACGCGTTTTTCCAGCGCTACCGCGCCGGCTGCAACGCGCAGACGGGCGACCGTTATACGGTGGTTGCCACTGTCTTTCCCCAGCAGGACTTGGAGTCGGAGCTGGCCGCGGCCGCGGCGCGCATGGCCGACCTCCGAATCACGGCGGCCGACTTCGATCGCGAGAAAACGCGTCTGCTCGACGAGGTCGCCAACATGTTTGGCCGGATCCCGGCCCTGGGGGCCGTGAACAACGCCCGGGAGCTGATCCGCCCGGCTCCGCGCGGGGGACGGAAGGGGGGCCTCCCCGACGACGTTGCGACCATCACGCTCGCCGACGTCCGGGCCCACTGGGCACGCTTCTACAAGCCCAAAAGCGCGATTCTCGTTCTGGCTGGGGCCGTGGAGGAAAAGCCGGCGCGCCAGGCGGTGACCAAGCACTTCGCCAGGCTTGCGACGGGGGAGCCGGTTCCGACGCCGGGATCACCCGGCCCGGCGCAAGCCGGGGCCTTGCGCGAGCGGACCGTGCCCGTTCTCCAGCGGCAGGAAAAGCCCCAGGCGTGTCTGGCGTACGCCGCCCCCGAGCCGGAAAGCGCGCTCTATGCGCCGTTTCTCGTGCTGGTGGCCCGTTTCTACGCGGCCTCCGCCCAACCCGGCGGCGCGGCCGGCCGGCCTTCGGTCTACTTCCCCCTGCTGGAAGACCCTGCGGTGTTGGCAATCAGCGCCGCTGCCAAGCCGGCCGAGACCGCCGCGCAGGCGTTCGCGCGCCTGGAGGCGTTCGTCGCCCAAACGCTGGCTCCCCCGCTCCGCGCGGACGAGCGCGCGGCAGTCCGGCAGACCTTTGCCCCGTTCCTGGGGACGGCCGATCTTCCGGACTTCGTCCTGGCCCGGAACCCCTACGGCGTCGCACTCTCGCTAGCCCGCCGCGAGCAACTCGGCATCGACCCGGCCCGGCTCATCCGCGCGTTTGACGACCTGACCGAAAACAGCCTCCGCCGCGCGGCCGGTGAAGTCTTCGCGCCGGGTCGACACGCCGGGGCGTTCATCGCGCCCGACGCCAAATAAAACAATCCTCGAGCGCCCCGCGTCCGACACGATCATCGTCTTGGCAAGAATTGCCACGGTTGATAGGATGGTCTTGAGGAGGGTCATCAAGCTTCGTCCGGCACGACATGACCTCGTGGACGTCTTTTATCACTACGTTCGCCAAGGCACCCTTCCTACCGTGCGCCGCTTCCTCGCCCAGGCTGAGGCAACCTTTCTGCGATTGGCCAGAATGCCCGGCATGGGCACCCGGTACGAGCCCGATGAGCCGCTCTATGCTGATCGGGAGTGATAAAACCCTTGCGAACCATCGTAGAATTTGATGGACTGAACAGTGGGTAGGCCTGCCGGCCCCGATTCTGCAATCCTTACAGAGTACGCTCCGCGCTGGGCTTGACTACGTTTTGCCGCGCGGTGTCGGGGCGGTGCCGCCTTGATTTTGAGGGACATCATGCCATCCGAGGTCTCCATGGTCCAGGAAGCTCCGGCACGATCCGGAGCAGCGACGTTCGTTCCCACGATCAACGACCTGTCTATCCGGGTCGGGACGGTCAACGGCTCCGGAAGCCAGTCCGCCAATTTGGTCCTTTTGCGTTCCCTGTATGCGATGGGCATTCCCTGCAGCGGCAAGAATGTCTTCCCATCCAATATCGAGGGCTTGCCCACCTGGTTTCATATTCGGGCCAGCGGCAAGGGATATGTGGGACACGTCCTCGACCCGCAGATCCTGGTGTGCATGAACGAAGTGACGGCGAAGGACGACTTGCTCCAGCTCAAGCCGGGGGCGATCTGCATCGCTCGCGACGATTTCGACGTCGACCTCGCCGACCTCTGCGACGACGACATCCGGCTCTTCCTGGTCCCGTTCTTCAAGTTGGTGGAGAAGGCCTATCCTCCGGACAGGACAGACAAATCGTATCGGGACAAAGTCCGCAAGGTCGTCAACATGGTCTATGTGGGCGTTCTGGCCTCGGTCTGCAAGATCGAGATGCCGGCGGTCGAGGTGGCCGTCCGCCGCGAGTTCCCCGGCCGCAAGGCCAAGGCCGCCGACATCAATATCGCCGCCGCGCGCACGGGTTACGAATGGGCTCAGGAGAACCTCCCGGCCGACCTCCCCTTCCAGGTCCGGAGGGTGGACAATGCCCCGGAGAAGATCCTGATCGAGGGGAACAAGGCAGCCGCCTTAGGTGCCACCTTCGGCGGGGTCAGCGTCCTCACCTGGTACCCGATCACCCCCTCCAGCAGCCTGGCGGAATACGCCGAGGACTTCCTCAAGAAGCACCGGGTGAACGCGGACGGCACGCGGACCTTCACGATCGTCCAGGCCGAGGACGAGCTCGCGGCGATCGGCATGGCCGTCGGCGCCGGCTGGGCCGGCGCGCGGGCGATGACGGCCACCTCCGGCCCAGGGATCTCGCTGATGTCCGAGTTTGTCGGATTGGCCTACTTCGCCGAGATCCCCGTGGCGATCGTGGACGTCCAGCGCATGGGGCCCAGCACCGGATTGCCCACTCGCACCAGCCAGGGCGACATCCTCAAGCTTCACTTCCTGGGCCATGGCGATTCCCGCCATATCGTCTTGATCCCCGGGTCAGTCGAGGAGTGTTACTCCTTGACCGTCGAGGCGCTCGATTTAGCCCAGCAGTTCCAGTCGCCGGTGTTCGTGGCCACCGACCTCGACCTGGGCATGAACCTCTGGCTCAGCGATCCGTTTCCCTATCCCACCCAGCCAATCCAGCGCGGCAAGGTGCTCGACGCCGCGGAGCTCGAGCGGCGCGGGCAGTTCGAACGGTACAAGGATCTCGACGGCGACGGCGTCTGCTACCGCACCATCCCCGGCACCGAGCACCCGCTCTCGGCCTACTTCACCAGGGGCACGGGACACAACGAAAAGTCGGGATACAGCGAGCGCCCCGAGGACTGGAAGAAGAACCTCGACCGGCTGGCGCGCAAGCTCGAGACCGCCCGGCAGGCCCTGCCGGCCCCCGTCATCGACGACCATGTGGGAGCGCGGGCCGGGTTGCTCGCCTACGGCGGTACCCACTGGGCGCTGGTCGAAGCCCGCGACCAGCTCCGCGAAGAAGGCGTGCCGACGAGTTATTGCCGGCTCCGGGCCCTGCCCATCTCCGACGAAGTGATCCGCTTTATCGAGCTCCACGAGCGCATCTACGTCATCGAGCAGAACCGCGACGCCCAGGTCACGACGATTCTGAAATCGACGTTGAACGGCGAGCTGGCCGACCGGCTGATACCGATCACGCACTACAACGGCACGCCGATCGCCGCCGAGAACATCCTCCGACCCATCCTCGCCCGCGAGAAGAACCTCTCCCGGCCAGGGTGGTCTGCCGGGGAGACCGAGCACGACAATCCTCCGGTCTTTGACGAAGAAGACGATAGCTCCCCCGAATAATTCACGCCACTGCCACCTTCCCGTACCGGACCAAACTCACCAGAACATTCCTCGAGGCGATTCTACCATGCCCAGCGAAGCGACCATTTCCGTCCAGAGCAACGGCCATACCTTGATGCTGCCGACCCTTGCCTTTCAGGGTCTACCCTCGACGCTCTGCAAGGGCTGCGGACACAACAGCATCACCAGCTATCTGATCGAGGCGTGCAAATCGATCGGCGTCAACCCCTACTACACGGTCAAGATGAGCGGCATCGGCTGTTCCAGCAAGACGCCCGCCTACTTCCTCCAGGCCAGCCACGGTTTCAACGCCCTGCATGGCCGGATGCCGTCGGTCGCGACGGGGGCCGTGCTGGCCAATCACAAGCTGCATTGCGTCGGCATCAGCGGCGACGGCGACACGGCCAACATCGGCATGGGGCAATTCAAGCACATCTGCCGGCGCAATCTTCCCATCGTCTACATCATCGAAGACAACGGCTGCTACGGCCTGACCAAGGGTCAATTCTCGGCAACGGCCGACCTCCAAGCCCACTTGCGGCGCCCGACCGGCGAAGCCAACGACATTGCTCCCTTTGACTTGTGCGCCGAGGCGATCGTGGGCGGTGCATCGTTCGTCGCCCGATCGTTCGCGGGCGACAAGAAGCAGATGGTGCCGCTTTTGAAGGCGGCCTTGAAACACAACGGAACCTCCGTGCTCGACATCGTCAGCCCTTGCGTCACGTTCAACGATTTCGAGGGGTTGACCAAGAGCTGGGACTGGGCCAAGGAGCATGAGGAGCCGCTGCACGAGGTGGGGCTTGTTCCTCGTTTGCCCGAGATCGAAGTCGAGCAGAAGCCCGGCCAGACGACCCGCGTTCAACTACACGACGGCTCGTGGATCACGCTCAAGGCGCTGCATCACGCGGAACACGACGTTACCGACCGGGCTTCCGCCCTGCGGCTTTTGGATGAGAGTCAGCGCCAGCACGAGTTCCTCACCGGCTTGATCTACGTGGACACCAAGCGACGTGACTTCGTGGCCCTCCAGAACATGACCGAAACGCCACTGGCGCTCCTGCCCGAATCCGCACTGCGGCCATCGCCGGATGTGCTCAAGAAGATCATGGAGACAATCTGAAGCCGTTCAGAGCTCCCAGACCCGCCTTCCTTTGAGGAACATCGTCAGATAGCCATCCTCGCTAACCTTGATCACGGGCCCGTGCAGCGAAGCCGCCAGTCCGGCCAGGGTTCGCGCTCCCTGGACGGCGCGGCCCAGCTCGAGCGATTCGGGCGCGATCCGCAGGATGGCGCCGAAGGTAAGCAGTTGACCGTCCTGGTCGATCACGACCGCGCCATCGATGCTGGCAATGGCCTCGAGCACCGAAGGATCGAGATCGGCCAGGTTCATTCCCCGCACCACGTGGTGGAGCGTTCGCTTGGCACGCTTGGGTGAGAGATTCTCCGGGTCCTCGGGATCGTCGTCGACGACCTCGGTGGTGATCTGATCGGCCGGCGCGATCAGGGCGGGAACCGACTGCGCGGGATCGCGCAGGATGACGAACAGCGCCCCGAGCCGCGATTCGCCCATGTTCAGCGCCGCCTGAAAGATCAACGCGGCCAGGTCAAGGCAGCCTGATCGTCCGACTGCCGAGCACCAGACGGCGAACTTGCTGGGAATGTCCAGCAGCCGCCAGCGGGCGTCGCTGAAGCTGAACATCAGCGTCCCTTCGGCGAAGACCTTGATCTCCTGGGATGGAGTCAGGGCGAGGCAGACGTGGCCGCCGGAACGAGTGCTCTTGGCGTGGCTCACGTAAGGCCGCGGACAAGGATGAACCAGCGGTTCGGGCCCTTGCGTCAGATCGGCCCACCGGCGCACGTCGATCAGCCGCACCAAGTCACCTTGCCGGTCGACCAGGAACAGCGTGTGCACGCCGTCGCAAAGACGGTGAAATCCCTTGATCGCGGTGAGACGGGCATTGAAGGTCGGCGCTCCCGCCCGGTTCTGCCGCTCTGGCGCGGCCGGGTCGGTCGGAGTCCCCAGCAAAAGCGCACCCGTCGATACGCGACGGTTCTCATACGTTCACAACGCGGCCACTCTCAGAGCCTCAAGAGCCGCCGGTATCCGGTAGTGATCGATCGCGTTGAGATAATCGGCGACGATCAAATCCTCCGTCTGGTACTGAAAGCGGTCGAGACGATGGGAAAGCTCCTGATTGAACAGCCCGCGAAAGCGAAGATCGATTGCCGCCACGACCACCTCAACCATCCGGCGCTCGGTGGGCAAGAGCGGCACCGGGTTTCCCGGCAGGAATGAAAGGTGCGTTCCCAGCCAGTCGATTTCGACGCCCAGGCCGTCGGGATCGTTTTGCAGGCGGTAATAATTCTCGTCGAAACTACCTTCCCAGTCGATGATGCTTCGATCGCCCCGCGCTTCGAGCTGAGCGTCGGGAAAGAAATGCTCGAGCGTCCGCCTGAGCACCATCTGATAGACGCCGACGATCCGCGAAATCGATCCGCTCGGTCGTTCGCCGCGAGTTGCCACCGGTGGCTCCAAATGCTCCAAGGGGGGACCGACGATGGTCAGGCTCTCACCACCATCCATTATCAGCGAATCGATCCACTTTTCTTGTGACGGTGACATGAACGCTCCATCCCATAGATTATTGCACGCTACCAGGCTTCTGTGTGTGCATGGTATTGGAGGATCATCAGGCGGGTCGCTCCCCGCAAGCGCGGCCGGATGCGCGATATCGATTGGTGAATTCTAACGATTATCGCCCTTTTGACGACTTGAGATGGGCAGAAAAGGACTTGGCCAGTCAAGATCGGCGTGAATTACGGCCGATCAAGGTAAGTCGGTCGAATGGATGACCTTTTGGTGGCGAGAGACGCCCTTGTCGCCGATCAAGTCCCTTGATACGATCCCGCGCCCTCGCAATCGGGTTGCGCGAGCGGTCGCGATCGGCGGGGAAAGCGGCGATCGGCGAGGTCTCTATCGGAGGGAGATCCGTGCAATGATCAACCGCCGTAAGTGGATGCGACGCGCGCTCTTGGTCGGTGCCGCGGGCCTGGGCTCGGAGCAGCTCTGGCGGCACGGACACGCCTATGTCTTTCCGAACCGATTCGTCGTTGTCGAACCTGGCAAGCTCTATCGCGGCGCCTGGCAAAGACCGTGGCCCATGCGGCGCATCGTGCGGGATCATAAGATCAAGTGCGTCCTGGCTCTGGCTCATCCCCCGGATCATGCCCTCGTTATCCAGGAACGGAAGTTGGCTGCCGAGCTCAACGTGAAATGGGTCCACATTCCGATCGTGGATTACCGCGGCACCAAGGACGAGGTGGCCGAAGAGGCGATTTCCGACTTACTCGATCAAGCCGCCGCCGTGCTGGCCGATCCCGAGAATTACCCGCTCTTTTTCCATTGTCATCACGGAATGAACCGCACCACGATGGTTCAAATCGCGTACCGCACCCGGTATTGCGGCTGGACCCTGGCACAAGCCGCCGACGAGATCGAACGCACTGTCGGGCTCGTCAAGGTCGCGCATGGGCCCGACTATCGACACATGGTCGCCTACTACGACTCCCGCGTATTGCCCGAGCGGATCCGCAAGGCACAACAGGCCCACGACCATGCCTCGGGTGCCTCTGCGCGACTCGGCGCGTCGCCGAAATCCGCTTCGACGAGAAGGTAGCCCGTTCTCCGGGGCGTTTTCCGAGCGGAAAGCAGATCTCGATCAATATTGGTCTAGCTTTCAAAATGCATGGGTGATTTCGGACAGACGGGGGCGTGGAGTGGGGGAAGTGGTTGTGGTATAGTAGCCTGGGCGACGAGAATCACGTTCGAGATTGTGTCGCGCTTTCTGTCATCGGGGATTCGACACTTCGCAGCAGTGCTTTCGCGGTGGCAGGTTGGGCCAAGTCGGGCAGCTTGATTAGGTACCGCGCCTTGGATTTGATCACGACGTTGTTCATCGGCCTGGGTCACCTGCTGGTGGCGCAGACGATCGGCCCGCCCGCGCCAGTGGGTCCCAAACCCTCGGCGGCAGCCGCGCCCGCGCGAGTGGGTTCCAAGCCCTCTGCGGCAACTGTGCCTGCGCCAGGAAGTTCCAAACCCCCTGTGGCAACTGTGCGTGCGCCAGCGGGTCCCGAGCTCCCTCCGGCAACTGCGGCGGCGGCGGAAAGCTCGGCGAATGGAAATCGCACCCTACCGTGGATTATCATTCTGAACAGTCCGCGCGACCTCGACGAGCTGTGGCAGAAAATCGAAAGTCCCGATTTGTTGGTGATCAAGCCCGATCAGGCCAATGCTGCCGGACCTCGGAACGGTCGGGCCGGCGACTCAGGCGATAGAGGACCACCGCCTTGGGCCGTGCAGAGCATTGACGTCGCGGGTCGCGTAGCCGTTGAGTCCGCCGACCTCACGGCCTCGATCACGATCGTCCTGAAGGGATCCGAACCCGTGTGGGTTCCGATCCGACTCGACGATCAGAGGGTCAGGAGCGCGCGGGAAGGAAGCCGGGAGTTGTTGCTCCGCATGGGAGCGCGCGAAGAATGGCGGGTCCAGCTTTCTGGACCGGGCGAACATCGAATCCAGGTCGAATTCCGAGCTCCGGTCAGAACGGATCCGGCCAAGAAATGGCTGTCCGTGCCCATTCCGGAAGCCGCCTCGACGCGGCTAGAGCTAGATTTTCTCGATCGTGAGTCGGACATCGTCGTGGGGTCAAATGAGGATTTCGGACTGAAAAACCTGGGTGACGGCAAGCCGACGCGGCTGCTCGCGCATCTTTCTCCGCGATCCAAGCTCGAAGTGAGCTGGGCAGCCGGGGAGGGTTCCGGAGCAGGAAGTTCACCGCTCTTGACGGCCCAGGGCGAGATCGCCGTTGACATCGACGCCGATCAGATGCGCACCCGTTCCTCGTGGATGATCCGCTGTGTCCGCGGGACGACTCCCAGGCTGGAGATCCGAATCAATGACGAGGACGAGCTGACGGAACTGCTGGTCGACGATCAGTTGACCGAGGGCGGCGTTGAACGTGGGGCGGGAAAGCTGGCGTTTCGGCTGGGTGATGTGCTGCGGCCCGGTCAAGCAAAGCGCGTCGTCATGAAGACGCGCCGCTCATTCAAGAATCCGGCCGTCCAGAGAGCTTCGTTTTCCGGGTTTCCCGTGACCGGAGCGAAGGAACAGACGGGCTTTATCGGGGTCATCCAGAGCCCGAATCTCTGGGTCGAGCCGGTTCTGACTCGGGGGGCGCGGCAGATCGACCCGCGGGAGCTGCCGACCGATCTCCGTGCGCGCCCCTCGACGAATCTCGCCTTCGAGTTTCGGGAGCAACCGTTCCAGCTTGACTTCCTGGTCGAGCCATTGCCTCCCCTGGTCAAAGCGGACTCGAAGACATCGTTCTGGATCGACTCGGAGCGGGCTCGCAGCGAGACGAACATCGATTTCTCGTGGGTGCGCGGCCGGCTCTTCGACCTGGAGCTGAGTGTTCCAGCGAGCGTGCAGATCGTCTCGATCGGCCCTCCGGCCGTCGTCGAGCTCTCAAGCATGAGCGCAGAGGAACCGAGAGCCGTCGGTGCTGGCGCCCTAGAACCGGCGCGGAGGTTGAAGATCCGTCTGACTGCCTCGGCACGCAACCAGAACAAGGTCACCGTCAAAGTGCAAGGGCTGGAGCCGATCCCGCCCGCGGGGCTGGCCAAGCTCGGGTTGATCACGCCTCTTCATGTGACGTCGGTCGCCGCCAGCTACGAGCTGGTTGCCGAGAGTGGGCTGGTGGTGGAGCTCGACGACGAGTCGGGACGGATCAGGCGATCGAACGAGCCCGCGGCGCACGTCGCGCGCCTGGCAGCGCGTGATGGGCTTTCTCCCGGCGTCTTTGGCGATGGGGGCTTCAATGCTTTGCTACTTTCGAGCGACGGCATTGTGAAGGAGCTCCCGGTCAGGATCACACGCCATTCGCGAACCGTCACTCACGATACCGAGATCTCCGCCCAGGCATCGCGGCGATCGATCGATGTCATCCAGCAGACAACCCTTGCCGTCCACTTCGGCGTGCTGGGCTCGCTCGAGATCCGTGTGCCCAGGGCGATCGCCGATCGCTGGGAGCTCATCGACAAGGAAATCGTGGAACGGCGCGAGCTCGGCCGGGACCCCGATGGTTCGAGGCGCTACCGCTTGACTTTTGAGCGGCCTGTGGTCGACAAGCGCACGCTGCAATTTCGATACCGCCTCCCGTTGGTTCCCGGCCTCGATGCCAGGCAGAGCCGGGAAATCGTCCTGCCCGGGATCATGGTCAAGGAGGGAACCGCCGGTCTGACCAAAGTGGGGTTGTCGCTCGGGGCCGAGATCGTGTTGGAGGCAAGCGACCCCTCCTGGCTCCGCGTCGCCCTTGACCAGATCCCGCAGGCGAACGACAAGGGACCGGTCGTTGCATTTATTCAAGACGCCCCGGATCGCGCCTCTCACCCTTTCTCGTTCCACGCAGCGGCCCGCGAAATCGTCCCCATGCCGCCGGTTCTGGTCCCTCGGTTACTGATCAAGACGACCCTGGCCGAAGATGGTTCGCGCAACCGTGTGGGGTACTGGGTGGAATCGCACGCGACCGATCTCGCGTTTTCGATACCGGCAGGCGCACGCTGGCTAGGCGCGCGTATTGACGGCCGGATCGTCGAGCAGGTCGATTATGACCCGGCTCATTTCCAATACCGGTTGCGATTCCCGAGCGATCTGGAAGCACGGCCGGCTCTGGTCGAGTTCGAGTATCAGACCAGCGGACATGGCAGCAACAGGCGTCTTGAAGCTCCCCGTCTTCTGGAGGGGGGAGTGGTCCTCCAATCGATCTGGGAGGTCCGCGTTGACGGGAATCACGCGATCCTTGGCGTGCCGCGGGGCTGGTTCGACGAGAACCAGTGGTACTGGGATGGTTATGTTTCCAAACAAGGGCCCGCTCAGAGCGGCGTCAGCCTGAGGGGATGGCTCGTCGGCGCGGCTTTGACCCCTTCCCTATCGACGATCGACGACGTTGACGAGTCACATCGCTCCGTTTTCGTTTTCAGCAGGACGGGAGATGCCGTCGCAATGGCGATCTGGGTCGTTCCTCGCTCCTGGCTGGTCGCGGTATGTTCGGGGGCCACGCTGTTTCTGGGTTTTCTCGCCATTTTCAGTCGGGCCCGATTTCGAACAATCTGGCTGGGACTTGCCATGCTCGGGCTCGTCGCGGGCATGTTCTTGCAGCCGAGCGTGCTGTTCCTCATTCTCCAATCCGCCGTGATCGGATTGGCCCTGACGCTGCTGGGACTCGTGATTCGCAGTCTGATCGAACGATCCCGAGGCGTACCTCTTCCGTCTCGTGATTCGTCGCTCGCGGCCGTCCGGCCCTCGCCTGATTCTGCGCTGGATCGATCATCCAGCATCGGCTCGGACGATTCGACGGCCATTCGGGTCCGCACTCCATCGACGATGGATTTCGTGCCCACGCCGGCCGCCGAGCCGCCGGTTCCCGACTTGCCTTGCTAGACCTCCGGAAGCGATGCCGTGGCATCGCCGAACCTGGCAGTGCGGACGTTCATCTTGTCCATGATCGACAGGTAAAGGCGGCACATCTGGCGGTCGGGTTGGCCGCGGTAATCAAGGACGCGGCCGGTTTGAATCTTGCCGCCGCCCTTGCCCAGGAGCACAACCGGAAGCTGCGTGGCGTCGTGGCTGCCGGTCAACATGCTCGAACAGAACAGGATCATCGAGTTGTCGAGCGCAGTGCGGTCGCCCTCCTGGATCGCGTCCAGCTTACGTGCGATGTAGGCGAGTTGCTCGACGAAGAATTGGTTCACCTTCAGCCAGTCGGCCGTGTCGGAGTGCGAGAGCAGGTGGTGAATCATGTAATCCACGCCCAGGTGCGGGAAGCGGAGCGAACTATGGTCGTTATTCAGCTTGAGGGTCGTGATCCGCGTCGTGTCGGTCTGGAAGCCGAGCACCAGGATGTCGCACATCAGCCGCATGTGGTCGGCGATGTTCTGAGGGATTCCGTCCGGGGGGCGAGGCATGTTGGGTTTGTCGAGCGTCGGCCGCCAGCCTTGCAGCTCGCCCCGCTTGCCCGCGTTTGCGATGCGCTCTTCGACGTCGCGCACTGAGTCGAGGTATTCGTCGAGCTTCTGCTGGTCGGTGGTGCTGATCTGACGGCGCAGATCGCTGGCGTCCGACAGCACGGCGTCGAGCACGCTCTTGTCGCCCCGCTGAACTTCGTCCTTGAAGAGCCGGTCGAAGGCCAGCGCGGGATACAGTTCCAGCGGCGTGGGCGTCGTCGGCGAGCTCCACGAGATGTGCGAGCTGTAGAGCATGGAGTAGTTCTTGTGGACCGAAGGGTTCGACTTCTCGCACCCCAGCACAAGACTCGACACCTTGGTCGAATGGCCGTAGCGCTGGGCCAGCAACTGATCGATGCTCGTGCCCGAGCGAATCTCGCCGCCGGAGGCCAAGGGCGCGCCGGAGAGGAGATTGCCGGTTTGTGAGCTATGGATGTTGCCCTTCTGCGCCTGCTCATTGTAAAGGCCGCGAACCAAGAGCATTTTCCGGCGAAAGTCGGCCAAGGGCGCCAGGACCCGGCCCAACTCCATGGCATTTCCTTCACCCCGCGCCCACCATTCCTTGCTGTGGAACCCGTTGCCCGCGAAGAGCACGGCAAGGCGGACGGGAGCCGCGCTTGCCTGCCGGTTGCCGATGGGCTCGTCTCCCCAGACATTCAGCGACTCGAACCAGGGCAGAGCCATCGAAACGCCCAGCCCCCGCAACATGGTGCGACGGGAAAATCGGTGTGTGGTCATGGATCACTCCAGTCTGCGTGCAGAGGGTTCACTCGTCATCCGCCGTCTCACGTCCGCGAATCTCGCGGAACTGGCGGCTGCGAATAATCGCCTCCACCGCGGCGACGACATGATGGTTCTTCGCTTTCAACTCGGACTGCAAGAGAGCCAGCAGAGGTTGATCGGAAAGTTGCACGGATCGGCCCAGGGCGTAGCCGAGCAGCTTGCGGCAGAACTGTCGCAGAAATGCGTCCCCTCTGGCCGTGAGGAGGTACGCACGCAACCCGTCGAGACCGTCGAATTGTGCTCCATCCATGGCTCTTACGCGCGTGTCGATCGGCCGGCCACCCAGATCCTTGTCGCGCCGGCGCCCGATGGCGTCGAAGCCTTCGAGCGAAAAGCCGAGCGGGTCGATGCGCCGATGGCAGACGGCGCACTTGGCGTCGCGGCTATGCCTTTCGACGAGCTGCCGGACGGTCAGTCCCTCGGTCGCGGCTTCGTCCTCGGGAAGGAGCGGCACGCCTTTGGGCGGTCGCGGCAAGCGTTCGCCAAGCAGCACTTCGCTGATCCAGTTCCCGCGCAGAATCGGACTGGTGCGCAATGCGCCGGATTGCTTGGCCAGGGTCGTCGCCTGGCCGAGGATCCCACCGCGTCCAAATTGCTTGATGCCGCCGACGCGGCGCCAGCCGGAACGTGGGTCTGCACTTCCCGGCTGACCGGCACGCTCGGAAGCCTGTCTCAACGGGATCCCGTAGTGCTTCGCCAGCGGCTCATTCAGGAAGGTGTAATCCGCGTTCAGGATGTCGAGCACCGAGCCGTCATTCTGGAATAGGTCGGTGAAGAACTGAATCGATTCCTCGTACATCGCGCCCTTCAAGCCGGCAAACGTGGGAAAGTGCCGCTCGCTCTTTTCTTCGAGGTGGTCGAAATCGACGATATGCAGCCACTGGCAGGCAAACTCGGTCGCCAGCCGGCGCGTCCTCGGGTCGCGGAGCATGCGCCGCATCTCCATCACCAGCGTGTCCGGGTCGTGGAGCCGGCCGGACGCGGCGACCTGGCGAAGTTGAAGGTCGGGAAGCGTCGACCAGAGGAAGTAGCTGAGGCGGCTCGCGAGCTCCCAGTCGGACACGGGCCCTTGCCCCGCCCCTGGCCCCGGCTTCTCGACCCGGTACAGGAAAGCTGGTGCAACCAGCATTCGCGCGAGCACCAGACGAAAGGCTTCGTCGTGCGGAATCCCTTCCTTCCTCATCTTGCCGTAGAGGGTGCGCAAATCTTGCGATTCCACTTCTGTCAGCGGACGGCGGTAGGCCCGCCCCGCAAAGGCGAGCAGAGCGTCGAGATGTTTCGGCTGCGTCTCGAGCAGATGCTGCCGGAAGGCGGCAGCGCGGTCGTTGATCGGCTGGCGCATCGGCTCAAAAACCTTGGGGTCCGCGTCCTGTGTCGCGTATTCCATCAACTGAGCGAAGGCATCGACCTGCGTCAGCGCGTCCTGGCTGATGTAGTGCAGCTCGTCCCAGAGACGGTCCAGCCGTGATCGCTGGCTCTGGTCGAGCATCAGCCGGGCGAGGTGGTCGTCCTCGCGATAGAACAATGTCAGGGTGACGACCTCATCGACCGGCACGATCTTGGTGTAGCAAAGGGCCGCGGGAAACAAGCGGCGGAAGTCATCGAATGCCGACTCGATTCGTTGCCGCGTCGCGTTGTTTTCATTGACGATGATCGGCGTGGCGTACGACGTTCGCTGATTGTTCGCCGTCCACTGGCCGTTGGCGACAGTCACCATGGCCTGGCTGGGAAGCAGCCCGGGTTCGTGCCTCGGCCTGCCCGCGACCACTTCGAGCTGGACGCTCCCCAGGGCGCCGGTGGCCGGATCGAGCACGCCGGTCGTGACCAGCTCGCAGCCGGAGCAGAGCTCGCCGGGGAGACGAACGGTAATCACCGATGGGGCATGCACCCAAAGGCTGGCGGCGTCGATGGCGCCGCCCTTGGGATGTTTGCCGAACGTCGCCGGATCGAGGCCCCAATCTGCCTCTTCCATCGCGGCAACCTGGCGCTTCGCGTTCGCTCGCGCCGCATTCGCTCGCGCCCCGTTCTCCGTCGTTTCCCCGGCCCGGACGCGGGGCATTTTGCCGAACAACGGCCCGCCGAGTGACGCAAGCTGCCGGTAGAGTGCCGCATCCGGATTGTCTTGCACCACGGGCGGCCCGGCGGTCAGGAGTTTCTGCACCAGGTCGGCCAGCTTGCGCTTCTCGTCCGCGTCTCCGGCCAGTTGCCATCTCGCGAGCACCGACCCTGCGGGGATAACCGGGGCGGGCTCGCTTCCGCCCTTGTCTGGCTCGGCGTAGAAGTGCCAGATACCTTGATTGCCGAACCGGTCGGCGTGCGGATTGCCGGCCAGTACGTCGCTCGACACATCGGCGGCGAGATCCCACGTCCGTCCGCCGTCGCTTGATAGCTTCAGCTCGATCGCAGTCAGGTCGCATGCGTGGTTCCCGTCGCGTGGGCCGATCAAGAGCGACACGAGGTCCCCGGACTGAATGGTAAGGCGTTCGATCCGGCCCGCTTTAACCTCCTTGCTACCCTGCGCGATGCCGCTCTGGAGCCGCTGCCGCGTCGCCCCGCGCCGGAGCTCGAGCGACCAGGTCACGCCGTTACCGCACTCGGGGTGCGCGTGAGTGATCGTCGCGTCGATGCGAAACGTCGCCGTCACCGGGCTGCGCCAGCCGACCGCGGCGCGCAGGGTGGGCGAAGGATGAACCGCGACGCTGTGCGGCTTCATGTTGCCCGGAATGCGGACGGGTTTGTCGGACGCGTTGGCCAAAAGCATCGGCGTTTCGCTCCGGCCCCAGCCGTTGATGAAGTCGTAGCCGGAAGCATTGGTGAGCTTGTTCGTGAAATGCCCGCCGAGCGCAACGCTGCCGCCGGAGCCGATGCCGAGGTAATCGAGCCACGCCGAGAGCGCGTCGCTTTCGACGCCGTGCTTCCGGGCCAGTTGCTCCACGTCGGCCGTGCCGTGTGCCGCGGCGGCCACGGAGGCTGCATCCAGATACCGGGCCGCGACGGCAAACACACGCTTGCGTCGCGCTGCCAGGTCGCGGGTGACCTCACGGACGTCGCGCAAGAGCAGGTCGGGCCGTCCCGGCGCGACGAGCCGTGGCTGTTGCCACACGACGAAGTCGTGCTCGTTGCCATCCCCGGCGTCGGACGCGACCAGCGAAAGCGTGACCTGCTCGCCATCGGGCGACTGCGGAATCTTGAACCGCACCTCTTGCTTCGCGATCAGCGGAGTGACTGGCTCGAGCCACTTCTTGGGGCCTCCCACTTTGCCGATATGGCCGACGGTGGTAAACCGCCAGAGTCCCTTTTGCCACGCGGCAACAAGGGCGGCGAGCGCGGCGGCGTCCTCTGGCCTGGCGGCGCGCCAGCGATTGCGGAGGCCGTCCAGGAGCAGCGATGGCTGGCGGCTGACGAGACTTTGCCAGAGCGTCGCGAGATACCTGGCATTCAGCCCGTGTTCGCGGGCGACCGTTTCCATGCTCTTCCGGCCTTGCAAGAGCGACTCTCGGTCGGCGATCGTCGCGGCGAAATATCTGTCAAGCGGCAGGCGTCCACCCTGGTTGGTGTCAAAAACGACGCCTTGAAGATTCACCTTGTCGCCGCCACGCGGATCGCTGAATTCGCGATAGAACTGACGGATCTGCGCCAGGATCTCCTCGGTCCAGTCACGCGGCGTGGTGTGAGGTGAAAACCGAAACCCGTCCGGCAAGAGGACCGCATGGCTGGCGACTGCCTTGGCGGCGTCCAGATACTTCGTGAGGAGCGCCGGCGACATCACGAGTGCGTTGCCGGTATTCGTGAACCCCTCACCCGCCGCGCCATCGCCGGGAAACTCGCGCGCCGGGTCCAGCGAATCGATGCCGGTCAAGTCGCGGAGAGTGTACGTGTACTCGGCGTTGCTGAGCCGGCGCAGCACCACTCGCCCTGGATCGCCGGCCCGAGCTTCGGCCTCGACCGTGAGATAGCCGCTCACCCACTGCTGGAGTCGAGCCCGTTCCGCATCGGCCGGCTGGCGAGCCTTTTTAGGCGGCATCTGGCCGCTATCGAGCATCGTGAGTACCTTTTGCCAGGTCTGCGGGTGCTTCCGCACATCGGCCCAGGTCGCGAACGCCTTAAAGTCGATATCGGCCTCAGTCCGTTTTTCGGAGTGGCATTCGTGGCAGTAACGTTGAACCAGTTGCCGAATTTCGCCCTCATACGCCTGCCCGAGCGTTTTGAGTTCCCGGTCGTCCGCGGCCGTCGCCGGCCGTGAAGGAAGCAGCAGGGCAAACACAACTGCGGTCGTCGCCAGCACGCCCACTACAGATGCGATTCGCACGCGCAACGCTCCCATCGCGAAGATACAGTCCGCGCCTCCATGCACCAAAATTCAACAATTATTGTAATTCACGGAGTGGGGACATTACCAGGAGCCGGCTCGCGATGTGGCAGGCCCGCGTTATGTCAAAGCTTGGAAACCAGCGGCGGAGCGAAACATGCCCAGGAAAAGTCTTCTTCCGATTGAGACGGTCGATCACCCATTGTTCGATCATTGCCGTGGGATCTCGATTCCCAAGAGGTGAGCGAGGGCTTCACGGACGACAGCGCCGCGGCTGGCCAGTGAGTGCTTCGCTGCGTAGTCATCGATGGCTTCGAGCACTGTCGTCTCGTCGACGGTAAACACCGTCCCGACGGCCACACGCTCTTGATGTCGCGCCGCGGCGTCTCGCGCCCACTGTTTCAGCTCCGGCAGCTCCGGTTCGATTTCCTCTCGGATGCGTTGGTGCCGCTCTTTGTCTTCGGAAGTTGCTTCCCGGAGGACGCGCTGACGAATTTCGTGTTTCATGATGATTCTCCATTGGTCTCGTGAATTCCTGGCCGCTAGTCCTCGAGCGCGTACGCCGTCACGGGGTAGACCGTGACATCATCGATCTCCTCGTATACGACCAAGATGAGCCTGCCGTCGGACGTGTAACCCGTCACCACGGGTCGGCCTGAAGTGCGGCTGGTGGTCTTTTCCAATGGGTCGCAAATTACGGCCTCCACCTCCTCGGGAGTGAGCCCGTGTTCCGCAACGTGGTCCACGTTGCCACCCGGCTCGTAATTCCAGATAATATCATACCAAGGCACCGCAGCCTCCCGTGTACGGCTCCGCCTGACCGACCCTCTGCGTGGTGATTCCGCCAGCGAGCTGGAATGTGCGACGGGCCGGGCCGGCGGGTCGCAAGAGGTGCGCCGCGAAAATCTTGGTATCAAGCAGAAAGCTCATTCCGGAATGTGCCGCCGAGTTTCCCGTTTGCGATCCTGATAGATCTGTTCCAGCATACGGTCATCTTCCTCCGTCCACTAATCCGCCAGCATGCCGGCGGCCGCACTCGGCCTGCCTGCCTTCAATCCTGGCGGCGGTCCCGGCAGCCGGTTCTTGGGACGGATCATCTTCACCTGGACTTCGGCTTCTTGCCCATCGACGACGCCGAGGTCCTCATCGAATTCAATGGTCTTGCCGTGGACTTTGCCATGCAGTGCCTTCGTCATGATTCTTTTTTGTGCTCGTTGTCTGGTTTGATCTTATTTTGAGTCTACACCGCCAGGCGTTGCAATGCCTCCCTACGCCCGGCGCGGGGGCTGACTTCCCGACACCCAATTTGCGCTGGGGGGTGACTCCCCGACACCCACTTGTATCAGTGACCCGCGCACCTTGCGTCGTAGAGAAGAGTTGATGTCTGCCTTCCCCTCCTTGCCATGTTGTGTCCTCAATGTGAGAATGCTTAGGTCGAGAACATCGACTTCTCACCGGATGAGTTGACTCGCCCAGGCTGCGCCGTGGCGAGACGACGTCCGCTTTGGATCAGGCCCGAGGTAAGGGTGCTGAAGGGGTGGAACCCTCCTGGCGCGATGCTCGAGCCACAGACGCGGGGCCTCAAGTAGCTCAAAGCACGGTACCATGAACCGACAAACGATCTTGGAACGCCTCTATGCCGAGTCCCCCGGATTGAAATCCAAGTACGGGGTGAGGTCGCTTGCGGTCTTCGGCTCGACGGCACGGGGGGACAACGAGGATACGAGCGACGTGGACGTCCTCGTAACCTTCGAGGGTAAGGCCACATTCGACAGGTTCATGGGACTGAAGCTCGACCTTCAAGACCTATTTGGCACGCGGGTTGATCTCCTCACACCGAAATGTCTCAGTCCGGCCATGCAAGCGGAGATCGATAAGGAGGCCGTCCTTGCCCCGTGATCCCAATCGACGTATCGACGATATCATCGCTTGCTGCGAGAAAATTCTCCGGTTCAGATCGGGGTTGGATCATGAACAACTGGCAGCACAAGAACTTGTTATGGATGCGATCCTGCGGAACATCGAAGTCATCGGCGAGGCCGCGAAGAACATTCCGGAGGATCTGAGAGCCAGAATGCCTGGCATCGAATGGAAGAAGATCGCAGGAATGCGAGATTGGATCTCGCATGTTTATTACAGGGTCGATGACGACATCGTTTGGGACGTGGTTGAGAACAAGATTCCTGAGCTCCTGACGACGGTCCAAGCCTTCAAGGAGGAATTGACGAAAGGGCAAATCTCTGGTTCCAGGGACACCATACCCAATTAATGAGCCGGAGTTGCGCATGGTGTCCCCCGGGTTCCGGGGACACCACACCCAATTAATGAGCCGGAGTTGCGCATGGTATCCCCCGAACCCGCGGAGTTGCGTCTGGTGTCCGCCGAACCCAGGCGTTGACGCCGCGAAAGCCCGCATGGAAGCCGAGCAACTCCTCCGTTCGCGATGCTCAGCGTCGACAATGCTCCGCCGCATAACGCAGACAGGGGTTCTCAATCCGTTTCTTGACTGCGCTGCTCTCGAAAAAGCAGTCAAAACCACCCACACGAAAATGCGAAGAGCCTTTATTTCGTCCAAGATCCGGTGGGAAAACTTACGCCCCGAAAAGAGCCAGGTGGTACGATATATGATCGGGCAATCGGATTGGGGCGCGCCGCCGTTGCAAGCTCCTCGTTGGAGCCCAAAGGATGACATGGCCTCTCCGGAAGCTGCGCACGCGCGAACACGTTATCGCGGACCTCGGTCTCAATCACCTGGAGCGTTACATTCTCCTCTGCGGCCATACCCCGCAGCAGATCCAGCACGATTACGGGTACGACGCGTTCATGACCACCAACAACAGCATCGAAGGACACAGCCCGATGTCGAAGCCAGCGATTTCTTTTGGCGATCTGCGTCGGCTCCTGCTGGATCTGGCGTTTGCCGAAGTGGTCGTGCCGAAGTCTCACATGGGATTCCGCCACAACGACTCGGAGACAAAGATCTTCTTGCCCACTTACCGGCCCAACCAGAGAGTCGCTCCGCGCCACCTCGCTGTCGTCCGCACCATGCTGGATGCGAAAGGCCTGCTCGATGGGGCGGAGTTTGACCGCCTCCTTGCGGACGTGGCCGCAAGACTTTCGGTGTCGCGTTGACGTGACGATGGTTCTCCAACCGCCGGCCCTGCCCGGAAGGCGCGAGATGGGTCGGTTGAAATGCTGAAGCCCCTGATCCCAAGGAACCCGTCCGATCCCTGATTGCGTTCGTATCCATCTCCGGGGAGGAAATTGGCGACCGGTTTGCTCCTCCAAGAGGGCCTCCCTGATCTTCTCCTGCAACCAGCACCCCGTTAACCCGGTATGATTCAGGCAAGGGCGTCGAATCGGGTGTTGCGGCAACGAGCTTCAAGAAATCTCCTCCACTGACCAGGCAAAGACTGAAGCAACGGGCGGATTGCCGACCAAAGTTGTTCCTTGATCTGGATGGCAACGGGGTTCGCAAGCCGATCGGGTCTCTTCCCGTGTGTTTCGAGCGAGGAGAGGACACCGATGGTGAGTTCACCGTCTGTGTAGTACCGGTCACCTCCACCGTTCCGTCCCATGACGGTTGCCCCGATTCCGGTGACCTGAAAAGTCTCCTTCAACCAGCCACCGTTGCGGAGATCAGCGACGAGTCCGTCCCGCTCGGCATCGATGTCTGGACCAATGTGGTGTGTGATCTGACCGGTGCGGTGGCTGAATCCCACGCTTTTGTCATAGGTCACGGCACCGATCCACAATGGCACGCCGCCTCGCCCGAGTGCGTTGGACTTCCAGAACCGGACGTGGTGGCGACGACTGGGGTTGTCGCCGACAGGTTTCTCGAAAGCCAGATCTTGCTTCCGCCCAAAGACAAATAGGCTGCTGACGGGCGATTCGGTGTAGGGGCGGTCACGAACCACGCTGCTGGCGATGTGAAGGCTCGACTTCAGCGTGATCGCATCGGCGGCGTGCCAGCCGGAACCGAGCATTGTCTGCACCACTTCGTCCTCAGTCCCGATCAGACCGATGTTGAGTGGATCGCCGGGGATTCCCTGAGCGGTTCGAGTTGTCTTGGGGGCGTTTTCGAGAGCGGGATGGTGCTCATAGTGCCTCCAGAGTGCAGGTAGAATTACGTAAGCAGTAAGCAGCCAGAGCACGACGACGGCGACGAGGACGTTCAGTGCCCAAATCAGAATTCGCCGTCGTTTCCGGGCAATCCCAGTGTGCGGTAAGCGTGAGCCGATCTCCGATGCTTGCATCCCTGGAATGGTTTGCGAGGTCACCGTTGGCATTGTCTTGTGCGCATGACCGTTTGCATCTTGCATCTCGCCCTCGATGCGATGAAGTCGCCTGCTTACTTCGCCCATGATGTTCGACCTTCAAGGATGAGATTCCTTTCAACTTGGGTCAATTGAAGTCCAAACGTGTCGTGCTTCTCAATGTGTTTCCTGCCGGTCATTTCCTGGATCTCTCGGCGCGAGAACGCAATCCACGGGCGGAAGGCTCCAGATGGCGGACATTCTTTCGGAGCCACCCGTCACGCCCGACAAGGCTGCCAGAAAGGGAACCTGGTCAGACTGAATCGCTGGGGCGGTTTGGGAGCGGTCGCGACAGATGATGTTAGTTGAGGCAGGTTGGGAGGCTCGGATCCTGCAAGGGTTTCCCTTCTCGCCCTCATCATACCCGAAGCGAACCGCAGCGCCGCTACAACAATGGATTCCGGCTCGAGGGAATTCTCCGGTTTTGGGCCGTCTGCGTCGAGGCAGCGCCTTCAATGTGCACGGATGCGGCCTCGTCTCCGCCGTATCCCTGTGCCTCAACGTACACGTCTTGCAGCAGCCAACTGCCATCTTCGAGGGATTGCGGCGAGACGAAGACGATGTTGAGTTCCTCGCCAGGCCCGATCGGTTCTACGCCGAGCGCGTTGACGACCTCGTTACGGTCTACGACAGCCAGGAAACGAACGAAGTCATCGGCTCGCTCATCAAAAGCATCTTGGGCTTTTGCAGGACCGTGCTCGAGCGGATGCCCGGCTTGAGGATCGAGATTCGGGATGGGCGGGTGCGACTTTTCCACATCTTCCGAGCCCGCCTCTGGACGTCGAACTCAGGCCCGACGATCTGGCCACAATGACCTACGAGAAGCTGATCCAGGTCGCCGAGGAGTCCGATGTCGAGTCGGAGATGTGCGTGGCTTGATGTGGATCCATTTCTCGCAGTGTAGCTTGGTTCCAAATGCAAGTGTCAAGATAAGTCAGCATCAGCCTTGATCCGAGTCACCGAACGAAGGCTTGCGACCGCCCCACAACTGCTCGCAGCGCCGGTCGTATTCTTCATCCTCCTCCTGGCGAGCCTGTTCTTCCGCTTGCATCTCGCCGAGGGTCCGTCCCTGGTACCCTCGGGCTCGCTGGCTCGCTCGGATTTCGTCCATAACTTCCACCAAGCCCCGCTTTGTCGCGGCTGGTCTCGGCATGGATTGCACGACCACCAGAACCCGCCCCGGTGACGGATTCGGTTTCTCGTCCAGTTCGAGCGTCCCATCCGCGTTCAGCGTCCCCGCGATGACGGCTTCAGTCGGGCTCATGGTTGCACTCGTGGGTTGTCCGGAACTGGTCAAGGCGTGGGCGGATGCGACCCGCCCTGATTCAACGAGACTCGTCCAGGTTCTGACAGACATCCAGGCGCTCGCCCAGTTCCGACCGAACCAATCGATGCCCGAGTACGGGTGGTGGGTCCACGAACTGGCGAAGTCGCCGTGATCTACGCTGCTCTCAGGATTTGAGCGAACTCATCGGGCTCCGACCAGCGAGCAATGTCTGACAAGTCTTCCAGTTGCCGGAAATCCTCATCGCACCACACGTCAGACGTCTCGTCGAACAGCGAAACGAAGTGCAAGGCTTCGGGGCCAACTTTCAGTTGGCTCAGGTCATGCCACGTAGCAACAACGTGGTCCGTGATACGACGAGTGGCTCCTCGACTGCCTGTGCTGAGGACGAGGACCAACGAACTTCGCTCGGGCGTCCGAGTGTGGAAATTGATCGGCCAACTCTTTCCCGACCGACCAGCTAGCGTCACATTCCGCTCATAAGGGATGTGGATTTCAGTAAGGTATTCGGCAACCTCGTCGGTCACCGACTCCACGGATCGGGTGCGGAAGGTGAACCAGATGTCTGCCGTTCGGAGAGCTCGCTTGAGTGAGCCGAGTCATAGCCATCGCCAGACTCTCGCCGGGGCGGCATCGTGCCTGCAACATCCCTCGAAAGAACTCGACCCCATGTGTCATGCAGATGTCTTGAATCATCTGGTTCTGCTTCGCGGACCGCCGGGGGGAAATCGTCTGCATCTTCAGCCAGCGGACAGTCTCTCCCAAATCGGAGAGAGTGATAGTTTCTCCGCCGTTGTTCGGCTCCCAGAAAATGTCGATATAGTCCCCGTCAGGATACATGAAGGGTGTGCGAATACGGATGCAGTCGCCAACCTCCACACATCGGAACAGCTCACCCATCTGCTCCTGAATGAGTACGCATGGTGGTTTCATGAGAATTGGCTCCGCTGCTGTGCTGGCGGAGGATACAAGACTCCGTTATGGGAAATCCTCGCCTCGGCACAGAACTCTTTCCAGACCGCAACCGGATTTGTTGCGGGTTGCGTTATGTCATCAGGTACGTATGCTTCCTTGTCACGATACTGGTCCGACCACCGATGCTTATGCTTTTCCCCGACGTTGTTGCAGGTCGGGTTGTGGTGATCCTTCCCAAGATCGAGTGCGTAAATCCTACGACTGCTTGCATGAATGATGGCAAAGGTCAAAGTCTGCGCCTAACGGGTTATAACTCCCCCGAAGAAATAGCGGATAGCCAGCTTGGGAGGTAATCTCGGCCCGAAACTCGACGGTAGGCGAGTGGTCCTCGTCTTCCGACCACGAGATGTCGCCGTCGATGGCCTTGCTCGCATCCGCAAGCAGAGCCACCAGTTCCGCCTCGGTGAATCCCACCTTGTGCTCCTCTCGACACTGGGCATCGCTGGAACCTTGGACACCCGCCCTTCATTGAACGCTCATTCTCGCAGATTGTGAGCGAAACGCCAGTCTAGCCGAGCCACTCACCATTAGATGGGTTGCGACAAGCCAAGCGGCCCCGGGGAACTCTCCCTGCTCCTGCCGAAGAGACTTTCTCGAAAAATTCATCGGAATGGCACTGATGCAGTTCACGCCGATTCTTCATCGAGGTCGGGATGGCTTGCAGCATTCTCATTCATCTCTCCACACCGTGCTGCCTTCGTAGCCGAGAACCCCGTGCCGATTGGCGCTTTGGATTGCGGACTTGGTTGCGTGGCGGATCGTATCGGTGACACGCACAAAGCTGAGGTAGCGCCCCAGCGCGTGGATCACCTCCTCGCGCTCGTACTGGGCCCCTTTCCGCATCACCGACCGAAACGTCTCGTGGAGCTCTTCCAGGTCGTAGTCCGACATCGTCCCTGTTCCGGCCCGCACCAGGGAGGGACCCCCGGGCTCGATGATCCGGCGGCGGATGGCGGCGCGGAGGTAGTGGCGGAGGGCTTCTTCGATCTTGGGGCCCTGCGCCGATAGCCGAGGACGAGGGAGACTTTCTTCACGAGTTCGTCTCGATCCAGCCACGCACGGCCGCGGGACGCCTGACGGAAGGCCGCCATCGCTTCGTCGGTATCGACTGCGTCGATTCGCCGAGTGGCGGGTGGCGGGTGATTAGTCCGTCTCGGGTTGGGAGTGCTTGCTCTCGGGTGAGGGTGCTGGCGGTGCGGTGCTCGGGGGTGCGGCACCGCGGGCTTCGGCTTCGATGGATCGGATGTAATCTTCGGGCAGCCCATGGTGGCGGGCACCGTCGAGGATGAGGCGAAGATATTCGTCGGAGGGCCTGGCGCCTTCGACGACGAATGCGGCCCCGGCGACATAGGCGACCGCTTGAATCGGCTCGCCCGAGCGGGTTGCAACTTCCACCGGCAGGCGCTGGTAGTGACCGGTCGCGACTCCCTCGTAGCGGTCCAGTTCCTTCATCGCCTGGGAATTGCAGAGATACGCCACGCCCCAGACTTCGCCCGAGGGATCGGGAATCACGTTCGCGTAGGCGCGGCCCCCCGGGCGCCTCCTTGTTGAACGCCAAACGGTACCCGACGAGACGGGATGGAATGGCCTGGCGGATCGTGCCCGTCCGCACCACCTTCCGTGCGACCGAGAGGTTGCTGCCATAGGCGAAATACCAGACGTCCCCATCCGACGGCGTGAGCCGGGTTGAGGCGCGGGGCGGCTGAGGAAACAGCCGGGTCGGGGTCGCCTTCATCGTCGCCAAGCTTGAAGCTCGACTGCGCCGGGTGCTGGCCTCAGCTTGCGGCCCCGCCTGCCGCTCGTCTTCTCCCCACTCCCCATTCTGCGCCTCCCCGCTCCTTCGCACCTCCCGCCCCCCAGCCTTCCGCGAATGGGACCGCCTGCTCAACCTCCTCGGCGTACCGCTCGTGGTTGAGCTTCAGGAGGCGGGCAAGGACTTCGCGGCGGGCCGACTCGCTGATCGTGAACCGGATGCCCTGCTTCGTCTCGTGAAAGCCATGGCCGAGATCGAGGTCGTCCCACCCGTAGGAAGCGGCGACGGCATTGTCCACTGAATAGTGCTCTACAGAACTGCAAAATGCAATCCGTCGTCGAATGCGAACACGCAACGCTGATTCCAGTGCCGGCCGGGGGATCGGCTTTTCGAGGTTCTGGGCGGCGGGGTAGACCTCGACCAGCAGCCGGGGCTTCCCGGCTGAGTGGGGAGTGGAGAGTGGGCAGTGGGGAGAGCTCAGACGCGACGTTCGAGGGTTTTGCGGAGCCCGCTCATCATACGACTTATCTCCTCCGTCAGAGCCAGCAAGCGTTGGAGGTCCTGTCGCCGCCGCAGCCGGACTCGATTCCGACCACTGGCTGGTCCCGACTTCCCGCTCCGCGCTCCCCGCTCGTTCCAGATGGCTCCCCACTCCCCACTGCCCACTCCCCACTGGTTTCCGGACCACGAGGTCCGGTCTGAGCGTCTCCCCATGCTCCGAGATCGCTGCCCGGATCGTCGAGGGAACCGCCTGACCCTCGGCCAGCACTTCCTCGGGTAGTCCGAGCGTCTCCTTGAGAACGAAGTGGACCCACTCGCGGTGGATCGCCGGTCGTGGACTTTCGCTGTCCCGATCCTCCTCCCACTCGTCGAACGCCAGCCGCAGCACCCGGACATGATCCGGGTCGTGGGCGTCGAGGCCTGGGGAAGACCCGCTCGAGCACCGGGACCGACAGGAACGGGCCGGCGACTTCGATCAGGGAGAGCCATTCGGTGTGGTGGCGGGAGGAGGGCATGGTGAACTCGATTCCGATCAATAAAACGCCACGAATCCTCCGTTGCTCGCGAGCCGGAAAGCCCGCCGGAAATCCCGATAGCTGTCCCACATCCAATCCAGGTCCTCCCCTTCATCCCATCCGCTCACGTTTCCGCCGATGGCCTCGGCCAGCTCCGAAACGGCCGCCAGGCCAGCGCGGTTGCGGTGCAGCTTGTCCTTCACCGATTGCTTGCTGCTTCGGGCGAGTGCTGAACTCGTTGGGGGTCGATGTCGCGTAATACCTCCTCGCCTTGGAGGCGAAAGCGGCGAAATCGCCGTACAGTTTCGCCGATGTGATGGGACCGATCGCGCCCCTCCGGTGTCCGGAAAGGCGATCAACTCCACGAAGGGCTTGCCCCGGAAGCGGCGGGGGTGCTGCCAAACTTCCTCCGGCTCGACCCCGAGGGCCATCAGGCTGAGTCGCCTGATCCAACCGCTGTACCCGGCGTAATTGAAGTCTAGACTGCTTTCTCGGCCACCCGGACCGACGATGTAGCAGCCCGGCTTCACCCCGTCTCGGCCCCGTGCAGGGCGCATCGATCGTGAGGTGTTCCTCAAGGCAGACGTCGTACTCGCCCTCAACGTATTCGCCCGAGCAGGCCACACGCTTGGCCTTGCTCATTCCAGTGATGCCAATGCCCATAATTGAGAATCCTCCGCTATAACTGCGCCGACCTCCTAAGCTATGCGGCCACTGGCGTCGGCGGGGCCCACTGTTCAGCGATCGTTCGCACACTTCTCGCAACTTCGCGGGTGTGGCGATCGTTGAGAGAGGTCACGATAATTGACAACACGCTGATCACGATAATTGATGTTAATTTCGGGGACAAGAGAAGTACCGGTGGCCGCTTCTCTTGTCCCTCCGGTGCGTGGATGACATTTGGTACGCCCCGTCGCCAGGATGGCGGAGAAGGCCAATAGAAACGCCGGATCCACGGAACATCCCGGCCAAGGCGACAGCACAGATCGATCGCGGTCTGATGCAGAGGCCGGTTCGTGGCGGCCGCCCACAGCTCGAGCGGGTTGCCGTGACTTCCGCACCAATCACAACAGTAACGACCGATCGCTACGTTCGCTGAGGGCGAGCGATGCCGACGACCGGCCGCGGCGTCAGGCAGCGGACAGCTTCCGTACCATTGAGCCCCTGACCGACTCGATGGCTCGAACCCAAGCAAGCTCAGCACGCCTCCATCCTCACGAGAGCGCGGACTCTGTCGAATTCGGCGCCGGGCACGATTCTTCCTCGCCCTCCTGACACGATGGCTCAGTGCTCGGGAAGACCGTTCCGTTCCCTCTCAACTCCCTATGGGGAACCGGACCGGCCTCACTTCAATCGGGCAGTTGCCGCGTTGCCAACCACCAGGCGTGCGGCCCAGCCGCCTAGCTCGCTCCAGCGATTCCAGCGCCTCGCCCAGGTGCTCGTTCTTGACCCAGAGGGAATCCCGAAGCTTGGCCCGTGTCAGGGGCGTGCCCTGGCCCATACGGTCCAGCACGCGACGTCAGCGTAGGATCTCGGAACGTGGTCGCGCCAGAAGGCCCGCCATCGCGCGATGGTCGCCCGGTCAACACCGGACAGCGTTGAAAGCTCGCGGACTCGGCGCGGTGTCGGAGCTTGCCGCATGGCGCTGATCAAGACCACCACGGCACCAAAGTTGCGGTTTTCCAGGCTACACGTTCACTTCAGTTCATGTTGCGATCAATCGAGCCCGGCGCCACGAGCGCTTCGGCGGCCAGGAGACCGACGCTTACTACGACCTCGGTTTCAAGGGGTGTTGCCGGCGGTGCCTGGCGGCGGCCGATTGACTCGCCGCAGCCACCGACCAGGCCCGCTTTCCGCGGCCAACGCCGCGTCGATGCGTTGAGCGAGGGCTGCGGCATCCGGGTCGTACGTGGATACAACGATCCCGCGATGTGGCAGCCCCGCGTGATGTCGGCGGATGAAATCGCGACGGTTCTGCGACAGGAGGATGCGGCCGGCAGCATCTGCGTCGGCCAGCACGGTATCGTCGTCGATAACCTTGCCACCACGGCCTGCCTCCTGGGCCGTTAGCACGTCGTGCCCCAGTCTCCGCGGTGCCTCGACGACGGGGTAGCGGAAATTCTCGTCAGCGTACAATTGGGCCAAGCGTCAGGCGACCTCGTTCTCGTGGATCTCGGCCTGGATCTCTTCGGGGTGAGCGTCGCTGTACGACCAGGCGTTCACCAGGTCCTCGGCCCGGAGCGTAGGGTAATCGAGTAGAAGCTGGGCTCCGCCGACACCCATGTTACGCGCCGCGACGAGCTGCCAGACGGGGATCCGGGTTCCAGCGATCCGGGCCGAGCCGCCGCACACGCCAGCGGTCTTATCGATGCCCCAACCTTCAGGAACTTTCCTCGCTGACCGCGAATTCCTCCAGAGGAGGGCAAACTTCCCACGGGACTTGTACTGCTCTTCGAGCGCTTCTACCTGGTGCTTTGGGATCCCGACGATCTGGGAGACCAGCACCGGCGTTTTGCCCTCGGAAAGCAGCAAGAGCGCGCTGGCCATCTGGCGACGTGTCGGCTGCGCCTTGCGAGCCAGCAAGCGCTTGAGATACTGCAATTCCGTCGGGTGCAAATGGATCGACATATCGCCCTATCTCCCGACAAAAATTATCTGCCGAACGCGTGCGGAGGTCAATCCCCGCTGTTCCGCGCTGGCGAGGCGCCCGACCACACGGGGTCGGCCGCGCCCGTCAGCGGCGCGAGAGTAGGGACCACGAAAAATACGAAACACACGAAAAGCTTGGAAACCAGCGGCGGAGCGAAACATGCCCAGGAAAAGTCTGGGTTCCGGGGACGCCGTACCCAATTAATGGGCCGGAGTCGCGCATGGTATCCCCCGAACCCGCGGAGTTGCGTCTGGTTTCCCCCGAACCCAGGCGTTGACGCCGCGAAAGCCCGCATGGAAGCCGAGCAACTCCTCCGTTCGCGATGCTCAGCGTGAACACCGATCCCGAGCGGGAGAGCCTGCGAAAATCGATCCGTGATGGGTAAGCCGAGCTGGCGGCCGTGCTCGGCGTGTCGCGCGCCGAGAGTGTGCCCAACTTGACCCGGCGATTTGCCGCCTGGTTAGCAACCGATGCGAAAGTTCGCGAGCACTTGAGAGCCCTAGAAAAGGAGTTGGGTGAAGCGGGACCGGCCAAAGGAACTTGAAAACACGTCGGACCCCTTCGAGTTACTTCCTCTTCGATTTTAGCCTTCACCGCCTATTGACAGGTTCGGCGATCACATTGGTCATTTCGAGGCTGCAGAGTTCACTCCGAGCTTATTTCGCGCTCATGTTACGGCCCGCGAGCTGGCTAGCCCTCCTTGCGAGGACGTTTACGTTCGAGCTTGCGCTGGCCGGGTCACCCCGAGCCAACGTCGAATATGACTACGTGGGTAAACAGTCAATTCCCACGACCGGACTTTCACCGGTAAGTCCAACAGCATTATGGGCTGCAGAAATAGGTCTGACCCCCTCGAGACCCCCTCGACGAGCAGACGACGAACGCGGACGTCGCACGATCATGGCGGCTCGTTCGGTCTCGGCCACACCTCCATATTCGACTACAATACTAGCTGCGTCCCCGTTTCCGTCCCTAGCTGCGTCCCCGTTTCCGTCCTTGTGTTGATTCGGTCCAGGAGCCACGGCCACAGGTCTCGGCGAGAGCCATAGCTGTGCCAACTGGAGAAATGGCAGAGGATCACCGGCAGGGATGGTCGGGCGGAGAGCTCCCCGAGGAAGTATGGCCAGTATTTCAAGAGATTGTGAATCTCCAATCCGAACGAGTCGTATTCGACGATGATCGTGCGTCCGCGATAGTCACAGCGGAGATCGCCCAATTCGAAGCCTTCGTTTGGACGGATGAGCCCATTTCTCCGATATTTGACATATCGATGCAGAAACGCCGCTTTGTTCTCCTTGTTCTGACTCTCTCGCCAGTCGGGTTGGATGTCGAAACGTTTCGCAAACTCGGCTTTGAAGGTGCGGCGGAACGAATCCTGCGGACGTCCCATAGGTGCGATTCTCCTAGCAGGGCGGGGCTGGTCGGGAGGTGGTGGCCCGGTACTCGCTGCTGACGATCCGGGTTCCGCGTTCGGGTACAGGCAGCACTCTCGTCAAATCACGCTATAGCAACCTGTAAGCGCGCTTGCTGCCCTGCGGACGAGCCAGCCAATTTTTCGGGCGGTGAGCCGCCAGGATGTACCAGAGCATCACGCCGTAGTCGTTGGCATATCCCAGAACCACGCTTTAGCCTCTGCTTTATCTAACGCCGATCCGGGCAGGGGGTCAAGCAGGGCTAGGGTTTGCTCTGATTTCCCGCCGGTCGAGTCGTGTCCCAAACGGCCAGAGGAAATGAAAACACCCGTCCCGCAACTCGCAATCGCTGACGTTAAGACGTCCTGCATGTCGTCAGCGAACCGGGTCTCGTAGTCGAGGGCGGACCTGAGCTGCGCCGTCAACCTCAGCGGGGGCGATTCACGAGTATCTCGTTCTTCGGACGCGCCGATCCGATTCGCGAGGAAGATTGGGTTCGCGGACAGTTGGGGCATCTGGCGACGAGAAGCTGTCGGACCTGCTCGCGACAGACTCCGCGGCGTAGAATAAAGGTCGGAGGAGATTGCCACTGCGATGGCGATCACCCAGGACCGAACCTGCATTTTACCAGTTCGGAAGTCGGGCCAGCGAAGTCTAGTATCTCCTGGAAGGCTGATTGCTGTCAGTAACAGCCAGCGGGGGTACCACTTTTGCAGCGAGGTGGGGACCAGGCTGAAATATGTGGGTTTCAGCGAAGTGGTCCCCGTCCGAGTCGCCACCGATGTTTTCTCGAGAATCGGCTTGACGGCATGCCTCGGCGATCCGTAGATTCCTTCTGCCGGACGTCGCCATCTCAGCTCTTGATACCAGAGTCACCTTCGGCAGTTTGGGTAAAGATTAACGAGTTGCCCGCCGGCAACTGTTCCACCTGTGATAACCACCACAGCACGCCATCTGGCTCGATCACGATCCACTTGCATATCGTTATAACAAAATATAAGATTACGGGTTCCTCTTCTCTGTCCCCAAGGCCACCCCAGATTCGTGCCAAGTTGTATTCGCACGTATGCAGACGTCGGTCTCGATCTCCAGGATCACAGTCGTGCCGGGCATTCACTTCACCGAAGTCCGAGCCAGGATCGCTCTGGCTGATGTCCTCGACTTGCTCGGCTTCGTCCCCTGCGAATCCTCCGCGGATCAGGTGCGAGGCCCGTGTCCGGTCCATCACTCGATCTCACCATTGAGCCGCAGCTTTTCCGCACATCTGAAACGACATATCTACAGGTGCTTCAAATGCGGATCATGCGGGAATCAACTGGATCTGTACGCTGCAGCGACTGGGCTGAGCCTCTTCGAGGCGACCATCGACGCTGTGCGAACAACTCCATCGTGAGGTCCCTTGGATGCTCAATGGCACATCCCCACAACCTCGGCCTGCCGATCGCCTCGCCCCACGATCAGCCGAACGTCCCGCGGGCTAGCAGCCGGCGAGGTTGGCTCGATCCCTGAGAGTGATCAAACAAATCGCGCCGCAACCGCTCCAGCTGGTACCCACTGGTCTCCCAAAGTGGTGCCCTTTCTGACTGGAACCGACAGATGCTCCTGCTCGGCGATCGGCTCCAATGCGAGACCCAACTCCTGTCGAAGTCCTCCGTGCTGATCTCAAACCAGACTGCTTCGGAGCTCTTGCGGCAGTGTTCCTCGAACCCGAAGAGGCCCTGGCCCAACAGGATCCGATATGAGCGGCTGTCGTCAGTTTGAATCAAGATCGTTCGGTCGTGCTCTTCAAGCATAGAGTCTGGGATAAGGACACGAAGATTAAGCCGGCGGTGACGATTCTCAAGAGAGCGACACTCCTGATCTTGAGTTCGGGAATCGTGAAATTCGTCGAACTTCGCTGCCCTACCAGTCTTAACTCGTGCTTCGATTCGGTCGGATGGAACGATTCGGCCCAAGAATCGGTCTAGCATGTCGCGCTTCTCTCGCCCGCTCAAGAAGTGTGGGTCGATGAGCATCAGGCGACGAATAGGGCGAGTCAGAACCGTCCCCAGGTAACGTTCGTCCCAGGGGTCCTGCCGGGTACCTTGGTTGCAGCAGGAAGTGGTGAAACTCCTTCAATTCGGGAAGGCGCAAAGGGCCAGATTCCGGCGTCGCCCCTAACGCTTGCCGAGCGGTCTCCGCACGGCCGAGCCGGCTCCTCTGGACGTTGTCAACGAGGGGCGAGAGGGCGATCGACCACGGCCAGCCGCCAGACTATTCCGTCCCTCACATCGTGGAGGTCGATCAGGAGGCTAGCGTGCTCGGGTGCAGATCCCGTGCAGAGCTGGAGGTTAACGCCCAGTTGCTGTAGCTCGGCGAGGCGATGGTAAGCTAGAGTTGCCCCCGGGGCTCTACCTGGTTCGGGAGACGAACCGATGAAAAGATTGAGCTGCTGCGAACCACAAGGCCGGGAGGCAACCTCTTTGAAAATGTCGAACCAGTCCTTGTTTAGGCCCGGGATGATGCCGGACTCGACGGAGTTCACACGCAGGCTAACGACGCCAGAGGCCGCGTGAAGCGAATCTACGATCTCGCGACAGGGGGAGCGGCTTGGCTGACGCCAGGGGGTCGGGTCACTGCGATCGAGTTCGTTGACCAAGCGGTCGAGGTAATTCAGTGCCCCGCCCCGTGATAATTGGTCGTGAGCGAACTGGTTCTGGTAATCGCACAGACAGCCATAGCAACCAGTGACCTGCGGGTCGCAGTCACACGAGGCCAGCCGGTCCCGAGCACGGCGAATGACTGCGGGGAGATTGTGGAGGATCTGGCGACAGTGCCCGGCACCCCCCGGAACGGAATCGTAGAGGACGATGGCGTGCCGCTCTTCTCCCTCGAGCGGGACGGTCGTAGCCTCTAGGTCAGTTCGCTCGATGTTCAGCTCGGCCGTGGCGGCATTGGTAAGCGCGTAGGCGAGGCTGAGCCAGAAGCCTGCGGAAGTCGCTCGCTCGTGCGGCACGCCGAGGAACTCCAACCAGACTACATCAGTTTCGTAGCGATGGCCCAGGGCGATGGGTTCACCCTTGGTGAAGGGACCGACGCCGATGGGGCCCGTGCATGCGGCCCCGAAACGATGGTACGGAGCACGGTGCCCTTTCTTCGGCGGCCGGCCCCGGAAGTCTGCCCGTCCGCAACGGTTGCAGACGTTGAACCCCGCGCGAAGCGGAAGGCCGTCCTTGGTTGTCCTGAAATCGCCCAGATTGAGCACGAGGAGGCTCCGGCCGCTCGCGTAACGCCCCTCCACGAAGAGTTCCTCATGCACCGCTGGGAACGTTTCAACGGGGGGTCGTCCATCTGCTGGAGCCTCCCGGTCAGGCAGGGTAGGGCGACCGCCAATGAAGAAGGCGCGAACAGTTGGGATCCGCCAAGGTCTTTGCCCCCGGGGGATTCGGGCCTTGGCGTTAACGTCCGTCACGAAGCCCCATCGGGGCTCGATCCATTGTCGTGGAGTCCTATGGCTCGCTGGAACCTCCTCACCGCAGAATCGACATTCGGGCTCGCACTGGGGGTGGCTCCGTTCGTTCGACATCAATTCGAGCCCATTGCACTTCGGACAGATGCGAAACCAATTGAACCAATCGAATTCCTGCACCGGGAATTTCCGCAGCCCAATCGAGCCATAGATGCGTTTGCCGGCGACGATCTCCGCCCCTGGAGCGTATTCGCTGAGCGCGATCTTCATGTCACGGTCGAACTTGAGCATGGTCGGTGCGTTCGCCCTTCGGCTCTCGCGCATCTCCTCGGCGAGGACGTGGAGCTTCCCAACGTTTACGGGGAACGCGAAGCTCGGCAAGACGCCGCGGGACATCAAGAACGAGATCAGAAACTCGTCCCTCTGCTGCCGCTCTAGGATCTCGAATGACCTGACCGCGCGATGCTCTTGGTGTTCCTCCTTGGCCAGTTGTTGCGAGGACAGGATTTCCCCAGTTCTTCGTGCCTCGGCCGCCTTCTCCCGCCAATCGGCCTCTCTTAGCCTGTGCTCCTCCATTCCTTCGCGAAAGCTCTTCAAGAGGCCGAGTGCATCCTCGGCGGCCCTTGCCAGGGGATTTGATTCGGTCGAGACCGAATCAGCCATACGATGGCAATGCCGGACGGCGTCTTGAGCCGTGAGACCGAAAGCGTGCCCGAGACGCTCGAGGCATCGCCGGCAGTTGGCTTCGTCGGCTAGCCATGTCCGAAGATATTCGTACGGCGTCGTATTCGTGCCGTCGAGACGATCGTCGAAGAAAGCCCCGACGTTTCCGGCCATTCGAAAGGCATCGGGCTGTCCACCGACGGACTGAGCGTCCAACCAGCTCCAATATTCGGTCAGGATTTCCGCATTGCAGTGCCTCTGGAGGATCTTTTGGTTCGCGAGGTCGATTTGGGGCGGACGGATCCTCCCGGCGATGATGCCCTTCGGTGCCTGGAAATGATGCCGGTCATGAGGACGTCGTTGGCAGAAAGTTAGGACGAACGCGACAGTATCCGCTCTTCGGCCCGCCCGGCCCGCCCGCTGAACGTAATTCACTGTGCTCGGCGGGACGTTTCGGAGCACGATCGCTTGGAGGGATCCGATGTCTACCCCCATCTCGTACGTAGTGGAGCATGAGAGGGCGTTGACCTGTCCGCATTGGAAAGCCTCCTGGACTTCCTGGCCAAACTCGGGCGAGAGCTGTGCGGTATGTTCCTCGCATCGGAGTTCCCGCCGCGGTCCCCTCACATAGCTTTGTACGAACATATGACAATCTGGCGATTGTTCGGGGCGGTCCTGTTCGGGGACGTCCTCAAGACAGCCGTGACAGCCTCGTTCCGGACAAACCCCATCGAGGTAAGCTTGCGGCATAGGATCCACAGATGTCGCATTTCCAGAGCCGCTCCGCGCGGAACACGCGGGCCGCCTCGTGGCGAAGTGCCAGGGCCCTGACACCCTGCTCTGTGACGGCATGCGGATCCACGGAGCGAGATGCTCCTCCATGATAGAGAAGATCGCAGTGCCCATCGCGCAGAATCACTTCCGGAGAAGGATCGTGGCCACCACTTCGCCGTTTCGCCCAACGTCGGAGGAACTCGACGTAAATCGTGTCCTGATTGTTTGCGTTTAGTAGACCGCGGAGGTGGTCATCCAGCTCGGGAGTTTTCTCGCGGACCAGGTACGGTTGGGTCGGGCCGCCGAATCCGGGGCGGTCAACGCCGGGTGGAGTTGTCACGAGATAGTGCCGGCGCATGTGGCGCAAAACACGGTCGATTAGGTGAACGAGGTCGCCGATGGTCAACGGTGGGCCAGGCCACTGGAATTCGGCCTCCACAGGGGCCTCGCGCGGTTGGACGAAATCAGGGATATCGCCCCAAGGCACACCGATTTGGAGCAACCCCAGTGCTTCAAGCGCGAGTGGCTGAGAACCGCTGACTTCGGCAAGGAGCCAGGACAGGATCCGGTTTGTCTTGGCCTGATTCTCCCGGAGATAGGACCCGCGGAACGGTCCCCCATCCCCAATGTCCGCGAGGTCTCGATCTTCGAGGTAGGGGATATGGAGGTCCTTCGCAATGATTTCGCTGACGGTGAGCGACGCCCAGTCGCCGAGCGATAGCACCCCAGGATTGTTGCGGAAGGCGTCGAATGCAACCTTCCGAATTAAATATGTACTAGTGTGGTTCTGAAGATACGAGGCCATGAACGCCGCGTTCTGGCGGCTGTCGCTGAAGATCAGGAGTTTGCGTGCCTCTCCGACGATCGGGTCGTTATTCGCGCCACAGCGGTGTCCGTAGTTCTCCTGCAGAGTAGCAAGTTGCTCGCGACGGAGGCCTGGGAGTTGCGTCATCGAGGGCCTCGGTCAGCACGCTCACCGGGGCATCCTGGCCGGTCATCAGTCGCGAGGCTACAGACGGGAATCGCTGGTCACGACCGCAGTATGGGCATGCCTGGATGTCGGTGTGGTCTTTATTCGGAGGGACCCGGAAGAGGGTACGATAGAGCCCGGTTGAACTTATCCCGATATTTGGAACAATGCCTCCTGTCGTCAAGTCGAGGCGAGCGGGCGGAAGCGGATCGCCCTCGGACCGGTCGGGCCGGAGAGCCAAAAAGTGAACCGGACGTTCCCAGACAGGAGGTTGGTCGAGGTTGCCCTCTGCCTTCCGGGAGGGGTCGGTCACGACAAGTGGGTATCCGCAGCCGTTGCAGTGGGCGATCTCGAAGGCCAGCCGGTCCGAGGGGAGAAAGCGACGAACCGCCAGTTCTCGGATGCCGAGCTCAGGAAGGGCCCAAGGTCTCCCGGATGGCGCAACTTCGTCATCGGCGGCGAGGTCAACGAAAAGACCCTCTAAAGCGCTGGCAAAGAGGTGGTAGCGACAGGGAAGGAGCGATTGCTCTCCGGGGCGTCTCCTCGCGGCGTTGCAGCCCGCGACGAGGTTCTCAAGTGCCGACAGCACCGCATTGGGGTCTGCACCGCCCCACTCGTCTGCCAGAATCTCCACCCTTTCCGGTTCTTCTTTGATTCGTGACCAGAAGCCAGTGGAATCGTGGATGACCCTTGAGGAGGTGGAACAGAAAGGCTCTTCGATCATCGCCCGCTATTGTTCGCGCCGCGTCGTAAACTTCAGGGATTGCAGTCCCGGCAAAGAGTTGCCAAAAGGCCTCATCGCCTGGGAGGTCGAGCTGGGAGAATACGGCCGGATCGAGGTGACTCCGAACTTCGTCGGCTGCCCGGTATGAGTCAAGGTCCTGAAACGTCCAGGGGTCCCCCCAGGTCGCGGGGTCCTCGCGCTCGGCGAAGATGACAGAGTCGCTCGTGGTCGAGAGCCCGAAGAGTGCACCAGCAAATTGGGCCGTGACTTGATGTTGCTCCAATGGTGTTGCTTTCGGATCGACGAGCGTGGCACTCGTCGCGATGCAGACCGGCTCATGTTCGGGAACGCCCTTATTTCGCTTTCCACGGCGGACGCCCGCACGGACCCGCTGCATCAGTCTCGCGAGCTCGATCGCCTGTGCTCCACGGTAACTGTGGGCCTCGTCGAGGATAGAGAAAGCGCCAAGCGAAATCGTCTACGTCGTCGAAGAACGGCGACTCCTGAGGCCTCAGGAGGGCTTGCTCGAGCATGGCGAAGTTCGTGATCAAGATGTCCGGCGGATTGCGAATGATTTCTGTCCGGGTCAGGATCTGGTTCGAGGGGGCATCCGGTTCCCTCTGTCGGGCGATTTCGGGATGGTCGCGGGTCTCGCTTGTGTAACGTGCGAAGGTGATCGGGATCGGGGCTTCCCCACGGTCAGAACGATAGCCGACCAGCTGCCTCAGCCGCCGGATCTGGTCGTTGACCAGGGCGTTCATGGGGTAGACGAGAAGTACTCTGAGTCCGCGCCCTACTACGGGCTGCCCCTCCCGGTTGGCCGCGTGGGATGACGAAGGATCCAGTCGATCGCTGGAAGCAGGAAGCACTCTGTTTCCCGCTGCCCGTTCCGCTCGCGACGACCGTATGCCGGTCGATGTCGTACCGATCGAGCTCGCGACATAGACGGCGGATTGCCAGGACTTGGTGGGTGTAGAGCTTACGGTCGCCGGGGATACGTTCATGCCTGTCCCGGCAGGTCGTGGTCGAAGCACCACCGATTCGAAGTCCGAGACGCTGAGCTTGGGGACGGGCAGTCACGCTCGGACGAGCGGCCTCCTGAGCCGCGAAGAGGTTCCGGAATCCTTCGTGTAGGACCCCCTCGACGACGAGGCTCTCGAGGGTGTCGTCGCTGGCGTTGTATGGGGCGGTGGCTTCGATGAAGGGACCAGCGACGAGCTGCCCTGGCTGCGAGAGGAACCGCTCGAACTCGCGACCGAAGTCGGAGAAGGCTTCGCTTAACCCGAACGTGGTGGACGGATAGGAGATATACCGATTCTTTAGGGAGTTGGCGACGTCGATGGGATTCATAAAGGATTCTCCGCCAAGAGGCCTGTAAGTAGAGGGTTTCAGCGAGACACTTTCGCATATTTCCCTGCGAAACCGATCCCGCCATCGTATAGCGTCTTGACTAGCAATTCGGCGAGGGCCAGGGTGAGCGTCATCAAGCCCTCGTAGCGTTCGACCATCATCGCCAAGACACTGAGGTATCCAGCCTGGTCGAGGGAGAGCACTCCGCTCGGGCCGAGCAAACGAGCCGGTCCGAGTCTCGCGGCGAGTCGATCGACCCAAGATATCCGCCAGGCGGTCAGGACGGCGTCGGGGATCGGCCGGTCAACCTGGACGAGGATTTTCTCTCCGCGCAAAAGTCTCTCGACGGAGGAAGGGGGAGCAGCACGAGCGAGTGGAGGGCACCGGAACCCGGTTCGTTCTTCAGGAACTCGTCGATTTTTTCAGTGGGAAGAAGGTCCTGAAGTTCTTTGGGAATGTCTAACTTCGGGTCCCATTGAAACAGCAAGTCTCTTACCTGAGGCGTTCGGCTAAGCGAAGTGGGTCCGCGCACGGCCCGAGGAGCGGCGTAGTCCCGGTGCGCCATCCGGGTCTAATCCGATGGTGTGAGTACGGTTCGACCGCCCAGGCGTTTTCGTCGTCTGGTTCCCACGTCGCGAACTTCTCCCGTCGCTGTGGATCCAACCCGTCAATCATCAGGGCGTTCAGACCGAGTTCGTCGAGGAACTGAGTTTCACCACCGCCTGCCGAAAGCTTGAACACCAGGTCATGAGAGCACCTAGGGTCGCGGTCCGGTACTCGGATCACACCGGATCGCCAGGGTAGAAACAGTTCGGGAGCGGGAAGTTGCCATATCCTGTGGAAGCTCAACACACGTTTGGCCGCGCAGCCACGCGGTCATCGCGTGATTGTCTTCGGGGCACGACCGGACTTTCGCTCGAGGTGGTACTTGGGGTGTCAGGTGAGCACGATGTGAGTAACCACAGATCGCGATAATACTTTAGGGGGATCGTGAGCGAATCCAGCAGATCCACTCGGTCCGGCAGGCATCCGGCGCGACCCCACCCGGGGTGAATACCGTTCCGAAGGAGCCAACCGACTCCCGGTGAGTCATCCTCATCGGCTTCGGGATACGCACATCCGACCCAGCTCTCAGAGCATCGTGGGCGAGTTGACGCAACGGTGGATCTCCTCGGCATATCGTCGGACCCATTCTTTATTGGCTACTCTCAGGAGGGGAGATCTTGCCAGACCGGAAGCGAATGCCAGGATTTCGCCGAGCGGAAGTGGGCCTCCCAGTTGAATCTGTTCGAGTCGAGCAGCAATGTCTATTGCCGCTCGAGGCTTGGGTGAGAGTAGATCGACTTGGATGTCGAGGGCAAGGTGGCTCCAGAGACGAGCGACCTGATCCGTCCGCCTATTGGGACGTTCACAGAGCCATACCACGGCCTTTCTCTGCTCAAGACGCTCAACCGCAGGGACGTAAGAGGAGGGCACCAAGCTGAGCCCGGCGGATGAATGGCGGCGAGCCAGTGCGACGGCAATGTAGTCCGATTGCGGGAGGGTTTCCCACGTGCCGACCCATTCCCCTGGCTCTCTCAACTCGGCGGAAGACAATCGAACGACCTTCGGCGATTCAATCGGCGAGAGCGGGTCCCAGGCGAGCAGTACGGTTCCGTCGGGGGGCGTCGGGCTCCAGCTCGCAATTACGGTGTCCTCGTCGAATTCAACCGTGAATTTGTCGAGGACCGGACGACGAGTGACGATGACAGCGTCATAGTTGATTCCCAGGTACGTGAGTCGAACGACGTCGCCTAGGTAGGCGTTCAGACTGCGGATGGCTCTGAGACCCGCGGGACCTGGTTTGAGGCTTGCCGTCTCGCCGTTGATCGTGAGATTAGATCCGTCGGGGACATGAATCTCGAGTTGTGGGTCCTCGGTCGCGACGCGCGCCTCATCGACAACGAGCAAGTCGCGCGTCCACTTGGAAGACTCTCCGCGGAGTCCGATGACTCGCCAGCGGAACCCGGGGATAGCCCAGTGAAACAAGAGATCCGGCGTCTTCGAGTCGTGCCAGTTCCAGGCCGTTGTGAGCTGCGGTTCAACAGTAGGAATTGTTGCGTTCCAGGAGCCCGGCAGCTCAACGCTTACGTTGGTGGTTCCAGAATCTTCTGATCTCCCGATCGTCCCGGCGTCCGCGTCCGCCTCGATGTGAATGAGGGCCGTGTCACCGCGGAATGAGGGGCCCTGGACGTTAAGGCCAGGGATAAATGCGAATTCTGCGAGGACTCGTCCCATCCCTTGCGTTTCCCGCAAGCGATAGATTCCGCCCCGTTCAACGGTCAAGGATGTTTGCTGGTCAGGAAACAATTCCAGTTTCCGCCCCGGTTCCCAAAAATCCCGCACCCGACGCCAAAGCTGAGCTCCGCAAGGGCGGTCCCGGTCGAGGGTGGCGGCCGGGTATTCTGCGTACACCGCAAGACGGTCATTCTCTCCGGACGAAGCATGGATAATCGGGGCCGTCATTCGTACAGTCGGTCCCGGACGCCGAGCCAGTGGGACGATGAACTCGTTCTCACCGACCTTCCAGACGAAGTCTTGCTGGGCATTGGACCGTGCTGGGACATCGACTTCCCAAGCGGACCAATTCGGCGAGCCGAAGAACGGCCAATTCAATGGCTTCGGTTCGGCGTTCCCAGGTTGGTCGGGAGTGCCGTCGAACAGGACGAACCAGCGGCCCGACTCAACGCCGCTGTTGTCGATCGTCGTTCCCTGTTCCAGATTGCCCGTCGAGGCTCGGAACCAGAGCCCGGGCCATCGCTCTGGCCGAGTGGCGAATATCCGGCCGATCCCTCCCTCGGGACTACGCGGACAGATCGAAACCTCTTCCGGGAGCGGATCGAGGAATTCGGCGGTAACCCCCCCGGTCGCCTCATCCCAAACGTACCGGCATTCCCCCGCTTGAAGGTCCCAGTGTTCCTCGGAACCGTGCGGAAGGTAGAGGCGCACGGAACCAGTTTCCGGGTCGTACCTGACGCGTGGGGGCCGCAGTGTTTGCCGATTATAGCCGATTGTCGCATTTCGCCGGACGGCCTCCCGGACCGCTTGCTGGTCAACTCCGGGAGGGAGTAGCCGGAGTGCCTCCTCAGAATCGGGAGAGTCAACCGGGGCCAGGATGACGCGAGCGAGTGATGACCACAACTCGACGGCTCCACGCCGGTTGCTCACCAGAATCCGCCTGACATTGCGGTGGAGCAGTGGACCAGTGTACCCGCGCACGAGTTGGCGAATCAGATCCGGTGCCGACTCGGCGGCGTTGGCCAGCCAGCTCCCGTGACGCTCGAGCTCGCTTGCGACGAACGGGACAAGCCCTTCCAAGGAGCCGCGCGGGACGCCCGCATGGACGAGGATTGGGGTCAGATTCCTGTGGGCCTTCTTCGGGATTGGGACGAAGTAGTTGAATCGCCGTAATCCCTTCCGGAACCATCGGCCGAGGCGGCTCTGTTCCTGTGGGGAGAGGATGTCGAGATCGAGGCGGTCCGATAGATGAGGCCAGTAGCTGCCTTCCTGGTAATCAGACTGCGCCACTCGAAGGAGGACGAACATTACCCCCGCTAGCGCTTCGGTGCTCAACACTCTGTGAGACATGATCCAATTCCGAAGGTCTGCGAGTGAAGACTTAAGCGCCTCATCGTCCTCGGGCAGCTCAGCAAGCCCCGCAAGTTCGTACGGATTGTCGCGGAATCGTTCGGATAACATTGCTCCGCGGTCTGGTTCGTGTCCGCACGGCCCGGACAAAGAGCCGGCACCATTGCTCGGAGAACCGTTTTCTGGGACGAGGCTGGCGGACCGAGCTTCTGGACCTGGATGAGTGTGAGGTGCACGCTTCGCCGTCATCGGCGGCTCCCTTAAAGAGGGGATTGTCATCTGGCCATTGCTCTCGGGCTCGCGGCGTAGCAGGCCGAGCATGACTGACTCACCTTCATCGTATCTTGACTCAGTGGATGTTGCCATCGCCGCGCAGTTCGTTTTAGATGGGGCGTCGTCGCATCGCCTAGAGAGAGACGCAGTGAAGCAACGTCATTTGATGCCAATTTCGGCTAACCGCTGAACGTGCTCCTGAAGCTCGACCAAATTGGCATCGATCTTCTTCTTGAGCCCACCAGCTTTGGTGACGATTTTCTCGCAGTGATTCTGTGTGCCCCCACCATAATTCTTGCAGCGATTTGGCGTCAAAACGCCGGAGTAATTCGTCTCCTCGTGACGTGAAGGAGACCGAGCTGTTCGAGGACGACTTGCGCCGCGATGCGCTCGATCTCGGCTTGGGGGTAATGCGAAAGCGCGACTGTCGGATCGAGCACGCGCTGGTCCAGAACAGTCGCAATCTCGCTCCTTAAGTGTTGCGACATGTTTTCGCGTTTGTCCAGCGACAATACGTCGTGTGCCGACCAGGTTTCTTCCGGCGTTGCGCCCGTCGCTCCCCATGGCCGGCTCAGTCCGTTGGCGCGGACGCGCCACCAGGAGATCGTCGCTCGTCCAGAAGTCGCGACGACCCGCTTGTTCGGCAACGTGCTCGGTCAACTCCTTGAGCGTGCGGTTGGCACGCTCGCAACCGCCGTTGTACTGGGCACGGTACGGCGGCGAGTACAAAGTGAAAACCTCACGGCCGAGCAAGAATCGCTTCGTCAGGTGGGCGCGGAACGCCGGACCGTTGTCGCATTTCATGACCAGCGGGGCCACCGTGCTCCCCAAACAAAGCGGCCAGCGCTTCCACCACGGTCGCCGCATCTTCATGCGCGACCGCCAGCCAGAGCAACTGGTGTTGACTCGCCAGGTCGGCCACCTTCAGAATCGCGGGGAAGACGCCGTTGATCAGGTAGGGCGGATGGGTGAAGTCCATCGCCCACACACTACCCGGGCAGAGCCACTCCAGCCGGCACTGTTCCTCGGCGTGCTCTTGGTGCCACTCGGCACGATATTCCGCTCGCAGCCCAGCCAGCTCGGCTCGAGCAACATCGGGGTACTCGGCCTCGAGGCTCGCAAGACTGATGCTGGGACCATGCAACTCCAGAAAGCCGGTGACCTCGGCTTGACGCTCGACCGGGGCGATTTGCGGCGGCCTTCCCCGTGGGCGCGGCGCCAGCCGGTCCGTCTCCCAACCTCGATCCCAATGCCACAAGGTGCGCGGTGAGAGACCAAGAGCCGCAGCCGTCTCCTCGGTTGACCAGCCGCGGCCGTGCGCGTAACGACAAAACGCGAGCGACCGTTTTCGGAGCTTGCGTTCGTTCCGCCGCCCCTCCGCCCAGCTGGCCGGTCAGGTAGAACGGCGGCTTGGGCAGGCCGTTGCGAGCCAGCTCCAGGGCGTTGGCGGCCACCCGCTCCTTGAGGGCGTGTAAAACCTCGGGAGCCGCGCCGAAAAAGCGGTCGGCCGGCACCAGTCCGTCGATCCCGCTGTGAACGCGCTGGAAGTTGTACCAGTCGATGAAATGGCCGATCCGCGCGGGCATCGGCCAGATCGAGGAACACGGCGGTCTCGAGGCACTCGCGCCAGAGCGTGCCCCAGAACCGCTCGATCTTGCCCAGGGTCTGCGGATGCCGCGGCGCGGGCCACGATCTGGCGGATGCCGCGCTGCTTGAGCTCCTTGTGAAACGCACTCTCGCCCCGCCAGGTGACGTACTGAGTGCCGTTGTCGGTGAGCACTTCCTCGGGCGTTCCGTAGGCCGTGATGCCCGCGCGGAGAACCTCGAGCACCAGGGCCGTGGACTGGCTGGCGTGGAGACCGAAGCTGACGAGAAACCGGCTGTGATCGTCGAGGAAGGCGACCAGGTAGACCCGCCGGTTCTGCCGCTTGAGCACGAAGGTGAACAGGTCGGTCTGCCAGAGCTGGTTGGGCCTGGCCCGCTCGAAGTGGCGGACCTTGTTCGGGATGCGGCCGGGTGGGCGTCTCCTGCAGCTGGTAGCCCGCCTCGTGCAGGACGCGGGCGACGGCTGGCGGGACTGGCCGGCAATGCCGGGCCGCGCAGCAGCATGTGGCTGATGCGCTCGCAGCCCCAGTCGGGATGCGCCTGCTTGAGCAAGAGAATGGTGCGTTGGGTGAGCTCGGGCAGCCGGCTTCCCTCGCTGGCGCCGCGGGGCTGTTCCAGCAAGCCAGCCGGTCCCTGTCGGTCGAACCGCTGCTTCCAGGCATAGAGCGTATGCTTGGAGACGCCCACCAAGGGTGCGAAATCCTCGGCGGGCAGGCCGCTGCGCTGCCAGCAATCGAGGATCATGAGTCGTTGCTGGGGGTTGTACGCGGCCGGCTTGACCTCCTCGGGTCGAACCAGCCGGCGTCCGCGGCGCGCGCGGCTTTTGCCTGTCGGTAGCCCGAGCCCTTGCCGCAAAAGCTCGGCGACCGGATCGAGATCGGCCGACGGGCTGTCGAATTCGTCGGCCGGGAACCCGGCGGGCTCGTCGGCACTGGAATCGTCGCAGGTGAGCACCGGCAAAATTCCCGCGGCGCCTAACGCGATTTCGTCGCCAAGATTGGTCGGGCCAGCCGGCTCGTCTGCGTGCTCGACTGGCGGGGTCGTTTCCCGAATAGCGTTGTCCGCATTTTCCGCTTCCGTGTGGGTCGCGCCCTGAAATGTGCTCTGGTCGCTCTCCGATTCGACCGCATTCGATTCGTCGCGTGGTCCCCGATCGTTCTCTGAATTCGATGTCGGCAGAACCGATTCTTCAGGCGGCCCTTCGCCAGGCGCGCCTCGTCCACTCCACCACCGGCTCCACTCGTTCCACATTTGCTCCTCGCCTTGGCGGCATCGCCGCGATTGGGAGGAGACGTCGATTGCTCCGGTCAATTCTCCAAATTATGCGGCAAGGATTTTGGTTGGGAGGACAAGCGCAACAGTCGCAAATCGACCGGCCCCAGGACACCAGAAGGTCGCCGTTCCCGGACACCCCAGTCCAGCCGCCAGGCGACCCGTCCGTGACCTTGTGTCGGCCGCCGTCAGTGACGCGGTGGTTGCACGCCTGGGAAAAGCCCGGCTCGGATCAGTAGCCGGCACAATTCGACGAGCTCGGGAGCGTTGATGACAGGGACATCGATCGTCGTTCGTCCGATGTCGGTTCGGCCGGTAAGCACCGGGCCGGCCCAGGCGAAATGCTCCTCCCAAATGTCCTGGCGGGGGTGGAAGAGTCGCGTCAGCAAACCGGTGTCGGGGTCGAGACCCGCGATATTCGGCCCCTTGTGGAGGTTGTCATTCAGGCAGGACAATGCCAAGTTTTCGGCGACGGTCGGTCCGTGGTGTTGCTCGGCAATGACGTGGTCGATCTGGAACGGCAGAACGTCGAACGATTGCGGCAGCCGACAGGATTCCCAGGTGTTTTCGGCGCGGTCCCAAACCAGACGTTTCAGTGCCTCATTCATCGCGTCACGAGGCGGGGGGAGCGGGCTCGGCCAAAGCGCAGCGAGCCTTGGCGTGGATCAGGTTGAGGAAGTTGCCGACGCGCAGATAACGCTCCAAGAGGGCGCGTTCGGCCGGCGCGATGATACCCTTGCGGTTCTTGTCCGCCAGTTCGTTCATACGTGCGACCGCGGTTGCATTGAACCGAAATCCGAGCAGCGCCTGCGCAGCCTCAGGCGACATCCCAGCGGTGCCGGGATCGATGACCTGCTCCAATATTTCGCTTTCCGTATCAAGAGTCGCTGTCTCGCTCATGGCGTCAGTTTACCGCAGGTCGGGATGCGACGACAACAGAGTGCGTACATCGCTGGCCGCCGCCGGCCGAGCGAGGACGCGGCCAACCTGGATGACAATACTAAACTGTAACATCGAGGTTATGGCTTTCTAAACGGAGATCATCTCATCGCTTCTCCCACTCAGATCGCGGCGAACCAGCTCAACACTGATCTAATGCACCAAAGCTCTGTTCCGAGGAATGGCAAGCTATCGCAAGTACCAGGCAACAACAAGAGACCGGCGGGACGGGGCCAGTGGTGCGGGGCCGTACGGAACCGAACACAGTGAACAGCCCGAAAAATTTTCCACTTTTTTTTTCGCTCAGCGGCATAAGAAGTTGCGGCAAAAAAATCGGCGAATTGTAAAACTTGCGTTAACGAAATTTTGAGATCAGCGCATTTTAGATATAGAGAACTGGGCGCAGAGTGCGTATTCCACATGTCCACCAGCCGGTTCACCCCCGAACGCGTCCCGATCGCGCTGACTCAGACGCAGTTCGACCACGAATAACATGAATCTCACAAATAGAGACGGGAGACTGGATTCTCGAGCGAGTGTCGGGACCAGTCATCACGAGGTCGTGGGGCGATACTCAGAAGACGGCTCTTCCATTCGTAAGATTCGTGTCATCCTCGGTTAAGGTCAAATCCCCATGTCCTTGCCCCTCGAGGGCGTGCCGGCCAGCCCTATGCCCGGGGCTGAGAACCGTGGGCGGGCAAAACGGAAAAAAACCAGTGGATTCGTCCCACTGGCTCTCATCCACTACCATGGCCGGAGAACATCGCGAGAGTAAGAAAGCCCAGCTCGCCCTTGCACTTGCGCTCGCACAGTCTAAACCGGACTGGGCTCGCACCAACCAGGTGCCCGAGAGTTTGGCATTTCGATGGGCCAAGGATCGCAAATTGACGATTTCAACCCGCTGCCGATACGCGCAAAAGCTGACGTGCACCTGCCCCCCCCTTTTCGCAAGCGCGGGATCAACCGAACTCTCCCCTTTCCCCGCCGAGTGCAGTAACCTGGAAGGCGGCACGGGCGTCAGGCCAGTGTCTGGAAGTCCCACGGGCAGGAAATCCGGGTCGCGGATGCCGGCGTGGCCGGCCTCCCCGCATGACCTTGCCGGGGCTGCCGAGAATGCGGGAGGGTCGGCATGAGCGAGCGAGAATGGGGGCGGTCTCTCTACAAAACGAGCCTTGCGGCCATCATGAGCGTGCTCCTGGCAGGTGGTCACGAAACCCGCGCGGATCAGTTTGCCACTTCCCTACCCGCGGATGTGCAGGCGGTCTGGGACCTCGATAAAGCCTACCGCGAAACGACGCCGACTCGTGAGCGGATCTGCATCAATGGGCTCTGGCGATGGCAGCCGGCTGAAACGACCTCGGCGCAGGCGCCAGCCGGGAACTGGGGCTATTTCAAGGTTCCTGGGTGCTGGCCCGGGATCACCGACTACATGCAAAAGGACTGCCAGACGGTCTATTCGCATCCGGGCTGGAAAGGCGCCCGGCTGGGCAGCGTGACCGCGGCCTGGTACCAGCGCGAGATTGCGATACCCAGCCAGTGGGCCGGGCGGCGCATTGCCGTTTCCATCGAGTGCCTGAATTCCCTGGCGGCCGTGTATGTGGATGGTAAAAAGGCGGGGGAGATCCGGTTTCCAGGCGGCGAGCTTGAGCTCACTCCGGTTTGCCGCCCCGGAGGCAAGCATGTGCTCAGTATGCTGGTCGTGGCGCTACCCCTCAAGTCGGTCTTGCTCTCGTACAACGATACGGCCGCGGGCCGGCAGGTCAGAGGCACGGTACCGCGGCGTGGGCTGTGCGGCGATGTTTACCTCGTGAGCACGCCCGCCCATGCGCGTATTGCTGACGCGAAGGTAGATACTTCGGTGCGCAACGGTCGGATTTCGTTCGATGTCGCATTGCCGGAACTTGCTCCGGAGGCGCGCTATATCCTGCGCGCCCGGATCACGAACGACGGCCGCGCCGCGACCGAGCCCGCGAGTCAGAGTTTTACGGTAAAGGAGCTCGATGATGGCCGCTTCCGCTTCAGCGCAAACTGGAAGCCGGACCGCCTCTGGGACCTCCATCGGCCGCAGAACACGTATTTGATGACGCTCTCGCTGCTGGACGCAAGCGGCGCAGTGCTGGATACGGCCTTTGACGTGCGATTTGGGTTTCGCGAGTTCTGGATCGATGGCCGCGATTTCTTCTTGAACGGCAGCCGTATCTTCCTGTCGGCCGTGCCGCTGGACAGCGCCCAGATCGATGCCGCGCACGCGGGATACGAGGGAGCCCGGGAGAGCCTGGAACGTCTCAAGAGCTTCGGCATCAACTTCGTTTACACCCATAATTACGGTTGTGATCCAGGTTCCCATCTGAGCTTTGCCGAGATCCTGCGCGCCGCGGACGACGTGGGCATGCTGGTTGCGTTTTCGCAGCCGCACTTCAGTCACTACGATTGGCGAGCCCCCGATGCCGATCGGAACAACGGTTACGCCCGTCATGCCGAGTTCTACGTGCGGATGGCTCAGAACCACCCTTCGGTGGTGTTCTACGCCATGAGCCACAACGCGACCGGTTACGACGAGGACATGAACCCGGACATGATCGACGGCCGGCACGATCCACGGGAAACGTGGTCCAGGAACAACTCCAAGCTCGCCTTGCGGGCCGAGGCGATCGTCCGGCGTCTGGACCCCGAGCGGATCGTCTATCATCACTCCTCGGGCAACCTGGGCTCGATGCATACGGCCAATTTCTACCCCAACTTCGCCCCGATTCAGGAATTGTCGGACTGGTTCGAGCACTGGGCCACGGCCGGCATCAAGCCGGTATTCACCTGCGAGTACGGCGCACCATTTGCGTGGGACTGGGCGATGTACCGCGGCTGGTACAAGGGTCAACGGTCCTTCGGCAGCGCGCGGGTACCGTGGGAATTCTGCCTGGCCGAATGGGACGCACAGTTCCTCGGCGACCGGGCGTTCCGGATCACCGAGATGGAAAAAACGAACCTGCGGTGGGAGGCCCGGCAGTTCCGGGCTGGTAACCTCTGGCATCGCTGGGATTACCCTTACGACCTCGGTTCGCGCCTCTTCGAGGATCGGAACGCCGTGCTGGCGATGTATCTGAAGGATAACTGGCGGGCCTTCCGCACCTGGGGCGTCTCGGCGATCTCCCCGTGGGAGTACGGGAACTTCTGGGGGCTCCGCAATGGCGTGGATAAGCGCCGTAAATCGTTCGCCGTGGACTGGGAGAAACTTCAGCGACCGGGCTTCAGTCCGGACTATCTCGAACAGCGGTACGAACGCATGGATCTGGCCTTCGAGCGCTCCGACTGGATACCCAATGCCGCTGGCCGGGCGCTCGTTCGCAACAACCGGCCGCTGCTGGCCTACATCGGCGGCAAACCCGGGCGTGCCACCAGCAAGGACCACAACTTCCGCCCGGGCGAAACGGTCGAGAAACAGATCATTATCATCAACAATTGCCGCGAGACCGTGACGGGCGACTGCCGATGGTCGCTGGCGCTGCCGCAGGCGCAGTCAGGTCGCCAGCAGGTCATAGTGGCTACGGGCCAGCAAGAACGCGCACCGCTACGCATTCCGCTGCCGGCCACGTTGCCGTCGGGCTCTTACGGCTTGAAGTTGAGAGTTGACTTCAGCACGGGCGAGACCCAGGAGGATGCGTTCACGATCCACGTCGTTCCCGCCAACACAGGATTCGCGACGGCCCTGGTCCGCCCGACGAGGGATACGCGAGGCGCCAAGGCCGCGGTCGCGGTCTTCGACGCCAAGGGCGAAACCCGCGCGCTGCTCGACAGGATGGCGATCCGGTACCAATCCGTGGACGCGGCCACGGATTTGTCGCCGTACGACGTGCTGATCGTGGGCAAGGGGGCGCTCTCCGCGAGCGGGCCGGCGCCCCGGATCGATCGGGTTCGCGACGGTCTGAAGGTGCTCGTGTTCGAGCAGACGGCGGAGGTGCTGGAGCGCCGGCTGGGGTTTCGCGCCGAGGAATACGGTCTGAGACAGATCTTCCCGCGCGTACCCGATCACCCGCTTCTGGCCGGAATTGCTCCGGAGACGCTGCGTGACTGGCGCGGGGAGGCGACGACTCTCCCGCCGCGCCTGCGGTATGAAATGCGGCCTGGTCACGGGCCGACTGTAACTTGGTGTGACATCCCGGTGACGCATATCTGGCGTTGCGGCAATCGAGGCAGCGTCGCGTCGGCCCTGATCGAGAAGCCGGCGTGCGGTGATTTCTTGCCGATTCTCGACGGCGGTTACAGCCTTCAGTACAGCCCGCTTCTGGAGTATCACGAAGGACTGGGCATGGTTTTCTTTTGCCAGCTCGACGTGACGGGACGCACCGAGACCGATCCCGCGGCCGAGACCCTGGCGTGGAACATGATCGAGCATGTCTGTAACTGGAAATCAACCGCTCGCCGCCAGGCCGTCTATGCCGGCGATCAGGCCGGGTTCCGGCATCTCGAGTCCGCAGGCTTCTCGGTGCACGCATACCATGGAGAGAATCTGTCGCTCGATGAAGTCTTGGTGGTCGGTCCAGGCGGTGATCGCGAGCTCAAATCCAGCAAAGCCGCGATCGCCGGCTGGCTGAAGGCGGGCGGGAACTTGCTGGCGATCGGCGTCGACGAGCAGGGCGCGAACGGCTTTCTGCCGTTCCAGGTGCGCATGAAGAAAAGCGAGCACATCTCGGCCAGCTTCGATCCATTTGGCGCGAGGCTCGCTGCTGGCGGGCATCGGCCCGGCGGACGTTCACAACCGCGACCCGCGGGACTTGTACCTCGTGACAGCCGGTGCGGCCGTCTGCGGAGATGGCGTCCTGGCCCGCGCGGATGGCGTGAACGTGGTATTCTGTCAGCTTCCGCCCTGGCAGTTTGACGCCATTGCGAAGCCGAACGTCAAGCGGACTTTTCGCCGAGCATCATTTCTCGTATCACGGCTGCTGGCCGGCATGAGAGTCTGGAGCACGACGCCGATCCTGGATCGCTTTGCAACGCCCGTGGCTGGTGCGAGCGCGGAGCGGCGCTGGCTGGCTGGCCTTTACCTTGACAAGCCGGAAGAATGGGATGATCCGTACCGGTTTTTCCGTTGGTGAGCCGCAGGGGCGGCCGCAAGTGGCTCGATCTTCAACAGCTCGGCTTGGCCGGCCGCTGTTGACAGTTGTCAACGTGCGTCCTAGGATTAACCGGGTGGGTAGGCCGAGACATCCGAATAAACACATCGAGCAAGCCATTCAATACGCCGAGTCGCTGGACTGGCGTGTCGAGCTCTCCCAAGGTCATGCTTGGGGACATTTGCTTTGCCCATTGCGTACCCGAGAGGGTTGCATTATTAGCGTCTGGTCTACTCCCAAGAATGCGGAGAACCATGCACGGCACATCAGGCGCGACATCGATAGTTGCCCTCACGTTCGAAATGACGCACCAAACTAGAGCGGAGACGAAAAGAATGGAGCCGAGGATCCCGTCTCTGGGCGAGTACGACTTCGTCCTAGTCCTAACCGGCATTACTGAGTTAACCAGCGGGGCAGAGGATGCTTTGTTCGAGGCTGGCTGCGACGATGCCACCATCAGCATTCGGTCGGGGCGCGTATTCCTCACCTTTTCTCGCGCTGCCGCGTCTCTGAGGGAGGCCGTCATCAGTGCGGTCCGAGACGTGAAGAGAGCTCAGATAGGCGCAGATGTGCTCCGGGTGGACGACTACAACCTTGTGACCCAGGCTGAGATTGCCCGCAAGATTGGTCGGACGCGTCAGTTGGTTCACCAGTTCATTTCGGGCGCCCGGGGGCCAGGAGGGTTCCCTGCGCCCTCATGTCATATCACCGATAGCGTGCCTCTCTGGCGCTGGTGTGAGGTCGCTTATTGGTTGTGGCAAAACGACATGCTGAATGAGGCCGCTTTCCACGCGGCCCAAGACGTCGATTTGATTAACAGCGTCCTGGAGTTCGCACACCAGAGGCGACTGCATCCGGATTTTGTTGACCAGTTCTTCCCGGATCTCCAGAGCAGCATTAAAGGCGCGTCAGGGGAGTTTGCGTCCGTTGCGACGGGGCCCGCTCCGAAAAAAAAATCGCTACAAAGGAGGCCGGCTGGAAAAAAGGCTGCGAAGTCGGAAACCCCTAAAGCTCGGGCGCCGTCTGGGAAGCTAACGCACCTGGCAGAAAAGCCCGAGCCCGCTCAAGAAAGGCCGGCTGCAAAAAGGGCTGCGAAATCGGAAACCCCTCAACCTCAGGCGTCATTCTTAGGGCTCGGGGCGCGGCAAACTGAAGCGATCGAGACGGAGCCAGCCTGATTAGCCGGCCGGCTTCGCATTGCCGACAACACCTCGATCATCGGCGATTCCGGGAGTCTGTTTCACAAGCGGACTGTCGTGAGGCCCGCTTAGCGTTGCCGGCACTCCGGGGTTATCCGACGTACGCGTTTGAGAGTCGAGGCACGTCAAAGGTGCCCTGGCGGCAAAATTCGGCGGTATACCCTGGCGTTTCAAGCGGAAAAACTCGAAGCTGGAACTGAGAAACCCGTGTGGATGCCGGGTTGAACCTTTGGACTCGAATCACGAGATCCGCAGCACGAGTGCCCAATGAGGCGATCCCGAGGCGATTTAGATGTCCTTCAGCTTTCGCGGGTCATGTCTTGAATGCGGCCACCAGTGGGATGGGCTCTGCCGTGTGTATGAATGCGGGCAGGTCGATTTCGACGAGCCCGCTACTTACCGGTGTTACTTCTGCCCCCGGTGTTTCGTCCACCTCTACGTGCCGCGTCAGCTCAACCGTAGTTCCTGGTTGCGCTGGGTTTACGAGAAAGCGACCGAGGTGACCTCTGCGCCGTTGCTTTTCAAGGCCTGCGAACTGGGGGTGAGGGTCGATTTACAATCGCTTGCCGTGATCGCCCGGTCGCCGCTGCTTTTCCGGGCTTGCGAGCGAGTCGCCCGAATTCTGGCGAGCGAGAGGTCGCGATACCTGCCCGTTCCGATCGAGATCGGGGCGATGACATGCACGAATTGCGACAATCCGATGCTCGACGGGGACATCACGAGAAACCCTCTGGTTTGTCCAGAGTGCGAGAGCAAATCGGCAAGGTCCAACGGCCAACGCCATCCTGAGACGGTGTTCGTTGACTATCGCCCGCTCGACGAGGACCTCGTCCGCGGAGTGATCGTCTACTTGAGAGGCCTTGCCGAGCACGGCACGCACTCTCATGCGAAGAGGGCGCTATCTCCCCCGAGTGATGCGCATTTGATCACCGCAGGCGCGCAGATTCTGGATCCGCTCTGGGATCACGAGCTGGACGGGGAATCGCGCGATTTCATGAAGCTCTCAACTTCGTCTCAGCGCAATTCGGCCGCCCACGTGAAACCGCCCTTTCAACTGCTTGGCGAATAGACGCGGTTACGGCACCTTTATCCCGGTCCGGCACAGCTCCTGGATCTGGCCGATGGCAGCCAGACGCGACTGGTCATCAAGGACCGGGAACTCGGTCCTTGCCGGGATACCATCGTAGAACTTGCCGTCGAGCTGCCGGCCAGCCTGGCTCTTGCGGACGCCGCCCCATTGCTTGAAGAAGAACGGAACCTGGGCCTGGTCGCATTGATCGCGGATGGAGAGAACCCATTCCTTTTTCATGGGCCGTGCTCCCGGCCCGCTCTCGCCCCCGACGATGACCCAATGAATCCCTTCCAGATTGATCTGGCCGAGATCTTCGAGGAGGGGCTCGATCGACAGGAAACGGACCGCGGCCGGAGCCTGGCGAAGTTGGTCGATCCTGACTGACCCGTGGGCTTTGTCCTCGACGCTGACCCCCCACCAGACGTGCGGAAGTTTCGCGGCGAATCGGCTGGAGCTCTCGAGCATGTTGCGCATCCGGGACGAGCGTTTGGTGAGCACTTGATAGGTGTGCCAGTTGGCTCGCTCCATCACCCAGCAGACAGCGGTCACATAATCGTCGGGAACGTCCTTGTGAAACAGGTCGCTCATGCTGTTGACGAACACCATCTTGGACGTCTTCCACCGGAGCGGCTCGGCCAGCTTCTCCGGAACGAGGCGAAGATCAAAACCCTGCTCGTAGGGGTGCCCCTTGACTCCACGAAACCGCTCGGCGAATGTCTCCGCGTAGCAATGGTCGCAACCGGGAGTAATCTTCGTGCAGCCCCCGAATGGGGTTCCAGGTCGCGTCGGTCCATTCGATCTCGGAGTGCTGGCTAATGCGACCGCTCCTCTCGCGAGCCCGTCGGTGCGGGCCGTTCAGTGAACATCTGTGTAAAATAACGCATTCAGGTGCCCGCTGCCAGGTTTTCTGAGTTCCTCGCGAGACCGGATGCTGTGGTACGATATCTCTCATGATCCTTTATCGGCGCAATTCCCGAAAGCTCTCGGTGCTCAAAGGGCCGAACCGCCCGAGTGCGTTGATACTTACGGGCCATGTCGCCCTCGCAGCGGCGATCCTGGTCTCGCTGACGGGTGCATCCGAGCCCGAGGTCATTCGCGTGCGGGTGCCGGCACAGGATGTCTCACTCTTTTTTCCGGCCGGCACCGAGCTGCGAGTCATGACGCCGGCCGAATTCAACGCCAAAGTCGCGGCCGCGTTCAAGGGGATTTCGCTCCAGAAGGTTGATCGGTCGGCCCGGTTGATTCGCGCGCGGCATCATGCCTGCGTCAGCTCGGGGATCTTGACGGGACGAAGCGAGCTGATCCTCGAGCCGTCCCGGGCCGGTCCTGGGGAGTACGTCCTGGAGCCGTGGACCCCTGCGATCGTCCCCGCGTCTCTGACCGCGAATGTCGTCGGTGCGCGATCCGATGGGAAACCGACGGTCTGGATCGATCACAGCTCGAATCAAACGATCCAACTCGAGTGGGAGTTGCAGGCCCGCAGGTATTCCCGGGGCCGAGGGTTTGTCCTGCGCCTGCCGGGTGGCGAGACGAGTGTTCTTTCGCTCGAGATCCCCAAGGACTGGGAGCCGTCGAGCCGCCGGGGCATACGGCGCGGACCGCTGGCAGCGCAGGATCCAGCGCGGAATCTGTGGGAGATCGACGCTCAGCCCGGCGGGATCGATCTGCATATCTATGATCCCGAGGGATCGGGCCAATCCTCGGTCGGGCCGATTCCGTGGCTCACCAGTGCGACGGAAGTCGATCTTCGGGGGCGGAAAGAACGGGTGCGCGGGGTGGCCAACTGGACGACGGTCTGGCAGATCGCGCTTGATCCGAGAAATTCACGGCAATTGACAATCGAGCTCGACCCAGGGCTGGATCTCATCGATGTCAGCGGCCCGAAAGTCAAGGGATATCGCCTGCAACGGCAAGGGCCGGCCAACCGCCTTGAGGTTGCACTCGAGGGTGAGCGAAATTCGCCGACCGAACTCAGGATCCTGGCTCACGTAGACGTACCCATGGAGGGAAGCTGGACGATCCCGGGGGCGCGACCCTTAAGCGCGGTCTGGACGGGCGGCACGACCACGGTCCTGCTCGATGACGACGTTGCCGTCAAGGAATGGCGCGAGAAATCGGGGCGCCGTGTCTTTCCCTCCGGTGCGACCCCCGGCCCTGACCGACTTCTCGTTTTCGAATCGCATTCCCCCGGACCGGCGGCGGAGCTCGTCTTCGCGCAGCCCCGCACGGATTCGTCGTGCGAGGTGCGGGGCCAGCTCTTTATCGGCGACTTGCCGACTCGTCTGGAGTGCCAGTTGAGCTGGAAAGTTCAGCAAGGGCTGCTCCCGGAGCTGCAAATCGACCTCAGCCCGGGCTGGGTTCCTGACCAGGTCCGATTCCGTGAGTTTTCCGATCCCACAACGTGGCATTCGTTGGTGCTGCCCTCGGGTGTTACGCGGATCCGGGTGGCAATGCCCTCGGCGGCGATTGCTCGCCAAGAGCTCACCTTGGAGCTCGGTGCCAACTCGACGATTCCGGGCGGTCGGGGCCCGCTGGAACTCCCTCGAGCCCGTCCCGTGGAAACGCGCATCGCCGATGACGTATGGCTCGCGTGGGTTGACAGCGACACGATAATCCGGCCGAGTCGAGCCCGCGGATTGGCCTGGATCGATCCCAAGGAGGCTGTTGGCCCGACGATACTCCCAGCCTCTACAGGCGAGCTGCGCGAGGCCCTGGCCTGGCGCTGGATCTCCGACCAGGGAAGCGCGCAGATCGATCGCGAGCGCATCGACCAGGAACCCAGGGCGTCAATCACGACGACCGCCCGCATCGACCCGAGCCAGCGCGTGCTCCTGGTGGATGGTCGAATCGTTGTCAATGCCGGCGCCGACGCGCTTGACGCCGTGCCTGTTTGGGTCAACGAGCCTGACAATCCCCTGAAGTCGTGGCGGTTTCAAGCCGGGACCGGCGGTCCTCTGCTCGAAACCCGACCGCTCGATCGAGCCGCTGTCGCTCGGCTGGGATTTCCCGCAGGAGGATCCGCTCGAGATGTCGTGGTCAAGATCCGTCCTGGAACTGGCAAGACGATTTTGTTTCACGCAGAGCTACCCTGGACGGTTCAGGGCCCCATTCCTCTTCTTTGCGTGCCGGGTCGTTACTGGTCGCGCGGTGTCATCGGAATTGAAGTACCGCCGTCGGTGGGCTCGCGCGTGGAATCGGCAGGACTGCGCCGCCTCGATCCGTCGGTGATCGCTTCGCCAAGTACGAAGGCCGATGCGGAAGAAGTCTTTCAAAATCACAACGAGCTGGCGCTGACGAGAAGCTCGAACGTGCACTGGTTTATGTACACCGAACCGACGAGCCGGCTCGACCTCGCGACCCAATTGCTCACGCCGTTCCCCCTGGAAGGGATCATCCAGGAAGCCGTGCTGACGACGACGGTGAGAGCCGCGGGTGTATCTCTCAATCGATTGCGGCTCCTCGTTTGTGCGGGCGAGGCGCGATCACTGCGAATCAAGCCTCCCGGCGGCGTCTCGATCGTGCGCATGCGCCGTGATGGCTTTGATATCGTTCCGAGCCAATCGCAATCAGGACTATCGATCCCACTTGAGAGCACGAGTCCGGGACCGCGAACCAGCACGATTGTTCTGGAGTACGATGCCGAGGATGCGATCGACAAGGTAGGTTCTCGATTGAGGCCGGCTCTTCCCCAGGTGGGAATGCCGTGTCTTTCGTTCATCTGGGAGATCATCACGCCACCTGGCTGGGAACCGGCGGACTGGGGTGAAAGTCTCCTTGCCGACAATCCGCCGGATCGGCCTCACTGGCCTTTTGCCGCACTTGGGCTCTGGAGACCCTGGAGCCTGTTGTACTGGGGCCGCAAGCCGGGTCAAGAATCCGAGTTGTACCAGGAGCTGGACGGGCGGCTCATGAATTCAGCGGCGGATACCATGAGCTTCGGCGAGTGGTTCACTCGCTGGGATTCGGGGCCGCGACCAATCGTCGTCGACCGTCTGTCGCTCGATCTGGCCGGGTTAGGGCCGAGATCGCCGTGCGTGCTGAACCGGGTTGTGAATCATGACCGAAGTGGCATCTCCTCCGCGACCTTGAGACGCAACGGGCTTGCGCTGGTCCCCGCTCATGGAGCATTGGTGATTACGACCGAGGAGAACGCACGGGAATTCGAGGAAGAAGATCGCTTCAGGGAAGCAGTCGTGCAAACGCTGATCTGGGGCTCGGACCGCACGGATCGTCTGCAAACCGTAGCCCGCTGGCGCGGAGAGCCTTCGCCCAAGAGTACTTCGACGGCCGGCGAAGGGATTACCGAAAGATCCCGGCTGCTCCCAGGTTGGTCAAGCTGGCGGTTTTCGAGCTCGAACTGGCCCACCGACACCGCCTCGATCCGTATGGTCGATACGCGAATCCGTGTCGTCACGGCGTGGCTCTTGGCGGGCATCCTCCTGATCGCTTACCTGCTGGTCCGCGAGTGGCTGGTTCGATGGCGCGCTTGGCTCCCCGTAAGCTTGATGGCTGGAGGCGTGCTCCTTTCCGGAGCATTGCCCCCGCGGTTCGACGGCCATGCCGCCGCAGTCGTGATCGCCGTCCTGGCTGTGATCATCCTGGAGCTCACTGGTGGCGCATCGAGACGATCGCCCCCGACGCAGAGAACCGGCCAGGGATCGGGAGAGGTGCTGGCAGGCCGCATGAGCCGGTCGATCATCGGCGCATTGTTCCTCGGTCTCTTACTGCCCGCGCTCACGGCGGCTCAGCCGTTGCCGTCCCCCGATCGCGATACGGCGATCCTCGCTTTTTTTCCGGACGAGGGTGCGACTTTCGACCCAAAAAATGCCCCCCAAGAGCGTGATCCTTCGGCTGTCGGATTTCAACCGGCTGGATCGGCTGTCTCGTGATGCATCGCGGCGCACGCCGGAACCGTCCTTGGTTCGCGCCGTCTCGGCCTCGCATCGGATCGCTCGTGAAAGTGCGCGGATTATCGTGGTTGAGAGCGAATACGAGTTGATGGTCTCGGGGCGATCGCCTGGCTTCTGGGAGCTTCCGGTCGCGTCGACCCGAGACATTGAGGCGACCGTGGACGGAAAACCGCAGGCGATCTCGATCAGACCGGGTGGACTCGATGCGGTCGTGGAACTGCCGCCGTCAGGTCGCCACGTCTTGCGGCTGCGTCGAACGGCGAGCACCAGGACCGAGGCGAATCATGAGGTCCTTCGAGTGCCCATCAATGCCATGCCGTTCGCCCGTGTGATCGTGGAACCGCCTCGAGACGGCGCCGGCCCGGGCCAACTGGCGGCATGGGGCCGAATCGAGCGCGGCGCCGATCGTTCTCTGGCCGGCCGCCTCGGGCCTGCCGACCGAATCGAGATCCGCTGGCCGAAACCCGGCTCGGCGGCCGCCGCACGGGAGACCGGTACAGTCGAGGGACTGATACTCTGGGACATCCACCCCGCCGGCGACCGTCTTCGCGCGCGATTCAAGGTTAAAGAAGGCCAGAACGGGGCGACGTTCCGGATTCGCCATGACCCGAATTTGATCCTTCGATCCGCCGGGGTATCCGACCTCGTCGACGGTTTTTGGGTGGACAGTAGGGCGCGAGACGAATGGACCTTGCACGCCGACCCCCACATCCGGCCCGGCTCCACGATCTCGATCGACTGCTGGATGCCAATCGCCATCAATCGAGAGACGAGCGCAAGTGCCCAGGCCGCGAGAGGCGGTCGCTCGGCGCCCTTCCGACGGCTGCCGCGGCTGCGGCCCGTCGGGCGGGAGCGGTATTCCGGGATCCTGGGAGTTCGGCGGCCCGGAGACTGGACAGGTCGACTGGAGCCTTTATTCCCTACCGAGTCGATCGGCGACGAGTCATTTGTACGAGCCTGGGGAAATCTCTCCGACGAGCCTCTGACCGTGTGCGGCACGAGCCGATTCGTCGGTGATTGTGTCGCGACCCTCCGCACGGGCCCGACCGCCAGCCGCACCCAGGTCAAGCCGACCGTCCGGCTCAATATCGAGTCGGGTCGGGTCGCGATGACTGTCGAGGCCGAGCTCGCCGAGCTCGCAGGCCATGTCCTCCAGCTTGACGTTTTGTTGCCCGAGAACTTTCGGATTGTCGAGGTCGGCGGCGAGGGTTTGACCGGTTGGAGAGCCGGATTGGATCGGCAACTCCGGCTGATGTTCGACAGCCGCGTGGCCCGCCCGAAGCGGGTGGTGCGAATCGTGGGCTGGATACCCGTAAGCGATGATCCACTCAAGGTCAGCCAGCTTGAGCGCCGGCTCGCGACACCCTGGATCCGGGGAGAAGGGATCGAGTTCGCCACGGGGTTCTTGACAATCTCATCGGCCTCGAAGACCTCGGTCCACGGGGCGGCCGGCTTGACGTCGATCTCTTCGGAGTCCTCGCCGGCCGTCGGGTCGATGCCTCCGAGGCAGCGCTTTTCCTATCAAGTGGACGATCCGCAGCGGCTCGGTGAAATCGTTTGGGAATCAAGCGCGCCTAGAGTCAGCGTCGCGATCGAAAGCCAGTTGACGCTGTATCCCGACTCGGCGGAGTGGGTGGCGGTGCTTCGTTACGATGTCAGCGGTGGATCACTGGATGCAATTCACTTGCGAATGCCGGCAGCCTGGAGCGGCGCGGCGGAGTTGCTTTTTACCGGTGGCGAGTACCGATTGACGAAAGAGCCGCTCGGCCCGAGCTCATTCTGGACGATAACGCCCAAGCACCCGATATGGGGATCGGAGCGGTTCGTGCTGAGGTCGGCCCTGCCTTTGCCCGCGGATCGCGCAGTGGTCCATCCCGAGCTCGCGCCGCTCGGCTGGGGAGCGGTCGATGCCTGTGTGGGCGTGGTCAATGCGACGGGAAGGCCGCTCTCCATCGAAAAATCGACGGGCCTGCAAGACATTCCCTACGCTGCCAGGTTTCGCTCCAGGGAGTTTGTAGCGGACGTCGGAGTCCGATTGGCGGCGTTTCGCGTCATGAGCAAGGAGTGGACGTTGCAGGTCAAGCTGGCTCGGAACGGTTCTGACTCGGAGGCTCAGGAACAAGCGCGTGTGGCCCTGGCGGATCTCTTGATCTCGATCTCGGCGGACGGTTCCGCCACGGGCCGGGCCGCTTATGATCTCTACTCCGGAAGTGGCCGCACACTCTCTTTCGAGCTCCCCGCCAATGGCACGTTGCTGGGCGCGACCATCGACTCGAACCCGGCGACGACACTGCGAGACTCAGCGCGGCGATGGTCGATCGTTCTCGAAAACCACCATCCGTCACGGGTTTGCCTGATCTGGAGAACCCCTGCTGTGTTGACTCTGGTGAGTGGTACGCCTGTCTCCCTGGAGCTCCCCCGAGCGGGTATTGGGCAGTCGCCCGCGCTGGTCGCCCTCCACGTGGCGCCATACGCGATCATCGACGGCGACTTGAGTGGCCTCGAGCGCGTGGCGACATCCCGCCTGGAGCTTGCGCGTGCCGACCGATTGGGCCGAGCGATCGGCGATCTCGTCAGCAGAATCGATCGCAGCTCCGGCCGCGATCACGAGAAGCTCGTATCGCTCTTGATCAATCAGGAACTGGCGCTCCGGGACGCCGAACGGAGCATCCGGTGGAGCGAGCCATCCGGACTCAACACGGCCGCCGGCCGCTCGCAGCGGGATTCGGCACTCATCGAGTCGGCTCGAGGCGCTCGGCTCGATATCCTGCGTCGCGCGGGACTCGAGGACGACCTTGCCTCCGCCCAGGCTTACCTGGGGCAATCGCCGAAAGGCGTGGAGCGCACCGTCATCGGCGCGCCCGAGCTCTACGCCTCCGATCGCATCCGGTCACCGGGCGACCGCACGACTTTCGTGGGAGTCGTTCCTGGAGTCGAACGGGCCGCCGACTCGAAATTGGCTCACCATCGAGAGCCAGAGTGGCGAAGGATTCTGGCACCTCGCGCGCACCCGGGCGATGCTGATACTGCTCGTCCTTGTGGGGATTTACCTGGCGACGGCGGTTCTGCGCCGTCGCGCCTGGATCGGCTCGCCAGCTCTCGTTTTGGTTCTGACCGTGACCGGCTACTGGGGAGGGCCCCTTGTCGCACTTGGGGGACTGGGATTGACGGCCATGTCCTGGTGGACACGTCCGCTCAGGCGAACAGCTCTTTGATCGGCTGACCGCCGTCGACGATCTTGATGGGCCGGCCGCGCGGCGTCGTGTACTGAGTCTCGAGCTTGATGCCCATGGTCTTGGTCATGGTTGCGATCAGGTCCATGACGCCAAATGGACGGTCGATGATGTCAACTCCATCCTTGTCGGTCGCACCCACGACCTGACCGCCCTTCGTGCCGCCGCCGCCCACGACAACCGACCAACTGCGGGGCCAGTGATCGCGGCCGGCGTTCTGGTTGATGCGCGGCGTGCGGCCAAACTCACCCATCCACACGATGGTCGTCGTATCAAGCAAGCGGCGATGGGCCAGGTCGGCCAAGAGCGCCGACATTCCCTTGTCCAGCTCGGGCAGCAGCCGCCGCGAGAGGGTATCGAAGTTGTTCGTGTGAGTGTCCCAGCCATCGAGGTTGACTTCGACGTAGCTCACGCCTTGCTCGACCAGCCGCCGCGCCATCAGGCATCCGGAGCCGAACGAGCCCTTCCCATACGCATCACGAACCGCGGCCGGCTCATCATCAAGGCTGAAGCAATTCTGGTAATGCGAGTTCATCATCCGCAGCGTTTTGGCGTAGATTGCCTTGTGATCGACGGCTGCTTGAGATTGACGCTGGGCGACGAACTGATTCTCGACCTGGCTCAGCATCCGGAGCCTGCGCTCCATTCTCCAGGGCTCAAACGCGGTCGGCGGTTTCAGATTCGCGATCGGAGCGTTCGGGTTCTGGACGACGAACGGCGCGTACGACATGCCCAGAAAGCCCGCTCCCACTCCCGGAGAATTGATCGAGATGCAGTGGGGAAGGTCAAAGTTTTCGAGCCGCTCGCCGAGCTCCATTGCGCAGTAAGAACCCCAGCCCGCGTGGACGACCGTCGGGTTCGGGGGATAGCCCGTGTGCATCATGTACTTGCCTCGTTCGTGGTTTCCTTCCTTGGAATCGAGCGAACGAATGATGCTCACATGATGCATCTGCCGCGCCATCTTGGGCATGTGCTCGGAGATGCGGATGCCGGGGACCGAGGTATCGATCGGCTTGAACGGGCCGCCGTTTTTCTCGCTGTCGGGCTTGAGGTCCCAGATGTCGAGATGGCTGGGGCCCCCCGACATCCAGAGTACGATGCAGCTCCGGTTGGTCTTGCGAATTTGTTGTGCGCTGGCTTCGAGCGAGTGGAAGAACTGGATCGCCGGTAGACCGAGCGCGGTGGATGCGAGGTGCCCCAGCCAGTGACGCCGGGTCATCTGGCCTCCAGGGAGTTCGGTGTGAGACATGAGATCGATTCTCCTTGCAGCCAAAAGGGTTTGATCGAAGGGGGGCGACGCCGTGTCGTGGGGATCAACGCAGTCGATCGACCGGCCGGTCAGTGGTTTAGAATGAACTCGTTGGAATTAAGCAGAGCCCAGAACAGATCCTGGAGAACCTGGAGGCTGTCCGGAAACGCCTCGAGAAATTGACGAGCTTGGCCCATCTCCCTGGCTGATGGATGCCGGCTCAGAGCCGTCAGGTAGAGGGAATCGACCATATAGGAATCGGGAGCTTTTGATTGCCGCTGGGCCTCGGTCAGCAGTTGGCCCAAGAAGCTGCCGGGCTTGCAGGAAACGGCCTGCTGCATCAATTCGCCGTTCATCATCATGAGCGCCTGAGGGATGGTGCCCTGGAAGCTCGTTGATTCCTCGGCTTCATCATTGGCAAACGCAAATAGGAACTGGCGCAGCCAGGCGTCCCGCCTGCGCTGGTCTTGATCGCTGGCACCTCCCCGATGGGCCGAGGTGGCCGTGATCAGGGAATCAAAGAGCTGCTCGGGCGAGAGCGGCTTGAGCTGCATGCCCGCGAATAACGCTTCGTCTTGCTCGTTGGCCTTCGATTTCAGGCTCGTAAGCTGGTAGGCCCGGCTCAGCATGATCCAACGACACAGCTTCTTGACGTCATAACCACTCTGTTGAAACTCGCTGCCGAGCTTGTCGAGCAACTCGGGATGGCTGGGAGGATTATGCGGGCCAAAGTCGTCGACTGGCTGTACGAACCCCCGACCGAGAAAGTGAGCCCACAGCCGATTGACAAAAGCCTTGGCCAGCAACTCGTTGTTCGGGTTGGCGATCAGTTTGCCCAGCTCCGCACGCCGGATCACGTCCGGGCCTTGGCTGATCTTCCGACCGTCAAGAAACCGAGGAAATGCCACGCCAACCAATCCGTTGCGACGGTCGAACGTGACATAGGTGTCGGTCGGCTCGTCCGTCAACTCCGTGTGGTCGTACGCTTCCAACCCCGTCGCGTCCGGTTTCCGGATCTCTCTGGTCTTCATTCCCTTGAAAAAAGCGTTGATGCCCCAGAAGTCGATCTGCTTCCATTCGTTTGAGGGGTGGTCGTGGCATTGAGTGCATTGAATCTGCTGCCCCAGAAACAACCGCGTCGTGAGCGACGTCAAGGGCACGGCGTCGAATTCAAGGTGGGCCAGGACATAATTGACCGCGCCATTTTCGCGGTTCGACCCGGTGGACGACACCAGCTCATGGACCACCTCGTTCCACGGCCGGTTCGATCCGAATTGCTTCCGCAGCCATGTTGTAAGCGCTGCACGATTGACATTGCGGCCCTGGTTGCTCCGGCCGATCAGAAGGACCGACCATTGGCTCGCGAAATTCTTGGCATAATCGGGATGATCGAGCAGGTAGTCAATCAGCTTTTCCCGCTTGCCGTTTTCCCGGGTCTGCAAGAACGCCCTGGCTTCCTGAATCGTCGGTATGCGACCAAGAAGATCGAGGTAAGCTCGACGCAGAAATTCTTCGTCGCTCGCCACCCTCGCGGGCTTGACCCCTGCCTTCTTCCACCCGTCCTCGATCATCCGATCGACTGACCGCGAGCGCGCACTCGGCCCCTGTCGCGACGGATTCGACGCCGCATCATCTGCGGCCGAGGATTTTTCGGCGGCCGCCAGCATCAAAGTCAGCAACATCCCCAGGCCAACCAAGAACCGCGCCCCTGGGACGCGCTCGCCTTGCGTCGGACTGATCCCGTGCGTTTGCATCGCCAATCACCCCCAAGCCGATGAGCGGAACCTGGCACTGCCCAATATGTTGCGACGGCCAGCGTAAGCAAAACCGGGTAGTGCCCAGCCCGAATCGCACCCGTTTCAACCTTGTCTATAAGCGGTGAACCAATTCGTGGGTGCTTGCAGGATGGATTGAACCGTATCGTCACCACTACGACGGGCGCGGCCCTTCGTGACACCAATCCATTTTTTGGATATGTGGTCGCAAAGGCAAGATGGTGGTGGTCCGATCAGGTGGTATCGAGTTGTAATGAATCTCGTGAAGGCGGCGGTAAAGCGTCGAGGATCGTCTCAATTCTTGATCGGCGCCGACGGCTTCAATGCGTCCCGCATTGATGAGGACGATCCGATCGGCGAACTGGATTGTCGCCAGATTGTGAGAAATCAAGAAGGTGGTTCGCTGCTGGGCGAATTCCTCGATCGCCTTGCGGATCAGAACCTCATCCTGGATATCGACGGCACTTGTCGCTTCATCCAGAATCAAGATAGCCGGGTCGCAGAGCATCGCTCGCGCGAGGGCGAGCCGCTGGCGCTGGCCACCTGATAGTCCCTGGCCACGTTCACCGATCGGGGTGTCATACCCTTGCGGGAGGGACATGATGAACTGGTGGGCGTAGGCGCGCTCGGCAGCCGCGATGATGGCGGATCGCCGCGCGTGTGGATCGCCATAGGCGATGTTGTTCGCGATGGTGTCTTGAAAGAGAAGAGTTTCTTGCAGAACGATGCCGATTTGACGGCGCAAGCTGCGGATCGGCACATCCCGGACATCATGGCCGTCGATCCGTATCGCCCCGTCGTCCACGTCCCAGAATCGCGGGAGCAGGTTCATGAGCGTGGTCTTGCCACAGCCGTTGGGGCCGACGAGTGCAATGGTTTCGCCGTGTCGCACACTCAGGCTGACTCCCTCCAGTACCGGTGAATTTGGCGTGTAGCGGAAGCTCACGCGATCAAACTCGATGGAATGACGATGCCGGGGTAGCGGAACGGCTCGCTTGCAATCAACGACCTTGGGGCTGCGGTCCATGAGCGCACAGATCCGGTCGGCCGCGGCCGACGCGCGTTGAATCTTGGAGTGCACATTGGACAGCTTGCGGATCGGGTCCGAGATGCCGGCCAGCATGGCGTAAAGCGTTAGCAGGTCCTGAATCGCCATCGGCTGGGATGCAAGCTGCAAGCGGAACAAGCCCAGATCCAGAAAGATCGTACGCTTCAAGACCAGGTAGGATCCCGCCATGAGAGCGATCGCCACGGTCACGAGCGCCAACATCTCCAGCACCGGGTCGGACAGGGCGTCGATCATGGCCACGCGCACGGCCTTGCGGTAGAAGTTCTTGGTCTCCTCGAAAAAGCGTCTGCGTTCCACCCGCTCCATCCCGAACGCTTTGACAACTTTGATCCCTTGAAAGCTCTCCTGCAGAATCTTGTAGATCGACGACATGCTTTCCAGCGTGCGTCGCATCGCTCGCTTCATGATCTTTCCCGCGCGGTAGGTCGCCGCGGCGGATATCGGCACCAGGATCAATGTGAGACACGTCAGCCGCCAGTTGAACCAGAGCGCTCCGCCCAAGCAACTTGCGATCCGCATCGGCTCCCTGACCAGTTTGCTCATCAGCGTGACGAGCCCTTGGCCGAATGAGTCCATATCATTGGTGAATCGGGCCATCAGCTCCGACGAACCCTGGTCGGAAAAGCTTGCCAGGTCAAGATTGATCGTGCGGCGGAAGAATTGATTCCGGATGCTGAACGCCGTGTGCTGCATGACGTCCGCGACCAGGACTTCCTGGAGAAATGCGAAGAACCCCTTGAGAGCGACTCCGACCATCACCAGTGCGATCAAGAGCAAGAGCGTCTTGAAGCTGTCACTCGGGAAGTATCGATGGACATACGGTCTGAGGATTTCGTAACACCACTTCCATTTGTTCTGCTTGGTCAGTTCGCCGTCGATGTCTACCAGCCGGCGATTCAGGGCCGTGACATCTCTCTTTTTGAGGAGCCTGGCGCAATCACCCAGCTCCTTGAGCCGGGCTTCATCGATCCGGTGAGCAAGGCGCATGGTCTCAAGTTGATCCAGATCGTCCGGACCTGATTGATCGGCTCGTTGCTCGAGCACGGACAGGCCGGCTCGGGTTTGCTTTTGTCTGAGCTCCGCGTCCTTGATCTCGAACTCGCGATCAAGCTTTGAATAACGCGCCGCAAGTTCCGAGTAGTCACTTCGGCCAAGTTTCGCAACGCTTTGCGCAAAAAGGGCTTCTGACTTCCGCGCGTCGAGCTCGCGGCCCGTGTTTTCCGCGGCTTCGATCTGTTCGGAGATCCAGCGCTGGGGATTCTGGCTGTCAAATAGGATATGCAGCAGCGGATAGATCGCCATCAGCTCGGTAAAGAAGAGCGTGGCCACCATCGCGGCGCAGCCGATGGAGAGCACAAACCGAACCTTGTACGGCCACGCATACTGCACGAGGCGTGCGAAGTTTTTCATATACGAAGGGTTGCCGCGGACGGGAGCCCCAGTAAGCATCCATGCGACGTCGCATCTCGCTAGTGAGAGTCGACGCTTGGGTTGTGCCGTATGTACCATGATTGGAACATAGCGGCAATCCGACTTGGGTTCGATCGGCGGTCTGGCCAGGACTGGCTGAGTCGCTCTTGGAGAATTGGGGCCAGACGGTTATGATCGTGCGGATTGAGGAGACTCGCTCCCGATTCGCACGCGCCGCGGACCGTCAAGGAGGACGGGATGAATTTGCTCGCGTTGGTAGAATCTCCCGGCCATGTCTGTTGCCGCTATCGAATCCGGGCATTTGAGCCAGCACTCCGCGGCGCCGGCTGGTCCTTGGCATGTGTCGGTTTAGAGCGCGGGGCTTTGCGGCGGTCGTTGCAGCTCCACCGAGCGTCGCACTATGACTCGGTGATTCTCGAACGCAAATTGCTGCCCGCCTGGCAGCTTCGCATTCTGCGCCAGGCTGCGCGGCATCTGGTTTTCGATTTCGATGACGCGGTGGCGTATCGCGATTCCTATGATCGTCGCGGGCCGCATTGCGCCTGGCGGCAACGACGGTTCGAGCGAACCGTGCGCGTTGCCGACACCGTCATTGCGGGCAACGATTTTCTGGCGGACTGCGCGCTGCGGGCCGGTGCCAGGGTCGAGCGAGTGCGAGTGATTCCGACCTGCGTCGAGCCAGAAGATTATTCGATGGCGCGGCACACCAACACTCCTGGCCCTGTTCAACCTGGTCTGGATCGGGTCATCGAGCACGCTCAAGGGGCTGGAAGAATCACGGATGATCTGGCAACGGCTGGCCGAGGCGATTCCTCGCCTGCGCCTCCGCGTCATTTGCGACCGATTTCCCCATCCTTTTCCCCTGGCCGTGCTGCCGATCGCCTGGCAGGCCCAGTCCGAAGCTCGCGAGCTGGCTGCCGGCCAGATCGGGATCAGTTGGCTGCCGGACGATTCCTGGAGTCGCGGAAAATGCGGCCTGAAAGTCTTGCAGTACCAGGCGGCTGGCTTGCCGGTTGTCGCCAATCCGATCGGCACTCACTGCGAGATGATCCGCGGGGGTGAAACGGGGTTCCTGGCGACCACGCCCGACGACTGGGCCATTGCGATCAGCGTGCTGGCGAAAGACCCCTCGCTGCGCAGAGAGATGGGATCAGCCGGCCGCCAGCAAGTGGAGACTGACTACTCGTTGTCGGCCTGGTCGGAGACGTTCGTGACTTCAGTGACCGGCGGCCGGCCTGCGGTGCGCGCCAACCTCAAGGCAATTCGGTCCACGGCCTTCCCTGGACGGCCAGTAATGGGGGCCTACCCCGGTCGGCTGAGTCCAAGTCGAACACTCAACCAAACCGGCGACCGATGAGCCTTTGCACTCCCCAAAAATTTGCTGCTCCGCATGTTGCTCGATCGCCAGCCGCGATCGGCGATCGCGAGGCGCCCACCAGCCCGAAGCGGATGTTCAATCCTCCCGATTGGGACTGGTCACAAACTGGCGAAGTGGGCTGGTGGCATCGCTTTGGCTGGGGTGCAGTGCTGCTCGGTCCCGAAGGCCTGCGCCTGGACCAGTGGCGCCAGGAAGGCAGGCTCACGACGATCAAGTCGGGGCGCCAGCGGATCGTGTACCGGGTTGACCTGCCGGAGGGGCCGGTTTACATCAAGCACTTCCTGGTTCCCGATCGGCGGGCCGCGTATCGCCAGTGGGTCCGCCGCGGGAAGGGACGCAACGAAGGCCATCGCACCGAGTTTCTCGCTTCGATCGGAGTTGCAACAATCACGCCGGTCGCGCTCGGCGAACAGCGGAAACGGAAGTTCCGGGTGAACTTCCTGTTCGAGAATTACCTGGTGACGCTGGGCATTCGCGACGCAACGCCGCTCGATGAATTCGTGAGAAGCCGGCTGCCAACTCTTCCGGAGCCGCTGCAATCCCGGATCCGGCGCAAGCTGGCCGAATCGCTCGCGACCATGACGGCCCGCCTCCACAACGCCGGCCTTCTGCACCAGGACTTCCACCCGGGAAACGTCCTGGTCCGCTTTGCGACCGAGAATTCGCCCGAGCTCGTGATGATCGATCTCGACGCGCTGCGCCGCAGCCGCAATGTGAGCTGGAAGCTGGCGCTCAAGAACCTGGCGCTGCTTAACCAGTTCTTCTGGCTGCGGAGCAGTCGCGCGGATCGCTATCGATTCCTGAAAGTCTATCTCGAGGAGCGGACCGAAAAGCCGCGGAATGTCGCCCGGATTGCCCGGCGGATCGAGGACTCGACCCGCCAGTGGGCCGAGCGACTCTGGCAGCGGTGGGGGCGACGCTGCCGGACCTCGAACAAGTATTTCGAGACCTATTCCAGCGAATCGGCCCGGGGCGTCGCGTCGCGTGACCTCGACCCCGCTCTGATGCAAGCGCTGCTCGCCGATCCCGACGGGCCCTTGCAGGCCGCGGGGACCACCATCTTGAAGAACTCGCGCACCACGACCGTGGCCGAGACCACGATGCTGGTGAACGGCCAACCGACCGCGGTGATCTACAAGAGGTTCAATCGCAAGAAGCTGCTGGACCCCATTCTTGCCTTGTTCCGCCCCTCGCGCGCCTGGCGATCCTGGCAGGCCGCCCAGCATCTCGCCGCCCGCGGCATCCCGACGCCCCGCAACCTGGCCTTCCTGGCGCCTATCGATCGTTCGCGAGCGACCCGGTGTTCTGGTACTTGCCGCATGAGACCTACCTGATCACGGTTAAGGAGCAGGATGCCGTGCCCCTGTCGAGTTACCTGAGCGATACGTTGGCGGCACTTCCCCCGGAAGCCCGCCGCGAGCGAATCCGCAGCCTGACGAGCTCGCTCGCCCGCCTGGTCCGGACGCTCCACGAGCGATCGCTCTCCCACCGCGACCTGAAATCGTCGAACATTCTGCTGAAAATCGGCGATGGGCACGAGCACGACGAGCTCAGTCTCATCGATCTCGTGGGTGTTCGCCTTCGGTATCCTCTTCCCTGGCATCGCCGGGCGCAGAATCTCGCGCGGCTGAGCTTGAGCTTGAGCACCGTTGCGGATCGTACGCGGTCCGACGCGCTCCAATTCTTGAGGCTCTATCTGCCCTGGGGGTTGTCTCCGCTCAGCGATTGGAAGAGCCGCTGGCGCTCCATCGAACGAGCGATGGCACGGAAAATCCGCCGCAACGCGCGGCGCGGTCGGCCATTATCCTGACGCGAGGAGAGGAGAGCCGAGACCTTGAAAGGCGGAATCGATCGCCAGCCGTTTCACCGGCTCTGCTCCATCCGATCGCCCTGGCTCTGGGCGCTGGTCGTGGTCGTGACAGCGCCGAGCTGCGCAACGCTGTCGGACAAGGGGCGGCCGCTCGTACCGACTCGTCATCAGGTCCGATCCGGCCCATTTTTGATCTTCTCGAACTTTCCCATGTCGGATGAGCCGCAGGCCGTCAACTGTTTGCAGGCGCTGGAGCGCGACCTCAAGCAGCACCTCGATTTCCGCCCGAACGCTCAATCCGATCCGGTCGAGATCTACGTCCTCGACGACAGAAACGCCTTCGAGCACTTTCTCAAGTTCTACTTTCCCGAGCTGCCGCCGCGCCGGGCGTTTTTCCTGGCGCAAGGCGAGCACCGCGTTGTTTACACCTATTCCAGTCCCCGGCTGGCGGAGGACCTGCGCCACGAAGCAACCCACGCGCTTCTGCACGGCTCGTTCGGCACCCTGCCGCTCTGGTTGGACGAAGGGCTCGCGGAGTACTTTGAGACCGATCTGGCCGCGGCCGATTCCGAGCGGGAACGGATCGATCACTTCCTCGCCGACCTGAAAAACGGCTGGTCGCCCGATCTGGACCGGCTGCAAACGCTCTCCGATATCCGCCAGATGACCCCGCGCGACTATCGGGAATCCTGGGCGTGGGTTCACCTGTTTCTCAACGACTCCAGCTCGCGTAAATTCCCGCTCAGCACGACCCTGGTCGAGTTCCGCGCCAGGCCGGACCGGAATATGCTTTCTCAACGACTGGTGCAAAAAGGCGCTACCAAGGAACGGCTGCTCGGCCATCTCCAAAGGTGCCAGAAGCGCTATCTCGTCGGCGGACAACCGGCGGCGAGCCCCGCCGTGCGCCTACAGGACAGGACAGTCGATTCATCGCCCAGCGGTGCCGACCCGCGGGGATTATTCCGCCGCCTTCGCGCCTGGATCGGGCTTTGAGCTTGGCCGTGGTTCTTCATCCCGCATCACGGATCACCAAGCAAGCCCGCCGCCTTCGCGTTCGCCAACCGGAAAGTCAGGCCAATCTGTGAGAATCGGCGTCGTCGGCAGAGTCTTCGCAGCCTGGGACAAAAGATAACGGACCGCTGAATTCACCCGTCCGCGAAAAATGGGAAAAAATGGGACTGCCTGGGACTTTTTTGAAGGGTTCCAGTCCCAACCCACAGTATTCGGCATCGCAACGCCTCGGGGATTGGCGGAGCACTCGGTGTTCGTCGTAAGTTATTGATTTGTTGGATATTGTGTCGTGACATCCGGCCGATTCGGGCCGCTTCCGAGGCCCGCGAATCGGGCAATCGAATTGCATCGGGTCGCCCCAGAATCGATCGCAACGTCCCACGTTCCAGCGCCGCAGACTCGCTACCCGGACAGAATCTGGGAGGCGATGCATCACCCCACCGGCAACCTGGCAGTCCGTGCAGAAACCGATGGGCGCAGTTTTCCTATTTTCTCTATATACAAGATGCGCTGAATTTCCGATTTCATGGAAGCGCCGACGCCGTTTGGTACCCAAAACCTGATCGCATCATTCTGTTGGCTTGGTGATCGATACCGGCACGAATCGGGCGTTCTCGCCGAGGAAGAACGTCTAAATCGCGACCACCGCGAGCAGATCGACGCCGACATCCGGACGGACGCGGACTTCGACACCGGGCTGACGGGAGTGGCTTTCTCTCCCCCGTCGCTCCTGGTGCAACGGTTAGCTTGCCGGCACGGCCAAGGCGATCCGTTTTCACCGCGATGAAGTCTGCGATCCGCTGATCGCCGCGGGGCTGCGGCAGCGCGGAGTGGGGTGGATGTGACGACCACCGCGGAGGCGGGCCTGCTAGGGACAGTAAAGAAGACGGCCGTTTTGGTTACCATGCCGGTCGCTTAGCGACTTAACCTCAAAAAACCCACTACGACGGGTTTCTTTACTCCAGCGGCCAGCCGGTGGAGGATGGTCATCGGCGATGCGAGGGTTTCGACGACGGAGCAAAACCTCGGCTTGTGGCATGATCAACTGAGGCTGGCAAGGGAAGCGTCGGTCGATCCAACCGAAGTGCGCCTCCGGAACGTCAGATCGCCGCGGACCCGCCGGGCAAGAGAAAGCCTCGATGTACCAGAAAGCTCCCGTGGCGTGCCGGGTGCGCTCCAGCGCGAGGTCAGGCGTTGCGGTTGGACGCAGATCGGGTGTCGTGCTGGAGGAGCTGATGTGCTAACTCGTGCCAACGCTCGACGCTGATTCCATCGTGCTGGTCGAGTGCAAGCGGATGCTCCGTCGGCTCGACGGTAAACAGCGGAGTAAGTCCAGGTGGACGTGACTGCACCGAAAGCTTGCGGTGGATGGTGCTCGGATAAACCGGAATGGGGCTGCAAAGCCATCCGAAATACGGCGGGTCTGAAGCGCGGTCCAAGGCCTCCCAACGCTCGGAAATGTGGAGAAAACTGCGCTCGCTGAGAGACGACCAAACCGAGAATGCGAACGGCTCGGGATAATCGTGAATCGGTATCTCGATGTGGCCGCGAATGAAAAAGTGCTGCCCGTCCACGACGCATTGGTCGGAAGTAAGGTCCACCCGCTGATCGAACTCGCTCTCGGGGACAAGCGCCCGCCACGGTGCCTCGATGCCGAAGCACAGGGGAACGTCAGTGTGTTCGACTCCGCAGGTGCGGCATGTCCATTTCATCAGTAGATCACTCCACGATCGAACTTGAGCCTGCACGCGACGTGGTTGGCGCTGACCCAGATGCGCTCTGAGTCCGCATGCTGCACCAATTGACAGTCGGCGACGTCGAAAGTCAGGGAATCAACGCTCGGCATCCGGTGCGCCTCCGCTGGCCGTAACGCCTGATCAAGCCGCGCGACGAAGCGGCGTCGGTTTGAATGAATTGTTGGGCGGCGCGAAAGAAGAAGTCAATTAGCGACGACATTTCCGGATCGCAGTTCAGCACGACCGCAACATGAATGCTATGTCAGTGCAATATAGTCGCGGCGACTGGAATAGAACCAAGTCAGCATCCGGCCCTCGTGAATGGCTACCGTAGGCGGACTCTCATCCCGATCACGTCCTCTGAGGCAGTTCCGGCGCCGAATATGAGACAAGTTGCTCAAAACTGGCCGAATCCGCATCGATGATCTTAACCACTCACACTTCCTGAGGCGGAGTTGATTCCGACAGGCTTCGCCCAGCGCCGGTCCCCATCGGTATCGGTCCGAGCCCCGCGTGATGCCGTCATTGACGGTAACCCTCGCTCAGTGTTACATTTGTCGCAGGCCCCGGGATTTCTTCGTGATCCTTCTTCCCCTCTCTCGACGGAGGCGCGCGTCATGAGATCGCTTCGATGGACGGTGCTGGTCCTCGGCTTGGTGGGCTCGGCCAGTGGCACGGCACAAGCCGCACCACGCGAGCGCGACGTCTGGCATTCCTACGTCGCCGACGGCAAGCGGTACGGCTACGTCCACACCGTGGTCGTCCGCTTGCCCGACGGAAACTTGCGGATCACGCAGGAGTCGCGGGTGCTAGTCAACATCTTCGGGTTCAACAAGGAAGAACTGACGGAGCGCGGGGAATACGTGGTGACGACGGATTATCGCCCGGTGTCGATCCTGCTCGAAAGGAAGCGCGAGTCGGGCACGGCGCGGGTGACTGGTCGGAGCCACGGCTCGTCGTTCACGGTGACCGCGACGATAGCCGGTATCGAACGGAGCCGCGTGTTCGATCGGTCCGAGGCGATCGTCCTGGATGTCTGCCTGGAGGACTGGCTGGCCGACCGGCCGCCTGGTTTCGAGGCGGGCGAGTTGACGCTGCTGGCGGAGGAGTCGTGCACGCCCAAGCCAGCGAAGGTCAAGCGGTTCGGCGCGCGGGCCGGTAAGCCGGGTGTGGCCTGGTCGGTCGTGACCGGCTCGGAGGAGGGCGAGCAGCGGCTGGTCCTGGATGCCAACGGCCTGTGCCTCGAGCGGACGGCAGCGGGGGGACTTGTGATCATCCGGCGCGCACCAGCCGAGCAGGCGCGCGAAATCGCCTACCGCAAGCTGGCTGGGCGCGACGTCCTGATGTATCCCCTGGGTAAGGAGGTCGGCGCGCCCGAATTGCTGGAGTCCTTGACCGTCGAGCTCAAATGGAAAGACATCCCCTTCGACCGATTCCGCCTGGAGGATGATCGCCAGCGCGTTGTCGAAGAGCTGCGAGACGGGGATCAGTACCGGGTGGTCGTGCGGATCGAGCCCCCCAAGCCCTTGCCGGCGCCGACGCGGCTCCCGATCAGCGGGCCGGAATTCGCGACGTACCTGGGAGAGTCGCGGTACATCAAGCCGCACGATGAGAAGATTGTCGCGGTCGCGCGAGAGGTAACGCGGGGCAAGACCGACGCGTTGGAAGCCGTCAAGGCGCTCTGCGCCTGGATGTTGAAGAACATCGAGCCTAGCCTCATCGCCGAGACGCTGACCGGGCCGGAGGTGCTCGCTTGCCGGAAGGGGAAGTGCAGCGAGTTCGCAATCTTGTTCGCCTCGCTGGCCCGAGCCGCCGGCATTCCTACGCGAATCGCGCTCGGCGAGCGCATGATCCCCGGCCAGTGGGCCGGCCACATGTGGAATGAGGTCTTTGTCGGGCGCTGGATCCCCGTCGACGCCGGCGCCAACGAGGTCGGGACGTCGTTTGTCCTCGTCAAGCTAATCGATCACGAGACGGTGGAGGGAACCCAGCCGCTACGTCAGGCGCTGCCGGCGACCTTCGCCATCGCGATCAGGGACCACCGATCGAAATCCGCGCCGCTTGCCGGCAAGTTCCGGACCGGCATCGCCGGGCGCGTCTACACCAACGCCGAGCTCGGCTGCCGCCTGACCGCGCCCGGTGAAGGCTGGTCGCTCGAGGAGGTCAACGAGCCCGGCGCGGCGGTGATCCGCTTCAAGCCGCCGGAGTCCGGCAAGGGGGATGTCCAGGTCCATTTCGTCGCCTTCTCGCTTCCGCTCCCGCTCGAGCCCAAGGCGATTCTCATCCCCCGCCGCAAGTACTACGAGAAGAATCTCAAGAATTTCACCGTCATCGCCGACATTGCGCATCCAGTCAAAGGGCTGGCCGGCCACAGACTCGAGTTCCGCTCGACCTCGGCCACCGGGAAGACCCGCCACGGGTTTGAAGTGCTCTGGCGGAAGCCGGGCTCGGGCTACCTGCTGACCCTCAACGCCGAGGAGCTCGCTTTTGAAGAAGCTAAAATCCACTTCGACGCCCTGCTGGCGAGATTTGAGGATCTCAAATAGGGTGAACAGCGTGTGCCACCGTGGTGAACCTCACTGTCGCGGATCTTCGGGTTTGGAGGGGTTCCCAAGCAGGCCATGGCGGCTCGTCGTGCCGCTCGAAGCAGCGGTGTGCCTCCGAGCCGTAGAGACCGCGCATCCTCGGGTTTAGGGTCGCTTGGTCGAAGTAGGACCGGTGCGCCTTGATCGCCTCGTCGCCGATCGCGGGCCGAGGACATACAGTCCCGCTCCGGAGAGGCCGGCCAGCGGGCCGACCGCCCCGCGGCGGTGGCCGACCGGTCGCGGTTTGTATTGATCAGGTCATTATATGGGCGACGTAATCTGGAGTCAGCGCCGGCGAGCGCCGCCGGGCCTCCAGGTCCGGGCGAGGGCGGGTGCGTGACTTTGCGCGGAAAGCGCAGGCGTCGAAACGCGTCGAGAATCCGTCCGCTATCCGCCCGAGAAGTATGCCAGGGTCACGGCTTCCTCCCCCTGGATGTTCGCGGCCTACCCAGCACGCAGGCCGCCTGGTCGTCAAAGTCGGCCCTCAGTGGACGGTTCGCCTCAGCCCCCATCGAAGACGTCGCCTCCCCGTCCAATACCGAGTGACGCGTTGTGCCGAGCTGGAGCCCGAGCGGATCGAATTCCAGGGTGTCACCGAATCTTCGGATATGCACGGGGTTTCGACGACAGAACAGAGTCTTCACTTGCAGCGTAACGCGGGGAAACGGACAGGGCGAGAAAAGAACATCGCGGACATCCGAAGCTTCGGCAATGCAACCGACGCGGCCTTCCCGAAGCAGATAGACAAGAAACGTCGCTAAGCCGAGACCAGATCTGGTCGAGGAGGCCGCAATGACAACGACTCATCGTCCTGAGTCGGACGGTCGTCTGTACCGACGCATAGGCAACGGAGATCCGGGGAAGCTGTGAGGCGGGGGGTGATCTTTTACCTCGGACGAGCGGCCCGTTCCTTGAGTTTTTCCGCCAGCACGTCCTCATCGCCCTTTGTGAGTTTCCCTGCCGGATCGATCAGGATGACGGTCCCCAACCCCGGAAGGCCGAATCGCTCCCACGTCTTGAATGTGGGATCAAGCAGGATCGGGAACGGCAGGGTCTTGCCGCCCCAGACGTGCTTGACGATGGGCTCCAACGCCCGATCGACGTCGGCCATCGATTTCAACCCGCCCTCAAAGTCGATGCAAATCGAAATGATCTCAAATTGATCATGTTGCGCCGTGTGCTCCTCATAGAATCTCATCAGCTTGGGCAAGCCCGTGGCGAGGCAAGGGCGACAACCCAGGCCCCAGAAGTCGATGAGGAGCCACTTCCCGCGAAAGTCGGCGATCCGAGCGTCCTTGCTCACACCACGGGCGTCGGCGGCGTGCCACTGGGGTGGCGACTCGCCATAGTGCTGAGTGTAGTCGTTCCAGGAACCTTCCGCCTTCGCCTTCGCTTCCAGGGTCTGGCGGTCAGGACGGTGGGGCACGAATCCGAGCCGGCCGAGATCGACGTCGGTCCTCCCAGCCTCCAGCACGACCACCCTGTTCGGGACGAGTTCCCCTTCAAACTGCGCTTTATCGGCGAACTGGCTATAGGCTTCGACCGTGTACCGGCCCGGGGGTAGGCGGAATTCGAACTTCGCCTCGAAGGAACCGCAACTGACGAGCCTGGCGCTGTGGAGCGGACGGCTGGGGTCTTTGGGCAAGTGAACGTAAACATGGGTCCAATTTGGCTGCTGACCAGGCCCCGGCCCTTCGAACGACCCGCGCACCGTGACAAGAGGGACCAGCCGGATTTCAAGAGGCTCGGCTCGCTGCGCCTTCGGGATCAGGGCGATTCCGCCATGCCGTCGCGACGGGTCCATGGCCATCACGGCGAAGTACGGGTCCGGATCCTTAATCGAGAACCGGCCATCAGACCCTGCCAGCATGGGCTGGGGCCAGCCGTTGGGTTGCATCTCACCGAGATGGCCCCACACGAGCCTGACATTTTCTTTCTTGGTGAGATCGTACGGCTTACCGTCATGATCCCTGCTCGACCCGTTGGCCCTCCAGAAGCAGCCGACGGACGCTCCGGCGACCGGCATCCCCGCTTCATCGACGACCCGTCCGCGGACCTCCTTTGGCTCATCCGCTCGGGCGCCGTTGATGATGACCAGCAGGACCAGAACCGTGGAGCAGATCGGCGGCTTAGCCTGAATGTTTCTCATGGGGTGGCCCCGCACAGTCTCGTTGAACGACCATGGATGGCTACGCGAATCGCCTGACCAGACTTTTCCGAGGCTTCTGGCCGAACAGCACACGTGCTGCATCAACGTCCCAATCGCCTCGGACTGTAGGCGGACCCACGCCTCTCCCATCGATCCTTCATCACTCTCGACCGAAAAACCGCGACGCTCGATGAGCTGACCGAGGCACCGATTCACACGCTCAAGGAGAGACTCGGATGCCATCATTGACGCCCCCAACCTGGCGGCGGAAACCCGGCGTTACCAACCCTTCCCATGCTATCAACTCCTGCGGCTGCCGTCTCGGTCGGAGGGGCGGCAAGCAACCGGATCTTTCAGTCAAACAAATGGCCGCTTTCTTTACTGAGCCGGTCGCTTGGCGAGTTGATTTCAAAAACCCACTGCGACGGATTCCTTTACTCCAGGTCGTGTCCGCGTCACAAGCTGGGCGGAGGTACCTTGAGCTTGGCGAGGCGTCGCGGGCAAGGTCGCTCTGGCTTGACACAGAATGACGTTCCGTGATCAACGGGGGTCTGAGCGAAATCATCGTTGCGTTCCCCGTTCCGCCACCTGGAAACAAGCGGGAACGGAACGACGATCCGGGGCAGAAGAGAAGAGGCCGCCGGTACTACCGTCCTTTGCAGACCACGGCTTACATCGATTATCCTGATCGGAAGTGGGTCAATTGTCCCGACCACGTTCAGACGCCTGGCCGCAGTGCCAACGACCGAGTCGCCTCACACGCATCTGGAATCGGGTAACCGACGCGGTTACCTCGCTTGTCGGCAGCCCAACTTGAAGGCGATACGAATTCCACACCTGAAAAAGACGCGCGTGCCGGACTTCGACACCATTCGACACCCGCCTGGGAAAGGTGGGTATCTGAGTTCCGCCCGGGAAGGAATTCGTCCCCTCGCGCAAATATGCTTGTGAGGACTCGGGACCCAACGAGGGAGCGGGCATGGCGGGCGACGATCAGTCGAGCCTGGTTATGGCTCTGAAGCAGGGCGACCGCTCCATCTGGAGCGCCGCTGTCGATCGACATCTTCACGAGGTCTACGGCTTCGTTTTCCACCTTGTTGGGGGCGACCGGGCGGTCGCGGAGGACTTGAATCAGGAGACCTGGCTGGAAGCACTGGACGGAATCGAACAGTGCGATGCAACCCGGGGCAGCTTCCGGAACTGGCTGTATGGCATCGCCCGCCGTCGAGTCGCCCTGTACTACCGGCGCCGTGCCTTGGCTGGGAACCGAAGGTCGCTTGCCGATCAATCCGGGGAGGCGGCCAAACTGGAAGACATCTCCGTTTTACCCGAGGACGTGCTGGAACAGGTGGAACGTATCTCGGTCGTGCGCGCGGCGATCCTGCTTCTTCCCAGCGACCGCCGTCAAGTACTCCTTTGGAAGTATGTGGAAGGGCTTTCCGTCGAGACGATCGCCACCCGTCTGGGAAGAACCCCCAAGGCGGTCGAGTCGCTACTTTCCAAGGCGCGGCGCAGGCGCGCCGTTTGCTCCGTGGGTACATGGCGTCCTGCGGCGACGGACGACGGCCAGCCAAGGATCGGTCCTATGAGTGATCTATTCAATAGCGACGAGGAAGTGCTGGCCCGGTTGGTGCGCGAAGCGGGAGACCCGAGCGTATCGCCCGACCCGCAATATGCGGAAATGCTCCGGGCGGCGATCCTGGGCCGTGTAGGCCCGACGGAAGCCGCTGACCGCGCGGAAGAGGCTATCCCGGAAGCGGCCGCTCGTCCCGCTATGGCCACGGAAAGGGCCCCAAACATGAAACGCATTGCCGAGTTCGCCGTGGCCGCGACGGCACTCGTGGCCCTCGGCATTGGGATATCCTGGATGACGGTGGGAGGCTCGCCCAACATGGCCTTTGCACGTGTAGCCGACGCTTTCGACCGCCTCCTTAGTGCCACCTACGATGTGACCGAGGAAGCGAAGGAAATGGATGGGCAGTTGTCTGAGACCGCGACCGGGAAAGGGCTCTTCCTTGCGCCGTCGCACCAGCGCATTGAGATGAAGGTGACGACCGGTCCTGCCAAGAACATCGTCATGGACCAGATCACGATTGTCGACGGCCAACAGTCAAAGTGCATGACGCTCATGCCCATGGCGAAGTTCGCCGTATCGATGGACATGAAGAAGATCGAGGAGGAAGTGAAGAAGCCGGGCGACAGCGCTCCGCCCGATCTGTTCGAGAAGGTGCGCCGGCTCGTCCGCGAAGGGAGCAGCGGCACGGGCGAGAAGGCCGAGAGGCTCGGCCAGAAAAAGATGGACGGACACAAGGCGGTCGGCTTCCGGATCCGTGCCAACAGGGTGGACATGACCCTTTGGGCCGATCCCGACACCGCCCGGCCTGTTCGCATCGAGGTCGTCTTGGATGGGCGACGGATGACTCATATTGTCATGAGCAATTTCCGCTACGACGTCGTTTTGAAACCCTCGCTGTTCAGCCTGGAACCGCCCAAAGGCTATTCGACCCAAGCCATTGACTTGACGATGCCCGCGGAGGAGGACCTCCTCAGGACCTTGCGTATTCTCGCCGAGCACGGCAAGGGCGTGTTTCCGGCCGCGTTCGGGATGAAAGTGGACGTGGCGAACCCTTCGATGGGGATGGTGCGCGTTGAGGTCGAGATCGATCACGCTACAAAGGATAAGCTTGAAGCGGACATGGATAAGATCGCAGGAAAGTACGGCGGTAAGGAAAAGCTTCGAGCGAAGTATGGCAAGAAGATTCCGCCTGAGATTACGGCCGAGCTCATGAAGGCCGCGATGGCGCTGACGCAGAAGCAGGTCCAAGGCATCGCGTTCTACGAGATGCTCAAGCCCGAGAACGATCCGCACTACGTTGGCGGCGGCGTGAAGCTGGGGACGCCTGATCGGCCCATTCTCTGGTATCGGCCCACTGGCACCGACAAGTACCGCGTGATCTGCGCCGATCTCAGCGTCAAAGACATGGCGCCCGACGAAGTCAAGAAGTTGCCCGAAGCGAGGCACAAATAGGGTCGTTGGCGAGATACAGGATCACATGCGGCTGCCATTACAATTGCCGGCGTAATTCGGACAAATAGAAATAGCAAAGAAGCAAAAAGACGTGCATTGCAGAGTTGACGCGCACCCCTGGGGGTAGTAGCTAGGGCGAATTCCGCGAACTGCCAACTTGAGGAGGTGCCGACGATGGCCATAGCGCGTGCCCATCTCGTGAACCCATCGGTCACCCGTTGTTACCACTGCATCACCCGCTGCGTGCGGAGAACGTTTCTTCTGGGCGAAGGTCCCGGCGACCGTAAGGAATGGGTCGAGTGGCGGCTCAAAGGATTCTCGCTGGGCAGCTACCTCTTGCTGATTCCAGCACCCAGCGGGGATTCTTCGCGCCCTTGGCGGGCGCAGCAGCCCGAAATTGCAGGCGTAACCGCGAGAATTCGCGAAATCGTCCCTCCACCAGCAAGCTGGGACGGCTGGGCCGAGCCCTTAGTCGTTGAAACCCGACTCAATGGGCACCGGAAGCCCCTGGTGAAGTGCCGGCCGTTCACAATGCCGAGTTCACAATGCGTGTCTTCTCTCGTGCCCGGGTTGACGGTCGCGACCAGAAAGAGCGCAGCTCGCGTTAACGGTGCGTTTACCGGCTGTGGAAAGGGGGCTCACTTTCATGTCTCATTCGAAGATGGCAATGTGACCGTTGACGGAACAGATTCTACCAGGGTGCGTGAGCTTCCGTGTTCCGCGCCCGCTCCCGAGACGTCCTTGTTCACCCCGCGCGCTGCTTCGGCCTTGGCAAGGTGCTTCGTGGTGATGGCGATGGCGAGCCTCTCGACTTCCGAGGCCGTGCGCAGGATCGAGTCGCCGGTCGCCCCGCGCGTGTAGAGGGGCGCCAGGTTGCTGATCACGCCGAGCATCTGCGTGCAGTAGAGCAGGTAGGTCTCGTCGATGGCCGGGCTGCAGGACCGGGCTTCGTGGCCGGATTGGTACAGGTCGGCGGTGTAGTAGAGCTGGGTCACGTCGATGACGTGGGCGAACTCGCGCAGCTCCTCGATGAAACCCAGGGCCTCCTTGCGCTTGATCCGGGCCTCGAGGGTCACGCAGAACCACAGGGCGCCCGCGAGGAGGACGAGGAGATTGAACCCTGTGTTGAGCGCGTCGAAGACGCTGTTGATCGTACCGAATTCCCACCTCGCATGGATGTGCCGGGCGAGATACCAGAGCCCCAGGAGGAGCAAGCTGATCGCCAGGGCGGAGAGCGCCCTGATGGCGAGGAAGGGCCGGCGTGCTCGCCGTCCCCGCTTTTCGGTCGCAACCGCGAGCGCGGCCAGCTCTTCGGCGAGCCCGGCCAGGTTGGTTCCCGGCAACCGGCGGTTGATGTCGTCGGCCAAGTTCTTCCCCGTCTCGATGATCTTGCCGGCATCCAGACGACGTTCTCGGTTCGAGGTTCTTCACCGTCTCGATGATCTTGCCGGCATCCAGCCGATATCTCGGTTTTGGTCCGGGTCGAGATTGCAACTTGAACACCTTGGGCATACTCCGGCTCGCTGTTCGATTTCGCGGGCCTGCGTCGCAAGCCGGCTCGGCTGGGGAGATTAGCTAAGTTACACTGCGCGGTACATGGAATAAGGACTTAGAGCGTGACCTGGAATCCCTCAAACCGATGAAAAACGGTACCACTCCCCTCGGTTTCCTGCCGCGGAACGTAAGGAGTCGTACCGATGTCGCACGGAACGAGCGGAATATCCCAAGGACTTGACGAATCAGCAATGGCAGATTCTTCGCAAACTACTGCCGCGACCATCGCACCAGAGCCGTCGTTAGTAGGGCTCCGTCGCGCGGTTGATCAACGCGATCCATCATGTCCAAAGCAGTGGCTGCGCCTGGCAACTTGGGCCGCGCGGTTTCCCAATAGAAAAGACATGCATTGCAGAGTCGAAACGCACCCCTGGGGTGGTAGTTTGGGCGAATTCCGCGAACTGCCCACGTGAGGAGGTCCCAACGATAGCCATTGCGCGCGCCCATCTCGTGAACCCATCCGTCACTCGTTGGTACCACTGCATCACCCGCTGAGTGCGGAGAGCGTTTCTTCTGGGCGAAGGTCCCGGCGACCGCAAGGAATGGGTCGAGTGGCGGCTCAAAGGATTCTCGCTGGGCAGCTACCTCTTGCTGATTCCAGCACCAAGCGGGGATTCTTCGCGCCCTTGGCGCGACCAGCAGCCCGAAATTGCAGGCGTAACCGCGAGAATTCGCGAAATCGTCCCACCACGAGCAAGGTCGGACGGCTGGGCCGAGCCCTCAGGCGTTGAAAGCCGACTCAATGGGCACCGGAAGCCCCTGGTGAAGTGCCGGCCGTTCACGATGCCGAGTTCACATTGCCTGTCTTCTCTCGTCCTGGAGACGCCAATCGCTCCCACACCTGCTCAAGCCTGAGGTTTTTTCGCCGATCATTCCAGTTATGACGCTGACCGGTATGGCGGACAATTACCGCGGTAGCCCCGACGGGCGGTAAGTCAAACCGCTGTTTGCTTTACGACTGCAACAAAGCAACCATTTATGATTGCGTCAGCCCGGTCCGTCGAGCAGCCGCGAGATGCCCGGCTCCGATCAAAATTCGAGCTTGCCGTAAGCCATGTCCATGATCGGCAGGGCGAAACCCCCGAACTTCGCCTTCGGCGTCGCGGTGTCCACCTTCAATTACCTAGCGGCCAGCCGGTGGAGGATGATCATCGGCTATGCGAGGGTTTCGACGACGCAGTAAAATCTCGGCTTGCGGCATGATGACTTGAAGCCGGCATTCGACGCTTCGGTCGATCCGACGAATGGCACTAGCTTAAGCGAAAGGCTCTATGGCGCATGGCTTTATGCCGATTGTCCGAGTGGACTGATGCGATGTTTACTTTAGTGAACACAGTTTCAAAAATCCAAAGTTCACTTGTTCCATAGCAAAGTCTACTACGGCACATATCAACATAGATTTTGAACCGGTCGCTGGGCAAGAGTTGCAAGTCGTTTAATAGTAAAGGATTGCGCCTTGAGCTAGTGCCATTCGTCGATCCGACCGAAGCGCGCACGGTCTCTGGAACTCGAATCCTGAATCGGACCGCGCAATTGGAAAAGCGAAGCCGATCGTCGCCGGACGGAGCCGGCTCCTACAAGGGCCGGATTCCAGGGCCTTCTTGCAGCGGGTGGCTCCGTCCACCGATCCTCGCATTCCCCTTTGCATGGACTGATTCAGATGAGCACCTGGCTCGGAGCCACGATCAGTTAGCCTTGCCGCGCCAACAGGAGCGACTTTTTGACTTCCGCGCGTTAAGCTGGTTCACATGCGAACTCGAGAAATAAAGGAGTCTGAGGCACGGCGGGAACAAAACCGGGCGATCGAGGGATTCAGCAAGAACGACACAACGACCGGCCAAGTTACCGATTGGGACGCTCCGGAACTTCGAAGACAATCTTGGCGGAATGTGCGGAAGGTAGGTAGGTGGAGATGAGCGATGTTAGCCGCGTTTTGGGCGCCATAGAGGAGGGCGACCTCCAGGCACCTGAACAACTGTTGCCCCTGGTTTACGACGAACTGCGTCGCCTCGCCGCGCAGCGCTTGGCACAGGAGGCCCCCGGCCAAACTTTTCAGGCCACCGCCTTGGTCCATGAAGCCTACCTGCGACTGGTCGGTGGCGGCTCCGACCAGCAATGGAGCGGCCGCGGCCACTTTTTCGCCGCTGCTGGAGAGGCGATGCGCCGCATCTTGATCGAACGGGCGCGAAGCAAACGGCGGCAGAAGCGAGGCGGCGGAGCCCGGCGCCAGGAATTCGACGAGGGCCTCCTTGCGGTGGACGATCGGGCGAACGAATTGTTGGCCGTCCACGAGGCGCTGGAAAAGCTGGAACAGCACGACCCCCAGGCGGCCGCCCTGGTCAAGCTACGCTACTTCGCCGGTTTCGAGCACCAGCAGGCCGCCCAACTGCTGGGACTGAGCCGCCGGGCGGGCGACCGCCTGTGGCTCCTGGCCCGGACCTGGCTGTTCCAGGCCCTAGGCGGTGAAGAAAAATGAATCTTCTACTGCCTTCCCCGTGCATGAAGCCCGGATTAGTCGCATTGGGGATAGACCCGACGGCGTAGAGCCCTGAGAGGCAGATCCCATGGCTGAATGGAACCCCAGAGCGAACGACCTCTTCCTACAGGCCGCCGAGATCGATGTGGCGGCCGACCGGAGTCGCTTCCTCGAAAAGCAGTGCGCCGGCGACGTCGCCCTGCGCGGCCAGGTCGAGGCACTCCTCGCGACCCGCGCCAAGCTGGGCAGCTTTCTGGATCGGCCGTTGATCCCGGCGCCGGCGGCAAGGATGGGGGTAAGCCCGGGCCAGCCGGCCGCCGCCGAGACCGTAACGCTCGATCCTAACGCCCCGGTGGCCGCCCTCGCGCAGCCGCCGTCCGCCGAAACGCCCGGCACGCGCATCGGGCGGTATAAGCTCCTGCAGCAGATCGGCGAAGGGGGCATGGGCAACGTCTGGATGGCGGAGCAACTGGAGCCGGTGCGCCGGACAATCGCCCTCAAGATCGTCAAGGCCGGGTTGGATTCGGCTCAGGTCGTCGCACGCTTCGAAGCTGAACGGCAGGTGCTGGCGATGATGGATCATCCAAACATCGCCCGGGTGCTTGATGCCGGCAGCACCGAAGCGGGCCGCCCCTACTTTGTCATGGAACTGGTCAAGGGCGTGCCCATCACACAGCATTGCGACGCCCGGCGACTGACCCTGCGGCAGCGATTGGAGCTGTTTATCCCGGTTTGCCAGGCGCTGCAACACGCCCACCAGAAGGGGATCATCCACCGCGACATCAAACCTTCCAACGTCCTCGTTGCCCCCTACGACGGCAAGCCGGTCGTCAAAGTCATCGACTTCGGCATCGCGAAGGCGACCGGGCAGCGTCTGACCGAAAAAACCTTATTCACCCAGTTCGGGGCCATCATCGGGACGCTCCAGTTCATGAGCCCGGAACAGGCGGAACTGAACAACCAGGACATTGACACGCGAAGCGACATCTACTCACTCGGTGTGCTGTTGTACGAATTGGTCACGGGAACCACCCCGCTCGACATGCAGGGCCTGCGCGGCGCCGCCTTCGCGGCCATCTTGACCCAGATCATAGAGGCGGAGCCGCCCCGACCGAGCACGCGAATCAGCTCGTCGGGGCAAGCGCTGGCCCAGATCAGTCTCCAGCGGAACACCGAACCGGCCCGGCTCGCCAAACTGGTGCGTGGCGAACTGGACTGGATCGTCATGAAGGCCCTGGAAAAGGACCGCACGCGGCGCTACGAGACGGCGGGGGATCTCGTCCGCGATGTCGAAAGCTATCTGCAGGACGAGCCGGTGGAAGCCTGTCCGCCATCGCTGCATTACCGGGCCGTCAAGTTCTGCCGGAGGAACCGGGGGCCGGTGCTGGCCGCCGGACTGGTCTTGCTGGCTTTAGCGGGCGGGATCGTCGGGTCCACGTGGGGATTGCTTCGGGCGGAGCGGGCGTGGGAAGCGGAATCCAAACAGCGGCAGATTGCCCAGGCCAAGGAATGGGACGCCGAGGTGGAGAAAGGGAAGGCGCTGGCAGCCGCCAGTGAAGAACAGAGGGCCAAAGGCGATGCGGTCAATGCCAAGGAAGCGGAAGCGAAGGAGCGGCAGAAGGCAGAAGCCGAGCGCGACGCAAAGCAAGAGGCGCTGGTCCGGGCAGAGGGATTACGGCTGACCGCCCAGTCCTCCGCCGAGTTGCATACCGACCCGACCCTGGGCCTGCTCCTGGCCATCGAAGCCGCACGGATCGCGCCCAGCAAAGAGGCAAATGACGCCTTGGTCACGGCCCTGGAGGTTTGTCACGAGGCTCGTACGATCTTCGGCCATCAAGGGGCGGTCCTCTCCGCCCGGTTCACGCCGGATGGCAAGAGGATCATGAGCTGTGCCAGGGATGGTACGGTGCGCTTCTGGGACGCCGGAAGCGGGAAGCAGCTCTTCGCTACTCCGGGCTTCCGCGAGGACGGCGGCGGCCTCATGGCCGGCGCCGCGCTCAGCCCAGATGGCAATTACTTCGTCACGCTCTACGCGGGTGTAGCGTTCTTCGAACGGGATCGGAAGCGGGTCGAATATACAGACCGAGTTGCCCGGCTCTGGGACGCAGCGACGTGCAAACAGTTGGCCGTCCTCCGGGGCCATCAAGGGCGGGTCCGGACGGCTGCCTTCAGCGCCGATAGCAAACGCCTGGTCACCGGTTCTAATGACACGACCGTGCGCATCTGGGAGGTACCCAGCGGCAAGCAATTGGCCATCGTCGAGGGTCATGCCTCCATCCCGTGTTCCGCAAGCTTCAGCCGCGATGGCCGACAGGTCTTGACGGTCTCTTCCGGCTATCAGTCGCCGGAATCCTCGTGGGTTAGCTCCCCGTCGCCAAGGGTGGTGGAGTCAGATCCCGAAGAAATCAGCGTGCGCAAGCAGGATTTCGCATTCAGAGGCTTTGTAGGGGACTCAACCGCTTTCGTGTCCTATAACGACCGCGAAAACACACTCGCTCGCGTTTGGGACGCGGAGACCGGCAAACACGTTGCAACGATTCTGAAGCCCAAGGCGTTCTCGGGAAGCGCTCCTTATTTCGGTCATTTCAGCCCGGACGGCAAGCGGGTGGCGCTCGGAGTCGGCGACGATGTCCAGGTCTGGGACATAGCGGCCAGCAGGATGCTGTTCAATGTCAAGAACGGCGGCATGAGCTTTGAAGACCCTGCCGCCTGGAGCCCTGATGGCAAGCGACTCGCCACGATCCGCGGCAACTACGTGTCGATCTGGGATTCCGCGGACGGCAGGGAGCTGACGATGCTGCACGGCCACGAGAACCCACTCCGGACCTTATTATTCAGTCCGGACGGCAAGCTCGTGCTGACGACGTCCGTGGACCGCACTGCTCGCGTTTGGAATGCCGAAACTGGCGAGCCGGTCGCCGTGTTGCGCGGCCACCAGAGCCAGGTCAACAGCGCAGGCGTTAGCCCGGACGGCAAGTATGTGGTGACCGCCGCCGCGGACGGGACCGTCCGGCTCTGGTGGCTGGATCCACCGAAGAACCATGCCCGGCCGCTCGCCGAGCCGATCTCTAGTCTTAGCATGATGGCGTTCAGTCCCGACGGCAGGTATCTCGCCACCGGCGCCAACGATTTCCGGCACTTCGGCCCGCGGATCTGGGATACGGCTACGGGCAAGTTGCTGCATCACCTCAAGGCACCTCGGGAAGGTATTGCCGCCAATCTCCGCGATCTTGACGGCCTCACGGAGGTCAGTAACGTGGCCTTCAGCCCCGATAGCCGGCGGCTCTTGAGCGTTGCCAATGAGGACCAGATCCGGATCCGCAAAGGAGGCTTCCCGCTGCTTGAAGCGCTCTCCTTCCTGTCGAAACCGAAACCACCTCCCGACGGCACGGACGCCCTTTGGAAGCAGGTCAGTGAAAACACCGAGCCGCTGCCTTTCACCCCCGCCCGCATCTGGGACGTGGCAACCGGAGAACAACTCGTGGCGCCTCGGTCTGGCGAGTTCAGCCCCTCCTGCGCCTGCTTTAGTCCCGACGGCCGGAAGGTTCTCGTCGGCGACAGCGCCAAGAAGCGCTATGCCGTGTACTCCATCACCGGCACGAGGACCGGCAACGGGGTGTTGACCATGGGCAAGGGGCACGCGTTCGTCCGCGTTTATGATGCCGCCAACGGGAGGGAGTTGCTCAAACTGCCCCACGAGGGCGAAGTCCTCCGTGCCGAGTTCAGCGCCGATGGCCGGCGGATCCTGGTGTCCGCCAAATCCGATAGGGTACCCAATAAGGATATCAAGGTGTGGGACGCCGAGACCGGCTCCCTGCTGTTCGCCGTCGAAAAGACCGGCTCGGAGCAGGTGGCCTGCTTCGCGCCGAACGGGAAGAGAATCGTGGTTTTCAGCCCTGCGATCCGCATTCTCGACGCGACTAGCGGCAAGGAGCTGACGAGCTTTGACGGCTCGGACGTTTGGGTCGAGAACTGGAAATTCCGCCGGGCGGTCCTCAGCCCGTTCAGTCCCGACGGCAATAAGCTGTTGGCCTATGGCAAGGAAGGCCTCGGTCTGCTTGACGTACAGACCGGGAAACAACTCGTGGCCTTCCGCGGACACTCGGGGGCGCTGAGGTCGGCCTTGTTCAGTACGGACGGCCGGTTCGTCGTCACCGCGTCCGACGATCAGACCGCGCGGGTCTGGGATGTCGCCACGGGCAAAGAGGTACACCTCCTCCGGCACAAGGCCGGCGTCCAGTTTGCGGTCATGACGCCGGATGGCCGGCGTGTGGCGACCGCTTCAGACACAGTCCGCGTGTGGGACCTCGAGCTGCTGCCCATTGCCGTCCAGCGGAAACCCCGTGAGCTGTCCTCCGATGAAAGGGAGCGATTCGGCATCAGATAAGAAGCGCGGGAGCTTCGAGCGGGAACCTTCGTGCACGAGGAAACGGAGTGCGGACAAAACCTGCTGCGGTCATGTTCCGTGACCTTGCGCGCGTTTGTCCGACGACACCGACGCGCGCTGTTCTCCCCCGTGCGATGGGCGCCGGTCGGCGGTGATAGCCCTGACGGGCCGTAAATCAAACCTAAACTTTCGTTGCTGGCGGCTGGTTGCCGGTGCAAAAGCAGTCTTTCCGGCCTTGAGAGTTAAGGAACTCTGTACAGCAATCAAAGTAAATGTTCATAACGCTGGGACGGATTTCCTTACTTCTGGTCGGAGCTTATGCGAAAGGTACCCGGTCGGGAGGCTGGTGAATAATCCGGGCAACGATCGGCCGGAGTGAATGCGTGCCTGCGGCGTGAGCTTACGCCTTGACCGGGAGTAGCCGCCGCCAGTCGGTCGTGACGTACTGGGTTTTCATCGTGGCGACGCCTTTCCAGTCGCGGCGGATACCGGAGCCGGCGTCAACGACCGTATCGCGGAGCAGGCGGCGGTTGATGGGATCGACGGCGGTCATCAGCCTCTGGCTGCGGTCGTCGTCTCAGGGGTCGAAGAGATCGGCCTGGGGAAGGACGTCCGTCGGGCTGAGATCGGTTAGCGCGACGCCACACTCGGCGTAGTGCGGGGTTCGTCATCACTCCTACCAACGGTTCTGGAAAGGCGTGATGGAGCTTGTCAGCACTTACTGAGCCCACGCAGGAGGATTCTCACCGGAACTCCGGGATCGTCGAGGGGAGCCCGACGCGCAGCAAGAACCGCTCGCTCCCTCAGTATCCCTCGCTGTCTTGTGCTTTTTTGGACCCGGTCATCAGGTTGACGCGGCCTGCAAAGGGACAAGCGCAGGGACCTGGTCGTCGTAGCGGCGCCTGCCGGCATGAAGCTGATTGACCGAGCGCACGGCGTCGCGCGCGCCGTCGCGGGCCCCCCGGGCAACGGGGCCGGGCAGCCAGCGCGCCGCCTGGCCCGCGAGCGCGAACGGCACAGTGACGCCGAAGCTCACGCCGAAGCTCGTGAGATAGACTGCGTGGCCGGCCAGGTCGCCGAGAGTCCGCAGCGCGTCGTCGCGGGGGTGTTCTAGAGCCGGTGCGATCTCGCCATCAATCTTGGCGGCATCGCGGAGCCAGCGCTCTTCGAACACTCGCCGCGCCGTCCGGTTGACCCGCTTCATCAGCGAGTAATCCAGCAGGATCGTCACCGCGTCACCCAGGATCGGCACCACCTCCAGCGCCAGGTCGGCGGTCAGGCCGCGCTCGATGCCCTCCAAGGCGATCGGCGGCGCACCGTTGTCTTCCGCGCCCTGCTCCATCCGGGTGAGCTGCCTGCGGACCTGAAGCCGGCGCACCGGGTCGTTGACGGTCGAAAGCTCGAGAATGCCCAGCAGGTAGCGCCGGTCGGACTCCGCTCCCAGCCGGTAGCCGTAGCAGAGACCGGTGCGGTGAATCGACCGGAGCGCAGCGGCCAGGAGCAGGGGGATTCCGGCCACCTCGGTCACCACACCGCCCGCCCCCGCTGCGGCACCCATGAGCATGGCGCGCTGCTCGGCGCGGACAGCAAAGTGTTTCGCCAAACGGGCGCATTCCTCAAGTGATCGGCGGCTCATCTCCTGGACCGACCCGGCTTGAGCCTCGCGCAACACCTCCTGCACTTGGCGGTCGGCGTCCAGCTTCGCTTCGAGAGAGTCGAGAGCCTTGCGCGTGATGTTCTCTGGGATCAGTGTGGCGCCAAGCCGCCCGAGCGGCCGCCGAATGATGTGCAGCGCCCGCGACACCCGCCCCGGGATCTCGCCCTTCCAGCGCGCGATCGCCCGCACCCGCTGCATCTCGTAAGCCGTCAAATCCGCCACGTGGCTCACCTTTATCCGCAGCCTCCCGAGTCCCTGGCACAAAGGACAGGGGCCAAGCGGGAGCAGGACGTGATTATGTCCGTCAGTTCCGTTGCCAGGGCAGTGTTCATAGGCCAGTCCACCTCGGCCGCGTCAAAGCGGCCGATTCGCCGATCCTGATGCCTCCCCTGGCTTTCATGATCAGTGTACCAAACTACGACGTCCCGGGGACCGAGGGGGCCGCCGAACTTCCGCCGCCGGAAGTGTGGGTGTATGAAAACGTCCCGCAGGATAAGTACGCGGGATACGCCGGTATTGCCTTGAAGAGGTGTCACGGAGTGGCGAAGACCGGCTGTTCTGCAATAGAATTCAATCGATCGAATTCCTTCTTTGGCGAACGAGAATTCACCATGCCGGTCGTGATTTCGGATGAGACCTTGTTCGAAGCGGGGTTGAGCGCGGGCGAGGCGCTGGTGGAGATTGCCTGCCGGCTGTTCGATGTCGGCAAACTAAGACTGTGGTCGGGGGCCCGCCTGGCCCAGCTTTCCAGGGTCGCATTCGAGCAGGGGTTACGCGCCAGGCACATCGCCCTGTATCGTCCAACCGTGGATGATCTCGATTCGGACCTGAACACCCTGGACCAGCTCGGAGTCTGATTCGGCCTCCACGTTGGCCTCGCCGGTGTGTCACCCAGCGGCCAGGATTCCGACGAACGTCGAAAAATCTCCCGGCGGTTCCACTCCGCAACTGAGCCAGCAACAGTGGTTCGACGCGGTGCCGATAGCGACCTGCACTGGGTGGCCAGCCGGGGAGATCTCGTCGTGCGGCAAAGCCTTGACCGCGCTACTGCCAGTCCTCAACCGTCAGCCCTGGCACTCGACCGAATTCAGCGGTGTTGTGCGTGATGAGAATCAACCCGTCGGCCAGCGCGACGGCCGCGATCATGAGATCATTGGGGCCGATGACTGCACCCTGGGCGGCCAGGTCCGCTCGCAGCTTCCCGTATTCCTGAGCGGCAAAGTCGTCGAACGGGAGCGAGGCGAATCGCTGCCTCACCTGCACGAGGAGGCTCATGTTATGGGCTTGGTACGACCGGGGGCCGTGATGGACGCCGTAAAGCAATTCGCCAAGGACAACCGAGCAAAGGCGGAAGTCCACGGGGTCGGTGTTGAGGAACCGCTGGACCAGGGCCGCATTTTTCTGGCGCAGATAACTGATCCAGGCATTGGTGTCGGGAAGGTAGGTCATGGCCATCGATCGCGAGTTTCGAATTCACCCTGGTCGGGGCGCTCGAACTCACCCTTCCAGGCGCCGGCCGTCTCCGCGACGAACCGCGCCCATTCCTCCTGAGTCATCTTCGTAGGCCTTTGGAGGGCCTGCTCGGTCGGTTCGACAACGACCTTGACGAGGCGGTTGGCTTCGGACATCCCCACTGGCACGCTCAGCGTGAGAATGCCATCGGGACCGACTCGCGTTGTCAATTCAATGTGAGTCATGGTCGCGCTCCTGGATGGATCGGCCGCCAGCCTCTCTCCCAAGGGTAAGGCCTTTTCGCTCGACTGTCGACAGCACGGCTTTCTGAAGGCGCTGACAACAGATGTCTTCCCCCCGCGCCAAAAGCAAGACAAACGGCGAATGGCACTGTTGTACCGAGTCGATCCATACTGTACGCGTGCGGGTCGTCGTGACTGCCGGGGTGATTGCGAATCACATCCTCTACTTCGTCGACAGTCACCTCTCCCTCCCTGTGAGCGTAGTCATTTCCGAACCTGAACCGGCACCTCGTTGATCTTGGCGGCGAGGATGAAGTCGTTTTCGGTCAATCCGCCGACGGCATGGGTCCAGATCACGATCGAGACGCTGCGGTATCCTTCGAGATGGAGGTCGGGGTGGTGCCCCTCGTCTTCGGCGAGCGCGGCGACTTTGGTGAAAAAGTCGATTCCCGCCATGAAGTTCTTGACGGTCCAGGACCGGGAAATCCGCTGGGCACTGGCATCGAGCGACCAGCCCGTTGCACCGGCGAGCAGCGACTCGGCCTCGCCGCGCGACAGCGGCGGCAGGCCGCCCTCGCACGGGACACACTTCTTACGCAGGAGCTCGGCTTGGACAGTGGCGTTCATGTTTAGTCGCGGCCGGACGCCGCGCCTCTGTTGTCCTGACGCGCAAAATCTGCGCATCTCGTGCAGATTCTGCAGAACCTCGGCTCTTTGGATTTCGAGGTTCGGATTTTGAATTGCTTTGGAAATCTTGGATTTTGGGTTTTGGATTTGGCGGCGGCCAAAGGCCGCGCCTATCGAAAGCTCTCGTCATTGCCGGGAAAGCGGCCCTCGGAAACATCGCGGATGTAACCGGCGACGGCCGCGCTGATCTGGTCGCCGAGGTCGGCGTACCTCCGGACGAACTTGGGCTGAAAGCCGCCTGAAAGTCCGAGCAGGTCGTGGATGACCAGCACCTGCCCGTCGCAGTTGGGGCCGGCGCCGATGCCGATCGTGGGGATGGGTACTTCCGCCGTGATCCGGGCGGCCAGGTCGCGGGGAATGCATTCGAGCACGACTGCGAAGGCTCCCGCATCGGCGACGGCCCGAGCGTCGGCGAAGATCTGGTCGGCGGACCGCTGAACCTTGTAACCGCCCAGCCGCCGGACCGCCTGCGGGGTCAGGCCGACGTGCCCCATCACCGGGATCTCGGCCTCGACCAGCGCCCTCACGGTCGGGGCAATCTTGCGGCCTCCCTCGAGCTTGACCGCCTGGCAGTCGGTCTCCTTGAGGACGCGGCCGGCCGATCGCAAGGCCTGCCGCGTCGAGACTTGATAGCTCAGAAACGGCATGTCGGCCACCACCAGCGCGCGCTTGGCGGCACGGGCGACCATTTCCGCATGATAGAGGATCTGATCGAAAGTCACGCGCAGGGTCGTCTCCCACCCTTGAACCACCGTGCCCAGCGAGTCGCCCACCAGCAGGCAATCGACGCCGGAGGCGTCCAGCAGCCTGGCTGTCGGGAAATCATAGGCCGTCAGCACGCTGATCCGGCGGCCTTGCGACTTCCAGGCGGTGAACTCAGGAACCGTGACCTGCCGGATTTCAGTTGGCATGCGGCCGTATCCCGGAATTGACCAGATCGGCGACGATGACATCGGGTTGGTCCACTATGACCTTGTATCGTCGCCGCACGAACTCATGCAAGGCCATTCGCCGCGGGTCATCGCTTGCGCTCCCCAGATCAGCGAAATAACGAGCGCCTTGCTCTCGGTAGTATTCGAGAAGTCCGGCGGGGCTCTCGACTCGATTGCCGGCCCGCCACTCCCCGGCGGCTCTGCGCACGGCGGGGGCCGTCCATTCCATGCGACAGCCGCGGCGATCGGCTTCGTAAAGGAGTGCTTCGGGAGAGGCGATCCAATCCTCGGGCGGTACGATGGTCGCGACGATGCCGGCCGCAGACCGAATTCCCACCCAGTCGGCCGGCATCCGCCAGGTGGACCGTACCTGGATCGCGCAGAGGACGAGCAGTGCCAGTCCCCCGAGCGTGGCGAAGCGGCCGGAACGGATCGCGAGTCGATCGAGTGCGATCCCGATTCCGAAGGCGGCCGCCGGGGCCAGGAACAGCCAGTAATACTCGTGGTGCAGCTTTTCGGCCAGAACGGCCATGACGACCAGCGTCGAGATCCCCCAGACCTGAAAGAGCCGGTCGCGCCGGTCCCTGTCGTTCCAGAAGCCGATCAGTGTCAGCGCCAGGCCGATGGGAGTGAACGCCCGGACCAGCAAGAACCAGCTCACCCAGACCAGGGTTTCCTTCTTGAAGATTGCCGCGGGGCCTCGGAGGCCCAGCCAGACGGCCTGGTTGTCGGCCGAGGCGTGGGAGCCGCCTCCCGATTGGATCAGGTGGTATGCCCAGATGTACCAGGCCAGTGCGGGCAAGAGCGTCGCGGCGGCAGCGGCCAGGTCCTTGGCCCGGCGGGCGCGCAGAATCGTCAGACAGAGCGGGACCAGGAGAAAGCCGGCGATGATCTTGACCGCGATCGCCAGAGCCAGCAGGCACCAGCCGGCCAGGAGCCACCCGGATCCCCCGTGGCATTCGGATCGGTCCCAACATGCCAGACCGGCCAGGACGGCTCCCAGCATCAAGGCGTCGGGTTGAAAGGCTCGGCCGTAGCGGATGGTGAGGGGAAAGATCGCGAAGGCAAGGGCGGCCAGCAGGGCGGCCCGCGCGCCGCGGCGGCGGAGCACGAGGTCGAAGAGCCCCCAGGCGCCCAGCGTCATCGCCAGGGCCGAGACGATTCGTCCGGCCGCCCCCAGGCTCAGGCCGGTCGCGCGCCTCAGATTCACGACGGCCAACTGGTAGAGCGGCGGCTCGACGACGAAGTAGTTGGGAAAGGGCGCCGTGTCGAGCTGGGGCCGGAAGAACCCCGAGCCCCGTTCGAGGTTGCGCGCGACCATCGCCGTCGGAATCTGGCGTCCCACGTAGTTCTCGACGATCGGCTGGTCGGCGCGCCAGGCCCGAATCAAGAACGTCAGGACGAGCAGCGTGAAGAACCCGGCCGAAATCGTTGAGCCCGGCCCGAGCCGCCAGCGAATGAATCCGTCATCCATTGGCCCAGAACCTCCGTGTCGGTTGCCAGAGCTTGAAAACTCACAAAAATGTTTTGCACAATCGGCGAAAGAATGTCACGATAGCCAGACGTTTCACTTCCGAATCGCAGGTCGAGTGAGTCGCTGGGTCGAATCTCAACCCGTTGGTTACGCTCGCAAGCCCCATATCTCGGAGAAGTCCCATGCTGGTTCGAGATCTCCTGCAATCGAAAGGACGCTCTGTCATCGCCATCGATTGTGATGCGACCGTGAGCGAGGCCATTGCCAAGCTAGTCCAGCACAACATCGGTTCCCTGCCCATCGTGGACCATGGCGGCAGTCTGGTTGGCATCTTCAGCGAGCGGGACGTGCTGCGCCTGATCCACAACCGGGGAGAAGGCTTCGGCCGGCTGCGCGTCTCCGAGGTGATGACGAAGGACCTCGTGACGTGCCTTCTTGAAGACGATGTGGACGAAGTGATGGGCAAGATGTCTGGCCGCCACATTGCCAAGGTACCTGTCTTGAGCGGCGGGCAGCTCGTGGGCATCATCTCCGTCGGAGACGTCATCAAGGTCCAGTACGATAAAGTGCATGACGAGAATCGGCATCTGATTTCGTACATTCACGGGGCTCACTGATTCGGGGCGGGCTGTCCGGGCTTCCGACTCGCCGGCTCCGGCCGGGGTGGGGGGCGGAAGCGCGGATTCAGCTTCGCCGGGATAGGCCCGTTCCAGCGGCCGTAGACGGCGGCCAGGTTTGCCAGCTTCTTGCGCTCCTTGGTGCCGAGCTGCTCCCACTGAAATCGCCACCGCCAGTTTCCTTCGGCTCGGCCGGGCAGGTTCATCCGTGCCCGACTATCCAAACCGAGGATGTCCTGCATCGGAATGATGGCCGTGTCGGCGATCGATGCGTGAGCCAGGCGAATCAGCGCCCAGTGGATGTCGCCGTTCTTGCGATCCACGTAGCGCTGCACGAACGCCCGCTCGGCCTTCACCTCGGCCCGCGACTGAGTGGTGGCGACGTCGGTGGCGGTGAGCCAGCCGACCGTAGTGTCGTTGTCGTGCGTGCCGGTGTAAACGAAGCAGTGATTCACGAAACAATGCGGCAGATAGGTATCGGCTCCGGGATCGGCGCCGAAGGCGAACTGGAGCACGCGCATCCCCGGCAGGCCGAAATCGTCGCGCAGGGCTTCGACCGCGGGTGTGATCACGCCCAGATCTTCCGCGATCAACGGGAGAGAGCCCAGCCGGCGGCGCAGCGATTCGAAGAAGGCCGCGCCCGGTCCGTTGACCCATCGTCCCGAGGCCGCCGTCGGCGAGCCGGCGGGAATCTCCCAGTAAGCCTCGAACCCGCGAAAATGGTCGATCCGGATCAGGTCGACCCGGGCGAGCAAGAAACGAATGCGGTCGACCCACCACGAATAATCTTCCGCGGCGTGGACATCCCAGCGATAGAGGGGATTGCCCCATAGCTGGCCCGTCTCGCTGAAATAGTCCGGCGGCACTCCCGCGACCGCCGAGGGCCGTCCCTGATCGTCCAGGAAAAAAAGCTCCGGATGGGACCAGACGCACGCGCTGTCGTGAGCCACGAAAATCGGCAGGTCGCCGATCAGCATCACGCCTCGTTCCCGGCAATAGGCCTTGAGGCTTTGCCACTGGATCTCGAAGACGAACTGGAGGAATTCGTGAAATCGGATCCGGGTCGCCAACCGCTGGCGCCAGCGAGCGCACTCCGCCGGGTCGCGAGCGACCAGCCCGGGCTCCCACTCGTACCAGGGAAGACCATCGTGGGCATCCTTGAGCGCCTGAAAGAGCGCATAGTCCTCCAGCCAGGAGCGATTGGCCGCGAGGAAGTCGTCGAAGCTTCGGTCGTTGCGCTCGGCGTCGAATCGTTCAAAGGCCAGGCTGAGCCAACGATTCTTGGCAAGCGCGACGCGGTCGAAATCCACCTGATCCAGCGGGAGTGTCGGTCGATCATCCAGCTCCTCGGCCCGCAGCCATCCGCGCTCGATCAGGCCCAACGGGTCGATCAGCAAGCCGTTGCCGGCAAACGACGAATGCGACTGATAGGGCGAATTTCCGTAGCCCGTCGGTCCCAGCGGCAGGATCTGCCACCACCGCTGCCCGGTTGAGGCCAGGAAATCGACGAATTGACGGGCGTCCGGGCCCAGCTCGCCGATTCCGTGCGGGCCCGGCAAAGAGGTTGGATGCAATAATATGCCGCTTGCTCGAGGGAGTCTCATCCCAGCGTTCTCCAGAGCAGATTACCAGAACAGACCTTGGGTCGCGCCTCAAACCTCCTGATCCGCCAGGAATTGTTCGATCGCCTGGCGAAACGGTATCGGGTCTTCAATATGGGGCAGGTGGCCCACTTCGGGCAGCACGGCGATTCGAGCTTCGCGCAGCCGATCGGCCAGCTCGGCGCCGACCCTCGGCGGATTGACGAGGTCTCGCTCGCCAACGAGAACGAGGCAGGGCGCGTGGATCTGCCCGAGTCGCGCGCGGCTGTCGTGCTGGATGCCGGCCCGAGCCTGGCGGGCGAAGGCATCCGCGTCCTGCGGCCAGGGGTTTCGCTCGGCAAACTCGATCAATCCGTCGATCTGCGTCGGGTGTCGATAGAACGGAGGAGCGACCAGCCAGGGGAGAACGGCGCGGGTGAATCGACCAATCGGGAGCTCGCGCCTGAGAATGACCCAGGATTCGATCACCGCCTGGCGCCAAGCGTCAGCCCCGCAGTGGGTGGAAACCAGGATCAGGCTCTTCACCCGCTGCGGATGCCGCAGGGCCAGTTCCTGCGCAACCAGCCCCCCCAGCGAATGGCCGAGCACGTGCGCCGGGGCACTCCTGCAAACCTCCTCGAGGCAATTGGCCACATCGTCGGCCATGTCGGCCGTCGTGTAAGCATCGCTCCAGCGGTCGCTCTGCCCAACGTCGCGCGCATCAAAGGTGAAAACCCGAAACCTCGTCTCAAAATAATATTGGGACCGGGCGAAAGCCCGATGGTCGGCGCCGAGACCGCTCAGGAACACCAGAGGAACGCGATGGTGGCCCGCGGCCTTGTAGAAGAAGCCGCGTCCCTTCACGACGATCTTGGGCATGTTACTGATCGCAAATACACCGGATGATCAAATTTGAGCAAGCCGGCGGAGACCGGCCGGAATCTGTTCCCCAGCGTAAGCGGAACGTTGGTATTGAGAAGGTCAATGTGCGAGGTATGGTCGCACTGCATGGGGAGATTTGTCCTGCATGAGTGCAAACTCGGTTGAATCAGGCGATTTTTGGGTTTGGCGCAGCCGGAGAACTGGCCAACTCCAGTAGGTCAGGGTCTCTAGTTCGTCTAAAGGCTGAGGCGGAAAGCGCTTGAACCATACTGGAGAGCCTCTTGGCGACCGGCCACTTGACGGGGATTGTGGTCGATTTAAGATTGAAGGTTCAGTCTACTTGCCCCCATCGTCTAGCGGCCTAGGATACTTGGTTCTCAGCCAAGGGACCGGGGTTCGAGTCCCCGTGGGGGTGCTCTATCGGCAAAGGCCTTGAAAGGGCCGGTCATTCGACGATCCGGAGTCGGTCTTCAGCGCGGCGAAGGCTTGTGACGACGCCGGGCTCGATACGATCAGCACGGGAGCGACGATCGCGTTCTTGATGGAATTGAAGGTTCTTGCTCGCCCGATCGTCAATGCGCGGAAGTGCCTCAACGAGCGCGAAGGTTGGGACCGGCGCGAGGACAGCTTGCCCGCGCGGTTCTTGGGCGGCTCCGACGCGCAGGTTTTGGTGTTGCGCTGTTTTAGAATCGCCCCAAAGGGGCCGAAACATATCAGCCCAGGGCAACGCCCTGGGTACGCGCTCAAACCGCTCAAACCGCAGCCCTGTAACGGCGAAACATCCTCGCGCACGACATGGTCCCGATTTCGGACGACGGATCGGGGGACGAGCTCGCCCGCCGATTGTGCCGCCCCTTCAGGGCTAGGATTTCGTTCGATATGCACTTGGTCCCCAGGGCATTGCCCTGGGCTGATATGTGGTTGCCCCATCGGGGCGGACAAATAGCGCAACACCAAAACGCGCAGGCCGGGACGAGCGGCCTTTCCCGCGAACGGTTCGTTGCGATGGTCGAGGCCTAATACTCCGAACGCGGGTGGGACCGCGACGGCCGGGTCCCGCGCGCGCTAAGGCGGGAACTCGAGATCGACGAAAGCGCTTTTGGCTAAGGACCAAGGCGAGCCTGGGGGCCGTTGCGCAACGAAGTAAACTCCCGAGGCGGGCAGGGACACCTGCTCGACTGGAGATTCCCTCAGTTTTCCTAGTGGGCCCGTCCTCCGTGCCCGGCGGGCAGGGACGCCCGCTCCACTGGAGATTTTGTCGGTTTTCCCAGTGAGCCGGGCCTCCGTGCTCGGCAGTCGATTGCCAAGAAGGCGCCAAGAGCACAATAGGCAGCGAGAACATTCGCGGTTAGAATGTCTTTGAACCCTCGGGCCAGCACGCGTGTCTTGCTGGTTGGAGGCTTGGCTCAGCGATTCGCTGTCGGGAAATCAAGAACGCGGCGCATTGATTCGACAAGGTGCCTCCGCTACAGCGGATGAATTGAATGGGAAATCAGAACACGACTGACAGCTCACCCCCCCTTGAACCCGTCCCAGACCTTCGCACGCGGCACATTCGCAGTCGTGCGGTTCACGCGACTCAGGATGACGTCCCTCATTTTACGACCGAAAGGCGCGATCCGCGCCGCCCGGCAATTGCGCTCGAGCGGGCGCGGATTTGTGCCCGGATCGCCGACGACAACCGGGCGAAGGAGATTGTCTTGCTCGACCTCCGCCAGGCGACTCCCCTGGTCGATTTCTTCGTGATCGTGACCGCCGCCTCCCGCCGTCAGAGCCACGCCATCGCCAGCGAGGTCGACCAGCGCATGAAGAAGCTGGGCGAGGCCAAGCTCGGGCTCGAGGGCTCCGAGGAAGGGCGCTGGATCTTGATCGATTACGGCGACTTCGTCGTGCACATTTTCTCGCCCGAGGACCGGGCTTATTATGCCCTCGAGGAGATCTGGGGCGATACCCCTCACGTCGATTGGCAGGAGCCCGCTCCGGCGTGACTCGGCCAGGCAGCGATTGCGTGACGCTGATCAACTTATCCAGTTTTCAGTTTTCACTGACCACTGACCACTGACCACTGACTGCCGAATGAATGTCATCGAGACACTGAGAAGGGTTCTCGGTTCAGCCTTGCCGGAGGGTGTGGATCGGCAGAGCTTCGGGAAAGCTCTGCGGCCCGCGACCGACCCCAAGTTTGGCGACTATCAGGCCAACGGCTGCATGGCGCTGGCCAAGGCGATGGGTCGTAATCCGCGTGATTTGGCCCAGGAGGTGGCGCGCACCGTGAATCTGGCGCCTCTGGCAGGCCCACCGGAGGTGGCAGGGCCCGGATTTCTCAACATCCGGCTTGACGATTCGTGGATCGCGGCGAATCTGGCAAGTCTGCTCGGCGACGACGCGCTCGGGCTCGTGAGCCCGGCGCAGGTCAAGAAGATCGTCATCGATTTCTCGTCGCCCAATGTGGCCAAGCCAATGCATGTGGGACACCTGCGCTCGACGGTCATTGGCGACAGCCTGGCGCGGATCTGCGCGGCCCTGGGTCATGGGGTCATCCGCGACAATCATCTGGGCGACTGGGGATCTCAATTCGGCATGATCCTCTGGGGCTGGAAGAACGCGCGGGATGAGTCGCAGTATGCGGCAGACCCGGTCGCCGAGCTGGCGCGGCTCTACCGGCTGGCTCAGGACCGCATCAAGGCGGGCGAAACGGCGGTCGAGGAAGCCGCCCGGGTCGAGACCGCCAGGCTGCACGCCGGCGATCCCGAGAACCGGGCGCTCTGGAAGCAGTTCATGCCGCACTGTCTGGCGGCGCTTCAGTCGATCTACGACCGGCTGGGGGTGCGGTTTGACGTCCAGCTCGGCGAAAGCTTCTACGATCCCCAGCTCGAGTCGGTGGTCGGCGAGCTCGAGGAAAAGGGGCTTGCGGTCGAGAGCGAGGGCGCCATCGTCGTCTTTGTCGAGCAGACCGAGGCGCCCTTCATCATCCGCAAGCGGGATGGGGCGTTCACCTACGCGACGACCGACCTGGCGACGATCAAGTATCGCGCCCTGACCTGGCATCCGGATCAGATCCTTTATGTGGTCGATCACCGGCAGGGCGACCATTTCAAGCAGTTATTCGATGTGGCCAGGCGCTGGGGGTTCGATTCGATCGACCTGGAGCACGTGGCGTTCGGCACGATCCTGGGCCCTGATCGCCGCCCGTTCAAGACGCGCGAAGGCGACGTCGTCGGGCTGGAATCGCTGCTCGATCAAGCGACGGCCGAGGCCCGCAAGGTCGTGGACGCGAACAGCCCGGACCTCGATCCGGCCCTCCGTCAGCGCGTGGCCGAAGTCGTCGGCCTCGGGGCGATCAAGTATGCCGATCTGGCGCAGAACCGGTTAAGCGACTACGTCTTCGACTGGCAGAAGATGATGGCGATGAACGGCAACACCGCGACGTATCTTCAGTATGCTTACGCGCGGATACAAAGTATCTTTCGCAAGGGGGGCGAATCGCCGGCCGCGGTCCGGCGGAAGCAACCCGAGATCGTGCTGCGCCACCCCGCCGAGCGCGGGTTGGGGGTGCGGCTTTTGCGGCTGCCCGAAGTGCTCGAGCTAGCCGCGGTCGAGCTCAAGCCCAACATTCTGAGCGACTATCTTTTTGAGCTGGCCAATGCGTTCAGCACGTTCTTCGAGGGGTGTCCCGTGCTCAAGGCGGAATCGGTAGAGCGGCGCGACAGCCGCCTGGCGGTGTGCGACCTGACCGCAAGGGTCTTGAAATTTGGGCTCGCTCAGCTTGGAATCGATGTCGTGGAACGAATGTGACCACATGCGGAGGCTGGCATCGGTGGATCGTTTGCGTCGCGGGCATCCTCACGCGTCAAATCCGTAACCGGGAGATCGGGGGACAGAGCCCCTTCTACAAAGATCGGTGCCGCACGTCGATTTTTTGTAGGAGCCGGCTCCGTCCGGCGATCCCAAGCTTAAAGGGGCGTTATCCATGACCAGCAAGGGGGCTTTCTCGCGTGTCGCAATCTGGATCTCATTCGCGATCGCTGCCGGCTCGCTCTGGCCGCTGACGATCGTTTCGGGCGGCGACGGAACCAAGCCCGGGCTGAGAGGGGCGGCCGCCCACGAAGAGCTCCACCGCTCACCAATCGCGCTGGCACTTTCCGCCGACGGCGCGCGGTTGCTGGTCGCCAACCAGACGGCTGGCTCAGTCTCGCTCGTCGACCCGCGGGCAGGGCGCGTGCTCGACGAGCTCAAGACCGGCGACAAGCCCGCGGGCGTGGCCCTCTCGAGGGATGGCCGGCGCGGGGTGGTTACTCACTGGTACGGATACGACGTGGCGATCCTCGCACTTGAGGGCGACCATATTTCGCTGGTCGATCGCGTTGCAGTAGGCCCCGAGCCGCGCGGCGTCGCCTTGTCGGCTGACGGCAACACCGCCTACGTGGCCGTCGGGGTCGCCAATCTGGTGGTCCGGGTCGATCTCGATAGCGGCAAGGTAACCGGACGGCTCGCGGTCGGCCGTGAGCCTCGGGGCATTGCCCTGGCGCCGGATGGGTCCCGGCTCCTGGTCTCCAATGCGCGCTCGCAGAACGTCTCGATCATCGACCCGCGCGCATGGGCCGTTGTGCACACCCTCCCGATCGATGGCGACAATCTCCGGCAGGTGGCCATGAGTGCCGACGGCAAGACGGGTTACGTCGCCAACATGCGCAACCGCGGGTTGCCGACGACCCGGAACAACATCGATCTCGGCTGGGTGCTGGGCCAGCGCCTGACGCGAATCGACCTGGCAGGGCCGCCGGCCTATTCCACGCTGTCGCTTGACGTTCGGGGCAAGGCGGCCGCCGACGCCCACGGCGCGGCCGTGAGCTCCGACAGCAAGTTCGTGGCAGTGAGCTGCGGGGGGACTCACGAAGTGATGATCTTCCGCACCGACCTGGCACGACTTCCGTGGAGGTTGAACAGCTCGCGCGATTTGATCGCGCCCGAGCTCCTCAAGAAGGACGGCCGCTTCCGCCGGGTTGAGCTGGGCGGCCGGCCTACCGAGATCCTCTTCGCCCAGGACGGCAAGACCCTGTTCGTGGCCAACTATCTGGCCGACGCCGTCCAGGTGGTCGATGCCGAGTCGGCCCGGCTCGAAAAGACAATCCCGCTGGGAGGGCCCAAGGTTCCGTCGCTCGCGCGCCAAGGTGAGATCGTGTTTTACGATGCCCGCCATTCGTTCAACCAGTGGTACAGTTGCAATACGTGCCACAGCGATGGTCATACCAACGGCCTTGACTTCGACACGCTCAACGACGGCCGCCAGGACTTCAGCACGTTCCACCTGCGCAGCCGCAAGAAGGTGACAACCCTGCGCCACGTGACCAGGACCAAGCCCTGGACGTGGCACGGCTGGCAAACCAGCCTCGATGATGCAATGGTCGAGTCGTTTACCAAGAGCATGCAGGGGCCCAGACCCTCCTCGGAAGAGATCAAGGCACTTGTCGCATATCTGGCGACTCTGGAGTACCCGAAGAACCCGTTCCGCAATCCCGATGGCAGCCTGCCGCCGCCGGCCCGGCGCGGAGAGCAGGTCTTTCGCTCGGAGAAGGCCGCCTGCAGCACGTGCCATGGCGGCCCGGAATTCACCGACGGCAAGATCCACGTCGCGGGGCTCGAAGAGCGCGATGACGCCTATCGCGGTTACAACCCCCCCTCGCTGCGCGGCGTCTATGACAAGGACCCGTACCTGCACGACGGGCGCGCCAAGACGTTACGCGAGGCCTTGAGCGGGCCGCACAGCTCTCAGAAAGTCACGGGCGACGGCGAATTGAGCGAGAACGAGATCGATGACCTGATCGCTTACTTGAAGACTTTGTGAGTCGTGGATCACGACCAGAGAGACCAGACCCCCATCGCCAGAACGGTGAACGCGATCAGCCCGTTGGTCACGCCGTGAGCCAGGACGGCATCGGTCAACTCGCCGCGGCGGCGATAGGCCATCGCATACGCCACGCCCGCGAGCGTCCCGGCGACAAAACGACCGTGGAGCGCCCCGAAGACAAGCGAGGAAACGAGCAACGACCACCATGTGAAATGGCCAGGCGGAATCGCCTGGAAATCGGCGGAGATCAGCCGCCGGGTCAGGTAGCCCCGGAACGCCAGCTCCTCGGCCAGCGGGACCATGACGACCGAGCCGACCACTCGGAAAATGAGCCAGGCAATCGCCCAGCCCCGTGGAAGGGAGTCCAGGCCCGAACGGATTGGGATTCCCGCGGACGCAGTTGAACTGTAAGGCTCAATCGCAATCCACAGTGCAAATACCCCGCAGCCGATCGCCACGGCTTGCCAGGACAAGGTCAGACGCAGCTCGGAGTAGCTCTTCCGATAAAGAAAGAACATGGCCGCCGCCGCGATCACCCGAGCCGCATAATAACGGTCGAACCCCGGTGAGAACGTTACGGTGACCATTGCCGTCGCGATGATGGCCAAGGCCGGCATCAAGTAGGCACCGTCGAGCGTGACGGCGCGGGTTTGGCTCCCGGTCTCGGTCGGATGCGTGCAGAAGAACGGCAATCGACGAGCGGCGGCGATCAAGCCGAGACCGATTACGAGGAAGAAGAACCAACCCGCCAGCGAATGGAACGCGCCGCTTGCGAACTCTGGATAACCCCACGTTCCAATGGCCACCAGGGCGGCGATACGGACGGCGTTGGCCAGCCAGATGAGGGCCATCGCCAGCGGCAAGAGCGCGAACGCCCGCGGGAAGCGGAAATCACGACGGAACACCCAGAGCACTATGGAAACGAAGGCGGCGATCAAGCCCACGCCCTCGTAGCCGGAGCATTCGGGTGAGATTTCGATCGTATAAGAACTGGTCCCGACGATTTCTTGATCCGGCAGGCACACCGTGTCCGGGAATACACGGCTCAAGAGGGCGTTGACCAGGAGCAACGTGGCCCGGGAGAGCCCTCGCCACTGGTCCTGTGCGAGGAGGCCGGCGAAGTAGGCTCCTGTTCCGAGGGCTATTCCAGCCGCCAGTCTGCCGGCGCTGCGGCTGATGAGCGTGATCCAGAGATCGGCCGGCAGGAGGGCGGTCGCCCACAGCGCCAGGGTGGCCAACCCGGCGATGCCCCAGCCGACGCACAAGACCCCGTCCAGGGGGGGCGCCGGACTCTCTCCCTCGAAGATCGCCGCCGAAAGCCGGTAGAAGGCGAAAAAGGCCGCTACGTTGCCGAGGATTGCCGCGAAGGACCACCGGTATTGCCGGAGTCGATCGGTTTTGGGCTTCAATTCACTGTACCAGCGGGGGCCGGCGACCAGGAGGGTCGCCAGCCCGACCGCAAGGCCCCACTGGACCACTGAACCCGCGTGCGCGACGAGCGCGAACCATGGCCGATCAGCGCGCATGGTCCGCGCATCGAACCGCAAGCTGAGGACGATGAACTCGACGATGAGCAGCGCGACAACTCCGGCCCAACGCGCCAAGGGCGGAGATGCGAGTGTCCGAACTTCGGGTGCATTGCTCATCGGTGGCCGAACAAAAAGCCCGTTGCCTTGGCCCTGGGAGGACGACCCGGGACGTCGGTGGGCCCTAGCGACATCGCCGCAACGGACAGCAGACGCTGATACCAGACGCGGTGGAAATCACTTGCGCCGCCGCCGGCTGGCGATGATCAAGAGGCCTCCAGAAAGGAGGGCCGTGGCGCTCGTCGCGAGGCCGGGATCAATCTCGGGGCCTCGATTCGCGAAGGCGGCGGCCGAGAAGGCCGTCAACACCAACGCAAATCCGCACGCCCTCCAGATCAGGTCGCCGCCCCTTGAAACCCAGTTACGTGTGCTCATCCGCATCGTGAAAATCTCCTCGGGAGTCGAGCTCGGCCCTGGTGGCGGCGGAACAGACGTCGCCCCGAAAAACTCCGCCAAATGGGCTGTCAACCTCGAAAGCAAACGCTCAAGTCCGCACTTAACAGAGGAGGAGTGTAGCGAACCGTGCCGAAGCGGGTCAAGTTCCTGGGCGGAAATTCAGCGAGATCGTGTGGGAAAAAAGAAACCTTTTGGTATCGGGCAATCTCCCGCATCGCTGCCACCTGCTCCGTGAAGAGTTGCACAGCGGATAAAATGAACATTTCGGCCTTATTGAACATTCCGTCTTGTTAAGCGAGTCAGAAGGGGGCGGCTGGGTTTCGCTGTGCTTATGTTAAACTCCTTTCGCTTGCGAGATTCTGTATTTAAAGCTGAGCGGTGCAAACGATTGAGGGCAAAGCTGGAACACCCGCCTGGTGCGCTACGGTGGCGACGGTCGGGCAGGGTGGTTCAAAAAACGCACAAAAAGTTTCGAAACTCGTGGTGTCGGCTCTTGAATAATGGGGTCGGAGTAGATATCCTACAGCAGAGAAATGTTCGCTCCCGTGTGAAGGTGGCACGCAGTGAGCCTTGCCACGTCGATGCGCATCTGGGGGAGTAACGCAACAACAGGCTGGTGATCGGCCATGATTCGCGCCGTCGGGTTCGCTGAAGTAGGGTTTGGCCCGACTCGCATTGTCTCGGCGTGACGCCGGCCAGAGGTAGGACACGTTTTCGAGCCGTTGCGATTAGGGGTGCCCGAAATCGTTCATGCGGTCGGTGTCTTTCTCATCGTCGGATTTGACAAACTTGCCGGAACCGGAACGTCGGCTGTTATGTTTCGGATGTCGTCGTGGACTGGTCAAACTTGGGTAGATCGCTGTTGAGCTTCTGCTGCATTGGCGTCGGCAGAGCCCCAAGGACCTCACCGTAGGAGTCACCGCAGCGACCGCGTCGCACTGCCCGCTACCGACTGCCTCATGTGCGTGCGAGGAACACTGGCGGGCAGCAGGGATATCACGCGACTGACCGTCTCTCGACGGCCAGCCTTTGGCGCGACCGCAATCGAATTACACGTGGGTATTGATACGGCATTTGAGCTTCGTCACACCAACATCATGAGGACTATACATGAACTCGCGGAACAGGATTGATCGTCAGACGTGGAGCCGCCGCGCGAGAATCCGCAGGAACCGGCCGTCGCTTGAGGTCTGCGAGCCTCGGCTGCTGATGGCCACGGGCTTTGTGCAGGGATTTGCTCTGACCAGCACGGGCGCGGCGATCCCGGAGGCTACGGTTCAGTTGCTCGACCCAAGCACCAATGCGGTGGACTACACGACCACGACGGGCTCGAATGGTTATTACGCTTTCAACAACGTTCCGACGGGCACCTACAATGTCAACGAAATCGCGTCAGGTTACACCGTCAGCGGCACGAATATTAATACGACGATCAACCACGCCATGGCCATGTCCTTAAGCGGCAAGCCGGTGATTCAGGTTACTGTCGAGACGCTGCCGCAAAGCCTCTCAGTGGATTACACGCAAGATCCCTATGCGATCGCCACGGCTTACTACGCGCTCGACAAATCGAGTTACAACCCGGCGGGGTCCAATGACTTATCAGGCGGGGACGAAGTCGGAGGATTTGATCTTACGCTGGGGGGAAACCTGGGCACCGCCACGAAGATCGTCTCTGACTGCTCGGACCTTCTGGATGACATCAATGGCTACGACACTTCCACCGCTGGAGCCAGCCTGACTCCCCTCAGCACCACTCTGACGTCTAACATCGGAGAATTAGGGTATCTTTACAACACCTATGGGACCCCGTTCAGCAACCCAGATCCAACCGTCCCGTATCCTGCGGGGTATCCGTCGAGCCCTGGCTTCGGTAACTCGGTCAACGGCGCCGGTCTCCAACTCGCCCTGTGGGCACTCGAATACAATCCGGGCCCTGTGACGAGCCTTTCCAGCCCGAATTCTCCGTTTGCAGTCAATCTGAGTTCAACGCCAGCAAACATAATCACGGCTGCCAACACCTACCTCGCCGACGCGATCGGCAAGTCTCAAGACGTCTATTTCCTCAATATAACCAAAGCGGGCTCGGAGGGCGGCCAGGGCATGCTCTCCACCGACCTTTTGAATTTCGCCAATACGAGTTCCACCAACATCTCGGGCGGACCGTCGATTTCGACCACCGCGGGCGGAACGGTCGTCCTGGGCAGCGGCGCCACACTGAACGACTCGGCGACGCTGGCGGGCGGAAATAACCCAGGCAACTCGATCACCTTTTATCTGTTCGCGCCTGGCGTGACGCCTCTGCCGGATGACAGCAACAACGTCTACAGCGACATGGTTCCAGTCAATGGGAACGGCACATACACGACCGCCGACGCCGACGGCAGCGATCCGGGCGGATACCCTCCCACCGCAATCGGCACTTATCAGTGGATCGCCAGCTACAGCGGCGATCTCAATAACCTTCCGGTCAGCACGACGCTTGGCGATGAGCCGGAAGCGGTCAGCCCAGCCACGCCGACGATCAATACCAGCCAGGTTCCGGCCACCGCGACGATTGGCGGCACGATTGCGGACCAGGCGACGGTCACGGGCGGTTACAACCCGAACGGGACGGTGACGTTCAATCTCTATAACAACTCGAACGGCACGGGCCCGGCGCTGTTCACGGACACCGAGGCGCTCTCGGGCGGAGTGGCGACTTCGGCGGGGTACATTGCGACGGCGACGGGTACGGACTACTGGGTTGCGACCTACAACAGCAGCGACAGTAACAACGTGTCGGTGAGCAGCGGGACGGCCGACGAGCCAGTGATCATCAGCGCGGCGACGCCGGCGATCAACACCAGCCAGGTTCCGGCCACCGCGACGGTCGGCGGCACGATTGCGGACCAGGCGACGGTCACGGGCGGTTACAACCCGAGCGGGACGGTGACGTTCAATCTCTATAACAACTCGAACGGCACGGGCCCGGCGCTGTTCACGGACACCGAGGCGCTCTCGGGCGGAGTGGCGACGTCGGCGGGGTACATTGCGACGGCGACGGGTACGGACTACTGGGTTGCGACCTACAACAGCAGCGACAGTAACAACGTGTCGGTGAGCAGCGGCACGGCCGACGAGCCAGTGGTTATCAGCGCGGCCACGCCGGCGATCAACACCAGCCAGGTTCCGGCCACGGCGACGGTTGGCGGCACGATTGCGGACCAGGCGACGGTCACGGGCGGTTACAACCCGAGCGGGACGGTGACGTTCAATCTCTATAACAACGCGAACGGCACGGGCCCGGCGCTGTTCGCGGACACCGAGGCGCTCTCGGGCGGAGTGGCGACGTCGGCGGGGTACATTGCGACGGCGACGGGTACGGACTACTGGGTTGCGACCTACAACAGCAGCGACAGTAACAACGTGTCGGTGAGCAGCGGGACGGCCGACGAGCCAGTGATCATCAGCGCGGCGACGCCGGCGATCAACACCAGCCAGGTTCCGGCCACCGCGACGGTCGGCGGCACGATTGCGGACCAGGCGACGGTCACGGGCGGTTACAACCCGAACGGGACGGTCACGTTCAATCTCTATAACAACTCGAACGGCACGGGCCCGGCGTTGTTCACGGACACCGAGGCACTCTCGGGCGGAGTGGCGACGTCGGCGGGGTACATTGCGACGGCGACGGGTACGGACTACTGGGTTGCGACCTACAACAGCAGCGACAGTAACAACGTGTCGGTGAGCAGCGGCACGGCCGACGAGCCAGTGGTTATCAGCGCGGCGACGCCGGCGATCAACACCAGCCAGGTTCCGGCCACCGCGACGGTTGGCGGCACGATTGCGGACCAGGCGACGGTCACGGGCGGTTACAACCCGAGCGGGACGGTGACGTTCAATCTCTATAACAACGCGAACGGCACGGGCCCGGCGTTGTTCACGGACACCGAGGCACTCTCGGGCGGAGTGGCGACGTCGGCGGGGTACGTTGCGACGGCGACGGGTACGGACTACTGGGTTGCGACCTACAACAGCAGCGACAGTAACAACGTGTCGGTGAGCAGCGGGACGGCCGACGAGCCGGTGATCATCAGCGCGGCGACGCCGGCGATCAACACCAGCCAGGTTCCGGCCACCGCGACGGTTGGCGGCACGATTGCGGACCAGGCGACGGTCACGGGCGGTTACAACCCGAGCGGGACGGTGACGTTCAATCTCTATAACAACGCGAACGGCACGGGCCCGGCGTTGTTCACGGACACCGAGGCACTCTCGGGCGGAGTGGCGACGTCGGCGGGGTACGTTGCGACGGCGACGGGTACGGACTACTGGGTTGCGACCTACAACAGCAGCGACAGTAACAACGTGTCGGTGAGCAGCGGGACGGCCGACGAGCCGGTGATCATCAGCGCGGCGACGCCGGCGATCAACACCAGCCAGGTTCCGGCCACCGCGACGGTTGGCGGCACGATTGCGGACCAGGCGACGGTCACGGGCGGTTACAACCCGAGCGGGACGGTGACGTTCAATCTCTATAACAACTCGAACGGCACGGGCCCGGCGCTGTTCACGGACACGGAGCCGCTCTCTGGCGGGACGGCGACGTCGGCGGGGTACATTGCGACGGCGACGGGTACGGACTACTGGGTTGCGACCTACAACAGCAGCGACAGTAACAACGTGTCGGTGAGCAGCGGGACGGCCGACGAGCCGGTGATCATCAGCGCGGCGACGCCGGCGATCAACACCAGCCAGGTTCCGGCCACCGCGACGGTTGGCGGCACGATTGCGGACCAGGCGACGGTCACGGGCGGTTACAACCCGAGCGGGACGGTGACGTTCAATCTCTATAACAACTCGAACGGCACGGGCCCGGCGCTGTTCACGGAGACGGAGCCGCTCTCTGGCGGGACGGCGACGTCGGCGGGGTACATTGCGACGGCGACGGGTACGGACTACTGGGTTGCGACCTACAACAGCAGCGACAGTAACAACGTGTCGGTGAGCAGCGGCACGGCCGACGAGCCAGTGGTCGTCAGCGCGGCGACGCCGGCGATCAATACCAGCCAGCAGCCTGCCAGTGCGACGGTCGGGACGTCGATTGCGGACAAGGCGACGGTCACTGGGGGTTACAACCCGAGCGGGACGGTGACGTTCAACCTCTACAACAACCCGAACGGCACCGGGACGGTTTTGTTCACGGACACGGAGCCGCTCTCTGGCGGCACGGCAACGTCGGCGGGGTACATTGCGACGGCGACGGGTACGGACTACTGGGTTGCGACCTACAACAGCAGCGACAGTAACAACGTGTCGGTGAGCAGCAGGACGGCCGACGAGCCGGTGATCATCAGCGCGGCGACGCCGGCGATCAACACCAGCCAGAGTTCCGGCCACCGCGACGGTTGGCGGCACGATTGCGGACCAGGCGACGGTCACGGGCGGTTACAACCCGAGCGGGACGGTGACGTTCAATCTCTACAACAACTCGAACGGCACGGGCCCGGCGCTGTTCACGGACACGGAGCCGCTCTCTGGCGGGACGGCGACGTCGGCGGGGTACATTGCGACGGCGACGGGTACGGACTACTGGGTTGCGACCTACAACAGCAGCGACAGTAACAACGTGTCGGTGAGCAGCGGCACGGCCGACGAGCCAGTGGTCGTCAGCGCGGCGACGCCGGCGATCAATACCAGCCAGCAGCCTGCCAGTGCGACGGTCGGGACGTCGATTGCGGACAAGGCGACGGTCACTGGGGGTTACAACCCGAGCGGGACGGTGACGTTCAACCTCTACAACAACCCGAACGGCACCGGGACGGTTTTGTTCACGGACACGGAGCCGCTCTCTGGCGGCACGGCAACGTCGGCGGGTTACATTGCGACGGCGACGGGTACGGACTACTGGGTTGCGACTTACAACAGCAGCAACAGCAACAACCAGTCGGTGAGTAGCAGCACGGGAGGCGAGCCGGTGGTTATCAGCGCGACGACGCCGGCGATCAACACCAGCCAGCAGCCTGCCAGTGCGACGGTCGGGACGTCGATTGCGGACAAGGCGACGGTCACTGGGGGTTACAACCCGAGCGGGACGGTGACGTTCAACCTCTACAACAACCCGAACGGCACCGGGACGGTTTTGTTCACGGACACGGAGCCGCTCTCTGGCGGCACGGCAACGTCGGCGGGTTACATTGCGACGGTGACGGGTACGGACTACTGGGTTGCGACTTACAACAGCAGCAACAGCAACAACCAGTCGGTGAGTAGCAGCACGGGAGGCGAGCCGGTGGTTATCAGCGCGGCGACGCCGGCGATCAATACCAGCCAGCAGCCTGCCAGTGCGACGGTCGGGACGTCGATTGCGGACAAGGCGACGGTCACTGGGGGTTACAACCCGAGCGGGACGGTGACGTTCAACCTCTACAACAACCCGAACGGCACCGGGACGGTTTTGTTCACGGACACGGAGCCGCTCTCTGGCGGCACGGCGACGTCGGCGGGTTACATTGCGACGGCGACGGGTACGGACTACTGGGTTGCGACTTACAACAGCAGCAACAGCAACAACCAGTCGGTGAGTAGCAGCACGGGAGGCGAGCCGGTGGTTATCAGCGCGGCGACGCCGGCGATCAACACCAGCCAGCAGCCTGCCAGTGCGACGGTCGGGACGTCGATTGCGGACAAGGCGACGGTCACTGGGGGTTACAACCCGAGCGGGACGGTGACGTTCAACCTCTACAACAACCCGAACGGCACCGGGACGGTTTTGTTCACGGACACGGAGCCGCTCTCTGGCGGCACGGCAACGTCGGCGGGTTACATTGCGACGGCGACGGGTACGGACTACTGGGTTGCGACTTACAACAGCAGCAACAGCAACAACCAGTCGGTGAGTAGCAGCACGGGAGGCGAGCCGGTGGTTATCAGCGCGGCGACGCCGGCGATCAACACCAGCCAGCAGCCTGCCAGTGCGACGGTCGGGACGTCGATTGCGGACAAGGCGACGGTCACTGGGGGTTACAACCCGAGCGGGACGGTGACGTTCAACCTCTACAACAACCCGAACGGCACCGGGACGGTTTTGTTCACGGACACGGAGCCGCTCTCTGGCGGCACGGCGACGTCGGCGGGTTACATTGCGACGGCGACGGGTACGGACTACTGGGTTGCGACTTACAACAGCAGCAACAGCAACAACCAGTCGGTGAGTAGCAGCACGGGAGGCGAGCCGGTGGTTATCAGCGCGGCGACGCCGGCGATCAACACCAGCCAGCAGCCTGCCAGTGCGACGGTCGGGACGTCGATTGCGGACAAGGCGACGGTCACTGGGGGTTACAACCCGAGCGGGACGGTGACGTTCAACCTCTACAACAACCCGAACGGCACCGGGACGGTTTTGTTCACGGACACGGAGCCGCTCTCTGGCGGCACGGCGACGTCGGCGGGTTACATTGCGACGGCGACGGGTACGGACTACTGGGTTGCGACTTACAACAGCAGCAACAGCAACAACCAGTCGGTGAGTAGCAGCACGGGAGGCGAGCCGGTGGTTATCAGCGCGGCGACGCCGGCGATCAATACCAGCCAGCAGCCTGCCAGTGCGACGGTCGGGACGTCGATTGCGGACAAGGCGACGGTCACTGGGGGTTACAACCCGAGCGGGACGGTGACGTTCAACCTCTACAACAACCCGAACGGCACCGGGACGGTTTTGTTCACGGACACGGAGCCGCTCTCTGGCGGCACGGCAACGTCGGCGGGTTACATTGCGACGGCGACGGGTACGGACTACTGGGTTGCGACTTACAACAGCAGCAACAGCAACAACCAGTCGGTGAGTAGCAGCACGGGTGGCGAGCCGGTGGTTATCAGCGCGGCCAGCCCGAAGATCGTCACGACGGCCAGTTCGGCCGTCACGCTGGGCACGACGGCGCCGACGCTGAGCGACTCGGCGGTGGTGTCGGGCGGCTACAATGAGAACGGCAGCCTGGTCTTCACGCTGAGTGGACCGGCCGGGTTCTCGTACACGCATAGCGATACGCTTAACGGAAACGGCACGTACACCGCCAGCGACACGCTGCCCACGACAGGCACGGTGGCCGGCACGTACACGTGGTCGGTCAGCTACGCCGGCAACAGCAACAACAACAGTGCGGTCGACCAGGGCGGCTCGGCCGAGCAGACGGTGGTGAGCCCGGCCAGTCCGTCGATCAGCACGTCGCCCAGTACCAAGAGCACCATGTGCAGTACGACGTTGACGCTGAAAGATACAGCCACGCTCTCGGGCGGCTATTACGAGACTGGCACGATCACCTTCACGTTATACTACAACGGTGGGACGACCGCGGTTGACACGGAGACCGTGACGGTCAACGGCAACGGATCATCGTACACGACGCCGACCGGCTACTCGAATCCTGCTGCGGGCAGCTACCAGTGGGACGCCACCTATAATGGCGACAAGAACAACAATTCGGTCAGCGACAACAACGACGCGAACGAGCAAGTGACGGTGGGCGCGGCCACTCCGTCGATCGTCACGACCCCGAGTGTGACCGCGGTCACGCTGGGCACGACGTCTCCGACGCTGAAAGACACGGCGGTGCTGTCCGGCGCCGTGAACCCGATCGGCACGATCACGTTCACGCTCTACCTGGGCAGCACCAAGGTTGACACGGAGACGGCGACGGTCAGCGGCAACGGCAGTTACACGACGCCGACGGGCTACACGCTGCCGACGACGGGGACGGTGACTGGGACCTATCAGTGGGATGCGACCTACAGCGGCGACAGCCACAACAGCTCGCTCACCGAAAACAACGCCACGGCCGAGCAGGTGAAGGTGAGCCCGGCGAGCCCGACGATCAGCACGTCGCCCAGTACCAAGACCACCATGTGCAGTACGACGTTGACGCTGAAAGATACGGCCACGCTCTCGGGCGGCTATTACGAGACTGGCACGATCACCTTCACGTTATACTACAACGGTGGCACGACCGCGGTTGACACGGAGACCGTGACGGTCAACGGCAACGGATCATCGTACACGACGCCGACCGGCTACTCGAATCCTGCTGCGGGCAGTTACCAGTGGGATGCCACCTATAATGGCGACAAGAACAACAATTCGGTCAGCGACAACAACGACGCGAACGAGCAAGTGACGGTGGGTGCGGCCAGCCCGTCGGTCGTCACGACCCCGAGTGTGACCGCGGTCACGCTGGGCACGACGTCTCCGACGCTGAAAGACACGGCGGTGCTGTCCGGCGCCGTGAACCCGATCGGCACGATCACGTTCACGCTCTACCTGGGCAGCACCAAGGTGGACACGGAGACGGCGACGGTCAGCGGCAACGGCAGTTACACGACGCCGACGGGCTACACGCTGCCGACGACGGGGACGGTGACTGGGACCTATCAGTGGGATGCGACCTACAGCGGCGACAGCCACAACAGCTCGCTCACCGAAAACAACGCCACGGCGGAGCAGGTGAAGGTGAGCCCGGCGAGCCCGACGATCAGCACGACGCCCAATACGACCGTGGTCCCGATCGGCACGGCGACGACCCTGGACGACACGGCGGTGCTGGCCGGAGGCTATTACGAGACGGGCACGATCACCTTTACCCTCTATGCGCCGGGCGGCAAGACCGCCGTGGATACGGAGACGGTCACGGTCACGGGCAACGGCACCTACACCACGCCGAAGGGTTACTGCTTGCCCACGAATGACTCGTCGGGCGTCTACCAGTGGGACGCCACCTACAATGGCGACAAGAACAACAATACGGCCAGCGACAACAACGATCCCAATGAACAGGTCACGGTCGTCAACGCGTGCTGCAACCTGCAGAATGTCACCTTCTCCGACACCCACAATGGCAAGACGACGAGCGGGATCACCGACCTTCGCGGCAACACGCAGCAGGGTGATACCGTCACGGCGACCTTTACCGTGCCCGCGGGTAATTACGACCAGCTCACGCTGGTCAGCTACACCGCGCCTCAGTCGTACTACAGCGCCACCTCGGCCTACCTCCAGCAGATTTACCTGGTGTCCACCGGGGTCTTCGGACCGGGCACCAACAGCCTGACCGTCACCCTGCCCAGCTCCTACTATCAGGTAGACTTCGTTTGCGGGACGGCAATCGCCCAGCTCGGCTTGAACCCCAACGACTTCTACAGCGCACAGGGCCGGCTGAACAGCGCCGACAACGGCGGTACGAATCTGCCCAGCGGCATGGGCAGCTCAGCCGTGACAACGGGCCAAACCGCGGCGATTTCGTTCTGGACCAACACCGCTTCAGGAAAGGGCCAAGCTCTGATCAACAGCCTCAATGGCGGATCGAGCGCGACGAACCTGGGCAACTGGCTCGCAACCGTCTGCCCCAACTCATTCGGCAGCCTGGCAGGCCAGACCAATGCCCAGGTCGCTACGTACGTGAAGTCGCTGTCGAGCTCGTCGGCAATCGCCCAGGTTATGGCGACGGCCCTGGCCGCGTATGTGACCGACAGCAGCCTGGCGGGCACCGTCGCGACGTCTTACGGCTTCACCGTCTCAACCTACGGCACCGGGGTGAGTACCTACAACGTCGGATCGAACGGCTCGGCGCTGGGTCTCTCCAACAACACCGCGTACAGCCTCGTCACACTGCTGGCGGCCATCGACAGTGAGACGAGCAACGGCGTCATCAACTCCTCGGCGTCGAGTGCGGCGAATACGGTCTTCACCGCGATAAACAAGGCCGGCGGGATCTCCTGACCGGCATCGGGCGCATTCTGTCTCGCCTCGTTAAGGCCGACCCACCAGGGTCGGCCTTTTTTCTGGGACGGGCCCCGCGATCAGCGGTCACGCGACCAGAAGATTAGCCCAGGACCACCGGTCGCCGCCGCGGCCACATAGGTCCACGCGGCAGCGGTTTGCACGTTCGCGACGATCTGCTCCTCGTCGCTCTCGAGTAGATGCTCGACGAGAAGCGCCTGCCGCGCCCGCCGGCTGGCGTCGAGCTCGACCGGCAGGTTGAGGAGCTGCAAGATCAGCACGGAGGAAAACAAGACGAGCCCGGCCAGAATCAACCGGTCCATACCCAGCACGAGGCCAGCCAGCAAGAGCAACCAGAAGAGCTGCGACCCGATGCCGGCCAGCGGAACGACCAGGTTCCGGACGACGAGTCCGGGATAGGCCGCGGCGTCCTGAATGGCGTGTCCGACCTCGTGGGACGCCACACCCAGCGCCGTGAGCGAGCGGCCGTCGTGCATGCGGCGAGAGAGGCGCAGGACCTTGCGCAACGGATCGTAATGGTTGCTCAGCTCGCCAGCCGCCGGCTCAATCGCGATGGCCGAGAGACCATTGGCGTTCAAGACCGCCCGAGCAGCCTCCGCGCCGGTGCGGCCGGAGGCTGCGGGCACTTTCGAGCCCGCGGCATAGGCCCGCACGATGCGCCATTGTGCCCAGGCCGTGATCAGGAAGCCGGGAAATGCGACCAGGAAATAGTCCAACAGCCGAAGCATTCCCGCCTCCCTTCGCCGTCTCGGTTCAACCAGAGGATGCTCCCAGGGCCGGTTTGTCAGAGGCGATTCCCAACCGGCTGAGCCATTTCTGTTCGAGGCGAAAGAGACGCTTCCGGCACGCCTCCCGCGTTCTGGCGCTGGCCAGCAATGTCATGAGAGGTTCTCCGACGCCGACGGAAGTGGCCGGCCAGGGGACGTCGGCGATCGAATTCACCGCATAGAGGTCGGGCACTTCGTCTCGAAGTCGCAGGCACTCGGGTACAACGAGCCGTCGCGTCGCGTAGATGATCAGTTTGCCGAAAACGGGTCGCGAAGGCTCAGTCGCAACCGCCGGGCAGTCGTTGTCCTCGACGATTCCCTCGCACGCACGCCGATGGTCGCAGAGCAGCGATCGGCCCAGAAACAGCTCGTGGATCTCGACCGATGCGGTATATCGAGGGTTGATCTCGACGGGCCATGGGATCCCGCGGTTGAGCACGTAATCGACACCGAACCATCCAGCCAACTCGAACGAGGAGCTCAGCACCGAGCCCAGCGCCGTCAGTCGAGCGGTGAGCGGGGCTGTCCTTGGCCACGGCCCGATGCTGCCCCGATAGCCGAACGGACTGCCCGGCGCACCGATCAATTGCCGCGTGACTCCGACCAGTCGCGCAGCGCGCGGCGTGCCGATAAACAGGGCGGAGAAGCTCGGCCCCTTGACCCGCTGTTGAAGATAGCTTGCTTCAAGCCGTGCGGGAGCCGCATCGAAGAGCGGTTCGATGCGTCTTCCCCCGCCGGAATCGAGCGGCTTGATGAGCCAGGTCCCGTCACGCGGCAGCCCTCGTGCGGCTTGCGCCACCGGGGGACACGGTATGCCGGCTTGTTCCAGCACCCGCGCGACACGGATCGGATCGCGAATTGCGCGCAGGGTGTCTCCGTCGATTCCCCAGAGGGGATGCTTCCTTGCGATCCGATCGACGAGCTCGGGTTGGTTTTCAAAGCCGCCGGCGTATAACCAACAGGACGGGGAGCATGAGTCGGCCACGGCGGCAAACTGGCGGCTGGACTGTCGTTGGTCGATGCGTCGTGCCGGACAAGCTGCGACCAGATCTTGATCGGCGAACAAGTCGGCGCAGATAGGCTGATATCCGCCACGAAGGGCCGAGAACGCGGCAGCGCGGGCGCTCGCACCCAGAATCAAGATCTCGTGTGCCAAGGGCCGAAGTGAACTGCCACGGCAAACGTGGATCGCTTGCCGTGGCATTGTGTCGATGTTAAGCCAAATTCGACGTCCGGGGCGTGCCGGCCCAGGTGTTGAAAAAGCGGGCGATTACTCGCTCTTTTCGATCGTTTCGGCCGTGACGACGAGTTTGTCGTCCTTCTTCTCGCAGGTCCCGGTGACCTTGACTTTGGCCGGATCGTCCTTGGTGGCTTGACAGAAGCCCATCTTCGCGTGGGCCTTGTTCGCCACGTCATTCCGCTCGAGGTAGTATTTCGTCTCCTTGCCATCCTTGGTCACGATCACGACGTTCTGGCATTTCGGCTGCTCCTTGAGAGCGCACTTGGCGCAGAGCCCGTCGCCCGTGATGGTGACCTTCGCCCCCTTGTCGTCGGCCTTCAAAAGTCCCAAGCCCGAGAACAGCACGCCCACGGCCGCAAGAATCAACACTTTTCGCATGGTCGGTCTCCCAAGAAAACTCGTGCAGTAGATCGCTCCGCAATCTACAACCCGTGGTCCGGCGCGTCAATTGCGCCTGTCTAACATTCATTGAACCAGCTCGGTCCTGCAATAACAACCGTGTTCTGGCAGATTGCATCAGTCGTGCCAACTTGCACGGGGTTGCTCTGGGCCGATCGGGAGTCTATGATTCGAGACTAATGTCAAGGAGTCGCTTCGATCCCACGCCGTCCCGAAGTTCTTGCGTTTATCTGCCGAATCGTGCCCGCGGGGTGAATCGGCTCGTCCATCCATCAACGATCGATTCGTACAGGGAGAATCCGCCATGGCCAGCGACATTGTGATGAACATCGGAGAGGCCCTTGTTGGCGACGGCAATGAAGTCGCCCACATCGACCTCTTGATCGGGAGCAAGACGGGCCCGGTCGGCGCGGCATTCGCGAATGCGCTTGCGAACCAGTCGGCCGGCCATACCAACCTGCTGGCTGTGCTCGAACCCAACCTGGTTGCCAAGCCCGCGACGGTCCTCGTCACCAAGGTGACGATGAAGGGATTGAAGCAGGTCCTTCAGATGTTCGGGCCGGCACAGTACGCCGTTGCCAAGGCGGTGGCCGATTGCGTCGCGGAGGGCACGATCCCGGCAAGCCAGGCTGACGACCTCGTGATCGTCTGCGGCGTGTTCATTCACCCGGCGGCCGACGACAACGCCAAGATCCTCAAGTACAACTACGAGGCGACCAAGTTGTCGATCCAGCGGGCCATGAAGAACCTGCCCACGGCGAGCGAGATCACCGCCAAGAAAGACTCGGCCAAGCACCCCTTCGCCGGTTGAGCACCTTGACTGTGCTTCGAGCCGCTTCCGACCGATGGACGCCACCAAAGCGAAAATCTTGATCCAGCTCGACACCGATCAAGAGCCCAGCGTATTTGACGCTGTGGTGGCGATCGACGCGGGTGTCGAGCACCTGCTGCGTCATGGCAGCGCAAGCGCCGCGAGCGTTCGCGAGCTGGTCTACGGGGCGCTCTTCACGCGGGGGCCCGCCGACCTCGCCGCGACGGCGATCTTCATCGGCGGCTCGAACGTCGCGGCCGCCGAGGCCGTGCTCGCAGCGGTCACGAAGACATTCTTCGGTCCCTTTCGAGTCTCGGTCCTGTTTGACGCCAACGGGGCCAACACCACGGCCGCGGCAGCCGTTCTGGCGGCGCTCGCGGGCAGTGGCGGTTCTCTGGCAGGGGCCACCACGGCGGTCCTGGCGGCAACGGGCCCCGTCGGCCAGCGCGCTGCGCGCCTGCTTTGCCGGCTCGGCGCCAAAGTGGCCGTCGGTTCGCGCACCCTGGAACGCGCGACGACCCTCTCGGAAACCCTCAAGGCATCCGCCGCCAGCACCGTCACGCCGTTCGCGGCGGCGGACGCAGACGCTTTGGCGGAAGGACTTCAGGATTGCTCAGTCATCATCGCCGCCGGAGCGGCCGGTGTCAGCCTGCTGCCGGCGTCCGTGTGGAAGGCGCTGCCGAATCTGAAGGTCCTGATCGACCTGAACGCAGTACCGCCCTTGGGTATCGAAGGGGTCGAGGCCAATGACAGGAACACCGCGCGGTCAAACCCGGGCCTGGGGCGCGCTGGGAGTCGGCGCCACCAAGATGAAGATTCACAAGAAGGCGATTCAGGAATTGTTCACGTCCAACGACAAGGTCCTGGATGCCGAGCAAGTGCTCGATTTGGGTCGTTCGCTGACCTAAGATTCAGCCTTTCTTGTCCTGAACGAACTTGTTGGGGGTTCCCTCCAGCGGGCTCCCTGGCTCGGGACGCCAGAGGACGACCTCCTCGATCTTGTGGGCCAAGGCGAAGTCCTTGTCGGTGATCCCGCCTTCGGAATGGGTCTTGAGCTTGACCCATACCTTGCCCCAGGTCACGGCCAGATCGGCGTGATGCCACGCGGCCTCGCACAGGTAGCCGACGGCGTTCACAAGCATGAGCGTCGTCGGCCATCCGTCGGTACTGTACTTGCGGCGCAGCCAGCCGTCCTCGAGATACCACGCCTCCAGTCCCTCGGCCTTGATCTTGGCGTGCACTTCCTCTTCGTTGTAGACCTTCAGTTTACCCTCGGGCATGATCAACCTCCCTGGTGGAAACCATCGTCAGTTGTTTCGTGAAGCGCTGCCAAGAGCAGCGTAGCCGGATCGTTGCGAAGATCAGAAGCCGAGGCCGTTGGTCGTGAGTCGAACCCGGCCGAGGAACATGTCCGCCGTGATGTAGAGGACCGTGCCATCCTCGCCCCAGCCGCAGTTAGCCGTCGCTTGACCGGTAGCGAACGTGCCCAGGTGGCTGCCGTCGGGAGCAAAGACCAGAACGCCGCCAGGCCCGGTCGCGAAAACGTGGCCCGCCTCGTCGACTTTCATCCCGTCGGGCAGCCCTTTCTTGCCTGGCACCGAGCTCGTCACGTCTGCAAAGACTCGGCCGGGGCCGATGGTGCCGTCATCGTTGACCGGGAATGCCATCCAGATCGCTTTCTTCGGATCTGAGTTGGCGACGTAGAGCGTCTTCTCATCCGGAGAGAACGCGATGCCGTTGGGGAAGGTCATCTCCTTGGTCAGCAGGGTTACACTGCCATTCTGGGCCGACAGCCGGTAGACGCCGTTGTAATCGAGTTCCTTGGCTGGGTCCTTATCAAGGCCCAAGAGACCATAAGGAGGATCGGTGAAATAGAGGTCGCCGTTCGACTTGAAGACACCGTCGTTGGGACTGTTGAACCGTTTGCCCATGTACTTGTCGGCCAGGGTTGTGAACTTACCGTCTGGCTCGAGTCGGGCGACGCGGCGGTCGCCGTGCTGGCAAAGGATCAATCGGCCGTCTCGGTCCAGGAGCAGGCCGTTGGAGCCGGGCTCACCTCCTCGCGGGGTCGACCCCGTGTAGCCGCTCGGCTTGAGGAATACGCTCACGCCCTTGCCTTCCTGCCACTTGAAAACCGTGTTCTGCGGCACGTCCGAAAACAGCAGGAAGCGGCCTTTTCGGTCCCACACGGGACCTTCGGACCAGTCGAAGCCTTCGGCAATCCGCTCGACCCGCGCGTCGCGAGGGACGAGGTGGTCCAACCTGAGATCGATCCGCTCGATCGTGCCGAGTGTTGACGTTTTCGGAGTCTCCTGCGCAAGGCGCGGCGGGAATAGCCGGAATTCAAACCCGGCAAGATCGCCAGGATCGCAAGCCGCTTCGATCGCGCTAATGCGTAATCGTCGTGTATTCATGATGGAGAGCCCTGGGTGCTTGAAGCTCAGATGGCTACATGACCGGGGTCGGCAATCGGCCTCGCTCTCCTGAAGGTATCTGGCGCGAAACGCTGGAGCAACCATCTTCTCATCGGAAGGCCAGCGCCGACCGAGAAATCGCCTCGGGCCCGAAGGACTTGGCTTTTCACGCGGACTCGTCAGAGCGCGATCGCCACGCCCCGAGCCGCCGCGCCCACCTCACAATCGCGGGCCGGGGCATCACGCCTGCGGCGCGGTCGGCCCGCCGATGCCGCGGAATTCGTGCCGACCGCACTTCGAGACGTTGAGCCTGCCAGAGCGCGAGCGCGATCAAGACCGAAGCGCCACAGCAGCAGTAATACAAGAACTGGAGGGCGAACGCCCAGGAGGCGAACGCGAGGCCCTTCTTGCGGCTGAGGAAGAGAAAGAAGTCTCGATTCAGGGCGATGATGGCGATGACCGCGCAGCAGGTGCCCATCGCCGCCCAGGCATAGAATGGTGCGGCCGCCGCTCCCAGGATCGTCAAGCCGGTAAGCGCCACGCATGCCTTCTGACCCGCTTTGACATTGAGGTCCGTCTCGATCATTCCGGTACGTTTGATGAGCAGCATCCAGGGAACCCCGCGCCGGAAGATGTCGGTGCGTACGACCTCGGCCAGAGTCCAGCGCTTGAGGTGAGTCGCCAGCACGTCGCGTGCCAGGACGATCCGGTGACCTGCCCGGGTCAAGCGGTATCCCAGCTCGATATCTTCGATGGCGGGGCGAGGGTAGAGCCGTGGATCAAAACCGCCGAATTCGAGGAAGACGTCGCGGCGGATCACGCCGCAGCCTGTCCAGAAGGTATGAGCGGGGCGGATTCCGTTCTGAAATTGACCCTGCTGATGGACGAAGTGATGAAGCAGATTGCGGTACTGGCTGACCGATCCCGGCGCGGCCGGCGTGTCGTCGTAAGAACCGAAGAGGGCGGAAAGGGCCGGGTCGGCCTTGAACCGGGCCAAAGCAAGCGGAGAGGGTTTGCGGGTGTACGGCAACATCGGCGTCCAGGAAGAAGATCAGTGGAGCGCCGCGGCCAAGCGCGCCGCGGTTCCGCGCCGCCGCAGGGCCTTGTGGCGACCGATTGCGGATCACGATCGCCCCTGCCTGCCGGGCCACGGCGGCCGAATCGTCGGTCGACCCGTCGTCGACGACGATCAGCTCGTAATCGGACAGCAACGGAGTCACGAAGCCGTCGGAGGCAGTGCTCGAAGTCGCGACCCCCGTTGCGCACGGGGACCACCACCGAGAGCGACGGCCTCCGCGGCCCCGGGCTCGCCGGACCGGCGGGGACATCGTCCATGATTCACCCTCGCCCGTCAGAACTCGACACGCGCCGGAATGCGTCTCCGTCCGTGGGATCGCCCGAACACGTGTCTGTACCGCACGGCGACGGAACGGGGCGACGAATCGCCGGGTGAATCGTCGAGGTATGTGTTTCCAGCCGTGCCGCCGCAACACAGTCGCGACGTGCGGCCGAAATGTAGCCATTCCCACCCAGTCTGTCAACGCGGCCCCGACCCTCAGCACCGAGACTTCCGTACACAGCATTGCCGAACGCCTCAGTCCCGCTTGCGACCGGGCGCGTAGCCCGGGGATTCCTCTGGCTGCTTGAAATAGGGGCGGCAGAACTCGAGAAGCCCCAGGTCGCCGAGTTCCTCTTCGACATCCTCCGGAGTCGGATCGCGCAGGCTTGCTTTCACTTCGTTAATCAAGAAATTCACGTACTTGGAGCGTGCTCGTTGCACAGCCTGGCGAAAAGCTCCCGCAGTGACAGTCCGGCCCAGCGCGGACGAGAGCTTCTCGGCGAGTTGGTGCGATCGGAGATCGGGATAATCCACCCGCAGTCGAAGCACAGTGTAGTAAGGGAGGCTGGTCTTCTTTTCCAGATCGAGCAAAACACGCCAGGCGCGTTCCAGAAGGTCTTTTTTCCAGCTCTCGACGAACTCGACCTCGAACTGAGGGGGAGCGCTGTCTTCCGCGACGGGCTCGCGGAAAAATGCATCCATGGAGACATTGGGGCGTCGGCGTCGATAGTAGTCATTCACCAGATTCTGGAGTGCGCGCTTTACATAATCTCGGAAACGGCCCCTGCTGGGATCGCAATTACGAAAGTCGCCGCGCAGAAACCGGAGTGCGAACTCCTGGTCCAATTCGGCGGCGATATCGGGATCGCGCAAGATCTTGAGCAGGTAGCGGTGAACCGCCCCCGCGTATTGCAGCATCAACTGAGAGACTGCATCACCAACCTGGTCCGGTTTCCCGGAACTCGCCTTGTAGACCATGGTCCAGATAGTCGTCATCTGACTGAGATGGGCATCTGCCTCGTCGTCTTTCACGCTTGCGACCCCTGGCTCTAAGGTATTGGGCAGTTACCGATTCCATCAACTTTCGGTCGGTCTCTGGTTCTGTAATCATACCAAGCCGCCGCCGTCTCGACCCATCAAAAAGAACGCTCGAAAAAAAAATGCGAGTTTTCGTGAGACAACCGCCAGGAGGCCGCGTACGAGAAGGTGGAAGAGGTGACGAAGCAGTGACGATCACAAGGTAAACGGCCTGTTGGACTTGCAGATGTGACGTCACTTGCAGGGCGGCTTCCCCGGTAACGGCGAAGATACCGGCTCCTGGCAGTCTGCGATGGACAGGCGTGGTCGAACGATCGCAGCAGATCGTTCGGCAAGAACATGAACGAGCGCTCGCCTCTCGGCGGCGGAGCAGGCTCGGGCGCTTGGCATGGTACCCGTTCGATCTCCGGAAGCGTGGCTCGGTGACGTTCCGCGCTTCACCCACGAGGGCGTGGGACGGAGGCCCTCGGGCGGGTGGGATCGGCCGAAGCTCGTTCACCAGGGCGTGACCGAGCGTCAGGAACGCCGCAGTTCCTGGCGGCCGACCCCGATCGGTTGTTCCTCGCTCGTTGCCAGCAGGTGGTGCCGGTTGGATCTCCGGAAGCCTGGATCCTGGATGTTCCGCGCTTCACCCACGAGGACGTGGGACGGAGTTTTCCTGGGCAAGCGGGCAAGTACGTTGACCGAATGCCACTTACCTGAGATGGTAGGTACTGATGGCTGACCCAAACGACAAGGTACCGGAAAACGCCGCCGGCCGATTCTTCGTCGACGCCTCCTGCATCGACTGCGACCTGTGCCGCGAAAAAGCGCCGCAGAACTTTGCCCGCAATGCCGCCGGCCGCCGCAGTTATGTCTATCGCCAGCCGGGCAACGACTTCGAGGAAGCCGCCTGCAAGGCCGCGCTCGATGAATGTCCGGTCGAAGCCATCGGGACGTCAGCGTGATGGGCAAGCGGGTGGCCAGGCCCCTCGTTCATGCCTTTTCCGGCCGAGATCGCGTTGCCCGACGTTCAACTTCGAGGATCATTCGGTCGAACCCGGGCAACAGGTCCTCCCGGTAGGAATAGGGTCCCGGGCGGTAGGCTCTCGACTTCAGACCGATCTGCATCTCTTCGCACACATGCCAGTCCTGGCGGTTGGTCAAGTCCCAGAACGCGACCGCGTCATCGGGGTCAAAGTCGGGCTGGTCCATCGCATCAGGATGGAACAACCACTCACAGACGATCTCGGTCCGCCCCACGTTGCGAGGCCATAGAGTGTGGGTCATCACATAATCGGGGTGCAGGCTGAGCAGGAAATTGGGCAAGAAAGCGTAGTAGTAGACATGTTGGCACTGATTTTCATCAAGGCCGGAAAGGCAAGCGCGGCGCCTTCGGCCATCGAAAGAGAGGGTGCCGATCCCTTCGCGAAACCGCATGCGGCCGCCGAGAAAGAACCGGCCGGGCGGCTCGTTCTCGCCGCTCAGATAATGGGAAAGCTTCTGCAACGCGGGGTGAACTCCCGGGCAATGGAGACACTCGGAGTAGTTGTGAATGATCAACTTCCAGTTTGCGGCGACATCATAGGTGATCCGTTTTCCCGCGCGAAGCTGGTCCATGTTCCACGCCCGAAACCTCTGGTCCAATCCCTCGATCTGCTGGTCGAGTGGTGCCGGGCTTGAGCTCTGGTTGAGGAAGAGGTGGCCGGCCCACTCGCCGACAGCGGCCTGCACCAAAGGAAATTCTTCCCGGCGGAAATCCGACTCGCGCTCCATGTGCGGGGCCGCAACCAGATTGCCGCTCAAGTCGTAGGTCCAGGCATGATATGGGCACTGGATCGTCGCGGCAAACCGCCCCGATGTCTCGGCGCACAGCCGGGTACCGCGATGTCGGCACACGTTGAAGAGGGCGCTTATTTGTCCACGATCACCGCGCACCACGATCAAACTATCATCGCCAATCTGGCGGACGACGAAATCGCCGCAATGGGGAATCTCGCCGGCCCGTCCCGCGTGGAACCACATCTCCCCGAAATACCACTCGAGCTCGTCGCGATAGTACGCCGGGTCGGTGTAGTAACGACTCGGTAAACTCATCTCCGTGGTTGTCTTGGTAGTCACGGCGAACCTCGTCGCAAAAATCTCGAGTTGATCGAATCAATTGAAGTCAATAGACCGCGACTGGAGTCAGGAACCAGATTCGATTGTAGACAAGCCGGCGGCGGTCGGACCACCCCGAGCTTCGAGCATGGTCGGCAGCCGGGTCGCCTGCCCCTTGCTTTGTCGATGCCACACCATTAGAACCGACGAATGAGCGCAACTCTTCAAGTTCGTTCGATGCCTCTTCTTCCAGATTGTTCAAAGAGCCCCGGGATGACTCCGGCGCGAATCCGCCCAGCCCGACCCGTGAGTCATCCCCGGATGTTGGCCCGGATCCCCGTTTCACTTCCAGAGCTGGGTGCGAGGACGTTATGAGACGCAAGGTTGCAAGGTATCTTTGCCTCGGGTTTGTCGGCTTGACTGTGGGAACGGCATGGTTGACTCTGACGCGGGCCGAGCAACCCAATCAAGGGCGCTCGCGACGCGAATTCATGCGTCAGAAGCTCGACTTTTCCAAGGACGTACTCGAAGGTCTGTCGCTGGAACAATACGCCTCGATCGAGAGGAGCGCCAAGGCCCTCAAAAAGCTCAGCCAGGCCGCGGAGTGGGAAGTGCCCACGATTCCGAATGCAACGGACTACATCGCCCTGACAACGGAATTTCAGCGGAACTGCGACGATCTCCTCAAACAGGCCAAGGCACGCAACATCGACGGTGCAACGCTCTCCTATCTCAAACTCACGATGACGTGCGTCCAGTGTCATAAGTTTGTCAGATTTTCCGGCAAATAGGATGTTTGAAGTAACTGCGACAACTGGGAGATCTGGGACTATGCAACATGTGGTAAAAGTGAGCGCAGCGGGTCAACTTGACGATAGGAGAACAACGAGGCAGTTCAGGCGAGGCGGTTGTGAATCGCCCACACGCGAGAGTGTCGCAGGAGGCGACGATGATGCGGCCGGTCTATGGCTCGATCCTGCTCGGTTGTCTGACGATCGCGCTGGGGGCAGGTATGGTGCGGGCTGAGGCCTGGACCGACGGCCTGTTTCCCGAGAATCGGCACGACTTTGGGATGGTTCCCCGAGGCGTGAAGGTTAAGCACGATTTCCATCTGGTCAACCGCCTGGCGGAGCCGATCACCATACTCAACCTCCGGCCTTCGTGCGGCTGCACCAGTGGTCGTGCCAGCGCCTCGGTGGTTGCGCCCGGTCAGACGGCGACGATCGAGGCTGAGATGGATACGCGCAACTATGTCGGCCTCAAGTCGACGGTCCTTTACGTATCGCTCATGACAGCCAGCGGTCGTGAGGCGGAGGTTGGGCTGGGCGTCACGTCCCAGATTCTCAGCGATATCGTGCTCAACCCGGGATCCATCGACTTTGGCACCGTTGTGCGCGGGCAGACTCCCAGTCAGGTTCTGACCATCGACCGGATCAACGGGGCCGACTGGCGATGCACCCGCATGGTATCCGCCAGCAAGGCGATCAATGCCCAGCTCGTCGAGACCAAGCGGGCTGGAACAATGGTGAGCTATTCGCTCTCGGTTAGCCTCAAGCCCGATGCTTCCGCCGGCCGGATTCGCGACGAGATCCGCATCATGAGCAACGACCCGGAGACCCCGAGCATTCCGGTTCTCGTCACAGCCTGGGTTCGAGGCGACCTGACGGCCGCCCCGTCGGTCCTGACGCTAGGGCAAGTGCATTCTTCGGCCGGTGCGCAGGGGCGATTCGTGGTACGGGCTTCGCGTCCTTTTGCGATCCGATCGATCGAAGGCGTCGGCGACGGCTTCTCGGTATCGCCGCCCGACGGCAGACGCCAGGCCACGCACATCGTGGCCGTCGCCTACAAACCCGACGAAGGGACGACGCGAGGCGACATCCGCCGCGTGTTTCGTGTGTACACCGATCTACCAGGTGAAGCGCCTCTGGAATTGACTGCGACCCTTCATATTGAGCCTTGACGGCTGGTGGACGCCTCGGGTCTGTTCCGCTCGTTCGCATTCCTTGCCAGCACGATCTGGGCGCTGCCCGTTATAATCGAAAGGCTGGAGCAGGGCCCTCGACTCAGATTCATCCGTGAGCCAGCACATGAGGGAGGAATCGGACCGATGTCTCAACCGCAGAGCGGGCGGGCGCCCAAACCATCCCACGTCAACCCTTCCAAACCCACGGGGGTGGTCGAGGAGATCGAGGTTCGCGGGCACATCGTCGACTCACTTCTCCTGCCCAAGATTCTGGATCGCATCCTGTTGATGGGCGGCAACTTCGAGATCCGCGAGTGCAAGATCGGCGTGCGGCGCACCGATCCCAGCTACGCGCGGGTGGCAATCCGCGCCGACGATCATGAAACGCTCGCGGCCATCCTAGGCGACTTGGTGGAGCATGGGGCATCGCCGGTCCATCCCGAAGACGCCACGATGGTCTCAGCCGACATCGCCGGTGCGTTTCCCGACGGGTTTTACAGCACGACCAGCCAGCCGACCCAGGTCCGTTTAAACGGCCGCTGGATCGGCGTCGACGACCAGGAGATGGACTGCGGAATCGTGGTTGATCGCTTGGCGAGCAAGGCGCGCTGCATTCCGATGTGCCACGTGGAGATCGGCATGCCGATCGTGGTCGGCCACGCGGGCCTGCGCGTGCTTCCCCTCGAAAGACCGCGCGAAGTCGGGATTTTCGGCTTCATGGGCTCGACCGTTTCGAGTGAGAAACCGAAGTCGATCAGCGTTCGGAGCGTGGTCGAGGCCATTCGGGCAACCCGCGCCCTTGGCAAGAAGGTGCTTCTCGTCGGGGGACCGGCCATCGTCCATACCGGCTCGGCCGGGCACGTTGCGCGGTTGATCAAGGAGGGCTGGGTACAAGTGCTTTTCGCCGGCAACGCCCTGGCGACGCATGACATCGAACAGGCCTTGTTCGGCACGAGCTTGGGAGTATCTTTGACGCATGGCGAGCCAATCGAGCACGGCCATGAGCACCATCTCCGCGCCATCAACACAATCCGCCGCCTGGGGGGCATCGCGGGCGCGGTCGAGCGCGGCGTTCTGACCTCGGGGATCATGTACGAGTCTGTGAAATCCGGAATTGAGGTGGTCCTTGCGGGCTCCATCCGCGACGATGGGCCGCTGCCCGAAGTGATCACGGACACGCTCGTGGCCCAGGACCGGATGCGTGCGGCGATTCGCGGAGTGGGGTTCGCGCTCTTGATCGCGACCGCGCTCCATTCGATCGCCACCGGAAACTTGCTGCCGGGCTGGGTCAAAGTCGTCTGCGTCGATATCAACCCCGCCACGGTGACGAAATTGAGTGATCGAGGGACCTTTCAAACCATCGGGCTGGTGACTGACGTCGAGCCGTTTCTTCGCTCGCTGGCTGCCGAGCTGACGGCCGAACCGGTATCCGACAAATAGTCTGGAGCATCGCGGAATTCGACTTACTTGCGCTCGTAATGGCCCGCTCTAGCGGGCCGGCGCATCGGATTGACGGAAACTGGATCGATTGCCATGCAGACTCAGCCCGCGCCACGGATCTTGATGTGTCCTCCCGACTATTTTGGGATCGAATACGAAATCAACCCCTGGATGAATCTGCGCGTAGGCAGTGACGCCGGCCGCGCCCGGCAACAGTGGATGGCGCTCGCTCAAGCGCTCAAAGAGTTGGGTGTCGCACTGGACCTGATCGAGCCCGCATCCGGATTGCCCGACCTGGTCTTCACGGCCAACGCCGGGATCGTCTACCGAAACCTGTTCATCGCTTCCCGATTTCGCTACGGCGTACGACAAGGCGAATCGCCTCATTTTGAGAGCTGGGCGCAGCAACGAGGATTTGACGTCGTCCTGATGCCCGATGGATACAACTTCGAGGGAGCCGGCGATGCGCTCTTTTGCGGGGAGACGCTCTTTGCGGGTTATCGCTTCCGGAGCGACGTCCGGAGCCACCAATGGATTGGCGAGCGGCTGGGCGTGGAAGTGCTGCCTCTCGAGCTGGTCGATCCTCGGTTCTATCATCTCGACACGTGTTTCTGTCCGCTGGAACCCGACGTTGCGATCTACTACCCGGGAGCGTTCGATGAATATGGACGATCGGTCCTGACCGACCGGATCAAGAGCCTGCTCGAGGTGGCGCCCGAAGAAGCGATCTCGTTTAGCTGCAACGCCGTGGTGGTCGGCAAAACGGTGATCTTGAACGCCGGAGCGACCAAGCTGGCCGATGCCCTTGGCGAGCGTGGCTATGCCGTTTTGGCTCTCGAGTTTTCGGAGTTCATCAAATCAGGCGGGAGTGCCAAGTGCCTCACGCTGCGCGTCGATGGCGAAGAGGCGGCGAACTGGAAGCACGACGCACGCGAACGATCGACCTGATCCTTCGATGGGGAACCTCTCGATGACCGATCTGTACCTTCTCCGACATGGAATCGCAGTTGATCCCGGCACGCCAGGCATCGCGGAAAGCGAGCGGCCTTTGACGGCGAAGGGGGAGAAGCGAATGAGCCAGATCGCTTGCGGTCTGCGGGTACTCGACCTCAAGCTCGACCGCATCGTTACCAGCCCGCTGGTGCGCGCGCGCTCGACGGCCGAGATCGTGGCGCGTGAGCTAGCTCTGCTTGATCGCCTCGAGATCGCGAGCGTCCTGCAAACGGGCACGTCCGCGGCGACGGTCAGGCGGTGGCTCCGCGAACGGTCCGAAGAGCGATTATTGATCGTCGGCCACAATCCGACGTTGAGCGACCTGGTCGCGCTTTTGGTCCTGGGCTCCGAGCACCCGCCGGTCTGCGACCTGAAAAAAGGGGGAATCGCTGCCTTGACGCGATCGTCAGCCAGCGTCGACCTCTATGAAATCGCCTGGATCGCCACCCCGCGACTCCTTCGCCGCCTCGACAATGTGCCAGAGGATTGACAGATCCGCAACGAACGACACTCAGGAGATCGGGTCGTGCCCTCCTCATCCCGGCCAATAGTAACGCCGCCCGGTTACCGCCGCCGGGGCAAGCATGCGCTCGCCGTGTGGGTTTGGATCTTCAGTTTTTGCCTGGCGGCGCTCTGTGCGACCTACATTCTCTTCGTCGAGCCGCCGCCGCCCCACAAGATCGTCATTGCCAGTGGCGGCAAGGACGGGGCATACTTCCGTTTTGCCCGGAAATATGCCCAGGAATTGCAAAAGCAGCGGCTGTCCGTCGAGGTGCGCGAGACGACGGGCTCGGTGGAGAACCTGCGCCTGCTCGGGCAGGAAGGCTCGGACGTGGCGGCCGCGATCGTTCAGAGCGGCGTGGCCAGCCCCCAGGAGCTACAGCACCTTTACGCTCTGGGCAGCCTTTACCGTGAACCCTTGTGGGTCTTCTATATCGGTGAGAAGCGCTGCTGCGCCTCAGTCAGCTCGTTGGCAAACGCATCGGTGTCGGTCCTGCGGGCAGCGGTACCCACGCAATCGCCATGCAGCTACTCGGCGTCAACGGCCTGATCAAATCCAATTCCTCTCAGGAGAATTCACAGGCTGTGCTGGTCCAGGAGGACGTCGCTGCCGCTGCCAGGGCCTTGAAGAAGGGAGAGCTGGATGCCGCGTTCTTCGTCGCCGGCTTCGAGGCCGATTACATCCGGGCTCTCCTCAACGACCGCAGTGTGAATCTGCTCGACTTCGACCAGCACGAGGCGTATCGTCGGCGATTCCGGTTCCTGGCCCCGGTTACCGTGCCGGCAGGAATGCTGAACCTGGGCCAGAACATACCAGACCAGGACGTCGCTCTCCTGGCGCCGACCGCCATGCTGGTGGTTCGCAAGGATTTCCACCCCGCCTTGGTCCCGCTCCTGCTCGCGGCCGCCACGCGCATCCACGGCAAAGGAGACGAGCTTTCCAACCCCGGCGAGTTTCCCTCCGAATCGTATTGTGACTTTCCCGTAAGTGAGGACGCGAAGCACTTTTACAGGTCCGGCCAGCCCGTGCTGCAGCGGCTGCTCCCTTTCTGGCTGGCCTCGCTGGTCGATCGGGCCAAAGTGATGCTCATCCCGCTCGTCATGCTGATGATGCCGTTACTCCGGGCTGCTCCGCCGATTTTGCGCTGGCGAACCAGGCGGAAGATCTATCTCTGGTATTCCGACCTGCGGGATATCGACCAGAGACTGATTACCGGCGTGTCGGGCACCGAGCTGGACCAGGAACTCGCGCGCCTAAGAGACATCGAGCACCAGGTGGCTTACGTGGACGTGCCCCTGAGCTATATGGAGGAGTTTTACCATTTGCGCCTGCACCTGGGGATGTTGCAGCAGCGCCTCATCGAATTGAAGGCCCGGAGCGAGCCGACTTTGGTGACGGCAAAGCACTAGAGCTTAGCTGGTCTGGATCTGGCTGGGCTCGCGGGGTATAGCGCATCAAAGGGGCACCGTCCCCGAACGGTGTCCTGACGCATATCCCCTACAGCCGTCGCCCTTTGGTCTCACGATTGCCCTGTTTTATGTTGACATGTGTGACTTTTCCCTTGTCGTCCTTGACAAAGGTGATCGCGGCGTCGACGACCTTGAGGAAGAAGGTCGTCTCCGACTCCGGGAAGACCTCGAGCTTGGGCTGGCCGGTGAGCTGGGTCATGAAACGGTCCCCCTCGCGGCTGAACGTCGCGATGACCTTGGGACCGAGTTGGTATCGGCCGACGTAGGCGTCGTAAATCTTCGGGTTGACCTTGGCCACCTTGCGGGCCTTGGGTATCTCGTATCGCTCGCCGAAGGCAATCGAGGCGAGATCGTGGGCGACGTGCGCAGGGTCCTGCGGAAGCACGTTGCAGAGCACGATCACGCAAACCCCCTGGTCGGGGTAGCGCAGGATCTCGGTGGCGAATCCGTTGATCCCGCCGCCGTGCTGGATCTGCTTGCGGCCCTTGCTCGTCGTCACCACCCAGCCATAGGCGTAATCATTCTTCACCGGGGTATACATTTTCGCGTACGACTCCTGCGAGATCAGCTTGCCGTCCCCAAGGCGCGGTCCCAAAGCGCCAGGTCAAGGACGGTCGAGTAGAGCGAGCCCGCGGAGTAGGGCTGTGCCATGTCGAGATACTCGGCGTTCCGCAGGCCGGCGTCACCGAGGTTGTAGCCCGAGGCGCGTGCGGCCAGGAGCGTGGCGGCATGATCGTAGCCGGTGTCGCGCATCCCGAGGGGGTTGAAGATCGCGTCCTCGAGAAACGTTTCGTAGCTCTTGCCCGAAAGCTTTTCGATGACGGCGCCGAGCAGAAAGTAGCCCGAGTTACTGTAGTGAAACTTCTCGCCCGGCTTGAATTCCAGCGGCTTGTCCCGAAACCGCGCAATCATGCTCTTGACGGTCTCGGGCATCATCATCTTCTTGACGTAGGCGGGATCGTCGGTATAGCTTGGGACCCCGCCGGTGTGGGTCAGGAGGTGGTGGATCGTCACGCGCTCCCAGGCCTTCGGACTATCGTCGATGTATTTCCCGACTGGGTCCTCGAGCTTGAGCTTTCCCCGATCCTTCAGAATCAGGATTGCCATCGCGGTGAATTGCTTGGTGATCGATCCGAGCCGGAACTTGGTCCGCGTCGTGTTGGGAACCTCGAGCTCGGCGTTGGCGAAGCCGTAGCCCTTGGCGAAGAGGGTCTCGCTCCCCTTCGAGACCAGAACCGCGCCGCTGAAGTGTTTTACCTCGACGCACTTCTTCATGTACTCGTCGAATTTGGGCCTCAGATCTTCGGCCCGCACAGTGACCGCGAGGCAGAGGGCAGTCAGAAGGGCGAGCGCGATCGGGCGGACGTGCGGTGCCGGTGTCTTCACAGCAGGGCTCCCAGCAGAATGGTCGGTGCGTATACAGACGGTAGCGCGTCAGAAGTATGCTTTCTTCGGACCTCGAGCGGAAATGTTGTGGGCAATTTCCGCCTTAAGACCCGGGCGCCGCACCGATCGTGGCGACCTGGCGCCCGATCTCGCTGGATTCACTGAGCTCGACGGCCATTTTCTGGAATTCCGTCTGGCAGCGAATGATGGGCTCGCCTGGCTTTGGGGGGGGTACGCGCCGGTAGGTCCCGTCGGGCTGAAGTTCGCGGGCCTTGACGTTGTCCGCCAAGTCAACGTCGAGTATCCCGTCAACCAGCCGCCGTCTCAGCCGCGGATCTTCGATCGGAAACATGATTTCGACGCGGCGCCGGAAGTTGCGCGGCATCCAGTCAGCCGACGAGAGGAACACGTCGGGATCGTCACCGTTTTGAAAATAAGTGACTCGTGAGTGCTCGAGGTAGCGGTCAACGATGCTGGTGACCCGGATTCGGTCGGAGACGCCCGGCATGCCGGGGCGAAGGCAGCAGATGCCGCGAACGATCAGGTCGATCCGCACGCCCGCCTGAGAGGCCTGGTAGAGCCTGGTAATAATATAGGGATCGACGAGTGAATTCATCTTGGCGATGATCCGCGCGGGACGTCCCGCCTCGGCGTGCGGCGCACTCGCGATCGATCAACTCGGCGACGCGATCAGCGAAGTGGGATGGAGCGACGATCAGCTTGTTCCAGTCGTTACTGCGGGAATACCCCGTCAAGAGGTTGAAGAGCGCGCTGGCATCCGCGCCGAACTCGCGCCGGCAGGTGAAAAAGCTGAGGTCGGTGTAGAGCCGCGCGGTCGTCGGGTTGTAATTGCCGGTACCCAGATGGACGTAGCGGCGAATACCGTCTTGATCGCGGCGCACCACCAGCGAGGCCTTGCAGTGGGTTTTCAGGCCGACGATGCCGTAGACAACATGAACACCCGCCTTCCGGAGTATGCGGGCCTTGTCGATGTTGTTCTCTTCGTCGAGACGGGCTTGAAGCTCGACGAGCGCGGTCACCTGCTTGCCGTTCTCGGCGGCCCGCGCGAGCACCGTGATGATGGGGTTTGCCTCGGCCGTGCGGTAGAGCGTGATCTTGATCGCCAGAACCTGGGGGTCCTCCGACGCATGCTCGATGAACTGCACGACCGAGCTGAACGACTCGTAAGGATGATGGACCAGGATATCTTGATCGCGAATGGCCGAGAAGATGCTCTTCCGCTTGGCGAGCACTGCCGGCATTTGAGGTTCAAAGGGAGGATCTTTCAGGTCCCGAAAACCTTCGAGCTTGCAGATTGCCAAGAGCGCCGTCAAATCGACCGGTCCAGGCACCTTGTAGACGTCGCGGTGCTCGAGCTCCAGCGCCGACGCCGAAAGCAACTGGGCCAGAAAGTCGTCGTCGGCCCGATCGGAGATCTCCAGACGAACCGCATCGCCCCACTTCCGCTGGCGCAGGGTCTCTTCGATCATGGAAAGGAGACTGCTCCTGACCTCGTTCTCCTGGATTGTCAGATCGCTATTGCGAGTGACCCGAAAGGCGACGCGCTCCGTGACCCGGTAGCCCCCGAATACGGCGTCGAGCCGGGGCCCGATCACGTCCTCCAGCAGCACGAACCGGCGTTGACCGTCGGACTCGTCCGGCAACGGCACTAGCCGATTGAGCACCGAGGGAACCTGCAGCACGGCGTAGAGCGGCCGCGCGTGCGGCTTGTTGGATTCAATCCGCAAGAGGAGATTCAGACTTTTGTTATGGACGTGGGGGAACGGATGGGCCGGGTCGATCGCCAGCGGAGTCAGGACCGGGTAAACCTGGGTATCAAAAAACTCGTCCAGGAACGTGGATTGAGCGTCGCTCAGCTCGTCTTGCTCGCAAAGGCGGATGCCAAATCGCGCCAGCAACGGGCGAATCTCGCTCAGCCAGACTTCGTAAAAGCGCGCGACGAAATCGTGAGCGCGGCGAGCGATCTCGATCAGTTGAGCCAGCGATCCCATTCCGTCCGGCGGCGGATCCTGCGGTTCCAGGTTTTCATAGACCTGAGCTTGAAGTCCGGCGACCCGGACTTCGAAAAACTCGTCGAGATTCGACGCGCATATCGCCAGAAATCGGAGCCGCTCGAGGAGTGGGTTCGACGTGTCGCGCGCTTCCTCCAACACGCGCTCGTTGAAATCGAGCCAGCTCAACTCGCGATTGATGAACCAGCTTGGTTCGACGACTCCGGGTGGTTTCGCCAAGCTCGCCGAGGAAACAGGCTGGCCGTTCAGTTGGGTTGTCGACATATCCTTACGCCTCGCTACGGCCGGCTCCATATCGGCCGCACTTTACGTGCGAGCTTTCGGAGAGCCCTCAAGTTCCTTTCGTCGAGACTCTTCCCCTTCTCAATCCCCTTCGGTGTTTCCAGTATCATTGGCAAACCTCGGAACCGCGCGTCATTCACCAAGTTCCGAAACGGGCCCAAGCCCATGAGTCCCAGCCCGATCCCGGCATGACGGTCTACTCGACTGCCGCACTCACGCTGGCTATCATTCAAGTGCCATACACGCAGTCGCCCGAGTCCAACGCAATGATCGAGCCGATCCATTGTCTCATCGTACTCTGCCGGCGAACTCAAGGAATAGCCGGCTGCGAAAATATGGCACGTGTCGCCGCACACACCGAGTCGCTCCGGCCGCGCCACTCGCTCCAGAATCGCTTGCAGATGCTCGAACCGATAACCAAGGTTCGTACCCTGACCCGCCGTCGTTTCCAGGTCGATTGTGACATTCGCTCCGGCGGCTCGCCTGTGCACTTCATCGAGCGCTTTAGCGATTCGTGCCAGCCCGGCTCGCTCGCCTTTACCCATGTGCGCCCCGGGATGGACGACCAGGTCCGCAATCCCAAGGGCCTGACAGCGCTCGACTTCAACAGTCATCGCGTCAATCGACTTCTCCCAAAGTCGCTCGTCAGGGCTGGCGAGATTGATAAGGTAGGATGTGTGGGCAATTGGATCAGTGATGGCAGTCTGAGCAAGTGCTGACCGAAAAGCTGCGGCTTGTTCGGCCGATAACGGCTCGGTCCGCCATTGGGTGTTGTTCTTGGTGAAGAGTTGGACGGTTTCGCAGTTCAATTCGTTTGCGGACCAGACGGCGCGGTCGCATCCGCCGGCGATTGACATGTGGGCGCCAAACTTGCAGGACGGGACTTTAGGGTTGCTGCGGCGTGCGGGCGCTGGAACCATGGGGAACGCCGGACCTATCCTGGGAATTTTGTAGGAAAAACCGTCACTTGCGAACGCGGATGATTCGATCCTACAATAAATCTCGTTCGTTCATTCAGGGAAGTCGCCGGGGATTCGATTATGGGATTTCTCATCGGGGCCGGCATCCTGGCAGTTTGCCTCTTCGCGGCCTGGCTGATTTTGCGGAGGCCGCTCCGCCAGATCGTCGAAGATGTGCATGTCGATCACGCCCGGCTTCTCTTTCGCCAGTATCGCGAGTGGCTTGAAGCCCGATTCGTCACGGTTGTCTCCCAGTCCGACCCCGCGCTCGGAGAGAGATGGGAATCGGCCCACTGGCACGATGATGTTCTCTGGGCTCGTGACCGGCAGACCCGTCGATTGCTGGCCTTGGTCTGCGTTCACTTCGATCCAGGCCCTTTCGAGTATCCCCACACCAATCGGCACGCGACCGCCGTTTTCGAGTTCCACAGCGGCCGGTGGTGGGTCGAGGGCAAGCGGTTCGACGAAGTTCGTCCTGACGAGGCAGTCGGCAAGGGCCTGCGATACGAGCCGGTCGCCCTCTCTGAGCCTCATCCCCGCCGGGTCGGTTGAGTCGCGGGCCGCTACGACTTTACAAAGAGCCGGAACCGGAACATCACGAGCGCCGCCTACTCCATGATCTCGCCGTGGGCTACGGCCCGCAGCTCGATGTATCGCTCGAGTGAGAAATCCGCGGAGCGGCAGATCTCCAGGAGCGGCCGCTCGCGGCGCTCGACTTCGGCGCACGCCAGAGCCAGCCGAGGCGCTGCGTCTGCGGGTATGAGACACACTCCGTGCTTGTCGGCGTGAATCAGGTCGCCAGGATGAATCTCGACCCCGCCGATTCGCACCGGTGTGCCGAATTCGACCAACCGCACATACGCATGACTGACACACGGATTCAAGCCGAAAAGCTGAAACCCCAACGCTCTGACTTCGTCGAGGTCGCGGGGACAACCGCTGGTAATATGCCCTACACAGCCGAGTTTTTGATGAATCGTCGCGGTGACCTCGCCGAACTGGGCGCCCAAGCCGGGCGGGTCGTCAAGATCTTCCCCCACGGCGACGAGAGGGCCTGGTCGCGACGCGACGTAGCGCAAGTAATCGCCCAGCAAATCGACCGGCGCTTCGTCGGGCGCGGGTTTCGCAGCCCGCGTCCTGGATGTGACGGCGTAGCCGACGATCGGGCCCAGGTCGGGAAGCAGACAGCGAATCGTATGAGGCAGAAACCCGGCGTGCCGCGGCCTTAGATTGAAGAGCTCGATGGCATTCGAGATGGTCGGCGTGTTATGCCGCCGCAAGGCGTCCAACTGCGTTTCGTCAAGAATCGATCTTGGCATGGGTCGTTTCCCTCGATCCCGATCCAGGCGGATCGGACGATTCAGGCATTGATTGACCTCGAGACAGTTGCCGCCAGCCTACACCGGCTTCCCGGTTCGATTCCAGTGTTCCGCGCGACGCATCGGTCGTTCTCACGGCGGCTCCAGGATCTTCCGCTTGGCCTTGGCCATGGGAAACGATAGGCTGATTCTGGGAGAACCGCCGGGCGTTGTTTCCGGCTGGAGGAGGGAGGGCGGGAACGACCCATTCCTCTTCGAAGCGAAAAATCACGGCAGACTGACTCCTGGATTTGATCTCATGGGCGAACCGAGCGATACCCCCGAAGTAAAACCGGCGGCAGTTGTTCCCGATGTCAAGTCGCACACGACCCGATCCACGATGGACGACGCGCTCGACGACGCACTCGACGCCGTAACCAGGAAGGGAGCCGGCGACGTTCGAGACCGAGAGCTTCCCTTGAAGCGGCAGTGGGATGCCGGGCTCGAGGCGGAGCTCGAAGCCGCTCTGACGGGGTTCGACCCGGCCAGTGTTGAAGTCGCCTCGGCCCGCTCGAAACCATCGGGTTGACCGGAGGTCGCCAAGAGTGAGCGCGGCCAGGAGGCCAGACCGGGGCTGCGCAAGGGCACCGTGATCGGCGTGCGCGGCAAGAGCCTGTTCGTCGACCTGGGCGGCAAAAGCGAGGGCTTCATTCCTGTGGAGCGCTTCGAGGGCGAGTTGCCGGCGCCGGGGTCCGAAATCGAAGTCGTCGTCGATCGCTTTGATCTGGAAGAAGGCATTCAAGTCCTCAGACTCAAGGGCGCGGCGATTGATGCCAACTGGGACAACCTCAGAAGGGGTGAAATCGTCGAGGCGCGTGTAACCAAGACCGTCAAGGGAGGGCTCGAAGTCGATGTTGACGGGATCCGCGGCTTCTTGCCAATCAGCCAGATCGATCTGTCGCGGGTGGAGGATGCGGCGTCTTTTGTGAACCAGAAATTCAAAGCGATTGTGACCGAAGCCAAGCCGCGTGAGCGGAACCTCGTGATTTCCCGCCGCGAGTTCCTGGAGCAAGAACGCGCCGAGCAGCGTGAGCGCACCTGGGCGAGCCTCGCGGAGGGCCAGACGCGCGACGGCGTGGTTCGATCGATCAAGCCCTTTGGCGCTTTCATCGATATCGGGGGCGTGGACGGTCTCTTACCGATCGGCGAAATGAGCTGGTCGCGAGTCGCCAAGGTTGATGATCTGGTCAAGACCGGCGATCAGGTCAAGGTCAAGGTACTCAAGATCGATCCGGTCACACGCAAGCTCACGCTGGGACTGAAGCAACTCTCTCCCAGCCCCTGGCAGTCAGCCGCCGACAAGTACCCCCGCGGCATGCTCGTGCCGGGCAAGGTGTCCAAGATCATGGACTTCGGCGCCTTCGTCGAGATCGAGCCCGGCGTCGAGGGACTGATTCACATCTCGGAACTCTCGCCCAACCGCGTGCGGCGGGTCGCCGACATCGTCAAGGCCGGACAGGAGGTCGAGGTCCGCATCCTCAAGGTCGAACCCGAGCTGAAAAAGATGGCGCTCTCCCTTCTGCCGCCTTTCAAGGGCACGCCGGTCGAGGAGGCTAACGAGACCGAGGAAAACGAAGTCCCGTCCGTTCCCAAACCAGAGCGGAAAGTCCCGCTCAAAGGCGGCCTGGGTGACCGCGATCGGAAAAACTGACTCAGGTTTCAGGTATACGCGATCTTCGCCTGGTCGAGAATCGCCTTGAGAGCGGAAACGGCCTCGCCAAATCGTTCTGGGCCTGTGAACCCGGACGACAGTTCCGCAATCACGAGATGCGGCTCGAGGACGCAGAAGCCCTCGTATCCGGCGGCCGCTGCCTCCGCGAGCAGTCTCGGGATCTGGCCCTCGCCCATTCCGGCCGGCACGTTGCGCCCGATTTTCGAGTCGTAGTCCTTGACGTGGAAGTGCTTCACGAACGATCGCAGCCGGTTCCATGCCTCATCGATCGGTTGACCGACCTCGACGTAGTTGGCCGGATCAAACGCATGAGCCAGAAACGGAGAGTCAACCTCCGCAAGCACATCATGAACTCGAGCCGCCGTATCCCCGTAAATCCCCTTCTCGTTCTCGAGGAATAACGTGATTCCGCGCTCGCTCGCTCGTCGGGTCAATTCACTCATGCGGCGCAAGACTTCCGCTCGGTGAGCCCCGGGATCATCCCCGTGGGGGATATAAAAGCTGAAAATCCGAACACGGGGAGCCTGGTAGAAATCAGCCACCTGCATGGCCCGGTCGAACCGTTGCAGGTGAGCGTCGAAAGGCTCGGTGACCCGGATCTTGCCGATCGGCGAGCCGATCGCGCTCAAGCCCAACTGGTTCGCTTGCAAGAGGTCGAGGAACTCCGTGTGCTGGGCATCGGAGAGGTCGAGCACGTTGGTGCCGTGGATCGCGCGAAACTCGATGTACTTGATCTTGTGCTCGGCGAGCACGGCAATCTGCTCGGCCGGGCTCTGCGAGATCTCATCGGCGAATGCGCTCAGGCGTATCATCGATCACGTCCGCGGGGCAAGGTTCGTTTGGCCTGACAACGCCGCGGCGTTGACCGCAGGTGGCTTCGATCATAGCACAGCGGCCGGTCACCGCCAGATCTCGTCGCCCGCGACGCGATCGATAGGCGATTCTCGATGAGAAAAAATGAGACAATCTGAGACGTTTTCGAAGGGCCCCCGTTCCATCTCGCAAGGTTCGCCAACGAAATCCCTCGGAGATCGGCGGCGGAGTGGGTGCTCGTCATAAGCTGCTTATCCATTGGCTCTTGTGTCGTCAAATTCGGCCGATTCCAGCCCCTCCCGGGCTTCGCGAATCGGGCTGCTGAATCGCCTCGGCGCGACTCATCATCGATCGAGATGTCTCACGTTCCTGCGCCGCAGAGTTGCTGCGTTCCAGCGAAGGCGGTCCGGGCGACCAAGAACGGGTCGAGCGCCTGACCCCTCGCTGGCTGCCTCATCAACTCCGTCTCGTTGACGACGCACAGCCGGCAACTGGCGGTTGAAAACGAAAAACTGGCAATGAAATCAGATCGCGCCGATGACCTGGCAGTGCGTGAAGCAAACCGGGCGCGCAAGCTCACTATCTTACTTATTCTGCCTACATATAATATGCGCTGATTTTCAGATTTCGTTAACGCACCTACGCCGTTTTGTGCACAAAAACTGATCGGATCACTCTACCCCGATTGGACTTAAATTTTTCTTCCAGATTTTTTTGGGCGTTCACTGCGCGCCCTGCGATCACAGACCGACGGGGCGGAGTCGCAGCACTATGTACCGGCGATATCGCATCTGTGGATCATGCCGGATCAAATGAGTGGGCGATGTGCAGAGGCTGCAACGGTGCGCCGGTCCATCTCGCATGGTCTGCATTAACTGCCAGGTTTGCGCACGTCCAGGCCGAACCGACGAAAATGCATCGGCGCGTCACTTGCTCGCTCTCGATGAGCGGCCAAGATCACCCGAAGCTGTCGAGCACCAGATCACCGGGCTCGGTGAGGAACTGGATGAAGAACCTGGGCAGATCGGCCGGAAAGCGTGCAGGGTGGCACTCGCGGTTGAGCATCTTGCAGTAACGAAGGTAATGCGAATTGCTTTCGGTGTTCGGGATTTGAAGAAGATTGGAGGGGATGCACCGCCGTTGTCCTTGCCGAATGCTTCGGCGATGTCATGGCCCGAGGGCCGCTCCTTGGGCGTGTAGAAAGCCGATGGGTTCTTGAGCAACGTTTTCATCCGCTCCGAGTAGGGAGCCAGCACCTTCGTCACGTCGGCCTTTGGGGATTCCGTTTTTGAGAACCACCAAACGGTATTTACTGCGTCCTTGGCCCGGATTTTCCGCTTGTTGACCCACTCGATGGGGGATGGCAAGCTTCGCCGGATTGAACCAAAAGAATTCCTCAGCCAGGCAGTAACCAAGATTGTCGCAGAAATCTAATGAGCACGCGAAAATTATAAAGCGAGCGAATGGGTTTCCCCGTTCGTATGCTCCGCCGAGATCAAGAACGAAGCTGCCGCTTGGCTTCAACACACGGTGAGCCGCTTGTCCGAAACCGCTGAGCCATGCAACGTAATCGGCCTGCTCCTCATTGCCGTATGCTTTCTGCCTGAGAAGGGCGAAGGGAGGGCTGGTCATAATCAGGTCGACGCTGTCATCCGGAAGCAACGCCAGGAGTTCCCGGCTGTCGCCGGTCAGCTGACGTGCCAAGAGCGGTGTCGTAGACCTGGGCGGCGGCGGGAAATCAAACATCGTCTACGTCCTCCGTATCGCTCGAATTCGTCGCCAGGATTCAGCTCCCATCGCTGGGCGATCCAGCTTTCCGTGAAGGACCAGAGGAGGCTCACGGCGTAATGAAGCTGTGGTGCAGTCGTTTGCAGCTCCGCGATGATCGGGCCTGCTTGCTGGCGTGCCAAATTGCCGAAGAGCCAGACGGGCCAAACGGCAGCGTGGCCTGACCCTGCAATCTGGGGAGCAGCTTGCGCAACATCTCGTCGGGCAACGGCTGCTGTCGGAGTGCCTCGGCGCAACCGGCTGCCAAATCACTGTCGCTTGCGTCGATATGGTCAAGAAGAACTGGTAAGGCGTCTTGTCCAATAGAGACGATTCGATCCAGGGCTTCTTCGCGAATCTTTACGTCCACATCCCTGAAGAGCTGTATCAGTTTGCTGATGGCTGCGTTCCCGCCAATCTGCCCCAGGCACCACGCCGCTGCGCTCCGCAGGAAGTATGGGTGATCCTGTCCGGTCGAGGATTTCCGACAGTAATCCAACCGCCTCTGGCGTGGCCGTCTCGCCGATTGCGATGACGGCCTCAAGCTGTGTTTGCCGGTCGGGACCGTTCAGTGGGGAATCAAACAGTTCGCGTGCTGAGTATCCGGCCGACGGATGCAAGATAGGCCATCCCTTCAAGGCGTATGTAGACATCTTCTTCGCATCCAAGGTCAGTTGGTTTATGATTCGCGTGTGGCTCTTGTCACGCCGAAGCCGAGCGAGCTTCACCCCCGTAAAATCGCTGGGTTCGCTCGCGTGAGGTTAAGAGCGTCGCGATATGGCCGTCCGGCAGGCTTCCAGGGCAAGTGAGCTGTGCTGCGGCGACAGGTTTTACCGCAGACGCGATCACCTGATGTTCATGGATCGTATCGCCGGGTGCGACAAGGATATGTCTGTTGCCTGGTATCGACCAGGTGTAAAGGTGCCTGTCTGAGGCTCTGCGGATTGCAACCCGCTGGCCGTTGCACGGCTTCGACGTGCCCTGTGCGCGTCGAAAACGTTGCGGGCCATTCGATGATGGTTTCAGAACCCTCGGTCACACCCTTGGTCGCCTTTTTCTGAAAAGCATTCGCACGAAATTCGGAGACATCGAAATAATTAATCGTTCCGAGAAGATTCCATTGCGTCCAATTACGTTCATGCCAGCAGGAAGTGTCGGAGCGGAGCTTGCCTTGACTCCAGAAACGCTTCCGTGTGGACTCGCATACGGGAAACGCCGACGTAGTCGGAATCGACCATACCGAAATCCCATGCCCGTTCTGCATCGCTCTCGCTGTGAGACATGGTAAGTTCGGCTTTGGCCTTGGCTCGGCTTTCAACCCGGAGTCCACAGTTCACGCATACCAGGTCCGGAATGCGTACGCGCTTACGTTTGACGTCTTTCCAAAGTTTCGTGTCCAGAGAACCCCGCTCCAGTTCCACCATGCTATGACCGTGGCGACCGAGATCATCACATACAGCACGCGTGCCGATCGCTCCCCGCACGATCTTTTCAAAGAAGCTGGAATCAGGTTTAAAAGCGATCCTGGCCATCCGAGTAGTTGTTCCGAAGCTATTGCCGGTCGTCGGTTTGAGCACAGGGTGACGGTGGTTCTTCCCCAAACCCGGATCAACGCCGCAATGAAACGACGTGTGCGCGCATCGGGCGGTGCAGCGATAGACGCCGATCTGTGCTCATCGGCCACGGTCTCGCAACGAGTGTATGCGGGGATCGGGAGGCCTCGCGGTTCAGGCTCTGAACGATGGAACGAGCATGATGATCGCCTCAGCAGTGGTGGACTAGTGTATCAACGTCGTCCGGCCTGTCAAGACCCCGGCTCGCCCTCCAACGAAAACTGGGTGCTCTTTTCGCCAGGAAAGTTCGAGAATAGTGGAGAAGCGGGGAACGGGCCCTCCTAGACCCCGTGGAGCGTAGGGGGAGCCGCGTTGCCGACCGGAGGCCGGAACCACGCCGAGGGCGTTGGACCTTCAAGCGTGTACCCGCGAGGCTGACGGATCGGGCGAGGGACAGCGAACCCACGACGTGAGGAACCGGATGCCTTAATTGGGCATGTCCGGATCTCTGGGAGCCCCCGGGAGCGATCCCATGGGCGACCCGGCTAGGGCACTTGAATTGCAAAACTCATAGCGTTTGAGTCAAGTTTTGGGTTTCAGCCCGAAATTGCCAACAAATTCCCCCTCCCCGGGTCGCGAATGCGTCTTGGGCGGACTTGAACGCGAGAAGCCTCGGATGATGAATCGTGCATGTGACGGCGGTTGCCCTGACAAGGGCGGTGTCCCGAAAGCTCGGGAGCACAAATCGCGTTGAACGCGTAAGTTCTTGCCGTCGCCCTTAACGGGATGCAATCTTCAACACCCGGTTACCCGCTATGGTCGTCGTCTATTATAGCAAGGCTCGTCGGTCTGAGGCGGAGCCTCGTTAGGATTTCCTCTGAGGATTTCCCTTGAAACCAGCAGAAACTTCATGGCGCTTGATCCTCGGTGGGCCTGTCCGCCTGGCCGCGAGTTCGCCCGTCACATCGTCCTCGTCCGCGAAGTGCGTGACCGGTTGGCCGACACCGATCTAAAGCCGGACCCACTCATCGTGCACGGCCAGAGCGGCGTCGGCAAGTCGATCGCTTTGGCCGATCTCGCGTTGAAGATGAAACAGGAGGGCTGGCCGGTCATTTACTTCGGCAGAGCGCACACGCGCATTGACCGTCAGCGCATCGACGCTGCGTGCCAGGGGTTGGAAAGGCTGCAGAATATCTCAGCTTTAATCGTAGTTAACGGGCTGCTCGATCCCCAGGACTACGCAGCGATTGCTGACTATTTGGCGGCGCGCGGTCGCAAGGCGGTAGTCCTCGGGTCGAGCTACAGACCCGCCTCACAGGCGATCAACATCGAGTTTCCTGCCACGATGGCAGAGCGTGACCAATACCTCTTTGTGAAACACCTCGCGACAATTGAGTGCCGGCTTGTCGACCGAATCGGTCCGAAGATGCTCTCCGACCGCCACTTTCTTGCCAGCCTCTATCGCACGCTGCCCGAGACGCGAGCCAACCTCCGCGCCGGACTCATTCGAGAGTACGAAATCGCAGAGCAGAATTTAGATGCCGCCGCGTCATCGCCAGTAGCGATCGGCGTGCCCCGCGACCAGGAGCTTGGTCCGCTAGGTAAGCTCCTCCAAAAGGCGTATGGAACACGCTATCCGCACCTTTTCGAGGGACAGCACCAGATCGAGGTCCGACAACTCGCCGACAGCGAGCCGGCCCGGATGGCGCATCTTACCGGGTTGGTGCTCGTGCCCGGACGCTACGGACACGACGTTCCGATCGACCTGTTACTCCGCTGCCTTGGAATTGGGGGGTATCACTCACTTCGCACGGCCCTAGAGGTCACGGATATTTTCAACTGGGTGGACGACGCCCGAGGTAATCCTCTCGTCGGTGCCCGGCTAGCCTTGGAGGCCGAGATTATCGTCAACATGCGCTGGACGCCGAAAAACGAGGTTCTCTTTTCTTCGTGAATTGGTGACGAATACCCGGCTGATCGGGCATTGGGACCGTCCCAATTCAGAAGTCAATTTTGTGCTGAACCTTCTCCGCTCCATCGGGCCCAACGGAGCCCACTTCTACCGATTCAAGGACTACATCGACGATGTTGTCGCGGCCTTGGTCGAGTTGAGAACACGAGTGTATCGGTCACACCCTAGGCTTCTGCAACACGAGGGTCACCTTCGGCGCGAGCGTATTCGTGAACTGGGTGAGTCATACGAAAACCGGGATTCTCCGCCGACAGAGGAGGAAATGAGAGACATACTAGACCGGCTTCGCGTGGCGGAGGACGTCCTGGCGAAAGCCGATGCGATGTACACGAGCACGTCGGAGACACGGCAACGGCACGAATTCGCCCTATCAAACCTTTACACCGAGATGGCGAGTCTCCGCGGGACGGCCCAGAAGGTGCGCGCTACAATTGATGCGCGTTCGACATGGCAAACCGGACCCAGAGCTCGAACGCCAAATGGAGGAGGATTACGAGGAGGCGATCCGCTTCTGCACGCTTGCCGCCCACTCGAGGGCAGAGAACTCCTACCAGGTTGACGTGCGTTACTGGGTAACTCGCAACCGGCTCGACAATGAGCCGACCGACTCGCCGCGGCGGTTGGAGCTCACTGCCGACTTGTGCGAGATTATGGAGGAGGGCGTCTGGAGGAGCCAGCCGGAACAATATCAGAAGCGGATGCTCGAACTAGGCGGAATCCTGGGCGACGAGTCGCTCAGGAAGGAGGCGCTTCGACGGCTCGAGAATATGGGTTCAATGGCCGGACATTACCTTCAAGTGCGCCCTTTGGTCTACGGTCCGGACCGCCAGTTCCGTGACCGGGATTCCCTCACGCAGGCGCTGGCGTACCTGGACGGGATAGGTCCGCGTGCGCTCGATGACTTGCGCGTGCTTCGGTTGTATTGCCGAACCTGGTGGCAGGCGTATGGAAACCCGAATCTTTTCGGGGAGGGACGGGACCGCGAGATGGCCGCGTTGCAGCCTGAGCAGTGGCGCTACTACATGGCCCTCCTGAAGAAGCGCCTCGGCTTTGAGGATGAGGTCAATAACCCCTTCGTCCGTTTCTCCTATGCCTGGGCTCGCTCGGCCGAGAGCCAACACTTCATCAAAGGCCGGTTCGTCTTTCATGGAGCCGATCACGCGGTCGAACCAGTCGGGGTCCGGTTTACTAGCTTTCATCGCCTCTTGTAGCTCGCGCACCGCCTGCTCCATCGCCGTCATTCGCTCGTCGAGAGTGGCTTCCGGCATTGGTCGTTCTTCTGTCGCTTTTTTTATGGTAGACCATTTCGTTCTGCGGAACAACGGCCCATGCACAACTCGATTGTGGCTTCGCTAAAGGACTTACATAACCAGCCGTTGCCGATGGTCCTCAAGCCGTAATTGCACGGGCCTGCGGCAACCGCCCAGATGGATGTTGGCCCGCGCCAAGCCGGTGTTGCACAAGCCGGTGTTGGAGACAATCCCGTTCAGAGCTACCTACCGAGGCTCCGAGTCTCCTTTGACGGTGCGGATTGACTGCGCGGCGACGCCGGGTTCGGAGTTTGTTTCTGCTGTTTTCGTGGAGGTATGTCCGGATCGAGAGCCAAACTATTGTGGCCTGAACCATTATGGCCTAACTAGGACCGAGCATGAATCCTGGTTCGTCCGCCCTTTCGATGGCCAAGTGACGCCAATCGCCGTAGCTGTCCCAGTTTTTCAGGAGGTTTCTCGATCGGGGGATCGAAAACGGATACCTCGAATTATCGGGGATACGGGGGGATAGAAAGGGGATACAGGCGATAGAAAGGCGGATACGTCCAATTACCGGGGATACGGGGCGATAGAAAGGGGATACATCCAATTACCGGAGATCCTGCGAGGCTTGATTCTTGGACTTATTTCCTTCTCGCGGACTGGAGTCCCGGATGGCTCTTACGAACCTCCGGGATGCAGAGGCTCGACGCTCCCGCTACAATCAGTCTTGCTCGACCATGAACTCGGTGCGGAGCGTCGGCTATGAGCACTTCCCCCCGGACGATCCGGCGCGACACGCGTGTCTTCATCAGCGCGGTCACCCGAGAGCTCGGGTCGGTGCGCAAGCTCGTCAAGAAGGGGCTCGAGGACAACGACTATCACGCCGTCGAGCAGGACAACTTTCCGCCCGATTACCGCGACCTGGTCGACAAGCTCCGCGAACGGATCGATTCGTGTGACGCCGTGGTCCACATCGCCGGGCACTGCTACGGGGCCGAACCGGGAGAGCGGCCGCCCGACGCGCCTCGGCGGAGCTACACGCAGCTCGAATACGACATCGCCGTCGAGCTGAAGAAGCCGGTCTACGTCTTCCTGACAGGCGACGGCTTCCCAGCCGACCCGCACGAGCCCGAGCCCGCCGAAGCTCCGGGAGTTGCAGCAAGCCCACCGCGAGCCCTGACGTTGACCGGCAGGGACTACAACCCCACGGCCTCGATCGAGCAGCTCGACCAGAAAATCCGCAGCCTGCGGCTGAAGGTCGAGCGGCTCGAGGAGCGAGCTTCAGCAGGTTGACCAGAAGGTCGATGTCCCTGGAAAACGCTTGGGGGGGAGGCTCATCCTCGTTGGAATCTTGGTAGCCTCTGCCCTGGGGGCGGTGGGCTTGGTCATCTTCCAGCAGCAGGCGGCGCAACGGGCTCTCCAGGAAGCGCGAGCGAAACAGGAAATCGAGCAGCGGGCTCAGCAGGAAGAGCGCGAGCAGGAGCGCGAACGAATCGCGGCCGAAAACGCGCGTCAGGAGGCTGTAAAGATCAAGCAGATCCAACAGGAGATCGCTGAGCGGCTGCTCCAGCGATTGCTGACCGACAAGAAAATCACAGCGGAAGAAGCGCGCATGCGCCCTCGAGGAACTGCCCGCCGTGGTCAAGCTCCCGCTGGAGGAGATCGAATCCCTGATCAACCGCAAGATTGCCCCTCCGTCTGCCGGGGCGGTCCCATCTCCCGTTGACACAGCACGAGCGGCGCTGGCCAAGGGAGATTTCGACGCGGTCTTGAAGGCGGCCGACAAGGAGAAACAGCAAGGCCGCGAGCTGGCGATGCTCGAAGGCACTGCGGCCCTGGCCAAGTTCCGTGGTTCGCCCAAGCCGGAATGGAACATGTGCGCCCTCGCCGCATTCCAGCGGGCCATGGCGCTGGCCGATCCCAACTCGCCGACAGAGTGGGAAGCCTGGACCGACGCCGCGGTCTCGGCAGCCGCGGTGTTGCGTCATCTTGCCCGTTATGCCGAAGCCGAGCCGCTGCTGCGGGATTGCGAGCGACTCCGCGAATCCAACAGCGGGCCGAACTCCCCGGGAGTCGCCGTGGTCGTCAACAACCTGGCGGAGTTGCTCCGGGCCACGAACCGGATGGCGGAGGCCGAGCCGCTGTTTCGCCGGGCGCTGGCGATCGACGAGCGGTCCTACGGCCCGGACCACCCCGACGTCGCGATCAGCCTCAACAACCTGGCGGCGCTTCCTCGAAGCCACGAACCGCGTGGCGGAGGCCGAGCCGATGTATCGCCGGGCGCTGGCGATCGACGAGCGGTCCTACGGCCGAGACCACCCCGACGTCGCCATCAACCTCAACAACCTGGCAAGGTTGCTCCGGGCGACGAACCGCATTGCGGAGGCGAGCCGCTGATGGCACGCTCCGTTCGCATCCTCTCGCAATTCCAGCGATCGGCCGGCCATGAGCACCCGCAACTGTCGGTTGCGGTGAGTGAATTACCGCCAACTCCTCACGTCGCAGAAGCTCGCCGAACGAGAGATCGCAGCGCGAATCAAGGCGGCGCATGAGGGGACGGACAAGCTGTCGCCCATCGTCCCGGAGGTGGAGCGACTCCTCGGCCCGGCCAAACCGGTCGCGCACGTGCTGTCATTCCTGGATCGCCAATACAAGGAGCAGGGCAAGCCGACCGTCTATTTCCTCGGCCCGAAGGAACCGATCGCCCCGCACCTCGACGAGCTACTCCGGCCGACCGGGGGTGGACTGGCAGCGCGGGGAGCCGACGCTTTCGACGTGGGTGCTCATGCCGACGCAGTTGTGCTCACTGAGGCTGCGTTGATGCTTATGGCCGAACAACCCGGGCATCTCCGGACGAGGCTCGTTGTTCGCATGTATCACGGGTCGGCGTTGCGCGAGCTGGGGCTGGTCGAACAGGCGCGTGGCGAACTGTCAAGGCTGGTGCCGGAGATCGAGAAAACGCCGGCCGTGGTCTCCTTAACGAACGGTCTAACCCGCTATCATCTCGCGCTATGCCAGTGGCGCCTGGGCGACCGAGCGGCGGCCCAAAAATCGGCGGCGGAATCCCTCGCGGCCTACGACGGTGCACCGAAGGCGAAGCCAGTCGATCCCGCCCTCCGCCAGCAGTCCGAAGAGCTTCTCGGGGCCTTGAAGGATGGCAAGGCACCCCCGCCGCCCGTCACGATCGACGCGCCGGCCGCGATCGAGGCGGCCCGCGCCCGGTATCGAGCCCGCGAGGAATTGACGAAACTCGAGCTCAAACAGCCGGCCGCTCCCTTGCTGGACCGGATTCTCGGCCCGGCCAAACCCACGAAGGAGGTCCTCGACACGCTCGACCGCCAGTACCGCGAGCAGGGTAAGCCCGCCGTCTGGTTCCTGCCGCTCTCGGAACGGATGGCGCCACACCTCGATCAACTCCTCGGCCCGGCCAAAACGGTCAAGGAAGTGCTCGACGCGCTCGACCGGCAGTACCGTGAGCAGCGGAAGCCTGCCGTCTGGTTCCTACCGCTCAACGAGCCGATCAGCCCGCATCTTGACGAACTGCTCGGCAAGCCGTCGAAGTAGGATCGGTTCGCGATTGCTTGCTCAGGATGAGTATGGGGTCGGGAGTCCGTCCCGGATTATCCCGTCGATCACCTTCGCAGTGTGCTCCTCCCCCTGGTTGTAGACGACCTCACCGAGTTTGCGGCGGTCAACCTTCCCCCGGTACTTACCAATGCCCCCTCGGGCCTCCGAGTCCAGATGGCGGTAATGCTCGATCAGCAGTTCCTCAACGCCGGTCCAGAACTGTTTTTCCGCGTCCTGCCGAGCCGTTGCTTTCCGCATAACCAGCTCCGCGTTTCAAGAGAGATATTCAATTTCAAAGAACTTCTTGTTCTTGCTATCGATCAATCGTTGCAGCAAGCGGAGGCCGCCCGCGGTGCGGAAGCTGAATTGATCGGCGTCTTGCATCGCATACCGCTGTCGCCAGAATGCCGCCACGGTCCACATGCCACATCATACCAGCGAGCGCCGTCGGGCTGGTATACCGGGCCGCGGTGGTCGTTGATCGCCCCGGGGAGGCTTTGCCGGCAGTGCTGAACCAGGCTCCAGAAGTTGCGTCTTGCGGGGCCCCCGAGGACGAAACTGATGAAATAGAGGTCGGCCAGATGGTGACGGTTGAGAAGTCCTCAGTGTACCGATCGTCGGGTTCGGAATCTTGCCCGTCTCCAGCTTGCTGATCGTCGCGCGGTCGATCCCCGTCCGCTCGGCCATATCCGTGAGGCACAACGATCTCGAAGGCGGAAACGGGGCGAATGACGATGATTCCGCCATCCTTGTGCCGCTCATAAATCACGATGACGGTCTTACCGCTGGATGTTCGACCGATCAGAGCCGGGCGCTTCGAACCTCGCTTTTTCTGAGAATCAAAACGCCAGCAAGAATTCCAGGAGGGGCACGCACATGATTTTGAGATTGGGGTGCCATTCATAGGTGTCTCTGGTCACGAGAATGCCGAACCTGGCGTTGAACCTCTTGATAAATAGAGTCAGCCCAAAGAAATCTTCATGACTGATGGTCCGCCGGAATTTGATCTCGACGGGCACCACATCCCCTCGGATGTGCTCCGCGACGTAATCGACCTCGACGATCTTGGTCCGTCGGTCTCCCGCCTTTTCATAATCCCGATAGAAATAGACTTGAAGGTTCCGGCCACGGATGACGGATTGAGCAAGCGTCTCGATCAAAGGCCCAACGTGCTCGGGCGGTGATTCCCATAAGGAGGGGGCGCCTCGGAATATCGCGTTTCGCGTCCCCAGATCAGTCAAGGTAATCTTGGTCGGCGTCCGGACGCTCGCCCTGTTCGCCGGGGGGTAGCGACGGAACTCGCGAATCAGCAAGGCATCAGACAGATAATGCAAGTACGTGCCGACGATCGGCTGGCTGGTTCTCAGACCTGAGACATTGGCATCCTCGGCAAGCCGGTTCTGGGATAATTCCTGGCCGGTCGAGCGCGCTACCTCCACATAGAGCCAGCGGAGCAGTTGGGGATTTCGCACGGGAAACAGGTCTGGAACATCCACGCCGAGGACCCGGTTGAAGACGGTCTCTGTCAGGTAGTCGGCCCACTGGTCATCGGCGATCTGACCGGTATAAGGACGCGGATAACCGCCCCTGTTGTAATACTTGTCGAGATGCCTGCGGAGCGAGTGCCTCTGTTGCGGCCTCAAGGCACGCGCCTCGTCAAAGAAAACGCGAGGATCCTCTTCGTCGAACACGCTCTCGAAGCTGCAGTAAGGAGGAAGCCGGCCAGGGTTCGGCATGAACGCCTCGAGGATCTCACCGAACTGGAACGTCGGGAAATCACTGGTGATCGTCCGCCCGGCCAGGCTTTCACGCCCCCCTCGGGAAACCAGGACGCTCGATGAACCGGTGATCATGAGACGGGCCGGGAAGGTATCACCGAAGTGTTTGACGTCTTCATCCCAGCGCTCGAGCTTATGAACTTCATCCAGGAAAATGTAAGCTGTCTTCCCTCGCTGAAAGGGCCGTTTGCGAACGTGCTTCTCATACCAGCGAGCGATCGGCAGCAGGCCGCCCCGGCTTTCCCGGAGGATTTCCTGGTCGAACCTCACGAAGAGAATGTCCGACGGCCTAATCTTATCGATTAGCATGTGGTTGATGATTTGTTCAATGGCGGTCGTCTTCCCGATCTGTCTTGGTCCGCGGACCACCTCAATGAGCCCTCGGGGCCGAATCATTCTTTGAAGTAGTTCGGGTACGCCACGACGCAAGTACACGGGCGGCTTCCGGCGCAGCTCGCCTGAGGTCCACCACGGGTTCAGGTCGTAAAGCACCTGTACGACCTCGTTCTCAAGCGGCGCGTTGACTGGCTGCTCGGCAATCATGAATCTGAGACAAGTTATAGACGGAGAGAAGCACCTGCCCGAATTGCTACAGCTTATAAATACGAAGATTAGTTGTCAACGGCCTATCCTGCTTGGACATGCGCGATTGCGCACCGTCTTTTCAACCATCAACTGTCATCGATTGATTGGACTCAACTGGCTGGGGTGAGCTGCGCCGGCACGGTTTGAACCTGAAGCTCGCGCGTCGCACCATGCATTGGACTCCCCGACGACACCCTGGGTGGTCTCGTGCTACGCCGCCGGCCGCGACTGCTTCTGGGTTCGGCGCTCCCTCCTGCACCGGGGTGGTGACAACATCGTCGTCAACTCCGAGTCGACGGAAGTCCGCCGGCGCAAACGCCGAGCCAGATCGGGTCGCCTCGACGCCGTCAGGCTAGCGGGCCGTCACCCGTCGATTGATGGGTTGGAGTACAGCCTTCTAGCGGAAAGGACCGGCTGAAACCGGGACCCCGACTACTCAAATCAAGATCGAAAAGGTACAGGCTTCCCTTACGCTCCGACCCCTTTCCTTTTCCCGGAGCTCAGGCTATCTGTGTCGATGCGTCGCTTTGACGCCCTTCTTGCAAGGGAAAGCTGTGGATCATGACCGACACAATGGGGATTTCAAGGACAGTCCCGTCACTCAAGAGAACCCGATGGAGGAACGTACGAAGGCCAATTGGGGCCACGTCGACCTCGTCATACAGCCAATGTGTTCGCAGCTTTGAGATCGCTGCCGCTGGCTAGTCGATGCTCATCCGCTGGCACAACGGCGAGAGAATGGTCTGGAGGGTGGTCCGCAGTCCCACCGTCGCCGGCGAGAATCGTTCGAGTGGCGGCACAAGCTGCAGATCGCTAAACTATCCGAAGGAGTTCAAGATAAGACCCACGCGCGCCGGGGCCGAAGTGATCCCACCGTTCGACGACGATCGTTTCTCCACGGCCAAAGGTCTCGTCGAGGTCGTCTTATGAGTATCCAAAGCACTCGTCAACTTGAGAACACGCGGACGAAGCTCCGAATGCTGGAAGAGCGGCTCCAGGAGCTGGAAGCCGAGCCAGTCGCGAACGCCCAGACGCGGGAATTGACCAGGCGATCGCTCAAGAAGCTCGTCAACCAACTCAAGGAAGAGATCGCGCGGTTCGAGTGCCGCGCCTCGGCGGGGTCGGATGGGAGCTGACACCGGCTCACAGATCGGATGGCTATCGCCGACCCTCGTGACGTGAGAGGTCGGGTAAGACTCCACGTCGTAACCGGCTATTTCACCCCCGTCACGCCTGCAAGGCCGCCCGCGTTCGCTTGACCAGGTTGTTGTCCCTGTCGGCTGAGCCGGGCAACAGCAGCAGGCTCGACGCCAGGTAGCGCTCGCGCCACTGGGGCGAGGCGTGATAGTAGTCTTCCAGCACGGCCGAGCTGAACTTGTAGTCGTGCGGGTCGTCCCCCTTCAAGAACACCAGCCGGCGCGCCGCGTCGATCAAGAGGGCCGGGTCGTGGCCGGCCTGCAAGTAGGCCAGCGCCTTGCGCGCGGCCGTCATCCGGTCGCGGCTGGCGTCGGCGAAGATCTCCTCGATTGCACCCGGGCCGGCCGGCGTCGACGGGGCGAGCGGCTCGAGCTGATCGATCCGCGCCTCGCGCACCTTGCCGCGGCCCCCCATGGCGGCGCGGAACTGGGGCAGGAACGCGGCGTTCTGGAGCATGAGCAGGCGGCGGGTCTGGTCGTCGCCGCTGGCCTGGAACGCGAAATGCAGCGCGTTGGTCGTGGTCACCGCGTGCAACGAGACGATGCCCGGCTGGCGCAAGCAGCAGCTCGCCCGCGGCGTCGAACAGGGCGTCCCAGATCGACTGCGGCCCGACCCCGCGGTTCAAGAGCTCGACCACCTGGTCGCACGCCTCGTCGTCGGAGCCCCGGCGGAGCGTGCCGAGCAGGTCGGCCGCGGCCGCCGCGGTCGGGCTGCCCCCGGTCCAGCCTTCCTTGATCTTCGCCGCGCGGTCCTGGTTGTGCCGCCACGACCGGTCGGCCGCGTAGTCGTGCTCGGCGGGATTGTCTTCGCCGCTGTGATTCAAGCAGTGCGTAGGCCAGCGAGCGCAAGACCGGCTCGGCGTGCTGCCAGCCGATGCACTGGAGCGTCCGCAAGCTGTTGGCCACGTAAATCGCCTTGTGGCCGATCGAGCGGAAGTCGCGGCAGCCGTAGCGGAAGAAGAGTCTCGTAAACCTCGTTGGTTCCGGCGGAGCGGGCCAACCCGGCGATTGCGGCATCGGCGGCCGCCTCGTCCCAGTGGTCCATCGCCGTCGTGAACGCCGCCTTGGCCCGGCGCGCCGGCGGCACGGCCGACTCGTCGACCGGCGCCATCGTCCAGTTGCCCTCACTCACGTCGCGGGCCTGCGAGTCCTTGAAGTAATCGAGTGCCCAGAAGATCGGCAGCCAGCGGTCGCGTGTCGGGCGAAGCCAGGCTCGCCAGATGAGCCGAGTTGACCACCAGGACCGCGTGGAACTTGTGTCCCACGCTGGGCCGCGGCTGCACGTTGCGGACGCCGGCCAAGAGCAACGCCGCCACAAGGTCGCGGTAGCACAGGCCCTGCTTGATCCGCGCGGCCACCTCCTCGAGCAGCCGGTCGCGCGAGGTCTCTTCCAGAAGACGGACGAGGGGCTCGATCTCCGGCTCGAGCCTCACCACCTTCGGGTCCAGGGCCGCCTCGGCCGCCGAAACCGGCTCCGAGCCGCGACAGGAAGCCCAGGTCACCCAGGCCCAATAGCGCACCTCCAGCCGCCGACGCACCCAGAAACCGCCGCCGATTGGTTCCCATGCTCATGGTCGCTCCCCTTCTACAGGCATGCCTGCTCTTGGAAGATGAGGTGGGTTTCGCGGAGACGTGGTCAGGGCAACGCATCCCCCAACCCGCGATTATCGCGCGCGCAGCGCGGCTGGCAACGAGTTGAGCGCAATTCCACCCGGCCGCTGGATCGAAGTGATTGCATGGGGTAGGATAAGAGTAGCAGTGGTGTTCTTGACCCGCGCGACGTTCCCGTGCCGCCTGGTTGATCCGCAATGACTCTCATCTGGACCCTGCTGATTTACTGGCTGGTGATCTTCGTCGGCTGTTTCGTGGTCGTCGAGATCGGCCAGGATCAGCTTTACGATCAGGTTACGCCGCGGGCGGGTTTGAAAGTCACTGCCGGGTCGCTCTTGATCGCCCTGCTCTTGACCTGGCTCAAGTATCGCGACACGCCGGCCTCGTTCGAGTCGATGTTCACGACCAATATCGCCTGGACTGTGCTCCAGGGGGTCGTCTGGTTCGGCGTTTTCACTTTGATTTTTCAATTCCATCCCTGGCACGCCCTGGGACTCGGGCTGGCAACGATGCTCATGGTCTCAGGGCTCGGGACGATGGGAGTCAACAGCATTCTCAACCGCCCCGCACCCGGGTCGGTGGCTGCCCGTCCGTTCGCTCCCAGCGAGCCGGTGAGGCAGTCGCTCAATCCGGCGGCGGGCGCCGGCGCCCACCGGCGCAGCCCGTGGGGAAGTCTCAATAGTCGCCTGATCCGGTCAGGCCACATGGGAGGGTCGTCATGCGGTACGTTACGCATCAATTCGCTCACCTCGAGACGCTCGAACGCGCCCGGCGCTGGTTGCTTCAGGTAGGGTTCGACGCCAGTCGAATTGAAGCCCATACGCAAGGGATTCCCCGGCTGGCCGTGGCCGTGGAGCCCGGCGAGGCGGCCGAGTTCGAGCTGGTGGTCGACGCGGCGGAATCAACCGACCCGGACGGGAACCCCAGCTTCTGGGATCTCGCCGCCAGAAGCACATCTACCTGCAAACCGGCGAAGAGAGTGGCGAGGTGCCCGCGGCAAGCCAGCCTCATACGTTCGTCATCGGTTGGCGGCCGATCGACGCCGAGCGGGAAGTCTCGCAAACTTCCACCGAGCTGAATCTGCGCGAGGCCTATGTGGAACAAGGGTACTGACGGATCACTAAATCGCCTTGCACAATTCCGGGAGGGCGAGCCTCCCGGCGAGCCATTCTCCCAGGCGGCTCGGCCGGAGCCTCGCCCTCCCAGGATCACGCAAGCCCATTTAGCCGGGCAGGTCATCCAGGCAGCGAACCAGGAACTTCGCGAGGCGGTCGGACGCTTCGAGCGCCCGTTCGTGCAACATCCAGAAGTCCTTGAGACTGGCCGGACGCTGCCACAAAGCACGAATAGCCGCTCCGACGCGGTAACTGCCCGTGTGGGACAGTAGCATCGCCACCTCTCGAGGCAGAGGGGTGCCGGCATCATCGCTGATCACGCGCACTGACAGGAAGCGTACCAGCTTCTGACGGCACAAGTCGGCGACGGCCGAGGATTCCATGTTGACGAGATCGGCGTCGAAGACCCGGCGCAATTCCTGCTTTTCTGCGGGCGCCAGGACGATCCGGTTGACCGTGAGCAACCGGCCGGTGACGTGTCCTTGACGGCTGCCGAGTGCTTCAGGAATCACCACCGGAAAGCTGTGTCCTTCCGGATCGATGATCTCGTGGGCCAGGACCAGGTCGTTGCGAGCGAACGTCGGATTCAGAGCGCCGGCAAATCCCGCCGAGACCAGCCAGCGCGGCTGATGGCCTGCCACGAGCAAGTCGGTTGCACGTTTCGCGGCGGCCCGTCCGGCGCCGCCGACCGCCACGACGACAATCCGCCCCGCGTATTCCCCTTCGATCATCGGGACCGCGGCCGAATGGTATTTCCGGACTCTCTGCAAGCGGTCGATCAGGTCGCCGACCTCGATGGGCAACGCAACGACGATCCCGACGTCCGCGGGCACGGGAGCCGGCGCCGTTCTTCGCTCATCACGTTTGCGGGACCGCGTTTCACCGGTCTCTTGTGGCCCCATCGGCAGGACGAAGGCTCGGGTCAGGTCAGGTAAGATCAGGTCAGGTCAATTGCCATTTGATCATTTTCAGGGTGTCGCCCAGGCGGCCGTTGACGCCCACCGCGGCCGACGTTTCGTAACCCACGTGCACCATGCAATCTTGGCAGCGAGGGTCTTTACCGTAACCATACTGATCCCAGTCGGTCTTGTTCAAGAGATCGTCGAATGTGGCGTGATGGGTATCGGTGATCAGGTAGCACGGGCCCTTCCAGCCCTTGATATTGCGAGTCGGGCTGGCCCAGGCGGTGCATTGCATTTCGCGCTTGCCCTGAAGGAACTCTTGATAGACGGGCGAGGAATGAAAGTGGTACTTGCGGAACATCGACTCGGCCTGGCGAAACTTGGCCTTGATGTCTTCGCGGCTCATGAAGATCTCCTTGGTGTTGACCGCCGCGTAGCTGTAAGCCGGCGAGATGATGAAGCCGTCGACGCCCAGGGATGTGAGGTAGGCAAAGAGATCGTCGAGCTCGGCCATATCGGTTTCCTTGAACACCGTCGTGTTGGTGCAGACGAGGAACCCTTTTTCCTTGGCCGCCTTGATTCCGTCGATCGCGGCGTCGAAAACGCCGGCCCGCTCCACGGCGATGTCGTGGGTTTCGCGCATCCCATCCAGATGGACGTTGAAGAAGAACGTCCGGCTCGGCCGGAATTCATCGATCTTCTTGCGGATGAACATGCCGTTGGTGCACAGGATCACGACCTTTTTGCGTTCCTGGATCTTCTGAGCCAGCTCGGCGATTCCCGGGTAGATCATCGGCTCGCCGCCGCAGATCGAGACGACCGGTGCCCCGCACTCGTCAACGGACTGGAGGCATTCCGGGATCGAGAGCTTTTGTTTGATGGACGTTTCATACTCGCGGATTCGACCGCAGCCGGTGCACGTCAAATTGCACGCGTGCAGGGGCTCGAGCATGAGGACCATGGGGAATTTCTTGGTTCCGGCGAGCCGCTTGCGGGCGACGTAACCGGCGATCCGCCTTGTCATCTCGAGCGGGAACCGCATGGGACTTTGACTCCTTGATTCGGCACGCGGGCACTGCCGAGCGATTTGCAGGGTGGGTGAAACCCACCACGAACGGTGTGAGGCCGGCGGGTTGCACCCACCCTACAACTACTCTACCGTTCAGCAATCAAGCGACAACGGCTGGGCCGGGATCCGGCAAGCGAGCGCTGGGTTTTTGTCGTGGGCGCAGCGGCCGATGCATGCCTCGTACCGGGCCATGGCCATGAGTGGAAAATACACTCGATAGAGATGGTAGCGTAGATAAAAGACGCGAGGAAACCCCGTGCCGGTGAATTGGGGCTCGTCCCAGGATCCGTCGGCGTTTTGAGTGCGGACCAGGTAATCGATGCCGCGCTGGGCCGGTTGCCCCGCGGCGTGGCCGGCGGCGATCAGGGCGAGCGTGGCCCATGCGGTCTGCGAGGGGGTCGGCTCGCCGGTCCCCTTCTTGGAGGGATCGTCGTAGCTTGCCGGCGTTTCGCCCCAGCCGCCCGACGGCTGCTGGGTCGATTCGAGCCAGTGCACGGCCGTTTGCACGGCGGGCAGGTCCATGCGAAAATCGATCGCCTTGAGCCCTTGCAAGACCTGCCACGTTCCGTAGATATAATTGACGCCCCATCGGCCGTACCAGCAGCCCTCCGGTTCCTGGGTGCGCAGCAAGTAATCGAGCGCGCGAGCCACCTTCGGGTGATCGTCGCGGTATCCCAGGGTGCCGAGCAGCTCGAGAACTCGGGCCGTGATGTCGGCGCAGCTCGGGTCGAGCATGGCGTTGTGATCGGCGAAGGGAAGCTGGGTGAGGACCTGGTTGTCGATGTCGATGTCGTACGCGGCCCAGCCGCCATCGCGGTTCTGCATGGAGAGCAGCCAGTCCACGCCGCGCCGGGTGGCCGCCAGGACGGCGGGATCGTGGGCGAGCGGCGATCGACGCAAGGCGAGGACCACCATCGCGCTATCATCGAGATCGGGGTAGAACGCATTGTTGAACTGGAAATGCCAGCCGGTCGGCTCGACGCCGGGGCCGCGCACCTGCCAGTCGCCACCGCAGCGAACTTCCTTGGCCAGCAGCCAGCGCACAGCGCGGTCCCACGCGGGATGATGATCGGGCAACCGGGCGTCGGCCAGCGAAATCATGGCGATCGCCGTGTCCCAGACCGGCGACAGGCAAGGCTGGACGCGGACCCGTCCGCCTTCGGCGATTTGGAGGCCGTCCAACTGCCGCAGCGCCCACGTTACCGCCTGGGAGTCGAGCTCATAGCCCAGAGAGCGCAGGGCGATGACCGAGTAAATCATCGGGGGAAAGATCGCACCCAGGCCATCCGTGTTTTCGCAGTGCGCGAGCATCCACCGGTGCGCGGCCCGAATACCGGGCCGCCGCCAGGCGGCGGGAACAGAGCGGTCCAGCCACTTGAGCGCCCGATCGACGCCCAGAAAGAAGCTGGTCCAGGAAAACAACGCCGCACGCCGCCGCGGCTTGTCGCCTCGAAAGAGCTCGGAGATGCCGCGCTCGGGCCCGAGGATTCGTACCGGTTTATAATAGGACATGATCGAAAGTGGCACGACGATCGTTCGCGTCCAAGCCGACATCGCGTGCAGGCTGAAATTCCACCGCGCGGGGATCAGCACGACCTCGGGAGGAACGAGCGGGCATTCGTCGTAGTCGATCTGACCCAGTAGTGCCAGGTAGAACCGCGTGAAGCTGTTGCACGCATGAGCGCCGCCCGCGCCCAAGATCGCCTGCCGCGCTCGCTCCATCGACGGATCGTCGGGCGAAATGCCGGCGAGCTTGAGCGCGAAATAGGCCTTGACCGAGGCGCTCACGTCGGTCGGGCCGCCGGGGTAGATCGCCCACCCTCCGTCGTTGGATTGCTGATCCTGAATGTACCGGGCGCAACCCAGACACGCCGGCTCGCATTCCCGACCGAGGAATGCCATGAGCAGGATGTACTCGGATTCGAGGATGGTATCCCCCTCGAGCTCCCCGGCCCAGAATCCTTCCTCGCTCTGACCCTCGACGAGCCAGTCCTTGGTCCGTTCCCGAGCCGATCGCAGGGCGTCGTCGGGCAGCGTTGTCCACCGCGAGACGTGACGGCCAGTCGACATGGTTACAGGACCTAGGGATGCGCCTTCGTCCTTGCTGGCGATCATGCAGTCCCGACCCTCTCTCTCAGCAGTGTTGAGATGTCTTGGGGCTGGTAAGATCGTGAGGTCCCCCCCCAAAGCGGCGCTCATCCTACGTGCGCCATGCAGATTCGATCAAGGTCAAAGTTCGCCAGGATCTTGCGTCGATTGGGCGAATTGCCCGCAAGATTTGCCCATTCTGCGTTGGCGCTATTCAATCAGCCGTGAAGACGGGTTCGACGCGGAAGCCGGAGAGGAGCGGCATCGACCGCAGGATTGCGAGGACCCGGTCCTTGTCGTCGGGGTGTTGCAACGTTCCGCGCAGCTCCAGGAGATTGCCGCGAGCCTGGATCCGATCGAGCTGGGCGAGGTCGCCGAAGTGCCGCCGGATCTGCGCGGCCAGATAGGGCTCGACGTCTTCCGGCCTTCCTTGGCGGACCAGCGGGTTAGGATGGTCCTCGTCGGGGACTGGGAACTCGAGTTGATCGACGATCTCCTTGACACCGGGGGTCTGCTGGGCCGCGCGATAGACGATCATGGCCTCGTAGGCGGAGGGCACCGAGCCTGTGAGGGTGACCACGCCGTTGTTCGAGCTCACCTTGATTGGCAGCGCCGCGGCTCTGGGACGGCGCTTGAGCGCCGCGACCACGCGCTCGGTGAGTCCGCTGGGGTTGACGCCGATCGGGGCCACGGCGGCAGGCGTTGAGTTTCGGCGATTTCGCCGGCGTTGGTGCGGGCCGCGCCGCCGGCTGGGGGGCGGCCGGGGCGAGCGCCGGCTCGGGCGGCGGCGGCGGCAACTCGCCTTCCGCGCGGCGGGGCTGGACCTGGAACTGGCTTTCGACCCGGGTCACGCCGGGAACGCTGCGGGCCGTTTCCTCGATCTCGCGCCGGACCTCTTCGCTGGCGACGACCCCGCGCAGGAAGACCTGGCCCGACGGGTTGACGCGGATCTCCACGTGTCCGATGGGGGGAGCCGCTTCCGCCGCCGGCGGCGGGCCGCCCGGAGCGGCACCGGTTTGCCCCGAGCCGTCGCTGGGGGCCGCCGGTCGAGGCGCCAGCCCGTTCGCCGCCGCCCTGGGCTGCAAGAGTACCGCGTCGTTACGACGCCACCAAGGGGGGAAGCTGATAATAGGCGGAACAAGCCCGAAGAAGGGATCATCGAGCCGGCCCATCAGGGGAGGGGGGTAGATGTAAGGCGACGACGAGAGGGCCCCCTGCGCCAGAGGTCCGGCCGCAGCCGCAGCCGCATTCGTCATCAGCGCGGCCTGATCGGCCGCAGCCGTGTCGATCACGAGGTCATCGCGAAATGGCGCGCCGAGACCGATCGCCATGCGCACGGCTGCGTCGTGAATTTGTTTGGTCCCGACCCTGCCGGCGAGCACGATCACGCCATTGCGCCTTGTTGCCGAGATCGCATAGGGAGCCGTCACCGGGTTGGAACGAAGCGCTCTCAAGAGGACCAATTCGGGCCCGACGGCATTTTGCGCAGCTTGGGCCGCGACCTGTGCTCCCGACCGCTGTGCGGACTGAGCGGCGGCCTGCCCGAGCACGAGACCGGGTAACCCCCCCGTGATCGCCAGAGCCGTGAACAACACCGGCAGCGTGCAATAGTGGTGGCTCATTTGTTGTTCCTGAAGCGATGCGGCGCGCGAGGTCGGTCCGTGGTTGGCTTCACCCTATTGGCAGTCTACGAGAGCACTTTCGAACCGACAAGGGCGTCTTACGCGCTAGCCGGAATTTAGTGTCGCCTTTCGCTCCGCGAAAGACGACTCTCCCGGAGTGGAGCGGGCGTCCCTGCCCGCATCTCGAGGCTACCGCAATTCAATAGGCTCGATTTCGAGCTTGCCGGCGACTCGCAAGATGGGCAGGAACATCTCGAACGGCGAGACTCCCTGGAGGCTTGATTCGGAGAGCTTGAGGTGCACGGCGTCTACATCGGATTGGTCGAACGTCGGGTCGAGCGCGACCCACCGCTGGTTGACGTAGACCTCGATCCACATATGGTAGCCAAAGCCCTTGAGCTCTTGCCTGGGTTCGTCGACGTAGACCAGGCCAACGGCCACGCGCGACGGAATGCCGACGGCGCGGCACATGGCAGCGGCCAGCACCGAATGCTCGGTACAGTCGCCGCTGCGGTTGCGCGCGACCTCGTTCGCGGCTGCGAACGCGACCTCGAAGGTCTTCTTTTCGACATACTTGTACACCGCGTCGTTAATCCGCACGGCCTTCTGCCATGGGTCAGTGACTCCGCGCGTTGCCCGCTGCGCCAGCGCCCGGACCTGTCTGTCCTGGCTGGTCACGAGGGCGTTGGGCTTCAAATACTGGGGATCGACCTCGGCCGGCCCTGGCTCACCATCGAGCGGCCCGATGCGCTTCACTTCCAGAATCGCCGTGTTGCCGTCCGCCCCGGGCTGGAGGGTCTGCCGTGGATCGGCCATGATGGCCTCGGCCGGATTGCCCTCCTTGAGCGTCAGCCGGTATTTCACCAGCCGGGCCTTCTCTGGATCGGGGATGTCGCGCGTAACTTGATCAGGGTATTCTTGATCATGTCGAACTGGATAGGTCCGCCCGGCGACTTCGCGGCTTTCTCGGTGGTCCGGAACATGATGACGCCGCCGAAGATGTCCTGCTCGGTCTTCAAGAGCTGCCCGCCCGAGTCGGCCCAGAGGGTGGCGTCGAATTCCGGTCGGGGCTTGCCGTTGACCTTCGTCGTCTGTTCCACACGCAAGAGCGGCTTAATCGCGCCGTCTCCCAGAACGACCGGCTCAATACCGCGTGCCTGGAGGGTAATCTGGCAGATCTTGTTCAGGTCGGGCATGAACATCTTGAGCGTGCGGGTCTCGCGCTCGGTCATGGGCTTCTTGGCCATGCTCTGTTCGGGAGCATAAGGCCCGCGGACGTCGGGGCCCCACGGGATCGTCAATTTCTGACGCTCTCCGGTTCCCTCCAGCACCAGCTCCATTTCGCCCTTGATCACGTCGCCATGCGCCCGCAGCTTCTGAGTGCCGGCCTCGGTGAGGGTGTCGAGCCGTAACACCTGGCCATCCAACGTCTCGATCGTGCCATACATCAACTTCGTGACGGAAAAGTCCTTGCCGCGCTTGACCGTTTGTTCGATATCGACACGCACGTTGAGATAATCGCGGCCCCGATCCTGAACCTTCTTGACGAACGTATGCACCCAGCCGGTCTTGCTGCCGCCAAGATAGATGGCATCCCAGGAATCCTGGGCTCTGGCGCACTGGCCAGAGACAAGCGCCACAACTGCCGCAATAGTCAGCATCAGGGTGCTGTTCGCGCCACGCGATCTGCGAGTCATGCTCATTACCCGCCCAGGGGTATTGCCCCTGGAGCGCTCCGAATTGGAGTAGCCTGAAGGGCCGCAGGAACCCAAGCCCAGTCGCCAGGATCCGCGTTCACTATGCTCGAAACCCGCCTGGCACTCAAGCTCAACCGAGTGAACTCAGGCTCGGGACGCAAATTTTAGCGCCGCGACTTAGCCTACGGTGATCCGCGCGGCGAAGCGATCGCCCGAGAGCAGTTCCAGGGCGCCATGAAGTGCGAGTTGCTTGGCGTGGTGCGAAGGGGCTCGTCCACTGACGATCACCTGGCCCTCGACCTCTTCGACGACGAGATTCCGGATCCGGCCGTGGGCAGACTGGCGGATTCTGTGTTCAACCCGCTGCGCGAGACTCGGGCTAGGCTCCAGCCGATCTTTGGAAATGATTTCTCTCATCAACGGTACACGTATTAAAAAGCCGAGTTGCCGAAATCGCGTCGAGCGAGCACCGTGGTTCCAAACCACAAACCTAATCCTAATCGCCCCGCACGGAAAAACAACGAAAAAGCAGAATATTTTTCCAGGATTCGATCCTTCCATTTGAGTTCGCCAGTTGCATCCAAGCCGGTGTCAGCCGGTCGATATCGTCCAACCCGTCTTTTCGATTTAGGCAATATAAAGCGACTGGATAAGAGCTCAGTCGGCACGGGGAACTGCGAGGTGGACCAGGAGCGCCTCCAGCACGACTCTGGGTTCCAACGAGGTTCCGCCTTTGATATCGAGGTCGGCGCGCAAGAGCGTGGCGGGAAGCTGGCTGACGCGGCTTGGGCCCAGGTGTGCGTGCTGCTTGCGGGTTTTTTCGATTGCGAACCCAAGGATACCGGCGAGCTTGCATGCTTCATCGAGATTGAGCCGGGCGGTGCGCAGCATTCCGGCATGGTGCAGCTTCAGAAGGCTCGCGCTCATCCCCGCCAGCGCCAGGATCGGTGGCTCGCCGGCCGCCAGGAGATTGTCGAGCTGGACAAGCGCCGCGCGAGCCTGGCCGGTCGTCGCGGCATCCAGAGCCTTCCAGATCTTTTCGACGCGACCGGCGCCGACCAGCCTGATCACGTCGTCGCGCTCAATTCTCGCGGTCGAGCCGGCGTAGACCGCGAGCTTCTCGACCTCGGCGGCGAGTATCCCCGATTCTGGGCCGACCAGCTCGATGAGCTGCCGCGCGGCATCGGCGTCCAGCCGCGCCTCGAATCGCGTCTTCGCCAGATCGATCAGCCAGGGGGCCAGCTCAGACTCGCGCGGACTGCCACAGTCGATCACCAACCCCGTCGCGGCGACGAGCTTGGACAGGTTGGTCGTCCCAGGCCAGCTCTTGCACTGGAAGAGCAAACTCCCTGACTTGAAAGGATTTGCCACATAGGCTTCGAGGTCCTTGCGATACTTGGTCACGAACGGGTCGGCCTCGTTGACGACGACCAAGCGGTCGCGAGCGAAGAACGGGACCGTTCGGACTTCGTCCAGCACGTCGGCCAGCGAGACCCCTGATCCCGCAAACCGCGTCACGGATGCTTCGCTGTCCGGATCAGGAAACACGGCACGAACGACCGCGTGGATCGACTCGCGGATCAAATACGAATCATCCCCGAAAACGACGATGACCGGACGGATCAAATTTTGTTTGGAATCACGCAGCCACTCAAGCGCGTTCATGGAAGGTCGATCCGAGGGTGAGACCGATGCAATACAAGGCCCGTCATGCCGCCCGTCAAAGCCGGAACTACCTCTCAAGATCAGCTTGACGGTTAACCGACCAAATCTATAATCCCTAAAACGCCTGTTTGAAACGGTTGTTTGGAGCGTGTCTATCGGCGATGGATAGTCAAGATTGTACCAGAACTCGTTTGCTGGAAGCGGCTGGTGAGGAGTTTGCCTGCAAGGGGTTTGACGCCACGCGGGTTCGCGCGATTTGCGAGCGGGCGGGTGCGAACGTGGCGGCGGTCAACTATCATTTCGGCGACAAGGGCCAGCTTTACGTCGAAGCCGTGTTACACGCTCATCGCTGCGGCGTCGACCCGAGCGCCGGCGCGCTCGATGCCGATCGCGATCCGTGCGACCAACTGCGCACTTTCGTTCACGACTTCTTGAAGCACGTCCTGGCGATCAACGATCCCGACGACTGGCGGCACCGCCTGATCCTGAGAGAATTGCTGCACCCGACTGCGGCGTCGGACGTCTTGATTCACGAGGTGATCCGCCCCAAGTTTGAGCGGCTCGAGCAGATTGTCGGGCGGTTTTGTCCCGACGCCGACGAGCGAAAGCGGCATGCGCTGGCATTCAGTATCATCGGGCAATGCCTGCACTACCGGATGGCCCGTTCGATCACCGAGCGACTGATCGGCCGGGACGCCTATGGAACGCTCGACCTGGATTTTCTTACCGAGCACATCACGTCCTTCTGTCTGGCCGCGCTGGGTGCTCCGACGCACCCGGATCATGGGAGCGAAGCCGCTCTGGACGGGGCGGTTGCCTCGCATTGCCGAGCGTTGGATGAAGATGGAAACTTCTTGGCGAGGAGCAGCGGGGACGGAGGCCCGCCCCACCGGGAGAATCAAGGGATCCTCTAAATGGGCTAGCGTGATCCTGGGAGGGCGAGGCTCCGTCCGAGCCGCCTGGGAGAATGGCTCGCCGGGAGGCTCGCCCTCCCGGAATTGTGCAAGGCGATTTAGTGGGGCGGGCGTCTCTGCCCGCCTCCGGCGCGTTCTCGATGCAACGCTCAGTAGAAGGGTGCCGCCATGTCGTGGATTGCGGTCAAGATGCTGGTGGGTGATCGCGCCAAGTTTCTGGGGATCGTGATGGGGCTGACCTTTGCGTCGCTCCTGATCACCCAGCAAGGGTCGATCTTCTGCGGTCTGATGCTGCGGACGTGCGCCCAGATCACCGACATCACGGGCGCCGATCTCTGGGTGATGGACCCGGCAGTCATGTACATCGACGACGTCAAGCCGATGCTCGAGAACAACCTCTACAGGGTTCGCGGCGTCGTCGGGGTTCTCTGGGCGGTTCCTCTCTACAAAGGTCAGGCGCGGGCCAAGATCAATCCCGGAGTTTCTCGTGGCAATCAGAAGACCGTGATCGAGCAGGTGATTCTGCTGGGGCTGGACGACGCCACCCTGGTCGGTGCGCCGCCGGGCTCCAGAATTCTTGCCGGGAGCCTGCGCAGGCCTGCGCCTTCCAGACGCCGTGCTGGTTGACAATGTGCGCCTCCCCAAGCTTTATCCCAACGAGCCCTGGGACCAGCTTGGTCGGCTGGGTAACGGCTTCTACGACCGGTTCATCAACCGGCAATTTGAAATGAACGACCGCCGCGCGATCATCGTGGGCGTGTGCGAGGCCACGCGGACCTTCCAATCGAATCCCGTCGTTTACACCACCTATTCACGCGCCAAGAACTTTGCCCCTCAGGAGCGGAAGATCCTCTCTTACATCCTGGCCAAGGCCGAGCCTGGGCTCACGCCCCAGACCGTCGCCCTTCGGATCAGGGCGACGACCGGCCTGGGAGCCCTTACGAGTGCCGACTTCATGGACAAGACCATCCGCTATTACATGCGCTACACGGGAATTCCGATCAACTTTGGCATCACGGCCTTCCTGGGGTTCCTGGTGGGCACGGCGATCGCCGGCCAGACCTTTTATAACTTCACGCTGGAGAACTTGCGGCAATTCGGGGCGCTCAAGGCCATGGGAGCGACCAATCTCCGCATTGTGAGCATGATCCTCTTGCAGGCCCTGATCGTCGGGCTGCTCGGTTACGGTCTGGGTGTCGGGTTGGCGTCCGTGTTCGGCTGGCTCAATCAAAGCCCCTCTTCCGACCTCGGTTTCTTCTACAATCATGGCGGTCACTTGCCCCTGGTCGTGGGCGCAGTGCTGCTCCTGGTCCTCCTGCTCGGCCTGAGCCGGATCGTCAGTTGGCGGTTGGCCAAAGATGCCATGGTCATCGTGCTCTTCGGCTACGGCATGGCGCTCTTGCTGGCATGGGGGTTCAGCGGCATGGACAAGGACCAGGAGCTTGCTTTTTTCACGTGGTGGCCCATCCTGCCGATCACGGCGGCGTCGATCATCCTGATCTGCATCCTCTCGAGCCTGCTCAGTATCCGTCGGGTGATCGTCCTCGAGCCGGCCATCGTTTTCCGGAACTGAGTCAGGCATTCCCAACTGTTTGATCCAAGGAGTCAGGACGCCGCCATGCAGACAATTCCGGCAACGACGCCGCTTGCCACGAAGCGAGGGATACGGGAGGTCGCGGTCCGCATCCGGGGTGTGACCAAACACTTCGGGTCGGGCGATCAGACCGTGCACGCGCTCCGCGGCATTGACTGGGACGTCTATGCGGGCGCATTGTCGCTGATCGTCGGCCCGTCCGGTTGCGGCAAGACGACCTTGCTGTCGGTGATGGCCGGTATTCTCGATTGCGACAGCGGCTCGATCTCGGTCTTCGGTCAGGATTTGAACGGGATGAGCGATCGGGCGCTCACGCAGTTCCGGGCCAAGAACATTGGCTTTGTCTTCCAGCAATACAACCTGTTACCCGCGCTTTCGGCCGCGGAGAACGCCGCCATCCCCCTGGTAATCGCCGGCTGGTCCAGAAGCCCAGCCGTGAGGCGAGCCAGCGATGTGCTCGCGGATCTGGGAATGGGTGAGAAGCTCCGCAGTCTTCCCAGTCAGCTTTCGGGTGGACAGATGCAGCGCGTGGCGATCGCTCGGGCGCTCGTGCATGAGCCGAGGCTCCTGGTTTGCGACGAGCCGACTGCCGCGCTCGACCACGATACAGGGCTCACCGTTCTGGAACTGCTCCGCGCGTCGGCGGTCCGTCCCGATCGCGCGGTGGTGGTCGTCACTCACGACAATCGAATCTTCCATTTTGGCGACTGGGTTGCCCACATGGATGACGGTCGCATCGACGAGATCCAGCAGCGTTCCGTCGAAAGCGACTACGCGCCCCGATAGGTTTACGATCATTGCCCAGGCTTTTTTCTCGATCATTGCCCAGGCTTTAGGGTGTTTCCAATCATGGGTATCAAGTATTTGTTACCGGCGGTTGCCCTCGCGGGCGTGATCTTCGCGGTCTACACTGCCGTGCGGGCAGGCCAGCCGCAGTCTCCGGCGCAGCCATACGCCGAGCCGCCGACGCGTCCGGGTGTCGCCGCGACAGGTGATGACCACCGCGATGTGACGATGATCGCCGGTTCGGGTCTGGTCGAGTCGCGTCGGGAGAACATTCCGATCGGCGTGAATATTCCCGGAGTCGTCACCCTTGTCCACGTCAAGAAGGGGCAGAAAGTCAAGGCGGGCGACCCGCTCTTCCGGATCGACGACCGCGACTACAAGGCGCAACTGGCGTCGCGCACGGCCGAGCTCGGCTCGTACCAGGCCCAGTTGCACAAGCTCATGGCCGCGCCCCGGCCCGAGGATGTTCCGCCGCTCCGCGCCGCGGCCCTTGAGGCGCAGGCCAGGATGAACGACGCCGCCGCGGCCATGGTGCGCACCGAGCGGCTTTATTCGCGGCAGACGGTCTCCGCCGGCGAGTACGATCGCGACCGTTACGCATTCGCCGCGGCCAAAGCGACTTATGCGAGAGCAGAGGCGGAGCTCGAGCGGATGCTGGCCGGGACCTGGAAGGAAGACATCGACGTCGCGAAGGCCGCCGTCGTCCTCGCCCAGAGCCAGATCGACGCGATCAACACCAACCTCGAGCGGCTGACAGTCCGCGCGCCGATGGATGGCGAGATCCTTCAGCTCAACGTGCGGCTGGGCCAGTTTGCCGCCTTGACCTGGAAGGAGCCGATGGTGGTCCTGGGCGACATCCACCGCCTGCATGTGCGGGTGGACATCGACGAGAACGATCTCGCGTTTTTTTCGCCGGGCGCCCTTGCGGTCGCAACTCTGAAGGGTCGCGCGAAGGTACGGTTTCCCTTGAAGTTCGTCTATGTCGAGCCCTACGTGATCCCCAAGCAAAGCCTCACCGGCTACAATTCGGAACGGGTCAACACCCGCGTGCTACAGGTGATCTACCAGCTTCCCGAGGAACGCCCGGTCGATGTGTTCGTGGGGCAGCAAATGGATGTCTACCTCAAGGCCGCGAACGTCTCTAGCTCGATCCACCTCGAGGGCAATGGCAGCGATACGCAGCTTCCGTTCGAGGAGCAGGCGCCGGCTAGGTAGATTTGGCCTTGCGGGGATCCTGGGCGGGGATCACTCGAAACTTGACCACCTGGGTGGCGGCGGGGCATTTGGCGACTTCGTCGCGTAGAATGATCGTCAAGTCGTAGTCTCCCGGCGGCAGGCCCTTGAGAGAGATTGTATTCCGCAGATAAATGTACTGCGGCGGGGACGCGTTCCTGGCTTTGTATTCCAGCAGCTTCAGCTTCTGGCGCATGACGGCTTTCTCGCCGCGCTTGCGAATCTGCGCGTCCTGGGTGAAATGAGCTTGATAGAGGCCGTCGACGACGACGCTCTTGTATCCCTCGGGGCGGTAATAGACCAGCAGCTTTTCATCGCTCGTCTGGGCTGCGTCGGGCAGCGGCTCGTAAGCCTCATAACCATCGATCGAGCGGCAAACGACCGCGCGAGACATGCGCAGGCTGCTCTCGGCGTCGTCGGCTTGAGGCCGGGCGGCCGCATCGTTGCGATCAGTGCCGGCCGCGTCCGGCTGCCGACGGTCCGTTTGTGTCGTTTGTGACGGTCCGCGTGCCGCCCAGAAAGCGGGCAAAAGGAAACCGGCGCAAAGTGCAGCGAAAACGCGCGGGCTCATCTGCATGCTGGATATCCGAGATCGGCGCGATGGTCTTGGCTGCCCGGCAACTCCTGATTCAAAACTATCCGACCATCGCCGAGCCCGCAAGTCGGCGACCTTGAGAGATCAGGATCTTCGAGACGTTCGGGTGAACCGGGAATGCCGGCATAACCGGTGGTTGCGGCATGAGAGGCCATGCGCGCCGAGATCAACCAGTCGGACGAGGAATGAGGGTCGAACGGCCAGCGGTGACTCGGACGGGATTCCGGGAAGGGAGGGTGTATGGGCAAACGGCGGAGCAAAACGGCGGGACTTCCGCAGTGCGCAGCGCCGATCTACAAGACGGCGAGCTAGAGGATCAGGAGCCGTCTTGCGCAGGGATGCGTATATGCGTTTGAGCTGTTTAAAGGAAGTACCGTCAAGGGCGCGAACGCCGCGAGCGGCGGTACTTCCAGGCCAGGCCGCCGGCAAGTCCGGTCCAGAGCATCCAGGTCGCCGGCTCGGGAGTCAATTGCTGCGGCTCGATGGGCGTGGAGAAGACGTAGTCCTTGCCCGTTATGACGCTCATGACCGAACCATCCTGCGCGCTGATGACCAGGCCGTTCAGGGGATTGGCACCCAAGAGCTTGCTGAAATTCGTGATGGTGAATTCGAAGCCGGGATGCGCAGCGCTGGGGTCGAATGCCAGGTTGCCCGAGTTGGGGATGGGCGTGCCGAAACTGGTCACGAGGTCATAATTGGGGCCTGCGGTACCTCCGGCCGGTGCCCATTTGGCGACCGAGAACCCGTCGAGGCCCGCGCCGTCCTGGGACTTGTTGCCGGGGACTCCGGCGACGATGACTGGAGCCGGTGGATTACTGGGATTGAACACGCCCGACAGGGGTGCGAACCCGACCGCCATCGCCTTGTCACCGCCGAAATTGGCCGGGTTGGACCCGCCGGCATTCGTCAGTTGAGTGTCGGTTTTGCCAATCAATCCCTTGCCGTCGACGTCGCCCGCGATGCCGAAGGTGTTGACGCCGACGTACATCGTGTCGGTGGCCGGATTGTAGGACAGGCGGATGTCCTGGATGTTCCAGCCCGATACGAGCCCGGCCTGCGTCATCCACGCCGGCTGCGCGATATGGACCGGCGTGTCGCTGTGGGGGATCACGACCACGTCAGGGTTGGTCGCCGGGTTGAAGTCGTTCGCGACGTTTCCGGTGAATGTGATCGGAGCTGCCCCGACGGAGCGGGCTCCCAAGAGCACGGCAACAATCAGCCAAGATCGGAGCGCCTTTCGGCCTGCCATGACGAGGCTCCTTCCTCTGTAACTACTCTCTTCTCATCCGGGTCGTCTTGCGCCGCCTACGACTTTGATGGGAAGGACCACGCCACCCTAGTGGTCGAGACGCCAAAACGGCATGAGCCGGCTATTCCTGGTCTGGTCGGGCCGGCGCGTTGTTTCATACCGCCGGGTCGTCCTGATGCTCAGTGACACGCTCACTGAGCGGCTAGGTGACTTTTCACCGTTGGTTGCCGTTCCCGTTGGGGACCGGCGCCCTAAAGAAAGGATGAGGGGCGATGAATCTGATCTCCAAGCTGCTCCAAGCCGCTCGAAAGCGGCGGCACCAAAGAGGTGGTCGGAAAACCGCCAAACGTCCCGCCATCGCGGTGGAACAACTAGATCATCGGCAATTGCTCAGCGTAAACTTCACCGGAAACGTTGCAATCGATTTTCCCGCTACAGAACAACCGGGTGTCGTGCTCTTTAATTCCTCCAATTCAAATATCCAACACCCAATCATCCCGCCAAACCTCCAGCCATACATCAAGACCTCGGGCTTTGACATTTCGGTTGTTGCGGTGTCCTATGACGCGACGACCGACACGCTAAGCGTCGGCCTCAGTGGAGGGCCCGCCGATCCAGCGAGCCCGAACTCGCTGCCCGTAATCGCGGGTGATGCCGATGATAATGGGAATGCCGGGACTGTCAACCCCGCCGTCGAGGCGGCGGCTCCTGGGTTTACAGAGTTTTACGGACTGGGCGGCCCCGAGCAAATGTACGCAATCTTGGACCTCGCCAACACAGGGCTCGGAGGGGATATCGTCGCTGGCTTTTCGCCCAATGCGCCGGGCCCGACGCCGACTGATCCTTCGCCCCCCAAACCATACGAGGTTGCGCTCGCGGTGCAGTCCTCAAATCCCATGGTCCCCACGTTCGGAACGACGCTGGACTATTACACGGGCAGCGTCTACCTGTTCAATTCGGCAGCCCATCCCAACCTCGAGTTCACCATCAAGCACTTCTCGCAGCTTTGGCAGATGGAGAACCCCGGCAAAACCTGGAGCCCCTCCACTGAGATCCGCATCAGCGCGTTCGCCGGGTCACCCGATGACATCGATGTTAGCGATGCCTACTTCGATCCGCAATTCCCCTTCACGATCGGTCAGCGCCACTGTCCCTCCGCCCAACCCCAAACCGTCGCCCTACATCCTCATTAACCCCCATGAACACCGGATCATCGATACGGCGCACCGGGACTTGGTACGGGTCACCGTCTTCGGCACCTCCGGCTTCGATGTGACGACGATCAATCCCAAGACCGTCGAGCTCGACGGGGTGCACGCGATCGCTCGCGTCTTACGGAAGGTCCGGAGAGACGAGTTCGTGAATGAAACCTTCGTTTTCCCGGCCAATCAGTTGAGCCAGTCTCCTGGGCTGTTCAACAACCTGCCTGCGACCCTCACGGGCAACACCTATAGCGGCGTTCCGTTTGCGTCTTCCAAGGCGGTTCTGAATATTCCGCACTCGGCTCGCCTGTTCGGCCAGTTGCACCGTTACATGGGGGGCGGCACGATCTACAAGGCGCTCGCCAAGGCCGAACGGAGAAACCCGTCGATTCCGATTTCGTTGAGTAGCACGCCGGAACAGGCCGTCAATTACAACCTCAACCCAACCGGCAACGCATCGATCAACGTCAATTACACGCCCGTCCTGCGCGGTGTGCGAAAAGACCAAACCGAGGCTGCCCGACCGGTTGTCTCGATCCGCGCCTTGCCGAGCACGATCATGAGAGTGTGCCGAGGCGCCTTCGGCATAGCTTAAATGATTATTTGAGCTGATCCGGGTCGCCTGGGTGCTCCCCGTCACTCGACCGGTCCGACCGTTCACCCACGATCGGTGAGCAGTTCTGATGATCGGATCGGGGACGGTTCAAAAACAGATTGCACCTCAGGGCTGGCGTCAACGTCCGCAGGGCCACGCCTGCAGATCCGGGGCTTGCACGATGAGGGCCAGCCGGCTGTCGCCAGCACGACGCTAGCTACCCAACCCTGTAATCTGCAAGTTATGTTGACGTTGAGCCGTGCCTGGAGTCAAATTCCGGGTGATTCGTACCTCGAGCGCGAGACCAGGTTCAGCTGCTAGCTCGTCCCGAAACTACGCGTCTGCCATATCCTTCAGTGTAAGCGATCCTGCACTTCGTGTCGTGACCTAGAAGGAATTGCAAGCGGAGAGCCAGATCGTTTATCTACCGGGCTCAACGAGCTCTGGCGACAGAACGACGGCATGCGAACCAAGCTGCCCAGGTCGTTCCCGAGCGTAGCTTCCTTGGTCAGGCATTCCCGGTTTCACGCCAGCTGTCTGCGGCGCATTCCACACAGGCACCGTATCCCGACTCATTCCCCGGGGTTCACTCTTCGGCCTGATCTGTAAGATTCCCAACACCGTCGCGATTTATGGTGTAGAATGCCAGAGCAACACCCGCACTTCACATCTGGGTGATCTTTCCCGATCAGTTGGAGTTCTCGGCGGGGACCGCCCCCCTAACGAAGGGATGATGGGCGATGAATCTGTTCTCCAAGTTGCTTCAAGCCGCTCGAAAGTGGCTGCACGAAGAAGGCGGTCGCAAAACCGCCAAACGTTCCGCCATCGCGGTGGAACAACTCGATCAACGGCAGTTGCTCAGCGTGAACTTCACCGGAAACGTCGCAATCGATTTTCCCGCTACACAGCAACCTGGCGTCGTTATCTTTAATTCTTCGACTACCCCGAATATCCAACACCCGATCATCCCGCCAAATCTCCAACCTCTTATCCCAATTTCGGGCTTTGATATCTCCGAGATCCGGGTGTCCTATGATGCGACCACTGACACCCTGAGCGTCGGCCTCAGCGGCGGCGCCGCTGATACGCCGACCGACGCGACGGGGCCGGTAATCGCGGGAGATGCCGATGATAATGGGAGTGCCGGGACTGTCAACCCGGCGGTTGAGGCGGCGGCTCCCGGATTCACAGAGTTTTACGCGCTAGGCGGTCCGGAGCAAATGGCAGCTTCCCTCTTTCTTTCTCCGTCATCCATCGCGTCCTCGACGCCGCAGGTCGTCGCCGGCTTCTCGCCCAATGCTCCGTCTCCAACCCCGAGCGACCCCGCGCCTGCCAAACCGTACCAGGTGGCGCTCGCCATCCCGGGTATGAATCCTCAAGGAATCCCGTTCTTTGGTACCTCGCTGCCCGCTTTTACTGGCAACGTCTACTTGTCCAATTCGGCGGCTCATCCCAACCTCGAGTTCTCTATCAGCCACTTCTCCCAGCTTTACCAAACGGTGACGGGCCAGGCATTGACGCCCTCCACGAAGATCGGCATCGGGGCATTCGCGGGCTCGCCCGACGACGGCGGGATCAGCGACGCCTTCTTCCCCGGAAGTACGTTCACGCTTTCCGAGGCCACAGTCGCGGCGTCCAGCCCGATGCAGTCACCTAATATTCTCATCAATCCCCATGAGCACCGGATCATCGATACCGCGCATCGCGACCTTATCCGCGTCACGGTCTCTGGCACGTCGGGCTTTGACGTGAGCCAGATCAATCCAGCGACCGTGGAGCTCGACGGCACGCACGCCATCGCCCGCGTTTACCGCAAGCTCAGCACAGACGAGTTCCTGGATGCGACCTATGTTTTCCCGGCCCAGGGGTTGAACCAACCGAATGGGCTGTACCCCGCGACCCTGACGGGCGAGACAAACAGCGGCGCTGCCTTTGAATCTTCCAAGTCGGTCCTGAACATCCCCTTCTCATCGAGCCTTTTCGGCCAGTTGCAGAAGTACATGGGCGGAGGGAGCATCTACAAGGCGCTCGCCAAGGCGGAAGCGACGGAATCCGGCTCGTTGCCATCTCGCCTAGTAGCAGTCCGGTGACCGCCAAGTCGCCAAACCCAGGGCTACTGGCTTGGCCGCGATCGACGTGAACTTCACCCCGGTCCTCAACTGCCTCGGGCAGAGCCGGAAGAAACGCTGCTTGAGACTTGGTCTCGATCCAACGCCTTGCAGCCCACGAGCACAACGACGCACCCACCCGACTCGACACAGGGTGAATGATTACTGAGATACGCCAGATCGGACTACTTGGTTCATTTGCGAGTGAATGGCCAAACGGACGGCGCCTTGACCGACGAGCCGCGACCGGTTCTGATCTAGAGATCGAGCCCAGTTCCAGGTCGGTCCTCCCGACCGCGAGACCAAGCACTGCGCCGCGATTCCGTCGAGGAGGCCGCCCGGATGGCAGATCACACGCCATATCAACGAAAGATCATCGACCGTTACTACAAAAACCTCGACGCGATCCTGTTTCAGCGGCTGTCCGAGCTCGCGACCGACATCTACCTCGCGGAAGGAAAGAAGCGCGAGCGACTGTGGTCCCAGGTGGGAGACAGTCTACGCAAGCTGGAAATCCCGGAACCACGCATCGCCCATCTGCTGCAACTACGCGATCCCGAACTCATCGTTGGTATCCTCAAAGAATTCCAAGCAGGACGCTAGGTTCGTGATCCGCCAGTGGGCACCGGACACCCGCAAAATAACACGAACCCGCCGCTTGAATCGCCTAACTAACGCATATTGACGCCATCTTTAGATACTTTCTTGGGATCGCACGCTGTGAATCATCGCCTGTGTCGTTCGATGAGGTCAGCGATCCAAGAAAAATCCAAAACACAACTACCATTTTGCCGGCTTCCGTTCCCAAAGGAGCGATTCGGGCGAGCACAGAGTCGCTTAATTGAGGTAAGTTTTGCGAAACACATTGACCGATTGTTTGCCATAAAACATGATAATCTTAGACGTTATGTACGAAGCCACCCCTCATGCCCTAAGTGGCTTTGTTTTTCTTGTTCAATATTATCTTGACGCCGAAATGGGGGATTTGTTAATTTTCCAGTAATCCGATCACGCCATTTGTGACCAAATCGCCGTTCGCGAGGATTCGGTTGCGCCTTTGGCGAGAATGTCGGGACTGCATGGACGTTCGTTCCCCCTCTCATTACCTCACAGTCGAGGAGCAACAGCGATGTCGTTGGCTCAACGGGTTCGCGATTTTCGTTACTCCAAAGGTTGGGGCCCGGATGAACTCGCCAATCGGGCTGAAATCTCTAGAACCGCGTTGTATCAGATCGAAAGCGGCAAGACGGAACTCCCTCGTGCCGGGACGCTACGGAGAATCGCCGTGGCGCTCAATGTCCCGATGGAGGATCTTCTGGGTCATGACCATGTAGCCGAGTCGCTGCAATCAGCGAGCGATTTTTCTCCGGCTCATCGTTCCCGGCCTTTACAGGACTGGATTCCCGCGGAAGGCGGCCCGCTGACGATTCCGGGAAACTCCAATTTCAAAGCTCGCGCCGCCTCGGACGGAGAAGACTCGCGGTTCGCGGTCCACACGGCGACGCACACCAAAACGAGCAACCATGATGCGCTCTACCTGCGCGAAGGCGAGTTGATGTCCAAGTTGCATGACTTGATCCACTCGCCAATGGGTGATGGCGTTGCCAGGCTTGTGGAAGAGCTTCACACGCTGCTTCCGAGGGCACGCACTTCGATTTGATGCGCAGATTCCGAACTCAGCCGCTTTTTTCGTGTAGAATTCCTCAAGGTACCGTGTCGAACTGACGACGGCGCATCAGACCGTGAAGTGCCGTCTCCGGGCCGCACATTCTTTGAGGAACTTCGATGTCTCGCAATATTGGCGTCACGGCGCGCATCATGAGCGCCGGAGTGGTGATGTGCGCGGCTGTTGGAATAGGTCGTTCCGCCCTGGCGGGAGACGTTTGGGTCCGGCGGTCCCCGGGTCCGGTGGTGGTGACGCGCGCCCGGCCGGCGTACGCACCCACGTCAACGCTCGGTACGTTTTACCCGACACCCTACATGGTCGTGCGCGGCAACGACCCCGTCGGCGGAGGTTACTCGCCGCTCGGGATTTACGGTGACCAGACCATGTCCCTCTACGGACCGTTCTCCCCGCTGCGCAGCCGAACCGCGCCCGTGCGGACCTATGTCCGAGGTTACGACGGACGGATCTATGTCTCGGAAGGCACTTCGTTCTCCAACCCCAATCTTCCGGATCTCTCGCCGGTGGTCTATCCCACCGAGGCCAACAATTACTTCGGGCCGCGAGTGAGCCGAACACCTCCGTGGTGGTCCAACGCAATGAATTGGATCGATCAGAATTGAGAGACGGCGGCTGCGGCGGTACGTGCTGGCGGCCGGGATCGGTAGCGCGGTAATCTGGTAGACGATTGCCGTGAGCCGGGTTCCTCGGAGTCGTCTGACGTTCCGTGCTCTGGTCGACTGCTTTCTTCTTGATCTCCCGCCCCCCGTTCCGCGAATGGGCACCGTACCCGCTCGAACGAGAAATTGGCTGGTAGCGGCGGCGCTGGTCGTTGCGCTTGGCGTTGCTGTCGGCGCCGCGTCGGGCCAACCCCCGTCGTCGAAATCGACTGCCGCGGTTGATTACGCCCGTCAAGTGAAACCCATTCTCACGCGACATTGCGTGGAGTGCCACGGCAAGAACAAGCCGCGTGCGGGCCTGCGGCTCGACACGGCCGCGGCCGCGCTTGCGGGTGGAAAAGGCGGGCCGGCCTTTGTGCCCGGCGAGGCCGATCTGAGCCTGCTGATCGAGGCCGTCCGTGGAGACGGTGCCATCAAGCGAATGCCGCTGAAACGGCCCCCCTTGAGCGACGCCGAGACCAATCTGCTGCGCGCCTGGATCGATCAGGGAGCCCGATATCCCGCCGGGGAGGTTCCCGGGGTTCTCGCCGAAAAACCGCACTGGGCGTTCGTTCCTCCCATGCGGCCGGCGGTGCCCGAGGTCAAGCGGCGTGATTGGCCGCGGAACGCGATCGACAGATTCATCCTCTCTCAACTCGAGCGGGCTGGACTGGGCCCCGCGCCGGAGGCCAGCCGGCCAACCCTGCTCCGCCGTCTGAGTCTCGACTTGATCGGGTTGCCTCCGTCACCGGAGGAGATCGCAAACTTTCTGGCGGACCATGGCCCCGCGCCCCTCGACCGTGCGATCGATCGACTGACGGCGTCGCCGCACTTCGGCGAGCGCTGGGCTCGCCCCTGGCTCGACCAGGCGCGCTATGCCGACTCGAATGGTTATAACATCGATGCCCCGCGCCGATCTGGAAATACCGCGACTGGGTGATCGCAGCCTACAATGCCGACATGCCGTTCGACCAGTTCGCGGCCCTTCAGCTCGCGGGCGACCTTCGTCCGGGCGCCTCGTTCGGAGAGCGGATCGCCACTGGGTTTCACCGCAATACCCAGCTTAACCAGGAAGGCGGGATCGACGTCGAGCAGTTCCGCGTCGAGTCGATCGTGGATCGGGTCAATACCACGGGCACGGTCTTTCTGGGACTGACGATCGGATGCGCCCAGTGCCACGACCACAAGTACGATCCGCTCTCGCAGCGCGACTATTACCAGCTCTTGGCTTTCTTCAACAACGTCGATGAGCCCGAGCTCGAGATCGCCTCGCCGGACGAGCTGGCCAGGCGGGATCAGGTCCGGGCTCGGATCGATCAATTTCACCAGGATCTGGCAGCGCGCTATCGCGACCTCGACGCGCGTGAGCGGCGCTGGGAGGCCACGGTGACTCTGGAATTCACCCAGGCGCAAGACGCCGATGTCCGCCTGGCATTCGACACTCCGCGCGAGAAGCGGACGCCTAGCCAGCGCCGTGCCTTGGTCGAGCTCATGCTGGCCGGCGATCGGACGCTCCATGCGGAATTCGCCCAGCTCTCCCAGCTGCGTGCGGCCCTGCCGCGGTTTGTCACAACCCTGGTCGTGCGGGAACGCGCCGGCAAAGCGCGCGAGACCTTCGTTCACTTAGGGGGCGACTTCACCCGCAAGGGAGCACGGGTCGAGCCGGCGGTTCCCGCGGTCTTGCCGGGTTTGCAGGGCTCCAGCTCGGGAACGCGTGCTGACCGGTGGGACCTCGCTCGGTGGCTCTGCGACGGGCGGAACCCGCTGACGGCGCGCGTGCAGGTGAATCGGATCTGGCAAGCCTATTTCGGGCGCGGGCTCGTCGAGACGGACAACGATTTCGGGACCCAGGGCACGCCGCCTTCCCATCCGGAATTGCTCGACTGGCTGGCGTGCGAGCTTGTTGAGAGTGGTTGGAGCCGGAAGGCCATAGATCGGCTGATCGTGAGCTCCGCCACGTATCGACAATCATCACGAGTACGCGCGGAGGGCCAGGCGATCGATCCGACGAATCGCCTGCTCTGGCGCCAGGCGCGGCTTCGTCTCGATGCCGAGCTCATTCGCGACGCCGCCCTGGCGAGCAGTGGTCTTCTATCTTGCCGGATTGGCGGACCGAGTGTTTTTCCGCCGCAGCCCGATGGCGTCATGACCTTGGGACAGATGAAACGCCCCTGGCGCGCGGATACCGGGCCGAACCGATATCGCCGGGGCCTCTACACTTACTTGTGGCGGGCGACGCCGTACCCGTTTCTGACCACATTCGACGCGCCAGGAGGTGTGCAAACCTGCACGCGGCGGTTCCGCTCCAACACGCCGTTGCAGGCACTCGCGCTCTTGAACGACCCGGCGTTCGTCGAGATCGCCGATGGGCTGGCCGCGCGAATCTTGAGTGAGTGTCCAGACCCGGCGACCGACCACGAGCGGCTCCAGCATGCGTTCCTCCTGTGCCTGGGCCGCGAGCCGTCGGGCCGCGAGCGGGACTTGCTCGAGCAGGTTCTCAAGCGCGAAAAAACCGAGTGTGAAGAGGCCGCAACCGGCAGCGGCACGGCGAAAGCAGAGCCGTCGCAGCCGCGAGTCCGCCCACGTTCGCGACCCTGGGTCACGGTGGCTCGCGTCCTGCTGAATCTGGATGAGTTCGTGACGAGAGAGTAGTGTCGCCATTCGCTTCGCGAAAGATCAGGTCACCCATGAAGAGCGAACACGACGCGAGAATGCTGGCGGCGGGTGCGCTGTGCGCGAGGACCCGGCGGCATTTCTTCGCCGACTGCGGCATCGGGCTGGGAGCGGTCGCTCTGGCGTCGCTGTTGCGCGAAGAGTGCCCGGCGGCGGCGATGGAGACCGGCTTCGACCCCGATCGGTCAACCCCGCGTCCGCAAAATCCAAGCGGCGCGCTATCCCGATCCGGCAATCCCTTGGCGGCGCGGCCGGCACACTTTCCGGCCCGTGCGCGGAGCGTGATCTATCTCTTCATGGCCGGCGGCCCCAGCCAGCTCGAGCTCTTCGACTACAAGCCCGAGCTCCAGAAATACAGCGGCCAACCGATACCCGACTCGTTCATCCGCGGGCGCCGGTTTGCCTTCATGGATATCTTCACCAAGGAGCATCCCAAGCTGCTTGGGACCGTCCGCAAGTTTGCGAGGCACGGTCAGTCCGGGGCCTGGGTCTCGGCGCTCTTGCCGCATCTGGGCGAGGTTGTCGACGACCTGACGTTCGTCAAATCGGCGGCGACGGACGTGTTCAATCATGCGCCGGCGAAGCTCTTTGCCAATACCGGGACCGCACAATTCGGACGGCCGAGCATGGGTGCCTGGATCACCTATGGCATCGGAAGCGAATCGGCCAGCCTGCCGGGATTTGTCGTGCTCCAGTCGGGCTCGCGCGGACCGCGAGGCGGAGCGGTCAACTGGAGCAGTGGCTTTCTACCGTCGGCCTACCAGGGCGTTCCGCTCCGCGCGGCCGCCGAGCCGATCCTGAACTTGAACACTCCGAGCGGGATCTCGCCGACGCGCCAGCGACGAACGATCGAGGCCATCGCGGCGCTCGATTCTGCCCACCTGGATGTGATCGGCGACCCCGAGATCGCCAGCCGGATCAGCTCCTACGAGATCGCACTCAAGATGCAATCGAGCGCCCCCGAGCTGATCGACTTGCAGTCGGAAACCAGCGCGACGCTCAAGATGTATGGAGCTCAGCCGGGGGTTCCCTCATTCGCCAACAACTGTCTGCTCGCCCGCCGGCTGGTGGAACGAGGCGTGCGGTTCGTTCAGCTTTATCACACCGACTGGGACCATCATGGTGTTCCCGGCCAGACCTTGACCCGCGACCTCAACCTGGTGTGCCGCGACGTCGATCAGGCCTGCGCGGCCCTGATCAAGGACCTGAAATGCCGCGGCCTGCTCGATTCGACGCTGGTCGTCTGGGGGGGCGAGTTCGGCCGGACTCCCATGGGCGAGATTCGCGAGACGGTCGGCCGCAATCACCATATCGACTCGATGACGATGTGGTTCGCCGGCGGTGGAGTCAAACCGGGGATCACCGTCGGCGAAACCGACGAGTTCGGGTTTGCGCCGATCGCCGACCGCGTTCACGTCCACGATGTGCAGGCGACGATCCTCCACTTGCTCGGCCTGGACCACACCAAGCTGACCTTTCGCTTCCAGGGGCGCGACTTCCGGCTGACCGACGTGGGCGGGCAGGTGGTGACGAAGCTTTTGGCGTAAAGTCAGCGCCACTTGCTCGGTCCTGGGCCAGCATTCTTGGCGGAAATTCCGCGATCCAGGCCCGCGGGCATTCCTGACCGTCGTCGTCGTCGAACGACTTGGGCGTTAGTCTTCCAGGTGGAGTTCCTCAAGGGCTTGCGCGTTGAGAAGATCGAGCTGCAGTTGGGCCAACGCTTCGGGCGACAACGCCTCAACCTGTTGCTTGACTTTGGCAGACAACGGGCCGAACTTGGCCTCCATTTGCCGCAGGACCGACCGCCGCTCGCCCTGCAAAATGCCGCGTTCGATGCCGCGTTCGATGCCGCGTTCGATGCCGTGTTCGATGCCGCGCTCGTAGGTGGTCTTCATGAGGGGTTCGACCTCTTGATACTCCTCGGTGTGTAGCAGCGCTTGCAGCCGTTCCTGCTGTGCGTCGTCCAGCTCACCGTATGTCTCCAGGCATTCGGCCAGCAGGAAGCGCCGATAGTCATTTTCTCCCGAAACCGCGATTCGTTTCAACCCCTTGGCGTACAACTCGGCCCGCCGGTCGGCCGGAAGCTGCATCAGGGCGCAGAGCGCCACCCCCAGCAGGTTCTCGCCCGTCGCGTACTGCTCGCCGTCCAGGGCCGGCAGACCCACGTAGGCGTAGTCGAAGCGGACGATCCGCTGTTCCCAGAAGTGTTCTTCGTAGGCATCCCAACCGATGCCGTCCAGCCCGACGCGCAGGAACAGGGCGATGGGCAGCACCGGCAGCCCGGTGTCACGCCGCAGTTGGACGTAGTACTCGAACATCCGCGGCCGGAAGGCCAGAGTGCTGGCTCGCGACTCCAGCTCGACATGGACCAAGGCCACCAGGTCGGTCACGCCCACGCGAGGCGGTGGCGCGCCAGGCCGCAGCCTCAGCCGGGCCACCAAGTCGAGCTGCCGCTTCTCCCCCTGCGGCGGTGCCAGGAACAGTTCCTTGTCCAGCCAGTCGATCTCGACGAACTCGAACCGAGCCGCCCAGGCGGGGAAGAAGCAAGTGAAGAAGGCCTCGAAGAACTCCTTGAGCAACACCTTCAGACGCTGGTCGTGATCCGGAGCGGCGGACTGCGGCACGATCGACTCCCCGTGAAACCCAACCCCGAAGGCGGGACGGACTCACAACAGCAAGCCATCTGGAGCAAGGCGCCAGGCCATGTTACCAAGACGGTCGCCAATTGCGTACGGTCCCACCGCGAAAAGCTCACCCATCTCCGTTCAATCTGCTTGGCAATCCCGCACGTTTGGAATTATGCTCGCAGAGAAGAAACCAGATACCGCGCGATGATCGGTCAAGATCGCGTCCGTATTGAAATGGTGGGTCTCAATCCAGCTAAGCTTGAAGCGATCTGCGAGAGGGGGCGGCGATTGGACTGGCAGGCGACGACGATCCTTTCGGTGCGGAAGGGTGATCGGGTGGCGATCGGCGGGGACGGTCAGGTCACGCTGGGTACGCAGGTGATGAAGGCCGACGCGGTCAAGATCCGCAAGCTGCTCGAGGGGCAAGTGCTGGTGGGCTTCGCCGGCTCAGCGGCCGACGGATTCGCCCTTCTGGAACGGTTCGAGTCCAAGCTGCGCGATTATCCCAACAACGTGCCGCGCGCGGCGACCGAGCTGGCCAAGCTCTGGCGCACCGACCGGATGCTGCGCCGGCTTGAGGCCGTGATCGTCGTGGTCGACAGCCGGTTCAGCCTGCTCGTGACCGGCTCGGGCGACGTCATTCAGCCCAGCGACGGCATCCTGGCGACCGGCTCCGGCGGCGGATACGCCCTGGCGGCAGCGCGGGCGCTCTTGCGGCACTCCGGGCTTTCGGCGGCCGAGATCGTTCGCGAATCGCTGGCGATCGCCGCGGGCATCGATATCTATACCAATTCCCAGTTGACCGTGGAGGAAATACCGTGCCAGACGACCAGCGCGAGCGTGAGTTGACACCCCGGCAGATCGTGGCCGAGCTCGACCGCGATATCGTGGGTCAGGCCGACGCCAAACGGGCCGTGGCCATCGCGCTGCGCAATCGATGGCGTCGCAGGCAATTGCCGGAAGACTTGAAGAGCCAGGTCACGCCCAAGAACATCATGCTGATCGGGCCGACCGGCGTCGGCAAGACCGAGATCGCGCGGCGGCTGGCCATACTTGTGGGCGCGCCGTTCGTCAAGGCCGAGGCGAGCAAGTACACCGAAGTCGGCTATGTCGGCCGCGACGTCGAAGGCTTGATTCGCGACCTGGTCGAGGCGGCGATCGTCCTGGTTCGTAACGCCGAGCGCGAAAGGGTCGTCGAGCCGGCCAGGGCCCGCGTCGAAGAGCGGCTCCTGGAGCTGCTCTTGCCGGTCGCGCCGTCCGGCCCGTGGCCCGACGCCGAATCGCCCCAGGCCGCCGAAGCCGCCGAGCGCCGCCAACGATCCCGCGACAAGATGAAAGCACGACTCGAAGCCGGCGAGCTCGAGGAACGCGAGGTCGAGATCACGCTCCCCGGCCGCTCGATGGCGCCGGTCTCGATCCTGGCGCGGGCAACTTCGAACAGATGGAGATGGACCTCCAGAGCATGTTCGAGAAGATCATGCCCAAGCCGACCCAGAGCCGCCGCCTGACCGTCAAGCAGGCCCGGCCGGTCTTGCTCCAGCAAGAGATCGACTCGCTGATCGATCCCGAGAAGATCAACCAGGCCGCCGTGACCCTGGCCGAGGAGTCGGGGATCATCTTCCTGGACGAAATCGACAAGATCGCCGGCGACGAGGCGCCCGGCCGCGGGCCGGATGTTTCGCGGCAGGGCGTGCAGCGCGACCTGCTGCCGATCGTGGAGGGGACCACCGTGAACACCAAGCACGGGCCGGTGAAGTCCGACCACGTCCTGTTCATCGCGGCCGGCGCGTTCCATCGCTCCAAGCCGTCCGACTTGATGCCCGAGCTTCAGGGACGGTTCCCGATTCGTGTCGAGATGCACGACCTGACCCGCGACGATTTCGCCAGGATTCTCCGCGAGCCGCGCGCCTCGCTCTTGCGCCAGTACCAGGCGCTCCTGGCCACCGAGGGGATCACCCTGGAATTCGCCGATGCCGCCATCGAGACCATGGCTGACCTGGCGTTCCACGTCAACCGCGCGACCCAGAACATCGGCGCCCGGCGGTTGCACACGATCCTCGAGCGCGTGCTGGAGGATCTCAGCTTCGACGCTCCCGATCACCCCGCCAAGCACGTCGTCATCGAGGAAGCCCTCGTCCGCGAGCGGCTGGAGGCGCTGTCCAAGGACGAAGACCTGAGCCGGTTCATCCTCTAATGACTGAAGTGACGCGCATCTTAGCCGCTGTCGAGGAAGGCGACCCCCGTGCCGCCGAGCAGCTTCTTCCGTTGGTCTACGACGAGTTACGACGGCTCGCGGCTCAAAAGCTCGGACGAGAGACGCCAGGGCAGACGATCCAGGCCACAGCGCTGGTCCATGAAGCGTACATGCGGCTCGTGCAGAGCGAACAAAAGGGCTCCTCGCCTTCGTGGAACAGCCGTGGCCATTTCTTCGCCGCGGCGGCCGAAGCCATGCGACGGATTCTTGTGGAACGGGCGCGTGAGAAGAAACGGCTCAAGCGGGGCGGCGGGCAACACCGGCAAGAGCTGGGCGACATCGAGGTATCCGCCGCCGTACCGGCGATTGATCTGCTCGCGCTCGACATTGCCCTGGACCGGCTCGAAACCAAAGACGCGCGCAAGGCTCAACTCGTCAAACTTCGCTTTTTCGCCGGGCTCACGCTCGAAGAAGCGGCCCAAGCTCTCGGCATAGCGAGATCGACCGCGGATGCCGATTGGGCGTACGCCAAGACCTGGCTTCGTGTGGAAATCGAGGGTGCCGCGCGCGACGATAAGTCGTGAGATTCGTTTCGCCTCTTCGAAACCCGAGTGGCAGAAACGGTCTGGCGGGTTCGCACTAACAAACGGTTCGATATCAAGCGAGTGTGATCAGGAGGCGCCACGTGGATTCCACGAATCCTGATGAAGTCTCCATCTTCAATGTCGCTCGACTCATTACCGTTCCGGAAGCGAGGCGCTTGTATCTCGATTCTGCCTGCGCGGGAGACCAAGGTCTGCGGGGGCGGCTGGAGGTGTTGCTGCGCGCGCATGACGATGAGCCGGGCTTTCTGGAGGCCGCCGCCACGGAGATTCGAGCCGTTCGTGATTCAGCGATAAGCGAAGGGCCCGGCGCGCAAATCGGTCCTTACAAGTTACTTGAGCAGATTGGCGAAGGCGGCTTCGGCGTGGTCTTCATGGCCGAGCAGCGTCAGCCGATGCGTCGCATGGTGGCCCTCAAGATTGTCAAGCCGGGGATGGACACCCGCCAGGTCATTGCGCGCTTCGAATCCGAGCGCCAATCACTGGCTCTGATGAACCATCTGAATATCGCCCAGATCATCGACGGCGGCGCGACCGCTTCCGGCCGGCCCTACTTCGTCATGGAGCTGGTCCGGGGCGTGCCGATCACCGAGTTTTGCGACCAGAATCGCTCGTCGGCCGAGGAGCGGCTCAAGCTCTTCGTTTCCGTTTGCCATGCCATCCAGCACGCGCACCACAAGGGCGTCATTCATCGCGACATCAAGCCGTCGAACGTCATGGTCACGCTGGACGACGGAATTCCGGTGGTCAAGGTCATCGACTTTGGCGTCGCCAAGGCGATCGCGCAGAGACTGACCGAGAAGACCCTCTATACCGGCTACGGTCAGATGATCGGCACGCCGGCGTACATGAGTCCGGAGCAGGCGTCGATGAGCCTCCTGGACGTCGATACCCGCTCCGACATCTATTCGCTCGGCGTGCTATTGTACGAGCTCTTGACGGGAACGACGCCGATCGAGGCATCCCGGCTGCGGGAAGCCGGCTATGCCGAGATCCAGCGGTTGATAACCGAACAGCAGACGCCGCGGCCGAGCACGCGGTTGTCGTCACTCGGCGAATCGGCAACGATTGTGGCCGGCAATCGGGCCACCGATCCCAAGCACCTCTCCCGCCTGCTGGCCGGCGACCTCGACTGGATCGTCATGAAGGCGCTCGAGAAAGACCGCAACCGCCGCTATAGATCGCCGGGAAGTTTCGCCGACGACGTCGAGCGTTACTTGCGGGGCGAGGTAATCCTGGCGCGGCCGCCGTCGACGGCATATCGGATCGCGAAGTTCGCGGCGCGCCACCGGGTGGCCGTGGTGGCTGCTGTGGCCGTGGCGGTGTCGCTACTCTCTGGGACAGCGCTTGCCACCTGGCAAGCCATGCGGGCCCGCGAAGCCGAACGCCAGGCGCTCTCGGCGCGGGACGACGCGGCCGAGCAGCTCCGGCAGGCGAAACGGTCGGAGGCGCGGGCCAACGCCGTGCTCAAGTTCTTCCAGGGCAAGGTGCTCTCGGCCGCCCGGCCGAAGGGTCAGGAGGGCGGGCTGAGCCGCGACGCGACGGTCCGCGAGGCGCTCGACCGTGCCGAGCCCGAGATCGCCACGGCGTTCGCCGGCGAGCCCCTCGTGGAGGCGTCGATACGAAACACCCTCGGCGTGAGCTACTGGTACCTCGGCGAACAGGAGAAGGCGCTCGAGCAGCAGGAGCGCGCGGTCGCGCTCCGCCGGCAGGAGCTCGGCCCCGGGCACCCGGAGACCGTCGGCGCGATGAACGACCTCGCCATCGTACTGGACCGGATGGGGAAGTTCGCGGACGAGCAGAAGATCCTCGAGGAGGTGGTGGCGGTCAAGCGGCGGACCCTTGGTCCCGAGGACCCCGTGACGCTCCGGTCCGTGAGCAACCTGGCGACCGTGATGGCCATGCAAGGCCTGCTCGAAGACGCAGTGAGGCTCGCGAAGGAAACCCTGGAAATCCAGCGCCGTGTCGAGGGCCCCGAGTCGATCACCACGCTGCGCTCGGCGTACAACCTGGCGATCATGCGACGCCACCTCGGGCGGTGGGCCGAAGCTCGGCCGCTGTTCGACGAGTCACTAGAGACACTCCGGCGAGTCTTCGGCCCCGACCACCAGGACACGCTCCGGGCCGTGAACGGCCTGGGCGAGCTGCTGCTCGACCAGCGCCGGCCGGCGGAGGCCCGGGCGCTCTTCGAGGAGGCCCTGAAGGGGCAGCGGAGCGTCCTCGGCCCGACGAGCGGACGAGACGGTCCTGACCATGATCAACCTCGCCGACACCGCACGCACTCCAGGGCCGCCTCGACGAGGCCCGCAAGCTGGCCGAGGAGGCCGACGCGCTGAACCGGCGCACCCTCGGGCCCGAGCACCCCCAGACACTCTTCGGGCTCACCATCCTCTCCAGCATCGCCCGCGACCAGGGGAGCCTCGACGAGGCCCGGCAAGGGCTACGAGAAGGCCCTGGCAGTCCTACGACGCACCCTCTCCGCCAGGACTCCCGAGGTTCAGAGGTGCATGGCTGATTATGCCTGGATGCTTGCTGCCACCACGGACCCCGGCTATCGCGACCCGCACCGCGCGATCGAGCTGGCGAACGAGCTGATCCAGAACTCGCCGAAGGTCCGCGATGTCTGGACGACCCTCGGGGTGGCCCATTACCGCGCCGGAGCCTGGAACGACGCGATCGCCGCGCTCGAGAAGTCCGAGGCCGCGGCCCCCGGACTATTCACCGCCGTCAACGGCTTCTTCCTGGCGATGGCTTACTGGCAACTCGGAGAAAAGGAGAAGGCACGCGAATGGTACGCGAAGGCCCTCAAGTCGGTGGAGACAGCCATTCAGCCGGCCGGGCGAGAACTGGCGGTCTTTCGATCGGAGGCATCCCACTTGCTGGGCATCTCGGACCTAAGGTGAACACGTCCGGCAGCGCCGTTAGTAGTTACCGGTCATCTGTGCAAGACTTGATTGCGCCGGGCAGAACACGCCTTGAACAGAAGGACACGATCGGGTATCAAGCGACTTCGATCAAGGGGCGTCCTGGCAAGAGACCCGCGCGGCACCAGGTCGGCGCCGCACGGGTCTAAATGGAACAGCAGAATTCGCGGTTTAGTCGGTCAGGCTTCCAGCTCGGAGCTCCGCCGAAGGTGGACTCACGTCAGCCCTCCTTCGGTGGAGGTCCGGCCTGGAAAGCGTCTCCTACATTTGCGCGGTATCCTGAACGTCCGCGGTCAGGCGGCCGCGTTTACGTCGAAAGCGTCCCTTCGATGTTGGGGTCCGTGATCGCGCTATTGCCCGTTACCGACGTGTTGTCGGCGGTCGCTTTCCCGTTGCCGAATATGGCGATGCCGCCTCCTATGCTGTGTTGCACCGCCAAGACCTGGCCGGGGTGGCCGACGGTGAGCGTTCCGTTGTTGCCCCCCGGGCTCCCCCCGGTGCCGGTGCCAGGGGCTATGTTAGCACCCGGCAAGCCCGCGGTCCCGAGCCCACCTGGGGTAGCCGAATTGGACGTGATGACGTCGGTGGCGCCGGCCTGTTTTGATCCTTTCTTGGCGCCGAGCCTCGGCTTTAAAACCAGGGTGCCCGAGGTGTCTACAGCGATGCCGCCGCCTTCGCCGATGCCGCTAATAGCACCGGCGTTACCGCCGTTGCCGCCGGTGGCGTTACCACCGTTGCCGCCGCGTCCACCATGACCAGCGCCGCCAAACCCACCGAAGGCATCAATCCCCCCATTTCCTCCGTTGCCCGCGGAGCCACCGACAGCCTGGTTCTTGGTGAAATTCACCGTGACGCCGGTGAAGGAAGCCGTGCCGGCGTCGAACAGGCCGCCTCCCGCGCCCACGTCGCCAAGTCCGCCGCTGCCGCCTGAGCCGGATGTGGCCGATCCTGCGTTCCCACCACTGGTGCCGGCGGGCACTCCGCCGGTGCCGCCGTTGCCCCCATTACCGGCGGTGGCGCTTCCACCGGTTCCGCCATTGCCGCCGCTTCCGCCCTCGGCTTGGTTCACCGAGAAGGTGCTCACGGGCGGCGTTGAGGTGTTGCCACCCGCCTTGAAAGTGACGGTACCTCCCGAGGCATTGAAGAGCCCCCCGCCTTCTCCGACCCCGCCATCGGCGCCATTGCCGGCGTTGCTGCCGACGGCCTGGCCACCGGCGGCGCCAGAGCCGGAAGGTCCACCGATGGTATTAGTCCCACCGTTCCCGCCCTGGCCCGCAATCGCATTCCCGGCGTTGCCGCCGTCGCCACCCGGTGCGCCCGGGCGGAATTCGAGGAGACCAGCACTGCGGTGGTACTGGAGATCGAGCCGCCAGCGCCGTTGAAGATGGCACCGCCTTCGCCATTGCCGCCCTGACCCCCGTTGCCTCCCACGCCGCTCTTGGCCTCTCCTGCCGCCGCGCCGGCGTCATTCTCGGGCGCCGATACCGCCGGACCCGCCGTTGGCGTTGCCGCCGATGCCGCCGGGGCCGCCCGTTCCACCGACCGCCTCGTTCGAGGTGAAGGTGATCGTCGAGCCTACGAGCGTGATTTTGCCGGCGCCGTTGAAGATCCCGCCCCCCGCGGCCAGGCCACCCAGGCCGCCCGCGCCGCCCGCGCCGCCGCCCGCGCTACCGCCGCTGCCGCCGAAGCCGCTGCCGCTGGTGCCGTTGCCGCCGTTGCCGCCTCGTCCGATGCCTCCCGCTCCGCCGATTCCGGCGCTTCCGCCGAAAGCTTCGTTCTTGAGGAACGTATCGCCGGAAAGGTTCAATCTTGCGTTCGGCCCGTTGAAAATGCCGCCCCCTTCGCCCGCGCCCGCGGCACCGCCGGCACCGCCGGCGCCCCCGTCGCCCCAAGGCCAACTTTGTCGAAGGTTTCTCCGCCGCCGGAGCCGCCAGCGCCGCCAGGGCCACCGTCCCCGCCAATCGCTTCGTTCCCGTTAAGAACGCAATTCGTGAGCGTGAGCGAGCTGTCCGAGCCCAAGTTGCAAATCGCCCCACCCTCCGCGGCGCTCCCCGCGCCGCCGGCTTGGCCGGCGGTGCCCACATTCCCGTCAGTTGTGCCAGCGGCACCTTTCGCCCCATTCTGGCCGACTGCGAAGTCGTCCAAGAACTGCACCGAGGTGAGCGTGACCGTCGCGCCGTCATTCAACAGTCCACCCCCCTGGGCGATCCCCTGGCCCACCACCGAGCCGTGCTCGATCACAAGATTCGACATGGCCACGTTGCCGCTCAGTGTCAGGAACACCCGGTCCTGGTTGTTGCCGCTGATGATCGTCTCGCCGCCTTTCGTGCTGCCTTCGATCGTGAGTTTGTTGTCCACCAAGATGTCGAGCTCGCCGCGGGTCAATGTGAATGTGCCCGCCGGAAGTACGATCGTGTCGGACGATTTGGGACTGGCGTCGGCCGCCTGGATCGCAGAGCGCAACGAAATGTGGCCGCTCGAGTCCTTTCCCGCCGTGATGGGGTTGACCGCAACCGTATCGAGCGTCGTATTGACGTGAAACGTGGAAAGGACCACGCGTCCTTCGAGCGCTTCGAGACACGGACGCCTCCGAGTCGCTCTTCGCTTGCTCGTGGCTCGCCGCTTGTTGAAAATGAACATGGTAAGCTCCTTGAGGTTGAGGGTCTTCCGCGAGCCGCCCGTGCCTCAACAAGGGCCGAGCATCGCTCGCGGACTTGGAAAGTTGCTCTGCCTACAGTGCGACGTCTCGGGCCCCGGCGCCCGATTGAAGGTGGATTTTTTTCATTCGCCGGGTGCGTTCGACTCGGCGACGACCCACCGCGTCGGTCGTTTGCTGCCCCAGTCGAGGCTTCAGTCAGGCTTGCCTCGACCGTCTATCCAGGGGAGCGTATGCGGCCCGGGAAAGCGGACATTGGCCAGCAAACGTTGGGAAACGTGCTCGCCTGGTTGCCGGTAACCGTCGTGTTGTCGCCGGTCGCGGTGCCGAAGATGGCCATGCCCCCGTTCTCACCTTGAACACTCCCGCCACCGCCGCCCTGGCCCCCCGACCCTCCGGCCGCCTGGTTGTTGCTGAAATTCCCAGTGACGCCGGTGAGCGAAGCGGTGCCGTCGTCGTAAAACCCGCCTCCCGCGCCCAGGCCGCCGGCTCCGCCGGTGCCGACGGCGCCGGCGGAGGCCGGTCCGCCCGGCCCACCAGCGCCCGGGATGCCTCCGCCGTTGCCGCCATCACCGCCCGAGGCGTTGCCGGCCTCGCCGCCGTTGCCGCCGCCGCCGGCGGCGTGGTTCATCGAAAAGGTGCTCACGGCCGGCGATGAGGTGTTGCTGCCGGCCGTGAAGGTGATGGTACCTCCTCGCGCGTCGAACAGGCCTCCGCCTTCTCCTGGCCCTCCAGCGCCGCCCGCGCTCCCGTCGCCGGCGCTGGCGTCGCCACCCCCACCACCATCGCCAGCGATACCCGTCTCACCTCCGAGCGGTTCACCGTCCCCGCCCGGGCCGCCCGTCGCCTGTCCGCCCGCGCCGCCGGCACCACCGAGATTACCAAGCGCGGAATTCGATACGACCATCACGGCAGTGGTACCGGAAATCGACGCGACGGTGCCGTTGAAGATGGCACCGCAGAAAGGATCAGGCTCGCGCCTGCCGCATTGAAGACGCCACCCCCTTCACCCGCGCCGCCGCGGCCGCCAGGACCGCTCGCGCCGCCGGCGCCGCTGCTCGTATCTGAGTCGGTGTCGCGCGACCCCGACGGTGTTGCCGCCCGATCCTCCACGGCCGCCATTTCCACCAGCCCCGCCGATCGCCTCGTTCGCGGAGATCGAGCAGTTGCTCAGAGTGAGCGAACCAGCCTCGTTGAAGATTGCCCCCCCGGCGCCGGTGCCCCCGGGGCCGCCGGGGCCGCCGTTAGTCGCAACCGAGGAACCCCCGACGCCGTTCGCGCCAGTTGCCCCGGCCGCGCCAGTAGCGGCGTTGTCAACGAGCTGCACCGAAGTGAGCGTCACGGTTCCCCCGGAATTCAGGATTCCAGCGCCCGTGCCGGCCACGCGGCCATTCTCGATCACAACGCTTGAGATCGACACGGTGCCGCTTTCGATGTGGAACACGCGGTCCAATTTGTTGCCGTTGATGATGGTTTGGCCCGTCGTGCTGCCTTCAATCGACACGTTTGAGGCGATGTCGAGATCGCCATTGGCGCTTCCGTCCGCACCCGCGGGGGGGATCGTCAGCTTGAATGTGCCCGTGGGAAGAATGATCGTGTTGGAGCCGGAACTGGCGTCGGCCGCCATGATGGCGGAGCGCAACGAGATGTGGCCCGAGGCGTCCTGGCTGGTCTGGAGATTGACAGCCGCCGTGTCGAGCGTGGTGTTGACGTTGAATGTGGAAAGCACCACAAATCACCTTCCGAAAAAGTCGCCCCTCGCTCCGCGAGGGAATGTTCCTTCGCGGAGCGCAGGCTGACAATGAATCTCGGCCACCAACCTCGCACGCACACGCGCGCGCCGGGCCGACACCGCGCGGCCGAGACTCGTGCGCGTCCCCGCTCAAGTTGACAGCGTCCCGTCGATGTTCGGGTCGGTGATCGCGCTATTGCCGGTGACCGACGTGTTGTCGGCGGTCGCTTTGCCGACGATGATGATGCCGCCTCCTTCGCTCTGTCGGAAAATGTCGATCGCCCCCAAATGGCCGGACGTGAGCGTTCCGTTGGCGCCTACGAGAAACCCCCTCCCGCCGGCTCCGCCGGTGGCGGCACCGCCGAAGCCCAGGCCGCCGATTCCACCCGCGTTGGCCGAGTTTGACGCGATCACGTCGGTGGCGTTGGCCTCGTTCGATCCACTCGGGGCACCCAGCGATGGCTTGAGGGTCAGGACACCCGCCGCGTCGACGATGATGCCGCCGCCGCTGCCGCCGCCGCTAACACCGGAGTTACCGCCGTTGCCGCCAGTGCCGTTACCACCGTTGCCCCCACGCCCAAACATATGATCAGCTGGTGGTCCGCCCAACCCCGCGTGACTGCAACCGCAATTCCCGCCATTGCCTCCATTACCACCCTGAGCACTCCCGCCGACGCCGCCGGAGCCCGCTGCTCCACCGGCAGCCTGGTTCTGGGTGAAATCGACAGTGACGCCAGTGAAGGAAGCTGTGCCGTCGTCGTAAAAGCCGCCTCCCGAGCCGAAGCCGCCGGCTCCGCCACTCGCGCCCGTGCCACCGAAGGCCGATCCAGCCGCTCCGCCCGGCCGCTGAACGACGTTCGTGGATGAGTTGCCGCCGTTGCCGCCATTACCACCGAAGCAGTTTCCACCCGCTCCGCCTGCGCCGCCGCTGCCGCCGTCGGCCTGGTTCATCGAGAAGGAGCTCCCGGGCGGCGACGAGGTATTGCTGCCCGCCGTGAAGGTGATGGTACCTCCGGCGGCGTTGAAGACACCCCCACCTTCTCCCACACCTCCACTGCCGCCTGCGGCGCCATTTCCGGCCACGGAAGCCTGCCCGGCATTGCTACCGCCATCGCCGGAATACGAATTGCCACCATTTCCTCCGGTCCCGCCCTGGCCGCCCATCGCGACGCCGCCGGCGCCGCCGGTGCCCCCGTGACCACCCAGGGCGCTATTCGAGACGAACAGCACGGCCGTGGTACTGAAGATCGAGCCGCCAGCGGCGTTGGAGACGGCAGCCCGTTTAACGGCGCCACCCAGACCCTTCACGACGCCAACGCCCGGGTGAATGAACAAGTTGAAGACGGCACCGCCTTCACCGGCGCCACCCGGGCCCCCAGGAGCCCCCGCGCCGCCCAGGCCGTTTCCCCCTGTTCCGCCCGTGTCGGTTCGGAACCCATCCCCGCCGGCGCCACCGCCAGCGAACCCACCGCCGCCGCCTTCGCCGCCGGATCCACCGATCGCCTGGTTGGAGTCGAAGTTGGTGGGCGAATTCGAGAACGTAACGACGCCATCCTCGTTGAACAGTCCACCCCCCGCGCCGAAGCCGCCCGCGCCGCCTAAACCGCCGGCGCCGGCGTGGCCCTCGCCCCCGGTCCCCGCCACTTCGGCGCCGCTATTGTCGTTGCCGCCGGCTTGTGCTTGTGTGATGCCACCCCCTCCTCCAGCACCACCGCCTCCTCCGATGGCCTTGTTGCCGGAAAATGTGTCGCCAGAGAGGGTCAGACTCGCTCCGGCCGATATGAAGATGCCGCCGCCTTCGCCATCGGCCCCAGCGCCTCCCTGGCCGCCGGCGCCGCCAAAGGCCCCAAGTCCGTTTTTCCCGTTGCCCGCGATCCCAAGGCCGCCGGCGAATCCACCAAAGCCGCCAGTTCCACCGTTCCCACCGATCGCTTCGTTGTTGTTGATAGAGCAATTCGTGAGGGTGACCGACCCGGCAGCGACGAAGATTCCACCACCCTCCGCGATGGTCCCCGCGCCGCCTGCTCCGCCGTGACCCCCCGAAGTTGACGAACTGACGCCATCGGCGCCGGTGGCACCTCGCTTGCCGACTGCGTCGTTGTCGGAGAGCGTCACCGAGGTGAGCGTCACCGTTCCCCCGGAAATCAGGAGACCTCCGCCCTCGCCCGCCGCGCGACCATTCTCGATCAAGACGTTCGAGATCGCTACGCTGCCGCTCGAGATGTCGAAGACCCGGTCGAGGCTCTCGCCGTTGACGACTGTCGGGCCCGTCGTGCTGCCTTTGATGGTGAGATTAGCCGATATGTCGAGCTCGCCAGCAGCCAGGTTGTATGTGCCCACGGGAACCACGATCGTCGTGCCAGCAGTGGGATGGTCGTCGGCAAACTCGATGGCCGACCGCAATGAGATGCGGCCGTCGCGGTCCACGGGGCTGATCTTGGGTCTTTCCGCGGGTACGTCTCCAAACGTATCGACGTTGAACGTGGAAAGGACCACACGTCCTTCGAGCGCTTCGAGACGAGGACGCATCCGCGCGGTCAAGTGCCTGCTCCTGGCTCGCCGCTTGTTGAAAGTAAACATTGAATGCTCCTTGAAGTTGAAGGTCAGCCGCGAGGGGCCGAATCTCTGACAAGAGCCGAGCACTCCTCGCGGGGTTGGGAAAGCACTCTGCCTACAGTGCGACGTTCCGGGCTCCGGTGCCCGACGGACTGTCGATTTTTTTTCCGAGCCGGCGGGTCACAGCCGATTGCGGTCAACTCGGGTCCGGCGGGGCCTCGAGATCAGGTCGTGCCGGGAGCGTTCTGAACAGCTACGGCACCCCTGGAGACACCGGCTCTCTGCGCGCTGCGCAGCGAGGGCAGCGCCGGAAGGCGGGCGCGGATGCCCGCTCCACTGTCGCGCCCATGCGCTGGTAAGTGGGGCGGGCCTCCGTGCCCGCCGGGGTGAGGCTTAGGCGTGCACCGCGGGCAGGGACGCCCGCGCCACTGGAATGTTTATTGGCCACTGGAGGGTGTTGGCAGCGGGGCGGGCCTCGGCGCCCGCCGAAGTGCCACCGCGTCTACGTCGCAAGGTTTCCATCAACGTCCGGGGACGTGAGCGCGCTATTGCCGGTGACGGATGTGTCATCGCCGGTCGCGGTGCCTAAGATGGCGATTCCGCCGCCTTCGCTTTGTCCGCCGAGGAAGATAGCTCCGAAGTGGCCCGCCTTGACCGGTCCGCCGGGGCCGTCCGGGCTCCCCGCGCCACCGGTGCCGGAAGTTGCGCCCCCGGGCACACCCAGGCCGCCGTTTTTACCGGCGTCGGCCGAGTTCGACGTGATGAGGTCAGTGGCACTGGCCTCACTCGAGCCCGTCTTGGCGCCGAGCCTTGGTTTCAAAACTAGAACCCCCGCGTCGTCTACCGTGATGCCGCCGCCAATACCGGCTCCGCCGACGCCGCCGTTGCCGCCGTTGTTGCCGTCGGCTTCACCACCTCCGCCTCCACCTGCGCCGTCACCAGTGCCCCCATTCCCACCTTGAACACTCCCGCCGCCGCCGCCACCGCCGGCCGTCCCACCGGCAGCCTGGTTGTTGTTGAAGTTCACAGTGACGCCGGTGAAGAAAGCCGAGCCGTCGTCGTAAAATCCGCCTCCCGAGCCCTGGCCGCCGGATCCGCCACCACCGCCGGTACCACCGAAGATCGCCGATCCGCCTGGCCCACCTTTGACCTGGGAGCTTGCGCCGTTGCCGCCGTTGCCACCCAGGGCATTGCCAGGCTGGCCGCCCGCGCCACCACCACCACCGTTGGCCTGGTTCATCGAGAAGGTGCTCACCCGCGGCGTCGAGGTATTGCTGCCGGCGGTGAAGGTGATGGTGCCCCCGCTGGCGTTGAACAGACCCCCGCCTTCTGCGAGTCCTCCGCTGCCGCCTGGGCCGCCATTGCCGGAGCTGGCGATGCCACCCGGGGCACCGATAATCTCGGTGCTGGACCCGCCCGGGCCGCTACTGGCATTACCGCCGATGCCGCCAGCGCCACCGAGACCGCCGAGGGCGGAATTCGAGGAGACCAGCACATTTGTGTTACTGGAAATCGACGCGCCGGCGCCGTTGAAGATGGCCCCGCCTTCCCCGGCACCACCCTCGCCCCCCGCACCTCCCGCGCCGCCACCAGCCGCACCGCCCTCACCGCCGAAATCGCTCTGGTTTCCGTTGCCTCCGGCGCCACCGACACCATTGAGGCCGGCGCCGCCGCCGCCGCCGGGTCCACCGAGCGCCTCGTCGGACTCGAATGCAACTGTGAGGGCCGAGAATGAGACTTTGCCAAGGTTGAAAAGTGCGCCTCCCGCGCCGACCCCACCCGCGCCGCCGGCACCTCCCGCGCCGCCAACACCGACTCCTCCCTGGCCGCCCGAACCTTGGATGTCCCCCGCGCCGCCGGCTCCTCCTTCTCCGAGGTTGCCGTTCCCTGCAAACCCGCCGTTTCCACCGATGGCATTGTTCGCGGAGAACGTGTCGTTATTGAGGATCAAGGTCGCGCCCGCCGCACTAAAGATGGCGCCCCCTTCACCTGCACCCCCGGCACCACCATTGCCGCCGGCGCCGCCGGTACCAAAAACCCCGTTGGTACCCGCGACCCCGCCCTGACTAACGCCGGGTCCTCCTTCACCCCCATTTCCACCCCTTCCACCGATCGCCTGGTTGGTGGAAATAAAGCAGTTGGTCAGCGTAAGCGACCCCGTGGCGTTGCAAATCGCCCCACCGTCGCCGACGTTCCCCGCGCTGCCGGCGCCGCCTTCCTGCCCCAGACTAGAATCGTTAGCGCCATTCGCGCCGGCGTTCCCCTTGGCGCCCACGGCGGCGTTATCCCGGAGCTTCACCGAGTTGAGCGTCACCGTTCCCCCGGAATTCAGTATTCCGCCACCCGTGCCGACGACACTGCCATGCTCGACCACCACATTCGACATCGCCACTTTGCCGTTCAAGATATGGAACACGCGGTCCAGGTTGTTGCCGCTGATGACGGTTTCGCCCGTCGTGCTGCCTTCAATCGACAGGTTGGTGGAGATGTCGAGATCGCCATTGGCAGTCCCGTCGGCACCCGCCGCGGGGATCGTCAGCTTGAATGTGCCCGCTGGAAGTACGATCGTGTTGGAACCAGGATGGGCGTCCGCCGCCATGATCGCCGAGCGCAACGAGACGTGGCCCTGGGCGTCCCGGCCGGTCTTGAGATTCACCGCGACTGTGTCGGCAGACGTATTGACGTGAAACGTGGAAAGCGCCACACGTCCTTCGAGTGCTTCGAGACGCGGACGCCTCCGAGTCGTTGATCGCTTGCTCGTGGCTCGCCGTTTTTTGAAGATGAACATCGGAAGCTCCTTCAGGCTATAGGTCAGCCGCGAATGGCCCATCCCTCCAAGAGTTCCGGGCATTGCTCGCGGACCTGGGGAATTGCTCTGCCTACAGTGCGACGTTCCGGGCTCCGGCGCCCGATTGGCAGTCGATTTTTTTGAATGGCCCGTTAAACGGCCAGAGGGGGACGAGCGCATATTGAACCGACGCGCAAGTTTCGGTGTTGCGCTTTTGGCGTCCCGAAGGGACAGCCACATACCAGTGTGCCCCCTCCCGGCGCCTGCTGTGGTGATCGCAGGGACGTGTCATCACGATCTGCGCCGGGCGGGTCGCGGCGACCGCGTTTACGTTGACAGCTTCCCGTCAATGTTGGGAGACTCCCTCGCGCTGTTGCCCGTGACCGTCGTGTTGTCGGCCGTCGCGGTGCCGTCGATGGCGATGCCGCCGCCTTCGCTTTGTGTCGTGATGTTGATCGGGCCGAGGCGGCCAGACTTGGCCGTTCCGCCCGCGCCGGCCGGGTTTCCCGCCCCGCCGGCGCCGGCGTTAGCGCCACCGGCGAGGCCCCGACTGCCGATCCGGCCGGCGGTGGCTGAATTGGACTGGATCAGGTCGGTTTCGCCGGCCTGACCCGAGCCCGCAAGGGCGCCGAGTCTGGGCTTCAACACCAGTGTGCCCGAGGTATCGACGGTGACGCCGCCGCCGATCGCGGTGCCGCCCGGACCGCTGTCATGGCCGTTGCCGCCGGTCGCGTTACCACCCTGGCCCCCGGCGCCGCCATCACCAATGCCCCCATTCCCGCCTTGGGCACTTCCGCCACTGCCGCCGGTGCCCGCTGATCCACCAGCAGCCTGGTTGCTGGTGAAATTCGCCGTGACACCGGTGAAGGAAGCCGCGCCGTCGTCGTAGAATCCGCCTCCCGAGCCCAGGCCGCCGGCTCCACCACCACCGCCGATGCCACCGAAGGCCGATCCGCCGGGCCCACCGCCGGGTTGCTTGCTTCCGCCATTGCTGCCGTCGCGGCCCGTGGCGCTGCCGCCCAGGCCGCCGGCTCCGCCACCGCCGCCACTGGCGCTGTTCATCATGAAGTTGCTGATCGCCGGCGATGAGGTATTGCTCCCCGCCGTGAAGGTGATGGTACCACCTTTCGCATTGCACAGGCCCCCGCCTTCTCCGGCACCTCCGCTGCCGCCCACGCCGCCGTTGCCGGCGATGGCGCCGCCACCCGCCTGGCCAGTATCAACGGACCCGCCGATGCCAATATCACCGAACCCGCCGATGCCGCAGCCGCCGCTGCCGCCGTCACCACCGAGATTTCCGACGGCGGAATTGGAGACGACCAGCACGGCCGTGGTGCTGACGATCGCTGCGCCGGCGCCGTTGAAGATCGCTCCGCCTTCGCCGGCACCTCCGTGGCCCCCGACGCCCCCCACGCCGCCGATACCCGCACCTCCCGGCCCCCGTCCGTCGCCGCCGAAACCATCGTCATGAAGGGCAATGCCAAACGTTGGTGGCTCACCGCTGCCATTCCCGCCCGCTCCTCCTTCGGCCTCGTTGGAGCTGAACGTGCTGGGGGAGACCGCGAGCGTGGCTTTACCGAGATTGCAGAGCGCGCCCCCCTGCGCCGAGCCCGCCTGCGCCTCCAGCGCCGCCCGCGCCGCCGGTCCCAGAACCTCCCATCACGGCGCCGGCATCGCCTTGTCCGACGCCCGCCGCTCCTCCAGTACCTCCGGTTCCGCCGATGGCCTGGTTCTTGGAGAACGTAACGCCAGAGAGGATCAGGGTCGCGCCTGGAGCATTGAAGACACCTCCTCCTTCGCCTTCGCCACCGGCACCGCCATTGCCGCCGGCGCCGCCGAGGCCCGGATTTCCGTTTACCCCCGTAAGCCCGCTGGTATTCTGGCCGAACCCTCCACTGCCCCCAGTTCCACCCTTGCCACCGCCTGCCAAATTCGTGGAAATGACGCAATCCGTGAGCGTGAACGAGCCGGCAGCGTTGCAAATCGCTCCACCCTTGCCGGCGGTACCCGCGCCACCGGCGACACCTGCGACGCCCACCGGAGAGCCCGCCGCGCCACTCGCGCCGTTGGCCCCGTTGGTGCCGAGGGCGACATTATCGGAGAGCTGCACCGAGGTGAGCGTCACCGTTGCACCCGAATTCAGGATTCCCCCACCGGTTCCGGCGGCGAGACCGTCCTCGATCTCGACATTCGAGATCGCCACATTTCCGCTCTGGATATGGAACACGCGGTCCAGGTGGTTTCCGTCGATGATGGTTTGGCTCGTCGTGCTGCCTTTGATAGTGACATTGGCGGCGATGTTGAGGTCGCCGTTGTTGCTCCCGTCAGAACCGGCGGCGGCGATCGTCAGCGTGAAGGTGCCCGCGGGAAGCACGATCGTGTTGGAACTGGGATGGGCGTTGGCCGCCATGATGGCCGAGCGCAGCGAGACGTGACCCGAGGCGTCCGTGCCGGTCGTGAGGTTCTTCGCAACTGTATCGGCAAACGTGTTGACGTTGAACGTGGAGAGAACCACACGGCCTTCGAGCAATTCGAGGCGCGGACGAATCCGCGAGGTAGAACGCCTGTTCGAGGCTCGCCGCTTGTTGAGAATAAACATCGACTACTCCTCGAGGTTGAAGGTCCGCCGCGAACGACCCAACCCTGAGCGCGGGCCAGGCATTGCTCGCGGACTTGGGAAGTAGCTCTGCCTACAGTGCGTCATCCCGGCGCAAAACACCCGACAGTGCGCCAAGTTTTTTTTCCGAGCGGCAACGGCATCGGCCACGGACCGGCGCAAATCACTTGCGGGGACCGACCGTTCAGCTTCGGCATACGCCCTTCGATCTCGCAAAAGTGGCGTCCGTCGAGGCAAGCACCACTTCGGGCCGAAAACGCAAACCTGTGCGCAAAACTTTTCGAAGGGGTCGAGGAGAGTTCCCCAACACTGCAATAGGCTGCAATAGACTGCAAATAACCCGGTCGAATCACCAAGCCGCTCAATCAGGTTGGGAGGCAAGACTCATCCTCGCGGCCGTTTCGCCGGCTAGCCAGCCGGTGCTCCAGGCGGCCTGGAAGTTGTAGCCGCCGATCAGGCCGTCGAGATCGAGGATTTCGCCGGCGAAATGCAAGCCGGGAACGAGGCGGCTCTCGAGCGTGGTGGGATCGACCTCGTCGAGCGCGGCGCCGCCGGTGGTCACTTCGGCCTTATCGAAGCCCAGCGTTCCGTCGATTGACAGCGCGAGCCCCTTGACGGTGGCGACGAGCCGCTGGCGTTCCTCTCGCGACAGCTCCGGGCCGGATCGATCCACCGGAATCGCTGCGACTGATAACAAGCATTCGGCAAGCCGCCGCGGCAACTCGGCCGGCAAGAGCCCGGCGACGGCGCGGCGGCCCTGGCGACACGATGACTGGAGCTCCGAGTCGAGTTCTTCTCGCGATTGCCCGGGCACGAGATCCAGCCGCAATGTCAGCCTCTCGCCGGCCGCCCGCGCGACCGCCCGGCTCACGTCAAGGATCGCTGGGCCGGTCAGCCCGAAGTGTGCAAAGAGGACCGCCTCTCTCCGCTGCTGTAGCATTCGGGCCGAGGAATCATGGACCGAGGCGACGACGTCGGCGAGGGTCACTCCCTTGAGGCCGGCGACCCAGCCCTCCGCCACGCGCAATGGCACGAGCGCAGGCTTGGGTTCAATCACGACATGCCCGAATCGCCGCGCGATTTCATAGCCGTCGCCGGTCGTGCCACACCCCGGATACGAGGCACCACCCACCGCCACGATCACGCGCCTGGCCATGATCGTCGAGTCCGGCAGCCGGACGGCAAACCCAGCTCCGGCCGCGCACGCGGGTTCGCCGCGATCGACCCGGAGCACCGGGCTCAGACAACGCACGACGGCGCCTGACCGCTCGATGCGACTCACGAGCGCATCGAGCACGTTGACGGCCTTGTCCGAAACCGGAAAGACTTTGCCGCTGCCCTCGATCTTGGTCGCGACGCCGCCCTCTTCAAAGAGGCGAACGGTTGCATCGACGTCGAACCGCCGCAAGGCGGGCCCCAGGAACGAACCATTGGGATCAAACGCCTTCTGAATCTCGCGATTGCCCTTTGAAAGCGAGCGGTCGTAGGCCGGATCGATCGGGCCCGAGACACCGTCGAGCCGCCGGAGGCCGCGCGCATTGGTAATATTGCACCGGGTGCCCCCCGAGATCAGGATCTTGACTCCCGGCCGCCGGTTTTTCTCGAGCAAGATCACCCGCGCGCCACACTCGGCAGCTCGGGCGGCGGCGACCAATCCCGCGGCGCCAGCGCCCAGGACGATCACGTCAGAGTCGAAGGAGGGAGTTTGGATCACGGGTCAGATGAAGCAGCCAGGGATCTCGCGGCGCGGCCCTTGTGCGCCTGCCGCGCTCGTTTAACCGGGAGCCAACGGCGACCGCGTTCACCAGTCCAGTCTAAGCTCGAGTTACGCAGATTGTGAGGGGGTTCGCGCTCGCCCCGGCCAGTTCCGGGAACCTCGACCACGAATCTCACGAATCTTACGAATCAGAGATCACTGTCACATCACCGTGAAGTAATTCATGGCGGCGAAATCGAAGTAATCGGGTTTGAGTGCCAGCGGCACGTCGTTGTAGATGCAGTAGTTCCGAACCTGGAGCAGCAGATCGCGCGGCTGGCAGTAGCGATACGGGCGGCCGACCCGCCGATAATGGCGGTTGACCAGATAATCAACGGCTGCTTGATCGACTTCCTTGAAGCCGAGCCGGAGAGCACAGATCCCGATGAGCTTCCGGAACATCTTCTCGGTGGGGTCCGTGGCGTGGATCTTGTACGGAATGCGTCGCAGAAAGGCTTCATCCACCAGCTCGGCGGGCTCGAGATTGGTTGAGAATATGATCAATTGATCGAAGGGAACTTGAATTTTCTTGCCGTTGGCGAGGCTCAGAAAATCGTAATGCCGTTCCAGGGGAACGATCCAGCGGTTCAGAAGCTCGACTGGCCGCACCTGCTGGCGGCCGAAGTCATCGATCAGGAACGACCCGAGGTTGCTCTTGAGCTGCAGCGGGGCCTCGCTCACTTTGGTCACGGGGTCGAAGTGGATCTCGAGGTCTTCCATACGCAGCTCGCCACCCACGACGATCGTCGGCCTCTTGATTTGCGCCCAGCGGCGGTCGTAGTCCGCCTCGTCGAGTAGCCCGCCGGAGCGTTCCGTCTCGACGGGTTCATGATTCGCAACGTCAAACAGCTTGATGATCTGCCCTTCGACCCAGATTACCTGGGGAATCCAGACCGTTGTCTTGAAGCACCGGGTGATCCGCTCGGCGATGCTGGTCTTGCCATTCCCGGGACTGCCGTACAGGAACAAACCCTGCCCCGAGTTGAGCGCCGGACCGAGCAGGCGGAATGTCTCTTCGGGAATCATGAGGTCCGCGAACGCCCGCCGCAAGTCGTCTTCGCGGGGATGTTCGTTGGCGATGCTCTGGGCGGCGACGGCCTGGAGGTAGTCGTCGAACGGGACCGGCGCAGTACCCACGTAAGCGCATTCCTCAAGGCACATTCTCGCCCTGGCGCACCCGGTATCGGTCAAGGCGTAGACGTAATCATTGGCGGAGGTCGCGTTGGCGTAAGTGAGGATCTGTTGATTCTTGAGGACGCGCAGGAACTCGGGAAACGGGCCGAAGGGCAAGCCGAGGAGCGACGAGATCCGCCGTCCCGACGCCATGCCCGTATTCAAGAGGAACTTCAGGATCAAGCTCTCGATGGTGACGGCATTCAAGCCGCACGACTCGAGACTGTCGACCGCCTTCGGGTAGAAGGATGGCCGGCGGTTTGAATGGGTGGCATTTCCCACCGTCGCAGAGATTGCCTGGCTCACGCCTATCTCTCCATTCCCGCCACTTGTGAGAACGATCGCACGAGACTCGAAGACCGGTCGCCCGGTTCGATGCGCGGACTCCCGGCAACTCTAGGTCGCCGGGCTCCTGTCGTCAAACCCGTCATTCGAGTCGTTGGGCCAGCCGGTCGGCGACGGCTTGGGCGGAGGGAGGCAGCTCGATTTTGGCCGAGCGAGACGTCGGTCCAGTCGGCGTGAGCGTGATCATCCAGGCCGACTCAGGAAGCAGGTCGCGGATGCGGTCCGCCCATTCCACCAGGCAGACCCCGCCGCTAGTCCAGTAGTCGGCGACGCCCAGGTCTTCAAATGCGCCGGGCGTCTTGAGCCGATAGGCGTCGAAATGGTAGACCGGAACGCGGCCTTCGTACTCGTGGATCAAGACGAATGTAGGGCTCGAGATCGCACCGGGATCGACACCAAGAGATTCCGCAATCGCGCGCACGAGCCGTGTCTTGCCGGCTCCGAGCGGGCCGATAAGACCGATGACGCAGCCCGGCTCGGCGACCTCGGCGAGGGCGTGGCCCAGCCTGCGCGTGTCGTCTTCCGAGGCAAGCTCGATCGTCAGGCTGTCGGTTGCTTTGACGATGTCCATGGAACCGAGTCGGTGGGCGTGTGCTAAATGATTTGCTGCCAATTCAACGGTGCTGGGCTTAGCTGCCGTCCTCCCTCTTCGTGGCCCTCAGGTGGTCGAATCCGCCAGGTTGAACCGGGACGACCCGGCCGTCGGGGAACCTGAGCCGCAAGCCCGGTGCGTCAGTGATCGAGCCGATCGGGTAGATCCTGGTTCCTGCCGGTGGCGCCGCCAGCACCCGGGTTGCGTCTTCGGCGGAGATGACCAGGCAGAGCTCGAAATCCTCGCCATCGTTGAGTGCGTGGTCGAGGGCGGGCGCTCCGTCCTGTCGGCTCATGGCCCAGCAATCGGGGTGAATGGGAATCGACTCGGCGTTCAACGATCGCGCCGGCGCCACTCTCCTCGAGGATGTGGCCCAAGTCGGAGGAGAGCCCGTCGGAGATATCGATCATGGCGTGGATGGGCGTGGCAGCGTGCAAGGCCAGGGCTTCGGCGATTCTCGGCTGGGGCCGCAGATGCCGTCCCGATCCGAGGCTTCCGCCCAGGAGCCCGGTGACGAGGATGGCATCACCGGCTCGCGCGCCTGATCGCCGGACCGGGCCGCGAGCGGTCGTCTCGCCGAGTAACGTTATGTTGACGACCAGCGGGCCATCCCACGCATTGGTATCGCCGCCAACCAGGTCAACCTGGAATTGTTCGGCGAGCGGTCGCATTCCGTTGTAGACGCCCTGGGCCACGGCAATCGCCTCGCGGCGCGGTAAAGCGACCGCGACAACAACAGCCCGCGGAACCCCGGCCATGGCCGCGATATCGGATAGGTTGACTCCCAGCGCCTTGTACCCGACGGCCTCGGGGCCATCCTGCTCGAGCCGGAAGTGCCGTCCGTCCATGAGCATATCGGTGGTGACCAGGAGGTCGCAGCCGGTAGTGATAGCCAGGATGGCGCAGTCGTCGCCGATGCCTTGCTTGATTTCGCGGCCGGACCGGGAGCGCTCGCGCTGGCGGAACCAGTTGATGAGGGTGAATTCGGTGGTCCGTGCCGGTTCGCTCATCGAATTCCATCCTACGGAACAGAAAAACGTTCAACAGCATGCACACGACGCGCTTTCTGATTCGTCCACGTCATTACTTCGGCAACGCCTGCAAGCTCGTCGGGCTCCTCATTCGTGTGACTCACGCTGAAGTTCTCCTGCAGGCGCCTAAGACTGGTCTCCGTTGTTTCGTCAATTCCTGCGAATTCGGCCGGCCCACCTCCGGGTTGGCGCAAAGCATTATCCTTGGGTGCGATGGCCTGGATTCTGTGATATTCAGTCTCCGGGTCGAGTACCGACACGACCGCACCGGCAGAAGTGTGGGCGTGAGTTCCCCGAAGACTGCCAAGCGTCTCAAGATTGGGCAGTTGTGTTGTTCCAAACGCAGAGGATGGAACTCCTAGCGGCTCGAATAAACTGAGCACATTCTTTTCCTTGACGCCGTTATTGGCGTTAACCCGTCTAAAGTACTCCGGAAGGAGGTTCCTCACCAAATCCTCTAGCCGTTGGTGGCAGTCCTTGCCACCAGCCGCCGAGAGCGTTTCCACTATTTTCATCCGATCACCCATTGAACTAAGTAGAAAGGCCAGAGGAGCGGTGACTCGTTTGGTCTTGGTCCAAACCTTTTCCACCGTTCGCGCGAGATCTTTCGCCCAGTCCTCCAGAAACGTCTCGATTTCAGCGTGACCGAGAACGAGGAAGGCCCGCGTGTGCGCTTGCACGCGTTTCCCGTCAGGGTACATTCCGAGTGGGTGAAAAGGATCGGGAAGGAACAGCCTGCGCAGCAAGTCGAGTTCGCGTCGCAAACCATCGAATCGATTCGACATGTGTTTGGCCTTGCCGGCGAACTTAGGCTTTGAGTTTCGGCGACGCCGGTCGCGCCTTTGAATTCGGTTTTCGCTCCTTCGATGGGATAGGCGGCGCAGAAATTGGCGTCCCGGAAATCCGAGATAGCGACTTCGCCCAGAGGGTCAATCGCGTCACCGTGTTCGGCGTCCCCGCCGTGTCACTCTCCACCGCCTGCAGGAAACCCGAGTTGGATCGAAAGAGATCCTGGTACGCCTTGAGCAACTGCTTTTCCTTTCCTTCCAGGCTTAGGCGGACGCTCCTTTGGGAGTGAAAGTAGATCAGCGCATCGAATATGGCTCGATTAAATTGACTTGATTCTGGTTTCCTGGCAACTTCGTCCTCAAACAAGTCAAGGAGTGCGTCCACGCCATCATCGAAATCCTTCGTCGCGGCTTCTACTAGGCCCTTGAAGTGCTTCCATCTCGAATTGAACTGCCCAAAAGACTCATCGAGAAATTCCTTCATCCGGCCGGGGTATGTGCCCGCAAAGAACCGAAAGGCCAAGAATCGCGCGAGAATCTCAATGTCTCGCATTCGCGGGTCGGGCTGGGTGAGGCTTAGAAGGCGGCGAAGACTTAATGAGTTCGCGGCGGCCTCATCTACGTATTCCGAAAACGGGCCTGGGAGAAGTGCCTGTCGCAGCTCCTGTGGAGAGAGCTTGACGTTCCCTGTATTTAGCCTCAAGAAAACTGTGTGCAGAAGGTTGCTGTCCTTCCAATTCCTAATCACGACCGTTCGCAGCGTCTGGTTGCAAAGCGAGTTGAAATCCATCTCAAACCTCGACTCATTCTCGAGCTCGTGGAATGTCAAGTTTTTGAGGTCCTCGCGCAGCGTGAGCCCGGATAGCGAATAGGCATTGTTGGGACCGTCGCCGAGTCCCCAAAAGTGCAGAATTGCTAGAAGACGTTGCTTTCCGTCGAGGACGATAAACTTGCCCCTCTCGCTCTTTGACTCTGCCAACACTATCTGCGGAATCGGCAGCCCAACAATTAGAGACTCAATGAAACGACTCTTGCGATCTCGCTTCCATGCGTCCCTCCTTTGAAATCTGGGAGTCAAGTGAATATTTCCACGCTTCAATTGGGAGACAATTGTCTCAGTCGTCCAGTCCGTCCCACTGACCACCGCAGCAACTGTCTTGGGGGAGAGCTGTTCGGCGACGTCCTGCTCATCGGAGTCTTCGTCGAAATCAACTTCGACGATTCGCGTCTTAGACATACCCAGTCCGCGTAATGCGGCTCCATGTGTCGAATCGCGTTTCTCTCCCCAACATCATAGATTAGCTGATCCGACCTGCGAAGCAACGTCCCAACCAAGTCTGCCGAGCCTAGATTGCGACCCGACCACCATCGACCTTGGCCATCTGCGCTGCCGGTCAACGGTTCTGAAGCCCTCGCCTCAATTGCGAGTGGGACACCTCCGCGACCGCGCGACGCCTTCGCCGCCGCTGGCGAATTGGAGTAGCCGCGCGAGCCGTTTGACCACGGGCCACCACCAGGCGATGATGAGGGTGTGTACGCATTAGATTAGGAGGACGACTCCAGCGTCGGGCTTCGCGTTGAGCGGGACACCGAGGACATCGCATTAACTTTGGGGAGGAATGTTAGTGCCATGACCAACGAGCAACGAATCGCCCTACTCAGGCATACCCTGAAAGGCATGCTTGCGCTCGTCGATGAGGGCTATACCGGGGAGGCTTGGCCAGACGAGCCACGTATCGTCGAGGCCCGCCGAGCTTTCGCTTTGACTGATCCGGCATTGATCGAGCGCGAGCCGACCGCGAGTCCGCTCGACTACACCGACATGCGCAATAGGTCGGTCGTTGGTCTGAAGCACGTCAGCAAGGGTACGGAGATCGTCGATCACATCGACGAGACGTCCGCCAAGGGCACAATCACCGAGAGCGAAGCGGGAGAATCGCGTGTCGTGGCCGGGTTCCTTGGACATCGTGCCGCCGACGCTCCAGTCCTCACCCTCTTCGAGACACAGGTCATCGACGAGTGTGGGGACTATTCTTCCCGCCGCTTTGCGTGGACTCGGGCCGAAGCTCTGTCCGCAGCCGCCAGCCGAGCCCAAGAACTGATCTCCGAAGGTAATCGCGACCCATCAAACGTGCACCCCGGCGGGGTCGATATGCACGCCATAGCCTTTACCAGGGATGGAATCTTAGAGTTCCTGAACGATCACTTCGGTTACCTATTCTGAGGCAACGGCACGAAACCCGGCGTGATTCCACTTCGGGGACAAAGACGAGTGGCCCGGTAACCGGCGCAGCGGTGGGAAACACTGGACTTATCCACTTCTTTTCCCTTGGCCCCGCCTCCGTTCGGCCAGGAACCCCCTCACCACCTGCTCCGTCGCTCTCCGCAGCAGTTCCTCGGCGTCCGCCACGGCCCGCTCCAGGCTCATCGGCCCCGAGCAGATGCTGAAATAAGCGTCGATGCCCTGTTCGAGTACGGCCTCGGCGCCGGGGCCGATAGAACCGGCCAGGGCCAGCGTGGGACAACCCAGCGACCGGGCTAACCGGCCCACGCCCACGGCGGTTTTGCCGAACGCGCTCTGGGCGTCGATCGCGCCCTCGCCCGTCAGACAAAGATCGGCGCTCCTCAGGCGTTCCCTCAGCTTGACGGCATCGATGATCAGGTTGACGCCTCGCTGGAGCTTGCCGTTGGCGAAGGCCACCAATCCCCCACCGAGCCCTCCCGCGGCCCCCGAGCCGGATAAGTTGAGGATCAAGGCACCCAGGTCGCGCTCGACGATCGCCGCGAAATGAGCCAGGTTGGCGTCGAGCGCCAGAACCATGGCGGGAGTGGCTCCCTTCTGCGGGCCGTAAACCGCCGATGCGCCGTGTGGGCCACAGAGCGGGTTCGTCACGTCGCAAGCCACGTCAACCTGGATCGATTCCAGCTCCGACCTTCGGCCGGCCGGATCGATGCGCTCAAGCTGGCCCAAATTGCCGCCACCCGGTCCGAGTTCGTGGCCGTCGCGATCCAGGAGCCGGTACCCGAGTGCCTGGGCCAACCCGGCGCCGCCGTCGTTGGTCGCGCTGCCGCCGATCCCAACGATCAGCCGGCGCGCACCATGGCGGATCGCCGTCAGCAAGAGCTCGCCGGTTCCCCGTGTCGTCGTCGCCAGGGGGTTTCGCCGCTCGGGGGATACCAGGACCAAGCCCGAGGCGGTCGCCATCTCGATGACGGCGGTCGTCCCGTCACCGAGAAGACCGTAAAATGCGACGACCCGCTCTCCCAGCGGACCGGTCACTGTGGCCGCTTCGTATGTGCCGCCGGTCGCGGCCACCAGCGCGGCGACGGTGCCCTCACCGCCATCGGCCATCGGCACCTGATCGATCGACGCTTCAGGCCAGGCGGCGGCGACGCCGCGCACCATCGCCTGGGCGGCCTTCAGGGCCGTCAAGCTCCCCTTGAACTTGTCTGGGGCAATCACCACCCGCATCGTCAACGGCCCAATCATGATGCCAGTGCAGGGGCTCCGTGACCATCGATCTCAGAAGAAGAACCATCACGCGGAGCGTGATGACTACTTAATACCATCACGCGGAGCGTGACGACTACTTAGCACCATCACGCGGAGCGTGATGACTACTTCAGTCACGCTCATGCAAGCATAATCGATTGGCGCACGCCGGTCCAACCGCCGCGTGCGTAACCAGCGCGGTTGAGTGACCTCAGGCGGCGCCGGCTTCAAGCGAGTGGACCTGAGGGAGCTCGAAGACGATCTCCTGGCGCTGGACCGATACATCGTCAGGCGCGTCAATCCCGATTCGCACCGAATTGCGGTCGATCTTGACAACGGTCACGCGAACATCAGGCCCGACTCGAAAGCTCTGACCGAGCTTCCTGCTCAGCACTAACATGATTCCCTCCTCCGTGAGTTGAGTTCGTTCCGAAGCGCGATCGCCTCGGAACGCGCCAGTAATGCCGCGACGCTCTGATCGTGGCGAACCCGAACGCAGCTTTCGTGCCAAGAGCAGTCCGGCTCAGAGCGAGGTCACATCGTAGCGTCAAAAAAGACCAACGAATCCACGCCAAACCGCTCGGGCAGTGAAATTCGAATCTCCAGATCTTGCGGATTGAAGTGTAAAATCGAAGCGGGATTTGAAAAAAATTCCTCGAGTCCGTCTGCTCCACCCTCGCGAGCAGTGAAGACACCGGCCCATTCCTGTGAATTTGGAAAAGCACGGTAACTAAGGAGGGAATTGTGAGGTCAACTCCTTTTGGGCTGGCCTCGCGGAAGCTCGGGACCGGCGCCTTGGGGCCGGCAGGCGTGATCGTGGTGTTGTTGGTGTGGCTCTGGCCGATCGGCGTCGGGGGCAAGATGCTGGTCGGGGGAGACGTCACTCATTTTTTCTTGGGACTGATGGGTTTTTTCAGCCAGTCGCTCCATAGCGGGCGGCTGCCGGTCTGGAACGACTTGTGGGGCTATGGTTTTCCGGGTCTGGCAGAGAGCCAGATGGGGGTGTATTACCCGATCCACTGGGTTCTGTATGGCTGTTTTGACACGGAAACCGCCTACACGCTCAGCCTGGTCATTCACACACTGTGGGGTGGGCTGGGGGTGTTTTGGGCGGCCGGCCGGCTCGGCGTCTCCCGCATGGGGTCGGCGCTGGCTGCGTTCGCCTGGTCAACCTCCGGGTTCTTCCTGATCCATCTGGCGCACCCGTGGGGTTATACCACAGGGAGCTGGATGCCGTGGGCTCTTGGCCTGGCGTGGTCCATTCTCATGCCAGGACGAGCCTTGAAACCTTGGTCGCCGCTGATTCTGAGCGTGGTGCTGGTCCTTCAGGTCCTGCCCGGGCACTTTCAACTGGCGTTTCAGACCCAATTCGTCATCGCCCTGATGGTCGTATGGGCTGTGGTCGAGCAAGGGTTGGCCTGCCTGGCTGGCCGAAACTCAGGCGAGGCGAACCAATCGGCGCTCGACTGGCGGCGGCCTTGCGTCATCGTGCTGGCCGCGCTCGCCGTGTTTCCCCTGGCCGCGCTCCAACTCTTGCCGACGGCGCGGCTGGCAGGACTTGCCGCCAGCCAGCGCGATTTTGAGTATCTGTCCGGCTTCGCGGCCACTCCCTTCCATCTTGTGAATTGGATTGCGCCGGGGTTGTTTCACCGCTCGCCGCTGTGGCGGCCCCTGGTCTGGGACCCCTTTCATACCTCGCCGGAGGAGTTACTGGGGTATGTCGGGCTCGTGCCGTTGTTTCTGGCCTGGGCGGCCATGATTCGCGAGTTCCGCCGCGAAAGGGCGGTCCGCTTTCTGGCCATCATGGCGCTCCTCGGGCTCGTCCTGAGTCTCGGGCCTTACGCCCCCGGGTTTCATTACCTGATCAAGATCTGGGGTTTCTCGTTTTTTCGAGCGCCGGCGCGCTGGGGGCTCATGACCGCGCTGGCCCTGGCGATACTGGCTGGAAAGGGCTTCGATCGCTGGCAGGCGTGGCCGCGCATCGGCCGTTCGCTGGTCTGGTTCGTGATGATCGCGACGGTGTGGGTGCTGCTGGTCGTGGGAGTGATGGAGCTCGCGCTTTCGTGCACGCCGGAGCCGGGGTGGCCCGGCATCACTCGCGGGTTCCAGCAAGTCTTTCGCGCGCTCCCCTGGAGCGGTGATCCCAGCTTCACAGCCGTCGTGGCCGCGGCGCGGCAGCCCCAGCCCGACCCACGGCTGCCGCCGGGGCTTAGCCAGGCGGTCGTGCTCCAGAAGCAGCCGGCCGGCAGGGTCTTCGCCACGGAGCGCGGCTGGATCTACGGCAAGGAACTGGGCGAGACGGCCCTGCTGCTCCTGATTCTCGGGTGGCTGGGCTGGAACGGTGGGAAGGGCGGGCTCTCCGCGCGGGCCGCCAGGCCGGCGCTGATCGTCATCACCGTTCTCGATTTATGCGCTTTGGGCCAGCACCGGCTGCTTGACGTCGGACCGCTTCGTCCGTTGGTGGAGCAAAGCCCCGTCCTGGCGCGGCTGCGCGGGAACCGAGGGGATCGAGGATCGCCGACAGACGGCTGCGGAACCTGCCGATGCTGATCGGGCTGGCACCGATCTCAGCCTACCGAACGCTCGATCTTCCGGCCGTCGGCTCTTTGACCACACTCGCGCAGCAGCCGCTGAATGGTCCGGTCTTCGAGCCGCTGGTGCGCCGAGCGCTGCGGGCGACGGGAACCAGCATCCGGGTCTTCGACCCCGTCGAGAATCGCACGGAACACGTGCTCTTGCGAACCGACGAAGCGCGGGAACAAATTGCTGATTCCGCACTGGCCGGTTGGCTGTTCGAGCAGCAGTGGGCTGCGGAGCAGGCGAACTGGGTAACGGCATTCCGTGTCCTGGACTGTGGCGCAGCCACGGCTCGTGCATGGTTCGTGAGTTCGGACCGGCTCCGCGACTCCGCCGTACTGGAGGCATGGTCGGGCGATCCACGAGAGATCCTGCCGATTTTCGACACGGCCGAGGCCCTGGAGGCCGAATCGCCCCGCCCGGAAGAAATGACCGTCCGGGTCAACGCCGCCGAGACGGGATGGGTGATCGTCTCACAGCTTTTTGATCCACAGTGGAAGGCCCACTGGCTCGACCTGGCGGGGAGAGACTATGGCGAGGCTGAGATCCTGCCGACTTTCCACAAGAAGGACGAGCCGGGCGGCTGGCAACGGGTCGAGATTCCCCGCCCCGGCCGCTTGGTGTTACGATTGACCTACGACGCGCGGGACGTGTCCGTCGGCTTGGCAATCTCAGTCCTCACCTGGGTGTGCTGGATGACGCTCGCGGTGTATCTGGGATTCCGGTCGGCATATGCATTGTGGAACGGCACGGGTGTTCCGCCAACCTTCGATTCACGCGTATCCATGAGCGGGGAGACAATAAGCAGGCCGAATCTCGCGGAAGAGCAGGATTAAGATGAGGATTACGATCAGGAAGAGGATTAAGAGCAAGATCAGGATTAGGAGCAGGACCCGAGAGGAGGACTCGTCAACCTGTCTCAGGAAATCCCTTGAAACCGCCCACGGCTCCGCGCAGGAGTGCGCAGCCGCCCTGGACATTCTGGTGGCGAAAGGTAAGTTGACCCCCTGTTAATCTTAATCTTAATCTCAATCTTAATCTTAGTCTTACTCTTACTCTTACTCGTCAGGTCGGCACCGCTCGACCGAGGCTGTAGCAATGACCAAGGTCGGCGTGGCGATCATCGGGGCCTCGGGATACGCGGCCCGTGAGTTGATCCGAATTCTGCTCGGTCATCCATCCGTGGGAATTGCTGCCGCAACTTCGCGCCAGGATGAGTCGCCCCGGCTCTCGGCGTTGCACCCCAGCCTGGCGGGGCGAATCGCACTTTCCTGCGAGGCATTCGACCCGGACCGGATCGCCGAACGTGCGTCGTTTGCCTTTCTCGCCCTGCCGCATACCGCCAGCATGGCCGTCGTACCTGCATTACGGCAGCGAGGGGTGCGGGTCATCGACCTGAGCGCCGATTATCGCTTGCACGATCCCCAGGTCTACGCGGACTGGTACGGCCATGTGCATACTGATCCCGAGGGATTGCGGTCGGCGGCGTACGGACTGCCCGAGCTGTTTCGGGAGCGAATCCCGCGGGTCGACCTGGTCGCCAACCCCGGTTGCTACACCTCCACGAGCATCCTGGCCTTGGCCCCGTTGATCGCCGAGGACTTGATCGAACGCAAGGGCATCATCATCGATGCCAAGAGTGGCGTATCGGGCGCGGGACGCGCTCCGAAGCTGACGTACCACTTCCCCGAGTGCAACGAGAACGTGTCGGCCTACAGCGTCGGACTGCACCGCCACACGCCCGAGATCGACCAGGTGCTCACCGATGTAACCAGCAGCCGGGGCGAACCGGTCGAAGTCATCTTCACCCCGCACTTGATCCCCATGGATCGAGGCATCTTCGCCACGATCTACGCCCAGCCCAAACATACGGCCATCGAGCACGAGCTGGTCGATCTCTACCGATCCTTCTACGAGAAGAGCGCGTTTGTCCGGGTGGTTGATCATTTGCCGGCGACCAAGGACACGGCCCACACCAACTTTTGCGACATCGCGCTGCGGGTGGTGCGGGGTCGGATCCTCGTGTTGGCGTGTCTTGACAATCTCATCAAGGGAGCCGCCGGCGTCGCGGTCCAGAACCTCAACCTGATGCTGGGTTATCCGGAGGAGACGGCGCTTTTCTAAGGTATCAATGGCGATCATGCAATTGGTTGCGGCTTGGCGGCGGACCGCCAGAATCGATGTCAAGATCCTCCCAAAGTACGGTTCATCGCCCCGGAAAGCTCCGCAGCAAGACGGGCTGGGACGCTCCCTCGCGGAGCCGATAGCATCGGTCGGCCTCGACCGGGCCGTAACGATCGACCCGGCCCGACGGCCAGCCAACCTCGACCTGGTCGATGCGGTCGTCGCCGAGGCCGAAGTCGATGCGCGGGCCCGATGCCGACTGGTAGCTTCCGCCGCCATAGCGCCAGGCCCGGCGGCGACGGCCCGCGGCCGTGAGCGTGACGACCGCGCCGATCGCATCACGGTTGGACCGGGTGCCCTCCAGCTCGAACGCGACTGCATGGCCTGCTTTCGTCTGGTTATGGAAATAGCCTAGCGGGCTCAGCTCTGGCAGGAGCACGACGTCGATCCGGCCGTCGTTGTCGAGATCGCCCACGGCGAGCCCGCGGGCGACCCGCGGCACGGTCCACGGCTCTCCGGCCGCTGCGGTCACATCGGTCAGGCGGCCGCCCTTGCCCCCCAGAAAGAGCGATGCAGGCATCTGGTAGGGATAGTTGGGGCGATCGTCGTTGACATGGCCGTTGGCCGTCGCCAGGTCGAGGCGGCCGTCATTGTCGGCGTCCAGAAGCGCGATCCCGAATCCGAGCAAGAAGCGGCTCGGGGCCGCCAGGCCGATCGCAACAGTTTGGTCGGTGAATGCTCCCGAGCCCAGGTTTTGAAAGAAGGTCGTGGATTCGCCGTAGAAATTGGTCACTAACAGGTCGGGCAGTCCATCGCCGTCGAGGTCGCCGCAAGCCGTGCCCATCCCGGCCTGGAAGGCTCCGTCGGCGTTGCAGGCGATACCGCTGGCGACACCCGCTTCCTCAAACTTCAGGCCGCCCAGGTTGTGCCAGAGATAGTTGGCCGTCGTGTCGTTGGCGACGAAGAGGTCGACCCGACCGTCCTCGTCAAGATCGGCCGCCACGACGCCCAGACCGCGCCCATTGGGATCGACGATGCCGGCTTCCTTCGTGACGTCCACAAATCGACCGCCATCATTACGGAAGAGGTGATCCGAGAGCGCGGCAAAGGAGCGGGGATTGCAATAGGTGTACTGCTGCTCGGGATCGACCCGTTCATTGGCTGCGGCGCGCCTCTTGCGAGGACAGAGGGTCGGATGGTTAGCGTCCCAGACGAGGTAGTGACAGACGTAGAGGTCAAGATCGCCGTCGTTGTCGAGGTCGGCAAAGGCGGCGGAGCTAGGCCAGTCGCGCTCGCCCCCAAGACCCGCGCGATCGGTGACGTCTTCAAAGGTCCCGTCGCCCCGGTTGCGCAGAAGTGCGTAGGCGCGCCAGCGCGTGATGAAGAGGTCAGGATGTCCGTCATTGTCGATGTCGCCGACGGTCACTCCGAGCCCGAAGCCGCGTTTCATCCGGCTGATGCCGGACCGGTCGCTCGCGTCCTCGAACGTTCCGTCGCCGCGATTCCGAAAGAGTCGATCGCCCGTGTTGGGGTGGTCAGGCCTGGGCGGGAAGACGCCTCCCTGCACGACATAGACATCGAGCCAGCCATCGCCGTCGTAGTCGAAGAGCCCAACCCCGCCGGCCATCGTCTCGGGAATCTGGCTGAGACGCGAGCGCCCATTGTCGAAGACGAATCGAAGGCCGGCTGATTCGGCGCGGTCGGCGAAACGTGGCAGCGTGCCGCCAGGCGGCGGCTGCGGGGCCTGGGGGCGAGTCGACGCCGTTTTCAATTCCGGATCGAGCTCCGAAAGGAGCTCGGCCAGCGTGACCTGGGCGCCGACGGACGCTGGTTCGGGCTGATGGGCAAACCGAGCAACCGCTTGAGATGCCAGTTGGTCTCCAGGAGCAGAGCGCGCGCGTAGCGACCACCAGCCTTGCGCCTCGAATTGCCGGCCGAGCGATCCGGCCAGCCCGGCCAGCTCGGTGAAAAGCTCGGGCCCGATCGATTCCTCCATCAGCAGTCGGTACCGGTTCTTGGCCGCATCGAGCTCGGCCTTGCGGCGGCGCAAGGCCCGCGCACGCTCATGCTGGCCGGTATCCCACGCCAGCACCGCGAGCCGCTCGAACGCCGCCGGATCGTGTACGATCGCAACCAGCCGTTCCAGCGCATCGCGCTCAGCCGGCGCGTTGCCGATTCGGGAGGCCAGCCAGCCGCGCAGCTCGAGCCGTTCGCACTCGGTGAGCTCTGCGGCGGGAACAAAAGCCACGGCACGGCGCAACTCGGCCAGGTTGCCGGCAGCGCGCGCCCAGTCGAGCCGGGCTCGCCAGACGGCCGGATCACGCGGCCGCCGCTCTACACAGCGGTCGAGCCAGCCCAGGGCCTCCGCGAATCGGCCGGTTTGTGTCGCCAAGCTCGCCTGAGTCAACCAGAACCCGGTCGTCATCCGGTGCCAGCCTCGAGGCCTGGTCAACCTCCCAGCGCACCTTCTCGAGCAGGGTCACGGCGTTATCAATCCGCCAGTGATTGCGCAGCTCGAGGACGGGATCGGCCACCAAACGGTAGTCGCGCTCGAGCAAGCGGCGCATCGCGCCGCGCCGTCCCTCCCAGAAGTAGAGTTCCGAAAGCGTGTGCCGGACCTCGTCCCGTGCCGCTCCCGGGTCGCGCATCAAGCTCTCCAGCAGCGTCTCGGCGTCGCTGAACCGCCCGAGATCAGCGACCAGGACGCCGGCCTTGGCCAATCCGGCCTGAACTGACCAGATCGAGCGCAGATCGACCCGTGACCAGGCAGCGAGCGCGGCCTGGATGTTTCCCAGAGCGCGCTCGCAGAGCCCCAGCCGGTAGACGACTTCAGGCTGGCGTGCCCAGGGCGATGGCAGGCGCAAGAGCGACTGCTTCGCCTCGCGGAAACGCTCCGAATTCATGAGCTGCCTGACCCGGGGAATCTCGGATTCGAAGCGCCGGGCCCAGTAGGCCCACCAGCCAACCCAGCCCAGCATCGCCAGGATGGCCGTAAGACCGATGATCCCTAGCCACCGCCGACCGGTGTTATTACCCCTCTGCGCAGCCAAACGGAGCGCCCGCGAGGTGTCGCCCGGGCTGACTACGGCCTCAGACTCGCATGGCGGCGGCTTCACGGCTTGCAATTCTGCCTGCAGTGCATTGGTAGAACATGAATGGCGCGAACGGCTTTCTCGCGATTGTACCTCATCTGAGCCGGAACAAGGCTTGTTGCGACTCCGTGTCGAGGGGATTGCGGGCGATTGCCAGCTCGAGCCACGCACGAGCCTCTTCATCCCGTCGTAAGGCGGCGCAGGTGATTCCTAGCTGTCGCAACAGGTCCGGGTTTCGCTCGGCCTCGCCGGCGCGAGCACGCTGAAGCAGCGTATTGAGTTGACTGACGTTGCGCCTGTCTCGCGAACCGGCCTGGCTTCCTTCTCGTCGCACAACAGCTCCAGAGCGCTTTGCAAACCGAAGAGTGTCTCGTGATCGTTGGGATCTGCGGCAAAGGCGACCCGGAACTGCCGCACGGCCGACCGAGGGTCCCGTCGGGCAAGGGCTTGACGGCCGCGCAGCCGTGCAACGGCCGGATCGTCGTCCCTGCCGAGCTTGAGTAACGCATTCGCTTTTTCCGTTTGTTGGCGGTCAAACGCGATCTGCGCTCGAATCAGATTGGCCTTGGGGTCTTGCCGAGGCAACACGGCCAGAGCAGACTCCGCCGTGACGTGCAGGCCCATCTTGCGCAGGTTTTCCGCCAGGGCCAACCGCGACCAGCGGTCAAGGGCGTCGGCCTGGACGAAACGTATCAGGTCCCCGATCACGTCGCCCGGTTCCCAGGAATTGTTCAGGAGCGACGTCCAGCGATACACTTCGTCATACGAAAGCCCGGTCAGCTTCTGTAACGCCAGGAACTCATCATTGATCTCGGGCCGTCGCAACTGCATGCCATAAATGTAAATCAATTCGCGGTGGGCCTGGACAAGCGAAGGATCAAGCCGCAGCGCGGTGCGAAATGCGTCTTCTGCCAGGCGGAGACGGTCCTCCTGCCGCTGGATCTGGCCGGCAAGCAACCGGGCACGCGCGGCCGAGTGATCGGCGTCGGGAACCCGGGCCAGGCTGGCGATGGCCTCGTCGGGTTGGTGCCGGATGAGTGCGAGTTGCGCGCGCAAGAACCAGTCCGTGGGAGTGGGCGTGCGCAACTGGTTGAGGCGGGCCAGGGCCGACGCGACGTCATCGTACCGTCCGGCCCGCAGGTTCTCCTGCGCTCGCTCGAGGATTGAATCGGCAGTCGATTTGCGCGATGGTTGGCCAGATAATGCCAGGTCGCTGTACAAAGAACAATCAGCGAGAAGGTGCCGATCCAGAGCCAGACTCGTGCGCGGGGGAGTTTCACGAACAGTTCCCTTCGGAAGGGACGCGGATCACCGCACCGCGCCCGCGATTGTCGCTTCGAACTGTTTGAGGTGGTCGCGAAAGCGCTCCAAGACCGGTTGCATGGACTGGTGGATGATCCGGTTGCTCAGCTCGCGCGGGTCGTCGCGCTCGTTGAATAATTCCTCGGTGCCGTCTGCTTGATTGCGGATATAAACGAAATCGCCTGCGGCCAGCGAAATCAACGGACCGCGCGCTCCTGGTGACCGGCCGCGGTTCGGATTGGCCGGATTCGGAGTGGGAAGCTCTGAGATCACGTCGTCCGCTGGAGCACCGGCGGCGGACTGCGGCCGGTCATTCCGCCAGAGACGGGCAAGCGACTTTCCGGGAAAGCGTGAGTTCCCGCTCAAGCCCACCAGATCCACGATGGTCGCAGGTAAATTGCGCAGGCTGACAGTCTGGTCAACGACGACCGGATGCTGGCCGTGAGCGGGCGGGACGACCAAGAGCGGGACTCCGATCTCCGTGCGGTAAAGACTCTCGCCGTGGTCGAAGAGATCATGCTCTCCCAACCCCTCGCCGTGGTCCGAGACAACGACCAGGAGCGTGCGATCGAGCACTCGGCGCGCGCGCAACTCGCTGACCAAATCGCCTAACTGCCTGTCCAGATAGGCGATACAGTTGTCGTAGGAATCTCGGGCCAACTGCCGGTAGCGGCGCGACAAGAGCAGCTTATCGGGGATGATCGGCCAGTGCTCGATCAGAAAGATGAAATCCGACTGGCTCTCGGGCTTCAGACCAAAGGGATACTCAGCTCCGGGCGGGGGCACGTAGGGCGCATGAGCATCAAAGTAATTGAGGAACGCGAAGAATGGACGCCCTGGTTGTGGCCGTTGCGAAAGCCAGCGTAAGAACGCGCCATTGAGCGCGTGGGCGTCTTTCTTTCGGGCCATGACGAAAAGCGGCTCAAAGAAAGATTCAATCCGGGTGCGCAGCGGGCCCGGGTTCAGTAATCGGCTCATCAAACGACCACAGTCCGACACAAGACCCAAGGCGTGGTCAGGCAGCCAGGCCACGCTGAGCAGTCCGAAACGGCCGAGGACATAATCCTCGTAATGAGTAAAGCCACGGTCAAGCCCGGTCTCGTAGGAACAAAGGAACGTATTGCCGATGAAACCCGCGGTTGCATAGCCGTTTGCTCCCAGATACTCGGCCAGCGTCGGGAACCTCTCGTCCAGGGGGGCGGCCCACCTGGTGCCGAGCTCGTGGGGCCAGCGTCCGGTGAAGAAGCTCGCGTGCGATGGCAGGGTCCACGGGGCGGTCGCGCGCGCCGCGTCAAAGCGGATGCCCTGGCGGGCCAGTCGCTCGAGGTTCGGAGTGGTGGACCGCTCATAGCCGTAAAGACTCAATCGGTCGGCCCGCACGGTATCGAGCACGATCAGGAGCACGTTCGGGGCGTCGCCATGCGGCGCGGGACGACTGAGCTCACGCCGCTCCTTGAGCCAGTCGCGCCCGAACACGGAAATCGCCAGCGCCAGCACAATGATCAGGAGACCAGGAAAACCGAGCGCGAGCAGTCGCCGGGACCTGGCCGGATGCCGTTCGACGAACGGCGCAAGCCGCAGTGCGCAGCCCGAAGCCAGGATTACCCAGGCGACCGGATGAATTCGTCGACTTGCCACCATGAGTAGCGGCAGCACGGCCAGGAAACAGACCAGCCGTGAACAGAGCCATCCGCCAGCGTGAGGCCTGATCCAGGTCGCCAGCGCAAGGATCAAACCGGCTCCGGAGAACAGCAGCAGGTTGGATAACGGAGCCAACCACACGAAGTGCCGGCTCATCATGTACATCCGATCTGGCGCGTCGATGTGATGGCAGAGCACTCTCGTGCCGACTTCAAGCAGTCCAGACGCCAGCCCGCACGACGCTGCCAGTGCGAAGATCTCGATCGGGCGCAGCCGGCCCGGGGATCTCGACGTCCCAGCCGATCCATTCGAAGGGATCATGCGATTTGTTCGAGCCGGATGTGATCGGCGCACCGGTTCAAGTGGCCATCCGTCTTCAGCCAAAAAGAAAACCAAGGCCGGGCGGCCTTGGTTCTCTCGCGAAATGCGTCAAGCAATTCGAAGCGTGCAACGACCGATCAATACTGATCGGAGCTCACGACCTCGCCGTTACTTCGGGTTGAAAGCTGTTGTAGCACCCCGACCTGTGTGCCAATCGGGATGACGTAGACCTGGGAAGGACGGCTCACGCCGTTCGGCAGGCAACCCGGCGGGTCGCCCGAGCCGAGAGTCGCTGGGTTGATCTGCCAACTGCTGATCGAGTCCTTGAGGAACTTGACCGAGCCATCGCAGAAGCCGACGTTGGCACCGCCGGGATGGAAGCTGCCCAGCGACGAGACGAACTCGTCTGGCCCAGTCCACATCACGCACTGGCCGCCCTTGAGGACGTTGAACGGCGCCTTGTTCCACGTATTGATCCCGTAGAGCGTCATAAACATCGTGTCGCCGTAATTGCCGGAGGTCCACCAGTTCCAGCAGTTCACCTCGGAAGTCGGGAACTTTCCGTGAGCGCGCTCGCCGAAAAGGAACGTGTTGCTGGTCCCGTCGGTGATCATTTGCAAAGTGACATGGCTCAGGTAGTAGACGACGCCGTTCATCTGCTGTTCGCCGGGTGCGCCGTCGGCGCCAGTGACCTGGCATCCCGCTGGTGGAAAAACCGAACTGGTCGTATCGAGGATGAAGAACTCTCCCGCATTGGCGCCGTATGAGGTGAAGTGCATCGGCAGGACCGAACCTGGCAGCGTGCCAACCGCCCCCGCGGGATAGGTATAGGCATTGGCGACAATCGGGTCGCTGGGGCACCACAACGACGAGATGCCGATGGCCGAGATCGTCGTGTTGGGCTCGTTGTACATGTTGACACTGAAATTGGTGGCGTTGAAGACGGGGATCTGTTCCAGGAACATCGTCAACGACGCCAGACAGCTTCCACTGGTCCAGCAACCGCCGCTGTGGTAGTTGGCTTGCCACTGAATCCCTTGCGGAAACGCGTTCTGGGATGAGAGGTAGTTGTGCATGGCCAACCCCAGTTGCTTCAAGTTGTTGATGCACTGAGCGCGGCGGGCCGCCTCGCGGGCGGATTGAACCGCCGGCAAGAGCAGCGCGATCAAGACGGCGATGATTGCAATCACGACCAACAATTCAATCAGCGTGAAGCCAGAATGCTTCACCCTACGGCCGACGGTCTTGAGCATGGAAGTCACTCCTTCAGAACAACGAAAGCAAAACCGAAACGATTAAGAAATGAATCAGTCCGAACCAACCTGTCACCGATCACCGACTAGTTTCCCCCAGTCGCACCCGGTTTCCCGCCGAACTTGAACCGATCGCCACCCTTCTTGGCAGCGGCGGCATTGGTTTCGTCCAAGATTTTCTTGGCGCTCTCCTTTTGCAATTCAGCGGCCTTCTGCGCCTCCGGGCTAGGGGACCCTCCAGAGTCGCAACCCGCGCAAAGCAGAGCCAACGCCAACCCCAACGCCGGGAACGAAACAGCCGACCAGGCCACGACCCGGATTCCCGATTTGGAACGCATGAAAACAACACCTCCCATCAAGAGTGCCGATCGTCCGAATGACTGAATGTACAAGGAATGAGAATCGTACGGGGGCGAATTTCAGGGAACATCGCCGCGGCTGCGCAGCAAACCCGCGAGCGTGTTAGTAAAACCCGCTTGCGGTCTGCCAGAGTTCCATTTGACTGGCACCACACGATGTTTTTCGCAGGAGTGTCATCAAGATAGTGTGCGCGGACAAACACCGTCAAGAGGTATCTCACAATGTTTTCACAATCCCATTGCAAAATATATACCATAAAAACGGGAACCAGGGCGATGCGAGAGCCGTGAAATCCGAGGCGCCGTATATGGTTCGCTCCAATAAAACCTGTGCGGCAACGCCGCTGATTTCTTCAGAAATTGATCCGACATGCCTGGCGATCGTGCTCGAACGCACAAAAGTTGGGCGGGGAGAAAAGAGAAAGGATGAAGGATGAAGGATGAATAAAACGCCGTCTGTCGCATCTTCTCGATTCATCCTTAATCGATTCACTGGTGGTCTTCGGCACGGCTTGGCTGGAATCATCCAGCTCAGTTCAGGGATGATGATCGCCGTTCGGCTCGTGTGGTTGATCCATTCGCCGGGCGTCGCTGATGGTGGCGTCGAGGTCGAAGAGGCGTTTTTGAACGTCTGGGTCAGCGGCGTCACGGGAGAGGGCAAGGCGATACCAGGCGCGCGCTTGGTAGAGGCGTCCCAGGGACCGGCAGGCGTCGCCGATCGCTTCGAGGACGCGGGCATTTTCCCGCCGCGACAGGGAGCGGGCGTTCTCGATGAGTGATTCGAGCTGATCGCGATCGCGGGCGGCATTGAGATAGGGCTGCGCCAGGTCGGGCTTGCCGGCCAGGCGGAGCGCCTGTCCGAGGCCGAAGAGCGTGTCGCGGTCGTCGGGGTCGGCGGCGAGCGCCGCGCGGTAATGGGCGACGGCCTTCCCGTCGCCTTGTGCCAACGACAGGCGGCCGCGCAGCCGCGCGAGTGCAGGCTGATCGGGCGGGCCTTCGTCCAGCAGCTTCCTGGCGGTATCCACCGTACCTCGGTCCAGCGCGAGACGCGCATGGGCGGCACGTGCCCGCGGGTCGTCGCTGGGTAAGGGCTCGATTGCCTTCTCGGCCTCGTCGAGCCGGCCGAGCCGCCGGAGGTTTTCGACCAGGGCCAGCCGGATCGAACGGTCCTCGGGGTCATTGCGCAACATCCGCTCGAGCTTGGCGGCGAAGTCGGCCGGACCGACGTCGAGCCGGCGGCCGAGAGTCCAGAGATAAAGCTCGTCGAAACTCAGCGAACTCGTTGACGCCAGCGCACGAAACTGAAGCCCGAGGTCGGACCATCGCGACTGAAGAGTGTACAGATTGATGAGATCGCGCCGCGCGTCGGCGAGCGTGGGATCAAGCGCGATGGCCTGGAGCGAGGCCGCCTCGGCGGGCCGCGCGCGATCCCGCTCGATTTCGAGCATCCCTCGAGTGCGCCAGATCAAGGCTGCCTCGGAATCAGAGCCCGAGAAGCCGTCGAGAGCGGCGAGCGCCCGATCGATCCGCCCCTGCTTCCGCGCCACTTCGGCGCGGAGGAGGCGCTCGGCGAGAGTCGGCGCGCGACGTCGCGCCAACCGGGCGAGAACGGCCTCGGCTTCTTCAAGCCGCCCCGCCGACCAGGCGGTCTTGGCGTGCTCCCAGAGCCGCGCCGGATCATCGCGACCGTCGTTCCCGAGGTATCCAATAGCGACCGCCGCCAGCGCGAGCCCGCCGAGGGCCGCCAGAGCCCATGCGAGACGCGGACGGGCCGAGAGTCCCCTCACTGCCCAGATCGCGTCGTTTGCACGCGAATCGTTCTTCATGCGGTTCAGGAACATTAGCATGCACGCGTGGCGGACGCCTCGCCTCGAAGTTAGAATGGCGCCCATCGGACGTTCGTAATGAATCTCGCAGCACCCATTCTAGGCCGATTCGGGGAAACCGCCCATGCCGTGTCCGTTTCCGGGAATGGATCCGTTCCCATCCAACAAAGAGGCCGGTTCGATTGGCCAGGCACGCTATCGGGAAAAAAGGTCCTCTGCTTTGCATGGCGGGCTGCATTGGATCGAAATCGACCTCCTCCGCGGCGGCCAACGTCCGCCGGTTCCGGTTTCACTCACCACGGATTCGGATTACCTGGCTTATGTCGCCCAGGCCACGCCGACGGGATGGAATCATCTGGTGTATGCCTGGGGACTACGCGATCCGCTCTCATCCATTCCGATTCCGCTGCTCGGCGGCGATCGCGTATCGCTCGAGTTGGAGACGTGTTTCCGATCGGCCTACGATCGCATCGGGGCGGACGACGAAGCCGATTACGGGGCACCCCCACCGCCGCCGAGTTTTGGCCTAGAAGATCGTGAATGGATCGATGGGGTTCTGCGACAAGCCGGTCTTCGAAGTTGAAAGCCCGCGAGAAGTCGGACGTCCGCGGCCGACTTGGCGTTGCGCCGGAAATTGCAGTAGTCGTCACGCTTCGCATGACGGGACATCACGCGGAGCGTGATGACTACAACGGGACATCACGCGGAGCGTGATGACTACAGTCTTCAACGTCCCACGCCCAGGGCGCTCGGCTCCCTGATCTCATGAGTCCGATTGGTAGCCAGCGGCCCCTGGCGGCTGACGGCCCCGGACGGCCACTTTACTGTCACCCTGACGGACTCGCCAGCCGGTCCCAGTCCGATCAGGAGGCGGGGATCGTGCGAGGACATCAGACTTGATCCTCCCTTGCGCTGACGGCGGATCGTCCGGCCGCCGGCCTCGACGGACACCAGCGTACCGATGGCGTCGCGGTTCGAGCGGGTGCCGATGAGCTTGAGCCGGATCCACCGGCCGGCGGACGGCGAGTCGTTGCGCAGGATGGCCGGTGGTCCGTCCTTGTGACTGATGACCAGGTCGAGATCGCCATCGTCGTCAATGTCGCCGACAGCCAGGCCATGGCCGACATGATTGGTGGTGAAATAAGATCCAGCGCCTGGGCTGGCGAGCCGGAACCGCTTGCCGGCAACGTTCTGGTGCAGGAGCGGCGGCTGAGCGTAGCCGGCAGGCTGGCCGAAGACCTGGGCGTTGTCGTCGATGTGGCCGTTGGCAACCACGATATCCGGCCAGCCGTCGGAGTCGAGATCCGCCAGGGCGCATCCCCAGCCGATCCAGGGCAGGCTGTCGACTGCCAGCCCGTAATTGGCGGTCACGTCGAGGAAAGCGCCCTCGCCCAGGTTTTTGAAGAGTGTGTTGTACTCTTCCTGGAAGTTGGTCACGAACAACTCGGGGCGGCCGTCGCCATCGACGTCCTCGGCATCGACTCCCATGCCGGCCGAGGTGCGTCCCTGGACGTTCAGGCCGGCGCCCGACTCGTACGTCACGTCACGGAACGTGCCGCCGCCGGCGTTGAGGAACACGAAATTCGGGTCCTGGTCGTTGGCGACGTAAAGGTCCACCCGGCCATCGCCATCCAGGTCGGCAGCGACCACGCCAAAGCCGTGACCATCAGCCCGGCCCAGCCCGGCGAGGGCCGTAACGTCGGTGAAGGTGCGGTCTCCCTGGTTTCGAAAAAGGACGTGCCGCACCGGCCGCAGCTCCTTCGGCGAGCAGTAACGCCGGATTTTCCGGGCCGAGTCGCCGCAGAAGCGGTCGTCGCGTGGCCACTGCCAGTCGCCATACCGGCTGACGTAGAGGTCGAGGTACCCATCGTTATCGAAGTCGAGAAACGCGGCACTCGATGACCAGGTGTCCGGCTGGGTCAGGCCGGCTGATCGGCTAATGTCGGTGAAGGTACCGTCCCCATTATTGAGAAAGAGCGCGTCGCCGCCGTAGTTGCAGAGGAAGACTTCCTGATCGCCGTCGTTGTCGATGTCGCCGGTGATGGCGCCGTGGCAATAGCCGCGAAATCCGAGCCCTGACCGCTCGGTCACGTCGAGGAACCGGCCGCCTCCCACGTTCTTGTAGAGTCGGTTGGGCACCGCCCGCGCCGGGTCGAGCGGGAGCGTGTTCCCCGTGCAGAAATAGAGGTCCATTCTGCCGTCGTTGTCGAAGTCAAAGACTGCCAGGCCCGATCCATTGGCGGTGGGAAACTGCTTCGCGGCCGTCATGCCGGAGACATGGACGAAATCGACGCCGGAGCCGGGAAGGATGTCCACGAACCGGAATGGGCTCGGCTCGGTCGGGTGAGGTGGACCTGGCTTGGAATCAAGCGACCCGCTGGCGACGGTGGGCGTGGCGCGAGTTGAGATGATCGGCATCGACCCGACGGCGGCTGGCGTTGCGTCGGAGCGAGGATCACTCCCACAACCGGCCAGGGCCAACACGAAGGCCGCAATCCAGGGAACGGAACGGACTGTCACCTTCGATCGCATGGTGAGCTCCGAAACCCCTCCTGGCCCGCCGTTATCCAGTGGGAGAAAGAGCGCACGCAACTTTTGACCGCGCGCGGGCGAGACTTGATCCAGCCAGTTCGTATCCATGAGCATAACCCCGGGACGCCGGCCCGATCGTCGGCTTCGGCTATTGCGGGCCGGCCTTGAGTGCCTCCAGCGCGGATGCCGCGGCCTGGCGGATGTGGGGCACCGGGTCGTTCTCGTTGAGCTCGCGGAGCGTAGGGATCACGGGAGGGGTGCCGGCCGCGGCCGGTCCGAAAGATCGGATCGCTTCAACCGCGGCCTGTCGTGCCGGCGCCGAGTGAGACTTGAGCACGGCCGAAAGGGCGGCGACCGCCTTCTCGGCGGTGGAGGTACCCGGGGCGATCCGACCCAAGGCTCGGGCGGCCGAAGCGCGATCCTCGGTCATCTGCTGGCTGGCTTCGGCTTCTTGCAGGAAGGCGATCAGGGCTGTGACGGCTTCGGCGGCGGCCGGGCCGAACTGGGCGAGGGCTTTGGCCGCGGCGGCCCGGCGTCGCGACGGCCCGGATCGGACCACTTCGGTTAACGCCCTTATGGCCTGACCGGCCGCCGGCGTGCCCGGAGCAATCCGTCCCAGCGCCGCGGCCGCCTCCTGGGCGGGGCCTGCGTACAGGATCGTCATCATCTGGCCGGCCACGCGCTGCTGGTCCGATTCGTAGGGTTCCCGCAGCACGGCGATCAGGGCGGGTACGGCCAAGCGCGGATCGGGCGACATCCTGCCGATGAGCGTGACCGAATGCAGCCGGACGTCTCGCTCGCGACTCCCGAGCCCCGCGATCAAGAGCGGGATCACCGCCGGCGTGAGCGCGGAGGGCCCGATGCGGCCAAGTCCGGTCGTGCACGCCGCGCGCACCAGCGGCTCGTCGTGATCCAGGTGTCGGAACAGTGCCGGCATGAGCGCATCAAGGCCGGTCGGAAAGCGGACCAATGCGGAGACCGCTGCCTCGCGAATGATGGGCGACTCGTCCTCCATCGCCGCGAAGAGTGCCTGAGGGGGATTGCCGGGGGACCTCGAAGCGATCTTGCCAATGCCCAGCAGGGCGGCCCGGCGGACCTCGACGTCCGGGTCTCCGAGCAATTCGAGCAGCGCGGCCACGACCGCCTTCTGGTCAATCACGGTAGGGGACGCGCCCGACGACTTGGCGGCTTTGGCCTTGCCCCGTCCGCCGGTTCCCCGCGAGCTCCCGGACGCTGCGTCGGCGAGGGCCACCAAGGCACCGGCCGCCTCGAGCCGCACGGATGCATCCGGGTCCTTGAGTGCCCCGAAAAGCCCCTGGGCCACCGCACGGACCGTTTCCGTCTCAGTCCCGGACTTGACTGCATACAGGGCGACGATGCCCAGAGACTGGGCGGCGGCGCTGCGAACGGCGGGAACCTGGTCTGCGAGCAATGGCAGTAAGGGCCGCATCGCCGATGCGCTTCCGTCGGTACCAAGTGCCGATAACGCGCGAATCGCCGCCAAACGCTGGGCCGAGTCCCCGGATTCGAGCCCTCGAGCCGTCGCGACGCCTGGGTGGCTGTTTTCCCAGACGGCGCGCCAGGCCCACCAGATGGCCGTGCAGCAAACGCCTAGCGTGATTGCCAGCCGTACCCCGCGGCGCGTGCGGCCGCCGTTCTCCCCCGATGACCTGGGTTTCATCGGGTCATCCCCGATCGTGCTCTTCATCATGCCTTCGCATCCCCCAAACTCGCGCAAGACCGTTTCTATTTCGGAAGGGACAGAAGCCCAGACTTCAAGATTAACGCGGATCGTCACGATGTGCAAAAGCCTCTGGTGCCCGAGCGACGCCCAGATCATCGGCAAGCGACCAGAGCTGGCCGTTCAACGCCGCGACCGGGTTCCCCATCGGCGTGACCGACAACAGCGGCATCTACACCCTGGCGGCGGGCACTCAGCTCGGTGTCTACCAGAAGCTGTCCACCAGGTCATTCGGCGAGGTCGTCAGTGCCGATCAGTATTGAGTTGAAGCCAGGAGCCACCGGCTCGGCTGAGCGTGAATTCAGCTTCGGAGCACCCTCCTAGCCGGAGGGTGCGTCCCGGCAGACATCAAGGGAGACGCTCTGATCCGAGGACACACTGGGCCCATCGCGCATCTTCCGGCGAGAGTGATGGGGAGGGCGTCCCCAAGTAGACGAAATCTTCGTACCCAAAGACGTCGTAGACGCGGTTGAGGACCTCTTGGAGGTCCACACGTGCGTCGCCGTCGTGCTGCCTGAGCGGAATCGGGATCTCGGGCAGTCGCTGCTTGAGCCCGATCGGCCAGAACCCACAACGGGGTCGATCCTCCGTTCGGCTGACCAGGACTGAGTAGGCACAATCGGGCCGATTCGCGTCCGGCATCGGCCGGCCTCCCCGAAGAAGGTCGATCTCGATCAGATGCGAGGAGCTTTCCAGAAGCTGGTTTCGCTTTGCGAGGTACTGGCGCCGATCGTCGCCACGCTTGTTCGACGGGCTCAGCATCTCCAGGACTGTGACCAGATCACGGCCGAAGCGGTCCCTGATCTCAAGGTAGGGTACCCGCTCGACGTCTTGAGCGGTCAGTTGGATTTCCGTCGGTGCCTGGAGAACGGCCGTTCCAGCCCCTCCGTTCTCGCCCTCGGTCCGAGCCAGCGACAGATCGGCTCGCCCCATAAGTCGAGATTCCGCCACCTCGTGAACGTAGATCTCCTGTTCGACGAGAACGATATATTTGGGCCTCACTTGACTGACCAACAGCTCGTTGATCGCGACCAAGAACTTTGTGTGAAAGTCAAGCCACAATGCCTCCTGTTCGAGCCATGGATTCATGCCGGGAAAGGGTGATGGCATCGGCCTGTTCCTGAAGTCCTCATCGCCGGGTAAACTCCCACAAATCCATGATACCATTCCGGTGGTTTAGCCACAACCTTCCGCCGCTTCAGTGCTAAGTTGAGATCCGACCTCTGCCGGGTATCGATCCAAGCTGTCTATCCATCTCTCCCGCCAAGACCGCGTCGAAACGGATCGTCACCGAGACGGTGGACAGCTCACGGCCGGGCCGTTGACACCGCAAAGGTTCAATCCGTGATTCAAGACCTCACAAGAGACCGTTCGACGTCCGACTCGTCGCCCGCCACTTCCGGCACCTCCCGACATCATCTCCGGATTAATACGGATACGACCGGCGAAGGGGTGGAGAACTCCGCCGTGGCCGCTCATAATAACTTGTGAGCTCGAACGAAGATCCCGTCGAGTCGCCGCCTTGTTTCTGCTCAACAGATACTGTCGTTCTGTATCGTTGCGGCGGCGACCGAGCCTAGATCGGGAGCCCCTGCCGTGTCTGTAAGTCTCAAGCGCGTCTTCGGGATTGACCTGGGAACAACTTACTCGGCGATCGCGTATGTCGACGAGCACGGCAAGCCCGTGATCGTCCCCAACCAGGAGAGCGAGCGGATCACTCCTTCGGTGGTCCTTTTCGATGGCGCTAACGTCATCGTCGGCAATACGGCCAAGGAATCGGCCAAGGTGGAACCACACAGGGTCGTGTCGCGCGTCAAGCAGCATATGGGCGATCCCAATTTTGTTTTCGAGCATGACGGGCAGGCCTATAGCGCCGAGGACGTGGCATCGTTCATTCTCCGCAAGGTGGTGGGTGACGCGGAAATCGCCCTGGGAGAGAAGATCACCGATGTCGTCATCACCTGCCCCGCATATTTTGGGACGCCGGAACGGGAGGCGACAGCCAACGCCGGCAAGCTGGCCGGCCTGAGCGTGCGGGCGATCCTGAACGAGCCGACCGCCGCGGCGATTGCCTATGGCCTCGAGCAGGGCGAGGACCAGACCGTTCTGGTTTACGACCTGGGGGGTGGGACATTCGACATCACGATGATCGAGATCAGAGATCGGCTTATCCGGGTCATCTGCACCGGCGGCGACCACCGCTTGGGCGGTGCTCTCTGGGACGAGGCGGTCGTGATGTATCTTGCTGAGGACTTCCGGTCCCAGACCGGCAGCGCAGCCGACCCGCTCGACGATCCCGAAGTGCTTAACGACCTCTTCCTTCAGGCCGAGCGGGGCAAGAAGACGTTGACCCAGCGCGACAAGGCCCCGTTCCGAGTCACGCACGCGGGACAGCAGGCACGGATCGAGCTCGATCGCGAGAAGTTTGAGGAAATCACCAAGCATCTCCTGGATCGGACCATCGAGCTGACGCGCGAGATGCTGGCCGATGCGCAGCGCCAAGGGATCTACGCGTTTCGACAAGGTGATCTTGGTCGGCGGAGCGACGCGCATGCCCCAGGTTCGCGACCGGCTGGTCGCCGAGCTCAACATGGAGCCGGAGATTTACGACCCCGACGAAGCCGTTGCCAAGGGAGCGGCCCTCTACGCCCTCAAGGAGTCGCTCTTAAACCAGGTCCAGGACTTCCTCACGACCCAGATTGCCGTGGACGGGCAGCCGTCGGAGCCGGTCAACCTCTCCGCGGTCTCCGAGGAAGAAATGGCCAAGGCGCTCGACCATCTGGAGAAACAGCTCGGATTTACCCTGACGGGCCCGGTGCGGGAGCTGGTGAATACCCGGATCGTCAATGTCCTGAGCAAGAGCTTGGGCGTGGTCGCGCGCAACGAGCAAAGCCAGGACGTGGTCGTCTATCTCTTGCCTCGGAATTCCGAAGTGCCGTTGGAGCGGCTCACCGACTTTGGCACCGACGTTGCAAACCAGGCTGGCGTCGATATCCGGGTAATGTCCGGCGAGCGCGACAGCGCCGATCCCCTTGATTGTCAGGAGGTGGGCGTGGCCAGCCTCAACCTGCCCGAGAAGCTGCCCGCGCGGAGCCCGATCCGGGTCAAGTTTGCCATCAGCAAGGACGGCCGTCTGGGCGTTTCGGCAACCGATCTGACCGGAGGCGCGTCGATCGACGTCGAATTCCAGACCGAGGCGGTCATGAGCGCCGAGGAGGTCGCCGAGCGCTCGACGGCTCTGCGGTTGCTCAATGTGTCGTGATACGATTGCTGGAGGTCGCCTGAGGCAATGCCCACTTTCGTCGGGATCGACCTGGGAACGACCAACTCGGCGGTCGCCTATCGCAACGCCTACGGCAGGCCCGAGGTGATTGCCAACCGTGAAGGTCAAAGCATCACGCCGTCGGTCATTTACTTCGGGACCGATCCCCCGGTCGTGGGACAGGAAGCGAAGGAGTGGGCCCGGCTGGGAAACGAAGAGATTGCCAGCTTCTTCAAGCCCCACATGGGCAACCCGCTCTTTCAGCTTCGGTTCCACGGCAAGTCATACTCCGCCACCGAGCTCTCGACCCTGATCCTGGGGCGGCTCAAGGAAGACGCCGAGGCCAAGCTGGGCGACCTAGTCGATCGCGCGGTGATCACGGTGCCGGCCTATTTTGCCGACCCCCAGCGGAAAGCCACGCTCGAAGCCGGCCGCGCGGCCGGGTTCCAGGTCTTGCGCATCATCAACGAACCGACCGCGGCTGCGCTCGCCTATGGGCTGCAAAAGACGGGCGCCGATGAGACGGTGTTGATCTACGACCTGGGAGGCGGCACGTTCGACGTGACGGTCGCAAGGATCACGGCCCTTGAGATCGTCATCCTCTCGACGGCCGGCGACCACGACCTGGGCGGCAAGAACTGGGACGATCGCATCGCCACGTTCCTGGCCGAGCGGTTCGCGGCCGAAACCGGGTTTGACCCGCTCGACGATCCCGTGGCGCTCAACGAGGTTTTGGTACGCAGCGAGCAAGCCAAGTGGTCGCTTTCCGAGCGTAACGCGACCCGGATCACGCTTCAGCTCGGCAAGGAGCGCGGGAGTTTCGAGCTGACCCGCGCCGAGTTTGAGGCGATGACTTTCCCCCTCATGGACCGGACGCGCCGGCTCACCGAGGAAGCGCTCGGCGAGGCTGGGCTCGCCTGGCCGCGGCTCGATGGCGTGCTCTTGGTCGGCGGTTCCACGCGGATGCCCATGGTTCGCACCTATGTGACACAAATGGCCGGCAAGCCGCCGCGCGTGGGGGTCAATGTCGATGAGGTGGTCGCGCTGGGGGCGTCCATCCAGGCGGCGATCGAGGTGGGGCAGAAGATCGGCGACGCCGTGCCTCGATTCACGCTTTCGGCGTCGCCGCCGGCCGCAGACCGCGCCCTAACGGCCAACCGCCGGGTGACGGACGTCATGTCGCATAGCCTGGGTACGGTCGCGATCGCTCCCGATGGCGAGTCGTACGTCAACGACATCCTGATCCGCCGCAACCTCCCGATCCCAGCCCGCAATACGAAGTCGTATCTCCATGCCACCCACGGCGGGGCCAATACCAAGCTCGAGGTGTATCTGACCCAGGGCGAGAGCAGCGCCCCGCTCGATTGCACCATCCTCGGCAAGTATGTTTTTCAAGGGATCCACCCGACCGATAAAGAGGTGACGGTCGACGTGGGACTGTCCTACGATTCCAACGGCGTGGTGCAGGTGCAGGCCATCCAGCGCGATACCGGTCACAAGCTGCTGATGAGTGTCGAGCCCGTGCCTGACGATCTCTCCTGGCTGGGGCGCCCGCCGGAGGCAGCCGACCTGGCCCGAGAGGCCGAGCTGATCCGCCTCTACTTGCTGATCGACGTTTCGGCCAGCATGACTGGCCTGCCGCTGGAAGAAGCGCAAACGGCGGCGCGCGAGTTCCTCGCGAAGTGCGATTTCACCACGATGGAGGTCGGTCTGATCTCGTTCTCGACGCTGGTGGCGCTCCAGGCGCAGGCGACCAGCAATGTGAAGCGGTTGCATGCGGCCGTCCACCGGCTCGAGGCGCAGGGAAGCACCAACCTGACCGACGCTCTGGAAATGGCGCGCGGCCAGCTCGTCGCCAACGACCGCAAACGATACATCGTGATCCTGACCGACGGCTATCCTGATGCGCCCGAAAGCGCGGTTGAGCAGGCGCTCGCGGCGCGAGAGCAAGGCGTCGAGATCGTGGCGATCGGCACCGGCGACGCCGACCGCGACTACCTTCGACGTCTGGCCAGCAGTGAGCAGGCCTCGATCTTCGCCCAGAGCGGCGAGCTGGTGGGGACGTTCGGTCATATCGCGCGGGTGATTGCCGAGGGGGGGCGCGCCTGCGCGTCTTGTCATGACCACAGCGTCGGCCGCGGGGCACCAACCGGCCACGGCATCGTCTGAGACGCCCAGGTCTCGAATCTTTCGGGGCAATCTTCGCCAGGCCTACGACCTCGCTCTGGCCGGCGCATTGGGCGCGCTATTCGGGCTTTATCTCTACGTCGAGCTGGTTCTGGCGCACTCGGTTTATCTGCGCGATGCTCTGGCCGGGTTGTTGATTGGTGGATCGCTTGGCGTTTTTTTGAATGCCTACAGTCCGCTGCGCGACGGCGCCTGGCTCAAGCTGGCTCGGGCCGTGGCGTGGGGAGCAGCCGCCGCGGCCCTGGGCGGGGCGATCGGACTCACGGCGGGCGAGGTCGTGATCGGGCTCATGAAGGGAGGCCTTCTGGGACGGGCTCTCTCCTGGGCCGTGTTGGGCCTGGGCATCGGGCTGGGACAGGGCCTGGCCGATCGGTCGCGCGAGCGCCTGATCTACGGCTTGATCGGCGGCGGGCTCGGCGGATTTGTGGGTGGTTTCCTCTTCGAATGGCTGCGTGTGGCGCTCGGCGATCGATTTGACATCAGCCAGGCGGTGGGCATCGTGATCCTGGGCGCGGGCCTGGGCCTCTGTCTGGCCCTGGTCGAGCAAGCGCTGCGGCGAGCGTGGGTACAGGTCCAGAGCGGCCGGCAAGAGGGCCGCGTCTATCTGCTGGCCCACAAGAAGTGCCGCCTGGGTCTCGACGAGCGCGCGGAGATCGGGATTTTCGGCGACCCCACCGTCGCTCGCCGTCACGCCGAGATCGAATCGACAGCGGCGGGCTACGTTCTGCACCCGCTCGCCGCCACAGCGCCTACCCGCGTCAATGGCCGGGCGGTCACGGGCGACCACCCGCTCCATGATGGCGATCGCATCGAGCTCGGACGCACGCAGATTGTATTTCGGCATCGTTAGCCCGCACTCGTTCTTCGGTTCGCGAGCGTGACCCATGGATCCTGCCACCAAAGCCGCGGCGCGAGAGATAGCCTGGTCGCTCGAAGTGGTACGTGGGCGCCAGGCCGGGAGGGTGTACAAGCTGGGATCGGGTGAAACCGTGGTCGGCAACGCCCTCAATGGCCAGCCGGGTGTGGATCTGAAGGATCAAGAAGGAGACTCACCGCGGCAGATGGCGGGCAGGCACGCCGCGCTCGTGTCCACAGGGGGCGAGCTGGCGATTCGGGATCTCGAAAGTCCGGGTGGAACATTCGTGAACCGGCAGCGCCTGCTTGCCGGCCAGGCGCGCCGGCTCGAGCCCGGCGATCTGATCCAACTCGCCAGCGTTCAGCTAGCGGTAAAGCGCGTCGAGGCGCAGTCCGCGGCCTCTCCGCCGCCGGTGGTCGCGCCATCTCCGGTTCACCCGCTCCGGCCTGCGGCACCGCCCCTTTCGGCAGTCGTGTCTCCAAGCCCCACGCCACCGGGGCCAAGCAGCACTGCGAGACCGTTGGCGGCCGGCCGGCTCGCGATTCCGTTTTCGCTGCCCGGCGGCCCGATTTGCCGGAGCTGGGACGATTTCTTGGTGATGGCAGCCCAGAACTGGCACGCGCTGCGCGACGAGCTGACTTCGGGCCGGCTTGGCGATTTTGTGCGGAGGGTGCAGCGTCCCGACCTGCTGCCTCGCCTGGAGAAGGCCCGGTCGGCCGACGATCAGCTTGATGACTGGCTCGGCCGGCTGCCGACGACCAGGCCGAGCGCGCCGGAGCTCGACGTCCATCCCCAATCGCTCTTGGTGCGGGCCGTCGGGGGCGGAGGTCTCACGCAGCAAACGCTGCGCGTGACGAATATCGGCTATCGCCTCCTCAGATCCACCGCTCGGGTTGAACCGGTCGGCTCGCGCTGGCTCCGCTTGCCGGCGGAAGGCAACGGCGGCCCGTTCGCAACGATCGATCAAACCGACCTGGCGGTCGAGCTGGACCTGCCGGAGACACTCGCAGAGCCGCTGGAAGCGGCCATCCTGATCGAGAGCAACGGTGGAACGCGGCGGGTCCCGGTCCGGATCGAAAGGGCGGCTATGCCGGACGGCTTACCCGATGCTGCCGCGCCTGGAGGGTTTCAGCTACCGCTAGCGCATGTGCAGCTTGGCACGAAGATAGCGGAGGTGCGTCCGGGAGTACGGGTTCTGTTCGGGGCCGCCGGCGCGATCCTGCTGCGGCTCATCGTGTTGCTTTTGGGACTCGTCTGGCATGGGGCGGGGGGCGCACGGCCGCAGGAAGCCCGGCTCTCGTCGGTCGCTCTTGCCCTGGTGGGGGTGGGGGCCGTGGCGGCCAGCTTGCTGGTGCTGCGTCGTGGCGAAACGCGCGATGTGCCGGCCGCCGCGTTCGCTGGTGGATCGCTGGGGCTCCTGGCGGCGGCGATCTGTTTTGCCATCATCCAGAGCGTCGAGCACGTTTTAGGCGCGTGGTCGACGAGCTTCTGGGCAGTCGGGCTCCTCTGGGGCACGATCGGGGCTCTCGTTGCACTGGCGTCGATTTACGTGATTCCGCATCGCCGGGCCGCTTCGGAGGTCGCGCCGTGAGGTATCGGAGTAGCTATGAGTCCCCACCCCCCCTGGCCCCCCCTTCGCAAGGGGGGGAAAAAAGAGCGGTTCCGCGTTCGAAAAGGAGGGAAAACGGGGCTCGGAAGCACCCGCCGTCGTCCCCCCGTACTACGGGGGGAAGCAGGGGGGTTCTTCGGGGTTCTGCCTGGGTCGAAGGACGCTCTTGGTTCCTGCAACTCGGGGTCGCGCTCATCGTCCTGCTCGTTTCCGCCCCGGCGTCCGCTCAACCACCCGCGCCGAAGGATCAGGAGATCGAGCGTGCGATCGCGCGCGGCGTGCAGTTTCTCAAAGGGTGTCAGTCGTCAGAAGGGCACTGGGACGAACCCGCGCAGAACAGGCACCGGCTGGGAGTGACGGCGCTCGCTGGTCTGTCCTTGCTCGAAAACGGCGTGGGGGTCGAGGATTCGGCGATCGCGCGGGCGCGTGAAGTCGTCGAGACTCTGGCACGGCGATCGGACCAGACCTACGACCTCACCCTGGCGATCCTGTTCCTGGCGCGTGCAACAGGGAAGGCGCGGCGGGGCGGACTCCTTGATTCAGGTCCTGGCGCATCGTCTCGCGGGGGGCGATCAGGAAGGAATGTGGACGTACCAGGTCCCGCTTGAAGATTCCGATATAACGCCCAGCCGGGCTCGCGCGGGTCGTCCCGAGCGGCGCAAGATTGCACGAAGGTTCGCGCTGTTTTCGTCCGTGGGAGATAATTCCAACACCCAGTTCGCGCTCCTGGGACTCTGGGCCGCGGGCCGGCACGGCTTCGATCCCGACGCTGGCCTCGAATCGATCGATCGCCACTTCCGTTCGTCGCAGCTCGACGATGGCCGATGGGGCTATCGGCTGGGCATGGGGGGAGCGGATGCGATGACGTGCGCGGGCCTGATGGGGCTGGCGATCGCCGCGGCACGGCCCAGCCTCGCCGAACGCCAGACGGCGCGAGCCCGCGGCGCGGCCCTTGCCGCCGATCCCGCGTTCATCGCCGCCTTGAAGGCAGTGGGCCAGGACGCCCGCCAGGCCAGCCTGCAATCGGACATCTATTATCTCTGGTCCCTCGAGCGCGTCTGCGTGGCGCTTGGCCTGCGAACCCTCGACGGATTTGACTGGTATGCCCATGGCGCCCAGATCTTGACCCAACGCCAGGAAAACGACGGCGGCTGGCCGCACGACCGCTGGGGCAGACTTCCCAGCACCTGTCTGGCACTCCTCTTCCTGCGAAAGGCCAATCTTGCATTCGAGATAGACCGGGTTCTGCGGCTGGGGAACCCGCAAGATGGACGGAGAGTCGTACCGGCCAGCGCTCGTAGTGGCGAGCCCGCGGCTCTTGACGAGTCGACGCCACCGATCCGGCGCAGGGGAACCAGGCGGCTGCCGAGGGTCCCGGCGAGATCGGGGTTGACGACGTTCCGGGTGGTCGTCACCGGCGCGAGTCAGCAGTCCTTTCCGAAAATCGCCGTGCAGTTCGAAGTGAAGCGTTCCGATGGATCGTTTCTCCTCGATGGCGCCAGGGACGACTTCCGCGTTACCGAGGAGGGACGCGAGGTGAATGTCGTCGAGTTCCAGGCGCCTCGTGCGACCGAAGCGATCGCGACGACGGTCGTCCTCGTGGTCGACCGCAGTTTGAGCATGGAAGAGGAGGATCGCATCGGCGGACTGAAGCGCGCGGTGGCTTCGTTTCTGGAAAAGCTGCCCGAGGGCTCGAAGGTCGCGGTCATCGCGTTTGGTTCCGAGGTCGACCGGCTCTGCACGTTCACGACCAACCGCGGCGAGATCAGAACGGCGGTCGAACGCGCTCCAGCCCGCCGGAGCGACGCGCTTTCACGACGCGGTCGCGGTTGCCCTCGCGATGCTCGAGCAGGAACCGGGGCGTCGCGCGATTCTGGCGTTGACTGACGGCGAGGACACCTTCAGTCAGTCGGCCAGTCTCGAATCGGTCATCGGCACCGCGCGCAAGCTCGGCTTGCCCGTCTACACGCTTGGCCTGGGGACCGAGGAGGAGATCGAAAGCAAGGACCTCCGCCACCTGGCCGTCTCGACCCGCGGTCAGTACTATCCGGCGCGGAACGCCGATCAGCTTCGTGCGATCTATGAGGCGATCGCCGAGCGAATCGGATCGAGCTACACCCTGTTCTACGAAAGCGAGCGGAAGCTGCCTGACGGCACGCTTCGGCCGGTCCGGATCTCCTATCGCGGCAGCACGCGCTCGGTCGGCGAGACGGCCGTGTTCATCCCGGGTATGGTCGTGCCGGCGGGAGGGTGGCCGACGCTCTTTCTTGTGCTCGTGGGCACCTTGACGGCGCTGGCTGTCTTGCCGGGGAAGTTGAGCAATCGGAAAAGCTGAGCAAGCCGGCGGCGAAACTCGGCGTCTGGTACAATGACCTCGAGCCTCATTGGATCTCCACCAGGGAGAAAAGTCCGTGAAAAGTCCCTTTCCGGGAATGGATCCGTACCTGGAACAATCCTGGCGCGACGTGCATGCCCGGCTGATCATTTACTCCTGCGACGAGTTGCAGGACCAATTGCCCGGGGACTTGTACGCCCGGGTGGAGGAGCGTATTGTCCTGGAATCTGGCGAAGCCTTGCACCAAGCGAGGTATCCGGACGTTCGAGTCGTGGAATATCCTCGCGGCGGCTTGGCGAGCGCTCCTGCCCAAGCCGGAGTTGCCATCGCCGAACCGGTGCGAATTCACTACGCTCCCGAGCCGATCACGGAAACTTACATTGAGATCATCGATGCGGGTACCGGCCAACGGGTCGTGACCGTGATCGAGTATCTCAGCTTGTCCAACAAGTTCCCGGGCGAGGCTCAGGATCAGTACCAGCGAAAACAAGCGGAGCTCAGGCAGGGTAAGGTTAGCCTGGCCGAAATCGACCTGCTGCGGGCCGGACGGAGAACCCTGAGCTTGCCGGTAACTCGCATCCCCGTTGAACTGCGCACGACGTATCAGGTGTGCGTTCGGCGCGGCTGGGAGCCCGACAAGTGCGAGATTTACCCCGTCCCGCTCCGCGAGCGTTTGCCGATCATTCGAATTCCGTTGCGCCAAACGGATGCCGATGCACACTTGGATTTGCAGGCCGTGATCGAGCAAGCTCACCGCAACGGCCGGTACCATACGATCAATTACCGGATCGAAGCCGAACCCCCGCTCGAAGGTCCCGATGCCCTCTGGGCGCACCAACTGCTGTGCCAGGCCGGCAAACGGTGATGCCCCGCTTGAAGCGCCGCGCTGACTTCCCTACGATCAGGACCGTCTGCCGCGCTGCCAAGAGTATCACTTCTATGGTAGGATCGATCAGATTGTGATCGCGAGTTCTCGCCAGTCTGCGGCCCGGGTTCAGGGCGACGCGGTTTGGATTGCCTTCCCAGAAGCGAGGGGGTCGGCTCATGCCTGATCGGATGACAATGAGTGCCGCGCCCAGGACGCTGGTGGAGGGTCAGCGACTCGACCAGCCTACGTTTCACGCGCTCTACGAGGCGATGCCGCCGGGAACGCGGGCGGAACTGATCGATGGAGTTGTCTGCATGCCCAGTCCTGCTAGCCTCGCACACGGCCGTGCTCATGTCTCGGTGATCGTGTGGCTCGAGTACTACGCCGAGAATACGCCTGGTGTGGAGGTTCTGGTGACCGCCACCACAATCCTCGGTTGGAAGAGCGAGCCGCAGCCGGATGCGCTGCTCCGAATTCTCCCCGAATGTGGAGGGCGGACCCACGATGAACAAGGCTACCTCCATGGCGCGCCCGAGTTGGTCGGCGAGGTGTCCAAGGCGACACGATACGTCGATCTGGGACCGAAGCTGGACGACTACGAACGAGCCGGTGTGCTGGAATACGTCGTGCGCGCGGTTGACCCGGACGAAATCTACTGGTTCGGCCAGGAACAGGGCGCGCTCGTGCGGCGGCCGATTGGAGACGATGGGTTATACCGTTCGACCGAGTTTCCGGGACTGTGGCTCGACCCGATCGCACTCCTGGAGGGCGACACGCGGCGGCTCCGCTCAGTCGTCGATCAAGGCTGCGCCACGGCCGAACATGCGGCATTTGTCGCGCGGCTGGCCGCGGCCCGTGGGCCGTCCTGATCCACGTCGTGCGGCGGTTCCAAGGTCTATTGCAGATAATCCCGATCCCGGAACCGCTCGGGCAGACAGGGCATCTCCTCGCGCGCGTCGGCATCATCGTGAACGTAGCGATACCCCTGGCCATAGCCGACGTCTTTCAAGAGCGATGTGACCGCGTTGCGTAGGTGAAGCGGCACGGGCTCGCGGGCCGTGGCCGCCGCGTCGGCCGCGGCTTTTCCGTAGGCTGTTTTGACCAGGTTCGATTTGGGCGCCTTGGCCAGGTAAATCGTGGCCTGGCCCAGGGGAAAGATGGCTTCGGGAAAGCCGATCAAGTGCGTGATCTGGGCCGCGGCGGCAGCCTGCACCATCGCCTGGGGATCGGCCAGACCGACGTCCTCGGAGGCCAGGATGCAGAGGCGTCGCGCGATGAACAGTGGGTCGGCGCCCCCCTCCACCATCCGCGCCAGCCAGTAGAGCGCGGCGCTGGCGTCGGAGTTCCGCACCGACTTGATCAGGGCCGAAATCAGGTTGTAATGGTCTTCTCCCTGGCGGTCGTAAGCATACCGGGCCCGGCCCAGCGCCTCGACCAGGGTTGCCTCGTTGACCGTCCGCGTTCCATCTTCTGCGGGAGGCGTCGCGGCCACGGCCTCTTCGACGGTCGTGAGGGCGACGCGCGCGTCGCCGCCTGACCACGCGGCGACCCTGGCGATCAACTCGGGGGTGAGGCGCGGTTTCGATCCAGCAAGTCCACGGTCGGCGTCATCGAGGGCTCGGCGGAGGACTGCCACCAGCTCATCGGTGGTGAGTGGCTCGAGCACGACCACCCGGCAGCGAGACAGCAGGGCGGCGTTGACCTCGAACGAGGGGTTCTCGGTGGTGGCTCCGACCAGGCAGATCGTGCCGTCCTCGACGGCCGCCAGGAGCGCGTCTTGCTGGGCCTTGTTGAAGCGGTGGATTTCGTCGATGAAAAGGATCGGCCTGCCGCCAGCGCGGCGATTCCGCCGCGCCAGGTCGATCGCCGCGCGAACCTCGCGCACGCCCGAAAGGACCGCGGATAGGGCGATGAACTGCACCTTGCTCCGGTCGGCGAGCAAACGGGCGAGTGTGGTCTTGCCCGTGCCGGGCGGTCCCCAGAGGATAAGCGACGAGACCGAGGCACCTTGTTTGAGCGCCTTGCCCAGGATCGACGTTTCACCAATGACACCGGCCTGGCCGACGAATTCGCCCAGGTTTCGCGGCCGCATTCGCTCGGCCAACGGGGCGTCGTCGGGCCGCGGTGGAACCGCCTCCTCAAGCTCGTCGAACAATCGGCCCGTCGTCTCCCGCGCCATTCGCGTCCCTCCCCAGACATCTCGCGTCGGTCGCGGCCCACCGATGGCCGGGGTGGCGACCCATCATCGCCCCCCCGCCTGCGGCGAGTCATTGCCATTTGCCATTTGGCGACGACCGGGCCCGCCCCTTTTCAGAAACGATTATACCAGACGCGAGTCGAATCCGGTGCAACGGCCGGGCAAAGGTGTCTGGAACCGATTGTTGACCAAGAAGGTCAAAGGCGCCAGGGAGAGTTTAATCGGTTCCTGACACCTTTCTTCAACTTTTCAGCGCGGCGGCCGCCGGCAGCGGCTTTTTCATTTCCGGGTGGAGTGTGGTATACTGCTCGTCCCGTTGCATTTCGACCAGTGCAACGATGCATCAACAAGACTCCATCGGACGAGCCGACGAGTGAATGGATGGACGAGTCGATCACGGAGGTTTAAATGGGCTCGACATCACGGATGTTGCTGCTTCTGGCGTTGGTGAGCGCGGCCGCAAGCTTCGGCCGAGGGGACTCAAAAGATCCGACCGGCCGTTCTTCGGGCGACGAGAGTCGACCGGCTGACCGCATCCCGATCAAGCGGGCCGGCTATCAACCCGGCGGCGCGTCTGGCCATGTATTGGCGCGCTGGATCGGACAGGATAGTCAGGACTGGACCGGACCGGGGCCCTGCGTCGGCCCGGACGGGTTACAAGACGTTCGGGTCCATCTCAGCCGGCTCGCGGCCACCGTGGCGATCAAGGCGGTCCGCATCGAGTGCGCATCCGGCTCGCGCTGGGAATTTGGCACCAACCCCAAGCTGCTGGGCAATGCCGATCTCATCCGCGATTCGAAGGACCCTTCCCAGGCCGATCTGTACTTTCAGCCCGATCGAGACATGAACTCGCAGCGCATCAAGGTCATGGTCCTTTACGATAAGGATCAACTGGCTGGGGCGACGATGGTCGCGGGGCGGTGTGATCCCAAGCTCAGGATGCCCGAGCCGCCGTTGCCCGAACTGGTCGAGAGTGCGGCGAAGGTGCAGTGGCTTGGACAGGACGCCGTGGGTACCGAGCGGCTCGGCGATCTGCATGTCGCGATCAGCGGCCTCGCGGATCTCCGCGCGATCGACGCAGCGGTGCTCAGCGACGGGATGCGCCGGGTGTGGATCTTCCGCGGCAGCGATCGAGCGCCCAAATTCTCGGAACCCGACGCCCAGACGTGCCAGGTGAAGTTCAACCCGGACCGAAAGGCGGCCGATCTCTTCTTTCCTCCGTTTCGCGAAGTCGGCGGTGAGCTGTTCACTCTGAGATTGATTTCGTCAGGTGGGCGCAACACGCTGATTCGATTCAAGGGCGAACGCTGCGAACTGAGCCGCCGATCACCGATGCCGCGGCCCGAACGTACGGTCGCGCGGCCGGGTGACGATCTCCAGGCGCTGGTCGAGCAGCACGGCACCGTCGTGCTGTCGGCGGGAACGTACCGGCTGACTCGCCCGCTGGTACTGAAGCAGCCGGTCACCCTGACATCCGAGGGACGAGCGACGTTGCAGTTTGCCCAGGCCGGCTCGGAACCTCCGTGGAGCGCGGCGATCAAGGTCCACCGCGGCAATACCACACTCAATGGTTTCGCAGTACGGTTCGACGGTCCCGTCCGGTGGAATAATGACATCTCGTGGGGGCCCGCGGTCATCGGCATGACCGACAACCTGGACCCGGATCAGGACGCGTATCGACCCAACATCGTGCTGACCCATCTGGACCTGGAGGTCTCGCCCGTCGACAATCGCGGCGCATGGGTCGACGCGGTGCGGTTGATGAGGCTGCTTCGAGCCAGCAGCGGTGTGATCACGAACAACATTCTGCGGGGTGGGGCAATCGAGTTTTTCGAGGGCCCTTGGCGAATCGTTCAACAATGTCTCTCGCGGCACTCCACCGGGAACGGTGGCGCACGCCGTGTTCGTCGGGCATGGGACGCGCGACCTGGTGATTCGGGGGAATCAGACTCACTCCCCCAGCCCGAGTGGTAAAACGTGGCGTTTTCTGGTTCTGGGGGGCTACAGCTCGGACGATGTCATCGAGCAGAACACGATCGAAGAAATCGGGGCGCGCGACGACGATACGATTCCCTGGAGCAACGAGCCCGAGATCATCCTCACCGAGAGCTATCGGCTGAGATACGAAGGACAGGTGATGGCGGTTTCAGCCGATGGACGCATGCTCCGTACCGGCCGTCTCCAGGGTGATCACGTGCGGACGGGCGACGTGATCTCGATCTTGAAGGGCTCGGCCGCCGGCCAGTGGCGGCGGGTTGCGCAGGTCGTCGATTCGACCACCCTGCTCGTCGAGCCGCCCCTTCCCGCCGGTACACTCGCGATCTCGATCGGCGGCGGCTTCACCAACGAAACCTTTCAGGAGAACCGGATCGACATCCGGGGCAGCCGCCGGGCGGACGGTCTGGTCTTCGTGGGCAATCATTTCGGCACTCGCGTCATCAAGAACCACCTGCTGGGCGGGGCGCACGCGTTTCGCATGACGGCCTGCCCGACCGAACAACCCCAGATGTGGGGCTGGACTCACGCGCCCTTTCTGGGCGGCGTGATCGAAGGAAACGTCATCGAAGACGCCGAGGAGGGCGGCGCTCTGGGTGTCGAGCATGACCCGAATTCCACCAAGTCGAATCAGGGTCGGACCTACATGACCGTCGGGATGAACCAGAACGTCGTGCGCTGGTCGAAGCCCTTTCTGAGCCAGTTCAGTCGCTCGGAATCCAGGAAGCCGCTCGTCGGACTGACGCTCGGTTTCCTGCCGTCGCACGATCCGGCGGAATTCGTGGTGGACGCGGACGGCAACCGGCTCGAGCAGCCGCCGGGCCGCCGCGCCGGGATTCCCTTGATGATCCACACGGCCACGTATAATTCCCAGCGGCTCGTCAATCGGCGTTTCGACCTCCCCTCGAAGGGAGCGGCCGGCCGGCGCGAGGCCAGGGGACCGTCGAGCGCTCCGGTACGCTAGACGGACAGTCGGCTGCCCGCTTGCTCAACCCCGGCCGGGCTCGTAAACTCGATCCACTCGCCGGCTCCGCCCACAAACCTCGATGCTCGGGAGAGACGCTCTGAGAATGCGCGACCAGGTAGCACCGTGGCTCGCATGGGTTCTGCTCCTCTTGAACGGTCTGGTGGCGGATGCCTGGGCCGACGTGCCATTTCTCGAGCGTTCCGCGATCTTTCCGCCCAACCCCAAGCACAACCATGCATCGTGCGTGGCCGAGACCAAGCCGGGGCGTCTGCTGGCGGTCTGGTACTCCGGGAGCGGCGAGCGCAAGGCCGACGACGTCGTCATCGAAGGTGCATGGCGGAACCGGGGAGACTCGCAGTGGGGGCCGAAATTCGTCATGGCCGACACGCCGGGCTACCCGGATTGCAACCCGGCCCTCTTCGCGGCGCCGGACGGGTCGCTCTGGCTGTTCTGGCCGACCATTCTCGACCACCGCTGGGAAGGTGCGCTGCTCAAGTACGCCAAATGCGATCGGCCGGGTGACGACCCAGGACCGCCCCGGTGGTCGCGGACGGGTGTGCTGCACGTGACTCCTCAAGGCTTTGCAGTCGAGATGCAGCGGGCGATCGCGAGTCGCAGCGCTGCGGAAAAGGAACGGTATCGAACCGCGCTCGAGGAGATCGAGCGCCGGTCGCGTGACGAGCTTTATCAGAGGCTGGGGTGGATGCCGCGCGTTCATCCCGTCGCGCTGCCGTCGGGTCGCTGGGTTCTGCCGCTCTATTCCGACACGTTCTCGGCCTCGATCATGGCGATCTCCGACGACCGCGGCGAGACCTGGCGAGCCAGCGACCCGCTCTGCGGCTTCGGCAACATCCAGCCCAGTCTGGTCCGGAAGAATGATGGGGTTCTGGTGGCGTTCATGCGTGACAACGGTCCGCACCACCGGATTCGCCTGAGCACCTCGCCCGACGAAGGCGTATCCTGGTCGCCCGTCACCGACTCGCCCTTCCCCAATCCCGGAGCCGGCATCGAGGCGATTCGCCTGGCCAACGGGCACTGGGTGCTGGTCTACAACGATACGGCTGCTGGACGACACTCGCTGGCGGTTTCGGTTTCCGACGACGAGGGCGCCACATGGAAGTGGACGCGCCACCTGGAGCAGGCGGCGCCGGGGGCGGGACTGTTTCACTACCCGTCGTTGATTCAAGCGGCCGACCGATCGATCCACGTGACCTACACCTACCGGCGGACGGGGCAGGGCAGCACGATCGAGCATGTCCGTTTCAATGAAGCATGGCTGCTCGCGAAGGACCAAGGTTGAGCGGTCGGGGTTGATGGGAAAAGGCGACGTGGCGCATCAACCGAAACGCAATCTGTTTGCCTCGATGCCGGCCTACCCCTGGGTCGTCGTCGGTCTGCTCTGGTTTTGTGGGTTCTTCAATTATGCCGACCGGCAGGCGTTGAGCGCGGTCGTCCCACTGCTCCAGCGCGAATTCTTCCTCACGGACGTGCAGCTCGGTATGGTGGGCTCGGCGTTCATGATTGTCTACGCCCTGGCATCGCCGTTTACCGGCTACACGGTCAACTTCCTGTCTCGCAGGCTGTTGATCACGCTCGGTCTTGGTTTCTGGAGCCTGATCTGCGCCGCGACGGCATTCTCGCGCAACTTTCTGCACCTGCTTCTCTTGCGCGGCAGCGAGGGGCTGGGGGAGTCATTCTACTTCCCGGCGTCGATGTCGATCCTGGCGGACTACCACGGGCCGCGTACGCGCTCTCGCGCCATGAGCGTCCATCAGACCAGCGTCTACCTGGGAACGGCGGGCGGCTGGTATCTCGGAGGCGCGCTCGGCGAGCGATTCGGCTGGCGTTCGCCGTTCTGGACGCTGGGCCTGGCGGGAACGGCTTACGCCCTTCTGCTCGGAGTCTGTTTGATCGAGCCGGCTCGCAGCCGCACCAAGACCAAGCAGGCCATTCGGGACGATCTCGACCTCGCCAGCGAGGGTGAAGTGGGCTCGCCGCCGCCGGTTGCCGGGCCTCTCGCGGACAAGGTCCTGCGAATCGTCATGAATCCGGCCGCCGCCGTGCTCCTCCTGGTGTTCATCGGGGCGAATTTCGTGGCGGCGACGTTTCTCGCCTGGCTACCTGCCTACATCTTCCGGCATTTTCAGCTCGGATTGAAGGTTTCGGCGCTCGCCTCGGTGGTCTGGCCGCTGGCAAGCTTACCCGGCGCGATCTCAGGCGGCGTCCTGGCCGATTGGGCCGCACGGCGATCGAGGGGCGGGCGGATCCGCGTGCAAAGCGTTGGGTTGATCCTCGCGGCACCCTTTGTCTATTTGACCGGCGAATCAAGCTCGGTGCCGATCCTGATCACGGCCTTGATCGGTGCGGGCTTGTGCAAGGGAATCTACGACGCAAATATCTTCGCCGCTTTGTTTGACGTCGTTTCCCCCGAAGACCGTGGGACGGCGGCCGGACTGATGAACACCGTCGGCTGGACGGGCGGCTTCGTGGCACCGATGGTGATCGGTGCCGCTTCGGAGCGATTCGGGCTCGGCGTGGCGATCACCTCGACCGCGGCCGTGTATTTGCTTGTAGGGCTGATCGCGCTCTTGGCGGCTCGACTGGCCGACAGACGTCCACTACTCTGGGATTGACCCGGAACCTTTCTGCGCGGGGAGCAACTGACTGTGAATTCTCACGCGGCCGGCGGGCCGGCAAGCACGGGCGGATATCGATGGGCCGCGCGGGGTGATATCAACGCATTCTTCGGGTTGATGCTCGACAATATCGGTTGCATGATCCTGATGGCCAGCTTGCTGGTGATCGGGTTTGATCTGCCCCGCACATTTGTTCTCGTCAAGATGATACCGGGAACCGCCGTGGGGGTTCTCGTCGGTGATCTGATCTATTCGGTGATGGCCTTGCGACTCGCCCGGCGTACCGGCCGAAGAGACGTGACGGCCATGCCGCTGGGACTTGACACCCCGAGTACCTTCGGCACCGTGTTCTTGATCATCGGTCCCGCTTACCAGGAGGCCCTTCATCGGGGTCTCGATGCCGAAGCTTCAGCACGTCATGCTTGGTTTTTGGGCATAGCCATGATTCTTGCTTCAGGAATCTTCAAGCTGGGATGTGCTCCGGTCAGCGGATGGGTGAGAAAGATTGTGCCGAGAGCGGGATTGCTCGGATCGCTTACAGCAATTGCCCTGGTTATCATCAGCTTTTTGCCGTTGTTGGACATTGTGGCTCAGCCGGTGGCGGGGATGGTCGCGCTGGCATTGATCCTTGCAACCCTGACGGCGCGGTGGCATTTTCCGCGGCAGTTTCCCGGAGCGCTCGGTGCCGTTGCGGTCGGTTGCGTGTGCTACTACGGCATGCACCTGGTGGGTTGGGGGCCAGGGCTGGGTGCTGAGGGAGGGCATCCCGTGGCGGCGTTTCGGGCTGTGCTGCCGCTGCCGGTCGCGGAATGGCTCGAGTGGTTTTCGCGTTACTGGCGGGATGCTGTGGGTTATCTTCCGGTGGCGATGCCGCTGGCGTTAGCGACGGTGGTCGGGGGCATCGACTGCACCGAGAGTGCAGCGGCCGCGGGTGACGATTACCCGACCGGCCGCATCATCGCTGCCGAAGGCTTGGCCACGGTGCTGGGAGGCCTGTTTGGCGGCGTGATCCAGTCAACTCCCTACATCGGCCATCCCGCCTACAAGGCCATGGGCGCGCGTTCGGCTTACACTCTGGCGACCGCGCTTTTCGTGGGAGCGGCGGGGATCTTCGGCTTCTTTGATTGGATCTTCTTGATCATTCCCAAGGCCGTTATTTTCCCGATCCTGATCTTCATCGGCCTGGAAATCACGTCGCAGTCGTTTCACGCGACGGCGCCGCGCCATTTTCCAGCGGTCGCCTTGGCGTGCGTGCCGGCGCTGGCCTATCTCGCACTTCTGGCCCTCAATCAAGTGATGCCCGAGGTTGGCAAACCGTTCACGCAGCTCAGGCCGCAGACTCAACATTGGATTCAGTCGGTCACCATGCTTGCGGGCGGATTCATCGTGACCAGCCTGCTCTGGGGTACGGCTCTGGCTCACTTGATCGACGGCCGGGTCAGGCCGGTGGTGGCGACCCTCTTGATCGCAGCCGTTTTTTCCTGGTTTGGCGTGATTCACTCGCCGTTGCCCTCGAGCCCGATCATGCCCCCAGCCCATGTGCTTAGGCAGCTTGAGGCCGAGGGCCGCTTCAAGGCCAGCGCGGGCCAGACACCTTACCACTGGGCGGCAGCCTACGCCCTCATGGCGGTTGCGATCGTGCTGCTTGACCGCTTTGGGCAACCTCCCACACGAGCCGAAATCGAGGCTCCCAAGCCTATCTGATCATTTGAATCGTATCACGACCTGGGCTCGTGCCAGGTTTTGTGAAGACATGGATTCGCAGCAGGTGCCATATAGACGCGACGGTCTCGACGTTATACGCTGAGGCAAGCCGAGATTCGCCCCGACGGCCAGATCTGATTCGCATGGGTTCTTTCGGTATGAGAATTGCTCAGTTAGGCGTGGTCCGGCGTCGCGCCGGCTTGGCGGCCGCAACTCCGGTCTTTCTCCAGCGGAGACCTGGGATGGTCACGTCGCTGGAATGAGTCGAATCGTCGATCGTCTCCCATCCAACGTGCCTCGAAGCGGCCGTGCTTGGGAACGAATGCTGGCGATTGCACAGCGCCGGTTGGGGCGCGACCGCGGGGATGGGAATGGTCGTACAAGGAAACGACCGTGGGAATTTGAGACGGGCTGGTCATGCGTAAAGGGATCGGTGTCAGTCCAGGAATCGTCGTGGGAGTCGCCCACCGCGTCCAATCGGTTCTCGGGTCGCTGGAGCAACAGTCTCTGGCCAGCCCCCGCGACGTTCCCGGCGAGATCGCGCGTTTCGACCGAGCCGTGGCCGAGACGGCGACCGATCTCGAGACCTTGGTCCAAAAGGTTGCCAAGGAGTTGGGTGGCTCGGCGGCGGATATCTTCAAGAGCCATATTCAGATCCTGAATGATCCGACCCTGGTCGCCAAGGTTCACCACCTGATCGAGGGCCAGCAATTGACGGCCGTGTCGGCGCTTCAAGTGGTGATGAATCACTACACGGCGCAGTTTGCGCGGATCCAGCAGGACTTTTTTCGCGAGCGGATGATCGACATCCGCGACGTCATCGTGAGGATCGAGTCGCACCTGACGCGCGATAAATTTGGCCGTACCAGTCCGGCCACGGACTCCCGCAACGGCGATGAGTCGGTCATCCTGGTAGCTCACGAGATCCTCCCCAGCCAGGCGATGAGCCTGGGTGACCTCGCGATCGCCGGAATTGTCACGGAGCTCGGCGGGTCAACCAGCCATGCGGCCATCCTGGCGCGGAGCCGTGGAATTCCGGCGGTTGCGGGCGTCGAGGGGATCATGGGCGAGGTCGAAAGCGGCGATCTCATGATCGTCAACGGGCGCGACGGCATGGTGATCGTCCGGCCCGATCAGGAGGCGACCTCGGCCTACCGCAAAGTCCAGCGCGAGTTTTTCAATCTCAAGGACCGTCTGGTCGCCAATAAAGACCTCCCCGCCAAGACTGCCGACGGCACTCAAGTCGAGCTGCTTGCCAACATCAACAACCTGGCCGACGCCCAGGCCGCCCAGAAGGTCGGCGCGGCCGGGGTCGGCCTGTTCCGGACCGAATACCTGTTCCTCACCCATCACGACGTGCCGAACGAGGAGGAGCAATACGAGTATTACCGCCAGATCATCGCCAATGCTCCCAACGAGACCGTGACGATCCGCACCCTCGATTTAGGCGGTGACAAGACCGTTCCCTATCTCGGCCGCCGCGGCGAGCCCAATCCCTTCATGGGCTGGCGTTCCACCCGGATCTTCTTCGAAAACTCGAAGCTTTTCGTCGCGCAGCTCCGGGCGATTCTACGGGCGGGCCGCCACGGCAAGGTCTCGATCCTCTTCCCCATGATCACCACGGTCGAGGAGCTTCATTTCGTCAATAGCCTGGTGAAGGAGACGCGAAACGACCTGAAACGAGAGGCAATCCAGTTCGCCGAGGATGTGAAGACCGGTGTCATGGTCGAGGTGCCCGCGGCCGCGGTCTGCATCGACGCCATCCTGCGCGAAACCGATTTCATCTCGATCGGGTCCAACGACCTGATTCAGTACCTGGTGGCCGCGGATCGCGACAATCCCAAGGTGGCGCACCTCTGCGAGGCGCTCAGCCCCGCGATCTTCCGCGTGCTCCGCATGGTGCTCGATTCGTGCCAGCGAACCGGCACCCCCGTCACTCTGTGCGGCGAGATGGCCGGCCAGCCGCGATCGGTCCTGGTGCTCTTCGGCATGGGTCTGCGCCGCTTCAGCATGAGCCCCGCCTTCATCCCCACCGTCAAGGAGCTGCTGGCGTCGGTGACGACCGCCCAGGCCGAGCGATTCGCCCATCACGTGCTCCAACTTTCGACCAGCGATGAGATCCGGTCCTACCTGACGGCGCGGCTTCACGAAATCTCGAGCACACTCGAGCTGCTGGATACTAAGTGACATCGGACACAGGCGGTTCGTCGCCATTGCCCGGGTTTGATCCGGCCGGCGACGACGCTGGTTCTTGGGCGAGATCGACCCTCGCGGCGTTGCGCGGCCCGTCGCCGGGAAGACCGCGCGGCAGCCGCCATTGCTGCGACGACTTGGGGGAAATGCGCACCCCGTCCGAATCAATGGCACACCTCAACCGCAGATGGATATCTTACACTGATGCGGTTTGTCGGTGAATTTCGCATGGTGCCGTGCCATCCAAGTCGTCGCTTCTTGAGGGTCACGATCATGGGAATCGAAGTACTCGGATTCTTGGCCCTCGTGGTGCTGGTCTTGAGCCCGATCGTGGTGCTTGTGCTTCAGTTCCGGGTGCTGGGCCGGCAGCGGGAGGCGAACGAGCAGCTTGAAAGCTGGCTTCCGGAGATGCGCCGGGAGCTGCGCGAAAGCCGGCGGCTGATCGAGGATCTTGCCCGGCGCGCCGGGCCGAGGGACGCCCCCGCGCGGCTCGAGCCCGCGCCCCAGCCTCGCTCCTCACTCCATGCGGAGGCGGCGTCGGCAACGGCGATGCCGGCCGAGCCCGTGGCCGTGTCTCCGGCTGCTCCGGAGCCGATGAACTTGCCGCTCCCGACTCTCCAGCCAGCGCGTGCCGCCAGCGCGGCCTTCCGGGAACCGTCCGTGGCGGCTGAACCGGAACCGGCGGCGCCGACCTGGAAGCACGAGGCGGCTCGCCGGCCGGTTCGCCGCCCTCCCCTCCCGCCGCGGCAACCCAGCCGCTTCGAGGTCGCGGCCAAGGAAATCCTGGTCAAGATCTGGAACTGGATCACCGTGGGCGAAGAGCACCGTCCCTCCGGCTACTCGATGGAGTTTGCCGTGGCCAGCACGTGGCTCTTGCGGCTGGGCGTCGTGATCCTGGTGATGGGCATCGGCTTCTTTCTCAAGTACTCGATCGACAACGGCTGGATCGCACCGACCGGTCGAGTCGCGCTGGCGATCCTGGCCGGCGTGGGACTGCTCGTGGGCGGCATACGGCTCCTGGGTACGCTCTACCACCTGCTGGGCCAGGGGCTCGATCGGCGGCGGCATTGCCACCCTCTATTTCAGCATCTTCGCCGCCGTGAATTTCTATCACCTGATCGACGCTTACACGGCGTTCGCCTTGATGGGACTCGATCACCGTCGCCGCCGGGGTGATGGCCGTGCGGTTCGACTCGCTCTTGATCGCCGTCCTGGGCATCATCGGCGGCTACGGCACGCCCGTCATGCTCTCGACGGGCGAGGTCAACTTCGTCGGGCTCTTTACCTACATGCTGCTCCTGGGGTGCGGAATCCTGGGCATCAGCCTCAAGAAGAACTGGCACCTGCTCAATTACCTCGGCTTCGTCTGCACCTACGGCCTGTTCGCCGCCTCGATGAAGGACTACCAGCCGGACCGAATTCTGGAACGTGATGCCGTTTCTGGTCGGGTTCTTCGTCCTCTACTCGACGACGCTGTTCCTGTTCAACGTCGTCCAGCGGACCAAGAGCACGCTGCTCGAGCTGATCGGCCTGCTGCTCAACGCGGGGATCTTCTTCGGCGCGAGTTATCGTCCTGGTCCGTGATGCATACGGTCAGCACGCCGTCGCGGTCGTCACGCTTGGGCTGACTGCGTTCTATGCCGCCCACGTCTACTACTTCCTGGTGCGGCGGATCGCCGACCGCGAGTTGATGCTCAGCTTCATGGGGCTGGCGGTGTTCTTCCTGGCGGTCACGATCCCGCTGGTGCTTTCCCGCGAGTGGATCACCGTGAGCTGGGCGATCCAGGCCCTGGTGATGCTCTGGCTGGCCGACAAGCTCAAGAGCGAGTTCCTGCGCCAGGTCGCTTTTCTGCTCTACGGGATCGTGCTGTTACGGTTCGGGTTCATGGATCTGCCCGGTCAGTACTCAAGCGGCGCTGCCGGCGGCCGACGTCTCGCTCGGTGATTACCTGCTGCACCTGGTCGAGCGGCTGGTCGTCTTCGGAGTGCCGATCGCCTCGATGGCGGGGGCCTATTTCCTGCTCAAGGCGCCGCGGCCGTCGGCCCGCCTGGCCGTCGACCAGGCCAACGACGTGGCCCAGTGGGTGCGGACGCAGTGGGCCGTGCGGTGCTCGATCATCCTCGTCGCTGGGGATGGCGTTCCTGTTCCTTCACCTGGAGCTGAACCGCACGCTTGGGCTACCTCTTCGCGCCGTGCCGCCTGCCGGTGCTCACGCTGCTCTGGCTGGCGATGTGCCTGCTCTTGCTCTACGAGTACCTGGCCAGCCCCAGTCGGCCGGTCCTGGCCGTTCTGGCGATCTTCGTCGCGGGCGTGCTGGTCAAGCTGGTGTTCTTCGACCTGCCGTTCTGGGAGCTGGGTGACGCCTTCGTCTACGGCGGCAACTACTCCTTCCTGGATGCCCTGATGCGGCTGCGTCGACTTCGGGGCGATGGCGGCTTTCTTCGTCCTGGCTTTCTCCTGGCTCCGCGGCCAGCCGACAATTGCCCCATGCGGACAAGCTGGCCGGCTGGCTGGCGCTCGGCCTGGCGTTTGTGTTCCTGACCCTCGAGCTGAACACGTTTTTGTCTCAGTTCGTGCCGGCGCTGCGGGCCGGGGGGCATCTCGATCCTCTGGTCCCTCTTCGCCCTGGGCTTGATCGTGGGCGGAATTCACAAAAACGCCGGGCCGCTCCGCTTCACCGGGCTCGGTCTCTTCACCGTGGTCGGCTTCAAGGTCTTCTTCTCCGACCTGGCCAACCTGGATCAGTTTTATCGCATCATCGCCTTCATCCTGCTGGGTATTCTCATCTTGAGCGGCGCGTTCCTGTACCTCAAGTACCGGCAGACATTCGCCAGCGCGACCACGTCTCAGGACCAGGGAGCCACGCCATGACCGGACGACTCGCACTGATCTTCTGCCTCGGGCTCGCGGTCTCGGCGACGGCCGCGGATGGGGAGCCGGCTCTGCGGTTCCGGAAGGACGTGGATCGGGGCGCCGCGACCGGCGAGGAGATCCTGGCCGTCCCCCTCGACAGCGACATCTACGCTGCGACCCGCGACGGCTATCCCGACCTGCGAATCAGTGGACGATCGAGGCGCGCAGGTCCCGTACTTGCTCGAGCCGGCCGCCCAGAGACGGACCATCCAGGTCCGTGAAACCTGCACCAGCAAGGTCGCGTCGTTGCACGTGGACGAAGGAAAGGCGCTGGAGATCGTCGTCGCGCTCGACGAAAAGGCCCCGAGCGCCAGCGGGGCGACGATCCGAACGCCACTGGTCGACTATGAGCACCGCGTCCGAGTATACGGCTCGCAGATCGGCAAGGACTGGGCTTTGCTCGTCGAGCGACGGAGTGATCTTTGACTACTCGCGGTTCATGGACATCCGGAACCGGGACGTCGACGTTCCCGGCCAACGATTACCGCCTTTTAAGCTCGTCGTCGAGCAGGAGATCGACGACCGCGAATCGCCGCTGCGCGACGCTGATCCGCGGCCGCGAAGAGGGCAAGAAAGACCGCCAGGTCGAGATCACGCAGACCCAGCGGCGGCCGTTCCGCATCGATGGGGTCGAATTGTGGCGGACCGTTGACAAAGAAGGCGGCAGGAAAATCGAGGCCGTTCGCTATCCGCTTGAGCCAGTTCTGGTCGAGCACGACCCCAAGACGAAGGAAACGCGGGTCAAGATCTTCAGCCGGCGCGAACCGCTCACTCGCTTCTCGCTCGGCACCGCGAGCCGGAACTTCAGCCGGACGGCCAGGGTCCTGGTTCCGGTCCAGCACGGCGTGCGGACCGACTGGGTCGAAGTCGGCCGCGGCACGCTGTCGCTCATTCAGTTCCGCGCATTTCGCCACGCCGAGCTGCGGGTCGATTTTCCAGAGCAGCGGCAAGAGAATTATCAGCTCGTGATCGAGAATGCCGACAATCCCCCCCTCGAGATCACGGGGATCGAGGCCGAGGGCACGCCCTACCGGCTGGTCTTCCTCGGCTCGCAAGGCCGGACCTACCGGGTCGAGTATGGTTCCGACACGGCCGAGCCGCCCCGGTACGACACGGCGGCCGTGCTGGCGTCGCTCTCCAGAGGCTATCAACCCGTGACCGTCAAGCTGGGGCCCCAGATCGCCAACTCCGGGTACCGCGCCGAGCGGGGCTTCCGCGACATCTTGGACAGCACGGTCTTCCTCACCCTGGCCATCGTCGCGATGGTACTGGTGCTTGGCTGGGCCTTGTTCCGTGCCGGCCAGCGCATCAAGAAGCTGCCGCAAGAGGAAGCGTAGACTCAATATTTGGTTGACTTTGTGTGGTGGCCTTGTTCTACTACCTTCACGGAACCCAAAGGGGAGAGCGACCAAGAGGAGGACCAGGATGACCGAAATGCTGACGGATCTTATGCAACATTTGCAGGACGTTTACACCAGTCACTCCGGCGATGATGGGCGTTTGATGGTGGCGGTGCCCACCACGCCCGACACGATCGAGCAGTTCGAGGTGAAGGAAGTCCACCACGACGGGCCTTCGGTGGTCCTGTACTGCCAGTCCCTTCAGGTGGAACCGGCCAGCCCCCCGCACGAACCGGCCAAGCCTGAGGCGAAACCAAGGCGGACCTGCGTCCACAACGACTACGAGGATCTGTGCTGACCTAGCTGGTCGGGCCTTACGTTGCTCTCGGTACGTCAGTATTCCAGGAGACCATGCGACGGTGATCGCTCGCGTTCATCTACGAGCCAGGGCGGTCTGGCGCGGGGCTCGCGGACGCCTTCCGACCGATCTGATCCAGGGCCTGCTTCAGGGCGTCGATCGCCTCCGGCGAGCCGACGAATGTCTGGTCGGGGAAGCGGTAATGCGCAAGGATGCTGGACAGGATCCGCTCGCCCATGTTGGAATTCAACCACATGCCGGCCAGGTACTGGAGCCGCAGGTTGCGGTCGGTGTTGATCTGGGCGCCCCGCGACCACTCCTTCAAGCAAGGGCGCCTGCCCGGCGTAGGTGGCGAGCAGGTCGATCGCCCTCCTCCGGTACCACCGTCACCCGTCGATCGCCGGTCTTGATCTCCCCGAACCCCACCTCGCGGAGCGACTGCTTCACGAGCTGATGGTCCGGACGGTCCAGCCGCCGTTGCAGTTCGTCGACGTCGATCACCGTCGGCTCGACCTGGCCGAACAGGATGGCGTCGTAGCCGTGGCCGTCGCGCTCGTTGCTCCACAGGATGCCGTGGGGGAAGACCTGGAAGAAGGTGGCGATCACGCTCTTGGTCGTCTCCAGGTTGCTCTCGTAGAGAGGGATCCAGAGGCACACGCTCCCGCCCGGATTCAGGTGATCGCGGCACATCTGGTAGTATTCCACCGTATTCAGCGCGGCGCAGCCCTTGACCCACGGGTCGATCGGGTCGGAGGTGATGATGTCGAACTTCTCCTGGGTGGTGCGGAGGAAGTGCCGGCCGTCGTCGTAGACCACCTCGACCTGCTTGCCATTGACCGTGTGGGGGTTCTCGCGGGCGATGCCGTCGACCACGTGGTAATTCTCCGTGCCGAACATCGGCGTCACGATGGTCGGCACCAGCGGCTCGATGTCGCAGATGACGATGCGCTTGACGTCGGGGTGCAGGACGAAGGTGCCGGCGGTGATGCCCGCGCCGCAGGCCACGACCAGCACCGACTCGGGCTTCTTGTGCACCAGGGCCGGGATGTGCCCCAGCATGCGCTGCAGCCGCATGTCGGCGGGCAGGGTCGACGCCTGGATCTTGCCGGCGCCGTGGAAGCTCCGCACGCCCTCCCTCGTCATGGTGACGGCGACCGAGACGTTCGTCCCCTCGCCGACGTAGGTGCAGAAGACGTCCGGGTCGCCGGGCTCGTCGGGGACGTCCTTGACGATGCCGGGGGCCGACCGTGCGAGCCAGCTTGCCGTCTGCCGGCCGAACGCCACGACCACCCACGGCACCGGCGTCACGCTCCAGGCGAGCCAGCCGGCCACTCCCAGCGCGGCCGCCAGCGCCGCCGCGCCGCCCAGGCGCACCGTTGCGGGCGCTGGCCGGAGCAGGGGCATCAGGGCCACCAGCGCGGCCGCCGCGGCAAGCCCGATCAGCACCCGCTCGGCGCCGGCCGTGCCGATGGCGGGGACCAGCAGCAGGCTGAACACCAGGGCGCCGGCGATGGCGCCGATCGTGTTGGCCGCATAGACCCCTCCGACCAGCCGCCCGGGGTCCTGGCCGCGAGAGGCGACCGCCGCCAGCGCCAGCGGGAAGCTCGCTCCCCACAGGCACGCCGGCGGCAGGACGGCCCAGAGGCAGCGCACCAGGTCGAGCTGGAAGGTGTACCAGGGGCTCGGCGACAGCTCGGGGACGATCGGCCAGTAGGGGAGTGACTCCGAGATCATGACCGCGGTCCAGGCGATGGCCGCGGTCAGGAGCCACTGGCAGGCGCCCAGCGCCACCCGCGCCGACGCGGCCCGCCGCGCCAGGAATGCCCCGAGGCTGCTGCCGATCCCCAGGCCGATCAGGAACACGGCCAGGATCAAGGAGAAGGTGTACACGGTGCCGCCGAGCACCAGCGAGAGCAGACGGGTCCAGACCACCTCGGCGCCCAGCGCCGACATCCCGGAGAGGGCGATCGCCAGATACACGGCCCAGGCGCCGGCCGCGCGCTCCGCGCTCCCGTTCGTCGCGGGGTCGGCCGGCACCTCGTACCGGGCCGGGGCGGCCGCCAGGGCCAGGGCGATCGCGGCCACGGTCACATTGAGGGCGACGGCGACGTAGGTGGCCGTGGCCATGTCGTAGACGCGCAGCAGGTAGAAGCCGGCCAGCAGGCAGCCGAACACGGCCCCGGCGATGTTGCCGCCGTAGAAGAAGCCCAGCCACGACACCCCCTCGGGGCCGGTCTCGACCCAGCGCGCGATCGCCGGCAGCGTCGCGCCCATCAGCAGCGTGGGCGGCAGCAAGCACACCCCGGCCACGGCCCCGCGCAGCAGGATGCCCGCCGGGCCGTGGCCGGCGTAACGCGCGTACACCTGTTCGACATACGGCATGCCGAACAACACCGCGAGCCCGATGGCGCCGATGCCCAGCTCGAGCAGGGCGTAGACCCGCAGGGGGTGCCGCCGGGCCGAGACGAGGCGCGGCAACAGCAGGCTGCCCACGCACATGCCGCCCATGAACGTCCCCAGCAGCACGCCCAGGGAAACGGCGGTCGAGCCGATCACCAGTTGCAGGAGCTGGAGCCAGACGACCTCGTAGATCAAGGCCGCACAGCCGCTGCCGACGAACAGCACGAGCAGCACGGGCAGAAACCGGCGCGGCGCGGCCGGGCCAGTCGGTGGGGTCAGGTCGTGTGAGGTCATCGCGCGGTTGTCTCAGCGGCGGGTTCGAGCCGAGAATGCATTGGCTGCCCTTTCCGTTGGTGATGCGCGGTCAGGCAGTTGTCATCCAATCCATGAAGTGCTGGCGCTTCAAGGGACGAGTCATCCAAGAGGTGTCCGGCTCGGGAAGTTGCAACGCTTCGTTCACGGTGAGCCAGCCACTTTGTAGGGGCATCGTTTTCTTGGTGCCCTTGCGAGTGATCCATTCGAACCGCCGTCGCTTCTCGGCGGCCCGAGCAATCTCGATCGCGGTCCGCACGTCCTGGGCGACGTATTCGAGCACTTCCTGGTGGCGGCCCTGGGCCCAGAGCGCGGCGCCTGGATGCCGGACATGCCCGCTGGCTTTCCCGCCAACCCCATACCGCGTGCGGCCGATTCGAGCGACACGGGATAACCCAAGGAACAAACGATGTGAAACATCATGTCCACGTGTTCTAAAGCGCACTGCTTGCAGCTCGCCGCCGCGCCCGATTCTTCAGCGAGAACGTCAAAATCAAAGCCGAGTCCGTTCCAGGTCAGAATCGTGTAGCCGTCGCCGGCCATCTTGACGAGGTACTGGACCAGGCTTTTGGCATCTGCACGGGTCATCTGGCTGCCGGGCGCTCCATCTTTTGTCTTACCGTACCACAGCCGAACCTCGCTCGAATCACTCGCGAGTGTCGCGGCGCAGGCAATCCCGAGCGGCCGATGCGGTCGCCAGTTGAAATCTTCGCCCGGAACTTCCTTGGCCGTTTCAATGTCGAATGCCAGATGCCGGCGTCCCATTCGGGGGGTCTCCTGGGCTGGCTAGCGATGGAGCTTCCACGGCGCAACGTCGTTGATTGTATCCCAGGGCGCGGTCAACCCTCCAGACCCGTTGCTTTCTTCACCGCAGGCCACTGATTTCGCGAATTGCGAAATCTGTTCTTGATCTTTCGCGAATTGCGAAATAAAATGCGGTGGAAAGGCGGGCAACAATCGAAAGAGGAAGACGCGCGGTGCACGTGATCGCTGAAAAGAAGCTTCGCGACTTTTGGTTGGCACACCCGGAATCGGAGAGTCCGCTACGGGCCTGGCACAGGATTGCTGAACGTTCGCTATGGCGGAACTATAGCGACATCAAGCAGACCTGCTCCTGCGGCGTTGACCAGATTGGTAGATGCACTGTGTTTGACATTGGGGGAAACAAGTTCCGATTAATTATTCACATTAAATACGAGTGGGGTAGAGTGTTCATCCTGCATGTTTTGACGCACAAGGAATACGACCGCGATCAATGGAAGGTCGATTGCTGCTGAGAACCAATCTCTTCGGTAACCTTTGCGCCGGTTGGCGAAGTCGCCCCCCGGGGATCAATCCGGAGGGGAGATCCAGGAGGCTATCATGGCCGCTGTCAGAACTGCACCGGAGCGCGACCTCTATATTGAACTCGTTCAACGGTTCCCGCTGCGCCGCCTCCGGTCCGACGCCGAGCTTGATGAGGCCATCGCGATCATCGACCGGCTCGTGACCCGTGAGCGCCTGCGCCCGGCGAGAGCGACTACCTGGACGTGCTCAGTGACTTGGTCCACAAGTATGAGTCCACCGAGCATCCTATCAGCCCGGCCTCCGATGCCGAAGTGCTCCGGTTCCTCCTCGAATCGAACGAGATGGCCCAAACCGAGCTCGCGCACCGGAGCGGGATCGCCGGATCGACGATTTCGGAGATCCTTGGCGGCAAGCGGAAGTTGAGCCGGCGCCATATCGCGGCGCTCTCACGGGTTTTCCGCGTGAGCCCCGCGGTCTTCTTCCCCGAGGCGGTAGAGATGACACTCGAACGAGCTGCGGAAATCCTCAGTCGGCGTACCGGACTCCAACTCTCGCGCGACTTCCTCGTTTCGCTCGGCAGCGCGTTTGCATGGGACCGGGATGGTACTTGCTGGCGCGCCCTCCAAGAGTTGGCTGAAGGCGAGAGACCCGGGACGCCGCCCGCTCAGATGGCAATTCAGTTGAACGCCTTGGCGCAAAAGTGTGCTGAGAGCTCTTGCTGGTGGCCCGTCTCTTTCCATCTGAAAGCAGCCGACATCCAGGCCCTCGGCAACGCCTTCTCATCGGACAGGGAATGCTGGAGAGTGTTTCGGGCGATAGTCGAAGAAGCGGTGGAGCACGTAAGGCCGATGCGGCGAGAGTGGGCGGAGGAAAACTGAAAAAGGTGTCACGTCTTACCGTGTTTCGCCCGACTTCCAGATCCGCGACTGCTTCTGGTCGAACCATAGTACCCCGTCCGCGGTAACGGTGGCAAACCGGCCGTCGAGCTTGCCGTTGACGGGAGCGACCAGGAGCGACGCGAGGACCGCGGCGACTTCTTCCGTGCTTTGCCCCTCGAGGAGGACCGTGCGGCCGCGACCAAGGGTCCGGGTCGCGACCTCGAGCCGCTTCTGGTCCACTGCCAGCGTGAGCTCGGCCGGAGCCGGCGGCTCGGTCATCCCGCCGCGTAGGACCTCCACGTGCCGCAGCGAGAACCCAAGCCGGCGCGAGTCGCGGCTGCCCGGTTCATGCTGCGAGGGCCGCCACGCCTCGGCCGAGAACTCGAGGCGGGCGACCGTGCGAGGCCCGACCAGGCTCGCGGGCAGGCGGAATTCAAGCTCCTGCTTGCCTGCGTGGCGAATCACGGTTACTGGCTGGCCGTTGACGCGCACGTAGATCCCTCTTTGGCCTAACGCCATGCGCGGCGCCGAAAGGCTTAACCGTACGATGTGATCAGCGCCGGGTTGAACGGGCAGGAGAACGCCAGAGCGGCCGCCGCTCCAGCGCATGGTCGCACCTGGGACCTCCGGCCATTCGCGTGCCAGCTCACGCCCGTTCCAATCCCCCGTGAGCCATCGCTGGTCTGTCTCGCTGCCGACGTTGAGCACCCAGTGTGCCGGGGCTGCGCCTCGCAGCGACGGCACGGCGATCTCACCGCCGGGAGGCGCGACCGCCAGGGCTCGCACTCGCCACGCGGAGTTGTCGTAAAGCCGGCTGCCCAGGCCTTCGCCAGTCGCCGCGACCGCCAGCAGCGTCCCCCCTGCGCGCACCCACGACTCGATCGCTGCGGCCGCCGCCGGCTCGAGCACGGGCGATCCGACCAGGACCAGGATTCGATGGGACCTCAGGTGGCCATCGCGCACCGAGCGCCTGGTGACGAAATCAAGGTCGGCGGCGTCGCGCAGCACGCGCGCCAGTGCGAGGGTCCGGTCGAGTGCGGCCGGGACAATCGCCCAGCTCTCGCGTGAAAGATAGCAGCGCAACTTCGACCCGCGGCCGGCGCGGAACCAGCATCGGCAGGTAAGATCGCAAGTTCGCCAGCGCTCGTGAGCCCTGGCCCAGCGTATTGGGCGCGTAGTCGTGCAACTGGCGCGCCCCCGACGCCGTGGAATTGTAAATCCGGGCGATCACGCCGCCGGCATCGACGGCAGAGGCGGGCTCAAAGCCGCAGTACGTGTGATAGAGCCGGGTGGCCGTCGCGACCTCGCGCGTCAGCGTGAAATTGGCCGCGTAGTCGCTGCCCTCGTTGGTGATCCGCACGCCCGCACCCAGGCCCGCGATCGCGGCCACCTGCGCTGTGAAGTCCGCGCCCAGCATGGGGTTGCCGTCGCCGCCGGTGCAGAGATAAATGTCCGTCCTGGGCAACACCGCGCGAGCGGCTTTTGCCCAGAAGACCGCCCAGTCGGTCATCGCGTCCTGATACCACTCGACAAAGTCGGCACGCGCCCGGTCATCGGTCGCGCGGGACGGTAAAAACGGCTTCACGTCGTCAAACGAACGGTGCGACGTGTTCCAGGCTCGGTTGAGCGCGGTGATCGACGTGTAGCGCGCCTGCATCGCCTGGCGGAATGCGGCGACGGCCAGCGCGTCGCCGGCCCACCAGCCGCCGTGGTTGTGGTAGTGACCGGTCAGTCCCGCCGTCCAGCCTCCCTCGGGACCGGCCGGATAGATGCTCTCGCCATAGATTCCCGTGATTCCCAGCAGCACCGATTCGATGACTCCGCTGTCGCGGTAGCGGGCCGCGAACGCGTCCAGAAACCGTTCAATCCGGCGCCTGAGCAGCGGGTTGAACAGCGACTGGACCTTGCTGTCGCGTGAATGCTCAAGGCAGCGGTACACCCGCGATTCGGGCCCGTTTTGAAACCAGAGCGGGGTCGCGTAAGCCGGGCCGGCAATGAGGAAGGGCACCCACTTCAAACCGGCCTTGCGAAGCGTGGCCACCTGTTTGTCCCACCGCGACCAGTCCCACTGCCCCTCTCGAGGCTCGACCCCTGCCCAGTCTACATAGCTCTCGACGCTCGTGACCGAAAGCGCTTTGTAAATCGCAGCATCGTCGGGGTTGGCGTCGTTGCCGAGCGTCAGCGCCATACCGGGCGGCCGGTTCACCGATAGAGCGTGGAGCGCTTCCCGATCGATCGGATGATCCGGATCGTATCCGGCAGGAGGCACGGGCCCGAGTGTGATCTTGCGGACCGCGACACTGGGCGCGACCAGCCGGAAATCCGCACCCTGGTTCTGGCCGTGGCCCAGTCTCAAGCCCCGGAGTGGGAACACGCCGCGCCGCCAGCGCATCGAGCCCGTCAAGAGCATGACATGTCCCGAGTCGGTATACTTTGTGCCCAGGTTGGGGGTCGCACTGGCCTTGTCGTACTGGAGTGCCAGCCGGCCAAAGGCGTCGTCGAGGACCTCCACCGTCACGTACACGTCCCTCGGCCCACGAGCGTAGTCCGGGTGATCGACGATCACGTACAAGTAGGGTGACTCGCCTCCCTTGATCCGGCGCGCGGTGCGCCGGAAACGACCTCCGGCACGTTGATTCCATCGCCCGCGGATGGGACCGTCAGCCCGGCGGGCTGATTGCGAGGCCCCAGGGTAACGCTGATCTCGCTGGTCTGGCCGGCAGCGCGAGCCATCATGCCGGCCAGGACCGCCAGGCCGGCAAGCAGACACTTTGATTCGAGCCTGATGAGGTTTTTCATGGATTGGTCGGGTTCGTGGCACCGAGCGTGTTCGCCAGAAAAGAGACTTTGCCGCGAAGTGCACCTTCGCCCGTGGCAAGCAGCACGGCCGCCGATTCGGCCGGCAGCTCAACGATCAGCTTGGCAGATTCAAGCCGGGTGCGGCAGGAGCCGTACACCGTCTCGAAGCGGCCGGTGTCCTTGATCCGGTCGGTCGGAATCTGCACCGTGGCCGCGCCAGTACCAAGGTTAAAGACGACCACCAGGCGCTCGGCACCGGCTTCGCGCAAGTAGGCATAAGTTGTGTCGCCGGCAGCGAGATCGATCAGGCGGCCCCGGCGCAGGGCCAGGCTCGACCGACGGAGGCGAATCAACGCTTTCCAGCTCTCGAAGGTCGCCTGTTGCTCGGATGTTCGCCCCTTGCCGCCGAAGGCGTCACGCTTGTCGCCTGCGAACCCGCCGGGAAAATCCCGGCGATCGTCCATGTGGCCGGGCAGCCCGATCTCGTCGCCCCAGGTCATCTGGGGAATGCCTCGGCACGTTAGCAAGAACGCGATGGCCAAGCGGTAGCGGGCAGGCCCGACGCCGGGAAGCGCCGCGAGACGGGGCGTGTCGTGGTTGTCCAGAAACGTGACGAGCCGCTGGGGATCGGGATAAAGGCCGTCGCGGGCGAGCACGTCTCGCAACCGCGTTGCCGGGGCCTTGGCGGAAAAGACCTGGACGATGGCATGGTTCAGCGGGAAGTCGAACACCGAATTGACCCCGGGATCGATGCCGTCCCAACCCGCGCGCCCGCCCTGGAAAAAGCAGAGTTTCCAGGGGTCCTGATCCCACGCCTCACCGACGACCGACATGCCAGGTACGGCTGTTTCGCGCTGGCGGCTCCAGTCGCGCCAGAACTCGCGGTCGACCAGCGGATAGGTGTCGAGGCGAATGCCATCGGCGTTGAACCGCAGCGCCCACCAAAGACTCTGCTGGATCGCATAACGCTTCACTCGATGGTTGCGCGTGTCCAGATCGGGCAGCAGCCCGAAGAACCAACCGTCGGTGACACCGCGGCGCTCGACCTCGCTGGCGTGGGGATTGGCAAGAAGGTCGTAGCGGAACGTGCAGATGGGCGGATTCGCGATCGGTCCATGGAACCAGCCGTCGAAAGGGGGCGCGTGCACCCAGCGGTGGCGCGGGCCCGTGTAGCCGAGGGTCTGGTCCTGGATGACCTTCAGGCCAAGGCGGTGAGCCTCATCGACAAGTGCCCGATATTCCGCGGGCGTGCCGAAGCGAGGGTTGGTGTCGTAGAAGTCCACCGGAGTGTATCCGTGGTATTCCGCCATTCTGCGAATGCCGGCACCGATTTTCATGTCGAGCCAGCGCGGCTCGGGCCGGTAGACCGGCGTGAGCCAGATCGCCGTCACGCCAAGGTCCTTCAGATAAGAGAGACGCTGGCGGATGCCGGAAAAGTCGCCTCCGTGGTAGGCGTCGGGTGACGAGCGGTCGAGCATGGAATCGCCGTCGCCGGCCGCGTTATTCCGTGGATCCCCGTCGGCAAACCGGTCGGGCATGATCAGATAGATGATGTCGTCCGGTCCGAACGCGTGCGGTTTCTCGCGGGGCGCGGGCAAGAGGGCCCAGGGGAAGCGGAGCCGCTGCCCGTGCGATTGGACGTCGATGTGCAGATTGCCGGCTTCGGCTCCCTCGGCGATGGTCGCCACGACCCAGAGCGCCCGACCGCCAGGTCCCGGCTCGGCCCGAGCGATCCCAAGCGATGGACTGTCGCAAGACACGGTCGCCCCGTCCAGATTGCGCCCCTCGATCAAGAGGCTGATCGCTTGCGTTCGGGTACTGGTCCACCAGGACGGCGGCTCGACGCGCAATACGGTCGCTTCCTCGGCGGTGCCGGCGGCAAGCGCGGCGGAAACTAGTGCGCACGCGATCCAAATCTGAGCCATTGTGAGTTCCCGATCGTGCGACTTCTCATCAAGCTGTGACACTTCGTGCGTTGCCAGGCCAAGCCCGACAAATTAAATTATAAGATGACGCTCTCTGTCAGGAAGCCTCCGGTGCGCAGCCGATGGGAATGCGGCTGCCGCACACATCGCGCCGCTTTTCCGGAACTCGACGCACGTGGTGACTGCACGGGTTAGAGAGTTGCGAGCGGCCCTGCCAGCCGCCCAGCGGGGCAGGATTACGATGGCCGTGGCAGTTGCCGAAGACTCCAATGGTGTTCGCCATGTGCTGGTCGCGACGAGCGAACCGCGCAGCTATTTGCGACCGGGCGTTGCCTTGCGGCCGGGCGAGATAATGGTTGGCGGAACGGCGCACGCAGAGGCCAACATCGTCGCGCATGCCCAGGCGAAGAACCTCTTGGTCGTCGAAATCGGGGCAACGAGGCCAGTATGTGTCCCCTGCCAGGACTTAATCAATCCCACAGGCGCCAAAATCCTAACGCCGCTGCAGCCGCGACGGGGCAATTGAAGTCGAAACGGAGAACTGTCCCCATGACCCGACTTGAGACCCAGCTACCCGATCTTGCGAACAAGCTGCGACATGCTTCGTCGGCAAAACAGCGCGCGGCGAGCCTGGCGGCGTCTGAGTTCGCGATCGCTCGCACAAGAGTTGAACACCCGATTGTTAAGAGGGCGATCGAGAAAGTGCGGGCGGCCGGCGTCCTGACCGCGAAGGAGAAGGCCGAGCTTGACGCTCTTGTGGCACAACTTGATGGGGAGTACTTCGACTCGCAGGAAGCCGCCGAGCAAGGCAATGCCGCGGCCGACGATTACTTGCGACGCTTTGGTCAAGCCCGAGCGGTTGCGGCTCTGTCGTTCGCTGGCAATGAAGACGCCCTCGAGGCAGCTACCGAAGCCATTTATGAGGCTGCCGCAACGACTGACGATAAGGAACAACTCTCCGCTCTCGTTCAGTCCGTTTTGGGATGATGACCCGCCGCTGGCAGTTAGTCGGGCCGGCCAAGCAGCAGCGACCGGTTGCGGCGGCCGACTGTGAGCCCGATTCCGGCACTCTGTTGCCGAGCGACCGTCGGACTGATAGGCTATTCGGTCTAACTGGAAAAGAGAAGCGTGCGCGGTCATGGCGGCCTGGGGGACCGAACTGGCTCGGACCGGTCGTTACTGGACGAGTGCCCTGTTCCAAGTTGTGGGAAGCCCGCAGCCGGCCTTTTCCCACGGCTGGGAATCACTCGATCGGTCCGCCCCGGGTGGCAAAGCGTAAAGTTCGATACAATAATTGCTTAGGGTTTGTCTTTCCACCGAAGGCCATGCGGCATGTTCTTTGCGTTCGGGTGATTGCGTTTCGATCGAGGCCGGGCGTGGCTGAATCAGGCGGCCCGGTGTCCACGAGGAGTCGGGAACGAAGCGATGGCCAAGCGTCCTAGTATCAAAGAAATCTTGGAGGCCGCGCGGAAGGGGGGCCCGGCGCAGCCGGCGGAAAGTGAAGCTCCCGCTGCTGCCAGCGAGGCGCCCGAGGCGGCCGGTGATGAGAGCCAGGCGGTTGCCTCGAGTGCGGCGCCGGAGGTGGTGAGTCCGAAGGCAGCGCGTCCTGCGGCCGCGGCGCCACGGCCCGCGCCGGCGGTCAAGGTCCCGACTGCGGCGGCGCTCGGGCGCCCGCTCTCCCTCAAGGAGAAGCTGGCGGCGGCCCGTGCCGGCGGTGCCGGCGCACCGGCCGGTGCCGCGGTCGAGGCGTCCCCTGCGGCGGAAGTCGAGCCTGCGATCGAGGAGCCGGCTGCCCCAGTACCGGCCGAAGAGCCGAAGGCCGCGCCGGCGCAGCCGCCTCGGCCGCTCGGCAGGCCGATGACCTTGCAAGAGAAGATGGCTGCGGCGCGCGGCGCTGCGGCCAAGCCGGCTGGTGCGGCTCCGGCCAAGCCGGCCGCGGCCAAGGCACCGGCGGCCCCGGCCGCCAAGGCAGGAGCGGTACGCACCTTGCCGCCCCTGGAAAAGATCACCGATCCCAAGGACCTCGCCGAGGCGGCTCGTCAGGCCGCCGCCAGGAAGGCCAAGGACCTGGCCGCCAAGGCGGCCGCGGCAGCCCCCGCGCCTGCCAAACCAGCGCCCAAGGCCCCACCCAAGCCTCAGACAGTCCCGCCCAGGCCGACTCGCGAGCTGGCCGCCGCCGACGTGGCGGGAGCGGAAGGCACCTCGCGCCGCGGCTTCTTTGTCGGCAGTCTGTTCGTCTCGTGGATCGCCGTGGCCTGGACGACATTCACCGCCGGCATCACCGCGATGACGTTGATGACCGTCCGATTCATGTTCCCCAACGTGCTGGCCGAGCCCCCCAGCACGATCAAGATCGGGCTGCCCAACAATTATGAGCCCGAAGAGGTCAACGACAAATTCAAGGTCGAATCGGGCTTCTGGGTCGTGCGGTCGGCTCGATACAACGGTCAGGACATCATCTACGCTCTCCAATCGATTTGCACGCACCTGGGCTGCCCGCCCAACTGGCTGGCCAACGAACAGAAGTTCAAATGCCCGTGTCACGGCAGCGGCTTCTATATCTCGGGGATCAACTTCGAAGGCCCCGCGCCGCGGCCCCTGGAGCGCTTCAAGGTCACTCTGGCCGATGACGGCCAGATCGTGGTCGACAAGAGTCAGAAGTTCCAGCAAGAGTTAGGTCAGTGGTCCGACCCCGACAGCTTCATACCGGCTTGAGTTGTAGAGACGCCCATGCCAATCCTGGAAAAGCTCACGGAAACCCAGCTCTGGAAGAGCATCTTCCGCCACCCAATGCCGACCGATCGGCGCAATCGCGTGGTGGTGATGCTCACCAATTTCTTCCTGCACCTTCATCCGGTCAGCGTGCGCAAGCAGGGCATCGCGCTGTCGTATACCTGGTGCATGGGCGGGACGACGTTCTTTCTCTTCATCGTGGAGGTTGTGACGGGCGTCTTGCTCATGTTCTATTACCGGCCCACACTGGAGCACGCTTATAACGATATTCTGGCGCTGAGGGACGTGACGACGCTGGGCATCCTGCGCGAGCTGCACCGCTGGGGTGCTCACGCCATGGTGATCGCGGTCTGGCTGCACATGTATCGCGTCTTCTTGACCGGGAGCTACAAGCCGCCGCGCGAGTTCAACTGGGGGGTCGGCGTCATCCTCCTGGTGCTGACCTTGCTGCTGTCGTTCACGGGCTACCTGCTGCCCTGGGACCAGCTCGCGATCTGGGCGATCACGGTCGGCTCGAACATGGCGCGCGCGACTCCGGGCGTGGGCGTGGAGGGCCCAGGGGCGTCGCTCTTGAAACTCAACGGCGTGAGTCTGATCACCTCGGGATCGGACGCGAAATTTGTGCTGCTGGGTGCGCGGAGCGTCGGCGAGATGGCGCTTTTGCGGTTCTACGTGCTCCATTGCGTGGCGATCCCGCTGGCCGCCGCGCTCCTGATCATGATCCACTTTTGGAGAGTGCGCAAGGACGGGGGAATCAGCGGGCCGATGTGAGATTCGCCCACTTTCGCCCGGTTCCGGCTGGCACGGAGGGTGATCGGTCCTTCCCGGGCGAGCTCGGCGCCAAGCTCCAGGCCGTCGCCGCCATGGCGTGTTCTCAGCTCTCAGGGATTTGAAAGTATCCAAGGCTCTCATGCATCACCAAGACCTGACACCGGGCGTGCTGGTTGGGCTGGCGTGGTACTACTTGCTGGCCGCCATGTTGAACGCGGCCGCGGCGGCTCATGTGGCGTACGGCGACATGGTCTCCGAGGGCGCGAGCCGCGTTGGTCTCGCGCCGAAGACCCGCCGCATGCCGACCTGGCTCATCACCAGTTTCTTCGCGCTCTACGCGCTGGCGGTCCTGATCATTCTGGGGCGGCAGCATCTGCCCGGCGCAATGGGCGCCGCCTACGGCCTGTGCGCTTTGGCCAATGCCCTCCTGGCGGTCTTCGCGGGCGCCGACGCGGCTCATTTCGCCGAGCTTTCGGCCCATGCCCATTCCCAGGGCGAGCGGCATGCGCCGGCTTCCCCCAGCCTTGACGATCACATTCCCGCCGTCGGGCTGGGCAAGCCGATCAATCGCACGCTCTGGTCCTTGATCTGGAGCGTGGCGGCCGTCATTTTTCAGGCCATCGGAGTCTCGTACATCATGGGGGGGCAGATCTTGCTGCCCCAGTTCGTCCGCGACGCGTTCGACTACGTGGCAGGCCCGACCACGTTCTTCGTCGGCGCGACCCTGGGGTTCATCGCCCTGATGCGGTGGCGGCGATATATCGCCAATGGACTGGTCGGCTGGTCGATCGTGAACCTGTTCTTGCTCTACTTTGGCTTGAGCATGACCGATTTCGACTTTCGCGAGATCGTCACCAAGCCGGACAACGTGCCGATCGTGGGCCTGATCATCCTGGTCGGCTTCTTTTTCTGGCTCGGCCTGCGGCGGACGGTGATCAACGATTCGCGAATCGCCCAGGGCCTGCCCGCTCTCGAAGAGCTCGAGCCGGAGAAGACCCTGACCTGGCCCGACCTGGTCTACACCGAGCTGATCTGCATGGTGATTCTCACCATCGTGCTGGTGGTCTGGGGAATCGCGCTGCAGGCGCCCTGGAACAACCGGCGAGCTCGACGGTGGCGCCCAACCCGTCGAAGGCGCCCTGGTATTTCCTCGGCCTTCAGGAAATGCTCGTTTATTTCGATCCCTGGATGGCGGGCGTGGTGCTGCCGAGCATGATCATCGTCGGACTGATGGCGATCCCTTACATCGACACCAACAAGGCGGGAAACGGCTACTACACTTACGACCAGCGCAAATTTGCCTTCCTCACCTTCCAGTACGGCTTCGTCGTGCTCTGGGTGGTCTTGATCTTGCTCGGGACCTTCCTGCGCGGGCCGAACTGGAATTTCTTCGGTCCCTACGAATACTGGGACCTTCACAAGCTGATCCCGCTCAACAACGTCAATCTCTCGGACATCGTTCTGGGTGCAGCTCCTGGGTACCGTCAAGCCACCGTCGATCCTCGTCCGGGAAGCACCGGGGATCGTGCTGTGCCTGTCCTACTTCATTTTCACGCCCTATATCCTCCGCCGGTTTTTCTTCCAGAAGTATTACAGCCAGGCCGGGATGCTGCGATTCATGACGCTTGCGGTGTTGATCCTTTTCATGGCTGCCTTGCCGATCAAGATGGTGCTCCGGTGGACGATCAACCTCAAATACCTGGTGGCCATTCCCGAGTATTTCTTCAACATTTGACGTGGGACGACCATGCCGGCATCCGAGGAAACCTATCGCAGTCAACCGACGCTTCATCTGGTCTTCGCGATCTCGTCCATCGCGATGCTCTTGTTGACCGTCTGGATGGTGATGGCCGATCATCTGCGTCAATGGAAGCAGGTTCAGCGCGACTTTCACTTGGTCGAGCGCGACAAGCTCAAGGCGGCCGAGCAAGATAAGCTCAAGGAGCAGAAGACCAAGAACGAGGCCCAGATCAAGGAGATCGACGGCAAGATCGCCGCCGCCGAGCAAAATGCATCCGGTCGGGCCAGCCAGCTTCGGTCGATCGAGCGGGAGCTCAGTCGGCTGGGCGGGACCGCCGAGCGATTGGACACGCAGCGGCGATTCCAGAAGGCCGACCTCGACAGCAAGCGGAGCCTCTACGATGGCATGGTCGATCGCGGGGAGGATCAGGGAGCCCGGGAGTACTTGAGGACGGTCGTGACCGGCGCGGAGCAGCGGCTGGATTCCTTGAGCAAGGAGCTGGAAACCGCCCAGGCTGTTCTGAAACAGAAGCAAAACGACAAAGAAGCGCTCTTGGGCTTCGTCGATAATCTCAAGAAAGATCGCGAGAAGCTGACCCGCGAAGCCGACCGCCTACAGCGCTTGATCGAGCAGAAGGACGCCCAGTACTTCGGCCTGCTGGCGACGCTGCGCGGACTTCCCCTGATGGATTTCGCCGCGCCTCCTACCAAGATCCAGCAGATCAGCCTCCCCGACCTGACGATCAACTACAACTTCAAGGAAGTTCCCCGCTACGACCGCTGCCAGACCTGCCACCAAGGGATCAACCGGATCGGCTATGACAAGGATACTCATGGCCATGAGATGGCCGAAGTTTTCCGGTCGCATCCGTTTCTGACTTCGGGCGCGACCGCGATTGATCCTCGCGGCAAGGTGGTCTCTGCCGGTCTCTATCTTGACGACAATGGCCCGCACCCGATCAACAGCTTCGGCTGCACGATCTGTCATGGAGGCCAGGGGTCGGGCACCGACTTTACCTACGCCTCGCACACGCCCAATACGCTCGCCGAGGCCGACGAGTGGACCAAGCAGTACGGCTGGCAAGAGATCCATTTCTGGGACTTCCCGATGCTTCCCAGGCGGTTCATCGAATCGAGCTGCTTGAAGTGTCATCACCTGGTCGCCGACGTTCCCCAGGCCAAGAAGCTGCAAGCGGGATATCAGCGGATCGTCACCTACGGGTGCACCGGCTGCCACACGATCGGCGGCGAAGGAACGTTTGGTCCGGACCTTGCCGATGAGCGCGCGGTCGGCCCGAATCTCTCGCACATCACCTACAAGGACGCCAAGGACTGGGTGCTCAAGTGGATCACCGATCCCCATGCGTTCCGGCCCGATACCCGGATGCCGCGGTTTTACGGTGTGACGAACAACCAGGGCAAGGAAGACTGGCCCAAGAACTACGCCGAGATCCACGCGATCACGCACTATCTCTTCACCCGCAGCACTCCGCCGGATGATTTCGTGGACCCGCCGGCCAAGACCGACCCCTCCCGGGGGAAGGAGTTATTCCTGCAAAAGGGCTGCCTGGCGTGTCACCAGCATCGGCCCTACCAGGCGGATGAGGTTCAACAGGCCGATCGCGACCAGCGCAACCCCAACTACAAGCTGGACGCCGCGGCGACCTATGATCCCAAGGGCTTCCCAGCCTCGGTTCGGGATCTCGCCAGGGCGGATTACGGTCCCAACCTATCGAACATCGCGGCCAAGTTTGCGTCGAAGGCTCAAGGTCAGAAGTGGCTGACGAACTGGATTAACGCCCCGGACAAGTATCATCCCAAGACCCTGATGCCCAACCTCCAGCTTGCGCTGCAGGATGCCGCCGACATCGCGAGCTGGCTGCTCTCGGTTCCCGCGGAATGGCCGGTCAAGGTCGATGTTCTGCCCCTGGAATCCAAGGAGGTAGAGCAAGCCATCGACGAGCTCGTCAAGCTGTATGTCACCAAGGCGGGGGGCTTCAAGAAGCCCAGCGGCGACTCGATCGCCGTCTCGCTCTCCGAAGTCGACGACCTGGTCGCCAACAAGCTGAAACCCGAAGAAAAGCTCTACTTTCTCGGCGAGAAGACCATTTCGCGGCTCGGCTGCTTCGGCTGCCATACCATTCCGGGCTTCGAGAAAGCCAAGCCCATCGGCACGGCGCTCTCCGACTGGGGAATCAAGAGCCCGGCCCGGCTCGACTTCGGGCACATCATCGAGTATCTCGCCGATCAGCCGCCCGACGACAAGAGCAATCGCGACGGCACCGACCCGTTCTACCAGGAAAAGGTCAATCACGAGTCGCGCATCGGCTTCCTCTACCAGAAGCTCCACCGGCCGCGGAGCTTCGACTACCTCAAGAAGAGCGAGAAGTACAAGGCCTGGGACGATCGGCTCCGGATGCCTCAATTCGCCTGGGCCAACGACCCGGAGGCCGTCGAGGAAGTGATGACGTTCGTGCTGGGACTGACCGGCGAAAAGATCGCCGCCCGCTACTTGCCCAAGAATCGCTACACGCCGGAGCAGACCGCGCTCGCCGAGGGTGCCAAGGTGCTAAACCGCTACAACTGCGCCGGCTGCCACGTGCTGGAGATGCCGAAATTCACGATTCCCTCGGGCGCCAGGGTGGCCGAGGCTTTCACCAACTTCAAGACCAATTTGCGTTCCTCTTACCAGGCGCGAGCCAGTGATTACTTGCAGGAGCTCTATCCCGGCCTCACGTATGATCCGAACAAGAAGCTAGGCGCCGATGAGATCGAGAAGGAGCTCGGGCTCGCGCCCGATGATGGCGGCCACCTGACGGATGACGGCTCTCCCCTCTTGATCGAGGGAATGCCGATCGGTCTCTTCGAGAATGAGCTCACGGTCCAGTTGTGGCGCCCGGTCAAGATTCGGGGCTACACGTTCAATGTGGGCGACAACATCGCTCTTGACCAGACGCGTGTCAAGAAGACCGAGTCCAATGGCGGTAACTTCGCCTGGCTCTACTCGACTTACCAGGCGGATCGCACCGGGACGCCGTTCGACTCGTTCTGGAACCGGCTGCCTCCACCCCTTCTGCGGGAAGGCACGAAGGTTCAGACGCCCTGGGTCAGCGCCTTCTTGAAGCAGCCGCACCCGATACGGCCGGCGGTCCAGCTTCGCATGCCGCGTTTCCATTTTGGCAAGGCGCCGGGTGTCGTTTCCAGGGAGACCGAGCAACTGGCGGATTATTTCGCCGCGCGGGATCGCACCGAGTTTCCCTATCAGATCATTCCCGAGCAGGCTCCAGCCTACCTGGAAGAGCGTGAAAAGCCGCACCCGAACTACCTGGCGGCGGGATGGGAGATGATGACCAACAAAGCTTCGCCCTGCATCCAGTGCCATGCGATCGGCAAGATCAAACCGACCGGGGGTGCCCAGGTTATCAACGGGCCTGACCTCCGTGACGTGGCGGTACGTTTCCGGCCCGAGTACCTCGAGACCTGGATCGCCAATCCGCGCAGGTTGGTTCCTTACACGGCGATGCCCCAGAACATCGCGCCCCGCGCCGCGGTCCAGATTCCGGTGCCCAAGACCTTCGAGAACAAGCCGATCGACATGGTTCGCGCGATTCGCGATACGTTGCTCAACTATGTGAATGCCGTCGAGCTGCAACTGGCCGGCGGCGCAAATCCGTCCCCCCCGGCCGAGGCCGGGCCCAAGGCGGGTGGGACATCCCCTTGAACACCTGCTTTTTTACAGGAGAAAACCCCATGTCGATTCGCTGGACGCAGAAATGCGCGGTCTTTGGCCTGAGCCTGGCCGCGACCCTCGCCGCGGCCCTGGCGGGCTGTGGCGGCGGGATGCCCGAATCGAGCGACGCGGTGGCGGTTCCAGAGCCGAATGTCAGTCTGACCAATGCCCCGGCAGCCAAGACGGGGGCTGGCACGCCAGCCGCGGGAGCGGCTTCGTCGACCACTACGGCCGAGGCGGCCCCGGTGAAGGCCGAGGGCTGGGGCACCCTCAAGGGCCAGGTTGTTTTCGGTGGTGATCCACCCGCCCCAGGCGTGCTCGTGGAAAAGGGGAAGGCCGCCAAGAACCCCGAGGTGTGCGCCAAGGACAGCCCGATCCTGTCCGAGCGGCTGGTTGTCGATGGAGCGACCAAGGGAGTCAGGAACGTGTTCGTTTACTTGCCGCGTCCCACGGCGATCAACGAAGACGCCAAGAAGGCGGCTGCGGGTGCCACGGTGGTCTTCGACCAGAAGAATTGCACCTTTGAGCCGCACGCTTTGGGGCTCATGAGCGGCGTTCCCGTGGAGTTCAAGTCGAGCGACCCACTCAGCCACAACATCAATGTCAAGCTCAAGAATTCCACGTTCAATTCGCTCATTGGCGCAGGAGCGTCCATCAAGTTCACTCCGTCGGCCCCCGAACACATCCCAGGCCCGGTCGTCTGTGATATCCATCCCTGGATGGCGGCCTACTGGATGGTCCTCGACCATCCCTACATCGCGGTGACGGACGCCAAGGGCAACTTCGAGATCAAGAACGTGCCGGCCGGAACCCAGAAAGTCGTCGTCTGGCAGGAAGCCGTCGGGTTCGTGACCGCATCCTCGGGCGAGAACGTGACGATCAAGGCGAATGACACGACCGCTCAGAGTTTCACGATCGATCCGGCCAAGGTGAAGCCAGCGAGTTGACCAGGGATAGCCGATGAAAAAACCTCAGATTCCGCGGCACCGTTTGATCGACCCACGTGCCATCTTCTGGCTCTCCTGGGCTGCTTTCCTCGCGCTACAGGCAACGACGTGGGGGGCGCATCCGCTTGCGGGCCCCGGGCCGCCCGGGCAGGCCGAGTTTGGAACGGTCAAGGGGCGATTGGTCTGGGGGGGAGATCATCCACCCCCCCCGACCAACTTGGTCGAGAAGGGTCAGGCGCCCAGGGACGCGGACGTTTGTGCCCGGGACAAGCCGATCCCCGCGCGTGATCTGGTGGTGGATCCCAAATCGAAGGGCGTCGCCTATGGTTTCGCCTATATTGTGCGGCCCAAGGGGAGCAACCCCGACGCTGTCCAGAACCTGATTTCCAAGGCACCGAAGGTCGAGCTCGACCAGAAGAACTGTGCGTTCGAGCCGTACGTGCTGCCCATGCACCAGGACCAGGTCTTGGTGATCAAATCGACCGATCCCAAGAACCACAACGTGCGCTACTCCGCATTCAACAACGGCGGTTTCAACCAGATCATCGGTCCGGGCGCCCAGATGGAAGTGAAGCTGAAGGCGGACCGGTTCCCGATCGAGCTGAGGTGCGACATCCATCCCTGGATGAAGGGGTATATGATGGTATTTGATCACCCCTTTTTCACGACCACGGCCAGCGATGGATCGTTCGAGATCAAGGGAGTTCCAGCCGGCGACCAGAACCTGATCGTCTGGCAAGAGACGGTGGGTTACGTGACGCCCGGCAAGATTCGCGGCATGCCCGTGAAAGTGAAGGCGGGCGAAGTCACCGACGTCCGCGACGTCAAGATCGATCCGGAGAAGGCCAAGGCGGCTCTGCCGAAGGGAAAGTAAAGCCGGATTTCAAAACACAAATCGCCAATGACCCGCTACCGCATCGGCCGCATTCTCCAGTCTCTCGGGCTCTTGATCCTCCCTTTTGGGATCGCGTCGGAACTGGTCGGCAAAGTCGGCCTGGGCCAGTCCTTGTTGATCGCGGCCGCGGGCGCGGGCGTTTTCTACGCGGGCTTTCTGGTCCAGCACCGTGCATGACATTGTTGACGCCCGCACCCGCACCCCGTGACGGTGCAAATTCGCGTGCTTCCAGCCGCGAAGCGGCGGCAGTTCGTAGCCTGGTACGTAAGCCCCAGGTCGATGAAGCGGCCCATCCCCAAGGCGTGGCAGCCGCGAAGCGGCGGCAGGATGTAGCCTGGTGGCGTCAGCCCCAGGAGCGGCGTAGGGCAGGCCCTCCGCATTCCAGCCGCGAAGCGACGGCAGTAAATAGCCTGGTGGCGTCAGCCCCAGGAGCGGCGTAGGGCAGGGCCCCCGCATTCCAGCCGCGAAGCGGCGGCAGTTCGTAGCCTGGTGGCGTCAGCCCCAGGAGCGGCTTCTCGCGATCATCGGCAGTGGCGAATATGTGCAGAATCAGGCAGAACACCATCGCGTGAAGTCGTTCCACGAGAAGTATCAGGATTTCTTGAGGCGGCATAAGATCACCTTCGACGAGCGATATCTCTGGGGATGATGACGGCGCATGCAATCTGCCCGCCAGGCTCGGAAACCTGGGTAGCTATCTACTTCTGGTGGCAATGGCCGCTCACGCCGCATATCCCGCATCCGCAGTAGAATTCGACTATTTCGAGAGAATCAATACCGGGAATTTGCACGAAGGGGATAATCCTGCGCATATTTCTGATGAAGTGTCGGTCAGGCTTTCCAGCCTGACCTGCTAAGAACTGAGGAGACCCCCATGTCCCCCGCAAGCACCGCGGCTCTCCCCACTTCGCAAAAGCGTATCGACGCCAATCGTCAAAATGCGAAAAAAAGTACCGGCCCGCGAACACCCGAAGGCAAGAGCCGGTCGCGATTCAATCGTCTCCAGCACGGCCTGGCCGCGACGGTCGCCGTGCTCCCCGGCGAGGACGCAGCGGTGTTCCAGGCGCGGGTTGATGCCATGGTGGAGACCTTCGCGCCCAAAATCAGGTGGAGGTCGATTTGCTGGAGCGAGTCGCGGGGACCACCTGGTCGTTCGAGCGCGCCACTCGTGCCGAGACCGCCCGGCTTGGGCACAACATCCGCCACGACGCCATCGAGCGCGAACAACGTGAGAAGGAAGAAGCCGTGGCGCTGGGGCAGCGGCTGTTGTGGGACGCCCGCGGGCCGTGGCAGCTCTTCCCGCACCCAACCAGCTCGGGACGGAAGTGGGAACGGCGGATCTCCTGGTCGGAAAACCCCGCCGACCCCAACAATCCGGCGCTCCTGGTCCTTCGCCTCGAGCGCACCGTCGCGGGCTGCCGGTGGCTTCTGGACCGCTGGGCCGAATTGCGGGCGCGGCTGGAGCCGGGCGAAGTGTGGGTCGCATCCGATCAGTTCAAATCGGTCCGACTCCTCGGCAAGCAGCCGCTTGACGCGGTTGACGACCCCGACGTGGCCCTGATCTTCCTGGCCAGCTTCAAGCTCCTGCCCGCCGGCCAGAGCGGCGACGCGTTCACGCCCCTCGAACGCGAGCTCATGGAGAACACGCATGAGGAGGACGTCTACGACAAGGAGCTCAGGCGGCGGCGGATGTCGAAATTAACGCCGCCCGACGCCGACTCCGCCCGCGCGGTGCTCGGGGCGCTGGTGGACCGCCAAACGTCGCGGCTGGAGCTGATCCTGCGCGTAACCACGAGATCGCCGAAGCCGACGCGGCCGAGGTGCCCAACCGCCTTGCCTTCGACACCAGCCCAGAAGGCGACAAGCTGCGCCGCTACGTGCTCTCGGCGGCAAGGTTGGTCAACCACACGCTCAACACATTCATCAAAGTGCGTAAGGGCCTCGAGGACTCGTCCGTTGTCAGTGGTCCGTTGTCCGTTGAAGATTTGTCCGTGGTCCGTGGTCCGTTGTCCGTTGTAAGTCAAGACAGCCAGGCGGCGCCCGAGCCCTACGCCGTACCCGGCGGACAGCCCGACAACGGTCAACGGATTACCGACCACGGACAATCGCCGGAACCGAGCGTTTTGCTCGACGAAACGTCCGACAAAGGACAAGGGACAAGGGACAAAGGACAATCGACGATTCCACGGACCGAACCCAACGCGGATTCGTCCTTTGTCCCTTGTCCTTTGTCCCTTGTAAGTCAAGACAGCCAGGCGGCGGCCGAGCCCTACGCCGTGCCCGGCGGACAGCCCGACAACGGTCAACGGACCACGGACCACCGACAATCGACGATTCCACGGACCGAACCCAACGCGACTTGGGACGCGGCACCCGACCAGGGAGCAAGCACGAACTCGGGGCCCGGCAAACCAGATTGGGCCCAGATACGGCAGGATGTCATGGCGCAAGTCAATGAGGGGCTTGAACGATTGAACCGAATGCAGCAGCAACGGCGGCCGGCCCCGGTCCAGCCGACGAGCCGAGAGAACCGGGCTCGAGCGGGGCCAACAGAAGCGTACAAGCGGCGCCGGAAATAGGGCCGGCACCAACCCGAGGGCAAGCATCCTCGCTATGCCAATTGCCCATTTTATGGGCATCGCGGCTGTTCGCCTGGGCGACGGCTGGCCTATTTTCAACGGGCGTGTGGAATCAACCTCGCTTTGGTATTCAATTTGCAGTTGCACGATCGCGAGGTCATCGGTTCCAATATAGGCAAGCTGGTGATGTGACTGCGGAGAATTCCGATAATCACGAGCCTTCTTCCCTTGACGACCTCGGCGTTTCGGTTCGTGGCGGCTCTATGAAGCGACGTGGGATCCTGAAGCGCGAGCGTTGTGGGCTCCGGTTGAGCGCGGCTCGACACGAGGTCCGGAGGACCTGGACAATCGCCGGCGGTTTCCGCGGCGCTCTCTGTACAATTCTAGATAATGATTCGCCCGGCTGAATCGAACGAGAACGTTGGGGCAAAGGGGGCCAGGTCATGATGAGGTTCCGATCGAGTCGGAACAGTCGATTCGGAACTGCGCGCTTTCTGGTCCGGTGGAAGTTCGTGGGCTTGCTGGGCCTGCTGGTGGGGTCGGCCTGGGGTCAGGGCCCTAACCGGAGTGCGTCGAAGTTTTATCCGGACTCGAGCGATCCGGCCGAGAACCTCTTGAGAAACGCCGCCGGGCACGTCCGCGCCAGGCAGTGGCCGGAAGCGGTCGATCTTTACCAGCGGGTGATCGACCAGTTCGCCGGCAAGGTCGCCAAGGTGCCCAAGGACGAGTCGGGGCTGGACGCGTCGGGCGAGTTTGTTTTGTTTATGGACGCGCGCCGATTCTGCCATCGAGCGTTGGCTCAACTGCCCCCAGAAGCTCGGGAGATCTATCGCAACCGGGTCGATGCCCTGGCCGAGCGGTGGTTCCGCGAGGGCGTTTCGAATCAGAATGAGGGCTCGCTCCGCCGCGTGGTCGATCAGGCGTTCTGCTGTTCCTGGGGAGACGACGCCGTTGAGCTTCTCGGGGACATGGCGTTTCAGGACGGCAGGTTTGGGGATGCGCTGGCGCTCTACCGGCTGCTGGTGGCCGATCGGGCCGACGACCCCTTTGCCCTGGTTCATCCTGACCCGACGGTCGATCTGGCCAAGGTCGCCGCCAAGAAATTGCTTTGCCGCAGCGCGCTCGGACAAAATGTGCCCACCCACGCCGATCTCGACGAGTATGCCCGCCGCTATCCGGGCGCTGGCGGAGCGCTGGCGGGGCGAACGGGCGCCTATGCCGAGATCGTGGCGGCTGCCCTTGGCGCCGATCATCTCACGCCGCCGTTCCAGCCGGACAGTCGCTGGCCGACGTTCGCCGGGTCGCTGCGGCGCTCGAAGGTTGTTGCCGGTCCGATCGACGTCGGGTTCGACGCAGTGGCGGGTCGAGCTCGAGAAGGTTCAGACGAGCCGTGTGCCGACGTTCGGTGCTCGCATGATGGGCGGGGTTTCCACTCCAAATCCTCCGGAAACGATGCTGGCCTACCATCCGATTATTCTGGGCGACCAGGTGATCGTCACGGATGGTGTGCGGGTGCTCGCGTATAATCTCAACGACCGGCCGACCGGGGCTGACGGCACGTCGATTCGGTCGGTCGAGCCGGCATGGAAGCACGAGCGCGACGGCGCCCTTTCGGGCCCGCAGGCGATGCGGCCATCGCCGGGGGTTCCCCGCTTCACGCTCACGGCGGTCGGTCACCGAATTTATGCGCGGATGGGGGGGATGACTCAGACATTTTTTTCGAGGTTGGATGGGACAACTTCGAGCGGCGTCAACTCCATCATCGCCCTCGACTGGAGCACCCAAGGCAAGTTGCTCTGGGAGCAGAAATCGACGTCGATCTTGCTTCCCAACCGTCCCCACGACCGCGCCGGCAATCGGTCGGTGACGTTCGAGGGAACGCCGGTCGCCGATGCGCGGAACGTGTACGTTGCGGTGACCGACCGCCGCGAGCAGATCGCCACGTACGTCGCCTGTTACGACGCCGAGAATGGCACGCCGCGCTGGGTGCGCTACCTCGGTTCGGCGTCGGCCGACGTCAATAATTTCCCGGGCTTCGGCATGGCGATGCCGTTCGCAAGCTCGGCCGCGGGCGATTACAATCATCGGCTGCTCTCGCTGGACGGGCCGACCTTGTACTATCAAACCAACCTGGGAGCGGTCGTCGCGCTCGAGGCCGAAACCGGCACGACGCTCTGGGTTGGAACCTATCCCCGCCAGGAATTCAGTCGTCTGGGTGGAGGGGGCAGCGAGCGCGATCTGAACCCCGCCGTGATCGACGACGGCCGGGTTTTCGTCGCGCCCAGCGACTCGAGCGCGATCTTCGCATTCGACGCGTCGAACGGACGATTGTGCTGGAAGAGCGAGCCGATTTCGGACGAAGTCAAGCTCTCGCACCTTCTGGGTGTGGCCAAGGGCAGGCTGGTCGCGACGGGCGATCGCGTCCTCTTGTTTGATGTCAAGACGGGCAAGCTGCTGCACGCCTGGCCCGATTCGGGAAGATCGCTCGAAGGGTATGGGCGAGGCTTGCTGGCCGGCGAGCTGATCTACTGGCCGACCAAGAACGAGATCCAGGTCCTCAACCAGCGAAGTGGTCTGCTTGCCGAGGCCCCGATCAGGCTGCGGGAAACCTATCACACCAATGGGGGCAACCTGGCCGCGGGCGACGGCTACCTGATCGTCGCGCAGGCGGACGGAATCGTCGTGTTCTGTCAAAACAGCCGGCTCATCGAGCGTTATCGCGACGCGATCGTCCAGGCGCCCGATGACGCCTCCAACTATTTCCGCTTGGCCAAGGCGTCCGAAGCGCTGGGCCGCGACCGGGATGCGCTGGACGCCTACCGTGATGCCGCGCGCAAGGCGCGATCGAACGAAACGATCGATGGTGTTCCGCTGGCTGCGTCCTCGCGCGACCATTTGTTCCGCCTGCTGGTTCGACTCGCGGGCGAGGCCCGCCGTGCGCGTCGCTGGCAAGAGGCCGTTGACCGGCTGGAGGCTGCCTTCCTGGCGGCCCGGTCCGATCCCGAGCGGCTGCAATCGCAGTTACAGCTCGCGGACGTCTTGACCGAGGCGGGAAGGCCCCAGGACGCGGTCGGAATCTGCGAGCGAATCCTCAGCGACGATCGTCTGCGGCCCCTGGCCGTCGCGACCGCCGATGGGCATCGGACCGTCCGGGCCGACCTCTTCATCACCGATCGCCTCCACTCGATCGTGCGCAGCCGCGGTCGTTCGGTCTACGCATCCTATGACCGGGAAGCCGTGCAGATGTTCGAGCGGGGCAAGAAAGACCACGATTCGCGCACGCTCGATGAGCTCTGCCGCAGGTATCCGGTCGCAGCAATCGTTCCCGACGCGCTCTCCGAGCTCGGGGCGATTTATCAAGCGTCTGGGCGCATGATCGAAGCCACCCAGGCTTACAAGCGGCTGCTTTCGCTCGCCGGCGACAGCGAATCGCGCGCACGGGCGGGCTGGCGGTTGGCGCGGGCGTACGAATCGCGCAAGCTCTATCTGTCGGCTCGCGACACATACCTTGATCTCCTGCGCGCTATCCTCATGAGCGTGTCCCGGATACCGATAGCGGCCAGACGGTGGCGGACCTGGTGACCGCCGAACTGACCCGTTCTCCCTATTCGCTCCTGGAGGGCGATCGTGCCCAGCCAGTGATTCCGGTGCCGCTCTTTCGCCGCTGGCACTGGCAGCCGCCCCCCAACCAGGAAATGCGGGCCCTCTCCGCCCTGGGCATGGCCCCCTCGCTGGATGCGGGCCGCCTGCTCATAGTCGAGCGGGAAGGGCTGAGATTCCTCGACCCGAGAACGGGATCGCCGCGATGGTTTTCCGAGCTGGGGGCTCCGATCCTGTGGGCGGCATACTCGGCCGACAAGATCATCGTGGCCTCGGCCCGGGAGATCGCCGCGCTTGATCTCGCACAGGGAGCCGTGGCCTGGCGCTACGGCGGGGCCGCTTTCGGCATGAGTCGGGGGCGGCCCGATCCGTTCGCCAGTCCCAGGGCGGATGAAAGGAACGACTCCGGCCAGAGGACCCGAGACGAGCTGCATGATCTCCAGGTGGTGAAGGGGCGGCTTTTCTTGCTGCGCGGCCAGCACGAATTCATCGCCCTGGATGTCGATACGGGCGCCGTTGACTGGTCATTCTCGTCGCCTCCCAGGGAGATCAATCCCAATCTCACGATCGGCGACGACCGGATCTGGGTGCAGGTCAACAAGCCCAATCAATTGCTGGTGCTGCGGGCCGACGACGGTCAGACGCTGGCGCGGCACTCGCTCGGGGACAACGAGGTTCTCAAACGTCCGCCCGTTCCGGTCGACGAAGACTCGCTTCTCCTGGTGTCCGACCTGGTGACGGTCAAGAAGGTCGATATCGGGCACGGCCAGACGACGTGGATCTACAGGGAGAGCACCGACTTGCCGGTCAACGGGCCGCCACGGGTCTTCAGTGACGGCGAGCGCGTGCTCGTCTTGCACGACGGCCGGCTGCTCAACCGGCTCGACCCGGCGACCGGCTCGAAACGGTGGTCGTGTCTTCTGGGCATCGAGGACCTGAGCGAGCGCCCGGGCTCCATGGCCTTCGATGACAAGCGGTTCTACTGTGCCAGCGGCCGAACTCTGCGCGATCTCGCTGGATGACGGAACTCCCGTCTGGTCGATTTACCTGAGCGGCCCCGAGGAGGCGACCTGGTCGATTTTCCTGACCGGACACCACGTTCTGGCCTATCCCAGCAAGACCGAATCCGCCGATGGAGGCGAGCTCGACAACATGTGCGTGGTCGTTCGGCGGCGGGAGACCGGCGCGCTCTTGCAGCGGTTCGTGTTTCCGACGACGATCGCGAGCGTCGCCTTCAAGGCCGATCCTCGCGGTGTCTGGGTTGCGACGGCGCGCGGCTTATGGGCCCTGGGCAAGCGCGAAGGGGGCTCGTCGCCTCGTTCGGGCTCGCCCTCGCGATGAAATCAAACAGAGGAGGCACTTCCGTGAGCGATCCAGGCCAGACCGAATTGGCGCCGAGCGAGGGAGACCTGGCGGCAGCCGAGCGTTTGAAAGACGGCTTCACGAAACTGAAGACCGAAATGGGCAAGGTCATCGTGGGCCAGCACGCGGTCCTCGAGGAGCTCTTGATTGCGATCTTCGCCCGGGGCCACTGCCTCTTGATCGGGGTTCCCGGGCTTGCCAAGACGCTGATGATCCACACGCTGGCCGACGCCCTGAATCTGAGCTACAACCGCATTCAGTTCACGCCCGACTTGATGCCATCGGACATCACGGGCACCGAGGTCATCCAGGAGGACAAGGCCACCGGGCTGCGCCAGTTCAAGTTTCTGCGCGGCCCGATCTTCGCCAACATCGTTCTGGCCGACGAGATCAATCGCACGCCGCCCAAGACCCAGGCCGCTCTCCTCGAGGCGATGCAAGAGCGGCAAGTCACCGTCGGGGGTGAGCGCCACCGTCTGCCGGACCCGTTCTTCGTCCTGGCCACCCAGAACCCGATCGAGCAGGAAGGGACCTACCCGCTGCCCGAAGCGCAGCTCGACCGGTTCATGTTCAATATCATGGTCAACTATCCCACCGAGGAGGAGGAGCTCGAACGTGGTCCGGCTGACAACATCCGTCGAGCGGCCGGCGGTCTCCAAGGTGCTCTCGGGCGCCGACATCCTGGCGCTCCAGGACCTGGTGCGGCGAGTTCCGATCGCCGACCACGTTTCGCGCTATGCCGTCCGTCTGACTCGCAACACCCGGCGCGAAGCCGAGAACTGCCCCAACTTCGTGCGCGATTATGTGAGCTGGGGCGCGGGCCCGCGGGCGAGCCAGTACCTCGTCCTGGCCGGCAAGGCACGTGCGGTTCTGCACGGGCGCTATCACGTGGCGACCGAGGACATCCGCGCCGTCGCCGGTCCGGTGCTGCGGCACCGCATCATCACCAATTTCAACGCCGAGGCCGAGGGACTGAAGCCCGACGACATCATCGAGCGTCTGGTCAAGTCGGTTCCTGTCGACGAACACGAGGCCGAGCAAAGTGGAAAGCTACCAAAAATATTTAGATCCGCGCACACTGGCTAGCCTCGAGGGGCTTGATCTCCAGGCGCGCATGCTGGTCGAGGGCTACGTCGCCGGCATGCACCCCAGCCCCTACCATGGTTTCTCCGTCGAATTTGCCGAGCATCGCGAGTACGTGCCTGGCGACGACATCCGCCACGTCGACTGGAAGGTGTGGTCCAAGACCGACAAGCTTTATCTCAAGCAGTACGAGGAAGAAACCAATCTTCTCCTCTATCTTCTGCTCGATACCAGTGAATCGATGGGTTACCACTCAGGCGACAACGTCACCAAGCTCCAGTATGCCGAGTTCGTCGTGGCTGCCCTGGCCTACATGATTCTCCAGCAGCAAGACTCGGTCGGGCTGGTGCTGCTCGATGACGCGGTGCGCCGCTACCTGAAGCCGGCCGGCCAGCCATCTCAGCTCAAGGAGATTTTCCACCTGCTGGACGTGACCCCAGCGCGCGAGAAATCGGACCTCGGCCTGGTCTTCAACGACCTGGCCGAGCGCTTCAAGAAGCGCGGAGTGGTCGCGGTCTTCTCCGACCTTTTTGACGACGTGTCCCGGGTGATCACCGGACTGAAACACTTCCGCCATCGCCGTCACGAGGTCATCGTCTTTCATATTCTCGATCCGGCCGAGCTCGAGTTTCCCTTCCGCGACCCGACCATGTTCAAGGGACTGGAGGGCATGGCTGACATCTTGACCGATCCCTACGCGCTGCGGCACGCCTATCAAACCGAGCTCCGATCGTATCTCACGGAGATGGAGAAGGAGTGCCGGATGATCGATATCGATTACGTGCCGCTGCGGACCGATCAAAGCCTGGACGTTCCGCTTTCGAGTTACCTGGCATCGCGATCGGCTCGCATCCGCTAGTTATCTTAATCTCGGTCCTAGTCCTGTTCTTAGTCTTAATCTTAATCTTAATCTTAATCTTAATCGTAATCTTGTTCTTCGTCTTACATCTTTCTCGCCCGTTGCGAACGCAAAGGGAGCCGCATAGTGTCTTTTGTACCGCTCTGGGCCTTGGGATTCGCGAACGCCCCGCTTCTCTACGGATTGGCGGCGGCGTCGATTCCGATCGTGATCCATCTTTTGAACCGCCGCAAGTTCCGCGAGGTGCCCTGGGCGGCGATGCGGTTTCTGCTGGCCGCCCTGCGCAGGAACCGCCGCAGAATCCGCATCGAGCAGTGGCTGCTCCTGGCGATCAGGACCCTGATCCTGCTGCTCGTCGTCGCCGCGATGGCCAAGCCATTCCTCGAAGCCTTCGGAGCGGTGATCGTCGGGCACCGGACCCATCGCGTGCTGGTGCTCGATGCGTCGCTTTCCATGGGATACAAATCGGGCGACTCGAGCCGTTTCGACCAGGCCAAGGCGCTGGCCGCTCAACTCGTCAAGGATTCGCGGCAGGGTGACGCGATCAGCGTCATCTTGATGGGCGATCCGCCGAGGGTCGTGATCGGCGACCCGTCACCCAATTTGAACGAGGTCAAGCGCGAGGTCGACGATCTCTCGATTTCGGATGGCGGGACCGACTTGATCGCGACCTTCGAGAAGGTCGATCGCGTGCTCGAGGTTTCGCCGATATCTCAGAAAGAGGTCGTGTATCTGACCGACCTCCAGGCTGCAAGCTGGCGGCTGCCGCCCGAAGGGGTCGAAGCGGCCAGGCGCGTCCTCGCCAGGTTGGACGCACGCAAACCGCGCTCGGTCTTGATCGACCTGGGCAAGGCCGGCGGGGAGAACCGCGCGGTGACCGATCTCAAGCTCGACGCGCCGGTGGTAACGACCGGAAGCATGGTCACGGTCCGCGCGGTCCTGCACAATTACGGCGCCGCCCGTTCCGAGGGCGTCCGCGTCCGCTTGACCGCCGACAATCGCCTCGGCCCGGAGGAGACGGTCGACCTGCCGCCGGCCGAGGATGTACCGGTCGTCTTTCGCCAGCAATTCACCGCTCCGGGCGACCATTTCATCGAGATTGCGATCGACGACGACCCGCTGGCCCTCGACAACCATCGCTGGATGGTCGCGCCCGTCCGCGAGTCGGTCAATGTTCTCCTGGTTGACGGCCATTACCGGTCAGAGCCGTACGAGTCCGAGACCGACTATCTGGCGCAGGCGCTGTCGCCGAGCGAGGAATCGCCGGGGCAGCCCCGGCCCATACGGGTAGAAGTCGTTTCCGAGTCGCAATTGTCGCACCGCGACCTGGCTCCGTACGACGTGGTGGTCCTCTGTAACGTCGCCCAGTTCACGCAACCTGAGGCTGCGGGGCTCGACGATTTCCTCAAGCAGGGCGGGGGAGTCGTGGTCTTCGGCGGCGATCAGGTCGTCGCCGATAACTACAACCGCCTGCTCTATGCCGGTGGCCAGGGCTTGTTGCCGGCCTCGATCGGTCCGACCGTCGGCGATGCTTCCAAGAAGGAAGGGGCCTTCTACTTCAATCCGCTGGGATATCGCCATCCCATCGTGGCCGAGTTCCAGGATCAACCGGACCCGGTCGTCGCCGGGCTGATCCGGGCGATCACCTGGCAATACCACAAACTCATACTGCCCCCCAAGGGCTCCAAGGCCCAGGTCGCGCTCGCCTTCGACTCCGGCGATCCTGCGGTCATCGAGACGACGCGCCACCGCGGGACCGTGGTGATGGTCGCGACGTCCGCCGACACCGGCTGGACGACCTGGCCGATCCATCCGGGCTACCTGCCGGTCATGCAGCAGATTGTCTTCCGGGCGGCGGCCGGCCGGCTCTCCGAACGCAATATCCGGGTCGGGCAGCCGTTCGACCAGTCGTTCCCGCTCAACGGGGTCTCCGCTCCAGTCACGGTGACAAACCGCAAGGGACAGGTCGTGGCGAGCAAGCTGCAGGCCGCCGGCGGCGTCAGCCAGTTTCACTTCGAGCAGACCGACCTGGCGGGCCTTTATCAGGTGAGGATCGGTCCTCCCCTGGCCAAGGAGTCCTCGTTCGCCGCCAACACCGACCCGGCCGAGAGCGATCTGACCAAGCTCGACCGCACCGCCTTGACCCAGATCTTGCCGGACTGGAATTTTGTCTATCTGACGAACTTCCGGGAATTGACCAAGGATAGTTCGGCTGTCGGGCGCCGCGGCGAGCTTCACCGTCCGTTGCTCTATGGCGTCCTGGCACTGCTTCTTTTCGAGTCGTTTCTCGCGTGGAAATTCGGGCACCATGGTTCTTCGTCGTAGGGTGGGCTGACCGTGAGAGAGTGGGTCCTGCAAAAACTGGCCGATCGACTGGGCGTTGCGCCTCCCGAGGCGGGCGAGGCGATCAATCCGCATCTCCGATTCGAACAGCCCTGGCCACAGTGGCTTCTGGTCTTCACCGTGCTGGGCAGCGTCAGTCTCATCATCTGGATCTATCGGCACGAAGGAAAGGCCAAGCCGGCATCGAAGCTGGCGCTGGCCACTCTGAGGATCTGCGTGGTTTTCCTGGCTATTTTCATGTTGTCCGAAGCGGTTCTTTCGGTCGAACGAACGGGCCTGCCGTACGTGACGATCCTGATCGACGATTCGGCCAGCCAGCGCATCGCCGACCAGTACGAGAGCCCGGAGGTCCAGACCGCGCTGGGCGCACTGGCTGCCGGGGCGACGACCGCGCCTGTAAGCAGCGAACCCCCGACCCGGCTGGACATCGCCAAGGGATTGATACTTCGGGACAAGGCGAAACTGCTCCGCGAGCTGGAGAAGCAACACAAGGTCAGGCTTTATCGCGTCTCCAATGCGGCGCAGGTTCTCACCGAGGTGGATCGGCCGGCCGACCTGGAACGTGCGGTCCGGCTGGTGCACGACCTCGATGCCAGCGGCGACCAGTCGCGGCTCGGCGACGGGCTGCGCCATGTGCTGACCGAGCTGCGCGGCGCGCCACCTTCCGCGATCGTTCTCTTCACGGACGGTCAAACGACCGAAGGCGAGGCGCTCGTCAAGGCCTCGGAGATGGCCGCGCGCAAGGGCGTGCCGCTGTTCACGGTCGGACTGGGGAGCGCCGAGCCAGCCCGCGACATCGAGCTGACGGAGCTCCTGGTCGACGACGTTGTCTTCGTCGATGACATCGTCCGCTTCCAGGCCAAGCTGCTGGCGCGGGGGTTCCAGGGAGAGAAGGTGGTTGTTCGGCTCAAGGCGCTGCCGGCCGGCTCCAAGGACCCCAAGAGCGCCAGGGATCTCGAATCCGTCGAGGTGGAGGCACCCGGCGACGGGCAATCGCGGCGGGTGGAATTGACGTACCGGCCCCGGGAGACGGGAGAGCAAACGTTCGTGCTGGAAGTCGAGCGACGGCCGCGCGAGCTCCAGATCGAAAACAATCGGATCGAGCGCGAGGTGACCATCCGGAAACAGAAGCTCAAGGTCCTGCTGGTGGATAGCGAGCCGCGGTACGAATTTCGCTATCTCAAGAGTTTTCTCGAGCGCGACGAGACGATTGACCTTCATGTCGTCTTGCTCTCGTCCGATCCGGAATACAGCGAGGAGGACCGGTACGCCCTGCCGACGTTTCCCGCGGCCAAGGACGATCTCTACGCCTACGATGCGGTGATCTTCGGCGACGCCGACACGAGCTTCCTCAGTCAATCCCAGATGCAGAGCCTGTCCGATTTCGTGACCGAGAAGGGAGGCGGCATCCTGTTCATCGCCGGCGAGCTCTTCAACCCGCTTTCCTATCGCGGCACGCCTCTGGAAGTCTTGCTGCCGATCGAGCTATCCGACGCCAGGAACCCCACGGCCGTCGGCACCACCTTAAGCGCGTTCCGCCCCGAGCTGACGCTCGAAGGGCGCTCAAGCCCGATCTTCCGCTTCGGCGACAACGAGGTGCAGAGCATGCATATCTGGCAGGCGCTCCCCGAGCTATTATGGTATTTCGAGGCCCCGCGCAAGAAGCCGGCGGCACTGGTCCTGGCCGAACATCCCACGGCCACCGGATCGGAGGGCAAGCTGCCCCTCGTCCTGTACGAGTTTGTCGGTGCGGGCAAGGCGATGTTCCATGCGTTCGACGACACCTGGCGCTGGCGGTTTCGAGCGGGCGATCAATACTTCGGGCGATTCTGGATTCAGACGGTCCGTTTCCTGGCACGATCGAAGCTCGTGGGCCAGAGACAGGCTGAGGTTGCGACCGACCGTCGCCGCTATCAGCGCGGCCAGCCGATCCAGCTTCGAGTCCGGTTCCCCAATCCGGCCCTGGCGCCCGGCACGAGCGACGTCCAGGTCGAGGTCGCGCGAAAAGGCCAGGGCGCTCGTAAGCTCAAGCTCAGCCTCGTCCCGGGCACGCGGAATGTCTTCGAGGGAGCACTGGCCCAGGCCGCCCTGGGAGACTATGAGGTACGGCTACTGCCGCCTCCGGTGCTCGAGGGCCCGACGCCCACGGCTAGCTTTCGAGTCGAAGCTCCGGTCAATGAACTCGAACGCACCCAGATGAACGAGCCCGAGCTGGTCCACGCGGCCGAGTTGACCGGCGGCAAGTTCTACACGCCGCTGGGCGTCGAGACCTTGCTCAAGGATCTTCCCAGGCCGTCCAAGGTGCCTCTTGATACCGATCCGCCCATTCCGCTCTGGAACACCTGGCCGGTTCTGAGCCTGTTTCTGCTCTTGATTACGACGGAGTGGGTTTTCAGAAAACGAAGACAAATGGTATAAGTGAGTTGATTTTTCCGAGTCATCCACAACCGAAGTGGCTTGATTGGGAGGCCCAGATGTCATCGCGTCAGTTGGTATCGCGAATCGGCTCGTTACGGGCAAACGTGCGGCGGCTGGTCGCCCTGCACGGGCTCTCCTGGTTGATCGGTCTGTTGTTGCCGCTTTTGATCCTGGCGGGAATTGCCGACTGGTTGTTCCATCTGGACGCTGTGATCCGGGCCGCCCTCTTGCTCGCCTTGGGCGGCGCGATCGTGTGGTTGGGTTATCGCTTCGTGCTCCGGCCGCTCTTCGTCCGGTTCGCCGATCTGGACATTGCCCTGAGGATTGAAGAGCGTTGGCCGGGCTTGAATGACCGGCTGGCCAGCATGATTCAGTTTCAAGACGCGGGCACCGACAGCGACCGGTATGGCTCCCCCGAGCTCCGCGCGGCGACCGTCCGCCAGGCCGAGGCCGAGGCCAGCACGCTCGACTTCCGCGAAGTGATCGAGCTCAAGCCGGTTCTCCTGGCCGTGGGGCTCGCGGGCCTGGCGCTTTTCGTGGGCGGTTTCCTCGTGGTCGTCTCGCCGGACACGTCCCGGCTGGCGATGCGCCGGCTCTTCCTGCCCTTCGCCGGCGACAAGTGGCCGCAGCAGACCCACCTCTTGCTCGACCTTCACCAGACGACGCTCACGGTGGCGCGGGGCGATCCCTTCAGCCTCTCGGTCAAGGTGCGCGCAGGCGACAGGGTCCCGGAATCGGCGACGGCGACCTATCACTTCGCCGACGGAGCCGAATCCGCCGAGCCGCTGCGCTTTGTCGAGGGGGGTGAATTCCACGGCCGGCTCGAATCCGTGAACCAGCCGTTCCACTTTTCGGTCGCGGCCGGAGATGACGCCAACTCGATCCGCGAAGTGGGCGTCAGGGTCGTTCCGCCGCCGACCTTGAAGTCGCTCCTGGTGCGGCTGGTCGCTCCACCGTACACCGGGATACCGGCGCAGGTCCTGGCTCCGGGGCTCACGCAGTTCCGTGCCCTGGAGGGCACGCGCCTGGAGATGGAAGCCGTCGCCAACAAGCCGCTTGAGCACGCCGAGCTTCGCCTGGGCGAGGCCCCCTCGGGCAAGGCGCTGACTTTTGACTCGACACGCACACGATTTCGAACGTCACTCGAAATCAAAGATAATTTCACGTTCTGGTTTGACCTGAAAGACAAGGAGGGGTTCCGGGGCCGCGACGCGGTCCGCTACGAGGTGCGTTTTTTCCGCGATGAGGCACCCCGCGTGGTGATCGATGAGCCCAAGCACGATCGTGACATTCCGCCCGACGCGACGATCCCGTTGCACCTGACCCTCGACGACGATTTCGGGCTTCACTCCGCGCGGCTGATCTACCGGGTAGCGACCGGTGAATCGGAACCGCACGAGCAAGTGGCGATCCCGCTCTGGGCCGCCCGGGAACAGCCCCTGGAGGGCGGTCCGGTGACGTCGATCAAGCACCAGGAGATCGCCCACAAGTGGGAGATCGGGCCGCTGGGGCTGCCTCTGGGCACGGTCATCACGGCCTACGCCGACGCGCGGGACCTCGATGCGGTCAAGGGACCGAATGTCGGCAAGAGCCGCGAGCTCCGCTTGAGGATCGTCTCCAAGGAGGATATCGCCCGCCAGTTCGACGATGCGCAGCGCGAGCTGAGGGTCGAGATAGCCCGCGTCCTCGCCATGCAGAAGCAGGCGATCACACCGGTTGACAGCGCGATCCGCATGCTGAAGGAGACCGATCGGCTGCCGCAGCCCAATCGCGACGATCTCAACAATGCCTCGATGATCCAGCGCCAGGTTGGCGGCCGGATCAGCAGCCGCGACGACGGCCTCGGCTCGAGGATGCGGCGGATGCTCGACGACCGGCGCAACTTCAAGATCACCAATCCCGAGGCCGAAAAACAGTTGCAGGACATGCTCGCGCGGCTGGGAGTCATTCGCGACCGGAACGTCGGTCCCGCCGAGCAGGGATTGACCCGCGCCACCAAGAGCCTCGAAGAGAATGATGCCGCGCAGCCGCGTGCCGGCGGCGAAAACGCGGCCGACTCGAAGCCCGCCACCTCCGATCCGGTTGCGGCGAAGGCGGCCGAAGGGCCCGATTCGAAAACCGCCGCGGATGCGGCCAGGGCAAAGTCTGCGACCAAGGGAAACTCCCGTCCCGGCACCGATTCCGCCCAGGCGAAGAACGGCGCAGCGCGGCCCCCAAGGAAGCTGGCGCTCGGGTCGGTGAGAGGCCGGCGGACAGCAAGCCGGGCGATCGGTCCCAGGGCCAGTCAGATCCACGATCGCCCAGGTCCCAGGAGCCGAAGGCTGGTCCGACTTCGACATCGCTCGCTCTGGCGGACGCCAGCAAGAATCAAAAGGCCATTGCCGACGAGCTTCAGAAAATGCTGGACGGCCTGAGTGAGTTCGAGACCTATCGCGGTATCGTCAAGGATGCTCAAGAGCTGCTCAAGCAGCAAGAGCAGACCATGAAGCAAAGCGCGGAAGCCGCCGCCAGACCCGAAATGATGGGTAAAGAGCGCGAGGCCCTGACCCCCGAGCAGAGGTCGGAGCTGGGCAACCTGGCTACCCGGCAGTCGCAGATCGGCAAAGGGCTGCAAAACCTCCAGGAGCACATGGGAGAGATGGCACGCCGGCTCGATGAGTCGGACCCTCTGGCTGCATCGGCGATGCGTGAAGCATCCGCGAAGAGCCAGAAGCAGGGGACCGTCGGAAAACTGGGCGAGGCCGCCGACCAACTGGAGAAGAACCAGATGGGTCAGGCGCGATCCCGCCAGGATCAGGCCCGCAATGAGCTGCGCGACCTCGTCGACTCGATTCAGAATCGCCGTGAACGCGAGCTGGCGCGGCTGGTCAAGGAGCTCAAGAACGCCGAGTCGGAGCTGGCGCAGACCCGGGCGAGACAAGCCCAGAACTTGAAGAAGACTCGCGAGGCGGAGCGGAACAAGAACGCAGACGAGCGCCGCCAGCAACTCAAGAGACTGGCCAAGGAACAGGCCGAAATCGCCAAGGACCTGAAACGGCAACTCCAGCGGCTGGCCAAGCTGAGCGCCGATCGAGCCGCGCGGGCCGGCCAGAACGCGGCCGGGAGGATGAGCCGCGCGCAGAACAACATGGATGACGACCAGGGCGAGCAAGCCGGCAAGGAGCAGGAGGACGCTCTGGCCGACCTCGACGATGCTCAGGACGAGCTCGAGCAGACCCGGCGCGACGCCGAGGAGCAACTGGCCGTCGAGCAGCTTGCCCGGATCGGCGACGACCTCAAGGCGCTCGCAGAGCGTCAAGATAAGATCGCTTCGGAGACGACTTCGTACGACGAGCTGCGGCAAAAGAGCGACGGTAAGCTCACGATTGCGCAGCGCGCCGGCGTACGCGGGCTTGGTCAGGTGGAGGCTGGCCTGAAGGACGAGACCACCGAGCTGGTCGAGAAGCTCGAAGGCGCCCCAGTTTTTGCACTGACGCTGAAGCGGGCCTCGCAGAGCATGGATCAGGCCGCCAGGCGACTGGCCGAGATCAAGACCGACCGGCTTACCAGCCAGGCCGCCAAGGCGGCTTCAGGCCGATTCAAGCAGCTCATCGACGCACTCAAGTCCGACGCAGCCAATGGCGGGCAGCGACAGGGCGGCGGTGGCGGCGGCGGTGGCGGCGGTGGCGGAGCTGGTGGTGGCGAGAACCCTGACGGGGTTCCCGCCACGGCTCAGCTCAAGATGCTCAAAGCCCTGCAGCAAGAGATCAACGAAAAAACCGAGACCTTGGAAGAGGTCAAGCGCCGCAAGGGCAAGCTGGCGCCGGAACAGATCGCCGAACTCGAGCGGCTGGCGGGAGATCAAGGGGTGCTGGCCGACCTGGTTCGCGACATGACTCGACCTAAACGAGATGATGGAGAGGAATAAGCCATGATTATACCTCGCGCATCCGCCGGCTTGTTGCTGGCGGCCGCCGTCGGTTTCCTCGGCACCCAGCGCGTGATTTCCCAGGAGAGCGCCCGGGGAAAGGACGACGCGCTGGACGCCGCGATCAAACAGCTTGGCAAGCCGGCCAAGCCCGATCGGCGCGACGAATCGACCCGGGCCGCCGACCCGGCCCGCCGTCGCTCCCAGCGCGATGGAACGGGGGCCCCCAGGCCGAAAACGGCCGCCAGGGAGAGCGACAAGGCCGCCGGCCGGTCGGGCAAAGCGGCCGTCAAGAAGCCGGCTGCGGGCACGGTCGCCCCCAAGGACCAAGAGCTTGACTCGCTGCTCGAAAAACTGGGCGAGACGAAAGATGCGCCGTCCTCGGAGGAGCGCCCAAGCGGCGCGGGCGGGGCCGACGAGCCCAGGCAAGAGCCGCGCCCGGATAAACCCAGTCAACCCAAGCTCGGCGGCAAGGACAAGGACATCGACGAGCGGCTCGAGGAGTATACCGGGCGGCGGAAGAAACGGCTGGCCGGGGACGAAAAACGCAGCGGCCCGATCGCCGAGATCATCAAGGAGATGCGCGACGTCGAGGAGAGGCTCGGCAAGCCCGACACCAGTGGCGACACCCAGAACCGGCAGAAGCAGATCGTCAAGCGCATCGAGACGCTGATCGAGCTGGTACGGCAGTCCGGCGGCCAAGGGATGGGGTTCCGGGTGCGCGGGGTTCGCCAGCCTGGTCAGCAGGGCCAGCAACCCGGCGATCAGACCGGCGCATTGGCCCGCGGCGCACCCCCGATGAAGCCCGCCAAGCCCACGGGTCAGCACGCGAATGCCGGCAGCAAGGAAGTCTGGGGCCATCTCCCCGCCGAGCTGCGTCGGGTCATGGAAAACAGCTTCAAGGAGGCCGAGCTGGCCACGAAGGCGGAGTTGATCAGCCGCTATTTCTTCTCGGTGTCGAAAGGGAAGCTGGTCCGGGAGGAGTGACGGGATGACAATCGATCGGGCTCCCCGGGCACCGTGGTCGGGTTGCGTGTGGCTATCGCTGGCGCTCCTTGCGCTCCTTTCGCATCCGGGCCTGGCTCAGGAGCCAGCCCGCGACGCGGCAACACCGGGCACTGGCTTCGGTGAGTCGCGGCGCGGGGATGTCCCGTCGGGCACGCTGGAGATGATGACGACCGAGACCGACCAGGCGATCCAGTCGGGCCTGGCCTGGCTGGCTCGCAGTCAGAGCGCCGATGGTTCGTTCGGCAGCTCGACCTACCGGGGCAACATCGCCGTGACGAGTGTGGCGGGTCTGGCCTTCATGTCGGCGGGATCGAGCCCTGGTCGCGGGCCATATGGGGCGCAGATCGACAAGGCGCTCGTGTACGTGATGGAGAATACGTCGCCGTCGGGGTTCATCGCGGTGGTCGGCGCGTTGACGCACGGGCCGATGTATTCGCATGGATTCGGGACGTTGTTCCTGGCGGAGGCGTACGGGATGACGCATCGGCCGGAGATTCGCGAGAAGCTGCAGAAGGCGGTGCGTCTGATCATCGACACGCAGAACAATGAAGGGGGATGGCGTTATCAGCCGGTGCGGCGGGATGCGGATTTGTCGGTGACGATCTGCCAGATCAACGCGTTGCGGGCGGCGCGGAATGCGGGACTATTTGTGCCGAAGGAGACGGTCGCCGCCTGCATCCGGTATGTGAAGATGTCGCAGAACGCCGACGGCGGGTTTCGCTACATGCTGCAAGGGGGGGCGAGCGCATTTCCGCGGTCGGCCGCCGGAGTGGTCGCGCTGCAAAGCGCGGGCGAGTACGACTCGAAAGAGATCCGGGACGCCATCGCTTATCTGAGGCAATTCACTCGCGATATCAAGCTCGGGAATCGCTACAGCCATTACTTCTACGGCCACTACTACGCTGCGCAGGCGATGTGGCTGCGCGGAGGGGACGAGTGGACGGATTGGTACCCGGCCATTCGCAACGAGCTGATCCGCCTCCAGTTGCCCTCGGGTTGCTGGAACGACAGCATCTGCAACGAGTACGGCACCGCGATGGCACTCATCATCTTGCAGATCCCCAACAACTACTTGCCAATTTTCCAGCGGTAAAACGTGCTTGCGGTTACGTGGAGCCCGGAACGTGGTCACTCAAGGGTGGTATCGTCGTCGAGACTCGCGAGCCTTTCGCCGGGCATCGTGGTTACTTGGGGCGTGCGTCGTGCTCGCGGCAGGCGCCGCGGCGCACGGGCAGTCGAAGGATCAGCCCAAATCGGTTTCGGGCTTCGGCGAGTCGCGGCGCGGGGATGTCCCGTCGGGCACGCTGGAGATGATGACGACCGAGACCGACCAGGCGATCCAGTCGGGCCTGGCCTGGCTGGCTCGCAGTCAGAGCGCCGATGGTTCGTTCGGCAGCTCGACCTACCGGGGCAACATCGCCGTGACGAGTGTGGCGGGTCTGGCCTTCATGTCGGCGGGATCGAGCCCTGGTCGCGGGCCATATGGGGCGCAGATCGACAAGGCGCTCGTGTACGTGATGGAGAATACGTCGCCGTCGGGGTTCATCGCGGTGGTCGGCGCGTTGACGCACGGGCCGATGTATTCGCATGGATTCGGGACGTTGTTCCTGGCGGAGGCGTACGGGATGACGCATCGGCCGGAGATTCGCGAGAAGCTGCAGAAGGCGGTGCGTCTGATCATCGACACGCAGAACAATGAAGGGGGATGGCGTTATCAGCCGGTGCGGCGGGATGCGGATTTGTCGGTGACGATCTGCCAGATCAACGCGTTGCGGGCGGCGCGGAATGCCGGACTATTTGTGCCGAAGGAGACGGTCGCCGCCTGCATCCGGTATGTGAAGATGTCGCAGAACGCCGACGGCGGGTTTCGCTACATGCTGCAAGGGGGGGCGACCAGTGAATTCCCGCGGTCGGCCGCGGGAATCGTCGCGCTGCAAAGTGCCGGCGAGTACGACTCGAAGGAAATTCGCGACGGTCTTGCCTACCTGCGGCAGTTCAATCACGGCCTCCGCCCGGGCCGCCGCAATAACCATTACTTTTATGGGCAGTACTATGCGGCTCAGGCTATGTGGATCCAGGGGGGAGAAGCCTGGGCAGAGTGGTACCCGGCGATTCGCGACGAGCTGCTTCGCCGCCAGTCACCGTCGGGTTCCTGGACGGACCTGGGCGTTTGCAACGAATACGGCAGTGCCATGGCTCTCATCATTCTGCAGATTCCCAACAATTACTTGCCGATCTTTCAGCGGTAGATGGAAGGTGATGCCCCGTGTGTTGCACGCGTTCGAAGCTTCGATGGCTTTCGACTCGCCAGATCGTGCCGATCGTCCTGGGTGTGGGACTGGTGATCGCGCTGCGGGGGGCGAGCCCGGCAGCCCTGGCGCAAAACTCGCCCGACCCGGTTTTTACCGCGCTACGGATCGACGGTGGGACGCTCGCAGGACGGATCGTCTCATTGGCACCGAAGGCGATCCGGCTTCAGAGTGCGGATGGCACGTCCCACGAGTTGCCACTGGACCGGCTGGTCAAGCTGAGCCGCGAGACTTCGCTGCCGCTCCCCTCGCCGGAATTTGCACATGTGATTTTACCGGATGGTGATCGTATCATGCGGGTTGTGATCGGTTCGACGACCGATACCGACCTCGAGCTCAAGTCGGACGTGCTGGGGAATCTGGCGATTCCGCTGGATTCTCTCCTGGGACTGGTGATGTTCGACTCCCGCCCTTGCCGATACGCTCGAGGCCTGGTGGGATCGGGCCCTCGCGGAGCCGCGTAGCACCGAAGTCGTATGGCTCGCCAATGGCGACCGGCTCGCGGGGGGGTTCCTCGGACTGGATGACAGACGGATCAAGATCCAGATCGAGGGCAAGCCTGTCGAGGTTGAGCGGGGAGGAATTGTCGCGATCGGCTTCGATCCCGCGCTGGTGAGCTATCCTCGCCCCACGTCGGATTTTATCGAGATCACGCTCCGAGATGGAACGAGGCTGGGTGTCCTGGACGCCAGGCTTGAGGATAATCTGGTCGTGGCGCGGACACGATTTGGGCGCACGATCCGATTTCCGCTCGGCGAGATGTCCCGAATTCACGCTCGCACGAAGGCGGTCGTCTATCTCACTGAGCGGAAACCGATTGTAACCAAGTACGTCCCGTACGTGGGGCCGACCCGTGAATACCGCAACGATCGCAGCGTCCGCGGCCGCGCCTTTCGTTTGGCCGGGCAAAGCTTTGACCGGGGAATCGGCACTCAAAGCCGGACGTTCCTGGCCTACGAGCTCGAGCCGGGCGATCGCCGGTTCCAGGCCTTGGTCGGGGTCGACGAGCAAGCAGGTCCGCTGGGCAGTGTTATCTTTCGGGTGTTTACCGACAGTGACGAACGTTACAAGAGTCCGCCGCTTACGGAGACCGACGCCCCCCGCGCGATCGATATCGATCTTGCGGGCGCAAGCGCCTGATTTTGATCACCGAATATGGTGATCGCGGCGATGTTCGCGACCTCGCCGACTGGGTCGAAGCGCGGATCATTCGCTAAAAGCTATGTCGGATGTCAGCATGACCGGGGCAACCAAGACGCAACGCGACGACTCTGAAACATTCAACGATCTCGGCCATCTCTCGGCGGCTGTTGGTCACCATGTGATCAATGCGTTCAGCGCCGTCGTCAGTAATGCCGAGATGATTCGCTCACGTTCCACCCTCGGCGGGGCTAACCAGACGGAATTCCAGGTGCTCGCAACCTCGATCGTCGAAGCGGCACTCAGCGCCTCGCAGGTCGCCCGACATCTGATCGACTGGACACGAAAGCTGACGGCGATCGAACCCCAGCTACCCGGCTCGCCGCCTCCGTGGGTCGATATCAATCGACTTATTCAGGAGGTGGTCGACTTCGAGCGCGCCAATAACCCTGCCAAGGTCGAATGGGTCCTCGATCTAGGCCCGGTTCCTCCGATTATCGGCGATTGTTTCCAGCTTCGCTCGATGTTCGATCATCTCATTCGGAACGCCTGCGAGGCCTTGCCGAAGGGCTCGGACCGCGTGAGCTTCACCACGCTTGTAGACCATCGAAACTGGCTGGTAATCGAAGTCGGAGACTCGGGATGCGGGATGAGCCCCGAAACACTCAAGTGCGCGACCGAGCCATTCTTTTCGACCAAGTTGGGCCATGCCGGAGTCGGATTGACCATCGCACAGGCCATCTGGAGGCGCCATCGCGGGGCCGTCTCGATCGAGAGCACGCTCGGGCAGGGTACAATCATCCGGCTGGCCGTCGGGCCAATTTCGAGTTTGGGTCATGCCGATGCGGCATCGCCGTCACGACAGGAACCTGGCTTACAGTCAGGCTGAACCGAACGAATCGTACTGTCGGCTCTTGCCCGGCCGGAGTTGGGCTGACAAGATCGGACGCAAGGCCGCCGTATGGGAACGGAGTGAGCGACAATGCCGGACGAGATAAAACTCCACCACCCCTGGTTGGTAGCGGTTTGGCCGGGAATGGGGAATGTCGCCATCAGCGGCGGCTACTACCTGATGGCAAAGCTCGGCATGCATATTCTTGCCGAGTTCTCATCGCACGAGCTTTTCGATATCGAACACGTCGAGGTCAAGAGTGGTCTGGTCCGCAGTGGGCGGATGCCCCGCAGCCGCTTTTTCGTCTGGAACGACCCGGAGCAGAAGCGTGACATCGTTGTCTTCATCGGTGAAGCGCAGCCGCCGCGGGGTAAATATGCCTTCTGTCGCACCTTGATCGAATTTGCACGCAAGTTGGGCGTGGAACGGGTTTTCACCTTCGCGGCCATGGCGACCCAGATGCATCCGGAACACGATTCGCGCGTCTTCGGCGCCGCGACCGACCCAGAAACCCTGGCCGAGCTGAAACGACTCGAGCTGACCATTCTCGAGGATGGTCACATCGGCGGGCTCAACGGGCTGCTCTTAGGCGTCGCCGCCGAGATCGGAATGCGTGGCGCATGCCTGCTCGGCGAGATGCCGCACATCTTTGCGCAGCTTCCCTTTCCCAAGGCCTCCCTGGCTGTGCTCCAAGCGTTTGCCACGATCGCGCACGTCACGATCGACTACACCGAGCTGGCCGAGCAGTCCAAGCAAATGGAGCAAAGGCTCGGCGAGTTGCTGGCCCAGGTGGAACACGCACTCATTCAGCAGGCGCCGGGGGACGAAGAATCGGTTCAGGTCCAGCCTGAAGAAGCGCCCGAGGAGGAGATCGATCCGGAGGACGAACGGCGCATCGAACGGCTCTTCCGGCAAGCCCAAAAAGACCGCGCCAAGGCTTACGAGCTCAAGCACGAACTGGACCGCTTGGGCGTCTACCGAAACTTTGAAGATCGGTTTCTGGACTTGTTCAAGAAGCCCGAATCATGATCGTCATCATCGACTACGGGATGGGCAACCTCCGCAGCGTGCAGAAGGCGATCGAGGCGGTAGGATCATCAGCCAAGATTACGAGCGACCCCGAAGAGGTGTACCGCGCCTCGAAGGTGATCCTCCCTGGCGTCGGAGCGTTCGCTGACGCGATGGCCGAGCTAACTCGAAGCGGGCTGGGCGAATCGTTTTGCGAGGCCGTCAAAGCGGGGAAACCCTGCCTTGGCGTCTGCCTGGGTCTGCAGCTCTTGTTCGACCTGAGCCTCGAGGATGGCGAGCACGCCGGACTGGCTCTGCTACCGGGTCGCGTGGTCCGGTTTGCGGCCCGTCCTGGTTTGAAGGTCCCCCACATGGGCTGGAACACCCTGACAATACGCCGGCCCGCGCCCTTGCTGGCAGGATTGCCGCCCGAGCCCTCGGTCTATTTCGTCCACTCGTACCACGCGGTTCCCGACAATCCCGACGACATCGCCGCCCTCGCTGACTATCCCGACCCGTTTCCCGCCGTGGTCTGGCGGGACAATCTCACAGCCTGTCAGTTCCATCCCGAGAAGAGCCAGACGATCGGGTTGGCGATGTACGCCAATTTTGTGGCGATGTGAGCGACACCAAGTTTCGCCCAGCGCCTTGCGCGGGAACATCCGATCCCATCTCCCGCTTCCCATCCCGCATACGTAGCAGAATCCGACTACTTTGAGAATAATAATTGAGGAAATCTGCACACAGGGGATAATCCTGGCGTATATTTCTGATGAGGTGTAGGTCAGGTTTTCCGGCTCGACTGAGCTCGCCGAAGTCAGCCTGACGTTTTGAAGAGTTAGCCTGGAAAGCCTGGCGTACCAAAAATCTGAGGAAACCCGCTTTGGAACCGTGCCGGGAAAAGGACCGTGGACCGCGGACGGTCGACTCCGATCCGGCGGACCGAACCCAACGCCGCGCCTGACGAAACATCCAACAAAGGACAAAGGACAAAAGCAGCCACCTCTTTGACAATTTGGCCGTTGGTTATTCCGGCCCGCGTCGAGCGCCCGCGGGCCGGCAAATCCTGCGTGCGGTGGACGACGCTCCCCTGCGCGTTCTGAGGCGCGGCGTCCGTCGCCGCAGGACACCCTCTTGGGGCGGGCCGTGCCCACGGGGGAGGGAACCCGGGAGAAACCCTAATCCCATGACTTGAATCCCCGTGGGGCCTTGCGTTGGCCCGTTTCAGTCTTTGCCTCGGCTCCTCGACTGGGGGTTTGACTTAATTGAACAAAATAGCCACCTCCTGCTCAACAGCGACACAATTACTTGGAAGCAGAGGCGCTCGATTCGAGCCGACGCACCAGACGCTTGAAATCTTCCCGGTCTCGAATCGGGTCGAGCTGGTTGGAGGACCGAAAGAAGTTGAGGTTTCGGAAGCCCACGGCGGCGGCCTTGTCAAGGAGCTCGACGGCCGATCGGCCAAAGCGCTCCTTTGGGGATTTGGCGTCGGGAGAATCCTTCGGGTCGGCAGCCCCGGCGCATGACGCCAGCAACACCGCCGATCTCAACAGCGGCTGCGGCTGCGTGGTCCAGAGCGCGGCGGATTCCAAGGCGAGCGTCGCTGCCTCATCGGCCTTGCCGGCGCGGAGGCGAAGCCCTCCCAAGCCCAGTAAATGGTTGGTCAAGAAGACGCGATACACGACGATCTCAGGTTGTATCGCGCGAGCACGTCTTTGACAGTCGATGGCTTCGCGGTAGAGTCGCTCCGCTTCCGCGTCGTGGCCGAGCCCCTCGTGCGCCATCGCCAGGTTGTTCAGGGAACCGCCGAGGGCACCTTGCATTTCGGCATTGCCGCCGCTGGCCGCGGCCAGCCGCGGCGCAGCTCGCGGACGCGTTCCAGTACAGGCAGGGCAGCGGAGTAATTGCCGAGGCCGTTGTGGAGATTGCCGAGGTTTTCGAGCGAGCGGGCGAGATATTCTTGCAACTCGGCCGACGCCGGCTCGGCGGCCAGCAGCCGTTCACGCAGCTCGCGGCTCTTCTCGTAGTGACTCAAGGCTTCCTGGGGATGATTGAAGTGAAAATGGAGCAAACCGAGCTCGTTATTGATCCGCGCGAGATGAGTTTGCCCCGCCCAGTCGTCGGGATGCTCCCGCACAATCGCCTCGCGGAGCTCGAGCGAGCGCTGATAGAGGCTGCGTGCCTCTTCAAATTGGTCCCGGTCCGCGGCCAGATTGCCGAGCGAATGCAACGTATCGGCGAGTGAATCCCGCGGACCGCCGGCATCGGGCACGCGCCGGATCACGTCTTCGAGGTGCGTGCGAATGCGTTTCAGAAGCGCTTCCGACTCCTGCACGCGACCCACGTTTCCCATAGTCTTGGCGAGATTGCTCCAGGCGACGGCCAGGTCTGTGGCGCCGCCGACGTTATCGGGCTCGGCGCGCAATACGGCCTCGCGGATCTCGGCGGAGCGGCGGTAGGCCGCCAGGGCTTCGTCGGACTGCCGGGTCGTCCGCAGCGCGTTGCCCAGAGTGTTGAGTGCCGCGGCCAGCCGGTGCCGGTGCTCGGGCTGATCGGGCTGGTCATGAACGAGCTGTTCATTCAACGCCACGGTGCGCTGGCCGGCCTCGACGGCCTTGCTGGTTTCGCCCAGCTCCAAGAGGATCATGGCGGCTCGGTCCTGGGCGTTGGCCGCCTCGGCGCGAAGCTCGGGGTCGGCGGCCGATTCGCGGAGGAAGTTTTCGTAGTACGACAAAGCCCGGGTCAAGAGGTCGCGGCGCAGGCCGCTGAGGCCCGGCCGCTGGAGCTGCGGGCTGGCCGTGATGCGGTCGAGATAGTCGTTGACGGCGTGGCGGGCGGTCGCCGCATTCGCCTCGGCTCTCTGGCCGGCCGCGACGGCCTGCTCCCGCGATTCCTCGGCCCGGCGGCTTGCCGCGACCGCTTCCACGCGAGACCGCTCGGCGCGCAGACCGGCCGCAACCGCCGCCCGCCGCTGCGTTTCGGCCCGCAGCCACAAGGCGGTGATCGTCGCGGTACCCGCCGTTGTCAACACGACGACCAGCGTGATCAGAGCGGCGGCGAGCGGGTTCCTCCTCGACCACCGCCAGGCTCGCTCCGTGCGCCCACGGGCCGCGCTGCAATCGGCTCGCCCGCCAGAAAACGCCGCAAGTCCTCGCCGAGTGCTGCTGCCGAAGGATACCGCCGCGCCGGGTCCTTCTCCAGGCATTTCAAGCAGATGGTTTCCAGGTCGCGCGGGACCGAGGGGTTGAGCCGACGCGGCGGCACGGGCTCGTCGCCGATGACCTGGAGAACGGTGTCCATCACGGTCGCGGCCTGGAACGGCGGCTTGCCGCTGAGCAGGCAATACAAGGTCGCGCCCAGGGCATACACATCAGCCGGCGGCCCCACCTCGCCGCGTTTGCCGCCCGCTTGCTCGGGCGGCATGTAGCTGGGCGTACCCATGATCTGGCCCGACCCGGTCAGCCCGCTATCGCCCTGGACTTTCTTGGCCAGGCCGAAGTCCGTCACGCGGGGGTTGCCACTGCGATCGAGCAGGATATTGGCCGGCTTGAGGTCGCGATGGATGACGCCGCGCTGGTGCGCGTACTCGATGGCGTCGGCAACGCGCCGAATCAGCTCCGCCGCCTCGACGGCAGGCAGCGGTCCCGAGGCGATGCGTTGAGACAGGCTCTGCCCCTCGACGAAGCCCATGCTGAAATAATGCTGACCCTCATGCTGGCCGACTTCAAAAATCGGCACGATACCGGGGTGATCGAGATTGGCAGCGGCCTCGGCCTCGGTGTGGAAGCGCTGGATGTCAGTGTCGTCGGCAAGCTGCCCAGCGAGGATCATCTTGAGGGCCACGAGTCGGTTGAGACTCACCTGGCGCGCCTGGAAGACGACGCCCATGCCGCCGTGCGCGATTTCGCGGATGACCTCGTAGTCGCCGAAGTAGCGGACCCTGACGGGTTCGGAGACATCGGGGTCGGTTTGAACCCCTTGGCCGTGGGCTGTTGTGGGCATGTCGTTGGCCAGGGGGGTCAGGTCGATCGTCGCATCGCGATGAGGCGGGATCGTGGCATCTTCGTGAACCGAAGAAGGAGCGTCACCCGGGACGGGAACGGTTAACAGCGCCCCCGGTTCGATGGTCGGCGCCTCGGCGATCGGGCATGGCGGAGTCGTCCCCGCGGCGGGCGTCAAGCCGGTTCGGCCCTCCGTGCGGATTCCTGCTTCGTGCGCGTCGCCCAGCTCGCGCGAGAGCGCCTCCAGCTCGGCCCGCAGCGCGGCTCGGCCCTCAGGGCCGAAATCACTCAAGTAATCTTCGATGCGAGGATGGCGCCCGCGCGCCAGTCGGCCTCGAACCGGCGGCACATCGCGTCGATGCCGCGGGCCAGATCGATATCGAGTCCGCCAGGAACGTGGCTGGGCTTTTCGTTCATCGTGCCTCGATTCCGGGCTTTCCGGCCCAACGATTGCTACTGGCTCGTCTTGGCCCCCCGATGGATGCCGGGCGAGGCCGGTAGACGCCAACGAACATCTCATTAGAGCAAGATGTCCGTTTGGCGCGAAACTGTGACACCGGGTTCGTGGTTACGATCGTACCAGGGTTACCGCTGTTCTGCCGTCTGGGATCGAGAAGGTGGATCACAATCGTGCATGCGACCTGCTCCGCGGCCGCTTCCATGCGCGAGTTCAACAACCCATGCCGCGGGTCGCGTTCATCTGTGAAAACAGAAAGATGATCGGTGTGGAGCAGGATCACGACTGGGCTGGCGGCTTTTTTCGGGTCCGAGGCTGGGTGCGTCTTCCCGTCCGCGTCGCGGATCTTGCGCCCTTCATCGAAGACCTGCTTCGTGAGATCATCGCCGGTAAAGACTCCCCGCGTGCGGCGCCAATCCTTGTCGCGTGCCGTGCGAGGGGGATTCGCGAGCAAGGCGCGGACCTGTCTCTCCAGGGCAGCCACTCGTTCTTCAAGCGTAGCGCGGGCCATGACGGGACTCCAGCACCGAAGCAAACGGGGTCCCGGGCATTGTCAACGCTGGAGCCACGAGAAACAGGACTGACTCGGACCAGCCTTCTGTCGAAGGTGCCGCCGGGCGTGGGCCAGTACCTTGCGGGCGGTGATGACGATCAAAATCCGCCAAAGGTCGTCGCGGTCGGCCAGTTGCGGGAACTGTCCCCTGGCCACTCCGGCGCAGAAGCTGTCGAACGCACTGATCGCCGCATCTTCTTCATCGCTGGCAGCATCCCTCCGCCCAATCGCCCGCAACCTGGCTCGCGCCAGCGCGACCATTCGGGCGAAGTATCGCTCCCACAACCGCTCTGAGGCGGAATCATCGCCGTCCTTGAGGTTGGCGATCCAACGCGTGATCGAGCCCAGATCGTCGTCTGGCATTGGAGGTTTCCATCGGTTACATTGACTGACTAGCGATTCTAACGGTCCGATCGCTTGACGGGAATCGACCCAAGGCGCTTTCTGCTGATGCTCAGATTCGTCGCGCCTTGCGCAAGTCTTGGGTGGCAGACCTCGTTAACCCGGAGCCAACGGCGACGGCGACCGCTTAGACTGGATTGGTGAACGCCGTCGCCATTGGCTCTGGGTTAACTGGTACGGGGGCTGCCTCTCGGCCGCGCTGAGCGTTTTCGCGGACCAGTGGGACGAGAATTCACGGAGTGGCGCTCTCGCCCTGGACCAGTCGCACCGGAATCTGAACCGAAGCCAAGCCCGTCAAGGGGAGTTCTCCCATGCAAGCCTATCTGAGAGTTGCCTCCGGTCCCGACACTGGCCGGACCTTTGATCTGCACGAAGGCGTCAAGGTGGTCATCGGCCGGGGAGAGAAGTCAGACACGCGGTTGACCGATCAGTCGGTTTCCCGGCTTCATTGTGAGCTGAACTGGGAGAATGGAGAGTTCAAGCTGACCGACCTCGACAGCGTCGGCGGGACGTTCGTTGCCGGTAAGAAGATCAAGGAACATTCCCTCAAGCACGACGAGGAGTTTCAGATCGGCGGTACGCGCCTGAAGCTGCACACAACCGGCATCGCCGATGCTCGCACGATCCAGGCTGCCCAGAAACCCGCCCGCGAGCTCAAGCCCGACGAGGGCGTATTGACCGGAAAGACGTTTTCACACTACGAGCTGGGCCAACTGCTGGCCCGGGAAAGACCGGCACGGTCTACAAGGCCAAGGACACGCGGGACGGCAAGGACGTCGCCTTCAAGGTCCTTCATTCCGACTTTACCCAGGACCCGGAGGACGTTCAGCGGTTCATCCGCGCCATGACGACCGCCGTCGAATTGCGGCACCCCAACCTGATCGCGCTTTACGGCGCGGGCAAGCAAGGCGATACCTGCTGGTTCGCCATGGAGTTCGTCGACGGCCAGCCGCTGACCAAGCTCATCGAGAAGTTCGGCACCCTGAAGATGCTCGACTGGCGGTTCGCGCTTCAGGTCGGCGCGCACATCGCCCAGGCCCTTGAAGCCGCCCACGAAAAGCACGTCATCCATCGCAATATCTCGCCCGAGGCGATCATGGTCCGCAAACAAGACAACGTCGCCAAGCTGGGCGACATGATGCTGGCCAAGGCGTTCGAGGGCATCAAGGCCAAGCAGATAACCAAGCCCGGCGAGCTGGTGGGCGACCTGTCCTACATGGCACCCGAGCGCACCAAGAGCGACGTCGAGGTCGACACGCGAGCCGACATTTACGGCCTGGGTGCGACGCTTTACGCCCTTTTGACCGGCAAGCCTCCCTTCCAGGCCAAGACGCTGGTCGAGACGATCGCCCAGATCCGTCAATCCGACCCGGTTCCGCCCAAGAAATTCCAGCTCTCGATTCCCGACCAGTTCCAGGATGTCGTGATGCTGATGCTGGCGAAGCGGCCCGAGCTGCGGTACCAGACTCCCGCCGAGGTCGCGCGCGCCCTCGAGCGCGTGGCCAAATTTCAGGGTGTGGCCCTTTGAGCGGGTCTCACTTGCTGACCGCAGCGGCGGCGAAGAGGTTCGGACAGCGCCTCGCCCTCCCGGGATATACTCACCGCGCGGGCGGCAGCTCAAGCTCGCGCTTGGCCTCGTCGAGCAGGACGCGAAGCTCCGCCCGGTTATTCCACGACGGAGACGGTTTTCCGGCCAGCTCAGTCGCTCGTTTCAGTGCCTTGCGGTCGTCCGGGTGTCTTAACCGGTGCGCCGCCATCGCGAGGAAGACATAATCAAACGCCGAGCCCTCGTTCTTGGGGTTCCGGATCGAGCGGTTGAGGAAATTCACGGCGCTCTCGTACTTCCCTGCACGGTAAAGTAGAGCACCAAATGTGTTCAGATATATCCATGGTGCATCCTTGGTATCGACGACTTTTCTGGCGAGCAGAAGCAGCTCGTCGTAATCGTGTCGCGTCGCCACCGCGTCGGGGATGAGCGCGGCCAGCCAGGCGAGGTTGTTGGCCAGCAGCGCGTCGGGTTTCTTGCCGAGTGTCTCGATCGTCTCCCGGCACAACCGCCTGTAAGACGCCAGATCGCCTTCTGCCAGGTAAGAGATCAACAGGTCGTGCCTGGCCCAGTAGCTTCCGGAGGTGAGATCGACGCATCGTTTGAAGGCAATGGTGGCCTCTTTCCACTGACCCAGCTCGGCGAAGGCGACGCCGCCCTGGCTGAAGACACTCGGATCGCGCAGACTGGGATCGCGCAAGAGCTCACTGGAGTAGTCGCGGATTGCGCTCTGCCATTCTTTGCGGCCGACGTGTGCGCGGAGGAAATCTGCGGGAGCGTCGCTGATCCTCAGAAAGAACCGGTGAAGTCCGCCCTCATTGACCACTTTTGCGAGGATCGTATTCCGGCCTGGCTGGAGGCTGGCTTCGATCGCATATTGCTTGGCCTCACTGCGTCGCGGCGAATCGAGCACCTGCCGGCCGTTGAGCCAGAACCGCCCGCCATCGTCGGTGCCGACCACCATGACGACGTCGCGCTGCGTGACGGAATGAACGATCGCCAAGGCGTAGCAAGCGACGTTCCTTTCATCGGTTCGGGAGATCGGCTTGAGCGCGACGAGTCCTTGCATTTTCGTGGGAGCGCGTACCCATTGCCGCGGTTCTTCTCCCGAACGAGGGGGCGGCGTTGACGGAGACGGCGAGGCGTCTTGCTCGATCGGAGTTTGCGTTTTGAGGTCAAGCTTGTAAGGACCGGCCACCCACCAGCCGGCGTCGACGAAGAGTTGCGGATTATCCGGCGCGAGCTGAGCGGCTCGGCTGAAGTCGGCATCCGCTCTCGAAGACCGGCCCAGCTCAGCGAGCAACCGGCCGCGCTCGATATTGAGCCGGGCATCGCCGGGGTGATCAGCAATCGCCCTCTGGTACGGGGCGAGTGCTCTTTCGGTCTGCCCGTTTGCCGCCAGGTTCCGGGCCCGGGCGATCGGCTGTGAGAACTGCCAGATCCGCACCAGCCCGTCGGCGTCGGCCGTGGCAATCTCTCCGCCGGGCAAGAGCGCGATCCCGCTGTGGCAAATCCCGTTCCGGAAGGCACGGAGTCGCTCGCCGGTCTCTAGATCCCAAACAGCCAGAGTTCCATTCTGTGTGCCACAAACCACGCGCCGCCCGCCGGGCAGGAATGCGGCGCAGCGGATCCACCCCGCCTGGGCATCGAGCTGGCGCACGACTTGCCCGCTGTCGAGGTTCCAGACGATCAAAGTTCCATCGTGGCTGCCTGTCACGGCGCGTCGGCCGTCCGAAGAAAAAGCCACGCTCCAGATGGAGGCTCCAGCCTTATGACCCACGTGCGGCACGAGCGCTTCGCTCGAGGTTGTGTTACCAACCCGGAGGATGCCATCGTGTCCCCCCGTGAGCACTCGTGAGCCGTCGGGCGAAAATGCCGCACACCACACGGCGCAGGCCTGGCCTTCGAACCTACGGACTTCGCCTCCCTTCTCGAGGTCGGAGAGTACGAGAACACCGTCCTCGCTGCCGGAAAGCGCGAGGCGGCCATCCGGTGAGACCGCGACGGCCCGCACGATCGCGGCATGCTTGAACAGCCGGCGCAGCTCTTGACCTGTCCGGAAGTCCCAGAGGCGGACAAAGCCGTCCGCGCAGCCGGTCAGGACGCGGCGCCCATCCTGCAGCGCGAAGATGGCCCGTACCGCGTCCGGATGCCAGAGACACTTGATCTCACGCCCCGTCGCGATGTCCCACAGCCGCACCGTATGATCGACGCAGCCCGACAAGAGCGCCCGCCCGTCCGGTAACGCGCTGACACTCTCAACCCAGGGATGGTCGTGCCCGATCAAGCGAGCAACTTCGACCAAGGGAGCGCTGGCGGCCGTGGGCCCGGCTGCCGGAGCCGTTGACTTCGTGTCGGTATTTGAGACGAGATGCTGATCGGGTTCGCCGTGGGCGGCGGCTTCCTTCGACTCGGGCGTCGAGCCACCAGTCTCCGGGGCCTCCGCCGACGCCGGGGTTTGCGGTTTGTCCGGGCTGGAAAAGAATGTACGGCGGGCCAGGAGCGCACCGACAAGCCCGACCGTGAAAACCGCGATCACAGCGATTTCGAGGTGCTGCACCGTGTATCGTGATAGCCGGCGACCGAGTCCGTTCCGGCTCGACGAGAACCGAGCGAAAGGACGATCTGTGGCCCGCAGGGGCGTCTGCGGGGCGTCCGTGCGCACGTCCATCACCAGGTCCAGGGCGCTCAAGTCGTGATCGACTCGCAGCCCGCCCGGTCCGTCGCGCTCGGTCACGATCGATGGTTCAATATCGGTTCTGGGGACCGCGTCTTGCTTGCGCGGGCTCGTTGAAAGTGCGCAAGGGCGCGTGGGTCTTGGCGGGGGAATCGCCGGTCGTGGGGCTCGGCGCGGCGGCAGCCGCCGACTTGCAGCGCAACAGGTGAACGATCAGCTCGCTCATCGTGGCCGGGCGCTCGGCGGGCTGCTTGGCCATCATCTTCTGGAACACCGTCTCCAGGGCGGGCGGCACATCCGCACGGGCGACCCGCAGCTTGGGGGCGGGCTGCTGTTGATGGGCCATCAGCCGCTTGAGGGTTGTTTCACCGTCAAACGGATGGGAGCCCGTGAGCAAGTAATAGAGCGTGCAGCCCAGGCTGTAAATGTCAGCGCGATGGCCGGCCTGTCGCGAATCCTCGGCCTGTTCGGGCGCCATGTAGTCAACGGTTCCCATGCACATGCCGCTGTCGGTGAGCCGCTTGCCGGCGGCCTGGCCGAGCGGATTGGCGGCCTCGACGATCCGTGCCAGGCCCAGGTCGAGCACGCGCACGGTTCCGTCGCCATCGAGCATGAGGTTGCCGGGCTTGATGTCGCGATGCACGATCCCTGCGGCGTGGGCCGCTTCCAGACCGCGCACCGCCTGGATCAGGCAATCGACCGCCTCAACGACTGACATCGGCCCGCGTGCACGGATAATCTGATCCAGGTCGCTGCCAGCGACATAGTCCATCACCAGAAAGTGCACGCCCCGGTCTTCAGCGGCATCGAACGCCGCGACGAGATTGGGGTGCTTGAGCCGGCCGGCGGCCTCGATCTCGCGCTTGAAGCGCAAGACGGCGTTGCGGTCGCGCGCAAACGATGGAGGCAATATCTTCAGCGCGCCCAGCCGCCCTGTATGGCGGTGCCGCGCCTTGAAGACCATGCCCATTCCGCCTTGGCCGAGCTTGTCGAGGATCTGGTACTCGCCGATCAAGAGCCCGCGGCTCTTCTTCTGATAAATAGCCGCCGACTGGTAGGGGGTCAACCGGCCGGCGCGGACCAGGGACCGCGCCAGCCCCAGGACTCCCAGGGACGCGTCGACCTCAAACGCCCTGAGCTCCGTGCCGCTGATCAGTCCCAGCTCGATCAAGGTTTGTTGGAATTCAGCCAGGTCGGCGACCGCACCGGACGTGTCGCGAGGAAGCCTTGACGCCTCGCTCGAGCTCGAAACGCTATTCAGCGCGACCGTCTCATCAACGACAAAGCGCAACCTGGGAGGCGGGCTGGCAAGATCGCTTTGCGTCGGCGATTGATCGGTTCCCGGTGCTTTGTCAGGCCCATCGTCGGCTCGATCGCCGCTCGGCATGCGATCCCTCTCCTCGGTACAGCGTCTCGGCTCCTGCGTCACCCGGTCACTCGCAGCGCGGTTCTGTTCGGGTGCGGACCGATTTTACCGGCTTCGATTATAGGTCGCCTCGAGCGGAAAAGTGAACAGCGCGGCCTGCCTCGGCCGGGAGGTATATGGCCTGCACGACCGCTCCAGACTGCGGTTGCCGTCATCGGTTTGCCTCGAAGGACTCACAGCGGCGGCGGCAGGGCGAGCTCCTGACGGGCCTCCTCCAGGAGATGTTCGACGTCGAGGTGATCCCAGGAGTGTGCGGTCGTGCCCGCCAAGGCCTTGGCCGTCTCGAGAGCTTCCTGGTCGCCCGGCTGTCTCAGGCGGTGCCGGGCCATTGCGATGAAAACCCAGTCCTCGGCGCTTCCCTTGCCCTTCTGACGTTCGATCGATTGATTAAGGTACCTTATTGCACCTTGATACTGCCCCGCGCGGTAGAGAAGTGCTCCGTAGTTGTTCAAGTTACCCCACCACCCATTCTTGGCGTCGATCAACGGCTTCATCATATTCAGGACTTTCCGGTAATCGGGCAGCGCGTTGGGGGCAAGCGCGGCCGCCCAGGCGACCATGTTGGCCTCGTTCGGGTCCTTCGTTCCAGCGAATTTTTCGACCATTTCCGCGCAATTGCTCCTGTAGGCTTTCAGATCGTCCAGCGCGACCTCGCACTTGGCGAGGTCATACCAGTTCCGGATAAAACCAGGGTTGAGCTCGATCGATCGTTTGTAGGCCGGAATCGCTTCTTTCCATCGCCGCGTCCGGGCCAGGGATCCTGCTCCCCGGTGGTGAAACCCCGTGTCCACGTTACTCGGCTCCTCGGCCAGCGCGCGGGCGTAGTCTTTCGTCGCTTCCTCCCACGACTGACGAGCGAAGTGCGCGTAGAGGAAATCCACTGGTTTGTCGCTGATCCTCAGGTAAAGCCCATGCTCTCGAAGAGTGTTGACCACTCTGGCCAGAATCGTATTACGGCCTGGTTGAAGCGTGACTTCGATCGGATTTGCGCCGGGAGGAGTATACCTGGGCGAATCAAGCACCTGACGGCCATTGAACCAGACTCTACCCATGTCGTCGGTTCCGACCAGGAGAACGGCTTTCCGCTCGGTCGCCGAGTAGAGAGTCGTCATCGCGTAGCCGGCGACGTTCTTGTCGAAGCTGGCGAATTCTGGCGTCATGTTGACGAGCCCGCTGGGCCTGGTGGGCGCGCGCCGCCATTGGCGAGGCTCCGTTCCCGACGGTGGTGGCGGCTTGGATGGGTCGGTCGCGCTGTCCGATTCGATCGCCAGGTCGAAGTTGGGAGGGTACGGCCCCGCGAGCCACCAGCCGGCATCGATGAATAGCTGCGGATTATCGGGCGCGAGCCGGGCGGCGCGAGTGAAGTCAGCGTCTGCTTCGGACGCTCGACCGAGCTCGGACAGGACGCGGCCGCGCTCGATCAAGAGCCGGGCGTCATCGGGGCGCTTCGCGATCGCCTTACCGTATTCGGTCACGCCGTCAACCGTCTTGCCGGCGTTTACCATTTCTCGCGCACGTGCGATTGATGCTGACGGTTCCCAGACGCGCGCCAAGCCATCGACGTCACCCGTCACGATACCGCCGTCAGGCAATAGCGCAAGAGACAGATGGCCTGGTGCCCCACGATGGACGATCAGCGGCGGATCGTCGGAATCGAAGTCCCAGGTCCCGATACGCCCATCATTCGAGACGCCGTTATTCTTCAGCTTGAAGTGAGAGCAGAAAACGACGCGATGGCTGTTGGCAAGGGCAATTGCGGCAAGCTGGCGTTCTTCCATGTTTCTCTGCCGCACCACTTTCTTGGCGCCCAGGTCCCAGAAAATGAGTTGACCGATGCACGACGAGACGGCGTGGCGGTCGTCGGGAGCGAAGGCAACGCCGAACGCCCATCCCGAGTGCTGCTCCAAAGGAGAGAGCGGCGCGTTGCTCTTCAAGTCGCCGAGACGGACGATCCCGTCAGCGCAGCCGGCGAGCAGGCGCTGGCCATCGTGAGAGATCGCCAGGCTCCAGACGCCCGGCGATTGCCATTCGACCTTCGGAACCTCGACCTGCGTTTCGACGTCGGACAGGCGAAGGAACGCTTCGTCCCCGCCGGAGAGTACCCAACGGCCGTCAGCCGAGACCGTCACGGTGATAGCCGCACCGGTGTGTTTGGCCAGACGCCGGATTTCCCGGCCCGTCTCCAGGTCCCAGAGCCGCACAAAGCCGTCATTGCAGCCCGTTACGGCCCGCCGACCGTCGCGTAGCACGACGGCGGCACGAATACCCGCGGGATGCCAGAGCCGGCGAATTTCCCTGCCCGACTTCAAGTCCCAGAGCCGTGCGGTCTTGTCCTGGCCCGCGGTCAAGAGCCTCTTTCCGTCGGGAAGCAGTCGGACCTGTTCTACGAAGCTGCCATCCTCATGACCAATAAACCGTGCAGTCTCAATGTACGGTTCCGGCAAAGTCGCCGGTTGAGCTGGCGTGGTAGCCGCGCCGCGACCGGCGATCGAGATCGACGAATCAGGGCCGGTCGAGGAGAGAGGGCTATTGAGCACGATGTTCTTGAACCAGCAATCGCTGCCGTGATCCTGAAAGCCGACGTAACCCGTCCGCGGCAGCCTGGCGATCGCGACGTTTCGGAACTTGTGATCCGATCCGTCGGGCCGCTTTCCGGGAACCGGCCAATCATCGAGATTGATCGAGGAAACGGCCGTGCCATTGAGGGAAACGGCGACGACAGGTCCTCGGGCCGTGACAGTCATGTGATTCCACACGCCTGGCGGTTTCTGGGCCTGGACCCTGGGGGGTACCAAGCCGTAAAACGCACCCGGATCGTGCAGCCCTTTCCCGGCCGCGTCATCGAGCTGGACCTCGATGCCCGTATTCACCGGGTCGTTCAGGTCGCTCACGTGGATAAACACTCCGGAATTGCACCCTTTCGAGAGCTTGTAGTCGAAGTCGAGGACGAAGTCTCCAAGTTTCTGTTCGTAGACAACGAGATAGCTGCCGGAACCACGCGGATTGAGGCCATCCGGTTGAACGTGCCGTTGTGGCAACGGCTTCCCGTCACGGAGCATCCACCCCTTGGCACTCGTCCCGTCGAAGATCGACTTCGAGTCGAGGTTCGGATTTGGCTGGGACGCTGAAGTCCGGGTGTCTCGGCTTTCGGAAGAGGCGGCAATGGCCGTTGGCATCGGCGCGTCCGCAGCGGCTGATCCTGATCGCGCCGGCGGCGGCACAGTCGTACCGGAAAACAGGGTAAACCGGGCCAGGATGATACCCAAAATAGCAATCGCTCCCACTGCCGCGACCACCGCGCCCGTATGCTGCCGGCGCCGGCTGCTCGGAGGTAGCGCCGCCCGTTTCGGCCGGTCGACCGCGGGCCGCGGCGCCTTAGGCGATGCCGGCAAGGGAGCCGGCGGGGTTTCCGGCCTCACGTCCATCACCAGGTCTTCGAGGCGCAGATCTTCATTGATTCGCAGCCGCTCCTGGGGTTCGTCGCGCATGGTGGAGATCGACGGCTCCGCCTTGGTTTTGGCCGGCGCTGTGCGCTTGAGCGGTTCGTCGAAGACCTTGAGCTCGGGCCGCGATTTCGGTGGCTCTCCCGCCGCGGCCCTGGCCTCCGCGGCCGATGCCTTGCATGACTCCAATAGCGCGATCAGCTCGGTCATCGTGGCCGGGCGCTCGGCCGGCCGCTTCGCCATCATCTGCTGGAAAACCGTCTCCAGGGCCGGCGGAGCGTCTGGACGGGCGGCCCGCAGCTTGGGCGCGGGCGCTCCTGGTGGGCCATGAGCCGCTTGAGGATCGTCTCAGCCTCGAACGGCTCGCGGCCGGTCAGCAGGTAAAAGAGCGTGCAGCCGAGGCTGTAGATATCGGCGCGCTGGTCAGCCCGGCGCGAGTCCTCGGCCTGCTCGGGGGCCATGTAGTCGATGGTCCCCATGTACATGCCGCTTTGGGTCAGCCGGCTGCCGGCAGCCTGCCCGAAGGGGTTGGCCGCCTCGACGATCCGGGCCAGTCCCAGGTCGAGAACTCGCACATTGCCGGCGGCATCGAGCATGAGGTTGCCCGGCTTGATGTCGCGATGAACGATTCCTTGAGCGTGGGCGGCCTCCAACCCCCGCGCCGCCTGGATCAGGCAATCGACCGCCTGGACCACTGGCATCGGCCCGCTCGTCTGCACGACGCGGTCGAGGTTGCGCCCTTCGACGTATTCCATGACCAGGAAGTGGACGCCGCGGTCTTCGTCGGCATCGAGCGCGGCCACGATATTGGGGTGATTGAGCCGGCCGGCAGCCTCAATTTCGCGCTTGAAGCGCGAGACGGCTTGGTGGTCGCGCGCGAACGAGGGAGGCAGGATTTTGAGGGCGACGACCTTGCCGGTATTCCGGCGTCGAGCCTTGAAGACGACACCCATCCCGCCCTGGCCGAGCTTGTCGAGGATGAGGTACTTGCCGATCAAGAGCCCGCGGCTCTTGTTCTGATAGATGGCCGCCGACTGGTAGGGAGTGAGCCTGCCGGCGCGGACCAGGGCCCGCGCCAGTCCCAGGACGCCCAGGGACGCATCGACCTCGAATGCGGCGAGCTCCGCTGCATTGACCAATCCCAGCTCGATCAGGGCCCGCTTGAATTCATCCAGGTCGGCCACCGAGCCGGCAGGCCGCGACGCTGCGCCGGAGCTCGGACCAAGGTCTGCGAAGACCGTCTCGCTTTCATGGATCGCATGCGCGGGATCAGGGCCGCCGGGCTCAGCTTGGCCCGTCGTCGCTTCATTCCCGCCCGGATTCGCCGCTCCCCTTTCGCCTGGATCGCTACTTGACATGCGATCCCTCCCCTCGGTATGTAGTCATCACGCTCCGCGTGATGCTCTTCCCCGTCCCCTCCTTGCGAAGAAGGGGTGTCGGGGGGTTAACTTAGGAACTGCGCGACAATAACTTACCGGAAATGTCGCCTTTCGCGGAGCGAAAGGCGACATTTATTTTCCACCGCCGTGTTCGGGACTCATTCTAGCTCCTTGATCTCAATCTTGCGAAATTCGGCCACCGTCTGTCGCCCGTGCTGCTGCAACACGATGTGGCCCCGAGAATAGTACCTTGCCGGATCCGTGTAGTCCGCAGTCTTCGCGCCATCGATCTTGATTTCAACGCGCGTCCCCTGAACGATCACCTCGAGGGTAATCCACTGACCCGGCTGAAACAGGGGGATCTGATTTCTGAAGAGAGGGCGCCCAACGCGCCGTCAACAATTAAGCCGCCCAAGCGGTTTTTGTCGATCTTGGCGTTGTAAGCGGCGAGCCATTGGGGGTTATTCGCTGGAAAAGTCGGGCCAAAAGGCGCGCGAAAGTAGACGCCGCTGTTGCCGCCCTCGTTGAGGCGCGTCTCCAGGCGAAGATGAAAGTTTCCGTAATCGCCGCGGTCCGTGTACAAATGACTGTTGGCGGGGCCCGAGCCGATGAGGATGCCGTTCTTGACGCGCCAGTTGCCCCGTTGGCTGCGATGAGTCTTCCAACCCGACCTGTCTTTGCCGTTGAAAAGAGAAATCCAGCCGTTCGGCTCTCGGCTCGCAGGAGGCGAAGGTCCAGTGAACCCCGCGACGCCAGTGCGTGCGCCCAGACGGGTGTTCGACTCTCGGCTCGCGGGAGGCGAAGGACCAGCGGTCGTTTTCGAATCGACCGCCGGCAGTCCTTGCCACAGCACCTTTCCGTCGGGCGATGTGACCTTGATGTCCTTGAACCGAAAGCCGGAGATGAACGTCTCCAGACCCACCCGGCCTCTCGGAAAACGGTCGTCGTGAACGTCGAAGAGCCGGGTATCCTTGCCCGAACCGGCGTCGTAGAGAAAACACGCGATGTGATTGCTGCGAACGTGCACCCGAGCGGTGTACCACCTGTTGTCCTGGATGCCGAAACGGAAGTCCAGTATCTTGAGGGACCGCGTTTGTCCCCCCTCGTCCGCAACAACGCTCGATCTCGTGTTACCCTCGCCGCCGATCACATACTTGTAGAAATCGCTTCGATTCCCGGCGCGGAATACGAGCGAGAACGAATTCCCGCCACCGATGCGCATGGCATCGACCGAGAAGTCGTAGTCGGTCCACTGGTCGTCACCAAACAAGATCGAGTTATACCATCTCGTCAGGTCCTTCTGGACCAGCTCGTTGTTCTCGACTTGCCACTGACCTGCGAGAACATCAAACCGCGAGCGGTCCAAAAGCGCGGTCGAACCAGCGCCAGCCGGCTGACTGGTGACTTCCGCGGCAGCGGGCGTGGAACCCGATCCGGCGACGGGCTCGAGCCTGACGGTGAGCTTGATCTCCTTGCCTGCTTCCAGGCTCACGTCCTCTCCCATGAGGACGACATCATCGCGTTTGACCACCACGCCGTGTTTGCCGGGATGGGCCTCGATCGTGATCGGCTTGCCGTCATGTGGGGTAAGAGTCACCCGTTCGCCGTCGACCTCGACAACGGCATTCTCCGGCACGTTTTCCAGCACGATCAGCCCGTCCTTGGTCCGCACCTTGAAGACGCCGTTGATCCACGAAATCAAGAGGCCACACACCAAAGCGCCGGCGGCCACCGCGGGCCACAGCCAAGGCGGACGCGACCGGACGCTGCGGCGCCGGCCGCTCGGGGCCAGCGCCGCGCGTCTCGGGTTCTCGATCACGGTCCGGCGTGTCCTGGGCGATGCCGGCAAGGGAGCCGGCGGGGTTTCCGGCCTCACGTCCATCACCAGGTCTTCGAGGCGCAGATCTTCCTTGATTCGCGGCGGTCCCTCGGTTTTGTCGAGCACGGTGAAGATCGACGGCTCCGCCTTGGTTTTGGCCGGCGCTGCGCGCTTGAGCGGTTCGTCGAAGACCTTGAGCTCGGGCCGAGATTTCGGTGCCTCTCCGGCCGCGGCCCTGCCCTCCGCGGCCAATGCCTTGCATGACTCCAAGAGCGCGATCAGCTCGGTCATCGTGGCCGGGCGATCGGCCGGCCGCTTCGCCATCATTTTCTGGAAAACCGCCTCAAGGGCGGGGGGAGCGTCTGGACGGGCGGCCCGCAGCTTGGGCGCGGGCGCTCCTGGTGGGCCAGGAGCCGTTTGAGAATCGTCTCAGCCTCGAACGGTTCGCGACCGGTCAGCAGGTAATGGAGTGTGCATCCGAGGCTGTAGATGTCGGCGCGGTGGTCAGCCCGGCGCGAGTCCTCGGCCTGTTCGGGGGCCATGTAGTCGATCGTTCCCATGTACATGCCGCTTTGGGTCAGCCGGCTGCCGGCAGCCTGCCCGAAAGGATTGGCCGCCTCGACGATCCGGGCCAGCCCCAGGTCGAGCACGCGCACATTGCCCCCGGCATCGAGCATGAGATTTCCCGGCTTGATGTCGCGATGAACGATTCCTTGAGCGTGGGCGGCCTCCAGCCCCCGCGCTGCCTGGATCAGGCAATCCACTGCCTCGACGACCGGCAAGGGCCCGCGCGTCTGGACGATCCGGTCGAGATCGCGCCCGTCTACGTAATCCATGACCAGCAAATGCACACCGCGGTCTTCGTCGGCATCGAGCGCGGCCACGATATTGGGGTGATTGAGCCGGCCGGCGGCCTCGATTTCGCGCTTGAAACGCGCGACGGCTTGCTGGTCGCGCGCGAAGGAGGGCGGCAGGATTTTGAGGGCGACGATCTTGCCGGTTTTTCGCTTTTGAGCCTTGAAGACGACACCCATCCCGCCCTGGCCGAGCTTGTCAAGGATGAGGTAGCGGCCGATCAAGAGCCCGCGGCTCTTTTTCTGATAGATGGCCGCCGATTGGTAGGAGGTCAAACGGCCGGCGCGGACCAGAACTCGCGCCAGCCCTAACACGCCCGAGGATGGATCCATTTCAAAAGCGCCGAGCTCGTCGCTGCCGATTATCCCGAGCTCGATCAAGACGCGCTTGAACTCATCCAGGTCCGCCATGGAGTCGGTGGCCGAGCTGCCCGTCCGTGAGGCTTCGGCGGAGCGCGGCTCAACATCTCCGAAGACCGTCTGGCTCTCGTGGACCGCATGCGCGGGGTCAGGGTCGCCGGTTTCGGATTGGCCCGTCGTCGCCTCATTCCCGAGGCGATTCGTCGCTCCCGTTTCGCCTGGATCGCCGCTGGTCATGCGCTACCTCTTCTCGGCATAGGTCCTCAGTCTCAAGGCGTCCGGTTGTGTGCGTTTGCCATCTCCGTGCGTTGGCGATCGAAGTGAGGAACCTGGATTATAGTTCCTTTCAAGCCACAAAGTTAAGGGAGGCGCAGAAAGCCCGGACCGGGTGAGACACACGATCTTCTCTGACCCCTGGGTACGGCCTTGACGAGAACTCGCTGGGCCTTGGGCGTGTATCGTCTTCAGAGTAATGTAGACCTGGTACATTCGGATATTGAAGGCATACTCGCCCGCGACTTCACCTGGGCGGATCACAGTTAACTTCTTGAGCCGCGGCAAGAAATTGTCGATTTTCTTGGCCTCATCGAAAGTGAGGTCCGCGGCCAGCTCGTCCCGCGAAAACTCGGTCTTGCTGAGCTTGCCGAGTTTCGACAGGATCGAATGGTATGTCTTGCTTTTGAGAGCATTGTAAACCCCGGTCTCGACATACTTCCTCCCCACCTCGTCCGCAGCCTCCTCAACGGCGCTGCGCACATCGGAACGATCAATCCTGCTGTCTTGGTCGCTGCCAGCGAGCTCTTGCCGATGCCGTACTCGCCGCGCACGAACATGGTGACGGGCTTGCCGGCAGCCACCTGCGCAACGCCGCGGGTCATGATCCGCGTGAGCGGTTGGATCCGGCCTGTGAAAAGATTGACGGGGATCGGCTGGCCGGGATAGAACGGGCTGCTGCCTTTGGAGTTTTCGGCCATCTCGTTGCGCTCGCCGGGCGAGCTCCTTCTTGAGGATCGACTCCTTCACTGCACTCATCTTAACATCTTGCGACACCCACGTGACGGGGATACAGTGTGTGTTATTGAAGGACGTCTGTGGTTTTGGTGAAAATCATGCAAGTAATCCCGGCGATTGACTTGCGGGGGGGCTTTTGCGTCCGGCTGCGGCAAGGTGATTTCGATCAGGAGACGGTCTTCGGCGACGATCCCGCGGCGGTGGCCGCGCGATGGGAGGCGGAGGGAGCAACCCGGATCCATCTGGTCGATCTCGACGGCGCCAAGTCGGGACGCCCGGTCAATGTCGACGCGGTCGAGCGGATCATTCGCCAGGTCGGTGTCCCGTGTCAACTGGGTGGCGGGCTGCGCGACGAGGCGACGATCGCGGCTTGGCTGGGCGCCGGCATCGAGCGGCTCGTCATCGGCACCCAGGCGCTGCGGGACCCGGAGTGGTTCGGCCGGATGACGGAATCGTATCCAAGTCAACTACTTCTGGGTTTGGATGCGCGCGACGGCCGGGTTGCCACTCAAGGTTGGCTTGATCTCTCGAGCATCGTCGCGGTCGACCTGGCCAGGCAGTTCGACCATTTGCCGCTTGCCGGCATCATCTACACCGACATCGCCCGCGACGGTACGCTGGAAGGCCCAAACCTCGAATCGATCGCTGCGCTCTGCCGGGTCGTCCGGACGCCCGTGATCGCCTCGGGAGGGGTCGGCCAGTTGCGCGACCTGGAACGTCTGGCCGAGCTTCCGATCGCGGGCTGCCTGATCGGTCGCGCCCTTTACGAAGGCCGATTTACGCTGACCGAGGCGATCCGCCTCGCCTGCCAGATCCCGCCGGCTGGCGGCGAGGAACGCACCGACGGCCTCGATCATCAGGTCCCGGCTCCCGGCCCGCCCTGAGCCGATTGCTTTTGAAGTCGAAATTGTTCATCCTCTCTCATCGGAGAATCGACACCATGGCCACCACCTATCACATTACCGATATCCGGAACCTTGCCCTGGCTGGTCATGGGGCGTCGGGCAAGACCAGCCTTGCCGACGCCCTGCTTTTCACCGCCGGCGCGACCAATCGCAAAGGCTCGGTCGATGATGGCACGAGCGTCCTCGACGTCGATGAAGAAGAAAAGCGCCGGCATTTCACCATCGACTGCCACCTCGGGCATCTGGCCTGGGAGGGAAAACAGATCCACCTGATCGATACACCGGGCTACCCCGATTTCATCGGCAACGCGCTTTCCGCCTTGGCCGCCGTCGAGAACGTGGTTCTGGCCGTCTCGGGCCCTTCGGGCATCGAGGTGAATACGAGGCGGTTGTTTCAGGAGGCGCGGCGGCTTGGTCTCGGCCGGTTCATCGTGGTCACCAAGATGGACGCCGAGAATGTCGATTACCGTTCCGACCTCGAGTCGATCCGCGAACAGTTCGGCACCCAGTGCGTGCCGTTCAACGTGCCCATCGGCCAGGGCGCAACCTTTTCCGGCGTGATCGACGTGATTCAATCGCACGATGAGGATCCCTCCCTTTGCCCGCTTCCACCCACCGAGGCTTACCGGATGGTCGTCGAGCAGATCGTCGAGCTCGACGAGGAAATGATGATGCGCTACCTCGAAGGGGAGTCGATCGGCCCCGACGAGCTGCGGCGCACGGCTCATGACGCCATCGCGCAGGGCAAGCTGGTTCCCGTGCTCTGCGTCTGCACCCGCAAGGACCTCGGCTTGCGCGAACTTCTGGACCTGGTCTCGGCCTGCGGCCTGAGTCCCTCCGACGTCCATCGCTACGGTGCCCGCAATACCACGGCCGACGCTCAGGAAGAGGAGATCCTTCCGGCCGAGGACGGCACCCTGGTCGCCCAGGTGTTCAAGACGATCAACGATCAGTTCATGGGCAAGCTCAGCTACCTGCGCATCTTGAGCGGCCGATTGGCTCACGACACGACCATCGTCAATCTGCGCACCGGCAAGAGCGCCAAGGCCGGGCACATCTACCTGCTCCAGGGCAAGCAGCAGGAGGAGGTGCCGGAGGCGATCGCCGGCGATATCGTGGCCATCGCCAAATTTGAAGACCTGCATGTCTCGGACACGGTCAGCAACGTGGGTGGCAATACCACCGCCTCGCAGCTTCGCGTGCGGCCGATCAAGTTTCCGATCCCGATGGTTCCGCGGGCCGTTGAACCCAAGGCGCGCGACGACGAGGCCAAGATCTCGGCCGGACTGGCCAGGATCGCCGATGAGGACCCGACTTTCTCGATTCGCCGCGATGCCCAGACTCACGAGCTGGTGATCTCGGGGATGAGCGACCTGCATCTAGACGTCATCCAGCAGCGGCTCAAGAACCGGCACAAGCTGGAGATGAATACCCACGTGCCCCAGGTTCCCTACCTCGAGACCATCACCGGCGACGCCGAGGCCAACCATCGCCACAAGAAGCAGACCGGTGGCCGCGGTCAGTTTGCCGAGGTTCACCTGAGGGTCCGTCCCCGCGAACGCAGCCAGGGCTTCAACTTCGTCGACGCGGTGAAGGGGGCCACAATTCCCAATCAGTTCATCCCAGCCGTCGAGAAGGGCGTGCGCGAGCAGATGGATAAAGGGGTCGTCTCGGGCAACCAGGTCGTGGATGTGGAAGTCGAGGTCTACTTCGGCAAGGACCACCCGGTTGATAGCTCGGAGCAGGCGTTCAAGACGGCCTCGGCGACCGCCTTCCGAAAGGCGTTCGAACAGGCCCGGCCCGCCTTGCTCGAGCCGATCGTGACGGTGGAAATCACCGTGCCTGCGGTGAAGTTCGGCGACATCACGGCCGACCTTTCAACCCGCCGCGGTCATATCACGGGAATGGATTCGCTGGCGGGCGGCCTGCAAATTATCCGGGCCGAGGTTCCCCTGGCCGAGGTGCTCACGTACGCGTCGCAGCTCAAGAGCATGACCGGCGGCCAGGGCTCGTTCACCATGGAGTTCAAGTCCTACGACCCGGTGCCGCCCAACGTGCAGGCCCAAATCGTGGACCGGTACAAGAAATCGCGCACGGCATCGAGGAAGAATGAACGAAGACAATCCCTACCGGCCCCCAGCCGTTACGGAACCGGGCCGCAGGAGCGTACGAGGCTTGCTCGGGGCGATCCTTTCTGGACTGGTCGCGATCGGCTTGGCGACGTTTCTCATGGGACCAATTGGCCTGATCGCCGCCCTCCTCGGCGTGGGCTCTTGGTGGGCCTACAAGTTCAGGCCGCGAGCAGCAGCGCCGGATGCGCCCGCGGCCTCCGCCTATCTTCAGCGGCTCGAGGAGGGCCGAACCGGTGAAGCGGCACCGGGCGGATCGGACATCGCAGACATCGGCAATTCGAGCGGCGAGATCCTGGGGAATTTGCGTCTCTGAGACGGGCTCGAGAAAAAAGGGACGGAGCGCGAAATAGGGGGAACGTACATTTTTTGTGGGGGACCGCATTTTTGACCGCATCCCCTTTTCCCCCCCGGCGGCTCAGATCTCCGGCAGCTTCCACGGATCTCGCCGTTCGCGGTCGAGCCAGCGGCTGGCTTCGGCGTCGTCCACAAACTCCCACGTGGCTGGGTCCCAGCGGAGCCGGCGCTTGTTCCAGTAGGCCAGATTTCCCAGGATGCAAATGGCCACGGAGCGTGCCCCGATTTCCACGTCGGCCAGCGGGCGCTTGCGGGAGCGGATGCAGTCGATCCAGTTGCGGTGGTGGCCCGGTGATTTCGCGAGATGGACCTCCTTGGGCCCGACCGGTTTTTCCACGATCCGTGCCGGGTCGCTGCTCAAGTGGCTGCGGTCGATGCGCAGCGTGCCCATCGTGCCGGTGAAGGTGCAACCGCTTTGGCCCCCGTGGACCATGACCACGCCATTGGCATAGCGATAGATCACGCCGTGATCGGCGTTCGGCCTCATGGGGGGAATGATCTCGACGGGGCCCGATTCGTCCATGCCCAGGCACCACTGCGCGATATCGTAATGATGCGCGCCCATGTCGGAATGCCCGCCGCCGGCATATTCGCGGAACTGGCGCCACGCCGGGAAATGCTTGTGCACTCCCCGCGGGCTGAGAATGGGGTTGTATGGCCGCATCGGGGCGGGGCCAAGCCAGAGGTCCCAGTCCAGGCCGGGCTCCATCTTCGCGGCGGGGAGGTCGCACCAACCGCTCGGGCCGCCCACCCCGACGGTGACCGTCTGGATCTCGCCGAGGCGGCCGCTCCGGATAAATTCCGCAGCCTCGCGAAAGGGCCCGAAGACGTCGGAGCGCTGCTGGCTGCCCGTCTGGAAGATCCGTTGGTATTTTCGCGCGGCGTCGATGCAGCGCTTGCCCTCGGCGAGCGTGAGCGTCAGCGGCTTTTCGCAGTAGACGTCCTTGCCCGCCTTCATGGCCTCGATGGCCGGGATCGCGTGCCAGTGCTCCGGCGTGGCAATGCAAACGGCGTCGATGTCCTTGCGCGCGACCACTTCTCGAAAATCGTTGCACGCTGCGCAGCCTTTGTAGTCGGTCTTCTTCTCGCTATAAGCCTTCTCCACCCGATTCTTGGCGTGCTCCCGCCGCGTTCGATCGACGTCGCAGACCGCCAGAGCCTGAACGTCGCCGAACCCGAGCAATTCCGGCAAGTGGTAGTCGTTGGCCATCCTGCCGCAGCCGATGAAGCCGACGGTGATCCGCTCGCTGGGCGGCGCCTTGCCCTCTTTGCCGAAGACCGTGCTGGGCACGATCGTCGGGAACGCGATGGAACTGGCCGCAACGGCCTTCTGGAATTGCCGGCGCGTGACACTGTGTGATCGTCGCATCTCGATATCCTCGTTAAACCAATGGGATTTCACCCGCGCTCCTGATCCTTCTGTCCATCCTAAGCTCATTCTTAATCTTAATCGCAATCTTGATCTTGATCCTCTTTTTAATCGTTTCGACGCGGAAAACGCTCGCCGCCCCATCGTCTGAAAGCGCGGCACAACCATGCGATTGACTGAATGTTACCAGGCAACCCTGCGCCCTTGTTGGCTTTCGCCCGGCGTTATTGTTTGACCTGCGGCAACCTGCTACAACGGCATCGCGGGGAATGGCTGTCGTATCTGTAAACGCTGATGAGTAAGACCGTGCTCAACACCAGCATCCCTGGTCCTGGTGTCCCGATGCAAAAGCCATCGTGGGTTCAACGCGCTGGCCCTCGTTGTGGTGGTCGCGGTCGCTGTCGTGCTGGGCGAGTACAACCCAGTCGAGCTGCATCCTAGATTCTGGGACTTCATTCCCCCCGAGAACGCCTTCGTCAGTGGGGCTCGCAAGCTTCGCCAATTTGTCGAGGCGTTGACGCCCGCGAGCTTCGGATTTGCGGTGGTCGGCCTGGCGCACGCGCTTCGGGAGCCGCGGCCGAGCCGCAGGCTCGTGTTCCGCCAGCCGGGTGTGGCGGCCTGTGCGGCCATCGTGGCTGCCATCGCCGCGGGAATTGTGAGCACCAGCGCCTGGATTGTCCGCTGGCTCGAATTCCGCGAGCCGTGGCTCACCCCGGGCGCCGGCATGGTGATCGGCGGTGCGGCGAGCCGGGTGAGTTACTGCATTCTGGCGACATGGGCTTTCCTGGCCTGCGGCGGCTTGTGGGCGTGGGGTCGCAACTGGGTCAACTGGCTTGGCTGCGCGCTGGGTATACTGCTGCTCGTCAACTCGGTGCTGGGGTGGCTGCCATGACCAACAGATCAACCGGCGAGGCTGTCCCCACGACGAGTCGCCCGATACCGCGGCGGTTCACTCTCATCGACGTGATGATTCTCATTGCCGCCACGGCCGTCGGGCTGGCCCTGATCCGCTACTCGCAGATGAGGTACTTCGCATGGGAGGAACCCGCGAACTCAGCGAGGCTCATCTATCACACGTTGTACACCGTTGGCCATTTCATCTACGGGATCTTCCCGCTTCTGTACGCCCTTTGCGCCGCAGTTGTCGCGAGCATCTTTCGTGGTGCGCGTCCCTGGAGAGGAGCGTTATCCCGCAGCCCCGGCACGGCTGCCTGCTTTGCGGCGCTAATGGCGCTGCCCGCTGCGCTGGTCTTTCGGCTAGTCGGTTACGCGGTCGGGAGGTACCCCGGGGTCGTCTGGATGCCGCACCCCGGCGGCGTGCTCGTCAGAACTGCCTATGGGGCGTTCTGCGCACCCGCGCCATCGACTCGCTGTTCGCGGCCGCGGGCGCAGGGGCCATGCCCGCGGTTCTGGCAGTCTGGTTGGTGCAACTTCTGTGCGGGCTCTGGAACCCGGTACCGGAATGGCCGGACCGGCTTGGGCGCGTGCTCGGCTTTATCTTTTTGGGGTGGATGCTGACTCCGCACTGAGAGCGTCGCGATTCGGCTCTACGTTGCATGCGGCGGGCGTTCCTGCTCGGGGAAGGGCCGAACTATCGTCCTGTATGGATCGAGATATGGCTCAGAGGAACTTGCTGGGATTCTCTTGCGTGATCGAGCGAGGTCGTTTTCGACGGTCGCCCTTTGGTTGGAAACACGTCGTTTCACGTCTCTCAGGGGCGGTTCGAACCGTGGAGCGTGCGAGGCGCTGATTCTTCGTGTGTGTTGACGCAACCGCCATCGCTTGCGGGACTTCGTTGAGTTCAAACAGATGCTCCTTGATGACGTTCGGCAACCGCTCGGCTACAATGGCCCCGGACCTAAGACCGTGTGCCGGCGATGAGGCAGTGCAACGTGAGTACCACCAACGAGCATGGGCGAGGGCGATCGGCTTGAAGCGACGGCGGACTACGAAGCGGCCGCGGATGAGTCGCTCACTGACGGTGCGCCCGCTGCCGCCGGGATGGCCTCGGCAGGGCTACCTGATTGCATCGCTCGCTACCGGATCGAACGCGTACTCGGCAAGGGCGGGTTCGGCGTTGTGTATCTGGCCCACGACGACCAGTTGAGCCGCCCGGTGGCGATCAAAGTGCCACATCGCAACCTGGTGGATCGACTCGAAGATGCCGAAGCTTACCGGACCGAAGCCCGCACCGTCGCGAACCTCGATCACCCCCACATCGTCCCCGTCTTCGATGTCGGCAGCACGGGGCAGTTCCCCTTTTATGTCGTCTCCAAATACATCGACGGCGCTGACCTCGCCACCAGGCTCAGGCAGTCCCGGCTTTCAATCCATGAAACGGTCGAACTGGTGGCGACGGTGGCCGAGGCGCTGCACCACGCTCACAGGCAAGGGTTGGTGCATCGCGATATCAAACCAGGGAACATCTTGCTCGACAGAAGGGGCAATCCGTTCGTGGTCGACTTCGGACTCGCGCTGCGGGAGCAGGATGTCGGGAAGGGACCACGCTACGCCGGCACGCCCGCTTACATGAGTCCAGAACAGGCCCGTGGCGAAGGGCATCGGGTGGATGGCCGCAGCGACGTCTTCAGTCTCGGCGTGGTCTTCTACGAACTGCTGGTGGGCCGGCGGCCTTTTCGTGCGGAATCGCTGGCGGAACTGATGGAACAGGTGACGAGTTTCGAGCCACGCCCGCCCCGCCAGTACGACGACCAGATCCCCAAAGAACTGGACCGTATTTGCTTGAAAGCGCTGTCGAAGCTCGCCTCGGAGCGTTACTCGACGGCAAAAGACATGGCCGACGAGCTACGTCTGTTTCTCGCCGAGCAGACCATCAATCAGCAACCCGCACGCGCAATGGGCCTCGTCGCGCCTTCGATCACGCCGGTCTTGCAGCCGCCATCCACGGCACCTAGGTCAGCATCGGCCACCACGACGCCGACCTCGGACCACCAGCCCATCAAGATCGTGCCGAAGGGGTTACGGTCTTTTGATGCCCACGACGCCGACTTTTTCCTGGAACTGCTCCCCGGCCCTCGTGACCGGGACGGACTGCCCGACAGCCTGCGATTCTGGAAGACCCGGATTGAAGAAACGGACGCCGACGCGACCTTCACCGTGGGCCTCATCTACGGGCCGTCAGGCTGCGGCAAATCGTCGCTGGTGAAGGCGGGTTTGTTGCCTCGCCTGTCCACCGACGTCATCGCCGTTTACGTCGAAGCCACCGCCGAGGACACAGAGACACGGCTGCTGAACGGTTTGCGTAAATGCTGTCGTGCACTGCCTGACAACTTGAATCTGAAAGAAACGCTGGTCGCACTGCGTCGAGGACAGGGCGTTCCCGTGGGTAAGAAAGTCGTGATCGTTCTCGACCAGTTCGAGCAGTGGTTGCACGCCAAGAAGGAGGAAACGCATACCGAGCTGGTGCGAGCTCTGCGGCAGTGCGATGGAGTCCGGGTGCAGTGCATCGTGATGGTGCGGGATGATTTTTGGTTGGCTGTGAGCCGATTCCTGCGGGATCTGGAAATCCGATTGCTCGAGGGCCAGAACAGTGCGTTGGCCGATCTCTTCGACCTGGACCATGCCCGAAAAGTGCTGGCGGCGTTTGGGCGGGCATTCGGCAAACTTCCAGAAAACCCCGGCGACACGAGTAAAGATCAGAAGGATTTCTTGAAACAGGCCGTGTCTGGGTTGGCTCAGGAAGGCAAAGTCATTTGCGTGCGGCTGGCGCTGTTTGCCGAGATGATGAAGGGCAAAAGATGGTCGCCCGCGACACTCAAGGAAGTGGGCGGCACGGAGGGCGTTGGCGTCACGTTTCTCGAAGAGACGTTCAGTGCGGCAACGGCGCCCCCCGAACATCGCTATCACCAGAAGGCGGCACGTGGCGTTTTGAAGGCTCTCTTGCCCGATTCCGGCACCGACATCAAGGGCCATATGCGGTCATATGCGGAGCTGCTCGAAGCGTCGGGCTACGGGAACCGTCCCAGCGAATTTGATGATCTGGTCCGCATCCTCGACAGCGAAATCCGGCTCATCACGCCCACCGACCCCGAAGGGGTGGCGGGTGGCGAGTGGCGGATGACGGGCGGTAGGAATGATTCAGCAGCTTCTGCTCCCGCCACCCATCACCCATCACCCGCCACCCGATACTACCAGCTCACGCACGACTACCTCGTCCACTCCCTGCGCGACTGGCTGACGCGCAAACAGCGGGAAACGCGCCGCGGACGGGCCGAGCTGCGATTGGCGGAACGGGCCGCCCTGTGGCAGGCGAAGCCTGAGAACCGGCATCTGCCGTCGTGGTGGGAGTATCTGACGGCGGTGTGGCTTGTACCGGCGACGAGCCGCACGGCGATTCAGCAGACAATGCTGCGCAAGGCCGGGCGCATCCATGCGGTGCGATGGGGGAGCGCTTGGCGGTTCTGCTGCTGATCGGATTCGTGATCGGGAATGTGATTGCGTCCGAGCGCGAGCGCAGCCTGCGGCGGCAGGTGGCCACGGCATTGGACGCGGTGCAAAACAATCGCGGCCTCGCGGTTCCGTTTACGTTGCGCGATCTGGAGCGATTGCCGCGCGCAGTGGTCGTCGCGGACCTGAAGACGCGGTACGCGAATGCTGAACCGCAACACAAGCTGGCTTTGGCGTATGCAATGGCCCGTTACGGCCAGGTTGATGCGCCGTTTCTCGTCACGCGGATCGACGGGTCAGCCCCCGAAGAGGTCGACAACTTTGTCGCCGCGCTCGGGCGGGCGCGACAGGCCGCATCGGAGGCGATCCAGAACCTTGCAAACAGAGCCGCGGCGGAAAAGAACTGGCGTCTTGAGGCTCGCCTGGCTGTCGTCGCGCTCCATCGCGAAGATGACCGCATCGCCGCCGAGATGTGCCGTATCGCCGACCGCCCCGATCCAGTCCAGCGCACGATCTTCATTGACGAGTTTCCGGCATGGCACGGAGACGTCACCAGACTGGCGACGTACTGTCGGGGGCGATCCGACGCCGCGCTGCGGTCGGGCATCTGCCTCGGTATCGGCGGCGTTCGATCGGGGCAGTTGACCGAAGCGGAACGCGAAGCCTGGAAGCGTGTGCTCACGCAATGGCACGAGACCGCATCGGACGGCGGCACGCATAGCGCGGCTGGCTGGGCATTGCGCCAGTGGGGTATCGAGGCGCCCGCACTGTCGGCAACAACCCAACCGAGCGAGGGCCGCCAGTGGCTCGTGAATTCGCTGGGCATGACGCTCCTCAAGATGAACCCCGGTGAGATCGTGCGCAAGGATCAAGACACGCCAGGGGCAAAAGAGCAGACGGTGCAACTGACGCGGCCTTTCTTTCTGAGTGACCGGGAGATCAGCGTCGGGCAGTTCCAGGAGTTTATCAGCGACGCGAAGTACCCGACCGGAGAGAAACCAGAGAAATGGCAAGGCGTCGCCGCACAAGTCAGCCCGACGCCTGATCACCCGGTTCAACAGGTCAACTGGTACGACGCCGTGCTGTTCTGCAACTGGCTGAGCCGCAAGGAGGGCCGCACGGCATGCTATGCGCGGACCGGGAAGAAGGAGAAAGTAAAGCGCGGTAATTCCGAACACGAACGCGACGCCTGGCGGCTGTCCGCTGATGCGACCGGCTACCGCCTGCCGACGGAAGCGGAATGGGAGTACGCCTGTCGCGCCGGGACGACGACTGAATATGCGAGCGGCGGCAATGAAGAGATGCTTCGAATAGATGAAGAGATGCTTCGAAAATATGCAGTGTTCCAAGCCGGTCACACCGCCTCCTGTGGGAGCAAGCTGCCAAACGGCTGGGGGCTGTTCGACATGCACGGGAATGTCTGGGAGTGGTGTTGGGACAGATATGAGAAATACGATGCGAAGTCACCAGCCGTTGATCCGACGGGCGCGGCGAGGGTCGCCGACCGCGTGCTTCGGGGCGGGAGCTGGGGCTACTCCGCCGACGGCTCGCGGGCGTCGAACCGTTACGGGTACGCCCCGGAGGGCCGGAGCGGCAACCTGGGCTTTCGCGTGGCCCGAAGTCAGTCTGGGGGATAGAGGAAGCGGAGCCCATCGCGCCGGCGGACGGGGGCGGAGCGGAGCGCGGGGAGGAGCCCCCCGTCCGCCGGAGCGATGGGCGGAGCGCGGGCTGTTGCATCGATGCGCGGTTTGCTAAATAAATATGGATATCATGATGGCTTATCGCGTGTTCACTCTACCGGTGCGCGACCCTGGAGCTGCGGAGACGGAGTTGAACGGGTTTCTGGCGAGCCAACAAACAATTGGCCCAGATCGTCCAGGCCCGGGCCACCAGCAAATCGGCGCTCGAGCAGGTTGTGGGAGTCGGCGACGGACGGGTGGGGAAGTATGGCGAGCGCATCCTGGAGGAGAACCGGAACAACAACCTGGGTTTTCGTGTGGCCCGAGCCCAGCCGTTGAGGTGGATTCCCGACGGACTGGCCCGACCGCCCTCCCGTCCCGGCGGCTGCTTCGCCAGCCTGCATTTGGCCCCATTCGACAGACGGGCGGCCGAGGGCAGACAACTCCCTTCCTTGGGAAATTCAGTCGATTGAATGTGGATCGTGTTCGGCGTGATGGCAGCTTCGTCTTCCCGGGCACAGGCCGAACCGACGAGGAGGGTGAAAGCCGCGACAGCAGCCGACGCAATGGTCGAGAACCGGCTGTTAGCCGGGCCGCGGAGCGCCGGGTCAGGTTGAGCCACGCTCTCGGCGCGCGACACGCCGAGGACCGCCGCCAACTCCGCATCGGTCGCCGCCGCGCGACTCAGCGCGGGTTAAGCCAAAGCCGCGCGCGCTCTGCGGGTTCTAGTGAGAACTCAGCTCCGCGCGATCGACCTCATACGATACGAGGCGCTGGCGACCCCAGTTCGCCGCGAGAGCGTCGGGTGGCGCATCGGTCGGCGTTCCCGTCGCCGCTCTGGCCGCGGCTCGCCTGCGTGGCAGAAAAGATCTTCGGATTCCGTACGGCTTGCCGGTTTTTCGGGGACGACCGATTGTGCCGATTGCGGAATCGTGGGAAATCACGCATTTACGCAACTTATTTGCGAAAAGTGGATATTATATCGATAGAGCTGCCGCATTGTTGCAATCGACGCACATTGCCCACTCGGCGAATGGATTACTACGGAACCGTCTGAGCATCGCTTCCTCGAGAGTCGCCTTTCGCTCTGCGAAAGGCAACACTTATTCGCGGCCAGCGCCTAACACGGAGATCATCTCATGGCTTCTCCCGCGCAAATAGCGGCCAACAAGCTCAACAGTCGAAAATCGACCGGCCCAAAATCATCAGAAGGCCGGGCGATATCATCCATGAACTCACTCAAGCACGGGAATCGCTCGCGGAAGCTGGCGCTCTTGCGCGAGGAATCGATTGCCTTTGAAGAGCGACTGCGGAAGTGGATGGCGATCGGCGACGCGCAAAATGACGTCGAAGAGTATCTCGTTTACCGGAACGTCTGCCTCTCCTTCGAGCTCGATCGAGCCGAACGTGCTCGTGTCGAGCGGTGCACAATGCTCATCGAGAATGCGGACGAAGACGAAGCCAGCGAAGCTGAGACGATCGGGAAGCAGTTATTCTTCGATCCCGCCGGGCCTATATCGCTCTATGGGAACCCAACGCTTTTTTCCCGCAAGAAGAACACATCCTGGAACGGACAGGCCGTCGATCCTGATGACCCCGCGGCGCTGGTGAAATCCTGGAAAGGAGTGCGGCGGGGTGCTGCTGGCTGCGGGACGAGTGGCAGGCGTTGCGCGCGCAGCTCGAGTCGGCGGGATTCTGGCAGTCACACGATCGGCTCAAGGCCATTCGCCTGCTGGGGCGTCAGCCGGTCGAGGCCAACGAAGATCGGCGCGTCGCCACGATTTTCGTGGCCAGCCATGCCCTGGGGCCAGCCGGCAAGAGCGAGTTTCACGACCTCAAAAGCCACATGGAGGACGAGCAGCGCAGCCGCTACGGGAAAGCCGTGCGCGAGCGTTGGCCCGATCTGTTCCGCACCAGGGAGAAAGACGAGTGGAAACAGATGCTGCTCGCCCTGGCCGATCGAAACATCGAGCGCTTCGAGCGCCAAACTGGAAGTGCACGAGGAGAACGCCGACGCCTAGGCCGAGCGAACCGTCGCCCGGCTCAGCTTCGATCCCAGCCCCGAAGGCGAGTCGCTGCGCAACTATCTGATCAAATGCACCAATGCGCTGTTCCGGGGAATGGCCAGCTATCGCCGAGATGTTCACGAGTGCTTTGGCGCTCCCGCACTCTGGCGGCCGCGGTCCTTGATCGCCGATTTCCGTCGGTAAGAAAATAGTCAACGATCAATGCGAACTCTCTTTGCGGCCTTTGCGTCTTCGCGGTGGGAAACCGAAGGTTGATGATTATCTTCCCGCGGAAATCGGTGTTCAAATCCCGAACTCCCTCTTTGACAATTTGGCAGTTGGTCATTCCGGCCCGCGCTCTGCGCGCGCGGGTCGGACCGTCCTGTGTGCGGTGGACGACGCTCGCACGAGCGTTTCGAGACGCGTCGTTCGTCGCCGCGGGACTCCACCTGAGGGCGCGGGCCGCACCCGGGAGTGAATCCCGAGATTGCGATGCCCGTACGGCTCGCACGACGGTAAGCTGGTCAACGGTCGACAACTTTGGAGATGGCTCAGAGCATTCGGAACCAGGGTTAAGTGTTCGGGCCGGCGGAGATCCGCGGCCGCGCCGGCGCGGTGATCAGAGGGATGGCATTCGGCGGCTTCGCCGGGGTGCTGATTGGGCCGGCACTGGGTGCCGTCGTCGCCTCGATAGTGGATGTCGGAGCAAATTGCTTTGTGGCCCTGGGCATCTTCACGGGCCTGGCGCTCGGAGGCGTCGCCAGGTGCATCGTTGGGGCCGCTCAGCCTGGCAAGCCGGTGAAGAAGTCGCCTGCCCGCCCGGTCGAACGCATGGGAGGCCGCCTGCTGGACGGTTAAGCGATGAGTCTGCCCCGCCCGCAATTCACGATCCGGACCGGAATGATCGCCGTCGCCGCGACGGCCGGTCTTCTGATCGCTTTGTCCGATTGGCTGTCGAGGCTGGTCCTGTTGACGTTCTCATTAGTCGCCGCCTTCGGCGCTCGGTGGCTGGTGTGTGCGGGTCACCGGCGAGCCGCCGCAGTCGGCTTCTGGGGTCTTGGGGTCGTGTTCAATGCGCTTCTCGCGGCCGCCTGTACTTACCCCGACTACATGTTGGTCCCCGGTCTCTTCCTGGCGTGTCTGTGCATCGTCGTCCCGACGCTTGCCGGGTTCGGAGTCGCTTGGGCCGTGTTGGCGACACGGGACAGCGCGATCCCACGGCGATCCTTATCCGCGACCGGACTGTTAGTTTTTGCCCTCACGGTGATGCCCCTCGTGACGGTCACGACACTCTGGCCGCTCCGTCTTGCCTTCCTTGCTTCCAGACCGAGCCTCGATCTTCTCGCCGATCGAGTTGCCGCCAACCAAACCATTACCTATCCACAGCGTGCGGGTGTGTACTGGTTCGTTCAACTCGAAGGTTGACGCATCCTCGGGAAGCGTCGGCCTGATGATGGACCCCAATCCGAGTGGCCCAACGGGTTTCGTCCGGATGGCGCCTCAGCGAAACGGCGCCGGTCCATTTTCGGCATCGGGCATGGGCGTGAATCTGGGCTGGGGCTGGGAATACCGGCAGGAAGACTGAGATAACCCGCATCCGAGCCCCCGTCTAGCCGGCCGGTTCGCCGACGTACCCTGAAGCCCCGACCAGCGGCCATGCGCAATTCATAAAAAAAAATGAATTATTAATTGGATTATTAAGGATGGCGATGATAGCATAAGGTCTCTCCGCATTCTCAAGGGGGGTCCGTCTGTATGAGGTTTCGACACGTCGATGTGGCCGAACGGCGCTTGAGGTTCGCGCGTCTGGGGTTCGCTGCCTGGGTCCTCTGGCTGTACACTCCCGTGACGCAGGGCCAGCAGCCTGCCCAGGAGGAGTGGTCGCCGACATTCACGAGGGATGTGGCGCCGATCCTTCAACAGAGGTGCCAGCGCTGCCACCGACGCGACCAGATCGGGCCGTTCGTGCTGGAGACGTACGAGCAGGCTCGCAAGCGCGCAGTGGATATCGCCACGGTGGCCCTGGACCGGTCGATGCCCCCCTGGAAGCCCACGGCCGGGATCGGCCCCAGGCTCAAGCACGACCGCTCGATGCCGGCGGGCGAGATCGCCGTGCTCTCGGCGTGGGCTGATGCCGGCGCCCCGCTGGGCGAGCCGGGCCACATGCCCGCGCCGACTCGGCATCCCGAGGGCTGGGCGCTGGGCGAGCCCGACCTCGTGCTGGAGATCGCCGAGGATTTCAAAGTCCCCGCATCAGGCCCGGACGTCTACCGCTGCTTCGTGATCCCCACGGACCTGCCGCGCGACGCGTTGGTCTCGGCGATCGAGTGCCGGCCGGGGAACCGCCGCGTCGTGCACCATGTGATCGCGTACCTCGACACCCACGGGTATGGCCGCGAGCGCGACGCGGCCGAGGCAGGGCCGGGGTACAGCTCGTTTTCTGGGCCAGGGGTCGAGATCGCCGGCGACCTGGGCGGATGGGCCGCCGGCAACGAGGCTGTCCACCTCCCCGAAGGGATCGCCCGCTCCTTGCCCAAAGGGGCCGACGTGATCCTTCAGATCCATTATCACCCGAGCGGAAAGCCCGAGGTTGACCGCACCCGCATGGGGCTTCATTTTGCTCGTAAGCCGGTCAAGCGGACGCTCCAATGGGCCAACGCGTCGAATTACGACTTCCGGCTACAGCCCGGCAACCCGAGCACCGAGGTGAAAGCGACCTGGTACGTTCCCGTCGACGTTGACGCCATCGCCGTCACCCCTCACATGCATCAGCTCGGGCGCGATTTCCGCATGTCGGTCGCCTACCCGAATGGTCGCAAACAGGACCTGATCTACATCGCCGACTGGGACCCCTCCTGGCAGAACTCTTACTCCTTCGAGAAGCCCGTCCGCTTACCCAAGGGCTCGGTGGTCAGCGTCGTGGCCCACTATGACAATTCGGCGCACTCGCGCAACCCGCACCGTCCCCCCACGCTCGTCAAGTGGGGCCCCGAGGTGACCGACGAGATGTGCGTGGGCTACATCGGGGTCGTGAAGGCCGGCCAGGACTTGACCCGGCCCGGCGAAAAGGACGACCTCTTCGACATTCTCTTGAAGCAGTACAACAAGAAGAGGCTACGCGATCAGTCGAACGCGCGGCGCCGCTGAGCAACGCTCGGTCGCCCCGCGATTGTTGCGTTCGCACTTCGGTAGTCCACCTGCGTGCCGGCACACCTCTGGATCGACGACGTCACCCCCTCAGCAGGTCGGCATTGCTGTGTTTGCGCGATGACGACCTTCGTGCCGGCATCAGCAAGAACGGGGGCTCCTGTCGCCGACTCAGGTATGTCCATACCCCGAGCAGGTACATCAACGGGATGGCGTAAGCCACGCCGATGATCCCGTCCACGAACGACGCCGCCAAGCGCGTGAGGCGGCGGGCGAGTACGGCGTCCTGGACAAAGTCTTATCACACTCCGTTCGAGACGCTCTGGTGGCACCTCAGGGAAGATATCTGCGTCGTCGTCCATGATTGCGAGCGCGGAAGTGCCACCCCAGGGGGTGCATTACAGCGTGGTGACGAGGTACCGAGCCCGGTTCATTTTTTGGGATGGCTCCAATGCATTGTGTTCTAGGGTTAACTAGCAAAAGATCGCGTGCGCGATAACGGCCGAATCGCCTCACCAACCTGGCCCAACTGAATCAAGGCAAGATCAATGGTTGCCAGCCGCCGGATTGCGGGTGAGTTACCGAACCCCGGGTCAGCGTCGGGTGGGTCCGCATGTCAGCAAGCCTGGGCCGCAGGATTCGGCCGGGCGATGGTTTTGGACCCCTGCCTTCAGCCTTTCGGCCGCCGCGACTCTCTCGACGTTGGTCCCTCAAATTCGCCGAGGTCGCTGAGCAGATGCCGGCCGGATCCGGTCCGCGCGTCGGCTCGCCCTTGATTCACATGCCATGGAGACGCCTCGAATGCCGCTCATCAATCGCCGCTCCACCCAGTTTTCCAATTTCTCGCGCGATCGCGGCCGTCTCGGCCGCCGGCACAGATTATGGGACCGCCGGTGTTCGCGGCCCCGGCTCGAGCTGCTGGAAGAACGCATGTTGCTTGCGGTCAACATGGTCGATAACAACGACAACGGTGGCCTCGGCTCGCTGCCCTACGTCATCGCCAATTCCTCCGCCAACGACACGATTGAATTTGATATGTCAGCGGGTCATGTCACCAGTCCGATCACGCTGACCGCCGGCGAGCTGGACATCAACCACAACCTCAAGATCGAAGGTCCGGGCCCGGGCGCATTGACGATCAGCGCCGGCGGCAACAGCAGAGTCTTCCACGTCTCTTCCAGCGTATCGGCGACGATTTCCGGGCTAACGATAACGGGTGGGCACACCAGCATCATGGGGAATGGCGCGGGCGTCAGTAATTGGGGGAGTCTGCAACTTACCGACGACGTGCTCAGCGGTAATTCGGCCGCACAATCAGGGGGCGCGGTCAGCAACTCCGGGGGCACCCTCTCCATGACCGGTTGTACCGTGACCAACAACTCGGCCTTCGGCGGCGGCGGCATCTATCTTGGTGGCGGCGGACTGTTGACGATTCAGGACTGCACGATTGCGGATAACACCGCAACGCTGTTTGGCGGCGGCGGCATCGAGAACTACGCCGATACGCTTGAAATGACCAACTGCACGGTGACGGATAACACCTCAGCGCAGAACGGTGGCGGCATTGACAACTCGGGCATGATGACTCTGATCAACAGCACTGTTGCGTATAACAGCGCCCAAGGTGACGGCGGCGGCATCAATGACGACTCCGGCAACGGCGGCATGGCGACTCTCGCGAACACGATCGTCGGCGACAACACGCTGTCAGGCAGCGGGTCGGGCCCGGATTATGCCGGCCCCGTCGCCACCGACCTTGGCAGCAACCTGATCGGCAATGACAACGGGAGCGACGGCTTCACGCAGTCGTCCGACCTGCTCAACGTGAATCCCAACCTGGGCGTCCTCGGAAACTACGGCGGGCCCACCCAGACCTGCGCGCTCCTTCCGGGAAGCCCCGCCATCGACACCGGCAATAACAGCCTCGTCCCGGCCGGCATTGAAACCGACCAGCGGGGGTTCTACCGCTTCGCCAACGGCACCGTGGATATCGGTGCGTTCGAGGTCCAGGACTACCAGGTCTTCAACACACACGACTCCGGGGCGGGCTCGCTGCGGAGCGCTCTCACCAACGCCAACCTGGCCGGCGCCAGCAATATCTTCTTGACGACCAGCGGCACGATCACCCTGCAAAGCCCGTTGCCGGCGATCAACCAGGACGTCAACATGATCGGCCCGGGCGCCAACGTCTTGACCGTCGACGGAAATGGAGATTACCAGGTTTTCGTGGTGCAGGAAGGCGTGACCGCTTCCATCTTCGGATTGACCGTCAGCGATGGGTACTCGGCTGGCAACGGCGGCGGCATCGAGAATTACGGCACGCTGTTCTTGACCGACTGCGCGGTTTCCGACAGCACCACCGCCAATGACGGCGGCGGCATCGAAAACGACAACCTGGGTACGCTGGTTTTGTCGGGCTGTACCGTCTCGGGCAATTCTTCGCCGAATGACGGCGGCGGCATCGAGAGCGCGGGCACACTCACTGTAATTAACAGTACGATTGCCGGCAACATGGCAAGCTCCGGAGTCGGCGGCGGGATCAACAACGCCGGCGCCATGACTTTGATCAACAGCACCGTCGCGGATAACACGGCCTATGACGGCGGCGGCATCCAAAACGGCGGTTCGGCGACCGTCGGAAACACGATCGTCGCCGACAACAACTTGACCGGCGGTTCGGGCCCCGATTTTGACGGCACGGTGACCACCGACGCGGGGAACAACCTGATCGGCGAGACTGACGGCAGTACCGGCTGGGCCGGCTCGGACTTGAGCGGTACCGTGGCCCAGCCGCTCGATCCCCTTCTGAGCGCCCTCGGAAATTACGGCGGGCCCACCGAGACCTTGGCCCTTCTGCCCGGGAGCCCGGCCATCGACGCGGGAAATAACGCGCTCATCCCCGACGGTATCACCACCGACCAGCGCGGACTTTCCCGGATCGACAACGGCATCGTCGACATCGGTGCCTTCGAATGCCCCGGCTTCACCGTCACGGTGGTGGGCGGCAACAACCAATCGGCCACCGTCAACACCTCGTTCGCCGCGTCCCTGGTTGTCCTGGTTACGAGCAACCACGGTGACCCCGTTGCGGGTGGCGTGGTCGCTTACACTGCGCCCGGCAGCGGTGCCTCGACAACTCCCTTCACGCAGTACGCCATCACCAACTTCTACGGAGTGGCCAGTATTACCGCAACCGCCAACTCCCAGTCGGGCAGCTACGGCGTGAGCGCCTCGACCTTCGGGGCCCCTTCGTCCGCGAGCTTCAGCCTGACGAACACGGCGGGAGCGGCCACGAAATTGGATTTCCTGCAGCAGCCGACCGCCACAACCTACGGCGACGCGATCAGTCCGGCCGTGACCGTAGAAGTGGAGGACGAAGACGGCAATCTGGTGAGCAGCACGGAGTCGATCACGATTGCGCTGGCCGCCAATCCGACGAGCGGAACGCTCGGTGGAACGCTCGTGGTCAGCGCCGTCGGCGGCATCGCCACTTTCTGCACATTGACGGTTAACCTGGTAGGCACCGGCTATACCTTGGACGCAACGGCTACCGGCCTTACGGCGACGCCAGAGTCAAACTCGTTCAACATCACGGCACGACCGATCACGGTTACTGCGGCGCCCAATACCAAGACCTATGACGGCACGACGAGCGCGAGCGCCGTGCCCGCGATTACGTCCGGCAGCCTGGTCAACGGCGACACGCCCGACTTCAGCGAAGTTTATAGCACCAGCAACGCCGGCACGGGGCTGACACTGACGCCGAGCGGTACGGTCGGCGACGGCAATGGCGGCAACAACTACACGTACACGTTCGAGTCGGTGTCGACGGGTGTGATCACGGCCGAGGCCCTGACGATCACTGCGGCGGCTAACACCAAAGTCTATGACGGCACAACGGGTGCGGCGGGTGTGCCCACGATCACTTCGGGAAGCCTGCAAGGCTCGGACACGGCCGATTTCACCGAGACGTACGGGAGCCCGAATGCGGGCACTGGGTTGACGCTGACGCCGAGCGGGTTGGTTGACGACGGCAACGACGGCAACAATTACACCTACACATTCGTGCCGGTGTCGACAGGTGTGATCACGGCCGAGGCGCTGACGATCACGGCGGTGGCGGACTCCAAGACCTACGACGCCACGACCAGCGCGGGGGCGGTTCCGGAGATCACGTCGGGAAATCTGCAAGGCGAGGACGTGGCTGAGTTTACCGAGACATACAGCACGCAGGACGTGGGCAGCGGGTTGACGCTGACGCCGAGCGGGTTGGTCGACGACGGCAACTACGGCAACAACTACACCTACACATTCGTGCCGGTGTCGACAGGTGTGATCACGGCGGAGGCCCTGACGATCACGGCGGTGGTTAACACCAAGGTTTACGACGGCACTACGGGTGCGGCGAGCGTGCCCACGATCACTTCGGGCAGCCTGCAAGGCTCGGACACGGCCGATTTCACCGAGACGTACGGCAGCCCGAATGCGGGCAGCGGGTTGACACTGACGCCGAGCGGGTTGGTTGACGACGGGAACGACGGCAACAACTACACGTACACGTTCGTGCCGTTGTCAACGGGTGTGATCACGGCCGAGGCCCTGACGATCACGGCGGCGGCTAACACTAAGGTTTACGACGGCACAACGGGTGCGGCGAGTGTGCCCACGATCACTTCGGGCAGCCTGCAAGGCTCGGACACGGCCGATTTCACCGAGACATACGCTAGCCCGAATGCGGGCACCGGGTTGACGCTGATGCCAAGTGGTACGGTCAACGACGGCAATGGCGGCAACAACTACACGTACACGTTCGAGTCGGTGTCGACGGGTGTGATCACGGCCGAGGCCCTGACGATCACGGCGGCGGCTAACACCAAAGTCTACGACGGCACAACGGGTGCGGCGGGTGTGCCCACGATCACTTCGGGCAGCCTGCAAGGCTCGGACACGGCCGATTTCACCGAGACGTACGGGAGCCCGAATGCGGGCACTGGGTTGACGCTGACGCCGAGCGGGTTGGTCGACGACGGCAACGACGGCAACAATTACACCTACACATTCGTGCCGGTGTCGACGGGTGTGATCACGGCCGAGGCGCTGACGATCACGGCGGTGGCGGACTCCAAGACCTACGACGCCACGACCAGCGCGGGGGCGGTTCCGGAGATCACATCGGGAAGTCTGCAAGGCGAGGACGTGGCCGAGTTCACCGAGACATACAGCACGCCGAACGTGGGCAGCGGGTTGACGCTGACGCCGAGCGGGTTGGTCGACGACGGCAACGACGGCTACAACTACACCTACACATTCGTGCCGGTGTCGACGGGTGTGATCACGGCGGAGGCCCTGACGATCACGGCGGTGGCGGACACCAAGGTGTACGACGCCACCGAGAGCGCGGCGGGAGTACCCACGATCACGTCAGGAAGTTTGCAAGGCTCGGATACGGCCAACTTCATGGAGACCTACAGCACGGCGAACGTGGGCAGCGGGTTGACGCTGACGCCGAGCGGAATGGTCAACGACGGCAATGGCGGCAACAACTACACGTACACGTTCGTGCCGGTGTCGACGGGTGTGATCACGGCGGAGGCGCTGACCATCACGGCGGAGGCGGACTCCAAGATGTACGACGCCACGACCAGCGCGGCGGGCGTGCCCACAATCACGTCAGGAAGCCTGCAAGGCTCGGACACGGCTGAATTCATCGAGACGTACAGCACGCAGAACGTGGGCAGCGGGTTGACGCTGACGCCGAGCGGTACGGTCGACGACGGCAATGGCGGCAACAACTACACGTACACGCTCGTGCCGGTGTCGACGGGCGTGATCACACCGGCTGCGCTCGTGATCACGGCGGTGTCGAACACCAAGGTCTATGACGGCACGACGAGCGCGGCGGCGATGCCGATGGTGTGGGGCCTGCAGGGCAGCGACACGGTGAGCGACCTGAGTGAGACGTACGACACACCGAACGCGGGCACGGGCAAGACGCTCTCGGTTGCGACTTACTCGATCAACGACGGCAACGGCGGCGACAACTACACGGTAACGACCATGCCGGACGATACGGGCGTGATCACGGCCGAGGCGCTGACGATCACGGCGGTGGCTAACACCAAGGTTTACGACGGCACAACGGGTGCGGCAAGTGTGCCCACGATCACCTCGGGAAGTCTGCAAGGCGAGGACGTGGCCGAGTTCTCCGAGACGTACAGCACGCAGAACGTGGGCAGCGGGATGACGCTGACGCCGAGCGGGTTGGTCAACGACGGCAACAACTACACGTACACGTTCGTGCCGGTGTTCAACGGGTGTGATCACGGCCGAGGCGCTGACGATCACGGCGGTGGCTAACACCAAGGTTTACGACGGCACGGAGAGCGCGGCGAGTGTGCCCACGATCACTTCGGGAAGCCTGCAAGGCTCGGACACGGCCGATTTCACCGAGACCTACAGCACGGCGAACGTGGGAACAGGGTTGACGCTGACGCCGAGCGGGTTGGTCGACGACGGGAACGACGGCAACAACTACACGTACACGTTCGTGCCGGTGTCAACGGGTGTGATCACGGCGGAGGCGCTGACCATCACGGCGGTGGCGGACTCCAAGACGTACGACGCCACGACCAGCGCGGCGGGTGTGCCCACAATCACGTCAGGAAGCCTGCAAGGCTCGGACACGGCTGAATTCATCGAGACGTACAGCACGCAGAACGTGGGCAGCGGGTTGACGCTGACGCCGAGCGGTACGGTCAACGACGGCAATGGCGGCAACAACTACACGTACACGCTCGTGCCGGTGTCAACGGGCGTGATCACACCGGCTGCGCTCGTGATCACGGCGGTGTCGAACACCAAGGTCTATGACGGCACGACGAGCGCGGCGGCGATGCCGATGGTGTGGGGCCTGCAGGGCAGCGACACGGTGAGCGACCTGAGTGAGACGTACGACACTCCGAACGCGGGCACGGGCAAGAGGCTCGCGATTGCGGCGTACACGATCAACGACGGCAACGGCGGCGACAACTACACGGTGACGACCATGCCGGACGATACGGGCGTGATCACGGCCGAGGCGCTGACGATCACGGCGGTGGCTAACACCAAGGTTTACGACGGCACAACGGGTGCGGCGAGTGTGCCCACGATCACCTCGGGAAGTCTGCAAGGCGAGGACGTGGCCGAGTTCAGCGAGACGTACAGCACGCAGAACGTGGGCAGCGGGTTGACGCTGACGCCGAGCGGGTTGGTCAACGACGGCAACGACGGCAACAACTACACGTACACGTTCGTGCCGGTGTCGACGGGTGTGATCACGGCCGAGGCGCTGACGATCACGGCGGTGGCTAACACCAAGGTTTACGACGGCACGGAGAGCGCGGCGAGTGTGCCCACGATCACTTCGGGAAGCCTGCAAGGCTCGGACACGGCCGATTTCACCGAGACCTACAGCACGGCGAACGTGGGAACAGGGTTGACGCTGACGCCGAGCGGGTTGGTCAACGACGGGAACGACGGCAACAACTACACGTACACGTTCGTGCCGGTGTTCAACGGGTGTGATCACGGCGGAGGCGCTGACCATCACGGCGGAGGCGGACTCCAAGACCTACGACGCCACGACCAGCGCGGCGGGCGTGCCCACAATCACATCAGGAAGCCTGCAAGGCTCGGACACGGCTGAATTCATCGAGACGTACAGCACGCAGAACGTGGGCAGCGGGTTGATGCTGACGCCGAGCGGTACGGTCAACGACGGCAATGGCGGCAACAACTACACGTACACATTCGAGTCGGAGTTCAACGGGCGTGATCACACCGGCTGCGCTCGTGATCACGGCGGTGTCGAACACCAAGGTCTATGACGGCACGACGAGCGCGGCGGCGATGCCGATGGTGTGGGGCCTGCAGGGCAGCGACACGGTGAGCGACCTGAGTGAGACCTACGACACACCGAACGCGGGCACGGGCAAGACGCTCTCGGTTGCGACTTACTCGATCAACGACGGCAACGGCGGCGACAACTACACGGTGACGACCATGCCCGACGATACGGGCGTGATCACGGCCGAGGCCCTGACGATCACCGCGGTGGCCGACACCAAGGTCTACGACGGCACGGCGGGTGCGGGGGGCGTGCCCACGATTACATCAGGAAGCCTGCAAGGCTCGGACACGGCTGATTTCATCGAGACGTACAGCACGCAGAACGTGGGCACCGGGTTGACGCTGACGCCGAGCGGGTTGGTTGACGACGGCAACGACGGCAACAACTACACCTACACATTCGTGCCGGTGTCGACGGGTGTGATCACGGCGGAGGCCCTGACGATCACGGCGGTGGCGGACACCAAGGTGTACGACGCCACCGAGAGCGCGGCGGGAGTACCCACGATCACGTCAGGAAGTTTGCAAGGCTCGGATACGGCCAACTTCATGGAGACCTACAGCACGGCGAACGTGGGCAGCGGGTTGACGCTGACGCCGAGCGGTACGGTCGACGACGGCAATGGCGGCAACAACTACACGTACACGCTCGTGCCGGTGTCGACGGGCGTGATCACACCGGCTGCGCTCGTGATCACGGCGGTGTCGAACACCAAGGTCTATGACGGCACGACGAGCGCGGCGGCGATGCCGATGGTGTGGGGCCTGCAGGGCAGCGACACGGTGAGCGACCTGAGTGAGACGTACGACACACCGAACGCGGGCACGGGCAAGACGCTCTCGGTTGCGACTTACTCGATCAACGACGGCAACGGCGGCGACAACTACACGGTAACGACCATGCCGGACGATACGGGCGTGATCACGGCCGAGGCGCTGACGATCACGGCGGTGGCTAACACCAAGGTTTACGACGGCACAACGGGTGCGGCAAGTGTGCCCACGATCACCTCGGGAAGTCTGCAAGGCGAGGACGTGGCCGAGTTCTCCGAGACGTACAGCACGCAGAACGTGGGCAGCGGGATGACGCTGACGCCGAGCGGGTTGGTCAACGACGGCAACGACGGCAACAACTACACGTACACGTTCGTGCCGGTGTCAACGGGTGTGATCACGGCCGAGGCGCTGACGATCACGGCGGTGGCTAACACCAAGGTTTACGACGGCACGGAGAGCGCGGCGAGTGTGCCCACGATCACTTCGGGAAGCCTGCAAGGCTCGGACACGGCCGATTTCACCGAGACCTACAGCACGGCGAACGTGGGAACAGGGTTGACGCTGACGCCGAGCGGGTTGGTCAACGACGGGAACGACGGCAACAACTACACGTACACGTTCGTGCCGGTGTCAACGGGTGTGATCACGGCGGAGGCGCTGACCATCACGGCGGTGGCGGACTCCAAGACGTACGACGCCACGACCAGCGCGGCGGGTGTGCCCACAATCACGTCAGGAAGCCTGCAAGGCTCGGACACGGCTGAATTCATCGAGACGTACAGCACGCAGAACGTGGGCAGCGGGTTGACGCTGACGCCGAGCGGTACGGTCAACGACGGCAATGGCGGCAACAACTACACGTACACGCTCGTGCCGGTGTCAACGGGCGTGATCACACCGGCTGCGCTCGTGATCACGGCGGTGTCGAACACCAAGGTCTATGACGGCACGACGAGCGCGGCGGCGATGCCGATGGTGTGGGGCCTGCAGGGCAGCGACACGGTGAGCGACCTGAGTGAGACGTACGACACTCCGAACGCGGGCACGGGCAAGAGGCTCGCGATTGCGGCGTACACGATCAACGACGGCAACGGCGGCGACAACTACACGGTGACGACCATGCCGGACGATACGGGCGTGATCACGGCCGAGGCGCTGACGATCACGGCGGTGGCTAACACCAAGGTTTACGACGGCACAACGGGTGCGGCGAGTGTGCCCACGATCACCTCGGGAAGTCTGCAAGGCGAGGACGTGGCCGAGTTCAGCGAGACGTACAGCACGCAGAACGTGGGCAGCGGGTTGACGCTGACGCCGAGCGGGTTGGTCAACGACGGCAACGACGGCAACAACTACACGTACACGTTCGTGCCGGTGTCAACGGGTGTGATCACGGCCGAGGCGCTGACGATCACGGCGGTGGCTAACACCAAGGTTTACGACGGCACGGAGAGCGCGGCGAGTGTGCCCACGATCACTTCGGGAAGCCTGCAAGGCTCGGACACGGCCGATTTCACCGAGACCTACAGCACGGCGAACGTGGGAACAGGGTTGACGCTGACGCCGAGCGGGTTGGTCAACGACGGGAACGACGGCAACAACTACACGTACACGTTCGTGCCGGTGTCGACGGGTGTGATCACGGCGGAGGCGCTGACCATCACGGCGGTGGCGGACTCCAAGACGTACGACGCCACGACCAGCGCGGCGGGCGTGCCCACAATCACGTCAGGAAGCCTGCAAGGCTCGGACACGGCTGAATTCATCGAGACGTACAGCACGCAGAACGTGGGCAGCGGGTTGACGCTGACGCCGAGCGGTACGGTCAACGACGGCAATGGCGGCAACAACTACACGTACACGCTCGTGCCGGTGTCAACGGGCGTGATCACACCGGCTGCGCTCGTGATCACGGCGGTGTCGAACACCAAGGTCTATGACGGCACGACGAGCGCGGCGGCGATGCCGATGGTGTGGGGCCTGCAGGGCAGCGACACGGTGAGCGACCTGAGTGAGACGTACGACACTCCGAACGCGGGCACGGGCAAGAGGCTCGCGATTGCGGCGTACACGATCAACGACGGCAACGGCGGCGACAACTACACGGTGACGACCATGCCGGACGATACGGGCGTGATCACGGCCGAGGCGCTGACGATTACGGCGGTGGCTAACACCAAGGTTTACGACGGCACAACGGGTGCGGCGAGTGTGCCCACGATCACCTCGGGAAGTCTGCAAGGCGAGGACGTGGCCGAGTTCAGCGAGACGTACAGCACGCAGAACGTGGGCAGCGGGTTGACGCTGACGCCGAGCGGGTTGGTCAACGACGGCAACGACGGCAACAACTACACGTACACGTTCGTGCCGGTGTCAACGGGTGTGATCACGGCCGAGGCGCTGACGATCACGGCGGTGGCTAACACCAAGGTTTACGACGGCACGGAGAGCGCGGCGAGTGTGCCCACGATCACTTCGGGAAGCCTGCAAGGCTCGGACACGGCCGATTTCACGGAGACCTACAGCACGGCGAACGTGGGAACAGGGTTGACGCTGACGCCGAGCGGGTTGGTCGACGACGGGAACGACGGCAACAACTACACGTACACGTTCGTGCCGGTGTCAACGGGTGTGATCACGGCGGAGGCGCTGACCATCACGGCGGAGGCGGACTCCAAGACCTACGACGCCACGACCAGCGCGGCGGGCGTGCCCACAATCACATCAGGAAGCCTGCAAGGCTCGGACACGGCTGAATTCATCGAGACGTACAGCACGCAGAACGTGGGCAGCGGGTTGATGCTGACGCCGAGCGGTACGGTCAACGACGGCAATGGCGGCAACAACTACACGTACACATTCGAGTCGGAGTCAACGGGCGTGATCACACCGGCTGCGCTCGTGATCACGGCGGTGTCGAACACCAAGGTCTATGACGGCACGACGAGCGCGGCGGCGATGCCGATGGTGTGGGGCCTGCAGGGCAGCGACACGGTGAGCGACCTGAGTGAGACGTACGACACTCCGAACGCGGGCACGGGCAAGAGGCTCGCGATTGCGGCGTACACGATCAACGACGGCAACGGCGGCGACAACTACACGGTGACGACCATGCCGGACGATACGGGCGTGATCACGGCCGAGGCGCTGACGATCACGGCGGTGGCGGACTCCAAGACGTACGACGCCACGACCAGCGCGGCGGGCGTGCCCACAATCACGTCAGGAAGCCTGCAAGGCTCGGACACGGCTGAATTCATCGAGACGTACGGCACGCAGAACGTGGGCAGCGGGCTGACGCTGACGCCGAGCGGTACGGTCAACGACGGCAATGGCGGCAACAACTACACGTACACGTTCGTGCCGGTGTCGACGGGCGTGATCACACCGGCTGCGCTCGTGATCACGGCGGTGTCGAACACCAAGGTCTATGACGGCACGACGAGCGCGGCGGCGATGCCGATGGTGTGGGGCCTGCAGGGCAGCGACACGGTGAGCGACCTGAGTGAGACGTACGACACTCCGAACGCGGGCACGGGCAAGAGGCTCGCGATTGCGGCGTACACGATCAACGACGGCAACGGCGGCGACAACTACACGGTGACGACCATGCCGGACGATACGGGCGTGATCACGGCCGAGGCGCTGACGATCACGGCGGTGGCGGACTCCAAGACGTACGACGCCACGACCAGCGCGGCGGGTGTGCCCACGATCACTTCGGGCAGCCTGCAAGGCTCGGACACGGCTGAATTCATCGAGACGTACGGCACGCAGAACGTGGGCAGCGGGCTGACGCTGACGCCGAGCGGTACGGTCGACGACGGCAATGGCGGCAACAACTACACGTACACGTTCGTGCCGGTGTTCAACGGGCGTGATCACACCGGCTGCGCTCGTGATCACGGCGGTGTCGAACACCAAGGTCTATGACGGCACGACGAGCGCGGCGGCGATGCCGATGGTGTGGGGCCTGCAGGGCAGCGACACGGTGAGCGACCTGAGTGAGACGTACGACACTCCGAACGCGGGCACGGGCAAGAGGCTCGCGATTGCGGCGTACACGATCAACGACGGCAACGGCGGCGACAACTACACGGTGACGACCATGCCGGACGATACGGGCGTGATCACGGCCGAGGCGCTGACGATCACGGCGGTGGCGGACTCCAAGACGTACGACGCCACGACCAGCGCGGCGGGCGTGCCCACAATCACGTCAGGAAGCCTGCAAGGCTCGGACACGGCTGAATTCATCGAGACGTACAGCACGCAGAACGTGGGCAGCGGGTTGACGCTGACGCCGAGCGGTACGGTCGACGACGGCAATGGCGGCAACAACTACACGTACACGTTCGTGCCGGTGTCAACGGGCGTGATCACACCGGCTGCGCTCGTGATCACGGCGGTGTCGAACACCAAGGTCTATGACGGCACGACGAGCGCGGCGGCGATGCCGATGGTGTGGGGCCTGCAGGGCAGCGACACGGTGAGCGACCTGAGTGAGACGTACGACACTCCGAACGCGGGCACGGGCAAGAGGCTCGCGATTGCGGCGTACACGATCAACGACGGCAACGGCGGCGACAACTACACGGTGACGACCATGCCGGACGATACGGGCGTGATCACGGCCGAGGCGCTGACGATCACGGCGGTGGCTAACACCAAGGTTTACGACGGCACAACGGGTGCGGCGAGTGTGCCCACGATCACCTCGGGAAGTCTGCAAGGCGAGGACGTGGCCGAGTTCATCGAGACGTACAGCACGCAGAACGTGGGCAGCGGGTTGACGCTGACGCCGAGCGGTACGGTCAACGACGGCAACGACGGCAACAACTACACGTACACGTTCGTGCCGGTGTTGACGGGCGTGATCACACCGGCTGCGCTCGTGATCACGGCGGTGTCGAACACCAAGGTCTATGACGGCACGACGAGCGCGGCGGCGATGCCGATGGTGTGGGGCCTGCAGGGCAGCGACACGGTGAGCGACCTGAGTGAGACGTACGACACTCCGAACGCGGGCACGGGCAAGAGGCTCGCGATTGCGGCGTACACGATCAACGACGGCAACGGCGGCGACAACTACACGGTGACGACCATGCCGGACGATACGGGCGTGATCACGGCCGAGGCGCTGACGATCACGGCGGTGGCTAACACCAAGGTTTACGACGGCACAACGGGTGCGGCGAGTGTGCCCACGATCACCTCGGGAAGTCTGCAAGGCGAGGACGTGGCCGAGTTCAGCGAGACGTACAGCACGCAGAACGTGGGCAGCGGGTTGACGCTGACGCCGAGCGGGTTGGTCAACGACGGCAACGACGGCAACAACTACACGTACACGTTCGTGCCGGTGTCAACGGGTGTGATCACGGCCGAGGCGCTGACGATCACGGCGGTGGCTAACACCAAGGTTTACGACGGCACGGAGAGCGCGGCGAGTGTGCCCACGATCACTTCGGGAAGCCTGCAAGGCTCGGACACGGCCGATTTCACCGAGACCTACAGCACGGCGAACGTGGGAACAGGGTTGACGCTGACGCCGAGCGGGTTGGTCGACGACGGGAACGACGGCAACAACTACACGTACACGTTCGTGCCGGTGTCAACGGGTGTGATCACGGCGGAGGCGCTGACCATCACGGCGGTGGCGGACTCCAAGACGTACGACGCCACGACCAGCGCGGCGGGCGTGCCCACAATCACGTCAGGAAGCCTGCAAGGCTCGGACACGGCTGATTTCATCGAGACGTACAGCACGCAGAACGTGGGCAGCGGGTTGACGTTGACGCCGAGCGGTACGGTCAACGACGGCAATGGCGGCAACAACTACACGTACACGTTCGTGCCGGTATCGACGGGCGTGATCACACCGGCTGCGCTCGTGATCACGGCGGTGTCGAACACCAAGGTCTATGACGGCACGACGAGCGCGGCGGCGATGCCGATGGTGTGGGGCCTGCAGGGCAGCGACACGGTGAGCGACCTGAGTGAGACCTACGACACGCCGAACGCGGGCACGGGCAAGACGCTCTCGGTTGCGACTTACTCGATCAACGACGGCAACGGCGGCGACAACTACACCGTCACTAAGGTGGCTAACGACACCGGTGTGATCCTCCCCGCTGCCTCGGTTCCGACCAGCCTCGTGATTCATACTCAGCCTTCAGCCACGGCGATGGCCGGTCAGGTCTTCGCCACGCAGACGGTCATCTACGTCCTGGACCAGAACGGCAATCTTCTCTCCGGCGACAACACGACCCAGGTCACCGTCTCGCTCCGTTTCGGGAACGGACCGCTTTTGGGAACGACCACGGTCACCGTCTCGGGAGGCATTGCGACCTTCACTAACCTTCAGGACAACAAGGCCGAAACGATCATGCTCCTTTTCACTGCCCCGGCGCTCGTCAAGGCCCAGTCCAATCCCATCACAGTCAACCCCGCGGCGGCCAGCAGGCTGAGCATCACTGCGCCGGCCACCGCCACCGCCGGCAGGCCGTTCACCATCACCGTGACGGCATTCGATCCGTATAACAACGTTGCGACCGGCTATCGAGGAACGGTCGTCTTCACCAGTTCTGATAACCGCGGTTCCTTACCGAGTTACTACACCTTCACTAGCGGCGATGGCGGAGTGCATACCTTCGGCAACGGAGTAGCCCTGCGGACGAGTGGCACCCAGACCATCGCGGTGTACGACGCGTTTCACCCGACTATCATCGGTAGTGCGAACGTCAACGTGGGCGGTGGAGCGGCGCCCGAGGTGCTCACGACTGGCGGCAAAGTCGGATCCACCGGGGCCGTGGTTCAAACGGCTGTTGGACGGCAGCCCCGGCAGTCGCAAGCACGAGGCGCGCTGGCGGCTTCGTCGCACCGGACCACGGCCAGTGCGGCCCGCGCCCGGGCGATTGCGCAGGCGAATTTGGCTCGAGACCACATTCTTGTCAACCTCGAGGGAAACCTGCGCGCCTACTTGATGACCGAACGGCTGGCCGCCAGCCGGCTTGAATGAAGGTGACAACCGGACGAATTACAGCTTCGCCGCGATTTCGCATCGATGGCTCAAGAGTCTTCCGGCAAGGGCTTGCCGATTTCCCAGTGGTGGCCGAACGGATCGACGATTCGTCCGAGGCGCCAGCCATACTGGTTCTCGACGGGCCGAATGACAGTGGCGCCTGCCGCGACGGCCCGGTCGAAAGTAGCATCCGGGTTCTCCACGATCATCACCATCCGCACAGAACCACCGCCGAGTGATTCGGGACTGAAGTTCTGATGCTCTGGAGACTCGTCAGCGACCCAGAACTCGGCTGCCCCGATCGACAGCCGAGCGACCACTTCTCCACTCTCAGCGTCAAGGCGGAACAACTCGCCAGCTCCGAACGCCGCCTTGTAGAACTCGATCGCCCTCGCCCCTCGTCGAACCGAAAGCATGGGGGCGATCGTGGTCTTCGGGTCTGTGGCGTCCTTCAAGTCGTGGCTCATGGGAATTCTCCTCTCTCGCTGGTCTCTCATGAACTATTCATGCTATCCGTACCAAAAAGCGACCGCCCACCCCCGGTCCTTCGCTCGCCGCAGCGATCATCGAAGATCGCTCTTGATCGTTCGAGGTGCTAGACCTCGCGATTGGCCTGGAACTTCCTCCGGCAAATGTTAAACTTTTGGTGGATTACCGGATGAGCGTTTAGCGAGTCGGGCTCACGTTCAGGGCTAACGAGACATGAATGAAGTCGGCCTGAAACATTCACTCGATTCTCGGATGACGCGACGTGGTTTCATCCAGGTTGGCTACTCGGGGCTCCTGGGGATGGGGTTGCCGGCGCTCCTGGCGGGCAGGGGTTTGGCGGCCAACGGCCGTCAGGGCACGGGACGGGCGCGGTCGGTGATCGTGATCCTCTTGAGCGGCGGCTTGGGGCAGCATGACTCCTTCGACATGAAGCCGGAGGCGACGGACAGGATTCGCGGCGAATTCAAGCCGATCGACACGGCGGTACCCGGAATTCGGATCTGCGAGCATCTGCCGCGCCTCGCGGCGCGAGCCGATAAACTGGCCATCGTCCGGTCGATGTCACACCCTGAGGGAAACCATCTCGTTGCGGTTCATCGCGTATTGACAGGGCAGCCCTCCAATCCGCGTGGGGCGAGCGACCTGGACCGCGTCGCCTCGCGCGACGATTTCCCCTGCTATGCGGCTGTCCTCGACCTCCTGCGGCACACAAACAGCGGCGTCCCCTGCGGCGTGGCCCTGCCGACGCGGCTCGTCGAAGGCCCGCTCACCTGGCCGGGGCAAGACGCGGGCTTTCTCGGCCCGCGGCACGACCCGTGGCAACTCCGCCTCGACCCGGGCCGGCCCGAGGCCAGGGATGACAGCCTTACGGTAGCCGCCGGGCTTGATCCCGAGCGGCTGCACCGGCGCCGGCATCTGCTCGGCCAGGCCGCCGTTCCGGCCCCCAACGACCCATTCGTCGATCAGCAAGACGCCGCACTGGCCATGCTGTGCAACGGAAGCGTCGGCAAGGCGTTGGACACCGAACACGAAGACCCTCGCCTGGCCGACCGCTACGGGCGGCACCTGTTCGGCCGCTCGCTCTTGATCGCGCGGCGCCTGGTCGAGGCGGGCGTCCCTGTCGTGCAGGCCACGATGGGGATCGTCCAGACCTGGGACACCCACGTCGCCAACTTCCCGCGGCTTCGCGACAGCCTCCTTCCTCCGCTCGATCAGGGGGTTTCGGCGCTGCTCGACGACCTCGATGTGCGTGGCCTCCTGGACGAGACATTGGTAGTCCTGCTGGGCGAGTTCGGACGGACGCCCCGGATCTCCGAATTGAAGCCCGGGGATGTCCCCGGCCGCGACCACTGGCCGGCCGTTTTCCCGGCGGTCTTCGCCGGCGGCGGCGTGGTAGGGGGACAGGTGATCGGCAAGTCCGACCGCCTGGGGGCCTATGCGGTGTCCAAGACGTTCGGCCCGCCCGACCTGGCGGCCACGGTCTATCACGCCCTCGGCGTCGATCCCGCGACCGAGCTGCGCGACCGCCTGGGCCGGCCGCGGCGGCTCTGCTCGGGCGAGGTGATGACCCCGCTCTACACCACGGCGGCGGTTTAAGAGTACGCCTCTTCAGGACAGCTTGGCCGGCAACTCGCTGTGTTTGATGGCGCCGTTGCCGTTTCCTTTGCCATTGCCATTCGCGTAAGCACCGCCGAGCAAATCAGTGCCCAGCGCCGATTCGCCGTGCTGGCTCAAGTCAAGGCCCATGATCTCCTGGTCCTCGGTCACTCGCAGCGGGATGATCAGGTCGGTCAGCTTGTAGAGCAGCCACGAGCCGCCGAACGAGAACACGGCGACAATCACCAGCGCCACGAGATGGGCGAGGAACGTTCCGAGCTTGCCCGATGTCAGGCCGACGTCCTTGGCGAAGACGCCCGTCAAGAGCATGCCCGTCATGCCGCCGACTCCGTGACACGGGAAAACGTCGAGTGTGTCGTCGAGCGTCGATCGCGTTTTCCAGTGGACGGCCAGGTTGCTGACCACGCTGGCGACCACGCCGATCACGATCGATTCGCGAATCGAGACATATCCGGCGGCCGGCGTGATCGCGACCAGCCCGACGACGGCGCCGATGCAGGCGCCGAGCGCCGACGGTTTGTTGCCCTTCATCCAGTCGAAGAACATCCAGGCCAGCATCGCCGACGCCGAGGCCGTGTTGGTGGTCGCGAACGCGAGCGCGGCCAGTGGCGAGGCCGCCAGCGCCGAGCCAGCATTGAAGCCGAACCAGCCAAACCAGAGCATGCCCGTTCCAAGGATCACGAACGGGACATTGGCCGGCTCGTGCGCCTGGTTGGCCACATGACTATGCCGGCGACCCAGGATCATGGCGCCCGCCAGCGCGGCAAAGCCGGCCGACATGTGCACGACCGTGCCGCCCGCGAAATCCAGGACACCCCACCTGTGCAGGATCCCATCGGGGTGCCAAGTCCAGTGCGCGAGCGGGCAGTAGATGAAGAGGCTGAACAGGACCATGAACAAGAGGTAGGCCGAGAACCGCACACGTTCGGCGAACGAACCGGTAATCAGTGCCGGCGTGATGATGGCGAACTTGAGCTGGAACATCGCGAAGACCAGGAGCGGAATCGTCGCCGACATCGCGGGATGCGTCGCCTCGCCCACTCCGTCGAACATCAAGAAGGTGAGAGGATTGCCGATCAAGCCCAGGCCGCCGACATCATCGCCAAAGGCCAGGCTGAAGCCGATCACCACCCACACCAGGCTGATGATCCCCAGGGCCACCAGGCTCTGGAGCATCGTCGACACGACGTTCTTGAAGCTCACCATGCCGCCGTAAAAGAACGAGAGCCCGGGCGTCATCAAGAGCACCAGCCCCGCCGCCGTCAACATCCAGGCGACGTCGCCCGAATTGATCTCGCCTCCTTTGGGGACCTGAGACGACCATCCCTTCACAAAGAGAGCCACCAGGCACAACAAGACCAAACCGATGAAGGGGAGGGGGGTTGCACGTTTCATGAGCATCCCTGTTCGAAATAGGGAATCGATGTCTCGGTTTTGACTCGGGCGCCACACCGAATCGCGGCCTGAGTCAACACCGGCTGGAGTCGGTGCGCTCGTTCAAAGTGTCGATCTAGCTTGAGCTTGGGTTTGACACCTCGAGGTCTTTCGAGGGAATGTGCCGCAAGGGCCCGTAATCAAGTCAGGTTCCAATCGCATTTCCTGTACCAAGTAGCGAAGGAGCCGGCCGCGTCGAATGGGCGACAGGCTCTTGACCGGTCAGTCGGGAACGGGCAGAAGTTCGTTAGGCGACCGGCGGGTCGGACTCCGAAAAGCGTTTCTCGCGTGGAACCGGCTCTCGACTTCGAGGAGGCCCTATGTTCGGTTTGTTTTCGGTTGGAGATTTTTCATCGGCTGACGCGGCTCGGATTCGTCGCATCGAGCGAAAGCTCGACTTGATCCTCGAGCACCTTCGGATCCGCTGTGACGAGGCAACCCGCGGCGACCTTTCCGCCGAGGTGCGAAGTCTGGCCGACGAGGGCCGAAAAATCGCGGCGATCAAGGCCCATCGCGAGTTGACTGGATCGAGCCTCGTCGATGCTAAGAGGGCGGTCGATGATTACATGAGCCGGAAATAGGGGCGCGCCTTTCGCCTGATCTGAACCGCTTCGCGCGACTCAAGGCGATGGCTCTACCACGAGCGGCTGCTCAAAGGCCGGGCCAGGAATCGGGTCCGTTCTGTCCGTCAGGTTGCCAGCGCGTTGCTCGAGCGTGCGCATCGCCAGATACAAGACGCCGATCGCGAAAAGCCCCGCGGCGAGGTCCCAGGCCGCGATCCACCACAGCAAGCCCGAGGCATGAGGCTGGCGGTTGATCAGCGGCTCCATGAGATGTCCCGCGGCCCAGAGGGGGCTCACCGCGGCGAGGTTCTGCCCGATGTCGCCCATCGGGAAAACGAGCAAGGCGCCAATCGGCCAGACGACGGCGACGAACACAGAAACGCAGACGCCGCCTGCGATTCTGCGTCCTCCTCGCTTGATCCAGATCGCAAGCGCTATCCCGACACTCGTCGTCGCGGCTCCGTGCGCGAGGATGGTGATCATGAGCAAGACGGCAACTCGAAGACGGTACCCAATCGGCAGCGCCGGGTCCGGGACGTTGATGGCTCTAATCGCCGCCTGGACCGTGGCATCACTCCGATCCGCCGCGTAGACTCGGTTTGACGTTTCTCCCGAGGGGGACGTGGTCGTGATCATGACGGCCTTGGTGCCAGAGCCAAAAGTCGTGTCTTCCACGCGGATGACGGGCCGAAACTCGCGGCCGGTGGCCAAGGCGAGCGCGATCAATCCGGGAGCGATCGCCAGGAGCAGCGCCAGGCGGAAGACGCGCCACCAACGACCACGGACGATCGTGCCGCTGGAACGCACCGTTAGGTCATCGGGCGCCGACCGCGGCTGGGTGCCCTGATACGGCGTCGAGAGCGCGGCGAGCACGAAGAGGAGGATCAGGCCGCAGAGCACAATCAGGACAAACGCCGAGAGGACTATGTTGTCCTCACGCTCAGGCAACTTGTGCGCGTAAACGCCCTGAACCCAGATCGAAACGGCCTTGACCAGGCATGTGGCGGTGGTTACTCCCGCGACGACAACCACCAAATCCGCCATCCAGTGCGAGGTGCGTCGCCGCTCGGGAATGCGCCCGAATGCGTCGTCGAACGTGCGAGCGGTGAGCCAGCAAAGACCGACGGCGGCCGCCGCCGCGGCCACGTCCCACATGCCAACCCACCAGATCGTCGATCTCAAGCGATCGGACCGCATCGAGAGCTCCTCGCCGAGGTCGCCGGCGCTGACGATTGGGCTCAACGTGGCCAGCATACCGCCGCCGCGGCCGCCCCCGGTCATCGCGAGAAATGGCCAGGCGATTGCCACGAGCACGAAGACGCACACGCTCGTCGCGATCGCGCGGCTTTGCCGGTTGATCCACGTCGCTAGCGCCAGGCCAAGGCTGGTGAACGCTGCTCCATAGGTGAGAATGGTCGTGACGATCAGTGCCGCGGCTGCCAGGCGAATCCCCAGGTCAAGGTCTCTGACATTGGGAAGGATGGTTCTCCCGGTAACCTTTGGGGGAGGGACGATCACGCGAGCCGTCGCGAGTGCCAGGCCTAGCAGTCCGGGGCCGAGGGCCAAGAACGGTGCGAGTCGAAAGGTCGCCCGCCACTTGGCCAGCAGGATTGCCGTCGTCGAGAGCGGGGTCGCGACCAGGACGTCGAGGCTGCCTCGCTGCCGCTCCTCCGACATCGACGTCGGAGCGGCCACCGCCAGCATCAAGAGACCGAACAAAATCAAGATCATACAGGCAAACACACCCATCATCCGCGCGCCCGGCGGAACAGCCAGGCGGATGCCATGCCGCCACGCCGAATAGGCACCCATCACGCACCCAACGGTGGTGGTCGTCCAGATGAAGACGCCCAGCGCGATCATCCACGCCGACGGTCGCAAGCGGTGCCACTCGCGCCAGAGCACGGGGTTGCCGTCGAGCGAAGGCCCGGGCAACGCCCGGCTCAACCGTCCCAGCACGCCGAACCTCGCGCCCCTTTGCGTCTTGCCCTCGATGCGGCAGGCGACCGGCCGCATTCGCCACACAGCGACCAGGATCGACACCACCGAGACTGCCAGCACCGCGGAGAAAAACCCCAGATAATCCCCGACGCCAGTCTGATCGGGTGCGCCGTAAGGCACGAACGCCAGGTAGAACGGGTTCGCCACCAGGAGCCAGTGACCAGGCGGAGAGAGAACGCCGCCGAGCGACAGGCCATACCAGATCGGCCACGCCAGAAGCATAAGCGCCCACAGCACGTAAATCGCCAGCATGACCTCGTGCGTCCTAGTGGCCCACACCGAGAGCAAGAGTGCCAATGAGCAGCCGAGCGTCGCCACGGCAACGATGATGGCGAAAGCCAGCGTCAGGGCTATGGGATCGATCCCCCCCAGGAGTGAGCTGATCGCCATCACCGGCCAGGTGCATGCCACCAGGGCCAGGATCGGCGCCAGTCGCGCGGCCAGTTTGCCCAGGACGATCTCGGCGTCCGAAAGGTCGGTGGCAAGGACGTGGGCAAGCGTCCCGCGCGCGCGGTCCAAGCAGATCGCGCCGGCAGTCGCCGCCGGCGCCGCCAGCAGCACGAGCGCGAGCTCGACCCCGATCATCGCGTAGAAATAGGACTCGCCCAGCTCGGCGTAGTGCTGGACGGAGCTTTGCCCTACCTCGCGTGCCGCCGCCGATGCGACCGTCGCCATCGCGGCCAGCAAAGCGGAAACCAAGAACGATCGCGCCGCATACGTCTGCCAGCGGCGGCTGGCGATCGACCTCTCGCAGGCGAAGACCGGCCCGAGCTCAATCCGCATGCGTCACTCCTCACTGTGCGGCGGACTGGAGGTGCATTGACACGGAAGTTGCACGCGACAAGACCGCAGGCACGGAGGCCCACCCACTGAATAACACATCGTCTCAAAGTGGGGCGGGCGTCCCTGCCCGCCTCGGAAACTTCCGGGGCCAGTCCGCGGGCGCGGAGGCCCGCCCCACTGAATAACACATAGTCTCACAGCGGGGCGGGCGTCTCTGCCCGCCTCGGATACATTCCTTTCCTACAGCACTCAGTTGTCAGGCTCGTAGGCCAAATTGGGCGCGAGCCAGCGTTCGACTTCGCGGACTGGCAACCCCTTGCGGGCGGCATAGCTTTCGACCTGGTCCCGCGTGATGAAGTCGACCGCGAAGTAGCGTGCCTGGGGATGAGCGAAGTAAAAACCGCTCACCGACGCAGCCGGATACATCGCAAACGACTCGGTCAAGACGATGCCGGCGGCCTGCTCGACATCCATGAGCGTCCAGAGGGCCTGTTTCTCGGTGTGGTCGGGACAGCTCGGGTAGCCCGAGGCGGGCCGGATGCCCCGGTATTTTTCCGCGATGAAATCGTCATAGCCCAGCACTTCCTCGCGGCCGAATCCCCAATCCTCACGCGCCTTCTTGTGCAGCATCTCGGCAAGTGCCTCCGCGAGGCGGTCGGCGAGCGCCTTGCTCATGATCGCGCTGTAGTCGTCGTGGTCGCGCTCGAACTCCTCGACCAGTGATTCCAGGCCGATTCCGGTAGTCACGGCAAACGCGCCGACGTGGTCGGCAATGCCGGTCTCCCGCGGGGCCACATAGTCGGCCAGTGATCGAAACGAGGTTTGACCGTCTCGCTCCCATTGCTGGCGCAGGCAGGGGAACCGCGTCCGTTCCGTGCGACGCGATGGGTCGGTAAAGATCACGATGTCATCGCCGTCGGCATTCGCCGGAAAGAAACCGTAGACGGCGTTGGCAATGAGCCGCTTCTCGGCCACGATTCGCAAGAGCAGGGCCTGGGCATCGTCAAAGAGCTCGCGCGCCTTCGGTCCGATCGCGCGGTCGTCAAGGATCCGCGGATACTTGCCTTTGAGCTCCCACGACAGGAAAAAAGGCGACCAATCGATATACCGCGCGATTTCCTCGAGCGGGATCTCACGCAGGGCTCGCGTGCCGAGGAATGCGGGGATGGGCACCGCGCCGTTGGACCATTCGAGCCTGAGCCGCCGCTCGACCGCCTCGGCGTAGGGAACGAGCTTGCGCTCCACGCGCCGGCCGAACGACTCGCGGTCCCGCTCCTGCGCGGCCCGGTTCTGGCGGTCCAGTTGGGCCCGAGCGTCCGCGCGAGTCAAGCGGTCGACCACACCGACGCCCTTCGAGGCATCCTTCACGTGGATGACGATGCCATGATATTGAGGGGCGATCTTGACGGCCGTGTGCCGCGCGCTCGTCGTGGCGCCGCCGATCAAGAGCGGAATCTGGAACTGGTCTCGCTCCATCGAACGCGCGACGTGGACCATCTCGTCCAGCGACGGCGTGATCAATCCCGATAGCCCGATCATGTTGACGCCGCGTTCCCGGGCCTGTTTGAGGATTTCCTCGCAGGGAACCATCACACCCAGGTCGATGACCTCGTAATCGTTGCAAGCCAGGACGACGCCGACGATGTTCTTGCCGATGTCGTGGACGTCTCCCTTGACTGTGGCCATCAAGATGCGGCCGCGCGTCTTGTGCTCCGCGACGACTTCCCCGCTAGCGGCGGCCTTGGCTTTCTCGGCCTCCAGGTACGGTGTCAAATAAGCGACGGCTTTCTTCATCACCCGCGCGCTCTTGACGACCTGAGGTAGAAACATCTTGCCCGCGCCGAAGAGATCGCCCACAACGTTCATGCCGTCCATCAAGGGGCCTTCGATGATCGCCAGCGGGCGTTCATACGTTTGCCGGGCCTCTTCGGTGTCATGGTCGATGTGGTCGACTGTGCCGGTGATCAAGGCATGTTTCAGCCGCTCGGCGACCGGCGCCTCGCGCCAGGACAGGTCCTTGGTCCTGTCCTTCTTCCCCGACGACTTGACCGACTCGGCAAATTCCGTGAGCCGATCGGCCGCGTCGGGCCGGCGATTCAAGAGCACGTCCTCGACCCGCTCGAGCAAGTTCCTGGGGATTTCTTCGTAGACCTCGAGCTGGCCGGCGTTGACGATTCCCATGTCGAGACCGGCCTTGATGGCGTGGTAGAGGAAAGCCGCGTTCATCGCCTCGCGGACCGCGTCGTTTCCCCGGTAGGAGAACGAGACGTTGCTCACGCCCCCCGACGTCTTGCACAACGGCAGCATCCGCTTCAACTCGCGCACCGCTGCGATGAATTCGACCGCGTAGTTGTTGTGCTCCTCGATTCCCGTACCCACGGTCAGGATGTTGACGTCGAAGATGATGTCTTGGGGCCGGAAGCCGGCTCGTTCGGTGAGGAGTTTGTATGCGCGCTGGCAGATCGCCACCTTGTGGGCAGCATCGACGGCCTGGCCCTGCTCATCGAAAGCCATCACCACGACGGCGGCGCCATAGCGCAAGACCAGCCGGGCTTGACGGAGAAACTCGTCTTCCCCTCCCTTCAAGCTGATCGAGTTGACGATCGACTTGCCCTGCACGCACTTGAGCCCCGCCTCGATCACGCGCCAGTTCGAGCTGTCGATCATCATCGGGATCTTGGCGATGCTGGGGTCGGCCGAAACCAGGTTGAGAAACCGGGTCATCGCCTGCTCGCCGTCGATCAAGCCCTCGTCCATGTTGACGTCGAGGATGTTGGCTCCGGCCTCGACCTGATCGCGCGCCACCGCCAGCGCGGCCTCGAAGTCGCCGCTCTTGATCAAGCGGGCAAACCGCTTCGAGCCCGTGATGTTGGTCCGTTCGCCGATCATGACGAAGTTGGTCTCGGGGCGGACGACCAACCGTTCCATTCCGCTGTAGGTTGACCATCGGGGCACCTCCGGGATCGGGCGGGGAGCGACGCCCTCGACGGATCGGGCGATCGCCGCGATCCACTCCGGCGTCGTGCCGCAGCAGCCGCCGGCGATGTTGAGCCAGCCATTGCGTGCAAATTCGCCCAGGACCAAGGCCGTGTGGTCCTTGTCACCCAGGAACCCGCCGAAGCCGTCGGGCATCCCGGCGTTGGGATGGCAACTGACGCGAGTGCGGCAGATCGCGGAGAGGCTCTCGATCGAGTCTCGCATCAGGTCCACGCCGACCGCGCAGTTCAGCCCGACCGAGAGCGCGTCGAAATGCGAGACCGAGTCATAGAACGCCTCAACCGGCTGCATCGACAGGGTTCGCTGGTTCTCGAAGATCGTTCCCGAGATCATCACCGGCAGCCGCGTGCCCGTTTTTTCAAAGAAGGCGTCGATGGCGAAGAGGCACGCCTTCAGGACCAGCGTATCGAACGAGGTTTCTGGCAACAGGATGTTGACCCCGCCCGCCACGAGCGCACCAATCTGCTCGGTGTAATTAGCCACCATCTGATCGAAGGTCACGTCGCGGCGGCCGGGGTCCTCGACATGAATGCCCATCGAGAGCTGTTTCTTGGTCGGCCCGATGCTGCCGGCCACGAACCGCGGCTTGTCGGGGTTCGCACGCGTGAACTCGTCGGCAACGCGGCGCGCCAGAAGCGCGGCGGTCTGGTTCAGCTCGAAGACGTGTTCCGATAGGCCGAACTCCTCGAGCGAGAGAGGCGTTGCATTGAACGTGTCAGTCTCGATGATATCGGCGCCCGCTTCGAAATAGGCGCGGTGAATGTCCTCGACCAGCTTGGGACGACTGAGTACCAGCGCCTCCGTGCAATTCTTGAGGTCGCAGCCGTGCCTTGAGAAACGGCTGCCTCGGTAGTCCGCTTCCGAGAGCTGGTAAGAATAAAGCAGCGCCCCCATCGAGCCGTCGAGAATCATGATCCGGCGCGACAGGATCTCTTCGAGCTGGCTCTTGATGTCGTCGTTTCCAGTCATTATAAGATTATCCAGCGAATTCCGGATGGCTGTCAAGCCGACGTGTCGCTCCCGTTTCGTGCGAGAACATTGCCGTTTTCGGCGGGGGTTCCCAACCCCCTCGCCGCCCGCGACGCGATCGATAAGCGATTCTCGATGAGAAAAAATGAGACAATCTGAGACGTTTTGGAAGGGTCCCCGTTCCATCTCGCAAGGTTCGCCAACGAAATCCCTTGGAGATCGGCGGCGGCGTGGGTGCTCGTCATAAGTTGCTTGTCCATTGGTTCTTGTGTCGTCAAATTCGGCCGATTCCAGCACCTTTCGAGCCCCGCGAATCGGGCTGTTGAAACGCCTCGGCGCGACTCATCATCGATCGAGATGTCTCACGTTCCTGCGCCGCAGACATCTGTTCCAGCGGAGGCGGTCCGGGCGACCAAGAACGGGTCGACCGCGTAACCCCTCGCTGTCTGCGTCATCAACTCCGTTTCGTTGACGACGCATAGCCGGCAACTAGGCCCCAGGGCACGCGGTACCCGTTCAGGTATAGGGGGAGTTCAAGCACCCAACACACGGACCTACAGCGAAGAATAGAGGGGTTGCACCGCAGACGCAATCAGATTAACCACGAAACGCACGAAACACACGAAAGATCAGACCATCCTGATCGACCGGTCGAAGCGGGCGCGGCGGACCTGATCTGATCTGCATGTACGAATCAGATTGTTCCCCTTTCGTGTGTTTCGTGTGTTTCGTGGTTAAAATCCGAATTCCCTCCTTGGCCGTCCGGCTGCGGTTCGGCCGCGCTGCGCCTTCCGCGGTTGAGAATTCCTCGATTTTTCTGAACCACGGAAACCACTGATCGACACGGAAGAATAAGCCCGAACTCAGTGTGCGTTGGCAAACGCCAAAAACCGCCCGAGCAGGAAAGACGACCAACCACGAAACACACGAAACACACGAAAAAAAGCGGGAGACGGATCGTGGAACTGCTCGGTAAGCTCGCTCTCAAGAGACCATCATGGCAACCCAGGAGGACGAGAGTGCACCGACCACGAAACAAATGGCCGGACCGCCTATCATGCGGCAAAGATGTCCCTTACGGCCGCGAACAGCTCACGAAGCGCAACAAAGCTGGAGGGAACTCGTTTGCCCCAGTTCAGATAATTCTCGACATGCCTGGCTGCGCCACCCCGCTTGTCAAGTCGCGAACGAGCGCGGGAATCTGCCGTAACTTGAATCGGATCTTCTGCTTCCACGATGCTCATGGATTCAACGAAATTGGCTTCGTTTGCATATTGACGACGGAGAACCGGCAACTGCGAACCGGCGGGATCGCGATCGCGACCTGGCGCTCCCACAAGCAAACCGGTGCGCACACCCTCTCTATGCTTCTTATTCTCCCTATATCTATAATGCGCTGATTTTGGAATTTCGTGAAAACGTGCGCGCCGTTTTGAGGGTCCAGCCCGATCGGATGATCTTGTCCCTATTGGACTTAAATTTTTTCCCGAAATTCTTTTGGGCGTTCACTGCGCACGCGGCAATCGCGGCCAGACGGATCAACGCCGCGGCAGGATGTGCTGGCGATATCGCATCGGCGTGTCCTGACGGATCGCACGAGCGCGCGACCTGCATCGGTTGCAACGGCGCGCCGGACGTGTTGTATGGCGCGCGTTACGCGGCGGAACAGAAGGCGCCCTCACCCGGCCTTCGGCCACCCTCTCCCTGGCGTTCCTCTCCCCGGTGACTCGACTCGCGGCGCACCGGGATAGGCGATCAGCTTGGTTCCCAATTCGGCCTGGCTGGCGGGTCCGGGACAACGTGCCTGGGGCGGCAACGCATGACTTCCGCCGAAGCTGGGACCGATCAACGACTTGCATTCCGTGGATCGGTCCCAGACCGCACTGACTTACACGCAGCGCCCCGAAGCGCGCGTAACGGCTGCTCGACAAATCGGGCATCGCATCAACAGAATCGCACGGTGGTAGACGTCGATTTCTTAAGGTTTGTTCGCCTTGACAGGTTAGCGATTGTTTTCTAAGACGTCGTGCCGTGGATGGCCGAAGGAGCGGGATCGCGGTAGGCGTCAGCCGGCTCGGCTGGCGATCGCAGATCGATGTTGGCGAGGTCAGCTTTTCTGCAACACGTGATCCAGCGAGGGTTTTTCGATGGCACCGCGTAGGATTTACCGCCCGCTCGTTTTTGGGACGCTCGCCGTGCTCCTCGCAGTCTGCGCACCAGGGGCGTGCGCCGACGCTCTGTATTCGGTCACCGACCTGGGCTCCGCGCGCCCGAGCGCCGCCTATCTGAGCGGCCAGAGCCCAACGGACCCCAGCGGCAATTATCTCGGTGCCCTCAGCTCCAGCCAGCAGACCGCGTTTCAAGCGGGGTCGTTCGACGTCTATGCTCATCCTGGCTCGGGGTTCAACGCCGCCGCATCTAACCCTGACTACGGTTCATACGTAAATACCTATTCGGTGCAAATGGTCACCGGCAACAATATCGGCGAATACGCCGGCAGCGGGGGAATCGGCTTCCCGCAGGGAGGCATCCTGCCGCAATTGCTTCTCTACACGCCAGATCCGCATATCATCACGGACGGTTCGTATGGCGCCGGGCAAGAGTCGTCCGGTTACATGTCGATTGTCCCGCTTCCCGCGCAGATGGGCGGCAATTTCTATGGCGCGGTGGCAGGCATCAACGACCACTCTATTATCGCCTACAATTACCAGGTCCAGTCAAACTCCACAATCGGCGCGGCGGGAACTTGGATTCCCTACCTTTCAACGCCGAGCGGCGGTACGGCCCTCGGCACGCTCGGCGGAGCAAGCGCATTCGCCAACGCGCTCAATAATTCCAACGACGTCGTTGGTTGGTCGCTGACGGCGAGCGGCGCGCAGCACGCTTTCCTTTACGCGAACGGTACTATGCAGGACCTAAACCTGCTCATTCCCCCGCTCTTGGGTATCACGCTCGTCAGCGCGGTTGGCGTTGACTCCGCCGGCGATATCGTGGCGTACGGCACCAACTCTTCCGGCCAGATGCAGGAGTATTACCTCAGCCCCGAGGAGACGCCCGCCCCCGAGCCAGGGACCCTGGCCGTTTGGGGGCTGATCGCTTCGGTTGCTGCTGCGCGCTTGGCAACTCGCTCCATTCGGAAAAAGCGGGATGCCGGCCCTCTACCCAGAGGCGACCGAGGGATTTAAGCATAGCGGACAGTCTGAATGGCAAGCCGGACTTGCCCTCCTTGTATGGCATCATTATTTAATTCGTACCAAGACATATCTATTCCATTGATTGCAGGTAACTCCTTCTCCCCGCGGGGGTTGCGGAGTAACGGCGCAGCATTCACTCAGGCACGCACCAGTTCCGATGGCTCCGCTAAAATGTAACCGTTCACGGCCCGGTTGTTCGGGCAGACTCGCCCCGGTATAACAGCATCACGAGCGAGCCCAGTTCCGTTCTTCGACACGCGCCCCGACTCCCGTTCTCAACACCCCACCACTCATGTGGCCCGACGCCACTTCCTGCTCCTAATCCTCGGCAATGGATCGGAGGCATAGGGCGGCGATGGACGATACGGAACCGGACCTCTTGGCCCCCGATCCTGGCAATCACTCCACCGCCTGGCTGGCCTCGCTGTGCGCCAGTCGCGGCCTCAGGGTCGTCGGTCCGTCGCGACAACACTCGGACGCCTTCGCAGTCGTCGAGGTGACGACCCTCCGCCAGATGAATCTCTGCATCGCACGCCCCTGCATGCTCGGCGATGCGGCCCACGGCCGTTTTAGGGACGTCGTGCACCTCCTGGCGCGGCTCCGTCATCCCCATCTCTGGGCGGTCTTGGACGCAGGCGTGCACGAGCATCGGCCCTATCTTCTGATGGAGCCATTCGCTGGACGGAGCTTGAAGGAACGGATCCGGGACCAACCGCTCAGCGTGGACGAGTCGGTGGAATTGATCATCGGCCTGGCAGACACGATGGGGTTCATGCATCGGGAGGGCGCTAGCGGCCTAGACCTCACTACCTCCGGAGTCCTTTACACGGAGGACGGGGACTTTAGAATCGACCCGAGACGTACGCTGGATCGAAGGGTCTTCGGGAACATCGAATCGGATGGATGGCTTATCTACGGCGGTATCACCGGCTGCGAAGCCCCCGAGGTCATCAGCGGTCAGGTCTGCACGGGCGGATGGAAAGCGACAGGGGCCTGGTGTTGAGCCGAGGGTTGCCCTGTCGAAATCCAGGCGGCAACTCGGAATCGATCGAGTTCGCTGTCGTCGGACCGAAGCGCGTCCCTCGGGTCGGGGGGGCGCCGTTGATTCGTTCACGTCGATCAGAGATGATACTTGCGTGTCACGCCGGTTCGGGGTGTAGCCCACTGCGCCCGGATTGAGACAGAAGGCCCAGGCCGTTTAGTGTTAGCGGGCGCTCAAAACCAGCCACCGAGGGGCGCTTGAAAACCAGCCACTTTGAGGAGTCGCAGTTTCGGCAGGTAGGCTTCAAGGGAACCTTCATTTCCCAGGAGCCGTCTCATGTCGAATCTGCTCAAAGTGGCCATGATAGACCTGATCCTGTCCCTGCATCGCAGGCGTTGGTCCCAGCGACGGATCGCACGCGAGCTGGAGATCAGCCGCGAGACCGTCGCGCGCTACGTTAAGCGGGCCAGGGCGGCGCCAAAACCAGCCAATGCGCCCCCCGGCTCGACCCCTCCCGAGACGGAGCCGATCGTCCCACGTCTCGGCTCGGTTGCAGACACCATCGAACGAGGACACGGTCGCCCGAGCGAATGCGAGCCCTGGCGAGATCTGATCCAGTCCATGTGCGATGCTGGCCTCAGCGCCCAGCGCATTTACCAGGATCTGACCGCGGAACATGCCTTTCCCGGCAGCTACTACAGCATCCGTCGCTTCGTCCGCCGCCTGGAACCGACGCGTGAGCTCCCATTCCGTCGCCTCGAATGCGAGCCCGGTGATGAGGCTCAAGTCGACTTCGGCACAGGCGCACCAGTTGTCGGGCCGGACGGCAAGCGCCGCAGAACTCATGTCTTCCGCATCGTGCTGTCTCACTCGCGAAAGGCGTACAGCGAGGCCGTCTACCGCCAGACCACCGACGACTTCCTGCGCTGCCTCGAGAATGCCTTCCGTCACTTCGGCGGAGCACCGCGGCGATTGGTTCTGGATAACCTCAAGGCCGCGGTGAAAAAGGCCGACTGGTTCGATCCCGAGCTCAATCCCAAGGTCCGCTCCTTTGGCGAGCATTACGGCGTGGTGTTCTGGCCCACGCGGCCCTATACGCCCCGCCACAAGGGGAAAGTCGAAAAGGGCGTCGACTACGTTCAGGACAACGGTCTGAAGAGGCGAAGCTTTTCCAGCCTGGAGGAGGAAAACGTCTTCCTGCTGGAGTGGGAGCTGACCGTGGCTGACACGCGGATCCACGGCACCACGCGCCGCCAGGTGGGCAAACACTTCGCCGACGTGGAGCGGAAGGCGCTGGTGCCATTGCCATTGACCTCCTTCCCGTCGTATCAGGAAGCGCGCCGCACGGTACACCCCGACGGCCACATCGAGATCGGGCGGGCTTATTACGCAGTGCCGCCAGAGTACCTGGCACGGGAGGTCTGGGCGCGGTGGGACGGTCGCTTGGTGCGGATCTACAACCAGCGAATGGAGCCGATCGCCGTGCACACCAGGCAGGAGCCGGGCCGATTCAGCACGCCACCCCAGTATATCGCCTCGGAGAAGATCAGCGGGGTCGAACGCGGCACCGCTTGGCTCATGGGCAAGGTGGCTAGCCGGCTGGGCCCGCAGAGCGCCGCTTGGGCCGCGGCCATGATCGAAGCCCGCGGTGTTGAGGGAGTGCGGGTGCTCCAGGGTCTCTTGAGCCTCGCCAGCCGTTATCCCATTTCGGCGATCGAGCGGGCCTGCGAGGTCGCCACCGGTTACGGCGTTTATCGTCTCCGCACGATTCGAGCGCTCGCCAAGCGTCAGGCGCCCAAGCAGGAAACGCTGCCCTTCTTGAGCGACCATCCCATGATTCGTCCCATGAGCGAGTACGGCCAGTTCGTCCACGACGCATTCCAATTCCGGAACGCCAAGCCATGAACCAAATTCTCCCGAGGCCCTGCCAAACGATTGGGCTCGCCAGATCGCCGCCAACACGGTGCGGGGTTTCCCGGGTGGAACCGATGGCTGAAGGCATCGGGGGGCGGGACCAGCGGCCCCAGTTCCCGCCCCCCGAACCCCCCACCCCCTTCCCTCTTCTCTGTTCCCTGTTCCGCTTGAGAAACACCTTGTCTTCCCTCAGCAAGCTCGACCTCGGGGCCGCCCTGATCTGCTCGAAAAGACCGAAAGATGCTCGATGCCTTGATGAGTGAACCAGTATCGCAACAACGGATTCACATACTAGGAGATCTATCAATGAACGAAGCTTTGAGAAAAACGCTCAAGCAACTCCGCCTTTCTGGGCTGTCGGAAAGCCTGGAGATTCGCCTGCAGGAGGCTGCCGGGCATGGCCTGAGCCACGGCGAGTTTTTGGAGCTGATCCTTCAGGACGAACTGGCCGTGCGTGCCGATCGCCAGTTCCAGCGACGGTTCAAAGCGGCCGAATTTCGCGAGCGGAAATCGCTGGAGGATTTCGACTGGTCGTTCAACCCGTCGATCCCTCGCAAGCAGGTTTACGACCTGGCGAGCTGCCGGTTCCTCCGCGAGGGCCGGGACGTGCTTTGGGTGGGGCCGCCAGGACTGGGGAAGAGCCATCTTGTGCAAGCGATCGGCTATCAGGCCGTCAAGGCCGGATACACGGTCCTTTACCGATCGATCTTCGACCTGGTCCGCGACTTCCTCCACGATGAAGTCCTGGGCCAGGACGACAAGATGCTGACGAAGTACCTGAAGCCCGAACTGTTGATCATCGACGACATGGGGATGAAGCAGTTGCCCAGGCGGTCGGGAGAGTGCCTCTTCGAGGTGGTGATGCGCCGGTATGAGACGCGGTCAACGATGATGACTTCAAACCGTCCCCTGGAGGACTGGGGGAAGCTGCTGGGCGATGTGCCTAGTGCTACGGCGATCTTGGACCGGTTTCTGCACCACGCGGAGATCGTACGGATGACGGGACCCAGTTATCGGCTGCGTCACCGATCGGCGACGGATAGCGAGGGGGTTGCTGATCCACAACCAGCCAAAGCGCCCACCGGCTCGGATGAGGAGCAACCGAGTTCAAAACCAGCCAAAGCGCCCACCGGCTCGGATGGGGAGCAACCGAGCTCAAAACCAGCCAAAGCGCCCACCGGGTCCCAAGCTGGTAGAAAAGGACCAGGCAGGACGGACAGGAAGCGTTAGACTAGGGAGTAGCCCCGTGCTGTCGAAGAGTTCAACAAGAGAGAGGTTCACCGACCGATCCGGCAAAGGAAAGCGAGATGTTAGTCAGTTCGGATATGCATAGAGTAATGTCGAATTGAAAACTGTACCTACCCGCAAGGGGTGGCTGGTTTTGAAGTGCCCATAAGTGGCTGGTTTTGAAGCGCCCGATGACAGTTTAGACCGACAACATCCTCTGGACCGATCGTCCGGTTAGCTCGAAGCGGGATGAATTGTATGTGCCTTGCGCCGCTCAAGGCCGTCGGATTCTGGCTGAAGAACGAGGACTGGTTGACCAACAGTTCGAGTGACCTGCCGGACCCGAGGAAACTCACACGCCGGAGTTGGCGTTCGCATGAGCGGGGGAATAGGACATGCACTGCGCGGCACCATTTTCCGCGGACGGAAGGCTGGCCACGCAGCAGAAATGAATGTGAAACTGGAACTTTCAGCTTGCCCAGGAGGAAACCCGTCAGACGACTGGGGAGACAGGATGGGGGACTTACGACTCGGAAGTATTCCAGCAGAACTACTGGGACGCGCTCGACCGCTACGAAAAGGACTTCCCGCTTCCTTATTACAAAGATTTTTGGGGCACCCCCTTCGGCTCCCCTACGGCAAAACAGGACTGGTGGTACTGATCATAGATTCGGCAACGTTCTCGATCATCTCAAGGTCAGCGCTATCGACGTTTTGTTCGACGTCTAGTTCCGGCCCGCTTGGTCAATAACGTTCGTCGGGAGTTCGATCGGCTAGAACTGAGCTTCCGACAGCGGTCTGCCTCGTCGGATGTGGATGGCCTCGCGTAGCTTGCGTCACACGGTTATTCCGCTGCTGGCCGCGGTTGTTTCCATCTGAAGAATCAGTGTCAAATAAACTTCGATCATGCCATTCGACCTGGACCTGGGGAGAAGCTGGCTAGGCCCGAAAACCGGTTGGACCGCGAACTCTAGCGTCCAGCCTTGGAAAGAATGACAACGAACGCCAGGACAAGCAGTAGAGACGTTCGCGCGTGATTCAAGCGGGGTATTGGCCAGGCTCTTACAGTGGGTAGAATGCGCGGAACGCGTACTGGCACGCCGCAATTACCGGCTTGCCTTAATGTTGCAAGCCCTCCAAGTTTTGGGCCTGGCCTGAATCGCCTCTGGATACCGACCGCACCGTCGGGCGACGTGGAGCATCCAGGTCAGGGCGGGAGCGGAGGTGTGGCTCGCATGCTGTGGCATCGAATTCAAGACCTCGTTCCAGCAGGCTTCCGATCGCTGTTCCGCAGGGCCTCGGCCAGATCGTCGGCAACGCTCCGACGGGAAGGGCAAGCACACGACGGCGATGCTTCCCGCCCCGTCTCGGTCCATCCCGATTGCCCTTCGGGCTTCCGCTTCGAGTTCACGACCCAGCAAATCAGCATGCCCGACGACTGCATGGCGATTTCCACGGTGTATCGAAGTCTCGACTCGCTTGGACTCCCTTCAGATCCCGAGCTGGGCATGATGGACGGGGAGGCGACAATGCCCCGTCGCCTCCTGCTGATGGTCCACGAGCTTCACCGCCGGGGCTATGAACGGCTCAGGGCAGCCACCGGCCTATCGCCCTCGGGATGCTACTGGCGGTGTTGCGTCACGCCGGTCTCGAACATCTGCCGATCCCACGGCGCACTCGTGTCGGACTACGAAGCGGCAGCCGCCCGTTACAGCAGCAGTGACGGAGCCCGCTGTTTCGGCTGGCCCGATGCGGTCGATGACTCACCGGGGCAGCTTGCGACGAAATTCCTCGACCGCTTCGTCGAGTTGTCCGAGAGCCGGCGGGGCCGAGACGGGGCGTACGCTCGCTGGTACTGCGAAATGCTTAGGTCCACCGAGCCCGGCGGGCTGATCTACGCCTATGCGGACTGGGAGCTTCCGGGGGATGGGCTGCCTACGCTCGGCGACGCGAAGGGCGCCTTGATCCCGCTCCCTCCGCCGGGAGAGGCGGGCATCGAGGCCGACTCGGCCTGAGTCGCCCCGGATGCCGCTCGGTGGGATCGGCACGATCCCTTCGGGAGGGAGGATCCCGGATTGTATCGAGCGGCTCAAACGGGGGACGGAAACAGGGACGCAACTAGTGTGCGCCGTGTTAAGGTGTTGGTCTTCAGCGGGTGTAAGTCCCGCCTGGCAACTGGGTCGCTCCAGCCAGGAGCTATCGGAGCGGCGGTGGAACCGGTCGTGCCACCTTCGGCGGCGCCCTCGCGTCCCGTGAACTTGGGTCGGGGAGATCTGGTTCTGCTCGCGACTCGTCTCTATTCTGCGGGTTGGTGACGCGAGTCAGTGGCCGTATTCCCTTTGGTGCTTCCTGCCCGAGGTGGAGCTTGGCCCGAGAGGCTTCGACCTTGTCATTGGCGACTTGCCTGCCGGGTTTTCCCGGCGTGGTATTGATCCCGTTGGGGAGACTTCAAACGTCCCCGATACCCCTCTTGGCTCGCGGCGCCTTGTTGTTTCACCACCCACATCCGCGAACCGGAGACATCCATGGTCGCTCCAAACGAAGAGCCCAAGAAGCCAACCAAGCCCAAGAAGCCAGCCAAGCCCAACAAGTCGCGGGAGAGATCGCGTCCCGTCCCCGTCCCCGCCTCGTCAGCGGGGCTCAGTGTCCTCAACCCAGACGCGTGTGGAATCGATGTTCATTCCAACATGCATATGGTCTGCGTCCCCGCTGACCGCGACGCCAACCCAGTCCGGCAGTTCGGCGCCAACACCGTCGATCTTCAGGAGATCGCCGCGTGGTTAAAGAAGTGCTGCGTGAAAACGATCGCTTTGGAATCCACCGGCATCTACTGGATTCCTCTGTTCGAGCTCCTTGAATCGGAGGGCTTCGACGTCAAGCTGGTGGAACCGGGGCAACTTTCGCGTTGCGGCGCACGCCCAAGACGGACGTGCTCGACGCGCAGTGGATCCAACGGTTGCACTCCTACGGTCTCTTGCGTGCGTCGTTTCGGCCTCCGGATTCCGTGCTGGCGCTGCGTGCCTACTGGCGGCAGCGGCAGATGCAGGTTCGCTACGCCGCCAGCCACGCCCAGCACATGCAGAAGGCCATGGAGCAAATGAATGTCAAACTGACCGAAGTCGTCAGCGACATCACGGGGCTGACCGGTATGTCGATCATCGAAGCCATCCTGGAGGGCGAACGTGACCCCATCAAACTGGCTGAACTGCGCCATGAGCGATGTCAGCACAGTGAGGAAGAGATAGCCCTTGCGTTGGAAGGAACGTGGCGGCCCGAGCATCTTTTCGAGCTTCGGCAGGCCTATGAGTTGTACCAGTTCCATCATCGACAGATCACCGAGTGCGACCAGCAGGTCCAAGCAGAACTGGCCAATTTCCCCAACCGGGCGGGAGAAAAGACTCGGGTTGTCAAGCCGCGGAAGCGCAGGCGCAAGAGCAACGACGTGCGGTTCGAGGCGACCGGCCCGTTGTTCCAGGCCTTGGGCGTGGACCTGACAATGATCGAGGGGATCGACGTGGGAACGGCCCTGGTGATTCTGGCTGAAATCGGCGTGGACGTCAGCCGCTTTCCCACCGAGAAACACTTCGCCAGTTGGCTGCGGCTGTGTCCGCCGCAGGATGAGAGCAACAAGACGAAGAGACGCCGCGGCCATCGCAAGGGCACGAACCGAGTGACCATCGCGCTGCGGATGTGTGCCCGGTCGCTGGGCAAAACAATGACGCCGTTGGGCCTGTTCTACCGCCGCATCCGCAGTCGGCTCGGCGGACTCGGAGCAGTCAAGGCCACCGCGCACAAGTTGGCGTGTTTGGTCTACCGGATGCTCAAGTACGGCCAAGAGTACGTAACGCAGTCGATGGAAGAGTACGAGGCCAAGGTGGCGGCTAACATCCTCAAGTCGCTGAAGCGAAAGGCGGCGATGCTGGGCTTCCAACTCAGTCCGCTGCCCACGCCGTAGCTTATATTGATCGAGGCGGTTGCCATCGCGCGATGCGCCTCTGGTCATGCACAACGCTGAGAAACCAAATCCTCCGGCATCGGTTCGCGATACCGGGGTTGGGGGGATTGTCGGCGCCGTCCAACACTCGAGCCGGAAACAGCCTCCGCGCAGTCGCCGCACACAGCGCAGCAAGCGGGGGAGTTCATGGGGAGGGGATGGGAACTCCTCAAGGGGCTCCAATCTCACCACTGTTGTCCAACATCTACATGCGGCGCTTTGTGAAGGGATGGAAGACGGGAGGACACGAGCAACGTCTCGATGCGCGCATCGTCAACTACGCGGACGACTTTGTCATCTGCTGCCATGGCACGGCCGACGAGGCCATGAACGTGATGCGGGGGATGATGTCCAAGCTAAAGCTGACGGTAAACGAGAAGAAGACGCGGCTCTGCCGCCTGCCAGAGGAGACGTTTGACTTTCTGGGTTATACCCTGGGCCGGAACTACGATCGCCGCACGGGTGAGTCCTACTTGGGGCCACGCCCGTCGCGGAAGAAGATCGACCGGCTCTGTAACGAGATCGGCGAGCTGACGACGCGACGCAGGACATTTCTGGCGGTGGAGGAGCTGACCGGAAGGATCAACCGCAAATTACGCGGCTGGTCCAACTATTTCCGCATCGGCACCGTCAGCAAGGCCTACCGAAACGTTGACAGCCACGTCCGTTACAGGGTACGTCAGTGGTTGTGCGCGAAATTCAAGGTACCTGGCCAGGGGAAACGTAAGTACCCGGACGCCTACCTGTATCGGAAGCTGGGCTTGTACCAGCTTGCCGGGAGCTAGCCGCAACGGTTCGTGTGCGAACGTGTGCGTATCGCATGAGAAACAGCCTTGTCCGAAAGCCGGGTGCGGGAAAACTGCACGCCCGGTTTGATGAGCGGGGTGTGGAAACGGAGCATGGCGAAGCTAGTGAGGCACCGGCAGACGAAAGGGCCGGCAAACAGATAGGCCAAGCCTTAAGCTACCGCGCCACACCTCGACTCTACATTTGGACGGAAACAGGGACGCAACTAGTATTGTGGCCGCGCCGTCGTTTTGGTACCATTCAGCGTTATGCCTAGAACAGCGAGAGTAGCACCTGGCGGGCTTGTTTACTGTGGGCTACGGACCTCTTTATCAGGGACGATTCAAGAACTTCCAGGTACAATGTGACGACCATCTCCTGTCCCTCTTGCGTTATGTCGAGTGAGATCCTTTGTCGGCGGGGCTCGTCGAGCGGTCGGAGCTTTGGCGCTGGAGCAGTCTGGGGTCGAGGGCAGACGGTGACAAGGCGGTCAAGGCGTTGCTATCGCCCTGGCCGGTGGAGCGGCCCGCGAACTGGACGGTTCGCGTCAACTCTCCTCTAACCGTGATGGAATTCGATCGACTGCGGGTGAGCATCGCCAGAGGACGAGCCTACGGCGCGGACAACTGGGTGATGCAAACTGTAAACCAACCGGGCTTGCAGCACACGGTTCGTCCGGAAGGCCGGCGCCGCAGAGCGAGCCAAGTTGCGGACGACATGGCGAACTTGCGCCAGGTAAGTGCTGGCAACGCCAAACGCAAGAGAACCGAAAGCCGTCCCGGTCACGGTTCCGCCGACCGCTAACTAGCTGCGTCCTAGTTTCCGTCCCGCCGAACCAGTTATCCTGGCGTGCGTCCAGAAGTAAGCGCCCGAGACAACCAGCCCGGAGGGTGCGTCCCTAAGACGCACCGCTCTCACCCCGTGTCCCGTCCGCCAATCCCGTAGCACGGACACGCGAAGCGTCCGCGAGGGCGAGACGCGCACGCCACTACTGACTCGCGCAAACCCGCGCTGGCGCGATCTGGTGTTGCGCTGTCCGCCCGTGGCCCCGAACCGGGCTGCCGCATTTCAGCCCCGGGGCAATCGATGAAACGACCGGGCACCGCAAACGATATGACCACGGTCGCGAGACCGTGGTTCGTACGGGACGAGCGTCCTCCAACCTCGGGCGTCAGCCCGATCCGGGGCGCGAAGGATCGCACTCACGTGCAACGTTGGCGGTTCCCCGTCTGAACCACGGTCTCACGACCGTGGTTACCTCGTCGTGGTCCGCGCCCAACTTTCCGACCAACCAGTTCTTCGCATAATCGTTTGGCGGCTTTGCCTCATATCCTCATTCCGCCGGGGCGGGCATCCGTCTGCGGCCCGCCACTCCCGTTCATTCGACTTGATGTGCAAAGGCCTCGGCCGGCATCGCCAGATCCATCATGAGCAGCGGGAATTCAGGGCGCGAGCGAAGCGCGTCGAGGTCCTTGTCACTGCGGGCATTGCCGATGTCGTGATACCCGGCGGCGACGGCCCGCTTGAGTGCATCGAATGCGGCGTTTTCGTGGCCCCGGGCCGCGGCCTCAGGCAGGCCAGAGCCGGGTGCCGCCGCTACCCCGGCGAGCAAGGATTCGACGGCCGCCAGGGCGTAGAATTGGTCAGGCATCGATTCGGCCAGCGCCAGAGTCGAATAGATCGACCGTGCGCGTTCGAGTGACGCTCTCGCCTCGTCGAGGCGGCCGGCCGACGCCGCCAGCAGGCCGAGTCCTTTGAAAGAGGCGGCCAGCGCGTTCTGGAAGTCGGTCACGTCGGGTTCCTCGGCTGCGAGGGCTCCGGCGACTGAGTTCGCACGCTGGAAACACGCGGCGGCCGCTGTCCCACGCCCGCCGATGACATGAAGTTCGCCGATGCGGACGAGCATCCGCGCCAGTTCGGAGTGCGCCGGGTTTCGCGCGGGTTCTCGTTCGCAATCGGCTCGACGATGGCGCGCGACCGCTCAAACGCGGCCAGCGCTTCGGCCGATCGTCCGTCCCGCAGCCAATCATCGCCAAGGGCCTCGTGCGCAGCGGCCGCCTCGATCTGGTAGTCGGTGACGCCGGGGCTGGACCGTGCCAGTGCCAGGGCCGTCTCGAGCGCCTCGGCGTGCGCAACCCGCGCGGCGGCCGCACGGCCAGTGCGGGCGAGTAGACTGCCAATCTGGGCCTGGGTCTTGACCAGGTCGTTCTGGAATCTTGCCACGGCACCATGCGTCGTGAGCATCCGCCGGATGATCGCCAGGGCCTGCTCGTCGGCCTCGAGCGCCTGCGCCAGGTGGCCCGACTGGGACTGAACCAGGCCGATGTAGAAGTAGGTCTGTTCCAGGTCCCGCTGGAAGTGAGCGGTCGTCGGGTTGTCGTTCGCGAGTGCCCGCAGAATGTCCCTGGCGCTCTCATAGGCGCCAAGCGACCGCGCGAACTTGGCCGAGCGCGAGTAGAACCAGCCGAGCTGGAGGTAGCTCCGGGCAAGGTCGCGCCGGTAGCGGGTCGAAGCAGAATCGACTCGGACGAGCGACCGGCGCATCTCGAGTGCCCTCGTGTAAACAGGCAGGGCGCCCGCCGGTTGGCCGTTGGTGGCCTGGACGATGCCGATGCTGTTCAGGCACGAAGCCAGGTCGGCCTGATAGTCGAGGTTGGCGGGATCCTCTGACACCAGACCCTCCAGCAGTCCTCTCGCTTCCTCGAGCGAACCCAGCGCAATTGCTGGGCGGCCGGTCTCGTCATGGAGAATCCCCAGCGACCAGAGGCTCTGCGCCAGATCGGCCTGCTCGGCCCGGCCGGCGCCGGGCCGCGCCGCCAGGGCCCGGCGCACCGCAAGGGCTTGCTCGAAGACAACAAGGGCCTGGTCCTTGGAGCTGATCGAGTCGGTCAGTGTCCCCAGTTCTTGATACGCCCGGCCCAGCGCAGCCTGGGCCGGCGGGTCGGTCCGCCCGGCCAGCAACCCCTCGAGCTTGCGGTAGAAGTCGCGAGCCCCGCCCAGAAGCTTTCTACGCAGCGTCCGGAACTGGCTCTGCTGTAGCAGCAGATCCTCGCTGACTCCCGTGTGGTACATCTTGATCGCCGCCATGGCCAGGTTGAGGCGGGCCTCGACATCCTCCTTGGCGGCTGAGAGTTCGCCGTTGGCCTGCCTCACCCTCGCGCTGGCGACGGAAAGATCGAGATTCACGCTGTGCAGGTGGTCGTTGGCCTGGGCCTGCACCGCCGCCACCGCGACCAGGCCCGCCAGAGCGACCAGAAGCGCCGCCCCGGCAGCCGTCACTCCGGTCCGGTGCCGGGTCACCCAGCGCAACGAGGTCCGCGTCCACGGTTCCCGCCAGGCCGTCACCGGCTCGTCGGCCATCCACCGGTCGAGGTCGTCGGCAAGCTGGCGCGGCGTTGCGTAGCGGTCCTCGGGTTGCCGAGCCATCGCCTTGAGACAGACGGCCTCGACCGCGGGGTCGATCGTCGCGTCGAGCTGCGCGGGGCGTGGGAACTCGCCCTGTTGCACGGCGCGAAGCACGGCCCCTGCGTCTTCGCCCTGGAACGGCGGCTTGCCGGTCAGCAGGCAATAGAGCGTTCCACCCAGACTGTAGACATCCGATCGCGGGCCCAGCGCCTCCACGTCTCCACGCGCCTGTTCGGGGCTCATGTAAGCCGGAGTGCCCAAGGCGCTGCCGGGCAGCGTCTCGGAGCTTCTGCCCGAGCGCGGCAACAGGGTTCGCTCCGCCGCACCCGGCTCGGACTTGCCCGTCGCCTTGGCCAACCCCCAGTCAACCACCAGAGTCTCGCCGTGCTTGCCCACGATGATGTTGCCCGGCTTGATGTCGCGGTGCAGAATGCCGCGGCTGTGGGCGTAGTCGATGGCGTTGCAAACGTCGAGGAACCGGCGCAACAATTTGCGAAACGCGAGCGGGGTTGCGTCAGCGCCCCGAGTTTTCGGCGATCGACTCCCGGCGCTGACGCGACCGAGCTCGCCGTGTGAATCACTCCCGGCGCTGACGCGACCGGGCTCGCCATGAAAGTTTTCGATCGCCTCCTTGAGGCTTTCGCCCCGGATAAATCGCATGGCGTAGAACGGACGTCCATCTGCGTAAGCTCCCAGGCCGTAGACTGGAACGATCCCGGGGTGCTCGAGCCCCCCCGTCACTTCGGCTTCGAGAACGAAACGCTCACGACTGGTCGCGTCATCGGCAAACCTGTCGAGAATCTGCTTGAGTGCGACCTCGCGATTGAGCTCGGTGTCCAGCGCGACGTAGACGGCCCCCAATCCGCCGCGGGCATGGGGACGGAGGACGCGGAACCGCTGGCCGAGCGACGTGCTCGAGCCGACGGACAAAAAGCTCCCGGTGCGATCGTCGTCGTCGTCGCAGGCTGAGGTCGTATCCGGACCGGTTCCGACGTGCGCGAGTGTGTTCTCCAGGACCGGGCCGCCGATTGCGCCAGACTCTCGAGCGTCGATGGTTTGACCTCGAGCGCCGCCAGACTCTTCTCGGCGTTGCCCTCGTGGAGCTTCAAATGCGCAAGGACCAGGGCCTCCAGCAGCGAGCGGTGCTCAGGCGCCAGGCGCACTGCTCGGCCAGGATCTCGGCCATCGCGCGGCCGCCTCCGGCCGTCCACACCGAGAAGCCAGCGACAAGCTGGTCGCGGCTGATCATGCCGTTCTGAAGCGCCAGGATTCCGAATAACAACTCGCGAAGGGCACTGTCGCGTCGAGGCATTGCAGGCCGGCTCCCGGCCCACCCCGAGCGTCAGCGAACAGGAACACCAGCCCCCCATAGAGCGCGCAACCCGGCGGTAGGCCAGGTCTCATGATAGTGACGCGATCCCGCCTGGGTGAAGCATGGTGAGGTTTTGGACGCCTCTCAGGCTTAGCGTCCACGGCAGCAGCGACCCGCACGTCGAGCCCAAGCCGACGCGCCGCCACTTCATCGTCAACCGTCAGTTAGGGCGCAACGCCCTCACGCGCTCATCCTTGGGGTCTCCTTGGGGTCAGACCTGAATGGCGCCAGGATAACCGATCCTATTGACTTCCATGAACTTGCGGCGAGTTATACCATGTTAATGCTTTATTCGTTCATATATTATCTCTCCCCGCTCGATTCGCCGCTTGGCTTTCCAACGTGGCATCATGAGAAGTCGGTAGGGCTTCGGCCGGCGCTTGATCGCACGAGGTTCGTATCGGTCCGGTCGATCGCCGACCCGTTTCTGGACGATCAGGTCCAGCAGTAGCGGAAAATCCGCGGCGATCTCTTTTGGTTCATAAAGGAATTCGATCGAGTGCGGGTGAGCATCGCCAGAGGACGAGCCTACTGCGCGGACGACTGGGTGATGCAAACTGTAAGCCAACCGGGCTTGCAGCACACGGTTCGTCCGGAAGGCCGGCCCCGCAGAGCGAGCCAAGTTGCGGACGACATGGCGAACTTGCGCCAGGTAAGTGCTGGCAATGCCAAACGCAAAAGAACCGAAAGCCGTCCCGGTCACGGTTCCGCCGACCGCTAACGAGCTGCGTCCCGGTTTCCGTCCTGCGTAGATCGAGCGGAGGCCGGCCGTTCATATGAAGGAACGGAACTATATCTTTTATTATAACAAAATCTTGACATTTATTTCAGTTTCGCTCATAATCCAATTGTAGGCAGATAGACATGGGCGAAAGTTGCCCCGCCGTGCAAACCAATGCACGGTCTGGACTTTTTTGGGTTCTGCGTGTCCGAGGCGATGGCCAGAGAGCACGCTTCCTTACAATGAGGAGACCGAAGATGGCAAGCGAGCGATGGTACCCCGTGCGTGACGCTGTCAGCATGCGCGATGCTGTGAATTCCCTGCTTCAGGAGACCTTCGTGCAACCGAACGGTGCATGGGTAGAACGAGGAGCCGCCACGTTTGCGCTTCCCCTGGACATTACAGAGGCGGAGAACGATTTCGAGGTTAAGGCGTCGCTGCCGGGCATCAAGCTGGAGGATGTGCAGACTACCCTCCTCGGCGATACCTTGACGATCCGGGCCGAAAGCAAAGTCGAGGAGCAGAATGGTCACAACTGGCTCCTGCGAGAGCGCCGCTCCGGCTCGTTCCAGCGTTCGGTGAGCATGGGCACACCGATCAATGCGGACATGGCTAGCGCCAAATTCGAGAACGGCGTCCTGACCCTGACCTTGCCGAAATCGGACCAGGCGCGTCCCAAGCAGATCAATATCGCCGGCATGTAGGTTCGCAGCGGCCTGACAGCTCGAAGCGAAAGAACATAGAGATGAGTGGGGGCGGGAATCAGATACGCCCGAAGGGCACCGCGTCCCTCCGGGCGTTCTTTTTGCCTGGCGTATCCTGGCGTAGCGGACAAGGGCAGGCATTGCATTAGCGCGGCCGCCGGCAAGTTACAGCGGTCAACCTCACCACAACTGACCGATCACGTCGGTCTCGTCCGTATCCAGCAGGTTTCGTGATCCAATCGACGACGTGTGCGCCGTTTCGTCGGTTACGTGCACGACGCAGCGTGTAAAGACGAAAAGGTCTCGTTCCTGGTCAGGCGCTGCCGGACTCACGAAGATCGTCGTCTCGCATCCACGTGGCAACCGCTTGGCACGCATTCAACAGCTTATCTCTATCGACCAAAAGCGTGTCGCGCTGCTCCTGTATCCTCAGACAGTACGTGTGGAGCAGAGCGAGCGATTTCCTCAGTCTCTCGATCTCCTCCTTCAGCTCCAGCATCTCCTCGCTCAGGACCGAATCATTTCGCACCCGGTCGGCGGCTTCCCGTTCGAGCATCGGTAACGACTCAGACGGGCATTGTGAGACACCATATTCTCGATAAGCTCGGCGGAGGGCTCGCTTTGCCTCCAGAAAGCGCCCGAAAGCCAACCGCAGCTCGTGATGGTCAATACTCACTTCGCATCCTCCCAGCCGTTGCGCCCGGCGAAGTCAGCGTCATGGAGGCTAACTCCCATCGCCACGATCCTCCCAGGGCTCGAAAAAAAAGCCGACGTGGTGGAACACCCCGAAGGTATTCGACCACGTCGGCTTACTCTTCAACGAGCCCCCCGCCACCGGCGGGTTGCCCTTCATCTAGTCATCCGACGATTTCAAGTCAGTCATTGTTAACGCGCAGTCCGGGATTAGCAAGAAAAATGTCCAATTCTCCCGACGAGAGACCCTTGCTTTGGTCAGTTACTTTTGAGTCTGGGCCATTCCCAGCCCCGGCTTCGAAAATGCCATTTATTACTGAGGTTGGATGCTCGCCCTTAGCTGTGTCGTTGGTTGGCTTTTGATCCCCAACCGCCCTCTCCCATCTCGACAGTCGTGGGTGGGGGCCCCCTTATGGAGCGACACCGATGATTCGCACGATCTCCACTGCCCAGGCCACCGCCGAGCTGACCCCTAACGGCGAACCCCGGACCGTGACTGGATGGCTAAACGCTCGCGACGATCGGTTTCTGTGCATCAGCGCCAGTCGCCAGGCCGTTCAGGTCAGGCCTGACCCGTTCACGCTCGGTCCAAAGTACCTTGCCCGGATCTACTGTCGTTCGGTCGGTCACGCCCGCTGGGCTGAGCACTATAGTGAGGACGTGATCATCATCACCGCGCAGTGAACTCGGCTTTCCACGGCTGGGCATCTGACCGCCCGGCGCAGGTCGATCTCTGGTTGAATCGATGGCAGTCACGACCTGCCCGAGAACTCTCGCGGGGGTCAGACCTATTTCTGCAGCCCATAATGCTGTTGGACTTGCCGGTGAAAGTCCGGTCGTGGGAATTGACTGTTTACCCACGTAGTTATATTCGACGTTGGCTCGGGGTGACCCGGCCAGCGCAAGCTCGAATGTAAACGTCCTCGAAAGGAGGGCTAGCCAGCTCGCGGGCCGTAACATGAGCGCGAAATAAGCTCGGAGTGAACTCTGCAGCCTCGAAATGACCAATGTGGTCGCCGAACCTGTAAATAGGCGGTGAAGGCTAAAATCGAAGAGGAAGCAACAGTCGTTCGCACTCTTCGAGGCCACCGGGGTAAGGGAGGCGGCACGCGAGCACAGTCCAACGGAGTAAATTGGGGAACCTCTGGATTCCCACCTCAAGCCGATTTCCTTGGGTGCAGCAGACCCCGCCGCGAATCCATAAGCAGCGGGGAGGGATCCAGAGGGGCGGATGAGGCCGTAGTAAGCGATGACCCGTCGGGACAACATAACCCGATGGCGAGCCAAGGGCCTCTGGATGGACGTGTTGTCAGTTGCTGGGGGTCGTGCCACATTGAACCGAAAGGTTCTCGAACGGGTAATCCCTTCGGGGATCACGTATTCCTGGGAGCTGCAACTGCGGGGGCGTATAAGACGGAGTCGCGGGGCGTATGTGGACGGCACTTAACCCCTGGAACCTCATCGAAGGTCGCCCCTGACGGTCCATTTGAAGCCGTACTGGGGAAAACCCGCCGTACGGAATTTTAGAGGGGGAAGGGGAAACCCGAAGCTCGATCGAGTCCGCCGGGCGCCCCTTCCCTACTCGGCTCAAGTTTGGACGTTCCGGATTCATCCTACGCCCCCGCTGGGCCCCCAACTGCTCGCCAACTCGCGCATCGATTGCTAACCTGCCCCCGAAGCGCGAGGGCTAGCCGCGCATCGTCGTCGGCAATCGACCGATGAACGCGCCAGTCCAGACGATCGATCCGCGGTACGCCTGCCTGAGCCGCTGTTCGTCCGGCGACTCGACCTTTGCATGGATTGGGTGGCGCGGTTGTTTCAGCACCTAAGGTGGGACCTGAGCCCACACCCTCTTGCGAGGACCGGATTTTGAGTCCGGGACTTCTGCCATATACGTGGTATTGGAAACACGTTGGAGTGACACTTAAAGGTTTTGGCTTCAAGGCGGTTACGAGGCCGCCCTGATCCAGGCACATTGTCACGGCATTGGGCTGATATTGCCAATACTGTTCCCATTTTGTTCCCAATTCGGCCTAGCGGATTTCCGTAATCACGCGCGACGGCTCTCCCGCCCGGCCGGCGTGAATGCGCGGGAGATAAACGATCTCCCAGCCGCCGAACCGGGGGGGCGATCTGTTTTTTCCTCCTCAAACGGAGGCGACCGGCCGTGATCCGGCCGGTCATCGTTTAGGCGGAATCGGACCGGGAAGGTCGAGCGTCGCCGCCTCGGTTTGCGGCGTCACGGCGTAGATCGAATGGCTCAGCCCCACGCGATGGATGAAGGCGACGTCGTTGAAGTCGCTCATCGGCTCCGGGAGCGCGCCGCTGCCGTAGAACGCCAGCTTGAGGACGCTGTTCTCGGTCGGGCTTGTCGTCATGCACGCACACGCCGTAGGCGATGTCAGACCGGAACCAGCACGCCCCTGGCGCGTGCCTGCTGGTGAGCTGAAAGTATCGGCGGGTGGACGAGGTCGTGCCGGTCTCCTGACAGTATCGGCGGGTGAACCAGCCCGTGCCGGTTTCACGTGCGGAAGCTTGCATGGAGAGGAACTGCTCGGACCAGGGGATCTGGTCTGAGAGCGGTCCGCCCGTCAGGTGGTAGAGCCTGCCGAACGAGGCAAAGCCCGTCTCGGGCCGCCAGAGGAGCTGCATCCGGAACCCGGCGTGATCGACAAAGGGCTGTGGGTTGGGGTTGTTGCAGAAGTCGCCCGCGACCAGCTCACGTTGCGTTCGGCGCCATCGGCCGTTGGAGTCGCGCCTGAATCGGCCCACGATCGTCCTGGGCCGGCCGTCTGGCGCGACGGGCACGGTGACGCCGACGCACAGATCTGGCTCGTTGCGCTCGCGGGCCTCGACCGCGGCGACGGGAATGAGGCTGCTAAAGCCGGACTCCTCCGCACGGCCGAATTCCGGCTGCCGGCCCCGGAGCCTCGCCATCCGCAAGCCGAAGGGGCGGTTGGGTCCGCGCCACAGAAAAAGTGCCAGCTCGCCGGCGAAGGATGTCAAAGTGGGCTCCGCCCCCCGGCTTTCCGCCACGGTTATTCGGGGGCCGATCGTGGAATGGTCGCCAGAGAACCAGATCCCCCGAAGCACGGCTTGATCGGTGGTCTGGTAGGCCACCCAGGTCGCGTCGGCGACATGTACCGCTGTCGGGTCACCCCGAAGGCCCGCGGGCTCGACGATCACCTCCGGCGACCAGTTGTCGCCGTCCGTGTTGACATTCGTCCCTCGCCACTGGCGAAGCTTCAGCGTTCCGGCCTGACCATAAAGCACCAGCAATCGTCCGGTATCAGGGCTGCCGTGGGTGACGAGAGCAGGGGCGGTGTCGCAGCGCCCGAGTTCATGCAGGGCTCCGGGGCTTGTGCCCTCGCAATAGTTGATGTCGGCGATCGTGTCCTCCTCGCCGAAGACTCCGTTTCGGTTCCAGTCAACGAGTGTGACCCCGCCGGGCGCGGACTCGAGCGGAAACATGTACGGCGTCCAGGACAAGAACCGCACCTGGTCAAAACGAAAGGGAACTCGCTCCGAGAGGTGACGCTCGTTGAGGATGAGCGAGGAGAGCCGCCCTTCGGAATAGCGCGTAAGATCTAGCCTCCCACCCGGACCGACGATGTAGGCGTTGCTCATCAGGCTCATGTAGATCGGCGAGTTGTGAGGCTGAAACGCTTCGTGCGGGAGACCCAGCTCGTGCCCGAACTCGCGTGACATCACGTCGTGGACGGGCGGGCCCAGAACGAACTTGCCGTCGGCGCCCATCATCCCGGCGCGGGACCAGTCGGGGTCGCCCTCCGCGCCGCAGAACATCGTGTGCACGATGCCAAGATGCTCCCGCGGCGGGTACCATTCGTTGAAATGCTCTTTCACCTCGGCGAACTTCACATGCGGGATCGGCGGGCGGTAGATCACGTGCATCGCGATGCCGCGCGTGCCGTCGGGATTGGCGACGGGCAGCGACGCGAAGTACCGCACGGTGACCGGCACCTCCTGGTACAACAGTGGGACATCCACGGTGTCGAACCGCTCGAGCTCGACGATGACGTCGCTGCGCCCGGGCTTGCAGCCGATTGCCTTCAAGTCGAGCCTTCCCGGCCTGATCGCGCCCGTTTCCCACGCGTCGGGCAGACCGTCCAGGTCGTCGTCGAAGTAGCCTGGTTGTGCCTCGCCCGGGCGCGCGGCGAACTGGATCACGACTTCAGGGCCGCCCGCGGACTCGGGGAGCGTCCGCTTGCGGACGAGGTCATCCATGCCGTTACCGTCGATGTCGCCGGCGCGCCACCAGAGGTCGCTCTTCCACTCAGCGGCGGTCGGCAGCGCTTGAATCTCAACGGCCGAGGCGGGATCGCCGCCCTCGAGGAGTTGGCGGCCGGCGATGATGTCATCGCCTGCGCGGCCGAGGAATCTTCCCACGGCCAGATGCGCGCCCTTGCCGATTTCGAGCAAGCGCTCGGGGCTTCCCACTTGAAGGCCGGCGCCGGCAAGGGCGAGCGTGGCGGCATTGAGTTCGACCGTCTGCGTTAACCCATACCAGCCGCTGGCGCGCCGGGGCGCCAAACGTGCCGACGTCGATTTCCATGGCGTCGGTTGGTGCACCGAGCGCCAGCGAGCCATCAAACCGCGGCCGTCCGCCGTCGCCGGGGCGGTTCAAGAGCACGAGAAGGCGGCCGTCGCCGCGCGGGACGAGGACGTCGATTCGCCCGTCGTGGTTGATGTCGGCGCTCAAGGCGCGCGCGACCGACATCGGGAGGTCGGCTGCGGGGACTTCTCCCACGCGCTCAACGCGAGTGTACGTCCTGGTGCCGCCGAAGCACACGGTGGCGTTTGTCGTTTATTATTCTAAGTGGAACCGCAAAAGGAGTTCAGCAAAACCCGGATCGAGGATAAATTCCTTGCCTTCGGTGGTTCTGATCCTATCGCAAGGGGACTGAAACAGGGACGCAGCTAGTATTGTGGCCGCGCCGTCGTTTTGGTACCATTGAGCGTTATGCCTAGAACAGCGAGAGTAGCACCTGGCGGGCTTGTTTACTGTGGGCTACGGACCTCTCTATCAGGGACGATTCAAGAGCTTCCAGGTACAATGTGACGACCACCTCCTGTCCCTCCTGCGTTATGTCGAGCGAGATCCCTTGTCGGCGGGGCTCGTCGAGCGGTCGGAGCTTTGGCGCTGGAGCAGTCTGGGGTCGAGGGCAGACGGTGACAAGGCGGTCAAGGCGTTGCTACCGCCCTGGCCGGTGGAGGCCCGCGAACTGGATGGTTCGCGTCAACTCTCCTCTAACCGCGAAGGAATTCGATCGAGTGCGGGTGAGCATCGCCAGAGGATGAGCCTACCGCGCGGACAACTGGGTGATGCAAACTGTAAGCCAACCGGGCTTGCAGCACACGGTTCGTCCGGAAGGCCGGCCCCGCAGAGTGAGCCAAGTTGCGGACGACGTGGCGAACTTGCGCCAGGTAAGTGCTGGCAACGCCAAACGCAAGAGAACCGAAAGCCGTCCCGGTCACGGTTCCGCCGACCGCTAACTAGCTGCGTCCTCGTTTCCGTCCTGTGGTTAAGTCATTTGTGGATGCTTCAGGGACCCTCGAGGCCGCGGGAACTTTTTCCGGGTCCGGCTGTATAACCTCTCCGCGGGAGTTCAGTGCGGCAGGGCAGGGCGCCATGAACGACGACCTCGATGCGATCCGGCGGGTGCTGGCGGCAAACGTCGAGTCGTTCTGCCGCCTCGTGGAGCGCTACCAGCGGCCGCTGTTGACACGGCGAAAGGCGGCGAAGGTTGACGTGATGCGCCCGTCAAGCCTACAGTGGTAGGATGTAACAGTGCCGGGATCGTCCAGCTGCAGGGGTAGCGCCATGACCGCGCCGTACGAGATGAACCGCCGGGCATTCATCAAGACCACCGCCGCCGCCACTGCCACGGCGGCCGTCGCGCCGTCGGCGCGGCCCAGGACGCGCCGGCCGACGGCCTGATCCACCGCAACGAGCGGAGCGGCATGCCCTACCGCAAGCTCGGCCGGACGAATTTCATGTGCAGCCACCTCGTTTTCGGCGGCGGGGCGGCGTTGATGGGCGGGAAGGCCGTTCGGTTGCTGAGCGCGGCGTTCGACGCGGGCGTGAACTTCTACGATCTCGGCTCCAACGCCTATTACAAGGGTAGCGAGCGCGCCTTCGCCCCCTTCCTCGCGGCGCACCGCGGCAAGATCTGGGTCACGTCCAAAGCGCCGTTGCGTCCCATTGACGGCTACGAACCGGGCAAGCCGTTGACCGTCGAGCAAGGCAAGTTTCTGGCCGATTACTGGACGGGGCTGCTCAATGCGAGCCTCACCGATCTGGGTACCGACTATGTGGACGCCTACTACCTCATGGGCGTCGGCGAACCGGAGGTCGTCCGATGCGAGCAACTGCATGAGGCCTTCCTCAAGGCGAAACAGGCCGGGAAGGTGGGCCATTGGGGCGTGAGTACCCACAAGCGGGCGCAGCAAGTGCTCGAGGCCATGATTGGAACGGGCTGGTACGACCTCGCCATGATCGCCATCACCCCCGCCGGGTGGTACGACTGGGATTCGAAGAGTCTCCTTCCCGGCACGCCGACGATGGTCGAGCTTCAGCCCACACTGCAGCGCGCCCGGGACGCCGGCATCGGTCTCGTCGGTATGAAGGCGGCCCGCTACTTATCGTCCCGCGGCGGTAAGGAGTTGGCGAACGCCTTCGACGGGCACTACAGCGACAAGCTTATGCAATCGGGGCTTTCGCCCTGGCAACGGTCCTACGCGTTTGTCCTCGCCCACGGCGTCGACGTGGTCAATTCAGACATGCAGAACTTCGCCCATTTCAAAGAGAACCTCACAGCCGTTCAGCGCTCGGCGGAGCTCTTCGTCAGGGCTTGATCGACGCCGACCGTTTTTTGTCTGCCGCTCCGCCTGAGGGTAGCCTTCCACGGCGGCGCTGAGCGCACCGTTCGCCGGGCCGACATGCCCTCGATGCGGGCGAACGGTCTGTCGATGATGCTGGAAGAGCTGGAGGTTGACCCCGATCCGCAGGGAATCGCCAACCTCTTGGCCTATCAGCAGACGCCGCGCCAGGTCATTTCGGGATCTTCAGTCCTTTGAGCAGGAAGGTCATGGCCTTGACGGCCGCGTCGCGGCCCTTGACCGCCGTGACGCCGGCGATGACGTCGCCGACTTGGCAGGCGCCGTCGAAGTCGCCGCCGCCCACCTCGGCGAACATGACCGACGCCCCTTCGATTTTGGCCGGTTCGGCCATGTCGCCGAATTCTTCGAGGTGGGCCTTGTACTTGGCCAGGACTTCTGCGGCGTTATCAGCTGATTTGCAGCGCGCGACGAAGCCGGTGAACTCGGCCTCGCCGTCGCGGTATTGGGCCGTGAACGCGTTGGTCAGGAAGTCGAGCCCCAGGGCATCGACCATGAGGTATTGGACCGTATCGTCGATCCGATTCTTCGCCGGGAGCATGGCGAGACCCCATAGCTCCGCCGCTTTGCCTTTCAGGCGATTCGCCAGTGTATCGGCCAAGGCCGATACCGCTTTCTGGACCTCCTCGTCGGGTCCCGATGTCAGGATCGACGCATAGTATTGGCCCTTCCGGAAGAATAAATCCGCCCCGGTGCGGTGGCCGCCGTCGCCGGTTGCGATGGCCTTGCTGCCAGACGGGCGCTCGACCGAATAGACGCCGAAGGCGCCGAGGGGGGTGGTCATGTCGTAGAGGAAGACGTCGATGAATTTGGCTGGGTCGTCCGCTTTGGAGAAGGTGACGAAGGTCATGCCCGTCACGTCGTAGGACTGAAACAGTTCGGACCGGCCGTCGATCTTCTCGTACAAGTTGGCTTCGGTGTAGCGTTCAACAAGGCTCTTTTTCGTGAAGCCTTCGGGCGTGAGACCCTCGAGTGCCCGGGCGATGGTTTCCGTCTTGGCCTTCATTTCGGGCGTGATCCGGGGGGGGGCGTCTTTGACGGAGCCGACGGAGTCTTGGGCGGCGACGAAGACGGGGAATACAAACGGGATCGCGGCCAGCAATCCTCTCATGGGATACTCCTTTTTCGGGGCTGTTTTTACGGTATGGGATAGACGCCGCGAAAGGCAAGACCTTTGGAGATAGCGTCGTCAGGTTGGTCCCTGCGGGCGGTTCGGCCTGTCGAGGGCGGAGAGCAATCCCTAGCGGGCCGGAAGTCGCACAACGCTTAGCAGTTCCTCCACGGCGATCGCGGGCACGGTGAAACAAGGGGTCTGATCGTCGCGATCCGGTGGGGTTCTCGGCCAGGGACGGTCGGCCCAGGAGAACACGGAAACAGGGACGCAGCTAGTATTGACACGGAAACAGGGACGCAGTTAGTATTGTGGCCGCGCCGTCGTTTTGGTACCATTGAGCGTTATGCCTGGAACAGCGAGAGTAGCACCTGGCGGGCTTGTTTACTGTGGGCTACGGACCTCTCTATCAGGGACGATTCAAGAGCTTCCAGGTACAATGTGACGACCATCTCCTGTCCCTCTTGCGTTATGTCGAGCGAGATCCTTTGTCGGCGGGGCTCGTCGAGCGGTCGGAGCTTTGGCGCTGGAGCAGTCTGGGGTCGAGGGCAGACGGTGACAAGGCGGTCAAGGCGTTGCTACCGCCCTGGCCGGTGGAGGCCCGCGAACTGGACGGTTCGCGTCAACTCTCCTCTAACCGCGATGGAATTCGATCGAGTGCGGGTGAGCATCGCCAGAGGACGAGCCTACTGCGCGGACAACTGGGTGATGCAAACTGTAAGCCAACCGGGCTTGCAGCACACGGTTCGTCCGGAGGGCCGGCCCCGCAGAGCGAGCCAAGTTGCGGACGACATGGCGAACTTGCGCCAGGTAAGTGCTGGCAATGCCAAACGCAAAAGAACCGAAAGCCGTCCCGGTCACGGTTCCGCCGACCGCTAACTAGCTGCGCCCCCGTTTCCGTCCCTTTAGCCAGTTTTTTGAGAAATTTCGTTACGCGTGTCGATTTCGTCCTGGTCCGTTCGACCATAGTATGAATCGCCCTCCCGGGATCGCAGCTGAGGGCTCAGCCGGCCGGGTCGGCATCTAACTGAAGAGAGGATAATCGCATGGCACTCTTTCTGCGGGCGCTGTTGGCAAGCGTCGCCCTTTTGAACCTGGTACCGTCGGCACGGGCTCAGGAACCGCCGAAGCCGGGAAAGGAGCATGACCATTTAAAGCGCCTGGTGGGCACCTGGAATGCAGAGACGGAGAGCGGCAAGGGGACGATGACCTACAAGATGGGTCTGGGAGGGCTGTGGCTGATTGGAGACTTCGAAGGCGAATTCGGCGGCATGACGTTTCAGGGCAAGGGCCTGGATACTTACGACTCGACGACGAAGAAGTACCGGAGCATTTGGGTGGATTCCTTCTCCACATCGCCCAGGACCATGGAAGGCAACTTGGACAAGGACGAAAAGGTCATGACCATGACAGGAGAGGGCCGCGGACCGAACGACAAGCCGGCCAAGTTCAAGTCGATCACAGAGATCAAAGATGCCGATACGGTTAACTTCAGCCTGTTCATGGCGGAAAAGGACGGTAAGGAACAGCCGATGGTAAATATCACGTACAAGCGGAAGAAGTGAGACCGCGAGCCATTTTTTGAGAAATTCTGTCATCGGTCCGTTTTCTCGGCAGAAAGGTCTACCTTGGTGGCGTGGTGATCTTGATCAGCGCGATGCGGCAAGGTGCAACACCGCGCCGGGCCCACGAGCTTTCAGCGCTCTTTGGCGTTGACCGGGCGACCGTCGCGCGATGGCAGGCCGTCTGGCGCGACGACATTCCGCAGACGCGTTTCTGGAAACTTGCACGAGGTCGCGTCGTGCCGGTTGTTGAAATCGTCGTTTTGCCTCTGTCGCTGCTGTCCCGACTGGGTCAACCTGGTGCCCGCGGAACGGACCCTGCTCGACTTCCTTACGCAACGCTCAGTAGCTCATCTCGGCTTTGAATTGAGAGCAATCCCGCGCGGCGCCGGGTCTGCGCCGCGCGGGTTTCGGCGACCGCTTTTTTTTACGGAGAAAGCGTCCCGCCAACGTTGGGGTCCGTGATCGCGTGGTTGCCGGTGACCGACACGTTGTCGCCGTGCGCTGTGCCGTCAATGAACATGCCGCCTCCTGCACTGTTTACCGTGCTGAGGACCTCCCCGTTTTCGCCGACCGTGGCGGTTCCGTTGGCGCCGGGTGGCTGCCCCGACCCGCCAACGCCGGCAGTGGCGCCAGCGCCTCCGGCCGCCCCCAAGACCGCGGTTCCACCGGCCAAGGCCGTGTTTGACGTGATGACGTCGGTGGCGCTGGCCTGTTTCGATCCCTTCTTGGCACCGAGCCTTGGCTTCAAAACCAGGGAACCCGCCGCGTCGACGATGATGCCGCCGCCGATGGCGACGCCGGGAAGACCACTGTTACCGCCGTTGCCGCCGGTGGCGTTGCCACCGTTGCCCCCGGCTGCGTTAGCACTATTGCCTCCATGCCCACCCTGAGCACTCCCGCCACCCTCGCCGCTGCCCGCTGTTCCACCGGCGGCCAGATTGTTGTTGAAATTGACGGTGACGCCGCTGAAGGAAGCCTTGCCGTCGTCGTAGAAGCCTCCTCCCCAGCCGAGTCCGCCACCTCCGCCATTGCCGCCCAGGCCACCGACGGCCGGTCCGCCCGGCGCCCGCCCCACCGCCGGGCTGGCCCCCGGAGGTGCCGCCGCCGGAGGCGTTTCCACCCCGTCCGGCGACGCCGCCGAAGGCGCCGATGGCGTCGTTCATCGAGAAGGTACTCACGGCCGGGGATGAGGTATTGTTGCCCGCCGTGAAGGCGATGGTCGCTCCTGCGGAGTTAACCAGACCCCCACCTTCTCCCAGACCTCCACTGCCGCCCGCGCCGCCATTTCCCCCGTCATTCCCTTGCTCGCCAAGCGCGCCACCCGCGAAGCCACCAGGGGCGCCATCGGGGCCACCCTTCCCGCCGCTGCCGGCAGTCGCATTGCCGCCCTCGCCACCGTTGCCACCAGAACCGGCCCCTGCAACATTCGAGGTGACCACGAGCGCAGTGGTACTTGAGATCGATGCACCAGGGCCGTTGAAGATGGCACCGCCTTCACCGTCGCCACCGTTGCCCCCCGCACCCCCCGCGCCGCCAACCCCGGGTCCCCCATCGCTACCGTGGTTCGCTGCGATCCCATTCGCGCCTGCGCCACCGACACCGGCTCCGCCGGCACCGCCGTTGCCGCCGAGTCCACCGTCCGCCTGGTCGGAATTGAAGCTCGTGGGCGAAAGCGAGAACGTAAGTTTGCCGGTGAGGTTGAACAGCCCACCCCCCGCGCCGATCCCGCCCGCGCCACCTGCACCGCCGGCGCCGCCTAGGGCAGACCCGCCCGAATCTGCGTCGTGGTTGCCGCTTTGCGGGCCGCCTTCCTGACCTTTTGCGATGCCGCCCGCTCCTCCCAAACCTCCGTTTCCTCCGATGGCCATGTTGCCGGAGAATGTGTCGCCAGAGACGATCATGGTCGCGCCGGCCGCCACGAAGATGCCGCCGCCTTCGCCCGCGCCCCGGCGCCGCCCTGGCCGCCGGCGCCGCCCCCGGCGCCGAATCCAGGGTTACCTACGGGCCCCGGGCCATTTGCGTTCCCACTGGCGGATCCCCCGTTGCCACCATTTCCACCGTTGCCACCAATCGCTTCGTTGGAGTTGATCACGCAGTTGGTGAGGGTGACCGACCCGGCAGCGACGAAAATCCCCCCGCCCTCCCCGGCGGTACCCGCGCCGCCGGCGCCGCCCTTAACCCCTGCAATGGTCTCATCAGCGCCATTGGCGCCGTTGGCCCCGTTGGCGCCAACGGCGACGTTGTCCACGAACTCCACCGAGGTGAGCGTCACCGTTCCCCCGGTAACCAAGAGACCGCCCCCCTCGCCCACCGCGCGACCATGCTCGATCGCGACATTGGAGATCGCCACCTTGTCGCTCAAGACATCGAACACCCGGTTCTGGCTGCCGCCGTCGATGATGACCGTTTGGCCTTTCGTGCTGCCTTTGATGGTGAGATTGGCCGAGATGCCGATCGCCCCGTCGGTTAGTGTGATTGTGTGGTTGGATGGTGTGCCCGTGGGAAGTACGATCGTGTCGGAACTGGGATGGTCGTTGGCAAACTCGATGGCCGACCGCAACGAGATGTCGTTGTGGTTGTCGAGGGGGCTCTTACTGGGATGCACCGCGTCGGTGTCTGCAAACGTATTGACGTTCAACGTGGAAAGGACCACACGTCCTTCGAGCGCTTCGAGCGTCGGACGCCTCCGCATCATTGATCGCTTGCTCGTTGGTCGCCGCTTGTTGAAAGTAAACATGGGATGCTCCTTGAGGCTAACGGTCAGCCGCGAGTAGCCCGTGCCTCAACGAAGGCCAGGCTTTGCTCGCGGACCTGGGAAGTTGCTCTGCCTGACAGTGCGACGATTGGGTCTCCGACCCCTGCCCGCCGGTGGATTTTTTCCGTGCGGCCAGATTCTTCGGCCCAAAAGCACCCAACGAGGCGAGGATTTCTTTCGAAGTCCGCGCCGATCGGGACGGTGGCGTCCAGCGCGCGATATCTGTACCCTGAGATGGGAAGCGACACGCGATGAGCTGTCGTTTCACCCTTCGATGGAAGGTCTGTCGTCTCAGCCGCCTCCACGGTCGAACCGGAGCGGGGCCCCTCAGCCACTCACGTACGCTGACCGCCATGAGTGACGTCACGCAGATTCTGCATCAGATCGAGCAGGGCGATGCGCACGCCGCCGGGCAGCTTTTGCCGCTGGTGTACGACGAGCTGCGGCGATTAGCCGCGCGCAAGCTGGCCCAGGAACGCGCCGGCCAGACGCTTCAGGCGACTGCCCTGGTTCACGAGGCCTACCTCCGGCTGGTCGGCCACAACCCCGATCAGCACTGGAACCATCGCGGCCACTTCTTCGCCGCAGCGGCCGAGGCCATGCGCCGGATCCTGGTCGAGCGTGCCCGCCGCAAACAAAGACGCAAACACGGCGGCGGTCGCTCGCAACAGGACCCGAACCTGGATGACCTGGCCGGGCCGGATACTCGTGACCCGCTCGAAGTCTTGGCCGTTCACGAGGCGCTGGATCAGCTCGCCGAGAAAGCGCCGCGCAAGGCCGAACTGGTGAAGCTGCGATACTTTCTTGGGTGCACGATGGCTGAAGCGGCCCAGGTGCTGGGCATCGCCCAGTCGACGGCCGAGGAGGATTGGACGTACTCCAAGGCATGGCTGCGCCGAAAGTGGCTGCGGGGCGAAAAAAAAGAGGCGCCCGAGTGAAAAAGTCACCGGGGGTTTCGGCTCCGTCGGCGCATGTAATCTGAGTGGGACCGCGGACGTCACTGTACGACAAACGCCCAGAATCTTCGAGCGGACTGCGGATCGTGCGAAGCAACCATCGTTTAACCCGGAGCCAACGGCGACGGCGACCTACTCACGAAGCCTGATCCAACGCCGTTCCGCCTTCGGCGGATTGGCTCCGGGTCAAACGAGACAGCGGTTGCGGCTGTGCCCCGCCGGGAAGTAGTTCGGGCTTTCCAGCTCGAATCATCTCGCCAGAGTCAGCCTGACGTCAGCCTGAAAAGGCTGACCTGCTTTGTGACGGAGGGCTCCATGTCCGAGAGCGGCATTTTCAAGGCGGCCGTCAAGCTGCCCCCCGATCGCCGGGTCGCATACCTTGACGAGGCCTGTGGCTCCGACGCCGAGCTGCGCCGCGAAGTCGAATCGCTGTTGCACGCGCACGACACCTCGGGCGGCTTTCTTGAGAATGTTCCGACCGGCCCGGACCCGACCGAAGATTACCCGCCGATCGCCGAGCGCCCCGGCACGGTCATCGGCCCCTATAAGCTCATGGAGCAGATCGGCGAGGGAGGGTTTGGCCTGGTCTTCGTCGCCGCGCAACAGCACCCCATTCGCCGCAAGGTGGCCCTGAAGATCATCAAGCCGGGCATGGATACGCGCGATGTCATTGCTCGGTTCGAGGCCGAGCGGCAGGCGCTGGCCTTGATGGACCACCCCAACATCGCCCAGGTCTTCGATGCCGGCACGACCGAGACCGGCCGCCCCTACTTCGTGATGGAGCTGGTGAGGGGCATCTCGATCGTCGACTACTGTGATCGGCAGCAGCTCACGACCCGCGACCGGCTGGAATTATTTCTCTCGGTCTGCCATGCGGTTCAACACGCCCACAGTAAAGGCATCATTCATCGCGACCTCAAACCTTCCAACATCCTGGTCGCTCCGCACGACGGCGTGCCCGTGGTCAAGGTGATCGACTTCGGCGTCGCCAAGGCCATGGGCCAGCAGTTGACCGACAAGACGATCTACACGCGGTTCGCGCAGATGATCGGGACGCCGCTGTACATGAGCCCGGAGCAGGTCGAATTGAACGCGCTGGATGTGGATATCCGCAGCGACGTCTACAGCCTGGGCGTGCTCTTGTACGAGCTCTTGACGGGCACAACGCCCTTCGATCGCGAGCGATTGGCGACGGCCTCCTTTGATGAGATGCGCCGCATCATCAAGGAGGAGGAGCCGCCCACACCGAGCAGGCGGCTCTCGAGCGCTCGTGAGCTGGACACGATTGCCACCGCCCGGCAGACCGAGCCCGCCAAGCTGGCGAAACTGGTGCGTGGAGAACTGGACTGGATCGTGATGAAGGCGCTCGAGAAGGACCGGAATCGGCGCTACCAGACTGCCAACGGTTTCGCGCGCGACATCCAGCGCTACCTGGCCGATGAGCCAGTCGAAGCGTGCCCTCCGACTGCCGGGTACAGACTGTACAAGTTCGCCCGCAAGAACCGCAGAGTCCTGGTAACCGCGGGCGCGTTTGTGCTGCTCCTGGCGGCCGGCGCGCTGGCCAGCACCTATCAGGCGATCCGCGCCACGCTGGCCGAGAAAAAGGCCTGGAAAGCCCAGTCCGAGGCCGAGCAGCAGTTTGTCCTGGCCCAACGGTCCGAGACAAACGCCCGCCACGCCCAGCAGGTCGCGCAGCGCGAGCAGCAAAGAGCGGTGACCAACTTGTATCACGCGCGCGTCGAGGAAGCGGCTGCGCTCCGCCGCGCCCGGGGCATGGGCTACCGGACGAAGGTCTTCAATCTGCTGCAACAAGCGCTCCAGCTCGATACCCCCGACAAGGACATCGACAAGCTCCGCGATGAAGCGGTCGCCTGCCTGGGCGATTTTGTCGGCCTGGAGCCGATCACCTGGGAAGACTTTCCGGCAGGAATCCGGAAGATTGCCCTCACGCCGGACGGAGCACAGATGGCCATCGCCCTCGACAACGGCACGATCCAGTTGCGAGACGTCAGCACGGGCGGCGGCGTCGCAGAGCTTGGCGAATCCGCGGTCGGTCTGGGTATGGACCCGGACAAGCGATGGCTGGTCACAGCCGGGGCCAAGGGGACGATCAAGGTGTGGCCGGACTTCGGGACTAGAGCGCCGCTTCCCGCACAGACCATCGAGATGCGCGCGGATTTCGCAGGAATGGCGCGGAACGGAAGGTTTGCGGTCGCCTATTCGCAGCAGAAGGACGGCGGGTTGCTTTCTCTGTGGGACGTCGCACGCCAGGAAATCAAGGCGCGGCTCAAGGTCCCATCTGCGGAGCCTGTGGGACCGGTCCAGTTGAGCGACGATGGCCAGTGCGTGGCAGTCGCTTCCGCCCGGGGGAGCCAGCTCTATGCCCTGGTGTGGAACACCCCGGTCCCTGAACCGAGGGAAATCCTCTTCGCCGAGACCTTCCAGGATACCAATGCCCTGTCGGTCGCTCCGGATGGAAGACTCCTGGCGTGCCAGCATGGGGATGATGGGCTCATTCTGCTCGATGTGCGCAGGGGTGCCCAGGCCGCTGATTCGCTCCGATACGGTGCTGGCCGCCTGCTTCAGCGACGACGGCCGGTCCCTGGTCTACATCAGCATCACCGGGAGCGTCAGGCTGTGGAACGTGTCTCACCACCAGGAGTTGGCGACCCTCGCCCATGCCGGGACGGGCGGCATTCCTTCGGCAACGTTCAGCACGGACGGCAACACGTTCGCCACCGCCGACAAGCGTTCCCATTCGATTCGCATCTGGAACCTGGCCGGCTCCGGCGAAAAGCTGGTCACCTCCGGGCACGACGGGGGCGTGCCCTGCGAGGCCTTCAGCCCGGACGGCAAGGTCCTGGCATCGGGGAGCAAGGACCGATTGGTGAAGCTCTGGGACGCCGCCACCGGCCGGCTCCTGCGCACGCTCCCGCGTTTTGAATCACCGATCCAAATGGTTGACTTTAGCCCGGACGGACGCCTGCTGGCCACCGGACAGTTCGGCCCGACATCGAAACCCGTGCAGATCTGGGACCTGGCAACGCTGCAAGCGTTCACCCTGGCCGATGACGAGTTAGGGCAAGCGGCCTATGGTCTTGCCTTCAGTCCGGACGGCAAGTTCCTGGCTGCCTGCGGCAACGGCCTGACACTCTGGCGCGTCACGGAAGCCAAGAAAAGCGCGGGGAATGCTCCCCGCCGGTACTTCAAACGCGTGACCCATCTGCCTGGGAGACGCTCGTTATTCCTTCGCATCAGTCTCGACAGCAAACTGCTGGCCTGGGTGGATCACGATTCTTCGGTTTGTCTTTGGGATCTGGTGAAGGGGCGCGAGATCCCGTTCCTGGGGCCGGCGCTCAGGTCCCCCTTCTGGGGCGGCTTCGCCATTCTATCCAGACAGCGACCACCTTATGCTTAACAGCGCCACGGGGATGGTCGAGACCTGGGACATACGGACGGTGCGGAGGGTGTCTAGCTGGAGAAAAGAGGCTGGGACCACTGTCAGTCCGGGCGACGGGTGGGTCCTGGGCCCGGGCAGAACCTTATGGAGTTCTCAAACGGGATCGCGCGTCTTCGCGTTCCCGCCGGAAAGCGGCATCATGTGGTGTGACGCCTTGAGCCCGGACGGCGAGCGCGTGGCCACCGGCCGGGCCGACGGCGGGCTGGTAATCTGGAACGTGCCCAGGATCCAGGCTCAACTGGCGAAGATCGGCCTGGAGTGGTATGCGGATGCCCGGCGGCAGCAGCAGCAACCGGAACCACAGCCTTTCGTGCCCGCGACGCCCCTCGAGCGGGAGCACGAGGTAAGGCACTACTCGAACCTGGCCAGGCGCCTGGCGTGGGTGGGCCGCCTGGCGGAGGCCGAGGACGCCTACCGCGCGGCGCTGAGGGTTATGCCGCACGATCCCCTGGCGCATGAAGACCTCGGCAAGTTTCTCGAGGGCCAGGCTCGATACGGGGAGGCCGAGGCGGAGTTCAACGATGCCATTAAACTGTTAGCCGGAACACGGCTCGTTCTGGGTGCAGCGCGGCTGGGCCTATGCCGCTACGGGGCAGTGGGACAGAGGCTCCGCGGATTTCGTCAAAAGCTCGTTCTGGGTGCGGCGCGGCTGGACCTATGCCGATATGGGGCAGTGGGACAAAGCCTCTGCCGATTTCGCCAAAGCGACACAGTTCAAGGAACCGGACGAAGCGGCCTGGTATTCCCGCGCCATGCTCCACCTGCGAGACGGCAACCTCGACGGCTATCGCAGCATTTGCTCGGAGATGCTCGAGCGCTTCGGCGCGGGGGCGACCTGGACTTGCACGTTGTCCCCGGAGTCCGGCGCCGGTCCCGATCACATCGTATCGCTGGCCGAGAATCTGTTAGCCAAATCGTCCAGGGACCATTGGCACGTCAACCAACTCGGGGCCGCACTCTACCGCGCCGACCGCTTCCAAGAGGCGGTCGCGCGGTTCACTGAAGCCACCGAGCTAAGTTGCCACCCTTACCGGACAAACATGCTGTCTACCTGGTTCTACCTGGCCATGGCCCACCATCGCCTCGGCCATGCCGACGAGGCGCGCCGCTGGCTTGATCGAGCCGTGCAGGGGACACAGGAAGCGCTGAAGTCGACCGCCGAGCCCCCGGCGAAGTCCGGGAACGCCGACGGCGTCATTCCACCCAACTGGTGCCGGAAACTGACCCTCGGGCTGCTGCGTCGCGAGGCGGAACAGTGGATTCAAGCTCCGGGGACGAAGCCCGAGAAGTCACGCTGACCCGGAAAGTAAAACGCACCCGACTGAAAAAAAGTCACCGGGGGTTTCGGCTCCGTCGGCGCATGGGATTGGTGAGCGGCCATACAAGACAGAGCAGCGCACCAAGCGTTTCGAGGGCGAAGACAGCGTGCAAGTTGGGTATTTCCCTGCCTTCGTGGTTTCCTCATAAGGCCCATTCCGCATTCGGCTGAAGGGTTACGAAAAATCTTTCGGGTGTTTTCGGTCGAAACGGCGCATTGAGAGGTGACCGGCGCGGCCCGGGATTGTCTCGGGCCGATCCCGATCCGTTCGGGAGTCCCTGATTTGAAGGAGATCCGACAATGACGACCCAGAACCAGTCTGAGAAAGAGCATCGGCCTGCGACTTCTTCCCACGCCAATGCTCCGGCCGAGGCGCAAGCTCCTTCCGAGATCGAGCAGGAATTGATCGACGACGAGCTCAGATCGATCAGCGGCGGTGCCTATCAAACCACGTCGTGGCCCGGAGCCGAGAGCAACTCGTTGTACAAGCTCAAGTAATGATCGTCGCGGAGATTGGGCGTCCCGGTCCCTCGATTGGCGGGACGCCCGGCGATTCCGGGACGTTCCGGTGCGACCGTCGTGGCGGAGCCACTCCCGGAGTCGCGACCTGATTCCATCGTGCCCAGACCGAGGGCTTCATGACGCCCCCTTCGACGACCAGTTATGACGAGGTCCCTTACGCCGACCGGGTGCACCCGGCAACGCATCCCGATCTCCTCGCGGTCGTCGGGACGCTGTTCGGCATGAGTCCCGCGCCGCCGGATCGATGCCGCGTTCTCGAGTTGGGCTGCGCCGGCGGCGCCAACCTGATTGCGCTCGCACAGAGCCTGCCCGGGTCGCGCTTTGTCGGCGTCGATCTCTCGCCGCGCCAGGTCGAAGCCGGGCGGCAGAAGGTCCAGGCGCTCGGATTGAACAACGTCGAGCTACACGCGATGAGCCTCGTCGAAATCGGGGAGGCATTCGGCCGGTTCGATTACATCCTCTGCCACGGCGTCTACTCGTGGGTACCGGCTGAGGTCCGCGAGAGGATCCTGGCGGTTTGCTCCGCCAACCTGATGCCGCAGGGCATCGCTTACGTGAGCTACAATTGCTATCCCGGCTGGCACGCCCGCGGCGCGGCGCGGGAGATGATGTGCTACCGCGCAAGTCGCATCGAAGACCCGCGCGATCGCGTGCGGGAGGCCCGGGAGTTCCTCCGTTTCCTGGCCAGCTCCGTTCGCGAACCGCAGGCCGGCCTCGGCCGGATCCTCGCCGAAGAGGCCGGTCTGCTCGATGGGTTGCCAGACGAATACGTGTTCCACGAACACCTGGACGAGGTGAACCAACCCGTCTACTTCCACCAGTTCGTCGACCATGCCGCCGCGCACGGCCTTCAGTATCTGTGGGAGTCGTACGTCGGCGAGCTCGGCGGCGACCTACCGCCCGAGGTGATCCGCGCCGTGCGCGGGCTGGCCACGGGCCTGATCGAACAGCAGCAATACATCGACTTTCTGACCGCTCGCCAATTCCGCTCGAGCTTGCTCTGCAACGCAGGAATCACGCTGGATCGGGTGATTAGCCTCCAGCGGATGACCCGTTTCCAGGTCGTCGGAGTCGCCCGACCGTGCTCGGCCAGCCCTGACATCGGCTCGACGGCGAGCGAGGTCTTCCAGACCTCCGAAGGGGCCGGCATGGCCACCAATAACCCGGTGTTCAAGGCGGCCCTGACCTGCCTGGCCGAGCGCGCCCCCGCGGCCTTGAGCTTCAGCGAGCTTTGCGCCGCGACCCGCAGTCGTATGGCCGAGACGATGATCGCGCAACCGGTCTCCGACGCCCAGGTGCCCGCATTCGTCGCGGACCTGCTTCGCCGCGGCACCCTGGGCCGACTGGTCGAGGTGCATCTCGGGGGCATACAATGCGGTCAGGAACCGAAGAGCGGAATCGATTCCGAGTGACGGAGGGCCCCATGTCCGAAAGCGGCATTTTCAAGGCGGTCGTCAAGCTGCCCCCCGATCGCCGGGCCGCCTACCTTGACCAGGCCTGCGGCTCCGACGCGGAACTGCGCGGTGAAATCGAATCGCTCTTGCAGGCCCACGACGCCACGGGCGGCTTCCTGGAGGATGTCCCGGCGGGCCCCGACCCGACCGAGGATTACCCGCCGATCGCCGAGCGCCCCGGCACGGTCATCGGCCCCTATAAGCTCATGGAGCAGATCGGCGAGGGGGGGTTCGGCCTGGTCTTCGTCGCCGAGCAACAGCTTCCCATTCGCCGCAAGGTGGCCCTGAAAATCATCAAGCCGGGCATGGATACGCGCGATGTCATCGCCCGGTTCGAGGCGGAGCGGCAGGCCCTGGCGCTGATGGACCACCCGAACATTGCGCGCGTTTTGGACGCCGGCACGACGGGAGAGGTGGAGGGTGGCGGGCGGGGGGTGGCGGGAAGAGAGGAAAATGAAGCTTTCTCTCCCTCCACCCGCCACGCACCACCCGCCACCCCCTCGGGCCGGCCCTACTTCGTGATGGAGTTGGTGAAGGGCATCTCGATCGTCGAATATTGCGATTCTCGGCAGCTCACGACCCGCGACCGGCTGGAATTATTCCTCTCGGTCTGCCAGGCGGTGCAACACGCTCACACCAAGGGGATCATTCATCGCGACCTCAAGCCCTCCAACATCATGGTCGCCCCTCACGACGGCGTGCCCGTGGTCAAGGTGATCGACTTCGGCGTCGCCAAGGCCATCGGCCAGCAGTTGACCGACAAGACGATCTACACGCGGTTCGCGCAGATGATCGGGACGCCGCCGTACATGAGCCCGGAGCAGGTCGAGATCAACGCGCTGGATGTAGACATCCGCAGCGACGTCTACAGCCTGGGCGTGCTGCTGTACGAGCTGCTGACGGGTACAACGCCCTTCGATCGCCAGCGATTGGCGACGGCCTCGTTCGATGAGATGCGCCGCATCATCAAGGAGGAGGAGCCGCCCACACCGAGCTCGCGGCTGTCCAGCAATCGGGACGCAGCCAGGATCGCCGGCACCCGGCAGACCGAGCCGGTCAAGCTGGCGAAGCTGGTGCGGGGAGACCTCGACTGGATCGTGATGAAGTGCCTGGAGAAGGATCGGGCGCGGCGGTACGAGACGGCCGACGCCCTGGCGCGCGACCTGCGGCGCTACCTGAACTTGGAACCGGTCGAGGCCTGCCCCCCGTCGCGCGGCTACAGGCTGCGCAAGTTCGCCCGCAAGCACCGAGCGGTGCTGACAACGGCGTCGTTGTTCGCGGCGGTCCTTGCCGCGGCGACGGTGATCAGCACCTGGCAGGCGATCCGCGCGAAGCAGGCGCTAACTCAGGTCCAGGAGGAGCAGGGGAAGACCAAAGCCGCCCTCGCCCAGGCCCAGGAGCAGCAGGCGCGGGCCGAGCAGCGCGAGCAACTGGCCCTCGACGCGGTGAAGAAGTTCCGCGACGCGGTTCAGGCCAACCCCGAGCTGAAGAACCGTCCCGAGCTAGACGCGCTGCGCAAGGCGTTACTCAAGGAGCCGCTGGAGTTCTTCCGCAAGCTGCGCGATCAGCTCCAGACCGACCGCGACACGCGCCCCGAGGCGCTCGCTCGCCTGGCATCGGCGGCCTTCGACCTCGCCACCCTGACCGACGAGATCGGCGACAAGCAAGATGCCCTTCAGTCGTTCCAGGAGTCCCTGAAGATCCGTGAGCGCTTGCGCGCGACAACCCTAACGTCCCCGCGTTCCAGCGCGACCTGGCCGATAGCCACCACCACATTGCCGTCCTGCTGCGCGCCACGGGCAAGCCGCAGTCGGCCCTGGAATCATATACTAAGGCCCTGGACATCCGGGAGCGGCTGGTGCGCGAGAATCCTGGCGTCCCGGCGTTCCCGCGCGACCTGGCCGCAAGTCACACCAACATCGGCCTGCTGCAGCGCGCCTTGGGCCGCCTGCAAGAGGCTCTCGCCTCGTACCGGAAGGCCCTTGCGATCCGCAAGCAGATCGTGAGTGAGGACCCGCACGACGCTAAGGCCGAGAGCGACTTGGCCCGCGTCCACAATAACTTGGGCCTTCTCCAACAGGCGATCGATCAGCCGGACCAGGCTTTGCAGTCGTACACGGTGGCGCTGAAGATCCACGATCGACTCGCACGCGAGCACCCCGACATTACGGAGTTCCGGGAATGGCTGGCCGGGAACCATTACAATATCGGGTTGTTACACAAGGAGATGGGCCATCCACACAAGGCCTTGGCGTCGTACAAGAGGGCACTGGAGATTCGCGAGCGACTGGTGCGCGAGAAGCCCAGCAACACGGCATTCCAGAGCACCCTTGCCGACACTTACGCCAACGTCGCGAACCTGCTGCAGAATTTGGGTCGTCATGGTGACGCTTTGGAGTCGTACAAGAATGCATTGCGCCTCGAGGAGCGGCTGGTTCGCGAGAACCCGGGGGCCGTGGAGTTCGCGAGCGGTTTGGCGCGGACATCCGGCAATTTCGGCAACTTGCTCCGCGACACCGGCCACTCGGACGAGGCGCTCGCGTCACTTGAGAAAGCTCTGGAGATTCACGAGCGAGTAGCGCGAGAGAACGCTAAGGTGCCCCGGTTCCAGGCCGACCTGGGCTGGGCGCTGGACAGCATATCGCGTATGGATATGGACTTGGGCCGTTGGAACGAGGCCCGTAAGAAGCTCGAGCGGGCGATCGTACATCAACGAACCGCCTCAATGAGTGAACCGCGCAATCCGATGTATCGGCGGTTCCTTCGTGACCATTTGCGCCGCCTGAGTCGGGTCGAAGTCCAGTTGCGGCATCCCACCGACGCGGCCAGCGCCGCGCGGGAATCGGCCACGCTCGCCTCTGGAAATCGGGACGTCCTCTACGACGTTGCCTCTCTCGTCGCCCGCTGCGCGGCGCTGGCGGAAGGCCCGATTGCGGATTACGGATCGCGGATTGCGAACGAAGGGCCCAAGACATACGTCGATGAGGCGATGGCGTACCTGAAGCAGGCCAACGCCGCTGGCTGGAGCGACTTGGGCCACACCGCCACCGACCCCGACTTGAAGCCTTTGCACGGACGGCGCGACTTTCAAGAGATTGTCTTTGACCGTATCTTCCCCGCGATGCCTTTCGCACCGCGACCCGCAGCGTCCGCGCCGACGACGCCTTGAGGCTGATTGGCTGGGGCGAGCCTCGGCCGGGAGGTGCACGCGGATCGGCGAGTCGAACGGGCTCCTCGCCTGCCCTCTGGATCTCTTGCCGCTGTGCGGGGGTGAGAGTGGCCATATGGGTGCTCCTTTTCATACGGCCATTCTACCAGTGGACCGGTGCTCCTCGTTGCACGATATACTTGAGATTAGCGAAGGTTGTCCTTTTGATCTCGATCCTGCTTGCCGTTCACCGCACGGACGCCAAGCGGACATTTTGGCTGGGGATCGCTCTCTTCGGGTCGGCATACCTGGGGCTGTCCCTGGTCCCATCTATCCTGGCTCTGATAGCAGCATTCCTGGGCGGGCAGTTTTCCCGGCATCTCTTCAACAAGAATCGAGAGCCGGTTTCCGGATGACCAAAGCGAATGGCGTGCTCAAGCCGTGCAACCACGGGTCAAGTGGAGTTCAAAAGATTCATCTACTGGCCCTCCGAGACCTATCCCGACCGGATCCAGGACAACGGGGTCGAGCGAATCCATAAATGGGCTTACGTCCATGAATGAGGGAGCTCCAGGTGAATCAGATTACCAAGGTGCTCAGCGTCTACCCGGACTTTCGCCACGTTGAGATGACCGCTCCAGGAGAGCCAACCAGCGATGACCTTGGCCGATTGACCATATCACCGCGAAGACGCCAAGAGCGCGAAGGGAAGAAGAAATGAATGTACGGCATCAATCGCATGGTCAATGATTGATGGGCGGGATGGCCGTATTTCTGGGCGATCTTCGCGCCTTGGCGGTGAATGTCCGACTTCACACCAATCTGGTCGAATGATTGCGATTCGCGGGACACCACGGCTCGCCCATCGGCACGGCTGGACGAATCGCCCTGGCTCTGTCCGATCGAGGACCGGCGGCGGCTGGATTCGGCGCGGGAAGGGATGCTGGAAGGGTTTTCGCTGGGCAATTACCTGCTCTTGGTCGATTACACCGGCCGGCTATTCCGCGAGGGCAAGGCGGCGATCTCGCGTGAAGTGGCCGCCATCTTGGAACGAATCGGCACGACGGCCCAGACGTGGCACGCACGGCTCGAAAAACTGAGCAAGGGCCGTCTGCTGGGCCGCTTCTTCGCGGCCAGCCGCCAGCGACTCAGAGAAGTCGCCGATTGGAAGCCGACTCGAAAGAGGTCGGACGCCCAACACGAAGAAGGGGCACATCCACACGCCTGTCCTAGCCGGTCGCAAAGCCTGTCGGTTCTCTCCAACCCCCTGCCGTAGACAGGAGCGTGTGCTACACTAACCGGGAGCGGCTCACCGGCTGATCGCTTGGCCCAGCGCCAGCTCCCTGAAAACCCTGAGTCTCCCGCTGCTTCACTCGCCGTGCGGTAGTGCGCAACGAGGTAACAAATGATCGATCCCTCGAAGAATCGGCCGCGCCTCGGGTTCTGGAGCGAGCGCCGACGTAGCGCGAAGGTTGGTGGGCATCAAGCCCAATCGCGGAGCGTGCGGCCATCGCTCGACGCGCTGGAGGATCGCGTGACCCCCTCCGACCTTCCTGGTCACGAATGCCTTTGACCCAGCCGGGCGGCTCATCCCCGGATCGCTCCGCTGGGCGATCGTGAGGGCGAATCGCTCGCCGAGCCGGAACCCTACCGTCGAAATAACCCCTTCGGTTGGCGGCTCGATCACGCTTCACGCTGGCGAGCTGCGGATCAGCAACGGACTGACGATCGAGAACGCGGAGGCAACCCCGGTGACGATCCAGCAGGCGACGCGCAACTCGCGCGTCTTGCACGTGCTGGCCAATCCGCGGACCAAATTCGTGACGATCACCGGCCAGGAGCCCACGAGTCAGATTACCCTGAAAGGAGGCCGCGTCCGGAACAGTAACGGCGGCGGGATCCTCGTCGACGACCCACAGAACGTCCTGACTCTTCAGTACGCCGACGTTGTCGGAAACTCCGTGGCCCAGGTGAGCAATCCCTTGCTAGGCGCCCAGGGGAACGGAGGCGGCATCTATTCGAGAGGCACGCTGACGCTCGATCACGCAACCGTTTCGGGCAACATAGCCTTCGGGATCAACAACGCCTCCGGCCATGGCGGCGGCACTTACACCGATCGAGGCGTCACTCTGGTCGACAGTCACGTCGACGGCAACAAGGCGCGTAACAGCTCGGGCATTTTCAACGTTTTCGGCTCGGTGGAGATCGTTGACGGCAGCACTGTCAATAACAACTCCCCGACCGGCAATGGCTTACCCTTCGGCGACCTCGGCGGCGGCGGGATCGGCCAGACCGACGGCAACGTCGCGATCGTCGACAGTCAGGTTGACAACAACCGGTCAAACGGAATGTACAGCGGAGGGATCGGGATCCTCCTCGGCGGCATTACCGTCACAGACGGCAGCCAGATTGACGGCAATAGCAACAACGGCCCAGGCGGCGGAATCGCCGCGAACTTCGGCGGCGCAGTCGTCATCGCTGACAGCAGCCAGGTCGACGGCAACACTTCCGCGGGAATCGGGGGCGGAATTGTCAACTTTTCTGAGAACTTCGGGATCGACGTCGACAACAGCGAGGTCGCCAACAACACCGTGACGAACGTGCAAGACACGAGCGCGGCCGCGGGACTCGCCACGCTCGGCGAAAATCCCCTGATCGCGAAGGTGTTCGTCGGCATCGGCCGGGGAGATCCCAGCCTGAAACAAGCACTTCAGCTCTTCGTGAACGCCTGCGCACAGCGGGTTAACCTCATCAACGCTGCGGTCAACGCCTTTCCCTCAAACGGCCAGATCCAGATCGGCGCCGGCATCGCCAGCCCGCTCAACGGCTCGATCGTGATCGCCGACGGCAGCACAATCAGCGGAAACCAATTCACGGCCGTGCGATCATCGAAGATCCCAGCGGCGGGATACGGCGGCGGCATCTTCGCGAACCTCGGCCCGCTCACGATCGATGGCAGCACGATCAGCGGAAACGTCGCCTCGGTCGATGCCGGCGGGGTCTGGAATGGTTTCTCCCTCGTCATCCGTAACAGCACCGTCACCGGCAACCGCGCCGCACAGCTCGGCGGAGGAATCTATAACCAGGGCACCTTCGTCACCATGAACAGTAACATCAGCGGTAACGTGCCTGATAATATTTACCCCCAAACGGGCTGATTTTGATCGGCTCGGCAGCAGCGCGGAGACGTGGCAGGCGCGGCTGGAGAAATTGAGCAAGGGGCGTCTCTTCGGCCGCTTCTTGGCGGCCAGCCGGAAGCGCCTTCGAGAGGTCGCCGAGCGCCTGGGGCTGCGGCGGGTGCCAAACCTGGGCGGATGGCCGGCGAAGTGACGACGGTACCGGAGCTCGGATCCGCGGTTTTCGGGCATCTCACACGCAAGCGGTTTAGCCGATTGACCTTATCACCGCGAAGACGCCAAGAGCGCGAAGGGAAGAAGCAATGAATGTACGGCATCAATCGCATGGTTAATGATTGATGAGCGGGATCGGCGGATGAGCGGGATCGCCGTATTTCTTGGCGCTCTTCGCGCCTTGGCGGTGAATCTCTGACTTCACACCAATCGAGTCGAATGATTGCGATTCGCGGGACACGACGGCTCGCCCATCGGCACGGCTGGACGGAAAATCGGACCGAGCCGACGGGCTCGGCTCAGCCCACCGGTGGCGAGGCGTCGCGCGCCGCTCGCCACCGGCGTTGTCTGGGCTTCACGTGCGTGGCCAGCCCGACCCGCTCCAACGACTTGATGATGTAATAATTCGGGTCCAATTCCCACCATCGGTGCTGGACTGAGGCGCTGGCGGGATCGTGATGGTGGTTGTTGTGCCAGCCCTCTCCGCCGGTAATGATCGCCACAAACCAGTTATTGCGGCTGTGATCGTTGGTTTCGTAGTTGCGATAACCGAACAGGTGACTCAGCGAATTCACGGCCCAGGTGATGTGCCAGACGTACACCGTGCGCACGACGACCCCCCAGACCAACAAGCTCAAACCGAATTGCACGCCCGCGGTCCAGTTCCCGGCGCTCGCCGAGCCCGCAGCCAGCCCCACCAGGAAAAATGCCAATGCGTGGACAAGGTAGATCACGCCCGCCGCCGCGCGGTGCTTTTCCAGATAAAAATAGAACGGATCGTCGAGTACGTCCCGGGCATACTTGTAATACGCGGATATCGTGTGCGTCGCTGAATTATTGAAGAACAACCAGCCGACGTGCGACCACAGGAAGTTGACAAACGGGCTGTGCGGATCGTCCTGGTCGTCAGAGTTCTGGTGGTGCATGCGGTGCCAACTGACCCATCTCGCCGGAGTATCCTGGGCGCAACATAGTGCTATCGTGACGAACGAGCGCTCGAGCCATTTCGGAACGCGAAAGCTGCGATGCGTCAACAAGCGGTGGTAGCCGATCGGCACCCCGAGCTGGCCGAATGCACTCACGCCGACGATCAGGGCGATCAAGCCAGTCCAACTGAATAGCCAGGGGATCGCCGCCAGCAAAGCGAGCACATGCATCGCCGTGATCGGCAGGACATAATCCCAACGCACGTGGCGGTGGTCCACAGAAGTTGGATGCTTCAATTGCCCCAGACCAGGAGCGGGGACGGCCGATGACGGCCCAGCCGCCGACGGCTTGCTCAGTGGCGGGTCGGGAGGCGACAAATCGTCAGGTCCGGGTCTTTCGCCGGCAGCCAGCCCGGGCAAAATCGCCACCTGCCGGTGACGCGCGAAACTCAAAGACCCCAGTTCTGGATCTCGCAAATCAACCTCGCAATACGGGGAAGGCAACCGCCGAAATATCGGGATTCGACCGACGTTTCTGGCGATCAAAACTAAGGTTCACACAAGTGGCGCAGGGTGAGGCAGAGTCGCCGACGGATCGCGGCCCGCGCGGCGAACATAGCACGCCTCCAAGCACTTGTTATCTGAGGACAGACCGCACAACGGCGAAAGAGGAATGAGATCCGCGATTCAATCGGCTGCCGAATTCTCGATTTATAAGTCCAAACACGTTTTTCAGGTCGCGCGCGCTCATGAATTATCCGTCCGTAGCGGTTGAGACGGATGGATTCGCGTGAACGGCCGCGCTGTATTGGTCGAATTAGCCGAGATAATGTTGATGACCGGGCCCGGCCCCGCGACCAACCGATTCATCGGCTCTTCTTGTCGTCATGCATATAACGCGCGACATGCACGTCCTCGATCACAATCAGCCCGCCGCCCAGCATCTCGTCGAGCACCGGGAGCAGGCGATCGATTGCTGCGGGTTGATCCACGATCTCGATCTTCTCCGGCAAGTCGTCGGATAGGCCCAGGAAGTGGGCTTTGTGGATGATCGAGTGCTTGCCGAAGCCCATGACGCCTCGAGTGACCGTGGCCCCTGCCACTCCGAGCTTGCGGCACTTTTCGACGATCGCCACGGCCAGGTTATGCCCGTGCCAGGTGTCGGTGCTGCCGATGTAGACCGTCACGCGTCTGGCTTCGCCTTCGATCTTCATGAAGTTTAAACCCCCCTCTCCAAGGTCGGTCGTTTGACGCACATTCGGGTCGGTCACAAGCGCCAGGACGCCGGCATCCTGTCGCTCGAGCCCATGCGTGTAGCGAATGACGCGAGCCGGGCTCCGTACAGCCAGCCCTTCGCCAATCATGGCTTGCAGCTCTTCTTGAAATTGCTGCACTTTCTCGACCGAATCGATCAGTTCGACCACGAGCGGAAGCTCGAACGATGAATACTCACTGGCCGCGTCGTGAATTCGCCGGTGCGCGCCATATCCCATCTCGGCCGGAAAGACAGATGCGCCGGCCATCTGAAACCGGCGAGCCGCCTCGACGACCGCTCGATACAGCTCGACTCGGTGCCACTTGTCGTTCACGTTGAGATAGACGTGAAGCGAAGCGGCTTCATGCGGGATCATTGTCACGGTTTCCGTCCTTCGGGCTACGAGAGACGTCAAACCCTTGCGGAAGAGCGGGTGTCGCCGGCCGCCGTGTTGCCCCGTCAGTGCCGACGGGAATGGGATGCCCGGCGATGGCCGTCTTACCGCGGCTGCCAGGTGTCGAGGCGCGGGTGCCCACCGGCTCGACCACGGCGCGGGCGAGAGTCGCCCCCAGCCAGACAGCCGCAAGGCCGATCACGACGCTTCCGACCAGGTTCGCGGCCATCAGCGTGCGCTCGCCGCGCTCCCAGAGCGTCAGTGCGTCATACTCGAATGTGGAGAACGTCGTGTAGCCTCCGAGGAACCCCGTGATGAGCAGCAGGCGAACGTTGGAATGGGGCAACCAGCGCGTGAGGGCAACCGCAAGGAACCCGATGGCGAATGAACCAGACACATTGATGACGACCGTGGCCCACGGAAACTGCGGACTGGTCCAGCGATTCATCCAGACTCCCAGCCAGTAGCGCGAGTTGACCCCGAATGTACCACCGATTGACAGGACGAAGATCTTGAGCCATGTCTCCACGCCGATCGCTCTCCCAATCAAGCCCACGTGAGGTCGAATCCGTACGCAAACACCCTTGCCTATCAGTGGACAGGTTATCTGGCGAAGTTACCGAGAGTGGCTCCCCTCGGGATACGTCGAGCATCGTCCCTGGAAGGCCGCAAGAGCCATTATAGCCACTAACCGCACGCGGCTGCCGACGCGACAAGCGGATAATCACTCAGGTTTCCGCGTGCCCGGGTTATGATAGAGCTAAGGATCTGGGCAGAAATAAGTTGCCGGAAGAGTCGTCGTTCGCTCCGCGGAAGGGAGCCCTTTCGCGGAGCGAGAGGCGACACTTCACTGATTGTTGCGCAGCGCCTTAGACGTCCCGCGAAGGAAAGTCGTCGTCGACCCTCTTACCCGAAATCCTAGACTACGTAGCGGGAGCTGCACCTGTCCACCTTCGATCCCGAGTTCGACCCGCCGCCTCCGCCGAGATCGCAACGTCCAGGCTCTTCGAGCGGCGTCCAGAAACGACTGGTGGTGAACCCATTCCTGGTCGTGATGGACTGGCTGGTTGCGTGGGCGATGCTCCGCGCGGCGGTAGCACGGATCAACTTCAGGTTGTTCCAGGTGGGTACCATCTTGCTGCTCCTGGGCTTTCTGCTTTTCCAGTATCATTGCCTGGACTGCGGCGCGACGGGCTGGCTGATCCGGCGAAAGCGCCATGCCTGTCCCGAGGACGTCGTGCGCTGGCGAAACCGGCGGCCACGCCGCCGTAGTGTTCCGAGCGCCGGGACCCAGATCGTCGTGTGGTTCTTTCTCGTGGCGATGGCCTTCCTGCTGTGGCTGATCCTCGGGGCAGCGTGATCGGACGCGAGCCACTCTTTACAATTCGGCCGGCCTAGAGAAAGATTGATGGTTTATCCTCCATGAGGGAAGGTCAGAGATGCGAGGGCGGCGCCGTGCACGAGGAAGCCATCCGCAAGGCCGACGTTTTGATTGAAGCACTGGGCTTCATCCGTCAGTTCCAGGGAAGCTTCACCGTGATCAAGCTGGGCGGCTCGGTCATGGAAGATCCGGAGATGCTGCGCGCCTTGCTGGTCGACGTGGTTTTCATGCAGACGGTGGGCATGCGTCCGGTGGTGGTTCATGGCGGGGGCAAGGCGATCACGGCGGCGATGGAGCAGGCCGGCCTGACTCCCCGGTTTGTGCAGGGCCGGCGCTACACCGATTCCGCTACTCTCGAGATCGTGGCCCGAGTGCTGGCCGAGGAGATCAACGCCGACATCGAGCGGCATATCACCAAGTTCGGCGGCCGGGCGTCCGGTTTGCACCACAAGACGCATCAGTGCCTGTTCGGCGCAAGCTCTGGCTTGAGGACGGACCGGCCGGCAAGATCGACCTGGGCCGCGTCGGCGACGTCACCGACGTCGACGTGCCCCCGATCCAGAACCTGTGCCTGGCCGGTGTCGTGCCCGTGCTGCCGTCGCTGGCCGAGGATGAAGACGAAGAAGGCCAGCTCTTGAACGTCAATGCCGACACGGCCGCCGCGGCCGTGGCCCAGAAGCTTCAGGCCCAAAAACTCGTTTTCTTGACCGATACCCCGGGGATCCTCCGGAACAAGGACGAACCCGATAGCTTGATCCGGGGTCTAACGCCCATCGAGTGTCGTGAGTTGATTGCCAGCGGGGTCATCGACAAGGGCATGATCCCCAAGGTCGAGGCCTGCTTGAGCAGCCTGGAATCCGGGGTGCTCAAGACCCACATCATCGACGGGCGCCTGCGCCATTCGCTGTTGCTCGAAATCTTCACCCGCGTGGGCATCGGGACCGAGATCGTCAGTGGGTGAAATCAAAACGGAGGCATTGCTTTGTCATCGCCATCGCCGCACCTTGCCACGCACAGCTCACACGAGACGATCGCGCAGTTCGAGCGGTACGTGATCCCGAATTATCGGCGGTTCCCGGTCTGCCTGGTTCGGGGCGAGGGGTCCTGGATCTGGGATGCCGAGGGACACCGCTACCTCGATTTCTTCCCCGGCTGGGGCTGTAACTTGCTGGGCCACTGCCCTCCGCGCGTCGTCGAGGCGGTCCGCGAGCAAGTCGGCCAGTTGATTCACGTTCCCAACACCTGGTACATGGAGCCGCAGGGGCGCTGGCCCGGGCGCTGTCAGAGCGGTCGTTCGGGGGTCAGTGCTTCTTCTGCAATAGCGGGGCCGAGGCCAACGAAGCCGCCATCAAGCTGGCGCGGGCCCATGGTCATGCTCGGGGACGGTTCAAGATCGTGACCATGGAAGGGGGCTTCCACGGCCGGACCTACGGCGCCTTATCGGCAACCGCCCAGCCCAAATATCATGAGGGCTTCGAGCCGATGGTGCCCGGCTTCGTTTATGTTCCGTTCAATGATCTGGAGACCGTCTCCGCGGCCCTCGACGAGCAGACGGCGGCCGTCCTGGTTGAGCCCATCCAGGGCGAGGGGGGGATCAATATCCCGGGGCCTACTTACCTGCCGGGGCTGCGGCAGTTATGCGACGAGCGCGGCGTTCTGCTGATCCTGGATGAAGTGCAGACCGGCATGGGGCGCACCGGCGAGTGGTTCGGCTACCAGCACCAGGGAGTCGAGCCCGACATCCTGACCTGCGCCAAGGCCCTGGCCGGGGGACTTGCCGCGGGTGTCATGATCGCCCGGCAGCAGGTCGCCCTGGAGCTGAAGCCCGGGATGCACGCTTCGACCTTCGGAGGCAATCCGATCGCCTGCCGCGCCGCGCTGGCGGCCATCGAGACCATCGAAGCCGAGAACCTGCTCGACCGCGCGGCCGCCATCGCCGCGCGGTTCCGGGAGCAGTTCGAGGCACTGCGCGCTGAAATCCCCGACCTCTTCCGGGACATTCGCATTCTCGGGACCATGATCGGGCTGGATCTCACGTTCGAGGCCGGCGATATCGTCAACGAGTGCTTGAGTCGACGGCTCCTGGTGAACGTCACCCACGGACACGTGGTCCGGCTCCTCCCCGCGTTGACCATCACCGATGAGCAGATCGACCTTGGATGCGCAATCCTGGCAGACGTGCTGAGGAATGTCGTCGTCTCATAAAGGTCCGGGCCATGCCACGCCATTTCGTAGATCTCCTGGACATCACGGCAGCCGACGCGCGGGCCCTGATCGATCGCGCAATCCAGCTCAAGCGCGACGCCAAGCGCGGCCAGCGCCCTCTCCTGCTCCCGGGCCGCAGCTTGGGGCTTCTGTTCGAGAAACCGTCGCTGCGCACCCGCGTGAGCTTTGAAGCGGCAATCGCCCGTCTCGGAGGCAATGCGATCTTCCTCCGCGGCCAGGACGTGGGACTGGGATCGCGCGAAAGCGTCGCCGACTTCGCGCGGGTCTTGAGCCAGTACGTCGACGCCCTCGCCGTGCGGACGTTCTCGCACGCGACGGTCCTGGAACTGGCCCACTCGTCGGCGATTCCCGTGATCAACGCCCTGTCGGACTGCTCGCATCCCTGTCAGGCCATGGCCGATCTGATGACGATCGAGGAGCTCAAGGGGCCGCTTTCCGGCAAGAAGCTGGTGTTCGTCGGCGATGGCAACAACGTCGCGCGATCGCTGGCAGTGGCCTCGGCGCTCCTGGGCGTCCATTACGTTCTGGCCGCGCCGCCGGGCTATGAGTTCCCTCCGGCATTCTCCGCCCGGTTCGCCGCGCAGCTTTCCCCAGGTGCGTCTGGTCGTCGAGCAGGATTCCCGCCAGGCCGTCGCCGGGGCGGACGTCGTCTACACCGACGTCTGGGCGAGCATGGGACAGGAACAGGAAGCCGACAAGCGCAAGAGCGTCTTCGCCCCGTACCAGGTCAACGAGGAACTGCTGGCGCTCGCCGACGCCCAGGCCATCTTCATGCACTGCCTGCCGGCCCGCCGCGGCGAGGAAGTAACCTCCGCCGTCCTCGACGGTCCGCGCAGCCAGGTGATCCGCCAGGCGGCCAACCGGCTGCATTTTCAAATGGCACTTTTGGTCTGGCTGCTGGGCGAACGTGAAGAGGGGGCTGCATGACGATGACGCGATCCGACAAGCGATCCAGCGATCAGCTTCGCCCGGTCACGATCGAACGCGGATTTATCCGGAACAGTGCCGGCAGCGTGCTCTATCGGGCCGGAGGCACCGTGGTCGTGGTTACCGCCTCGCTCTCGGAGACCGTGCCGCCGTTTCTGGAGGGGAAATCAGTCGGCTGGCTCACGGCCGAGTATGCCATGATTCCGGGAAGCACGCCGGCCCGGGTGCGGCGCGGGCCTGATGGCCGAGCGACCGAAATCCAGCGCCTGATCGGCCGAAGCCTGCGCGCGATCGTCGACCGCAAGGCCCTGGGCGCCTGCACGATCCATGTCGATGCCGAAGTGCTCAACGCCGACGGCGGCACGCGCACCGCGGCGATCACCGCGGCTTTCGTCGCCGTCGCGGACGCCGTGAGCGCACGCTTCGGCAGCCAGGCCGGCGCCATTCTCCGCGACAGCGTGGCGGCCGTGAGCGCCGGAATCGTTCGAGGTGAACCCGTGCTCGACCTCGACTACAGCGAGGATTCCGCCGCCCTGGTCGACCTCAATGTCGTTCGCCTGGGACACGGGGGTTTGGTCGAAGTCCAGGGGACCGGAGAAGGGGGGACCTTCACGCGCGCCGAGCTCGACTCCCTGCTCGATCTGAGCGAGCAGGGCATCGATCAGTTGACCCGCCTCCAGCGCGATGCCCTCGGCCGCGACTGGCCGCTGGCTGATTGACGCTGGCGCGACCCACCATCAATCCAAGAATCCATGCGAGCTGGCTGTGGCAGACTGCGGAACATGGTGGAGATACTCGTTCCCACGCTCTGCGTGAGAACGAGTCAGCCGATTACCGTATTACGGTATCCTTTTCCGGCAGGATATTTTCGCGCAGTTGCCCAACGCGGCATAGCCGCAACCAACAGATCGGGGGACAGAGCCCCTTCCTACAGCGGCGCGGCAGCATGTGCGTAGGAGCCGGCTCCGTCCGGCGATCGCAAGACGCTGCGCATCATGCGTAGAAGTTTAGCGGAGAGAATCTATCGGCCAACGATTGAAGTCGTGAGCCAGTGCTTGTGCCGTGATTCTGCGGAAACCGTCTGGGCATGATCGCGGCGATTTGCTAAAGTCCCGCGCGTGTTTTGCCGGAGCCTACGCGCCGCGTCCACGAGACCCTTCGGTTTCGGCATACAATCAAGGATGAATCGTGGTGTGGCTTCTGCTGGCGGCAGCCCAGCCGCGCCCAAGGTTCAGCACGGTCAAAACGCGGACATCGCTGATCCGACAGGAGAGGGATCGCCCATGAAATCGCCGCTCGCCGCACTGGCTTTATTCGGCACCTTGGCCGCCGGGTCAGCCTGGGCCCAGTCCGACAGTCAAGGTGGAGCTCAGACTCAGGGGGTTCCGTCGCCAAATTCGGCGGCGTTCCCGAACACAAACAATGCGAGGGCTTCGTCGCTAGGTGATGCCAGGGTCTTTTCGGGAACGGCATCCTTGCCGGAACCGACGCCCGTGAGCGAGCTGAAGCCCCCGACAATCGATCTGCCCCAGGAACCCGTGGAGCCGTATCTTCTGACCAAGGATGTCGGCCCGTTCATGGTGCTGGCAAGAGTATTCCGAGGACCGGAGTCCGAACGCATGGCGTTGGCCCTGGTGAAGGAGCTGCGCAGTCAGTATCAACTCCCCGCGTTCATCCTTCGAACCAAGGATTATCCGGGCAAGAGCATGATCCGGGGCGTTCCCCCGACCGCGCGGAGCGAGATGAAGGTGCCGAACATCGGGATGCCCGAGAAAATCCGAACCTTTGACGAAGCGGCCGTTCTGGTCGGCAACGAAAAGACCCTGGTCGATTCCGAGAAGCTGCTCCACCGGGTCCGGAAGATCAATCCCAAGTGTCTGGAAGGCATGCCCAAGTTGTATTTCTGGCGGACGGGGCTTGCCTATGCTATTCGCACCACGAACCCCTATGCGCCGGCCCAGACGTTGTATCAGAAGACCACGGACAAGCTGGTCGTTCAGATGAATGGGGGCTTGCGCAGCATCGTCCACTGCCCGGGACGCTACAGCCTGCAAGTCGCGGAATTCACGGGGCGCTCCGCCTATCAATTTGGCGGCCAGGACTTCATGGCTCAGAACTTGCCGAATGTGCGCACCAGCCCGCTCCGCACGGCAGCCGCCGACGCGGAGAAGATGGCCGACAAGCTCGCCAAGCACCCGGATGTGGCGCGGCTGGGCCAACCGGTTTACGTTTACCACGACCGGAGCTCCAGCCGGGTTTTCATCGGCTCGTTCGGCAGCGAACGGGACCCGGCGGCCGCGCAACTGCGCGACGCCCTGCTAAAACTGGCCGTTCCGCTGGCGGATCGCAAGCGCTCCAGCGGGGCGCTTGACACCATGATCGTGCCGGCGATCGCCTTGACCGACGTCGACGCGCTCAAGGCCAAGACTCAGAAGACCGACGTCAGCATCATGAGAACCAAGATGCAGGACTGAAATTGATTCTGCCCACGACCAAGACATCACCCCATGTCTGGATCCAACTCAGGTTCTCGACCGATTGTGCTGGTCCTCGGCTCGCGCAATCGGAAGAAGTGTCGCGAGATGGCCGAATTGCTCGCACCGTCCTGGGAGCCGAGCCCGCCATGGGCGCAGCTCGAAATCCGTCCGCTCGATGATTTTCCCGATGCCCCGGAGGTCGTGGAGGACGCCGACACGTTCGCCGGCAACGCACGCAAGAAGGCGAGCGAGCTCGCCCGCGCGACGTCGCGCTGGGTGGTTGCCGACGATTCCGGCCTGACGGTCAACATCCTTGACGGTGCTCCGGGGGTACTCTCGGCGCGGTACGCGGGCGAGCCCTGCGACGATGCGGCCAACAATCGCAAGCTGCTGGAAGCCGTCGCCAACGTGCCCGACGATCGCCGCGGCGCGGCGTTCCGCTGCGCCCTGGCATTGGCTGGCCCCGACGGGGCCGTTCGCCTCGAGGCCGAGGGCGCCTGCCGGGGACGCTTGACCCGCGCGCTGCGGGGCACGGGCGGCTTCGGCTATGACCCTCTCTTTCTGATCGCCGAATATCACCAGACCTTCGGCGAATTGAGCGCGCTGGTCAAGCACCAGCTCAGCCACCGCGCCCGCGCCTTCGCCGATTTCCGGCAACACTTGATCCGGATGATCGCCCGCGGAGACTTCGATCAAAGCTGAGGTCGATCAAGAGGGCAAGGGTGGCAACAAAGAAACCGCGAGCTTTCTTCAAACCCGCGGTTCCGTAAGTCCAATCCGGACAGAAGGTTGCTTATCCCGCAGCAACTTCCTGCTCCTGTTGCATCTTGAAACGGCGCCGAACGGCGCAGCCGAGGAGGCCCGTAAGACCGAGACCGAGAAGAATCAACGACGACGGTTCGGGGACGGGGGCCAACGTGCCATTGATGGAGACGTCCGTGAAGCGCCAGTTGCCGGAAGAATTGTTGAGCCCTGTCGGGGTGCCAGCGGCAGCACTGGCCGCATTCGCGTACGTGTTCCCTAAGATGGGGTTGTACGCCGAAACGAGCTCCACGTCGTTGGTGCCGGCGGCAAGGTTTATCGTGTAGATAGCGGGCTTGGTGTTAATGGTGCCTTGGCCGGTCGTCTGTTCGAGCGGAGTAGCGAGAACGTTCGTCCAAGTAGCTCCACCGTTGCTGCTTTCGCGGACCATCAAGTCGGCCGCGCCCTGAGTTGTCACATACCAACCGAACGTGATGCTGAGATTGGTGTAGCCGGTGGTGTTGGCGGCAAACGAACCGCCTTGCGTGTATTCGGGAGCAGCCGAATTCCAACCATTCGACTGACCAGGGCCACCGCCGCCACTGTTTGTGGGGCCGCGAATACGCCACTGATTGTCAACGGAACCGTTGCCCGATCCAGAAATGACTTGGCTCGCATCGATGGAGCCAGGGCCTTCGCCTCCGTTGTAAGTGTAGTTGTTGGTCATGCCAAGAGACTGGCCGGTCGCAATGCCGTTGTTGGTGGCGTTCCCTGAGTCGGCTACTGGGTTGAAGATGTTGTTGGCGGTCGCCGTGTAGTTGTTAAAGTCCCAGCCGGCAATGACATCCGCGGACGCGGTCGTCGGATTGCTGGCTGCCGCGAACATTGCGAATAGGATGCCGAGCACGCGTCTCTTCATAAGGTACCTCAAACCTCGGGTGTGAACGTTGAAGATCGACTTTTCAAACTTGCCGTATGCATAACGAGATTTCTGTACTGGGACAATATTCCAGAACAGAAAACACCAAATCTTCGCGCTTTCTTCGCAAACCAGCGGCTTTTAAGCGATTTGGTGCACGCTTCTGAACAAAGCAAAGAGGCGGCAATTCAGATCTCACGGAATGATTGAAAAACCGACATGAAATGCGGGCTTCTCGGCTGATTCGGGAACACGCTACCGGCGCCGCGACAGTATCTTGATAGGGGAGGTAATCGCTCAAGTTGGCGCGTGCGGAGGACACGGCATGGCGGGCCGGCAGGTTGCGGTGTTGACGTCGATCTCGCAGCTCTTTCGCCTGGGGGCTGTCTCGGGTCTGGACGACGGCGTGTTGCTCGAGCGCTTCGCGACACGCAACGACGAGGCGGCGTTCGCGGCACTGGTGGCGCAACACGGCCCGATGGTGCTGGGCGTTTGCCGGCGGATCGTGCGCGATGAGCACGACGTCGAGGACGCATTCCAGGCGACTTTCCTGGTGCTGGTGCAGCGGGCCAATTCGATCAAGGACCCCGGGCGGCTGGGCCCGTGGCTGCACGGGGTTGCCCGACGAGTGGCCATGCGGGCGCGGGCGCAGGCAATCCGACGGCGGTCGCGTTCGGGCCCGTCCCAGCAGCCCGCGGTTGCAGAGGAACCCGCGATGAGACACGCATTCCGGGCTGACGGCGACGACGTGCTGGAGGTGATCGACGAGGAGGTCGCCCGGCTGCCAGAGCAGTATCGCGGCGCCGTGGTGCTTTGCGACCTGGAAGGCCGCTCATACGCCGAGGCCGCCCGCCGGCTCCGCTGCCCGCTGGGGACGCTCCAGAGCCGCCTGGCCCGCGGCCGGGCGCGGCTGCGCACCCGGCTGGTGAAGCGCGGCGTCGCGCCCTTCGCCGTGACCGCCATCCTGGCCGGAAGCGCTCGCGCGGCGGTGCCCGATGCACTGGCGCAGGCAACCATCCGGGCGGCGACTGCCGGTGCTGTCTCGGCTTCCGCCGCCGCGCTGGCCGGTTCTATTGCGCGGGGCCTGGTCATGTCCACGGTCAAGACTGTCGCCGGAGCGTTGATTCTGGCCGCGTTACCGCTGGCCGCGGGCCTGGTGGCGCGCGATCGGCTTCTCGCCGAGCCGCCTGGGCCCGCACCTATCCCCGGCCCGCCGCTGGCGCAAGCTCCCCAGCCGCCCCGGTCCGGCCGCACGCTCGAGCTGGAGGTGGTCGACGCCGCCGATCGCTCACCCTTGGCCGGCGCGTCGGTCTTGATCCGCGTCACCCGAGGGCAGGCCCAGACTTCGCAGGGCACCACCGACGACGAGGGCCGATTCCCGATCGCGCTCGCGGGCGACACGACCTATTTCTTGCAGGTCGTGGCCGCGCATCCGGGGTTCGTGCCGATCGAGGTGCGTTGGTCTGGCACGAATATTCCGGGCGCCTACACGCTGGCCTTGCCGCGCGGCGTGGCGATCGGCGGCGTGGTGCGGGACGAGCAGGGCCGGCCAATCGCCGGGGCGCGGGTCTTCGCCAGCCTGACCAACATCGGCCCGGGCGGGCCGGAGCGGTACGCCACCCTGGGCGGGGAGGTCGCCGGCGTCTTGACCGACGCCGAGGGACGATGGCGATCCGAGACGCTGCCGGCGACAGCGGGGCCAGGCACTCGGCTCGCTGTCGAAATCACGCACCCTGACTTCTCGACGATTCGCCAGAACATGACGGCCGGCGAGGCCCGCAAATTCTCCAGTGTGCACGTGATGAAGCAGGGGACATCGGTCACCGGCACCGTTCTGAGCCCGACAGGCCGGCCGGTCGCCGGCGCGACGGTCGTGGTGCAGTCGATGGGCGATCAGTGGAAGAGCCGGCGACTCCAGACCGATCGCCAGGGACAATTCCGCACCGGCCGGTTCATCGATCCGAAATGGGCCGAGATCATGGTGACCGTGCAGGCCGACGGCGCCGCCTGGGCCATGCGCCAGATCACCGTCACGCCCGAAATTCCGCCGCAGGTTATCAAGCTGGCTCCGCGCAGGCCGCTCTCGGGCCGCGTGGTCGACTCGCAGGGCCGGCCGATCGCGGGCGCGGCCGTCGGGTCGACCAATGCCCTCTTCAACGGGCATTTCGACTGGGAGGCCGAGACCGATGCGGGTGGCCGTTTTATCTGGTTCGACGCACCGGTCAACGGCACGGTCCTCCTCGACGTCTACAAGGCGCCGTTCGTGCAGGCCCTGGGCCGCCGGGTCGAACCCGGGTCGGACGAGGTCACGATCACCCTGCACCGCCCGCAGCACCTGCACGGCACGGTTACCGACGCCGAGACCGGCCGGCCGATTGATCGGTTCGTCCTCATCCCCGGCTGGGGCCCGCGCCCCGGTACCCGGCCGGAATGGCTGCAAGGCTCCGCCAGGCCATTCGGGGCCGGCAAATTCGACCTGCCCGAGGGCCTCTTCCCCGACCAGGGTTTCCCGCGCTCGATCCGGATCGAGGCCGAGGGCTACGTGCCCGGCGAGCTACTCGGCTTCCTTGACAACGTCGAGGATATCGCCCACGACTTCAAGGTCAAGAAGGCCGCGACGCTCACGGGTATCATACGAGGCCCCGACGGCCGTCCGCTAGCCGGCGCCGATGTTGCCCTGAGCGGGGGCGACTACGATGCCCGTATTGAGAACGGACGGCTCCGGGCCAATCGAACCGTCCGCGAGGCGCCACACATGAAGACCGGACCCGACGGCCGTTATACCTTCCGACCGCCAGGGGAGCGCGTCTCGATCATCGCGGCCCATGACGCCGGGTTCGCGATCCGTTCGGCCGCAGAACTGGCCGCCTCGACGGACATCACTCTGATGCCCTGGGGCCGGATCGAGGGCGTTATGAAAATCGGCACCAGGCCGGCACCCGGGCAGAAAGCGGCGGCCTGGATGCTCAACGCGGGCTTCTCCGGCCGGGTCGATTACGATGCCCGGACGGACGAGTCAGGCCGATTCGTGTGGAGCGCGTCACGCCCGGCCGGATGGAGGTCTATCGCTACGTCGAGGACGCGAACCACCGCGGCTGGACGGCCTCCCACCCGGTGAGCGTGGAAGTGAAGCCCGGCGAGACCGCGCGGGCCCAGGTCGGTGGCACGGGCCGGCCGGTCATCGGCCGGCTCGCCGTGCCGGCGGGCGTCGCGCTGGCCGACCTCGTCCTCGACCATGGCGGCAACCTGTCGACCGAGCGACCGGAGCCGGCGACTCCCCTCGATTTCCCCGACCGGACGGGGGAGCAACAAGAGGAATGGTGGGCTGCTTACTCCAAGACCCCTGAGGGCCGTGCCTATTTCGAGAACCGCCAGCGGCAGTATGCCCTGGCACTTGGCTCGGACGGCACGTTCCGGATCGAAGACGTTCCTCCGGGCCGATATGTCCTCCGGCTGCCGTTTGAAGGCCGGACGGATTTTTATCGCGCGGGCCGGGCTTTTGCCCGTGCCGACGTGGTCGTCCCCGAGATCCCCGGCGGCCGCAGCGACGAGCCGCTCGACATCGGCGTCGTCCCGCTGGAAGTCTTCCCGTTCCACGAACTGAACGTGGGCGATCGCGTACCGGCGATCGCATCCAGGGCGGCCGACGGCCGCCCGCTCGACCTTGGCGCCGTGCGCGGCAAGTTCGTGCTGCTGGTCTTCTGGGCCGACTCTTCCTGGGCGATCGCCAGCATCCCTTACGTCAAGGCGACGTACGATTCCTTCGGCCGCGACCCGCGTCTTGTCATCATCGGGCTCTATCGGGGTGCCTCGCCCGAGAAGATGCGGCGCTATGCGGCGCACCGGGGCCTGGCCTGGGAGCAGCGGTATCTCGGCAACTGGGAGGACGCGAACCCGATTGCCGCGGCCTTCGGCGTACGCATTCCGGCCGCGGTCTTCCTCATCGGCCCCGACGGCCGCGTCATCGCCAAGGACCTCCAGGGCGACGCCATCAAAGAGGCCGTGGCCAGGGCGCTCAAGCCGCAACCGGCCCCAAACCGTTGACCGCTAGCGAGGCACCGCATTCTTATTCTCGGCCGCAATCGACTTTTCGCTGCGCGGGGCCTGGTAGGGGTTTGTAGTGGTCATGCGGGCCTCGGTGCTGGGTGTGCGCGCGTCAGGGACAATCCTTGGCCGAGGGGACGAGGTCGTCGCCGGGTTGCGCGGCGGGCGCTGATGCATTGACGGGAGTTGGCGGCGTGGGCGTGGGCGTATTGGTGGGGGAAACGACTTGCAGCTTCGGCCATTCTTGCTTGAGTTTCGCGAGCGCCTCGATGCTGATCTCGTCCGAGGAAAACTGGAGCGCTCGGAGGTTTTTCAACCCTCGCAAATGAACGAGCCCTGCATCGGTCACACGCGTTGGCCCCAGGTTCAACTCCTGGAGATTCGTCATTCCCTCGACGTGCGCCAGGTCGGAGTCGGTGAGTCGGTCATCGTCCCAGAGCAACAGGATCTTGAGGCCGGTCAAGTGTCTGAGGTGGGCAAGTCCGTCCCTGAAGGGGCAGTTGCTGACGATGTTGAGCATTTGGAGCGACGAGAGACTCTCAAGATGCGCCAGGGCAGCGCCGGTGAACGTCCCGAACAGTTGCAGATCTTGCAATTCTCGCAGGTGGCGAACGTGCGACACGCCCTCGTTGGTGAGGTTCTCAGCATCAAAGGAGAGCTCTCGGAGCCCGCCGAGCCGCCCGACGTGCGCCATCAACGCATCGGCTCCAGGGGCATCCTTGAGGTCAACTTCGGCGGAGATCACCGTTTCGAAATCGTCCCGGCCAAATAGATCAACGAGCCATTGACGCCAGCGCGGCGCGTCGTCGCCGGAGTATCCGACGGCTCCCCCGGCCCGCGTGATTGCCCCCACCGCTTCCCGCTGCACCTTCGCTCGAAATACCACCCAGCCCAGCCATCCGCCGATGACGAGCACGAACACCATCAGCGCTCGCAAGCTCAGTCGGAACCTCCCGGCGCGCTTTCGCTCTGACGCGGGACCTGTCTCGATCGGTTCGTGCGGCACAATCATTTTGGGCCTCCATGCGCCAGCGGATCGGGCAGTCAGGGTACGGCGACGCTGTGCTCAAGCGACAACTCGTGCCAATCGAGCCATGACCGCAGACTATCAAGGCTACGGCAGCCTGTCCAGAATTGAGGAACGACATCGACGTAACCATTTTTCTATCCGAGAATCTTCGAAGAATTGGGCGAAGGGTTGCCACGACTTGCTTGGCTGGCTACGATCGGTCGCACTCTTCTCGCCGCTTTGCTCCGAACATCGATCCCACTCCAGTCGAATCGTTTGCCGACAGGAAAAAACACCGATGAGCCTCCGACCGTCGCTCAAGAAGCTGCGACCTATCATCGAGCAGTGCGAGTCTCGCGACTTGACTGCCGCCGGCCTGGCCTCCCTGACCGCTCACGCGAACCACGCCGCGGCGTTTCACGTCGTGGCCGCAGACCCGATAGTCGCTGTGTGGATCAAAAACGACGCCACGCGAACGGTTAATTTCAGGCTGTCGGTGTACGACAATGGGAGGCTCCCGCCCGCACCGCCCGATTGGAGTGAGCCGCGTGCGTATCCTAAGGGCACAAGTGGTAAGTTTGACAGAAGATACGATGGGTCCGTCGCACCCAGATTCTACATCGAGTACAACAGTATCGAGGGTGATTCCTCGACCAGACACTTCGAGGAATTGACGATTGGGCTTACGTATAAATTCACAGGGGGCAAGTCAGTTACACTCGGGGTTTGAGGTTTCAGTCCCGCGGCATCTTTCAGGCTAGTGACGGAAGCTGTCGGTTCAGATCATGGCGCTCGATCCGATTGTAGGAACTGCGAAGGGCTGATCGTCCCGGAAATTCTCTTGCATGGCCGCATCTATTCGATTTGAATGGAGGATCAGCATATCCGGGAGTGTCGGCCCGGCAAGTCAGACAGCTCACCTCGGCGAAATGGCGTCTCAGAAGGAGACCCGGAACAGGTCGAGTTCGCCGCGAGCGTAGGAGTTGGTCGCTATGGTGCCACCCAACGAGCCGGTCACGACGACGGACGCGATCTCGCGCTTTCTCAAGACGATTCGCAGCTCGTGCATCTTGTCCGAGCGGCAGTTCGAAAAGGTTGAAGCCACCATGGCCCAGCGCGAGAATCACCCCGCGCCGGCCGAGCTGGCCTCCCGCCTGGTCAAGGACGGGATCCTGACCGAATTCCAGGCGCGCCAGTTACTCAAGGGTAAGTCAGAGAGCCTGATCTTCGGCAGCTACGTCATCCTCGATTTCCTCGGCAAGGGCACGATGGGCAAGGTCTACAAGGCCTCGCACCGGATGATGGGCCGGGTCGTCGCCCTGAAGATTCTCGATCCTCGATACGTCTCCAGCTCCCATACCGTCGCCCGGTTCCAGCGCGAGATGCATCTCGTCGGCCGTCTGGATCACCCCAACGTGGTCCGGGCCTTCGATGCCGATCGCGTTGCCGACTGCCATTTCATCGCCATGGAATACGCGGCGGGGGTGACCCTTGAAGATTTGTTCAAGGCACGGGGCACACTGGCTCCCGCCGACCTGATCTTCTATGCCTCCCAGGCCGCCGAGGGGCTCGGCCACGCCCACGCGCACGGCGTCTTGCACCGCGACATCAAGCCGTCGAACCTGCTGGTGACCGAAGGCCGGAAGCTCAAGATCCTCGACTTCGGCTTGGGCACGCTGCTCGTGAAGGAGGAGCTGCCGGCCGCACTGACGAGCGCCGGGTACGCCGTCGGAACGCCCGACTACATCTCGCCGGAGCAGGCCCGTATGGTCAAGCTCGATGGCCGCAGCGATCTTTACTCGCTCGGCTGTACGATGTACCACCTGCTCAGCGGGCAACTTCCCTTCAAGGGGGAGTCGTCGATGGACTGTATCGTCGGTCGAATCACGGGCCAGGCGGTTCCGATCAGAGAGGTCAGGCCCGGACTGCCGCCACGAGTGTACGAGACGATCGAGAAACTGATGGCGACCAACCCCGACGACCGGTATCAGACGGCCGACGAGGCCGCCGTCGCGCTCCGGAGCCTGTTGCGACCGAAGACCGTACCGGCCAGCGTTTCGGCACCGACCGCGGCATCGAGTGTATCTACGACCGCGGCACCGACCGTAGCCACTTCTGAAGCGCCGACCGCGGCATCGGCCGTAGCGAGACCCGCCGCCGCGCCTGCAGCAGTCCCGCAGGAAGCGTCAACTCCAGAAGCCCCTTCGCTGCCCGCCCTGGCCGGGAGCCGATCGTCGAAACCGAAAAGAGAATCGCTCCGCTCGCGCTTGACCGGGCGCGGGAAGAAGGCCACCCGAATTCTCGCCGCGGCCGCCGTCGCGGCCGTCTCGCTGATTGTCGTCATGTTCGCGCTTTTCAGGTCGTCGAACGACGAAGCTCCGGCATCCCCGGGGACCTTGGAGACGAGTGCGAGCAACGCCCCCATCGTCCCGGCGGGTGGGGCAGGGGCAGGCGCTGACCAGCCGAGTCCGGCGGTCGAAAACCCGCAGCAAGTGGCGGAGGCCGCCAAGAAAGAGGACCAGACCAGCCCCGCCGTGCCGGCGGCTAAAGCGAATGTTCGCCCGGTGAGTCTGGTGATCGAATACCCGAAGCAAGGGGCGACGGTCGGTATGAGAGAGGACCTCACCGGGCGGATCGAATCGGAGGGCTGGCCGGTGATCTTCGTCCAGGCGGACATTCCCGGCCAGCCGTGGTGGTGCCAGGCTCACATAACGAAGGTAGACGGCGGGAGGTTCAGCACGAAAGTCGTCTTTGGTGACGAACTCACTCCGCCGGGCACCAAATTCCGCGTCGCGGGCATCGTCGCCCGCACCCGCGAGGACGCGCTCAAGTTCGACATCGGTCCCAGGCAAGGCATCCTGCCCGAAGGCTATCCGCAGTCGGCCGTGATCGAAGTCACGCATCAGTGAGCCGCCGCTGCCTGAGATGCACGCACCGTGCCTCGCGGAAATTGAGCGTGCTCCGTCACAAAAGAACCGGTGCTTCCGGAAGGTTCCCGCTGAGTGATGTGATGGGGCAAACCGCGTGCGATCACCCCTGCCGATCGAGCCATGACTGAACACGGTCAAGAACACGGGCGCCGGTAAAACCCAGTCCCTTCCTTCAGCGCTGGCATTCGGTTAAGATTTTGGTCGAAATTGCAACCACGGTTAGGTGGCAGTACACCGGGGGGTCATTCCGTGGCGGAATCTCGTTCCGAAGTGGTCACGGTGGAGCTTCCCAACGGCAAGAAGATTTGCGTTGAGGCGACGTTGCTCGGGGGCGAGGAACCAGTATCGTTTCATGATTTCCGATTCGAGGAGGTCCTCGGGGCGGTTGAAGGAATTGCCCAAGGGATCGCCGAAAGCCTGGGGAAAGTTAAGCCTCGCAAGGCAAGCGTTGAGCTAGGCCTTGAAGTCGGGCTCGAGTCGGGCAAGTTAACGACCCTGCTTGTCAAAGGCACTGGCACAGCGAACCTCAAGCTGACTCTAGAGTGGGGCGGCGAATAACGACAAAGGGTGAGTTCGGGTTAGGGGACGACCCGAATGAGCGACTCCGTGCTCAACGATCTGCTCGCTCGTAGTACCGTGCGGCTCACGTTGACGTCTAGTAGCGACGCCGCCACCGGTTTCTACGTCGCGCCGGGGCTTGTGTTGACCTGCGCCCATGTAGTCGAACGCGCTGGAGGAGTGGGGGGAGTGGTGCACATCGACGGGCATGGAAGCTCGTCGGATGGGACGGTCGTTGCTGAGTACCTCCGACCCCAAGGGCACGACCTCGCGTTGCTGGCGGTACACGAGTCCGACCACGCCTGCGTCCTTCTTGGCGAAGATTACCGTCTCCGGGATCCATTGCTTGCGTACGGCTATCCTGATGGAACTGCGACCGGCGAGGCAGTGACTGCTCGAAGCGAAGATTGGCTTAGAGATGGAGGGACGGCCTCACCGCAACCGAATTTGAAATTCAAGGAGAGCCAGGTCAGGCCAGGTCTGAGCGGCGCACCGCTTTTGAACTTGAGAACGGGTGCCGTGTGCGGCGTCGTCCGAAGTACGCGGGATCGAAGTTTCGACTTAGGCGGACGTGCCATCCCGACAGCTCTCATCCTTCAGCAGTATCCGTTCCTGGTCGAACGACAACGCGAATTCCACCGGCGAGACCATACGTGGACCAGCCTGCTTCCTACGGAGCGGACGTCCGTCGCGCGAAATCCATGGCGGGCCGAGGTCGCCGACCGAAATAGAACAGCGATGATCAAGAAGGTCCGCGCGATGTGGATCTCCGGCTTCCTCGATGACTCGATGTCAGGGTCCTGCCGCATCGACCCGGTTCTACGCGAGATGCCGGCCGCAGTGGATCGTCCCTTGGACCGCCTCGTCCAGCCCTCCGAACGCTGTGATCGGGGGTGCCCGTCGAGCATCTCCATCAACGAACTGACCGGTGAGCTTGAATACGCCCCGCTGATCCTCGGCGTACCTGGATCGGGCAAAACCACTCTGTTATTGGAGCTTGCCCGCCACCTCCTCGACTGTGCCGAACGCAACCACGCGTGCCCGGTCCCGGTCATCTTTCCCCTCGCGGGGTGGACGAGCGCGGGTAAGGTGCTGGCCGATTGGCTTGTGGACGAACTTATGCGCCTCTACTTTGTGCCCCGCGCGATCGCCCGCGAATGGGTGGCACGCGAGCAAGTATTGCCGCTCCTGGACGGACTGGACGACGTGAAGGAGGAACATCGTGCTGCCTGTGTCAACGCCATCAACGCCTTTCGCCGAGGGCACGGCCTCATACCCCTGGTCGTCGCTAGCCGTTTGGCGGATTACGAGCGCCTGTCGGTGAAACTTCAGCTCGACAGGGCCATCGTCGTGTCCACGATGAGACGCGCCAAGTGGACGAATACCTGCGCAGGAGCGGCCCTGCCGGAGAACGGGTTGGCGAGGCAATCGGCAAGGATCCCACGCTGTTGGAACTTTTGAATACTCCGCTAATGCTTCGCATCTTCACTTCGGCTTATGAGGAGCAATCGAAATCGCCGCCGCCGGCGAATGCCATTGCAAGCGAGCGGCGTGAGCACATATTCGAGTCTTATGTACGTCAAATGCTCAAGCGCGGACCTGAGGCCCGCATCACGTCCGAGCAGACGTACCATTGGCTGAGCTGGTTGGCCTGGCAAATGACGCAGCGGGGCCAGAGCGTCTTTTCTGTTGAGGGACTGCAACTCGACTGGCTGCCCAACCGAAAACGACTTGCCGCGAGAGCCATACCGGCGCTCTTCCATGCGCTGGTTTATGGGCTCATCGGCGGTCTTCTTTGCAGCTTTGTAGGTATTAGCTTGTGGGGAAGCGGGGCAGCCAGCAACGCGCTGGGGTGGGTCGGTGTGCTGGTCGGCGTGCTGGTCGGCGTTTGGGTGGGTGCGTCTACCAACTCAATCGCGCCTGCGGAAGCAATTCAGTGGTCATGGACGAAGGCTCGTTACGGATTGCAGCTTACCCTGTTGGTGGTCGGGCTTGTCGTGGTTTTCGGTCAATTTCTCGCGCCACCGGATGACCCAGACGTCTTACTGGTAAGGGACTTGACCCGTGGACTGGAAATCGGCCTGCTCTGCACAGTGAGTATCGGGATCGTCTTCAGGCTGGCCGGAGCGCTCGTTGGTCGGTGGGTCAACGCTGCGCTCTTTCTGGTGGTCTACTCGCTGCTCACCGGTTTGCTGTACGTGCTGGGCTTCGGGCCCGTCACCAAGTTGTTCGACCGTCCGATCGTCTGGACGGAACCAGCGCCGGTCGCACAACCAGGCATGGCCGTGGTCCCCGGTCCAATACGAGCCCCGGACGCAACGGCCGGCACGCCGATCTACCGACCGTTCGGCAACGGCGGCAACATCGCACCAGGACAGGTGTCAGATATACCGCCGCCGCCACCGACCCGTCTCGTCTCGCCGGAAAGGGCGCCAGGTGTACAACCTTGGCCGGTCGGGGTTCCATCTCCCGTGATCGTGCCGGCTGCCCCAACCGGCAACGTCCAAGCACCGCCTCCCGCAATCGTGCCCGATGCACGGGTTGGCCGTTTCGAGGGACCACCTCCCGCGATAGCGCTGGATGCACGAACGCGTATGCCGATCGGCGGCCCGATCGTGAACGCGAACACCGTCCGTCCAGTGCCCATGCCGGAGGCACTCTTTGTTGGCGCTCTGGCCGGCCTGGCCAAGATCGGCTCAGCAATAGGAGTCGGAGCCGCCGAGGGAACTGTTGTCGGTATCGCCAAAGGTCTTGGCGATGTTATTACACTTGTAATAAGGAGGATCTTCTTGGAGATGGTGGCACTACTTGTACCGATGGGCATCGCGCTGGGCGCCGGGATGGTAGCCGGCGAAGTCCCAATAAAGACGTCTCCAAATCAAGGAATCACATTAGCGAAGTATAATTCCATGTTGTTCGGATTCGCGGCCATTCTGATGGTCTCGCTGGTTTTTGCGCTAGATGTTTATCTCGTGCCGAACTTCGGTGGTGTGTTCAGTCGGGTAGATTTCAGCCCCAAAACCCTGCTCCTGGGGTTAGTACTCGGTTTGCCTGTCGGGACGGTCGTCGCGCTGAACTGCGGAGGCTCGTCCGCAATCAGGCATTACTCCCTCCGCTACCGACTTATCCGCAGCGGGTTGACGCCTTGGAGATTTGTGCGATTTCTCGATGATTGTGCTGGCCGGATCCTACTGACCAAGGTCGGCGGCGGCTATACATTCTATCATCCATTGTTGCTGGATCACTTCGCCTCACGATACGTTCAGCGCTGGGTAGGTGACAAAAAGGGCTCGGTTGCGGCCGATTCGAGCCATCATAAATAACGCCATAGCCTTACCTTGGGGCCGGGTTTCCGCACTCTCAGGACCCTGCGCGAGTGTTGTTCGAGCGTCGCCAGAAATTGACCCTGGGCGAGTATTCGCTCGGCGCCGCCCGGACGGCCATCATGCGGGCCGGCCTGGTCCGGCGGGCGACGGTTTATCTACACTCATTGACGTTGCGGTCGTCCTCATCAGGAGTTGCCTGAATGCTTCCCCCTCTATCGCGCCGAAGTCTGCTTGGAGGTCTCGTCGGATCGGGCCTTTTTATGGAGGCGGCCCGCGCGGACGCGACCGATGATGCTCTGGTGCGCAAGTTCACCATGGATCTGGTCTGCGGCAATATCGGTGTTCGCGCGCGCCTTCCGGAAGCGATCGCGCTGGCACACGAGTACGGATTCGAGTCGGTTGCACCGGATGCCGGGTTTTTGAGGGCGCTCTCCGACGGCGAGGTTTCGGAGCTGCGGGAGGACTTGAAGCGCAAGAAGCTGGTCTGGGGAGCTGCCGGCCTGTCGGTCAACTTTCGCGGTGAGGCAGAATCGTTCCGAAATGGCCTGAACAGGCTCCCGGCGGACGCCAAGGCGTTGGAGCGCGCGGGCACCACGCGCGTGGGAACGTGGATCTCACCGGGGCACGGCAGTCTGACGTACCTGAGCAACTTCAAGCAGCATGTCTCCCGGCTAGGCGAGATCGGCAAGGTCCTGGGCGACCATGGCCTCCGACTGGGACTGGAATACGTCGGCCCCAAGACGTCGTGGTCGGCGACACGATACCCCTTCATCCACACGATGGCGGAGGCGCACGAGCTGATCGCCGCGATCCACCAGCCCAACGTCGGGCTGGTGCTCGATAGCTGGCACTGGTACACGGCTCACGAGTCGGCGGCCGACCTGCTGCGTCTGGAGGGCTCGGAACGTGGTCTGCTGCGACTTGAACAACGCGCCGGCCGGCGTCCCCATCGACGAGCAGAAGGACAACACGCGCGAGCTTCCCTGCGCCACCGGCGTGATCGATCTTAAGGCCTTCTTCGGCGCTCTGGTCAAGATCGGCTACGACGGCCCGGTTCGTGCCGAGCCGTTCAAAGCCGAGCTGCGGCGTCTTCCGCCCGAAGAGGCCGTGGACCGCACGGCCAAAGCGATGAAACGGGCCATGCAGCTAGTCGGCTAGAAACGCCGTGCGACCATCGCTGCGAGTCTCCGCAATGGGTTGTCGGGTCGCGGCACACCCCGTATGATGCTCAGCTAGCCGAAGCCCTCCCGAGGTCATTCTGGTGACGTCATGCCCGCGGATCGCCGGTCATTTCCAGAGCCCCCCGGCCAGTCAACGGTCCGCGTGCTCCACACGGTCGAGGGAGTCACGCTGACCAATCAGCCTTACCCGGACAGGCTCACTTCCGAACTGAAAAGCCGCCAGCACCGGCTCGGGCTGCTTATTTCTTCCGATGGTCTTCAAGGGATTCGGCCTCCTGGTCATGGGCTTCGGAGTCGTCATCCTGGTTCGTGCGCTGATAGGAACGGCTTTCTTCGACGCCCCGATGAATCTTAATGGACGCCCCAGCGGCAAGATGGAGGCGATCGCTTTTCCAGTTGGGCTTCCTCGTGGCGTGGGTCGCCTTCGGCGCGGTCTGGCTCTTTGTTGTCGGACAAGATCTTCCCAGGCCCAAAGCGGTACTGGCGGCTCAGTTCTGGGGGACGAACACTGGATGTTTCGCTTGGGCAATTCCTGGTGGACTGAAGGCCGGGTCTCCCCTCGAGAGATCGAACGGCTGGCGGTCGATCGCCGGGGGAGAGTGGTCGCGGAGACAAGCTCGGGCAAGCGCCGGGTGATCACCGGGCCGATGTCGTCATTCGAGTCGGCCTGGGCCGTGCGGGCGCTCTCCGGACTGCTGGGGCAGTCCGCCGGAGCGGGGCGTAGCGCGGATTCCAAGATCTACCCGTGCGTGCCCACTGTCGATCCCGCGGTATCGCCGGGCTCGACCCTGACGTACCGCCTCTCGCGCAGCGACCGCCCCTGGCACAGGGCCCTGGGCTGCCTCGCCGCCACCTTGGTCTGGAACGCCGTCACATGGGTCTTCGTCTGGGTGCGATTCAGCGGCGCGGACCGTGGGTGGGCGGCGTGGAAAGGCTGGCTGCTGCTGACACCCTTCATCCTGATCGGCGTCGTCGCGCTCGTCTTTCTGGTGATGAACCTCTTCCAGGCGATCAACGACACGCGGGCCGGCGGGGCGGTCGTCGAAGTCTCGATGAACCCGCTGGAGCCGGGGCGGCAATGCAAGGTCTTCGTCTCGGGGCAGTCCGCGCTCACCGCGATGGTCGTGCGGCTGATTTGCGTGGAAGAGGTGAAGTGCGGGACGGGGACCGACGATGACCCGTACTCGACCGAATCAAAGAGGGTGCGCAACGCTCGAATTGCATCGCGGCGACGGGCTTCCTGCTCGCCCCCGGCCTGCCGTTCGAGACGACCTTCGCATTCGAACTCCCGGCCGATGCGATGCACTCGCTTGAAATCGAGAATAACAAGATCACCTGGCTGCTCGAAGTAGAAGCTGGACCGGGCGACCCACCGAGGGTCCACCGCGAGTTCCCGATCGTCGTCAATCCCGCCCGTTCGTCCGGAGCCGTGTCATGAGTGAAGGCTCACTCGCGATCGTGCTGGACCGCCTTGCCTACGAGCCGGGCGAAACGCTCCGAGGTTCTTACAAGTTGGTGACCGCGGAACTCAGTCGCCTCGAGGAAGTTGAAATCACGGTCGGCTGGCAGACGGAGGGCAAAGGGAGAAAGGCTTGTGGTGTCGAGCATCGCGAAGTCCGCGAGGCCGGGGAGGGCGCGCCCGACTGGATTCGGAAACTTCTCGGCGGTCCTGCCCGCGTCCCCGCTGAGTTACGACGGCGTGCTGATCAAAGTCCGCTGGGCGGTCCGAGTCCGCGCCAGCTTCTCGGACTGGGGACAGCTCACGTCCGAGGCGGTGTTCCAGCTCGGGCATGTGGCGCGGGTGGTTGCGTAATCTGCGTCACAAGAGAACGGCTGGTGTCGGCGGATTGCCCGTTGAGTGATCGGATGGGGCAAACGAGGTAGACAACGCGTGCCGATTGAGCCGTCACCGAAGACTGTAAAGAGCATGGCCACCAGTCAGGAATTAAGCATGGTGTCCACGGGACCCATGCACCTATTCCTCCCAGCCTTGTGGTTTGGAAGACCTTGAGTCCATATACCAGAATGCAAGGCTACGGCTACGTGAATCAGCCACGCAAGCAAGAAGTCTGGCCTCTTGAAGACTGGACCCAATAGCATCAGCAGAGACATACAGCCGAAATAGATGCTCAGCACGCCAATCTCACACAGCAACATTAGGATTGTTATAAGTCCTATCACTCGACCCGCCGCGTTCGCCCACCGCCGAAGTATCATCCGGGGCATCTCCTGCCTCGCCCGACCCTCTGCGAATTCAAAGCCTGGTTCCGGAAACATCATCGTCAATTGTTGCGAAACATTGTCCAAGGCGCGAGTAAACAGCGGGACATCACGAAGTTCGACGGCGTTCCTCCCCGCCAGTAGCCGCTCCCGTCCGGCCGACCGTCCCGATCAGCTCGCCTCAGCCCGGACCGGTTGGGACGAACGATCCAACGCCCCGAGGCGTCAGGCCCCGTTTCCGCCGGCCGGCGGCACGGGCAGCAGCGGCGGCAGGATGTCATTCACGGCGATCTCGCCGAGCAGCAGCCCACCGATCACGACGGGCACGGATTGTCCTTCCCGGTAAATTGTGCTCGTACCGTAACCATCCGGCCCCGGGTCGGCAAAGACGTCGACCTGGCGGTGGACCAGGTTGATGATCCAGTAGACCGGGATCCGACCGCGGGCATAAGCCATCCGCTTCTCGCCGCGGTCCTGGTCGAGGGATGTGAGGGACACTTCGATCAGGAGTTCCACGTCAACGGGGCCTGGGACCCGAAACGCGTAATCCTCGGTGGAACCCCGGACGATCGCAACGTCCGGCTCCGGCTCGTCATGGTCGGGGATGCGGACGGGCTGCTCCGGCGCCATGTGAAACCGGGGCCAATCAGGCTCCCCAGCGCGTCGAGAGCTTTCCTGGTGGAATAGCCAAGCTGAGGGGTCTTTGCCATCTTGTCCACCACGTAGCCATTTATGAGTTCGACTCGGCCAGGATCCTTGAGCACCCCACCAGGATGATCCGCTCATACTCATCGACGGTGAAGCGGTGCACCGACGGTGACGCTAAGGATTCCGGGATCACCGTCGTCGTGATCGTCAACGTGGAAGTCCTCCTGATGGCCGGACACGAGGCAGGCCCTTACCATATTACTCCGGCCCGATCGATCCCCACAAACAGTCGGTCCGAATCGACCGGTCCGGAGTGGGCAGCTTCTCGAAGCTTCACCCCTGGCTTGCAAGGGCTGCTCAACGATTTCGGGCTCCCCTGGACATCCTCCGCCCTGACCCCATCGAAGGCGTTTCCAATGCAGCCAGGACAACCAAGCCGCACCGCGCAGGGAGCAGCCCGCCATCGCGCCGTCCACCAAGTGCTGGAGGGTGGTCGTATCTTCAACGATCCGCTTGCCATGCGCATCCTGGGGGCGGATGCCGAAGCGGCGGTCCGCGATGCGAAAAATGATCCGGTCGAACGAAGACTGCGACTGTTCATTGCGGTGCGAACGCGATTTGCCGAGGATGCCTTGACGGCTGCCGTCGCACGCGGGGCCCGCCAGCTTGTGGTACTCGGAGCGGGGCTGGACACGTATGCCTACCGAACCGCGCCTGCGGGAAAGCCTGCACGTCTTCGAGGTGGATCACCCGGCGACCCAAGCTTGGAAGCGCCAGCGGCTTGCGGAAGCGTCTATCACGGTGCCTTCTACGCTCACCTTTGCTCCGGTCGACTTCGAGCGGGAGACTTTGGCCGACGGCCTGGCCGCCGCCGGCTTCGCTGCGGAGCAACAGACCTTTTTCACCTGGCTGGGCGTCGTGCCTTATCTGACCGAGCAGGCTGTCTTTTCAACGCTCGGCTTCATCGCAAGCCTGCCGGGGCGTGCCCATGTCGTGTTCGACTACAGCAATCCCCCGACCTTGGACCCCAGCGAGGACGAATACGCGCCGCGAGCCGAGCAGCAGCTTGCCGCACGCGTCGCCTTCCTGGGAGAGGCATTCAAGAGTGACTTTGAAACAAATGCACTCCATGACAAATTGGCAGCCCTGGGCTTTCGCGAAGTCGAGGATCTCGGGCCGGCGGCGATTCGTGAGCGCTACTTCGCAAACCGCGGAGCCCCCGCGCGGAATAGAGGCGGCCACATCCTGCGTGCGACGACGGTTTGAGACGGATTTCCGGAACATCCGCCACGCCTCAGGCGATGATGTCCTTGACGACTTTCCCCTTCACGTCCGTCAGCCGCATCTCGCGGCCGGCGTAGCGATAGGTCAGCTTCTCGTGGTCAAGGCCGAGCAGGTACAGGATCGTGGCGTGCCAGTCGTGCACGTGCACCGGGTTTTCGACGGCTTCGTAACCGTGGTCGTCGGTCCGGCCGTAAGAGAGGCCGGGCTTGATGCCGCCGCCGGCCATCCAGATGGAGTAGCCCTTGTTGTTATGGTCGCGGCCGTCGCCATTCTGGGCGTGCGGCGTGCGGCCGAACTCGCCGCCCCAGATCACCAGGGTGTCGTTTAGCAGGCCGCGCTTCTTGAGGTCGGTCAGCAAGCCGGCGATCGGTTTGTCGATCGCGGCGGCGTGCCTGGCGTGGTCGGCCCGCAGGTTGCGGTGCTGGTCCCAGTTGCCGTAGCTCAGCTCGACGAAGCGCACGCCCGCCTCCACGAAGCGCCGGGCCAGCAAGCACTGACGGCCGAAATCGGCTGTCTGCTCGTCGTCGATGCCGTAAAGCGTCTTGACCGATTCCGACTCGTTGGCGATGTCCATCACTTCGGGGAGCGAGCCCTGCATTCGAAAGGCCAGCTCGTAGGACTCGATGATGCCGTCGACGCCGGGATGGACCTCTTCGCGCGCGAGCATTTCCCGGTTCATGGCTGGACCAGGTCGAGCTGGCGCCGTTGGGAGGCGACGTCGAGCCGGGGGTTCTTGATATTGCCGAGCCGGGCATTCGCGATCGGGGCGATCTCGTTGCCGATCTTGGTCCCCTGGTAGATCGCCGGCAGGAACGCACTGCCGTAATTCTGCGGGCCGCCGTTCCGCGCCACGGGCTTGAGCGCGATGAAGCCGGGGAGGTCTTCGTTCTCGGTCCCCAGCCCATACAGCGTCCACGCGCCGAGCGACGGCCGGACGAACTGGGAATTGCCCGTGTGCATCATCAGAAAGGCCTGCGGATGGGCGGGCAGGTCGGTGTGCATGCTCTTGATCATGCAGAGCTCGTCGGCGTGGCCGGCGACGCCGGGAAAGAGCTCGGAGATCCACTGACCGCTCTGGCCGTGCTGGCTGAAGGTCCAGGGAGAGCCCAAGAGCGTGGCGCCGTTCAGTCTGGCGACCGGCGAGGGCTTGCCCGTGTCGGCAGCCAGACGGGGCTTGTAATCGAACGTGTCCACATGCGAGGGGGCCCCGTGCATGCAGAGGAAAATGACGCGCTTCGCCCTGGCCGGGAAATGCGGCGGCCGGGACGCCAGCGGCGACGCCTTGCGGTCACGATCGGCGGCCGCGGCCAGCGTCGACAGCCCGGCGAAGGCGACATAGCCGAATCCCGAGGAAAGGCCCTTCAAGAGCGCCCGGCGCGACAGGAAATTGGCGTATGCTGACATGATCATATAACCATCGTGTACTTGGTATGGGTGGTGGCGCCCGATCGTCAATCGAGATATCGGAACTCGGCGCTGGCATAGAGGGCCTGGCAGAACGCCGCCCAGGCCGCCCCAGGTCGGTCGCCGCCGGTTTTCCCGGGGGAGTCTCCGGTGAGAAAATTGGCGAGGAAGTCGCGAGCCCGATTGCGCTCGGTCTCGGTCGGTGATCGGGCCAGGAACAAGCAGATAAGCGGCCTCGATCCGAGCGTCGTCGTCGCTCCTGGCCGCGCACAGGCGGTTGGCGGCGGCCTCGGCCTGGCGGATCACGAACGGGCTGTTCATCAAGTAAAGTGCCTGCGTCGGTCCGCTGGTCGTCGAGCGCTCGCCGGTGATCAGGCTCGGGTCGGCGAAGTCGAACAGGCCCAGAGACTCGGGCAACTGGTCGCGGACGACCGTCAGGTAGACCGCCCGGTGCATGTCCAGACCGTCGTTGTTGAACCCGCGGCATGGGGCCGGCGGGGCCCTCGCCCGCCCGGGCTACGGCCGAGCCGACGGGAGGCTTCAGATCGAGCTTGCCGCTCGTCGCCAGGACCGCGTCGCGCAAGGCCTCGGCCTCGAGCCGCTTCGGGCTCATCCGCCAGATGAGCGTGTTGTCGGGGTCGACCTCGAAACAATGCGTGTCGTGCGTCGAGCCGAGTTGATAGGCCCTGGAAAGGACGATCCGGCGGATGAGGTTCTTGACCGACCAATCCTTCATGAACCAGACCGCCAGCGAGTCGAGCAGCTCGGGGTGGCTGGGGGATTGGCCGGCGGCACCGAAATTGTCGGGAGTGGGGACGAGGCCGCGACCGAACAGATGGAGCCAGATCCGGTTGACCATCACGCGGGCCGTGAGGGGGTTGTCGCGTGCGGCCAGTTGCTCGGCCAGCTCGCGCCGGCCGCTCCCGGTGGTAATCGCGCGGGAGGATTTCTGGCTGAGTATCTTGACGAAGCCCCTTGGAACCAACTCACCGGGCTGGTCGAGCTCGCCGCGGATGTAAAGCGGGCTGTCGAGCGGCTCGAAGCGTTCGCGGGCCCCCATTGCGTAGGTTCGAGGCGTGCCATCGGGCTTAAATGACTCGAGCCGGAACCGCACGATGGCCAGCCGCGTCAGCGTCTGGAATACCTTGGGTGTGCCGAGGTCGTCGCCCGTGAGCGCGTGACGGGCCTTGACCAGATCGGCCAGCGCCGTTTCCAGCGCCGCCCGACGATCGGGGGTGAGCCTGGGCAGGGCCGAGGGCTGTCCGGCCCTGGCGGAGAGCTCGATGAGTGGCGACGGATTGAGGTTCTGCACCATGCCGGGCAACGTGCCGTAGCAGGTCTGCGTGCTCTGGAAAACGCCGGATAGCGCGTAATAGTCGCGCTGGGAGATCGGATCGAACTTGTGATCGTGGCACCGCGCACAGGCGATCGTCAGGCCGAGAAACGCCTGGCTGGCGACGTCGATCTGTTCGTCGGCCAGGTCGAGCACAAACTGCGCGCGATTCTGCGTGTTGTGAATCTTGCTGCCGATTGCCAGGAAGCCGGTGGCGATCAGGTGCTCGGCCCGTTCGCGGTCGGTGCGGGCAGGGAGGAGGTCGCCGGCGATCTGCCGTTTGACGAGCTGGTCATACGGCAGGTCGTCGTTGAACGCGGCGATCACCCAGTCGCGGTATCGCCAGGCGTGGGGATACATCATGTTGGCGTTGCCGCTCGATTCGGCGAACCGCGCCACGTCAAGCCAGTGCCGCCCCCAGCGCTCGCCGAACCGCGGCGACGCCAGGAGCCGGTCGACGACCGTGGCGAACGCGTCATCCGCAGTATCGGCGACGAAGGCCTCGACCTCCTCGGGAGACGGGGGCAGGCCCGCGAGGTCGAAGCTGACCCGGCGGATCAAGGCATTCCGGCCGGCGTCGGCGACGGGCTTCAAGCCCTTGGCCTCGAGCGCCGCAAGGAGGAAGCGATCTATGTCCGACCGCGGCCAGGCGGTGTCGGTGACTCTGGGCGGACTGACGGCCCTGGGTGGCTGAAACGCCCAGTGTTGCCGGCCCTTCTCGATGTCAGCGCCCGCCGGCGCGGCCGTTGCGGAGGCAGTCTTACCACCGCGCGGGTCGGGTGCCCCCATCTTGACCCACTTCTCGAAATCCGCGATGACCGCGTCGGGCAGCTTGGTCTTGGGGGGCATCTGGAGCGAGTCGTCCTGGTAGCGAATCGCCGTGATCAGCAAACTTTCGTCGGGCTTCCCGGGTACCACCGCGGGGCCGGTGTCGCCCCCCTCCCGCAGTCCCTCGCGGCTGTCGACCAGCAAACCCCCTTTGACCTTTTCGGCGCTGCTGCGCATGGCATTTGGAGCACGTCGTCACGAGCACGGGGCGGATCTTGGTCTCGAAGAATTTGAGTTGCTCGGAGGTGATTGGTTGCGCGGCGATTCTGGACTGCGCCGGCTTTGGCCGCGGGGAAGCCGTGCTCGGCGCCCGGCCCGGGGCGGCCTTCTTCCTGGCCAGGCCGGCCTTGGCGAACGGGCCCATTCCACCTCCCAAGGGCCCGCCGGCCCGCAACTGGCCGATCCGGCGCAATTCCGGGACGGTCAAGAACCCGTCGTGATCGGTGTCAAGCCGGTTGAAAATCAACTCGGGCCGCGCGGGCACTTTCCTGGCCGCCGCTTTCTTCAAGCGCGGCCCGTACAGCACCAGTTCGCGGAACTCGTCGAACGAGAGCTTGCCGTCGAGGTTGGTGTCGCCAAACGACAGGGCGCGCTCGGGGTTGGCCGCCGGCCCCTGCTGGCCGCGGGCCGCGACCAGCACCGCCATGAGCAGAAGGCAAGTTGACGCGGACGCGAGGACGAATCGCAGTCGAACTCTCGTCATGACTTGGGCCCTTTATTTCACCGGTTCAAGCGTTCGGATCCAGCGCTGGGACCGCGGACCAAACCAGCGTGCCAGGAGTTCCTTGCGGCGCTTCGGTTCGTGCTCGCGGGAGTAGATCTCGAAGGGGTCGGTCAAATGCCCCTCGAGCAGGTAAAGGTCGGGGTCGATCGAGTCGGTCTCGGCCAGAGTATACGTGACTGTCGCGAAGGGCAGCCCGTCCAAGGTCCGGCGGACGACCATACGGCGGACGACCCGCGTTTCGGCGTCGATCTCGAGATTGACGGTATGGATGCCGGGATACTGCCGAGGGACGGCGCGGGCGGTCGCGTGTATGTGGATGGTCGACGGTTCAGCGTCGGCAGCCCTCGTCTCACGTGCCACATCGAAACGGTTGAGAACGTCGCCCAGCAGCTTTTCGACGTTGAGCGCGTGCAGGCCGCAGTACACGTTGAGGCCGTACGGGACCTCGCCAGGCTCCATGCTCACGGCCGTGTGCGGGCCGAAGGCAATCCAGAAACGGTTCTCCTCATCGCGGCCCCACGCCCAGCGCTGCTCGGGGCGCACGGACTCGACCCAGAACCGGTCCCCCCGCGTCCAGAGACGTGTCAGGCGCACCTGCGGACTCGCCGGCGACAGCTCGGCCGCGGTCGACGACTCGCGCCGCACCTCGACTAAGTAGCACCGGTCGACCGGCATCGCGTGAGCCTGCCGCGCCTCCCGCACCACGATGTCGCCCCTGGCCAGCGCGGTCCGATTTTGCAGGAAAAGCGCCTTGGCCCCAATCACGGCGGCCGCTGCGGCCGCGGCGGCTCCCGCCCATTTCCAGACGACACGCCCAGAACGCGGGGCAGCGAAGAAGGGAGCACGGGGCGACCTCGAGCTTGACAACGTCTCCTGGATTTTCCGGAAGAGGGGCCGCGGGTCGATCCGCTCGGCATCACGCTCCAGCCGGGCGCGGGCCAATGCCTCGATATCGATCTCGACTCGCGGTCCGCCTTCATTCATCAGGTCGGGACTCCAGGAAACGAGCAAGCTGCGCGGCCAGGGCCCTCCGTGCCCGATGCACGAGCACCCCGGCATGGCCCGGGCTGGTGCCGATGGCCTCCGCGATCTCGTCCAGGGAGTAGCCGAGGCTCTTCAACTCGATGGCACCCCGTTGCGCGACCGACAATCGGGTCATCGCGCACGCCAACGCCTCTTCCAGCTCGCGGCACGCCGCCAGGTCGTGGGGATCGTATGCGCGAGGATCCGCCACCGGCGCCGTTTCCTTCCGCCTCCCCGTCGAGCTCGACCTCCAAGCTCAACAGACGGCGATCGCGATAGTTCCTGTCGACACATGCGCGTGTGATCGCCTTATATAATAGCTTTGTTCCATCACTGAGCAAATTGTACGTGTCCGACTTTTCAAGCAAACGTACGTAGCAGTCGTGGACGACGTCTTCGCCAAGTGTCCGGTCGCGCAAGAGCGACGTGGCGTAAGCCAAGGCGCGCGGGAGCGTTGCCAGCATCCAAGCTTCCCTCGCCGCGCGGGTCGGGTCGAACACTGTCGTCAGACACCGTGGCCTCAAGCGGGTCGGTGGCCATTGGCGGGCAATCCCGGTCGGTCTGGCTCTTGACCCTCTCTCTTCACAACGGGATGGCTGCCGTTTTCTTACAGTGGAAAATTGGCGCCCGTGGAAAAACTGGTGCCAGGTTCGTCGAGGATTAGGAGAATCCGAACGCAAGAGGCAGTCCATCAACTACTTCGGTAAACTGTCACCGTTTCGCAGCCGAAAAGGACACGACCTGCGCCGGGCGGGTGCTCGTCCCGCACGAACCCAGGCCGTACTTCGTCGAGCCGAGCATATAGAGGTATGTGAGGAGCGCGTGGAAGCAGGAGATGCTCCACCGGATCTCGGGGTAATCGAGCGAATTGATCCCGATCCCCGCCTGCACCTGGGTATAGCCAAGGAGGGTCCCCGGCAGATCCGGCACGATGTCGGGTTTGTTGTAGATCCGAACGCTGTTCGGCACGAGCGTCATGAAGGTGGTGGAGAACTGCCGGTCACCCGCCATGGGGGCGGCGAACGTCGTGATCTTCACGCCGGAGAATCCCCCGCTACAGAGCACTGCTGCCTGTAAGACCGCCAGCGCCCCGCCCAGGCTATGCCCCGTCACGGTGACGCTGGCATTGGTAGGGATGTCGCCGACCACGGTGGCCATGGCGCGGCGTGCCGCCGCGCCGGGGGCAACGCCGTTCAGTGTGCGATAGACCGCCAGAAACCCGTGCTCGACCTGCCCGCCGTTGGGGACTTCGGTGAAAGCGTCCATCCAGAACTCGAAGTCGCTGATCCAATCGAGGTCGGTCTGCGTGCCGCGAAAGACGATCGCATATTGTGACGGGTCCGCGGTGGACTGGGCGATGAAGCCGATAAACTCCACCTGCGAGAAGATGCCGAGCACCGGGTCAACCGTGAGATTCACGGCGAGCTTCCAGCCCGCTGGGAAGTAGGAAGGCTGCGGCGGACTGGGATTGCCCGGGTTGTCGGCGTACATCTGGTAGGCAACCTGAACGAACTCGCCCCAGGCCACGACATCGCTCGTGTTGAAATTCTGCACGGCCACGGTTCATTCTCCATCTCGTCGGTACAATCTTCTGGACGTCGCCCAGCTTGGTTATGGAGAAACTACCGGCTACCTCCGGAGATGTAAAGCGACTTCGCCGGTGAGAGAATTCGTAGATTCCCGCGTGATGTGACGATGTTCCTGGACGGCCCGAATGCCAAGCCCAGCGAATCGATTCATCGATGCAGCGGGCATCCTCGAGCATGCTCACAAACCGTGATGAAAGGCGGTCAGGAATTCCGGCCGGTGGCCATAAACAAGATAATAAAGGATTACGCCCAGGATTCCCCCAGGAATGCCCGCGACGTTGCCGATGACGTGGCAGGCGATGGCGGGCCAGAGGCTTCCGCTTTTTTTTCGCAAGGCCGCACACGCGAAGCCCACTCCGAGCGTCGCGAGAACGATCGTCAGGCCCCCTTTGACGCCGATTGGCGACCACATCAAGGGTACGTGCATCGAGGCGAACAACAGAGCCGACGAGACGATCGAAGGCTCAAATGGCGAGTCGAGGCCCTTCGCGTCGTCATGGCCGGCGATCCAGGATTGAACCAGGCCGCGGACGTAAATCTCTTCCGACACGCTACTCAAAATCCAGATGACCAGGACGAGTTGCAGGAAGCTCATCTTCGCCGCGACAGGATGCATGAGTTCCAGGAAGATCATGACGACCGACCCGGCCATCATCGCGCCCGCGGCGAGTGCAAACCAGGCGAGATACGATCGGTTCCACCAGTCGGCCCTCCGCCAGCCCATCTCGCTGAAAGGCCAGCCCAAGAGCTTCCAACCGACGAGAGCGACGAGGACGAGCACCGTCTTCAAGACGACCTGCGAGAGAACCGCCGACTTGCTCATCGGCGGGCCGAGCCCCAGTCTCAACGACCACGCGACGCCCAGGAAGAGCAGCAGTCCCCAGACAAAGCCGACAAGCGCGCGCAGCCATGGGTTTTGCATGGGGCCTGTCATCCTTCCGAGCGATCACTGGGTCCAGGCTCTAACCTCCGCAGCGCGACGCTGCCGGCTCCATTATGACTTTGGCGTCCAGAGCCCAACAATTGTGCCATCCGGGTCCGCGAACCAGGCGAAGGTTCCCGTCGGAATCGTCACTGGGGGAACGAGCGTCTTGCCACCGAGGGATTCCGCCTTCGCAAGATAAGCCGGGATATCGTTGACCTGGACATAGAAGGTGGCGTAGTGGTGCGGCTCGTGGCCCAGCGAGCTGATATGGCCGTTAATTCCGGTCCCTGCGCCGGTGTCGATCAATGACGCTTCCCCTGCGGCGGTGATCGTCCAGCCGAACAGGGTTCCGAAGAATGCCTCGGTACGGGCCTTGTCTTTGCAGCCAATCTCAAAATGCACGACGGGACAACCCATTGCGACCTCCACGAATCAGGCGGGTTTTTCCAATTCCGAATGCCTCGGGATCGGGACGTAAACAGCTTCCCGGAGAAATCGTCGTTCGCACTGCGAGAGAACGTCCTGTCGCGGAGCGAAAGGCGACATTTATTTTCGCGCAGCGCCTCAGTCGATCGATCAACCCGTGCGGTTGATCGGAACGATTATCACAACACGCTGCGCCAGCCTTGTCAAAAAAAAACCAAACGTGAGCTGCGCGCCCTTGATTTTTCCTCGCTTCTCGCCAAGGATCGCGTCACTGGGGTTCACACCGAGGCTGTCGAGAATCTCTTCGGCTTCGGCCTTCAACTTGGGTTCAACGCGCGCCCGGATCGTCTCCGTCTTGGTTATTCTCGCGCCGTCTTCCCTCCGTCGGGTGGTGGACGCACGAGCGCGAGGCGCGCGCGAACATCCCACGAATCAAACTAAGATCGATGAGGAGTTTATCAAGAGTGAGTTTGAATGTGATGACCATAATTGTGGCTGGTCTGTTCGTCAACGGCCAGCCCGCCGGCGAGGGCACGCTCGAGCGTTCGGCGGTCCGCAACGGGCTGGAACCCTTCGAGGTCGGCCGTGACTCGATCACGCCGATCTCGCCGGACTACAAGTCGCCGTTCGCTTGCACCGGGACGGTCGAAAAGATCACGTTCGCATTGACCCGGTGATGGAGTGGGCACGGCCCTGGCAGCCAAGGAACCCGGGGTGCAGGGAGACGATCATGCCGCAGCCGTCTGAGGGCGCGGACAAGGGAATGGCCGGCACGGGGAGCGGTCAAGCCAAGGGATCGGGCGACGTTCCAGCGCGTCGATTGCGAAGCGCGGCTCTGGAAACCTCAAGCGCGATCCCGGCCGCTCAACGTCGTGCCGAGGAGGAGCTGCTCCGGACCAAGGAATCACTGGAGCGGAGCGAAGCGCGACTGATGGCCATCGTGGAGAATGCCGCCGAGGGCATCATTACCATCGACGAGCGTGGGCGGATCGAGTCATTCAATTCCGCGGCCGCGCGGCTGTTCGGCCGCGCGAGCGCGGAAGTGCTGGGCCAGAGCGTCAGTATATTGATGCCAGCGCCGCACCGCGACCAGCACGATCATTATCTTGCCGAGTACTTTCAAACCGGCGTGAGCAAAGTCATCGGGGTCAACCGGGAAGTTGTCGGACTGCGCCAGGATGGAACGACCTTTCCGATGGACCTCGCGGTCAGCGAATTTCGTCTGGGCGATCGCCGCCTGTTTACCGGGATCGTTCGCGACGTCACGGAACGTAAGCACAACGAGGATGCTCTGAACGAGCGCGTTCGTCTCCTCGCCCTGGGTTCCGAGATTGGAATGGCCCTGGCCGGGGCAGGTAGTCTGCAAACGATGCTTCAAAAGTGCACCGAGGCGATCGTTCGTCATCTCGACGGGGCCTCGGCCCGAATCTGGACCGTTGCCGATTCGGTCGACGAACTCGAACTGCAAGCGAGTGCGGGCATGTACCCGGATCAGGATGGTCCCCATGGGCGAGTTCCCATCGGCAAGTTGAAAATTGGTTGGATCGCCCAGGAACGAAAACCACACTTGAGCAATCAGGTCGTGGGTGATCCTGAGGTCGGTGACCAGGACTGGGCCCGCCGCGAAGGCATGGTCGCATTCGCCGGTCGTCCCTTGATCGTTGAAGGCGGCCTGATGGGAGTGGTGGCCATGTTCGCGCGGCATCCGCTTTCGGACGCGACGCTCACGGCTCTGAGTTCCGCGGCGGATGCCATCGCAGTGGGCATCAGCCGCAAGCGAACCGAGGAAGCGCTTGTTTGCAGTGAATTGCAGGCTCAGGCTGCCAGTCGCGCCAAGAGCGGGTTTCTGGCGAACATGAGTCATGAGATCCGGACCCCCATGAACGGCGTGCTGAACATGACGCGGCTGGCCCTCAAGACCGATCTGACTCCCAAGCAGCGCGAGTACCTGGAAATGGCCCATCGCTCCGCAGAATCTCTTTTGGAGATCATCAACGACATTCTCGATTTCTCCAAGATCGAAGCTGGCAAGCTCACTCTCAACGCAGTCCCGTTCTGCGTGCACGAGTCGGTGGAGAATGTGGTGAGGGACATGGCGATGCGCGCCCATGCCAAGGACCTGGAGCTCACGTGCGACGTGGACCCCGACGTGCCCGGTTGGCTGGTGGGTGATCCGGGGCGTCTCCGGCAGGTGCTCCTGAACCTCGTGAGCAATGCCATCAAATTTACCGACCGGGGCGAGGTGGGCCTGACGGTCAGGCGGGGATCGGCAACCGACGAGGAAGTTTGGCTGAATTTTGCCGTCCGCGACACCGGCATCGGAATTCCGCCGGACCAGTTGGCGCGGACTTTCGAAGCATTTGCCCAGGCGGACACCTCCATTACGCGAACGCGCGGCGGCACCGGGTTGGGCTTGACCATTTCCGCCAGTCTCGTCTCGATGATGGGCGGTTCGCTGGAGATTGATAGTGAGCCAGGCGTGGGAAGCACGTTTCATTTCCGCGCCCGCTTTCGCACGTCGGACCAGCCGCGACAGCACACGTCCGGATCGCCCCCGCCGCCAAGGACGGGCAAACTACGCCTGCTGCTGGCAGAGGACAACGTCATCAACCAGAAGGTCGCTGTCGGAATGCTGGAGGCGGCCGGACATGAAATCACCGTGGTGAACAACGGTCAGGAAGCCGTCGCCGCTCTGGAGCAGCAGCCAGTTGACGCGATTCTGATGGACGTGCAGATGCCCGAGATGGACGGACTTCAGGCGACAGCCATGATCCGCGAGCGCGAAAAGACGACGGGACGGCACACGCCGATCATCGCTCTCACGGCCCACGCCATGAAAGGCGATCAGGAGCGTTGCCTGGCGGCCGGCATGGACGATTACGTCTCCAAGCCAATCCGGCCCGAGGAACTTCTGCGCACGATCGGCAACTGCGTTGGAATGCCGGCCCCGCACAAGGGTCGAGCGTCGCCGGATGGGAGCGCCGACAAGAACACGTTGGACCAGGCGGCGCTGCTGGAGCGCGTCGGGGGTGACGTTGACCTGCTGGTCGAGATCCTGAGCTTGTGCGCGGGCGAGTTCACGCGGATGATGGAGGAACTCGAGATCGCGGTTTCGTTACAGGACGCCCATCGGATTCAGGCAGCGGCCCACACCCTCAAGGGAACGCTCGGCAACCTGATTGCGGCCGATGCCTACGAGGCGGCCCGGCGTCTTGAGGACATGGGTCGAAAGGGAGAACTCGACCGCGTCGAGGAAACCCTCCGGCTTGTGCAAGAGCAGGTCCAGCGCGTGAAGCTTGCCGTCGCCAGGGTTCAGAGCGATTTGACCGCCTGATGAGGTGATTGCCATGACCACTGCGCCAGCTCCGCACGCCGAGGCGGCCGGAGACAGCGAAATCACCGTCCTCGTCGTGGACGACGCCGCTGTCGACCGGCGGATGACCGGAGCCATCATCGAGCACAATCTCGGTTGGCGCGTGACGTATGCCGAGAATGGCGCGGCAGCGCTCGCCGCAATGGAGCGGGAGACGCCCCGCCTGGTCGTCACGGACCTGCGCATGCCGGGCATGGACGGCCTGGAACTCGTCGCAGCCGTCCGCCGGCAGTACCCGTCGGTTCCGGTCGTGTTGATGACTGCATTTGGGAACGAAGAAATTGCGATGCACGCGCTTCGTGAGGGCGCGGCCAGTTACGTTCCCAAGAAAACGCAGGACCGTCACCTGGTATCCACGCTGGAGCAGATCGTTGCGGCCGCCAGGCGGGAGCATCGCCAACAGCAGTTGATGGAACGGCTGGCGCACATGGAGTCCAGCTTCATCCTCGACAATGATCCCCTGGTGATCCCCGCGCTGGTTCTGCACGTCCAGGAGTACCTGGTGCAACTGCAATTTTGCGACCAGACCGAGAGAATCCGGATCGGTGTGGCCCTGGAGGAAGCGCTGGCGAACGCCATCCTTCACGGCAATCTGGAAGCCAGCTCCGAACTGCGGCAAGAAGACGAACACGAGTATTACCGGTTGGCCGAAGATCGGCGCCGGCTGCCGCCGTACCGGGACCGTCAGGTACATTGCACCGTCAAGCTGACGCGTTCCGAGGCGGTCTTTTCCTTTCGAGACGAGGGACCCGGCTTCGACCCGTCCACCTTGCCAGACCCAACCGACCCCGAAAACCTCGGCAGAATCGGCGGCCGGGGGCTCTTGCTCATCCGAACCTTCATGGACGAGGTGACCTTCAATGAGAAGGGCAATCAGATTACCCTGGTCAAGCGCCGTAATCCTGCGTGCGCGGGTGTCCTGAGAACCCCGTTGGTGAATTGGGCGGCGAAGATGCTCATGATCGCCCTGGGGGATTTTTCAGTGGCGTCGCAGCCCTCCGGCCGTATACAGTTTTTGAGTCAGAGCGGAGCAAGGTTGGTCACCCGGACCGGCTGGAGTCTTGTCATCCGCGGATCGGGCCGGCGCGGCCCGGTCCAGAATGGCTGGCTATTGCCGGGCCTGTAAGCGCCCGGTCCGCGGCTTCGCCGCATCATGACGCGAAATGGGATTGCTGGCCGAGGGAATGACCGCGATGCAGGACCTGTCGATCTTCAATCCGGCCTCGCCTCCAGCGGAGTCGATCCGATCGCTGCTGATCCTCGTGCTCGCGGTCACCGGGGCCATTTTCGTGCTGGTCGAATGCGTGCTCATTTACAGCATCATTCGTTTCCGGCGCCAGCCTCCATCCGGCATGGAACCGCCGCAGGTCTACGGCAGCATGCCCATCGAGATCGCCTGTTCCGGGCCGCACCAATCAGATGTGGCTTCAAACGAAAGAGCGCGGGTTGTTTGTCGGCCAGTGTGCCGAGTATTGTTAGTCCCAACAGTCGTGTCACCAGGGGCCATTTGGGTCAGGTAGCCGTTCACGAGTCGAGGGGCGCCTGGATGCGGCGGGGCAAAGTGGCGACTGGCCTAGGACCAACTGGTCCTGGACCTGGGGTCCAAAACCAACCGGGAAATGATTCCCGGCTCGGCGCACGCCTTCACGTTCAAGACCCTCGTCAACGCGTTGCTGCTTCGCAACCACGTCATCGACCGTTTCGAGCGAGCCGACGTCGAAGCCGCTGCCCTGACGGGGACACGCTGGGCCGACTACCTGCATGCGATCGCCTGGATCTACCGCGCGGACTATGGCCGGGCCGGCCTATGCATGGTGCCGTCGGTGGATCCGGAAGGGATCGCGACCGGCCGGCAAATGATCGTCGACTGCCTGGCGCTCGTCGCCGCCAGCCTCATGCCGGTCGTGGTCGGCGGGGCGGGACCGGTCTACCTGGCCGGCGCCCTGCTCCTGGGGATCGGCTTCCTGGGGTACGCGGTCGGCTTTTCCCTGCGGCGTTTCACCCAGCGGGCGCGCGGGGTGCTGCGGGCGTTGTTGGTCGACTTGCCGCCGCTGCTCACCCTCTGGTTGCTGGACGGCATTCCGCACGGATATAATCTCCCCCGTTCACGGAGCCGGCGGAGAAAGAAAGGAGCAACCGCGGTGATTCTCCTGGCCCAAAGCACGTCGATTTTCGACCCGGCCTCCCCGCCGGCTGAGTCGATCCGCAACCTGTCCGTCCTGGTCCTGGCCATCACAGGGTTCATCTTCATCGCGGTCGAAGGAATCCTCGTCTATTCCATTGTTCGCTTCCGGCGCCGTGCCGCGGCCGGCACCTCCCTCCCCCCGGATCAAGCGGGAGGGAGTGCCGCGCGAGAGATCGAGCCGCCCCAGTTCTACGGGAGCAAGCCGATCGAGATCGCCTGGACGGCGGCGCCGGCGCTGGTGGTATTTGTCCTGGTGCTCGTCTCGGCCCGCACGCTTTGGGAGGTGAACGTTCCGCCGCCGCAGCCTCGCGAGGGGGACAATACGCTCTTCGTCACGGTGGTCGGCTGCCAGTGGTGGTGGAAGTACACCTACGACCGTTACAACGGCCGGCAGCTCGGCTTCACGACGGCCAACGAACTGCACATTCCAGCCAGCGAGAAGGGTGTACCGCGGCCTGTCTACCTGACCCTGAGGTCCGCGGACGTGTGTCACAGCTTCTGGGTACCCCGGTTGGGCGGCAAGACCGACCTGATCCCGGGTCGCACCAACAGCATGTGGTTTCAGACCGACAAGCCCGGCCTGTACCTCGGGCAGTGCGCCGAGTATTGCGGCACCCAGCACGCCAACATGCTCATCCGGGTCGTCGTCGATTCCCCGAGCGACTTCGAGGCCTGGCTGGCCAACGAGCGGAAGCCGGCCTTGGAGGACTCCGACGTGCGAGCCGGACGATCCGCCTTTCTCGGCCAGTCGTGCGTCAACTGTCATCGGGTGCGCGGCACTCCCGCGCGGGGCAGCTACGCGCCGGACCTGACGCACCTGATGAGCCGCAAGACGCTGGCATCCGGCATTGTCGAGAACACTGCCGAGAACCTTCGCCGCTGGATTGCCGACCCGCAACAAAAGAAGCCAGGCTGCCTGATGCCGGCATTCGGCCTGGGGGATCGTGAGCGCGACGAAATCGTCCGCTACCTGCTGACGCTCCGCTGATCGTTTTTGAGGTCTGAACATGGCCATCGCCGAAGTAACTCGAGCGCCGATCACTCGTCCCGTGACGCCCTTCTGGACGGACGTCCTCCACGAGTGGGTGACCACGGTCGATCACAAGAAGATCGGCATCATGTATGTGGTCATGGCCGTGGTCTTCCTGGTGGTCGGTGGCACCGAAGCCCTGCTCCTGCGCTGGCAGTTGATGTGGCCGCGCTACGACTTCATCGGGCCAGACACCTTCAACCAGATGTTCACGATGCACGGCACGACGATGGTCTTCTTCATGGGTATTCCGATCTTGGTCGGCATGGGCAACTATCTGGTGCCGCTCATGATCGGGACCCGGGACGTGGCGTTCCCGCGCCTCAACGCGCTGGGCTTCTGGGTGACATTTCTCGGGGGCCTGCTCGTCTACTTGAGCTTCGCGACGGGCGGCGCCCCGGCCATCGGCTGGTTCGCCTACGCCCCGCTGACCGAGCGCACCTTCGCCCGCTCCGCCGCCACCGACTTCTGGGCACTGGGCCTGATTGTCAGCGGCGTGGGCACCATCGCCGCCGCCGTCAACTTCATCGCGACCATCCTCACGATGCGCGCCCCAGGGATGGCCCTACGGAAGGTCCCTTTCTTCGTGTGGACGATGCTCTGGACCTCGGTGCTCATCATCTTCGCCATCCCGCCGCTGACGGCCGGACTGGCGATGGTCGTTCTCGACCGCCAACTGGGGGCGCATTTCTTCGACGCCCAGAACGGCGGCTCGGCGCTCCTGTGGCAGCACATCTTCTGGTTCTTCGGGCACCCGGAGGTATACATCTTGATCCTACCGGTCTTCGGAATGGTCACCGAGATCATCCCGGTCTTCTCCCGCAAGGTGCTGTTCGGATACGAGTTCATGGCGGCTGCCACCGCGGCCATCGCCTTCATCAGCCTCGGCGTGTGGGCCCATCATATGTTCACCGTCGGCATGAGCCGGACCGCGGACCTCTTCTTCATCGTGTCCACCTTCATGATCTCCATCCCAACGGGCATCAAGTTCTTCAACTGGCTGGCCACGATGTACGGCGGGCGGATCTCGTTTGCCTCGCCGATGCTCTTCTGCATTGGCTTCCTGTCGATGTTCGTGATCGGCGGTCTGACGGGCATCATGCTGGGGGCGGCCCCGTTCGACTTCCAGTTGCAAGACACCTACTTTCTGATCGGCCACTTCCACTTCGTCCTGATCGGCGGTACGCTGTTCGGCGCCTTCGCCGGCATCCACTACTGGTTCCCGAAGATCACCGGCCGGATGCTGTCCGAGCGGCTGGCCCGCTGGCAATTCTGGCTGCTGTACGTCGGCTTCCTCCTCACGTTCGGCACGATGCACATCTCCGGGGTGCTCGGCATGCCGCGGCGGATCTACACCTACGACGCCGACCGAGGGTGGGCGCTGTTGAACCAACTGACCACGCTCGGAGCGACCATCCAGGCGCCAAGCTTTGTTCTTTTCGTGTGCAACGTATTCGTGTCGGTTCGCAGCGGCCGGCCGGCGGGCGCCGACCCCTGGGACGCCTGGACGCTGGAGTGGTCCACCCCCTCGCCCCCGCCCGCGTATAACTTTGCCGTCATCCCGACCGTACACAGCCGCCGGCCGTTGTGGGACCTCAAACACCCGGATGACCCGGACTGGCTGTACGACTAACGTGACGGCGGTTTCCAACTCGTCGCCACAAGGGGAAGCAACGACATGAGCGTAGCAACGACGACGATGGCTGGCCCGCCGGCGGGGCGGTCGTTCCCTGTCCCGCCCGCGATCCGCCCCGAGCAGACGCTGAGCCCGGGCCAGTGGGGCATGCTCAGCTTCCTCATCTCGGAGGTCGCCCTCTTCGGCACGCTGATCGTGGTGTACCTCTTCTACGTGGGCAAGGACGTGGTCGGCCCGACGCCGGCCGAGGCGCTGTCGCTGGGCTTAGTCGTGTGTACCACGGCGTGTCTCCTCGCCAGCAGCGCCACCGTCCATGTGGCGGAGAGGAGGCTGGAGCGGGGGAACCAGGTGGGATTCCTGTGGTGGTGGCTGGCGACTATCGTGCTCGGCGCGGCGTTCCTGGGCGGCACTGCCTTCGAGTGGCACGATTTGATCTACCGCCACCAACTGACCATCAGCCGCAACCTGTTCGGGACGACCTACTACACCTTGGTCGGACTCCACGCGCTGCACGTCACCGCTGGGGTGACCGTCATGCTGATCGTGCTCGGCCTGGCCCTGGGCCGCCAGGTGACGAGCGCCAACCGGGGCGGGGTCGGGCTGGTCTCCTGGTACTGGCACTTTGTGGACGGCGTCTGGGTGGTGGTGTTCACAGTGGTCTACCTGGTGGGACGGTAAGACCGGGGTTTGCAAGCCGGGTCCGGGGAGAGACGCATGGCAAGCGACGCGCAAAATTGGCCACAACCCGAAGCTCCGGCCGCTGCGGAATCCGTCGAGATGCCCCGGCCGACGGCCTCGCCCCTCGTGCTGGCCCTCGGCATCGCCCTCCTGGCCGTCGGCGTGGCCCTCGGCACGAGCTTCCTCGTCGTCGGCGCCTTGGTCGTGGTTGCGGGCCTCGGCATCTGGATCTTCCAGTTGCTACCAGGTCGTGGGCATGTCCACGAGTCCCTGGTCGAGCCGGCACGCCCCCAGCCCGTGAGCGCTGGACCGGGCGGCGTGGAGCATTTGCGGCCAGGCATGCCCGGTTACCGTCTGCGTTTGCCGCAGGACGTTCATCCCATCTCCGCCGGCCTGAAGGGCGGCATCGCCGGCGGCGCGGCCATGCCGGTGCCCGCCCTCCTCTGGGGACTGCTCGGCGGCCACGGCTGGTGGTATCCGGTCAACCTCCTGGCCGGCATCGTCCTGCCGGGGGTGGGGAGGATGACCGTCCCCGAGTTGGAGCAGTTTAGCGCCTCGCTCTTGGTGGTGGCGCTGGTCATTCACGTCGTGATGTCGGTGGTCATCGGCCTGATCTTCGGCGTGCTGCTGCCAACGCTGCCGGCCGTCCCCCGGCCGATCGCCTGGGGCGGGCTGCTCATGCCCATTCTCTGGACGGGCGCGAGTTATGTGGCGATGCAGGCCGTCAGCCCGGCGCTGCCGGGGAGAGTGAGCTGGCCGTGGTTCCTGCTCTCGCAGCTCGTCTTCGGCATCACGATGCCGGCCGTGGTCCTGGGGGCCAAACGTCTTCCAAGGCCACTCGCCGGAGTGGCGGGCGGCCTGCTCGGCGGTGCAGCCATGGCCCTGCCGGCCGTCCTGTGGGCGGTGGCCAGCGGCCGCGGCTTCTGGTACCCGGTCAACGTGCTGGCGGGGATGCTTCTTCCCGGCCCGGGCAAACTGGAAGGGGCGGATTTGGGGCGTTTCCATGCGGAATGGTTCCTCGCGGCCTGCGCCCTCCATGCCGTCCTGTCCATCGGCTTCGGGGTCTTGTTCGCCTCGGCGACGCCCCGGTTGCCGCCGATGCCGGGCCCAATTGTCTGGGGCGGCCTGGTCCTGCCTCTCGTATGGACCGGGACCACGTATGGGCTCATGGGGGTTGTCAGCCCAGTGCTCCAGGACCGCGTTGACTGGGCCTGGTTCATCGCCTCGCAGTTCGTGTTCGGCGTGACCGCCGCGGTGGTGGTGCTCCGTTCGGAGATGGTCCCTGTTCCACCCGCCGGTCTCGGCCCGGATCGGGTGGCAGACTTGGTGGCCGGCGAAGGGGGAGATCGGTCGTGAAGAGACTCCGCGACGGGGGATGGCGCCTGCTCTCTATCCTGGTCGTCCTGACCGGCGGCTGCGACATTCCCGGCAAGCCCAGAGAAGCGGACCGGCCTGTGCCGGCAGACCAGGTCAAGGGTTTCGACGCCCTCTACGGTGCGCGCTGCGCCGGCTGCCACGGGGCCGACGGCAAGCTGGGTCCCGCCCCGCCGCTGAACGACCCCCTCTTTCTCGCCATCGTCCCCGATGCGGAGTTGCGGCGCGTCATCTCCGAGGGCCGGGCCGTCACCGCCGCACAGAGCAGCGCGATGCCGGCCTTCGCCCGCGCCGAAGGTGGCCCGCTGACCGACGCCCAGGTCCAGGTGCTGGCCGAAGGGATCAAGAAGCGATGGGGACCTGCTGCGTCCGGGGAAGCGCCACCGCCGTACCAGAGCCCGGCCGGCACCAAGAGCGGGAAGGTGGACGAGGGGGCCCGCGTGTTCGCCCGCGCGTGCGCCGGCTGCCACGGCCGCCAGGGAGAGGGCGGCAAGGTCGACGAGCAGCCGGTCGGCGCCATCAACGAGCCGGCGTTCGTGGCGCTGATCAGCGACAAGGCGCTGCGGCGCACCGCGATCACCGGACGGCCCGATCTCGGCATGCCGGCTTACGACGGCACGGCCGGTCGGCCGGCCGATTTCCATCCGCTGACCTCGGCACAGATTGACGATCTGGTGGCGCTCTTGGCGTCCTGGAGGCAGGGCGGTCCGGACGGCAACCAGTGACGACTTCGGTCTTACAAGAGGGAGAAACCATGGACCCTGTTTCCAACCCGCCGCCCTCTGACCCCGTGCTCAACCCCGCTTTGGGGCGGCGCTCGTTCCTGGGCTGGGTGACTTACGCGCTCGGGGCCGTCGCCGCGGCCATGGTGGCCATCCCCTTCGTCGGCTTCCTTTTCGGGGCGCGCAGGGCCCCGGTCAAGTGGTTGTCCGTGGGGCGCGTCAGCGATTTTCCGCAGGACCAGACGCGCCTGGTGACCTTCAACAACCCCATCCGCCAACCGTGGGACGGTATGGTGGCTCATACCGGTGTCTACGTGCGCTACAACGGCCGCGACGAGCGCGAGGCCGACGAGACGAAGGCACACACGTTTCTGGTCCTGGCCGTCAACTGCGCCCACCTGGGCTGCCCGGTCGAGTGGTTCCAGGAGTCGGGGCTGTTTATGTGCCCCTGTCACGGCGGCGTCTATTACGGCAACGGCGAACGCGCGTCCGGCCCGCCGCCGCGCGGCCTCTTCCGCTGCGTCTACCGGGTGAAGCGCGCTGACGGTGCCCTCCGGCTCGAGGTCCGGGCGCCGCACTATCCGACCCTGCAGGACACCCTGGAACAAGGATGAGGGATGAATCAATCCAATCGAGATTCATCCCTCCGAGGAGCGAACCCGCCATGAAACGCTGGCTGCCTGCCCTGGGCGACTGGTTTGATGCTCGTTTACGCCTACGTTCCACCCTGCTGCCGATGATGCGGCACCCCATCCCCCGGGAGGTGGCCGGGCCGATGGGCTGGTGGTACGTCTTCGGCAGCGCGTCGCTCACCCTCCTCATGGTCCAGATTCTCACCGGGATCGGCCTGGCGCTGGTCTACGTGCCGTCGGCCGACAAGGCGTACGACAGCCTGCTGTCCCTGAATTATGACGTGACGCTGGGCTGGTTCCTGCGGGCGCTGCACTACTACGCCGGTTCGGGCATGGTCGTGCTCGTGCTGGTGCACATGACCCAGGTCTTCCTGCACGGGGCCTACAAGTACCCGCGCGAGCTGACCTGGGTCCTGGGTGCGTTCTTGCTCCTCAGCACCCTGGGCATGTTCTTTAGCGGCCAGGTCCTCCGCTGGGACCCAGATGCTTACTGGGGCCTGGCGGTCGGGGGGTCGATGGCCGGGCGCGTCCCAGTCATCGGGCCCTGGGTGGTCCGCACGCTCCTGGGCGGCCCCGTGATCGGCGGCGATTCGCTCAGTCGCTTTTTCGCGATGCACGTCTTCGTCATTCCGGGGGCATTGTTGCTCTTCCTGGCGGTCCACCTGTGGCTTGTGCTCACGCGCGGGGTCAGTGCCCCGCCCGTCCCCGGGGAAGCCGTCGATCCCAAGTCGTATGACGAGGCTTATGAGAGAGAGCTCGAGAGCGGCGTTCCGTTTCTCGGCGACGCGATGATGAAGGATGTCCTGTGCTCGGCGCTGGCCGTTATCGTGGTGGTGGTGCTGGCGGCCGTCCTCGGGCCGAAGGGGCCGACCGGGCCGCCCGACCCCACGCTGCCGGGCGCCAACCCCCGGCCCGAGTGGCCGTTCCTATGGCTGTTCGCCTTGCTGTCGCTCAGCCCCCCCGGGGCGGAAACCTTCATCATCCTGGTGTTCCCACTGCTCCTCATCGCCGCTCTGTTCGTCGTGCCGTTCGTGAGCAACCGCGGCGAGCGCGCCCCCAGCCGCCGGCCGGTGGCGGTGCTCGCCGTGATCGTGATCTGCACGGCGCTCGGCGTGCTCACGTACCAGGGAGCCACCTCGCCCTGGTCGCCGCGGATGACCGCCTGGAGCGGCGACCCGGTCCCTGAGCGCCTCGTCCGGAACAGCACGCCGCTACGGCTCCAGGGCGCGGCCCTGTTCCAGAGCAAGGACTGCCGCAATTGCCACGCCCTGGACGGCACCGGCGGCCAGCGCGGCCCCGATCTGACGGCCGTCGGCACGCGCCTGACGCGTGGCCAGTTGATCGACCAGATCAGCAACGGCACTCCGGGCGGCGGCAACATGCCGGCGTACGGCAGACAAATCAGCCCCGCCGAGATGGCCGCCCTGGTCGAGTTCCTGGCGGACCTGCGGCCGCCGGGGCAGCCACCGGCCCGGCTGGCCGCTACGCGGGATGACGAGAAGGAATACCCGTGAGCCCCACGCTCGACGCCTGCCTGCGCTCCTGGCCGTTCGACCCCTGGCTCCTGGCCACGCTGCTGCTCTCGGCCGGCATCTATCTGCACGGCTGGCTGGTACTCCGCCGCCGCGACCAAGGGCGCTGGCACTGCGGCCGCCCCGCGGCGTTCCTCGGCGGGCTCGCCACGAGCTTCCTGGCCCTGGCGTCGCCGCTTGAGCCGTTCGCCGGTCTGCTGCTCCAGGTCCATATGGTGCAGCACTTGCTGCTCATGATGGTGGCGCCGCCGCTCCTCTGGCTGGGCGCGCCGCTGTTCCCCTTGCTTCGGGGCTTGCCGCGGCCCGTGCGCATCTTCTGGGTAGCCCCATGGCTGTCCGCGCCGGCGCTGCGCCGGGTCTTTGGCCGCCTGACCCACCCGCTGACGGCGCTCGTCCTTTTCGTTGCCACCACATGGGTCTGGCACGCCCCGGCCGTTTACGACCTGGCCCTGCGCTCGAACGGTTGGCACTACTTGCAGCACGCGTGCTTCCTGGGAACGGCCCTCGTGTTCTGGTATCCCATCGTCCGGCCTTACCCTGCCCGGCCGCGCTGGTCGCCCTGGCTGCTGCTCCCGTGCCTGTTCCTGGCCGACCTGTCGAACACCGCCCTTGCGGCCCTGCTGACCTTCTCCGACCGCCTGCTGTACCCCTACTACGCGGAGGTGCCGCGCCTGGCGGGACTCTCCCCCCTGGACGACCAGTCAGCCGCGGGCGTTGTCATGTGGGTGCCGGGCTCCGCGGCGTTCCTCCTGCCGCTGTTCGGCATCGGCGTCCAGCTCCTGTCCGGCCGGGGGTCAAGCGTCCGGAGTCAGCGGTCCCAAGTCAGACGTCCGACGTCGCGGGCAGGAGGTCAAGGGGCCAGGCCGGTTCCGGGGCGGGTCTCGGTGCCCGTGGTGAATTCTTCTCTGACCTCCGACCTCCGATTTGCAACCGCTGGCTTTGACCTGCTGCGCCTCCCGCTGCTGGGCCGATTTCTGAAATGGCGGCACGCCCGGCTGAGCTTGCAGCTACCCTTTGTCCTTCTCGCCGGCCTCATTGTCTACGACGGCCTGCGCGGGCCGCCGATCGCGCCCCAGAACCTGGCCGGAGTACTCCCCTGGATTCACTGGCGCGGGCTGGCCGTTCTGGGGTTGCTGTCGGCGGGCAACGTTGTCTGCATGGCCTGCCCGTTCATGCTTCCGCGCGCTCTGGCCCGACGCTTGGGGACTGCGACTTATGCCTGGCCAACTTGGCTGCGAAACAAATGGCTGGCACTCGTTCTGTTCATCGTGTTCCTCTGGGCTTACGAGGCGTTCGCGCTCTGGGACAGCCCCTGGTGGACGGCCTGGATCGTTCTGGCTTACTTTGCGGCCGCTTTCGTCATCGACGGCTTCTTTCGCGGCGCATCCTTCTGCAAGTACGTGTGCCCCATCGGGCAATTCAATTTTGTGCAATCGTTGATTTCGCCCTGGGAAGTCAAGGTGCGTGACGCGGACGTGTGCTCGTCGTGCCGGACCAAGGATTGCATCCGCGGCCGGGACGACATTCCCGGGTGCGAGCTGCACCTGTACCAGCCCCGGAAGTCGAGCAACATGGACTGCACGTTCTGCCTCGACTGTATCCATGCCTGCCCCCATGACAATATCGGCATTCTCGCTCGACTGCCCGGGAATGACTTGTGGAGCGATCCGTTGCGCTCTGGTCTGGGCCGGTTCAGCAAGCGCCCGGACCTGGCGGCTCTCATCGTCGTTCTGACTTTCGGCGCGTTCGTCAATGCCGCGGGCATGGTCGGCCCGGTTCTGGAATGGCGGGACCAGCTCGCCTCGATGGCGGGGCGGCACTCGGTGCTCATGGTTACGACGATTGCTTACGCGTTCGGCGTGTTCATCCTGCCGGCGCTCGCGGTGGGTATCGCGGCGATTCTTTGCCGCCGGCTCGGCCGGTTGCGGGCTTCCAGGTTGGACGTGGCCGTTCGTTTTTCGTATGCCTTCGTGCCCCTGGGCTTCAGCATGTGGCTGGCGCACTACAGTTTTCACTTGCTGGCGAGTTTTGGCGCAGCGACCTATGCGGTCCAGCGGTTTGCCGGCGACCTCGGCTGGACGATCCTGGGTGAGCCGCGATGGGCGCGAGATTGCTGTGCGCCGGTCTCGGAATGGCTGCCTCGAATGGAAATCCTGTTCCTCGATCTGGGGCTGCTGTTTTCGCTGTATGCGGGTTATCGCATCGCGCTCTATCAATCGGATCGGGGACGGCGAGCCTTTTTGATGCTATTGCCCTGGGCACTCTTGATTGTGATCCTGTTTGCGGCCGGAGTCTGGATTGTGCTCCAGCCGATGCAGATGCGGGGTACTTTAACAGCGGCGGGATAAGAATGCGAACCACGGCCGGTGGCGTGATCTTGGGATGGCTGTTTCTCGCGACGGCGTGCCCGCCGCTCTGCGCCGACGGCGGGTCGTTGCGTTTCTCGGCAGTGCAGGGGGGGTATCGCATCAGCGTCTTCACGGCTCCGGCGCCGTTTCGCCAGGGGCCTGTTGACATCAGCGTTCTGGTTCAGGATCCCGGCACGGGCGAGCTCATGGCGTCCACGCGCGTGACCGTGCGGATGACGAAAGCCGGTCAAGCTGCGCTCGAGTATCCGGCCACGGCCGAGGCTGCCACCAACAAGCTTTTCCGCGCGGCCCAATTCGAGCTTCCCGCATCGGGCCGATGGGAATGGCGGGTGGAAGTCGATGGTTCAGGGGGGCTGGCGGTGGTGAGCGGCGAGCTGGAAGCGGCCGCGGCGTCGCCGCGCTGGCAGGAGTTGTGGATCTGGATCGGCTGGCCGGCGGTGGCGGTTGCGCTATTCGGCATTCATCAAGTGTTGGTGCGGCGGAAGCAGAGTTCGCAGGCGGTGTTGTCTTGCGTTGACAGGGAAATTACGATGCACTAAATGGGGTTTCGTGATCCTGGGAGGGCGAGCTCCGTCCGAGCCATGCAAACAACCGGCTCACACGGAGGTTCGCCCTCCCCGAATCGTGCAAGGCCATTTAGGTGGGCTGATGGCCGGAGATTTATAGCGCGGATCGTTCCCATGGCAACAAGAGAACAAGTCCGGCAGATGCAGACGGCGCAACCGTTCCGTCCGTTTATCGTCCGACTCGCGGACGGGCGAGCGTTCGAAGTGCGGCACCCTGAGCTGATTGCCTGCTCGCTCAACGGCCGGGAGATGGTCGTTTATGATGAGGCGGGCATGCACATGCTGGAGATGCTGCTGGTCGCAGAGATCACCAGGACTCAAGCCGAATCGGCCACGGTCGAAGGCAACGGCGGCTGACCGTGGCTGGTGTGAAGAAGCCGCCGCGAAGCCTGCCGTCGTCGTTGGCTCTGGGTCAACGAAGTCTGCCTTAGAATCGAGACGCAAGTAGCGTCCCGGAAAAGTCGTCTTTCGCTCCGCGAAAGAGCATCCTTTCGCGGAGCGAACGGCGACAGTGATTTCCGCGCTACAACTTAGCGCGCTCTGCGTCGAAAGTCCACGCGCTCCAGTACCGCGTCGACGGCCGAGGCCCTCAACTGCGCTTTGGCCGCAACGGCGCTGGGCTTAGCGAAAGTCAGGCCGTTCTTGCTGAAGGTGGCGACGAAGTTGCCGCCGGGCTTGCCGTCGTCGTTACCGTCCAACGCGCGGCCCTGGGCGTCGGTGAGATCGGCCGCGATGATCTCGAGCTCGTCGGTCTGTCCCAGGTTTACCTTGCCCGATGGCACCAGCGCGACCGATGTTGTTCTCGGGCTGGAACCGGGCTGAACCGAGCCGAGCGCGATCGGCTTCAACGTTGTCACGGGCTTCTTCTTAACCGTCTTGGTGGTGACGGTTGACAGCTCGTACGCCCTGAGGTTAGCTGCGCCAGAAACCGGTGCACTGAAGGTGATCTCGAGAGCCGGCTCCGACTTCGTCTTGGCCTTCTTGCCGCTGCCGGTTTTGACCTGGATCGTGCTCCACTGCACTGAGGTGACGATCGCGGGTGGTGGCACCGTGACTTTCACGACCTTGGTCGTCGCCTGCGCCGAGGTCGGGGTCGGCTGCACCACACCGAGCCGATCGGTCGCCACGCTGTAAAACCCGTAGGTGTGACCCACCTGTCCGGTGAATAGGGCCAAGGTCTCGGTCGTATCACTCACGAATGGCCCGAAGGCGCCGCCGTTGTCGGAGACAAAGACGCTGTAAGTGGCGATGCCCGGCCCCTTGGCGTCGCTGCCCGACCACTTCACGATGAAGCTCGGCGTGCTCTCACTGGCCGGCAGCGCGGCCACGCTGCTGGTGGGGGGCGGATCGACGGTGAGCGTGCCGGTGCCAAGGGACTTGGTGCCAAGCAGACTGACGGTGCCGCCCGACTCGATGACCGTGCCGGAGAACGGGTTATTGCTGCTGGCCACCGAGAGCGCACCGCCCTGCGCCAGGATCGAGCCGCCGCCGGAGAGCGCGCCCTGGAAGGCAACGTTCGTGCCATTGTTTTGAACGACGATATTGGCACCGGCGGCGACGGTGATGCCCTGGGTGAACGTCAATTGCCCTTGTAAATCGAGCGTGCCGGCCTGCACGTTGACGGGATTATCGAGGATCGGGTCGCCGGAAACGGTCGAGGTCCCGGGGAAGTCCTGCGTAATCATCATCGAGCCCAAGCCATTATCGACCACAACGCTCAGGGCACCTCCCACGAGCTCGATCGTACCGGTGAGATTGGGATTCGCAACCTGAGCCCTGAATATGTTACCTCCTTTAACCAGGATCGTCGCAGAGCCTTGCACGGCTTGACCGGTAGCCGCGTTACCCAGATCCAAGATCCCAATCCCTGAGGAGACTCCCCCTACATTAATAAAGCTGTTATTCAGCGTGCCGTCCAGCGTCACGTGGGTGTCACTGACCGACAGGGCTCCGGCAACAATACCATCGAACCGGGTCAGGACCCCGGCGCCGGACTCAATTGTGAGAGTTGCGATTACGACACCGTTCTCGTCCGAGGTCAGCTCGCCGGCGAACGACAACGTCCGCTGCTCGGGGTTGCTTCCGTTCACGGTGAGCACGCTACTGGCGGCGATTTCGATGCCTGGCTGCGAAGTACCGCCGGTCGCGGCAAAATTCATCCCTGGTCCGAGATTGAGCGTGAGATCGCCCATGAAGTTGAACGAATTCGGCAATTGAAGGACCGTGTCGCTCGTGTTCGTCAGAATGTTACCAGCGATTGCATTAGTTTGAATGGTCGCTGTGCCAAGCCCGTTACTGACGCCCACCTGAACCGTACCGCCGCCCAGAACAACCTTGCCTGAGAAATTGGGATTGGCGGTCAAGGCCTTGATCGTGGCGCCATGGAACACGGTGAGCGTGCCCGATCCCGTCACTGGTATTTGCTGCGCGGCAAAACCAAGCTCGACGGTGGACTGATTGTCCGCCGTGATTGACGCGCCTGCGACCAGATTCCCGGTCAGTGACAAATCGGTGGTCCCCCCGGCGTTCACGGTACCCGCGATGGCCCCACCCAAATCGACTTCCGCCGGGGAAATCGCCTGAACGTCGAGCGCGAACGGCTGGGAGCCTGAATCGGTGTCCGATAACAGGTCGTCCGCGAACTCCAAGAAGGGTGGGCCCTCGCTGCTGTTTTGGCTCGTAACCGTCAGCGTGCAATTGGCCGCAACTTCCACTGGGGGCGGCGAGCCAGGCTGATCCGGCGCGTTGAATTGCAGTCCCTGGCCGACACTGAACGTCGCGCTGGCCAAGAACTCGATGCTGTTGACCAGTCCGATCGCCTCGCTGCTCGAGTTTTGCAACAACCCCGCCGACGAGTCTCCGGTTTGCGCTGTTCCGACCTGGATCGTGCCCGTCCCAAGTCCATTGCCGGTGTCCACCTTGACCGTGCCACCGTTCAGAACGATCGTGCCGGCGAAAGCGCTGTTGTTGGCGGTTCCTTTGACAGTGCAGCCGGCATCCGCGGTGACCCTGCCCGAGCCCGTCGAATCGTTGAGCTCGACAACGGACTGATCGCTCGGTTGACCGCCCGCGAGGACCGCCGACCCCGAGTCAAGATTTCCGAACAAAGTCAGGTCGGTGCTTCCTTCGGCGTCCAGAAAGCCGGCAATTTCCCCGTTGCATTCGACCGGCACGCCGGAAGCCGCGAAGAGATCGAGAGTAAACGGCGCGGGATGAGAAACAGGATCCGTATCCGAGGTTATCTTCCCGAAAAAGACGAGTGCCGGGCTGGACGATGCCGAAGTTTGACCGGTGACGGTAAGGCTGCTGTTGGCCGCGATTTCGACTCCGGGTGGCGCGGGATCATCGACGTCCCCGAAAGACATTCCGGCCCCGACGCTGAACGTGGCGTCCTGGTAGAATTTGAGCGCATTACCCAGATCGACTTCGCCATCGCTGATGTTCTGCAAAAGTCCGACGGCCGCCGAGCGGTCCGAATTCGGCAAGCCAACCTGGATGGTTCCCGTCCCGAGGCCGTTATCGACCCCGACCTTCACCGTGCCGCCATCGAGTATGACCGTTCCCGAGAAGTTGGGGTTGGCGATCAATCCCTTGACGGTGCCGCCAGCTTCCGCCGTGATCGTGTCCGAGCCGCTGAGCGGAAGGTTTTCGAGATCGCCGCCCAGCTCGACGATAGCATCATCGCCCGGCTGGCCACCCGCCACGATTGCACCAACCGAGCCGGGATCGGCTACGACGACCAAATCGACATCGCCATTGGCGCTTAAAGAGCCGTCGACCAGCCCGCCGATTTCCACCGTCGACTCGTCGTCGCTAGAAATACTGAGCGTAAATGGCGTGGCGCTCGAACTTGTTTGCGACGAAACATTGCCAAGAGTTAAAGCGTTGCCTTGAGGGTCACTCGCGGCGACGTTGAGGGAGCAGTTTGCTGCCACCGTCACTGTGGGTTGCTCGTCCGGAGACGACCCCTGGAAGATCAGTCCATTGCCAACATTGATCGTCGAATTGGCTTCCATGCGAATTGGGTTGTCAAGCGAGACAACGCCGGTTGCATTGCTCTGCAAGGTTCCACCGGCCAGATGCAGCGTGCCGATTCCCAGGGCATCGTTGGTTGCCAGCGCAAGCGTGCCGTTAGAGATCGTCGTATCGCCCGTGTAGGTGTTGCTCTGATCCAGGAGCAGAGTGCCGCCGCCGGTTAGCGTCAGCCCTCCCGGGCCGTTCAACGGCGACGTGATCTCGAGCTTGCTCAGGGTTGCGACGTTTATCGTCACGGATCCGCCGCCCAGCGTGGTTGGGATTGAATAGGTATTGCTACCGCTCGCGCTCGTCAGGGTGCCGAGCAGCGCGACCGAGTTACCGCTCAACTTGTAGCCGCCCCCCTCGATATCGATGCCTTCGAGCGTCAAATCCGAAATGTTATTCGTGCTCGAGAGGGGCGCGCCGGTAGCCGGGAAGATCAGGGTATTGTTGTCATTGGGATCCGGCGCAGCTTTTTCTTGCCAGTTTTTCGGGTCGCTCCAGTTATCGCCGTCACCCGAGCCGGTCCAATGCAAGATCTGGGATGGGACCACGTTCGAACGCGCTGCTTTTACCGGGCGTCAAGTCGTCAGCGGAGGCCGTGATCGTCGCCTGAAGCACGTAGCCGTCTCCCTCCGTGTCCAGGGAAAGATTGGGAAAGACGGCGACGCCGCCTTGCAGGATCGCCGTGTTGCCCGACAGCTTGGCCTTTCCATTGCTGGGGTCCTCTTCGAGGCTGAGCGTTACAGTCTGGCCGTCAAAGCCCGAGTCCGGTATTCCCTGGGGAGTCATCAGGGACACAAGCACCTGGGGAGTGAATGGCTGCCCCACGACTTCGCGGTTGGCCGGCTGCTGCGTGAACTGAAACGCGTCGTTGACCGCGTCGAAGGGGTTGCTTGTCACGCTCTCGGCATTGGGCGCCTGCGCGACGATTGTGTAGCCGGTGCCGGCCGGAAACACCATGAACCCGCTAAACGTGGCGACGCCGTTCTGCAACGTGGTGCTGGTGTCGATCAGATTGATATGGTCGTCCGCTTCATTATTGGGATCGGCATTCAGTTGCACCGTCTGGCCGTCCAGGCTGCTGTCGGGCTCATCGTTCGCGTTCTCCAGAGTCACGACGATTGTATTCTTCCGGCCGACGATCATTGGATTTGGTAACTGTGTGAAATCCAGGTGGTCCTCGGTCACCGGGAATTGCTCGGTCGTGGCCATGGTGGCGTTATCGGAAATCGCGGTGAGCGAGTATTGCGCGCCGGGGTGGGAATCTGCAAATCGGTGAAGTCGGCGATGCCGTCGTTCACGGAAACGGTCGTCGTTCCCTCTAGCGCGACTCCCGTCGTGCTGTTCAAGATCATTCCAACGGTTCCCGAGTAAGTGGTGTCGATGTCGCCGTTTTCGTCTTCAACCTCGACTTTCTGGTCGAATATCTGCCCGGCCACCAGCGTCGTTGGCGGGTTTTCGAAAGCCAGGACGGCCGGCTGAACCACCAGTGTGGGTAAGGGGGCGTTCACACCCAGGAAATTGCTGTCTCCCGAATAGATGACGACGACGGTGTGCGTGCCGGCGCTCAAGTCGGAGACATCCGGAAATGTCGCGTCGCCGTTGGCATCAAGCGTGACCGGATTGCCGACGTTGCCTCCGTCGATCTGGAGCTGCACGCTGCCGGTGGGCACCTGGTCGTTGCCACTGTCGTCGGATACGTTAACCTGGAAGGTTACGGGCTCATCGAAGACCGCCGGGTTATCGGAGGGGGTGATCTCAACGTCGGCGTTGGACTGCAGTTCGTAGGCGCCGATATCCATCGTACCGTTGACGATCCGGGGATCGCCTTGTTCGTCGAACAGCGGAGTCGGGAAATCGACGATGTTGTTGCTGCCATGATCGATGGCGGGGTTCCCCGGCAAAAGCGCCTGGGTCATGGTCGTTCCGTCGTTGAACCCGAGAAAGCCCAGGGTCTGGCTGATATCGACACCGATCAAGTCGCTGCCGGAGAAGTTGATGTCCGTCGGGATACCGAACTCGTTGAAAAATGGTCGCGGGTCTACGCCGATGAGATTATTACCCAGCGATTGGATCGTTTCGGCGAGGAGATCCTCTAACGGCACGGGACCAGGTCCTCCATTCGTCGCGACGATCGTGTTCTGTAGCTCGAGATCGGCGCGAAGATCCCTCCGCCACGGCCGTCCGTGTCGTCTACGGTGTTGTCGGCGATTGTACTGCACGCGATCGTCAGCTTGCCGGCGGTCGCAAAGATTCCTCCGCCGGCAAAACCAGCCACATTGTTGGAAATCGTACTGTTGAGCATCGAGAGCGTTCCATTCCCACTGTAATAGACTCCTCCGCCCTCGCCCCGATCCAGCCCCCCCCGGCCCCCCCCCCGGTGGCGCCGGTGAGGGCCCCGTTTTCGTCGATCGAGCAATCGGTGATCTTGAGCGACAGTGCATCTTTGTTACCATCCGAGTTGAAGTAAACACCGCCGCCACCGGGGATCTCCACGTCGCTTCCAAGGCCGCCTCCGATGATGTTGAGTCCATTCAGCGTCGTTGTCGAAGTGTCGGAAAAATTGTTCGGATCTTGCACATTTGAGGCGTCGAACGGCAGAATCTCAAAATCGTTGTGCGATCCGCTCCCTTCGATCGTGATGGGCGTATTGCCGGTGTTCGTGATGGTGATGCCGGCCGGAACGAAAAATGTTCCAATGGTGGATATCGTGCTGACATCCGCATTGTCGAACGTAATGACGTCGCCCGGCGCCAGCGTGGGGCTGGCGAGAATGCCTTGAAGTGACGTCAAGTCGTCCGTCGCATTAGGATTGCTCACCACGAAGGTTGTCAAGAGCGTGCGCTCTTCCAAAACTTCGAGCCTTGGCCGAGCAAGGTGTCGGCTGGCGTGGAGGTCATCCGTGGGCAGGCGACGGCGGGACTGTTTGAGCGACATAGCGATTGGTGCTCCGGCTTGGATGAAAGACTCCCTAACGCGCACCACGGCGAATGAGGATGCGCTCAAGTACCGCGTCAACGGCCGCGGCCGGAAGCCGTCCGGCTCCGACGACAGCACTTGGCCGAGCAAACGTCAGTCCGCCGCCGCCAAACTTGCCGACGAAATTCGCCCCGGGCTTGCCGTCGTCGTTGCCGTCCAAGGCTCGGCCCTCGGCGTCGGTGACATCGGCGGCGATGATTTCGAGCTCGGTCGTCTGGCTCACATTGACCTTGCTTGATGGCACCAGTTTGACCAACGTGGTCCTGGGGCTCGAAGCGGCCATGATCGAGCTCAATCCAATGGGCTTGAGCGTCGTCACGGGCTTCTTCTTGACGGTTTTGGTCGTGACGCTGAAGAGCTCATAAGCCCCAGGGTTGGCAGCGCCGCTGACCGGTTCGCTGAAGGTGATCTCAAGCGCCGGCTCCGACTTGGTCTTGGCCTTCTTGCCGCTGCCGGTCTTGACCTGAATCGTACCCCATTCCACCGAAGTGACGATCGCCGGTGGCGGCACTGTGACTTTCACGACCTTGGTGGTCGCTTGCGCGGCCGTGGGGGTCCGCTGAACGAGTCCGACGTTGCTGGTTGCCACGCTAAAAAACGCGTAGGTGTCGCCCACCTGGCCGGTGAAGGTCGCCGAGGTCGCCGTGGTGCCCGTCTGGAACGGCTGGAATGGGCCGGCGTTGGTTGAGACGAAGACGTTGTAACTTGCGATGCCAGAGCCGGCGCCGTCAGAGCCCGACCAGGAGACCGTGAAGCTGGGACTGCTTGTGGTTGCCGGCAGCGGTTTGACCGCGCTGGTCGGCACAGTCTCGTCGATGGTGTTGGAGATCACCGTGGTGGAGATGGGCTCATTGGTGTCGAAGACTACGGTCGCCTGGGCATTGATGACCGTGCCGGTGGTGGGCCCGCTCTTGGGCTGGATGGTGTAGCTGACAAAGCCTTCACCGTCTCCTTCGCTGTCGTCGGGAGGAAGAAAGCCTTCGAGTGGATTGATGGGAACGTCGAGCGTCGTCGGGTCGAGGCTGGTGAAGGTCCAGGTGACCAGACCGGTTGCCGGGTTCAGCGCGGCCGAGATATCGATGATCAGGCCGTCGGGCCCCGCGCCCTTGGCGGTCGAGGGGAGCGTTACTTCGGTGCTGTAGGATGTAAGCCCCGCGGGGACCTGAACCACCGTGCTGCCGAAGCCGATCTGGCCGAGTTGGAAGGTGCTGAGGTTGAGGTTCGAACTGAGATGCTCGGTGACGGCGACGGTCGCGGCCGGGGCGCTGGCGCTCGACTCGTTGGTGAAGTCGATGGTGTAAAGTAGTGGTCCAATGGGTTGAATGAAGCCCTGCGTGCCGAAGCCAGCCGGGCCCGTGATGTTGTTGGGATCCCTTGCCTGGATCGAATGGATGCCCGCCGAGGGACCTGCGGAGGGATGGCCTGGCGGCACCGGGGGGTGGGAACCCGGCGGGCAGTTATTCGCGGCCAGGAAGGCGTTTAGTTTCTGCTTGTACAAGAGCAGGGCCTGGACGTAGTTCAAGGGTGCCGAGTTGAGCGTGTTTTGCGCTCCCTCGAAGGCTTTCCAGCTTTGGAACGCGTCGAGGAGCGTGGTGATCAGATTGAGCACTGGCCCAGCGCCGGAGACGTTAAGGCCGTTGCCCAGGGCGGCTTTGTTGCCGGCCAAGGCCGCGATGATCGCCGGAATCGAGGCGGCGCTGCCCAAGACGCCGGCCACAACGCTCGCGAGCCCGTTCATAAAACCGACCGTCGATGCAAAATCAGTTGGCAGTGTAACGCCGCTCATATAGGACTTAACCGCCGGACCCAGCGAACCCAGGTTCGCCAGTTCCGTGCCCACGAGTCCAGCCGTGCCTGCAGAAGTATATAGATTGAGACTTCGCAGTGAATTGAGCTGGGCCGCTTCCCCGAGTCCACCACTTGCAAACGCCCCGTAGATCGAAGCAATCAAGTTGAGCGTATCGAGACCGGTGATCCCGATGCTGGTGTCCTCCGTCTCCTCGTAGTTCGCGTACGCCTGTGCCCAGGCGTCATATGCGGCAGCCACGTTGTTGGCGGCCGCGAGGAGCACTTGGCGGGCGACCTGGGCCTCAGCACATGGTCCGGCCGCCGGCGGGGGACCGGTGAGGCTCGGGTCTCCTGGAAGGGGGTGGGGCTGTGAACCACCGGCCTTGAGCGCCGCTTCAAGGTCGTTGAGGTAGGCTTGATAAGCAGAGGCGTTGTTGAAGCTCTGCGGCGACGGAATCTCGTCGGTACCGGCGGCCACCAGGGCGAGGGTCGGCGCCCCTGTGGCGCCAGGGTTGATCGTTACGCTCGTCGGTTGGCTCGGGTAATAGCCCAGCAGGGACGTGCGGATCGTATAATTACCTGGCGCCAAGCCGGCCACCGAGTAACCGCCTTGCTGAGCGGTCGTCAGCGCGGCAATAGTCTCGCCCAGGGTGTTGACCACGTCGACCTCGGCGCCGGAGAGCGGCAACCCGTTGGAGTCGACGACGGTGCCTTGCAGGGTGGTCGCCGCCGCCGAAAGCGAGAAGTTCAGCCCCGCCTTGCCCGGCGCGACCGCGACGCCCTGAGACTCGATCATCTGGTACCCGGGGGCGCTTACGAGTACGTTGTACGTTCCCGGAGCAAGCGGTAGAGAAAAAAGTCCGCTGCCGTCGGCGATGACCTCCGCGACGGCGTTGTGCGTCGTCGGATCGTAGAAAGTCGCAAGCGCCTGCGCAACCGCGTCACCGGTCGCCGCATCATCGACGGTGCCGGACACGATCAAGCCGGAATTCAAAGCAAACGTTTGGCGCTGAGCATTTCCCGCCGAAACTGTCACGGCCTGGGTGAAATCCGCGAGCCCGGGAGCCTGAATCTCCAGTGTGTACTCACCCGGCGCCAGCCCACCGATGTCAAATTGCCCCTGGACGTCGCTCTTGGCCTGGAAGAATACCTGAAGGTCCGAAATACCAGCGGGCGCCAGGACAATTGCGGCATCCGCGAGTGGGTTCCCTTCCATGTTCACGACAGCGCCGAGGAAGCTTCCACTTTGCAGGTCGAGCGGGCTCGCGGTCGCGTCTGCGGCGACCGAGATCGTCTCGGTCTGCGTGACCGCCTGGGCGGTGTCGGCGAGCAACGTGTAACTGCCCGCGGCGAGCCCACGCATCGTGAAGTTGCCGCCCGAGTCGGTGTTCGCCTCGACTAGTGCCTGGCCATTCTGCACCAGGAACACTTGGGCCGAGGGAACGGGCGTCGCTCCATCCGCGGCGAAGACCTGGCCGGTGATGATCGATCCCGCCAGGGAGAAGTTCAATGCGCTCTGCGGCGCGGAAGGCGTCAGCGTGGCCTGCTGCTGGTCGATCCCCGAGAGATTCCCGGCAGAGACAATGAACGTGCCATCGGGCAGGCCTGTGAACGAGTAGCTCCCGTCACTCGCGGTCGCTGTCTCCAGGTTGTACGGAGTTCCGGCGACATCCTGGCCGGACAATTGCACGATAATGTTGGCAATAGGCGAGCCGTTTCCGTCGCTAACCACCCCCTGCACCACATCCCCCGGCCCAAGCGTGTACGATTGCGAGAGGGTCGCGCCGGCAGCGAGTGTGATCGTGGTGTCCAGCAGCTTCAAGTCGGGAGCGGAGATCTCCACTTCATAAATGCCCGCGCCAAGATCGGAGAACGTTGCCTGCCCTTGGGCGTCAACCGGCATCGCCGTGGTCGGCTGGCCGCTTTGAGCGAGCTCGACGATCGCGTCGGCGACTGCGGTGGACGACGTATCCACGACCGAGACCGTCAGGGTGCTGCCAGTGGCCAAAGACACGGTCGGTGCAGCAAACGTGGCGCCGGCTGAAAGGGCAAGGGTCGCAGCAGAAGGCGCAAAGCCCGAGGCCACGACCGATTCAGCGTACGTCCCAGCGCTCAGCCCGTCGATCGTGAAATCGCCATTGGAATCGGTCGTGGCCGAGATGACGTTCCCATCGGCGTCGGTCAATCCGACGAAAGCGCCGCAACCGCGGCGCCGTTGGCGACGATCTCTCCCTGAAGCGTCGCGGATGGCGCAAGCGCGACGTTCTCTCCGAGGATCGAATTGCCTCCGCTGATCAGAATGTTGTTGATGTACTGAGTCTCGAGGGCACCTCCGCCGATGGCCAAGTCGTAGGCGCCGTCCTGCAGCCCGCTCAACTGATAATCGCCGAAGGAATCGGTCGTCGCTTCGTACATTGACTGATCGACCGTGTCGGTCGCTACAACCGGGACGTCCGACAGGTTGGACTGGTCGATGCTACTAACGACAGTTCCCGAGATCGACCCGGTTGCGCTGGCGGTGCTGGCGGTTATCGACGACGTCGGGCCGGCAGCCACGATCGAGAGCCCCGTCACGGCGCCCGAGGTTGGGATGGTCACTTGAAGCGAGCTCGAAAGGGTGTAACCGACCACCTGCACGTTATACGTTCCCGCCGACAGGCCGCCGACGGCGAAGGTGCCGTCCGGTTCGGAAACCGCGCCGGCGCTGGATCCGGTTGTCGAATTGGACAGGAGGATCTCCGTGTTCGGCAGGGGAACCTGGGCGTTGCCGAGGAACAGCGTGCCCGTCGCATTGGCCTCGGCCAGGGCCAGGGCGTCATGCAGAGCATAGCCGAGGACGGTCTGGAAGGAGTCCGTGGACGGATCACCTTCCTGGCCAAGATAGGTCGCGTAACGGTCCAGCACATGGACGAGGCCGCCCCAGGTTGGGCCCGCTTCGGTCTGGAAGTAAGTCCATTCGGTGTTCCAGTCCGCATCCGAAAGTCGGTCGGGCCGTACGACGGCGAGAGCATTGTAATCAACGGGGTCGGTCGAAGTGGCCGTCTCGTATGTAAGCTGCACGGTCTGTGCGAGCGGACCGCTTCCCGTCGCGGTGGTCAACTCCTCCACAAGCGGAATTTGGGCAACTTCTCCGGGCAGGAGGATCCCGGCAGGCCCGACGGGACTCACGCCCATTGCGTACTGGGGACTGCTGGAAAGATTCGGCGCCCCGGTCAGCGATAGCTCGAGGTCGGGGCTGCTGCTGCTCAGGATCAGGAGGGGTGCCGGCATGTCCACGTTGCCGGTGTTCTGGTACACGACGTATCCCGTTACAGGTCGCCCAACTCTTTGCGCGCTGGGGACCTGCACCGATGTGACGAGGCTCGCTGCCGCGCCCGGCTTTACTGTCAAGGCGCCAGGAAGAACCGCGACTTGACCCGCCGGCGCCCTGGCCTGCAGATCGTACGTTCCCACCGCGGCACCCGCCAGGTCGAAGGTGGCGTAGACCGAGGAACCGCTCAGCGCTTGCGTCACGCTCCCGGGGATCGACACGCCGCCGGGACCCAGCAAGTCAAATGTATCCGCCGCTGCGAGTTCGCCGCCGGAAATGTCCAGGGTTACAGGCCCCGTGTTGCCCCCGGTCGTCGGGGACACCGTCGAGAGGATGAGGGGAAGCTGCTGCGCCGTGAGGCTGAAGTTGGTGCCATCTCCCGCGCCGGACTGACCGATCAGCACAACGTAATACGTACCGGCTTCGGCTGCGGTGAACGTGAGCTGCTGCGTGCTCGCCGTCGGCACGAGAGTCTCAGCCAGGGAATTACCTTCCGTCGGAATGGCGTCGAATCCGACCAGCAGCTCGGCCGCGTCAGTCGAGCCGGTCGTCGCCGTGATCTGCACGACACTGCCGGGCGAGGGTGTCGTTTGGTAGCCGGGCTCCTGGCCGGTCTCGATCGTACCGGTGGCCGGCGTGGGCGTCGTTCCGACCGCCGCCACGGTCAAGGATGGCATGGTCAAAAGCAGCGTCGTGGGGGAAGCCAGAACGGTGCCGCTGCGGTTCCCATCGGGCACCAAGCCCCGGCTGTCAACCTCGACGACGATGAAGTAATTTCCTGGCGCTATGGCGGGCACGGCCGCCGTCAGGGTGCCGGGGTAGGTACCATTGGCCGCCACGGCTCCCGTGTGAGTCACGCGGCCCAGCAGCACGGCCGACGAGGTGATCGCGCCGGTGGACGACAGAAACACCGAATCGACCCACGAGCTCACGGCGGTCGCGTTGCCCGTGTTTCGCACCGAGTAATTCACGGTCAGGTTTTGAGCCGTCTCGACAGGGTTAGGGCTCGCGCTGACACTGGTCACCACCAGATTCGCGACCGACGCCGCGGCGGTGAAGATGATGTTGGTGGGATTGGTCACCGCCTGAAAGAGGTTGCCGCCGTGATAAAGCGGGGTGTCGGTGGCCGCGAAGCTGCCGGTCGCGCTCGCGAAGCTGACGATCCGGAAGCTATCGCCAGTATTGGGCGCATAGCCGTTGACCAGCTCGGACTGCAACGTTCCCCCGAGCGCGGCCGAGCCCCTGACCGCCACTTGCCCGAACTGGCCGCTGGCCGGGCTGCCGCCGAGCTGGATGTCGAGCGTGCTCGCCGAGCCCTGCGTGTAGTTGCCGTTGACGGTCAGCGTGCTGGCCGGGCCGACGGTCACGGTGCCGGTGTTGGAAAGATTGCCCGCGGTCGCGAGCGTCGCCCCGCCGGTGACCGTCAGGCTGCCGGTGTTGCTCGTGAGGCTCGTAAGGGCGAGAATGCCGGCACCCGCACCACTCAGCGTCACGCTCGCCTGGTTGGTCGTCAAGCTCGTGCCCGTTGGAAACTGGATCGTCGAGCCCCCCAGGGCGTTCCAGGTTCCTCCGGTGAGCGTGCTGCTCGAGACTTGCGCGATCGTGGCCGAGAGGCTTATTGTTCCGGAGTCGGCCTCGATGGTCCCCGTGTTGGTCAGGGTGCCGTCGGCCTGGATGATTGAGGTTCCCGTCCCGGCGGTCTTCTCGATCGTGCCGGCATTGTCGATCGCGGATTGGCCGCTTTGAATGATGCCGGAGTCTCCTTCGATCTCGTAGAGTGCCCCTGCGTCGTTCTGCAAGATTGTGGGAAAGGCGGGATTGGTGTCTTGTAGCTCGAGGTTGCCGGTGCCCGTTTGGATGATCGTTCCCTCGTTTTCCAGGGTCGCGCCGCTGCCGAAGACCTTGGCAGCCGTGCCGGCGAAATTGATGGTGCCCAGGTTGGTCAAGTCACCGTTGCTGAAATCTTCGGTGCCACCGCCGGTCCACTGGAGCAGGCTGCCCTTGAAATTGAAAGTCGCGCCCGTGTCACCGATGAGCAGAAGGCCGTCGCCCCCGATCGCGACGGTGCCCCCGCCCGAGCCGGTGAAAGTACCGGTGTATGTCACGAGGACGGGATCGAGATTGACCGTGGCACCCTGGGCAACCGTGAACGAGCCGTCCGCCCCCGTTACCGAAGGAGCCTCGAGGAGCAGCGTTCCGCTTTCAACGTCGATGGTCCCGCCGAAGGCCAACCCGCCAGTAAGGATCGCCAGGGAGTTGCCGCTGCCGGGATTGACGCCGATGAAGCCGGTCGAGGCGTTGGTCAGAGTTCCCGGGCCACTGAAGGCGCCTCCGAGCGTGCCTCCCTGCCACTGGAACAAGCCTTGGGGGAAGTCGAGGGTCGCCCCACCGCTGCCAATGTCGAGAGCACCGCTGGTTAACTCGACGGTGCCCCCGCCCGAGCCGCTGTAGGTGCCCGTCAGGGTGATGCCGTTAGGGCCGCCTGCCGCCGGTGCGAGTTGTAGCGTCGCGCCAGTTGCGGCGCTGAGGGTGCCGCCGGTCCACGTGCAGTTGGTGCTTTGGATCGACAGCGTGCCGCTATCCACGTCGATCGTGCCGCCGTTCAAGGCGGAAGAAACCGAGATCGTGGCCACGCCGCTGCCCGTCATTTCGATGGTGCCTTCATCGGAAAATGCGCCGGCGCCCGTCACCCCGCCCGTGCCGCTGAAGTCGTAAGTCGCTCCGGCCTGGTTGTCGAATGTGCCGCTAGGGATCGCCAGGTTGCCCGTCCCGGTCTGGTCCACCTCGCCCTTGTTGACCATGTCGCCTGGGGCACTTAGCGTACTCAGCGTGATGCCGCTGGAATTGCTCAGAGTGAGGAAGCCGGTGTTGGTCAGCGCGCCCCCCAGGTCAACGTTGATGCTGCCGCCCTGCCACTGGAACAGCCCCTTCGGAAAGTCGAAGGTCGCCCCACTACTGCCGATCTCGAGACCCCCGGTGGTCAACTCGACGACGCCCCCGCCCGAGCCGGTATAGGTGCCGGTCATGCGGATGCCGTTGTCGCCGCCGAGGGCCGGCGCCAGTTGCAGCGTGGCGCCGGCAGCGGCGTCGAGGGTGCCGCCGGTCCAGATGCTGTCGAACGCTCTGGATCGAACAGGGTCCCACTCGCCGCGTCGATGGTGCCGCCGTTCAAGGCGGAGAATACGGCAAGCGTGGCCGTGCCAGTGCTCGTCATCTTGACGGTGCCTTCGACGGAAAACGTGCCGGCGCCCGTGATGCCGCCGGTGCCGCTGATGTCATAAGTCGCTTGGGCCTGGTTGTCGAGCGTGCCGCTGGATATCACCAGGTTGCCGGCACCGGTCTGGTCGATCTCGCCCTGGTTGACGAAGTCGCCGGGAGCAGCCGACGCAGCCAGCGTGATGCCGCCGGAATTGTCCAGAGTCAAAAATCCGGTGTTGACTAGCGCACCACCCTCGACAAAGATCTCGCCGCCCTGCCAAGAGAATAGCCCCTGCGGGAAATCGAAGGTCGCTCCGCTCTGGCCAGTCACCAGCCCACCAGTGGTGAACTCGACAGCCCCCGCGCCCGAGCCGGTGTAGGTGCCCGAGAGGATGATGCCGTCGTCTGCGCTGGCGGGCGCCAATTGCAGCGTGGCGCCGGCGGCGGCGTCCAAGGTGCCTCCGCCAGTCCAGGTGCAACTGGTGCTCTGGATCGACAGCGTGCCGCTTGCCACATCGATCGTGCCGCCCTGGTTTTGAAACGGCAGGCTGATTGTGAAGGTGCCAGTGCTGTTGTCGGAGAAGGTTCCTGTATTATTGAGCGTGCCGCCGCCGACAAGGCCGCCGCCACCAGTCACGGATATTCCGCCGGCATTATTCAAGGTTGCCGACAGAGTCGTCGCTGTCGCGTCGGACATGGCGAGTGTGGCGGTGCTCGTCGAGACTGACGATGTCGCCGCTGATCGTGCCACCGGTCCACGAGTCGCTGCCGGTCAGCGTGAGTACGTTGTCAGTCACGATTTCCCCGCCCGAACCCAGTGTCAGGGCACCGTCGATCTCCGAGTTGGCTACCAGCCCGAGGCTGCCGCCCGTGATCGCCAGGGTGTCGGTGCACTGTAGGCTGTGAATCGTCTGATTCCCCGAATTGAGGGTGATTGTCGGGTTGTCCCCCGGGACACTAATGACCACGTCGTCGCCAGGCCCGGGGACCTGCCCGGTGCTCCAGTTGCTGCCCACATCCCAGTTGCCGCTGGTGCTTGAGATCCAGTTGACCGTTGCCAGAAGCAGGCGCTCTTCCAGAGCCTCGATCAATGGCCGGCTCCGTCGCCGCCTGCCCGCACATCGTGGTCGCCGTTGCCGCCCGGGTTGCTGATTCAATTTGAGAAACCTCGGAGTTGATCCCGCCTTCGACGGGGGGATGGCGTGAAGCAGGGCCCAACGTCGGCCGTTTCCAAGGCGTAGGCCCTTCCTGAGAAGCCATAGCCGGGCTAAGGGCCGATCTGCGTTGGCGTTCCCCCAAAAATCACGAAAGCGGTCTCCGTGGATGCAAGCTTGTAATCCCCGGAGGGCGAAGTGATAATGAAAAAAAACCGGGCGATGTCAGCGCAGATCGACCAACTCGCGGAATATGAGAACATGGAGCGGCCGTCCGGAGAGGACGCAACCCGTCCGAGTCTGCTTGTGCGACTCCGCGACCATTCCGACGCCGCGGCGTGGCGGACGTTTGCGTCACGTACGCCCCCTTGATTTATTCCTATTGCCGCAAGAAGGGCTTGCAAGACGCCGATGCGGCCGACGTGACTCAGGATGTGCTCAAGCAAGTCAGCCAGTCGATTCGAGGGTTCGAATACGACCAGCGCAAGGGGCGGTTCCGCGACTGGCTTCGGACCGTTGCGCGGCACAAAGTGCTGCGCTGGCTTGGCCGCTCGCAGAACGCTCTAGCACCCGCGCCCGCCGGGACCGAGCTTGTGGAGGAGATGGCCGAGGGCGGGGCCGATGCCGAATGGGCCGACGACTTCCATGCCCAGGTTCTCAAGGTGGCGCTCGAAGAGATCAGGCCGCGATTCGAAGAGAGTACCTGGCGGGCGTTCGAGCAAACCTGGATCGACGGGGGCGACCCACGGGAGGTTGCGACGAAGGTCGGGTTGGCGATCAACCAGGTCTATGCAGCCAAGTCGCGCGTCTTGAAATCGCTCCGCGCCCAGATCCTGATACTCGCCGAGGACGTACCTGCGTTCGTACTGCTTGATGAGTGAGGTGCTGCGCGAAAATCAGCAAAACCGCGACCAGATCGGGGGACAGAGCCCCCTCCTACAAGTAGGAGCCGGCTCCGTCTGGCGATCGCAAGCGACCAGATCGGGGGACAGAGCCCCCTCCTACAAGTAGGAGCCGGCTCCGTCTGGCGATCGCAAGCGACCAGATCGGGGGACAGAGCCCCCTCCTGCAAGTAGGAGCCGGCTCCGTCCGGCGATCGCAAGCGACCAGATCGGGGGACAGGGCCCCCTCCTACAAGGGAAATCGCCTCGTTGTAGAGCCGGCTCCGTCCGGCGATCCCAAGATCCTAAGATTGCCATTCACCCCGGGTACCTTCCTCAATGCCCATGACGCCATGTCCTGATCCAGAGGTCTTGCGTGGTTTGCTCTCCGCGAGCCTGACGGCCGACGAGGCATCGATCCTGCGGACGCACGTGGCTGAGTGCCCGACGTGCCGCGCCACGCTCGACCGCGCCACCGAGGACCCCGACCTTGCGCTCGGGCGCTTCTGGCACGCACGCCGTCGCCCTACCAGAATGAGCCAGCGCTCGAGCGACTGATGGGCAACCTCGGGGAAACCTCGGTTGGCCTCGATCCACCCAATGTGCTGTCGCGCGCCAGGGTGGAGCTGGGCTTGCCGCGGGTCGAGGGCGATCTTGGCACCATGGGACCGTACCGCATCATTCGGGAAATCGGCCGGGGCGGGCTGGGCGTGGTCTTTGAAGGTTACGACGATAGGTTGGGAAGGCCGGTGGCGATCAAGCGTCTCCATCCCGGGCGCGTCGATGCTGACAACTGCCGCAGGCTTGCCCGCGAGGCGCGGCTGGCCTCGCGTTTCCGTCACGACAACGTGGTGGTTGTCTACGCGGTGGAGGAGACGGCCGATGGGTTGCCCTTCATCGTCATGGAGTATATTCCCGGCCCGAGCGTCGCCGAGCGGCTGCGCGAGCAGAAACGGCTAGCCGCGGCGAAGCGGCCGAGCTGGCTGCGCAGGCCGCGACCGGGCTGGCGGCCGCGCACGCCGCCGGCTTGATTCATTGCGACGTCAAGCCGGCCAACCTTCTCTTCGATCCGGCCACGGGGAGAGTCCACATCGTCGATTTCGGCCTGGCGCACTTTGTCGATTCACCGGGCTCGATCGCGGAGGGGACGCTGGTCGGAACCCCCAGCTACATGAGCCCCGAGCAGGCGCGAGGGCGGGGTAGGGTTGACGCGCTGACTGACCAATACTCGCTGGGTGCTTCTCTTTATGAGATGCTGACCGGCGAGCCGCCCTTTCGGGGCACTCCGGCGCGGGTTGTGCACCAGGTTCTGGAAGAGGAGCCGGCTGCGCCGCGTCTGCTCAACGAAGCAATTGCCCGCGATCTCGAGACGATTTGCCTGAAGGCAATGGCAAAGGAACCGAGCCGGCGGTACCAGACTGCCGGTGAATTCGGCGAAGATCTCCGGCGGTGGCTGCGCGGCGAAACCATCCGGGCGCGGCCGGTCGGAAGGACCGAGCGTACCTGGCAATGGTGCCGGCGGCGACCGCTGGTCGCTGGATTGGCGGCGGCGCTCTTTTTCGTGATCGTGTCCGGCTTTGCCGGCACCTTCTCGCAGTGGCGACGGGCGGAAGCGGCAAGCAGGCGGGCTTTGCGCCAGCGCGATGAAGCCATCGAGCAGCGCGGCTCGCCGAGCGGAACTTCCGCCAGGCACGCGAAGCGGTCGATACCTACCTGACGCAAGTCAGCGACAACGACGTGCTCAAGGCACAGAACCTCGAGCCGTTGCGCCGGGAGTTGTTGCGGACGGCCAGGGATTTTTACGAGGGCTTTGTCCGCCAAGCCCCCGATGACCAGCACCTTGCGGCCGAGCTGGGTCGAGCGCACAAGCGGCTCGGCCTGATTACGAGCGTCCTGGAATCCTGGCCCAAGGCACTCGAGCACTTTCAGAAGATGCGCACGATCTTCGAACGCCTGCACGGGGCCAAACCTGACGATCCACTCTACCAAAGCGAGCTGGCGGAGAGCTGGTTCCGCGAAGGCGTCTGCCTGCGCAGGCGAGATGAACGCCACGCTTGGCGAGGCTGCTTTCCGCCGGGCTCGGGAGCTGCAAGAAGCACTCGTGCAGGCCCATCCCGAGGAGCCGGCGTATCAGAGCGACCTGGCGCGAACGTTGCGGAGCCTGGGCAATCTCTACCTCTTTTTGATGAACGACCACACTCTCGCCGAGCAGACGTTGCTCACCGCACAAGGCATCTTTGATGCTCTTCCGCAGGATCATGCGCAATCGCCGGCTATTCGTCTCGAGCACGCCGTGGTGCTCTTGAGCCTCGCCAAGCTCTACGCCCACACGGACCGCCGTGAGCAACATCGGGCAGCCGCGGAAACAGCAAGCGCTTTATTCGAGTCGCTCGTCCAGGCGCACGTCGGAAACCCCGACTACCTCTCGTATTTCATCGATGCCCTGAGCGAGCTGGCCGACGCACACCGAAACCTGGCGCAGGTCGAACCGGGCGCAAACTACGTGGCAAAGGGCGCTTGGCGTCGCGGAGCGTTTGGTCGGCTCCCATCCCGCCAGCGGATACTATCGCCATCTGGTTGCCGACATCGCCTATAGTTTGGCGTCTCTGGCGTATCACGAGCAGCACCGGGGCGACCTGGCGCGTCCCCTGCTCCAGAAAGCGCTCGAAATTGAGGAGGAGCTGACGGCGAATTTCCCCAGTGTGTCCGAGTATGGCTTCTATGTGCACAATCTGCTCCGGGATTTTCGGGACTGGTTTGGAGACACCGCTCCGCTCGTGGCATGGCGCGACCGTGTGAATTTGACCACTCCGGGACAGGATAAAGATGCGCGGTCGGTTCCGGAAAAACGCGGCAGCGATCGATCCGGGAGCTATCATGCGAGCCTCGCCTACGCCGATGGCCTGTTGGCTCGCTCCAGCGAGCTCGCCGACGACTGGCGCGACACCCTGGCCAGGGGCGCCCTGCCGGACGTCAGCCCGGGGTTGAAAGCCTTTCTGCTTGCCCAACAGGGTGATTACGCCGAGGCGGAGACTCTTGCCGCGGCGTGCGCTGCGACCGATACCGGTAATGGCCGATGGTTGTACGCGGCAGCCCAGATTTGCCGCAGCTGGCCAAAATGGCTCGCAAAGACCCGTCCTTGGATATGGCAAGGAAAAAGGAACTCGAAGGGCACTTCGGTAAACAGGCCGTCGAATGGATCGACAAAGCGCAAACGCTCAAATACTTGTCGGCGCCGAGCACCCGCTGGCTCCTGGCCGATGATCGCGAGCTCGACTCGTTGCGGGACCGAGCGGACTTTCGGGCACTCGTTGTCGCTCGAAACAGAGCAACGAACAGAGCCAAGTAATCCAAATCGCCGCTTTTTGGTGTTGCGCTATTTGCCCGCCCTGAAGGGGCAACCACAAATCAGCCCAGGGCAACGCCCTGGGGAAGGAGCGGAAATCGAACGAAAATCGAGCCCTGAAGGGGCGGCACAATCGAAGGGATGTTTCGCCCCTTCAGGGCTCGGGCGTTTTGGTAGCCATCCCGGTTCCCAGGGCGTTGCTCCGGGCTGGTATGTCGCCGCCCCATCGGGGCCAAGTCTAAAAAGCGCAACGCCAAAACCGCCGCTCTGGGAATTGCTGCCGAATATCGGGCGGTCAGCCATTCGAAACAAAAAGCCCCCGGAAGTGACTCCGGGGGCTGCGCCGAATCGGGTGTGCTCGACATCGTGTCAACGAGCTGGGTTGGTTTTTCGGGACTGCTCAGTGCACGACCTGCGACTGCGGGCTGACGAGCGGGTAGCGCTTGTCGCCTGGGTCGGAGGGGGGCACCGCGCTATACGGAACGGACTGGCCCGAAGCCAGGACACTCTGCGCCGAAGGGAAAACGACCGGAGGACAGTGCACGACGACCGGCACCTTGACGCATACCTCGACCGGCACCTGCTTGCAGATGGTCCGCGGCACGCAGATGGTCTTGGGGTCGACCACCTGGCGCGTGACGGTGACCGGGCAGCAGATCGTCTTGGGCTCGCACACTTGCCGGCAGACGGTGTAGGGCACCTTGCGGATGCACTGAATCGTCTGGGTCTCGCAAATGGTCTGGGGCACGATCTTGACGCACGGCTCGGTCACGGTCTCGCAGATCGTCTCGCAGACTTTCTTGACGCACGGCACACTCTCCATGCGGCAAGTGGTCACCGGGACTTGCTTGTAGCAAATCTCGGACACCAACCGGCAGGTGGTCACCGGTACTTGCTTGTAGCAAGTCTCGGTCACCATGCGGCAGGTCGTGATCGGGACGCGCTTCGTGCAGGTCTGCGGCACCATTCTCGTGACCGTGCAGGGCACTTGCTTGTAGCAGCACTCGCTGATCGTCCGCGTCACCGTGTAGGGCACCTGCTTCGAGCACTGCACTGGGACGTTGACCGTCACCGTGTAGGGCTCCTGGCGAAAACAGGTCTTGGAGCAGTAGCTGGTGACACAGACGGGGACGCGCCGCATGCACGTTTTGGGCTCGAGCGTGCAGACGGTGTAGGGCACCGTCTTATAGCACGTTTCCTGAACGGTCCGGCAGACGGTCACGGGCACCTGCTTGACGCACTCTCTCTTCACGTACTCGCAGACGGTATAGGGAACTTGCTTGTAGCAGGTTTCGCTCACCATCCGGCAAGTGGTGACGGGCACCTGTTTGACGCATTCCTCGGCGACGAGCTGGCAGCACGTGACGGGGACCTGCTCGCAGACGGTATAAGGGACCTGTTTGCAGATCGTATACGGCACCTGCTTCTTGATGACCTGTGCGTCGTAGACCGTGCAGCAAACGTTTTCGACCACGGTGCGCGGGCAGCAGACCTTTCGTTCGCACCAACCCGCCGGCGCTTGGACCAGGCAGCCGTTGACGCAGTACGTCTTGCCGGGAACGCACCACCGCTCGACGACCGTCTCATAGCACGTCTTCGTGACCGGCTGGACGACCGTCCTCGGTACACAAACCGTCTCGCAGACCTCGCGGCAGGCGGTCTCGGTCACCGTCCGGCAGCAAGTCCTGGTGACGGTCTTGTACGTGGTCGTCTGGACCGGGCGGCAGACCGTGTAGCGGCACTCCTTCAGGACCGTTTCGCGGACCGGGCGGCAGACCGTGTACGCGCAGGTGCGTAGCTCGGTGCGCTGCACGGGCTCGCAAACGGTGTACCGGCACTCCTTGAGGACCGTCTCGCTTACTGGCCGGCAGACCGTGTAGGCGACCTGCTTGTAGCAGCACTTGCGAACGGGCACCATCTCGGTCGTGGCCTGGCACTGGATCACGGTGTGCTGCACGGGCACCTGCACCGTGTACGGCACACAGCGGGTGCAGGTCTTCTGAACCGGCTGGCAGACCGTGTAGCAAACGGTCTTGTAGCAGGTCTCCTGAACCGGCCTGCAGACCGTGTAGCTCACAGTCTTCATGAAGGTCTCCTGCACGGGCTGGCAGACCGTGTAGCAGACGTCCTTGTAAGTCACCTCGCGCACCGGCCGGCAAACGTTATAGGCACAGGTCTTGAAGCAAGTCTCACGGACCGGTTTGCAGACGGTGTATGAACGAGTCTCGAGATGGGTCTCGTGCACCGGCCTGCAGACCGTGTAAGGCACATCCTTCCAGACCGTCCGCGTCACCGGCCGCTGGATCGTGTAGTGAACCTCACGCGACACCGTCCGGTACACAGGCTTGCAGACGGTATACGGTTCATCGCGCACGCATTGTTCGACGACATTCTTGACGGTGTTGATGGTCCGGGGCTGCAAGACCGTTTCACAGACGGTCCGCACACACTGGACTTGTTGCGTTTCGTAGACGGTCTCCTGCACGTTCTGGAGCACCGTCTGACGCTGGAGTTGATACTGGATGTGCCCACAACACTCCTGGGGCACGGGACAAAGTTCGATACGATGATCCACCCGCGTAGCTTGCTCCCTGCGCCGGGTGCGCGGCCGCGCCGAGCCCTATTCCGAGGGCAAACAGCGAGACCGTCAGCAGTTTTCTCAACATCGGACGCTCCAAATTCACTCCCGACCTACTTCGGCGCGACATACCGGTACCAAACGCCAAGACTCCGTCCTGGGCATGGCACCGCCAACTCACTCATAAACTTCGTCCCCTTTCAGCCAATCGCTTCAGGATCTTTCTCTAAATTTCCCAGTAATCCGATCTTCCCAAACCCTAATGTTTCTCTAGACGTTATGTCACTAACGCAGATCGCCTGAACCATCGGGAAATTCCGAGAACCGACCGGTTTCGGCGTCCGGGGAATCTCCGGCAGTCTTTGGTTGATCGTTATGGCTTATGGGCGGCAGGCGATCAGCGTGATCGCGCATGGCGAGGAAGGGGGCTCCAGGATCACGCGACCGCGCGTCGCTTGATGAGTGAAGCAATTGCGGTCCCGCCTGGGGCTGGCTCTTTCGGTGACGCCGACGGTCGGATAGGCTGAGGCGAGTCAAAGTTTGCGTGGGTCCGAATAGAGGCAATTGCGAGAACTCGGAATGGGCGGAAGCGTACTGGACCGATTTCGGCTTGACGGCAAGGTGGCGCTCGTGACGGGCGGTTCGCGTGGGCTGGGCTACGTGATCGCTGAGGCGCTTTCGTCGGCTGGGGCGGCGGTCGCCTTGTCGTCCCGCACCGCGGAGCCGGCGAAAAGGGCCGCCGAATCGATCGCGAAATCCACGGGCCGAGAGGTTCTGGGACTGGCCGCCGACGTCACCGCCCTGGCGAATGTCGAATCCATGATCGACCGTGTTCTGAAGTCGTTAGGCCGCATCGACATCCTGGTCAACAACGCCGGGATCAATGTCCGCGGCCCGATCGAGGACTTGCGCGAGGAGGACTGGGACGCCGTCGTCGATACCAACCTGAAGGGGCCATGGCTCTGCTGTCGAGCCGTTGCACCGGCCATGAAACGGCAAAAATGGGGGCGGGTGATCAACGTGTCGAGCATGCTGGGCGAGATCTCGCTGCCGGGCCGCACGCCGTATGCGTCGAGCAAGGGGGGCCTGACGCTTCTGACCAAGACGCTCGCACTCGAATGGGCCAGGGATGGGATCAACGTCAACGCCCTCTGCCCGGGGCCGTTTGCGACCGAGATCAATACGCCTCTGCTCAACGATCCGGCGGCGCGGGCACAGATGGAAGCCAACGTGCCCCTGGCGCGCTGGGGTGCCCCGGTCGAGCTGGGGCCCGCCGCGGTTTTCCTCGCCTCGGAAGCCTCGAGCTTCATGACCGGCGCGACCTTGTTCATCGACGGCGGTTACACGGCCCGGTGATCGCGTTGAACCTCAAGGCCATTGGCCGTGTCCAGCGCGTCGCGGGGCAAACCGATCGGTTCGCTCACCTACCAGTCGATTGGAGCTGCATGCCGTGGACATGCTCATTCCGCGCGGGTTTCGTGCTTCGGGGGTCAAGGCTGGACTCAAGGCTTCGGGCGCGCTGGACCTGGCCTTGCTCGCTGCCGACGGCCCGTGCGCGGCGGCCGGAACGTTCACGTCCAACCGCATCTGTGCCGCACCGGTCAAGTGGTGCCGGGACCGGCTGCCCGCCGAAGACATACGCGCCGTGGTCATCAATTCGGGCAACGCCAACGCGGCGACGGGTGCGCTGGGATTGGCCAATGCGGAGCGAACCGCGGCAATGACCGCAAGGCTTCTGGGCTGCCGGCCGGATCAAGTCCTGCTGGCGTCGACCGGCGTGATCGGCGTCCAGCTTCCGATCGAGCTCTTCGAAAGCGGCCTGGAGCAGGCCGTCAAAGGGCTCACCGCCGACGTGCTTGGCTTCCAGTACGCGGCGGCCGCCATCATGACGACCGACACCCAGCCCAAGGTCGTGTCGGAATCGAAAGTCTTGTCGGGACGCGAGGTCAGGCTGCTCGGACTGGCCAAAGGAGCCGCCATGATCGGGCCCCGCATGGCCACCATGCTCGCCGTTCTCGCGACCGATGCTCCGCTCTGGGCGAATGATCTGAGCGAGATCCTCGGCGACGCGGTCGATCGCTCGTTCAACTGCCTCTCGGTCGAGGGGCACGCCAGTACCAATGATACGGTGCTCTTGCTCTCGAGCACCGCCGCGACGGAGCCCACCTTGCGCGGTGATGACGTCGCCACGTTTGCCGGGATGGTGCGAAGCGCATGTGAGAGCCTGGCCAAAGCGATCGCCGATGACGGCGAGGGAGCGACGCACTTCGTGACGATCGACGTCGAAGGATGCCAGAGCTTCGCGGATGCCCGCGCCATCGCCCGCGCTGTGGCTGACAGCCCCCTGGTGAAGACTGCCATCCACGGCGCCGACCCCAACTGGGGCCGCATCGTTTCCGCGGCGGGTTACGCCGGCGTGCCGTTCGACGAAGCGGCGCTTTCGCTCTGGATCAACGGCATCGCGGTTTATCAGGACGGGGCTCCCGCGCCGTTTGACGAGGGTTCGCTCGCGGCCGATCTCAGGGCGCAGCGCGAGGTCCACCTGCGGCTGGCCCTGCGCGACGGTTCGGAGAAAGTTCGATTCTGGACCTGCGACCTGACGGCGGAGTACATCAGGCTCAACGCAGACTACACGACCTGATGGAGAAAGTTGGCCCTTGCATCCCCGGCAGATTCCGCGTAGATAGTTTCTGACTGTTTCGGAATAACGGCTCGATCCGAACGAAACACTAAAAGAGAGAGATTGGGGAGCGTGGGCCTGCATGCGCCGGTGTTGCGCCGGCTTCAGGACCGATGTCGATGAAAAAAACGATCAAGACGTTCGCATGGCTCGGCAGCGGTCTTCTGATCTTGAGTTGCACCGTGGTCGTCGTTAATCAGACCGCGCAGGTTGTGCAGCTTGCCAAAACGGTGCACCCGGTTTTGGGGACGGTGACATTGTGGAGCCTGTTACTGGCGTACGGCGGATTGATCGGCGTGCCGGTGGTGATGGTGATGCGGATGCCGCGCCCGTTGACGCCGCCGACCAGCGAAGTTGGTCCGGAGTTTGACGAGCATCTCAAGCGGCTTGGCGAGCGGCTCGCGGGCAATCCGCGAATCTTGCGGGCAGCGATTGCGACGTCCGACCGCCAGGGTGTGGAGCGGGCGTTGCGGCTATTGGACCAGGAGGCCAACGTCGTCGTCAAACAGATGGCGACCACGGTCTTCTTGACCACGGCCGTATCCCAGAGCGGGCGTCTGGACGCGCTTCTGGTCCTGGCGGCTCAGTCGCGGATGGTGTGGCGGATTGCCCATCTTTTCTATCAGCGGCCATCGTTGCGGGAGCTGTTGCATCTCTATGCCAACGTGGCGGCGACTTCGTTCATCGCCGGAGAGCTCGACGATCTCGAGCTGCACCAGATGATTCAGCCGGTGGTGGCTGGGTCGCTGGGCGCGGTCGGGGGGGCGATTCCCGGGTTCCAGGTCTTTAGCTCGATTCTTGTCGGCTCACTCTTGAGTGGCAGTGCCAATGCGTTCCTGACGCTGCGGGTGGGGATGATCACGAAGGACTACTGCTGCTCGCTGGTTTCGGAACCAAGAGTGCGCGTCCGTCGGGCGGCGACGGCAGAGGCGGCGCGGCTGCTCTCCGGAATCGTCAAGGAAAGTGGCGCACGGGTCCGCGATGCGATCTGGCAAGAAATCAAGCAGCGCGTTCCTCGCCCGTGGCCGATGCGAAAAGGCCAGGCAGAGACCGTATGACGTGATGGTCACGCTCGCAACGGAACGTCTGGTGCTCAGAATGTTCCGCGAATCGGACCTGGACGCTTACGCTCAAATGTGCGCCGATCCCGAGGTCATGCGGTACATTTCGGGTGTGCCAATGACCCGCGACGAAGCCTGGCGCAACATGGCTTTGGTCCTGGGCCACTGGCAGTTGCGCGGCTTCGGGCTCTGGGCGGTCGAGGAGCGCTCGAGCGGCTTGCTGGCTGGGCGGGTCGGCTGCTGGCGGCCGGAGGGCTGGCCGGGCCTGGAGGTCGGCTGGTCCCTGCTCCGCGCCTTCTGGGGCCTGGGCTACGCAACAGAGGCCGGCCAGGCTGCACTCAGTCACGCATTCTGCGAGCTTGGTGAAACGCACGTCTTGAGTCTGATCCAGCCCGAAAATGTCCGCTCGATCCGAGTCGCTCGGCGGTTGGGGATGGGGCGAGAGGGTCAGGCCGAATTGCTTGGCCACACGGCTTGGGTCTATGGCGTTCGGCGGCCATCGAAGACCGCCGGGTAGATTCAGTCGGGTGGTTGCAACGATCGGCGGCTGGTTGCGATGAACTCCGAGAACTGGGAAGATTTCGCAGAATTCGCTCTTTTCCCCCGGAGAAGGTCTTGATTATACTGAGGAATGGTTGGAAACCGAACGAGCGCGTGTCGTAGATCCCTCCGGATTCTGTTCGCTTGCCTCTCTCGCTTTTCCACCCACTGGACCGCCCGGGCGGTCCATCGGATACGACCCGGAGCGTTTTCTTGGGGTCGTGACACCCCGGTCTGTAGGAGATTTGTGGTGGGTAAGAAACTATATGTCGGAAACCTCACTTACCGGGTGAGCAGTTCCGACCTGGAACAGTTGTTTTCGCAGTATGGCAGCGTTGAGAGCGCGGAGGTTATCTCCGATCGCGACACAGGCAGGAGCAAGGGCTTCGGATTTGTTGAGATGAGCAGCGATTCCGAGGCGCGGGCGGCGATCGAAGGCTTAAATGACCACGAACACGAAGGCCGTCGCTTGACGGTCAACGAGGCCAGGCCCCGCGAGCCGCGACCCGGCGGTGGCGGCGGTGGAGGGGGTGGCTGGCGAGGTGGTGGTGGCGGAGGAGGTGGCGGTGGCGGCGGCGGAGGAGGCGGTCGTGGTGGCCGCAGCGGAGGCTACGACAGCCGTCGCTACTAGGCTCCGGGGTGATTGTTTGTGACCACGGTGAAATCATGGCCGGGAATTCGCGGCAGCGAGTTCCCGGCCTAATCTTTTTCGAACGCGTCGCGTGGCAGACGACACAAAAGACGCAAGGAGTGCGGGCTCGGTCAGCCCGTCATCGTCTGGCCGCCCCGTTCGTTTTCGCTCTTGCGATTGGCTGCCGCCAGCGGTCGAAGGACCGCCAGCATGGTGTTGAGGTGGGCCAATCTCGGACCGAATCGGTCGACGAAGTCGCTCAAGGAAAAGTCGCCCTCGAGCAGGTTTTCGTGGTTTTCTTCCACGTAATTCCCGAGCTCGTACATGAGGGATGCGTGAACCTGCTCGAGCTTGCTCAGGGTCTCCTTGCAGGTTGAGAGGACACTCTCATGCCCCGCTTGCCAGCGTTCGAGATCGGATGCTTGACGGGAGCGCTGCTCGCGGTTGACCTGGATCAATTCGCGCGAGATCTCGAGCTGCTGACGCTGGACTTCGAGCATCTGGCGCTGAACTTCCAGACTCTGACTTTGGAGGTTGGCCAGGAGGTGGAGCAGAAGGATGGGGTCGTTCGGATTGGCGATCGTGCCGGGAGTCTGTCCGGTCGGAGAGACCTCCATGCGGTATGTCCATGCAGGGGCAGGCGATGACGGGTTTTCGCGTGGCGACACTCCGACCTCCTTCGGGCGTTGTTGAGGGCGAACCGCTGCATTGTCTCCCGGGATGAGGCTGCCGGCTAAAGTACGGTCAACCTCGATGCGTCTCATTCTACGCTAGCATTCTTTCCCGGCATAGGCCACTGCTTCTCACTTTGTTCGCGGCTCTGCCGCGTCCGGTCAATACTCAGCCGACGACTGACCGGCGTCGGGCATGAAGTGCACGAACGCATCGGGAAGAGCATCGACGAGGTCGCCGGCGATCATGCCGATTTCACCGTCCTGATCGCGGGCGATGTCACCGGCCAGTCCGTGCAGGAAGACGCCCAACTGGGCCGCTTCGAAGGCCGGAACCCGCTGCGCAAGCAGCGCCGCGATCACCCCCGTCAGAACATCGCCCGACCCTCCGGTGGCCATCCCGGGATTGCCCGTGGTGTTGACGTAGCATCGCACTCCATCAGTCACGACCGTGCCGGCGCCTTTCAAGACCACGACGAGTTTCTCGGCAACCCTTGCCAGTGCCGCCGCGCGGTCGGCTCGCCCGGCCTGAACCTGGGCAGTCGTGACTTGCGTCAACCGGGCAAATTCCCCGGGATGAGGTGTCAGAATCACAGTCCGAGACACATGGGAAAGGAGATCGAGCCGGCCCGAAAGCGCGTTCAAGCCATCGGCATCGATGATCAGCGGTTTATCCGTTGCCGTGATCAAGAAACGCACGAGCCGGCCTATATCAGCGGACTGGCCCAGGCCCGGGCCGACTGCGACGACGTCCACCGGAGCGATCAGGCGTTTCAGGATCGGCTCGGCTGGCTCGAACTGGATCAATCCCTCGTCGTCGCATGGCAGGGGATAGGTCATGTAAGACGGCTCGAAGCTGGCAACGGTCGGCTGAATCTCCACAGGCGTGGCGATCCGGACCAAGCCGGCGCCCGAACGTAAAGCCGAGGCACCGCAAAGCGCGGCTGCCCCAGCCATGCCCCGCGAACCGGCCAGGATCAGGACGCTCCCAAATCGTCCTTTATGGCTGTCCCGCGGCCGGGGAGGCAGGACGGGCAAGTCCTTGACTATTTGAAGCTCCATGGATTCAAGCATCCTTCGTCGCCTTCAGGGTATTGTTTTCTGACGGGCAAAGACGCCCGCCGCCAGTACGAAGATCCGATCTCCTTCCAGTGGGGCGGCCCTTGGTGCGCGCCGTTTCTCTGGGCTCATGATCTTGGGCCTGACTGCCTGGCTTGAGCCATCCGCCGGGCGATCAGGCTGGCGACATGTCCGCCATTGAAACCGGCGTCGATATTCACGACGACGACGTTGGAGGCGCAACTGTTGAGCATGCCCAGGAGGGCCGCCACGCCGTGGAAGTGAGCACCGTAGCCAATGCTGGTCGGTACAGCGATGACCGGGCAGTCCACCAGCCCTCCCACCACGCTGGGCAACGCCCCCTCCATGCCGGCAACGACGACCAGTGCGTCGGCGGTCTTGAGATGGGGGAGCTGGTGCAGAAGGCGGTGCAAGCCGGCCACGCCCACGTCGGCCACCAGCGAAACCTCGCAGTTCCACGCCTCGGCCGTGACCTTGGCTTCCTCGGCGACCGGGAGATCGCTCGTCCCGGCCGTCACGATCACGACCCGGCCCAGTTTGGCGTCGTCGTCATGCGGCCCACGCACCCGGAACGTGCGGCCCACGGCGTTATGCTCGCCGTCCGGAAAAGCCGACCTGAGATGCTCGACCGCCTGCGGATCAACGCGGGTCACCAATCCCCCCTGGCCGTGAGTGAGCAGGGTCTTGACGATCGCTTCGATCTGGCTTGCGCTCTTCCCCTGGCCGAAAACGACCTCGGGGAAGCCGCACCGGACGCCGCGGTGCAAGTCAACCCGCGCGAAATCGCCCGCATCCTGGAACGGGAGGATCGCGATCCGCGACGCGGCTTCGTCGGACGTGATTCGTCCGTCGCGGACGGCGTCGAGCAACTGCTTGAGCTCGTGCGAATCCATGGGCTCTTTCCGATCCTGGTCTGGCGACTTCCGAGCATTCGTTCAATTCCCTTGTAACCGCGGCACGGACGGTCCGCAACCGATCGGGCAGCCGCTCACCGGTCGAATTGATGGTTTTTTGGGGCCGTCTTCTAGCGTCCCCCGACCACTTTGCCTGGGTCGGCCGCGATGTCGATCAATCTCGCCGGAGAACAGGCGGGTTGCCGAAGCACGACCGGGAAGGTGATTTCCGCTTCCTCGCGGCTGGTCGCCCGTGTTAATCTCGTACTCTGACGGAATACGTTCTTCCAGTTGAGCTCGGCAAGGGCCCCGTGTGAGAACAGATGGCTGCGGGTTTCGGCGGCGAGCGTAGCGAAGCGTCGAGGTTCACGATGTCGGGCCGCTCATCCCAAGTGCGCGTGTCGAGTGGAGCTTCCGCCACGCAGGTGCCGATAGCCAAGCCGCCGGTGGGGCAGTCGGCCGCGCTTCCTCTGAGCCCATCGAGCCCGGTGTTCGAGTGGAAATGGTGGACGCCGGAGGCGCGTAACGGCTGGGCGGGCTCCCTGGCTCTGCACGTGGCCTTCCTGACTATCCTGGCCTGCTGGTACTTTGTGCCGGTGACGCGGGGCCCGGTGGTTTTCGACTCGCGGCTGGCCGGCTCGTTGCATGGCGTCCCTGAGGGAGAGATGCTGACCGGCGGCCTCAATACGCCCTTGCCCATGCCGACCGCTCCACTCGCTGAAGCGGAGACCGGCCTGGAGTCGCCGGCCCTCTCCCAGCTCGAGCTGACTGCACTCGAGCCCGAGCTGCGCTTTCGAGCAACGACCAAGCCCAGCGGGGGCGGCGGCCAGCTCAACACCAACCCCGGCGCAGGGGACGGCGATGGCTTCGGGCTGGCCCGATTCGGTGAAGGAGGTGAGTTGATCCGCGGTGTGTCCGTCAAGGTCGGCGACCCTCAGTTCACCTTGATCTGGAACAGCGACGGCGTCGACCTTGACCTTCACGTCATCGAGCCGGGCGGCAAGGAGATCTACTGGGAAGAGCCCAAGGGAACGCAAGGGGGCGAGCTCGACGTCGACAACACCAAGGGATATGGCCCGGAGAACGTCTACTGGCTGGTCGAGTCGAAAGGCCCGGGCACCGAGAAGGTCAAGGGACCCGGGCCGCCCGGAACTTACAAATGGTTTGTCGTTTACTGGGGGGGCTTCGGCGGGTTCGCCAAGCCCACTCACTGGCAAGTCCGCGTCAAGCACGCCGGTAAGGTCTCGGTCCACCACGGCAAGTTTCAGGCGCTCAACGAGCGGAGCCGGATCTTCACGCTCAAGGTCGATCCACCGCCTGGCGGGATAGAGCCAGGAACGCATTCATCAGATGCGCCATGAATGAACGCTGCCTCGGCGTGGCGCCCCCCCCGCGGTTGGATGCCCAGGAGCCATGACGGCTGGCCCCATCCCGAGCAGTGTCTCCGGATTCGCTCGATTCCCGACCGTTCCGGAGCTTTACCGCACGTCGATCGCTCTCGACGGACAACCGGCGCGTCCGTTATAGTTTGTCAGTGCATGACCCCCGCCCTGATCTTCGATTGCCGCGATCTCAGTCAATAATTGGAGAGACCTGGGCCACGCAGGTCGCGAGATGATTCATGGGGACCACGCTACGAGACGAGCTCGCCTCGCTGAGGATCGAGCGCCCCGATCCGTTGGCATATGAACGGACCGGCGAGAAACGGCCTCCTGGTCGGCGCGGTGGGGGAGGATTGCGGCTGCTTTCGTGGTCGCTCTGGCTGATTCCGCTGGGAATTCTGGCCGGCGCGGGCATGCTGGCTTACAGGCGATACGATGAGCTTCGGTCTCGTCCCGCGGTGACGTTGGGGTTGGTGCAGCGGATGACGGTCGGCGAGGCGGAGAAGCTACTCAGTGCCAAGGGGTATCTGAAATCGCGCTACCAGGCGATGATCGGGACAAAGCTTGCCGGCCGGCTCGAGCGGATGTATGTCGAAGAAGGGATGAAGGTTAAGAAGGGCGACACGCTGGCTATCATCGAGCACAACGACTTGAAGGCCATGCTCGCTTCGCGAGAGGCCCAGTTGCTGCGCACCCAGGCCGAGCTGGAGGAAGCCCGGGCAGACTTATGGGAGAAAGAGCGGGAAAACCGCCGAGCGAGCCGGTTGCTCGTGCAGCGGAACGTCGCTCCCGAAGACGCTGAGAAGGCGCAGGCCGGGGAGAAGAAGGCCGTGGCACGGGTTGCCGCGCTCGAAGCCGGCGTCAAGCTGATGCGGGCCAACGCCAAAGAAATTCAGGCGACGATCGCGACGATGTTCCTGTACGCCCCCTTTGACGGCACCGTCGTCGAGAAGCAGGGTGAGGAAGGGGAGGTCATCAACCCGATGGCGATGAGCTCCTCGCTGGGCCGCGCCGCGGCGGTCACGATCGCCAACCTTGACAAGATGGACGTCGAGACCGATGTCGCGGAGAACCTGATGTCACGGGTGAAATTGGGACAGCCCGCCGAGGTATCCGTCAGTGCTGTTCCCTCGAGGCGATACCGCGGCCGGCTGCGTCAGGTCATTCCGATGGGTGACCGATCGCGCGGCACGGTCAAGGTCAAGGTCGAGATTCTCGACCCCGACGACAAGCTCTTTCCCGAGCTCGCCGCCACCGTCCATTTTCTGCCGGATAAGACCGCCAACCGCAGAGAGGTGAGCCAGTCGTACGTATTCATGCCCAAATCGGCCGTCTTCCAGGAGAATGGACACGACCATGTCTGGGTCGTCGGCAATGCGGATGTGATCCACAAGCGGCGGGTGGAAGTGGCGACCACCACCGATGCCCTGGCGCGGGTGGAGTCCGGTCTCGACCCCGGCGAGTCGGTGGTGATCAACCCATCCCGGGGGCTCCGCGAGAACGAAACCGTGAGAAGAGCCGATTGACCGTGGCTCGCCGCATTTGGGAAAGGTGCATTGCGCATGTCCGAGACGAGCTCGATCGTTCTGGAGGGAGTGGACAAGGAGTATCGCCGCGACCAGTTCCGCATTCCCGTGCTCGTTGCCCTTGATCTGAAGGTTGAGGAAGGCGAGTTCCTGGCCTTGATGGGCCCGTCGGGGTCGGGCAAGACGACGCTCTTGAACCTGATCGCGGGGCTTGACCGCGCCACGAGCGGCAGGGTGCTCGTGCACGGCCAGGATTTGAGCTGGCTGAGCGAGGGGGAGATCACCCGCTGGCGGGCCAACAACGTCGGCTTCATCTTCCAGACCTACAACCTGATTCCGGTGCTGACGGCGTTCGAAAACGTCGAGCTGCCGCTCCTCTTGACCAGACTGTCGCGACGCAAGCGGCGAGCCAACGTGATGACGGCCTTGCGGGTCGTCGGGCTCGAGGGTCGCGAGCACCACTTTCCCCGCCAGCTCTCCGGCGGTCAGGAACAGCGCGTGTCGATCGCGCGGGCGATTGTGACCGACCCCTATCTGCTCGTGGCCGACGAGCCCACCGGAGACCTGGACCGCAGCACGGCAAGCGAGATCCTGGATCTTCTCGAGCAGTTGAACCGCGAATTCCACAAGACGATCATCATGGTCACCCACGACCCACTCGCCGCCCAGCGGGCCAGCCGGGTGCTCCACCTCGACAAGGGCCGGCTCGTTGGCGACATCGCCCTCGATGCCCGCATACCGGCCGCGTCATGAAGTATCTCACCTACATCCTGCGCAACGCCCGCCGCAATCCGGTGCGGTCCCTGTTGACCGTGGCGTCGACCGCCATCTGTCTGTTGCTCATGATGATTCTGGTGTCGTTCTTCGCGATCAGCGACGAGGTGAGCTCGTCGACGCGGATCTACAACCGCATCGCCACCCTCAACGCCAACGGCTTTGCGGGGTTCCTGCCGATCAAGTGCGTCAGCGACATCGGGCACCTCGACGGCGTCAAGGCGGCGACGCAGTTCAGTTGGTATGGCGGCAAGTACCAGGACGAAATCTTGCCGTTCGCGCAATTCGGCGTCGATCCCGCGACCGTCTTCGACATCCTCGATGAGTTCACGATTCCTGCTGACGAGCTCAAGGCATTCAAGGAAACCAAGGATAGCTGCGTCATCGGCCGCAAGCTCGCCGCCGACAAGAAGCTCAAGGTCGGCGACTACCTGCCGCTCAAGGGCGATGCTTATCCGATCGACCTCAACCTCAAAATCACGGGAATCTACGACGGCCCAAGCAACCGGGACCTGCGCATGTGCCTGTTCAACTGGGAATACCTCGACGAGGGGATGAAGCGGTTCGCATCGCAGCGCGCTCCTGGTGCAGGGGCTGCGCCGACGCGGATATCGGGCAACGCGGGCATGATCTTCACGAAGTGCAAGTCGGCCGATGACATGGCGGGCTTGTGCAAGAGAATCGACGAATTGTACCGCAACAGCGATTATCCGACCCGCACCCAGACCGAGGAGGCGTTCGGGAAGATGTTTGAGGAGATGCTCGGCGACTTGAAGGGCATGATCTGGAGAATCGGGATCGCCGTCGTGTTCTCACTGTTCTGCGTCGCGGGAAACTCCATGGCGATGTCGATGCGGGAACGAACCAGTGAAGTGGCTATCCTCAAGGCGATCGGGTTCGGCCGGACGTTGATCTTGGCGATGGTACTGACCGAGGCCATGCTGGTCGCCGGCCTGGGCGGCTTGATCGGCGCTCTGGGAAGCAAGGCTTTCTTCGAATGGTTCGATATCGCGCCGTACACCGCGGGATTTCTGCCGTTCTTCTTCGTTCCCTGGAGTGTCGCCCTCCAGGGATTGGCCGTTTCGCTCGTGATCGGGTTGGCCAGCGGGCTCTATCCAGCCCTGCGCGCGGCCAACCTTGCCGTCGTCGACGGCCTCAGGAGGGTCGTCTGAATCGCCATGATTCCGCTCAAATACAACCTGCGGAACCTCAAGGTCCGCTGGAAGACGACCGTGATGACCGTCCTGGCCACCGGTCTTGTCGTCTGGTCGTCGTGCCTCATCTTCGGCCTGGTCGAAGGGCTCGAGCACAGTTTGACCATCTCGGGCGAGCCGCTCGATCTGATCGTGCTCCGCAAGGGCTCGACCAACGAGACCACGGGAGGCTTCGAGTCGAACAAGGCCGACGAGATTCTCAACCTGCCCGGCATCGCGCGCGACGACCAGGGCCATCCGCTGGCTGCCAAGGAGCTGCTGAACATCCCGATCGCGGAGCGCGAGAACGGAACTCGCACCAACATCATCGTCCGCGGCGTGCAGCGCGCGTCGCGCAGCTGCGGCCCGCTTTCAAGATCGTGGAGGGGAAGGACGTTGACGAGGGAAAGGGCGAATGCATCGTCAGCACCACGATGTCGAGGCGGTTCAAACGGGCCCAGATCGGCGGAGTAATGAGCTTTGGCGACAAGGAGATCTACCGCGTCGTGGGCCTCTTCACCGCGGGCGGCAGTTCGGCTGAGAGCGAAATCTGGGCCGATCTCAAGGACGTCGAGAAGAATACCGGACGCGACGGCTCGGTCTCCTGCGTGCAGCTTCGCGCGGCCAGCCAGCAGGACTACGACAGGATCAAGAAGACGATCGACGACGCCACTCAGTTCAAACTGGCGGCGATCCCCGAGCCCGTCTACTTCCAGAACCAGAGCCGCTCGGGCATCTTCCTCAAAACAGCGGCGACGCTCATCGCCGTCCTCTTGACTTTCGGCGCCATGTTCGCCGCTGCCAACACCATGTTCGCCGCGGTCAGCGCGCAAACGCGCGAGATCGGCACGATGCGCGCCCTCGGTTTCTCGCAGATTCACATTCTGATCAGCTTCCTGGGCGAGTCGCTGATCCTGTGCGCACTGGGCGGCGCGCTCGGTCTGCTGGCGACGATTCCCCTGAACGCCTTGACTTACGAGACCAGCGATTTCAACAGCTTTGCCTCGATCACGTTTTCGTTTCGCTTCGGCTCAATGGTCATGGGTGTCGCTCTGGCGATGACTCTGGCCATGGGCGTCTTCGGCGGCATGTTTCCCGCAATCCGGGCCGTCCGGCTCGACGTAATCTCGGCGCTGCGGGAGCTGTAAGGCCGGGCCGGGCCGCCCGGCGCGGTGCAAGGAGCCGGTGCACTGTGCCACGTCGTCGTCGTCAGGATACACTTATCGTCCCCGGAACGAAACGATACTCGAGCCTTCTTGGTTGCGACGGTCGCATGGCGTTTAAGTTCACGTATGCGGCAGTGCGGCGGCCGGCCGGGCAAACCATGAAAACAGCGAGGAGCCCCAATGATCCGAGGAACCCACGTCAGTGCCGTGATGGTGGTGATGGCGATCGGATGCACGCTCGGCTTCGCCGCGGCGAGCGGAAAAGTCGATCTCAACCGGAGTGCCCGGGCCGACCAGCCGGCAGCGACCACGACGGACGAACCACCACGCCGATCGGTGGCAGGACCAGTGGGCTCCTGCGACGGCGTGAGCCAGGGCGCAATTCTCGCCTTGGCCGCTCATAACCAGGCGGTTGCCGCCCTTGACCAGGAGTCCGGCAAGAAGCCGAACGTCTGCATTATCTGGGGTGATGACATCGGCCAGTCGAATATCAGCGCCTATTCCCACGGCGTGATGGGCTACCAGACTCCCAACATCGACCGTGTGGCCCGCGAAGGAATGATGTTTACCGACTCCTACGCGGAACAGAGTTGTACCGCCGGCCGGTCGTCGTTCATCACGGGCCAGCACGGACTGCGCACGGGGTTGACCAAGGTCGGCCTGCCGGGCGCAACTGTCGGTTTGCAAAAGGAAGACCCGACCATCGCCGAACTGCTCAAACCGCTCGGCTACGCCACTGGCCAGTTCGGAAAAAACCATCTCGGCGACCGCAACGAATTCCTGCCCACCGTTCACGGCTTCGACGAGTTCTACGGCAACCTCTATCACTTGAACGCCGAGGAGGAGCCCGAATTGCCGGACTACCCGAAGGACCCTGCGTTTCGGGCGCGATACGGACCGCGCGGCGTGATGGACTGCAAGGCCACGGACAACGACGACCCGACCGTGGACCCGCGGTTCGGCAAGGTCGGCAAGCAGACGATCAAGGATACCGGCCCGCTCACCAGGAAGCGTATGGAGACGATCGACGACGACGTGGCGAACCGGGCCGTCGAATTCATCGATCGCCAGGCGAAGGCCGGCAAGCCGTTCTTCGTTTGGGTGAATTTCACGCACATGCACTTCCGCACCCATGTCAAGCCCGAGAGCAAGGGACAGTCCGGCCGGTGGATGGGTGAGTACGCCGACGCGATGATCGACCACGACAAGAACGTCGGTACGGTGCTCAAGGCGCTGGATGATGCCGGGATTGCGGCCAACACGTTCGTCATGTACTCGACCGACAACGGCCCGCACATGAATAGCTGGCCGGACGGCGCCATGACCCCATTCCGCAACGAGAAGAACTCGAACTGGGAAGGCGCCTACCGGGTGCCGTGCATGGTCCGCTGGCCGGGCAAGATCAAGCCGGGAAGCGTCTCGAACCAGATCGTCGGCCACCACGACTGGTTGCCGACCATCCTGGCCATGGCCGGCGACACCGAAGTGACCGACAAGCTCAAGAGGGGATACACCATCGGGGAAATGACCTACAAGGTCCATCTGGACGGGTACAACCTCGTGCCCTACCTGACCGGTCAAGCCGACAAGAGCCCGCGCGAGTCGTTCCTGTACTGCAACGACGATCAGCAACTGACCGGCCTGCGGTATGACAACTGGAAGCTGGTGTTCATGGAACAGCGCGCGCCGGGGACGCTGCGGATCTGGGCCGAGCCGTTCACGACGCTCCGCGTGCCGAAGATTTTCAACCTCCGGCTCGATCCATACGAGCGGGCCGACATCACGTCAAACACATACTACGACTGGCTGCTGGACCATGCGTTCCTCCTGGTCCCGGCGCAGGATTACGTGGGCAAGTTCCTGACGACGTTCAAGGAATTCCCGCAGCGGCAGAAGGCTGCGAGCTTCAACCTCGATGAGGTCCTAAGAAAGTTGACGGAAAGCGGGGGCGGAAAGTGACAGAGGCACTGGCTGATCTTTCTCCTGCCTTGGGATTGGTCTCGTCCCATTTTGTTAGACTTGGCCTGGCACCTCACCGAGCAGTGGATTGAAGAGCTGGTCCTCGCGAAGCCTTCGGTTCAGGATTACCATCGCCACGGATTCCTCGTGACACCGGCGCCAAGCGTCCTCGAAACTCATGCGATCAATGCCCGAGTTACGGTCACGGTATTGCCAATCTTGGTCGCACGACGATCCGCAGGTCCTTTTGCCGAATCACCGGACTCTCGCGGTTTCATGCTGCGGCCGCCTGGCGGCGGCGCTGCTTGGGAGGACAGCCGGGGCCAAACAGACTCACGAAAAGACCCGGTTCACGGGCATGCGCCAACCGGGGACTGCCGGCTCGGCGTCGGCGGTTTGACCGCGGCCGAACGTGACGGGCCGCTCGGGCGCACTAGCGCAATACACGTTCACGCACTCCGCGATGGGGTCGACGTCCCAAGATCGTCGAGGCTCTTGAAGATCCGCCCCGCGATCCGGTTCGGCTTGCACCGGTTGGCATGAGAGGAACGATCCTTCCTCCAACCAACTCGGTTTTCCGTTTCTCGTCGTAGAGATCGCCGAGCGTTGCCCAGAGTTCCGTTCCCGATGACATGATTAAGCGCCCGCGAAGACGAAAGGGCCCGTGATCCACGCGCAGGCTCACGCGAGCCACGACGCGGCAAGCCCGCCCGTGCATTTCAGTCTATCCGAAAATGCGTTGGTGGACAGCGCGAACGACGGAGAACTGTTCGTAGGGGCAGTCATTTGCTAGTTTGAAACAACTTCGGCAAGCCCAGATCAGATTGCCTGATCACGTGAACCTGGTTTGCATGACCACTGCAGCGAGCTCGCAACTATGGCGATGAACCCTCGTTATCCGATCACTGGCTTCCTGCCCTGGCGCGGTCCCTTCATGATCGACGTGATCGTTGTCGCGATGGCGCTCGTTCTGATCGCTCTCGGATCGAGTCTCTTCTTGGTGAAGTACCGGCAGAAGTATCGCCGGCACAAGATCACCCAGCTCTGTCTTGCAGGCGGATTGTTGTTCCTCCTGGTCTTTTTCGAGATCGATATTCAGTTCGTCGAGAATTGGCGGGAGCGTGCGGACCTTTCGCCGTACTACGACGCGGCCGCCGGGAGCGGCCTCGTGATCTATGCGCTCTGGATCCACCTGCTCTTCGCGACGACGACCCTCGCCCTCTGGCTCCTGGTCATACTGCGGGCGCTCAACCAGTTCCCGAACCCGCCCCGTCCCAACCAGCACAGTGCTTACCACTCCCGCTGGGGGACGGTTGCGGCCATCGACATGGCGTTGACGGCCGTGAGCGGCTGGACGTTCTATTTCCTGGCTTTTGTCGCGTGATTACCGCCGGTCGGAGACTCAAAGCGCTCCCAAGCGGACCGTTACGTCAAGACCCCGCTTCGATCGGGCACTTTACTGGCTCTTGAGATGCGCCTCGAGCTGGTCCCAGCCCATCGGTTTGAATGCCTGCTTCGCTGCCGATTTCAGTCCTGCCCCGGTCCGGTCCGGAGAGGAACGCGTGACGTTCGCGGTCAGGGCCTCGTCGCGAATCGACTTGAGGGCCGGCACGAGCCGGGCGTAGAGTTCGATCTGGCGCTCGGATGTCGCCGCTCCGAAGCGGAGATTATGCGAATTCATGAAAGCGACCAGATCTCCCACGGTCCGCTCCTGGCCATCGTCGAGCTTGGCGAGGAACGCCTTCATGCTCGGGTCGTTGAGCAATCGGCTCAGGCTTGCCAGTGTGGTGAAGTAATCCAGTGAATCCTGGTAGCCGAGCACGAAGTCGGATGTCGTTTTCAGGAACTTGGAGCGGTAGCTCGCCACCGCGTCGTTGATTCGTTTGACGGTCGCCCGCGATACGGTCCCCTTGGCATCTTCCTCGAGTGCCTGCGCGACGGCCGAGTGCAGGGCATTGCGTTCGTCGGAAAACCTCGGGTCCGCCAGCGGTTCGGGCATTTCCGCCGTTGCAGTTAACTGGTCGATGCAGATCGTAACGGCCTCCGAGTCCCACTCGAACGGAATTTCCCGGATCGCGCTCGAGCTGAGCGGGGCTTTCGCGCGCGCGGAGCTCGCTACGGCCGGGTCGGCGTCGAGAATCTGATACAGCAGGTCATTAAGGGTCGTCCCGTCCCTCAGATTCAACTGGTCGGCCCTTGCTTCGCGCTCGGCTTCCTGCTTGAGCGCCTCTTTCCGCTGGTCTTCGCGGACGGCTTGCTGGCGCGCCCGCAGGGCCTTGTTCCACTTGACCATCGTGTCGACGTTGATCGCGTCGGCCTTGGCTTTGTTGAGCTGATAGACACCCTGGCCCCGCGCGTACGCCCCCAGGCCCGCCATGTAGCCGGCGCCGGGGTCGGCCCCCCATTGGCTCATCCCGTAGCCGCCATAGCCCATCGGGTAGTTCCACTGCGCGCTGGCGCTCGAGGCCGCCAAATTCAGACCTAGCAATAGACCGAGCACGACCGTGAGGAAGCGTTGCATGATGAGGCTCCGATTTGAGGTCCGCTCCCAGCTCGAGATACTCTTCGGGCGTCGGCGGATGTTGTCGCGACGTATTTTTTCCGATTCGCCAAGCGGCATTTAACGAAAGCGCATGTCACCAGGATCCTCACAGCAAGGTGCGATCCGAGGTGGTCGATGGCCCACATGTTCGTCGGGCGAAGATGTATCATAGCCGACGATTCAAGCCATTGATAGGTATCGAAAAGACCCGAACGGCCAAGTCGCCGCATGCTAATTCAATGCTATCGCCCCGAACCCTCCCTTTTCAAGGCGGGAAAGTAACCGCGCCCCGCGCGAATCCACCTCGCCCCCGTCGCTCGCGGACGAGCGACGGGCAGAAGGCCGGCACACATTCTCCTGGCGGCGGCTCAGCCCGGCTGAGGTGCCGACAGGGCCCTTTCAACCTACTTGCTCCGGAGGTGTTCGACCTTGTGAATCGCCTCCTGGGCTCCGTCGACCAAACCCCGCACCACCGCATTGTCCCGCGGAATCGAATGGGCCAGAAACACCGCGGGAAAGACCACGCCGTAGGAAACCGCGTAGCAGGTCGTATAAACGCACCGGGACGCGATCTGGCTGGTCGCGTTCCAGGCACGGATCGCGGCATCGCGGGCATCCGCGGCGCCATCCCGCGCCGCCTTGCTCACAAGATCCAGCGTCCCTGCGCCGGATCCCAACGGGTCCTGGATCGCACCAACTTGTGTCTCGGACATCGGCTTACCTCACGGCAGAAGAGTTGGAGGCCAGCAGTTCTGAAGGATGCAGTCTACCTATACTGCCCAGTCGTCTCAAGCTGCCTTTGGAGAAATCTCTGGAAATGGGCCAGGACGCACTGTTGCCGAGTGCAGTGGCGATGCTCCGTTGTCCCGAGAGAGGTTTCCCTGATTGAGCAAAGATCAGTAAGATGGTCAATTGCTGTATTGGTTTTTTCCAACGTTGCGATCTGCGTTCCGGCCGGATCAAGCCGGATGGATCGTGACCAGTTCGAACGAGGCTCACGCGATGAAGAATCCAAGGTCAAGCGTTGGTTCTGAGCTCAGTTTGCCGGCGGCGTTAGTGTTGTTGTTGACAACGGCGGCGTCAACGGCGGGGGCCGACGCGACGCTGAGGTGGAAGTTCGCGCCGGGTCAAAAGCATGTTTATGCCATGACCCAGAAGACGGCGATGAAGATGGAACTGATGGGAAAGCCGGTTGAGACGAGCTACTCGCAGGTGACGGATATCACCTGGGAGGTGAAGGGGGTCAACAAGGACGGCAATGCCGAAATGGTGCAGACGATCAACCGGGTCAAGTTTCAGTCGATGGGGCCGGGCGGCAACACCGAGGTGGATACGGCCAAGGCCGAGGATGCCCCGGGCACGCCGGAACTGATGACGAAGCTGTTCAGGTCCATGGCCGGAAGTCCGTTCACGTTGAAAATGACCCCGCGGGGCGAGATCCGCGATCTCAAGGTCCCGGCGAAGATCGTCGATGCCTTCAAGAACGCCGGCCCCGGCGCGGCGAGCCTCGGCAGCGAGGAAGGCCTCAAGAACCTGGTTGGACAGTCGGTCGTGGTCTTTCCGGAGGGGGCGATCGCGCCGGGCAAATCGTGGCAAGCGGCCCGCAAGCTGGCAATGCCATTCGGAACGATGATCATGGATACGACTTATACGCTCGAGCCCGCGGCCGGCCCGGTCGAAAACATCGGGATGGATGTGAAGGCGACCATCGAGCCGAAAGAGGGCTCGCCGTTCGAGATCAAGGTGACCTCGCAGCAGACGAAGGGCCATTATCGCTTCGACAACTCGGCGGGCAGCCTGAAGTCTTCCGACGTGGTTCAAAAGATGTCGATGACGATGAAAGTCAACGGCCAGCAGTTCGTCCAGGATCTCGAGTCAACGGTGAAGATGGAGCTGAAAAGCGCCGGCTCTGCCAAGTAAAAAATAGAGCGACGAGCGAAACGGGGCACGGTCAATGATGCGCTGCCCCACCATCAGCAACTGGTATCACCGGTTGACGCTGATTGACGGCGCGGCATTCATCTCGCTGGCAGCCTGGCGCACGGGCGTGCAGCGCCGCGTCGAACACGATAAGACCCGCCTTGCCTTGAGCCTTGGCCTTATACATCGCGATGTCCGCGTTTCTGACGATCACTTCCGCGCTGTCGCCGGAGTCGTCGCTCAAGGCGACTCCGATACTGGCGCTCACGACCACTTCATGCCCGGCAAGTGGGAAGGGAGCCCGCAGGCTTTCCAGGATCCGGGCGGCGACGCTCCGGATGTCGTCGTCGGTTTCGACGCCGTCGATCAAGCCGATGAATTCGTCTCCCCCCACGCGGGCGACGGTATCGGCCTCGCGCACGCAGCATTGCAGCCTCCGACTGATTTCGATCAAAAGCTGATCCCCCACCTGGTGACCCAAGCTATCGTTGACCTGCTTGAAGCTGTCGATGTCGAGGAATAGGACCCCGAACCGACAATCAGGGCGTCGCTTCGCCCGCGCGACGGCCTCGCCCAGACGATCGAGGAGGAGAGCGCGGTTGGGAAGACCGGTCAAGCAGTCGTGCTGCATGCGGTACTCGGCTGCCTTTCTCTGAGTGATGTCAGACTGGGAACCCGCCATTCGGACAGGCTTTCCGTGGTCGTTACGCACGGCCAGTCCGCGGGTGAGGACCCAGCGGTAGGTCCCGTCGCGGTGGAACATGCGATTCTCGGATTCGAGGTGGGACGTCTTACCAGCAAGGTGGTCGGAGACCTCGGCTCTGACTCGGTCGCCATCCAGCGGGTGCACTCGGTCGAACCACTCCCGAATGCTGTCGCCGATCTGGCCTTCTTCGTACCCAAGAATCGACTTCCAGCGTGGAGCGTAGTACACTCTGTCGGTCGTCAGGTCCCAGTCCCAGAGCCCATCGGCCGCTCCGCGCACCGCCAGCGCATAGCGTTCCTCACTCTGGCGCAGTGCCTCCAGCGTCTGGTGTCGTTCGACTGCGAAACCGATGGCGTAGCGAATCGACCGCTCCAGTTGCAGGCCCCCGAACTGCCCCTTGACCAGGTAGTCGGCCGCCCCGGCCTCCATCGTCTTGACATCCACTTCCCGGTCGGCGTTGCCGGTAAGCATGACGATCGGCGTGCGGCAGCCTCGGGCCGACGCTTCGCGGAGCAGATCGAGGCCGGTCCGCGCTCCGAGGTTGTAGTCCATCAAGCACAGCCCATGGCGATCGCTCAGAAGCGTCTCGATGGCTGCTTCATAAGAGGAAATCCAGTCCACATCGATCTGGTCGCCGTAAACGTCGACCAGGATCGCATGCGTCAGGAAGTAATCGTCCTCGTCGTCATCGACAATCAGGATCTTCAAATGCCTGTGTCTCATGAGCGCCTTTCACGCGGTTCGCCCGCGTCCGGAAGCTCGACGATCTCGATCCAGTACGAGCCCAGCACCCGCATGACGGCCACCAAGCGTTCGAAGGTGACAGGCTTCGTGATGAACGAATTGACACCAAGGTCGTAGGTGCGGTAGATGTCCTCTTCGGCCTGCGAGGTCGTCATCACCACGATCGGGATCCGCCGCAATGAAGGGTCCGCCTTGATCGCCCGGAGCGCCTCGCGGCCGTCCATCTTGGGCATATTCAGGTCGAGAATGATCAAGCCCGGCCTTATCTCGGCCCGTCTAGCTGCGTGCCGGCCCCTGGCGTTCAGATAGTCCAGGAGCTCGACGCCGTCCTCCACGAAGTCGATGTGGTTGGCCAGCCGGCACTCTTCCAGAGCCTCCTTGGCCATCAGGCGATCATCGGCGTCGTCGTCGGCGATCAAGATCGTGATCGCTTCACGATTCGCGTTCATCGGGAGTCACCTCCTTTGGCTGCCGGACCGGCAGCGTCACCATGAATGTAGAACCCTTTCCGGGCGTGCTCCGTGCCGTGATTGTGCCGCCGTGCCGCTCGACGATCTTACGGCAGACGGCCAGTCCGACTCCCGTGCCCTCGTACTCGGTGCGCCCGTGAAGCCGCTGGAAAATCGTGAAAATCTTGTCGGCGTAGATCTCGTCAAAGCCGATCCCGTTATCTTCGACCAGGATCTGACAATAGGGACCGCCCGATGCGCTCTGCGTCGGCGACGGGCCCTCGGTCAGATGATGGCTGTAGATGTTGACCACCGGGGGCACGTCCGGACGGTGGTACTTAAGCGAGTTGCCGATCAGGTTCTGCATGAGCTGGCGCACTTGCAACGGGTCGGCTTCCACGCTGGGCAATTCACCCACCTCGACGCGCCCGTTCACTTGCTCGATGCGGGCCTCCAGGTCAGACACCACCTCGCGGGTAATCGAGACCAGGTCGGTGGTTACAAACGGTTTAGCCTTGGTCGCGACCCGGGCGTAGGTGAGCAGGTCGTTGATCAAGGTGTGCATCCGCCCCGCCGCGTTCTGGATCCGGTCGAGGTAGTCGCGCCCCTGATCGTCGAGCCCCTGGGCGCATCGGGACCGCAGCCGGTCGCTGAAGGCGTGGATCTTCCGCAACGGCTCCTGCAGGTCGTGTGACGCAACCGAAGCAAAGTCCTGAAGCTCCTTGTTGCTCCGCTCGAGCTTCTTGGCGTAGAACTTCAACTCTTCGTGCGACCGGCTGATGTCCCGCATGAACTGCTGGATTTTCAGGATCACGGGGTTGACCACGAAAAGACCCTCGAGTACGAGCACGACCGCGACCAACCCGAACAATTGAAACTCGATCGACTCGATTCGCTGAGTGCGAGCGGCCACGTCGTCCGCAGCCGCCTGCGCGGCGTCCCCTGACACCCGCCGGAATGCCTCTTCCTCGGCGATAATGCGCCGCACGAACGGCTCGGCTTCCCCGGGCCTCGGTGTCGTTAACCCTTGCCGCTCGAGAAGTGAGACCAGGGACTGAGCCGATTCGATCGCCGACTGGCGGTGCGTCTCTGCCTCCCGGTGCAGCCGGGAGGACCTGGAATCGGGCGCGCTTGAATCGGTGAACGCCGCGCCTGGGCGAGACGTATCGGAGGATTCACGTTGGTTCAACTGGATCGCGCTGCGAAGCGAGCCCACGCATTCTACACGCTCTCCGGGTTCGGACGCGGCCAGGGTTGACATCGCGAACACGCCCAGAGGGTGATCGAACGACCGCTGCCCGGCGGAGTGCGCGACGGAGGAGATCACTCGGCTCTGCCAGGAGACTTCTCTCAGGATGAAGGCCTGGCTGATGCCTGAGAGGAGGGCTATCGTGAAAAACGAGGCGACGTAGAGGATCCCCAGCCTACGCGCGGGAGACTCTCTAACGCGGTCTTTCTTCATATCTTATGAACCGTCGGTGAGGTTGAAGACTGGCAGATTCAAGCCGCCCTCGGCAGCCGTCGACAATCGGTCGGAGGTTCCAAGGAAGCGAGCCCAAGTTAAAATTAGGTCACTTTTCTCAGACGACGGGCGAAAATCTGTTCTGCCAGACTTGGACCTCATAACGATCCGACTCCAGCTTCGTAGCTCATCACAGCCAGAGACAGGAGCGTCTACGATGTTCCGGCTCGTCCCTCGAATCCTCTTCGTTCCGCTCTTTCATCGATCGCGAGTTTCGCGACGAGACGAAACCGCGGACCGTGGTATTCGAGGCGAAGTGATCGCCCTATTCGACGATCACCAATCCGGTTCGAGCTCCGTGCTCGCCGACTTCCGCTGGATGACGGATGTCTTCTACGAGGGCCTCCTGCGCAAGGAAACGGCGCGGCTTTTCCGGGAAGGCAATCCGCTGGGCCGCTCGACCGTCCGTTACGCCGAGATCGTTCTCGAACTCGGCAGCCGGGGTTCGCCGCGATGCTCTACTGGAACATTTCGCGGCACATCCGTCCCTCCGCTTACGGAAACCGAAAGCTGATCGAGGACGTGCTGTATTGCCTTGAGCAACTGGGCGTCAACGATCTCAAGACCGGCTTTCCCGGCGATTCCGTTAACTTATTTCTGCCCAGATCCTTGGTCGCCGAACGCCGCGATACTCGCGGAATAGGGGTCGGCGTGGCATCAGTCAGTTCATTGCGAGCCGGCAGTTCCCATCCAACCGCCGCGGGTGACGGTGGGTGGGAACGGGGCGATGATCGACATCGAAACGTGCTCGGTTGGCCAGCCGGTCATTTCACGGTGATGATGTCCTTGATCCTGGCGAACTCGCCTTGCTTGATGCCTCGGACCTTCATGATATCCTCGATTGTCTTGAAGGGCCTGGCGTCGATGATCGCCTGGGCCTTGACGGGCCCGATGCCCGGCAGCATGTCGAGCTCGTGCATGGCGGCGGAGTTGATGTTGACCTTTTGACCGGGAGCGAGCCTGGTCATCCCTTTGGTGACTGCCACGGATTTGAGAACATCCCGCGCGGACCGGATTCTCCCGGCGGCTACTTTGGAAGCCGGGCCCGCAGCAGCCGCGCCGTCGATCGTGATCAGCTCGCGGAGCCGCTCGAACCGCGGGCCGCTGCCCAGGCCGCGGATTTTTTCCAGGTCGGCGACCGACTTCCACGGCCGGCCAGCCACAATGGCTTTCGCAATCGCCGCGCCGACTCCCGGCAACGATTCCAGCTCCGCGATCTCGGCGGTGTTTACGTTGACCTTGCCAGCGCTTTTTTCGATGGGTGCCGCGATCGCCCTGGCTTTGCCTTTCGCGGAGGCGGCTCCGACCCGAACCAGGGACCGGATGCCATCGACGGTACGGGCTGGCACGCCTGCCTTGGCCAGGTCGTCGATGCGGGAATAGGGACGACCGGCGACAATCTTCCGCGCGGTCGCTTCGCCGACCCCCGGCAGCTCCTGGAGCTCCTGGGCGGTCGCCGCGTTCAGGTCGAGGGCGACCTTCGCGGCTGCTTTCGCCCGCGAACCGGGTGTTTGGGTCGTCGCCTGGCCGCGCGCCATCGCTCCGGACGCGAACACGAGGATTCCGGCGACGGAAAACATGAGGGCCAATCTCTTGAGCGGAACTTTCAACATTGGACGGGGCCTTTCACTGCGTGAATTCGAAGATGGCAGTTGGGAAGTGTCTCGGCCGCGCCCGGGTTTCCACAGCCTGCCTGCGTCGATCAGTCCACGGCGACTTGCCCTTGCTGGGCGTTGTCCCGGCGCTTCGGACGAAACCGGATCGCGATCGGAGATTTCAGAATACCGCAACGGCAAAGTAAGTCCAGAGACCAAGCAGACGAAATGAATCAAGAAATTGGATTCGAGCGACTCATCCCGTTTTTCTGGACAGGTCGGCAATCCTCACGTCTTGACGTGCCCCGCGTCTTGACTGGATCATGCTCAACTAGACGACAAGACTCCAATTACACCTCCCGCCTCAAGTGAGCCATCTATGCGTTGGCAAGACGAACCCCGGAGCGAGAATGTCGAGGATCGACGGGGAATCAAGCCTGCCGGAATCGCCATTGGTGGAATCGGAACGCTGGTTATCGTGCTGGTCGCGAGTTTCCTGGGCGCCGATCCACGAGAGATCCTCAATCTCCTCCAGCAGCAGAATCAGCAGGCCGCGCCCGCACAGCGCGGGCGCCGCCCTCACCTGCCGACCAGAAATCCAAAGACTTCGTATCCGCGATTCTCGGCAATACCGAGATCGTCTGGACGGACCTCTTCAAAAAGGAAGGCCGCCAATACCGGAAGCCGACCGTGGTCCTCTTCGAAAATGGGACCACGACCGGCTGCGGATCGGCCACCTCGGCCGTCGGGCCCTTCTACTGTCCGGCCGATCAGAACGTTTATATCGATCTGGTGTTTTTCCAGGAGCTGAAGGATCGATTCCATGCGCCGGGAGAATTCGCGCAGGCCTACGTCATTGCGCACGAGATCGGGCATCACGTCCAGAACCTGCTGGGAATCAGTGACGAGGTTCGCGCGAAACAGCAGCGAATGAGCAAGACCGAAGCCAAACGGATGTCGGTTCGACTCGAATTGCAAGCCGATTTCCTTGCCGGGGTCTGGGCTCATCATGCGCAGAGATTGCGTCATATCCTCGAGGAAGGCGACATCGAAGATGGCCTGCGGGCGGCCGCGGCCATCGGCGATGATCGCCTCCAAAAACAGGCCCAGGGATATGTGGTGCCCGATTCCTTCACCCACGGATCTTCCGAGCAAAGGGTGCGCTGGTTCCGAAAGGGGCTGCGAACCGGCGACATGGCGCAGGGAGACACCTTTCACGCGGACGAGCTCTAAATGGGGTTTCGTGATCCTAGGAGGGCGAGGCTCCGTCCGAGCCATGCAAACAACCGGCTCACACGGAGGTTCGCCCTCCCCGAATCGTGCCAGCCGGCGACTTCGGCCAGGCCCTCAAGTTGGCCGACGGCGCACTGTCCAAAACCCCCAACGATCCGATACTGCACGAGTTTCGCGCGACCTGCCTCTTCGCGCTGGGACGCTTCGACGAGGCGGCCGTGCCGATGTACACAGTGCTTTCGGCGGGGCCCGGCTGGGACTGGACGACGCTCGCCGGGCTTTATCCCAGTGTGGATGTGTATTCTCAGCAGCTCCGGTCGCTCGAGGCTTTCTGCGACGCCACACCTTAGGCCGCCTCAGCCCGGTTCCTGCTGGCCTCGCTCTACATGACCCAAGGCAGCGCGGATGCCGCGGCCAGTGTTTTCAAGCAAGTCGTGGCGCTCCAGCCCCAGGACCGGCTATCGGCGCAGCTTCTCGACTTCCTCAGCCGCAAGCCGGAGGCCGACGGCGCCCAGACTCAAGGAGCCGCGGCCCAGCCTGGCGACTCCCGGCTCGCTCAGAGCCAGCCCGCGCAACCGGCTACCGCCCCTCAAACCGCGCAGGCTGCGAATGGGCAGGCCCAAGCGCTCGCAAGCGGAGCCGCGACCCCGGGTGCTGCTGGTGGTGAGAACCCGCTGCCGCCGCCCTTGCCGACTGATCCCGTACCAGCCGGGCTGATCGGCACCGGGACCGCCAGCCCCGCCAAGGACGTTACCATCGCGCTGGCTCTGGACCAGAAAAAAGGATTCTCCTGGAAGGTCACCGACCGAGGTCAGGCTCGCGAGTTTCGCGGTCAAGCAACCTTCGACAACAACACCAACACATTGGCGCTCGTCCCGCCCGACCAACCGCCGATGGTGGGCACTCTCAGGCGGAGCGACGACGGCCACTTGGTTTTCAAAGCCATGGGAGCGCCGGCGAACGATCCTGGCCTGACCTTCGGCAAGTCGTAACGGTTGGGACTGAACTTCATGACCGCGATAACCAAGCCCAGTCGTTCGGTCTTCGTCCTGTTCGTCGCGAACTTTTTCGTCACCCTCGGGGCGGCTCCGTGGCCCGCCGCGCCTTACTTTCCGTCGAGGGGGGCAAATACATCCTTGGGAAAGGCCTGGTCGAGCATCATCAGCTTGAAGTCACGGCGTGACCGCAGCGCGTCGAGGTCGTGATCGAGCCTGAGCAGTGCGCGGGTGCCAAACCCCGCCTCGATCGCTCGACGGAGATCGGCCATCGCCTGGTCGGCCTCGGCCTGGCCTTCTGCGACCGTCAAATCGGAACCGGCCTTGCCGGCGACGCTCGCCAGCCGGGCGTGCATGCAAGCCCGATTGTAATGGTCGTCGGGCGTCTGGATGGCCAGCCCTTGCAGCAAGCTCAAGGCCTTGCGGAAGCTCGCGACCGCAGCCGCGTTGTCCCCTGTCTCTTGCTTGAGAACGCCGTAGAAGCCAGTCGTAACGGTCAGGTCGGACCGATAACTTGAAAGCGTGGGGTTCGCCGCGACCAGGGCTTCGCGCAGGGTCTTGGCCTTGGAGGAGAGAGAGAGGGCTTCCACCGGCTTGCCGAGCGCTCGCAGCGAATGGGCGGATTGGCTGTAGCACCGCGCCAGGGCGTTGCGGATCTCCGCAACTTCCGGGTGGGCTCGGTCCAGCGCTTCCAGGAGCAGTCTGGCCTTCTCGAACGCCGCCAGCGCCGCCTCCATCCGGCCGACGTCCAGAAGGAGCGTCCCGATGCCGATCTCGCTGCTGGCGATCTGGCGACGATATTCGGTGACTGCCGGAAAGTCGTTGAGCAGCGAATCAAGAATGTCCCGCGCCTTTTCGAAGGATCGGAATGCCTCGTCAGTCCGGCCGAGCGAATGCAGCGGATACCCCATGTCGTTTTCGATGTAGGCCAGTCGCTTTCGAAACTCGATGTTCGCCGGAAAGTTCGCCAGCAGGTCTCCGAGGATCGACCTGGCCTCTTCGAACGCTTCGAGCGCTTCCTTCGGCCGTCCCTGGGCCCAGTAGACGGTGCCGATCGCCTGATCGCAGTGGGCCAGCTCGCCGCGATTCTCGACGACCTCCGGCACTTCGCGCACCAGCCCGGCACGGATCGCGCCCCCTTTCTGATAGGAGTAGATCGCCTCCGCGGGCCGGTCGATCGCGAAATAGAGCTCGCCCATGCGCTCGTAACACGTTGCTCGAAGCGCTCGAACCTGGGGCGGAACCTTGGTCTTGGCGACGAGCGATTCGAGCGCCGAGCCGGCTTCCTGATAGGCGGTCATCGCTTTCTCAGGGTTTCCGGTCTGGAATTCGATCCGGCCCACGTCCAGCAGGCACCGGCCGACCTCGGCCCGGTCGGTCGCTTCCGCCTGGGGCCCGATCGCCAGCTCGCGGCGGATGGCCAGCTCGTCATGAAAGAGCTCGAGGGCCTCAAGCTTGGGGCCGATCTTGTCGGTCATCTCCGCCAGCTCGCTGTACGCCTGCCCCAGTGCTCGTCGCGACCGCAGGTCGGTGTGGTCCTTGAGCAAACCCTCGAGCCGCGCGAAGAAACGGCGGGCCTCGCCGAGCAGTCTGGTGCGAAGCTGCTGAAATTGCGGCTCCTTGAGCAGGATATCTCCGCTCACGCCCGAGTGAAACGCCTTGATGGCTGCCATCGCCAGGTCGAATCGGGCCTGCTCACGGTCGTGGGCCGCCCTGAGATCCTGGTGGGCCCTCGACTCGACGGCCAGGACGACGCCCAGTCCGACCAGAGCAACCAGCACCGCCGCCAGGGCGGCGATGACGGTAGTACGGTGCCGGCGCATCCAGCGCCGCGCTCGGTCGGCCAGCGGTTCGGCCCGCGCCCCGACCGGCTCATCGGCCATCCACCGCTCGATCTCGTCGGCCAGATCGGCGCCGATCCATAGCGGCTGCCGGCCGTAAGCGACATCGCCTTGCAGCAGATTGCTTCCAGCGCCCGCGGGATCGAGCGGTCAAGCTGGCGCGGTGGGACAAATGCTCCGTTCTGGACGGCCGCCAAGAGCGCCGTCACGTCACATCCCTCGAAGGGCGGCCGGCCGGTCAAAAGACAGTACAGCGTCGCGCCCAAGCTGTAGACGTCGCTGGCGATCGAGAGACGGTCGATCGCACCCGAGGCCTGTTCCGGGCTCATGTAAGCCGGCGTTCCGAGCGCGGAGCCCGGCAGAGTCTCGGCCGAGGAACTGGCGGAAGGAGGCACCAGCGGCCGCTCTTCCGAGATCGACCCGCCGGCACTCGTGCCGACGGCCTTGGCCAATCCCCAGTCGACGACCAACGTCTCACCGTGCTTGCCCAAGATGATATTGCTCGGTTTCAGGTCGCGGTGCAAAACGCCGCGGCCGTGGGCGTAGTTGACCGCATTGCAGACATCGAGGAACCGTCTCAACAACTTGCGCAACGCCAGCGATCTTTTCCCGGGCGACTGTCTGAACCGCTCGTCGCGGTGGAATTCGGCAATGGCTTCCTTGAAACTCTCTCCGCGGACAAACCGCATGGCGTAATACGGCCGACCGTCGCCATCGAAGCCCAAGGCATAGACGGGCACGATTCCCGGGTGCTCGAGCCCACCGGTCACTTCGGCCTCGCGCACGAAGCGAGCGCGACTCCCCTCGTTATCGGCAAACGCCGGTCGGATCTGCTTGAGCGCGACCTCGCGCCCCAGGTCGCGATCAACGGCCACAAAGACCTGGCCAAGTCCTCCGCGCATGCAGCCGGACGATCAGGAACCGATCGTCGATCCACGAAGCCCCGTAGGCGCCGCCGGATTGGAGACCCGCACCGGCCTGACGTCTGCGTTCGACCAGGGGCAACAGCCCCTGGCGAGCCAGGGCGCCGTCTACTTCCGGATCGTCGAGTGGAGCGATTTGCTCGAGCGTCAACTCGACTCGCGTGTTGGTCCGCAGGCTCTTCTCGGGATCACCCGCACCCCGCTTGAGATGCTCGGCGACGAGCCGCGTGACCAGATCGACCTGATTCCGGTCGAGCGAACCCCGGTCGAACAGGATCTCGGCGAGCGACCGGCCCGTAGCGCTGGACCGATCCTTCAAGGCCTCGATTAGCTCTTGGTCGTCGATCAACCGCGTCTCCACGGCAGCGATTCCAAACAGCAAGTCGATCGACGTGTTGCGAGTCTCTGCCATCGTCCGCGCTCCCAGCACGAGGGCGGACGCAGTGAATTCACGCCCCGGGCTCGAGAATCAAGCCAGTATCGATACTTGATTCTAGCAGAAGCCCGCGAAGCTCGTGGGTCAAGAAAGACGCCCCGGGCGAATCAATCACCCGGGGCGCCAACGGAAGTTCGAGCGAAATCTGCCGCCCTCGCGGACGACGCTGCCCACGTTGACAGTTTTCAGAGCGCGCTGAGATCGAGCGCCACGATTCGAATGCCTTTCCTTAACCCGAGCTTGTTGACGATCCCCTCGCTGGCCGGGACCGTCATGTGCTTGCGAGGCGGAATGCTGATGCCCGACAGAACCCTGGGCGTTTCATCGTCCTTGCTCGTGGTCCCGACGGCGGCCAGCCCATTGAGGATCATGGGCGACGCGTTGTCGATTCGAATGCGATAGGTCAGTCGGTCCTTTTCCCTGGGGCCCTTGGTCAACTGGGCTCGAACCAGCCGATTCAGAACCCCTTCGGCCAGCGCATCGACAAAACGAGTCGCATCGAACTTCTGCCCCTCACGCGCGACCGGCAACGAGAACTTCCCGAACGGCACCCATTTCTCGGCGGCCGCGTCGGTGCTGCTAACCTGCACGAGTGCCTGGTCGTCGCCGATCCGAACGCGGCAAGAGACGCCCGGTCCCTGAGGGCGAGCCGGTATCCCGATCTCGCCGGTCAGACCGAGAATCAACTTCTGCTGGAGCGCCTCGCGAACCTGCGCTGCGATCGCCTCACTCGCTCCACTGGTTGTTTCGACTCCAAACCACAGCCGGCCTGCTTCTCCATCGGGCAGAGTGTCGAGATGATCGACGAAATCCTCGGCCAGGGCCAGCTCGTACCGATTCGCCCACTTCTGGGACAGACCGGCGATCGTGTCCCAATCAAGACCGGCCGCGAGCCGCCACATGATCAGTTGCGACAGCGTCTCCGAGGCTTTCTCCGCCGCCAGCCGCTTGAGCGCCTTCTGGACGCGAGCATCATTCGTGACTTCCGAAACATCGCTGATCTGGAGTCGCTCTCCCTTTGCGGGCAGCTTCAGTCCCACTTCCGGATCCGGCGCAGAGAGGCTGACAAGACGGGTCGGAAGCTTCCTGGTCTGGCCCGGCGCCAGTCCGGCAAACGGCAGGCTCGTCGGCGGAACGGATCGCATGCCACCACCCATCATTCCTCCCATTCCTCCCATTCCGCCCATGCCACCCATGCCCATGCCACCCATGCCCATGCCGCCCATGCCCATCATCAAACTGCGCATGTCCCAGCTATCTGGTTCGCCGCAAAAGTACATGATGATCCGCGCGAGCATCATCATGCCCATCATGGGAGGCATCGTACGGGACATTCGTCCCATGCCACCCATGCCGCCCATGCCACCGCCCATGCCGCCCATGCCACCCATGCCGCCGCCCATACCGCCCATACCGCCGCCCATACCGCCCATGCCGCCGCCCATGCCGCCGCCCATGCCGCCCATACCGCCGCCCATGCCGCCCATTCCTCCGAACTGGCCGGTAGCACCCTGGGCGATGATCCCCGGTGGGAGGACGACGTGCAATCGGTGCTTGGTACGGTTGGTCAGCGAGATGGTCATACGGCCGTCTCCAGTTCCTTCGGCGTCGACCGACACCGAACCATCCCGCACGGCGTCCAGCAGACTGACAGTGGGGATGTCCTTACCTTCGACGGCGGCCGATCGATCCGGCTGTTTCGGCTTTCGGGCCTGGGAATCATCGGCCCGGACGCTGGCTAACGGCAGCCAGACCAGCAGGCATCCCGCCCAAAGCGAAGAAATCAAAAGACGCATGATTGTTTACCCTTTCTCTTGTCGGGACCAGCAAAACACCGACTAACTGTCGTCCTGATAACGGATCACAGCAACGCCTGGAGTGCCGCGCAAGGGAACAAACGCTTACAACGACGGCCATTCCGATGGCGATTGGCGACGACCGGCAAGCTCATGGCGCGCCGAACACCTGACCCGCGCAGTTTCGGCGGGACACGCTCATGAGTGTGAAGGAAGGATTGATTAACAGCGCAACGGGGGGGCCGTCGGTAGGCGGCAAGAGTTGAAGTCGCCCGAGATGGACGGCGACTGCTGACTCGGCGAAGCAACGGGCCCGAAGTCGAACTCGTCGCCGATTTCGTGTTTCGTCTCTTCCAGGATGCTTTTGAGCCGGCGTCGCCACGGTGCAAGAGGCGTGACTGACGACGGGCGCGTCAGACGAGCCAGAGGGGTGAGGGCGATCGATGAGTCAGCGCGCAGGCCCACCACACCATGATCGCCCCTGCTTGGCGTGTCCGACTGTCGTGCACTGCCGCTTGTGGGCGAACACAGCAAGATCAAAACCATCAGCGAGACGGCGGCCGAATTGACGGCGGACATCGCGCGACTCCCTCGGCGATATCGAAATAGTTGGCACGATATCGCTCCCTCGCATGTGGGGACTTCGGTCAAGGCTATCCGATGCTCTGGGGGTAGTCAAGCAATTGCCCAGACTCTTTCCATCGTCTGATGAAACGACGGTTTGATGATAAACAAAGCGGCCCCGGACGAACGGGTCGCCCGGGGCAGCGGAGGTTGGCGGACTTAAACAAAGCGGCCCCGGACGAACGGGTCGCCCGGGGCGGCGGAGGTTGGCGGACTGCTCGCGGACGGCACCGCCCACGTTGATAGTTTTCAAAGCGCGCTGAGATCGAGCGCCAGGATTCGAATGCCCTTCCGTAACCCGAGCTTGTTGACGGTCTCCTCGCTGGCCGGGACCGTCATGTGCTTGCGAGGCGGAATGCTGATGCCCGACAGAACCCTGGGCGTTTCATCGTCCTTGCTCGTGGTCCCGACGGCGGCCAGCCCATTGAGGATCATGGGCGACGCGTTGTCGATTCGAATGCGATAGGTCAGTCGGTCCTTTTCCCTGGGGCCCTTGGTCAACTGGGCTCGAACCAGCCGATTCAGAATCCCTCCGGCCAGCGCATCGACAAAGCGAGTCGCATCGAACTTCTGCCCCTCACGTGCGACCGGCAACGAGAACTTCCCGAACGACACCCATTTCTCGGCGGCCGCGTCGGTGCTGCTAACCTGCACGAGTGCCTGGTCGTCGCCGATCCGAACGCGGCAAGAGACGCCCGGTCCCTGAGGGCGAGCCGGTATCCCGATCTCGCCGGTCAGACCGAGAATCAACTTCTGCTGGAGCGCCTCGCGAACCTGCGCTGCGATCGCCTCACTCGCTCCACTGGTTGTTTCGACTCCAAACCACAGCCGGCCTGCTTCTCCATCGGGCAGAGTGTCGAGATGATCGACGAAATCCTCGGCCAGGGCCAGCTCGTACCGATTCGCCCACTTCTGGGACAGACCGGCGATCGTGTCCCAATCAAGACCGGCAGCGAGCCGCCACATGATCAGTTGCGACAGCGTCTCCGAGGCTTTCTCCGCCGCCAGCCGCTTGAGCGCCTTCTGGACGCGAGCATCATTCGTGACTTCCGAAACATCGCTGATCTGGAGTCGCTCTCCCTTTGCGGGCAGCTTCAGTCCCAGTTCCGGATCCGGCGCAGAAAGGCTGACAAGACGGGTTGGAAGCCGCCTGGTCTGGCCCGGTGCCAGTCCGGCAAACGGCAGGCTCGTCGGCGGAACGGATCGCATGCCACCACCCATCATGCCGCCCATGCCGCCCATGCCGCCGCCCATGCCGCCCATGCCACCCATGCCCATGCCTCGGCCACCCATCATTCCTATCATCAGACTACGCATGTCCCAGCTATCGACGTCGCCACAGAAGTACATGATGATCCGTGCGAGCATCATCATGCCCATCATGGGAGGCATCGTACGGGACATTCGTCCCATGCCACCCATGCCACCCATGCCGCCGCCCATACCGCCCATGCCGCCGCCCATACCGCCCATGCCGCCGCCCATGCCGCCCATGCCGCCGCCCATTCCGCCCATACCGCCGCCCATGCCGCCACCCATGCCGCCACCCATGCCGCCCATTCCTCCGAACTGGCCGGTAGCACCCTGGGCGATGATCCCCGGTGGGAGGACGACGTGCAATCGGTGCTTGGTACGGTTGGTCAGCGAGATGGTCATACGGCCGTCTCCAGTTCCTTCGGCATCGACCGACACCGAACCATCCCGCACGGCGTCCAGCAGACTGACAGTGGGGATGTCCTTACCTTCGACGGCGGCCGATCGATCCGGCTGTTTCGGCTTTCGGGCCTGGGAATCATCGGCCCGGACGCTGGCTAACGGCAGCCAGACCAGCAGGCAACCCGCCCAAAGCGAAGAAATCAAAATACGCATGATTGTTTACCCTTTCTCTTGTCGAGACCAGCAAAACACGGATGAAAAACTGGATAACAAGCGACTTCCGTTGCAATCAACGGCCGGCCGCTGACCGCGGTCCTGGCTCGTCGCGTGCGAGCGGATGATCGGGACAGAAGCAGCCGGAAACGCCGGCTCACAACGGGATCAACTGGGAACCCAGCGCATCCTGTTGCCTATACCAAACAACATACATATCAGACTATTACTAATCATGCCGAAGCAGTAACGCCGCGCAAGGGACGAGGGGCGTTCATTGACGGCAATTCCGCTGGCGATTGGCGACCGACCGGCAAGCTCTCGCCGCGCCGATAGTCTGGCCCGCGCAGTTTCGGCGGGACACGTTTTTGCGTGTGAAGAAAGGAGTGACTAACAGCGCAAGGGAAGCGCCGTCGGTAGGCGGCGGGAGCTCAAGTTGACTGAACTGGACGGCGAATGCTGACTGGGCGAAGCCACGGACCCGAAGTCGCATTCGTCGCCGATTTCGTGGTTCGTCTCTTCCAGGATGCTTTTGAGCCGGCGTCGCGACGGTGCAAGGGGCGCGACCGACGACGGGCGCGGCAGACGAGCCAGAGGGGTGAGGGCGATCGATAAGTCAGCTCGTGGCGTCACCGCACCACGATCGTCCCGGCCCAGACCGTCCGACTGTCGCGGACCGCTGACTGGGAGCGAACACAGCAAGATCAAGGCCATGAGCGAAACGGCGGCCGACTTGACGGCGGACATCGCGCGACTCCTGTGGCGACATCGCAAAGTTGGGACGATGTCGCTTCCTCGCATGTGCGAGGGTCGGTTAATGGTAACCGCCGCTCTGGGGCTAGTCAAGCAAATGCCCAGGCTACTTCAATCTTCTGATGAAAAGACGGTTTCACGACAAACATAGCTGCCCCGGACGAACGGGTCGCCCGGGGCGGTCTAGCTGCTCCAAGTTTCGCCAAGCCGGAACTTGCGGCGCTGGCCGATCACAGGCCGCTCAAGTCGAGCGCCACGACCTTGGTCCCCTTCTTCAGTCCCAGAACCTTCACCATTTCGTCGGTCGCCGGGTACGTCATGTTCTTCCGCGGCGGCAGGCAGATTCCGGCGAGAATCTTGGGGAACTCGTCGGGCTTGCTGGCGGTTCCCAGCAAGGCGATTCCATTGAGGATCAGGGGCGATGCGTTCTCGATGCGAAGCTGGTAAATCAACTTATCCTTGGCCTTGGTGGCGGAACCCTTGATCAACTGGGCGCGCACCAGGCGGTTGAGGATGCCCTCGGCCAAGCCGTCGTTGAATTTTGCGATGTCGAGCTTGGCTTTGTCCTTGGCCAAAGGCAGCGTGAACTTGCCGAATGGGACCCAGTTGACCGCGGCCGCGTCGCTGCTGGAAACCAGAACCAGAGCGTCGGTTGCAGTCAGCCGGACGCGGCACGCCACGGCCGGCCCTTGGGGGCGAGCCGGCACGCCGATCTGGGCGACCAGTCCCAGCACTGACTTGCCGTCGATCGACCTGGCAATCTCGGCCGCCAGCGGCTCACGCTCGGGATCCGTGGCGTCCACCGAGAACAAGAGACGTCCCGTCTCGCCCTCGGGCAGAACGTCAAGACGGTCGACAAAATCCTTGGCCAACGTCATCTCGTAGCGATTGGCCCACTTGGCGGATAACTGGGCGATCAGTTCCCAATCCAGCCCCGAAGCCAGCCGCCACATCACCATCTGCGAGATCGTCGCCGGGGCCTTGTCGGCAGCCAACCGCCTGAGCGCTTTCTGCACTTTGGGATCGCTAACCACACCACTGACGTCGCCCAGGATGCGAAGCGGTTCGCCCTTCTCGGGCAGGCTGAGACCGGACTCCGGGTCCGGGTTCGAGATGCTGACCAGCCTCGTCGGCAAGTGCCGGGTCTGGCCTGGATTCAAGCTGGCGGACGGCACGTCGGTAGCAGGCACCGAACGCATGCCGCCGCCCATGCCACCCATGCCGCCGCCCATGCCGCCCATGCCGCCCATGCCGCCGCCCATGCCGCCCATGCCCATGCCGCCCATGCCCATCATCAAGCTGCGCATGTCCCAGCTATCGGGGTCGCCGCAGAAGTACATAATCATCCGCGCGAGCATCATCATACCCATCATGGGAGGCATCGTACGGGACATTCGCCCCATACCTCCCATGCCGCCCATGCCGCCGCCCATACCGCCGCCCATGCCGCCCATGCCGCCGCCCATACCGCCGCCCATACCGCCCATGCCGCCGCCCATGCCGCCGCCGCCCATGCCGCCGCCCATGCCGCCGCCGCCGCCCATGCCGCCGAATTGACCAGTGGCACTCTGGGCGATGATCCCGGGTGGGAGGACGACCCGCAGCCGGCGCTTGGTGCGGTTGGTCAACGAGACGGTCATACGCCCGTCGCCAGTCCCTTCGGCGCGCACGGAGACCGAGCCGTTGCGAAGCGCATCCAGCAGGCTTACGGTCGAGACATCCTTCTCCTCAACACCGGCAGATTGAGCCGGCTCTTTCGGCTTTCGGGGTTGGGCATCATCGGCCCGGGCACCAGGCGGAGGTAGCAAATTCAACAAACAGGTCATAAAGAGCAAAGCAGTCAGTTGGCGCATGAGATCTCCTCGATTCACTTGTCGCGTCGGGCGCAACGTGGATGAAAAAAATGAGGCCGTAGTGACTAAGGGCGAATAGCGCTCCCGCATTCGAAGAATGGGGGTCATCGCGCGAAACGGACCATGGACCCGCTGCGCCGTGACCAGTGACTCAGGTGCGAGTCGGCAAACGAATGGATAGCTTCATGCGAGCGAGAAGCCTGGCCCATAACGCTTCGCGCGGGCAGGCTCCTGCTTGTTGAGAAAGCGGTGATCAACAGCGCAAGCGGGGCGCCGTCGGTAGGCAATGGTCGTTCAACTCGACTGATGGGGAACGCGAACCCGGACCGGGTGGAAGAACGAATCCGATCTCGACATCATCCACAACTCTGTGGTTCGTCTCTTCGAGGACGCTTTTGAGCCGGCTCCGCCAGGGAGCAAACGGTGCGACTGATGATGGGCGCGGTTGACGAGCGAGCGAAATGAGAGCGATGGAAGAGTCTGCCGGTAGCCTCACGGCGCCTTGAACGGCCCGGCTTGAGACGTCCGGGTGTCGCGGACGGGCCACCGGAGAACAAAGCAACATCATGGCCATGAGCGAGACGGTTGCCGTTCTAGCGGCGAACATCGCGCGACTCCTGTGGCGACATCGCAATGCAGGGTCGATGCCGCTTCCTCGGACGTGAGCATGTTGCTTTAGGGTAGCCGACGCCTTGCGGGGAGTCAAGTAATTGCCCAGGTTATCTCGATCGCCTGACCCAGCAAGGCTTTAATGATAAACAAAGCCGCCCCGGACGAACGGGTCGCCCGGGGCGGTCTAGCTGCTCCAAGTTTCGCCAAGCCGGAACTTGCGGCGCTGGCCGATCACAGGCCGCTCAAGTCGAGCGCCACGACCTTGGTCCCCTTCTTCAGTCCCAGAACCTTCACCATTTCGTCGGTCGCCGGGTACGTCATGTTCTTCCGCGGCGGCAGGCAGATTCCGGCGAGAATCTTGGGGAACTCGTCGGGCTTGCTGGCGGTTCCCAGCAAGGCGATTCCATTGAGGATCAGGGGCGATGCGTTCTCGATGCGAAGCTGGTAAATCAACTTATCCTTGGCCTTGGTGGCGGAACCCTTGATCAACTGGGCGCGCACCAGGCGGTTGAGGATGCCCTCGGCCAAGCCGTCGTTGAATTTTGCGATGTCGAGCTTGGCTTTGTCCTTGGCCAAAGGCAGCGTGAACTTGCCGAATGGGACCCAGTTGACCGCGGCCGCGTCGCTGCTGGAAACCAGAACCAGAGCGTCGGTTGCAGTCAGCCGGACGCGGCACGCCACGGCCGGCCCTTGGGGGCGAGCCGGCACGCCGATCTGGGCGACCAGTCCCAGCACTGACTTGCCGTCGATCGACCTGGCAATCTCGGCCGCCAGCGGCTCACGCTCGGGATCCGTGGCGTCCACCGAGAACAAGAGACGTCCCGTCTCGCCCTCGGGCAGAACGTCAAGACGGTTGACAAAATCCTTGGCCAACGTCATCTCGTAGCGATTGGCCCACTTGGCGGATAACTGGGCGATCAGTTCCCAATCCAGCCCCGAAGCCAGCCGCCACATCACCATCTGCGAGATCGTCGCCGGGGCCTTGTCGGCAGCCAACCGCCTGAGCGCTTTCTGCACTTTGGGATCGCTAACCACACCACTGACGTCGCCCAGGATGCGAAGCGGTTCGCCCTTCTCGGGCAGGCTGAGACCGGACTCCGGGTCCGGGTTCGAGATGCTGACCAGCCTCGTCGGCAAGTGCCGGGTCTGGCCTGGATTCAAGCTGGCGGACGGCACGTCGGTAGCAGGCACCGAACGCATGCCGCCGCCCATGCCGCCCATGCCGCCGCCCATGCCGCCCATGCCGCCGCCGCCCATGCCGCCCATGCCCATGCCGCCCATGCCCATCATCAAGCTGCGCATGTCCCAGCTATCGGGGTCGCCACAGAAGTACATGATCATCCGCGCGAGCATCATCATACCCATCATGGGAGGCATCGTGCCGGACATACGGCCCATGCCGCCCATGCCGCCCATGCCGCCGCCCATACCGCCGCCCATGCCGCCGCCCATACCACCCATGCCGCCGCCCATACCACCCATGCCGCCGCCCATGCCGCCGCCGCCCATGCCGCCGCCCATGCCGCCGCCGCCGCCCATGCCGCCGAACTGGCCGGTCGCACCTTGAGCGATGATGCCGGGGGGCAGAATCACGCGAAGCTTGCGGCGGGTACGGTTCGTCAGGCTCATGGTCATGCGACCATCACCGGACCCCTCCGCCTTGACGGAGACCAGTCCCTGACGCATCGCGTCGAGGAGGTTCAATTCGGGAACGTCTTGGTCTGATTTGTCTTGGGACTGGTCGCCCCGGGCCGATTCCTTATCGCCTTTTGAGGGAGATTGGGCCGAAACATGGAATAACGGCAGGGCGAGAAGAACGCTTCCCGCCAAGAGCGCCGTGAACAAACGAATCGACTGTCGCATCAGTGTTGACCTTTCTTCCAATCGCAATCAAAGAGTCAGAAAAAACCGACCTCGAGAACGGCGTTCACTTTTCAGGCTGGAAACAGGATGACACCCTGAAAGGTTGGCTGTCTTCTCGCAACCCCGCTCGGCCCCCGATCCAAGCTCAGCACCAATGCCATCGTCCGCGATCAGGTGGCTGGGTATGACCGGCAGGGTACAGGAGACTTGTTCAATCCCCCTGTACCTGGGCATACTTCGCCTTTATTGACGCTGGCTGGGACGTTTCTATTCGTCGAATCTTCGACGACGAGCACCGGGCGAGGAAATTCCCCTGAGGCGTCCCATTGGGTACGTACAGGAGTACACGCCAAGCCATCGACGGCATGCCAGAAATCCGAATTGCTTGACGGCTTGGGCTCATCTGATGTAAGATCGCTCTTTGAAACGACTTACTGCATTCTTTCAGGAACTCTTGCGGGTTGGTGCGGTCATGGAACTGCTGACTGAGATTTGGGATAAAACGACGGATGCGTTCACGGCCTTTTCCGAAGGGGTTTCCGAGGGTTTGATACGGCTCTTCGGCAGCTCGAATGAGCGGCGGGTCCGGCAAATGCGCGCGCTGGTCGCGCAGATCAACGAGTTGGAGCCGAGCATGCGGGCGCTGCCGGACGATGAGCTCCGCGCCAAAACCGATGAATTCCGAATGAGGCGAGCCAGGGGAGAGCAGCTCGACGACCTTTTGCCCGAGGCGTTCGCGGCCGCGCGCGAATCGGGGCGCCGGTTCTTGAACATGCGTCATTTCGACGTCCAGTTGATGGGGGGCGTCGTTTTGCACGGTGGTGACATCGCCGAGATGGTCACCGGCGAGGGCAAGACCTTGGTTGCCACCTTGGCCGCGTATCTGAATGCCCTGGAAGGCCGGGGCGTCCACGTCGTGACAGTCAACGACTACCTGGCGCGGCGCGACGCCGAGTGGATGAGTCCGCTCTTTCGTGGACTGGGCATGACCGTGGGAGCCATACAGTCCGAGATGGAGCCCACCGAGCGGCAGGGGATGTACGCCTGCGACATTACCTACGGAACGAATAATGAGTTCGGCTTCGACTACCTGCGGGACAACATGAAGCCGACGAAGGAGACGCAAAGCCAGCGCGAGCTCTTTTACGCAATCATCGACGAGGTCGACAGCATCTTGATCGACGAGGCCCGGACCCCGCTCATCATCTCCGGCCCGGCGTTCGACGACGTTACCAAGTATGCCGAGGCCGATCGGATCGCCCGCCAGCTTCGTCGTGATAGTCATTTCGAGGTCAAGGAAAAGGAACGGACCTGCCACCTGACTGACGACGGCGTCCGCGAAGCAGAGAAAATCGCCGGGCTGGAGAGCTTCTATACGCCTGGCAACATGGAGTGGCCCCACCTGATTGACAACGCGCTGAAGGCTCACCACCTTTATCGACGCGACCGCGACTATGTCGTCCAACCGGATGGAGATGTGGTGATCGTCGACGAGTTCACCGGCCGACTCATGATCGGACGGCAATGGTCGGATGGTCTCCATCAGGCGGTGGAAGCGAAGGAGCGCGTGCGAGTCAAGGAAGAGAATCAGACGCTGGCGACGATCACGTTGCAGAACTTCTTCAAGCTCTACAAGAAGCTGGCCGGAATGACCGGCACGGCCATGACCGAGGCGACCGAGTTTTACAAGGTTTACGGACTGGACGTGGTCGCCATCCCAACCAACCGGCCGCTGGTCCGGCTCAACGCGCCCGATGTCATTTTCCGCACGGAGCGCGAAAAGGCTCATGCCATCCTGGAGGAGATCAAAGACGTACACGCAAGCGGCCGGCCGATCCTGGTCGGCACCACGTCGATCGAAAAGTCGGAAGAGCTCTCGGAGATGCTCGAGCGGTTCGGGATTCCCCACCAGGTTCTCAACGCCAAGTATCATGAGCGCGAGGCGGAGATCGTCGCGCAGGCGGGGCGGAGATCGGCGGTTACAATCGCGACCAACATGGCCGGCCGCGGCACGGACATCATCCTGGGAGGAAACCCGGAGTTCATGGCCTGGGCCGATCTCAAGAGACTGAGCGACGAGGATGGGCGCCCGCTCTACCCGACCCGGCTCGAAGTGCCGGCCGAAGCCTGGGAAAAAGCCGTCGCCCGCTACGAGCCCGAGATGAGGGCCGAGGGCCGCGAGGTGGCCACGGTGGGGGGCGTGCACATCATCGGCACGGAAAGACACGAGAGCCGCCGCATCGACAACCAGCTTCGCGGCCGCGCCGGCCGCCAGGGCGACCCCGGCTCCTCGCGGTTCTTCCTCTCGCTCGAAGACGACTTGATGCGGAAGTTTGCCGGGGAATGGGTCTCGGCCGTCCTCACCCGGCTGGGCATGCAGGAAGGCGAAGCCATCGAAAGCCGGATGGTCACGCGGCGGATCGAGGGGGCGCAGAAAAAAGTCGAAGAACGCAACTTCGACATCCGCAAGAACCTGCTGGAATACGATGAGGTCATGGACGAGCAGCGCAAGCGCGTCTACTCGTTTCGCCAGAGTTTGCTCGAAGGCTCGCCGCCCAAGGTCATGCTCATGGAGATGATCGACACGCAGATCGAGGACGCCGCCAACCGCTTTCTGGCCGATGATTACGGCGCGGCCAGCTTCGCCGAGTGGGTCGGCCAACGCCTGGGCGTCGAGCTGACCACGCGTGATGTCAAGGGAGCCAGCTTCGAGGACGCCGAGGAGATCGCCAAGACCCGCGCCGAACGCCACCTCCGCGAGGCGATTCGCCAGGCCATGGACGAGAACCTGTCCGAGGATGTCGACCCGTCCGAGTGGACCTGGCAAGCGCTGGCCAACTGGGCCAACAACCGCTTCGAGCTCAACTTGAAAGAGAAAGACCTCCGCAAATTCGCCCGGGCCGACAGCGACGAGTTCCAGTTCGGTCACGCGGACCTCGAAGAGTTCCTCAGCGAGAAGGCCGTCGCGTCCATCCAGACGCTCGACCTCTCGCCGGCCCGCGAATTCCTCTTGCCCGATTGGGGACGCCGCTCGCTCGGCGGCTGGGCTCATCACAAGTTCGGCATGGCCGTCGACCCGGCGATCTGGGCCGAGCTCGATCGTGCCGAGATCGTCCACCGCATCAAGGACGAAGCACGGCGACTCTACGCCCTCAAGGAAGCCGAGCTCCCAGCCCGGATCGCCTTGATCCGGTATATGGGGGACCGCGCCGGACACCAGCCTCCGCGCTACGACCGCGACGGATTGGCAGCCTGGGCGCTCATGCGTTACCAAACTCCACTCGACGGCGATGAGCTGCGGAGCATGCTGCGACCGGAGATCGAGTCGCGACTGATGGGGTTGGCACAAGAGAAGTACGCCGGCGCCCGCCTGATGCAAGAGCTCGAAGCCAAGCTCGCGGCTACCGGAATCCTGGAGTCGGCCAGCGGCACGGATGCCACCACGACCGATCTCGCCGCGCTCCGCGATCTGGCTGATTGGGCTCGCGAAAACTTGAAAGTCGAAATCACCGCCCATGAACTCCAGACGCTGTCCGGCCAGGAGGTCCGCCGCCGGTTGCTGAACGCTCTCGATGACGCCCACCGGCCCGAAATGCACGAGATGGAAAAGGCGGTTCTCCTCCAGATCCTCGACTCGAGCTGGATGGAACACCTGCGTGCCATGGACCACCTGCGCAGCTCCATCGGCCTCCAAGGATACGCCCAGATCGATCCCAAGGTCGAATATAAACGAGAAGGAATGAGGATCTTCAACGAGATGTGGAACGGCATCGCCGACCGCGTCACCGACCTGATTTTCCGGGTCGAACACTTCGATCCCGAATTCCTCAACTACCTTGGCTCCCAATGGAAGCTCGATCGAGCGCAAACGATCCATCAGCAAGCGGATTCGCAACTCTCCGGCGAGCCGGTCTCGAGCGGTGTTCGATCTCAACAAGCCGCCGCGATCGCCAACAGCCAGCGCGCACCTGATAAAAAACGCGAGCCGTTACGAAACCTTGCAAAAAAAGTCGGCCGCAACGATCCCTGTCCGTGCGGTTCGGGTAAAAAATTCAAAGCTTGCTGCATGCGCAAACAATCGCGGACCGACGCAATCTAGTCAATCAGCTCAGTCTGCCGACCCTGATGAGCTGATAAAATGGGGGATATTCTCCAGCATCCGACGGGCCGGCAATCGACGAAGATCAAGCATTGTGGGCGCTGTGATCCGCCATCGCCATGCATTGTCGCCAGGTCGGCTGCGAAGGAGGGCTTTCGCGTGGGTGGTATGGAATGTCGCTCGACGCAACCTGGCGTTCAACAATATATTAGGAGTTTGGGTCCAAATCAAACTCTGGTCAGATCCGATCGGTAAGCAACAATCTGATTCCATAATGGCCGAGACTCTTTATCGAACGCGATTGGAACGACGACAAAGCTGGTCATGGGTGCTTGATTTATCATGAGAAATGTTGGGTGGAAGTCGAGCATTCTGATACGAAGTCGGGTAAGGCACGTTTCCCATGAGTTCCAGGCACGGCAATTGCTCGCAGATTATCGGCTTCACCAGAAAAGAGAATCGACCACCGTTCCGGGAAAGGAATCCCCGAGATGCCGTTCGCGTTGAATCTCCTTTATTTGGCCGCCTTGGTGATCTTCTCTCCGTTGCTCGTCTACCGTTGGGTTCGCGCAGGCAAGTATCGCGAAGGTTGGCGAGAAAAGTTTTGGGGAAAAGCTCCGTTGCGGATTGGAGACGAGCCTTGTCTTTGGTTCCACGCTGTCAGCGTGGGCGAGGTTATGCTCTTGCGTCCCCTGGTGCGCGAGATGGCTCGCCGGCGTCCCAACTGGGCGATCGTGATCTCGACCACCACGTCCACCGGATTGGTGGTCGCCCGCCGGACTTACCCGGACCTGGTAACTTTCTATGCCCCGCTCGATTTTAGCTGGGCGACGCGGCGCGCGATCGCGCGGGTCCGGCCGACCGTGCTCTCGTTGGTCGAGCTCGAGCTCTGGCCCAACCTCATCCGTGCCGCCAAACGGTCGGGCGCGAAGGTGGCGATTGTCAACGCCCGGCTCAGTCCCCGCAGTTTTCGCGGATATCGCCGCTTGCGAGGTGCGTTGCAGACGACATTCCGGCATATCGATGCGGTAGCGGCACAGAACGCCGAATACGCGCAGCGTTTCATCGAGCTCGGCGTTCCGAGCCAGCGGGTCAGAGTGACGGGCTCGGTCAAGTACGACGGGCTGGAGTGCGACCGGAATAACGCCAAGACCCGCGAGCTGCGCACGCTCCTGGGATTGTCGCCGAGTGATCTCGTCTTCGTGGCGGGTAGCACGATGGAGGGCGAGGAAGCCGCGGTTTTGGCGGCGTATACGGCGGCGCGGCGTCAGCATCCCGGCTTGCGGCTGATCCTCGTCCCGCGGCATGCCGAGCGCTTCGACAGTGTCGCGAGATGGCTCGAAAAACAGGGCGAGGCCGTCCAGAGACGCAGTCAGTTGACGACGCCCGCTCGAACCGTGAGGGAAGGATCGCCGCCAATCATCCTCATCGACACAATCGGCGAGCTGGCGGCCGTCTGGGGGCTGGCCGACGCGGCATTCGTGGGAGGCAGTCTTATTCCGGGACGGGGTGGCCAGAACATGATCGAGCCGGCCGCGTATGGTGCCGCGGTGATGCTCGGGCCGCACACGACGAATTTCCGTGACACGGTCGATCAGTTACTCGAGCGCGATGCGGTGCGCCAAGTTGCGGATGCCGACGAATTGACCGAATGTCTTCTCGAGCATCTGGATGATCCGGACACTGCGGCGGCGCGAGGCGCAGCCGGTCGAAACTTCGTGCTCTCACAAAATGGCGCGGCTGGGCGCACTTTGAGCGAGCTCGACCGCCTGGTGGAATCATCGGTGGCCAACCAGAGCTCGTGACCACCGGCTTGCGTTTTTGGCTGGGCTTCGCTGAAATAGGGACCGCACCGGAAACACGAGAGCATTGTTGCCTCTTGCGCCCGTACGCGGGGCGTGGGTGCTTCGCGGAGACGCACCGAGTGATATCAATATGGGAGAATAAGATGATCGAGAAAGAAGGCAGAGAAGCGACGGAAGGGCAGCCCACACTGCACAACCCTCAGGCGCCGCAGCAGCAAACCGAGGTAGTCGTTGACGATTCGGCGACGCTCCCTTCCTACTCCAACTTCTGCCGGGTCACCGCCACGCCGGAAGAAGTAATCCTTGACTTCGGATTGAATCCCCAACCGTTCGCCACCGGTCGTCAAGAGGTCAAAGCCAACCAGCGACTCGTGATGAATTTCTACACCGCCAAGCGACTCTTGACGGCGTTGGGAATGACCATTCAACGTCATGAGGGAACCTTCGGCGCGATCGAGCTCGACGTGCGCCGGCGTGCCGCCGGCACGCCACAGCCGTACGCAGGGCCCGGCAGAGTCGGACCTCAGGGAGTCGTCGAATAAGGTTTGCACGCTCTCAAGCGAGCTTACCGTCAAAGCAGGTCAAGAGCCGCCGAACGCGCGCTGTTTGAGCGCGAACGCGCGTTGAGATCGTGTCCGCGCCCCAAACGCTCGGCGGTAATGACCTCTTTTTCACCACATTCTGATTTCACATCCCAATCTCCCCCATCGCCCTGATCTCCCCCATCGCCCCGATCTCCCACGCCGTTCTGCATGCAACTGAGCAGTTGATGAGGTTACGCTGACTCGGGAGCGTCCAGTCGTAACAGATTTTCGGGGTTTGTCGGGTCTTTGGCTTATCGTCCTTCGGGTTTCTGGCCGATTCTGAGAGTGTGACCAGGCAATTTGCGCCTGCGAGTCTTATCGAAGCGAGCGATTTCGCCGAGTGTTTGGACTGATCTCGGTGCGCCCTTGGCGCCGATACTAGGGATTGCCGGGCATCTCGGCCTCGGTCCAGGACGGACGAGTCAAGCATGAGGAGATAATGGAATGTCTCAGCCATCCCGACCGCCGGCGCCGGCCCCCTGGAACGGCGGAAGCGCCGCAATCTCAAGATTGATCGACCGGTCCCGCTGGAGTCGCGTTGCCTGCTGGCGCCGTATGTCGCGACCTATCCGCTGACCGCGACGTTCACACCAGCGGCGACACCCACGAACGCCGATCTGGGAACCGTGGTGGTCTCGCAGAACACGGCCGCCGCGACTCCGCTCGACTCGGCCGCGCCGATCACGTCGGTGTCGCAGTTGGCCCCGATCTCGGCGTTCGGCAACGACATCGTGACGATTGCAGCCGGTCCCGGTGGCGTGTTCGGCAATGACGTCTACGCCATTTCGCGCGGAGCGGGCGACAACTCGGCCACGCCCGTGCCAGGCGGTCCCACAACGGGCGGCCCGGGCGCCATCAACAAGCCGGGCGTCATTTATCGCGTGGATCCCGCTACGGGCAAGACGAGTGTTTTCTTCGACCTGAACACGGTGATGAGCCAGGTTGACCCCCTCAATCCGACGGCCGCCAACTCGATGGGCAATGCGACCGGGCTGGTCAACTGGTACAGCATCACGTTTGATTCAGAGGGAACGTTCAGCGGCTCGCCCGCCATGTTCGTCAGCAGCGTGGATCGTTTCGATCCCAGCAAGAACGTGATCTTCGAGATCGCTCCCAATGGCACGCTGATGGGTGTATTCACCCAGATGACCGCCAACATGGGGAACGGCTTCAACCTTAACCCGACCGCGATCTTGATGGTGCCGGTTCAGGATCAAGCCTTCTTGAGCGGGCTGATCGCCGGCAGCGGCAGCGCCGCCGCCGGAACTCCCACCAGCTATGGACCTGGCCAGTTCGCGGCCCTCTACTTCCAGTCGAGCAGCTACTCGCCCGGCCAGGTCATCAGTAACGCCAACCTGCCGACAGGCGTCAGCGAGACCGACCTCGGCACTCCCACGATAGCGCCGACCGTGCTGACCTCGCAGGTTCCGCCGGCTTCACTTCCGGTAGAGGACGTGTTGATCAACACCAGCATCATCGTCGGCCTGACCGCGGCCAACTCTGACTATACGTCCCCCATCTACTCGGCATTCACGGATTTCGGAACGGGAACGGGAGGGGGGATTAACTCGGTCCCTGGTTATAGCGGCGTTCAAGGATACGATGGCGAGCTGCTGATCAACAACGGGACAGTCGCCGCCACCACCGCCGACGGTTATTCCGCCGCCACCACGGATTTCCGACGATTCGAGAGCATCGCGTTCGACCAGTACGGCTACTTTTCCCAGAGCGTCCAGCTCACCCCGGCCACGACCACGACCAACGGTTTCAGCACAACCACCTATACGGTGACCAACCCGCCGACTGACGGCGGCAGCCTGTTCGTCAGCGACCTGGCGACCGGCCTGTATGTGAGCGTGACGCCGATTGCTCCGCTGCCGACCACACCGATCCTGGTGCCGGTCCAGGGCTCATCGATCATCGGTGCCAGCAGCGTGGTGGGCGGAAACGTGGTTCCGGTCATCACCGACTTGACCTCTGCGGGCGGCCGGATTATCCGCATCCTTCCCGACGGCCAGGTGGAAGATTTCGCCCTGGGTTTCGACACCAATTCCTCCGAGGACTACAACAGCTTCCTCAATTCGATGCTGAGCATCAGCTTCTCGGCTGATGGAACGACATTATTCGCCTCCGACGACCAGGGGATCTGGCAGTTCAAGACCACGGCGTCACTGGCCGACTCGACCAGCGGCACGCTGGTCGGACTGAACGACCTGCGCACCTTGGGCGTGCCGTACGACGGCCAGGGCAGCGCGGTTGCGGTGGTGGACACCGGCGTCGACGCGAGCTCGCCTCCGTTTCGAGGACGAGTCGCGCCCGGAACCCAGATCTTCGACGGCGGTCTGGGCAATCAAGATCTCGCGGCCTTCACCGGCGGCGGAACAGCGGGCGGCGGCGGCGGCGGTGGTGGTGCCAATAACACCACGCTGGCCAACACGTTCGATGGGCACGGTACACCCGTCGCCGGCGTGATTGCCCAGTTCGTGCCCCAGGCGACCATCGTTCCCGTCAACGTCTTCGTACCTGGCTTTGGATTGGTCGCGCTCAGCTCAACCAGCACGACCACCGGCGGCGGCGGCGTCGGTGGCGGCGCCGGCGGCGCCGCGAGTATCGGTGCCACAGCCAATGCCTTGTCCGACTCCGACCTGGTCTACAACGGTCTGCAATACGTCGTACTGCACCCCTACGTCAGCGATCCGGTCCGGCCCGGCAAGGTCGATCGCGTCATCGCGGCCTCGTTCGCGTTCGGCACGGCGCAGACATTCCAGACCGAAGTCGATGCGTACCATAACTACCCGCAGATTGTGATCGCGCTCAAGAACGAATATCACAAGTTCCTCAAGGAAGGGATCGCGCCGATCGCCGCCGCGGGTGAGTTTGGAGCGCCGCTGGGAGCCGGCGCACCGAGCTCGACGGGCACCGGCTCTACCGGCGTCATCATCGAAGGCGACAACAACGCAGACAACTCGTCGTTGGGTGATGTCAACGGCATGGCTCTGCCCGCCGTGCTCAACGAGGTCATCTCGGTCACGGGGGTCTACTCGTTCCCATACATCCAGACTCCCGCGTCCGCGCCGGTTGACACACCAGACGGCGAGATCCCGAATCCGATCGGGCCGGTCTTGCTCTTCGGCAACGAGACCAACCTCGGTGGCGGCGCAACACGCGGTGGTGGGGCCGGTGGTGGGGCCGGTGGTGGGGCCGGTGGTGGCGCGGGCGGCGGTGGCGGCGGCGGCAAGGGCGGCGGCGATCCTTCTGGCACCGCGGCGAATGCCAACGCCAATCTGCTGGCCAACGCAGACTTCGAGATCTACGCCAACCGGGTCGCAGCCGGCGTCAACCGCAGCGACACCACCGACTTCGCGGCGCCGGCGTTCAATGTGCCGACGTTCCGGCGAACGTTCTCGCCAACGACGACGACCTCTGCGAGTTCGGGGGTCGCGGGCGACCCGCTCGACCACCTGACGTTCAATCAGGTCGGCACGTCAATGTCGGCGGCGATCGTAACCGGTTCGTACGCGCTCGTCTCCTCGGCCCTCAATTACTGGATCACGCTGGCCCAATCCAACGGCTACGTTGACGATGCCTACTTGACCTCGCCGGTTGGAGTTGATTCGCTCAACTACGGCCCGCACCAGTTCAAGAACCTGTCCGCCTGGAACAACCCCAGCGGCATCAATGGAATCCTGGCGTGGACCGCCGTTCCGGCGACCGACGCCAACGACGGCGGCAGCCTGTCCACGCCGCCCACCCTGCCGGGGAACACGGCATATCGCGCCTACGCCAGCGTCAACGTGGCCAACGCCGTCGCCGCGATCGAAGGATACGTTGCGATCAACTACTTGCTGAAACACAACATTTTCCCGATCATCGACGCCAATCACGACGGCATCATCACCGCACAGGAGCTGCAGGGCTTCGTCGACAACTCGGCCCAGATGGGGATGGCGGAAGCCGGTGCCATGGCGGCCCTCCTGGGCGGCACGGCGACTTACAGTGCGGTGCAGCCCGGCCTCAACAACGAGGTCTTTAACGAGAACCCTGATCAGCCGGCGGCCGAGCAGCGGCGGTTCAATTTCTTCAACTACGCGGTGGACGGCGAGCTCACCGGCGGCATCACGATCAACCAGTACAAGATGCTGTCGCGGATCCTGCTGCCGTCGCCGGACGCCTATACGATCACTGATCGTCAGCGGGCCTCGGCGAACGGCTTCCTGCTGGCCCCCACCACTCTCAGGAACTTCGTTGCCATCCAGCACATCCAGCCGTCGTTCCTCTGGGTGCCTCCGTCGGCGGTCAAGAAGTACCGCAACATCTCACCGGCACGGTTCAAGGTCGGACAGGGATTGCCGCCGGGAACCTACTTCCCGCTCTACACACTGTTCACGCCGACTGATACCGGCTCGGGCGCAACCAACCCGCCGCAACAAGTGGTGACGCTCACCAAGTCGGCGGATGTCCATGGCGTGCCGTTCACTGTCAACTGGGTGAGCGACATTCCTTCGTCCAACCTGTCTACCACCACCGGCCAGAGCTCTGCGACGACGGGATCGACGACAACCCCCTATGTCTCGGTGACACCGGTTGCCCAGACGACGCAGCCGTCGGTGTCCGCGCCCACCACGACCTCGTCGCAAACCACGACGCCGGCAACGCCCATGGATAGCCTGCTCAACCTGCTGAACGGGACAACCTCGTCCAGCACAACGGGTTCGTCGTCAACGGCGGCGACGACCACCGGGCAAACCACGGCCGCATCGACGGCGGCGCCGTTAACGACCGGGGCGACCACGACCACGACAACTCCCGCCGCCACGACCGGGACCGGGACCACGGCCACCGGCAGCTCGGCCAGCACCGCGACGACGAGCACGACAAGTGCCGCCACGGTCAGCCCGGCGGCCGCTGCGACTCCCCCGCCGGCACAAGCCGCCACCGGCTCGGCGAAAGCAAAGGCGAAGGCCAAGAAATCCAGCTCCAAGAGCAGCGATTTCTGGAGTAGCCTCTGGAGCGACGTCTCGAAACCGTTCAAGTAAGTTCCACGGATCCCCTCGATCGTTCGCGACTGGTGCGCGCCGACTGCTGGTTCACGGGACGTCTTCCGCGCGGTCCAGCGTGGTCAACTTGCGTCTCAGGGCCCGGGCCATCCGCGCGAAGACCCCTTGCCAATCACCGGCCGTGGTCTGGCGGAATAACCTCATCGAGGGATACCAGGGGCTATCTTCGCGGTCGAGCATCCAGCGCCACTCGGCCACGGACGGAAGGGCGACCCAAACCCGCGCCCCGAGACTGCCGGCCAGGTGTGCGACCGCGCTATCGGGGGTGATCACCAGGTCCAACTGGCTGACGATTGCGGCCGTGTCCAGAAAGTCGCGTCGATCTACCGGCCCGGCAGCATCGTTCGCGAGCTGCGCGACGGAAAACCGCCCGCCGAGTTCACGAAGTTGATCCAGCCCGTGCTCCTTCTGAAGACTGATCAAGCGGACGCCTGGAACTCGAGCCAGGGGCTCAAGCTCTCGCAGTCGGAACGATCTTTCCCGATCCGTCGCAAGTTTAGGGTTGCCCTGCCAGACGATTCCGACCTTGATCGCGTGGTCCATGTCATGGTCTCCCAGGGCCCGCGCCAGGACCGTTCGCCAGAGAGCGATCGTGTCGCTGTCGACCGAGAGATAGGCTCTCGGGGCAGGCAAATTGGCGAGTGTGGTGCCGAGGATCGCCGGCAGGCTCCAGAGCGAAGCGTGCACGTCGAACGGCGGTAGCAGACTACCCTCGACCGCCACGACGTCGATCCCGCGACACGTTGCGATCAGCCGTCCGAGCGGCTTCGAGCAGATCACGACGACCCCTCCGGCGTTCCGCTTTCGGACCTCGGTCACAAGGCGGATCAACTGGATGGTGTCCCCCAACCCCAGCTCGCAATGCAGGAGGATCGTCCTTCCCCAGAGGTCCTCCCCGGTCCAGCGCGGGCAGGCCGGGCTTAACCCGACATGCGATCGACACCTGAGCCTCCATTCGAACTCGGGCCAGCCGCGCTCGAAGTCACCGCGAGCCAGCCAGGCGAGCGCCCGATTCCGGCGCGCCTCGGCATACGAGGGTTGAAGCCGCAACGCGCAGTCGTAAGAAGCCAGGGCCTTGTCCCACTTCCCTTGCCGCGCCAGCGTCGCACCCAGGTTGTTGTGCGCTTCGTGCGATTCCGGTCGAAGGCGCAGTGATTCTTGGATGCACGCTATCGCCTCATCGAATTGGGTCAAATCGGTCAGCACCGCACCGAGGTTCATCCAGGCCTCCGGGCAATCGGGCTTGAGCTCGAGCGCACGTCGAAAGAACCGGGCGGCATCATCGGCGGACCCCTGGTGCCAAAGTAAGTTGCCCAGGCTGTGGACGATCGAATAATCGTCGGGCTCAAGCTGCAATGCTCGGCGATAGTAACCCTCGGCCTCAAGGGCTCGTCCCATCGCCCAGGCAAGCGCCCCGAGGTTAACCAGAGTGCCCCGGTCGTCTGGCTGGAACCGCAGCGATTCGCGCAGGTAAAACCGCGCTTCGTCGTAACGTCCCTGGCGAAGGCATGACGTCCCAACGTCGACGAAAGCCTTCGCCGGCGCATGAGTCAGGATGTGCGGCCTCGTGGGTTGCGATGCGTCTCTGTGTCGCGGCGACGTGACTTCTGGCATCCTGTCCATCGGCATCCCTCCTTCGGATCTGGGCCGACCAAAGTAAACCGAGATCGGGCGTCTCTTCCAAGCCCAACTTGGTCGGCGCCCGGTCGCCCCCTGGCAGGCTTGGTGCGGCCGGCGTATCCTGAAGGTCGGCGCAAGGGGCAGGCCGCGAACCAACCACCAGGCGCCGGTTGTTCAATCCCCAAACCCGCGCGGGAAAGCGTCCCATGAATCGAACCGAGCGCAGATCGTTCCTCCGTACGGCGGGCGCGGCCGTGGTTGCCGCCAGTCTGCCCTCCCGAGCCCGGAGCGCATCCGCAACCGAAGGGCCCGTGAGCGCATGGAAAAAGGCCTTCATGCTCGGCGGCTTGAGCGAGGGCCCTCCACTGCCCGTATTTCAACTACTGAAAGCGGCGGGATTTGAAGGTGTAGAGCTGATCAGTCCCAACAAGCTCGACTTGCAGGAGGTGCAAAGCGCGCGGGACAAGACGGGCCTGGTAATCCACGGAGTCAGCGGATCGCGGCACTGGCGCGACACGCTCTCGGACCCCGACCCTCGGGTCGTCGCCCGGGGCATGGAGGCAATCCGCCAAGAATTCGCCGATTGCAAGGCTTACGGCGGCACGACGGTGCTGGTCGTACCCGCGGTGGTGAACAAGAAGGTGAACTACCGCGAAGCCTACGAGCGCTCACAGCAAAACATACGCAAGCTGATCCCCGATGCCCAGAAGCACGGCATCAAGATCGCGATCGAAGAGGTTTGGAACAAGTTCCTGCTCAGTCCCGTCGAGTTCGCCCGCTATATCGACGAATTCGCGAGCCCCTGGGTCGGCGCTTACTTCGACGTGGGCAACATCGTCGAGTACGGCTACCCCGAGCAGTGGATCCGAGAGCTCGGAAAGCGGATCTTGAAGGTTCACATCAAGGAATACGCCAAGCCCAAACGGTTCGATTACCGGCTCGGCGAAGGCGAAATCGACTGGAACGCGGTCCGCGGCGCACTTCTCGAAGTCGGTTACCAGGGATGGATCACGGCTGAGGTTGGTCTCGGTGACCTGGAGACCATGAAGGACGTCGTCCGCCGCATGAACAAACTGCTGCTGGCCCCTTGAAGATTAGACCTTGCCTCCGCGTGTCTTGACCGCGGTCAAGCTATTTGCTCCAGAATCTCCATTTTCCGGTTCGCACCCGAATTCTCGCCGTTCTGGATTTTTGCATTTGGCGGGCCTTCGAACGGGCATTATGAAGTAGAGAGATGAAGCTTGGTGGGATTGGCGGAGGCGATAGGCGGCAATGCCCAAGCAGTTGAGCGACGCGATATTGCTGGAGCGGTTTGTGAACCGTCGCGAAGAGGCGGCGTTCGTGACCCTGGTGGAGCGTCACGGGGCGCTTGTCGAGGGGGTCTGCCGGCGTGTTCTCCGCGACGATCACGATGTCGAGGACGTTTACCAGGCGACGTTCCTCGTTTTGGCCCGGAAAGCCTCGTGCGTGCCTTGGAGGGGGTCGGTCGGCGGCTGGCTGCGCGCCGTCGCCCACCGGCTGGCGTTGCACGCGCGAGCTGATCTCGGCCGGCGACGGACGCGCGAATCGTTGACGTCGGCCCTGGCGCGAAGCGCGCCCTACGGCGATAACCCGCAAGGATCCCTGTTTGGGTTGCCGGAGCAATTTCATCCCCTGGTTGATCCCTCGGTCGAACTTGAGAGCCGCGATCTGCGGTGCTTGATCGAGGACGAATTGCGACAGATGCCGGAGAAATACCGTGCGCCGGTCGTCCTCTGCGACCTGGAGGGAAAGACACACCAGGAGGCTGCAAGGACGCTCGGCTGGCCGGCGGGCTCGATATCGCGCCGGCTCGAGCGGGCGCGGGGGCTCCTGAGGCAGCGGCTCAGCGATCGCGGTGTCTCGCTGGGGGTCTTGCTCGTGGGAATTTGCCTCGCCGTTTACGGCATTCGGAGCATGGCCTTTGTGAATGGCCATGCGGCCTGGGAAATTCGCCAGGCGATGGTTTGCTTCAAACCGCCAAGGGCGGGCGGCCAGGGCCTGGAATCCACCCTCGCCGAGCTGCTTCAGGGAAGACGCGACCTCCCGCATTCCCAGCTCGCGAACCTGGCCCGGCGGTCCGCGCAGGTTGCCCTCAAGCTCGAAGAACATCAACCCGCCAAGCAGCCGGAGCAATGGCGGGAATGGACGGTCGAAATGCACCGATCCGCCATCCAGCTTGCTCTGGCCAGCCGCGCGAGTGATGAGCCCGCAATCCTGGCGGCCGCTCGAGAACTTAACACCAGTTGCCTCAAGTGCCACGAGATCTTCCGTCAGTGAACGATCCCCGCGCGTCGGCCGTATCTATTCTCAGGCGATTCCGCCGGACGCTGCCGTCATGAGCCGCCTTGGGGGGATGGGCCGGCGATAAGGCTGGTCTACCGGCCTTCCGCCGACTAGAATGGTGCAGGTGAACGAGTTTGATCGATCTGGTGCGAAGTTTCCCGCCCTCCGTTGCCTTCCCTGGGGCCCTCCCGTCGCGCATGGGTGAAAAGCTATGGCGAGTGTGACCAAACGGATTTCCCCCGCATCCTCTTCGTCTCCGCGTCGCGAGGGACGCGCGGAGGCTCGGTCGCCCGCGGATCGATTGGCGGGTGCGGTCGATGGAATCTATCACTTCCTGGCTTCGGTCAAGCTCGCGGTGTGTTCACTCAGCTTGCTGGCGGCGACTCTGGCTTACGCGACCTTCTTCGAATCCTGGTATGGGGCGGCAGCTTCGCAGGAGTACGTTTATCGCAGCCCGGGATTTGCCATCCTGCTCGCATTTCTCGGCGCGAATATCCTGTGTGCGGCCCTGATCCGCTTTCCTTGGAAAAAGCGCCAGACCGGGTTCGTTGTCACTCACGCGGGGCTTTTGATCGTCCTCTTCGGAGCGTTCTTCAGTGTGCGCACGGCCGACGAAGGACAGGTCGGCATGCTCGAGGGGGACGTGAAAGGCGAACTGGTCCGGATCGATTATCCGGTAATCCGCATTCAGGAGGTCGATCCTCATACTCGCGAGCAGGGTCGCGAATATGACCTGCCGTTCCATCCGGGCCCGTTCCCGTGGGGGCCCAGCAATCCGCGCAGCCCTGGACTGCTGGGCCGTGCCGGCTCGCTGATTTCCTCGGGAGTGAGCGGCTCGTCCCGGTCAGACGGCGAGATCTTGAGCCAGCCGGGTGACCCGTTCCGGTTCGTGGTCAAGGAGCACTTGCCGGCCGCGGTCCCGGCCGTGGCGCACGTGGCCGACCCTGACGGCTCGCCCATGATCCGCCTCGGGCTTCATTTCAAGGGGCCCGGGATGCGCAGGGCGCAGGACGCTTTCGAATCCGAGGAAGACCACTGGTTTGTCACCGAGAAAAGGTTCTACCGCGTCACCCGCAGTCAGCCTCCGGCGCTTTTGACCTTTGCCCATGTCGATCGCGGCGAGCTGGTCAACGACTTCCTCAAGCCGCCCGTCACCACGGAAGCGGGTGGGGTTGCCCGGTTCCGGTACCAGGATCGGTCGGGCCGGTCACGGATTTACGACTGGGCCCTGGGCGGACACCAGGGAAAGTCCGTCGCGCTTCCCGAGAGCGATCTGAAAGTCACGCTCAGCGAAACCACCGACTTCCCCACCCACACCGGCGGGCTCGATGGAGTGCTCGGCGAAGACTCAATCCCGATCGCCCTGTTCAAGATCCAGTCTGGTCAGAATGAGCCGGTCACCCACATGGCACTGGCAAACTTGCCGATGGTCCCCAACGTGATCCCCGCGTCGGACCATCCGGAGCAGCCGCCGGCCAAGCCGCTGGCCGCGATTCATTACATGGTGTTCCCCACTCTCGACCCCAAAACGAATCGGCGGTTCGGTCAGATCGATATCCTGGCTGGTCCCGGTGATGCGCTCTATTACCGTGTCTTCGGCCGCGGGAAGGGCAGTCAAGGCGAGCTGCGCGCGGCCGGGCCGCTTGCCAAGGGTCAGAACTTGGTCGCCTTCGGCGGCAGCGCCAACATGCCGATGACGATCACGTTCCAGGTCGACGAATTTCTTTCCGCGGCCGTGGAAAAGCAAATCTACGAGCCGGTCGTGCTCCCCAAGGGCCAGATGGGCAACGGAATCGCGGCCTGTCGGGCCGAGATGACCGTGGACGGCCAGGCCAGGGAGATCTGGTTGAGCCGTTCGGAGAACCTCGAACCGCCGCCGCCCCGGTTGGTGGCCTTCCGCGACTCGGTCTACCAGATTACCTACGACGTCGATCGCAAGCCGCTGGGCTTCGAGCTCAAGCTCGACGACTTCGACATGGGCTTTGAGCCGGGCACCGAACAGGCGACCCACTTCGTCAGCCAGGTTCGGCTGACGGACAAGTCTCTCGGCATCAAGGACCAGCCGTACACGATCTCGATGAACCACCCGCTCGACCATCGCGGCTACACGTTCTATCAGTCAAATTACATACGCGTGCGCGACCCCCAGACCCGGCAGTTTACGGGTCAATTCCAGTCGGTCTTTCAGGTCGCCAAGAACCCGGGCCGGCCCATCATCTACGCCGGTTGTTTCCTCGTAGTCTTCGGCGCGTTCCTCCAGTTCTATATGCGGGCGGGAATCTTTACCGACGGCGGCAAGAAAGAGCGCGAGCGCGCGGCCGCCAAGCTCGGCAGGAAGGTCAACTTGACGGAGCCGCAGGCTGTGGCGGACGAACTGTGAGCTCCGCTACAATCAATTTGGATGTGTCGCTTGATGCGTGTTTCCATTCGACAGGCGGCATCGGCCGCGAATCGGGGCGGCCCGTCGGAGACCCAGTGATGAGACGAATCGGCAGAGATATCGGTGCATTGCTCCTCGCCGGCATGTTGGCGGCCTCCATCCCCGCGCGGGGAGCCGAGGAGGTCAAATCGCTGGGCACCGGGCCGAGCTACGAGCTGCTCGGCAAGGTGGCCGTGATGCACGAGGGACGCGTCAAACCACTCGACACCGTGGCGCGCGAAGAGGTCAAACAGGTTTACAGCCGCGAGACGATCAAGCTGGCCGATCCCCGCGAGGAGATCGCCAGGATCCTCGACCCCGCGTCGGCCCCTCGCAAGGATGCTCCCCAGCCGGTAATCGAAAAATGGGGGCCTGTCGGTGCGTTCCTCGGCTGGACGATCGATCCCGAAAACTGGGACGACAAGCCGTTCATTCTGGTCGATTACCTGCCGCTGCGCCGCTTGATCATGGCGGACGAAAGGTCCGCGCGGCTCAAGGGCATCGCCGCCAAGCCGACCACTCCCGCCGCTTTGAAATCACGGCTCGAGACGCTGGCGAACGACGAAGGCGTGACGGCCGCGGCGCTGACCGCTCTCGTGCGCGGCTCCAGTCTGCCGATCCAGGACCGGCAGACCATCGCCGAGCTTGCCGCCAGGCTGACCGAGGAACATAAGTGGCTCACGCCACGCGAGCTCGACTCGGCCCAGATCAGGGTCACGGGACAGCCGGTTTCTTTTCTGGAATGGGCTTCCGATCTCCAGAATCAGCAGCGCCGTTTCAATGCCAATCCCCAATCGGCCCCGCGGCTGACCGAGGTGGAGCGGCGCGCGGTCGAGGTCGCCACGCGGCTCATGACCTACAAGGCCTATAGCGGCGAGCGGCTCCAGACCTCGGACCTGGTCCTGATCATGCCCCGCCCATCGGGGGCGCAGTACCTGGCGGATACCGCCCGATCGATCAAGCAGGCGCGCGAGAAGGGCACGCGCGACATGCCGCTCTGGACGCTTGACGAGCTGAAAGCGGTCGCGACCTTCTGGAACGACGTCCCGCGCGACGACCGCCACGATCCGACCGAGGACGCGGCCTTCGACAAGCGCTATTCCGACTGGCTGCGCGACAACTCCGTCTGGGTGCCCTTGAAGGTGCTCTTGAAATCAAAGCCCGAAGAGCTGATCGCCGCCGGCTACTCCGAAGGGCCGCTGCGCGGTTTCCTCGCCGCTTTTCACGAGCTGGAGCGGGCCGAGATCAGCGCCCCCGGTCAGGTCGCATCGAGTACGGCCTCGAAGTTCTTGTCCGCCACGAGAGCTCTGGGCGAAGCCGTCAACGCGACCAAGTACCCCACGGTCGCGATGATCGATCGCGAGACGCACTTCAACGCGATGAACCCCTTTTGGCAGGCCCCGTACGCCTACGGCATTGCCCTCGCGCTTCTGGCTATCAGCCTGGGGTTCGTGACAGTGACCGGCGCCAGGTCGTTTTCCGAGCTCCTGGGCTCGACGATCTACCGCCTGGGACTGACCGGGCTAGTGATCGGAATCAGCCTGGAAATCTACGGTTTCTATCTGCGCGTGGGGATCTCGGGCTGGGCCCCGGTGACCAACATGTACGAGACCGTCATCTGGGTTTCACTCGTCGCCGCGGTCCTGTCGTTTGTCTTCGAGATGATTTATCGCAGAGTTTTCATGGCTCTCGCCGGCTCGGCGGTCGCGCTCCTGGGAACGATCACCGCGGCCAACGTCCCGCTCCTGGACCCCAGCATCAAGGGCCTTCAGCCGGTCTTGCGCAGTAACCTCTGGCTCACGATTCACGTCTTGACCGAGGTGTCGAGCTACGCCGCGTTCGCTCTGGCCTGGGGCTTGGGCCTGATCGCTACGCTTTACTACCTGACTGCGACCTATCGCCGTTCTCCCAGATTCCGTGAGCTGGCACTCCTCTTGATCCCAGGCGTACCGCTTCTGGCCGTCGGCGGCGCGGGTGTCGCCGCGTCGTACGGATTGCTCGGGCCGCAGTGGTCGATCGCGGGCTCGGATGGCTCGTCGTCATCTTCATCCGGCGGCGGAGACACGCTCTTCTACATCTGTGCGCTCATGGGGCTGGTGGGCGGGATGTTTTCGTTGGCCGGCCTGCTGGCTGTCGGGGGTGAGATCGTGAATCGGCTCACCTTCCGCGACCACGAAACTCCCGATCCCGCGCCGGAATTGTCCCAAGCGCAGCTCAAGCTGGATGCGCGTGGCCGGGCCATGCAGCGGACCGCCATGATCGTCAAGCCCCTATCCAACTTCATCTACCGCACCATGCAGGTCGGCGTGCTCCTGATCGCCGCAGGCACGATCCTGGGCGGCGTCTGGGCCGACTACTCCTGGGGCCGGTTCTGGGGCTGGGACCCCAAGGAAGTCTGGGCGCTCACCACGCTCCTGGTTTATCTGATTCCGCTCCATGGCCGTTTCGCGGGATGGATCAGCTCGTTCAACTTGGTCGTGGCGTCCGTCGTCTGCTTCCTGTCGGTCGTCATGGCATGGTACGGCGTCAACTTCGTTCTCGGCGTCGGGCTGCACAGCTACGGGTTTGTCGAAGGCGGCTCACAGGGAATCATGACCGTGATCATCGCCGCGATCATGTCGCTGCCCCTCGCGGCCGCCTGGCGGCGGCGCCTGGGACAAAGGCGCGAACTCGCAGGGTGCAAGCCGGCGGACAGAGCTTGAATGCAACGAGATGATCGCCTGGAACCGGCGGTTTGGGCAACGACGCCAAGAGATAAGGCTATGGGAAGAGGTTTCCAATGAGAAACGGAAACACGCGAGTCACCGGTGACTGGAGCGGCCCAGGGTCGCGCGGAGGGTTCGTCGCGACGTCGAGGGCTCGTTCGATCAGATAGGCCAGATCCAGGCCCATTCGGCACGCATCGCCGCGCTCTTTCGCCGATACGAGCAGCTCCGCGGCTCGCCGGGCGTGAGTTCGTACGCCATGCTCCTGGCGTTCGCGGACCTTGACACCCGCGGCGGCCAGCTTGACGAGCGCTCGCAGCACGTCGGCGGTCGTGCCTCGACGGCCGCACGCATGCCACAGCTCTTCCCACACCTCGTGCGCTTCCCAATAATAGCCTGCGTTGAAGAGCGCTATGCCGCGGTCAAACCGCCGCGCGAACCAATCGCTCGAGCCGGTCGACGAATCCGCTATTTTCGAGGCGCGGCCGAAGGAATGGCCCTGCGGCGAACCAGTCGGATGCGGCCAAGGCCCCCCTGGGACATACGAGTAAGGTGGGAACGGTTCGGTCGATTCAGAGCTCAACATTCCCGATGAGGCCCTTCGCCGGATGGAACTGCAACCGCTTGTCCTGATCAACGCGGTCGGACTGACCCGAAAGCTGCTGCCCGATGCGCCAGGGCTCCGGCAACTTGCCGGGCGGGGCTGGGTTCGCTCGCTCAACGAGGTTGTGCCCGCCGTCACTTGCACGGCCCAGGCAACCATCTTGACCGGCCGCCCGCCCGGGGAGCACGGAATCGTCGGCAACGGCTGGCTGTTCCGCGACACCGGCGAGATCCGGTTCTGGCAGCAATCGAACGCCCTGATTCAAGCTGAATCATTTTATGGGACTGCCCGCCGCCTTGCCCAGGGGCGCGGTCTGCCGTTTCGGGCCGCCAAGCTGTTCTGGTGGTTCAATCAAGGAGCCGACGTAGACATCAGCGTGACCCCCAAGCCCTATTATGGCGCCGACGGGAATAAGGCGTTCGGAATTTCCGGTACTCCCGAGGGATTATGCCGGCGGCTGGAGCACAGCCTCGGAAGCTTCCCGTTCCACACCTTCTGGGGGCCTACGGCTGGGCGGCCCTGCACCGAGTGGATTGCACGATGCGCCGCCTCTGTGCTCGCGAGCGAACGGCCCGAGTTATGTCTGGTGTATTTGCCGCACCTTGATTATGACCCCCAGCGCTTCGGGCCGTCGAAGTGCGACATGCCTCGCCTCGTGCGCGAGCTCGACGATGCGTGCACCGTGATCTGCGAGGCCGCGTCGGCAATCGGGGCACGGGTCTGGGTGGTCAGCGAGTACGGACACACCGATGTCAGCCGGCCGGTCCTCTTGAATCGCTTGCTCCGCGAGGCGAGCCTCTTGAGCGTCCGGTCCGGCCCATTTGGCGAGATGCTCGACACGTTCGGCAGCCGGGCGCTGGCGGTTTGCGACCATCAGGTCGCTCATGTTTATCTTCGCCGAGCCGATCGATCCCTGGTCGAAGAGTTGCGTGGACTGCTCGCGGGCATCCCGGGCGTCGCGCAGGTCCTGGCCGGCGAGGAACGCAGCCAGATCGGCCTCGACCACCAGCGATCGGGAGAACTGGTAGTCCTGGCCCAGAGGGACTCGTGGTTTGCGTACCCTTACTGGCTCGACGACCGACTCGCTCCCGACTTTGCCCGCACGGTCGACATCCATCGCAAGCCCGGTTACGACCCCTGCGAGCTTTTCTTCGATCCCCGCCTCTTCTGGCCGAAGGGTCGCGCGCTGCGCCGGCTCGTGCGGAAGAAGCTCGGGTTCAGAACGCTATTCGACGTGGTCCCGCTCGATCCGGGCCTGGTGCGGGGTAGTCACGGAGTCCCCGCCCGGAATGCCGAGGACCGGCCTGTCTTGATCGGTGATGGGGAAGCTCCGGGCGTCGATGGATCTCTCCCCATGACCGCAGTACGCGATCTCGTGTTGCGGGCTCTCCTGGGAGAATGATTCGTCTTGCAGCCAGGTCGGAGTTTCGCTAGCATGCGGCCGCGCGACGCTGCCTGGACGACACTACGAGCTGTGCCCTTTATCGACCTGATACCCACGACCTGTTCTCTTTTTACAGAGCATTTGCCGCGCAATTTGAGGCGGCGCTGGTGTCGGCTCATGCGATTCCTTTTGGCGATCACGATCGTCATTTCCATCGGTGTCGCCGTAATCTATGTGGCATCAGGCCGATCGCCTTCGGTCCGGTTGGCGCCGGGCTGGAAGATCGAGCTCGTGGCCGAGGCGCCCGAAATTCGGTTCCCGACCGCGATCGTCACGGCGCCCGACGGCACGATCTACCTCGGGCAAGATCCGATGGATATGCCCGGCCCGGTCACGACGCCGGCCGACTCCGTTGTCTCGATCAAGGACGGTCGCATCACCGTCTTCGCCGAAAACCTCTGGGCAGTGATGGGACTTGAATGGGTCGATGACACGCTCTACGTGGTTCACGCCCCCTACCTTTCGGCCTTCCGCGACACGGATCACGACGGCAGGGCCGATCAGCGGATCGATCTGGCGACCGGGCTTGGGCCGAAAGTGCCCGGCTTCAACGGTATCAATGACCACATCGCCTCGGGCATCCGTCTGGGCATCGATGGATTCCTTTACATTTCGGTGGGCGACAAGGGCATTCCCCGAGGCATCGGCAGGGACGGTACGACGATCCGGCTGTTCGGGGGGGGAGTGATCCGCGTCCGTCCCGACGGGACCGGCCTGGAAATCGTCTCGACCGGGGAGCGAAACCCACTGTCCGTCGCCCTGTCTGCGACCGACGAAATCTTCACGTACGGTAACGACGACGACAGCAAGAAGTGGCCGAACAGCCTGACTCATCACATCGTCGGCGGGCACTATGGGTATCCGTACGAATTCCTGAGCGCTCCCGATCGCGCGCTCCCGATCGTGGAAGGCCGGATCGGCGGAGCGGGGGCCCAGGGGCTCTGCTATAACGAAGACGGACTCGCCAAGCGATTCCGCGGCAACCTGTTCTTCTGCGACTGGGGACTTCAGGCCGTCATTCGGTACGAGGTCGGACGCTCAGGCGGTACCTTCGCGGTCAAGGCTAAGGAATACATCGTTCGCAAGGGGACGCTCGGCGACTTTCGCCCATTTTCGCTGGCCGTCGGCGACGGAGGGAATTCGCTCTACCTCGTCGATTGGGGCTTCAACGGGTTCCTCGCCGACGGCCCGAAGACAGGCCGGCTCTTCCGCTTGACCTATTCCGGCCGCGACCGCGTCAGGCCGTCTCCGCGGCCGACCGGCGACAGCCTTACCGATAGGCTGGCGGCTCTTCTGCACCCCGCTCTGTCCGTACGCCTCGCCGCCCAGCGTGCCCTCGCCGCGCGCGGGGCGGAGTCGGCAGGCCCGTTGATGGAGAAGTTGAAGGATCAGGTACACAAGGTCGGCCGGTTGCACGCGCTCTGGGCGCTCGACTCAATCGGTACCACGGCTGTACGCCGGTCAATCCTCGAGTCGCTGGCCGATGCCGACGTCGATGTCCGGGCGCAAGCGGCCCGCTCGGTCGGGATTCACCGTGACCCCGAGGCAGTGCCCGCGTTGACGCGGTTGCTCGGCGACCCACACCCATTGGTCCGACGCGAGGCGGCCATCGCGCTGGGCAGAATCAGCAGCCCGGCCGCATCGCCGTCGCTCCTGGCTTCGCTCGGGGACCCCGACCGCTTCGCGGCCTGGTCGATCCGCCGCGCGATCCGGGCTATCGGAGTGGCCGACGCCGATCTCCTGGTCGAGGCGCTCGGCGAACCGGGTCGGCGCGACGCCGCGCTTCGGCTGTGCGACGAGTGGTGGTCGGTCCCCGTCGCCAGAGCGCTCGTGCGGTGCTTGGGCGACTCAGCCGAGCCGGCCTGGCGGGCGCGCGTGGTAACGACTCTCGCCGGTCTTCACCGCCGCTACCCCGCGAGAGCGGAAGGCTGGTTTGGCCCGAACCCACTGGCTGGTGAGTTTCCCCGCAAGACGCAAGACTGGGACGGAATGGGCATGTCTGTGGTGTTCGAAGGGCTCGCGGAGGCCCTCGATGACGAGGAACTCCTGGTCAGGCGCCAGGCAATCGCCGGCTTGATCGCCATCGGCGAACGAGCCTTGCCCGCGCTCCGGATCGGGCTCGAACGGGAACCCGATCCGGTCAATCTCGCAGGGCTCGCGCGGCGCTGGGGGATCTCGGCGACAGAGCCTCAATCCCCAAGCTGATCCGCCTGCTCGCAGACCCGCAGCGGCCCAACAAGGTTCGTGAGGCCGCGCTCGAGTCGCTCAATGAATTCGACGCCCCGGAGGTCCTCGAAGCTCGTCTGGCGCTCGTCCACGATCCGACGTCGCCCGCCTCACTGGTCGCGCGGGCGATAGCGTCATCGGGCCGCCGCTACCCCATCCCTCAGGCGGGCCTGGCGGATCTTCTTTGCCATCCCGCGGCGACCGTCCGCGTGGCTGTTCTGGAGTCGCTCGCAACGGTTGGCGCCCCCTTGCCGGAGGTCCGCCAGAGGATCATGGACCGGCTCAACGACGTTTCCCCGGACGTTCGCCTCGCCGGCATCGGGGCCGTCGCGGCCTTGAAGGTCCGCGAATCGGTTCCCGCATTGCTCGAACTCGCCGGCGATGAGACCTACCGTGCCGCGGCGACCAAGGCCCTGGCCAGCATGCCCGATCCGAGGGCCTTGTCCGTGTACCTGGATGCTCTCGACGAACATGACCCCGACGTGCGCCAGGCCGGCGAGGAAGCCTTGCGGGCACTCCGCGACTCGGTCGGCCCCGAGCTGGAATCCCGGGCCCGTTCGGGTCAGTTCACTGGCCCGGCGGCGCTCGCCGTCGAGCGAATCCTGGCGCGGTTCCGACCAGTGACCGAATGGAAGTTGATCGGGCCGTTCCCCAGGAATACGCCTCCGATGTTCACCGATCCCGCATCGATCGACTTCGCCCGCGCAGTACATTGGCGCTGAAGGCCGTTCGCTGAGCTGGGCCCCGTGCCGAGGCGATCCCACGACGGGGCGCGTCCTCGTTCGCGACCTCAATAACGGCGCCGGCGGCCCCGGCGGAGCTGGTTATGCTACGAAGGGATCGCCCGACCTGATCGCCTTCGCCTACACCGAGATCGTCGCCGATCGCGATCGGCCGGCCCTGATCAAGCTCGGCTCGAGCGGGACAATCACGGTCACTGCCAACGGGTCGGTAGCCTTCCACTCGGATCATCAATCGGGCCGGGCTTACTCTCCGGATTCCGACACCGGCCGGCTTGTCCTCAAGAGAGGCATAAACCGGATCGTAATCCGGACCCGCCAGGGGATCGGCGTCTGGTCGTTCAGTGTCCAACTTGCCGCCCTGTCCGACGAATCCTCCGCTCCCGGGAGTGATAGAACCCCGCGCGATGAATTACGGGATTACGCGCTCACGCATCCTGGTGACGCCAAGAAGGGCGAGACGTTCTTCTTTGACCCCAAAGGGGTAGGTTGCGTCAAATGCCATGCGGCCGCCGGACGGGGGACGGCCCGGATCGGCCCCGACTTGACCGGCCTGGCGCTCAAGTACGACAAGGCAGAGATTGTCCGCTCTGTCCTCGAGCCCTCGAATCGGATCGCCAGCGGCTATCTACGCGTCGTCGTCGCCAAGGCCGACGGTACCGTCTTGAGCGGCCTGTTTCGCGGAGAAAGCAATACACATCTGGATTTAATCGGAACAGACCTTACGCCCGTTCGCATCGCAAAATCCGCAATCGACGTCCGTCGTGTCAGTGAAACATCGCTGATGCCGGCAGGCCTCGTGGATTCGATGACGAAGCACGAGTTCGCCGATCTCATCGCCTATCTGATGACGTTGACTGAGCGGCCCGCCATTCTCGAGGCGGTCGGGCCGGCAGCCGATTGAGACGCCAACCTTCATGAGTCGCCGGTCAAGTGCGCGGCCCGTACTTGCAAGACCCTCGCTTTGATCGTCAGAATGAATTCATTGTTTGGCCGGCCAGGCAGACGGGACCGCTCCGCCGGATTCCAACCTCCCGGATCACGTGGTGAAGCACCGATGTTGCGCTCCTCTCGTCGCTGGTACTGGATCGGAGTGGCGGGGCTGGCGCTGGTCGTCGATGCGGCCCTGGGCCCGGCCACGATCCGAGGCGACGTCACGAGCGAACAGGTCGAGCACGCGATTCGCTTGGGGGTACGGTTTCTCAAGGCTCGCCAGCAACCCGACGGTTCCTGGCCGGAAGTCGAGGGGCGCGCCCGTACCGGCACGACGAGCCTGATCACCCTGGCTCTGATCACCGCGGGTGAAAACCCGGCCTCGCCAGCGATCCAGAGGGCGGTTGAGTATCTCCGCCACTTCGGTCCGGAGGATTTGAAGAGCACGTACGCCATCTCGCTGCAAACCATGGTCTTCGCCGCCGCGGAGCCCAGGATTGATCGCGTCCGGATCGTGGCGAACGTCAAGTGGCTGGAGCATGCCCAGTTGAAGTTCGCCGACCGCCAGCAATGGCCGGGTAGCTGGACGTACTCGGAACAAAAGTCTCAGGACGGCGACAATTCGAATACCCAGTATGCCCTGCTTGGCCTCAATGCCGCGAGCGAGGCGGGAGTCAGCATCGATCCCCAGGTCTGGGCCCTGTCCCGGGTGTACTTCGAGAAGTTGCAGAATCGCGACGGCGGCTGGAGCTATCGAGCCGGACAGGGCCAATCGACCGGAAGCATGACCTGCGCGGGGCTGTCAAGCCTGATCATCACCGGCGGCAGGCGGTTCCAGAGCCAGGAGTTCCTCGAAGGCCACGTGATCCACAATTGCGGCAAGGGAGGGTTCGACCCGGCCATCGTGCGCGGCATCGACTGGCTGACCAGCCATTTTCAAGTGAGCCAGAATTTCGGCAACGGCGCGATCTGGAAGCATTACTACCTCTATGCCCTCGAGCGCGCCGGCCGGCTCGCCGGCGTCCGGTTCTTCGGCCGGTTTGACTGGTATCGGCTCGGCGCGGAGGAACTGGTCCGCACTCAGAACCAATTCGGGGGGTTCTGGATCGGGTTCGCCCAGGAGAACGACGTGGTTGCAACCAGCTTTGCCCTTCTCTTCCTGGCGAAGGGCCGCGCGCCCGTCTTGATCAACAAGCTTCGCCACCTGCCGGCCGACGATTGGAACAACGACCCCGACGACGTCCGCAACATGGTCGGAATCGTCTCGCGGGACTGGAATAACCTCTTGACCTGGCAGACCGTCAACTCCAGCTTCGCGACCGTCGAGGACATGCTTCAGGCCCCCATCGTCTTCTTTAACGGCCACAGAGATCCCCAGTTCTCGGAGCCTGCCCGCAAGAACCTCCGCAGCTTCGTCGAGCAAGGCGGGTTCATACTCACCGAGGCATGTTGCGGCAGCCCCGAATTCGACCAGGGCGTCAAGCGCCTGATCAAGGCGGTCTTCCCGGAGGACGAATACCAGCTCAAACTACTCCCGCCCGAGCATCCGGTATGGCGGGCGAGGCACCTGATTTCGCCCGCCGTCAACCCGCTCTGGGGCATCGAATACGGGTGCCGCACGGTACTGATCTACTCGCCGTCCGACCTCTCTTGTTACTGGAACCAGGCCGAGCACGGCATGACCAACCCCGCCGTGATCAAGGCCGTTCGGGTTGGCCAGAACATCGTTGACTACGTCACGGGCCGGGCGATGCCGGCGGACAAGCTGGCGGTGCGCGAGGTGCGCAATTTCAAGGCGGACGCGCCAAGCAGGGCGCCCTGCGCATCGCCAAGCTGAAGCACACCGGCGACTGGAACATCGCCCCGCTGGCCATCCCCAACCTGATGGACGCCCTCCATCGGCCTCCCCTGAGCTTCGACGTCGTCATCACCCAGAAAGACTTGGTCCCAAGCGACCCGAGCTTGATCTATTACCCCCTGATCTACATTCACGGGCGGGCGGTCCTGGCCTTCGGCCGCGACGATCTCGACGCCCTGCGCCGGCATCTCGACCCGGGAGGCGGCACCCTCTTCGCCGACGCCGCCTGCGGCAGCAAGGCTTTCGACATCGCCTTTCGCCGGTTCGTCGCTCAGCTCTTGCCCAACAAGCCGCTGGTGCCAATCCCCAACGACGACGAGCTGTTCACCGACAAAGTCGCCTTCGACCTATCCGATAGCCAGTACACGCCCGCCGCCGGCGGCGGCCGCAATTTTCCCCAGCTCGAAGGCGTCAAGATCAATAACCACTGGGCAATCATTTACTCCAAGTTCGACATCGGCTGCGCCCTCGAAAGACACACGGGAATCGACTGCAAGGGCTACTCCCACCAGAGCGCAGTCAAGATCGCCGCGAATATCGTCATTTACGCGACCTTGCCGTAGGGAACGGCCGGTCAGCCGATCATTTTGAGCCGGTCGGCGATAGCCTGAAATTGCGCCGCCACGGGACGGCCGGCAGTGGGCCAGATCGTCAGGAAGCCGCCGTAGCCGATCTCCTCGAGTGAGCCCAGGAATTCCACCCAATCGAGCGCGCCTCGCGGAAACCCCGGGCCACGCGGGTTGACCTGGGGCGCCGCGCGCTGTCGGTCGCGTCGCCGGCGTAGGCGTGCACAACCCAGGAACCCAGCTCGCGGGCCGCCACGACCGGGTCGATCCCAGCCTGCAACAGGCCCGCGGGGTCAATACTGGCGGCCAGGCCGGGCGACGCCACGGCTTCAAGGAACGACGCCAGCGTCTCGCCGGCTTCCGTGCCCGTTTCCACCGCCAGCCGCACGCCCTGGTGGTCGGCGCTGGCCCAGCGCCACGAGCGTCGTGGTGAAGATCTCGCGGCGGGCCGCATCCTCCGCCCTTGGTACCGCGCCGCGCGGGCCAGCACGATGGTCGTACCCAGCTCGAAGGCCATCCCAAACGCAGTGTCCGCCCGGCGGATGCGATCGTCGAGCTGATCGGTCGTGTCGAACCCGCGCCGCGTCGGTAACGAAAGCGCGATCAGGGAGAGCTCGGTCGTTCGCAAGACGTGCCGTAGCTCGCGCCGGCCGGTCGCACCGAGGCGGTGCGGCGCCAGCTCGCCCGACGCATCCAGAACCACGCCGCGAGCCCCGATTCGGGCCGCTTCGTGAATCTGGTCACGCACCGACCGTTCCGGATCAAGTCGAAGCCCCAGCGGATGGCGGATCGTCATGCATCGTGCTCTAAAAGTTGTCGCCGGTCGCGATGACATCCTCCCTAAACTACCACAAATCGGCCGGCAGACGCTATCTCTGACCGAGAGTTGGGCTTGGAAGAGACGCCCGATCTCGGTTTACTTTGTTCGTTGCCGATCCAGAGGAGGGATCCCCATGGGCAGGATGCCAGAAGTCGTGCCGCCCCCACGGAGAGTACCACCGCAACCGATACGGCCGCACGTCGTAACGGATTTGCCGGCAAAGGCTTTCTTCGACATAGGCACATCATCTCTCCGCCAGGGACGTCCCCAGGACGCGGAATTCTACCTGCGCGAATCGCTGCGCCTCGAGCCCGACGACCCCGACACTCTGAATAATCTCGGCACGGCCGTCTGGCTGACGGGACAGGCCGAGGAGGCCGAGGGCTACTATCGCCGAGCCTTTCAGCTCAAGCCCGGCGATTACTCGATCCTGAACAACATGGGCAACACCCTCTGGCACCAGAACGCCCTCGAGGAGGCCGCCGGGTTCTATCGCCGCGCGCTGACGCTCAAGCCCGATTCCTCCGAAACCTGGATGAACCTGGGCGTGCTTTTGACCGACTTGACCCAGTTTGACGAGGCAATTGCGTGCATCCAGGAATCACTCCGCCTTCGACCCGACGCCCACGAGGCCCACGACAACCTGGGGGCAACGCTGGCGCGGCAAGGGAAGTGGGACGAGGCTCTGGCGTGCCACAACCACGCCTTGAAGCTTCAACCCTACTACGCCGAGGCACACCGGAACCGCGCGTTCATCTGGCTCGCTCGCGGCGACTACGAGCGCGGCTGGCCCGAGTTTGAATGGAGGCTGAGCTGCCGGCGGCACGTCGGCTCAAATCCGAACTGCCCCCGCTGGACCGGCGAGGACCTCGGAGGAAAGACCATTCTGCTGCACGCCGAGCAAGGGCTGGGCGACACCATCCAGTTCATTCGCTTCGTGGCCGAAATCCGCAAGCGCAACGCCGGATCGGTCATCGTCACCTGCCCGAAGCCTCTCTTGCGGCTGATCGCCCGGTTCCCGGGAATCGACTTCCTGACCGAAGAAGACAGTCCTCTGCCGCCCTTCGACGTTCACGCTTCGATCTGGAGCCTGCCGGCGATCCTGCGCATTACCCTCGCCAATCTGCCCTCCCCGCCGGCTTATCTCTCCGTCAACGGCGCCGCGATCGCGCGCTGGCGGACAATCCTGGCGCGTGCTCTCGAAGAGAGCGGCACGGACCGCGCAAGGAAGATCGGCATCGTCTGGCAGGGCAACCCCAAACATCGGACCGATCGGATGCGATCGTTCCGGCTGGATCAGCTCGAGCCCCTGGCTCGCGTGCCGGGCGTCCGGTTGATCAGTCTGCAAAAGGAGCACGGTCTCGATCAGCTCCGTGCTCTCGACGGGTGGTTTTCGGTCACAACGATCACGAATGAGACCACCGGCCCCGACGACGAGCGCGACTTTCTGGATACGGCGGCCATAATCAGTCAATTGGACCTGGTGGTCACGCCCGACAGCGCGGTCGCACACCTGGCGGGCAGCCTGGGAACGCCGGTGTGGGTCGGCCTGCCATCGGTGGCCGAGTGGCGCTGGATGCTCGAGCGCGAGGATAGCCCGTGGTATCCGTCGATGCGGCTATTCCGGCAGCAGAGGGCCGGTGATTGGCCGGGGGTCTTCGAGCGCATGGCCCAGGCGCTGGGACGTGAATCGACCACGCCGTCCGCGAACTCGGCGCCGCGGCCCCGAGGCCGGCGCGCGGGAACCGCGAACGACGCGGGGACAACCATCCGGCTGATCCGGAAACAACGCGAGATCTCGGTTTACGTTGGTCGTTCCCGATCCCAAGGAAAGATCCCGATGAGCACAATGCCAGAACTCGTGTCGCCCCCGCGGAGAGTTCCAGCGCCGCCGGTTCGGCCGCACGTCGGAACGAATACCGCGGCAAGGGCATTTTTCAGCGTGGGCACATCATCTCTCCGGCAGGGACGTACCGAGGATGCCAAGTTCTACCTCAGCGAGTCGCTGCGGCTTCAGCCTGACAACCCCGACGCTCTGAACAACCTGGGCACCGCCGTCTGGCTGGAAGGACGGGCCGAGGAGGCCGAGGCCTATTATCGCCGAGCTTTTGAGTTCAAGCCCGATCATTACTCGATCTTGAACAACATGGGCAACGCGCTCTGGCAGCGAGGCGCCCTCGAGGAGGCCGCCGGGTTCTATCGCCGCGCGCTTTTGCTCAAGCCCGATTCCTCGGAAACCTGGATGAATCTGGGCGTGCTTCTGACCGACCTGACCCACTTTGACGAGGCGATCCGGTGCATCCAGGAATCACTCCGCCTTCGACCCGAGTCCCACGAGACCCACGACAACCTGGGGGCAACGCTGGCACGGCAAGGGAAGTGGGACGAGGCCCTGGCTTGCTACAGCCGCGCCCTGGAGCTGCAACCCTGCTATCCCGAGTCGCACCGGAACCGGGCGTTCATCTGGCTCACTCACGGCGACTTCGAGCGCGGCTGGCCCGAGTTCGAGTGGCGGCTGAGCTGCCGATGGCATGTCGGCGCCAACCCGAACTGCCCCCGCTGGTCCGGCGAGGACCTCAGGGGCAGGACGATCCTGCTGCACACCGAGCAAGGACTGGGCGACACCATCCAGTTCATTCGCTTCGTGGCCGAAGTCCGCAACCGCAACGCCGGAACCGTCATCGTCACCTGCCCGAAGCCTCTCTTACGGCTGATCGCGCGGTTCCCCGGGATCGACTTCCTCACGGAAGTCGGCAATCCCGTCCCGCCGTTTGACGTTCACGCTTCGATCTGGAGCCTGCCGGCGATCCTGCGCATTACCCTCGCCAATCTGCCCTCCCCGCCGGCTTATCTGTCCGTCAACGGCGGCACGATCGCGCGCTGGCGGACAATCCTGGCGCGTGCTCTCGAAGAGAGCGGCACGGACCGCGCAAGGAAGATCGGCATCGTCTGGCAGGGCAACCCCAAACATCGGACCGATCGGATGCGATCGTTCCGGCTGGATCAGCTCGAGCCCCTGGCTCGCGTGCCGGGCGTCCGGTTGATCAGCCTGCAAAAGGAGCATGGTCTCGATCAACTCAGCGCCCTCAACGGGCGGTTTTCGGTCGCGACGCTCAGGAATGAGACCAGCGGCCCCGAAGACGAGCGCGACTTTCTGGACACGGCGGCCATTGTCAGTCAATTGGACCTGGTGGTCACGCCCGACAGCGCGGTCGCACACCTGGCGGGCAGCCTGGGAACGCCGGTGTGGGTCGGCCTGCCATCGGTGGCCGAGTGGCGCTGGATGCTTGAGCGCGAGGATAGCCCGTGGTATCCGTCGATGCGGCTATTCCGGCAGCAGACGGCCGGTGATTGGCCGGGGGTCTTCGAGCGCATGGCCCAAATGCTGGAACACCAATCGCAGACGGTTTCCAGATAGCCCTCGCTGGCGCGTCGGGTTGGTATGGGCACGAGCGTGGCGATGCTGCTTGGGCGCTGCGCAACAATATGTGTCGCCTTTCGCTCCGCGAAAGGCCACTCTTCCGGTAACTGACTTTCTGCCCAGATCCTCATGGTTGCCGGAACGGCCGCTCGGGAAAGGCCATGTCCATGATCAGGAGCTTGAGGTCATCCCTCGCGAGCAGGAACGCCGCATCGGGATGGGAGCGGAGCTTGCCGAGGTCGTTGAACCCCCGCGCGATGGCCAGGCGGACGCTCGCGGCCGCTTCGTCCAGCTCGAGCGCGCGCACGGCCTTGGCCCGACCGGAAACGGGCGTCTTGCCGAAGCCGATCACCAGGGCCCTCTCCAACTGGTCGAAGGCCAGGTCGACCAGGTCGCCGGGCTCGCAATCTTTCCACAAGGCCACCCGCTCGCCGTCGGCTTTCTCGGCCTCCGAGAACTGGTTCCTGGCCCGGAGCACACGGGCCAGGTCCCACAGGGTTTCGCTGCGCCATCGGCGCTCCAGGCCGCCCTTCTCGCCGGCATCGGGCTCGAACCCCAGGACATAGAGCATTTCGCTGCGCCACGGCGCTCCTGGGCGGTCTCCCGCCCGGCCGCAGCGTGATCCGATCGCGGCCGCAACAGCACCAAGGCTCGCTCGAGCCGCTCTCTCGCCAGATCGGCGAGCCCCTGATCGAAGAGCGCATCCGCCTCCCGGTCGAGCGCCACGCCGAGCAGAATCCGCACCGCCACGTCTTCCGGCGCGGCGGCCGACTGGCGTTCCAGGATCGTTCGCGCATCGGCAAACGACTGCGCCGCGGCGGCGGAGTCGCCATCCGCCCGCTCGACCGTTCCCAGCCGCAGCAAGATCCTCAATGCCCCGAGGGTGAAACCGCGGTTCTTGGGATGCGCCGCGCTCTGGTCGCGCCAGAGCCCAAGCGTGCGCCGGAATTGCGGCAGTCCGCGGGCGACACGACCAAGGTCCACGAACGCCTCACCGAGATTCTCCAGGTGGTTCGCGAGGTCCCCGCGGTACTCTTCATCGCCCTTCCCCTTGTCGACGGCCACTTGCTGCTCGGCCACGGCTCGCTCGAAGGCGGCAAGCGCCTCGGTGTTTCTCCGAGCGGCGTCAAACAGGCAGCCGAGGTAGTTCCAGCTCAAGCCAAGCTCGCTGTGATAGCCCGCCTGGCCGGGCTGCGCGCGAACCAGGGCCTCGAGGACGTCGATCGACCGCTCCATTAACTGGAATGCCCTGGCGTCATGGTGGGCTTTGTGCTGGGCGGTGGCGATCCGCCGGCAGCTCCAACCGAGCTTCTGCTGATACTCGGTCACCGACGGGTGAGCGTCGACGAGAGCGAATCGGTATGCCAGCGATTGCTCGAACGATTTGAGTGCGGCTTCGAAGTCTCGCCGTTCCTCGTGAATCGAGCCGATGTTGAAATGGCCCAGCGCAAGCAAGCTCAAGAGCCAGAGAGGCTTGGGGCCGACTTTCGCTTGCTCCAGGACGGTCAGGCAGATTCTCTGGACCTCGGCAAACTTCTTGAGCGCCAGGTCGTTGTTGCCGAGTTTGTAGTACGCGAACCCGAGGATGTTGGTGATCTCCGCCAGACTTTTCTGGTAGGCATGCTGATCGGGGTATCGGCTGATCAGGCTTTTCTCGATGGCTTCGGCCTTCTCGAGCAGGACCAGGCTCGCGCCGGAATCTTGCCGCCTGGCCGCGACGGTGGCGATCTCCGCATAACATTCGGCCAGGCTCGACTGGTAACGTGCTTCGCTCGGGTTCGCCGCCGCCAGCGGCTCCAGGATCGCACGGGCTCGAGCGAGCGAGCTCGCGGCCCCATCGAGATCGAGGTTGGGCGCCACGTTGCGCAGCTTACCCACCGCCAGGTACGATTCGGCCAGACGGCGTTGGAGCTCGTGGTCGCCGGGATGAGCCGCGGCGAGCGGCTCCCAGATGCGCTGGGCCTCGCGGTAAGCCTCGATCGCCTGGTTCGGTGATGCGACTTCCCGCGTGATCCCCCCGACTCGAAAATAGGCATCCGCCAGTTGCCGGCGGAGCAGGGGATCGTGGCCCCGCTCTTGCACGAAGCCCTTGTAGTACGCCAGCGCGGAATTGAGCAGCTCCTGCCTCAGCTTGCGAATATCGACCGAATCCTGGAGCTTGAACAGCGTGTTCTCACTGACGCTCGTCAGGTAGTCGTTGACGGCCTTCCGCGCCATGTTGAAATTGGTCTCGGCCTCCTTGCGGATTACGGCTTCCCTGCGCCTGGCCTGGTCGAGGACCACGACGCCGATCGTCGCGGCCAGGGAGATCCCCAGGAGCGCGGCGCCCGCCGCGTAGGTCCAGGTTCGGTGTTGACGGAGCCAGCGCCCCAGCCGTTCCAGCCGCCGCTCGGAGTAGGCCGTGACCGGCTCGTCGGCCAGCCAGTGCTCGATGTCGTCGGCCAGTGCCCGCGGCGTGGCGTAGCGGCTGGATGGCTCGGTCGCCATGGCCTTCAAGCAGACTGCCTCGAGCGCCTTGTCGATCGCCGGGTCGAGCCGGCGAGGGCCGGCGAATTCACCCCGCTGGACCTTCTGGAGCACCTGGCGGATGTCCGGGCCCTCGAAAGCCGGCCGGCCGGTCAGCAGGTAATAGAGGGTTGCGCCCAGCGCGTAGACGTCGGTGGCCGGCCCCAGGCCGTCGAGGTCGCCGGCGGCCTGCTCGGGGCTCATGAAAGCCGGCGTCCCCATGGCGCTGCCGGGAAGCGTCTCGGCACTGCCGCTTGCCGAACGGGGCACCAGCGTCCGCTCCCCGCCGTCGCCACCCGGCTCGACCCCGCCCAGCGGCTTGGCCAGCCCCCAGTCGACAACCAGCGTCTCACCATGCTTGCCGACGATGATATTGCCCGGCTTGATGTCCCGGTGCAAGATGCCGCGGCTGTGCGCGTAGTCGATGGCGTTGCAGACATCCAGAAACCGGCGCAACAACTGCCGGAAGGCGAGCGGGGATGCGTGAGCGCCCCGAGTCTCCGCCGGGCGAGTCCGCGGTTGACTCGCGGCCGCCGGTTGACTCCCGGCCGCGGACGGACTCCCGGCCGGCGACGGACTCCCGGCGCTGACGCGACCGGGCTCGCCAGGTGGTTGACTCCCGGCGGTCTTGCGGGCGGGGTCGCTGTGGAAGAGGTCGATGACCTCCTTGAGGGAGTCGCCGCGGATGAAGCGCATGGCATAGTAGGGGCGGCCGCCGGCGTCGGTGCCCAGGCTGTAGACGGGGACGATGCCCGGGTGCTCGAGCCCGCCGGTGATCTCAGCCTCCTGGAGGAACCGCTGGCGGCTGACAGGGTTGTCGGCGTGGGAGTCGAGGATCTGCTTGAGTGCCACCTCGCGGTGCAATTCGCCGTCGAGCGCCACGAAGACCGCCCCCAGGCCGCCCCTGGCGTGGGGGCGAAGGACGCGAAATCGCTGGCTGTCGGAGGCCGCCGCGCCGGTGGCGTAGCCCGCGACGCCGTGGAATTGGCCGTCCTGGGTCGGCAGGTCCGCCGAGCCGGCCTGGCCGACCATCGTCGCGAGCTCCGGATCGCCGAGCGTGGCCACGCTCTCGCGCGCTGCTCGGTCCACGGTCACGGCCGCCAGGCTCTGCTCCACGCCGCCGTGCCGCCCGACGTGCCGGGCCGCCAGGGCCTCCAGCAGCGCGCGATCCTCCGGTTGGAGGTCCCCGCGCCCCACCAGGTGCTCGGCAAGGGAGCGGCCTTTGTCCCGGGCCCAGGCCTGAAAGGCGCCCAGGAGCCGTTCCTGGTCGATCAAGCCGTTCTGGAGCGCGAGCAGTCCGAAAAGGAGGTCACGCGAGGCGTCGGTCGGTTGGGACATCTTGGTGGCTCGCAATCGATCCAGGGCGGAACAGTGCCGCTACGGCCCGGCCGGTCCGATCCGGTCCTTATCGATTGTAGACCCCAGCCGGAACCCGACTCAACAGATCGGGCGGCCCGCGATCGATCGGCCGGGAGTCTGAAGGGTGGGTGAAACCCGCCGCCAACCGAATTGCGCCCAACCGCTTTTTGTTGATAATGTAGCAAGGAAACCGGGCGGCCGGCTTTGCCCCAGGGCGGAACCTGGCGGAGAAACTCGTTCCCGCGCTCTGCGTGGGAATGCCGTCTTCGACGCTCCGCGTCGTCGGGTGCCGGCCGAGTGCCGCAGACCGGCTCGTTCGCGGCGTCAAAACTGGTTTTTGGTTTGTGATCGGCGTGGAATGGAATGAGGAATTACGTGTGGTGTCCCCGGAGCGCGAACACAGTCGCTGTGGGGAACGGACCTTCCCGATCGCTCAAGTTTTCGCGCTGCGGCTGACTGCGCAATCATGGACGGACCAGTCCCGGCGTCCTCTCATCTGCTCCCAGATGGAATCACGAATTGCGCGAGAAAATGATCTGGAGAACCCGAAGCAGCCCTCCATGAACCGTTAGCACTGCTCTGGGTCGATCTTCGCCACGGTGATTTGCCCATTTTCCGTGTCACTGCGTGCTGTCCGTGGTTGAGAATCTTGAATCCGATGTCAATTCTTCCGATTGTTCATGGGAGATTCTAACCACGGACAGCTCAGCGCGGCCGAGCTGCAACCAGATAGCCAGAGAGGAAATCCGGATCCTGAACCACGAAAAAAACGAAAAACACGAAAGGGGCACCGGCTTCAAGAAGCGGCAGCCCGTGGTCTTCTCGACCTCGGCGCATGCGCCGATGGTCTTGTCAGATTCCTACCGCAGATCAGTTTCGCCGAGCGAGCTTTGCCCGAGCCGTCTTGACGGTTTTATTTCTCGTGGCGCTTCGCGGTGTCAAGCTTGGTTTTTGGTTTGTGCTCGGCGTGGAATGAAGACTTACGTGCGGTGTCCCCGGACCTGGGGCTCACGCCGCCAGGCTACGATCTGGCGCCGCTTCGCGGCTGGGAACCCGGCGAAAAAGTAAATCCGTGGCGCTTCGGGACCTGGGGCTCACGCCGCCAGGCTACGATCTGGCGCCGCTTCGCGGCTGGGGAACCCGGCGAAAAGGTAGATCCGTGGCGCTTCCGGACCTGGGGCTCACGCCGCCGGGCCACGATCTGGCGCCGCTTCGCGGCTGGGAACCCGGCGAAAAGGTAGATCCGTGGCGCTTCCGGACCTGGGGCTCACGCCGCCAGGCTACGATCTGGCGCCGCTTCGCGGCTGGGAACCCGGGAGAGCACCACGTTGACGGCGAGCCGGTTCCCGTGAAATGGATGGAAGTGCCGCGGGGGTTTTGGATCGCCGGGAAGTACCGCGTTCCCGGCACCGCGCCGAGGACGCCGAACAGGTCCTCGATTGGCTGCTCCTGCCGGCTTCACTCGGTTTTCGCGGCCGGGACTTCGCCGGTGCGGCGGCCCAGGACGGAATGGCGGCGGCCGTAGCCGAAATAGATCAGGAGGCCCAGCACCAGCCAGACGAACAGGCGGGCCCAGTTCTCGCGGCCCAATGAGTACATCATGTAACCGTTGACCAGAATCGCCAGGGTCGAGACCACGGGGACCAGGGGCGCGGAACGGACGCGGAGTTGCGGGATCGGTGATCCGCAAGATCCAGACGGCCGCCGAAACGATCACGAACGCGAACAGCGTCCCGATGCTGACCAGATCGGCCAGGAAGCCCAGGGGCGCCAGGGCCGCGGCCGCGGCGACGACGAACCCGACGACGATAGTGCCCACCCAGGGCGTCTTGAAGCGCGGGTGCACGGCGGCGAAGATCGCGGGCGGAAGCAGGCCGTCGCGGGCCATGGCCAGCAGAATGCGCGGCTGGCTCAGGTTGCCGACCAGAAGCGAGCTGGTCATGCCGGCAATGATGCCCAGGGTGACGAGGCCGCCGGCGAAGGTCAGTCCGCGGCGCTGCAAGGCGGCGGAAAGCGGGGCATTGATGTCGATCTGGGGGTATGGGACCATCCCGGTCAGCACGGTCGCGACCGCGACGTACAGGACGGTGCAGATCGTCAGCGAGCCCATGATGCCGATCGCCAGGTCGCGCTGCGGTTGACGCGCCTCCTCGGCGTGGGTCGAAATCGAGTCGAACCCGATATAGGCGAAAAAGATCCGGCCGGCCCCCTCCGCCACGCCCCGCCATTTCTTGTCTTCATGCAGGAACGGCTGCCAGTTCCTGGGCTCGAAGTAAGCGGCGCCGATGCCCACGACCGCGAGAATCACGGCGATGTTGAGCAGAACCATCGCCGCGTTGAACCCCGCGCTCTCCCTGATTCCGATCACCAGCACCACCGTGACGGCCGCCGTGATGAACACCGCCGGGAGGTTGAGCCACGCCATTGCGGTCCGGCCGCCGGCCAGGGTGACGGTCTTGAGCAGAAACGTCCCCTGCTTTACGTCGTAGTCCCAGGGGGCTGACTGGAGTCTCGGGTCGAGGTGGATGTGCAGGACGTTGCGCAGGAAGGCATCGAGGTAGTTGGACCAGCCGGCCGCAACCACGCTCGAGCCGATGGCGTATTCCAGGATGAGGTCCCAGCCGATGATCCAGGCCACGAGCTCGCCGAGCGTGGCATAGGCATATGTGTAGGCACTGCCGGCCACCGGCACCATGCTGGCCAGCTCGGAATAGCAAAGGGCCGCGAAGCCGCAGCCGATCGATGCCAGGAGGAATGAGAGGACCAGCGACGGGCCTGCGAACTCCTTGGCCACGAAGCCGGTCTGCACGTACAGCCCCGTGCCGATCGTCGCTCCGACCCCGAGCCCGGTCAGGGCCACCGGCCCCAGCCGCCGATGGAGCCGCTCGCCGTCGTTCATCTCGCCGATTAGTTGGTCGACCTCTTTGCGCCGAAAGTAACTGGACGAAAACAATCCCAATCCCATCCGGAGGTCCCTCTCTCACTTTCTGTCTCTCTCAGGTTGCACTGTTGCTTCCGCCACGCAGGCCAACCCGGCGGCTCGGGTCTTCATCTTACTCTTGCCCCTGATCAAGTTCCTAATCTTAATCGTAATCTTGATCGTAAAAGCAAACCGGGGCGTCAGCGCGCGGTTTGTAGGCGATCGGGGGACAGAGCCCGCTCCTACAGCAAGCCGGGGCGTCGGCGCGTGGTTATATAGCCGGCTCCGTCCGGCGATCCGAGGATGCGCTCATCGCGCGGAGATGTTTGCGAGGAAGAATCTCAATGGGACCGCGGAACTGTTTCTGGGCGTGCACCAGCGTTCGCCGGCGGGGGCGGGGCCGGGATCGCGGCGGGGTCGAGAATGGGGACTGCCATCGTCAGGCTGGGCGGGCGGCCGGGTCGCGGAGGGCGGCCGGCGGCCAGGTCGCGAGCTGCCTCGAGCAACAGGATCGCCTGTTCCAGGCAGAACCCTCCGTCGGCACGCACATCGACGCGGATCTTGCGACCGGGGAACACCTGCTCGAGTTGCCACCCGAGGATCTGGCCGACGGAGAGCCACGGGTAATAAGGCTCACCGCGAGCACTCGACTCGCCCACGACGACGAAGACGATGACGCCGCCGCGGCCGGTGCTCGCCGGCCGCCGCGTCAACCCTTTCTGCGCAACGCGTTCAATACCTTCTTATGAAGGGCATTGATCAGCGCTTTCCGGAGGATAACCGTCCCGGCCGGTTTGTTGACGACGGGGCTCGGCTTGGAGTGCTTGGTCCCGGTGGTCCCGCCGGGCGAAGTGCCCGAGCCCGTGCCGCCGCCCTTGCTGCTGGCGAGGTTCTTGAGGTCGGTCTGGATTGCCGCCTCGTCATTGGCCACGGTGGTCAGGTCGGTCGTGGTGACCTTGGAAGACCCGATTGCCGCGGCGAGGTCGTTGAACGTGTTGGTGACGACCGTCGTCGAGACGCTCGTGCTGCTGAACAAGGCGGTCCAATCGCTCAGGGCCTGGGACGTGGATGCGCCCCCGGCGACCGCCGTGGCCAGCTCGGAGATCACCGTGCTCAAGGCCGACGAGCTGACGTGAGCTCCAGCCTGGGAGATCGACTGGCTGTCCAGAGCCAGGCTCTGGAGCTCGGCAACCGTGACGCCGGATTTGGCGGCCAGGCTTTGAAGCTCGGTCCGGAGCGCCTGTTCGTCGGTGATGAGCTGCTGGAACTTCGTGCTCTGGGTCGAAGCCGGCAGCGGCTGCTGGGGGGCCACCACCGGCCCTGTCACGGCACCGACGTGGGTCAGGCTGCCCAGGAGATTGACGCCCCAGGGCAGGATGCTGGAAATGCCCGGGCTGAGGATGAGCGGCTGGCTGACGACCGGCAGGCTGTTGACGATCGACTGGACCGCGGCAACCGTGGATGCCGGCAGGTTCGGCAGAGTGACGGCCAAGGATGGCAGCGGATCGGTGGCGAGAAGCGGCGCCGGGCCCATGCCGGCAACGCTGGCCGGCACGAGGTGCTTGCCCAGGTTGGACAGATCGGTCTGAATGGCCGCCTCATCGCCGGCAACGGTCGTCAGGTCGGTCGTCGTGACATGGGAATCCTGGATAACCGTCACCAGGTCGTTGAAGGTGTTGGTGACAACGGTGTTCGAGACGCTCGAGCTGGTAAAGAGGGCAGACCAGTCACTCTGGGCCTGGGAGGTGGATGCGCCGCCGGCAACCGCCGTGGCCAGCTCGGAGATCACCGTGTGAAGGCTCGATGCGGTGAAGTGGAAGCCGGCCTGGCCGATCGCCTGACTGTCCAGTGCCAGGCTTTCCAGGTCGGCGACCGTGACGCCCGACTTGGCCGCCAAGCCTTGCAGCTCGGTGACGAGGGCCTTCCAGTCGGTCTGAAGCTGCGAAATCACCGTGGCGCTTGCCGGTGTCATGCCCCTGGGTATCGGCAGCACAGGGCCCGGTACCACGGGGCCGGTCACGACGCCCACGCCCGAAAGAGTCCCGACCAGGCTGCCACCGCCCCACGCCCAGGCTGCCGGCACGACGCGCCCTTCGAGCGTCTCCGGTCCCTGGACATCGAGACCAGCGCGGCTTCGCCGGCGGCGACGGTCACGGCGGCCTGTCGTCGCATCCTGTCCGGAAAAAAGCCGGCGAAGCGAAGCCGAAAGCCATGGTTTCATCAGGTTGCGCGTCATGATAGCCCGGAGCTCCACAAGAAGTTGGGATAAGTCTGCGGTCGCGAATCGCTGGTGTAATCTCATCCGCGAAGGAGATGACTATCATCTTAGTCGAAGATCCGGCGGCGGCGGCGCAAATTTCTGGCGAGAATTTCTGCAGCGCGTTAACCCATGGCGGCGGACCGAGCCCGATGCCTGTTGCCACCCGATCGCCAGGCGGAGACAATGGAGGTCGAACCTGGTAAATGGCGCAGTTCCAGCGGAGTACGACATGATCTCCCAGAGCGGCTGGCGGGCTGGGCGGATTGCCGGCGCCGGTGTCATGGCCGCGATCGGCTCCTGGATCATCGTTTTGACGGCGGCCGCCGATTCTCGGGATCGAGCGAACGCGTCCAGGAACTCGCTGAGAATTCCTTCCCGGAGAGTCGCCTTTCGCTCCGCGACAGATCGTCCTTTCGCGGAGCGAAAGGAGACACTTGATTCCGGCCAGCGCCCTACCACCAACGCCGACGCACCGCGGACGTTGTCCCTGGCGGCCGGTGATCGGGCGACGCGGGAGCTCGGCGAGCTCGAGGCCGGCGAGACTTACAGCCTCGTCGTTGCGCTCGAGAGCGGTACGCTCGGCGCGGCGGACCGCGTGCGCGCCGAATTGACCGGACCTGGCACGGAGAGTCTCTCGAAGGAGCTGCACGCGGGCGACCCGGATTATTATCTCGCGTATCGACCGCAACGGAAAGGCCCGGCGAAACTGACGCTCAGCCGGGCGCCGGATGCCGGCGGCGGCCGGCTCTCCGTGAGCGTCGAGTGGAGATCGCTCGACCTTGCGGCCGGCGACCGAGCCGCGATCGAGGCGGAGCCCAACGACTCCTGGCGGCAGGCCAACCCGCTCGTCCTGGGGCGCGACGTCTACGGCTCGGCCGACGACGTTGACTATCTCGACAACCCGCACGAGGGGAAAAGCGGCCTCGACTGGTTTCGGTTCGAGGTGACGGGCGAGCAGCCGATCCTCGTCTATTTTCAGCTCGACCTGTTGGACCGCGACGTCTCGGCAAACCTGAGAGTTTACACGGTCGATGCCAGGACCGGCCGGCCCGAGCCCTATCTCGCGGGCAAGGACCCGATGGAGATCGTCCACGACCGGGAGCGCGAGCGCTACTCCAAGCACATCAGCCGGACCTTCCAGCGCGGCACTTTCTACCTGGAGGTCAACGCCAATCACCCGGATTACATCCTGCGGACTCGCGTCCTGCCGGTCCCGCCCTATCGTGACCCGGCCCAGGCGGTCGAGGCCGGGATGCACTACATCATCAATGTCGGCGACGCCTGGTTTGCGCAGGTCCCGCGCGTGGGGAACATCTTCGTCCGCGCGGCCAGCATGCACGATACGGCCACGCGCTGCACGGCCTGCCATCCGTCGAGCTTTTCGACTGAGGCCAACCTGGCCGCCCACAAGAATGGCTATCCAATCCGGTCCAAGTCCAACTTTCAGTACGTGATCGACCGGCTCTATAACTCGATCACCCCGCTTTATGGCGACGACGGATTGTACTGGCAGCGGTTCATCGCGATCCCGCTGCAAGCCCAGGGCAAGCAAGGGGGCATCCTGCTCGATTTCGAGCGCCAGGTTTCGGTTCAACCGACCAGGACCGTCGAGCGTTTCGGCCCATTCCTGCAAAAAGCGTGGGGCTCGCGGACCGCGATGCCGGCCGACGAGCTCAACGGGGTGATCCCGCTGGATAGCAAATTTGGGCTGGCCTGGCGTGACTGGCGGGTGCTCGAGGAGCTTGGCCTGCGCACGGGACGCAACGACTTTACCCAGGCGGCCGGCCGGATCGCGGCGATTCTGGGAGAACGGGCGGCCGACAAGCGAGTGGAGACGCTCCAGGATCGCATTCACCGTCTGTATGCCTGGTGGCTCATCGACAAGGCCAGGTTTGCCAGCAAGATCAAGCGCGAGACCGGCACGCTCCTGGCCTATCAAAATGCCGACGGCGGCTGGCACGAGAGTGATTCCGGGCCTGGCCCAAGCGCGGTCTATACGACGGGCCAGCTCGTCTGGACGCTGCTTTCGACCGGCATGCCGCGCGACCATCCCGCGATCGCCGGGGCGCTTCGCTACTTGATGGCCCAGCAGCAGGATTTCGGCGGCTGGTTCCAGACCACCACGCATGAAAACTTCCGCACTCCGATGCGCGAGACGCGGTACGCCGTGATGGCGCTGGCCCAGGCTTTTCCCCAGCCGGCAGGGCCGCTCCACGGCTGGGGCAATCGCGACCTCGGACCCGCGCGGCTGCCGCGGACCGACAATCTGGTCCACACGCTCGAAGACCTCGAGAACCTCTGGGACGTTCCGCAACCGGATCGAGCGCGGTTTTCGCGGGCGATCCTCCCACTGCTCGATGATCCCGAGCCGCTCGTCCGCGCGGCCGCGGCGGCGGCGCTGGCACGGCTGGGGCAGGCCGAGGCCGCCGGGCCGCTCGCACGCCGCCTGGCCGATCCGTCCAAGATCGTCTGGCGAGCATCGGCGTGGGCCTTGCGACGGCTGGGCAATCAGGGGCACGGCCTGGATGTGATTGGCGCGGCGCTCTCCGATCCCGATCCGAGAGTGCGCCGGGGAGCAGTCCGGATCTTTGCTTACCAGTTTCCCGGGATGGACGAGCGGGTGGATCTGGCCGAGCGCCTGATCGAGCTGACCAAGGGCCCCGATCTCTGGACGCGGCTTCAGGCCATCAAGTCCCTGCGCCAGTGGTTTTATCGCACCCGCGACACCGGACTACAGCGGCGGATCGTCGAGGCTTATCTGGCCCGGATGGGCGAGCCCGACGTGGGCGTGATGCGCAGGAACCTGAGCGAGGGCCTCTACATCATGCTCGACGAGAACCTGGGAGGCGGCGTCAGCCTTCAGAAAAACATCGCCGAGCTGCCGGAGGCCCTGCGGGCGCCGATCCTGGAAGCGCGCAAGACGGTCGAGCGCGAGGTGCTCTTGGGCCCGATTCTGCTGGCCCTCGAGCGGGGCAACAACTTGACGCGGGCCGCCGTGCTCGATGGGTTCGACGGCTCGTTCTTCAAGGGCCGGTACTACGCCCGCCAGCCCGAGGGGATGATCGACGTGGGGAACGACCGCGAATTCGGGTTTCTCTACCACCCGCGCCTTGCCGAGCTCGAAAAGGCGTTTACGCCGCTCTTGGAGGCCGATCTGCCGCCGCCCTCGCGGCGGCGGGCTCTCGAGCTTGCCAGCTTCTTCCAGCTCACGAGCGGAACCGAGAACCCGGCGATCCAGACGGCGATTCTGCGCGCGCTGAGCGATCCCGATCCCGGCGTGCGAGCGGCTGCGCGGTCGATCGCATCCAACGAGCTCGACACAACTCGAATCGAGGACGATCCGCGGCGCGTGGCGCTTCTCCGGTCCGCGATCGAAGGGAGCGACGAAGCGCGGCAGGCGGTCCTGGCGGTGATCGGGCGCAACAAACGGCTGGCGGCGCGGCCCGAGATCCAGAGTGCGATCCGGCACCTGGTGGTGCACAACGTCGGCCTGCCGGCGCTCCTTCCGGTCCTGAAGACGCCGGCGGTGCACGACACCGAGGTCGTGTCGCTCCTCTTGCGCGACTGGCCCAAGCTCAGCCCGGCAGAGCGGCTGGAAGCGATCGAGGTGCTTTTGAGCCGGCCGGCGCTCGTGGATGTTGCCGAGCCGCGGGAGCCCGTCATGCAGGTGCTGCGCCGCGCCGTGACCGATGCCTCGGCCGCGGTGCGCGATCGGACGCTGCGCGGCGTCAATGCCTTGCCCGCTCTCTGGACGGGGAAGGGGTCGACGGCGCTTCTGCTGGCGGCGCTCGCGGATGACGCGGCGTCGATCCGCCGGATGGGGCTGACGCTCGCCTCGTCCAAGACGGGCTTCTGGAGCCGGCCCGATGTGCAGGAGCACCTCAAGCGGCTGCTGATCGATCCCGACGCGCAGGTGCGGCTCGCGGCCCTGGCGACCGTCGAGGAGCACGGGCTCGTCCGGACCGCGCCTGGCCTGGCCCGCCGGGTCAAGGCGCTCGAGTCGGACCCGGCGCTCAAGGGGCGGGCGCTGGCCATCCTCCGGGAGCAGGGAGTCGATCCGACCGGGGTCGAGGCCGACGTCCGCCTGGGCCCGCCTCGACTTTTGAGCTTCTCGACCTTCCGGCGGAAAGTGAACCCGCTTTTCTATCAAGCCAGTGACGATGGATACGCCTGCGTGAACTGCCATCAGAACCATACGATCCTGCGCATCACCGAGGCCGGCGCGGCTCCGGACAAGAGCGGCGAGCAGATCATGATCAACTACAACTCCGCGCTGAAGGTCGTGAACCTGGGCGATCCCGAATCGAGCCTGCTCGTACGCAAGCCCAGGAGCCCCCACGGTCAAGGCGGGCCCGAGGCGGACAGCCCGACGGGCCTGACGCATGTGGGCGGACCGCGGTGGGAGAATGCGGAACACCCAGCCTACCAGGCGGTCCTCGGCTGGATCCGCGAGGCCTCCCAGGCGGCGGCTTCCCCGGCCGGGACCGAAAAGTACTCGGCCGACAGCTACGCGCCTGACTATGCGCCGGCCCAGGCCGGCGACGGCGACCTCACAACGATCTGGCACACCGAATTCATCGGCGCGATGCCGGGATATCCCCACGAGCTGGTCGTCGATCTGGGATCGGTTCGCCGTGCCCTGGGACTGGTCTACGTCCCGCGCCAGGACAGCCCCAATGGCCGAGTCAAGGATTTCGAGATCCGGGTCTCGACCGACGGCAAAACCTGGAGCAAGCCCCTGGCCGCGGGAAGCTGGCCCAATGAGCCGGCATTCCAGTACGTCGCGCTGCCGGCCCAGACCGCGCGCTATGTCCAGCTTCGCGGCTTAACCGAGGTCGAAGGCCGGCCCGTCATGAGCGCGGCCGAAGTCGCGGTCGAATCGACCCCAGTGCCCGATCGCGCTGCGCTGGCCCGTTGACAGGATGAACTTTACAGTGCAAAGTGGACGATGGCGGAGAAGCTCGTTCCCACGCCCTGCGTGGGAACGAGTGATCGGAGGGCACGGGGGGCGAGCGTTATGGCGGAGAAACTCGTTCCCACGCTCTGCGCTTGTCATTCCTGAGAATTTGGTATCATGGTTGGCTGAATCTTACCAGCAGACTCATGGATGTAGCCAACTATGTTCACATGGATGTCAATTCACAACGCCCCGCCAGGGGACTGGGCTCGCGCGCAGTTCGATGGGATCAGGGTCGGCAATTGCGCCCGGAGGAAGCGGATCATGGCGTTGGCGAAGGCGCTTGCCGAGCAGCCTGGCAAGATGATCCCCGAACTCTTCAGCCGCAAGTACGACATCGACGCCACTTACGACCTCCTCGACGAACGCGAGGTGGTCCCGGATGCAATCCAGGCGCGTCATCGCCGACTGGTGATGGCCGAGCTCCGCACGCCCGGTCGATACCTCCTCTTGGAGGACACGACCTTTCCCTCCTACTCCCATCGCAAGCAGCCGATACCCGGGCTGGGACCGATTGGTGATTCGGAGCCGGGGCAGCAGGGCTTTCTCCTTCACTCGATTCTCGCGGTGCGTGCTCCCCTCTCGTCCGTACCGGACGCAAGCGGGCATCGCCCACCGGTGACGATCCTGGGGCTGGCCGACCAGCAATACCTGATTCGCTCCCCCAGGGATCCGGAGACGCCGAAGCAGGCCGGATCGCGGCAGCGGCAGATCCGGGATCGAGAGTCGGACCGCTGGCTCGACTCGGGCACCCGCATCGGGCGCACACCGAGCGATCCGGCGGTCCGCTGGGTGCGGGTCGCCGATCGCGAGGCGGATATTTATGAGTTTATGGCGTCCTGTCGAGCATTGGGCCACGGCTTCGTGATCCGGGTCAGTCAGAATCGCGTTCTGCTCAATCCGGCCGATGGTAAGCGGCTCGGGCTGGTCTTCGAGCACATCACGAGCGTGGCACCGCTGGGGGGGATGTATCTGGAACTGCGTGGCCGTGACGGGCAGCCCGCGCGTCGAGCGAAGCTGCTGATTAGTTGTGGCCCGGTGCGCGTCAAAGCGCCGGAGCGCGCGGGCCAAGCGGCCGGTACGGGGGAGCCGATCGACTGCTGGTTCATCCGGGTCTGGGAGGCAGATCCACCTGGGGGCGTCGAGGCGTTGGAATGGGTGCTGTACACCGACTTGCCGACCGAGAGCTTTAGCGAGGTGGTGGTGGTCGTGATGGACTACGCCACACGCTTTCTGATCGAGGAGTTTCACAAGGGCCTCAAGACCGGCATGAAGGTGGAGAAATTGCAGTTGGAGCGGGCCAACCGATTGTTCGCGGCGATCGCAGTGATGAGCGTGGTGGCGCTGCGGCTGCTGGACCTGCGCGAGCTGGGCCGCGACTACCCAGATGCTCCCGCGACGTGCACGGGTCTCGACGAGTTGGAGCTGCAGATACTCAGTCTGGCGACGGAGCGCGACCTGACGACGGTGGCGGAGGTGCTGCTCGCCCTGGGACGGCTCGGAGGCCACATGAACCGCCGCCGAGATGGGATGCCGGGCTGGATCACGCTGTGGCGAGGCATGAAGGAGCTCCGGCTCCTCGTGAGAGGGGCTAAGCTTGAGCGTGCGAGAATGACTGCACATGTGCACTATTAGCAACAATAGCGTGCATGCACTATTCCAGGAATGACAAGTCGCTCTGCGTGGGAACGAGTCACCCGATTTCCCTGCTACAGTATCAGTTTTTTCCAGCGGGGCGGGCCTCGGTTTTTTGAACGTGAACGATCACTGGAGGGCGAGCGGCCATGGCGATGGGCGATGAAGGTCTGAAGATTGCAGGGACTGGAGTCGGGGGCTGGTTCAGGGAGCTGGACCAGCTTCTACGCGGCGAGCTGACGCGTCTTTCGTCGCTGCGACGGGACGGTATTGCGATTTCACCGCGCCGACTGTCGTACGTGATCGTCGTTCTGGCGATGAGTTATGGCATTTGCATGGGGGCGTTTGCCCTTTTCCGTGTCCAGGGGCCCGGGGCATGGCAGGTCGTGGCGAGCATGGTGAAGGTCCCGTTGCTCTTCTTCTTGACTCTGCTGGTTACGCTGCCCTCGCTTTACGTCTTCAACGCGCTCGTGGGGTCGCGGCTGACACCTGCCGCGGTCGTCCGGCTCCTGGTCGCGTCGCTCGGGGTGATGGTGGCCGTGCTGGCGTCACTCGGGCCGATCGTTGCCTTTTTCTCGATGAGTACGACGAGCTATCCGTTCATGGTTCTTTTCAATGTGGTCGTGTTTGGAGTGTCGGGTGTGCTGGGTTTGATGTTCCTGCTTCAGACGCTCCAGCGGCTGAGCGTGCTCGATTCAGAGACTGGGCGGGAGCCTGCGCCGGCCCCCGATCTGAGCCGGGGCGCGGAGCCGAGCAGCCCACTTGACCCGCTCGAAGGCCGGGTCCTGAGCAACCACGTCAAGGTGGTTTTCCAGGTCTGGGTGATCGTGTTCGCCCTGGTGGTGCGCAGATGGGTTGGGTTTTGCGTCCCTTCATCGGCCACCCCAGCGCGCCATTCGTCTGGTTGCGCGGCCGGGAGTCCAATTTCTTCCAGGCTGTCTTGCAACATATCCACGCCCTCTTTTCGTGACCGGCGCCCCGGAACCTCCGTCATGAATTCTGCGGTCGGTCTGCTTCGGCTCGCGGACAGCGTGTTGCGCGGCGAGACGTCCTGCGCGGAGGGCGACTCGAGCTGCGGCGGCCCGCGCTCGGCGCGCTCGCGCTCGGAATCATGGTCTTCGGCATGTTTTACGGCGGCGTGATGGGCATGTACGGCGGGGTCGCCGGGCCACGGCTCTTGCAGGTCGTTTACTCGGCCGTCAAGGTTCCGTTTCTCCTGATCGTGACATTCATGTTGAGCCTGCCCAGTTTTTTCGTCCTCAATACACTCCTGGGACTGCGGAGCGACTTTTCACGCGTGCTCCAGTCCCTGCTCGCGACGCAGACGGGGCTCACGGTCATCCTGGCGGCCCTTGCTCCCTTCACTGCCTTCTGGTACATCTCGGGCAGTGGATACCGGCTTGCCATTCTCTTCAATGGCGGAATGTTCGCGGTGGCCAGCGTGAGCGCCCAGTGGATGCTGCGCAGGGATTACGTCCCGCTCGTTCGCGACAACCCCAAGCACCGCTGGATGCTCCGGACCTGGCTGTTGATTTACGTTTTCGTAGGGATCCAGATGGCGTGGGTGCTGCGGCCATTCATCGGCGATCCCAGCGCGCCCGTTCAGTTCTTCCGGGAGGGGAGCTGGAGTAATGCCTACGAATTCGTGCTGCACATGATCTGGGACGCTTTGATGGGGAGGGGGCGGCAGTAGCGGGCGGGGCGGCCGCGAAGCGGGACTGTTCAAGGATTGGACTCAGATTCTTTCTCGAAGAGATCTCCGCACGATGCGCATCGTGGGATCGCCGGACAGAGCCGGCTCCTACAAGAGGCCGGCGCCGCGCGGCGATTTGTGTAGGAGGGGGCTCTGTCCCCCGATCCCTCGGTTGCAGCTCCGCCGCGTTGGGCGCTGCGCAACAATAATTGTCGCCTGTCGCTCCGCGAAAGGGCTTTCTTTCGCGGAGCGAAAGACGACTCTTACCAATGGTCCGCCCGGCACGTAGCGGGCATTATCGAAGATCGAGTCACCCCGCAGGATGACATGCGGTATGGAGTTGGCTCCCGGATGTGATATCGTTATTCTCGTGACCGTGTACAATACGATCTCTCAAGATCGGTGCGTGCCGTTTTGCCGAGGAGCAGCCTGATGAGTGTGAAATGGCAGGGCGTTTTCCCCGCGGCCACGACCCAGTTCGAGCCTGACCAGTCGCTCGATGTTCCCGCCACGCTGGCCCATCTCGACCGGATGATCGAGGCGGGCGTTCACGGGCTGATTATGCTGGGCACGGTGGGGGAAAACTGTTCGCTCGAGTACCAGGAAAAGCTCGAGGTCTTGCACGCGAGCGTCCAGCACGTCGCCAAGCGCGTCCCCGTTCTGACGGGAGTCGCCGAGTGCACGACGGCCTTGGCTTGCCGGTTTGCGTCGGACGCCAAGCGGCTCGGGGTTGACGGGCTGATGGTCCTGCCGGGCATGGTTTACAAGTCGGACCCGCGCGAGTCGATCGCTCATTTCCGCGCGGTGGCCCGCGCGACCGACCTGGAGATCATGGTCTACAACAACCCCGTGTCGTACTCGGTGGACTTCACGCCCGAGATGTTTGTCGAGCTTGGCGACGAGCCAAGCCTGGTCGCGATCAAGGAGTCGTCGGAGAACGTCCGGCGAATCACCGACCTCAAGAACATCTGCGGCGATCGCTATGTCCTGTTCTGCGGGGTCGACGACCTGGTGCTGGAGAGCATTCTCCTGGCGCGAAGGGGTGGATTTCGGGGCTAGTCAATGCCTTTCCGGCGGAGAATCGGCTGCTCTGGGATCTGGCCACGTCGGGCCGCTGGGAGGAAGCACTCAAGGTGTACCGCTGGTACACGCCGCTGTTGCACCTGGATACACACGTGAAGCTGGTACAGTATATCAAGCTGGCACAGCAAGAATGCGGGCTGGGATCGGAGGTCGTGCGAGCGCCCAGGCTGCCGCTTTTGGGAGAGGAGCGCGAGCGAGTCCTGGCCGTCATTCGCCACGGGATCGCCACCCGTCCCAAGCTGCGCTGAACCGAGGAGACCAGCAGATGCAGAGCAGATTTAACATCTGATCGCGTGGCCATCCTTCGCTGGAGTAGAGAAACCAGATCATGCACAGCGCGTTGCCGTGATCGACACGCACACCGGCGGCGAGCCGACTCGCGTGGTCGTCGCGGGCGGGCCCGACCTGGGCGCCGGCACGATGGCACAGCGGCTCGCCGTGTTCCGCGATCGCCATGACTCGTTTCGCTCGGCCGTGGTCAACGAGCCGCGCGGCTCGGACGTCATGGTCGGCGCGATCCTGCTGCCGCCGGTCGACCCGGATTGCGCGTCCGGCGTGATCTACTTCAATAATATCGGCTATCTTCACATGTGCGGGCACGGCACGATCGGCGTCGGCGTGGCACTGGCGCACCTGGGCCGGATCGGGCCGGGCTCGCATCGGCTCGAAACGCCCGTCGGCGACGTCACCATCACGCTCGAAGATCGCAACACCGTCCTGATCGAGAATGTCGAGAGCTATCGCCTGGCCAGAAACGTGCCGGTCGAGGTGCCGGGCCTGCGCACCTACCAGGGCGACGTGGCCTGGGGTGGCAACTGGTTTTTCCTGGTCCAGGATCATGGCGAGACGCTCGGCGCCGTCAACGTCGAGCGGCTGACGGAGGTGACCTGGCGCATCCGCCAGGCTTTGACGGCCGCGGGCATCCGCGGCGCCGGCGGCGCCGAGATCGACCACATCGAGCTCTTCGGGCCGCCAACCCAGGCCGGCGCCGACTCCAAGAATTTCGTTCTGTGCCCGGGCAAGGCATACGACCGCTCACCCTGCGGGACCGGCACCAGCGCCAAGCTCGCGTGTCTCCATGCCGATGGGAAGCTCGCCCCGGGGCAGGTCTGGCGGCAGGAGAGCGTGATCGGCAGCATATTCGAAGGCTCAGTGCGAATCGAAGACGAGGGCCGGGTCATGCCACGCACGATCACGACCGGCAGCCCGGTCGAAAGCTCGGTGCAAGACGTGGAGGGCCGAGTCACGCCGCTGATCCGCGGCACGGCCTACGTCAACGCGGAATCGACCTTGATCATCGACCCTGCCGACCCCTTTGCAATGGGCATCCGGCAATGACTTTGTCATTGGTCCTTGGTCCTTTGTCCTTGGTTCTTTGTCCTGAGTTAGGAAGGTTCGCAATGGGCATCCGGCAATGACGATCGACATATCGGCACGCACTGCGATCGTGATCGGCGGGGGCGTCATCGGCGCGGCCTGCGCTCATTTTCTAACGCGTGGCGGCTGGAAGGTCACACTCATCGACCGTGGCACGTATGCGAGCGGCAGCTCGCACGCCAACTGCGGCTTCATCTGCACTAGCCATGTTTTGCCCCTGGCCGAGCCGGGGATGGTCGGCAAGGCGGTCAAGAGCCTGTTCCAGCATAATTCGCCCTTTGCGATCAGGGCGCGGTTCGACCCGGCCCTCTGGTCGTGGCTGCTCCACTTCGCCGCGCGGTGCAATGAGCGCGACATGATCGCGGCCGGCCGGGGTATCCAGCCGCTCTTGCTGTCGTCGCTAGCGCTCTACCGTGAGCTGATCGAGGGCGAATCGCTCGACTGCGAGTTCGAGAGCCGCGGGATGCTATTCGCATACCGGTCGAAGCACGAGATGGAGGCATACGCCGCGACCGATAAACTGATGACCGACGTCTTTCACTGCCCGGCGCGGCGGCTGGATGCTGCCGCGCTCCTGGAGCTCGAGCCCGCGCTTCGGCCGGGGCTCGCCGGCGGGTGGTGGTATCGCGACGACGCTCATTTGCGGCCCGACCGGCTCATGCGAGCCTGGCGGAATCATCTCGAGAGTCGCGGAGTGACCATTGGCGAGAATTGCGGCTTCCAGCAATTTCGCGTGCAAAACGGCCGCGTGCTGGCCGCCGTCACGGCCGGCGGGGAGCTAGCCGCGGACCTCTTCATCGTCGCGACCGGGGCCTGGACGCCGCTCCTGAACGATCAGCTCGGCTGCCGGCTGCCGATTCAGCCGGGAAAGGGGTACAGCCTGACCATGCCGCGGCCGCCGGTCTGTCCCCGGATGCCCATGATCTTTCCCGAGACCCGCGTGGCGGTCACGCCGTTTCAGTCGGGATACCGCCTGGGCTCGACGATGGAATTCGCCGGCTACGACAGCTCGATCCGCCCCGAGCGGCTCCAGCTTCTCAAGGACGGCGCGAAGGACTACTTGCGCGAACCGTACTGCGACCCCGTGGTGGAAGAGTGGTATGGCTGGCGGCCCATGACTTATGACAGCTTGCCCATCATCGATTTCAGTCCCGCCTTCACGAACGTGATCATCGCGGCCGGCCACAACATGCTGGGTCTCTCGATGGCACCGGCAACCGGCAAGCTGGTCGCCGAAATGGCCGGGGGAGCCACGCCCCACATCGATCCGGCGCCGTATCGGGTTGGGCGGTTTTGAGACGACAATTCCTGGTTCTCCGGCGGCTTGGCCCAGCCGTGATTTAATCCGGGCGGCTCGCCAACAGATCACTCGTGAGTGGTGGGATACGAGACGCGCGGATTTTGACCTATTTGTATCGCAAGTTGTCATCCGAGAGGTGAGCGCGGGCGACAAAACCGCAGCGGAGGAAAGGTTGAAGCTGCTTGAGAACATTGCAATACTGGAATTGACCGAGGACGCAACACGGTTGGCGGAGGAACTTCTCCGGCGAGTTCCGCTACCGGCGCAGGCGGGAGTCAACGCTTTCCATATCGCCATCGCCGCTGTTAGCGGGATGGATTACTTGCTGACGTGGAACTGCGCTCACATCGCCAACGCCGTCCTGCGGGGCGGCATCGAGTCCGTCTGCGACGATCACGGATATCCGGCGCCGCGGATTTGTACCCCGCCAGAACTGATGGAGCCCTGATACCTTGTCAATCGACAGTCTTGTGGATGAGATTCGCGCGGAGCGCGAAGCGTACGCGGCACGGTTCAATTACGATATCGACGCGATTTCCCGCGACATCAAAGAACAAGAGAGAATGAGCGGCCGGACCTACGTGTCGCTGACTCGAAAAGGTCGGGCCCCGGAACAAGCAGTTCCGAAGAAGCCGACATCGAACGAATGAGCTCGGGCGCGGCTTTCGACATTTCCTCCTGGTTATCTCTCATGACCGACCAGATGTCTCTGGTCAACTGTTCGCGAGGAAAAGTCCATGCCGATTCACGACTGGACCCGGGTTGGCGCCGGGATCTTTCACCATTTTCACCTTGAGTGGATTGGCGACCTCTGTCGAGTCTTGAATCGCGGGCTGCTTCCGCCGAATTACTACGCGCTGGCCGAACAGATTGCCGGAGTACTCGGCCAAGATGCCCGCGGACGCGCCGAGCCGGAACAGTATGCAGCGAAGGCCAGATCAGTCGTCATCCGACGCACGCGCGGCCACCAGATCATCGCCATCCTGGAGATCGTTTCGCCTGGTAACAAGAGCTCGCGCCATGCGCTGCGATCATTCGTGGAGAAGGCGGTGCAGGTACTCCGTAACCGCATTCACCTGGTGATCATCGATCTCTTTCCGCCCGCTCCGCGCAACCAGCGGAGCATTCATAAAGCCATTTGGCATGAGTTCACCGACAGCGAGTTCACTCCGCCCTCGGACAGGCCGCTGACGCTCGCATCTTACATTGGCGAGCCGTTCCCCAAATCGTTCGTGGAACCGGTGGCGGTTGGCGCTACCCTGCCGGAGATGCCGTTGTTCTTGAGCCCGCAGGTCTATGTTCCCCTGCCGTTGGAAGGAACGTACCAGTCGGCGTGGGAAGCAGTCCCGGCCTAATGGCGCCAATTCTGGCCGGCTCGCCGTGAGCGCCCCTGAGGATTGGGACGCAAACAAGTTTCCGAAAAGTCGCCTTTCGCTGCGCGGAAGTACCTCCTTTCGCGGAGCGAAAGGCGACACTTGCTTTCGCGGAGCGAAAGCCGACACTTCCTTTCACACGGCGCTTAGTTCGCCCGCAGCGAGTCGAGCCATTTTGGCGTCACGACCCAGTTGTGCAACGGAATCGAGGCCGGGTCGAAGCGATCGATCCAATTTGCTGGCCACGAGAGGTTGATCGAGCGCGACCATCCGCACGTGTGCACGAGACAACCAATCAGCCGGCGCGGGTCGACGCCGGCCTCGCGGAGCGTTGCCAGCTTGAGCGAGCCTTCGCGCTTGGCCAGGCGGCGGCCGTCGGCGCCGATCGCCAGCGGCACGTGGCCGAACCGCGGCACCGGCCAGTCCAGCCGCCGGTACAGCAGGATCTGCCGGGGTGTACTGTTCACGAGGTCGTTGCCGCGGATGACCTGGTTAACCCCCATCTGGGCGTCGTCGGCGACGACGGCAAGCTGATACGAGGGGCCGACGCCCTGGCGCCCCACGATGAAATCGCCGCCCAATTCGGATGGGTCGAGCGCCGTTGGGCCCCGGAACAGGTCGTCCCAGACGATGGCGCCCGGCGAGACCCGAAAACGCCAGGCAAATGGGCGATCGGCCAGGGCCGTTGCGTCGGCCACGCACCGATGCGCACAGGTTCCGGGATAGCTCGGCCCTTCCTCCTCGGGATGAGGGGCGCTGGCCGCGCGCTCAATGTCGGCTCGCGTGCAGGTGCATGGGTAAATGCTCTCGGTGGCTTTGAGTCGATCGAGAGCTGCTTCGTAGAACGACGATCGCTGCGATTGAATGTACGGCGCCCTTGGCCCTCCGAGATCGGGCCCCTCATCCCAGTCGAGGCCCAGCCAGCGCAGATCGACGACCGCCCCTTCCCGGGCCTCCGCGCCGCTCGCGTCGCATCGAGGTCCTCGATTCGATGGATCACGCGCCCGCCGGCGTGCCGCGCGGCGAGCCAGGCGATCAGAAAAGTTCGGGCGTGACCGAGGTGCAAACCGCCGGTGGGTGAGGGAGCCAGACGGCCCACGACACCAGCGGAGAACGGTGTCCCGCCGACCCACTCGAACATGCTTCACCAATCCCCTCTGCGATACTTGACCTCCGCTTAGGCGCTGCGCAACAAAGTGTCGCCTTTCGCGGAGCGAAAGACGACTCTTCCGGTAACCACCCACGAACTGCTCTCCCGATTGTGGACCTGTTCGACTCGACCTCGCTCCTCACGGCACGGCCGCGGGCGCTCGCCCACCGGGCCGCAACACCGCCGCGAGCAGGTAATACGCAATCGCGACCCAGAGCAGATGATTGAAACCGAGCACCAGCGAGAGATGCTCGCTCAAGCCCCCCAGGATGATCCCGCCGATGTTCGACCCGAAATCGACGTCCGGCCGGGTGCTGGCGCAAAACGCCGTTGCGAAGATCACCCCGGCGAAGAAGACCGGTACGTAGAACAGGCTGCACGAGATGATGATCTTGGCAGCGCCCGGCAAGCTCAGGAAGCTGTTCATCGGCACCAGGCTGCTGAAGAAGAGCGCCAAAACGAGCAGCACAAAGTAAGGCCAGAGCGTGCGTGGCTTGATCGCCAGGACATACATGTTGCTGAACAAAATCATGGTGAGGATCGAGAAAAAGACGATCGAATTGACCATCCAGGTCGAGCCGAACAGAAGGGCCATGTGAACGACGCCCTTGGTTTCCAGCAGCATGAAGCCCGCGCCCAGGAAGAACATCTGGCCGCTAGGCCGCAGCTTCCGCGCCGGCGTGAACGCGAACAGCACGGCCAGCGAGAGCACGCCCAGCAGCGCGATTCCACGCAGGTTCAGGCTGGGAATCGCGGGATCGCGCAGGTACAGGAAGGGCCAGTCATCCGTGGGAACCCGCTCGGTCCCGGTCAGCTCGACGACCGTGGGGCCGATCTTGTTGAACTTCGGCCCCCGCGTAAGGGAGCCAACGGGCGGCGCAGGGCCGAAACCGTCGAGCGGCTCATTGAGCTGGGGCTGATCGGACAGCCAGAAGAACCTGTCCTTGGCGAAGCGAGCGCGCATCGCGTCGACCACTTTCGACTCGTCGTTGCCGACCAGCAAGAAGGTGATGTAGTCGCGCTGGTCGTTTGTCGGACCGATCCGGTCCTGATAGGGCAGCGAGATCACCAGGGGCTTGGCGCCGAAGACTTTCTCGGCAAGCCGGACCAATCGGGCGACGACCCAGCCCTGGCGGTAAAAGTTATACATGGCGAAGACGCCGCCAGGCTTGAGCCTGGCCTTCACGTCGCGGAACGCCTCTTCGGTAAAGAGGAAGCTCTCGAGGCGGATGCTCGAGTAACTGGAGTGCAAGGCCAGCGAATCGACGACCGCGTAGCTGATCAGGTCGTAGGCACGGTCGGTCTTACGAATGAAGCTCCGCCCGTCGTCAAGCTGGATCGCGACCCTGCGGTCGCTGTAGGGCGCATCGGGATGGTCGCGGCGGCCGAGCATGTTGATCACCGGGTCGATCTCCACGGCATCGACGTGCTTTGCCCCTTGCCGCAAAGCCGCTGCCACGTCATTGCCCGAGCCGGCGCCGACGATCATGACATCCTCGAACGGCCGGCCGCCCGCGTCGCGATTGAGCAGGTGCGGCAGCATGTAGGCAGGGCCGCCGAGCTCGACCCGCAGCATGCCCTGATGCCCCAGGTTGTTCACGTCGATCGACTTGTAGACCGGCTTGTAGCGAATCTGATAATAGGGAGACCAGGTTACCTCGGTCTCGACGCCGCGGCTGTCCCGCGGCCAGTCGGACAGGTAGACCCCTCCCAGCACCAGGAGCCCGCAGCCAATGCTGAGCCACCGCTTTCGTTTCACGAACAGCAAGCCGAGGACCAGCGCGATCGCAAACCAGTAGAGCGCCGGCAGCCAGCAGTAAGACATCAGGCCGAACACAGCGATTCCGGTCAGGCTTCCCAGGATATCCACCGTATAGGCCACGGCCCGGTTGGTCACGGCATTGAATCGCCGCCCCAGCTCCTGGCCCGGTCCGATGAACATGAGTGCGATCAGGACGAAGAAAACGCCGGCCAGGACCTCGATCGGGATCACGAATCGCGATGGGTCCCGGCGACGGGCATCGGTACCGAAGTAGATCAGTTGGGGCGATTGCTGGCCGCCAACGTCGATCATCACCTGGCTGAATTGCTGGTACCCCCAGAAGACGGCACAGGCCGCCGCGACCGCGACCAGCGCGAGCGGAATGAACCCGTTCATGAACGACCACCGTCGTCCGGCGGCCAGGCATCCCACCGAGACGCCCAGGAAACAGGCCATGAGCACGATGTTGGTGAAGAATGTCAGGAAGATCACGGTGCTGCCGAACCAGCGAATGCACGCGAGCTCGAAAAAGAGAATCAAGAAACTGATCCCGAACAGCTCGATGCAGATGCGAAAGGGCGATGCCGTGACATGAGTGTCGGCAACGGAAGCGTCGTCACTGGTACGTCGGAAAGCCAAACGAGGTTCCTCTGGTTAGAAATCGAGCGATCGGGTCTAATGGTCTTGTAGGAAGAGTGTATCGGAATCGATCTTGATTGATGAAGTCCTGTGCACGCGACTTCGTCCCCTGCCTGTTTCTAGCGAGGAGCGCTTCGCAATGGACGCCGATCTGAAACGTACCGCCAAGGCCACCATCGATAAGATCCTCCATCTGCGAGACTCTCTTTGACTTGGGCGAAAAACAAGCTCGGCGGGATGTGCTCGAGCAGGAGATGGTCAGCCCGACGTTCTGGAACGACCAGGAGAAGGCCAAGGAGGTCATCCAGGAGCTGAAGACCTTGAACACGGTCCTCAGGCCGTTCGAAGACCTGGTCCGGCAGGCCGACAACCTGGGCGCGTCGATCGAGCTGGCCGAGGAAGCCGTGACGAATGAGTTCGACGAGGAAATCCTCGCGGCCTCCCAGCAGGCCGAGACCGATTTCTCGTCCTTCGAGTTCCGCTCGATGTTGAGCGGGCCTAACGACCACTGCAACGCCTTCTTGACGATTCACGCGGGCGCCGGCGGGACCGAGGCGTGCGACTGGGCCGAGATGCTCTTGCGGATGTACCTGATGTGGGCCGAGTCGAAGGGCTTCGCCGCCGAGATCTCCGACCGTGAAGACGGCGGAGCGGCCGGCATCCAGGAGGCGACCGTCCACATCAAGGGAGACTATGCGTACGGCTATCTCCGCGGCGAGACCGGCGTGCACCGGCTGGTTCGGATCAGCCCGTTCGATTCCGCCGCGCGACGGCACACGTCATTTGCCTCCATCGACGTCCTTCCCGAGGTCGACGACACGATCGACATCGTGCTCCGCGACGAAGACCTCAAGCGCGACGTCTTCCGCTCGGGCGGGCCCGGCGGCCAGCACCAGAACAAGACGGAGTCCGGCGTCCGCTATACCCACCTCCCGACCGGCGTCGCCGCCGAGTCGCGCAGCGAACGCTCCCAGCACAAGAACGACACCAATGCACTCGCCCTCTTGAAGGCCAAGCTCATCCGCATGGAGGAGGAAAAGCGCGAGGCCGAATACGCCAAAAAATACGACGAGAAAGGCGAGGTCAGCTTCGGCAACCAGATCCGCTCGTACGTCCTCCAGCCGTACCAGATTGTCAAGGACCTGAGGACCGGCCACGAAGTCGGCAATCCCCGCGCCGTGCTCGATGGCGAAATTGACGGCTTCATCGAGTCATATCTGCGCATGAAGCTCGCCAAGGGAACCGCCGACCTGGCCAGGGCGTGAACGGTGCCAAGCCCAGTGCGCCCCGAATTTGGCTGGCAGGAGAGCGACGACCGGATCGTCATGTCCGCCGGAGATCTCAGTGTCGTCTTCGACCGGACCGGAGACCGCTGGACGCACCGCCTCGAGCTCGGCCGGCCCGTTTTTTACGGCGACGTGCGGGCCGTCGAGAGCGACGCCGAGCGAGACTCGCCCGCGCGCGTCATGAGCCCAGTGTACCAGGAAATTCACCGCCATGACCTTGCCGGCCAGACCGGGCTCTGCTGCCTCTTGACCGGCCTGATGTTTCAGCACCATTTCTCGGCGGTTGTCACCCTCCGGGCCGACGCTGCACAGCCCGGGACGCGGCTCGTCGAATTCGACGTCGCGGACCGCTGCCGCGCTTCGGTCGAGACCCTGGCCGCGACCTATCTGCTCATCACTGACTCGAGCGAGCTGGCCGATGCCGATCCGCACAGGATCGTCTGGACGGGCGGAAAGCTGGGCCAGACGCGGCTGGAGCTCCTGGCCCCGCCACCGGCGGCACTCGCACTGGCCGAAGCCGGCCGGCAGGCCACGCGGGTGCAAGCCGTCGCGCGCGTCGAGCCGGCGTCGTTCACTCATCGGCTCCTTTACCGCTGGCGCTGGACGAGCGTATCGTGACGGACGCGGTAAACGGCGTACAGCCCTTCGACGTGCAGCAATTCGAGCGGGCCGAGGTTCTCGTGGTCTTGACCCTGGGAGGGCGAGGCTCCGTCCGAGCCGCCAGGGGGACGGGCACCCGAAGGGTCGCGCCGGGAGGCTCGCCCTCCCAGGATCGTACTAGCGGCCGGCGCGGCCGCGATGACATAAGTCGCGCCCTGGCGGAGGGCCAGCGCGGCGCGCTGGGCGTCGCTCTGTGCCTGATATCGCGCCTCGAAGCGATGACGGTCCCGCACGTAGACCCGCACGAACTCGACCGGCGGGACGTGGAAATCAACATGATCCTGAAATCGCGCGTACCAGTCGGCCAGACCGGCCGCGTGGTACGGACTGGCGGCCCGATTGAAGGCCAGGCTCCGTAGCGACCAGAGCCGGAACGTCTTGGGGCCGGGCGGTCCGATGAACCGGGCGGTTGCGGGCGTATGCTCCTGGCACCAGAGCGCCAGCCGTTCCACGTCGTTGACCGGCACCTCGATGAATCGGCACCGGTTGAGCAGGCTTGCCACCAGCGGATGACGCGACCAGGGGTGGTTCCACGGTACGGCGGCCGCCATGAGTGCCGCCAGCGGAACACACCAGGCCAGGGCGAGTACTCCGCCCAGCCGCGGCGCGGTCCATTCCGTGCTCCAGGACCGGCTCAGGAAACTCCTCCGGCCGCGACGTCCCAGGATCCCGGCGAGCGACCCGGCGCCGAGCGCCGCGAGCAGGGGAATGTGACCATATTCGGTGTCGTGGTGAGCGAGGAAATACAGGCCCAGAGCGAGCATCGCCAAGAAGACGCCGCCGTCGACGAAGCTCCACGATTGGAACCGTCGGCTTCGAGACCGGACCGCTTCAATGATCGAGACCGCCAGCTCCGAGAGCGTCACCACGACCAGCAGCCAGTCGCCGATCAAGCCCACCGCCATGAGGATTGACCGCAGCCGGCCCTGCCACGTTCCCCTCTGCCACAAGGCAATGAGCCGTCCAGAGACCAGTACCAGCGCAATTCCCCGCGCCACCGTCGCCATCCGGAACGGCTGAAACACGGTCACGCGCACTTGATGGCGGATCTCGATGAAAAACCATGCGACAGCCAGACCCGCGAGGATGACCAGAAGCGCGATGATCAACCGCGTCCGAGCCGGCGGCCAGGGCAGGGGGGAATACGCGTCTTTCGACCCATGCTCCCGGCCCGCCTGCCGCAACCCATTCCCGCTGGAGCACGCCAGTCCGGCCAGAACTAGGTAGCTCGACCAGGCCAGCCACTGGGGCATCCGCCACAGGTGCGGCAGCATGTGCTGCGGGCTTTGCAGCTCGACGGAGAGCAGCCAGAAGACGTCGGCCGGCATGCCGCTCAACAGAGACGAGCCGGAATCGACGTTGACGGCCAGGCCAGGTACCACGGCCACAATCAGACCTGCCATTCCCTGGATCGCCGTCCGGAACGGGGTATCGGTCCATCGGCCCAGGAGGGGCCACGCCATCCAGCATCCGCACAAGAACATCGCGAGCTGAAGCCCGAGCGACGGATGAATCAACGTCGCCAGGCAGATCGCGCCGGGCGCGCCAGCGATGCCGCAGGGGATCAGTCACGACCTGTGCTAACGCCAGCCAGCCGAGTGCGAAGGCGATCAGCCGGTCCAGCAGCATGGCCTCGAAGAGGTGGTTGGTTCCAATGTTGCCGGCCTTGGCGGCCAGGACCAATCCAACAGCCAGCAGGCCGACATGATCCCCCGCCTCGGGCCATGCGGCCCGGGCCAGGCGTGCGACACCCAGGCATGTCGCGCCGAACGTCAAGACAAACAGGACAAAGAGCCCCGCCGGCAGCCCAAGCGGACGGGCCACACCGTCGAGGACCATCAAGGCGCCGCGATGCGGATTGAACCCGTCGAACGCCTGGACGAAAGGGTCGCCGGCGTAAAGTTGTGGATTCTGCCAGTGCAGAAGCAGGGGCAACCGGTACGCTTGATCGCCGTCGAAGCTGTGATATCCGCGCAGGGTGAGATAGAACCCCAGCACGAGGAAGTAGACCAGCCAGCGCGGCAGTTCGCGGCGAGGGCACGCCTCCGCCCTCAAGGGAGCTGCCGGAGAACGTGTGCCGTAGGTCAGGCTTTCCAGCATGACGTCAGGCTGGAAAGCCTGACCTACGCCCGCCCGATCCGTTCCGCCGGTGTACTGAGCATCCCCGGCCATCGGTGGGCTCCTTCCCAGCAAGCCAGGATTTGTTCCGCCGGCGAATCATCGCGCGGCTGGGTAATGCCCAGTCCGGCTGCAAGTGTGCCCGAGGGCTTTGCTTCGGTCAACGTCAGTTGGGGCGCTTGTCCTGGGCCTGCGCCTTGGGTTCCCCGTTGAGCTCTTCGGCCGCTTTGGCGAGGTCCGGGTCCAGGAGATGGTACTTCACCCGTCCCGAAGACGAGGATTGATCGCCCGAGCCGGATTGGCTCTCCGTTTGGTCGGACCGCTCGAGTTCCCGGTCGGACGTCCGGCTTGCGGTCTGGAGGGGCGAACCTTCCGTACCCTGGGACTGGCCGTCATCGGAAGTCGGGACCGCGTCCGCTGGCTTTTGCAAGCCCATGCGCTGGATGTGGTTAACAAAATGAGTGACCGGTTGCGACTTCCAGATTCTCACCACCGGTTGATACTGCTCGTTCCATTTGAGCGCCCGCGAGTTCTTGGCCTGCTCCTCGGCCCACGGCATGGACTGAAGGTGAGTCAAGGCAAACCTCTGGATGCTGGCGGTCAGAAAGACGGCGATGAGCACACCCTTGACAAGACCGATGAGCAAGCCGGCAAACTGGTCGTTGCGACGAGATTCGGGAAGCCCAGGAATCTCGGGCCGGCGAGTCATCTTGATGACGAGCGTCACCACGCCGACCAGGACGACGTAGGTCAGCACGGCGCTCACCCACCACAGCACCCGGTCAACCAGGTCGGCCGGGATGCTCGGCAAGTACGGCAGCACCCGCGGCTTCGCGTAATCGCGAACCGGGTCAGCCAGATACACGCACGCAATCAAGCCTCCAATGCGAATGGCTTGACTGATGAACCCTCGAAACCAGCCGCGGAATGCGGTGATCAGGATGACGACGCCCAAAGCCAAGTCCAGCCCCATCGTCGGCTCCTCGCGGTACAAGCGGCATAGAAGGTGCCTGTTCGTAGATTCGTCGGCCGCCGCCAATTCTTCGAAGAATGTCGAGTGGCGTATCGTTAAGATCGGCTATTGACCTGTTGGAACTTGAAGCGGCCAGAAGTGCCGCGGGAATCCAGCTAAAGCTTCGTCCTGCCTGCTGCCAAAGGAGCGGACACCTGTATGTTATCACGCATGCTATACGCTTCGTGCGCGATCTCCAAGATTGCTGTGTTGATCATTGCCAGCCTGGTCGTATTTCCGGAAGGGGTGCGCGCTGACGAATTCAGTCGGATTGCGGGGCCGTTCGTGTCCGAGTTGATGCGGCGTCCTGACGCGCGCAGCCATGAGAGCCTGACGATCCGCCAGCTCGAATCCCTGCCCGAAGTGCTTCCGCGCGTGAGAACGGCGCTCCTGATCGTCAAGACCGATGAAGGCAACCTGGCGAAGCTGTTGGTGACGCCGGGATTGCGGAAGGGCAAACCCGGCCCGACGCCGTTGCCGCTGGTGCCCGTCTTGGTTGTGGAGCGGTTCGAGACGCTCGAAGCGAGCAGTTACTGGTCGTTGAAGGCACACGGGAAGGAAATTGTCCTGTTCGGTGAATTCCCATTCGATCTTGATAGCGGGCAGGTGGTGCCCGAAGGCATGGGGGGCGACATCCTGTTCACGTCCGCGGGTGGGAACGGCCCGCGCCTGCTCGCGCTGGGCGAGAGCCGGATCTACACGTTCGATCGTCCCGTGCTGCCCCCGGCGGTCGCGCCCGGCCGGCCGTCGAGCGGGCGGGTTGTCGAGGCGGGCGATTTCACCGGCTCCTACCACCTGATTGCCAACGGCCAGTGGTCGGGGCGCTCGAAATCCAGGTCAAGGAAGGCGGAGAAGTCACCGGCCGCTTCCGCTCCGACACCAGTGGATCGGTCTATCCCGTACGCGGCAAGATCGCCGCCGGCAAACCGCAACGAGTTGGTTTCACCATCCAGTTCCCGCGCGGAGCAGGTTTACGACGGCCTCCTCTGGACCGAGGGCAAGAACGTCTTGGCGGGCACGTTCACCATGCTCGAGCGGCCATATAGCTTCGTCGCGGTTCGGGATGGCGCCTCGCTGGCCGCCCCGGAAGTCGCGCTCGAACCCGCGCAGAACCTGACGCCAAGCCCTCGGCCGGTCGTCGTCGTTCTCGAAAGCGGTTCGGACCGCTTCATCGTCGATGGGTTGTCCCGCTCGGCGGCCGAATTGGCGGAATCGCTCGCGCAGGCGATCAAGGGCGGCCGGACGACGGAGGTGCTCATACGGGTTCGGGCTGAGGTCCCCTTCGAGCGCGTGACCCGTGCGGCGAAGGCAATTCGCGAGGCCGGGGTTACCACGCTTCGCGTGGCGCCGGCGGGGGAGAACTGAGCTCCGGAGTGACATCCAGCGGTCACTCCAACGAAGTCGATCAAAGCCTTCAGCGCCGACTCGGCGTCGGCGGTCTCCCCATGCTCAAAAAAAACCGGCAGCGGTCGCGCAATACCTCCAGGTCGTCGGGGTTCTCGGTCATGGCTGAATCCAGCGCGATCCAAGCGTCGGCGAGCTGACCCTTGGTGGTCCGTTTCACAAATAAGGCGAGCGGTGGACGGAAACATACCCATGGCCGAGCGATTGTAGTACGGATTGGCAATCCGTCTCGGTGAATTTGGATCCGCCGCTCGCCGGAATGGCCCCAGCAGTGCGAAGCCCTCAGGACGCAACACTGGCCGCGGGCAAGGGTTCGGTGAGCGGGCGAGCTCGGCTTGCTCGCTCTCGCGATCTTCTCCGGGAATGGTAGTAAATGAGAGCCAGTGGGAGTAATCCACTGGTTTTTTTCCGTTTTGGCCCCGACGGTTAAGAGCCCCGGGCCAAGGAGATGGCCAGCACGCGCTCGGGGGGCAAGGAAGTCGGGATTGCATCTAAACCACGACTGGCGCGAATCTTACGAATGGGAGATCCGTCTTCTGGGCATGGCCCCTGACCTCGTCAATGACTGGTCCTGACAGTCACTGGATCATCCAGTCTTCCGTCCGGATTCGTGAAATTCGTGTTATTCGTGCTCGACCTCGGTCTGCGTTCCCGACTTGCCCCCCAAACCGTGCTGGCGCAGCGTCTACGCGCCTTCATCCACCTACGATCTCACGCCTCGCAATTACCGACGGGCGCGATCATACTCGGCATAGCGGGCATAGTGGGCACGCTTTTGCGGGTGCCAAAATTTGCCGAGTATGTGCCGAGTATGCGGTCAGACGACGGAATTTCCCCAGGCCTTGCATTTTTTGCAAATTTTGGCGACCGGCAGATGCAAATGTTTTTTTCACCCTCCGGTGCTTGATACCAGAGATTGTCCCGACCTTCTCGTCTGTCATGAAATGTGCCCTCACCGAACCGCTCCATTTAGTCAGCATCGGTGCTTTCGACATGCGGTCCAAGTATCTCCGCCGCCGATTCTGGAAGGTTCCCAGAATAGTTGAGTATTAGCGGTCCTTTGTGCCGAGCCAGTGATCTGGCTGCGTCGTCCGAGATGGTAGTTAGGAAGAAACAGCACAAAACAAGGCGACCCCCATGCTCGGCTAACACGTCAGCGGTGTCCTCGGAAATGCAAGTCAGGCCGCTCAAGAAAAGTCCCGTTCGATGGGCGGCTAACTCTTTCGCAACGCTTGGCGAGAGGACCGGTCCCATATTGAGGACAAGGAAACCCTCGCACTTTGCCAAGGCTCGTGCGACCCCTTCTGTGATTGAAGTGGCATGCATGAAACGCAAACCGTCCGAGTGTTTTGCGAGAATTGCGGCCACCGGCTCGGTGAGATGAAGGCTGTCGAGGATTAGTATGTCTGGCAGATCGACCAGAATCTCAGCGGCAGCCTCCGAAATGTAGGTCAGGCTCTTGAAGCAATTTCGAGCGCTTCTGGGCTGAGCCGCAAGCTTCCGTGCCAGCGCCAGATGTCCCGGCGTATCAGAGAGTGCGGTCAGGCAATCGAGCGAGAGACCACCTTGCTGCTGGGCCAAGTCACCAGCGGCAACGTCGGTTAGGGTCGTTATCCCATCCAGCGACAGGAATCCTTGGTACTTGGACAAAGATTGGGCGGCTGGGTCGGAGAGACTGGTTAGTCCGTCTAGGTCCAACACACTGCCTTGGTGCAGAGATAGTGCTTGAGCCGAAGTGTCTGACAAACTGATAAGTTTGCTCAGAGTCAGCCGCCCCTTATGCCTGGCGAGAATGTCGGCAGCATCGTCGTCCATATCACCGAAGCCGATCAGGCATAGCCATTCCCCGGCATTGAGGCGTTCGGGGAGCCAATACTTGACACGTTCACGTTCGGGGCCGATGGGCAGGCATTCGCCTGCTTCTGCGGCGGCTACGAATCTTTGGGCAAGGTCTCGAGATAATCTCTGGGTCATGGGTTACTTCGCATTCCTCAGCCTGGCAGCCCATTTGACGATCACGAAGGCGGCAGCTTGATTTCAAGCCCATATTTCGGAGCGGTCTGAACGAGCCAGAACATAGAATGCCTCGTCCTCCCGGCTGTGGATGTGGGGCGGTGGACCATTGCCGGGAGGCACAATCGCCTCAATGAGGGCGTAAGCCCCGCTCGTCTCATTCCCGCTGCACTTGACCGTGTAGCGGTCGCCGATAACCCAGATCGACCGACCTTCTCCCGCGGCAAGGACTCCGTTGTTCATAGCGGCGCTCCCCCTTCATCGATTCTCTTAGCTCCAGGCTTCATTGCAGTGGCTACCTCTGCTTCCAGGCATTCCTTCAAGCGCTTTGCGCTCAGGATCAGGGCGAACTGCTGCAAGGGCGTTGCGTCAAGCAATGCCTCCGAGACCGAAATGAGGAGACCGCCGACCTCCCCGACTGTGAGAAGCGGCTTGTCTTTAGCGAGCTTCGCCTTCAGATTCGCTGAGGCAATTGGAAGCTTCATCAGGATCGACTTATGCGCCCCAGGCAAAGGGAATTGTGTGACGGTCTTGCTCTTGATGCCAAGCTGCTCAGCACCGATCAAAATCTTCGCCGCCCACTCGGCGAGCTGAACCGACTCCTCTGCAAGTGGTGGCTTGATCATAAGGGAAGGTTCTTCGTCATTGTGCCTTTCAAGCAGATCATTAATCTTTGCGAAGACGGCGTCGAGCCTTTTCTGGAGCTTCTTGTCCCCGGTGTTGTTGGCTTCCGATGCGATGTATCCCGCTAACTCATCCCAATCATCGAGGGTCATCCTGATCGGCTGCTTGGCTGGTGTTCTCTGAATGGTTTGCACGATCTCTTCAGGAAGGCTGGTAACACCTTCAAGGATGAGATTCCTTTCGACTTGGGTTAGTTGAAGTCCGAATTTGTCGTACTTCTCGATGCGTTTCGGGCCAGTCATTTCTCGGATCTCGACTGATTGATGAGGTTCAACAGCCCGTGGACCACCTATCGGACAAGTTCTTGCAGCACAGGACCGCACGGCTCAGCGGCTTCGACATCAGATCTAAGCCGTTGCGCCGGTTGACGTGGGAATGACTATCACTCACGAGAATCATGGGTTCACCGTCGGCTTCGGGGCGATCAGCGGGCTTTTTCGGGCAAGATTCGGAGCACGATTTCTGGGGAGAGGAAACCTATGCCCTTCCAGGACACGCGATACGTCCCTGGCTCCTTGAAATGGTCACCGAGAAGAACACTTAATTGAAGATTGTCTCCTGGCGATAGTGCCTTGAAACGAGCCTCTTTCGGGACGCTACTTACGACCAATCCAGAGTCAGCGAGTTCCTTGTCGTTGATGACGATGCGGGACTCCAGGATCTTCGGGTCGATCACCTTGTTGCCGTCGTTGACGAGAGTGAACTCGATTCTTAGGTCTTTTGTTTGTCCCGTTTTGAAGATGGTGTGGTTGACGCTCAAGGCAGCCCAGAGGCTTTCCGTTTTGGGCTGGTCAGTGTTGCCCAGCGTGGCGGCACTAAGCGCAGCCTGGGCGGAACTGACTTGGGCGGCATAGAGTGCCCTTTCAGCTTGAGCCCTGGCATTCTCGGCAGCCAGCCTCTCCATGGTCAATTGCAGCTCAAGTTGACGACGCATCCAGACAAGCGGAACGAGGAAGACGGCGCACAATGCGATGGCGATCATCAGCGTTCTGATCGAGAGGCGGAATCGGCGTTGTCCGGTCGCTTCAACCACGAATGCCTCCGCTGACCAACCGGTCCACGAGCACTCTTGCAGTAGTGCGATCTCGCAACTCCGAGCGTTGCTTTTTTCACCGCTGAAATCAATAGAAGCGAACACAAAGGCGTGTTTCGTCAATACACACTCCGGACAACGCCCTCGCCCGATGGTAATTGATTCTGCTTCAGTTCTCGGGGGTCGTGATGGTGCTGCCTTCGGATCGGCTCCTCTTCATCCACGACGTACACAATGCGGCAAGCGTTCAGCCACCAGAGTCCGAGGTTCAGGGCAATGACTGCCACGACATCGCCTGCCTCGATCGTTGTCTTGGGCGACCACGCCTCCACGCGAGCGTTGGTGGCCCTTATCTTCCTCCAGTCACGGGACGGCTACAAGTTCGCCCTCAGTAGCGCCGACCTTGGTGATCGGTCGGAACAGCGAGAAGACCAAGCAGGCCGGCAACACAGCACCGTACCCGAGACAGTAACTCCCTGCGTACACCACACGATTCAGAGCACCCGCCCAGCCCCCCGCGAGCTTGTGGGCTGGGGCTTCGGCCGGCGCGATGACGTCGACCTTACCGTTGTGTCGCATCCAACGCTCCTGGAAAACCCGCTGCGCCGTGATCTCGACCCGGTGGATGAATGCCATGTTCAGGAGGGCACCTGAAACCGTGGCGATCCCCGGTATCCCCTCGAAGACTTCGAGCTGAAACAACAGGGACAACAACTCCTCGGCGATGATCTCCTCCTGAGTCTCCTGGAGGAGCCATTCTTCCAGCTCGTGAAGTTGGCCCAGGCGCGCCTGCTTCGCGTGCAGTGAGCCGGAGATGGCGGCGATCAGCACGCCGAGGACGTACCGCCGGTCCTTCGGCTGGTCAAGGGCGAATCCGTAGCAGTGGCCGACCTTGAAGATCGTCCAGAGCGACAAGAGGAACAGCAAGGGCATATCGATCAGGGTGGTCAACACTCCGCCGGCACCGGTCGCCGCACCTTCAACGATCGAGATGGTCATGGCGGCGCTGCCGAAACGGCCGGCCAGTCGGTCACACTCCTCCAGAGGCTTGATCAGAAGCTCGCTGAGGTCAGGGACGCCGGCCTGTCGCCTGGTCCGCTCCTGCTCGGCAAGCAGGGAGGTGAGGTCGTAGCCTTTCTCGATCGCCGCCATGACGATCCGGTCCGGGATGACGCGCTCCAACCAACGAGCCCCGGGCAGCGTGATATTCTTGAACAATTCGGCGAAGGGGTTCGGCGGCTCGGACTTCCAGGCGGCGATCTGCCGGACTTGCTCGGCTTCGTAGCTCGTCAGTTCGGCCCAGGCGGCTTTTGTGTACCTGCTCATGGATCCCTCGACGGGGAGAGCGAGACGGGTTCTGAAGCGGATGCGCGATGAGGCGACACCGGCATCGTCTGGTGGCAAAACTTCGTCCGTGCCGCATCTCGATGATATACGGCCCAGTTTTCCAGAAGAAGCGGCCATGACGATCTTGCCAGAAATCCTCCCCTCCACCTCCAATCACGACCCAGTCGATCCGCCGAATGACGGCACGCGCTGTCACCAACGCTTTCAACTGTCGAGTTCGAACCGCTCCGGAGCGCGTCAATCGCCTCGATTCTCGCCGTCCCTGTTGGCTCGGTCAAACGACTGGTACTCTTGGGCAAATCGCACCCTCGGGAGTCCCCGCCATGCCACCCCAAGCAAACCAACCAGATAATCTTCGTGCCTCAGTAATAGACCGCTTCCGCAATGTGGCGGCTGTTCTCCTCTTTGGAGGCATCGCATTGTCCCTTGGTTCTCTGCGGGCGTTGATTCCGACAGGTCTTACTTCTCTCTTATTGATTGTCCGTACACAGTGGGAAGATGAGAGGTTGCAGGCAGAACCGGCTGGATAAGGCTGCCGGGCGGATCGAAGCGGGCCAGCCCATCCCCGATGGTTACCCGCAATGGGCAGCTCGGTTTTTCCAGCAGTTTGCCGATCAGTGCCACCACGCAAAGGAGGAGGAACTGCTCTTTCCCCTTCTGAAACAGCGGGGCATTCCCGAATAAGGCGGACCAATAGGCGTGATGTTGCACGAGCACGTTCTGGGGCGAGACCGCGTGGGTCGGATGCGCACGGCGAGTGAGGCCCAGCCGTTCGACTGTCGGAAGTTTGCCGATGCCGCCGGCCAATACATTCCGCTGCTGGAACAGCACATCTTTAAGGAGAACAACGTTCTGTTCCGCATGGCGGAACGAGTGATGAGCGAAGCCGACGACGCCACCGTGATCGGCAAGTTCTCGCAGGTTGAGCAAGAACGAGGGCTTACCGGCTTGTCTGAGAGCTTCGGAAGTGAACTGGCTCATTGGCAACAAGCACTGCGATGAGGCGATCAAGCGTGAGCGAATACTCCCTGTTCCTGGACTTGGCCAAAGAAGTTGAACCACCGGCGAAGGGCATCCTAAGCCGCACCCTCTATAACGATGAGAAAGTCAAGGCAGTGATCTTCGGATTCGCCGAAGGCGAAGAGATGTCCGAACACACTGCCTCGATGCCCGCCGTTCTGCATTTCCTGAGCGGCGAGGTAAAGCTGACGCTGGGCGAGGACGCTCTGGAAGCGACGCCCGGGACCTGGGTTCACATGCCTGCCGGGCTGCGGCACAGCATCCAGGCGAAAACGCCCGTGGTGATGCTGTTGCTGCTATTCAAGTAGGGCCTGCTTTCTCAAAGAACGCAAGCAGTACTACGAGTCGCCGCTCCTGTTCAAGGTCTTAACAACAACCACAATGCCCAGAAGCACAGCCCCGCCGCAACGATGAGACCACCAACGGACAGACCCATCGGAATCTCTCGCTGGTTGACTTTGACCTGCCAGCGCAAGGCGAGACGGACGGAATGCAATAGGGCGACCGCTCCGAAAATGATCCCCGAGATGAGCAAGAACGCCTGCTGGCTCGTCCTTGCGTTATCTAGGTCTGCTAATCATTCGGGTTGCTGCAAGCTCCGCAAGAGCACCTCGAATTCTGAGATCGCGCGTTCTAGCCGCTCCCTTTGTTCCTGCGGCAATGCCACGTTCTCTGCCATCTCTCGGCATAGTTCCAGAGCTCTCAGAATAGCCTGTTCTGCACGGGCGACTTTTTCTTCATTCCTGCGCTCGACTGGACTCTTAATGAAGGTTCCCTGGGATCGTACTTCAAACTGGTCGTTGACTTGAATTTCGGTTCTCGGCACGAACTGCCAGAAGATGAGGGCGAGACCTCCGATCAGGAGCAGCCAGAGCCAAGGGGGCGTCGGTAACTCCCATTGTGGGTCAGGATAATCGCATCGAGCACGTTACCAGCGTGCATGTGGTCGTCGAACTCGGACAGTGCATCATCGACAGTCGCACTCCGACCCATCACCACATAGGAGTGCGCCCCCTCCCCGTGCCTCGTGACCCCCTCGACGGGTGGCTCCTCCAGAATCCCGTGTCCATCGGCAAGCTGAGCAGCCAGCCAGCGAGCCACCGTCTCAGAGGTCAGCAGTCCGAAGAGTCTTTGGAAGGAGTAGAGTGGTAGGATGGGAAACGCATCGCCATGAAGACGAAGGGACTTTAACTATGAACCAAGACCTGGTTCAAGCGGTTGCACGCCTAACCGAACGACTACTGACACTTGCGGATCAGGATGACGGACTTCGCCAAGACTTGCGGGCTCTTGCCGGGGCAGTTCTGCTAGCGACCGAGCGTCCGTCGCTTTTGGAAACGCCGGAACCGGGCTCGCAGGTGGCTGAGGAGCAGGAACTAGGCGAACCGGGACGAGAGTCGTCGCCTTCAATCGAAGATGAGCGGAGGCTCCCGACGGTGGAGATTGAGGCTAGTCCTACGGCATCACTACTGCCACTACCGACTCTCAGTCGGGCTCGACCACCCGAGGGAGACGTTCGTATAGAACCCAAGCATTCGGCAGGCAGGGAGGCGACCACCAACGCCGAACTGCCTGCAATCGAAAGCCGTTGCCGCCTGAAGGCTGAAGGCATTCGGTGGGCGGTTACTCGCCGACGCCGTATCGACGAGGGGGCTGAGTTCCGGGTTGAGATCTCCCCGAGGGACAGGGAGATCCTTGACCGCGCCAGGGACCACGATTGCTACCTCTGGATGAATTCCCCCGACTTCGCCCTTCCCAGGGAGACGGCACCGCTGGAGGACGTGGCAGGGTGTTTCGAGGCAGTAGCCGATGCAGTGGCACTGATGCGCGGAATGCTGCCCGACCTCGAAGCCAACCGGGAGTATTTCGAGCCTGCGCTCGACCTGCTCGCCGAGGCGCAGTCCGCGCTGAAGGTGGCAATCGACCGGATCGACGGACCAAAAGACCAGGATCAGTTCCGGGTCTACAACTGGCTGCGTGGGGTCACCACACGGGAGCAAATCTATATCCGCCGCCACATGCGGCTCGACGATTCCGCCGACCCGGCGCTCCTTCCTCAAATTGAACGCCGCATCGAGGCTCTGGACGCGAAATTCCAGGAGGTTGGGCAGCGAGCCAAGCGGAGGAAGTCGCACCTCAACCGGCTCCGGTACCACGCCAAGCTGATCGGTGAGGGAAAGGGCAGGGAATACGACTGGCGCAAGGTTGCCGGTGCGATCGAGGATTTGGTCGGCGAGGGTATGCCCGTCAGCAGCGTGGTACTACGGGAAGTCTTGCTCCCTGTCCTCGATGAACTGCCAGACTTGAGTGATCTGCCGCCAGGATTCGGTCTCGTCCTACGGGAGATCGACCGCTACTTGGCGGGTCTCATGTCGTCTCGTGAAGTTGCGGCTCCCGCCGTCCCGACTGCCGATGTCATCGAAGCTGCTCGATTGCTATCAGGCAAGAGTGCGGTGCTGATCGGCGGGAACCGCCGCCCGGATGCCTACGATATGCTGAAGGCAGCCCTGAACTTGAAGGAACTCCACTGGATCGAGACCAGGGAGCATGAGTCATTCGAAACGTTCAAGCCCTTCGTCGCTCGCCCCGACGTGGCAGTTGTCCTGCTGGCGATCCGGTGGTCGAGCCACTCCTTCGGCGACGTGAAGCAGTTCTGCGATCGCTATGGCAAGCCAATGGTGCGGCTGCCGGGGGGCTATAACCCAAACCAAGTCGCCGCCCAGATTCGTGCCCAGTGCAGTCGGCAACTCGGCGACATGACGACTGAATGACAAGGAAACCATCGATGAACGGAGCGAACGGAAACAGCGGCTTTGGGTGGGTACTGGTGATCGTCGGCTTGGTCATCGCCGGGATCGGATTGATCTGGGTTCTGGTTCCTACTCTCCCGACATTGGGGCGGCTGCCGGGCGATATTGTGATCGAGAGGGGAAACAGCCGGTTCTACTTCCCGATCGTGACTTGCATCGCGATCAGCGTCGTACTGAGTCTTGTTATGTGGCTGATTCGGTCGATGATGCGGTGATCAGGAGCGACGTCCAGCGCTCGTGGATAAGCCGGAGCGTTTGCAACTCACCAAGACCCTCGGCACGAGCTTTTTCAATGAGTCCAGCCACATCATCTTTGATCGTGAAGAACCGACCAGAAAGAGCATCGGCTCGCCCTGTCGCCAGCAGGATCACGAGGTCGGCGGCGTGACTGGCTGGTACGTCTTCACCTCGTTTGAACACCTCACCCAGCCAAGGCAACCACCTCGATTTCAGAGCAGACTCAGCCATCGCCGTGCGGACGGTTCCTGGCTCGATGGCGAACACCTTGACGCCGTGCTGACCCGCCTCCAGGGCGAGGATTTCGGTGAACCGAATCAGAGCCGTCTTGCTCGTGATGTAAGCACCCAAGTGAGGGATGGCGAATGTGCCCGCGCCGCTGGCGACGTTTACGATGCGCGCCCCTCCTCTTTCGATCATTCCCGGTAGGACAGCCCTGGAGCAGAGCATCGGTCCCCGCAGATTGACCTCCAGGCATCGCCACCAGTCATTCGGATCCGTTTCCCAGGTCGGTCCGATCGGTCCCGCTGCCCCGGCATTGTTGACCAGCAGATCCACTGGTCCCAGGGACGTCTCGACCTCAAGCACCATCCTCTCGACGGCTAAGGGATCGGAAACATCGGCGGTGATCGCGATGGCTCGACCGCCCGCTTGAGTAATTTCGTTGGCAGTTCCAGCGAGTTGATCTGGCGAGCGAGCGATGACCGCCACCGAGCAACCCGCTTTCGCCAACCCCATGGCGATCGCCTTGCCGATACCCCTCCCGCCGCCGGTGACGACGGCGACTTGACCAGCGAGGTCTGTCATACCAAGTCCTCCTTCTACTCCTTGTCCTTGGCGATCGGGGCTAGTTTGGCTTCCGTCACACGGATGTAATCATCTGGGGCGAGCAGGATCTGTAAACCCCGCACTCCCGCCGAGATAGAGATCACATCAAATAGCTGGGCAGTCTCGTCGAGGAAAACCGGATAGTCCTTTTTGCACGCCAATGCCGTCACGCCGCCTCGGATGTAGCCCGTCAGCGGCTCGACCTCTTTTAGCAGTACCGTGTCGATCTTTTTGTCCGCAGTTGCTTTCGCCAAGGCTTTGAGGTCAAGCTCGCAGTTGCCCGGTATGACAGCCAAGCAATCGCCGTGCTTGTCGCCCCTTACGACGAGGGTCTTGAACACTTGCTCGGGCGGCATGCCGACTTTGCCGGCGACCGTCTCGGCAGACAAGTCGTCGGGATCAACCTCGTAAGCCCGCAACTCGAAGTTGACACAGAGCCGCTTCAGCAGACGCACGGCGTTAGTCTTGGCTGTTGCCACAATCAAACCCTTCCATCAGACGACTGCCCGACCTAATTCCCAGGAATTGTTTCGGGGCTTTTCCCCCACCGTCTGTCTGCCTCGAAGAGCAATGCTCCCAATACCAGTGCCAGCATGGACCAGGATACGAATCCAAGCTCAACTGAGCTGTGATAATTGCCGCCTTCGATGGTTACCCCGCCGTCCGGTCTTATCGATTTCACTGGAGCGCTGTGAGATTGTTCCAAGACCAATAGAGGTGAAGGCGGAATACCCAACGTAAATACGTTCCTGGTTTCGGTCCTTCCATCAGGCAAGCCTCTCATTGTCACGTGCTGCCAGTAAGGCATCAACCCGATGATCAGACAAATGAGAGCAAAAGTCATGAACGGTCTTCGGAACCATTTCATGGTCACGGTCTCCATGTTCGATCCAAGCGTTGGTCTAGACGGCGCTGTCACCCTCACTCTTCAACGTCGATTGTCGTTGGCTCTGTCAGCTCAGTCAAATGAACGGTATGCTCGATTGACGAGGCTTGACGAAGGCCGACAAGCTTGTCCGTTGCGTGCTCTCCCGGAACAGAGCAAGGCAACCTCTCAGTCGGTGGGATCGCAGATGGACAAGGTACTCATCGCCGATATTGGGGTCGAGGGCGGCGGCGTCAAGATCTTCGGCAAGAAGTCGGACAGTGTTCTGGTTGTTCTGGTCCGAGGGCACGTCGATGGACCTGGACGAGAATGACGATGAGGTCTGGCGCTCATGGTCGTCGGAGCCAGTGAGCAGCCTTGACGATGTGCTGCCCCGTGACTGGCCCGTGTTCCATCCTGTGGAGATCCACCCTGAATTCGTGGAATGGTTCCGGGTGAACTACGATAAAGTGCGAGTGTCACTGCCCGAGGATCAGCGCCGATACCAGGATAAACATCGGAACGAGCGATGGTCGGAGGCGCTCAGCTTGCCGAGCTCAACCTGATGCGTTCGACGATCGGAGATACAGACATTCCGGGTTTCCGACAGTAGAAGCACAAACTGACTGAGCCCCGTCTGAACATCTGGCAATCGTCTCCCTCATGGCGACTGTCACCAGTATGATGAGCGCCGCTAGCGATCCGAATCGATCATGGTTAACTCGGCCGACTTCTATCGTTGACTCGAGCCAAGCCAATTCTTCAGATTGGAGATTTGATGTATCTCGCCGTTGACGTGATCTCCGACGTGATCTGCCCTTGGTGCTACATCGGCAAGAAGCGGCTCGAAAAGGCCATCGCTGCGTTTGAAGGACAACACGAGGTTCGAGTTCACTGGCACGCGTTCCAACTCAATCCGACTATGCCGAAGGAAGGTATCAACCGCAAGGAATACCGCATCAGAAAGTTCGGAAGTTGGGAGCGGTCGCTGGAGCTCGACGCTAAGGTGGTTGCGGTCGGGGAAACAGAAGGCATTCATTTCGCCTTCGACCAGATTGAACGGACGCCGAACACGGTGGACGCCCACCGGCTTATTTGGCTTGCCGACCAACAAGATTGTCAAGATGCCGTCGTGGAGGCACTGTTCCGAGCCTACTTCACCGAGGGCCGGGACATCAGCAACCGCCAGACGCTCATTGACGTCGTTACCGAAGCTGGCCTGGTGCGGCAACTCGCCGAGGCCATGCCGAACAGCCAAGAAGGAATGGCTGCGATCAACGAAGCCGAGGGGCATCGGGTTGGCGGCGTTCCTTTCTTCCTCATCAACAACGAGATCACGCTGTCTGGCGCACAGCAGCCGGATGCGTTCCTTGCTGCGTTCAGGGAGGCGATTGGCCCGCAGTAGAAGGAGAACTCATCAACGCCCAAGACGCAAGAAGAGTCTAGTTGGTGAAAGGATCATTGCCGTTCTCGATAATATACCGCCAGCCAGACCGTCGGCTCGTCTGGCGTCGTCCATTCGACTCGGTGCTTCTTATGCGCCGGTATGATCACAAAGCCGCCGGGTTTCATCTCGACCGTTTGGTCCTCGAACCTCAACCTGGCCGCCCCTTTCAGTACCACGACCCACTCGTGCTGGTCCTGGTCGTACCAGAAACCTTCGGGCGAAGCGTGGCCATGAGACACGATCCGTTCGATGCGTACGTTAGCAGCGTCGAGCAGAGTTGTGCAAAGCTCGTCGGGCAGGTGTGGCGGGAGATCGGTGAAGAAGTTGGTAGGGTTGGTCATGTTTCCTCAAGCCCCTCGTCCTTGAACCACCGAGCCAGCCCGTGTTCCAAAGCCGCCATCGCCTCGGCCAGCGAGTTCGGTTTATCGTCCTCGAACACCAGCCCGCCGTAACCGATTGCCCTTACGACGAAGCCGATGCCCTCCTGGTCCCCGATCTCGATGTATCCATAGCCACGGACGTACCTGGCGACGACAGGGAATATGGTCTCGACCTTCGCCTGCTTTGCGGTCGCCGTAACCGTGCCGAACGAACGGGCTTCTTTCACTTGGCCCAAGAACTCACCGAATGCCTCCTCGACCTTGGGCAGATCGGTCTTGATGACGACCTCGATGCCTAGTTCCTTCAAGGTTGGAATCAGCGGTTTCCATCTCGGATTTCCTCGAAGGTGAATGCAACGGGGCCTTAAATGTCCTCCGACCAGAGGGCGCTTCATGGCGTGGGCCAAGAGGGTGGCGAGGTCGTTCACGGTGGGTGATTGGTCGATCTCCGCTTCGGCACGAAGAAAGCCATCTGGTTGCGTGAGGACCATGCCGACGTAGTGCGTGGCGCTCTGAGAAATCGGCTCCGGTAACGTCCGAAAGTCGGCCTCCCAGGTCTCGTCTTCCTGACACAGCCGATGCAACTGGCTCTTGACGAAGGCCATGCCCTTGCCCAGCTTCAGGTTGTTTTCGCCGCCAGCCAAGATCGTGTCTCCCGCTCGCTGATCTTGGGTACCAAAAACCCGGCCAAGTTCTCTCCGTGCTGGGTAGATGGTGGTCATGTCTCGCCTCACTTCTGCAATCTGTGCATCACCGACCAAACCTCGTGGAGCGAATGCTCGTAGGTCGCTCCCGCTTTTCCTTGATGGCGGGCAACCTCCGACTTGAAGTTGTCATAGTTCGTTTCTTGCGCCAGCCCCGCCAGCACCTGCGTCCAGGCTGACTTTTGAGCGAACAGCCGGTAGGCGTAATCGGTCCCGGCAGATTCTTGAATCTCGCACTCGCCGAGCAGATCGGGGAATCGCTTCTTCAAGGCTTCGAGATGGCTTCGGACTCTGGCTCGGACCATGATGCGGTCAGTATCGACGGGTTCGCCATGCTTGCCGTCACCTTGCCGGGCACAGACCGCACTGAAGAATCCGTGTTTGGTGAAGATCCACATAAGGTATTCCTGCCTTGTCTTGATTACGAACGGCTCGTTGATTTGGATTGCAATGTCTGAACGAGTCGTCGGTTCCTTGGTCATTTCCATTTGCCGACAGAACAAGGGGCAAGCTCTCGGAGTCTGCCACGCCCGTCAAATTCCCACCCCCAACGCCGCCCCATCAGCTTCGCAACTGTGTGGTACCCCATAGGTCATCGCTCTCCAATTCAGGGCTTTATCGTCTCTCATTGGCCGAAAATTCAAGCTAGCGTCCGCAACATTCAGCATTCGGCTCTCTAAACCTGATCGGCTTCCGCCTCATGCTCGACATTCTTGATCTCGGACAACATCCAGTCGAAGACCCCCAAGAACTTGCCCGAGTGACCTGGGTCCAACAGCAACCTAAGACCGAATGTTGGCCGTCTGGCCAGAGCTTCTTCGGGTATCGACACGCCGATCACCGAGAGCCGCTGTGCAAGTTCCTTCCGTTTCACTTCTTCGGCGAACGGTGGTTTCTTCATGTGTTGAAATTGAAGCTCGACGCTCCCATATGTCCACACGGAGAAGAGAAGGTGCTGACCGACCCTGCTGATGTACGACGGAAAGAACGATCCGTCTTTCTTGCCTTGACCCCACCAAACACGGAGACCGTTTTTGTTCGCCCATTCGAGAAGTCGCCGAGCGACTGCCGCCTCTTGTTCACCCCGTCTTTGACTCAGTTCCGAAAAGAATGACGACTCATCCCACTGCCGTGTTTCGCCCCGATCCACTTTCTTTTTCTGGCGAGCCGTTTCCGTCTGCCCCACGACACGTGGGACGAGCGTCTTGAGGTTCTCACCCACGAACTGTTTGACCTCGATGGCGACCACCTCTGCCGGGTCCATCTGGCTGTTGAGGAACTCTACGACCCGGCGCAACTCAGTTGGAATCTCGTCAGCAATGAATAGCAGGCGGACCCGCCCAGCCTGGAGGTTCGTTTTCACTGACTGCCAGAAGGTCGAAATTTCTTGACCTTCGCCGAGGAGGCCGACGAGTTCGTCATGAGGGTCGTCGCCGTCATCCTTGCACCGGCTCTCGAACTTGGCTTTGATCTCCTCGACGGGCCAGTAGGCGACGGCATTGGCGGCGTAGTCAAGCATCTGACCGATGACCTCACGCCGGATGCGGGTATCGGAGCTTCTCTTGACCTCGGCGAGAGTGGGGATTGCATCTTGGTCAAGGAACAGATGGTCGAGCGACCGTCGAGCCGCCCCGTCTTGTTCACCGGGCACAGCCATCTCACGGGTGACAAGCAGCCAGCGCCTCGGCTCCTCGGCGTCGATCTGGTCCCCAGCAAGGAGATCCGGGTGGTCCGCCAACAACTTCTGCAAGAGGCTTTCCGAGTCGTAGGGTGCCTCCTCCATTGCGAGGAGCTTGGAATCTTCTTTGAGAAGGTAGATGCGCCCAGCCATTTGCTCACCTGCGATGCGTTGCGAGGCTCACCTCTTAGGACAATCGAGTGGTTTCACGAAAAATCAGACTTGAGAGTGGCGATCAGGGGTTTCAGCGCGCGTTCCAAGCGCATCATCTCGTCGATCATGGCGTCTTGGATCTCGGGCCACTTCGCCTCGTCGCTCCTCCACCCGCCGGTCGAGACGGTGTGGGCTATGCGGCAACTTTGCTTGGCATCGAGCCGCTGCCATGACAACTCCCCGCCGAACAAGGTCTCGATTTGCTCCTTGTAGCTGTGCAGCCGGTCGAAGATCTGCTTGTTCGCATCGGTGTTCCCCCACCGTAATTCTTGCACTGATTTGGCGTCAAAATGCCGGAGTAATTCGTCTCCTCGTGACGTGAAGGAGACCGAGCTGTTCGAGGACGGGTTGCGCCGCGATGCGCTCGATCTCGGCTTGGGGGTAATGCGAGAGCGCGGCTGTCGGATCGAGCACGCGCTGGTCCAGGACAGTCGCAATCTCGCTCCTCAAGTGTTGCCACATGTTTTTGCGTTTGTCCAGCGACAAAACGTCGCGCGCCGACCAGGTTTCTGCCGGCGTCGCGCCCGTCGCTCCCCAGGGCCGGCTCAGCCGGTTGGCGCGGAGACGCGCCACCAGGAGATCGTCGCTCGTCCAGAAGTCGCGACGACCCGCTTGTTCGGCAACGTGCGCGGTCAACTCCTTGAGCGTGCGATTGGCACGCTCGCAACTGCCGTCGTACGGGGCGCAGTACGGCGGCGAGTACAAAGTGAACAGAGCAACTGGTGTCGACTCGCCAGGTCGCGTATTCGTCCACTCCACCATCGATTCCACTCGTTCCACATTTGCTCCTCGCCTTTGCGGCATCGCCGCGGCTGGGAGGAGAAGACGATTGCTCCGGTCAAGCCTCCAAGTTACGCGGCAAGAGTTTTGGTTGAGAGGACATTGTGTGTCTCATCCGAGGAAATCGACCTGCGCCAGCCGGAGTATCAGCGAATCGGGAGGCTCCTTCGCGGCACGCCGAGTCCGGACGATACCGGTCATGCCGGGTAGACCTGCGTCCGTCCATTCCGGTCCCAGCGCGGCGGCCAGCGCCGCGGCGTCCGGCTCGGGCAGCACCGGCCGAACCACGGTATCGGCCCACGCATAATGGGGACGCTCGTAGCGGTAGTCGAACTGCCCGCCTTCACGCTCAAAGACCAGGAGGTAGCGCCTTGCACCCGGGAGAAACTGCCGGGCCAGGAGCGAGCCGGGAACCTCGGGTTGGCCCTCGGCATGGATCATGACTCCGATCGCATCGCGTTGCTGCGCGCGGAGACGACCCGACTCGAGCGCGGCGACCGAGGCCTGGAGATCGTCCCACTCTCGCCCCCAAAGGTCGCGACGCTCATCAAGCCTGCGCACCAAGTCGGGCAGTTGGGGGAGAACGCTCGCATACGCCTCGCGGTCGTCGGCCGCGCTCGCGCCCAGAGCGCGAATCGCGGCATCGAGCCAAAGCCCCCGGTCGAGCACCGGCCATTCGTCGAAGTCTCCCGCTTCCGCGGCCGCCACGAGCAAGTCGCGGCACGCCATGGCGCTTTCGGGGTCGAGCAGAACCCAGATTGACAGCAGACCGTCGGTGTCAAAGTGGTTGTTAACTACCACCGCATCCGCCCAAAGATCGGAAGCTTGGGGCGACGAGGCGAAATTCAGGGCGATTTCGGTGGATGTGTCGGCCTTGTATTGGGGCGGAGTGCGGTTGCCCTGCCAGTGGGTGAGGTCGAGCGAGGCGCCCGCAACGAGGCCGTCACAACTGATTGCCGGACGATCGCCGGCATACGATCCCCCGACAAACTGGAAGCGGCGGGCCAGTGCGATCATGGAAATGCTCCTTGATCTCGGACCGGATAGAGTCTTTGGCATATCATACCGCCGACTCTTCGCGACGAGCAGGGAGGCGGGACGGTGCGAAGGGCGAAAGGCGGGACGAAACTTACCCCAATAATTTGATTTTGTTCTGCCCAACAAGCCGGAGGTGCCGAGCCCAAGGTGAGACCCTTGGGCGCCGGGCGCAGCGCATCGCGGCCAGCCCCGGCTGGTTGGCCGGCCTGAAAGGCCGACAGAGCCCAGCCCAGGGTGAAACCCTGGGACTCCGAGCGACCGGGAACCGCGTACCGTAGCCCACCGCGTGTTCCTCGGCCTGAAGGGCCGACGGAACCCAGCCCAGGGTGAAACCCTGGGACTCCGACCGCGCACCGCCGTGCGGCGCCTCCCCGGTATTCGGCCTGAAGGGCCGACGGAACCCAGCCCAGGGTGAAACCCTGGGACTGGGCCCCGAGCGCATCGAGCGGCTCGCACGGCGAAGGGGTGCCGCAAATTGCCGATCGATGATAACGATACCTCGACCCTCGCTCCCAGACTCACCGGCCTGACAGGCCCGTGTTGCCTTACGCTGGATGAGAGTTTGGGCTGACTTCCTGCGGCCCTTCAGGCCGCCAAATCTTGGGGGTTCCGGGGGGGGTCGTTCTTTTCCCAGGGTTGCACCCTGGGCTGGGTTCCTGCGGCCCTTCAGGCCGCCGAATCTTGGGGGTTGCGGGGGGGTCGTTCTTTTCCCAGGGTTGCACCCTGGGCTGGGCTCCTGCGGCCCTTCAGGCCACGCGACTTCGCAGCGCGCCCATGACCAAAGCCTCTGGGCGAGAGGTGGACGATCCTCAGAAGAACGACGTTTAAGCGGATCGGAGACCGACGACAAGTATCAGCTTCGCCGACGAAGAACTGAATCGGCTTGTTGGTCCATGCGAACTTGAATCTCACCACCGGGAGCACCATTCCTGTATCCTGAATCCAGAACCTCGAACCGATCCCTTTCACCGAGCCGGGTGCTATCATGAAAGACTCGTACGTGTTTCCCCGCGTTCAAGCCATCCCACAGGTCGGGCGCGCGAGCCTCTGCATCGATGGACGCGAGCGCGTCGGTTACGAATTCGGCGAGGGGATGTCGCGGCCGTTTCTATTTCCCTTCATCGGTCCGGCTGGCGCACTCCTGACCCGCATGGGGCATCCCAACCCGATCGGCCACGAGCACCACAAGTCGGTCTGGTTCGGCCACCAGAATGTCGCCGGGATCAACTTCTGGGAAGAGAAGGCGGGCACTGACATTCGCATTCGCCACCGCCGCGTCGTCGTCTACCAGGACGGGGCTGACTGGGGCGGCTTGGTTGTGGAATGGGACTGGTGGGCGCAGGGCCGCTCACTGCTGCGGCAGGAGCTGACGATCGCGATCGAGCCGGGCCGCGATGGCGGCTTCGCGCTCGACCTGCAATCGCGGTTCGAGTCGCCGGGGCAAATACCCGTCGAGCTGGGGCGGACCAACTTCGGTTTTCTGGGAGTTCGCCTGGCCAAGACGATGTCCGAACGCTACGGCGGCGGCACGGTGATCGATGCTCAGGGTTCTCGAGGCGCGGCGAGCTCCTTCGGCCAGCCCAGCCGCTGGATCGATCACGCGGGTCCGGTCGCGCCCGGCAAGATCGAGGGAATCTGCGTGATGGACCACCCCTCGAACGCGGATCATCCGGTCGCGTGGCATGTCCGCGACGACGGTTGGCTCGGCCCGTCGTTTAACCGCGAATCCGTTTACGGCGTGGCCAAGGACCACGCACTGGCTTTGCGCTACCGTTTGCTCGTCCACGCGGGCCGTGCCGATCGGGCCGCGCTCGACCACGCGTGGGAGGCCTTCGCCGCCACGCCGGCTTACGAGATCGTTCCGCCGCGGGGGCAACAGCTCGCGTCGCTCGAGCGACGCGCGAGCTCGACTTGACCTGCCCGGAAAACCGGGGCCGGAGCTTCCCGCCCCGGTTTTACTGAGCGTTGCGCGGTAACGGGAACCTTCGACGCGGGCAGGGACGCCCGCGCCACTGGCGCGGGCAGGCACGCCCGCGCGCCATTTGCGCGAGCAGGGACGCCCGCGCGCCACTTGCGCGAGCAGGCGCGCCCGCACCACCTGCGGCCTCATGTATTTCTCCAGTGGAGCGGGCCTCCGTGCCCGCCGTTCTCATCACTCCTGACTTTCGGCGACCGACCGGGAGCCTGCCGGTTCGTCGAGCTGTTGACGCAACCTCGCGACGATCGCGGGCGCCGCGTCGACCGCCATGAAATGGCCGCCCGGAATGAAGTGGGCCTCGCTATTGGGGAGCGAGCGAACCATCTTCCAGGTCATGGCGGGCGGCACGATGACGTCTTCCAGGCCGTGCCAGAGCGTGATCCGTTTATCGCGGGGCAGGCCGGCGAGCGGGAACCCGCGATATCGATACATGCCCAGCTCGTGGGCGAGGCCAACCGCGCCGTTTCCTTCCGTGAAGACCTGATGAAGGTCGCGCAAGAAAAAGTCGTAAACGTCCCGGCGCTGGAATACCTTCTGGTCTGCGGCCGACCACGTCCGGATGAGGCGATCTAGCAGGCCCTCCGGGCTTTCCTGGAACCGGGCCGCCACCTTCTGGAACAGCCGCTGGGCGAGTCGCGGAAATCGGGTGCCGATCGCGAGAAAGGCGCGGCGGCGGCGTTCCATGCCTTCAAGCGCGCCGGGCATCCCCATCGGGCCCATGCCGCTGATCACGGTGACCGTTCTGACCCGGTCCCGCAATTGATGGAGGACTGCCAGCGCGTAGGGCGTGCCCCCCGAGATGCCGATCACGCTGAAGTCGTCGAGCCCGAGAGCAAGCGCAACGTCCTCGACGTCGGCCACGGCATCGAGAGGGCTCGTGCGCAGGGTGAATTCCGAAATGCCGACGCCGGGCCGGTTGGGCGCGATGATGCGCAAGCCAGCCCGTTTTGCTTGGTCGGCAACATACGACGCTTGATGGTGCGACCCGATGAGGCCGTGGAAAAAGAACGCCGGGTGTCCGCGGGAATCGCCATATTCCCGGACCTCCAGCTTCCGCCCCGTGCGCATCAGATAGTGATCGGCCATGTTCGATTCGAGTTCTTGGCGCGGAGAATTCACGGCAGGCTCCCGGCGTGGTACGCTGATTCCTGGAGATTGTTGCGTCGCAAGCCGGCAGGAGCAAGTCATGGCCATCGAGCCCCGGTCGAAGATCAAGGTCCTGGAACGCGGCGACCTCTTTTATCTCTATCGCCCCACCGTGGAAGCGTTCGCACCGGGGGGATTGATCGACGTCCGGCGCTTTTACATGGTCCTCCACCCCGATGGAACAGAGCGCTTCCGGCTGATCGCGATCGGCAAGAAGAAACTGCCTGGAGGCGACGACCTGGTGCAGCGGCACTGGGGTTTCGTCCACGGAGTGTTTGTGACTCCGGACGAGCTGCTCGAGGCCGCGGCGGGGATTCCTGGTTCGATGGAGTCGACGGGCGAACGGACGCTGCCGGCCGGCGAAGGGGTCTATGCCTTGATCCTCCATGGCAATCACACCCATCTCGCTTATGTCCTGGAGCTGCCATCGACTCCGGGAGAAGTCCAGCAGGCGTTTAACATCCGCCCGGAAGGGCGGTTCGTCATCGCAGTCAAGAACCCCAGCGCGACCTCGCCGCCCGGAATGGGGCTCGAGCTCGACCGCCAACCCGACTTTCCGGACCAACTGAAAGCCCGGTTCGGAGACCGGCGGTGGGTATCGGTCGATTCGCCGGAGTTCCTCGATTACGAGGGTGCCGAGATCGTGCTGATCGGCGGGCGGGATGACCTGGGCGCAGACCTCGGGATCGACCTCCAGGCGCACCCCACCGACGAGGAAACCGCCGACGTCTTCCGGGAGCTCCACATGGAGAAATCGGAGCGGACCAAGAAGCCGCTGGTCCAAGGAACCTGGGATTGAAGGAAACCGGTTCGTCACGCAAAGCGACGAGGCCGCGTTTGAGGCCATCCTTTCGCGCCACCGGCCGATGGGACTGGGCGCTTGCCGGCGAGTGCTCGACAATCCCGTTACTCTTCTTGACCGTCCGGGGCTCGCCATCGAAAAGCAAATGCTCCAACTTGCGCGGGGACGCTCCCACGCGGCAGGGCTGCCAGTACCACCCCAGCGGTACTGCAGAAGAAGCCGAGTGCGAAGCCCCAGCGCCACGACTTGCCTCGGCGGGCCGCGATCCAGCCTGCGACCAGACCCGTGGCGATCCATGTCAGTGGGGGCAGAACGAACAGGAATGCAGCCAACGCAGTGAATCTCCTGGCGAGCATGGCGTCGTGAAACGACACGGGAGCCGGGTGCTTTACCGACTCTTGCTGAAGTGAAGCTGCGGCCCACATTGCCAGCAGCACGAGCAAGTCGCCGTCAGTCTAAGGCACATACGCCAACTTTCGAGCAAAGCTCCGCAGGATCAACAAAACGTTTCGCGTAATGACACAACGGCGTTGGCTTTTCGCAACAGGGTCATGATTTCCGCGATGTGTTACTCCTGCGGTCGGCGTTCGGGATCGAGTGTCTCAAACTGCAAGATCCGCACCGCTCGGTTGGGAAAGCGGGCGATGATCTCGAGCTGGCCGCCCATCGCTTCGATGTAGTTTCGCAAGGTGCTGAGGTACATGTCGGTGCGGCGTTCGAGCTTCGACACAGCGGCCTGGTTGATATGCAATTTCTCCGCCATCTCGACCTGAGAGCGCTCGCGGGCCTCGCGCAATTGGCGCAACGTCGCTTCCTCGGCGATCAGTTCCGCCGTCCGCTTTTTGATGGCTTGCTGCTGTTTCTTGGGCAGCTTCGCGACGAAATCATCTAATGGAATTGCCATGATAATCTCTGGGCACTCCTTCGAGCCACGATCGGAAGTATATTCCATCCAGGGAATAATGTCAAGTGAAGTTGGCTGAACGCAAGGCTTACCTTCGCACTCCGAGTTGTGTTTGGCAAATTTGCTGTGTCAAGCTTGGACACAATTGCGAACCAGGAGCACAGACGCCTATAGTCGTGTTCTGACGGTTGCTGGCGCCAACGGGAGTGTGTCCGCGGCTGGTGCCCGGCCCGGTCTTCAAAACCGGTGAGGGGTTTGGAAACAGGCTCCTGGTGGGTTCGATTCCCATACGCTCCCGCCATCACCGCGCCGCTCCTGTTAGCGACTTGCGACTCGATTAACCAATCAGTGTCGGCTTCGTCCCATAACCTCCGTCAGCCCCGACGTCAGGGCTGAAAACGGTACAATTCGGTATAAGCGATGATCCACCGAGGAGCCAAGGTGTCACTGGAGGGCTGGTCATTGCCCCGCGCACGATCAAATCCAGATCGGACCGATGCGCTGCTAAATGGCCTTGCGCGAAGTTGGGACGTTTAGTTAAAGGAGAGACTCCAAGCACTTAGGTCGTGTCGGCAAACACACCAGTGAAAGGAGTCCCTCCTTGTTTCGAGCGAAAGTCGTTTGTGTGTGGCAGAAGATGTCGCAATCCCAGCGGAAGGAACTTCGGAGGCTCGCGATGCGTGCGCAGGGCGCCGGCATGCGATGTCGTTGTAAGTCGGTGCTCGCCCTCGTTCAGGGCAAGACCCCCACCATGATTGCTCAGGGCGGTCTCTGCGCGAAGTCCCAAGTGTACCGCATCGCCGAGCGGTTCATCACCGAGGGTTTGGCCGGGCTCGCCGACAGGCGTGAAGACAACGGCGAGCGAAAGATCACTCCCGTCTACGAGCGTGAGCTGCTCAGTCTCGTCGAGCAGTTGCCGCAGAAGTTTGGCTACAGGCGACCGACGTGGACCCAGGAACTGTTGATCTTGGTCTTGGCCGAACGGGTCGAAATCTCGATCAGCGTTTCCGCCATGAGCCGGCTCCTTCGCCGGTCGGGAATCGGGCTGAGGCGGCCCAAGCCGATCGTTGGTTGCCCTTGGAAGAAGGCGCGTAGGATTCGTCGATTGCGGACGATCCAGCGATTGGTCGAGAATCTTCCCGCCGACGAGGTCGTGCTGTACGTCGATGAAGTTGACATCCACCTCAACCCCAAGATCGGACCGGACTGGACCAAGCGCGGCCGACAGAAGAGGGTGTTGACTCCCGGATGTAACGAGAAGCGCTATCTCGCCGGCGCCTGGAATCCCAAGACGCGCCGGCTCATTTATGTCGAAGGCGAGCGGAAGAACAGCCTGCTGTTCCTGGAACTGCTCCACGCGTTGGTCACGAAGGTCTATCCAAACGCCAAGCGGATTCATCTCATCCTCGACAACTACGGTATCCACGACAGTTTGCAAGTGCGGTTGGCGTTGAAGTCGGCCGCGGCCGAGAGGTTGGAGCTCCATTTCTTGCCGCCATACTGCCCGGACCATAATCGGATCGAACGCATCTGGAAGGACCTGCACGACAACGTCACCCGCAACCACCGCTGCAAGAAGATGGACGAACTGATGACCGAAGTACGGAGCTATCTCGCAGCTCGAAACCGATGTCGTTGTCACGCTTACGCACGCACGAAAGTCGCATGACCCGACGCGTCCCGAAATTCGGCAAGGCTATTTAGAGCCGTCACGATGGCAGGGCTCAGGTGACGATCGTCCACGCCTTGGACCACGAATGCGCCGTCCGCCGAGCGAACGATCTTGCCACCCATCTGCTGAACCGTGCCGAATCGATCAGACAGGCCCATCGGGAGAGTGCCACCAGCCCCGACCTGGCTGTCCCTGCGAACGAACTCAAGCCCGGCGGATAGGGAGGTCGGTCACGAACGTCGTGCGAACAAACTAAGGCTAACAGCGATAGTTCGTACGTTCGCAGCAACCGAGGTCAAAAGCCTCGCATTGCCTTTCATGGTCAACTGAGGCGAGCGAACGAACAAAGGCTCTTCCCCCCAATCGGGCTTGTCAACCATCGAGGGGGATTTCGATCGGAGAATCGTTCCGACTGCTTGCACGGTCCCCCGAGGCAAGATATGGTGTCGCTTGCGAATCGGAACGGGCCGTCCCAATTGTGGTGAAGGCGTCCCGCCTGCATCGAGGCGTCGCTGACTATTCGGCTGCGCCGCCAAGGGCGCGGTCGAGGGCTCGGGTGCTGGCCGGGGTGATTCGAGGACGTTAAGGGGAGGTGTAGCCATGAACGAGAACTCGCTGTCACGGATCCCCTTTCTGGTCAGAGATGAGCTGGTCATTCTCAGCATGGCCCGCTGGATGCGTTTTATCGGCGTCATCAAGGTGGTCACCGGACTACTGCTGGGCTTCATCGTGCTCGTGGGCCTGATCTTGGTGGGGACCCAGCTCGGCTCAGGCTCGGGCTTGCCGGCCCTCGGTAAGACCGGCCGTATCGTCTCCGAGAACCCCGTCACGTTCTTCGCCCTGGGCTTCTTTGCCCTCCTCTTGACGGTGGCAAGCACCGTGCTGGGGGTCGTCCTTTACCACGCCGCCGATGACTTCGAACGCGTTGCCCGCACCGACGTGGCCGATCAAGATTACATCACGGCTGGCGTGATGCAGCTCAACACGTACTTTAAGGTCAGTATCCTGCTCGGTGTGGCGGCGGTGCTGGTGGCCATCACCGCCGGAATGGCGCTGTTCGCCAGAATTTCGCTCTGACCCTGGAGAGGAGGTCATCATGTTATCGGGGCCAAAGGGCATGCCGGAACCGAGCGGGTTGAGCCGCATCCCCTTCACGATCGAGGCGGAAAAACAGATCAAGACGTTGTCCTTCTGGCTGACGTTGATCGGCTGGATCAACGTCGTTGCCGCCGTAATCGCGTTCGTCAACCTCGTGTTGCCCCAGCGGAACCTCGGCCTGGTGGTCAACCTCATTCTTTACATTGCAATTGGGACGTGGTCGCTCCAGGCTGCCAAGGCGTTCAAGAGCGTCGCGATGACCGACGTGGCGGACCAGGCTTATCTGGTCCAGGGATTCACCAAGCTGCGGAGCATCTTCCTGCTCCAAGGGCTGCTGATCCTGGTGGGGATGGCGTTCGTCGCCGCTGTCCTTCTCTTCCTGGTGCTCCATGGTCTCCGCTGAGTCAGATGACAGATCAAGGCCCGTCGAACTCAAGGGACTGACCCCAGCGCGGGAAAAGCAGGGGCTGAGCGTAGTGCTTCCTTCAGCGAGCCGATGAGCGATGCGGCATTAACACGGTACTCGGGCGTGACGGTCGCTGGTGAGCGAGCCGCGCCCGGATGGTGAGGTGCCGGCATTATCGTTGCCGGTTCACCATGATGCCGACTCTGAGCTTGGCGATTCCGGGAATTCGGATGCGTAACCACACCTTGAGGAGAAATCGGCGAATCTGGGAATTGCGCATGTCGATGATGTACGGTGCCCGCTCTCTGGCGATCGTCAGAGCCATCACCTGGATCGGGTGAACGGTGACGTTGGCGCCGAGAGCAAGGGCGGCACCAACCTCTCGCTCAGACCGACGTCGCCAATTCTACCGCAGAAAAGGCAATCCGGACGCACGAACGAAGATCTCGACCAATGCTTTGCTCGTTCGCTCGCTGAAACAGCGGGGGTTGGAGGACAGTATCGACTTGTGCGCTTCCCAGACCGACCTATATTCGCTCGCGGCAGGAGCCCGGGTCAGGAGGTAATAACGGGTGGCGCAGGACGACCTTTGGCTCATGGCCGCTCAGGAGGCTCACCGAACGCACTGAACTTTGCCATCCACCCGTCTGCCGTGAACATTTCACCTTGCAGTCCATCGCTGATCTTGGCGATATTCTTCCCCCGCACGATTACCTGGATGTCATCCTCGAAATCGGCCAACTCTTGCAGTGCGAAAAGGAAGTCGTGGATGGCATTGTCGGTCGTGGCTATGATGCACCTTCGCAGAATTGATCGCTGCGAGTCGCTCAACTGCTTCACATCCGACTGTAGCTGTCGAAGACTCTTGGCTTTCCAGTGACCCTGAGCCAGAAGGTCAAAAAACTCGATGGCCTTGTCGCGCAGGTTAGCCATCACGAACTGGCCGAACCGGTCAAGAGGGGACTGCCGCTGCTGCTTTTTGCTCGTCATGATGCCTCCAGTCGGCGGTGGCACGAACACGCCTCACCTGTCTGCGGCCCACGGTGCTTTGTAGCCTGCCTCCTCCCCGCCGGCAAGTAGGTCGCACCTCGGCCACGCCATTGGGGCCGCAGAAATGGCACGCAGATCGTCTCGCTCAGAACGACCTCGCCAAGTCTACCCCAGAGCGGAAATCTGAACGTACGAGCGAACGAACGAATACCCCCGACGTCGCTTTTTTTTGTTCGTTCGCTCGCTTCAAGAGCCGGGTTGGAGGACAGCGTCGGCTTGTGCGCTCCCGAGACCGATCTATGTTCGGACGTTCGCAGCGGGAGCCGGGTGAGGGTTAGGGTCGGCTTGGGCAAGGCATCGCACGACCTTAGAGCGAACGAACTAAGGTCCCGATCGATCTATGTTCGTTCGTTCGAGGCACCAGCCGGGTCAAGGCAGGCTCGGCTTAGGCGTTCCGGACTCGTTGCACGAGCCGTTGTGCAAAGGCGGGATCCGCTTGTGCGCCTGCCACCGCGCTCAACATTGAAGTGTCTTGGACTGGGTCGTGTGACGACCTGGCTTATCCCTTTGCAACCAGCCCCATCTATCGATGCAGCATTAACTTGCGACGTTCTTGTTCTCGAAAGGATTGCCCGCAGCGGCGAACGGTTGCTGGAAGGCGTCTTTCGAGCGACTCGTGCTTGGCGAAGGAATGTTTAATGCTCATTATATTATAAGTTATATAACAATAATTATTAATGGTACGGTGTCGCCAGCGGCGGTCGTGGCTCTGATCGTCTGGGCTGTCGGTGACGCTGGATGCGATGAGAGTCTTGTTGTGAATGAGTACGATTGATAGTCTTGAATCAATATGGGCGTTTCGGGAGACAACGGCAGCAACAACATAGCGATAGCTCGATGCCGAGGATCTTTCTCTCTTATCGGCGGCAGGATTCGCCGGCAATTGCCGGGCGGATCTGCGACCGTTTATGTGCTAAATTCGGCAAAGACGCTGTCTTCTTTGACATAGATTCCATACCTTTCGGCGTCAATTTCCGGAAACACATCGACGCGGCTATCGGTCAGTGCGACGTGGTCCTTGCCGTGATTGGAACAAAATGGGCTGGGGAAACCGACGCTCACCGACGGCTCGACGACCCGAGGGACTCTGTTCGGATCGAGCTGGAATCAGCGCTGAATCGGAATCTACCCGTGATCCCGATTCTGATCGACCATGCTCGGATGCCGGGCGAGGCGGACTTGCCACCGTCGCTTGCCCCTCTGGCTGATTACAACGCAATTGACGTGGATCAGGGACGGGACTTTCACCATCATGTTGACCTCCTCATCGAAGGGATCGAATTCCACTTCCAGAAGTCGTCAGGTGCGATTGCGAAGCCACCTGTCGAGGCTGCGATTCCAGCGGCGGGGACCAAATTCTCACGTTCGCCGCCGCCGAAAAAGGTCACCAATTCGCTCGGCATGACCCTGGTTCGCATCGAGCCCGGCTCGTTCCTGATGGGCTCATCCAAAGACCAGATCGATCATCGGATGCGGCAGTTTCCTGATTCCAAGTGGGAGTCGTTCGACAGCGAGCAGCCGCAGCATACGGTCAAGATCACACGCCCATTTTACCTGGGAACCACCAGGTCACGCAGGGTCACTACCAGGTGGTCATGGGCAATAATCCCAGTGACTTCAAGGGATCGGATGACCTGCCGGTGGAGAGCGTGTCCTGGTTCGACGCGATCACATTCTGCAACAGGCTCAGCGAAAGAGAGAAGCGGACGCCGTCGTATCGGATCAATGGCACCGAGGTGACCGCTCTCGGCGGCGACGGCTACCGTCTGCCCACGGAGGCCGAGTGGGAATATGCTTGTCGCGCGGGGAGCGCGACGCTTTATCCGTTCGGTGCCAATGCGGGCGCGCTCGGCAAGTTTGCGTGGTACGACAAAAACTCAGAGAATAAGACACACGCTGTCGGTCAGAAAAGCCCAAACGCCTGGGGCCTTCATGATATGCTGGGTAATGTTGGGGAATGGTGTGCCGATTGGTACGAAGCGCAGTACTACGTCTCGTCGCCTCCAGCCGACCCGCCGGGTCCGTCGTGGGCCTCGCGCCGGGTGATCCGCGGCGGGGGCTGGCACAACCGGCCCGTCTACTGCCGGTCGGCGTACCGCTACAGGCAGTTGCCGTGCGCCGGTGCAATGAACTGGGCTTCCGCCTGGCCCTGGGTCAGTCTGGCTGCTGAGCTCAAGTCGAGGCAGGCGCGGAGCCGGGTTGCGTAAGTGTCACGGAATCGCTGGATCTAGCGAACGAACAAAAGGCGTGCCGATGAGGGGGATAGTTCGTTCGCTCGCAGATCCCACGCAGAGCCTCTGATCGCCGTGAGGTGGCGTGCACGGGCGAAATGGTGGTACCCCTGGGACACGCCAGAGGAAACGCACGTCTCTATCCTGGATGATGCAGCGAGCGAACGAAGGAAGGTCGTCGTACAACGACCTTCGTTCGTTCGCTCTCGCTCGTGCGGCAACCTCGGCGGCGTGACCGAAACTCCCCCGCGCGCATCGCCCGAGAGCCCGACAAACACAAAGGGTGACCTTGGGGGTCGTATACGGGGCGGGGGTGGGGAACTCGCCTCGGCGAAAAATCCTGGAATTGTTGCAATTTCGGTTTTGCAAGACGGAGCGCTTCGTGCGCTCAACCGTCTGCTGTCCATGTCTCGGGTATCATCGGCGGCAAGGCATTTCGCCTTTGTTTTTCGTGACCGCAATCGGGCGGGTATCAAGGGTGCGGCACGGCTTCTGGACGGCTTTAAGCGGGTAAACAATTCGGGGACGGATCATTCTGCGAAATGTCCCATGTGAGGCATTGAGGGGGCATGGCGCTGCCCCCTTGCCTTTATTTCGATCACGCCGCCTGAAGGTCTGCCAGGCTCAAGCCTGTCGTTTCCAAAGCCGCCACGACTTCGGCAGGGTCATCGCCACCCGCTAGCCGCCAGTCAATCCAGCCGTTGTTGGCATCACTCTGATCGCTAGGGCTGGCATAGCCCTGACCGTTGAGCCGCTGCTGACGCAGCCCCGATCGGTAATCATAGACATCGGGATGCCGCGCCCTACCCGCAACCCGGCGATCGTATCTGACGAACATGATGGCGTAGTGGATCATGCTGCCGATCAGCGGCTCAGGGTTGCGACTCTGTGAGACCAACCTGATCCACTGCTGCCACATCTTTGCCATCGTTTCCTGGATTGCATCGCCTCGCTTTCGGCTGTGCCATGAGCGAAACGCTTTGTGAGCCAATGCCAGAGTGCGGCGATAGGCAAGCCGCATGAACCGATCTTGTTCTGTCTCCATCGCTGTGCTCCACTTGGGTTTTGGTCATCCCCGTTGGGACAGCCAACCCCGTGGTATCACAGCGTCGTAGTCTCACGTGAAACGTTGATTGAGAGAACGATGAGTGACGCAAGCTGCAAGCACGGAGGAAGTTGCGCCTTGTGGTCGCAGTCTGATGAGACGTGGCAATCCGCCCAACCCAGTCCAACGATATATATAGGGAACAGCGACACCTGGCTTCGCATTGCCAGTGATACCAGAATCATAGAAGGGGCGTTGCGACGATGGCGAACGACCAAAAGTTTGATACCGCTGGCCCGAAGCCAACCAGAAAGAAGGGGAATCTGCGCCAGCGAGCGTACGAACGAAGGTCCCCCCTGTTGCCGAGGTATAGTTCGTACGCTTGCAGCCGCATGAAACTCAGACTTACCGTGCTGCGGTCGAACCATCGGACTTGGGTTTACTTCCCCGCCTTGTCGTGGTTGTCGCCAACGTGCAGGGGCATGTGAAGGTCCTCGACGCAATCGACCAAGAACCGCCGGTCCCTCGGCCGATCGGTTCAGGCGAGGCATTTCAGAAACGTCAGATGTCGTCTCGACACGCTATTGACCAGCAGACGCACTGTGATTCATCATCAAAGGATCGCCGAGTCACTTTTTGTCACGCTCTTGCTGACTACGCCGAACACGTCGCGGCTCTTACCGACTATCCCGATCCGTTTCCCGCCGTCGTGCGGCGCTACAGTCTGACCCGCTTCCATCCCGAGAAGAGCCAGGGGCTGGGTTGGCGATGTACACCAAGGTTGTGGCGATCCGACTGACGTCAACCTTATGAAGGGGTTCAGATGGATACTTATCACACGCACGTTTGGGAACCAATTAGTGACGTGCCTGTTAATTGGAAGACCTCGCTCGCCAGCTCGAACACCGCTTCGCTGGTACAAGCGTGGCAAGACCAGGAAAAGAAACTTCGACGAAAAGACCTCTACAAGAACTTTGTGGAGAAGCTCAAGCGGAGGTGGGCGATCGAAACCGGAGTGATCGAGGGACTCTACAGCCTGAGTGAGGGGGCGACGCTTGCGCTGATAGAGAAAGGTCTTGACGCAGCTCTAATCAGTTTCGATGACACGGATCGATCGCCTGCGGAGGTCATCATCAAGATCAAGGATCAGCATCAGGCAATCCAGGGCCTTTACCAGTTCATCTCTGGCCAGCGGCCGCTGGGGACCTCGTACGTCAAGGAGCTGCACCAGGTTCTTACAGCCCATCAGGAGTCACACTTAGCCCGTGATTTCTTGGGGAACCCCGTCGAAGCGAAGCTGCTCAGAGGCGAATGGAAAAAGTGGAAGAACAGCGTTGAGCATGCCGATGGGTCCTGCTTCGAGTACTGTCCCCCCGAGCAGGTTGCGTCAGAGATGGACCGATTGCTCTCACTGCATGACGAGCACGCCACGTCGGGAGTGCCCGCAGATGTCGAGGCTGCCTGGTTGCACCATCGTTTCACGTTGATTCATCCCTTTGCGGACGGAAATGGTCGTGTCGCACGGTGTCTTGCTACCCTTGTCTTTCTCAAGGCGAACTGGCTTCCGCTGGTCGTGACTCGCAAGGATCGAGCGGATTACATCGCCGCTCTTCGGGCAGCAGACGACGGCAATCTCAAGCTGCTTGTCGATCTATTCGGCAGCCTCCAGAGCAAGTTGATACGTGAAGCGCTAAGCCTCGGTGACGAAGTCATTCAGGAAGCGACCGCGGTTGACGAGATCCTTCAACATGTCCGGGAGAGGTATAACCGCCAAAAAGCGAAGCGAGTCCAGTTGTTCCAGGAGTCGATCAAGACAGCCGACTCTTTGAAGTTCTTGGCCTCGGAAGAGCTGAAGGAGGTCGCCAAGCAAGTGCAAGACACGATTTTGGCTGGCTCTGCTGAATATCGGGCTTTTATGTACGAGTCTCGAATCGATCCAGACAACTCCTACTACTTCCATCACCAGATCGTGCAAACCGCAAAGGCTCTTGGTTATTTCGCCAACCGTCGCCGATATCAAGCCTGGGTCGCCCTCGTCATCGTCACCGAGATGCGGACAGAAATCCTGTTTTCGTTCCACGGCATCGGGCACATGGACTCGGGAATTCTAGGGTGCTCGGCGATGGCCTACACCAAGGAAAGGGGGGAGGAGGGCGAGACAGTCATCGGCGAGGTGATTCCGCTGGGCAATGAACCATTCCAGTTCACTTACTTGGAAGAGGGAGTCGAGGTTCGTCAGCAGTTTAGCAAGTGGCTCGACGAGCGTGTCATCGAGGGCTTGAAGTACTGGCAGCGTGAGATGTAAGCGCGGCAGCACAACGGCCTAGCGCTCCATTCCGAGATCGGGACACAACGTCAACCGCTATCCACACCGCCCGTGCATTCCACGAAGCAGCTTGCGAGCGATCGAACAGAGACGCAACGTGATACGTGCGGTAGTTCGTTCGCTTGACGCAACCCAGGTCAAAGCCCTCGTGTCGACCTCTCTCGGTCAGAGCGATGCTCTGACCGTTTCTTGTTATCATTAGGACTGGTGTCCCCGCACTGACAAGACCGTGCCATCCCATGTTCCAGCATCCCCTAAGACGGGATATATATGTCTGTGGCTGGCTAGGGTGCGGTGCACCGATTTCTTTTTTATCATAGTATCCTCGTTTTAATTTTTCCGTTTGACACCATCCCCCCTTTGTGATGGTAATGATCGGCATCGCATGGGGACGGTGACTATACGAGCCAACGCTGCGTTGGGATGCGGCGTGAACACGGGTGGCGGCGCCGATCGCAATTTCACCTGGGGTGAATGTAGGCGTCGGCAAGGAGTCGCCGCCTTGCGATAACCTCGCTCCGGCTCAGATCAACTCGTAGCGTTGGCAGGACCGATCTGGCTAAGTCGTACCGTCGCTCGGAATCATCCCATGCATGACGGAGGGCGCGGTACATGCTCGGCAGGGCCGTGAAACCCGCCGAGAAACCGTCCAGGATTGCATAGGCGCGATTCCTGGTCAGTTGGCTGAAAGATTCCACGTTCAGGCAACATGCGGGGCGTACAGGTCAGCCCGTCAATCTGATCAATGGCTTGCAATCGCCGAGAGCGCACGTCTCGATGATGGGAACCGGTGCCGGCGAGCGAACGAACAAAGGCATTCGCTCAAGTGGTCCCCATCCTCATGTCTGAGGTGGGTCGGAGCATAGTTCGTTCGCACGCACCGCCATGACGGAGATGCGGGGCGATCCTCCGCGGTCGAGAGCCTCTCTCCGCTCGACTGAGCCGCCACTCACGCGTGTCGCAGAAACGTTTCCCATAGTCAGGGCTCTGCGGTCTCGCCGCCGGGCTTCTTGAACCCTGCTTCCGACTTCGCGGACTCCAAGCCATAATGGTTAAGCGGCGCGCCGAACACCAGACGAGTCAAAAACTCATCAAGTCGCTCCGGAGAACCAGTGAACAGGTCGTAAAGCTCCTGCTTAGTCAGGATTTTGATGAGCGTTGTGCGTAGGAGACTGTCGCATGATATGGCGACCTCTTTCGCGTGAGCAGCCTGCTTCGCCGAGAGCTTGTCTCCATGGACCGTTCTGGATCGGATGCCGTACGCGGTCTTGGCTGAATTGAAAACGCTAAGTCGGTCTGCCGGTGTGTCACGACAGAAGAACGCCAACCGCTCTGCAAGCTTGTACGCCAGCTCAGCCGAGTCCGTACAGAATAGCGCCTCGAAGCAGGTCACATAAGCGGCGATTTTCATGCCCAGATCGGACTCTGCGCGAGCTGTCTCCGAGAAGTAAAACACTCGGTCGAGGCGGGTGAGGTGCCCAGGAACAGTACGAGATTCAGGATCGAGCTCCGAACGAATCGCAGTCTTGCCAAACAGCTTAGCGAACACGTCGCGCGCTGTTCGGACCTCGGTGTCGGTAAACTCTACGATAGGGTATTGCCCTGACGCCATGCTAAAGCGAATCGCCTTCCACTGACTGCTTATCGTCCTCTGACGTCCCTTGGCCGGGGGCACGTCAATAAATCCTATTTCTACATTCGCAGCGTTATCTTTAACGAGCCAGAGGGCGGTCAGAAATAGGTATACGGCCGTGAGCTGCTCAATCAGGAGCGCTTCAATTGCTGAATCGGCGACGCTAGACTTATTCAGATCCGGATAGCCATAAACCAGGGCTGAAGCATTCCTAATGGTATCGGTCTCGAGGGCGCCGACGACGCGTTCGAAGTGAGCTGATAGGAGAGGCTGCACCTGACTGGGGTCATTAGTAAGGAACTGGCTGTCCAAGAGCCGCAGCCCTCGGCCGAGGATCCCTTGTATGGTTAAGCCATGGATCGCTGCGATAAACACGGGTTTCATTGCCGATTTACAACATGCCGCCCAACGAGAATTCGGTGGAATTCACTCCGTCTCAGAAGATGATTTTTGCGAATCTGGATCGGATTCTATTTAGTCAGGATTGACCTACTCGCGAAAGGGACAAGGAAACTCCACTTTCCTAGCCGCGAGGTTAGCTATGCCGATGTGCGTTCGCAAGGAGTAAGCGATGAATGCCGCCGAGAATTCCGATCTGCGCCGACCCCCGGTGCCATGCATGAGGAATAAATGGCTCACGGGAGATGGCGAGCGTACGAACTAAGGTCCCTGCGATGCCGGGATAGTTCGTACGCTCGAAGCAACCGATGTCAAAGCCCTCGTGTTGCATTCTCTCGATCAAGCCAGGGCGGGCAATGGGCGGCTCAGGAACTTCGATCGAACGACCAAAGGTCGTTGCGTTGCCAGGGGGTTAGTTCGTACGCTCGCAACGTTGGCAGGCCCGACCGGGATAAGTCTTAGCGTCGCTCGCACAGTCTTGGTCAAAAAACTGTGCCGTCACACACATTAGCCACGACAGGTCGTCAAGGCAGATCATCTCACAGGCTCCGTGCGAACGAACAAAGTGAGCAGTCAGGCTTTTAGTTCGTTCGCACGCAGTACGCATTCGCTGCGACGAGTTTGCGCCACGTCTGCTGGAGTGATGGATTAACCATCGAACGACTTTCGACCTGGCGTAGTGACGAGATACTGGTAGCGATGAGTGGCACGCACACAGTCACCGTGGATAAACTCATTTAATCGAACTCGGCACTTCTGAACCCAAGGACAGTCACCATGCGCAACGATCGCACATACTTCCCGCCACGTCGGGGCGGGAGAGCCAGGGTCAAGGCGACCCGCACCCGACAGCTTTGCCTCGAAGAGCTTGAGACACGTCGCCTGCTAAACTACACCGTAAATGACGGCGGCGATGCGCCCCTCGATCCGAGCAAGGGACCAGCGGAGACATCCAGCGGTTCGATCACTCTCCGCTCGGCGATCCAACAAATCGACATGGACGGCGGCGGCGAGATCGATTTCAGCGTGTCAATGATCACTTGTTCCGACCTGCCGACAATCGACGTTCCCGCGTTCGTGAACGGTGGCGCGGTCGGCGACGTTGTGATTAGCGGAAGCGGGTTGGATTTCACGGGGGGCGGCAGTGTTGCTGAGTATCTTGTCATCAACGGCAGTGCAGGCGACGGGATCGATATGAGCGGCGACGGCAACGAGGTTCTCGACGACTACATCGGCACGGATCAAACCGGATCGAACGCCGTCGGGAATGGCGGAAGTGGCGTTTGGCTCTACGACTCCTACAACACCGTCACTGGTTGCGTGGTTTCCGGCAACGCCAACGTTGGAATCGGTATCGATCGTGGATCAGGGAATCTGCTCGAAGGTGACTTCATCGGCACTGATTTCACAGGAAGCAAGGCTCTACCCAACGGCGAGAACGGTGTAGACATCACGGATGGCGCCTCCAACAACACGGTCGGCGGCACGACGCCCTCATCTCGCAACATTATCTCAGGCAACGCAGCGCCAGGTCCGTCCGGCTATGCCGGTGTGGAGATTGATGGTGCCGGAACGACACGCAACGTCGTAGAGGGAAACCTAATCGGGACGGACGCCAGCGGGACGAAACCGATCGGCAACCCCTTCAGCGGCGTGGGTATCTTCGACGGCGCCTCCTATAACACTATCGGCGGCACGGTGACCGGCGCTCGGAACATAATTTCCGCCAACGGAGATCCCGGAAGCTCCCCAGGCGGTAATGGCATTGACATAGACAACAAGGGTACGACAGGGAACGTCGTCGAGGGAAACTTCATCGGCACCGACACCACAGGCACCAGGGCCCTCGGCAACGCTGATGGCGGTGTCGCAATCTACAACGGTGCTTCCGCCAATACGATCGGTGGCACAACCGCGGCTGCGCGCAACGTTATCTCGGGCAACGGCAACGGTGTGGGAATAGCCAACTCTGACATTCTTGGCAATACCGCCCCAACGACAGACAACGTGGTAGAAGGAAACTTCATTGGTACCGATCCCACGGGTACGAAGGGGCTCGCCAACACTGTCTCCGGTGTCTTCATCTTTGATGGCGCTTCGGACAACACCGTTGGCGGCACGATCGCAGCGGCTCAAAATGTCATCTCAGGCAATATGGGAGACGGCGTCGACGTCGCAGACCAGGGCACATCGGACAACGTGGTAGAAGGCAACTTGATCGGTACGTCGGCTGATGGCTCAGAAAGCCTGGGCAACCAGGGCAACGGCATATCCATCATCGACGCAACTGACAACACCATCGGTGGAACGACAGACGGCGCGGCGAACGTCATCGGCAGCAGCGGAGTGCAAATCGGTGTGGCGGTTGCGGCACGTGCCACTCGTCCTGCAGCATTCGGTCCAGAGGCGGCGTCTTCGACGCCGTCCAGCAGCGATGGAATCTTCTTGAGCGGTATGGCTACGGGCAATGTGATTGAGGGCGACTACATCGGTGTGACTAGGGCGGATGACCCCGCCGGCAATGCCGACGACGGGGTCTTGATCAGCGGTGCCTCCGACAACACGATCGGCGGCACGACAGCGGCGGCGCGTGATATCATCTCAAGCAACTTTGGGGACGGCGTTGACATCGTGAATGGCGACTCCGACACGGTCGCTGGTGACTACATTGGCACCAACATACATGGGAACGTGCCACAGGGTGAGACCAATCCCTTCGCTGACCAAGATGGCGTTGCGATTACTGACGGATCAAACAACACGATTGGTGCAGCGCTGTCGATGAAGCCGAACCAGGTGAACAACGGCATGCTGCCAAGCCCGGCGAGCAATTTGATCCGTGGCAATGCCCAGGACGGCGTGAACATCGAAGGCACGTCCCCTGATAACCTGATCAGCCTGGACGTCATCTACGGCAATGGTCACATGGGAATAGATCTCGGGGGGACGATCACCACCCTCGAAGGTCCGAATACATGGCAGACCTACCCCGTCCTGAGTTCGGTCACCGATTCTGGCGGAGAGACGACGATCCAGGGCTTTTTAGAAGGAGCTGAGCCTGGGCAGTCTTACTTGATCGAGTTCTATGCCAACGCAGACGTGGACTCATCGGGGTTGAGTGAGGGTCAATGGTTCCTCGGTACGGCGAACGCATCGTACGACCCCGAGCTCGGATACGCTACCATCAGTGCAAGCTTCTCCACGCCATCGATCCCGGACGCCACTCAGACTTGGAACGGAGAGCCCGTCCAAGATCATTTCATTACCGCGATCGCCATCAGTACTGGTACCGCCACGAATGCCGCTGCCGCCATCGCCATCAAAACCGCAGACACCCCCGGTGGCGGAGGCAACACTTCTGAGTTCTCACCTGTCCGTGACCTGCTTCGTGGGGCGGTCAGCTTCACTTACAACCTCATCCCATCCGGCAAAAAGGGCATGGAGATTAACACCTTCATAAAGGCGTTTTTCATACCCGAAACGAACAAGATTCTCGCAAAACGCTACAATCTGGAAGAGGCTCAGGAGGTCTGCGGTGTAAATCACTTCAATTGGCTCCAATGCATTACCCCGCCCGCCCCGTGGCGGTTCTACGTGGTCACTCTCGGATTCTTCAACCGACAACTCGTCAGCAGTCCGGTCCCCGACCCAGTCGAGAATCCTGACTTTGCCGGCAACCTCGGTATCCAATGGTTGGGCTACCAACTGCGGGCGCCTGGCTATAAAAAATTTGGCTCAATCACGGTTCCGTGGGTGACCGATAGCTTTCCGTTCTACTACAACGAAGTATCCATACCCGGCGGTTCGAACGGATACTTATATAGCCCAGCGATCACCGAGTCCGGCGTCGTGAACTTCTACGACCGTCCCTATGACCCGTGGTTTATCGAAGGCAACTCTTCCTTCCGAACGTTCTTGGTCGGAATACCCTTTAGCCCAGGGACGCAAGCGAATGCCACAGCCTATATCAAATGGGCGGGACTGAACACCGGGTTCTATTGGCAATCAAACACGAAGCAGGTCGGCAAGCATTACCTCAAGGGGGGCGTGCACGACGTGGACTACATTCGGGACTAACCGAGCGCCGGGCGCAGCGGTTGCGGGCTGCACGTGCAGTGGCGATCGCCGACAACAACGATGTTGGCGTCGGTGATTGGTGGGACGGACCCGGGGGCGTCCATGTCAGCGCCGAGCGAACGAATAAAGTCGATTATTTGCGGTTGGGGACTGGAACTTCCTTGGCTCGCCCCTGCCCCTCGCCAAAGGCAACACGCAGGATAGTTCGATCGTTCGCACCCCCGTCCCAGCAACAGCACGTGTTTGGGCAGGTCAATTCTGTGGCATCGAGCGAACGAACAAAGGTCGCATCCTCTCGCAAGTGGCAACCGACAGTTAATTCGCTCGCACGTGACGATCGGCGATTGACGTGCTCGGCGGCGACAGCCGCTCCCCATGCCCAGCGGGGGTTGACGGGAGCGATCGCTGGTGAGTAAAAAAGTACCGTGCACGCCCAGCGTGTCGGTTCCAGTCAGAAAGGGCACCACTTTGGGAGGCCAGTGGGTACCAGCGGAGCGGTTGCGGCGCGATCCGTTTGATCACTCTCAGGGACCGAGCAACCTCGCCGGCCTAGCCCGCGGGCGTTCCGTGGTTGTGGGGCGAGGCGATCGGCTGGCCGAGGTTGTGGGGATGTGCCATTGAGCATCCAAGGGACCTCACGATGGAGTTTTTCGCACAGGTCGATGGTCGCCTCGAAGAGGCTCAGCCCAGTCGATGCAGCGTACAGATCCAGTTGATTCCCGCATGATCCGCATTTGAAGCACTTGTAGATATGTCGTCTCAGATGTGCGGAAAAGCTGCGGCTCAATGGTGAAATCGAGTGATGGACCGGACACGGGCCTCGCACCTGATCCGCGGATGATTCGCAGGGGACGAAGCCGAGCAAGTCGAGGACATCAGCCAGAGCGATCCTGGCTCGGACTTCGGTGAAGTGAATGCCCGGCACGACTGTGATCCTGGAGATCGAGACCGACGTCTGCATACGTGCGAATACAACTTGGCACGAATCTGGGGTGGCCTTGGGGACAGAGAAGAGGAACCCGTAATCTTATATTTTGTTATAACGATATGCAAGTGGATCGTGATCGAGCCAGATGGCGTGCTGTGGTGGTTATCACAGGTGGAACAGTTGCCGGCGGGCAACTCGTTAATCTTTACCCAAACTGCCGAAGGTGACTCTGGTATCAAGAGCTGAGATGGCGACGTCCGGCAGAAGGAATCTACGGATCGCCGAGGCATGCCGTCAAGCCGATTCTCGAGAAAACATCGGTGGCGACTCGGACGGGGACCACTTCGCTGAAACCCACATATTTCAGCCTGGTCCCCACCTCGCTGCAAAAGTGGTACCCCCGCTGGCTGTTACTGACACCAGCGCAACTCCGACGCAGTTCCTTTCATCCTTACAAGGTGATGTCATCGTGCTGTACCGAATCTCCAGTGGCAGCTCTGACCGCTGCCGACCGAGCGTGCGACCGCGCCGCAGCTTTGCGCCTCAGCTCGAAGATGTGCTAGAGCGACGCGAAGTGCTGTCTTCATTTCCCGTTGCCGGGACGTTCAGCGGGAACTTCACCGGCATCACAGTAGACCGCCAAAATATATCGGGAACAATGTCGATTACCATTGTGACTGGTTCGGTCGTGAACGAGGGCGGAGGGATTTATCAAGCTCAGATAACCGGCTCCGTGACGGTGACCGGTGTTTTGGGTCAAAGCGCCACAATGCCGATCGTCAACGGTGTCGAGACCACCGGGACGGGTCCCGGGGTTGGGATAGCATTAGGTGCACAGGAAGGAGACGCATTGTCACAGAACTGGGTGAGTATCGGCGGAAGCGGTTTCACAAATAATTCAACCATGGAAATTCCAGCACCTGGGGATTGTGACATCAGCATCAACGGAGTACAGGCTGTTTTGGCCGGGGGTACCCTTTTTACAGCCGCACCCTCCACTACTGTTACGTCGGCAGTCGATACGGGCGACATTGTACCCGCCGCCACGGACCTGAACCTGTATGAGTTCTTCGGCGGTGAGACCATCAACGTCCCTGTGATCGTAAGAAACACGGGGAACTCGACGGTCAAAGCCAGCGTTAAGACGTACTTGTCCACCAGTCCCAGTACAACGAATGGTGCGATCCCACTTCCGCAGATTCCGAACTCCAATAGTCCGCTCACAAACATTACCATACCGGCGGGCTCAACGACGACGGTACATTGCAATGGGCTTGTCGTCCCCGAGAGTAAGCTTGTTCCGGGGACGCAATACTACGTTGTGTGCCAGGTCTCCTACTCGTCTGCTCAGGGCGGAACGCTGTCTGCACAGACCGACGCAAGCAGCCGCACTTTTGAGTTTGTCGGGACGCCCACCAAATACGTCGCTGCAACCGCAACCAAACCTGGACACGGCGCCCAGCCCTTCTTCTGGAGCAATACTACAGTTCCGAGGGGTTACGACAGTTTCTTCGACATGATCGAAAATACCCTGTCGGGAACTTATGAACCCCAGGTGACCAAGGCCGTGGTTCTCCCCAATCCATCGGCGACGCAACCGCAAACCGTGACCGAGGCTTTCATCTATCAATTTGAAGGCTCGCGCCTGTATCCCTATACCACTTCAGGTGACCAGAACCCGACGCTCGGAATTGGCATCAATCTCAACACGCTGAGAGGGAAACCGAATTCGACACTGGCCAACGACTTGGTCGCCGATGTCATAGAAGACTACGCTCCCGCTGCGCAACTCAAGACCAGTCTCATAAGACAATATGGTCCCGCAGCAGCGAAACCCAAGATCAATCCGGCCGTTCTCAACCTGCTGACGAGTTCTGGAGTCCTCAATAATCCAAAGGTCCAAGTGCTCACTCCGACGCATGAATGGGAACTGTTCCGCGAGGCGCTGAGCACGGCAATGGACTCAGCCCAGAGCGCATACAAGGGCGACTGGTCCCGATTGACGCCCCAGCAGCAGGCCGCACTTGTTGATATCAATTACAACACAGGGTCTAATTTCGACCAGATGCTGCAAGACCTAGCTTCTGGCGACACTTGTCGCGCTGTGTTCGACCTGGTCAACGCCTACCGCACTACCCAGCCGGGCAATCTCGGACTGAACACGCGGACTGAGGCCGACTTGCAAATGCTGGTCTACAGCAACCCTGATGCTTTGGGTTCGGTACTCGCATCTATCCAGTGAGACCGTCCAACCTCGCGCTGCCACGACACACCCTGGAGCGACATACGAGCAGGCAGATCGCTACGCGCTTCGAGCGAACGAACAAAGTCGTTGTCTGGGATGGGCACTCGGTGGGTGTTTTTTGTTCGTTCGTACGTTCGTGCTGAGCCAACGGCAGCGCGTAGAATAGTTCGATCGTTCGCACGCGCCTCGAACGAACAAAGCCGTTCCCTCCGCACTCCCAAAACTGAGGGAGTTAGTTCGATCGCTCGCTTTAGAGGACAAAAAATGCCGCCCTCCCTGTCAAGCCAGGCAGCCAGGAGCAGATCATTCACGAGCTTCGAGTGAACGAACTAAGGTCCCTGCGTTGCCCGGGTTAGTTCGTACGCTCGCAGCGGCATGAAACTCAGACTTACCGTGCTGCGGGCGCCCGGTGGCACCGCCAGGCACCTGCTGCGCGAACAATTCATCCCGTCCAAGAGTCGGAAGTGGTTGGAGAGGATGATTTGATCTCGATCGTGGAGTTCAAGATGTCCGACCCAAGACCCACAAAGAAAGGTCGCGAAAGGGGCCAAGTCCGGGCGTTTCTCAATGGCCTCCGAATGCCCTTCCAGACCCTAGAGGACGGCCAAGACCCACCCGACGTGCGTGTGATCCGTCTGGGATTGCCTTCGCTCAGCATCGAGGTTACGGAGTACCATCCCCAGGATGACCGTGTTGGCCGTGAGAAGAGATGGAAACAGCTTCAGGACACCCTGTTCGGCCTCATCAAGAAGCGACCTCTCCTTGAGGGCGTCTACATCAGTCCGATCTTCAAGGACTTCAAGATTCCTCAACAAACTTACCATGGACAGCTATCCGAGGAATTAGTGCAGTGCGTCGAGTACGCTCGTGCCCGAGGCTGGGTTATTCAGCGGTGGCGAAAACTCGCGTTTCAGCAATACGTGGAGCCTGGAAAGGTCCTTCCCATCCCGCCCGACTGGATAATCTTGCCAGCCAAGGAATGGAAGCTGTTGGCCAAGTACATAGACGTGGTCTACCTTTTCCAGATCCCTGGGGGTGGCTTCATGCCAAGCAATAATCCCCAGGCTCAGACAGCCTACTGTTCGCCATACGGTGCGGCCTTTCTCTCACTCCTTGAAGAGAAAGAGGAAAGCGTTCGCACGGCGATAATGAAAGGCAAATACTCGAAGGGAGAAAGCCTGCTCTGGCTGCTGATCGTATGTAACACTATTGCGGACCTCAGCTCTCGGATTTTTGGAAGCGAAGATCTTAGACACGCTGTTGACGAGAGCGGATTCGACTTCGCGAACTCGCCGTTTGACGAGGTTTGGCTGATGGATGAGAGCGGCGGCGGGAGATCGCAACGCATTCATCCCTGGTAAGACCGCGCCGCCGCTCGGAATCAACCTACGCATAACGGAAGGCACGGTACACGCTCAGCGGGGGCGTTAAACCCGCCGAGAAACCGTCCAGGATGACGCAGGAGCGATTCCTGGACGATTGGCTGATGGATTCCACGTCCAGGCGAGCGGGAGCGTCAGGACGGCGTCCAGGCTACTTTGGTTGATCTGAAGCGTACTCCCAGAAAACCATCGTCGCCTCCAATGCAAAAAACTCGCACGGGCCACCCAGCGGAAACTTCCGCTTTGTCACCTACCTGGGCTCGATCCAGTATGGCAGAATGGATGGCTTGCGCCGACGGCAGGGGTCAGGGAGACGCACGTCTCGATCATCGATGCCGATGCCGTCGAGTGAACGACCAAAGCAGATGAGCAGGCTCGTGAAAGAGGAAAGGCCGATGCGATGCCCAGACCAACATCGCATCGGATCGGGGGATGGGAGTTGGCTCGATCGATCGCGGCGATCGCAGCCCAATGCTGAGCCTGGGGCGAAGTGGTTGCATCGACCAGCGAGCGACCCGCCAAGCCAGCGGGGTAGTGGAGAGGTCAGCCGCGAAGTGTTGGCGGCTTATTCCGACCACGGGTCTTGAAGCTCTTGGGCTCAGTTGCCGTCGCCAGTGCCTTCACTTCTTCTAATCCCCATATTTTGCAAACCGTCACTGCCCAGCCGTTTGACCAGCTAGCGCCATTGCAGGACCCGATTGCGGAGAGGATCGACTCCAAGGCATCTTCCTCACTGGCGGCGATCCCCGTTGCCACACCAGCAAATGCCGTTTTGCCGTCGGGGCAGATCGACCATCTCTTCCATGCCGCCCACAAGAGCCGTCCATCTGTCGCGGGATGGACAGCCCAGCCTCTCAAATCCGAATCTTTCATAGATCTCGCCCCCAACGAAGATGCCCCGGCCGAGGCAGGACAGCGATGTGGTGCCATCGTACAGGATCGGGACGGGGCAAACAGCGACCCGCCGGCGCCAGCAATCGCTTCATTAACATTCGCCAGAAGCGCTATGAACTCGGCAATGGCGATCGAACGAACAAAGTCGATGTCGAGGTGGCTTCGCACTTCCTTCGTTCGCTCGCATCGACACGGCAGCACCGTCGAGCAGGATCGTTCGTTCGCTCGCACCGAAGCAGAGGCAACCTCTCTCAAGACGGTTCATTCGCTCGGAGTATTACGGCGGAGGCTCGCTGCACCTACCGATTACTCCAACGGTCAAACCTCCCATCCCATGCACGAACCCAAATTGATCCCTTCCGACGTGCCCAGCCGGGCAGGACGGTGACAATGCGCGCCGCCGTGGCGGCCCGATCGCACCTGGGATCGACGTCGGCACATGCTTGTTTAAGGACTAGGTTTGACCCCCTGGACGGGCGAACGACCAGAGGCATTGCCGCAGCGACGTCTTCTTGCGGCGGGATAACCCAATCAGAGACCGCTTTGCTTTCGATGTTGTTCGAGCGCCGCTCGACTTGGCCGACTGCCAGGATCGTCGGGAATGTGGATCGTCCTTCCCTGATACTCATCGTATCCTGTACCCGCCAGCGATGGAGAGACAAGCAGACGCATTGTTTTAACGTCGATCGCGACCAGTTTGAGATCGAACAGCGTATGCAGATCGGTGCGGAGAAGCAGTCCATTGGCGGGGTGATTCGTTTTCTGTCCCCTGTACGGAATAATGTGAGCTGCGTCGAGAACGGGCTCCAGGTGGCAACCTGTAATGGCGCACCTGCCGTTGTACGCTGTCATCAGGTGCGCCCGAAAGGCAGGTTGGCCCCTACGCCTCACGATGGAGGAAAGCGTGCGCTCGCGTGCGTCGATAATCCCAGACGGGTCGAAGACGCCTTCTTCGGTCAACCGCTGTGCGGCGGCATTCAGGGACTCGCTCGAATAACGATCTGTGGCAGAAACGCTGGATTCTGCGTCTCCTTCCGTCTGTTCCTTTCCCTTTGCAATCGCCCGTTCCCTTTTTACAAGCTCATCCATTGCACGCGATTCTGTGAGTATTTGGAGTTCTCGTCGTGACAGTGGAACCCTCTGGAAGAATGGAGCCAAATCGGGCGATGCGGCGTACTTTTCTATCCGTTGTTTTCTGGGAAAGATTTGGAAGGTATATTCTTCGCCACCATCCTTCATAGGAAGGCTCGACAAGCTGTCGTGCAGCAGCGGCTCGGGAATCGACCAAATACCGAAGGTTGTGTCCGACGGCTTCGAGAATGTCATTAGGTAAGCCGCTGGCTTGCCCTTCGCGGAGTCGTGCATGTTGCCGGCAACGCTGCGTCGGAGGTTGGTCCACAAGTAGTCACGGTCCGTGAGATTTCGACAATTGAAGGTACCCCCTCTCCACTCGTACGTGGTGTTTGCTTTTCTCGTCGGCTGGTTCCCAGATTCCTTGGAGAGTCGGTGGCAGAGGATAGCCGTCATCGCGTTTGCAGCATTTCTACTCTCGTTTGGAACGGGAGCGAAGTCGAAGTTGTCGATCTCTGGTTGGTCGCTCCTTAAGGAGGACAAAAGGTCCCTGGCGTAGGTCTCGTGCTCGGTACGTGTCATGCGTCCACCACGAAAAGTTTTCGGTCGCCGTCATCCGGGCTGTCGCATGGCGGCGATTCCTGGCAACGCTGATTACTAGTCCACCCGTTACACCGCCAGTTTGACCGAAGTCCTTGCCTGACGTCTCGGATTTCGCTGGCGCGTTGCCGATGTTCACCCTTTACAATTCGGGCATTCGTCAGGCGACTCCCCGCTCGCGACGAAGAGTCATCCACCACCTGATGATAGCACGTTCGGCGAATGCCACGGAAGGACCTACGTTTTGGGCGTCGCCATGGGCTGGAGCGGACCTGCGAGTTCGTCCCATGAGCGTCGAGCGAACGAACAAACTCGCCCCCGTCTTCCCGAGATGGAGGGAGATAGTTCGTTCGCTCGCAACAGCCGAGGTCAAAAGCCCCGTGCCGCCCTCTCCCGATCAAGACGGACGGCACTGGTCAGATCATCTCACTAGCTGCGTGCGAACGAACAAACTCGTCCTCCGCTTTTTTTCCAGAGGGGGATGGAGATAGTTCATTCGTCCGCAGCCATCGGACACGGGGTGGCGAGCCGACTCAGCGACTCAACCCCCCTTTACTCTCCACGGCCAACCAAGACGCTGGTCGAGCCCTGGCGAAGTTGCGGGATAGACGCCGCATCCGAGCGGAGATGGTGGCGAAACCGGTCCCGCAGGGGTGGAAGCGAAGCGGAACCTGTGATGATCAGCGACAATTAGAATTCCCGCCCAGCGACAACTAGAATTCCCTCCTCCTCTCGCCCGTCTGTTCACTATCTGGTTTCCTCCTGACCAGAAGGAGGGAACCGTCATGATCACGGATGCCCAGTTTCGCAAACTTCGCCAGTTTCTCGGCGGAGGACATCCACTCTATCGTGCGGCATTGAAGGTGGGTATGGACGCCAAGTCAGCTCGAAAGTACCGGCATGCTGATCGCCTGCCGAGTGAATCGTTGACCCCAAGAACCTGGCGGACCCGGGAGGATCCGTTCGAGGACGTTTGGCCCCAACTTCGTGACCTACTGGAACTCAATCCCGGGCTTCAAGCCAAGACCCTTTTCTGCGATCTCCAACGTCGCTTCCCAGGCCGATTTCGCGACATCCAGCTCCGCACATTACAGCGGAAGATCAAAGCGTGGAGAGCCACCGAGGGCCCAGCCAAGGAGGTCTTTTTCGATCAGATCCACCGGCCCGGTCTGTTGGGCGCCTCTGACTTCACGCACATGGGCGACCTGCGGGTCACGCTGGCCGGTGAACCGTTTGATCACATGGTCTATCACTTTGTCCTGACCTATTCCAATTGGGAGACCGGCACGGTCTGCTTTTCCGAGAGTTTCGAGAGCCTCAGCCAAGGGCTCCAAAACGCCCTCTGGGAACTGGGAGGGGTTCCCCAGATGCATCGCACTGATCGGCTCACCGCCGCGGTGAATAACCTTTCCGATCGTGATCTGTTCCAGCAACGTTATCGCGCCTTGCTGGCTCACTACGGCTTGAAAGCTCAAGCCATCAACGCCCGCAAGGCCCATGAGAATGGAGACGCCGAGCAGAGCCATAACCGATTCAAGACTGCCGTCGATCAAGCGCTGATGCTCCGCGGCAGCCGCGACTTCGAGGATCGCGAGGACTACGAACGGTTCCTGCGCGAAGTGCTGGCCCAACGCAACAGCGGACGGGCCCAGCGATTCGCCGAGGACCGATCACAACTGCGAGATCTACCCGCGCGTCGCGTCAACGCGTGGCACCGACGCCCAGCGCGAGTCAGCCAGGGAAGCACAATCCGCATCAAATTCAACACCTACTCGGTTCCCAGCCGGCTGATCGGTGAACAGGTTGACGTTCATATCAAGGTTGAATACCTGGAGGTGTGGCACGGCTCGGTGCTGGTCGAGCGACTTCCCCGGCTCCGCGGCCGAAACAAACACGCGATCAACTATCGTCATGTGATTGATTGGCTGGTGCGCAAGCCGGGGGCGTTCGCGGGATATCGCTACCAGGACGCGATGTTCCCGACGAGCCGGTTTCGCCGGGCCTACGATGCCTTGCTGGAACACAGCCCCGGCCGCGCGGCCAAGGATTACCTGCGGATCCTCGAGCTGGCGGCTAAGGAATCCGAGACCGGAGTCGACGCCGTGTTGGGCCGGCTCCTGGAGTGGAATGTACCGATCACACCGACCGTCGTCGCCGACCATTTGGCCCACGACCTGGGCCTGCCGCGAGCGATGGAGGTCACGATCACAACGGTGGATTTGTCGATGTACGACGGGTTACTCGAGACAAGGGAGGACATGCCATTAACCGACAAGCCGACCTGCACGAGTCCCTGAAGGACTGCCTTCGGGACCTCCATCTGCCGGCGATACGGGACGAGTACGAATCGGCGGCGCAACGGGCTCGTCAAGAGTCCTCAAGTTACGAGCGCTACTTGCTTGATCTGGCGGAGCGCGAACGTGAAACCCGGCGCTCAAACCGGATCGAGCGGCTCTTACGCGATTCGAGGCTGTTCATGGAAAAGAGCCTGTTCGACTCTGGACCTGAAGCGACTGCCGCCGAAGGCGGCGCAGCAGGTCCGATCGTTGCTGGAAGGAGACTTCGTTGAGCGGCATGAGAATGTGCTCATTTTCGGTAACCCCGGCTCTGGGAAAACGCACGTCGCCTGCGCGATTGGCCAGGAGCTGATCCGGGCGGGAAGGAAGGTGATGTTCGCGACTTGTGGTCTGATGGTTCAGGACCTCTTGGCCGCGAAGCGTGACTTGAAGCTCCGCGGTTTTCTCAAGAAGATTTCTTCATATCACGTGATGATCCTCGACGATATTGGATATGTCCAATACAGTCGCGACGAAATGGAGGTGCTGTTCGCGCTCTTGGCGGAGCGATATGAACGGGGGAGCGTGGTGCTGACGAGCAACCTCGCGTTTTCGGGTTGGGAGACGATCTTCAAGGACCCGATGACGACCGCTGCTGCGATCGATCGACTGGTGCACCACAGCGTGATCCTGGAATTGAACGTTTCCAGCTATCGGGCCGAGCAGGCCAAGAAATCGCGTCAGAGCGCGTCGGGCCCCGCCAATCTCAGCAAGGAGGTGTGACTGGAAGCAAGCACGGATACCGCCGAGTGCGAGAAGGGATTCAAGACGACCGCAATCGAAGCGGCTTGTACACTATCCTCGAGGCGGGAATTCTAGTTGTCGTCAGAAGGGAAATCTAATTGTCGCCAATCATGTGATCACACGGTCGCCACGATGGCGGGGTGCTCAGCCCAATTTTGAAAAAGTCAAGCATTTCACTTGTTTATGAGCTTCCCGAGAGAGTCAAGGAAATACTTGGGGGATGGGCCTCTGAACCATCTGTCAATGAAAAAGCTGTTGACGGTACCGACGGCAGGACTGAGTACAGCCCCAAACGGAAGAAAGCCGGTCAGGTTAGCGGTGAGAAATCGTATGACCCGAGCTGGAAGCGACTGAACCTTCGGGACCTGGCGCAGGATTTTGCAATATTCTCTCGCTGCCACTTCGGGATTGTCGCTGCATGTCTCATGAAACCACTTACGGAACTGCTCTCCGTCAGATGTATTTTTTAACTTGATTATGTCGGCGACGGAAACCTGGTTCGTGAGAATTCCCTCGCCAATATCAGGTATCTCGGCGAGTTCCCTCAGATTAGCAAACGCCGCACTTGCTTTGGACGCCCCTAGAGTCCTCTCGATCTTTCCTCTTAGCAGATGACCGATTGGGCTGACTGTGGAGGCATCGTAGCAATCAGCGAGCTGTGCTAATCGAAGTTCCAGATTGGCGAAGGCTATAGCTAAGACAGCGTCGATTTCATCGCCTTGCCAGTGGTCGCTCCAGGGGACACCGCCAAATGTGCGGACCTGATTCGGTGTGATGCCCGCCAAATGATCCATGCTGGAATTCCGCACGGCGAATGTATTTCGCAAGTGATCGCTGTTCAGGACATCCATGTACGTTTCGTGACGGATCACCTCGTTGACAGACTGAAGATTGACCTCGGTGGTCGCATCGACGATCAAGTTTGCCAAGGTCCGGTCCTTCGGCTTCTCGGCTAAGCCGCTCAATGCAAAGTTCACCGCGTCCTCCAACGGAGCACAGAACGGTTGAGGAGTACGTCTGTTCTCATCATTAAACATCTCGCAAAACTTGATTCCTCCGCCATTGCCGACGTACGCGAGTGTGCCTTTGAAGCGGACGAATCGCACGGCACCAGCATCAAACAGATCGATGACCGAGCGTTCTCCAAGAACGCTAACCAGCGACGTAAGGGCAAGAAAATCCTGGGTAGGAATGACGACCTTGTCGTAAAGAAGCAGCCCTTCCACCAGACGTTTATAAGCGGGCCTGGCTTGATCGTTGAAACGATCTATTCGCTTCTTCGGAATCTCGAACATGGCGATCGGCCACATATCCGCCGCCAAGAGTTGCCGCAATTGTTGAGCCATGGAATGACTCCAAAAACGGATTCGTTGGCTCAGGTATCCAATTCGGAAAACATGCACTTAGGAGCTATTCGTCCACCGAATCGAAATCTTGCGAGGGGTTTCTTGCCCAACGCTCCGAAACGTTTCAATCGGGAACCAGATTGGCCTCGCGGTCATGCCCCTGGGCTGAGAAATAGGACACGTCCAGCAAGAGGTTGTGAACGGGAGGTGGAAGGCGGCTGATGCTGCTGTGGTCTGATCGTCCTGCTCGGCGGCCAGGACTGAAATTGTCGCTGCGGGATGAATGCCACGTCTGAGACTGCGAGCGAACGAACAATGCACCTCCGATGCCGGAGGATAGTTCGTACGTTCGCAGCAGCCGAGTCAAAACCGTCGTCTTGCCCGCACCCGGTCGAGTTGGGCAGACAGGGCAGATTATCACACGAGCTTCGAGCGAACGAACGACGTAGCCTCCATCTTGTTCGCCAGAGCGAACCGATAGGTCGTTTGCTCGCACCTAACCTGTGTGAAGCGATCGCTGAAGCACCGGACAGGGCGCTGGAAGGATTTGCATAAATGATCGAATCAAAACGACCTTGCTCTCCATGTGTCCTGGCAATTCGCTCCGAGAGATGATAGGTAATGCCGAAGCGATCGACCACTCACCGTTTTGAGGCGGTCATTGTCAACGTTCGCTTCCCCCTCATATTTGTGAGATCTGTTTGAGCGAGGGAGCGCCGCTCGGCATGGGCGTGATCAGCTCCAATGGTGGGGCTCAGTGTTTTCCGAAGGCGGATCGATTATCATCAGGGGCACTGCGCGGGTCAATCTGAATGACGCTGCTTGGAACGTCGAGATCGCAATAACAGGCTTGTGGTCCAGGGTGCGATCATGCCGGGAGTTAGCGGTCGACCAGCCGACTCTGGGTGGACACGACTTAACGCATGCGATTCCTGATGTCTGTCACAAACCGGAGGTAGTTCATGGGTGATCCAGCGACAGGACCAAAAGATCTCGGTACCAACAGCGAGACTTCGCCTACGATAAATGATCACGTCCAGGCCAGACTTGAGCGTTTAGAGCGCCAAGTTCGACGGCTGACGGTCGCCGATTCAGCGTATCTGGTCATCCTCTTTGGGGGTATCGGATTTTTTGGGGTTTTAATGTTGGACTCTAAACAACGCGGCTCGCAGGTAACTCCAACACCGCGAATATTGGACAAACCGGCAGATCATCACCCCGAATTGCCCATAGAGACCATTTCGGAGGGCCATGAGCGGAACAGGGAGATCCCTCCCATTGAAGGAGACTTGCCGAAGGTCGCTTCCAAAGCCGAGATTCCCGTCCAATCGCAGAATCCGGACGTCAGCACAGCTCGTGGCAGCCTTGTGTACGAGGGGGAGGATTTTTCCCTAACCTTGTCTGATCTGAGAGTCGGTAGGCTGAAGAGCACCGTTGACACGCCGCTTCTTGGGCCGCTCGTTGCGAACGACGAGCGCCTGATACTCATGAATGTTTCTGTCCGAAATCGGTCGGAGCGAAAAGTCATTCATTATCAGCCGTTAACCGAGTTTGGCGGAGTTGTTCTGACGATATATTCTATAACAGATGACGTTGATAACATTCTAAGTCCACTAGACCCAAGGACGCGTGGCGCTGGCGCCAAGGGACAAGTGCATATACATATCGTTGGGCACGTGCCGCTACCGGCCGACCTTCAGCCCGGTGACCGGGTAAACGATATTTATTGCTGTGAGCTACCGCTCCCTAAGACACAATTTCTCAAGTTGAGAATCGGGAGCCGCGTTGCTTGTTTCAGTGGCGATGGTCCATGTGCTGAAGCAGACTTCAAAGCGAACATCCCGTTGTCCTGGATCAAGGATTATCCCTCCCGATGACAACCATGGCGACAACCGCCGTAACACTAACTCAGGCGATATGATCCGCCGCTGTCGAGGGCTGGCCTGCTCCCCAAATCAAACGCACTTCTCTCTCTTTCCCGGGAGTGGGGGCGACCCGGGGAGGTGGCCGCAGCGGAGCGCTGGCGCTGCTGAAGTACGCTGGGCTCATCGCGCGACCGGGCTTAAAGGTCTCGATTCCAGAGGCGTGGACAGAGCGGGGCACTCCCCTTGCATTGCGAACGAACGAATTAGCCGGCGAGCTCTCGACGGAGTGAGTTCGTTCGCTCTTCAGACCCCAGCCGACCCCTGCCATCGATCTGAATGCCACGCACCTGGAAATGAGGAGAGCCTTGAGCGTAACGTTAGTCCGCCCAAGGCTCTCGCTGGTTGTTATGGATTCTGCTCATTCCCCCGGAAGTAGAGGAGCAAGGCAAGAATCACTTCGACCGTCTGCAAAAGGACTTGAAGGTCTATCACGACATCCCTCCTTAACCTGATTTGAACCTAAGTCCAAGCCGGAAGAAGGCTCGTCGTCGTAGATGGCGGCTGCCTGAATAATTGTGTCTGCGTGCCTGGAAAATTGCACTGATGGATATTTTGGAATATGCCTGTGCCGATGCGCCCGAAGGCGATATGGTCGTTGCTCTGATAGTGGGCTGAATAGAATGGTCGATGATGGCAATACGGCTCGTGCTGGGCTTTCTTGCCGAATCTTTTGACAAAGAACCGCTCCGGCAGGTGGTTGTCCACCGCGCACCAAGGAACGCTCCCTGGCTGGGGGTTATTCGACCCATCCAGCCGTTTATTTTCAACGGCTGCGACGAGTTAGCCCACGAACAACGATCGGCGGTGTTCTTCGACTGGTCCTGCACCGCACGGACCTGGTCCGAAGCATGCCTCGTCACGCTCGATCTCGAACGAGAGGATGTCCCCACCCGGGACTCCATTGGGCAGAAGCTTTTTGGGGAAGTTGATCTGGGTGCCGTCGTCAGTCAACAGCACGGCAATCCCTTTCTTGCGTGGCACATGCGGCGTCGGTGGAGTATCTGTGCGCGAAGGCAAAGGCGATTCCGTGGCGGATGATGCGAACGAACAAAGCCCGCTATCTGACCGCCAGCGAAAGACCAGAGTCTCCTCCAACTTGGCTTCTGCCTTCGTTCGCTCGCATCGAGTCGGCGGCACGCCGCCCGGATTGTTCGTTCGCTCGCATCAAGGCTTTGCTTAAAGCCCTCGCATTGCCCTTTCTCGGTCAAGCCGAGCCTGGGCTTCTTGGTAGGATTGATTGCGGAAGTGTCCGTAGACCCGCTCGATCATTGCCACTGAGGTCCCCGCCACGCGGGCGACCAAAAGCACGTCCACGCCCGCCATGAGCATCTCGCTGATCCAGAAGTGGCGGAAACTATAGATTGTGATGCTGTCCCTAACCTTCGCTCGTTCTCGGATGGCACGGAATCGCTCGGCCACAGCATGACGATCCCACGGACGCCCATTCCGCGGCTGAGTGAAAATCGGCTCACCACCAGCACGACCTTCGCATCTGCGTTGGCTGATTGCGAATGCCTCATCATTCAACGCAATTGCCCGAGGTATTGGAACCTTAAGCGTCTCGGATCGTTTATGCGAACCGAGGACGATTTGTCTTGATCGGGTTTGAAAATCGGCGACACGTGCCGTCAAGAGTTCCGACGTTCTCGCTCCTGTGGCGTGGTAGCAGCGAAGATGTGGCTCCGCGGCTGAACGACCCGCAGGAAATTTGCGGAAACGTCTCAGCGCATCTCTATATGGCACATTGTTCGTCTTGCCAAAGTACGTCGTTTTGCCTCCAGCGTCCGTTGCCCGGTACTCACCTTTCCGCCTCAACTTTGCGTGCCGTCCCATCGCCCGTTCCCCCGATTTGGGGGACGAAACCGGTAAAATAGCCGGTAGGACCGACGCACTTGCTTCGGTATTCTCGTCGCCAGCCCTTGTGGGACAGCACACGGGAGTGTGTCCGCGGCTGGTGCCCGGCCCGGTCTTCAAAACCGGTGAGGGGTTTGGAAACAGGCTCCTGGTGGGTTCGATTCCCATACGCTCCCGCCATCACCGCTTCGAGTTCCTTGGGACGGAATGACCTCGGCGTCAGTCCAGGTAGCCCATGATTCGCAAGTGGCTGACGCTCCGCACGATTCGATCGTGCCGGCCGTCCAATCCCGGCTCGGGCTCCCCGGCGATTCCCTCGATCTCGATCGTGTAGGGGCCGGCGAAGCCGACTCCGTCGAGGATCTCCCGGATGCGGTGGAAATCGACCGCGCCGCCATCGCCCACGGCCGGAAAATACCAGTCCTCGAAGCCACCCCGATTGTCCTTGAGATGGACGTTGCGCACGAGATGCTTGACCCTTTCCAGCTCGTCGCAAGGATCGGCGCCTTGGTTGTAAAACGCGATGTTACCCGTGTCGAAGTTGAGACGGACCTGCGGATGACTGACCGCCGTAATCAGAGCCAGCATGGCCGCGGCGTTCTGAGTCGGCCCCTTGTGGGTCTCGAGGGCCAAAGTGATTCCGTTTTCACCGGCGGCATCGCCAAGGCGCCGCAGATTCGCGACCACCATGTCATACTCTCGTTCATCCACCGGCTGGCCTGCACCGGTCACGCAGACCGCAACGCCAAACCAGCGGGCGGCGAAGCGGATTCGCCGCTCGGTCAGGTCGAGGCCCTCCCCGGTGCGGATATCGGCGCCGCCCACGTTGGCGCCGCTGATCTTGACCCCGTTTCGCGCCAGATGGTCGCAAAACGATTGGGCCGTGGCGTCGTCGGCCGTCTCGGTGATCACCGCGGACTCCGGGATCACCAATCCGCCCAGGTTGTGTCCGCGGAGAGCCAGCTCGAGGTGGTCGATGCCCGCTCGGCGGATGCGCTCGACGGCCGCCCGGACGCCGGCAGCGCCGTAACAATTCGTGAAACAACTGAGGATTCGCTTCATCTCATGTCACTTTACGGGATCCAGCACCACGGGAAACTCCCCGCCTGGTTCGGCGACCCGCAGCGCGAGGCGGCCGTCGAGGATGTCGAGGAGGAGTTGACCACAGAATGTGTGCCGCCAGCCTTGGAGCAGCGAGGGCCGTCGCGCTTCGTCCCGTCCCTCGAGGTGCCAGCGGACCAGGTGTCTGAGATCGGTCGCATTGGCCACGAGCGGCGCCGCGACTTGATTTTGAGCACAGCACTGCGCGAGCGCGGCCGAAAGCAAGGAACCGACCATGGCCACGCCGGGCGGCTCCTCCGGACGCGAAAAATGTTCCGGGAGCGTTTCGTCCGGGGCGCTCCGGGCGCGATCGAGAATCGCCAGGATCGTGTTGCTCTGACTCAGAAGCGCGGGGCGGTTGAAGTCGCGCAGCGCTTCAAGGTCGCGGCGATTCCTGGGCAGACGCTTGGCGATCCCGACCACCAAGTCGTCGCGCATCACGTGGCGCAGCGGGCGATTCTGGCTGCGCGCCTCGTCTTCGCGCCAGGCGGCGAGCTGGCGGGCGGCTTCCAGGCCCCGGCGGCTGAGCTGGTTGAGGTTGGGCAGGCGCCGCCATCGATCTTCCTCGGCGCGTCCGGCGATTGTCTTGACCATGTCGCGAAACTCGGCCTCGGCCCAGCCGGCGCGGCCGAGCGCTTCGAGACGCCCCGAGATGTGATCGGCCAGGTCGAGCAAGTGGCGGACGTCGTCGAGCGCGTACTGGATCTGCGCCGCACTCAGCGGCCGTCGCCGCCAGTCCGTCCGGGTCTCGCTACCGGCCAGGCTGATCCCGAGCGCTTGACCGACCAGGTTCACCAGGGAAAGCGGATAGCTATAACCGATGAAGCCCGCGGCAAGCTGGACGTCGAAAACGCCTAAAGGCAGTTTACCGGCCCGCAAGAGACAGATGCGGAGGTCCTCCCCGGCGGCGTGCATGACAACCTGGACCGATGGGTCCGTCACCACGTCCCAGAAGGCGCTCAGATCGTGGACCTGGAGCGGGTCGATGACCACGGTCTCTGCTCGGGTCGCCACCTGGATCAGGCACAGGACCGGCTCGAACGTGTCTTCCGAGACAAACTCGGTGTCGAAGGCGAATCGCCCGCAGGTCCGCAGGTGCGCCACGAGCCGGTCGAGCTGGGCCGTGTTGATTATGGTCGCTGCACCCGTCGCGTCAGCCATCAAGAGCTTGCCTTTCGTGTGTAGCCGGCGTCCAGGCTCTGGAGGAACTCCAGGATGGCCCGGTTGGCGGCATCGGGGTTCTCGTAGGGCGCCAGGTGACCAGCTTGGGGAATCACGACGAGCCGGGAGTTGGGAATGGCGCCGGCCAGGGCCTTCACTTCGGCGGGCGGCGTGATGACGTCGTCCTCGCCGACCAGAACGAGAGTCGGGACCGAGATCTGACCCAGCATCGGGCGGCGATCGGGGCGCAGGGCCATGCCCCGCAAGGCGCCCGCGATCCCGCGCGGCGGGCTTTGCTCCATCAGGACCAAGAGCGGTTCGACCCGCTCGGGGTGCTCCGCGAGCGTGGCCTTCGCGAAGAGTCGGGGCAGCATCTTCTCGACCACGGGCTTGGCGCTATTCGCGTCGAGAACGGCCCGGGCACTCACTTCCCGGTCGTGCGCCACCTCGGGCGTATCGGCCGACGCGCGGGTGTCCATGAGAATCAGGCCCCGCACCCGGCTGGGATAGCGCGCCATGATCGAGAAAGCCACGTAGCCACCCATCGAAAGTCCACCCAGGACAACCGGCTCGGCGATCGCCAGCGCATCGAGCGATTCGACGACATCGTCGGCCATCTCATCCATCGTGTAGGCACCGTCGGGCGTGGGCGAGTCGCCATGTCCGCGCAGGTCGGGCGCGATGACCCGGTAGCTCCGCCCAATTCCGGAAATCTGCTCGCGCCACATGGCGCGACTCAAGGGGAACCCATGCAAGAGAACGACCGCCCGGCCGGTTCCTTCATCCAAACAAGCGAGACGCATGAGATCCTCCCGTCGTCAAAGCTCTTGGCAACACACTCCCGAACCAGCTCGCATTTTATGCGATTTGCCGGCATTGACCAACAAGCAGCCCGTCCGGGTCTGGCGAGCGGAGCGCCTGGCTTCTAGAATGATCTGGTCCGTTCCGTCAACACCAGAGAGGACCAAGAGCGATGCCTAACGCCAATGAGCTCTATGACCAGGCGGCCCTGTGCCGGGACTCAGGCGACAAGGAAGGCGCGATCGCCAAGCTCGAGGAGGCGGTCGCCCTCGACCCGAATTTCGCAATCGGGCACGGCTTGCTCGCGAAGCTATTCGCCGATCTGGCCGTCGCCGATAAAGCGATCCACCATGCGCAAAAGGTCGTGGAACTCGAGCCCGACGACGCCTTCAGCTACACCGCGCTCTCGGTGATCTACCAGCGGTGTGGACGCATTCCCGAAGCCGAGCACGCCAAGGCCATCGCCTGGCAGAAGCAGATGGGAATGCATTGAGCGCGCCATCGGAAACAAGAATCTCTGTCGCAAGGAGCAAACGCCCATGACCCTCACCCGGGTGAGAGTTCGACTTCTGCTCTGCACCCTCTTATCCGTGCCCGCGGTCCCGGCGTTCGTGAAGGCCGCCGACCCGCTGGCCGTGCCCGCCCAAACCACGACCAGCCAGCCCGATTCGTTCGACGCCTGGTTCGCGCCCCATCAAAGCGAGCTGGTCGAGCTTTACAAGCACCTGCACACCCATCCCGAGCTGTCGTTCCAGGAGCATGAGACTTCGAAGCGAATTGCCGAGGAGCTTAGAAAGACCGGCGCCGACGTGACGCCCGGGGTCGGCAAGCTGGGCGTGGTGGGGATCATCAAGAACGGCGCCGGCCCGGTCGTGTTGGTTCGCACCGATATGGATGCGCTGCCGGTCGTTGAGGAGACTGGCCTTCCTTATGCCAGCAAGGTCAAGGCGCGGGACAAACTCGGCCGTGAGGTGGGCGTGATGCACGCGTGTGGGCACGACGTGCACATGACGTGCTTTGTCGCTACGGCTCAGTGGTTGGCGGCGAACAAGGATCGCTGGTCGGGCACAGTCGTCATGGTCGCCCAGCCGGCTGAGGAAGCCGTTGACGGGGCCAGAGCAATGCTGGACGACGGCCTTTACTCGCGATTTCCCAAGCCCGATTTCGCGCTGGCGCTCCATTGCCGGCCCGACGAACCGGTTGGCACCGTGCAATATTGCTCAGGCCCTGCACTCGCGAGCTCGACTTCGGTGAACGTCACGATTCGCGGTAAGGGAGGCCATGGCGCCTGGCCCCACCGGACGACCGACCCGATCGTGCTTGCCTCGCTGGTGGTTCTGGACCTCCAGACGATCGTCAGCCGTGAGATCGAGCCGAGCGAGCCCGCGGTCCTCACCGTGGGCTCGATTCATGGGGGCACCAAGCACAACATCATCCCCGACGAGGTCAAGCTTCAGCTCACGCTGCGATCCTTCAGCGAGCCGGTTCGCCAGCAGCTCATCGCGGGGATCAAGCGGCGCGCGATGGCGCTTGCGCAGGCGCACCAGGCGCCCGAGCCATCCGTCGAGATCGAGGAGAGCACGCCGCCCACGATCAACACGCCGTCCCTGGTCGAGCGCGTGGTGCCGGCCATCGGCGGTGTCCTGGGCCCTTCCAACGTCAAGCCCGCGAAGCCGGTCATGGGCGCGGAGGATTTCGGCCTCTTCAGTGAAGGCAATGTACCGATCTTCATGTTCTGGCTGGGTACTCTCAGTCCCGAGCGGATCAACGCGGCGAAGTCGAAAGACGGGACGCTGCCAGCCCTGCACTCGTCGAAGTACTACCCGGAGCCTGGCCCAAGCATCGAGACAGGAGTTCGCGCCATGACCGCGGCCATCGCCAGGCTATTGCCCCCGAAGAAGTGATCGGCCCCGCTTTGCTGGTCCTCGTGCGCGGGGTTCGGCAGTCGAACCACGTCAGATTTGGTGCCGCGCTCTCCACTCGCCCCGAAGGGGCAAACGCATACCAGCCGAGGCCAACGCCCCGTGAAACCGGAACCGGCCGTGATGGCCGCAGCCCTGAAAGGGCGCACCATGGGACTTCGAGCCCCGCAAAACGACCCAAACGATCGGCGAGCGCCGAGGGAATCGATATGGATCGCAGAGTAACGAGTACGTGTGCCGTGATCCTGGCGATGAATCTGGCGGCGGCCGGGATCCTTGCCGCACGGGCCTGTGCGGACGAGCCCGGAAATCGCCCGGCGTTCCGCCCGCCCGCGGTTCCGCTCATCGCGAGCGACCCCTACCTCAGCGTCTGGTCGATGGCCGATCGCCTGACCGATGACACGACCCGGCACTGGACGCGCCGCGAACACCCGCTCGTGAGCCTGATCCGCATCGACGGCAAGCCCTATCGGCTCATGGGAAAGAGCCCCGCCGGCTTGCCGGCGATGGCACAAGTCGGAGTGCAGGTCCTCCCGACGCGAAGTATCTATGACTTCGACGACGGCCGCGTCCACATTCGGCTCACGTTTCTCACGCCCGCCTTGCCGGACGATCTTGAGGTGCTGGCGCGTCCGCTTACGTATCTCACCTGGGACGTTCAGTCGATCGACGGTGCTCTCCATGATGTCGCGATCTACGACAGCACAAGCGCGCTCCTGGCCGTAAACTCACCCGGCCAGGCTGTCGCATGGAGGAGAGAGACGATGGGCGGCCTGACGGTACTGCGGGCCGGCACTGCCGGCCAGACGCTCCTGCGCCCGGCTGGTGACGACACCCGCATCGATTGGGGCTACGTCTATGCCGCGGCCCCGGCGCAGGACGCCGATGCCGTGGTCGGCCCCAGCTCGAAATTGGCTGCCGGCTTCGTCGGGCTGGCCAAGCTCCCCCGCACCGACGATTTGCCGATGCCCCGAGCCGCCAACGACCAGGAGCCTTGCCTGGCATTCCAGTTCGATCTGGGGCGCGTCGGCGCGACCTCGGTCTCACGCCATCTCATGGTGGCCTATGACGAGATCTTCGCCGTCAAGTTCCTGGGGCGGAAGCTGCGGCCCTTCTGGCGGAGGAACGGCGCGGAAGCCTCCGGCTTGCTCCAGACCGCCGAGCGGGACTACGCGGGATTGCTGCGGCGCTGCGCGGTATTCGACGCCGATCTCATGGCCGATCTCACCAGGGCAGGAGGACAGAAGTACGCACAGATGGCCGCGCTGGCCTATCGCCAGGCCCTGGCGGGCTGTGGTTTTGCCGCCGACGCCAACAAGCAGCCGCTGCTCTTTACCAAGGAGAACAGCAGCAATGGCTGCATCGCGACCGTTGACGTCATCTATCCGGCCGCACCCCAGTTTCTCTTGATGGGGTCAACCTATGCCAAGGCACTTGTGGCGCCTGCGATGATCTACAGCACCTCGCCGCGCTGGAAGTTTCCGTTCGCGCCGCATGATGTCGGCGTCTATCCGCAAGCCGAGGGCCAGGTCTATGGCGGCGGCGAAGAATCGAGGAACGAAGCCGACATGATGCCCGTCGAGGAGAGCGCCAACCTGATCCTGCTCTGTGCGGCCATCGCCCGGATGGACGGCAACGCCGGCTTCGCCTCGCGGTGGTGGCCCCAACTGACCCGCTGGGAGGCTTACCTGGAGAAATACGGCGAGGACCCGCAGAACCAACTGTGCACCGACGATTTCATGGGCCATCTCGCCCATAACGCCAACCTCTCGGTCAAGGCGATCCTGGCCATCGCGGCCTATGGCGAGCTTTGCCGGTTGCGGGGCGAGCTGGCCGCAGCCGACAGCTACCGCTCCCTGGCGCGGCGATACGCTTTGCACTGGATGGAGGTCGCGCGCGACGGGGACCACTATCGTATCGCGTTCGACAAACCCAGGACGTGGAGCCAGAAGTACAACCTGGTCTGGGACAAGCTGCTGGAACTTGGGGTCTTTCCCCCGGAAGTGGCGCGGATGGAGGTCTCCTATTATCAGAAGGTCGTCGAGCGCTACGGCTTACCGCTTGACTCGCGGACCCGGCTCACGAAGACCGACTGGTCGGTCTGGGGCGCGACCCTGGCGCGGAATCGCGCCGATTTTGAGACGATCGTCGCGCCGATCTACGACTACCTGAATGCGACGTCAGCGCGGCTCCCGTTTGTCGATTCCTACCTGACGGACAACGCGGCGAGCGACGGCATGCGCGCCCGCCCGGTGATTGGCGGCGTGTTCATCAAGATGCTCGAAGACCCCGTCACCTGGAGGAAATGGGCCAGCCGCAACCGCGGGAACCTCGGTGAATATGCTCCGGTCGCTGTTCAGCCGCGAGTGACCGAGGTCGTGCCGACCTCGCAACGAAAGGCGGCAACCTGGCGGTACTCGCTGGCCAAACCTCCAGAGGGATGGACGCGACCGGGCTTCGATGATACGAGCTGGAAGCAGGGCCCAGGCGGATTCGGAAGCCCAGGGACGCCCGGCGCGGTCATCGGCACGACCTGGACCACGCCGGACATCTGGCTGCGCCGGTCGGTCGCGTTGCCTTTGCGATTCGACGCCTCTCGATTACAACTGCGCGTCTATCACGACGAGGATATCGAGATCTTCGTCGACGGAACACCGGCGGCCGATGAGCCGGGCTTCGTCACGAGTTACCAGCATATGGATTTGAGCTCGCCTGCACTGGCGTTGCTCAAGCCTGGAAGGGAGGTCGTGCTGGCGGTTCACTGCCACCAAACCGCTGGAGGCCAGGGTGTCGATGTCGGTTTGGTCGAGGTTGACGAGGGGCGGCCGTAGGACTGCCGGGAATCCTCAATTCGCTTGATGGCGCCTGCTCTCGCGTAAGCCGGCTGCTGAACTGCGTCGAGGGGCCGCGAGACGATCAAGGCGACCGGTGAACACGCCTTCCGAGTAATCAGCATTTTCAATGCATCAAGGACCAGGACGCGTCCCACTCCGAACCAGTCACCGTAACCGACCGTCCTTGGCGGCGGCCACGGTTGAGCATGAACGGCAACAAAGAAGGGTGGACAGCATGTTTGCGAGTGATGGGAGCGAAAGACTCACTGCTCCTGGCTGACGTGATTGGCGTTAGCCAACTCATCGAAGTCATCGGCCATGAGCGGGCGCAGTCCGCCGTCGGGTTTGCGCTCGTCGGTCCGTTTTACCGGGCTAATGCCCCGGTCCGCCACCGGGGCGAGTCTATTGTCAGCGACGGTACCGCGGGTGACCGGGTTCGCATTACGGGCAAGGTGTACGACCTTGTCAGCGGCGAGCCCCTCGCCGGTGCCGTGCTCGACGTGTGGCAGGCCGCAACGAACGGGTTGTACGAGAACCAGGACGAGACCCAGCCCGACTACAACCTGCGGGGGCTGTTTCGCACGGACGAAGCGGGAACCTTTGAACTGGTGGCGCTGATGCCGATACCACAACTGAAAACGGGCGTCTCGATGATGCCCAAGGCCCCCATTCCGAGTTGAGGAGCTTGTCATGCCTACCGATGCCCGTAAAGAGATCGTCGGGACGTGGCGTTTGGCCCACTGCGCCAGGTTGCTGAGGACCTGGGACTGAGACGCGTGCCCAATTGGGGTGGATGCCCGGCGACCTGACAACTCCGCAGGGCACCACGCCCGATCTCAACCGGGCATCGGGTGGAGATTCCCTGCGCCGTATGCAGGAACCAAGGCCGGGAACCGTCGGCGTGAGCGCGAAATCCGACAAATCCCACACCAAGCAGTAATCTGGGACGATTGGGTCGTGCCCTGAAGCGTTGCGAGCCGACTCACTTGAGGTCAGAAGCCCCAGTCGAAGGCGGTGCGCATCCAGTCGCCCGTCCTCGCCTTTCCAGACGCCTGTCCTCGCCTTTCTTCCGACAGTCCGCAGCCGGAGGCCGGAACGAGTAAGCCGGCTGGTCCATCCGTCGACGATCGCCTTTTACAGCCGGCAGGCGGCCCGACTGGGGTAGGGGCGGCGGTGGGGAGTGAGCGGATCGCTAAGTGTGGCACAGAGCCTTCGTTCTCGATTTCGACGGTCTCTTCCTAGTTTCCTGCGGTTCTTCCAGGTCGTCTACGCCGCACGCCTCGACCGTGAGAGGGCGCGGTCGGGCCGTGGCTTGAGGAAGCCGGCTTGCCGAACTCGCCGGACGTGCCAGTTGGTCGGTCAAGCGGTTGATGCAGAGAGTGTGATGCTTTACCCGATCCACAGGGGTTGCCTCGTTATCATACAGAGTGATTTCGAGGCAATGGCCCGTTGCCTCAGCGAAGCGCACGATTGACCCGAGATTCAAATCAAAGTCCTCGGAAGCCTCCATCTTCGAGACTTGGCTTTGGGAGTAGCCTATCTTGGTCGCGATTTCCTTTTGAGTCAGGCCCTTGACCGCTCTCAAGGACGCCAGCTTGTCAACGAGCACTCGCTTGGCTAAGTGTTCTGCGAGATCATTGGCAAATGCGTTACTCTGCCCCACGGTCTCCGCCAGCTCCAGGACGTTCTTGATTTTCTTTGCCATGGCTGTCGCCTCTCTCTGCACTGGTCAGGTCGTCGACGTAATCTGATGCTGTCCTAATGTCGCCCGGCTGGCTCGACTTGTCGCCGATTGTGATCAGGTGGATGGTCTGATCTATTCGATCGATGTATATATAAAGCCTGGTCTGAGCAAGATTCTTGCCGCCGCCCTTTTGGTCGATTGCTATCACGCCGCGCTGTTCGATGTGGATGAATCCGAACGGCAGTTTTTGTGGATTAGCACCATCACGGAGAACTTTCTGAACTCTGTTCAGATTTGTGAGGACAGCTTTGAGCTCGCGTGGGTGCTTTTTTTCGTACCGTCTGTAAGAACGATCGAATTCTGCCGTGCGATCGAAGTCCCACATCAAACATAAGCCACAGGAATACGTCGGCTAAAAAAACCGCAGAACGATAACGATAGTATTCCTGGCGGGAATGTCAATCAATAGGTGATTCCAATTTTCGTAGGACAAGTCGGCGGGCGGCCCGACAGCGTCGCGCGGCTGGGCACGAGTGCGGAGACCTGGCAGGCGCGGCTGGAAAAACTGAGCAAGGGCCGCCTTCTGGGCCGGTTCTTCGCAGCCAGCCGCCAGCGGCTCAGAGACGTCGCGCAGCGCCTCGGCTGCCGCGTGCCGAACCTGGGCGGATGCCCAGCGTCCTGACGTCGGTGCGAAGCGCCCTTCGCGATTGGATTCGGGCATTGGCCGGAGGATTCCCTGCGCCGTTTGCGGGAACAGATGCCTGGAGTCGTCAACTTCAGCGCGAAATCCGGGAAATCCCTCCGCGACCTGTTGATCTAGGCCCATTGGGTCGTGCCCTGAAGCGTCGAAAGCCGGCTCAATATCAGGTCGGACGCCCCAGACCAAGGCGGCGCGCGTCCACGTGCCTGTCCTAGCTTTTTCCAGATTGTTCATTTCTGCGGCGTGCTACTTGGCACCGCCCTCGGCACGTATAAGTTCGGCGACTTTTTTCCGATTCCCCTTTTCCTTTCGATAGCGACTATCGTACGGTTGTTCCGCGTAGAAGAGGGGAGTCTGTCCCCGACGGTTCCGCGCGTTGAGATCTGCCTTTTGGGAAAGCAGCAGCGTCGTCATCACAGCGTCACCTTCTTCGGCAGCGTAGTGTAACGGCGTCTCCTTGAACTTGTTGCGCGGGTTTACGGAAGCGCCCGCCGAGATCAAAGCCTTGGCAGCATCCGGGGCGCCACCGCGGGCCGCATTGTGCAACGGTGTGTTACCGTAAACGTCCGCCACCTTGAGATCGGCTCCGTGCTCCAGCAGCAGCCGTACCACATTAGCATGATTAGTTTTGGCAGCAGCATGTAGCGGCGTTTCGCCCGTGCTGTCCTTGCAATTCACGTTTGTTCGGCCCAGAAGCAGTTTGGCGATTTCGACTTGTCCACTGTCGGCTGCGCAAAAGAGCATTGACCATTCTCCCTTTGACTCGAGCTGAGCACGTCGTTCGATCAGAAGTTTGACTGTGGTAAGATGCCCCCCTTTGATTGCCAGCTCGAGTGGGCGATCGCCCGGGTATTCGGCTTGCGGCCGGTCAATGGCCCGAGGGTCCGCGTTGAGAAGCTCGGCGACGCGGTCATTTAGCCCTAAGCGACATGCCGTAAAGAGGTCCGCCGCCGCTCCGTGCAAAAGAAGAATTTTGCTGACTGTGGCGTTCTGTCCGCCGGCATTGCTCAAGGCGGCCTGCAAAGACTCTGGACTGGGTTTCTTCTCGAGAAGGAGCTGCGTAATCTCCAGGCGGTCGAACGCAGCCGCCAAGGGAGATTGTTGTCCCTTGGGCGTATCGGCCTTCGCGCCCTGATCCAGCAGGAATTTGACCGCCTCCAAATGGCCGGCATCGACGCTGCGAATGAGTGGCGTCCTATTCGATTCGTCCACAACATCCGTCTTCGCTCCCGCGCTGATCAACTGTCGCAGAATGGGAAGACTCCCACGCTTTGCCGCCAGATGAAGCGGTGTTTCACCGTTTCTTTCTCCTTCTTTGCCAAGTATGTCCGGTCCCGTGACGACATTGCCCGCCTGTGAATACGTCGGAGCGCACACACTGGCATCCGCGCCGCTCTTGATGAGCAGCTCCACGAGGGCGGGTTCCCCTCGCTCAGCCGCCCATAGTAGCGGCGGGCGACGGAGGCGCTCGTCCGGAGTGTTCGCTAGCTTCGGGTCGGCCGCAAGAAACGTCTTGACTTCGGGCAAATTTCCCGCGCAGATGCGGTCCAAATATCGAGCCTCGCTCCTCTGGCCAGGAGGAGGTCGCAGACCGGTTTGTGCTTCCAAACAGCGGCAAAGAAGATCGGTGTGGCCCCGTCAGCAGTGGCGGCATTTACCCGAGCGCCGGAATCCAGCAGGAGCTTGCATTTCTCCACGTCGCCGATGTTTGCGGCCACGTGCAATGGAGTCATCGAATGGAAATCCGGCGGCATCTCGTTGACATTCGCCCCGTACTTCAGCATCAACTTGGCAAACCGCAGGTCGTGATCGGCCACGACTTCATGAAACAGGCTTCTGTACATTTTGCTCCCGGCAACGTCCATTTCCGCTCCATGTTCGGCCAGCAGACTTGCAATCTCGTAGTGGTCAAACAAAACGGCTCCCGAGAAGGCGGTATAGACGCCGGGAGCGTTGGAAAAGTCGATGGAGTGATTTGGGTCCGCTCCGTGTTGCAACAGCAGCCTGACGAGTTCCAGATTCCCGCTGCGGGCTGCGGTGTGCAGGCACGTTCGGGGAGGCTTCGCCAGCCACGGCTTCTCCTTGAGAACGGCCGCGACTTCCTTGGTCCGACCCAGTTCTACCAGTTGCTCAAAGTCGAGCTTTTCGCCATGCGCGAGATAAAAGTCAACCAGCTCGAGGTTTCGGTCGCTCACGGCCCGGTGGAATGGCGTTTCCCCGGAGGAATCGCGAGCCTTCAGATCGGCACCCGCCTTAAGCAGCACCTTGGCGATAACCAAGTCGTCGGTCAGATGAAGGGGCGTGAATTGGTTGTAGCAGCGGGCGTTGACTTCAGACTCGTTACTCAAGAGGTACGTCACAAATTGGGCGTCTGCGTACCGGGCGGCTTCATGCAGCGGCGTACACTGGTTCTCATCGCGTGACTGCACTGCCTTGGGATCCTTTTCTAGAGCGGCCTTCGCCGCAGCAAGGTCATTGAGGCGGGCTGCCTTGAGCAGCTCATTGTCCGCCGCTGCGACGAGTTCGCATCGTATCGCGAAGGTCAGAATGGCGAGTATCCGCAACAGGCTAGTTCCAAAGCGGTCACTCATTTCTGTCCCTCCCCATTTTTCTTGTTGCGGGCAGCCAGGGCCGCGGCGACTTTCATTCGCAGCGACTCCCAGTCCTTTTCCCTCTGCAAAGCATCGCGGTCTACATGCACTTGAAGCTTGCCGGCAAGTTCCAGTGCCGCCAGATCGCGCACGGCGAGGCGGTGCCAGACGAATCCGGCACATGGTCCTAAAAAGAGATCCGTCTCGATTTCGCCGCGCTCGGGTGGAGTTTTTCGGATCGCAAGAGTTATGACGCGCAGTTCTTCGTCTGCAAGGAAGCTCGCCAGGAAGTCGATCACTCGGTCCTGATCCTGGGAGCAGTTTCCCGCAGCGGCAATGAGCTCCATCCGCTGGCCGATGTCGACCCGTTTCGACATAACGCGCATCGCGTTCCAGGCCCGATCGTCTTGGGATAGCACCACGAGCTTGGGAAAGTTGTGGGCTTCGCAGAGCCAATAGGGTTGCTTCGGAGTGTGGGGCAGATTCTCGAGCTCGTGCACGAGCAGTGGAACTGCTTGCTCATGGTGCAGATTCAATAGACCATGAATTGCGCGGATGCGATTGCCGGTTTCCTTGTCCTTGGCCGCAGCCAAAAAGAGCGGGACCTTGTCTTGTTTGGACGCGCGGCTTTCCTTGAGGGCCTTGAAGAGCGGGTAAGAGTTGCTAACCTGCGGTAACTTTTCCGGAAAGAGCTTGACCAATTCTTCCGGGTAGCGCTGGCCGAGGGCCTGCAGAATGGCCTCATTGGCTTCCGGCTCACCACGTCGCTCGACCGTCACTGCGTGGCTCTTCAGGTAATCCAGAGCCTTGGTCCCTTGAATTCCCATCCACCAATGAAGCACGTGCGCGCGGTCCAATTGCTTCCCGCGGCCCACGGCGACCAGCAAATCGTATGAGAACGGCTCCGTGGCAAGATCATCGAGCAGCAGCGCAACCGCATCCGCAATTCGGGCGTGCCACGTTCCCCGGCGCGAGGAGCCCATACATCTTGTCAGCCGATGGTCGTCCAAATGGGCCATCAATACAGGAACGGCTTCCAGGCCTGCGTCGCGCAACTGTGCGTATCCCCGGTGCCCGCGGCAGACTGATTCGACGCTCGGAGGGTACCAAGCGTTATCGTTCCATTTGTCGCCAAGATCCATCAACGAATTGATCGCGGCCTCCAATTCACTCGCCGGTTTGGGCGGTTTGGCGAGGGTCAGCTCCATGTCGGCGATCAGATTGAGGTTAGCTGGAGTGCTCAAGCCAAGGTTGCTCGCAGCCAGTGTTTTCAGGCGGGAGAGTATCGGCGCTCGGTCGCCACGTTCGCGAGCAAATTGCTCACACCAGTAGTCCCAAGCGGCCAGCGCTAGGGCTGCCCGATCGTCGCGCGGCCGGTTGCTGGATCGCCCAATGGCCCAGGAGTTGCTCGAATACGTTCGGGAGCGGACGAGCAGGGCTTTCGCTATGTCTGCCCAACCCTTGTACTGACATTGAATGGCCAAGACCAGATCGATATGTTGCTCGCCTCCGAGATGCCGCCGGGTCCGTCCGGTGGTTGTCTTGGAGACGAGCTCGGCAGTAGGAGCCCGCGCGGTTTCTTTGATGGTACCGCTCGGCGCTTCCGTGACTGCACCAATCCAATGGACGACTTTTCCGCCCAACCTATCTTGCAGAGCAAGATCGTACGAGTACTGGGGAACCCCGCTAACTGTTGAACCGCCATGCTGGCGCAAGACGAGCTGAGCATCGCGAGATGGCATCGGCAGTCCATATTCCCGGTATTTTGCCAGCAGGTGCGCGAGAATTTCGTCCTCGGCACTGCCAAACGTCGGAATCCCGGCCGATATCCATGCGATGAGACAACTGACCCAAACGAGGCGTGATTTCCAGAACGGCGGAAAGTGCAACACAAAAACCCTCGCCACTTAGATTGCAGAGCCCGGACTTGCTGCTCATGCGGCGAATGAAAGAATCGAATGTCATCGCCGCGGTGGAAACGGAGTACGACGACGAATGGTCGTTAAACGGCGTCTTTCAGACTCCTAGAAGACCCTTCTATCATTTTGACGCCTCCGATGCGAAGCACAACCCGAAGCAGTCATCACCCAAGGGTCTCGCGCGCGTCGATCCGGCACACGGAAGCATTGAGCACGCGAATGCGCGCGTCGGTCGATGTGACCGACGTCGGTTACCGAACGATAAAGCTCATCGGCCGGGGCGGCGAGGACCCGGCTCCGGTTAAGCGAAACAACCGGTTTCGAACCTCGATCGTTGGAGCAGAGCAGGCAATGTGTGGTTCGAGCTATCTCCTGAGATTTGGCACGTGTTGATCGATGAGGATCGGGCTTACGTCCGGGTCTAACCATACAGGGCCGCTTCTTCATTCCAGCCGCAGATGGCGTTGCTCCACATGTTGTACTGGCCGTCGTCCGCTCAGGACGCATGAGCATCACTGGCGGCAGATGTCGTCAAGCACCGGAGGTCGGAGCCATCGGGATGCAGGGTGAAGACGTCGAAGTTCTCTCCACAGTGCCTTCGCGTGAACCGAATTGATGATTGTGTCTTCGCGAATTCATCGCGTTCTCCGCGACGGTGGCGGCGCCGGTGAGGACGACCAGGCCGAAGAGCAGCCAGAGGGCGTGGGACGCGACACCCTCGACCAGCGGGGCGACGGGGTTGGCCCAGCCGAAGGCCCGCTCCGCGAACCATGCGGCGGCGGCGATGCCGGTGAGCGCGGCCCCGGCGATGCGGAACGGCCCGTAGACGCGCGAGCGGGCCAGCAGAACGAGCCCGGGCATCGCCGCCAGGATGACCAGGAGCTGGAAGGCTTCGATCCCGAGATTGAAGCCCAGCACGCTCGAAACCAGTGTCCAGGGATCGAACCCGAAGCCGGTCAGCGTCGCCGCGAACGCCAGGCCGTGCACCAGCCCGAAGCCGCCGGCGATGAAGACTTCCCGGCCGCGGAAGATCGGGGCCAGGGCATGCGACGGCCGAAACCAGGATCGAGAGGGCGATGGCCGATTCGATGATGGCACCGCTTACGCGCGCCCATCCCAGTGCGCCGAGCACGAGCGTGACCGAATGGCCGAGGGTGAACGCGGTCACGACCTTGACGATCCGCCGCAAGGCCGTTCCCCCTCCGGCATAGCCCTCCCAGCGCCAGCCGGCCGCGACGAGCGGCGCGGGGAGGATCAAGGCGAGCAAGAACAGGAGGTGGTCGGTCCCCTCGGCGATGTGCCGCGCACCGAGGCGGAACATGGCGGCAAATCCACGGAACCAACTGCCCCCGGAGCGGTCGATGGCGATCGCGGCATTGGTGTCGCGCATCGTTCCCAGGAGCACCGGCTCCTGGCCCGTGACGCCGTTGTGCCAGTCGCTGGCCAGCGTGACCACCGCCGTGTGGGTGATCAGATGGTGGAAGATCACGTCGTAACCGAAGGTCAGCCGGTCCGCGGGCGCGCCGGGTGGCGGGGTCATCGTCGAGCGCCACACGCACGTCAGGTTCCTGTTCGATGACCGGAATCACTTCGCGCACCGTCACCGTCCAGGGCCGCCCATCCGGAGCGGACGGGCGGACATGCGCGGACGTAATCCTCAAGCTCCTCCCCGTATTGCCGGACCGTCCGGACGGCGTCCCTGGGCAACGGCTTTTCCCAGCCCACCGCCAGCTCGCCGATCGGCAGCGTCAGCTCCGCGTCGATCCCGCCGCGATGGAGGCGCAGCACGACCGCCGAGCTGGGCATGGGATGGCTCCACGCGGGGGGTGCTGCCGCCAGGAGCAGCAGGGCCGGGAGGAGCCGCCCTATCGGTGAGTTAGAACGAGAATTCCGCACCATAATCGGTCACCCGGTCGCGCCAGATCGTGTGGTAATGGTCGTCGCCTTGACAACAGAACTCGATCCAGACGCGCGGCCCGTCGATGCGCACATAGTCGCCGCTGTCGTCGATGGACGGCGCGCCCGAATAAGACACCTTCACGCGGTCGAGGTCGGCATAGTAGAGCTCGCGGTACAGGTCGGCCTGGGGCGAATCGCCCGTCCAGGCCGCAATCACTCGCTTGACCAGGTCTTTCGACGCGGCCGAGAGCTCGGAGGCCGGGACTCCCTCGCTAGAGGGGAACTTGCCGTCCCGACCGGGGCCGACATACACATCCCGGAAGCGCGCGCCAGCCGCGCCCGCTTCAACTGCTCCGGCGTGAGGGAGTTGACCAGATCATGCACCGCGTCGCGCATCGGGGCGAGCGGGGCATGCGTCTTGCCGGCCGCGTCCTTCCAGCGATTCGGCTGCACGCCGAGGAAGTAAGGGGTCGCGGCGCCGGCCGTCCCCTTGTAGTAGATGTTGAAGGCGAGGTGGTGGCCGCCCAGTTGGAGGAGCCAGGGCGTGGTCTTGGACGGCTTGCCCAGGAACGCGATCATATAGTTCGCCGCGCCGAAGCCGGGCCCCCCTCCCGGGCCGCCGAAGTTACCCGGCCGTCCACCCGGTCCGCCGGGGCCGCGCTGGCGCAGGAAGGCGGTGTCCTCCTCGCGGGAGATGAAGCCGTCCTTGTTGGCGTCGATCTGATCGAACCGGTCGCGGAGGAACCCCGGCGCCTCGGACCGGCTCAGCTTGCCGTCCCTGTTCTCGTCGGACTGCTCGAACAGTCCGCCGCCCGGAGGCGGCCCGCCGGGACCTGCCCCCGGTCCGCCTGGGCCGGCGGGACCGCGGCCGCCACGGCCTCGGCCACCGGGACCGCGGCCGCCGCGCGACTTGGCGAAGGCCTCGTCGGCAGCGCGAACCTCCTGGAACCGCGTGAAGCCCTCCTCGCCCAGGGCCAGGCGCGCGACCTTCAGGGCGGCGGCGACCTGCGTTTCATTCATTTCCCGCACGAAGACGCCGTTGCGCAGATTGGACCCGCCCGGCAAGTTGGACCATCGGCCGGCAAGGCGATGCGTGAGCTCGATCTGGGCAACCGCCCGCTGCTTCTCCGAGAGGGTGGCCAGGAACGCGATCGCGGCGTCCGCTACGGCGTCCGCGTTCGGAGAGGCGAGCAACGTCGGGGCGGGCGAAGCCGCCGGGGGGACCTGCGCGGCGGCGCGGGGTAGAGCGGAGCCGAGGTTGGCCGCGAGAAGGCCGAGCGGCAGGGCGCCGGCCGCGGCAGCGACGGCGAATACGGTCGATCTTTTCATTCGATGTGCTCCTGTTCTCTCTCACTCGAACGAGGGAGTGCGAAGACGCTCGCAACGGGAATTCCCCGAATTCGCTCGGGCAACTCATCCTTGCACAACTTCCAGTCGCTCTTCCGGCCGGAGGCCATCAATTGCGTGAGCAGCAGGGCGAGGGGAATCCCCGGCCTCGGCAGGCCCTCGCCGGCTCGACAATGGTATCAGCGGCCTGTTCGAGACGGGAAATCAATTTTCCTAAAATCCGCTTCATCGTCGCCGGTGCTCTCGCTCACGGCGCGCAACACCGACGCGCAGCGTGCAGCCCCGTGCCATGCACGTGTTACCCCATAGAAATGCAATACCGTTGTACCATTCTCCGTTGGATTCTCTCGTCTCGCCATCCCTTCCCATCCCCTCCGGTCGCTCCAGTCGTGCAGTAGCATGCGTGGAAATACCTTGATCGCTCTCTTGGGTTGGCTTCCCACACCGCGCGATGCTCCGAGCAACGCGCGCACGCAATTCGTAGAAAGAGTGGCGAGCCCCTGTTGGGCTCGCCGTGGTTTCTTTGGGATACCACGCATTCAGAAACATGGTGCGCCCAGGTGAACAGGAGGCTTTCGGTGTTTACTACATTGCGGCGCAATCGTTGGATCGCGTTCTTGGCGGCGCCTGTGCTGGCCCTTGCGATGGGATTGGCATCGGGCGAGTCGGCTTTCGCTCACGGTGGTCACGGGGGCGGTGGCCATGGCGGCTTTGGCGGGCACTTTGGCGGCTTTCATGGTGGTCACTTTGGTGGCTTCGGCGGTCATTTTGGCGGCTTCGGCGGTCGCATTGGCGGCGTGCGCGGCTACGGTGGCTTTAACCGCGGGCTCTACGGATATGGCCTCGGGGGATATGGCCTCGGGGGTTACGGCCTCGGGGGTTACGGCCTCGCGGGATATGGCCTCGGGGGATATGGCCTCGGCGGTTATGGCTGGGGATATCCCTACTTCGGATACGGCGGGTACGGATACGGGTATCCTTACTACGGCTACGGTTACGGCTATCCGTACTACGGGTACGCCTACAATCCTTACTACGGATATGGCTATGGGTACGGGTATCCTTACTCGGGCTATGTAGCCTCGTATCCGACGGTCGGCTACTCGTCGCCGCATGTCGTGACGGTCCCAGCAACCGGTGCTTCACCAACTGCGTCAGCGACACAGCAGCCTGCCTTGGGGATCGAGGCGAGGCAAGTGTTTGAGGTGAACGGACAGGAGGCGGTGCGGGTCTCCACGGTATACCCCGGCACGGCGGCCGACAAGGCGGGCTTGAAGACCGGTGACACGATCGAGTCGGCCAATGGCTACATGACCCAGGTTCCCGAGAACTTGAGCTGGATCATCAAGAATGCGGCGCCTGGTAAGATCCTGAAAATGACGGTCCGCACCGCGAAGGATGGCCTCGACCATACATTCACGGCCACGCTGCGCAGATAACGACGTCCGATTTTTCCGATTTTCGGCGGACGGTCAATTGAGCGCCCGCCGTGATGTGTTGAGCCGCCGTCGGCGAACCGGTGCTCGCCGCGGGAAGCCGTCTCGGAAACGAACGGATCGCTTCAGCCAACCAGACGGTCCCTGCCGAATTGTTCCGGTTCGCGGCGCGGCGTGATGGTTGACTGCGAGAACAAGGCCTCTTCTGGTTCCTCGACGGCCCGGAAGTCGGCATATTGCATCCTCAGCCCCTCGTGCCGTGTATTGGCCGCGAAAACGATCTCATCAGAAGCGGCAAGCCCCTCGTTGACAAATGTTTTCATTCCATACAGCCGTCCAAACGGCGGCACGGCACCGGGCTCGCAATCGATGAATGTCGCCAGGAGCTCCGCCAGCGTCGCAAGCCGCACGAGCGGCGCTGTCGCGCCGACGATTCCGCTCAACCGCCCGATATCGATCCAGGAAGTCGAGGGCAACACGGCCAGGACGAACGAATCGCCCGCCTTGATGAGCACGGCCTTGGCAAACTTTCGCCCTGGGACGTGAGCGTTCCCGGCTCGCCTTGCCGACGAGGAGGCTGGCCGATAGAGCAGCGACTCGTACCAGACTCCCCGGCTTTGGAGAAAATCAATGATGTACATCGGAGGAGGCCTGCCAGTGGTCGAAATGTGATCTATGGGTATTATAGGATGTTTGGGAAAAATGTGTCGAGCTTCGTGAAGATTCGGGGCACCTACGGTGGAGAAAATCATCAAAGGCCGATTTTCCGGCACACCGCGATCGCTCAGGACAGCGGTTCGTCCATCTCCACCTCATAGTGTACATTTAGTCCCACTATGAGGACGGGGGGCGGGTGCGAGGCGCGATCAAGCTGTGGAGGAGTGAAGGCGTGGTGGTTGGGCGTCCACCGGTGCGGCGTGAATCGCACCGATTCACGACCGATCGTGTCTGCCGGCGGGCTCTTGCATCCGGCGGCGGAAGTCGCTACGGTGCGGGGGGACCGAGGGTAGCGCCGGGGAGAATCGCCACGATGCCGGCCAATCTTCCGCCTCAATACCACAAGGTTGAGGAAGAGTATCGCAAAGCGCCGACGACGGAGAAGCGGCTGGAAAAGCTCCGCGAGTTATTTCGGCTGCTGCCCAAGCACAAGGGAACAGAGAGGCTGCAGTCGGACCTGAAACAGAGGATGAGTCAGCTCAAAGAGGAGCTGGAGCGCGGGAAGACGGCTGGCAAGAAAGCCGGGCCGGGCCACCACGTTCCGCGGGAGGGGGCGGGGCAGGTGGCTCTGGTCGGTCCGCCGAATTCAGGGAAAAGTTCGCTGCTGGCGGCACTCACCAACGCCCGGCCGGAGGTCGCCGCATACCCATTCACGACGCGTGCGCCACAACCGGGAATCATGATGTGGCACGATGTGCCCGTGCAGCTCGTCGATCTGCCTCCGGTGTCATCGGATTTTGTCGAAGCATGGCTGCCGAATGTGATCCGCTCGGCCGATTCGGTTCTCCTGGTCGTTGACCTTTCGAGCGACGACGTTGCAGAGGCTGCCCTTGCGGTTCTCAATCGTCTGGATGGAGCTCACACCGAGCTGGTTGCGGAGCTGCCTTATGATGTCGAGGACGAGTCGATTCGCCATCTCAGGACCGTCATGGTCGGGAACAAGCGCGACGCGCCTGGAGCGGGCGACCGCCTCGAGATCGTCCGTGAGTGGTTTGCGGACAAGTTTCCGATGGTCGCGTGCTCGGCCCATTCGGGCGAGGGACTGGAAACCGTGCGGACGGCGGCGTACCATTTGTTGGGTGTATTGCGAGTCTACACGCGAGCTCCCGGCAAACCGGTCGATCGGACCAAACCATTCACGCTTCCCGTCGGCAGCACCATCATCGATCTGGCCAAGGTCATTCATCGGGACTTCGAGCATACGCTGAAGTCGGCTCGGATTTGGGGCACGGGGGTTTTCGACGGGCAGACGGTCAAGCGCGACCACGAGCTGCGCGATGGCGACGTCGTCGAGTTGCACGTGTCCTGAGTGGTGGTGCCCTTGCGGCCAGCACTCAGGAGCCGAACTCGACCGGGTGGGCCAAACGAGCTCTCAACCAGACGAGGTCGATTCCGGAACGGTGCGGGGAACGGATGATGAAAACGGCTCTAGTCGTGGAGGACCATCCAGAGCAGGCCGATCTGGTTGCCAGAATCCTCCGGCTGCGCGCTTACGAGCCGATTCTCGCCGAGAACGGCGAAACTGGACTGCGGCTGGCGCGGGAACGGGTTCCCGACGTCGTGCTCTTGGACCTGATGCTGCCGGACATCAATGGATTTGACGTTTGCCGCCGGCTCAGGACCGACCGGTCGACCATGCTCATTCCAGTCGTCATGCTGACGGCCTTGAACGACGTCCAGCATCAAGTCCACGGGTTTCGCGTGGGTGCGAACGCCTACGTCACCAAGCCCTATGGAGTTGACGATCTTTTCGTCGCCATCGCCTTGGCCCGCGACTGGCGCGCCAGCATGGACCAGCGCTCGCTCCAGGGCGAGATTCACGTCGAGATCAACAGCGAGATCAATTTTCTCAAGGACCTGAACGATTTTCTCATGCTCGTTTGCCAGACCACGCCGCTTTCGAACGATCAGGTCGTGCAGCTCCGCCAGGCGGTGATGGAAATGGCCCAGAACGCCATCGAGTGGGGAAATCTCCACCAGACCGATCGCCTGGTCAACATCATCTATCGCATCTTTGACGACCGGCTGGAAATCGTCGTCCGCGACCAGGGATCGGGCTTCGATCGGAGCCGTCTGCCCCATGCCGCGATTCCCGGAGATCCATTCACGCACCTCGACGTTCGCGACAAGCTGGGACTTCGCGCGGGGGGCTTCGGCCTCTTGATCTGTCAAGGCATGGTCGATGAGATGCGATACAACGATCCTGGGAACGAAGTGACGCTGATCAAGCGATTCCTCCAACCCCGAGTTTCGACTCCCGACGGGGTTCGTCCGTCCGCGTTCGGTCCCGCGGAGCCAGGCAACGAATCGAGGTAAAATTGGATCCGCTTTTGCGCGGCTGGGAAACCCCGTCCGGAAACTGGTCGCCAGTTTCGACCTCCGCGCCAGGAACGGGGGGCAAGGCAAATCCTGCATCCACGGCCGGCAAAGAGAGCGATCCGGGACCGCCGAACCAGCGAGTGCGACCAACGCTTTTGGTCGTCGATGACGAGCCGGGAGTCCTCCGCACAATCCATGACCTGCTGCGAATCGACTATCACGTCGTGACCTGCCAGAGCGGCGCCCTGGCGCTCCAGATCCTCCGGTCCGGCGCCGCGATCGACGTGATCATGTCCGACCAGCGGATGCCGGGAATGACCGGCGTCGAAGTTCTGCGCCAGGCCCGGGAGATTCGACCCGAGGCGACGCGGCTCCTCTTCACCGCTTATACAGACATTCGTACCGTCGTCGACGCCATCAACCAAGGGCACGTTTTTCGCTACCTCTCGAAGCCGTGGGAGCCCGAGGAGCTCGAGGCGACGGTTCGCCAAGCCGTCGAGCATCACAATCTGATCGTCGAGAAGAACCGTCTCTTGAGCGAGCTCCAGGAGACCAACACCAAGCTCATGGAGGCCAACCGCTTGAAAGGCGCGTTCATCGAGGTCGCCAGCCACGAGCTGAACACCCCGGTGACGGTGGTCTTGGGCATGCTCCAGCTCTGGAGAATGACCCAGGGCGTCAATGCCAGCGAAGTGGAGCGTCAGTGGGTCGACCGGATCGGTGCCGCGGCAAGCCGCCTGGCGCGGACCGTCGAGCGAATGCTCAAGCTCGTCCGAAATCGAGAGTTCAGCCCGTCCGTACAGTGGGATTCGCTCGATCTGGACCAAGTCGTGCGGGAGGCGCTCGACGAGCTGGCGCCCTACCTCGAGCTCCGCCGCCAGTCGGTGATCGTCCAGATCGAGCCCGGCCTCGGGCCGATCGAAGCCGACACGTTGAAAATCGCCGACGTCTTGACCAACCTGCTGGCCAACGCCGTCAAATTCACGCCCGATGGCGGCACCATCCGGGTGGAAGCGCGCCGGGAGGAAGGGGCGCCCGACTGGGTTCGCGTCAGCATCACCGACCAAGGGATGGGAGTCCCTCCGGACGACCAGTCGCATCTGTTCGAGCCGTTCTTCACCGGCTTCGACACCTTGCGCCACTCATCAGGCGATTACCAGTTCGGCAAGCGCGGCATCGGACTGGGGCTCTGGTTGGTCAAGACGTTTGTCGAGCTGCACGGGGGCCGCGTCGAGGTCTCCAGCATGCTGGGCCAGGGCTCGACCTTCGCGTTCGTGCTGCCGCGCTCGCCGACTTCAGCGACCGAACCCGGCACCGGCAAGGCTGGCTGATGTCCGCGTCGTTGGCTATCAGTGGTCCGCGCTCTTGCGTTTCCAGGTGCGCGCTTCAAAATGGTGGAGACCGCCGCGGTTTGTAGACCATGCCACGCCGGGCGACAGCCCGCAATCCGTTCCGGAGATGTCCCGATGCGACGAGCCCATATTGCTCGCGTGATCGCTTTGGCACTACTCTTGGTCGTCTCAACCGAGACTCGGTCGATCGCTCATGAGCCGCGGGCCCAATCCCATCAAGTCGGGCTCGACACCCAGCGACTGAAGCGCGCCGGGCAGCTTTTCCAGCAAGCCGTCGATAAGCGGCAAATCGCCGGCGCGGTGCTGCTGGTGGCACACCAGGGCAAGATCGCTTATCTCGACGCCGTCGGAAAACAGGACGTCGATGCCGACATCCCGATGACGCCGCAGTCGATCTTTCGGATTGCCTCGATGACCAAGCCGATCACCAGTGTGGCCGTGATGATGCTGGCCGAGCAGGGAAAACTCGATCTCTCGGACCCAGTCTCTTTGTTTCTGCCCGAGTTCAAGTTCATGAAAGTGGCGATGGCCAGGTCGAGGGTAGATGCAAAAGCGGCGGGTACCAATCCCGGCGAACCACGGGAGAAACCGTCCGTCGGACGGGACGCCGACTTCGAGATCGTGCCAGCCTACCGGCCGATCACGATCCGCGATTTGTTGACTCACACTTCGGGCCTCTGTTACCGCTTCCGGAACCTGCCTCATGTCGGCCGGCTGTACGCCGATGCCGGAATCTGCGATGGAATCAGTCCGAGCGACCACACGCTCGGAGAAAACGTGCGCCGGCTGGCGAGCCTGCCGCTGGCGCACCAGCCCGGCACCGCGTGGGAGTATGGGCTTTCGACTGACGTCCTGGGCCGACTCGTCGAAGTGGTCTCGGGCAAGTCGCTCGCAGCCTTCTTCCAGGAACGGATTTTCGCACCACTGGGGATGAACGACACTCACTTCGTTCTCCCGGAATCCAAACGCGGGCGACTGGCCGCCCTTTACGAACCCGATTCGGGAGGGTCGATCGTCAGGACCGGCGAGGGGCTGACGACCAAAGGGGCCCTGATCTATTCGGCGAGTCTCCCCTATGCCGGGACCAAGAATTACTTCTCCGGCGGGGCAGGGCTCGTCTCGACGGCGAGCGACTACGCCCGATTCTTGCAGATGCTCCTGAATCGAGGACAGATCGACGGGACGAGGCTGTTGCGACCGGAGACCGTCGATGCGATGACCCGCAATCAAACCGGCGGGCTCGCGCTCTGGATCCCGGTGCACGGACTTGGCTTCGGCTACGGCTGCGGTGTGACGACCAGGCCGGACAGTCGTAGCGAGGATCCCGTCGGCACGTTTGGCTGGGGCGGTATCTACTATACCGATTTCTGGGTCGATCCCAGTCATGGCCTCATCGGCATCATGATGACGCAAATCTATCCCTCGGCGGGCCTCAAGCTGCGCGACGAATTCCACCGGCTGGTCAACGAATCGCTGCGATCACGGCCCAACTAGCCCGTGTTAAGCTTGGTAAAGCCCTCTCAGCCAATGGCGTGGAACTAGTGGGAATCTCGATTCTCACTTTGGGGGAGGGTCTTCTTCCTGCCCGGTTGCGGCCGGCACATTTCCTCCGGAAGCGCAAGGCGCATCCCTCGTTCACGGTTGCCGCCGGCAACCGGTTGTCGCCTACCTGAAAATAGAGAGAACACTCGTCAAGGAGGACGGTAGCATGCGTGGTGTGATGGATCGGATTGCCACAGCGACTCGCAATCGGCGGGTTCGCGCGACGACGAGAGCCGCGGTTGGTTGCGAGGGTTTGGAGGGTCGCGAGTTACTCTCGGCTGGATTTGGCTTGCCGTCGTTCGGAGGGGGTGGCTGGGGACCGAGAATGGCCGAATTTGCGCCGGGCGGAGCGGGTGCAATGGGAGCACGGTTTGGTGGTGGGGGATTTGGCTCGAGCGGAGGCAACCGCCTCGATTCTCTGTTGATTTCACCGCTCCTGGCAGCCGGCGGGCAGACCGGGTTTCCCTCCTACACGGCGATGAACTCGTCCTCGGTGCAGCAAGCCACACAGACGCTTCAAACCGACCTCAAGAATGACACGCCGAGCGGGGCGCAGCCGACTTTCGCCTCGATGGGCGCGCTGGAAGATGACCTTGCTGCCGTACGTAAGGGCACATTGAGCGGGAGCGCCGCTCAGTCGCAGGTGGCGTCTGACGAGGCCGCCGTGCTCACGAGCATGGGGCTGACCCCGACTCAGGTCACCCAGATTCAGACCGACGCCCAGGCCGTGGTGACCGCGATCCAGTCGAGCTCGAGCAGTTCGACAAGTTCGACCTCGACCTCCACGTTGACCTCGACCTCGACGTCTTCCACCGCGGGAACCACGGCCTCGTCAAGTAGCTCAACCGTACAAAGTGCCTACCAGACATTGCAGACCGACCTCAAGACGGATACCCCGGCCGGGGCGCATCCGACTCATGCTTCGGTCGGCGCAGTTCTGGATGACCTCGAGGCGATCCGCAAAGGAAACTTGAGCGGTAGTGCCGCGGTGACCAAGGTGCAGACGGACGCGGCTTCTGTGCTGTCGAGCATGGGGCTGACGCAGGCCCAGATTTTGCAGATCCAATCCGACCAGCAAGCGGTCCAGTCCGCCAGTCAGGCTAATTCGAACGCGTCAACGTTGACGAGCAGCTCGACGACCTCGTCCACGCTCCAGTCGGTGTCGGCTTACCTGGTGGACATTCCCGGTGTGTCGGGATTCGGAATGCGCGGCATGGGCGGCGGTCATGGAGGCATGCGCGCGTACTTCCGTTATTGAGAGATGAAGCCGATCGATCCAGAGGGGGTGGCCAGCCGCTCTCTACGGCCGTCCGAGCAGCCGGGAGAGACGGCTGGCCTGAGCGAGAAATCGGGGGATCGCCAGACTGATCCTCGGATTTCTCGCTCAGCCGACCACGGCGATCTCAGTCTCACGCCGGCTGATCGAGGTCATTTGAACTCCGCTCTTCACACAATTGTTGGTTCGATGAATCAAACCCCCAGTCTATCGCGGTCCGACCCGGGCCTCTCGGTGCTCTTGATCGACGGCGATGTCGCGCTCAGTGAGCTCATGAGAGAGTTCTTCATGCCGCGCGGAATACGAATCAAGGCGGTTCATGACGGCCAGCGTGGACTGGCGGAGGCACTGGACGGCTCCTACGATCTGATCTTGCTCGATGTTATCCTACCGGGGCTCGACGGATTGGAGGTTTTGCGGCAAGTACGTCGTCGCAGCGTGGTGCCGGTCATCATACTCACCGCTCGAACCGCGCGGGCCGATCGAATTGTGGGTCTGGATGCGGGGGCCGACGACTATCTGCCCAAGCCGCTCGAGCTGGATGAGCTGATCGCCCGCATGCGCGCGGTGCTTCGCCGGTCTGGTCGGCTCGGGGCCCAGGGAAATCAGGTGCTGGATGTCAATGGCGTCAAGGTGGCGCCTGGTACTGCGCCAGGCTTGGTCCCAGGGATCCCCGCTGGATCTCACCACGATCGAGTTTGACATTCTCGACCTGTTAATACGTTCAGCGGGACGCGTTGTTTCCCGATCCGAGCTCATCGCCGCGATTCATCAACGACCGGCATTACCGCTGGAGCGTTCGCTGGACGTCCATGTGAGCCATCTCCGCAAGAAGCTCCGTACGCTTGGCCAACTGATCCACACGGTTCGCGGCGTCGGCTATATGTTTCGCGCCGAGCTCGAGGCGGAAGACGAGAAGAGCGCATGAAGATCCGGCTTCTCCAGGGTCGAGTTGGCTCCCCAATCACGGCCGGACGAGCCGCCCCAGGAACAGAATCGAGCCCGATAGGTTATCGCGAATCAGAAACAGGAACGGATGGTCGGCGCGGAATACCATGGTCCGCGCGGCGGCTCCGCCTTTCTTCTCCATGACGACCGCCGTAGCTGCCGCGGCCTCGGTTCCCGTCTCGTCGACGTCAACAAAAGCCTTGTGCACCACGGCTGAAATCGCCATGTCGCGTCTGCCGGTTATCCCGGAGAAATCGGCCGCGCCGCCATCAAATGCCAGCGGCATTCCCAACGCTGAGAGCGCACTTTTCAGCTCGAGTTCTTCGGTAAGTCGGAACCTTGGCAGACTGATTCGCACCCGGCGCGAAGCGAGCTTGGCCAGCCAGGCTTCCAGCCTGGGCTCGCTGCACGCCGCTTCGAGCTGAGCCAGTCCGTCGACCGCCTTGGGTAGAAGGATCACCATCGAGATGGCGCGGCCTCGATAGGGGAGCTCCAGGGCCTGGAACGTCCCCTCGTCCAGGCAGCGAAACCGGCCGGTCTGATTCATCATGTTGACGCGAAGACTTTCGCGCGCCGACAGGCGAAACGTGTCCGAAACGGTGTGTTGCTTGAGAAACTGGCTTTCCCACAAGCCTTTGAAGTAGATCGCGTTCGTCAAGACCAGCACGGTGCTCGCGCGAAGACGGCCCGGCTTCAGGAGTTGCTCAATCTTGCCCTTGGTTTGCTTCTCGACCCATTCATTGATCGTCTGCCGCGCCGTTTCGGTGGCGAGGCGGAAGTCAACCGGGAAGATGCCTCCTTGGTAGTCGGTCTCGATTTGTTGTTGATAATCGCCGAGGATCGGCTCGCCACGCTGCGCCCACAGGGCATTGGCCGTGAAGAGTTGAATGGCGGGCTGTTGAGCCGAAGCCGGGGTGTTGTGACCGTGGATCTCGGTGATCAGTCGATTGAACGAAGGGTGGAGCTGGTCCGGAGGCAGCGTAAAGTGAAGGGCCTTGGCCATCTCGCGCACGGTATCCCCGCGCACCCCGGCGTACGTCATCGCCAGAGCGCTCGAGATGGAAAACGGAGAAACGAATCGGTTGCCATCGCCCCGACGGAGTTGAGCATATAGGTCGAGGGCGAACGAGTTGTTTCCTTGGACAAGAACTCGGACGGGATCGGCGGAATCCATCTTACCGACCTCCACCGTCCCCGATCCGAGCGCACAGAGAATCAGTGTGAGTGCGACGCGTTCCATGGGGTACCTCCCTCGTTTGCCAATCCATGGGAAGTTTTCCGAGTATTGGATGTTTGGGGCCCGACACCAGGGTCGGCTGAGGTCAGTCGCTTGCCGAGCCACGCCAAGTTTCTGCCTGCCTCAGGCGGTGGTCCGAGTCACGGCCGGACGAGCCGCCCGAGGAACAGAATCGAACCCGACCGGTTATCGCGAATCAGAAACAGGAACGGACGATCGGCCCGGAAAACCTTGGTAGGCTGGGCGATTGCCGTTGCCCGCTTCATGACAACCCCGGTGGCTGCCGCTGCCTCGGTTCCCGTTTCCTCGACCTCCACGAACGCTTTGTGCGCCACGGCTGAAATCGCCACGTCGCGCCTGCCGGTCATCCCGGAGAAATCGGCCGCGCCGGCCTCAAACGCCAGCGGCATTCCCAGCGCCGAGAGCGTATTCTTGAGCTCGATCTGCTCGGTAAGCCGGAATCTGGGCAGACTGATCTGCACCCTGTGTGCCGCCAGCTTGGCCAGCCAGGCTTCCAGCCGGGGCTCGTTGCAGGCCGCTTCGACCTGGGCGAGTCCGTCGACCGCCCTGGGCAAAAGAATTACCATCGAGACTGCGCGGCCTCGATAGGGAAGCTCCAGGGCCTGAAACGTCCTTTCGTCCAGGTAGCGGAACCGCCCGGTCTGATTCATCATGTCGACCTTCACCGTTCGGCTCGCTGACGTGTGAAAGGTATCGGAAACGGTGTGTTGCTTGAGAAACTGACTTTCCCAAAAGCCTTTGAAGTAGATGGCGTTCGTCAAGACCAGCACGGTACTTTTATCGAGCTGATTCGGCTTCAGCAGTTTCTCGATTTTTCCCCTGGTTTGCTTCTCGACCCAATCGTTGATCCTCTGCCGCGCCCTTTCGGTGGCCAGGCGGAAGTTGACCGGGAAGATGCCCCCCTGGTACTCGCTCTCAATTCGTTGCTGAAAATCGCCGAGGATCGGCTCGCCTTGCTGCGCCCAGAGGGCGTTCGCCGTGAAGAGGTGGATGTCCGGCGATTGAGCCGAAGCCTTGGTATCGCGACTCACGATCTCCGTGATCAGCCGATGGAAGGCAGGGTGTAGCTGGTCTGGGGCCAACGTAAAATGAAGGGCCCTGGCGATCTCGAGTGCGGTATCCCCGCGTGCCCCGGCGTACGTCATCGCCAGCGCGCTCGAGATGGAAAACGGAGAAAGGAATCGATTGCCCTCGCCCCGACGGAGCTGAGCATAAAGGTCGAGGGCAAACGAGTTGTTTCCTTGCACAAGGGCCCGGACCGGTTCAGGGGAATCCACGTTGCCGACCTCCGAATTGCCGAGCCCGAGCGTGAAGAGAATCAGCGTGAGTGCCGTGCGTTCCATGGGAAATCTCCCAGGTTTGCCCGTCCCTGGGAAGCTCACCCAACGTTGCTCAATCAGCAGTGACGATCGGGAGATCAAACGGGACCGCACACATGCGAATGGGCTTGTCAGTCGCTCTTGCCCGAGCCTGGCGATTTCGCCGTGGCCGCCGAGTGGCCGCGTCGAGTATGAGACGATCGACGAGCGGCTCGCGGCGAATTCTCGGACGCCGCGCCGGCCTCCGCGGAGGCTTTTTCCTTCTCGATCCGTTCCAGCAACTTGACATTCGTCACATACTGCGGAGATGGCCCGAGTTTCGGCTTGACCTTGGCGGCTCTTCCCAGCGAATGGAGGGCCTTGTCGATCGAGCTGTCCTTGTGTAGCTCGGCGTATTTTTCCGAGGTCGAGTCGACGAGCTTGCGCAGGTCGAGAACAGCCTGGTCAAAGGATTCCTGATCGTCTCTGACCAGTGCGTCGATCTTCTGCTTCGATTGAGCGTCAAACGGCTGACTCTTGAGCTGGTTGAGGTACCCATTCGCCTGACTCAACTCCATTTGAAGTTGATTTCGATAGGCGAGGATCTCGGAATAAGCCTGGGCGGCGAAATTATCCGCGAACGCCCCCCGCCGATACCGGGGGAATTGGTTCATCCGCTGGTCGGCCGCCTGTATTTCCGACTGGTAAGCCCTGATCTCATTGCTGAGTCCCTGGATGGTTTGCTGGTACTCCTCAAGGCTGACCGTCGCTCGCTGCTGCGCCTGGGACCACTTCAATTTCTTCGCCAGTTGGCGGATTTCGGTCGCCTTCTTGTGCACGTCGGTCTCGAGCTCCAGGACATAGAGCGAACCCGCCAGTCTCAGGCCGTGTGTCTTGAGGACCTCTTCGGGAGAAGGTGCTGCCGCGCGAAGACCCGATGTGGCGCAGAGCACCACCGCGATCACGCGACACGCAATGGCGCGGCGAAACGCTGATCTGACCATGTTCGACCTCACCTTCTGGATCACAACGTCGCATTGCTCGTCCGGTTTGGTTCGTATCTCCCCACGCGGCATCTCAATGGCGGCGGCCGGACGAAATGCCGCGTTCCTTGGCGCGGGAGCCTCGGGCAGCGGAGCTTTGGTCGCGGCTTCGGCTGCGGCAACGCCGCGTGCCTTCCGATCACGCTCCCCGCAGAACCTGGTGACGACATACGTTCCACTCTTGGGGTTGCGTTCGATATCGACGAGCGCCAGGTTGTCGGCGTCCTCCAACAGATGCGTGAAGCTGCGGTAGCTGTAGTAGCTCTCGTCGAACGACGGCTTTTTTCGCTTCATCGTGTCCTTGATCATCGAGGCGTAGAGGACCTCGTGGTTTTCACGGCGCAATGCATTGCAAGCCTCGATCAACAGACTGAAGAGCTCGCGCTGGCGTTCGGGAAGATTCGGCGGCAGGTAAGAATTGAGGTCGGTCGCCAACTGCTGTTCGTTCTGCTCCTGCCGTTCGAGGTCCTCGTAGTAGATGAACTCATCACAGTTATCTCGGAGCAGATCCGATGTTGAACCCTTCATCCCCAGGCCGATGACATGCTTGCCGTTTTCCTTGAGCTTGGAAACAAGGGGCGAGAAGTCAGAGTCTCCCGAAACGATCACGAACGTATCCACGTGCGGCTTGCTCCAGGCGAGATCGATCGCATCGACAACCAAACGAATGTCGGCTGAGTTCTTGCCGGTCTGGGAGCGCTTGGGAATCTCGATCAGCTCGATCGCCGCCTCGTGAAAGGGAGCCATGTAGCTCGGGTAGCGGCTCCAGTCGGCGTAAGCCTTCTTCACAATGAGCTTCCCTTTCTCGACTAAGCGCTCCAGAACCTTCTGCACCTCGAAACGGATCTTGCGCTGGTTCTGAAACCCCATCGCCAGATTCTCGAGGTCGATGAAAACGGCCAGGCTGCGTTCGCGTTCGGTCTTGGACATGGAGGATCTGACTCGCTGGCTGGGCAATCCGTGAATCCGTCGTCGCTAGAGTCGGATTCTGCGGGATGCCAATCTCCGAGTTATCGCGCGACTGTTCTATTGTCGTCCGGCGGCGGCGATCGCTTGGGGACGACACCGTCCAGCATACGCGAACCAGGTTCGTTTCGCGACTTGAGTCGAGTTCACTTCCCACAAGCAAATTCGCCTCGATGAATACGCACCCTGAAGCGTCTGGTTCCTTGACAGCGATTGTTCAGATTTTAGCGACTGTAGTGAATATAGAGGATATGAAGGCGGAGCGTGAATCTGAGTCGATAAAATCGCTTTGCATGACCAGGAAGTATTGATAATTTACATAGAGTTTGTCGGCGCTACTCGCTTTGTCATCCTGGGAGACTGCGTGAGATGCGACTCAAGACCGTGCGAAGCCTTTTGATGTTAGTGGCGGCCCTACTTGCGGGCCTGGACCTGCGCAGTGACAGCGGGGCCAGGGGACAGACTGCGGCTCCCGCATCTCAGTCTCCCGCAGCCAGTCCGTCACGGCAAGAAACGGTCGGTGCGACAGCCGCCGTTCTCGTTCCTCAATGCCAGACCGTATACGAGACGGTCAATACCGTTGAATGCGTGCAGGTGCCCACCACGATTATGCAGACCCACTATCGGACGGAATGCCGGACCGAAACGGTCCCGGTGACTCATTTCGTCTCCGAAGTGGTCAACGAGCCGCGCACGTACACCTGCTGGGAGCCGCGGCAGGAGACGGTTCTCAAGCCGGTCACTCACTATGTCTGCGAGCCGACGACGGTAATGCAGAAGTGTTTTCATTATTACCCCGTACAGAAAATGGTCCAGCGGACGTTATATCAGCCCCAGTGTTCGACCGTGATCGTCGACAAGGTCATCACGCAGTTAATCCCGGAATGCGTGACCGAGACGGTCCCCATCACTCGGATGCGCGTCGAGACCCATGAGGAGATCAAAATCGTCACCCAGAGGGTGCCCGTCACGACAATGGTTCCCGTCGTCACTTGCGCTCACCAGTGTGGACATCAGTGTGGGTCCGGGTGCGGCTATTGTGGTGGGGTGACGACCTGCGTCAGCTATCAGCCCGTGACCACCTGTGTGGAGCAGCAGGTGCCCGTCACTCGGTGTGTACCCAAGTTCATCCCCGAGACGACCTACGTCCAGCGCAATCGCACCAAGTACACTCCGGTCAAGCACGTCATCCAGGTTCCGGAGATCAAAATCGACAAGATTCCGATTCCCGTCACCCAGTGTGTGACCGAGATGCAGGCTGTGCCGTATGAAGTCCCGGTCACGCGAAATATCTTCAAGCCGGTCGTCGAGCAGGTTCCGACTTGTGTCACCAAGATGGTCCCGCACACCAACACCGTGATTGTTCCGACCGTCAAGTGCCGCCCGGTTGTCGAGACGACGACGCGTCAAATCCAGGTCTGCGTTCCCTATCAGGTGCCCGTTACCGTGATGACCACGCAGTCCCGCGTCGTCTCTCATCAGGTACCGGTGACTCGCCAGGTCATGGTGCCGATGACCGCACCGGTCGCGACACCGGCCACCGCTCCCTCGACCCAGGTCGGCCACTAAATCCTTGTTAACCGGCAACGCCGGTATTCAACCACGCGATCAAGAAGTGTAATTGATTCACAACCGAGCCTGCATCGAACGAACCGCCCGCTACGGCACCGAGCCCGCGTGCTTTAGCGTACACGATTGAGATCGACCACGATCAACCGATCCGGTCTGATCAGCACTCCGGGGCCAGGTTTCTTTCGATGCAGGCATCTCCCCTGCCAGCTACTACCCGCCTTCAAGCCCACCGATCGACCAACTCCAATCGCCCGCTCCGGAGCATCCCGCACGGCCATGGCCTTCGTGCCGCGCCGCGTCACCGGGACGAAGTCGCGACAGCGTGTGCGCTCAGGGCCATCCATTGCACTGGCTTCGTCGTGGGCCATCGATCGCTCCAGATGACCGAGGTTCACGCAATTCACCCATCGAGTCGTGGCTGCTTAAGAATTGAGAGATCGTTATATTACATAAAAACGTCGAGGCCGGAATTACAGGTAAAATCGACAGTTTGAGAGCTTTATGATTGAAACGGGCTGTAGGTGGTCTGTATACTACACGGCCGTTGCGAAAAATATGGCGGTTGAGTGGAGTTTCACGGCGCTTAAGTAATCTAGTTTCGAGTTAGACTGAGGGATTTCAACAATGATGTGCTTCCGCAGGAAACGGCTTCTGCCGGCGTTCGGCCTCGTCATGAGTATGGGGCTCGTCGGGTTGCCGGAGGTCATTGGGCAGGATGCTGTCGCTCCTTCGTCCCAGGCACCCGCGGCTTCGGGCCAGGGAGCTAGCCAGACGACGACAGTTTTGGTGCCCCAATGTCAGGTCGTTTATGAAACGGTGTACGACACGCGTTGCGTGCAGGTTCCGGTCACGCAAATGCAAACCCAGTATCGGACCGAGTGCCGGACCCAGACTGTGCCCGTGACGCGCACGGTCACCGAACTGGTCCCGACCACTCAGATGCAGACCCAGAATCGGACCGAGTATCGGACTCAGACCGTGCCGGTGACGCGCACGGTCACCGAGATGGTCCCCACGACCCAGATGCAAACCCAGAACCGGACCGAGTATCGAACTCAGACGGTACCGGTGATGCGCACGGTTACCGAGATGGTCCCCACGACCCAGATGCAGACAACGTACCGCACCGAATACAAGACGCGTACGGTGCCGGTCACGCGAGTGGTCACCGAGATCGTCCCCACGACGGTCATGCAGACCCACTACCGGACAGAGTACAATACCCAGACGGTGCCGGTCACGCGGACGATTCTGGAACAGGTCCCGACAACGCAGACGCAGACCCAGTACCGGACTGAGTACAAGACCCAGACGATTCCCGTGGTCCGAACAGTGGCCGAGGTCGTGAACGTTCCCAGAACCTACACGGTAAGCGTTCCCCGCCAGCAGACGGTGAACCAGCAGGTCATTCGTACGGTCTTCGACCAGGTGATCCAGAAGCAGAAGCAACAACACTATGTAACCGTGCTCAAGACGGTGCCTCAAACGCAGTACCAGGCACAAACCGTCACCGTATCGACGTCGCGGGTGCAGACTTCGCTCGTTCCACAGGCTTATACCGTATCGGTACCGGTGACGACCTGCCGCACGGTTGTCGAGGAGCGCGGCTGCTACATGACGCAGGCGACCCCAGTCGTCTCTTTCGTGCCGGCGGGCTGCGGCAGCTTCTGCAACCCTTGCGGAGGCGGCTACGCGGCGGTCACGTCCTACACCTGCCAGCAGGTCTACGTTTCGCGGCCGGTCGCTTACCAGGTGCCCGAAACCTCATACGTGCAGCGCACCTGTACGAAACTCGTCCCTGTCCAGCAGGTCGTCGAGGTTCCGGAATGCCGAACGCAGTGGGTTCCCGTCACCGTCAATGTCACCTTCCCTGAACAGCAAGTCCAAGAAACGGTTGTTGACGTCCCGACCCAGGTGGCGAGGCAGGTCACCGAAACAGTGCCCGTCACCACCACGGTCATGGTTCCCGAACAGAGAACCGATACCGTCCAGACGACTCAGTATCGCCAGGTAACCGAGAACGTCACCCAGCAGTATCCCGTCAGCGTACCCTATCAGGTGCAAGTGACAGTCATGACGAACCAGCCCAAGCAAGTGACCGAAAATGTTACGCAACAGTACGCGGTCAACGTGCCTGTTCAGGTTCCGGTTACGGTGATGACCCCTCAGCAAAAGCAGGTTACCGAGAACGTCTCCGAAAATTATGCCGTCAGCGTGCCGGCGCAAGTGCCCGTGACGGTCATGACGCCGCAGACGAAGCAGGTGACCGAAAACATCACGCAGCAATATGCGGTGAATGTTCCCGTGCAGGTGCCCGTGACGGTCATGACGCCGCAGACGAAGCATGTGACCGAAAACGTCACGCAGCAATACGCCGTGAATGTTCCCGTGCAGGTGCCCGTGACGGTCATGACGCCGCAGACGAAGCAGGTGACCGAAAACGTCACTCAGCAGTACGCAGTGAATGTCGCGTATCAGGTGCCCGTCACCTACATGACAACACAGGCCCAGCAAGTGCCTCGTCAGGTCGCCGTGACCCGCCGCGTCATGGTCCCGATGGCGGTGCCGGCGGCGCCTGCTGCACCCGCTCCGACCGCATCTCCGCAAAGATGAACGACGCAAGGTCCCGAGTTCCCCTGCGATTCCTGCTTGCGTTCAATACCCGTTCCCGATCAGAAACCGGCTTCTCTTTTCATGAGGGAGGCCGGTTTTCCTTACGAAGAAAGCCGGACACTCGTCGCCGATCACCACCTCAGCCCGACAAGCTTCTGATATTAACCCGACGCGCCAGCGAGGGTGCCGGCGACGGAATGCCGCGCTGTTGCTTCGGTTGGGTATGATCCCTCGCTGGCGCGTCGGGTCAGTGTTAAGGGCGACCCAGGCACATGGGAGGATCGCGGTGCTCGGGCCGTCGTAACTGGTGGTGTTCAGCGAGAAGCGTCGAAAGCGGTCGCCGATGATTGATCGGACAGGTGCCTTGGGAAATGCCTGCGACCAGCGCTCCGGCGGAAAGTCCCCGAATCCCGTGCCGAGGGATTCGGGAGACCAAGAGAGGATGGGTCAGGAAGTCTAACGGTTCGGCCACGGAATTTACCAAACGAGCCTAAACTAACGGACTCGGACGCACGATCGCAACGTCGTCGGCTCTCCCGCCAACGACCGTACGAGTGCGTCCGAGTCCGTTCTTGCTTAGCCTGGATTCTGTTGGCACCGGTGGTCGAATGAACTCGGCTAACCTACCAACAGCAGATCGAGAAGCAACAGCTCGAGTAGGAATAGCACGGAGTGTAGTAATAACACGGCGTGTACGTGTAACAGGGGGTGGTGTAATAGCACGGCGTGTAGGTGTAGCACGGCGTGTACGTGTAGGTGTAGCACGGCGTGTACGTGTAGCATGGCGTGTAGGAGCACGGCGTGTAGCAGTAGGAGTAGCACGGGGTGCAGCAGCTAAAGAAGCAGTTCGCCGATGCCTTCTCGCCGGTGGCAACCAGCATGCCAACACCCATCACCGCAGCCAGAATCAAGTTGCGAACTCTCATGGTCTTGTACCTCGCTGAAAGACTGGGAATGTGGGGGAATGATCCACCGAGTGGATGCGGCCCCAACCGAACCGCGTTGCAGAACGCGCGACCCGACCTTGTGCGCCAAGCATAGGACAAAACTCCTATTCCAAGCACTCAGTCGTAGCGATAGAGCCCGGCCTCGAGCTTCGCCGAACCAACCAATCCGGTTACGTCTCTGTTGCCTGAGGATCTCCTGAGCCGGATTGGTTACCTTTCTTGAGAAAAACGTTTGCGGTTTGGGGGTTTTTCGAATACGGCGCTGGATGAAACGGCTTTAACGCTCAGGCGAACTCTTCCGAAGAAAGCGGTCCGGTGACCTGCATCCTACCATCGATCCGTTCGCCAGTTCATCGAAAGCCCTCAAACGCTCGTTTTCTCAAGTCATGACATTCGACAGCCTCGAAACAACCATTGCATTCGTCGCAAGACGCGTGGTCTGCACAAACGGCAGATTCTACACGATCTGTCGCTAACAGCGAATCTAAGCAATCTGTAGATCCAGTGTCAACAAAAAAATCCTCCTAATCGGACTTCTTTTGTAAGCTCCGAAAATCGCCCTCGCCGTGTCAGCGTCGAAACGTCATGTGGTGGCGCAAAAAAAGACCCCATCCTGAGTCGGAGTGGGGTCCTTGCTGCAAAGCTGAGTCGAGGTGTGCTCAGGCTTTCTTGCCGCTGGGGGCTGGGGGAGGCGGGGGTGCGTCAGAGCCGGTTGCGGGAGCCTGTCCAGCAGGCAAAGTCTTCGCCGGCAGCGGGGCTTGAGCCGAAGGAGGTGGAAGCATCTTCGATGGAGCTGGGGCCTGCGCGGCCGGCATGGTCTTGACCGGAGCCGGAGCCTGAGCAGCCGGCATGGTCTTGACCGGAGCCTGAGCAGCCGGCATGGTCTTGGCCGGGGCCGGTGCTTGAGCAGCCGGCATGGTCTTGGCCGGGGCCGGTGCTTGAGCAGCCGGCATGGTCTTGGCCGGAGCCGGGGCTTGGGCAGCGGGCATGGTCTTGGCCGGAGCCGGAGCCTGAGCGGCGGGCATCATCTTGGCCGGAGCCGGAGCCTGAGCGGCGGGCACGGCCGTACTGGGAGGTGCCGGAGCCTGAGCAGCCGGCATGGTCTTAACGGGGCCTTGGGCCGCAGGCAGGACCTTACCCGGTGCTTGTGCCGACGCGGAGGCAGCAAGTCCGAGGCTCAGCAATCCGGCCGCAGTCGTTCCGATCAAACGCACTACCTTCATTGATGCAATCTCCAGGTGGGGAACCTCAGCGAGACAACCGAACGATTCGAGATCAGACCGGTAACCTCTGATCTCGAATGGTTTCCTCTAGTATACAAGATTAAGAACTGCGTGTTTTGGGAATTCTGCGAGATTCTAGTAGATTAAAACGGTCGCGATAAATCCAGTCATTTCACCGAATTTTTGTCAAAGTCGGAATTCCTGGGGTACCGTGGGGATTTGGCACACGAGGCTTGCAGCTTGCGAGCTGACCTCCCAGACGCTCGAAAATCAATCGCTCAAGGCCGGCGCACTTGGTATATCTCTACCAACACCTCGATTGTTCTCGGAGGAACCATTGGGGTTTTAGCCTGGAGCGATTCCCGAAACGCTACGAATGACTGAGAAAAAACCGGCTCGTATCGTTTGAAGGCCCATTCCGCATCGATTATCGTCGGTTCAGGAATGCGAATGGATCGAGAAAGGTCGGGACAATGTGCGCCCTTTGGAACGTGGGAATTGCTCTTTCGGTCGCCGTCGTAATATCGGCCGGCTCTTCCATGGGCCAGGAGCCGGCGGCGAAGCAAGATCCGGGTTCAACCGTGTCGGCACCGACAGCGGACGGGACCAAGAATCAGGCGGGGCTGCCCCAGCGCGCCTCCGACGCCCTCAACTTTGCGAATGGGCTCTTGCGTCAGCGCAAGTTCGATCTGGCGGCCGAGGAATTCGAACGGATTCTCAAGTCACGGGCAGCCGGATCGGAATTGCGCGACGCTCGATTCGGCCTGGCAAATGCTCGCCTTCGCCAAGGGCGCTATCCGGACGCTCTGCGGGCTTTCCAGGATTTTCTCAAGGATGCTCCGGAAGATCCCCGCGCGTTGATCGCGCGCTATCGGTGTGGAGAATTGTCCTATCTGCTGGGTGATCTCGCAAGAGCGCGTCGTGAGTTAGAAACGTATACAGCCGCGGCGAATGGCCATCCGGGCCTGGAAATGGCCTGGACTTATCTGGGAGACGTTCATTCCGGGCTCAACGATCCTGCGCGCGCCAGAGCCGCTTACGAGAAGTCCATTTCCGCCTATCCCAAGGGCCGAATGGCCGATCGCGCCCGTTTCGGCCTGGGTCGGGCCCTCGCGGAGCTGGGCGAGCGCGACCAAGCACTCCGGCTCTTCCAGAAGCTTGCTGCGCAGGGTGAACCAGAATGGGTGGACCAGGCCTGGCTCCAGATCGGGCTCATCCACCAGTCGGCCGGAGAGTTTGCCGATGCGGCCGATGCGCTTGCCAGCTTGGAGCGGGCAGCACCCAAAAGCACCCTGCGGTCCGAGGCTCGATTCGTGCGCGCGAAATGCCTCTTGAAGCTTGGCCGGGCCCAGGATGCCGAGACTCTCCTTCGACCGCTGGCGGCCGATCGTGAGCAGCCGTTCGCTGCGCGGGCTGCACTCGAGCTGGCGACGATCGACCTGGAGCGCAGCCACGCCGACGCGGCCCTGGCGACAATCGACGACGCCATCAAGCGGTTTCCCAAGTCACCGGAAGCACCGGCTCTACTATTTCGATCGGCCGAGGCGCTCCAGAAACAGAACCGTCGCGCGGAGGCCCAGGCCCGCTTTCTCAAACTGGCCGAGTCCGACCCGAAAGATCCCTGGGCCGATGACGCTCTCAAGCGGGCCGCCCAGTTGGCACTCGAAGAGGAAGATGCCGCGACGGTTCGTCGCTTGGCCGCCACCTTCACGGCCCACTACCCAGAAAGCCCGCTCGTGCCCGAAGTGCGGTTGATCGAGGCGCGTGCCGCTTCCCTGCAAGGGAAGCCCGGCGAAGCGGTCGCAATCCTGGAACCGCTGCTTGGGCCTCCCGATGGCAAGGTCCAGAAGAAAACGGCGAGCCTGCCGCCCGGCCTTTCACAGGCTGTCCGCTACGAACTGGCCATCGCCTATCGCGCGCTGGGCCGTTCGGCCGATGCCTTGGCGACTCTCTCCAAGCTGACTACGGAGGCTACGAGCGCCTTTACCAGCGACGCCCAGTTCATGCTGGGACAGGCCCATGTCGAGGGAGGACGCTACGCCGCCGCCATCGTGCCGCTCGAAAAATACCTCGCCGCCAACCCGAAAGGCGAGGTCGCCGATTTTGCACTCGCTCACCTGGTCGTCGCACGCATCGGCGCAGACCACCTCGAAGACGCCGGCAAAACCCTGGCCATTCTGGCGGATCAGTTCCCGCGGAGCAAATTGCTCCCGCCGACTCGAGTCAGGCTCGCCGAGGCGGCGCTTCGAGCCCATCAGCCCCAACAAGCCCTCGATCAGTTACGCCTGGTGGTCGACGTGGAACCCCCAAAGGGAACGCCGGCCGCCGGGGGCAGCGAAGCGGTCGAGCTCACCCTGAAAATCCGGGCACTTGGCGGCCTCGGCAAGGCACTCAGTGAGCTAGGCAAGCCGGTCGATGCCGCCGCCGCGTTTGCGCGGATGCTCGAGCTCGCGCCGAATGCCCCGGTCGCTTCCAAGATCGCGCTGGAACGGGCACGCACACTCGAATCTGGTCGTGAGTCGGACGCCGCCCTTGATGCCTACTCGCAAGTCATCAAGCGCTTCGGGAATACGGAACAATCCTCGTTAGCAACCCTGGCACGTGCTCGTTTGCTCGCCAAGCTTGGCCGCAACCGAGAAGCAGCGGCCGATTTCAAGCAGTTCTTTGCCGGCCCGAATGCCCGGGCGATGCTGGCGGCTGGTGGATTGCCGGAGGATGCAGCGCTGGCGGAGTGGGGATGGACTCTGCTCGACTCCCAGAAGCCTGAGGAGGCCGACCGCGTCTTCGCCCGGCTGCTAGAGAACCATCCGGCAAGCCCCTACGCCGCCGACGCGCGCTTCAACCTGGCTGAATCGGCCAACGAAGCCCGTGATTACAAAAAGGTTGTGGAGTTGTTGAGTCCCCTCGTCGTCGCACGGCCGGCGCGTCCGAAAAGCGGGCTGGCGCCTGACCTTGCCAGGAACGAGGCATCGAAACGATCGGGCCCGACCGAGCCTGGCCAGGATGAATCGCTCCGGCGGCTACTGCCCGCGGTGCTTTACCGGTTGGGGCGAACCCAGCTCGAGTTGACGGATTGGGAGCCCGCACTGGCCACGTTCGACCGCCTGCTGGCGGAATTCCCCGCAAACCCATACCGCCGCGAAGCGGCCTTCTTGCGCCGGTCGCGGCCTTGAAGCAGGGAAACTTCGCCCTGGCTCTTGACGGCTTCTCGGCGCTTCTGAAAGAGCCGGCCGGCGAGTCCGATCCCATGGGATTCGTCGCGTCGATGCGGTTGAAACAGATCGAATGCTGGATTGGTCTCAAACGCTGGAAGGTCGTGCTCGAAGGCACGCAAGCGCTGCGGCACGATTTACCCGCGGGTGATCCGGGAATGGCCGAAGTGGATTACGCTTCTGGTCGAGCCTTGCTCGGCCTGGGGCAGCTCCAGGCGGCGCACAGCCTTTCAGGCCGTCATCGGGGCGCGGAAGGACAAGGACGACGACCTCGCTGCCCGGGCACAGCTCATGTGTGGTGAAAGCTACTTTCACGAAGACCAATTTCACGAAGCACTTCGTGAATTCCTCAAAGTTGACATTCTTTACCACGCCCCCCGCTGGCAAGCCGCCGCCCTGCTCGAAGCCGGAAAAGTTTACGAACGGCTCGACCAGTGGGCCGACGCCGCCGAAACTTATCAACGGCTCTTGTCCCGGTTTCCTCGGGATCCCGGCGCGGTCGAGGCGCGGAATCGCTTGCGGGACGCAGATTCCAAGGCCGCCGCCGCGTCACGTTCCAGAGCCAAATATTAGTACGAGAAGGATGCCATCCATGCGCTGGCGGAAGCTATCGGCTCGATCGACTGCAATCGTGGCGGCGGGCTGTCTCCTGGCTTGTTATTCCGGCAGATCGGCCCTCGCGTTTGACGGGCCGGAATCGAACCAGAATCCGTTGGTGGATTCGCGCGATCAAAGCCGAGCAGATACGGGCGCCCCGGAGGATTCCGGCGGCGAGGCATGGGCTGAATCGGAGATCCCTGGCCAAGTTCGGCGGGCGGGAAGGCGGCTCGTGCGGTGGTACGTGCGTACCGAGCCGTCGGATCGGGTTACCTGGGGAGGTTTGGTCGGTTGTGGCGTCTTCGGATTGGGCGTGCTCGTCGAGCGGTCGATCAAACTCCGACGGCGGCGCATCGTGCCAATCGATTTTACCGAGCGCTTTCTGGACAGACTGCACGCAGGTAAGCTCGATTGCGGTGGAGCTCTCGACCATTGCGAGCTGAACCCGAGCCCGGCGGCCAGGATCGCGCTGGCGGCGGTTCGTCGCTGGGGGCGCCCCGCCTCCGACCTGGAGCGGGCTGTATCCCTTGCTCATCGGGTCGAAACCGATCGCCTGCGCCGTAACGTGGGGAGCCTGCGGCGGATCGCGGCGCTCGCGCCCTTGATCGGCCTGCTGGGAACCCTGTTCGCCATCGGACGGGTACTGGATTCGATTCCACCCGCAGCCGTTGCTCCCGGCGCGGCGGCCGAATCGGCCCAGTCCCGTTCTCCAGCGATCGCCTGGGGACCGGCGCTTTCGAATGCGTTGACACCGCTCTGCGCCGGAATCATCATGGCCACCTTGTCCCTGGTCGCTTATGACGGGCTGCTCAGCCGGATCGAGAAGCTCACGGGGGCGCTCGATCGCGTCGGCGCCGAAACGATCGACGCCATCGCCCTGGCCGCCCCCAGCGCGCCGCCGGCCTTCCCGGTTGGAGCATCACCCTTGCGAGCGTCGCCTGCCGCGCCTGCCTCTGACAACGACAATGCTCGCCGGCCGGTGCGAACTCCGCATCAGTCGTACCTCCGGCGCGATGATGGAGCCGATTTGAGCACGCGGCGCGATCAACAGGAGGCGGGTTTCTGATCGAGACCCGGGCGCGCTCGGGCCGACCCTCGAGCGAGCGCGACTGAACCAAAACCTGCCAAGCCTGCCGATCGTGGCTATGATGGAGCGCAATGACTGGACTGGACCTCGACACCTTCTTGAATCTACTGCGAGCCGACCTGGGCACGTGGGCAGTGCTGGGGCTGGGAACGATCGGTCTCGCGCTCGTCGTCTGGTCGTGCTACGGTTCGAGGCGAGCGCTGCGGAAATGCCTGGTCCTATCCCTGGCCGCACATTTTGGCCTCGTCTTGTACGGCAGCACGATCCCATCGTTACCGTGGGCCCTCCGCCCGGACCGCCGCGACGCGGCGCAGCGGGCTCATATCCGCAACATCAAGGTTTCGCCGGCCACTGAAGCATCGGCGGCGACGGCCAGGGACGATGCCATTCGAGCTCTCCGGCCGTCCCAGACCGAGACCAAGAAATCGGCCGCAGCCCGCTGGGACCTGGTTGACTCGCCCGTTTTGCTGGCGAACGCCGCGATCCGCCCCCAGCGTCCCCAAATTGAGCCGTCCGCCGCGTCAAAGTCCGGATCGCTGCATTTGCCCCAGGCGCCCGTGGCGGTCGTGGCAACGATCCCCCAAGCGGTCCGTCCGGTCGCGGATGGGTTGACGCCGGAACCGCGGGCCGATTTGACCGTCACAGAAACTGATCGTGCACCGATGCCGCAGGCTCCTCCGCCGGCAAACCTGGCCGCCGCTGATCCCGCGGAGGATTTGCCTGCCGCTGCCGCGGAGCGGGAGACCGAGAAAGGGGCCCCGCGGACGTCCGAGCCATCACTACTTGCGCGGGATCGTCCTTCAATCAGACCGTCGGCTCCGCCCCGACCGGAGCATGCGAAACGATGACACGCGGTTGCGGCGCAATGCGACCAGGCCGGCGAGATCCGAGCCCAGAGCGCCAGGCTCGGCGAAGACGTCCGGCGAACCGGGTGGCCGCCAGGCCGACGGCAGGCCCGAGCCGGCTGGTGCCGGGGAGGATGACGGGAGTCCCGTCGCACTCGTCAGGGCGACACCCAGACCGTCGATCGCGGCGAGTGTCGCCCCCGTGCGCGAGCGCGGAGGGCCGCGGCCTGCCGGATATTCCCAAACTGTATCAGCCACGGCTCGAGCCGGACCGATCCGCACGTGCCCAGCGGAGCGGAGCAAGCGCCGCCAGCGAGCTCGCCGTCGAACGCGCACTGGACTGGCTGGCTCGACACCAGGACCCGGACGGCCGCTGGGACGGAGGCGTCGCGCGCTACGACGACGGTAGCCCGGCAAAAGGAGACGACGACTTCACGGTTCACTGCCCCCCGGGCGAAACCTGCTTTGGCGAGTGTGCATACTGGGAAGCCGACACGGCGCTCTCGGCCCTGGCACTCTTGACTTATCTCGGGGCCGGCTACACCCACACCGAAGGGCGCTACTCGGATACGGTCGGCAAGGGCATTGACTTCCTGCTGAAACAGCAACACCCCGATGGCGATCTGCGGGGTCGCAGCCGAGTCGTCGGCATGTACTGCCACGCCATGGCGACGCTCAGCTTGTGCGAGGCTTACGCGCTGACCGGCGATGGCCGTCTGCGAGACCCCGCCGAACGCGCCGTGAACTTTCTGGTGCGCGCCCGGGCCCGCGACGGCCTGGCCTGGCGCTACGAGCCTGGCGCACCGGTCGGCGACACGAGCATCCTGGGTTGGGTCGTGATGGGGCTCAAGTCCGCCAGGGAGGTCGGCATCCCGACTCCCAACGAAGCTTCGATCCGCCAGGGCACTCTCCGCTGGCTGGATCAGGTCGCCGCGGGGCAATCCAAGGGCCTGGCCCGCTATCAACCCGCGGACCCAGTGACACCGACAATGACGGCCGAAGCCTGGGTTTGCCGTCAGTTTCTCGGCGTGGGCGGCCCCGGCCTGGCCAGCTCCGAGGCGGCCCGGTTCTTGCTCCAGAACGAATCAGACCGCGGGCCGACGAACGTATACTACTGGTATTACGCCACGCTGGCGCTTTACCAGCACGGCGGTGAGGATTGGGATCGCTGGAACGCCAAGATCCGCGACCGGATCGTAGAGCTCCAATGCAAATCAGGCCACCAGACGGGAAGCTGGGAGCCGGACGGCAGCATCTATGGCGCCAAAGGGGGCCGCATTTACTGTACGGCCCTGGCAGCCCTTACGCTCGAGGTCTACTATCGGTACTTACGCCTCTACGATGACCCGAAGCTCACTACTTTTCCGACAGAGCCTTCTCGATCGCGCCCGTGACGCTTTCCGCCGAGGGCTTCACCTTGGGCTCGAACCGCGCGATCACTTCACCCTTACGGTTGACCAGGAACTTGGTGAAATTCCAGGGAATCTCACCGGCAAACTTGGGGTTGGTCGATTCACCGGTCAAGAAGTCGTAAAGGGGATGGATTCCCTTCCCTTTGACGACAATCTTGGAAAACAGCGGAAAGCTGACCTTGTACTTGCTCGAGCAAAACTGCTTGATCTCTTCGTTGCTTCCCGGTTCCTGTTTGCCGAATTCGTTCGCGGGGAAGGCCAGGATCTCAAGCCCTTGTCCCTTGTATTTCTCGTAAACTGACTCCAGGTCCTTGTACTGAGGGGTCAGGCCACACTGGCTGGCCGTATTGACGACCAGGAGCACCTTGCCCTGAAAGGCAGAGAGGTCGACCGGCTTGCCATCGATGTCCTTGACGTGAAAATCAAGAACAGACCCCGGCTTCTTGCCGGAGTCGGCAGCGGCGGCGACCGCAAGGCACGTAAAACCGATTAAACCGGCTAAAGCAACGAAGGCAGGCAAAAGATTCAAGCGGTACAGCACAGGCGTGTCCTTGTGAGTGGGGCTGTTGGGGTGGGATTGGATCCGTAGCATCAGGTTTCGAGTTACTCCCAGGACCCTACCAACCGCTGCGACACGGGATCGTCAGGAAGTTGGAGGGTCTCTCGTTTCATCTTGCGATCGTCAATCCGGAATTTCAAGAGACGGTATGCACCAAAGTTGGTGAGAAGAGCTTATGTTCCAGTCGTTCACGGCCAGTGCCCAGCGCGTTCTTGAGCGGGCCGACTTGCTGGCGAGGCGTCGCCATGGGGCTCTGGTCGAGCCCTTGGACTTGCTGGCCGCCCTGGTCCTCGAGTCGGATAGCCAGGCTTCCGAGCTGCTGGCTGAGTTCGGCGTAGAGACGGCACGGCTCTGGGCGGCCCTGAGCACGCCGGCATGGGAAGCGCTGGAAGGAACCGGTTCCGCGTTCGAATTCGAGCTGTCATCAGGCGAACCGCCACTCGAGCCGCTCTCGCTCTCGATCCGCTTGCGAGCGGTATTGAACGAGGCAGCACTGTCAGCCCGTGGGCTGAATCGCAGGCGCGAGGTGGGCACGGAACACCTGCTGGCGGGACTGCTCGCCTCTTCGGGCGAGGCTGCGGATCTACTCCGCGAAGCCGGCTTGGAGTACCAGGCCTTGTTCGAGCGTCTGGTCCAGACGACGACCGGCGACTCGGGCCCGCTGCCTCCCGCCGCGGAGATCCCGCCTCTGGACCTGGCCGAGCCTGGTGGGGGCGTTGACCTGGGGCGCATTCTCGATGCGTCGGCCAATCGCGTGCGCGAAGGCTTGCGCGTCGTCGAGGACTACGTCCGCTTCGTGCTCGACGATCCCGGCTTGACCCGGCGGCTCAAAGAGGTTCGCCACCGGTTTGCCGAGGCGGAGCGCGGCCTCGACGCCAATCTCTTGCTCGATTCGCGCGACACCACCGAGGACGTCGGTACCCACATCATGACGCGCAGCGAGCAGCTCCGCGAAAACCCCGCGCCGTACTCGCGGCCAACTTCAAGCGAATTGCCGAGGCACTCCGGTCGCTCGAGGAGTACAGCAAACTGGTTGACATCTGGTTGGCCGGCCGTTTCGAGGTGCTGCGCTACGACATCTATACGATCGAGAAGCTGACCATGACCGCAGTCTCCGCGTATCGCGGCCTCGGTAATGCCGCGCTCATGGTCTTGGTCGGCGGCTTGCCGACTCTGGGAGATCTCACCTGGATCGTCGACGAAGCCCTGGCGGGCGGAGCGGATTGCATCCAGATTCGCGAAAAGGGAATGACCGACCGCGAGTTTCTCACCCGAGCCCGCGAAGTGCGTATTCTGACCGCCAGGGCGCGCGTGCCCTTCATCGTCAACGACCGGGTCGACCTGGCCCGCCTGGCGCGTGCCGACGGGGCCCATGTGGGACAGGACGACATTTCGGTTCGCGATGCCAGGCGCATCCTGGGCGGCGCTGCGCACATCGGCGTGTTCGACTCACGACCGCGCCCAGCTCGATGCCGCGATCCTGGCGGGAGCGAGCTACCTCGGTGTCGGACCGGTCTTCTCCAGCCCGACCAAGTTGTTCGCCGAACCGGAGTTGGCCGGCCTCGCACTCGTCCGTCTGGCCGCGGAATCCACCACGTTGCCGTGGTTCGCAATCGGCGGTATCAACGAAGCAAACCTCGACCGTGTTCTCGAGGCCGGCGCGACGCGCGTCGCCGTGAGCGCCGCGGTCATCCGCGCAACCCGGCCGCGGCGGGCCGTCGAATCGCTCAAACGACGACTCCAGGGGCTCGCCATCGAGCCAGACCCATCAACCGGGCTCGATGACTGATCACCTTCCCCCCAATTGCCGGCGGAATTTGCCCAGGCCGGTCCGCTGATCTGATCAATGGATCGACCGCAGCGATTCCCGTGCGGCCTCGACCGTCCGATCGATGTCGTCTTCGGTATGAGCCGCCGAGACGAAGGCGGCTTCAAACTGGCTGCACGGAAGGTAAACACCCCGCGCGAGCATTTCCCAGAAAAAGCGAGCGAAGAGGCCCGTGTCGCTCTTGCGGGCGTCGTCGTAATTCTTGACCGGCCCGTCGTGGAAGAACAAAGTCAGCATGCTGCCCACGCGCTGGACGCTGTGCGGAACCCGCGCATCCGTCGCGGCGCGATGCAATCCGTCGGCGAGACGTGACGAGAGTGACTCCAGTCGATCGTAGATTGATCGGTCCCGGAGCATTTTCAACACACTCAGTCCGGCTGCCATCGCCAGGGGGTTTCCCGAGAGCGTTCCGGCCTGATAGATGGGCCCGGCCGGCGAGACATGGTCCATGATCCGGGCCGAGGCCCCGTATGCGGCGGCTGGCAGGCCGCCGCCGATGATCTTGCCCAGCGCCGTCAGATCGGGCCGGATGCCGTAAAGCTCTTGAGCTCCGCCGTAGGCCACGCGAAAGCCAGTCATCACCTCGTCGAATACCAGCAAGCTTCCGTGTTTTTCGGTCAGTTCGCGGAGAGCTGCCAGGTAGCCCGGCAGGGGCGGAACGAGGCCCATGTTGCCGGCGATCGGCTCCAGCAACACCGCGGCGACCTGGCCGGGGAACTGTGCCAGGGCCTGTGCCACGGCTTGCACATCATTGAACGGGCAGAGGATGGTGTCCTCGACTGCCCCCGCCGTCACTCCCGGGCTGATTCGGCGTCCCCAGCGTCGTGGCCGCCGAACCGGCTTGAACGAGCAAGGCGTCGACGTGACCGTGGTAATGCCCGGTCATCTTGATGACCTTGGGCCGGCCGGTAACTCCACGCGCCAGCCGCACGGCCGACATCGCGGCCTCGGTGCCCGACGACACGAATCGAACCTTCTCGATCGAGGGAATCGCTTCTCTCACGACCTCGGCGATCTCGATCTCGCGGATCGTGGGAGCGCCGAAGCTGGTTCCCTGGTCGAGAGCCTCGACAATCGCCCCTCGGACCTGCGGATGGGCGTGTCCCAGAATCATCGGGCCCCACGAGCCGACGTAGTCAATGTAGGAATGGCCGTCGATGTCGTGGAGATAGGCTCCTTGGGCACGGGCAATAAACGGCGGCTCACCCCCCACGGCCCCGAACGCCCGGGCCGGACTATTGACACCGCCGGGAATCACCTTGTTGGCGCGCTCGAAGGCCAGATGGCTAAGCGGCAGCTCGAATTCCGACTTGGAGCAAAGCGGGGTCGGGATGTTCATCACACGACTGTAACACGTTCGGTTCGAAGTACTCAACGAAGGCGTAGCCGTCGAATAATTGCAGCCCATTGCAGCCTATTGCAGCTTTTGGGGAGGGTTCCCCTGCCGTCTCGCCGTGCGCGGCGAGACCGACGAGGTGAGTGGTGAGTGGTCGTGTCGCCGCGTGCGCCGCGATCAACGACGAGCTCTCGAGCGGGTTGCACCCACCGTCCAATGACGCCGTTTATGCCGTGCGTGGCATAAGTCGTTGCCGGGCTTATTCGAGGGCGGCCATACCAGACCCAACGCACAGAACGATCGCTCATGGGGGGAACAATCCAAAGAGCTCTTCCGCTCGGCGGATGCGGATCCTCCGAGAATGGTTCAGGTCGAGCATGAGCACCGTGGCTCGACTCGCCGGCGTCTGCCCAACCAGCTCATAGCCGTTCCAGCGAAAATGTTCTGCCCACGAGTCCCGCCGTGGGTTGAACAGCGGGACGAGCCCGCCGGTCTCGGGATCAGGAGCCTCGATCCGATCGGACTTGCATAGGTTACAGCCGGGGCAACACCAGGCCAGATTGTCCATATTCGACGCTCCGCCACGTGAGCTCGGCATGATGTGTTCAACGTGAAAGGTCGCGCCCTGAAGGGACTGGTGCATTCCGCAATATTCGCACCGGCCCTCGGCCCGAGCCTCGACCGACCGCGCCATCTCGGCCCAAGAGATCATGCCGGTTTGCGCCCCAGCACGTGGAGCGCCTGGGCACGCACGAGTGCGATGGTTTCGCTGAGTTCGACCAGAGCCTCCAATTCTTCTCTCTCGTCAGACCGCAAGGCGCCCTCGTTATTGCGGTCCATCAGGGCTTGCAAGCGGTGGTCAGCTCTTGGGGGTAGCCGAAGCCCAGCCACTGCCTCGACCATTTCCAGAGGAGCTTCGACGACGGTGTTCATGGGCCCTTACTCCGGCACATTCACGGCGATCATCCTGAACGATCATTGTTGAAGTCCTCACAATACCAAAGCGGTCCATTGTCGTGGTAGACCAGGAGATTCATCAAGATCGCCAGCGCGGTCGATATCCGGACCTATCAGAATGAGAAGGATCCAACGGACCGAGAGGAAAACGAGCCGCTTCCGCTGGACCCCCGAGCAGTTCCAGAAGGCTGCGGAGGAGGGCTGGTTTCGGGGCCGCAAGGTCAAGCTGCTCGACGGAGACGATGATGAACACTTCCAAGCCTGACAAGACAATCGACCAGCTTTTCGAGGAGTTTCTGGCGGATCAGCAGGCCAGGCTCAGCCCGAAGACCTTCGAAAGGTATGAAGGAATCATCGACCTCTACAGGAGGTACCTGGAAAGCTAGTGGCCCGATCACTCGGGGAAAGACTACGAGGCGGTCACCAAGGCCGACGGGACCTATTGCGGCACCTACGGGGCCGAGGAAATCACCTCCGGGTTCTCCGAGTTCCTCGGCTACTTCATACCGCGCAAGGTCATCGCCGGCAACGAAACGATGAAGGCTGCCGACACTTTCGTCAAGAAGCTCGGCAAGTGGCTGGTCCAAAAGGGGTACATCGAGGACGACGAATCGGTCCGGGAACTGGTGGGGACGACCGCTCGCGACCTTCCGGTCAGCCAGCAGCTCCTCGACAACCTCTGCGACTGGCTCGCCGAGAACGGCCCGGTCAGTTCGGGCCGGAAGATCGAAGGCCATTTCCTGATCCAGCAGACGGGACCGGGGCAAATCTGGCTCGAGTCGATGCTCACACGCGACTCGGAGATCGGCCCGATCGCGGTCCCCCCGAACGTTGCAAAAGCGTGCAAGGTCGGGTGGGATATCGGTGGCGTGGTCGCCTTGACGAAAAGGGGCTGGCGGTTGGTCGAGGTCTGGAACATCTCGCCGTAAGGACCTGCCTTTGTTTTCGCGAGGATCGATATCCAGCCATGGCCGGATCGGAATAAAGCTCGATCCTGCGGTTGACCAGGCCGATGCAGATCGAGCCGCGGATTACAACTGCGGGTGATGGATGGAATGACACGGGTTGAAAACGCTCGCCGTGCTGGGATCACACATCTGCCCGCGTACGTCTTTCGGAGGTGACAGAATGGTTGAGCTCGACCTCTTATATGCCCAGTTTCTGAGTATCGGGTTTGTCGTCATGAGACAGGCGGTCCAGTCCACAGACCGGGATTGGATCAGTGCTGAAATTGAGTTACTGCATAACGTACCGAGCCTCATTGGGGAAGCCTACGCGGGGCGTCACAGATACTTCTGGTTCAAGGAACGTACGCATTACATCGAGTGGGTTTCCGCGCCAGGGCGAGAGGAGGCTAAGTCTCGCATGCTGACGTATTATAAGCCGATTTGGGATGAAATTGAGCCGCTGGTCGCGCGGCTCACGGAGCCGAAAGAGGAGAAGGGGACGCGGCTCGCTTTGTGACCGCCGAGCAGTTATCTCTACCGGTCGTACCTGGAGAGCTACTGGCCCGATCACTTGGGGAAAGGCTACGAGACGATCACCAAGGCCGAGGGGACCTATTGCGGCACCTACGGGGCTGAGGAAATCACCTCGGGGTTCTCCGATCCTGATCCGGCGGACCGGACCGGGGCAGACCTGGCTCGAGTCGATGCTCACCCGCGACCCGGAAGTCGGCCCGATTCCGGTCTCTGAATAGCACCATGGCTCAAATGCGCAAAATGCGCTGAAGAGCGGGTTAGATAAAGTGGGCTGTCGAAGCGGGCGTTCGGTGTCCGGTCGAAGGAGTTGAATCGCGAAACACCCGTGGGATGAGTGCATTCGCGGGCTAGCCCTTGACGATCCGGCGCGATCCGGCTAATTTGTCCACCGATTGTCCCGTCACTGGCATATCTTGGACTTCGCAATTTGCGTCGGACTCTAGCGCGTCTCCCGCGCCCCAGCCCCGGATTGGAGGCGATTGCGCCGGTCTGCAGGCAGATTGTGCGTTCGTGGGGCCCGGTCCGGGCGGCGACCGGTCGCTTGGTCGCATCTCTCCAGATTGCAAGGAAGTACGTGCAGTTATTCGCGGGTCGGCCCGGCAGCGCGATCCGAAGGGAGCAGCCAGGCCGATTCTTGGGAGGAACCGTGCGAGGGGACGACCGACCCAGTCGCTACCCGCCTCGCGGCGTGTGGTTAGGTTTCATTCTCGCCGCAGGGATGGCACCCATCCTCTTGGCGCAGGATTCGCTCAGCGCTCGCGATCTGCGCGCTTCCAAGGAGCCGATCGTTTTATCCGCGCGCTGCGTCGCGCCCTGGGATGGGTTCGGCGCGCGCTGGCTCTATCTCTCGGGCGACGTCGCAGTGCTCCAAGGAACGGAAGGAATACGCGCGCAGCAGGCCGTTGCCCGGATCCGCACCGTCGAGTCGCCCGAGGGCGAAAAGGTCTATGTGGTCGACTTGTACTCCGAGGGAAAGGTCCAGCTCTCCGCCGCGGCCGAGCCGCGTGCGCGCCATCGCGCCACGTTTGAAACGTCGCACGAAGTCCGCGTCTCGCCCTACCAGGAATCGGGGCTCGCCAGATTGCCTGGCTCGCCGTGGCAATACGAGATCGTCAGGCGGTCCGGCTTGGTTCCGTTGCCCGAGCAAGTTGCCACGGCCGGAGCGCCGGCTCAAGCTCCGGCCGACTCCGCGACAAAGCCGGACCCGCCGCAATCGATGGCGATACCCGCCTCCGCCGCCCCGCCATATTCTGAGCGGAGCACCCCCCCCGCCGTCCTCCCGATCGAACCGGCGCCGGCCGCAGCGCAGCCGGGCGCCGGAGGCGATCCCAAGCTTGATCCGATGGTCCGGCCGGTTCAATACACGACGACCAGCACGGTGAGACCCACCCCGGATCCGAATGTTGTCCAGACTGTGGCGCAGGCGCCTGGGAACGGAGATCGCCCCGCCGTCGATTTGCCGCCGATCGAGGGTGAGCCCGAAGTCCAGGTGCCAAACCTCTCGCCCAACCGCGAGGACTTACCGCCTTCGCTCGAGCCGCTGCCCGAAGGCGCCATGAACGCTCCGCCCCGCGCCCTACCGCCTGGCGCCCCGCCCGGCTTACCGCCCGGCATGGTTCCAATTCTTCCCGGCACTCAGCGGATCACCAGCTTGTTCCCTCTGAGCGGCCGCCAGCTTCAGGTCAGGTTTCTCCCGGTGACTCCCGACGGCGTGCAGACGATCATCTGCCGGGGGGGCATCAACCTGGTCGCCAAGTCGCCGAAGTTCGGGACAATCGATATCGAGGCGGACGAGGCGGTGATCTGGCGTGGGCCGAATCGCGTCAAGGGGCAGCCCATGCAGATGCCCATGGGGGAGACGTGGGTCGACGACGACAAGCAGCCGATGGAGGTTTATCTCGAAGGCAACGTTGTGCTCCGCCAGGATGAGAACAAGTGGGCGGGCAAGGGAGACCAGCGGACGATTCGCGCGCCCGGGTCTATTACGACTTCCTCACCGACCGCGCGCTCGCACCCGACGCCGAGGTCGCCGTTTACGCGCCGGGCTCTTGCAGCCGATCAAGATCAAGTCGCCCAGGGTCGAACAGTTTCGCCGCATGATCCAGCTTGCCGATGGGAGCTTCGCGCTGGCCGAGCAGCCCGAGATCCGGGCCGAGCCGGCGGTCACGACCGGGAGCCGATTTCCCGATCCGGGCTACAAGTTCACCAACCGATCAATCGACCTGACTCGTTACACCCGGCCGGCCAGCGATCCCAACTCGGGCAAGAAGCTCAACGATGCCAGGGACCCGGCTCCCGACGAAGAAGTCGTCTGGCGATTCGATGCCCGCCAGAACGTCTACTACTTCGGGCCGATTCCGGTGTTCTACTGGCCGCGGATCGTGGCCGACATCGACGACCTCGAGCCGCCGCTGCGCCAGTTCTTCTATCGCGAGAACAACTACTTCGGCCAGCAGCTCCTGACCGACTGGAATGGCTTCCGGCTGCTGCAGATGCGCCGGCCCGACTGGGTCGACCTCTGGAACGTTGACGTTGACTACTTGAGCGCCCGGACCAAGGACTTTCCCGCCCTCGGCAGTGAAATCGGTTGGTACGGCACCGATTTCTTCCGCGACCTGATGGATCCCTATCACCGCAACCGGCCGCAGGCGGACACCATCACCGACAGCTATTACGGCTACTTCGACATCTGGGGGCTCAAAGACGAGGGCATCGACGTGCTCGGCACCGGGCCGGCCATCGTGACCAACGGCCCCGCCGGCGCAGGCAAGGCCGGCTTTCAGCGGTCGGCCGACCCTCCCTTCCAGTCGGTCCGCGGCCGGCTCAACTTGCGTCACAACCAGCGATTCCTCCCCGACGATGAGGAACACGAGTTCCAGGAGCTGCGGGTTCAGGTTGAAGCCGCTTATGCCTCGGACCGCAACTTTATCGAGGAGTATTACAAACGGCTCTTCGATACCGGCCAGGATCAGGAGACCCTCGCCTACGGAATCTATCAGCGGGACAACCAGACGGTCGACTTCTGGAGCGAGGCCAATCTCCAGAACTGGTACACCGACACCCAGTGGCTTCCGAGGGTCGACTATTATCGCCTGGGCGACTCATTCCTCTCGAACCTGTTCACTTACTACCAGCACTCGGGCATGGACTATGCCACGATCCATACCGACAACATGGTCAACAATCCGAACTTGTTTGCTTTCATGCCTTACGATCCGATCTCGCATACCGCGGGCACGTTTTCATCGGGCCGGATCTACACCAACCATGAGCTGGACATGCCGTTGAACCTCTTCAACGTGATCCGGTTCGTGCCTTACGTCCAGGGCCAGGCGGTGGGGTGGACCGACCAGCTTGGCGGCGGCCCGCTCGAGCTTTCGCCCACAGGCGCGATGGGCCGGGTCTGGGGAGCGGCCGGAATGCGGGCGGAATTCACGGCCTGGAAAAAGTACCCTGACGTCGAGAGCGAGCTCCTGAACATCCACGGGCTCAACAACAAGATCAGCCTCTTCACCGACGCTCGCGCGGCTTTCTCGAACGTCAACCTCAACAAGATCGCCGTTCAGGACGACCTCGACGATAACACCTACGAATACGTCAGGCGGTATTTCGCACTCACGAACTTCATGAATGGAATACTGCCCTTTCCCTACGACCCGCGCCACTTGATCTTGCGTCAGACCCTCTCGCCGATCACGGGCACCACCGACATTCAGAGCACGATCAATACGGTGCAGATGGGCGTTCACCAGCGGCTCCAGACCAAGCGCGGGCCCGCGGGCAAGCGCCGCATCGTCGATTACATGACGCTCGATGCATCGGCGACGTACTTTCCGACCGCGTCCCGAGACAATTTCGGAGTACCGTGGGGCCAGGCTCTGTACAACTGGCAGTGGTTCATCGGTGATCGCACCAGCATCGTGTCGATGGGCTGGTTCGACTTCTGGAAGCTGGTCGGCAGCCAGCCTCTGGCCAACAACCTGACGACGGGCTACAACCCCAATGGGCTGAACATCATCAGCACGGGCATCTCGATCAGCCGCCCGCCGCGCGCCAATTTCTACATGGGTTACATGATCATTGATACCGGCCCGATCAAGACCTCGGCCTTGAACACGTCAATCAGCTATTGGCTGAGCCCGAAGTGGTATGGTAGTTTCTCGACCTCGTACGACTTCGGCGACGCGGTCCTGCTGGCGTCGATGTTCTCGTTCACTCGCATCGGGGCCGATTACTTGACCACGTTCGGATTGTCGGTCGATCCCCAGCGGGGCAGCTACATGTTCGCATTTCAGATCACGCCCCGGATCAGCCCCTCGCTCAATCTGGGAGGAAACGGGGGCATGAATACGTTTGATACGCGGTACGCTCCCACGCAATGAGCCCAGCGCTCGTGAGAACCGGGTGTGAAAGGATCATGAACGAGGCAAGATGGCCTGGACAGACCGGTGAGGTTCCGACGGGGCTCGAGGCACCGGCGACGCAGGTGCTTCCCGTTCCCGAATTCGACGAGCGCAAGCTGAATCTCGATGAACCCACGGACCTGGCGGCGCCCACCGACTTCGGCAACACCGGCCGCAAGCTGGCAGCGGGCTGGCGGGGCCTCAAGCTGGCCATCCGCGGCGATTCGAGCTTTTTTGCCCACGGTTATCGCGGGACGCTGATTGCCATCACCGGATTGCTTTTGGGGATCAACCAGTGGGGCTGGTGCCTGTTGATCATTGCAGCTTGTCTGGTTCTGATCGCCGAGCTGGCCAGTAGCGCGGTCGATGCGCTGGCCCGAGCCATCGGCGATCCCGAGGAACCGCGGCTGAAGAACGCCCGCGAGATCGCCACGGCCGGCGTCACGGTCGCCGCCGTGGGATCGGGCGCCATCACGGCGATCGTCCTTGCCTGGAAGTTCATCGACCTCATGGGCTGGCGGCTGTGAACGCGTGCAACGCCGCGTGGGCGCCTTCGTCGGCGGGGCGGGTGTCGCGGCCGCGGCGTTCGGTCAGCTCGATCCGGCACAGGTACTTGACATTGGCACACTCGTCCAATTCGCCGGTGTGGCAGGCTGACGGGTCGCGGATCAGGAACCGGATCGGGCCGCCCTGTTCGGCGCTCAGGCGATCCGGGCCGAGCCGGTACACCACGATGCCCTGGGCACGAACCGGCTCCAGTGGAATCGAGACGTGGAAATCGTCGCGATCGGCGTGCAAGGTCAGGTAGTTCGCGGCCGGCTTCACGCCGGAGCGGCTCAGAAGCGCCTCCAGGAGCACGCCATCGCCGCGCCGGCTGGGATGAAACCGCGAGACGTCGTGAACCTGGGCTGATTCCGGGAGCGCCTCCAGGTCGGCGTAGGTCAGGCAGAGAGGCTGCTCGACGGCACCATCGATGGTCAAGACGACCGTGTCGCTCATAAGAGTCTCGTGGAAATCGGGATCAATCTTCGGAACCTTCACGCACGTTGAATTCCAGCTTCCAGCGCCTGGGGTCGCGGGTGCTCTGGCACGAGAGCTCGAGGGTTCCCACCTCGGTGACCCGCGAATGGAGCCGGACCGGCACGGCTTCACCCGCGTGGGCCTCGTTGGGCTCCAGTGCCGTCTCGAGCGAATCGAGCTCCTGCACTTCCTCGGCGTTCCAGCGGTCGAGGATCGTGCCGACGGTGTCGTCGCGGCGGGTCGTTGAGCTCAGGAATCGGAACTCGGTCGGCCTCGCCGACGACCAGGCCGATCTCGGGGCCGGGCACGTCGGCCTCGGTGCCCTCCTCCATGCCCATCGGCACGACGCAGAGGGCCTTGATCGGCGGCGTGACGCCGGGAACGGCGGGCGCGGCGGTCTCGAGGCCGACGTAGTAGGACCGAGCCACGCCGCCCCGAATGCGGACGCCCCGGCCGCGACGCACCATGCCGTAGTAAGCCGCGCCGTGGGCCACGGCCAGATCGAGGTCGGAGGACTCCAGCTCGGGCACCGGGCGGCCTGGCCCACTCGGTGAGTATCTCGAGGACGCGCCGCCGCAGCTCGGCCGCCTTGAAGACGCCGCCATTGAAGAGCACCGCGGAGGGGAGCACGGTGGCGCCCGCCGGTGTGCAGCGAGCCTGCCTGCTGGCCCAGGAAGCGCGCCAGGTGCCGGGTGACGGCCGGGTCGGCGGCATAGGGCAGGCCGATCTCGGTCAAGCCGATGCGCCGGCCGCGGACGGGAAAATCGCCCGGTCCGCACCTGGGCAGGAAACCGTCGAGAAGGACTTTTCGCAGCAGATCGCGGCTCAGCTCGGTCTTGATCGTGCCGCCGATCACCTTCGAGCCGCGGCCCAGCACGGTCACCGCGGCCGCGGCCTTTTTCTGGTCGGTGAAGAGCGTTTCCTTGGCGGCTCGGCAAGCGTAGCCCAGCGCGATTCGCTGAATCGGATCGAGCCCGTCCATTCCCTGGGGCAGGGAGGCGGCGACGGCGTGGGCCAGCGCCAGGTCCATGTTGTCGCCGCCGAGCAGGATGTGTTCGCCGACGGCCAGCCGCGAGAGGGCCAGGTCGCCCCCTTCGTCGGAGACGGCGATCAAGGTGAAGTCGGTGGTCCCGCCGCCGACGTCGCAGACCAGGATGACGTCGCCGACCTTGACCTTCTTGCGCCACCCATTTCCCTGGGCGGCCAGCCAGGCGTAGAAGGCGGCCTGCGGCTCTTCGAGCAGGGTGACGTGTTTGAGCCCAGCCTTGGCGGCGGCCTCGATGGTCAGCTCGCGGGCGACGGCGTCGAACGACGCGGGGACCGTCAAGAAGACCTCCTGGTTCTCCAGGCGGTCGGCGGCCGACTTGCCGGCGACCCGGTTGTTCCAGGCGTCGCGCAGGTGCTCGAGGTAGGCGGCCGACGCCGTCGACGGGAGAGACCCGGTTCACATCCTCCGCCGCGGTCCAGGGCAGGATGGCGGCACGACGGTCGACGCCGGCGTGCGAGAGCCAGCTCTTGGCCGAGCTCACCAGCCGGGAGGGCACCTTGGCCCCGTGCTCGCGCGCAAAGACACCGACTGCACGGTCGCCCGGCGACTTCCAGGGCAGGTCGAGTGCACCGGCGGGGAATTCCTTGGCCGCCGGAAGATACAGAAACGAAGGAAGCAACGGCCGATCCGCCGCGTCGCTTACAGCCACGAGCTGCGGAATGGGCAGCCCAGCGATCGCAGGGGGCTCATCGTCCGCTAGCGCGCTCACGTCGGCGTACGCCAGCGCACTATTCGTTGTTCCGAGATCGATACCTACCACGTAACGAGACATGCGTGATCTACGTGCTCTCCTCGAGGATAGGGACGTGAATAACTTCCCGGAAAAGTCGTCTTTCGCTTTGCGAAAGGCGACACTGATTTTCGTGCAGCGATCACGGGATTTCGACCTCGGCCGGCGAGAGCACCGAGGAGTCGTCGCGGGCCACCGGCAAGAGGGGCAGATGGACCTCGCGCACGCGCCAGCCGTGATGCTTGAGCGCCCCATGGAAGGGGGGTGAGCCGTTCACGTTGCCGACCAGGCGAATCGCGGCCGGGTCGAAATCTTTGGGGATGGTGACGCGCTCGCCTTCGGCGGCGCTCAACACCGGCTCGATGGTCAGATAGTCGTGTAGCGACTTGCGGCAGCCCCGATGAATGTCACGCACGGCCGCTCCGATCTGAGAATCGGAATAATTGTCGATCTCCTCCTCCAGAAAGTCGACGAGCCGGCCGTCGCGCTGCAGGACCGCCAGCACCCGCAGGTCGGGCCCCGTGGGCGCCTTGCTGAAGAGGGATTCGACCCGAGGCGCGAAGTCGGGTTCCGTCAGAACGTGCCAGAACGCTCGCAGCGCGAGCCAGAGTCGGTTCAACTTGCCAGCCTCTCATGTCGATTGGCCGAGGGCCGCGTCGATCGTCACCCGAGCTGGGTCGTCGATTCCAACTCGCTGGGCGAGCCGGTCAGGACCTCGGACGGATTACGGGTTTGTCGCGAATCCACCGACTTAGTGTAACGACCGTCGCGACGGTTGCAAACGCTACCGCCCCTCTCACCGCGCCGAACCGCGCCGGTCTGAATTGCAAGTCGCGGTGGCGGCGCGATAAGATGAGGTCTAGCAGGCGCGGGCGCCCCCGCCAGCCCATTCTGGCCTACCAGGGTCGAGGAACTCGCGATCTCATGTCATACTTCAGCACACGTCCTGAATCGGATGTCCTGGTGATTGCGTTCGACAACCCGGCCGCTCTCAATGACTTCCGCAACAGCTCGCTGCGCGACGCGCTCTATGAGGCCCTCCAGGCACAGGCCGAAGCACGATTCGCCGTCGACCTCTCCAAGGTGGATTACCTCTCCAGCTCGGGGATTGCGATTCTCGTGGGAATGAAACGCCGCATCGACGCCCGCAACGGTCAACTGGTTGTCTACTATCTGCAACCGATCGTGCGCGACCTCCTCACGATCATGAAACTCGACCGATTCTTCACGATCGCCGACGACGAGGAGCGAGCGCTCGCCTTGTTTCGCTCCCCCCCCACGGCTTAATCGGCTCCTTCGTTGTCCTCGATACCCCGATTTGCCTGTCTTTCCAGCCCGCATGAAGACGGCTCACGAATAGCGCCGATTGAGAGAGGCGCAAGTGCGTCGCTGCGCTGGAGTGGAATCGAGGCTCGGTCCGGCAGGTTCCTCGCTGAGCGCACAACTGCGCAGCGGTTCCGTGGTTTCTCGATGGCCGGATGATCGATCATCGAATCAAGGAAGGGCGGCTTGGCGGGGTGTGCCTCCGATCGGTCTATGGGGCGATCGGTCGGTTGACGCCTGCGTGCGGGCTGCCGGTGAAGGGAGTCTTCCATGAGGTTCGCACGGCAGCGATCTGGACGGTCCATTGGGACTCGCCGCAATCACGTTTCGGAGGCAGAGCTCCTCGAAACCCGGCAGGTGCTCTCGCACGCTCTGCCATCCTACATGAATCCGTGGCTTCCGAGCGACCTGCCGGTCAGCAACCCGGTGACGCACCAGCGGGAGCTGCTCGACGTCCACAGCCTGTATAACCCGCTCAACGTCAACAGCCCCATCATGGACAATGCCGGCAAGATCGTTTCGGGCACTGACCGAGCCGGCGACAAGTGGGTGATCACGGTGCACGGGCCTGGCGAGGTGGTCGTCACCGACACCACGCCCAACGACGGCGCCCTGGACGACGACATCAACACGATCCAACTGGTTGGCACCAGTCCGACCTCGACCTACGTGACCGGCCAGGTCGTCGCCTCGCCGACCAACTTCACGACGGGCACCATGCTATTCAATCAGTTGATCGACACCTCGGGAGTCAGATCGATCATCCTCAATGGCTTTGTCTTGACGCGCAACGTCTCGCCGCCCGTGACGTCCGAAACGGGGGTCTTCCTCTACGGCGGCGTGAAAGTGCTTTCGTTCCAGGACATCGAGGCCCAGATCGATACCTCGGTCAACCCCGACCCCTACCAGATCGTGATCGGGAATTCCACGACGCCCCTCAAGGTCCAGCCGTCGATCTATCTGAACCGCGTCAACAACCTGGTTTACGACAGTGCGGCCACAGGGTTCCCCTACACGTCACCGATCCCGACCGGGCCGTTGACTTCCCCGACGGTCCAGTTCGTGATCAACGGCGTGATCCACGATTTCGACATCATCGCGGCCACGCGCGGACTGATTCCGACCGGCGTTGTCCAGACCCCGGAGGAGGAAGCAGACGCGGGCTCGGCGAATGTGTTATTCAGTGAGCCCGCCCAGGGGGGTGCGCAGCCCCCGTTCTCGACGGCGGCCTATGAAGTCCAGTTCCCCATTGTCGGTACGACCGGAAGGACCTCGGTGCAGGCCACTGCCATCAACAAGGTGCACGTGAAGGGTTCCGCTGTCAACGTCACGCTGTCGCGTGCCAGCCAGCCGTTCTCGTCGAGCGTGAGCGGTCTCAAGTACCTGCACGAGGCCCGATTCGGCGGCAACGCCGACGCCCTGGGCATCGACGTCGACGGAACCATCGGCAAGCTCTCGTTCAAGCGCGGGCTGGGCAATTCCTCGGGCGTCTTCACCGCCAAAGCCTCCACGAATCTGGGAGGCGGAGTCACCGGCCAGTTGTTGCCGGCAACCAGCTACGGAGTGCCCGAGGGCTCCACCGGCTACCCCGCCGCAGGCCTCGAGGGCGGACAGATCACCGCCAAGAGAATCAGGTCGCTTCGAGTCAACTCCGCGACCGTGCAGGTCACGACGGCGCAGAACCCGCAGTATGTCCAGCTCAAACTACAGGGCTGGCCGACCTACGCCTCGACTCCCGGCGCGGCGCTCACCAACGCGGTGATCACCACGTCGCAGTCGCTCGGTCACGTCCACATCGTCGGCAGCCAGCTCAATACCGAGATCAAGACGGGCTTCGATTATCCGTCGTACGTGGCCGGCCTCGAAGGCACGCGGGCTCGCAGCGAGATCGCCAGCCTGAAGCAAAAGGGCGACTTGATCAGCAGCGACGATTCGGCGACGTTCCGCCCAGCCGACAACCAGTACCAGCACTCGACTGGCGTACATGGCCCCGGGGTGATTCGCGCGCACGTTCGCGGCTTGGCCTACAACACCGGCGGCGTCACCGGGCTGGGCAACACCGGAGCGGGCTTGTTTGCTCGTCGCGTGAAGAAAGCCTGAGGTCTCACCACCGCCAGAGCGCGGTGCCCCAGTTCAGACCGGATCCAAAACCGGAAGTCAAAACCAGATCGCCGCCGCGAATCCTCCGCGCGCGGTGCAGCTCATCGACGGCGATCGGGATCGATCCGGCCGACGTATTGCCAAAGCGTTCGAGGTTTTTGTAGACCGAATCGCGGTGAAATCCCAAGACGTCACTCGCCGCATGAATGATGCGGACGTTGGCCTGGTGCGGGATGAACCAGCGGATGTCTTTGACCTCGCACTGAGCGTGTGCGAGGACGGCCAGGGCGGAATCAGCCAGGATCCGAACAGCCCACTTGAACACGGCCCGGCCATCCATGGTGAGATAGTGCAGCCCTTGCTCGAGCGTCGCGGTGGTAGTGGGTATCCGGCTCCCGCCCGCGGGGCGGCTCAGCAAGTCGCCGCCCGAGCCGTCGGAGCCAAGCTGGTAAGCCACCAGTCCTTGTTCTTTCGACCCGGGGGCCAGGAGAACCGCCCCGGCGCCGTCGCCAAAGAGGGGAAAGCTCTTCTGATCGCCTGGATTGATGACCCGGCTGTTGCAGTCTCCGCCGATTACCAGCGCGCACTGGCTATTGCCGGTGGCGACGAATTGCGCCGCGATGACCAGGGCAAAAACGAAACCCGCGCAGGCCGCCTGGACATCGAACGCCGCACACACCAGATCCAACCGATCCTGAACCAGATTGGCCGTCAACGGAAACGCCATGTCCGGAGTAAAGGTGGCGACTACCAGGAGATCGACGTCGGCCGCGTCCCGTCCGGCGGATTCGATGCAACGGATCGCGGCTTCCGTACACAGGTCGCTCGTCGCCTGATGCGGCAGTGCGAACCGCCGTTCGTGGATGCCCGTGCGATTGACGATCCAATCCGGGTCGAACCCGTGACTGTCTTTCAAGTCCGAGTTGCTTACCACCCGCTCAGGGACGTAGCTGCCCGAGCCCAAGATGCGCACGCCCATCAGCGAGCGTGTTCGCGGTGCGTGATGAATTTGGCCGTTGCTCATGGACAATAAGTTTGTTCATTAACGCAAGAGCAACCCGCTCAATCAGTTCGGTCGAGCCTTTCGACCCTGTCAGGCGCACGGCCCGCCCGGGGCCCTGCGTTGCGTCTGGGCTGTCGGAAGATACTGCACGACCGGCTCACGAAAACAACGGGCCGCTCCGTACTTAAGGCAAAGAGCCCGACTATAATGGGTCGGTCTGTTCAAGGCCATACCAAAGCGAAATAGTTGGGACCGATCCGCAGGTATTCATGGTGCCTCGCTCGGTCTCCTGCGCTGGGACGGTGCGGCCATTCACTGCCGCGACCAGGGAGATTGACCTGAACGAACATTCGATACGACTGCGGGGGGGATGGGAATGCCGGCCGGCGGCGCCGGCTGAATCCCCGCCCAAGCGCCTGGTCCTGCCGACGCGGTGGACGAGCGATCAGACCGGGCTCGTCACCTTGACCCGGCGGTTCGGCCGGCCGCCCTTGGACGCTGCCCGCGAGGCTCTCTTTTTGCGCCTCGATCAGGTGCCCGGCATCCGCTCCCTGCACGTGAATGGACAACCGCTGGCACCGATTTCGCCAGCGTCATCGCAATACGAGTTTCCGCTGGCGGGCTTGCTGGACCGGAATCAGATCGATGTCGAAGTCGACATCGCGGCGGCCGGTGCACGATCGGCCGCCCCGGGCCTGGACTGGGGCCTGATTTCGCTCGTCATCGGCACGGCGGAGGATCACGGATAAACGGGGGCGGCCGTGCAATCGAGCCCGGAGTTGACTTGGCGGTGCCGTCTGCCGGAGGTTAGAATGAATTCGGCTTTCGCGGGACAATCACTCTTCAAACTCGCCACGAGACCAATCCCGCCATGTTTGACCAGGAACGGGAACAACTTCGCAAGAATTACCAGCTCTGCCGGCTGGGTTTTGGAATCACCGCGGCCGGACTGGTCCTCGCCTGTTTCGATAGCCTGCTGGGCTTGTTCGGGAGTTTGCAACCGCATTTCTTTTTCTCGGTAAGACAGTCGCTCTGGTACCAGTGGCTGGAAACGCCGATCACCTGGTGCACGCTGATCGGCGTCAGTATGCTGCGGGGCTCGTGGGAACAGGCGAGCTGGCGGCGGCGCTCGGGTCTTCTCCTGGTGATGTGTCTGATCGATCTCGGGCTCTGGTTTTTTGCGCGTACCGAATCACTGGGCCTGCCGCTGGGGCATCACTGGCTGCGCAGGCACATCGCAGAGGCGCTTGGGTGGTCCGAGTTTGCACTCCTCTCCAGCCTTTCCGGAGTCTACCTCGTTCACCTGGGCGTCGAACAGGCACGCGATTCGGATAAAGCGACGCGCTCGATGGTCGTCACCGGGGCCGCGCTCTGGATGATCCTCTTCTGCCAGCGGACGAACTGGGCGGCAGGGTGGCCTTTGCACGAGCGACAGGTGATGGGCCTCGAGTGGATCATGCTTTATTACGGCTGGCAGCTCGTCTGGACGATCATCTTGATCCAGGTGACCGGACTGGTCATCTCGGCCGCACGCCAGACCAGCCATGTGCTCGAGGAGATGGACCGCGAAGACCAGGCAAACGACCCATTCGCCCCGTATCCCTATTCGAAAGAGCAGATCGGGGCGAAGCTTTTCTGAGCGCCGGGCACCTGGGATCGGGACGAAAACAACTTGAGGGCAGAGTCGTCTTGCGCTTCGCGATAGGCGGCATTGAATTTGGGCCCGTGCCTTATTGCTTGGGGGTTTCCCCGGCGACGGTCGGCGAGGGCAGCAGCTCGCGCAACGACTTGGGCAGAGGAAAGTGGACGCTCTCTTCGCGGATCGTCTGCTCATCGATCGTCGCACCGTAGTTTCGTTGCAGGTATTCGATGCACTCCTGCACGACCTCCTCCGGAGCGCTCGCACCGGCCGTCATGAGAACGGTATCGACGTTCTGAAACCAACCGTCCTCGATCTCCGAAACGCCGTCGATCAGATAGGACGGGACGCCGAGCCCGTTCGAGATCTCGGCCAGCCGGCGGCTGTTGGAGCTATTCTGACTTCCCAAAACCAAGACCAGATCAGCCTGCTGCGCAAGTTCCCGCACAGCCTCCTGGCGGTTCTGGGTGGCGTAACAAATGTCATCCTTGGGGGGATTGGCGATCTTGGGAAACTTTTTCCGAAGCGCCTTGATGACAACGTTGGCATCATCGACGCTCAAAGTGGTCTGGGTCAGGTAGGCGACCTTGCTGGCGTCGGGAACATCCAGCCGATCCACGTCGAGGGCGGTCTCGACCAGCACGATCTGGTTGGGAGCTTCTCCCATGGTCCCGATCACCTCGTCATGCCCCTCGTGGCCGATCAGGATGATGGTATATCCTTCGCAAGCGTACTTGATTGCTTCCAGGTGAACCTTGATGACCAGGGGGCAAGTGGCATCGATCGCGCGCAGCCTGCGCCGTCTTGCCTGCTCGCGGATCTGGGGAGAAACCCCGTGGGCGCTGTAGAGCAGGGCGGAGCCGTGGGGAACTTCGTCGACCGACTCGACGAAGATGGTGCCCCGGTTGCGAAACCGATCCACCACGAATTTGTTGTGGACGATCTCGTGATAAACGTAGAGCGGCGGACCAAAGAAATCGAGCGCCCGTTCCAGACACTCGATTGCCATGTTGACGCCCGCGCAGAAACCACGAGGGTTCGCCAGAATTATTCTCATTTGTTCGATGTCCGTTGTCATTTGTCCGTTGTCATTTGTCCGTTGTCATTTGTCCCTTGTCCGTTGTCCCTTGTCAATTGTGATCGATGGCCCAGGCGTGGCGCGCTGCGAGGCCAGAGCAGCCGGATCAATCTGGCGGTCGCTTGAAACGGTGCTCGAGTCGCTGTACATTCCAATTGGCGGAGCAGGGTCACAATTGCCCCATGCAAGAGGAGTTGCACGCGGTGACGAACCAAAGCGAGCACCGGCTCTGCGATGGAGCGGAGGTCGAGCGGCTCATCGGCGAGATTGCGCGGAAGCTCGCCGAGTCGCGGCGGCCGAATGTTCCCTTCTGCCTGGTCGGAGTCCGGACCAGGGGGGTGCCGCTTGCACTGCGGCTGGCGCGGGAGCTGAAATCCCTGCTGGGCGCCACGGAGATCAAGGTTGGTGCCGTTGATATCACGCTTTATCGCGATGATCTTGGGCGCGTGGATCACTGGCCCGTGCTGCGGGGCACGGAGATTCCGTTCGATATCGACGGGGCCGAGGTGGTTCTGGTTGACGACGTTCTCTTCACGGGCCGGACGATTCGGGCGGCGCTGAATGCGATTTGCGACCTGGGCCGGCCGGCGTGCGTTCGCCTCGCGGTCCTGGTGGATCGCGGCCACCGCGAGCTGCCGGTCCAGCCGGACGTGGTTGGGCTGAGCGTCGCGTCCGAAGTTCAAGATCGCGTGCGGGTCCGTCTACACCCGGTGGATGCGGTCGAGGAAATTGTGCAGATCGCCGCCAGCGCCGGTCCATCCGAGGCCGACAGGAGCGCCGCGCCGTGAAGGTAATGCCGTCGCCTCTCCCCGCCGCCGCGGCTGCCTGGAGCCGGAAACATCTGCTGGGATTGGAGGACCTTTCAGCCGAAGACATCCGGTCCCTCCTGGATACGTCGGAGTCGTTCGCCGAGATCTCGCGGCGCAGCCGGAAGAAGGTCCCCGCGCTCCAGGGCAGGATCGTCTTCAATTTGTTTTTCGAGAGCTCCACACGCACCCGGACCAGCTTCAGCCTGGCGGCCAAGCGGCTGTCGGCCGACACCCAGGACTTCTCCCCGAGCGGCTCGAGTCTCTCCAAGGGAGAGTCGTTTATCGACACGGCCAAGAACATCGAGGCGATGGGGGCGGACGTCCTGGTCGTGCGGCACCCGACGCCCGGCACGCCGCACCTTCTGGCCAAACACGTGAAGTGCGCGATCGTCAACGCGGGCGACGGCGCCCATGAACACCCTACCCAGGCGCTGGTCGACCTGATGACGATCCGCCGCGCCAAAGGGCGGATCGCCGGGCTTACCGTCGGGCTGTTAGGCGACATCTCGCACTCGCGAGTGGCCCGCTCCAATATCTGGGGGCTGCAGAAGCTCGGCGCCAGCGTGATCCTGTGCGGCCCGCCGACTCTCGTACCAAAGGCCTGGGAGCGAATCGGCTGCGAGGTCGCTTATCACCTCGACGACGTGCTGCCCCGATGCGATGTCGTCAATGTACTGCGAATCCAGTTTGAGCGCCAGCAGGGAGGATTGTTTCCGTCGGTGGCCGAGTATTCCCAGTTTTACATGATGACCCAGGAACGGCTCAGATCAGCCAAGGACGACTTGCTGCTCCTGGCGCCTGGGCCGATCAACCGCGGGGTCGAGCTCACGCCGGAAGTCGCCGACGGCAAGCACTCGGCGATTCTCGATCAGGTCACCAATGGCTTGGCCGTTCGTATGGCCGTCCTCCACTTGCTATGCGGCAGGATGAGCCCGCACGAGCCGCCGGCCGCATTCTGAATCGCCTTGCACGAGTCCGGGAGGGCGAGCCTCCCGGCGAGCCAATCTCCCAGGCGGCTCGGACGGAGCCTCGCCCTCCCAGGATCACGAAAGCCCATTGAGAGATCAGCAACCAGACGACCGCAGAACGCGTAGCGGGGGACCAATCGTGGCGACCATACAAATCAGCGGCGGCCGGATCATCGATCCGGGCCAGAACCTCGATCAGGTCGGCGATCTGTGGATCAGTCGCGGCCGGGCGCTGCCGATGGGTGGAGGCAGCGAAGAGGCCGAGATCGTGATCGACGCCCGCGGGATGATCGTCTGTCCGGGCTTGATCGACATCCACGTCCACCTTCGCGAGCCGGGCAACGAGGAGGATGAGACCATCGCCACGGGCGCGGCCGCCGCGCTCGCCGGCGGAGTGACTTCCGTCGCCTGCATGCCCAATACGTTGCCCGCCATCGATACCCAGGCGGCCGCGGAGTTTGTGGTGTTGCAGGCCCAGCGCGCCCGGCAGGCCAACGTTTATCCGGTAGGGGCCGTGAGCAAGGGCCGAGCGGGCGAGGAGCTGGCCGAGCTCGGCCAGCTCGTCGCGGGTGGCGCCGTGGCCTTCACCGATGACGGCGCCCCGGTGGCGTCGGCCGCCCTGATGCGCCGCGCGCTGGAATACGCCAAGATGTTCGACCGCGTGATCATGCAGCACTGTCAGGTGCCGGAGTTGACGGTCGGCGGAGTCATGCACGAGGGCTTCGAATCGATGCGGCTGGGGTTGGCGGGCATGCCGGCGGCCGCCGAGGACATCATGGTGGCGCGCGATATCCGCCTGGCCGAAATCACCGGCGGCCGCCTCCACATTCAACACATCTCGACGGCCAGGTCGGTCGATCTGGTCAGAGAGGGCAAGCGACGCGGCATCCGCGTGACCGCCGAGGCCACGCCCCACCACTTCACTCTCACCGACGAGATGCTGCGCACGTTCGATTCCAATTACAAGATGAACCCGCCGCTGCGCACCTGGACCGACGTCGAGGCCGTGATCACCGGGCTGGCCGACGACACGATCGAATTCATCGCGACCGACCACGCGCCCCATGCCCGCGAAAAGAAGATGCGCGAGATCGATCAGGCGCCCTTCGGAATCGTCGGGCTGGAAACGTTGATTCCGATCATTGTGAAGAGCTTGATCGAGCCCGGACATCTTTCCTGGATCGACGCCCTGCGCAAGCTCACCTGCAACCCCGCCCGCCTGCTGGGCCTTCCGAATAAGGGAACGCTACGTGCCGGGGCCGACGCCGACGTGACGCTCATCGACCCTCTGGCGCGCTGGACGATCGATCCGGCGCGATTTCGCTCCAAGAGCCATAATACTCCATTCGGCGGCTGGGCGGTAACCGGACGCGCGCATACCGTGATCGTCGGCGGCGAAGTGCGTTTCACGCGGGGTGGGATCATCCACCACGCCGGCGCGGCCGTGCCGGCCTGAGTGCTGCGTTTCCGCCGCCGTCTTGAATCCGCACGTCCCGACTATACAGTTCTGATAGGGGTCAGGGGGAATCGTTCCTGGTCGGGACGGCACGGGTGGCCATGCGCTGGCTGATCGACGGATACAATGTGATGCACGCAGGGGGCCGGCTTGGGCCGAAGCTGGGGCGGGCGGGTTTTCGCCGGGCCCGCCGGCGCTTTCTCAACGAGCTCGCCGCGACCCTGCCTTCGGAAGAGGCCGAGCACACCACCGTCGTCTTCGATGCCTCGGTGCCCCCCGGCGATTTCAAGGTTGAGGAACGCTATTTGGGATTGCAAGTCGTTTTTGCCTTGGGTGATGAGAACGCCGACGCGCGCATCGAGCAACTGATCGCCGCAGATTCCACCCCGAAGACGCTCTCCGTGGTGTCGTCCGATCACCGGATCCGTCAGGCCGCCCACCGCCGCAGAGCTGTCGTCGTGACGGCGGATGACTACTGGGTCCGGCTCGATGACTTCAAGGAACGCGCATCACGGCGCCACGAGCCAGAGCAAGAGCGCCGTCAGTTGACGGCCGTCGATCGCGCCCTGGACGACCCGGCCCTCTGGCAACAGGTCTTTGGCGATCTGGACGAGTCGGCCGAAACTCGGCAAGCCCTCGCACCCGACGCCGCGCTCTTGACGGAAGAAGAGATCGCCGACCTGGAACGTCAGATCGAGCGCGAGCCCTGAGTTTCTGCTAGAATCAGCCAGGTCAGCGTGGTAAAACGGGACGCGAGCGGGCCCGTGTTTACGGTCGACGCCGCGCGGTAGATAAACCTCCAACCAGGATCTTGGTTCGATGAAGGTACACGAATATCAGGCCAAAGAGCTGCTCAAGACGGCCGGCGTCGCGGTTCCCGAGGGAATCGTCGTGACCGAAGCGTCAGACGCTGCCAAGGCTTACGACTCGCTAGGTGGCGGACTGATCGTCGTGAAAGCCCAGGTTCATGCGGGCGGACGCGGCAAGGGGGTCGCCATCGGCCCCGGCGAGGATCGCCAGTCGGCTCTCGAATTCGCAAGCGGGCGCAAGCTGCGCCCCGAGACGATGGCCAGGGGCGTTCAGCTTGTCAGATCGGCCCAGGAAGCGCAGCGGGCCGCGGCCAGCCTGCTTGGCAAGACGCTCGTCACCTACCAAACCGGAATCGACGGACAGCGGATCTCCAAAGTTCTGATCACGGTGGGATTCGACATCGCCCGCGAGCTTTACCTGGGCATGGCGATCGACCGCTCGCTTCAATGTCCCGTGCTGATGGCCTCGACCGAAGGAGGGGTCGAAATCGAAACGGTCGCCCAGAAATCGCCAGAGAGAATCTTGAGAGTTCCGGTCGACGTCGGCCTGGGCTTGCTCGATTTCCAGGCTCGCAAGATCAGCAAGGTCCTGGAACTGAGCGGCGATACGGCCAAGAAAGGCGGGACGTTTTTCAAGAACCTCGTCCGTCTCTTCATTGATAAGGATGCGTCACTGGCCGAGATCAACCCGCTCATCGTCACGGCCGGCGGCGACGTCGTGGCACTGGATTGCAAGTTAAACTTCGACGACAACGCCCTTTTCCGCCATCCCGAGATCGCCGCGATGCTCGACGAGGCCGAGGAAGATCCGGCCGAGCTGCGGGCCTCGCGCATCGGCCTCTCCTACGTCAGCCTCGATGGCGACATCGCCTGCCTGGTCAACGGAGCCGGTTTGGCCATGAGCACAATGGACCTGATCAAGTATCACGGGGGCGAGCCGGCCAACTTCCTGGACGTCGGCGGCGGGGCCAGCAAGGAGCAGGTGCTCGAGGGCTTCCGGATTCTCCTAAGCGCGCCGCGCGTCAAGGCGGTGCTGGTCAACATCTTCGGCGGGATCATGAAGTGCGACATCATCGCCGCGGCCCTGCTGGCCGCCTACAACGAGCTCGATTTCCGCGTTCCCCTGGTTGTCCGGCTCGAGGGGACTAACGTCGATCTGGGCAGGAAACTTCTCACGGAGAGCGGACGCAAGATCGTCACGGCCGATGGCTTGACCGACGCGGCCCGAAAGGTCGTGGCCGCGGCCAAGGGGGCGGCGTGACGGGTCGCCAGGCGGCTGGAATCGCGAGGAAATCATGGGAACAGATACAATGGGGCGAGTTACGGTTGCGGCGAAGATGCAAAACTGTTGCCTCGCGCCTCGAGGCCCTCGGTTTTGACGACAATCCGGAGCCCTCGCTTGCCACAAATGCCCCGCACAATTTCCCCAGCCCATCGCGATGAGGCATTGCGTCTTTTGGACCGAGCTGGATCGATCCTCGATATCGCCCGGGAGGTTTCGCGCTTGATGCGGCAAGCTGAAATCCCCGGCGTCATCATCGGCGGTATCGCCGTCGTCCTGCACGGCCACCTGCGCGCGACCGAAGACATCGACGTATTCCTCGATCAACCCCTGGAGCCCATGGCCGACATGCTGGTCGAGGCTGGGTTTCAATACGATAAAAAGCGCCGCGAGTTTGTGCGAGGCGAGGTGCCCGTCCACCTCGTTACACGGGAGCAGGTCGCCAACCCGCCCAGGCACGCGATCGAAATCGATGGGATCACGACGGTGAGCCTGCCTGACTTGATCGAGATGAAGCTCAAAAGCGGCAGCGAAAACATTCTGCGTGCCCAGGACCTGGCTGATGTCATCGGCTTGATCCGTAAGAATCGCCTGACGGGGGAATTTGCCCGGCACCTCACCAAAGCGCTACGGCCGGTTTATCGGAAGCTCGTAAAAGCAATCGAAACGGAGGGTCACTAAGTGAGCATCTTGGTCGATAAGAACACGCGTCTGATCTGTCAGGGCATCACGGGCAAGGCCGGGGCCTTTCACGCGCAGCAGTGCCAGGAATATGGCACCAACCTGGTGGGCGGGACCACTCCGGGGCGTGGGGGGACCGAGGCCCTCGGGGTTCCCGTTTTCGACACCTGTTTCGAGGCCGTCGCCGCCACCGGGGCCAATGCTACCATGATCTTCGTGCCGCCGCCGTTCGCGGCCGACGCGATCATGGAGGCGGCCGACGCGGGCATCAAGGTGATCGTCGCGATCACCGAGGGCATTCCGGTCGCCGACATGGCCCGCGCGACGGCCTATCTCAAGGCTCATCAGCCGGATTGCCTGCTGATCGGGCCCAACTGTCCGGGCATCATCACTCCGGGCGCCTGCAAGATCGGCATCATGCCGGGCTACATTCACAAGCCGGGCCGGATCGGAGTCGTCAGCCGGTCCGGGACGCTCACTTACGAAGGGGTCTGGCAGCTCACCAGTCTCGGCATCGGTCAGAGCACGTGTCTCGGCATCGGCGGCGACCCGGTCAACGGCACGAACTTCGTCGACGCGCTGGCCTTGTTTCAAGCCGATCCCGATACCGACGGCGTTCTCTTGATGGGTGAGATCGGCGGCAACGCCGAAGAGCAGGCTGCGGCCTTCAAGGCGGCCGGCAAGTTCACCAAGCCGCTGGCCGCGTTCATCGCCGGTCAGACCGCACCGCCCGGCAAGCGCATGGGCCACGCCGGCGCGATCATCTCGGGCGGCTCCGGCAAGGCCGCCGACAAGATCGCCGCTCTCGAAGCAGCCGGCATCAAGGTCGCCAAGAGCCCGGCCGACATGGGTGCCACCCTCGCAGCCGCACTCAAGGGATGATCGAGAGGATGAGCGCGTCCCCAAACGATCAATCAATGACCGACCGGGCGAACCCCTGGACCACCCGGGCGTCGCGCCTGGTCTACGAGAACGCCTGGATTCGCGTCCGGGAGGATCAAGTGACCCGCCCGGACGGTGAGCCGGGCATCTACGGGGTCGTCGAGTTCAAGAACAACGCCGTCGGCGTCTTGCCGGTCGATGAACAGGGCCGGGTGTGGCTGGTCGGCCAGTACCGCTATCCGCTCCACGCCTACTCCTGGGAAATTCCCGAGGGAGGCGGCCCGAATGGGGAGCCGCCGGAAACGACGGCCCAGCGCGAGCTGCGCGAGGAGACCGGCTTGCGCGCGGCCAATCTCGAGCTGGTCGCGACCGTGCACCTCTCCAATTCTGTGAGCGATGAATTGGGGTTCGTCTTCCGGGCGACCGGGCTTACCCAGGGCGAGCACGAGCCGGAAGGCACCGAGAAGATCGTGGTCCGCAGCTTCGAGTGGCGGGAAGCGTGGTCGATGCTGAAACGGGGAGAGATCACGGACTCGCTCAGCGTCATCGCCTTGCTGCACGAGGCCGTGCGCCGCTCGCAGGAGGCGAGGTAGGCCAACCGCGGCCTTGTTGTAGTCATCACGCTCCGCGTGATGCCGTCAACCCGCATCCTTGCGGGTCGATTGGCCGTGAAATGGATCGAGAAGGCTAACCCCCAGCCAAATTCGGGTCAGCGGTCACATTTCGACGAGGGGTAAACCGGCGGAAGCTATCGGACAGTTGTCGGTCAGGCTTTCCAGCCTGACCTACCGCAAGCGTATCGTGGGTCTCCACTCAGTTCGACCGGTTGGAGGAATCCGGCAAATTGGTCCACGTCGTGCGCACGGCCCGCCGGCTGTTCGCTTCCTTGGCGGCGGCGGCAAGGGTCTCTGCGGGAAAGTACTTGCCGGGGCACACTGTCGGCGTCGCGGCCAGGTGAGCATGAGTCGTGACTCGATTCGACGAGATATTGTAGCGCTTGCTGAGATAGGCGATCAGAGCCTGGGCGGCGGCGACTTGGCGGGGTGTCGGGGGCTGCTGGTCAAAATCGCCCACCAGGCAAATCCCGATTCCGTACTCGTCGGCGTCGTGGGTCTTGGCGTTCCGGCAGTGTACGCCCTGTTTCTGGTTATCCCAGCGCATGGCGACTTCGATCTGGCCATCGCCGCTGCCCGTGCCGTTTCCGATCACGAAGTGGTATCCGCAGCCGTCGAAGCCCAGGATCTTGCGGTGCTCGCGATCGATCTGGTCGTAGCCTCCTTCTGGCGCCGCGCTATGGTGTAACACGATGTACTTCCAGGGCCGGTCGGCCTTGGTGGGGTAGGCGATCTCCTTGGCACCGGTCTCATCGACAAAGGGACGCAGCCGTTCGGTGAGACTGGCGCGGCGAACCAGCTTCTGGTTGGCGGCCGCACTCTGTCCGTCATCATCGCCATCGCCATTTCGCGCCGAGGGAGATCCATTGGGACCAAGCAATGACGGCCCCGAGCCGGAATTTGCCGGTTTTGACGACGAGCTTCGGCCGTTGCCGCCGCCCGGTGCCGGCGGCAGCGGGTCGTACTCGGGTTCACTGCCGATTCTCGCTTTGGGAGGAGTCTCCACGGTCGAGCTGCGGGTCGATCCGTTTCCCGCTGGAACTGGTCCCGACGCGGGAGGTACATTGGCTTCGCCGGGCGCCTCAGGCAGCAATGGGACCGAGCTGCTCGGGGCACCATCCGGCTCCACGGGGGCAATCGCGGCGTTTGGGCCGCATCCATTGCACGGTGGCGCGGCAACGGGAACCGCCGCCGGTGCGGCGTAAATGGGACGATAGGACGTTCGGTTGTGGCTGCAACCGATCGTTGTCTGGGCCACGATCACCGATGCCGCGAGCAGCACGAGCCTCCGCGGGCGCAGCGCGATCCCGGCCAACTTTCGCAGGGCCATCTTGCATCTCCTTGCCAGGTACATGACACGCCCGAGCGGACCCGTCGGGCTTCATCGAATGTTGTATCGCAAGCGGAATGCCGAACGTGGTGCCGATACGTCCAAGATGCTGTCCCAAAAACCTGGCTTTCGACTCAAGTCTACACGCCGTTTGGCCGAGCAACGCCGATCGCCAAGTTTTTTTTCTTTTTTCTCAAGTCAGAGGCCGATTGTTCCGCAAGGTTTATTGTCAAGACTTCCAGAGGTGGGTGCAGAAAGTGCACAGAAGTACCGACCCGTGACTTTCCGGCTCGCCAGGCACCCACGTTGAACTTCCGGCTGCTTTGCCGCAAGTCGTTTCGCAATGATGTTTGAACCACGCGTCAGGTTCCGGCGAAATCCGCATCAAATCTCGGTCGCCCGGACGATTCGCCGCTGGTGTAAGTGACTTCCCCGCGTGTGAATTTCGTGTCACGTCCGCTTTCTCCTCGTCGAGTGTCGTGCTCGCACGATCAGTTGTTGCCGGCCGACGACTCTACACCCTGTCGGTGGCGGGTTCGCAGGCGGCGGTCTGAGGGGCCTCCGCGCGGAAGTTCCTCAACTCGTTCAGGTTCACGCGATAGTTTCGTCGTTCACGCAGACACGATCTGAGAGGTTTAGATTCTTCAAAGGATACAAACTCCCAGCGCACGGCTCCTGCCCATACCAACCCGACGCGCCAGCGAGGGGACGGGTGGTGACACTCGCTGGCCTCGGCCAGCGTCCCTCGCTGACCAATCGGTTTAGTGTGTCCGATCTCCTCGATTCCGGTTTCGATGCGCTCGCTCGGGCCCGATCGATCCTCGGGTGAGCTACGACCCGCCGGTCGCCTTATGGGGAACGGTCGGTCACCCAAAGGCCAGGGGTGCTGTCGCAAGCTTGCTCCCCTTCCGTGTGGTTCAGTTTCTTCAGTGGTTCAAGAATCTTCTGAAACCAAAGAGCAGAAGATGATAACCAAAGTTGCGCCGGATAACGCAAGGCATTGAATCCGCGACGGATCTGCGCGAGAATTTCGGTAAGATTCAAAAGGAGGGCACGCCGCAGGGGCGGGCCAGGGTTGAACGCCCAACGGGCGGCGCGGCAGCTCCGAGGCTTGCGCGCTGGGGGCTCGTCGGCTGGCGTCAGCTCGACCCCAACCACCCAGGTCTTGTCACCTCCGAAGATTCTGAAATTGAACCGTGCCAGAATATCGACATCGGGAACGGAATGCTTTTCTTGCGGATCGGAGGTCGAATTGTGGGCCCAAAGGCGCCGTGGCTGCGGCATGCGGAGACCATGAAGGCACGGGCGTGGCTTGCGGCCGATGCCGGGCGGGAGTCATCCTGGCGCTGCCCACTTCACCCGCGCAACGCCGGAGCGATCTTCGACCTGGCCCGAACGATCGCGAGCGGGCCGGTGCCGCTGGTTGAGACGCGGCTCGCCGATAGCGATCGGCTTGCCTGGTCGGGCGGATTGGCGGCAGTGGCCGACGCGCTCGAAAACGGGCGCGGGTTCGCGATCGTACATCTACCGTCAGAAGAGCACCTTTCGCTCGAAATCCAGCTTGCCCTCTACTGGGCCGTCGGCCAGGTCCTGGGCGAGCCGGTGACGCAGAACGTGGCGGGATCGCGGCTCTACGATGTGCGCGACACGGGCCAATCGCTGAACCAAGGGGCGCGGTTCTCGGTCACCAACTACGAGAGTACTTTTCACACCGACGCATCCTTCGAGGATGACGTCGTCGATTATGTCGGGCTGCTCTGCGTGCGGACCGCGAAGTCGGGCGGTCTGAGCCAGCTCGTGAGCGGCTATTCGGCCGCCGCGGACCTGGCGCAGGCGGATCCGGCGGCGATCGAGGTGCTCGCGCAACCGTTTCACGTCGATCGCCGCGGCGGTGTGAGACCCGGTGAAGCGCCCACGGCGCAACGGCCCGTACTCGCGCGGCGCGGCGACGAGATCGTCTATCGCTATCTCCGCACCTGGATCGAGGCCGGCCATGACAAGGCGGGTGTGCCCTTGACCGACGATCAGGTGCGGGCACTCGATACACTCGACGCCACGCTCAGCCGCGGCGACCTGCGCGTGGAGTTCATGCTTCGCCCCGGCGACATGCTGTGGATCAACAACCGCTGGCTCCTGCACAACCGCACTGCGTTTGAAGACCACGCCGAGCCCGCCCAGCGCCGGCATTACGTCCGGCTCTGGCTGCGCCGTCGGGCGGAGGATGTCGCCGGTGACTTGTAAGCTTCCATGGCGGAGAAACTCGTTCCCACGCTCTGAGGGTGTGGTTCAATGAATCGGAGATCGAACCAGTCTAAATGGGCTTGCGTGATCCTGGGAGGGCGAGGCTCCGCCCGAGCCGCCTTGGAGAATGGCTCCCCGGGAGGCTCGCCCTCCCGGAATTGTGCAAGGCGATTTAGAACACCCCGGCGAAGAGCGAGGAAGGGCTGGAGCACCAACCAATCGGAGCTGGTCCATGAAGCACGACCTCTTCATCTCCCATAGCACGCAGGATGATGGGTTCGTGCGCGAGCTTCAGCGGACGCTCGGCGACCAGGGCGTGAGCGTATGGATCGACTCGCGCGACTTGCTGCCGGGCGGCCGGCTGGCGCCCGATATCAAAAAGGCGATTGACGAGGCCGCGGCCTTTGCCGTCGTGGTCAGTCCGTCTGCGCTTCAGTCAAAATGGGTTGGCACCGAGATCCACCACGCCATCAAGGTGCGGAAGAAGCGCAAGGACAAATTCCCGGTCATTCCGCTGTCACTCGATGGCGCCAGGCTCGGCGTTCTCGAACGGATCCTTGGCGGGGAGCCGACTTACATACCCGTCAGCAGCGCCGCAGGCGGCGCCGAGGCGGCCGTGCATTCGATTCTCGTCGCGCTGGGGCGGCGGAAACCCGGCGATATTCCTCCGAGTCCGCAGCCGGCGGCCACTCCGCTCGAGGATCTCGTTCTCGAGCTCACCGACTTGAGGTTTGAAGAGAAGGATGGCGTGAGGCGCAGCTTCGGCCCGTGCCCGGCTCGTTTATGAACCGGCCACGCCCGGCCAGGCTCACATCCACAGCAAGAATCGCTGGCGGCTCGTGGCCCCACTCGGGCCGATCGAGGCGGAGGAACTCCGCTGGTACCTGGAAAAATACGCAATCTGGCCCAGCGAATACTTCCGGGATCGCGCGCGCAAGGTCGAGGACAACCTCGTGAAGTGGGGACAGCTTCTGCACGCCGCGGCCCTGCCCGCGGCGTACACCGGGGACGTCATGAAAGCGTGGAACCGAATCGACGGCCAGGCCGGGCGGCGATTTTCCGTCCTTGTCGATGCGACAACAGACGCCGATGCGCCCGCAACGGACGTTGAAGCGGCGTGCGAAGCCGCCACGGTCCTGCTCGGCCTGCCGTGGGAATTGCTGCACGATGGAAAAGGATTCCTGTTTCAAGGAGACAAGCCTACGCGCGTCCGGCGCCGCCTACCCAACACCCGTGACGATCTCAAGCTGTCCGCGGTCGCCGCGCCCATCCGCATCCTGCTCGTCACCGCACGCCCCGAGGACGAAGCCTGCGGCTACATCGATCATCGCGCCAGTGCGCTGCCCCTTGTCGAAGCGATGGAAGCACTCGGCGGCCTGGTACACATCCATGTGCTGAGCCCGCCCACGCTGCCGGCCATGCGCGCGGAACTCGACCGCGCGACCCGCGCAGCCAGGCCCTACCACGTCGTCCACTTCGATGGCCACGGCGTCTTTGACCGCCGGGCCGGGCTCGGCGGGCTTTGCTTCGAGCATCCGGAGGACACCGGCAAGCTCGCCATGCGCCGCCACTTCACCATCCTTACCGACGAGCTCGGCCCGCTGCTTCACGAGCACCGCATCCCACTCGTCTTCCTCGAAGCCTGCCAGACGGCCACGGCCGAGCAGGCGTCCGAGTCCGTCGCCTCCGGGTTGCTGAAGGTCGGTGTGGCATCCGTGGTGGCGATGAGCCACAGCGTCCTTGTCGAGACTGCGCGCCGCTTCGTCCAGGCCTTTTACGCCGCGCTTGCCCGCGGTGCGCGCGTCGGCGATGCCATGCTCGAAGGCCAGCGCAAGCTCAATCACGACAAATCCCGCGGCCGCATCTTCGGCGCGGGGGAGCTGAAACTCGACGATTGGTTCGTGCCGGTGCTCTTCCAGGAAAAAGACGACCCGCAACTCTTCCGGGCCACGCCCGCGCCGCAAACGCTGGCCGACTTGAGGACCGCGCTGCGAAATCGTCTCGGCGCGTTGCCCCCGGAGCCGGCGACGACCTTCGTCGGCCGCAGCCGCGAGCTCCTCGCACTCGAGCGCCTACTGCGTCACGAGCACTATGCAGTGGTCCGCGGCCAGGGCGGCGAGGGCAAGACCACGCTCGCCGCCGAGTCAGCCCGCTGGATGGTCCGCTCGCACCAGGTTCGTCGCGCGGCCTTTGTCTCGGTCGAGATTGACAGCCACGCCGCCGCCGTGCTCGATGCCATCGGTGGGCAGCTAATGAAGGGTTACTCCGTCGCCGCGTTCGACGATCTGGAGTAGGCCATTCACCCGATCGAGCAGGTCCTCACCGAGCAAGCCACGCTGCTCGTGGTCGAACAACATGGAGAGCATCCTCCTGCCGCCCTACCTCGAAACGCCCGAGGCACTCTCCGCGGAGGCGAGCCGGGAGTTGAAGGCCATCCTCGCCGTCTGCGAGCGCCTGCTGAAGGTGGGCGACACGCGCATCGTCTTCACCAGCCGCGAGGCGCTCCCCGCGCCGTTCGACGCCGCCCGCCACCGCCGTGAGTTGCACCGGCTCGATCGCGACGACGCCGTGAAGCTCGTCGAGCGAGCGCTCAACGCCGACGAAGGCGCCGGGGCGGGCGCGACGCTCGATGCCGCGCGAGTCGATCGAGGCACTCGTCGATGCCGTCCACGGCCACGCCCGCACGCTCGCCCTGCTGGCCCCGTCGCTGCGGAGCCAGGGCGTCGATGCCACCCGCGAAGCGCTCGTCGAGCTGATGGCCGCCATGGAAAAGAAGTTCCCAGGCAGCCGGGAGCAATCACTCTTCGCCAGCGTCGAGCTTTCTCTCCGCCGCATGTCCGCCGCGAATCGGGACAAGGCGAGCGTACTCGGCGTGTTCCACGGCGGCGTGGATCTGGACATGCTTCGCCACATGATGCAGTGGGAAGAGGAGGACATGGGCTCACTGGCCGGCGAGTTGATCGAGACGGGCCTGGCGACGCCCAATCCCTACAACCACCTCACGCTCAATCCCGCGCTCTGCCCCTTCCTGCGCGGGAAGCTGGATGCCGCGCAACGGGACACACTGACCACCCGCTGGGGCCAGGCGATGAAGGTGTATCTTGAGTACCTGTACCAGCAAAGCTACCAGAACGCCGAAATCGCGGCGGCGCTCACGGCGCTGGAGCTGCCGAACCTCTTTGCGCTGCTCGAGCAGGTTGAGCGCGCGGCGAATGCCGAGGCGACGATCGATCTGGCCACTTCGCTCTACGGGTTGCTGCAATGGGCCGGCAAGCCGCGCTTACTCGAGCGCGTGGGAAAAGTGCGCGATGCCGCGGCGTCCGCGCTGGGCGAGACGTGGAATCACGCGCGGTTTCAGGCGCATCGGACCCAGATCGAGCAGCAGCTTGCCGGTGGCCGCTTGCGCGAGGCGTTCAACGGCGCGCAGCAGTTACTCGAGCGCGCCGGGCGGCCGGCGACCAGGCCTATCCCGATGCCGATTACGACTTGGCGTATGTTTGTTGGCTGCTGGCCCGCCTTTTGGGGACCGGCGGTGGATCGGAACAGTCCTTGCCCCTACTGGACGACGCGCGGAATCGTTTCGAAGCCGTTAACCGAGATCGGCCAAGTCGGGCCGCGGAGCGGATGGCATCCGTCTGCTTGGCGGAACGGGGCGACTGTCTTCGCAATTTGGGGCGGCTCGACGAGGCAGCTACCGCCTACGAAGAGAACATTCGCCGCGCAGAGAAACTCGAGGACGACCGGCAGGTGGCCGTCGGAAAAGGGCAGCTTGGGACCGTCCGCATCTTCCAGCGCCGCTACCCGGAGGCGCTCAAGGCTTACGAAGAGGCGCGCGATCGGTTCACGCGGCTGGACGAACCGGGCTCCATCGCCGCAATCTGGCATCAGACGGGCATGGCGTATCAGGCGGCGGGACAGCCGGACGAGGCGGACGATGCCTACCGGAGATCGCTCGCGATCAAGGTGCGGCTTGGAGATCTCGCCGGACAGGCGAGCACGCTGAATCAACTGGGGCTCCTTTATGACGACATCCTCAACCGCCCGGAGGAAGCGGTCGCCTTTTACCGGAAAGCAGCGGATAACTATGTCGAAGGGCGGGATCCGGCGAAGGAAGGTGCGGTGCGAAACAACCTCGCAAACACACTGCGGAAGCTCGGTCGCTTCGATGAAGCGCGGCAGGAAATCCTGCTGGCGATCAAATGCATGGCGCAGTTCGGCCATGCGTCCCAGCCGTGGACCCCTTGGAGCATCCTCGCCGATATCGAGACGGCCACCGGAAACCCCACCGCCGCCGCGGGGCGCAGCGTAAGGTCATCGCCTGCTACCTCGCCTACCGCCGCGACGGCGGCGAGAATCACTTCCCCGATGGCAGGATCTGCCTCGCCGTGACCCAGCACCTCCTCGCTGGCGACCCGGCCGCCGCGTCGCTTCTCGCGGAACTGGCCGCCAATCCCGCCGCCGCGTGGCTCCTTCCTTTCATCCACGGCCTCCAAGCCATCGTCGCCGGCAGCCGCGACCGCACCCTCGCCGACGCGTCGGATTTGGACTACAAGATGGCTGCCGAAATCCTCTTCCTGCTCGAAACGCTCGAAAGGCCCCGGTAGCGCAAGTTTTTGTGTTGCGCTGGTTTTCCGCCCCGCAGGGGCATTCACATACCAGCCCAGGGCAACGCCCTGGGATCGAAGCGGTTGTTGAGTGAAACGCAAGCCCTGTAAGGGCGGCACAAGCGATGTTTCGCCCTTTCAGGGCTCGGCCGTTTTGGTGGATGACCACGTACCCAGGGCGTTGCCCTGGGCTGGTCTGTTGCGGCCCCTTCGGGGCCAAGTCCCGGATAGCGCAATACCAAAAAGCGCAGGCGGCCGTTGCAAGACGAAAACCAGACAACAACCCGGCGTAAAGCGGGCCCGGCGCGCACCGGGCGCGGGCGATCGGGTGTTCGGAAACCGAGCCATGAGGAAGGCAGGAAACCAGGAAGAGCCCAGCCTTGCCTTTTCCTGCATTCCTGCCTTCCTCAGATCATCCCCATCGCATTCGGTTGAATGGTTTCGCACCCTACACGACTTCAATACAATTCATAAACATGTTCCCCGCCGTGGGCCGGATTCCCGATCAGCGATCGGCTGCGGAGGTCGACCACGAAATCCAGGTGCTCTAGCGGCAACTGGCCGATCAGCACGGGCACATCATAAAGGTTTTCAAACTTGGCTTCGGTGAGAACGCGACCCACTGGTTCCGGCTCCATGCTTGAGTCCTTGACGTTGTGATCATGATCGTGCCATACCCATCATAACGGATCTCGATGGAATCCGGACATCGCCAGGATAGAATTACCAGAGGCATCGATTTTTGCGCTAATAGCACCCGGGGATCGTTCCGGTCTACGGACTGGGGACCTACGACGACGGCCGGCCGTTCTACGCCATGAGGTTGATCCGGGGAGATCGCTTCAAGGAAGCCATCGAGCAGTTCCATGGCGAGCCCGGTCGCGTCAGCGCCGGGAGTCATTCGCGCAGTCATTCGAGCGCTCGCACGAGGAAGACTCGGGGCGCTGACGCATCCCCGCTCGCCTTTCGCCAACTCTTGTCAGCGCCGGGAGTCATTCGCGCAGTCATTCGAGCGCCCGCACGAGGAAGACTCGGGGCGCTGACGCAACCCCGCTCGCCTTTCGCCAACCCTTGTCAGCGCCGGGAGTCATTCGCGCAGTCATTCGAGCGCCCGCACGAGGAAGACTCGGGGCGCTGACGCAACCCGCTCGCCTTTCGCCAACCCTTGTCAGCGCCCGGAGTCATTCGCGCAGTCATTCGAGCGCTCGCACGAGGAAGACTCGGGGCGCTGACGCAACCCCGCTCGCCTTTCGCCAACTCTTGCGGCGCTTTACCGACATCTGCAATGCCATAGACTAGGGCGCTGCGCAACAATAAGTGTCGCCTTTCGCTCCGCGAAAGGGCTTTCTTTCGCGGAGCGAAAGACGACTCATCCGGTAACCGATTTCAGCCCAGATCCCAACGCGGCGTAGCCGCAACCAACAGATCGGGGGACAGAGCCCCCTCCTACAGCGGCGCAGCAGCACGTGCTTTTGGAGGAGCCGGCTCCGTCCGGCGATCCCAAGATGCGCGCATCGTGCGGAGATGTTTGCGACGAAGAATCTAGGCGCACAGTCGCGGGTCTTTGCCGGGCCCTAAAAACGTACCCGGGTGGCGGCACCAACGTCCCGGGATCTGTATCCTTCGATCAGACATAGAACGCCGCGGACCAGGTCGTGATTCGTCCCCGCACAAACACCGCGGTCACGGTGCAGCGGCCCTGACCTTCTAGCGACGCAAATTGCCCGGTTCCCTTGGTGATCGTCCATTCAAAAGCGTTGATCACGTGGGGATACCTATGCACGTGAGACAACGCGAGGGCCAGAGAGCCGCGACTGTTGGAGAGGACCAGAGTCCTCTGCTGGGTGTCAAGGTGACCGCGGACCCCGCCCAGCGGCGAAACGCCGCCGTAGCCGTTCACGACCGCGCCGATCAGCGCGACGCCTGCCCGCGCGGGTTCCACGACAATCGGGGCGGCCTTCTGCTGCACGGCGAGATCCGGTGCGACGACGGTACTGAGCAGCTCCTTCTGTTCCAGCGTCTCGACACCAGGATGAATCGATCGATGCTTCTTCATGTTGTATCTCCTGTTCACGTCCGGGACCGGCTGGATTCTAACCCCGTGACCCGACGCTGGGCTAATCACGCAAATATCGTGCCCGAGCGCGAGGGCGACGGCCAGTGAATTGTGCGGGTTACGGCAACTTCTTGCCAAGCGAACGCCGGGCACAGAGGCCCGGCCCACTGGGAAGTCTGGGGAAAGCTCCAGTGGCGCGGGCGTCCCTGCCCGCGGTCGGAGTCTAAGGGACCGCGAAGAAATAACTTTGCCAAATGTGGTGCAGGCGTCCCGCCTGCCGGCACGGGGAATGCAGGCGGGACGCCCAATGTCACTTAGTATTTTTGAACAGTGCATTTAGCCGATACAACGAACTGGCAGGGCTGAGCCGCAGGAACGGCTCGCCGCATACACAACTGGCCATTCGGAAAGGATTTCTGGCTATGGCCGTTCCATCGCCCGAGTACAAGACCGCTGACCTCCTCGACCTCTTCGAACAACTGTTGCCCCAATCCGAAGTCGAAGAATTTGACATCGGACATGGCCGTGTGTTCACAACCTGGATGGTAATTTGGCTCATGGTCTATCAACGTAGCGAGCAGGGCGCAACGATGGCGGCGGCCGTTGCCGAGATGATCTTGGGTGCCACTTCGTGCAGACTGCCGGAGTGCAAACGGTCCCGCGATGGGGATATCTCGGCCAACACCGGCGCCTACAGTCAAGCTCGCTCGGACCTCCCCGTTGCGGCGGCGAATCACGCGATCGATGTGGTCGCTAGAACCATGATTGAGGGCGAACCCCCTCTTTGGAAAGGGCGCCGCGCTTTCCTCATCGATGGCACGTCGGCCACGACGGGTCACCATCCCGAACTGGCTCGCCGCTTTCCCCCAGCGACGAACCAGCACGGCTCGTCGCACTGGCCCGTAGTCCGCGAAGTCATCGCGTATGAATTGGGCAGCGGTCTGGCCACACGACCGTATTTCGGTCCCATGTACGGTCCCGATGCAGTCAGCGAAACCGACTTGGCGCGGCCGATACTGGGTCAGTTGGGCGGGCCGTCCATGATCGTCTATGATCGCAACTTCGGTATCTTTTCGATGACCCACGCTGCCGTCGAGGCTGGACATGATGTGTTGGTGCGGATGACGGATAAGCGATTTGGGGCGCTTGTGTCCCAAGCGGTACCTGTCGGAGCCGGCGAGTGGACTTTGGAATGGCGCCCGAGCCGCTGGGATCGCCGGAACAATCCCGATCTTTCAGCGGACGCAGTGGTTCGCGGGCGATTGATCGAGGTGTCCGTCGAGCGCGCGGGGAAAACGATTGTCCTGCGGCTCTTCACCACGGACATGGAATCCACGCCCGAGGAGTTGGCAACGCTTTATGGGAAGCGTTGGCTGGTGGAAGGCGACATCAAGAGCGTGAAACAGACGTTGGCCATGGACTGCCTCTCGTCGCGGAGCGTGGACATGATCGAGAAAGAGATTCCACTGGGGATCCTGGCTTATAATCTTGTAATCCAGGTGCGGCGGCTGGCAGCGCGCCGCGCCGGGATCGAACCCCGTGAGCTGAGTTTCACGCGCGTCATGCATCTCGTTCAGGCCTTTTCTAGTGGGCTGGCCTCGGCAAAAACGATCGAGGAAATCGAAGCCCGATTCGAGAAATTGCTGAGGGCAGCGGCTCGGTGCCGGTTGCCGCGCCGCACGGAGTTTCGAAGCTTTCCGCGGCAAGTGATACCGCGACGGCGCCGGTTCCCCGAGCGGACGCGGGAATTAGTGAACATAAATAATAAGTGACATTGGGCGGGACGCCTGCACCACAATGGTGAATTCGCCAAACTTGTTTTCGCGCGGCGCCCGACGCGGCGTAGCCGCAACCAACAGATCGGGGGACAGAGCCCCCTCCTACAGCGGCGCAGCAGCACGTGCTTTTGGAGGAGCCGGCTCCGTCCGGCGATCCCAAGATGCGCGCATCGTGCGGAGATGTTTGCGACGAAGAACCTACCAGCTCGTCGATCTCCTCCGGCTTGGAACGAGGTTTGGGACGCCGTCCTTGTTCTCTTTCGAGTGGCTGGGGCCGTGGCAATGGCCCGGTGACCCGCGAAGTTTTTCCGAAGCGGCGATTTCTTTGCCGTCGGCGAAGACACGCAAGCCCTTGCCTTCGCCAAAATGCAAGCCGGTCTTGTCGAAAAGAATCGTCAGGTTCCGTCCGTGATACGGAATCTGATCGAGGCAGAAATAATCCCACGACTGCGGCACAAGGGGATTGACCTCGACCGTGTTGTCACAGCGCGGTCGCAGGCCGATCAGGCCGCTGATCACGAGGTCGCAGAATGTCGAATGGTTGTAATCCTTGCCGCGCTCCACGCCGCCTTTGCCGGGATCCCATGTGCCGTTCTTCCAGGTCTTCAGGCGCGTCCGCGAGATCCAGTCGCCGTTGGTCGGATTCTGGTTTTCATCGATCCACGGCACGACGCGGCCGTCGTCAAGCGTGAGCCGCTGCGCCTTGGCGTAGATTCTCAGGAGCTCGAAGTACTGCTGCCCAGTGATCGCATCCTGCGCCGGACCGTTCAGCAGGTTCGCGAGCCCGGTCAGCGTGATCGCCGTGGCGTACGGCCAAACCGGCCCGTTCCACTGGCACTCGTGACCCGCGTACGCGAGTGCAAATTTCGGATGCCGCTGCTCAGCCGTCGTCAGCCCGAACGGCGCGTAGAAACCTTGCGGATCCATGGCCTGTTTCCACGCCACGGCGAATTGCGGATCGGGCAGATTAAAATACCAGGGCGTGAAACCGTGCAATTCGCGCACACTGGCGCGTGACTGGTTCTCGCCGCGCGGCAGGACCATGAAGAACTGGGCGTTGGCGTTCCACAACTGCTCCTGCACGAGTTTCTTGATCGCCGCCGCTTTTTGGCGAAAGTCGCTGGCGATCTTCGTCTTGCCAGCCAATTCTGCGATCCGAGCAATCGCGAGTGCATCGCCGAACTGATAGCTGTTGAGCGTGACGCGATAGCCGCTGCCGCCGATCGAAGCCTCCATACCGTCGCGGTCATCGATCTGCCAGTACAACCCATTCCCGTCGCGATTCGACTTTTCCCAGGCCACGTAATTCGCGATCAGGTCCGGCAAGAGACGCATGGCCTCGCCACGGTCGCCAGAGACGCAGTAAAGTTGCCACACCGAATCCGCAGCCCAGAATGAATAGCCGCGCGGGTTGCCGCCCCCGCCAAACCAGAAGGCGGTGTAGTCGCTCATGTATCTCGGATCGCGCAGCCAGCGTCCTTCATAGATATGATGCCCTGCTGCGCAGTTGATTGAGTTGAATTTCCCCGCCCAGGCGACATCTGGTAGGAACTCGTCCACGATGAAACCGGCGGGTGTCTTCTTGATGTGTTTGCGGTAGGTCCACCAGCGGAAATAATACGTTCTTTGAATGTCCTCATCCGGGCAGTCGAAGAGCGGGATGTTGGCCTTCAGAAAATCCCACGCCACGGCGTTGGGAAAGGTTCCTTTGTAGAGTTCATTGTCGTTCTTGTTGAAGTCGTCAACGTAGTGTTTGAAATCGCCGGCCTTCAGCACAAGCGCTGGGGCCGCTGCCGCGACTGTTCTCTCCTGGGCAATTGCTGCGGGGAATTTCCCTGGCGGCCTTCCCGCCGCTTCGATAGTGGCAATCGAGACCTCCTGGGAGTAGTCGCCCCGCGCCAGGCCACCAGCCAGCAGCGTGAATGCGGCAGCTTTGATGATGAGTGGTTTCATTGCATGCGCGTCCATCAGGATTTCGGTGAGTTTGTTCGAGCTTACCCGCAAAGAAAATCGATTCCAACATCCCGCGGTGGCCACACAGCGCGACACGCGGTGACATCACCGGGCGACAGCAGTATTTCCGGCGTCCTCAGGGATTGATCGGAAGTTGAGCGATGTGAAACCTTTCGACGATCACCTCGCCGTCGCCAGGCGACGATTTCAACCGTGTGCGAGCCACCGGGTCGGGCCCGCAAGCGTGGTCGGAGCGACCCAGCATCGGCTTCGGCTCTCTGACTCGCTTCGAGCTCGTTCGGTCACAAGGCGATTTCAATCAATGGCTATGTTGCATATCCTTGGAGCCTTTAGTGGGGCGGGCGTCTCTGCCCGCCTCTGGGAGTTACCTTCTTTATGCAACGCTCTGCAGATCGGGCGGAGAAATCGACGAGCGACGTCCCGGTTTTGATTGTCGGCGCCGGCCCGACCGGTCTGGTGCTGGCGCTCTGGCTGACCAAGCTCGGCGTCGCCGTGCGCATCATCGATAAGACCGCCGAGCCGGGAACCACTTCCCGAGCCTTGGCCGTTCAGGCCCGCACGTTGGAGTTCTACCGCCAGGTGGGAATTGCCGATGCCGTCGTCGAGGGTGGCGTGAAAATTGCGGGCGTCAACCTCTGGGTAAGAGGTGCCAAGGCCGCGCGCGTGCCTTTGCAACAGATCGGAGAGGGCGTGACCCCGTTCCCCTTTGCGCTGGTTTTTCCCCAGGATGCGCACGAGCGTCTACTGGTCGATCGGCTGGACTCGCTGGGCGTGAGCGTGGAGCGCCGGACGGAGTTGGTCCGTTTCGATCAAAATCCCGAGTAGCGTGCAAGCAGTGCTCAAACGGCCTGACGGCTCGGAGGAAGCCTGCGCAGCAGCCTATCTCGCCGGCTGCGACGGTGCGCACTCGACCGTAAGGGAGGCGCTCGCGATCGGCTTTCCCGGGGGAACGTACTCAGGGCTTTTCTATGTCGCCGACGTAGAGGCAAGCGGCCCGACGACCGACTTTGAGCTGCACCTCGATCTCGACCTGGCAGACCTTCTGATTGTCTTTCCCATGAAGGGAACGGGACGCGTGCGCCTGGTCGGAACCGTGCTTGAAGAACCGACAAGTGGAGACCGTGAGTTGACCTTCGACGACGTAAGCACTCGTGCAATCGAGCATCTGAAGCTCACGATCGCGAAGGTGAACTGGTTCTCGACGTATCGAGTGCATCACAGGGTGGCGCATCGCTTCCGGGAGGGACGCGCGTACCTGCTGGGAGACGCGGCCCATATCCACAGCCCGGTCGGCGGCCAGGGCATGAACACCGGCATCGGCGACGCCGTGAATCTGGCCTGGAAGCTCGCCGCGGTGTTGAACGGGGGCGCCGCCCACAGTCTGCTCGACAGCTATGAGCTTGAGCGCATCGGCTTCGCGCGGCGGCTTGTCACCACAACCGATCGGATCTTCACCTTCGCCACGGCGCAAGGGCGCATCGCCCGGCTGGTGCGCACCAGGGTCTTTCCCTTGCTGGCGCCGCTCTTGTTTCGCCTCCCCGCGGCGCGTCGGTTCCTCTTCCGGACCGTATCACAGACCGGCATCCAGTATCACAAGAGTCCGCTGAGCGAAGGCGCGGCCGGCTCCATCTCGGGCGGTGATCGTCTGCCCTGGGTCGAGACGGGCCCGCACGAGGATAATTTCGTCCCGCTGACTTCGCTGGCCTGGCAAGCTCCACATTTACGGCGAGCCGCGCCGCGATATCGCGAAAGCTTGTGCCGGACTCCGGCTGCCGATCCACGCGTTCGCCTGGGCTCCCGCAATGGCACGCGCCGGTCTCTCTCGCGGCGCACTTTATCTGGTTCGGCCAGACGGGTATATCGCACTGGCCGACCCCGACGGTGAACCGGAACGATTGATCCGCTATTTCAGAAACCGTGGCTCGCTGGCCACGTGCTCTGATCGTCCGGAGGCATGCCAATGACGTTTCCATCCCTGGTCTTTCTGCTGGCCCTCACGGGACGGAGCGACTCTCCATCCCCCATGTTCACTTCCGTGGCCGCGGACCGGTTCTACGCCGAGCCCGGCGCCGAGCTGACCGTGCGGCTCCGGCTGGCGTCGGGCGCAGCCGCGAATCCGCTGGCTTTCCGCGTCGCTTCCGATCGTGGTTCGCTTCCGCCTTGATAAATTAAAACTCCAGCCGTCGGCACAGGGTTACCGCGTCAAAGACGAACCGGCCGGATCGGTGTCGTTGGCATTCGAGGTCTGGAACCTGGGGGACCAGCCTTGTACTCCGAAGCTAGGCCTGGTCCTCGAATCTGACTCCGGACCCGATCATCTGTCGGCGCGGGTGGCTGCGTGCTCGATGCGATCCGCAGTTCAAGATCGCGTCACCGGGCCGGACATCAAGATAGGTTTCATTCCGCAAGTCCCCTGCGCTCTCAGCCAGCAAAGTGGTATGATTTCGGCATGAAAACGGCGAATACTGCTACTGCTCCAGCTCTCGACCGACTCCTTGGCCCCCTTGCCGAATGCCTGACCCCGGAGTCGGCCCGGCTGCTGCTGGCCCTGAAAGCAGATCCCAAGCTGCAAACCCGCGTAGATTACCTGGCCGGACGCTGCAATCAAGGATTGCTCAGTCCCGAAGAGCGGGCCGAATATGGCAACTACGTTACCTTCGGCACGTTCGTTGCCATCCTCAAGTCCAAAGCCCGCCAACTTCTCGCCAATCTAACGGTTTTCGACCCTCACTTGGCGTGAGCCGGCCAGTTCGGTTCTCTCGCGACTTGCAAATTGCTTTCTGGACTCGAGCCCGTCGCTGCAAGTCGATCCGAGCGCGATGCGCTACCGGACTGAGAATTAGCTGCTCATGTTGAGCTCAAGGCGACGGAAAAGACCGGCATTGAAACGTAACCTCGCCGCCGCCAGAGCATCCAGCCGGTCTCGAGGGGCTGCCGGAGTGGGACCAGGTCGCTCGGGTCGAGTTCAACGAAAAATGATCGACGAACGGCGCCGACCGCGTACCCGCGAGAATGCTCGGGGAAGACAGGCATGGGTAACCCCAAGTCAACTGGCGGATCGCGGCCGGTGTTAAACGGCATTTTCGACGTGACGTTCGACGAATATGATAACGCTGTGGGTCACGAAGCAGCACGTCGAGACCGACACAGCGGGTGAGGCACGTGCCGGACGAATGGTTTCAGGGAACTGGTGAAGAGGAGGGACAGACGATGACCGAAGCCACGACTAAAAAGCCTTTGCGCGTCTCGACCGATGGCACAGCCGGGCCGTACCTCATGGTCCCTGTCAGCCAGCTTGACGAAGTTCGAAGGCTTCTCGATAGCCGACGGATCGGCTATTGGGTCGAAGAAAACGCTATCTCGCTGAACGGGACTCCAGAAATTGCTGTCATCGACTTGGGCCGTGGGGGAGATGCGACCGCTGTTCAGGCCCTCTTGGACAGTGTCCGCTGAGCAGAGGTTCTCATGGCACTCGCTGACGATATCCGAGCGCTACGAGACCGCGTTCTGGCAGACCTCAATGCTGCCCACGATTACTACACGGACACGAAAATCGCCTGGGATATTGTGCATCGAGTCATTGCCGCCGGCCACACATTCTCCATCCGGAACATGACCACCGGGACCGTGACCACGCAAGCGGACCTTGCCGGCAAAGCACGGGGATACGTGGTGGAGCAACTCGCAGAGGCGACTTTTCAGCAGTTTATCTCGATCTTTGAAAGCTTCTTTGTCAACTTCCTGCGCCTCTGGCTGATGGTGTATCCGCAAAGTCTGAGCGGCAAGAAAGTGGAATTCCAGGCGGTCTTGGACGCACCGGACAAGGACGCGATCACGTTGCTGGTGATCAACAAGGAGGTGAATGACATTCTGTATGACCGGCCCACTGGCTGGTTCAAGTACCTTGAGGACAAGGCCAAACTCGGTTGCCCGACGCCAGACCAGATCGATCGGTTCGTAGAAGCCAAAGCTTCGCGCGACGTCTTGGTCCATAACCGGGGAGTCGCGAGCAAGAGCTATGAATCGAAGGCCGGGAGATTCGCCCGCTACCAGGAGGGGCAGCGAATTGACATACCCGAGCACTATCACCGGGAGACCTGGGAGCTTATCCGCAAGGTAATCAGCGATATCTCAAACGCAGCCATCGCCAAGGTTCCGTGATCCTGGGAATGCTGGGCCAAAAACGCCCAACCAAACGCTGGAGCAAAGGGCGGCCGCGATTCTGATTTCCTGGAGTTCAGTGTCGCTCAGCGCCGGCGCCGCTGCTGAGCTGTGTCGGTCGGCCCTCAGCAGCGGACCGAAGCTGACGCCCGAACATTCCGCGGTATGGTTAGCTCATGGCTGCAAATGGGCAAGGCAGCCGACACCGGTCCGCTCGCGTCGAGTCCAACCAGAGTTGAGAGCGAGCGATCGTCATCGCGTGATGTCTTGGAGAATTCGCGTACTGTACGCAATCCCAGTATGGCAGTCAAAATCGCGTTGCCCGATCCTCTAGTCCACCGACGGTCGAATTCTTCGCGCAGGGCGTCGAATATTGGTAGCGGTTTGTCGCCTGAAGGTCAGGGACGCTATCGCGAGCAGTGAAACTTCGGGGCTCGTCAGTTCCTCGTGTTCGGGTTCAGGATTGGCCTGCGGCCGCAAGCCGCCCCGTGGTTATCCCGACCGAGGCCGGCCGAAGTCGCCTTGCGCGGGAAAAGCGGACCGTAGGACACCTGCACTTTTTTCCCAGGGGATGAGCAAATCACCGTTGGCCCCGCGTCTCGAGGCCTTCGTCATCTCCACTGCCAGGCCGATAGCTACGGGATTGAGCGATCAGCTATACGGGCGGGAGCTGCACTCGTAAAAGATCCGCGCCTTTTCCCAGCGCGCTGTTACTCGCGGGCGTTGAAGAGGGTACGTTCTCTGCTGGATCCTAGGACGCAGACAGTGCCAACACCGAGCGGCACGCTTCCGGTCCGGCCGCCAACGGGAGGGTTAGTGAATCGATCGTCAATGCCTTGCCTCCAACGCGCGTCAACAGCAAGACGCGGGGTTCAGCGCTAAGGGGAGCAAGGGGAGTGGCCGTCGGATACACCAGCGACACACGGTCGGCGTCAAAAACCAATGCGTACGTGCACATCTGAAAGCGGTCCACGCGGCTCTCGTCACCGAACTCGCATTTGTACTTCGCATCGAGCACCCATCGTGCGTTGGCCCGCTCGACGATCACGTCGGCGGTCAGCCAGCGCGTCGGATCATCGCGGCCAGTAGGGTCATCCCAACGCCGAGAGTGCCCCTCCTTGGCCACCATATGCCAGCCTGTCTCGCCGCCCAATTCACCCATCATCTGCCGTAATGCCTTCTCCCACATCTTCGCCATGGGCAGTGTGAACGCCTGGCCGCCCATATTCGACGAGGGGTCGAGCACCGCTCCGATCAGGATGAGCCGCGCTAACTGCAGCGCCTCGCGATATCCGGATGGACAAGCCCACTGAGCCGCAGTGACAGCGGCCAGTGGATCATCGATGTCGCGGCGCACCGAGGCCCACTGTTCCCTGAGCCGGGCCATTCGGCGACGATCATCGAGTCGCCCGCCGGCTAGCAAGACGGGCAGCCGGTCTAGCGCCAGCGCCAACACAATGTTGAACGGCGCATCGAGCGAGGCGCGCCGCTTGACTTGCGGCACTCGGGGCAAACGATGCAGCCGACGTGCCAACGCGCCGCCTACTACCCGTCCTCGAATCTCCGATTCGTCCGCCTCCAGGGTCACGTGGCATTTTTGCACATGCCGACGTGTAGCGTATTCGAGAAAGTAGAGGAACAGACTTGCCAGACACAGGTGCCAATCGTCGCCGACAGACACACCCGCATCAGGCAGCCACGAGGTTAGCTGTGGAAACTCACCAAGGTACGCGAGCCACTCCAGGAGCTTCGGGCTAGAAACCTTCGATCGAATGATCAGTCGCCGGCCACTGGGCAAGACGACGAGTCCGACGTGGGTCATGCCGCGGATCGCGACTTGATCGCCGCGGATGTCCACTTTAATCGCGCCGCGATCAGCCAGCAGGTTTATCGCGGTGAAATCGTCGCCGAGTTCCCGCCGCGAGTTGCTGGATGCCGGTATATTGCCGCTACCGATTTCATAGCAGACGATATCGTCAGATTTCATGCTCGCCAATGATGGGCTCCGGCTGCTTGGCACCGGCTTTGTTGTTGATGCACTGCAACAACAGTTCGTCGATCTGCCGTAGTAAGTCCGTGTCAGCTTGGCCGAACTGCATGGTCAGCAACTCGCGGACATAGGGCAACACACTGAACCGAACGATCTGCCGCAGCTTCCGTTCGTGGAGTGGCACGTCAAGATCCGGCGACGCCTCGTCGTCTCTGCCCATGCGTTGGAGCATGAATAGCGCGTGGCCGATCTGTTGTTCGGGCGGAATTCCGCGACCCTCCAACAGCTTGTTGCAGCGCTCGAGCGCCGTGTGCTCGAAGCCCAATGGGTTATTGCCGGGCCGCTTCAACCATCGCCCGAGAGTCTCCGGTTGTGGGTAGAGCTCCAGCCAAAAGAAACGCCGCCGCAACGCGAGGTCCAAGCGGCCAATGGAGCGGTCCGCACTGTTCATCGTGCCGATGATGTACAGGTTGCTTGGAAAGACGAAGCTGCGGCCGGACATCAGGCGCACCGTCGTGCCGCGGTACTCCAGCAGCTGTAGCAACTCGCCGAGCACGGCCGCCGTGTCGCAGCGGTTGATTTCGTCAAGCACGAGTACATGCAACGCTTTGCCACTTTCGTCCTTGAGGCGCGAGACCCATTCCAGAAAGAAGCCTTCTCGCGTCTCGAAGGCCAGCGAACCGGCTTTGGACGTGGGACGGAGGCCTTCGAAAAAATCCTCGTATGCCCAATTGGCGTGCATGTACAGAACATCGAAGCTCCCTTGGGGTCGCCCCTGCTGCTGGCGGACGAAGTAGCGAGCGAACTGCCGCGCAACGTAGGTCTTTGATGTGCCCGGTGGACCCACCAAAATAGCTTGCTGCTTGGCCCAAAGCGCTTCCTCCAATTCCTCGAGGAACGCTTCTGACAACGACGTGAGTTCAGCAAGTTCCTGGAGCGTCTGCGGCGCGTTTTCGTCGACATCTGTAGCCACCTCGACGTCCAGCTTTGGAACCGTGGTGGACAAAGTTGTGGCGGGCCAGTACCCCGTCACTGCCGCGTCGAAGAAGGGCCACGCCCACGTAAAATACGCTCCGACTTCGTCGACGAATGTGTCGGCGTGGTCGGGCAAGGTGGAAAGCCGGTATTCCCGGATGATCTCGATGTCGGAAAACGGCCCATCCGTTCCCAGCACGTCGTGCTTTACGTCCGTGAGCCGATCGGCAAACTCTGCGGGCGAAAGCTGAACCGTGTTGTCGCCAATGACCAGGCGAACGATCGTGTCGTGCGGAGCATTGCGAAGGTAGGCCGCGACGGCTTGCCGAGCGGTCGTGATCGCGTTGTACAGCCGCTCCAAGTACGGGCCGCAGTAGTCGCCCATCGACATTCCGTACCGCCAGACACCCTCGCCGGCGAGGAAGCGGGCATACAACTGGACCGACTTGGTCTTGCTGCCTGCCGCCGGATCGTAAAAGGCGTACCAGTAGTGATCGTGGTACCCCCCCCTACCGTAGTCGTTCTTCTTTAAGATCGACAGGTGCCGCGTACCGCCAGCCACGGTCGGACTCAAGCGTTGGATGTACCGCGTGCGTAGCTCGTCGACAATGGCTTGACTCGGGTCGCGGAGGACGTGTTCATAGCGCCGTTTGTTTCTCTCGTGCCACGCCCTGTCGCTGGTGTGTTCGGGCAACTCCAACAGAAATGCCAGGGTCTGGTCGTTGTAGCCCGGTTTCGCTTCGCTGTCCAGTTCGCCCTCGTCTGCGGCGTCCGTCGTCTCGGTTCCTCGCGCTTCTCCGGCCTCGCCTGGGTCCACTTCTTTCGCAGCCGTCGATCGTTCCTGCTTGATGTTGTCGTCGGTCTTGATCGCTTCAAGTAATTTGGATACTTCAGCTTGCGTAAGTACAGTTTGGACGTAATAAGGTTCAAAACTAGGGGCGAATGGGGCGTTTCGCAGTTGGTGGTTGACCGGCGACACTTCCACCGTTTTGGCGTCGCCGCGGGTTATGGTGGGCAGTCTTCCGAAAGCGTTGTAGGCGACGTCCTCCGGCACCGCGCAAGCGTGCAACAGCCCTTCATCGACGGACCAGTAGGTCAACAAATAGACGACCGGCTTTCCGGCAGCAAGTTCGTGTAGTTGTTGAACGACGGCCGTTTGCGCGGTCAACCAATGATGGTCGACAACTCGCGCGTTTCGAAGCGCGAACATCCCGCCACCCCAGTGAAACGTCGTGTGTCGGACGTTTTGGGGCTCCGTGCCACTCGCTGCTAGCCGATTACACACCAGCGCCGTCATGCACCGACCGGCGTTCCTGCGTCGTGTTTCGTCGACCTCAATCGGCGGAAGCGTGACGGGAGCTTGGGGCAAGCGAGCCAGTATCCGCTGGGCATACTCTACATGGTTCATGACTGTTACTGCGGCATGGCCGCGTTGGCTCTCGTTGCGGCCGCTTTCGCACGTTGGCCGGCTCCGTCGCACTAGGAACTGTGTCGCCCGGACGGCGATGTAACAGCGAACAAGCCCGAGCCTAAGAAGCCGTCGATTCACTTCGATTGGCGGATGCGCGGGCTCGCTCCTTCAATGATACGTCGCAGCCGCGCGTCGAACCATCAGGATGGAGGAGACGGAGGAGATCTGCATCACGCAGAACCCCCACGACTTCGATGCAAAGCACTTGAGAAGACCGTGGACTGTGGCTGTCATGATGCCAAGCTTGTGGAAGAACCAAGTCGGCCACAGGACCAGCACGTTCCAACATGAGCGCAGCTCGTTGGTCTGGCGTCAGTTGGTGGGCTCGCGGCGTACCGTCAGCATGGATGTTGGGTTGTCGCGCGAGCAACCAAAGCTCCAAGAGCGATTCCATTTACACCGAGAGGGCGATTCCAATGGAAGCGTCGGTCTTCCGAGGCTTACGAATGGTCCACTCGGTGCCCGCCTAGTTCCCTGTTACGGTCCGCAAAAAGCGAAGTCGCTCGATGCTACATCGCAGTAAATCTATTTTCAAGCTAACGACGTGCACTCCAGACATCAAGCGACTGCCGGCATCTTCCGCGCCCATCTGCCCGCAGAACCTCCAGCCGCTACCTCGGCGTTAGTGGACGCACCTTAAGGAGAGGCCGTCACCGAGTGCGCCTCCTGCTGATAAAGGCACATTACATTGGCTCATGTCTGTAGCAGGATATATTCAGGAAGGGTAAATGGAAAAAGGGCTCGCAATGCAAACTGGACACAGACTGTCAACATGTTACATGTTCTTCTCTCAGCCGCCAGCCGAGAGAGATTGCGCAACATGGCCGGACGTCGAGGCGTGCAAGATGTCGCAAACCTGACTCGATGCGCGGTTCTATTTCGCGATTTCGCGCCGCGAATCACGGCAAGAATGCATTCAGCCTTCCCTGCCTTTCCCGACCGCCTACCATCGGACCGTCTCGCCGATCATTTCCAATAGGCATCCACAAGAGCCCCTCACGATCTCCGCCGGTCGACAATGGTTCACGAAGAAGCATTATGTTAATTTACCACCATCATGAACACCGCCGTGACTTCTTTCGCCCGCGTTCATCCCGCGGCGATCCTCGATCGTCATGCCACCCGGAGGAGCACCGGCGTCCCCACCGTTTCACTGCTCGTGGGGCCGATCGGGGCCGGCGTGGGAACATGGCGTCGCTGGGCAGCCGGTAGCGAAGGAAGCGTCGTTGTCGCAAATCGGAGCGTGTTCCCTTATGTCGAATGGGTTCGCTCGGTCGCCGAGCAAACCGATTTGCCAGCCGCGGCCGTTCATCGCCTGGCCGAGCGAGCGCAATGCGATCCGAAAGAGCTTCTCGCCGCATGGCGAGACAAGACGCCAGGAGACTGTGAACGGTTCTGGAACAGCGTTGCTCCGAACGCGGACGACGAACTGCTGAGGGCGATAGCGAGCCTGGCGGTCGGCCCTTGCTCACGGAGTACCGTGGCGGCAGCGCTTTGCGATCTCGGAGAACGAATCGTACCCCTGATCGCCCGCATCGCTCCGACGGCCAATTGGCCAAGTGTCATGTTCGTCGCTGGCTCGCCAGACGACTTTTTATCCATCGGCCCAGCAGCCGTGAAATGGGCCCTGCGCGTCCCGGCCTTGCCCATTGCGGTCGCCGTAACGACCGGAGTGTGGGACGAGTTCCGCACTGGCGCTCCCGACTCGCGCATAAAGGCAGTTCTGAGGGAGGGAGAACTTTCGGTTCCGGCAATTGACGCGACGGCGCTCGAGCAGACTCTAACCGAAGCCGGGGCGGTGGGAGAGCGCCATAGCGGCTATCGCCGCCAACGAGGCTGATGCGGCCATCCTCGAATCGGCCGTCGCCGCGGTTCGAGCCACTGCCGCCCCGCCAACGAACCAAACGGAAGACGACCGCGCCCGCAGCGCTGCCGAACGATTCCTGCTTGAGTTTCTGGAATCGCTGCCCGAAACGGCCGGGCGGTTCGAGTTGAACGCCGCTCTCGACTTCAAGTTCGGCTCGCGCCTGGCCGAGGTGGACCTACTCTGTCGCTCGCCGCGGATCGCCATCGAGCTGGACGGCTACTTCCACTTTCTCGAACCGGATGGATACCGCCGCGATCGGACCAAGGATTGGGAGCTTCAGCGCCGGGGATTTGTCGTATTGCGATTCCTGGCCGAAGACGTGATCCCGCAGTTGGAGATGATTCGCGATCGTATTCTGGACGCATTCACCGTCACCCAGATTGGAGGTAACCCTTGACCACCGCCATCGCCGCGCAGACTGACACCGCCGTTGCCGACCTCGTGTTGGTTCGGATGGCCTTGCCGAGCAAAAAGCCAGTCGCTCCGTCCCTGGTGCGGAAAGACGTCGGCAAGCTAGTGAACGCCGATTTTTCAGCCGCCGCGTTCGACGAGTTGCGAAACGCCTTGGCCGCCGAAGGCTTCCTGGCGAAAGGCAAGCGAAACACGTTCGCGCTGACCGACGCCGGCCGCGAGCGCGCGCTTCGATTTCTGGGAGTCAACGAGCTGCCGGCGCGGATGAATTGGTCGATTGTAATCGCCAAGCACTTGTTCCCGCGGGCCGCCGGATTCTCGGCGGACGCGGCGGCCAAGCTGGATAGCGGGGACAAACTGGCCGCCTTTGCTCTCAAGCGGAAATACGACCTCGCCGCCGGCGCTGGTTCGACGGTGAACCAGGTGCTCGAAGCGGTCGTGTGCAAGCAGCTCGGCTTCTCCGACGAGACGACCCTCGACGGCCTGCTCTGCGCGGTATTGAGCAGGCTCATGGGGTCCGAGCGGCTGACGAAAGAGCAAGTTATCAAGCAGCTCCCGCTGTTCGACACCGGGCTAACGGCCGACAAAGCCGACGCCATACGGTGCAAGGTCGTGCGGGACTGGCTGGGCGCTGCAACCATTCCGTCGCAACCGGTGGAGCAGCCCGAACCGCGGCCCGCTGAGCCATTCGACCTGCCCGTCTTTGCCGCGACCGTGCGGGCGCTGGGGGCCGGCAGCCCGCCCCAGGATCGGTTCCACGACAACAAGGTGTTCATCGCGGCCCTGTGGCGGGCCAGCCAGCGGGAGCCGAATTTCCCGCGACTTTCCCTCGCCGAGTTCAAGCAGCGACTGGTGGAGGCGAATTCCCACAACCTCCTGCACTTGAGCCGCGCCAACCTCGTCCAGGCAATGGACCCGCAGTTGGTCGCCGACTCGGAGACTGAGTATCTGAATGCCACGTTCCACTTCGTCCTGCTCGAAGGGGACCATCCATGAGCACGGTCGTGGCTCCGATCGAATCCCCGGCCGCCGCCGACCCGCGCTTGGCCGCTTTCCTCGCGCCGGCCTGCCCGGAAGTGTTCCACTCGGTCGCGACGCCGACCGCAATCTGGATAGCCGACCCTTATGATGTGGAGACGATTCACGCCGACGCCCGTGCGGCGTTCGAGCACGTCCTGAACCGCGCCAGCCGCATCCCGCCGCCGCCATCCGGAGCGGTCCTGGTGTTGCTCGGCGAGGCGGGCGGCGGCAAGACGCACCTGATGCGCACCTTCCGAACCCGCGCCCATGGACAGGACCTGGGCTACTGCGGGTACCTTCAGATGACGGCCGAGGCGAGCAACTACGCGCACTACATGCTGACCAACCTGATCGATGGGCTGGAGCAGCCATACGACCCCACCGGGCCGTCGCGCACCGGGCTCGCCCGGTTGTCGGCGGCGCTGTTGGAGTCGGTGCCGGGGCTGTCCGGGCCGGATTTCGAGGCGTTCCGCGATGGCGACAGCGACGGCGACCCGACGCGGCTGGCCGACGATTACGCCGATCGGCTGCAACAGGCGGCACGCTTCCGGACTTGCGACCTCGAGCTGCTCCGGGTGATGCTGCACCTGGAACGGACCGAGCCGCAGGTCCGCAGCCGGGCACTCATGTGGCTGCGATGCCAGGACATGCGGCCCCAGGACCGAGAGTGGATCGGCGGGGCCGTGCCGCGCACCGATGACGCCGACCCGATGAAGATGTTGCAGCAGCTCGCCAAGGTGACCGACGCCGTCCACGGCGTCCCGCTGGTGCTCCTTATCGACCAGTTGGAAGACATGGCCAACCAGTCGGCCCCGGTGGAGCGGTTCCTCAAGGTAATCGACGCGATCACCGCATTCACCGACACCGTTCCCAACACCGTGGTTGTGCTGGCTTGCCTGGAAGACTACTTCAAGACGAACGTCGAAAAACTCAATAGGGCCAAGCAGGATCGGTTAGTACGCGACCCGGAGCCAATCCGTCTGCTCGGCAACCGCACGCTGGACGAAATTCGGGAAATGACTGCCCGGCGGCTTGCCTACCTGTACGACACGGCGGAGGTGGAGATCGAGGTCGATCCGGCGAACGAACTGTACCCTTTCCGCGATGTGCATCTCGCCAGGTTGAACAACATGCGGTCGCGCGACGCGCTCGATTTCCTAAGGCGGCACCATCAGCGCTGCCTCACCGCGGGCCGATGGGAGGAGCCGGAGGGGCCGATCGCCCAACTGCCGCCCACTGTGGACAATGACCTCGACCAGCTCTGGAACAACTTCCACTCCGGATTCCAACCGACCGTGCCCGACGGCGAGGAAGACCTGGCGCGTGTGCTGGCCGACGCCATCGGCGCCGCGGCGGCCGAATTGCCCGACGGCTTTCATTTCGGTTGCGATCGGGACCGGAGTTACCTCGAAGTCGAGACCCACCGGCCCGATAGCGGGGTCGACAAACTGCTCGTGGGCGTGTGCAACGCCAGCACGCGCGGCGTCGCGTTCGGTAAAGAGATCGACGAGCTGGAGAAGCGCGCCGGCGAAATCCCCGTCGCGATCGTGCGCACGACCAACTTCCCGAAGTCGGGAAAGGCTGCGACACAGATCGCGGGCATGCTGAAACGCCATGGGCGAACGGTAGTCGTTGCCGATAGTGACTGGCGGCGGATGCTGGCGTTCGAGGCGTTCCGCAAGCAGCATCAACAGCGGCCGGAGTTCGCGGCGTGGCAGAAAGACGCCCGGCCGCTCGGCGAACTTGACTCGCTCCAGAAGATCCTCAAATTGAGCGATCTCGCAGCAACTGCGCCGCGCGGGTCGCCGCTCGACCGCCGGCCGCAGCAACAACGCAGTCCGCGCCGGCTTCGCCTGGCCCGGACGTTCCGGTTCAAGCTCCTACGGGTGGCACGACTACGGGGGCACTCGTATTGGGCCATACTCTCGGTGTGATGCAGGCCCCCGTGATCTTCGAGCCCAACGAGTTCTCCCAGCATGCGGCCTTTCTCGGCGGGACGGGCAGCGGCAAGACGACGGCGGCGCTGAACCTGATCGAACAATTGCTCGCCCGCGGCATTCCGGCCGTGCTGCTGGACCGGAAGGGAGACCTGTGCCGGTACGCGGACCCCGGCGCCTGGGAACGCCCGCTCGGCGACCCGGCGCGCGCCGCGGCGCGGCAGGCTTTGCGAAACAGGCTCGACGTTGCCTTGTTTACTCCCGGCGAGCCGAACGGCCGGCCGCTGGTCTTGCCGGTCGTGCCGCCTGGTTTCGACCAGCTTCCGGAGGCCGACCGCGAGCGGTTCGCCCAGTACGCGGCCGCCGCGCTGGGAAGCATGATCGGGTTCAAGTTGGCCGATGCAGACAAGGCGCAGCGCGCGATCCTGGCGAAAGCCATCGAGACCGTAGCGGCAGTTCCCGGAGCGGCCACGATCACCGTGCCTGTACTGAGGGACGTAATCGAACAACAGGACGACGCGCTCTTGAACGCCATCGGCGGCGGCTACCCCGCCAGGCTTTACGCCAAACTTGCCGAGCGCCTGCTCACGCTGGAACTGAATAACAAGCAACTGTTGACCGGCGGTGAGCGACTGGATGTGGATGCCCTGCTCGGAACCGGACCGCATGCCCGGCCGGGCCGAGTGCGGCTGTCGGTGATCAGCACCCGATTTCTGGGCGACCCCGCCAAGGTGGATTTCTGGGTGTCGCAACTGCTTGTGGCCGTGTCGCGGTGGTGCGCGAAGTCGCCACAGGCGCGGCTTCAGGCCGTGTTCCTCTTCGACGAGGCAGACGTCTACTTGCCCGCCGGTGCCAAACAACCCGCAACCAAAGCGCCGATGGAGGACCTGCTCAAGCGGGCTCGGTCAGCCGGCGTCGGCGTGTTCCTGGCCACGCAAAGCCCGGGTGATTTCGACTACAAGTGCAAGGAAAATGTGCGGACCTGGCTGATCGGCCGGGTGAAGGAGCCGCGGGCGATCGAAAAGCTGAAGCCGATGCTGGCGGCAGCCAAGGGAAGCGTGATCGACAAGCTTGCCGGCCAGGCAACGGGCGAGTTCTACCTGGTCCGCGAGTCCAGCGTGACGGCGGTGCGGTCCGACGAGTCGTTCCTACGCACCGAGCAACTGCCGGAGGACGAGATTGCCGCACTGGCCCGCCGAGCGGTTTAAAATTGCGGGCGACAGGACGGCTATTGAACTTTTTGTGGCTGCCGCCCAAGAATTGGACGTGTCAAGCCGTGCATGGTGCAATGAGTATCGCCAGCGCGAGAGCGGTGCCACCAATTCTGGGTGCGTCGTGGTGGTGGCCCTATCCATTTTACGCTCTGGCATTCTGGACGGGAGCGGCCTCACTGACAGTGTCGGCTGCCGTCGTGAGCGCGGCGAGGCTATAATGATAGCGAAAGAACGGCTCCGTTCGGCGGACCCGTTTGTACTGGCTGGCCGCACCAACACGCGCAGATGGTTATCCAGCACCGAGAATCCGGCAACCGCCAGCGAGAAGATTTGAGCAAGCTCCTCGGTTAGATTGAGCGGTAGATGTCGCGGCGATTGCCGATATTCACAACGAGGACGACACGGCGCCCAGCATCGACTTTGTAAATGACGCGGTAGTCCCCAACCCGGATTCGGTAAAGATCAACCTCGCCCTGAAGCTTCTTCGATCCGGGAGGATGCCGGTCGGCGGCCAATCCGAGGATCGCGGCATCCACGCGGCTCCTGTCGGCTTTCGGGGCCGAGGCCAGCGCGCGCTCGGCGGCACGGGTCAACTGAATCTCATACCGACTTGGCTCGGGCCTGGGCTCCCGTCCGTTTCGCTTTCGGCCCATCGTCGAGTCCCAGTCTGCGGCGGACATCCGCGTAGGGGATACGATCCTCAGATTCGGCCAAGGCGGCGCGTGCGGCCTCGATGTCGAACCGATCTTCGGCATCCTCGATGAGCCGCTCAAACAGCTTCAGGTCTTCGAGCGAGATGATGGCCGCGACGTCCTTCCCTCGGCGGTGGATGATGATCCTCTCGCCCTGGTACTCCGCGCGGTTGAGGATCTCGGCAAGCGACTGTCGAAGCTCGACTACATTAAGGCGTATCATGCGGCTTCCTCCTCCTCGAATCCTGAGGACAAGCTCATCATTGGGCTCAAGTACATCATGTACATTGTCCGCAATGTCGTCAAGCTGAACTCGACTCGAACGAAAGGTGTCAGGAACCGATTCGCCAAGCGGAGCTAATCGGTTCCTGCCACCTTTGCCGGCCCGGCTCTCGCTAGAGTTAGGGGCGAACCGGCCCCGTTTTTGCGTCCGCGACCAGGTCGAAGCGGTCAAGATTCATCACCTTGTCCCACGCAGCCGCAAAGTCACGCACAAACGCCTGCTGCGAGTCGTCGCATGCGTAAACTTCCGCGATGGCTCGGAGCTGGGAGTTCGAACCGAAGACGAGGTCGACGGCGGTGCCGGTCCACTTGACCTGACCCGTCCGGCGGTCACGCCCCTCGAAGAAGTGCTCGCATTGAGGAGACTTCTCGCCACTCCGTGCTCATGTCGAGCAGGTTCACGAAGAAGTCGTTGGTCAGTGACCCGGGTCGCTTGGTGAAGACGCCCAGCTGGGACTGCCCGAAGTTTGCATTGAGCACGCGCATCCCGCCGACCAGCACCGTCATCTCAGGAGCGGTCAGCGTCAGCAGGTGCGCTCGATCCACCAGCAGCTCCGCCGCCGGTCGATCGTCTCCCTTGCGGAGGTAGTTGCGGAAACCGTCTGCGGTCGGTTCGAGCACGGCAAAGGAGTCCGCGTCGGTCATCTGCTGCGACGCGTCGGTGCGCCCGGCGAGAAGGGAACCTGTACGATCGTGCCCGCCATTCTTCGCCGCTGCCTCAACGGCGGCGCACCCACCCAGAACGATCACGTCAGCGAGCGAGACCTTCTTCTTCCCGCCGGACTGCGCGCTGTTGAAATCCTTTTGGATTTTCTCGAGAGTCGGCAGAACCTTCGCGAGCTCGGCCGGCTGGTTGACTTCCCAATCCTTCTGCGGCGCAAGGCGAATGCGCGCCCCGTTCGCGCCACCGCGTTTGTCGGTGCCGCGGAACGTAGACGCCGAAGCCCAGGCGGTTGTCACCAGTTGCGAAATGGACAATCCGGATGCGAGGATCTTGGCCTTGAGTTGAGCGATGTCCTGCGCCCCGATCAATTCATGATCGACGGCGGGGACAGGGTCTTGCCACAACTGCGGCTCGGGAACCAGCGGGCCGAGGCAGCGCGAGACGGGCCCCATATCGCGGTGCGTCAGCTTGTACCACGCCTTGGCAAAGGCTTCGGCGAATGCGGCCGGGTTCTCGTGGAAACGCTTCGAAATCGGCGCGTAGATCGGGTCCATCCTCAGCGAGAGATCCGTCGTGAACATCATGGGGGCGTGCTTCTTCGACGGATCGTGAGCATCCGGCACGGTGCCCTGTGCCGATGCATCCTTGGGAGTCCACTGAAACGCACCGGCCGGACTCTTCGTCAGCTCCCACTCGTAGCCGAACAGGTTGTCGAAGTAGCCGTTGTCCCACTTCACCGGGTTGGTGGTCCAGGCGCCCTCCAGGCCGCTGGTGATCGTGTCGTCGCCTTTGCCGCTTCCGAACGTGTTCCTCCAGCCGAGACCTTGCTCCTCGAGGCCGGCGCCCTCGGGTTCGGGACCGCAGTATTGAGCCGCGTTGGCAGCGCCATGGGCCTTGCCGAAGGTGTGGCCGCCGGCAATCAGCGCAACGGTCTCCTCGTCATTCATGGCCATGCGGCCGAACGTTTCCCGAATGTCCCTGGCCGCGGCGAGCGGATCCGGTTTGCCGTTGGGCCCCTCCGGATTCACGTAGATCAGGCCCATCTGAACGGCGCCGAAAGGATTTTCGAGCACCCTGTCGCCGGTGTAACGCTTGTCTCCAAGCCACTCAGTCTCCGGCCCCCAGTAAATGTCGGTTTCCGGCTCCCAGATGTCCTCACGCCCACCGGCGAAACCGAACGTCTTGAATCCCATCGACTCCAGGGCACAGTTGCCGGTGAAGACCATCAGATCGGCCCACGAGAGTTTCCGGCCGTACTTCTGCTTGATCGGCCAGAGCAACCGTCGGGCCTTGTCGAGGCTCACATTGTCGGGCCAACTGTTGAGGGGCGCAAAGCGCTGTGCGCCGGAGGCCGCGCCGCCCCGGCCGTCGGCGATGCGGTACGTGCCGGCGCTGTGCCACGCCATCCGGATGAAGAGCGGCCCGTAATGGCCGTAGTCGGCCGGCCACCAGTCCTGCGACGTCGTCATCACCGCTTCGATGTCCTTCTTCAGGGCATTCAGGTCGACTTTCTTGAACTCCTCGGCGTAGTTGAACTCCTTGCCCATGGGGTTGGACAGCGAGGAGTTTTGGTGGAGGATCTGCAGGTTCAACTGATTCGGCCACCAGTCTCGATTCGACAGGGCCCCAGCCGCGGTGTGTCGGTGAGTCCCGTTCATCACCGGGCATTGACTTTCGTTCGCCATGTTTCCTCCAATACGACTTTCCCGGATGAACGCTTTCTGCAAGCACGAATGGGCTTCCAAAGGATGAGTCTATGCCCGCGAACAACTGAATGCCAGCTATTTTCCAGCCCGGAAGCTCAGCCAATCGCTTGCGGATGGTTCCGGCTCGCAGCCCCGCGGCCGTGCCGTCATTTTGGAGGCGGCGAAATGGCCCCGCTGGGCGAACCCTCGCGAACCGCCATCGCCGGGCTGAAGGGACCTTCCCGCCGCGCGAGGCGGCCGAGCTGATGGTGAAGGTGGCCGAGGCCATCGAGTAACGCAAGCTCGTCGGAGGAAACATGGGTTGCATCTATTCGCGCCGTATCGTTCCGATCCAGCGGGGAACTCTCCGCCGGTAGGCGCGATAGGCTTCGCCGAAGCGAGCCTCCAGACCGCGCTCCTCCTGGGGCACCTTGAGATAATTGAAGAACACCCATCCGACGACCGTCCAGATCAGGATCACCAAGCTGCCGTAGAAGATCGCCCAGCCGAGCCAAATGAATGTGGCGGCCAGGTACGTTGGGTTACGCGAGTAGGCGAAAAGACAGTCCGTAATCAGCACTCTTGGCGTGGCCGTCAAGAGTCGCTCACCCTCGTCGAGCTCCAGCACCGGGGGCAGCTTGCGAAACTGAGCGAACCCCCAGGGCAATACCCAGGCCAGGCCAAGAGCGACAGCCACGACCGGGAAGAGCCCAAGTATGTTCCAGGCGGCCGGGCCGTGCTCGGTCCATCCGAAGCGGGGCGTCAAGAGCGAGAGAAGCCACGGCAGCACGCCGAACACAAACGGATACACAACCGATACAACGAAGACGCCAAAGATGATAAGCATCCGGCGCGAAATGCGGATTCGGTGCGAACGCTTACTGGCGGGGACTTCGGGCGTACTCATGGCTTTCCTTCTTGACTCCCAGCAATTGCCTTAACCCCTCCATAGGCTCCATTTCCATCATTGCGTCGTCAATAACTTCGGTCTTTGCGTTCGTGTAATCCATGGTACCAGGCCTTGCGCGATTCCCTGCAAGCGTGCGCAGGACGGCATTCATGTTGTCAAAACACTCCGGCCTTTCTCCGGGCCGGTACGAGATTGGAACGTCCACAAACAGCCCATCGGCCTGGTGGTTTCTGGTAACGGTTGCAAACCAGGCGTTGAGCTTCGCCTCGCGGATCAGTCGCACCAGTTCGTCGTTTGTCGTTATTTCAGGGTGTGCCTTCGCGAAGTCGATGAGTGCTTTCGAGGCGTAGATGGTCAGGACTTCCGACCTGACCGTGATGCCGGGAGGTTCCGCCTGAGGTGCGCTGGACTTCCAGACGTGGCGGCCGAACGAAAAGAGCCCCGCTACTCCCGTGAGCGCGCACAGTGCCAAGATCAGTTGCTCTACTCTCATGTCATCTCCTCAATGGGCAGCCTCGAGTCGGTTCAAGGTGAGGGGTTGCTGGCGGCCGGCGCGGGCTCGCCGGCCGCTTTCTTTTGCTGTGGCACTGCCGACCATGACACGTCATGAAACGCGGTGCTCAACTTGTGATGTAGACGCCGAAGATGTTGTCATCACTCGTCGACGCGAAGTTCAAAATGACCTTGCTCGACTTGGTGAGAGTCACCAAGGCGCCGTTGTCGATGTAGAGGCCGCCGCCGACACCGTCGCCGCTGGCGCCGCCCGTGCCGGGGGAGCCGCCCAGCGCGGCGTCGGCGGTGATGAGTGTGCTGTCGATGAAGGCGGTCGTGGTGCCGAGCACGTAGCAACCGCCGCCGAGGCCGCTGCCGCCGTTGCTCCCGGCCCCGCCGGCGCCGCCCTGGGCTACATTGACGACCAACTGATTGTGGTCGGCGGAGAGGCTCGACGTGTCCATGTCAGGATTGGAACCCCAGGGGCCGGTCGGGCCCAGGGAGTACAGAAAAGCTACCTCGAAGGCGCCGGCGCCGCCGCCATTCGCCATGGCGCCGCCAGCGCCGACACCGCCCGTGGCGCCCGACCCGCCGGCGCCGCCCTCGGCCAGGTTATCGAGGAAGAGGGCGTGCGAGGCTGTGGCGGTCGAATCAACGCCATTGTAGAGGCCGCCGCCGAACCCGCTGCCGACCGTGTAGCCGGGGCCGCCGCTGCCGCCAATCACCTGGTTGCCGACGAACGTCACGTTGGTGAGGTTCGCGAGAGTAAAGATTTCCGCAGCGAGGCCGCCGCCGATGGCCGGACCGCCGGGGCCCTCGGCGGAGCTACCGCCAATGGCCTGGTTGCCGATGAAGCTAGTGTTGGTAACCGTCAGCGAGCCGAAAAAGGCATCGACAACTGCGCCGCCATAGACCGCGCCGACGACGGGCTCGGTGTTAAGGCCGACGACGAGGTTGTCGCCCCCGTCGCCGCCCTTGGCGAGGTTGTCGGTAAACGTGCTGTTGGCGATGGTGAGCGGGGCGGCATTGGCGATGGCGCCGCCCAGCGCCTGACCGCCAAAGAACTCGGTGGAGTTGTTGGCGTCGCCGCCGCCGACAGCCTCGTTGGCGGTGAACGTGCAATTGCTGATAGCCATCGGCAGTGTGGCCGGGTTGGTGATTTCGTTCTCGCCAGTGCTGATGGCGCCGCCGTTGGTGAGGCGGCCGAGCGCCCGATTGCCGTTGAACGTGGAGTTGGTGATGGTCGCGGGCGAGCTGTTGTTGATGGCACCGCCATTGCCTTCACCGGTCCCCAAGGGGCCCGAGATCGAGGGGCCGGGGCCGACCGCCTCGTTGTCGGTGAACGCACAGTTGGTCACCGTCAGGGAAGGCCCCTGGCTGTCGATGGCGCCGCCGGCCGAGCCTTCGGTGATGACGCCGGTGATGGGGGCAGCGTAGTCGCCGCCGGAGGCCAGGTTGTTCGTGAAGATGCATTGCGTGACGGCGAGGCTCCCGTCATTCTCGATGCCGCCGCCGTTACCGTAGTTGCCCGAGGAGTCGGCGTAGGCGCTGTTGTTGGCCACGACGACGTGGTCGAGGTTCAGGGCAGCGCCCGCGTCGATGAGAATGCCGCCCCCGTTGCCGCTGTCCGGTTGGCCGTCGCCGACGACCGTATGGCCATTCGCGATGGTCAATTGGTCGATGCTCACGGTGGCGTTGTTGCTGATTTCGATCACCCGGCTGGCATCCCCGCTCACAGTCAGGTGGTCTTCCCCGGGGCCGTTGATGGTCACGCTGTGGTTGATCAGCAATTCGCTGGTCAGCGTGATGGTCCCGTGCAGCCCCCCCGCGAACTGGATGGTACTGTCGCCGGACTGGATGCCCGCCCGCAGCGAGTAGGCACCGCTGTCATTCAGGTTGGTGACCGTGAAGGTGCTGAGCAGCCTCCGGTCCTCCATCACTTCCAGGCGCGGCAGAAGTCGAGCGCCGCGAGAGGCTGCGTCTTGATCGAGGGCGCCGCGACCGAGCCGGAGGGCCCGTTGTCAACCGCCGGTGCCAGGGTGTAAACAACATGATGCAGGCCTTTCTTGCGGAGAATCGATCCGCGTGAAAAAACCAGCTTGGCCCGGCGCGGATCGATCGCCGGAGCTGGATGCCTCGAGCCCGTTCCCGGTTCCAATGAGGAAACTCTCCGGCGCGCTGACCGAGCGCCAGGGCTTTGCCGATCGGGTCAAACTCCTGCTTGGCGGCGAGGCTCACCGGCCGCTTTTTCTGATTAAGTTCGCCAACTACAAAGGACACGAACAGCCCGAAGAAAGAGCAGCCGGTTTTCTTTGTGCTCTTTGTGCCCTTCGTGGTTAATTCTTCAACGAGCCTGAACGAGCATCGCTACGTCAGGATGTACTTCCCATCGATGTTCGCTGTCCTGCCGTTGGTACCGGACGAATCCGTGTTGTTGATCGTGTTGGCGAAGGTGTTGGGATCCAGGTAGACGGTGGCACCCGAAACCGTGTAGACGCCGGTATCGGATCCGTTGGTGAGGGTCACTGCGCCGACGTACAGGCCGCCGCCATAGGTAGCCGTATTGGATTGCACCGTGCAGTTGGTGAGGGTCACTGTGCCTGCCGCGATGCACAGGCCGCCGCCGTACGTAGCGGTATTGGATTCGACCGTGTCGTTGGTAAGATCTACCGTGCCGCCGGCAACGAACAAAGCGCCGCCGTAACCGGTGCCAGAACTCGATGTCGTATTGGAATCCAGAGTGCAATCGGCAACTGACACTGTTCCGCCCGCGACGAATACGCCGGCTCCGAATGCTCCGAAGGATGGGCCGCCGTACGACGTACCGGCCTGATTGCCATTGATGCTGGTCGTGGTCATAACGACCTGTCCGCCGGCGACGTAAAGCGCGCCGCCGAAGCCGGGGGCGCCAGCGCCTTCGTCGCTGAAACCGCCTTCAGCGTCATTCCCTGTGAACGTGGTGTCGCTGATGTTGGCGGTGCCACCGGCGATGTACACCGCCCCGCCGTAAGCATTGCCAGGCGGAATTGACCAGCCATAACCTGGAGGACTGGTAATAGGCAATTCGGTGCCGGCCGCGCAATCGCCTGTGTCACCTTCGGCCTCGTTCCTCGAAAAGAGCGTGCCGTTTTCCAGGGTCAGCGAGCCGCTGGACCAGATGCCCGCGCCCATGGCCGGTTGATCATCTGAAACGAGGGGACGTACCAGCGTGTTCCCATATACGGTCGCGCCGCTCAGGGTCAGGGCGCCTTGGTTATAGATTGCCCCACCCCCCCACCGGGAGGAATCCACCAGGTCACCGCCTTCCAGTGTCAGGTTCTGCAGCGTGAGCGAGGCGCCCGCAGTCACATCGAAGAAGCGGGCGCCAGCATGACGGGGGGCCGGCTCGAGGGTGTCGCCGTTGCCGGCGATGGTCAGGTTGTCGTTGGCGGCGATGACCGGCAGAAAGTTCTCGCCATTGGTGCCATTGTTGCCCGCAGTGAAGAGATAGGGCGATGTGGTCGGGGCCGTCAGGCTGATGGTGTTCGCTCCGCCGGCCGTGTTGGCGGCGTTGATGTCGGCGATCAGGGCCGAGACGGTCGCCGCTGAGTAACTCGACGGCAGCCTGCGGTCTTCGAGGTGCTCGAGGACCAGACGTGTGCGCCGGCGCGCGGGCGCGACCGCGACCCCCGGCTCGGTGATCGCTGCGATATCCACGGCGGCATCAAGGAATGGAACCACATGATCAATGTCCTTTCGCGGGAGGGAGGGCTGCACCGATCGTCTCGTCTACAGGTCAGTGCGACCGCCGGCCGGCAATCCCCTCACGAGTCGCGTTTTTTTTTCGGAAACAGGGAGGGCGTCGTTAATGGCGCCGCCGCTGTGCCGCTCCTTCGGAGCTCGGTCTCAGGAAATCAAAGCGGGTTCTGCGGCCAACGACACCGGACCTGGGGCTTACGCCGCCAGGCTACGACTTGGCGCCGCATTCGCGGCTCGAACCCGGTAGTCGACCGCGCGACTCCCTCGACGACGCGGAACAGATTCAGCTCCAGAGCGACCAGCCCGATCGGCGACGACGTTGCCTTCGTCCTTCATGCCCGCCGTTCATGGCTTCTTGCTGGCCGGCTTTTCGCCCTTTTGGTTCGCTTCCCGCTCCTTGCGCCATCGGGCAGCTTCGTCGGGTCTGCTGGTGGCCTCGTAGAGTCGCACGAGACGTTCGAGGGCGTCGGTCAGGCGGTCTCTTGCCTGCGGAGGGATCTTCGCCTCGCGCTGTTTCATTCCCTCGTATCCTCGGCGCAACAGCGGCTCGGCCTCAGCGTACTTCTCTTGGCCCATCAGGGCGCCGCCTAGCAGTGATTTCGCGTTGAAAGTGCTCCAGAGATCCGCCTGAGTCTTCTCGCGGATGGCCAGGCATTCGCGGAGGATCGGCTCGGCCTCCTTGTAAGCCTTGACCTGGAGCAGTGTCAGGCCCGATTGCGCCAGGGCGCCGGCCAGTTGAGGGCTGTCCTTCGGCGAGATCTTGCGGGCGTCGGCCAGGAGCTCCTGGACCAGCTTCACGGCCTCGGCCGATCGGCCAGCCTTGGCGTAGACATCGAGGAGTGGAGCACGAACCCAGCGGAGGTTCGGCAACTTAATGCTGGCGTGGTGGGCTTCTTCGAGCAGCGGGATCGCTGCGTTGAGCCGGCCGGAGTCCTTGTAGATGACCCCGAGGTTGGCCACCGTCACCTGCGTATCCGGGTGCTGGCGGCCGAGCTTGGCTTCTCGCCGCTTGAGCACGTCCTCGTACAAGGGCACGGATTTGTCGAGTTGCTTCGCCGACCAGTAGGCGCCGGCGAGGTTGTTGAGCGTCCTCAGGGTGTCGGGGTGGTCGGGTCCGAGCTGGGCGATCTTCGCGTCGCGGACTCGCTCGAGCAGGGCGGTCCCCTCGCGGAGCTTGCCGGCGTCCAGGTACGCCAGGGCGAGGTTGGCGAGCGCGTTCAGGGTGTCGGCGTGGTCGGGGCCCAGAGTGCGCCCGAGCCCATCGGCGGCCGTTTCCGCCATCGTCATGACGTCAGCGTCGCGCCGCCCGCGGTGGCGGAGGATGTGGGCCAGCTCACTCAGGGCTTGGTAGGGCTCGGCCGATCGGGGGTCGCGCTGCCGCGCCGCCTCCAGCAGCGACCGCCATTGGGCCTCTGCCTTCGCCCAGGACGCCAACCCATGGTAGGTCTGTGCGATCGTCGCACGGAGGGCCGATTCGAGCTCCGGCTGGCCCGCAAACCGCTGCCCCACGTTCGCCGCCGCGCGGTCGAGGACCTCCAGGAGCTCCACGTGGTCTTCCACAGCGTTATTTGCCGGCTCGGCCTGGGTGAGCAGGTCCTGGGTCAGGAACTCGTTGATTGTCCTGGTCTTCGCCTCCGCCGCGACCGCCTTGTCGCGCTCCGACTCCGCCCGCTTCCGCTCTTTGGTTTCGGCCTTCTGGGCACGCTCCGCGTTCTTCCGTTGCACTTCGGCGCGGATCAGGCCAAACGTCGTCCCGGTCACCCCGATCAACAGCGCCATGAGCACCAGACCGGCCGCAATCGCCGGGGCCTTGTGTCGCTTGACGAACTTGCGGAGGCGATACCCCGCCGATGGCGGCCGTGCCTCCACCGGCTCATCGTGGAGATAGCGCTCGATATCGCGGGCGAAGCCGCTCGCGGTTTCGTAGCGGCGATTGCGGTCCTTCTCCATCGCCTTCATGACGATCCAGTCCAGCTCTTGAAGGGATGAGGGATGAGGGATGAAGGATGAAAGCGGCAAGTAACGGCGCCAACTTGATCGGATGGTTGTCTTCGATTCATCCCTCCTCCCTCCTCCCTCATCCTTCCGAAGTCGCGTGCTCGGCCGGGGCGGCTCTTCCTCGCGGATGATGCGGCGGATCTCCTCATAAGTTGCCTGCTGGAAACGCTCCCTGGTAAAAGGCGTCGTGCCCGTCAGCAGCTCATACAGCAGCACGCCCAGCGAATAGATGTCGCTGCGCGTGTCGATATCGAGATCGCTCATGCCTGCCTGTTCGGGCGACATATACAGCGGTGTTCCGATCATCTGGGCGACGCCGGTGAAGAGCGTCTTGTCGGTCAGCTCTTGTCCTAGCGCCTTGGCCACGCCGAAGTCGATCACCTTGACCGCTGGCGTCGTGTCGTGCCGCGAAACGAGCACGTTGGAGGGCTTGAGATCGCGGTGAATGATCCCTTTCTGATGGGCGTGCTGAACCGCCTGGCATACCGGCACGAAGAGCTCCAGACGTTGCCGTGGTGTCAACTGGTTCTGGTCGCAGAACTCGGTGATGGGCATGCCCTTGACGAGTTCCATGACGAAATACGGCCGGCCAACCGCCCCCCCTTGATAAGGGGGGGAAGGGGGGGTCGTGCCGGCGTCCAAAACGCTGCGCGATATTGGGATGGTCCATGATCGCCAGGGCCTGCCGCTCGGCTTCGAAGCGGGCGACAATCGGGCGCGAATCCATGCCCGGCTTGAGGATCTTGAGGGCCACCTTGCGGCGGACGGGCTGCATCTGCTCGGCCACGAACACGACGCCGAAGCCCCCCTCGCCGATCTGCTCGAGGAGTTTGTAGGGGCCGATGACGGACCCAGGGCCTTCGGTGATCGGGTAGTCAACGGTCATGACCGCGCTTTTGGCGGGTTTCTCCAGAAAGCTGCCGGCCTGATCCTGAGCGGCCAGCATTTTCTGGATGCGCCGGCGAAGCTCGGGATCACCGGCGCAGGCTTCGTCGAGATAAGCCGCGCGCTCCTGCGGCGTCCCCTTCTCCAGGGCGGCGAAGAAGATGGCCTCGAGTGGCGACGGATCGTTCATGAGAACCTCCCACACCTGGTCTGGCCATGCGCTGACTCGGAGCCGGCGCTCGTCAGCGTCGAGTCCTCCCCAGCCATCGGGGGACCCTGGCCTGGTACTGGCGATAAGTCTCGCCGAATTGCCTCTCGAGCCCGCGCTCTTCCCACGGCAGGACCAGGATTATCACTACCGCCAGGACTACGAACCCGAGCAGAGTGACGAGGCTGCCGAAGAGGGTCGCCCAGCCGAGCCAGAGCGCCAGTTCAGCAACATACCCCGGGTTGCGCGTGTAGGCGTAGGGTCCAGTGGTCATCAGGAACGGTGGGCCCAGTCTCTGCATCCGCTCTGGGAGCTCTCGGGCGCGCGCCAGGCCCGAGGCGAGGATCCAGATGAGCAAGGCGGTGCCGGCCGCGATGAGGATCAGCCCCAGCCAGTTCCAGGTACCTGGGTAGCCTGCCGTCCATCCGTAGCGATGCGCAAGCCACGACAGGGCCCATGGCAGGACACCATGGGCCAGCGGCACGCCGACCAACCAGCCGAAGAGTCCCAGGAGGATTAAGACCCACCGGGGAATTCCGCGTCCGCGCGTCGAGTTCCGGTCAGGAGTCGTTGTCGTGCTCATGGAGTTCGCCCTTCGAGTGGCTCCGATGTCTAAGAGGCCACCGGTACTGAGAACATCCATCCGATCAAGCGATTTCCATCGATTATCGTGATCGGAGGTCAGTCAATTATCTTGACCACTCTCACTCTCTTCGGACAACCTTTCAAACCACTGAGGCACGGAGAACGCGAAGAGACAGCCAGGCCTGGTCGCGTTCTCGGGAATCGCCTATGCTTCTCCGGTCAATTCCTGTTAAGTTCGACTTTCAACAACTCCGCGGCTTCCGCGCGAAGACGGGGCAGTATTCCCGCTACCAGCCGGCTCTTCTCCGGCCGGCTAACTGCCTGGTCGTACCACTTGCGAGCCTCATCCTTATGGCCGAGGTGCCAATGGGCCATGGCGAGAAACAGCCAATCAACGCCATCTCCACCGTTGCCTGTTTCCATTGCTTTCTGGAGGGCCTTGACCGCCTCGCTCCAGTTGCCAACGCGGTAGTGGGCCACGCCCAAGGTGTTCCAGAAGTCGCTGTCCTGCGGCGCAAGGCGGACTGACTGCGTAGCAAGGTCCAGCCCTCGCTTCTCATCTCGGAACTCCGGATCTGAAGTAGTGACCAACACCCAGGCAAACAGGTTGTACACCAAGGCGTTAGCGAAACGACTCGCCCACAGTTCTTCGGGATAATTCTCCTTAATCCGAAGAAACACATCCATTTTGGTGACCCAAGCATCCCGGGGTAACTGACTCGCCAACAGGTGCAAGAGCGGGCGGGTGTCGGTCCACTCTTACTTCTTTCAGCATTTTTTCGAGGTTCGGCCAATCACTGTTTTCCAGGACCTGTCGAGCTCGCGCTCGCCAGGGATCGCCGTCGATCAGCTCTAGCACATGCCCCAGCCAGTGGCGCATCTGCGGAGAGCCTTCGGGCACATGAGCATGGCACACATGAAGAGCGGCCAATAGGTACTCTTGGATGGGCCGCGATCGTTGTTGCAGGCGCCTCGCGACGTGTGGAGCCGGCGTCGTCCCGAGCTCCACGCCGTAAAAGATGTTGAAGGCATCCGCGAGCTTGGGGAATGCTGGGTCACTCGCGAACTGACTCCTGTGCGCATCCCACACCGTGAGTTGCGCGAGAAGCTCGTCCAGGCAGGCGACAAAGCCGCGATCGGCTTCGTCAGCCTCAAGGCGGGCCAGCAGTCCTTCAAGTCGCTTCCGCAAAGCGGTATCCACCGCTGCCTGATCCTGGCCGGCAAGGTCTTGGGCACGCTTGAGTGCGGCAAACGCCCCCGCCAGCGAAGCGTGCCACTGCGAGCGGTTGCCCGTCAAACTCAACGCCAGGTCGCGCGCCGTGCCGGCATCATGGAGCGCAAATAGGATGCCCTCGTTGAGCTTGGCGTGGCGGGTCGATCGGTCGCGGGCGATCCAGCCAATGCTCCCGACCATAACCAAAACCGCCAAGGCCAGGGCCGCAACCATTGCCAAGACAATCTTGTTCCGCCGGGCGAACTTGCCGAATCGGTACCACGCCGACGGCGGGCATGCCTGCACCGGCTCATCCGCTAGGTAGCGCTCTAAATCGGCGGCGAAGGCGCTGGCCGTCTCGTATCGGCGATCGCGGTTCTTCTCCAGGGCCTTCATGACAATCCAGTCCAGCTCGCCGCGCACCAACTTGGTCAGCTTGGCGGGTTCCATCTGCCGCTGCGCTGAGATCGACGCCAGCGAATCCTTCGAATCCGACAGCCGGGAACTCGGTTTGGGCGGCTCCACCTCACGGATCATCCGCAGCATTTCGGTGAAGGCGGCGCTGGTGAGCCGCTTGCGATCCAGCGGCGTGGTGCCTGCAAGCAATTCGTAGAGCAGCACGCCGAGCGCGTAGATGTCGCTGCGCGTATCGATGTCGAGCTGGTTCAGCTCTGCCTGCTCCGGCGACATGTATTCCAGCGTGCCGACGATCGTGCCCAAGCCTGTCACCAGCGTGTGCTCCGTCAATTGCTGGCCCGTCGCCTTGGCCACGCCGAAGTCGATCACCTTCGGCATTGGTTTGCCGTCGTAAAGCGCCACCAGCACGTTGGACGGCTTGATGTCGCGGTGGATGATTCCCTTTTGATGCGCGTGTTGAATCGCCTGGCACACCGGGACGAACAGCTCCAGCCGCTCCTTCGGCGTCAAACGGTGCTCATCGCAGTATTTTGTGAGCGGCACTCCCTTCACGAGCTCCATGACGAAATACGGCCGGCCAACCGCCCCCCCTTGATAAGGGGGGGAAGGGGGGGTCGTGCCGGCGTCAAACACGCGGGCGATGTTGAGATGATCCATGATCGCCAGAGCCTGGCGCTCGGCCTCGAAGCGGGCGACGATCGGGCGCGAATCCATGCCCGGCTTGAGGATCTTGAGGGCCACCTTGCGGCGGACGGGCTGCATTTGCTCGGCCACGAAGACCACGCCGAAGCCCCCCTCGCCGATCTGCTCGAGGAGCTTGTAGGGGCCGATGACGGACCCAGGGCTCTCCGTGATCGGGTAGTCGACTGTCAAATGCGCTCCAGGGGCGGGTTTCTCCAGAAAGCTGCCAGCTTGGTCCTGAGCGGCCAGCATTTTCTCGATGCGCCGGCGAAGGTCGGGATCCCCGGCGCAAGCCTCGTCGAGATAAGCCGCGCGCTCCTGCGGCGAACCCTTCTCCAGGGCGGCGAAGAAGATGGCCTCGAGTGGCGACGGATCGTTCATGAGAGCCTCACTACAAGCCAGTGCGACAGCCGGCTCGCGATCCCCTCACGAGCGGCGTGTTTTTTGCGGGCGTCAGTCGTCTTCGGCCAGTTCCGCGTAAAGCCACGACTTGGCGAATGTCCAGTATCGTTCGGCAGTAGCCAGGGATACGTCCAGCGCAGCCGCGGCCTCGGGCATGGTCAGCCCGGCGAAGAACCGGAGCTTGACGAGCTCCGCCTTGGCCGGTTCGGTTTCAGCCAGCCGGGACAAGGCTTCATCCAGAGCCAAGAGGTCGAGCGACGGTGCATTGGACACGAGGCAGCCGGAGTCGAGGTCGACACGCTGGCGTTCTGCTCCGTGCTTGAGCCGCCTCTTGCGGCGTGCATTCTCGACGAGGATGCGGCGCATCGCCTCGGCCGCGGCGGCAAAGAAGTGGCCGCGGCTATTCCAGTGCTGGGCAGGAGTCCCGTGCGCATCATCCGGCGCGCCCGGTACGAGCCGGATGTAGGCTTCGTGAACCAGCGCGGTGGCCACCAAGGTCTGGCCTGGCTTTTCCTTGCCAAGCTTCTGTGCCGCCAGCTTGCGCAGTTCCTCGTATACCAACGGGAGCAGTTGCTCCGCGGCGTGATGGTCGCCTTGCTCAATGGCGGATAGGACGCGGGTGACCTCGCTCATCGATATGCAGCACCCCAGGAATCGTTGCTTAAAGACATAGTCTATCGGCGGCGATTCGTCGAAGCTACGCCGACCACAAACGCGCTGCCGTCGCCCGTGCCGCTCGTGCCAGAGCGCGAAAACTGGTGGCTGGCCCAGAGGCGAGCTGTGAAGCGATTCGAAACCTCCGGCTCAGCTTCGGCACATTCGTCATGGCCTGAATGGTGGGTCGGGGGCCGCCGGGGCCCAAGGCTCGCGGGCAGCCCTCCTATGCTTCGCAGCAAGCATCTTCAGATACTTCGCGCTCCGATCATTGCTACGGAACAGCGTTTCGGATTGCTCCACCCGCTGCTCCTCCAGGACCATCAACGTCCTCAGACTATCGCGGAGGCGCCGGATCGATGGTCTCGGATGCCCCAGCCGTAGGCCCAGGTGGCGTCCTTCCGCAGCGCAAAACCACGGATAAATGAGCATCGCAGGGATCAGCGTTACATCGAGGAACGACCAGCCGCGCCAGGCGACCTCCAGGGTCGTCGCCAGAAGCGGGGTCGCGATCCCCACGCCGAACCCTGTCAACGCGAGCGTGCCGATCCGCCGGCCTCCCTTCGAATTCTCTTGTACAGTGAGCGGCGCGTCCGCGAAAAACGACGACGCGAGCGATCTTCTCGGGGTGGGATACGTCCGCTGGGGTTGAACTAAACCGCTGCGCGGTGGGTATAATAACACTTGCACCCGCGCACGCTGGTCTTGGCTCGCCCAGGCACGTTTTTGTCGGTCAAGGATTTACGCAAACCACACCGCGTGCCCAGCTATTCAGATCACATAGAAAGCAAAAGCTGTGCCCGGCGGCTCAGTTCAACGAGATGCTATCGGCACGGCCGGTACGTTCCGTCATCGGCTGTAGCTGAGCCGGGTCGTTAGGCCGCAGAAGGCGCTGGCGTGGCGAGGAGTACGTGCGGTCATGCGGGTCGCTGCCATCTACGACATTCACGCGAATCTACCTGCCCTCGAAGTGGTACTTCAGGAGATCAACCGCGCAGGGGTCGATCAAGTTGTGATCGGGGGCGATGTACTTCCGGGGCCGATGCCCTCCGAAACTATGGCACGATTGCTCGACATCGATTTCCCGGTGAAGTTCATCCTCGGCAACGGCGACCGGGAGGTGCTGGCCCGAATGACAGGGACGGAGACGGATTGGTATCGCTCCGCTCCGGAGCACTGGCGCGAGCCGGTCCGGTGGTCCGCGGATCAACTCCAGCCTGAACATCAGCGGGAGCTGGCCATCTGGCCCGCAACATGCCGGCTAACGGTCCAGGGAATCGGCGAGGTGCTGTTCTGCCATGCCACCCCGCGGAACGACACCGAACTCTTCACCCGTCGAACGCCCCTCGACCGCTTGGCACCAATTTTCGAGCGGGTCGAGGTGCCCGTCGTCGTGTGCGGGCATACCCACATGCAGTTCGACCGCACGGTCGGCCGGTTGCGGGTGGTGAACGCGGGCAGCGTGGGCATGCCGTTCGGGGAGCCCGGAGCATACTGGCTAGTGCTAGGTCCGGATGTCGAGCTGCGGCACACGCCGTACGATCTCACGAGCGCGGCCGAGCGGATTCGCGCTACGGCGTACCCCCAAGCCGAGCAGTTCGCCACGCAGTCCGTCCTTCGGCCACCGTCTGAGGAGGACACGTTGGCGTCTCTCGCTCGGGCCGAGCTAAGGGCCTAACCAGCCGATGAAGCTGACGGTCGCCTTCGGCGCTCGCAGCTTATCGGCGAGGCGTTCCGAGGCGAGCTTCGGTCGGATCGACCGAAGCGTCGAATGCCGGCTTCAGGTCCCGTGCAAGTGATGCGCGCCGGCAGGCACCTGCCAACCCGGTGTTGCTACTGGCTCGCACGCTCGGATCGAGTTCGCGGAAAGGTCCGGCCTGAGAGAATACAGACGCCGTTGTCCGTCCGGCCGCATCGAACCGGAGCCAGCTTCAGTGAGGATGTGCAAGTGACGGGAGACACCAAGTCTTCGTTTGACTACCATGGACGGGGAGCGGCACTCGGGCATGGTCATTGAGGCAAAACTGACTGGGCGCCGCCTCCTCGTCGGCGTTCATCACGCCAACGAGAAATTTGCCACTTGCTCACCCCCGATTCTTGGAACCGTGAGCTGTGGGCTTTCGGCGAATCGAATAGACCAAACGGATGAAGTGTGCATTGGTCGATTTGAAGGGAGCAACAATGAGGACCCGGCAAACTCTTGCTTTCGGTCTTCTCGTTGTCATCATGACAACGGGATCTTCCGGCGCTGAATTGGACTTTTCCAAGATCGACCGCAGTATCAGAAAGGAACCACCGTACGTTGCCAAGCCGCTTTACGCTTTGTTCCTCATGGATGCCGAGGGGCGTAGCCGCCATTGGGCGGTGTTGGACAGATCGAAGTCTGACTTGCCGTTCTACGATGTCCTGTACTTTGATACCACCGGCAACGGAGACCTTACCGAGATATCGAAACGCTTCGTCGGCAAGTATGACAAGGCCCTTGAACCCGCCGGGATGGGCCTCACCATCCGCGTGGGCGACTTGAAGGTGCCCGGAACCGAGTTGGTTCACAAGGACTTTCTGATCAGCACAGTCCCGAAAAACGCCTGGAAAGGTATGTGGTTCCGGATGAAATGGGACGGCAAGACGGAAATGTCTGGCGGCTACAACCGTGTCGGCTTCGATGGAACTCAGTACAGTCCCTCGCCCAAAACGGCCCCGGTGCTGTGGCCGTGTCCGGTCGCCAAGTTGTCGTTTGGCGTCTGGGGCGCGAAGGACCCGATGCTGCCTATCGGCGAAGCCACCAACGTCAACTTTCTCGTCGGCAACTGGGGTTCAGGCCCGGACACCCTTTGTGTTGTGGATGAGCACTTTCTCGTCTCTGGCAAGGATCGTCTGTTTGCCACAATCATTGCCAAGGATGCCCGCGGCCGCGAAGTCAAGGAGCGCACCCAAATCAAGGGCCATTGCTGAGGCATCCTCTACGATGACTCGGTCCGAGTCCCGGTTAGCGCAGTGAATGGTTTGGCCATTCTGCGTGTGGAACTAGAATCGGCAACGGGGAAAAAGGCGGACGTGACGGATATCCCCGTCACACTCACCGGCGCCAACTCTGCGGGCGGCGCTTCCAGGAGCCAAAAGTAAAGAGTTTTGTCTCCCCGATTGCCGTGCAGAGCCGGATCCCGTCGGTCGTTGTGAAAGCGACGGTTGACGGGATTTGAACTTTCTCAGCCAGCGGATGAGAGCAGAACGCAGTCCTATACCGATTGTCGCTGGGATTCCCGTTCCGGGGGAACCCGATGCTCATAATTCGGAAGATCGAAATCGTCCCGCAGATGGCGCACGAAGAAGTAGTGAGCAAGCGGCGGAAACGCCATCAGTTTCGTCGCCTGGTTGCGAAGCCACACTCCAGCCCACGTCTTCGGCACGAATGCAGATGCGAAGTACCGGGCCAATTTCTGTTTGCCTTCAACGAACGGTCGCAGTCACTGACTTGATCCATCGCGTGGAGAATCTGCGGGCATTCCCAGCCGGCATCCGCGAAAACCTGATGCAGAACGGCCTTCCGCTCCGTTGCATTGCTCGGCTCTGGGCCGGCTAGCTTCTCGCCGGAGAAGAGGAAGGAAAAGATCGTCAGGTCGCCGCGTAGAGCAAAGCGCCCGATCTGGTGCCCGGGCGTTGTGTAGGCGACGCCGATGAGTTCGTCGCGTGGCCGATAGCCTTCGACCTCGAAGGTGGCGACCCGGTATCCGAGCGGCTTCTCAAATTGACGTTCGGGCCCGAACACGAGCCCTCGCACGGTTGAATGTAACCCGTCGGCGCCGATCACGAGGTCGAACTGGCGCGCCGTACCGTGCTCGAAGGAGACGAGCGCGCCGGTTGCGCGTTCGTTGATGGCCGAAATGCTATTGTCAAAAAGCGTTTCGACACGGCTCCCGATGGTCCGGTAGATCGCTGCGGCCAAATCGCCGCGCGGTACGCTAGTGAAGCGGTCCATCAGACTTTGGGCAAGAAAATCCGTGGAGAATCCACCCACCTTGCGACCCCGTTTATCGACGTCCCGAACTTCCCGAAACGTGTATCCGTGCGCTCGCACCTCCGGCAGAATGACCATCCGTTCCGCAACCGTGTAGCCCACGCCCCAGAAATCAACCGCATACCCGCCAGTGCGAAACTGGGGAGCCCTCTCGATCAGCACGACGTCATGGCCGCTACGCTCGAGCCAGTAGGCCAGGCATCCTCCGGCGATCCCCGCCCCATTGATGGCAACTCTCATTTCACGGGCGGTCCTGCCGTTCGATTGGAAAGGAAAAGAACCCCGATCCGTGGTTTCCGGCGGGGCCTTTCTCGCTGAGTACCCGTCCGCAGCGCGCGTCGGTCTGATCGACCGAAGCAACCTCGGATCAATCGACTTCGGTGTCGTCGGACCGACGGGCGCAAGACCGCTCGTAGGCTAAGCCGTCCTCCAGATCGGCCCTCAGGTTGCGCGGGATCGCGGTGTTTCCGCGGGGGCTTGCGACGGCGCGAGCGCTCGGGTAGGCTCTCTGTGACTGGACCGAGACGGTCCGGTTCCGTCCGACCGAGGACGTGCGACCCGGTGGTGCGCCCGGTATTTTTCCCCCTGGAGCTGCTCCCATGACCCGATTCGCGTTCGGTGCACTGGCCCTGGCGGGCCTGCTGTTCGTCGGCGGCCCGGCGACGGCGCAGGACGTGTCCCCTGCCGCCTCGAAAGCCCTCCAAGGGGCCTGGATCAGCACTTTGAAGGTCAGCGATGAGGTTTCCTTGCGATTGGGCTTCCGCGTCGAGAACGGCAAGGCCGTGGTCGATAGCCTCGACCAGGGCGTCAAGGACATCCCTGTCTCGTCGCTCACGCTCGAGAACGGGAAGGTGACGTTCGACAGCGAGAAGATCATGGCCCACTTCGAGGGCCAGCTTGATGAGAAGGCCGGGGAGATCGTCGGCACCTGGAAACAGCCGGGTGGCTCGTTCCCGCTGACCTTGAAGCGCACCAAGGAGGCCGAGTTGAAAGTGGGCGCCGCTGCCCCAAAGGAGCTCGAAGGCCGCTGGACCGGCACCCTGGAAGTCAATGATCAGGTCTCGTTCCGCCTGGCCTTGCGCGTGGAGAAGCCCATAACCGGCGACGGCTGGACGGCGGTCATCGATAGCCTCGACCAGGGCGTCAACGACATCCCGGTGACGGCCATCGCGCTGAAGGGCGACGAGCTCACCTTCGAGAACAAGGGCATCGCCGCGAAGTTCGTCGGCAAGGTAGATCACAAGAAGGGCGAGATCACCGGCGACTGGACGCAGCCGGGCGGGACATGGCCGCTCACCTTGACGAAGACCAAATGACTCGGCCCGCGCCCGGGCCCCGGAGATCGACGACCAAGTGCGCGCGATTGGACGAGTTAGACAGAAGACACCAACCTGGCGGCCGAGGGATCAGATGACACCCGCGTGCCGGCGCGACAGCAGCGGGCACTAATTGCCATCGTGGCGAGACCAGCAGGATGCCGGCGCTGGCGATCGCCCATGGCAGGAGTATAGAGCACGCGCGTCACGCACCTCTTCGCATAAGGCGGAGGGTCCAACGACTCCTTGCCTCGAGCGGCACGGGCCAGGTGCAGACCTCCCGTACACAGGTGCTTCGTGTCCGCGCGGGCTGGCGAGCAGGACGGGACTTGCATTTACCGCTGCCGATCGTCCAGCGTGCTTCGGTCGGATCGACCGAAGCGTCGTATGCCGACTTCAGGTCATCATGCCGCGGGCTGAGAATCTGCTCGGCCATCGGAAAACTCGCATAGCCGATGATCAGCCTCAGCCCCCTTGCGCCTGGAGCAAAGGAATCCGTCGCAGTGGGTTTTTGAAATCAACTCGCCAAGCCGCGGGCGCAGTAAACAAAACGGCCGTTTGATTGATGACCGCCGAAGCACGCGAGGAAATCGATTCGCCACGATGAAAGAGCCACAAATAAAGAATTCGTGGGTTTCAGTGACGGCCCCCCAGTTCCAGAAGCGCCACCCAATCCTGAAGTCAATCGATGCCTCAAACTCCGTCGGGCTCCGCGCCGGGCGCGCGTCGGTGTGGTCGGACCGATGCGCAAGACCGCTCCAAGTCCAAGCCTGATGAAGTTGTTCAAACTCCTGTCGCAGGGCCGACCGTTCGAGCTGCAAGCCGCGCAACAAATGCTCATGCACTTCGCGCGGCTGAAATCGTCCTAACCCATTGTTTCATTGGGAAGGTCGGTGATTGACAGGCGGACTTTGGCCCCGCATTATCAATGTGGTTTCGTGAGAGAATCACAAGTTAGGCGGCTTGATGAGAGAGAGCCACCGATGGCTGAACGCGGTGCCTTCCGGGATTTCATCAGTGAACTGAAGAAAGACTGGCGAGGCACGTTCCCCTCGGTCCGTCCGTTCGAGGAGCGCCTCAGTCCATCGATGCCCAAGGCGAACACCTTCTACGCGGGTATCGCCCGGCCGCTGGGCATGCACACCTTCCTGAACTTCCAACATTCTTCGAAGCCATGGGAGGTCGGTGAGTTTACGATCAACGTCATCCTCTCGACGCGGAAGGGGCCACCCGAAGGAGAGGGATGGCTGAGGGCGCCGGAAGGCGCCGACCTGTACGAGGGCAGCCACCGTATCGGTCGGCTCGTCGGGGGCAAGGATAAGTGGTGGCACCTGAAGCGGTATCGAAGACCACCGATCGGCATCGAGGCTTGGCGTCCGTCGAGCTACGATGATTACTATGCGGTCCTGCACGAGGCCGTCGCCGATGTGACTCATGATGTGGGCGCTGTGCTTCGCAAGCTCGGATTCGTCGAGGAGGCAGGGAGTGGGACCGCCTAACGACGCCATGCAGCGGACGCAACTGGCGGCGGGCCGCTGATCTGGGTCGTTCCGGAGGCGTGCTTCGGTCGGATCGACCGAAGCGTCGAATGCGGTCGTCTCGTCATCATGCCGCAAGCCAAGATTTTGCTCCGTCGTCGAAACCCTCGCGTAGCCGATGATCATGCTCCACCGGCTGGCCGCTAGAGTAAAGAAACCCTTCGCCGTGGGTTTTTTGAGATGAAGTCGTTAAGCGACCAGCGTGGTAAACAAAACGGCCGTTTGATTTACCGCCGCTATCCACCGCGACGCTCTTCGGCACCCCGCAGCCAAGGTGGCCACGTGCTCAAGGCCGTCTGGCCGCTCGGTCGCCGCAGGCGGCGACTGCCTTCACCATCCTTCCGCCTGCTGGTGTTGACTGTCGTGTTTGCGCCGGACCCCGTGGAGCGAAGGGGGTGCCGTGTTGTGGACCAGAGGCCGGAACCACGCCGAGACATCGAGCCTGCCAGCGTGTCACCGCAAGCCAATGGACCGTGGGAAGTACAGCGCCACAGCGTGACGAGCCGGGTGCATTTGACGTGCACGCCCGGATCTGTGCGGGGCCTGGGTAGGCGACCGCCCAGGTCTGCCCGGCCCGTGGTGCGCATTTTTTTTTCCGATCGCTGAACTCCGCGCCCGTCGATCCCGTATATTGCGCAGATGGTCTCTCGTTACGCGGTTCACTCCTTTTGGGAGGCGCGAAGATGGGCCACTTGACGACCGAGCGCCCCTCCGGGACGAATTCCTCTCGCGATCAGTTCGTTCTGGCAAGCATCCAGGCCGTTACCGCCGGGGCGAGCTTGTGCATGGCCTTCGCCATGGGATTCTGGGTGCGCGGCTTGATCGACGGCGATGTGGGCCGATCGGCCCGAGTCGGGCCTGAATTGGCGGCGGCCGGTCCGCCGGCAACGGCGCATCTCGATCATCCACAAGTGGTCAAGACCGAACGGGCAGAGCCCGAACGCCTGGCCGAAACCCAGGTGCCAACGCCTGTCGTGGCCGCGCCACCAACAACTCCGCCTGCCGAGGCTGCCCCTCTCGCGGCTGCCTCGACCAAACCGCCGCCCGATCGACCGCTCGGGTCGGTCTGCGACCAGACACCCGCTCCGGCTGTCCGCGACGACACACCGGCTCCCGCTGCACCGCAACGATTTGTGTTGCGTCAGGCGGCTCGTCGGGCGTCGTTGCCGTTTGTTCTGCCGGAGAAGCCGTCGTTTGCCCTGGCCGATTTGCAGCTTGACGAACCGGGGGCCGGTGGCCAAACGGAGCAGGTCTGTGCGGTGGACCGCTCGCTCAATACGGCGTTGACCTGGGCCAAATCGCCTGGCGCGGCCTCCGAGCAAGCCCGGCAGGAAGGCAAGCTCGTCTTCCTGATCCACGTCTCCGGGAACTTCGAGGATCCCGGCTTTACCTGAAATAACGCACAAACATTCAGGGCGGTCGCCCTGAAGGATCCCAATGTCGCGCGTTATTTCGCCGCGCACTTTGTGTCAGCGCACCAGCAGGTGGGCAGCTTCGAGGTGGTCAACCATGCTGGCGTCCTGGCGAGGAACGGCGGCAACGTCGCGAGCTACTTCTGCACGCCCGACGGCCGAGTCATCCACGCTGTGACCGGACCAGTTCCCGGCGACGAGCTACTGGCCGCCGCACGATGGGCAGTGGATGTCTCGTCTGGCGGCAAGGCGCTGGATGATCCCGAACTAATCGGGGCGGCCCATCGCGAGGAGCTCCAGCGCTCATCGCGACCGGTCGCGAGTCCGGCACAGCAAAAGGTCCACCGGCTGCTGGCTTCGCAGCCGCTGCCACCGCTGAACGAAGTCTATCAGACGGTCTTCGAAGAGATTCTGGGCCAGCGCGTCAGTCCGCCGGATACCGAGCGGGTCCAGGCCGAGCGGGCCTTTGCGGCCGCCCGGCGGGCCAAGCTGCCGGTGTTGCTCATCCTGCACAAGAGACGCGACAACCAGGCGGTCCTCGATGAGTGGAACCGGTTGGTTGCTAGTCCCCGCACGGTTGTCCCTGATCCGGCTAAGGAGGAAGGGGAGGACGAAGTTGGTCTGGTCGGACGAGGTGGTCAGGAGACCCTCGGTCGTGCCGCGGGCAGGGTGAGGAGACCCGCGCCCGACGCATCACCGCTTTTTCCGGGGATTCGGCATCGAGTACGATCACCCAGGAGTCCTTCCGTCCCGGCGGTGGCGAGCGCGGGAGACCTCGCCACAACCAAGGAGGTTTCTCGCTCCAATCCGCTGACGGCCCTGGCGGGCTCTTACGTGGTCGTGGCGCTACGTTTGGAGGAACTGCCGGCCTTGTCGCATCAGCTCGGGATCCCACCCTACGCTGCTCCCGACCGGGGCTCGCCGCTGTTTGTCATCGCCCGTAGCGATGCACGGCAGTTGAGTGCCGTCACAAGCTGGGACAAGTCCGATCAACTGGCCTACGCGATGGCCCAGGGGATCGTGCAGGAAGCGAAGGAACATGAGCGGACACCGGAGCAGCTCCGGGCGTTGTTGGCCGTTGTAGATCCAGTGGATGCAGGACTCGGCGACCAGGTGCGCAAGCTCCTGCGCGGGCCGGACAACGCAGGGTCACACCGTGCGGGCCAGGTCGGCGGGCCTCCCAAGAAGGCATGAGCCACGTAAAGGGGCGTCAATCGATGAGAGTCTGCCGACAGGTCGCCTGGCTCCTCGTCCTCGTGGCCAGATTGATCGTGCCCAATCCGGCCCGCGGCGGCGCGGAGATCTTCGCCATCACACCCGAGACCGGCCCGGCCGGCGCCGAGGTCCTGATCAAAGGGCGAGAGCTGAAGGGGACCAAGCATGTCCTGTTCGCCGTCGGCGGCACAGTCAAGACGGCGCGGTTCCGCGTTCTTTGCGACGAGGAGCTGCGGGTTGTCACCCCCGAGTACTACCGCCCCGGCGCGGCGGCGACGGTCGCCGTCCTGGGTCCGACCGGTCTAGCCGTCGCCATGCCCGCGGCCGTGCAGACGATCCGGAGCGGTACGCGGGGAACGAACGGGGACGAGCCCGGCGCCGGGTTTTATCACGTCTTCAAGGGCGGACGGGTACAGTCGGCGGAGAGCGTCGCCTTGATCGAGCTCGGTGGGGTCGTGAATAAGAGCCGATCACCTGCGATGCACCTGGTCAAAAAGGGGGGCGTGCTCATGGAGTTCAGCAACCCCAACGGGATCATCTTCCACGAGCACGGAGCGGTCCTTGCCCCGGCGATATTCAACCCGCGTCATTCGCCGGCGCAGCGGATCTTTCATGTTCAGAAGATCACGGCGAGCCCCGGCGTCGGGCCGTTTATCTACCAGGGCACACCCCGCCCGGACGCCGCGGGGATTGCGGCCGTGCCGCCGGGCATCGAGGCGGTGGTCCCCCCGGCCGCGGGCGCGGGCGATGTCATCAACCTGAAGGGCCGGGGGTTCGCACGAACGACCGAAGTCCTCTTTCTAAACGAAAACGGGCAGTCGCGCTCGGCCGGGTTTCGAGTTGTGTCGGACCAGCATCTCAAGGTGGAGGTCCCCGATAAAGATGCCATCACGGGGACCCAACTCGTGCTGGTCGTGACCACCGAGGGGCTGACGGTGACACTGCCACGCGGTGGGATCCTTCGACCCGGGCAGACTCCCCCAGGCCTAGCCGCTCCACGATTCCTGCCCAACGCGATCCTCTGGCTCGAGGAAGGCGACGTCGTGGCGGACTCGTGGGGAAACCATCTGGTCTTCATCGCGCGGGGTGGCCAGGTCGGTACACCCAACCTGGGAGCCACGTTCTTCGTCCAGCGCGGCGGCGCCCTGGCTGCCGATCGCCGCCCCCCAACGGTGCCGTTCGGAATTTCCCGAGGCCCCGGAGTAGGGATCAAGGATCTGGCGCGGGTGGGTCTAGTTCGTGTTTTCTACGAGCCCGGTGCGATCCTGCCTGAAGAACTGAAGCAGGCCCCCGCCGGATGTGAAACCCCCGCCATTGTCCCGAGCTTCTTCGACCAGCCGTTCGTGATTCTGCCCGGCCCGTTGTTTCGGCCGTGAAGGGAACGCTAGAGCCTGGCCAGCATTGTTCCGAGTCAGGGCCTCCGAGGGCTTGGACTTGGCTTGCCATCGGCTGTTGGACTTCCACATAGCGTGAATCGAGACCGCCGAAGCCGAAGCGGAGGAACACGTCTGAGGTGCTGCCGTTGATCGACAAAGACGACCCACGTTCGCCGCACGTTCTCGACTGCGGGAAAGTCGCCGAATGGCGGGCGATCATCGAACGACAGAATGCGATCTGGGAGATCGGGGACGAGGGAACTGTGGATCGGCACTGACGCTTTGATGATTTCCGAAGGCCGAAACATTGCGCGCTTCGGTCGGATCGACCGAAGCGTCGAATGCGGGCTTCTCGTCATCATGCCGCAAGCCAAGATTTTGCTCCGTCGTTGAAACCCTCGCATAGCCGTTGATCATCCTCCACCGGCTAGCCCCTGGAGTAAAGAAACCCGTCGGGGTGGGATTTTTGAGATGAAGTCGGTAAGCAACCGGCACGGTAAACAAAACGGCCATTTGACTGATGACCGCCGAAGCACGCAAGGAAATCGATTCGCCACCAGATCGCAATGACCTGTTCCTGCCCAACCGCTTCGGTTAGAATTGACGCCATGCGAGTGATCCGTCAGGTCTTCCTCAGTTAGAGCATCGTCAACCCGCAAGGGGTGCAATCCGCGTGCGCGCGGATCAGGACGTGCTCTCAACTCAAACCCACTCATCATCGACCGAGCCGCTTGCCGTGATCCAGAACCGGGATATCGTCCGCGGCTGCGCATAGAGGAAGACCGCATGAACCCCAAGAAACAAAAAGCGAAAGACCGACGGCGTGCGCGCGCCTGGCGGAGCAGGCGTGGGAAGCGGCCAACCAGGGTAACCTCGATCTGGCGGAGAAGATCATTCGCCGGGCCGTGTTGACCCAGGAAGACAACCCCGTCCTCTGGAACGATCAGGGCGTGATTCTCGGCCTCCGACACCAAGATAGCGAGGCGGCCAAGTCCTTCGCGGCCGCACTCAGCCTGGCCCCGACGTTTGCCGATCCGTACGCTCACCTTGCGACTCTGCGCCTTCGGCAAGGGCGCGTCAAGGAGGCCCTGGGCCTGCAGACCCAAGCCGTCAAGTACGCTCCGCGAAACGCACCGTACGCGGAGCAGCTTCAGGCGTATCAGGCGCTCGCAGGCCAGTTCCCGCCGCATGCGGATTCGCCGGCAGCGGCCACCGTAGACCCGACCGAGGTTTCATCGGCAGACCCGCGCAACGATTGGCCGCAACGGTTGGGAACACTTGACTGGCACGCTCTGGCTAACCGGTTGACCCGCGATGGCTATGCCGTGGTTGCCGGCATGGTCGATGCGCCGACCTGCGAATGGTTGCGCGGCCTGTTTGATGACGACCGGCTGTTCTCCAAGACCGTCGTCATGGACCGGCCGGAGTTTGGAAAGGGTGCCTACCGTTATTTCGGGGCACCGATACCGCAGGTGGTGGACCAACTTCGCCGTGCCGTTTATCCGCACGTGGCCCGGATCGCCAACGAATGGCAGCAGATGCTGGGAGACTCGGAGAGCTTTCCCGAGGACTGGGACAGCTTCCGCGACCGGTGTCATTCCGCGGGCCAGACGACGCCGACACCGATCCTGCTGAAGTACGGCCCCGGCGGATTCAATGCCCTGCACCGCGATTTGCGTGGCGCCGTGTTCTTCCCGATCCAACTGGCTGTGGTGCTGAGCCCGCGTACCGACCCAGAGGACGCGGAGACACAGGGCTTCCAAGGAGGCGAGTTCCTGTTCTGCGATTTTCCCGAACGTAGAAAGTCGCTCCGCCGGGAAGTCGTGCTCGGCCAGGGCGACGCGGTGCTGTTCTGCACTCGCGACCGTGTCGTTCGCACGGGTGGCGTCGCAGGATTGCAGTCGGTCAAGCACGGCGCTGCCCCAATCACCGCGGGAACTCGATTCGTGCTCGGCGTGCCGTTCCATGAGTATCGCTAGGATACGATCGGTGTCAGCCGTCATCCCGCGCGGTGTGACGGCTGACACGCTCGTCTTACTTTTGACATTGAAGGACAGGCAGATGTCCTTGTGCCGTTGCCGCTTGTGGAGACCAACCTTCCTTTGGTAGGTCTGCGACGGCTCACGGAGCCCAGCCAATGGGTCGCAGTGGCGGAATCGCCGGCAAATTCCGGTCTACCGCGGAAGAATCCAGGCTACCCGAGCGTGCGCCCCGCCGATCAGCGCGGGGAATCAGCGGGCGGGTTCAGAAAAGTGGCTGACCTGAGGGTCTCGTGCCAGCCTCAGGTAACCAGGCAACCGCCCAGGTTGACTGCCCGGCGCAGACCCAACCGCTCGGCGACCTTCGCCGAGCAAGAAAGCGCGGCGGACACAGCGGGTGATGCAGTGGTACCAACGGGTGACGGCGGGGTCCACCAAATGCGCGTGCAATCGCCACGACTGGCATCCTCGGAGTCGTGCGACTTGTTGTAACTTGCTGGGGTTCTTCGACAGTCTGCCCAATTCACGAAGTCGCAGCCGATGCTGTCAAGTGTACGCTGCCTGTCCTCATCGTTCTCGGAGTTACTCGAAACCTCAGACCGGGTGTTCCACTTTGGCGTCCTGATCGGACACTGAGCGCCAACCGCGAGCGGTTTGGGGTGAAACGCCGTCGAAATTCGCACCACTCGCCAGCCGCTCGACGATCATCCGCGCGAGGTACGCATAGATTTCGGCGTCCGGCGTATCGGTCGGTACGTACTGGATGCGCTTCAGTCGGTAACCGGTCCCCAGTGCTTTGTTCGCCGCTTCGACTCCGGATAGGACCGCTTCCTCGAGGGCGCCCTCGTCGATCGATTGCTCGGATGACCCGGCGAGCCTCTCCAAGGTGACGCCTTGGGGGCCATCTCCTGAGAACGCTAACCCCAGGAGGTTGTGTGTCGGGCCGGTGATTCGCGTAATCCTGTAGAAGTCCCCGTTGATCGAATACCTCACGGCGATTCCTCCAAATTCCGGGCCGGATAGCGTCTCTGGGCCGCATTGTGGGCCTTGTTATACGAGGGCCCCCAACTCCGCATGCGGTTGGCCTCGGCGGCCTCGTGACGCAGCAACTGCATGTCGGCATCGGAGAAGCTGCCGGCCCTTAGCCTCTCCCATGCTTGAGCGATGCCCAGATCACTATCGAAGCGGGACATGACCGCTGGTTCACCGTGGTCGACGAATCGGTCCAGCAGGTGCTCATCGTAAAACAGATGGTTCTTAACCTTCTGGATGTTCTGGGGCTTGATCCCCGTATTCTTGGCGATCTCAGCGACGTCCGTCGCAATCGCCCTGATCGCACCATACAACTCGTCGGCTGAATGCCCGATTCGACATCCTTCCGTTTGGCCAAATGACGCGCGTTCAGTTGGGATTGGAGCCTGGTGCGGTGTGGCAATCACGATCCGGGGTCTGGGTCGAGTGCCGGCGCTTTTCCGTCAATACCAAGCTCGCGGCGCGCTCGTTCTCGATCGCAAAGGCCGTCGTCCCTCGCAATCCCGAATCCGCGGCCGCGCCGGGGCCAAGCGCCCCGCCCACGATCAATCCTCGCAACTCCTCCGTCGTTCATCAAGCCCGAACAAGATTCGCTCGAAAACCGAGGACGAGCAGGTTCAGGAACACGAGGAGGCGTTTCTTGCGGAGGGACAGACCGTCATGGTCGTGGCGTCCGAGTCGGTCCCGGAGATCGTCAGGCTCATCAGCAAGAAGGGGCCGGCGTAGGCGGATGGTGGTGACGCTGGACGGAAACTGGGACACCGCGTGTTGACGGCGATCTGCCCATCCCAGTTTCCGTGCCAACAAGGCAAACTAACTGCGCCCCGGTTTCCGTCCTCGGTGGTGATCTTGATCAGCGCCATGAGGCAAGGTCCAACGCCGCGCCGAGTGCGCGAGAATGAACGACCGGGGCAGCACGGCGGCCGGAAATTGGCGAACATAAGTCGCGTCGTTGCCGACTATGGAGTGATTTGCGTGACGTCCGCCGATAGAAAATGGACGCTAGGAACGCTCTGGGAGAACGCGCATCAGGTTTTCAACAACCCGGATGGGGCATTGGCGTGCTTGCACTCCGACGCTATGATTTCCCAGCTTGCGCCAGACGAGTCGGCTGCCGTTCGCGGCTGGATGCTAATCGAAGCCGGGAGCCCAGAAACTGTACCTGAGAAGCTATTGGCACATCTGCGCTACGCCAGAAAATCCCAGAAATGACGAATCATTCGTCTTGGCGGGAAACCAGAATTGAGGTTCCTTCGCTTTGGTTCAGACGACCGGATTTGTGGTGGCTTAACCCTGTATTGATATAGAGGCATCATGTCACGATCATGGGGCATCATTTGGACCGCCTTGATCCCGTTCCTGGTCGGGTCGGGGCCGCCCGTCATCGAGTCGGCAACTCCCGCGCCAGATCTCGATGCGCTCTTCAACCAAGCCGATGGCTGGATCGGAGGTGATGGCGCTTATTCTGTCGCGCTCTCGCCCAAGAGAATCCTCTGGCTGTTCAGCGACTCCTGGATTGGCAAAATTCGGGACGGTCACCGAACCGATGCGACCATCGTCAACAACACGATCGGCATGCAGGCGGGGCCAGGCGAGCACGCGACGTACGGCGTTGCCCGGAGTCCAGACGGCAAGCCGAAGGCCCTGATCGTACCGACTGATGGCCATGGTTGGTTCTGGCTCCAAGCCGGGGTTACCAATGGCAACCGACTGTTGCTGTTCCTCAACCAGGTGGAGAAAACCGACAAGAATAGCGTGTTCGGCTTTCGCTCCGTTGGGCTTTGGCTTGGAATTGTGGCCAACCCGGACCGGTCCCCAGACCTGTGGCGCGTGGAGCAGGTGAAATTGCCGAACGCGGTGTTCTCAGATGATCGCACGCTGGTTTGGGGCGCCGCAGTGCTGCGGGTCGGCGATGGTCTCTATGTTTACGGCACCGATGAAAAGCGCGGGAAACGCGACCCCAATCGCCGGATGGTGGTCGCACTTGTGCCGGCGGCGTCGGCCAGCAATTTTGCTACCTGGCGATACTATCGTGACGGAGCCTGGATTGAGGATTTTCGGAACGCTCGCCCCCTTGCCTCGGACATCGCCAGCGACTACTCCGTGATCACTTTCGGGAAGCGATACCTCGCGGTTTATACCGCGCGAGGCCTTTCGTCGCGGATCATGGGGCGACTAGCTGACCATCCCTGGGGGCCGTGGTCGGCACCAGCCTTGGTATACGAGTGCCCCGAGATGAGGCATGACCGGAAGGTGTTCTGCTACGGTGCGAAGGCGCACCCCGCCCTGTCATCGGGTCGGACTTTGGTCGTGAGCTACGTCGTCAATTCGTTCGATTTCTGGCAGGTGGCCCGCGAGTCTCGGCTGTACTGGCCGCGGTTCGTACGCGTGAGGCTCGTCCCTTCAGAGTGACTCTCGGATGTCACCCAGTCCTCCTTCTGTTAGCCCGGCCGCATCTTGCTGTGTACAACCGCGTGGCGGTCTGTGCGGAAATCCGAGCGCGTGTGGAGGGATGTACCGCTCGGAGCCTTGCGCGCGGCGGTCTGATCGACCGAAGCGTCGGAAGGACACTCGCACCTCGGCGGTACCCGGCGGGGTCAGCGCTTTCGGCACCGCATGCCCCAGATCGGTCGTCATCTGTTGCCAGCCGCCGCGAAATACTTGGAAAGCGTCGGCATCCAGATGCCGACCGCTTTGCGAATCTCGTCAATTGTGTGCTTCTTCTGACGGTACAGATCGACAGCCACGGCACGCTGCTTCTCGCCAAGCTTTTTTCGTCTGCCGCCTTTCCTGCCGCGCGCTCTCGCGGCTGCCAGCCCGGCGTACGTCCGTTCGCGGATTAGGTTTCGCTCAAACTCCGCGAGCGCCCCAAAGACGTGAAACACCGGCTTGCCGCCCGGCGTGGTCGTATCGATAGATTCGGTGACACTCTGGAATCCGATCCGCTCGGCCTCCAGCTCGGCCATCAGTTCGACCAGGTGCGCGGCGACGCCCCAGCCGGTCGAGCCGCCAGACCGCCAGCACGTCGCCAGATCGCAGCGCATCGTGCGCACGCTCGAGGCCGGGGAGTTGCACCTTGCCCCCACTGACCGTGTCCTCGACGATCTTCTCCCACCCTGCCCGCTTCAGGGCGTCACGCTGCAAGTCAAGATTCTGCTCCGTTGTCGAAACTCTCGCATAGCCGACGATCATACCTCACCCCCTTGGCGCTCGAGTTAAGAAACCCGTCGGAATGTTTGGGGGTGGGCTGTTTGCGATCAAGCAGCTAAGCCACCGGAGCAGTAAACAAAACGACCATTTGATTGATTACCGCCGAAGCACGCAAGGAAATCGATTCGCCGCCGATGATGGGGCCGCGAGTAAAGAAACCGTAGGCTTGATTAACAGCCCCTCAGATCGAGCACCGCCGCCCGCTCCTGAAATTGATCGATGCCTCGGACTCCTTTGGTCTCCGCGCCGGGCGCGCGTCGGTGTGTCGGACCGACTCACGCAAGAGGAAGGAAAGGCGACTGGTTGGGCCGCACAATTCCAGGGGCAAGCTACCTCACCCCCGCGGACAAGTTGGCTGGTCGAGAACAGGAAGTCTGTTCCGAAGGCAAGTAGAGGCGGGGCTGCGGCCGAGGCGCAGTGCCAGGCCGGGCGCACCCAAAGATCAGCGGCGACCCAGCCACGGATTGTCGGGTGGCCATGATCCGGAGCAGACTCGAGACGCTTCGGAGGAGGATACGGCGGGGATGCGACCTGAACGCCGACCCAACGCGCAACACCGGCGGGGGTGGCAGGACGCCGCCCATCGGCATGCCGGTGTTGGCCGTAAAGCGATTACCCCATTGACAGCTTTTCAAATCACTCCTTAGTTTGGCGAGCAAGGTCGGATTCTGCCATTGCCGCTGAACTCGCACAACGGTAGCCACGCATTGGGGAGCATTTGCAGCTATGAGTGAGACCAGGAACATCATGATTTCTTACAAGACTGCGGACCGAGGCACGGCTGACGAGATTTACGCCGAACTTGAGTCTGCGGGACTGGTCCCATGGATGGATCACAGGGGAATCAAGCCAGGTGCAAAGTGGCGTGATGAGCTTCTGAAGGAACTGCGATCCTGCAGCGCGTTCGTCGCTTTGCTAACTCCGGACTACGTTCGAAGCGAGCACTGTCGAATGGAGTTATTCATTGCCAGAAGCCGAGGATGCGTCGTACTGCCGGTGGTGCTGTACGACTGCTTTGATTTGCTCGACAAGTACGAGGAGACCAAGGGTTTAGCGGACACCTTCATGGTGCGGTTGTACCGGCTCAGTGTGGTTGGATTACCGATTACGCAACGAGAGGCTATTCAGCGCGTTATCACCGATGCGCAGAGCACCGGTCAGGAACCGGCCAGAAAGGCGGTTTATGTAGCCTACTGCAACAAGGAGGCAATAGTCGCTACGCAGATTGCCCATCACCTCGAACCAGAGGGAATCTCAACATGGGTCGCCACCCAAGACTGCAGGATCGGCGACAACTGGCGCCAAGCACAAGCTCGGGGAGTCGTTAATGCAAAGATCCAAGTCGTCGTCTTGGATGAAAGCATTATCGACGCGGACGTACTTCGGACGGAGATTTTGCTAGCGGAAGCTTTTGGCTTGCCTGTCCTTACCGTGCTGGGCGCGACCCTGTCCGGAGATGAGGAGGCCGTCGCGCGCGTGATGAAAAAACTTCGCGCTGCGGACATTACATTTTGTTCAACTGACAGATGTGCAGCCGTTTCAGTGCGATCAAGAGTCCCTGGTCAAGCTCGCCGAAACGATCCGGTCGTACATTCCTGCGGTAATCTCATGAAACGTCCACGTGGCAGATCGAGAAGATTGCCATGAGGGCTTTTGGACGGGGACTTGGTCGCGTATCCTCTTCGGTCACATCACCCATGATTTGTCGGAGTGGCGTGAGTTGCTCCGCTCCTAGCTTTCAGCGCTAAAGCCGTTTCCTCCATGTCAGATCGCTTCCGCCAATCCTAACTTGAAGGGTAAGCGTTCCCAGAAGCTGACCTTCATGCCGGCGCCGTAATTCATCGGCGGAAAATGCTTGATGGAGTCCAAGCCATAGCCGGAAAACCGCACCTGGTGGCACCTCAATGGTCGCGGCTTCTTTTGCCCATACCCCTGCGTGCCATCCTGGATTGCTTTCGAGTTGGAGGACATTGAATTTGTGCTGCGGCACTTGCAACGGAACATCGGTGGTGTCTGCCGTCCAACTCGGATTGCTGACCTCGATCGACAAGCCAGTGTCGTTCTTGAGTTGAACTCGGATTTTCGATTTGTAGGTGATCTTGGGGTCATTTGTCGGGTGGGTACGAAAATCATGGATGATGACCTTGCTCAACAGTTCTTCCGCCTTTCGGCGATCCACAATAGGCTTGATCCGAACTTGAAATGATTCGCGGGCGGCAATCCATGCGGCGTCGGCAGGATTGCCACCGAGCCTTGAGCACAGACCTTCCATAGCCGCGGGGTCCTCAAGAGGCTCTGACTGTATTCCACTGAGCATCCCACCAAGATCGCTGAAACGAGCGGGGGGGATAATGAACGAATTGAACAAGGCCGCGCCCCTGAACTGGGCGACTACTGCACTTCCGAGCTCGGCGATGCAGAATTGGCTTTTTAAGTAATTGGGCGAAAGCAAAGAGATCGTACAATCAACAGTATGCAGTTCTGACAGGATATGTTGGACGAAGAACTGCCCATTTGGGATCGCACCTTTGCTTGAACTGCAGAAGGCATCGGCGACGCCAATTCCATTTTTGAGGAGATCTACGAATGGGAGAGCAATCTGCTTGTCTGCATCGGCATGACTTACGAAGACCTTCACGATACGGACCCCTGGGCGTTCTCCGCTCTCCATCCTTAGTCGATTATTGTATCCGCCATCTCTCTGGTACCCAATCACCTGGCACCCATTTCGAGCGCGGCCAGGCCGCCGCAATAGTGTCCGGCACACGACGGATGGCGGATGTCCTGTGTCGCGCGTCGGGCCGGGTGGCCCTGGCGGTTACCCACCAGGGCTCCCACAGACCCGTACGTGCTCGCGTTAGAGCATACGGTTCCTCCGCCGACAGATTCGCCGTCCTCGAGGGCCCCCGTAGCTGTTCGTCCGAGTTCCGTGGACATGCGTGAGACCACCGATGTGTTCGGCATGTTTCCCTGGGTCGAGCCTGCGGGCTGCCGGCAGCTGGCTTACTGGCTCACCTCGCGCTTTGCTCGATCCCTGTTGGAAAGGGCTTGCGCACGGAGTTCCGCAGGCAAGTCGGGGAGTGCCAAGACAGAATCGTAGTCAGCCAGCGCGCCTGGCCAGTCACCCAACTCGCTCATAGCACCAGCGCGACTAAAGAGGGCACAAGCCTGATGTTCCAATTCCAAGCAGGGTAGCATAAGCACGGCGTCAAAGTCCGTGCGTGCACCCGCCCAGTCCCCTTGCTCATATTTGGTCACGCCCCGGTTGAAAATCACCTCTGTCCTAAGTTCAGCGGGCAGGTCGGTGATGGCGAGGAGAGAATCGTAATCGGCCAGCGAACCGGCCACATCCCCTACATTGCCCTTCGTCCAAGCCCGCTCGATAAGGGCGTTCACCCGATGTTCCGCAGTCAAACCTGGCAGATCCAGGACGGCGTTGTAATCAGCCAACGCCCCCTGTTCGTCTCCAGCCTCTAACCTTACGTTCCCCCGGTTGAGCAGCGCCTGCGCTTTATACGCCAACGGCAACTCGGTGAGGGCCAGGGCGGTATCGAATTTCACCAGAGCAGCGGTCGGATCGCCAACCAGGCTTTTCTGGATACCGCAGTAGAGTAGGGCTTGCACTCGTTGTTCGAGGGGAATGTCAGACAAATCGACTAAAGCGTCGAAATCGGCCACGGCGCCGTCGCAGTCGCCGGATTCGGTCCTCGCCATGCCCCGGGAAAAGAGGGCTGGTCCGCGTTTCTTGGCAGAAACATCCGGCAAGGCCAGTCCAACGTCTAGGTCGGCCAGCGCGCCGTCCCGATCCCCGGCACGGACCTTCAACGCAGCCCGATTGAAGAACGCCATTGCCCGCTCGTCACGAGGAGGTTCCGGCAGGTCAATGAGCGCGTCGAAGTCGGCGAGCGCCCCGGCGAGGTCACCGACTTCGCTCCTTTCCCGGCCGCGGTTGAGAAGCGCCTTAGCCAGCTGATGAGGATGGATGTCGGGAAGCTCGAGGAGCGAGCTATACTCAGCCAGCGCCCCTGCTTGGTCACCCGCCTTGGTCTTCATCAAAGCCAGGTCGAAACGGGCCGCAGCATGTAATACCCCAGCCAAGTTGGGCGTTGCAAGGACGGCTTCATAGTCTGCCCGTGCTCCCTCGCTTTCCCCCGACCGTGCTTTGGCCAAAGCGCGATTGTAGAGGGTATTCCCTCGGACCATCGCAGTACTCTCGTTCACCCATCTCTGGACGGCATCTACCAGACGCCGCTCCCTCGATGTGATGGCAGTCAGACTGGCGTTGAGGAATGCGAGGCTGGCCCGCTGCCAAGCTTGCACCCCCGCGTCGCTTCTAGGTCCGACTCTTCCTAGCTGAAGGGTTGCCTGCGACCATTTCTCCCAGGCGTCTCGTTGCTCGACTTCTTCCTGAGTCGGCCCATGCGTTAGGTGCTTGAAGCAGCTCGCCACCTTGGTCAGTGACCAGATCAGCGACGCTGTTTCGTGACTCGCGAGCAATGCCTCGCGCGAATCGCAGAGCGCCTTCAATTGTCGCAAGGTGCCGTTGACCTTCGCCCGTCGCCACGCGGCCAAATTTGTCAGACCGTTCAATCGAATTATCTGCCCAAGAGTATACCCGCGACATCGGTCGAGTAGGTGTCGATACCGAGCGATTAGATCTTCCACTGTCTCCGGTCCATCTGGCGACGAACCACAGCGCGAACTTGCTCTAGCGAAGAACCTCGGGTGAAAAACCTGGGGATGATTGGCAATGAGCGAACTGTGTTTTGTGGAAAGAAGAAGGCGGAGGCGCTCGAGGCCGAAAGGGTCGAGTTCCCAACCGTACGTCTGCTGTATGAATTTCACCGCATCGTCGCGTTCTCCGGGCGTGAAGTTATAGGTTGAAAGGTAGGTAAGACGGCTGCACGCGTGCCTATGCCGGTGGATGACTTCCGCATCCTGCTTGAGTTTGCGGAACCAGTCGTCGCGCACGCTATAGCAGAAGATGGTCACCACATTGGCGCCGCGGTTCACATGGATCGCGTCGCGCCCTTTGTCGTGGCATCCACCCAACGGCTCGATAGAGGCGTAGCCCTCCAGGGCCATCAACTCGTGGCAAAGCCGCTCGAATTCGGTGTAGTCCGTCAGGTGCTCTAGGCAATACACGATCGGGTCGGCCGCCATCTCCCTTGACCTCCGAAGGGTGCTGTGGACTGCCTCGCACACGCCATTAGCCATTGTACCCCGAATGGCCAGCGTATGAATCGTGCCAGGACTGGCGCTAGCGAAGGGACATGCCTCGCGGAGCCGTCCACGAGTTCAGAATCTCGGCAGTGGTAGTGGGTGCTCGTTTTCAACCCGTGCGAGTTCGGCATGCGGGCTGACCCGTTCCTGCGCAGCGCCACGGCCAAAACTGGCTTCCCCGGCCCGACAGTCGTGCGCGTCCGTCACGTTGACTGAAGCGCCGCGGGGGCACGCTGCACCCTAATAATATCAAACCACAGCGCAGACGGGGCGGTAGGACGCGGGTTCGAGGCTTCGAAGGCGTCCCCGTTGTTGAACTGAATCGTTAGCAGCTCGCTTCGGTCTGATCGACCGAAGCGTCGGTCGCCGGCATCAGGTCATCATGCTCCAATCCGAGATTCAGCTCCATCGTTAATGCACGTGCACTGCCGATCCTCATCCTTCATCCCCCGCGCCGCTAGAGTAAAGAAACCCGTCGCAACGTATGGAAGTGGGTTTTTTGAGATGAAGTCGCGAAGCGACCGGCATGGTAAACAAAACGGCCGTTTTCTTTACTGTCCCTAGCAGGCCCGCCTCCGCGGTGGTCGTCACATCCGCTCCGCGCCGCCGCAGCCCCGCGGCGATCAGCGGATCGCAGACTCCATCGCGGTGAAAGTGGATCGCTCTGGCCGTGCCGGTGACCTAACCGTTGCACCAGGAGCAACGGGGGAGAGAAAGTCACTCCCGTCAGCTCGGTGTCGAAGTCCGCGTCCGTCCGGATGCCGGCGTCGATCTGCTCGCGGTGGTTGCGATTGCGACGTTCCGCCTCGGCGAGAACGCCCGCGCTTTCGGACACATCACGGCATCGCCCGATGCGTCCGTCGGGCCTTCAAAACAGCCCGCTCGAGACCTGCAAGCGCCCTGACGCCTGGCTCGGTGAGCTGACACTTCAAGAAACGGCAACCGAGCCCGCATCCACGACTGCCGTCGGTGCTGCTTCCCCACGGCGAGCATCGGCATCAGAAGCCGGGCCAGTCGCGATCGCCGTCGCGGACGGGTCCGATCCCAAAATGCGGTTCGGTCCGCTGCGCAATCGTGAACAACGCTTGTCGCGACCGCCCCAAGGAGCTGAGCTGTGACTGAAACTGAAACTGGATCATCGCCGTTGGGCGTTGCCCGATCATCGGCTGGGAACTGTGATCGGGGATATTAACCACAAAGAACACGAAGGCCACCAAGAATACCAGGAACGACTGATTCTGCTCTTTGTGTTCTTCGTGCCCTTGGTGGTTCAATTTCCGCATCCCTTTGCCGATCTTGTTTCCCAGCCAAATCAAACTGGGTGGAAACCGTGCGCGGCTTCGGTTCGACTCTTCCAGCAGGCGGCGGGCCGATCGAGCTCACTCGTTCACTCCAAGAGCGCGGCCGGCTTGCGCGCTCACCTCGTCGCCCGGCGCCGGGCCGACAGGACAGGACGCACCGTTCTGCATCTCACGTCAAGCAACCACGCCCATGCATGGTCATCTTGAAAAGCTCGGTCTCAGACCGCCTCGGGGCTCCGAGAGCGGGTGGGCTGACCGGTTGGTCCGGCTGGCGAGTTCATGGGTGTCTGAATCCCTCGGTTCCCCTTCCCGCACCCGGGGTCAGTCGGTTTCCTGTCGCGTGTGTTCAATGCTTGCTGACCGGAGCGGAGGGCCGGGCCGCGCGCGAGCGCTCGTGCGCCTCAAACCGCGCGATCTCCTCCTTCATCTGGTTGATCATGCGCCTGAGCGATTGTAGGGTCAGTTCCTGGATGTGGGCATCGTCTCCCGGATTCTGGCTAACCGCCTGGTATCGCGCCTCGAGCGAGCCTAGTTTTTCTCGGGTGACCTCGACCTCGCGTTCGTCTTTCAGTTCCATGACACGACCTCGATCATGCCTTTGGGGTTGAGTCGCCGGTCGGTAGCAAAGACCGTTCCCACCAGCTCATGAGAGTGGTCAAGGTAATTGACTGACCTCCGATCACGATAATTGGGGACGGAAACAGGGACGCGGGACGGAAACAAGGACGCGATTAGTTCTTATCGGAGCGGCGGGACGGAAACGGGCCGGGCAGACCGGCGTGGTCGCCCACCCATGCGGAGCGCCACAGCACCGGTCCGCCGCGTCATCGCAATAACGGCCAGGCATCAAACCCGAGGAGTCTGCGTGATCTCGGCCGGTCATCGAGAGGCGAGCAAGTGCCGCGCCGATGCATTTTCGCCGGTTCGGCCTGGCCGAGGGCGCCAACCTGCCGGGTAACTCGTGGTTTCGGGCATGCTGGGAGCAATAAAGTTGACAGTGGTCCGTGGTCCTTTGTCGGCAAAGCAATCGCGATCACGCCTTGCTTCAGCTCGTGACTGGCCGCCTTGAAAGGATGAAGTATGAAGGATGAAAGGGGTAACGTCAGACACCTGCTTTGGCCGCTCGACGAGCAACTCGCACCGCGCATCCTCTTCCCTTCCGTCGAGATGGATTTCGCGGACGGAGTGAGCTGGTTTCAAGGTGCTTGGGCCCATGGAGCAGTCAAATCGCGTGTCCTTCCCTTCACACAAAGCCCATCGGCGCGATTTGCGAGGCGGCCGGTGGCGCCACTTGATGTCGCCGCACACCGCCGATGCGAAGTGGGTATCTGGAAGTCCGCCGGGCATCGAGAACCCCAGGGACGTCCCAGCGCTGACCAGAGCCTGCCCGCTTGATAGAATGGAAACGGAGGTAACTTTCGCACTCTTCAGCTATCGCGTCTTCCTTCATCTTGACGGCGATGATCATGATCCCATTGTGGTCGGCATCAGCTTGACTCCCGGGGGCGATCGGGTCCAAATCATGGGAGACATTTCGGGGGACGAGTCGGGCTACGTCTATTTCGACGAGGGCTGCGCCCTCGAGACGACTTGCGAGCCCGAGGCGATCGCCGAGTGCGCGCGCGGGATTGCCGAGCGGCTTGCTGCCCAAGAATCAACGATCATCGATGCGATGCGTAATCGCCATCCCTGTGCCGTCGTGAAGTGACATTGTTGAATTTACAAATAGTGAACGCCCAAAAAAATCTGGAGAGAAAATTTAAGTCCAATCTGCACAGAAGGATGCGATCAGGTTTTTGCACCAAACGGCGTGCGCGCTTCAATGAAATCTGAAAATCAGCGCATTTTGTATATAGAGAATTGCGCGGGGATTATCCATTCAACATGTCCACCAGCGGATTGACCCCCGAACGCGTATCGATCGCGCTGACTTAGACAGAGGTTGACCACGAATAACACGAATTTCACGAATCCAGACGGAAGACTGGACCATCCAGTGACTGTCAGTACCTGTAACCGACGAGGTCGCGGGGCGATGCCCAGAAGACAGCTCTCCCATTCGTAAGATTCGTCTTATTCGTGGTTAAGATCAAATTCCCGTTTCCTTGCCCCTCGAGGGCGTGCCGGCCAGCTCTGAGCCCGGGGCTGAGAACCGTGGGCGGGCAAAACGGAAAAAAACCAGTGGATTCCTCTCACTGGCTCTCATTGACTACCATGCCCGAAAAAGATCGCGAGAGTCGGCAAGTCCAGCTCGCCCTTTCACCGAACTATGGCCCGCGGCAGGTGTTGCGACCTGGGGGCTTCGCGCTGCCCGGGCCGCTTGGGCGACGGGCAGATCCAAATTCACCGGGACGGATTGCCAATCGGTCCTACATTCGCTCGGTCATGGGTCTGTATCCATCCGCTGGTCGCCTTGTGTGATTTCGGCGCCCACACGCTCGTCCGTTCTGGGGGCGTCGGCGGACCGGTTGGCAAGATCCTGGCCCGATCGTTATGCTAGGTGCGGTTTCTCGTATGCACGGCCCCCCGAACCCGCGGCGGGCCTTTTTTGTCTGAAAACTGACCGGCGCCCCAGAGCGTTTGAGCCACGTCTCGATGGCCGCGGCCGGAGAGCGACAGATGCCCGCGTACCACCCTCAACGTATCGAACCGAAGTGGCAGGCCGAGTGGGAGCGGAACAAGACATTTCGCGCCATCGACCTCGATCGCTCCCGCCCCAAGCTCTACGTCCTCGACATGTTCCCGTATCCCAGCGGGGCCGGTCTGCACGTCGGACATCCCGAGGGATACACCGCAACCGACATCGTTTGCCGCTACAAGCGGATGCGCGGCTACAACGTGCTGCATCCCATGGGCTGGGATGCCTTCGGCCTGCCGGCCGAGCAGTATGCCGTCCAGACCAACACCCACCCGCGCATCACCACCCAGGCGAACATCAACACGTTCCGCCGCCAGATCAAGTCGCTCGGGTTTTCCTACGACTGGGACCGCGAGGTCGATACGACCGACCCCGATTACTACAGGTGGACTCAGTGGATCTTCTTGCAGCTCTACGACACGTGGTACGACCCCGACCATGAATGGACCGATCCGACCGGCCGCAAGCGCAAGGGCAAGGGCCGGCCCATCGCCGAATTGCCGATCCCCGGCGATACGCGCGACCCCGACGCCTATCGCGACTCCCGCCGCCTTGCCTATCGCGCGCTGGTGCCGGTTAACTGGTGCCCGGAGCTGGGCACCGTGCTGGCCAACGAAGAAGTGATCGACGGCAAGAGCGAGCGAGGAGCGTTTCCGGTCGTCCGCATGCCACTCACCCAGTGGATGCTGCGGATCACGGCTTACGCCGAGCGCCTGATCGAGGACCTGGACGAGCTCGACTGGTCTCGCTCGATCAAAGACATGCAGCGCAACTGGGTCGGCCGCAGCGAGGGGGCCCTGGTGGATTTTCCGGTTCGTTGCCAGGACGGGACCGACACGATCAAGGTCTACACCACCCGCCCCGACACTTTGTTCGGCGCGACTTACATGGTCCTCGCGCCTGAGCACCCACTCGTTGACCTGGTTACCGATCCCGAGCATCGCCCGGGTGTGGAGGCGTACCGTGCGGCGGCCGCGAGCAAGAGCGATCTCGACCGCACCGACTTGACCAAGGCCAAGACCGGCGTCTTTACCGGGGCCCATGCCACGAACCCCGTGAACGGCCAGCAAATCCCGGTTTGGGTCGCCGACTATGTGCTCATGGGCTACGGCACCGGTGCGATCATGGCCGTGCCCGGACACGACGAGCGCGACTTCGAGTTTGCCGAGGCCTTCGACCTGCCGATCGTCCGGGTCGTCGCGCCGAGCATTGACCAGGCTGATGCGCCTTTGAGCGAGGCCGAGCCCGAGCCGGGGATCTCCGTCCACTCGCGCAACGACACGATCACGCTCGACGGGCTGCCCACCGCGGAGGCGAAGGACGCCATCACGGGCTGGCTCGCCAAGCAGGGGCTGGGCACGAAGACCGTGAATTACAAGCTTCGCGATTGGCTGTTCTCACGCCAGCGCTACTGGGGCGAGCCGTTTCCCATCGTGTTCGACGAGCACGATCGAGCGCGCGCTGCTCGATGTATCCGACCTGCCGGTCCGGCTGCCGGATCTCGAGGACTTCAAGCCCACGGGCAAGCCCGAGCCGCCGCTCTCGAAGGCCGTCGACTGGGTTCGCTACTCCGACAAGGCTCGGCGCGAGACGAACACGATGCCCCAGTGGGCGGGATCGTGCTGGTATTATTTGCGGTACATCGACCCCCACAACCACAAGCTGCCGTGGGAGCCCGAGAAGGAACGGTACTGGATGCCCGTGGATCTCTACATCGGGGGAGCGGAGCACGCCGTCTTGCACCTGCTCTACAGCCGGTTCTGGCACAAGGTGTTGTTCGACCGCGGCTGGGTCAGCACGCCCGAGCCTTTCCGCAAGCTGGTCAACCAGGGGATGATCCTGGGTGAGACCGAGTACACCGGTCATCGCGACGCGGAAGGACGGTGGGTCGGACCAGAGGCAAGCGGCCGTCCCGGCGTGGCGGCAATCAAGCTGACCGAGGATCAGGTCGTCAAGAAAGGTGAGGGATTTGTTCTCGTCTCCGACAACAGCGTCCGCGTCGATGCGCGTGCGCACAAGATGTCCAAAGCGCGCGGCAATGTGCTCAATCCCGATGAGATTGTCGCGGAATATGGTGCGGATAGCTTACGGCTTTACGAGATGTTCATGGGACCGCTCGAGGCCGTCAAGCCTTGGAGCATGAGGGGAGTCGAAGGGGTTTACCGGTTCCTGGGCCGGGCCTGGCGCATGATCGTCGATGCCGAGGCGGGCGACGTGAAGCTCGATGCGCACGTCCAGCCCCTTGAGCTGTCTACCGAGCAGGCCAAGGTCGTGGTGCGCACGGTGGCGGCCGTCACCGACGATCTTGAAGCGCTGCGGTTCAATACGGCGATCAGCCGCTTGATGGAGTTTGTCAACGTCTTCACGGGGCAGGTTGTGAGACCGAAGGCGGCGATGGAGACGTTTACGTTGCTAGTGTCGCCCCTGGCGCCGCACATCGGCGAGGAGCTCTGGTGGATCCTGGGACACGAAAAGACGCTGGCCTACGAGCCGTGGCCGCAATACGACCCGGCGCTTCTGAAGGACGACCAGGTCGAGATCCCGGTTCAGGTCAACGGCAAGCTGCGTGGGCGGGTGATGGTTCCGGCTGAGGCCGATGCCGCCCTGATCGAACGGAGAGCGCGCGAGGACCCGAAGATCGTCGCCGCGCTGGGAGGAAAGACGGTGCGCAAGGTTGTGGTCGTACCCGGAAAGCTGGTTAACTTCGTCGTTTGAGGCGGCGACCATGTCTCGGTCACGTTTTCTGGTTGGGATCGACCTGGGCACGACGAACTGTGCGGTCGCCTATGTCGACACGCATGGCCGCGACCGGCCGGCGGCGAATATCGAGGATTTCGCGGTGCCGCAGTTGGTCGCTCCCGGCGAGACCGCGCCTCGGGCAATGCTGCCGTCATTCGTCTATCTTCCCGGAGCGCACGAGCTGCCGCCGGGGGCGGCGCGGCTGCCCTGGAACGATGGGCACGGGCGGATCGTGGGCGAGTTTGCCCGCTTTCAGGGAGCCAAGGTCCCCAGCCGCTTGATCAGTAGCGCCAAGAGCTGGCTTTGCCACGCCGGGATCGATCGCGAGGCCGACATCCTGCCGTGGGGCAGCCCGCCCGAGATGCGGAAGATATCGCCGGTCGAGGCCTCGGCTTCGTACCTGCGGCACATCCGCGACGCCTGGAACCATACGTTTGCCGGCGACGACCCGGCCCTGCGCCTCGAGCATCAGGAGGTTGTACTTACGGTCCCGGCCTCCTTCGACGAGGCGGCCCGCGAGCTCACCACGCTGGCCGCCAAGAGCGCCGAGCTTGCGAACATCACTCTCCTGGAGGAACCCCAGGCCGCTTTCTACTGCTGGATCGTCTCGCACAAGGACCGATGGCAGCGCGAGGTCAAGGCCGGCGAGCTGATCCTGGTGTGCGACATCGGCGGCGGCACGACCGACTTCAGCCTGATCACGGTCATCGAGACCCCGACCGGGCCAGGCTTCCGGCGGGTGGCCGTCGGCGATCACTTGATGCTCGGCGGCGACAACATCGACCTGGCTCTGGCGCACCACGTCGAGAAAAAGCTGGGAGGACGCACGGCTCGACACCGAGCAATGGAGCGCTTTGCGGTTCGCGTGCCGGACGGCCAAGGAGAAGCTGCTGGGAAACGGCCAGCCGGGGATGGATCGGTGGCCGGTCACGATCGCCGGACGCGGCTCGCGCTTGATCGGCGGCAGCATCCAGTCGGAGCTGACTCGCCAGGAGGTCGAGGAAATCGCGCTCGACGGGTTCTTTCCGCGGGTGCCCCGCGGCGAGCAACCCGAGCGGGGTGCGAAGCTCGGCTTGCAGGAGTTTGGGCTTCCGTTCGTGGCCGACCCCGCCGTACTCAAGCACCTGAGCCAGTTCTTGAAGCGGCATCGGGCTGAAGCCATCAATCCCGAAGGGCACCAGGCCGATGACAGGCCGGCCCGGCCGGACGCCATCCTCTTCAACGGCGGCGCGCTGACGCCAGGCAGCGTGCGTAACCGGATCGTAGAGGTGATCACCTTCTGGTTCGCCGACGACCCCGGTGCTTCGCCCGCTCCCAGGGTTCTGACGAACGTCTCGCTCGATCTGGCCGTGGCGCAGGGCGCCGCCTACTATGGAGTGGTCCGGCGCGGCGGCGGCATCCGGATCGGCGGCGGGACCGCGCGGTCGTTCTACGTCGGTCTCGAGACCACGCAGACGGAAAAGCCATGGCTCTGCGTGGTTTCCCGCGACGCCCAGGAGGGGGAGGAGATCACAATCGCCGGTCATGATTTTGATCTCTTGATGGGTCAGCCGGTCGTCTTTCCCCTGGCGAGCAGCTCGGTGCGGCCCGACGACAAGCCGGGCGATCTGGTCAGCGCCGACCCCGATTCGATCCGGGAGCTTCCGCCGCTCCAGAGCTTGATGCGCGTGAGCCGCAAGGCCAAGGCCGAGCGATGCCCGTGAGCCTGGCGGCTCGCGTGACCGAGGTCGGCACGATCGAGCTATGGTGCCAGTCGCGCACCGACCTTCGCCGCTGGCGGTTGCAAATTCAGCTTCGCGGGCCGGCGGGCCAGCTCGCTGTTCGCGGACCGATCACCGGCGATGAATCGGACCAGGTCGTCATCGAGCAATCCGAGATCGATGCGGCGGTCGCGGCGATCCGGACTGCGTTCGAGGCTTCGGCGGCCGCGGCGGGTGATGCCGCTGGACCAGCCCGCCTGGTCAAGCGGCTGGAAGACTTGCTGGAAGTGCCTCGCGACCAGTGGCCGCCGTCGGCCTTGCGCGGTTTCTGGGAACCGCTTCTCGAGCTGGCCGTTGATCGGCTCAAAAGCGCCCGTCACGAATCGCGCTGGTTCAACCTGGCGGGATTCGTTTTGCGTCCGGGGCGCGGCTATCCGCTGGACGAGGTCCGGATCAAGGTGCTCTGGCCCCTTTTTCACAACGGAACCCGCCATGGCAAGGACGTGCAGTGCTGGGCGGAGTGGTGGATCCTCTGGCGGCGAGTGGCGGCGGGGCTATCGCGTCAGCACCACGAGGAGATCTATCGCCGGTTGGCCCCTTTCTTGCTGCCGGTCAAGGGGTCGAACCCCGCCAAGAAGGCCGGCCGGCCCAAGCCCGAGCCGCACGAGGTCGCCGAAATGTGGCGCTGCGCCGCCAGCCTCGAACGGCTCGCGCCCGAGGTCAAGGAATCGCTGGGGCAGGTCCTGCTCGCCGAGCGGTCGGCCGCTTCGTCGGGACACGTCCTCTGGTGCCTGGGCCGGCTCGGCGCCCGGGTCCCTCTTTACGGCCCGGCAAATACGGTGATCCGCAAGGAGACCGCCGAGGACTGGGCCAGGACCCTGCTGGGCCGTTCGTTTGCGCCGGGCGCGAGACCGGCGACGCAATTTTCGCGCTCGCCCAACTGGCACGGGTCGCCAATGACCGGGCCCGCGACCTCGACCAATCGCTACGAGACGAAGTGCTCGCGCGGCTGGCGGGGCTGGGCGCCCTGGAAGAGACCCTGCGCCCGGTTCGCGAGTTTCACGAGCTCGAGTCAGCCCAGCAGGTGCAAGCCCTGGGCGATACGTTGCCGATCGGGCTCCGGCTGCGGAGTGAGGGGAGCGCCGAGCCTTGATCACGCAGCGCTCAGTGTTTATGGTCCACCAGGAACCCATTCCGGTGATGGCTTCAGAGAAGTTTACTGCCGCCCTTGAGCGCCGCACGCAAAAGTCAGCGGCCCTCGGGAATGCTCAGCGCAATCGGATCGGATTTTCCCGAGTCACTGAATGTGATCGGGATGTTCCAGATGTAGCTCTGGATCCGGCAAAGGCTGGAGTTTTCGCTGCAAACGAATGCCGAGAGCGAAAGTCGAAGGTCGATCGACTGGCCCACTTGAGGCGCTTCGGCCAGCGGCACGTCGATCTTGAACTGAGTCGCCGGCGGAGTGATCTTGGCTCCGGCTTCGGGCAATTCGGCGGACAGAACCCCGGTCTTGCCGGGCGTCTCGATCACATAAGGAAGGGGAACCTCTTCGTTGAGCTTGAATCCCTTGGGCAAGGAGATCGAAACGGCAAGCGCGATCGACTTGGCGGCCGCTGCCTGGACGGCGGGGACGTCGATTGTCCTGGCATTCGGGAAGCTCGGACGCCGGTGAGCTGGACGCGGCGGCGTGAGGCCGTCGAAGGTGAGCGTCTTGACGGCATCGGTCTGGAGGTCGACGACCTTGATCTTGTGATTGTTGGTGTCGGCCACATAGAGGCGCGAGTCGGCCACGCTCAGTCCGCCGGGCTCGTAGAACTCTGGCGGCGCGTCGCGATCGCCGGCCTTGTGCAAACCGACCAGCACCTTGACCGACCGGGTATGGGGATTGCAGACCTTGACCCGATTGTTGTACGTGTCGGCGATGTAGAGGTGGCCGTTGCCGTAGGCCAATCCCAGGCAGTGTTGCAGCCGGACAATCTTCGATCCAGTGCCGTCTTGGTCGCCGAAAACGAAGAGGCCCAGGCCGACGATCGTCCGGACCACGGGCTCCCCGCGCTGGATTCCCGTGATGACGCGGACGCCGGAAACCTCGGAGTCGGCGACAAAGAGGTTCTCGCCGTCGGTGGCCAGTCCGCTCGGTTGGGCGAACTTTGCCTCGTCCGCTGGACCGTCCTCGATGTTCTCGTAGCCCGAGCCGGCGAACACGCTGATCTTGTTCGACGCGGGATCGAGCTTCCAGATCTGGTGCGGCCCGGCCATGGCAATATAGATCGCCTTGTCGCCCGGAAGCTGGATCAGGTCCCAGGGGCTGGAAAGCGCGGTCGCGAGCGCCCGTCCCGAGTTGCCGGGCGTGAAAACGCGAGGCGCCTGCTTGCCGACGCCGGCGACCGTGCTCACTTTTCCGTCTTTCAAGTTGACGGACCGGATCGCATGGCTCTCGGTGTCGGCCACGTAAAGCGTCTCGCCGTCCAGGCACATTCCCTGAGGCCGGTTGAACTGGGCTTTCGCATAGTCGCCGTCGACGAAACCTTCCTCGCCGCTGCCGATGACGACGGGGTTCGCACCGTCCATGTCCGTCTGAATGATCCGGTTATGGCCAGTGTCGGCGACGAAGAGACGCTTGGCGGCAAGATCGGCGAGGACTTTCCCCGGGAAGAGGAGCGGGCCCGTGGAGGGCCGTTCCATCTCGGCCGAGAATTTGAGCGGGGTCGGATCGAGCTCTCCTTTAGCCTTGTCGGTATCGACGAGCTTGCCGATCGCCTGGTCGAGCACGTCATAATGCCCCTCGCCGCTGATCGAGCCCTGATAGTGACCGTTGGCGTCGATCAGAACCAGCGTCGGCCAGCTAGTCACGCCAAATCGATTCCAGACGACCTGGTTGGCGTCGTTTAGGACCGGGTGCTTGATTCGATACTCGCGGACCTTGCGGCGGATGTTCTCGGTATCTTTCTCGGCGTCGAACTTGGCGGTGTGGATTCCGATGACGACCAGCTCATTTTTATACTTTTCTTCGAGCCTGGCGAGGTCGGGCAGGACGTGGTGGCAGTTGATGCAGCAGAACGTCCAGAAGTCGAGCAAGACGATCTTGCCCTTCAACTGATGCAAGTCGATCGGCCCCGAATTGATCCAGCCGACCCCACCCTTGAGGCTGGGAACCCCTCCTTGCGTGTTGGACACGAGCTTCAAGAGTGGTCTACCTCCGTAAAGATCGGCAGCAGGAGCCAATGCGCCGCTCCAGAAGAGTGAGCGGCCGGCGACTAGGCCGAGGGAGACGACAGCCAGAAGAGTCGTCGCAGCCAGGGCAGCGTAAAGCGAAGACCGATGGAATCGCATGCCGGAGACCTCACATGGTGTCTGGGTAAATTGGGTCGGCAGCGCGGCTGCGCCGCACACTTCTGACCAGAGTATTGTAAACAACTGGCGGCGGTTCGACATGGGGTCTTCGCCACGATGGGTTCTGCCACGTCGCCCGCGCGGCGAGAATGAAACGGCCCTGGACGCTCGAGGCGGTTGCTGGCAGTGGCGTGAACACCTTGTTAAGATAAAATGCGGAGCTCCAGGACGAGCCCGCGTTCCTTACGTTTTGGGACGCGAATGTCGAGACGACCGATCGGGTCTGGCGGCGGTTCGAGAACTGGCTTGCATGGAGCGACCATCATGAGCGCGGACAAATCCCTGATCATTTGCGACGACTCGTCGAAGAAAACCGATCCTTACGGAGAGATGAAGATCTTCGCGGGTAGTTCGGGGCGGACTCTCGCGAAGGCGATCTGCGGGTTCCTGGGGCGCGATCTGGCTCGGTCGGAAACGCGCGTATTCAGCGAGGGTAACGTCTTCGTCCGCGTGCTGGAGAACGTGCGCGGCCGTGACGTCTTCGTCATCCAGGGGTTGGATTACCCGGTCAACGACAATTTCGTCGAGCTCCTGTTCTGGATCGACGCATTCAAGCGCGCCAGCGCGATGCAAGTGACGGCCGTCATTCCCTTTTTCTCGTATGCCAAGGGGGACAAGAAAGACGAGCCGAGGGTCTCGATCCGGGCTCGCGTGTGCGCCGACTGCATCGAGGCGGCCGGCGCCGACCGGGTCTTGACCCTGGACCTGCACAGCCCGCAGATCCAGGGCTTTTTCAAGATTCCCGTCGACCACCTTTATGCCATGCCCGTGCTCGTCGACTACTTCCGTGCCAAGGAAATCCCCGACCTGGTCGTGGCCTCGCCGGACGTTGGTTTCGGCAAGCAGGCTTATCGCTTCAGCCAGGAGATGAACGCGCCCGTCGTCTTCGGCAACAAGACCCGGCGCGGCCATGACGAGAAGGCCGAGATGCTCGACATCGTCGGCAATGTGACCGGCAAGAACGTCTTGATCGTCGACGATTTCACGATTTCGGGCGGGACCTTGATCGAGATGGCGACGGCTTGCAGGAAGCGCGGCGCCAAGGACATCTACGCCTGTGTCTCACACGGCGTCTTCTCGGCCGGATCGACCGCCAAGATCGAGCGCAGCCCCATCAAGGAACTTGTGCTTACCGACACCGTTGAACATCGCTTTGAACCCCTTGCACCCTGCTGCAAGGTCGTGAGTGTCGCGCGCCTCTTCGCCGAAGCCATCCGCTCGATCCATCGCCGCGAAAGCGTCAGCCGGCTCTTCAATTCCTGATCGAGCCTTGTTGATTGGTTGAATTCACGGGTCGCGTTGACTTCCCTTTGCCGGCTGCCTAGCATGACCTTGGAACCTGGATCGTGAGCCTGCGTGCGTTTCGACCTCAAGAGGCAACAGAGCGATGACGACGGATCGGCCCCGTACCCTAGGCGAGCTTCTGGCAAGCGGCTACCGGATTGAGTCGGTAAAAGACGAGATGCGGAGAAACCTGATCGCCCGGCTCGAGTCCGGCGAACCGTTGTTTCCCGATATCCTGGGCTACGAGGAGACTGTCCTGCCGCAAATCCAGAACGCGATCCTCTCCAGGCACGACATGCTGTTTTTGGGGCTGCGGGGCCAGGCCAAGACCCGGATTCTCCGCCAGCTCGTCACGCTGCTCGATGACTTCATACCGAGCGTCGCCGGCTCGGAAATTCACGACAACCCCTTCGCACCAATATCGAAATATGCTCGCGATCTGACCTCTTCCCAGGGCGACGAGACCCCGATCGAATGGGTCGCCCGGCGCGAGCGGTACCACGAGAAGCTGGCCACTCCCGATGTGACCATCGCCGATTTGATCGGCGAGGTCGACATGATCAAGCATGCCGAGGGGCGTTATCTCTCGAGCGAGCTGACGATGCATTTCGGGTTGATACCACGGACGAACCGGGGCATTTTCTGCATCAACGAGCTCCCCGATCTGGCACCCAAGATCCAGGTCGGGCTCTTCAATGTCCTGGAGGAGCGTGACGTGCAGATCCGCGGTTATCCGGTCCGGCTCGACCTGGATCTCTGCATGGTATTTTCGGCCAATCCCGAGGATTACACCAACCGCGGCCGGATCGTCACTCCGCTCAAGGACCGCATCGGCTCGGTCATTCGCACCCACTATCCGCTCACACGCGAGATCGGCATGGCGATCAGCGACGCCAACGCCTGGCTCGATCGCAGTGGCGGTAAGGCATTGACGCTCGCGGTTCCCCGCTACATCAAGGAGATCGTCGAGGAGATTTCGCGGCTGGCGCGGTCGTCGCCCCACGTCAACCAGCAGTCGGGCGTCTCGGTGCGGATGTCGATCGCCAACCTGGAAAACGTGATCTCGAGCGCCGAGCGCCGCGCGATCAAGAGTCGCGAGCGCTTCGTGGTACCGCGGGTGTCAGACCTGGCCGCGGCCGCGGCCAGCGCTCGCGGCAAGCTGGAATTGACCATGTCCGAGGACGAAGGACACGAGGACAAGCTGATCCATCGGATTATCGATGAGTCGATCAAGAATATCTTTACGCTTCACCTCGACGTGCGCGAGCTGCGTCCCGATGGTCGATTTCTTCGAGTCGGGTCAGAGCGTGGAGGTCGGCGACACGTTGCCGACCAAAGCGGTGCTCGATCGCATCGCCAAGGTCCCCGGGCTCGAGAAACGAGCCGAAGAGCTCGCCGCGCAGATGTTTCCCGACGGGTCGGACCGCGAGTGCCGCGAGGCTGCGGCCGCCAGCGCGGCCGAGTTCATCCTCGAGGGGCTCCACGTCCACAACAAGATCAACAAGTCCACCAAGACGGGCAGCGCATCCTACCGCCGCTGAGACTACGTCCCATGTCGCTTCACGAATACTCCAGATGGGACGGCACCCAGCAGTTTCTGCCGCAATCGGCCGACCAGGTCTTCGACCAGCTCTCCGAATATCTGCTGCAGCACGGCGAGCGCATCCTGCGCAACATGGATGAGCTCGAGGAAGAGATGCCCCAGATTGTCGAGCTGATCCAGAAGGAGGGTTTGATCGAGAAGGATCGCGAGGGTCAGTGGCGGGTCACGCCGCGGGGAGTCCGCAAGATTCAGGACCGGGCGCTCGACGACTTGTTCCAGGCCTTTCGCCGCGACTCGCTCGGCCGGCACGACACCCAGGAAAAAGGCGAGGGCACGGTTCCGCTCGAAGACACGCGGCCGTATGTGTACGGCGATTCGCTGGCCCACTTGAACCTCCATGAGACGCTCAAGAATGCCTATATCCGGCAGGGAGGCGGGGTACCCATCCGTCTCAGCTCGGAAGACTACGTCGTGCACGAGACCGAGTTTCAGACGCGCTGCGCCACGGTCGTCCTGATCGACATGAGCGGCTCGATGGGCCGGTATGGCAAGTATTACACGACCAAGAAAGTGGCGCTGGCGCTCCAGGGGATGGTCCGCGCCCGCTACCCGCAAGACTCGCTAGAGCTCGTCGGCTTCTACACCTTCGCCAACGTTCTCACCGAGCGGCAGCTTTTGAACTCGGCCCCCAAGCCGGTCTCCATGTACGATAGCCGGATCCATCTGCGCTTCGACCTCGACCAGCCCGCCGGCCGGGTGCCGCAGCATTTCACCAACATTCACGCGGGCCTGCGGCTCGCGCGCAGCCGGCTCGCCCGCCAGCCCGCAACCAATAAGCAGATCATCGTGATCACCGACGGCGAGCCGACGGCCCATATCGAAGGCCGCGAGGTCGTCTTGATTTATCCGCCGGCCGAGAAAACGGCCACGCACACCCTGGCCGAGGTCCGGAATTGCGCGAATGCCGGAATCCGCGTATCGAGCTTCGCCTTGATCGAGGATTATTTCTACCTGGGCCTGGTCAACTTTGTCGAGGAGATGGCCCGCGTCTCGCGCGGCGTGGCGGCCTATTGCTCAACCGACGACATCGGCCAGCTCGTTTTTCAAAGCTTCATCGGCGGCCGGCACACCAAGCGGTACAGCCACTGAGGCTTGCTAACCCTCGGGGTTTTCGAGCAATTCGCGGAGCCGCGTCGCCAATTCGGCGGGGAGTCGCGGCAGCCATGAATCGTCGAGAAGCGCGACGTCGATCATGTCCCGTAGATGCGTTCGATCCTTGTCCCGAAACGAGGTCAGCTTCATCCTGACGAGCGATTCGAAGGCCACCAATCGAAATGCGGCAGTCGATTCCGATTCGGCCACATCGGGCGCCGCGATGATGTCCGTGGAACGGACTTTCTCACCTGCGAAGATGACGTGAACGGCGTCGCGTGTCTTGGCACGAGGCCCATCGAGGAACATGTCGATTCCCTTGACATGACGGTAGACGAAGCCTGCCTTGGCCAGCGCGGCCTTGGCGGGTTCCAGGTCGGTACGCCGCAACAAGATATCGACATCCTGCGTGTTGCGAACAGCGGCTTCGTCGACGCGGGCCACCCAGGCGGCCACGGCGTTGCCTCCGATCACGGCATAGGGGACTTTGTCATTCTCGAGAGCGGCCGCCGCGCGCCGCAGGCGTTCGCGGACCTTTTCCACGGCCCTCACCATCCTGTCCAGTAAGTCTGCTCCGAATCGCGCTTCGGTCACTGTTTCGTCTGTTGCCATGAGACCGGCCCTCAGATCCATCGGTTGTCGAGATTGTAAGTCAACGTTTAGTCTTCACACCCGGCATCGCGCGCGATGACGCAGCTTTTTCGAGCCGCAGCCGGGTCAGAAAAAAGGCGCGGGAGTCCTTCCGTTTGCACTGGTCGGCCACCTGTAGAGTTTCTCCGCGCTCGAGCCCCCGTCAAGCCGGCGGCGTTGCCAGCGGCCAGGTCGGAACAGCCCAGACTGGTTGCAACCTCTCGCCGCGTGGTAACTTGTTTCGGCCGGCGGTTGCATCGTGGGAAGTCGTGCGATCGGCGCGAGCGACCGCTGCGCAGAAGTAATCGTCAAAGGTCGCGTCGGCCCGCACGGCTTCATGGCGACCATTTACCGGCATCGGGGATCAGGCACGACCGATTGAGGAACTCTCGCGATGGGACGAGTCGAGACCTACGATCATACCGCCGACCTCGGTCTCAGAGTGTTCGCGCCGGATCTGACCGACCTGTTTCGAACGGCGGCCGCCGGGCTCTTCGACGTCATCGTGGTCAACCGCCAGGACGTGCGGATTGTCGATACCGAGCCGGTCCGGCTGTCGGCCGACTCGGCCGAGGACCTGCTCATCGACTGGCTCAACGAGCTGATCTTTCGCAGCGAGACCCGGCATCGGCTTTATGCCCGGTTCGACGTCGCGATCGACCAAACTGGATGCGTTCTCGAAGGGACCATCGGCGGCGAGCCGATCGACCGAGCGCGGCACATCCTCGACCACGAGGTCAAGGCCGCCACCCGGCATGGACTTAGCCTGAGACGCGAAAACGAGGGCTTGGTGGCGGAAGTGATCGTGGATATCTGAACGCGAGCCTGCCGCAACCTGTCACGCGATCGCTTCGACGGTCAACTCGTGCCGCCGGGTGAATTCGTCGGCTTCGCCGCGCATGAACACTCCGGCCGTGGTACCGACCGCGCGAACACAGCTAGCGCCCACGGCGCTGGCGAGCTTGAGGCAGTCGAGCTCCGAGCGATTTTCCAGGAGGCCGAGGATGTACCCCGCGTTGAACGCATCACCGCCTCCCGAACCATCGACAAACGGCACGGTATAGGCACCAATCTTGACCCGGAGGGCGTCCGAGAATGACACGGCTCCCAGCTCGCCGCACGTGATGATGACCCGTCGCGCCCCCAGCTCGTGGAACATCCGCGCCTGGTGCACGGGATCGCTGACTCCCAGGATAAGCTGAGCCTCGTCGGTGTTGGGCACGAATACGTCGGTGTGCGGCAGCACAACCTTGAGCGGCTCGAGGTAACCACCCAGTCCGGGAGTTGCCACGTCGAGGAGGGTAACGGTTCCGCGCTGTCGGGCCCGGGCGAAGCGCTCGGCCAGTTCGCGGGCGTCCAGCCGCGGCAGAATCAAGAAGTAGCCGATGTGCAACACGCGGGGCGAGCGTTCCAGTGCCGAATCCAGGTCGGCGGCCACGAATTGCGAGTTCGCACCAACGGAGTGGATGAACCGCCTGTCCTGACCACGGACATTCACGATCAACGTCTGGCTGGTGGGCAGGCTGGGATCGATCGCCAGAGCGGTCGTATCAACCCGGCTCGCCCGCAGGGTCTCGGTGGCGAACCGGCCGAAGATGTCGTCGCCCACGCGGGCGCAGATTTCCGCGCGCACCCCCAGACGAGCCAGGTCGACCGCCGTGTTGGCTGCCCCGCCGCCGATGTTCAAGAGCAGGTCATCAACCGCGATCAGCTCGCCGGCCCTGGGCAAGTGGTCCAGTGGGGGGCACACGTGGTCGGCCACGACCAAGCCGGCGCAGACGACATGATCGTTCGTGGGGGTTTGCGAAACTGGCGAAGACACGATGCTCGTTTCCACGCAGTGAAGAGGTCGCCCGCGATCGCGAACATCGCGCTGCTTGACGGCAGCCCGAGACGGCGGCAGCGAGCAATGGCGTCAGGCGGGCTTGTCGATCCCGGCGACGACCTCGTTGTTATGAATCCTCAGTCGTTCTGGCTCGGAATTCTGGGACACACGCTTGCCGACGATGTCGCCGATCTCGGCTTCGGTGAGGACCTCTCGCTCGATCAGTGCCTCGGTGAGTCGTTCCAGTTCGTCGCGGTGTTCATCCAGCAGGCGATACGCGCGGTCATCGGCCTCGCGGAGGACGCGAGCGACTTCCTCGTCGATGATCTGCTGCATGTGCTCGGAGTGGTCGCGCGGCTCGGAAATCTCGCGGCCCAGGAACGGGTTCTCGGAGGACAAACGAAATGACACAGGCCCGACCCTTTCGCTCATGCCCCACTGCGAGACCATCTTACGCACCAGCCGCGTGGCCATCTCGAGGTCCATTGCGGCGCCTGTGCTCAGGTCGCCATAGACGAGGCGCTCGGCCGCGCGACCGCCCATCAGTGAGTCGAGCCGGGCCTGGATCTGGCTCTCGTTGGAGCTGACCCGATCTTCCTCGGGCAGGTACTGAGTGACGCCGAGCGCCCGGCCGCGGGGGATGATCGTGACCTTATGCACGGGGTCCGATTTGGGTGTGAGCCAGCCGACCAGGGCGTGCCCAGACTCGTGGTAGGCCGTTGCTCGCTTGTCCTTCTCGGTGATCACGTCTTCTCGCTTCGCGCCCAGGATGACTTTGTCGAGAGCCGCCTCGAGGTCCTGTGAGTCGACGGCCGTCTTGTCAGATCGGGTCGCCAGAAGTGCAGCCTCATTGACCAGGTTGGCCAGGTCGGCACCGCTCATGCCGACAGTGCTGCGCGCGATCTTTTCGAGATCGACGTCCGCGGCCAAGGGAACGTTACGCGTGTGCACCTTGAGGATCTCGAGGCGCCCTTTCTTGGTCGGCAGGTCGACCGTCACGTGGCGATCGAATCTTCCCGGCCGCAAGAGCGCCGGGTCGAGCACGTCGGGACGGTTGGTCGCGGCCAGCACGATCACGCTTTCGCTCGGCGAGAAGCCATCCATCTCGGTCAAGATCTGATTGAGCGTCTGCTCGCGTTCGTCGTGACCGCCCCCTAGGCCGGCGCCCCGGACGCGGCCCACCGCATCAATTTCATCGATGAAGAGGATGCACGGGCTATTCTCCTTGGCCGTCTTGAACATGTCGCGCACCCGGCTGGCCCCGACCCCGACGAACATCTGAATAAACTCTGAGCCTGAAATCGAGAAGAACGGCACGCCGGCCTCACCCGCGACCGCGCGAGCGAGCAAGGTCTTGCCGGTGCCGGGTGGGCCATTCAAGAGGACACCCTTGGGAATGCGGCCGCCGAGACGCTGAAATTTTTCGGGATTCTTCAGAAACTCGACGATCTCCTGGAGCTCCGACTTTGCGTTCTCCAGGCCGGCCACTTCATCGAAAGTGGTGCGCTGCTTTGACTTATCGTGCCGCTTGGCCGGGCTCTTGACGAAGCTTCCCAGGATTCCTCCGTCAAACTGATCGCGAGCCCTCCGCATCATCAAGTAGATGAAACCCAGGATTACAAACGTCGGCAAGAGCAGCATGATCCAGGCGAGCCCACTGGCCGAGTTGAGCGGCTGGGGGTCGATCCGGGTAGGCTCTAGCTTCTTGCCTTCGGCTTGGATTTTCTTGTCGTTCTGAATCAGCCTTTCCACGATCGGCCCAACGGAGGCCTCCGACGGCGCGTTGGTGATGAACTTGCGGACGAGAGTCGTCGTCAGGGTCGAGGGATTCACAAAGTGCATCTCTTTGCGGAGCTCGCCGCGCAACTCATTACCCTGTATTGAGATGCTCTTTATGTTAGCGCTATCGACTTGGTCGACAAACCACGGATAGTAGAGGACCTGGATCTCGGTTTTCGGCACGAACTGCCAGAAAATGAGGGCGAAACCTCCTATCAAGAGCAGCCAGAGCCAAGGCGGCGTCGGTGACCCGCCGGACCCGTTTGTCCTGCGGCCGCTGGTTGGTGGAGGCCGTCGCGGGGTTTCCTGCTGCGGCGGTCGGTTCTCCATACGATCTCACTCAATTCCCAACTGATGATTGATGCATTCGATCCGTCCCCGCGACGCAGTCGGGCAATTCGCCGCCGCAAGGCGCAGCACAAAACAATTGTAACGAAGATTCCGTCAAAAGTTCAGGGGGGTTTCACGGTGCGACTGTAACTTCGATCATTCACGGGCTGAATGAGCCCGAATTAGGTCCGCGCCGTTTCGACCCCGTGGGCCTGCCGTCGGCATCCGCTCAGTGAGCCGGCGCCACTCCGACGTGGCTGGCTTCAAGCCATTTTTCGCAGTCCATCGCGGCCGCACATCCCGAACCGGCCGCCGTGATTGCCTGGCGGTAGTGGGTGTCCACGACGTCGCCGCACGCGAATACGCCTTCCACATTAGTCGCGGTCCCGTAATTGGGCAGGGAGTCGAAGAGGCCAGCCGTGGCTTCGATTCCTTTCCAGGCCAACGCGGTGCGGGTCAAAAGGTAGCCGTCCGGCGTCATTGCGAGCCGGTCGCGGAAGATTGATGTATTCGGAACATGGCCAATCGCCAGGAAAAGGCCGTCGATCTTCAGGTCGTGGGTCGAGCCGTCCTTGGTTGACGCCAGCTTCACGCCGGTCAGGACATTATGGCCGTCCATGACCTCGCCGTAGACCCCCTGCACGACCGAGTTCCACGCGTAGGCGATCTTGGAGTTACTGAACATGCGATCTCGCATGATCCTGGAGGCCCGGAGGCTGTCGCGACGATGAATTACAGTCACCTTGTTGGCGAAACGGGTGAGGAAGCTCGCCTCCTCGGCGGCCGAATCGCCGCCTCCCACCACGGCGATTTCCTTGCCCCGGTAGAAGTGGCCGTCGCAGGTCGCACAGGTGCTCACGCCGTTGCCGCGGTAAACCCCTTCAATTCCCAGCCACCGAGCCGATGCGCCGGTGGCGACGATCAAGGCATCGCACGAATAGTCGCGGATCGTGCCGCTTTCGGGATCGCCGCTGGGGTCATCCGTGGTCCGCACCCGGAACGGCCGGCGCGCGAGGTCCGCCTCGAAGACGGTCTCCCACTTGCAATCAGCCCCGAACCGCTGGGCTTGTTTCCGCATGAGATCCATCAGGTCGGGACCCATGATGCCTTCCGGGAAGCCGGGGAAGTTGTTGACGGCGGTCGTCAGCGTCAACTGCCCGCCCGGTTCCTTGCCTTCAAAAACCAGCGGCTTGAGATTGGCTCGCGCGGCATAAAGCGCGGCCGTCAAGCCGGCGGATCCCGAACCGATGATGATCACCGAAGCCATTGTTTGCGACATCTCTACCTCGAACGCCACCGGACCGTCGGAGATAAGCCAGGAGTGCCCGGCGGATTCTCGTGTGGCAATGACAATAGAACTCCACCCGGAGAAAGCTCCGAGTCCTTGATTGTACTCGGCCAGAGCCGACAGATGGAATCCCGCAGGTGCGTTCCACCAGTGCCCCCCGCCGAGCCCGTTCCTTCACGGTTGCTTGATCAAGCTTGGCATCTCCGCGCGGGTGTCCTCGACGATCGCCTTGCTGCACGGCCCCGCGCGGACAGACTCGTTTGGCCAAATCCCTGTGTAGCTTGGACAACTCGCAAGAAAACGTCGCTATATTGAATAGGATCCGAGCCCGGTTCGACAACGGTTTGTGCAGGCTACCCGCCTGCGACCGCACGCGGAGGAAGACCCATGTCGTCGAAGGTGGTGCGCACAGGAGTTGTGGGCATGGCGATCGTCTTGGCCGTCGCGATGGCATCGGCCCAGGAACGGTGCGCAGCGCGCCTGCCGAACGGGAAGGTGTGGACGTGTTTAACCCCGTCGAGGGTCGCATTGTGGTCCTCTCCAGCCGGCCCGACGGGGCGCGGGTCGAGAAGGGCGATGTCTTCTGCGAGCTCGATCCGTCCGAGTGGCAAGAGCGGCTCGCCACGCAGGAGATTGCGATCAAAGGAGCCGAGGCCGACCTCCAGGGCGCCCGCCTCACGCGCGAGGTCGCCGAGATGGCGGTTATCGAGTATGTCGAAGGCCTCTTCCGGCAAGAGCTTGCCCACACTGAGGGCGAAATCAAACTGGCCGAATCGAAGCTCAGCCGTTCCGAGGACCACGTGGATTGGTGCCGGCGGATGTACGATAAGGGGTATACGTCGTTGTTTGAGAAAGTGACGGAAGAGCTCTCGCTGAAACGGGCACGGTTCGACCTTGAGAGCGCCCAGTCCAAGAGACAAACATTGATCCACTTCACCAAGGACAAGACCATCAAGACCTTGAAAGGCCACGTCGAGACCGCCCGGGGCCGCGAGCTCGCCAGGCAGGCGGCGCTCGAGCGGGAGCGCTCGAGCCAGAAGCGATTGACGGACCAGATCCGCCGCTGCAAGGTCGCGGCCCCTGTCGCCGGCCGCGTCCGATACACGTCTCCAATCGGCGCGGGGGCAGTGCTTCGCGACGGGCAGTTGCTCTGCCGGATCGTGCCCGAAGGGGCGGCGAGAACACCGGCGAACTGACAATCCTCATCGGCCGGCGCATCCAAGACGGGGGTTGGCCCTCGGTCTAGAGCGTGCCAGCGAGTACCATGGACGCAGGTTTTCCACGCTCACTTCATCCTCTGCGAAATCGGAGGCACGTCTTGCGTATCTTCTTCGACTTGATCATGGCTGGCAGCTTTTTTTCCCTGCTGGCGGCGCCCTCGTTTGTCCGTTCGCAAGAGCCGCTGTCCCCGATGCAAGCCGGCGCTCCCGGGCTGGAGTTCCTCGTCGCTCCGCGCGTCAATTCGGCTCCCGACCTGGACACACAGATCGCCGGTCTGCCGGGAAACAGCCGCCCGGAGGTGCTGTCCTGGGAGCGCGTCTTCACGCTCGCCCTGGTACGCTTCCGCGCAGGCGACGGCCGGATTGCCGATGCCCTCGTTCCATCGGAGCTCGCAGCCAGGGCCAAACGAAACGGAGTCGACGACTTCGCGAGGTTTCGGACCGATTTCCTTGCAAGCAGGGCCGAAGCTCGCGGCACGTTCCGCGACCCGACCGCAGACTTTCTTCGGCTCTTGCGCCGGTGGCAGTCGATCAACTCGGCGCGCAGGGATTTTGTCGCCCACGAGATCCTATTGACGTTCATGCGAGAGCTGGTCCAGGGAGAGTCCGGCGGCCTGAGCCAGCTCGACGTCGATCGCGTTAGCGCCGCCCTCGAGCGGGCGCGCCAGCGGTTAGCCGACGACATCGGGCGTTTCCGAAACGATCTCGACCAGATGAAGGTCGCCCTTGGCCTCTCGCCGCATGCGGCGATCGTCCCGGATCGTCAGATCCTCGCCATGTTCGGCTCCGTATTCGAAGCCGTTGACAACTGGTTTCGGAGTCCCAATCGGAATCTCGCCGAGCTGCACACGCTCGTTAACCGCGTGCCGGTTCTGGGTAACGTTGTGGTTGGCGGGCGGCGTCTGCGAGCAGGGAATTCGGACACGCTCGATGAATTACTCAACGATGCGGCCCGACTCGCAATCAAAAACCGGGGAGTCCGAAACGAGGGGCCTTCCCAAGAAGATGCCCAGATTCAACTGGAATTACGGGTCCGTCGACAAGTGCGGCACCTGCTCGAGACCCAAAGCGCGTATGACGGCGAAAAGCACAGCTACGAACTGGCAGCCCGGCTGAAAGATCAGACCTTCGAGCGGCTGGTTGGCTCGACGCGCGGCGTGCCCGCCTCGCGTTCAGCGCTACTGGATGCGCTCTTGGATCACACGACGGACATGTGCGAAGCCGAGATCCGCTTGGTCCGGCTGTGGACCGACTTCCGATCAGAGCGGCTGGCGCTTTACCGCGAGATCGGCACACTTCCCTACGACAACTGGAAGTCATTCTATCAGGACCTTTCGGCGGAGCCCGCCCCGGCCGCCGAGGGACCAGAGGCCCCAGGTAACACGCCGGCGCCTCCAGCAGGACCGCTCCCCGCGCCGCCGGCACCGCCGACGCCTCCCGCCCCCCGCGCCGCGGCCTTGCCGCCAGGTCCGTAAAGCGGAATTCCAGCCGCCATTGGATTACATTCTTCATCAGATGGATTCATGCGAAAATCCGGATTCCACGCGAGTTTTCAGGACGCGCAACGGAACCTTGGACGCCGGAAGCCGGGCCGCCCCTCAACCTGGCAAACGGCCCTGATCCCAAGAAAATCGTCCGACCGTCCTCGATGTGAACTAGATTCCTATTGGGTCCCATCATTCCGGGACGAGCGAGACGGACTGGACAGGGAATCCAAGCGTGGTCCGCAAATGCACCTCCGAGTCAAGTTTTAGGACGCAAACATGCTCGTGTTGACCAGGAAACTGATGGAGAGGCTCTTTATCGGTGACAACATCTGCGTCACCGTTGTTCGACTGGAAGGTGGGCAAGTGCGGCTGGGCATCGACGCCCCCCGCGAAGTGAGCGTCGTGCGCGCGGAACTCGTTCCTGAGCGGCCGGCGCCCCGGTCCCGGTCCGATTGCGCGGCGCTCGTTGCGCCGGACCGAGCGCCGCTCAAATACTCACCATCCGAGGCTCATGGAAGCGATAACCGACGCCGCGGACGGTTTCGATAAGGTCGCCCGCCTCTCCGAGCTTTTTCCTCAGACTCTTGATGTGCACGTCGATCGTGCGCTCCAGTACCAACGCATCCTCGCCGATCGCCGCGTCCATGAGCTCGAAGCGGGTGAACGCGCGGCCCGACCTGGCGAATCAACACTTCGAGCAGGCGAAATTCGGTGGGCGTCAGGGGTAGCTCCTGGTCCCGGTAAAGCGCCCGATGGCTGTGCCGGTCGATCACGATTCCCTGACACTCGATGACCGTCCCCGCGGCCGGCTTCTCCTTGAGCTGCCGGCGCCGCAGCTCCTTCTTGATCCGCTGGATCAGAACCTTCGGGCTATAGGGCTTGGTGACGTAATCATCGGCCCCGGTCGCAAACCCCACGAGCTGGTCCGACTCCTCCGACTTCGCCGTCACCATGATGATCGGGATGTCCCGGGTGCGAGAGCCCATCCTCAGCTCGCGACAGATCTCGAGCCCCGGCTTGCCCGGAAGCATCAGATCCAGAACGACCAGATCGGGCAGCTTGAGCTGAGCCTGGCGGAGTCCCTCCTGTCCGTCGTAGGCGGCCAGCACCTCGAACCCTTCGCGTTCGAGGTTGCACGTCAAAACTTCCACGAGGCTGTGCTCGTCTTCGATCACCAAAATCTTGGGCATGGGCATGGCTGGATGGCTAACGTGAGAGGTTGGTCAGTCCGGGAGCCGATCTGATTCCATCATAACGGAAAGTATGTTCAATCAGTGGCCGAAATGTGAAGAAATCGTGAAAGACCGTCCGAGCCGGCGTGAGTCGGAGTCATCCCACGCTCGCCTCGCTATACGCCAGCATGCGGCGAACGACCTCGGCCAGGTCGTGGGTCTCGTCGAAAGCCTCGCATTTGGCGGCACCGAGCCCGTCGGTTGATCGAGCATGTCGCGGATGATCTCGAGGTACGACGAGCAGCCGAGCTCCTCGCCGCGGTCTTGCAACCGCGATCAAGCAAGGTACGGACCACCTTGCGCGCCGGAACCGCCTGGTAGGTGGTCGGGATCGACCAGCTTGGCATCCATGCCCGTAACGGCAGGCGCGCCACTTGTTCTGGCGGATCATGAAGGGATGGCAATCGTACTGATACGTGCCCCGGTCGATCTCCTGGGAGAGGTCGTAGACCAGGCACTGGATCAGCGCCGTCAGGCCCAGCACGTGCTTCAGGCTGGGGGGCATGTCGCAGATGCGCACCTCGACCGTGCCGAAGTTGTGATGCGGGCGCACGTCCCACCAGATCTCGCGGATCGTCTTGATGAACCCGGTCTCGACCATGTGGTTCAACAGCCAGGTGTACTCGGACCAGTTCCGCATCGAGCGGCGGCAGTCCGGCGGTGGGCAGGGTCTCCATGATCTTGCTGCGCTGCGAGTGCAGGCCGGTGTTCCGGCCTTGCCAGAACGGGCTGTTGACCGACAGCGCCAGCAGCGTCGGCAGGTGCTGCAGGATGCGGTCGCAGATCATGATCGCCTTGTCGCCCGAGTCGACGCCGACGTGGACGTGCAGGCCGAAGGTCACCAGCCGGCGGGCCGTCTCCTGCAGAAGGTCGATCAGATCGAGGTAACGTTCGTTGGGCGTGACCTCCTGGTCCTGCCAGCGCGAGAATGGATGAGTGCCGCCCCAGAAGAGGCGCAGGCCCTGGCGAGCCGCGAGCTCGGCGAACCACCCGGAGTTTCTCGACCAGATCACTCTCGACCTCGGCGACGTCCCGGCAAATCCTGGTGTTGATCTCGAGGTAAGCACTGGAAGAGCTCGGGCTTGACCGACACCTCGCAGCTCCGCGGGGACATCGCTCAGGATCTCGAGCGACTCCGCTGCGCAGCGCCATCGTCTGGCTATCGACCAGGTTCAGCTCGATCTCGACGCCGAGCGTCGGCCGTTCATTGCTGACGAACTTGTAGAGGCTCACTCGGCGTCGCTCCGGGAGGGGTTGCAGAGAAAGACCACGCTGTGGGCCAGAACCTTGGCCCCGATCAGCAGTGCATGTTCGTCGATGTCGAAGAGCGGACGTGTGGAGAAAGTGCCGGGGACCATCCGGCACGGCCGCTCCCAGCCGCAGCAGGCATCCTGGAGCGTGCTTGAGGTAGCCCGAGAAGTCCTCGCCGCCCATGCTGGGAAGCGGGATCTCGTCGACATTGGCCACCCCGACGACCTCGCGCGCGGCCTCGACGCATGTCGCCGTCACCGCGGGGTCGTTGGTCACGGCGTCCGTGCCGCGCCGGAAGGTGACTTCGATCGCGGCACCGCTAGCCTCGCTATACCCGCGGGCGATCCGCATCACCTGGTCCTCGAGCCGGGCGGCGGCAGAACGCGACAGCGTGCGAATCGTCCCCATGAGCTTGACCTCCTCGGGAATGACGTTGGCGCTCGTGCCACCCTGGATGCACCCGAAGGTGATCACCGTCGGATCGCGCGAGTCGAGCGAGCGGGGGACGAATTGATAGATGCTGTTGATCAGCCCGACGGCCACGCCAATCGGGTCGACCGAGAGATGCGGGCGGGCGGCGTGGCCTCCCATGCCCTTGATCGTGATGGCGATCTCCTGGCAATGAGCGGTCAGGATTCCGGTGCGGTACGCAACCCGGCCAGATTCCAGGTCGGGATCGACGTGCAAGGCTGCGATCGCGCGGACTTTCTCCATCGCCCCCGCCGCGATCATCTCGAAGGCCCCTTCGCCGATCTCCTCGGCCGGCTGGAACACGGCCCTCCATATCGTGTTCGTGGGCAAGGCCTCGCGGGCCTCCATCAGGGCCGAGGCCGCGGCCACGACCATCGCCGAATGGGCGTCGTGGCCACAAGCGTGCATGAAGCCGTCGCGGCTGGAGCGATAGGCGACCGACTTGGCGTCCTGGAGGCGCAGGGCGTCCATGTCGGCCCTGATCGCGACCCGCGTCCGATCCCCCTGGCCGTCGGGCTCGACGATCAAGCCACGTCCGGTCGGTGCGATCTGGACGCACACTCCGGTCTCGGCCAACTGGTCCGCCAGGAATCGCGTCGTCGCATATTCCTCCCGGCTGGGTTCCGGGTGGACGTGCAGATGCCGCCGGACCGCAGTCCATCGGTCCGCGTGGGATTCGATATAAGAATCAATGGCTCGACGCCAGTCCGACATCAGGGGGGCTCACTACCAGTGGATGGGTTGACGACGACTCGAGCGACATGTCGTTCAATGCTACAGCAGAGCGCTTTGGCATGCCATGGCGGTGGGCAGCTAACATCCGAACACGAAACGCCGAACACCCGTCGATAAAGCCGCTAGAAGCGGCACGATCGGCAGAACTGACGCTCGATTCGAGGGCGGGCGAGCCAGACGTAGGAAACTGCGTTTTTCATCGTCACCATCGTCACCATCGTCACGCCCTTATCAGGCAACGACTTACGTCGGCGCTTTTGGACTGGCTTGCGTCACGGTCTGCGTCACGGCCGCCGATCATCGCGTTCCGGTACAACGGACAACGGACAGCAGACAGAGGACAAAGCGCAGGTCAGCATGACGGCCGCCGATCGTCGCGTTCCGGCACAGAGGACAAAGGACCAAGGACAAGGGGCAGCTTTGCGTTACGGCGATCGGGCACGGTGTCCGGTCGCCGCTGCGGAGCCACTTGCTCCGGATTCCCGACCCCGATGACCCGCTTCCGAGCCTCGCCGACGTCCTCCCGATGCGAGCTACGTCTCCCTGGATGGGTGACCCTTGCCTCCTCTCCCTTCTCCCCGACTTTCTCGAGCCAGGTGCCAACCGACCCCCACGTGAGCATTGCGACCGGGGCCAGCCCCGGATAGAGTCACTGCTGCGAAGGCAATGGAGACAGCGGTCGATCTGGCCCGGCCCGGGTCGGGCTCCGGCATCCGAGCCAGGACTGCGCGATCGCGGAGGGCCGTCATGCCCGACTTCACTCGTCGAGAAGCCCTCAAGCTGGCCACCTTCGTCGGCCTCGACGCCATGGGAGATCCTCCCATCGCCCAGGCTGCGGACGATCCCAGGGCTATCCCGAGACGGGGGCGGATCGCTTACCAACAGGCCGTGTTGGCCGACCGGCCGATCGCCTACTGGCGGTTGGGGGAGGCTAGGGCGCCGACGGCCGTCGACGCGACGGGGCATGGCCACGACGGCAAGTACCACGGTCGCCCCACCTATGGCGAGGCCGGTGCCATCGAGCGCGATCGCAACACGGCGGTCGGGTTCCATGGGCGCGAGTATGTGGAGATCCCCGACAGCGTCGATTTCAGCCAGCCGCAAAGCCAGGCCGGGCTGACGGTCGAGGTCTGGATGAGGCCTGATGCCCTGGATTTCCCCGTCGAGGTCGCCCGACCCTACGTGCACTGGCTCGGTAAGGGCGTCGTGGGGCAGTTCGAGTGGGGGTTCCGATTTTACAGCCTGCACACGGACCTGGAGCGCCACCTGCTCTCGGCGCGGCCCAACCGGATCTCGGCGTACATCTGGAATCCGGCGGGGGGCGAGGGCGCGGGTGCCTACTTCCAGGACAAGCTCGTCCCAGGGCGATGGATCCATATCGTCGCCTGCTACCAGCAGGGCGATCGGACGAATCCCGCGGCGGGGGTCCAGATCTACAAGGATGGTCGTTTCCGCCTGGGGCCGCCGTCGCCCGGGACGCTCTACAGTAATCCGAAGTTCGCCATCATGCCCGCCCACGGGACCGCGCCCTTGCGCCTCGGGACGCGCGATCGCGGCAGCTTCCTCCGTGGTGGGCTTGATGAGGTCGCAATCTACCCGTATGTCCTGCCCGCCGACCGAATCCAAGAGCATTACAAGATCGCCATGGGATAGCCCATCCGGCCGACCGCCGCCCGGACCCGGATCCGCCAGGCGGCCTGGAGTGACCCGCAGCCGGGGCGGCCCGCTCTTCCGCGAATTCCGTTGCCGTCGCATGGTATAGTCCCCCTGCACACCCCGATTTCAGCTCTGAAGAATACGATTTTCATCGCACCCCTGCGACCACTCAAGTAAGCTTGCCATAGGGCGCTGCACCCGGCCGGGGTTTTCCCCGTCTTGCGTTTTCTTCGCACCGCTGCTTTTCGGGGCGTTTTCTGCTAAGCTAACTTACTGAGAATACGTCAGCCCCGAGGCCGCCATGCGCGTTCCCCATCATCCCACCAATATTCGCCGCATGCTTGGCAGCCGAGTCAAGCAGCTGACCGCTCGCAAACCGCTGCTGGCCGCCAGCCTGGTTTCGGTCGAGCGCCGCTGTGGCAAGCCGGGCTGCCGCTGCGCTTCCGGCGAGAAGCACCGTGGCCATCAACTGACCTACAAAGTGCGCGGCAAGACGCGCACGGTTTATGTTCCGGTCGATCTCACGGAGGAGGTGCGTGAATGGATCGACGAATATCATCGGCTCAAATGCCTCATTCAGGAGATTTCCCAATTGACCCTGGTCCTGGTCCGCAGCCACGTCCGGGAGCGGAAACGGCGGCAGGGCCGGTTGTAAACTTGGGCGAGGCGCTACCGGCAACCATCCGCCACTTCTGGCCTGAGCTCAATCAGTGGCTGGATCGCATTCCCGATAGCCGCTTCTTGCCCCTGGTCATCTACCACAAACGCTTCCTCATCTATTGGGGGCTCAGTCTGTATCTGTTCCAGCTCGGCAGTCGCCGACAACTGGATTTCGACCTCGATGCCCGCGGCACACAGGTGCTGCACAATCTCAATCGCCTGGCCCAAACCCAGCAGGAGACGCGGCCGGTGCACGATACCCTGGATCACTTTCTGGGACACACCGGCGCTGCGCCCTACGCCTGGTTACGGACCAAGATGCTACGCCGCCTCATTCGCATGAAAGTCCTGGACGCCGCCCGCCTGCAAGGGCGGTTTGTCGTGGTCCTGGATGCGACTGGTCATCTCGCGTTTCGCCAGCGGCATTGCCCGCATTGTTTGGTTTACCGTCATTCAGGGGGTCAGACCTTCAGGGGGTCAGACCTAGTTTCAAGTTTTTTCTTGCCGTCCGTCGGCAAGTATGTTCGTATGGAGCGCATGCCACGACGGTTACGCCTCCAGTATCCTGACGCTATCTACCCCTCATGGCTCGCGGCAATGGGCGTCAGGACATCGTATGCGATGACGTCGACCGCGACCGGCTCCGAGAACACCTCGGTCGAGCCGTCATTCGGTGTGCCTGGCGTGTTTACGCGTTCGCCATCATGTCCAATCACCTGCACGTCGTTCTCAAGACCCCCCAGCCCAATCTCGCCGCGGGCATGCAGGCGTTTCTGTCGGGCTACGCGAATGGCTGGTCGCGCCGCCACCGCTTTTCTGGACATGTGTTCCAGGGCCGCTATCGTACCGAACTGGTCGAAGACGAGACCTACCTCTGGACGGTGACCCGATACGTGCACCTCAATCCCGTCCGAGGGCAACTGGTGGAGCATCCGGCGGCATGGGCCTGGTCGAGTTATCCCGGCTACGCCCGTCGCGGACGCCGTTCTGGAGTGGGTAGCTTACGACGAGTTGCTGGCGTCCTGGGGCGGTGCGTTCGGCGGGCCGGATCCGGCGGCGGCCTACCGGCGCGTATGTGACCGCGGGGTTGTCCGAGCCGCCAGAGTCACCCTGGAAGCAGGCGTACCACGGATGGGTCCTCGGCAGTGAAGCATTCATCGATCGAGTCAGGGCGATGGTGCGCGGCGAACCTCGCCGCGAGCGGCGACGGGAATCGCGACTGATCCAGGGCCCGACACTCGCACGGGTAAGTGAGGTCATGCGCGCGGCATATCAGGTCGATCGCGCGGAGCTGAGGCGGCGCGGGAGCCGGCATCCGGCGCGAGCGGCGCTGGCTTATCTGGCGCGGAGCCGGACGGCGGCGACCAACGCGGAGCTGGCGACAGTGCTTGGAGTGTCGCGCGCCGAAAGCGTACCCAACCTGACTCGGCGCTTCGCGGGCTGGCTAGCGACCGATGCGAGCGTTCGCCAGCAGTTGAGGCGTTTGGAGGAGGAATTGGATCAATCCGGACCATCCGAAATAACTTGAAACTAGGTCTGACCCCGTGGATGACCCCGTGGACTGCCGCATAACCCTATTTTTGGATCGCACCCCTCGATGAATCGCCTCATCAATGCGGCGAGAGGGAAAAGAAGAGATCGCGTTGATCAACTCCGCGAGACGCATCGGTTCAACTGCATTTGCATTGGGGAGTCTGGGCTCATTGGGGTCATCACGAGCGTAGACCTTGGCGAGAATCTGGGCTGCGATTCCCCTGTCTTCGATCTGCTCCTGATTGTCCTCAAAGTCCGTTCTCCAATAATTCCAACGAAGCAGGAACGGGATGGTTTCGGTGTAACGAGATCCGTGTTCACGACCAAATTCGTCGATCAACGCTTGCCAGCGAGTCGGGTTCTTTTTCTTGACAAGCCTCTGTGCGACGAAGCTCCAGACCAGGGAATCATTATACAGCGGTCGGTTCAACAATCTCAGCGCGACCTTCTCGCCTTCCACCGGGTAGTAAAACCAAAGCCGAACCAACGCGCCGGGATCAGAATCGTAAGCGGGGGCGAGGGCATCACGAATAAGCGATTGCTTGTGTTGTTCAGCAGTTAAGGCGTTCCAATCCTTCCGCACTGACTCTGCCAGAGAGGGTGTCTCGACAGGGGAGTTGATCAACAGACAGCCACTTGGTTGGTAGCGCACGGCGTTGAGATTCCGGTTTACGATTTGACCAATGGCAACGAAGCAGAGGTCGCCAACCCGCAACGAGTACTTGTTCTCTCGTACATGGCGTTCGCGCGACAGGTCATACTTGGGTGAGGGCTTCGGTCCAGGCAAGTATTTCAAGGGCGCGTGTTGTCTCGGGTCGTACTCGTCACTACGCCACATTCCCATGAAGCCACCCATTCTCAGTTTGGTTTCGCGGCGATCCGATAGGTGGTCGATCAACTCGGGCAATGCCGCAACACCTTTTTGGACGAGAGAACGCAGAGGCGGGGAAACCACTGGTTTCGTCCACATGGCATCGCCTCCACCGGCTCAGGCGAGTCACCTAGTCCCTCTCAATAGTATGAAGTCCATGATCGAATTATTCCGCACACGTCATCGTCTAAACTCTGGATCGACAATCGCCTGCGGGAACTTGCTGGCATCTTCTCGATCGCCCGCAGATCTTCGAGCGATTGGGCACGACCGCCGAGACCTGGCAGGACCGACTGGCGAAACTGAGCGAAGGCCGCCTCCTGGGCCGGTTCCTGGCGGCGAGCCGCCAGCGGCTCAGAGAGGTCGCCGAGCGGTTGGGTCTGCGCCGGGCAGTCAACCTGGGCGGTTGCCTGGTTACCTGAGGCTGGCACGAGGCCCTCAGGTCAGCCACTTTCCTGAATCCGCTCGCTGATTCCCCGCGCTCTTCGGCGGGGCGCACGCTCGGGTGGCCTGGATTCTTGTGCGGTAGACCGGAATTTGCCCGCGATTCCGCCACTGCGACCCATTGGCTGGGCTCCGTGAGCCGTGGCGGACCGACCAGAGGAAGGTCGGTCTCCACCAGCGGCAACGGCACAATGCGATCTGCCTGTCCTCCAATGTTGCTACCTTCTTGACGGCCACTTGCAATGCTTTTTATAAGATAGAAGTTTGTCGTGAGTTTATGGGTTGCACCGGGAGCCTGCAGTGATGAGCCGCCCAAATCCGACGCGATGGACTGGGCTGACCGAAATAAGGTGATCGACGTCGGTCGAATTATTTCATCGCGTTGGCGGCTGCGCCGCCGCTAGTCGTGCCCGAGGCCGACGCAAGCGACGGCTTGCAGCAAGCGCTGCGTCCTCTGAGTCGCCGTGTCGCGCCGCACGCGTGCCAATTGCCGTCGGTATGCTCGTCCCATCGGCCTACAATTCGCCGTCGCGCCTTTACCGGTCGGAGCGCGAGCGGCCGGAGCGGGACCGATCGGCCGGGGCGCCCCCTGACACTTAGCAGCGGAAGTGTCAGAGATGGTATTCGAAAGAATCTCGAGCTGGACAGCCGGCCCACACTCGGAGATTTTGAAACTTCAGCGATTCGAGCAAACAAGAGGAGAGAGTGATGAGGAAGATTGTTCAGGGCACGATCCGATTGACGTTTTGCGCCACAGCGGTTTTCAGTTTGGCTGCCGGGGTACGTGCCTACGGCGGACTCTTCGGCAACGGGGGGTTCGTGGGCCAGCTCGTCCAGACTGCCACTGACGGCAGCATCGACCCAATGAACAGTAACAACAAGCTAGGTTTCCACATCGATACCGGCTCTAGAGTGCCGGGTAGCCGTCCTGAAACGCCGTCAACGTTCAGCGACCCGAATGACTCCACTCGACCCCAGTACGTCGCTTACAGCGTCGATCAATACGGTCGAGTGTCCGTGCTGACGAGTAACGGAACCTGGGTCTTAACGAACCGTCGCGCCCAACGGAGGTGGAAGCCCAACGGACGGGCATACTGGGTATACAATAATAAGCCGTACCCCGCTGCGAGCCAGTATGACAATCAGCAGCTGCAGGCCCAATACCAAAACAAGCTGGCCGCCGAGCGGGAGCGCCAGCGGGAGCAGGAGGAAAAAGTCCAGGCCATGCAGAAGCTGGCCTCGGTCGATCAAGAATTGCAAAACCTCCCGCAGGACCAGATCGATGCGGCCACCCAGCGACTTTCGCTGAGCGACCTGTGGAACGACCGGCAGGAGCTTTCGACGCTGATACAGGTCTGCAAACAGAATGGGATCGGGACGGCTGGCTTTCAGCGGCTCGCCAGCTCGCTCGATGGGGCCTTCATCCAGCAGACACAGAGCAACCAGCAAGCGCAGAATAACGCCGCGGCCAATGCGCCGGACAATCCGCCGCCAGCACAGCAATCGTCGCCAGCGGGTCCCCCAGAGTTTTACGCTGGGAACCTGGGAATCTACTATACGCCTGTCAATTATCCCGACGGCACATTCGGGGCCAGAATCACCCGTGCGCCTGACCCGAATTCGCCCGCCGGTCAAGTGGGCTTGGAGATCGGCGATACGATCTTCGAGCTCGATGGCCAGACTTTCACCAGTCCGGCGGACGTGCTCGCCCACAAGGACCAGACGCTCGTGGATGTGATCAATGTACGGGACAACCAGTCCCTCCAGTTGAACATCTTCATCCCGTGACTCGATCGGAGCAGACCGAAGCGCGGAGTTTCCTAGTCCGAGGAGAATCACACTGGGCTGGCGGCCAAGGAACTTGATTGCTTTCTCTCCTTTAACTCTTTAACTTCTTTAACTTCGAGGACAGGCATTGCGTTCGTGACTTCTGGATGCAAATTCAGTGACGTGGTTGGATCAGCCGATTCCAGGAGGGTCCTTCGATGACTATGGCTCGCGTGCACTTGGCTGATCCCGCCCTCACTCGCTGGTACCACTGCGTGACTCGCTGCGTCCGGCGGGCATTTCTGCCGGGCGAAGGGCCGAATGGCCGCAAGCCGGCGATCTCGCGTGAAGTGGCCGCCATCGTGGAAGGAATCGGCACGACGACCCAGACGTGGGACGCACGACTCGAAAAACTGAGCAAGGGCCGTCTGCTGGGCCGCTTCTTCGCGACCAGCCGCCAGCGACTCAGAGAAGTCGCCGAGCGGCTGGGTCTGCGGCGCGTGCCGATCCTGGGCGGCTGCCCGGCGATCTGACGACCGTACGGAGCTCGGATCCACGGTTTTCGCGCATCTCACCCGCAAGCGGTTTAGCGGATTGACCTGATCACCGCGAAGACGCCAACAGCGCGAAGGGAAGACGCAATGAACGTACGGCCGCAATCGCATGGTTAATGATTGATGAGCGCGATCGCCGTATTCCTCAGCGCTCTTCGCGCCTTGGCGGTGAATCTCCGATTTCACACCAATCGGGTCGAATGATTTAGAAGTCAATGTCTCATTGAACACCGCGCGGGCTCTAAGCCTCGTCGTCGGCGCGTCGCTCGAAATCGGCAACCCCCGAGATGGTGATCAGTCGGGCGTTTCGGCCTCGGTCGAAACGGACGTCGATGCCAATCAGGCGCAGTTGCGGCGCGATTCGGCGCAGTATGCGTGCGAACAGTCGTGGGGTCTTGGGCCATTGGGCCGATCGGGTGATTTCCGCCGGCGTCATGGACCCCAAACCCTCGAGCAGCATTGAGGCGGTTCCGCGGTAGATCCCGCGGGCACCGTCCATCATTCGCCGGAGCGCAAGGGCGACCGGGCAGTCTTCCAGCTCGGCAACGCAGGCCGCCCGGCGGTTGGCGTGGTACTCCCCCAGGAAAGTCCCGGGTTGCCAGCCCAGGCTAAGACCGACGGCCTCCCCCCATTGGGCGAAATCGGCCATGCGCGGCAAGGACGGCAAATTGACCCGCGGCAGCATCGAGAGTCCCCCCGAGAGCGCCGTCAGCAACGCGCCCAGGAGGCGCGGAGAGGCGGCCTCGAAGTCCAGCCAGAACGCGCTTTCCAACCGGCGCCTTTTGTCACTGATCGTCGGTAGGTGCAAAAAGATGCAGCGGTCGATCAAGTCACCACGACCCACGATTTCGTCGATGCCGTTGAGAATCATCGGACGCTCGACGTCGAACAGCGTCTCTTCGTCATTCGAGTGGAGTGAGCGGGTCGAGAAGCCACCGCCGGTCGCTACCCGGCAGAAACTGTCCGAAAGCGACGCCGGGATCGAGCTCAAATTGTCGTAGCCAAGCACCCAGGAATTGTGGGCCTCGATCATGAAATCGCGCTGGCTGGCCGGCAGCGCTCGCAACAGCGCAGCGTTGGGATCGATCAGCCGGCGCGCGACGCGCGCCGTTGTGGTCTTGGCCGACCCCTGCTCGCCGCTCAAGACCAGGATCGGATACGGGCCCACCGGCGCAGCGCCGCCGTCATCCACGCGACCAGAAGTGGAAAATCCGCGTCGGTGACATTGGTATATTGCTTCAGTTCATTGATCGAGCCGTCCCACCGTGGCTCGGGCAGCGCCCGCAGGCCCTTAGGCCGCCAGAACAACACCGGCGGGCCCGTTACGATGCGGCATCCTCCGGGTCGGATCTCCACCGCGACCCGCGACGAATCGCCCAGGTCGAGATAATAGGCGGGACCACAATCGGCGGCGGCGATTGGTTCGGCGCCATCGTGGGCCGGGTCAGCCTGCGCCGCAGTCGGGCCGCCACCAGCGGCGACCCGAATCCAGACCCGCTCGGTCGAGCCCAAGCCCTCGGCATCGGCCTCGAGGGCACGAACCAAGCGGTTGACGCTTTCCAGCGTCGGCACGGCTCGGCGATCCTGGCGGAACGTGCGGGTCAACCAGCGCTCGAACGACGGCGAGCGCAGCTCGTAAACCGCCTGGTGGCCACGGACCGGAACCTGTGCGTAGAACCGGCTGTCGGACCCGCGGAAAATGCGGACTTTCCCGGCGATCCGCATCAGCATCTCCGCGTGCGAACCGTCTTTCCGAGCCAAATGGTCCGGGGAAGCGACCTCGCCGTGGGCTAACGGTTCCGGCGAGACTGCGACCGCCAAATGTGATGGCGACAGGTCCGAAGCCAGCGCTGCCGCGGAATCCGGCGCCGCCGCCGATTCGGGAACCTGTTCGGCGACATCTTCGGCACACGCCGGCTGGTCAGCACCGCTTACACTTGAGATTTCGGCGCTCTCTCCGGCGGATACTGGGTCGATTGGCTCGTGCGAAGGCGCGTCGCGGCAGGGCGCGTCAGCGTGACCGTTCGTCGCAGGTGAGGATTGGCCGCAAGATTCGTTGGGGCGCTCTGGCGGAGCGATCGCCACCTGGCCCCCTGCAAATTCCCGCGGATCCAATCCGATCGACTCCCAGAGCTCGCTCTCGGCGCAGAACGTGCCTTTATGGTCGCGGTAGCGGCAATTGAGGGACACCGAGCCGTTCTGACCGCGGGTGACCAGAAGTGCATTGTAGGGCCCTCCATGCACGGGGCATCGCGCTTCCCAGACATCATCGCCTGCGCGCCGAGCATCGCTGCCGACGTGCGCCAGCCCGCGCAGTACCAGATCGATACCGTTACCGGCCATATTTCCCGCCCCCCTCGTTTGTGAAACAGTAAGCAGATCGACAGACAGTGGCGGCCTACTTAAGGACAATTGAATTTCCGAACGGGCTTGCACGCTCGTGCGGACCAAGCGGGGTACGGTCGAAGAAAAGGACAGGTCAGAGCCCGGAGTCAACGGCTGATTAGCTCGAGCTCTGTTGAGTCGGTTCCAGACGCCTCAGGGAACGAGCCAATCGTTCCCGACCGCTGAATGACCCCTGAGCTCTCAATTTCCCGTCCTTCTTGTCTCCGAGGGAGCGGCCGTTCTCCGGGACTCCCGACGATCAGTTGATGGTTTGAGTGCGGCTGATCTGGACATCGATTGCGTTCCGGAGGGCGCGGCATTCCTGGCGCTCGGCCGGCGGCAACCGATCCAGCGCTTCTTGGTCCAGCAGCCCGGCCAGGTCGGGGTCGGCCCACAGACGCGCCAGCTTCTGGGCAACCAGGACGCGATCCGCGGGCGGACCGTTATCCAGGACCCGGGTCCAGAGGTCGACCTCGGCCCCAAGCCACTCGCGGGCCCGCTTGCGCCACCGTGCACGCTCCTCCTGGCTGAGCCCGGCTCCGTCCGCGCCGCGGGCGCGGCCGGCCTGCGCGGCGGCGCAGGCGGCCCGGTAGCGATGGTCGGAGCGGACGTCCTGGGCCGGTGGTGATGATGCGTCGAAGGCCTTGGCATACAGGCGCGCGGCGGCGGCCGGTTGCCCCAGGATGCCGCAAAGCTCGGCAAACTCGACCATTTCGGACGCGCCGGCCGGCTCTTCCTTCCCGGTCAGAACTGCGGGCAGACGATGCTCGAGGGCGATCAGTTGCTCGCAGCGCCCCAGCAGGGCGACGACGTTCGATCGCCACTCATGACCGTCATGCATCCGGTTCAGGCAACGACGGGTCACCGCCTCGGCCTCGCGGAATCGCCCCAGGGCCAGGAGCGCCTGGCCGCGTGCGGCGTGCGCGATCAAGATCCACGGGTCGAACCGGATCGCCGTCTCGTAGTGGCCGATCGCCTCCTTCAGCCGGTCCGCGTCGCCAGGGGTGAGGCCGACGTTGTTGCCGCACAGATTGAGGCCCGGGTCGATCCGGAGGGCGCGCTTGTAGTGGCTGATCCCTTGGCCCACCGCGATATCGCGGGTCTTCTTCTGGGCCCGGGCTCTCACGGGATCGTCGCGGACTGCCCGGTGATCGCGGTCGTGGGCTTCGTCCAGCCAACCCCGGCCGGCCAGGGCGACGCCGAGCATGTACTCGGCCCGGGCGAACTCGGGGTCGATCCGGAGCGCATGCCGGTATTCGGCGATCGCCTCGTCCAGCCCGCCCACATAGGCACGGATCTCGCCGAGGTGGTAATGGGGAGGAGCCAGCTCCGGACCCAGCCGGATGGCCTCCTGGAACTGCTGAACCGCTTCAGGCCACTTTCCCTGGCCTTTCAAGGCCAGGCCGAGGTTGTGGTGGGCCGGGGCGAAGTTGGTGTCGATCTCCAGGGACTTCCGGCAGTCGTCGGCGGCCTCGTCCCACCGGCTCATTGAGCATGCGACGACGCCGAGGTTGTTGTAGACGGTGGCCGAGTTCCCTCGGAGCTCGAGCGCCCGCCGGTACGCGGCGTCCGTCGCAGTGCGGTCGGCGCGTTCGTACGACGCCCGGGCCAGGGTCAAGGCGGCCCAGAAGTCGTCCGGGTGCGCCTGATGCACCCGCGCCAGCAAGTCGATCCCGTCGCCGCCCATGTCATGCAACCGCTCCCCCAATGCGACCAGGAAGGGCGGAGGCTGAGCCGACACGGGCGCGGTCCGGGCCATCGCGGCGAGCGCGGTGCGGTTGGCCCAGGCCGCGGGATCGCGGGCGCGGTCGCGCCACGGCTCCGGGTCGACTCTCCGCGCCACATCCAGGGCCCACGCGCGGCGAATCTCAAGGCCGGCGCAGACCGCCCAATCGCAAAGCGCGACCAGGAGCGGCTGGCGCACGGACGAGGCCGCGACCCGTCGCGCCACATCCGCCGGGTCGTCCCCCATCGCCCCCGCGCCTGCTTCGCGGAACGCCGATTCGTACTCTCGATCCGCCCGCGCGTAATTGAAGCGCCGGTCGGCCGCCGGATCGAACCGCCCCCCGAGGATGGTCGCGCGAGCCAGGCGGATGGCGTCCAACTGGGCGGCCAGCGACTGATCGCGGCGGGCCAGGTCCCGTTCGCGGCGGGCCAGGTCCCGTTCGCGGCGCGTGCCGGCCTCGTGCGCCGAATTGAGCCAGAGGCCGGCCGCGACCAGCGCGACCCCTAGCAGCGTCCCGACCGAGAAGGCCGCCACTTGGACCCTCCGGCGCCACAGCCACCGGGCCGACCGTTCCAGCACACCCGTCGGGCGGGCCGTGATCGCCTCGCCCCGCTCGAAGCGGCGGAGGTCATCCGCCAGCGCGGCGGCGCTCGGGTAGCGGCGATGCGGCTCCTTGCGCAGGCACTTGAGGCAGATGACCTCGAGGTCGCGCGGGACCTTCGCGTTCCAGTGCGATGGCGGCGTCGGCGGCTGTTCGACGACTTGCCGCAGCGTCTCCGCCGTCGTGTTCGCCCGGAATGGAGGCCATCCCGTCAGCGTCTCGTAGAGAATGGCTCCCAGCGCGTACACGTCCGCGGCCGGTCCGATCGCGCGCGTCAGGCCGAGGGCCTGCTCGGGAGCCATGTAGTTCGGCGTGCCGAGCGGGATTCCGGTCCGGGTCAGCGCCCCCCATCGTCGACCAGCCTGGCCAGCCCGAAATCGGCGATCTTGGGGGTGCCGTCGGTGGTCAAGAGGACGTTGCCCGGCTTCAAGTCGCGGTGGACGATCCCGCGATCGTGGGCCGCCTGGACAGCCTCCGCCAGCGTGGCAAGGAGCGCGGCGGCCCCGCGGGCGGGCAGCGGCGCACTCACGAGCTTCTCGGCGAGGCTCCCTCCTTCGACGAGCTCCATGGTGAAGTACGGCCGTCCGTCCAGCTCTCCCACGTCGTAGACCTGAACGATGTTGACGTGCCGCAGGCCGGCCGCGGCCGCGGCCTCGCGCCGGAAGCGCCCGCGTTCGTCCGGTCGGGCAAACTCGCCGGCCAGGAGCATCTTGACGGCGACCGGGCGGCAGAGGCGCTGATCCCACGCCCGGTAGACAACACCCATGCCGCCCCGGCCCAGCTCCTCCCGCACTTCGTAACCGCTGAGCTGAGGCGGTCGGGCGGTCGACAGCCCGGAGGACGGCGTACCGGCGCCCGGGGAGGATGACGAGGGGAGCAGGACGTCGAGCTGCGCCTCGAGCTGGCGAACGCGTCGCAGGCGAGCCCGGAGCTGGGCCAGCAGCTCCGCGTCGCCCTGGCACACCTCCTCCGGGCTCTTACCCGTGTCGAGGATCACCTCGAGCAGGTGTCGCAGGTCGCGTTCGCCGGCCATCGTTGCGATCTCCGTCCATGTGTGGCCGGTCAACACCGAAGGCGGTATACTCGGCGCACTCACCGGTACTAATCTAAAGCGTGGCGGGTGGACATCCACCCCCGTCGGTGCGACGAGTAGCCTCATCATGAGTGGAGAACCGACCACTGCCGTTATCCAGCGCTACCTCGACGCGCTGGCCGGGGATACGCCCGCCGAGCCGATCATCCGGGCGCTCATGGACCAGTCGGTGCGTCGACTGCAACTGGTCTGTGCCAACCTTCTGTACCGGGGCTACCCGCGTTTGATGCAATCCCCGCTCAACCTCGAGCCTGACGAGCTGCTCGGCGCCGTCGTGGAGCGGTTACTGAAGGCCATGCGTCAGGTCCATCCCCCGACCGTGCGCGAATTTTTCGCCCTGGCCAACCAGCACATGCGCTGGGAGCTGAATGACCTGGCCCGTCGCCTGGACCAGCAGCCCGCCGTGGTCGAGCTGCGCGAGGGCGTCGTGCCGGCGCCGGCCAGCAGCGTCTCCGAGCTGAGCTCGGACGGCCGCCGCATCCTGCAGGCCATCGAGAACCTGCCGGAAGAGGAGCGGGAGGTCTTCAGCCTCGTCCGGATCCAGGGAATGGCCCACAACGAGGCCGGCGGGGTCCTGGGCGTCTCGAACAAGACGGTGCAAAGGCGGTTGAATCGGGCTCTTTTGCTCCTGGCAGAGGAACTTGACGATCTGCGCCCGACGTAGGCACGGACCGACCGGGGCGGGCGGACGCGACGACGTGGGAAGGCAAGAGCGATGGACACCGATCCGCGCGTGCAACAGCTCCTCGAGGAGGTCCTCGAATCGCAGCGCACTCCGGAGGAGGTCTGCCGCGATTGCCCCGAGCTCCTTCCTGAGGTCCGCCTCCGCTGGCAAAGGCTCGAGTCGATCCAGGCGCGCATCGGCGCCTTGCTCCCCGCGGCGTCGACGGCCTCGGTGGTCAACGCCGCGCCGTCCGCGCATCGGATCGACGATCCGCCGCACATTCCCGGCTACGAGGTGCAGGCGGTGCTCGGCCACGGCGGGATGGGGATCGTCTACCGGGCCCTCGACACCCGACTGCACCGGCCCGTCGCCGTCAAGATGCTACTCACCGGCGCCTACGCTCGCACGGGGGAGCGCGAGCGATTCCTCCGGGAGGCCGCGGCGGCCGCCGGTCTGCGCCACCCTAATATCGTGCAGGTCTACGACGTCGGCCAGCACGACGGCCGGCCCTACTTCACAATGGAGTTCCTTGAGGGCGGCAGCCTGGCCCAGCAACTCTCGGGCGCGCCTCTGCCGGCCCGCCAGGCCGCCGAGCTCCTGGCCACCCTGGCAAGGGCGATGGAGGCGGCCCACCAAGGCGGGATCATCCACCGTGACTTGAAGCCATCCAACATCCTCCTCACCGCGGACGGCACGCCCAAGGTCGCTGACTTCGGCCTGGCGCGGTGGGAGCAGGGTGGGCCGGGACTGACCAAGAGCGGGGCCCGGCTGGGGACGCCCAGCTACATGGCCCCCGAGCAGGCCCGGGGTTTGACGCAGGCCCTGGGGCCTCCGCTCGACGTGTACGCACTGGGCGCGATCTTGTACGAGCTCCTGACAGGCCGGCCGCCGTTCCGCGGGGAGACCGCTTCCGAGACGGAGCGGCAAGTGATCGAGCAAGAGCCCGTGCCGCCGTCGCGGCTCAACGCCAAGGTCCCGAGAGACCTGGAGACGATCTGCTTGAAGTGCCTGGCGAAAGAACCCGGGAGGCGGTACGCGACGGCGGGCGAGCTGGCCGCGGACCTGGCTCGGTTCCTCGATCACGAGCCGATCAAGGCGCGCCGGGCGGGACCGCTGGGTCGTCTGGTCCTGTGGGGTCGGCGCAACCCCGTGCCGGCGGCGTCGCTCGGCGCCATGGTGATGACGGGCGTCCTCGCCCTTGCGGCGATCCTCGGGCAATGGCGTGAGGCGGTCGAGGCACGGCGACGAGCTGAACGAGCCGGCGCGGCCGAGCGCTGGGAACGCTACCGATCGAACATCGCGGCGGCCGCGGCGGCCCTGCAGCTCGAGCATAGCGACACGGCCCGGCGGTCCCTCGAGGCGGCCCCTGAGGAGCACCGCGGTTGGGAGTGGCAACACCTGCACGCCCGGCTGGATAGCTCCCGCGCCGTGATGCCTGGCGGAAAACCGGCCTCGGAATTCTGGTGGCCACGGCCGGTCATCAGCCCTTCGGGCGACCAGCTTGCGAGCGTGGACAGCGACCCGCGCGTCATCAACATCTGGGACGTGGCGACTGGCACGGCGCTCGCCTCCGTGCGCGAACATGAGGGCCCCGTTTTTGCGCTGGCCTTTAGCCCCGACGGCAAGCGCCTTGCCTCGGCCTCTGCCGACACGACCATCCGGCTTTGGGAACTGGTGCCGGGCAAAACCGTGCACGTCTTGCGCGGGCATGAGCAGCCGATCGGATCGCTATCGTATAGCGCGGACGGGCGGCGGATCTGTTCGCTGGATGGGCAGTCCGGCCGCCTGTGGGACGCTGCCACGGGCCGGGCCATTGCCGTCCTCGGCGGCCATGCGCGGAATTTCTCCGCGCTCTTCCTACCGGATGGCAGGCGGCTGGTCATCGCCCAGGATCGCCAGCTCAGCGTGTACGATGCAGTCACGGGCCGGCTGCTCGCCGTGCTGGGCCGGCACGACGATCGGATCATCCGTCTGGAAGCCAGCCACGACAGCCGGCGGATCGTGTCCCAGGGCGAGCACGAGAAGACCCTCCGCCTCTGGGATGGCGAAACCGGCCGCGAGGTCGCGATCTTGCGCGGCCATACGGTGAGCCCGGGGGTCCTGGCCTTCAGCCCCGACGGCGTGCGCCTAGCCTCGGGAAGTCCGCATTCCGACAACACCGTACGCCTGTGGGAATCCGCGACCGGACGGTCGATCGCGGTCATGCACGGCCACACGAACACGATCCGATCGGTCGCGTTCAGTCCGGACGGCCGGCGCCTCGTCTCGGCCTCCCTCGATCAGACCGCCCGGCTGTGGGACGGTAAGAGCGGCGAGCCGGTCGCCGCCCTCCGCGGTCACACCGATCGACTGTGGGACGCCATCTTCAGCCCGGACGGCAGGCGCGTCGTGACCGCTTCGGCCGATCGGAAGCTGCGGCTCTGGGATGCGACCACAGGCGACCTGATCGCCGTCTTGCTCGGCCATCGGGCGGAGGTCATCGGCGTGGCGTTCGCCGCACACGGCTCACTCTTGGTGTCGCGCTCGGCCGACGGCGAGTCGCGCGCCTGGGATATGGAGCTCGCAGAGCGCAATGGGATCCTCCGCGGGCACGGGAGCTTCGTTTATGATGTGACGTTCAGCCCCGACGGCATGCGTGTGGCCTCGGCGGCCTGGGACGGCACCGTGCGGCTCTGGGACTCAACCACCGGTCGTCAAACCGCGCTGTTGCGGCACGACGCCCCTCATGCGGAGGCGCAGATCGTCAGTTCCGTGGCCTGGCACCCCGGCGGGGCCGAGCTCGCTACAGTGACGCGCGGCGACACGATCACCCTCTGGGATCTGGCCTCCGGTAAACCCCGGCGGGTCGTCAGGGCACCAACGGGCGGATGGACCGGGGATGCTCGAGCGGTCTATAACCCGGCGGGCACCCTGCTGGCGTCGGGGAGTCGAGACGGCACGGTGCGGCTCTGGGACGCGGCCACCGGGGAGCCGGCGGGTGCTTTGCCGGGGCACACGGGGTCCGCCCTCGATGTGGCCTTCAGCCCCGACGGGAGGCGGCTCGCCAGCGTGGGATATGACCGGACGGTGCGGATCTGGGATGTGGCGACCCGGAGCGCAGTCGGGGTGCTGCCCGGCGACGCGGAGGGCTATCGGATCGCCTACAGCCCGGACGGCCGCCTGATCGCCGCCGCTTCAGTCGGTGGCGGCAACGTGCGGCTCTGGGACGCCCAGACGTTCGAAGAGCTCGCGGTCTTGCCGCACGGAAACCGGGTATACGGCCTGGCGTTCGATCCGGATGGCGCGCGCCTGGCGATCGGCTCTGGCGACAACACCATCCGGCTGTGGGACCTCGCCAGCCGGAACGAGGTCTGCCAGTTACGGGGCCACAACTCCTACGTTCATGCCGTTGCCTTCAGCCCGGACGGGACGAGGCTGGCCTCGGCTTCCGGCGACGCGACGGTGCGAATCTGGGACACCGTCCCGCCCTCGGTGCGGGCGCAGCAAAGCGTACGTCACTCAACATTGTATTGAGCAAACCGGCCTGAAGGGCCGGAGGAAGCGATCGCAGTGCGTCACTCGGGGCGCCGCCCGTGTCGATCCGCCTCCGTTGAACTCGACGAAAGAGCGCAACACCCAAATGCGCCGGCCGGGTCGCGCCGGTCCGCGATGAGTAAATGCACCGTGATCGCTGTCGCGAGCTGGAGATTGTCCGCCTGACGGTGTCCATTGCCCACGCTCAGTTTGTCAGTGGGAGAGGAAAGCGATCGAAACGAGCGTCGCAGCCTCCCGGGCGTCAGGCCATTTGGAAGCGCCCGCGAGGTCACCACCTCGGCCGGTCATCTTCGGACTCTGGCTCTCACCGGGAAAGATCGAGCACTCAGGATAGAAGGGACGTGGACCGTGGATGGGACGCGAAGGCGGCGGACGCGCGACAAGGCCCGCCAGGCATGGTACGCGGCCCACCGGCAACGGCGATTCGCCCGCTTCCTGGGCTTCGACGACAAGGTTCGGGAGGCGACCTCGCCCCCGACGGCCGGCGCCCGCCGCGCGTCAGCCGCATGAGCAGAGTGGGTACCAATCGTGTGAACAGGCCCAGTGCCGAAACGGAGGAAAAAACCATGAGCGAAACGAACACGATTGAAGATTCATTCCCGTTCGAGCTCTTGCCGGCCATCAAGGAGCTGCGTATCGGCGGCCTGGGAATGCAGGGATACGGGTGCCGAGGAGGGAGCGCGCTCCTGGTCGGCCTGGCTGCGATGGAGATGTCGCGCGTAGACTCGTCGATCGCGACCTTCTTCGGCGTCCACAGCGGCCTGGCCATGGGCTCCATCTACGCCGCGGGATCGGAGGCGCAGAAAGAGAAGCGGCTGCCGCCGATGGCTCGCTGCGAGAAGATCGGCTGTTTCGGCCTGACCGAGCCGCTCGTGGGTTCCGGAGCCAGCCGCGGCCTGATGACGACGGCGAAACGCGAGGGGGACACCTGGGTCTTGAACGGGCAGAAGAAGTGGATCGGCAATTCGCCCTGGTGCGACCTGTCGGTCATCTGGGCGCGCGACGTCAACGACAACCAGGTCAAGGGGTTCATTGTCGAGAACAAGACCAAGCCCGGGTTCAGCGTCGAAAAGATTCAGAACAAGATCGCGCTCAAGGTGGTCCAGAACGGCTTGATCACGCTGAAGGACGTCCGAGTGCCTGAAGAAAACCATCTTCAGGAAGGCAAATCGTTCCGCGACACGGCGCGGGTGCTGCGCATGACGCGGTATCTCGTCGCGTGGGAGGCGACGGGCTGCCAGATGGAAGCCTATGAGCATGCCGTTAAGTACGCTCAGGAGCGGCTGCAGTTCGGCAGGCCGATCGGCTCGTTCCAGCTCATTCAGGATGCAGAACCTGATCGTCGGCAAGGCCATCACCGGCTTCAGCGCCTTCGTGTAATCCGCTACGCTTCACTGGCTGTCGAAACGGCCAAGTTCGGCCAGCCGGAGGTGGCGATCGGCGTCATCTCAGGTTACGGGGGGACGCAACGCCTGCCCAGGCTGGTCGGCAAGGGACGCGCGCTGCAGATGATCCTGACCGGGGAGATGATCGGTGCCCAGGACGCCCACCGGATCGGTCTTGTCAATGAGGTTGTTGCGAAGGACGACCTCATCCCGCGGGCGGAAGCCATCATTCCAAAGATCGCCGTAAATGCTCCGATCGCGGTGAAGCTCGCCATGGAAGCCGTCAACCGCGGCCTCGACACGACCCTGGGCGAGGGCCTGGAAATCGAAGCCACGCTCTTTGCCCGATGTACAGCCACGGAGGACATGAAAGAAGGCGTCGCCGCATTCCGCGACAAGCGCCAGCCCAGCTTCCAAGGACAATGACCAGAACGCGGCCGATTTCGCTCACTGCCTACTCCATCGAACGAGGCATACCATGAACGATAATCTCTTTTCAGGCCTGAAAGTCGTGGACCTGGCGAGCTTCATCGCGGGTCCCAGCGCCGCGGTGATCCTGTCTGACTTTGGCGCGGATGTCATCAAGGTCGAGCCGCCCAATGGCGATAGCTGGAGAATGGGGCACAAGATCCCGCCGCAGCCGCAAGCGAAAGATGCCTATCCCTGGCACTTGGCCAACCGCAACAAGCGCGGCATCACGCTCGATCTGAAGTCTCCGAGCGCGCAGCAGGTTCTCGAGCGACTGGTCAAGTGGGCCGACGTGCTTATCGTCAACACACCGCATCCCGCACGCAAGCGATTGAAGCTCGAATACGACGATGTCGCGCAGTGGAATCCGCGTCTGATCTATGCGGATGTCACGGGTTTCGGCGAAAAAGGTCCCGACGCCGGTCTGCCGGGATTCGACATCACATCGTATTGGGCGCGAAGCGGTTTGTTGTCCATGACGCGCGACGCCGGCGAGCCGCCGACTCGGCCGGTGGCCGGGAGCGGCGAGAATGCGACCGCCGTCGGCCTTTATTCCGCGATTGTGACGGCGCTCTATCGCCGTGAGCGTACCGGCAAGGGATGCCATGTGACCACGTCGCTACTGGCTGAAGGCGTCTGGTCGGCCAGCGTTTCGATCCAGGCCGCGCTGTGCGAGGCGAAATTCTTCGGACCGCACGACCGCAAGAATCCCGCCAATGCGGCGCTCAACGTGTACCGCGCTGCGGACGGCACGTGGTTCGTGCTGATCGTCACCCCAGACAAGTTGGCGGTCGTGGCGAATGCCATTGGCCGCGCGGACCTCTTGACGGATCCGCGCTTTTCCGATCCAGCCAAGCTGACGCACAACATGCCGCAGCTCACGGCCATTCTCGACGAAGTCTTCGGCTCGCAGCCGATGGGGCATTGGTACGAAATCTTCAACGGCGTTCACGTCACGTTCGGCGCCTGCGCGGGCCGGAGGTTGTCGCCAACGATCCACAGTTGCGCGTGAATGAAGTTATCGTTCCGCTCGAAGGCGCAGGCGGCAAGCTGACCTCAACGATCAGCAGTCCGATTCAGGTGCATGGCGTCACGAAGGTGCCTGCAAAGCGCGGCCCGGCACTTGGGGAACACAACGAAGAGGTTCTCAAGCAGCTCGGGTATAGCGCCACAGAAATCGACGGCTTGCACGCAAGCGGCGCCGTCCCGCAGGCAAAACAACGCGCGGAAGCGGCCGTTGGATAGGTTCCTCCCGAACCAAGAGCGCGAAAACCGTTGACGGTTAGCTCGGGCGGTTTTGATACAGAACTGGAGCTCTCACCCACAATGACACCAACCAGCGCAGTCCGACGAGTTGTCTCCGCCCGCATTCCGACCAGGTGGGGGGACTTTGAGATTTTAGTCGTGAACGACGACGGCACCATGGCTCGCGTGCCGGACCTGATCGGGTTCTGCAAGAGGCACGGCCTGGTTATGGTCACCGTCGCCGAAGTGGCGCGGTATCGGTTGGACACCGAGTACGAGGAGTTGCTCTGGGCGAGCGGCGCCGCGGCCCTGTGTTTTTGATGATTTCTTGTGTTCTTTACGACTTCCGCCCTGAGGGCGCGGTGAACGATGAGAGGAGAAAATCATGGCAGAGTTACAGCCGGCAAAAGCAAAACGTGCCTCTGGTGCCCGAACCACGCTCGGCCGCTTGTTCGTTCTCGACGGCAGCGGCAACTGCGTTTTCTCGGTGAACCCGGACGGCTCCGACCACAAGGTCATCGTCACCGGGTGCCGGCTCCCCGATGGCATTGCGGTCGACGTCGGAGGCGGGCACATCTACTGGACCAACATGGGCGACCCCAGCTCGAACGACGGCTCCATCGAGCGCGCCGACCTGGACGGGCGCAATCGAAAGACGATCATCCCGCAGGGCGGCACTTTCACTCCCAAGCAGGTCCATCTAGACCAGGAGAACGCCAAACTCTACTGGTGCGATCGCGAAGGAATGCGCGTCATGCGCTGTAACCTCGACGGCTCGAACATCGAGACACTCGTTGATACCAGCGGCGGCGAGCCGCGACCCGGCCGCGACACCACGCGGTGGTGCGTCGGAATCACCGTCGATCTCGGTAGTGGTAAATTCTACTGGACCCAAAAGGGCCCGGACAACGCGGATCTCGGCCGCATCTTTCGCGCGAACATCGAAACGCCTCAGGGCCAGACGCCCGCCAACCGGAGCGATATCGAGCTGCTGTTCGATCACTTGCCCGAGCCGATCGATCTGGAGCTCGATCTCGAGAATCGCCTCCTCTACTGGACCGACCGCGGCGATCCGCCGCGCGGCAACACGGTCAACCGCGCCCCAATGGACGCACATCGCCCGACCGGCTCGCGTCCGGTGCCTGAGATTTTGGTCAGACACCTGATGGAAAGCATCGGCATCGCGCTCGACTTCAAAGGCAGCCGGATGTTCCTCACCGATCTCGCAGGTTCGGTCTATTCCGCCAAACTCGACGGCGCGGAGAAGCAGACGATCTTGTTTGCTCAGGGTAATCTCACCGGTATCGCCTACGCGGAACTCGTTTCTTAGTTGCTCACCGCACGACCATCCATTGAGGAGAATGAACATGACCTTCGACAAACCAATCCGCCGAATCGCGGTCGTCGGCACCGGAGTCATCGGCGCGAGCTGGGCCGCCCAGTATCTGGCACGAGGCTTCGACGTGGTCGCGACTGATCCCGCTCCGGGCGCGGAAGCCAACTTGCGGAAGTACGTTGACGATGCATGGGAGCACCTCGACGCCATCGGCCTTTCGCCCGGCGCGACGCGCGACCGCCTCAGTTTCACCAAGGACATGAAGCAGGCGCTCGCGAAGGCCGACTTCGTCCAGGAAAACGGTCCCGAGCGGCCGGACTTCAAGACGAAGTTCTTCGCGGAGATGGACGAGGCGGCGCCGGCCGACTCGATCATCGCCTCAAGCTCGTCGGGCATCACGCCGAGCGTGATGCAGTCGAAGTGCGAGCACCCCGAGCGCGTCCTTGTCGGGCATCCGTTCAACCCGCCGCACATCATTCCACTTGTGGAAGTGGTGGGCGGCGCCAAGACATCACTGCAAGCGATCCAGCGGGCAATGGCGTTCTACGCGGCGATCGGCAAGAAGCCGATTCATTTGCGGAAGGAACTTCCCGGGCACGTGGCGAACCGCCTGCAAGCAGCGCTCTATCGGGAGATGCTTTACCTCATTGAACAAGGCGTGCTGAGCGTCGAGGACACCGACGCCGCCGTTTGCTATGGACCGGGCCTCCGCTGGGGCGTGATGGGCCAGAGCCTTCAGTGGCATCTGGGCGGTGGCGCCGGTGGAATCAAACACTTCATGGATCACCTTATGGATCCATTGCAGGGCATGATGAAGGCCCTGGGCAATCCAAACATCACGCCTGAGCTGAAGCAAACCATCATCGATGGCGTGATGCGCGAAGCAGGGGGACGCTCGGTCGATCAGCTCGCGCACGACGAGAACCGGGTGTTAATCGGACTTCTCAAGCTGCGAGCGAATGATTCCTTCAGGTGAGCCGGGATCCCCGTTGGCAGCGACCAGCACTCGCTCACCGTAGGACCGGACGGTCACTAGACAACATCGGAGGGACTGACAATGATACCCGTTTCTGCGACCACCGCCGGCGACCCGCAAATCATCATCGTGGGCGGTGGCTTCGGCGGTCTCGCGGCGGCCCGCGCCCTGAGGAAGAGTAAGGCCCGCGTGCTCCTCATCGACAAGACTAACCACCACGTCTTCCAGCCGCTCCTCTACCAAGTGGCTACCTCGATCCTCTCCCCCGAGCACATCGGGGCACCGATCCGGCACGTGTTGCGCAGGCAGGCCAACGCCACCGTGATCCAGGGCACCGTCACGGGAGCGGATGTTACGAAAAGGGTGTGCTTCGTGGTCGGGGTTCCGCTCCCGTTGCGCTACGACTACCTCGTACTGGCGACCGGGGTTCAGCATAGCTACTTCGGTCACGACGAGTACGCAGCGTATGCCTCGGGCCTCAAAACCCTCACCGACGCGGTTCAGCTCCGCAACAAGATCCTGGGAGCGTTCGAGGCCTGCGAGCGGACCCTCGCCCCACAAGACCATCCCGAACTGTTGACGTTCGTCATTGTCGGCGGCGGTCCCACGGGGGTGGAACTGGCCGGCGCGATCGCGGAGTTGGCGCGCGCAAGCCTTGGCCAAGGAGTTCCGTCGGTTCGACCCCGCTTCGCTCAAACTGATCCTCGTGGAGGCGGGTCCCCGCATCCTGCCCTCGTTCGCCGAGTCGCTTGCCGCCGCCGCGACCGCCAAGCTCGCGAAGCTGGGGGTCGAGGTCCGCACCGGCGCCGCGGTGGAGAAGGTGGACGCGGAAGGCGTCATGGTGCGGGGAGGACGGATCCCGACCAGGAACGTGTTCTGGGCGGCAGGGGTGAAGGGTTCTCCGGCAGCGCAATGGTTGGGTGCCGAGGCAGACAGAGCAGGTCGCGTCAAGGTGCTTGCGGACTGCTCGGTCCCGGCCCATCCGGAGATATTCGTCGTGGGAGACACGGCGTGCCTGGAGGAGGGTGGGAAGCCTCTCCCGGGCGTCGCCCAGGTCGCGATCCAGCAAGGCCGCTACGTCGGCTGCCAGATTGCGAGACGGCTGAAGGGGAAACCGGACCTACCCGCGTTCAGGTACTTCAACAAGGGGAACCTGGCGACGGTCGGCCGCAATTTCGCCGTCATGGAGGCGTTCGGCGTCCGCACCGCCGGGCTGTTCGGCAAGTTGGTCTGGGCCTTCGTTCACATTCAGTTCCTGATTCTGACGAGCAGCCGAATCGGGACGCTGTTCCGGTGGTCGTGGAAACTCTTCACTCGCCAACGGCTCGCGCGGCTTATCATCGAACCGGAGCCTTTGCATGATGCCATCCCGGCGACCCGGCAGAACGGTCAGCGAACCAACGGGAACGCTGAGAGGCCAAGCTCAAACGTGAGCGAACGGGAGACAGTCTAATGAACCGGGTATCCACGAAAGTCCGCTGGCGGCCCGGCATCGTGACCCGAACTTTTGTCCGTGAACAGCAGGGGAGTCCTTCGGATGATTCACACGCACTCGCTAGGCCGGGCCGCCCGGTTCTGCCCGACCCGCACGGCGCTTGCTTCCGCCGGGACGCGCCCGAGCTTCCGTGAGCTTCACGACCGCGTCGCAGGGATCGCAGCGGCGCTCGCCGGGCATGGTTTTCGGACTCAAGAGGGTACTGCGCGAACGTTTTTGGGCCAATCAGCAACGGGCCGTGAGCTGAGCTGAAAGGTGTGTAGAAACAATGAGCTCACTCTTTTCCGATCCTGCCTTCTGGAGCCGTATTCAGTTTGCCTTCACGATCACGTTCCATTACCTTTTTCCGCAGCTCACCATGGGCTTGGCGTGGTTTCTGGTCTACTGGAAGTGGCGCGCCCTGCGGACGGGTGATGAAGAATTTAACCAGGCCGCGCGCTTCTGGGCCAAAATCTTCGGGCTCAATTTCGCCATCGGAGTGGTGACGGGCATTCCGATGGAGTTTCAGTTCGGGACCAACTGGGCGGGCTTCTCCCGATACGCCGGTGGCGTCATTGGACAGACGTTGGCAATGGAGGGCATGTTCGCGTTCTTTCTCGAAAGCGCCTTTATCGGAGCGCTCATCTGGGGCGAAAAGCGACTGGGCCCGCGCTCTCACTTCCTGGCCGCGCTGGCGGTCGCCGTGGGGAGTTGGCTCTCCGGCTACTTCATTCTGGTGACGAACGCCTTCATGCAGCATCCGGTGGGCTATCGCATCGAAACGGATGGTTCACTGGGTATTGAGAGCCTAGCCCTCTACCTGCTCAATCCATGGGCATGGGTCCAGGTCGCCCACAATCAAATGGCGGCCCTCGTAACGGGCTCGTTTGTGGTAGCCGCCGTGGGCGCATTCTACTGCCTGCGCGGAATCCATCCGGCGCAGGCGCGAATGTACCTGCGCGCTGGAACCGTCATCGGGCTGATTGCCTCCGTACTGGTGGCGTTCCCGACCGGCGACCAGCAGGCCAAGATGGTTGGCAATCACCAGCCGGTGACATTGGCGGCCATGGAGGGCCGATTCGTCGGCGGTCCCAAGGCCAGCGTCGCGCTGATAGGGCAGCCCAATGTTGCGGCCCAGCGGCTCGAAAACCCGATCGAGATCCCGGGCGCCCTCAGCTTTCTCGCTTACGGGCACTTTGGAAGCTATGTACACGGATTGGATGACTTTCCCAGGGAGTTATGGCCCGACAACATCGAGCTGCTCTATTACTCATTTCACCTCATGATCACGCTCGGGACGATTTTCATCATCCTGATGGCCTATGCCGGAATCCAGAACCTGCGGGGCCGGCTGGAATCCAGCACGGGGCTGCTCTGGGTGCTGATGCTCGCGTTCCCATTTCCCTACCTCGCCAACACGCTGGGGTGGATGACGTCGGAGCTGGGACGCCAACCCTGGCTCATCTACGGTCTCTTTCGCACATCAAACGGCTATAGCAGAGTCGTCAGCAGCGGCGACACGGTGTTCACGCTGATCGGCTTCGTGGGCCTCTATTCTGTGCTCGGTTTGCTCTTTCTGCTTCTGGTCGGTCGCGAGATCAGTCACGGGCCCGGTGACGCACTACCGGCCGTAGATAGAGAGGAGCCGTCCCAATGATCGCCGCATGGTATGGTATTGCCGGCTTCATGCTCATCGTCTACGTGGCGCTCGACGGCCGCAACTTCGGCGCTGGAATGCTCGATTGGCTCGTGGCCAAGACGCCACAGGAGCGCCGACTGGTCATCGCCGCGATCGGTCCGCTCTGGTCCTGGCACGAAGTGTGGCTGGTCAGTTTCGGCGGCACCGTGCTCGCGGTGTTCCCCAAGCTTCTGGCATCCGCCTTTGCCGGTTATTACCTGGCGCTCTTTCTCATTTTGTGGTGTCTGATCCTGCGCGGCTGCTCGCTGGAAGTTGGCGGCCACTTTAACGACCGCATGTGGCAGGGGTTCTGGGATTTCGTCTTCGTACTCGCCAACACGCTGCTGGCCATCCTCTTCGGCGCAGCGGCGGGCAATCTGGCCCGCGGTGTTCCGCTCGATTCCGACGGCAATTTCTCGATGGCCTTTTTCACCGATTTCACCGCCCGCGGCCATGTGGGCCTGCTCGACTGGTACACCGTATCCGTTGCGATCTTCGCCGTCGTCATCCTGGCGGCGCACGGCGCGACCTACCTTACGCTGAAAACGGAAGGACCGGTGCATGACCGCAGCGCGACCTACGCGAGGGTTCTCTGGGTGGCGGTTGCGCCGCTTTTGTTGGTCGTCTCCGTCGAATCCGCCGTGGTGCGGCCCGATCTGCTCGGGCACGCGATTCACAACCCATATTGGTGGCTCGGATTGCTCCTGGTCTGTGCCGCGGCGATCGCGCTGGTTTCCGGGCTGGCGACGCGGCGCGAGATGCGGGCATTCATCGGGTCGAACCTGCTGCTTGCCGGCCTGATGGCCACCGGTGCGGCGGCGATCTTTCCGGTCGTGTTGCATTCGACGCTGGCGCCCGAAAACTCACTCACCGCTTACGACGTCGCCGCCGGTCCCAATTCGCTCGCGTACGCCGCGATCTGGTGGCCGATCGGTTTCGCCCTGGCGGCCGCGTATTTCGTCTTCGTCTCGCGACGATACGCCGGCAAGGTCAGCGTGAAACAAGACAACCAGGGCTTTTACTAAACCCGGTGGAGCTCAGCCGCTCATTGCGTGGGGGCGGCCGGCGGCGGAGCGGTCGCGTCGCTGGGACTGGTGACCTCGACGATCAGGCCAAGGTCGATGCGGTGCGTGCGATACGTGCCGGGCCCGTAGTCTCCTAGAGTGAAGAGGAGGATCTCCCTTACCCGATGCGGCGGGGGGAGCGGGATGGCGAGAAAGTCTGGGTGTGTGATTGTGAAGTGCCGACCGTCGACAAGCTTCAAGTCGAAGGGCTCGAACGGTTGAGCGCGCAGGGCTTCGCGGACGGCTTCCAATGTGGCCATGGCTGCTCGTTCCTCTCTGGCGGGCTTGCGGCGGCCGTTCGAATGGCTTTGAACTCGTCGTAGGTGATGTGCTCGTGCTCGCGCTCGTTGTTCAGCTTCCGGGGCGGGCGGACCTCATTGAACTCTCCCTAAAACGCCAATTTTGGGTAGAGTTTCCGCGTGGGTCAATTGGGGCCTCCAAAGGCTGGTTCCAGCCGGCGCCACGCGGCGGCGGGGCCTGAGGATCGGGACGCAAATAACTTCCCGTAGGAGTCGTCTTTCGCGGAGCGAAAGGCGACAATAATCTTCGGCCGGCCGCTTCGGGAGAGGAACCTGATCACGATGGCGAGTCCGTCCGCGGGCGCACTGCCCCAGACCGTGACGACCGACTTCAACCGGCGATTCCAGACCTCGCCTGCGACTCGTTATCCGACGGGTTGACACGCGGATGGGAGTTTCGATGCGCTGCCGGATCACTTCATTCTGGGGGGCGTGGTGGGCCACGGTCATGGCGGCCGCGCTGACCGGTGCGACCCAGGCCGCGGGCCAACGCCCGAACTTCGTCGTCATCCTGCTCGACGACCTCGGCTACAGCGACCTCGGTTGCTTTGGCGGCGAGATCCGCACGCCGAACATTGATCGCCTCGCGGCCGGCGGTCTCCGGTTCACGCGCTTCTACAACGCATCGCGCTGCTGTCCAACGCGGGCGGCGCTCTTGACCGGGCTCTACCCCCATCAGGTCGGACTGGCCCGCAATGGCCGGGACCTGACACGCGACGGCGCGACGATCGCCGAGCTGCTCCGCACGGCCGGCTACCAAACCGCCATGATGGGCAAGTGGCACCTTTCGGCGACGATCCCACTCGATGGCAATGCCAGAAGTGCCGAGCAGCTAGCCTGGCTCAACCACCAGGCCGGTCGGGACCGGCCCTTCGCCGGCCTCGAAACCTATCCGGTGAACCGCGGATTCGAGCGGTTCTACGGGACAATCTGGGGCGTGGTCAACTACTTCGACCCGTTCTCCCTGGTCGAAGGAACCGAGCCGGTCAAGGACGTGCCGGCCGATTACTACCTCTCCGACGCGATCACCGAGAAGTCGGTCGCGGCCATCCGGGTGATGGCGCGTGACGATCGGCCCTTCTTCCTCTACGTCGCCCATTGTGCCCCTCACTGGCCGCTGCATGCCCGGCCCGAGGATGTCGTCCGCTACCACGATACGTACCGGCAGGGCTGGCACGCGCTCCGCGAGGCGCACTATCGCCGGCAGGTCGAGATCGGGCTGTTCGATCCCGCGACGCATCCCCTGCCGGCACTGATGGGGCATGGCCCGGACTGGGACAGGCTGGATGCCGAGCGGCGCGGCCACGAGTCGGCGCTCATGGCGGTCCACGCGGCAATGGTCGACCGTGTCAACCAGGGGGTCGGGGCCATCATCCAGGTGCTCAAGGATACCAATCGTTATGAGGATACGGTGGTCGTCGTGCTCGCGGACAACGGAGCGTCCGCGGAACGTTTTGCCGAGCCTGGTTTTGACCGGCCGTCCGAGACCCGCGACGGCCGTCCGATCCGGTACGTCGGCCGCTTCGAGCCTGGCCCCGAGACCACCTGGGGCTACATCGGGTCGTACTGGGCCAATGCGGCGAACACCCCGTATCGCTACTGGAAGGCCGAGGAGTTCGAGGGCGGCTGCCACACGCCCATGATCGTGCAATGGCCGAAGCGGCTGGAATGCCCCGCCGGTTCGATCACCGCGCAGATCGGTCATGTGATCGACCTGGTGCCGACGTTCCTCGAGCTTGCGGCGGCGGCCTACCCGGCGCAGTACGTTGGTCATGACCTCAAGCCGCTCGCGGGCAGGAGCCTGGCGCCGATCCTCCACGGCCGGCCGCGCGCCGGTCATCCAGCCCTGTTCTTCGAGCACGAGGGGGGCCGAGCGGTCCATACCGGCGACTGGAAACTGGTCGCCCGGTCCGGCGGCGCCTGGGAACTGTACCACGTCGCCCAGGACGCCACCGAGACCCGCAACCTCGCCGATCGGGATCCGCAACGTGTGGCGGAGCTGGCGCGGATGTGGCGGGCCTGGGCCATGCAAGTCGGAGCGGCCATCCCTGCGGGATCCGGGCGGCCTTGAGCACAGTCCGGCCCATCTCCGCATTGGATGAATAAGTCGCTGCTCGACACCGACATCTACTCCGAAATCCGCCGTGCCGTTAACCTCACCGTCGCCGTCTACGCCCACGCCTACCGCCAGGGTGGTTGGATCAGTCGATTCCGGGAGGGTCCTTCGATGACTATGGCTCGCGTACTGTTGGGTGATCCTGCCCTCACTCGCTGGCACCACTGCGCGACTCGCTGCGTTCGGCGGGCATTTCTGCTGGGCGAAGGGCCGAATGACCGCAGCGGTTTAGCCGATTGACCTTATCACCGCGAAGACGCCCAGAGCGCGAAGGGAAGAAGCAATGAATGTACGGCATCAATCGCATGGTTAATGATTGATGAGCGGGATCGCCTTATTTCTTCGCGCTCTTGGCGCGTTGGCGGTGAATCTCCGACTTCACACCAATCGGGTCGAATGATTGCGATTCGCGGGACACCACGGCTCGCCCATCGGCACGGCTGGACGAATCGCACCGGCTCTGTCCGATCGAGGATCGCCGCATCATCATCGTCCGCTAGTCCCGGTTCGGGTCATTCATGAAATAGCCGAGTTGCATCAACCGGCGCCGAAATATCTCGATCCGATTCTTGTCCTGAACCTCCAGCGGCAACAGCGCGCCACTCACGGCCTCGCGGCGCATCAGTATTTCTTGGATGCGCCCACTCCCGGGAATCCGCAACTCGTCAATCATGAACCGTTCGTCCTCCTCGATCTTGTACACGAGATCGACAATGCCGAGTTCATTGGTGAACCGTGGCTCGCAGACGATCTGAGCATGGACGCCGCGGATCTCAGCGTATTTGACAAGCATCCGGTTCTTGTCGGCCTCTCTCGTCGCCATCATGAACGGCTTGCCCGAATGCAGCTCCAGACCTTCTCTTAGCTTCTCGGTCTCGATCTTGGTGTTTCCTTCGATGATTACGTTGCGGACCTTGTACCTGGTCCCCTCGGAGACCACGAACGTCAAGTCGACTTTACCCGGATCGGTGCCCGGACGGGTCACCGGAGTCACCTTCACCTCGAAAAAACCCTCAGAATTTTTGTCGGTGGCGATCGTGAGGTTTCCCTCGAACTCGATCCTGGAGATCGGTCCATCGGGGAACTTCCGCAACTGCGGCCGAGCCGGCATCGGCTGGATCGCGATTGCGGTTATGACCGGGACTGGTGAGACGTCATCCTTGGTCGTCTGGCGAGGAGCTGACAATGGGTACCCGCCCGGCTCCAATCCGGCGAGCACCGCCATGGCGGTTGTTCCAAAACCGGTTAATGCCAAGACGACAGCCGCGAGCTTCAATCTGAACATGATCATGGATTTGAGGACCGTCTCTGTGAGAGAGATCGCTGTTGTCGAGACCGTCCCGACGGCCAGCGGTCCGTGCATTGTGAATCGTATCGCCGCGTGTGCCGTCGCATCCCGAAGCGTCGAAGGAACCGAGGCTCTTACCAGCGGCGCTACCGGCATCCCTGCCGACGGAGCGAGCCCGCGGCGACCAAGCCGGACGCGGAGCCGTTCGCGGCCCCGCGCCAGGCGGCTCTTGACCGTCCCTACGGGGCAGCCGAGGCGACGGGCCGCCTCCTCATAGGCAACGCCTTCCAGGTCACAAAGCAGGATCGGGGCGCGGAACCGCTCGGGCAGTCGCGCCAGCTCGGCGTGAAGCAGTTCCCCCCAATCCACAGTCTCACCCTCGTTAAAGGCCGACGCTCGGGTTCCTGCCTGGGTCGCGGCCATTCCTTCGTGCACTCGGCGCCGGGAGTTGGCCGACCGAGCACGAAGACAGACGCGGTAAGCCACGCCCTGTAACCAGCTTGCCAGCGAGTCTCGCGTGCGAACCGTGCGAGCTTTCCTCGCCAGGATGAAGAAGGCGGCCTGAAACGCGTCCTGGCCGTCGTGCAGGTTGCCCAGCATTTGGCGGCAGATCCGGCGTACCATAGGTCCGTGGCGATCGATGATCGCCGCGAAGGCGAGCTCGGCCACTTCGCCATCCGCTCCCATGAACTGCTCGAGCAATTGCGCGTCCGAAAGGCCGGCAAAGGGCCCGACCTTCATCAGCACGCGGAGCGGCCTCAAGACGGCGCCGTTTTGAACCTTCGCCACCAGCCGGCCTCCTCCTCAGTCACCCATATCCGCAAGAGTAGTCTTCCCTCGAACGCAGTTTGTTCCGACATTCCGACGAAAGCGGCGAGATCACTGAGGAAATCGACCTGTTTCAAGGTCGGCCTACACGAGGCTGAGCAAGGTGTGGTTTTCCAAAATGCCTGTCTCCTCCATATTGGTGCTGGGGGTCTCAATCCCACCCCATCAACACGGGCACAGGCGTGGACGCCCAAGCTACGTTTTCGTGCTCGTTCACGCAATCCGACCTCGATCCGGTCGCGGAACGGCCCAGCCTCCCACACTGGCCGCCCCAGAGGCTGCTGGGCCAGGATTGGCAGGACCTGGCTTTCCGAGTAATAAACGGCATTACAGATGCGCTTCCAAGAAGACAATTAGGATCGACACCTTCCTAGCTGGCGCTCTCCAGTTGATCGAGAATGGCGCTGATTTTTGCTCGGTCTCAGCACATTCGGCGATCGGGATCGATTCGCTCGTTTCTTGAGCCGCTTGAAACCGACCCAAGAGGTCAGGACCGCTCGGGCGTTGCCCCCCAACCAGCAGTCTGCCTGTCCTAGCCGAGCTGAGCGCTTTTCTATCGACTATAGTGTCATTGAGCGGTACTATTGTAAGCGTTGCGGTGAATGGGGTCAGGGCGGTGTTTCATGAACCTCATCTGGAAAAGGAAATGGGCAGGGGCATGGTTCGATCGGTACGCGACTTTCTCAGGGAAGCGGGAATCGAGCCTGACGTGGCAGAATAATTGTAAGTATTGATATGAAATACAGAGGCTAGTCGGGAGTCGTGGAAGTTGAGGAAGACTCAGGGATCCTCTTCGGTCGCGTGATCGGTCTGCGCGACGTGATCACGTTTCAGGGAACGTCCGTTGCAGAAGTTACCCAGGCGTTCCATGATTCGATCGATGAGTATCTCGAATTTTGCGCGAAGCGCGGAGAGAGTCCGGAGAAGCCCTATTCCGGGCATTTCGTTGTGCGTCTACCGCCGCAACTTCATCGTGCGCTGGCCAATTCCGCGGAGGCGCAGAACGTCAGTCTGAACTTCCTCATTGAAAGCACGCTAGCGCGGGTTTTCCCTGACGTGTTTTCAGCAGCAAGTGGCGGCTTAGCCGGCTACGCCATCTAGAAGCCATCGAAGCAGTCGAGGTCATTAAGGCGATCGAATTCGTCCGGACAGATCGTGCCGCCCAAGGGATCGGAAGCCAAGCCAACAAAGACGAAGGCGCCGAAGAAATCGTAAACTGCGGGGTGGAGGACCTCGACCAGTTCGTCGCCGGAGGCTGGCGGCCTGACTAACCGGAAAGGACATGCACCGCAGCTCCAGATCGGTCCCATTTTTTTCTAGTTGCGACAGGTGCCGCAACCACAATAGCGGTTCCGATTCGCCGTGCGAGTCAAGCGCAAAGATTCTGCATCGCGATAGGATAAGAGGATCTGCCGTTCCCAATATTCCAGTGGAAACAGAACCTATTCGCAACAAACGGGTTGGGGGGGTGTATCTGATTGGTACACCCGGAAGCGGTTGCTGCCCCCAATGCGTGTCCTTTCCGATCCTCGCGCGAACATTCTGGGACTCCTCGTCTTTGGCATCACGGGGCCATTTGTCTACTGGCAATTCGCCGCCGGAATGACGAGTATTTAGCATCGCTTGCGCAACGCCTGATCTATTGTTGAGACTTTCCAGGAGGGAGCCGTGCGACTGCCCCGGTTTCACCTCAGAACGCTGATGATCGCGGTGGGGATCATCGCGACTCTCTGTGTGGATTTCCACCCCAGCGCCTCATGGTGGGAAGTCAAACCCGTTTGCGATTTACGGTTGGGCGACCTCCAAACGATGGGGAGGCACCGACGACAATCAAGACTGGATATCTTGGTCGCCCTGGTATGCGGGCGACAAAACTCCCGTCCACCTGGCGCAGCGCTGGCTTCACGAAGGGGCTGGTTTGGCCACGATCTGGAGGGCCATGGGCGCGGTCAGAGCGTTGGAGTTGGCCGTACTGGCGATAGTTTTCATCTCCTTAACGGCCGTCGCATTGCGGCGATAAGGTGTCAGCAACCGGAATCGGTTCCTGACACGAATGGCACTCGGAAATTCGTAAGTTGTTTCGGAGAAGTGGGATAGACAAATATCGTCCTCCTTGGGACAAGGATTGGTGCTTGCAAGATCCAAACCCTGTCCGGCAAGGAGGCCGACAATGCCCCAGACTACGCGACGGTGGATTCTGGAAAAGGTCAAGTCCCTTCGCGAGTCCCAGCTCCTTCCCTTTCACGAGATCCTCGACGCCGACACGGTCAGGTCGGCACTGGCGGCAGAGCGGGTCAAATTCAAGGATCGCATCTACACACCTTTCGTGACCCTCTGCCTGTTCCTCTCCCAGGTGCTCGACCCCGACCACTCGTGTCGTGCGGCGGTCGCGCGGCTGATCGTCTGGCTGGCCATCAACCATCGCAAACCTTGCGCCGGAGACTAACAGTTATTGTGATGCACGCCGGCGGCTCCCTCTCGGGGTCATTGTTCGGCTGGTCCGTCAGACCGCTCAGAAAGTGGACGCCGGTGCAAACGCCGATTGGCTGTGGAAGGGACGCAAGGTCTCGCTGGTTGACGGCACGACCGCCTCGATGCCCGACACCGTACAGAACCAACAAGCCTTCCCTCAGGCGAACACCCAGGGCATCGGTTTGGGTTTCCCCGTAGTTCGGATGGTAGGGATCATTTCGCTGGCCACGGGTGTCGTTCGCGACCTGGCGCTGGGGCCGTACAAAGGAAAGGAGACAGGCGAGACGGCCTTGTTCCGCACGTTGCTGGATGGCCTCGAGGCAGGCGAAATCATGCTGGGGGACCGCTGTTATGCCTCGTTTTTCATGATCGCGGACCTGATGCAGCGGAACGTTGACAGCCTGTTCCGGATGCACCAGCGCCGGAGGTTCGACTTCCGCCGCGGCCGACGGCTGGGCGTCGAGGACCACGTTGTCACCTGGACCAAGCCGGAGCGGCCCGAATGGATGGACGAGGAAACCTATGCGCAGATCCCCAGCGAGATCAAGGTCCGCGAACTGCGATTCAAGGTTCAGCAGCCCGGCTTCCGAGTCAACGAGCTGGTGCTGGTGACGACGATGCTCGACGCGGAGGCGTACACCAAGGAAGAGCTGGCAGACCTTTTCCTACAACGATGGAACATAGAATTAGATTTACGCTCAATTAAAGACGTACTCCAAATGGACGTGCTGCGATGCAAGACGCCTGATATGGTGGAGAAGGAGATCTGGATACATTTACTGTCTTACAACTTGATCCGAGGCGTGGCGGCCCAGGCCGCCGAGGCGCACGGTAAGCAACCGCGACAGTTGAGCTTCAAGGGAACGCTTCAGACGATGACGGCGCTCCAGGAGGCCTTGCGACAAGCAACGCCCAGCGTCAGGGAATACTTGGTGGAGGTGATGCTCACTGCGATTTCGGCGCACGAGGTCGGCGATCGACCCGGCCGCGTCGAGCCGCGCGCAACAAACGACGACCGAAGGCACAAAAGTTTCTTATGGAACCGCGACGAAAGGCGCAAACGCCTACTGCAAGCGGCTTAGGGGAATAACCGAGTGCCATTCGTTCCTGACACCTTTCCGCGATCTGACACCTTTCCGCGATCTCAGGGAATCGGTCGCGGTGGCAGTGCATGTTCTTTCCGTCTTAAGTAGGGAGAGCATCCCAACCTCACGGTCATGGTGGCTCGGCCACGCTGGATTAGTAAAGGAATGCGCAATTTGAACCACTAAGGACACAAAGAGCACAAAGGGAAGAGAAGAAAGGGTCGTTCCTGGTATCCTTCGTGGCCTGGGTGTCCTTCGTGGTGAGTATCCCCCTCTTGCAGTTGCAAACCTGAGTTCGCGCGACGCCGAAGGGCGGCAGTTCATTTCATTTTCAGTCACAGCTCCGTTGCGCAGGGCCGTCGCAACGAACGTTTCGCCTGTTGCGCAGGGGACTGAACCTTATTCCATGATCGGACCTGCTGCCAAGGTCCGAGTGCGCTAGGTTTAGAGGTCAGTGTCTGATTGAACACCGCGCGGGCTCTAAGCCTCGTCCGGGGCGCGTCGCTCGAAATCGGCAACCTCGGAGATGGTGATCAGTCGGGCGTTTCGCCCTCGGTTGAAACGGACGTCGATGCCAATCAGGTGGAGCTGCGGCGCGATTCGACGCAAGAGGCTGGCGAGCCGTCGGGGAGTATTGGGCCATTGGGCCGACCGGGTGATTGGCGCTGGCACGATGCGCCCCAAAGCTCGATCAGCTCGGACGCCGTTCCGCTGTAGCTCCCGTCGCAACGGTCCACCAGTTTGCTGAGCGGCCTGACAACCGGACAGTCTTCCAGCGCGAGAACGCAGGCCGTGGAGCGATTGACGTTGTATTCCGACAGGAAGGCGCCCGGTTGCCAGCCCAGGCCTAGACCGACGGCTTCGCCCCACTGGGCAAAATCGGCCATGCGCGGCAAGGCCGGCAAATTGACCCGCGGCAGCATCAAGAGGCCCCCCGAGACCGCCTTCAGCAAGGCGCCCAGGAGGCTCGGATAGTCGGCCTCGAAGTCCGGCTCTCCAACCGGCGCGTCTCGTCGCTGATCGGCGGCAGGTGCAGAAAGACGCAGCGGTCGACCAAGTCACCACGACGCGCGATTTCGTCGATGCCGGTGAGAATCACCGGACGCTCGGCGTCGAACAGCGTCTCTTCGTCATTCGAGTGGAGTGTGCGCATCGAGAAGCCACCGCCGGTCGCCACGCGGCAAAAACTGTCCGAAAGCGACGTCGAAATCGCGCTCACATTGTCATCTCCACCGCGTCCCGCGACGAATCGCCCAGGTCGAGATAATAGACGGCACCGCCAAGAGCGGCGGCGACCGATTCCGGGACGTGGTGGGCCGATTCATCCTGCCGCGCTGTCGGGCCTCCACCGCCACCAGCGGCGACCCGAACCCACACCCGCTCGGTCGAGCCCAGGCCCTCGGCATCGGCCTCGAAGGCACGGACCAGGCGGTTGATGCTTTCCAGCGTCGGCAGGGCTTGGCGATCCTGGCGGAGTAGCAGGCTGAGAATGACTTTCCGGAGAGACGTCTTTCGCTCCGCGCAAGATCATCCTTTCGCGGAACGAAAGGCGACACTCATTTCCCGCCAGCGCCTGAGCAACGTCCACGCTCGAGCTTTCAGGGCTCCCTTCAGTGAAGGATGGGTGGTTGACCGGCGCGTGCAGCGGCGCGTCGCGGGATGGGGCGCCGCCATGACCGTTCGTAGCCGGTGCAGGCTCACCGTGCGCATCGCTTGCGCCCTCAGACGGATCGTTTTCCACCTGAATTCCCGCAAATTCACGCGGGTCCAAGCCGATCGAATCCCAGAGCTCGCTCGTCGGGCAAAACCTGCCCATAAAGTCCCGGTAGCGGCAATTGAGGGAGACCGAGCCATCCGGACCGCGGCTGACCAGAAGGGCGTAGTATGGCCCTCGATGCACGGGGCATTGCGCTTCCCAGGCCGCATCGCCCACGCGCCGAGGATGACAACCGAAGCGCACCAGCCGGCGCAACACCAGAGCGATACCGTCATCGGCCATGATTCCCGCCCTCTTGTTTCGGAAACAGTAAGCGAAATCGGCAGGCGGGACGTGCCTACTTAAGAAAAGCCTCGCGCAAATCCTGTGGTGGCAATCGTTCTTAACCCAGAGCCAGCGGCCACGGCGTCTGGTTAGACGAACGCAGCCTGGTGTAGTCATCATGCTCCGCGTGATGGATTGGCGTCACGCGGAGCGTGACGACTCTGTCAATGAACCGCTGCATCAAGAGGGCCGTCGCCGCGTTGTCAACTTTCCACAGCGCAAGGCAGACGCTGCGCGCTCCCGACATCAAGAGCGCCTGGGTGAACCCCACGAAACCCTCGCCGCCTGCATCTCGGCCCAGGGGGGTCTCGCAGGCCGAGAGGCTCACCAGCTCGGCTTTTAGGTCCCAGCCGCGCTGGATCTCGCGGATGGCGGCGGCGTTCGCGGCTCCAGTCTAAAGGTGGGGTGTTGAAGACTGAGGCGCTGCGCGACAATAAGAGTCGCCTTTCGCGGAGCGAAAGGCGACTCTTCCGGTAACTTATTTCTGCGTCGCTTTGGTTGCTTCTCGATCCTCTAGCCGGTGGCGTGGATCGCTTTGGTGTTGCTTTTCCTGAGCAAGCTGCGCGAGGCTTTGCCGGGCCTCGTCCAGGCGGCTTTTTCCCTGGGCCGGAATCTTGGCCTCTTGTTTTTTCAGGCCTTCGTAGCCGGCCCGAAGCAGCGGTTCGGCGTCGGCGTACTTCTTCTGACAAAGGAGTGCGGCGCCGAGCAGCGACTCCGTGTTGTAAGTCGTCCAGGCATCGGGCGCCTGCTTCCGCTGTACCATGAACGCGGCACGCAAGAGTGGCTCTGCTTCGGCCGGGCGTTCGGTCAGGATGAGCGTCGCGCCTAGCTTGGCCCGCGTGGCAGCGACCAGGCGCTCGTCCGCGTTTTGAGACTTGCTCGCTTCCTCGAGTGCGGCACGGCGCAGCTCCAGCGACGATTTCAGGTCGCCGGCTCGCTCGTGGGCGGTGGCTAGCTCGCCCAAGATGTCGCACCGTTCGAGCGATTCGCAACCGGCGCGCGCCTGTCTCAGAAGTTCGATCGCTTCCTGGAACTGGCCGGCCTCGCGCTTGGCAACGCCTAAAGTGGCCGTGATGCGCACGGCTAACGGATTGTCTTTGCCGGCCGTCGTGGTCGCGCGCCGGAGGGTATCTTCCAGAAGGGGGATCGCCTTCAACGGATTTCCCGATTCGATGTAGGTCGCGCCGAGTTTCTGTTGGGCCGACATCACGGCGAAAGGGACGTCACCAGTCCTGGCACGCCAGGGAGCGAGTGCTTCCTGCAAAACTTCAATGGCGTCAGAGAATCGCCCTACGGTCGTGTAGGCCGATCCCAGGCGCTGCGCTGCGTTGGTCGTCGAAAGGTGTTCTATGCCTAACTTTGCCTTGAAAATGCGGTAGCTCTTCTCGAACAGCGTGAGCGCCTCGCTCAGCCGGCCGCTGTCCAGGTACATTTGAGCGAGGTTGATCGCGAGGGCCAGGTACTCAGGTCCGTCGTCGCCTGATTGTAGTTTCCTGTAGCGGCAAGCCTCTTCTAGAAGTGGGATAGCCTCTTGTTTGCGGCCTAACTGATAGTAGTTGAGTGCGAGGTTATTCAGGCTCTGGATCGTATCCGGGTGAGTGGGCCCGTATTTCTCGCGGCGCTGTTTCAGGCATCGCTCGTTCAGCGGCAACGCATCGGCCAGGCGGCCCATGTTGAAATAGCATAAGGCGAGGCTGTTGAGCGATTGGAACGTATCGGGGTCGTCCGCAGGGTGGTTGGCGAGGAACCACTGATACACCTCGTTCAGAAGCGGCAAGGCATCGCGCAATCGTCCGGCGCGGGAATAGGCGGCCGCCAGACCGGCGCGGGTGCTCACGCGCAGGTCTTCCTTGTTAATCGGAGCTCGATCGATCGCGGGCAACAGCTCTTCGTAGATCTTGATCGCCTCGGGAAGCCGGCCGGCGTTCAGGTATTCAATGGCCAGGGCTTGGTGCGCGACGATCGATTGCGGGTCCGACGGTCCTCTCACCTCCAGCAACCGCTTCGCGACTTCTGCGCCAATCGCGTGACCTTGCTCACGTCGCCGGCGCCCGCGTAACAATCGGCCAGGAACGACTCGGCTTCGAGTGTTCGCGCATCGTTCTCGCCGAGCGACGCCTTGAAAAGTTCATATGCGCGCTGCTGGTGCGGCAGCGCAAGCTTGGATTCGCCGAGGCTGGCGTAGGAGCGAGCGATCGCCTGTCGCGTGCCGCCCTCGGCGAGCTCTTGGCCCGCAAAACGATCGGCGATATGCGCAGCGGCACGGTCCAGCGCCTCGCGAATTGTCAGGCTTCCCTTTGCCGGATCGCCCGCGCGCACCTGGTGGCGAACGTCGGCCTGGAGCAATACGTCGAACTGAAGGAACTCGCTGACGGCTTTCGCGGTTGCTGCCTCGGCGCTCGCGCGCTTTTCCGCGGCCTCGGCCCTGGCGCGCTCTTCGGCTTCGGCTTCCTTGGCCCGCCGCTCCGCGATGGCCGCTTGCAGCGCCCGGCGCTCGTTGGCCCTGGCCAGGTCGCGCGCCTTCTGGGCGCGCGCGGCTTGCCACGACGTGCTCACGATTCCGCCGATCAACAACCAAAAGATCAAGGCGGCCGCCACCGCCGCGCCTTTGTGTCGTCGCAGGAGTTTGCCCAGCCGGTAACCGGCCGAGGGAGGCCGCGCCTCAACCGGTTGGTCGGCGAGGTAGCGCTGGATGTCCAGGGCCAGGGCGCTTGCCGTTTCATAGCGCCGATCGCGCTGTTTCTCAAGACACTTCATCACGATCCAATCCAGCTCGCCGCGCAAAAGTGCCATCAAGCGCCGGGGCTCGGTCTGGCGTATCGCCGCGACCGACGGCAGCGAGTTGTCGCTTGACAACCGCGTTGAGGGCTTTACGGGCTCTTGCTCGCGAATGATGCGGATCATCTCGGTAATTGCTGCCTCCTTCAGCCGCGCCGCGTCGATCGGCCGCAAGCCCGTGAGCAGCTCATAAAGAATCACACCGAGTGAGTAGATATCGGCCCGGGTGTCGATATCCTCAGCCGAGAACCCGGCCTGTTCGGGGCTCATGTATTCGAGCGTGCCGACGACCGCGCCAAACTGAGTCGCCATCGACTCGTCGGTCAACTTGCCGGCGATCGCCTTGGCCACTCCGAAATCGATCACCTTGGGCACGGCCCTCCCATCGGTGATCGTCACCAGGATGTTCGCCGGCTTGAGGTCGCGATGGACGACGCCTTTTTGATGCGCATGCTGCACGGCCTGGCAGATCGGCACGAATAGCTCCAGCCGTTCTCGGGGTGTCAGCTTGCGGCCGTCACAGAAGCTCATGAGCGGCAAACCACTGACCAGCTCCATGACGAAGTAAGGCTGACCGGTGGGCGTGATGCCGCCGTCCAGCACCTTGGCGATATTGGGATGATCCATGAGCTCGCCAGCGCCTGCCGCTCTTGGTCGAAGCGCTGGAGCACGGACTTGGAGTGCATGCCCGCCCTGACCAGCTTGAGCGCGACCTTGCGTTTGACCGGCTCGGTTTGCTTGGCCATCCAGACGCTGCCCATGCCCCCTTCGCCGATTCTCTGCTGCAAGGTGTAGCGGCCTGCGATCACGATGCCGGTCTCGGTCTCGGTCTCGGTTCGGTGGTCGCCGGTCTTGGTGGGAGCCGACGGCGCGACGTCCGGCTCGGCGTCCGGCTCGGCGGTGCGTTCGGCGGTCAGTACCGGCTGACCGGTTCCGAAGCCGGCCGGCACGGTTTTGAGGGAATCGACTTCGACTCGGTCGAGTGAGCCAGACGTTTCCTGCGCCGCCAGACGTGCCAGAACGGCCGCTTTGAGCTCCGGCCGGCCCGCACACACTTGCTCGAGGAAAGCCGCACGCTCAAAAGGAGATCGGGACAACGCTTCACCTAATAGGATTTCTTCATTCATGCCGTTCGCTCGGGCGGGGCTGTTCTCGTGTCTTTTGCGGAGTTCTGAGCCCGGGCCGCCGTCGGCGGCGCAAGGACCAGGCACGTCACAAGCGGAGCCAGGTCAATCTCCTTCATGGATCGTTCCTCATGGTCTCTCTGCGGGCATTGCGCTGGCGGCGCGAGGTAGCGTGAATCGGGGATTGCCGGATCAGAACCGTTCGACCCGACGAACCGCCTGGTCAGGCTGATCCCAATGCCATTGGAAACGAGCGGACGGCGCCGATCAAGGGAATCGGCCATGGTCACGCCCGAAGCCGCGCGCGATCCGCTCCGTGGAGTTCCGGAACTCCGCGGGCAGCATGCGTAATTCTTGACCGCTGGCCTGGGATTGGTAATTGCGGCGCGATTCGACGCAAAAGGCAGGTGAACAGCCGGGGAGTCTTGGGCCATTGGGCCGATCGGGTGATGTCCGAAAGCGACGTCGGAATCGCGCTCACATTGTCATACGCCAGTGCCCAGCTATGGCAAGCGCAGGGGTTCTCGCGATGGCCGGGCCGTTCTTTGTCGAGCGCTGGTAACCGATCAAGATCGGCGGTTACAATCTTGTTCTTGCTGCCGGCGTGAGCGCTCGGGATCGGCGATCGAGACCCATCCCAGCCGAAGATGCACTTTCCTGCTTTGACGTTGCGATCGGAATCCGGACCATGATTCGTGAGATTTCCCCAGACAGCGACCAGGCGCCGCCGCAGGTCTTCGTCAGCTACGCTCATGCGGACGCCGAGCAGGTGATCGCCATCGCACGCTTGCTGGAACAAGAAGGGGTTGTTGTCTGGCGTGATAGTGACCGCATCCTCGGCGGACAGTCTTGGGGCGAGGAGATCGTGCACGCGGTCGCCCACTCGCGGGTCGTCATGCTGATGTGCTCGCCCCACTCGTTGCAGTCGGAACACGTGTGCCGCGAAGTCTGGCTGGCCTGGGACTATCACCGTCGCTATATCCCGGTCTGGCTCACCCCCGTAATGGAAATCCCAGATGGGTTCCGCTTGTGCCTGGTGAACCGCCACTGGATCGACGCCTACTCACAGCCGCAGGAGCGCTGGCTGCCCCAACTGCTCAAGTCGCTTCAGGTTGTGGGAGTCGAGACGACGCACGGGAGATCCCAACCCTCAGACGCGACACCGTCCCCGGCGGGCGCAGCGCCGATACCGACCGCGGAGGCCTGCGGTTCAAGGCCGGCGACCGGCCGATCCGCGGCGCCGACTGGGAACTTGAGCTGCTCTTGGGCAAGGGTGGCTTCGGCGAGGTCTGGAAAGCTCACAACCCCGACTTGCCCAGCCAGCCGCCGGTGGCCTTGAAGTTCTGTCTGCAACTGGACGACCGATCCAGGGACCTTCTCCGCCATGAGGCCGAAATGGTCCTGCGCGCCAGCAACAGATCCGCTCCTCGGGGGTCGTGCCGCTCGTGCATGCCTATCTCAACAACGATCCCCCTTGCCTGGAATATCCTTATGTCGCGGGAGGCACCCTGGTGCAGCTCATCGACGAGTGCCACCAGTCAACCGGGTTGCTCAAGCCGGCCCAGGCCCAGCAGATCGTCGAGCGCGTCGCCCAGATCGTCAGCGCGGCGCATCGGGCGACGCCGAAGCTGGTCCACCGCGATTTGAAGCCCGCCAACATCCTGGTGGAGCGCCGGGAGGCGCGAAAAATCGTGCTGCGTGTGACGGACTTCGGCATCGGCGGCCTGGCCGCCGAGCAGGTACTTGAGCGATCCCGGTCGTCGTCGCTCCAGGAAAACATGGCGTCGGTGCTGACGGGCTCGTATTCGCCGCTCTATGCCTCACCTCAGCAGATCCGCGGCGAGCGGCCCGACCCGCGGGACGACGTGTATGCCCTTGGAGTGATCTGGTATCAGCTTTTGACCGGCGACCTGACCAGCCCCGCGCCGACCGGCCGGCGGTGGATTGACGGGCTCCGGCGGCAAGGAATGAGCGATGCGGCCGTCGAATTGCTGTCGTCGTGCTTTGAGAGCGACCCGGCGCATCGACCCGACGACGCCGGAATGCTGGCCGATCTGCTTCGGAAGCTACCGCGCTCGGCTTCGACGACACCGGCAAATGCGGCGAGCGAATTGCCGCTAGCCGAGCTCGCGCGGTGGGTTGGCCTCAAGAAATCGTCGCCGCCGCCAACAATCAAGACAGAGCCGGTGATAACCCCGGTCCAAACACAATCGACGACGCCTGGAACCGACACGAAGCCGGCTTCACCCGCTGCGCACGCTCTGTGGCAGGGAGCTCCCTGGGCTTCCGCACTACGTGAGCGCTTTTTGGGGTGGTTCAGAGGCTACCGAGAGCGCTTTTTGGGGTGGTTCAGAGGCTACCGAGAGCGCTTTTTTGGGTGGTTCAGCGGCTACCGACGCTGGGTTGGCGTGGGACTGGTGGGCCTTGCCGGATTGCTCGGCGTCATCCTCAACATGCCGGCGCCCGAATACCTCACGACCAAGGTCGGCCAGATCAAGCTCAAGCGAATTCCAGCCGGCAAGTTCGAGATGGGCTCGGCTGATAACGACGGGGAAGCCCTGGGTCACGAAAGGCCCCAGCATCCAGTGCGGATCAGCGAGCCCTTTTACCTTGGCGTCTACGAAATCAACCAGGCCCAATACCGCGCCGTGATGGGCACCAACCATAGTCATTTCCCCGTAGATCGCGCCGGCAAGGATAAAATCGCCGGCGAATCCAGGGACCGACATCCCGCCGAGAATGTCTCCTGGTTTGACGCAGTGAAGTTTTGCAACACGCTCAGCGAGATGGAGGGGCGGAAACCGTTCTACGAGATCAACGGGAAGACGGTGCGGGTTCTGGATTGGAATGGTCCTGGGTATCGTTTGCCGACCGAGGCAGAATGGGAATATGCCTGCCGGGCGAACGCACCGACTCCACAGCGGTACTCGTTCGGCGACACCGCTGGGAGCGTGGACGAATTTGCCTGGTACTCGGGGAACTCCGAAGCCGCGACCCATCCGGTTGGCGACAAGCTGCCCAACGCGTTCGGGTTGTTCGACATGCACGGCAACGTCTGGGAGTGGTGCTGGGATTGTTACACCGCGGTCTATTACCGGGAGATGACCAGGGACGACCCGCGAGGGCCTGCTCGGGCACCGCTGCGGGTGGGCCGTGGTGGGTGTTGGAACTACGCGCCCCACTTCTGCCGGTCGGCGAGCCGCCTCGGACTCGACCCGGCGTCTCCGAGCTTGATCGTGGGCTTTCGCCTGGCCCTGGGTCGGTCTGGTCGCTGAGCTCAGGCCGTTCTCCGTCGTGCGCTCGGAATGTTCCCTTTGTCGTGTCAGCTCAGGCGCGCTTCGAGAGAACTTCTGTTCAAGACGAATTGGCAGCGGGGCGAGTAGCGGTCGCATGCTGCCGGTGTGATCTTGGAACAGAAGCAAACGAAGATTTGGTTGCGGCTCCGCCGCGTTGGGCGCAATCCGAGAATGTCAGTATTACGCCCGTTTTTCATCAGCCCAGGCTCGGTCTCCTGGTGGGCCGGACTCTTGAAAAGCCTTAGCGCGCGAAGATCCGCCCAACGAACTCGGAGATGGCATCGTCAACTCGCCGGCCGGCGACGTCGAAGAAGTCGTTGTGGTCGGCCTGGGCGATCCAGAGCGTGGTGACCGGGCTCTTGGCCGCGGCTGCCAGTTTCTCGGCCATCGAGAAAGGGATCATCGAGTCGAGGCGGCCGTGGCCGATCAAGATGGGGCAGCCGACCTGGTGGATCTTGCTCAGGTTGTCAAAGCGGTGGTGCAAAAGCAGCGATACCGGAAGGAACGGCAGCAGCCGGCGGCCCATGTCTACGCCGCTCGTGAATGCGGAAAACACCATCAGCCCGGCGACCGGCTTTCTGCTGGCCAGATCGATCGCGACGGCCGCTCCCAGCGACCAGCCGCCGGCGAGAATCTGCGAGCTCGGAATGCTTCGATTCGAGGTCAGATAGTCATAGACGGCAAGCGCGGTGTCCTCGCAGCCGCGCTCGGAGGGCCGGCCGCCACTCATTCCATAGCCGACGTAATCGGGAATGATCACGTTCAAGCCCAGGCGGCGGAACTGATCGAACTGAATTTGCGCGCTCGCCACGCACATGGCGTTGCCATAAAAGTAGATCAACGTGGGGCGCCCGGCGGGATCGGGATGGGGCCTGCCGTCGCCGCGAAGGGCAGGTCCGAACAGGGCGACGACCGGGTCGCCGTGCTGAGTCTCGAGGCGGATCAGCTCCGTTCCCGGTTGCGGCCGGACCTGCGCGTTTCGGTCGCCCTGGGTGCTTGCCCCGGGGAAGATCACGTTGGTTTGAAAGGTGTAGAGCACGATGGCCAGGCCGAGATAAACCAGCGCGAGAATGCGAACAACATGCAAGGCCCGAACTTTCCAGGTCGCGCGGAGAGCCGACGAGCCGTTACTGGTCTTGAGCCATCTTGAGGCCCATGGCAAGTTTGGTGGAACGCGGCGGCGGTCGGTCATCGGTCAACCCTGCCGGCAGCGAGAGACTTTCGCGTCGCTCGCAAGCGACCGCGATGGATTGTAACTGCCGGACGATTTAACGGCAAACGAACGATTCGAGAAACAGAATGTTCATTCCTGCGCAAGTCATAGGGCGTACACCAGGTTACTGACGGCCGTCGTGAAGAGCATCATGATCCAGCCGACGCCCAAAGCGAACCCGAACGCATCAACCCAGTCATTCTTGCGGTCGAGACTTCGACCAATCGCCAGCAGCGTCCACTCCGCGATGATAACCGTTCCGGCGCACCAAGACACTCGGCGCACAGGCGTCGCCAGCACGTACCAGGGATCGCTCGCGAGGAAAGCAACGAAGTTGACCGACCAGCGAGGGTCCTGGCGGCTTCGGACCGCGACAAGCCAGGCCGTAATACTTGCGACGAAGAATACCGCGTAGATTACCGTGATCATGATCAGGACGGTATCAGGCGTTTGCCAGTTCCCATCACCGCCTCCCCGTTCTCTCTCGTCCGCGATCCACAACGCGAGCCCGACGGCGGTAAGAGCCGTGAGAATCAAGATGTCCGCAACGTGGAATGCCCGTTTTCGGCGCACTGGATCGCCTCACCAGGGAGTTACGGAGCAGTCCTCCGCGGCACGATCAGCTTGGCGACCAGCACCATCAGCTTCTCAGCCTGCTGGTTCCGCGTCTCGCTTTTGATCGTGGCCACGCCGCGGTCGGCACGGGAGCGCGATGCCCTGAGCTCGAGAATTTCGCTCTCGACCCTGAGGATCGCTCCGGGGCGCGTTGGGTTCGGCCAGGCGATCTCGGCGGCGGCACCGATGAGCCCGCCGGCGATCGGCAGCCCGCTTTGCACCAGGAGCCGCATGGTGATCGCGGCCGTGTGCCAGCCGCTCGCCGCCAGCCCGCCGAAGAACGAATCCTTCGCGGCCGCGGCGTCAAGGTGGAACGGCTGCGGGTCGAATTGAGCCGCGAAGTTGACGATCTGCTGCGCGTCGATTTCGTGCGTGCCGGTCTCGAACCGCTGGCCGACCTGAAGATCCTCGAAGTGCAGCAACCCTCCAAGATAAGCTTGTTCGGCATTCGCCATCTGGGCCCTTTCTCAGGATCGAGACGCAAAGCACTTTCCGGTAGAGTCGTCTTTCGCTCCGCGAAAGAATGCCCTTTCGCGGAGCGAAACGCGACAGTCATTTTCTCGCCGAGCTTTAGGGGAATTCCTCGGGGATCTTCTTCGACAACGGCGCATCACCGCGGATCATCCGCGTCGCCGCGCCGGTCAGCTTGAGATACCAGTCGGAGGGCAGCCCTTCGTAGGTCACGAAGTATTTGCCCACCGGGGACCTCGTCGGCCACCTTGTAGATCGCCGTTCCTTCATCCACCTCGTCGAACATACCAACGAAGACGGTGCGGATGCCCAGCTCGCGGAAGATCGCGAACTGTCGCCAGTAGAACTCACCCTTCTGGCGCGGGATCATCGTCGCTGCCCGGCCGCGCCCGGCGGAGGTTGTCCCAGGAGAAGCCCGGAAAGGCCGTCGGCATGTAGCCCTTGCCGGAGGCCTTCAGTTCCGCGAGGTCGCCCTCCCAAACCTCTTTGCGGATCCGGTCCATCGAGGCGTCGTCGCGATAGCGGCCGGCGTCCCAGGGGCTGATGGCGTCGAAGGATCGATAGACCTTGGCCCATGCCGCCTCGCGGCGTGACGCACCGCGCAGGGTCCGCCAGAACGGATCAACGCCCGCCGATCAGGTAGACGCCGCCATAGTCCGGGTCGTTCTTGAAGAACTCGACGAGTTCTCTCGCCCTGCTCGGGCGTCCACGGCCGGTCGTTAAATCCGAGCCCCCACAGCAATACGACCGGTTTTCCCTGGTGATGGAGATACCGCGAATCATCGCGGACCTTCACCTTGTCGCAGAGGAACTTCCAGTCGTCCATGACCATCTTGGTCGTACCTTTTCGCCCCATCGAGAGGTCGAGCATCATCGCCCAGACCCTCCCTTCGCGGTGGCATCCCTCGCGGAGGTTGGCGAGGACCATATTGACGTGGCGCGCCCGCGCCGGATTGGCCGCCTCACCGACGAACCGGCTGAGGAATACTCCGTCGATGCCGTACTCTCGCATCCACTTGCAGTGCAGCAGGACCGGTCCTTTGCGATAGGCGCTATAGAGCCGGGCGGGCGAGCCGTCGGGCATCTTCAGGCCGGGTACGTCGCAGAGGTCGTTCGGGTCGTACTCGGAAACATCGGGCCACATATCGACCGTGAACCGGCCGATTCCGGCCGCTCGAGCCCTCGGCCCCAGTGCGTGAAGCCGAAGCTCGTGCCGTCGCCGGGCGTGTTGAACCATCCTTGATAGCCGCAGAGCACCTTGCCGTCGAGCGTCGTGGCATCCACGTCGGAGCGGCTCGGGCCGGTGTAGGGGACCAGCCAGGGTACATCATCGGGCGCGGCGGCACGAACCAATCCGGCCGTCAGCGCCGTCAGCAATGCAACTGCGGTGGCGATCGATCCGAGCGTGCGCCCTGACATTCGTTGCCACCTTTCCGCGCGGCAAGTCGCTTTCGTCGAAAGAACTCCCGCCAGGGGTCGTAACGAGGTCCGGTTCCTACTCTTAATTCTAATCCTGATCTTAATCCTCTTCCTGATCGTAATCCTACTCTTGATCTGACTCGTTAATGGAAAGTCATCCCGGCCATTGTCTCGTCGCTTCCACTTGCCCGGGAATCCGAGATGCGGACGCAGAGGGCAGCCTGGCCGCGCTCAGCGCAATCGTCCGGCGGCTGCGCGACGACCTTTCGCGTGTCGCCGATCCGGAGGTGCAAGCCTCCTTACTTGTAATCGGCGCCGCGAGGCGCCGCGGAGTCAACGCTCACGTGTGCGTGGTGAGAGCTTGAAAGAAGCCATTGCGCAGTTTCATGGCGAGCCCGGTCGCGTCAGCGCCGGGAGTGTTGGCGAGAGTGTTGGCGAGCCCGGTCGCGTCAGCGCCGGGAGTCGTACCCCTGGCGAGAGTGACGGCGAGCCCGGTCGCGTCAGCGCCGGGAGTCGTTCGACGCGGAGGACCCGGGGCGCTCACGCATCCGCGCTCGCCTTACGTCGCCTCTTGTCGCGCTTCCTGGACGTTTGCAACGCGATCGCCTATGCCCATGGCCGTGGTGTACTTCACCGTGACATCAAGCCCGGGAACATCCTGCTTGGTCCTTATGGCGAGACGCTGGTCGTTGACTGGGGCCTGGCGAAGATCGTCGGCCGGGACGAACCCGGCACCATTGAGCCGAGTGCCGAACCGACGCGACGTCCGCCGTCGGCCAGCGGCACTGGCGAAACGGTTCCCCGCACGGCCCTCGGCACGCCGGCCTACATGAGCCCCGAACCCGCCGAGGGGCGCGTCAACCTGCTCGGCCCGGCGCTTGCTTACCTCACCAACGAGATCGGCGACAGGCAAGACGCGCTTCGTTCCTACGAGGAGTCGCTGGCTATCTTCGGGCGGCTCGCGCGAGCACCCCAACGTCAATGCGTTCCAGAGCAACCTGGCCAAAGACCAGACCAATATCGGGCTCCTTGAGAGTCGTACGGCAAGTCGCTGGCGATCTTCGAGCGCCTGCGCGCGAGCATCCCGAGTCGCCCGACCACGCGAGTCATCAACGCCGCCAGATCCCTCGGCGACGTTGACCTGGCCAGAGCGGCCCAACGCGAGCTGGACGACTTGGTGGCCAGCGATCGGGCGAACGAGCTCGCAGTTTGGACCAAAATGCTCGGATCGGCCAACGCCGAACAACGCCAAGCCATTGCCGGAACCTCAGACAATGGGAAGAAGACACCGACCTCGCGGGCGTCCGCGATGAGGCCGCGCTGGATCAATTGCCCGCGGCCGAACGCAAGGCATGGAAGTCGTTCTGGGCCAAGGTTGCTGCGCTCGTGGCCAAAGCACGCACGCCTTGAGCGCCAGCCAATCAGACCGTCCGCATCGAGAGTTGGAAGAGCGAGACAACGATCCCCGCCTGGCTGCACTTCGCACCCTGCGCAAGCCTTTGGCAGGCGAACCTCGTTAACCCGGAGCCAACGGCGACGGCGACAGATTTGACTGGGACAGTGAGCGCGGTCGCTGTTGGCTCCCGGTTAAACGAGAACGGCGGCTGTCGCCACCCCTAAAGGGCAGAATTCGGTCGCACGTTCGCGATGTCACCACCACCCAGTGGGACCAAACGCGGTCTCTCACGGGTGCTGTGGCGCTTTCCTCGTCGCAGTGCGCTTTTTACTGGCCTTTCCGCTTGTGGTTTCCAATGTCGCTTCGACTTCCGCGATCGGCACCGACTTGCCGCCGGCCCGCCGCTGCCGGATCATTCGCCAGAACTCGTGCGAGGTTGCGAGCGTTACGTCTTCGGCGTCGTCAGAAAAAAAACCGACCCGGTGCAGCGGCGAGAACCGCAACGCGCCGGGTCGGTGGGGGTCGGAGGGTGGGACGGACGATTCCTCGGGTACTGAATGACTCCGGCTGTGGATTGAGGAGCGAAAAGAAGAAACAGGACCTTGAGAACCGACCGCTCGATCCGGGGGAGGTTCGGTGGGCTCAGCTCAGCTTCAGAGTCCGCTGCCGAACGACGTCTCGCCGCGATGGTGGTGCTCGGAGGCGATCCCTTCGGAGGCGCTTTCCTTGCGGCTGGAAATGTGGGGGCCGCGCAAAAGCGGCTGGTTGCCGCGAGCATGCTGGGTGTGGCCGCGAAGCGGACCACGGCGCAGGGGCGGCTCGCTGGAGGACTGGGCCGCTGGCATGTGAGCGTCGTAGGGAACCTCGAAGTCGTCAGCCTCGTATTCATCATACCGCGACACGTAGCCGGGCATCTTGGAGCGCTCGAGCTCCTCGGCATAGGACGCCAGGACGGCCGACTGGATCTTCTCGCGGCACATCGAGTTGATGGGGTGGGCGATATCGGCGTGCAGCTTGGCCCGCCCATCGGCGTCACGCAGGGCGCGGTTTTCGTCGAGCCTGCAGCCACACTGGTTGCAGAAGCGGCTGCGGAGGTGGTTCTTCGTGCCACAGTTGTGGCAGCGATCGGTCAGCTTGCGCGACGGCATCGCCACGAAAAACCCCTTGGCGCCCTCGATAATCTTCAGGTCACGAATGACGAACATGTCGTCAAAAGTAATACTACAAAAGGCTTGCAACCGTTCGTTGCTGCCCGAGTTGTCTTCCATGAGCTTGATGCGGACTTCAGTGATCTCCACAGCCGGTACTCCTTTACGAGGCGTTCTCTGCTCAGGGGCCGCAGGTCACGACCCGGACCCATCCTAGTCCGAGCGGTTCGAGGATCTCCACGGCCTGCTCGGCCGCGGTCGAATCGCGGCACAGCCCGAAATAGGCCGAGCCGCTACCACTCATCGAGGTCCCGTCCAAGAGCTGGCCCAGACTTACCAGAACGTCGCGAACCCGAATCAATTCGGGTCGCAAGGACTGGGCGATTGGTTGAAGCCGGTTGAACAAGCTTCGACCGAGATCGACCGGGCCTCCGTGTGCCAAGGCTTCCAGAACCGGACCGACCGGCCTGGGCCGATCGGGGGGAACGACATGGCGGTAGACGTCGGCCGTGCTCATTCCGACGGGTGGACAAACCAGTACAAAGTGACGGGTTTCGTTCAGAACGACCGATTCCACGATTTCGCCCCGTCCGCGGCAGACCGCGGCCGGCGCGTGCAGGAAAAACGGAACGTCGCTGCCAATTTCGCCCGCCAATGCGTCGAGACGGTCGGGAGGCGTATTCAGTCCCCATAACCGGTCGAGTGCAACGAGCGTCGCCGCCGCATCACTCGAGCCGCCGGCGAGCCCAGCTTGCGCCGGGATCTCCTTGGAAAGCACAATCCGCGCTCCGTGCCGACTGTCCGCCGCCGCCTTGAGGCAAACGGCCGCCTTGACGACCAGGTTGTCGCCGCCCTTCGGCAAGGTCGGCTCATCGCACCGCAGGCTGATTTCGCCTGACGGGTCGTCCTCGAAGACCAGGGTGTCGCACAAGCTCACGGCGACCATCACCGACTCGATCTCGTGATAGCCGTCGGGCCTGCGGCCCTTGACCTCCAAGAACAGGTTTAACTTCGCCGGCGCGAGGACCTCCACGCCGCCGGCGATGGTACGAACGTTCATGGGACTTTTGCCCAAAGCCCTGCCGCGTGCAGCCGGTAAACCAGCCCCATCGCGGAACGGCTCCCCGGACCGCCGCCTCCCTTTGACCCTCGAAACTGAGCTGGTCGACGTCGGATTTCCTTTCCGTCGGCACAGTTCCGAAGCGACCGGGGTGCCGCAACCATCCGTTGGCCCGTGTCCCGTATCGACGGAGGTTCTATACCGATCCGCGAATCCCTGCAAGTCCGAAAAACCGTTAAAGTCGAAAAAACCGCCGAGCCGACGACGCTCGTTTCCCGGCCAAATCGCCCGAGATATCCCGCCTCATGACGGCTTCTCGTTTGGGCCTCCCCGCGACAGCCGATCGCCCAGCGCGCGAATCTTGCCGGCGTCGCTGGCTCGACCCAGCGCATCGAGGCACAAGGCCAGTCCGGAAATGGCGTCATAAAAGGGACGATTGCCGGCCCGCTGGGGCGGCAACCGTCCCGTGAAGCCGCGCGGCAGGGCGCGCTCGGCTAGCTCGACGGCATAGCCGAAGTGGCCGCGAGCCAGCGTGGGGTCGCGAAAGTCGCGCAGGGCGATCTGGCCGAGCGCCACATGCACCCAAAGGTTGTCGTGACACGCACCAAGTGCATACCGCAGCGCATCGCGAGCTCCCTCCGGATCGCCGGCCTTCCAGATTTCGAGCCCTTCCTGGTAGTCGAGATCGACCTCCATCACCTGGCCCGGATGGACCAGCTCGAAGTCGTCGCCCGCGATCCGGGCCAGCCGGATGGGACCGGGCGACTGGCCGCCATGCCGGGGCTGCGATCGTCTCCTCGGACCGCCGCGCGATCCATCGCGGCGCGGAGAACCGGCGCCCCCGCGATCAGGCTTGGCGGGGCGCCCGGGCTGGTCGTCACCCTCTTGGGCGGGTGGGGACATCGGATCCTCATCGGAAGGGAATCTTGATCTTGAACCTAATCTTGATCTTAATCGGCTTCCAAATCGATACGGTAGCACGGAAATCGGGTGACTCGTTCCCACGCTCTGCACGGGAATGCCACCCGAGCCGCTCTGCGGCCCTTTGCGGGACCGGACGACGCGGAGCGCCCTAGACGGCATTCCCACGCAGAGCGTGGGAACGAGTTTCTCCGCCATGGATTACGACACGCCGTATTTCCTGAACCACGCCAGCATCCGCTTCCAGCCGTCCTCGGCGCTCTCCTTGCGGTAGCTGGGCCGGTAGTCGGCGAAGAAGGCGTGAGGGGTGTCGGGGTAGAGGATGATCTCGGCCGTCTTGCCGCCTTCCTTGAGGGCCTTGCGCATCTTTTCGACCGAGGCGACCGGAATCCCCTGATCGGCCTCGCCGTAAAGGCCCAGTACCGGCGCCTTGATCGCGTCGACGAGGTCGATCGGGTGCTTGGGGTGCAGGTCGTCGGCCGCGCCGGTCAAGCGTCCATACCAGGCGGCGCCGGCCTTGAGGTTGGGGTTATGAGCCGCATAGAGCCAGACGATCCGGCCGCCCCAGCAGTAACCGGTCATGGCGAGCTTGGCCACATCGGCCTTGCCCGTGCCTCTGGCCCAGGCCACCGTCGCGTCCAGGTCTGAGATCACCTGGGCGTCGGGAACCTTCGAGACGACTTTGGAGATGATGTCGGGGATACTCTCGATCTTCGAGACATCGCCCTGGCGCGCATAGAACTCGGTCGCGACGGCGAAGTAGCCCAGCTTGGCGAGCCGGCGGCAGATGTCCTTGATGTGCTCGTGAACGCCGAAGATCTCCTGGACGACCAGGACGGTCGGGAACGGGCCTGCCGCAGCCGGCGCGGCGCGGTAGGCCGGAACCTGGCCATCGGCAACCGGGATCTTGACCTCGCCGGCCTCGAGGCCGTCGCTGTTGGTTTTGATGGTCTGGCCCGATACCGGTTGGGCTGCCAGGGCAAAGCCGGTGGCTAGGGACGTCATCACAAAACCGCGGCGGCTCAGTTCGGCGCCATGTGTCGATCTCGAACAATCGTCGTGCATTGGTCGTCTCCGGTGTTGATCAGGTTGGGTCGAACCGATCCATCCTCTCCTGCTGGGGCCAGGGAGAAGCTCGGCTTGCGGCACAAACTCGCTTCTGGATCTGAGACTACCTCCCGGCTCCCGTCGATCCGAGAAACATCATATCGGCTCATTTCGCGGGGTGCGAGGGTTCCTCGAGGTCCACATCGCTTTCATTGCAAACATTCCCATGGCGAGCGATCATTCATTGAAGCCGAAAATGGGATGCTCTCTTCGGGGTTGACGATGCCATCTCAATCGAGAAAGCCCGTGCAATCGCTTGCTTCTAACGAAATCATTCGTCAAGATGTAACTGTTGCGGATCAGGCAAGATGTAAGTTCTAGGACGGAATGATCGGTCGAGCGAACCGGCTGCCTGATCGAGAATCAACTTGCCGGCGAATTCCTTTCCTGAATTCCATACCAGGCCGGCGCGTCTTGTTCCGGGACGTTGCCGGCCCAGTTTAGTCCTGTCGAGGAGAGCTTCATGAGTCGCATCATCACACTGAGTTTGGCTGCGGTCTTGACCGTGAGCCTGGCTGCCGGGCAGGTCCCCGCGCAAGAGCCGAGACCGGCGGGCAACATCGACTTCGAGGCCGTGATCAACAGCGCGCGTTTGGGTGGGATGCGCCGGCCGGCCGCGGGGAATTTCCGCGACTTCAACGAGGTCACCAAGGATGCGACGAAAGTCGAAGGGCTGTTCAACCTGTACCGGACGGGCGACCATCTGTACGGGGAGATACGACCCGACCAGTTCAATCAGACTTTCCTGGTGCCGGTCACGATCGCGCGCGGCCTGGCCCAGGCGGGCGTGCCAGTGGGCGACGATGAGATGGTGCTGATCTTCCGCCGGGTCGGGGATCGCATCCAACTGGTGCGCCGCAATATTCATTACAAGGCCTCTCCCGGATCGTCGCTCGACAAATCGGTGCGGCAGAACTACACCGACTCGGTATTGATGGCGCTGCCGATCGTGGCGATCAACATGATGCGCGGCGGCGCGGCGCTCATCGATTTCTCGGACATCTTCATGACCGACTTCGCCCAGCTCGGCCTGGGAATGCTCGACCGGAACCGGAGCACCTGGACCAAGATCAAGGGATTTCCCAATAACATGGAGCTGGAGCTCGAGGCGACGTTCAGCGGCGGCGGCGGTTTTCGCCGCTACTCCATGGGCGGGTCCGACGGGGTTGCCGATCACCGGGGAATCACCCTGGTGATCCACTACAGCCTGATGAAGACGCCCGACTTCGGCTACCATCCCCGCGCGGCGGACGATCGTGTCGGTCATTTCCTGAGTGCGAGCAAGGATTTCGCCATTTCGGACGCCGACTCGAATTTTTCGCGGCTGATCAATCGGTGGCGGCTCGAGAAGGCCAATCCGCACTCCAAGCTCTCGCCGCCCCGTAAGCAGATCATCTGGTACGTCGAGGAGACGGTCCCGATCGAATACCGCCCGTATGTCGAAGAGGGCATCCGTGAGTGGAACAAGGCGTTCGAGAAAATCGGCTTCCGCGACGCGATCGCCGTGCGATGGGAGGAGTCAGGGCGCGACGACTTCGACCCGGAAGATACCAACTACTGCACGTTTCGCTGGATCACGTCCGACAGCAGCTACGCGCGGTCGTGCCTGCGGGCCAACCCGCTGACCGGTGAAATGATCGACGGCGACGTGATCTTCGACGCCAGTTTCATCAAGTACTGGAAGCAGCAGTACGCGCTTCTGGTCGGCAGCGTCAAGGCAATCGACGGCGCGGAGCACCTCGCTCCGCTGGCCGTCGGCGAGGTCATCAGCCCGATACTGGCGGCCAAGATGGGGTACGGATTGCCGCAGGTCAGAGCCCTCCTGGGAATCGAAGCGCTCGAGAAGAACGCCAGCCAGATGGTCCCGGAAGTCGTTCCGGCCGACCAGAACTTCCTGACCTGGCAGCTTGCCCGGAACTTCGTCCGGGGCAGCCGGGGCTTCTGTCAGTATCAATCGGGCTGCCAGCGCGACTTTGCCCTGGCTGCCATTGCGCTGGCCGAAACGCAGCCGGCCGTCAAGCCAGGCAGCGACAAAGGCAATCAGAAAGCCGAGAAGAAGCCCAAAAAAGACGAGCTGCCCGAAGAATTCATCGGCCAGGCGATCAAGGAGATCGTCATGCACGAGGTGGGTCATTCGCTGGGATTGCGCCACAACTTCAAGGGGAGCACCATGCTGGCGGCCGACCAGCTCAACGATACTTCGGTCACTCATGCCAAGGGGCTTGTCGGCAGCGTCATGGACTACAGCCCGATCAATATCGCCCCCAAGGGAAAGAAACAGGGCGACTACTATACGACCACGCTCGGACCGTACGACTACTGGGCGATCGAATACGCTTACAAGCCGGTCGACGGTGACGAGGCGGCCGAGCTCAAGAAGATCGCCGCACGGGCGCCCGAGCGCGAGCTGGTCTACGGCACCGACGAAGACTCGATGCTCAATGACGACCCGTACGTCAACCGCTGGGACCTGGGAGCCGACCCGTGCCAGTTCGGCAAGGATCGAATCGCGCTGGCTGCGGAGCTGCTCACCGACCTCGATGCTCGCGTGGTCAAGGACGGCGACTCGTGGGCACGCAACCGGCGCGCTTTCGGCGTGCTGCTGGAGCAGTGGGGCGACGGCGCCACGCTCGCCTCGCAGTTCATCGGCGGCCAGTCGGTCTCCCGCGATCACAAGGCCGACAAGAACGCTCGCGACCCGATCGTGCCGGTCTCAGGCTCCAAGCAGCGCGAGTGCCTGAAGTTCCTCGCCGACGCGATCTTGAGCGACAAGTCGTTCCAGTTTTCGCCGGCATTGCTGCGGCGGCTGGGAACCGAGCACTGGATGCACTGGGGGAGCGACAGCTTCTTCGGGCCGGGCGTCGATATCTCGGTCCTCGAGCGAATCCTGGGAATCCAGCGAATCGTTCTCGGCCACTGCCTGAGTGCGCAAACACTGGCTCGCCTCGCGAACCAAGAGCTCCAGTCCAACCCGGGATCGGACCCGCTGCGCATGGATGAGGTATTCCGGGCCTTGACCGACGGGATCTGGTCCGACCTCGATCACCTGTCCAGCACCAAGGACGGCAAGCCGGCCAAACCCGCCCTCTCGACGATCCGCCGCAACCTCCAGCGCGAGTACGTGCGCCGCTTGAGCGGCATCGTGCTCGGCACCAATGCCAGCCCTTATGCGGATGCGTTTACGTACGTCGTATTCCTGCGGGGCGGCGGTTCGTCGATGCCGGCCGATGCCCGCGCGCTGGCGCGGCTCCATCTCAGGGAGATCTCGACCCGCATCACCAAGGCGATGGAGTCGAAGGACGCGACCATCGACGACACCAGCCGGGCGCATCTCGAGGAGACGCGGCACCGGATCGCCAAGGTGCTCGAGGCCAATCTCGACGTCCGCGAGCCGTGAGGGATCAGGAGGCTTTTCATGACCAAGCGAATGGACTGCGTCGCTCTCCTGGCAGCGAGCGTCGCGCTGGTTCTGGCTGCCGCGAGTCACAAGAGCAGTGCCCAGGGCCCGAATCGGCCCCGGCCCGGATTGACCGCTCGACAGACCAAAGACGCGGTCGATCTGGCGAAAGGCGCCATGCGCGAGCTGCGCAAGAAAACCGAAGGGGCCTCCAGCCCGGACGCCGACCGGCGCGAATACGTCGTCGGAGTCGAACTGGTCGTCAACAAGGAAGCCGCACCGCGGAAACAAGCCGACGACGCCGCAAGACGAAGCCCGCGGACAACGAGGCTGACGGCGCCCGATCGGACGGCCAGGGCCCTCGGGCCCTTGTAACGTCCTATCGCTATTTCGACGACATCACGGTCTTTTCCACGATCGACCTCGCAACCGGCAAGGTCGTCGACGTGCAGGCCGCTCAGCACATCCGAACGCCACTCTCCGAGCCCGAATTCGTAGAGGCCCAATCGCTAGCGCGAGAGCGGACCGACGTCGTGAAACAGCTTTACGAGAAGTACGGCGACTCGGTGAGCGTTTATCCGCAATTCAGCCAGTACACCCGGAACGACGATCCGCGAATCCATCGCGTCGTCCACTTGACTTACAGAGTCGGCAAGCGCGACCTGAGTTACCCGCGACCGCAGGTTGACCTCACGACGCGGCAGGTCGAGACGCCGGCGCCGGCGCCCGAGCCCAAGGGGCAGCCGCGTGGCGGCTGAGTGTTCAGTTTTCGGTGTTCAGTTTTCAGCGTTCAGTTGGTGGAACCGAGAAGTTCTAAAGTGCGCGGGGCTGTTTTTCGTGGGCCTTCGCTCGCGGCGATTCGCAAGCTAATAATTCCAGCGGCTCACTGCGCCGCAAACATCAACCACGAGCATGCATTCCTTCAACTGAAAACTGAATACCGAACACTGAACACCGAAAACTGATCCCGAGGTCGTTTCCATGCACTTGCCGCCGGCCCGCTTGTGTGTATTGTTCGCGCTCCTGGCCTGGGCGACCTCGCCCTCGGCTGCCCGCGCTCAGCGGTTCTTCCGGCAGCAGGGCCTGGTCGATCCGCCCTCGCAGGAAGTGACCGCCGAGTTTCTGGTCAGCGAATCGGGGGGGATCGAGCCGCGCAGGGGGACGGCGTGGAAGGTGCACGTCGCCCGCGGCCTGCACAAGGGGCTGTACATCACCGGGGCCTGGTTCAAGCGCGACCTGACCGAAGACTGGATCAAGATCTTGAACGATGCCCGTGTCGCCGAGTTGTTCGTGCCCTATCATCAGTCGAGTTTCATTCGTTACTACGACCTCACGAGCTTTTCGTTCCCGCTGGCCGAAGTGCGGGCCGAGGATGCCGGCCCCTTTGGCACCTTGCTGCCGCCATTCCGGGACGATCCGTATCCCACCGTCGTCAAGGAGACGCGCGACCGGGGCATCGCCTGGAAAGACTATGCCCACGGCGTCCGCCGCGGCCGCGAGCTGGTGATCTGGGGTGCACTTGAAGCCGGCAATTATATGTATCTCATGTCTTACTCGTTTCATGACGACGGCACCATCGCGTTTCGCGTCGGCGCCACCGGACAGAACCTACCCGGCCACCGCTACGAGGCCCACACCCACAGCGCCCACTGGCGCATCGACATCGACCTCTTCGACGGGAGCAAGAACTCGGCGATGCTGATGCGGCACGTCGAGGACCCCGCGAGCCTGGGCGCCGAGGACATCAAGGGACCGTTCAACGGAGGTCTGGAGGGCGGGGTGGATTGGGACCCGAAGGAATTCACGATGATCCGGGTCGAGTGCGACAAGAAGAACGCGCGCAATGAGACGATCGGCTACGACTTGATGCCCGTCCGGACCGGCACGCCCCGGCATAACGAGGAGTTCACGCGCCACGACCTGTGGGTGAGCCGCTCGCATCCCAACCGGCCGATGGAGTTTCTCTTCGCCAACCTGCCGAATATCGTCAAGGACGAGGAGGTCGTCGAGGAGACCGACGTCGTGCTCTGGTGCAACTCGGCCAGCCATCACGAACCGCGTCATGAGGATGGCAAGCCCGGCTCGGCCCCGAGGTTCTGGCCGGGCGACGACGCCTGGGAGGGCTCGGCGCTTGTGATGTGGAGCGGGTTCGACCTCCGCCCCCGCAATTTCTTCGACCGGACGCCGTTCTATCCGTACACGCCCGCCCCACCGCGCACCGGACGAAGCCCGGCGAGCGCCGCCGCCGATCGCAGCGACGGAACGACGAGGGATCCGGTGGCTTCGCCGCCTGATCCGTCAGCCCGGGATCAAGGGCGGTAGCCGCCAACCAACCGCGTCAGCAAAGGATAGAGCAGAACTCAGATTTGTGCTTGGCTTTATCCCTTACATATCCCTTATCCACGGTTCCAAGCAAATCCTCCCAAGCGGCTGTACGCTGTTATCGAGCGTCCCCAAGATTGTCGAGCCAGCCAGGAGCTTGACAAAACCGGTTGTAGCGTCTCTGCTTCGCCCGTTGTGCGGACGGTGTCCATGAGGGTGACGGCTTGCCCGAAGGCTGAAGATGTCATGGACGAGTTCACTTCGCTTTTTTCGCGGGCTTCGTTATCGTCTCGACGAAGGGCAATGACATGCTGCCCTTGAAGTGTTTGTCCCCGATGTAGATCACCTCGATATCGTTCTTGCCAAGGTGCAGACTCGAGGTTCTCAGCGTCGCCTTGCCCCGACTCAGCGACATCGTGCGCAATGTAATGCCGTCGTCCGTGAACGTGACGGTCCCGGTCGGGCTTCCGCTGACTGGTCCGGTTGGCTTGACCGTTGCGGTCAGGGTGACCGAGCGACCAACGATCGCGGATTTCGGCGAAGCAGCCAGAGTTGTTCGGGTACCGAACTTGACGATAACGGTTGTGATCACTTCGTTCAGCGTGGCCGACGTCTTGCCGACAAAATCGGGATCGCCGCCGTAGCTGGCGGTGATCGCATCGGTTCCCAACGGCAACGTGCTGACCGGCAGCGCCGCGGTGGCGCCGATGAGCGGCGCCGCGCCGAGATCCGTAGCCCCGTAGTAGAAGGTGACGGACCCCTTTGGCGTTCCCACGCCCGGCGGGAAGGGGCTGACAACGGCCGTAAACGTGATCTGCTGGCCGAAGCCCCCAGGATTGGCGGAGGGAGTGAGGATGACCGATGTCTTATCTTGCTGCACGGCCACGTCACTTGTCGAGGACATACTCGTCCCGAACTGCGAATCGCCGCCGTAGCTGGCCGCGATCCCATCGGTTCCCACCGGCAGGCTGGTTACCGGCAGCGTCGCAGTATCGCCGATGAGCGAAGCCGTGCCAAGATCGGTGGCACCGTCGTAGAAAGCGACCGAGCCGGTCGGCGTCCCACTCATTCCTGGATCGGGGCTGACAGTAGCCGTGAGGGTGACCCGTTGACCATAGACCGAGCTCGGGGGACTTGCCTGTAGCGACGTCGTCGTTCCGCTCAGTTTTTGTCCGTTGAGATTGACGATCCAGCCTTCTTGTCGGCCTTGAGGGTCAATACCGTTGCCGACGATCCTGTTTCCGTCGGGGGTTATGGCGGTTGCCTCGGTCAGGGTCCACCCGGTGAGGTAGGAGCCCAGACCATCATCGGTAGTCAATACTTGCTGGAGATCCTGGACGCCACTGGCTTGATTCCAAATGAATGCAGCGCTCGGCTGTCCCCCTCCTCCTCCTCCGCCTCCATTTCCTGGTGGACTCATAACGCCCACGATTGTCGACCCGTCAGTTGAGACAGCCGTTGCGGAGCCGGTGTTATAGCCGGCTGGCCAGGTCAGGGGCGTCACCACCCCATTGGTCCCCCCGTTGGTCCATTCGAACGCTTGTGTGAGGCCCCCGGCGCCGTTGCCACCTATCGATCCCACCACGACGGAACCATCCGGCGACACTGCTGTGGCATCGCTACCGGTGGTGCTGTCAGGAAATTGGATCAATGTGCCATCGTTCCATTGCCACGTTCCCAAGGGTGGCCCCTCAGTAAGGCCGCCAGTGGGATTCCCGGCGAGAACGTCACCGTTTGCTGACATGGTGGTCCCAAGAAAAGGATTCGAGTAATCACCCGGGGGCAGGAAGTTGACCTCCAGGGTCGCGCCAGTCAGCATATAGGGAGACCAACCGCCACCCGTATCTACGTCGCCAGCGATGATCGTGCCGTCTGTCGACACCGAATTCGCGTTCGCCGCCGCCAGTTGAGAGATCGGGGCCGCAATACCATTTGCCCAGCGAAACGCCCCTCCGCCGAGAGAGCCGTCGCCCACGATGACGGAACCATTTCCAGAAACGCCGGTTGCGACGCCCGGATAGATATTTCCCGAGGAATCACGGAGAAAGACCACACCGGTGCGTTGGGTCCAGTAAATGGGTCCCCCAGCTCCTAGCAGCGAGTTTCCTACGACCGTCGAACCATCCGCTGATACGGCGGCCGCGCTGGTATAAGCACCTAGCGGTTGGAAGGAGGCCATAAGCGCCCGCACTTCCAACCGCTTCACGCATGGCTGCTGTACGCGGCTTCGCCGCTTGCCTGCGGCGCGGCGGCGTGCATAGCCGAACGGCCTCAGGTTGCTGAGAATTCGGAGCATGATTGCGTCCAATTTGACGGGCGACACCCCGAATTCTGTTTCATCCCCTTCTTTCGCCGCCACCAAGAGCAAGCGATCCCGCTGAGCGCCCCCGCCACACACAACAAGGCGAGCGAGGAGGGCTCGGGGACTGCGGCGGCGCCGGCGCTGAGGGTGAAGCTCCCGCCGTCTCCCGGGGGTAGGCCCGGGTAGCTCACGCTGAACGTCAGGGTCGATATAGTTCCAAGGAGTTCGACCGAGCCGTACGCCGACCGCGGCCCCGAGGTCAGGGGTGGCGTAGAAGGGTCCTGCCCAACGCCCGTGTCTGGGTTGAGGTCCAAGACCGTGTTGCCGCTGACCCCTAGGCCGTCACCGGCCCCTCCGTTGCCGCTGAGGAGGCTCAGGCCAGTCAGTCCGCCGGTGAGCGAGAAGGTGTCCGCGCTGGCGTCCAGGTTCGCGACATGGAACACGGGGTCTGTCACCGGTGAGCCGAAGGTGATTGTCACGGTCGCGGTGCCCGAGGAGGCAAACTTGTCATACCCGACCTGGTCAGTCAGCGGGATCGACGGGGTATAGATGTTGCTGTAGCTGTACTGCGGCGAGGTATTGTTAAGTACCGAATTGTCCCAGCTCGCGAGCCCCGTCAAGGTGAACTCGTAACTCCCGTCATTCGCCGTGATCGCCCCCGTGACGGCCACGCCGTTGAGCGTGCCCGTGAACGTGCCTGATGTGCCGGGCGTCACGGCCGTTAGTTCCAGGAAACTACCGGCCCGGGCCGCTGGCCCACCGACCAACATGACCAACAGAACCCCTACGAATGCGAAGCTTCTCATGACACTTCCCTCCAAGGAACATCGATGCCCTTATCAGGGACTCCTCCCGAGTGCCGGGAGCGATCCATTGCTTGGGCGTCGCAGAAGCCCGTACAATATTTACTTCCGGTTGGCAGGTGTTTGAGCGAACGATTGTCTCTCCCTAAGTATTACGAAGCGCGTTAACACAGCTCCCGGTCAGTCCGGCTCTCAGCGTCTGGCCGGTGCGCTGCGGAACCCTTCAACCTGGGGTGTGCGATGAAACGGAAGAACGGCGTCACCACCAGCCCGTTGCTTCTGAAGCGGGTCGCCGACTGGGCGGATCATCCCGCATGGTGCGAATTCTTCAAAAGCTATGATTCCCTGATTCGTTCCTGGTGCCGAGGTTATGGCCTGGACGACGGCACCCTTGAAGACCTTTGCCAGCAAATCTGGATCGAGCTGGCGGATCGAATCCGCACGTACCAATACGATCCGGGCCGCACGTTTCGTGGCTGGCTCCGGCAGTTCTGCCATTCCCGGGAGGTTGACCTGCTTCGTAAGCGCGGAACAGAGTCCGTCCGTTTTCTTGACGATCAGCCCGCCGATGCATTCTTGCTGGCCGTCGGCGCGATCGGTGGCGAGGAACACGAGGAGCCCGAGTCGGAGTCGCGACGTTCGCTCCTGCTGCGCCAGGCTGAGCAGGTGCAGCACGCGGTAAAACAACGCGTCGAGCCGCAGACCTGGCAAGCGTTCTGGCGGATCGCCATAGACGGCTGCTCGATCCGCGAGACTGCGAATGATATGGGAATGTCGTACGCGGCCGTGTTTGCGGCGCACAAGCGGGTCGGGCGGATGCTCCGCGCCGAAGGCAAGCGTCGCCCCACCCAGCGGTATCCCGGGAATCCTCAAGCCATCGCGCCCGATATGTCCTGATGCAAAGTGATCTCCTCCATGTCCACCTGCCCTTCCGACGACACTCTCGCCCGGCTTGGTCACGACTCGCTCGACGGCGCTCGATGGGCCGCGGCCGAGGCGCATGTCCAACACTGTGAAAAATGCGTGGGGTCGCTCGAAAAGCTTCTTGCGCACCACACGGCGACTGGCCCGTCGCCGGCGTCGCTTCCGGCCGAGGAGGACCGGCCGCACATCCCCGGCTTCGACATCGAAGGCGAACTCGGGCGCGGCGGCATGGGTGTGGTTTACCGAGCGTGGGAGCCCAAACTCGCACGCACGGTAGCCCTCAAGATCGTGCCGAGCGGCCCGATGACTCGCTCGCGCGAGCGCAAGCGCTGGCTTTCGGAAGCACGATGCGTCACTCGGGTTTGCCACCCCAACATCGTCCAGATTCACGACGCGGGCGAGGCCGGCGGCTGGCTGTACCTCGTGCTGGAATTCGTGCCGGGAGGGAGCTTGAAGGAGCGGCTGCGGGGACCGGTGCGGCCACGAGCCGCCGCCGAACTCGTGAGACCGGTCGCCGCGGCGATGTCCGCGGTACACACAGCCGGCCTGCTGCACCTCGACCTGAAACCCTCGAACATCCTCCTCGATTCCGCACTGGACGCGACGTGGAAAGACGCGTCTCCCAAAGTCGCTGATTTCGGTATCGCCCGGCCTCTGGCCGATCTGGGGGCCTCCTCAACGAGCATGGCCGGCCCGTGCGGGACGCCCTCCTACATGGCGCCCGAACAGATCGCGGCCGACCGCGCGGTCCTTGGCCCCGCCACCGACGTCTACGCCCTGGGCGCCATCTTATACGAACTCTTGACCGGCCGGCCGCCGTTCCTGGCCGCCTCGACCATCGAGACGTTCGACCAGATCCGCAACGCGGAACCCGCATGCCCCCGCCATCTTAACCCGAGCGTCCCCCGCGACCTGGAAACCATCGCACTCAAGTGCCTGGAGAAGAACCCCTCCCGGCGCTACGCCTCGGCCGAGGCACTGGCCGACGACCTCAACCGCTTGCTGGAAGGCCGTCCGATCAAGGCGAGGCCCGTATCCCCGGTCGAGCACGCCTGGCGCTGGTGCCGCCGTCAACCTGTGATCGCGGCTCTGGCAGCAACTTTGTTACTGATGCTGATCGGGAGTTCTCTGGGGACCTTCGCACTGTTGCGGCGTTCCGAGGCGCAGCGATTGCGTTCCGAGGAGAATTACCAGGTGGCATCGCGATCGCTTGATGAGCTGTCAAGGATATTGTCCATTGACTGGCAGGAGAAGTCGGTCGTATATTTTAAAATTGATCATGTTAATGCTCTTGAACTAGCTCGCTCGCAGGAAATCGAGCTTTCGAAACGATATCCTCTCGACATCGGCGGTCTGAAACGACTCGCCGCGATCGATAGTTACCTCGCGGCTTTCTATCTGCATGTCGGGAAGCAAGACGAGGCACGGTCGCTCATCGAGGAATACATCGGCTATTGCGAGGCATGGCTCGCTCTCAGTCCCGGCGACGTGGACATCCAGCAGAGACGGTTCGGAGCAGCCGTTGGCTTGATGACCTATGTTAGTGACTCCAAGAACGACCAATTTTATGAACAATGGAACGCACGGGCGATCGCGATGCTGGAGCGATCGAAATCACCTCATGAAGTCTATGTTGGTGAGATGTGTCAACTCAGCCATTGCCATCGTCGCCACGCGGATTATCTGATGTTGCGTGGCGACTGGGATCGCGCACGGAAGGAACTCGATGAAGATCTCAATCTGGTCAGATCCGTGCCGGATGCGGAAACCGTGTTTCGTGAAGTCGCTTTGTGCGAGGCATCGACTCTCGCGGCGCTGGGACGATGGTCGGGCGAATTCACACCACCTCGACCCCCGATCCAACCGCAGCCAGCGCACGTCGGAATGCCAGATTTGGAAAGGAACCTCGCTGAACTGACAGCGAGGCGGATCGGCTGGCTGCCGTCGGTTGTCAAGTCACCCTGGCTCATACCGGCGGATCTTCCAGCCGAAGCATGGATGGATCGCATCATCTCCTCAATCCAATCCGATGCCACGAAGTTCGGCCTCGATCATACCCGGATTCCCGCCGTCGGCGGGATTATGATGCACCACTGTGCCCGCACAATGACGTGGCAAAGACAGGCCGGCAAACTCGGCGATGCGCACCGGATCGCCGATCAACTGGTCGCACTGGCCGAACGGCTCACGCGATCGTATCCTGATCAGGCCACCTCCTTCATGCTTCTGAGCGATGGATATGTCCAGCAAGCGAAGATCGCCTACCGCGAGGAAGGTGCACCAGTGATCGGCTGGGAGCGAAAAGCCCTCGACGCGGCCCTCCACGCGGCGACGCTTGAGCCCGAGAATGAGGAGGCGCGCAGCCTCGTTAAGGATCGCCGCGTTCGTTTGAAGAAGCTGGAATCAAAATAACCCCCGCATCCGGCCCTTCGGGCCACCTTCCCCCTGGCCCTCACCCCCCACATCCTGTGGGGACCTCTCCCACAGGGAGAGGGGGGGAAGCCCAACCACGCGTATCGATTCCCTCAACAGCCTACTGCCGACCGCCCAGCGCCTGCTCTCGTCAGCGTACTAACGAAGTCGCGAATCCAGCACCTGCGGGTTGGTCGTCGCTGCGGTCTGGCTGGCTGAGGAGTGGAGGTCGTAGATCCGGATCTGGACTCGATTCGGGCCGGCTTGGGGAGGGACAAGCGCGATGGGTTGGCGATCGCCGATCAGATCGCGCAGGACCTTGCTGTAGTGCCAGTGCCCTTCGACGTGCGGCTTGCGCGCCACGATCCATCGGGTCTTGGGGTCCCGCGGGGCTTCGTAGACGTTCGCGAAAATGTATCCCGGACGGTCGCTGAAAAAGAGCGACCAATCGGTCAGGTCGAGCACCTTGCCGTCGTCCTGGGCGTGCTGGGCAAGCCACCGCCCTGTCTGGCGATAGACCGAGAAAGGGCCGGCGCCCGCCGGTCCCTGCGAAGTAATGTTCGGCATCACGATGAAGAAAAAGATCATGGCCGACCACACGGCGGGGCCGGGCCGTAACCGCTCGTGCGCCAGGCCGAGCCAGCGGCCTGGGATCCAAACTTTGCCCATCAGCCAGGTGATCCCGTGGGCGGCGGCGAGCGTGAGGAGCATGCCGGGAACCAGGCCGTGGCGCACCGTGCAGTAGCCCCCGGTCGCGTGCAGCCGCACCAAGGCCAGCGCCGACGCCGAGAGCACGATTGACAGGAATAGCCAGGCCCTGATCCGTGATTTGAGCGTCGCGGCCAGCACCAGCCCGAAGAGCGCAAACGGGAACAGCGGGGGCGTCACCGCGGCGCGGAATACCTTGGCCATGCGGACCGTCGCGATCCGGTAGGTCTCAAGCGGCGTCTGTCCGTCGGGTAGCGGCCGCTCTCGTTCGAGGGCGAGTGGCTGCGAACCGGGCGCCAGCCCCAAGACGCGCGCGATTCCCGGCTTGGTGGCCAGACCGCCCCTGGCCGCGATATAAGGTCCCACCAGGAGCAACGCGCCCGCCATCAGAAAAGCCATCGCCTGCCACCACCGCGGCCAGTTGATGCGGGTTGCACGCAAGATCGGGAGGAAGAGGAGCGTCGCGAGGAGGGCCGCCGGTAAAAGCATGCCCTCGGGACGGGTCAGGTAGGCCAAGGCCCCAAAGGCAAGCGCCAGGGGCAGCCACGCAAATCGACCTTCGCGCAAGAATCGCACGGCTCCCCACAATCCAAAGGTCCACCACAGCAAAAACGTGCTTTCGCTCAGGACGTTGACCACCACGTATCCGATGATCGGATTGACGACGACTAGCACGCTCGCCATCCACGCGGCTTGCTCCCCGAAGAGCTCGAGCGTTAAGAGGTACACCGGAACCACCAGGAGAACGGCCGACGTCAAGCAAAGCAACAGCGCGGCGAGCTGCCAGGAGGCGGGATCGGCACCTCCCAGGAGCTTGTGAATCACGGCGATGCCCAGGGGGTGCAACGGGTGGTCGACGCCCGAAATGAGCCCACCGCGAAAGTCATCCGTCTGGATAAGTTCGGCTCGGTGGATATAACGCAGGCCATCGGCAAAACTGGCCTCCGAGTGCCGGATCACCCATCCGAGCAGAATCGCGGCGCCGGCCACGAGGAGGCCGACACGGAGTGCGTGCTGAGATCTGTTCACGCGGGCGCCTCCTTACTGATTTTCGCGGAGCCTGCACGGCCGGCCAGATTGCCGCGCTGCGTCCTTGCTCCACTGGTCGCTCAGGTGGTGACCTCAGCGTGTTCGGTGACCGCTTCCGATGACCGTGAGGGATCATCTCCAGCCGGCAGTGCCGGGACCTCGACCTCGACAAGCTCGGCCAGCTTGCGGACGTCGCGGCCCTTCAGATCGTCGCCGTTTCTGAGCCTTCGGGCCACGTCGCCGACCGTTCGCCACGACCGATCATCGTGGGGCCGTCGTCGTAATCTCGACCAGAACCGCCAAACGGCCGACTCCCAGAGTACGATCTGCGCCAAGACCAAAAACTGCCAGCGCGGCAAGTGCTTCAAAAAGTAAAGCAGCTTGCTATGCCGGGTGATGACCCGCATCTTGGGCGAAATCGGCCGATTTTGCAAGGGATGCCCATGGATCACGTTCACGCTTGCATCGTATTGCACTCGCCAGCCGCGGTTCTGGGCCGCTTTGCTGAAGGCGACTTCTTCGTAGTACAGGAAGAAATCCTCGTCCATGCCCCCCAGGGCAGCGATCATTGCGGGATTGACAAGCATGCACGCGCCCGTGACCCAATCAACGGGCCCGGAATGAATTCGCCAACCGGCCTGGTATTTCCTGCGGGAGCGCGGTATGAACTGCTCCCAGATGGCCCGGGCCAGGTCAGGGAAGACTCCCACCGAGCCTTGGGGCGAGCCGTCGGGGTTTCGCAAACCGAAGCCGACGATCCCTGGCGGCCCATCCGGATCGGCCTCGTGGCTCGCGAGCCGCGCGAAGACCTGGCCCAGGAACCCCCCTCCGATCTCCACATCTGGATTGAGGATCAACAGCCAGGAGTTTCGTGCTGCCCGCCAGCCGTCGTTGACGCCGGCGGCGAACCCTCCGTTCTCTTGCCGGGTGAGCAGACGCAAGCCAGGGCGGGGTACCGCGAGTGGTTGGGGGATCGAGCCGCTCGAGGCGTTATCGACCACGATCACCTGAGCTCGGCCCGAGAGAAACTCGGGCTCCGCCATCAATGAGGCGGTGAGGCGAAGCACGTCTGGCCAGCTCTCGTAATTGACAATGACCACAGTCAATCGAGGAGTCAGGCCGTTCGCGGAAGTCAGCGGGTGAGTAATGGACGACTCAACCACAAAATCGACCTCAAGAGCAGCTTCGACGCAGTCGTATCGTTCCTCTCGTACCGGATAGTTTCAATTTAACGTCGGTTCGGTCGATTGCAGAGCTTGAGGGAAAACCGAATCGAGGGGGCTTGCCAAGGATGGTACCTCCCGGCGTCGAGATTGTCGGAGCAAAGCGGAGCGCGGATGCAGGGGTCGCAGCCTCTCCGGACCGCAGACCGAGGGATCGGGGGCGACTCATGAAACACCCTCAAGAGGTCGCCGGCCAGAAGCCGCACGTGGAGCCGGCGCCCGTGGGGGCGGACCTGCTTGCCCGCCGCGTCGTGCTGGTCGGGGCCAGGCGAGCCGCGCGGCGGTTGGCGCGGCTCCTGGGCGACCGGCCCTGGAGCGGACCACAGATCGTCGGCTTTATCGACGCCGGCCATGGCCGAGCCTCGCACCTGCGCCCACGGAGCCGGCATCTGGCCCTCCATCCTCAAGCTGACCCGGTCCCGGTACTGGGTTCCATCGATCGCCTCGACGAGCTGGTTGACCGTGCGCGCGCCACTCACGTGGTCGTGGCCGTGTCCCACACGCCCGAAGCACGACTGCGGCCTTGTCTCTCCCAACTTATCAATTCTGATGTTGCCGTGCATTGGGTTTCCGTCGATTCCCGCCAGTTGGACGCGGGAGCGCTCGACGCTACCACGGCTGTGCCGCTGTCCGACAATCCCACCCAGCCGCGGCGGCGGCACGGCTGCGGGCCGCGGCTGCCGGCCTGGGCTCAAGTGACCTGGTCGCGCGCGGCGAAGCGCTTGATCGATATCTCGCTCGCCGCGATCGGACTCTTCGTGCTGGCTCCCCTCTTCGCGCTGGTCTCGGCGGCGATTCTGATCGGCTCGGGGCGGCCGATCTTCTACACGCAGGATCGCGTGGGGCAGGGGGGTCGCCGTTTTCGGATCTTCAAGTTCCGGAGCATGCGGTGCGATGCCGAGCGCGAGACCGGTCCGATCTGGGCTTCCGACCACGACGCGCGCTGCACGCGAGTCGGCGACTGGCTGCGGCACACCAATATCGACGAGCTTCCTCAGCTCTATAACGTCCTGCGCGGCGACATGAGCTTGGTCGGCCCCAGACCCGAGCGGCCCACGTTCGTCGAGCAGTTCCGCCAGAGCATCCCCGACTACGAACTTCGGCACGCGGTTCGAGGCGGCATGACCGGCTGGGCGCAGGTCCACGGCTGGCGCGGCCGCACCTCGCTACGCAAGCGGATCCAGTACGATCTGGACTACATCGAGCGGTGGTCGTTCTGGCTCGATGTGAGAATCCTGTTCATGACCATCCAGCACGTCTTCTGGGGCAAGACCAAGTGGAAAGAGCCGAGGCGAACGGAGACTCACGCCGCTTGAGGGCCGCTGACTGCGAGCCGGTGCATTCCGCCTGCGCTCCGGTCTGCTCGGTGGTCATTCCGACCTACAACGGGCGGGACCTGCTCGCGCGCTGCCTCGCCAGCATCGCGCGCAACCGGCCCCGCGATCCCGATGTGGCGATCGAGGTGGTCGTGGCTGACGACGGCTCGACCGACGGCACGGCCGAGATGCTGGCGCGGTTTCACCCCGAAGTGCGCCTGGTCCACCTGGAGCAAAACGCTGGCTTCTGCGCGGCCGCGAACGCGGGCTTGAGCGCGGCCCGCGGACGATTTATTCAACTCCTCAACAACGACACCGAGGTCGCACCAGGCTGGATCGAAGCTGGGCTGGCCCCTTTCCGCGACCCTACCGTGGGAGCCGTCGCACCCCTGGTGCTCTTGCGGTCGGACCCGGAGCGGGTCGACTCGGCGGGCGACACCTATGCTCTCGTCGGCTGGGCGACCAAGCGAGGCCACGGCCAGCCGGCCACCCGCTGGTCAGGGCGCCCCGTTGAAGAGGTCTTCGGCGCCAGCGGCTCGAGCGCTTTCTATCGCGCCTCAGCGATTGGCCACACGGGCAACTTCGACCCGTTCCTCGGCTCATACTACGAGGACACGGACCTGGCCTTCCGCTTGCGCTGGGCCGGATATCGCTGCGTCTTCACACCGCGCTCGCTGGTCTATCACGACATCTCGGCAACCTACGACCACGGCAGTCCCGCTTTGCAGCGCTGCATGGCGCGTAATGCCGAAGTCGTCTTCTGGGCCAACCTGCCGTCCGCCCTGCTTGCGGCGGCGCTCATTCCGCACCTGGCATTTCTGACGTTCCAAGCTCTCTGGCGGCTGGCTCGTGGCCGCCTCGGGCCGTTTCTTCTGGGCAAGTGCGACGCCATCGGAGCTTGGCCCGAAATCCGAGCCCGCCGAAAGCGCCGCATGGAGCTCGCCCAAACCGCGGCCGGTCGTCCCCATTTTGCCTTGCAAGCGGGCTTGCTCACGGATGTCCGCAACCACCTGAGAAGGCCGAAGGAACGGTCCCACGCAGGCCGGAATCGTGCCTGACGTCGGCTGTGATTTCGGATTTCCTATTTGTGATTTCGGATTTGTGATTTCGGATTTGCCGTCGCGGCCGCCGGCCGCGCCGGTCGCTGCCCCGTCATTTCATCGAGAATCGTGCGGCGGTTCCCGTGATTGTGGAACGTGCCGTGGGCCTCGACCACGTTGAGCCGGTAACCGGCGTGGCTCAATTTCAGGAGCTCGTGCAGCCGGCGCAGCCGGTAGTGGGGGACGGCCGGGAAAAGATGATGCGGAACGTGCATATCCTGGCCGTAGACAAATACCGCCCAGCGCGTGAAGAAATCGGGGAAAAAGACTCGAGAATTGGTGAGCCGCCCGGTGTCGGCGTTGGAATGCTGATACACGTCGCGCAGGAACATGAAGAACATGAACGACGTCCCCAGCGGCAACTGCCACAAAAGGATCGGGTAGATGAAAGACGCCCCGCCGGTCGCCCAGCGAATGTAGGCCAGGGCCGACAGCACGGTCGTGTAGAAGCTGAGCCGGACCGCGCTCGCAAACCGAGGAGAGTAGGCGTGGCGAAACGGCGAGCGGTAGATCGCCCAGTCGGGCAAGCAATACGTGATGAGTGCGGCGAGCCCCATCCCGCAAAACCCGGTGGGAATGATCCAGCGCGGCTGGCCGAGTCCTGTCAGCAGCCGGAGCACCGCCGCGAAGCCAAAGACGTAGGCAATGCCGAGCATAGTCCCCAGCCGGATTCGAGCCTCGGGCGGTCCGCCCGAACTCGCCGGCTTACGAACGTAAACGTTCCTCCCGGTTCCCAATGTGTTGACTTGAAGGTACGCCCACTGGTAGCGGAGGCAGCGCAAGGGTGCGACCAGAGCACAAAAGTAGATCGCGAAGATAAACCGAAGCCGGCTCATCGGAAACTCACCCGCGCGCTTCGCAGGCCCCAGGTTGAGCAGGTCGGGATCGCGATCCGGGTCGTTGGTGAATTGATGGTGTCCCAGGTGAAACACCCGGTAAAAATGCAGCGCTGACATGAGCGGGAACATGCAAAAAAGATCCGGGATGAGATCGTTGAGCAAACGATTCTTCATGAACGAATAATGGGCCGCTTCGTGTCCCAGCCCCGCGAGCCGATGCTGAATGCCGCCGATCAGGACGACCGCCGCCGTGAACACCGGCACGTTCCACCACCAGGAAAGCCCCCAATATTCGCGAGATTCCGCCAAGAAAATTGCAATGCCGGCCGTCATGAGAAGCGCGAGGTACTCGACGGCGAGATAGATCAGATTCGTGGTGTTATCGACCCGGCGCAGACCCATCAGCCGGCGCTGCAATACGGGATCCTCGAAGGTAGGCCGCTCGACATTCGAGGCGATCATGCTGGTTCCTTAAGGCTTGGTTGCGCTCCGGATGGCCGCCTTCTCGGTACTCGCGGAACCGAGAGGGCCACGCACGCCGTCCGGCGCAGTTTTCGCGGGGCCGATTTTACTCAGGCTTCGTGGTTTATCTGCTTTTACAGAAATGCTGGAAATCGCGCCCCGTATTTCAACTTCGATCGGGATATCGTCAAGTGCGGAAAGTGGTGTGGGCAGGCGAGACTCACGTTCGCATTGGACCAACCGGGCCAGCGAGTGGTGGGCGACACACGTTCCCCGGAGCCCTCGCCGGATTTTCGTGGTTTTTTCGTGCCGGCTCCTTTAGCATGTTGGGCGCGATGAGGCCCAACAAAAAGACGTTCGTCCGCCAGCCGGCTCAAGTTTCCAGCTCGATGTGATCGACCGGCTGGATCGGCTCGTGAAAGGAGCGGCGATGCGCTACGCGATTCGAGAGCTCAAAATCGGCGAGATTCTGGATCAGGCGGTGAATCTGACGAAGGACCATTTCGGGGTTTTGTTGGGCATTACCGCCAGCTTGTTGATCCCCTTCAGTGTGATCGGCGGATTGATCCAGGTGGCGATGATGCCGGCGCTGCCCCCGAATCCGACGCCGGAGCAGGCTATGGCGGCGTCTCTCGCGGTCATGAGCGTCTCGCTGCCGATCCTCCTCCTGGCCGTTTATGTCATTACCCCGATTACAAACGCGGCCGTCATTTACGCGATCGCCAATGCCTACCTCGAAAAGCCGGTGAGTGTGGGAGGATCGTACAAGCGGGCATTTCAGCGGATTCTCCCGCTCATCGGCACCTGGATCCTCGTCGGTCTGGCCATCATGGGCGGCATGTTACTCCTGGTCGTTCCGGGAATCCTGGCTGCATTCTGGTTTACCCTGGCGACCCAGGTGGTCGTCATCGAGGGCGTCGGCGGATTGGCGGCCATGAAGCGGAGCAAGCAGTTGATGGCCGGCAATATCGGGACCGTTTTTGTGCTGGGGCTGCTCGTAGGACTCATTAACGGTGGGATCACGTTCGCGGCCAACTTTATTCCCGAGCTGCACCTGCGGGTCGTCGTGAGTTCGATCCTCGCGGGGGTCGTGACGATCTTCGCGTCGGCGGCATTCGTGGTGTTTTACTTTTCCTGCCGCTGCAAGCACGAGCAATTCGACCTGGCGCTTCTGGCCCAGTCGGTCGGGGCCGAGACGATCGCCGATGCGACGGGCGGAGCGACTCCCCAGTATTGACAGGGTAGGAACAATAGGATGGGCTCGATGCCAGCCGCTTCGACATTGCCCGATCCAGAAACGATTCGCCGGACGGCGGAGGAAGTGCTTCGCCGGCCCGACTATCAATTGCATCCGCAGTCCGATTCGGGGCGCATCCTTCTGGAATTGCTCTTGCGAGTGCTCCGGTGGGTTCTCACCCCGTTTCAATGGCTGCTCGACGCCCTGGGGGGCCTTCCCGCCTGGCTGCGCTGGCCGATCGTCATCGGTCTAGCAGCACTTTTGGTCCTGCTGGTGCTCCATATCGGATATACGATTGTCAGGGCCGTGAGCGGGCCCAGGCAGAAGCGCGGCCTGGCCGCGGCTGTGCTGCACGCGCCGCGCGATCCGGCCGCGCTCGAACGCCAGGCAGCCGAGGCGGTTTCCCGTGGCGACTTCATGACGGCCATCCGGCTCTTGTTCGTGGCGTGCCTGTTGCGGCTGGAGCGGGCTGAGAAGCGGGCTTTTCGCGCCGGCACCACCAACCGCGAGCACCTGCGCCGGCACCAGGATTCGCCGGTCTTCGAGCCCCTCAAGTTGTTCGTCGACACGATCGAGACGCGGTGGTATGGCCAGGGCGTGTGCGGGCTCGAAGAATTCGAAGCCTGCCGAGCCGCGCACGCCCGGATCCGCGACGTGGCGGAGGAGCCTCTCCATGCTCACCGCGCGTAACTTCGTGGCGCTCACCATTGTAGTCGCCGTGGGATCGCTTCTTTGGGCGTGCCTGGAACTGGCCCGTCCCCCCGACAGCGGCGGACTGGGCAGCGACTCGTACGGCACGCGGGTGCAAGGCCAGCGGGGCCTGTTCGAGATCCTCACCGATCTGGGCGTTCCCGTGGAACGGATCCTCGCCCCGCCGACGGGCGTCGTCGGTCGCGACGTGACGCTGGTGCTCTGGAAGCCTCAACCAGACCTCGTGCAGATGGAACCCGCCTATCTGCACGCTCTCGCCCGGTGGGTCGAAAATGGTGGGCGCGTCGTGGTCGCCCCCGACCAAAGACGTGCCGCTCCCCGGCCGCCGGGGCTCTCCGGTAGGCCCGTGCCCACGCGCGAATTGACGGTTCTGGGCGAGCTGGGCCTGGCGAGCGTGGATCTCAAGACGATCACTCTTGAGCCCGCAGCGAAGGTTTCCCAGGCGGATTCGAGTCGCCTCTCGTCCGACGGCCGGGCCTCCCCCGGAGCGACGGACCGGGACGACCCGGAAAATGATGATATCGGTCGCATGAGCGAGCTGTGGACGGGTACGGTACGGCCGGTTGCCACCCGCCTTGTGACCGTCACGGCGACCGGTGTGTTGTCCCCGCTGCGCGAGCTTGTTTCCGCGATCGAAGTACCCGAGAAGAAGCTACAGGTCGTAGCCGCGGGCAAGCCCTCACCCGACGGAACGATTACCTTTCGAGACCCGGCCGGGAGCGAACAGATCCTGGCCGCGGTTTACCGCCGGGGAAAAGGAGAGGTGGTCGTCGTGGCCTCGCCGGCCTTGGCCGAGAACGGCCTGATCGCGCGGCACGACAACAGCGTGCTTGCGGTCCAGTTGCTGGCGGCGCCCTCGCGGCCTGTGGTCTTCGACGAGTTTTATCACGGTTTGACGATCCGCGGGAACCCGTTGTGGTTATTTACCCAGCGCGGCTACGCGGCCACGACGCTCTGCCTGCTGACCGTGATCGGGCTGTGGATCTGGCGGGAGGCTGTTTTTCTGGGGCCGCCGCTGGCGCCGGAGGGACAATCGCGGCGATCGATCGGGGAATACGTCGATGCGATGGCGCGGTTCCTCAACCGGGGGAAGTCAAGTCAGGCGTTTCTGCTGGGCGAGGTTCGCTCGGGCGTGCTGCGCGCGATCCGCGACGAGCTGCACTTGCCGCCCTCGCGCGACCATGTCGAAGAGCTGGCCGCGGCTCTGGCCCGCCGCGATCCCCGCCGTGCCCGGCAACTGATCGAAGCCGTGGGGGCGGTCGACGCGGCCTTGACGCGGAATGTGGTGTTGAGGGAATCGGTCGCGTTGGATCTTTTCAAGAGGATGTCCCGTTGTCTTTAGAAACACATTACAAAGCCATCCGCCAGGAAATCACCAAGGTCATCTACGGGCAGGACGAAGTCGTGGATTTCGCCCTGGCGGCCCTCTTCAGCAGCGGTCACGTGCTCCTGGAAGGTCCGCCGGGGGTCGCCAAGACGTTGCTGGTGCGGACGATCGCCGCCGCCCTCAGTCTCGATTACCGCCGGGTGCAGATGACCCCCGACCTGCTCCCCATCGACATCACCGGCTCGTCGCTGTTTCGCGAAGACACGCGGACGTTCGAGTTCCGGCCTGGGCCTGTCTTCACGAATTTTCTGCTCGCCGACGAAATCAACCGCTCATCGGCCCGCACGCAGTCGGCGCTCCTGGAAGCGATGCAGGAGCTGTGTGTGACGTACGACGGCGTGACGCATCCGCTCCCTGACCCGTTCATCACGTTCGCCACGCAGAACCCGATCGAGCAGGAGGGAACGTATCCGCTTCCGCTCGCGCAGCTCGACCGGTTCATGTTCAAGGTCGTCGTGTCGTATCCCGGGGCGAGCGACGAAGAGCGGATCCTGCGCGACCATCATGCGACCGGTGGCCTCTCCAACCCGGTCCGCCTGCACGTGCGAGCGGTCGTCGGGCCCGGCGACATTCTGGAAGCCCGCGAGACGATCCGGCAGACGCACATTCGCGAAGAGGTGATCGGATACGTCCGCCGCCTGGTGCACGCGACGCGCGGCGACGACTCGCTCGCCGTCGGCGCCAGCCCGCGGTCGGGCCTGATGCTCCTCATGGGGGCCAAGAGCCTGGCCCGCTTTGCCGGGCCGCGACTTCGTCATCCCCGACGACATCAAGACGGCGTTCGTGCCGGTCATGCGGCACCGGGTCGTGCTCAGTCCATCGGCGGAGCTGGAAGGAACCACGGCCGATACCATTCTGGGCAACCTGCTGGAATCGGTCGAGGTGCCGCGGTGAGAATCCGGCCGGGACGAAATCTCGTGCGGACGGCCGCGGTGCTCCTGGTCCTCGCGCCTCTCACTTTCGTCTGGCCCGGCGCGCCCGTGATGCCGGTCTCGGGACTGACGTCTGGTTGTCGCGGTCGTCGTCGCCGCGCTCGACTACCGGGCCTTGCGCACGTCCTTCCGCGGCATGAAGATCGAGCGGACGATGCCGGCCGCGGTTGGGCGGGACGTGCCGTTCCCGGTCGAATTGCGCGTCTCGCAGTCGCGCACCATTGACGCTCGCAGCGGAGCTTCGCGACGTGGTTCCCGCCGCGGCGGTCCCTGCATTTGGGGTCCACGCGTTTCGCCTGCCGGCGGGGGGCAGTGAATCGCTTGCCGCCACGATCCGGATTCCGGTGCGCGGGTCGTTCGAATTCGGACCGGCATGGCTCCGGCTGACCGGGCCCTTCGACGTGCTGGAAGCGCAGCAGGTTTTTTCGTGCCCCGGCAGCGTGAAAGTTCTTCCCGAGGGTTTCAGTTCTTCCGAAGGCCTCCGGCACGACGAACGGGCCGAGCTCCTCTTGCTCGACAAGACTTCGCGGGTTCGGCAGACCGGGCTCGGGACCGAATTCGAAATGCTGTCGGAGTATCGGCCCGGCGACGATCCGCGACGGATCGACTGGAAAACGACCGCCCGCCTCCGTCGTCCCGTCGTCCGCCGCTTCCAGGTCGAACGCCATCGCGACGTGATGATCGTCATCGACTGTGGACGGTTGATGGGGGCCGATGCCGGCCGCGGCAGCAAGCTCGACTGCGCGGTCGACTCGGCCCTGATGCTGTGCCGCACGGCGCTCGAGAGCGGCGACCGTTGCGGCCTGGCGCTGTTCGACGATCGGGTGCTGGGCTATCAGCCCCCCCTTTCCGGGCCGCGCGCCTTGCGCTCGCTGGTTGACAGCGTTTACAACGTTCAGTCACGCTGGGCCGAATCGGATTTCGGCCTGATGTTCGCCACGCTCCAGTCGCGGCAGACGAAGCGATCGCTGGTGGTCATTCTTTCCGACATCGTCGATGTCGAAACATCGACGCGGTTCCGCACCTCGCTGGCAACTCTGTCGCGGCGCCACGTCGTCTTGTTCGCCGGCCTGCAGACGCCGCTCTTGCGGCAGATCGTCGCCGAACCGGTCGCGACGCTCCTCGACGGGTCGCGCAAGGCCGTGACGTTCCGCATTCTGCGCGAGCGGGACGAGGCCCTGCGCTCGCTGAAGCGGAGCGGAGTGCAGGTCCTCGACGTCGAGCCGAGCCGCCTGACGGTTCCCCTCTCAACCGCTTCATCGAGCTTCGGCAGCAGAACGTGCTGTAGCGCGCTGGCGGAGGAACCCGTGCAGGAAGTACAGCGTCCAGAAGAGGGCCGTGCCGCCGGCGAACGCGAGCCGGCCGGCCGTCGAGAGATGGCTTTGCCGCAGATAGCTTTCCACGATGGCCGCCAGCACCAGCATGGCCCCGGCGCCCAGACACGTCTGCCCGGCTTCGATCCCCGCCCGCCTCAGGCTCTCGGCCCGCGACAGCAAACCGGGGCTGACGACGGCCTGCGCGAGCAAGCAGCCCGATTCCCCCGAAGAGAATGATGGCCAAGAGCTCGGTGATTCCATGCGGCAGAATCCAGGCCCAAAGCTCGCTGTGGATCCCCGCCCGATGATGAATGGCGACAAAGGCACCCAGGAGCATGCCGTTGTAAAGGATCAGCACTGTCGTGAATACGCCGCCGAAAGCCCCCAGGGCCATGGCCATGATTCCCACGTTGAGATTGTGACCGAACAGCATCGACGCGAACGCGAATTTCTCGCCGCCACCGGTGTCGCGCCCGTGCCTCAAGACCTCCAGCAGTTGTTCGCGGGTCGAGCCCGGAGAGCGGATATCGCCGGGCATCATGAGCGCGTACGCCGCCAGGGGGTCGTGCATCGACGCGAAATACCCCAACATCGCTCCGGCGATCAAAAGGACCGCCGAGGCCGCGTGAAACCGCCAGCGGCGGGCGATCAGTTGCGGGAAGCCCTCGATGGCGAACCGGCTGGCTCCCTGCCACACCGACTTCCGCGGCGGCAGATAGATCAGGCTGTGTGCCGCCGCCGTCAGGTCGTTCAGATAGGCGATCAGCCGCGTGTCGGTCGTCCGGGTCGCCACCTGCGCGAGGTGCACGGTCGTCCGCCGGTAGAGCACGTCCAGCCGGCTGAGCTCCTCGGGGGACATGCGGCCGATGCGACTTGCGCCCTTCCCGACAAGGGCTTCCAGCTCGTCCCAGTCCGGCTTGTTCCGCGAGATGAAACTACTCATACTCAAAGTACCATGAGTACCAAGATCGCATTCGAAACGCCGGAAAACATCCAGGTGGCGTACCAGCCCGCCGGGCTCGGGACACGGTTCGTCGCGTGGTTCGTCGATAACATCATAATGGCCGCGGCCGGCGTTGTCATATTCTTCATTCTCATGTGCTCGGGAGTCATCACCGACTCGGTCATCCGGGACATCGTCGAGCCGGGCCGCCAGACGGCCCGTCGACCGGCCGGACAGCCGCCCGGCGAGACTTCGGGAGCGGTGTGGTATTTTGTCGGTTTGTTTCTTCTGGTCTCGGGCGTGGGCAGCTTCATCTATTTCGGCGCGAGCGAGCTGTTTTCGCGGGGCCAGACGCTCGGCAAACGGCTGTCGGGAATCCGGGTCGTCCGGGCCGACGGTTTTGCGCTGGAACCGGGCGGAATCCTGGTGCGGAATATTTTCCGTGTGATCGACCAACAGCCGCCCTTATGGCTTGTCCCTCTCGATTTCGAAACAATCGCAGCGGCTGGGGGACATGGTCGCGGGAACGGTCGTGGTTTTCGACAAGCCGGAATCGATCGGCAACCTGCGCCTGTCGCTGGCGCAGCGTCCCGCCGGGAGTCGCGCAATTCGCCTTCGACGCCACCACCCTGAAGCGCGCCCGTCCCCAGGACTTCGACGCCGTCGAGAGGATTCTGGAACGCTGGGACGGACTGACCGGGGACCAGCAGCAGCAGTTTCTCGGCCAGATCGTCCCTCCCCTTGCGGCGCGGCTGAAGACCGATCTGCCGCCCACAGACCAACGGCTCCAATTCTTGCACGATCTGCTTGCCGCCGAATACAAGAGACAGCACCGGAGCCTGGGGTGAGCCCTATTCGACGGTGTTTCTCAGCAGTGCCATCGCCCGGTCTGGAGTGAAGGATCCACCATTGCACGGGCCCGCCTTTTTGATATACTTAGTAGAAACATGAGGGGTGGTTATGAACGCACAAGTTGGTAAATGGGGTAACAGTCTCGCGGTTCGCATTCCCGGAACCTATGCGCGGGAGCTCGGCCTCGCCGAAGGTGCCGAATTAGAGCTGACGCGCGTGGACGGCGGTCTGCTCTTGCGCCGCGGAAGCGCGAATATCGACTCGATGAGTTGCTCGAGCAGATTACGCCGGAGAGCATCCATGGCGAAACGGACTGGGGCTCGGCCCTCGGGCGCGAGGCGTGGTGACGTCGGGCACATTCCTGATGCGGGCGAGTTGATCTGGCTGTCCTTCACACCTCAGGCCGGTCGCGAGCAGGCGGGGCGGCGCCCGGGTCTGGTGCTGTCACCACGCTCCTACAACGCCAAGGTCGGGCTTTGCCTGGTGTGCCCCGTGACGCAGCACGCCAAGGGGTACGTCTTCGAAGTCGCGCTGCCGGGCGGCCTGCCCGTGCACGGCGTGGTCTTGGCCGATCACGTCAAGAGCGCGGATTGGCAAGAAAGGGGAAGCGAGCACATCGCAACCGTGCCCGCCGAGGTACTCAACGAAGTGCGCGCCAAGCTTAAGCCCCTGCTGGGGATGTGAGGCGAGTTCGGTATCAATCCGTCAACCGATCCGTCTTCCGTGCCGTCGTCGGTCTCGAACTGCTGGCCAAGTCGAGTCGGGACGGCGCTGCGTGTCCTCCAGTGCCATGTCCTTTCTCGGTAGCGGACAGTGGGTGTCTTAAGATACAAAAGTCAGCGCTGAGCTTGGGGAAGGCGCCCTGCACTTCGGCGGTCACACCGCGTGCCCCCGTTGTCGCCCCCAATCGAGCCAAGCGAGCGTTATCGCGTTGACCCGACCGGCGAGCGCGGGCGGCACCGGGTTTTCCCCCGTGATCGCGGCGAGCACGGCAAACCAGGACACGTTGGGTCAGCATGATCATTGTACGCCTCAATCTCGCTCGACACGAAATGCATCCCTCGCGACCCTCTCGAATATAGCAGAGATGCCAGGCGCCGAAAGATCATCCAACGAACCGACAGAACCGGCTAGTCAATGGACTGCGACCTACAGAGAGGGCACCTTGCGACCGTCGAGGCGTTACAATCAGGCGGGCAGTAATCCGCGGTCGGAAAAGAGAGAGGACATCGCAAAGGAGCGGCCCACATGGCTTCGTTCTCGATGAAGCGGTTCCGGTTGTACGCCCGCGAGGTGATCGCCGCGACATTGTGTCTGACCGCGCTTGGGATCGCTGCTGGCGTCTTCGTGTCGCAAATAGGGCCAGGTTCGTACCGGCTCACGATCTCAGGCGGCAGTTCCGAGGGACTGCGGTCCCAGATCGCCGACAGGTTGGCTGAAGAAGCGCGCAGCCACAAACTGGTCCTCCGGCTGGTCCCAACGGTTGGGTCGCGCGAGACGCTTGAATTGCTCGACGCTCGAAAGCTCGACCTGGCGCTGGTCCAGGGCGGACTTGACCCGACCCGTCACCCCCACGTCCGGCAGGTCGCCGCACTGCATATCGAGCCGCTCCATCTTCTGGTCAAGCCGTCCTTGGGCCCCTCAGTCGTCGAGAATCTGAGAGCCATCCGGGGCAAGACCGTCAATCTGGGGCCCGTGGGAGGCGGCACCCATGACCTCGCGCTCGACGTCCTCCGGTTTGCCGGCCTGGAACCAAAACACCCTGATGGTGCAGGCGACTACACGGTTGCCACACTTACGTACCGTGATCTGCTGGAGTTGACCGACGCCTCCAAGCTTCCCGATGTCATCGTCACGGTCTCGGCATTGCCGTCACCCGTTGTGCGAGCGCTTGTTGCGCGACACCGCTACCAGATTGTCGAACTGCCGTTTGGTGAGGCATTTGCACTCGACGCCTTGAATCGCCGTAATCTAGAAGCATCAGAACTCGTCGGCAGGGACACCAGCGACGTGACGAAACTCCAGATTCACACGACCTCGATCCCCGCATTCACATACGGAGTCGAGCCGCCAAGTCCTCCGATGGAGTTTCGCTCGTTCGGTCCGCGACTCTTGCTCGTCGCCCACCAAGCCGTGCCGTCCCAGGCCGTTCGGCGCCTTCTGGAAACCGTATTTTCGCCTCATTTTGCTCAGCTTACGAACCCGCCGCTCGATTCGACGAGCCTGAGCGGCTCACCCGAATATCCCCTTCACCAGGGGACCGAGGAATATGTCGAGTTCACCAAGCCGGTGCTGGCTGGCGACGTGATCGACTTTCTGGAGAAAGGGACCAGTCTGCTCGGAGGCGTGCTGGGAGGAATGTTTTTTCTCTGGCAATGGATACGCCACCATTATCGTCGCAAGCGCGCGCTCGGTTTCGAATCGTACATGGTCAAGGTGGCCGCAATCGAGGAGCAAGCACTCGCCCTCGAGATGCAGGCCATGCTCGATCTCAAGGAGCTGCTCAGGCTCCAGCGCGAGCTTGGCCGGCTCAAAAACGAGGCCCTGGCCCGATTTGCGGAGGGCAAACTCGAGGGCGAGCAATTGATTTCCGGGTTCTTATCGCATGTCAACGACGCCCGCAATTACCTCAATCGGCTGATTCTCCACGAACGCGACAACATCGAGGACCGTGCCAGCCAGGAGCGGCGGCCGGCCGAGGCCCTCTGGGAGGAGACCGTCGGCTCATCCCGGGCGGAAGGGCCGCGCGCGGAAGGCAACAGCGAGCGGTGCGACGATGCCGAAGGCCGCCTCGAGCGGTCGCCCGTCTAGGCGCTGCGCGAAAATGAGTGTAGCCTTTCGCTCCGCGAACGACGACCTTCCGTTTCACGGCGGCCCGGCGAATACGCGCTGGCGTTCTTGGGGTGGCGTCTCCTCCAGGAACCAAAGCCCTTGCCCATTCCAGCCGCTGTGTTCTAAGTTAGGGAATCGATCCGAGGTCCAACCTGCTCGCGGGCTTCCTCTCCGGCTAGCGGCGGTTGGCGGATTCTGAGGTACGGCACGGTGAACGGCAGCGGAACACGAATCGCCAGCGTTTCGGGCTTGCGTGGGATTGTGGGTGACGGTTTCGACCCGGCGGTCGCCGTCGAGTTTGCGGCCGCGTATGCCAACGAGTGCGAGCCCGGGCCGATCGTGGTCAGCCACGACGGGCGGGTCTCGGCGGCGGTCTTCACCGCGGCCGTGCAAGCTGGAATCGCCGCCACCGGCCACGACGTCCTCCTGGCCGGCGCCACGGCGACACCCACGGTGGGCTTTCTGGTGCGCGAGCTCGGCTGCGCCGGCGGCATCCAGATTTCGGCCTCCCACAACCCACCCGAGTATAACGGGCTCAAGTTCTTCCAGCGCGGCGGAATGGTGCTCAGCCAGGCGCAGGGCCAGGCGCTCCTGGACCGCTGGCAGCGGCGCGACTTCCGCTGGGAGAGCTGGGACGGTCTGGGCACGACCCGGACGATCGACGAACCCGACGCGTCGCACCTGGCGCGGGTGCTCGAACAGGTCGATTGCGCCGCGATAGAGCGCCGCAATTTGAAGGTTGCCCTGGATGCTTGCCACGGGGCGGGAGGGCGGCTGGGGGCTGCGCTCTTGCGAGCGCTGGGCTGCCAGACGGTGATCCTGGGGGGCCAACCGGACGGCCGTTACGATCACCCGCCCGAGCCGACCCTGGCCAACCTGGGCGAGTTCGCGCGGTTGTGCGCGCGGTTGACGCCGCGGTCGGCTTTGCGCAGGATCCCGATGCCGACCGGCTCGCAATCGTCGATGAGACCGGGCAATATATCGGCGAGGAGCTGACGCTGGCACTGGCTGCCAGCCGGCGTTTGGAGCAACAACGGGGGCCGGTCGTTCTCAACCTCTCGACCTCGCGTGTTACCGAGGACATCGCCGCGCGACTGGGGTGCCCGGTCTTCCGGGCGCCGGTGGGCGAGATCAACGTCGTGGAGCGGATGATCGCCGAGAATTCCGTTCTGGGCGGCGAAGGTAACGGCGGCGTGATCGACCCCAGAGTCGGCTACGTGCGCGACAGCTTCGTCGCGATGGCACTTGTACTCGACTTGCTGGCCGCCACCGGCTTGACGCTCTCGCGGCTCGTCGCCGGGCTGCCCCGGTACTCCATGGTCAAGCATAAATTCCCGCTCGCGGAGAGCGCGGGCGACTCACAATCGCAGCGGCAGGCCGGCGATAACGGCCGCCGGCTCTGGCAGCGGATCTCGGGGCGATATCCCGAGGCGCGGGCCGATTTCAGCGACGGCCTTCGTCTCGACTGGGACGATCGCTGGGCCCACGTGCGCGCCAGCAATACCGAGCCGATCATGCGGGTGATCTCCGAGGCGCCGAATCTGCAAGCTGCCGAGGAGCTGGCCCGAGAAGTCGGCAGTTGCGTCGCTGGTCCAAAACCCAAGAGCGCTCCATGAGCCAATCCATCTGGCCCACCTTCGACCGGCCGCCCGCGGTGGCGTTTGTGGACGTGGACGGCACACTCCTGGCCGAAACCACGACGTTTCTCTTTGCACGCATTCTCTACAGCCGCGGTCTGATCCGCCGATCGTTCTTTCTGCGTGCCCTCTATCACGGGCTGCAGCATCGGTTGGGAAGACTCGATTATGGGCGCCTGATCGAAACGGGATTGACCTACATTGCGCGGATTCCGATCGTTGAGCTGGAACGCATTGCGTACGAGAACTTTGTGGAACACATTCGACCTCGGCTTTATGAGGGGGTTGTCGAGCACCTGTATAGTTTAAAGCGGGCCGGGACTGGAATCGTCCTGATCTCGTCGTCGCCAGGGCTGGTGATCGCGCCTTTGAGTATTTATCTTGGCTGCCGCGACACGATCACGACGCCGGTCGTCATCGAGCGCGGCCGCCTGGTGGGAGTCGGCTCGGGGCCGGCGTGTTATGGCGATGGCAAGCGCCATCGAGCGGAGGAGTGGGCCCGATCAAATCAGATTCTGATGGAAGACGCAGTTGCCTACGCCGACAACTGGAGCGATCGATCCTTGCTCGAACGGGTGGGCCGCGCCGTGGTGGTGAATCCCCGTGGCCGCCTGCTGCGACTGGCCCGGGCGCGGGGGTGGTGTGTCGTCCGGCCGGAACAATCCCGCCTGGCCAATTCGATTTCAGGCAGGACCTTACGGCAACGAATCCGGCGGCGATTGTGGCGTGGTTCAAAGTCGTCACGTGACGCGTAACAGAAGATGGGTAACTGGGGTCGAGCCGGCAATAGCTGGCGAACCCCAAGAGCGTAAGCCGGGGACCCTGGGGCGTCGTGCTTCGGGCCTCGGCCCCAGCGACCCGAGGTCGCTTGGCGCCGCTGGCGAGCGGTGCGAACTCTTCGAAAGAAATGAGGCAATCGCTTTTCCAGGTTGGAGTTGTTATACTCACGACCCGAATCCAGGCGATTTTTGCTGGACAGCGGGTCCGTTTAATTGGAGACGGATCGCGCGGACGTACGATCAGAGCATGATTCAGGACCAAATGGTCATCATGAACGAAACGAACCCAACGGAATCCGGGGCCAAGCCAGGCGACCCGCCGGTTAGCTCCGAGAGCTTGATTTCCCGGACACGGAAGGCGGGCCCGGCGGCCATGGCCCTGGTGATCGGCTTGGCCGCACTCACCGCGTCGGCCACCGAAACGGACGTGGTCCGCGACATTCAGCGCTATTGCACGGTATGCTGGCGAAACGCCCGGCTGGATCCGCGGCTCTGGGAGGACTGCACGCAGGAAGTCTGCTGCCGGCTTCTCACCAAGGCACGAGCCGGCCAGCTCGACCTGACGCAGGTCCTCGCCGAGGACACGTCAGAGCGCCGCGAGCTGGTCCGCGCAATCGACATGGTCCGCAAGCGCGTGCAGCGGGCCAAGCGATATCAACCACTGGACGGATACTCGACCCCGGCAACGAATCTCGACCAGCGCGAGCGCGACCGCCTCGAGCTCGGCGAGATCCTCGAAGCCGCCCGCCACGCCGTGCTCACGGCCCGCCAGGACCGGATCATCGAGCTCTGGATGCGCGGCTGGTCAGTGCCCGAAATTGGCAACGAACTGGGGATGGCGGGGACACGGGTAAGCGACGAAAAATACAAGGCTTTGCGCAAACTGGAGAACCACCTCCGCAGCCGACACGAGGAACTTGGGTTTGGGCTGAGGTCGTCGGCTTCGGTGACAGGTTGAGCCTCACTCCTGCAACCTTAACCGGCATTGGGCTCAAGCCAAACGTGCTTTAGCCAATCGCCTTGAGCACGGCCGCGACGTGCCCGTCGACTTTGACCCGCGGGAAAACGCTGCGGACGATCCCTTTCGCATCGATCACGAAGGTCGTCCGTTCTACGCCCATGTATTTCTTGCCGTACATGCTCTTCTCTTTCCACACGCCGTAAGCTTCGCACACCTTGCGATCGGTGTCGGCTAGGAGCGCGAACGGCAGCTCGAACTTCCTGGCGAATTTGGCGTGGGATTCACTGCTATCGGGGCTCACGCCGAGAATTGTGGTGCCGGCGCGCTTGTAATCGGCAATGGCGTCGCGGAAACCACACGCCTCCTTGGTGCAGCCGGGTGTGTCATCCTTCGGGTAGAAGTAGAGCACGACCGGAGAGCCCTTGAGTTTCGAGAGAATCACGTTGTTGCCGCTCTGATCCGTCAGCGTGAAATCAGGGGCGGGTTTGCCGGGTTCGATCATTTGGGGATCCTCGACCTCTGGAGGGCAACCGGAGTTTAACCCGGAGCCAACGGCGACGGTCGCTGTCCACGCTGCCACGATGACCGCCGTCGCCGTTGGCTCCGGGTTGCCGGAGTTAACCCGGAGCCAATGGCGACGGTCGCTGTCCACACTGCCATGATGTCCGCCGTCGCCGATGGCTCCGGGTTGCCGGAGTTTAACCCGGAGCCAACGGCGACGGTCGCTGTCCACACTGCCATGATGACCGCCGTCGCCGTTGGCTCCGGGTTAACCAATAAGAATGAAAGGCCGCTCGCTACGTCACGCAATGATATCGGTGACGATCTTGCCATGGACGTCGGTCAAGCGGAAGTCCCGTCCGGCGTAGCGGTAGGTGAACTGCTCGTGGTCGAAGCCCAGCAGATGCAGGATCGGTGGCGTGCAGGTCGTGAACGTGGACCGTCTTCTCGACGGCCTGGAAGCCGAAGTCGTCGGTCGCGCCATGGACGTGGCCCCCTTTGACGCCGCCGCCGGCCAGCCACATCGTGAAGCCGTAGTGATTGTGGTCGCGGCCATTCATCTTGCCCTGGTTTGAGCCGGGGGTCGGAAGCTCGACGGTCGGCGTCCGGCCGAACTCGCCGCCCCAGATCACGAGCGTGTCTTCCAGCAGCCCGCGCTGCTTGAGGTCCTTGAGAAATGCCGCAATGGGCTGGTCGCATTGCCGGGCCAGCTCGCGGTGCCCGGTTTCCAGATCGTCGTGGTTGTCCCAGGGCTGACCGTCGCCATGCCAGAGCTGGACGAAGCGGACGCCCGCGCTCCAGCAGCCGGCGGGCGATGAGCAACTGGCGCGCGTGCACGCCAGGCCCATAGAGGTCGCGGATCGACTCGGGTTCCTCGGCTGACGTCGAAGGCTTCGGCGGCCTCGATCTGCATTCGATAGGCCAGCTCGAACGACTGGATCCGCGCCTCGAGCTCGGCTTCGCCCGGCCGGCCGGCCAGGTGGCGGCGGTTGAGCTCGGCGAGCAGGTCGAGCTGGGCGCGCTGGGCGCGGGGGCCGACCGAATGGTTGCGGACGTGGGCGATCAGCTTCTCGATCTCGGTGTGCTTGCTGTCGATATAGGTGCCTTGAAAGATGCCCGGGAGGAATGCCGACTGCCAGTTCTGCGATTCCGCGATCGGGAAACCGCCGGGGCACATCACGATGAAGCCGGGTAGGTTCTGGTTCTCGGTGCCCAGGCCGTAGAGGACCCACGAGCCCATGCACGGGCGCGGCTGGCGAGCATCGCCGCAGTTCATGAGCATGAGCGAAGGCTCGTGGTTGGGCACGTCGGCATGCATCGAGCGGATGACGCAGATCTCGTCGATCATCTCGGCGGTGTGGGCGAACAGATCGCTGACCTCGATGCCGCTCTGGCCATACTTCCGGAAGCGGAAGGGTGAGCCGAATGGCCGCGCCGGTCTTGCGCTCGGTGGGCAGCTTGGTGGGAACCGGCTTGCCGTTGTGGCGGCTGAGCATCGGCTTGGGATCGAACGTGTCGACGTGCGACGGACCGCCGTTCATGAACAGGTGGACGACCCGCTTGGCCCGGGCCGGTAGCGGCGGCGCTTCGGGCCGAAGCGGGTTAATCCCGATTGCGGGAACGGGCGCGGGTGAAACGCCGTCGGCATACGCGGGCCCTCCCGTCAGACCGGCGTCTGCCATGAGGCTGCCGAGTGCGAGCGCCCCGAAGCCCATGCCCGAGCGGCAAAGCAGCTCGCGCCGACTGAGGATTGCGTCTTCGGGACGAGGAGGGTGATGCTGCATGGATTTAGTCCACAAACATGAATTCGTTCGTCAAGAGCAGCACTTGGGCCAGTTGTTCCCAAGGCGCCAGCGGGGGATCGCCCTTGATGGTTTGCATCACCCGCCAGGCTGCGGAACCGGCCGAGGCGGCGGCCGATTCGCGGCGGATGAAGGCCGTGGCCAGGGCAAGCTCGTCGGAATCGGGCGAACGGCCCAGCACGCGCCGGTAGAGCAGGCGGACCCCATCCGCGGCCGCATCGAGCCCGAGCGGCTCTCCGCTTGCGGGCCGATCAGTGCGGTCACGCGCCGCGCCTGTTCGTGCATGAACGGGCTGTTCATCAAAAAGAGGGCTTGCTGAGGCACCGTGGTCACGAATCGGCGCGGGCTGCTCGCGTCGGGAACGGCGAAGTCGAAAGTTCGATACAAGATGTCCAGGTTCTGGCGGTCGATGAATCCGTACAACGTGCGCCGGGTGGCCATTGGCGGCTGAGTCGTCTGCACGGGACGCCCTCCGACCCGGGCATCGAGGGCGCCCGAGACAGCTAAAAGCGAATCGCGCATGGCCTCGAAGTCGAGCCGCTGGCGATTGAACCGCCAGAGCAGCCGGTTTTCGGGGTCACGTACCATCTCCTGGGGCCTCGGGGTGCTGCTCTGCTCGTAGGTGCTTGAGAGCATGATGAGCCGGTGCAAGGCTTTCGGCGACCAGCTCGACGCCATGAATTCGCTGGCAAGATAATCGAGCAATTCGGGGTGGCTCGGTGGATCGCTGCGCATGCCGAAATCGCTGGGCGTCGCCACGAGTCCCTTGCCGAAATGCCACTGCCAGACCCGGTTGACGAACACCCGGGCCGTCAGGGGGTTGCGCGCGCTGGCGATGGCTTCGGCCAGCTCGAGACGGCCGCTCCCCTTGCGAAACGGTGCCGGCTCCGGGCCCGCCAGAACACGGAGGAATCGCCGCGGGACCGCCTTGCCGGGCCGTCCCGGATTGCCTCGTATGAAGACGTGAGGATCATACGGTCGCGGAGCGTCGTTGAGTACCATCGCGCGGCTCGGCGCGCCGGGGTGGGTTGCTCTCAACTGCTCGATTGCGCCGTTGAGCTGGTCCAGGCGGCCGCGCTGGCTTTGATCGAGAAACATCCGCGTCGTCTCGATCGACAGAGCCAGCGGTCCGCCAGGCGCGAAGAGTGCCTGGCGGAGCGGCTCCCACTCGGGCTCTGGCAAAACGGCCGCCGGCTTGCCTGCCGATCGCGTGGTTTCCAGGTGCCGCTTCAAGATGCCGATAAAGCCGCGGAGCCGGCGCGAATTCAATCCGTCGGCGAGCGCGCGTTCCTCGAGCTTGCGGCTCCTCGGCTCAAGATGGAGGTCGTATGCCGCCTTGAGGTACTTCGAGAAGCGCGTTGCCAGGTCTTTCTGGATCTCATCCCGCCGTTTGATCAGGTAGTCTTCCCGGGCTTGCTTCAACTTCTTCAGCTTCCGATCGAAATCGGCCGACTCGGGCGACGTTGCGCCAGGCTGGGCGAGCAATGGGAGCTCGGCCGGTTCGATGGAACTGGCGAAGACTCCATAAAGCGCGTAGTAATCATCGCTTGCGATCGGGTCGAACTTGTGGTCGTGACAGCGGGCGCAGGTGACCGTCAAACCGAGCAAGCCGCGGCTCACCACGTCGATCCGGTCGTCGATGATCTCGTTCTGGTCGAGGAGGAACCGCCGCCCCACGGTCAGGAAGCCCATGGCGGCCAGCGGCCGGCGATCTGCGCCCTGAGAAAGCTGGTCGGCGGCAATTTGTTGCAGAATAAACTGGTCGTAACCCAGATCGGCGTTGAAAGCCGCCACGACGTAGTCGCGGTAGGTATAGGCGTAGGGATAGCGGCGGTCCTGGGTGAAGACGTAGCCCTTGGTGTCGGCGTATCGCGCGACATCCAGCCAGTGGCGCCCCCAGCGCTCACCGTAACGCGGCGATGCCAGGAGCCGGTCGATCAGCCGCTCGAAGGCCCCCGGCTTCGAGTCGGCCTCGAACGCGTCGATTTCCTCGGCCGTCGGCGGGATTCCCCAGAGGTCGATCGTGGCGCGGCGGATCAACGTCCGCTTGTCGGCGCGGGGAGACGGAGCGATTCCCTCCGCTTCGAGTCTGGCGAGCACGAACGCGTCGATCGGCGAGTCGACCCAGTGGCGGTCGCGAACCGCGGGAGGAACGGGGCGCCGCACGGGTTGAAACGCCCAGTGCGTTTTCGACGTCGAGCCATCCTTCGCCGGCCGATTGGCGGCAGCGGACCGCGTCGCCGGTTCGTTCGCCCAGGGAACGCCGATGGCGACCCACTGCCGCAGCATCGCCACCGCAGGCTCGGCAAGCCGGCCTTTGGGCGGCATCTTGAGGTCGCCATGGCGATGCTCGACGGCATGGATCAGCAGGCTCTCCGCCGGTTTGCCGGGCACGACGGCCGGCCCCGAGTCACCCCCTTTCAGAACCGCGGCGCGACTATCCAGCCGCAGGCCCGATGACTGTTTCTCCGGCCCGTGACATTTCAGGCACCGCTCCGCGAGAATCGGCCGCACGCGAGCCTCGAAGAATTCGCCGGCCTCGGCGGAAACCGTCCCACCGTTCACACCTGGCGGCTGCGGGCCACCTGCCCGAGCCTCCCCGCCAGGCCAGCGCGCCACAACCGACGCCGCGAGCAGCACGCTGAGCCCAACCAGCGCGAGATCGGTGCGTCGCTTGCCACGCATCCCTCGTGAAGAGTTCCGACGAGCAGTTTGGAAGGGGAGGTATCCCATGAGATTCCGGTCGTGGTCGCCGTTTGTCAGTTGTGGAAAGGAAAGAGTCCTCAACCTCAACGGGCAACTGGGTTTGCGGGGCGGGGCTGGCGCTCGGTGTGAAAGTCGCTCCGGCCAGCAAGCCGACGACGGCCCGATTCGGGCACTCAGTCGGCGATCGCGCCGTGCGACCTTTGTTCAACTATTATTTCCCCTGGTGGCCGGTAGAGCAACCCTGGTGCGGGGAAAGGCTGGACTAGAGGTACGGCTATCAGGGCCTTTTCAGCGGGATTTCGTTACCCTGGGGAGGAGTGGCGAAATCGCTCCATTTCGGGATAGGCCGTCCAGAATGTGAGGGACCGTCGTGTCCAGCCAAGGCGTTCCGCTCTCGCTTCTCATGAAGCTCGTAGCGCTAATCGCCTTGGATCTGGCCTTCCTGCGAACCCAACCCTTCCTACCCCAATCTCCCCTCCTTCTCCTCGCCTTGGTGGCGCTCGATCTAATAATCGTTCAGTATTTCATCCTCGGTCGGCGTCTCGGCACCTTCCATTACACATTCCTCATCGTCGGTCTCGTCGCTTCCTTGTCGCTCCACACGTTCTCCTTCAATTCGTTGCACATCTTGGAGACATTGATCGGGCTGTGCCAAGATCCCACGTGGAAACTCCAACCCCTCGAATCTCTCGCGATCGCCGATCGATGCCTGACGAGCACTCTCGTCCTCCTGCTGGCCTGGGGGGCAGGTCTGTGGGTCGCGATTCAGGTGAGACGCCGGCAGCTACGAGCAGGCAGACGATGCCGACGTATCGCGTCATTCTTCCAGGGGGCATTAATCGGCTTGGGCGTCTTCACGGTGATCGTCATTACGGTTAATTACCTGAGACAAGCGCATGCTCCCTGGCTCTCCCCCGGCGAGTATGCTGGCTTGCTGGGGCTGGGATTGACGATCTGCCCGCTCCTCGGCGGCACGGCGGTCATGTTCCTCAGAAGCCGGCACGATTCGGAATGACGTCTCAACCGGCCGTAGCGTTGTTTTTTGTCCATTTGCTACGGGAAGGCCAACGCCGATTGATGCGAGTCGTTTCATGCTCTAGAGCTTTTGTTCAGGTGATCGGCAAGGGAAAGCGGAGTGAACCAAGACGATTCCGAGTGGGACATGTGCGGCAAGACGCACCAATTTCCCGAGTGGAAAAAGAACTTCGTCCCGAACACGTCAACGCCGATCCCCTGGGAAGAGGTGCTGGAGGCCCAAGGGATGGCCGACATGATCGAAGCGGTCGAGAAGCAAGACAAGCTCGAGCGTTACCTGGATATCGTATTCGGGGCCTGAGCCATGCAGGCCGGAGAGACCTTCTACCTCCCGGACAAGTCGGCCGACGGGCACTTCTGGATCGTCATTTCCGAGCCCAAAAAGAATGCCGATCGTGTCCTGCTCGTCAGCATGACCAGTTACGACGTCGGCAAGGAGGATGTGTGTCTCTATCGAGACGGATCGATCTGGCGCATATCGAGTTGATGGAGGAGCAGTAGCTGCTGGATGCCGGCGCCGACCTGTGGGACTTTGCCCTCGAGAACGAGCACCTGTACGTGACCGGCCTCTCGATCAGCGATCTGCGCTGGCTGATTGCCAAGACATTTGCGGAGCACGGCCAGGAAACCTCGTTCTACGGCGACCCGCATCGCTCGTTTCGGCGCACCACTGGCCTCAATTTCGTCGCGACGAGCTGCTTCGTGCTCACCCCGGCCGGCGTGGAATTCGCAGGCCAGGTCTTGAAAGAACCCGCCGCGGCGGGTTGAGTGGGTGGCGGACAAGGGGACATTGCGTGTCCCCCAAGGGAACCTCGTCCCGCTTGGCTTCAACAGCGCCGACGACTTCCAGCAATTCGCCAGCCTCCTCAAAAGTGAGCTACCCGAAGGGACACAGCCCCTATTTCAGGGGAGCGCTGTAACGGGAAGGTTCCCGGCTGGGCGTGAGCGATCCCCGGTTTGCGGCTTGGCGTGAGATCTTGCGTCGCGCCGCGAATCAGGCCCGGTTGCTCCCCGCCGCCGGCGCGATCCGTGGCAGGATTTCGGCGACGGCGATCTGACCGACCTCGACGCCGTTGATCACGACCGGTCCGGACTGCCCGGGTTGGAAGATGATGCACGAAGAATTGTTGACAACTGCCAACACTCGGTTAGAATGCGAAGTGGAAAGGCCCCAGGGCCCATTATATTGCGCAACATGCTTGCTTTCGCCTTGGGCAAACGGCGCCTATTGGGCGAGAGTCTGCGTGCGCACGGCTCCGGAGTCGTTTCCCATGGCCAAGAAACGGCACCCGAACAAGGACATTGCCGACGCCGTAGCGTATGCCGAAGCGCGGGGCTGGGTTATTGTCCGAGGTGGTGCACACGCTTGGGGTATTTTGCGATGCTCTCATCGACAACGGGGAGGTTGCGGCCTATCCGTGTGGTCAACCCCACGAGACCCGTACCGGCATGCGCATCGGATTCGGCAGGCGGTCGATCGATGCCCCCACTAAATTCTGAAGTCAGAAAATGCGACAGATCCCAAAGAAACAGGTGAAGCCGAACGCCGCAGCCGGTGTCGCACCGCGTGTCTACTCGTTTAGCTTGCTTCTACAGGGCGCAAGCGACCTGACTCCTGAGATCGCCGATGCGCTGTATGAGGCTGGCTGCGATGACGCACTGGTCGGTAGTCGTCACGGATCGCTGTTTGTCGAATTCGACAGGGAGGCTCCCTCATCGGCCGCGGCAATCATCTCGGCAATTCGCCAAATCGAGTCTGCTGGCGTGGGACTGACCGTCGTGCGAGTCGAGCCGGATGAGCTGGTTTCTGCAGCCGAGATCGCCGAGCGCGTTGGACTCAGTCGGGAAACGATTCGACTTTACGCGATGGGGCGCCGCGGACCCGGCACGTTTCCTCCGCCCGCGGCACGGCTTCGAAGTCGCTCACCGCTCTATCGCTGGACCGACGTCGCACCGTGGCTGGCTCACAAGGGCGGTACAGCCGCGGCCTACGCATCCGCAGAACTAGGGACTGCGACTTTGATCGGAATGCTTAACGCGGCCTTTGATCTGCGTCGATTGGTGCTGCAAACGGCTGAGCACCCTTCGTTGTGCGAGGCTCTCGACGAGATCGATCTTCTGATCAGGGACCGGCAGGGTCAACTGCTGGCCATCGAGTGTAAGGTCCAAAATCGTCATGCCAGCGGCTCCGTGCCGAATCAAAAGGCGTCCGGGACCGATCGACGATGAACCCGTCGATCAATTCGACCCGTTCGGCGTTGAGCAAATCAGCGCCGCGCTCGAACTCGTCGATGTCCATGCGGTAGACATCCGCAAGCGGCGGCGCCGACCGGCCAATTGGCGAACTGATCGGTTGCGTCGGCGTGATCGTGGACACAGGCATGTCTCCGTCGATATCGGGATACCGGATTGTCGGCTGGTATTGGCGTTATGCCGCGCCTGTTGGCCACACGGCTGCCATCGCTGACTCCGCCCGTACATCGTACACAGTTCTTCGAGAGGAATCACCACGCCCGGACGCCGGACCACCGCACTCCCGATGCGTTGGTTCGATTTCCTTCTCGTGGATGGATGATTTTGCTGCGAACGGGGTCTGAGTTGGACGGGTTACTCCGTCGTCAAACCGCATTCTCGGTACATACTTGGCATACCTGGCACGCGCAGTAGCGTGCCCACTATGCCAAGTATGTGCCCGGTATGTCTCGGGCATGACAGCCTTCTATGCACGAGTGGATGTACCTCTGAACTGTCCAGACATCGTGGAGAAGCACGCCGAGAAGCTGAGCTGGACGGGCGAAATCGGCAAAATGCGCCGAACGAAGCCAATTTCGCTGAATCCACGAGCATCGTGGAAGCATAAGATCCGATTCAAGTTAGAGCAAATCCCGGCGCTGGTTCGCCACTTGACAAGCGAGGTCGCGCAGCCAGGGGCGCGCAGCACGCCGCGGGAAGTTGCCCGAGTTGCCGCGGATGGCCGATTAACGAGCTGCGCTGTTTAGGTCCCCAACCTGGCGCGGACGGCATGAGCGTCGCCTTCAGCACAATCCACCGATCGCGCGTGTTCCGTTCCCGGGCCTGGTTCAAGCGCGCGGTTGTTTGGGTAACACTCTGCCTACTCGTCCGGGCGGCCATACTAGCCCGAAGCGCAAGCGAGGGTTCCGGATACACTCGCTTGCGCTTCGGGCTAGTATGCCGGAGGTGTTACCCGCAATTGAAGCAGGCCGGTGCCCGGAGGTGATCGCTCACACAAAGCCAACGAATTCGCTCACCACGTTTCTCGGAAAAATCGCCAGCCATGACCATTGACCCGGATAGCAACTCAACTAAAATGTGGACTGACCAGTCAGTCCGCATTTTGCGAGGGGCTCATGAGCGATGTGGGGGTGAAGAAGTCGAAGCGGTGTTCCGAGGAAGCGAACCTGGCGCGGCGAGAGGAGATCTTGGAGACGGCGACCCTTTTGTTTGCCGAGCATGGTTTCTCCGACGCGGTCACGCAGGCTCTGGCGGAGCGGCTGGGGGTTGGCAAGGGAACGATATACCGGCACTTTCCCAGCAAGCGAGACTTGTTCTTGGCGGCGGCCGATCGGGTGATGTGGAAGATGCAGGAACGAATCGACGCCAACGTCGCGGGGACCGACGACGGGCTCGAGAAGATCACGCTGGGAATTACGACTTTCCTGGCGTTCTTCGCCGAGCATCCACCCTACGTCGAGCTCTTGATCCAGGAGCGGGCCCACTTCAAGGATCGCCGGCGGCCGACCTACTTCGAGCATCGCGAGCGAGTGATCGAGCGGTGGCGGCAGAACTACCGCAACTTGATCGCCGAGGGGCGCGTCCGGGACATACCGGTCGAGCAGATTACCAATGTGGTCAGCAACGTCGTCTACGGAATCATGGTCACTAACTTCTTCAATGGACAACCCAAGCCTTCGGACATCCAGGCCAGGGAGATCCTCGACGTCATCTTCAGCGGCATCTTGACCGAATCCGAAAAAAAGCGGCGCATGGCCGCGGCGCTCGATTCGTCCTGCGCCTGCGCGTGCGAACCAGCGGCAACTCGGAATCGGGACCTTTGAGCTTCGGGGAGGCAATGATACGCATGAATCGGCGCTGGTTGATGGTTTTACTGGTCCCGTCCTGGGCGTGCGCGGCGGCAAGCGGGTGCCAGCAGGCGCAGCCCAAGTCGCAGCCGCCGCCTCCGGACGTGCGTTACGAGGCGCCGATCACCCGCGATGTCAAGGACTATGAGGACCTTCCCGGGCGGACTGACGCCATTGTCAAGGTCTCGGTGCGGGCTCGCGTCTCCGGATACATGACCAATTCTTATTTCAAGGATGGCACGTATGTGGAGAAGGATGCCAAGCTCTTCGAAATCGACGCTCGACCGTTCATGGCCGACCGCGACCGGGCCAAGGGGACAGTCGACCAGCTCGAGGCCCACCTGCGCCGGCTGGAGAGATCGTACAACCGGGCCAAGAACCTGCTCACGCGCGGGTCGGTGAGCCCCGAGGAATATGACCAGTATGAGGCCGATTACAAGGAGACCGCGGCCCAGCTCGAGGTGGCCAAGGCCAATCTCAATCTCGCCCAGCTCAACATGGAATGGACCGAGGTTCGGTCTCCTTGCTCGGGGCTTCTGAGCCGGCGATTGGTCAACCCCGGCAACCTGGTCAAGGCCGACGAGACCATCCTGACCAATATTGTCAGTCTGGATCCGCTTTATGTCTATTTCGATCCCGCCGATTCGACCATGCTCAAGATCCGGCGGCTGATTCAGCAGAGGAGGGCCAGGAACGAGTCAGAACACGACGTGCCCGTCCGGATCTTTCTGTCCGACGAAGACGAGAAAAAGGACGCGCACCCACGAGGGCACCATCGATTTCACCGACAACCAGGTGGACGCCAGCACTGGCACGCTGCAATTCCGGGCCAGGCTGCGCAACGTTGATCACTTCATCGCTCCCGGCTTGTTCGTGAGGGTACGGCTCCCGATCGGAGACGATCACCCCGCAGTCATGATCCGGGAGCAGGCCCTGGAGCGGGACCAGGACCGCAAGAAGGTCTGGTTGCTGGGTTATGACCTGCAATGGATGGCGCCCTTGAAAGACGCGAGCGCCATTCCTGCCAGCGGCAAAAACCTGTTCGTCGTGGCGGAGGTGAACAATGTGCTTCACTTCCGCTGCTTCGACAGCGCGGGCAGGCCGGTGGTGGACACGAACGAAAAGAGGCTCACGGCAAGAGCACAAGAGATCGACGACCTGAGAAAGCAGCGCAAGGACCTGGTGCCTGGCCGCGAGCTTCCTGGCAAGAAGACGATAGAGCTTACTGGCATCGAGAAGATCCGGTTCGTCACCGCGGTCGCATCAATCGTCGGGCGCCCCGCGTTCTTGAAGAGGAAGGACATGACCCCGAGCGCCGCCTCTCGCCTGGCTGCTGCTCCGATTGACGCAACCGCCAGTTGCATCGCGGTGCCCCGTTACGTGAACGCTGGTGTGGCGCGTGATGGGTACCTGGAGATCAAGGAGGGCATCGAACCCGACGACCTGGTTGTCATCGAAGGAATGCAGAAGCTCATTCCGGGGATTGTGGTCAAGTACCAACCCGCGGAGCCCGATTTGCTGGCTACTCCCGGCAGTGGTCCACCCCGGGCGAAAGCCGGCCCGGTGGCCGCCGCGCTGCAACCGGGCAATAAGCCCGATATCGCGCGTGTGAGTGCCACGCCTGCGGGCGTGAGGGGAAATGCCACGCGGCTGCCGCAGTCGGGACGCCAGATCGGGCAGGTGCGCCGCCGTGACGAGATTGCCAACCCGTCGCCTGTGCCCGCGGGGGCCTCGCCGACGCGCCAGCCGCAACGCTCCTCCCTCGCCCCCGGAGCCTCCCACTAAGCGCTCGTTTTTTTCCCAGGATTCGATCGAGAGCAACGGCCGTGTTCTGCCGCTTCTTCATCGACCGCCCCATCTTTGCGACCGTTCTCTCCATCGCGATCACGCTGGCCGGCGGGATCGCGCTCTGGAACTTGCCCATCGCGATGTATCCGCCCATCGCGCCTCCCACCGTGATCGGTGACCTGCCAGTATCCCGGCGCCAGCGCCGAGGTGGTCGCCCAGACCGTGGCCGCCCCGATCGAGCAGCAGGTCAACGGCGTCGAGAACATGATGTACATGTCGTCGGCGTGCACCAACGACGGCAACTACACCCTCACCGTGACATTCAAGCACGGCATCGATATGAACCTCGCCCAGGTCCTGGTGCAGAACCGGGTTTCCCTGGCGAACCCGCTCTTGCCCGACGTCATCAAGGCGACCGGCGTCACCACCAAGAAGCGGTCTCCCGACATCCTCCTGGCCATCGGGATCTACTCGCCGGATGACCGTTTCGATCAGCTTTATCTGAGCAACTACGCCTATCTTCATGTTCGCGACGAGCTGGCGCGGCTGCCCGGCATCAGCGATGTGACCATGTTCGGCCAGCGCGACTACAGCATGCGGATCTGGATCGATCCCGACAAGCTGGCGGCGCTGAACATGACGGCCGGCGACGTCGTTCGCGCCCTCCGCGAGCAAAACCTGCAAGTCGCCGCCGGCCAGGTCGGCCAGTCGCCGATGCGGCCGGGGCAGCAGACCCAGGTTACCTTGAGCACGCTGGGGCGGCTGGTGCATCCCGAGCAGTTTGCCGGGATCATCGTCAAAACATCGCGCGACGGCCGCGTGGTCAGGATCCGGGACATCGGCCGTGTCGAGCTGGGGGCCAAGAATCAAGACATCTCCAGCGAGGTCGACGGCAAGCCCGTCGCCAACCTGGGCATCTTCCAGTTGCCCGACGCCAATGCCCTGGCCACGGCCAAGGTTGTCCGCGCCAAGATCGAAGACCTCAAGAAAGACTTCCCCGAAGGCCTCGACTATATCATCCGCTACGACACGACGCCGTTCATCCAGGAGTCGATCGAGGAGGTCTTCAAGACGCTGTTCGATTCGGTGGCGCTGGTTGCGCTCGTGGTCCTCCTCTTCTTGCAGAACTGGCGGTCGGCCTTGATTCCCCTGGTGGCCGTGCCGGTCGGCATCGTCGGCACCTTCGCGGTGATGCTGGCGATGGGCTTCAGTCTCAATAACCTGACGCTTTTCGGCCTGGTGCTGGCGATCGGCATCGTGGTGGACGACGCGATCGTGGTGGTCGAGTGCGTGGAGCACCACATCGAGCGCGGTCTGGCCCCCAGAGACGCCACGATCAAGGCGATGAGCGAAGTTTCGGCCCCCGTGATCGCGGTGGGGATGGTCCTGTCGGCCGTGTTCATCCCCTGTGCCTTCATCTCGGGAATCACCGGTCAATTTTTCCGCCAATTTGCCCTGACCATCGCGTCGTCGACGATCCTGTCGACCTTCAACTCGTTGACCTTGAGCCCGGCGCTGGCGGCCATGCTGCTGCGTCCGCGCCGCCCGGGAGTTTATGAAACCTTGCCCCGGGTCGCATTCCTGTTCCTCGGTTGCCTGGCGGGATATATGTGGCTGCCGGGCACCCTGCTCGACCAAGAAGGGAGCTCGGCATATCTTGCCGATACCTCGGTCGCGACGTTCTTCTGCGGCACGGCCCAGGCTTTCGGTCTCGCGCCGCAGCGAGCCGCTGAAGGGGCCGGGGTGATTCTGGGAGGGCTCCTGGGCTGGGCCTTGAGCCGGCCGCTCAACCGCGTTCTCGGCATCTTCTTCGGCCTCTTCAACCGCGGGTTCACGGCCACTGCCAATGGGTATGCCCGCGCCGTGGGGGGCATGTTGCGTGTCTCGGTACTGGTGCTGTTAGTCTATGCCGGGATGCTCGGGCTGACCTCATTCGGTTATGGCGGGTTTCCCAAGGATCTGCGCCAGTCCTTCCACGAATTCAAACCCGAGGAGCAACCGGCCTGGCTACAGTCGGCGGCTCGGTTGGTGAAGGACAACGCCGCGGTCAAGTGGATCGTGGAATTCACGGGTGTTCCCCGGGGCTTTATCCCGTCCCAGGACATGGGCTACATGCTGGTCAACATCCAGTTGCCCGACTCGGCGGCACTCGAGCGGACCAAGAAAGTCATCAGCAAGGTCAACCGGATCTGCCACAGCACCATGCGTGACCTGAAATTGATGTCCGCGCTCCACGACGCGAGTGAGATCCCGGCCGACGGCGAGGACGTGATGATCGTCGCCGCCCTGGGCGATCGACTCCATTTCCGCACGTTCGACGCTGCCGGCAAGTTGGTCGTGGACGCCGACGAGAAGACACTGACGAAGAAAGCCCCGGAAATCGAAGTTCTCAGGAAACAACTCCTGGGCTTGTGGCCTCCGCACGAGCTTACCGAAAGCGAGCATGACCGAGTCATCACGGCCGTCGGTTCCATTGTGGGTGAAGAAAGCGGGATCAATGCGACAGTCGGGATCGCCGGCCAGTCGCTCTTGTTGAACGCTTACGGCTCCAATTTTGCCACCATGTTCATCACCCTCAAGTCGTTCGCGCTCAGGCGCGATCCCGACCTATACTACGAAGTGATCATGAACAAGCTCCGCCAGGAGTTTGGCAAGAAGATTCCCGAGGCCATGATCGCGGTCTTCGGGCCTCCCCCGGTGCGCGGCGTGGGCCGGGCGGGCGGGTACATGATCATGATCGAGGACCGGGGCGATCTGGGGCCCGGCGCACTCCAGCGGCAAACGGAAAACCTGGTGAAACACGCCAATTCGGAGCCGGAGCTCACCGGGAACACATCGGTTTTTCGCGCCAATGTGCCGCAGATCTATCTCGATGTGGATCGCCGCGCCTGCATGCTCAAGGGAGTTCAGCTTCAAGATGCCTTCGATACGTTGCAAGTCTACCTGGGCTCGCTCTACGTCAACGACTTCAACCTTTTCGGCCGGACGTGGCAGGTGATCGCCCAGGCGGAGCAAAAATACCGGGACCAGCAGGATGACATCCGGCGGCTGCGCAGTTCGAAATGCGAGCGGGATGATGGTGCCGCTGGGTGCCGTGGCCAGGGTGAACGAAATCAATGGGCCGCTGGTCTTGACCCGTTACAACATGTATCCCGCGGCGTCGATCAACGGCAATGCCAAGCCGGGGGTTAGCTCGGGCCGGGCCATCGAGGTGATGGAGAAGCTGGCCGACGACCCTCAGAATGGATTGCCGCGCTCGATGGCCTACGAGTGGACCGAGCTGGCATTCCTCGAGCTCGAGGCCGGCAACACGGCCATGATCGTTTTTGCCTTCTCGGTCGTGATGGTCTTCCTGATGCTGGCGGCGCAATTCGAGAGCTGGTCGATGCCGCTGGCCGTGATCCTGTCGGTTCCCCTCTGCATCTTGAGCGCGCTCGTCGGTGTGTACATCGCCAAGATGGATATCAACATCTTTACCCAGATCGGCCTGGTGGTGCTCGTCGGCCTGGCCAGCAAGAACGCGATCTTGATCGTCGAGTTCGCCAAGGTGATTCACCGTTCGGGGAAACCGATCCGCGAGGCGACGCTGGAATCGTGCCGGCTGCGGCTGCGGCCGATCATCATGACCTCGATGGCTTTCATCCTGGGGGTGATTCCCCTTCTCGTCGCCCACGGCGCCGGTGCCGAAATGCGGCAATCGCTGGGCATGGCCGTCTTCAGCGGCATGATCGGAGTGACAATCTTCGGCGTGCTCTTGACGCCGGTCTTCTTCTACATGATCGACATCGCTGAGTGAGTCGCACTTCTTTGCTTCGCCGCTCGTGCGGCGCATCGGAGGAATCACTCTGGGAATCATCACTCTGAGCTACTTGTGGCGGCCGTCGCGCTGGAAGGTGAGCCCAACGGCTGCTGCGGCATCGCCCGACTCAAAGTCCCAAGCGGATCCGTTTGACTTCGATCGACGCCAGTTCAAGTGAGGGCGCTGTGTTTTCTGGTTTCTTCATCGACCGGCCGATCTTTGCCTCGGTGCTGTCGATCATCGATCACCCTGGCGGGCGGGATCGCGCTCTCCACGCTGCCCCTGGCCCAGTATCCCGAGATCACGCCGCCCACGGTCGAAGTCTCGGCCTATCTACCCGGGGGCCAATGCGCAGGTGGTGGCCGACACGGTGGCCGCCCCGATCGAGCAGCAGGTCAACGGCGTCGAGAACATGATGTACATGTCGTCGCAATGCACCAACGACGGCACCTACACGCTGACGGTGACCTTCAAGCACGGCGTCGATCTGAACATGGCCCAGGTGCTGGTTCAGAACCGCGAATCCCTGGCCGAGCCGATTCTGCCCGAGCTGGTCAAGCGCCGGGGCGTCGCCGTCAAGAAGAAGTCGCCCAGCATCCTGATGATCGTCAACGTGTTCTCGCCCGATAACAGTCGCGACAACCTCTACCTGAGCAATTACGCCACGATCCAGCTTCGTGACGTGCTCGCCCGGCTCGACGGCGTCGGCGACATCACCTACATCGGCCAGCGCAATTACAGCATGCGGATCTGGCTCGACCCAGAGAAGATGACATTCCGGAGCCTGACCTCCTCGGACGTGGTCACCGCGATCTCGCAGCAGAATATCCAGGTCGCGGCCGGACAGCTCGGCCAGCCGCCGGTTGACATGGGACAGGCATTCCAGTTCACGATCACCGCCCTGGGGCGCCTGAGCGACGCCGAGCAGTTCGCCGACATGATCTTGAAGACCGACGCACAGGGAGGGCTGGTGCGACTGCGCGACGTGGCCCGCGATCGAGCTCGGCGCTCAGGGGTACGACCAGGACTGCACACTTGACGGCCGCCCCACGGTGGCTCTCTCGGTGTACCAACGGCCCGGCTCCAACGCGCTCAAGACCGCTCAGTTGGTTCGTGCCAAGATGGAAGAGCTCAAGGGCCGGTTTCCCGAAGGCGTGGATTACACCATCGCCTACGATACGACCCCGTTCATCGTCGAGTCGGTCAACGAGGTCTTCAATACCCTGCGCGACGCCGTGATCCTGGTAGCCTTTGTCGTCTTGCTCTTCCTGCAGAACTGGCGATCGGCGTTGATTCCGCTCGTCGCCGTGCCCGTGGCCATCGTCGGGACGTTCGCCGTCATGGCCGCGCTGGGTTTCAGCCTCAACAACCTGACCCTCTTCGGGCTGGTGCTGGCCATCGGCATCGTGGTCGACGACGCGATCGTGGTGGTGGAGGCGGTGGAGCATCACATCGAGCACGGCCTGGCCCCGCGCGAGGCGACCATCATGGCCATGAACCAGGTCTCCTCGCCGGTGATCGCCGTCGGGCTGGTGCTTACCGCGGTCTTCGTGCCGTGCGCGTTCATCTCGGGAATCACCGGGCAGTTCTATCGCCAGTTCGCGCTGACCATCGCAACCTCGACGGTGATCTCGGCATTCAACTCCCTGACCTTGAGCCCGGCCCTCTCCGCTCTCTTGCTCCGCCCGCGGCAGAAGGGCGTGTACCAGGCGTTGCCCGTGGTGGCGTTTGTCGGCCTGGGCGGCTGGGCGGGCTACACCCGGATCGAACCTTACCTTTCCCCGTGGGTTCTCGCCCGGCTGCCCCAGGATTTGCCGCCCGTGCTGGAGCCCTGGGCGGGGCCTGTCCTCGGCGCTCTGGCTGGGGCCTTGATCGGATGGCTCGTCAGCTCGGTCCTCAATCGGTTGATGGGATGGTGCTTCTACCTTTTCAACAAAGGTTTTGACGCGGCGACGGTGGTTTACACCCGGGTCGTCGGCGGCCTGCTGCGGATCAGCATCCTGGTGCTTTTGCTGTACGGGGGGCTGCTCGGGCTCACCTACTGGGGCTTCACCCGCACGCCCACCGGATTCATTCCGGCCCAGGATAAGGGATATCTGCTGGTCAACGTGCAGTTGCCGGATTCGTCGTCGCTGGAGCGGACCGAGCAGGTGATGCGCCAGGTCGAGGTCGTCGCGAGGAACCTGCCCGGGTGTCGCGCATACCCTGGCGATCGCGGGCACGTCGATCTTGATGAATGCGAATGCCCCCAATTTCGGCGCGATGTATGTCATGCTCGATGAGTTTCACCATCGCGCTGCCCTTGGGCTCTCCGGCCCGGTCATCGCCTCGCAGCTCCAGAGCCGGCTTCAGGAAGAAGTCAGGGGCGGCCTGGTGAACGTCTTCGAGGCGCCCCCCGTCGACGGTCTGGGGACCGCCGGCGGTTTCAAAATCGTGGTCGAGGACCACGGCGACCTGGGCAACGACTCGATCGAGGGCGTCGCTAACGCGATCGTGACGAGCTCGGAAAAGCCCGGGTCCGGATCCGCTCAATCACTCCGTGGGCTCTTCACCAGCTTCCGCGCCAACACGCCTTGGCTCTACCTGGATATCGACCGCGATAAGGCCAAGCTCGAGGGGGTCTCGATCTCCGAGCTCTTCAACACGCTGCAAGTCTACCTCGGCTCGCTTTACATCAACGATTTCAACAAATTCGGCCGGACCTGGCAGGTGAACGTGCAGGGTGATTCCGACTTCCGCAACCAGAACGGCGACCTCCTGGGGCTGCGGGTTCGCAACGAGCGCGGAGGCATGGTCCCCCTCGCGAGCATCGCCCAGCTTCGCGAGTGGAGGGGGCCCGTGATGATCACGAGGTACAACCTCTATCCCGCGGCGACCATCAATTTGACTCCGGCCCCGGGAGTCAGCTCCGGCCAGGCCATCGATGCAATGGAGAAGCTGGTCGAGGAGCACCTGCCGCAGTCGATGCGCCGCCAGTGGACCGAGCTGGCTTACCTGCAGCTCGAGACCGGGGCCACCGCCGTGTTCGCCTTCACGCTGGCCGTCGTGCTCGTGTTCCTGGTGCTGGCGGCGCAGTACGAAAGCTGGTCGCTGCCCCTGGCCGTCATCCTGGTCGTGCCCATGTGCCTTTTATGCTCGACTCTGGGCGTGAACCTCGCCCACATGGATATTAATATCTTTACACAGGTTGGCTTCATCGTCCTGGTGGGCCTGGCCTGCAAGAATGCGATCTTGATCGTCGAGTTTGCCAAGAAGCGGCGCGAGGACGGCACGCACCGCACCGAGGCCACGCTCGAGGCTTGCCAGCTTCGGCTGCGGCCGATCATGATGACGTCGTTTGCTTTCATCCTGGGGGTCGTCCCCCTCATGATCTCGCAGGGCGCGGGTGCGGAAATGCGGCAGACCCTGGGCACGGCGGTCTTCAGCGGGATGCTGGGAGTGACGCTGTTCGGGATCTTCCTGACCCCGGTGTTTTACTGGGTAATCCAGTGGTTCAGCGACCGGCGCGGCGCCGGCGCCGCTGCCCGGCGGGCTGAGGATGAGTCTCAAACTTCCGGCCGCCACGACGGCGACGGCAACGGCACGCCGCCAGGGTTGCCCGACAACGGTGAACCGATCTAAACCAAGCGCCACGGCCAGCCTCACACAACCCCGCATGTCGTCCACTAGAACCTGCGACCTTGGTGGAACCCCGATCCCGGCGCCACCGCGCCTGCACGTGGTTCTTGTCGAGCCGGAAATCGCGGCCAACACCGGCGCGATCGGCCGTACCTGCGTGGCGGTCGCCGCCAAGCTGTGGCTGGTGCGTCCGCTTGGCTTTCACCTCGATGTCCGGCACCTCCGCCGGGCCGCCCTGGACTACTGGCCACATCTCGACTACCAGGTGGTCGAACACTTCGACGAAGTCGTATCGGCCCTGGGTCGCGAGCGGCTCTGGCTCTTCAGTACCAAGGCCGCCCGGTCTTACACCAGCGCCCGCTATCGGGTGGGCGACGCTCTGGTTTTTGGTCCCGAGACGCGAGGCCTGCCGCGGCATTGGTTGACGGAGTACGCCGAACGGGCCCTGCGTATCACGATCTGCCCCGAAGCGCGCAGCCTTAACCTGGCGAACGCCGTGGCCGTCGCGGTCTTCGAGGCGGTGCGGCAGGTTGAGTCAATCGCTGACAGTGGCGATACGGAATGATGTCGATCAATTCACCGGCGCGATGGCGGGACTGAAGCTCGCGCCAGAATTGCGCCGTGAGCAGCTCGCGGTGAAACCTCAAGAACACATCGCGCAGCTCGCCTGCCAGACCCATGAAGGTGAGGAACTCCTCGGGAAAGATATCGTTTTGGGCCACGTGGAACCAGGGCTCCGCCGCGACTTCTTCGTCGAAGTCCCGCGGTTGCGGCATGTCGCGGAAGTTGCAGTCGGTGACCAGGCAGAGCTCGTCGTAATCGTAGAACACGACCCGGCCGTGGCGCGTGACGCCGAAATTCTTCAAGAGCATGTCGCCGGGAAAAATGTTGGTGGCGGCCAGGTCCTTGACAGCCTGGCCATAGTCAATGACGGCCTCGCGCGCCTTCGCACTGCCGACGTCGCGGAGATACAGGTTCAAAGGCGTCATGCGTCTTTCGGTGTACAGATGCTTGATGTCGACGGTGCGGTCGCCAATACTCACGGTGTCGGTCGCGGCGCCAGCCAATTCGGAGAGCAGGTCGTCGGAGAACCGATCGCGCGCGAAGGCGAGATGCTCGAATTCCTGGACGTCGGCCAACCGGCCGGCGCGATCGTGCTTGAAGACGAGCTGATAGCGGTCGATCACCTGGCGGCGCGTGGTTGTCTTGGGATACGCGAACGTATCGCGGATGACCTTGAACACGACGTCGAACGAGGGAAGCGTGAACACGATCATCACCATGCCCCGCTCGCCGCGGGCGATCTCGAACCGGTCGCTGGACCGGTTGATGTGCCGGATCAGGTCGCGGAACAGCTCCGTCTTGCCGTGCTTGTTGTATCCGACCGCGATGTAGAGCTCGGCGATCGGTTTGCGCGGCATGATCGAGTGGAGAAACGCGATCAACTCGCACGGTCGATCGACCTCGACATGAAAATAGGATCGGGTGAAGCCGAAAAGGACGCTGACATCATCGGCGGTCAAGAGCGCGGCATCGACGAAAAGACGGCCATCGACGTTGTGAATCGCCAGCGCCAGGGGAATGGCCTGGTCGGCGGTTCGAATCCGGCCGACGAGATAAGCGCCCTGATTGCGATGGAAGACGGATCGGATCATGTCGACTGCGTCGATCGGCTGTGCCAGGCCGCTGGCCGCGCGCTCGCGCTCGATCGCCTCGACGACGCGCTTCGCATCGCGCGCAGATCTTCGAAGGGGACCGAGAACGAGCACGCTGCCAGGATCTCTTGAATCACTTCCGGCAGCCGGTTGTCGCAGCGGTAGACGTGGTAGGGCGGCTCGCCGGACGGTGTCGGGGCATCGAAGTCGGAGAACAGGAACTCGATCCTGGGATCGACGCCGACCCTGGTGAAAATGCGCCGGGTGACCGAGTTGAAGAAGGTCTCGGCCAGCTCGATGTCGGTCCGCTCGGCAATGAGCCCGGAATAAATGGCCTTGATCACGGCCCACAACTTCTGGTCCTTGACCGATCCGTCGAGCAGCTCGCGGATCTCGGCCGCGATGTCGGTGATCACCTGGCCGTAGAGCTCGAGCCGCTCGAGGGCGTCCTGGTTCATGCCATGCCAGTCGAGCTGCTCGAACCGCGACTTGGCGCGGCGGGTGATCGCCTGAAACTGCTCCTGGTAAACCCCGTAGGCGGCGCGAATCGCGGCGCCGCGCGCTGGGCCAGCCGATGGTGTTCGGAAGGAATCCACATCTAAGCCTACATGTGGGCGATGACGGCGTCCCCGAACTCGCTGCACTTGACCTCGCGGGCGCCCTCCATCAGCCGGGCGAAGTCGTAGGTCACGGTCTTGTTGCCGATCGCGCCGTCCATCCCCTTGATCATCAGGTCGGCGGCTTCAGTCCAGCCCAGGTAGCGCAGCATCATCTCGCCCGAGAGGATCACCGAGCCGGGGTTGACGCGTCGAGGTTGGCGTACTTGGGCGCGGTGCCGTGTGTCGCCTCGAAGACGGCGTGGCCCGTCATGTAATTGATATTGCCGCCCGGCGCGATGCCGATGCCGCCCACCTGCGCCGCAAGGGCGTCGGAGAGGTAATCGCCGTTGAGGTTGGGAGTGGCGATGACATCGAAGTCGGTAGGACGCGTGAGCACCTGCTGCAAGGTGATGTCGGCAATGGCGTCCTTGATCAGGATCCTTGCCCGATTCCAGCGCGGCCTTTTGCTCGGCGTTGGCCGCGGCCTCACCCTCGGCCGACCGGGTCGTCTCCCACTGCGTCCAGGTATAAGTCTGCTCGGGAAACTCGCGCTCGGCCAGCGCGTAGCCCCAGTTGCGGAACGCGCCCGCGGTGAATTTCATGATGTTGCCCTTGTGCACCAGGGTCACGCTCTTGCGCCGGTTGGCAATGGCATATTGAATGGCGGCCCGGACCAATCGTTCGGTCCCCTCGCGCGAGATCGGCTTGATGCCGATCGCAACCGTGTCCGGAAAGCGGATCTTGCGATACATCTGAGGAAAATTGTCCTTGAGAAACGTCAGCACTTTCTTGACATCCTCGGTGCCGCTCTCGAACTCGATGCCGGTGTAGACATCCTCGGTGTTCTCGCGAAAGATCACCATGTTCACCAGCTCGGGATGCTTGACGGGCGACGGGACTCCGTTGAACCAGCGCACCGGGCCGCAGGCAGACGTAGAGATCCAGTAACTGGCGCAGGGTGACGTTCAGCGATCGGATTCCGCCGCCGACCGGCGTGGTCAGCGGGCCTTTGATGCCCACCAGGTAATCGCGAAACGCGGCCACGGTTTCATCGGGCAGCCAGGTGTTGAACAGCGAATGCGCCTTCTCGCCGGCGTAGACTTCCATCCACTTGATCTGTCGCGCGCCGCCATAGGCTTTCAAGACGGCGGCATCGAGGACCCGGACGCTCGCGCGCCAGATGTCGGGGCCGGTCCCGTCACCTTCGATGAACGGAATGATGGGATGGTCCGGCACATCGATCCTGCCATTGCGGATCGTGATCCGTCTGCCGTCAACGGGGGGTTCAACCTTGAGGCTGGACATTGACCGATCTCCTGCGCCCGAATCTTCTGAATCAGCATCGACGTCGGCGCTCCTGGCCTCGCTCGGTGCTCCGCTAGCTCCTATTGGACCCGCGACGGATGCCGATGTCCATGCCCTTGTGCGTGGACCAGTCGAGCCCAGTGATCAATGTTCAGTTGGTGGACCGACACATTGGGTGGGCAGAGATCAGGGGTCCGATCGCGAGAAGAGTATCGAGGCCGGTTCCGTACGACTAGCGAATCGTGGATAATGAAGGGCCAGCGCGACCCAATTACTAGCCTGTGGCGAGAGATTACTACAGGTATACAGCGTCCCGGTTGCGGCGTGATACTTCGCCGGGCGCTTGACGAGTTTAAGGGCTTGTTATGGGATCCTTCACGATCCGCGCGTTCGTCAGCTCGACCTGGTTGGACCTTGGACCCGAGCGTGAAGCAGTTGATGCGGCCTTGCAGAGACTTCGCGAGACAAAGCTCGTCGGAATGGAGTATTTCGGCAGTCGTGACGAGACGACCCAGCGTATGTCACTTGAAGAGGTGCGTAGAAGTGACGTGTATGTTGGCATCATCGGCGCTCGGTATGGCTCGGGTATCACCGTGGATGAATATCAAATGGCTCGGGAAAGGGACCTTCCGTGTTTCATTTATTTTAAGGATGAGGCGCACATTGCAGAGGGTTCACGGGAATTGGATCCTGTTAAGGTCCGGAATCTGGCAGAATTCAAGGAAGCATTGAGGAGCCGGCATTCGACGTCGGATTTTCGAGATCCGAACGAACTAGCTGCGAAGCTAACGGCCGATCTTCACCGTTGGATTTTCGATCATTACTTGCCGCGCTGCCATTCTAGCACCGTCTTTCAGGCCCCGCCGCTTCCCGCGCACTATGTTCAGCGCAAAGAGACGACCGAAGCAATAAAAGCAGACTTGCTCTCTGCAAGTTCCCACGCGGGTGTGCTCGTTGTCAGCGCGATCCACGGCCTCGCCGGGATCGGAAAGACCACTCTCGCCGCTGCTGTTTGCCACGACGATGAAGTTCGCTCAGAGTTCGATGACGGTATTTACTGGACGACGCTTGGGCAACAGCCTGATCTGCTTTCACTCCTATCCAACCTCATCCGCTCTATCGACGAGGCCGACACACGAGTGCTTACAATCGAGGCGGCATCGGCGAAGCTAAGAACCTTGTTGCGCGAGCGGAACGCTTTGCTGGTTGTGGATGACGCATGGGAATCGACCCACGTCCGTCCCTTTCTCGTTGGGGGGCCCCGGTGCAGGATCCTGATTACGACTCGGGAGGCTCATATTGCGTCAGCGCTCTCCGCCGCTCGCCACGATCTCGACGTCATGACGCACGAACAGGTGATGAACTTATTCTGTAACAAACTCGGTCGCCCGGTCTCCGGGAGAGAGCAGCGTCACGCCTCACGCTTGGCCTTGACCGTCGGGTACCTCCCGCTTGCACTAGAGATCGCAGCCGCCCTGATTTCAGAGGGCGTGGCATGGGAGGAACTTTTGGCAGACTTGAGCGCGGAGATCGCGCGACTGGACTCGTTGAGCATTCCGACCGCAGAAGATATTCGCGACGAAGCCGAGCGGGGACGGCTCAGCCTGATTGCGTCATTTGAACTGAGTCTGCGCCGTCTCAGCGAAGAGAGCCGGCGTCGTTTCGCCTGGTTGGGGGTTGTGCAAGAGGACGCGTCGATCAACGAAAATGTGGCAGCGACAATATGGGAAGTCAAGGACGTGCGCGATGCCCGAGACGTCCTACGCCTTTTTCGCTCGAAGTCCCTATTACTCGCTGGCGTCCCGCGCGAAAATGGGACTCCAACCTACCGGCTCCACGACTTAATCCATGACCTGGCTCGTCGGCTACTGACGTACCCAATGACCTCGGCAGACGCCAAGCACCCATACGTTCTCGGAATTCCACTAAAGCAGGCAAACGGGATGCTGATCGACCGTTATCGCTCTCAACTTGAAGGCCGCCCCTGGCATGCTTTATCAGACGATAGCTACATCCACTCCCACTTGGCGTGGCACTTCGAGCAGGCGGGAGCGGCGGAGGCACTGTTCGCCTTGCTTGGCGAAGAGACCGCCGAGGGCCGCAACGGTTGGTATCAGGCGAGGGACCGCATGGGGCAGTTGGCTGGGTACCTCGAAGACGTCGCGAGAGCCTGGAGACTAGCCGAGACGCTGTACGCCACCTCGCGCGATCCAGTGGCCCTCGGGCTGCAGTACCGGTTTGCGCTGATCCGATCAACGTTCAACAGTTTGGCTGGAAACATTCGACCCTGCCTCCTCGCAGAGCTCGTGCGCCGTGGAGTTTGGCCACCCTCGCAAGGGCTTGCCTCTGCCCAGCAGGTCCCGAATGCGCCACGCCGGGCAGCGGCACTGGCCAGTGTCGCTCCGCACCTTCCAACATCCTTGTTGCGCGAAGCGTTATCGACTGTAAAGGCGTTCCACGACGACTCGGCTCGTTCGCATACCTTGATCGGACTTGCGCCTTACGTTCCGCTTTCGCTGGTGGCAGAGGCTATTGCTCTGACGCATTCCATCCAGTCACCCTCTTATCGGGCGAAGACTCTCGCACCGTTCGCGGCTCGCATGGCCGAACTGGGGTACCCCGACGAGGCTCTCTCGATCGCGGACATGATTGACATTGACGAAGACATTGCATGCGCGCTGATCGGTCTGTCGAGGCACATCTCTCCGTCGCGACTGAGGGACGCGTTTGCGCGTGTGTCGTCTATCAAGGAGGAAGGTGATCGCGCTAGTGCTATCGTCGGCATCGCCCCTCGGCTGGACCCACCTTTCCTCGAGGTGGCGCTGGCGTTGGCGAGAGGGATCGGTAATCGCGGGTATCGGGCCAGGGCGCTCGCCGGGCTTGCATTAGCGATCACAGAACCGGACCGCAACTCGGTCCTGCTCGAAGGCTTGACGGCCGCTCGCCAGATCACGAGCGAAGAAAACCGAACTGCAGTGCTGACATGGTTGGCGACCTACTTGCCGGCGTCGCTTTCTGAGCAATTGCTAACTGCGTCAGCATACATCCAGGACGAGGGACGCCGTGCGAGAGTGCTGGCGGCCTACGCTGTGCTTGCCCCGCCAGCCCGAACAGATCGTGCTCTCTCGGAGGCGCTCTCACTTGCACGTTCCGTTCGACGCCGATATCAACTCTATGACCAAGCCAATCTTGCGGCGATCGCGCCCTATTTCGCGAAGGCGGGTCGGGAGTTAATGGCTTGGGAGATCATACGGTCCATACGAAGTGCCGAGCACCGCGCAGAAGCGATCAAGAAGTCGGTGCCCCATTTTGGCGAACAGATCATCTTGAACCATGTTCTTCCGAGTGTGCAAGCGGGACGTGATAGATGGAACTTACGGTGCCAAGCCGACGAACTCGCCGCAGTTATAGGACGCCTCATCGCCCTCAGCCGTTCGGCGGACGCACTGTTGCTGGTCCCAAAGATCCCTGAGGGCGACTCGGGGGACGGCGCTCGATTGCGGCTGGTGGCTCTTCTTACCGCGCAGGAAGGCGGCCGTTTTCTCGCGGAAGCCATTGGAGTCGCGAAGTCGACAACCTGGTCAAGAGATACTGCCATGGACATGCTCTACCCTATCATGACGCTTGATCTAATACGGGAGGAATTGGAGGCAACTCAAACCATCGGCGACGGCGAATACCGCGCCATTGCGCTAGCGAGCCTCGCTCCACACCTCCCGCTGAGCGCTGTCCGGGAAGCCGCATGTCAGGCTGAAGCCAGTTCAGATCACCCCTACCGGACGAGGGTGATCGCAGCAATGGCCCGTCGTTTGCCATCGGCGGAGCGGAAGCGTTTGCTCCAGGAATCTCTGAAGTCGGCCAGGGCAATTGGCAATCCGCAAGAACGGGCAAAGACGCTTGCGGACCTAGCACCGCTTCTGTCTCGCTGGGATCTAACAACTCGGGAGCTCAGGGACGTCCAGTTTCACAAGGATGAGGAAAAAAAGCGGAAAGACAAGCCATCCGCCATTAATGGTCCGATTCTTGCCCTCGATGTCATGCCTCCGGACTCGATCAGCTCATCGTGGTGCTCCAAAATCCGCTCGCTCGCATCGTTCGCCAGGAGGAAATTGCTTTCGGAGTTACCCTCTCTCGTGCCATTGGTAATTGCGCTCAATTGTCCCGAGGCCTTAACAGAGACATACTTTGCCATCCGTGACGTAGGGCGCTGGTGGCCCTGAAACAGGCGAGACCAGAGCTCCCGTCGCCGTAGCGAGGGAGCCACCGAGAATCCCGTCTATCGCTTCCCGCACGACAACTAAAGGCGGGCGCCGCCGAGTTATGCATCGGCCCATCACTGGCTTGGCGAAGTTGACACCGTCATGCGACAATGAGGCGGCAGGCGGTTCTGCCCCACCGAGACCCGTCGTGGGTCTCGAAGGCTGCTTGGACTCTGAACCGTCACCGGGGTCAACGTGTCCAGGGTATATGGTCTTTTGCGATCGAGGAGAGTCCCATGTCCACCGCGCTACCCGATGTCCGTGTCGGCGATCCCGTTCGCCACAAGGCACTGGCCGTCTTCCCCCTGTTTTCGCAGCCGGGCGGCGGTATCGATTATCTCCTTTCCGACGAGGCGATCGAGGCGGGGTCGCTCACCGTGGAAGAGGTGAGCGAGGGGGGCTCGGTGCCGAAGCTCCTCGTGACCAACCAGGGGGACTCGCGCGTGCTCTTCCTCGAAGGAGAGGAACTGCGGGGGGCCAAACAGAACCGGGTTCTCAACACCTCGGTCTTGATCGCCGCCCACAGCAAGACGCCGATCCCGGTCAGTTGTGTCGAGCAGGGCCGCTGGCGGTACCGCTCGCGACAGTTTGCCTCGGGCGGCTCGCACTCGTCGTCGAAGTTGCGGCATTACCTCAAGGCATCGGTCTCGCACTCCTTGAAATCGGGTTCCGGGCATTCCTCCGATCAGATGGCGGTCTGGGGCGAAGTCAGCCGCCAGATGGACTCCCTGGGCACCTCCTCCGATACGGGCGCGATGGCGGACACGTACGAGACCTATCAAGAGCGGCTGGCCGAGTTCCGGGATCGCCTCAAGTATGTCGAAGGGGCGACCGGTGTTGCCGTGGCCGTGGGAAAAAAAGTCGTCGCCCTCGACCTCTTCGACAAGCCCTCGACCTGCGGAAAGGTCTGGAATCGGCTGCTCACCGGAGTGGTCATGGACGCCTTGGAGGCGCCGCAATCGGAGGCGGTCGCCGAGCCGGCCGACGTCCAGGGCCTCTTGGACCGGCTGCGGGGCGTCGCCTGGGAGCCTGCCCCCGCCGTCGGCGAGGGACAGGAGTACCGCTCCGATGCCGATCCGGAGACGCACGCCTCGGCGCTGGTTTTCGAGAACGCGGTGCTCCACGGCAGTGTCGTCGTTGCAAGCTGACCCGCGCTCGCTCGGGAATTGGAAGATCAAAAAACCGAGTCACGGCTCGAAGTACGAATCGTAACGTAGAGTTGGATAGGATGCCACAATGTACGCAAGCATGCGTGCTTCACTTGCCAGTCAGGATCCGGGAGAATTGTTTCCCGGCGCAGTTTCCTGGAGAATCCGATGTTGGAGGGACAGGGAATGAACGAAGCTCATCGCGAATCCGTGGGCCGACGTCGATTCAGCGGTCGCAGTCGCGGGCTGCATTTAGCCGCCGCACCTCAGGTTCAGGTCACGTTGTCGGTCGATCTACTGAACCACCTGCGCACGGAGTCGCAGGCAAGGCAAGTGCCCCTGCGCTGGCTGGTCGCGGGGCTGGTCTGCGATACCATGAAGACCGATTCTGTTCGTTCGCTCAGCTTCATTCGGACTGAGCAATCCCTGGCGGACGGCGCCAGCGCCTGACGCGGCGGAGCGGTGTCTATTTTTGGGCGCGGGTCTCCCGAGCCCGAGGACTCGGTGCACTCGGCGATACTCTTCCCTGTTCGCGGGGCCGGGCCGACTATCCCTGCCCAGAACTCGGACCGCGCACCGAAGCGCGCCCGAGGGGTCTTGAACAAATCCGACGGGAACAAGATAATAATCGCTTCCCGCCACCGACTGGGACGTTTGCGTTTTGCCCTGAATGGGCTTGCGTGATCCTGGGGGGGCGAGGCTCCGTCCGTGCCGCCTTCGAGAATGGCTCGCCGGGAGGCTCGCCCTCCCGGAATTGTGCAAGATGATTGAGAGCGGAGCTCAGAAGTCCCGAAATCTGGCGAAGCGTCATGGTCGCCTCCATGCCCGTGTGCCGAGGAGGCATGGTGTGAGTTCAGCGCCCCGGCGTCAGGGAACTGGGTCGGCGGCCGTTCCAGGCAAGGTGAGTGACCGATGTCGAGCGCAGTGAAAATCGGGGTCCAGCCTCGCGATCCCGGCAAGAATAAAGGCACGGGCACGCGCGTGGTTCGCCGGCTCCGAAAGCGGGGCTTGGTCCCCGCCGTCATCTACGGGCACAAGCAGGCAGTCGTGCCAATCACTCTGACGAGTGAAGATGCCTTTAATATGATCAAAAAACCAGGCCACCTTGCCGACCTGGACCTGGGGGGGAAGACCGAAACGGTGTTGATCCGCGACGTGCAGTGGGACCATCTCGGCAAGGAGATTCTCCATCTGGATTTTGCGCGGGTCAGCGCCGAGGAGATGATCGATACGGAAGTGTCGCTCGAGCTGCGCGGCCACGCCGCCGGCATCGCGGGCGGCGGCGTTCTGGAGCACCTCGTTCACACCCTGCGTATCCGGTGTCGCGCTGGAGCCATACCCGAGTCGATCAAGGCCGACGTGAGCCACCTGCAGGTCGATGAAGGGATCCATGTGCGCGATCTGGTTCTGCCCCCGGATGTGACGGTTCGGGCTGATCCTGATTTGCTCCTCGCACACGTCGTGATTCGCGGCACGACGGAAGAGCCAGCCGCCGAAGCGGCTGCCGAGACTCCAACCCAACCCGAAGTGATCAAGCCCGAGCGAAAGGAAAAAGAGAAGGAAGATTGAGTGGGATCGTGGTGCTCATTGCTCCGTGCTGGCCGCGGCCCTGATCGAATGCCATGGTGACGACAAGCCCGGAGCAATCAGCCCGGAGCCGCGGCGTTGGCAGCAATCAAACTGGTGGTCGGACTGGGAAATCCCGGCGCCAAGTACCAGGAGACACGGCACAACATCGGCTTCGAACTGGTCGATCGTCTGGCGCGGGGCGGGCGCGGGGCGGCCTTCTCCCGCAAGTTTGACGGGTTGCTCGCGGAAGCCGAGATCGACTTTCGCCGCGTTCTTCTGCTCAAGCCTGAAACATTCATGAACTTGAGCGGGCGCTCCGTCGGCCAGGTCGTACGGTTTTACAAGCTCGCACTCTCCGATGTCCTGGTCATCTGTGACGATCTCAGCCTGCCCTTGGGCAAGCTGCGAATTCGGCCCGGGGGATCAGACGGAGGTCAAAAGGGCCTGCGAGACATAGCCGCTCACCTGGGAACCGACCAGTTCCCCAGGCTCCGAATCGGGATCGGCGACCAGGACGACGTTGACGCTGTTGACTTCGTTCTCAGCCGGTTCCGAAGCGCCGAAAGGCCGATCATCGACGACGCCCTGATCCTGGCAACCCAGGCTGTCGCAGTCTGGGTGACTCAAGGGATCGACACCGCGATGAACCGCTTCAACGGGCCGACGCCCTCCAAGCCATAGCCGTCCGATGATTGCCTGCTGCCGGCGATTGATTTAACGGGAATCGCCTGCCCATTTTCACCCATTGCATGAAGTTCTTAGGGAGGAACCTGCTCTTGCCTACAAACCTTTACGAGGGAATGTTTCTGCTCGACAGCACCAAGGCGGCGACCGCCTGGGAAGATACTGTCAAGCATGTCCACGACATCTTGACCAAGCATCACTCCGAAATCGTCGCCAGTCGCCAGTGGGATGAGCGGCGGCTCGCTTACCCGGTCGAGGGGCACAAGAAAGGAACGTACCTCTTGACCTATTTCAAGACCGAAAGCGCTAACCTCAAGGAGATCGCCGCCGATTGCCGGCTCAGCGACATCATCCTTCGCGACTTGGTGCTCAAAGTCCACCCCAAGCTGGCCGACCATCTTGTCACCCAGGCCATGACGTCGACACCGAACGTCGAGGCCGAAGAAGCAGGCCCCGACGAGGAGATCGAAGAGCGGCCTCGCCGACGGCGTCGCGACGATTGAGCAATCGCAGGACCTGGCCTCTTGCCGACCAGGCGCGAATTTGCTACGTTCTCTCTTGGGGAACAAGCGTCTACTATCGCACGGAGTATTTCCCGGCGTCTGGTTGCATCGGGGTGATGTTGTTTCGCCCGATCGCAGGTCGGATCGCTTGATTGGCGTCGTGCGGGAGAGGGTTGGAGCCATGGCCGACTTGAATAGAGTTTTCTTGATGGGTCGATTGACATCTGACCCGGAGTTGCGGCGTACGCCCACCGGGACCGCGGTGGCCGAGCTTCGTATGGCCACCACGCGATCGTGGTCGGGTCGGGACGGCGAACGGCGCGAGGAAACGCTGTTTATCGACGTGACGGTGTGGGATCGTCAGGCCGAGAATTGCTGCCAGTACCTTCGCAAGGGGAGCTCGTTACACGTCGAGGGCTCCCTGAAGGTGGACAGTTGGGAAGACAAGAACACGGGAGAGAAGCGGTCAAGGATCAAAGTCACCGCCGATCGCGTCCAGTTTCTCGACTCGCGGCGCGGTGAGAGCACAAGCGGATCGGGCCCTGAAGACGATTACAGTGCTGCGCCGCCAGCGGCCCGTGACGCGGGCGCCCGGCGCGGCGCCGCCGCCCAGAGTCGCGGTACCCCAGGCTACAGCGAACCGCAGACCGCCAGCAACGGGCCGGCCGCGTCTGACCTGCACGTTTCGGAACCCGTCGACCGTGGTGCCGCCGGGGGCGGCGGCGCGCCCGAGGAGGAGGACATCCCCTTCTAAGCGCGGTCGATCGATTGGCTCTCAAGCGGCTAGGGTACGCCGGCGCCGGCCGCGCTGCCGGCTGAAAAAACCGGCGACCCCCCACTCGACTCTTCCGACCGCCGCCGAAGCGCACAAATGAACCACTTGGTGTCCCGCGCCCGAGGCGGTATAAACGAATGAACTCTCATGATGCTGGAGTTCACGACCGAGACAGTATCGAATCCATCGGGACCAGTGCAAAGAGCAAGATAGGAAATTCCATGGCCAAAACGCCCGCGCCAGATCGCCCCGGGCCAAAGCGAAGACTGCGAAATCCTCGCCCAAGAGCGCGGAGGCGACCAAGACCGCGGCCGCCCTTCCGGCCCGGCCTCGGCAACCGGGGGTCGAGCGTCGTACGAACCACCCGATTCGTGCCAAGCACGGTTACATCCAACTGATCTTGCTGCAGCACGTGCCGCATCTTGGTTCATCGGGCGACCTGGTGAAGGTCAGGGCCGGTTTTGCGCAACTATCTGGTTCCGCAGGGACTGGCGACCTTCGCAACGCCGAACAACCTCAGACTGATCGAGAAGCATCGCCAACGCATCAAGGAACTCGAAGAAGCACGGCGAGCCGACCTTCAGAACCTGGCCGCTCAGATCGCGCAGCGCTCGCTGACGATCGAGGCAAATGCCAACGCCGAGGGGCACCTGTACGGCTCGGTCAATGGCGACCAGATCGCCGACGCCCTGAAAGCCGAGGGATTCCCGATTCAAGCCGAGAATGTCCGGATCGAAGGCCCTCTCAAGGAGCTCGGCCTCTACACGATCCGCATCCACCTTGCCCAGGACATCGAAGGCGAAGTCAAACTCTGGGTTGTCCCGACCCACGTAGACGAAGCGGCCGGCTAAGGCGATGCTGAATGCGGGCTCCCGGCGCTGACGCGACCGGGCGCGCCGATTGTCGCCTCTCGGCGCGCGGGGTCGGCGCTTGTCGGCTCGCGGGCGAGCGGGGTCGCGTTACGCGCCCGGAGTCCTCACAACCAGACCAGAGACTCCCGGCGCTGACGCGACCGGGCTCGCCGATTGTCGCCTCACGGCGCGCGAGGTCGCGTCAGCGCCCCGAGTCCTCACTATTGGACGAGAAGGGTCCGCTGCCGCGCCAGTCCTCTTGTATCTGCATTCACCCGTGTGCTTTTGTCCGCGCCGGATCGGATCTGAACGCAGCGCACCCGGTTCCAATTCGAGAAGCCATCCCGGCCTTTCACTGATCGCGCAGGACCAAGCTGTCGATACAAGCGTACAGACGGCAAATCGCGCGATCGGAATCCGGACCGGCGATCGTGTTATTGCTCGGGATTCGAGTAGAATATCACAATACGAGCGCCAGGTCGTTTTGACTTGCGCCGTCGTCGGGAGCGGAGCGATGCCAATGGGAAACTCGAGTCCAGGGAACGGGAAGCAGAATGGCTTCGGCCGCGGTTCGAAACCCGACGTGGGGGCGCTCGCCGACCGCCTCCCGCCTCAGAACCTGGAAGCCGAGAAGAGCTTGCTCGGCAGTATCCTGTGGGATAACGAGATCCTCCACGACGTGGTCGCGATCATCCGGCCCCAGGACTTCTACCGTGACACACACCAGATGGTCTTCTCCGCGATCCGCGACATGTATGAAAATCGCAAAGGGATCGATGCCGTCACGCTCGCCGAAGAGCTGGAAAAGCGCGGTCAGTTCGAGCAAGTCGGCGGTAACGAGATGCTGGCCGAGATCACCGGCAGCGTTCCTCATGCCGCCAACGGCAAGTACTACGCCGAGATCGTGAGGCAGAAATCGATCAACCGGCAGTTGATCGAGTACGCCACCGAGATCATTCACGACGGTTACTCGAATGAATATACGGGGGAACAGCTTCTCGAGGCCGCTGAGAAGAAGATCTTCAGCATTGCCGAAGATCAGGTCCGCGGAGACGTGGTCGAAATCCATGACGTGCTGAGCCAGGCGATGAATCGGATCATGGCGCGGGCCGACGCGCCACACGCCGTCTCGGGGATTGCCTCGGGCTTCGCCGATCTCGACGATCTCACGTGGGGTTTCGAGCCTGGCCAGTTGATCATCCTGGCGGGCAGGCCCAGCATGGGCAAGACCGCACTCGCGCTCAACGTCGTTGAGCACGTGGCGATCAATCTCAAGGTTCCCGTGCTCTTCGTCAGCCTCGAAATGGGCCATCTCGAGATCGCGGATCGCCTGTTGTCCTCCCGGTCGGGAATCGACGGCCACAACCTGAGAACTGGCAAGGGCCTGGGATACAACCAGGTGAGAGAGCTCGGCCGGGCGTTCCAGGAGCTGGGCCAAGGACAGATCTTGATCGACGACACCCCAACCCGGAACATGCTCCAGATCGCGGCGAGCGCGCGGCGCCTGCGCCACCGCAAGGACATCGGTCTGGTTGTGGTCGATTACATCCAACTGGTCGATTCGGAGGACTCGCGCGACAGCCGCCAGGAACAGATTGCCAAGATCAGCCGCCAGCTCAAAACCCTTGCGAGGGAGCTACCCGTTCCGGTCATCGCGCTGTCGCAGTTGAACCGAGCCGTCGAAAGCCGCGAGGATCGTCGTCCCCGCATGGCCGACTTGCGTGAATCGGGGGCCATCGAGCAGGATGCCGACATGGTTCTCCTGATCCACCGTCCCGAGTATTACGATGCCAACGAGGAGCCCGGCATCGCCGAAGTGATCGTCGCCAAGAATCGCAACGGCCGCACCGGCAGCGCCAAGCTGGCGTTCCTCAAGCACATCACGCGCTTCGATAATCTCGCGACCGTGGCCGAGCCGTTCGATGCGGGACCAGCCAAGCCATTCTGACAGGGTTCAGCGCATCGAGTTGCGTTCGACGGCCAGAGACCACCAGATTGGCGACCTCGTCGTGCCATTTTCGTCGGCATCCGCTCCGGAAGCGCTCAAAGTCCGGGGAGGGTTCAGCGAACATGCAAGACCAGCGGAAGCGGCGCCCGGTCGCGGAACAGATCCGCAAGGGCCTGGAAGAAGCGATTCGCCACGCGAAGGGCGAGATCACCTTAAAGACCACAACCCTCGATATGCCCGACCGGCCGCCGGAGGTCGGCGCCGAAGAACTGGCGAATCTCCGACTCGCGAGCGGAATGTCCCAGGCCGTCTTCGCCCGGATGCTCAACGTCTCGACCAAGACGGTCCAGAGCTGGGAACAGGGCCAGCGCAAGCCGTCGCAGGCGGCCTTGAGGTTGATCCAGGTGTTTCGTCACAACCCGGCCGGCCTGCTCGACGTGGTTGGAATGACTGGCCCCGTGGTCCCGGCGGGTATTTGAGCTGTCTCCGTCCCACAACGTAGGATAGAACTGCCGGTCAAAAAAAGGTCCTCAGGGGCCTCGCCCAAAGTTACAGGGATGCCGCCGTTCAGGCGTCACGGGCTTCCGATAAGGAAACAAAATGAAGTCGCCGAAGGGCCGCAAGCCGCTATTCGAACGGTTGAAGACGGACCTGGAAGAGGCGATTCGCCACGCGAAGGGCGAGATCACCTTGAAGACCACAACCCTCGAAATGCCTGACCGGCCGCCGGAGGTCGGCGCCGAAGAACTCGCGAATCTCCGACTCGCGAGCGGAATGTCGCAGGCCGTCTTCGCCCGGATGCTCAACGTCTCGGCCAAGACGGTCCAGAGCTGGGAACAGGGCAAGCGCAAGCCGTCCCAGGCGGCCTTGAGGTTGATCCAGGTCTTTCGTCACAACCCGGCCGGCATGCTCGAGGTGGTTGGAATGACTGGTCCCGCGGCCCCGGCGAGCATTGCGAAGCCGACCGCCGTTGTTCGCCAGACGAGCCGATCCTGATCTCAAGTCCCTGGTCGCAGGAAGTGGACTAATTCAGCGCTTCTTTCCCTTCCCCTGCGCCTCGCGAAGCATCGCCATCGCTTCCTTCCGCGTTCCCGCGGCGGCCGATTCGCCCCGGAGCATGTGGGCCAGCTCCTCGATGCGCTCTTGCGCTCGAGCAGTCGGATTGTGGTGTGCGACCGCCCGCGCTCGACGTGCTTGCGGATGACCCACTGGCGGTCGGCATAACTGGCCATCTGGGGCAGGTGAGTTACGCAAATCACTTGATGGTGCTCGGCCAGTTCGGCGAGGGTCCTGCCGAGGGCCGCGCCGAAGCGGCCGCCGACGCCGGTATCGATCTCGTCGAAGACGAGGGTCGGGACTCGATCGACGGCAGCCAGGACCGTCTTCACGGCGAGCGTGAGACGGGAAAGCTCTCCGCCGGAGGCGATCTTGCGCAACGCGCGCGGCTCTTCCCCCGGATTGGCAGAGAACAGCATCTCGACTCGGTCGGCCCCCGCCAGGGCGCCGACCTGGCCGCGGCGTCGTCACCAAGCGGCTGCGTCTCGACCGCCACATTCAAGCACGCGCCGGCCAGGCCGAGAGGCTTGAGCCGAGCGGCTATCGTGCGGGCGAACCGCCGGGCGATCCTACGGCGTGAGTCGGTGAGCCGGCCAGCGGCTCTTTTGAGGGTTTCCCACGCCGCGGCCAGGGGCGCGTCGAGCGCGAGCAGGTTGGCGTCGTCTTGAGCGAGATTCTCGAGCCTGAGCTCGGTCTGGGCGCGGCGATCGGCGAGCTCGTCGGGACCGCAGCGGAACCGGTTGGCGAGCCGGCGATACGATGCCATGCGCTCCTCGATGTCCTCCAGCCGCGCTGGATCGTCCTCCCAGTCTCGTCCCAGGTCACGCAGGAGGAAGGCCACTTCGCGCGTCTCGTCTGCGAGCCGCTCGAGCGTGGCGGACGCGTCGGCCAGTTCGGGCGCTGCCTGGGCGAGCGGCTCGAGCGTTTTCGCCATGCGACTCAAGAGGTCCCGCGCGGAGGGTTCCGTCTCGTAGAGGAGCGAATAGCCGGTCCTGGCGGCCGCGCGGATCTGCTCGGCGCTTTGCAGGCGGTGGGCCTCGCGGTCCAGCTCGGCGTATTCGCCCGGTTTGGGGTCGGCGGCGGCAAACATCTCACGCTCGAATTCGAGCAGGGCGTGCTCTCGCCGGCGAGCTTCGGTGGTATCGATCAAGGCCAGGCGCTTGAGCCGGAGATTGTCATGCGCCTCTCGGGCGAGCCGGTAGGCACGGATGTCGTCGTCCAGGCCCCCGTAGGCGTCGAGCAAGTCCCGCTGACCGTCGGGATTCAAGAGCGCCCGGCCTTCGAGCTGGCCGTGAATATCGACCAGCCGCTCTCCCAGCCGCTCCAGGGTCGCGACCGTGACCGGCAGGCCGTTGACCTGCGCGGTGCCGCGTCCGTGCAACGTTACGCGCCGGGTGATGATGAGCTGATCATCATCCAGCGGGCCTCCCAGGATTGCTTCGACCTGGGAACGGAGTGCCGCATCGCTGAGCTCGAAGACCGCGGCCGCGCGGGCCTCGTGCTTGCCCGAACGGATCAAGTCGCTGGAGGCCTTGCCCCCCAGCACCAGTCCCAGCCCCAGGAGCAGCAGGCTCTTGCCCGCCCCGGTCTCGCCTGTCCATGCGCAGTAGCCTCCTTCGAGCGCCACGTGGATGTCCTCGAGCAAGGCCAGGTTCTGCACCGAGAGCTCACGCAGCACGTTCGAGAAGTCTCCAGTGCCCTGGCATGCCGCGGCGGGAAGCCTGTCGAGCCGGTCGTCATTGCCGCGATTGCCATGGTGGCAACACGTCCAGAATCGGCGGAGCCGCCTTGGGCGCGAAGGTCCGAAAATCGAGCCCGACCACTGCGGCCAATGTTGAGGCGATCTGGCTCTGCGTCACGGTTCCCGTCCGGCTGCGAGCGCCGAGAGGCGGCGTGTCGGGACCAATCACGGCGACCCAGGTCCGTTCCGATCCTCGCGTCTTGGCGCCGTGGTTTTTCCAGTCGAAGGGAGCATTGCCCCGTCCATGGTCGGTTGACACGATCAGCGTTGTCGCATCGCGATATTCCGGCAGCGACTGAATCGTCTGCCACAACGTTTCGAGATAACTATCCACGCGATGAGCCGCGTCGAGGTAGGAATCATAGCGACCCGCATGGCCGAACTCGTCCGTTTCACCCAGTCCGATATACAAGACCCGCGGCCGCTCCCGTTTGAGGTACTGCAAGGCCGAGTAAAACGTGAACGAATCGTAACAGCATTCCTCCCACAGGCGGTGGGTTTCGCCGATCAATCGGGCCAGCATCCGCTCCTCGCCCGTGAGGCCGGCGCCGTTAAGGCCTTCCCAGCAAGCGACGATCCGAATCCCGCTTCGCTCCCGATTCAGAATGAAGGGAAACACGTCCCACGAGGTGAACGCCGCGACCCGGTTTTCAAATTGGGGCCGGGAATTCAGCCATTCCAGCACTGTCACATTCGGATTGGGGATTTTGTTGTTGCTATCGATTCGAGGGTCCGCCCAGCCGGTTAACATCTCGTTGTAACCGGGATAGGAAAAATTCTTGCCGTTGGTGACCTTCGCCTCGCTGCCCGCGGTCACATCACCAAAGATCTGGCCGCGCCGGGCGATCTCCGACCACAGAAAAGGCATGAGTGCCCGCCGCCGCTCCTCACGGGAGCCGACGTCGAATCGCTTCCTGCAAGCGTGCACGTCCAGGACGCCGCCTTCGCGCCGGCTCAGAAGCCGGGGATCGGCCCCGCCGAAGACCTCCTGCCAGCGCAGTCCGTCGGTCGTGACGAAGATGACGTTTCGGGCCCTGACCTTCGCGGTCGGTACCGTTTTCTCCGGTATGGGCGCGTAAGAATCCCGGCCGACGAGCACCAGCCCCAGCGCGATGAAAACGTACCGCGGCAGGTACTTGCCCAAGAGCGATCCCGTCATCGTAAGCCTGCCCTGTTCGATCCGATGGATGCCACCGTAACCGCCCATGACCGTCTCAACTGAAGCCCTCATCGCGAGTAGCCGCAGCACACCCGGAACATACCCCCCGGCGGGAGACGTCCGCTCGACGTCGCTACGGGATCGTGCGCTGGGTCTTCCGCAGCGGCGCGTCCCCCAACGCCCAATAGTGTACCACGCCGCACCGCTGTCGAGTATCGTCCCGGCGAGCGGAAGACCGAATCCGGCGTCATGCCTAGGGCGGCTACTTGATCCTGGCCCCGACCAGACAGCCCGGGTCGTCGACGGTCAAGAGAATGACCTTCTCTCCGGAGGTGGCCGCCAGGAGCATGCCGCTTGACGTCTCGCCGCGCAGCATCGCCGGCTCGAGATTGTTGACGATCACGATCAATTTACCCACAAGCTGCTCGGGATCATAGTGCTGGCGAATCCCGGCAACGATCTGCTTTTGTTCGTCGCCCACGTTGACCCGCAAGAGCATCAGCTTGTCGGCATTGGGATGGTGCCGGGCTTCCAGGACCTTGGCGACCCGTAGCTCCAGCTTGGAAAAGTGCTCGTACGAAATCGGATCGGCCATCAGAAAAACTCCGCTGTTTTCGCTCAGGGCGCTCCAAGGGACCGCGCAGAAATAACTCTGCCAATTGCGGTGCCGGCGACCCGCCTGCCGGCACGGGGAATGCAGGTGGGACGCCTGCACCACAATGATCAATTCGCGAAACTCATTCTCACGCCGCGCCCAACGCGGCGGAGCCGCAACCAAGGGATCGGGGGACAGAGCCCCCTCCTACACAAATCGCCGCGCGGTGCCGGCCTCGTGTAGGAGCCGGCTCTGTCCGGCGATCCCAAGATGCGCGCATCGTGCCGAGATCTCTTCGAAAAAGAATCTACGCTTTTTCCGGGACTAAGCTCGGAAAAAGTGGCCCTCAGCAGGGCAGCCGGCAGTCGGGAGACCCACGCCCAACATCGACAACAAGTTGTCGATGCGCGGCCCTCAAGGGCCTAACCCGATGTGAAGACCGGTGCTTCACCTGGCAAAAAGCGCAACGGGCATCCTAGGACGCGCCGCGCCTGCCTGTCAAGTGGCTATCTATACGCACTTTCACTTAACCGTGAAGGCGTGCGACGAGGTCCTGCGCAATGCAAACGCCGAAAAAGGGTCGTGCGACTTGTGTTGCCAACCGCCGCCGGCAGCGTGCGATGACGGGCGTCAACTGAGAAGGCCGTAGACCGTTACCCCGGTCTGCGTGGCGACATAAACCTTGCCGTTGGCGATCGTGGGCACGGCGAACTTCACGGCCGGGCCAGCCTGGTCGCGCGTGCCGGCCAGGGCGCTATTGTAAAGCATCTGGCCGACGTTGGCGGCGTTGTACGCGTAGAGCACCGCCGGGCCCGGCTCTGGTCGCGTGCCGGTATGTTCCACCTCCCAGACGATGCCGTCGCTCGAGCCGTTGGCCGATATGCTGGGCGTTGCGCCGGGATACGGAAACACCGTGCCGGATTCGCCGATCGGGACGAGTTGCCCCTGGACAAGTCGATACTGCCTGAGGACATCGTTGACCGCCTGCACGTAGACCATGCCGTTCCAGTAGGCGGCGGACGAGAAGATCCCATGGCCGCCGTTCGTTACCTTTTGGACATGGGGGTTCGCCGCCCGCTGGTGGCCCATGTCGGCGGTGTCGATCGCGAAAAGGGTGCCTGTCTTGCCCCCGCCGATCAGCAAGTTGGGGGCGGAGCCCGGTTGGGTGGGCGCGAGCAGGACCCCGCCCGAGCCGAGATCCAGGTCCTTCTTGTCCAACTGCCCGGTGCCCTGCGGCGCAAAATAATCGGTCAGCCTCAGTGTGGGAGTCAGCTTGAGAGCGGCGTCAGCGTAGCTCCCCTGCGCGGGACCGAACTGGCCAGAGCCGGTCAAGAGGTAGATGTCCCCGCTCGAGTCGGCGGCAAGCCCGCCGCCGCCCATCCAGATGCCTCCCTCGTTGCCATACGGATCCTTGCTGTTGGGCGTGTCGTTGAAGACGGCGACCTTCGCCAGGGTGGTTGCGTTGTAGCCGATTATCCAGCCGTGATAAGGGCCGTGGTCACCCAGCGAGCCGAACGCCGCATACACCACGCCGTTGTCCAGGAGCAGACCCGGGCGCTCGATCTGCCACTCGGCCTGGAACGAAACCTTGCCTCGCGACTGGCCGGCACCGTGGCCCACGACGGTGGCCTGGACGACTACCGGACCGCCGGGTTTCTCGGCCCCCGTGCTCACGTTCAGGGCGTACAGGGTCAACTCGTCCACAGTCGCGCTGGCGGTCGTCTGTTGCGTCTTGGCCACGACGTAGAGCGTACCCGTGCTCGGGTCGATGACCGGCGTGCCGGTGATGCCCTCCTCCGGGCCGATATCACCCTGCCAGATCTGGGTCGTCGGAATCGCTGTGATCCCCGCAGCCGGGTCGGTGAGGCTGTCGTGCCAGAGCGGCGCGCCGGGATTGTCGGCGTCGAAGGCGTACACGCTGTCGTTCTCGGTGGCGACGAACACCACGTTGTGAACCCCCTGGCCTGGGATCGTGACGTTCGCCATGTACAACGGCTGAGCGTAGACGTAGGCGTCCACCGGGTCGGTGAAAAGCTTGCCGAACTCGGAGGGATTGACATTGGCCGGCGTCAGGATCGTCTCATCGAGATCCTGGCCGGTCCGGGCATTGTCATTATGGTAAGTCAAGACATCGGCGCTCGAGGCCGAGAGGAGCAAACGTGGCTCGATCGATTCGACGCCGGGATGGAAGCCGGCCCGTCTCGGGTTGCCACGGGAACCGAGACGCGCGGCAGTCAACAAGCGCAACAGGGGCATTGCGATCAGCTCCGAACCTATGGGTTAGCGCGCAGCGCGCAGCGAATCCGTTCGGTTCGTCAGGAAGGCTCCGCCCCCGAACGCCGGTTTCAGAAGTCATCGTGTATCGGCACGGACACGACCCCGGGCAGGTCTCTTCCGCGAGTTCTGGCACACTCAGTTGCGATTACACCGGACCGTGTCCCTAACCATTCTCCAGCTTACCGCGGTCGGTAGGGCATCGCCAGACGGGCGAGGCCGCCCCAGAGTACCCGGATTACCGAACCGGCGATCACAAAGGGCGTCGTCGGGTGCTGCAACACGGTCGGGATGTTGCGCTCGAAAAGGAAGTGGCCGGAAAACATGACGGCGTACGCCGACACGAATAACCCCAGCGACCAGAATGGATGGAATGGCACCAGGATCACCGCCAGAGCGACCATCGGCCAGCCGACGCCGATGTGGAGGACATGGTTGATCGGGTGGCGATGGTCTTCGTGGTAGCGAGCGATCAAACTGGCATGCCACGATCCGGCCCGCGAATTGGGGGAATTCGCGGAATTCGAGTGCGAGAATTCGTTCATACGCGGAGATCCTTTCCTCTCGCCGCTGCGCGAGAATCGCCAACCCAAGGTTCATTTGGCCCGCGCAAGCTTGGGTTTCTTGCCAACGTGGACCTTGGGATCGGTGTAAGTGTCCTTGCCTTTATGGTTGATCAGTCCCCAGTACTTCTTGAACTCAAAGTTGCGCGAGTTTTCGTCGTCGTGACAGCGCAGACAGAGCCGGTTCTTGTCGGCGAGCTCGGCTGTGAGCGCGATCAGCTTGCGGTACTCAAGGTTGTCGGGCTCGGCTTCGTGTTTTGAGCATGGCCCATGGCAGTTTTCACACTGATTGGCCGCGAGGTGAGGCGTCTCACTCGCCGACTTCCAGCCGGAGTTGAATTCGAACCCGGTCGTGTGACACGTGATGCACTCGGCGTCGAAGGCGGTGTTGGGCTTCTTGTCGTGCAACAGGTCATTAAAGGCCTGGGCGTGCTTGGTTAGCGACCAGAAGGAATATGTGTTGGGATGGCAGCTCTTGCACCTTTGGGCGCCGATGAACGTCGCCCCCGATGCGCCGTTGGCGTAAGGCAGGCGCAAGTAGTTCTCGACGACCTTGGCCGCCTTGAGCGTCGCCCGATAATCATCCTCGATCAACTTCTTCATCGGCGTCGCGGGACCGTCGAACGCCTTGGTGAGCGTCACGAGCTGATACCGCAGGCTGGGCGACTCCTGGGGATAGAGCCCGAAGACGCCCGCGTATTTCCCCTTCTTCCCGACAGTGATCAGCATGGTCTTGCCGCCATTGAGCAAGTCGGGGTCGTGGTTGAGGGGATCGGGAAACTCGGCGGTCGAGACCACGATGTCGAAGCCTGGATTAGCGGCCGCCAGCCGCTTGGCCATCTCGGGGGGGCCCTGGACCAAGAGCACCTGGTAATCACTCTGGGTCGAGAGATCGGCAAGCACTTTTGGCAGCGCGTCGTCGGGCGGCAACACCTTGGGCAGAAGGGTTTCCTTTTCCGGATCGATCAACTTATTGAGCGATTCCGGATCGATCACCGAGGTGACGCCGACCCTCACCGGCCCCGCGGTTGCAACCAGGCTGGCGCGGAAATGCTGCTGGTACACGGGGTCGGGTTGCACATTCGCGACGACGATCTTGGTGGAGTCGCCCAGACTGTTGTCGAGTAAACCAAGGGCCTCTCCGACTCCGATTCTGAGATCGTCGGCGGAGAGTGCCAGTGCGTTGTACTTCAAAAGCGCCAGGGCCTTGACGCTGTAGTCGAATTTCAGCTTGGTCTGCTCGAACCCGCCCCGGGCGCCGGCGGGGTCCTTGATCAAGCTGCCCAGGTCGAACAGGGCCGTCGGCCACTTCAAAGCATGGATCCGCTCCACGAGATCAAACCGGCGCAGCAGGCCGCCGCTCTGATCTTCCGTGCAGCCGCAGGGCTCCATGTAGCCCTCTTGCTGGCCGGTGATGATCAGCACGGCGGCCGGGTTCCCCAGGTTGGCAAGCGGCTTGCCCGGCGCTGCCGTCGCCGCGCCGGGCTCGTTGGCAGTTGGCGCCGGGGCGGCTGGGTTATTTGTGCCGCTGGACCACGAGCATCCCACGTAACCCAGGACCGCGGCACAAAGGGCGACACTCGCCCAGGGTCGGTAGCCCGTCCCATCCATCGTGTGTCTTTCCTTTCCCGAGATATTCGGCCGGCCGCGGGCTCGCGGCCGGCCGCGTATCAGTCTTCCGTGCGCTGCCAATCGGGCCACCGAGCCGTCCTCCGTGGGTTGACTGAGCCGAAGATCGCTCGGCCCGCCAAGTTATAGCCTTCTCCCGAGCCGGCGATAAGAGCAATCGTTCCCGGCTCAGTTCGCTCCCGCAATCGACACGAAAATGTCGACCGGGATCTTGAGCTCACTGACCCGCGGGTGGTCCGTTTTGAGAATAATCAGGCCCTCCACCCGGCCAGACCGGGTTCCCTTGGGAACGGTAACCCTCATCCGATAGCGCCCCGGGGTCTTCGAGTCAACGGGATCAATCGCCACCTCGACATGCTCGGGCTTGTGCGCGACCTCGAATTTGGTGGACTTCTGGCCTCTCACAAGTACAGCGATATCCTTCGTCACTCCCACGCTGCTGGTCACGTTGAGAATACGCACCATGGGTGGAACCGCACTGATCGGCCCGGTCACGCTGCCGCCGATGGATACTTTTTGTTCGGCTTGACGCGGGTGATCGGTATGGATCACGATCTCGTCGTGAAACTGTCCGATCGGCATGCCCGGCTTGACTTCCACGTCCACGCGATAGCCGCGCTTGACCTTGAAGTGCTTGATCTCCTCCGCGTCAAAGGGAACTGCCTTGGCGGTGATGTAGGCGGGCCGCGAGGTCATGATCTTGGTAATCTTGGTTTCCGGCCGATCGATCGAGAACACCCCGATCTTGACCGTGGTTGATTCTTCGGTCGAAACGGAAGGAAGGCTGATCATCTGCGGAGGCACCACGATGATTGCCGGGTGGACAGTGCCTTTGACCGCAACCGTAAAGGTGGGACGCGCCGGATCGTTCGTGCCGAAAGTGGCAGACTGGGCGTAGCCCCCCTCCTTCCATTCCCGTGTTTCCCATTTCAGATTGACGCGGGTCGACTTGCCCGGCTCGACGATAACCTTCTTCGCCGGCGTTCCTTCCTCGGCTAGCCCCGCCGACTCGAACTCGGCGATCGTGCAATGGCAAGTCGGCTTGCCGTCCAGCCAAAGCTCCAAGTTTGCCTCACCGGCGTTCTTGATCTGCCAGGCGTGCTTACCCCCGTCGTGGTGGGACATGATGCCAAACTCGTACGTGAGCGGTTCGTGTATCTCGACTTTCGAGTGCGGCCCAGCCGTGTTCTCGACGACCGGAAAACCGGGATCGGTGCCCGAATCGGGAACATACTGGACCAAGAAGGTCGCCGCCGCGGTCAACGCGACCACGACCACCGCAAGGACGATCCACCGCAACATGCTGAGTTCTCTCCGGTTAGGACGATAGGATCGATAGCGACCAGTGCGAAACGCGGAACCCGATGGGCCGTTCTCGGACGAGGTGCGAACTCGCCGCGACCGCCCAGAATGACGGCCGCGGGCCCGTCGTCGATCTTAAGAGGACGATCGTGCACGTGGCAAGTCATCTCGTCTTGAATTCGCTGCGCACGGGCGAAGTGTTCGCCGCGTTTTTTCGGGATCTCGCGATCTATGTGAGTGCGCGCGTGCAGCCTATTCGGCCGGTCGGCGGCCGGCAATGTTAATGCCGTTTCCTTGCCCTTGATGAAAGAACACCTGGTCGCGGCTCTGGTCGGTGAGGTCGGTCAGTCCGGCCGCCGCGAACCATGACGCAACCTCGTCGAAGGTGTGCCGCGACAAGTATTTGGGAGCGTACCAATCGAGCGTATCGCAAACCCGGACTTCGGCGTCGGGGTGCATCGAAACGCCGATGGTCACGAAATGCAGGGCTACGCCCATGCGCTGGATGATGCGCTGGCGGCTCAAGATGAGCCGTCGCTTGAGTGCACCAAGCGGTGCCGCCATGTGGCAGAGCCATTCCAGCAATCCCAGCGGCAACCGAGTCGAGACCGCCCGCTGCGCGTTCATCATCCATTCGACGACGCGGCGCTCGCGAGGGTAGACCCACACGACAATCCGCCCTCCGGGCTTCAAGAGCGGGGCCAGCGCAAGGAACGTGGCGCGCGGATCGGGAGTGTGGTCGATCACGCCCAGCGAATAGATGTGATCGAACGTTGCCGGTGCGAAGGGGGGCCTGAGCAGGTCGCCCTGGAGGATCGCGATTCGAGATTCGGACGCGGTCAACTCGCGCGCGGCCGCGACGGACCGGCTGAGATCCATGCCGACGATGAGAGCGGCCGGCGACTCCGCGGCGATCCGCAGATAGCGGCCCATCCCGCAGCCGGCGTCCAAAACGACGGCTCGGTCGAGGTCGGACGACGTCAGACCGGTCCGGTTGCGGAAGGTGGCCCGGTCTTCGTCGGGCCGGACGATGCGATACCGATTCCACTGCCGTGCGTAGGCCTCTTTGGTTCGGCTCTGGTCCAGGGGCGGCATCAGGGTCTTTCCGATCCAGCAAGGCGGCGCGAAGACTCAACCGGCGGGCGGCCGGCGAGCCTCCCACTTTTCCTCGGCGGAGCTTTTGCGCAGGTAACGGGGCTCGAGATTCCACAGATCATCGTGTACTCCCTTCGCATGGGCGCCCAAGGCCAGTTGAATCAGGTGCGCTCCGGCCGGGAAATTGGAGCCCGGATCGGCGGGAAGACGGTGCGGCGGAAGGGACGCCCGGATCGTCGCCGACTCCAGAGCCGGCCCGAGGATGACGGCTGCTTTAGCAAGCCCGCGCAGCCATGTGGAGAGGGGTTCGACCTGGCAGGGTTGGGCCATGCGCAACGGCCCGCCGGGGCAGTCCCGCTCCCACTCGGCAACGTAAAGGTCGCCGCGCTGCGCGTCGGCGATGACTGCAATCCGGGTTGCCTCGCCGGCCGCATTTGAGGCGATTGCTTCCAAGGTGTCCAGCCCCACCAGAACAGCGCCGGTGGCGTATGCGATCGTCTTGGCCGCCATCACTCCCACCCGCAAGCCCGTGTAGGAGCCCGGCCCGACCCCGACCCCCACGAGTTCGATCTCGGCCATGGTAAGGTGTGCCGTGCCCAGGACGGCGCGTATGCACGGGATCAGGTCGCGCCCATGCTGGCGGGCGGCAAGAGCGCTCGCCGTATAGGTCTCGCCCCCACGAGTCATGACGCCAATCACTGCTCGTTGCGTTGACGTGTCCAGCACCAGCAGGTTTTTCACACCGAATCCCCCAAGAACCGCACGGGATCATGACGTCGTGGACTTGACCGTCTGGGTTTCTTGGCCCTATGCTTTATCTAAGTACGTTCTTAGGGTAAAATTCATACGCCGGGGGGTCGAGGTCTCTGCCCATAGGAAGCACTGAATTCGAAATCCGAAATCCCAATAGCAAACCGGAGCGCGGTCCGATTTCCGATTTCGTGGTTGGGATTTCCTGCTGGGGATTTCGTGCTTCGCTTTCTTGAGAGTGGGTTTCCTTTGCGGTCGGAGGTTGCCAAGCAGTGCGTCGTGCATTGATCAGTGATATCCACGGGAACCTCGAAGCCTTGGAGGTAGTGCTCGACGACATCAAGTCGCATGAAATCGCCGAGATCTTTTGCTTGGGCGACATCATCGGCTACGGTCCCAACCCTCGCGAGTGCATCGATCGGGTCATGCAGAGCTGCAAGATGACGCTGCTCGGCAACCATGACCAGGGGGCCATGTTCGACCCGGACGGCTTCAATATCGGGGCTGAGCGCGCGATCTTCTGGACTCGAGAACAGCTTGAGTCGCCGGTTGACCGAGACGGCAACGAGCGTCGCTGGGAGTTTCTCGGCGAATTGCCCCGGTCGCATCGCCACGGGCCTTATCTTTTCGTGCACGGGTCTCCCCGCAATCCTCTGAGCGAATACATTTTTCCCGAAGATATCTACAATCATCGGAAGATGGAGCGATTGTTCCAGCTCGTCGCTCGCTATTGTTTTCAGGGGCATACCCACGTTCCCGGAATCTTCACCGAGAATTACCAGTTCTTCTCACCCGAGGAGGTTGACTTCGAGTATACCTTGGGCGAGGGGAAATTGATGGTCAACGTCGGCTCTGTAGGTCAGCCTCGCGACGGAGATAATCGGGCTTGCTACGTGATCCTGGAGGATGGTCTGAATGAGGGCGCCGGCGAAATCGACCTGGAACGGCCCGCATTCACGTCTTCGCCCCGGATCACCTATCGTCGGTTGCCGTACGACTTTGAGACAACGATTCAGAAGATCTATTCGATACCGGAGCTCGAGCCCTTTCTGGGCGATCGACTTCGGCAAGGGCGATAGGCGCGTGAGTTTCTTGACGGAGCGCAACGGAATCCACCGCGACCGCCACTCGGGCGCCAGGATCGCCGCGTATGACTAACGACAAGCGGATCGTGCTGTTCATCGTGCTGCTGGTCGGATGGATGCTCGCTTCGTCCTATCTCACGCGCCTGTTGGGGCTCAACCCGGAACCTCCCAAGCGCCCTTTGCTGCCGCCCAATGCCGCCGCGCTCAAGGGAAAAGACGCGAAAGTCGGTCGTGGGCCGGCGGGCGAAGAGCCAGCCCAGGAAAAGGCGAAGGTCAAGGCGGCGGACGCAATCGCGGCCAAAGCCCCGGGGAACGAGCCGGCGGCCCAAGCCGAAGCGATCAAGAAGCCGGATGTCGCAGTCGTGAATGAGTCGGAGCTCGTGCTGGGGTCTGTCGCCGACACGACGCCGGGCGGGTTTCGTCTTGAAGTTCAGCTTCAGCAAAAAGGCGGCGGAGTCGATTCCGTTTCGTCGTCGCGCTTCGACGCCGAATTCGAGGATGGCAGACCGCGGAAACGCCCGCTTCAGCTCATGAGGCGCGATCCGGCATGGCCTCCCTCGCTGGCGGTGACCTTCAGCCACGGCGACGCCGCCCTTAAACCCGTCGCTGCCGAACCCGAGGCTCAAGCCGAGGAGGCGATCGCTCAGGCAAAGGCGGCCGAGGCCGAGGACTGGTCGGATTCGGTTCTCTGGGAAGTTGTGCGGGACGGGAAGGGTCGAATTGTCCGGCCGATCGCGCGCGGCGGCGCCGCCGCCGATCCAGCCGCCGCCGATGGCCAGGAGGTCGTCTTCCGCGCCAGGTCGCCGCTTGGAGTCGTCGTGACCAAGACCTTCCGCCTCTGGAAGAACACCGACGGCTTCGAGGTCGATCTCAAATTCGAGAGCCCGGACAAGGAACGGTCGGTCGTCTACCACCTGTTCGGGCCCCATGGCATCAAGATTGAAGGCGAATGGTACACCGGCACGTTTCGCGACGTGGTCTTCGGCCAGGTTGGCGGCGATCTAGCGACCTATTCGGCGCACGACGTCGCGAGCGCGAAGGACAAGCCGGTCGAGAATACGACGTTGCCGCTTCGTTTCGCCGGCGTCGAGAACCAGTACTTTGCCACGCTGATCGGGCCGTATCCGGTTCCCAATCCCAAGGACCCGCGGGACCGCTGGGATTCGAAGACGGTCGCCCTGGTCTTGCACAAGGACGACAAGGCCCTGCAAAAGGCCGATGTCGGAATCAGAATCAGCTCGAAGCCCATGTTGCTCGCCCCAGGCAAGCCGGTATCGCACACCTATCGCGTGTTCGCGGGGCCCAAGATCGCCGATGCGCTCGCGGCCTACGGCCCCGATTATCACGCCGAAGGATTGGCCTCCTATCACAAGAGCCAATGGCTGGGTATCCCGTTTGCGCCCCTGATCGCGCGGTCCGTCATCACACCCACGCTCGCGTTTACCTACCGGCTGACCACCTGGGTTTCTCGTCTCTTCGGGGGCTCCAAGGGAAACTACGGCATCGCGATCATCCTCTTGACGGTCATTGTGCGGGGCTTGATGTTTCCGCTCGGCCGCAAGCAGGCGCGGGTCGCCCAGAAGATGCAGGAGCTTCAGCCGCAGCTCAAGGAGATTCAGGAAAAATTTAAGGACGACAAGGAAAAGCAGACCAAGGAGACCTTCGCGCTCTACAAGAGACACGGCAACCCTCAGTACAGCGGCTGCCTGCCTGCTCTGATTCAACTGCCGATCTTCGTCGGGCTCTGGCAGGCCCTCAATACCAGTGTCGCGCTGCGGCACGCCTCATTCTTGTGGATCCGCGACCTGGCCGCCCCTGACATGTTGTTTCGCTTTCCGGTTGAGCTGCCCCTGCTGGGGTACTTCCTCGGCAACTGGTTCAATGTGCTGCCGTTTGCGGTGGTTGGCCTGATGCTGGTTCAAACCAAGCTCTTCTCGCCGCCGGCGACGACGCCCGAGGCCGAGATGCAGCAAAAAATGATGAAGTACATGATGGTCTTCATGGGAATGATGTTCTACAAGGTACCATCAGGGCTGGGCATCTACTTCATCACCAGCAGCCTCTGGGCCATTGGCGAACGGCTGCTCTTGCCCAAGGTGACACATTCCCATCCCGCCGCGGAGCCGGCCACTGGCGAGAAGGCCGCCGCGAGCCGTGGCGGCGGGCCGGCGACCGCTGGCCAAAGGACCGAGAAGGGTGGTGCGGGCGGTAACGGTGCCGCGGAGAAACCTCCCGGCAAGATCGCCCAGTGGATCGAGAAATTGATGGAAGAGGCCAGCAAAGACGCCACCTACCGCAAGATGGTCGAGGACCGCGACTCGAGGGATCGCGACGGCAAGTCCGCTCGAGATAAGGGAAAACCGAGGCCGCGACCGGGGCGCCGCTAGGGCCCCGTCAGCCTTCGACTGACGGATAAGAACGGGCGACGAGATCTTGTTCCATCTCGTCCTCGCCCGGCGGCCGCGGAGCGGAGGCAGTTTCGTGTTCGCCGCCCTCGACCCCAACGACACGATCGCGGCCGCCGCAACGCCCCCTGGGCCGGGGCTCAGGGCTATCGTCCGACTTTCCGGCCCCGAGGCGATCGCAATCGCCTCGAAAGGCTTTCTCGCCGATCGCGAGCCGACGCCGGGCGCGAGGTATCCCTCTGTCCACGCCGGCCAACTGCGAATCGAGGGCCTGCGGCCTCCTTTGCCAATACGGCTCGCCTTCTGGGCCGCGCCACGCTCCTACACCGGCCAGGACGCCGCCGAGATTCATCTGGTCGGCTCGCCTCCGCTCACCAGCCTGGTTCTGGCCTATTGCCTGCGCCAGGGCGCGCGGCACGCCCAGCCCGGCGAGTTCACGCTGCGAGCCTTTCTTTGCGGCCGGATCGACCTGACTCGCGCCGAGGCGGTCCTGGGCGTGATCGACGCGGATAGCCCCGCTCAGCTCGACGCAGCGCTCGAACAATTGGCGGGCGGCTTGTCCGGCCCCATCCTGGCAATGCGCGACCGCCTGCTCGATCTGGTGGCCCACCTCGAGGCGAATCTCGATTTCACCGAGGAGCCGGACGTCGATCCGCTGGGCCGAACCATGCTCGCGGCCGAGCTGGACCGGGCTGCCGATGACCTCGTAAACCTGGCCCATCGCCTCGTTGCCCGCGACCGCCCGCTCGCGATGCCGCGAGTCGTGCTGGTTGGGCCGGCCAACGCCGGCAAAAGCCGGCTCTTCAATGCCCTTCTCGGCCGGGATCGCGCGATTGTTTCGCCTCAAGCCGGCACGACTCGGGACTTTCTCTCGAGCGCGTGCAACTGCGACGGACTTTCCGTGGAGCTGATCGACACGGCTGGAATCGAACCGAGGCATAACACGATCGCGACGCAGGCGCAGGCAATGCGCAGTTCAGGCCGAATCGCGCAGACCTTCTGCTCGAGTGCCATTCCGCCGATACGGAGGCGACGCTCTCGCATTGCCCGACATCCGACCGCCGCTTGCTCAAGGTCTGGACCAAGGCCGATCGCTCGCTCCCCGAGCATGCCTCCGCGCTTGGCGCGGAATCGATCGTGACGAGCGCGGCGACGGGGCAGGGCCTTGACGATCTCCGGCTCGCGATCGCGGACCGAATCCGGCGGCACGAACGTGAAGGCGATCTGCCCGCCGGCACCGCCGCGCGCTGCCGCGGCAGTATTCTGAGCGCTCGCTTGGCGCTGCGGTCGGCCGCGCAAGCGATTCAGAACGGTGCCGGCGATGAGCTGGTCGCTTTCGACCTGCGCCAAGCGGTAGACGAGCTGGGAAAAGTCGTGGGCGCCGTCGTGACCGACGACATCCTGGACCGCATCTTCCGCCGATTTTGCATTGGCAAGTGATCGTCGCCGGCACGCGGGCCTGTAAGGTCCTTGCGATCGCTGCGTTATATTGAGTATACGAGCGCGATCCCGTGGAAACCTTGCTCCCCCGAAAACGACGCCATGCCGAGTTCCAACGACCCGAAAATGCCGGCTACCGAGGCGTTTCCCTCGACGCGCTGGAGCCTCGTCATCAGGGCCGGCTTACCGGCGTCGTCGCACGCTCGCGCGGCGCTCGCCGAGCTGTGCTCGCTTTACTGGTATCCTCTGTACGCCTTCATCCGGCGCAAGGGTAACGACCCGGACCAAGCTCTCGACTTGACCCAAGGCTATTTCGCGCAGTTGCTGGAGCGGAGCAAGCTCGCGGCGGCTGATCAGGCAAAGGGTCGCTTCCGGGCGTTTCTCCGCGCCGACTGCCAGCACTACTTGATCGATCAGCACCGCCGCGAAAGCGCGCGAGGCACGAATTCCCTCGTGTCGATCGACGGAATGGATGCCGAGAACCGCTATCGCGTCGAACCGGCTGACACGATGACCCCCGATCGCCTGTTCGACCGCACCTGGGCTTTAACGTTGCTCGAACAGGTGCTCACCCTCCTCGCCCGTGAATATGCGGCGGTGGGCCGCTCCGAGCTCTTCGATCGGCTCAAGGTCGTACTGGTTCAGGGCAAAGGCGCGGAGCCGGCCGCCGCCATCGCGGCGGAGCTCGGGATGACAGCGGGCGCCGTCGATACGGCGATTCACCGGCTGCGCAAGCGCTATCGCAAGATCCTCGAGGCGCAGATCACGACAACCCTCGACAACCCGGCCGAATTGGCCGACGAAATCCGGTCGCTGTTCGCCGCACTGCGGGGGTGATGCATCAACGACCGTTTTGCGAATTCTCAGATACCTCGGCCGCTTGGCGTACCTTGGGAGCCAAACATAGTTTAACCCGGAGCCAACGGCGACGGCGACCGTTTTGACTGGAGCCGCGAGCACCGTCGCCGTTGGCTCCGGGTTGAACGAGGGCGGCGGTTTCGGCCGGAAGCCGCGCTGTGAGATATTCCGCCAGCATGCATAATCGAAAGCCAACCCGCCAGGAGCCCTCAAATGGCCGACCGCCAACATTGTCCCAACTGCGGCTGCGAGCTTCCCACCCACTCGCCTCAGGGCCTCTGCCCGGCTTGTCTGCTCGGCCAGGTCCTGGACAGTCAGGACGAGCGCCCCTTCGCCCGCGACGAGGCCGCCGCGATGGCCTTGACTCCTGAAGAGCCGGCCATGAGTCCTGGCGGCGCGGCTTTTAGCCCCGAGGAAACTGCCAGCGACGTCGCTCCTCGGCCCACCGGGCCGTCCACGGGCACCGTCGACGCGCCCGAGGCCGAACCCAACGGCGACGACGGGGCCCTGGAGCCGGGCGTCCACATCCGCTACTTCGGCGATTATGCGCTGCTGAAGGAGCTGGGCCGGGGCGCCATGGGGGTGGTCTACAAGGCACGGCAGATCAGCCTCGACCGGCTGGTGGCGCTCAAGATGATCAAGGCGGGCGCCCTGGCCGAGGAAGAGGATTTACGGCGGTTCCAGAACGAGGCCGAGGCGGTCGCCAGGCTCGACCACCCTCATATCGTGCCGATCTACGAAGTGGGCGAGCACGATGGGAACCGCTATTTCTCGATGAAGCTGATCGGCGGCCCGTGCCTCCAGAAGCTGCTGGCGCCCTACATCGCCGATCCGAATGCGGCCGCGAAACTGATGGCCACGGTCGCCGAGGCTGTCCACCACGCTCACCAGCGGGGCATCCTGCACCGCGACCTGAAACCCTCCAACATCGTGCTCGACGAACAAGGCCAGCCGCACGTCACCGACTTCGGCCTGGCCAAGCGGGTCGAGGGCGTCAGCGAGCTGACTATCTCGGGCGCCATTGTCGGGACCCCGGCGTACATGGCGCCCGAGCAGGCATCCGGAATCAAGCGGCTGGTGACCGTCCTGAGCGACGTCTACGGCCTGGGTGCGGTCCTCTACGCGCTCATGACCGGCCGGCCGCCGTTCGGCGGCGACACGGTGCTGGAGACGCTCGACCAGGTGCGCGAGCGGCCGCCCGCCGCACCGTCAAGGCTCAATCCCAAGGTCCCCCGCGACCTGGAGATCATCTGCCTGAAATGCCTGGAGAAAGACCCGCAGCGGCGTTACTCGTCGGCGCAAGCCCTGGCCGACGACCTGCGTCGTTACACGGCCGGCGAGCCGATCGTCGCGCGGCCGGTGAGAGCGCTCGAGCGCGCGGTCAAATGGGCCAGGCGGCGGCCGGCGATTGCGGGGCTGATCGCGGCCGTGATAGTGGCCGTTCTCGGGGGGCTGATTGGAACCTCCCTGGGGTTAGTGGCCGCGCTCAACGCGCGCCAGACCGCGCTCAACCGCGAGCGAGACGCCCGCAAGGCTCAGGCTGCGGAAAGGGAGCAAACCGAGCTAGCCGGGCAACGCCTGCGAGAGTCCCTCCAGGCCCAGGCGAAGGAACGGGAGCAGACCAATCTGGCCGAGCAACGGCTGTACGACGCCCGAATGAATCTTGTCCAGCGGTACTGGGAGGACTACAACGGCGAACTCTTGCAGCAAGGGCTCGTCGAGCAGCTTCCGGCCAACCAGGGCGGCGTCGATCGCCGGGATTTCGAAGTCGTTTTTTCTCGTAACGGCGAGCGCGTAGCCAGGAAATCTGAAACAGTCGGCACCGATCGCCGGGGTTTCGAATGGTTCTACTGGCGGCGAAAGTTCTCCTCGGGCCACATCACCCTCAAGGGACACACCGACAACGTCTACCGCGTGGCGTTCAGCCCCGATGGCAAGCGGCTCGCTTCGGCGAGTTCGGATCAAACCGTGAAACTGTGGGATGCCGATACCGGAAAGGAAATCCGCACGCTCGAGGGGCAGAGGCGGTTCTTCAACTTGGCCTTCAGCCCGGACGGCCGGCGGTTCGCCACTGCCAGTGGCCTCGACCCGGAGATGAAGGTGTGCGACACCGAAACCGGAAAGGAAATCTTTACGCTCAAGGGGCACACCAAACGTGTCAGGAGCGTGGCCTTCAGCCCCGACGGCAAGCGGATCGCCTCCGCCAGCGAGGACGGGACGGTGAAGGTCTGGGACACCGGGACCCGCCGGGAGACCTTCACGTTCAAAGGTCACACGGTTGGGGTCAGGCAACAGCCCCCCTTACCCGACGAGAAGCGGATTGAGCCCACGGCTAGGGCGACGAGCGTGGCGTTCAGCCCCGACGGCAAGCGGATCGCGTCCGCCGATAACGATGGAAGGGTGAAGGTCTGGGACGCCGGGACCGGGCACGAATTCCTCACCCTCAAGGGACACACCGGCCGCCCCATGGCGTTCAGCCCCGACGGCAAGTGGCTTGCCTACGCCAGCATTCCGAATGGAACGGTTAAGGTGTGGGACACCGGCAGCGGGCAGGAAAAGCTGGACCTGAAGGGACACGTCTCCGTCCGGAGTGTGGCGTTCAGCCCCGACGGCAAGCAGCTTGCCTCCGCCAGTTGGGATGGGACGGTGAAAGTGTGGGACGCCGGGACCGGGCATGAGGTCCTGACCCTCAAGGGGCATATCGGCGAGGTCATGAGCGTTGCGTTCAGCCCCGACGGCAAGCGCCTCGCCTCCGCCGGTGCTGACCGAACGGTGAAGGTGTGGGACGCCGGGACGGGACAGGAGACCCTTAGCTTCAATGGGCATCGTACCAGGCCGCTCCGAAGCGTGGCGTTACAGCCCCGACGGCAAGCGGCTCGCCGCCAACTACGGCGGGACGGTGAAGGTCTGGGACGCCGGGACCGGGCAGGAAGTCCTCGCCCTCCTAGACGCCCTTGCCTGCGTGGCGTACAGCCCCGACGGCAAGCGGATCGCCTCTGCCGGCTTGGACTCTGCGGTGAAAGTGTGGGACGCCGGGACCGGGCAGGAAGCACTCACGTTCAAGGGGCACACCGCGCCGGTCAATAGCGTGGCCTTTAGCCCCGACGGCAGGCGGATCGCCTCCGCCGGCTACGACCCGGACGGCGCGGGTGTGGGACGCCAGGACCGGGCATGTACTACTCAGCTTCAAAGGGCACGCGTTCGGGGTCAAGAGCATCGCCTTCAGCCCGGACGGCCGACGGATCGCCTCTGCCGGTGTCTTCGACCCGGAGGTGAAGGTGTGGGACGCCGAGACCGGGCACGAAACCCTCACACTCAAGGGGCACGCTCCCAATTTCGACAACGTGGCGTTCAGCCCCGATGGCAAGCGGCTCGCCTCCGCCTCCGACGACAGGGTCGTGCAGATGTGGGACGCCGAGACCGGGCGGGAAGTCCTCACCCTTAACGCGTGTGACCTACGATTGATGTCCTCGCTGAAGGGGGCAAGCGAAACGCCGACCGGGGGCAAGCCTCTGATCATCGTCGCCGCCGTGGACAACGTGCTCCATTTCCGCATGGTCGACAGCGATGGCAAGTTACTCGTGGACACCGATGAGAAGAAGCTGACGGAGGACGCCCGGCTAATGATCGAGTTCTTCAGGACCCGCCTTGTGGGCTTGTGGCCTCCTCATGAGCTTACCGGAAGGGAGAAGGGCTTGATTATCAGCGTTGTCACATTAATCTTCGGTAAGGGGCGCAGCGGCATCGCATCGAGCGTGGCGTTCAGCCCCGACGGCAAGCGGCTCGCCTCCCCCAGTTGGGGTGGGAGGGCGAAGGTGTGGGACGCCGGGACCGGGCAGGAAGTACTCACCCTTCAGGGGGATACTGGCGAGGTCAAGAGCGTGGTGTTCAGCCCCGACGGCAAGCAGCTTGCCTCCGCTAGCGACAACGGGGCGGTGAAGGTCTGGGACGCGCAGACCGGGCGGGTCATTCTCACCCTCAAGGACCGCACCGACACGGTCTTGAGCGTGGCGTTCAGTCCCGACGGCAAGCGGCTTGCCTCCGGCAGTGATGATGGAACGGTGGAGGTCTGGGACGCGGACACCGGGCGGGAAACCCTGACCGTCATCGGGAATATTGGGCAGGTCTCTGGAGTGGCATTCAGCCCGGATGGAAAGCGGCTCGCCTCTACCAGTGGAACGGAAACCAATCTACGGGACGCGCGGACCGGGCAGGAGATCCTCACCATCAAGAAGCGGGACTGGAGCCAGGGTGACAGAAGCGTGGCGTTCAGCCCCGACGGCAAGCTGATCGCTATGGGCTACTCCGAGACGTTGTGGGACGCCGAGACCGGGCAGGAGGTCCTCACCCTCAAGGGGCATATCGGCTACTCCCGCAGCGTCGCGTTCAGCCCCGATGGCAAGCGACTGGCCAGCTGCGGTAGGGGTAACACGGTCACCGTGTGCAGTGTCGGGACCGGGGAGTTACTCCTCGACCTCAACTTCGGTAGCAGAAGCTGCAGCAGCGTGGCGTTTAGCCCCGACGGCAAGCGATTCGCCGGTGCTATGTCGGGAAGGACGGTGCAGGTGTGGGACGCCGAGAGCGGCAAGGAAGTCCTCACTCTCAAAGGGCATACCGGCACGGTCAACGGCGTGGTGTTCAGCCCCGACGGCGAGCGGATCGCCTCGGCCAGTGACGACCGCACGGTGAAGCTGTGGGACCTTCGGACCGGGCAGGAAACCCTCACCCTCAAGGGACATACGGGGGCGGTCCTGTGCGTCGCGTTCAGCCCCGACGGCAAGCGGCTCGCCTCCTCCGGCAATGATGGGACGGTGAAGATTTGGGACGCCCGGCCGCTGGACAGCGAGCCGGCAACACCAGGCCCGGCGCAGCGTTGAGGGAGTCTCGCGACCAGCTTGCAGAAACGACCTGGAATCGCGTCAGATCCTGAGCTTGGCTTGCGAGCCGAGAGAGCTGCTCTTCGGTTAGGAGAGGCTCGCTACACGATCCTGCACTGCAAGAGCCGCGGGAACTTCCGTATCCTGCCTCACCAAGGTCAATCCATCTTAGTGCCGCTCGAGGTGAGGACGGACATGTTTGCCGAAGCGATTCCTGCCAATGTCGTGCGTGCCTCGCGAAGCCGCGCACGCAACGTCTCCTGGGACCACGGCCACTTGGGTGGCTCCCCGAGCGGCGGCCCGATGCCCGCTACTTCTTGCTCACGCACGTCGGGAATCGCCGCTGCGATGAGAATGCCTAAGTCGGCAGCGATCGCACCGTGTTGAATTTGCAACCGCTTTGCTGGACCGTGACCCTCCTGGTAGCGAACCTCGTCATACATCTAGTGACGAAGAAACAACTCCTCCTCACGGGACAGTTTCATCGGGGGGTGCTTGCTCGGCATAAGTGTATCCAAAAAACGGGTTGTGCGAACCGGGCAGAGTAAATCGGTGCCGGAGGGCCCAGTCCGCGAGGGAAGTATCCGGCGGTTCACCATCCGCTTGCTTCTTCGTAGATCATCGTTGCGATCTTTACCATTATCACGCTATCGCAATAATGGGGAGATGATCCGCCTCGGAGGCCGGCAGTTGCGATGCCTGATCGGACACGAAACTTGGCGATGAACCCAATCAAGAGGCTCCGGGACGAGCTGATCAAGCGATTCCCCGGCGTCGATGCCCAGATCGACGCCCCTGCCTATGCAATGGGCCTCTGGCAACTCGACCTACGGCCCAGTGGCGGCTCGCCGTGGATTGTGGTCGAGTGGAAGCCCGACACGGGCTTCGGCGTTTCGACACCCGGCGCGGACGACTACGGGACAAAACCGGACGAGCCCCCAGATCCGAGGCTCGCGCGCGGGGGCTCGCTGGCAGTCTCCAGCTCGTCACCAGCCACACACGGTTCGTCACCTGCGAAGATTCTGAATTTGACGTATGCCCGCGCTCTGCGAGCCTCGCGGTTACAAGGCTTTTGGCAGAAATGACTTGAGGCCGATCGGACCGGCTGAATCCGGGACTCCCGCCTGTTGTTTTTCGCAGCCACTCCACCGATGCATCAGCCTCCAATTAGCGGTATCGTTAAGGAAGGCGCTGCTCTGGTGCGCTTTTAACGAGAGGGGCAGCGACGTCGGGATCCTCCCAGATTCGACGTGGTCGTGGGAGTGCCGTGTTTGCCCTCCACGGCAGCATCACGATCCAGGGAATCACCGCGAGAATGTTTAGCGGGGAAATGCCATGACACGCTCAGTACGAATCGAAACTGACTCGATGGGGAACATCGAAGTTCCGGCTGATCGGCTCTGGGGGCGCAGACGCAGCGTTCGCTCGAGAATTTCAAGATCGGCGACGACCGGATGCCCTTGCCCTTGATCCACGCTCTGGCGCAGGTCAAACGCGCATCGGCCCACGTGAACCTCGAGCTCGGCAAGTTCAAGGATCCGGCAATCGGACGAGCGATCGTCGCGGCGGCGGACGAGGTGATCGCCGGACAGCACGACGACGAGTTTCCGCTCGTCGTCTGGCAGACCGGCAGCGGAACGCAGACCAACATGAACCTCAACGAGGTCATCGCCAATCGTGCCAGCGAAATCATGGGCGGCGAGCGGGGAATGGCTCGCAAGGTGCATCCCAACGACCACGTCAACATGGGTCAGTCCTCCAACGACGTCTTCCCGACCGCGATGCACGTCGCAGCCGTCGAAACGCTCCGCACTCGGTTGATTCCGTCGGTCCGGAAGCTGCGCGATGCCCTCGCCAAGAAGGCGATCGCGTTCGAGGACGTCGTCAAGATCGGCCGGACGCACCTGATGGATGCGGTGCCCCTGACGCTCGGTCAAGAGATTTCGGCCTGGGTCCGCCTGCTTGACGAGGGCGTGACTCACGTCGACGAATCGATCAACCACCTGCGCGAGCTGGCCCTGGGAGGAACCGCGGTCGGCACGGGGTTGAACGCCCATCCGGAATTCGGTGAGCGGGTCGCCGCCGAGCTCTCCCGACGCACGGGCCATAACTTCGTCTCGGCGCCTAACAAGTTTGAGGCTCTCTCGGCGCACGATGCTCTGCTCTTCGCCCATGGCGCCTTGAAAACCCTGGCGGCGTCGCTGATGAAGATCGCCAACGACGTGCGCTGGATGGCTTCAGGCCCGCGGTCCGGCCTGGGCGAAATCAAGATCCCGGAGAATGAGCCTGGCAGCTCGATCATGCCGGGGAAGGTCAATCCCACGCAGAGCGAGGCGATGACGATGGTCGCCAGCCAGGTGATGGGCAACGACGTCGCGATCAATTTCGGCGGCGCAACCGGCAATTTCGAGCTCAACGTGATGAAGCCACTGGTCATCTACAACTTCCTCAAAAGCGTGCAGCTCCTCGGCGATGCCTGCGTCAGCTTCACGGATAACTGCGCGATCGGGATTGAACCCAATCGCGACAAGATCGGCGAATTGCTGAGCCGTTCGCTGATGCTGGTAACCGCGCTCAATCCCCACATCGGCTACGACAACGCCGCCAAGATCGCCAAGAACGCCCATCACAAGGGGATCACGCTCCGCGAGTCGGCCCTGGAGCTGGGATTGGTCACGGCCGAGCAGTTTGACGCCTGGGTGCGGCCGGCAGATATGGTCGGCACCGGGGAAAAGTGAGACTCGTTTACAGTCATGAACGGCCAGATCGTGACGGCGGGTTCTGGGCCCAGCGAACGATCACCGGGTTCTGCGCCGGCTTTCAGCTTTACTTCAACGCCACCGCCGACACCGAACCTTTCAACTTCTTGAATCTTGATACGGTAGATATCGCTTATATTTGGGGTGTCAATGGCCTGGCCGCGGCCAACTTCACACTGGTTAAGTCGGAACAAACGCGTGGAGCGCTTCGGTCACATCGGCCGACGCGTCCAAACGCACTTTGGAACCGACTCCGTTCCGGTTATGATGACGACGGCTGCTCGGAGTAAAACGAATATGTCCGAGTGACCCATCGCTTTTCTCAAACGCTGTGGTCAAAATCCGGCCGTTGCCGTGCAATCCATGCCTGCCCACCTTGCGTAACGGAGTACAAACCATGATCGACAATGAAAAAGAAGCCTATGAATTGATCGAGGCGTTGAACAAACACTTACCGATGCGAGCTTACGCAACGCCGCCGCTGGTGCAGGCACTAGGCGGGCAACGGGCCGACATCAAGGTGAACGATGCCGTGAAGATCGATTCGGTGGTCTATCTGGGCGACGAGGGTGGTGTTGCGTGTTCAATTGGGTCGCCGGACGGCAAGACCGTTGTTGTCACGTCGCTTACGCACCTGCGAATTGACAGCGATCATCCACTCGCCACGCGAATTCAAGCGTACCAGTTGCGGCGATCGCAACGACTTCTTGGCCCAACGAGCCGCGGCTCGAGAACGTCGCGCGCGAGTGTTGCCACGAAGCCGAAACGACAAAGGGCTCGTGTCGCCCGGAACGCAGCGGCGAAGAAAAGCGATCTGATGCTGCGGCTCAAAACGGCACGCGGATTCTGGGAATCCGGCGATTACAGGCGGGCAGCAGACTCATTTCGCGCAGTGCTTAACCTGGAGCACGACGATCCAGGTTTTTCCCGCTATTGGTTGGCGTCATGTTTGTTCCAGTTGGGATCCTTCGACGAACTTGACAAGCTGCTGCAACAGCATGACGACCATTCCGGTATCTGGCGGTTTGCTCAGGCGCTCGACGCCTTCCGCCTGGACGGCGACACCGAGGATACGCAGCGCCTACTTGTCGAGGCCGACCATCTCGAACCGGGATTTGAAGACTACCTGCTTCGGGACAAGGTCATCGACGCACGCCGCGAGGTGCGGTTCGACGCGGGTGACGCCGAGCGGGCGTTTGGCTGTGCCCGCCTGTTCTTGTCCGCATGGCGCGGGGTGCCAGGCGCCGCAGCGTGGGCCCGGCGGGTCCTCAAAGTCCCGCCCACCGGCGCCGATCCGGACGATGTGCCGGTCCGGTTTCCGCGGGAGGAACTACGGGAATTGCCGTTGCGACGCGAGACCTGGCAAGTCGGTCTGGTGCCGCGTCCCGCCGAGCCGCAGGACGAATCAAACAGCGAACATACGCCCATGTGGTTGTTCGGCGTGGCCAATGTCGGCGGACGCGAAATCCGAGCGATGACCATATTCGACCAGCCGCTGACCGAAACCTTCGTGTGGAACCACATGATACCTTCTTTTCTCAATCCGATTGAGGGCGACCCGGCGCGGCCATCCACGTTGGTCGTGTGCCGCCGCGAGTTCTGTGACGCCTGGGCGCCGTTGCTCTCGGAAATCGGGGTCCGCTGCCAATACGAACACGATCCCCAGCCGGTTGGTCAGTTGCTGGAAGCGATGGGCCGCGCGATCACAGAGCGTGCACTGCCATCCGCCGCAAGACCTCGACATCCGCGAGTTTCCCCAATCTGATGCGGTCTGGCAGGCAAACTTCTTCCGCTCGCCGGCGTGGGTTATGAACGAACAGGAAGGACCGTACCGGCCGTGGTCGGTGCTGGTGATGGACAAATTCCGGTCATTGGCCTTGACGACATCGCATGCGCCGGGCGGTCCCACACCGGAGATGCTGCTGGAGTTTCTCGTCCGCACCATGGCCCGGCCAGACGGCGGACCGGCGCAACGGCCGCGGCTGGTCGAGGTTGCCGATTCGGACTGCTACGACTACTTGCGGCCGCGGCTGGAGGCTGCCGGCGTCGCCTGCCGGCTGGTTGATGAATTGAGCGAGCTCGACGATTTCTGCCTGAGTTTGGCGAGGAGCGTTGACGGGTCCGATAAGTGTGCGCTGGCCGACGGACCAGGCGTGACGCGTGCGCACATGGAATCGTTCTACGAAGCGGCGGAGTATTATTTCCGGACGGCTCCTTGGAGTCGCGTGCCGGGCGAGGTGCCAATCGAAATCCGCTCCAGCGATCCGCCCATGGGTACGCGATTCGCGATTGTCCTGGGGCGGACCGGCGTTCAATTGGGATTGTGCATCTACGACGACTGGGAGACGACGCGAGCGGTGATCGCGGGGTATGCCGCGGCCGACGACAGTCGTGCGTTGGTGGTTTGCTACGACGAAGCGCAGATCATGTCGGCGGTCGATCTGCAATTGATCGAACGTCTCGGCTGGCCGATCGCTACGCCGGAAGCGTGGCCGGCGGTGATGCGGCTCGAGCCGCACCGCCTGCCGCGTTCAGCCAGCGCGGAGGAATTGGTGTTTCTGGACGCCTGCCTGCGCACCATCCCCGATTTCATCACGGCGAAAGCAAGCTCGTACACCCGGCGAGTGGAAACCGGCACGCGCCCGGTTGAATTGCACCTGGCGTGGGATATTCCCCCAAAGAAACGGACGCGCTGAGAGAACCCACGCGCAAATCGAGCGAACGGTGTCGCCTGCGGCCCGATTTCGGCGCGCGCAGTGAACGCCAAAAAAGATTTTGGGAAAAATTTTAAGTCCAATCTGGAAAACATGATCCGATTGATAATCATCAAGAGAATAGCGTAGGTGCATTAACGAAATTTGAGAATCGCGTTATTACAGCGATTATGTCCCAAATCCGGGCGCATTTCGTTCCGGCGGCAGCCGGAAACGAACGAGCGGTGGCTCCCTACCGGTCAGGACCTGTCATCACGACGAGGTCGGGAGGCGCTGCCCCGGAGGACGGCTTTCTCATTCGTAAGATTCGCGCTGGTCGTGGGTTAGATACAATGCCCACTTCCTTGCCCCTCGAGGGCGCGCCGGCCGGCTCCTGGGCATGGGGCTCTTGACCGTGGGGGCCAAACCGGAAAAAAACCAGCGGATTACTCCCACTGGCTCCCATTTACTACCATTTCCGGAGAAGATCGCGAGAGTAAGGAAGCCCAGGTCGCGCGTTCACCGAACCATTCCCCACGGCCGGTGTTGCGCCCTGAGGGCTTCGCGCTGCCTGGGCCGCATAGGCGACCCGCAGATCCAAATTCACCGGGACGGATTGCCAATCCGTGCTCCTATCGCGCGGCCACGAGTATGTTTCCATCCGCCGATCGCCTAGACGGGCTCGACACCGTCGAGCTGCTTCTGGAGAACGGCGACCTGATGATCCACCCAAGGTGATGCTTTAGCGGGCCCATCAGCACGGTGATTTCACGCCGATTGGCGCGGTAAGGCGCTGAGATACGATGAGCCCGGCCGACCCATTCCCGTTTCACCAAGCGCGTCGAGGAACGTTTGCTGCTATCGAGGAGCGTGCATCATGATGAGACGCCGAACACCCGGCATATCGATCTTGGTCTTGATGATGGCGATCCCCGCGGCGGGCCAGACGCCCTATAAACGGCCGCCCAAGGATGTGGTCGCGATTCTCGATGCACCCAGGCCGCCGTTGACGATCGTCAGCCCGCGACGCGACGTGATGCTGCGCATCGAGATCCAGCCGTATCCGTCGATCGAATTTCTGGCCGAGCCTTTGCTGAGATTGGCGGGCCTCCGAATCAATCCGCGCGCGGGTTGCACGCAGCGAACGATCCAGTACACGGCAGTATCCGTGCAGCTCCTGGATGGCTCGCCCGCGCGGCGGATCGCGCTTCCCGCCGGGTCGTCGATCCATCCGCCGGTCTGGTCACACGACGGTAAGAAGTTTGCGTTTTCACGTGATCGCGAGGACGGCGTCGAGCTCTGGGTTGGCGAGTTCGCCACGGGCGAGGCAAAACCGATCTCCAGCGTCCGGCTCAATGACGTCTTATCGCGATCGATCATCTGGCTGCGTGACAGCCGGCACATCCTCACCGTGCTCGTACCGGAAGGCCGAGGTCCGGCTCCCGCCGCCCCCAAGGCTCCGGTCGGCCCCAATATTCAGGAGAGCACCGGCCGGCTGAGCCAGATGGCGACTTTCCAGGACTTGCTCGCCAGCCCGCACGACGAAGATCTGTTTCAACACTTCGCGACCGGACAACTCGCCAGGATCGACGCCGAGACCGGCAAGGTCGAACCGATCGGCTCACCCGCACTCATCGTTCACGCCGAATTCTCTCCCGACGAGAAATACATGCTCGTCCACAAGGTGCACCGGCCGTTTTCCTACCGGGTGCCGTACAGTTATTTCGCACGCTCGACGGAGGTTTGGGATGCCGTTGGCCGCCTGGTCGCCACGATTGCCGAGCTGCCGATCTCCGATGACGTTCCCCGCCAGGGCGTGCCCACGGGGCCGCGCAACGAATCCTGGCAGCCGCTTCATGAGGCCAGGGTGCTTTGGGTCGAGGCTTTGGACGGCGGGAACCCGCGGACCAAGATCCCCAATCGCGACAAGATCATGTCCCTCGCCGCGCCCTTTACCGGCAAGCCCGCCGAAGTGATGAAGATCCAGCATCGTTTCTCGGGGTTCGCCTGGCTACCGGAAAAGGATCAAGCTCTCTGCACCGAGTTTGACCGCGACCGTCGCTGGCGCACCACGGCCTGGGTCGACTTGACGAAGCCCGAAGTCTCTCGCAAGGTCCTGTTCGATCTGAGCATCAACGACGCCTACAAGAACCCCGGAACGCCGCTTTTGGTCACGCGGCCCGACGGCGTCACCACCATTCTCCGCGACGGAGACTCGATTTATCTCCACGGTCAAGGCGCCAGACCGGCTGGATCGCGGCCGTTCCTGGACAAGATGGACCTCAAGACCGCCCAGAAAACGCGGCTGTTTGAGTGTGCCGAGGAAGCCTACGAAGTGCCGTCGGGCTTCGTGGGCGATTCGCGTTCGACGATCCTGATCAGCCACCAGAGCAAGACCGAGCCGCCCAACGAATACACCGTCGATCTCGCGTCAGGTTCGCGGAAGAAGCTTACCGATTACCGCGATCCCGCACCGCAGCTCACGGGGCTCAAGAAGGAGCTGATCAAGTACCGCCGCCAGGACGGCGTCCCCCTCTCGGGCACGCTTTATCTGCCGCCAGATTACAAGGAGGGGACCAGGCTACCCTTGATCATCTGGGCCTACCCACTCGAGTACAGTGATCCCGACACAGCCGGGCAAGTGCGATCTTCGCCCTATACCTTCACGCTGTTCGGGGGCCCGTCGGAGTTGTTCTTTGTCACTCAAGGGTACGCCGTGCTCGATAACGCGACGATGCCGGTCGTGGGCGATCCCGAAACCATGAACGATACCTACATCGAGCAGATCTCGGCCTCGGCGCGTGCGGCCATCGAAGCCCTCGACAAGAAGGGTGTCATCGATCCCAAGCGGGTCGGAGTCGGCGGTCATAGCTATGGGGCTTTCATGACGGCCAATCTGCTGGCTCACACCGACCTTTTCGCCGCCGGCATCGCCCGGAGCGGGGCTTACAACCGCTCGCTCACGCCCTTCGGTTTCCAGACGGAGCGCCGCAGTTACTGGGAAGCGACCGACCTCTATACGAAGATGTCTCCGTTTACTTACGCGAACAAGATCAACGAGCCGATCCTCTTGATTCATGGCGAGGCCGACAACAATTCGGGAACCTTTCCCATTCAGTCGGAGCGGCTCTTCCAGGCGATCAAGGGCAATGGCGGCATTGCGCGGCTGGTCATTTTGCCCCACGAGAGCCACAGCTACCGCGCCCGCGAGTCGGTCCTGCACGTGCTGGCCGAGATGTTCGACTGGGCGGATCGTTACGTGAAGAACCGCCCCGAATCACTCGGCTCGCCGCCGCCCTCGAATGGTCGAGCGCGAGCGTCCGTTCCCGCGGGTTCGAGCCGGTGAGAATGGGCCACGGCAGGCTCGAAAAGCGGGTACCATCGAGGATTGCAGAGACGATGCCCGGGCTTTGGGACGGCCGTCACAGTATCGCGGGATGGAAACAAAGACGCACCTGGAGGGAAACAGTGACGCAGCGAGTTTCTGACCGCACTGCGGGAGGGAAACGGTGACGGGGAGGGAAACGGTGACGCAGCTAGTTTCTGACCGCACTGCGAGCCGAATCCGGATCGAGAGGACTCGGAGTCATGAACCACGAATCACACGAATCGTACGAATGGGAGAGCGGCCTGGTGGTTTTCGCCCGACGAGCGACTCGTGATTGTGGCTCCTGACAATCCTCGATGATCCAAGTCTCCGTATTCATTCGTTAGATTCGTTTTATTCGTGGTTGATGTCTGCTGGAGCTCCGTCACAGCCAAGAATTACGGTTGGGGAATTCTGGCCGGCCGGTGATCACGCGGGACACACCGCGGTTTCCCATGAACAAATAGAGGGCTTGCTCCCCTTCCGTGTCCTTCCGTGCCGTCCGTGGTTCAAGAATCTTCTGAAACCGAGGAGCAAAAGAGTTCAACCACGGAACACACGGACCGGCACGGAAGAATCAAAGACCGATTCGCCGTCGATGTGCGTCCGTTCCGTCTCTGGTTGAATGTTAAAGCACCATCCGCTCCACCTCCACAGTTCGTCAATCCCATGGTGCGAACGGCTACGCGCAAGGAGGATTTCATCGATGGCCTGACCGATCGGCAACCGCTTGCTAACGAGAAAAACCCCGGCATCGGTTCCCCAGCGGCGACGCGGGCGTACATCACACGTTAAGTCCTCGCGCCCTGGCGCGGGCCAGCAATTCCTCCTTGGTCGGCCCTGGAGGCTGGGAAGCCTCGATTTTACGGCGGACGGCTTCGGCTTGTTGATCGCATTCGCGCAGGTATTCATCGACTTCCGCTCGATGTGCCAGGTAGTAGGCAATGACGGCAAACACATCGCCAAGTTCCAAAGCGGGATACATCTCGACAATTCCGTCGGAGGATTCTCCCTCTTGGTAAGCGTGGATCACCAGTTCCAGCAGAATGCGGCTATTTCCTACTCGTAACACACCCGGGGGCTCTTGCGCAGAGGGACCGAAAGGGTTAGCGGTTGGTGTTCCAAAATCGTCATGGTCTCGACTCCGTGAGTGGGCGAACTAACTTTCCATCTTACCCGATCTCCAAGATTGCGGAGTTCCGGGGACAGGAGTTCCCCGGACACCGTACGTGATTTCTTGGCGCCGGATTTCCCCGGCGCAAAGACCCTTCCCATCTGAGCCGCATACGGTGTCGCCGGAACTCCAACGGAGTTGCATCTGGTATCCCCGGTACCCCACATGCAAAGTCTCGTCCACAGTTAAGCCGTTGCGAGTGAACGCCGACTCAATGGACGACGTGCAGGCGCGGTAACGCCCGCTTTAGCTCTTTTACTCCGCTATCTGTGACCTGTGTGTATTTGACGTGCAGTTGCGTGAGGCCCGTCATGCCCTTCACATACATCAGCCCGGCGTCGCTGACCCGAGTGCCGCTGAGGTAGAGCTTCGAAAGCTTGGTTAGGCCCTTCAAATGCACCAGCCCGGCATCGGTGACCATTGTGTCCTGGAGATCGAGTTTGGAGAGATTGCGTAAGCCCGCCAGATGCATCAACCCGGCGTCGCTGACCTGAGAACTGTCAAGGACAGCGACGGCGAGATTGGTCATTCCATTCAGATGAGCCAAGCCCAGATCGGTGATCTGAGTACGCGTCAGAGAGATTTGCGAGAGGCCGGTCAGACCCTTCAAATGCGACAGCCCGGTGTCCCCAAGGGACGATCCATTGGCTTGCAGGTACTGTAGGCCGCTGAGACGGCCTACCTGTTCCATGACTGGGTCCGTTGCCCATTCGAGGCTCACCCAGGTGACATGACCAAAATAATCGACTCCCATGAGTTTGACGAGCCAGCGTGGCGCCCAGGGCTTCCCTCTGGTAGCACGCCGATGACCGCCCCACTGCCAGTCGTAGAACACAATTCCCCCGGCGCCCTTGATGGCCGCCACCGAATCCCGCTGGTCGTGAGCTTGGTGAACAACCCAACCGAGCCCGGCGCCAATCACCAACACTAGAATGCACAATCCACGCACGCTGGTGCGGAGCCAGCGCCGCCAGGTTTTCGGTGAACGTTGTGCCGACATCTCGGCTCTACCGCATGCCAAGATCAGTGTGCCTCCTCGCTCTCTTTCCAGCCCGGACCGCCGCCGAAGACGCGATTCGTGCCGGCCAGCGGCAACCCCGTGATCAGCGAGGCCTCGAGCGTCAGGGCGCGCAGGTCCTCGGGCTCGAGGTGGTGCACGTCGCTCTTGCCGCAGGCTCGGGCCAGGATCTGGATCTCGGAGGTCAAGGCGTGGAAGAAGTTGGCGACGCGTTCGGCGCCTGCGTCGATGTCGAGGCGGGCGGCCAGAGCTCGGGGTCCTGGGTCGTGATGCCGACCGGGCAGCGGCCGGTGTGGCAGTGGTGGCACGAGTAGGGGGCGGCGCCGATCTTGTGATAGTCCTCGACGTAGATCGGTTTGTTGCAGTTGAGCGCGATCAAGAGCGCCGTACCCAGGTAGCAGGCGTCGGCCCCGAGTGCCATGGCCTTGGCACAGTCGGAGCCGTGGCGCAGGCCGCCGGCGATGATGAGCTGCACCGGTTCCATAGAGGCCGATGTCCTCGAGTGCGGCCCGGGCCTCGCAGACGGCGGCCAGGGTCGGGATGCCGGTGTGTTCCTGGAGCAGTTCGGGTGAGGCGCCGGTCCCGCCTTCCATGCCGTCGACGACGATCACGTCGGCGCCGGCCTTGGCCGCCAGCCGGACGTCGTCGAAGACGCGCGAGGCCCCCATCTTGACGAAGATCGGCACCTCGATAGTCGGTCGCCTCGCGCAGCTCCTCGATCTTGATCACGAGGTCGTCGGGCCCGAGGAAGTCGGGATGCCGGCACGGCGAGCGCTGATCGACGCCGGGCGGGAGGTCGCGGATGCGGGCGATCTCCTCGGAGACCTTGGAGCCCAGCAGCAATCCGCCGGTCCCCGGCTTGGCCCCCTGGCCGATCGTCAGCTCGATCGCGTCGGCCTGGCGGAGGTGCTGGATGTTGATCCCGTAGCGGCTGGGCAGGACCTCGTAAATCATCACGCGCGACTCGGTGCGCTCGACGTCGAGCATCCCGCCGTCGCCGGTGGTCGTCGAGGTTCCCGCCAGCCGCGCTCCGCGGGAGAGGGCCGTCTTGGCGTTGCGCGAGAGGGCCCCGAAGCTCATCCCGGTCACCATGAGGGGCATTTCCAGCTCGATCGGCTTGGCGGCGAACCGCGTGCCGAGAACCGTGCGCGGTAGCACACTTCTCGCGATAGCCCTCCAGGGGGATGCGCGTGAGCGTGCCGGGGATGAACGTGAGGTCGTCGAACGTGGCCCAGGTGCGCGGGCGCAGCGAGCCGAAGCCCGCGGATCCGATACCGGGCCAGCTCGGCCTTGATCTGGATGTCCTCGATGACTGCCGGCGTGAACGTGCCCGACGTTTCGCGCGGTGACGGATCGCCGCCAACGGGCTCGGCCGCCGCCCCAGCGGGAAGGCCGCGGCCGGTCGCAGCCGATCCGCCCTTTGATTCATCAGAAGTCATGGGAGCTTGGTTTTCGCGCGGGAAACTCCGAGGGCGAGCCATTCGGGTTCGGCGCGGGCGGAGTGGATGGGAATGTCTGGCTCTCGCACTGCCGCAGGTAATTCTTGGCGGGCTCGGCAAAGTCGGAATGGTTGGTCAGTTTCAAAACCCTGCGAAAGTCGGCGGCCGCGTCGTTGAGGAGCCCTTTCTTCAAGAAGCAAACCCCGCGGCACAGATACAGACTGGGGTCGTTGGCCTGCAAGACCGTGAGCTGTCCGAAGTCGGCCAGTGCGCCGTCGAAGTCACCGAGCTCGGCGCGGATCCTGGCTCGCTCGAGGTACGCCCGGCCGAACCGGGGATCGCATTCGATCGCCCTCTGAAAGTCGGCCAGCGCCACCGCACGGTTGCCTTTTGCTTGATGGACGCAGCCTCGACCCCAGTAACCCTCGGCCAGGTCGGGCGCCGCCTGTATTGCCCGATGGTACTCTCGCAGTGCCGCGTCATACTCCTTCCGCAGAAAATGCTGGCGGCCGGTCTTGAGCTGCCGCGGCACCTGGGAGCGCAGCTTCTGCTGCGTGGCTCCCCAGGCGCTCAACATGATGGCAGCGGCCGCCGCGGGGACCGCAACCATCCCGCCGCGAGCCCAGATCCGAGCCGTTGGCGAGAACCGGTGCAAGTAGCGATAGTGGCCGGCGAACGACATCAATTTCACCGTCTGTCCCTGAATATCGTAGAGCACCCCCATCACGACCACAAGCGCCACCAATCCCAGAGCCCGGGCGAACCAACCGAGCCTGCCGACAAGGAGCAAAATCGTGGCGATCACGACCATCCCCGCCGCGGCGTACAACGCCCACTTCAAGCCGACCCAGGTCGGATAATCCACGACTCGGTAATAAAATTCACTGATGTTCACGGCATCGACTCTCTCTCGCTATCCACCGCGCACCTTGCCACGAGCATGTATACCGCCCGGTATGCACGCATTCATCCGCACTTGCGGTCTCGCCCGGACTTCATCCAGGCTCCCGTCGCGTTTCCGGGTTATGTTCTTTCTGATCGAGCCGGCGAACAGAACGAGGAACGGAGAGGATTGTATCACTCGTTCAATCTACGTAGGCGCATGAGCGCTGTCAATGAACCGGATTCGTGTTGTCCCGGTTTCTCTCTCCGGGCCTCGAGCCGGCGATCAAAGGGCTGTTTTCCAGAGATCCCGTTCGCTGTGCTGGAAGTTCCAGAGTTTCCTGCCGGCCACGATCTTGCGGAAGCCCGAGGAAGGCGCCCGGACCTTCCACTGCTCGAGCGCCGAGCCGATCAACTCGAGGTCCGCGGGCGTTTCGTCTTCGAAGACGGCATCCGCACCCAAGTCATCGTGGCGCCCACCGAGGAACACCGTGGCGGCGTACATGCTGTCCGCCAAGCCGGCGGCGGCATCGCCGCATACAATGAGGAACCCTTTCTGCATCATGAAACCGGCCATCGGTCCGACATCGCCGGCAACGATCAGGGTTCCCCCTTTCATGGCGATCCCCGCGCGAGTCGAGGCATTCCCTCGCACGACGACGGTACCCGCCCGAATCGACGCGGCGACCGCGTTACCGGCACATCCCTCGATGACCACAATGCCGTCACGCATGCTCTCGGCAGCACCCCAACCGGCGTCGCCTTCGACCACGACCTTCGCGCCGTCGTTGAGGCCGGCGACATAGTAACCCGCGCTTCCAGCCAAGGTCAGCTCGACCCCCTCGGGCAGCCCGACACCCAGGTTGTGACGCGCCCCGGGGTGGAGCAGGCGTACGTGGCGCGCTCCGGCGGAAATCGCCGCTCGGATGCGCTGGTTGATTGCCCTTACCGGCAGATCGCCGCAGTCGAGCTCCACCATCGCTTGCTCGGGCAGTATCGTCTGACCCATGAATGGCCCTTTCTCCCCATGCTGGTGCGAATCGAATTGCCCGGCCGCGCAGCCGTCAAGGACGCCGCTCAATCAAACCAAGCAGGGCTGCAGAGCAGCGATCGGGTAAAGTCGCGCGAAGCCGGGCGGCGGCTCCGAAGCGTGGAATTCCGCCGTCAGGGCATGCCGCAGCGCAACCTCTTCGGTAGCCACGGCGACGAATTCCTCGGTTTCGGTCAGCACCAGCGGCTTGAATCCGAATCGGTCGCGGACGATGCCAAGCCCCTCGGCCGACGCGACCAAGTAGCTGAACGCACCATCAAGGTCCCTGATCGAGCTCGCCATGGCCTCGGCCAGGCTCTGGCCGTCTTCCATCCGGGACCGAAGATAGACGCCGATGACCTCGGAATCGTTATCGGTATAAAAGGTCGCGCCTTGCTGCTCAAACCGCCGCCGCAATTGATGGTAGTTGGTGACATGACCATTGTGGACCGTCGCGAGGTCGGGGATGCCATGAACCCAGAACGGCTGAGAATGGCTCAGGTCGATCCGGCTTTCCGTTGACATCCGCGTGTGACCGATCGCCAGCGGGCCCTGCCAGGCCGAGACGGTGAAAGCCGCCTCGAGGGCGCTGGGCGAGCCGACCTGCTTGACAAGATCGAGCCGCCTCCCCAGGCTGAGCACTTCCAGGCCCGCCCGGCGGGCACCCAAGGCTCGCTCGAGCTCCTCCACGGTGAGACCCGGCTCGGGTGCGAACCGGAATTGCAGCGTGGGGCCCTGCGACGGCTGGCGTGGGCCGCCGGAATCTGAGAGGATCGTGCCCATTTGCACCAGCCGCTCGAGAGCCTGAACGTCGCCGGGCGTGATCCGGACCAACCAGATCGGAGGGCCCGCGGGCGGTTCCGGGCCGATCATGGCGATGCCGGCACTGTCGGGACCACGGCAAGAGAGGGCTTCCAGCATGGAGAGAACCACCCGGCCGGCGGGAAACCCGCGCCGGGCGGCCTTGTCCCAGTAGCCGACGATGCCACACATGTCCGGTCCTCGGGGCCCAATCCAAGAGCACTCGACTGATTTTACTGGCTCGCGGCCGGCTTGTCGCCAACAATCTCGTTGGCTTCATCGCGAGTCGCGGCGAATCGGCCGGCCTTGCGCACGATCGATCGAATCACAGAGGACAGAGGCACGCATGACCAATCTCGACGCCCAGATCGCCGAGCTCGAAGCCCGGTTCCAGGAACAAGGGATCGAGTACCTGATGGTGCAGTTCGTCGATATTCATGGAGCGGCCAAGGTCAAACTGGTGCCGGCTCGAAACCTGCGCACGGTGGTCGAGGTCGGCGCCGGCTTCGCCGGTGGCGCGGTCTGGGGGATGGGGCAAGGTCCCGAATCGCACGACATGTACGCCCGCGCCGATCCCGCGTCCTTCACTCCCTTACCCTATCAGGCCGGGATCGCCCGGTTCGCAGCCGACCTCCACGTTGACGGCCAGCCTCACCCATACTGTCCTCGGGTCAATCTCAAGCGAGTGCTGCGCCAGGCTCGGGATCGAGGCTTCACGTTCAACGTGGGCGTCGAGCCCGAGTTTTTCCTGGTCGTCAAGAACGCGGACGGTTCCATTCGAGGCTGGGACCCGCATGGCGTGGACCAACTGTCCAAACCGTGCTACGACTTCAAGGGCATCTCCGCGGCGCTCGATTTCCTGCGCGGGCTCACCGACGGGCTCAACCAGCTCGGCTGGGGCGTCTACCAGTCGGATCACGAGGACGCCAACTATCAGTACGAGGTTAACTTTCAGTACGCCGACGCTCTGGTGACGGCCGATCGCTATACCTTCTTTCGGATGATCGCCGGCCAGCTCGCCCAGCAGTCCGGCGCGATCGCGACTTTCATGGCCAAGCCGTTTGCGACGCGGACCGGCTCGGGCGCTCATCTGCACTATCACCTCGCCGACGCTGCCAGCAACGACAACCTGTTCGTCGATGAATCCGACCCGCGCGGCCTGGGGCTTTCCAGGCTCGCGTACCAGTTCCTGGGCGGCGTGATGGCGCACGCACCCGCCCTCTGCGCGGTCACATCGCCGACGGTCAACTGCTTCAAGCGGCTCCAGATGGGCCCCGCCCTCACCGGGTCGCGCTCCGGCTACACCTGGACACCCGCCTTCATCTCCTATGGCGACAATAACCGGACCCAGATGCTCCGCGTGCCCGAAGCAGGACACGTTGAGGATCGCTCGATCTCGAGCGCCTTCAACCCCTATCTCGGCATCGCCGCCTACCTCGCGGCCGGTCTGGACGGCATTTCCCGCGAGCTCGACCCCGGTGAGCCGAACCTCGGCAATCTTTACCAGGCCGACGTCGAATCCATGGTGCGGCGCGGGATTCGAACGCTACCGCAGAGTCTCCCCGAGGCTTTGTCTGCCTTCGAGAACGATCCCTTGATCCGCGCGAGCCTGGGCCCGATCGCCGACGAGCTGATTCGCCTCAAGCGCGACGAGTGGCGCGAGTACCACGCGCAAGTCGACACGTGGGAGATCGGGCGCTACCTCTCGGCGCTTTGATTTGGCCGTTGAATACAGCCGGGTCGCCGCACCGTTATATTCTATCAGCGACGTGCATTTCCTTCATTGCGAGAATCGAGCCGACCCCCTACGATGGTCCCAAGGACCCTCGAAATGGAAACGATCAACGCCAGGTTCGTGATCGTCGGCGCCGGAGCGATGGGCTCGGCGGCCGCCTATCATCTCGCACGGCGCGGCGAGCGGGTGATACTCATCGACCAGTTCGGGCTCGGGCACGCTCGTGGCAGCTCTCATGGTGCCGCCCGGATCACGCGGCATTCCTACGCGGAGCCGGCATACGCCCGGCTGATGCCCGAAGCCTTTCGCGCCTGGAGAGAGCTCGAGGCCGATGCCGGCGAGGCTTTGTACATACGCACCGGTGGCGTTTCTTTCTCGCCGTCCGGCGTCGATTACGTGGCTCAAGTCGCGGCCAATCTCGCCGACCTGGGCGTTCCGCACTGGCGGGGGTCGGGTCGGGCCTGGAGTCAGCGTCACGCGGCGTTCTTCTTGCCTGACAATTACGACGTGGTCTTCGAGCCTGACGCCGGCATGCTGGCCGCGGCGCGCGCTCTGGCATTGCAGATCGGGCTGGCCCGCCATCACGGCGGTGATCGCCTGCAGGTGATCGAAGAGGCCCCGGTCCGGCGGATTGATCTGGAGGGCAGCCGGCCGGTCGTCGTGACCGAATCGACCCGGTTCGCGGCTGACGGGGTGATCGTCACGGCCGGGCCCTGGGTCGGCCGGCTCTTGCCGACCTTGGCGGTTCCCCTGCAAGTGACTCGCCAGCAGGTGCTTTACTTTCGCCCCGGCGATGAAGCGCCCTTCCGCATCGGCCGGTTTCCGGCGTTCATCTTCAAGGGAACGTTCGATGAAGCAGCGTTTTACGGGATGCCCGGTTTTCAGGGGCTGGGCGTGAAAGTCGCGCGCCATGGTGGGCCCGAAGTCGATCCCGACGTCGACGACCAGAAGGTCGATGACGAATACCAGTTGAACGGTCCGCCGCTTCCTCGGTGGACACATCCCGGCCTTGGCCGAAGCGCCGGTCGATTTGACCGAAGTATGCCTTTACACCGTTGCCCCGTCCGATCGGTTTCTGCTCGATTTCCTGCCTGGCCGGACCGACGTCCTGGTCGCCAGTCCGTGCAGCGGGCACGGATTCAAGTTTTCATGCCTGATCGGCCGCGTCCTGGCCGACCTGGCGATCGACGGTCAGACCGAGATCGCGATCAACGCCTGGAGGATCGGCTGAGACGGCGCCACCTTTTGACAAGCGCTGGACCAGCGATTAGCATGAAGCGATGCGATCTTGCGATCGCGCCGGGTGATTCTGCGAACGTTCCCATCTCCGCCTGCCGGGCTGCGCACGGCGACCAGCGATAGTTTACCGCAATTGGACTCGAGGGTCGGTTCATGGTCCGCGCGATCATCACCTGGAGCCTGCACAACCGGCTGATTGTCATCATCGGCACGATCCTGCTCGTGATTGCCGGATTGGCTTCCGCGTATGACTTGAACGTCGAAGCCTACCCTGACCCGACGCCTCCCTTGGTCGAGGTCATCACGCAGAATGCCGGGGCGAGTCCCGAGGAGATGGAGCGGTTGATCGGCATTCCGATCGAGATCGCTTTGAATGGAATGCCCGGGCTCGACGATCTGCGGAGCACGTCCGTCGCCGGGCTCAACGACGTCAAGTGCCAGTTCACGTACGGGACCGACTACTGGAAGGCGCGCCAGGAGGTGATCAACAGGATCAACGCTCTCAGCAATCTTCCGCAAAACGTCACGCCGCAACTTTCACCCTGGAGCCCGACGGGCGAAATCGTGCGCTATGTGCTCGAAGGCCCCGGTTACACTCTCAACGAGCTCAAGTCGGTGCAGGACTGGGTGATGAATCGGGTGCTCAAGACCGTGCCCGGCGTGATCGACGTGACCGGGTACGGTGGAACCGTCAAACAGTACCACGTGCTGGTCGAGCCCCAGCGGCTCAGCCACTACGGGCTCACGCTCCAGCAAGTCGAGGACGCGATTCAGAAATCGAATGCCAACGTCGGCGGCGATATCTTGACCCTCGGCAGCCAGTCGCACAACGTTCGCGGGATCGGCTTACTGGGAAAAGGCATCGACCCCCTCGAGCCGACGCACGTTCCCGAGAAATACTCTCTCGTCGATCAGAAGATTCAGGATATCAGCAACGTGGTCATCACTCAGCTCCAGGGGATCCCCATCCTGGTCAGTCACGTCGCCACGGTCGTCGAGGGTCGCCACCCGCGGCTGGGCATTGTCGGCCGGGGCACCCAGAACGACGTCGTCGAGGGGATCGTGCTCATGCGGAAATACGAGAAATCGCTGCCGGTTTCCAACGCCGTCTTGAAGAAGCTCGACGACATCCAGAAGGAGAAGCTCCTTCCCAAGGGAATGAAGATCAGAATCTTCAACCAGCGCACCGAGCTCGTTCATGTCACGACCGAAAACGTGCGGCACAACATGCTGGTCGGCATGGGACTGGTGATCTTGATTCTCTTCGTCTTCCTGGGTGATCTCGCGAGCGCGGGGATTGTGGCGATCATGATTCCACTCGCGCTGCTATTCTCGATCACCGTGATTTACATGCAAGGCAAATCGGCCAACCTGCTGTCGATCGGCGCCGTCGATTTCGGGATCATCGTCGATAGCTCGACGATCATCGTCGAGAACATCTACCGGCACGTCACGGCGCACGATGCGGACCGCTCGCGGCCGCTGATCGAACGGATCATCGAAGCCTCGGCCGAGATCGAGCGGGCCCTCTTCTTCTCGACGACGATCATCGTCTGCGCGTTCATTCCGCTCTTTTCCATGACGGGGCCCGAAGGCGCGCTCTTTGGCCCGATGGCCAACACCTACGCGTTTGCAATCTGCGGCGCCCTCTTGCTGGCGGTGACGCTTGCTCCGGTTCTCTGCTCGTTCTTTTTCGCGAACAAGAGAGAGGCAACCGATACCTTGCTCGACAAGATCATGAAGCTCCGCTATCTGCGGATGTTGAGCCTGGTGCTCCGGCATCGCGTGATCACGCTGGCAATCATGGGCTCCCTTTTCGTCTGGACGCTCTTTCTGGTTCCCCACCTGGGCGGAGAGTTCATGCCTCCCCTCGAGGAAGGTTATCTCTGGATTCGAGCAATCCTGCCGCGAACGGTGTCGCTCGAGTCGGCGGCCCGGATGGCTCCGCGCTTGCGCGAGGTGATCGCCTCGATACCCGAGGTCCGGGGCGTGATGTCGCACCTGGGCCGGCCTGACGACGGTACCGACGTGACCAGCTTTTTCAACCTCGAAATCGGCGCGCCTTTGAAGCCGATGGAAACGTGGCGCACCAAGCCCGTAACCCTTTTCGGCTTCCACCTCTGGCGGCGCGCGATCACGCGCGAAGAAATTGAGCGGGAGCTCATGGAGAAGTTCCAGGCGTTCCCCGCGATCAATTTCAACTTCTCTCAATACATTCGCGACAACGTTGAGGAGGCGCTCTCCGGAGTGAAAGGGGCCAACTCCATCAAGATCCGCGGCACCGATCTGGACGAGCTGGAAAGGCTCGGCGAGCGCGTTACCCAGATCTTGAAGCGGGTCCCCGGCGTCGAGAACGTAGGCCTTTTTCACATCGTCGGCCAACCGAATTTCGAGATCGAGATCGACCGCAAGCTCTGCGCCCGTCACGGAGTGAGCGTCGCCGACGTCGAGAAAGTCGTGCAGGTCGCGATCGGTGGCGAGGCTTTCACTCAAATGGTGGAAGGGGAGAAGCTCTTCGATATCGTATTGAGACTGCCTGCCGACCTGCGCAACGACCCCACAGTCATCAGTCGCATTCTGGTCGATGTCCCGGGTACGACCGATGAGAGCCCCGGATATCGTGTGCCGCTCGACCAGTTGACGCGAATCTCCGCCCACAAGCCGGGTGCGACCTACATCTACCGCGAGAACAACCGGCGGTTCATCCCCATCAAGTTCAGCGTCCGCGACCGCGATCTTGCCTCGACCATAGCCGAGGCGGAAAGCATGGTGAATGATCCCAAGAACGGGGTCAATCCGCTCCCCGAAGGCTATAGCATCAAATGGTCGGGCGAGTTCGAACAGATGCAGGAAGCCAACGGGCGCCTGATGTGGATCATTCCGCTCTCTCTGGGTTTGATCCTGGTGCTGCTCTACACCATGTTCTCATCGGTCAAGGACTGCCTGCTGGTGGCGGTCAACGTCCTGGAAGCCGCGGTGGGCGGCGTCATCGCGCTTTATATTACGGGCACTCACTTCAGCATCTCGGGAGCCGTCGGCTTTGTCTCGGTCTTCGGAGTGGCCGTCCAGGACGGAGTGCTCCTGGTGACTTACCTCAACCAGATGCGCGCACGCGGTTGCACCGTCTGGGAAACTTGTATGCGCGGAGCCGAGCTGCGAGTCAGGCCTGTCGTCATGACCTCCTTGACAGCCGCCCTCGGCCTCTTGCCGGCCGCGCTCGCAACCTCGATCGGGTCGCAGGCCCAGAAGCCGCTGGCCATCGTGGTCGTCGGGGCCATGCTCTGCACCTTATTCTTGACCCGGTACATGACACCCGTTCTCTACAGTTATTTCCCAGCTCCGCGCGGCCGTGCCGGGGATGCTGCGCTCCTGTTCGACCGTGGTCGAGGGCACCAACTACAGCGCCCGCTACATGCACCATTTCCCGGAAGATCACGATTAGCCCCGGAACTTGGTCTTGGGCTTCGCCTGCATCAGCCCGTGCAGGGTATGCATGATGTTGTAGGCCGACAGCTCGCAGAGAAGCTGGGTGACCTCGGCGTGAATCTCGTCGTTCAGCTCAGGCTCGACCTTTTTCATCAAGGCCACGACACGGGCCTCCTGGTCCTTGAGCTCGCCGTCCGTGATCTTGCCGTCGGCCATCGCTTCCATGAACGAGCCCAGCCGCTCGACGTGCTCCTGGATGACAGGGGTTTCCGACTTGCTATCCAGCCAATCGGCGCGCTTGGCGGATGATTTGGCGCTCATGTCTTCTCCTTTTTCAGTAGGTTGTTCACTGCATGAAATAGGGCGGAGCCGCGGTGATCGCGCGGTGTTTCAGTCAATCCGGCTCATTCCTCGAGCATCCGGCGAATGGCCGCCATTCGCTCCTGGATCTTGGTCCGGCCGTTGGGCTCGGCGATGCGGGCGCGCCACTCATCCGGCAAGAATGAGATCGATGTGCACTCGAGCACGGCTGCCAGCTCTTGTTTTTCCTTTTCCAGTCCCTGGGCCTGCGGGATGAAGTCGTTCAAGGCCCCTTCGAGGTCTGCGCGAGTCACACGGTCGCGTCCCTCGGTCAAGGCATGGCGTTTGGCGGCCAGTACGATGCTCTCGATGTCGGCCCCGCTTAAGCCCTTCTCGGCGATCTTTTCGGGCACGGCCTGGTCGTCGAGCACGGTCTTGTTCTTCCTGGCCATGACCTTGATCATGAACCGCACCTCCTCGAGGCCGCGCGGGCTGAATAGCGGGAGATGCACCTCGGCCCGGCCCTGGCGCTTCAGGTCGATGGGCAAGAGATCGGGGCGGCTGGTGAGCAGCATCCAGATCAACTTGCCGCGATAACGCGTGTCGCCCATCTGGCTGGCGATCATCGAGAATACCCGGCTCGATGTGCCTGAATCGCCTCCGGCCTCGCGGTTTCCCAGGGCTGCGTCGGCCTCGTCGATGACGACGACGACCGGTCCCATGGCCCGCAGCACATTGAGGATCTGTTCGAGGTTTCCCTCGGTCTCTCCCACGTACTTGGAGCGGAAGTTGCGCAGCTTTACGCAGGGAATTCCCACCGACCCCGCCAGGCATTCGGCCAGGTAGGTCTTGCCGGTTCCCACCGGCCCGCACACGAGATAGCCCATCGGCGCGGCGTCGAGCCGGCCCTGGGCAAGCAGCCCTGCGTCCTCGGAGACCCGGCGCTTGACGGCCTCGTTACCCACGAAATCGTCGAGCGTATGCGGCGGCTCGACAAACTCGACCAACCCCCGCGCCTGGCGCTCGATGAGCCCCTTCTTGAGCCGCTTCAGTGCGGCGGCGTCGAGCTTTTTCCCCGACTGGGCCGCATGAGACAGCAGGCGCTCCAGGTTGACCAGATTCAGGCCGCTGGTGAGCTCGGCCAGTTGCGCCGGCTGGAATTCGGTCAGGTTGCCAAGAGTGCCATCCTGATGGTCGTACCAGGTCGCGAACGCTTCGCGCGCCGCGGCATCCGGCATCGGCACTTCCAGAGCGGCCACGTGGGCGCTCGACGTCAGGCGGTCGTTGATCTCGGCCGCCCGGTCGCAGAGCAGACAGAACGCAATATTATGGCGCTTGATGTAGGGGTTTTGTGCCCAGGACAGCAGCCGAACCAGCCGCGAGCCCAGGTTTCCGGCCAACTGGCTCAGCTCGGTTGCCGGTGCCAGATACTGGGCATGGTCGAGAATGATCCCCAGGCTGATCTGCTTGGCGGGATCCTCCTCCATCAGGATGCCGGCGATGAGCTGGTCGAGCAGGTACAAGATGGCGTCGGGGTCGCGCGGCCAGCTTTTGGGTTCACCGATCCGCTCGGCAAGCAGTCCGACCATGCGACGGAGCCGCTCGATGTTCGAACCGGCGTAGATCCGCAGTCCCTGGCTGAGGTCGTGTCGCAACACCACGTCCCAGGTCGCGAAGAGCTGCGAGCCCAGGAATTCCGGCAGGCTGCCGTAGCCGTCGCGTTCTCCGTCACCGAGCCGGATCAGGTCGTGGACGTTGCCGTGCATGACGAACAAGCATGTCGTGCCGGCGAAGTAGAGCTCGGCGAAGTCGCGCGCCCAACCAGGAAACCACGCCGGAACCGCCCGCGCACCCTCGCCGGGCAACAACCCCGGCGGGGTCACGGCGGTCTCGGTCGCCGAAGCTTTCGTCGCCACGATCTCTCCTTGTTCTGGTGCCCAAGGCCCCCGACTTTCGGGGAGCCTTTCAGCGAGATTCTCGCTCAACAACACCACGCGGACCCCCTCACCCTAACCCTCTCCCCGGCGGGGCGAGGGGAAATTGGGAAAGCACCGCGGTTTTTTGTTCCCCTCGCCCCGTCGGGGAGAGGGTGGCCGAAGGCCGGGTGAGGGGGCTTTCCGTTGGGCAATCGCGTCAATCTCTCCGCGAGTGCGCGGTGGTGTTACGCGCGAAGTCACCTTTTAGCTCCCCAGTTCGGGCACCGGCGCGAGCGTCTTGGTTGCGGCCGGTCCGAGCTCCTTGGTCACCGGTGCGGTCCTGGTGGTTTCCGGGGTCGCCAGCCCCTGTTCCTTCTCGAACTCGCGCAGCGCGTCCTCGGCCATCGTCTTCTCGACGGCGATGTCGCGCTGGATCTCTTCGACACCCTCGCCCGACATATCGGCCGCGACCCGAACCCTCGCCCGGTTGCGATCGATCTGATCTTGAATGACTTGCTCGGCCTGACCGAAGTCGCCGGTTACCTGGAAATTGAACTGAGTGGCGAGCTGGGCCATCTCCGACTCGGCGCGGCTCATCTTGAGCTCGGCGTCGTACTTGGCGATCTTGTGCCTGACATCGTCCAGCTTCTTGACGGCGTGCTGGATCTTGAGCAGGTTGTTCTGGTAGGCCTGTTCGTGGATGGCCAGTTGCTTTTCGTTCTCGGCGAGCTCGTCCCTGGCACGCTTCAGATCGAGAGCCAGCCTGGCGGCCGTCTCACGATCGCCAGCTTGCAGGTAGGCTTTGATCTTCGCCTCGTGCATGGCCACCTGTTTCTTCTGGCCGTTGACCTGCCGCAGCACGCGCTCGACCAGCGCCCGGTACTGAGCCAGACCTTCGCGCCCGTCCTTGAGCTGTTCGACCGATCGGTCGTATTCGTATTGCATCTCGGCGATCGGGTTGACGCCCCGGATCGCGTTGGCCAGCTTGTTGAACTGTGCAGCGATGGCTTTCCAGATCTTGCCTAGAATCATGGGGATACCCGCTTCCCGGTCAAATGGAGGAAAGAGAGAAGTATGCTAACCGAAGTCGTTCTGGGATTCCACGATTTGTCCCTTACCAACTGCCCTCGCCGGCGTCGCTCGACCAGGAGCCCTCCGCGGCCGCCGGCTCGTCGGAGCTGGTGTCCGGCACCGGCGAGCTCATCACCGGATCAGGTGGCGGCGCCGCGGCGCCCTGGCTCAACTGATTGAGGATGACCGCGGCGGCGGCCCCCGCCGCGATGGCACCTGTGCTGATGCCGGGCCTTTGATTATAGGCGCCCTGGCGTCTGAGCTCGGCCTCTTGCTCCATCTGCCGTCGCTGCGCCTCTTGGGCGGCGAAGTTCTGCGCTTGACGCATCGCCTGGATGGCTGCCCCGCCGCGGCGGATCGCCTCTTCATAGTCCTGAGCATCGAGAAGCTGCTCGGCCTGCAAGAGCTCGGCTTGGGCGGCCGAAGCGTTGACCGAGACGCCCATCGCGAAATACGATTGCGACTGCTGGATGGCGCGCCTGGCTTCCGCCAGCTCGGCCATGGCCTGTCCGGCCAGGCGGATGTCTTCTCGAGCCATCTGTTCGGCCTGCTCCAGATCGGCAGCGGCTCCCCGCACCTGCTCGAGCAAACGCGTCGATTCGCCCCGAGGCGCGTTCAGATCGAGGCTCACCTGGTCGAGCACATCGGAGGCGGCCTGATAATGCTGGTTGGCGGCGAGCCGGTCTTCTCGATGACCGGCCAGGAGGGCGTAGACGCGATCGGCCCGCTGTCGGGCCTGACTGAACTCGTTCTTGAGCTCTTCGTGAGTACGGACGTCGGTCTCGGCATGCGATTGTGCGATCGCGAACTCCTCGCCGGCCTGGACCAGCGCCTGCCGCACGGCCGGCCAGTCCGGCCGGGCGACGTCGAAGCTCGAAAGGTCCGCCGCCAGCGACCTGGTGGCCGCCGCAAAACTCTGCCGGGCCATGTCCCCGACAATCCCGGCGTTCTGGCGCAGAAATTGCTCGACCCGGCTCGCCACCGAATCGAGCTCGCGGCGCTTCTTCTGGCATTCGCTCCGCGCCGCCAGGAGTGCGTTGATCTGTTCGCCCAGCCCCGACATCAGCCGCAGCACGATCTGCTGTTGCTGGCCAAGCTGCTCGTACATCTTCGCCGCGCCAAGGTACTTCTGAGAGGTGTTGGACGCGGCCGACGCAGCCTCGGCCGCGAGTCGGTCGAATGTCGCCAGTAGGCCACGCGTCTGGTCGAGATTGCGAGCCACGGCTTGCCACGAATTGCGCGCGAACTCACGCTCGAGCTGCTGCTGATACAACTCGGCCTGCGGCAGCGCTGCCCGCAACCGCTCGGTCTCCCGCGCCCGCCCGGCCTGCTGCAAGATGCAAAATGCCTTGGCTTTCTTGACCGCTTCGATCGTATTCTCAGCCTGCTTGACCAGGGCCCGTGCTGATTCCAGCTTCTGCGCCAAGATCGGGATCGTCGGCGCCAAGGGCAGCGATGGTCTCGGAATGGGCCTGGGCAGCCTGGGTCAAGAATTCGTCCGGGTTGCCTCCCTCCTCCGCGAGTGCCAGGCCCTCGGCCCGCTGTCCGGCAAGCTGGCGCTTGACCGTTTCGAGGCTTGCTTTGGTCTTCTGGGCATCCCCGGACAAACTGACCACGCGCTCGATCCGCGCGAGCAGCGCCTCGGCTCGAGATCTTACCTGTTCCAGCGTGGTCTTGGTCCCGATCGGATCGGCCGTCAAGCTTGCCCTGGCCTGGTCCGTGCAGGAGCCGATCGCCGCGTGCTCGTCTCGATAAACCGCCGTGGGCAGGTTGACCTTGCGGGCCGCGTCGAGTTGAGCGTCGATCTTGGGCTGGCCGGCCACGATCGCCTCCAGGATCGAGCGGGCGTCCTCATGCGCGGCGTTGAGCTTGTCGAGGTCAAGCGCGCAATCCTGTGCCTCGCCCTCCATCTCCTCGAAGAGCCCCTGGGATCCCAGCAGCTTCGCCGCTTCGTGAACCTTTTTCTGGTCGAACGGCGAGCCGATCTTCGACGTCAGCTTCTGGGCTTTGTCGAGCTGGTTCATGATCTCGAGCCAACGGTCCCAGAGCTTGGCGACCCTCGCCTGGATCTTGTCGTGAAACGCGCGGGTCTCGCCGGTCATCGGCTCACGGAAATCGGGGTCCTCCACCGGCAGAAGCTTGAGCCTTTCCTTGAGGCCGTCAAGCCGGTCCATGACGTGGACCGACCTGGACCGGAATTCCTTGAGCTGGCGCCCGACGTTCGTCCGTTCGCGGCGTTGCTTCCACCAGACCGCACCGAGCAGAAGCAGAACGATTGCGGCTGCCGCCAGCCCCAGACCGATCGCCACGTGCGTCCCGGTGGACGCGGCGACGGGTTGAACCGTCGCCACCGGCCCGGCGCCACGACGCTGGGACGGAGCGTCGTTTTGGTCGAGGAGGGGGGAGGATTAGGTGCCGGCGCCGGCATCGGCGCCTCTGCGGTCGTCCGCGAAGTGGCTCGATCCTTGGCGGCGATCCAGTCGTTGATTCCGTTCAAGAGCGCCGAGATCGCTTCGGGATATTTCTCCTGTTTCGCCAGCGGGTTGAAGTTGGCCGGGATCAGCTCGCGGCTGAGGGTCGCGGAGTCCACTCCGAGCTTCTCTCTGAGCGTCAAACCGGCATGCACGCCGATCTTGCGGTCTGCCAGCGCGACAGCCACGATAACCGACCGGTCGGGATCGAGTTTGAGGCCGCGCCGCGAAGCTTCGCTGCGCCAGATCCGGAAGAGCTCGTCGGCATAGTGTTGCGCGGCGTGCTGGCCGTCGCCGAAGGACTTGACCACGGCGACGTAATAGGTCTGGGGCGACGTTTTTTCCAGCCGTTTGATCTGGTCGGTCAGGCCATCGAAGCGGTCGGAAACCCCGGCGACGTAGACGCGGTCGCCGGTAAAGGCCGGATAGGGCGTGCGCTCTGCGCCTCGTGCCGCGGTCACCAGGCACGCTGCCGCGGCGATGGTCGAAAGTCTCATGAACCTGGACATGGTCGTCATGCGAATCATCAAGATGTGGGTTCTCGGTTCCGGGAATCGGCAGCTTCCAACGCCTGCTTGCCGCGAAATGCACCTCCCGGACCGGCCCCGACTGGCTGCCACCCAGGGAGATCCGCGGAGCCGCTTCTTGTCTGGTAGTTACCTTAGCTGTTCCAGATCCCGTCGGCAACGACTCTGTTGGTCACCGCCGCGCGACTCAGCGCGGGTTAAGCCAGCGCCGCGCGCCATATGCTGGTTCTCGTCACAACTCAGCTCCGCGCGATCGACCTCATACGACGCACTGGCGCCCCCAGTTCGCCGCGCGAGTGTTGGGTCCTGTATCAGTCGGCGTTCCCGTCGCCGCTCTGGACGCGATTCGCCTGAGTGGAGGAAAAGACATGGAACCAGGGCTGAACCCGTGACGTTCTGAGTCAAAGTCAGCGGTCCGGGCGCCCGGCGGAGTATCAGCGGCTCCTGCTGCGGCAGCAGAACTTATATTTTTCACCGCTGTTACACGGACACGGTGCGTAGGGGTCAGTTCCAGGGTACGCTTCGCGGGACTCCGTTGCTCTCGGCTGCGCCCGCAGCGGGGGGGCACTTTGCCGAGGGTCAGCGGAGACCCGATTGTGCATCAGCGGGAACATTTGCCGGTGTCGCTCGATCATGGGCACGACGATGGAACGCCGAAATGCGTCGAATTCGGCGTCACCCATTTCGAGAGTTGCCCGCATTTCGCTGAGCTCCGCCTCTCGCTTTTCATCGGATACCAGCGCGAGGTTATAGCAGAATTGGGTAATCGCGAACGCCTTGTTCAACTGGGCCTGAGAACCATCGGTCTGATCGAGCAACGGTTGCGCGTATGCCACAATTCCGTCTGCAATGGCGCCCATGTCCAGGTTCCTCCGTGAGATTGCACCGAAACCATTGTCGGACGACGGCGGGGAAGTCGCGTCCGCGCCCAAGAGAGAACTGCCCTGCGCCGCCATGCATCATTTTACTACGGCGAAGCCGTATGAGTAAACCGATATCGAACGATGGTGAGGCAGTTGCTCTGTGCGCGCGTGCTAAATGGCTGAGGCGTCGCGGTCGGGCTGCGGACGGCGATCCCCCAGAGACTGGCTGTTCTGGCGGAACTTTACCGAACACTAGGAGGCCCACCAGTTGAATTGACGTTCAACGTTCTCGCTTTTCGCTGACCTGCCCGAAACTGACCACGTTGGCATACTCAACAGTGAGGAGTGTTCGGAAATCTTCTGTATTTAGCCTTGCCAGTCCGAATGTCACAATGCGTTCTGGCACTTCGAATAGCCTGAAGAGTCCCCGCTTCCTCTTGTAGATCATATCTGATGCCAACACGATGTCTTGCGCCGGGCTGGCGATGACGGAAGCACCTGCTTTGTTGCTTCCGTGATAAATCACACTTGTGGATTCACCGGTCGCGACGTCAACGCGCACGTGTGCCCAGGCATGGTCATACTCGCTGATCAGAACGAATCGGCCGTCCTGGGAAACGACGGGCGCCGACCCGACATGCAGAAATGTCTCGGTGCCGGCATCGACATCCCAGACATAGACGGACGGAATCTTCTCCCAGTTCCGGAACTTCCTCGCAAAAGTCTCGTCCCGGCGACCAGCACCCGCCCTGGGATCAGCGAGTTTCACATAAGCAAGTCGCTTTCCATCGGGAAACCATGCCAGCGGATAGTCGATCGCATTGACGGCTCGTTTGACGCTTTGCTTGCGATCGATGCTCCAGATCTCGATCGAACCGACGTCCAAGAGGGCATTCGGCATTTGGACACCGGTGAGGTCGGTGTGCAACGCGACTCGGCCACCGACCGGCGACAAAGCTAGGTGCCGGCCGATCTGCCCATTCCCGATTGCTGATGTCGACCACATCGCGGAGCCGGGCGCGAGAAGAGCGCAGTGTCATCTGTGCCGTCAAGCCGGATCGTCTTGAGAAGGTGCCGCCTGTCCGTTTCGTGCGCGACGAAGAAATGGTCTTCGATATAGGCGATTCGCCCCGCGGAATCTGGTCCGCTCATGGCGTGGTCCGTGGGCCAGTCCTGGCGATTCTTGAGCGCTGGCGGCCGAACGATCTTCCTCTGTAGCGTAGGAAGTTGAATCGCCTCGATGCCGCATCCTCGTTGAGTCACCAGCAGATAGCCGGTCGGCACCGGCGGAAGCGTGTCGGTCTCTTGCCCCGCGGCGGCGTCACTGGCAAGTGCGGTCAGGACGACGATCCATGCGACGAGGCCGTGGTGAGCAGGCATGTGACGGGCCCTGGGGGTCAGTGTTACCACAACTCAGGACCGGTCCGGCTCGGCCTTGGGGGCAAGTCGAGTGGTCGGCCGGAAGCTGCGCAAATAGTAGCGAGCACAATCGTGGGTCGAATGTCGGCGGCAGTTTCTCACTCCGTCGAATTGGAAGCAAGCCCAACAAGCCGGGCGGCGGCTCGGTCCGACACACGAGTGGCACTTGTGGCTCGGAACGTGCAATCAACCGGTCTTCCGTGCAGTGGGAACACCTGGCAGGATCTGTCAAGCTTGGTGCTTTGTGTACATTCGACCTGATCTCAGTGACACTTCGCCACGGGTGACGTGACCGCAAAGCCCGCGATGCCGCGGGCGATTGATCTGATCGTGATGCACGGTCGAGCACTCCGCAGTTGTCCCAAATCACGGAGCACATCCGTCAAGAAGCTTGATCCAGTGGTCAGGCCCTTCGAGCGGAATTCTTTCAGTGCGTCGGCGAGGTTGCAGGGGAGTCGCGGAACTCACGTCGATTACCTTCACCACGCGCATTGGCGGCCATCAAGACAGCAGCGGACGCGATCACCGGCGAGGTCACCTTAGCCGAAGATAGCACCGCTGAAGACAGTGCGGCCAGGCAGCAGCCAGATGGCCAGCGAGGTAATCCGGATTCTGAACCACGAAAATTACGAAATACACGAAAGGGGAGGAATCTGATTCGTACATGCAGATCGGTTCCGCCGCCACTGCTTCGGCCGACCGATCACGATGATCTGATTTTCGTGTATTTCGTCTGTTTCGTGGTTAGTCCGTCGGATCGAATATCCCGATCTCCGTGCGATCGGTGAAAGCTCGAAGTTCCTAAGGAGTACCGGTTTTTCCAGGCTGACCGATTGTGTCGATTGCGAAATCGGGGAAACTTGCGCATTTACGCAACTTATTTGCGAGAAGTGGATATCATATGGATAGGGCCGCCGCGTTGTTGCAATCGACGTACATTGCCCACTCGGCGTATGCACCATGAAAACGGAGATCATCTCATGGCTTCTCCCGCTCAAATCGCGGCCAATCAGCGCAATAGCAGTAAATCAACCGGCCCCAGGTCACCGCATGGGCGTGCGATCTCATCCATGAACTCACTCAAGCACGGGAATCGCTCGCGGAAGCTGGCGCTGCTGCGCGAGGAGTCGTGTGCCTTCGAAGAGCGATTGCGGAAGTGGATGGCGATCGGCGACGCGCAAAATGACGTCGAAGAGTATCTCGTTTACCGTAACGTTTGCCTCTCGTTCGAGCTCGATCGAGCCGAACGTGCCCGTGTCGAGCGGTGCACAATGCTGATCGAGAATGCGGACGAAGACGAAGCCAGTGAAGCTGAGACGATCCGGAAGCAGTTATTCTTCGATCCCGCCGGGCCTACATCGCTCTATGGGAACCCAACGTTTTCTTCCGGCAAGAAGAACACATCCTGGAACGGACAGGCCGTCAATCCTGATGACCCCGCGGCGCTGGTGAAAATCCTGGAAAGGAGTGCGGCGGGGTGCTGCTTGCTGCGGGAAGAGTGGCAGGCGTTGCGCGCACAACTCGAGTCGACGGGATTCTGGCAATCACACGATCGGCTCAAGGCCATTCGCCTGCTGGGGCGTCAGCCGGTCGAGGCCAACCAAGATCGGCGCGTCGCCACGATTTTCGTGGCCAGCCATGCCCTGGGGCCAGCCGGCAAGAGCGAGTTTCACGACCTCAAAAGCGACATGGAGGATGAGCAGCGCAGCCGCTACGGGAAAGCCGTGCGCGAGCGCTGGCCCGATCTGTTCGGCACCAGGGAGAAAGAGGAGTGGAAACAGATGCTGGTAGCCCTGGCCGATCAAAACATCGAGCGCTTGAACGCGAAGCTGGAAGTGCACGAGGAGAACGCGGACGCCCAGGCGGAGCGAACCTTCGCCAGGCTCAGCTTCGATCCCAGCCCCGAAGGCGAGTCGCTGCGCAACTATCTGATCAAATGCACCAACGCCCTGTTCCGGGGAATGGCCAACTATCGCAAGCACCAGGCCAGAAAGAGCGGCGGGTCGGGCGGGGCCAGTGGCGTGGGGCCGTACGGAACGGAATACGAAAGGTCAGAAGACAGAGGACGCGCGGCCCACGCGTGGGATGCGTCGGAGCTCCGGGTTGATGAGTCGTTCGGGTCGGGAGACGGATTCGGCGATCGTCTCGAGCGCACGGACGCGATCGATCCGGACGGGGTGGAGCAGCACGGGGATGAGCTCAGTGGGATGGGCGAAATCGACGAGAATGCGCCGAGCGAAGCCAATCTTGGTGAAACCACGAGCATCGTGGAAGCACAAGAGCCTACCCAAGTTACGGCAAATTCCGGCGCTCTTTCGGGACTTGACAACGGGGCGGACCGGCCAGGGGAAGGCAGCACGCCGGAACTGGGAAAAGCCCCGGGATCGGGATCCCAAAGCGGCGATCCCGATCAAGAGACGCCGGACTCGAGCGATCGGGCCTGCAAGGGGAGCTTGCCGGCGACGGTCTCGAAACGGGAGAAGAGGCGATTACAACGCAAAGAGGAGCGGCGGGCGATTGAGAGGATGGTCGAAGAGAAGCTGACTTCAGGACGCTATTCGCCCGGTGAGATAGTCATGACTGCTCTGAAGATGCCTCTCACTGGCGGCTGCGGTCCTTGATCTGGAAGAAGAACACACTCGCTCGCTTGCGAAGAAGAAGACACTCACTCGTTTGGGAAGAAGAAGACACTCACTCGCTTGCGCTTCGGGCTCGTATGCCGGGGGTGTCGCCCGCAGTTGAACCAGGCCCAAATCCCGAGCTCCCTCTTTGACAATTTGGCAGTTGGTTAGTCCGGCCCGCGCTTGCGCCCGCGGGTCGGACATTTTCTAGCCACTAGTGGTGCGTCAATCTTCGATTGACGGGTCGTACGTGTGGAGACCTACGGTCTGGCGGAGGGCGGGGTCAGGAGACCCGCGCCCAACAACCCGTCAATCGAAGATTGACGTGCCACTAGCCACTGCCTCGCCCGCGCTCTGCGCCCGCGGGTCGGACGGTACTGTGTGCGGCGGACGACGCGCGGCCGCTCGCGTTCCCCGACCCGTCGTCCGTCGCCACAGGACTCGCGTTTGGGGGGGCTGGCCTCGTCCGAGAGCGATTCGAAGTGAGAAGTTATCGGTCGGCGGCGGTTTGGTCTTGAGGCAAACTTCGACCTCTGTTATGTATCTCGACCGAATCCCTGAGATTCTCACGAGGGTGTTTTTGAACACCTGGCACCACACCGAGCCAGCTCGGCAAGGAGGCCTTCTGGCATGAACCGTCGAACGGCCCTGATGCTGTCGATGCTCTGGGGCGGGCTTGTCCCCGCGAAATTGTGGGCTCAGTCCCAGAAGCGACGGTCGTCCAATACCCGCGAGAAAACCCTCGAGCCGTCCACTCCGGCGCGACGATCCCGACGCGTCGAGCGTCGATCCCGACGAACCGAACCCGCCGGTCACCGAGGCTGGCTTTCAATGGCGCCGTTACGACATTTCACGATACACGCGGCTAGCCACCAATCAGTTGACACCGCCCGAAAAATCGATCATCGACTGGATTTTCAAGCGAACCGGCATCACCGAGTGGCACGGCGAGAAGCTCGCGGTTCTGTCGGCCAGCCGCACCCAGATCCGCGCGTACAACTCACCCGACGTGCTCAAGCAGGTGGACGAAATCGTCGAACGGTTCGTCAACGCGACCGACGACGTGCTCTCGATTCACATCCAGTTCATGGCGGCCGTCGACACCCGCTGGCGCTATACCGTCTTCCCCCGGCTCACGCACGTCGGCAGCGGTCCCCAGGGCCAGCAGATCTGGACGATGCGTCTGGAGGATGCCGCCATCGTGCTGTCGAATATGCAGATTCAACAGGGCTTCCGCAAGCTGGCCGATCAAAAGATCGAGATGATCAACGGTCAGACCCTCACGATCCGGACCCACGAGGAACGCAGTTACGCCGGCGGCCTTCAGCGCGAGAGCGCCGCGGGATTGGGTTTCCAGCCTCGCGTTGACAAGATCGACGAGCACATCACGCTCAAGATGAGCCCGCTCCTGAATTTCGATGGCAATGCGCTCGACGCGATGATCGACCTGACCATCAACACGGTGCGTTCATTCCACCGCACCAAGGTGATCGCGCCCCGAGAAATCGGCCCGAGCGAGATGTCGATCGACGTTCCCGAGTTCGACCCAGACCCGGCTCGACCAGACCGTCAAGAACTGGCCGCTGGGGCAGACGCTCCTGATCTCGGGCGGGATCCATCCGGGCATCCTCGAAAAGAAGAGTGGCTGGTTCAACCTGCCGATTCCCGGCACCTATCCAACCGGAACCGAAGTGCTCGTTTTTCTCGATGCCCAGACGGTCAGCCGCGCCAGTCGGACGGCACGCGCTCCAGAGCCGAAGTCACGAGTTCGACGACCGCTCGCGCTCCCGTGGCGAGTCGCGCTCGCGCGACGACGACAACGCTCCGGCGAACGACGCCGACGATCGCTGAGAATGAACGCTATGCTTGGGAAAACGCAGTCAGAGCCGCGGCCTCGCTGGCGTCGATCGGCGCCACTTTGTCGAGATTGATGATCTGGGCTCCCAGCAGAATATCCGGGCCCATGTCGCAAAACCGGACTTGCTTACCCGAGCCCGTGCACCGTTTCACGAGACCAAAGAGCGCCGCGAATGCCGTACTGGAGAGAAAGCGAAGCCGCTTGCAATTGACCAGGAGCTTCTGCGCCGATTCCTGACCGGCCACACGTGCGAGCTCGGCCGACAGCTCGTGCGCCGTTTCCGGCCCGCGGAATTCCCGCGTCGTGATCTGGATCAAGACGACGTCCTTTAACCGGGACAATTCGACGTGCTTCAGTTCGGGCGCGGCCATCACTCGGTCCTCGATGTGGGTGTTTCTGGTGCATTTTGCGCGATAGCGTCCCCTGGATGTCGCGGTGCGATCGATTTATTATAGACTTTGGCCCTTTCGATGAGCCAGAGCCCGCCGCGATTGCCGCGAACTGAGGCCGATCCGGACGATCGCGGGGCACCGGGCCGTGTTCTCGAAACCTTGCCGGCGTGTGTTCCTCTCACAAAAAAAAGCTTCCCTCACCCAGATGCTGGTCAGCCAGGTTCCGAGACCAGCCGGCGGGCCGGTCACAGTTGACCGAGGGGTTTGGCATGCGCATCGCAATTCTTACCAATGAATATCCCCCATATGTGTATGGAGGCGCCGGGGTTCACGTCGAGTATCTGACGAGGGAGTTGAGCCGGATCGAGGGCGGGCGGCATAAGATCGATGTCATCTGCTTTGGCGATCAGGAGATCCGTGAGGGGAACCTCGTGGTACGGGGGATCAAGCCGAGCTTTCCCCTTCCCTGCCAGGATCCCCGCCAGCAGAAGTTTCAGGAGACCATGCTATCGGATCTGGTCATGGCGGGAATGCTCGCCGACGTCGACGTGATCCACTGCCACACCTGGTACACCCATCTGGCCGGCTGTCTTGCCAAACAGCTCACCGCCGCGCGACTCGTCCTCACGACGCATTCGCTCGAGCCCCATCGCCCGTGGAAAGTCGAGCAGCTCGGCAATGCCTACCAGGCCAGTAGCTGGGTGGAGAAGACGGCTTACCAGAACGCCGATGGCGTCATCGCCGTCTCGACGGCCATGCGCGCGGACGTCCATGCGCTCTATGGCGTCGCCTTCGACCGCATCCGAATCATCCCCAACGGCATTGACTTGAATCAGTACCGGCCGACCCCCGATCCTGCCGTCCTCACCCGGTACCAGATCGATCCCCAGAAGCCGTATGTGCTCTTTGTCGGCCGGATCACGCGTCAAAAAGGCATCGTTCATCTGGTCAACGCGATCAAGGACATCAGGCCAGGGGCTCAGGTCGTGCTCTGTGCCGGGGCCCCCGACACCCGCGAGATCAGGCTCGAGATGGAACAGGCGGTCGCGCAGGCGCGCCGCGAGTCGGCGGGACCGATCATCTGGATCGCGGAGATCGTCCCCAAACATGACATCATCAGCCTCTATACCCATGCGTCCGTCTTCGTCTGCCCGTCGGTTTACGAGCCGTTCGGGATTATCAACCTCGAGGCAATGGCGTGCGAGACGCCCGTGGTCGCTTCCGCGGTCGGAGGCATCCGGGAAGTGGTCGTTCCCGGCGAGACCGGGCTGCTGGTGCCATTCGAACCAATCGGCGGAATGAATTTCGAGCCCAAAGACCCGGCGCGGTTCGCTCGCGATCTGGCTGGCGCGGTCAACCAGCTTCTGGAGGATCCCCAAAAACTGCGCCAGATGGGAATTCAAGCCCGCCAGCGAGTGGTCGAGCATTTTTGCTGGAGCGGCATTGCCCGGTTGACGCTCGACTTTTACCGTGAGCTCGTGCGGGAATAGCCCCAGGCGGCGATCATCGCGCCCTTTGGGTCGGGACGTTAATTACTTCCGCCGGGAGTGTTTGAGGACGAGGGCCGCCAGGGGCGGCACGGTCAGGTTGAGCGACTGAGGATGCCCGTGCCAGCCAATCGGCGCGGTCGTCAGACTGCCCATGTTGCCCTGTCCGCTGCCGCCGTAGATCTTGGCGTCGCTGTTGAGAATCTCTTCCCAGCGCCCGCGCTCGGGGACGCCGAGGCGGAAGTTCTGATAAACGCTGGACGAGAAGTTGCAGACCACGAGCGCAATGCCGCCGTCGGCCGTGCCCCGGCGTGAGAAGCAGAGCACGCTCTGCGCGGCGTTGTCGGCGTCGATCCAGGCGAATCCGTCGGCCCGGCAGTCGAGCTCGTGCAGCGCGGGCTCGGCCCGATAAATCGTGTTGAGATCGCGCACAAAGCGCCGTAGACCAACATGCCGCGGATCGTTGAGCAGATGCCAGTCGATGCTCGTGTTGTGGCTCCATTCCTGCCACTGGCCGATCTCGTCGCCCATGAACAGGAGCTTCTTGCCAGGCAGAGTGTACATGTAGTTATAAAGGAGGCGCAGATTGGCGCGCTTCTGCCACTCGTCGCCGGGCATGCGCGCCAGCAGCGACAGCTTGCCGGGCACCACTTCGTCGTGTGAGAGCGGCAGCAGGTAATTCTCGTTGAATCCATAATGCATGCGGAAGGTCAGCTTGGAATGGGCCTCCTTTCGCCTGGCCAGGTCGAGCACCATGTAGTGGTGGAGGGTGTCATAGGTCCAGCCCAGGTCCCATTTCAGGTCAAACCCCAGGCCGCCGAACTGGACAGGCCGCGTGATGTGCGGCCGCGCTGTCGCGTCTTCCGCGAAGGTCAGAATGGCTGGAAATCGCTCGTGCACCTTGCGGTTGAGCCGCTCGAGGAAGGCGATGGCTTCGAGGTTCTCGTCGCCTCCAAACTTGTTGGGCCGCCAATCGCCGGGCTGGCGCGAGAAACCGAGCCGGATCATCGCCTCGACTCCGTTCACCCGCAGGCCGTCGAAGTGGTACTTGTCGAGCCAGAACAAGGCGTTGGCGATCAGGAAATTGACGACAGTGGGGCTTTCATAATTGAACGCATACGTGTTCCAGATCGGGAATTTCTGGCGGCTTGCCTGGGCGGGTTCGTAAAGGTGCGTACCGTCGAAGGCGGCAAGTCCGTGCGCATCGGGAGCGAAGTGGGCCGGCACCCAGTCGAGAATGACCCCGATTCCGCGCTGGTGCAGGGAGTTGACCAGGAACATCAGATCCTGCGGAGTGCCCAGCCGGCTCGACGGAGCGAAAAAGCTGGTGATCTGGTATCCCCACGACTTCAAAGAGGGGTGCTCGAAGACGGGCATCAGCTCGACGTGCGTGAATCCCATCTCGTACGCATGGTCGGCGAGCTTGGGGGCGACTTCGCGATAGTTGAGCGGCCGGTTGCCCTGCTCGGGAACGCGCATCCACGAGCCGAGATGCACCTCGTAGATCGCGATCGGTGCCGCGAGCGACTGACGGCCGGCCCGGTTCGTCATCCACTCGCCATCGCCCCACGCGTGGCGCGAGAGGTCCCAGACCTTCGAGGCCGTTCCGGGCGGCAGCTCGGTCGCAAAGGCCAGCGGGTCGGCCTTGTCGAAACGCGTGCGGCCATCGGCAGCGACGATCGAATACTTGTACTGAGCACCCTGGCCGGCGCCCGGCACGAATCCCGACCAGACCCCCGAGCCGCCATTGCGCGCCAGCGGATTGGCGCCGGGGCTCCACGCGTTGAAATCACCCACGATCGAGATCTCGCGGGCCTGGGGCGCCCAGACCGCGAATTGCGTCCCCGACACTCCGTCGTGCGTGACGATGTGGGCCCCCAGCTTCTCGTAGAGCCGCTCGCAGGTCCCCTCGCTGATCTGCTGAAGGTCAAAGTCGCTCAGCCTGGTCATTGCTCGTCGCTCAAGTAAAGTAGTCGAAATCCTGCTCGGTCCGGATCCGGCGGTTCACCTGGAGAATGTGGGCGGGACTGACGCGCGGGTCGAGCTGCACGAAATTGCGATCGCCATGCCAGAGAAACCGCGCGTCGCTGATCAGGTCGTGCACCTGGAATGATTCGCCCGGCCCCGAGCCCACGCCAAACTCGGCCGCCGGCAGCTTCACCCACCCCGACTGGGTGTGAAACGGATCCAGACTGACGATAACCACGATCAAGTTGGCATGACTCGATGTTGACTTGCCGTACACGATCATGGATTCGTTGTCGACTTCGAAAAAGCGCAGGTTGCGGTTCGCGTGCAGCGCGGGGTTGTCCCTGCGGATTTCATTGATCCGGGCAATGTAATCGCACAGGCCCCATTGAACTTCGAGATCCCAGTGGGCGATCTGATACTTTTCCGAGTCGAGATACTCCTCCGAGCCCGGTCGCAGCGGCATGGCGATGCAGTGCTCGAATGGCGGGCCGTAAATGCCGTAGCTTGCCGACAGGGTCGCGGCCAGTACGAGCCGGATCATGAATGCGGGGCGACCGCCTATCTGGAGAAACTCGTGGAGAATGTCGGGCGTGTTGGCGAAGAGATTACCTCGCATGTACTCCGCCGATTCGCCCTGCGTCAGCTCGGTCAAGTATTCGGTCAGCTCCCGCTTGGTGTTCCGCCAGGTGAAGTAGGTATAAGACTGCGAATACCCGCCCTTGGCGAGCCGGCGCATGAGCTTGGGCCGCGTGAACGCCTCGGACAGGAAGATGGTGTCGGGATGTCGATCCCACACCTCCTTGATGACCCAGTCCCAGAATCGGAACGGCTTCGTATGCGGATTGTCCACCCGAAAGATCGACACCCCGTGGCCGATCCAGAACAGGAAGACGTCACGCAGCTCGTTCCAGAGTGCATTCCAGTCGTCGCACTCGAGGTCGAGAGGATAGATGTCCTGGTATTTCTTGGGCGGATTCTCGGCATACTTGATCGTACCGTCAGGCCGGTGCCGGAACCACTCGGGGTGCTCGCGCACGTAGGGATGGTCGGGCGAGCACTGGAAGGCAATATCGAGCGCGATTTCCAGGCCCATCTCCTTCGCCCTGGACACCAGGCGGTCGAAGTCGTCGAGCGTGCCCAGCTCGGTGTGGATGGCCATGTGACCGCCCTCGGGCCCGCCGATGGCCCAGGGGCTTCCAGGATCGTTGGGGCCGGGCGTCATGCTGTTGTTGGGCCCTTTGCGGAAGGCGCGGCCGATCGGGTGAATCGGGGGCAGGTAGAGGACGTCGAAGCCCATTGACGCCACGTACGGCAGTCGCGCCTGGACGTTGCGCAGAGTCCCATGCCGCCCTCGATCGGTCGAGGCCGAACGCGGGAACATTTCATACCAGGCCCCGAATCGAGCCCGCTGCCGCTCGACCATGATTTGAAGTGTCCGGTCATAGGCGCACGCACCATCGCGGTCGGGGTGTCGCGCCATCCGCTCGGCGAGGTCGGGGTCCGTCGCCATTTGCACCCGCTCGGACTGGCTTGTCGCCACCCTCAAGACCTCGGCTCGCTGCCGCAGCCAGTCAGCATCCACGCCAGTCGTGCGCCCTGCGCCTTTGCTGACGAGCGCCGCCCCTTCCAGCAGCTCGCTGGTCAGCTCGTGCTGACCGGCCTCGTACTTCTTGCTCAGTTCCTTCTGCCACGACGCGAATCGGTTGACCCAGGCTTCGATTGTGTACTCGTGCCATCCCTGCGCCGTGACCGTGAAGCGACCCGTCCACCGATCGTTGGTCGCGAGGCTCATCGGGACCTCGGTCCAGACGTTCGCTCCCAGGCAGCGATGACGCAAGACGGCGACGATGACGTCGTGCCCGTCGGCAAAGATGTCGGCCGCTACGGCCACTTCCTCGCCGACGGTCCGCTTGATAGGGAAGTCGCCCGCCATCGACTTCCGGCGACACCGATTCGATGATCACCCGAGAGTAGGGCCGGTCGCTCTGCGACCTCGGCCTCGTTCGTGCTTCCGCCGTCACCATCCGCCCTCCACGCCAATGCCACTGGCTGGCTACCGATTCGCGATCCTCTGATCTTGCCACGTGCCGCGCCGGCTGGCCAGAGGATGAACCAAAAGCAGGCACTCGACGGCAATTTTCACCATCATGACTCGACCGCCTAAACCGCCACCATCCGTCTTTCCCGACTCGACCCGACGGCTGGCGATGGCACCGACGGCGAAAATCCGCACCCCTCGGCCGAAAAAGGGCGTTGAGATCGGCAAACAGCGCGCTACCATTAAGCGTATCGCGCAAGGAACGCGCCGAGCCACGACCGAGGCACGCCGCCGACCCGACGGATCGGGCCGGCCGAATTTGCCTGGCCGCCAACCGAACGGCCCCATGACCTGGCCGGAGAGCCACGATGAGCGACCCCGAGCTGCCCCCCGACGAACCGAACCCCAATCCGCCCGGTGAAGGCCGCAAGCGCCGTCGTGAAAAGGACTTGCCGCCGCAGACCCCCGACGTCGAGCAGGACGAGCGCTTCCCGTCCGGCCCCTGGACTGGTTTCTTCCTCCAGAAGCTCGGCTCGGGCCGGCACTGGATGGAGCTGCACCTCACGTTCCGCTCGGGCAAGCTCACGGGCGACGGCCGCGATTGGGTCGGCCAGTTCGCCATCACGGGCCGCTACAGCACCCAGGACGGCACCTGCCGCTGGGTCAAGCGCTACGTCGGGAAGCACGACGTCCGATATGAAGGCTACAACGAGGGCCGCGGCATCTGGGGCCTCTGGAACATCGACGTGCCCCCCCTGCGTGGCGGGTTCCACATCTGGCCCCTCGGTATGCCCGACCCGACGCAGAACGGCCTGAGCGAGGAGGCCGACGTCCCCGTCCCGGCCGACACTCTCGAGGTGAGCGAGCTCACCACGGTCGAGAGCGAGGTCCTGGTCGGCACCGACGCCTGAACCGCCTGGCGTCCCCCGTCAGGCCCGGGTTCCCGGGACATTTTCGTCATACCAGGTGAGAGGGGTGGTCTCGGCGCGACCCGTCACAGGGGGTGCGGCGGATCTTCTTCGGTCACCTGGGCTCAGGACCGTCCATCCATGTATCCCAGAGCCCTCCGTGAGGGAGGGTTCTCTCTGTCTCTACTCGCGCAATCGGGGTAACCCGCTTACTTAGCCTCCAGATCGCGACGAAGATCATCGCCAGGCAGTCAACCGCAAACATGACGAGCCAGACGGCGCAAACAACCAGGAACCAAACTCCTGCGATCGCGAGCCAGATATTGGGATCGGCTTTGAAAGCGGCGATCACGACCACGAGAGCCGTCACCCAAAGTGTCAGCAGGGCCGCCCAGCGATTGAAGTCCCAAAGACCGAGAGGACGTTTTTCACTTCGGGTTCGGATGGGAGCCTCTGCGCGTTTCATGGTTAGTCGATCCGGCTGTTCTCCCGTTCGATGACGATATCGCCTGGCAGCCGCCCCCAGGCCGGGAGATTCGGAGCCAGCACACAGAATACCGCGGGATCGTGGAAAAGTCCCGCGTGCGCTCTGCTCCTTTGACCCAGCCGGCAGAGGCGGGGACAATCGAGACGAAAGAGGCGACTTGCAGCCGAGAAATCGGCGTTGGACGGGTTGTCGAGCGTTGTCAAGGTGAACGCGCCGCTGGTCGCAATACTCGCTGAGCGAACATTCCAATGAGCCGGAACGATGGCCTTGTCGACCGCTTGTCCGCGCCGGAAGCCAAGATCGCGCTGTTTCGCTCGCTCTTTCGCGGCCGCGACGATGTCTATCCGCGCCGTTTCGAGAGTCGCAAGACCGGCAAGTCGGGGTATCAGCCCGCCTGCGGCAACGAGTGGGTGCCGGGCGTGTGCGAAAAGCCCCGGATCAAATGCGCAGCCTGTCCGCACCAGCAGTTTCTCGGCGTGACGGACGAGGTGGTTCGCTGGCATCTTTCCGGCCAAGATGACTCCGGGCGGGATTTCGCCATGGGCGTTTACCCATTGCTCCGGGACGAGACCTGCTTCTTCCTGGCGGCCAGGTTTGACAAGGCGCAATGGCAGGACGACGCTCAAGCGATGCTCGAAACCTGCCGCCGGATGAATCTGGCGGCAGCGCTGGAGCGGTCTCGCTCCGGCCATGCGGGACACGTCTGGCTGTTTTTCGACCAGGCGATCCCGGCGACCCTGGCGCGTAAGCTCGGCGCGCACCTGCTGACCGAAACGATGGACCGGCGACCAGCAATTGGGCTCGATTCCTACGACCGCCTCCTCCCCAATCAGGACACGCTCCCCCAGGGCGGTTTCGGCAGCTCGATGGCCCTGCCGCTCCAGAAACGGCCGCGCGAGCAGGGTAACAGCGTCTTTCTCGATGACCGGCATGTGCCCCATGCCGACCAGTGGGCGTTCCTGTCGAGCATTCGCAGGATTGATCGAGCCACCGTCGAGCGCATTGTCGCCGAAGCCGAAAAGCGGGGACGCGTAATCGGCGTGCGGCTTGCCCCCGCGGACGAGGACTTCGCGCCTCGGGCGTCGCACCGGAGTCAACCTCCGCTTGACGGACCGTTGCCCGATCGGCTCGACATCACTCTTGGCGATCAGGTTTCTATCGCCAAGGATTCGCTGCCGGCCGGTTTGCACAATCGTCTGCTGCGGCTGGCTGCGTTTCAGAACCCCGAGTTCTCCAAGGCGCAGGCGATGCATTTACCGACTTATGACAAGCCGCGCATCATCGCCTGTGCCCAGGACAATGCGCACGAGATCGGCTTGCCGCGCGGTTGCCTGGACGATGTTCTTGATCTGCTGTCGGACCTGCGCATCGAGGCCGTGGTGCGCGACGAGCGCAACATGGGCAAGCCCCTCGACGTGGAATTCCGGGGGATGTTGCATCCCGCGCAGTCGTTGGCGGCGTGCGACCTGCTGGCCCACGATATCGGCGTCTTGTCCGCCACGACCGCCTTTGGAAAGACCGTCGTTGCCGCGTGGCTGATCGCGCAGCGCGGGGTGAATACGCTCGTTCTCGTGCATCGCCGCCAGTTGCAGGAACAATGGGTCGAGCGCTTATCGGCGTTTCTGGCGCTGCCGCCCAAAGCCATCGGCCGGATCGGGGGCGGGCGCAAGAAGCCCACGGGTTTACTCGACGTGGCGATCATCCAGAGCCTGGTGCGCAAGGGCGAAGTCAGTGACCTGATCGCAGACTACGGGCACGTCATCGTCGACGAATGCCACCACCTTTCCGCTCACAGTTTCGAGCAGGTCGTCCGCAAGGCACGGGCCAAGTTTGTCACCGGCCTGTCCGCCACGGTCACTCGCAAGGACGGCCACCATCCGATCGTCTTCATGCAGTGCGGGCCGGTGCGCCACCGCGTCGATCCCAGGGCGCAAGCGGCCGCGCGTCCGTTCACGCACGCCGTGTATGTACGTCCCACCGGGTTTCGCCCGTCGGCAACCCCCGCCGAGGATGTGCGAACCCAGTTTCAGGAACTTTACTCGGCGCTGATCGCCGATCAAGCTCGCAACCAACTGATCTGCGACGAAGTGGTCGCGGCCGCCGGCGAGGGCCGCTCGCCGCTGGTGTTGACCGAACGCAACGAACATCTCGACTGCCTGGCGGAGCGACTGTCGAGCGGCATCCGGCATCTCGTGGTTCTTCGCGGGGGAATGGGAAAGACGGAACTGGCGGCCGTCAATGCCCGGCTCGCGGCCATCCCCGATAACGAGCCGCGGGCCTTGCTGGCGACCGGGCGGTTGATCGGCGAAGGGTTCGACGACGCCCGGCTCGACACCTTGTTCCTGACGCTGCCCGTGTCGTGGCACGGTACGATTGCACAATACGCGGGCCGATTGCACCGCCTGCACGCTGGCAAGCGCGAGGTGCGCGTGATCGACTACGCCGATCTGAACGTGCCGATGCTGGCCCGCATGTTCGATCGCCGCTGCCGCGGCTACGAGGCCGTGGGCTACACGATCCTGCTCCCCGCCAGCGCCGTGCCTGGATGGCCGGCCGACGTCCCGCTGCCCATCGATCCCCAGTGGAAAACCGAGTACGCAGCCAGCGTCCGGCGACTGGTGCGCGATGGGGTTCTAACGCCGCTGGCGAAACTGTTCGTCCACGTGGCCCGCCCGGTTGCTCCCACTGACGAGGGAGTGAGCCGGGCGCGAAGCGCGTCCGAGGCGTTTCTGTATCTCCGCTTGCAAACTCTGGCGGAGACCGCGGGCCGATTCCGCCTGAACGCCGAGCTGCCGATCCCGTTCGACGGCACCGGCCAGATGGAAGTCGACCTGCTCTGCGCCGATGCGCGGGTGGCGGTCGAGCTGGACGGTGCACAACATCTGGATGGAGAGGATGCCTATCGCCGCGATCGGCGCAAGGATCAGCTCTTGCAGGAAAACGGCTACTTCGTGCTGCGGTTCCTGGCCACGGACGTGGGGCGGCGGCTTGATACCGTGCTCGATACGATTCTACGCACGTTATCGCACTGCCGGCGCGAGTGACGATTATGGCATGCCGCTCGACCAGTATGCTTCGCGATGCGGAATTGCTGGAGAGCGGAGAACGCGTGCGCGAGGGAGCCGAGGTCTCTGTTGGGCCCCCGTCTCCTGACCCCGCCGCTAGCAGGCGGATAGCGTAAAGGAGTACGCCCAGCTTGAACCCGAGGAGACGGTCGGTCGCTCAACCAAGGCGTCAGGTCGGTCGCCGCCGTCCGCGCACACGGCGCACAAGAATCTCGCCGCAGACGCCCAACCCTACCCCCGCAATGTAGCAGGCCAGATCGCTCCACACAAAGCCGAAGCCGAGGATCAGCCCGCCCAGCGTTGTCTGGCGGATCGAGTCGATCCAGGGGGCATGGTACAACTGGCTGAGCTCAACGGCGAGGGACAAAACCATCGCCAGCAGCGCGACACGCACGGTCGAAGCTCGGGGCACGAGAATACCAATGCCGAGGAAGGCCGCCAACGCCCAGAGCGTATCCCCGGCATAGGCACCGACGATTTCCGGCAAGGCGTGGGCGTAGCGGCGGGAGCCAATTCCCAGGATGGCGACCAGAACCATCAAGGCGGTGTGGAGCAGGGGAGCTCTACGAACGCTGAGATTCATAGTCACATGGGCAAATCTATGCGCAATCAAAATCGTTTAAACCGGAGCCAACGGCGACGGCGACCAGCGAGACTCGGCCAGGGAACGCCGTCGCCGTTGGCTCCGGGTTAACAACAGAGAGGCTGCGAGTCGGCGGCGGCTCGCTGTCAGTGGCTGAGCCGGAAACGCCGTCGCCGTTGGCTCCGGGTTAAACGGCCGCCGTGGTCATGTCACGGTCCGCTTGCGCCTGAGGGCTCTGAGCAGCAGCCGGGCTCTTCGCGCAGCGCCTTGAGCAGTTCCTGGAAGCCTTGCTGGCTGCCGGCGACCCACTTCTTGGTCCCTTCCAGCCGCATCGCTTCCGCGGTTGAGGGATCATTCGGGTCCATTGCCAGCATCAGCGTGGTGAATTGGCTTGCGAGTGCCGTGTCCAGGGTCGCGCCGGCCGTGAAGACGCAGTGGCTGAACGGCGGCGAAACCCAGATGGCCTTGAGACCGCTGACCTGGTCGGGCTGATCGCGAGATAGATGGTTCCAGAGCCGCTCGCCGATAATGCCCGCGTCACCGACTCCGTCGTTGAGCGCCTTGAGGACATGGACCTCGCTCGAGCAGGGATTGCCCCGTAGATCGACCTTGCCGTCCAGGCTGTGGATCTTGACCTGATTCAGGTTCAGGCCTTCTTTTCCCAGGAAATGGACCGGCAGAACGGAAGCCTCGGCAGCCTGCCGGCTTCCGAGGATGAGCGTCTTGCCCTTCAGGTCGTCAAGCGAGCGGACGTTCGCGTCGGCTCGGGCGACCAGCATCGAGCGGAAGTTGCAGTCCACGTCACGCATGACCAACGTCTGGCTGGAATTGCCCGCCTTGAGGTGATATTGAGCGTGGGCCAGCGGCGTGTTCCACGCGATATCCACCTGGCGCTTCTGCAAGGCCTCGACCAGCGCGTCGTAGTTGGAGTAAAGGACGTAATCGGCCCGCAGACCGTTATGATTGAGGTAGCGGCAGATCCCCTCGAAAATCGTCACGGCGCTGGGGGAGTAGGCGACCGCACCGATCTTGATCGCTTTGGCCTGGGTTTTCTTGGGGCCGTTGCCGGCGGGGCCATCGCCGGCGGAGACCATTCCCGGTGCGACGCTGAACAGGACGAGACCAGTCAGCGAAGCGAGAGCGAGAGCGAAGAGTCGATTCCGCATGATGAAGCCTCCAAAACCGGCGAGGAGATCAGACCGCTCGTTACTTTGAACAACTCCGATCATCGTAACGTCCCCAGCATTGAGCATCCACACGGAACCGGGACTTTGGTATCCTCGCCAATTCTTGGTCGTTAGCCGAAACCGCGTTGTCTCTTCAAAGCGGCGCGCAGCTTCATCTCCGGATACGCTGAGTTTGCGAGCCATGACGTTGACTCCGACGATCGACACGCTGCGACTTCATCTCCGCCCCTGGCGCGATCAAGATCTCCCCGCGTTCGCTGCGATGAACGCCGACCCGATTGTCATGGAGTTCTTCCCCAAGTCGCTCGACCAAACGGAGAGTGAAGCACTGGCTGCTCGTATCCGCGAAAACTTCGCCCGCCGCGGTTTCGGGCTGTGGGCCGTCGAGGTTCCAGGGGTTGCCGACTTCATCGGGTTCGTGGGCCTGTCGGTGCCGGGATTCTCTGCCCACTTTACGCCGTGCGTCGAGATCGGCTGGCGACTCGCGCGCGAGCACTGGGGCCACGGCTACGCTACCGAGGCGGCCCGCGCCACCCTGGACTTCGGCTTTACGCGGCACGCCCTCGATGAGATCGTGTCCTTCACTACGGCGGCAAATCTGCGGTCCAGGGGCGTGATGGAGCGAATCGGCATGACCCGATCGCCGGCCGACGACTTCGATCATCCGGCGCTTCCGAACGGCCACCCATTGCGGCGGCATGTCCTCTATCGCATCGGCCGAAGCGGCCAGGTTGTGTGACTCCGCCCAGCGGTACTCCAACCCATCAATCGACCGTTGACAGCCGACTGCTGCCTCGTCAGTCTTGATTTGGGGAGTTGAAGTTGGAGTGCGGGCTCGAGCCGGTCCTTTCCGCGTGAATGGGGTACGCCAGCTAATCAATTGACGGTTGAGCGCACTTCAGGTTCGAATCCCAGATCCTCAAGCTATGCTCATGGAAGTGAACGCTCTTTTCCAAGGGGACTCCATGGCCAGTGCGACCGACCCCACAACCGAACTTTCGCCTGCCCGAGAATGGAAGGATTTGCTCGAGGAATTGCTTCCGCCCCAGGGGAACTGGACCGAGGAACAGTACCTCGTTTTGACCGACCATCGCAACCGGCTGGTCGAGTTCACCGACGGTTTTTTGGAAGTTCTACCCATGCCCCCGGACAAACACCAGAACGTGCTCCAGTGCTTGTTTCTTGCCTTTTTCGGCGTCGTGCAGCCCGGCGGCGGCAAGGTTCATTTCGCCCCGTTACGGCTGCGAATCAGGCGGGGCAAGTACCGCGAGCCGGATCTTCTTCTTCTGCTTTCGGCCGCCGATTCGCGCCGCCGAAACCGGTTCTGGCTCGGTGCCGACCTCGCTCTGGAAGTTGTGAGTGAAGAGAAACCGGAACGCGATCTGGTTGACAAGCGGGGCGACTATGCCGAGGCCCTTGTCCCGGAATACTGGATCGTCAACCCGCAAGCGGAAACCATCACCGTCCTCCGCTTGCGCGGGGAGGCTTATGAAGAAGCCGGCATCTACCGTCGTGGAGAATCGGCGGCATCGACGTTGTTACCGAATTTCTCAATCGCTGTCGCGGCAGTATTCGACGCGGATTGAACGAGCGGTCCGCGGCCGCTGGGAGACCAGGCGATGGCTGTTGAGCTACGTGAGACGAAATTCCTCGCGACGCCCGAGAAGGGCGAGGTTTCAGCCATTCTGCTTCGCCCCGAGGGCACTAGCCATCTGCTCGTCCTCGGACACGGGGCAAGTACGAACATGAGGCATGCCACTCTCCAGACGATCGCGGAGCGTCTGGCCGACTCGGGCATCGCAACGTTCCGGTACAATTTCCCCTACATGGAGCACGGCCGGGGGCGCGACTCCCAGGGCGTCTGCACGGAAACGGTCCGGTCGGCAATCGCCGCGGCGCACGCGGCCGCACCCGATCTGCCGCTCTTGGCCGGCGGCCATTCCTTCGGCGGGCGGATGACCTCGACCGCAGCGTCGGAAACACCTCTCGACACCGTCCGGGGCCTGGTCTTCTTTTCGTTCCCGCTGCACCAGCCCGGAAAGCCCGACACGAAACGTGCGGATCACCTTCACGCGGTCAACCTCCCGATGCTGTTCCTGAGCGGCACGCGAGACGAGCTGGCCGATCTGAAGCTGCTCCGTCCGGTCTGCAACCGGCTCGGAAAACGCGCGACTCTTCACACACTCGACACGGCCGACCACGGCTACCGCGTTCTCAAGCGGTCGCGCACCAGCGAGGAAGATGTCTTCGTCGAGGCTGCCCGGATCGTCCGCGAGTGGGCGGCGCGGATCGTTCGAACGTGACCGGGTTGCCCTCGAGGTCCAGCAACCCCAGCACGCGGTTGACGTCGGCGCTCGTCAAGTCGCGTGGATGTCGATTGCCCCGGAACAAGATAAGACGCGTCGTCCAATCGACAATCGAGCGACAAGAGTGAGTTCCACGAAAATCTCAAGTCGGTCGTTGACCCCGAGTTCAGCAGCCTGTACTAATACCGTGCTCGGTCAATCCACGCGCTGCACTAGCTTGACCCGTGCCAGGTCAAACGGCGCCGTCGTGATGCTGACCGGCTCATTGCCAGGTCAACCAACGATCGCCATCCAGGATAATCAGAAGCCCGAACCTCAAACGCACTATGGTGACTCGATGAGTACGCGTTTAATCGGACCTGCGGTCGCCGTTCTCGTCTTCGTTGGCGCTGGCGCGCGCAGGACGCCACGAAGGAGGAGATGGCAAAGCTGGAAGGCCAGTGGTCCATGGTATCTGGCGAGGCCAATGGTTTTCCAATGCCAGAGGAATCCGTCAAAGGGGGCAAGCGGGTAGCGAAGGACAGTGAAACGGCCGTCACATTTTACGGACAGGTCTATTTCAAGGCCAAGTACAGTATTGACCCGACCAAAAAGCCCAGAGCCATCGACTACATGATGACGGAGGGCCCGACCAAGGGTAAAACCCACCTTGGGATTTATGAGCTGGATGGCGACACGGTCAAGTTTTGCTTCGCCGCTCCCGGAAAGGATCGCCCGACTGATTTCACCGCCAAAGAGGGCAGCCAAAGGACCTTGAGTGTTTGGAAGAGGGAGCCAAAGTAGCTTCAGACAGGCCGGGCGAACCAGAGGCTGCACATTCGCCGGCAGCAAGAAATTCGCATGGGCTGCACCCCAGAGAGTCAGCCACGGATCCCTCATCGAGGACCGTCGATGTTAAAGCTCTACCGTCGCGAAGCTGGGAAGGTCGCCGCTTACCATGAAGCGTGGGCGCACGGCTCGACGATCACGGAGCACTGGGGACCAATCGGTGAGCGGGGAGAGACGCGGGAGCATCGGCTCAACAAGAAACTCAGCGAAGATGAGAACCTCAAACAAGTGCTTGCGAAAGCCCTGGCGGTAGGTTTTCAGCCAATCGAAGTCGATGAACACGCAAGATTGTTGATTGAGTATCCGGTTGCAGGCAAGGGTACAACGCAGGACCTCAAAAAGCGCCACGCCCTTGAAGAACGGATGAACGAGACCCTTGGCTGGACCGGCCTTGGCCATTGTGACGGTGGCAGCATCGGAAGCGGAACAATGGAGGTGTGCTGTTTTGTCGTTGACTTCGAAACCGCAAAGCGCCTCATAGAAGAAGACCTCAAAGACACGAAGTTCGCGGATTATTCGCGAATCTATGACGAGGACGCGGGCTGACCGCCGGCTGACTTGACGGCGGCCACCATTTCGGTTTCCCGCGTCAAATAACGCCACAGCCGTCCGCGGCAAGCTAGCCGTCCGTTCGGTCCTCACCAGCGGACGATACCGGAGGCTCGAAAATTGCGTTGTATTACTCGCTCATGGCCGCAAAAAAGCTGGGCGACTTACCTTGCCCCACACCGCGATAGTCTCGTGAACGGGCGCGTGGGCGTCATGCTCGCAGGCGCGCTTTCAAGAACCACCCGGTGTGCGACGCCTTGCAAGCGGCGACTTCCTCCGGCGTACCCGTCACCACCAATTCGCCGCCTGCGTGACCGCCCTCCGGCCCCAGGTCGATCACGTGGTCGGCCGTCTTGATCACGTCCAGGTGGTGCTCGATCAAGAGCACGGTGTGCCCGGCGTCCACCAGCCGATTCAAGGACTCGAGCAGCCGCTGCACATCCGCCAGGTGCAGGCCGGTCGTCGGCTCGTCGAGGATGTAGACGGTGTGCTTCGATCGCTGCAGCTTGCTCAGCTCCGTGGCCACCTTGATCCGCTGCGCCTCGCCGCCGGAAAGCGTGGTCGCCGACTGGCCCAGGGTCAGGTATCCGAGCCCAGATCGTTCAGCACGTCGATCTTCTTGCCCACCACCGGCTCGCTCGCGAAGAACACCGCGCCCTCCTCGATTGACATGTTGAGCACGTCGTCGATGGTCTTGCCGCGCAACGTGACCTCCAGCGTCTCGCTGTTGAACCGAGCCCCCTTGCAGGCGCCGCAGGTCACCTCCACGTCGGGCATGAAGTAGAGCTGCGTGGTGATCACGCCCTCGCCCTGGCACTCCTCGCACCGGCCGCCCTTGACGTTGAAGCTGAACCGCCCCGCCTTGTAGCCGCGCTCGACCGACAGCGGCGCCTGCGTGAACAGGTCGCGGATCGCGTCATAGAAGCCGATGTAGGTCGCGGGGTTCGACCGGCTGTTCCGTCCGATCGGCGATTGATCGATGTTGACCACCTTGTGCACGTGCTCGACGCCGTCGACTCCGTCGTGCTCCCCGGGCAGCGTGCGCGTGTCGACAAGCCGTTTCCAGAGCGCCTTGTAGAGCACCTCGTTGACCAGCGTGCTCTTGCCCGAGCCGGAGGCGCCGGTGATCGCCACCAGCTTGCCCAGCGGGAAACGTCACATCCACCGCCTTGAGGTTGTTCTCGCGGGCCCCGCGCACGATCAGCGTCTTGCCGTTGCCCTTTCGCCGCTGCTTGGGGGTGGCGATCGACCGCTTGCCCGAGAGGAACTGCCCGGTCGGCGACGCCTTGCACGCGAGCACGTCATCGATCGTGCCCTGCACCACGACCTGTGCCTCCGTGGACTCCCGGTCCGGGGCCCATCTCCACCAGATGGTCGGCGGCGCGGATGGTGTCCTCGTCGTGCTCGACGACGATGACCGTGTTGCCGATGTCGCGCAGGCTCTCGAGCGTGGCGATCATCTTCACGTTGTCCTTCGGGTGCAGGCCGATGCTCGGCTCGTCGAGCACGTAGAGCATCCCCATCAGCCCCGACCCGATCTGCGTGGACAGGCGAATCCGCTGCGACTCGCCGCCGGAGAGCGTGCCCGAGCGGCGGTTGAGGTTCAGGTAGTCCAGTCCGATGCCCAGGAGCAGCTCGAGCCGAGCCGCGGATCTCCTTGAGCACCTGGCGGCCGGCATCGGCGCCGCGGCCGGTCGGCTTGACGGTGCCCAGGAACGCGTGGAGCTCGTCGAAATTGAGCTGGCCGAACTCGTGGATGGTCTTGCCGGCGATGGTGAAGCACAGCCTGGTGGCCCGGACCCGCGCGCCGTTGCAGTCGGGGCAGGTGTGCTCGACCATCACGTTGTCGAGCCAGGCCTCCATCCCCGAGTTTGCCTCGCCTTTCTGCCGGTAACGGCGGTAGCGCCGCTCGATCCGCCGGGCGATTCCGCCGAAGCCGACCTCCTTACCCTCCCAGTCGTCGCGGCTTCCCTTCGCCTCCGGCGGCGGGAAGAGCACGATCTTCTGGTCGATGCCGTTCAGGATCGCCTGGCGCACCGGCTCGGGGAGCTTCTCCCACGGCGTATCGAGGGAAAATCGCAGCGCCTTCGCCAGGCTGTACATCACCCGCCCGTCCCAGGTATCGGGGTTGTACTTGAACGCCTCGCGCACGAAGCAGCCGCCGCGGATGCTCCGCTTCGGGATCGGGCACCAGCAGCTCCGGGTGCGTCAGCTTGTGGACGCCCGAGGCCGCCGCAGGTCCGGCAGGCGCTCTCCGGGTTGTTGAACACGAAGTACTCGGGCTGGATGTCCCCATAGACGAAGTGGTGCGTCGCGCTGCACAGCCCCTGGTAGAACCGCGTCGCTCTCCGCCTTGCTCGCGCCCTTGACGACCTGTGCCTGGAGCAGTCCATCGCCCACCAGCAGGGTCGCGGCGATCGCGGCCTTGATCGCTTTCTCGTGCTTGCGGCTGACCACCAGCCGGTCCACCACCGCGTCCATGTGGCGGACCTTCGATTCGTCGAGCTCGACCTCTTCGGAGATGTCCACCGGCTTGCCGTCGACGATCAGTCGCCGGCAACCCTTCTTCCGCACCTCGGTCAAGACGAAGTCCAGCTCCTCGCCGTACACCTTGAACACCGGCGCGCGCAGCTCGATCTCCGTTCCCTCCGGAAGCGACAGGATCGCCTCCAGGATCTGGCTCGCCGTTCGGCTGGGCGTCGGCTCGCCGGTGCGCGGGCAGCGCGGCTCGACCGATGGTCGCGAACAGCAGGTTCAGATAACTGGCGATGTCGGTCATGGTGCCGACGGTCGAGCGCGGGTTGCTGGCGATCGTCTTCTGCTCGATGGAGATCACCGGCGACAGGCCGAAGACGAAGTCGACGTCCGGCTTGGCGACCTGGGCGACGAACCGCTTGGCGAAACTGGACAGCGATTCCATGTACCGCCGCTGCCCCTCGGCGTAGATGGTGTCGAACGCCAGGCTCGACTTACCCGAGCCCGAGAGCCCGGTGACCACGATGAGCTTGTCGCGCGGGATCTCGACCGAGATGTTCTTGAGGTTGTGCACCCGCGCGCCCTGCACGGCGATGGTCGTGCGCGCCGAGGCTCTGGGCTTGTTCCGCCTGGCGGTCGGCCTAGAAGCCATTCGATTGTTCCTCGAGGTAGAAGAAGGCCAGCTCCTGCACTTCGATGTTGCTCTTCCTGGTGAGCTGCACCGGCGCGGAGGCCTTGCCGATCAGCCCCTGGTCGGCCAGATACTCGCACGCTGCCGTGACGCCGCCGACATCGAGGTTCCGCTGGAAATGGTCCTCGATCTCGGAGCAGGACCGCGCTTCGCCGACCTCGCGGAGGTGATCGATCACCGGCGCGAACAGCGTCGCTTGCACGCTGGGCCAGGTAGCCGTCGACCGCATCGAGCGCGTGCTGCACGTTCTTCCGCGTCTTCTTGCCGTTGAGGAGGTCGGCGTAGACGGTCTTGAAGAACGCCGGGTTCAACTTCATCGCCTGGGGGATCACCTCCCGGTCGGCGAGCAATTTCCGACCGATGACCTCGATCTGTGCCAGCGGCGTCGCGGCGTAGAGGATCCAGAGCGCCGTGTAGTCCAGGTCGCCACGGGTGAGGAGCCACTTGTGAGCTTTGTAGATCGGCCCCAGCGCGTGCGTCGCCGCGCGCAGGAGCTGTACCTGCGTGTCGCGCTCGCCGATTTCCCGCAGCCGCGCGCAGAGTTCGGCGATCGTCTCATCATGAGTGTAGAGCAGCCGCCCCTTGGCCAGGAGCGAGTGCATGAACGAGTTGCGGATCGACCCTTCCACCGTCTTGCGGAACTGCGCCCGCGGTACGAGTAAAGGCATGCACATTAACCCCGTCGGCATAGAGCGCCAGATCTCCTGCTGCCACCTTCTTGTCGTCGATGGTCACAAACACCAGATCGATGTCTGACTTGGCCCACACCTTGTCGTGCGACAGGCTGCCACAAAGGATCGCCGCCAGGACGGAGCGGTCCTCCTTCACTTGCTCGACGAGCGCCTCGAGCGCCTCTGTAAACCTTTCCTCGATCGGCCCGTACCCCATGCTGCACCACCGCGGCTGCGAGTCGTATTTCGGCAATCCGAACGATTCAGAGCGGACTGGCTCGCCATTTTACTCTAACAGACGCCCGCAATAATCAGCGGTGTCCGCTTCATCGCCCGAAGCGCGATGTCGGGCCGGCCATCGAACGCAGATCTCTTCGGCGGCACCGGAGGCAGCGGTTGGCTGGCAGTTCGAAGGTTGACCGTACGAGCGACACGCCATTTTGATGTGCCGCGGCCGAGCCCGTGGGAAGCGTAGGCGCTCCTGGACCAGACAGTCCGCCGGTGGTACGCTGGGGCTCATGAAACGTCGCACGAAGAAACCCCTTGACCTCGTCCGGCGCTTCCAGACGACCTGTGGTTGGTGCGGCCGGAGCATCGCGGCTGACACGGCGGTCTTCGGCGGCGGTGCCAGGGCTCGCCCGGGCATTGACCTCGAGGCCGTGGCGGGACAGGTCTTGCCGGTCTACCTCGTTGGCGCAGGCAAGACGGTGCTTGTTGCGGTAACCGGTCTGGATTCCGATGCTCGGCGCGACGGCAATGACTTCGTCTACATGATCTGCAGCGAGGCCTGCGGCCGTGACCTGAAGGCGGCCTTCGAGAGCGATATCGAATTGGGGAACCGGCGCGGCTTGCCCTGACTAGACTCGGGGCCTGCCTGCCTGTCGATCTTCCTCGACGGCAACCACTCCGGAAGTGTTTTCTACGTGACTCTGCAACCGGAGTTCATTATCTTGCGGCCGCTTGCGAGGGGTTTCCGCGCTCTCATGAGGCGCCGACGCCTGGGGTAAGGAGCGTGCCATGCCAGGGGCCTGGAAAAGCGTTCGCGTATTCCTGTCCTCTACGTTCCGCGATATGCATGCGGAGCGCGATCACCTGATTAAGGTCACGTTCCCACGTGTGCGCCACTGGTGCGCGGAGCGCCGGCTCTTCTTGGTGGATATCGACCTTCGGTGGGGCGTGACTCGTCAGGAAGCGGATGAGGGCAAAGCCATCGAAATCTGCCTCAAGGAGATCGACGGCGCTCGCCCGTTCTTCCTCTGCTTCTTGGGCGAGCGCTACGGCTGGGTGCCTGACGAACTGCCGCAGGAAGAGTTGTACGCCTTCCGCGGCAAACAGGCCGAAACCCATCTGTCGATCACGCACTTGGAAATCCTGCACGCCATCGAAGATTCCCTGGCCGTCCACGAAAGAAACCGCAAACCGCCCTGCTCTCAGGCTTTCTTCTACTTCCGTAAAGTCTCCTGCGTGCCCCGGCTGGAAGACGTTGCGGAGCGGGACCGCGACTGCTATCGCGACACCTATTTCGAACCCCCGCCGGCTCTGCCCGATATGCCGGACCGGCGCGATATGTTGGCCAAACTAAAGACCCGAATCCGGCAGAAATTCGCTGAGTCGGGGGAAGATCACGTTTTCGACTACGGCGGTCAATGGGATCCCGAAGCGGAGAATTCCGAAGACGACCGCCTGCGCGGCCGTCTGACCCGGCTGGACAGGTTAGGCGAACGCGTCGAGGCAGATTTGAAACGAGGCATCGCCTGTGTCTTCGCCGATCACATCGCGCACCAAGGCCAGGCCGACCCGCTCTCCGACGAGCGGGCGCTGCACGAGGCGTTTGTCGAAGACCGCACCCAGGTCCACTGTCCCCGCCGCGATCTGGAGCGCGAATTATCAACATACCTGGGAGACGATGACCCGCGCCCGCTACTATTGGTTGGTCCGCCTGGCAGCGGCAAGAGTTCCGTCCTGGCGCACTGGGCCGCGTCTCTGCCCCCGGATGTGTTCGCGATAGTGCGCTTCATCGGGGTCAGCCCGGGGTCTACACAACTTTCGCGCTTGATCGGTAATCTCTGCGAGGAGATCATCCAGCACTTCGGGCTGAGCGAGTCACCACCCGACGTCCAGAACCTATCGGATACCCAGCAGAAGTGGCAGCGCCTCCTGATTGAATCAGGCGGCAGGCGGCGCCTGCTGATCGTACTCGACGCGATCAACCAGTTGGACCGTTCCGCTGAACCGGCGCGGCTTACCGCCTGGCTGCCGCAGCGCCTGCCTGGCCAGTCAAAGCTGGTGCTGAGTGCCTTGGCCCCCGGTGCCGGCGAAACCGCCACGCCCTGGCTCGAGGCGCTGCGCCGACTCGGCGTGCGCGAGTTACACGTGCCGGTCATGACAACCGAGGACTGCCAGCAAATCATTCGCGACGTCCCGAGCATATTCTGCAAGACACTCGACCCGAACCAGGCAGGGCGGCTGCTCACAAATCCGGCCACGCGCAATCCCCTGTTCCTGCGCGTGGCGCTGGAAGAGTTGCGCATGTTTGGCTCGTTCGACAAACTCAATGCAGAGATCGACGCCTTGCCGCGGATCGCAGAGGATCGGCCCGACGAAATCGAGAAGGCGCTCGACGCGTTGTTTGCTCGGGTGCTTGACCGTCTTGAGCGAGAAACAAGGCGCCGCGCGCCGGGGTTGGTACCGGCAATCTTTCGCTGGCTCGCGGTTGCACGGGAAGGAATGCTGGAGGGCGAACTGACCGACCTTTTGTGCGCCGCACTGCCCCACCTCGACGCCGAGGAGCGCACTGGCACTCTCCAAGTCGTACTGCGTCAGGTACGGCCTTACCTCATGGCCAAGGCGCACCCGCAAGGTGCTTTGTGGGACTTTTACCACCGCAGTTTCTGGAAGGCCGTCCGCCGGAGGTATCTCCCTCACGCCAACGCCGACCGGCGCGAACAGACCCACATTGAGATGGCGCGCTTCTTCGAGGGACAGCCCACGCGGCTCTTCAGCACGCAAGTAAACGCCCGCAAGGTCGCGGAACTACCGGCCCAGCAGAGAGCAGCACGGCGGTGGGCGGCGTTCGTGGAAACGGTCCTCACCGGGGTCTTCATCGATGCGTCATGCCGGATCGGCCTAGCCACTGACCTCGCGGAACAGATTCGCGGCGCCTACGCTTCGTTGGCCGACACCGACTCGGCTAACGCAGGAGCGCTGCTCGATCGTTTCGCCGGGTACCTCGCAGGCCCTGACGGTTCCGAGCATCCCGTTTTCAATCTCGACGCGCTCCATTCCTGGATCGGGTATCGTTCCGAGAAGCGCCTCTATCTCGATCTCCTCGAACGTGGGTCGGCTCTGGTCGAGTCGGAGTCGGGCTACGCCGTCAAGTGCGCTAGTTACCACGCGGAGATGCTCCGGCGGCAGGGACATCTCGACCTGGCGCGCGAACTGTTTCACAGGATCCGACCCGTGCAGGAAACGAGGATGGCGTGGCAGGAACTGTCGCGCACGTGGTATGGGTTGGCCTATATTTCCTTCCTACGCGGGGAACTCGACGAGGCCGCACGAACCTTTGAACTCAGCGGTCGCTACGCAGAGGACGCCGCGGACCTGATCGGGGCGGGTATCAGTCGCTGTATGGAAGGCCGCGCCCGCTACCTCGACACGGGCGACGAGAGCAGCCGCGGCAACTTCCGGCGCGTGTTACTGGAGGCCGGAGAGGTGTTCGAGGATTGTGCAAGCGCACCGAACGCTGACCCCCGGGCCGAGCGGTGGGTAATGAATGTCAAAGCCCACCGCTTTGAAGTCGCCTTCGACGAAGGGGACACGACCGAAGCCGAGAGGATGCTGCAAGCGCTGGCAGCCGATACCTGGGTGCAGACCTTTCAGGGACGTATTGACTTGTTGACCTACCGAGCCCGTCTGCACATGCTGCACGCCAAGTGGGAACCGGCGGTGCAGCGATTCCAGGAATCGCAAGTGACCGAACCGGCCGCTTGGACTGTTGATACAGAAGGGGCCGCCCGCCAGTGGCTCGACCTTGGTCAAAGCTTTCGCCAGCGTGGGCAGGAGCCGGAGGCGAGAAGGGCTTGGGAAGCAGGGTTGAAGTGCCTCGATGACCGAGGTAACCGTGTGTGGAAGCAGCGCATCGAGGCTGCGATGTTGGCACGATCGGCTCCGGTCGCCTTGGGGTCCGGCAAGCAGGAATGATCCAATGGCGCGGGCGTCCCTGCCCGCGTCGCGAGCTTACTCTGCTCCGCAATGACCAGTAATACCTGTTGTTGCAGTCTGTTCTGCGTTGCGATACGATCACGGCATGCGCGAAGAATCCGAACCGACAATATCTGCCGGTCGCGAGATCCGGAGGCGAAGGCGATTGTGGGATCCTTCCCCGCTTACGAGTAGACCGCTCATCAATCGCTTTCATGCCGCGATCGCCCTCCTGGTCTTTGCCCTCACGGCGGTTCCGGCCGTCGCCCAGCCCAAGGCCGGCGACGTTCAGCCGGATCGCATCCCGTTCGGCACCGTCCACGCCGGGGCGACCGTCGAGGGTAGTTTCCAGGTCTTCGAGCCCGGAAATGACGCGGATATTCCGTTTGCGGTCAATGCACCCAAGTTCGTCAAGGTGCGAGACAAGGCCACGCACGCCCAGCAGTTCGGCCCCGGCAACGAGGTCATCGTCGGCAGCGTCGAATTCTCCCTCGACACGTCGGCCGCGGGCGACCTGTCTGGCGAGTTCAGCGTGACGCTCGGCGAGGCAGTCGCGAAGGTGCCGGTCAGCGCCACGGTAAGGCCGGCGAAGAAAGGGCTGACCAGGCTGCTGATTGTTGAGACCCCGTTTAATCGATACTCGACCGGCCACGGCGCAGATTTCAAGGCCTGGACGGACCTGGTGAAGGATGCCACGCTGGATGTGAATTACCTGCTCGTCTCGCGTGGCAGGCCGGTGCTCCGCGCGTTGGACCTGAGCAGGTTCGACTGCGTGTTACTGGCCAGCGCGGGGCTGGCGGATTTGCAACTTGTAGACATCAAGCGGGTGCGCAGGTTCGCGGAGGGCGGTGGCCGAGTGGTGGTGTCGGCAAACTACTTTTTCCGCGGCACCATCGAAAAGGCCAACGCGGTGCTTGATGGGTATGGGATCCAGATGCGGGACGAAGAGGCCCACGGGGGCTCGAACAACGTCACCCTGGAAACAAGCGCCTTTGACCCGAAACTGGTGACCGCGGGCGTCAAGTCGGCGTCCTTCTTCCGGGCGTCGCCGGTGGCCGTCACGGACGAGAAGACCGGCCGGGTGTTGGCGACCGCGATCGGGGTCGGAAAGCAGGGCGATGGGTTCGTGGCTCTGGCGAAGGCCGGCAAGGGCGAGGTGATCGCTCTGGGCGATTCGTTGTGGTGGAACTGGATCACGGCAAGGCGGGCCGCGGGCACCGACAACGCCCGGCTGCTCCGGTGGCTGGTCGAGCCGCCGAAGAGGAAGTGAGCTTCGTCGTTCGCTGCCAAGAACAGTTGCTCGCGGAAAATACGGACAACGGATCCGAAACGGCTGGCTTCTTGAGGGCGCTCTACACACGACCCACTTCGAGAACCTTCACTTCGCGAATGAGCCGGTCCCCGAGCCGCTCCTTCTCCACCTCGAGGTCATAGCGCGTTTGAAGGTTCAGCCAGAACCGCTCCGAAGTGGCGAAGTACCGCGCCAGCCGCAGCGCGGTGTCGGCGCTGATCGACCGCAACCCGCGCACAATTTCGTTAATCCGTCGCGCCGGCACGCTCATCTCTTTTGCGAGCCGGTACTGGCTTACGCCGAGCGGGGAGAGGAACTCCTCCAGTAAGATCTCGCCCGGGTGGACCGGCGGTAGCTTGCGGCGCGCCATGGCGGACTCCTCATTGGTAAGCGACGACTTCAACGTCGTGCGCGTCACCATCTTCCCAGCGGAAGCAGACGCGATAGCGGTCGTTGACGCGAATGCTGTACCTCCCCTGACGGTCGCCTGTGAGTTTCTCCAGGCGATTGCCGGGTGGAACGCGAAGATCGTCCAGTGACTCGGCGGCGTCCAGCAGCAGCAATTTCCGCAGCGCCGCACGCCGGAGCGGGCGCGGCAACTTGCTGCCAGGGTTGCGCCGAAAGAGCCGCTCCGTCTCGGCATCGCTGAACCCGCGGATCATGCGCGCTATCGTAACGTGCCGCGATAATAACGTCAAGCGCTACGACGACGAAAAACGACTTGCCGAACGCCGAGTATCGCCTTCGCGCTGCATCCCATCGCGCCGGCGCCTGCGCCAATTTGGCGTGGTCCGCTCACGTTCAGGTCAACCGCTGATGAACTGCCCCCACCAGGTGGCATGGTCGATCAAGAGGCTCGCTACCGGACCGACAATGATCCAGGTGTAGCCGAGGACACGTCCCCAGCGGTCGATCCAGCTCCGCTCGGGACGCCAGCGGCCGATCAAGACCAGCGTGAGCCACGAGACAGCAACGGCCCATCCGGCGTGGTGCGCCAGCATGACCACGCCGTTCACGACGAATGCGTTGATCCGCAATGGACTACTGAAGTTGAACCGGCCGTCGAACCAGGCGGAGCCGATCAGCACGACCGACTCGATCGTCAGCACCGAAAGCGCCGAGACTGCCGCGATCAGCCCGGGTTGCATGCGCAGGCGCCTCAGGCGAGGACGAGGGGCACGAAACCTTGTCACGAGGAACGCCAAGCTCCAGGCTGCGAGGCACGGTAGGAACGGCGCCGCGCGCTCGGCGAAGGGGAGCACCCAGGTCTTCGAGCGGTAGCCGCCGTTGCTCGCCAAGACGGGCCAGGTGAAGATCCAGGCTCCGGCGACCTTGCGCGGCCAGCCGAACTGGACCAACGACAGTCCGATGGCGGTCGCGGAGACCAGGATCACGAGGTCGAACAGGGTGATCGGTCGTCGTTCTCGTGCGGACATGACTGGCCTCGCCGGCTGATCGCGATTTGTCGCACGTCCGCTACCTGTGTCTCAGGCCAAAGGCGGCGTGGAATGCGTCATCACTGGATCACCGTTTACACTTTCCTACCGTGGCAGGACGTAAGTGTATCATGGCGCCGGGAAACGATCCGCAGGCAGAACGGGCCACGTGGACTGAAGGCGACTCCAATGGCAACTCAGCCAGCACGTCCGTCGGTCCGCGAAACGGCGCTAGGGCGTCGTAAACACGGTTGATCCGTTCGACCCGAGGGCGACCAGCACCGAACGATCCCAGTTCGTTTCTGCCAGCGGTATTTCAAGCTCACAGCACGATATGGATAATGGGTTCAGGCTCCTTGCTCGATCTCGATGAAGGATGAGAACAATGATCACTTTCTTTACTGATTGGCTTACACTGGCAGCCCCCGGCTTGACGCTCACGATCCTCGGCACGATCAAGCTCTGGGGATTGAAAAAGGGAATCGTGGGTGGTGCAGACAAACCGTTCGCCCAACGACTCTGTGGAAGTTGACCCACCTGGGGAAGCCGCAGTTTGCGGTTGGGTTTGCCACTTTTGTTCCTGGCAATCGGGCTTGGTGAACTTGGCTGGCTGGGATGGGTCATTTACTCGGGGCTGACCAACCATTAACTCGAACCGCAAAGCACATGCACTGCAAGTCTATCCCTGAATGTCCCGCATTCGCAGCATGATCCGATACTTTCGAGAACAATAATCTCGTGAAAGTGCACAAACGGGATAAACGCGGGATATATTCCCTGTAAACACGACTCGGATGACCGCGTCAGCTTTAGGCCGCCGGGCGCGTACCGTCTGGTCGGGCGAACGCCAAATGGAGCACGCGGCAGCGTGATGGGCGGGACGTGATCACCACCGTTCCGGTCGCCCTTTTGAACCGCGACAAACCCGAAAGACACGAACGGGGAGAATGAAGAGAAATCCTTCAACCACGGACAGCGCGGCCGAGCCGCAGCCAGACGGCCAGTGAAAATTCGGATTTTAACCACGAAACACACGAAAGGGGAAGAATCTGATTCGTACATGCAGATCAGGTCCGCCGCGCCCGCTTCGACCGGTCGATCAGGATGGTCTGATCTTTCGTGTGTTTCGTGGTTAATCTGATTGCATCAGCGGTGCAACCCAGACTGACGTGAAAGTCAACCAGTTGCTTTCTTGAGTTGGAACTCGTTCTCGCGCTTTAATAGCCTCAGGCACGGACTCGCCGCCACCGTCCCGGTCCTTCCCGGTGAGGACCCGGCGGCGTTTCAGGCGCGGGTCGATTCTTTGATCGAGAGCGTCGGTCCGCAGTATCAGCTCGAAGTTAACTCGCTGGAGCGAGTCGCGGTGACCACCTGGTCGTTCGAGCGCGCTACTCGCGCCGAGGCCGCCCGGCTGAGCCATAACATCCGCCGCCACGCCAACGAACGGGAAGAGCGCGAGAAGGAAGAAGCCGTGGCGCTCGGGCAGCGGCTGTTCTGGGACGCCCGCGGGCCGTGGCAAGCCCTACGTGGAGGGCGCCCTTGGCCGGGTTTCTGCGGCCATTCGGGCCGCCCCGCTTCGGGGCTCTCCCGGCGTTCGCGTTGATCCTTTGGCTCAGTTGATGCGACAATTCTCGACTCGGAACGACCAGAAGGGAAATGGGACGGGACACTCGGTGTTCCGCTGGCGAGGAGGCGAATCGCAAAGTCATGAAGCCGCTTTACTGGCTGCTGGCCTTCATCCCGATCGCACTCTGGCTGAACTGGACCAAGCAGGGCCCGATCGTCGTTTTCGCGGCGTCGGCGCTGGCGATCGTGCCGCTCGCCGCGCTCATGGGCGACGCGACCGAGGCACTGGCTGAGTTTCTCGGCCCGACATGGGGCGGTGTTCTCAATGCGACGCTGGGCAATGCCCCCGAGATCATCATCAGCGTCTTTGCGCTCCGGGACGGGCTGGTGGAGATCGCCAAGTCGTCGCTGACCGGGTCGATCCTGGGAAACCTGCTCTTCGGCATGGGTCTCTCGATGTTCGCGGCGGGGGTCAAGAACCCGCGGCACGAGCAGACCTTCGACCCGAAAGTGGCCAGGGTAAACGCCGCCCTCTTGATGCTCGCCACGTTCGGCCTAGTGATTCCGGCGATTTTCGTCGCCAGCGCCGGCAAAACGATCAAGCGGTCGATCTCGCTCGAGATCGCGGGCGCGCTTTTCCTTTTATACGTGGCTAGCCTGGTCTTCGCGCTGCTGCGCAACAGGGCGGCCGTCGGTGTGCTCGCGGCCCAGGCCGAGTTGATCGAGACCCAAGGCGCCGAAGGCGCGAAGGTCCAAGGTCCACGATGGGGCCGCAAGCAGGCAATCTTGATCCTGGCGGGTGTCTCCGTCGGCCTCGCTTTCATGAGCGAGCTCTTGACGGGTGCGATCGAGCCCGCCTCGGAGCGGCTGGGATTGACACCCCTGTTCTCGGGAGTCTTCCTGCTCGCCTTGGTCGGAAACGCCGCCGAGTTGTTCAACGCGATCCGGTTCGCCCGCAAGGACCAGATGGACCTTGCGCTCGGGATCACCATGGGAGCCAGCACTCAGGTGGCCCTGCTGGTGGCTCCCATCCTCGTATTCGCCGGATATTTCATGGGCCAGGACATAAACCTGATCTTCAGCCATTTCGAGATCGTCGCAATCGGCCTGGCGGTCATTGTCACGCGGGCCCTGACCTACGACGGCGCCTCGAACTGGCTGGAGGGCCTGATGCTGATCGTGCTTTACATGATGCTCGGATTCGGCTTCTATCATATGCCAGCGCCGCATTGACCGACGATCACCGAGGATCGGGACGCAAATAACTCCCGGTAATGGTCGTCTTTCGCCGAGCGAAAGGCGAGACTCATGAAGACCACCGCTGCTTTCCGAACCGTTGATTCCGAATCGCTTCCCGTTCAGCAGGATGGAGCAAAGCTGCGCCGGCGATTCCAGATCGGGCTGCGCGACGTCGCGGTCTGGGTCGTCGGGGCGGCCGTGATCTCGTACTTTGCCCGTTGGTGGGTCGCGCGATGGCGTGGGGACAGCCTCGTCTATGTCTATCTGGTTGCGAATTTGTCCTACATCCATCCACTTCTCGGTCTCTCCGTGATGATCCTGGGGATGTTGATTGCTTTTCGCCTGGTCGGCCAGGCGGTTGGGCTGGCGCGAAGTTCCATCGATTTCGCAGCGACTGGATTTGCGATGTCGCCTCGCGTGCGCGCGGCGGCAATCTTCTGGCGCCTCGTTGCAGCCTTGACAGTCGCGGCGGTGATGGCCGAGGTGGTTGCCGGCCTGAATCCGCCGGGGTCGGTTGTCTACCGCAACAAGTGGATAACGCCAAGGAATTCAGCCTGGGACGTCGTCTTGCCCCTGTTTGGTTTGGTGGTGATCGTCGGGACGTTGCTTGGGATGAGGCCGGCGGGCGCTCGGACGAGGGGCTCGGCGCGCTCGGCTTGGTTTTCTACGATCCTGGCCGGTGCGTTCTGTGTCGGCTATCTGGCCGGGCTGATGGTGGTGCCGCATCTGGTGCTCGTCGCGATGGAAGCCATGTCGATCGCCCAACGGCCGGCCGTCCCGATAGCTTTCGGTCGCGGCGAAGTCCCGATCGCGGTTTCACTCGATGCGCTGCCCAACGCGCAGCGTCCGCCGGCAAAGCGAGTCAGCCTTGCCAAACGGCTGGACGAAGCGGGACTTTCGGGCGGGCTCGCACTCGTTACCGCTCTCGCGACGGCCGTCTGGATTGGCCGCGACCTCCGCCAGGCGGCAAGTGATGTCGCCGACAAACCCCTCTCGCGCTGGCGACTCTTTTATCGAATTGCCACCATCACCGCGATGGTTGCCGCCACGACTTATGTACTCAGGACGACGATCCCGCGGATCCATCCGTCACTCTCGGCCGGGATCTGGATGCTGCTCGGTCCAGAGGAGCTTGGGGTTGTCTTGGTGGCGATCGCCAGTCTGTCGGCAGGGGTCGTCGCGCGGGCGATCGGGCGTCGCAACGAGAGCATTGCCGCGGAACAGCCATCCCGTTCCGGAACCGGTCAGCGACTGGGACGGGCGGCGGTCTGCCTTGCGTTGTCCGCCACGATTTATGTTGCCTTGGTGCGAGCATCGCGCACCCTGGGCAATGACTGGATGCTCGGCCCGTGGTGGGGTCGCATTGCTCACGCTGTCACCGTCGTCCTGTCGCATTGGGATCTGCTCTGGAGCCCGCCGCTACCGCTCGCGTTCTGGGTTCCCGCCCTCGCGTGGGCGATTTGGGAAACCGTGCGGCTTTGTGGTCCCTGGGCGCCGGACCGGCTGACGGCGTTCGATGCCGCCGTGCTGTCCTGGTCGAATGCCGGGCGCTTCCTCTGCTTCTGGTCCGCGCTGAGTGTGCTTTGTGTCTGTGCTCTCCCCGCAATCTTTGTCGCGGCGCGTAGCTGTATACCACATCCGTCTCGTGAGGCTGCATTGACCGCCAGAGCGAAATGCCCGCATCGATCGCGCCGCTTCATTCGAATGCCCGATCCGGCAATCGGGCTTGTCGCTAAAGGCGTAGCCGATCAAAATCGTCATCGAGCGCTGCCGGCGTGTGGTCAGTCTAATCCAGTGTAGTTGTGGGCGGTTGCCCGGGGGCGGATTCAGCGATCGAAAGGCACAGACGACGACTTACAACCAAGCGGCCTCGATGGTCGAAGGAGCGACGATGCGGAACATCCGGGGCCGATTCGGCGGCTTGTTCCTGTTCTGGACCGGCTCGTGCGTATTGACGGCTTGCTCGGCGTCGGCTGACGTTACGAGCGAATGCGACGCGCTCACGGTGCGCGTCATCCAGCCCGATCGCCAGGCGGCCCAGCTCATCAAGCTATTCGAGGGTTCGCGCGCGGCTCATCCCGCGGCGGCGCTCGCAGCCTGGAAACGAGCCACTCGCGACCCTTTGCAGCTCGGCAAAACGCTCGAGGCCGTGATCGCACTGGCCAATCCCGAGATGGTGTCTGAATGGCGGATTTTTGACCAGGCCGAGCTGCGCATGAATCTCGGGCCAAACGACCGCACGTCCCGCTGGCATGCCCTGGTGCCCCGCGACGACGGGACGGCCGCCTCGATGATCACGGCGTTCCGGCTGTCCGATCTGGAAGAGGCGCCGCCCATCAACGAGCAAGGAAAAGAATTTGTCGTCACGCGGTTCAGCCAGACCGGCACCGCGGTGGTGACGCACGTCGGCGCAAAGCTCGTGCTGGCGGGTTCGCGCGACGACCTCGGCCGTGCGCTCCAGCGCGTTCAGCACGGGACGCCATCGATCGAATCGCGCGTGACCGCGCCAGCCGGTCCGCAAGATGCGGATCTCGAATTGAGCCGGCTTGCGAGCACACTCGAGTCCGGCGGCCTGGTCTTCGATCTGAAGCCTTCGCGGATCGTGGCGCCGCGCGCCGGTTCGTTGGAATTGCGGCGTGCCGTCGAACTGCTGCACGCCCTGGGCTGCCAGCAGATGATCGGCACCCTGGCTCTGGCAGGCGAGCGCCTTTCGCTCGACGTGCAGACCCGGCTCGACGTGGCGGACCGGCCGTCGGGCGACCGAGCGGCCGCAACGGTCGAGCCCCGCTGGCTCGAGCTGATCCCGTCGCGAAATCTGATCGGAGTCATCTCCCTGGCCGTGGAATCAACGCCTCGATTCTGGGACCGCCTCTTCGCGCTGGCCGATCGGTTGGAACGTGTTAACCCGGCGCGGCGCGATGTGGCTCCGCTGCGGACGCGTTTCAATTTGCTGGCGGCGACAGCCGGCGTGCGGCCCGAGGCCGACCTGTGGCCGCGCCTGCGAGGCCTGACGGCCTGCGCTGTCGGTGATCCACAGACATTGGGCCGTTTCCGCGGGGGCATCCTCGTGCTCCATGCCGACACTGCTGCGAGCGCCCTTCGCCTGGCCAACGAGTTCCTTCCACGATTCAGCGCTCTGGCGATGGGCAAGCCGGGTGAGGGCCCGGTGCCAGATGCGGCCAAACTGCCGCGACAACCGCCTGATGCCGCGGTTCCGGCAACGTCCTCGGCCGCGCCGCGCGGCTCGGGACAGTCGGCGGCCGTGCCCTCGCGGTCTGCCGTCACGACCGTGACGTGTTGGTAGGCTGGGGCGATGAGCGCGTGATCGAGCTGTTGAAACTCCCCGGAAAGCCGGCAGAAACGGCCGCGGCAGTCTGCGCCGGCTGGGCCCGAGAGAACAAGCCCGCGCCTCGGCGAGTTGGAGCGCTCTGGCCGGCGCGCTTGGGACCGATGCTGCCCGGGGTTGCGGGCTACACTCCGGCTGTCCGCGTCCTGGCCGACGATCCGCCACTTGTCTGGTGGGGCTGGAGTGAAACGACCCAGGTACACGACGTCGTCTTCTGGACCGGTCTGCGGCGCCGGGTTCAAAGGTTCCTGAACGAGTTGCCGCTTGATACTCCGCCATACCGGTAATGGTCCGGTAAGGAGCGGATAAGTCCGTGCGTCTTTTTCGACCTACACTTTGAGTCCGTGCATCTCACGCGCAGCGTGATGACTACTGAAAGACCAAATCCGTGCGTCTTGTCGACCTGCATTGCGAGTGGCTCTTGCAGTATGCCACGGAGACGACGCTCTTCGAGCCATCGGCGTACGGGGATTTGCCGGATCGGCTTCCGGCCTTGGGCGGCTACCTGCTCGGGGCTTCGGCAGCCGTCCTGTATTGCAGCCGGAAACCCGCCGACTGGTCCGGGCGGGGCGACCCTTGGAATACCCTGGGTGACATGCTCGCGCGGTACGAGGCCGAGTTTGCCGGCAGGCTGCTCTTCGGTCCCGAGGACCTGGCGCGGTTCCGCTCGGAGCCCACCGACGGGCTTTGCTGGGGCATGCTGGGCGTCGCGGGGTTGGACTTCTTGGTGCGCGACCCGGCCGATCTCGATCGGCTTGCCGGAGCATTTGAGCGCGGAGTGCGCGTGTTTCAGCTCGTCGAGGGGCCAGAGAATGTGCTCGGTGGTTCGGCCGAACCGGGCGATGAACGAACCCTGACCGAGCTTGGGCTGGCCGTGCTCGGCCGGCTGCTCGAGATCGCCCCTCAAGCAGGCCACGCCGGCGCGCGTCCGGTCGTCAACGTGGCGGGACTCAATGCCCCTACGCTCGCCAAGGTTCTCGACTGGTTCGAGGAGGGTTCGGCCCGCACTGAGCGGCTCGTCCTGCTCTGCTCCTGCGGGCCTCCGGGCGGGCTCGCACCGGAACGCGCGGCCATGATTGGCACTACGGCCGTCCACGAGAATCTGCGCCGGTTTCGCGATCTGGGAGGAGTGATCGGCGTGAGCTCCGGGCCGCCGGCCGTTGAGTCGGGCGTAGCGCTGCGGGAGACGATCGAAGCCATCGCCGCGATCCCGCTTCTGGGCCGCCCCGGATACGAGGGGATCGGCATCGGCACCAATTTCTTGCGACTGTCGGCATTGTGGCCCGAGCTGAGCGACGTTGCGCGGCTCTTGGACTGGCTTGTGCGGACTTTCGGCCCAGAGACCGGCAGACACCTGGGCGAGCGCTCTGCCGGGCGGCTACTGGACCGCGCGGCCGGGAGCGGGAACTGACCCGGTTCCACGAGCGCCGACTGCCGAAATGGCAGGTCGGGTTGACCGTTTACCGCGATCGGCAGGGTCGAGGACGCCGGGACTGAGTAACCGCACCTTGCAAGTGATTAATGAGACTGGAATTGCGTCCCAATTCGCACAAGGCACGTCGCTTGCATAGTAATGGGCCAATTCGATGTGTTTCATGGATGTCCACGCGCCAGGAGATCTTGGCTGGGTGTCGATCGCGCGGACCTGGCGCGGATGCGTTATCAGGAGTCGACTGAACTTGAGGAGATTGGACCGATGAAACTCAAGCCATTAGGCGATCGCATCGTGGTCGAGCGGGAAGAGGCGAAGGACAAGACGGCCGGGGGTATCGTGTTGCCCGATACGGCCAAGGACAAGCCCCAGAAGGGGAAGGTTCTGGCGGTTGGTGACGGCCGGGTGACCAAGGATGGCAAGCGCCGGGAGCTGCAAGTCAAGGTCGGCGAGCAGGTTCTCTTCACCTCGTACGCGGGTGAGGAATTCAAGATCGAAGGTGACAAGAAGGTATTGCTGATGCGTGAGGAAGACATTCTCGCCGTGATCGGCTGAGTTGCCCGATTCCGCGCGTCGAATGAATGAATGGAAACATACGTTTCAGAGACTGTGTTTTTCCCTCGGGAGTGAAAACAGATGGCTGCCAAGATGATTGCGTTTGATCAGGAAGCACGCCAGGCGATGCAGCGCGGGATTGCGAAGCTTTCCCGCGCGGTGAAGGTGACCTTGGGCCCGCGCGGCGCAATGTCATCATCCAGAAGTCGTTCGGCTCGCCGACCGTGACCAAGGACGGCGTCACCGTCGCCAAGGAAATCGAGCTGGACGACAAATATGAGGACATGGGGGCCAAGATGGTCAAGGAGGTTGCCAGCAAGACCTCCGACGTGGCCGGCGACGGCACAACCACGGCGACCGTGATGGCCGAGGCGATCTACAACGAAGGCCTCAAGGCCGTGGTGGCCGGCGTCAATCCCATGCTGATGAAGCGGGGGATGGACAAGGCTGTCGCTGACATCGTCGAGCAGCTTCACAAGATGAGTACGAAGGTCACCAACAAGACCGAGACCGAGCAGGTGGCCACGGTAGCGTCGAATTTCGATTCCGAGATCGGCAAGATGATCGCCGAGGCGACCGAGAAGGTCGGCAAGGACGGCGTGATCACCGTCGAGGAAGGCAAGACCCTCAAGACCGAGGTGGAATGGGTCGAGGGCATGCAGTTCGACCGGGGGTATCTGAGCCCGTACTTCGTGACCAATCCCGCCACCATGGAGGCAGTTCTCGAAGACGCCTACATCTTGATTCACGAGAAGAAGATCTCGGTGGTCAAGGACTTGGTGCCGGTGCTGGAGCGGGTCGCGCAGACGGGAAAGCCGCTCTTGATCATCGCCGAGGAAATCGAGGGCGAGGCCCTCGCGACCCTGGTGATCAACAAGCTGCGGGGCACCTTTCGCTGCGCCGCGGTGAAGGCGCCGGGCTATGGTGATCGCCGCAAAGCCATGCTCGAAGACATCGCCGTCTTGAGCGGCGGCAAGCCGATCTTCGAAGCACTGGGCATCGAACTGGAAAACGTCGGGCTGGGCGATCTGGGCCGGGCCAAGAAAGTCGTGATCGACAAGGACAACACCACGATCATCGAAGGCGCCGGCAGCCACGACGCGATCAAGGGCCGGATCGAGGCGATCCGCCGCGAGATCAAGGACACCAAGAGCGACTACGACCGCGAGAAGCTCGAAGAGCGGCTGGCCAAGCTGGCCGGCGGCGTGGCCAAGATCAACGTCGGCGCGGCCACCGAAAGCGAGATGAAAGAGAAGAAGGCGCGGGTCGAAGACGCTCTCCATGCCACTCGCGCCGCGTTGGAAGAGGGAATCCTCCCCGGCGGCGGGGTCGCGCTGTTCGCGCTTCGGCGGCCGTCAAACCCAAAGGCGTGACTCACGACGAAGAGATCGGCTACAACATCATCCTGCGCCATGTGCGGCGCCTCTCGACCAGATCGCCGAGAATGCCGGACAGGACGGCGGCGTGGTCGTGGCCAAGGTCGTCGAGGGCAAGGGCAACTTCGGCTACGACGCCCTCAAGGGCGAGTACACCGACCTGGTCAAGGCCGGCATCATCGATCCGACCAAGGTGACTCGCTACGCCCTCCAGAACGCGGCCAGCGTCAGCACCCTGCTCTTGACCTCCGACGCACTCATCGCCGACATGCCCAAAGATGAAGAAAAGAAGGCCGGCGGCGGCGGTCATGGCGGATATGAGGATATGTATTGATCGATTGGCTGCGGATTCAAGCAGACCTCATGGGGCGCCGGGGGTATTCCTCGGTGCCCCTTTGTCTTGCAGGGACCCGACACGGGGCAGGTCTCAAGCCGGGCGCGAGCAGGCGATTGCTGGCGGCGACTGAGGATGTGAGGATGTCGATCGATTCGGTGAAACCCGCCGTGGTGATCGACACTGAGTGAGACAGGAGCTTCACGATTCGGCGTTTCATTGAGTGGGCGGCTTTTCGCGGCCCGATCGTTCCTCGAAGATTTCGGCGAGAGGAAGCGCCAAGCCGGGCAGGAGGCTTCCTCCTTCGAGCGTCTGCGTCCGTGTCAGGATCTGTACTGAGGCCGGCGCGTCGTAAACGTACACTTTTTCCACTTTCGGATAGACGACCCAGACTCGCTCCACCCCCACATCGAAGTAGTCTTCGATCTTCTCGACGATTTCGTTCGCTCCATTTGACGGACTCACAATTTCGATCGCCAAGTTGGGGACGACCTCCCAGGCTGCGGCGCTCGTAACCAGACGCTCGCGCGGCCAGCGGTTGAACGAGACGAACGCCAGGTCGGGACGTCGCTGCAAGTTTCTGGGCGGAGGAGCGAGCAAGAAGAGCGCTTCCGCAACGACCTGTCCCAGCCCGTCCTTCCAAGCGAACTGGCTCAGGATACGAAACCATGTCGAAGTGAGCAGGTTCTCCCTTATTCCCATTGGGGGTAGCTCCCTGATCTGGTTATCAACGACCTCGTACAACACCTCGTCAGGGACTGGTGGCATCAGCAAAGTGCCCCCAGTCGGAGGAGGCATCAACTGGGATGAAACTGTAGCCATTCGACGAACCTCCATTCAACTAAGTGATGTTCGGGTTTCGACAACCGATCTTAACATTCTTGCCGCCAGACCGGCGCCGGCAAGTCGTATCGCCTCTCTCAATTTGAGTTGACACCGGGATCGGTGGGCATTGATCGTAGCGCGTGCCCCTGCGCATCGACGATCGGACCGCCGCTCTGAACCGGCGGTTCGCCTGGAGCCCGAAAGTAATGGACAGTCGCCGGCGCGGTGATTCCGCCGGACATGATCGCCTGGAGCGTCTCGTTCACGCTCCATGAGAGGTTGGTCACCGACTCCTCGGGCACGAACAGGGTGAATCCGGCCGGTGGCATCAGCCCCGTGAGCACGCAAACGGTCAAGATGGTCCGCCCCGTGGTGTCGTCTCGCAGCGCATTGGTGACCAGCCCGAGCGAGCGAATCCCGGGGTGGGGAAACTCAACCAGAACGACTCGCTTGAAATCCGCCCCGCCTCGGAACTGGCTGCCGAGCGAATCGACCACGTTCCGTACGGCCCGGTAAATCGTGGCCACGATCGGGACGCGGAGTAAAAACCAATCCAGCGTGCGATACAGCCAGGTGCGGACGATCAAACCCATGGCGTAGAGGAAGGCCACCATCAAGACGAGAGCCAGGACGGGGGATGCGACGTTGTACCACCAGTTGGGCAGGTCAAGGTCCTGCAAGGCAGGGGTGTCCGTGATCCAGGCATGGATTCGGTGCAGCACGCCTGCGATGGGGTTGAGCAGGAATTGCTCGAGTGTCAGCACGATCCAGTACACGATCCAGAAGGTGATGACGATCGGCAGCGTGAGAATGATCCCGCTCACCAGCCGGGTGCGGATCGCGGCGAGGGTCAACCTGGGTCCCCAACCCCCGGAACCAATGGCTGGCAACTCGGTCCGAAGAGCCTCGGAATTCGGTGCGGGTTTTGGGATACTGCTGTCCATGATGACGACTCCGGGTCCGGATTAGCAGATGTGACAGATTGGCGACTGCCGATCAGGCGGCTCTTGAGGTTAGCCTCTGGATCGCGCCAAGGCAATCGCCGCGTGGAATGCCGGCGAGAGCGGCGGCGCGTCGAACGCGGTCGTGATTGCGCGTGGGCGGGCCGCTGGACCGCTCGCCGATCCGGCTGCGACTCGTTACACTCGGTAAAGAGCGATCGAGCGCAAGGGCGCCGGATCGTCGAAACAGTGCCACCACACCACAGGTTGACTTCCTCATGATTGGACGCCCAGCCACCCCGTCCCCCCTGGTACCGAGAGTTCACGAGATCAGCGGAGTGACCCTCCATTTGAGCGCACCGGACACGACCGACCAGAGCTGGATCGGGCAGGACGCAATCCTTCGCCAGCTCCTGGCTTGCTGGCTGGTGGTGGACCCAAAGGATCTGCCGCTCTCGCCGCGCCTGACCGGCCAGCCGGGCATTGGCAAGACGACCCTGGCCATGGCGGCCGCCCGGCTGCGTACCCAGCCCCTCTTCATCAATCAGTGCACTGCCGACACCCGCCCGGAAGACCTGATCGTCACCCCGGTGCTCGCCGAGAAAGGCAGGATCGCCTATCACGCTTCTCCCCTGGTCTCGGCGATCCTCACCGGCGGCGTCTGCGTGCTGGACGAGGGGAACCGGATGAACGAGAAGTCGTGGGCCAGCCTGGCCCCGCTCCTGGATCATCGGCGCTATGTGGAAAGCATCGTCGCGGGCATCACGATACCCGCCGATCCCGATTTCCGCGTGTGCGTGACCATGAACGAGGACGAATCGACCTACGAGGTTCCCGACTACATTCTCTCCCGCCTCCAACCAACCCTCTGTCTCGGCTTCCCCAGCCGCCACGACGAGATGGCGATCTTGAAGTATCACCTGCCGTTCGCCGAGGACGCTCTCCTGGCCTTGACGGTGGAGTTTCTTCAGCAAGCTCACAAACTCAAGCTCGACTTCTCGCCGCGCGACGGGATCAATCTCCTCCGCTTCGCGATCAAGCGGATGGCGCAGGACCCAGCACATCCGCTCGGCCGCGATGCCGCATGGCGCGAGGCCCTGTTTTGCGTGCTGGGAGAGGATGCCGCCGATCTTGAAAACCTCGCCCGCCGCAAACGCCGAGCGATGGGCGGCCAGCACACACCACTCGGACTGGGCGACCTTTTTTTCAGCCCCGACGACCCGCTGCACCCCGATTACCGCGACGACGACGATAACGACGAGGATTGAGCATCGTGTGGGACGGTGTGAGTCATGGCTGGAACCGGGCTCATCGGGCGTCCCGTCCCGCGCGTGAAAGAGGCGCTCAAGAATCCGTCGCCGGCCGTCTTGCCGCGGGCACAGGCCATGCGCCCAATACCGCTTCGTCGAGCGTGGGATAACATTCCACGAGCATCGTCAGGCGAACTTGATGGAGAACGGCCATGACCCGTGCGCGCGCCTGGCAAATTCGCATGGCCCCCCCCACGTGATCGAGACGGAGGTGGTGAGCCAGCAGCACGCCGATCGCTTGTGCCGAGAGGTGGCCGACGTATTCGAGATTGACGACAACCTCGCGCGGCGTGGGCGAGTCGAAGAAGGCCCGCAGGTGACCACGAAGCCCTTCGACGATATCGAGGTCGTCGAGCGCGCTCACCTGGGGAGTAACCACCAAAACATTCTGGATGATCTCGCACTTGATCTGGGGCCCGCCGTCAGTGCTGGGCTCGTCGGCAGCCCTGGTGGGGAGGGTGAGCGTATCGTCCCAGCCGATTTGCTCCGATCGATCGTCGCCCTGCTCGGTGCGAAGCCAGCCGGCGACCTGATCCTCAACGTGGTCGGATTCCGGTTGCTCTCGACCGGTCGCGACTGTGGCCACGATCGGCCCGATCTGGATCCGGTCGCCGTGGTGGACTTCCACCTCGCTGTTGCGACAGGGCCGTCCGTTGAGAATCGTTCCATTGGTGCTGCCCAAGTCACGCAGATACACGCGGCCCTCGCGGCGCAGGAGGGCCGCATGCAGCTTGCTGACCAAGGGCGAGCCCAGCCGGAGATTGCAGCTCCGGTCGCGCCCGATGACGAATCGCGGGCCGGTCACGGCGATCAGCCGGCCTCTGGCGGCGCCTGCGCTCACGCTCAACCACAATTCGGTCGGCTCCGGCTCGCCTGGCCGTACCGTGGGGACATCGTGGGGAAGGGCTCCTTGCGCTGCACGTGTCATGGGAACCTCGAAGGGCGCGCCGCCGCGCGTCGGGGGGACGTCCGCAGCGGTCAGGAGGGCTGTGAGAACCTCTACCGGAAGCGGACGCGGGCCTGATGCTTCGGGCCACGGGCTGTCGATCGCGGAGGCTTCGTCCGCGTGGAATACCACGCGCGTGCCCATCCCCGCGATCGGAAAGATCGCGGACAGATCGGGCGAGAGCCCACAGACCTTGAGAGCTCCTCCATCGCCAGCCCTGCAACGAGCCGCGGCTTCTCTGACCGTCACGACCACCAGGCTCGCGAGCCGCTCGACCCTGCCAAAATTGAGGACGACCCGCCGATTACCCGCCTCGATCAGATCGATCAGATCGCAGGCAAGCTCCTGGATCATCGATTCCTTGAGCAGCGCCGCGTCGCGGAGCCGCACCAGGGTGATTCCGCGCTTGTAACCGAGGTGAAATCGCGGCCAACCTTCATACCGCGTCTCGACTCCCGCGATCGCCCCCGTTTTTTTCGGCGGGCGCCTCAGGCCAGGCAGGCCTTCGACGATTCGATTCCAGACATTGCGCGAAGTGGGGGCAACCTCGGCGTCAACGTCGAGATTGCTGGCGATCCAGTCTTCCAGCTCAGGATCACGAGCACCGCGTGTGCCGGGACTTGCGAGCAGACCCATCCTCTCGGACTCGAGCGACGTCGATCGCCCAACGTCGTCGGCCGCGTCGGGAAAAGCGGCGTCGGGACATAGGCCCGTGACCGAACCGATTTCGTTGAGCGGAATCGCCAACTCTTCGTTCGTCATGAACCAGACCGCCTTCCTCAAAACGTGAAGGTCCCCGTTCCAACCAGAGCGCTCCCGGCATGCGCGGCAGTCCCGCAGACCGCCCGCCGTTCGGCGGGCGAATCACCCCGAAGAATAGCAATGGCGGGCCTGGCTCCGCCCAAGCAGGCTTCGCAAGCACTAACGGCCAACGATCGGACGCGGTAGGAGAGGAATCGGATTTCGTCTTAGCGCGGCCCTCGTGCGATCATGCAAACACATGGGCAATCATCACCGGCACATGTGCTCCGCGACGCACGATAGATGACTCTCTGTCTCGTTTCAGCGACGTCTGGGTCGAGCCCGGCCAAGGTTCTCGAAAAATCGCGCAGAATGGATCGGTTTGGCGGAATCGTTCGCTCTTGAGAAAAAGCTGGGCCGAGCGCGGGGAGAATGTCGCTGAAAAGAGGCAGCACAAGATGCAGTCCGCGCGGGTCAATACCGTCAAGATTTCGTTGCTCTCGCGGTCCTGAGGGCACGCGCGGCGCGAGTCGGTCGATCGAGCCGGCTCTGACTTTTCGGGCAGTGGTGAGGAACTGTCCGAAGAGCACGGGGCCGGCTCCGTCGGCCGACGTCAATTCCATTTCGGGTATTCGGCCGCGGGACCGCCCGCGAGCCTATTCGAGATCGCCCGCCGACGAGCCGCTCGGACTCGGTTTGGCAGCTTTCTCCCTCGCGGTTTCGCTGGTGGTCGCGATGATCTGGTGCACCGACTGTGCAATGGTCGCGCAGTACTGCTCGAGCGGCAGATTGTCGCCGCCGGCGCCGAAAGGTTCTTCGATTTCCTCGGCCACGAGCTCGATTCCCAGCAGGAAGTAGGCCGCCAGGACGAACAGCGGAAAACCGGCGATTCCGGTATCCTCCATGAGGTAAAACGGCGCGACAGCCAGGTAGATGGCGATCGCGTGACGCAGGAGCGCGCGGTACGACGAGGAAAGCGGCGTGTTGCGGATGCGCTCGCAGGCGCCACAGATATCCATGAGGCTCTTGGCCTGGGCGTCCAGCCAGAGCAGCGTCCAGCCGTCGATCTGTCCCCGCCGATGCCAGCCCGCCACGTATTCGTAGATCGCTCCGGCGAGCCGAGCCGGCTCGTGGACCTGCGCACTGCCCGCTGCACCCTGGCTCGGGGGCTCGTCGGAGCCAGCGCGCCGGCGCAAATGGTCCTTGAGAACGTCGCCGAAATCGGCGATCAGGCTGGCCACGCACTGTCGATCGCCTGCGTCGACGTCGGCCAGCGTCCGGATCTTGAGGCAGAGATTGCGAGTTTCATTGATGAGCTGGCCCCAGAGTTTGCGGGCTTCCCACCAGCGGTCATAAGCGTGATTGGTGCGGAACGCAATCAAGAAGCTCAGCCCGATTCCGTTGACAACAGCCGATTCGGCCCCCCACTCGATGTTGGGAAGATGCTCGAGCTGGATGACCAGACTCACAACCAAGCCATAGACCACGAGGATGGCCATCATGCTGAATAGTTTGGTGCGGACCCTCAAGGGAGGGAACAAACGCCAGACTGCTTCCCAAAGCGCGGCCATGACCGTCGGGCCCCACCACTTGCCTCAGCCGATACCCGTCGCCCTCGAAACACCGCCACGATACACTTTATGTAAGCCCAAGACACCCTTCCAGGCGGAGACACGTTGATTCGCTGTAATCTTGTGTACACTGTCGCCGGTATTCTGGGGTTCCGGAGCGACCAATGAGTGCAAAGCGCGCCAGTGCCGAGCAGTTTCTGATGATCGGACCGCGGATTCGCGTGCTGCCGATTATCCATGGGTCGGGCGACTTCGCGATCCAGGTGCGCGAAGAGCTCTTGAGGCGTGCTTATGACTGTGTTGCGGTACCGCTGCCGCCCTCGTTTCAAGAGGAAGTCGAGGAAGCCGTCGAGCGCTTGCCCGCCATTTCGGCGGTTGTGCAGTGCGACGCCGACACCGATGCCGAAGACTCGCAGGCCGAGCCCGGGTTCAGCTACGTGCCGATCGACCCGTGTCAGGGAGTCATCGCCGCGATTCGGACTGCGCTTTGCGAACGAATCGCGCGCGAGTTCATCGACATGGAGACGCCGCGGTTCGTGGCGATGACGGAGGCCTTTCCCGACCCCTATGCGCTCAAGCGCGTCAGTCCCGAGCGGTTCGCGGCTGCTCTCTTGCCGGCGATCCCGCCGCCTGGGCACCTGCAAATCGCCCAGCGCATGACCTGGATGGCCGCCCGGCTGCGCAAGCTGGAATCGCAGTACAAGCTGATCTTGCTCGTCTGCTCGATTCTCGACTGGCCCTGGATCCGCGACGCCTACCAGAACCGCGCGAATCCGCCCGAGCCCGAGTCGTTCTTTTCGCCGATCGTCACCTACGGCGTCGATCCGCGTACGCTCGTCTTCGCTCTGGGAGAGCTACCCTATATCACAGGACTCTATGAGCGCGGCCGTCGCGAGCTCACTCCTGACGACAACCTCTCGGTCAACGGCGTCAAGGAACTGGTCCTGGATGCGCGCGAGCGTCTCCGGGAAAACCACCCCAAGGCCGCCGACCGTGTCACGCCCCAGCTCCTGTCGGTGTTTTTCCGCTACATCCGCAACCTCTCGCTCGTGGACCGGCGGCTCACTCCCGACCTTTACACCCTGGTCACCGCCGCCCAGCAGACTGCAGGCGACGACTTCGCACTCGCGCTGGCCGAGACGGCTCGGACCTACCCGCATGCCCACGCCGAGACGCCCGGATGGTCCAACGAGCCGGATTTCGATCAACCGGGCCTGGTTCGAATCGGCATCAACCAGGGCGACGTGCCGGTCTGGGGCACGGGGCCGATGGTCAGCCGGCTGCCGGGCCAATCGCTGACGTGGCGCACCTGCGAGCTGCGCCCCCGCCCCGCCAAGGAGGAGCAGACCCGCTGGCGGCAGCGCTGGAACCCTTTCGGGATGTGCTCCTGGCCGCCCGAGGACGATCGGATCGAAAGCTTTCACCGTCACGTCCGCGACCAGGCCAAGGCCATTCTCGGGGCCGACCTGGCGCGTACCGAGAAATTCACGACCAGCGTTCGCGACGGTATCGACATCCGCGAGACACTGCGGAACTGGCATACTGGCGATCTTTATGTGAAGGTCGTGCCGCCGAGCCGGGGCTCGATCGAGGCCGTCATATTCTTCTTCGACGTGCCCGCCGATCCCGCAGTCTATGTGCACCGCACCACGTGGTCTGCCGAGCATGCCGAGGAATCGACTCTCGCCTTCTATTCGACAGACCCCATGAAGAACCTGGTGGGGCCGGGGATCGCCCGGGCCGAGTACGGCGGCGCGCTCTTCCTGTTTCCGCCTCGTCCGATCCCGAACGTTTGGTCGGACAAACGGCTCAACTTCGCCGACACGCTGGAGGATCGCCTGCTGGGCGCGGCTTGCCTGCACAGCCAGGACCGTCACATCGCCGTCGTCAGTCCCAACCTCCCGCCGGCCGGCTGGCGCAGGCTGGCCCGCAAGTTCGGCCGCAAGATCGTTCACCTCCCGCTCAAGCGGTTCAGCGGCCAGCTCCTGGAACGGCTGCGCACCTTTCACGTCCTCAACGGCAAGCTCGTGCGCTCGTACGCGGCGGATTTTATTCGCGATATGTGAGACGATCGCCAGCACGCCCTGCGGGCGCAGCGAGGCAGGTTGCCTGGTCGCGCGGGCGTACGTCCGCTAAGCTAATTGGAGATGCGGCCATTGTGGCAGGTGGTGATCGGAGCCGTAGAGGAGGCAGCCATGGAAGCAGTCCGGGACCAAGAAATTCAACTCATCCATGACCAGGAGTTTGAGGAGGCGGTCGGGCCGTACTACGGCAAGTATCTCGGCACGTTCCTGAGTGCTCGCGGTCAAGTTCGCGCCGACCTATTCGACGAGGGCCCGCAGGTAATGGCCCACGTCTCCTTTCCGACGGGGCTGAACGTGGGTAATGTTGAGGATCGCTATCTCGTCGAACTTCGTTCCTATGCAAAGGCGCACGGGTTCGGTGACCGTTTCCGGCTGGTGTACGCTGGTCACTAGGTGGTCGATGCCTCGAGTTCGGGCTACGATCTGGCTGCCGTACAGGCTCAAGCTGCAAGAAGGATCCTATCCAACAGGCCCCGAGGGTCTGACGTTGGAGGTTGCAGATGGTCGCGCGCAGAACACCGCCGTTTCTCTCACCCGTGACCAATCCGACACCGGCGATCCCGCCGAGCAGAGCAGACTGAACGGGCGGCACGCGGATCAACTGCTGAATCTCACGAATCGTCTGCTTCGCTGCTACCGGGCGATCACTCGGGACGCAACAACGACGGATCTGTCACGCGAGCAGGTACGCCGCTTCGAATTTCGGGTCGTCTCGGAAGGAGCCAGCGTTTCGTTTTGGGAAGGCGAGGTCATTTTCGAAATCGCGGCGAGAGCGCCGACGAGGCTGACGCCCGTCAGGCGCTCGAAGTCGCGCGACGGGTCTCGGAGATCATGAGTGCCTTATGATAATATTCTTGCTCTTGGCTTTTTCGCCATTCGTGGCTCCCGGACCGGACCTCCTCGAAACCGAGCGGTTCGACGCCCCCAAGTACGGCGTGACGTCGCAGATACCCAAGGACTGGCCGATCGCCGTGCGCGAGGACGAAGATCGCGTTTTCGTCGCGATCATTCCCCAAAAAGATTTCGGTCGGCCTGGCGTTGCCGCATGCGAGCTGGGATTGGCGCCCGAGAGCCTGGACGATTATCGGACCAGGATCGATACCAATGCCAGGCGAAACGGCCGCGAAAGCGGTAAGCTGGCGTCGAACCGTGTCGTCAAGAACGCTCACGGCGAGCGGCTGGAAACGATCTGGGAGTTCCATCCCAATACGGGCGGGTTCTGGCGCGAAGTGAGCGTGCGCGTGATCTCCCACCGGCAGCTCTACACCTTCATCCTCAACGTCGAGGACTCGATCTACCAGAAGGTGCGCCCGGCCTTCGACGCCCTGGTCAACGCCACCCGTTTCTCACCCCCGAATACGGGAGCCGACCTGATCTCCAAGCCCACTAACCGCTGGATTCAGCGCGAGTATAAGTTTGCCCTCGATCTTCCCGAGGAATGGAAGCCGGCTCTGGCTCCCACCCAGGTTGCTCTTCTCTTTGCCAACGGCCAGCCCCATGGCGTCTGGTCCGACAATCTCCTCGTACTCGCCTATCCGCACCGCAATACGGATTTCAAGGAGCTCGCACAGCAGCTTCCGGACCAGCTCCGCCAGGAGGACCCCCGGTGCGAGGTCATCTCGTGCCAGGTGGTGTCCCAGGGAAAGGCCCAGGCCCTCGAGACGGTCGTGCGCACCAATCGCGGTCCGTTTTCCATGACGGTCATCGAGCGGCGATTTCGCGGCGATCGATTCGATTACGAGGTCAAGTACACCGTCGAATCCCAGCGGTTCGACCAGCTCGCTCCCAAACTCCGCAAGAGCATCGAAAGCTTTCGCGAGCACCCAGGCAACGTACCGAGCACCCCCAAGACCAAGGCAGTGTGAGCGCCTTGGCAAGTGCCGGCTCGAAATGCTCCGCTTGGCGAGAAGCAACGACTCCGAGGGCGCAGCGCGAATGTTCGTCGAGGGCATGAACCAGCCGCCTGCCTCCTTGCGCCGTTTCCGGGCAGTCTTTGGCAATCTGGTCTCCTTTAGCTCGGCCTCTGTCATCGTGGCGGGACTGCTCGGCCAGTTGGTCCGCGATCGATCGGCACTGTCGGCAATACTCATGTATCTTCCCGTGCTGCCCGTGAGCGTGCTGGCCGTCGCATTCGACCTCGCATGCCGGGGTCGCGCTCTACCTCGCGTTCGATTTGCTCTGAGCGCTCTTGCCATGATCGGCATGGCCTGGACGGCGGCAACGATGATGGGCTCGGGCGTGCTCAACTCGGCGCGGGCCGATGAGCGGGAGGTCTCGGTGTTGCACTGGAACGTGCAATGGGGCGGCGGGCTCTTCCGCAGTCCCCGGACGTGGGCGGCCCAGCGCGGAGAAATTCTGCGGCAGAATCCCGACCTCGTGATCCTGAGCGAGGCGCCGCCTGCCGCCTGGGTTGACGAGCTCGTTGGCGATCTCGGTCCGGGAGCGTACTGCGCCCGAATCGAGAACGAGCCGGGACGGCCTTACGAATTCGGCCTGGCGGTTTGCTCTCGCTGGCCGGTTCGCCTGGAGGAAGGTGTACCGCTCCCGAACGGTAAGGGGATGAGCGTCGTCGCCCACGTGAAAGGCTGCCGGCTGCGAATTCTCGTTGTCAACGGATTGAGCAATCCCTTCCGTTCGCGGTTGCCGTTTCTGCAAGGTGTCGTCGCAGCCTGTCGCGCCGCCAGGGGCGCCGGTCGGCCGTTCGAAGTGGTCGTGGGCGACTTCAATACGCCCAGCCAGAGTCTCGGCTTCGATCGCCTGGTCAAGGAGGGCTACACACTGGCCAGCCGCTCGGCCGCCGGCTGGCGAGCGACGTTCCCGTCCTGGCTGCCAATTTACGACATCGACCATGTTCTGGCTGGGTCGTGGGCTCCGGGTCGGATCGGCTTCATTCTTCAGCGGGCCATCCAGTGATCATCGCGGCCAGGTCGCTCGGTTGCTTCTTACGGAGGCATCAAATCCCTGAGCGCTGCTCCCGATCGCCCGGCGCGCTCGCGGCCGATTCGGGCTGTCGCAGCGCCAGCCGAAGCCCCTGGAGGAGCACGTAGATGACGAGAATCGGTGGGATCACGTAGGCCAAGTAAATCGTCCAGGGAAAGCCGAGAGGCGGACCGGCCAGGGCGATCGGCACGATGAAAAGCGCGATCAGGATGATCACGCAGCCAGTCGAGGTCATCACCGACTTGAACGTCGATTCTTCACTGATTGCTTCGTAATGAAGGTCGACCGTTCGACCGCGGCGGAGGCTGCGCAGGGTAGCTTCGGTCAACTCCATGGCGCGGGTGCCGTCCAGGAGATTGGGGCTGGGTAGGTCGGTGGCTCCGCGCCTGCCCCGCGAGGCCAAGAGGACCGCGAAAATCGCTTCATGCGGGTCCCAGGGTGAAAGCTCGATCGACTCAAGAGGCCGATCCGAGCCGCGGCGGAGCAATCGCGCCGCTCGATCGAAGCTCGGCTCGAATTCCAGGATCAGCGAACCGCTCGCACCGAGCACGCTCAAACGACCCGGCTCGGGTGCACCGGACCACGCGCGCAGCTCGGCTCGATGGCCGCCGGCCGACCGGAGCTGGACGATCAGCTCGAGCTCGGGATGCTCGCCGGGCGGCTCGCCGGTGGCCGTCAAGGCTTCGATCTCCCCAACGAGTGCGCGCAATACATCGACGCCGCGCGCAAAGATGAAGCCCGCGAGATCCGCGTCGGCTCCGTCCGAGGATACCTCGAGCCGCACGCCCCGAATCGCCCCCAGCTCGCCTCCGGCTATCGCCTGGCGCAGCAGGGTCACGCCCGGATGAAGGCGCAACGGCAAATCGGGGACGATGACCGCCCCGGTCTCGTCGCGGCTCAAGGCGACCTGATAGTACGCCTCCGAGTCGGCGCCCGGAGGATGCATACAGATCACAGCGAGTCCTTCCGCCGCGGCGCGGCAGGAATTCGGCTCGCTGTTCCGGTGGGCCGCCTACGATCACGGCCTCGATGCCGGCGCGGGCCAAGGCGTCGTCGAGGTCGCTCGGGGCCGGTATGCCCGCAAGTGCGGCCTCGACGAAGGGCGGAAAGGCCGCATCGAGACGATGGTCGTTCTGCCCAAGCAGCCAGTGAGCCCATGCCAGCTCTTCGGTGCCATTACCCAGGATCAAGACATTCATCGTGTTGCGATCACTCCCGATACTCTGCTCGGCGCTCTAAGTGGAACCGCAAAGGTCTCTGTAGCAGTAGGTCAGGCTTTCCTGCCTGACGCCAGTCCTCCTTCGGCGGATCTGCAACCTGGAAAGGCTGGCCTACATCCGCATAACTCGTTTCTTCGTTGCACTTAGAGCCACGGAAACTTACTGAGGCGGGCAGAGACGCCCGCACCACTTTAGCAGCGCTCGGGCGCCCGCCCCACTGGAAGCTCCCCGGGTTCTCACGCCGGGGCCCCGGAGCGCCGGGATGCCCGCCGCTCTTCACCCAAGGGCTGCCTGCTTGATGCAACGGTCAGGAACAAACGTCAAGGCTGCATTCCCTGTCATCTTCTTCGTATGGCGGCAAAGTCGCGGCAGACCGGGGCTCATGCTAGACTCGATCCGAGCGAGAAACCAGATAACGCGCCGTGGCAGGTCTGGAAGGAGACCGACGAAGCCGGCGAAGGGGAGTACCGGATGAAGATCGAAGAGCTCAAGCGGGTCAAAGATCGGCGGCCATTCCAGCCATTCCTCATCCACGTGGCCGACGGCCGGTCGTTCGAAGTGCGACATCCTGACGCCGTGTCCTGGGGCGCGGAGGGCGGCCGGATCCTATCCTATGTCAGCCCGCGGGATGAGTGGGAGCTCATCGACATCGCGCTCGTGACATCGCTCGGGAGCGTGCCGGCCGCATCTCCGGCCGATCAGGGGACCGACGAGAACGGGGCATGACGCCTTTGCAACGCCGGCAAGAAGAAGTTCAACCCCGCGTTCGCGGTCCATCCCGATGGTGAAGTTCCGTTCCCTTACTTCAAGCAAATCCTGATCGCATTCGGGGAGTGCATGCCGCATCGGGGGTGCTCGGCGCAGGGCCGTCAGCATTGACCGGGTTGTCCCAGCGTGGCGATAATGATCACGGTTCGAGTGACATTCCATCAAGGGCTTTCCGACTGGGTGGCCGGTGTCATGGGCGCATGCGGCGGGGATCGACGTCGGTGATCACGATCGAAAACGTTCGTGAGTTCCCCGCGGGGGCCAGAGGCGCTATTGTAACTGTCGGCAATTTCGACGGCGTGCACCGCGGCCACCAGCAATTACTCGGCCGCCTGCGCGCCCACGCCGACGCGGCCGGCGTGCCTGCCCTCGCCATTACGTTCGACCCTCATCCGGTGGCGCTCTGCGCCCGGACCAAGCTCCGGTGCCGCTGGTCTGGATTGAGCGTGAGATCGCCTTGCTGCGGGATGCGGGCGCCACCGAAGTCGCCGTGTTCCGCACGGGACCGTGGCTCTTGAAGCTGACGGCGCGCGAGTTCTTTGACCAGGTCGTCGTCCGGCAGCTTGGCGCAAGAGGGATGGTTGAGGGCCCGAACTTCGCCTTTGGACACGATCGCAAGGGCGCTGTCGCGACCTTGCGCGGGTGGTGTCTCGAGGCCGGGATTGCCTTCGAAGTGGTTGACGCAGCCCTGATCGACGGCCGGCTGGTTTCTTCGTCCCTGATCCGCCAATCGCTTCGTGACGGGCGCGTGGACGAGGCTTGGCAGTTCCTCGGCCGGCCGCACCGCGTTCGCGGCCTTGTCTCGCGTGGGGCGGGGCGAGGAAAAGGACTGGGCTTCCCGACCATCAACCTTGCGGGGATCGATGTCCTCGTGCCAGCCGAGGGAGTCTACGCCGCCCGCGCGTGGGTCGAAGCGAACGGCCCGGCCTGGCCGGCGGCCTGCAATATCGGGCCCAACCCGACTTTCGGCGATCAGACTCGAAAAGTCGAGGCCCACCTTGTGGGTTTCGAGGGCGATCTGTATGGCAAGACCGTCGAGCTCGATTTTCTGGCCCGGCTGCGGGCGACGCGGCCATTCTCGAACGTCGAGGAGCTGCTGGGTCAGATCCGGGCCGACGTCGCAGAGACGCGGCGGATCGTGGCCGCAGTCGAATGCGGCTCGGTAGGGGGGCCTGACACCGCGAAAAGTTGCGGTTGACGGTACTGGAGCCGCCCATCAGACCGCCGGCCGGTTTTCATAGTATCGGCTCAGGGCCAGGATTCGCCTGACCTGGCGAGCGACGACGTAGCCGGTCAGGAGCAATCCCGCCATGAATATATCGGGGTAGCGAAGGTACTCGGGCGACTGCCAGCGCAAGAGCCCCGCGTCCCAGTAGAGGGAAGACTCGAGATACAGGGCCCCATAGGCCGCGATCGCCAGGAGCGTCGTGACCCAGACCAGCCGGACCCGCCACCAGAGCCCCGATGCCGCGATCAGCAGGGGATAACCGACCAGCAACGTGCTCTCGAAGCGGTCGAGTAGCTCAAGCTCGATCGTCAGAAACAAGATGTCGGCGGCCGACCAGAAGACGAGCACGCCCTGGGACCGCTGGCCGGCGCGCATCAAATACTGGAACAAAATCGCCGACGACGCCCAGAGGGCGAGCACGGCCTGAACGGTGTAGTGGAGACGAAAGCTCGGCGTCTTCGTGACAAATAGGTAGTTGTACTGCGTCATGATGGCGACGATGAGCAGCCCGCCCAGCCGCGCAACCAACTCGGGCTCGCGGCGATTCCAGCGGCGCAGCCGCGGAATGATGCCGGTTGCGGCGATTCCCTCGCCATGAAGGTAGCCGTCCAGCTCGTCGGCGAGTGCCTGGGCGGAAGGATAGCGGTCCCTGGGTGATTTTTCGAGGCATTTCAGGCAGATCGATTCCAGCTCCTGGGGAATGTCCCGGCGAAGCTCGCGGGGTGGCGTGGGGTCGCGCTCGAGCACTTGCACGACCGTCTCCATGACCGTGTCGGCGCGAAAGGGGGGGCGCCCGGTCAGCAGTTCGTAAAGGATCGCGCCCAATCCGTAGACGTCGGTCGCCGGACCGAGCGAAGCGCGCGTGCCGGTGGCCTGTTCGGGAGCCATGTAGCTCGGTGTCCCGAAGATCGCCCCGCTACCCGAGAGCGAGCTGTCGGCGCCGGTCCGGCGGGCGAGCCCGAAGTCGGTCAGGTAGGGAGCCCCGTGCTGATCGAGCAGGACGTTCGAGGGTTTCAAATCGCAGTGCAGGAATCCTTGTCCATGGGCATGGTGGACGGCTCGTGCCAGCGTCAGAACCAGTGAAGCGCCGGCGGCAGGGTCCGTTTTGTAGCGGCCGGCTTGCTTCGACAGGCTGGCGCCATCGACCAGCTTCATGCTGAAGAAGCAGTGTCCCTGGTCCTCGTCGACCTCATAAATGGGAACGATGTGCGGGTGGTCGAGGTTCGCGGCCAGCTCGGCCTCGCGCCGGAACCGTTCCCGCTCCTGGGCACTGGCCATCTGACCGGAGAGGATCATCTTGAGCGCAACGACGCGCTTCAAGCTGCGGTGACGCGCCCGGTAGACCACACCCATGCCGCCGCGGGCGATTTCCTCGATGAGGTCGTAGTCGCCGATCGAGCCGATCTTCGTGAAGTCTTGAGATTCGTCCGTGGGGACAAGGCTAATCGTCCTGGCCTGGGGCGCACTCGCCGGGGAGGCGGGTGGAACGGGGCCGGCTCCAGGAGTAGCCGGCTCCGTGGCGCCCGCGGGGTTCGCGGCTGAAGCGGTTGTGTTCTGAGCAAAGACGGCCGCGACGCGCGCCTGTCGGTCTGGGAACCGCGCGATGTATTCGTCGGGATCTGGGCTCTCCGCCCCCGCGCGGCGCAGCTCCAGCTCGAGAATCAACAATTCCTCGAACAATGCGGCCTGGTCGCCTGGTTGGGCGATCTCGACTTCGGACTCGATTCGCGGACGCTGGCCGCTGCGCCAGCGGCGTTCGAACTCCTCGCAGACGTGATTGATGCGTCGGGCTTGCTCGAGCCCGGCACTGGTAATTCTTGCTCCGCGGTCGCGCTCGGTCACAGCGCCTCCCCGGCGGCGAGCCAGGTCTGGCGGATCAAGTCCAATCTTCGGGCGACGGTCCGCCGCGCGCAGCCGAGCTGATCGGCGATCTCGTCGTTGTTGTACCCTTCCATGCGGCTGATCGCGACCTGCCGCAGGTCATCGTCGTTGAGTGAGTCGAGAAGCCTCTGGCACTCCTCGGCCATCATGGCGGCGAATTCGGGCGTCGGCCCCGCGGCAGCGATCCGTTCCAGACCGGCGAGCGAGCCCTCGCCCCCATCGAAGTCCTTGCCGAAGAGCATCGCCTCGTCAATGACCCGGCCGCCTCCACGCTTCTTGCGCCCCTGGCGGTTTGCTTGCGCCATCGCCTTGCGCGCCGTGATCACCACCAGGAGCCGCCAGAGATCGTCGCGGTCGGCGAGCTTGGGAAACCTCCCCTGCGCGGCGCCGGCACAGAAGCTGTTGAACGCGCTCAGCGCGGCGTCTTCCTCGTCTTCGTCGGCCGTCGTCCGGCGCATCCGCTTGAGCTTGCCGCGCGCCACAACGACCAATCGCGAAAAATATCGCTCCCAGAGCGGCTGGGCGGCAGCCTGGTCGCCTTCCTTCAAGTCGCCGAGCCAGCGCGTGATCGAACCTCCCTCGCCAACGGTCATTCCTGCCCCCGCTCGCTACGGTAAAACTCAGGGCCAGCACAGGTCGTTCGACCCGATGTCAGTTTACCCCGCACAATCCGTCATTGTAACTTGGGACGGACGCGGCTCCCAATCACTGCGGCTTTCCGCTCTGAATCGGACGTGGAAGTTTTGCCCTGAGTCACTCGTATGCTTCATAATGGTGCAGGGGCAGCCGAATCGACCAATCCCCCTCCTGACCGGGAGCTTACGACATGACCAAGCCGCCGACCCCATGCGCCCCAGCCAGAGAGCACCAGAACTTCCGCAGGCGGTTATGGCGAACCGCCCCTCTAGCGTTATTGCTGGGAGCGATCCTGGCAACCGCGCGGCCGAGCCCGGCGTGCATCGGTCAAGGATCAGGCGCGTCCGAGCCAGCCGGTCAGGACCTGAAACGCGCTCTGACTGCGGTCCACAAGGTCACGGATCGGCCGATCCCGACCCTCCACTCCGAACATTTTCAGGCGGTGGGTGACGCGTCCGAATCGTTCATGAAGATCACGCTTGGCGACTGCGAGCGGATCGCCCAGGGGTACTTCGATCACTTCCGAGCCAAGGGCTTTGATGTCCGGGTTCCCGATCGTCGCTTGACTCTCATCGTCTTCGTCGACGAGCGGCCGTTCCGCACTTTTAACAAAGGAGTGCCCGCGTGGGCCTGGGGACTCTACAAACCAACCGACAACTGGCTGGTCCTCTTTGACTTTCGCAACGCGACCTCGCAGATGCTACGGCAGCAAGGCTATCAAGCCAACATGTTGAATCTGGCGCACGAAGCGACCCACTTGTTGGCCTATAACACCGGCTTGCTCAATCGCAAGGGGAATGTGCCCCGCGCCATCAGCGAAGGGATCGCCACTTACAACGAGGCCCGCAAACTTGACAATGCCAGCGCGCCCGGACAGATCAACTCGATGCGACTCGACGACCTTGCCCACATCCAGCGCAGGGTCAGATGGATCGGTGTGGCGGACCTCATCACCGACGATAAGGCGGCATTCGGGCCCACCGCAGACCGACTGCTCCTCGCCTACGCCGAGAGCTGGCTCCTGGTTTATCACCTGATGACGACGCCCTCGCGACTTCCCCAGTTTCGCGATTATCTCAAATCGATCTCCAAACGCACCGATGGCGTTCACCGCCTCCAGGATGCCGAGGCGAGCTTCGGCAGCCTCGATCGGCTCGACCGAGACGTGCGCCAGGAAGGTATTCGACTCCAGCAGAGGCGATGACCCATCGCACGCCTGATCCGCGAGCGCAGCCACGCGATCTGCCCGTTGACCCTCCACCGGCCAGGTCGACAATCACCTTGACCGGCCCGTCTGCTCTTGTACGATCCGTCTCGGTCCGGAACTTGAATCACACCGTGTCAGGAAACAGGGCCGAGAATCCGATCATAAGAAGGGTAGCATCATGGCGAAAATGTGGGCCTCGGGGTAGGAGTTCCCGGGGGGCCGCGCGGACCAGGCCGGCCTCGCGACGACGGAGATTCTCATGCGCACACCACTAGTCCGCCGATCGCCGGGGATTAGGAAAATTGCGTTGATCGCGGCGATTCTCGCGACGGCGTCGGAGCCGACAAATAGATGCGCTTTGGCAGGGCTGGGAGCCCGCCACGTGGACCCGGCGCAGGTGGTGCCGCTGGAGCAACTCGCTCCGGAACATCGCGATGTGGTCGCCGAGGTGATCCGTGACCATACTTTCCATCGGCAGGGCGAGCCGGACACGTTTCCGTGCAATGGGAATCTGTATCTGAACTTGCTCAACGAGCCGATCGTGCCGCTGACGCTCTGGAAGGACCTCAGTGATTCACCCGCGCGGCTCCAGAAGATCGGACCCAATCGCTATGAAGGAACCGACGGCTCGGGCTCGACGGCGGTCTGGGATTTCGTCCTGCGCACTCCGCGCATGCATGTGCTTCTGGCCTACTTCAACTATGTGAGCCCGCATGGAAGCGCGCGCGTCGAGGCAAGGATCGTGTTGATCGTTCGTTCGACCTATCATCGTGACGCCAAGAAGGAGCCGCTGGTCGAGCACGACGTCGAGGCCTTCGTCAAAATCGACACGAAGGCGTGGAAGGCGCTGGCGCGCTCCGTGCGTCCCCTGATCGAGCGAATTCTCGAAGACCAGGTGCGCGAGGCCGGTTTCTTCATATCACTGATGAGCCGGCTGGTTTCGTCCTACCCCAACTGGGCCTGCCAGGTCATCGGCAGCCAGTCAGACATCGACGCCGGCACCAAGCAGCGCTTCCAGGAACTGGTGGCTCAAACCAAGAAACCGGGCGCATCGGCCGGCCGGCCGGTCGTTTTGCAGAATGCGCCGCCGGCGCAAGACGTCCGCCGTCGTTGAGTCTTGAACCTGAGCGGAGAGTTCGTACCTATGCCGCAATCGCGCCACTTCGCGGCAAATTCGGCCCGGTTCTAAATCGACCTTTTTCGGCTGACACTTGGGACGGTTTCGGGGCCGCGTGCGCGCCAATTTGCGCCCTGATGGGCAAGCTCGCGGAAAAACCCCGAGAGAATCGTCAAAAACGTGATGGAACAAGAAACGACGAGTGTGTGCCGAGTATCGGGTTGGACGCTGGAACAACCGCTCCAATTCAGGCATGGTTCAACGTCAGCATTTTCGGAGGTGGCAGGAGCCGGGCGGCTGGGGTCGAGCTGGCAACAGCCAGCGAGCCCCCAGTGCGGAGCTTGTCAAGTCGGCGAACGAGCGCGGGGATTTGCCGTAACTTGAATCGAATCTTGTGCTTCCACGATGCTCGTGGAGTCAGCGCAATTGGCTTCGTTCGGCGCATTTTCGCGGATTGCGCCCATCCCACCCATCTCATCCCCGTCCTGCTGTACGCTGTGTGGATCGATCAATTCCGCCCGCTCGAGACGATCAATCCGACCATGGACCTGGAACACAACGTAAAGAATCCGATCTTGAGATCGCTGCTGATCCCCGTTCACGTGTGATGCACGCAGGCAAGCGCGGGAACGGATCGGCGTGACTGGCTACCGGGACGGGTTCGGGCCGGGATCCCGTTTCGATTGGCAGTTGGTTGAGCATCCAGTTGCGCATCGTGCGCCACGATCCCCGACACATAGTTGGCACATACTTGGCATACTTGCCAGGTTCTGGCGCGTGCCAGGTATGCCAAGTATGAACCGAGTATGCGGTCGGACGACGCAATAACACGTCCGAAGAAGAACTCGTCGTTCGCCGACCGTCAGTCCTCCATATACTATGCAAGTGCGGACGCCGTGCGCTTTCCGGTGGTCCCGATGCGCGGATACTCAACCCGGCGGCTGGGTTACGCTCGAAACTCCTGTCCGCTGTGAGTTCTTCCCCCGTTTCGCGTCTGCCAACATTATCCCCATCGGCCTTGTCGCTGGAGGCGTCGCGGCCATCATACAGTTGAGGGAGTCGGCCGCGGCGCTGTTGGCTGATTCCGGAATATCGGTGACATCCGCCAGGACGGGCTACAGGCGTTGTTGACCGCGGCCGAAATCAGGTGCGTGGGTGCGTGTTTCGTTGCCGTTTCTCCGCAAAACCGGTTTCCGGCGCGGGGCGAATCCGTCGAGGCTCAGTCCCGGCTCTCACAACTGCGGGACCCGATGTCACTCGGGTAGCGGGAAATAATCCCCCTTTTTGTCTAGCTAACGCGGTTAGCAGGGAGGTAAAATAAATTGAAATCAAGTGTTCCCCATTCTTTCCAAGGGCATCGAATCGACACAGGTACACAAAACAAGCGGCTAGAGGACCAGATACCCTTTACGCTAGGTGGATGAGGGTTCTTTACAAAGAACCTATTGAAATCTTGGCAAATACGGGAGGCGGTAGGAATGCATCGCATAATACGAGTGTTTCTCGTAGTAACTGCCTTTTACACGATTGAATTTTGCCAACTCGCATTCGCACAAGAAATGGTCGCCGAGCTAAAAGTCATCCCAGGCGAAATACCATTCGGGAATGATGTACAGGTATTTTTTAATGGAATTAAGGTAGATACTTTTAGCAATACAAATAAGCCTATGAGCTATCAAGTCCAACTTTCGGCAACAAAGAATACTATTACATCCAAACGTCGTTATTGGTGGGGATCTGAAAAATCGTTCAGTAAAGATATAATTGTAGGACCAGGAGACGAAATTGACTGCAAAATTTCCCTGTCGCATCCATTAAGAGAAGTGAATATTATTCAATCAGAAAAACATAAAACCAGTGATGATCTTACAAGTGGCATTAGTATCAATGCTAATGAAGATGTCATTGATAAGGAGGTCTTCACGGAGCCGATTGACATCGTCGAAGGTGTGGTTGCCGAATACACGTTAGAGCGGCGGTACGAGCATACGATCACAAAAACGGATATGACGGGCAACGAATATGGAGGGAGTGCGACGGCGTCGATTGGGCCAAAGCTCTTCTTCGCCTCTGCGGAACTTACGGCAGAGGTGAAGGCCAAGACGGAATCCTCACTCGGTGTAACGATTGGAAAGTCGGAGACTTACACTCAGAAGATCAGGGTTGACGGGAACAAGACCCCGAAGCTGAAAGTCACTTGGGTTAATCGATACCGGAAATGTACCGCCACGCTTCCGGACGGGCGAAAAGAGACGTACTTCGTATGCGTTGGGGTTCGATGGAAGCTCAAGAAAGATTGATGTTAAGTGACCGTGCCTCATCTAAGAAAACTTGGATCGACGGTATCTCGAAATTATGAATGCCCACTTAGAGGAATTTCGCCCATGAGCTATCACAGTGTACGCAAAGGCGCGTTCATCGTTGTGGCGAGCGCGTTATTTCTTCCAATTGGATCGTTCGCTGGTGAGGCGGACAATACGGCAAAGATTAAAGTTACAAGATATAAATGGTATGCAAATCAATACAGCCCATATTTTGTATTCGTTAATAAGAAAAGAATGGGTAAACTTGATTATGGAGAAACAAAAGAGTTTGTTTTTACGCCGGAAAAGCATGGCAATAATACATTCGTCATTAAGAATGCTTCAGAGCTTGATGTCGAAGGGTCATTCGATTCTGGGAATGTTGACTTCAAGCTCGGAATCGGTGGTCGGATTGGGGTGGAATGCGGAGCATCTATGATCGATAGTAGTTGGACGCTGAAGTGGACTACGGCAAACTTGGGCTATATGGAGGGAGAAACTTCTGGCAAAGCCAAGGTTGACGTGACAGTAAATGAAGATGTCATCGATAAGGAGGTCTTCACGGAGCCGGTTGACATCGTCGAAGGTGTGGTTGCCGAATACACGTTAGAGCGGCGGTACGAGCATACGATCACAAAAACACATATGACGGGTAACGAATATGGAGGGAGTGCGACGGCGTCGATTGGACCAAAGCTCTTCTTCGCCTCTGCGGAACTTACGGCAGAGGTGAAGGCCAAGACGGAATCCTCACTCGGTGTAACGATTGGGAAGTCGGAGACTTACACTCAGAAGATCACGGTTGACGGGGACAAGACCCCGAAGCTGAAAGTCACTTGGGTTAATCGATACCGGAAATGTACCGCCACGCTTCCGGACGGGCGGAGAGAGACGTACTTGGTATGCGTCGGGGTTCGATGGAAGCTGAAAAAAGTGGAAAATGGCAAATAGTTGGTGAAATGCATGATGATATGCAATTCAACTAAGGGACGGAAACTGGCCGGGTAGACCTGGGCGGTTGCCCACCCAGGTCCCCCACTGAGCCGGACGTGCCCGTCAAAGGCGTCCGGCTCGTCACGCTGTGGCGCTGTCCCTCACACGATCCAGCGGCTTGCGGTGACACGCTGGTGAGGCACGATGTCCTCGGCGTGTTTCCGACGTCTGGTCCACAACGCGGCGTCCCCTTCGCTCGAACGGGGTCCAGTAGGGCCCGTTCCCCCGCTTCAACGCTACTATGGGTCGCTCCGAATTCCTGACAGCCTTCTCGCCGCACTTCGTTTCCTTCGCTTGGCGATGCCAAGGAGCGTCTGCGTTTCGTTTCCGTTCGGCCGCAGAGGCTTGGCCGACGGATCATCCGGGAGTTTGCTGTACCGGTTGCTCCTGATCCGGTTTTCTTCAGGGAACTGCCAGAACCTCCCACGTTCCCGTAAAACCCGTGCGATCATTCGCCATGTTCCTCCGACCCCGGTGTGACCAGGCACGCCTGTGGGTCCAGGTGTAGCTAATGCCTGGCTCGGCCCCCGTGGGCGTCCAAGACGAGGGCTCACGACAAGGAAATTTCGGGGCTCAATCGCACAGCGTTTGATCTCGCTGTCTACGCTTCGCAGTGACGGTCACCCGCCCCCACGCAAGACTCGCTTCCCGGCTGCTGGCCCGGCTCTGCCGGACGGGATTGGTTACCCGCAGGGTTTCAACGAAAGGTTTCGCATTTTTGAGATGATTCTCCTTTCCCGAGCTTCGTGGCGCAAGGACGCGACTAGTTTCCACCGGAGCCTGCGCAGTGACATTGTTCTCAATACTAATCGCGTCCCGGTTTCCGCTCCACGACGATCGGTGGGACCGTTGCCAAGATGAGAAAAAAGGCCGAAGGGTTGTCTTCCGAGATCGCCAAGCAGACGATCTCTGGGACCGTCACGCGCGACGGACGGCCGGTCAAATCGGGATGGGCGGGATTGTGGGCCATACCGAAGCCCCACAACACTGCCAATGCCGCGGTAATGCGCGGGCGCACGGTTGTGGGCCAACCGCTCGCTTACGCGAGCGCGCCGATCGTCGGCCGCCGCTATCGGGTTGACTTGCCATTTCAGAGCGACGGATGGTACGTCGTTGCGGAGGAACCGGATCACGCACCCACTCAGACCGGCCCGGTCGCGATTGCCCTCAAAGGGCTGTAAGACAGCCGATTCAGAAGCGTTTCGGCGGACGCGGATGATTGTGGGGACGGCGTCCCCGCTTTCCGTTCTTCGAGAGAAACGCCCTTGGGTAGCAGCGAGCGGAATTGTGGGGACAGCGCCCCCACAATGTTTGGATAGGTCCGGTAGAACCGAAGGTGCCTTCTCGCCATGCCTTCGTATAGCACGTTCTCCGCGGCCGGGAAACCGGAATTGGTCATGGGGGCGGATCAACCATCGAGCAACATGGTGGCGCGTGGTAGGCTGGTTCCTAGCCGTCCGGGCCGTCAACACGGCTTTAGAGTTACCTGCTGTCCCCTACGCCGATACTTGCCATACTTCCCATACTTGCGCGCTCCTGCGCGCGACAGGAAACGACGAGTATGTGCCGGGTATCAGGTTGGACGCCGGAACAACCGCTCCAATTCAGGCATGGTTCAACGTCAGCATTTTCGGAGGTGGCAGGAGCCGGGTGGCTGGGGTGGAGCTGGCGACAGCCAGCGAGCCCCCAGTGCGGAACTTGTCAAGTCGCGAACGAGCGCGGGAATTTGCCGTAACTTGAATCGGATCTTGTGCTTCCACGATGCTCATGGACTCAGCGAAATTGGCTTCGTTCGGCGCATTTTGCCGATTTCGCCCGTCCCGCTCAGCTCATCGGCGTGCTTCTCCACGCCGTCTGCACCGTTGAAAGGTACATCCACTTGTGCATCGAAGGCTGTCATGCCCGAGACATACTGGGCACATACTCGGCATACTGGGCACGCTTCTGCGCGTGCCCAGTATGCCGAGTATGTGCCGAGAATGCGGTTTGACGACGGAATAACCCGTCCGGCTCACCATTCCTGCCAGATCGCAACAACCGCTCTCGGCCCGGCTGCCGTCTTAACCCTCGCGTCTGTAACTTCCTCCATGATCGGCAGAACCGGGTGAAACGGCACGAATCCGATCGCCTTGACGCCTCCGTGGTTAAGAACTCCCTGAGCCGAAAATGGGAAAAAATGGGACTGGTTGGGACGTTTTCGAAGGGTTCCAGTCCCATCTTGCGATGTACGGCGACAAAACGCCTCGGGGATCGGCGGCGCACTGGGTGCTCGTCGGAAGTTGCTGATCTGTTGGCTCTTGTGTCGTCAAATTCAGCCGATTCCGGGCGTCCCGGAGCCCCGCGAAACGGGCGATCGACTCGCCTCGGGGCGTCCCATGATCAATCGCGATGTCCCACGCTCCAGCACCGGAGAAATGCTACGTTGCGGCACCGGGTGGCTGGGCAACCCGGAGTGGGTTGCGCGCCTACTTACACCTATACAGTTACTTTACCCGCGCTCTGTGAAGCTGTCAAATCGCGCGGCGCACGATTCGCCGTAAGTCTTTGGTTTGATGGCGGAAGAAAATTCGACGGGTTGCGGGGACACTTCACACTGCGCTGGTGGGAGGTAGATCGGGCCGACCCTGCCGTCCGACCGAACCCAGACACGGTACGGGTTCCGCCGCTCGATCGGCTGGAGGGCTGGTCGGCACCAAAGTGGCGTTCGGGCTCGGGCGACGGACCGCTTTTTTAATGAAACCTAATTGGACAACAATCCGCCAACAGACAAATGCGATTCTCGTGGACAATACGGCCGTGGAGTCGTTTCGACAGAAAATGCGATCGCTTTTCGCCGCCATGCTAGAGCATACCGAGCCGCCTTACGTCCGAAGACCGACCGCCAGCCGGCGACTGATCTGCGATACGGTTCCAGCCTCGAAGTTGATCGTCCATCGCGGTTGGACGGGGTGGCGAGCAGGCGGGATTCTCAATCTTGACCGAATTGACTGCGAACTGCTCCAAGAGCGAGTCACCACCGTTCACGAGCAGCCAGTCAGGAAGTTCGACCGTAAGCTCACGTTCCGGGTCACGCAAAACGAGAAGGCGGTCAACCTGATCCGCAGTTTTGCGGTGGACGACGTATTGACGGCCATCGGCACGATGGAAGAATTCCTGAGCAATCCCAGCCACGTCCTGGCTCGCTCCCATGACAACTGCTGTTACTGTGGCAAGGGCTTGAGGGATGAATTGTCCGGGTCTCGGGGCATTGGTCCCGAGTGCATCAAAACCATTGGCTTCCTGGTCTATGGACATGCGGACTGGAATGCGTTGGTGCAATGGGTGGTCGATGTCTGACGTGACGGTAATACCTGGCGTCCAATGTCTACGTCAGGAGAGGGAGCGAGAGCAACACCAAGCGTGGGGTTCGGGTCGATTCGTGAAGAGCCTGCGGCTATGTCAACCCGAGCCACGCTGAAAACTGCGCTTCCCTACAACTCATGGCTCTCGATATGTCACCCCCAATCGTGCGGCGACGTCGGGATCATTCACCGGATAGACCTCCTCCCTTGGTGTGATCAATCTGGCGAATGGCGATCTGGCGTGCTGACTCTGTTCCCGCGCGAATTCACTGACATCCTCGATGCCCAAGATCCATTCCTTGGAATAGTTGGCAAGAACTTTGCCACGTAAGCCAAGTTGGATCGCACGCCGCTCCACGGGAGTCCCGGAGGGATCGTGATCCGGGTCCCACTGAAGTCGCACGTCCGATCCAGCGACTGATGTTTTCCACGCAGCTTCATTCGAGTAGACCTCTGGAACGAAGGTGGAATGAACAGCGCTTCGCAAGATCTCATCGAAGGCATATCGTTTCAGCCGAACGGCAAGAACAACCTCTTGCCCCTCTTTGCTCGCCCAGCCGCAGCGGTACATCATCCAGAGGAAGTTGGGCTTGATCCAACTCATCCGGCTCAGGCTGAATTCCCCGCCGAAGAAGCCGTTCTTAGCAGCGAAGTGACCTATGGCGGGTCTGTACGCCTGGTAGACGATCACCGATTCATCGTCAAACTGGGCCAGGATATGGCGACCGGTCTTGGGCCAGCGTCTGATCTGCACAAGATACGGCTCGGGCACGATGCCGTCCCCTCAACAGCGCTCACTCCGCATCCGGCTTCCTGGGCTTGTCCTGACCCTGCGGTGCGACCTTCCGGGCGTCGGGTGGGATGATGGTCTGCTCGGGCTTGATCAGCGGCAGGTCGTCAGGCAACGCCTTCAGGAGAAAGTCTTTGTACCGGATCGTCATTGGCGGCCCGACGTGGACCTGAACCGCCAAAACACCGTCGAGCTTCCGTCCCTTTTCGTCGAGATCAATGACGTCCACCGTCGGGTGGCCGTCGATCCAGTGCCGGTAATGGTTTCCCTCGGCCAGGACCCGGTAGTCATGCCACTCGTCGGGCGGGAACGCCTTGAGCGGGAACTGCCCGACCACCCAGGGCTGGCCCATCGGGTCGATCACGACCTTCTCGCCCGTGTGGGCCAGGATGCGGCGGCCCCGCTCTTCGTAGAGCATGCCGTTGTAGTCGGGCCTGTTGGGCACCACGTCGCACTGGTAGCCGGTGACGACCGATTCGCCCAGGTCGGGCCGCTCGGTCCCTCGGTATTGCAGACCGCTGTTGCCGGTGGGCGAGACCTTGACCTTGACCCGCAACTCGAAGTTCCTGACCGTGCCGCCCCGCCAGGTGAGGAAGCGGTTGAACTTGAGCGTCCCGTCGGCTTTGCCCGTGAGGCAGCCGTCCTCGACCGACCAGTATTTCGGGCTCCCCTCCCAGCCGCTGAGGTCATGTCCGTTGAAGACCGCCTTGAAGCCGTCGGGCGGTTCGGGGGACGATCACCTCCTCCCCCGGCTTCAATTCCTGGATTCGGATGTCCCGCCAGCGGACCTGATACGGCCCTTGATCCTTGGCGATGCCGTGGACCTGGAGGCCGATGAAGCCGCCCTTGTCCACATCATCGGTGAAGTCGGAGGCGGCGATCCCGTTGACCCACGACCGATAGCGATTCCCCTGGACGACGATCCGGTAGCGGTTCCAGCCATCGTCCCGGAAGGCATCCCTGGCCTCTGGCTTGATCTCGGCGAGCCACTTGCCCCGTCGTCCTTCATCGTAGAACCGCCCGGCCGTCCCGGTCTCTTTGCGGGCGATCTCGCACTGCGGGCCGTAGACGACCCCGGCCCTCTTGCGGTTCTCCGGGTTGGCGTCGTCCTTCTCATAGACGTGGCTGCGGACCTGGACACCCGAGTTGAGCCTGGGGTCGCACTTGACGTCGAGTTCGAGCACGAAGTCCTTGAAGTCACCCTTGCACAGGAACGTATTGGGGCTGCCCTCCACGGTCGTGCCGACGATCACACCGTCGTCCACCTTGTATGAGGCGGTCCCGCCGTTGACCTTCCATCCGTCGAGTGTCTTACCGTCGAATAGCGGCACCGAGCCGGAGCCGTCGGCGAGGCCGTTGACACCTGGGGTGACGGCCAGGGCAAGCGTCAGCACCGTGATCGTCAGGGCAATCTTCGTCATCGGTGGGTTCTCCTGTCTCGTTGCAGGTCTCGGATCGGCGGTCGCCCCAATTCTCCAGACCTTGGCCCTCGGCGTCAAACCTACGACGACTTCTGGGCGAACTACGATAACGTACGAGCGTCACTGCCCGAGATCAATTAGCTCGCCGATCAGCCCGTGGCATGCGTCATCCGGTTGGTCGCTTCCTCGTCACGAAGACCCACGCCGCCGCTATCGCCCTCAAGACAAGCCACACCACCAACGGGATGATGAACACAAGGGGCAAGAACACTGCCATCAGCCAGTGCCACCAGCGGGCCAGTCTTGCCCCTCGTTCCTCGGGCACCGTGCAGGCGGGCAGGTACGCCATCAGCCCGTAGACCCAGACCCACATCCCGATCTGGATCAGGTTCTGGGGACCGAAGGTGATCGTCTCGGCGAGCGTCCCGTTCAGCCCGAACAAGAGTAGGACGTCAATCGGTCGGAAGTCGTAGCGGGATAGCAGCCATCCCCAGCAGAGGAACACCGGGACGAAGGCGATCACGCTATTCAGGAAAACAACCTCGAAGTAGTTCTTGGAGGCGGTGATTCGGGCGGCGTCGGTGACACCGCCAAGCAGCGGTGCCATGTTCGTCAGGCTGGTCGTCACCGCCTCTTCCAGCATGGCAAAGATGATGCAGAGCAGCACAAACCGGGTTCGCCAACCCAGGGGGATACGGGTCGCCCAGCGGACGAAGCGGTCCCTCAGCCCCCACATGACCAGCCCGCCCAACACGCACCAAATTAGGATCAAGCCGACTCCCATCTTGATGATGGCACGGTGGTCAGGGTCTGGATCTTTCGACAAGATGAAGACGGTCACCGCCGTGGTCGAAAGGATGCCCCAGGCTGCGATCACAATGAGGAAGAAACCAACAAGCGACGTTCTTGTCGGAAGTCGAAACCTCAAGCGAGCCAGGGGAATCATCTCGATTCCACTCATTGTCGCCCCCAGCCGCTGTGACCGGATAGCACCGCATGAACCAGGAGCCTCGTGACCCCGGCCAGGAACTCGTAATCAAGCGTCTCCGGCGTGTCGGTGGGCAAGTGGTAGTGCGGATTGCGAAACTCGGACGTGTCTGTCCACATTAACGCCGGAATACCCTCCCGCCAGAACGGGTCGTGGTCGCTGCGAAGCAGATGGTGCGAGATCCGTCCGATCAACTCCAGCGGTACGTCCGGTAGGAATAGACCCTGAACAGGGACGGCATGGCAATCGGCGGTGGCCAAGACATGATCCAGTAGCCGCCGAGACCCATACGTGCCGACTAGGCCAAGGAAATCTCCGACCGCTGGCGCCTGGATGACGGAGATGGGATTGCGCTGCGAGCCCCGCTCCCGGCTGGCATAGCCGACCATCTCCAGCACGTGCACTTGCTCAAGGCGATGGCGCCCAAGCCCGCCGACCAGCGCCCTGCTGCCTACGAAACCGCACTCCTCACCGTCGAAGGCAACGTAGCAAACTTCTTCCTGGGGACCGATCGCACGGGCAGCGGCACTGATGGCGGACACGCCGCTGGCGTTGTCGTCTGCCCCCGGTGTGCCAGGGATCGAGTCGTAGTGTGCCCCGATCAGGATTTTGGCTCGCTGGGGGTCGCCCACGACCACGTTACCCGCCTCATCCACCTTAACGCCGTGGCGGCCGAATTCCGTATCCGAGAACAACTCGATGACAAAACGTCGGACGGCCTCGTTTTCGGGCGTCCCGGTGGGACGTGGCACGCTGATTCGCTCGACGACCTCCCGCAGATCATTCTCGGAGATGGCGGCGAGGATGCCCCTGATAGACTCGGGCACCGGCTTCGAGTTGGGCCTGGACGGCACAAGTTGCATCGTGATCATCCCTCGGAACCATCATTCAATTTCTCGCTAGAACCCGACTGCTGCCACGGTTGTCCTCGGATGGCCCTTAAGTACCTTTCCGCCGACCGCATGATTGCCGCCTTGCCGTCCCGCTCGATCACCATGTCCCAGAATGCCCCATGAACCCTGTCGAAGTCGAACGGCTCAACGGCCCTTATGATGCGTTCGAGGGCCGAGGCTGATAGGGGGATGTAATTTGGGTAGGAGTACATGAAACTGACGTGCTTTCGGGCGGGAACGACCTGAATGATGTCGCCAGTGAGCAGCACACCGCTACCGCTGCCTTCACCCGCCCAATGCAGAACCGTACCGCCATCGAAATGCCCTCCGCAGCGAACAAGCGTCAAACCGCTGCCGAGCGCGTGGGTTTCACCCTCCCACAAGACGACGGCCTCGTCGGGACGCATGACCCACTGGCGATCGGCAACATGAAGGTAGATCGGGATGCCGCCGAAGGCACGGCTCCATTCGACCATCGAAGAATAGTAATGCGGGTGTGAGATGGCGATGGCCGAGATACCTCCCAGCGCCTTGATTGCCAGCACCACGGCTTCATCCAAGAGTGGCAGGCAGTCCCACAGCACGTTGACCCGCGGTGTCCGCAGGAATAAGGCGCGCTGGCCAATGGCAAAGGGCGGGTCGATGCCGATACCGATCAGCCCTGGTCCCTCGAACCTGATCGAGTTCCGGTTGGTCAGTCGCAGGCGCTCCAGTGTCGTCCACTGCTGACCCGTGGCCTTGATATACTGCCGCTCGTCCTGGCAGATGGTGCAGGCGGGCGACGGCTCGCCGCTTTCGGCGTACTGTGTGCCGCAGGTGGTGCAGATGAAGTTGGGCATGCTCCTGTTTCCTTCGCTCGTGACAGGGGTCATTCTAGCGAGAACTCGAAAAAAATCGTGTTCCGACAAGGCTCAATCCGACCCGACAGGTGTCGGTCGCACGCCTCAATTCGTTTCACCCATTGCTTCGCGGTACTGCGCCTCGGTGATCATCCCGGTTAGAAACTTGTATGCCAGCAAATACCTGCGTAGCCGAGCAAGGTCAGGTTCGAGCCTGTCGGGTCGAAGGATCGCTCTGGAAGGACGGGCGTTGTCTTCTAGGTCAGCGAGTTTGACCCTTCGGGCAATATCATTGCTGCTGCAACGGATAACGTAATCGGCGTAAGACTCACCGCTGCGGTGAGTCAGGCACCCCGCGGCGGTAATCGAGCGCTTCGCTGAATCCCTCTTCCCGCAAGTCCGCTTCGGTGACCGGAGAATCTTCAATCACGTCGTGAGAGGCTAGGACAAAAGGCTAGGACATGCAGTGCAATATCGACTTCGGTCATCCGACTCGGTAAACTGCGTGGATCAGTGAAGAGAGAGGCATTTGGATTCGGCCACGCAGCCAGTCGGCAGCGACTCAGAGAAGTCGCCCAGCGTCTGGGCCTGCGCCGCGTGCCGAACCTGGGCGGATGCCCAGCAACGTAAGCGGCACGAAGTCCCGATCGGAACCCGATTCGGGCCCAGAGCGGCTGATTCCCTGCGCGCCACGGACATCGCGAACCTCTGGCGACGTTGCTCTGCGCGGAACCCGAGAATTCTGAGCACATTCGGCGATCGGGACCGATTCGCTCGTTTCGTGAGCCGCTTGCAACCGACCCAAGAGGTCGGTACCCCTCGGGCGTTGCCACCCAAGCCAGCAATCTGCCTGTCCTTGCCAGTCTGGTGCAGTCTGGTGGGCCTGGCGGTGATCAGCTCGCCCGAGGTCGTCCGAACGCTGTGCAGCCGGTGAAGGCCGTCTACTCGGACGGGCGTGGATGTAAGAAAACCCCTTTGCCTACGGACTCTGGTTGGCGTACGGGCTCTGGTCCGCGCTCCGGGGCGGGAAGCCTGGCGGGATGCTGTGCGTCCCGTTTATCCTCACCAGAGGCGATGACCATACATTGAAAGGCGACGCACTGCCAGAATCCGTGGCGCCTGATCCACGTTCTCGTCACCCTCGTCGCGACGTACCCTCTCTCCACGACGTACGGCGACCCCTTGGTGACGTGGGACCACTCCTCAGCGGTCACCACGGCCGCATCCCCGAAGACCTGGATCCTCATGTCCTTGAACTCCGATGACTCGGTATGGAAGGCGTTCCTTTTCACATGGTCCAAGTACTTTGCCTTGTCCCACAGGCACCCGACCGGGTCGGTGCCGATCAGCTCATACGCCAGCAGGCGGTCCATTGTTCCCACGTCGCATTGCACCACCGCATTCGCCCAGTCGTGCATCAGGTCGCGTAATTCTTGCTTGGCATCGCGCGCGACGCGGATTTTTCGCCCGGCGGTTCGAGCGCAAATGCACCGGCCGTTGCGACTCCGATCGCGGTCAATACCGCCAGCGCGATGTTCTTGATCCTGGCCATGAACGTGCTCCGTAGAAACTGTTCCGCGAGCGCGGCCGCCGACGCTGAGACCGTCCCAGCCGTGGCCGCCCTCACCAGTGCGAACTGCATCGCCGACTGAATCGTTGCACGAACGAGCACACACGGAACGAGCGCATTTGCAGCAGAGCCGGCGCGCGTGACGATCGGAAGAATGCAAGCAGGAGCCAGGCCCCGGCGAATGAGCCGGCTGCGCAAGCGCTGTCGCCCTCGGGTGAGCTGGCTGCGGATCGTCCCGACCGGCCTGCCCAGCCGTCGCGCCGCTTGCCCTTCGGTCAGGCCCTCCATGTCACAGAGCACGATCGGCGCACGATACCGCTCCGGTAGCCGATCGAGCTCCTCATGGAGTATCTCCGCCAGGTCATCCCATCGCGGCTCGGTCACGAAGTGCGCGGCCAGGTCGGCGGCCTTCCGTTCATGTGCCCGGCGCCGGGACGAGGCCAATCGAGCATACGAGGCGACACGGCGGGCGACCCCGTGAAGCCAACTGGCCAAGCAGGTTCGGCTTCGAATCGAAGGGGCGCGGTGCGCCAGGACCAGGAATGTCGCTTGAAACGCATCCTCGGCGGCGTGGTGGTCACGTAGTATCGTGCGGCAGATGCGCAGCACCATCGGACCATGTTGTTCGACCAGAGCCTCGAACGCCATTTCGCCGCCCTCCTGGTGTGCGGTCAGGAACCGCTCGAGTAGCTGCTCGTCCGGAACGTCCCCGATCACTCCTTCATGGAATAGTGTGTGCGCAGCTCGCCAGGCGCCGCCATGCAGACGTTTTGCCACTCGCAGTCCTCCGATCGCGGCCATGTTTCCTTAATGTAGTGTGCCGCCGGGGACTGATCTATTCAAAAGGAAGGCTAGGACAAGCAGTGCGACATTGGCTTCGGTCATCCGACTCGGTAAACTGCGTGGATCAGTGAAGAGAGAGGCATTTGGATTCGGCCAATTCGCTCGATGATCACCCTGGGAGACCGCACCGTGACCATCGCACGAGCGCATTGTAAGTCGCCCAGCGTCTGGGCCTGCGCCGCGTGCCGAATCTGGGCGGATGCCCAGCAACGTAAGCGGCACGAAGTCCCGATCGGAACCCGATTCGGGCCCAGAGCGGCTGATTCCCTGCGCGCCACGGACATTGCGAACCTCTGGCGACGTTGCTCTGCGCGGAATCCGAGAATTCTGAGCACATTCGGCGATCGGGACCGATTCGCTCGTTTCGTGAGCCGCTTGCAACCGACCCAAGAGGTCGGTACCCCTCGGGCGTCGCCCCCCACCCAGCAATCTGCCTGTCCTAGTCAGCCCGAAATGCGAGACCGGCTCATGTCTTGGCAGCGAGGCCCGAGAGGTCGCAGCCCCGCTGCTTCAAGAGCGCTGCCGCTTGTGCGCGAACGAGCATCGACCGCTCATATCGCTGGACGAGTTCCGCTAGCGTGGAGGCCTCGGACTCGGATAGACCTACTTTCTGGCGTTTGAGGTGCAGCACCTCAAGCTGAACGGCCTCCTTCTTGGACAGCCTGCTCCGCGCCGCTTGCCAGAGCGCTGCATCGTCCATATTGTCAAGACGCGCCACATCTTCGGCAAGCGGCTGAGGTAAGCTCTCATCAGCCTGCACCGCTGTGTTCAGCACTTCCAGAAGCTCGGCTTCGAGCGTTCGATTGAACTGTCGAGCGCGCTGTTGCAGTCTCGTGTAGAGGGGATCTGGAAGGTGAAGCGTCAGCGTTTGGGTCGACATGGCCGTACTTCTCAGTGCAGCAGGTATTTTATCACTCAGTCTTCCGGCTGGCGATGACATTACCAGTTGACCACGTTGGATTTAACCGAAGCCAGGTGGGGTGCCGTCCAGTCCAGTCGGCCCCTGCGCCAAAGAATTTGGGACAAAAACTTGGGACAGGCAATGCAAGGTTGACCTAGCCCGCCGAAAGGCTGCTAGTCAGCCGCAGTCTTGTAGTATGCCTGGCCTGGCTCGAGTTCGGTCGCGGCGTCGCGCTCAGAGACCCGGCTCGTCCCGCCCGGGCTGGCCTCGACGACGGTAATCCTCGCCGTGGTGGCGATGTGCGTCCGGGCCGATCCGTCCGCGCCCAGGTACGTACAGACGACGATCGCGCCGCTACGGGACGCCACGGTCCTCATGCCGGAGGCCCAGAGCGTCAGGGTGGCCAGCTCGCGGCCCGATTCGTTGACCACGGTCAGGTGCCCGGCCGGGCCCCCCTCGGGCACGCGCAATGCGACCGTCATCGCGGCCGGGTCGGCCGGCCGGCCGGTCGCCGCCGCCGTCCGGGGTGGCGGGGCGTCCCACTTGATCAGGATGCGCCAGGCCCAGCAATCCCAGCGCCGCCTTCGTGAGCAGGCCTGCGGCCGCCAGCGCGATCCGGTGGGCTCGAACCATCGGTCACCCTCCACGAGAAGCGTCCCCGCCCCTCCCGATCCGACTCGACCGCGCACCTGCCAGCAGGGACATCAATCCGAGGTCATGCCCCCGTCGCCGCCGCTAACGAGGCTCAGGCCAGTTGCCGCCGAAGATGAGGTAACGGCCGTCGGGTGAGAAGTCCAGGACAACGAGCTCGCTAATTCCGCCCGGCTCAATCCGCATGGCCTCGGCCGGAGTCTCCGCGCTTCACCGAGTAAAGGGTCCGCCGGTTTCCCGCCGCGATGCCCACGAAGAAGCAGCGACCCGATTCGGGCGAGTAGAGCGGCCGTTGCGGTAAGAGGTCGAGGCCCGGGCCCCGCTGCCACAGGACCTTGATGATCTTCGCCTCGCCCGGATTGCGGACGTCGAGCAGGGCGATCAGGTCGGCTTCATTCCCGGTGCCGAGGCAGGCCACGAGCTGGCCGGGGCCGGTCCATCTCGGCCACGAGTAGAGGCGATATCCGGGGACCGCGACGACCCTGGCCTTGACGGCCTCGAGGTTGATGACCGTGGCCACGGTCGGTTCGGAGAAGCTATTGATCAGGAATTCGCGGCCGTCGGCGGACCAGAACGGTGCTCCGTACTCACCGCTCACCTGCCGTCGCTGGGAGCCATCGGCCTGCATCACCCAGACGCCCGCCTGCGCCGGGGGCACGGCGCCGGGATTCAGAATGAATGCGATCCTCTGGTCGTCACGGGAGAAGGTCGGGCAATTGCCCGGGCCGAGGTCCGTGAATGACGGGCGGCCGTCGCGGATCTCCAGCATCATCAGGTGAGTCTGTTGCCAGTTCGTGCCCGGCGTGGCGTCGAAGACGATCCGCCTGCCGTCATGCGACCACTTCGCCGAGCCGGCAAAGGTTCTCCCCGGCACGACCTCGTCAACGAACAGGGTCTTCCCTCCGGCGACCGGGTCCAGGAGATAGAGCTGCAACGTATCTTCCCCCCTCGTGCCCGGGCGCGGCGGGTGGCGCTTCAGCACGCCAACGAGGTCGGCGACGGCCCGGGCCGGGTTCGGCTCGAGCAGGCCGGCGAGCCGGGCGACGGCCTGCTGGCCGACGGCCGGCCGCGGGATGGTGCGCAACGCGTCGAGCTGCGCTCGGGTCCGTTGAAGATCCTGCTTCAGCTCATCGGTCCGTCGGACCGTCGCGTTGACCTCGGCCTGGATCTTCTCGACCGAGCGGGTCAGGCCGGCGCGAGGGTCGTCGTCGACCTCGGGCGCCACCGGGGCCGGCTGCTGGCCGGCCGCGATCGCGCCGAAAGCCCCGAGCGTCTTCAGGCCGCCCACCGCCAGGGCGCAGGACAGGGCGGCCGCGCCCAGGATCGTCAGCCGGGAGATCGTCATGACGTGGAGCAAGCCCCTGGCGAGCGCGGCCGGCGCGGCGGAGATCAGGGCGGCCTCGGTGGCTCGCCGCCCCGCGAAGACCAGCGCATCTCCGACCGTCGCGTTGAGCAGGGGCGTGGGCATTGCCGCCAGGACGATCGGCTTGGAGCCCGCCGCGAACGGCATCAGGCCAGGGGCCAGGCCCCTGCGGGTCAGCCGGTCGCGGAGCCGGTCCCGGGCCCGGGACAGGCGGGAGAGGACCGTGCCCCGGGGGCAACCGATTCGCAGGGCCGCCTCCTCGGTGCTGAGGCCCTCGAGGTAACACAGCACGATCGGGTCTCGATAGCGATCCGGCAGGCGGTCGATCTCCTCGTGGAGCGCCGGCCAGGACTCGGGCGGCGCCGGATCGGCGGCGGTCCTCGACGCCGGGAAGGCCGCGCCCGGCGCTCGTGGACCCTGCGCCGGGCCGCCTCGACCCTGGCACGCATGGCGATCCGGAGGGCGACGCCATGGAGCCAACAGGCCACGGAATCGGCCTTGCGCAGCGAGCCGGCCTTGCGGGCCAGGACCAGGAACGTGGCCTGGAAGGCGTCCTGGGCGTCGTCAGCGTCATGGAGGACCTGGCGGCAGACGCCCAGCACCATCGGCCCGTGCCGCTTCACTAGGGCCGCGAATGCCGCCTGGTCGGCCCCGTCCCGCGCCGTCATGAACCGATGGACAAGCTGTCCATCGGACAGGTCGCCGACCACCCCGAACTTGAAGAGCGCATCGAGTCGATCGTAGGCACTGGCGCGGGCCGATTGGGTCACCATCGTTCTGGGCTCCTCGCGAATGGACCTCCCATAGTGCCTGATAGGCCCTCGCGGATTCCAACTTTCTGGGAAATCCTCCGAACGCCGCCTGAGCTCAGCATAATCATTTCCGTGAGGGCAAAGCGGCGATCTCGCGTGAGGTGAGAATTCTGAGCAAGCCGACCTCAGTCGGCGTTCTTGGCCTCCGGCGACCGCACCGAGTCAACGGCGATCTGCCTCAGCCCAGGGAAGGTCCGGCTCGATTCGGCGGCTCGCCGAAGGTATTTCCGGGCGGACTCCGGCTGGCCCCGGTTGAACAGGAACCGGCCGACGAGGAATTCGGCGTTGCCGCGGGTTTTGGCGGGCATGTCGCCCAGCACCCTGTCGACTGCCGCGAGGTCGAGCGAACCCTTGCCGCCGTCGGCGAGCGCGTCGCGGATCGCCCGGCCGATCGCGACCATCCTGGGCACCTGACGCTGGAGCTTCGTGCACAGTTCCTCCAGCAACTGATCGCGGCGGGCCTTCTCGCCCAGCTCGTCGGCCAAGAGGAAGGCCGCGATGGCATTCGCGGCGGTCGGCTGGGCTCGAGCAGCTTGCTCCAGCGATTCGAGGGCCTGCTTCGCCGATCCGCCTGCCCACAAAGAGAACCCGTCCCGTTGCAGCCGGGCGGGGTCCGGCCTATTCGCTGCCCCGGGCATGTTTGCATCGGCGAAGGCGCGGGCGGCTTGGATATCGCCGTGGCCGGTCCGCTTGCAAAACCGATACCAGCTTGCCCCGTTTGACCGGGGATAGCGTTCGGCGGCCCGCCGGATCCACAGCTCGGCCCGCTCCCAGTCCTTGAGCCCCTCGTTGCACTCCGAGGCGCAGGTCATCGCCCAGCCGGCCCAGGTCTCCGCCGCCGCCTCGGCGTATTTCTTCGCGTCGGCAAAGCACCCGCGCTTCATCAGGTCGTCGGCGATGTCGACCTGCATCTTGGCGTGCTCCAGCCCGGCGGGTTCTGTCTTGGCCAGGAACCCATCGAGCATCGCCTGCCAGCGATCCTCCTGGCCGCGGGCCCTGTAGCAGTCCGCGAGCAACCGGTAGGCCCAGGGATCGGGTGAGATCTCGATAAAGCGCCTCAGGTCGTTTTCCGCCTCGCCGTACTCCCTCAGCTCGGCATGCTTCCGGCCCAGAGCGGCGATCAGGGCCGGGGCCTCGCCGACCTTCTCGCGCCAGGCCGGGACCTCGCCTTTGACCTGATCCCAGGCGACCTCGACCAGGACGCCCATCGCGTGCGCCGAATAGGGGCTGATGTTCAGCAGGATGCGCCCGAAATGGTCCCTGGCAGCATTCGTCTGCCGGAGCCGCTCGGCGATGTCACGCGCGACGAGGCTGGCCTGGAGCATCGCCGAGCGCCAGGCGTCTTCTCCGGCGGGGTGCTTGATATCTCGGAGGGCGTCGATGAGCGGTCGTTCGGTCAGCTCCATTTCGGCCAGATCAAGGTGATCGGCCATCGCCTTCAGCGCGGTGGCGCCCTCCCGGCGAGGGTAAACGATATACTGGAGATAGGGGAAGAAGCGGTGCCCGGCGACGAGCGATCGGAACCCTTCGAAGGTGTCTCCGGCCGGCACATGCCACATGTTCGCCATGAAGTCGAGCCGTCGGTAGGCATGCACGAAGCGAGCCTCGTGGGCCAGGTGCGCCAGAACGCCCCACGACGGCTCGCCCCGATCCTCGCCGGGCCGCCCCTCTCGGTCGAGCGCGGCGACTAGGTCCGGCTCGGCGCCGCCCTTATCCAGCGCCTGCTTCACCGTCTCAGGCAATGATGTCAGCGATCTCAGCTTGATCGGCAAGAGTTTTGTGAAGACATCTGGTCCCGCCACGGTCGCGACGTGAAGCTCACCGAGCTGGCCGTGCTGGCAAATCGCGTCGTAGGCGAGGGCGCAGTCAGCATCGCGGCCGGCCAGGTCGCTTGCCGCCTGAACGATCACCCGGGTCCGGTGTGGATACTCGATCGTCATCATGCTCAGCAGGGAGGCGAGCCGGGCGTGCCGGCCGTCCGCGCTCGCCAGTCGCTTGCGGTCGGACTTGAGGTAGGCGTCGATCACCGGCAGCCAGGACGGCGCCGGGGTCGCGTCCTTCGTTTCGTCGGCCAGGCGGGCCGCCGCCTCAAGATCGGACAGCGCCTGGTCGTGGCGACCGACCAGGGCCCGGACGAAGGCGCGGACGCGTAGCGCTGCGGCGGACCTGGGGCTCCGCGCCAGCAGCCGCTCGGCGTAGAGCAGGGCGCGGGCCTTGAAGATGCGGTGAGCCGGACTCCACTGGTACTCGGTCAGCGTGCCGAGCTGCGCGTAAGCCCGCGCCAGCGCCGCCAGCCGCGCCGGCGATTCGCCATCGGCGCGGATCGCCTCGTGCAGAGTCCGCACTGCGGCGAAGTGTTCCACGAGGCCCAGTTGATCGAGTCGCTCGTCGGCGCCCGGCGGCACGGGAGCGTCGTCGCGGTTCCGGTTCGGCGGGCCCTCAAGGCCGAGTCGCTTCAGCAGAGCGGGGAACTCGGATCGGGCGAGTGTTTCGGACACGGCGGTGAGGTCGGCCGTGTAACGGCTGTTGTCGGGCCTGGTACCGAGGTCGTGCTGGAGGAGGACTTCGGCCTTCTCGCCCGCGCCGCGGCGGACCAGGACATGGCACTCATCCTGACGGAACAGGATGGCGATCTCCAGCGGCGGACCCTTGCTCTGACCGGGTGGGGCGTCATCGAGCAGCTCGTCACGCGTCGAGAGCCCCAGCTCATCGCGGGCGGCGATCAGGATCGCCTGGCGGATCAGCTCGCGTTCCAGGATGCCCTGACGCGAACCCTGACGGTCCTTCATTTCCGGGCTCACTTCCGGTCGTCCCAGTGCCACGACCGGCCTGGCATTGCCCCCCTCGCCGACGCGGAGGATCACGAGCGGCGTACGGATCTCCGCCTTGTCGGGGGCGACGGAGATCGTGCGGCCCTGACCCTGCGCCGAGGCGGGCGGGCTCGCACCGGGCGGCGTCACGACGGGTTGCGCGCTTCCGCCGGCAGCTTCGGCCGCAGGCGGCGACGAAAGTCGATGATTGGCGATGAACGCATAGAACACCACACCGGCGACGCTGATCGCGGCGAGCGCCAGGATGATCACCCAGGAAGCTCGTCCGGGACTTTTGCGATGCGGGCCGCTCGAGGACTCCGTCAACTTCGGGTCCGAAGGCCGGACACCCGCCAGACAGTTCTTCTTGAAGTGCACCATGCTCGAATCCTCGACAAGTCGGGAGAGTTGGGGCGAAGCACAGAAGCAATTCATTGGCGCGTGGGCGGAGAATTCAGTGAATTTACTGTAGCCGATGAGGCCTGCCACGGGCACAGTCATCATAGCCGCGAGGGTATGGCGGTGCAACGGAGGTCGACCATCACCACCGGCGTCGCCCGCCGTGAGGATTCGGGGAGCCGTCCCCCAGTTCGGCAGCCAGAATTGACCGCGGCTCAGCCCGACCTCGCGCTCGATCGGTGCCTCAGTGCTGGATAAACATTTGCGTCTGCTGGTCCGGCTGGATCCGGACGTTGCGGCGGCCTGGTCGGATGAAGAAGTCGTGCGGCGTTGGGGGCGGCTGTTTCCGTGCGGGCGGCCTGGATTCTTCCGCGGTAGACCGGAATTTGCGGGCGATTCCGCCACTGCGGCCCACTGGCTTGGCTCCGTGAGCCGTCGCAGACCGACCGGAGGAGAATCGGTCTCCACCAGCGGCAACGGCACAATGATATCTGCCTGTCCCGAAGTTGGGCAATCCTATCCGTCGGTGCCGCGCTTTGAGCTGCCTGTCCCAGGTCTTAAGTTGGGCAATCCCATCCGTCGGTGCCGCGCTTTGATCTGCTTGTCTCAGCTCTTCGGCAACGCGTCTCGGTCAGGATCGGTTGGTCACCACTTGATCCATTCGATGGACATACTGGCGTAAGGCAACGCAGTTCATGGACGCAAACGGTCAGCCAAACGCGTCAAGAGGCGATCGAGTCGTGCAGTGTCAACTTGTCCGACTGCGCCCGTGATCTCGGTTGGGTCGGTCGCGTGGAGGTAGCTCAGCCGAATTATGGACGCCTGATGAAGACCACTCGAATTAGCTGGGCCGCCCCCGAACTGGGTCAGCGGTATAAGAACGACCTCGCCCGGATTGAGCGCCATGGTCGGCGGCCCGGCCGAATGTCAGCCTCCGTGTATTCGGGCTCATTCTGGCCATAGCATCTTGCGAGCTGTTCCTGACCAAAACTCTGCCACTCTTGCCGATCCTGCTCCATGGCGAGGAATCGGGCAAAATCGATCAACTGGCGGATCCTGTCGTCAGAAAGACTTTCCAGAATTGGTTCGAGACGGGCGCGTGCGTTCATCGTGCTTAGACTTCCTCGTAGCCACCGGACGGTTCCTGATGATACCATAACCGGTCCGTCGGCAAGAACAGCTCGTGCCCTCATTCAGCGCGACCGAGATGGTAGATACCGAAGTCAAGCCCGAGTCAGTTGGTCAATCGACTCATCCACGATTTGCCACCCTTTCGGTGATGGCCCGGAAATGGTGACGCCGGTTCGCCGTCTCAAACAGAGCTCTCGGCAGTACGGCCGGCGGTCATCGCGCCATCACCGTTGGATCCAAGATGAACGTGCGGGTGCCCGGCGGGTTGCGGCCTGGGTTGCACGCTCAAGCGAATTCCCAGGCGCCGCGACAGGTTGACCAGCATGTCAAGCAGCGAATAGAAAACCGGGGTCACGATCAGGGCCAGGACCAGTGAGAGCATCTGGCCGCCGATGATGACCTTGGCCATGCTGGCGCGAGCACCGGCGCCGGGGCCCTTGCCGAGCGCAATCGGGATCATGGCCGCTACCAGCATCACGGTCGTCATCAGGATCGGCCGGAGGCGCGTGTGGTTGGCCGCGATGATCGCCTGGTGGCGAGGCTCACCTCTGGCCCGCAACTGGTTGGTGGCGTCGACTTGAAGGATTCCGTTCTTCTTCACAATCCCCACCAGCATGAACAGGCCGAACATCGCATAAAGGTCCATCGGCGTGTGGAACCAGACCAGGGAGAGCATGCCAAACGGGACCGTCACGGGCAGCGCCATCAGGATCGCGATCGGCTGCATCCAGCTCTCGAACTGCGCGGCCAGGATCAGGTACATGAACGTGATCGAAAGCGCAAAGGCGACGACGAAGTAATAGCCGGTCTCACCCAGGGTCTTGGCCTGGCCGGTGAAGATGTAGGAATACTGCGGAGGCAGCTTGATCGCTTTGAGGGCTCGCTCGGCCCGCGTGATCGCATCCCCGAGCGCAATTCCCTCGGGGTTGCCGACGACCGTCACGATCCGCTCGCGGCCCAGCCGCTCGATTTCGGTCGGCCCGCGGTCCTCGATCAGCTTGGCCACGCTGGCGAGCTTGACCAGCCCGGCGCTCGGCGAGGGAAACGTGATCTGGTAAAGGTCCTGGCTGGTCGACCGTTCGGCCGTCTGGGCGCGGAGCCAGACGTCGTACTGCTCGTCTCCCTCGCGGAACTTCGAGACCGGCATTCCGCCGACCAGCACCCGCATCGTGTCGGCGATGGTGCCCACCGGAACCCCCAGGTCGCTGGCTGCCTCACGATCGACGTCGACCTGGACTTCCGGTTTCCGCAGCGAGAGCGTGGTATCGAGGTCGACAAGGCCGGTCTCGTTCTTGAGCGCGGCGACCAACCGGCTGGCGTAGCTGGAAAGCTGGTTCAAGTCGGGCCCGGCCAGGCTCACCTGGAATGTCTGTGGCCGCCGGCCTCCCTGGAATGGTGAGACGTCGTTGACGCTTACCCGCAAGTCGGGGTAGTCCTTCAAGAAGTCGCGCGCCTCCTGCTGAACGGCGAATTGCTCGTATTCGGGGCCGGAGAAAAAGCGCCGAAGGTGGCCGGGCACGTCCCACCACGCTCGCGCTCGCACGGCCGGGTCGCGCTCTTCCAGGTCGGTGATGCGGACGTAGATCGTGCAGCGAGTGACGTCGCCCTCGCCCTTGACGACCCGCCCTCCCTCGGTCTGGCCGATCGTCGTGAAGACGTGCCGGGTCCCCCGCAGCTTCCGGATCCGCGCTTCGAGCTCGCCCATGAGCGCGCTCGACCGTTCCAGGCTATAGCCTTCGGGGGCCGTGACCGTCACTTCATACTCGCTCTGATCGTCGCGGGGGATGAGCGAAACGCCCATGATGCGGCCGATGGGGACCGTGCTGTAGATGACAACGGCTGTCAAAAGCACCACCAGGAACTTGTGCCTGAGCGCCAGCCGCAGCGCCAGGCCGTAAGAACCATCGATCAGCCTGTAGAAGACGCCCGACTTGGATCGCGCCCGCCGCGGCCCGCTGGCCGCAGCGGCGTGCTCGAGCTTGAGAAAGCGGCTACAGAGCATCGGTGTCAGCGTGAACGACACGAAAAGGCTCATCATCACGGCGAAGGCGACCGTCAGGCCGAAGCTCGAAAAGAACCGGCCGACGATGCCCCCCATGAACGCGATCGGCAGGAAGATCACGACCAGCGAAAGACTCGTGGCCAGCACGGCCAGCGCGATCTCGCGCGTGCCCTTGCGCGCCGCGGCCATGCCGTCCATGCCGTCCTCTTCCATGTGCCGGAAGATGTTCTCGTGCACCACCACCGCGTCGTCGATCACGATCCCGATCGCCAGGATCAGGCCGAGCATCGTGATGTTGTTGAGGGTAAACCCCATGTACCGCATGAAGACGAAGGTCGGGATGATCGAAGTCGGGATGGCCAGCGTGGCGATCAGCGTGGTGCGCCAGTCGCGGATGAAGAGGAGGATCGTCGCCGAGACCAGCACAGCCGCCAGCAGCAGGTGGAACTTGACCTCTTCAATGGATTTTCTGATGAACCGGGACTGGTCGCGAATGATCTCGGTGGTGATGTCCGGCGGAAGGGCGGCCCGAAGTGTCTCGAGCTTGGCCCTGACATCGTCGACGACTTTCACGGTGTTCACGCCCGACTGCTTCTGGACCACCAGGCTGACGGCGCTCGACCCGTCGAGACGTGCCAGCGTGCGCGGCTCCTCGAACGAGTCCTCCGCGCGGCCGACGTCGCTCACGCGGATGGGATAGCCGTTGCGATGGGCCACGATCAGGTTATTGAACTGGCGCTCGGTCCGCAGCCGTCCCAGCGTCCGCAAGACCAGCTCGCGCGAGCCCTGGTCAACCCGGCCGCCGGGTACCTCGAGGTTTTGCCGCACCAGGGCGACGCGAACATCTTCGACCGAGAGGCTGTAGCCGGCGAGCCGGTCGGTGTCGAGCACGACGTTCATCGCCCTGATGCGGCCCCCGACCAGGTTGATGGCGCCGACGCCGTTGACCGTTTCGAGCCGCTCCTTGATCTGCTTGCGGGCAATCTGGGTCACTTCGCGGAAATCGCGCCGGCCCGAAACCGCAATGGTCATCACGGGGATCGATCCGGTGTCGAACTTGTCGACGATCGGCGGATCGGTGCCGTCCGGCAAGTCGGCGAGGATCGTGTTGACCTTGTCCCGGACTTCCTGCATTCCCACGTCGCCGCTCTTGGAGAGCAGGAACTGGACCGTCACCACCGAGACCCCCTCGGTCGTGACCGAGCGGAGCTCGTCGATTCCCGAGACGGTGTTGATGATGTCCTCGATCGGCTTGGTGACCGTCGCCTCGACTTCTTCAACGCTGGCTCCCGGCAGCACCGTGGTGACGGTGCAGACCGGGAAGTCGACGTTGGGAAAAAGGTCGACGCCCAGCTCCCCGTAGGAGACCAGTCCCAGCACGACGGGAATGACAACGAGCACCCAGGTAAACACCGGGCGGTTGATGCAGATATCGGATAGGGTCATGGTATCGAGTGCGGAAAGGAAAGGATCAGTTCGTCACGGCCGCTCGCGGCGCGGCGGCGGTTTGCGAACCGGGATCAGTCTGACTTGACTTCGGTTGCACGGATGGCTCAGGCAGGCGAATCACGACCGGCGTTCCATCGGCGAGCTGCGACTGTCCCGTGGTAACCACCTGGGCGGTCTCGGGAAGCTGGCCGCTCTCGATTTCGACCCAGCCGCGGCCTTCCTGGCCGGTTTTGATGCCGCCGAGCGACCGGGCCACCCCGTTCTCGACGACAAAGAGCTTGGTCACGCCGGCGAAATGCACGATCGATTCCACCGGGACCACCGCCGCCCTCGCCTGGGCGCGGGTGACGATGGACGCTCGGGCGAAGCCGCCCGGTCGCAGCAGCCCGCGTTCATTGGGTACGACGGTCTCGACCTGGAACGTACGGCTGGTGGGATCGACCGCGGGATTGATCCGGGTGATCTTGCCGTGGAAGGTGATCTCGGGATGAGCGCGGGTCGAGACCCGCACAATCTGGCCGACGCGCACGTCTCCGGCGTATTGTTCGGGCACCTGGCTCCAGAGCCGCACCAGGTCTTCGATGACGAGATCGGCGACGGCTTCCCCCTCCTTGATCATCTGGCCCTCCGAGACCTGCCGTTTGGTCACGCCATAGGAGAGGCGGCTTTCCGGGCTGAAATTGGGCGGGAGAAGCTGGGGCTCCGGGGCGCGGATGGTCATGTCCTTGAGCGTCTGCTGGGCCTGGTCGAGCGCCACTTTGGCCGTGACGGCATTGGCGATGATGGTCCTGGCCGCCTGGACCGCATCGTCGAGCCCGGCGGCCGCTGTCCGCAGCTCGTTTTCGGCGTCATCGAGCTCCTGGACCGTGCCGGCGCGTCGCTGAGTAAGGGCGCGCTGGCGCGCCCGGTTCAGGACCGCCTTTTCCTTGGCGACCTGCTTCAGGATCACGGCGGGCACCTTGGCGATGGCTTCCGCGGCCACCGGACCGAGCAGAAGCTCCTCGCTGATCCCATATTTCCTGACGTACTCCTCGGCCTGGCGGCGGTTGATGCCGAGCTTGACCACCTCGCCAAGATACTTCGACTCAGCCTGGTCGACGGCCAGCTTGGCGTCGACCGGATCGAGCTCGATCAACGGCTCGCCGGGCTGGACCCGGTCGCCCATGTCGTGATGCACCTTGACGACCCGGCCGGTTCGCTTGGTTCCGATCGTGACTTGCTCCCAGCCACGAAGCGTGCCAATGACCTCGACGGTCCGCTCGACCGTCCGGCGCTCGAGAGGCGCGACCGTGACCGGCACGGCCGCCGCCGCTCTGTCTGATCCCTCTTTCAGGGGCTCGGACGCCGTCTGAGTGCATCCCGCGACCGCGGCAAGCAGAGTGCCGCCGGCCAACCCGATCACCAGGGAACGCCGCACCGTGTTCATTTGTGTGGTTCCAGTCCGACAGCCGTTCTGGCTCTGGCAAAGCCTCTCAGCAGGTCATTGACCTGCTGGCAAGCGAGATCGCGCCGCAATGGCTTTTCTTCGTAAAGGAAATCGAGCGTCGCCACGACGATCAACCCGCGGCACGCGGTCGCACAGTCGCCGATCTGCTCTCGCGCCACGACACCCGCCTCGGCGAGCCGGCGGACGGCGGCCTCGGTCCAGCCTTTGAGATCGGCCTTGAACGGCTCGAGCTCGCCGGCTACTTCCGCGCCGAGCGGACCAAACAAGAGGGCGTAGATAAACCGTGCCCGATCGGGATCTTCCCGGCAAAATGCGTACTGCGCCTCCATGACCTGCTCGAGACACGCGACCGGGTCTTCCACCGTGCCCACCGCCTGGCGCAGCGTTGCAACCAGGTTGGAAAGCGGCACCGTGAGCAGGGCTTGGGCCAGCCCCTCCTTGCTGCGAAAATAGTAATAAAGCGTTGGCTTGGCAACCCCGGCCGCTTCGACGATCTCGCGCACCGAGGTCGCATCGTAGCCATTCTGGGCAAATAACCGCGCCGCCACGCGTGCGATATGCCGCGCCACCGAGCTCAATTCAGCCTTGGTCGTGGTTGCCGCCGACATGCCCTTGCCTGGCTTTCCTGAATCGCGTCTTTACATGACGCTTCCGACATCTACCGAACGGTAGGTATGATAGCAAGGAGGGCAGGGCGGTCAAGGGCGAAGGACCGATCGAATGTAGGAATCGACGGCCGATCGAGTTACGATGGTATCAAGCGGGAGCCGGCAATCCGTTTCCCGGGTGGACGCTAGCAGGACTTGACCATGAAAAGCTCCCAGGCGAATTTTCGGAGAGCTCATTATTCGCAATTGAACTTCGGTTGGCTAAATGTCTTCGGAGAAGCAGCTTATGAACGTCAAGCGTCCATTCACGGCAACAATCACGATCGGCGATCAACCTACGGAAGCCGACCTGGAGCAGTTGAAACGGGAGGGTTATTCGGGCGTCGTCAACCTGCGAAATGACGGCGAGCCCGAGCAGCCGCTCTCCACCAAGGAAGAGGGCGCGATCGTCGGTGAGCTGGGGATGGATTACCTGCACTACGGGGTCGGGGCCGCTCCCTTGTCGGTTGCGGGAGTGAAGGCGGTCTCTGACTTCATCGACCAGCACGCGCAGGAGCCGAACAAGGTCCTCGTGCATTGCCGCAAGGGGGGCAGGGCGGTCGCTCTCTTGCTGCTCCAGCAAGCGCGCGCGAACAACTGGAGCGCCGATGAGCTATTCGCCAAGGGCAAGGCGATCGGCCTGGACGTCGACGGCGGGCTCAAGACGATGGTCGAAATGTACTTGAAGTCGATGCCGTAGTGTCCTACTCCCGCGTCGGCTTGCGGCTCTTGTAGAAGGCCAGCCGCTCTTCGAAGCCAACCCCTCTCCGGCCACCGAAATTCATGGCGCGCTGGAGGATCGACGGCGCCTTCTGTCGCAGCCGCTGGATCGCCCGCGTCTGCCACTTGATCGCATTCGGGAAGTCGTTGTTCTCGGCGCAGGCGGCGGCGAGCGTATCGAGGCAGTCGGGGTCCTGCCAGTGGGTCAGCTCGCAAGCCCGCGTTGCTTCATCCACTGCCCACTTGCCATTGCGCGAGTTGGCATCGTTGCAGGTTGCGAGAATCCGGGCAAGATACATGTGCGTGAGCGCGTTATCGGGCTCGCGGCGTACCACCTCGGCAAATTCCTGGATTGCGCGGCCAAAGTCCCGGCGCTGCCGCCAGGTCTGGCCGCGACTGATGTAGGCCAGCGTGAAGTCAGGCTTGAGCTGGATGGCCCGGGTATAGTCCGCGAGTGCCTCGTCGAGCTTCAGGTCTCTGCGCCATTCGTTACCGCGGGCGACCCAGAGCGCGGGGTTTTCGGGCTCCATTCCGAGTGCCGCATTGAAGTCGGCCATGGCCTCTTCGTGCCGGCCCTGCACCGAGCACGACTGGCCGCGGGCGACTCGATACGCGGTGTTTCTCGGGTCCAGTTTGACGGCTGTGGTGATGTCGGCCAGCTCGCGGTCGCGGTAATGCTTCCGCGCCCAGGCCTCGGCCCGCGCCACATAAGCCGGGGCGTGGGCCGGGTCGAGCCGGACGGCGTCCGTGAAATCGGCGATGGCGTCGTCGAATTCTTCCTTCACCAGATGCGCCCTGCCGCGGGCAACCAGGTCGGCGGCGTTCTTGGGCTCGCGCGTGGTCGTCTCGCCGCGATCCAGCCGAGCTTTTCCCGGATCGCCGTCTTCCTGAGCCGGCCCATAGCTTCGCGCACCGTCCGGCCGATGGGGTTAATCGAGTCGCGCCGCAGGGCCTGATCCAGATCGGCCCGGCATCTGGCCGAGTCGCCTCGAGCAAGCGTGGCCGATGCGCGGATGACGTAGGCCTTGATTGCCTGAGGATCGAGCTGGATCGCGCGATCGCAGTCGGCAACGGCCAGGTCGAACCGTTCTTTCGTGAGATTGACCAGGCTCCGCGTGACGTAGAACCGGGCCTGGTCGGGCTCACGACGGATCGCCTGCTCGAGATTGGCCATCGCCCGGTCGGCATCGCCCTGGTAGAGCCATAGCCTCGCACGCATCCAGTAGGCGTCGGTGTTGCGCCGATCCCATGCAAGTACCTCGCCGAAATAGTCGATCGCCGCGTCGAGCGGAACGACCTGTTCGCGCCGCAGCCACCCCTGAATGGTCTTGTCGCGCGAGATCACCTTGACTTTATCGTCCTGGACGCGTTCGACCAGGAATGAGAGCTGGTCCGCACTTGGAACCCAGTGTCCCAGTTCGAAAAGCGGCGTCGCGGACGATTTGAGGACGACCTCGGTGCCGGCCGGCAAGGCGGCCGTCGATTCTACCGCGGCGGACTGTTTCGAATTCGCCAATTTGGGCCAGCACAAGGCTCGACCAGCCCAGCCAAACCAAGGCCGCAGTCAAGCGCGCAGCGAGCCGACTGCTGGAAAGGGTATCAAACGCTCTCATCCCGCGGCGCTCCCACGATCGATGGCAATGCCAAGGAATCACGCTGCCTCTTCGAGTCGCGATCGACGCGTCGCTCCCGCCGACGGCCGTGTGAGGAAGGTCGCGATCGCTACCATGTTAGTCGCCGGAGGATTGTTAAGCAAATGCGAAACCGCTGGGAGTCATTCGCGGCAGCTTTTTCTGCCGGCACGCAGGTTCGTCCCGGCACGGTTTTCTTGGTAGAATCACTGGTCGAGGACTGGACGAATGGCAAGCGATTTCGAAGAAATCACACGGCTGTCGAGCGATCCGGTCGCGCAGCTTCTGCTTTGCGGCCGGGCCGAAACGCTGCGCGAGGCCGAGGAGCTCTACCTCGACTCTTGCCTTCCCGAGGTCGTCCGACTGCTAAAGAGCGAACTTTCGGACGAAGAACTCGGCCGCCACCCGCTGATGCAGATGCTCCGCTCGCACGGCAGCCGCGGATGGGAGGAGGCGATTGATTGAACCCGGAAATTCCAGCCGGGCTGGAGCCGGAGCGTAACGTCTCAACGATTCTTTATACTAAACGGTCTGGTTGCCCGATAAATCAATGCCATATCATCACCCGCGGCAGCGCCGCTGCAGCTTTCGCGCCCCGGCGTCGCTCACCTGGGTGCTTTGTAGATGCAGCTCTCGCAGGCCAGTCAGCCGCTGGAGATGTCCCAGCCCGGCGTCGCTCACCTGGGTACCCTGGAGATACAGCTCTCTGAGGCCGGTCAGCCCCTCTAGATGTTTCAGGCCGGCGTCGGTGACCTGAGTGCGGCTGAGGTCGAGCTTGGAGAGTCTGGTCAGCCCCTTCAGATGCGCGAGCCCCGGATCGGTGACTTGGGTTCTTCTGAGGTTCAACTCTCGGAGGTTAGACAGCCCTGTTAAGTGGACCAAGCCGGCGTCGGTCTGCCGCGTCGTCAGGTCACCCAGCCACTCAACTCGTCTGAGCTGCCCAACGTAAACAAGATCATGATCTGTTGCCGAACGGGGCAGGTACACCCAGGTGACGTTTGCGAAATAATCGACCCCGATGAGATCCACCAGCCACGTCGGTTCCCGCCGTTCGTTTTTCGCGAGAAAGCGACCGTTCTTGAAGTCCCAGTCATACAAAGCCCAGCCCCCAGCTCTCGTGATTCCTGCCACGGCGAGACGCTGACCGTGGGCGCTGCGGGCAACGTGGACGATCCACCCTGACACGCCGCCTGAGAGCAGCACGAGAAGCATCAGCCCGCGCACGCTGACTCGGAGCCGGATGCGCCGGGATCTCAGCGAAGGTTGTGTCGATATTTCCGGTCAACTTAATCGCATGTCTGGTTTCTGGATCACCGTTTCCGAATTGTCAGCCCCGTCCGCCAAGCGCGATCGCCGTCAAGATGCCAAAAATCTTCCGCGGAAACTGGATCGGATATTCCACGACGTCCACGGAAGCGCGCGTACCATCCAGTTTCAGGAACCGCCACACGATGCCCGTGGTGACGACCCCATGAACGGCCGCGTCGGGCTGCTTCTGTTGCAAGTTGAACCTCCGCGCCGCTACCATCTCGGCGAGGCACTGCGGGATGCCCCCGACGATGTTCTCGTTTTTCGCCTATCGCTGTAAGCCATCGTCGCCCTCGCATCCCAACCCGGTGGCGCGTCGCCCGAACTCGGCGCGGCATCCGCTGGGGCGCTCCGCTGAGAACAAGTGTCGCCATTCGCTCCGCGAAAGTCAACTCTGCGGGGAAGTCATTCGCATCCCGATCCTTAGTCCAAGGATTGAGTTTACCAAAATGGGATCGCCGGACAGAGCCGGCTCCTCCAAGAGGCCGGCGCCGCGCGGCGATTTGTGTAGGAGGGGGCTCTGTCCCCCGATCCGTCGGTTGCGGCTCCGCCGCGTTGGGAGTCGGTCCCATCTCACGTCGTCGGCAACGGCAGCGGTGTAATCGTCGTCGTCGACCGCACGTGATTGGTCACCGCGCCGTTGGGCCCGGTGGTCGTGGTGCTGACGGTCGATTCGAGCGGACTGATCTGGGTCACGACTCGGTGGTAGTGATAAACGTTGCCGGCGGCCGTGTGGATGACCTCGGTGGTGATCGCCTTCGGTCCGCTCTGAACCGTGGTGCCCACGGTGGTCTGAATGCCCACGCCAGGTGTATCGAGCCATGCGTCGATGGTGGTCTTGCGGCCGTAGGTGTTCAGGATCTTGGTCTCGGTCGTGGTCGAACCGTCCGGCAGCGTCGTCGTGATATTTTCGGTCGTCGTGTTGCCCTGTGTGGTCGCAACGTTCACGACCGTTTCGTGACCGGCGGTACCGGGCAGATCGATCGAGTCGGTGGTCGTGGTCGTGTTGCTGCCGGTCGGCACCGTCAGGCGATATTGCGGTCTCGGTCGTGCCGTGGATCTCGCCAATTCCGACAATGTTGCCGGCATCCCCGTTGGCGTAGGTAGTCGTCAGCTCCTCGTATGACGGCGAGGTCGTTGCGGTGCTCGCGGCTTGGGTTTCCGCCGCGACGACGGAGGATTGATGGCCTACGGCTGCTGCTGCGCTGCTCAAGGCGATTCGGCCTTCCAGAACATTCGAGAGCGCGGGACGAAACGCTCGCCGTCGTGGCATGGATTCTTCGCTCCAGTCCGTCTTTCGCTGGGTAACCGGGTCGAAAGCTCCCGCAGCGATTCGGCTTCTCCGTGCCGTGTCGCCATTCTATTGTGATGCCGGACGAGTTGTTGCCCAATCATTTAGTCGTCGGTTGGCGATCCCGCAATAGACTTTTTTTCAAAGATCCACACCCAGAATAGGGAAAGTGCGCGGTGTTGCAGACACGCTTGGACGAGAGCGATCACGACCTCCGTACCATTGCACTCCCGAGCGCTTTCTGCCGAGAAAACGCCATGACACCGCTCGAAATCCGGAACCTCTTACCGGCCCGTTCCTCAGGACTTCGCCGGTCGCTCGCGCTTCCTCCCAGATCGGCCCGTAAACCTCTTTGTCGAACGGCGGGCAGCCGGTGGGGAACTGGCCCATTTCATGATGTTTCGAGCGCATCGAGCGCCGTGCAGTAGCTGAAGGTCCGGCAGATGTGCTTGCGATCGAGCGGCTCGCCGCGAGCCAGGCGGCGGCCGAAGTCGGGCTGCGCGAGCGCGCCGCGGCCGATTCCCACAAAAGTGGTGCGCCCCGCGGCCAGATTGGCAGCACCCGCCTCGAACGCAAACGCCTGGAGCCAGCTATAGCCCGATCCGACAATCGCCAACTCCGGATACGCCGTCTGGATACTCGCCGTTGACCGGAAATGGCGGTTGACGCCGAAGAGCGGGTGCTCGGGTGTCTCGTATCCGTCCGGCGGCGGATACTCGAACGGCCTGACCAGGTGCGGGCTGGCGTAGGGGTTGCCCATCGAGATATTGACCAGGCAAACTCCGAGCTCTTGGAGCAGACCGACGAGCGCCAGCGGTTCCTCCAGGTCGGGCTCGGCCGGGTCGTCCTGCGCGTGCCCCACGCCGATCGGATCGGCGGCGTGAAAGAGCAGAGGACGCCTTCGTCCGTCGGACCTTTCCGGTACGGAATCCCGTCGAAGACATTCATCCGGGTTGCGAGCAAGAGACCAGGGCAAGACGACCTGATCCGGCCCACGACCTCCCGGACGAACCGCGTGCGGTTTTCGAACGGCCCGCCGTACTTGCCGGGCCGCGTACTGCGCCGCCAGCAACTCATTGAGCAAGTAGCGGTGGCACTGCTTGATATCCACGAAATCGAAGCCGGCCTGCTCGGCCAGCACGGCCGCCTCGACATAACGATCCTGCAAGCGGTCGAGGTCGGCGTCGCTCAGGAGCGGCGTCTCGGGGCCGGCTGTCGTTCCGGTCGCTTTGTCGACAATGGTCCGCGGATCGAGCAGCGGATCGTGCTGGGCCAAGAGGGGACGTTCGAACGAATACCGTCCCGAATGGGTGAGCTGAAGGCCGACGAGCAGGTCGTCGTTCTTACCGTTGGCATCGAAATGTGCCTGGCAGGTCGTCTGCACCAGTCGAGCCAGCGGCGCAACGTTGGCCGGATTGATCAAAAGCTGGCGGGGATTGGCCCGGCCTTCGGCGACGACCGCGCAGGCCTCGCCCCAGATCAGCTTGGCCCCGCCGGCGCCGAAGCGGCGGTAGCGGCGGAAGGTCAGCTCGCCCGGCGAGCCGTCGGCCTCGCCATCACAGCCTTCCATCGGCTGAATCGCCAGCCGGTTGCCGACGGGGCGTCCGCCGACATCCACGGACTCCAACAGCGGCGAGAGATCGGCGCTCAGTTCCACGCCCAGGCCAAGTGCCCGGGCCCCGGCGACCAGATCCTCACTCGTCTTGTACCGGAAGTAGCGTGACACGTTCTGAGTGAATAGCAGGGGTTTACGAGGCTGAGCGCCAGCGCCGGTCGCGTCCGCTCCCCCCATTGCTAAGGTCGCGTCCGCTCCCCCCATTGCTAAGGTCGCGTCCGCTCCCCCCCTTGCTAAGGGGGGGTAGGGGGGGTGGACCCGGCACCACCAATTACACATCGTCGGGGGATGGGGCGCTGATTCCGCCCCCGATCAGTCACCAAGGCTCCGCAGGGTCAGATAATCGCTGAATCGAGAGCGGTCTTATTCATCCTTCATCTTTTTTCCCTATCTCCTTTCCCGACTGAATTTCCCCTGGAGCAAGTAAATATTGAATACCGCCTTATCCATCATCCGTTCTCCCGCGCCGATCTCGGCCAGCGAGATGCCCGGGTCGGCACCGTAGCCTCCTTCCGAGGCGGCTTCGATGGTGGGGAAATACATGCAGTGGCCGTTGCAGTAGCCGAAGAAGAGGGTGTGCTTGACGTACGACCGCGCCTTGAGCCGGTTGGCGTGGTTACAGAAAAACTCGCCGGAGCCGCCCACCAGCGCGATCTCGCCATTGACGAGAACGGTGTTCAGCTCGGCCGAGAGAGCCTTTCCAAATTCCTTCGCATAGGCGTGGGTAATCTCCGGAAAAAAGCTCCGTTCGAAGACGCCCACAACCTTGGGGTCCTGGAGGTCGACGCGCGTCTTGAACTGGAACGTGTCGACCATGCCCTTGACCGAGGGATGCGCCGGCACCTCGGTCGCGACCGATTGCGCGAGTGCGATCACGTGGTCGGCGACCGTCTCGCCGAAGCTCTTGGGCTCCCAGGGCCCGGGATTGGGATTCGGGCTCATGTCGCCGGCCGCCCCTTGCATGAAGACGCACTTGGTGGACAACGCGGCTTCGACCTTGTTTTTGAGGAAGCCCGGGTAATCGGCCGAGTATTTGAGGAGCTTCTCCTGGGTCATGACCGGGTGCGCGGCGAAGTTGACGAGGACCGCGATAGGCTTGCCGGCGAGGTCGTCGAACCGCATGACGGCCAGCATCGGGTCGGTCGCCTTGGGCTGCCGTTTGGTGTGCCGGTTTCGGTTCAGCGCGACCGACTCGGTCGCGACTCCGATCCTGGCCGGCTTCCGGTCCTTGTCGGCGTCGAGAATCGCCTCGATGAGCAGGTAGGGCAGCTTGCGGGAATACGCGACGGCGGTGTCGAACTTTCCCTGGCCCAGTCCGGGCTCATCGACCAGCTCGATCACCGGCCCGTGATGGGTGTGGCTGCCGGTGATGAGGACATTGCGGATGCCAGCCTTCGCGGCGATTTCCTGGCGGATCACCTTCATCATCGCTACGGTCGGTCCGCGGCCGAGGTCGATCCCGACGAGCGCAACCTTGTCGTCGCCGGCCGCGATGACGATGGCCTTGGCCATGAGCGGGTCGAGCGAGCCCTCGGAGAGAGCGTCGTGACGGGCGCCATAGCCCCACATCGGTATTCCCGGCGGCGGCGTGATGTCTTTATCGGCCGCGCCGACCCGAAAGTCGGCGCTGTCGGCGGCGCGCGACTCAACAGCCATGGCCCCCGTCGTCGCCGCCAGCACGCAAGTCCACCAAACCCATCTGGTCCAGGAGCTTCTCATCGTGATCCCGCGCTTTCTTTCACCCGGAAGCCGTCCCCAATTTGGAGCAACTCAAGGATGATGATCGCAACAACAACGACGGCCGGCAATGGGCTTGCGCGTGGTTTGCAGATATGCGGGCAGTTCGCTTGCGCCTCCGGGGCAAGGCGGGAGAGGGCTGGATGATCGCCTCAAAAATCGCGTGTGTTCGGCTTCCCAGAGGATATCGCTGACGAGCACCGCCGCCACGAGCAAGAGCAGCGGGAAAGCGATCAGCCACCAGTGCGGCACGACTCCCAAGAGCAAGCTGGAGAATGCCGCCGCCAGGAGCGGCAGCAGCCGCGAGCCGAACCAGCGCGCCGGGCGGATGCCGCTGGCAAACGCCCCGAGATACGACGAGCGGCATGAGCAGCCAGAGGCGAAACGCCGGCCCGGTCATCGACCACTCGAACGGACCGGGATGCGTTCCTGGAATGGCGGCCCACGTCGCATAAATCAGGATCGGCAACAATGTGCACCCCAGCAACAGGCCGATCCCCGTCAGTAGCTTCGTCACGAAGATGGTACGACGGGCCAGCGGAAGATGCAGGAGGTACAGAGCCGTCCCCTGGCTCGGCTCCCAGGCCGACTGCCGGAACCCCAGGGTGATCGCCAGGGCGCCGCCGATAACGCACAACATGGTCAAGAAATTATCCTCAACAAACGGGACATCGGCGGCTTCCGCGTTCATCCCGGGGGCCCACCAGAAGAGCGAACTGAGCAGCGGGCTCCAATTCCCCGTCAGCTTGCTCACGTAGATGAGATAAAGCCCGAGCGCGAGAGCGGCAAACGCCCTTGTTTCGCGCAGCTCCTTCCTCACGAGTGTCAGGACCATTTTCGTTTTCTCCTCGCTTCAGGCGAAGATCTCAATTCCTTTCAAGGAAGGATCGGGGAAGCGTGTTCCGCACTCCGCGCAGGCCGCGCGGTCGCGCGGAGCCTGAGCGTGGCAATTCGGACAGGGCAGTCGGATCGGCCAGCGACGATAGAGCAGGAAGCCCACGTAGGCGGGGAGCCCCAAGAGGAGAACAAAGACCACCCAGGCGACCTGCTCTCGCTTCGCCAGGCCGAACGACCGGCTCCGTCGCCAGGCCATGACGGCCAGGACCGCTGACAGAGCGAAGACTACCATCAAGGAGGGCCCTGAACTCCTCAAGCAGAGCAAGGAAAACCGCTGGATAGCTCTGTGTCCGATCGATCTCGATCGCGATGAATAGATCGACGACGAACAGGATCGCCGGTACCGGAAGTGCAAGAGCGAGGCCATAGGCTCGCGTCTGTTCGCTCTGCACGCGCGATCCCGATTGCAGCGTAAGCTCGTACCGATCCTGGATCGATCCATCATTCGCGATCCGGTACACCATCCGTTTGGTGAGACTGTTCGGTTCCAGCGTTGACCCTGGTCGGGTGAAGACGGCGATCGCCTGGCCGTTGCCAATCTCGTACCAATCCACCGGGCTCTGGCGGTCGACTTCGGTGGGAATGGTGAATACCTTGATGACGTTATGCTTGCGATCTAAGGCGTGGATCTGCTGTCTTGTCCGCACCAGAATGGTTTGTTCCTTGATGGCACGGCCATAGCCCCAGGATGAGACCGTGGGAATTCCCGGCGACTCGATCGGCTCCGACGTTTCAAAAACGGTCGTTACCGTGCGCGCGGTGAGGTCGACCAATCGCAGTCGGTTTCCGGACGGCACATAGACCAATCGCGGCGCGCAGGTCCTGACGATCGAGCCGGGCCACCTGTCGCCGCAGAAAACGCGAATACCAGTACGGCATCGAGCTCCACTGCGAATTGTCCCTGATCAGCTCGCCGCGCACGGGAATCCATTCCGCGGCCGGCACGGAATGCGAGCGAAAGCCGGCGAGGCCGATGAAACCGACCCGCCGGTTGCTCACGCGCTCGTAACCGACGAAGTAGCCCGCCCCCTCCGGCTTACCGTCGTGCACGAAGAACCAAATGACGCTGGGCTCTCGCTCATTCACGAAGACCTTCAGCCTCTGCTCCCAGCCTAACGGCGAGAGATGGAAGTTAGACGCCTCGTGCTCGCCCGCCATGGAAACCGCGGCGAGCAGGTCGTTCTCGTCCGGAGCATCCTGCGCGCGGCCGCTCAAGTCGCGATAGGTGTCCAGCGACGGATTATCCTGCGGGATGCTGCGGATGAGTGGCGTGCCGTCAGACCTGACCACGACCAGTTCCAGAGGAGGCCAATTCCGCCGCCCGCCCTGCCAGGCTTCCTGGATCGAGGTGCCGAGCCAGACGGCCAGATAAGACCAGAGTGTGCCGAATCCCGTCGCGAGGGTCGCCGCCCACAGGAGCTGACGCAATAGAGAAAACTTGCGCGCGATCATGATCATGCGGCTCCTCGATCGCTGGTGCTCGGTTGAGGTTCCGGCGCTTCCTCATCAAAAACGGGCAACGACCGCCTGGGCCCGCGGGTGTAGTCGACGAAGGCGTCTTCGAGGTTCAGTCCCACGACGTCCCAGGCCAGCGGCGCGAGTGATTCGATCACCTGCCGCTGGTCCGGTCCGAAGTTGACAATGACGAGCTCGAGACGGCGGCCGACTTCCCACGCCTGGACCAGTCCCGAACAGCCGGGAAATGCCGGCGGCCGGCCCGCGAACTCGAGCACCAGCTTGCTCACGCTTTCCTTGAAGTGTTCGGTCGGACAGTCGACCCGCAACACGCCGTCGACCAGGATGCCGATCCGATCGGCGACGCGCTCGACGTCGGCCAGGATATGCGAGCTGAAAAGGATCGTCCTCCCCTGGCGCGCAACCAGATGGATCATCGACATCAAGAAATCGCGGCGGGCGACTGTATCGAGGCCCAGCGTGGGGTCGTCCAGAATGAGCAGATCGGGATCGGGGGCGATCGCCAGGGCCAGGGCGACGTTGGCGCGCTGGCCGTTCGACAACCGGCGGAGCTTCGCCCGAGCGGGGATCTCGAAGTGATCGAGAATCTGATCGAGCAACCGCTGATTCCAGCGCTCAGCATGAAACGAGCGGCCAAACCGCACGGCTTCGGCGACGGTCATCCAGCCGTAGAGGGGATGTCCCTCCGCCAGATAGGCAATGCGGCCCCGCACTGACGGCGGCAGCGTTCGCGAGCTCGTGCCCCAAGAGCTCGACCCGGCCAAAGTTGGGCTGGACCATTCCCAGCAGCATCTTGATCGTCGTCGACTTGCCGGCCCCGTTACGCCCCAGGAAACCATAAACGGTCCCGATCGGCACGCGCAGATCCAGGCAGTTGACCACGCACCGCGCCCCGTAATACTTCGTGAGCCGCTCTGTGAAGATGGCATGCGTCATGGAGGCTCCTTTCTGCTCATTTCATCGCGAGCCCGCCTTCGCCGGGTTCCATTGAAACTGTCGCGAGCGCGTGGATACGAGCCGGACACTCTCTTCCTCGGAAAACGCCAGGTGCACGGCTTCGGTGAGAAACCGGTCGAGACTCTCCAGCAACCGCCGCCGCCGTGCCTCCCTGGTCAGCTCGTCCTTCGGCTGGGCGACGAACACCCCGCGCCCCGGGCGATTGTTGAGCAAGCCCTCGCGCTCGAGCTCCGTATAGGCCCGCGCCACCGTGTTGGGGTTGATCACGAGGTCCCGCGAAAGCTGGCGCACCGAAGGCAACTGCACTTCCGGCTTCAGGTCGCCCCGAGCGATCGCCTCGCGGACCTGCTGCACCAGTTGCTGATAGATCGGCAGGCGGCTCGTGCTGTTGATTTCATACTGCATGGGGTCACCGTGATTAACTGTACTAATCATCTTAATACAGTCAGCGACCGCTGTCAAGTGCGGCTCCGCAAAAAAAGCCGCTGAGCGGGCAGGCAGGCTTGACTCGTTCCCGCGCTCCGCGTGGGAATGAGTGCCAGAAGGGCTGAATTCGTAGAGATTTAGAGCAGACAAGTAGTAAATCTTCGAGGGGTGGAAACTGTCGTTCGCGGTACGGTCCGCCGGAACGTCGTCGCCGCGGTTCGCCGAGCGCTCAAGCGCCGGTTGGTGGTTGCGCTCGATCCGCTCGACCAACGATTGTCGATAGAGTCCATCGCAATGGGGACCTGCGTGCGGTAAAGTTGTTTGATGGTCCCCGGCCGCGGTGAGGTGGTGCCTGGCCTGTCCAGGAAAGTACCTCTAACAACCGCAGTGGGGGTCGTTGATCAGTCGGCGTTCGAACGCCGGTGAGGGGTTGGTCGGAGGCGACCAGAGGCCGTGCCTTGGCCCACGGCGGAATCTCCGGAGGTGACCAAAAAAGCGGTTTTCGCCGCGGGGGATGGGTTTCTGTCAGCCGGATACATGGGCCGTGCGCTCACCCAAGCGGAAGTTGAGGCGCTGACCGCGGACTTTCGGGCGTCGGGTGGAATAATTGACCAGAGCCTGTCTGCGCAGCAATACCTGCGACTGCGAGGCGCAGGCGGGTTGACGCTCAACGAGAGTACGATACTCTTGCCGGCGAGCCCGACTCGAACGGCTGTCTTTGAGGAACTGATCCATGCGGAACAGTTCGCTCAAGGCGTTACGATTGGTCCCCGTGGCGTTCTCGACCTTGAAGCCCAAGCGGCGGAAACATTAATACGCAAGCGACGAGCATTCGGGCTTCCCAACGACGAGGTGCGACAGGTCATTGCCAACCTTCGAGCTATCAGAGATGCTGAAGGAAAGGTCTGATTCACGCTTGAGGTTACCATGAGCGAAGTAATGTCCTACCAAGTGGCGGGCACTGTCCTACGATCCATCAACTTGGACGCCCTGTTACCCGAATGGAGTGATCACGGACGGCTTGGTCTAGATGTCCGCGTCTTGAACGGCACGCTCTCAATCGGGCAGCGGGTTATCCTGCGCGGGCCAAGCTCGGAGGAGAAGGTCACTATTATCGGCATTGAAACGCTGGTTGATCCCAACAACCCGCGTGTCGTCCGCATTCATTGTACGAAGCCGGCGGCTCTCACTGCTCCGCCAGGGAACCTCGAGGGTTGGACGATCGTTGGCGAGTAGACGTTCGCAAATGCCACACACCCGTCGGGACACTCGGCAGACACCAGACCCGCCCGACTTGGGCTTCATTCGTTCGGGCAACCAAGGTCACCCGGGACGGCGGCCTGGACTTGGCCGCACGCTCGGAGAGCGGAAAACGCTCTCGAATTCTGGCGGAACAGGATGCTCGTCCTGTTGCCAAGCGCTGGAGGGCGGAAGCCGTAGTTCCTGTTACGGTTCGCCGGGGCGTTGCCGTTACGGTTCGCCGAGCGGACGATCGACGGAAGATTGCCGAACGTCCCGCCCTGCGGGAGACGAGGCTACTTGTTTTAGGCCTGACCCCGCCGCCCGCGGGCGGATTTAGGGAATGCCAGCCGCAGATTCTCGGGCGCCGGAATCTGATCAGACAGGTTCGCCGCTCGACGCATCGGGGCGGGCTTCCAGGGCAAGCAGCAACGACAGAATCCGTTCTGCGTACTTGTTTTTTCGAAAGCAGGGGGACACCCCCTGCACCCCCGTGTTTCATTTCAATGCGACGAGCCCGCTCCGCCATCCGGCTACGGCATCTCCGGTCGCTGCTCCGCAGACGCTCCCTCCGGGCCTGCGCCCGATGGCTCCGCTCCCTCGACTGATGCCGCCTCCGGCGTGACTCCAGACGGACTCAGGACCAGGCGGAAGCCGTCGCTGGCCGAGCGGAACGTCGGGTCGCCCGTGCCGCGGTACGCCACCCGGCAGGACGCCGCGTCGTAGCCCCACCCGCCGCCACGGAGCACGCGGTTCGAGCCCTCCTTAGCACCGAGCGAATCCACGGCGGCGGTTTCCCCAAGGTCACCATACCAATCGTGCGTCCACTCAAATCGGTTCCCGTGCATGTCAAACAAGCCCCGAATGCTCGGACGCAGTTCTCGCGGCGGATGGCCGTGCTTGCCGCTGTTCTCCGCGAACCAGCCAAATCGTGCCAGCAGGCTCACTTCGCTCCCGAATCCGTAAGCCGTCCGCGCTCCGGCACGGCTGGCCACTTCCCACTCCGATTCCGTCGGCAGTCGAAATCCGCGTCGACCCAGCTCCAGCGGCCAGTTCCGCGGGGCCCAGTTCGCACCGGGATTCGGCTCCCGCGGATACTTCGCCTTGTCCACGGTCTCCGGAGCCGCATACGACTGGTCTCTTTCCGGCAAGCCCGACTGCTGGCCCAGCCACCGGCAAAAGCCCACCGCGTCGTACCAGTCCGCACCGAACCCGGCATCCGCGGGTTTCGCATCGAATTGCCGCATGAATCGCTCGTATAGTGGGGAAAAGGCGATCAGCTCCTCGACGGTGATCTCACGATCCAAGAGCGCATAGGGACGCGTCAGCGTGATACGGTGCCGGACTTCCATTTTTTGCCGGTCCGGTTCGTCATTGACCGATCCGATGTCGTAGGCGCCCGCCTGAAATACGATGAACGTGTAATAAAACGTCTTGGCCGGCAGCGGTAGGGCGGGCGGTTCGAGTTTGGATTTCTCGGCTGCCGACGCGGACTTGCTCGATGCGGCCGGTTTCGCGGTTTCGTCAGGTTTCGACCGTGGGGGCTCGGGCGGTTTCCGTGGCTCTGATTTCGATCTGGCATTCTCCTTCGCCGGTTCCGTTTTCGGCTCGGGCGGCACTGCCGGCTTGACGGTGATCGCCAGCGTGAACCACTCCCGGTCAGGCGCATACGGCACCGCGGTTTGATCCACCTGCCGCGCGACCTCAGCCTGGCCCCATTGCCGCAGCAGCCAGCCCGCCGCGCCGTGGACTCCTGAACTCGGGTCATGGCGGTACCAGTCGGCCAGTTGCTCAAGCAGTGCTACCCGACGCGATTCGGGAATCTCCTCGAGTGAAAACTCCCCCAACGACAGCAGCAGGGCGTACCGGGTGTTTTTTGGATAACGACCTTTCGGAAGGGCGCTGACCCGTTGCAGACAGTCCAACAGGGCATCCACGGCGACTCCGCGCGGGCGGCAGCGGAACATGAATTGCGTGAGCGCCTCCGGATCATCGGTCATCTCAAAGACCGGCAGCACCTTCTCGCGCTCGCCCAGCCGCAGCAAGGCGACTGCGGCGTTCGCACGGCGTTGGCCAAAGGGTATGCGCTGTACGGAACCAAGTTCCGCCGGCGGCGGCGTGGCGGCGATCGTGGCGAGATCCTCGATCGTGGCGGGCGCGCGGCTGGCCGCCACGATCGGGTGGAGAACCGCGTATTGCTCCGGCGTCGCGACGGCGAGCAGTTGGGACAACTTCGGGATATCGCCGGCGGAGTAATCTGCGAACGCATTGGCGGCGCTCAACTGCTGCGCGGCGGTCGCCTTGGCATCGGCGAAGATCCGCTCAAGATCCCCCAGCAGTCGCGCACGAATCAGACGCAGCGCGTCGCGCAGCAGCGGCTGGAACTCGGCATTGGACGAGACCAGTTGCTCGGCCACGAACTTCAAGTCCTGCTCGCTCCACGAGGCCGCCTCGGATTCGGGAACGTAATCCGCCAGCGCCGCCGCGGCGCGGAAGCGGCGATCAGCCTCGGCTTTCCCGTCCCGCAGGATGGCCCGGAGTTTTTCCGTGAGCTCACCCGCGTAGGGACGCAGTAGCTGACCTATCGGGCCGACGTAAACGACCTTGCTGGTGAGCAGTTCTTCCAGCAGTGGTTCGACCAGCGCCCGGTCGCGGGAAACCTGCGCGAGGCGAGCATGCAATCGCGCGCGTTTTTCGTTGACCGTTGCGGCATTGGCGGCCAAGAGCGGCGCCAGATAGGTCGCGGCAACCGCGGGATTGGCATCGAGTTCTTTGACAATGACTGGCAACTGATTCGGTTCCGCGCTCACCAGGCGGCCGACCAGCCCTTGGATGCGGGTCGTTTCCTGCTCCCTGGCAACTTCAGTGCGAACCACGACTCCGATAGAAATCAACGCGATGAGACCAGCCAGAGCGAGCGCCGATCGGAGACTGTGCAACCGGGTCGCCCTGGACATCATCACCCGCTGCTGAGAGGTCCACGTTTTCGGATTTGTCAGCGTGCGGATGCCGAGCCATTCCCCGAGGGTCGGCAGATGGCGGTTTTCTGGCTTGGCGTTCCACAGGCCGGAGCGTTCCGCCAGTTTCAGCTCCGCCCGCCCCCGGCGCGTTTCCTTCTGCTTGCGCGTCAGCCAATCTCGCAACGAGTGGACCAGGTAATCGTGTGCGAGCTGGTAGTAGCGAAGGTATGAGGGATGAGGGATGAGGGATGAATCAACCCGAAGGGATGAGGGATGAAGGATGAGGGATGAGTCAGACGCGCCGGATGCAACTGCCTTGTTTTCCAAGTTCATCCCTCCGCCCTCATCCCTCATCCCTTCTTCGGTTGGCGTGATCAGGCGAAGCTCTGGGTCGAGGATGTGGATCAGGTCGTCGAAGTCCCTGGGGCGGTTCGCGTATCCCGAGGCTTCGAGCAATTCCTCACGTGATCGCATCTGTCCCTTGATGTCGGTGCCGCTCTCGGGAAGCAGCGCATTCGAGCGCCGCCTGGGCGGCTTTCTGGTGAAGGCGGTGCTCGGGCGGGGCGGTGCTGGCGCTGAACGTCTCTTCCAGAAAGGTGACGCCGACACCCTTCGTGCCGCCGACTTCCTTGAGGGTGGACGGAGTCCACGGTTTGCCTTTCATCATCTCGGCATAAAGCGCCAGGCGAACGGAGATGACCTTGCCTTCTTCCGCCAGCCCATTCACAGAATCCTTCAGAAAGGCCTTCTGGGCGCTCGATGCATCCGACAGATTCTCCGGAAGCTTGCCGAATGCCCGGCCAAATGCCGCCAGTACCTTGTGGGCGTGGTCCGGGTCGAAAAGATCAACGGCCGCCGAGTTCTCCCCTTCGAGGAGGCGGATCTCGAGGTCCCTCATGAACCGGGTCGCCGCCATCCAGAAATCATCCCGCACCATCACGACCGCCTGGAGATGTTCGCCGTCGCACTGGCGAAGGGCGGCAACCAGTTCGGTATTCTCCTCGCCCCGCCTGGCGAACAGCCATTGCTCGAACTGATCCAGCACCAGCAGAAATTTGCGCTCGGGCGGCAAGACGCGGCCTTTTCGCAGAGTTGCCAGCGACTCGACCAGCCCCGAACCTCGCGGCAGCTCAGGACAAGCCTTGCGCAAGCCCTTGAGCAATCGGGCTTCCGTCTCATCCGCGGCCGCCTCGACGTAGACCGGCAGGACGTGCTTTCCCAGCCGGGGGAGAAGCCCGGCCTTCACCAGCGACGACTTGCCACATCCCGACGGCCCATAGATCAGACCAACCCGGAAAGTCAGGTCAGGGTCGATCTGCTCGATCTTGCGCTTCCAGAATCGAATGCTGTCGGGCAGTCCATCCCGGTCCCGAGGTCCGGGCAGCAATTCCAGGAAGAAGTCGGCATCGTGCTCATCGAACGATCGCAGCCCTTTCGGCACGATCTTGATCGGTCGCTGGTCGGAGTCGGATTGCCTGGACGTGGCCGGGAGTGGGGTGGATTCCAAGGTCGATCCGGGCGGGGTGCTGATGGGAGCCGCGGGGATGGCAGGCGAGACTGCGCCTCCTTCGGCCTGAAGGAACAGGCGAAGGTCCTCCGCCAGGTCGCGCGCCGTGGTGTACCGTTCGGATGCACGCTTCGACATCGCTCTCAAGCAAATTCGTTCCAGCTCCTTGGGGATCGCGTCGTCGATCTGGCGCGGCGGGCGCGCCTCGGCCAAGGTCACTTGCTGGATGATCTCGGAAAGCGACTCCGCGCGGAACGGTCTGCGACCGGTCAGTAGCTCGTAGAAGACCACGCCCAGGCTGAAGATGTCCGAACGGCCATCGACCAGGTGTCCCTCGCCTCTGGCCTGCTCGGGACTCATATAGGCCGGCGTGCCGGCCAGCCCTCCGCCCTTGCCGAAATCCTCATCTCTGAGCGCGAGACCGAAATCCGCCACGCAGGGTTTGCCCGAGGCGTCGATCAAAATGTTGGCGGGCTTGATGTCGCGGTGGACCAGCCCTCGGCCATGGGCGTAATGCAAGGCGTCGGCGATCGTGGCGACCAGTTCCGCCGAGTTGCGGAAGGAGGGGCAAGCTTGTTCCATCTTCACTGCCAGGTCGCTGCCTTCGACGAGCTTCGAGACGACGAAGCAGAGTCCGTCTTCGGTGCGGCCCACGTCGTGGACCGGCACGATGTGGGGATGGTCCAGTTTGGCGAGAATACGGGCTTCGACAAGAAATGCTTCCACATCCTCGGGGCGCTTGATTCGTTCGGGGTTCGGCACCTTGACGGCGACCGGGCGGTCGAGGTCATCGTCGTGAGCCAGATAGACCCGTCCGAACCCACCCTGACCTAACCTGCGGATGATCCGGTAGCGGCCGATCCTGGAGGGATCGCCCTCCGACGAGCCACTCGAACCAAGAGCGAAGGACCGCGAGCCGCAGGTTTCGGACAGGTCTTTCGTCTCATTCGAGGAGCCGCCCGAACCGGGAGCGCGAGGCTTCGAGCCGCCGGTTTCGGAGCGGTCTTTTGTCTCATCCATTGATTAACACCTGACAACGGCCGATTGCCTTGATGATTTTTAAGCGGGACCATTGTCTCATCTTGAGCCCCGACAATGTAGAGGTCGCGTGGCGATGCCAGCCTTCAGGCCGGCTTTACCTCCCTCGAGTACTCAGGTTTTCGCCAAGCGGTCCCCGGTTTGGAACACGGATTCAATGGCATCGCACGCCGCTTTCATGCCCTCCGCTTGCTGTACCTTCGTCGCAATTTCGGTAGCTCTTTGCGAGTAAGCCGGGTTTTCCAGCAATTGCCTGAGTTCAGCCGAAACGCGATGACTCAAGGGCTAGTTGAGATAATTCCTGCTGAACTTCCCGGCCGGACCGAGTAGCATTCTCTCGTGGCCGCACGGAACGTCTCAACGATTGGCGCCTTCGCTAAGAGTGTGTGAGCGGCTGGGTTACCGGATGCCAAACATCTGCACGCCCGAAGAACTCATGGGAGCCTAAGATCGTGTGGGAAGACCCCATCGTCGCGGATGTCCATCGGACACGGGAAAGGCTTGCCCCGGAATATGGCTTCGATGTGCAGGCGATCTTCGCGGATCTCCGGAAGCGCCAGGCCGCGTTGGGCGCCAGACTTGTGTCCCCAAAGGACTCCATGCACCATCCGGCATTTCGCGCCCGCGGGCGGTGGTCAACGATCGCCGTCGGTCGTAGAATTGACGCGACAAACGGATATCGGCCGCGACCGCTTTGCGGAAGCGCTCACCGGAAATCGAGCGACACCCACACCACTCCTGGACAAGACTGGGTTTTTGCTGCTGTGAATCGCCGTCATGCACGCCCTATTGTGATTTCGATGGTTGCGGTCAGTCTGCTGCCGTTTACCGCGGCTAGCGCCAGAGCGGACCTCCTTGGCGAGCTCCTGAAGGTCGCCAGGCAAGCCGCCTCGGTCGTGCTCGAGTCCGCGGAATCCGCGGTCGAGCAGGCTGCACAGCCGCCTGCAACTCAAGACGGCGGAAATCCCAAACCGGGTCAGACCGGCGACCAGCCGAAGACCGCCGGCGCCGAACAGACCCCCGAGGAGGCCGCGGCCGACGCCAAGGCCCAGCAAGAGTTCCTCAAGTCCAACGCCAACTTGGTCGACGCCATCATCGCGGGAAAACCACTGGACGCCGTTAACGCGATCATCCAGGGGACCGGCGCCCTGCTTGACCGCGTGCTGCGTCCTGGCGTGACTGCGGCCCTGCGGCCAGTCCTCGCGCTCAAAGTCTCGCCGCGAAACCGAGACGCATCGATGCAAGCCCCGACGGTCACCGTCGTCAATCCCGGCGACTTCAAGGGCGACCTGGTGTATTTCGTCAACGGCGTTAACATCACCAGAGAGTCGGCCCTCACCGAAGCCAAGGCGCTCGCCGCTCGAATCCAACGCCCGGTCGGCCTGATCTACAACGTCACCAACGGCATCGCCGCCGATCTCACCGAAGCCACCTACGATCGTACCTGGCCGTTCGTTGTCCCCGTCGTGGGACAATTGGTGCAGGCCAACAGCACGACCCGACAGGTCGCCCACCTCATCTATCACGCCGGCAAGCGGATAGCGATCGTGTCGCATTCGCAAGGCTGCATCATCGTCCGCAACGCGCTCCTGATGGCCAACACCTTCACGGGAGGGAAAGCGAAGGACCGCGTCACCTGGGTTGCCACGGGGCTGCCGCTGCGCGACGAAGAGGTTTGTCCCAAGCCCGATCGATTCCGCCGGCTGGTGAATCCCGACGACACATTCTGCCAGTTCGTCGGCCTTCGACTGAAGCCCGAGAAGTTAGACGTGGACGCATTCGCCACGCACGACTTCGTCACGGGCTACGTCCATGAGATCAATCCCGAGGATGTGCGCTGAATTCGCGAATCACTCCTCCTCATGAATATCATTGAGCACGCCCGGCGGAATGCAGACGGTGAGGATCGTCAGCCTGCCGACGGCCTTGTGCCGCACGCCGCGGGGCACGTAGACGACCACCCCCTCGTGCAGCGCGATCTCCTGGTCGTCCAGGACCATCGTCCCGGCGCCCCGGATGACGTAGTAGAACTCGTCGGTCCGCTCATGGTAGTGCAGCTTGGCATCCTGGATCTCGACGTGATGAATCTCGGCGGCGGCGGCGTCGGCTTCCTCGACGAGCGGTCGGATCTGGCCGCACGTCTCGGCCCAGGGCGCGATGTCGGCCGGGTCACGGCGCAGGAATCGGGTTGCGGTACTCATAATCACCTCTCAAGGTTTTCGAGGACGGTGCCCTCGCCATGATCGCCGACTTAACGCGTGACGGTCCAGGGGCGATTCAGAGTAGTCGCCTCCGTTTGATCGTACCACCTCACGCAGGGATGAGCGAGGCTAATAGCTCAGCCGGCCGGCCGGCGCGTCTTGGTGTTGCGCTGTTTTGGATTTGGCCCCGAAGGGGCCGCAACAAATCAGCCCAGGGCAACGCCCTGGGTACGTGAATGTCTGACCAAACCGCCCCTGCCCTGAAGGGGCGAAACATCGCTTCGATTGTGCCGCCCCTTCAGGGCTCGATTTCGTTCGATCTCCGCTCATTCCCAGGGCGTTGCCCTCGTCGTTCCGCACAAGTTTTCGTCATTCTGGACAATTTAGGAAATACAGAGAATATCATGTGATATTGCCAGTCTGGAACATCCGGGTTAGCTTCTCCCCACCTGGCACGACGCACAGGCCGGAGAGCCCGCCGCTCGGTCTTCGCCATCGGATGGTCCTATGCAAGAATGGATTCTCCAAGAAGCGGCCACAGCCGACTTCAGTGACGAGCGCCTCGACCGACGATTTCGGATCGTCCTCGATACGATGAGCGAAAAGCCGTCCCTGAAATTCCCCGCCGGCTGCAATGGCCGCAAGGAAATGGAGGCGGCCTACCGATTCCTCGACAACGATAAGGTCGAGAAGGAAAAAGTCTTCGCCCCGCACCTGAGCGCCACCTTGGAGCGAATCCGCGCGGAAAAGGTTGTGCTGATTCCTCAGGACACGACCGAACTCGACGTCACTCGGCCTAACGAGATCATGGTGGGAGCTGGACCGCTTAACGACGAGTCGCGCGTGGGGTTTTTCGACCATGCGCTCCTCGCCTACACGCCCGAGGGGGTCCCACTGGGGGTGGTTGCGGCGGAGATTTGGGCGCGGGACTTCGACGGCTTCGACAAGAGCGCCGACCAAAAGCGGGCCGAGCGCCGCGCCAAGTCGATCGAAGAGAAGGAGAGCCATCGCTGGCTGGCGGGATACCGCGAAGCGTGCCGCGTTGCGCAGGAGGCGCCGGACACGCTCGTCGTTTGTCTCTCCGACAGCGAGGGGGACATCTATGAGTGCGTCTTGGAGGGCCAAAAGGAAACGGACGGTCCCAAGGCCGATTGGATTTTTCGGGCCTGTCAGGACCGCGCCTTGATCGTGGACGACGGCGCGCCCCCCGATTGCCCGACGAAGCTGCGTGCTCGACTTGCGAGCACCCCGATCCTCAGCCACCTGACGGTTCATGCCCGAGAGCGGCAGCCCAAATCGAAGGACAATCGCAAACGGAAGCAAGCCCGAGAGGCGCGCACGGCTGAACTGACGGTTCAAGCGGCGCGGGTGAAGCTGCGCGGGCCCGACCGTCCGGGAGGTAAGCTGCCCGACATCGAGGTCAACTGCGTGCTGGTTACCGAGCCCAACCCACCCGAAGGTGCAGAGCCGATCGAATGGGTGCTGCTGACCAGTTTGCCGATCGATACGGTTGAGCAAGTGCTCACAATCATCAAATTCTACTGCGGCCGTTGGGGGATCGAGATCTATTTCCGGATTCTCAAATCCGGCTGCAAGGTCGAGGAGTCCCAGTTGCATACTGCCGAGCGATTCTTGCCCTACCTGGCGTTGTGCATGATCGTCGCGTGGCGTATCCAGTACCTGGTGATGCTTGGCCGGGAATGCCCGGATCTGCCCTGTGACATTGCTTTCGACGACGATGAATGGAAGACGGCGTACGCGGTTGTCAAAAACCAACCGCCTCCCAAGAAACCTCCGTCGCTCAAAATGATGATCAGTCTGGTGGCATCGTTGGGAGGGTACCTGGGACGCAAGGGAGACGGGGAACCCGGGCCGAAGGCCCTTTGGGTCGGCCTCCAGCGTTTGACAGATCTGGTCCGCGGATGGCGCGCTTTCGCCCGGCACGGCGACGTCCAAGCCGATGCGGTTCCGGCAGCCGAGCCACCGGCAGGCCAGCCACCGGGCTGAGTGTCGGTTTTGCGTCCGGCCTGACCTGGGGCTGATCGCGCCGGCGGCGGATGGGCTGCTTTCAACCAAAAGTTGCACCACCCTCGGCGAATTAGCCAAACCCCTCACCCCTCCTGACAAGCCCGACCGTCTGGCGCCGGCCAACATCGCCTGGGCCACAGCCTTTGCGCCCCGCCACGGGCGTGGCCACGCTCCGCGTTCATACCACCGGGTCCCATTCCGCGCCCACCTGTTCGGTTCGGGATCTTTGAAGCGGGGCTCCGCGGCCCGCGCGAACTTGTGTGGAACGACGAGGGCGTTGCCCTGGGATGATTTGTGGTTGCCCCCACCGGGGCGGGCGATTAGCGCAACACCAAAACCTGCGGAAGGGCCCCCGAAGTGTCCCTGGGTCTCTCAAGGGCCGATTCATCGAAGGCGGCTTGACTCTGGAATCCATGGAGCCTTAGATTCATAGGAGGAAACGAATCTGCGCCGGCCGGTCTGTCTGGCGATCGGAATGGTCCGGCCGGATCAATTTCGACGGCGAGCGGCCGGTCGAGCTCCGTCTTCATCTGGGTATCCGTCTATGTTGCGCGGCACAATCAAGTGGGGTGGAATTGGGTTGGCGGTCGGACTGGCGCTTCTGGCCATGGGAACCGCGCCGGCCCAGGCCGGTGAGGACTCGCGGACGGCAGTTCAGTTTCTCAAGGCGCTCAAGGACCGCGGCCTGCACGAACTGGCGCTCGACTACATCAACATCTTGCGGGCGGAGACGGCGCTGCCGGCTGAGCTCAGGGCGGTTCTCGACTACGAAGAAGGCCGGGCCCTGGTCGATGAGGCCGCCCGGACCAACGACCTGGTGCTGCGGCAGCAGCTTCTGGAAGAGGCCAACGAGAAACTCGAATTGTTCGTCAAGGAGCATCCCCAGGCCAAGGAGTCGCGGGATGCCCTGGTGCAAATCGCGCGGATGCTGGTCGAGCGCGGACACCTGGCTCTGCTCATGAGCGACGACACGCCCGACAAGGCGAAGAAGGATGCCAAGATTTCCGAAGCGCGGGCTTCGTTTTCCCACGCCCACGACGCCTATGCGAAGGCGATCGAGCCGCTCAATACCGCCTACAAGAAGTACGCGGGCTTCATTCCGGAGGGCGATCCCCGCCGCGCCGAGCGCGACGCGCTCTACGCCTCGCTCCTGGATGCGACGCTGCAAAAGGGAGTCGCCGACTACGAGCTGGCCCAGACCTTTCCGGCCGGCTCTGCCGAACGGGCCAAATCGATCAAGGCGGCACTCGACCAGTTCGATGCGCTCTACAAGAACTACCGCACCCAGCTCGTCGGGCTGGCAGCCCAGATGTGGCAGGCCAAGTGCTACGAAGACCAGGGAAACGTCGGGCGCCGCCATCGGCATTTACAAGCAACTGCTCGAACACGGCGACCCCCACTTGCGATCGCTCCAGAGAAACGTGGGATACTTTTATATCGTCGCCCTGGGCAAGCGCAAGGAATATGCCGTGGCGGCCGATCAGTGCACCCACTGGCTCGAGACATACAACCGGCGCGACGAGCGACTGTCGCGCGAAGGGCTGGGGGTGCTGTTTGAAATGGCCAAGGACATCGATGCCCAGATGGGAGTCATCTCCTCGGTCGAGAAGCGCAAAGCCGCCAGGATGATCGTCGACTCGCTCACGCAGGTCGTGCGCTACGCCTCGCCGTACAAGAACGAATCACTCGCACTGCTCAAGAAGTACAAGCCGAGCTCCGCCATGAGGGCGGAGGAAATCGCCCGGCTCACTTACGAAGATGCCATCGCCCGCGCCGAGGAATCGTTGCAGTCGCATGAGTGGGACCGGGCCATCACTCTGCTCAAGGCGGCGATAGCCAAGGCCGACCCCCGGCGCGACATCGACAAGGCCAATTACGCCCGGTACGAGCTGGCCTTTTGCTATTACATGAACAAGCAGTTCTACGAAGCCGACGTACTGGCCGAGCACCTTGCCCGCCGCTATCCCCAGGGCGGTCTTTCGGCCAAGGCGACCCAGGTCGCCATGCAGGCCCTGGCCGACGCCTACAACACCTATACCGAGATCGACCGTAGGAGCGACATCGACCGGCTGGTCGATCTCGCCCAGTACACGGCGCTGACGTGGCCCGAACGCGAGCAGGGCGACGACGCTCGCATCAACCTGGGCTTGATCCACACCGGCCGCGGCGAATATGACAAGGCCATCGAGGTCTTGAGCGGCGTTCGCCAGCGGTCAGCCAAATGGATCGATTCCCAGACCCGGCTCGGCGTCGCGCACTGGGCCAAGAGCCGCGACCTGGAGCGCAAGGGCGAAAAAGCGAAAGCCCAGGCTGAAACGCAGCAGGCTCTCGACGTCCTGAACGCCTCCCTCAAGTCGCGCCGCGCGGCCGGTGCAGGGCCGACCGATCCCGGGCTAGGCGGCAATGTCGGCGATCTGGCTGTCATCCTCACCGAGACCGGCAAACCAGCCGCCGCGCTGGCTCTGCTCGAGCCGGTCGTACAGGCTCAGACCGTCCGGTCAGGCCCGACGTTCTCCCGGCTGATGGAGGTCGCGCTTTCGGCCTACATCGCGAGCAATCAGGTCGAGAAGGCCATCAACTCGATGAAATCTCTCGAGCAAGGCGGGGGCGCTGCCGGCAAGGTCCAGCTCTATCTCAAGCTCGGCAAGCTGCTGGAACGCGAGATTGACGCTTTGCGGGAAAAGAAGGACACGGTCGCTTTGAGCCGCTTGCAGAAGGCGTACAGGACATTTCTTGCGACCCTGGCGGAGAGCAAGACCGGCCAGACCTACGAGTCGCTGGAGTGGGCGGGCGAGAGCCTCCTGAGGCTCGAATCCAGTCAAGATGCCGAGAAGGTGTTCCGCCGGATCTTGACCGAGTTCACCCAGGACCCCCAGTTCCTCCAGCAGGCCGGCGGCCATGCCAAGCTGCTGCGGACCAAGCTCAAACTGGCCGCGGCGCTGCGCGCGCAAAGCAAGTTCGACGAAGCCAATTCTCTGGTCGACGAGTTGCTCGCGCAGAAGCCCCCTTATATCGAGTGCCAGTTCGAGAAAGGGATGCTGCTGGAGGCCGAGGCCGAGGCTCGTAAGGGAAGCTGGTCGAGCACGCTCGGACACTGGGAAAAACTGGCCAACCGGATTGGAACAATCCGTCCGCGTCCTCTATCCTACTATGACGCCTGGTATCACGTCGCCTGGGCGCTTCTCAAACACAAGGAGACGCAGAAGGCGCGACAAACTCTCCAGGGTGTCATGCGGCTTTCGCCCCGCGTGGGCAGCCCGGAGATGGAAGCAAAATACAGGTCACTGCTGGCGCGACTTCGCTAAGAGACGAGGCCAATCACCGATGAAGAGTCACTCCAATCAAAATACGGCGATGCGAGTCGTCGTGTGGGCCGCGACAATCGCCACGACGATCGCCGTGGATCGGGCGGCCGCCGACGATGTCGTCACCTTGATCCCGGGCACGACATTCAAGCAAGCGATCGGGCGTCAGGTGCGCGGCCAGGTGCAGTCGGAATCAACATCCGAGGTGGTCGTCCAGCTTGGCGCCACGACGATCAACGTGCCGGCCGATCAGGTCGTGTCGATTCGCTATGACAAGCAGTCGGCGTCGTTTGCGGTGGCCGAGTCGCGCGAGGCGGCAGGGCTGCTCGCAGAAGCCGCCGAACTCTTCCGGACCGCCGCGGCCGATCCGATCGCCGAGCCCCTCGCCGTCCGAGCCGCCCAGTTCCGCGAAGCCGAGGTCTTGACCGACCTGGCGCTGATCGAGCCCGACCGGATGAAGGACGCCAAGGACAAGCTGACGAAGTTCGTCCGCCAGCATGCCAGTAGCCGCCAGATCGTGCCGGCGCAGGAGTGCATGGCCCGGCTTCAACTGAGCGCCGGCGATTTCACGGGGGCCGCGTCGACCATCGCCGCCCTGGCCAGGATCCCCAAATTCGGTGACCGGGCCGCCGTGCTGCGCACCAAGCTCCTGGCCAAGCAGGGGAAAAATGCCGAGGCGATCGCCGCGCTCGACAGGTTGATCGCGGCCTATCCCAAGGCCTCCGAAGAGCGGCGGGCGGCCGTGCTCGCCAAGGCCGAAAACCTCGCGGCGCTCAAGAAGTACAAGGAAGCCGAAACTTTGCTGCGCGAGGCGATCGCAGCCAGCCCGGCGGAGGATGCGACCGCCCAGGCGACCGCCTACAACACGCTCGGCGATTGCTACCGCGCTGCCAATCGGCCCAAGGACGCCTTGATCGCTTATCTGCACACCGACCTGCTTTACGCCAAGAACAAAGAGGAACATCCCCGCGCGCTGTATTACATCCAATCCCTCTTCCGCCAGCTCAAGCAAGACGGGCGCGCCGACGAGTTTGCCCAGCGGCTCAAGCAAGAATACCCGCGCAGCCCGTGGCTCAAGACCAAGGAGCACGAGTGAGCGAGCGGCGCACGCGATTCGCCCTGACTTTCACGATCGCACAACGCGATGCGATCGATCGTGGACGCGATTGGGAGCTTCCCGATCAGCCCACGCTATCGCACCGGCCGGCTCATCGGCCGGGATCCCCAGGAGGTGCTTGAGCCGGCGGGCGGCAAGTGGGAACGATAGCGACATGGTCCTGATCGCGTGGTTCGAGCGGCCAACCGTCAGGTCAACGATGCTGCGTATCGAGACGCTGCGCCTGGCGCGCCCTGACGCCCGCACCCAGCCGCCGCGAGACCGTCTCTCATAACCGTGGTCGATCAACCAGCGGCCGCAGAGCCGATCCAGAATCGCCTCGTGATGGCCGGTGGCTTGGGATCGCCAGCACGAGTTCGGGTCGCGCATGTGGTTCCAGTGCAAGAGGGTCGTCGCATCGCAAATCTGAGCATTCGCCGCGCTATCGAGGTCAACGCCGGCTTCGTGCAAGCGATGGCGCAGGGCCGCGGTCCTGGCTCGGTTCGATTCTTGGGAGTATCTGCCGGCGATTCGCTCGGCATCGGCCAGGTCGAGGTCCAGTCCGATATGACGCGCGAGCGCGAGCACCCCTTCGGCGGGCGCACAGAGCAGGTCCTCGTAGCGCTGGATGAGCACGCCCGGCTGTCTGGACCAGAACCGGTCGTTGGCCAGGATCTGATGGATCATTCCCTGACGCAGCAATTGCTCGAAACTGAGCTTCCGCTTGTGCAAGAGCGAGAAGACCACGTCGCGCACGTCGCGATAGGCGTAGACGGCCACGGCGCGACCCGCCGCGAGAGTCCGCGCGAACACGCGATCGCCTTCGTGTGACTTGAGCACCCGCGAACATCGAGTGCTTTCCAGACTCGCCGGGACCTCTCTGCGCAAGAGAGCCTTGTACTGCGCGCCCGTCAGATAACCCAGTCGCGTGCCGTCGCAGTATTGTTCCACGAGGTGCGCGATCACTTCGTACTGCCAGGTTGAACAGGCCCGGTACATTCCGCAGCAAATCACATCGATCGACGGCCGGCTGCCTGAGCGTAAGCGGGCTTCTTCCGCGGAGATTCGAGCGGTCTCCTCAACCGTTGACGCCGCGCTCGCCTGTCGAACCAAGAACAAGTGTGGTCGCAACAGCCGCGACACTAGGTCCCGCCGGGACCGGCTTTTCCTGGTATCACGGTCGGCATCCTTGACCATTTCAATCCCTCCTTGGTGGTCGCGAATTGACCACGCTGGTCTAAGGCTCTACGCGATTCGTCGAGGTCCTCCAGCAGGCGTTCCCACGGACGACCGGAAAACTCGAGGGGCGCGTCCAGGGTAACCCAGCGCGGCAAGCCGGCCTCTTCCGCCCGGCCCAGACGGCGATCGAGCGCCCTGGCGATGGCGAGACTGAAAACAACGGCACCATCGCGGTTCAGGTGAATCGGATCGCGAAAAGCCCGTCTGTCCCATGCGAGGCTCTTGCCATCAAGAATCGTCACACCTGAATAAGCAGTCGCGAACGACTTGACAAAAGCGTCATAGGCCGCGACGAGACCGCTTGACTCGAGACGGTCACGTCGGTCAGCCACGACCGGCGGCAAAACCCAGAATACCGGGATGGCGCGAGACCGGGCCAGGCTCAGAAATCGCCCCACGTAGGCGGCATGCACCGGTTTGGGCCGCCATTTGTAGGCGCCTTCCGTCGGGGGCGTCGGAAGCGCCCCTTCGATCGGGATAAAATGTCGAGGCGCCACCTGGGCTCCCCGATTCTGCCGCCAGTTGCGTTCAAAAACGCGGCGGTCCTGGACCGCACCGCCTCTGAAATCGTGCTCCGGGCCGACCGCGAGAGCGGGACGTAAGAGCGCCTGTCTTGACCGGCTTGGGACCAGCCATCGTGACGCGATCGCGATCCCGAGCGCGGGATCGCCGGCTTCAAGGGCCAATTCGATCGTATCGCGACAACTGGCGAGCTCTGCCCAGCCCTCCAGGTTCGTTCGAAGCGGCAGCGTCAAGAGCGGGGCCGAGAAGTCGACGATCACGGCGCGAGGGCGGTGGCCGCTCGCAAGCACCTGTCGAAACAGGAAGAAACTACTCGCCGGCTGGCCCGCCAAAACCGCAAGATTGTAGGCGGAAAGGCCCAGACTTTCCTCGATGACCCGAGGGAGCACGCCCAGCTTGACCAGACTGTCGCCGAAGCAGAGGATGTCGGCCTTCGCCTCGGAATCGGCGACCGAATCGCAGCTCTGCCGCCATGACAATGGTCGCTGCGACCGGCAAGTATCGACGGAACCAAGTTGGGAGACTGCGCACTCGATCGCGATGACCAGGCCGACCATCCCGATCAAGCCGTGCGGTAGCCGGCTGGTTCGGTGGTTTCGAGCAGAGCGAGCGAACTGGAAGAACCACCGAGCGGGCGCACCCGGACTGCGGCGCAAACGCGACCAGGCGCGGACGATCCGTGCCGAACGGCTTCCTTCCTCGCCTGCGAGCGTGCCCGGAGACACGGTTGCATCCTCCATCCTTAGAGGATGAGATCGCCAAAAGGGGTGAAGGCACGGGTTTTCCAGGCGGCGGTTCTATCCGGAATTCTCCAGATTGGCCAGAGCGAATTCGGTTCTTCCACGATGTTCGATGAAGTGCGTCCCTGGGATTGGACCAGTGGGAAGCCTCTTCCAGGCCGAGCGGCAACGGGCTCATGAGCGGGACCGCACGCCGAACTGGAGCGGATGGTCGGGCTGACCATGGAGCGGCCCGGCCTCAGCGCTTCTTGAGCGTGATTCCGACTCCGGCGCCGTCCATCAGGACGAACGACGTGTCGAGGTCGGCGTTGGTCGTGATCGCCTCGATATAACGCGGATTGGGCGCCGGCCGCCTCATGTTGTGGGCGATGATCAGGCCGCCGGGGCGGACGTAGGGCAGGAGTTCCTTGAGATAGGCGTCGTACCCCTCCTTCTCGGCGTCGATGAACAGGACGTCGATCGGGTCGGTGTTCTTGATCGCCGTCTGGTGGGCGTCGCCCTCGGTGATGATGATGAGGTCAAGGACGCCGGCCCGCTTGAAGTTTTCGCGGGCGACGCTGATCCGGCCGGGATCGATGTCGTGGGTGTAGAGCTTGCCGCCGGTCTTGCGCAGGGCCATCGAGAACCAGAGCCCCGACTCGCCGGTCGACGTACCGAGCTCGACGACCCGTTTCGCGTTGACCGCCTCGGTGAGCTGGCGGAGCAGGCGGCCGTCGGCGGTCGAGACGTTGGCGAACCGCTCGCCGTGGCGGGCCTCGTCGAGCGCGGCGACGATTCTCTTCTCGCCGTCGTCTTTGGGCAGGAGGGGCTTACTCAGGTCGCTGCCTGCCTCCATCCCCCCCGGGCCGCGGGCCGGACCGCCGCCGGGACCACCGAACCCGCCCCGGCCTCTCGGCAGCTCGTCTGCGGTCAGCTTGCCGTCCTTGTTGGCATCGCGCTCGCGGAGCTTCGCGGCCGCCGCATCGATCTCGGCCGCCGAGAGCGTCCCGTCATGATCGGTGTCGAATGCCTGCAAGAGCGGGTTTGGCGGGCCTCCCCGCGCTGGCTGCCGGGGCTGCTGCGCCAGGCTGCCTCGGGCCAGGATGGCCGCCCCCATCATCAAACCAATCGCAAACACTGATCGCTTCATGGCTATCGCTCCAATTGTAGGGGCCTTGGCCGGCCCCCGGAAGACCCCCGCGGACACACTAACGGTGTCAGCGCGGCATTCGATGCCGGAAAGCAATTTTCCTAAAATCGGCTTCATCTTGGCCTTCGCGACTCCTCCGGCCCAAGCGATTGTGGTGAAATACGACTATCGTATTAATGGGTGTTGCGTAAGGGAGGAAAGTCCCAGAGGCGGGCAGAGACGCCCGCCCCACTAAAAGAGGTCTGGATTCTCCCAGTGGGGCGGGCCTCCGTGCCCGCCGCAGGCAGAGACGCCCGCCCCACTAAAAGAGGTCTGGATTCTCCCAGTGGGGCGGGCCTCCGTACCCGCCGCTCTTCGCGGGCAGAGACGCCCGCCCCACTCAGAGAGGCCTGGATTCTCCCAGTGGGGCGGGTTCGGAGGCGTTGCCGTGGCGGGGCGGGTTCTGGTGATTGAGGACGACGCGAGCCTCGCACGATCGATCGTCAACGGGCTGTCGGACGAGGGCTTCAGCGTCGCGCACGCCACCGACGGCGACCTGGCCCGGGAGGCATTGCGAGTCGGCGGCTGGGACCTCGTCATCCTCGACTGGTGGCTGCCCGGCCCGGACGGGCTGGAGGTTCTGAAGGGCCACCGTCGCGAGGGGGGGACGACACCAGTGCTCTTCCTCACGGTGCGCGACGCGGTGAGCGACCGCGTGCGCGGCCTCGACGGCGGCGCCGACGACTACCTGTGCAAGCCGTTCGCCTTCGACGAGCTGCTCGCCCGGGCCCGGGCCCTGATCCGCCGCGGACGGCCGGTCGAGGTCACGACGATCTCGTATCGGGACGTGCGAGTGGACCTGGCGGCGCAGCGGGCCGAGCGCGCCGGCCGTCCACTGAACTTGACGGCCAAGGAGTTGGCCCTGCTCGCCTTCTTCGTCCGCCATCCCGGCGAGATCCTGTCGCGATCGCGGATCTACGGGCACGTCTGGGGCGACGACTACGACTTCGTTTCCAACACGCTGGACGTCCACATCAAGGAGCTGCGCCGCGCCCTGGAGGCGCGGGGCCCTCGGCTGATCCAGACGGTCCGGGGCCGGGGCTACCTCCTCGGCGACCCGCCACCCCCGTCGGCGGAGGAGAGGCAATGAGCCTGGTCACGCGCGTCTCGGTCGCCTTCCTCGTGGCTCTGGCGCTCGCCCTCGGCGGGTTTTCCGCGACCCTTTATTACGTCGCCGGGCTCCGCCTGCGCCTCGCCCTGGACCAGGAGCTCGAGGCGACGCTCGACCGCTTCCCGGATCGCCCCGAGGGGGCGAGCGGCCGCGTGACCTGGGCCATCTACGACGAAGCGGGGCGGAGGGTCGAGGGCACATCGGGCGCCGGCCGGCCGATGGTCCTGGACGGCCGCGACCTCGGCCCGCTGGCGGTGGACGTGGCCACGACGATCGACGGGCAGGGCGGCCTGCGCTGGCGGGTGCTGGCGCGGAGGATCGGCGGCGGTCATCCCCCCCGCGGGCCGCACGAAGCCAAGGGAAAGGAACACCGCCCGGGGCCGCCGGCGCGGGGCGAGCGCAAGGGCTCGGCGCCGGACCGCGGGCGCCCGGCTCGCGTGCTGGCCGCGTGGGCGTCGCTGGAGCCGGTTGAGGCCGAGATCCGATGGCTGGCGGCCATCCTGCCTTTGATCTCGCTGGGCCTCTGGGCGCTGGCCGCGGCGATCGGACGTCATTTCGCCCGCCGCGCCCTCGCCCCGCTGGTCCTGATGGCCGACTCGGCCCGCGCCATGCCCTTCGACGACGGCCGGCTGCCCAGCCCGGGGACCCGCGACGAGCTGGAGGACTTCGCCCGCAGCTTCAACGGGCTCCTCGACCGCCTGCACGTGGCGCTCGAGCGCCAGCGGCAGTTCACCGGCCAGGCGTCGCACCAGCTCCGCACCCCGCTGGCCGCCCTCATCGCCGCGATCGAGATCGCCCGCCGCCGCCCGCGCACCGTCCTAGAACACGAGGCTGTATTGGGCCGCCTGCACGACGACGCCGCCCGGCTCTGGCGGATCGTCGAGGCGCTCCTGTTCCTCGCCCGGTCCGACGCCGAGGCCGAACTGCCCGACCTGGAGCGGCTCGACCTGGCCGCGTGGGCCGCCGACCACCTCCGCGCCTGGTCCGGCCACGAGCGGGCGGCTGATCTTCGCTTCGAGGTGACCGCCGGAGACCCGCCCTGGGCCCGGGCGCACCGGCCGCTATTCGGCCAGTTGCTGGACAACTTGCTGGAGAACGCGTGCAAATACAGCGAGCCGGGTACGCCGATCGTCGTCCGCACCCGGTGCGAGCCCGGGGCAGTCGAGCTATCGGTAGAGGACCGCGGCGACGGCATCCAGGCCGGGGACCGCTTACGCGTCTTCGACCCGTTCTACCGCGCGGAGTCGGCCCGCCGGACCGGCCGCGCGGGGGTCGGGCTGGGCCTGGCGGTCGCCCGGCGCATCGCCGTGGCGCATGGCGGCACGATCACCGCGGAGAGCGAGGCGGGCCGGGGCAGCCGCTTCGTGGTCCGACTGCCCGGGGCACCAGCGCCGGTCGTCGCCCCGGCGGTCGCCGATCTTGCCGAGACCGTCGTTCCGACCCCGGCTTGAGGGACCGACGCACGCGCGACGACGGGGACGATGCGGACGGTGCCGGTGAAATTCTCCACCAATGATCCATGCCCGTTCGCCTCGCTTTCACTGATCGTCGCGTTTCGCGCCGGCCCCACTGGAGATCATGATCCGGCCGGTGAGCCAGATCAGGAAGCCGGCAGCCACGGCTAGCCAGCCGATGGACACTGACCCCAAGCCGCGTACAGAAATCGGCGCGATCATGTTGTTGCGGGACTGAGCCATGACGGCGATGACGCCGAGCAGTTCAATCAGCAATCCCGCTGCTCTCAGAATCTGTCCAGTGGGGCGTGTCATGTCGGTTTCACGAACGTTCCAAATCCCGAGAGGGCATGTTCAAATTCGCGGCAGCTCGTAACCCTTGCGCGGTTCGCGAGCGAGTAGCGCGTTGGCTTCGGGGTCGTTCTTGAACGTCTCGGTCTCGGGGTCCCAATCGAGCTTTCGCCCGAGTTTGTAGGAAATATTGCCGAGATGGCACGTGTTGGTGGAGCGGTGCGCGATCTCGATGTCGCAGGTTGGCAGTGCCCGGCTCTTCAAGCAGTCGAGGAAATTGCGGACGTGCGCATCCTGACCATCCACACCCTTGGCGGTCTGAGCCTTCAACTCGATCTTGCGCGTTTCGCGCTCGCCGTGGACGAGCTTGATGCCGTATGGCAGCACGACCTTGTCGGGAATCACCTCGAAGCCGCCGCGATCGAGTAGCAAGCTGCCGTCGGTTCCGTAGAAGAGTATTCCGTAATCGTGACCGTTGAGCTTCAGCCCGTTCCCTTTGCGCATCGAGTAAGTCAGCGTGCATTCGGGAAACTCGTAGACGACCTGCATGGTATCGGGCGTGTCACGGTCGTCGTCGGTCGTGAAGATCCCGCCGGTCGTATACACCGACTTGGGACCTCTGGAGTTGAGCGCCCAGAGGACGATGTCGTTGAGATGGACGCCCCAATCGCTCATCATGCCGCCGGCGTAATCGAAGAACCACCGGAAGAGGAGGTGAAACCGATTGGGATTGAACGCTCGTTTCGGTGCCGGGCCAAGCCACCGCTCGTAATCGACGTGACTGGGCGCCTCGGAGTCGGGGTACTTGCCCATGCCGACCGGGCTGATATTCTCGAAGTTCCAGGTCTGAACCCAGAAAATCTTGCCCAGTTTTCCAGACTGGACAATTTCGACGGCTTGCTGGAAATGGGACGAGGAGCGCTGCTGCGTACCGACCGCCATGATCTTGTTGGTCTTGCGAGCCGCCTCGCGCATCGCTTTCCCTTCGGCGGCATTGTGGCCGACTGGCTTCTCGACGTAGACATCCTTGCCGGCCAGGACGGCGTGGATCGCGGGCAGGGCATGCCAGTGGTCAGGGGTCGCGATGATGACGCCGTCCAAGTCCTTGCGGTCGAGCATCGCCCTGTAATCGCGCGCGACTCGGGCGCCTTGCCCTTCTTCTTCAGGATGCGCTCGGCCGTTTCGCCGGCATGGTTGTCATCGACGTCGGCGACGGCGACGACTTCGACTTCGGGGATCGGCAGGAATGAATCGAGGAGCTGATTTCCCCGGCTGCCGGCCCCGATCAATCCCAGCCGGACCTTGTCGTTGGCCGAGCCGGCACGGGCAATGGCCGGAGCGCCCAGCAAAGCGGCCGAGCCGGCCGACAATCCCACGGTCTCCACGAAATCGCGTCGCGTAATCTCGTTCGCCGCCATCGAAGGCCACCTTTCCGATCTGGAGTTTGCCGTCAGCTCGCCTCGATCGCGAGGCATCCGCAATTGACCGCGCTCCTGATCGTAATCCGCCGGCGGCGGTGTCGCCAGAGGTTTCGTGGCCGATCTGCCGAATCGTTGCCCGTTTTGAAGTTGCGTTTCTGGGATCACGCGCCGAAGAGGCCGCGACGCACCAGCCCAGGGCAACGCGCTGGGAACTGGATCGCGTGCTAATGTGTGCCCTGAAAGCGCCCAACGAGCGTGCGGTCGGGAACCTCGCTGCGCCCCTTCGGCGCTGGCGCAATTCTCACCGAGATGTCTTGGCTCGTAACCGTGTGTTGACGCCCCGTGCCGACAGGGTTAGGGTGAGGAGTAGCTTCGTGATGAAGATCTTCGAGGACCATACCAATTCTCCGGTCGATTGAGGTGTACCATGAGGGGCAAGGGCATGCCTTGCGTGTTTGTCCTGGTCCTTTTGGCGCGGCGGGGCGCGGGGGCAGACCCTACCGACATCCGCCCGGATCGAAACCGATCCGATCGAGCTGACGATGCCCGAGCGGTATCAGGTTTCCGAGGTGCTCGAGCCGATCCGGCGGATCACACTGGTGGCGCCGGCCGACGGAGTGATCCAGAGCCTGGCAGCCCGGCTCGGCTCGGTGGTGCGCGACACCCAGGAGCTCGTCCAGCTCGACCGCGGCGAGGCGTCCGCCAGGTTGAAGGCGGCCCAGGCCGAGGTAAAAGAAAAAGAGGCCTTGGTCAGAAGCAATCAAAAATACGAAGATATTTATAAAGCTCAGCTCGAGGCCGCCCTGGCGCGGGCCGAGCTCGCCCAGCTTCACCTCGATCGTTGCACCCTCCGCGCGCCGTTCGCCGGCCGCGTGGTCGACCTGCCCGTGAGCGCGGGACAGTTCGTGCTCAGGGGAACGACAATCCTCGAGCTGGCCGACGTCTCGAGCCTCAAGGCGCTTCAACCCGTCGATCGGCGCAACGTCTCGGCAGGCTCGTCGCTGACCGTTCAGATCGAAAACAAGGAAGTCGCCGGCAAGGTGCAGGCAATCCTGCCGCTTCCCGACGAGTATCTGGCTCTGCGCGAGCTGGTCACGCCGCTGGCCGCGGCATGGGTGGTCCTGCCCAATCCCAAGGGCGAGCTGGAAGTGGGCCTGCGGGTGCGCACCAGCAGCATTCCGACAACGCCCATCACCGTGATCCCCAAGCGGTCGATCAAGCAGGAAGGCTCGCGCGGCGCCGAGACTTCGATGGTCCAGGTGATCCGCAACGATTTCGAAAGTAACCTGCCGGTCCAGGTCGTCACGAACCTGCCGGTTCAGGTCCTCGGCGACGTGGGGCCCGATCGCGTTCAGGTGACCGGCCGGTTCCGGCCAACCGATTCACTCGTCGTGGCGACATCGTCGCCGCTCCTGGCAGGCACGCTGGTCAAGTTTCCCGAGGGAGCGGGCCCCCGCGGCGGCGATGGGACGCCAAGTGGGTCGGATGCCGGCCTTATTCACCCCGGGTCGGGCGCAGGCTCGCAGTCCGGCGGGGGCACGATGTCGCGATCCCGCTCCGGCGGTGCGGGATCGTCGCGTTCTCCGTCCAACTCGCGGCGCTCGCGGGGCCAGACCAATCCGTCGGGCAGACAGCCCGGCGACGGAGCGGCCCCTTTCTAGGCGGGACGGCAGAATTCTGCGTGTCGTAGGTCAGGCTTTCCAGCCTGACGTCACGCTGGAAAGCCTGACCTACACCTGCGCGGCCACGTTCACCGCTTCACGTGGGTTGCGCGATTCACGTCAATATCTCATCAAGACAGCCGAATGCACCAGCGGGTACGGGAAGCCGGCGCGACTGGCTTACAACCGTCCGTCCCTGGTAAGTATCCTATAGCGCGCGAAGTGTCGCGCGCGGAACGAATGAACCAGAGCGTGACGACGATGGTTGATCCCATGATCCAGAAGCCGCGATCGGCGGCCTGAGAGGCCGGCCGCTCGCCAAGAGGAGTGCAGATGGTCAATTACATCTCGGGTTTGGTGTTTGTCGTGCTATTCGTCCTCGGCTTGTTATTTGCCGGGGCGATCGCGTCTGCCAATGCGCTGGCGGCCGTTGCTTTTGGCCTGCTATGGCTGTTCATTGACGTCGTGGTTTCGTCAGCGATCCGGCTGGCCGCGCAGTGGGAGCGAGCCGTGGTCTTCCGGTTGGGCAAGTACCACTGCATCAAGGGGCCGGGGCTGTTCATGGTCGTCCCGCTGATCGACCAGATCCGCATGGTCGATACCCGCGTGCTGGCGGTAAACATCTCCAAGCAGCAAGTAATCACCCGCGACAACGTGCCGGTGACGATCGATGGCGTGCTCTTCTTCCGGGTCGACAAACCGGCCGAGGCGATCATCATGGTGCAGGACTATCGCTACATGATCGCCCAGTACTCCCAGACGTCGCTGCGCGACGTGATCGGGCAGATGACTCTCGACCAGGTCCTGACCGAGCGCGAAGAAATCGCCAAGGCGATCGAGCAGCATGTCGAGAAGGATACCAAGGGCTGGGGCCTGGAAGTCACCGGGCTGCGAATCCAGGACATCGATATGCCCGAGGAGCTCAAGAAGATGATGTCGCGGCAAGCTTCGGCCGAACGCGAGAAGCGGGCGACCATTACCAAGGCCGAGGGCGACCGCGACGCGGCCGCCAACCTGGCTTCGGCGGCCAGGACCATGGCCGAGAGTCCCGGCGCCATGCAGCTTCGTACCTTGCAAACCATCGACGGACTGGGCCCTACGGCCTCCAATACGGTTGTGCTCGCCGTGCCGATCGACGTCCTTCAAAGTGTCTCCGCCCTCAAGGACGCATTCCGAGGCTCTACGGCAGGACCACCGGCGTGACGGGGCGACGCCCTCTTGGATCCCAGTAACGATCCGATCGCTCGGAACCATTCGATCACTGGATGAGCTTCGACCCGCCGGCCGCCTAACCATCGCCGGCCCGGCTACCGCCGGGCCGGAGGCCGGCCGTCCCCGCCGCCGGCCGCGAATTGGCCGTTCGCCAGTAGCGCGGACCGTGGTCGGGCAACGGCGTCCTCAAGCCAATCCGCGTGAACCGGCTGAACGCGAGGTCAAAGCTGCCGCGCAAGCCTGGCGCCTCATAATCGGTGGGATAGAAGCAGAAAACGCCGGCCAGCACGCTCGCGACCACGCCCAGCCATCCCGCTGCGATGAGCTCCGGGTGCGCCGCGGAGCGGCCGGCCGCCTCGGGCTCTCGTAACGCGGCGTTATTCACGCCGGCGGCGCCGAGTGCCACCAGGCCGAGAATTGCTGGAACATAATGGAAGCACCAACCCTGTACCCCGAACTGCACGAGCAAGTGCGATGCCAGTGCGGGGACGATGCTTACGAGCATCAAGACACCCAGAGCCGTGCCGTGTTCGAGCCTGCGCAAGGCAAGCGCGCCTCGCGGCACGAAGATGAGCGCCGGCCCCAGCGTCCAGACGAGCGCCATGGCGAGCTTGACGGCATTTCGTGCCGGAGAGTCGATCAGCCCGAGGTTCCAGACCGAGCTCAGATACCCGGCCTGATAGGCAAACTCGGAGCTCGCGGACCGGTAGCGCGCCCAGCCCCCGACGTCGTGAAGCATGGGCAAGAACCAGGCCAGGTTGAGGATCGCGAACAGGCAGCACGCCCAGGACGCCCGCTTCCAGCGGTGCTGCCAGAGGATCACCGCGAATACGGGCAGCCATAAGGTTCCCAGGTCGGAGCGATAACCGTTTCCGAACGCCAGCACCAAAGCCGCGGCCGCCGGGTGCCAGGGCACCCTCCGCGAAAAGCCGCGGTAAGCGATCCCCAGGAGCACGGATCCGACCAGCACGATGGCTGTGTAGTTGCCCGCAATGGCCCCATAGCCCCAGAAGACGGGGCCGGCTCCCAAGACCGCCGCGGCCGCCGCTGCGACGACCGGCGGAACGATCGCGCGCAGCCACCACCAGGCCCCCACGAGTGCGGCCGCGCTACGAACCATGTCGAGCCAGATGAATCCTCGATACGGCGTGCCCGCCACGAGCCCCGCCAGCCGGCCGAAGGTCATGAACAGCGTGTGGTGCATCGGAAACCAGTGCAGCGTGGTTTGCTCGAGATACCCGAATTCGTCCCACTCGAGGGGGCCCTCGCGCGCGAGCGGCAGGCGGGTCAGAATGACCAAGAAAATCGCGATGCTCAGGCCGGCCAGGATGGCGCGCGGCGATGGATCAGTGACTGAAGCAGGCCGGCGGTTGTGGTGAAGATTAAGCGGCGGATTTGGAGAAAGGCGAGGTGCCGTCCATGCATACATCGGTCGCGGACTCCGTTCCGTGTGAATTCCCTGGAGGCGTGATGATAAACCAAATCCGCGAGATCTGACAAGCCGTGTGATGGGGTTCGACAGGCCAGGTTGGCCGGGGTTGCCAACCCCCAGTGTCACTCGAGGATTCGTGCGGTTTCACCCGGTTCTGCCGGTCATCGCGGAATTCGCACTCGCGAGCGTTAAGGCCATCGGCGGATGGAAACACACCCGTGGCCGAGCGATTGGAGGACGAATTGGCAATCCGTCCCGGTGAATCTGGATCTGCGGGTCGCCCAAGCGGCCCAGGCAGCGCGCAGTCCTCAGGGCGCAACACCGGCCGTGGGCAAGGGTTCGGTGAAATGGCGAGCTGGGTTTGCTGACTCTCGCGATCTTCTCCGGGCGTGGGAGTAGGTGAGAGCCAGTGGGACGAATCCGGTGCTTTTTTTGTTTTGGCCCCCACGGTCACGAGCCCCGGGCCAAGGAGCCGGCCGGCGCGCCCTCGAGGGGCGAGGAAGTGGGGGTTGCATCTAAACCACGACTAGCGCTCATCTTACGAATGAGAGCGCCGTCTTCCGGGGCAGCGCCCCCAACCTCGTCGTGATGACAGGTCCTGACAGGTAGGGAGCCACCGTTCGTGTCCGGCTGCCGTCGGAACGAAATGCACCCGTTCCCCAGCGTCGCTGTTTCCTCCCCCATACTCGGCATACTGGGCATAGCGGGCACGCTTTCGCGGGTGTCAAAACTTGCCGGGTATGTGCCGAGTATGATGGCCTACGATGCACGACTGGATGCAACTTTCAACTGCCAATGGAATCGCGATCCCGGCCCGAACCCGTCTCGGTAGGCCGCCACGCCGATCCGGCTTTTCGCTCGCCTGAGTGCATCACCCGTAAACCCGGCTTCTCGGCCGACATTCCTGACTTCGCCGTGCAGAACGGGCCTGGCGGCCAGTTAACCCGAATCACGGTGCTCATTCTTGAAGTCTCCGGCCAACATGCAGACTTCTCTCAGCGCAGCGGATTATCACACGCGACGTCGTTTTTCTGCAAGCGGCATGGGCTGGTGCTTCAGAACGTCGGTTTGTGCCCCCGTTGCCGGCTATTCCGAACTTTTCTGCGATCCGCGCACCGAAGCCAATAGCGGCGCCTACCGCCGGACCGATTCGGCCCGCTGGCGGGCGCGGAGATTGCCGACGAGCCAGCGGCCGTGCTGGCCGAGCTGGTGCATCAGGCGTCCGAGTTTCGACCGGCTCGAGACCTCCTGGAGCCGACGCAAGAGAGCGATTCGCTCGGCACGGATCGACATCGCCGCCAGGGCGGGCATCAGGTGCTCGGTGACGCCGAAGGGTGCCGTGCCGTCCAGGCCCACGGCGATGAATTCGTGGAACGGAGGCGGCAAGGCGTCACGGAGCGAGTCGAGCTCGGCACGAACCCGGGATTCACGGAAGCCGGATCCGGACGCCCAGTCGTACGGGGGGGACCAGCCCTCGCCGTACTCGGGGCTATCGACGCCCGTCAGGACGACCAGCGTGGGGGGAACGTCGCGATCCGGATTGTCGCGGAACCACCCATCCCAGGCCCGGGCGAAGGTTGCCTCGACTCCATGGTCCGCCCGCCGCCCATCGACGACCAGGATCAGCAGGTCGCCTTGGACCGCAGTTGCTACTGCGGCTTCCCGGACCGCGCGATCGCGACGGGTTTGCGCCCCGCTCGACGCGGGAAAGGCCGGCCCGTCGAGCCAGCGTGCAGCGCCCAGTCGGCCGCGAACGGCCGGTTCGAGCCCCAAACTGGCGATCCGTTCCCGAAGCTCCGGAGATTGCTGGGAACATGCCGCCTTGATCGCCGCGATCAATCGCGACTTGCCCGAGCCAGTCGCGCCGGCCACGGCGATCGTCAGTGGGCCTACGTCGCCCGGCACGTCCTCGGCCCCAGTCGCGCGGCGGGTCAAGCGGCGATATTGAGTCGCACCGATGGCCAGCCGCCCGCTCAAGAGCTCGATGAAATGAATGCCCAGGCGATTGAGATAAGCCTGGTAGAACCAGCGGAGCACATTCTGCTGGGTCGATTTCCACGCCGGCTTGACGATCCAATGCTGGGTTCCGAGCCGCGCCAAACCCGTCACAGGATTGAGGAGCGGCGATAGATAGGAATAGAGGTCGCTGGCTTTCGAGATGTATCCGGCGACCTGGACGGCTCGGCGCCAGTGTGCAAGCGAGATCAGATCGCCGCCGGGGACCTGGCGGCAGAGCCCCGAGAGATCTTCGGCGGCCAGCTCGAGCGCGGTCAAGAGCTCGATCAGCGGCACGTTGTCGAGCGGATTGGTTGCGTCGGGATGATAGTGCTTGGCGAGGCGGCGGAAGAGTCGCAAGCCGCTGTTGATGTAGACGTCGCTGGAGAGGAGAACGTCGAACATGAGGAGCTCGCCCTGGTCGGCTTCTTCCTGCACGATCTTCCATGCTTCGCGGTCCAGGGGAGCGAAGGTCTGGGCGCATCCCAGTCGAGCGGCGGCATTACCGGGCGAGCCGTCTTGGTCCAGCGCGCGGCCAGGACAGCGAAGAGGATGCCGCAGAAGAGCCAGAGTATGGACGCGACGGTCAAGACGATCCAACCGCGATCCCAGAGCCAGCGCATGCCCAGACAGGCGTAGACGACGATCGGCCCCGCCAAGAGCAACACCAGCACCCACGACCGCCACTGTTTCAGTGGGCTCATGCCGGCTCACTCCCCGCCTGGCAGCGTCTCGCCTCAAGCACGCAATTTGCCGCCCAGCCGCGACTCACACGCCTCAACAACCGACTTGACCGCTCGCTCGACTTCCTCGCCGGTCAACGTCCGCTCCCCGTGACGAAAAACGATGCTGAAATGAACACTCTGGCAACCCTCCGGCAGGTTTCCGCCCACGAAGGTATCCAGATACTCGGTCGATTCGAGGGTTGGCCCCGCCGCCTCGATGACGACTTCGCACAAGCGGGACCAGGGGAGTGCTCTCGAGACGACCAGGGAAAGATCCCGGACCACGGCGGGGAACGGCGGCAAGGGATGATGCGCTGCCACCAGCCGCGCGCCTCGAGTAACACGCCAAATTCGAGCTCCGCGGCCGCACAGCTCTCCCGCAACTCGAAGGCTTCGAGCTGGGCCTTGTCGATCTCGCCCAGATAACCCAGGTGGATTTCGCCGAGAAGCAGCTCAGCCGCTCGTCCCGCGGCGAACATGGGCAGCTCGGCTGGCGCCGCGATGAGAGGTAATTCCACGTGGAGCCGTTCCAGCAGCGATTCGACGACGCCCTTCTGCCCGCGAAAGTCGCGTCCCGAGACGAGGGCCAAACGGGTGCGCTCATCGGGCAGAGTTCGATCCCAACGCGGTAGGTAGACGTTGGCGATTTCGAACAATTCGGCATCGAACTGGCCGTGTGCCTCGTTGTGCAACCGGACGGAAAGCAGGCTGGGGACCAGGCTCTGACGCAAGGCCGACTCGCGCTTGCGGCTGGAATGGTTGACTCGCAGCGGCGCACCAGCCGGTCCCGGCCCGAGTGAGGCGGCGTAGCGATCATCGACCAGGCTGAACGTCACGGCCTCGTCGAATCCGCAACCGGTCAGAATCTCACGCGCGGACGACTCGACCCGCTCGCGCAAGCCGCGGGGGGTGCTCGAGAGCGGGATGGCCCGATCCTCGGGAATGTGCTCGTAACCGTGCACCCGTGCGACCTCTTCGATCAGGTCGATCTCCCGCTCGAGGTCGCTGCGCCACGAGGGTGGAATCACGTGGATCGAGCGCTCGTCCTCGCCGATCCATTCCAGGCCGAGGGCCTTGAGAATCGACGCCACCGTTGCGCGGTCGATCGCGATCCCCAGCGTTCGCTCGATCTGAGCGAGGCGCAGCTTGATCGGCAGCCGTTTGGGCGGTGGCGGCCCGACGTCGATCACGCCCGGATGCAGGGTTCCGCCGGCCACATCGAGGATCAACTCGGCACACCGGCGGCTGGCCCACTCGGTCGCGACGGGATCGAGCGGACGCTCGAACCGGAAGCTGGAGGGGCTGAAAAGCCCCAGGGCTCGCGAGGTGCGCCGCACTGACATCGCATCGAACTGAGCGGCTTCGATCAGAACATCGGTCGTGTCGAAACCGATCTCGGTCTCGGCCCCGCCCATGACGCCGGCAAGGCCGACCGGACGGACGGCGTCGGCGATGACCAGCATCTCGGGGCCGAGCTCGTAGACGCGGTTATTGATCGCCGTGAGCCTTTCGCCGGCTATCCCCCGGCGCACCACCAGCCGGTGTTCGGCCAGGCGGTCCAGGTCGTAAGCGTGCAGGGGCTGGCCACACTCGAACATGACGTAATTGGTGACATCGACAATGTTGCTGATCGGCCGGACGCCGATCGTCTCCAGCCGCTTTCTCATCCACCACGGGCTCTGCCCGACGCTCACGCCCGAAATGACCCGGCCGGTGAACCGCGGACAAAGGTCGCTTGCCAGGACGGCGACGCTCGTACGCTCGTCCACCGGAGGGCCGGATTCCGCCGGCCGGGGCTCGGGAATCCAGAGCTCCTTTTGAAATAGGACGCCAATTTCGCGAGCAACGCCCAGATGACCCAGACAATCCGGGCGGTTGCTCGTGACGTCGAGGTTGACGGCAATGTCGCCGCCGACATCGGCGATCGATTCCCGATTCAAGCCCGCCAGGGTCAAGCGCTCGGTCAAGAGTTCTACTGGCATGTCCAGCCGGAGATAATCGGTCAGCCAGTTCCAGCTCACAATCATCGTTCGGTGCTCATGGTGCGATCGTCTCGGCGGTCCCGCGCTGGGGCCCAACGCGACCCAGAACACATAAACCGGGATGCCCGCCAGGACGATGAGATAGCCCTTGCCGGAGGTCCGAGGCTTGAGATAGATGAAATCGACGATCAGGAGCAGCGCGAGACTGATGTAGATCAGGGCTGGCAGGGGGTAGCCGATGGTCCGATACGGGCGGTCGAGTCCAGGCGCCTTGCGCCGAAACGCGACGACCGCGCCGACCATGAGCATGTAAAACGTCACGTTGACCGGGATGATGTATTCCAGCAGCTCATTGTAGAGGTTGCCGTACTTGACCGGCGTGTAACCGACGATTGAAGTGGCCGCTGTGAAGACCGCACTCCTCGTAAGCTCATCGAGAGGCCCCGCCAGTTGCTTCCTGAGAGTTTCGATTTGCTGGACCTGGCCCGTCAGCCTTGTCTCATCAGTGTCGACGACCATCCTGGCATCATCGTCGAAGGCGCGGAAGTGCAGCACATTACCCACGGCGGCCACGATCACCGAATTCTTGCCCTCCGTCGGGATGCCGTTCACGTCTGCTACCGACGACATCACCCGCAGGCCGCGGTCATCCGGCGTGACCGTTACGGGGAGGACCAGGATCGAAGCCCAGATTCCCTGGGCCAGGAGCGCGGTCGCGGGCACATGCCAGCGGTTGGTCGTCGCCACGCGGCGGAAAAAGAGCCCGTCGCAGGCCATCGCATAGTAAACCCGCGCGCCTGCCAGCACCAACCCATTCACACACCCAAATGTCGAGATCAAGATCGCTCCGGCCATGACCGCCGCGCCCGGGGGACCGAGAATCGCCTGCATGGCCGCGGTTCCCACCCGGTCCTGCGGCGCGTTCTGAATGCCGGCGAATGGCAGAGTGAGCGTGTACGCGACGTTGGCGAGCAGGTAGAGCAGCACGACCGACGATGTTCCGATGATCATGGCTTTGGGGAACGTCCGGCCGGGGTCGCGAACTTCCCCTCCGGTAAAAGTCACGTTGTTCCACGCCGACTGCGCGAACAGCGGGCCGATCATGGCCAGACCCAGAAGCATTGGCAACGCGGCCCAGCCTTCGACGGGCAGGCCGGCGAACGCGCTGGCCGAGTTCCAGCCGTTGGCCGCGGGGGACCACCACGACGAGGTCCAGGCCGCGCTGCCGAAATTGCTGCCGAGTGCGAGCCCGACGACGATCAAGCCCACCAGGGCCGCGGTCTTCGTGAACGTGAACGTGTTCTGGATCCACTTGCCGAGCTTGAGGCCCTGCGTATTGACCGCGGTCAGAACGGCGATGAGGGCGATGGCCACGATCTGCTGGGTCGAAAGGCTGACGGCGAAGCCGCCCAGCCTGATCGGCGGCACGAGGTATCTGTCGGCCGCGACCAGGGGCGTGAAGACCCCCAGGAACTTGGCGAAAGCCACCGACACGGCGGCGATCGTTCCGGTCTGGACAACCAGGAACATCGCCCAGCCGAAGAGAAAGCCGAACATCGGGCGATAGGCTTCGCGCAAAAAGACATACTGGCCGCCGACGCGCGGCATCATGGCGGCGATCTCGGCCGCGCAGATCGAGCCCGAAACCGTCATCAGGCCCGCGAGTGCCCAGGCCAAAAGCAGCCAACCCGGCGCGCCTACCAACCGCGCCGATTCGGCCGAGACGATAAAAATGCCCGATCCGATCATCGAGCCGATCACGATCATGGTCGCGTCGATCGTGCCCAGCTCGCGCACCAGGGACGACTTCGACTTGTTTTCGACCAGGGCGGACGAGACTGGGAGCGACATGAGATGTCAGCGGCGTCGAGCCTATCCCTCCTGATCCGCGAAGGCTTTGACGTCGGCGAGCGCGTGACTCAAGCTCTCACGCCTCCAGTCCGTCAGTGCCGAATCCAGCGCGCGGGCGAGCTTGTTGGCGAGGTGCAAGGCGGCTTCTCTGGGCGAACCCCCCACGGCCCGGATTTCGGGAAAGTCGCGGTGATGAACGCTCTGGGCACTGGTCGTCCCGTTGGGCGCCATGATCACGCGACCAGAATCGGTCTGCATGGAACAAGCCTCCGATGACTCAGAACTGACGCAGGAACCGGACATCATTCTGATAGAGCAGTCGGATGTCGTCGATCCCGTGCCGCCGCATGCAGAGCCGCTCGATGCCCAGCCCGAATGCGAAGCCCGTCATCTCTTCGGGGTCATAGCCCACCGAACGAAGGACGTTCGGGTCGACCATGCCCGCCCCCCCCATTTCAACCCAGCGCTCACCGCCGTGCCAGAGCATGTCGACCTCGACGCTCGGCTCGGTAAAGGGGAAAAACGAGGGACGGAACCGGACTTTGACGTCCCGTCCCAGGTAGCTTTGGGCGAAGAGCCTCAGCACCGACTTGAGGTCGGCCATGGTCACTCCACGATCGACCATCAGCCCTTCGATCTGGTGGAACATGAATGAGTGAGTGGCATCAACCGTGTCAGGGCGATAGACTCGTCCAATCGCAATCACTCGAACCGGCGGCTCCTGGGACTCCATGACCCGGATCTGGACGGTGCTGGTCTGGCTCCGAAGCATGGTGAACGGAGAACGGAGCGCTGCCTGGTCCGCGACGATCGGCGAATTCTCGCCTGAATCGGGATGACGTGAAGCTGGAGCGGCCAGGTAAAAGTTGTCGAGCGGATCGCGAGCGGGGTGAGCCGGTGGGATGTTGAGTGCTTCGAAGTTGTGATAGATGTCCTCCACTTCGGGCCCCCGGGCCACCTGGAAACCGAATCGGCCGAACAGGTCGATCAACTCGTCGGCTGTTTGGGACAACGGATGTTTGTGGCCCAGGCGCGGGCGGATCCCCGGCAAGGTCACATCGATCTGGCCAAGTGGCGCCGCCCGCTGTTGAACGCGTGCTTTCGCCGCCTGGAGCGCTGTTTCCAGCGTGGCTTTGATCACATTGAACTTCTGGCCGTATTCCCGCCGGTCGGCTGGCGCCAGCGACTTGAGACGCTCCTGGGCCCCCTTCAGCCGGCCCTGCTTCTGACCCAGATATTCGACCCGCGCTGCTTCCACCGCCTCGGGTGTCGTCGCGCTCTCGAAGGCGCCGAGCCCGGTGGTCCGAAGCGCGTCCAGGTCGGTCAGCGGGTTGGATGGCAAGTCGCTCGACATCATCGGACCCGGCTCAGGCCGTCTTGGTTTTCAGGCGGGCCCTGACGACCGCGTCATGCTCTTCGAGTGCCGAGCGGACCTTGGCAACGATCGCGTCGAAGGTCTCGGCGTCGTGGATTGCCAGTTCCGAGAGGCTCTTGCGGTCCAGCCCGATCTGCGCCAGCCGCAGCCCGTGAATCAGCCGGCTGTAGCGCAGCCCCCGCATTTCGGCCGCGGCGGTCAAGCGAATGATGAAGAGCTTCCGAAACTCTCGTTTCTTGGCCCGACGATCGCGAAAGGAAAACATGCCGGCGCGGACCAAGGTCTCCTTCGCCGACCGGAGCAATCGGCGCCGTCCGCCTACAAATCCTTTGGCGGCGTGAAACAGGCGTTTCTTGGCCTTGTTCCGCGCCGCACCTTTCGGTGCACGCATGGATCAGCTCACTCTCTTCTTAGTGTTGCCCGCTGTCTTCGGTCTTGCTCGGGCCTGCTGCGGCCGCCTTCTGCGCGGCGACGGCAGCCAGTTTCAGCGCGGTCACATGGTCGGGATTCGAGCACTGTTTCTCGAGCATGGCGTTGCGAATCCGATGTGATTCTGCCGCCACGTTGAGCGTCGAGGATTTACGGAGACGCCGTACCCGCTTGCCGCTCTTATGACTCATCAAGTGTGACGATCCGCAGCGCTTGTGGCTTACCTTCCCGGTGGCTGAGATCTTGAATCGTTTCTTCATACCCTTGTGGGTCTTCAATTTCGGCATGACAGCAGAATACCTTTCCCGTTTCTTCTTGCGCGGGTGCCACTCGATGTCGCCAATTCCTGGCGGCCTCGGCAAACCGCAACAATGTTCAGCGCATGGTGCTTACCGCGCGAATTGACTTCCCGTGGGCTTCGCAAGCGCGCGGCACCGAGCACCGAGGCGAGCGGCCCGAACTAACCAATCTAACACATCAAAACTGCGTGCGTCCAGACGCGAGCTGTTCGCAACTTCGGTTGGTGCGGTCGCGAATCATGCTCGCGGGGCGAGGATGGCCGTCATCCGTTTGCCTTCCATCGAGGGGTTCTTTTCGACCTTGCCAAATTCTTCGAGGGCACGGAGAACCTCTTCCATGACCCTGCGGCCCTCATCGATATGGGCCAGCTCACGGCCGCGGAACAGGACATTGATCAGGACCTTGTCCTTTTGCTCGAGAAACTCACGCGCCCGCTTGACCTTGACCTCGATGTCGTGGTCGCCGGTCTTGGGCCGAACGCGAATCTCCTTGATGTGGACCTGATGCTGCTTCTGCTTGCCGAGCTTCTTCTTCTGGGTGTACTTGAACTTGCCGTAGTCGATGATCTTGCAGACAGGCGGCCGTTCGTTGGGAGCAACCTCGACCAGATCCAATGCGGCCTCACGAGCGGCCTCCAGGGCTTTGCTCGTCGGCATGACGCCGAGCATGACTCCCTCGGCGTTGATGACCCGCACGGGGGAGATGCGGATCTGTTCGTTCACCCTCAAACCCCTCTCAATCGGTCCGATAGCGTCCTCCTCGGGGACGAGTGGTAAGACTTAGGACTCGCGGGGCGGAAACCTCCGTAAGAAATGGGAGGCCTACGACGGAATGCCCCTTAACGATCCCCGCGAGCGCCCACGCGGCACCGCTCGAGTCGTTGCGAGCCAACCTAATCCTTTACGCGGGGAGCTTTGGATTGTCAAGATCTCGTGTAATCCACGAATCATCATCCGGGTACAATCCGCTTGCGTTCGCCGGGCAAAAGCAGCGATAGTCAGGTATTGCAACTGCATAGCGGGGCACTCGTTCTTGTCACTTGAGCCAGCCAGCGGCGCGAATTCGGGTGATTACGGCCGCCGCGGACCCGACAGAATACGAAATAATCATGAAACCGATCCAGTGCCTGGTGGAAACCGCCGTCTACGCTGACGATCTCGACCGGGCCGAGCGATTCTACCGAGAAACCCTGGGTCTGACCGTGAAACTGATCACACCGGGCTCTGGGGACTGCCGGCCACCTGGTAGTCGGACGGTGCGTCGCCCTTGGCCCGCGCCGTGGAATCGGTGATTTCAGACTGGAAGACCTTCGGCAATCACAGGGAGAGATCATGTGCGTGTCTTGATGACGGGGGGCTTTGGTTGCATCGGTTCCTGGGTGGCGAAACAACTGGTTGACCTGGGCGAGGAGGTCTGGATTCTTGACCTCCGGGAAGATTTGCATCGGCTGGACTTGATCGCCGAGCCTGCTGAGCGACGGCTGGTTCATTTCGTGCCAGGCGATGTTGCCGAGATCGAGTCGGTGCGTTCAGCGGCCGAGCGAATCCAGGCCAGCCATATCTTGCACCTTGCGGGTCTGCAAACCCCGACATGCCGGGCCAATCCGATCCTGGGTGCGAGGGTGAATGTGATCGGGACGCTGGCCGTATTCGAGACCGCAGTCGCGCTTGCCGATCAGATTCGCCGGGTCGTCTACGCCAGTTCGGCGGCGGTCCACGGGCCAGCCGCGCCTGGTGAACCTGGACCGGTCGGCGACCTGGTGAATCTTGCTCCCGTCTCGCATTATGGGGCCTTCAAGGTCTGCAACGAGCTCAATGCCAGGGTCTACTGGCTTGACCACGGCATCACGAGCATCGGGCTGCGTCCCTGGACCGTCTATGGCGTCGGCCGGGATTTCGGCATGACCAGTGAGCCGACCAAGGCGATCAAGGCGGTTGTGATGGGCCGGCCTTACCGGATCAGTTACGGAGGAAAGCAGGACTTGCAATATGTCGGCGACATCGCGGCGACCTTCATCCGGGCTCTGACCCAGCCCTTCGAGGGTGCCGAATGCTTCAATGTCCGGGGATCGGTCGAGACGATCGACGGGTTCCTGGAGGCCCTGTGTGCAGTCGTACCGCACGCGCGGACCCTCATCACGCACGGCGACCGGCAATTGCCGATCGCGCCGGACCTCGACGACAGCCGTCTTCAAAGCCGGCTCGGGCCGCTCCCCCGCACCTCGCTCCGAGACGGCATCGCCGAAACTTATGCCAGGTTCGTCCGCTTGCACGCACAGGGACGGCTTGACGACCTCGACCTGTCGTCAAGTTGAGTTCCCACTCCAATACCGATTGCGTCCGATCTCGTGGTCCGATCGTTGCTATGCGCCGGCTCCGATCAAGAAGCCTATTGCTTGGGCTTGGCGGAGTCGGCGCTCTTGGCCTTCGCAGCTCCGGCATCCGCGTCAGACACGCGCGGGAAGAGATCCTGAGGGAGGGGCTTGATGTCAAACTTGGCCGTCTTCCGCTCGGCGATCACGACATTTTTCTGAAGTTCTGTCGCAAACGCATTGATGATTGCAGCCTTGTTCTGGTCGAAATCGACCGGCTTGCCTTCTTTGCGATCAGTCACCTGGATGAGATGGAAGCCGAATGGAGTCTCGACGACGTCCGAAATGATTCCCTTCTTCAACTTGAAGGCCACATCGGTGAATTCTTCGATATACCCGGAATTCAGGGAGAAGTAGTCGAGATCACCACCGGCGCCTCCGGCGTTGGCGGGATCTTCGGAATACTTGTTGGCGGCTTCCGCGAACGTCAGCTTGCGCTGCTCGATTTCATTCTTGATGCTGGCCAGCTTCTGGCGGATTTTCTCCTTCTCGGCCTGGCTGGTGTTGGGATCGAGCTTGAGCAGGATGTGGCTGGCTCGGATCTGGGTGCCGCTGAAGAGATCGCGATGTTCGGCGTAGAATCTCCGCAGGGCGGCTTCCGTTGCCTTACTCTTGACATATTCCGACCACCGGATGAGCTGCTCGCGTTCCTTGCGAATGTCGTTCATCGAGACATTGCTCTGAAACAGCGCCGTCGCCAGGTCTTGCCCGTCGGCCTTGAGTTGCTGCGTGAGCCGCTCGATCTCCTCGTCGACCTTCTCCTGCGGCACGGCGATGTTCTGCCTCGCAAGGAACTGCGTGATCAACTTGGTGTTGAGCAAGGCATCCAGAGTCTCATTGAAGACGGTTTCGCGGTCCTCGGGCCGCGGCGCGGGATAGTGGCTCAGAAACTTGATGATCTCGCCCTTGGTGATCTTGTCGGTCTGGCTGCCGTTGGTCACGATGGCAACGACGTCGTTCGCGCCCGGAATAGCAGGTCGATTGACGCCTGGCACGGCACCACCCGCCGACGGAGCCGGAGCCTTCTCGGCCTGAGTCTGACCCTTCGCGGCGACAACACCTAAACCCAACGCGAACAAGTACAACAGGCTGACATTAACAGTCCGTCGCATCGATTATTCCCCTCCCGGACATTCGGCGTGATTGGCTGACATTCGGTCGCTTTGGTCAAACCCGTTGTTCCAAGATCGCAATCACTCGGTGCCTGGTGACCAGCGTTCCCGACAATTATACGGATTTCACTAAATCCCGCCGCCCCAGTCGGACGATAATCTTATGATTTGGATCCCTCCTACCGTGACCCGTCTTGCCGCCGTACGACAGATGCGTTGCCGTCAGCGGAAACGCGCTGAAAATATAGGAAGATTGAATGAAATACAGTAAATACATGGTTTGAGTGAATTGGGTATCTTGCGGGTGCAGATTGTCAGGCCGCTTGCAGCCAGCGGCGAATTCGAATGACCTCCTCGTTCCAGTTTGACGCGATTCGTCGAGACAGAAATGCCTGGAAGAGCAGGTCGAGAGTCTGGGTGAGGTGGCGAAGGCTATCGAGGCGCGCGAGCCGTGATTCGTGGGGTGAGAGCCCGGCATCCTCGGGTTTGGGGAGGTTGAGACCCGCGACTGAGAGGGTCTCGGCTTGCAGGGTCAGTTCATACTGGGCGCCATGGCGGACGAGAACCACGCCGGCCTTTCGAGGCAGTTTGCCGGCCTGGAGGGCTCGCAGGGCTTCCGGCAGCCGCGTTGGCGAATCATCGGTCAGGTGGTCGCGGCCGGTCTCGCCGCGGGGGCAGTCGAGGGTCAGGGTCTTGGCAAGCATGACCGTCACGTCCGAGCCGTCGGCGAGTGAGATGGCATCACCCTGGTTTTGAAGCGTGTGCCAGATCCAGACCAGAAGCTCGTTGCCGAGGTGGTCCAGACTGGTGGGGTCGTCACCGGACCAGGCCACGCTCGTGGTCTGGCCGGCGTCGCCGGCAACCAGCGTGAGGGGAACGTCTCCGAGGAATTCCTGGCAGGGATTCTGGGTTGCTGGAGTCGCCGGCCACGAATCCGCGGCCAGACTGCCGGCCGTGATCGGCTCGAGAGTCCGGTCGAAGGTCTCGCGGAAGAGGCTCTGGAGCCGCTCGAGGACGCTCGTGCTCGTCGCTGCCGGCGTAGAGCGTATTCGTCTGTCCGTCCCAGAGAATCGGGTAATGGTTGAGCCGGCGAAACCGGCCGTCGGCCGCCTCGGCCTCGGCGCGGAGCCTGGCGGCCTCCTTGGCCTCTTGTTTCTGGGCCTTGGTCGCGATGCCGCTGGGATTGAGCCAGGCGCGGGCCTCGGTCTCGATCTGGGTGTAGGCGCGCAGCAGCGCTCCGGGGATCTTGTCGGTGTCGATCGCGGATGGCCAGGTGCAGGGCGTCGTCCACGATGTTCTTGCCGAGGTCGAGGGTCAGGTCGAGCACGTGATCGCCGCCGGACCAGCCGGTGGAGATCGCCGTCGGTCGAGGTCGCGCCGAGCCGTGCTGGCCGATCAGATGCTTGCGGGCCAGCTCGAGAATCTCCTCGCCGAACGGAAGAGGGGAAGGTCCGCTGACTCGATACCGCGTGAACGTGACGCGTCCGTTCCAGAATCCCATGTCTGCCTCCTCCCAAAGACCGCGATTGCGGTGTCCGTCGCCACGATCGCCACGTGCCCGGCTCGATCCGGGTCACTATATAGATCGGGCGACCCGGTCGCGGCTCTGCAGCAGCGTCGGGACCTACCCGGCCACGACTGTGCACATGGGCTGATGTTCTGCCAGTCAGGTAAAGTTGACGAACTGGAGCGGGTATTCCGGCCCGTGCGCCTTGAGATGAGCGATCACGGCCTGGAGGTCGTCGATCTTCTTGCCGGTGACGCGGATCTTGTCGTCCATGATCTGGGCCTGGACCTTGAGCTTGAGCTGCTTGATGTCCTTGACGATCTTGCGTGCGTCGTCGATATCGATGCCGGTGTGCAGCGTGAGGATCTCGCGGACCGTGTCGTGCGAGGCATCCTCGATCTTGCCGCGCCGCAGCGCGTCCGACCGGCACGCCGCGCCGGGCCATCTTCTCCTTGAGGACCTGGAAGACCGTCTCGAGCTGCCCCTTGTGATCGGCCAGTATCGTCAGCGTGTTGTCCTTCTTGTTGAACTCGATCGACGCATGCGTGCCCTTGAAGTCGTACCGGACGGCGATCTCGTGCTGGGCCTGGACGACCGCGTTGTGCATCTCGGCCTGATTGATCTCGCTGACGACGTCAAATGCATGATTGTCGGCCATACGAGTGAGTCTCCCGGTGACGTTGGTGAATCTTTCAGTGTGGGAAGAGCGAGGCCCGCGAGGCTGGCCGTCACCGCGTTGGAATCGCGTGTGATCGACTCCCGTGCTTTCAGCTTACAACTCGCCGAGTTCCTCACGAAGCCGGCGGAGAACCCTTGACTTCGCCACGCGAACCGCGCCGGGGCTCATTTCCAGTTCGGCGCCGACATCCTTGGCGGCGAGGCCTTCAACTGTTGTCAGCCAGAACGCTCGCCACGTTCGAGCCTCGAATTCACTTCGAATCGAGTCGAGGGCGTCCCGGAACAAGCCGCGCTCGGCGGGCTCGTCCATGGGATCGTCCCTCTCGATGGATGGATCAGCGGGTAAAGCCGACAGGCGGCGCTGTGCTTCGGTACCCCCTTCGCCGGTCGGCTCCCGACCAACCTTTCGGAAATGGTCGCGCACCTTGTTTTCGGTGATCTTGCGTAGCCAGCCGCGGAACGTGTCTCCCTCCTTCTCCTTGCGAAAGCTGCCGATGTGGGTGGCCACGGCCTGAAAGACGTCCTGAAAGACGTCCGCGGTCTCCTGCTCGGGAAGGCCCGTACGTCGACACCACCTGTAAACGAGCGGCGCATACAGGCCGATGAGCCGGTCCCAGGCGGCGGCTTCATCCGCTTTGACGCGATCGAGCAGGCTTCGGGACGTCGCGGCGGAGGATGTCAGTCCGTCCCGGCCCGTCGTTGGCTCGTCGGAGTGCTTCATGGACAGAACGATGAGATTGTCACCGGATGGTCAGCGGCCACTATCTAAAACAATAATGATGATTGGTTTCGGGTACGAGAGTCCAGGCCGAGGAAAGTGTAACGCCCTCGCGTTGAATGATTGGTCGGATACGCGTAATTGAGGGGGCGATTCTTGAACCGATCACCCTGTCCTGATCGACACGAGCTTGAACAGTTCGCGATTGGTAGCGTCTCGCCGGGGGAATTCGCGCGCATCGCCAGCCACGTCGAAAGCTGCGGCGCTTGCGACCAGATCCTGCAACTGTTCGATCGGGTAGGTAATCCCCTTTTGATCAAACTGCGGCAGTTGAGCCACTCCGATGGAGTCATGCCGGAGGCCGTGCCTGAGGCGATCCTGGAGAAGGTCAGACTCCGCCGGGGCCCACCGGACGCAGCGGCCTGGCTGGCGGCGGAGGTGAGTGATCGCACGCTCGGCCGGTTTCAGCTCATCGAGCGGCTGGGAGCTGGATCGTTCGGCTACGTCTTCCGAGCGCTCGACAGCGAGCTTGGCCGCATGGTCGCGATCAAAGTCCCCAGGGCGGGAAGCTTGGCGAGCCAGGAGGACGTGGCGCGGTTCCTGCGCAAGGCGCGGAGCGCGGCCCAGCTTCGGCACCCGGGCATCGTCTCACTCCATGAGACGGGCCAGACCGAAGACGGCACCTTCTATCTTGTCGAAGAGTTTGTCCAAGGGACGACGCTCTCCACTCGCATCAGCGCGGGTTCGATCCCCGTCCGTCAGGCCGCCGAGCTCGTCGCGGCGATCGCCGACGCCCTCGACTACGCCCACCGGCACGGGGTCATCCACCGCGACATCAAGCCGTCCAATATCTTGCTGGACGTGGAGAACAGGCCATTCGTGATGGACTTCGGCCTGGCCAAGCGCGAAGCCGAGGATTCCGTCATGACCGAGGACGGCCAGGTGCTCGGCACTCCGGCGTACATGTCGCCCGAACAGGCTCGGGGTGAATCGCACCGGGTCGACGCCCGCACCGACATCTACAGCTTGGGCGTCGTGCTCTACGAGCTTTTGACCGGCGAACGCCCGTTCCGGGGCAATCGACGAATGTTGATCAATCAGGTTCTGGACGATGAGCCGCGGCCGCCCCGACAGCTCAACGACAAGATCCCTCGCGATCTGGAGACGATCTGTTTGAAGGCGATGGCCAAGTCGCCCACCCGCCGATACCCTTCGGGCAGCGACCTTGCCGGCGACTTGCGGCGTTACCTGGCCAACGAGCCGATCCGTGCGCGCCCGATGGGGCGGATCGAACGCCTCCGACAGTGGTTTCTGCGCAATCCGCTGGCGGCCAGCCTCCTCTTGGCGGTCTCGCTGGGTTCGGCCGTTGGGCTTGGACACCTTTCGCTCCTCTCGGAACAGCTCGTGCGATCGACGGCCCTTGAAGGAGCTGCCCAGCAATCCGAGATGCTCGATGTGGTCAATGCGCTCTATAGCTCGGAAGTTGTCAACCGGTTGCAGTCCCACGGGATCGTCGCGACTCCCGACTATGCAACCAGGAAGGGCGCGATCCCGCTGCCGGCGACCTTTACCATCGAGTCCGGCCAGCGGATCGGGGAGAGAAGCAAGACGGGAATGCAATTCCGGCTGTACAGTAACTTCCCGTTCCGTTCCCGCAAGCACGGCGGTCCCCGCGATGACTTCGAGCGGGCGGCACTCGCCGACCTGGGACGAAACCCCGAGCAGCCGTTTTTTCGCTTCGAGGCCTTCCGGGGCCGTCCGGCGTTGCGTTATGCAACGGCTCGGGTGATGGAGGCCAATTGTATCAATTGTCATAATGCCGACTCGACCAGTACAAAAAGGGATTGGAAAGCCGGTGAGGTTGGCGGCGTGCTCGAGATCATCAGGCCGCTCGATCGCGATATCGCTCGCACCCGCGAGGGATTGCGCGGAACGTTTGTATTGATGGCCGTGGTTGCCGGGACGCTCCTGGGACTATGCGGCCTGGTCCTGGTGATCAGGTCGCGACGGCTCAAGGAGCTTCCCCCCGCCGAGGTTTAAGGCGAAGATATGTAACGGCCCCGCGTTAGGAGGAATAGGCGAAGATCCTCGAAGCGGGGCGAGAGACCCGCTTCTCATCCGAGACGCGGCCTTGCTCAACTGGCTTGAGAATCTCATCAACACCCAAGGAGAACGACCATGAAACGCTATCGCCGTCGTGATTTTCTCGCGAACGTGGGCCGAGGCATGCTGGTCGCCAGCGTGGGCTCGGCCATCGCAGAAGACCTGGGCCTGGCTTCGACCGCCCTCGCTGACGGGAGTGCCGGGCGTTTGACGTTCGGCGCGTCGGAGCCGCTGGTCGCCCTGATGCAGGAGACCCCCATCGACCGGCTCTTGCCGGCGGTCCTGGAGAAAATGAAGAGCGGTACCGATCTGCGCCAGCTCGTGGCCGCGGCCGCGCTGGCCAATGCCCGCACATTCGGCGGCCAGGATTACGACGGTTATCACGCGATGATGGCACTTGCCCCCGCCTACCAGATGTCGGGCGAGCTATCCGAGGCGAACCGGGCCCTTCCCGTGCTGAAAGTGCTCTACCGCAACACCAACCACATCCAGCAGATGGGGGGGAAGTCGCACGAGACTCTCCATTCGATCGAGCCTGCCAGTCTGCCCGAGGGCCAGTGCGCCGGCGAAGCCTTGCGCGAGATGACCCGGCGGGCCGACTACGATGGAGCGGAAAAGGCCTTTGCCGCGCTGGTGCACGGCCCGCTCGACGAAGCTTATAACGACCTCCAGTACGTCGTGCAGGATTATCCCGACGTTCACCGGGTGGTCCTGGCCTGGCGCGCCTGGGCCTTGCTCGAACTGACGGGCAAGGAGCACGCTCACACGCTGCTTCGCCAATCGGTTCGCTTCTGCTGCGACGAGGAAAACTCGATCAAAAAATACAAGAGCAGCCAGGCATTGCGGGACCTCCTTCCTCGTTTGCTCGATCGGGTGCAATCGAAATCCGAATCGAGCGGAGAGAAGCATCCAAACGTCGCCTGGATCGAGGCGCTGAGCCAGACGATCTACTCCTCCAGCCGCGAACAGGCGGCGACCGCAGTCGCGGAAGCCCTGCGTGATGGTGTTGCTACAGAGGCAATTGGCGAAGCGATCTCGCTGGCCGCAAACCAGCTTGTGCTGCACGATCCCGGACGGCGCAAGGAAGACTCGCCCGCGAAGCCCAAGGGAAGCGTGCACGGGGCATCGGTGGGGGTTCACGCTTCGGACGCCGCCAACGCCTGGCGGAATATCGCTCGGGTGAGCAACCATCGCAATACACTCGCCAGCCTGATCGTCGGCGCGTATCACACGGCGGGGCAGTCGAATGGCCTCAATCCCAATCCGTATCCTTTCGCCGAGCACAACGAGAAGATCCGGAATGTCGAGCCCGATTCCTTGCTAGCCGAGGCGGAGTCAGCCATCAAGGCCAAGGACCAAGCCCGCGCATGCGCGCTGGTCCATCGCTACGGCACGCTGGATCGTCCTTCCCGGCCGGTATTTGACCTGATGCTCCGCTACGCGATCAGTGAGGACGGGGCCTTGCACGCCGAGAAGTACTATCGAACTGTTACCGAAGAGTTCGCATCGACCCGGCCGGCCTTCCGCTGGCGCCATCTCGCCGGCCTGGCGCGGGTTACCGCCAGCGAGTACGGCTACCCGGCGCCCGGCGTCGCCGAGGCGCGGCAACTGCTCAAGGTTTGACGGTTTCTTTTCGGTCCCAGGAGTCAAATGGAAAAAATGGGACTGGTTGGGACGTTGCCGCCGACGCGATCAGTTTGCGCAGGAGGCTCAGCAGCGGATTCTCATCGCGTCCGGGTTTCCGCTCCGTGACGGGCGGCTGGGGTTGAGCCGGCAACAGCCGGCCAAGCCCCAGACCGGCTGGGACTTTCGCACGGCGTGGTGAATGGGGCGGACTGCCAGGTTATCACGGCGTTGCCTGAGCCGGACTCCGCCGACGATCGTGCCCATCAACGCATGGGCAAGTATACTGCGAGCAAGGATCGAAGGGGCAGCCGCGTTCGTTGCCTCGTCCAGAAGGTTGGAGACACAACATGCGCAGGTTGCCCCCCGCGAGTCGGACTTCGTGGCCGGCGATCACCTGTTTCACACTTCTGCTCGTGTCCGTCGCGTCACCCGCGATCGCACAGCAACGACCGCGTCGGAGCACTTCGCCCAAGGCGTCGGGCGTGTGGCAGTTGTTCGTCTTGAGCAAGGAAACGGCCGATGGGACGGAGGGGCTGGCGCTGCTCGATACCGACGCCAAGACCTGGACGCCGCTGGCCAAAGAGGTCCAACGCGGGGGCCGCGTGTCGCCGAACGCAAAGAAATACGCCTGGTGCGGGTCAACTCCCGGTGACGCGCATGCGACCCTGTGGATCGTTGATCTCGGTGGGCACGCCGAGCCTGTGCAGATCCCCATTGAGGGGCAGTTTGGTCATCTTGGCTGGTCGCCCGACAGCCATGAGCTGATCGTGACGACCTACGCGCCTGCCAAGACCGATCTGACGCGTACAACCTGGCGAGTCCGTACCGATGGATCGAAGCCGCGCAAACTGCCAATCGCTGCGACCGCAATGGTCTGGGACTGGTCGCGCGACGGACGGTGGCTTGCAACATCGTCCGGCCCACGCAAAATCGGCGGACAGGCTGCCCCGATGAACCGGGACGACATCCAAATCATGCGCCCCGACGGAAGGGGCAAGCGCCTGATTCGACACTTTACCGGCTCTTCGCTCACCGATCCCAAGGCGCTCCTCATGGGGGCACCGCCCCGCTTCTCACCCGACAGCCGCTCGCTGCTCTGGACCGAGGCCGAGTTGGGCGACCTCAATCAATCCCGTGTCATGGTGCAGGGCCTCGCCAGCGAGACGCCCAAGGAAGTCCTGCGGGCCGGTGATGCGCAGACGCAAATGGTGGAGGTGTGCTGGGCACCCGACAGCCGGTCGCTCGTTTTGCAGATCAGCAATGGACCGATGCGGGCGAGCGACGCCCGCTTCGAGGTGGTCGACCTCACGGGCCGGAAACTTCGAACACTCAGCGCCAAGGAAGTGCCCGACGCGGACAAGCGTGTCATTACTTATATGATGGACTGCCGCTGACGTGGCGCTTCGCGGCAGAGGTTCCCTCATTTATCTATTCCGGGGCTTCTCGCTGGAGCTCAGCCCCAATCAGAACACTCGCAACATCGCCGCCACCAACAAAACCACGCCGCCCACAAAGAGCGGAATCGCGACCTCGCGAATCAGTTCCCTGGCACTGGACTGAGCGAGTCGCGACGAGACCATGACGACGGCCGCCGCCGGGCTCATCGTGCGGCCGTAGTGCGCACCCAACGCCGCCAGCGTCCCGAGCTGGACGGGCTCCAGCCCCATCGATCCGGCCGCCGGGATGAAGAACTCCATGATGGCGACCGCCGGCGCGATCCCGGTTCCCGACACGACAGCCAGGCTCCAAGGCGCGATCGTGGCGACGACCCTCGCCAGTATGGGCCACGGCTGGATTGCCTGGATCAAGAGCTCGATCAGTCCGCTCAGCCGGACTGCTTCCGCGAACGTCGAGGCGACTACGATCAGGGAGATGACGTGGCTATAAGCATAGCCGGCCCCCTCGAAGAAGGCTGTGGCCAGGCCGCCGGCCGTCTTCCAGCTCGACATCGCCGCGGCCGCGACGCCGATTAACATCGCCGTCAAGATCCTCGCGGGCCCCTCGAGCCCGCGTAGCACCGAGCTCGAGCCCAGCGCGTGGTCGGTGAACAGAATCAAGAGCGGCAGGATCGGGACCAGCGCCTTGAAAAGATTGACGCGAAATGGCGCTGAGTCGGAAGCCCCCTGATCGGAAGCCGGAGAATTCGGGCCCGCTTCCGGCCGGGACCTCTCCCTTCGGACAGCCAAGAGCCAGAACGCACCCAGAGCGGCCGAGAAACTCAGGAGATTGAGCGGCGCTGACCGGCCGACAACGGCCGCGCCGGTTAGCCCGGTCAGCTCGGCCAGCTTGCGCATCTCGACGGCGCCGGGATTGAAGAGCTCGCCCCCCGCCGACGAGCCCAGGAGCAAGATGGCCCCGGCCGTCGTCGAGCCGAGCCCGGCGGCACGGAGCAGGGGAATGAGAATCGGGCCCAGGACCGCAGCGGTACCCGCCTGGCTCACGATTGTCGTGTTGATCAAGTAGCCGGAAACAATTCCGCCTGGTATCAGCACCACCCGCGCCCGGCGCAGCGGCTGCACCAGCAAGTGGACGAGATGCCGGTCGCATCCCGTGGCGCGAAGGACGTACGCGAACCCCATCGCCGAGCAGATCGGCACCACGGTCCCGGGGTTGGCCATCTCGGCAACGAGCTTGGCGGCCATCGCGCCCGGCCGGCCGGTCGCCACGAAGAGCAGCAGTGCTCCCAACAGCAGGACCAGCCGCACGTCAACGCCGCGCGCGACCAGCAATGTGACGACCGCAAGGCCGACGATCGCGACGGCGATCACAGTCCGCGACGGGGTCTTTGCCACACCGCCGCGCGGGCCCGCCGGCCCGGCTCCGCAAGCAGCCGCCAGCAAGATCGCCGACGCCAGGCACCACGGCAGCATCCACGCCACCGGCTTGTCGCGACTCCGCGCACGGTCGAACATGTCGTGCCCCGAACCGATCCAGAACGATTCACAGGTATTTCGACGCCAGCGCCGCGAAGAGAGGCTCGGTGTCGACGTTGCCGCCGCTGATCACGACACCGACCCTCAATCCGTTCGTATCGAGAGCACCTGTCAATAACGGCGCGACGGCAACGGCGCTCGAAGGCTCGATGACGATCTTGATGCGCTCCCAGACGAACCGCATTGCATCCAGGATCTCGCGCTCGCTCACGGCCACGATGCGCTCGACCCGGCCGGAGATCACGGCGAATGTGCGCGGGCCGACCGAGGTGGTACGCAAACCGTCGGCCATGGTGCGTGGGTCGTTCACAGTCTGGATCGAGCCCGATTCGAGCGAGCGGCGGGCGTCGTCGGCATTGGCGGGCTCGGCGCCGAAGACGCGGGTTTGCGGCGATCGGCCCTCGCACGCCAGGGCCGTTCCGGCCAGCAGTCCGCCGCCGCCGACGGGGCAGATCAATAGGTCGAGCGGACCGGTCTCCTCGAGCAGCTCCCAGGCGGCCGTTCCCTGGCCGGCGATGATGTTCCAGTCGTCGAAGGGATGGACCAGCGCCAGGCCATGCTTGGCGATCTCGGCGGCGACCGTCTCCTCGCGCGATTGAAACGTCGGCTCGCAGAAGACGATGCGGGCGCCATATCCTTCGGTGGCAGCGCGCTTCACCGCCGGGGCATTCCGAGGCATCACCACGGTCACCGGCACTCCCAGCAGCTTCCCCGCCAGGGCGAGCGCCTGGGCATGATTGCCGGAGGAGTGCGTGATCACTCCGGAGCGGCGTTCGTCGTCGCCAAGCTGCAAGACGGCGTTGATCGCGCCCCGGAACTTGAACGCACCGACCTTCTGGAAATTCTCGCACTTGAGAAACGCTTTTGCGCCGGAGCGCTCATCGAGCGCCCGGGAAGTCATCACCGGCGTGCGATGGGCCCAGGGAGCGATCCGCTTTGCCGCCTCTCGCACCGCCTCGACGCCGATCGGGAGTGCGGCCATTTTCGGCGCAGTCGTTTTCATGATTCCGACCCTCATCCCCACTCAGTACGTATGGTCCTCGGCCCGTTCCTCGGTAGTTACGGCAACCGGCGACGCGACGGCTTGCTTGATCTGGCGGCTGGCACTTTCGGCGGCGAGCCGGGCGACGGCTTCTTCGAGCGGCAACGCACCCAGGTCGCCGGCGGTTCGGTCGCGGAATGAGACGGTCTGGTTTTCGGCTTCCTTGGCGCCCACCACCAGCATGGCGGGGATCTTCTCGAGCTGCGCGTCGCGGATCTTGGCTCCAATCTTCTCGGCCCGCATGTCGGCGCTCGCCCGCAGGCCGCTGCGCGCAGCCGCTCGAGAACGTGCTCGGCATAGCCGGCGACTTTCTCCGAGATCGGCAGCACCCGCACCTGCTCGGGTGCCAGCCAGAGCGGAAACGCCCCGGCGAAATGCTCGATCAGAATGCCCATGAACCGTTCCAGGCTTCCCAGCGGAGCGCGATGGATCATGACAGGCCGATGCGGTTGATTGTCCGGCCCGGTGTATTCGAGCGCAAACCGCTCGGGCAACACGTAGTCGAGCTGGACGGTGCCGAGCTGCCATTCCCGGCCGATGCAGTCGCGGACGATGAAATCGGCCTTGGGACCATAGAACGCTGCCTCGCCGGGCGCCTCATCGTAGGGCACGGCCATCTCATCCAGGACCGAGCGGATGTCTTCCTCGGCCCGGCGCCAGGTTTCAGTCGGCGCGCCTTGATACTTGGGATCGTCGGGATCGCGCTTCGAGAGCCGCACGCGGTAGTCGGTGAGACCCAGGCACGAATTCAAGAAGAACTGGGTCATCTCCATCGTCGCGCGAAACTCGCCGCGGACTTGCTCGTGAGTGCAGAAAAGGTGGGCATCATCCTGGGTGAAGCCGCGGACTCGGGTCAGGCCCAATAGCTCGCCCGATTGTTCGTAGCGGTAGACCGTGCCGAATTCCGCCAGCCGCAGCGGCAGCTCGCGGTAGCTTCGCGGCTGCGATGCATAGATCTGGATGTGATGCGGACAGTTCATCGGCTTGAGCAGATATTCCTCGTAATCGCAGTTCTGCTCGAGGTAAGCAATCCGCTCCGGAGTGCTCATGTCGGAATAAGCCTTGGTGTAGCCTCCTTCCCTGGGCATGCGCTCGGGAATGCCCGCCCGCGCCAGCAGCACCTTCTGCGCTGCGTCGTCGAGCTTGCCGGCGAAGAGCCCATCCAGCAGCTCCTTGGCCGCCGAGTCAGCCGGCATTCGCAGCGGCGGGAACTGCGCATCGCGGTAATAGGGATAGTGTCCGCTGGTCTGGTACAGCTCGATCTTGCCGATGTGCGGGGTATACACCGGCAGATAGCCGCGTTTGACCAGCTCTTCCTTGATGAAGGTCTCCAGGATGCCGCGGACGGTCGCTCCCTTGGGCAGCCACAAGATCAAGCCCGCGCCGACCAAGGGCGAGATCGTGAAGAGATTCAGCTCCTTGCCCAGCCGGCGATGGTCGCGCTTCCTGGCCTCCTCGACCTGGGCGGTGTACGCGTCGAGGTCCTTCTTGTCGAAGAAGGCGGTGCCATACACGCGCTGGAGCATCGCCCGGTTGGTTTGCCCCTTCCAGTAGGCCCCGGCGATCGAGAGCAGCTTGAACGCCCCCACTTTGCCCGCGTGGGGAATATGCGGCCCGCGACAGAGATCGACGAACTCGCCCTGGCGGTAGAAGCTCAGGACGCCGAACTTGTGCAGTTCGTCGTCGATGTGCTCGACCTTGAAGGTCTGGCCCAGGTCGGCGACGAACTGCCGCGCCTGGTCGGCCGGCAGCGTGAACCGCTCGAACGGCTCGGCCTCCTTGAGGATGCGGGCCATCTCGGCCTCGATGGCGGGGAAGTCGTCTTCGGAGAGCGAGTGTCCGGGAATTTCGACGTCGTAGTAGAAGCCGTTGGCAGTCGTGGGACCGAATGCGAGCCGAACTCCGGGAAAGAGCCGCATGATGGCCCGGGCCATGATGTGGGCGGTCGAGTGCCGCAGGACATCGAGCGCCTCGCGGTCCCTGGAGGTCAGGATCGTGACCTCGATCGGGCTGCCCGTGCCATTTTCGAGAGGCCGATCGAGATCGACCACGCGATCGCCCGCCTTGGCCGCCACAGCCGCGTCGGCCAGGCGCTTGCCGATGCCAAGGGCCACGTCGCGCGGGCTAACACCCTCAGGGTAGTCCTTCACCGAACCATCCGGCAGCTTGATCTGAACCATCGTCGCCAACTTCTCCGATCGTGCGGATACATCGTACGGGAGCGGAAACGGTAACCGCGTATTCGTTCGCACAGCGTACCCAAATCCCACTCATGCTGCCAATGCCGACACGCCGGCGATCGGTCTGGGTTCGATCCATTCCATCGACTGCCGGCTGACTACTCTCGCAAGCAGGCCGGGCCTTGAATCGAGTCGCGTCCTCGCTTGGCTCCCCTCGCAAGCAGGCCGGACGGGGTGGCTCCCAAGAGCCGATCAGTCTAGTGCCTTGGCTCCGCTCGCAAGCAGGCCGGACTATGAGTCGCTTCCTCTTCAGGTCGGCCCGCAGTATATGATGGGGTCATGGCTTATGAAATTGTCGTCCACGAGCTGGCGATCGGCGAGTTGGAGTCGCTCCGGGCGTTCGAAAAGCACCTGGACTCGATCTTGACCCGCGCGCAGAGCGAACGCATCGTGATTTCCCGGCGTGGCAAACCCTGCGCGGTGCTGGTTGGGATCGAAGATTACGATGCGGAAGATCTGGAGCTGGCACGCTCGCAGGATTTCTGGCGGATGATCCGGCGGCGGCGAGCCAGTGGAAAGTCGCTTCCACTCGCGGAGGTCGAGGCGCGATTGGGATCGACGAGCGGGAAGCCGGCTGGCAAGCGCGCGGCGACCCGGAAAGGGCGAAAGAACACCTGAAAACCGGAAACGGGGACGTTCCTCTAATGGGTAGCGGACTCGGCAATCGAGGAAGAAATCAGGCCGCATTCTGTCAAGAATGCGATCCAAGCCACAACTCGCCAGATTACCCAGTCGGCCAACCAATGTAGGAATCTCCCGCGTCTCGTTCATCTCGTTCAGAGTGCTGTTGAGTCGGCCCCAAACGACGCGGTGACTGAGCCATCGGATCAGAGGTTCCCAGAAGCTTCAACCGACGGTCGAATTATTCGCCGCCGTTACGGCGGTTGTCCTTGAGGTGGTGTCAACGCCTGGAGAAAGGCGACGGGGGTCAGGATGGTGAGCTGGGGATATTGAGCTCGAAAGCCCGCGTCCTGCATCAGGTCGAGCATGTCCTTGTCCCAGGTCACCAGATAATCAGCGTTCGCAGCCAGGGCGAGATTGAGATACGGCTCGTCATCAGGGTCGCGCGGCAGTTCGTAGGAGACTGGAGCGTCGTTGATTCTCTGAGCGACTTGTTCGATCCGGCGGAAATGCAGTCAAGAACGACTGCCGGTCGATCGGGCTGGCTCACGTCGTCCGTTTCCGCTGACGCCGTTCTCGCCTGACCTCCTGAAGCTCGCGCCCGAAAAGTTCGTTGATCTGATCCTCCGTCATGCCACTTTGTCGCCAGCCTTCCCAGATTGGAGCCAGGATCTCCTCGAACGTCTTCTGGCCCTTCGACCTGACTCCGTTCAAGTACGCAGTGACGACATCGTTGACGTAGGCCGCAGGTTCCTTCCCGTTTTGACGGGCAAGCTCCTCAAGCTGGCGTTCCTGATCTGGAGTGAGGTTGATGTTGATCGTCATTTTGTAAGTCTAGTCGATGTTGGCGTGTTCTTCCATGGTTGACGCACCAAAGACCTGCCACGAGCGTTGAGCTCACCGCTCTCGACCTGGTATCCTCATCCACGATCAATCCGCGGTCTTATCCGCCGTCGTTTCAACCACCAGGTCTCATCATATCACCGGGAATCGAGGGCAGACCATGATTCGCTTCGCGATCGCGCTGGGAGTGACGCTGCTATTGGTCATGGGACAAGTCTCGACGACCGCAGGGGGAAGTCGACTCGCAGGCTCAGTCACCGACGAGCCCCGCGCGCCCGAGGTAAGACCGTCGCCGCCGCTGCCGCTCAAAGTCGTCAAGAACCAAGTTCTCGACAGCCGCGACCAGCCCGTACGGCTGCGCGGCGTCAACACGGCTTGTCTCGAATGGACCAGCAACGGGGAGGGACACATCCTCGACACCGTGAAAACGGCGATCACCGACTGGCACGTCAATCACATCCGCCTGCCGCTGGCCCAGGATCGGTGGTTCGGCAAGGCGCCCGAACAGACCGACGGCGGCAAGTCCTATCGCGGGCTCGTCGACCAAGTCGTCGACTATTGCACCCGGAACGGATGTTACATCCTGCTGGATCTGCACTGGTCGGACGCCGGCGAGTGGGGCAAGCAGATCGGACAGCACGTGATGCCCGATCAGAACAGCGTCACCTTCTGGCGCGACCTCGCGAGCACCTACAAGAACCACCCCGCCGTTCTCTTCGACCTGTACAACGAGCCGCATGACGTCAGTTGGAACATCTGGCTCAAAGGCGGCAAGGTCTCCGAACGGGCTCGCGGTCGCAACCCGCAGAAGACCTATGAGGCCGTCGGGATGCAAACTCTCCTCGATGCCGTCCGTGAAACGGGCGCCAGGAACGTCGTGATCGCGGGCGGCCTGGACTGGTCGTACGACATGTCCGGCTTTCTCGAGGGCAAGCAACTTGCCGACCCGACTGGAAACGGGGTGATCTACGCCAATCACACCTATCCCTTCAAGGGCGATACCGTTGAGAAGTGGATCGCCAAGATGGAGAAGGCGACCAAGGCGCTTCCCGTAATCGTCAGCGAATTCGGAGCCGAAGGCCGGCCAGGTACTGGCCCAAACCGAAAAGAGCGAGGTGAAGAATGGGTAAGACGCGTCCTCGCTGCCCTTGAGGACCACAACTGGAGCTGGACCGCCTGGGACCTCCATCCCGCCGCCGGGCCCCGGCTTATATCCGACTGGAAGTACACGCCAACCCCGACTTTCGGCAAGTGGGTCAAGGAGTCGCTTCTGGGTACGCTGCCTCCTTACATGCCACCCTCCTCCGGGAACAACCCGCGCCTCGGCATCGATTCCCCCCCTCGCCCCACCGGGGAGAGGTCCCCACAGGATGTGGGGGGTGAGGGGGCGGGAGGCGAGGCCCGAAGGGCGGATGAGCGGGCGGGAAACGGGGCCCGAAGGGCGGGCGAGCTGGTGGGAAACGGGGCCCGAAGGGCGGGCGAGCCGGCGGGCGTAACGGCCCTGTCGAGCACCCCCGGCGCACTGGGTATTTTCGAGAATCACCAGGACATAGGAACCGTGCTCCATGCCGGCGCGGCATCCTTCGACTCGAGCACGCGACGCTATACGATCTCCGGAAGCGGCGAGAACATGTGGTTTGGTCGCGACGCGTTTCACTACCTGTGGAAGCAGGTCGCGGGCGATCTTGCCTTGACGGCGGACGTCACGTTCGTGGGAAACGGCACCGCGCCGCATCGCAAGGCGTGCCTGATCGTTCGCCAGAGCCTTGATCCCGACTCGGCGTATGTCGATGTCGCGCTGCATGGCGACGGCCTGACATCGCTGCAATTTCGCGAGGCCAGGGGCGCATCGACCCACGAGGTGCAATCGAATACCAAGGCCCCGCGGCGTCTGCGCATCGAAAAGAGAGGCAAGTACATTTTGATGTACCTGGCGGTCGAGGGGAAAGAACCGGCTTACTCGGGCGCGGCCGTGTGCATCGCCTTGCAGGAGCCGTTCTATGTCGGGCTCGGCGTCTGCGCCCACAACCAGGACGTTACCGAGACGGCCCTCTTCTCGAACGTGGATCTCGTCACGGCACTGCCCGCGCGAGGGGAACGGCCCGTCCTGTACAGCAGCCTGGAAACGCAGACGATCGCGTCGACGGATCGACGCGTTGTTTACGTAACGCCCACTCGAATCGAAGCACCAAACTGGCTGCGCGATGGGGGTGCGCTTGTCTTTAACAGCGGCGGCCGGATTCACCGCATTCCGGTCGCGGGCGGAACGCCGGAACTGATTGACACCGGCTTCGCCACGCGGTGCAACAACGACCACGGCGTTTCACCGGACGGCACGACCCTGGTGATCAGCGACCAGTCGCAGGAAGGTCGGAGGTCGTTGATTTACACGCTGCCGATATCAGGCGGCACACCCGCTCGGGTGACCAAGTCGGCTCCCTCGTACTGGCATGGCTGGTCGCCCGACGGCGGGACGCTGGCTTTCTGTGGCGAGCGCAACGGCGAGTTCGACATTTATACCATCCCCAGCGGCGGCGGCGAGGAGACGCGCTTGACAAGAGCGCCTGGCCTGGACGACGGACCGGAGTATTCGCCTGACGGCCAGTTCATCTACTTCAACTCGGTCCGCACCGGTCTGATGCAGATCTGGCGCATGCGGCCGGATGGAAGCAACCAGGAACAGGTCACGTTCGACGAATCCAACAACTGGTTCCCTCATCTCTCGCCCGACGGCCGGCTCATGGTTTTCCTCTCTTACGAGAAGGACGTCACGGGCCATCCGGAAAACAAGGACGTGACCCTGCGCATCATGGCCCTGGGAAGCAAGAAGATCGACGTCCTGGGCCGGTTCCTGGGAGGGCAGGGGACGATCAACGTCCCCTCGTGGTCACCCGATGGGCGCAAGATCGCGTTTGTGAGTTATCAGTTGATCGATGCGCCGCGTTCCGACAACTCAAGATGAGAGCTTCTTTCGGAAGCTGAATCACGGGTGACTCGATCATGGCTTTACGTCCTCCAAACAGTTGAAACAGCCTGTCGTCGCGTCTCACTGCGACCAATCGGTCGGAGTGCGGTCCCATCGGTGTGCCTTGAGCTGCTCGATGAGAGTCGGCTCGAGGGACTGTCCGTCGCTTGCCGCCAGGTTGGCTTCGACGTGCCGCACCTTCCGCATGCCGGGAATGATGGTTGAGACCGTTGGCTCGGCCAGGATGAAGCGGAGCGCAAGCTCGGGCATCGTCATGCCGGGCGGAATGAGCGGGCGGAGGGCGTCGGCCCGGTTGACGCTTTGCGAGAGATTCTCGGGCACGAAATAGGTGTTCCGCCAGTCTCCTTGCGGCCACCGGCTCTCTTTTGTCAACGTTCCCGTCAGCGTTCCCTCGTCGAACGGCACCCGTGCGATCACCGCCACATTCAACTCGCGACAAAGAGGAAAAAGCACATCCCGAGGCGACTGGTCGAAGATGTTGAAGATGACCTGGACAGCATCGATCTGCCCGGTCCGCAACGTATCGACGACGTTCGCGGGCTCCCAGCGATTGACGCTGACGCCGGCTCCGCGGATAATCCCCGCGCTCTTCAGATCGTCCAGGGCGCGTTGCCAGCGCTCGTCGCGTGCCCAGGAATCTTCCCAGACGTGAAACTGGAGTAAGTCAATCCGGGAAAGCCCGAGGTTCTCCAGGCTCTTTTCGGCGTATTCCCTGATATGGCTTGGTGGAAAGCAGTCGTCGAGTGTGTCGCGGCGGCGGGACGGCCATCGGAAATTCTTGGGAGGAACCTTGGTGGCGACGTAAAGCTTCGATCCTGGGTGGTTCGTGACCAACGGGCCGAGCACTTTTTCACTGCGACCGTTGCCGTATGCCCAGGCGGTGTCGAAGAAATTGCATCCTAGCCTGACTGCTTGCTCAAGCGCCGCGGCCGTGGCCTCGTCGTTCGAGCCAGTCCAGCCCGCCAGTCCCCACATGCCGTATCCGATCTCGCTCACCGGCCAGCCAAGCCGTCCAAATGTACGATATTGCATGTTGACTCCCCGCATTCCTTTGACTTGCTCATTGTCAGGCTGTCACGTTACGCTAGGTGTTGTCGAATTATCTAGTGGGACTCATGGCTGACGAAGAGGGCCCGCAGTCTGGCCTTGTCGCATCATCGACCTGCCCGGCAGGTAAAGAGGGAGTGCGATTGCATGTCCGATAGCCCGGAGCCCAAACTGTCGAAAGGCGAGAGCCTGCTCAAACCCTTGCCTCGCCTCTGGAAATCGGAGACTGACGAGCCCGAGGAAGAATCCTCGCCAGCCGGCAAGGACGGTGCCGCCAAGAAAGCCTCAAAGCAGGGCAAGGCCGCTGCATCGAACTCGACCAGCAAGTCTAAGTCGTCCAGCGGCAAGAACAAGGGGTCGAAGAAACCGGCGGCAACGGGTGAAAAGGAGGGCAAGAAGGTTCTGCTCGAGGACACACCCACGCTCGATACCGTGGAGTCGCGGCAACGGGTTCGGCTGATCGTCGGCGCGGTTGGTGTAAGCTTGATTGTGATGCTGTGCTGGATCACGTATCGCGTGTTCCTGTACGACCCCGGCCCGAAAGTGATTGCCGGCGAAGATCCAACATTGACCTCAGGACCGCCCGATGCGCGTGCCTCGCTCGATCAGGAAGCGCGCTTCATGTTCAATCGGGCTCGGGAGGACGACAAGAACGGCCGGACCGATCTGGCAATCGCAATGTTGAAGCGGGTGATCAAGACTTACAAGGGGACTCAGACGGCTCTGGATGCGCAGTGCGCGCTCGACCGGCCCAAGCAGAACCTCCCGCTCTTCATCGATCGTCCTACCGTCCTGGCTGAGTCCGAGAAGGCCGAACCGCCACCAAGCCGGCCTCTGCCACCAGCAGTCGTCAACGCAATTGCGGAGCACACCCGGGCTGCGCAGGGAGAAGCCGCTCTGGTCTTGCCGTCGAACCCATCCGAAGCGATCGTCACGCCACCCGCGGCACGCGGCCGATTTGCCACGGCCAAGACCGACGTGACGCCCCGGCCGCTCCCCTCGGGCTTTCAGCCCGTGTTGGAGGCAGGCGTCCATGCATCCGGCTGGCCGATGGTGATCGTAGGCAGTCGTGATGGCGCCCCGATGGTCTTGATCCCGAGCGGCACGTTCATGATGGGCACCAATGACGGTCCGCCGGCCGAATCGCCGGCCCACCAGGTTCACCTTTCTGCCTACTACATCGATCAGCACGAGGTCACCAACGGCCAGTTCCGGACCTTCCTGGGCGAAGCGCACTATCACGGACAGCCTCCCGGCAAATGGTTGACCGACGATAAGGCCCGCGCACTGGACCCCAAGCTGCCGGTCGTCTTGGTCAGTGCCTATGACGCCAAGGCATTCGCGGAATGGGCCGGAAAGCAGCTTCCCACCGAGGCCCAGTGGGAGATGGCGGCGCGAACCACCGAGAGCCGCCGCTATCCATGGGGCAACGAGGCCGCCCAGTGGTCCCGGCCTCGCCCCTACGACAAGATCGAGCCGGTGATGATGTTCCCGGAGGATGCCTCGCCCTACGGCGTCTTCGACCTGGCGGGCAACGTCGAAGAGTGGACGAAGGACTGGTTCGACACCAAGTATTACCGCAGCATTGCCGACCGCACCACGGACAACCCGACCGGAGCGAGCGCCCATTCCCGTTCCGCACAGTTGGTAGTCAAGGGAGGGTCGAAGACCTTCAGCGTCTCCTGTCGCCAGGGAGTCCCACCGGAGAAGCGGCTCTCTCACCTCGGTTTTCGCTGCGTGCTTGCCGTGGAGACGCAGGCCCCGGCGCCGGCAGGTACGCCGCTGCCACCGTCCGCTGCGCCGGCCGGCAACAAGCGGGGTATCTCGGACGTGCCCTTCTGATTTCCTCGAGCGCTGCGCCTCGCGGGCTCTTCCAACGTCCGCGTATTCAGCCGGCACCGAGCGAGACCAGAGCGGGGACGGCTTCCTGATCCAGGACCCACTTCACGGTCCGCGCGATGCTCTCGCGGTACCCAAGCGCGGGCTGCCACCCGAGCCGCGTTCGCGCTTTTTCGGTGCTGTATTCAAGATCCCTTCCGAGCAGCCATGCCCCATAACGAGTGACGCGCGGCGGCCGTGAGCGGCGGAAAAGCCGGTCTTGAAGCTCGAGAAGAAAACCTCCCGTAAAAGCCAAATTGTACGGCACGCGGCGCGTCACCGGAGGCAAGCCGAGCGCATCGGCAAACAGGTTGAGAAACTCGCGCTGAGTGATCCGTTCCTGACTGGTGACGTTGAAAGCCTCGCCAAGGGCGCCGGGATTGTGGGCAGCGAGGATGGCCGCGTCGGCGACCACGCCGGCATAAACCGCGCTTAACGGGTTGTCGCCGGTGCCGAGGATCATCATCCGGCCCCGGCGAAATTCGCGGATCAGCCGCGGGGCCGTTGTGCGGTCCCGCTCGCCGAACAGCCAGCTCGGGCGGATCACGGTCAAGGGCAGAGTACTCGCTTCGGACATCGACCACAGGCATCGCTCGCACTCGACCTTGCTGCGGGTGTAATAGTCGAGCGCCAGACGTTCTGACCCAAGGGGGCCGTTTCATCGATCGGCGTCTTCTGATTGGGAGGATGGCCGTAGGCGCTGGTGGAGCTGATATGGATGAATCGCTCGACGCGCGCCCTTGCGGCGGCCAGGGCCAGCGTCCTGGTCGCATCGATGCAACCGGTCTGGAACTCGTGCCACCGTCCCCAGTCGCCGACCTTGGCCGCGCAGTGGAAAACCAGACGGGTCCCGGCCACGGCTGCGGCACATGCGGCGGGATCGGTGAGATCGCCCCGCATGACTTCGACTTCGATGCCTTCGAGGAATTCAGTCGGGCTTGCCGGCCGGACCACGGCACGAACCCGGTCGCCACGCGCTTTGAGCTGCTCGGCCAGGTGACTGCCGAGAAGGCCCGTCGCTCCGGTGACCAGGACGCGATCGCCGGTACGGTCGCAGTCTAGTTGTGACATCTGGTGTTCCAACGCGCAGCGATGCCGCGTCGTCAGCGGGGCTGGGGATCCATTCCTGCCACATCCTCCAGGGTCTTGAATGCGTCGTCAAGGTGAGACCAAGCTCTGCGGCTCGATGGCCGTCGTACACGCCGACGTTCTGGGGTAGAATGAAGTGAGTGTCGCCGTGTATGCCACGGAGAGGATGGACCGAAGGGGGAAATCGGGTCATGTCCACCGTCAAGTTCCGGATCGGACCCAGGGATGCGGGCCGCAAGATGTCGCTGGAGGAATTCCGGGAGGTCGAGGGAGAGCCCGGATACCTCTACGAGCTGGCCAGAGGAGTTCTTGAAGTGGTTGAAATCCCAGCAGATGACCACGGCCAGATTGTGGACAACCTCCATGAAATGATCAGTCGCTATCGCCGCCTTCATCCCGGTCTGATCCGCCGCATTTGCCACGGGAGTGACATTCGTCTCCTCATTCCCGAGCTCGATTCCGACCGTCACCCGGATCTGGCCATAGTCTTCAGAAGCGCGCCTAAGAGCGATCGCGGCAGGCAGGTTCCGCAACTGGTCAGCGAGGTCGTCTCGCCGGGCGCTCGAGCTCGCCGCCGCGATTACGAAGAGAAAGCCGAGGAGTTTCTCAGAATGGGAATCGACGAGTACTGGATCGTCGATCCCAAGCTCCAAGGGGTCACCGTGTTGACCCGCGTCAACGATCCCGCCGGTCCACGCTGGAATGAACGTTATTTTGCCGGTGACGACATGATCGAAAGCGCGCTCCTCGCCGATTTCCAGGGTAGGGTGTCGGAGCTCTGGATCGATGCCGAAATCGGCGAGGATGAGACTCGCCCCGATGGCGGTTGAGGCCGCCGTTCCGTATGAGGCGTGCAGACTGATCATAGCTGGAAATTGAAGAGCTTGTTCCACCAGCGCAAGAGCCACCAGGCCAGGGTGTGGTATCCGCCGTCGATCTTGGCGTAGCCGCGCAATCCCTGTTCGAGCGACAAGTCGGGGTTCTCGACCGGGATGATGACCTCGTATACGTGGGTGATCGGCTTGGCGGCGCCGGTCTTGGGGTCGGGCTTGGAGGCGACTTCGCCGCCCGCCAGGTTGGATAGCTCGGTCGGAATCTGGTCCCGGTCGCGGCGGGCGACCTCGGAAACGCGGCCCTTGATGGTCCTCTCGGCGATGCCGTAGATCTTGATCCACGCCGGACTATCCACGCCGATCAAGTGGATGTCGGACTGGTCGAGAATCATGTGGGCTTCCAGATGACGGGGGTCGCCGATTTCGCAGAATGGTTTTCCGGGCTTGATCCACTGGCCGACCGTCTGACGGTGTAGATTGCTATCGCCGACGACCTGGCCATCGCGGTTGCAGATCAGGGTCAGCTTACCGATCTGGTCGTTGATCTTCTGGATCATCGGTTCCAGCTTATCGGCATATTCCTTGTACTGCATGGCTTGAGCCCGGTTCTCGGTTTCCGGGCTGCTGCTATACCACGTGCCCTTGAGCAACGCGATCTTATGGTCCTGCTGGCGCTGAACCAATTCCTTTTGTTTTTCGAGGTTTGACAACGTGGCCAGGACGGTATCCTTCGTCACCCAGTCGCCGTTCTTGACTTTGAGCTCGACGAGCCGTCCTTCCACCTCGGCGTAAATCTCCTCGGGCTTGGACAGCTTGAGCACCATGGTTCCCGAAACGCGCAACGGCGTCGGAATCAATAAGATCCCCGCCAGGATGGCGATCGCCGCCACGCCAAATCCAGCCGCACGTGCCTTTTTCACTTTGCGCAACCTCCCGGGCGTGCGAAGAAACTTGACGATCTGATAAGCCGGAACTCCCACGAGCGGAATGAGAGCGCCGGCTGCCAGCAGATAACTGACCGACTCGAGCTTGTGTGGCTTGAGGAACTGCGACAGGAACCAGAGGATGGCGAACGTGACGAACCAGCGGTAGACGTAACTGGCGATCGCGTAAGTCACGAAGAGGATTCGCCGTGATTTGGGCAGATAGCTCTGCACCGGGATTTCCAGTCCCAGCACCTTGTCCTGGATCAGATACGCGAAGAACTGGGTGCTCTTGATCCGCAGGTTCGGGATCTCGAGCCAGTCGGCCATCACGTAATATCCGTCATAACGCAGCAGGGGATTGGCGTTGAAGAGGATGGTGTTGACAGAACAGATGAACATGGTCGCCATGGCGAGACTGTTGAGCAGTCCGGGCGTGCTGTACCACCAGACGAAGGTTGCGATGCTGGCCAGGAAGCACTCGACGTAGATTCCGGCCGCAGAGATCCAGATGCGTTTCCACTTGCTGGGCAAGAGCCAGCTATCGGTGACGTCGCAATACAGGGCCGGCGTGAGAACCAGGAACAGAATCCCCATTTCGTGGACTTCGCCGCCGAAGTGCTTGGCGGTCAACCCATGGCCGAACTCGTGGATGATCTTCACGACCGCCAGGCAGACCCAGAAGCTCAGGATCGTCCACCAGTTGAAGAAGCTCTGGAAGTCGGGGAGTTTGTCGTAGAAGGTCTTCCAGTTGCTGACGACCAGGGCGATGGCCATCAGCATCGACATGACGCTCAGGGTGATGAACGCCGGCGTGAATATCCAGCGGAAATAGGGGTACATCCGCGTCAGCAGGCGCTCGGGGTCGATGATCGGGATCTTGATGAAGAGGATGTTGGCGAAGAAGCTCCAGACTTTGCGCCAGCGGTTTTTCTTGCGGCGGCGAACCAGCACCTTGGCCTGTTCGGCGCTGTCGATGTGGATGATGCCGGCCTCATGCAACTGGGCGACGAACCGCGTCAGGTCTTCAATCGATATGGTTTGCGGCCGGTACTTCTTCTCGAACGCTTTCTTGACGTCCTGAAGAGTGTGGCTGCCGTCGAATTGCTCGAGGAGGAAGTATTCTTCGATCTTGAAGCGGAAGTATTTGAGAGCCAGCGGGTCCTTGATCACATAGTGGGTCATCCCCTCGTAGAACTGGGGCTGGACGACCAGATCGGGGCGCAGCTTGACCTTGAGGTGTTCGGCCGCCTGCCCGAGCGGCATGGCAGGAGCAATGGTGGGAGCGGCACTCATCGGTCAAAAACCCTCGTCGAGCGAATCAAGGATCGGTCAAGTCGTCAACACGCTTCGCGTGCTGGCGCCTCGTCACGCGGAGCGTGACGGCTACAATGAACTCAAAGTCATCACGCTCTGCGTGACGGGCAAACTTACTCGGTGCGCGTGTTGCCGACCGCCGGGCCTCCCGTGGCGTTGGACGCGGCAACGACGGCGGGCACGAAGATGGTGACTCGAGCCAGAAAGCCTGGATGGAGCTCGAGGTCGGGGTTGTCAAACTCGGCGCGGACGCGGACTCCCGTCTCGCCCACGGTCTGGACCTCGGGAGAGACGAAGGTGATCTTGCCGCGGTATTTTCTCTTCTCGAACAAAAGCGGCTCCTCGTGGGATTTGGAAAGCTCGATCTCCACGACCTGGCCCACCTTGACGCGATCGGCGTATTCCAGAGGCACGTAAGGGTCGACGCACACCTTGTAGGGGTTGCCCAGCCAGACCACCTTTTCATTGGCGCGGACGCTCTCACCCGGGTTCTTGTAACGGTTGATGATGATCCCGTCGAAGGGAGCGACAATTGTGTGCTCCTTGAGGGTCTGGACGGCAAGAGCGAGCTCGGCCTCGGCAATTTTGCGGTTCTCGACGGCTTCGAGGATCTGGGCCATGCCGACCTTGCGCTCGCCCTCGGCGACTTTGAGCTCGCCCTCGGCCTTGGCGACATCCTCGGCGGAAACCGTGCCGGGCAGGCGCTCGTTGAGACGCTTGTTGCGCGCCACGACCGAGATGGCAACCTCCTTCTGGGCCTCCGCCTTCTCCTTCAAGGCCTCTGCCTTCTGCTTCGGGGAAACCTGCTCGGCTTGCAACTGATTCTTCCTGACGGTCAATTCGGCCATCTCGTGATGCAAGGTCCCGATCGTCCCGCCTTTTTTCACTTGCATGCCGATCTTGAGCTCCATCTGCTCGATGACTCCCTCGCGCAGCGCGGCCACGTCGGATCTTTCGAACCAGTCGAGCCGCGGTCCGGTGATGAGCGACACCTTGAGCACCAAAGGCTCGTACGCCTGCGGACCCCCGGCGCGCTCCGGCGCGGGCCCGTCGCTTTGAGCGAGCGCCGCGACGGAGAGCAAGAACAAGCATCCCGCGGCCAGGGCCGCTATACGTTTCGTCATCGCCATGATTGGACGAGAATCCTCGCCTCCCAGAGTTTGATCAGGCCCGCCCCGGTCGCAGGGGCGCGCCAGTCGCCGGTTGGTGCAACGGTCCAGGTCATCACTCACTGCAAGAACGGCCAGCGGAACAGGACCGATTCGTAGAAGACCTGGATCGGCTTGCGGAGCAGATAATAGGCCAGATTGGCCCTGCCGCAATCGATCCGCGCCGGACTTCGGACCCCGGCCGCATGTCCTTGATCTTGTTTCGCTTCATGTAATCCTGACGTACATCCTCGCTGAAGCCGACCGTCACCTTGACGATGTGACGGTTCTTGTATTGCTCCGATTCGGCCACGTCCTCGGCCCCGGGGGCGATTCGGCGGACGTATCCCGGGTAACGGTGCGCGGGATCGGTCATGGACACGAAAAACGCCGGCAGGGTCGCATCGGCTTTTTTCCGACCCGCCTTGATGTCCGCGTCGAGCTTGCTCTTGGCCGCGAGAACTGGCCCCATGTCGTCGTCCGGGACCTCGACCTCCAGGACCCACTCCCCCTCGGTCCCGGCGATCTGAAGCAATTCGGTGCCGATCTCGACCGGGCGCCCCATCAGCGTCTTCTTGGCTTCCCAGGTCGTGACGATCCCGTCCTGCGGCGAACGAACATTCATCGACTCGATCTGTTCCTCGACGATCTCGATTCGTTCCTTGGCGCCCTGATAGGTCAGCCGCGCCTCGGCGAGCTGGGCCTGAATCTGGATCAGGTCCTGGTCCGACTGTCCCGCGCTCAGCTTGTGAGTCTGCAATTGCAGGGACGCCGACTGTTGCTCGGCTTTGGCCTTCTCGGCCAAGAGCCCCTTGAGCTCCTTTTGCAAGTCGTGGCTCTCGAGCTTGATGATGACGTCTCCCTGCTGCACCCGCGAGCCGTTATCGACGACGACTTCGGCGACCTTGCCGGGCACCGGCGCGTAGACTTTATGCCGCTCTTCGGGCAACAGCGAGCCGTGACCCTCGATCGTCAGAGGGCAGGGCACGAACGCCATCGCCAGGATGACCACCAGCACGGCACCCGCCACGGCGGCGATCTTGGCGAGCGTCCGCCCCCGGAACATCCGCCATGGCGAGCCGAGCGCCTTGAGCACCGGCTTCAAGAAGATCTTGTGGTGTTCCTGGGAGTTCCACAGCGCCGTCGAAGCGTGCCGCGAGACGACTTCGGTCCGCGCGTGCATGTCGGTCGGCGCCAGCTCGTCACCGATCTGTTCGGCCACCAGGCAGCCGAACGGCTCCTTCTCCTTGTGCTCGCTCCCTTGCTCCGTATCGGGTTTGTGCAGCAAGGTGACGACGACGACTTTCGACCCTGACTCATCGACGTACATCTCGAGGGCGTCGCGGATGTCGGGCGCGAAGCCGTCGGTGTTGCCCGTGTACACCAGGTCTTCGCCGGAGCGGACCACGACCTTGCACAGCCGCGTCAATTCCCGCACGAGGTTGGATCGCTGCTCGACGACTTCCTGTCCGCTGACGGCCTCGACCAATGTCCGGCCGGAAATCTTCAGCGCGACGCTCAAACGATCGCAACCGACCAGACGCTTGCCGTCGTTGGCCACGGCGTACGCCGTTTCCTTGAGATCGAGCGAGCCGTGGATTTGATGGGTAAAGCCCTCGAGCTGATTCCAGAGCCGCTGTTGCGACATCATCTGCCGCATCTGGCGATTCTTGAGGTAGGTGGCCGCCAGATCGCAGAGGTCGCTGACGAACCGCTTGGTGCTCTTTTGCTGAGCGGCCCGCCGATTGGGGTCCATGACGACCTCGAGCAAGCCGGCGACCTGCTTTTCGACGATGAGCGGCGCGATGATCAAGGACAGGTTGGTCGGGTTGAACGCCTGCGGCACCCCCTCGATCACCGCGCTCGGAGGGATGATCTGGGCCTCCGAAGCTTGAAGCATGCAACCCAAAAGCGCGTCGTGGGGCGCCGTCTTGACCCGGCCGTCCATCAGCCCCGTAGCGCCAAATTCCACCTGATATTGCAGCCTCAGCCCACCCCGGCCGTCGAGCAGCCAGAATGCGCCGCCGGTCGCGGCCACCGCCGCCACCGAACGGTTCAAGAACTCCACATAGAACTCGGCAGGCTGAATGTCCGATTCCGCCAGATCGGCGATCTCGGCCACCAGCTTGCGAATCTGATTCTTCGTCTGCTCGAGCAGACCTTGATCAATCGTTTCTTCCGTCATGGCGGTACCAGGGAAAATCGCTTGAGTCCGGCGTCGCCAGGCCTGGACGAGTCAAGAGTACACGGGGCGACCGTCGCAACCAAAAGTCACAAGAGCGCGGGCATTCGCTTCACATACCATAATGGGACGCGGGCATCCGCAAACTTCCTGACCATTTTTTCGTTTCCCAAATTCAAGAAGCTGCTTGAGTTGCCACCACGCACGGGCTTGACAAAATCCTATCCACCTCCAACCCCGCCATTTGACAAGCCCGAGTTGAATGGATGTTCGCTACAATAACGAGAGGCACGCGATCGGTGATGCACACGTCGCCGCGCGGCCGGTCAACTCGAGCCCTCCAACCTTGCTTGCGTCGGTTGTGTTGGGCGCGGGTCTTCCGAACCCACCCGCCCGCCCGACGTTTGACCGGAGGTCTCCCGGTGTTTGACCCGCCGATCGAACTTCGATCGGTCACTTTTTCCGCTCTTGAATTCGACCTCCATTATCCTCGACACTCTCGTTGAGAGTGAGTCCACCAATGGCCAGACATTATAATAGACCGCTGTGATTCGCCCAACTCTAATCGCAACGCGGAGTCGCGATGCCCTGCATTCTCGGCCTCGACTTTGGAACAAAGCGCGTCGGTGCGGCCCTGAGCGATCCGGGACGGTCGATGGCCTTTCCGCTGGAGGTCTATGAGCGATGCGAACCAGCGCGAGACGCTCGCCACTATCGTGACCTGGTTGAGGAAAATGACGTTGACCGGATCGTGATCGGCCTCCCCGTGCACACGAACGGCAGAGAGGGTGAGCTCGCGACGTTGGCCCGGGCTTTCGGCGACTGGATGGCCGCCGTCACGGAGCGGTCGGTCGTTTATTTCGATGAACGGTACACCACGGTCGAGGCCGAGCAACGGCTCATTGACGCCGGCCTCAAACGCCTAAAGCGCAAGGCCCTCCGCGACAAGCTCGCCGCCCAGATCCTGCTTCAAAGTTATCTGGACGCAGGGTGCCCAGAGGTCGAGGCCGAACCGGCTCCGTTGGCCGATCCAGACGAGTCGCAATCGTGAAAACTCTGATCATCGGCTGCGGCTACCTGGGCCAACGCATCGGAGCGCTGCTTTGCCAGAGCGGTGAGCAGGTCTTCGGCACGGTTCGTTCGGCAGGCCGCGCGGCCGAGATTGCGCAACTGGGCATCGAGCCGGTGATCGCCCAGGTGCTCGATCCCGATTCCCTCCGCAGTCTGCCGGGCGCCGATCGCGTTTTGTACTCGGTGGGATTTGATCGCACTGCCGGATCGACCATGCGGTCCGTATACGTTGAACGGGTTGCAAAACGTCCTCGACCGGCTCGCCTCCGAGAGCGCGCGATTCGTATACGCAAGCTCCACGGGAGTTTATGGTCAGCTCGCCGGGGAGTGGGTCGATGAGGAATCGCCGGCGAGCCCGACGCACGAATCCGGCAGAATCTGTCTGGAGGCCGAATGCCGCGTTCGAGCTTGGGCGGAGTCGCGCCGCGGCTCCGGGCGGGCGATCGTCTTGCGGTTCGCCGGCCTGTACGGTCCCAACCGCGTTGTCCGCCGCGCGATCCTGGAACGGGGGGAGCCAATCCCCGGCGATCCTCGAAAGTTTCTGAATTTGATCCATATCGACGACGCGGCCCGCGCCGCGTTCGCCGCCCTCGAGACGGACCGCGGCGAGCCGCTTTATTTGATCGCGGACGACCGGCCCGTGACTCGCCGCGAATATTATTCATCGATCGCCCGGCACACGGGCGCGCCGGAGCCTCGGTTCGAGTTACCGCAGCCCGGCACCGCGGAGGCGGTCCGAGACGCCACGAACAAACGGATCTCGAACCGGCGAATGCGGAGTGTTCTGGGCGTCGAGCTCATCCACGAGGACATCGGCAGCGGCCTTGCCGCAGCACTGTTGGACCAAGTCTGAAGGACGACTCGACACCGATTTCTCCCGAGCGGCCCGACCTAAGCCCGGCGAATGGTCTGCGCTACCGGCCAGAGACGAAGTGATCGCCGAAGTCAAACGCGTACCGGAGGAGCCGTTTACTCGATCTCATAAATCGCACCCCGGGGATCACGGGGAACGACCCGTTGCGTCGAGCAGTCGACGAGCAAATCGAGGTCCTCGAGGACGATTGCGCCGAATGAGCGCCGTCTCCCGTTTCGGCTCACTGATGGCTGTGAATGTACCGTCGCGTCCCAGGAGTTTGACGAAAACTCCTTTGGCCTCTTGGCGCTGGGCCCTGCGGCCGTCCGCGTATTTGACCTTGACCTTTCCACCCAGAGGCAGACCAAGCCGCTTTACGAGAGACTCTGGAAGCACGAGCTTCGTCGCGTCTGAATCGGGCACGCCCTGGATCGTTTCGCGGCGCACTTGGTCCGGCGGCAACAGGCCCCGTTGCATGAGAGCAAGGTCCCCGTAGTTGGCAACTTCGAGCTCAACGCTGAACCGTCCCACGCTATTGGCTCCCTGGGCTGGCATGGCCGTGCTCCTCGATTTCCGGGCTCGATCAATCGGCCGGCGCGGGCTCGACGTAGCAGCGGAGCGGGCCCTTGGACGCTTTGAGCCGGTGGTCTGGCCCATAAGCAATGACCTGGTCGCGTTTGAGCTCGGCGAGCTCCTTGTGAGTCGTATAGACGATCGCGCGGCCCGAGGTGTGAATGCGCAGGTCAGCTCTTCGGCTTTCGGCAGTGGATGCCGGAATAGCTTCGTCAAGAGCTCGATGACATAGGGAAATGTGTGTTCCTCGTCGTTGAGGATGACTACGTTATACGGAGGAAGGCGGCGGGTTTGTTGCTCCGTCGTGACCTCGGGCTGAACAACCGTAGAGGTTGCTTTCTGCTCGCCGGACATCTCGCGATGCTCCACGGTACAATTGCCGGTATCGAAGGACAGCATCTACTCTATAATCTCAAGCGGACAAAGACAAAGCGATTTTCGGGGTTTCCAATGCTCGGTAGTATGCGCTGGGAGGGATGATGGCCGGAATGAGCCCAGGGGCGGCGCTGCGCGAGCTCGAGCGAGCCAACGCCTATTTGAAGCGTTCGCGGGCTGCACTCAAGCAGGCCAAGGATGATCCGAGTGCGCGGCTGCTGGTTTTTCGGATGGGATGGGAGGGCCTGCGCCAGGCTTACGCCGTGATCACGCTGATCCCGATCGAGTCGGCCGACGACGCGGTCCTCAGCAGGGCGATCGCCGTTCAGCGCTACGCCACTGCGCTCTTGGTCCGGCTTCGGAGGCTACACCGGCAGGATGCCGCTTCTGGCGACGGCGCGGCCGACGACGACGAGTGGTCCGGCGACGAGGACTGAAAGTTATGCCGCGGCCCCGTCAACCCCACGTGCCGGCCGAAGCCTCGCCTCGAGTTCCTGACCGAAGCCTCGTACCGGAAGAGAACTTGGCGGTCGTGACGATTCGCGCCGCGGGAACTCATCAATTTGTCTATCGCAAGATGGTCGAGCGGCCGGTCGGAGCGGCTCCCAATGATGGCGACCTGGTTCGGGTCGTCGACCGCGACAAACAACACCTTGGCTTTGCTCTGTGGAACGGACGATCGCAGATCAGCCTGAGGTTCCTCTCGCGCCGCGAGACACCGCCGGACCTCGCATTCTGGACCCACCGCATCGACCAGGCGGTGGCGCTCCGGACCTCGATGCTCGACCTAGGGCGCGAGACAAACGCCTATCGTGTGATCCACGCCGAGGGAGACGGTCTCTCCGGGCTGGTCGTCGATCGCCTCGATGACGTACTTTCCGCCGAGGTCTTCAGCTTGGGAATGTATCAGCGGATCGGTCCGATCCTGTCGCTTTGTGCCGAGCGGCTGGGGACTGCTCACTTTCGCGTCGGTGTGGACGAGCGTGTCGCGCTGCAAGAGGACTTTCCGGGCCGGCCGCTAGCGAGCGCCCTACTGCCGCCGCGCGTGACGGTCCAGGAACATGGAATCCGGTATCGCATTCATTTTGACCACGCACACAAGACCGGGTTTTTCTGCGATCAGCGTGACAGCCGGCGCGACCTGGCCCGGTTCTGCGGCGATCGAACCGTGCTGGACCTTTGCTGCTATTCCGGAGGGTTTGCCCTCAATGCTCTGATCCGAGGGCAGGCGCGCGAAGCGACGTGCGTGGATCTGGACGAGAAGGCGGTGGCGCTGCGCGCGAAAACGGGAACGCCAATAATGTCCGACTCAACGTCATTCATTCCGACGCATTCGGCTACCTGCGCCAGATGGCTCTCAATGATCGCTCCTATCACGTCATCGTGCTCGATCCTCCCAAGCTGATCCTCGACCGCGATGAGATCGCCAGCGGCAAACGGAAGTATTTCGACCTGAACGTGATGGCGATGAAGCTGGTCGAGCGCGGCGGATTATTGCTCACCTGCTCGTGCTCGGGCCTGCTGGATGCTCCCGACTTCGTCGCTCTTTTGCGGGCGGCGGCGCGAAAAGCCGAGCGCGAGGCCCAATTGCTGGCCCTCACCTCGGCCGCAGCCGACCATCCCGTCGCGCTCGACGCGCTCGAAGGGGCCTACCTCAAGGTCGCGTGGCTGCGCATCGGCGAGCGATTCTGAACCCGCCCGTTGGCCGGGACGTTGTCGAACCCGCTCCAGCTCGGCGCAAAAAAACCGAAACCCGCGCGAACATCTTTCACGGATTGTGCGTCTCTCAAGGTGCAAGGCGCGAGAACGAGGAATCGCGGCCGGCAAGACCAGGTAGGCTGCATCGGCCTGAGATCCCCGGGATTCGAGGTTGTCATGATCGGCGGGCGTTTCCACTTCAGTCTGAATCGGCTCGATACCAGCGAATCCGCCGGTTTTTCGGCGACCACGCTGGCATATCGCCCCCAGCGATGTTGACACCCGGCCACATGAATCCCTCGGTGGAGTCTCAAGGCCCGGTGGCATCGACGACCGGGCCTTTTGCTTTATCTGGGTCGGTAGCTGAGACGGTTTAGCGGCGGTCCGAAAAACCGCAGACGTGGATTCGAGCGCCACCCGGCCCGCATTCTTGGCCGCAGAGCGGCCAAAAATAGAGCGGGAGAGCGGAGAGAGGAGTGAGGAGAGCAGGAAAACTTTTGCCCGGCTCTCCCGCGGTCTACTGGTCCGCTGCTCTACTGCTCACAAGTTTTCGGCCCGTTCGTCTATCGGTCTGAGGATTCCGTCCTTTCAAGGCGGAGAGGAGGGTTCGACTCCCTCACGGGCTACTCGCAATTGGAGCCATCGCATAACCGGGATGTAGGAAAGCCTGGCAATCCGCCTGCCTTGGGAGCAGGAGATCGCCGGTTCGAATCCGGCCATCCCGATTCTTGCCGCCCTGGGGCGGCAAAAATAGAGCAGGAGAGCGGAGAAAGGAGTGAGGAGAGCAGCATGAAGAAGCGATTCAAACGTGAGCCCCGAATGGGTGTCCAGTCGGGGTCGTGGTGTAAGGGCAGCATATCGGCCTTTTAAGCCGGGAGGTGGGGGTTCAAATCCCTCCGGCCCCAATTGCGGCTTTGCCGCAATAGAGCAGGAGAGCGGAGAGAGTCGTGAGGAGAGCAGAAGAGACGTTGCCCGTTCTCCCGCGGTCTACTTTCTACTCTCTCCTCTCTGGTTTGGGTTGCCCGGACCCAGCGAACGGCCCGTAGCTCAAGGGCAGAGCGCTCGGCTGATAACCGGAAGACGAAGGTTCAACTCCTTCCGGGCCGACTGATGGGAAACGAATATCGCCATGGGACCAAAGCTCTAGTGGCAGAGCGCCTGGCTCTTAACCAGAAAAGTGAGGGTTCGAGCCCCTCTGGTCCCATTGATTGATTGAAGCACTGGTCGTCTAGCGGCCAGGATTCCGCACCCGTAATGCGGGGACGTGGGTTCGAGTCCCACCCGGTGCTCTGTCTTTGACAATTCGGCTGCGGTGAGCGGTGCCCATGATGTAGCGGTAGCCTACTGCCTTGCCATGGCGGAAGCGCGGGTTCGAGTCCCGCTGGGCACTTGCGGCTTCGCCGCAAGAGAGTAGGAGAGGACAGAAAGTCGTGAGGAGAGCACAAAACGTTGACCGCTCTCCCGCGATCTACTCTCCAGTTTCTACTCTCTGCTGGAAAGCGGCGCAACATGGACACGCTCCAATACCGGTGTGGCCTAACGGTAAGGCGGCGCCTTGTTAAGGCGATGATTGGAGGTTCGACTCCTCCCGCCGGTGCTTGATGTAGTTGTGATCAACGGAAGGGCAAGCCGATTGGCGACGGCACCCGACTCGAACTCGGGCGAGCGATGAGCCTTGAGGGTTCAACTCCCTCTCCTTCCGCCTTGGGAAACTCTGCGGGATTGGTCCAGTGGCACGACTCCTGGCTTCCAACCAGGCGACCGGGGTTCGAATCCCCGATCCCGCTTCGACTCGGGAATCGGCTAACCGGCAGGCTCCCTGACTTTGAATCAGGCGGTGGAGGTTCGAATCCTCCTTCCCGAAGAGTCCCACGGCTTCCGCCTTCGCGCCCAGGTACGCCAACTGGCCGAGCGGTCCGGCTTAAACCCGGGCGCGTGTGGGTTCGAATCCCACCCTGGGTATTTTTGGCCGCGACGCGGCCAAAAATAGAGCAGGAGAGCGGAGAAAGGAGTGAGGAGACCAGAAAACGCATCGCCCGCTCTCCTGCGGTCTACTTTCTACTCTCTACGTGCTTCTCTCGAACCGACTTTCCAGAAACGCGGCTCGGTAGGCAACCGGCAGACCACTCTCGCTCAGAACGAGAGATGCTGAGGGTTCGAATCCCTCCTGAGCCACAACTTGAAGGGATGAGGGATGAGGGATAAGGGATGAGGGATGAACAAGGGACCGCATCGTCGGTGTTATTCATCCCTCATCCCTCATCTTTCCAAGCAAACGGCCCTCGCGGAGCAGCCTGGAGTGCTCGCCACCCTGTCAAGGTGGAGATCGTGGGTTCAAATCCCATCGGGGGCGCTTGATATGTAATGTTCGATGAAGCGGCACGATACGCAAACCGGCAAAGCGGCCGAGCTCAAGACTCGGCGACCTGTGGGTTCGACTCCCACTCGTGCCAGTTAGCAATCAAAGGGTGGTGTCCCTCACGGCGGTCTGTAAAACCGTTGCCACAGACAAGTGAGGCGGCCGGCAAGAGGTTCGACTCCTTCACTACCCATTTCCGCGGCACGGCGAACATTCGGATTTCGGATTTGTTACTTCGGATTTGTTATTTCGGATTTGTTATTTGAGATTTCAGTTGCGGCCGCAGGCCGAACCGCGGCCCCGTGGTCTACCGGTTCAGGACGCCACCCTCTCACGGTGGAAAAGCGGGTTCGATTCCCGCCGGGGCTAATTCCGTGTTCCGTGACCAATTGTCGTTAAAGACATGGCACTCATAAGTTCTCTCTCCTTTTCAACTCTCTCCTGCTCTCCTTTCTGTTCGCTCATGAAATGAGCAAACCCCCAGGCGTGGCAGGTGTCCGGCCGGCTCTCATAAGGCCGGCTGGCCCGGTTCGATACCGGGGCCTGGGACTTTGCGGGCGGGCCGGTGCTCGGCCGAGTTTCATACGCTCGGAAGCCGTGGTTCGACTCCCGGGCCCGCAATCTCATGAACTGCGACGCACTCAAACTCAGACGGCACGGTACGCGAATCGGCATAGCGATCGGACTGAGAGTCTGATGTCTGTGGGTTCGACTCCCACCCGTGCTACTCCACGAGCTTGGTTGAAGACGTCCCGTGGTCCAATGGCGACGACACCTCTCTTACAAAGAGGAAACGGGGGTTCGACTCCCTCCGGGACGACTTGATCAGAAGGCAGTGGGCAGCGGCCGTCCAGAAAGCCACATGCTTCGGTGGGATGTGCCGGCTGACAACTGGCAACTGACAACTGCTCTTATGGGCTGCTGGTCCAACGGGACGACACCTGGCTTGCAACCAGGAAATCGGGGTTCGACTCCCCGGCGGTCCACTCAGCTTGGAAGGTAGCCGGATACGGTTTGCCGGGCCGCCCTGCTAAGGCGGTTTCCCCACGGGGAATGAGGGTTCGACTCCCTTGCCTTCCGCTTTTTGCCCTGATGGTGAAGAGGATGATCACGCCTCGGTCCTAACGAGGAATCCCGGGTTCGAGTCCTGGTCGGGGCACTTTGGTCCGCTGGAATCGGGAAACAACCTCGTCTGCGGCATCCGGGAATGTTCGACTCTCGGTGTCCGGCGCAGTACGATGGAAAAATGGGGCTGCCGGGTCCTTCCGGCCGGATGGTTGCCCTAGGCCATTCCGAGCCCGGGCGCGATCTGCGACCGGGCTCGAAATGGCGTCCTGGCGCGGCTTCTAGAGGATCGGCAGTTTCCCGTTTGGAGGGGGCTAGTCGCCCGTGTCTCCGCCCGAGCTCGGCCATGAGAATGCCTGTCCGTTTACGCATCGCCGACGGTTTCCGGTTCCTTGCCCGCGCCGCGGGCGGAGCAGCGATCCTGATCGGCGCCGCCGTGCTCGCTGGCTGGGCGCTGGATATCGAGGCCGCCAGAAGAGGCATCCCCGGGTTGGTCGCCATGAATCCTGGGGGCACGGCCCTGGCCATTCTGCTGGCCGGAGTGTCGCTCTGGATCCAGGCTGCGGCGGACAGCCGTCGGCTCCGCGCGCTGGCGATTGCGTGCGCCGAGCGCGGTCGTTTTGCTGGCGCTGCTTCCGGCTCGGCGGCTATCTGGTTCGCCTGGGATGGAGGCCCGGACCAACTGCTGTTCCGGGAGAAGCTGGACCTGGAAGCCCTGCGCACCGGCCAGCCTAACCGGATGGCGCCCAACACGGCGGCGGCCTTGCTCCTGGTCGGCCTGGCCCTGCTGCTTTTGAACACGAACTCCCGGCGCGGCGTGCTGGCCGCCCAGTTGGTGGCTCTGGCGACCGTGATCATCGCGCTCTTGGCCATCATCGGCTATGCCTATCAGCGCGGTGGCACTGGCCGGATCGAACAGTTCATTCCGATGGCGCTGAACACCGCCCTGGTGCTCGGCCTACTGAGCGTGCGGCATTCTCTGCGCGCGCCCGACCGCGGGGTGATGGCTGTCGTCACCAGCGGCGGCGCCGGCGGCGTCATGGCGCGGCGATTGCTGCCCGCGGTGATCGTGATTCCCCCGGTCGTGGGGTGGGTGTGCTGGCTCGGCCGACAGGACCGGGTCGCTCGATCAGGTGATGGAGCTGTCGCTGTTCGTCGCTCACCAACATCGTCATCTTCACGGCGCTGATCTGGTGGAACGCGGCGTCGCTCGACCGCATGGACCGCGAAGCGGCGGCGGGCGGAGCGGCGCCTGGGAATCCAGTACACGGCGACGCGCGTCCTGGCGGAATCACCGGGGCTCGACGACGCCGTGCCCAGGATCTTGCAAGCGATCTGCGACGGCCTGGGCTGGGCGGTGGGTGCCATGTGGTGGGTTGACCCGCAGGCCGGCGTGCTGCGCTGCGGCGACGTGTGGCACTCGCCGTCGTCGCCGGGCTGGATGAGTTCGTGGCCCTCAGCCGGCGGACGACGTTCGCACTCGGCGTCGGGCTGCCCGGCCGCGTCTGGGCGAGCGGACAACCGGCCTGGATCCCGGACGTCATCCGGACACGAACTTCCCGCGGGCGCCGGTCGCGGCCCGTGAGGGGCTGCACGGCGCGTTCGGCTTCCCGATCGTGGTCGACAGCGACATCCTGGGCGTCATGGAGGTCTTCAGCGGCGAGATCCAGCAGCCCGACACCGACCTGCTCCAGATGCTGACCGCCATCGGCAGCCAGATCGGCCAGTTCATGAAACGCAAGCAGGCCGAGGAGACGGTCTTCCAGGAACGCTACCTGCTTCACACGCTCATGGATAACGTCCCGGACTCGATCTACTTCAAGGACGCACGTGGGCCGCTTCATCCGCGTCAACAAGGCCATGGCCAACCGTTTCGGCCTGAGCGACCCGTCCCAGGCGGTCGGCAAGACGGATTTCGACTTCTTCACCGAGGAGCATGCGAATCTGGCGTGGGAAGATGAACGGGCCGTCATGGAGTCCGATAATCCCGTGGTCGGCAAGGAGGAGAAGGAGACCTGGGGCGGCGGCCACGTCACCTGGGTGTCGACGACCAAGATGCCGTTTCGGGACAAGGACGGCCGCGTCGTCGGCACGTTCGGCATCTCGCGGGACATCACCGCGGCGAAGCGGGCGGAGGCCGCCATGCGCGAGGCCAAGGATGCCGCCGTGGCGGCGACCCGGAGCAAGAGCGAATTCCTGGCCAACATGAGCCACGAGATCCGCACGCCCTTGAACGGCATCATCGGCATGGCCGAGCTGGCGCTCGACACCGACCTTAGCCCTGAGCAGCGAGAGTACCTTGGGATGGTGAAGCTCTCGGCCGATCACCTGCTGACCGTGATCAACGACATCCTCGACTTCTCCAAGATCGAGGCCGGTAAACTCGACCTGGATCTGGTCGACTTCGACCTCCGCGATACGCTGGACGACACCGTGGCCACGCTCGCCCTGCGTGCCCACAAGAAAGGGCTGGAGCTCGCCGACCATGTCGCGCCGACGTGCCGGATGCCCTGGCCGGGCGACCCCCACCGTCTTTGCCAGGTCGTCGTCAACCTGATCGGCAACGCCATCAAATTCACCGAACGCGGGCGAAGTGGTGCTCCGGGTCGAGCTGCAGTCGCGGACCGACCAGGAGGTCTGCCTGCACTTCGCCGTCAGCGACACGGGCATCGGCATCGCTCCCGACCAGCAGCAGAAGCTCTTCAAGGCCTTCTCCCAGGCGGACACGTCCACGACCCGCAAGTACGGCGGCACCGGGCTGGGCCTGGCGATCTCGGCCCGGCTGGTCCAGATGATGGGCGGGGAGATCTGGCTGGAGAGCCAGGTCGGCCATGGGAGCACGTTCCACTTCACGGCTCGGTTCGCTCCGGCGCGCGGTCCGGTGGTGCGGCCGGCGCCGGCGGAGCCTGCCTCGTTGCATGGCCTGACCGTCCTGGTCGTGGACGACAACGCCACCAACCGGCGGATCCTCCAGGAAATGCTGTCCAACTGGGGCATGAGGCCGACCGTGGTCGAGGCTGGCCGGGAGGCGCTCGCCGCCCTGGAACAAGCGCGTGACGCGGGATCGCCGTTCGCTCTGGTGCTGCTCGATGCCATGATGCCCGAGATGGACGGCTTCACACTCGCCCGGCGGATCAAGCAAGAAACGGATCTGTGCGTGGCCACGCTGATGATGTTGTCGTCGGCCAACCGAGGGGAAGACGCTGCCCACTGCCGGGAGCTGGGGCTGGCCGCCTACCTGACGAAACCGATCCGGCAATCGACCCTTCTGGACGCGATCATGACCTCGCTCGGCCCTGACGCGGGCGTCGATCGGCCGCGCCAGAGCCACGGCTCTTCCGCCAGCCTCCGGAGAGGCCCGGCGCACGCTCCGGCTCCTGCTGGCTGAGGACAACGCCGTCAACCAGCGTCTGGCGGTCAGCCTACTCGAGAAGCGGGGCCATCAGGTCGTTGTCGTCGGCAACGGCCGCGACGCGGTTGCGGCCCTGGACGAGGGGCGGTTCGATGCCGTGCTCATGGACGTGCAAATGCCCGAGATGGACGGGTTTCGAGGCGACGGCCGTCATCCGCGCCCGCGATGCCGAGAGGGGCGGCCATACTCCGATCGTCGCGATGACCGCCCACGCTCTCATGGGCGACCGGGAGCGCTGCCTGGCGGCGGGCATGGACGCATACGTCCCCAAGCCGCTCCGCCCCCACGAGCTGTTCGAGGTCCTGGAGGACCTGGTGCCCAAGGCCGGCTCGGCCGGGCTTGAGAACGCTGCCCCCGGCGCCGAGCCCGCGGTCTTGAACATGGCTGCGGTTCTGGAGCGAATGGGCGGGGACGTGGAGCTCTTGAAGGAGCTGGCCGGGCTCTTCCTCGGCGAATGCCCGCAGCGGATGGCCGAGATCCGGCAGGCGATCACCCAGCGGGACGCGCCGAGGCTCCATGCAGGCGGCCCATAGCATCAAGGGCTCGGTGGGCAACTTCGGGGCCCGCGAGGCCGTCGAGGCGGCGCAGCGACTCGAGATCGACGCCAACGAGCACGACTGGGGCCAAGCGGAGGCGGACTGGGCTGCGCTCGAGAAGGCTATCGGCCGCCTCGAGCCGGTCCTCATCGAACTGAGCCCGGAAGGGGCATCATAGCGAGGAGCCGCTTCGTGCGCGATCCATCCCACTCTTCCGCGAGGAGCGATCCATGAATATCCTGATCGCGGACGACGATTCGGTCTCGCGGCGTTTGCTGCAGAATTACCTGCAGAAGTGGGGGTATGAGGTCACCGCGGCCCATGACGGGGCCGAGGCGTGGCGCCTCTTCGAGGGCGGCTTCTTCCCCATGGTCATCACCGACTGGATGATGCCCGAGATGGACGGGCTCGGAGCTGCTCCGGCGCATCCGCGCGTCGCAGCGTCCGGGCTATGTCTACGCCATTCTCCTGACCGCGACGATCCCAGAAGGAGGACCTGGTCGAGGGCATGGAGGCCGGCGCCGATGATTTCCTGACCAAGCCGTTCGATCGCGACGAGCTCCGAGTCCGGCTCCGCGCGGGGGAGCGGATCATTCGCCTGGAGCACCGCCTGCGCGAGACCCAGGCGGCCTTGATCCAGACCGAGCAGCTCGCGAGTCTGGGGCGCCTGGCTGCCGGCGTGGCCCATGAGATCAACAACCCGATCGTCTTTCGTCATGAACAACATCGCGGTGCTGCGCCGCGACGTGCAGACCGCGCTGAGAATGCTGGACACGTACGGCGAAGGACGAGAGGTTCTGTCTCGCGAGAAGCCGGAGCTTGCCGTGTTGCTGGCCCGGCTGGAGCAGGAGATCGGACCTGGCCTACCTCCGGGAAAACCTGGACCGGATCTTCGACAGTACGGCGGACGGCCTGCGACGGATCCGCGCAATCGTGCAGAATCTGCGGGATTTTGCCCGGCTCGACGAGGCGCAATTCAAGGAAGTGGACCTCGGTACGGCCCTGGAATCCACGCTGTCAGCCCTCCGCCACGAGCTCGACCGAAAGGCTCTCCGCGTGACGACCGACTTCCGCGAAAGCCCTCCCGTGGCCTGCGAGCCCGGCAAGATCAATCAGATGTTCTTCAACATCCTGCTCAACGCGATCCAGGCGTCCGGCGCGAGGGACAGCTCGAGGTGCGCACGCGGCCCGACCAGGAGAACGGAGTCCTGGTGGAGATCGAAGACCACGGGTGCGGGATCAGTACCGAGCACCTACCCCACATCTTCGAGCCCTTCTTCACGACCAAGCCGGTGGGCGGCGGGACCGGCCTGGGGCTCTCGGTCAGTTACGGCATCGTCCGCGATCACGGCGGCTCGCTCGAAGTCGAGAGCCATGTCGGCCAGGGCAGCCTCTTTCGCATCCGGCTCCCGCTCGAGCCTCCCAAGACCGACGGCAGGTCGGAGCCGGCAAAACCGTGATTCCGCAAGTGGTCATCAGTGTTGGAAACCAACACATTGAACGCCATCCTTCGCCAGAGCTCACGCACGTCCGCGTCCACGGCGGCTCGCTCGAAGTCGAGAGCCAGGTCGGCCAGGGCAGCCTCTTTCGCATCCGGCTGCCGCTTCGATGATCGTTGCGAGAGTCATCACTGACCACAGACCACCGTTCCGAACAACCATCAAAGGCGGCACGATCGGCCGAGACCAAGCCCGAGCTGAAGGGGAGCATATACAGACCCATGAGACTGGGCGGGTTTGCGTCAATTTAGCCGCTAAAGAAGGTAGGATCGGCAGAACTGATGCTCGATCCGATGGCGGGCGAGGCAGACGCAGGAAACTAGGTTTTTCATCGTCACCAGCGTCACGCCCTTATCAGGCAACGACTTACGTCGGCACGTTTGGGCTGGTCATCGTCACGCCATCGTCACGGTCGGGATCACGGCCGCCGATCATCGCGTTCCGGTACAGAGGACAAAGGACCAAGGACAATGGGCAGCTCTGCGTCACGGCCCTCGAGCACGGCGTTCCCATTGAGTAGGTCAGGCTAACAGCCTGACCAAGGTGGTGGGATGAAAAGTGCCCATTCAGGGACGCGGACAGGTCAAGAACCGCAACACGACTGGTGGGAATTCGTGTGGCCTCTGTCACCTGACTTTCAACAACAGAATCGGCCGTGGAGGCGCGAACATCCTGGCCGGCTCCTGCGTCCTTTAGTTAGTAGAGGGTAGAGGGGGCAGCCGGAAGGCAGTGCCCTGGGACCAGCTTGGACTGCACGACGTGACGGGGATCGGACTTAGATGAACGGCGCGTGGCGACGGCACAATCTGGCGCATGAATCCAGCAGACAAAGCGTCCGTCGCTGGACAGGCTCCCCGGGCGCCGTCCCCTGCGCAATTGATACCAGGCCCATCCGTCAATCCCCCGTGGAGACTCAAGGCCCGGTGTCGAAAGCCATCGGGCCTTGCCGTTGGTTGCAGCGAAATGCCCTGGTGGTGAAATGGATGATCATTCCTCGCTTCTAACGAGGCGTTCCGGGTTCGAGTCCTGGCCGGGGCAATTCTTGGGAAGGGCTACCCGATCGGTGACGGGGCCCGTCTGGAAAGCGGGTGAGCGCTCTGCCTTGCGGGTTCGACTCCCGCCCCTTCCGCTCCGGTCCGGCGGGTGCCGCGGCCGGCTCTGTTTGATGGTGTTCGTGGTGTAATGGAAGCACATGAGAATGTGAATCTCAAGGCGCCGGGTTCAACTCCCGCCGAGCACCCTCACCGTTCCTCCAGGAGCAAGGTGATGACAACGACCAACGTGCTGGACCGACCAACCCTCGTCTTGAACCGATCGTGGCAGCCGGTGCACGTCACGACCGTGGCCCGGTCGCTGATCTTGCTCTGGAACGACGCGGCAAGAGTCGTGGACCCAGAGGACTATCAAGCCCTCACCTGGGACGACTGGGCACGACGCGAGCCGGCCGAGGGAATGCCCTGCATTCGGTCGGCGCGGCTGACGCTCCCGGTTCCCGAGGTCATCGCTCTGGCCCACTATGACCGGCTGCCGAGCACCGCGATCACATTCAGCCGGCGCAACGTGGGCAAGCGCGACCATTACACGTGCCAGTACTGCGGAAGCCAGCCCGGAGTTGACGCGATCACGATCGACCACGTGATTCCGCGGTCTCAAGGTGGAACGTCGACCTGGACCAATTGCGTGGCCGCCTGCGAGCCCTGCAACGCCCGCAAGAGCGACCGCACGCCGGAGCAAGCCGGAATGAAGCTCCGGCACCGGCCGGTCCGCCCCGAGTGGAAGCCATTCTACGCGGCCCAGGGGGTTCGGATCGAAAGCTGGGCCAGGTTCGTGAAACATGAGCCGGCTCCGGCAATGGCCTGAGCCGGCCCCGTGTTATCAACAGCGATGTGCTCCTGGGAGAGCAGCGAGCCTCCAAAACTCGCGGACAGGGTTCGAATCCTTGCGTCGCTGCTTGGTATGGGAAAGAATGGTATCTTCTCGACACGGAAATCGTCCCGATGAGGCCGGTCCCAAGAATGGTGTCGAGTTCTCCCTGATTTCGCCACGAGGAGGTTGCGTATGAGGCTGCGTTTCTGGGTCGCGTGCGTTGTTGCGATCGGGCTCTCGGGCCTTTCGCTGGCCGGTGCAGGAGACAAGGACAGCGCGAAGGTCAATCGTCCGGAGTTCGAGCGCATCGTCTCCGCGGGGCATGAAGACAGCCAGGTCATGGACCATCTCGACTGGCTTTGCAACCGGATCGGCCCGAGGCTCACGGGATCGGACAACCTGACCAACGCCTGTGAGTGGGTGCGCGACCGGTTCGCCTCGTTCGGGATCGACAACGCCCGGCTCGAGCCGTGGGGCGAATTCCCGGTGGGGTTCAACCGCGGGCCCTGGTTCGGCCGAGTTATCCAACCCGAGCCGAAGGCGCTCGAGTTCATGACGAAGGCGTGGTCGGCGGGCACAAAGGGGGCCGTGCGGGGCAAGGCGGTGCTCGCTCCCAAGGACCAGAAAGAACTCGATCTTGCCAAGGCGAACGGGACGATCACCGGAGCGTGGGTGCTCCTGCCGCGACCCGGTCGATCCGGCCCGAGACCGGACCCGGCCTTCCTTCGCTCGCTGCGCAAAGAGCTGGAAGCAGCCAAGCCGGCCGGAATCGTCGTTCCTTCGTCCAGCGACTTGCTCGTGACGTCCGGCGTCCACCGCATTTCCTGGGACAAGCTCCCGACCGTGCCCGCGGTGACACTGTTGCGCAAGCAGTTCGAGGAGATCGCCGCCTGGCTCAAGGAAGGCAAGACGGTCACCCTCGAATTCGATATCCGAAATTATTTCAAGAAGGGACCAGTCAAGCTCTACAACGTGATCGCCGACATCCCCGGCTCCGAGCTGCCCGACGAGTACGTGATCGTCGGCGGGCACATCGACTCCTGGGATGGCGCCACCGGCGCCACCGACAACGGAACCGGCGTCGCCACGACCCTGGAGGCGGCCCGGATCCTGACGAGAGCCGGCGTGAAGCCGAGGCGGACGATCCGCTTCATGCTCTGGAGCGGCGAGGAACAGGGCCTGCTCGGCTCGGCCGCCTACGTCAAGGCCCACAAGGACCTCACTCCCAAGATCTCGGCCGTGCTCGTGCACGACGGCGGTACGAACTACCTCTCAGGCATCGGCGCGACCGACGCGATCGTCAGCGACTTCGCAGCAGGTCTTCACGCCAATCAAGAAGCTCGACGCCAAGTACCCATTCGAGGTGCGGAAGGTCCCGGGCCTGTTCGGCGGCGGCAGCGACCATGCCTCGTTCCTCGAGGCGAACGTGCCGGGCTTCTTCTGGCGGCAGGCGGGCGATGCTCGCTACCAGCGAACCCACCACACTCAGTACGACACCTTCGACGCCGCCATTCCGGACTACCAGAAGCATTCTTCACTCGTAATCGCTCTCGCGGCTTACGGGATCGCCAACCTCGACCATCTGCTCTCCCGCGAGAAGCTCCGCGTCCCGGGCTCGATGGCCAACCGCCGGACGCTCGGCGTGCAGCTTGACGAGATGACGGTCGTCGAGGTCGAGGCTGACAGCGCCGGCCAGAAGGGCGGCATGAAGGAAGGCGACGAGATCCTCAAGATCGACGCAACGAAAGTAGCCGACCGCATGGAACTCGGACGCGCCCTGCGGGCGGGCGGACCGAAGAAAGTGGTGACCGTGCGTCGTGGCGGCAAGGAAGTCGAGCTGAACCTCAGTTGGGAAGCACCCGCGGTTGAGAAGAGTAAGCAGTAATGGCTCAAGGCGACAATCTGGCCAAAGCGCCGACCGGCACGTTCGCCTCTGAAATGTCGGCGCCCTCGCGCGAACATACCGATCGGCTTCCGCGTCTTTCAGATACACGATAGGTCGCGAAAAGCCCTCGGAGTGTGCCGGATTCGCACGCGACTCTCCGAAGGTCGTAGACCGGGTTCAATTCCTGGCGAGGGCACTGCTTGCTTCACTCAATCCCCGCGAGTGTGTCGGGCGCACGGCGGTCTTCGAAGCCGCAGGGCCGGGTCCGATTCCCGGGCGGGGGGCTCTACGGCAGCACCTTTCGTCCTCGGAGTGTGCCGGATTCGCACGCGACCCCGCGAAGGTCGAAGACCAGGTTCAATTCCTGGCGAGGGCATTTCGCAAGTGGCTGGTGACTATCGGTCGCCATTCGATGCTCGCCCCTCTTTTCGGCAATCGACCGTCCAGCGTAGGATGAGAAGAGTGTATCGCGGAGGCGAGCCGGAGGGAGGCCGGCGTGATTCCGCGATTCAGGCCCTGCGCAGGGAGACCGAATCGCACCGTGGCCAGCCTCACCGTTGAAAACTACGTCAAGACGATCGCCCTGATCGCCGCCCGCAATCCAGCCGGCAGCGCAGTCGGGACAGGCGAGCTGGCGCAGGCGCTCCATGTCTCGCCGGGCACCGTTACCGGCATGCTCAAGACGCTCTCCGAGGCCAATCTCGCCACGTACACCCCCTATGAAGGCGCACGCTTGACCGAATCGGGCCAGAGGCTGGCGATGAAGGTCATCCGCCGGCATCGCCTGCTCGAGCGATTCCTCGCCGAGACGCTCACGATGACGTGGGACGAAGTGCACGAGGAAGCCGAGCACATGGAACACGCCGCTTCCGAGCGTCTGATCGACCGGATCGATGCTTATCTGGGTCATCCAGCCGTGGACCCGCACGGCGACCCGATCCCCCGCGCGGATGGCTCGCTCGCCGAGATCGAAGGAACGCCGCTCGGGCGATACCAGGCCGGTCAGCATTTTCGGGTCGTCCGGGTGATTGATCAGGGCCCCGCTTTCCTCCGCTACTTGAGCGAGTGTGGACTGGAGCTGCACGCCACCGGCGAGCTGATCGAAAACCGCCCCGAGTCCGGAGCGATCGTCATCCGCCTGGGCGGGCGAAACATCGCCCTGGGACTGGCCGCGGCCGCCAAGGTCCTGGTGACTCCCTTGGAACGGATCCAACCACCTTCTCAGCGAAATCCCCAGAGCTAAGGGAGATCTTCGATGTCCACCGCGGCCGTGAATTTCAAGGGCCGAAGGCCAACCTCATCCGGGGTCGTTTTGCACGATGTGCCATGGAACGATTACGAAGCGATGCTCCGGATTGTGGGCGAACGACCGATCCGCGTGACGTACAACCAGGGGACGATGGAGGTCTTCATGCCTTCGCTCGGTCATGAGGGCGACGCCTACCTTCTGGGCCGGATGGTCGACACGCTCACCGAGGAGCTCGCGGTCCCGGTCGTCGGAGGCGGCGCAACAACGCACAAGCGAAGGCGACTGGCCAAAGGCGCGGAGCCCGATCAGTGCTATTGGCTTGGAGACAACGCGGTTCGCATGCGGGGCAAGCGCAAGCTCGACTTGCACGTCGACCGTGTGCCGGACCTGGTCATCGAAGTCGATGTCACTCACAGCTCCTTGGATCGGCTGACGATTTTCGCCGCCTTGCGCGTACCTGAAGTTTGGCGTTCAACCGGCCGAAACGTCCATTCACTACACCTCCAATCTGATGGAACCTATCGGCGAAGGGCGACGAGCCGGAACTTTCCGACGTTGCCGATGTCGGCCGTCACTCAGTATCTCAAGGAAGGCCAGACAAGCGACGCGACGGCCTGGATTCGCTCGTTCCGAGCTTTCGTCCGCCAGGTGGTTGTCCATCATCAGTAATTGAGAGGTGATACCACCGAGTGTTGGGATCAGATCAGGCGGCCTTTGCCAGCAGAATGCCGAGGATTTTTCCCAGATCATCCAGGTGATACTCCGGTCGATCGATGTAGACCAGATCGCCGTCCATTCTCGCAAACCGCCAGTTATTCCCGGTCGTCGCGGCGCCGTACACGGGCTGCTCTGAAACGCCCTCCTGCTCGTTGAACTTGCGGACGCCCGCCATCGCGGCCACGCACTGGCCTGGCCCGAGACCGAAGTGATCGACTCGGCTCAGGATCGGAATGTCTCATCCTCGGCCTGATCCGGCTCGCGGTCCAGGCGAAAGGCGGCGAGGTTAATCCGCGGCGGCCGGTCGAGCATGAGATCGGCCACGATCTCCGCCGTGCCCGGCGCGAGCTGCAATCCGGCTCGCTTGTGGCCGGTCGCGACGAACAGGTTCTCGAAGCCCGGCGCCGCGCCGATATAGGGCTTGGTGTCGATGCTGCCGGGCCGCAGGCCCGCCCAGGTCGTCTCGACCACGGCCTCGCCCAGCACCGGGCACAATCTCAGGGCCTCGTCGAGAAGGTCGCGTGCCCCGCGGGCAGTCGGCCGGCTATCGAAACCGGCGTCCTCTTCCGTGGCGCCGATCAGGATTCGACCGTCGTCGCGCGGGACCAGATAGTTCTTGCCGTGCTCGACGATCCGGTGCAGCAAGTGCCGGTCTCCGCGCAACAGTACGATCTGCCCCTTGACCGGCGGCGTCGGCGCGTGGAGGCCCAGGTGTTTGAGGAGCGGTCCCGACCAGGCCCCGGCCGCCACGACCACCCTCCCGCAGGAGATGCGCCCTCACTGGTTCGCACGGCGACGACTCGGCCCTTCTCCATCTGGAAGCCCTCGACAGCATGCCAGGGCTTGAGCCGGCCGCCGCGATGTGAAACGGCCTCGATCAGCGCGCGGAGCAGGCGGGGATTGCGGACCTGCGCCCGATCGGGCAAGAAGTAGGCGGCGCCGAGTTTGACCCGCAGCGCCGGCTCGACTCGTGTGATGTCGGCCGGAGCCAGCCGCTCGAACGCGATCCCTTCAGCCCGCCAGCGACCGGCGACGTTCCGCAGCAGCTCCTCCTCCCGATCGGTCAGGGCCACATCCACCCCGCCCGTGCGACGATAGCCGATGTCGATGCCTGTCTCTTCCCGTAGCGCTGCCGACCAAGCCGGAAAGAGCCGCGCGCTATACGACCTTAGTGCGATGGACGGATTCTCGGCGTTTGGCCTGGACTCGGGCGGAATCAAGCCAGCGCCAGCCCACGAGGCCTCTCGCCCTAGCTCGGACCGGTCGAGCACCACCGGCGCGAGCCCCTCGCGCGCCAGGGCGTAAGCGATCGCCAGGCCGATCACACCTCCACCGACGATCACAATGTCGTGCGACTGTGACATTACGGCTGATTCCGCGATTTACCGCGATCAAGAGCGGACGGTTTTGAGCGAGGCGACTTGGCCGGTCCCGTCCCCGCGTCTCGCCGGACACGGCGCCAGGTCGTCTCGGCCAGGCGATAAAGCCCTCCTCCCTCGGCGACCAGTATTAGGTGAGGGCCATCCCAGGCAATTCCCTCGATCTGCTGCGACTGATATCGGACCTCCGAAAGCAGTCGCCATCCCCCCGATTTCTCGCGATCGTAAACCCGTGTCACGTCCGACGAGCAGACCGCCAGGAGGTCCAGTTTGTCGCTGAGGGCCGCGCCGGTGGCGGGCTCCGTGAAATCGGGCAACAGGCCGATCGAGCGGGGATGGGCGGGCCGCAAAAGTGGCGCTGGCGTCTCGAGCGAGACCGTGAAGAGCCCGGCTTGGCGGCGATCGAGATACTTCGCGACGACAATCGCGTTCCCCCGGTCGAAAACCAGGCCCTCCGCGTCGAACCGGCCCTTGGTTGGAAATGTATAGAAGGTCGCCGACGACGCGCGGAGCGGCCGATCGGCAGCCTTGGCCGGGTCGGGCTCGTCGACGCGATAGATCACGCGGACCGGCAGCACACCGCCGTTGTTGCCGATGTCGCCCACGTAAAGATGGCCCTGGTCATCGATGGCAATGTCCTCCCAGTCGATGTTGGGAACTTCCAGGCGAAACTGCCGCACGATCCGGCCGTCACGACGAATCGCGAAGAGCAGGGGGGGATTGCCCGAGTCGTTGTGGACCCAGAAGATCTCCGGGTAGCGGCGGCTTTTGACTATCCCCGACGCCTCGGGAATGCGCCGTCGGTCGAGCGTCCCCAGGAGTTCCAGCGGAGGATCCAACATCACCGACGCACAGTGGACCAGCAAGCCCGCCACTAGGATCGACATGAGGCGCGAAGACTCCTGCGAAGCGTTTCCTCGTCCAGCCTTATCGTAACAAACAAGCCGGCGCCTTGAACACCGGCCGAGACGCGCTCATGTCGCCTGCCAGGGGCGGAGCCGCCTTGCCAACCGCCGAGTTCCGCGTCAAACTCTGTCCGTGGTGAGTGGTCCGTTGTACGTTGTTCGCTGCGCGGACGCTATCGGCCAGCGGTGCGCAACTCGCCATTCGACCGCGGACAACGGGCAAACGACAGCACGAAACACCCGGAGATGAGAGAGTCGCTTATACCATGGAAACACCCCAAGTTCGGCCTGGCCTGGTCACGCACACCGAGAGCATGCCGCGCGTGGTCGCCTTCTTCCCGAATTCCGCCCCGGCGAATCTGGCGATTCAGCTCCTGATGCAGATCGGCGTCCCCAATGATCGCATGGGCGTCACGCCCCCCGAGCAGATCGAGGGGGGCCAGGGCATGATCCTTTCGATCGCCTGCCCGGACGAACATGTCTTGGCCAAAGTCGAAATGATCTGCCGCTCGCAGGGCGCCAGGATTCATAGACAGCGGTCGTGACTCGATCGCGGCCGATTTCCGGAGTTGATGTCATGCTCGGCACCCAGTCCGCCCGCAGCCGGTGGATTCTTGGATTTGCCGTCGGGGCCTTGATCCTGGCTCAGAGCGCCCCAGCCACGCGCAGAAAGCCCCCTCGTTTGCCCGCGAGTTGCCGCAGATCAACACCGGCGAGCCGGCTTTCGCGTTCAACGGCAAGGACCTGGCCGGATTCTACACCTATTTGCGCGAGCACAAGTATAAAGATCCCGCCAAGGTCTTCACGGTCCACGACGGCATGATCCACATCTCGGGCCAGGAATTCGGCGGCCTGACGACGCGCGATGAGTTTCACGATTATCACCTGATCGCGGAATGGAAATGGGGCGAGCGGACATGGGCGCCGCGTAAAGAAAAGGCTCGTGATTCCGGGATCCTGCTCCACTGCGTGGGGCCCGATGGCGCGGCCGGGGGCAACTGGATGCAGTCGCAGGAGTGCCAGATCATCGAAGGGGGCTGCGGCGACTTCATCATGGTTCCCGGCCAGGCCAAGCCGAGCCTTACCTGCGAGACCCGCACCGCCGCCGACGGGCAGTGGTACTTTGAAAAGGGCGGCACACCGCTCGCCCGCGACTCCGGGCGCTTCAACTGGTGGGGCCGTGATCCCCACTGGAAAGACACCCTGGGCTTCCGCGGCAAGCGCGACGTCGAAAAACCGGCCGGCCAGTGGAACCGAATGGAAGTCATCTGCGACGGCGACACGATCACCAACATCGTCAACGGCTATGTCGTCAATGCCGGCATCAAGTCGAGCCTGACCAAGGGCAAGATCATTTTTCAGTCCGAGGGAGCCGAGATCGTTTTCCGCAAGATCGAGATCCGGCCGCTGATCAAATAGAGCTAATACCCCATGGCCGCACCATCCTTTCGCGGGTCGGACCCGCCGATCAGAACGCCGCGCTCGAGGTCGATCCGAATCGCCTGGTAGCCGCCGAAGGTACCCGGGGCGTTCGACCAGATCATGGCCCCTGGCCGCCAAGGCGCGGCGGACCTCGGGACGCGATCCCTGATTCGAGCGCGACCGAACCGCCTCCCCTGGCCGGCTGGCCGGTCGGCTCCGACGAGCCGAAGTGACGAAACCGGGGCGCATCGCCGGCCTCCTGCACGTCCATCCCGAAATCGATCAAGTTGCTGATCACCTGAGCGTGTCCTTGCGCCTGCATGTCGCCCCCCATCAGGCCGAAGCTGAGCCAGGGCCGGCCGTCCCTGGTGATGAAGCCCGGAATGATCGTGTGGAACGGCCGCTTGCGCGGCTCGAGCCGGTTGCGATGGTTCGGGTCGAGCGCGAAAAGACATCCCCGGTTCTGCAGCACGAAGCCCAGATCGCCCGGCACGTGGAACGAGCCAAATCCGTGGAAATTGCTCTGAATCAGGCTGACGCAGTTGAAGTCGCGATCGACCACCGTCAGGTAGATGGTGTCGGCCTGCTCCGGTTCACCCGGCGCTGGGTGTTGATTGGCCCGGTCGAGGCTCAAGCGCGGCCTGCCGCTTCGCGGCATAGGCCTTGGAGATCAAGGCCGCCACCGGCACCTTGGCGAAGGCGGGGTCGGCATAATACTTGCCGCGGTCTTCATAGGCCAGCTTCTTGGCCTCGATCATCACGTGCAGCGACCTCGGCCGATTGCGCTCCCATGTTCTTGAGGTCGAAGGGCTCGAGCAGGTTGAGCATCTCGAGCACGGCGATGCCCTGGCCGTTGGGGGGCAATTCCCAGACGTCGTAGCCGCGATAATTGGTCGAGACGGGCTCGACGAAGTTGCTCTTGTGCTCGGCAAAATCTGCGTGCGCAAAAAGCCCGCCAACCGACTGGGAGTAGCGCACGATCGCGTCGGCGATGGCACCACGGTAAAACGCGTCGCGGCCGTCCCGGGCGAGGGCGCCGAGCGATCGTGCCAGCCCTGGGTTGCGGAAGATGGACCCCTTAAGGGGAGCATGGCCGCCGGGCAAGAAGCAGGCGGCCGAAGTGGGAACCGCCCGCAGGCCAGGCTCGGCATGCTGCCAGTCGGCCGCAATGATCTCGCTGACGGGGAAGCCGAGCTCGGCATAGGCGATCGCCGGCGCCAGCAGCTCCGCCCAGCTCTTGGTACCGAACCGCTTGCGAAGCTGGTCCCAGCCGTCGACGCAGCCGGGGACCGACCACGAAAGCGGCCCGTGGACAGGAATCTCGGCCAGCCCCTTCGCATTGAAGAGATCGATCGTGGCCGCGCCGGCGCCCGGCCGCTCGCATTGAGTCCATACAGCCGTTTGGTCCTGGCGTCCCAGACGATGGCGAACAGATCGCCCCCCAGGCCGCACGACATTGGCTCGACCACGCCCAGGACCGCGTTGGCCGCGATCGCGGCGTCCACTGCGTTGCCTCCTTGCTGTAAGACCCGGATCGCGGCCGCCGTCGCCAGGGGCTGACTCGTGGCGGCCATGCCCTGACGGGCCATCACCGCCGAGCGCGTCTTGTGGAGCGGTCCGGACGGCCGGTCGTGAGCCGACGCAGAGTGGCTGCTTTCCAGCCCGACCCACGCGAGGACCGCGAGCATCAGTATGAGGCAGCAGGAGTCGATATGCAGTCGAGGGGACATTTCGGGTTTCCTCACGATTGGGGATCGCGTTTTCGTCTCCCTCGCCCCCCCTCTCCCTCTGGGAGAGGTCCCCACAGGATGTGGGGGGTGAGGGAACGGGAGAGGGTGCCCGAAGGGCGGGTGAGGGGGCGGTCCGGCCATAGCATCGATATCTGGTCGAGACGTCATCGCGCGTTTCCTCACAATCCGGTACTGCGTTTTCGTCTCCCTCGCCCCCCCTCTCCCCCTGGGAGAGGTCCCCACAGGATGTGGGGGGTGAGGGAACGGGAGAGGGTGCCCGAAGGGCGGGTGAGGGGGCGGTCCGGCCATAGCATCGATATCTGGTCGAGACGTCATCGCGCGTTTCCTCACAATCCGGTACTGCGTTTTCGTCTCCCTCGCCCCTCCTCTCCCTCTGGGAGAGGTCCGCACAGGATGTGGGGGGTGAGGGAAGGGGAGAGGGTGCCCGAAGGGCGGGTGAGGGGGAAGGCCAGCCATCGCCCGCAATGTCAATTCATTACCTTGCCTCAAACCCAAGAGTCTTGAGCAATCCCAATATCGCGCTTTCGCGATCCCGAAGTACATCGTCATTACTTATCCTAAAAACACGCAGGTGCGCAACGTTCTCAAGGTAGTTTTGGCGTTCGCGGTCGCTGGTGCCGCGGTCGTCATGGCTCCTGCCGTCAAGCTCGACTACTAGTGCGTGCGAAGGGCAATAAAAATCGACGACGTAAGGGCCGACGGGATGCTGACGTCGGAACTTAACCCCGGCGAAACGACGGTCTCTGAGCATGCCCCAAAGGATGCGCTCCGGAATCGTCGCATTGGCTCGCAGCTCGCGTGCGCGCGAACGCATATGATCGGAAGCCGACTTGGAATGATCAGGTTCGGACACGACCGTCTCCCTCTACCTGACCTTCAGTCGAGCCTACCAGGGCCACTCGGACAGCGTAACATACTGCGCCGGTCACAGCTCCCCTCACCCGCCCTTCGGGCACCCTCTCCCCGTCGGGGCGAGGGGGGGTCAAACGACTGACCACTGGAGACAGTACCGCACTTCGGGCCCGAACTTTCAACATGACGATCCCCCTCACTCCAACACGTCTCGCCGCGCGAGACGGTCGATCGCGTCACGGTACGGCAACGCCGACTGCGCCCCGGCCGGGTGACGGCCAGGGCCGCGGCGGCGTTCGCCCAGGCGGCCGCGTTGTCAAACTCGGAATGTCCCCTCGCCGCCAGCGCGGCCGCCAGCGCACCGCTAAAGGCGTCGCCTGCGCCAACGGTGTCAACGGCCTCGACCCGAGGCGCGGGGATGGCGTGAGACTTGGCGTCAATGACGTGGCAGCCGCGCGAGCCCAGGGTGATCACCACGCAGGCAGGTCCCATCTCCTTCAAACGAAAGCCGCAAGCCGACCAGTCGGGCTCGGCCTCGGCGCCCGCAGTCATGCCCGCCAGCGCCAGGGCCTCGACGCGGTTGGGCGTGATCGTCATGGCGCATGCAAGGAGCTCCCTCACCTCGGGCGCCGAGAGCGATGGCGCTGGTGCCGGGTTCGAGAACGGTGTACATCCCGGCATCCCAGCCGCGCCGAAGGGCATGGATCGCCGTTTCCAGGGGAACCTCCAGACTGACCAGGAGCACGTCGTCCTTGCGGAAGACCGAAGCCGGCAGTCGATCGATGTCGTCGGCGGTCAGTCCACGATTGGCCCCGGGCGCGACGCCGATCATGTTTTCGCCGTGGTCATCCACGAAGATCAAGGCCACTCCCGACGACGTTCCCCCGCAGACCTTGACGTGCCTGACGTCGATTCCTTCGCGCTCGTAGAGTGCCAGCGCATCGCGGCCCAAAGGATCATCCCCCACCGCGGTGACAAACACGACCTCGGCGCCTGCCCGGCGGGCCGCGACCGCCTGGTTGGCCCCCTTGCCGCCGGGCGAGATGGCAAACCCGCTGCCCAGGATCGTCTGCCCGGGCAAGGGCAGGGCAGAGAGCCGCACCGTCATGTCGGTATTGCTCGATCCCACAACGACGACGCGCGACATGGTGTAAATCCTCGCGAGGCGAGCGGACGCTTTGCTGCCAATTCTCGGTATTACCAAGCGTTGTGTATTGAAGGAAGCAGCCAACGCGGGCAGAGACGCCCGCGCCACTGGGATGCTCCGCTGCTCTTCCAGTGGTGCGGGCCTCCGTGCCCGCCGCTCTCCTGCCAGAAAGGTACGGTCTCCGGCAGAATCTGTGGGTGCACCGGATGTGAAGCAGTTGGAAGCCCTCCTCGGCAGATTTCGCCGCATCCGTGTCGGCGACCGGGGGCTCATTGCCGCCCCCTGGACCCCGCTAGCCTCTCTCTGTTACCGACGACCAAGGCATTCCAGAGAGCCAAAAATCGGCGGCATCTGTTCTCAAAACTCGATGACGAACACACAAGAGATCGCATCCTGGGACAGCCCTCGGCCAAGATGGAGGTACCAAGCTTCATCGAAACCGGAAGCGCCCCAGAATGCGTATCCAGATGATCCTCAATCGGGTAGAGAAGTTCAAGTTATTCGTGTACAGCAACGCGCGCTTGGAGGAGCAAGAGGATGGCCCAGCCTTGGTGGTTAAGGTGCTCCCGAGGAAGAATAGTCGCCCACATTGTTCCGGGTGCGGTCGTCCCGGCGCGGTGTATGACCACCTGCCGGAGCGTAGGTTCGAGCTCGTGCCGATATGGGGGATTGTTGTCTGTCTGACCTACGAGATGCGGCGAGTGGATTGCAAACGGTGTGGAGTGACAGTGGAGATGGTGCCGTGGGGCGAGGGCAAGAACCGACTCACAACGACGTACCGCTGGTTCCTCTCGACTTGGGCCAAGCGGCTGAGTTGGAGCGACGTGGCATCGATCTTTTGCACCTCATGGGACACTGTCTGTCGAGCGGTGGAACACGCGGTCGACTGGGGCCTGGCGCACCGGGATCTGAGCGAGCTGACGGCGGTGGGTGTGGATGAAGTTGCTTGGGGCCGAGGACACACGTATTTGACGCTGGTTTACGACATCGGCGGGGACAGGAAGCGGCTGTTAGCCGTGGCCGAGGAACGGACGGAGGACGGTGAAGCTATCGGAGATCTTGAAGTACAACCTTCGGTCGGTGCGGGCGTATCTTTTGCGGGAGGAGTTCCAGAGGCTGTGGGAGTACACGAGCCCGGCGTGGGCCGGGAAGTTCCTGGACGAATGGACGAGCCGCGTGATGCGTTCGCGGTTAGAGCCGACGAAGAAAATCGCGCGCACGATCCGGACTCACCGGCCATTGATTCTGAATTGGTTTCGGGCGCGCGGCGAGGTTTCGGCAGGCGCAGTGGAGGGGCTCAATAACAAGTTGAAACTGGTGACGAGAAAGTCATATGGTTTCCGGACGCCGGATGTAGCGAAACTGGCTTTATTGCATAACCTTGGCGATCTGCCCGAGCCAAACCACACCCACAGATTCTGCTCACGAGGCAGAAATCCTTAGTACGCCACGACGTCGCGGTGAGCGGCCGGAGGATCGTCACGCCGTTCGCGACGCACCGCTCGTAGAACGCGTCGATCCCGTCCACGCCGGCGGCGGCATCGAGAATCTCGGGTCGGTCTCCATGTGGGTTGCTCCGGCAGCAACGGGCCGCTTTGGGCCGGCGCAGCGGTGCGCGCCGAGCACCCGACGAATGTCGGAGAAGGTCATTGCCCGCGACGTCCGTCGGCCCTAGGATGGGGGAGGGATGGCCCGCGCGGAGAATCACGCGGGCCGCGGATCCCCGTTCCGACGCGGCCGCGCCGCGTGAGGGCCTGAAGCGATGCGCTGGGGGCTGGGACCGGTCTTTTTCTATGAGTGCCTGGCCAATTCGCGCCGCTGGCAGACCTACGCCATCAGGTCGGCCGGCGTCGCCCTGCTGCTCGCCGCGATCGCGACGATCGCCATGCCGAACACCACGATCGACCCGAGGTATGCGTTGCAGCAATATGCGGCACTCGGCGAGTCGTATTTCTACGGCTTGATCGGCGTCGAGCTGACCCTGGTCATGCTCGCCGCCCCCGCGGCTGCCGCGGGCGCCATTTGCGTCGACCGCGCCCGCGGCACCCTGGCCCACATGCTCGCCACCGACCTCTCCGACCCCGAGATCGTCCTGGGCAAGCTAGCCGCGCGGCTCCTCCCGGTGCTGGGCTTGGTGGCCTGCTCCTGGCCGGTCCTGGCGCTCTCGTCGCTCCTGGGCGGAATCGATCCCCTGGCGCTTGCGCTCGCGTTCGCGATCATCCTGGCCGTCGCGCTACTCGGCTGCTCGATGGCGATGGCGCTGTCGGTGTGGGCCCGTAAGCCGCACGAGGTCGTACTGGTCGTCTGCACGTTCTGGGCCCTCGTGCTGCTGCTCTGGCCGATCTGGTACGCGCTGGCCTGGAAGCAGTTCGTCGGCCCGCCGGCCAACTGGTGCCTGCTGGCGAACCCGTACTACCTGGCGTTCGCGCCGTATTGCGCGCCCGGTCGGTTCGGTTTGTGGGACTATCTCGCTTTCTTCGCCGCAACCCTGGGCGCAGCCGTCGCGCTGGCGGTTCTCGCGATCTGGAGAATGCGGCCGGTCGCGAGGCGCGGGACCATCGAAAGTCGCAAGCGACGCCGGCTTGGCTGGGTCGGCCGGCTTTCGCGGCTGCTGCCCGGCCCGTCGCTCGACGGCAATCCGGTGCTCTGGCGCGAGTGGCATCGGTCGCGGCCGTCGCGCTGGGCGACAATCCTGGGCGTGCTCGTGGGCGGCTCGACCGGCGCCGCCTGCGCCTTCGCCGCCGTGAGTGCCTTGATCGACGGGCTGGACGAGCGTGCGCGCCCCGTGCTTGTCTTGCGGATCGTGCAAGTCTGGCCTGGCTGGCTGAGCGTGGGAGCCGGCGGCGCGATCCTCCAGTTGATCTTCGGCCTGCTGATGCTTTCGGCGGCGGCGCCGGCATCGATGGCCGAGGAGAGGCAGCGGGGCAGCCTCGACCTCCTGGCCGCAACCACGCTCTCCACCCCGACGATCGTCCTGGGCAAGTGGCTGGCGATGCTGCGTCAAGTCGCGCTACTGGCGATTGGGCCCGGATTGCTCGGACTCGGCCTGGCCCTGGCCGTGAAGGCCCCGCTGACGATCCCGCCGGGGATCCCGCCGGGAGTCCGGGCCAGCTACCACGGGCAATTGTCCGACGGGGCGCTGCTCTTCGGTGCCTGCCTGCTCATCACGACGATCCTCGCTCACGGCGCCTTGATCGCGAGCATTGGGCTGGCGCTCGCCGTCTGGATCGCGCGCCAGAGCCGGGCGATCGGCCTGAGTGTGGGGCTCGCGGTGATCGCGGGCGCCGGCTGGCCGATCCTCGTCTTGAATATGCGGTGGGGTCTGGCCAGAGCAGGCGAGGCGCACCTGAGCCCGGTCGTGGCTGTCTTGACGCTCATCGAGGTCCTCATTGAACGCCGCCGATTCGGGAGCTACGCCCTCTGGTGGATCACATTCTGGGACATCGAATGCCTCGCGCTGGCTCTGGGGCTATTGTGGCTGACGGTGCGAACCTTCCACCGCCAATTCGACCGCGTTCCTGACCGGCCGGGGCGCGCGCCGGTGCTCGCCGATGTCGTGATGGTCCTGGCGGGGTTAATCGGCATCGGCAGCCTGATCGGCGGCATCAGCGTCTGGGTTCAAGGGACCTCGCACGTCATGCCCACGGCCGACCTCAGAGTAGGGAATTACATCGTCGCGGTTGCCGTCGGCTTTGCGCTGCTGGCCGCGCTGGCCGCGTCGTCGATGTCTCCGGCCGCGACGTCGCCGGCCGCGGCCCCGGTTTCCGCGGCGGCGATCTCGGACCGGAAATCCTTCGCGATCCGGTGGTGGGAGGCCTTCCGCCTGGTCCCGCTCCTGGCAATCGGCCCCGCGCTGGTCGCCCTGGCGCTGGCCACCGCCCCGAGGGCCTTCGAGGTCGCGAAGAAGGTCGAGCTTTTCCCCGGGGGCGGCTCGGTCAGGATCCAGACGAATTGGGCGGGCGATGCTATCGTGACCACGATCGATGCCTCCGGTCGCGCGACGTACCGGCTGGCTACCGACGCGGAGATCGCGGAGGCTGGGCCGGCGCCGAGACAGACCCGCGGCGCCTTGTTGCAGGTCGCCGCCCTGGCGACGGTTACTGTCCTGGTCCACGGGGCGGCGTTCGTCAGCCTGGGTGCGGCCCTGGGGGTCTGGACCCGGCGGCGGTCCCGAGCTATCGCCGCGAGCGTCGGCCTGGTCTTCTTCGTAACGGTGGCCTGGCCGTTCGTGTTTCTCAACATTTTCGGCGATCCGAGTGATCCCCGGTGGGGCCTGGCCCTGGCGAGCGTCCTGCCGGCCTTCGCCAGTCTCCTGATCTACATGAGCGACCCGGTGCTGCTCGCGAACGCGACCGGATCGGTCATCTACTGGGACGTGATCCTGATCCTGTCGGCTGCCGTCATCCTGGGGCTGGCGACCCGCACCGTGGGCCGCAGGTCCCGAAGGGATCGTCCCGCCGAGGCCGACGCCGAAGATGCCTCGCTCCAGCCGGCCCGCGGCGAGTGTGGGAGCGCGGCGATCTGAACAGGGGAAAAGTAGACGACCAGAAGCCTCGTCTGACCCGGCTTGGCCTCCATCAGACCTGCCTCCAAGGCCGACTCGGCCCATCAATCCGCCAGAGCAGTGAACAGGTCGCGGATCTCGTCCTCGACGGTGGAGGGATCGTCGAGCGTACGCGCGACTTCTTCGCGAAGTAAGGCACGGTAGCGGAGACGCAGGCGATGGACGGCCGACCGGGCCGCTGTCTCGGAACAGCCAAGCTCGGCGGCCATGCGACCGTAGGAGACCTTCTGGGACGTCCCCACGAGCGCGGGCCGCAGCGCCTCGAATAAACCAGCTTTGCCAGCCGCGGACATCTCCTCTTCCAGCCGTTTCAGGACGTGGTCGAGCAACGTCGTGACCCATCGACGGAGGAAGAGACGTTCGGCAGTCATTTCGTGGGCGGGCTCATGGCAGTAGCGCTCCTCGGCGTCCAGGCGAGAGAGGGGCACAATCACTCGACCACCGCCGCGCTTGAGGGTTTGGTCGAAATCGCGGCGGTTTGCCAGGAAATGAGAGCAGGCAGCGATCAGAAAGGTACGGAATCGTCCCTTGGAACGATCGACCGTCGCAAGGGTATCGTTCTCGAGCAGGACCGTGAAAAAGCCCTGAACAAGATCCTCGGCCGCGTCGGCGTCGTATCCACGGCGGCGGATGAACGCGTAGAGCGGATACCAGTACGCACTGCAGAACTCGGCCAGAGCGGCTCGCGCTTCCGCGGTCGACTGACGTCCGGCAGCCATGACCCGACTCCACTCCGTCGTTGGAAACGGCGCGATCGCGTGCTCGTGCGTCTGAGATCCGATCATGTGCGAGAACACCAAGCCAGGGCCCTGTCTTGACCGATCGTATCGACGAATGACATCACTTTAACCATACCGGGGGCGAGTCGCCAATACCGGCGGACTCGAAATCACCGAGGGGTCAATCGATCGCGCGGCTGCGGATCAACCTCCCCTCGGCTTCGATCCGGCGGTACGCGTCAACTGAAAGTGCCGTAGTCGTTGTTGTCGCTGGTGGAGGCGGAGTTACCGAAGATCGTCGTGCCTTTCTCGGTCGAGCCCGGTCCGGCCAGATAAACGCCGCCGCCGATCCCTTGACCGTCGTCGCCGACGGTGCCCCCAATCATCGCCAAGCCGCCCAAACCCCCGTCGGCTGCATTGTTCGTGATCGCAGCGAACTGGAGCGAGACAATCGACGCGGGATCGACGTAGAGGCCGCCCCCCTCAGCGTCGCTGCCGTCGCCGCCGTCCGCGCCAAAACCGCCGGCGCCGCCTTGCGCGGAGTTGCCGGCGATCACGCTCGATGCGATTGAGACGCTCAGTGAACCGCCATAGAGTTGAGATATCAGCACGACTCCACCCCCTTGGGCGGTCCCCCCAACTCCTCCGTCGGCGCTCGCGCCGGCAGCTCCACCACTGCCGCCCTTGGCGCTCGCGCCGAGGACCGATGAGCTTGTGAGGCTGTCGGTCACCACCGCGCCAGGTACGTAGAGTGCCAAAGCATTCACGAAGTAAAGACTACCCCCTTGGGCCGGCCCACCGGTACCTCCCGAGACTCCCGCGCCGCCGGCGCCTCCCGGTCCGCCGATCGCCTGGCCCCCAATGAACGCGCTCGACGAAATGGTCGTGATACCGCCAGCATAGACATCACCACCATAACTACCGCCCCCCGTGCCGCTCGCCCCCGATTGTCCAGCCGCGCCCCCGGCACCACCGATCAGGACGTTGTCGCAGAAGGTACTCGAACCAATACTGCTGGTCGGATACGGAGGGTTGTAGGGGTAATAGGGTGAGCCTTGGGCATAGATGGCTCCCCCATATCCAACGCCTCCAGCACCGCCGGACCCCCCAGTCCCGCCGGCGCCGCCGGCGCCAGCGGCGCTGCTGTTGGCGATGAAGGAACTCGAGGCGACGTCTAGAGCGGCATAGGAGTAGACGACACCTCCGTAGATGGCGCCACCGAAGCACCCGTCACTGCCAACACCTCCAGCGCCGCCCGCCCCGCCGATCGCCCGATTGCCGATGAACGTCGAGCTGTTGATGTTGGTTGGACTGTAGGAGCTCACCGCGATTCCCGTAAGATAGCCGCCTTCAGCTCCGATACCACCGGGTCCGCCGGATCCCCCGGCTCCCCCGATGCCGACGTTGTTGACGAAAGTCGTGCCGCTGATCGACAGATTACCGTCGGTGCCAACCACCCCGCCCGAGATGATTCCTCCGGCACCCCAGTCGTAGGGACCGTTGCCACCATCCCCACCCGCGCCACCTTGAGCCACGTTGTTGTCGAACGTGCAATTTGCGACAGATAAGCCGGACAGGTCGGAGATATCCGCGGTGGCGTCACCGCCGTAGCCGCCCCTGGCGGAGTAAGTCGGGTCGTTATTGATGGCTCCCGCGCCACCGATAGCCTTTTCACCGCTGAACGAATCGCCCTCAAGAACGAATGTAGGTGTCGTCGTATAGGCGAAGATGGCGATGGAACCGTTCGCGTTGCCTCCGTCGCCCTCATCATCAATGACGTCATTCTGGGCGATTCCGCCTGCACCCCCTTGCGACAGGTCCTGTGTGAACTGGCTGTCTGCGACGAAGAGCGAATTGCCGATTGTATATATGGCAGCTCCGTTGCCGTTGCCGCCGACGTCGTTTTCGCTCCCGTAGCCGCCCTCGCCGCCATTGCCGCCCGCTCCGCCGATCGCGTGGTTGACACCAAATGTGCTGCACGTGATGGTCAGGCTCGTCCCGGCGTCCGCGAAGATCGCACCCCCGTCGCCGTCTCCTCCCACGCCGTTGAAGGGCTCGGTACCGCCGTTGGCGCCAACGGCGCCCTGGGCCAGATTATGCTCAAACGTGGTATTCCACACGCTGAGCGACCCGCTGTCCGTGACGTCGACACCGCCTCCTAGAGCCGTGTCACCCGGCTGCACACCCACCGCCTGATTGTGTGAGAAGACGTCGTTCTTGAGCGTCAGCGCTCCGCCCTGGTCAAGGAGACCACCCCCGTCCTCGGAATTGCCGCCACTGATGGTCAAGCCTGAGATCAGCACAGTCGCCGACGCCGACGTGATGTCAAAGTCTCGGCTCGATCCCTCGGCATCGACATCGAGCATGCCGGCGCCGGGCCCTTCTATGGTCAAGCGTTGATTGATCCCCAGTTCGCCGCTGGTCAGTTGGATCGTCCGGCCGTCAAGGCTGGAAGCGAAGACGATCGTGTCTCCGCTACCGGCTGCGGCGATGGCGGCACGTAGCGAGCCGGGACCATGATCCGCCGCGCTTGTGACCGTCAACGTACTGAGCGCGAGCCGCGTCTCCAAGGCTTCCAGCCGAGGAGCCAACCGCCGGTGTCTCACTGATGAACGGCTCCGCTCAATCGATATCCGGTAGGAGGTATTTGGTCCAAAACGCATCGATGAAATCTCCCTGGTAGGTGGAAAGGTCGAACTGCGGAAATTGACAGCCGAACGAACAACTGTTGCGCACGCCACGAACGGCCGGATCAGCGTGTTCGGCGTGCGCGTGGACCGACGTCCGAACGCGGCCGAAGGCGCCGGGCTAAAGCCTTTCGCGGATTCGCGATGGAGTGGACTTGTTCAGTGCGAGTATGAATGCGATCTTAGCTGCGTGAGGAGCCGGTCAACCTTGAGCCACAGGTCCTGCCACTCGGTCCGCTCGACCTCCGGCAGGATGGCGAGGCCATCCGGGTCGCGCACGCCGGCTAGATCGATGTCGGCCTTCCATGACAGGAGAGTGAGTTCGGTGAAATGGCCGTCCCTGAGCGACCGGCTGGCCGCGTCCCGGTTTGCAGCCAGATCGGCCTTGAGCCAGTCCAGGGCTTGCCGGCGTATTTTCGCCTTGGCTGGCTCGTCAAGCGCCAGTCCCTTGGTTCCTTTGCCGCACCCGATCTTGGCGGCTGCCGTTGCGGCTACATATCGGCTGCTGAAGGTCGAGTCGTTCGCCAGATTCGGATCGATCGCGAACGCCTTGGTCCATAATGCCACTGCGGTCGCGTCCATTCGTTTGTTTCTGGCGATGACAGCGAGGTCGAGGCACTCGGTGGCGTCAGCGGGCGCGGCTTCGCCGCGCAAGAGCGGGGCGGATCTCGGCTCGAGTCGCACTAACCGACGAGCCTGCTCGACCCACTTGCCGGACGGATAGGTCCAGTCGCTTCGCTTCGAGCCCAGTTCGTGGCAGCGCTCGTATGCGCGAAGCGCCTCACTGTATTCACCCCGACGTTTGAGCTGACTGGCGAGAGTGACATACGCCTCAGCAAAGTCCGGCTCGAGTCGTATCGCCTCGCGGCACTCCGCAATGGCCTCGTCGGTCCGTCCGCGTTTTCGCATTGTTCTGGCGAGGCAGTGATGCGCACTGGGGTCGTCAGGAGAGAGTCGGATAGTCTGCTGGTATTCGTCGATCGCTTCGTCGACCCGATCGTACCGCTCCAGGTACCCAGCCAGCCAGAAATGAAGGTCGGCAACGTCCGGCATGGAGCGGACTGTCATTTGAAGGGCAGCGATGGCCTCGGCCAATCGGCCATGCCGGGCCAGGGACTTCGCGAGCGCTTTGTGAAACTCGGGGTTGTGCGGTTCAAGGTGGATTGCTGCGCGCAACTCAGCGATTTCGTCGTCGACGCGGCCCTGTCGACATCGGATGCTGCCCAAACTGCGATGGACGAATCCACAAGCCGGTAACAACCGGATCGCCTCGCGATGCTCGCTAACCGACTCTTCCAACCGGCCCCGTTCGCCCAAGATAAAGCCGAGCATGAAGTGTGCGAAGGGGTCGGCCGGTCGGAGCCGAAGCTGCTCTCGGGCGGCGGCGATGCCCGTGTCCAGGAGTTCGTCGGCTTCTTCAGCGAGGCCGCCTTCCTTGAGGAGCGTTCCCAGGCACGAGTAATTCGCCGCATACGCGGGGTTCGTACGGATCGCCTCGCGGAAGACGGCGATCGCTTCGTCGGTCTCGCCCAGGTACTTCAGGGCATGGGCCAAAAAGTGCGCGGTCTGAGGTCGAATGGCATGAGCGACCAGATAGTACCGAATAGCCTCGGAGTTTCGGGAAAGTCCCATGAGGGCGCGCCGAGATAAAGCGCGAGCCAAAGATCACTGGGATACCGGCGCTGCGCCCGCCGCAACACGGATTCTGCCGACTGAAAGTCGCCCACCCGCACCAGGGCCGCGCCGAGAAGAGCTGCGGTGGCCGCGGGGAGATCGGTCGTGACGGCTGACTTGGCCAGCTCTCTCAATGCTGTCAATTCAGTGTCTTTGCCCGAGTCCATGAGGGCCGTGCGAAGTCGGCCGCGCCACTCATCGGGGTCGGCTTCGCGAGCAACCGCCGTGAGCCGGGCCGCTCCGGCCCGGTCGCCGACTTCGAGCAGTACGACCGCCCAGTGGTCCAGCGCGGCGGCGATGGCCACCACGACGCGAGGCGGTCGCCGGACGATGGCCAGCCGCAGTTTCTCGGTAGGCCCACCGGTGACGTCAAGACCAGCATCACGAAATGCCAATGTGTAAGCGGCATCGCTCTGACTGCTGGGATTCTCGTTAAGCCCGTCGCCGATCTCGGCAAGCCGCAAGAGAAGCTGTGCGTCCGCCTCGGCCTGGGCCGCTTGCTCTTCGACGTATTTGACGATGGTGGCGACCCTCGCATGGACCACGTCGTCACGAGCATCATCGAGGACCTGCGCGATGCGGCGCGCCGCCTCGCGGTGCGCACCCATCGGTCCGTGATGTCGCCGGCTGTTTCGGCCTCGGTCGTCAACAATTCCACGTCCCGCACCGCCAGGTCAACCCGAGCGATTCGTCGCTGGCGATCCGCCTGCCACCAGGTCCAGCCGCCGCCAAGGGTGGCCATCAGGGCGACAGTCGTCGCCGCCAGGCCGACGGCCAGCCGCCGCCGCGTCTTCTCCTGGGCGGATCTTGCCTGGGCCTTTACGCTGGCCAGCTCGGCCTGCTTGAGTCGTTCTTGCACGCCGCGGAGGTAGGCCGTGATCTCCGTGGCGACCTCACTGCCGTCACGAGGCCGATCACTCGGCAGGGGGGCCAAGCAGCGGAGTGCCAGGGAGACAAGCTCGCTTTCGGCTCCGCACGTCAGAATCTGGCGGTGAGCGTCGGCCAGATCAGCAACGACCGCGAGCCGATGGACTTCGTGCGCCGTTGGGCCCACATACGGGGGCCGGCCGGTGAGGATCTCGCACAGAATCGCGCCCAGGCCGAATACGTCGGCTCGTTCATCGACTCGATCGGTCTCGCCTCGGGCCTGTTCGGCTGCCATGTAGGCAGGCGTGCCCAGGACCGAGCCCAACCGCGAGATATCGACGCCGGAATCGTGACGAACCGTCTGGACACCCTCTTCGGCACCTGGCTGCGTTGGAACGGATTCGTCCGCCGCGACGGTCTTGAGCACCTTGGCCAAGCCCCAGTCCATGACCTGCACTTCACCGAAGCTGCCGACCATGATGTTGCTGGGCTTGAGATCACGGTGAACGACACCACGAGAATGCGCGTAAGCGATCGTCTGGCACACCTGCTCGAAAATAGCCAGGAACCGCGGCCTGTCGTCGCTCAGGTTTGCGCGCGCTTCGAGCAGACTGGTCAGCGTGCGGCCCCTGACGAGTTTCATCGTGAAGTACGGCCGCTCGTCCTCGAGCATTCCCAGCTCGTGCACGGGGACGATGCCTGGGTGCTGAAGTTGACCGCCGATCTGAGCCTCCTCGATGAACCGGCGGACTAGCTCGGGACGGTCGCGGCGTTGGTCGAGCAGGATCTTGATCGCCAGGTCGCGGCCGAGGTCCAGGTCGCGGCCCTTGAGAATGACCCCCATTCCGCCGCGGGCGATCTCGCCGAAGAGCCGGTACCGGCTCGTATCAGCGAGACGACTCTGGTTTTCGAACGATGTCAGCCGCGAGGCGGGCCCAGCGCACACGACATCATCGCACCGGAGCAGGACAGCCGGCATCGAGCCGAGGGTCCCGCTCAAGCCTCTGCGAACGCTCGACATTGGCGCCGCGAGCGAAGCGATATCGCCGGCCTGCCGCGATATCAGGTTACAGCCAGCCATCCCTTGCTGGAGCAGGCATCGCGGGCAGAGGCCTTGCGGAGCGTCCGCCGGCAGCGCACGCCCGCACGCATGACAACAGTCAGAGTCGGCCATTACGGGGTCTCCCAGTCGATTTTCGCTTCCTCTATCTATAAGAAGCAAACACAGAGTTTCGTGTCGCGGACGCGCAAGAAAACTCCCTTATAGATGATAAAATCGCCCTTTTCGAGCATGCGGAGCGTCAACTTCCCGTCGAAGAGGCGGTGCGAACCAACGGAATTGATCAACGGAGCGGGTAGCGACTCATCGCCGCGCGAGACCGGACCGATTCCAACCGCTGCGATCAAGGCGAGAAGAGCTGACGTAGGGCGGATAGACATGGATTGCGCCCTTCCACCGAGGCGAGCCTGAGCGGATTTCCCCGAGACCGGTGTTCAGAGTTTCAACGCGTAACTTACCCATGAAAGGAACAGCGATGCAAGGAGCAACCAACTGCTCGCACTGCATGCGGAATTAATAAACGTTGCGCGGAGAAATAAAGCTTGCCCGGCGGGCACGGAAGCCCGCCCCACTAAATTGCCCCTTGTTTTTCAAAGTGGGGCGCGCCGCCGTGCCCGCCGCTCGCAAAGGCAAGCTTGGGAGAGGAGGATGAGATGTAGTTAACACTCTGAAACCTCTCATCGGAACCCTGCGGGCGGAAAGCCGGTCCAGTAAAGTCTGACCAACGGCTGGAAGCGAGTCTTGCGTGGGGCGTGGGTAACCCGCACTGCGAAGCGTGGACAGCGAGTCCAAAAGCCATGCTATTGAGCGTCGAAAGACCTTTCGCGGGAGCCTTTGCTGTCCGAATACCAGCGGCCGCGCTGCTGCACCGTAATCGTCTGGTGCGAGCAGTCCTGCCGGCGTCGACTGAGGGAAACATGCCGAACACATCGAGGTTCATCCGCATGTCCACTTCTGCCGTAGAGCGGCACGGAGATCGCTTACGATCTGGTTCCGTTCTTTCCGGGTGGTCGCCATGCTCATAAGCACGCGTCGCGAAGAGAGCGAACTGGGTCGCACCTTCAAGCTCGAGGGCAAGCTCCTTACCCATCCGCTCACAGCGCTCATCCTGACTGGCGTGCGTGCCGTCGGAGTTGCCCAGGGCCGGGCGAGGAGAATATCCGGAAGCTGGTCGACGAGCACCTGCGCGAACGTCCGTGACCATCCTCCCGCGCATCTGCGCATCGAGGGTTCAGGAATGTCAGAATCGAACCGTATCCCTTCGAACGCGATCACGCCGCCCGAGCTGTATTTCAACCGCCGCACGATGCTCAAGCTCGGCGCGGCGACGGCCAGTCTGGTGACTACCGGCATCGCCGCGAACGTAAACCCGGATGTGCCGCTTGCTCTCGCTGACTGCCACTCCGGCAAGCGGGATCACAGGCTGGGGTTGGCTGGGCCAGTTCCGGAGAATGCTAGGGCTCTATGCCTTTATCCACGCCGCGCTCCACTTCCTGCTTTTCTTCGGCCTTGACCGCGCGGCGGATATCCGTGACACCGCTTCCGAGATGGTGAAGCGCCCTTATCTGCTGGTCGGGACGGTGGGGCTGGTCTTGATGGTGCCACTGGCCGTGACCTCGACCAGTGGCATGATCAGACGGCTCGGGCCGGCGAGGTGGAAGGCGCTGCATCGGCTGGCCTACGCGGCGGCGACGGCCGGGGCTCTGCATTTCTACATGCTCGTGCAGGCCGACGCTCGCCGGCCAATCGCATTCGCCTCCGTGCTCGGCGCGCTGTTTCTCTACCGCCTGCTCGCTCACTACCTCCAGCTCCGATCCGATGCGAGGAAGTATCGCTCCAGCCCGCCCGCGTCCGCTGCCTTCACCGCGAAGCCGAAAGTCTGGGCGGGGCCGCTCAAGGTCGCGGAAGTGTTCGACGAGACGCCAGATGTTCGCACGTTCCGGCTCGTCTCGCCGACCGCCGAGCGGTTGCCGTTCGACTTCCTTCCGGGTCAATACATGAACCTGACGCTCGTGATCAATGGCCGGAAGGTGCGGCGATCGTACACGATCGCCTCGCCTCCTTCCCGCGCGGCCTATTGCGAGCTGACGATCAAGCCGGAAGAGCTGGGGCTGGCGTCGCGCCACCTGCACGATGCCATCCGCGCGGGCTGCCTGGTCGATGTGAGCGCTCCGGCCGGCAACTTCACCTTCACGGGGACGGAGGCCCCGAGCATCGTTCTGATTGGCGGCGGCGTGGGGATCACCCCGCTGATGGCTAAAATCCGGTACCTCACCGACTTGAGCTGGCCCGGGGACATTGACCTCGTGTTTTCCGTCTGGACCGAGAGGGATATCATCTTCCGCGACGAGCTGGACGCCCGCGGGCGCCGCCATCCGAACCTGCGTGCTACCGTCACCCTCACCCGCGGCGGCGGGACCCGGTGAACCGGGGAGCGGGGCAGGATCAGCCGGGCGATGCTGGAGCGGGTCGTCCCGGACATCGGCGCCCGTCGAGTCCATGGTTGCGGGCCGACGGAGATGATCGCGGAGACCCGCCGGCTGCTCCGCGACCTTGGAGTGCCCGACGGTTCGATCGTGGCGGAATCGTTTGCACGACCGAATGGAAAGGTTTCGCTCAATGGAGCCCCGCGCGGCAACGAGCTCGATAGGGCGGTGGCGCGCGGTGCGGACGCGTCGCCAGCCGCCACGGTTCTGGAAAATCGAGAAACCTCCATCACATTCACTCGTTCCAACAAGTCTGCACCCGTGCGCCCGGATCAGACGGTGCTTGAGGCAGCGGAGGCCGTGGTCGTCGCAATCAACCACGACTGTCGGGCGGGGATCTGCGGACAGTGCAAGGTGAAGCGGCTCGCCGGCCGCGTTGTCATGGAAGCCGAGGACGCCCTGACCGCCGCCGACCTGGCGAACGACATCATCCTGAGCTGTCAGGCCCGCTGCATCGGCCAGGTTGTCATCGAGGCGTGACGGTCATCGGCCCGATCTGGTTCGCGGAACCAATCATCATCTTGGGAAACGTTCTCCGCTCGACCCGTTCGGGGCTGGCTCTAGCAATCCGAACTCGGCTGGCGAGAGGGCCTGCCCGCCGGTTGATTGCACGCCAAACGGTCGACTGGCTAGCCTGGATTGTTGGAGGCAAGCGGGCCCCGGATCGTTCTGACGCCGGCCGGCTGGAATTCTCCGGGGATCGGGTCGGGACCAAAGACATGGGAAACCATCCGGCAGATCAACAAGTTGATGCGGGGTGCGGCGTCGCGGGGCGGTCGCCGCTCTGTGACGACGAGCTCGTCGCCCTCCGAGCGATCGTCGAGGGCACGGCGGGATGCACAGGCGCGGTCTTTTTCGAGTCGCTGGTCGGGCAGCTCGCAACCGCCCTGGGGGTGAGCTACGCCTTCGTCGCCGAGTTCGCCGGGGTCCCGACGCGAGTCCGGACGATCGCCTATTGGGGCAAGGGGCAGATCCTTCCGAACCTGGAGTACGACCTCGCCGGGAGCCCCTGCGAGGATGTCGTGAGCGGTCGGCTCTGCCATCACCCGAGCGGGATCCAAAGGGAATTTCCCAACGACCGGATCTTAATCGATCTGGGTATCGAGAGTTACCTGGGCGTTCCACTACAGGACACGGGTGGGAACGTCCTCGGACACCTGGCCGTGTTCGACGAAACGCCGATGCCGGCCGAGCCGCGGCGGCTGTTCATCTTCAAGATCTTCGCCACGCGCGCGACGGCGGAGCTGGAACGGCTCCGTGATGAACAGAGAATCCTCGATAGTGAAGAGCGGTACCGCGACCTCTTTGAGGAAGCGCCGATCGGCTACGTTCAGGAAGACCTGGATTCGCGCTTTATCAACGCCAATCGGGCTGCGATGCGGATTCTTGGCCTCGAGCCCCACGAAGTCGTCGGCACGGTGGGGATGTCGCTCGTGGCCGACACGCCTGATAACAAGGAGCGCGTGCGTCAAGCTTTTGCGTCGATAGGCGAAGGCATGGGTACCGGCGGCGTCGTGATCCAACTCCGACGCAAGGATGATGGCCGCCCGATCTGGGTGCAGTGGTATTCCCGGCCGGAGCCCAATGGCAAATACACGCGCACGGTGCTCGTCGACATCACCGATCGTGTGCTCGCCGAGCAAGAGAAAGCTCGCCTGACGGAGCAAAATCTTTACCTTCAGGAAGAGATCAAGGGGATCCACAATTTCGAGGAGATCATCGGCCAGAGCCCCGCCCTGACAGCCGTGCTCGACAATGTCAGGCGGGTCGCACCAACCGATTCGACAGTCCTGATCACCGGTGAGACGGGGACCGGCAAGGAGCTGATCGCGCGGGCGCTCCATTCCAACAGCAGGCGGAAGGAGAAGCCCCTGATCAAGATCAACTGTGCGGCACTTCCACCTGGACTGGTGGAAAGCGAGCTGTTCGGCCATGAGAAAGGGGCCTTCACCGGTGCCATCGCCCGCCGTGTCGGCCGGTTTGAGCTGGCTGACGGAGGGACACTCTTCCTGGACGAGATCGGCGACCTGCCCCTGGAGACCCAGGCCAAGCTGCTGCGGGTTCTCCAGGAGCGAGAGATCGAACGCGTTGGTGGCAGCGTGTCCCTTCGGGTCGACGTCCGGATCATCGCTGCCACCAACCGCGACCTAAAAAATGCCGTTAGCGACAAGACATTCCGCGAAGACTTGTATTACCGCATCAGCGTGTTTCCTATCGAGCTCCCACCGCTCCGCGAGCGGACCGAAGATATCCCGTTGCTGGCGCAATACCTACTCGAGAAGTTCGCGGCGAGGATCGCACGACGAATTGATGTCATCGAACCGGCCACCCTCCGGCGACTGATGGCGTACCCGTGGCCCGGCAATGTCCGCGAGCTCCAGAACGTGCTCGAGCGTGCCGTCATTCTCTCCAACGGTCCCACGCTCCAGGTCGATGCGGAAGTCCTCGGCCAACCCGGCGCGGGACCCGCCGGCGAGCCGTCCGCCGCGCTCGAAGACGTGGAGAGGAACCACATCCGCGCGGTCCTCGACCGAACCAAGTGGGTCATCGACGGGCCGCGCGGCGCGGCCGATGTGCTCGGTCTTCACCCCAATACCCTCCGCAGCCGACTGAAAAAGCTCGGCATTTCCCGCCCTTCTCACGAACCATCGTAATCGCCCACGATGGGTTGTGGCGTCTCCCCGTCGAGCGGCCGCTGTTTTTCCTTCGGCGCGCCGAGCGAGAAGATTTATTCGCAATCCTGCCAAGGAATTGCGGCAACTGAACGGTTCTCGATCGTGCGCCGGCATGGAGATCGCTTAGCAACTCCAGTGTGAGTTCGGGAGCTTGTCATGCTGATCATCACGCGATCCGAGGGGAGCGATTCGACCCGCACGCTTAAGCTCGAGGGAAAGCTGCTCGAGCCCTGGATCGGCGAGTTGGAATCGGCCTGCGGCGAGTCCCTGGTAACGCCAGACCGGCTTTGCCTCGATCTGTGCTACCTGACTTTCGTCGATGCAGCCGGGACTCGTTTTTTCATGAATCTGATCCGTGATGGGGCACGAGTCAGTGCGTGCTCCGCGTTCGTTGCCGAAATGCTTCGCCTCTACGGACGTTGACTCCCGCTTCGGTCTGGGCCGCGGACGTTCCGCGCTCTCGTTCCGGGAGATCAGCCTCACTGGAGTTCACCGATGCGTAAGATGCGCGACATTGACACTCAAATGATCAGAGTCAACTCACATGTTTTTCAACAGGAACCAGCAGAACGCCTCGCGCTACGGCACGGTCCATCGCGGCGGGGTCATCACCGGTTCCAGGAGTCTCAGCCATGACATCGCAACGGTGGAGCAAACTCGTTTCGGTTTTCGTGTTTGGCCTGGTGCTGGGCACAGCCGGTAGTGCCCGAGCACAATGGGGTTTCCCCGGCAACTGGGGTTATCCGGCGGTCAGCCAGTTCGGCCTGGGTTACGGGACTGTTCCGGGTATATCGCCTTTCGGCTACGGCTCGTTCGGAGCGGGAGGTTACTTCGGTTCGAGCAACTTCGTCGGCTTCCCGATGCCTGGCTATGCCCAGAGCATCGGCCAAGTGCCGCTCACGACCACGTCGTTTCCGTCGCTCTCCAATACCGTGACCTTGGTCCCTGCTTGGGGCGGCTCGAGACACGGCGTTTACCGCCGGCACTGAGCGCGCCCCGGTCTTCCTCGCGCGGCAAGTCGACGATGATGGCGGTCGAACAGGGAATCGGGGTCAGATCGATGAATCCACGTTCAGACGGAAAACAACGATGAAAATACACTGTCGCTGTTACTCGTTTCGGGCCGGGTTGTCGTGCTCGGCCTGTCGTGATGAATGCGGGGTAAGCCATGATCCTGCCTGACTTTAGTTGACGAACACAGTCCGGGCCCTCCAGGAGCCGATCCGGTGTCCAGAACCTGGCGGAAACCGGGGCCGATCATCCTGCGGCTAGCCGGCTTCTCACGTCGACCACGCCTGGCGGTCCGCCGGCCGGCCACAAACGCATCGACTTCCTCAGCCCGCCTCGAGCCCCCGGAGAGCTCGGCTGGCTGGCCCACTACCGAGTTCTCAGGCTCCTGGGCGAAGGCGGCATGGGCATTGTCTTCCGGGCCGAAGATAGTCTTCTCTCCCGGCCTGTCGCCTTGAAGGTCATCAGGCCGGAGGTCGCGGATACCCCGGGAATCGCGCAGCGGTTCATGCGCGAGGCTCGGGCCACCGCGGCACTTGAACACGACCACATCGTCACCGTCTACCAGGTCGGGCAGGAAAACGGGATCCCGTTCCTGGCCATGGAGTACCTGAAGGGTACGTCGCTGGCCGAATGGCTCGCCCGAGGCCACCGGCCATCGGTGGAGCTTGCCCTGCGGATCGGTCGCGAGATCGCCGCGGGGCTTTCCGCCGCCCATCGCCACAGGCTGATCCACCGCGACATCAAGCCGGCCAACATCTGGCTCGAGGCACCGTCGGGCCGCGTGAAGATTCTCGATTTCGGCATGGCGCGGTCCGAACGCGAGGACATTGAGATCACAGGGGCTGGGGTTGTTATGGGCACGCCGGCCTACATGGCTCCGGAGCAAGCTCGCGGTGAACCCGCTGGCGCCAGCTCAGACCTGTTCAGCCTCGGCTGCGTCCTGTACCGCCTTTGTACCCGGCGTTTGCCCTTCGAGGGTGACTCGGTCATCGCCGTGCTGACATCGATCTCGACGGAAACACCCCCTGCTCCCCGCGATCTGAACGACCGGGTTCCAGCCAGTCTCAGTGTTTTGATCATGCGGCTCTTGCACAAAATGCCAGAGGCACGGCCCGTTTCGGCCGAAGTCGTGCTCAATGAGCTGAGGAGTATCGAGCGTGAGCTGCTCGCCGAGCGGCAAAACGCGGAATCCTCGGCAGCGGCGTCCCAGATGGACGCCGCGGGGCTCAAGAGCCAATCTGCGCCGAAGTCGTTGTGGAGACGAACCCGCCTCCACCGGCGTCGAGGCCTCAAGCTCGCCGGCGCGCCATCGCACTCGCGGCCGTACTGGCGGCGCTCGTGGCCACGGCGCTCGTGGGCTTCATTTTGGCCCCGACTCGCAAGAGCGACGACACGATCATCGCGGCCGAACCCACGTCGGCCCCGGCCCGTGAGCAGGTCGCGCTGCGCCGGCCACGATCGAAAAGACAGACGGCCCAGGGGCTGCTCAACCGGCTGCCGCGGCGGTTGCGGCGCTCGCGAGGGAAAAGGCGGAGGGCCCTCGGCCGGCTCAACCGGCTGGCGCGGTGCATCGCCTTGCGGCGTCGGTTGATTTCGCTGCCGACTCGGCGCCGACCGCCCCCGTGGGCCCCGGCGCACCGCGTTCCTTCACCGTGACGAACCCCGATCCATCATCCGCGCCGAAGGTCTCGCATCGTGAGGACCGGCTGGCCGGCCCCGTCGCCGCAAGCGATAGAAAAACAATGCAAGTCTCAAGCGGCGCCGACAGGAAGCCGGCGCCGGAGGGGCAAGCACCGGAAGGACAGGCTCGAACGAGGCGAGAAGAGGCGTGGGGGAACGCCGTTGACCCTGATGCCGATTGCAGTTTTGAGATGGACCCGAGTGAAGACAAAGTCAGGATCATCGTACCTGGCAAGACGCATATTCTGAGTGCCGAGATTGGTCAGGTCAACGCGCCGTGCATCCTGCGCGATTTCAAGGGTGATTTCGATCTGCGCGTGCGCGTCGCCGGTACCAGTCACCCCGGAGGCACGGCGACGACAACCGTGTACTCCCCTTATCACGGGGCTGGGCTCGTCATCTGGCAGGACCAGGAGAACTACGTCAGGCTGGAGATCGCCGCGGATCTGCAGTACGGCAGGGTGCGCCCTTACGTCAACTTTGAATACCGCAAGGAGGGTGCCCTGGCCGTTTCTCGCGGCATGAACAACGGGGACGGCTCGAACCATCTCCGGCTGAAGCGCCGCGGCGACGAGATCTTTGCTTCATTCGGGCCCGACGGAGTGCGCTGGAATTCGTTTCCGCCTCTGGTGGCCAAACTCAACGATCGGCTGATGGTCGGTGTCACGGCGATCAACAGCTCCACCAAGCCCTTGACTGCTGAATTCGAGCGATTCGATGTCGTGGAAAGAGCCCCGAAGTGATTGAGAGTGATCACGATAATTGACCCACTTCCGATCACGGTAATCGACGGAAACGGTCGTTTGCGGACGGCCGGAGTACCGGTGGCCTCTTCCCTTCTGCCCCCCCGATCGTCGTTCCGTTCCCGCTGGTTTCTCGGTGGCGGAGCGGGGAATGCACCGATGATCTCGCTTAGAACCCGTTGATCACGGAACATCATTCCGTGTCGAGCCCAAGCGACCTTGCCCGCGCAGCCTCGCCAAGCTCGAGGTATCGCCGCCCAGCTCGTGATGAGGACTCGACATACACTGTCGTAGGTAACTGTTCGCGAGTCGATGGCGACAGACGTACAGATAACATCGAAACGCGAGCACATTCGGCGATCGGGACCGATTCGCTCGTTTCGTGAGCCGATTGCAACCGACCCAAGAGGTCGGTACCCCTCGGGCGTTGCCCCCCCAGCCAGCAATCTGCGTGTCCTAGCGGCTCTGAGAAAGGCTGGGTCGAGTCGGTCGTTGATTTCGGCCACGCGAAGCAGATTTTCAAGGACGCGGACGTGTTTCCGTCGATCGTCGTGGTTCAACGCCCGAAAGAAGGCCAGGCGCCTCGGAGCGTTCGCGTTTGCTCTATACCACGGGAACAGCTTCGAATTGAAGACCTCGGTGTCCAGATTGGCCGCGAGGGTGTTGAACATCCAGCGGTCACGGTTGGGCAGCGAGGCTTGGTCGCTGGAACCCAAGGCAGCGTTCGAGTTGCTCGAAAAGATTGAGCGGTCTGGTGCACCGCTTTCGGAGTATGCAGGTGTGGATCCGCGGGCGGGCTTCTCGACAGGTCTCAACGAGGCTTTCGTGATCGACGCGAAAACGCGCACCCGCCTGATCTCGGAAGACGCCCGGAGCGGCGAGATCATAAAGCCGTATCTACGAGGTCAGGACATTGATCGATGGGTTTCCAACTGGGCCGGCTTGTGGCTCATCTTTGCGCGAAGAGGAATTGACATCGACGCGTATCCAGCGGTTAGAGCGCACTTGGAGCAGTTCGGCGAGCGGCTAGAGCCGAGAGCCCTGAATTGGAAGGGTGGGAGCTGGCCGGGCAGGAAACCAGGTCCCTATAAATGGTTCGAGATCCACGACTCCGTCAACTACTGGGAACTCTTCGGCGTTCCGAAGATCATCTACCCCGACCTCACCTGGCGGCCCTGCTTCAGTCTAGACGTCGCGGGATCCTTCGGCAGCAAAACCCTGTATTTCCTTCCCAAGTCCGACACCTGGCTGCTGGCCGTTCTCAATGCTCCAATCTCGTGGTGGTTTGCCTGGCGGACGACACTGCACGGCAAGGATGAGGTTATGGAGTCTGTGCCGGTGCCAACTCCGTTCCGACGGCCAGCGCGAGGCTGTCGACGACCGCATTCGCCGGCTGATCCAGTCCACGGCGCAGATCCGGAACACCACGTCAGAAATCCTGGACTGGCTGCGGTCGGAGCATGGGGTGTCCGAACCGACGAATAGGCTGCTCTCGCCGCTCGATCTCGATAGCGACTCCTTCGTGTCCGAGGTGCGGAAGGCCCGCGGCCGAAAAAACCCCTTGAGCTTGGCGGTCCTCCGCAGCCTGCGAGAAGAGCACTCAAAAACCATCCTTCCGGCGCAATCTCTTGCGAAGAAGACACTTGGTTTCGAACGGAAAATCAGCAACTTGGTCAACGAAGCGTACAGATTGACACCGGAAGACGTGGAACTCATGTGGGCGACGGCGCCGCCGCCGATGCCGATTGCCCGACAATAGTCCGTGGCTCCGTAACCCGGGCGACAATTGGATGCGGGCGCGGTCCAGCACGTCACAGGTGGGGCAGCGGATCCAATTCGTTGCAAATTAGGTTTCGGTATGTGCCCTCTTGACATATAAAGCGCGACTGGGACCTCAAGTCGCCCGCAATGGCGGTCGATAGAATGGGTAATCCGTGACGTAATCCGACGGAGAGGAAAGTACATCCCGAGCCGCCGTCGTGGCTAAGGGAACTGCAGCACCCCTCCACGTACCTGGAAAACAAGCGGCGGAGCAGCCAGCCCACTTGTCCCGGACCAGCAAACCTACACGCCACGGATGGCGTATCGGAAGTAACCCCATGCCCGCATTCAGCTCGCTACACCGGTAGACATCGGGAACGTCGTCGGTGACGTGCGGAGCGTGGCCGCGGGCGCATCAATCGCGCAATCCCGTGCCGTGTTAGAGGGAGTTCTCGACAACTGAATGGCCGCAGTCGTTGGTACGGAGCTGGAAAAAATGGGCGACCTGGATCGCATAAACTTTGACGTCGGGTGCCCCAAGTGCGGGTACCCGGTCGAAATCTCGTTGGTCGATGTTCGCCTCGAATCCCGGATCTTCTGCCCGAATTGCAAAAGCCAGATCCAAATCCGGGACGCCGGCGGCAGCGCGCACGCGGTTTCGGAGCAAATACAGAACGCCGTCGACGATCTCGCAAACGCCTTTCGCCAGCTCGGCAGTTGAGGTGCCGCGATGCTTTTCGAGCACGAACTCCGAGCCCGGCTCAGGGAGCGGAGAAACCGGTTGTACAAAAAGGACTGCCAAGTCTTCGACAACGAGCTGAAATACTTCCTGCAATGGATGGGGCAAGAACCCTATCTGCGATCGCTGCTCGTGGAGATTGAGTCGGAAGAGATTACGCTCGAAGCATGGGAACCCGGCAACTTTGATCACCAGCACTTAGCTTTGCCCGAGTCCGAGATCCAGACGGCGAAGATTTGCCTTCAGATCTGCCGAAGGGGCCAATCCCTGCAGGACGCTCGGAAAATTAGCGAATCAGCGCATTTCAACGACGCCCTGCGAGACTTTGTTGAGATGTTCGTCGATCCGCTGGTCACGTACATGGAGGACCGGATCGAGGAGGGCAGCTCGGTGCTCAGCATCCTCGAGCGGTACAAGAGACGGACGGAGTGGTTCCACCGCGAACGGCTATTCGGGTTATACGCCGACGACACGACCAGGGGCGAAAGCCGGCTGGACGGCGATCTCCGTGAGTACCTCGTCGATCACGGCGTCAGCTACCCCTTTTCACAGCCCACGTCACCGTCCGGTGAGGCAGACATCGTCGCTTGCCTGGATTCGGCCGACCCTATGACGATTGAAGTCAAAGTTTTCGGCGGGCCGAATCAATATGACGATGCCTACCTGCGGAAAGGGTTCTCACAGGCGTACCGCTACGCCGCCGATTACCACGTTCCGGCTGGCTACCTGGTGGTCTTCAACCTGTCCGAGAAGTTGCTGCTCTTTGAAACACAAGCCCGACGGCAGTGGCCGGCAGCAGTCCATCTAGCGGATAAAACGATTTACCTCGTCGCCATCGACATCAATCCGAGCGTACCCAGTGCCAGCAAGGACAGGACGTTGGCCCGTCACGTCGTCACGGAACGCTACCTTGTCGAAGGACTAAAGTAACTGGTTCCGGCCCGACTGCTTCGACGTCCAAGTCCTTGTAGACGCTATCGCCGGTGCTGAATGGCTTCGCTCAGGGCGCGGCATCAGAAGCGCGGTGCGCGTCCGGGCCTGCCCTATGGTCAGCGCGCCAGCAGATCCGCGCGCTTCGGGCGGGCGGAAAGAACCTACACCGCGACGCCAATCCGACCCCGACGAGCGGATGGCGAAAACAATCATGACTCATTCATAGCGAAGCGGTTCGGATCTCTGGAGAACGCGCGGGCTTGACCGATGTCCCAGTTGCCAGGCCGGACACTCCGGCTCAGAGCTCATCAGGTTTCAGGACCGTTTTGCGGCTGCACAGATTGTCGTTGCCTCTCTGGCAATGCATGGCCTATCTCCCTCTCCGCAAACCTCGAAGTTTGCTGGTCGCATCAGCGGGCAGCCTACCGCACGGTCACAGCCCTCGAGAACCCGGACGTGTTGCCAGCCGCGTCAGTGGCGGTTGCAGTCACGTTCAGGCCTGCGGCCAAGTTGGACGCCAAAAACGTGAAGGACCCGGACCCCTTCGCATTGGTCGTCACTTGGACGAAGCCAAGGTACGTCTTTCCCTGACTCGTGCGCGCCGGATCGGAGAAAAACTCGACGCGGAAAGTCGTGCGGGAGATCCCTGAAAGCGTTCCTGTGATCGTCGCGTGCGGGCCGCTGACCTTAGCGGCGGACAACACCGGTGCCCTACCCGGCGCTGAATTGTTGACGACGATGCCGAGCACGCTGTTCGAGAATATCGAGTTCCCTAGGATGGCGTTGGCCAAAGCAGCATCGAGCGCATCGAGCCCGACCCGCACGCCGTTGGCCGCGTTGAAGGCGATGATGTTGCGGGCGCCCGCGGACGACCCTCCGATTGTGTTGTGTGAGGCACCGGAATCGATGCGTACACCGTCCGCGGAATTACCGACGGACAGCGTTCCCGTGATATCGGTACCGATCAGGTTTCCCTCAACGAGGTTGTCGATCGTAACCGTGCCAGTGATGCGGACGCCTGATAGGCGGTTCCCAGAAATGACGTTGGCCGAGCCGGCGCTGGCACCCCCGATCGTGTTCTTCGCAGCTCCGTTCGAGACTTCGATTCCATTGGACTCGTTGCCTATCGCCGAGTGGGCCCCGGCGTCGGTTCCAACGTAGTTTCCCTCAATCAGGTTGGCGGTTGTTCCAGGCCCGAAGACGTAAACTCCGAGCTCGCCATTTCCTGAAATCAGGTTTCTCTTACCTGCGGTCAATCCGCCGATCGTGTTGTGGGTCGCGTCGCTGATCACAATTCCCGAGCCGCCGTTTGCGACCGCCGCGGTTCCAGCCATGTTTAGGCCGATCTCATTCCCATCGATCAGATCGGATGACCCCAGGTCGGTGATGTCGATGCCATCACCGTGGTTTCCGGAGATTGTGTTGCCGGCAGCGCTTGTTGACCCTCCGATCGTGTTCCTCAACGCGCCGACCGAGATGGCGACCCCCGCGCCCGTATTACCCAAGGGACCCGTGCCGAGGATATTGGTACCGATTAGGTTCCCTTCGAGCAAATTCTGGCTTGTGCCTGAGCCATCCGCGTCGATCCCGTCTCCGTTATTTCCGGAGATCACATTCCGCGAGCCAGCGGCTGTCCCGCCTACCGTATTTCCCGTTGCTGATCCGTTGATGACTACGCCGCCGTTATGGTTGCCAAGCAGTGCGGCGCCGAGGTAGTTGGTGCCGACCAGATTTCCTTCGACCAGGTTGCCGGTGGTACCCGAGCCGGAAATCAGCACCCCGGACGATCCATTGCCCGAAATGACATTGCCTTTGGAAGCCGCAGTGCCCCCGACGGTGTTGCTCGAAGCGGCGTCTGAGATTTCGATCCCGTACTTCCCGTTGCCGAGCGCAGCCGTTCCAATCTCATCGGTCCCGACGAGACTGCCCTGGACAGTATTGTCAATCGTGCCAGCTCCAAAAATATAAACTCCGATCCCGTTGTTCGCCGAAATCACGTTGCCTTGCCCCGGCTCTGCACCACCGATCGAGATATGGTTTGCGCCGTTGATGACGATCCCCGAGCCTCCGTTCGGAACTGCCTGCGTTCCCGCCGCGTTGACGCCGATGTGGTTGCCGGCGACCTTGTCGGACATTGCATCGGAAGTGATGTCGATGCCATCACCAAAATTGCCTGAGATGATGTTGGCCGAGGCGCTTGTGGCCCCACCGACGTTGTTTTGCGATGCGCCGTTTGAGATGAGTACGCCAGCGCCGCCGTTGCCTAAGGGTAGGCCGCCAGTGATGTCGGCGCCGATTATGTTCGCTGCGACCAGGTTCATGTTTGTCCCGGAATTCACGAGATCAACGCCGTCTGCGCGATTTCCAGAGATGATGTTCCCGGTGCCCGCGGCCTTGCCGCCGATCGTGTTGCTCGCGGCCCCACCGCTAATCAAGACCCCCTGGTATAAATTGCCGATAGCCGCGGTTCCGGTGATGTTGGTACCGATGAGGTTGGCGGTAACCAGATTCGCGGTTGTGCCGGCCCCTGTGATGTACACGCCGGTGGACTGATTTCCCGATATGACGTTCCCGGAGCCGGCGGTCGCACCACCAATGGTGTTGTTTGTGGCGCCGTCGGAGATTTCAACGCCCACCGACGCGTTGCCGAGAGCGAAACCGCCGCTGACGTCGGTGCCGATGAGATTGCCTTCAAGCACGTTCCCGCTCGTTCCCACTCCGGAAACCAAGACGCCTGCTTCCTGGTTCCCCGAAATGACGTTGGCATCGCCAGCGGCCGAGCCGCCGACTGTGTTGTTACTCGCACCGGAGATCACGATTCCCGACCCCGAGTTTCCAGCCGCAGCATCGCCTGCTGCATCCACCCCGATGTTATTCCCCTGGATCACGTTCGATGACGATCCCCCCAGAATATCGATGCCGTCGCCCTGGTTGGCTGCAATCACGTTGGCGGCGGCAGCGGTCGTTCCACCGATGGTGTTGGACCCGGCATTCTCGTCAATCACGACGCCGTTGCCCTTTCCTGGTTGCGGGTTCTGGCCATTTTGCTCGATTTGATTACCCTCGACGAGACTGTTATTCGTCCCCTGGCCGGTGATTTCGATACCGTTCTGGGCATTGTTCGAGATCTCGTTTGCCTCGGCAGGCACGAGCCCGCCTACCAAGGTGTTGGTAGCCCCTCCTTCAATCCTGATGCCGTCGTTGGTGTTGCCCAGCGGAGCGCCCTGCGCATTCCCAGCGAACAGGTGGTTCGCCTGGATGACACTCCCGTTGACTCCGTTTATGTCGATTCCATCCCCCGGGGCATCTCCATTGTCCGCAATCGTGTTGCCGGCCGCAGCCGCAGATCCACCGATGGTGTTGTTGTTAGCGCTCTCGAAAATGCTGACCCCGGCGCCGCCGTTGCCCAGCGGGTTCGTTCCGGCAACGTCAGTTCCGACGAAATCCCCTTCGACGACATTGCTCGACGTCCCCTGACTGGAGATGTCAATGCCATCGCCCTGGTTGCCCGAGACAATGTTGCGTGCCGCAGCGGTAGTGCCGCCGATCGTGTTGCCAGACGCGCCGCCGTAGATGTCCACCCCGCTGCCGGCATTGGCCAGGGCAATGGTCCCGCTGCTGTCGGTCCCGACGTAGTTGCCGGCCACGCAGGTCTTCAAGGTCCCGCTGCCACTGATGGTGACCCCGTCGCCAGTATTTCCCGAAATGACGTTCGCTGCCCCTGCGACAGTGCCACCGATGGTATTGCTCGTTGCCCCGCTGACGATTGAGACACCGTCCGTGTAAGGCGCACCCAGCCCCGCGGCATTACTGGCATTGGTTCCGATATCATTGCCTTCCACGACGTTGGTCGATGTGCCTGAATCGGAGATCAAGACGTTGGCATAATAGCCATCCGATGTTGACGCAGTACCGTTGGCTGCGATGATGTTCGCCGCGGCGGCGGTCGTACCGCCGATGGTGTTGGCCGAGGCGCCATTGTAGATGGCCACACCGTTGTCGGCGTTGGCCAGGGCATTTGCTCCCGTGCTGTCGGTTCCGATGTAGTTTCCTTCGACGCAGTTCTTCGAGGTCCCGCTGCCACTGATGGTGACCCCGTTGCCAGTGTTTCCCGAAATGACGTTGGCTGCCCCAGCGACAGTGCCACCGACGGTATTGCTCGTTGCCCCGCTGACGATTGAGACACCGTCCGTATAAGGCGCACCCAGCCCCGCGGCATTACTGGCATTGGTTCCGATATCGTTACCTTCCACGACGTTGGTCGATGTGCCTGAATCGGAGATCAAGACGTTGGCGTAATAATCATCCGATGTTGACGCGGTACCGTTGGCCGCGATGATGTTCGCCGCGGCGGCGGTCGTACCGCCGATGGTGTTGGCCGAGGCGCCATTGTAGATGGCCACACCGTTGTCGGCGTTGGCCAGGGCATTTGCTCCCGTGCTGTCGGTTCCGATGTAGTTTCCTTCGACGCAGTTCTTCGAGGTCCCGCTGCCACTGATGGTGACCCCGTCGCCAGTGTTTCCCGAAATGACGTTGGCTGCCCCAGCGACAGTGCCACCGACGGTATTGCTCGTTGCCCCGCTGACGATTGAGACACCGTCCGTATAAGGCGCACCCAGCCCCGCGGCATTACTGGCATTGGTTCCGATATCGTTACCTTCCACGACGTTGGTCGATGTGCCTGAATCGGAGATCAAGACGTTGGCGTAATAATCATCCGATGTTGACGCGGTACCGTTGGCCGCGATGATGTTCGCCGCGGCGGCGGTCGTACCGCCGATGGTGTTGGCCGAGGCGCCATTGTAGATGGCCACACCGTTGTCGGCGTTGGCCAGGGCATTTGCTCCCGTGCTGTCGGTTCCGATGTAGTTTCCTTCGACGCAGTTCTTCGAGGTCCCGCTGCCGTTGACAGTGACTCCGTCCCCCGTGTTTCCTGAGATAACGTTGGCTGCGCCAGCGACCGTGCCACCGATGGTGTTGCTTGTTGCACCTTCGTAGATGGAGGCGCCGTCTGTATAAGGCGCGTCCAACCCCGTCGCGTTATTGGCGTTGGTGCCGATGTCATCGCCCTCGATCACGTTATTCGATGTCCCTGCATCGGAAATCGCGACGTTGTCGTAGTAGTCATCGGAGGTCGATGCCGTACCATTGCCGGCGATGACGTTTGCCGCTGCGACGGTCGTACCACCAACGGTGTTGGCCGAGGCGCCATTGTAGATGGCCACCCCGTCGTCGGAGTTGGCCAGCGCCTTGCCCCCTGTGACGTCCGTTCCGATAAAGTTCCCCTGCACCGCGTTCGCCGAGGTCCCCGAGTCTGAGATATCGACGCCGTCAGCTCCGTTTCCAGAAATGACATTGCCTGCGCCGGTGGCCGTGCCGCCGATCGTGTTATTCGACGCGCCTTCGTCGATTGCCACGCCGCCACCATTGTTGCCGAGCGGCTTGGTTCCCGTAATGTCAGTGCCGATGAAGTTACCCTCGACCACGTTACCCGTCGTCGCGGCGCTACCACCCGTATTGACATCATCGCCAATTTCAACACCGTGCCATGTATCGGCGGGATCGGTTCCGTTGCCCGAGACGACGTTTCTCGCAGATGCGGTTGTGCCTCCGACTGTATTTCCCGAAGCACCGTAATAAATGGAAACACCGGCATTGGCGTTGCCCAAGGCCTTGGTTCCCGTGACGTCGGTGCCGATGAGGTTACCCTCGACAACATTCGCCGTGGTGCCCGTACCGTTAATGTCCACGCCAGAGAAGCCCCAGGGCGTTGTGGGGGTTGCGTTGCCCGAGATAAGATTGCCAGCACCATTGACCGTTCCGCCAACGGTGTTGGTCGAACGCGCCGCCGAAGATGGCCAAGCCGTCGTTCGCGTTGCCCAGGGCCACTGTCCCCGTAATGTCGGTGCCGATGAAGTTGCCCTCCACAATGTTCCCTATTGTGCCGGCGCCATATATGTCCAAACCCGCGTAACCAGTTGGCGTCGTAGGTGTCGCGTTACCTGATATGAGGTTGCGAGCGGAAGCTGCTGTGCCCCCGATGGTGTTGTGCGACGCGCCGCCGAAGATTTCTACTCCACCCTCAACGTTGCCTAAAGGCTTGGTTCCCGCGACGTCGGTGCCGATGAGGTTGCCCACGACGAGATTGTTCGATCCGCCGTCGATGCTGATGCCGGAGTAGGCGTTTGCCGAAATCACGCAACCGCTGATGGTGTTGTTTGATCCGTAGAGATAAATGCCCGATCCTGCGTTTCCAGCGGCATTCATTCCGGTCTGATCAGTACCGATGTAGTCACCGAGCACCTTGTTGCCGCCGCCGCTCATATCGATCCCGTCACCTGAGCTTCCATTGATGACAAGGTACTCGGCGGTGCTACCGCCCGCCGTGAAGTCCAAGGGGCTCCCGCTGATCACCACGCTTCCGATGGTGACGCCGTTGATGGTTGCACCAACGGTCACCGCCGGCAACGCGGGGTCGTCGATGACGAGTCCCGAGTTGAAATCGATCTCACCGCCGCCGTCGAGGTCGACTCGATCGATCGCCGACTGAAGCGTGATACCCCCCCGTGGCCTCTCCGGCAGCCCATTGAGCATGATACTGAGGAGTATCGGGGGCGAGGGGGTCGTCCCCAGCGTTATTCACGGTGTAGTTTAGCAGGCGGCGCGCCTCAAGCTCTTCGAGCCAGAGCCGCCGGATGCGGGTCGTGCGGCGGGCACCGCGGGCGCTGGCGGGCGGGATGATCCGCGGTGGTTGCGTCTGAAAATGGACATGAGCGCGGTCCTTGACCCCAGGGTGCTCCGAACTCAGGAAAATGAACTCGCGTCGTCGAACTCGAGCAGCGGTAGCCGGTTCGACGCGTCAGCGCGTCCCTGCGATGAGCCCGTTTGCGTCAACCCTGCGCCTCTGGACGATCCCGTTGATGCTAACCACGAGTGGGGCCGATGAAAAGGGCGTCGAGCACCTAACCCATTAGGAGGTCCGCGTCCAGGCACCGAATGACGCACTTGTGGCACTGAGGCCGAGAGCCGCAGCAGTCGTGTTCCCAAGGGCTGCGGGGCGATGCGATCCGGTGGGCCGGACCGTGGGGGCCGTCCAGGCCGGGTGCGCTCACGCCGCGCCTTTGGTTCGACGTCACTCCGCGCATCCGAACGTGCGCCGAGCGACCCGTGAGTGCGCGCAGGGCGCTCAACACATCACCCAGCGGCGGCAAGGGTGCTCGCTTCCGGATCAAAACCAGAGCTGGATCGCAGATGGCTACCAAGATGCGGAAAAGCACCGCTGATGGGCGGCAATGATCCTGCGGACGCGGCGAAAGGCACCGGCTGAGGGCGCAGTTTTCGCGCCGTCGCTGCGCAGCCTGCGGCAGTTTTCCCTGGCGGGGAAGCGTACAGTAAAGCAGGCTGGAAGAGATCGCCCGACTGCGCGGAAAATGGAGTCGATCGCGGCGAACGTATGCCGGCACACGATTGTATTGGAAGGTGGAGAGCAAGCGGTGGAGCAAACACTGGGTGAGATGTACCGGGAGCATGAGGCGGTTCATAACCCCGCGTTGTCCAGATACGTGGTGATGATTGCCCACGAAGACGCGGAAACCGGAAACGAGAGTATCGCCAGCGGGGTGCTGATCGGATGGGAAGGCCGTCACCTGGTCGCCACGGCGAAACACTGCATCCAGCGCGACCCGCGGGTTCTGCGTGAGAGCAATTTCTACCAGACGATCGATAACCGGATGGGTACAAGCCCGCCGGTCAGGATATTGGCGAAATGGATGCACCCCAAGCTCGATATCGGATGGCTGGAGGTCGATGAAGCTCTGGATGCGGAATTGAACGCGGACCAACTGTTTTGTGGGCACGTCCAAGCCGGGCCGCTGCACATCATCGGTTTTCCTGCCTGCCGGATGAAGACGAACGAGCAACGAAGGGAGAAGACGCTCGTCAAATGGCAATTTGTGTCTCTTCCGGTGGTCCACGCAGCTTGCCGAATCTCTTGAGCGAAACGAGATCCGCAGCACGTGTCCTACGGGGCACTACTTCGGGCGGAGTGGGATCACGATCTTGGGAGGCTGGGTATTATCGTCAATGACCAGGCTTGCGGTTCCCGTCACCTCGTTGCCGTGTTCGTCTTGACCTACCAGCGTTACCTCTACGTTTGAATTCGTGCGACCCTGGGGCGGGATTGCCGTGACGAACAACTGGTTGGCGGCTGGGTCTCTAACAAGAGCGACCAAGGTTCCATCGCTCAGTGTGCCGGAAAACGATTCGCCGCGCGTTTTTCCAGTCGAGATATCTCGATAGGCGCAGAACGGAAGCGAAAGCGGAAGTCTTGCCAGACTAAGTTCGAGACCAGCCTGAAAACCGGAAACTTGAATGAGCCCCTCCGCGAACTTCACAAATCGGGGCTCCGGGAACGCAACGCGCAAGTTAAGTTTAAGCGGTCCGTTCTGCTGAACCCACTGGCGGATAGATTGCATATCCTCGGCTGACAATCTTGCGATGGCGTCCCTGACGGCCGACATCCTCGACGCCTTCGGACGTCCGCCGTTATCTAGGAATATGGGAGTCCCAGGGTTGGAGGTCCTCAGTTCGTCCGTCAGAGTGAAAGTCTGCTCGCGCGCCGACATGCCAATGAATCTCAAACCGCGGACGGACGCTTCGAGCCGCACCTCGTGGAATGCCCCTTTCGCCATCCACTCGGGCCAGAGCGGATCTGTTGTCTCGGCGAGCGTAAACAGCCCGACGTTGTGGTGCGCGGCCTTCCGTATCGCTCCCTGGGTAAAACCTGACCTCGAGACGAAGTACGTGTGCGGGTTGCCTGTGTCCGCCCTTTTCGTGACGATTTGCTCAATATACGTCAGGTTAACTTTTTCCTTGTGACACCGGCACTCAATGATAGAGACATGGACTTGTCCGCGAAGCGTCTCTTCAATGTAAATGTCAACCTCTCTGGACGCCCCGGTGGACCGATCGATCAAACTGTGACGGACTTTGATTTCAACGTCCCGATCAGACAGGGCGCTTTCGAGGAGCCCCACGATCCGTTCGAGAGCCTTGCCGTTCTCGAAGCTTGGATTCCGGGTACCGCCGGCGGAGCGCCGGCTGTTCCCAAGCCGCTCGGTTGCTCGGGTCATGGCTTCAGCAATTCTCTACAGATTGGTTTGGTTGGTTCGGTGCATACGCCACCGTTCTGTCCTTCACACTATTCGGATTGTCGCGGTGTTCCGCTCCACTCGACAAGGCGCTCGACCTCGTCCACCGTGTGGCCGGCCGGCCTTATGGCTTGGGCCCCGATGACGGCACCAGCGTCGAGCTGGGTGCCGGAATTGGGTTGTGCCCTCGGCTTCGCCGGCTCCCACGCCGAATCGCATTCTTGCGATGAGCCGATCGTAGCTGCGGACGGCGTGAAGCAACGTACGCGAGATTCAAACCGCGCGCCGGTCCGCAGAATGAAGTGTCGGGCGCTAAACGTCCGCTAGGAGCGAAAGATGGGCGGTAACATTCAGTACAAGACATCCTGCATTGGAGCCACGAAGACCAATCGCTCATCGCCGTGGGGCCGGAATTGGTTCGCCGCGCAACGGATGGTGCGACCTACCGGTAAGCGGGGCCCAATGTCGAGGCGGTCGTCCGGGAATGGATTCGGACCACCAAGCGTCAACAGAGGACGTCCATTTCATTGGCCCCGAAGCTCGGCGACGCCCAGGACCAAGAAGGTGCGGAGCCAAGTTACATGGAACTCTCGTCCGGTCTCTCAGTGGGCGGATGTAGGCCGTTGGTTAGCATCAGGTCGCGGTGTTTGATCAATAACTCGCGATTCAGGGACAGCGCCAGGACTGTTGCACGACCAGTTGGCGTGAGGCCCAGAATCAGCCTGGTGTCGGCACTCCAGCAGAAGTGATCACTCCAGCGCTGGGCGCGCGGATTGAAGAGCGGCGTGTTTTCGCCGCTCACGGGATCGGGCGCTTCGGTCTTGTTCGATTTGCGGACGTTGCATCCGATGCAGACGTAAGCGAGGTTTTCATGCGTGGATGGCCCGCCGCGACTCTCGGGCGCAACGTGGTCGAGCGTGAATTCGTGCCCGGTCCACTGTTCGTCGATGCGACAGTACTCGCAACGGCCACGGGCGTGCTCGCGAACGGTCGCCCGGACCTCCGACCCGACCCGCGTCTTAGCCACGTGAGATGGCCGCGACGCCGAGCGAGCGCATCAACTCGGGCAGCAGCACTCCGCGAATTTCCGCCAGTTCCGAAAGCGCCTCCAGCCGATTCACGGTCCGGCGTTCGATCTCGTCGGCAAGCCGCACCAGTTCGTCGTTCTCCGTCGGCGTAAGCGCGCCGTCGTCTCGTTTCTCCAAAAGCGAGCGAGCTCGGTCCGTGTCCGCGACTGGCACGCCTTCGTTGATCGTGAGGAGTAACCGCGTTTCATCTGCCGATGCCACCGGCGCGAGTTTTTTTGCCTTGAGCACGAGAACGCCTTCTGCGAGCTCCTGAAGCTCATCAGGCGACTCGATAAGACTGGCCCTCGAAAGAATTTCCGCTACGGCGGCTGACTCGGCTTTTTGTAAGTCCATGCTGACCAGCTCCCTCTCGGCGGAGAAGACATGACCAATCAATCATCAGGAACTCAGGCAGGATCGTCAAGGCGCGCATACGGATCGCCAGCCAAAGCAATGCCGGGCTGCCATGAGGTATCATGTTCGGCGCGGAGAAGCGGCCATGCCAATGCACGGCCCGGTAGCGATAGCGTGGCCCGCCTCGATTAGGGAGGACTGAGGCGCTCCAGCTTGCGACGCGTACCCATTCTGTTCTCGTCTCGCGCCGCCGGGGCGGTTCGAGGCGAGCAGAATCCGGTGGGGCGTTGTGAGGCGTTCTGCCCGCCGCCAATTTGGAGCCCACACGGTGCTCGCAGCCGGAAGAACACGGTGCAGCTTTCCCCCCAAAACTCACGATCTTCTACGAGACGCTGAGTGCAATACGTCATCCACAACGGCGATCCTGGCGCACCCGATCTGGCCGAATTACCCGCGGCGTCGGACGCGCATGCGCGCACGCTGTATCCTGCGGAAAGTGTGCACATGCTGGTTGTCCACGAACTGAAGGACCCGTCGGTTCACTTTCTGGTCGCCATGTCGGCCGACGGCTCGGTGGTTGGGTGTGGTGCCAACGTCGTGGCGATCGACGGTTCAGCCAAGATCAAGCGAATGTTCGTCGCCCCCGAGGCTCTGGGCCGGGGCCCTGGCTCGGCCATTCTGCCGAACCTGGAAGCCAGGGCTCGCGACGCGTCTGTCCGCGTCATCCGACTCGAAACGGGGCTTCGGCAGCCGGAGGCGATCGGACTCTATCGGCGCTTCGGCTACCGCGAACGCTGGCCGTTCGGCCCCGACGGGCCCGATCCGAAGAGCGTCTTCATGGAGAAGTGGCTCGCCGCAGTACAGATCGGAACCCCGGGGCGGGACTGATCGCCTTCCGCTTGGCAGCGCCGGATCGAGCCAGCTTCGAACACCATCGATCGCAAGCGCCATGAGACACCCACGCACGGCCGTCGATCTCGGCCGCAAGCTCGACAATCGCGGTTGGTTGTCATGCGACTTTCGTGTATCATCGGATTCATGGAACCGACACCATCCTCGCAAACGCAGAACCTGGAGACACCGCGTATCGTCCGCACTCCCGGTACGTGCGGAGGCAAGCCGCGTATCGAAGGACACCGCATCAAGATCGAGCACATCGCGGTATGCTATGAGCGAATGGGGATGAGTCCCGACGAAATCGTCACCAGCCACCCGACGATTACGCTTGCCCAGGTGCACGCGGCCCTTGCGTACTACTACGCGCACAAGGACGAAATTGATGCCGACATCGAGGAAGGCAAACGGTTCGTTGAGGAGCTGAAAGCCACGTTGCCACCTTCAAAGCTCCGAGAACTCCTTGAGGCTCGGAAGGCCAATGGCTCGGACGATTCGGTTTCACCTGGATGAGTGCTGCGATCCGGCAATCGCCGCCGGTCCTCGCCGCCGCAGCGTGGACGTTACCACGACGCAAGAATTCGGACTGATTGGCGGAAAGGACACGCACCGCGACGCCAGTCCGACGCCGATGAGCAGATGGCGAAGGCAATGATAAATCGTTCATAGCGAAGCGGCTCGGATCTCTGGAGAGCGCGTGGGCTTGACCGATATCCCAGTTGCCAGGCCGGATACTCCGGCTCAGAGCTCACCGGGTTTCACGACCGTCTTGCGGCTGCACAGATTGTCGTTCCCTCTCAACGTAAGCGGCACGAAGTCCCGATCGGAACCCGATTCGGGCCCTCAGCGGCTGATTCCCTGCGCCCGCGGACAAAGCGAACCACTGGCGACGTTGCTCTGCGCCGGAATCCGAGAATTCTGAGCACATTCGGCGATCGGGACCGATTCGTTCGTTTCGTGAGCCGCTTGCAACCGACCCAAGAGGTCCGTATCCCTCGGGCGTTGCCCCCCAGCCAGCAATCTGCCCGTCCTTGCCAGTCCTATTTCGAGCGGCAGGGGGATGAGGTATGATAATCGGCTACGCGAGGGGCTCGACCCATGCGGACCATCCGGTCTTCGCGGGCGGCGAGCCGCTCGATGTCCCGGAAGCCATGGAACTTCTGAGCGGGATGAAGCGTCAAAAAGGACAGAGGACCTGACCTGTTCAAGGACTCCCGTGACGGGATTCGGGTGGCAAGTCGCGTACCGCGCCGGTCGGCGGGGCACCGACATGAACGGCGCCTTTCAACGGGTGACCTTGGGACTGAGTATCCACGCTCCAGACATTCGAGAGAGAACGCGGTGACAGGAGCGACCGATCAAGGCGGACGAAGAAAGGCGGCACCACGAGCCGATGCGCCTCGTGCGTCAACGTCGTGGTCGCTACCGGAGATCCGGGTCATCAAGGACGATCGGGGACGCTTGCGGATCGACCAAGCCGACCCCGCCACCTACGGCGCGTATACCGCCGGTCAATTCCTGGCTACCGCCGAAGCCGACCCTAAGTACAGGGACGGTATGAGCAAACGTCCCTCGGCGCCCTCGATCAAGATCACCTACGTGAACGACGTCGGCGAGTCTCAGGAGGTTGGCGTCCGAGAGATTTTCTGCCGGATGGACGGGGATGCGCTCGTCCTGACCCAGTTCGAGAATGCAGAAGGTGAGAAGGTTAAGGACCTGCCCATTAAAGTCCCCGTGCTCGGCGAGCAGGACACCGAGTTGGACGACGCGGGTCGAACTCCATGAGATTGCCCTGGCCGAGCTCGGTGACGCGCCGTCACCGCCCACCGAGATTGAACGGGAGCATGAGGCGGCCGGGCCGGCGCCGTCTCGGGTGCGGCGGCTCCCGTCTGGGCCACTTCGGCAATATGACCAGGCGGCTGATCCGGCTCCGGCAGCGGGCACGCTCGTGACGCCACCAGCCCCTGAGCCGGCGCCGCGCGGCCCAGCAGTTTTGCCGCCTGCCACAAAGGCGACGGGAGCGACCACCGGCCCCCCGGCCGGTTCGACGCTGCGGGCGCTCGACGACCGTGAGGCGGACTCATTACGTGCGCTGATCGAAGCCAAGGCGGGACAGACGCGGTGGGCCAGCGGGATCCTCATGCAGGCAGCGGTACGCCACGCGAGCGATCGAAGGCTTCAGAACGAGCACCTCGCGAACCTCCTGCGGATCTCTCTCGATCCGTCGCGGGCCGAGTTCCGGACGCCGCTCGCCGCCGCATTGCGCGGCGTCCTCGAGGAAGTACACGCATACAAAGCAGGCGTGTTGGACGGCGATCCCCTCAGAGCCGAGAAGCTCGCACTCCAGCCCTTCGCGCGTACAGCGCTCGACCCGACGCCGGCGGACGACGGCCAGGCGAAGACTGTTTCCGGCACTGCTCGGAGAACTCCGGCTCAGGTTCTGGCGAAGCTTGAAGATCCGAAGCTCGCCCGGGCCACCCGTGTGAAGCTACTCCTCGAGGTCGTCCCCGAGCTGATTGAGACCTGGCGACCGGACAAGGAGAGCGACCGCAGCGAGGCGGGAAACGAAAACAGTCCCGCGATTGTGCGCAGGATGTTCGCGGTGGCGAGTGAGCAGCGTCAGCAGCGGAAGTACATCGACGACGGCTCAGCCTTCAGGAAGGCGAGTGAGAGGTACGCAGGACTCGAAGGTAAGTTGCCGAAGGCCTCGCCTACGGACGACTCCTAGGACGCTTCGAATGAGCAAGCGATGACGCTCCGTGTGCATCCCGCATTCACGTGCACGGGGCGAGCGCGTACGGCGCAATTCCGTTAATTTCGTGGCAACTCAGGGCGAGGTCGTCGCGGCACGACTGGCCGAGCGGTTTGGCTGGCAGGCACGGATCGCAATTCGAGTGTTCCGTCATCGTAGGCAACTGCCAGTCGTGTGCCATCCTGGGAAAACCGGAGCAGTGCAACGCCCGTCGAAGGCGTGAATGCCGTCAAGATGCGAGTGGTCAACGTCTCGTGAACCAGGACGGCGGCTCGCGGTTGTTCTTGCAAGCCGTGTTGCCAGAGCGACGCGGCGTAGCGGCTTCCGTCCGGACTGAACGTCACCGCTCCGATCTCAGCCCGGTCGTCGGGAAAGTCTTTCGCCGCGACCAGGTTCAACGACCGACGGTCATAGATGTGCAACCCGAGATGGAAGTACTTGCCGCCCGGCACCAGCCCGAAGGGCCCGTTGGACAGGGCGGTCGATTCTACCGAGGTCGGTTGTTTGAAAAGTCCGTAAGTGAATCTGTCCTGCCACGTCGGGCGGAGACCCCTTGCCGCCGCCACCGACAACAAACAGATGTCCTGCCGTCCTCGGTCACCTCTCCCTTCCCGCCGGGAATCCTTATCTGCCGTTCCAGATCGTACTGAACGCCCCGCAGGGGAATCGAACGAGGATCACCGTCCGCAAGGATTTCACCCGTTTGATAATTGAGCCGCCACCAGTGGTAGGAGACCCCGGCCCTGTTGTGGAGAAACCACCCAGTGCACAAGACTTCTTGATCGCTGATCCAGTAGACGCGGCTCGCACGCGCCAAGGGGCTCGACGGCCCAGGGTTTTTCCAGGTGAAAGGCAATGTTGCCTGACCGATCGACTTGCTAGTATACAGGTCAACAACAAGGGTGGGCCGTGTTGGATCAAACGCGTCGTAGCACAGTGCGTACCGACCATCGTACGGACGAATGTCGCCCACAACGTAACCGGCCGGAATCGATACCTTCCGCAGAAGCGCCAGGGTGGTCACATCCCAGAAGCATACGGTGTTGTCGGCGTCGACCGTTCGCAACATTCGACCGTCGGCCGAGAATCGTAGGTCCTCGGATCCGGTTCCCTCGGTTGAGGATCATTTCCTCGGCGGTCGCCGCCTCAAACAGCCGTGGCGTTGTTCGCCCTGACTGAGCGGCCGCGAGCCACCGGCCGTCCGGCGAGTAAACGAGCTGGATGATCCGTTGCGAACGTGTGGCATAAACAGGGAAGTGAAACTCCTTGATGAGTTTCAGGTCCGGCATTCCGTACATGGCCAGCCGCACGTCTCCGGATGCGACGGCCACTTGCTGTCCGTTAGGTGAGACAGCCAACGCGGCTTCGTCATCCCAGACGCCGGGAAAACGCACCTCCCGTTCTGCCCGATAATCGATTGGTGTTTCCGAGCGATGGTTTCCCTGAGGTCTAAAAACGGCGAGGGAGACCTCGGCGCCTTGCGCAGCGGAATGCAGATGCCTGGCCGCAACCAGCAACTGCTCATCCGGGCCAAAGGCGGCGGCCATGGGCTTCCCAGGGAACCAGACACGTGGGACTTTCTCGCCATCCAGGTAAGCCGTGGCGTACCCCCTCCCGGTGCGGGTCCATTGAAAGATGAAGTTTCGTCGGGAAGCGTAGGCGAATGCGGGGCTGTTGCCGGCGAAAGAGCGCACGCATGCCCCCGAAGTTGCGTCCCATATGCGGAGGTCATTTCCCAAGGATGAGGAGCTGACCAGGGTTCGCCCGTCGGCCGAGAGGGCCATGCCGTCGACAGGCTGCTTGTGACCGTCGAACACCTTGTCCCGCTCGCCGGTCCGCCATCGGAAACGGCAGAGAAGAGAACCACGGCGACCATCGTCTCCGGCGACATACAACCACAGGCCATCGGGAGAGAACGCCAACCTCGCGATCCAGCCTTCCTGTTTGATTTCGCCGGCACGAGTCCATTCGCCGGTGCTCCAGATGCCAATGGTGCCGCCATGACCTCCAGTGGCCAGGTACTTGCCGTCGCTGGAAAACGCCAATGCCTCGACACCGGACGGTTGCCAGACCTGGCTTGGTGATCTGACGGGTTCGGGAGATCGCGCCTCGGCGTCGCCGCCCAGCACAAGAGTTTCCGCCACGCCACGCGAATCGATCACGGGAGGATCGACATCGACAACGACAAAGAGGAAGACAATGACCAGCCCTACGCCAAAGACGGCCAACTGGAACAGGCGCCGCCACGCGGAAAGGCGGGGGCGGAACGCGTCGAGTTCCTTTGCCATCGGTTCGATGTCGCACCACTTGGCGGGGCGGCCAAAGAGCCTGGCAACAGCGCGTCGGACCGTACCGGCCACGATGCCCGCGAGACATCCAATGAGGGCCACGATCAACGTAACCATCCAGGCGAATCGCTGATCGACGACTGAAGCGTCTTTCGCCGACGGGCCGCCGATGTAAGGTCGATCGAGGATGAAACCCGTCACCAATCCAGCGACCAGCCCGATCGCACCATGGTGCCAAACCGTGTTTGGCAGGCGAACGTCTAGGAAGTAGAAGTTCACGCAAATGGAGGCCAAGAGCAACAATAAAGTCGTTTCCAGTGGTCCTCCGCCCAAGAACTCTCGCGGGATCATGATGCGCAGCACGGAGACGACTACACCGACGAAAGCGACGGCACAGACTGGTCTCGCGACGAGGGCGTAGACTTCTCTCAGTCCCATGGCCTCGGTCCTGCCAAGCGTGGCCTCTACCTCAAGCGAACAGACACTCTCGACAGCTTGCTTGATGGTACCACGGCCCGACGGTTCCCCATAGCCTTTACCGGGACGATCGTGTATACGGGCGTCCCCCTTCCGCCTATCATGTCGGCGGGTGGTTCAGCAGGATCTTGCGCGCGTCGGTCCTACGACACCGACGCGCGCCCGGCGCGGAGCCCAACGGAGTTTGAGGCATCGGCTGAATTTCGCTCGAAAAGGCGAAAAGCGGCGGCGCCGTCCCAGAACTCGTCGGAACGCTTGGCTCGCTCATAGGCCTGGCGCGTCGTGACCGGATAGGCGCCCCAGTCCCGCACCTCGTGCAATAGGCTGCCGGCGAACGCGGCGACGAACTGAAAGGCGGAGAACATGTCCGAGGTCTTCTCCGGGGCGATGTAGGCGTCGTAGCCGGCTTCCAGAAACACGCGGGCGAAGGCGGCCTTGCCGCTCCAGCAGGCCGTCGAGAGGAAGATCCCCGAGCCGTGGTCGACGACCTCCGCAAGCTTCGTCGGCGTCAGTGGGAGCTGGGCCGCCTCGTACTCGATACGATTCACCGGGCGTTGGACTTCCAGGTTGATGACGGCGTCGGCCTCGGTCTCCCCCCATCCGTGGCACATGAGCAGGGTCAGGGCCGACCGCGGGGGATGCCCCAGGAACGAGCGGGCCGACTCCTCGCTATCCAGCGAGACCAGCGCGACGTTGTGCGAGTAGTATTCCAGCATCGCCCGATAGGCGATCGCTGCGCGGTAGTCCTCCGGCGAGAGGTCGTAGGCGATCGTCATCGGCTGGGAGAATTGCATCGGAAACCCCTTCGGTATGATGATGCCGAGCGCCAGGGCCCGGAGAGCCGGCCCAGGCGGTTACCAGTCTTGCCAGACACCCGAGCGGACCAGGCCCCCGATGATATCCTCGCATCCGACACCCACCACGTGCCAGTGGTTCACCCGCTCGACGGATCGCTCGATCTCCGGGACGTATCCCGACGTGTGATGATCTCTCCACCGGATCGGGTGGACCAGACAGGTCCCACCAGCGATTCGTGCGTTTTGAGACGCCGCGCGTGAGTCTTGCGTCGGTGCGGTTCCGCCCCTAGAATGTTCACCGAATCAGCAGGTATTGGACCGCAATCCGATCGTTCGCTTCCCAATTCCCAAACAATGTCCCGATGGCGCTTGAGCGAGTCCCGTCCACGCTTCTCTGGCGACGTCAAATCCGCCACAAGGACCACAGACCGTGAGCAAGATCCAATCCGCGACTGAGCCCGCGACGAGCTTAGCCCACGAGGCGCGTGACGGTCTTTCGGACGGGTTGGCCGCGAACGGTCAACTAACCGATCAAGAACTGTTTGCGCCGTTCGAGAACGCATGCCTCGAGCCGAACCGGATCTCACCGCTGTATCGGATCGGTCTCGCTCTCGTCATGGCGATGATGGTTCTGCTGCCGCTTGTCTACCTCGGCCTGATCGGGCTGATCGCGTATGGCGTGTGGTTTCACGCGACGAACGACACAGGCATCCTTACGTCCGCGCGGGTCACGCGGCAGCAGGGGCTCGCTCTTATTTTACTTCACTCCGATCGTGGCGGGAATTACGGCGATCGTGTTCATGATCAAGCCGCTCTTCGCTCCGCGCCCGAAGGACGGGCCGCGCTACTCGCTCGATCCGGCCACCCAGCCTCGAGTATTTCAATTCGTGGAACGGTTGTGCCGCACCGTCCGAGCGCCGGTACCGAGGCGAATCGATTTGGATTCGCAGGTCAACGCCTCGGCGAGCTTCCGGCGCGGCTTCCTCAGCATGATCGGCCACGACATGGTCCTGACGATCGGCTTGCCACTGGTTTCGGGAATGACGCTCCGCCAGCTCACCGGCGTACTGGCGCACGAGTTCGGCCACTTTGCCCAAGGCAGCGGCATGCGAGTGACGTACGTGATCCGCTCGGTTAACGCTTGGTTCGCGCGGGTCGTCTACGAACGCGATGCGTGGGACCAGCAGCTCGCCGATTGGACGGCCCAGGCAGCTCGCGAGCTGATTCTCGTGATGTGGGCTTGTCAGCTTCTCGTCTGGCTCGCGCACCGCGTGCTTTGGGCACTGATGTGGGCCGGTCACTTTGTGAGCTGTTTCATGCTTCGTCAAATGGAGTACGACGCCGACCGGTACGAAGCGCGCGTCGCCGGGAGCGAGACGTTCGCGCAAACCGTCAACCGGCTTCTCGTGCTTTCGCTGGCCAGCCAGGGTGCGCATTCCGACCTCGGCCAATCGTGGCAGGCGAACCGCTTGGCCGACGACCTGCCGCGATTGATCCTGGAGAACGTCGGCGAGCTTCAGCAGGCGCAGTCCGCGGTCCTTGCGGCTGTTCGCAAGTCAAGCGCCGAGGAGATCACCAAGGCGTTCGCCACGCACCCGGCGAACCGCGATCGCATCGCAAGCGCCGCACGCGAGCAGGCCGTGGGTCTGTTCCAGATCGAGGCCCCCGCGACCGTTTTGTTCCACGACTACGACCGCATCGCGCGCGAAGTGACGATGGAGTTCTACAAGAACGTGATCGGACCCGGGGTCGAGCCGAAGAACCTGATTCCGACGGCCCGCCTCGTCGCTGAGCAGGCAGAGCGGCTTGAAGGGCACAGGGCCATGCGCCGTTATCTGCAGGGCGACGTCTCCAGCGAGTACCCAGTCTTTCTCGGGCCGCTCGACCTCTCGCAACCGATCGAGGCGTCACAAACCGAAGACGGTCTTCGCGCGGCCCGCGCACGCATGCTCGAGGGGCTGCCACAGTACCAAGAGGCGCTGAAGGCGTATCTCGAAGCCGACCAAAGCCGCGACAAAGCCGTGATCGTCGCGACGCGAATGGCCGGGGGGATCCGGGACGAGGCGGGCCGCCTGAAGCTGAGCGAGGCGGGTCACGCCGCGGCGAAGCAGGCGCAAGAAGAGCAAGGCGCGATCCGAGCCCAGCGGCTCCAAGAGCTCGACGCCGCGGCGCAGCCGATCGTCGACCGCATGCGCACGGCTTTTCCGCTGCTGAACGTGCCCGCAATCGCCGCGCAGGTCGGCGAGGGCGACCGCGCCGTCGAGCACTGTGGCAAGCTGCTCGATGCCTGTCGTTTGCAACCAGAAAGGGTACCACTTTCGGAGACCACCGGGTACCACCTGAGCGGTTGCGGCGCGGTGTGATTGGCTGGATTGGAGTGAAGATGACGATTCCTGTGCGGTCGCAACTCCGTCGCGGCCGGCGGACAATCGGGGCGGGAGGCAGCAGGCAGGGCGATCGTCGCGGTGACAGATCGCTTAAGTTCGGTCGGCCTCATTGGTCCCGAAAACGGGCCGAGAGCGAGAGGCGCGGTAGGAACGACCAGTAAGCTTCAAGATCACGGCGCCATCGACCAATCGGTCCAGAAACGCGGTCGCTAACGGCGGATCGGCGAGATAGTCAGCCCAGGCTTTGAAGTCGATATTGGTCGCCAACGCAGTCGAACGTCGGCCAGTGCGGGCATCGAGCAGACGATAGTAAACCGTGCTGGCCTGAGCCTGGACTTCACGCTCCAAACGGTCGAAACCAAACTCGTCGATCAGCAACAGGTCCAATCGCGCGTAAGCATTGAGCGTCCGAGCAAAGGTCCCGTCGGCCATCGCCGCCGTAAATTCCTGGAGCAGCTTGGCGCTGGTCGCATAACGGACGTGATAACCCAGCACGCACGCGGCCCGGCCGATCGCTTGGAGAATCCGAGTCTTGCCCAGGCCACTTTGACCCACCAGGACAACGTTCTCGCGGCGGCGCACGAAGTCACACGTGGCCAGTTGCTCGATCGTCCGCCGATCGATCCCCTTGGCATTGAACGCCCAGTCAAAACCTTCCAGGGTGGTCAGTTCGCGGAACTTGGCCGCACGAATCCGCCGGTCAACTGCCCGCTGCCTACGATTCTCGGCAGGCTCCGCCAGCAGGCGATGGAGGAACGCCAGGTGGCTCAGTAATTCCCGCTCCGCCGCCGAGAGGGCCGCGTCGAGCATGGCCGGTGTCACCGCGACGCCCAGAGTTCGCAGCGCAGCTGTGACGTCGTCATGCAGGCTCCGCGGAGTCACCGTCGCGGTCGTCGGGTTGGGGTTCTTCGGGGATCTCTTCCCAGGGGGGCACGATCGATCCGCCATTGTCGGGTTCCTCGCGCAACAGGTCTTGATAGTCAGAGGTGGGTCGGGGAGGTGCCGGGTCGCTATCGAGAAGGCCGTCCAGGTAGGACCGATGCTCCTCCGCCAGCGCGTCCAGCGGTGTCTTGGGTTGGCTCCGCGCCGCCAGGATGCGTTGGACGGCCGCCAGGGAGAAGGCCCCATCGCGCACGGCCCGCTCCAGTGCCGAGAGCACATCATGACGCGGGTAGGCGGCACTGAGCACAAGCACGCGTTCCGCCTGGTTCTTGCCGTATCGGCTACAACTCAGCAGGCCCTCGAGGAAGCGACTGCCGATTGGGCCGAGCTCCGCGAATCGCTCGGCCAACTGTTGAGAGCGGCGTTGTGGATCACGGGGCGGCTCACGGTCTTTGCAGTCACTCCGCTGGCCAGTCACCGTTCTCGGAAGTAACCGGTGGCGCACTGCCAAGACGAACGCTTGGTCGTGGATGATGAGCTCGTCTTCGGTCGTTCGCACCACGACCGGATGTCCGATCAGATACCACGGTGCGCCATAGAAGTTGGCGCGGTGGACCACGAAGCCGTCGGCGTCAACGGTTCGGTAGACGACCTCGGCGGTGTCGAAAGGCTGCGCCGGCAGCGGGATCAGGTGGGGCTGTTCTTGGGCGTGCCGATCCAACGGGCGTGCCTTGGTCTCACGATGGAGGCGCACATCGGCGACTTCGGCCAGCCACCAAGCGGTCGTTTCGTTCAAGTGCTCCAGGGAATGGAAATCACGGCCGCCCAACAAGCTGGATTCCGCATATCCAAAGGGCCTTTCCACCTTTCCCTTGGTTTGGGGCCGTCGCACCCGGCAGGCGATCGGGCGAAATCCATAATGGGCCGCGAATCCCAGAAACCGCGTGTTATAGATCGGCTCGCCGCCGTCGTAGCCAGTCACCACGACTTTCATGTTGTCATAAAGACAAGTCGCCGCGACTCCGCCCAGGTGCTCGAACGCACGGACATGCTGCCGGATGGTCGTGGCGAAGTCCTGGCTCTCGACGAAGTGCAGGTACTGCCGGCGCGAGTAGCCCAGCACATAGCTGAAGGCGTGAACCCGGCGGCGCCCTTCGCTTGTGAAGTCGATGTCGTAGGTGGAGTAATCCATCTGCGCCTGCTCTCCCGGCGCAGTCTCGAACCGCCGCACGGGCTGGATGACGGGGCGGGGGCGCAGCTCGCGCACCCGTTGGTTTAAAAGCGAGTAGCTCCCCTGGTAACCGAGCCGGCGCAACTCCTCGTGGATTCGTTGCGTCGTGATGTCGGGGTATCGGGCCAGCAGGTCGGTGATTGCCCCCACGTGGGCGTCAACCTGACTGCCTCGCTGCGTTCTGGGCTGGGCTGGTCCCGACTTGCAACCAGCGCCGCGGACCAGCTCGATATGGTCCAGGGCTCGCTTGACCGTGCGGCGGCTGATGTGCAGGCTCTGGGCGATCCGCCGCATCGAAGCACCGCCGCGGAAGCGGACCACGATCTCGTGAATCAGGGCGTCGTTCATCGGTTTTGCATCTCCACGGCCAAGTCGCCGGCTCCCTCCGCCACGCACTTCGCGTCACGGGAAAGCCGCTGAAAAATGGGGCCCAGGACCAGACGGTCAGCCGCTGTCAGCGACGTCCAGCCATGACAATCCAGAAAGTTCTCCACCCACGCCAGGCGGTCCAAAAGCACCGCCAACTGCTTGCTGATGCGATTGCCGCGCACACTCAACCGGGGGTCCCAGCCTTTCGGCTCCACGTCACCGACATGCCCCAGTGCCTCCCGCGGCTTGGTCAGCACGAACATCTTTTGCTCCGCCGTCACCGACTCCAACAAGAGGCGAACCACACCCCTGAGCTCCTCGCCGCTGAGCGCCTCGCGCCGCGTTACATCCACCACTTCCGATTGGTTGCCCGCGGGCAACCGGGCGATCTCCCGGGCCGCGGTCGCACTGAGCAGCCCTACTTCCAGGTCCTGACGCACGTCGGTGCTGAGCTTCTCCAACAGCGCCAGGCGCCGGCAGACCCAGCTCTTGTGGCGGCCCAAGAGCTCGGCGACCTCGGGCTGGGACAGCCCGTCCTCACGCACCAACGCCCGCACGATCCACGCTTCTTCCAGCTCGTGCGGCCGCCGGCCGGTTTGGTTCAGACCATAAATGGCCGCCTTGGCCCGGCGGTCGTCAACGTCAATCAGCCGTACCAACAGGGTCGTCATTCCACGGACCTGCCCAGCGGCCTCCCAGCGGGTAAAGCCATCGAGCACCTGCGGTCTCTCTTCCCGCAACGTCGCCACGATCGGCGCACACTGGCCCCAGCGGCGCAGCGATTGCGCCATCGCCTGAACCGCCTGCGGCAGCCGCAGCCGGTAGCGGCGAAACTGATCTCCCAACTCGTCCAGCCGCACGGGACATACCTGACCGACTGTGCACGGATTCATCGCCCTGTCTCCGATGTGGGGAATCGGAGAAAGGAAACGGGGGGCGCCGAGGGGACTCGGAAGCCGTCCCGCTCCTTCCTCCTTCTGGGGGCGATTAATAACTATCCCGCCGTGCGGTCGCGGACCATACGGCTCAACCAACTCACGGCCCGCGAGAGCGGTGCTCCGCGTTGTGCCGCCGAGCTTGAGAGGCGCAGCTTTCGCCACCGCCGTTCCCGTTCGATCACTCGGCGCAAAGCCTGGCGGCAAGAAGCGCTGCAAAATCGCTGGCAAGGGCTGCGACTGGAGAGCGCGAAATGGACTTCGCACCCCGGACGGTCGCAGCTAGAAAAATCGGCACCTGCTGCTGCGCGCTGGCCCTCGCGCGGCGGTACCACAGCCTCGCACGTTGTATCGGGCGTCGAGGAGAGGCTCGCCTGAGCGGCCGCTGCCCGCAGGCGCTCGGCGCGACGAGACCGGTACTGCCGGCTCTGAGCTTGGCGTTTTTCCCGACCGTTGCTGGTTTGCCGATACTGTCGGCTGGCACGCCGGCGTCGCCAGCGACGAGCGGCGGCGCGGCACTCCGGGCTACAGTATCTGGCTTGGGGATGGGTGGGACGAAAGTCCTTCTCGCATCCCTTGAGTAGGCATGGTCTCTGCCGAGGCCGCGGCCGACGCCGACGTGCCCCTTGACTGGCCCCAGTCTTGCGGCAAGCTTGATGTGGGCCCAAGGAAGCTGCGAACTTCCGCCGGCCAAGCCTCGGACGCGGAGCTTCTTACCTCCGCTCCGAGGCGCCTTTCTTGATCACGACCCTCTATTGGTCTTGGTCGCACCCCGCCATCCAAGTTTACGGCCATTTGCCCGCGCGTCCAAGCTACACGGACGGGTACCAGCCAACTGAAACCCACAGATTACAGCGTGGTACCCGGCTCACTGAAAGAGTGGTACCCTCGCTGATTGTTACTGACACGGAAGGGACCGAAGGACACGGAAGGGGAGCAAATCCCCGTCTCGCAGCCGGAAGAACACGGTGCAGCTTTCCCCGCAAAACTTACGATCTTCTGCGAGACGCTGAATGCCACACGTCATCCAGAACGGCGATCCGGACGCACCCGATGTGGCCGAGTTACTCGCGGAATGGGCTCGGTTCCTTTTGGGGGATTGGCAACCCGGGGCACGCGCACACAACAGGTTGGAGAACTCAACCACGAATCCAACGAATCCAACGAATAATGCAGAACGTTAGATCACCGAGTGATGGTCAGTCGTCGGTCCGGCCCGGCCGAGGGCGCTAACCTGCCGGCTAACTCGTGTCTTCGGCACGGCCTGAGCTTGGGCCGCCGTGGCTGCCGCCAGCGCCTCGCTGATCGCCTGGTAGTCTCCGATCTGCGCCCCGGTCTCCGCCTCGAAACAGGGGAGGCGGTCACAGCCCAGCCGCGGGTCTTGCACCACCCCGGGCCAGATCCCCAGCGGATCCAGCCCCGGGAATCCGGCACGATCCGCTCGTAGACGGCCGGCGCGTACCGGTGGCCGATCAGCTCCAGGTGCTGTGTCTCCTAGTTGCAACCGGTGCAGATCACCTGCTCATTGGATTCGGAATGAAACACACATCCGATATCGCCCGCACAACTTGCCGCTGCTCCACCGTGTGCAGGCGTCGTTTCCTTTGCAAACAGTGAACGCCCAAAAAAATCCGGAGAAAAATTTTAAGTCCAGTCTGCACCGAATGATCCGTCCAGGTTTTGGGCACCAAACGGCATGCGCGCTTTCATGAAATCTGAAAATCAGCGCATTATTGTATATAGGGAAAATAGGAAGTATGCACCTTTGCTACGCTCCGCAGGGATTTGTTGTGCGCGGGTCTCCTGACCCCGCACGAACGGCGGACGGAAGGTCTCCGTCCTTCGGAGTGTGCTTTGACAGCACGAACGCCGATGAAGCCCAAGCCCTGCGGTGAGGCGGGAGACCTTCGGTCAGGCTCTCCGGCGGGGTCAGGAGACCCGCGCCGATCACCACGCCACATCGCGCCCGTAACAAAAACAGAAGCGGGATAAACCACGGTATGGCATTCTTGCTGTCAAACCCAAGGTTGGATCAGCCTAGGGGAACACTTCTAACGAATCCAGACGGACGGCTGGATGATCCAGTGACTGTCACGACCTGTCATTGACGAGGTCGTGGGGCGATACGCAGAAGACGGCTCTCCCATTCGTAAGATTTGCGCTAGTCGTGGTTTAGATCCAATCCCCCCTTCCTTGCCCCTCAAGGGCGTGCCGGCCATCTCCTCGGCCCGGGGCTGCGCACCGTGGGGGGCCAAAACCGAAAAAAACCAGCGGAATCCTCTCACTGGCTCTCATTTACTACCATTCCCGGAAAAGATCGCGAGAGCGAGCAAGCCCAGCTCGCCCTTTCACCGAACCCTTGCCCCCGGCCGGTGTTGCGTCCTCCAGGCTTCGCGCTGCCTGGGCCACTCAAGCGAGCGGCAGATCCAAATTCAGCGGGACGGATTGCCAATCCGTCCTACAATCATCGCGCGGGTGCTGCAAAACGAACAAATGCGCGGTGAGCTGCAAGGACCCTGGCCGCGACGCGCTTTCGATTTTTCTGACCGGGTTGAAAATTATCCGACGAGTGTCATAGACTTTTCTGCGGAGGCCTTTTGTTTGCGATTCGGAGGCAAACGATGTCAACACCACGGATTAGCGGGATTGGCCGCGGGTTCGTCCTTGGCTGTGTTGTGTCCTTGGTGTGGGTCGCCAGCGGGCGCGCGGCCGACACGGTTGTCGTGTACTCGGCCCTCGACCGCGAGTTCGCCGAGCCGGTGTTGAAAGCGTATGGCGAACGGACCGGAACCCGCGTCCTGCCCAAGTTCGACGTCGAGAGCACGAAAACGGTCGGTCTGACGAACCTGATCATCGCCGAGTCGCGGCGGCCGCGCTGCGACCTGTTCTGGAACAACGAGATCCTGAATACATTGCGGCTCAAGGAGCGGGGCTTGCTCGCTCCGTTTCGTCCCGGCCATGCCGCGGAGCTTCCCGAGACCTTCAAGTCCAAGGACGGCACGTGGTACGGCTTCGCGGCCCGGGCCCGCATCCTGATTGTCAACACCAAGCTCGTCGCGGAGGCCGACCGGCCCAAGGGAATCAAGGATCTGGTGGACCCGAAATGGAAGGGGAAGATCGGCATCGCCAAGCCTCTCTTCGGCACAACGGCCACTCATGCGGCCTGTCTGTTCGCCGCCTGGGGCGAACCGAAGGCACGACAATTCTTCCTCGACTTGAAGGCCAACGGCGTGCACGTGCTCTCGGGGAACAAGCAGGTCGCCGTGGCCGTCGGGTCCGGCCAGATCGCCCTGGGCTTGACCGACACCGACGATGCGATGGGTGAGATCGATGCCGGCAGTCCCGTGGCGATCGTCTACCCCGATCGCGAGCCCGATGGGATCGGTACTCTTTTTATTCCGAACACGCTGGCCATCATCAAGGGCTGCCCACATCAAAAAGAGGCGGAAGCGCTGGCCGATCATCTCCTCAGTCCCGAGGTCGAAACGGCGCTCGCGGTGGGGCCGAGTGCCCAGATTCCGCTCCTCCAGAGCACGAACGTCAAAGCCCGGGTCGAGACGCCCAGGACCGTACGCGCCATGGAGGTTGACTTCGAGGCAGCGGCCAGGCTCTGGGACAGGGTCGCCGCCTTCCTCGCCGCCGAATTCGCGGGAAACTGATTGATTCACATCCGGGAGGAAGCATGAGTTCGCGACACACATTTCCGCTGATTGCCGCTTTCCTCGCTGGCACATTGCTTGCGGCCGAGACGAAGAAGACCTGGGACTTCGAGCAGGACGAGCCCGGCAAGATTGCCAAGGGGTTCAATAGTGAAGTCGGCCAGTGGGAAGTCGCCGTGGACAGTGGCAACCATGTCCTGTATCAGAAAGCCAGGAACGACGACGCCACGTTCAACGTCGCCCTGGCCGAGGGGACGAGCTACAAGGACCTCGACCTGAGCGTGAAGCTCCGGGCCGTCGCCGGAGAGGTTGACCGAGGCGGCGGCGTGGTGTGGCGGGCGAAGGACAAGAAGAATTATTACATCTGCCGCTATAACCCCCTGGAGGACAACTTGCGGGTCTACAAGGTGGTCGACGGCAAACGGACGATGTTCAAGGGTGACAAAACGCCCGGCGACGAGAAGTGGCACACTCTACGTGTGACGATGACCGGGTCGAAGATCGCCTGCTACTTCGACGGTCGCAAATACCTGGAAGCCGACGACGCGACGTTTCCCGACGCGGGCATGATCGGGCTGTGGTCCAAGGCCGACGCACAGTCCTATTTCGATGACCTGACCGTGAGCGAGTGACCACTGGGCGGTGCGCAATGGGCACGGCCTAATGGCTGGATACTGGCGGGCACGGAGGCCCACCCCACTGGGAGAATGCGTGCAGCAGTGGGGCGGGCCTCCGTGCCCGCCTCCGGTAGTTGGCCCTGTCGCGCAGCGCTCAGTTATAGGAGCCTTTACTTGCGCAGCCGAGTCATGATATCCGTTGTTGGTTGTCACGCGGAGGGCGAGGTTGGCGACGTCATTGTCGGCGGGTTTCCGCCCCCTCGCGGCGCGACGATGTTCGAGCGAATGCGGACCATGGAGCGGGATTTCGATCACGTGCGCCGATTTTTGCTCTGTGAGCCGCGCGGCAGTGTTTGCCGACACGCCAACCTGCTCACGCCTCCGATCAACGCCGGTTGCGATTACGGCGTGATCATCATGGAGCCGACGGAATACGTGCCGATGTCCGGCTCGAACCTCCTGTGCACGGTCACGGTCCTGCTCGAGACCGGCGCGGTGGCGATGAAGGAGCCCGAGACGGTCGTGATGGTGGATACGCCGGCCGGACCGGTCAAGGCCGTGGCGGAATGCCGCGATGGCAGGTGCCGATCGGTGGAATTCGAGAACGTCCCCAGCTTCGTGGATCGGCTGGATGCCGTGGTCGAGGTCGCGGGCTTGGGAACCATGGCCGTCGATGTAGCTTACGGCGGGATGTTCTACGCGATCGTCGACGCGACCAAGCTCGGCTTTAGCGTCGAGCCCTCCGAAGCGCGCGAGCTCGCGGTGGCGGGCGAGCGAATCCGGCTCGCCGCTCGCGAGCAACTCGACGTCGTCCACCCGGAAAACCCCGGAATTCGCGGCGTCTCGATCGTGCAGTTCAACCGCCCATTTCAGGGAGCCGGCCAGGTGACGCGCAACACTTGCATCGTCGCGCCCGGACGCTCCGATCGGAGCCCGACGGGGACCGGCACCAGCGCGCGGCTGGCGGTCTTGCACGCCCGTGGCAAGCTGGCCGTCGGCGACACGATGATCCACGAATCGATCATCGGCTCGCAGTTTAGCGGGCGAATCGTCGCCACGACATCCGTGGGCGGACGCCCCGCGATCGTCCCGGCCATACGCGGCCGGGCCTGGATCACCGGGTTCCATACCTATCTCCTCGACCCGGACGATCCGTACCCCGAGGGTTATCTCCTCTCCGATAGCTGGGGCGTAACCGGTACGATGACCCAGTGACAGTTGTGACGACGCTCACGAAACGTATGGATTCAATTTCTTCTTGTCGCTCTGACGATCGATCGTGGATCTCATGAACCAGATATCGACGGGCCGCGCTCCAGACCCGATTTCGGATGCAACTCGTTCCGGCTCGCTGCTCGGCCTGGCGGCGGTTCGGTTGCCAGGCGATCTCCGGCGGGCCTTGCCCACGATGATCCTCTACGAGGTTTGCTTCCGCACGCTTCTGACCGCGGTTGCGGCGCCCTTCGTCGCGTGGCTGGTTGCGGCGCTCGTTGCGCGGTCGGGATCGGCGGCGGTGAGCAACACGGCCATCGTCCGGTTCCTGCTCACGCCAACGGGTCTGGCGGCGATCCTCCTGATGGCCATGAGCTACCTGCTGGGCCAGCTCCTGCTGATCGCGGGACTGATGGCGATCGCGGCGATGGCGCTACGGGGGCGGCCGATGAAAATCGATCGAGCCATGGGCGTTGCCCTGCGATCGAGTTTGCGGCTGCTCCGTGTTGGCGTCATGCAGCTTGTGGGCATCGCGTGCGTTTTCGCGCCGTTTCTTGGCCTCGCGGGATTGACCTACGGCGTGCTGCTGACGGGCCACGACATCAATTACTACCTGACCGAGAAACCGCCCGCGTTCCTGGCCGCGGCGGCGATCGGAATCGTGCTTGGGGTCGTACTCCTGGTCAGCGTCGCGGCGGCTTACGTTCGTTGCCTGTTCGTGGTGCCGACCCTCTTGTTCGAGGGAAGCCCGATTCGCGCGGCGTTCCAGTCAAGCCGCGAGCGAATCACGGGGGCACTGTGGCCGATCGGCGGCTGCGTGCTGGGCTGGCACGCCGTCGTGGCACTTTTGGGCCCGATCCTGGCCCTGGTTTATGCCATGACCGCTACTCGCCTTCTCGGCATGGCCGGTACACGGGTGCCGGTGCTGGTGGTTTTGGGGGTCGGGATCTTGCTCTTGCACGGATGGCTGCTGGCTGTGCTGGCGTTTCTTCAAGTGGCCGGGGCGAGCCTGTTGACCGTGCGGCTTTACAACGAGCGAAGCGGCGGGCGCACGGGAGCCTGGGCCGACGGACTCGAGGCCGATCCGGCGCGATCGGCCCGGGTTCCGCGCTGGGCCTGGGCCCTCGGCTTGATCGCGCTTGGGCTCGCTCTGGTGTTGACCATGGCACACGTGCTGGATGGGGCGCGCACCATCCGGCCGGTATCGATTACCGCCCACCGCGGCGCGTTGCGCGAGGCGCCCGAGAACACGCTCGCCGCGCTCCGGAAGGCCATCGATCGTGGAGTCGATTATGCCGAGATCGACGTCCATCTCACGGCCGACGGCGTTCCCGTGCTGGTGCACGACGAAGACTTCCAGCGGCTCGCTGGCGACCCGCGCAGGCCGGGCGAGCTGACGCTCGACCAGATACGCCGGCTCGATGTCGGGTCGCGATTCGATCGGGCATTCGCCGGGGAGCGGGTTGCCACTCTTGCCGAAGCGATTGACGCGGTCCGCGGCCGGATCAAGCTCAACATCGAGCTCAAGCCGACGAAATCTGACCGCGAAGGGCTGGCCCGCGCTGTCGCCGACCTGATCCGCACCCGTGAGTTTGAGGCTGATTGCTTCGTAACCTCGCTCGACCGCCAGGCCGTGGAGGCCGCGCACCGCCACAACCCGCGGCTTCGCACTGGCGCGATCGTCTCGGCAGCCGTCGGAGACATCGCCCGGCTCGACGTGGCGGTGCTGAGCGTCCGAACCGGTCTCGTGACGGACGCCCTGCTCGACGACGCACATGCGGCCGGCCGCGAGGTTCACGCCTGGACGATCGACGACCCGGCCGTCATGGCGCGGCTGATCGACCGGGGAGTCGATGGCATCATCACCAACGAGCCCGCCCGTGCACTTTCGGTCAGATCGGAGCGCCAAGACCTTCCCGCCTGGCAGCGGCTAGTGCTGAATCTCCAGGGCCGGCTGGCCGGGCGCTGAATCCCTGCTGAGATTCTCGGCATCGGCCGGACTTGGATCGATTCTTTCGTATAGATAATCCGGTTGCGGAATGGTAAGAATCATCAAGTGGAACGGCTACCGACAGCCGCCCGTGGAGTCAATTCCCGCTGGGAGATGGATCTGTATGGGCTCGTCGTCTGGTGATTCACTGCTTGATGCGGCCATGCAATATTTGAATCATATTGTGATGATGTACCGTGAATTCGAAACCGCAAAACCGATCATCCTTTTCGATATTCAGGAGGAGTCCCGATTAACCGGACGAAACCGACAACGATGAATCAATCGGATTGCTGCGAGGAATCGCCGGAATGGGGAATGTGGCGTCGCAAGATCGAAAGGTCTGACCGGACTTCGACTCCACGGATGTAGCACTCATGACCACCTGATGTGAGGCGGTGCCGATGTCGAAAGCGAAGCAAAAGGAAAGCCCGAACGTCGATCTGATCCAGGTTGTCCGATTCCACCGGGAGACGATTGCCCAGTACTACGACCAGGTCAAGAACGAACGGCCTATCATCGTGCTGGATGTTCAGAATCGGAAATTGCATTCGTATTCCTTCGAGGACTACAAAAGCAGGCTCCGACCCGTGTCTCTTGAGAGGCTGCACGCGGAATATACGAAAGCCATCGCCAAGAACAAGGTGCTGGTTATCGTGTGGGACAACCCGACGCGAAGGCTCGTGACGACCACGTTCAAGCGCGGATCTACGGGGTCGGCCTGAACTGGAGACATCCTTCCGCTGTGCACGCGGATCTATTATCATTGGAATCATGGGTGAACCGTCGGGGGAGCCGTCTCTTTCTCAGGGTCTCCGCAGCACTTCCAGACAACTTGCTGGAGGGTGATTTCCAGATTGCTCTCCGGCTGTTCGCCGGCGCAACGAGCCGGTGGAGGCTCACTGATGAGCGCGACGCCCTGCTGCCCGGAATGCGGGGCACCGTTGCCTTCGGCCGCTCCGCGAGGGCTCTGCCCCAACTGTCTCCTGAACGCGGGATTGGCTGTGGCGGACACGAGCCCGGCCGAGGGGCATGACCACGACCTCGATTCAATCTTTCCCATGGCGTCGGACGCCGCCGCGCCCGCGAACGAGGCGGCGGTGACACAACCTGCGCTGGTTCCCCATGCGGAATTCAGACAGGCGGTCGTCGAGCTCGGGCTCATGGACGCCGGGACATTTGATCGCATGACTACTGGGTTTGCCTCGGATCGTACGGGATTGGCCCGCGCCCTGGCTCGGTCCGGGCGGGTTACGGTCTACCAGGCGGCGGCCATCGGCCAGGGAAAAGTGCGGGGCCTGGTCGTCGGTGATTACCTGATCCTCGATAGGCTGGGCCAGGGTGGGATGGGGGTCGTCTTCAAGGCGCGGCATCGCCGGCTCGGCCACGTTGTCGCACTCAAAATCCTCCCGCCCAGGCTTGCTCGTGACCGCAAGCTCGTGCTCCGCTTCCGGCGGGAGATCCACGCCGCGGCGCTCCTGGACCATCCCAACATCGTCGCGGCGCTCGACGCCGACGAAGACCGCGGCGTTCACTTCCTGACCATGCAATACATCGAGGGAGTCGACCTCGATCGCTTCGTCAAGAACGGCGGTGCCGTGCCGGTTGTTCAGTCTGTTGACTTCGTGATGCAGGCGGCGCGGGGATTGGCGGCGGCGCACGCGCAAGGAATCATTCACCGCGATATCAAGCCGGGCAACCTGATCCTCGACGCAACCGGGACGGTCCGAGTGCTCGACCTGGGGCTGGCTCTGGTGCGCGAAGGGGCCGCTCAATCCGCCGAGACCGCGGCGATGACCTTGACGCAAGCGGGGTCCTATATGGGGACCGTTGACTTCATGGCCCCCGAGCAGGCCCAGGACTCGCACACAGTTGACCATCGGGCCGATATCTACAGCCTGGGCTGCTCGCTCTGCTTCCTGCTCACCGGCCGCCCGCCATTCGAGGGCACGACACCATTGAGCCGGCTCATCGCGCATCAGCAAACGCCTGCTCCTTCGCTTCGCGGCAAGCGGCCCGATGTCTCCGAATCGCTCGACGCCGTGTATCAGGCGATGATGGCAAAGCGGCCGGACGACCGCCCCGGCTCGATGACGGCAGTGCTCGCTCGACTCGAAACGTGCTTGTCGCCTGCCGCAGAAACGGTGCCGGCGTCTCGGGGATTGATGACACTTTCCGGCCCCGTCAGGAACTCCGACGTCCCTTCCGGCGAGGTCGTAGCGTCGGCTCCGGTGCGCATGCGTGAGGGCCCAGGCGCCTCCGAGGTCATCCCGGTAACGAATGTCCCGAGTCACGCCGCCGGATACAGCCTCGTCGAATCTGTCGCGTCCGCTCCCACGGCCTTGACACCCATCTCAGCCCTTGCCGTTGCGACCAAGCGGTACCGGTTCGCGGTCGTGTCGTTACTCGGCGGATTGGCTGCGCTCGCGGTGATCGTCGCGATCTACTCATTGAACCGACGCGACGTTCGACACCCGGCTGCGCCACGATCGACCGGGAAGGGACTTGACCGCCAAGACGGCAAGCGAAGTTGCCGAGCTTCGACCGCCTGGGGCGGATCCTGAGATTTCCGAGGCCGTCGTCAACGAACTATCGCCGGCTGCTGACGTGACCCCGCCGGCAACGACTAAGGATCAAAGAAACAGCTCGGCGATCGTCGCTTCGAGCTCCAGTCGCGGGACGTTCGACCAGGGACGTACCGCGCACCGCGAAAAAGCCGCCGGACCCGGTCGCGAAACCGGCGCCGAGCCTGGCGTTGACTGCTGCGGTTCCGACTTATAACTCTGTCTCGTGCTTCCGAGGCCACAAAGGCGCCGTAGGGACGGTCGCCGTCTCGTCGGATGGCAAGGTCGCGCTTTCCGCAGGCGTCGATCGATATGCACGGCTCTGGAACATCAGGACCGGCGTCGAGATCTCGTCGGCGAAGCATCCCTCGGACGTCCTGGACGCAGCGATCTCCGGCGACGGCCGGTTCGCGTTCACTTGCACGAAGGGCATCCCCAAAAAACACGGGGGAGCCGTTCGGTTCTGGAACATGAGTTTATCTATGCCGAAGGCGCTACTCACCGCGGATCGCGCACATGCTGGGCCTATCAACGCCGTTGCACTTTTTCACAACGGCCGTGCGCTCTCGGGCGGCCGTGATGGCCGGCTCGTGCTTTGGGACCTCACGACCGGCAAGCGCATGGGGATTCTTGGGCAGCAGAACGGTTCCATCGATTCCCACGCTGTCGCCTTTTTCCCCCGTGGCGTTCGCGTGGCGACCGGCGGAGAAGACCACCGCGTGCACATCTGGAATGTCAGGGAACGGAAAGAAGTGGCGACATGGCCGGGACATCAAGGGAGCATCAGCTCGATCGCCATCTCTGCGACCGGCGGCCGGGTTGCCACCGGCGGTTCGGACGGGACCGTGATCCTCTGGGATACCCGCACGGGCTCTGCGATCCACACCTTCTCGATGCCGGACGGCGATCGGAATGCGAGGGTCGCGATCCTTCCCGATGGCAACGTTCTGGCTGCCGGCAACTCGATCGGACACTTGATCCTCTGGGACGCCAAGTCGGGCGCTGTCCTTCGTCGCTCGAAGGGGCCGTTCGTCAAGCACGGCGGATTGGCCGTGCTTCCGGACGGTCAACGAGTATTGACGGCCGATCAGGACGGGGTGGTCCGGATGTGGACACCCCGGGCGCAATGATCGAGCTTCGCGTTTTCGGCTTCCAATCGTCACTCGCCGCGGAAGACGGGTTTTCGCTTCTCGAAGAACGCTTTGAGCCCTTCTTGATAATCGGCGCTATCGTAAACGCGGCGGCGCAAGGCCTGGACGCGCTCGAATTCTTCGGGAACGAGGGGGTGTGCTGCCTCCAGGAGCCGGATCTCTTCCTTGAGGGCCTGAATCACCAGCGGTGAGTTTTCCGCGATCTGCGCGGCAAGTTTGAAAGTAAATTCATCGAGCTCTTGCCGGGGAAGGACGTAATTGATTACCCCAGATTGGAGCAAACGGTCAGCCGAAACCGGCTGTGCCGTGAAGAGCATCTGCTTGACCAGAGGCGTTGCGGCGATATTCAAGAAGTTCAGCGTACCGACGATATTGTAGGGGACGCCGAGCTTCGCGGGTGTGATCGCGAACGTGGTGTCCGAACCCGCCACGACGAGGTCGCAGCCCATTACCAGCTCGCAAGCCCCACCCCAGACAGTTCCCTCGACCAGCGCAATCACCGGAGCAGGGAAGAGCTGAATGGTTCGGACCGCTTGCCCGAGGGGATCGGTGTGAGTGAGCGGGTCGCGGCCATGGAGCGGTAGCTCGCTGACGTCGTGGCCCGCCGAGAAGACCCTTGCACCCGGCTTCGCCCGCAGGACCACCACCCTGACTCGTTGCTCTTCCATCCGCCCGAGCGACGCGGCGATGTCGTCGATCATATGTTTGCCGAGCGGGTTAACCTCGTTGGGGTGATTCAGCGTAACGGTCCCGATGCGGTCGGCGATGTTCTCGATCACAAACGACATGGCTCCTCCGGAGAAGGCATTCGAACTCGCGTCGGCCGCGGGCGCAGTAATCCTGATTCTAACCCAACGAGCAGAGAGTTTCCCCGCCGCCCGATCGCCATGATAAATGCATATTGATACTCATGTCAGTAGCCTCCGTCCAATTCGCGGTTTGTTCTTGATTCGGGGCGAGCCCGTTGCCTAAGATTAGGCACCTCTCGTTCGTTCTGGGTAAGGATATCGATCCCAAGTCCGCGCCGCGAATGGCCGCGGAAGCAGCGAGCTCATGGTGATGCGCAAGCTTTATCCCACGCTGACGCCCGAGGAGGCAGCAGCTCTGATTCCGGATGCCGCGATGGTCGCCGTGGGCGGCTTCACGCGTGCCGGGTCACCGAAGGTGGTGCCGCGCGCGCTCGCTCGCCGCGCGCGGGCATTGCACGAGTCGGGCCAGCCGTTTCAGGTCCGGCTCATCAGTGGAGCCTCGACCGGCGAGGCTGTCGACGACGAGTTGAGTGAGGCCGACGCGATAAGCTGGCGGGCGCCCTATCTGACCAGCGTTCCGTTGCGTAAGCGCGTGAACGCCGGCCAGGTCGCCTTCGTGGACATGCATCTCTCGCACGTCTCGCAGATGGTACTGGAAGGGTTTCTGGGGCGGATCGACTTTGCAATCGTAGAGGCCACGGAGATCACGCCTGACGGCAAGGTCTATCTCACGACCGGAATCGGCAATGCGCCGACGTTTCTTCAGTATGCCCAGCGGGTCATCGTCGAGATCAATGCGCACCACTCGCCCCGGCTGCGGGAGATGGCCGACATCGTCGTGTTGCCGCTTCCTCCCCACCGCCGGCCGATCGCGATCCAGGACCCGCTTGACAAGATCGGCCGCCGTTTCGCCCGGGTCGATCCCGCCAAGGTCGTCGGCGTGGTGCACAATGACGAGCCTGACGGAGGCCGCTCTTTCACCGCGCCTGACGAGGTGAGCCGCCGGATCGCCGACCATGTCGCTCGTTTCCTCCTGGGGGAGATGGCCGCGGGGCGCATTCCCAAGGAGTTCCTTCCGCTCCAGAGCGGGGTCGGCAATGTTTGTAACGCCGTGATGGCCGGCCTGGCCGCTTGCAAGGACCTTCCTCGATTCACGGTCTATACCGAAGTGCTGCAGGACGCGACCTTCGACCTGCTCGCGGCCGGGGCGGTGAGCGGCGCCAGCACCTGCTCCCTCAGTCTGTCGGAGGAGAAGCTGAAGTTTCTCTACGACAACTTTGACGACTTCGCCGACTGGATTGTGCTGCGACCCCAGGAAATCTCGAACAACCCCGGCGTGGCCCGGCGCCTGGGCGTGATCGCCACGAACACCGCGATCGAAGTCGATATCTACGGCCACGCCAACTCGACCCACTTCTTCGGTACCCAGGTCATGAACGGCCTCGGCGGCAGCGGAGACTTCGAGCGAAACTCCTTCCTCTCGATCCTCATGTGCCCCTCGGTCGTCAAGGCGGGACGGATTTCGACCGTCGTGCCCATGTGCTCGCATATGGATCACAGTGAGCACTCAGTACAGGTGATCGTCACCGATCAGGGACTGGCCGATCTCCGCGGCCTAGCTCCGGTCGCCCGGGCCCGCAGCATCATCGAGAGCTGTGCCCACCCCGCCTACCGCGACTACTTGCGCCGCTACCTGGAGACTGCGCCGATGGGCCACATCCGCCACGACCTGCGGCGGTGCTTCGAGCTTCACACAAATTATCTGGAGCAGGGCGCCATGCTGCCGGACCTGGACCTGACCCAATTCGAGCAGAACAGTGCTGGTGCCCAGAGTCGGCCGCAGACTTGAGCGGTCCCTCATTATCGGGCGCTCGGTAGGGTTTCTCGCTCCGAGAGGTTAACATGGCTGTCGGAGCGTCCCGCATTCCGGTGGAGGATTAACAGAATGGCCAGGAAAAGACCACGCCCGCGCAAGAAAGTCACGAGACGATTCGGCCAGACGCCCCCGACTTCGGATGTCCCGTCCGGGCTCCCCGACCGGCGGGCGATGGAGGGAATCATGAAGGGGTTGGTCGATAGCGTGTCGGGCGGTCCCAAAGCCGACACGCCGCTCGCTCGAGCCCAGGAGATCATGTACCAGGCCTTCGACACCACGAAGCCAGGCGAGCGCGTCAGACTGGCGCGGCAGGCGCTCGATGTCTCCGCCGATTGTGCCGACGCCTACGTCATGCTTGCGGAGCACGCCCAGAGCGGCAAGGAAGCCCTCGAATACTATGAAAAGGGCGTCGCCGCCGGTGAGCGGGCAATCGGGCCCTTGGCGCTGCAAGAGGCCGCGGGAAAGTTCTGGGGCTTGCTCGAGACACGTCCCTACATGCGCGCCTTGAAGGGACTTGCGATCGGCCTCTGGTCGGAAGGGCGGCATGGCGAGGGCGTTGCCCATCTGCAAGAGATGCTTCGACTCAATCCCAACGACAACCAGGGAGTCCGCGACATCCTGGCAACCTGGCTCTTGATCTGCGATCGGGACCAGGAGCTGGGCGAGTTGCTCGAACGATACCCCGAGGAGACGGCGAGCTGGATGTACAGCAAGGCGCTGCTCGCCTTTCGACAGCAAGGAGATACTCCCGAGGCTCGAAGTTCTTTGAACGCTGCTTTGAAGCGGAACAAGTTCGTACCGGCCTATCTTCTGGACGAAATGCCGCTCCCGGAACGACCACCCGAGTATTTTAGCCTTGGCGATGCCAGCGAGGCGATCGTCTACGCGGGGGCGAATCTCAATGCATGGAAATCAACGCCGGGCGCGGTCACCTGGGTTCGGGAGGTGGTCAAGACGCCGAAGGAGCCGGCGAGCCGTCACGCTGCCGCTTCCGGCCCTTCGGATGCCGCCAAAGTCAAGCTCGGCCGGCTGCGCAGTCCGCGACGTGTGGGACGTCGGTTTTGGCGAGATCCCGGCCTGGGTCGAGTCCAGAAAAGAGCGAGTCATGCCCTGGGCAGTTCTCATCGTCAGCACCGAGCACGACAAGATCTTCGCAACCACGTTACTCGCCGATGAGCCGACGTCCGATGGCCTCTGGGACGTGTTAGCCGAGACGATGCAGAAGCCCGCCACGGGCAAACCCCACCGGCCGACCCGGATCCGCAGCGAACCCGATCCGCGCTGGGATGTGCTCCAACCGCATCTCGCGGACATAGGAATCGCGCTCGAAACCGTCGGTCGATTGGAGCTTCTTGATCAGATCTTCGACAACTTGCGCGAGCACATGGCCCGAGATCAGCCGCCGGGCTTGCTGGATGTGCCCGGGGTCGCGCCAGAGACCGTCGGATGCTTCTACCAGGCAGCCGCCGAGTTCTATCGCAAAGCACCGTGGAGGTTCCTGGGGGACGACCGGGCAATCAAAATTGAATGCGACCGGTACCAGAGTGGGCCATGGTATGCCGTCCTCATGGGACAGTCTGGAATCACCCTGGGCGTGGCGCTCTACGAAGATATCGGCCTGCTCCGGAGGCTCTGGGCCAACCAGCTCTCGGAGCAAGAGAACGCGCGGCGAACCGTCGCCCTGGCGGTCACCTTCGATTCGGTGACGGACATGAATCCCAAGGACGTCGCGGCGGCCCGGCAATATGGGTGGGAAATTGCCGGACCTGAGGCCTATCCCACGATTTATCGCAAGGAACGGGGGATGACGGTCCGACCACCTCTCTCCTGGGAGCTGGAATTGCTTGAGGGCGCGCTGCGCGCGCTTCCCGTTTTCCTCGCCGATCACAAGCGCGACGATCCCACTTCGTATCGGGCTGCCGTGGCCGTCGCGTCGGGCAAAACCGACCTCGTCTTGTCGTGGAACGGTCAGGAGTGATGACGAATACCCTGAGATCTTTCTGGTAGCATGCTGGAGTCGCGGACAGAACTGGCAGTGAGGGAGCACGCGGATGAAACCGTTTCGCTTTTCGATCGCGGAGATGATGGTCGTTGTCATGATCGTCGCCATGGACTTGGGTACGTTCCGCCTGCTGGGCCCGGTTTACGGCCCCTGGCTGCATCAACTCCTGGAACTCATCATCGCGGGCGCGTTGCCCCTGGCGAACATGCTGGCAATTGGGCTCTTGTATGCGTTTCATCAACGGTCGCGACACAACAATATACCTCCGTCCCTCGTGCGATTCGAAGTCTGGGGGTGGGCGGCACTCGTGGCATGGATCGGTTGCTTCGCCTTGTTCACCGAGCCGATCCATAACGTCGCGGATCGACTCGCGAAGTCGATCATCTCGCCGAATACGTCTCTATCGGCGCTGGCGTTCCTGGCGCTCCTGATCGGGTTCCTCCTGCTTCCACCCTTGTCCGTCGCACTGGTGGGTAGCCGGTTCTCAGCAAGATACCGAATCCGGCTTGCGTTCGAGCCGCTGGACGTGCCGGCTCGCGATCAGGACGCATCAACAATCACGACTGCACAATGCCGCGGTGATGGCTCGGTGCGGATGGCCGGCCATTGACGGATTCCTCATTCATCGACCGTTGCCGAGCGCGCTTGCATAAGCGGGACCCACTGTTATGATCGATCCGACGGTTTTCATCGCTCCCGGAGCGATTGTGCTGGGCGACGTTCACATAGGTCCAAGCGCGAGCGTCTGGTATAACAGTGTGATTCGCGGCGATACGGAACGGATTTCGATCGGCCAGGAGACCAACATTCAGGATCTTACGATGGTGCACGCCGATCCCGGCGTCCCTTGTCTGGTCGGGAGCCGCGTGACGGTCGGCCATCGGGTGATTTTACACGGGTGTATCGTCGAGGACGAATGCTTGATCGGGATGGGTGCGGTGCTGCTGAATAGGGTTCGCCTGGGACGGGGTTCGGTCGTCGGTGCGGGCGCTGTCTTGCTCGAGGGGACCGAGATCGAGCCCGGCTCGCTGGTTGTCGGAGTGCCCGGACGCGTGGTGCGCAAAGTGGACGAGACGAGCCAACGGCGGATCGAGCATGCCTGGAGGCATTACATTGCGCAGGCCCAGCGGCACCGCGGAGGCGCGTTCCCCATCCAGCCGCCGACAATTAGCCCGTAGGCATGGGTACGCTCATCGATAATCTTCGCGGACGGGATGGAAGACATCCAGAGCCAACGCCGGTTGATCCAAGGCCTTCACCCTGTGAACAACTCCGCCCGGGATGCGCCACATGTCGCCGGGGACGAGAATGCGAGTAATGCCCCCGATGGTGAACTCGAGCCGGCCCTCGATCAGGATGCCCATCTGTTCGTGGTGGTGCGAATGGTCGAGGACGATCGAGCCGGGCTCGAGGCGAACGACCGAGAGCATCAGGTTAGTGCCCGCGACTGCGCGGAGCTCGACACCCGGAAAGATCCGGTGGCGCGAGCCGGACTCGGCGGGGAGGAAGTACGTCTCGGCGGCCTCGAGTCTCGCTGCCTCCCGGTTTTCTTCCCCGGGCTCGCCGCTCATTGGACCTGTCCGTTGCGGTAGCGGGTTACCATCCATTCGCCCGTGTCGTTGATGAAATCTTCGCGAGTGGCCCCGTTGTAGACTTCCTTGAGCATGTCGTCGAGTCGTCCCTGGCCTTCGAGCATGCCGCGAACGAACGCGGAGAACCCCGCTCGCAGCTCGGTCGACATCATCGCTTCGACGAAGACAAACCCGACGGCGTGGAGGTCGCCGGCGGCGATCTGCTCGGCACCGCCCAGGGCTTCATTGGCCTTGGTCATCCAGCCCTGATCGAAGCTAGCCAGGGCGGCCTGGCGGAGCTGGTTGTAGTAGGGGCTTCGCTCGACCTGCGCGGCCAGGTAGCTACCGATTCCCTTTGAAAGCCAGCGCGGCGGATTGCCGGCCGCGGCCACGACGGCCGAATCGACACTTTCGGCCAGGAGACCGATCAAGGTGCGATCGGAGACCCCGTTCTCGGAATCTCTGGCCTCTCCACGGCGTCCTCGCCCTTTCCTGCGCGGCGCCGGTTCTTCCTTCTTCCCACCCATGGGATCGAGAACAGCCACGTAGGGCTGGGGAACCATGAGCTTGGCGGTCGTCACTTCATCGGCCTCGACGTCGCGGTTTTCGACAGAGCGCACAAACTCGATGAGGTCTTTCTTGCTCGCGAAGATGTAGACACTCAGCTTTTCGGGCCAGTCGGTGGCCTCGGTGCCCAGCAGGCGCTTGAGATGGCCGTACTGAAGTTCCATCGCTCTGAGCGTGGTGTTCGCCTTTTCCTTGGGCAGGTTGCTGAAGATCATGAAGTGGTCGCGGTCGCTGGTGGCGATTTCGGGATTGAGCTTGGGATTGGCCTGCTTCCAGCGCTTGCGGCCCTCGGCTTCGACATTCTTGTCGCGCTCCGCCGCAGGCAGCTTGGCGATTTGCCGCTTGCGCGACTGGACCGGGCTCGCTGCATAAGACTCCATGGCCGCCTTGGGATCGACTCGTGAGTCGGGCTTGGCTCCGTCTTTCACCCAGCGCTCGATCTTGGCGATGGCCTCGGCCGCGAGGCGATTATTGTTCCCCTGCGGCATCGGCGGCGTTTCTTCGCCCTTGATTCGCAGCACCAGGTGGCTCGCCTCGGGCTTGCCCGGGACGATGACCTTGTCGTCAGGAGTTCCCTTCTGCATCTTCTCGAACGTCAACAGGTCGAGCTTGCCCCGGCGCACGCCCGCACCTTCACCGGAATGGCAGCGGATGCAATTCGCGACCAGGATGGGGGCGATGTCCTGCGAAAACAAGAGCTCTCCATTGCCATCCGACGTGCGCTCGCCCGCCGTGCCCTTGGATTTCGCGGCGGCGTCCGCTTTCTTGGCGGCGCCTTTTTCCGTCGAGCGCGCCTTCTTGCGCGGACTTCAACCTCGAATTACGCCGGGGCATCGCCGCATCATCGCCGGGATCCTGTCCGAACGGCCTGAAGTACGCCATCTGCCCAGGACCTTGATTCGTGGGATGCTGCGCCGGACCGGAGGAGTACGCCAGGTTGCGCGCGGGATCGAGCAGAAGCACCGCCATCGAGACGAGCCCGATGGTCCCCGCGCAGCGAACCGTGGTTAAACCCCACACCCGTAGATTCTTGGACATGATCTGATCCCCGTTGACCGGTTCGGGACCGAGCGAATGCATAAGACTATTCTTGCCCACTCAGGCGGCATTGACAAGGCGCGCGAGGAACTCGGTTCGTCGGCGAGCGTCCGTTCACGGGTTGGGAAGGCTCAAGGAGCGATGTTCAAGAGGATTTCGGCAGACGCGGACCGATTGGCCGCGAGATCGGTCTGAACGACGCGCAGCCGGTGCCGTCCCGCCGGCAGCGAGCGAGGGAACGTGAGGCGGTAGCTCACGTAATAATCGTGGCGGACCCGGGGGCAGACGTCCCTGGCGATTCCGAGCTCCTGCTCCCAGATCACCGCTTCGTTGTCTGCGGCCCGCAGCTCGACCCGTGAGGAGAGACGAGACGCGAAACCAGCGTCTATCGCTTCATATCGCAGGCCCGCCATCTCGCAGTAAAGCAAAACCCGCTGTCCGGGCTGAACGGTCGTTCCAGCCAAGGGCTCGAATGATCCGAATCCGCTGACCTTGCGGCAAAGTTGCAGATTCGCAACATCGAGCAGCGAATCTGATTCACACGGTGACGGCAAAAGTGACGGAGGCGGGCTGTCGAGCGACCGAACGGGCGGAGGATCGGCTTTCTTGCCCGACGGTTTGGTCGATGCTCGTTGGGCAGGAGAAATCTGTGCAGGAGAATAGACTTGCGGTTTAGCAGGCTCCGCCGATCCGGCGGATCCGGCAGACCGAGCGAGCACGATCGGCAGCGGAGGGTCGGATTCCGCCTTCTTGGCCGGTTGAGCCGAGGTCGAGCCTGCCGACGGCCGCACTGCCTTTTTTTCCGGCTCATCGCGCGAGTCAGCCAAGCTTGTTGATTCGCGTTGGTGGCGGGTCAGCGCGTTGAACGCGCTGCATCGCCGCATCGAGCAACGGCGTCGACGACGCGGCAGGTGATTGAACAGTAGGCGGTTGAGCGGCGGGCGATTGAACGGCGGGCACGCGTGGTGGCGCCAGGGCCGGCAAACCCGTCGCACCGGCTGATGACATCGCGACAGCCCCTGGCCCGGCGGATGAAGCTGTTGCAGTCGGGCTCTGGGTCAACTCCGAATCGGGATCCGGCGGAGGAGGGATGGTTGTGCTGGGTTTCGAAGAGCTGGCGAGAGCAGTCGGCCCAGGCTCAGAGAGGGCAGGTGTCGCGACGGACCCCAGAGGCGTCGCAAGCGACGCCCCGCTGGCTTCCAGAGCCGTGGTGCGGGTGCCTTGGGACGCTGAAGCGTTGCGGCTGGACGGGACGATTAAACGTTCCGTCGCACTGGGCTCTTGCTCGGCGGAAGACTGAGGTTCGAGAACCGGCTCAACCGCAGGCCGCAACAGCGACGATCGCAGGCAGCCAGCCGCGGAAGCCAGCCCCACGATACAGACCGGAATAAGGAGGGCTCGCCAGTTACGGCGATCGCACGCCATCGCACTGCCCCTGTCTCGAGCGCGAGATCGCCTCGGCGCTGCGGTGGACCCGCTGGATGCGGGGAAGGAAAGGAACGAGACCCGGACGTGAACCACGCGACCATTTAACTCAAGTTGCCGGAATCGACAAGCTCAAACCGGCGGAAGAATACGCGGTTGCTTGCATCGTCTCAGTAGATCTCCTCATCTCGGGCAAGCAGGTTGAGCCGATCTGTCAGGAACTTGTTTTGCGTGCGCGACACTCTGTCAAGCCGGCGTGCTTCATCCAGGGTCGCCGGCAGAAAATGCAGCGTGTCGCCCGGCTTGAGCTGGCCGATGCGATCGAGGTCGGCCGAGATAACGTGGGCGATGTGCGGGTATCCGCCCATGGTGCCGCAGGCGACGCCCAGGATGATGAGCTGTCCGCCAGCAAGCTGTATGGCCCCCGGGGCGACGGGCGTCGAGAGCCTTTCTGGTGGAGAAAAAACGTTCAAGGGCTCACCCTCCAGCCGCACCCCGACGCGGTCGGCATGCGAGCTGACGCGGAAGTTGCGACGGATCCAGACATGGTGGTCGAAGCTCGAGCCGGTACCCTCGTCGGGGCCGGGGATGATCCGGAACGGCTCCGCGCTCGGAGATTTCCAGGTGGTTTGACAGATGTGGCGGGTGGGGATGGCTCCAGGCCCCGCCGGAAGGACCGTCCCCCCAGCGATGCGCACTTCCGAAGATCGGCTTCCCAGGATCGGGCTGGTTTGCCACCCTCCTTTGACCGCGAGGTACGCTCGGGCTCCATCACGGGTCCGGCCGAGGACCAGGCGCTCTCCCGCCGCGAGCGAACAGCTCAAGGGAAGCTCGATTCGCCGCTCCCGGGAATCGGAACCGATGATTTGGGCCTCGATCGGCGCTCCCGCCAGGGCGATTGCCAGGGGACAATCGGCCTGATAGACGCCGCCCCGGAGTGTGAGCTCCAGCACGGCACAGTCGGGAGAATTACCCACAAGGGCATTGGCAATGCCGGCCGAACCACGGTCGAAGGGCCCGCCCGGCGGGACGCCCCACTGTCGATAACCGGGCCGGCCCAGGTCCTGGACGGTCGTGCTCAATCCGGCATCGATGACCAATAGGCCCATCAGGACGTCGCTTCCATGAACGAGCGAAGCACTATCCCGTGGTTCGTGAGTACGCTGCGCACGAGCTCGGCGTTGGCAACGGCGCGGGGATCGTCACCGTGAATGCACAACGTCGCGACCCGTCCTTCGGCCACCAGCCGCAGAACCTGCTGCGCGAGCTCCTCGGGCTCGACGAGGATCGCACCCGGCTCGCTCCGGGGCCAGAGCGAGCAATCGTCGCGATAGCGGCGGTCCGGAAACCCCTCGGTGACGTAGCGTACACCGCGCTCACAGCATAGCGCCTCGACCAATGCACCGGGCTGGCCGAGTAACGGTAGATTGAGCGCAGCGGCTGCCGCAACGACCCCGCGGGCGATCGGCTCCTGGCACTGGGCCTGGTTGTAGAGCGCTCCATGAGGTTTGAGATAGCGAATCGAGACGCCGGCTTCGCGCGCCAGGCTGCCCAGGGCCGATACCTGGCCGGTGATAAGAATCTCGACTTGCTCGGCGGAGAGATCCTGGTCGCGGCGGCCGAATCCGTCGCGGTCGGGGTAGCCGGGATGAGCTCCGATGACCACTTCCCGATCGTGCGCGTCGCAGAGAGTCCGTCGGATCGCTTGGGAGCTGCCGGCGTGTGCGCCGCAGCAGATACTCGCCGAGGTGACCAGACCCAGCAAGGCCTGGTCGTTCAGAAGTCCTTCGCCTAGATCGGCGTTGAGGTCGATCTCCGCGACAGGGATTCGCGTGGGTTTTTCAGAGGCGTTCATGATGGCGGGCTTCGAATTCGGCGGCGGCGATCGGCTCGAATCGCAGTCGATCGCCGGCCGCAATGGGGAAATAGTTGGTTTCGACATCAGCGATGCAGAGCGGAGTCGTCCCCAGTACGTGCCAGCCAGCCGGCGATTCGCGAGGATAGATCCCGGTCTGGCGGCCCGCGATCGCGACCGAACCGGCCGGGACACGAAGGCGCGGGACCTCGCGGCGAGGCAGGCCCGACAACACCGGCGGGAGATATCCCGCGTAAGGGTACCCTGGCAAGAAGCCGATCGCAAACACATCGTATTCAACGCTGGAGTGTGCTTGGATCACATCGTCGCGGGTCAAGCCCAGGCGCGCCGCCACGTCGTCCAGATCGGCGCCGTCATAGAACACGGGAACGACGAGCAGCTTGCCGCCGCCGAGTGTATCACCGCCCGGCGCGATGCCCGCGAGCCGAGACTCCAGTTCTGCCGGATCAAGCACTTCCGGTGCCGCGAATACGCCGACGCTGCGATAGGCCAGCACCACATCGGTCACGTCCGGCCACTCTTGCCGACGCACCGCGGCAGCCCAGCCGGCGGCGGCGCGCTCGCTGGTGAAATGGGCCAGAAAGTCGCGGTCGCCGAGAGGCCCGATCATCACAGGATCCATAGGATTCCAGCTACTCCTCTGGTTATAATGCGATAGGGCGCGAAAGATTTTGACGGCGGGGACGCAAGTCATGGCGATGCTGAACCAGGTCCGGGACGCGATGCACTGGCAGCCGTTCCGTCCATTTACATTGTATCTGGTTCGACGGCCGATCCTACCTGGTGCGACATGCGGACTTTGTTGCAATTCCCATGTCGCCCCGCGGCCGGGACCTCACAGTGTATGACGCTGACGGGTCTCATATGATCGAGATGAGCCTGATTGTCGAAATGCAAGTTCCCGACGCGGCGCAATCGCCGCAGAGCGATGGAAGCTGATAGTCAAGGCGTCTTCCGGAGGCCGTCACGATGATTGGTCAGAGCTTGGTGCTGGCTCTAGCGCTCGCGCTGACCGGGGCGGATGATCCGCGGGACGGCGCTCCGTCGCCAGCATTCGACCGGATCGTGCTCCGCGACCGATCCGTGGTGCTGGGGCTGGTTACTTCGGTCAGCCCTGGGCGCGGCGGGTCGGTGGAATTCCTGGTTCGGCGCGAGTGGGCTCGCAAGAACGTCGCGCGGCGGATCCACGCCTGGGAGCGTTTCTCCGCCAACTCGGCGCGCATCGCTATCGCCCAGCGGCTAGAGCGCCTGCGCGCCTGGCGGCAAGACCGGGCCGCGAATCCTGCCGATGACGACCGGATCATCAAGTGGATAGACCACGAGCTGGCTCGCTTGTCGGCGCCCGGGGTGGCGGATCAATCGATCTTGCTTCGGATAAGGGTCGCCAAGGACGAGGTTGCCGGCCTGTCGCGCCGTCCGCCGCCAGCCGAACGATTCCCGCAGCTCGCGTGGCTTTGCAACCTTTCCGATCCCGAGTCGATGCCGCTCGAGGAGCTGAAAGATGCGCTCGAAGCCCGCGGCTTCGCAACCGATGCGGACGCCAGGAACCCCCTGCCCTCGCCGGACCGTCTCTTGCAGCCGTTTCCCGAGGCCGATCGGCTCTGGCTGGCTCGCCGGGCCGCGACCGAGCTTGCGAGCGACTCGGACCTACGCTTCGTTCGATTTCAGGACATGGTGGTACCGGACACCGGCGCCGGTCAGCTCATGGGTGGGCTGGGCCTCTCCACGGCCATTTCGGAACTGAAACGGCTGCTCGATCCGGACGACGCGCGCCGGCCTGACCCGCTCGTCGAAAAGCTCACCGCCATCGAGGCGCGCGGGCGAAAAGGCGCCGTTGTGACCCGAATGGAGATGCAGCCCGATCTCGACGGCGTCACCGTCGAATGCACTTTGTGGATCTGCATCGGGCCCAAGCAGTGGGTGCCCTTTGGATCGCGAACGGCGACGGTGCGCCCGGCCGACGTCCGCGCGGATGCCGGCCAGAGGCTCGCTGAAGATCCCCAGGTGAAAAGTGCCTTCGGCATCGTCGAAGCGCTTGGCCTCGGCTCGGTACCGGCCGAACTCGAACAGCGCAGCCTCCGAATCGGCGCCGCAACCGAAAAAGCCCTCGGCATGGCTCGCTCGGCTTTCAATCAAGACCTGGACGCGCTGGCGCTGCCCGTGCTCGAGCCGCAGGCGGACGAGCCTGTTCAGCCGAAACGGCGCCCATGAGGGCAGCGGCCGAGTCGTTTCCGCCGGTGCTCGCGGCGGACAAAAGGCGCGATTGACACGAAATCGGAGAATGCGGACACCTTCATTGCGGAGACATCCCATCGGTCGAACCTGCACCCGAGCCGACGGGCCTGCCCGATCGGCGGGATGAGACGGCTCTGGAGTTTGGAGACGCCCCGCAGCCGCCTGCCTGGAACGACCTCGGTGCGGACGAGCCCGCCGGGGCCCCGACCGACGAATTCTACAGCTCGTCGGCCCATCTCGATCCGGTCGCTGAGCTTTTGTGGCAAGGGCTCGGGATACCGACAGGAAAAAGCTGTACGCAACGCGGACGCCGCCCGGTTCGGCGAGCGACGATCTCCTGGTGGCGCGTCTCCGCGCCAACCGGCTGAGCCGGCCATGGGGAGCGACGGGCCCGACGCCGGAAGAAACCTGGGCAGCGCGCGAGGTTTTGTCACTGGACAAAGGCAAAAACATGTGGCAACACATTAAGGAGCGAAATCGCGACAGTCCTGGAACAGCGCATGATCGGCCCGACGGCCGCGCTTTCGCATTACCCCCAAGCCGAGATCGAGCGCATCGCGGCGCAACCCGTCCTCGAACAGCTCGGTCTCCTTCACGTCACGAGGAGACGAATTACTCCGCCATTTTGACGCCAAATCGCTGCAAGAAATATGGTGGGGGTACACCCGACTCACTTCGGCCATACGCGCCCGGAAATTCTGGTCCTCGTTCCGGAGTCGGCGCGGCGGGTTCCTGATATCGGCCGCGGGGCTGGCCGGCTGGGTGCGTTGCTCAAAGCCCGGCAGCAGGCTTCCCAGATGCGGATGCGATCGCCGAAGAGAAGCTTCGGCTCAGCGCGAGCCCCGGTAAACGATTAACCCCGGATAGCGCTTCGGTTCGCGAAACTCGTAGCCGCCGAGCCGCTCCGGGGCCGTCGCGGCCGGTTCCCCGCGACGCAATCCGACCGCGAAATAAACGAGCTCGGCGCCGTGCGCGTCGAGTCGCGTTGGCGTGGCGTCGCGAACTGGAATGACCGTGCAGCTCGCAGGCAGATAATACCGAGCCGTCTCGACCTCGACGTTTCGCGCCGCTTCGCTGGAGGCGACGATCACCACGATGCGATCGCCGGGCCGGTCGCGCAGCGCTTGCGAAACCTCCAGTGCGAATGCTCGCCAGTCGGCCTTGAGCTCGGGGTCGTACGCCAGCGGGCCAAGTGCAAGCGCCGACACGAGCGTCATTAGACCCGCGACGGGATAGCGAACGAGAGCCGGCATCGACCTCAGCCCAGCGGCGACCAGGACCAGAAATGCAGGCGCCGAGCATGCCGTGTATCGCGCCGGCCCGAATATGGGGTAGGACACTAGCGAATAGAGGTAAAGCGACAAGGGCGGCAGCGCAAACCACAACAGCAGGAACGCCGGACCTGACCAATACCGTAAAGCGGATTGTTCCTCTCGTCCGATGTCCCGGCCGCGAGTATGCCGCAAGAGTCCCGCCACGATGAGCAAGAGCAGTCCGCCCAGAACCCGGAAGTCGCCCCCGATGAACCCGATCGGAACGCCCAGCAGGAACCGAAGTGGCAGACGCCCGCTGAGAAACTCGGGAGGATGATCGAAGTAATTCCCGATCCAGGGCAAGACGAGCACGAGCGCCGCGAGATGGACGAACAGCCAGCGCGAAAACCCGCCGAAGCACGCTCGAGCGCCGATCAGGCCCGCCAGAGCCAGAGTCGCCCCCATCACGAGCCCGAGCGGATGCGAGTAAGCCAGCGCCACCAGGCTGAGCCCATAGGCCATGGTCCTGGCTGGGGAGCGCGCGCGGAGGAGCGCCAAGAGCGCCAGCCACGCGCAACAGGTCACGAGCACCAGCCAGGCGTACATCCGGGCCTCTCGCGCATAAACGATCAGGATCGGGCTCAAAGCGCCCAGCCAGGCAGCCCACAGTCCGGTCGGGGCATCAAAGACGATCCGGCCGATGAGAAAGACCAGCACGATCGTTGCGACACCGCACACGACCGAAAGCGAGCGTGCCGACGCTTCCGACGTCCGGAATACCTCCAGCCAGGCCTGAAGCAAGAGCGGGTGCAGAGGCGCCCTGGTCGCGTCGATCTGAAACAGGCGGTCCACGAGCGCACCAGGGCTGCCAGCCCGCGCCAGCCGCATGGTTACCACTTCGTCGTACCAGAAGCTGAGCCGCCCAAGCTCAAACGAGCGCAGGCCCGCGCCCAGCGCGACGATCGCCACGCAAATCGCGCCCGCGCCCAGCGGCTTTGCATGACCAGACCTCGGTTGCACAACGCTGTCCGCGGCGCCCGGCGGCCGAACATCTGCTCGATTCACCGGTCCCTGGCCTCTCGCTGCATGTTTTCGCGGTAATCGAGCAAATCGGCACGCAGATCGCCATGCGAGTCGAACTCACGTTGACGCTTCCTGATCGTGTAACGCCACATGCTGTCGGCCGCCGATTGGTAGAGAAGAAACGCTGGCGAAACGCCAATAAGCGCGTAAATGCAGGCAAGAACGATCTTGATCCAGGCGCCGTCGGGCAACCGCGCGGCCAGCCCGCGCAAGAGGAGTAAGCCGCCCCGCGCAAGGCTCTCCGCGCCCTCGGCGACCAGCAAGTGAACCGTGGGAACCAGGAAGACCAGGAGCCTGCCGTGAAAGGGATACTGTCGCAGCGCCGAAGCCATGAGAGCAAACAGGATGGGAGATGCCACCAGGTAGAGGCCGCCGGGCCGCCTCCTCCCAAGTGCCACTGCGCCGGTGAGGAATAAACCGAGCGCCACGAATGCCGAGGGCAATACGCCCAGCGGCGTCAGAACGTCCGCGGGGCTGTTGAAGACGTTCACCATCTGCCAGAAGTCGCGCTCCAGATCGGCGGCCGAGCGCGGGGGTATGGGCAGAAATGCGAAATCCCACCAGTTCCAGATGAACTGGCCCGTCGTCAAGATCGCGTGCGAAACCGCAAAACAGCCCGCGAAGCTCGCGGCCCAGACCAAGCTCACCCAGAGCGCTCGCTGCACATTCTTCCAATCGCGGCGGATCGCGGCCGACGCCATGAACCACGTTCCGATCCCGGCGAGCACAAACGCCAGCGGGTAAGAAAACCAGACGCCAGCCGCGCCGAAGATGGCGAGAGCCAGCAATTTGCCGCGCACGGCGATTGCGTCTGCCGGATCCGCCGTTGGTTCTCGAGCAGAAGGCGTCTGCCGTTCTGACGGCGTTTGCCGTTCTGACGGCGTCTGCCGTTCTAAAGGCCGCGCGGCCATGAGCTTGGCGGCCAGCAGCAGGGCGACCAAGGTCAACGCGAGGTCGGTCGAATACTGCTTGATCTCGGCCGAGTAATAGAGGAGCCACTCGGACAGTGCGAACAGCCCGACGGCGATCGGAACGGCCGGCCGGGAAATGAAGCGGCGAGCAACTAGCCGCATCAGAAAAACCGAGCTGATCCCACACACGAGCGGCAGGAACCGTGCCGACCAAACTAAATCCAGCCCTAGCCGGACCATGAGCCGCTCCACGACCAGAAACCCGGGCGGAGCAAGCTGTTCTTCGCTCAGCCTCGTGTGGAAGTCGAAGACGGCGAGCCCGGTGAGGTTGCGCAGGAGACTTTCCTCATCCATGTAGAGCTCACGATAGGCGGAGTATTCCAGGACACGAAGCCACACGCCGATAGCCACCACGAGCCACGTGAGGCTCTCGATGGTGCAGAATCCGGTGATCGGAGTAGAGAGAATGGCCTGGACCTTTTGGATCGGCCCTGTGCTTCGACGGGTAGCCGATCTGCGCTCGAGATCCTGCTCCTTCCTTGGGCTCGACGATTCGCGAATCACGGAGGTACCTCACAGCGATAAGTAGACATCCGGAGAAAGTCGATGTTGAGCGGGCGGTCGAGTCCCGGTATTTTACAACACACACGATCAGGCGCATGCCACCGCGGTTTTGGCTGCCAGAGGCAGAAGGAGTGAATGATGGGTCTGTTCTCGGGGAAGAAGGGAATGATCCTGGGCGTCGCCAACGACTTCAGCATCGCCTGGGCGATCACCCAGAAGCTGCTGGCCGAGGGTGCCGAGCTTGGCTTCACGCACCTCCCAGGCGACAAGATGGAGCGACGGGTCCGCAAACTGGCCGAACCGGCCGGCGCCAAGCTCATCACCCCGTGCGACGTCCAGAAAGACGAGGACGTGGCCCGGGTTTTCGCCGAAGCCCAGACAACCTTCGGCGGGCTCGACTTTGTATTGCACTCGATCGCATTCGCGCCGATCAAGGACCTGGAGTGTCCCTTCATCGACAGCAGCCGCGACGGCTTCAAGACCGCGATGGATATCAGCGTCTACTCACTGGCTACGGTCGCGCGGCATGCCGCCCCCGTGATGCCCGTGGGAGGGTCGATCCTCACCTTGACGTATTTCGGCGGCGAGCGCGTCGTTCCGGGATATAACCTGATGGGCGTTTGCAAGGCGGCGCTCGATGCCGCGGTCAAGTACCTGGCCTATGACCTCGGGCCGCGCCGAATCCGGGTCAATGCCGTATCCGCCGGGCCGGTGAAGACTCTGGCCGCTTCGGCGGTGGGAGATTTCGACAACCTCGCCGGCCTTTACGTCGCCGTCTCCCCGATGGGCCGCAACATCACCCGCGAGGAAGTCGGCGCAGCCGGGATGTTCCTGCTCTCGGACCACGCCAGCGGGATCACCGGCGAGATCCTCCACGTCAACTGCGGCTACAATATCATGGGCTCACCCGGCCGGGCCATCGAGGCCATGCGAGCGAAAGGATGAAGGCTAAAGGATGAAGGATGAACAAGACCGCTGCTGCCGAAGCTCTCATTAATCCGTCAGCCGTACTTCCTGCTCCGCATGCAGCGGAAAGGCTTCTAGAATGAAAGACGAAGAAGACCGCGGTAGCCGAAGTTCTCATTCATCCTTCCTCCTGCATCCTTCATCCTTACCCAAACAGGTTGGCATTGCGCTGGTCCGGCGGGGAGACCGGTTCCTTGTCCGACGGCGGCCGGAGGGGACCGTCTACGCGGGCTACTGGGAGTTTCCGGGCGGCAAGTGCGAGCCGGGGGAAGACCCGGCGGCAGCCACGGCGCGCGAGTGTTTTGAGGAGATCGGCCTGAGCGTCGTAGTCGGGCCCTTGCGCCGGACCACGACGTATTGCTACGCTCACGGCGAAGTCGAGCTGTTCTTTTTCGACTGCTGCACCGAGGATCCCACTGCGGAACCGGCCGACGGCAGCGGGTATCGCTGGGTCCCCGCGGCCGAGCTCCCGGCGCTGCGATTCCCCGAGGCCAACGAGACGATCATCGAGGAACTCGCATGCGTGACTTCGGATGATGGATGAAATCGTCTGCGGCGCCACCTAGCCTCCCGGCGCTATCGGTTCAGCGGGGAGAATGATTCGAGGGCGGCCTCATGCTTACCGAGTTGCGACAAGGTATCGCCAATTCGATTGTGGTGGTGTGCCAGAAACTCCTTGTACTGGGGAACCGAGGGGTCCGCCTTCACGGCCGCCTCGGAGAGCTCTCGTGCCCGCTCGTACTTCGCAAGCGCTTCCATCCGTTCGCCCGTCTGCCAGAGCGAGCTCGCCATGTTGTGCGTAATCCCGGCCAGATTGCTCTGGAAAAGCGCGATGCCTGGGTTGGCGTCGACCAACTTCTGCTCGATCGACAGTGCCTTGGCAAACGACTCCAGGGATTCCGCCGGTTTGCCGGTATCCCTCAGAAGGTTGCCGATGCGGTCGTAACTACTTGCCAAGCTGCTCAGGATCACGGCCGTGTTGGGGTGGGCTTTGTCGAGTGCTTCCAGGCGCGCCCGTGCCGCTTCATAAGAAGCCTGGGCTCGGGCGGTCTTGCCGACGACGATCTGCTCATCGCCGACCCTAGCTAAGCTGTCGCCGACGTCGGCGATCGACTCCGCGTCGGCCCCGGGCTCGGCAGCGAGGGCTTCGCGATATGCCAGTACCTGTTGGTGGGCCGCCAGCGCCGCTTCGCGCCGGCCGACCTTGCTGGTCAAGTTGGCCAGCTCGTAATTGGCCTGGCCCAGCGCCCGCCGCGATGCGAAGTCGGTTCCGAACCAGCGGGATCACATCGAGCGCGTCGCCTGCAAAGGGCCGCTTGCCGGTCGCCTTGGCCAAGCCCCAGTCGATTCTCGGGGTCGCCCCCATGTTTCTTGATGTGCTGCCTGACGAGGCTTTCGAGCAACGCGCGCTGTTCGGCGTCGATATCGCCGCGCGCGACGAGCTGCTCGGCCACGGGCGAGCGCTTCTCGCGCGTCCAGGCCTGAAATGCCGCCACGAGCTGAACCTGATCAATGAACCCGTTCTGAAGCGCAGGCAGCCCGAAGAGGAGGTTGCCGTGGGAAGACAGGGCGGGCATCGGACGATTCTCCTGGGAACCGGGCGAGGCGCGGCGCATGGGAGATTCGATTTGATTCAACTCGGCGCCGAGATTTTCGGCGTGCGGCCAGGCATCCCCGGTTCCGGTGAATTATCGCATGATGTGCACGCAGCGCGCAGTCCACTCATGCGGCGGCGTCGCCGCACGTGGCCGACTCTCGAACACCAAAACCCTCACGGGATCGGGTTCGGGTTGAGTGGGATCGGAGGCTCGCGGTCGACGACGTTGTCGATCAGGCCATAATCCCGAGACTCTTCCGGCGACATGAAGCGGTCGCGGTCCGTATCGTCCTGAAGCCGCTCCAGCGTCTGTCCTGTGTGCTTCTGGTAGATCTGGTTGAGCTGTTTCTTCATGCGGATGAATTCCTCGGCGTGAATCATGATCTCGGTAGCGGTGCCTTCCATGCCCGCCAGCGGCTGATGGATCATGATGCGGCTGTGAGGAAGGGCGTTGCGCTTGCCCTTGGAGCCGGCAGCCAGGAGCAGCGAGCCCATGCTGGCGCACTGGCCGATGCAGTAAGTCGCGACGTCGCACGAGACCCACTGCATGGTGTCGTATATGGCCAGCCCCGCGGTGACGCTTCCGCCCGGGCTGTTGATGTAAAGATGGATGTCCGCCTTGGCATCCTGGTGAGCGAGCACCAGCATCTGAGCGATGACGAGATTGGCGACGGTGTCGTCGATCGCCGAGCCCAGAATGACGATGCGATCCTGGAGCAGGCGTGAATAGATATCCATCGCCCGCTCTTCGCGGCCGCTCCGTTCAATTACGATCGGAACCAGTGGCATGTTGGATTCGCCCTTCGCAAAAAGGAGCCGATCAAGAAGCTGGAGGAGCACTCCCTTTTTCACCGATTCGACCAACAACCTCATCGACCAGACCATATTCCTTGGCCTGGACGGCAGTCAAGTAGCGGTCGCGCTCGGTGTCCCGTGCGATCCGCTCGATCGGCTGTCCGGTATGTCTGGCGAGGATCTCATTAATCACCTGCTTGCTCTTGATGATCTCTTCGGCCTGGATTTCGATATCCGAAACCTGGCCGCCGACCTGGCCGTAAGGCTGGTGAATCATGATCTTGGAGTGGGGCAAGGCGTACCGCCGGCCTTTCGTGCCTCCCGCGAGCAGCACGGCCGCCCCGGAAGCCGCCAGCCCGATGCAGTAGGTCGCGATCGGGCACTCGATGAACTGCATGGTGTCGTAGATCGCCAGCGTGCTGGTGACGGCGCCGCCGGGGCTGTTGATATAAAAGAAGATCCCCTGGGTGCGGTTTTCGTACTGAAGGAAGAGGAACTTCATGACGGCGAGGTTGGCGGCCCCGTCGTTGATCACGCCTTCGAGAAAGACGATGCGATTCTCCAGGAGCAGATCGCCGAGGGTCATCTGGCGCTGTCGCGCATAGTCCCGATAGCGCTGGAGCGTCGGTTCGGCGAGGGGATGTTCACCATTCATGGAACAGTCCTTGGTTAATAGGCCCGGGCGTACCGGCCGTGCCGCATGGTCGAGCCGGGTCCCAAGGGTATCGCTGTGGTGGCGGCTTGGTCGGATTGTTCTGGCTCACGCGAGCCCTGCAACTCCAATTCATCACTCGGGATCACTCGTGTCGGTCGGGTCCTCTTGATTCTCCTGGGCCGGCGATTCCTCGGCCGGAGGCACGGCGCCATAATCCACCGTCTCGACCTCGGGCTCGGGCTGGGCCGCGGGCACGGCGACGTCCTCGACGGCGGAGTACTCGCGAATCCGGTCGATGACCATGCCTTCGAGGATCTGGGTGGCCAGGCCCTCCGTTCCGCCTTCCTTTTCCAACCGGGCGCGAACGCGACGAGCGCTTTCGTCGGATCTTTCGGCCATCGCCTGGATCTCGCGCTCGATATCGGCTTCGCCGACCGTGATTCCCTCGGCGTCGGCGATCTTGAGCAGGATCAAGAGTTCCTTGAGAGACGCCATGGTCGTCTCGTGCGCATTGGCCCGGATCTCGGCAGCGCGGGCTTTGATCTCCTTGTCCGACATCCCTTCGCGCTTGAGCTGATCGACCAGCCGCGCAATGGTGTTCTTCTCCTCGCGTGAAACCAGGTCGGCGGGGAGATCGAACGGCGTCTGGCGGAGCAGTAGATCCACGATCTGGCGGCGAATCACCCGGCGCTCCTCAGCCTCGGCCCGTCGATACAAGGCGGCACGCACCCACTCGCGCATCTCGGCCATGTCTTCGAAGCCGATCGAGTCGAGGAATCCCGGATTGAGCTCGGGCAGCCGGCTGTACTTGAGATCGTTGAGCTGGACTCTCAAGGTGACATTCTGTCCCCGCAGGGAGGGATCGTCCACCGACGAGCCCAGCTTGGCCTCGACGTCGCGCACGTCACCCGGCCTGGCGCCCGTGAGCGCCGCTCCCAGGCCCGTGGACGTTCCATTCTGGAACCGGAGCTCCGGCTGAAGGCGAAACTTGACTTCTTTGACCTCATTGATCAGCCGGCCGTCGGACCGAATGAATTGCAGGTCGGCCGTGATGTGATCACCGATCTCCGCTGGGGCGTCCAGCTTGGGCACGAGCTGCGCATACTCCTCCAGGACCCGGGTGACGTTGGTGTCGACGTCCTTCTCGGTGACCTCGATGATCGGCCGGCGGATCTTGAATCCCTTGTAATTGGGCAGATCAAACTGAGGACGCACTTCGACGTCCATCTCGAAGTTCATCGGCCCATCCTCGGGCAGCTCGATCGCCTCGATGTCGAGCCGAGGCTGGGTGATCGGGTCAAGCTTGTGGTCGGCGTCGATCTGCTCGAGCGACGACATCAGGAGCTTCTGCTTGACCTGGTTGGAGACCTCTTTCTTGAAACGCTTCACGACAAGCTGCTTCGGGGCTCGTCCCGGCCGGAAGCCGGGCACCACGGCCTCCTTGCGCAGTTCGGTGAGCGACTCCTCGAACTGACGGTCGATCTCGTCGCGGGGGATCGTGATTTTGAGATGCTTCTTGCACGGGCCGGCGTCCGTGATGGCCACGTCGATCTCAAGCTTGCGCTTGGATTCGGTCACCTTCTCGTCGGATTGATCACCCGCGAGATCGGCTGGATCGCTGACCGTCACCGCCGACTCCAGATCGCGTTCTTCGCTGCTCATCAAAGGCTTTCCCTCTCAATGACACGAGGCCGGGATGGCTCGGTCCGCCATCACGCAACTCGCGCGCTCGAGCGAAAGCCGCCAACCCCAAATGGCATCCAAGAAGAGCGGGAGAAGGGATTTGAACCCTCGACAGCCACGTTGGCAACGTGGTGCTCTACCCCTGAGCTACTCCCGCATTCGTTCCAGACCTTGCTGTCGTGGAGGTTTTTCACCCGCCGCCGATTATCCATCAGTATAGCGCGGCAACCGGGGATTGCAAGCGGTCTATGGAAAACCCGACTGCCGGCATTGGACTCGGCGTTTTGGCTAAAGTATTTTGCTGGTAACGCTTTAGAGCTTCCGGCCCGGCTGCTGCTAATTCCCGGCTCGCCGTGACCACGCCGGCACCCGGGTGCCAGGTGCACCTGGCCGTTCCATCCGCAAGAACCTGTCTTGGTGGAGTGGGTCGAACGGCCGGTGGTGATTTCACCGGTGCACTCCAAATGTGCCTGCCGCGTGGTTGCCCTCCGTCGATCGCACTGGTTAGCTTATTGTGACGCCACGGCGATCGATTCGATTCGCTTGGCGAACGTCGAGATATCTGAACCGGAGATCGCTCACCATGACTCTCTCGAGCGGCCAGGGCGCGTCCTGTCCGTCCCGCGCCGCGGCGCGGAAGCACCTGTTCAACCTTGCAACCCGCACGGCGAAGCCGGCGAGCAAGGACGACATTGCGACGCCGGCCCTGATTGTGGACCTGGATCGGCTCGACGCCAACATCGCCAAGCTCGCCGAGCACTGCCGGACCGCCCGCTGCGCGGCCCGGCCGCACGCCAAAACACACAAGTGCCCGGAAATCGCCAGGCGCCAGGTCGCCGCCGCGCGCGAGGCGTCGCATGTGCGACGGTCCCCGAAGCCGAGGCAATGGTCTCCGCGGGGATACCGGGCGTGCTCCTTACCTCGCCCATCGTCGATCCAGGCAAGGTGGCGCGGATGATCGCCTTGATGCGAAAAGACGAGCGTGTCTTGCTCGCAGTCGGCCACCCCCGCGAAGCGAAGCTGATCATGGAAGCGGCCGAGGCCAATCAGGTGGTCGCGAACGTTCTCGTCGATCTCGACGTCGGCGACCAGCGGTCCGGAGTCTTGCCCGGCAGGCCGGCGCTTGAGCTCGCGCAGCTCATGGGCCGATCGAAATGGCTGCGGGTCGAGGGCGTGCAAGCTTATTCCGGCATGGCGTCCCACGTCGTCGGCTTCGACGAGCGCAAGCAGGCGTCGCTGGCGGCCATGGCCAGGGCGGTCGAGACGCGCGAACTGCTCGCCAGATCGGGCTTCGATACCGCGATTCTTTCCGGCGGCAGCACCGGTACGTACAACATCGATACCGAACTGCCGGGAAGCGTCGAACTACAGGCTGGTTCCTATGTGTTCATGGATAACGGCTACCGCGATATCGGCAGTCGCGGCGGAAACCCGGTCTACACCGACTTTCTCCCCAGCTTGACGGTCCTCACCACGGTCGTCAGCGCGACCCACCCTGACCGCGTCTCGGTTGACGCCGGTACCAAGGCCTTCGCGACCGACTCGGGCGGTGCTCCTCGGGCGAAGGACCGGGAGGGGATCAATTACAGGTTCTTTGGCGACGAGTTCGGGCTGATCACCGCCGCTAATTGCGCCGACCTTCCCAGGATCGGCGACCGCCTCGAATTCTACGTCACCCACTGCGACCCCACGGTCAATCTTTACGACTGGATCCATGCCGTCAGGGGCAATCGAGTCGAGGCAATCTGGCCAATCATCGCTCGCCGCGGCTAAGGAAATCGACTAGGCTCGGGCAGTTGGCCGCCCGATTAGACCGACCGGTGTGGAGCTTCTTGTTATTCACGACACGAAATATAGGTGGACGACCGATTTTCTTGTAGGTCAGGCTTTCCAGCCTGACCTGCGCCAGAGTGTTTGCATGCAGCGTGTGATCGCGCGGCGTTTACTCCTCGTCGCATGGATTTTCGTGGGGCAATTTCCCCCGTTTTCTCAGGCCGACCTGGTCTATTTCCGCAAGGGAGGCGAGGCTCAGCTTCCGGTCAAGATTGAGGGCGATCACGTGACCTTGATCATGCCGGACGGTCCGATTGCATTGCGCCGCGACGATTTCCGGGCGATCGTGCCGGGCTTTTGGCCCGAGGCCGAGTGGGAAGCCCGGCGCCAGAAGGCCCGAACCATGGGATTCGCCGCGCGGTATGCGGCCGCGTGGTGGGCCATCGAAAATGGCTTGACTCGCGAGGTCATTCCGGAGATCCGCGCGCTCCATCAGGTCGATCCCAAGCACGCTTCGACTGCACGGATGGCCGCCATACTCGATCAGCTCGACCGGCCGTGCGGCGATCCCGATTTCGCCGCATTTCAGCGCGCCTTGGGCGGCGAGTTCGTCGTAGCCCGCGGGCCGCACGTGCTGCTCTTGCACCAGCATTCCGACGCCGACGCCCAGGAGCGCATCGCGACCCTGGAGCGCGTGCTCACAGGCTATCATCTACTCCTGGCCGCCCAGGGGATCGAGCTAAAAGTGCCGCCCCGGCGGCTGTTCTCAGCCTGGTTTGCCACGCAGAAGGACTACCTGGCGTTCTTGCACGCACAGGGGGCGGATCCCTTTGCAACGACCCGTGGCTATTTTCACCCGACATGGGACGCCGTCGTTGCCTTTGATTCGCGAGGCACCGATCAAGATCGCAGGGCTCGGGAGGCGTTGAGCTCGCGGCGCGAGGAATTGCGACGGCTTACCGAGCAAGTCGACCGCGCCCCGGCGCGGAGCCGGGTGAAGCTCAAAGTCACCGGCGAGCCGGCTCGAACTGTCGGGCGTGACGCGGCCAAGGCATTCATCGCCGGCGTTGACCGGGAGATTACCTGCGAGCTGGTGCTCTTGGAGCTCGATCGCCGGTCGATCGACCTGGGCACGGCGGCCCACGAGATGATTCACCAGCTTGCGGCCAATACGGGCTTGGTCACGCGACACGGCGTTTTTTCCTACTGGCTAAACGAGGGATTTGCCGCCCAGTTTGAGGTCATCCGCGGCGGCCGCTGGGCCGGAATCAGCCGCGCGCACGACCTGAGGCTCCCGGACTGGCGCAAGCTCGCGGCGCGCTTGCCGCTTGAGCGCCTGGTGCGCGACGCGGGATTCGGCCACGGTTACGATCGCGACCTTTACGCCCAAGCGTGGGCCCTGGTCTATTACCTGCGCACGCAGCATCCGCAGCAGTTTCTGACCTTCATCGACCTGTTGCGGAGCCCAACCGAGAGCGCGAATTCTCCGGCGGCATCTCCGGGCGATCTTTTTTTTCATACGTTCCAGCGGGCGTTCGGGACCGATCTCGCGAACCTGGAGCGGAACTGGCGCGTCTTCATGGATACTGTGAAAACGCCGCTCGAGCAGCACGCGCCGGTCGATCAACCTAGAGCGAAGCCAAGCCGCCCCAAGCCGGACGTGCGTGGTTGATGGAATTGACAGATCTCGCCATCTCGTTAAGATCAAGTGGACAAGCAATCTTTACGGGGCGTAGCTCAGCCTGGCTAGAGCGCACGGTTCGGGTCCGTGAGGTCGCAGGTTCAAATCCTGTCGCCCCGATTTCCCGGTAGCTGAGGGACTTACGATTCGCTGACACGAGTTGAGTGTACCTGCCGTTGGTCGGCAGTGCGGCCTGATCCTGGTTGTCAAAGGGGTAGAAATACCCCTTTGTGCTGATTCGGGAAGGACGCACCATGCCGAGACTCATTCACAAACCGCCCGCTTATTCCCTCCACAAACCGTCCGGTCTAGCTCGTGTCCGATTTCGTGGCAAGGATCACTACCTTGGTCGATTCGGGTCCAAAGGAGAGCCTGGAAGCCTATTCTCGGCTCCTCGCTCGCTTGGTGCAAAATGATGTGTCCGATGAACCGGGCAGCGGTCCGGAGGCCGCGCCTTCAGTGCTCACGATCGCAGAGTTGATCGACAAGTTCTGGGAGCACGCCAAGCGCTATTACCGCAGGGACGGCCGCCCTACTGGCGAGCACGTCGTGATTCGTGCGGCACACCGCCCGTTGCTTGACCTGTACGGGAGCGTTCCAGTGGCCGAGTTCACTCCCAAACACTTGAAGCTGGTTCGGTCGGAGATGATCAGATTGGACTGGTCGAGGTGCCGACATTAACGCCCAGGTACGGCGCATCAAGAGGATGTTCTTTTGGGCGGTCGAGGAAGGGCTCGTTTCGGGTGCTGTGTGCTATTCGCTTCAGGAAGTCAAAGCGCCGAGGAAGCACCGGAGTGACGCTAGGGAGAAACCCGAGGTTGGACCCGTCGCCGACGAGCATGTCAAAGCCGTCGTGCCATACGTCTCCGAGGTCGTCGCGGACGTGATCCGGGTAATGCGTTTGTCGGGGATGCGACCGGGTGAAGCCTGCGCGATGATGGTCGAGCAGATCGACCGGACCGACCCCGAATGCTGGCGGTATGTACCTGGAGCGCACAAAACACAGCACCGAGGCAAACCGCGGGTCATATTCCTCGGTCCGAAGTGCCAGCAGATCCTGACCCGGCGCATTTCGAAGGCAGGCACCGGCCGAGTCTTCCCGATTTCGAGGAGCAGCGTCAGGACCGCAATCATCCGCGGCTGTCGGCGGGCCAGCGTCCCGAACTGGTCGCCAAACCAACTGAGACATGCCGCGGCGACCGAGATTCGCGCGAAGTACGGAATCGAAGGCGCAGCAGGTGATTCTCGGTCATTCCCAGGTGACCACAAGTCAGATTTACGCCGAGGTCAACGTCGAGCGTGGCCGCGAGATCGCCAAGTTGGTTGGGTGATTCTTGGTACAATTGATCCTGGCCGGGTCGGCTTGGCGGGTCGCTCCCTCAAGCCTAGTGGGCCGGTTGGCGTGGGCGGATCCCTCAGCCCGCTGCGCCGCCGGCTCGGCCCGCGCCGAGCTGAGGGGAAGAAATGGCCCGCATGGTCCTTGTACACTGCGAGCTCGCACCGGCTAAGGCGGTCGATCTTGAGCAGTGCGATCCACTCGCGTGGTTTCCTGCCTCGTCCCTGCACGAGGTGCTGCGGATGGGGACGCTACGGGCGGCGGGCCGGCTGGGGCTAGGGCAATCCGCCGACCCAGCGCAACCCGGCGACATGCTGGCCATCGGCTTAGCCGCGATCGAAACCAGGCTCGTCGAGGTTTACGGATTGCTCGCGTATCCGGTGCGGCCGAATGTGACCATTGCTTGGCCGAGCGGTGAGGCCCCCGGCGAGCACAACGAGGTGATCCCGCGTTTCCCGCCCGTCGTTCAAACCATCCACCGTCGGCGGGCCGATCGCCTTGTCTTTGCCGAAGTGACGGCGGCACCCCTTCCTGGCGGCCTCCCCGGGTTATTGGGGAAGCCCCAGTTCCTTGAGATTCCAGGCGACTGCTTGGCCGTCGTGCTGGCGTTGGGCGTCTTTCCCGACGACAGCGTGGGTGACGGCGCAACGTGTATGAGGTCGTCAGCGGGCGGGATCTGGAGGATGCCCTGGGCATCGGCCATGACGATCTCGAAAAATCGGCGATGCGGGCGAAAGAGATGGGCGTGATCAGTGATTTCAGGATCGATCCTCCGGCGGGCAGGAAACGCCGACGGTCTTGGGTCCGGTGGCTCAAGCGGCCGGACACCCTGGAACGCGGGACGCGAAGGAAGAGAAAACCGCGATCCTGAACCGCGCCGCGGAGGTTATTGTAGGTCGAATGTAGGCTGGCGTAGGTTCTTGTAGGTAAAGTATCCCTGCAACACTTCACATCTCGGGCAGTCGCGGCAAAGATTCGGTTGTTCAACAGAACCCCCGGATCAAGGAACATCGCCGTGACGACCACGACTCAAGCCCAACTTCTACCCCCGCCCAGGTCGGGCACCGCTGTCCGCCGAACCGGCCTGGTGTGACCGTCGGCCCGACTACCGTCAGCAGGTGGATCACGAGTGCAGTTCTCGGCTCCGCGATGGCTCGCGGCTCCGGTTGCGAGCGATCCGCTTTCCCGGCGGGTGGCGTATCGCGGAAGACGACTTCGAGAACTTCATCGCGAGTTCGACACTACCGACCGGGTCGGCGTCATCGCCGACAACCGAGGCTCGCGCCGAGCGGTTCACAGCCGGTTTGCGCTGAGGGATGGTGAATCGGCGACCTTGGGGAGTCACTACATCACGCTTTTTGACCGGCCGCGGTGGTCGGATCGATAGCGGAGAGCCGACAGGCGACATCGGAGGGACCGTGCATTATGAGCGCAGTAGTAGCGAAGAGCGAAGGCAGTGCCGTGAGTGCCGATGTGATCGAGCGGATCAATGGGGCGCACAGGCAGTGCATGGCAGCCAAACGGAGAGTTGTCCGCAGTGCTGTCAAATGCGGCCGATGGCTGGCCGTAGCCCGCCAGCGCGTTCGACATGGCGGGTGGGCCACGTGGGTCGAGCGGCATTGCGAGTTCGGCATAAGGCAAGCGAGCCGATACCTTTACATCTTCCGGCACAGTGACCAAATCGGACCTGACATGTCCGAATTGGATAGCGTGAACGCCATTCTACGTGCGCTCGTGGCCCTGAACGCGAATGAGGGCGAGGTCGAGCTCGAGGCGAAGCGCCGAGCGGGCGGACGGCACCCCGGACGCGGCCACGGCGGTCGAGTCGCCCGATGATGGCGAGGGGGTGACAGGAGGAGAGTCGGCGGGGGCCGAGGAGGCCCGAGAGCCTGTCAGGGGTCAAACGATCGTCAACGGCGTGTTGCAAGATGACCCGCCGGATGTCGCGGCGACGCTGCCCCGGACGTTACCCTGACGGTCCCGGCAGAATCCCCGCCGGTGTCATCGTGGAGGTCAGGGAACGGACGGCGGAGGAACGGGAAGCCGAGCGCGAGGCCGCCGAGGCAGAGGCGGAGCGCGGGGCCGAACGCGCCGCGATCGAAGCCGAAGGCCAAACGGACGAAGAGCGGTTGGCCAAGCTGCCCTTATCCTCAAAACTGACCGGCCGTTGCTTGCGGATGTATCACCAGGACGCCCGGTCATACTGGCTGTTGCAGCCGGAGGTCAGGCGATTTCGGCACAACGTTGTGCAGGTGCTCAACCAGATCGAGGGGCGAAAATTGGTCTGGAGTCGTCCGTACGAATACGTGCTGACGATGCCGTTCCGCGCGGAGCCGCCCGAAAAGTGGAGGCTGTGCCCGCCCCGCGATATGGGCGGCTGTGGTGGCGCGGGCACGGTGCCCATCTACGGCGAGTGCAGCAAGTGCCACGGGCACGGATACGCGGTGCGGTAAATGAAGTGCCCCCGGCTGGAGGTACCGAATCCGGCGGGGCACATCGAGAAACAGTGGAGAGAGACCACCAAGCAACGAATGTGCATAACTCATGTGAATTATACGGCGATGTCGTCGGCGTTCTCAAAAGAGTTGTATGATGCTGCCCGGCAGTATTATCACATGGGATGGTGTGTGTTTCCGGTCGCGGGAAAGGTCGCCAGAGTTCGTTGGCGACATGGACCGCCGCGGCCAGAGGCGATCGAGGGCATGTGGCACGACGCCCGAACGACCGGCGTCGCGGTGAGCTTGGGCGAGGCGTCAGGGGGTGTTGTGGCCCGGGACTTCGATGTCGTTGGCGCTTATGATCGGTGGTCCGAAGAACACGCCGATCTGGCGAGTATGTTGCCCAGAAGTAAAACAGCGCGTGGGGGCCACGTCTTCGCGAGAATCGAGGATCCGCCCGGAATTATCAAGTTTGTTGACGGCGAGTTACGGCCGCAAACGGCAGCTACGTCGTATTGCCTCCCTCCCGGCATCCGTCCGGGTGTCGCTACGAATGGGTTATCCCGCCCTGCAAGGATATCCCGAACGTTGCCCTAGCCGATCTGGTCGGCGACGGGCACGCATGCACGCACGCGAGCGCGGACGTAGGCGGGGGCACGGCGCACACCCACACGCACGCGGCGCATACACACGCAGGCACACACGTCATACGCACGCATACGCAATCACCAACACAACAACAACAACCTATTGATTGTGTCAACCATCCTATCCTGGTTTTCGACAGCGACGTCATTCGGCAGACCCTTCCTGATCGAGTGGGGACACGCAACCGGTCGTTGCTTCCCTTTGCCAGGCGGCTGCGGAGGATTTTTCCGAAGTCCGATGTCGGCGAGATGCTGCCCTACGTGCGCGAGTGGCATCGTCATGCTCTGCCGGTCATCGGGACCAAAACGTTTCACGAGACTTGGGAGGACTTCTGCGTCGCCTGGGGCCGTCAGGGCGGGCGGCGGCTTAGAGGCGGTCAAATCATTGGCTGGATCGGATAGCCTCACCTTGGGCCATTGCGACAGCCTGGATTCGGTTGCCAGGGCGATGCGGTCTTGTGCTCGATACCACGGCGGTCAGGCCTTTTACGCAGACCTGCGATCCCTAGCTGCGGTCGTCGGCTTGTCACATGAGACAGTCCGCCGGATGGCCAAGCGCCTTGTCGGCCTTGGAATTCTTGAGGTCGTCTCTCGAGGCAAGCCGGGACGGAGCTCTGGTGTGGCGACTGTGTGGTGCTGGTTGGGCGGGCTTGGTGATGTGGCGCCTTGCGCGCTGGGCATGGACGACTAGAAGTTCGCCAGGGCTCCAGAGCCCAATTCATCCAACACGCGGCTCTCGTCAACTAATTGATCCGAATTCAGAACGCGTTGCATGAGCGCATCGAATCTCTGACGAGCGACGCGCATTGGCAACCACACGCACCACGACCAGGCTCGCGACGGAGAAAAAGAGCAGGCCGGAAAGGGTCTCGAAGAGCAGGTAACGTGAGATCCTCAACACAGCTTTGTCTAACGCTTCCTGCGCCTCGTTTCGGATCGGTTTCTCGGAAAGTGGGCGGCTCTGTGGCCCTTCTATGGCAATTCGGATTACGGTCCATACGGTGAACAGGGGGCGCAAGTCGAATCGCCGCGTTGATGTGATCGCGAACCTGACGGTGCCCTGGATCGTCGAGTTCCCCGAGGGAAGCGCATCGTGTCCCAAAGACGATCTCGGATCAGAAAGAGATCTTGCCGGAGCATCCAAACGCGAAACTTTATCCACCAGGCATAGCTTAGGGTCAGTGACAGCAACATCGTGAAAACGATGAGTTGGGTTTCAGGTCTCATGTTCTTCTGCCTTCGGCTCGGTTCCTTCCGGGCTCAGGCCGCTCGTGGAGCGACCTGCATCAACGAGCTGCTCGGATCGAGAGCGACCAGCCAAGACCTCGCGAGTCCACGTCCGCACGTAGGTGCCCACTCGCCAGAGGAGCGGTGTCTGGATGCCCGCGGCTCCCAGAGCGGCCAAGATGGTGATCAGAGCCGTCAGCCAAGCTGGCCTATCCATGATCTTGACCACAGCATCCGTAATTTTCCAGACACAAACCGAGATCGTCGCACATACCGCGACGAACCGGATGGTTCTATGAAGTTCCTCGATGGCGAGTCTCGAAGAGCCCGCGTTTGCCTTCCGACGTGCCACGCTACGCCCCCTGGGTTGTCCTCGTTTTTCCGTTTCGCCGGTGATGTTCCGCGGGTTGCTAATTCGACTCACTCGGGGAGCTGGGGGACCGAATTGGAGTTTGAGCGACCGTTTCCGCTCGGTCGTGGATTGAGGAGCGAAGCTGCGCCTCCGCGCGGGCTAACTTTCGCCCCGGTCAGCGGTTCCGCTCGTCTGATGACGATGTTACGCATCAGTCTGGGGAGCCTACAGTGCGAAAAGAAGAGAGGGGTGACAAAGGGCTCACAGACTAGCTGTTCCGTGACGCAAGGCGGTAGTGACCATTTGGCTCTTGAAGGATTTTCCCTCGGCGTTTTAAGCTCACGAGCGCGGAGTACATTACCTTCCGTGGACTCATTGACTTGGTGCTGATGCGATCGACTAGTGCGTCGATAATCTCGCTAGCTGGAAGCCCAAGCGGGTGCGGCGCCAGCAAGCGGAGAATGGCTGCGGACGGTCCCATAGGACGAGCGGCTTTTGTGGTATCCTGGTCATCGTCTTGGGGAATTGGTTTCTCAATCCCCAGTTCCTCGACCACCTCGGCCGCCCAGGGTTCGGGCAGTTTCCGAAATGCGACTAGAAACTGTTGGTACGCTTCAATAGCTGCCTCAAGGTCTTCAGATTTTCGCCGGAGGGATTCGATCGACACGACCAAATACTCCTTGTATTGCCGGCCTCGTGATGGTACGCTATTAAGCGCATGACCTGTATTCGTATACAGGGGGTGTAATTGGGCCGGCCGGAACTTGCACCCGCACGGGGAATGGCGTTAACACTTATCCCCACCCGAGGCCAAATCGGACGCGTCTGCTCGTTTTCGCCGCTGGCCTGATTTGGAGGAGGACGGAGGGCGTGGGAATCGAACCCCACCGGTGGGATTAGCACCGGGCCATCGGGTTTCGCAAACCCGATACGCGCCTTGCGTTGGACGCCCTCCGATCCCAAACCGAAAACACCTTGGCCCTGGCTGTTCGTCAAAGAGCGGTCGGGGCCGAAGTGTTTATAGTCTAGCAAAGTGGAAATGTGGCGACAAGGGTCAAGTAGGAAGTTTTCGATTTGACTTGAGTTGCGCCGATGATGTACAAAAGGTCCTCCCAAAGGCAGACGGAAAGCGCCATCCAACAGCGGCACCCGGTGAGCAGAATTCCTCATTCGTTGGAGCAAGCGGCGGCAGCGCCATGACCTCCGGCGAGCGAGAGGCCAGAAACAACGCGAAAAAATCCAATGACAATATTAGATATGCAGACTATCTGATGTCGCCTCAGACGGCGGCTGGGCACGGAGGATATCCTCCGAAAGCCCCAGATCCCGCAACGCCGCCTTCATGGCCTCGATCTTCGCGTCGCTTGCCGTATCGCCGGCGGGGACCTCGATCCGGACTTGCAGCTTCAGGCCCGGCGCCGAGGCGAGCGAGGATAAGACCTTCGTGTAAAAGTTCATCCATTTCTTGGGCGGCACCGCGCCCTCCCAGGTGAAACCCTTCAGTGGAGGGGGATCTGGACCGTTTGGCGTCTTTTGGACCCGGACCTCGGCGGTTGCGACGAGGGGATCGGCCCTGGCCTCGATGCGATAAGCCCCAACCTCGTCGGCGGAAAAACGCCCGTCCTCGGTGATCGTTCCTCCGGTCGCCGACCAGGCGACCTCGGCACCCACGAAGGGATGGTCGTGCTGGTCGAGGCATGACGCCGAAAGCGTAATGGACTCGCCTGGTCGCAGGCTGGCACTGGCGGGCTTGATGTCCATGCGAGCCAGGCGAGCCGGTTCGATGTGGACTCGCGCGTCAACCGCCTTGAGCAGAACCATCTCGTCCGAGATCTCGATGTCATTTTCATCGACGCCGACGCTCGGCTCGAAGATGAAGGGCTCATACTGGCCGCTAGCGGTCTTGCCGGCGTAGGCAATGAGGTTCTGGTTAACGCCGTCGGCAATCGTCCGTTTGATGGCCTCGGGCTTTAGGAGCCGCGGCAACGCGGGCGACGAGAAGAAGGCGTCGCGGGCGGCTTTGGTCGTCCACTCCTTGAGCGCCGGCGGCCAGTATTTGGTCAGCTTGTCGGGGCCGACGGCTTCTGTGACCTCGTCCTGGCGCGGAGCGTGTTGAGGATCAGTTCCGTCATCGAACCGGCGGCGCTGGAGTGGACCAAACCGAGGTCGATGTCCTGGAGCGTGTTGTCCTTGGCGAGCCGAACAAGGTGGTTGTACGTCTTCCAGACCGCCTCCTTGAGATCGCGGCGGGCCTTCTTGGTGTCGGTGTCGAGTTGCTTCCGCTGGTTATCGTCGAGTCGCTTGTACGTCTCTGTGTCGCCTGAGACGTCCTCACAGGCGAGCAGCTTCCTGGCCTGTTCCTGGAGGGCGGCGCCGGCCTCCGGGACTGCGAAGAAGAGCGCACTCTTGAAGGTCCGCCCCGACTGGCCGTATTCGCGCACGATTTGGTCAAGGAGTCGATGGGTGTGACGGATCGCTGTGGACCCGGTTGGGGGGCATGACGACGAGGGTCAAGGCGGCCTGGTCAGTGACTCGCCCGCTGTTCTCGGGGAAGTAGACGCGAGCCAGGGATGGACCGGCCCTGAATACCTCCTGGATGGCCTGTTCGACCCGTTCCTCGATGGCGGGCTTGCCGATGGTCGCGCGGCGGTCGGTCAGGATCTTGTTCAGGTTGGGACTGAGGCTGAACCGATAGCGGTTGTTGATCGCCGTCAGGTAATAACAGCTTGCGGATAGCGCATCGAGGGCCGTCTCCACATTGGCGATGTCGAGTTCCGGCTCGGCGACCGCGAGCCGGATCTCGGGCAAGGTCGCCTCGGCTCGGGTCTGGCCGCCATTCGACTCGAAGAGGATCGCGGTGGCTACCTTCTGGTGCAGCCGGGCTTTCTTCATCGCTTCCTCCGCCTCGCGGTCCAGCCGGAGCGAATGGGCTTCCTTCTTGCCGGCGATGTCGGTGGTGACCGGTCCTTCCAAGTCGTTGTTCCCGAGTTGCTCGAAGAGCGCCGCCCGGAAGAGCGGGTCGCCTACCGGCGCGGTTCCAAGTCCAATCAATGGATCGCGGTGAGCCCCTTTGAAGCCCTGGGAGTAGGCGTGGGAAACCCAGAGCGCCAGGAGCCGGAGCACGCCGCGGGTCCGTTGAAACCGGGGCAGGCTCTGCCACTTCCGCTCGAAGACCGACAGCAAGGCCGGGTGGAAGGGGTAGGACGCCAGGAAGCGGTCGCGTGCCGAATCGACGTCAACGTCGCCGATCATCTGCTTGTGGTCGATGACCCAGTTGGCATAAGCCGACGCGGTTAGCTTCGCATCGTCGGGCAATCCGAACCAGTCGAAGAGCCGACGGCGGATGATCTCCGCGGTCTCGGTCTCGGCGGACATGATGACGGCCTTGCCCAAACGGTCGAGCATCTTCTTGAATCGCTTCGTGGTCGGCCTGATCTTCGGATGCCATCTCGAGGTCCGAGGCTGGTATGGAAACGCACAGGACGACGTTCGACCGGCCGCGTGCCTCTTCCGACAAGTTCTGCACGAAATTGTAGAGCTGGTCCCCCAACCTACTCTTTCGCGGTCGCTCGCGGCTGACATAGTTGAGCAGCTCGTCCATTAGGATCAGTGCCGGCCCCTCGGGAAGGAACGCTCGGATCGCGTCACCGCCCGGCGCGATCCCTTCCTGCGTCATGCTGAGCGATGACCGACAACCCCTTCGCTCCACCGAGTTGCCACGCGATCTCGCCCCAAGGCGTAAGACGCCGCAATTCGCCTTTCTCACCGCCGCGTCCGTGAATCGAGTCGAATTTCTGGCCGACGAAGACCGCCGTCGCGGCCTGGGGGACGGATTTGACACCGGCGTGGTCAAGGATCGACTTAACGCCCTGCCACTCGTGGGACTTCGGCCCGCCTCGGGCCAGATGGAAGAGCAGCGCGAGGGCATGCGTCTTACCGCCGCCAAATTGCGTCGCCATGTTGAACACCGGCGAGGTCTCGACTTCGATGCCGGAAAGACGGCGCACCACCTGCGCGGCGAGGTCCTTCAAGTTCTTGGTCAAGTAGGTGCGCTCGAAGAACCGCTCCGGCTCCTGGTACACCGGCCGTGCTCGACGTTCGAGAATGTCTTCGAGGTTGACGGCGAATTCCGAAGCATCAAGGGGCTTGCCCTCGCGCAAGTCCTCGCGCGGGGTGACAACGTGGAACCACGGTTTGAGTTTGGCCATTGGTGAGAACTCGATGATAAGCTAGTGACGCGCGAATCGACATACGGTGTCAGCCAACTGTCAGCAAGCGCAAATTTGTCAAACGCCTTCGGCACATCGCCGTTCCTGCTCCAGAATAGTTGTTAGTGGCCCGAGCTCGGGCTTCGCTCTCTTTGCTTCGGAATCGTGAAGTCTTACAAGTTCGTCCACGACGGCCGAGGTGCAAAACCGTGCCCCGCGTTCCTTGTCGATGATGGCCAAGTCGGTTCCTTCACCGACGCCGGTTGCCACCTCGGACATTCTTTTGGCCTGGTAGACGTCGAAGAGCGTCGTGCTCAGGTCAGTTTGACGGGTCTGTTTCGACAAGGACAACCAGTTCACCGCGTGAATGCACCCGCTGCCGATGGCAGTGTATCCAAGCCTGTTGACCGGCTGGCACACGCCCGGTGAGTTGACCTGAAAAGGGGCGCACCAGAACCGTCGATGCCAGCCAGAAGCAATTGCACGCCAAATTCGAACTGGTCCATGCGCTGCACGAGTGAGAGATATATCGCAGTTTGGTTTCTCAAATAATCCGGGAGGGAGACATCTTTCTCACGGTGGCGTACGTAGTCGGGACCGAGATAGCGGAGGATCACCTCTTCTTCAAGGTGCCGCAGACGGATCTCGGTGTATGCACGCTTGAACAAGTCCGCGAGAGCCTGAAGCGATTCGCGGTGGACCGCTTCGGTTTTGCTCCGCGCTGCATCGACGATCTCAGCCGCCACCCCCAAATTGTTGGCGGACTGCAAGACGATACATGTGCGATGCAGCGCCTCCGCCTTCCGCTCCGCGGTTTCGAACTCAACGACGCTCGGGTAACCGCGCGTAATCAGTCGGTCCGACGCAGTAACGACGTATTTGCCGGATTCGCAGATGGCAGCGATACCTATGGTCATGACATGCGCCGCTCCCATGCTTCGTCGGGGGGAACCCGGCACCCCTTTCGCCTGGCCAACGCTCGGTTCTGCGTGTGAACGAGTGAGTTCCGGGAAGCTTGCCAGTTCATCATTAGAGCCCGAGCCCCTTCTTCCGGCCTAACACGCCATCGACCCATCGCTTTTCGTCTGATCCAGGCGGATACAGCGCCGACAGCGACTGGGCCAGCTTCCAAAATCGGTCTTCCTTGCCGATGCCATCATCGACTAAGAATCGCTTGAGGCCGTCGGACCGGCCCTTGGCGAAGAGGAGCATGGCCTGGTGGATTCGGTCGAGCACGGTCTGGGCTGCCGTCCAGTCAGCGGCGGTGTTGCTCTCGGGTACGGCGTCTATGCGGTCTGCCGGACCAACTCCGCGCTGCGCGGTGAGCCGGCCTTCCTCGTTGACGAAGAAGGCCTGCTGACCGGCCGCCGACCGCCTTGACCGGCCCCGCTTCGGGGTTGGCGCTGGTTCCACCGACCGGTTCGACGGACCAGCGGGCATTGTCGAGCGCTGCGGGGCGAAGAGGAACGCCTCTCGCTCTTCGACCGATCGCAGGCGGGCCGTCTGGCCCTTGACCTCGACCACCGACTTCGATGTGTCGAGGTTGGCTCCCAGACCCTGGGCGATCTTGCGCACCGCGTCGAACTCCAAGACATACCCGGAGGCTTTGGACGAACGGGCGCGTGCCTCCTCATCTGCGGGCTCGCTGTCGTCGCCCGTATCTTCCTCGCTTTCATCTGCTTTGGCGCCGTTACCGTTGGTCTCCGATCGGTCGGTGCGGAGGGTCCAAAGCCACATGGCAGTCAGGCGTGCGTCCGGCTCCAATCCGCTGGCATCAGCACCTTTGAAGAGCAAGGAGAGTGCTTCCTTGGCCACGGCCGCCCAGACCTCCTCCAGGTACTCACGGAGGTTGACGTGGGTCCCATCGGCCCGCTCGACGCGCGAATGCCGCGAGAAGATCTCTAGCGCTGGACCGAGGCAGGCGAAGATCGCATCAGCTCCCACGATACCTTCTTGGGCCAGCCGAGGGAGCCATTCATGAATTCGCCGTGGAAGCTGGTGGAGAACATCACGCCATTCGCCGATTTCCGCCGTCCGGAGCAAGCCGTCGGGAGTTTCGCGCGGGCGGCAGACGAGATGAACGGAGGACCCCAGAACAGCAGAATTCAAAGCACGTAGACGCCCCGGCCTTTCGGTATCAATGGGCCATGAACTTGTGATTGTCCATCCGGCGTCGATCAACCCGCTGAGCATAGTTTCCCAGCCCGCTGTAGATTTGTGGGCAAACACAACGACGGCAATCCCGTCGGGACGAAGGACGCGCCGCGCCTCGGCCATGCTGAGGCGCATTTGTTCCTCAAACCACCGCGCATCTTTGTGCGGATACCTGTCTGAGTCCCACCCGGCCATCTCGCAGCACTCCTCGTCCTTTGGAGTTGCATCGCCCGAGAATAACTCCGGCAACACTCTGCGAAGCGTTCGTTTGAGCCACACGAAAAAGAAGTCCGACAAGTCGGCGTAGGGGACGGCGTTGTAGTAAGGTGGGTCAGTCGCAATGCAATGCGCCGAATCGTCAGGCATCGGGTTCTGGGTTGCGCTAGCGAGACGGCGCTGCCTTTGAAAGGCATGCATTTCTCATGCGTGATTGTTTCAAAGAAGGATTCGATCCCCCCGCACCAGTTTGCTCCGACTTCGTTGAAGGGATTAGTTTCCATGAAGTCCCATACCATCGGTAGGGCCTGCCGCGCGAAAGTGTGCAGAAGTCCCCGCCCCCCGGTGACGTTCAACGTGCAAAGCGACGAGTTATAGTCAGCAAGCTTGTCTAAGGCCAAAGCGAGACACGAAACTGTGGCTTGAGTGAAGCCGTCGTCTGCGCTTGGCTTCAACTTGGCTTCTATGTCTTTGATAAATTTGACGAGCGTAACTAAACAGATGGCTTGTCTCGGCGAAAAAAGGCTCCCCCACGTGTTATGCCCATAAATTGGGGCGTTGAAAACCCCGCTCATGATCGGCAGGTGCTCATTTGGTAGTTGGGTCATCCCTTCGGTGTTTGGAGCGAGCTCGCGATATTTCTGGACGGCCAGCTTTGCGGCAAGCAAGTCCGCGTGAATTGGCTTTCTAAAGGTGCGTTCGCCAGAGCGATTGTCATCTTGTCGCACAGCGATCAGACGAGCGTTTGGAAGCCCTCCATGGGACGCCAAGAGCTGTTTTCTTACCGAGGCAGCAGGTGTTGTATAACCGCAACATGGACAGGTCGCGGAAGATCGCTTTACGGTTCCCTCGGCTACATCAGATGCTTTCGCACGGTGGATGATGTCAAATTCAACACTCGTCGCTTTGGAATCGGTGACGAGCCTTACAGCGATGGAATTGTTTCCGCGTTTGGCGAGCCAGAGGGAGCGGATGAGCGGGACTTCTGCACCGCAGCCAGGGCCTTCGCATTGGATCGTCCGCGCCCAGAGGTAGGCGATCGGCGTGGCGCCGTCGCGGTCCCTGGGATAGAGCTCGGCAAGTTCCTTTTCGGCCCGTTCCTTGATCCAGGCTCCCCACTTGCGGACCTCGTCGGCGAGTCGCTGACCGTACGTCGGTATGTACTCCAAAACGACCTTGTTGAGCAGCACGGCGACCGGGTTCAAATCTGAGGCGAACGCATCGGCACCTACCCGCAGCGCTTCGAGTGGAATCGAGCCGCCACCTGCGAACGGATCGACCACGAGCGGGCGGGTGCCCGGCTCGCCGCCCAGAGCCTCGTGGGCCGCGGCCGTCAGCGATCGCGCCGTTTCGAGATAGGCCGGAACGGTCGAGTTGTCCCAGTTGGCATAGTCGGCGATGAAGTCCAGCAGGGCGAACCGGAGCCTGTTGAGATGGTCCGGGTCGTGCGTGTCAAACGCGATCCCTTGCTCCTCGGCCTTGACGATTCCTTCCCACTGGCCGAAGCTCTCTCGGGAAGCGGTCGCGTGCAGAGTTGGCGTCCTGTAGGCCTTGCTGGCGAATTCGCTGATCAGCCGCGCGGCAGCGTCGCGGAAGGCTTGGGGGCAGATCGGATCGGCCGGGTCGGGCCAGAGGGCCGCACAGATCACCGCCCGGCAGGCCGCCAACGGCCGCGCGCCCCCACCAGATGTGCAAGGTCGAGATGTGCCCGTGCCGGATCGATTTCTCACGCCGGGCGTGGGCGCTAATCCGCTTGATGGGAAGATCAACCTCGATCAGACGCTTGGGATAGTCCATTCTTGCCTGTCAACAATCGTATCTGGTGGTTTCCGCGGACGAGGGCGTGGGCCTTCGACAAGCGGGACGCTGTCGTATTCACTTTCGTTCCTCGCTCTTTACCGCGAGGATTTTTCCGGGATCAATCTGGTAGTGCTCGACCTGGACAACGGGGACCCACCCGAGGGTGGCCGGATTTCGGATCGTGTGGAGATCAGGGGTTGTACCGCAGTTGAAGACGGCATAGAGCCAATAATCGCCCTTGAGCCTCTGGGCGGTCTTGTATTCGTTGGTTGTCAGGGCAATCTGGCCGATGGCGGCTCGGCCCTTGACCTCAATAAAGCGGACCTCGACGGCCGTCTTGGGATCTTCGGAATGTGGCCGGCGTGAGATCAAGTCGAAGCCTCGGTTGTCCTTCTCGACGCTCTCGACCTGCCAGCCACGTGCTCGCTCGTGCTGAGTAACGAATTCCACGGCGATCCGCTCGATCTCGGCGTCTTGAACCATTGAGGCCAATCTTGCGGTGGTCCGCTCGGGGTGAGGGAGCACCCAAGCCCGGCCGAGGTGCGTGATGTCGGCGATGGTGCAGTGGCGTTCCATTTCCAGCTCCTGGAGCCGTTGCTCCAGGCGATCGTTGAGCCGGTCGAGGTGGCTCTCGGCCTGGGAGATCAAACCATCGAGGCCGGGGACCGTTCTGTCCGTCGATCTGGCGGTTGAGCAAGTCCGCCAGTTGCTGGTTCTGGCGGTCAATTAACGCGGTCAGCGAGATTTCGACGTGCCGGCTGACCGTCTCCACTTGACGCTCGCGCTCGCCGGTCGCCTCGATCAGGAAAGTTTGGAGTGCGTGCTCCAAGAGGAATTGCTCGACACCGGCCTTGTCGGGGAGAGCATCATCGGCCGGGACGCCCGTGCCCGCGGGCGCCGGCACGAGACCATCGAGAAAGATGGTCGGCTGACGGATGCTCGTGGCCGTCGCGTTGCTGGCCTCGACGACGTAGAGCCGTCTATGCAAAGTGTGGCCTTGCCCATCCTTGATCGAAGCCGCAAACGTATCGAGCCGGGCGGGGCGTTCGCGCTGGAGGTCGAAGAAGACCGCGCCTCGCCGAAGGTGATCGGCGACCCGCTCCAGCACGTCCTCGCGAACGACCTCGAAAAGGGGATGTCCGGGCGTAACCCATTCTAGGGTCGGGTCCGACGTCAGCAGCGCCTTGTCGAATGCGATCTTGGCGTATTCGCGCCCTAAGCGTCCGAAGCGGCCCTCCAGCCGCTGGCCGATGGAGATCAGGGTGCGCGGCAGCTTGCCCACGCGGTAGACGTGGACGCCTTTGGCGACCGTCTTGGGCTGGACGCCGGCAACCGGTCCGGCCTGGACGAAGAAGTCCTCGACGACCTCGGGCACCAGCCTGCGCTCACGGGCCTCGACCGACTTGCCGACGATCGCCGAGAGGTTCAGCTCCTTCTTGGCCAGGCCCTCCAGGGTCGATTCAGTGATGGCGCGGAACCGCTCGGGGTTGACGTCGCGGACGATCCGGGCCTCGATGTCGGGAATGTTGGTCTTGCGGACATAGAGGTCGCGGAACAGTCGCTCCAGCAAGTTGCCGGGGAAGATCTCGCCCACCACATCGAATACTTGATCGGTTCCCAGCTCCTTGCGGATTTCGCGAAGCCGCTCGAGCAACTTGGTCAAGACCCGCCCTTCGTTGGTGTTGATCGCCACGAAGTTGAGAATCAGGCAGTCGTGCTCCTGGCCGTAGCGGTGGATGCGACCCATTCGCTGCTCCAACCGCACGGGGTTCCAGGGAATGTCGAAGTTGATCATGAACCAGCAGAACTGGAGGTTGATCCCTTCTCCGGCGGCCTCCGTCGCCGCCAGGACCTGGGCTTGCTCCCGGAATTCGCGCTCGGAATAGATGCGCGTGCCGGGGGTGTCGCGGTCACCGATCTTCATCCCGCCGTGGATTTGAGTGACGGAGAGTCCCCACTCACGGAGCTTGCCGAGCGGACGCCCAGCCTTTCCGTCGCCGGCCAGGTAGTCAAGAGTGTCCTTGTGCTCGGTGAAAACCAGAGCTTCATGCGCTGGTCGTCGAAGATTCGATGCTCGGTCAAGACGCTGCGAAGCTTGGCGAGCTTCGTTCCATCCTTGGCCTCCAGGTGCCTGGCCTGGTTGATCAGAGCGGTGAGCTTGGCGATTTCTTCGCGAAGCACGATGGGATCGACCGAGACGACCTCTTCTTCGAGCCGGGCGAGGAGGTCGAGCTGCTCGTCCTCGGGGAGATCGTCAAAATCATCGGGGATGCGGCGCTCGATTCGCTGCCGGCGGTAGGCCTCGGGATCGGCAAGGATCTGCTCGCGCCGTTCTTTCATCCGTTCCAGGGAGCGCCGCACTGCGTAGACGCTCGAGGCCATCCGGCGCTGTAGCATGGCCATGATAAAGCCGACTGCGCGGCCCGCCGCCGAGTCGTCGGCCGAGGCACGGATTGACTGCTCCTCGACGAACCGGGTCAGCGCGCAGTAAAAGTCGAACTCCTCCTCGTTGAGCTCGAACGTGGACGTCTTGACCTCGCGGTCTGTGAAGAGCTTCTTCACGGCGCCGGTTTCCGGGTCCGGAAACGTGACGAGGGCCTCCTTGGTGCGCCGCAAGTAAAATGGGGCATCGCCTCGACGCATGGCATCTTCCAGGCTGCGAACGTTGGCATAGACGTCCCGATCGAGGAGCGCGAGGAACCGGCAGAAGTTCTCAGGATCGCCTTTATGAGGTGTGGCGGTCATCAACAGGAAATGGTCGGTCATTTCGGAAAGGGACTCGCCAAGCCGGTAAGCGAGCGTCTTCTTGTCTTCCGCGTAGGCACTCATCTTGTGGGCTTCATCGACGATGATGAGGTCCCAGTGCGATCGGAGCAGGCTTTCCTTCGCGTCCTCGACGCGCGACACCCAGGATATGGATGTGACAAGCTGGTCTCGGTCCTGCCAAGGGTTCAACCCGTAGGTGGTTCGGAGCGTTTCGCCGCGGACGACCTCGAAGGTCTCGCGGAACTTGTCTCTCAGCTCCCGCTGCCACTGAAACGTGAGGTTGGCGGGGGCGACGACGAGCGTGCGGCGGACAAGGCCGCGGGCCTTGAGCTCCTTGAGCAACAGGCCGGCCATGATCGTCTTGCCCGCGCCGGGGTCGTCGGCCAGGAGGAAACGGATTCGGGGCATCCTGAGAAAGTAGCCGTAAATCGCCTCAAGCTGATGAGGAAGCGGATCGACACGGGCAATCGAGAGCGAGAAAAAAGGGTCGTATTCGTACGCCAACCCGAGACGATGGGCTTCGATTCCGAGGCGGAAGAGCGCCGGGTCGGCATCGAAGGATTCTCGCTGTGGTGAGCAGCGAAGCTGGGCGAGTTGGGCCGCAGTCAGAATCGGGTCGCGGACCAGGCCCGATTTGCAGCCCTTGCCGACCAGCTTGATGGACCCGCCCAACTGGACAATCGCTAATACCTCGACGGGCTCGGGCAGAAGCGGTCCGGTTACGATCGAGCCGACCTGGATCTCGTCGATGGTCATGGGTTCTGCGCCGATCGCTGTGCGCCTACCATAGCGGCGTCGTCATCGCACCGCCGCCAGTCTGGTGCGATGTTCGCGTTCGAGCATAGCAGAGCGGTGTTGAGTTGTCATTGGACCGGCCGGCGGCGAGTGCCTTTTGTTGGAGCGCCTGGGTTGGGTCGTCGGTGCGGGCGTCGCCGACTGTGGGTGAGTTGGTGCTGATGCCGGTGGGACGAGCCCGCGGTCTGGACGACCGCGGACAAGGGCCAGGAAGGCCACTAGGCCGTCCCAGGATGGGCGGCCGGACGACCGGCGGGCAGGAGGCCCCACCGCATCGCCGGCCACGGATGGGCGGCGTTAGCGGCGGGCGGCTGGATGCGGCGAGGGCCGCGTGCGAGGCCAGGATGGCCGTTAGGCGTCCTGGGCGGCCGGATGCCGTCCCCGCCGCTGTTTCCCCGCCGGTAACGATCACCGGCGTTTACTGGCCGGCGGCTGGATGCCGCAACCGCCGGGGAGGCCAGGAGGGCCGTTCTGGTTGGTGGGCGGCAGGATGCCGTCCCCGCAGGTTCTTGGCGGGGAGCTGCTCGACGACCTGGGCGAGGAGCCCCCGGCGCGGTGGCCGTGGGCCGGTGTGGGATTTACTCGTCACCCTCGGCCTGGGCGTCTTCGGCTTCCATGAGTTGCACGCATTCGACGCAGGCCAGGGGCGCGTTGGGCTTAGCCCAGGCGTTCAAGCCGCAACCGGGACAGGTGTACTTGGTCTTGCTTGCGCGTTTCTTCTTGGCGGCGGGCTCCTCGGCCCTGTCGGCGTAAAGGGCGGGCGGTGCGGTGGTGAGGAGGCGGGCGCAGGCCTTGGCAAAGGGGCCGTCGGGGACGATGTAGTGGGTCATGCGCTGGCCGACGATCTTGCCGCCGGGATTCCCGGTGTCGCTCGGGTGAAGGCCGACCGCGATCATCTTGCGGGCCGATTCGTGGTTGTGGTAACAGCGCCGTGGGCGGCGTGCCGAGGTGCTGTTGCCAAAGGTGGGTCATCTCGTGCACAAGGATCGCCAGAACCTCGGTCGTTGTCTGGCGCGGAAGTGCTGCGGATTGAGGGCGATTTCGTGCACGTGCTTGTCGGCGTTTTCGGTGTGTGCGAATCGCTCCGGCGAGAAATATCCGCCGGCGCCTTTCTTGCGTTGCAGCGTGATCAGGACGGGCGGAAGGGCGCCGCTGAAGAGCTCGGTGTTGAACCAGTCGAAGTGCGCCTGCAGGTCGGGATAGGTCTCGTTGGTTGGCGGCTGGTGGCGTTTGGCTCTGGGCATTGGTGGTGCTGCTAGCGCCATCGTGTACCGTACGATACACGATGGCGTTTTTGGATTGGATATCGGGGTCGTTAGTCGCGGTTGGTGCGTCGGTAGATGTGGTAGGCTTTGGCGACCTGCTGGGGGCTCCATTGGATGATGAGCGCCGGGTGCCGGAGGTGCATGCCGATTGCGGAGAGTTCTTGCTTGGCATCGCCCGGTTGCGAGCGAGCCCATCCGAGAAGTTCTCGGCCGGTGCGGGGCGTGTCGTCCCCGTCGTCGTCGTCCTCGGATTGGTCGTCGGGGAGCTCTTCGTTGACGTCGTTGGGGTTTGGCTGGAATTGGGCCGCGAGGGCCTTGTCCATGGCGACCCGTTGAGCGGTGGGCTGCGTTGGTGGCGGAGGCGCCGGCTTGGGGGCAGGGGCGGCGCCATTGGTTTTACCGTTGGTTGCCGCCTGGGCCTGCCCCGGGGCGGGCGTGCCGTTGGTTTTCGGCGTTGGCGGTGCCGTCGGCGTGTTGGTTGTGGTTTTCGGTGTGCCGTTGGTTGGTGGGGGCGGCAGGGGCGAGCGGGTGTTGAGGATTCGCAGTTGCTCGAACATCGCGCCGGTGATGGTCTCGTAGTGGTGCCGGAATTCGCGTTGGAGCTCCGCGTCCGTGGCTGTGATCGGCGTTTGGAGCTCCGTCGTGAGGCCGGCGGTGGCGCCGATCGAGCCGCCGTCTGTGGTTTTGATCTGCTTGTTGGTGCTGATCGTGATCGTGATTGCCATTGGTCCGTTGTCCTCTTGTTGCCCGGGGGCGGCGGGCCCCCGGGGTTGGTTGGGTTGGGTTGTCAGTCGCCCGCGTAGTGACCGTCGATGTAGACGGGTGGGTCGTTTTTGGGCGCGGCGGTGTGAGTATCGCGCTGAGTTGGACGAGCAGGTCGTTGATTTCGCGGGCGTGGCGTGCGACCGCGTCGGGTTGGAGGTCGTCGCGTTCGCCGCGTGCCGCTTGTTGGATGACGCCAGCGCTCAGAGCGGCGGTGTTGATCAGGGCGCGGGCCTTGGCGGTGTCGATCTTGTGGTGGCTCATCTTTTGGGTTGCTCGTCTCGGGTGAGTGGGGCGTTGCCTGTGCGGTGCCAGAGCAGTTTGCGGGCCCGGGCTTGGCATTCGCCGACGGCGGCGCCGCGCTCGAGGGAAAGGGCTATGATCCGTTGCCGGGTTTTGCGGTCTGGGCACGGGTCGGGTGGAAGCGCGTCGAGTAGTCGGTCGATTGAGCAGATCGCGGCTTCCAGTTCGGCGTCCGTGGGTGGTCGGCGTGGTCGTCTCATGGGTCTCTCGGTGTATGCCGCGGGGGCGCCGCGGGGCGGCGACCCCCGAGGCGGGGGCGAGTTGGTCGGGTGGTTGGCTTGGACGTTCAGGTGCGCTGGTTTCGGACGGCGCGGGGACGCGCGGCTCGAACACGTTCGTGAGGTCGAAATCGGCCAGTAGCGACGAGATCGGGATCTCGCCGCTCTCCATCGCGTAGAGCACGCTGAAGGCCAGGCAAAGGTCTCTGTCGCGCTCGTAGGCGTCGAAGTCGGATTGGGACCAATTCGACACAGGGCGGTCGTCGGGGGCGCTGGCGTGCAGGTGGTTGCGGCATTGCTGGCACCACAGCACGGTTTGCCAGCCGTGACTGTGAAGGCAGTGGATGCCGGCACCGTGGCGGATTGCCGTCATTGGGCACCGCCAATCTGGGCCAGGGCGGGCGAAGCGAGGCGGGCGGGGGACGACAGGGATGCGACGTGGGCGCGGACGGCGGACCGGAAGCCGTCGGCGAAATCCCTCGCAGGCCCAGGGGCCGGCGCGGGCGGCGTCGTCTGGCGGCGTGCCTCTCTCTGCAAGGCATTGCCGTAAATGCGGCGGGCGCGGGCCAGCGGGTCGCGACCGGATGGCGCGGCGGGGCGGTCGGCGACCGGTGCCTCAACCGCCTCGCCGACCGGCGGGGCGGCATGGATGCGATCGGCCAGGTCGGCGAGGGCCTTGGCGGGGCGGCGGGCGGCGCGAGCCGATGCCTCGGCCGATGCCTCGAGCACGGTGCGGGCGGAACGGGGGATCAGGCCAATCGTGCGAAGCGCCATCACATGCTTACACGTTGCGCCGTTCGTCTCGTGGTCGGGGCACGTGCAACCGGCTTGCCGATTGACCGAGGCGACCGAGTAACGGGTCCCTGCTCGGGGACCGTCGAGCGATCGCAGCACCCAGACCGTAACGCCGCGAGGCTGCGCTGGAATTGGCCGCAGCGAGTAGGATGTGCCGCCGATGGTGATTTGCAGGCGGCAGGTCCCGTGTCGCACGGGGGGCTGGACGCTCTCGTGAGCGTTTGCTAATCTGACCATGGGTCCGATTCTCCTCAAACGTGGGTCGGATCTCGGCCCGCGGCGGGTAACAGCCGCTGCGGGCCACTTTTTCGTCCCGGCGGACCGTCCGCCGGTATCCGTTATTGTACTAAAGTACACTATTGGAACGCCAGCGGAAAATGGGCGTGGAACAGCGATTTTGCCCAAATCTCGGCCGTTTTTCGTATGCGGGAGAGCTGAGATTCATGGATGAACGCATAAGGCGATGACACGCTAACGGGGCGGCCAACCAACGGGCGGCCGCCGGGCGCTGGCCTTGGCTTTCCGCGAAGCGGCCGCCACCCTCCGCTCCCCCTTTCCCAGCAGGGGAAAGGGGGCGGGGGGGGGAATGGGGTTAACTGTTCGCGTGCCGGGAGCGAAGCGACCCACCACTTTGCTTTCGGTCCATGGATGGCCGAAGCTAGGGTTGGGCTAGGATGGCCCCGCCGCTGTCCCAAGAGGGCCGCGAGCCCCCCCGAAGTCACTGGGGGGCAGAGCGGCCCGATCCCCGCCGCCAGGACGGCGGCGGAACACCGGGTCAGGGACGCCCAGGCCAATAGCAGCGGACCCCGCAGCCGGCATGCCGGGCACGGACGCACGGCGGGCCGGCTGTCGGCAGCGGGCGGACGCCGACCGCAGTCCAAGGACGGCTGCGGAATCCGGCCACGATGGCGGGACGGAGCGGGGGATGGTCGCAGGCGACGGCGCTACCCCATGGCGAGGTCCGCCTCGTCTTTCCGGCCGTCAGGCCCACACTTCAAGATTCTGAGTCCGGTCAGTCGGAGGATTAGCACCGACGGAGAAGACGCCGAAGGCAACCGCCCGGAGTTGGCCGAGACTGGCGAGCCGAGGGCGGTGATCCCAGCGAAAGCTGAGACAGGGCAAATGACTTTGGCAATATTGCGAAAGTTACCAATCAAGCGGAACGTTATGCCTAACGAGTGACTTGGCCAAGATTGGGCAGGGCCGTGGCACCCAGAGGCGAATTGAGATGGTGGCAAGTTTGCCACGGGCCGCAGGTTCGGCGACGGTACGAGGAGGCAGGTGGAGGACCGCGGGACGGACGGCGCGGAGACGGCGGGCCGAAGAGATCGACGGCGGACCGGAGCCGGGTGGCGTCGGCGAGGGCGGCGAGGGCGGACGCATCGGCAACCCGCGCGGTCTCGGGACCGCCGCCCGGATGGCGGCGGGCAACCGGCAGGACGACACTAGCGGGCCGGATGCCCGCGCCACGGTGGCGGCGGCGGGATGCCGCCAGCGGCGAAGGGCAGGACGCCCGCACAGGCGGCAGGACGCCAATTAGCGGCCGGGATGGCCGCGCCACGTTGGTGGCGGCAGGAGGACGCCCGCGTCGAGCCTTTTGCCGGGGCGGGTGTCGGTTCCAGTCAGAAAGGGCACCACTTTGGGAGGCCAGTGGGTACCAGCGGAGCGGTTGCGGCGCGATCCGTTTGATCACTCTCAGGGACCGAGCAACCTCGCCGGCCTAGCCCGCGGGCGTTCCGTGGTTGTGGGGCGAGGCGATCGGCTGGCCGAGGTTGTGGGGATGTGCCATTGAGCATCCAAGGGACCTCACGATGGAGTTTTTCGCACAGGTCGATGGTCGCCTCGAAGAGGCTCAGCCCAGTCGATGCAGCGTACAGATCCAGTTGATTCCCGCATGATCCGCATTTGAAGCACTTGTAGATATGTCGTCTCAGATGTGCGGAAAAGTCTGCGGCTCAATGGTGAAATCGAGTGATGGACCGGACACGGGCCTCGCACCTGATCCGCGGATGATTCGCAGGGGACGAAGCCGAGCAAGTCGAGGACATCAGCCAGAGCGATCCTGGCTCGGACTTCGGTGAAGTGAATGCCCGGCACGACTGTGATCCTGGAGATCGAGACCGACGTCTGCATACGTGCGAATACAACTTGGCACGAATCTGGGGTGGCCTTGGGGACAGAGAAGAGGAACCCGTAATCTTATATTTTGTTATAACGATATGCAAGTGGATCGTGATCGAGCCAGATGGCGTGCTGTGGTGGTTATCACAGGTGGAACAGTTGCCGGCGGGCAACTCGTTAATCTTTACCCAAACTGCCGAAGGTGACTCTGGTATCAAGAGCTGAGATGGCGACGTCCGGCAGAAGGAATCTACGGATCGCCGAGGCATGCCGTCAAGCCGATTCTCGAGAAAACATCGGTGGCGACTCGGACGGGGACCACTTCGCTGAAACCCACATATTTCAGCCTGGTCCCCACCTCGCTGCAAAAGTGGTACCCCCGCTGGCTGTTACTGACAGGCGGGGCGCCCGGCGCGACTTGAAGGCCATCCGTGAGTTGGAGGGACCTTCTTGGGGTCGGCGCACGCGCAAGTCGGAGTCATCGCTACACCGGCGGCAGTCGATAGGCTGTAGCCGTCCAGGCGCTGGTTTTGGCCGCGTTTCCGGCTCCGATCTGATGTAAAGCTCGTTTGTTGGCCCGATCGGTATATGGATGACCGGGGCCGGGAGTTTTGGGGCCGAGTGATGGCGTTGCTCCCGGCCGAGTCGGACAGTCCAAGCATCCGCCGGCGACGTCGGCCGATCCCAGTCACAATCGATGAGGAAACCGGGGAGGTAAGGGGCTATGTCGAGTGGGCCGGGGCATTTTGACGATCCCGTGGGGAGTGACCATGGGTCCCGACGCCAAGATCATCCCTTGACCGGATCAGCACTTGGCTCGCTGGGGGGGCCGAGTGACGGCGTTAATCACGGTGGAACCGGGGATAGGTTCCGCAGCCAAGAAATTCTTTCGAAGAGCCGCCGACTCCGTCCAGCCAGTCACTGTCTGAGCGAAGTTATTGCTCGGCAGTATCGCGCTCCTTAGGTGCTTCCGAGGGAAACATACGCGGCCGCGCTTGAACGTATGCGCAGAACAACGAATCTTTGAAACGATAATACCTTTCCCGGAGGTTTTCCAACTCGGCGCCGTATTGCTCAGTGACTAACTGGCCGACGTATTGGCTGGGATTGTCAACGTCTCCTTCGACAGCCAATTTGTAGGCGTTGGTCGTCCATATTTCTCCTTGGGTGTCCTGTGTCTCCGCGAGGGATCGAAGAACTGTTTCTCGTTGTTGAGATGAGGCAACGGCCTTCCTGTATCTTCCCTCCAAAACGGGATCGGCTTGGCGCTCGGCCAAAGAGCGAAGTATGGCGTTAACATCCTCATCAGTCACGACGTCTCGGCTGTTGTTGTAGGCGTGGCGAAGTGCATATTTGCCTATTAGATGAACCATATAGGGATGACCCTGAGCCAAGGAGACAAGTCGGTTTTTTGCGTCATCGGAGAATCTTATGAACCGATTAATTTCGCGCTCCGCGATTCCAACGATTTCCTTTAGTTCTTCGGCAGACATGGAGGGAAGTGGAATCACACTTCCGGCAAACAATCTGTCGGCAGAGGCATGCTCTTTCATAAGCGTCTGAATGTCTTTGCCCACTCCTACGATGCAGAATCTCACGTTCGTTACATTGGTAGCGAGCGCTTTCAAGAAGGGCGCAAATCCGGCAACGTCAACAATCTGATCAAACTCATCCACAACAATGAGAATTCCATCCCTCGCAATACCCGCTTCCATCATCGCGTGAACGACGTTATTGAAGACCATATCGATTTTATTCGAGGCAATGGCGTGTTCCTGAACAACCTCTTCGGTCCTACTTCCTCCGAGTTCCACGCCCACTCCGAACGGTTTGGCACTGAACTTAGGCGTGTAACCTGTCAGTATCTTTTTCGCTTTAGGTACGTCGTAAACCCAGTCAGCAAGGCAATTAGAAGCGGTGAGGAGGCTTTCGAGCAGAACATCCGTGTTCGCGATTCCCTTCCCACAAGCAAAATAAACCGACAAGAAGTCGAAGACGTGGTCGCATCGTATTCCCATCTTTTCGAGCAGCGCGTTATTTCCCGTGCCGATGTTGATTAACTGCCGCGCTAATGAGGTCTTACCAATGCCCCGGTTTCCGACTATCGCGATATTGGTTCCTGCCGAGAGAAGAGCGTAGTACGCCTCGCTGACCGCCTCTCTGCGTCCCGCGAAGCGGTCTGCGTCGGTAACTTCGCGGGCGGGCTGAAAAGCATTCTCGATTTGGGCAAGAGTTGGTCTGTCTGCCATCGTTCTTCGCGCCTCTATTTGAGCAAAGGGAGGAATTACAGAGTCGATTCGGGGCGGCAGCGCCGTAACTGAAATTGTCCCCCTAGTTGAAGTGGTTATCAAGGAGGATCTTCACGACTTGCTTACCACCGTGGGTCAACGAGACATTTGAAAGTTCGGCCCGCGCCTAAGCCGGTCGGAAACGAAGTACTTTCGGACGGCCTCGTGTCGAGTCCACCAGTGCGGAGTTGCGGGGAGGCTACCCGTGCGGAATTGTCAGGGGTCCTGTGCGGAATTGTCACCCCTGGTCTGCTTATCTCTTATTCTGCTCTGTGTCTTCTCTCTGAAGAAAGAACTATGGGGCCTGCCTCCCATCCCGAGAACGATGTTTGGGATTTGGATCGGCTCCGGCTCCCGGCCGAGCCGATAGGAGACCCATCAGGCCGGAGACGGCCTCCCCGACACCGGCCCGGAGATCCGTTCATCAAAGGGCCGGTTCCCTTTGCCTGGATTGCGTCGGGCTGTGGGCGGCGGCCGGCGGCGCGGCGGGGAAGGGGCGGCGTGTATAGCAAGTTCGGGCGCAGTCGTCGCAATCGCCACGCTGGCGGCGGCACGAGGCCGCCAGCGTCCAAGCGCCGCCGTGGTCGGTGGGCCGACAACTCGGAGTGGGGATCGACTCAGAAGTCGCCGCCGTAGCCGAGTGCGCCGTGGCCGGAGTTGTTCAGATCGTCCAGCTCGGCCTTGATGAGGTCATTGAACTGGTTGACGGCCTGGCGCGTGAGCTCGGCGATACGGTCGAGAAGACGTTGAAAGTCCTGTCGGAACCAGTACTCGATCCCGTCGTAGGTGCGGGTTTTGATGGCGACCTTCTCGCCCGGCTCCTCGTGGGCATCCTTGCGGTGCGGCCGCTTCCGTTCGGTCAGGGTGAAGCCGAAGCTGCCGCTTGGCCACGTAGGCGGGTATCCACTCGAGCGGGTTCGGCGGTTCGGTTTCGGTCTGTTGGTGGAATTTCCTTTTCATTTGTCAAGACTCCCGTGTGAGATCATCTGGTCAGGGCGATCGGTTGTTTGCCCACCGTGTTATTCTACGGCCCGTCCTGGGTGCCGGTAAGGACGTTCAGGTGGGTTCCGATCATTTCTCCGCCTGTCCGCGGGCTTGTCGGGCGGCGATCTTCGCGTGCTGGTGCCTTATGATTCTGGAAGATCGGCTTTTTCGGCAAGGGCGTCGCTCGGGGGTGATGTGCGCGTTGCCCCGCGTGCATGGACCCTGAAAGTTGTGCCCGCTCTGTGGGGACCACCGTCTTTGACTCGGGACTGCGATTGGCTTTTTAATAAACTTATGTTCATATACAGTAGAGGTCAGCCATGCCGGGGCGACCAGCCATCCTACGGAGTGACCTTGCTGCCGCTTCCGTGATTACCGTACGCTGAACGGGCAAACACACCGATGTAGTGTAACGGAGGCGCGATGTTCATTCGACTCGTCAAAGGCCATTCCTATGCGGTCAGGGCCACAAGGCAGGACGGCTTGCCGCGCCAGCTTCACTATGGGCCAGCGTCGGAAGAGGAGATGCGCCCGTCAAACGGGCCAGGCTCGAAGCACGACGTGCTCGCGAGCGAGGCGGGTGCCTGCATGACAAAATCACGGCAGTCGATCGTGAACTGACAAAGCGGTGGCGAGCGGTGGACCAGGCCGTGGCGACCGCGTTGGCGGAAAGGGGCTTTCACCTTGAAAAGGGTCAGTGGCGAAAACGGCGGGAGTTCAAACGGCCGAGAAGCCGGGCGCGGCAGGCCGAAGCCCGTTGAACTCGCGCTCGATCGTTTTGCGATCACGAGGCTGATCGAAGCTTTCATCGGCGCATGCGATAGCTTCGAGGAGATTCTCCTGGCCGACGTTGCGAACATCACTGCCGAAGTCGCCGGTGAGAATCCGAGCCCGCTGGAGCATTACCTGGCAACGGAAGTCGGTGTCAATTGGCTCTCGCGCCTGCTTGATCGCGAGTACGCCAGAATGATGGAAAACCGGGGCGAGGTGAGGGTTCGGGGCCTGGACCACATCCAACGCACGCGCAGTCGAGCGCACCGTCGGGCGATGGCGACGGTCAGAACCTTGGAGGCTGTGCGTAGGTGCGAGCTTGACCTGGGAAGGATTGAGGCCAAGTTCACGCACGCCGGCCGTCGTGAACCCAAGCGGAAGCCACCGGGGCGCCCGCAGACCTGCGGCGCCAACTGAGCCAGTCCGGGATCGCGCTTTCGGCACCACACGCCGGCCCTTGTGTGTTGGGGGCGACCCGTTAACCATCGTGAAGGTTCTGGGTCGTCCTGGCTGGATTCCCCTCGACGGGAGCGGTTAAGCGGCTGGGGACCGATTCTCTCGGGTCGAACGCGGTCGTCCACCCGTCGGTTGAGCGCCGCGCTTGGCCGCGGGGACTGTCCTGCCGTCTCGCGCGACCTCAAGAACATGCAATGGTGCATCGCAATGGAGACCGCCCCTTCACAATCGCCAGTTTGGCCGTCTTTTTGGTGGCATCGCGACGGAGCCGCCGGGATGCTCGTCGGGTGAGTTCGTGCCCGCACTGGGACGGCTGAAAGCCGCATCGTCCTGGCTTGATCCAGCGGGGCTGTAGGGGCGAAGGCTGAAGGAGCGAGCCTCTCGAGCAGGGAAGACGCATGCAAGGCGTATAGCGGCTTCTGGGCTGACCGCCTTGATACCCCTTTGCTACCCCGTTAGGATGAGAATACCCGCTGAGGGTGTATGGTTTTGCAGAGTTTGAAGGGAGCGCGATGCCCGTGAAAAAGCCTGCAAAATAAGGGATTAGGCCGATACTCGGCAGCAAATCGTTATAGCTCAGCCTGGCTAGAGCGCACGGTTCGGGTCCGTGAGGTCGCAGGTTCAAATCCTGTCGCCCCGATTTTTGGCCGCTCGGCGACCAAAAATCAGAGCAGGAGAGCGGAGAAAGTAGTGAGGAGAGCAGAAAAGACCGTAACCGCTCTCCTGCGGTCTACTCTCTACTTTCTACTCTCTCGAATGGGAATTTGGCCGCTTGGCGGCTAAAAATCAGAGCAGGAGAGCGGAGAAAGTAGTGAGGAGAGCAGAAAAGACCGTAACCGCTCTCCTGCGGTCTACTCTCTACTTTCTACTCTCTCGTCTTGCGTGCGACGGTCTTCAGTCTAGACCGCGCCGACGTTAGCGCGCTTCCAATTCTCTCTTGATTAGGCTTGGAAGGCGCGCATGGCTTTCAGCTTTGAGAAACTGCTCGTCTACCAGAAAGCCGTCGACTTCGCCGATCAGGTTTGCGAACGCACCGAAAGGTTTGGCTGTGGTTACGCATTTCTCGCTAACCAACTCAATCGGGCGGCCCTCTCGATCTCGGCAAACATCGCCGAAGGCAACGGGCGCTTCACCAAGGCCGACCGGCGAAACTTCTTCGGAATCGCGCGCGGTTCCGTGCAGGAATGCGTCCCACTTCTCGAGCTCGCGCAGCGCAGACGCCTCTTGACGGCGGAAGACCACACTTCGCTCAAGGATCGTCTCGAGGAAATCGCCCGGATGTTATCGGGCTTGATCAACGGACTCGACAAGCGCGATCACTGATGTCGAGCAATCGCTCGAACGAGACCACTCCTTCCCAAAGGGCAAATTGCTCAGGCTCTTCCCCCTCGTCCTCACGCCGACTGCGAAGCTAGCCGTACACCAGTCAACCGATCTCGTCAATCGACTTGGCGCCGAAGGCGTAGCTCTCGCCCTTCAGGCATTGCAGGTCTTTCGCCAGGTGCATCTGGAAGCGAAGGATTCCCAGCGCCAGGTTGGCGTTTTCGAGGAGTCGTTGGCGATTCTTGGTGTACCTGGCGGCGATCAAGGTGTCTCGCAGTCAATCCGTTGCGGCAAAAATCATCCGGCCCGGGGGTCCAGCCTCACAATTCACGGGTGCGCCGCGTCTGGTGCAGAGGCAGCGGGTGACTCGCCGAGCTCCGGGGCCGGTCCAGGGCTTTTACCGGGCTGGCCGCCGCCGCTCGCACGGGTGCCGATGCGCGATGGGCCGGGAGTTGATGCTGCACGGTCCGTCCCGGGAACTTCGCCGGGGCCTTCTTCGGCGGATCCATCTCGCCCTTGGACGGCTTGCTGCTCGTGCCGGGATCCTTCTTGCCGGCGTGCACGGCGCTCAAGCGGCTGACGAACGTGTTGACGTCGTTGGAAGTCAGCTTCGGGCCGGTGAGGACTTTTACCTTCTTGTACAAGGTAATCAAGGTGTAGTGGGCGTCGGGCAACGAGCCGTCGATCACGCCCGGGCCGCTGAACGTGATGAGGTAGGTCATCCGGTCCGGTTGCGGCGCGATGTTCATGTGGAACTTGGTCGGCTTGCCATCGCGGAACAGCTCGAAGGAGCCCTTCTCGATCAGGGTCGGGCTGGCGAACGTGTAGGTCAGGCTCTTGACCGCCGACGGCTCGGGATTGCCGTCGTTGACCGAGAAGCCGCTCACGGTCGCCTGGTAGCTGAACGAGCCGCTGACTCCTTCGCGGTTGGTCACCGTCACGATCGTGGTGAAGGTGCCGGCGTTGGCAAAGATATGGCTGAGCGTGAAGGACTGACCGGTCACCACCAGCGGCTGGATCGGGGTGCCGTCGCCGTAGAGGACCGTCGCCGTCCAGGGCCCATCGCCCGGGGGGTCGGTGAACGAGCAGGTGCGGGTGAGGAGCGTGCCCTGCTGGACCACGACGTTGCCACCGGCGTTGACGATGATGGGGATGGCGGACGCGGTGAACGTGGCGGTCACCACCCCGCTTCCCCCGGCCGCGTCGAAGGCCTGCAAGGTGACGGTCTCGACCCCGCTCTCGCCCGGGGTGACGGTCACCCTCGGGCTGATCAAGAAACCCGCGACCCGGCTCGCCTCGGCCGCCGGATTGTTCGGACTGATGCCGCCCAGGGTGCCGTTGTTCCCGTTCCCCGTCGCATCGATCGCCACGTCGCCGCTGGTCTCGGCGAAGGGATAGTACGCGACCAGCCCGGATTGGGGCGGGGTCGGGGCCTCGACCATGACGGCCTGGACGCCGGCCGTCGACAGGCCGGCGTTCCAAATGCTGGCGTCGGCGATCTCCCCCTGGAAGAACCGGCCGGTACCGCCGCCCTCGGCGCCGATCGCCCAGTTGGTCGAGCTGACCGGCAGCGCGCCCTGCGTGGTCGGGCCCGAAGTCGCAACCTGGACCCCGTCGCGGTAGAGGATCCACTCGGTGCCGTTATAGACCCCGGCCAGGTTGACCCATTGTCCGATGTCGCCGGAGGGGATTGCGACCTGGGCGAAGGCGTTATTGCCGTTCCAGGAGCCGACCTGGTAGTAGCCGCCACTGATGCGGAGGAAGTCCTCGGCATCAGTCGGTGAGGTCTGATAGCCGTGGGCGATGATGTCCTGGAGCCCGGCGGTCGACTCGGGCATGATCCAGGCATCCAGCGTGATCTGGCCGCTGAAGTTGAGGTCAGTCGGATTGCCCAGGTCCACGAACTGGCTGGTCCCGTTGAAGCTCAGGGCGGCGCCACTGGTGGGGCTCGGGCTGAGAACGATGCCGGCGACCCGGCTCGGCTGGGCCGCCGGATTGTTCGGACTGATGCCGCCCAGGGTGCCGTTGTTCCCGTTCCCCGTCGCATCGATCGCCATGGCGCCCTTGGTCTCGTCAAAGGGATAGTACGCGACCAGGCCGGAATCGGAGGCGGTCGGGGCCGTCGCCATGGCGGACCTGACGGCCGACGGCGAGAGGCCGACGTTCCAGATGCTGACGTCGTCGATCTCCCCCTGAAAGAACCGCCCCGTGCCGCCGCCCTCGGCGCCGATGGCCCAGTCGCTCGAGCTGACCGGCAGCGCGCCCTGCGTGGTCGGGCCCGAGGTGGCAACCTGGACCCCGTCGCGGTAAAGGATCCACTCGGTGCCGTTATAGACCCCGGCCAGGTTGACCCATTGTCCGATGTCGCCGGAGGGGATCGCGACCTGGGCGAAGGCGTTATTGCCGTTCCAGGAGCCGACCTGGTAGTAGCCGCCACTGATGCGGAGGAAGTCCTCGGCATTGGTGGGTGAGGTCTGGTAGCCGTGGGCGATAATGTCCTGGAGCCCCGCGGTTGACTCGGGCATGATCCAGGCATCCAGCGTAATCTGGCCGCTGTAGTCGAGGTCCCCCGGATTGCCAAGGTCCACGAACTGGTTGGTCCCGTTGAAGCTCAGGGCGCCGCTGCCCGTGGCCGAGGCGCCATCGGCGTCGGCGGCTTGCCAGAGGTAGCTGAACCCTTCGGACGCGACCGTCGCGTTGGACTCGGTGGCGGAACCCGTCAGGGTGATTGCCGTCTCCTCGGGGCTGCTGGCGGGCAGGCCGGTGATCGCCGGCAAAGGGATTGTGCCCACGGTGGTGAAGGACTGGCTGGTCGTGCCCGTGCTGCCCACGACGTCCGTGGAAGACAGACCGATCGTGTAGGTCCCGGAGGTGAAGGGCGTGAACGAGGCCTGGCTGGCTGCGGAGAGGTTGGGCGTGAGGGCGCCGAGTAACGCGGTGCCCGAGGTGATCGTCAGGCTCTGGATCGTCCCGGTGAACGGGAAGTAGCCGGCGGGGGCAAACGGATAGTTGCCTGCGTACCCCGTACCGAGCGAGTCGTACGTCATGTCGAGCATCTCGGGGGTGAAGTTCGAGATCGTGCCGCTCGTCTGCGAGTCGAGGGTGTAGGAAAGGACCGACCCGCTCCACTGGATCGTCACGGAATGGAGCTGGCCGTCGTTGAGCTGCGTCGCGCTTTCGATCGGCTGCGAGGAGCCGTTGTAGAACTCAAAGTAGAGATGGCCGTTGGTGCCGATGTAGAGGAGCGGGACCGAGTTTACGGGTGTCGAGCCCAGCGGTTGGTCCTGGTAGCCGAGGATGACGCCGTCGCCCGTGGTCTGGAAGGTCACGCTGATCTCCAGGCCGGTCGCGTTGTGGATCAGGTCTACGGGGAGGGCGATCGGGTTGGCGCCGTTGAAGACGAGGTTCGACGCGGCGACGGCCTGCTGGCTCGGGCCCATGCTGACGCTCCAGACATCGCTATAGCCGGCGGCGGTATTCGACGGAACCGGGTCGGTGATCGAGGCGGCCAACGTGTACGCCTGGTTCACCGCTCCGTTCACGGGCAAACCGCTGATTGTCGGCGTGGGGGCGACATCGGTGGCGGCGAGCGTCTGGCTGGTAGTGGTGCTCAACCCGCTGGAGTTGGTGGACGACAGGCTGACGGTGTAGGTCCCCTCAGCCGGCGGCGTGAACGTGACCTGGTTGACCGAAGAGCTGCTCGGCGCGACGGACCCGGCCAGCGCAGTGCCGCTGGTGATCAGGATCTGGCTGATCGTCCCGACGAAGGGGGCCGCGCCGTTGTTGCCGCCGGGCCAGGACGCGGTGTCGCCCGTGCCGATCTGATCGTAGGACATGTCGAGCGGAGTCAAGGCGCCGCTGATGGTCCCGACCGTCTTGCCGTCGAGTACGAGTGTCTCCCCGTCGCTGGATATGGTGAATATGACCTGATGGGAACTGCCGTCGTTGACCCGGACGCTGCTCTTGATCGGGTCAATCGTGTTACCGGCGTAAATCTCCGCGTAGAGGTATCCGTCGGCGCCGACATACAGGGCCGGCACGAAATTGCCCGGGCTCGCGCCCAGCGGCGCGTCCTGGTAGCCGAGGATGACGCCGCCCTCGGTCGTCTGGAAGGTGACGTCCACGGTGAGGGTCGTGGCGTTCTGGATCAAGCCCTCGGGCAGGGCGATCGGGTCGGAGCTGTCCAAGACGAGGTTCTGTCCGGCGACGACCTCCTGCCCGGGGCTCGAGCTGATCGTCCAGACGTTGTTCATGCTGGTGCCGGTTGTCGCGCCGGCGCCGGGCGGGACCCCCGTGAGGGTGATCAGCGCCCCCGCCGGGTTGGTGGTCGGCAGGCCGACGATGTCCGGCCCGCTGACGGTGCCGCTATTGGCGAGGTCGTTGCCGCCCTGGTTATACGACACGATCGTATTGATGATCGCCAACGTGGCGCCGGCCTGGTTGTTGATGCCGGCGCCGGCCGAAGGCGTGGGCGACGTTCCCGATCCACTGGCGATCGAGTTCTCCTCGATGGTCGAGTTGACGAACGTTGCGGTGCCCGCGCTGTCGATCGCGCCGCCGAATCCGCCGCCCCCGGCTCCGCCCACCGCGGAGTTGGCGTCGAAGGTGTCGCTGGTGCCGTTGAAGGTCGCGCCGGCGGCGTTTTCGATTGCGCCGCCGTAGGCATTGGCGTTGTTGCTCGCGCTGGCCACGCCTTTCGCCTCGTTCCCGGTGAACGTGCTGCCGGTGACGACCAAGGTTGCACCGTCGAGGTTGATAATCGCGCCGCCGGCACTGTCGAGCTTGGGATTGAGCGTCGGGTTGTCCTGGGCGACGTTATTGCTGAACACGCAGTTGGTGATCGTCAGGTTGCCGTTGTTCTGGATCGCGCCGCCCTGCGATGCCAGGCCGCTGCTGAAGGTCAGGCCGGTGATCGACACGTTCCCGGAATTGATGAGGAAGATCTGGCTGGTTCCACCTCCGCTGATTGTCAGCTCGTTGGCGCCGGGCCCGTCGATCACGAGGTTGTTCTTGATCGGGATCGGCCCGCTGGTCAATGTGATCGTCTGGCCGTCCAGGCCCGCCGCGAAGATGACCGGCTGGTCGCCCGCGGCGTCATTGGCAATCTCCTGGCGGAGCGAGCCCGGCCCGCTGTCGTTGGTGTTGGTGACCTCGTATGGCTGCGACTCGGCCGCGCCGATATCGATGCCGCCGTTGTAGATCCGCGGGTCGCCGCGCTGGTCGGTGGCCTGTGCGGTGGTCGTTCCTTGATCGATGTTCTGGACGTTCGTCGATGTCAGGGCGGTGTTGAATAGCGCCACGTTTTCAATCAGTCCGCTGAAATAGCTGACGTCGTTGCGCTCATCGGCTCCCAGGTAGACGTTGAAACCCGAGCCCAGCGGCACGTCCGGACCGGTCGCGGTGCTGTCCAGGTTGCCGTCGATGAAGATCTCGCCCGTCCCGTTCGGCTCGCGCACGACCACGATGTTGTGCCATTTGCCGTCGGCCACCGACGCGTTCGAGACCATGTTGAACGTCATACTCGGAGTTTCCATAGACGAAGAAAGTCACCTTGCCGCCGGTCAGCGCGACCTGGTACTCGCCGTTATAGTTGTTGGGGTCGCGCTGCTGGATGATGACTCCGCTCGCGCTGGTGGTCTTGATCCAGACCGAGATACTGAACCCGCCGGTGCCGACGATATCGGCCGAGGACGGAATGGCCACGTAGGAGGAGGTCCCGTTGAACTGGAACGCCTCGCCGGAGAGGCCGGGGCCGTAGGTCGCGCCTGCGTCGAGCGTGGCATTCACGGAGCCGACCGCGTCCTGACCGGTATCGTTGCCCTGCCACCAGGCGACCAGGCCGGAGATCGAGAACGGGAAGACCGGCAGGCCAGTGACGGCGGTGTCGCCAGCACCGATGGCTGGGCTGCCGGGCAGCTCGACCAGCGTGCTCGTCGTCCCGCCGGTGTTGAGGAGCGGGGCGAGATTGGGATCGGCCGTGCTCACGATCGTCGAGGCCGGGAGACCCGTGTTGGTCATGACCAGGTTGCTCTGGCCGGTGGCCGTGCCCTGATTCACCACGTCGTTCTTGGCCGCGTTCGGGGCCGCGACCTTGCCATCGATCAAGAGATTGCCGCCGGTATCGTCGGCCACGATCGTGTTCGTCAGGGAAAGGGTGGCGCCAGCCTGATTGTAAAGGCCGCCGCCGTCGCCGACGACGCTCGGCGCGTTGCCGACGCCGTTGGCAATCGCATTGCGGGCGATGGTCACGCTGACGAGGTCGGCGGACCCCGCATTGTAGATGGCTCCGCCGAAACCGGCGCCCGCGGTGCCCGTTGCGCTCGAGGAGCTGTCGCCGTTGCCGCCGAGGGCCGCGTCGCCAGTGAAGGTGTCGTCGTCGGCTCCGAGCAACCCACCCGCCGCATTGTAAATCGCGCCGCCGTAGGCGTTGCCGCCGGTGCCGGCGGTGCTGCCGCTGGCCTGGCCTTCGCCGCCCTGGGCCACGTCATTGATGAAGGAGCTATCGGTCACGACCAGGACTCCGCCCGTCGCGTTGTAGATCGCGCCACCGTAGGCGTTACCGGCTTGACCCGCGGCTGGCGCTGCCGGTGCCGAATCCTCGACGAACTGACTGCCAGTGATTGTCAGGGTGCCCGTGTTATTGATCGCGCCGCCGTCAACCGCGTCGCCGTCGCCCAAGGTCAACCCCGTGATCGTGACTGTCACCCCGCTGGCGACGTTGAAGATCCCGTATCCCTCGTACGCCGGCTGAGACAGAGCCAGGATCGCGTCGTAGGTCGCCGTGATCTGGTTGGCGGTCAGGGCGGAGTTGTAGAACGCGAACTGGTTGACCAAGCCGGTCGTGTAGCCGCCGGAATACCAGCTCGCACCGCCGATCTCCATCGGGAGCGCACTGGGACTATAGCCGCCGGCCAGGGTACCGCTGGCCGCCGCCGTCCCGTCCACGTAAAGCTTGACCTTGTTCCCGTCGTAGGTCGCGGCGATGTAGTACCAGGCGTTCAAGGCCAGGGGCTGGGGCGACGTCACCGAGATATTCGAGGTCGACGATGCCTCGACCGAGATATACGGCTGCATCGAGCCATTGAGCCCGAGGATCCAGCCGTTGTAATAAGGCCCTCCGCCGTACTTGCTGGCCAGGATCGAGCTCTGCGCCTGACTGAAATTGTACCAGCCGCCGACGGTGAAGCTCGACGAGTCGAGGGTCAGGTTGTCGGGGACCGTGACGGCGTTGGTGCCGTTCAACTGGAATGCTTTGCCGACGATTCCGGTACCGTATGACAAGGTGCCGACGGGATAGCCGGGCGCAGCGCCCGAGGTGTCCTGGGTATTGCCTTCGCCCGCCCAGAGGTCGGTGGGGATCGGCGCGACCGTCCCGGAGACGACCTGAACTTGATTGGCGCCGAGTCCCTGAATCGTCAGGTTGTGACTGATCGTGATCAGGCCGCTCGAAAGAGAGATGACCTGTCCGGCCAGGTTGGGGGCGAAGATGATCGGCAGGCCGGTGTCGTCCTCGGTAATCGCCGCGCGGAGCGAGCCGGGACCGCTGTCGTTGGTATTGCTCACCACGTAGGGCTGGCTCTGGAAAGAGCCGATGTCGTAGGGGCCGCTCGACGGGAAGGGATAGCCGCGGCCGTCGAGCGGAGTCTCGGAAGAACTGCCCGTGTAGCCGGTCCCCGTGCCGAGGGCGGGGCTGCCCGGCAAGAGTGAGAAGGTCAGCACGCCATCGCCGTGATTGGCCAGCGGACCGAGCAGCGGATTCGAGGTCTGATACAAACTGTTATAGGGGATTTGAACGACCGGGTTCGAGCTCAGGTTCACCGAGCTTCCCACCAGAAGACTGACCACGAACGCTCCCGCGCTGTTCTGGAAATCGTAATCGACCGAACCCGAGTTGTCGGCCACGATCGTGTTGTACAAGCCCGTCTCGCTCGCGTAGTAGCCGGGCGGAGGGTTTCCTCCGTTGTCGTACACGCCGGCGCCGATTTGATATTGACTCGACCCGCTGTATACCGAGTTTCCCGCGACGGTCGAATCCACCAGCGAGAGCGATCCCTGGTTGAAGATCGCCCCGCCGTAGGAAGGCTCCGATCCCCCATACGCTAGGACGGCGTTGTCGGCGAACGTGGTTTGCGTCGCGAACAGGGCGCCGGTCGGGCTGATGTAAACGGCGCCGCCGCCGGAATAGGTCCCATAGCTGTACGTCTCGTTGTTGATAAACGCGGAATTGTAGCTATACACGATTCCATCGGCATAGATCGCGCCGCCGAGGCCCGGTGATGGATACGCATAGGCAAAACCGTTGCTGAGGTTAACGTCATCGAGCTCCAGCTCCGATCCCTTGGGCACATAGAAGATCCGCATCAAGCCGGAAGCGGCGATGGTGACGCCGGGCGCATTGGTGGCGTCGAGGATCGTGACGCCGCTCGGGATGCTGATGGCGCTGTCGCCGTCGTTGCTCGTATCGCCGGCAGTGGTCAAGGTGATCGTCTGGCCGGCGAGGTCGGAGGCGAACTTGACGTAGTGGACACCCGGGTTCAACTCCGCTTCCTGAATCGCCACGCGGAGCGACGTCACGCTGCCGGCCTGGGTCAGGTCCTGGGTCGTGGTCACCACGATATTACTCGGATCGTACGTGCCGAAGCTGCCGCTGGCGGTCGCCGAGCCGCCGTAGTTGTCCGAAACCGTCAGGCTGACCTGGTAGACGTCCGGGACCGGAGCACCCTCCGAGCTCATGCCCGGCGTGGCGGGCGTGAACGTGTAGGTCGGGGTATTGGCGGTCGCGAACGGCTGGCCGTCCTTCAAGATGGTCCACTGGTAGTGCAGGCCGCCGGGCGCTTCGGGCAAGGGCGAATACACGCTGGGCGCCAGCGTGACCGATTGACCGTCAGCGTAGCCCGTCTGGAGGTTCAGGCTGCTGACAGTGGGCGGGACGTCGGCAACCTGGATGGTCGACGCCTTGCTCACCGCGCCCTCGTTCATGACGACCGTGTAGGTGCCGGGATCGCCAAGCTTGAGGCTCGGGTTGGCGCCGCTCTCCAGGGCATAGACCGCGTTGTTGTAGTAGATCGTCCACTGGTAAGCGGAGCAGTTGCTGGCGACGGTATTGCCGCTGCTATCGGTGGCCGACGCGTCGAGACTGACCGTGCCGCCGGCCTTCGCGGTCGCCGGCACGCTGTAGAAGAGCAGCGAATTCGGTGTCTCCTGCGGCTGTTGCAATTGCCCGATCCCGATGTTGAAGCTGAAGCTGAAGATCCAGATCGATACCGAAGCACCGAGGTCGACGTAGCCGTTGTCGATCGTCAGCCAGCCGCTGATCGACGCGATATTGATCCCGAAGATTTGACAGCCGCCCCCGAAATAACCGGAGAACCCGCTGTTGCTGATCGTGATCTGGAGCGAGCCCCAGATCTCGTTGCCGCTCTGTCCGAGCTGGAAGCCCACCGAACCGGTCAGGCTGAACTGGCCATTGGAGTCGATGTAGCCGGAGATGCTCACGCCGCCCAGGCCGAAGAAACTGAGCTGCAACGGATCGCTGGAAGGCACGTCGATCTCGAAGATGCCGTCGGTAACCCCGACGATCAGCGTGCCGCTGGCCTGGAGGCCGAGGAAGTTGACATCCGCGTTGTTGAGCTGGACCTCGTAGGTGTCGGGAGCGACCCCATCGAGAGTCTGATTACTCGTGTTGATCAGGATCACGGGCGAAGCCGAGACCGAGAGCAAACCAAGGGGCAGGCTTCCATTGAGCGTCAAACCGGCATCGACCACCAGCCCGCCCGACCCCTGGGAGCTGCTGTTGAAAAGGCCGATCTCGGCATTTAAGCCCAGACTGGTCCCGAAGAAGCCCGATAGCGTGGCGTCGGCGTTGATCTCTAGGCCCGCCGAGCTGATCGTGATGTCAAACTGACCCTGCACGTCGAACAGGTTGACGATCGTTAACTGGCCGCCGGCCGCGATCTCGATGAAATTCGATGGGATCGCAATCTGCTGGCCGGTCGTGATGCTGCCGGTTGTCGGATCCACGGAGAAGCCGGTGATCGTCTGGGACATGTTCGTCGTGTTGATCTCGAACTGGAAGTCCAGGTTCAAGCTGATCTCGGGGATGTTCGGCGAGGTCAAGAGCGCCGCCTGAAGGATGCCGTAAATGCCGACCGACGATCCGTTGTACGAGCCGATCACCACGTCGCCGTCGATCGCGGCCTGGCCCAGTGGCCCGAGCGCTGCGGTGGCCTCGAACTGGAGCTGCAACTCGCTCTTGTCGACCAGGAAGTAGAACGAACCGGTCAAAGCGAAGCTGCCGACCGACAGGTTGCCGCTGGCCTCTACCAGCGCATACGGGCCGGTCACGCCCTGGGGATCGGCGGGGACGGCGACCCCACCGATCGTCTCGGACTGCCCGGTGGTGTTGGCCTCCAGCAGGAAGCCGGCACTGAGCGTGAATCCGAGGCCGGCCGGCAACGCGGTCACCGGCGTCAGCTCGAGGCCGGCCACGAGCCCCTGACTGGTGATCGAGACGCCGCCGTTGGCGTCGAACGACAAGATCGTGGTGCCGCCGGCATCCAGCGACAACTGCATCGACATGGTAAACTCGAGCCCGCCCTGTGAGACGACCAGCGAGAACGAGCCTTGCAGCTCGAAGCTGTTCTCGATCGTCAGCCCGCCCTGGCCGTCGATCTCGAAGTAGGGCTCTGGCGTGCTCGAATCGCTCGGCGCCGCCGGGACGTTCACCGCCGTGCCGGTCCCCGGCAAAGTGGGGTTCGTGATCGACCGCGGAACGTACGAGATGTCCTGATCGGTCGTGTTGAGCAGGAGGGTGAACGTGTCGTTCTGGAGGTCAATGCCCGCGTTCGCCAGCGTCGAGCTGCTCTCGAGCGTGATGTTGAATTCCGCCGCAAGCCCGGCGTCGGAAGCTTGCAGGAAGTCCGCGGTCGAGAATTGCAAGTACGGCGCGCTCGTCGGGCCAATATCGATCGTGCCGGCGAGGTAAATGTCCAAGAGCGGGTCGACGTTGCCGCTGGAATCCGTCGTGAAGCTGAAATACGCCTGGAGGTTGAGGTCCTCGATCGAGAACAGCGTATTGCCGTTGATCTCGAACGACGCCGACCCCGTGACCGCGAGGCTGACGGAATCTTCCGGCAGGGTGAACGCCGTGGGCGTGGTGGCGCCGGTGAAGGTGATGTTCTCGGTCTGGTTCTGGCCGGTCGTGTTGAACTCCAGGACCGCCGTGCCCGAGAGGTCCAACCCGAGCTTCTGGAGCTCGCTGAGATCGCCGGTCGTCAGGACGAATATGCCCCAGAGCTCGGGGGTGTTGTCATCGACCTCGAAGTGGACGTCGCCGTAGAGGTCGATCAGGTTGCCCACCGGGTCGAGGTTCACCTGACCATTGAGGGTGAAGTCGAAGTCGACTTGCGTCGTGCTCGCGGTGAAGCTGGCCGAGCCGATGATCTGCAAGGCGCCCGGAAGGTCGGGCAGAGTCAGGTCGACCTCGCCCGACACGGTGATCGTGAAGCTGGTGGCCGGATCGCTGGCGGTCCCGGTGACGTCGATCCCCAGGCTGCCGTAAACGGTCGCGATCGGTGCCTGGGACGGGAATTGCAGATACGTCAGAACCTCGACCTGACCGCTCGTGACGTCCGAGAGGTTGACGTAGATCGCGCCCTTGAGCGAGACCGAATCGCCGATGGTGAGGGTCCCCGTCGCCTCGATCTTGCCCGTGGTGTCGAACATGATGCCGGCGGTCAGCTCGAAGGCATAGGTCGACGCGTACTCGTCGTAGATCGTGGCACCGCCCTCGATGACCATGGGCTCGGCGAGCACGTTGAACGAGCCCGAGGCCACCTGCTGGGCCTGGGTCGCCACCTGCGAGGCGAGCTGGTCCTGCCATTGCTGCACGGTCAACTGGTTGAGCGGCTCGAGCGCGGGGTTGTTCACGAGCTGCTGGGCGCTGGTGAGCGCGGGGAGCGTGGTGTCGAATTCGATCCCCGCGTAGAGGCCGGTCAGCGCCAGGCCTGAATCCGGATCGAGCAGGATCGGCACGTCGGCCTCGATGAACGCATCGAGCGGCCCGAGCTGCGAGAGGCCCAGCATCACCGTGAACCCGCCCAGGCCGGCCAGGTCGAGGCTCGCTTCGACTCCGCCGTAGAGATAGCGGTTCGCCACCGGCGTCGACGAGCCGGCCGGCACCACGTTGCCACTGGAATCGACCGCGACCACGCCCGCGATCAGCGCTCCGCTCACCGTGGCGCCGAACAGGGTTCCGCTGGCCGAAACGCTGAAACCCCCGATCGACGTGATCGGGAACTGACCCTGGCTCAGCAGGCCGACGTCGATCACGGCGTCCGTCACCGAGCCGCTGAGCATCAGGCCGGTGTTGTCCAGGTTGATGTTGATCGAGGCGGACAGGTCGATCGAGAAATCGGCCGGGTCGGAACTGAAATCCGGCCAGCTCAAGGCCAGCGTCGTGATCTGGATCGGCAGCCAGCTCGGCCAGTCGAGCGTGCTCGAGTCGGTCAGCGACAGCGAAACGCCGAAGTTGCTCCCCGCGTTGAACGAGCCGTCGGCACCGATCGCGAAATCCTGACCGGTCCCGCTGATCGATACGCCGCCCGCCGTGACCGTCGCCGTGACCGAGCCGAACGAGGCGATATCGCCGCCCGAGGGGGGATCCGTGTCGAAGTTGATGTTCTGCGCGGCCAACGTCAGGTACGACCCGAGCTGCACGTTGACCGTGGTGGCGCTGAATGTGAAGTGGCCAATGTCGCCCGTCTGGAAACTGAGCGTGGCCACGACCCCGGTGGCCGATGCGCTCCATGACCCTCCTTGGTTCACATCGATCTCGTCGGCATTCACCGTCAGGTTACTGTTGAAGCTCGCTCCCTCACTGAGGCTGTACCCGAAGTTCGTAATCTGGATCGACGGGTCCGTGATCGTGAAGAGGCTGCCGAACGCGACCGGGCCCTTGTATGAAAGGCTCGCGCTGCCCAGCATGAAACCGTCATTGGTGATCGAGAGGCCGGTGATCCCGCCGGTGAGGTTGAGTTCGGGAAGATCGGCGGTGGCCGAGCCAACGCTGATGCTCACGTCCACGCCCGACCCGTCCGGCGTTAGACTGAACCCGACGGTGTCGGCCTTCACTTCGAGGACGGAGCCGACGTTGATATCTACCTCGGTGGCCGACACGCTGAGAGCGCCATTCGTCAGATCATAACTGCCGGTGAAGCCCGTGACCGTGGTGGTGAACGCGCTCGAGCCCGGGAAGAGCGCGACCGAGGAGGCGGAAACGCTGAACGAGCCGCCGTCGGGCTCAATCAAGCTGTTGCTCGTGAAGTCATACGACAGGGCGGGGACGCTGACTGTCAGGTCGTCGGCTTGGAGGAAGCCGCCGAGTTTCAGGCTGCTGGCCGAGAGCATGGCGCTGCCCAGCGAGAAGCCGCTACTCGTGAGCTCGAGGTTGGACGCCCCGGCGGAGACTCCGGGGAAATCCGGAGAGCTCAGATCGATCGTGGACGCGCCGATGCTCAACGAGCCCGGCGCGTAGTCGAAGGTAAGCCCCGTGGCGTCGACGGCCAGGATCTGGCCGATCGCCAGATTGACATCGGAGGCCGACAGCGTCAGGTCGCCCGTAGACAGGTCGTAGCTGCCGCTGAAGTTGGCCACGCTGGCGGTGGCAAACGCCGATTGGCCGGGGAACAACGTCGCCGTGCCGACGGCGATCCCAATCGTTCCGGTCAGCGCCGCGCCGTCCGTGTAAGCCACGTTGGAGAACGAAAGGCTCGGATTGTCGACGGTGAGGAAACCCCCGAGCGCGAACGATCCGGCGCTCACTGTCGCATCGCCGAGGGTGAAGCCATTCTCGTAGACGTCGAGGTTCGAGAGACTGATCTGGGCATTGTCGAGCGGGATGATCGTCGCCGACAGGGAACCGACCTGGGCGATCTCCTGGCTGTTGCTGCCGGCGGGATTGTACTGGAGCTGGACATCCGAGGCGGAAGCCGATAGGACATTCGGGACACTGGTGGACAGGTCGGTGACCGTGAGCGCATAGGTACCCTGACCCACGGGCTGGTCGTTGAGCGTGTAGGAGCCGGTGAGGCCCTGGCTTCCCGCCGTGCCGTCCCCCTGGATCTGCCCGTTGAACTCCTGGCCGATTGCGATCGAGGCCGTGGCGGCGGAAACCGAAACCGTGCCCGACCAGTCCGAGCCGGTCTGACTGATGTTTTGGAATGAGACCGTGACTGAGCTCGACGAGAGGAAGCTGCCCAGGGTGACGTCGTTCAGAGTGACCGAGCCGGTCGTGGTTCCGTTGTCCAGCAGGTTGACGATCTGCTGGGTCAAATCGCCCGAGAGGAGCTGACGCGGTTCGAGCGGCTCAAAGCCTTGGTGATAGTCGCCCGGATGGAACCGGTGGATGACGCGTCGGCGTGGCATTCCCCCGGCGGCTTTCCGCCGCTTCCACAAATGCCTTCGTCCGCCGCCAAGATGTGATCCGTCCGTCAGTTTCAGGCCGCCTGGAAACATGGTGCGGGTCTCCACTCATAAGATGCAATTTCAAGTGTATCTCCATGCATATCGCCAGCCGCGCGCAGCTTGGCCGGCCGATCGTGCTCTTGGCGCGACCGCGGAAGTCGGTGTCATCACGTTGGGCGAGGCGGGAGCGCGTCCGCCGGCTGAGAACAGGCCAGCCGTGATCGGCGGAGGATGCAAGGGGCTGAGCGCGGGCGGAATGCTCCCAACCGCGAAGGTTTTGGCTGATGAGCCATCGGGCAGATCTGGCTCAGCCACGACCCAGCGGGCCGTCCAGTTAGTGTTCCCGCGTATTACATTGCCAGGCGGGGCACTGAGCGGACAAAAATTTTGGAAATTTCTCGCCGAACGCCACCACCCAGACGCACTCACTTAATTGGAAAAGGTGTCATGCGCTGGCGTTCAGGTGCCCTTAGATTCATTCTCGGAGAGATCTCCGCAGGATGCGCATCTTGGGATCGCCGGACAGAGCCGGCTCCTACAAGAGGCCGGCGCCGGGAGGCGATTTGTGTAGGAGGGGGCTCTGTCCCCCGATCCGTTGATTGCGGCTCCGCCGCGTTGGGAGTCTCCGCTCTCGTAACCCTTATTTCAGGGCGGCCATGTAATCCCCTTTGAGGAATGCCGCTTTTAGCGCCTTGCGCTTCGAAGACTCCTCAGGCAAAGCAAACCACTGAGAACGAGCTCTCACAATGTCGTTCACAACCTGGGCGTCGTAGCCCGGCACCAGCGGCCGCAGAATGCCGGAGATATCATCGGGCGCGCCGATCTGAAGGTACGCGGCAACATACGCCGTGCGCAAGGCCGACGGATTGGCGCCGACGGCATCCCACCGTATCCCGTCGTCAATGGCCGCGTGGAACGCCTTGCGGAACATCGCCCAGCCGAACTGATCCTTGAGCTGCATGAACATCCCGACGAGCGGGTCTTCACGTCCCTGCCGTTCATGGAACACCGCCATCTGCGGCACGAGCGCGTATTCGATCTCGACGGCCGTCATCAGGGGGAAGGGGCTGCGATGGTTGGCCCACCAGTCCACGGGCCACCCACCGCTGACGATCTGGCCGGTAAACAGGTTGACCATCTCGTGCGTGATCAGGATATGCGCCCAGTAAGCTTTGATGCCGTTGGCGGTGCCGGAGAAAGCGTCGTAGGCGCAGCCGATGCCGGGGCTTTCCTTGCCGGTGATCGCCCGCACTTCAGAGATGTCGCCGGCCGCGAAGCCGCCGCCGGGACGCGCCATCACCAGCAGCGTGTACTTGTCCCTGGAGGGCTTGAGGCCCCACGAATCGCAGAGTTTGTCAAAGGCCTGGTCGGCGTAGTCGTAAACGGCCGCGATGTCGGCCTTGTGCCGCCTGAACTGGTCCTGGCGGGCAAACCAGGTCCAGTGCTTGCCCTCGTGAATCATCTGATAGCGCGGGCTCTGGGCCCGGGCTGCGCTCGCGGTTGAAGCCAGTGCGAGCACGATCGCCAAGCGCTGGATCGTAGGTCCTTGCATTTGACACCTCTCCCATTCGTGCAGGGTCAACGGTGAGAAGTTCTCCAGGGTCGAGCAACTTGTCGCGAATCGCTTCCTTTTGTTCGGCGGAGACGAAGCCGATTCGAGTTTCCAAGCCAGCCAGTCCCACCACGCGAATCTGTTCCACATCAAAATGATCAAGGAGCTTTGGACTGTGGGTCGTCAGGATTATCTGTCCACGTCCCTGTTCCGGCGCCGCCTCGAATTCTTCTGCCAGAATTGATAGGGCACCCGGATGGATCCCATCCTCGGGATGTTCGAAAATCAAAATTTGCTTGGGAGGTCGTTGATAGATCGCGAGTAAGTGGGCATCATCGTCCACATCGACGATGGTCTTGAAATTCTGGACGCGAATATGGTGGATCATGATTCCCTCAGGCTCGGAAAATCGTAGCAGCCGATTAGATGCGTCCGCCAACACAGCGATCTATTCACGTGCAGAAATAGCGTAACAAATCCTCCAGCAACACGGAAAACGTTCCACCGTCTTTTTCGGCCATCCCTTGCTCATGGACCCAAGCGTGAGTCCTTGACCCCTGGAGCCGCCCTTGTCACGCGCGATGCCGTTCAGTTGAAAAGGAACTGTGGGTATGGGCCACCCAATTCCGAGAAGACAATTGCTCAAAGCCGCGGCCGCGATCCCTCTCCTCCCCGGCGCGGCGTTGTTGCGGTGCTCCGCTGCGCGGGCCGAAGACGGAGCCTCAAAGTTTTCCCGCGTCCGGCCTGGCGATGCCGCTTGGCCTTCCGAGGAGAGCTGGAACAAGCTCGGCCGCGCGGTTGAAGGGCGATTGATCAAGGTGAATTCGCCCTTGAGCGCCTGCCGCGAGGCGCCGGGCAGCCCGGCGTGCGCCGCAGTCTTCAAGGCGCTGCGAAACCCGTACTACATCGGGGATCATACCGGACTGACGCAGACATCAGGCTGGATCGGTGCCTGGACATCCCGGCCGAGCGTCTACGCGGTGGCCGCCCGAAAAACCGACGATGTCGTCGCCGCGGTCAATTTCGCACGAGAAAACAAGCTGCGCCTGGTCGTCAAGGGTGGCGGCCACAGCTATCAGGGAACGTCATGCGCCGCCGACTCTCTCCTGGTTTGGACTCGGGAGATGAACGCCATCTCGCTGCACGAAGCGTTCGTAGGCCAAGGCTGTGAAGAAGCGCAGCCTCCGCAGCCGGCCGTGTCGGTCGGAGCGGGCACCCTCTGGCTCGCGGCGTATGACGCCGTGACAACTCGCGCCGGCCGCTACGTTCAAGGCGGCGGGTGCGTCACGGTCGGCGTGGCCGGACTGACGATCCCGACGGCCTCTTCACCGTCCATCATGGCGTTGGCAGCGAGGAATGGAACTCCGACGGATTCACCCGACTCGCCCCTCGTTGACCTCCCAAGCACTGAGCGATTTGATGATGGGCGTCTCGAGTGCGCTGCTACAGCCGACGCTTCCAGTCTAGATAGGCGGCCAGATACAGATGTCCTTCGGGAAACGGTGGCAACAGATTGGCCGACCGCGCCTCGATTCGATGCCGCTGGCCATTCCGTTCAACGACCAGATCCAATCCGAATTCGTCATTCTCAGGCCATTCCATGTCAACAACTGTGACGGTCTCGCCGAGCACCTGGACTTGGAATGGAAATGCAAGCTCCTCTTGGATTGCGGTCAACAATCCGCTGTGCTGCTCATCCTCGCCGTAAGCGTCAACCGTCGCGTTTTCCAGCGCTCCCTCGACTTCTGTCATGTCGAGTCTGTCGGTCCACATCTGCGCTGTTGACTTCTTGCCAGACTTCGCCATCCCGAACTCCCTTCCATCCGCGAAAACGGGTTAAGACCAGACTAAGTTAACCCGCAGAATTGCTTGGGTCGAAGGCCGGGCTTTCTCGGCCCCAAACCTTCGCTGGCCGCCGCGTCTGATCGGACCGATCGGACCGATCCGTCAGATCTGTCGCGGCGGCCGCCCGGCCCAGTTTCTTAGGCGGGCGTACTGAGGAGCGATGATCGATGATTCCGGAGGTAATGCCCACATTGACGAAGCCCATCAGGAAGGTATTGAAAAGGCGCTGCGACCGTCCTTGGGCCTCGCTCGACCAACTGGACACGACGCTCTCGCTACCCGCCGGCGATGGCCCCCACGACCAGGAACGGCTCCTCGCCCCTGGCGACCGCGTCGGGAAGCGGTGCCTCCGGCGGTTCAAGCGACAGATCCTGCTCGCAGGCGAAGAACCTCAGGAACGGCCGGCGCCGCAGCGTGACGTGGTCGCGGATCGTCCCGCGCAGCATCGGATAGCTGGCCTCGAGTGCGTCGAGGACCGAGCGCTGCGTAGCCGGGCCCTCAACGTCGAGTTGGACCTCGCCGTTGACGCGCGCCAGCGTCCGCAGAGTGTGTCGGGAGCACGACCCGGATCATGGCAGTGTCTGGACCTCGACAGAAAGGACGGCTGGAAGATCTCGGACGATCGGCGCCCAACTCTCGCCGGAATTGGCCGATACGTACACCTGCCCGCCGGTCGTCCCGAAGTAGACGCCGCACGAATCGAGCGAGTCGACGGCCATCGCGTCGCGCAACACGTTCACGTAGCAGTCGCTCTGCGGCAGGCCCTTCGTCAGCGCTTCCCACTCGTTTCCGCCGGTCCGGCTGCGGTACACGCGCAGCTTGCCATCGGGCGGAAAATGCTCGGAGTCGCTCTTGATCGGGACGACGTAGATGGTCTCCGGCTCGTGCGCATGCACGTCGATCGCGAACCCGAAGTCGGTCGGCAGGTTACCGCTGACCTCTTGCCAGGAGTCGCCGGCGTCGTCGCTGCGCATGACGTCCCAGTGCTTCTGCATGAACAGCACGTTCGGACGCGACGGGTGCATCGCGATCCGGTGGACGCAGTGGCCGACCTCCGCAGTTCGGATCGGGGATGTACTGCGAGTGCAAGCCGCGGTTGATCGGCCGCCAGGTCTTGCCGGCGTCGTCGGTCCGGAAGACGCCCGCGGCCGAGATGGCGATGAACATCCGCGCGGGATTGCTCGGATCCAGAACGATCGTGTGCAGGCCCATTCCACCGGCGCCCGGCGACCACTTCGGCCCCGACTCGTGGCCGCGCAGGCCGGGAAGCTCCTGCCAGGTCCGGCCGCCGTCCACCGAGCGGAAGAGCGCGGCGTCTTCAACCCCGGCGTAGACCGTATCCGGATCAGTCAGCGACGGTTCGAGATGCCAGACTCGCTTGAACTCCCACGGATGCTGAGTGCCGTCGTACCACTGGTGAGTGCCGGGGACGCCGTCGTACTTGAACTCGTTGCCGACCGGCTCCCACGTCTTGCCGCCGTCGTCGGAGCGCTGCATCATCTGCCCGAACCAGCCGCTGGACTGCGAGGCATACAGCCGGTTCGGGTCCACCGGCGAGCCCTTGACGTGGTAAATCTCCCAGCCCGCGAAATGGGGGCCGCTGATCTCCCATTTCTCCCGCTTGGCGTCCGATGTCATCACAAACGCGCCTTTTCGTGTGCCAACCAGGACCCGTACTCCGCTCATTCGTTCGTCCCTTTCGAGTTCCAGAGTTGCTCTTCTGATCGCCCCGCGGCTACCTAAAGTCGGGATATTATAGCCGATCGAACGAAGAACGCAGCGCGCCGTCAAGCCACATTTCTAAGTGGAACCGCCGATCGAAGCGCGCGGTCGTAGGTCAGCCTGTCCAGGCTGACGTCTGCCTGGAAAGCCTAACCTACAACAGAGAGGATTCTGCGGTTGCACCTTAGCTTACCCCAAAGAGGAATGTTTCTTGCCCGCATAATGCGCCGAGCCTCTCGACGAGCCGCAGCCCCGCGGCTTGGGCAAGCTTGACAAAGTATTCACAATCGATGTCGATCCGGCTTTCGGTCCCGGAGTATGCGCTCCCAGGCAAAGGGCTTGTGTGGATGCTGGGCAGGAAGATCCCATCGGGCGACAGGGCCCTCCTCACTTCCCGCAGGTAGCGTCTGGCATCTTCTTCGAGGAGATGAGTAAAGACCGACCCCGCGAAGGCGAAATCGACCGCCCCGTCGTCCACCGGGAAGGCCACGTCCGTCCCCTTGACTGTTCCAGTGGGATTGTACGCTCTCGAGAAGACATCGAAATAGTGAAACTCGAATCGACCCCTGGATAGCGGCACGATGCTGCGCTGGCACCAATCAATATTCTCGCGAATGACATCGAAGCCGATATATTGCTCGATGTATGGATGATACACAAGCGTGCGCGCCATCTTCCCGCAACCGCAGCCGATGTCCAGAACGATCGAATTCTCCCTGATAAATCGACTCAGGACCAGGTACCAGGCGTCCGCGACGAACAGGTTCCCCACCAGGGAGGGCGAGCCGACGTTTGCCCTCAAGGAAGTTGCGGCGATCGGCGGCACGATTTGGCCGATGAGACCGGTCCCGGCGTACTGCGGGGCATCCGAGAAGACTTGACCAACCTCATTCTTGAAGTGCGTGAGTTGCATTCTCAACTTGCGGCAGAATTCGATCCCATGCGCCAGGGAACCACGGGCTACCATTCCGGTAATCTCCTTTTCAGGCATCTCCCAATGCCGCGACGGTGAATACTCAGCGGCTCACGCTCCGGCCAGCGGGATTTCGGCGTGGCCGCCTGACCCGCTGCCCGAGGAAAACACTGGGACTGCTCGACGCCGGGAACGGTCGGCTCGCTTTTTTGCCGGGCTACGGCTCGGTTTGGCCGGCTCGACTCGATAATCGAAGGCGATCGAGCGCACGACCTCTCGCATCGCCAGGGCGGACACCACGACCACGCCGATGATGGCGGCGTGGAGAGTCGGCGTACCGAAAACGGCAGGCTGAAGGAAAGCCAGGCGGGCGAGCGCCCTGGTCCATTCCGCCTGTGCTGTGTACAGAGACGTCATTGACCCGAGGACCATCGACGACTCGGTTTGGAGATAAAAGAGAGCAATCAAGAGCGGCAGAACGAATCGGAGCCGCCCAACCGGCCAGACATAGGCACCGCCGGCGACGAGGAGCAGAAACGAGGGCAGGGCCGCGGCCGCGTACCAGGGGTTGGTCGTCGGCATCCCCCATGCGAGCTGCGACTGCACGGTGTGATAGGCCAGGGCCGCCGAGTAAGAGGCGCAAGCGCCAGGCAAAGCAGAGGGCCGCGTCGTTCCGCGAAGGCCGCGACGACGCGAGCCCGGTGCCGGCGGCGCAAAGTCCAGGCCCATCCAGCGAGGGCCAGGCTCAAGAGCAGCTCATGCCGATCCTGCATCCGGTTGTTGTCGCCCGCCCAGCTCCAGCCGCCGGCCATCACGTTTTTGCGCAGCCAAATATTGCGCGTCCACTTCACCCAGCGTACGGAGCCGGCCGCGTGGACCAAGTCAGTCATACCGCGGCCAGACCGACGGTTCTGAACCGATTCCTGCATGACCGTCAAGCTGTCGTATCGCACCAGGTTTGCGTGAAATTCGGCTAACGTCACGACCAGGAAGCCTGCGAGGATCAAGCATGTCGCTCGCAGTGCTGGGAACCAACCCCTGCCAGTGGCTCGGCTCAATCGGTCGGGAAAGTGAGCCGCGAGCGCGCAGATCGAGACGAAGGGAATCAGCCCGAAGTGCACCGACTTCGCCAGCGTGCCCAGGCCCACGAGCAACCCCAGCGCGAACATGGAAGCGCGGGATCGGAATGTGCGGCGATCGAGCGCCGCGGCGACCGCGGCCGTGGCGAGGAAGACGCCGAGGGCATCATTGGCAACCCGGACTCCGTTGATCAGAAAAAGGGGCTGCGTCGCGATCAGCAGACCACAGAGGGCGCAGAGCGCAGGGTCTCGGATCAACCGTTCTACGACGCCCAGCGCAATCCAGACCGAGGCGGCCGTCAACAGCAAGTTAAACAGGCGCAACACGCCGACCGACATTCTGAGATCGCCTACACCGCCCGCAAGTGCGAATAGCGGAACAGCGAGGCTGTAGTAAAACGGACCGTGTTGGGCCTGATAAAGCGATAGTTGAGTCGATTCTGGTGGCTTCCCACCCTTCGGCGCTACCGCGATCGGTCGTTCCCAGAATGTTGCGTAGTCTACTGCGCCCGTACGCCTGAGCATCTTCAGAGCGTATGGCCCATGGGGGAACGAACTCAGGCGCGAGTCTAGCGAACGGGGAACGATCGTTTCACCCAGAATCGGCCGCTCGCCAGTCTCGCTGAGATGGACGATGTAAGCGACGTGCTGAAATTCGTCCCAGCCCTCAAAGGGAGGGATCACGCAAAGGAGCACCAAACCCCGGCAGAGCAAGAGCGCGACGAGGATGATCTTCAGGCGTGGGTGTGGGCGCACTTGCGGCGTTCGGCCGCCGGGAGCTTTCTCCACGCAATGCCTCCTGTCTCGAGCTGATCGCACTTCGCCTTCGCCCCGAGCTTGGCGTCCAGGCCAAGCGACGCGGGATACCGAACCACCGGATCAGGACACCGACTTGGCGGATTACGGCGACCTGAGGGCCAGAGGCGCCTGGCGGAGCGGCCGAAGCTGGCGCCAGCACGATCGGTCTTATCGGTTGCACTTGAACGACCGGTCCATTGCGGTTGGTGCACGTTGGGGCCGCTCGGTTCCTGATTTGCGGATTCAGACGACAATGTTGGTTGGCCGGACGTGTCACACGTGAAGCGGGCGACGCTAAAATAATCTGCATCGGCAGATTGAAGAGTCGCCGCTGTCCTCTAGTGAGCCGGATCAGTCGGTGTTGTCTGCCGGTGGTCTCGCTCGACGACGTCCGCGCTGACCTTGACGTCGGTGCCACAGAGAATCAAGGCACGGTGATCCAGGCCGCGAGGGAGCGGTGCCGGGAGCATTTGCGTGCGGGGTGTGACTTCGCGTTCAATGCGACCAACACAATGCGGCAGACCCGGAATCGGTGGATTGACCTCTTCGCCGATTACGGCGCACGCGTCGAACTCGTGTATCTCGAGCCGCCATTGGCCACAATCCTTCGCCAAAACGCGGGCCGCTCCCAACCCGTGTCGACGCACGTCATGCAGAAGCTGATGCGGAAGCTGGAGCCGCCCACTTGGGTGGAGGCGCACTCGATTACCTTGGTGGGGTGAGTTTTGGTTTGGGCCGCTCCCATAAACAGGCGCCCTCTCGCATCTGTCCATGTCTCGAGCACGCGGGTTTCTCAACCCGACCTCCTGCGGGGCGCCCCAGTGGACGGCCCGAAGCGCGCCGCGATAGGATCGAACGTCAAGTTTCCGTAGTCGCTGTTGTCAGGCATCTGCGTCGAACCCTCATCGTTTGATCCGTGACGGAGGTGATCGTGGGCCCTAAGATCGTACGCATCGTCGTTCTGGCCGCGGCGTTTGGCGTGTTCGGCTGGCACGGTGGCGGCGCCTGGGCGGATTCGCCGCCCCCCGCGGGCTCAAAGCCCGTCCATGAGGTCAAGGTCGAATTCGACCGCCGGATCCCGATGCGCGACGGCGTGACGCTCTCGGCCGACGTGTACCGCCCCGACGGCGACGGCCGTTTCCCGGTCATCCTGTCGCGCACGCCCTACCTCAAGACTCCCCGCGACAAGGAGGCACTGGACCGCCTCCGTTACTTTGCCGCCAGGGGCTACGTGGTGGTGGTCGCCGACGTGCGGGGTCGAGGCGATTCGGGCGGCTCGTTCACTCCCTACCGCGACGAGGGCCGCGACGGCCACGATGCCATCGAGTGGTGCGCCAAAGAGCCGTGGTCCACCGGCAAGGTCGGCACGCTCGGCGGTTCGTACACCGGCAAGAACCAGTGGCTGGCCGCGCTCGAGCAGCCGCCCCATCTCGCCGCGATGGTGGCCATGGTCACCCCGTCCGATCCCTTTGTTGAGTGGCCCACCGGCGTCCCGATTCCCATGGACATCTCGTGGCACCATTTCACGTCCGGGCACTTGCTTCAGAGCCTCGACGCGGTTTCCTGGGACAAGATCTACCGGCACTTGCCGCTCTCGACGATGGACGAGGCGGTGGGCCGTTCGCTGCCGTACTGGCGTGAGATGTTCGACCACGCCCGCCTTGACGAGTGGTGGGAGCCGCAGCGCTACCAGAACAAATTTGATCGGGTCCGAGTCCCGATACTCCATATCTCCGGCTGGTACGACGATGAGCAGATCGGCACTCCGCTGAACTTCGCGGGAATGGTGGCCCATGCGGCGACGGCAGACACGCGCCGGTCGCAGAAGCTCTTGATGGGACCATGGCCTCACAATGTCGGTTCCCAGCCGACGAAGCTCGGCGAGGTGGATTTCGGACTTGCGGCCAAGACCGACCTGCCCGCCACTCTGCTGAGGTGGTACGACCACTGGCTCAAAGGGATCGACACCGGGTTGCTGAGCGAGCCGCCGGTGCGGATCTTCGTGATGGGCGCCAATCGCTGGCGCGACGAGCACGAGTGGCCGCTGGCGCGCGCCAAGGCGGTCAAGTACTTCCTGCACGGCCAGGGCCGGGCAAATAGCCTGTACGGCGACGGCTCGCTCTCGACGGCCGAGCCCGCCGACGAGCCGCGGGACCGCTATACCTCCGACCCCGAGCGGCCGGTGCCGTTCATCACCGAGCCGACCTTCGCCCAGATCGGCGGCCCGGATGACTACCGCCCAGTGGAGCGGCGCGATGATGTATTGGTCTATACCACCGCGCCCGCGACGGAGGACACCGAGGTGACCGGGCCGGTCAGCGTCCGTCTCTACGCCGCCTCGTCCGCTCGCGACACGGACTTCACCGCCAAGCTGCTCGATGTCTGGCCCGACGGTTACGCGCAGAGGCTTTGTGATGGCTTGGTCAGAGCCCGCTTCCGCGAGGGGATGGAACAGCCATCGTTGATCGAGCCGGGCCAGGTGTACGCCTATGACATCAATTGCTGGAACACCAGCCAGTTGTTCAAGAAGGGGCACCGCATCCGGCTCGAGGTCGCCTCCAGCGCGTTTCCGAAGTACGACCGCAACCCGAACACCGGTGCCCCGCTCGGCAAATCGGCCGAGATGAAGACGGCCGAGCAAACGATCTATCACGACCGGGATCATCCGTCCCACCTGCTGCTGCCAGTCGTGCCGGCGAAACCGTGATCCGTCGGGTGCAATCGCGCGCGTACCACCGATCGCGGCGGATCAGCGCCGATTCTCAGGGCAACTGATTTCCAATCAAGGAACGAAGAATTCTCAACCACGGACAGCCCAGCGCGGCCGAGCCGCAGCCAGACGGCCAGGGAGGGAATTCGGATTCTTGACCACGAAACACACGAAAGACACGCAAGGGGAAGAATTTGATTCGTGAATGCAGATCAGGTCCGCCGCGCCGGCTTCGACCGGCCCATCAAGATGGTCTGAACTTTCGTGTGTTTCGTGGTTGATCTGATTGCGTCAGCGGTGTAACCCAGACTGAGGGACTAGACCATGACACACACTCGCCGTTGTTTTCTTCGTTCGACACTGGGTGCAGCAGCGCTGTCGTCGTCGGCCCAACGGGGAACCGCCCGTGAGGATCGTGGGGAGATCTACGACCGGCTGGACGAAGTCGCGGAAGCACCGGTCCTCCGGGTCGATGAGCTGGAGAAGCCGGTCAAGATCGCAACGTTGGAACTACTCCGCCACGGGCACCATTTCCTCGTTCGAGTCACGACGACCGCCGGCGCCGTCGGGATTGCTGTCCCTAATGCGATGCACATGATCCACACCTACCCGATCTTTCTCAACCGGGTGGCGCCCTTCTTCGTGGGCAAGGATGCCCGCCGCCTCGAACCGCTCTTGTGGGAACTTTACCGCCACGACGACAACTACAAGTATCAGGGTCTGGCCCTCTGGGTCTGCGTCGCGGCCGCGGAGTTTGCGATCCTTGACCTGCTCGGCAAGCTGACCGGCAAGTCGATCGGCGACCTGCTCGGTGGTGTCAAGCGCCGTGAGATCGCGGTCTACCGGGCGAGCGAGAGACGGGGAAATACCCCGGAGGACGAGATCGCCTACCTGAAGCGGCTCGTCGCCGAGAGCGGGGCGAAGGCGCTGAAATTCCGCCTGGGAGGCCGCATGAGCAACAACGCGGATTCCTTGCCGGGGCGGACCGAGAAGCTCATCCCGCTCGTCCGCGAGACGTTCGGCAAGGAGATGACGCTTTATGCCGACTCCAACAGTTCCTACGACGTCGCGAAAGCGATCGAGATCGGACGCTTGATGGAGGAATACGACTACGGGTTCTACGAGGAACCCTGCCGGTTCGATCGCCTGGCAGACACGAAGGCGGTTGCCGACGCGCTCCGCATCCCGGTCGCGGCGGGCGAGCAGGAATTCAGCGAGTATCGCTTCCGCTGGGTGATCGCCAACCGAGGCGTTGACGTCGTCCAGCCAGACTTGCACTACTACGGCGGCTTCATCCGCGCGGTGCGCGTCGCTCGGATGGCCCACGCGGCCGGACTGCTGTGCACACCGCACATGTCGGGCTCGGGGCTGGGATATCTCGACGCGGCCCATTTCGTTTCGTGCATCCCGAACCCTGTCCCGTTCACCGAGTTCAAGGGAAACGCCGACATTCCGGTGAAGAGCGAGACGTCGTCGCTTATGTGCGAGAACGGCAAGGTCATCGTGCCATCGGGCCCCGGCTTCGGGATCACGATCGACCCGGCATTCGTTGGCGAATCGGTGAAGGTCGCGACCCTGTGAAATTGCCGGATCGCTCAGGATCGCACTCTGAAGACGCGGGAATAGTAAAAAAGCATCACAATGCGATAGAATTGAATTATGTTTAGATATAAAATTCATAACCGGACTCGATGGGCCGCGCTTGATCACGCCTCATTCTCGCTGGCGCTGGGAATAATCTTGCTTTCGACCCTGGCTGTCGGCCGGGCGAACGACGCGATCCAGAAGCGCGACGGCGAGCCGCCACGGCCCGGCATCGTGCGAAAAAACCGGAAGGCCTACGTGCCCACGTCGGACTACAGGAAACGGTCGATCGAAGGCTGGACGGTCTACGTGAACAAGAAGCTGTTGGCCGATCAGGCCGAGCTTGGCGCCAGGGCCTTGCGCCTGCTCGAAATCAAGCTTTACGAAATCCGCCGCGTTCTGCCGCCAGCCGCGTGTCGAAAGCTTCAAGATGTTCTAATATGGCTGGGCGTCGATGATGGCCACGCGCCCTGCGCCGAGTACCATCCCAGTCGAGACTGGCTCGTGGAGCACGGCTTCAATCCCGACAAGGCGAAGTCGGTCGAAATCGGCAACGCCGCTCGATTCCTGGAATGGTCGAAAGATCAGCCCGCGATGGTCCTCCACGAGCTCGCCCATTCGTACCTCGATCGTGTGCTCGGATCGAACCATCCGGGCATCAAGGCCGCGTACGAGAGCGCCGTGAAGAGCGGTATCTATAAATCCGTGTTGCGGAACAACGGCAAGATCGAGCCGGCCTATGCCCTGACCGACCCACAGGAGTACTTCGCCGAGGCATCCGAGGCGTTTTTCGGGACCAACGACTTCTATCCCTTCGTTCGCGCCGAACTCGAGAAGCACGACCCTCGGCTCTACAAGGTTCTCCTGGAAGTCTGGAATCAAGGTTCCGACCGCCGCAAGTGACGGGGGGCGGCCCCGAGTGTCGTTTTTCGCGGAGCGAAAGGCGACACGTTTCTTCGCGCCGCACCTGAGCCCCCCATACGAATCGCCAAGGCGACGATGTTGTCGTGATCGTTACAGATTCCCGGAACCGAACATCCGGCAGAGTCCGATGATCGTGGGTACGCATTACCGTGGTCAATGAAACCGACAGGGGAGACTCTGTCAGTTCGAGCGGTCGGTGCCCTCATGTTCGAGCCGAATCACGATTGAAGCGGTTCAGAATAATTCTCTGGCTCGCCCAGTTCGACCGATGAATTATCCGGTCTTTGGTGCGACGTGGTGCACCATCACTTTCCAGCGCGGGGACGGGAAAAGCGCTCGCGATCAGGAACGACGAGAGGATGGGGAAAACCATGTCGATGCTCGATCTCGCGGCTTTTCGTGCCACCGAACTCCGGCGGGAGCCCTTCGACTTCCTGGTGGTGCCTGGCTTCGTCAAGCCCGAGGCGCGCGGCAGAGTGAACGCCGATTTTCCCCGCGTCGCCTTGCCAGGCAGTTTTCCCTTGAGCGAGCTACGGTGCGGTCCCGAGTTCGCCGCGCTCATCGACGAGTTGCGCGGCGATGCGGTGCGCGAGGCCTTCGAGCAGAAGTTCGGGATCGACCTGAGCGACCGGCCGACGATGTTCACAGTGCGTAGCCAGTGTTGCGAGAAGGACGGGCGAATCCATACCGACTCCGAGACCAAGATCATCACGATCCTGATCTACATGAACTCGAAATGGGAGGAGCCCGGCGGACGGCTCCGGCTGCTTCGCTCCGGAACGGATCTCGAAGACTGCATCATGGAAGTACCTCCCGATGAGGGGACGTTGCTCTGCTTCCGCCGCAGCAACAACTCCTGGCACGGCCACAAGCCGTTCGTCGGCCAGCGCCGCGTGATTCAGATGAACTACGTGATCAGCCAGAAGGTCGTGAACTACGAGCAGAGGCGCCATCGGGTCTCGGCCATGCTCAAGAAGCTGCTCCGTCGCGCAAGCTGAAAAGAAGCGGCTGGCAAGGCGCTAAGCGACGATAAGTGTCGGCTTTCGCACAGCGAAAGCCGACGTTTCCGGGAAGTCATTTACGTCCCGATCCCAAGGAAGATGACCGACATCGCGTCGCAGGAATTCCGGCGGATCCTCCTCATCAAGCCCTCGGCCTTGGGAGATGTCGTTCACGCGCTGCCGGTCCTGGTCAAGCTCCGCGCCCGCTATCCCGACGCGCGCATCGATTGGCTGATCACGCCGGAAAATGCCGACCTGGTCCGCCATCATCCCGACCTTTCGAACGTGGTCCTCTTCCCTCGCCATGAATTCTCTCAATTCGGCCGGAGCTGGTCGGCAACGTCCGGTCCGATTCGATTGCTCTTCCACCTCCGGCGGGTGCATTACGACCTGGTCGTCGACCTCCACGGCCAGTTCCGGTCCGCGATATTCACACTGGCCACCGGCGCGCCCGTCCGCGTCGGATTTGACCGGCCCCGCGGGAAGCTCGAGACGGCCCAGGCTGAAGACCCCGCCCTTGTACCCGGCGAACATGGATGGGCCGGGGCCCGCGAGGGAGCCTGGCTGGCGTATACCCACTGGATTCGCCTGCCCACCCTCGATGTCCATGCGGTGGACCGATATCTCTGGCTCGGGCCGATGCTCGGCCTCGATGACCACCCGCCGGATCTCCGGATCTACCAACCCCAGGGCGCCGTAACCAAGGTCGACGAGCTGCTTCGGTCTTGTGGTCTCGGCGGCAAACCGATCGCGGTCCTGGTGCCCGGAACGATCTGGGAAACCAAGCACTGGCACGTCGAAGGATTTGCAAACGTTGCCCGGCACCTTGTGAACTCGGGTTTTGACGTGGTTCTCGCCGGAACCTCGCGTGATCGCAATCGCAGCCAGGCCATCACGGCAGCTTGTCCCCGGCGCACGACCTCTGCGGCCAGACGTCGGTGGGCGGCCTGGTGGCCCTTATCCAAAGAGCGGCGATTTGCGTCACCAACGACTCGGGCGCGATGCACGTGGCCGTCGCCGTGGACAGCCCCGTCGTCAGCGTGTTCGGGCCGACCAACCCGATCTGGATCGGCCCCTATGGCCGGCCCGACGTCGTGGTTCGCGCCGGAGTGAGTTGCTCGCCGTGCAACCTGCGGCGATTGCGGGACTGCCCCCACGATCATGCCTGCATACAGAAAGTCACCGCCGGCATGGTTATCGAGCACGTGGAGCGGGTCCTGGCAACCTGCTGCGGCTCAGAAACACCTTCTTAGTCGATTGCCAATCTGCCTGGGCTTTCTTGCCAGACGGCAGACGGGTAGAATCGTTCGAATGTGGAGGACCAGCCATGGCAACCTCGACCGTAACTGAGTATCAGTACCTCGAGCCACGTCCCGGCTCCAGTTATCGTCAGCTTTTTCTCAAAGGTCGCCGCATCCGCGCGGCAGTCGTTTACGAAGCGGTTCACGGTCCCGATCCGTATACGCCGGAAGAGTTCGCCTGCAATTACGGCGTGCCCCTGGAAGTGGTCCACGAGGCACTCGATTACGTCGCGAGCAACCTGCCATTGATCGAAGCCGAGCGGGACCGCGAGGCCGCCGATGTTCAGGCCCGAGGCCTCGACCAGCCCCGCCGATCGTGAGGGTCCTCGTCGACGAGAATATGAGCAGCAGCCGCCTGGCCCGCCGGCTTCAGACGGCAGGTCACGACATCGTGCTCGCCACGGACGTCGGGCTGGTGTCGGTTAGGGACGCTCGGGTGCTGGCCTGGGCCGTCATTCAGAACCGCCCGGTGCTGACCCGGGACCACGAAGACTTCGCCGCCCTGCACGACCTCGTGATGGTCGCGGGCGGTCACCACCCGGGCATTCTGGTCGTGCGATTCGACAGCGACCCGCACCACAACCTGACTGAGCGAGCCATGGCGACAGCGATTGTGAACCTGGAGTCCTCGGGAGTGGCGGTCGCCGACTGGATCCACGTCCTGAATCACTGGCGCTGATCCTCGGTCGTCGCCCGCCCGACCATCCCCGCGGCCCTGAAGAGCCGGGCTCCCGCCGCAAAAACCTAGCTCCAGCGGTTCACACGTGGGGCACGATGCAATGCCTGCCCCTTTCCGTGTGAGCGGTAAGGACATCGACGCCGCGGCGGCGCAGTTGTTCCGTGACTGCGGCATGGACGTGCACGTCCATGTACAGCGCGACGGCCATGCTTTCATCCTACTTGATCAAGCCCTGGGATTTCAGCTTCAGCCACACTGGTGAACGCTGGGGATTCCCCATTGCGCGATCGACCTCCTCCAGTTCCGCGGTGATTTCCGCGTCGATCTCTTGTTGATGATCATAGTAGTAGCCCATGGAGGCGTGGACTTCGGCCAGCGTGAGATGCGGGTGTTGGCCGCGAATCTCATCCGGCGACCAGCCATAGGCCAAATAGTCCATCACAATCATGGCCACGCGGACACGCGGATGTTGCTCCAGTCGCGCCGGCTGGCCGTTTTCCTTGACGATGTGCGGGTAGGCGGTGGCGACCATGTTCAGTTCCGGTCCTTGATCGCGACATCCAGGCCGTCGTGTGTCGCCCGCACATCCGGCAACAGTTCCCAGAACGCTCGACGTTGACATTTCCACGCGCTTTCCGGGAGCGTGGCGAGCGAAAGGTCCGGCGCGGGACACTCGATTACCTCACTCATGGCTTTCGACTCAATCGATTGGGAACGCTGCGCTGTTCGTAACCTACTGGATCCCAATCTACTCGCTCGGCTGGCCCAGTTGAAGACCACACCGATGGCGTGCAGCGAGGTGGCATGGGGCCGATTCGTGACTTGATGGCGTCTCCATCGACCGGTTGTTGCGGTTCCTGATAGTCGGGCTGCGTCAAGAAAGCGCACGATCTGCTCTGCGAGTCGAACGTGCAACGTCGCGAGCGCGCCGGTCACAGGGCGATGAAGTTGGCAACGGCGAGTTGCTTCGCGACTGTGAGGAAATCGCGACCCGTCATGCTTTCTGCACGAGGCGAATCTGGAAAACGATAGAACTTTCCGAGGGACAAGCGCGGCAGAACTCCTGACTCCACTGATTCCGCGCTGAGAACATGTTCTCGACGGACCAGCCGGATACATCAACTTCGATAACGATGTACTGTTCCGACTCGATCTCCGCGTCTTGTTCCAGCCGGAGCGCGATTAAACAGCCGGGGAAGACGTCTCGCGTAGTGGTCAGAATGGGGCACAGGCAGCAAGTCAACCCGTTTTGAGCGGCGAAGTCCAAGACGTCCAGCGGCGTCACGGGGAGTTCGACCGAGGTTGCCGTGATCATGCAAATACTCCTAATCGAGCGTGCCGTCGTCCCGGACGCTCACGGAAAGCCCGAATCGACCGGTTGTTTCGCTTCCGGAATGCCCTCGGAGGGCACGTCGAAATCGTGATCCGGCGCGCCCGGCGGGTCGGAGACGCCGGCATACGGGTCATTTCCGCGTGCACGCGGGAAAAGCAATGAGGAATGCGTGCTCCGTGTCGGGCTTCCCCCCCTCTCCCTCTGGGAGAGGTCCCCACAGGACGTGGGGGGTGAGGGCGTGGGGGAAGGTGGCCCGAAGGGCCGGATTGGGGGGTTCCTGCAACAACTGACACTCAGTGCTTGGCTTGAGGAGGATCGACAATTTCTCGGAACTCCGCGCGGCCGGCCAGGATGGCGAGGTCGGGATCCGTCTTGGCATGCTCGCGCTGCTTTGCGTCCTTGAAGAGACCCTTTCGGGCGGCCGAGTTCAGCAAGCGCAAGGCGTCTTTGATGTGAGACGCCGCGCGACGGTCTCGCTCTTCCGGCGGAAGCTTCGAGTCGTTTCGGACCGCCGTCGCGGATTTGGCGAAGATGCATGCGAGGTCGTAACAATCGCCGCTGGCGATGTCCGGCGCCTCCTTCACGAGCTGGGCTTGGGCCAGAGCACGGGGCTGGTCGCCGGCGTATATGAGCTTGATCGCCAGTCGAGCTCGATATTGGTCTGGAACCGGGTCGGGCGACAACTCCACGACTCGGGCCCAGTCTTCGGCTGACTCCCGGTGTTTCCCTTTTCCGGAGTGCGCGTTCGCTCGATTACCGTGGAGGTACATACACGCCGTGCGGACTTCCGAGTCATTCGGCTCATTCCGCAAATATGGCTCGACAATCTTCAGTCCAGCGTCTGATTGCTCGATAGCGTCGTCATAGCGCTTCATGTCACCGAGCACTCCGCCCCAGTTGACGTAGACCCGCGCAAGTGCCAGCACGAAGTTGGCACCAACGTCACGATGGTCGGGAGGGATTGACAGCATACGCGCCGCAGCCTCGCGAAATCTCTCCTCGGCCTGCGAGTAATTGCCGCCCCAAAGCAAGACTCCCTCGTTCATCAACGACTCTGCCAGCCGAAGGGTGACGCCGGGTAGTTTTGAGGGGTCGATGGCTCTGCGAATCTTGGTTGCTGCCTGATAGTGGACCATGGCCTCGGGAATTCTCTTCAATCCGAAGAGCGCATTTCCGTAGTTGGTCTCGCAGATCGCCAGTGCCTCTTGGCGCTCCACGTCATTAGGTCTAGCATTGGCCATTCGTTCGGCCAACTCGGTCGATTCACGACTGGCGGCGATCACCTCCTCGAGCGGCCGCTTTGATGCGCCCAGAAGTGGCCCAAGCCTGATGAGACAATCAAGCTTGAGCGTCATGTACTCGAGGTCATCGGGGCGTTCGGACAGTAGGCGTTCGACCAATCGCAGCGCGCGGCGGACAGTCTCCAGGGCTAGTTCGCTGTGGCCGAGCGCGTTCTGGAGTGGGGCTGCAGCGCAGAGCGCATGGACGGAGTTCGGCGCGCACGATCGGGTCATTCGGGTCGATCTTGCGGAGGACTTGGTCATAGAAGGCGAGAGCGTCCTCACGCAGGCTGCGGCGGAGCTCGAGAAGTCGCGGGACGCCCGCCACCCGGCTGTCATCGAGGCGCTTCAGCATCGCCTGAATTGCCGAGCGAGCCTCCTGATAATTCTGGCGAGCCTCTTCAGCCTTGGCCTGGGTTCGGCGAACCTCGGCGCGAAGCTCGACGTTATGGCGGTAGGTCATGCCCACGAAGGTGGCGATTGCAACGAGCACGGTTGCCGCCAGGGCCGCTGAAACCGCCGCCAGCTTGGGATTGCGCCGGCACCAGCGCCACGACTGGCCAAGTACGCGCACCGGCCGCGCCGAGATCGGCCGGTCGTCGAAGAACCGATGAAGGTCGTCGGCCAGGTCAGCCGCGGTCGAGTAGCGCTTTTGCGGTTCTTTCTCCAGGCACTTCAGGCAGATCGTTTCCAGGTCGCGCGGCACGTCGGGCCTGAGGCGTCGCGGAGGCACAACCTCGGTCGAGGCTACCATCCTGAGCGTCTCGAGCTCGGATTCGCCCACGAAAGGCGGCTTCGCGGTGAGGGCCTGGTAGAGGATCGCTCCCAAGGCATAGATGTCGGCCGGCGGCCCGGCCTGTTTCGACTTTCCTTCGGCCTGCTCGGGAGCCATGAAGCTGGGCGAGCCCATGACCTGGCCGGTCAGCGTACGCCCCGACTCCGCGCCGATGATCTTCGCCAGCCCGAAGTCGCTGACCTTGGGGACGCCGTCCGCGGTCAGTAGAACATTGCTGGGCTTCAGGTCGCGATGGACAATCCCGGCTTGGTGGGCGGCGTGGACGGCCCGGGCCAGCGTTCCGACCAGCTCGCCGGCCTGTCTGGTTGGCATCGGCCCCTGGGCCAGTTTGTCGGCGAGGCTGCCCCCGTTCACGAATTCGAGCGAAAGATAGGGCTGCCCGTCGTGCTCGCCAATCGCGTGGATCGCGACGATATTCGGATGCCGCAGCCGGGCGACAGCGCGGGCCTCGGACCGCAGCCGTTCAAGCTGCTCCGGAGTCGCTCTCAAACCTTCCGCGAGCGTCTTGATCGCCACGAGACAATCCAGTTTCTCGTCTCGCGCCTCGTACACAATCCCCATTCCGCCGCGGCCGACCTGTTGGATGATCTGGAACCCGGTGATCGCCGGTAAGGATTCAGGACCGTGCGAGGTTGCGACCGGCTTCTGTTCGTCGTGGTGTTCCGGCGCGTCGTCCTGCTCAGCCGGGCCATTTCCCTTCCCTGCGCTTCCCCCTCGCGATGCACCGGCAGCAGCCGCGGTCCCTTGGCCACGACTCGCTCGAGCAGACGCGCTAGCCGGTCGTCTCTCTCCGCCCCTGAACGCGGCCGTTCGGCCAATCCCGCGTCTTTCGTGATTTGGTCCAGCCTCTGCTGGCACGCGCGGCAATTCTCGATATGAGCGGCGACGGGATCGCTCTCCTGTCCACCCAACCGGTCGCGAAGGAACCCTTCTAACTGCTCTTCAGTAGCGCAGGATTGCATGGTTCCAGCCTCGATAGGCGAGCTAGCGGTTCAAACCATCTTGGCGGCACATTCACTTTCCTCAAGGCGATGGATCTCGTCTTTCAGCATGCTCATGACACTGCTCTTGGCTTGAAACACGGTGCCGATCCGCATTCCCAGTCTCGCTGCGGCGTCGGCGCCGGAAAGGCCCTCGTGCGCGGTAAGCCGATACGCTTCCCACGTCTGTCGCTCAACCCGCTCACGGACGTTTGCCATCGCAGCATCGAGGAGCTCGAGATCAAATTCGGCTTCGAGCCGCTGCGCAAGATCCGTCCGCGCTTCCTGGTTCATCAGCGCGTGCAGAACGCTGCTCGCACCGGTGAAGCCGGCCCTTGGGAGTTCGTCGATGGCGTCGCAGACCGCATCATGCGTGATCTTTCGAAGAAGGCCCCGAAAGCTCTTATTCGGATCGTAAACGAAACGGCGAAGGCGGACAGTAAGCCCCGTCAACACGGTTTGGGTGACGTCCTCGGCGTCGGCCTCCTGGAGCCCCTGAGCGTAACACCAGCCGGCAATAGCTGGCCCGTAGCGTTCGACGAACTTCTGCCAAGCCTCTTCGTCGGGAGGGAAGCGGGCCACGCGCATCAGCAAAGTGATACTGGTTTTGGATTCCCCGGGGAAAGCCATGGCGTTGGTCACTCCATCGTGTTGTGAGCGGCGATCGGAACTTCGACAACCCTGCGGATTTCCACGACCGGTTCAGAACAATGGTCGTACGTTCACAACCAAGAAAAGTGCGCGTGGCTACTGAGATTTCGGCGACCTGGACCGGATATCTATTCAGACTAACGCAGACAGACCGCGAAACAAGGGCGGTCTGGCGGCGGTGAATGAGCAGTTGCGGTAGCTCGCTCGGTCGTGCGACTGATTTTGGAGCGACATCCAGCGGATAGATACTGAGACCGAGAAGAAAACCCCGGGAGCTTGCCATGACGAGGACAAAATGGAGTGCGGCAGCGACGTTGATGGTGCTGATAACCCTCTCCGCGAACGCCCACGGGCAACGCGTGCCGCCCGAGATCTCCGTCTCGAACCCCGTGGTCTACGAGGTCACCATTTCCACGACCTTCACGGTGCCCGATAACGGCAAGAAACTGACCCGACTGGCGGTTTGGCACGCCCTGCCGAACGCGCGCCCTGGGACGGCCTGGAGAGGACGCTCGGCGCATCGGCGATCACGTATCGTCCCGATTCCGGCCGCGTCGAACACCTCGGAGTCAAGGCATCGCAACACGTGTTGTGGGAATTCCGCCAGGGGCTTGAGACCGGCAAGACGTTCGAGTTCGTCAGCCGGTTTCGAGTTCGCTCGGCGGATCGTGCGTTCGACCTCACGAAATGTGCCGCGAAGTGGGCGGACTATGGCATCAACTATGATCGAACCGTTTTGCCCCCGCGACAGCCGACCGTCGAGCTCGCCGCCATCGCCGACAAGATCAAGAACGAGCATCCCCCGGCCCAAGCGGCACTAGAATTCTGCAAGTGGATCACCGGACACGTCCAGTACGACGCCTCTGTCCCCTATTATCCCAACGATCTGGCCGCGATCATGCGGCATGCGCGAGGGCACTGCGGCCATCAGATGGCGTTGTTTGAAGCGATGTGTGCCAGAGTCGGAATCCCGACGAAAGTCGTCGTCGGACTGAACTTGAACACGCCCGACGGCATCGGGGACCTCCACAAGATCCGGCCGGATTACCTAAACCAGCACACGTGGGCCGAGATCTACCTGCCCGGCTCGGGCTGGGTCGAAATCGACCCCGGCATGGGCAGCAAGGCCTACTACATAACGGCCCAGCTCATCCAGAACAACAGCGACTTCCAGAACTACGTCGTCTGGCTCATCGAGGACGGCCAATCGAAGATGCCGGACTGGGAATATCGCGACGGAAAATGGTTTTCTCCGTATGGCGTCGAGAATCGCAGAACCTTCCGCCGGATCGATCCGGCGGGCTTCGAAAGAGGATGAGGCCAATTACTGTTGATGGTGTGGTACCGCGCTATTGGGCGCATCCCGTGGCCGGGGCCGTAGCGTCCATGGCAAATGATCCATCACGCAATTCGACGCGGCGCGGCGCGTCTAGAGTTGAACGCAACTCTTGTTTTTCGCATCGGAGAGTCACAATGTTCCTCACGCTGGGGCGCAAGTTCAGGAGTCACGCCGAGTTTTGCAGTTCTGAGATAATCCGGTTTCATCGACACCATCAGGCAGATGGCAACGGCCGCACCGACCGCCTCGCGTGCATTCGGCGCCGTTTGTTCCCCCGGGCCGAGGCTCTCGAGGGCCGAACCCTCCTCACCCTCGATCTTGCGTCCGAGCCCAGGCTGTCGTCCTTTGTCGGCGTCGGATTCAGCCTCAACCCTGTCGCCGAGATTCTGGAGATCTACAACGGTCAGGGCGACGATAACCCGTCCGACTACCGGCGCAGATTAACTGGGGCGACAGCGCTTCGTGGGATACCGGCGTATCTCTTGTGGCGCTCGGCATCGACAGTGCGAACGTCGGCCACGTGTTGGTCAAGGCGTCACACGTTTACGCCCAGCAGGGAACTTACGACATCACCGTCTCAGTCAGTGGACCCGACGGCCAGACAGCATCGGACGTGACGGCAACGGCGACCGCACTCCCCATGCCGGACGCCTCGTCAGAACCCATCACCGTCCCGACCACCTACAAAGGGGCGGAGCCACTTGCCTATGAGAACCTGAATCTTGAGTCCAACTACAGCGTATCCTCTTACGTCGGAGTTGGGTTCAGCATAAACCCTGTCGCCGAGATTCTGGGGACCTACAACGGTGAGGGCGACGATGCCGTCTCTGACTACCACGCGCAGATCAACTGGGGCGACAGCAATTCGTGGGACACCAACGTCTCGCCTGTGGCGGGCGGCATCGACAGCGCGCAAATCGGCCACGTCTTAATCAAGGGTTCACACGTCTACAAACAGCAGGGAACGTATGACATCACGGTCTACGTCACCGGGCCCGATGGCCAGACGGTCTCGGACGCGATGGCGACGGCGACCGCCGTCCCGATGCCGGACCCTTCCTCTCAGCCCATCACCGTCCCGACCAGCTACACGGGATCGCAGCCGCTAGGAGATGAAACCCTCGCCTTCGTGGCCGATTACAGCGTCTCCTCTTACGTCGCGGTCGGATTCAGCCTCAACCCCATCGCCAAATTCCAGGGGATGTACAACGGCCAGCCGGACAACGCCGTCTCCGACTACCATGCGCAGATCAACTGGGGCGACAGCGGTTCGTGGGACACCAGCGCCTCGCTCGTGTCGCTCGGCGGCGGTGACTTCCTGGTCAAGGGGTCGCACACCTACAGGGATCAGGGTATATATGACGTCGTTGTCTACGCCACCGGGCCGGACGGCCAGACCGCCAGTGCCATGACGGCCACGGTCGACGTCAGCCCCAACCCAGTGTCCGTGACGCTCAACGCGCCGGACGTTACCGATTCCAACGCGGCCTCTGAAGTGCCGTACAGCTTCAGCTTGGTGTTTCAGAACAGCAGCGGGCTGATCTCAGGGTCGTCGGTCTCGGGCGCCACCGTGCAGGTGGTCCCTCCCGATAACGAGGCGATCCCTGCCACGCTTCTTTCGACGCAGCCTTCGGGCAACACCGATGGCAACGGCGATGCCTCGACGATCACCGCCAACTACCAGATCACGCCGTCCAATGGGGATTGGAACCAGGCGCCGATGGGCACGTATACTGTCAACCTGGTCGGGTCGCCGGTGACCGGTACCTCCGGCGGTCAGGCCCCGCAGGGAAGCGTGGGTACCTTCCAGGTGAACGTTGCCGTCAAGCTTGTCTTGGAGGTCGCGCAGTATGACACGACTTTCCCCGAGGGCGGCACCATTCCGATCGAAGTGCAAGCCCTGGGGGCGTCGGGCAGCCCCGACCCGGGCGTGAACGGGCCGGGCACGATCCAGCTTAGTGGCAAGGACGTCGCCACCGTGAACTTGCAAAACGGCACCGGTACCACCACGATCACCGCCCCGAACCAGTCAGGGCAATATCAGCTTCAGGGCTACGTGAGCAATCTCGATTCGGGTAGCACGGGCATCAATGTCGAGCCCGACGAACCAAGCCCTGGCAAGCTTCTGAGCGAGGCCGCCGAAGGCGCAGCGGGCTTGGCTGAGCTTTTGAAGGGATTGCTGGAAGAGGACCTCAATGTCCCGAACCAAGTCGCGCAGGCGGCGCTCAAGCAACTCCAAGGTCTCAAGAACGTTCTCGGAAACGTGATTCCGTTCTTGAACCGTGTCCCGCTCGCTCTCGACCTGCACTCGCTTTGGAAAGATGCTACTCAACCGGCAAGCCCGGCGAACCAGGCCCAGTTTCAAAAAGATTTCAGCAAGGCGCTCAAGGACGGAATAGAACTTGATGTTGCATGGGGAACGGCAGTCGGGCTCGAGCTGAATCCGATTGGCGCGATCGGCGGCTTTCTCCTCGGCTCTGCGATTCAGGAAGGCGTGGGCGCGATATATGACACATATCTGAACGCAGGAGCAATGACCACCGCCGGTCAACTGTACCAGGCGCTCAAGGGGTCGGGCAACACTGTCCTCCTGAAGGGAGGCGTCCAGTATTTCGCCGGCAACGGCGACCCGCCGCCGTCGATCGTCCTGGTCAACCCGCCGAATGCCTCTTCCGGCGCCGAGAACCTGTCGATCGCCGGCCAGAGCGCGTACGCCCAGGCCGGCGCAGCTTTCGACGGCGTCGTCGCCACGTTCTTTGACGCGTCGGGCAACACGCTGGTGAGTGCTTATAACGCCTACATCGCCTGGGGCGACGGCAACTTTACCCAGGGAACGGTCTCGCCGCTGCCCGGCGGCGGCTTCGAGGTCACCGGCAGCGACACCTACACGACTTCGGGGATCTACTCTGTCGGCGTGGTCGTCACCAGCACCGACGGAAGTTCCGCCGTCGCTTACAACGCCGCGACCGTCTATCCAGCCAGCCCCACCGGGACGACCTCGGCACCCGTTGTGAGCGTGCTCGCGCCGGAGTTGAGTGCGGAGAACGCAGACTGGCAAACGCCATATACGTTCAGCGTGGTCTACCAGGACCCGGGCATGGTGTCGATAGCTAGTCTGGCTGGCAGCTCAGTCCAGGTTAAGCCGCCGAACGGGCCGGCGGTTACCGCGCAGGAGACCGGCACTCAGCTTCTGGGCAATACGGACGCACTGGGTGACGCCACGACGATTATCGCCACCTACCAGATCACGCCACCAGGCGGCAACTGGTACGCCGCAGCGCCTGGCGACTACACGGTCACCGTCGGCGGGTTGCCGGTGACCGATCTTTCGGGAAGCCCGGCGCCGCAGGGCGGAGTCGGGACGTTCCGGGTGTCGGTGCCCCCGACTGTCCAAGTCTCCCCGGATATCTCCCAGCTCATGGGTACAACGATCAGCAACTCCACGACGCTGACGCTGAGCGGTTATGCCGAAGCGCGGAGCACAGTAGAGATTTACAACGGCGCGAGCCCCGTGGGCAACGTCGCCGCCGGCGCGGACGGCGCATGGGGCCTGTCGTATGAAACGCCCCAAGACGGTACATATGACTTCACGGCCATTGCCACCGACGGTGCGGGAAATACCAGCGCGCCGTCCGACGACGCGCCGGTCGAAGTGGATACGCTGCCGCCGATGAGCACGGTCGCGGCGCTCCCCGCGACCTCGCAGGCCACTTTCAACGTGAGTTGGTCTGGCACCGACGACCCGGGCGGTTCCGGCATCGCGTTCTACGACGTCTATGTTTCAAACGATGGAGGGCCGTTCACGCTTTGGCAGTCGGATACCGTCTCGACTTCGGCGAGCTACGCCGCCTCAGCCGACCACACCTACGGTTTCTACAGCGTCGCCACAGACTATGCCGGCAACGTTCAAGCGACGCCGGCAGCCGCCCAGGCCACGACCGAGGTCCAGACGACCACCGCGCCCTCGCAGCCGCCTCCGCCCGCGCTCCTGCCCGCTGACGATAGCGGAACCAAGGGCGATGGGATCACCGACGACGCCAGCCCTAGTCTCATCGGCACGACCCAGGTGAACGCGACCGTCCAGCTCCAGAGCGGCGCGAACGAGGTCGTCGCCACAACCACCGCCGACGACAACGGCAACTACACCTTCGCTGTGCCTGGCGCGCCCCTCAGCCCCGGCGCCTACACGTTCAGGGTCGTGGCGAGCAACGCCAGTGGCTCCAGCCCGGCCAGCAACCCATTCACTCTGACGATCGTCGCCCCGCCCCCCACGCCCAGCGCCCCGACGCTCTCGCCCAGCGATAGCAATGGCAGCCCCGGCGGCGAGACGACTTACTCGACCAGCCCCCACCTGGTCGGGACGACCGTCGCCGGCGCAACCGTCCAGCTTCTGAATCCGGGCGGAGCGGTCGTGGCCACGACCCGGGCGAATAGCGCGGGCGCGTACACCGTCCAGGTGCCGGGACCGCTCAGCACCGGAGCGCACACGTATCGCGTTCAGATCGTTGACCAATACGGCGACATAAGCGACCCAAGCCCGGCCCGAACCATTACGGTCGTCAGCCGGCCGGCGCCTCCCGTCACCGTAACTTACGCTCAAGAGACATTGAACAAGAAGCACCAGGTGACCGAAGTCGTGGTCATCTTCAACGGTGCCGTTAACGCCACGGAAGCCGACCGGACCAGCACTTATCACCTGGCTACGCCCGGCAAAGGCGGTTCGTACACGGCCAAAAACGCTGGCGTGATCAAACTGAATTCGGCCTCATACAACCCGGCCAGCAACACAGTCATTCTGACCCCCGCCAAGCCGTTCGCTTCGACCGAGCCCGTGCAGCTTGTTGTGTACGCCTCCGGCCCGAACGGCCTGCAAGACACTCACGGCCGATACATCAGTGGCGGCAAGAACGTCGTGGTCTTCCCCACGCCCGGCCCGGTGATCCATATCGAGCAATCGGAAGCAACCGACACGCGAACCGTGCCGGCTCCCGCCGCGATCGACGCCTTGCTCGAGCGGGAGAATCTAACCCCAACGCGGCGTTCGCTCGGTCTTTCGGACGCCTGATTTGTTAGTTGAGTTTCGTAAGATGGAAAGCTCGACTGGCGCAGCGACGCCATTTCCATCATCGGTCTCCCCGGAACCGAACTGGTGACCCCATTATACTTCCGGTCCAGCCCGATGATTACGCCCTGGGGTTGAACTCTTGCGCGGAGTCGGACAATGGATTGGTCATGTCGGTCGGCGACCGACCCGTGTGGGAGGTGCGAGGACCACCATCGATCGAAGGGAGCATTGCCATGGCGGTCGACCCGAAGATCGTCGACGCCCTGAAGCTGAGCGACTTGAAACCCAAGCTCCCGCGGAATCCTCGGGTCGTCGACATCCGAGTCGAGGACTACGTCGATACCGACGGCGAGGATGCCTTGCGCGTGACAGTCATCCTGGACGAGAGGGTGAACCCCGCGAAGGTCGGCGGACAGGACGTTTCCGACCTGAAGAGAGCGATCCGCGACCGGATCCGCGGGTTGGGCGTCGAGCTGTGGCCCTACATCCAGATTGTCAAGCAGAGCGAGCTCGATGAGGAGGACGAGGAATAAGCCGTGCATGAGGATCTCCTGGAGCAGGCCGTCAGGCTGGCGACGCTCGACGTCCGGAGGCCGAAGCAAGCCAACCTGCGTCGCGCGGTGTCATCGGCCTACTATGCGGTGTTTCATCTTCGGGTTGATGAAGCCTGTCGGGCCCAGATCGGGACGCAGCACAACCAAGCGCCCTTTCGTCAGGTGTTGGGGAGGGCCTTTACCCACGGAGTCATGAAGGAGGCCTGCAAGTCCTTCGGAGGGGGAACGCTCAAGAAGGGTGTTGCCAAGGGGTTGCCCCCGGGCTTCTCCGTTCCTGGGGAGATCCGGGACTTGGCAGATACGTTCGTGGATCTTCAGGAGTGGCGGCACCTCGCCGACTACGATTTGACGGAACGCTTCAAACGCTCAGGTGTCCTGACGTTGATCAATCAGGTTGAGAGTCGGGTCGAGGGTTTCGTGAAACCTGGCACTGACGAACGAGAAGCGGTTCTTCCTGGCCTGCTTGTGGGCCTGGAAGGAGCTGGCAAATCGTTGAGGCGCGGGTGTACCGTTCGGCTCGGCCCAGAAACCGAATCGCCACGTATCAACTCACGCGAACGGCGCCGACTCCGGCCGCGATCGACGCCTTGCTCGAGCGGGAGAGTCTTTCCTGTGCTCGTCGGTTGACCGCAGCAACAGATTGACGAATGCGATGCATCGACTCTGAAGGGGGGTCGAACCAATCGATCAGCCAACCCTCCCCGGCTTGACGATTCGCGTCGTCCAGGTTTGTCGGCGGATCCGTGGTCATGCTGCCGCCAAACTTGCTGGGTTGCAAAGGATCTCGTCAGCCAAGCCAGAGCGGATCGCCGCGATGATGCTCTCCATCTCGTCATCTTTTTCGTCAATCACGGCGGTTAAGATGTCGAGGTCGGCGATGAGGTGAATCATCACATTGTCGGCGCGGGGAACTGCTCCTTCGGCCTCCCAGATAGCTGCGGCATTCGAATCCCAATAAACAAAAAGTTCCTTCACATCACCAAATGGGATCTGTGAAAATTGATCGTAACGGTCACCCGTGAGCCCATTCTCAAAGACCGCGCGGGGCCACCTTTGCCGGATGGCGCGCACGGAGACCTCGGCAGACAACATTCCAGCTCTTGTGGGAATTCGAATATCAATTCCGCCGATCATCGTGGGGCCTCCAACAGTGGTTCAACCCTGTCGCCGTACCTCTGACGATCTACTGCGACCTCGTAGTCGCTCGGGCTGAAGTAAATTCGTCTGTCCCGTCCGCGCCCTCCGAACAACTGTGTTGTTATTCTAACGTAAGTCTGCGCCAGAATGCATTCCCAAGAATCTTAGCCGCGGGCGCGGCCCTTGTATGAGGGTAGCCCTTCAACCCAGCCCGACCGCTATTTCCCGACCGGTGCGAGTCAGGTCGATCCAACCGAGACTACAACGGCCACAGCGACCGGATCGGCAACCCTCACCTCGCCACGCCGGGCAAAGGCGGGTCGTACACCGCCAAGAACGCGGGGGTGATCAACCTCAAGTCAGCGTGAAGGGGCTCGATGTCCGATTCCTTGACAGCGATCACCGAGATCGATTCGCCGATGGCGTTAAAGACTTCCAGCACCACGCCCGCTTCCCCGCCCGAGGGGTGGGGGACACGGTCCACGAGCACTTCCACATCCCCTTTCTTGAGGCCATGCTCGGTGACGTCCAGGCGCAGTGCTACGCGCTGGTAGAGGTCGGGCTTCACGGTTCGGCGATCCTCCAGGGTTTCAAGGTCACGAAGTGAATTGTGCAACTCGTCCGGGTCAACCTGGAACTCTCGAACGACGTCGGCCGCAAGGGCCAAGACCATGGTTCGGCGCACCCTTGCAACCGATCCACATCGCCCGCTCCTTGGATTCGGCATAAAGCACAGTCCCGATACCACCTCTACATCGTGCCGCCGCTCCGCCGCGTCCCGCCGCTGTAGGATTTACAAACAGTGAACGCCCAAAAAAATCTGGAGAAAAAATTTAAGTCCAAACTGGACCGAATGATCCGATCAGATTTTAGGCACTAGACAGCGTAGTCGCTTTCATGAAATTTGAAAATCAGCGCATATTATATATAGGAAACTAAGAGAATAATGAGACCGCAGCGCAGTTTCCGTCAGGGACGGCCAGGTCACCGTTGCGATCCCATCAGTTGTCAGTTGCCGGATAACCCGAGCAACGCGCATCCATTCCTTCAAGTGCCTGCTACCTGCTACAGGCCGCCGCTCCATTTGCGGGGCGACGAGCGGCCGGTCGGTCGCATCAAGTTTGCGGGTTTTGCGATCAAGGCCATGCGGCGCCGTTCGGGTCCCTGCTGCTTACCAACGTGCGAAGTCGGCGGCGCGGGAACGTGAGACATCGCGATCGATGATGAGACACCCCCGAGGCGATTCGACAGCCCGATTCGGTGGGCTCGAAAGAGGCTCGAGTCGGCCCAATTTGACGGCAGAAGGACCAATATATCAACGACTTACGACGGGAACCGACTGCACCGCGGATCTCTCAGGCATTTCGTCGCCGAACATCGCGCGATGAGATCGGAACCCTTCGAAAACGTCTCATCCAGTCTCATTTTTTCTCATCAAGAATTCGTTATTTTGGGACGTGACGAGACCTGGGTGGCTGGGTTCGAGCTGGCGGCAGCCAGCGAACCCCCAGCGCGCCGGCTTCGGACCTGGGGGCGTCGCCCTGGCCCGGTGGAAAGTTGATCTTGACTCGATGCATGTGGCGCGGCCGCTTGACGCGTATTTGTTGCGCCTTGTGTTGCAGGAGGTGTCCGTCGAGGCGGGTGATCGAGCCGCGGAGCAGCGACAGGTTGTAGCCTGGCTCGTGAGAGCCAGGACCTGCGGGGCGGGTGCGTTTCGCGCTCTTTTCGGTCCCTTTCCAAGCCCCGCGAGGGGCGACATCGCGGGTTCGTGCGACCGACGCCGGAAGGCCAATGCGTGTCGCCCCCATCCGGGGGCTCAAGTTTGAAATCGTTTTCGCACCTTCTGATTCCTGGGCTTACGCCCCAGGCTACATCATGGCGCCCCCGTTCGGGGGCTATGACAACGCGCAGCCGTCGGCAAAACCTGGATCAATGCTTGACCGAGTCAACCCCAACTTTTCACCGCGCCAGCGTCGCCCTGCGGGCGTCAACCCCAGCCACCCCGCTGATGCGATCTGCTTTCGGAGCATGCCCCAAACCGGGCATGGTTCCAATTCAGCAACGTTGCCATCCCGTGCCATGGGGCGGAAGGACTTGTCTTTCCTCGCTCCGATCGTGTCAAATCGACTCGACAGCTTGCGGCGTTTCATCGAATCCTCGATATGCCCGGAGTCGCTGTTTCTCACCTGCGCGCGAGACGGTCCATGATTCTATTCACCGTGGCAGTCCTGGCGGCGTTTGCGACCCCTTTGACGACTCCGCTCCGAGGCACCGTCGCCGATCCCGAGGGAAAGCCGGTCGAGGGGGCGATGGTCTGGCTGGTGGAGCGGGCGTCATCGGGCGATGTTCGTGTTGTCGCCCTGGGCCGCTCGGACGACCAGGGCCGGTTTTCACTTGACCGGCCGAGCGATCTGGCCGACGAATACCGGGTCGATCGGGCGGCGGCGGCGTCCAGCGATCTTTCGCTCGCTCTTTGGAGTCATTCGAACGGCCAGGTTCCCCCGCGGGCGATATCGCTGTGGGCGTTTCGGCCGGGAATGCAGGTCGCCGTCAGGGAGCTTGCGGGAAGCCTGCCGGGCCAGGACCAGTTGGTCCGTCTTGTCCTTGGTCCCCCTGCGAAGACGGAAATCCGCGTCGAGGATCCCGATCTGCGCCCGGTCGCCGGCGCGCGCATCACGGTAGCTCGACTCGCGAATGACAGGCTGGCACTTCCCAAGCCGCTGGCCGATCGCATCGAGCTTGCGACCGATGCGGGAGGGCGCGCCGTTCTTGATGCGTTTCCGGCCGAGCGAGTGGCCGAGCTCGAGGTTGCCAAAGAGGGGCATGGAATCCAGCGATGTGCGCTTCTCGCCACCGTCGATGGGCCCAAGCTCGTCTGGCTCAGCCCGGTCGCCAAGCTTTCTGGCCAGCTCACGGCCGACGATCCGCGTGTGCTGGGGGGATGGACGATCTGCGCTGCGACGGCACCCGTGGATAGGTCGGCAAGTCCTGGCGTCAGCTTCATCGGCACGGCGGTCGTCACCACGGATGACCGGGGCCGATTCGAGATCCCGGCGATCGCCGAGGGATACTTGACCCTTGCCTGCCGGCCTCGAGGCGAGGCTGCCTATCGGGTCAGGGAGATTCCCCGCACCTTGATTCGGGCCGATCGGCCCAACGAAATCAAGGTTGCCGTCGAGCGGGCTGCTCGCGTCGAGGGGACTGTCGTCGATCGTCAAACCGGCGCTGGGATCGAGGGCGTGCGAATCGCCTTTACTGCGCAGCAAACGGGGGCACTGGAAAATGGTTTCACGGATGACCGGGGCCGTTTCGCATTGCACCTCGTGCCGGGCCAGTATCAGCTTCGCCTCGCAACACTCCCGCGGAACTATGCAATGAGTCCCAACGCCGCGTTCCGCGGAATCAACGTTGTGCAGGGCGCGAACCCCAGCAACCCCATCGACCCATTCGAGGTCATCAAGGCAGAGCCACCACTTCGGGGCAGGGTCGTCAACGAAACCGATCAACCCGTGGCCGGAGCATCGGTTCATGGCGGCTGGGAACAGTGGATGTCCAATGCCTACGGGGTATACGAGGCGCTGGCAACAAGCGATTCGAGTGGAAACTTCCAGCTCGAGCGGGTTGCCCCTCTGGTCGAGGTCAAGCTTTCCGCCAAGCGAGGGCCGCTGGCGACGCTCGAGCCGCTTCTGGTCTGGTCCAGCGAGGAGAAGCCGGTGACGCTGCGCGTGACGCGAGCGGCGACGTCGGCTTTTCGCGGCCGCGTGCTGGGAACGGATGGACGGCCGATCTCGAACGCGTCGATTCGGGTTCAGGCTCGCGTCAACAATGGGCCTCGGGGGGGGATGACCAGCTCGATTCAGTTTGATGGCAGCGACGAGATTCGCACTGCGGCCGACGGGACGTTCGAGACACCACGGGAACTGGACCTCGCCCTGGATTATCGCCTCGTGGTGATCGCCGATGGTTTCGTCTCGGAATCGACTGACTTCGTCAAGCCGGCACCGGTTGAGATCAACGTTCTTCCCGACCTGCTCTTGCGCCGGGCACTCAAGCTGCGCACGATGACGGGCCGAGTCGTCAACCGGCAGGGGCGTCCCCTATCCGGCGTCACGGTGCTCCAGTCGGGCGACGGTCCGCGGCGCAGCCGGGCACGGACCGACGCGGAGGGCCGGTTCGAGATCGGTGGAGTGGCCGATGGCCCTGCCTTCCTGTTTGCCGACCAGCCGGAGTTCCGGTTCGGAGGAAGGTTGATCGGCGCCGGCAACGAGGCTGTGGAGCTCGTGCTGGATCGCGCCGACCAGCCGCCGCGGACAATTCTCAAGACACTCCCCTGGCCGACCTCCCGGGCGGACGAGCGGGCGCTGGTGCGCACCTTGCTGGCGCCGATCGCCGTCGCCAGCGAGCTGCGGCAGCGAATCCCCGCCGACTTTCAGCTCCGCAAGGTGCTCCGTCCTCTCGCCTGGGTTGATCCTCGGCGCCTGCTCGCGGTGCTTGTCAGCCCGGCCATCTTGCGCGACGAGTCGATCCTGGATGCGACGGCCATTGCGCTCTGGGAATTGAAAGGGCCCCAGGCCGCGGACATGGTCGATTCCGAGCCCGATCCGTGTGCCAGGGCGTACGGGCTCCTCGCGCTGGAGAAGGTCGCGCCAGCCAATGATCGAAAACTGCGCGGCGATCTGCTCATCCGCGCAGGCGCGAGGCATCTCGCGTCACGGATCCCGCCGAGAAACTGCGTCTGCTGGGCCGCGCGGCAGACCGGCTTGTCGAAGTGGGCCAGAGCGATCGAGCCATTCCGATCCTGCGCGAGGGGTGGAAGCTGGCCCAGACCATCCAGCGCGAACAGCATGCCCAGAGCATCGCCGAGTTTGCACCCGCCTTGGCGTCGACCGACCTGGACGGAGCCGTCGCGCTTGTCCAGGGAAAGGACGGATCCAGCCCTCTGATGAATAACCAGATGTATGCGAATTACATCCTGGGTGAAATCGCCTGGCGCATCGCGGCGGCCAGGCCCGCCGACGCCGAGCGGCTTCTTACCAAGATCAACGCCGCGACCACGCGCAACGGATTGGAGCGGCACCTGCTCCGCGCCTGCTCGAGGATGGCCCCCAGAGATCTCGAGCGCGCCCGCAAACTGGCTGCGTCGCTCGGTCCGCTTCCCCAGCCGAACAACAACGGGGCCGGGTTATCTGGTCAACCTCCCCAGCGGAAGAACCACAGCAATCGGAATCGATCCGGAAACAGCGCAGGCCCTGGGCTCTGGCTTTATGCTCAACTGGTCGTCGCCAAGGCGATCGCCGACAGCAAGCCGGCGGCTGCGCGAGCAGGTCGAGGAAGTCATTGCCGAGCTGCGCCGCGCGCAATTGAGGAGCCGAGCGGGCCTGGCGAACCGAGCCCCGCTTGTTTGATCGCGGGTTGTCTGCCGCTGGTCGAACAGCTCATGCCCGAGCGAGTCGCCGAGTATCTCTGGCTGGCCCTTGCCTGTCGGGCACCCCGGGGAGACGAACCTGATCTCGAGCAGCTTCGAGTGCTTGCCAATCTGGCCGGCATCGTGGCGCGATACGATCGAGCGGCCGCGGCGCAGATTGCCGGGCCCGTTTTTGATCAGGTGCCAGTCCCGTCGCGAGCCGCGTTTCCCGCGAACAAGTGGGTTGGGTTCGAGCAGGTCTTTCAAGGGCTGGCCTGCCTGGACCCTCGGCGCGCGTCCAACCTTGTCGGCCGCCTGCCGGAGGACGAGAAACTGTCGGAGACGCCTGAAGAGCAACTGCAAGGGGCCATTGCGAAAAAAGCGCTTGGGCGGGTGCGTGTGAACGGGGCTGGGCAGTATGCAATCAGATCGGCGAGCCGGATTCAACTGGCCGAGGCGCTCCTGCTACCGATTGACCGCCGCCGGCTCGAGGTCTTGAATGCGATCGCCAACCCCTGGCTGCTCGACCCGGCCGCGGAGGTTCCGCAATGAGCTTTCCACGACGTGGTCAATGACCTGATCTGCGCGTCGTGGAGACCGAGGCTTCGCTTGATCTCCCGTGGGGCAAGGAGAAGCCGAGCCGGTGGATAGCCTCAGCCCAGCCCGATTTTGCGTAGATATTCGCGGGTCCGCTTGGCGATGGGCAACGGTTTGTCGAATGGCGCCGGGAACATGTCCTGCTCGACAGTCGCCCAGCCCTCATAGTCGAGATCGCGAAGCGCATCGCGAAAGGCGATGAAGTCAACGGCGCCGGCCGACGGCTCACAGAACATGTCGTCGGCCACGGCCATGGCAAAAGGGATCCGCTCCCGTTCGACCCGTTCTTGCTTCTGTCGATCCACGCTTTTCAGATGCAGGTAGGGTATGCGGTCGTGGTGGCGGCGGAAGAAGGCGACCGGATCGCCTCCGCGATAAGCGTGGTGGCCCGTGTCGAGACAGAGCGCGATTTTCTGCGGGTCGGTGTCTTGCAGGAAGGCCTCGATCTGGTCTTCATATTCCACGTGCGTCTCGGCGTGCGGATGAAACACGACCTGAAGCCCGAGGCGCGTCGCGGCCAGGTCGGCCACGCGATGCGTTGTATCGATCAACTGCTTCCAGGCCGCCTGGTCGAGTCGCGCCGGCCTGGTGGGCTGGCCGGTGAACAGGTCGGAGTAGGTATCGTCGATGAGCACCAGGAAGCGACCGCCCAAGCCGGCCGCGAGCCCGCCGCCGCCGAGCACCTGTCTTTCCAGGTCGGGCCAGGCCGCGGGATCCTCCAGGTGGCTGATCGCAACGGCCGCGGAAACGTTCAGCCCTCGCCGCTTTAACTCTCCGCGCAGGAGCGACAAATCGGTCGGCAGGTATCCGTATGGCCCGAGCTCGGTCCATTCGTAGCCGGCAAGAGCGATCTCGTCGAGAAAGCGCGGCCAGGGAATCTGCCTGGGATCGCTGGGGAACCAGACGCCCCAGGAATCGGGGGCGCTGCCAAGCTTGATGTTCATTCTTGTCGAGTCCTCTTCAAGTTCAGTAATGAAGTCGTTGCAAGCGCTGGCGATCCTGCTCGTACCCGGCTCTCAGCGCACGGGTTTTGGGGTCCTGGCTCACCTCGGCCGGAGCGACGTCCCACCAGATTCCGCCGCCGGGCAGGAAGCGGTGCTTCTCGGTCTCCGCGACGATGACGCACGTCCGCCGCTCCGCGCGGGCCTCGCGCAGCGCCTGGCGCAGTTGCTCGGGCGTTTCCACGTGCCAGGATCGAGCGCCCAGGCTCTCGGCATTCCCGGCCAGGTCGATCCGGACGTATTCGCCCTCCAGCCGGTTTGTCGCCGGGTCCCGGCAGCGGAACTCGTTGCCGAAGCTGACCCCCGTCCGCCACATCTGGAGCCGGCGAATGCACTGGTACCCGTGGTTTTCGGCCAGCACGATCGTGATCTTAAGGCCCTCTTGAAGCGCGGTCACAAGCTCGGTCGGGTTCATCAGGTACGTGCCGTCGCCGACGAGCACATACACTTCGCCTTCGGGCTGCGCCAGGCGCACGCCCAGCCCGGCCGGGATTTCGTAGCCCATGCACGAGTAGCCGAACTCCAGGTGGCATGCGCGGCCGCCGGTGGCGTCCCACAGCTTGAGCAAGTCGCCAGGCGCGCCCCCCGCGGCGGCGATGATCGTGTCGCCTGGTCGAACCTCCCTGTTGAGCGCCAGGATCAGCTCGCCCTGGCTCATCGCTTCGCCGGCATGGTGGGTGGCAACCTCCCGCTGGATCGTTTCGTCCCAGGTGCGCCGCGCGGCGGCGACCTCTGCCAGGTAAGCCGGACGCGGACGGATGCCGGCGGCAAGCGCGGCCTTTTGCAGGGCGAGGAGTGCCTCGCGGGCGTCGGCGAGGATCGGCAGCGCACCTTGCTTGCTGGCGTCATGGCCGCAGACGTTGATGTTGACGAATCGCACCTCAGGGTGATTGAAACAGGACTGCGAACCGGTGATGAAATCGGTCAACCGCGTGCCGATGCAGATCACCAGGTCGGCGCGGCTCACGATTATTGCCGCGGCCCCGGTGCCTTCCAGGCCATGGCCGCCCAGGGCCAGCGGCGACGACTCGTTGATTGCTCCCTTGCCGGCGAATGTCTCGCCCACAGGAATGCCCAGTGCCTCGGCAAATTCTTGCAGCTCGCGGCATGCCTCCGAGTAGTGCACGCCGCCCCCGGCGATGATGACCGGGCGCTGGGCCTCTCCGAGCAACGCGATCGTATCAAGGATCCGCTCCGTTTCCGGCGGGCGGCGCTCGACGCGCCAGCGGCGCTCGCGAAAGAAATGAGCCGGGTAATCGTAAGCCTGCGACTGAACATCCTGCGGCAGCGCGATGGTGACCGCCCCGGTCCCGGCCGGATCAGTCAGCACCCTCATCGCCTCCGGCAGCGAGTAGAGAAGCTGCTCCGGGCGGCTGATGCGGTCGAAAAAGCGGCTGACGGGCCGGAAGCAGTCGTTGACGCTCAGGTCCACCGATACCGGATGTTCGAGCTGCTGCAACACCGGCCCCTGGCGCCGGGTTGCATAATAATCGGCCGGGAAAAGGAGAACGGGCAAACGATTGATCGTCGCCGCGGCCGCCCCGGTGATCATGTTGGTCGAGCCAGGCCCGATGGAAGACGTGCACGCCAAGGTCGCCAGGCGGCGGCTCGCCTTGGCGAAACCGATGGCGGTGTGGACCATCGACTGCTCGTTACACGGCTGGTAGTACGGCAGGCTCTGGCCGCATTCCTCCAGCGCCTGCCCCATGCCGCAGACGTTGCCGTGGCCGAAGATGCCGAACATCGCGGGTACCAGGCGGCGAGCCCGACCATCGCGCTCGCTGTACTGCATCTGTAGATACGTGACCACTGCTTGCGCCGTCGTCAGGCGGATGAATTCGGGACTCGGAGAGGCGTTCATTGGCGATGATCTCCTGTTGGTGCGTTTTGCCCGGACCGATCAATTCGTCCGCGGAGTGGATCTGCGCCCAGATAATCTGACGATGCTCGGAAAGCCAATGGTCTCGATCCGGGTGATTCTCATGGTGCCTCTAAGCTTGGCACGATCGCGATCCGGAAGAAAGGGCTCACTGACGGATTGTCGGCCCAGCGGAGACACCCGGCCAGGATCTCATGATGCGTTCACGCCCGGTCTCTTGCGTTTGTGGAAACGCGCTGTCTTGAGTTTAATGAACTTGCCGTTCTTGTGTACGCGGCCACTCAGAGGAGAAGCGATGATCTCGGTTCGCCCAGCGCTCGATTTGGCCTGGCAGCATTTTCAAAGAGGCCAGTTGCAGGAGGCGGAGCAAGCCTACCTTCGAATCCTGCAAGTGGATCCGAACCAGGTCGATGCCTTGCATCTTCTCGGGGTGATCGCCGGTCAAACGGGCCGAAACGATCTGGCGGTCGATTATCTCAATGCGGCCCTGCGTCTTGAGCCGGGTCTCGCTGAGGTGCAAAACAACCTGGGCAATGTATTCATGAATCAGCGGAAATTGCCGGAGGCGGTGGCCAGCTATGAGCGGGCGCTGCGCGTCAAGCCGGACTATGCCGTGGCGCACAATAATCTGGGCAATGCCCTGCGCGAGCAGGGCCGGCTGGCGGAGGCAGTCGCCAGTTTGGAGCATGCGCTGCGTCTCCGGCCGGACTATGCCGAGGCGCACAATAACCTGGGGATTACCTTGCAGGCGCAAGGAATGCTGGCGGAAGCCGTGACCGAATTGCGGTGTGCTCTACGCCTCGGGCTCAAAGCCGATCGTGCCGATTTCCACATGAATCTCGGCAACGTCCTCAAGGATCAAGGCCGGCTCGATGACGCGGTTGCCGCCTATCGCACGGCCATCCAGCTCAAGCCGGACGGTGCAGACATTCACAGTAATCTCATCGGGCTCTTGCACTATCATCCCGGATACGACGCCGGGGCAATTCAGGAAGAATGCCGGCGCTGGAACCAGCAACACGCCGAACCACTCAAGCAGTTCATCCAGCCTCATAACAACCTGCCTGACCCAGAGCGGAGACTGCGCATCGGCTACGTCTCCGCAGGTTTTTGCGATCACGTGGTCGGTCACAATATCTGGCCCCTGCTGCACAATCACGATCACGGTCAGTTTGAAATCACCTTGTATGCGAACCAGACCGGCACCGACTCCATGACCGAGCACTTTCGCAAGTGTGCCGATCGCTGGTGTGATATTGTCGGCTGGCCGGACGATCGGGTCGCGGAGCGGATTCATCAGGACGGCATCGATGTGCTGGTCGATCTGGCCCTGCACACGGCGGGCAACCGGCTGCTGGTCTTCGCCCGTAAGCCGGCCCCGGTACAAGTGAGCTTCGCCGGCTATCCGGGGAGCACTGGCTTGAGCACCATTGACTACCGTCTGACCGACCCCTATCTCGATCCGCCGGGACTGTTCGATGCCTTCTATTCCGAACAATCGATTCGCCTGGTCGACACCTTCTGGTGCTACGATCCCCTTACCGACCAGCTCCCGGTCAATGCCCTTCCCGCTCTGAGGAATGGCTTCATCACCTTTGGCTGTCTGAACAACTTCTGCAAGGTCAACGAAGGCTGTCTGGCGTTGTGGGCGCGGGTGCTGGAGGCCGTGCCGCAATCGCGCCTCTTGCTGCTGGCGCCACGGGGCCGGGCACGGGACGATCTCTTGGCCAGGCTCGAGCACAACGGAATTTCTCCGGCGTGCGTGGAATTCGCCGGCAGGCAACCACGACTGGAGTATTTGAGGCTGCACGAGCGGATCGACGTGGGCTTCGATCCGCTGCCCTACAACGGGCACACCACCAGTCTCGACGCCTTCTGGATGGGGGTCCCGATCGTCACTCTGGTGGGCAAAACGGTCGTCGGACGGGCGGGCTGGAGCCAGTTGTGCAACCTGGGCCTCCAGGAACTGGCGGCCGAAACACCCGAGCAGTACGTTGCGCTGGCAGCCCGACTGGCCGGTGACCTGCCCCGGCTGCGAGAGCTGCGCGCCACGTTGCGGCGGCGGATGCTGCGTTCGCCGCTCATGGACGCCAACCGCTTCGCGCGGCAGGTGGAGGAAGCGTATCGTCAGATGTGGCGGCGGTGGTGCCGGCAGACAACGCCGGCAGAAGTCAGCGAAACAGTCTCACCGGATCGGCCCGCGTCAGGGCAAGGTAAGGACACCGCGAGAACCTCGGTTCCGTTAGCGCTCAATCGCCTTGCACAATTCCGGGAGGGCGAGCCTCCCGGCGAGCCATTCTCCAAGGCGGCTCGGACGGAGCCTCGCGCTCCCAGGATCACGCAAGCCCATTTAGATACGGCCTTGAAGCACTATCAAGCAGGCCAGTTGCAGGAGGCGGAGCAACTCTACCTTCAAATCCTGCAAGTGGATCCGAACCAGGTCGATGCCTTGCATCTTCTCGGGGTGATCGCCGGTCAAACGGGCCGAAACGATCTGGCCGTCGATTACCTCACTACGGCCCTTCGTCTTGAGCCCGATTTTGCCGCGGCGCACAATAACCTGGGGAACGTGTTCGTTATCCAGGGGAAACTCCCGGAGGCCGTGGCCAGCTTTCAGCGGGCCGTGAGTGTGAAGCCGGACTTTGCCGTGGCCCACAATAACCTGGGCAATGCCCTGCGAGAGCAGGGACACCTGGCGGCGGCGGTGGCCAGTTTGCAGCAAGCCCTGCTCCTGCGCCCCGAATATCCCGATGCGCATTTAAACCTGGGGCTTGCCTTGGAAGCACAGGGGAAGCTGGGCGAGGCGGAGGCCAACCTTCAGCAGGCAGTGCGTCTCAAGCCAGGGGAAGCCCACAACCGCCTCGGCGGAGTTTTGAAAGACCAGGGGCAGATTGCGGCAGCGATTGCTTCCTATGAGCGGGCCCTGCAACTGGTGCCCGATTCTAACAGGATCCATAGTAACCTCCTGTTTACCCTGCACCATCGTGCCGCGGTCACCCTGAGCGAGCTAGCCGCGGCGCACGCCGAATTTGACCGCAAGTACGGCACGCCGCTCCGATCGACGTGGAAGCCCCTTGGGAATCGTCCTGATCCAAAGCGCCGGCTGCGGTTCGGCTTCGTGTCGCCGGATCTGCATCGCCACCCGGTGGGGTATTTCTTGGTTCGCTGCCTTGAGAACCTCGACCGGCAGCAAGCCGACGCAGTTTGTTACAGCAATTCCGCTGACAACGACGACCTGGCGGCTCGAATCCGGGCTGCGGTAACGACCTGGCGGGACGTCTTTGGCTGGAGCGACGAACGGCTCGCCGAAGAGATCCGCGCGGACCAGATCGACATTCTGTTTGACCTGGCCGGCCACACTGCCAAGAACCGGTTAATGGTGTTTGCCCGCAAGCCGGCGCCGATCCAGTTGACGTGGGCGGGATATCCGGGCACCACCGGCCTGCAAGCGATGGATTACATCCTGGCCGACCAGTGGGAGATTCCACCGGAGGCCGAGCCCTACTATTGCGAGCGGGTGCTGCGCCTGCCGCATGCTTATGTCTGCTATGACCCGCCGGACTACGCGCCTCCCGTGTCCCCCCTTCCGGCCCTGCAGAATCGGTATGTCACTTTCGCCAGTTTCAACAATCCGGCGAAGATTGGCCCGGATGTTGTGGAAGTCTGGGCCCGGATCTTGCGCCGCTTGCCGGAAGCGCGCCTGGTCCTGAAATACAAAGGGATCGGCGACCCCGCGGTGGCTGGTCGCTTAGGAGAGATGTTTGCGGGCCACGGGATCGATCCGGGCCGGGTGGCCTTTCTGGGCAGGTCGCCCCATGCGGACTTGCTGGCGCACTACAACAGCGTCGATATTGGCCTGGACCCGTTTCCCTACAACGGGGGCTTGACGACGTGTGAGGCGTTGTGGATGGGTGTACCCGTGATTGCCTGTCCGGGGCAGACGTTTGCCGGCCGCCATTCGCTGACGCATCTGTCGAACGTGGGATTGACGCAGACGATTGCCCGAGACCTGGATGAGTACGTTACCTTGGCCGTGTCCCTGGCCGGCGATCTGCCGGGACTGGCCGCCGTACGCTCCGGGCTCCGGGATCGGATGGCATCCTCGCCCCTGTGCGATGGTGAGCGGTTTGCCGGCAATCTCGTGCAACTGCTCCGGGGCGTGTGGCGGGAATGGTGTCGCGGTCAGCCTGCGGACAAAGAGGGATTGGCGACGTGCTGACTACATTTCGGGAAATTCCCTCTGCCCCCTTTTTATTAAGCAACCACTCCCAAAGACTGCCATGAGCACTCTTCCGCAAGCGCTGGACATGGCCTGGAAACACTATCAAGCAGGCCAGTTGCACGCGGCGGAGCAGCTTTTTGGGCAGATCCTGCAATCCGATCCCGGGCATCTCGATGCACTGAACTTGCTGGGCGTAATCGCCCATCGCACCGGCCGGCATGAGGCAGCGATGGACTTCCTCACGCGGGCCTTGAAGATCAATCCGGATTTTGCCCAGGCGCATTACAACCTGGGTATCATGCTCAGGGCGGCGGGCAAGGTCGAAGAGGCGGTAGCAAGTTTTCGACAGGCCATTCGCCTCCAGCCAGATTCCGCGCCGGCCCACAACAACTTGGCGGAAGCGCTCCTGGCGCTTCCCAACCACGAGAGGCTGGCAGAGGCCGTTTCCATTTACCAGCAGGCGCTTCGGCTCAAGCCTGATTTGGCCGAGGCGCACAACAACCTGGGCACGGCACTCCACGAGCAGGGACGCCTTGAGGAGGCGGTTTCCAGTTATCTGGAGGCGCTTCGGCTCAAGCCTGACTTTGCCGAAGCGCACAACAACCTGGGGGCAACGCTTCACGAGCAGGGACGCCTTGAGGAGGCGACATCCAGCTATCTGCAGGCACTCCATTGCAACCCCGCCTTCGCTGCGGCGCATACCAACCTGGGGCGCGCCCAGAGCGACGTCGGGAAAGTGGAGGAAGCGCTGGCAAGCCACGAGCAAGCCATCCGCTTCAATCCAGGCCACGTGGATGCGCATTTGAACCGCTCCATGTGCTGGCTACTCCTGGGCGACTTCGAGCGAGGCTGGCCCGAATTCGAATGGCGCTGGCAGACCAAGGAGGCTGTTCTCCCGCCTTTTTCACGGGCGCCCTGGGACGGCTCATCGCTGGCCGGCCGCACCATCCTGCTGCACACCGAGCAAGGACTGGGAGACACCCTCCAGTTCGTCCGTTATGCGTCCCGGGTGAAGGAACGCGGCGGTACTGTCCTCTTGCGCTGCTCTCAAGCACTGCTACGCCTGCTGGGCAGTGCCCGGGGTATTGATCGGTTGATCGCTGAAAATGACCGATTGCCCGCGTTTGACGTCGATGCACCGCTCCTCTGCTTGCCGAAAGTCTTCGGAACTTCGCTGGCGACCGTGCCGGCGGAGATTCCGTACCTCTTCGCCGACCCCAACTTGGCGGAGCACTGGCGTGTCGAGCTGGATCGCTACCCTGGCTTCCGGATCGGCATTGCCTGGCAAGGAAACCCCAAACACAAGAACGATCGTCGCCGTTCTTTTCCGCTCGCGCACTTTGCCCAATTGGCAGGGCTCGGCGGTGTTCGGCTTTTCAGCCTGCAAATGGGGCCAGGCCATGAGCAACTGTCGCTGCTGGACGATCGGTTTTTGGTCGTTGACCTGGGCAGCCGGTTCGGCGAGGCAGCCGATTCGTTCATGGACGCGGCGGCGGTCATGAAGAATCTGGATCTGGTGATCAGTGTGGATAGTGCCGTCGCCCACCTGGCCGGTGCGCTCGGGGTGCCGGCATGGGTGGCACTTCCATTTGCGCCCGACTGGCGCTGGCTGGTGGAGCGGGAGGACAGCCCGTGGTATCCGACCATGCGCCTGTTCCGGCAGAGCCGCCCGGGCGACTGGGCGGGAGTCTTCGAGCGGATCACGGGCGAATTGCAACGATTGCTCGCGATCGAGCCGGGACTCAGGGGGCTATGATCGGGAGATGCCGATCGAACGATAGGCTACTCATTCGTGGACAATTGCATTCACGGCTGTTCCCGCCAAACATTATCGCCGGTCCCGAAATACACGTCTGCGAACCAGCGTGAATAACGCTCCGCGGCCGTGAGGATCAGGTGAAAGTGCCCGGGGCCCGCCATTCCGTGAATGAGCGCAAATTCGCCTTGCTGCTTGTTCGACTGCGGTGGATTGTAGGTCCAGGGACGCAGTTTGGCCCCAGGCACCCCCTGCCGTTGCGTAGAAATAGAGCATGCCGCGTTCGCCGGGCGGCAGCACGTATTTGCCTTTTACGAGGTATTGGCCGCCGATCTCAATTTGCGGACGAGTGCCCCATACCTCGCGGATCTCAATCCGAGCGCCATCTCTGCTTTGTTTGCGGCCGGTCTCGAATGGAACCAGGTACTTGAAACGATTGGCCAGGAAGGTGGTGTCACACTTGTTGCGCTCGTTGCGCCAGGGTTGAGTCTCCTGCTCCAGCTTGGCGATCTTCCGCTGCATTTGCTGAAGCTGCTGCTTGAACTCCACCACTCGCTCGCGCAGGTCGTCCGGGTTCGCCCGATCCTTTTCTTGCGGGTCCGCCATTCCTCCTACCGGCTCGGTTGCCAGGGTCCCGGAAATCAGTCCACCGGCACCGAGGACAGCGGTCCCGAGAACCAGTAACACCGCGATCGCGATTTTGACTTTGGTGAGTACCATGGATTGCAAAATCCCTTGAGTTAAAGTGCTGACCTTGGCTGAGTTTAGGGCTTTGACCGCCGCTCCCTCTGCCACCGACAAACGTGCGGCCGTTACCGTTGAAACCACCAGTTCGCAAGGCATGCACGCTCTGGCCGTGCTATCGGCCAGCGCCACCGCGACTACAGCGCCCGCGAAACCATGACGAGCCAGGCGCCTTGCCAGGATGCTCCTTCCCCGCGCCAGCCGGCTGTGGACCGTTCCAACTGGGCAGTTCAATTGCTGCGCCACCTGCTCCGGAGACAGGCCCTCCAAGAGACAGAGCACAACCGCCTCGCGGTACCGCTGCGGCAATTGGCCGAGTTCCGCGTGGACCACCGCTGCGAGCTCATCACGATCACCGCCGGCACGAGGCCGTGTCGTCATTTCAGCGGCACGCAGCTCGTATCGCCTGCGCCGGACCGCGGCCGACCGGGCGCAGGCCGCAGTGCGATAGGCGACTTGATGGAGCCAGGGCCCCAACGAGTCCCGTACCCAGAGCGAGCCGGCCCGGCGCAGCAGAACCAGGAACGTCGCCTGAAAGGCGTCGTGAGCATCGTGAGCGTCGCGGAGCACGGCGCGGCAGACGCGAAGCACCATCGGCCCGTGGCGCTCGACTAAGACCCGGAACGCCAGTTCCGCGGTCTCATCCTGTTGGGACGTGAACCGCTCGAGCAACTGCGCATCAGTCAGTCCCCCGATCATCCCCACGCTGAATAGCGTGTTGAGGTGTTGGAGGGCGATGCCTCGGTCTGTTATCCCCATGAGAACCCCCGAACCCTAGTTTCTCCTCTGCTTAGAAGGTAATGTCTACTGCGGTAGCTGAATGTCCAGAAATTCTGAAATTTGATGGCTCTTTGGGTCCAAGCACCCTGAAGCCAGGTCGCTCGTCCACCGAAATCCATCTCGACCGAGAGAAGATGGATGCGTGGTGCGAGTTGCTCAAGGAGTAACACAATCTCCCGCCATTATCAGTAGAGTGCGATCGCGCGCCCCGGGCCGCCGTGGCAGCCACGGATCTTCACGGCCGCGAACAGGAAATACGCGCCTTCGGGTACTCGGCCCACATTGGTCAGATATTCGACGCCGATCAGCCCCCGGGTTCCCAGGGCCCAATAGGTCCAGAGCGCTCGTTTCGGCTCGACGCCGCCCAGCGTCGGGGCATCGGTTGCCACGCAGCGAATCCCTTTTTCGGCCAGGTAAAGAACAGCGTCCGGCCCCAGGGCCGGCCAGCCTTCGCTCTTGCCGTTGAGGGGGTCGTCCAGGCAGGCCTTGCCCGCCGGAAAAGGCCGGCAGTATTGGTCGCTCCAGCCCGTGTGCAAGATGACGATGTCGCCGGGCCGCAGCTCGCCGTGGCGGCTCTCGTGCTTGCGAATATCCTCCACCGTGATCTCCGGCGAAGCCGGCCAGGTCGAGCAATCCGTCGTGGCGGGAAGATGCTTGACATCGATGATTCGGGCCGGCCCGCACGACTGGGAAATCGGCAGGTCCTCGGAGAGCACGACCGAAAGGTCCACGGCATTTCGCTTGCGGGCCGACTCGATCAGCCGACCGGCGAGCGAGGCGCCGACGACGCCGAAGGCACGTCCTTCCGCATAGAGGCCGTCCGCATACTTCGGGCTGAGCATGCAGTAAAAGGCCCCGGTCGGCGGAAGCTCACCGAGGCCCGTGGCGCTTTCACTCCAGATCCGACCGTGCTTGAGCCCGGCGTAATGGGTCGGCTCGGCGAGGTCGGGCAGCGGCCCCATGCTCGCGCTGTCGGTGCCCAGCGTCATGACCTTGCGCCCGGCCAGGTATTCCATGCACTCGGGATCGGGGTCGGGCCAGGCGGGTGTCTTGCCCTCCACCGGATCCGCTGCGAACCGTCGGCCCTCCGGCAACGGCCGGTAGAACCGGTCGCTGTAGCCGCTCCGAAACAAGACCACGTCGCCTGGCCCGAGCACACGGTGCTCTTTTTCCCAAACCATGACGCGATTCTTGTCGATCAAGCCGCTGTGCCCGGGCGGCGCGCTTTCGAGCAGGTCGCGGCAGTCGATCAGGCAGGCCTCGCCGCCGAACTGCCAGGCGGAGATTACATCCGTGAACGCGCGACCGAACCGACCGGCGTTCGGCAGCCCGGAATCCGGGGCCGTGACCGAGTGCGGCGGGACATCGAGCTGCGTGCCCGTGTTGCCGTCGATGATCAGGATATCGCTGTTATAGGCGCTCCGCGGGCCAATTTGCTCTTCATGGTTGATCTGAAAATGAGGGAACGTAGGCCAGGTGCACGGGTACTCCGGCGCGACCAGGAGCGACAGGTTGACGAATCGCGGCGCGGGGGCTTCCGCCGCCGCGGCCGAGACGGCGAAGCAGCAGGCTGCCGCGATTCCGCCGAGGACGCGCGACGCCAATCGGCCGATCCAATGTCCCGCCCAAGGGTGAATTTTGCCCACGGTCTGTGTCCTTTCCGCGAACGATCGGGCCGTGCTGGCCCGGCAGGGTTCTCGTTGACTTGCACACTTGTAGTGCAGGCGTCTCGCCTGCCCGTGATGTTTCGTTGACTTGTAAACTTGTGGTGCAGGCGTCTCGCCTGCCCGTGATGTTTCGTTGACTTGTAAACTTGTGGTGCAGGCGTCTCGCCTGCCCGTGATGTTTCGTTGACTTGTAAACTTGTGGTGCAGGCGTCTCGCCTGCCCGTCATCCTTCAAGTGAGGCGCGCATGGCGCCCACGGGCACTGCTGAACGGCCAAGCCTCCGCCGACGTGCAAAGGTTTGCCACCACTGGGTTCTCCTCGACGTACCGGATTGTCGGTAACAATTGCCGAGGGTACCACTCTGCTAGTCGTGAGGGCACCACCTGTGACACAGGCATGGCACATTCTCGTTGACCCAAACGCCCTCAGCACAAAATGAAGGGCGTTTGGGCCAACGAGAATGCTCTCGGGGAGGGGTGGTACCCGGTCATTGTCAAAGTGGTACCCTTTCCGGCTGTAAACGACACCGGATGAACCGTTCCCAGTCCGCAGCGCTCCGAATCAAGTGGTCGAACGACTCTCGCTCCCAGATTGGCGTGGGCAGCCCAAACCGGTTGGCAATCTGATGCGCGGTGAACGACTTCCACGAGTGTAAAATTGCTGATGGCGAATGCGCCCCGCGTGGCGTGAACACCACGTGAGCGTGGTTCGGCATGACGCACCAGGCGCTCAAGTCGTACCTTGCCCCATCGAAATGACCTATGGCATCTTGGACGACTTGGGCGATCTCCGGCTTACCCAGCGCGCATGAACCGCTGTGCAAAGGAGGTTCTGAAGCCGCCGCGACTTCCTCGGGATTGGGGCGACCCCGATCTGGCATCCCCCGCGGAGCGCGTAAAATGACTGCATCAAACTGCCGGAACGTGACGAAGTACGTGCCTCCTTGCTTGTAGAGGTGAGGCAACTCTCCCCGGCAAAGTGGCTCAATGAACGGGGTCGATCTCGGATCGACGAAATCGACCGGCGGACGCGCTGTATCGGTGGTCTGCTCGCCATTACGTTTCGACGTGGCTACGTCCCGCTCCTCAAGTCGCGTGGTGCAGACTCTTCGACTGTTTTCACTTGGGACGTCGCGGCGATCTTTCATGTTCGTTTCTCGATTGTGGTGCAGGCGTCTTGCCTGCGCGTGTCGTGCTTGTGATGCGCGGGTCCCGCGTGCCAGGGAATTGGCAGGCGGGACGCCTGCACCACAAGGGCCTGATGCGTGCGTCTCTCGTGCCAGGGAATTGGCAGGCGGGACGCCTGCACCACAAGGGCCTGATGCGTGCGTCTCGCGTGCCAGGGAATTGGCAGGCGGGACGCCTGCACCACAAGGGCCTGATGCGTGCGTCTCGCGTGCCAGGGAATTGGCAGGCGGGACGCCTGCACCACAATGTCTGCTCGCTGACGGGACGCCTGCACCACAATTGCGAAGTTACTACGCAACGATCGCCTCCACAACCCCACCGTGCACGTCCATTTGGATCTGGGCAGAAATACGTTACCGGAAGAGTCGTCTTTCGCTCGGCGAAAGGCGACACTTAATGTTGCACAGCGCCTTGGAGCGCGTGTCTTATCGAGATGCCTCGGAACGCAGCTTCACCGGCGCCGGCCGAGGCGTTGCGTCTCCGGGGATGATTCCCAGCGACCATTGCACCATTTCGAGCCACATCCGCTTGATATCGGGCCGATCCCACACCTCCCGGCGATGGCCCAGGCCATTGTAGAGGACGCGTCCCTTGCCGTAGCTGCGAGCCCAGATGACCGCGAAGTCGTTGTCCTTGCGGCGAACGCCCTTTCTCGAGAGGTCGATCTTGCCGGCATCAAGGCGCAAGAGCACGCGAACATTGTCTCGTGAGAAGTCCTTGATCTGATAGATCTCGTCCTTGAGGTTGAAGGCACCAGGCAACTGCCCCATGCCGGGAAAGCCGGCGTCTTCCACCACGAGGGGCGCGTCGAACTCGCCCCAGGGATGACCGTCGAAATAGCCGCCGATCATCTTGCCGTACTCGGGCCACGACAGAAACGTGATGGCGGCGCTATGGATGCCGATGAATCCTTTGCCGTCATCACGAACGAACGACAGCAGGTCCGACTTTTGCGACGTCATCCATGTCCAGATCGCCGTCGGTGAAAAACACGACGGCGTCGAAGGCGTCGAGATTCTTGGCTCCATACTTGAGACGGCTTCTTGGTGATGGCGTTGCAGTCGGTGCGGAAATACGTGTCCCACCGTCCCGAGCTTCGCCCCAGGTTGTAAAGCGTGACCATCGCGGTCGAGATCGAATCGTGCTGGTAACCCTTGCTCTGGCCGATGAAGAGCAGATTCCGCTTCTTTTCCTGGGCGAGAGCCGCGCCGGCCAGTCCCAGGGCCAGGGCGAGCATCATCAATAATGGCTTCAAGACTCACCTCCCGTTCGCGGCGGTCAACTCCGAGTCGAACAATTCCCGCATGAACTCGGCCGCCAGTTGGGCGTTTTGATGGGCGTAGCCGATATCGACCGTCTGGCCACTCACGACAGGCAGCGGGTGACACAACTCGTAGCTCATGTAGCCCTGGTAGCCGATGTCGTACATCGCGCGAACGAAGTCGCGGTAGTACTGGTTCGTATCGCCCTGGACAACCCGGTCCATCACGTCGAAGCCACGAATGGAACCGTCGGCCCGTCGCTCGAACTCGCCGCCAAAGTGCGACAGGACCTGCAGCGCACCGACGTCCCGTGCCGCCTGGCGAATGGCCGCGGTGCTCCGATCGGGCATGAGCGGAGCGTCCAGACAGACCTTCAAATGCGGAGAGCCCACTTCCTCTACCATCCGCAGGACGTCGTGGTGATCCTTGATGATCGGATGGTGATTCTGCAAGGCCAGGGTAACCCCGGCATCGCCGGCGTAGCGGGCGCACTCGACCAGCGCATCGCGGCACCAACCCCAGATTTCCTCGCGCGAGAACTTCTCGTGGATGATCGGCCAGAGCGCCTTGGGAATGTCATAGCTCGCCAGCTTGGGATGCCGCGTAACTCCCCACCATCCCAGGAATACGCGCAAGGCGGGCGCCCCCAGATCCGAACGTCATGCGGATAAGCTCGCGCACCAAGCAGATCTGGGCTTCACGGACCTCGGGAACCGGGTAGCTGAAATCGTTATTGGCCGCCACGGCGAAGATCTCGATCCCCTCGCCTTCGGCCATGGACCGCAGCTCGCGGCATCGGGGCGCCGGCCAATCGAGCGGATTGCCGTGCGGCCGCTTGCCGTCGATCTCGATCCCGTCATATCCATATTTCCTGGCCCTTGTGATCATTTCGGGCAGAGGCAGGGCCTCGCCACGGTACCAGAGCCCCAGGTAGGTGATGCTGTAGAGTCCCAGTTTCATCGCAATTCCCTTCTTGCATTGCCTTGCCGCGACGGGTGACTTCGTATGCCGCGGAAACGGGCCCGGCCGCGAACGCGGCCGTCACTTGATCCGTCCCGCTGACCAAAGGATTGCATTGTGGACGATCGCCCGGTAAGTGGGATGACCGAAGGCCGTGTGGCCATGGCCCAACTGGATCGCGACCACTCTCGAAGTGGCGCAAGGGCCGATCCATGCGAGGGAGCGGTCGCTGTTGGGATTGTCGGTCGTCAAGAGCGGCTTGACCCGCGGCGAGATCCACATCCGCTTGTACGTCTCATCAACGATATGAAACGGGCCGATTCCCACGGTGATCGGATGTTCTAGAGCGGGCGTGACGAAAATCTGCTGGCCGTCCTTGACGGTCGACGAAGGCACGTCCCCCTCCGACTTCAAGCGATAACTGCCGCCGACGACTTCCTTGTACCACCACGGCCACTGCTGGTAATTCAAGAGAGCGTGGTGCAGCACCACGATTCCCTTGCCGCTCTCCACGAACTCGCGGAGGTTCTTCTTGCCTTTCTCGTCCAGGTCGCGGGAGAAGTCGTACATGATCAGCACATCATACTTGCCGCGCAGGTCGCTCGCAAACGCAGTCGTGCTGGCCGCGACCGGCAACCATGCCAGGTCCTTGTACCCTTCAAAAAGCGTGTAGAACGCAGTCTCGTGATCGTGTCCGCCGGTGATCAACAATCCTCGCACCGCGCCGGGCTCGGGCGGGGCGTCCCGAGGTCTGCCGGCAGCGTGACCTTGCCCGTGGCGGCCCATTCCGCTCCCCTCGCGAAGGTGGTGATGAATGCCGTTTCCTGCATCGCCGCCAGATCATGGCCCAGCACGGTGCAGACGACACGCCCGTTGCCGTGGCCGGACGTGATCAGGACCGGCGCATTTTTATTGCCACCGCTCTCGGCATCGGCGAGAACGGCCGCGATCACATTGGCTCCCGGACGGACGGTCATCCCGCGATAACCGGTGTCGGCGATCTTGTACGTGCTTCTCATGCCTTGCACGATCGGGTGTTCGGGTGGCGCGATTTCGATTTCCAAGAAATGTACGGGCGGAGGCGAACCACCGGACGGAACGGCCGGCCAGTAGCTCGGGACCGTCTCCGACGAGCCGGGCAGGGTCTGCTCTTTGTCGCCTGAGGGCGCGTGCACGCTCTTGCAGAAGCTCAGGGCACCGTGAGTAATCACCAACCCTTTGCCCGATTCCACGAAACCCGCGATCGCTTTGCCGGTGTCGCTGCTGGACGCGGACGCGGCACAATCGTCCACCAGGACATCGAAGCCGGCCAGTGTCGGGGCGGTCAGGCCGGCGGGAGCTTCGCAGACCCGCACATCGAATCGGCCCGTATCATTGAGTATGCGCCGCAGGAACGGGGCGGTGGCGCGCCAATCGTGATCGCCCTGGCCGGTGATGATCAAGACGTGCAGAGCGTCGTCCGCGGGTCGAGCGCGAGTAAGGTCGGCAAACGCTCGTCCGGATTGGTTCGTGACCAGCAGGCAGATGGCCATGCCAGCGGCTACTCCGACGCGATGGATCCGCCACAGATTGGAGCGGGTCCTCCAGTTTGGCTGCTTCACGTTAAGCTGGCTCCCAGTTAGTTCCACGGTTGCAACGTCACGATCGGTACCCGACCGATATATTGTTCAACAGAGGCGGGATTTCTGCCAGGAGCGGCACGGCTGTTTTTTCGGCAGCAATACTCGCGATTCGAAGATTCCAGCGCGGCCAGCGCGCTGGTTCGACCGATGCCTTCAACCGGAGTGCCGTCAGATGGAGTTCGATACCAAGCTCAACCTCGCCAGCACGGCCCGGAAAGCCCGGACGCTGCTGGACGAATTCAAAGCATTCGCATTCAGGGGAAACGTCGTCGATCTGGCCATCGGCGTCGTGATCGGCGCCGCATTCCAAACGATCGTCAGTTCGCTCGTCAAGAACCTGATCATGCCCCTGATCGCAGCGATCATGCCGGGCCGGCAAGGATACACGGGCTGGCAGTTCACCATCCGCGGCAGCACGGTTCATGTCGGATTGTTCCTGGGAAACGTCGTCCATTTCCTGCTCATCTCCGCGGCCCTGTTCTTCTTCATCGTGAAATTCCTCGGCTGGATCCTCAAAGTGAAAAATGAAGAGAAGGAGGACACGCCGCTTCTGACCAAGGATCAAGAATTGCTGGCCGAGATCCGCGATCTCCTCAAAACGAGCGCAAAATGATTCACAAGTCATTCGACCCACGAGAGTACGATGACGCAGGTCCTCGTTACGGGGACGGCGGGGGCAGATCGAGCGCGGGGTTGGCATTGAAGAACCCGTCAGGACGCAGCAAGAAGCCGGCCGACGTGACCGGCATCACCGGCCAATCTTCGACGCGGGGGACGTGTGTCTGCCCGAACGTGTACCAGACAACCAGGTCGGTCCGCGCGACGTTGCGGTCGGCCCGCGTCCATCTGGCTAAACCGTCGCCGCCGGGATCCTGGTTGGGGTATTCGCCGCTGGGATAACGCTCTTCGGGGTGGTAGGGAGTGATCCAGAAATTCTTGGTGATGAAAGCCGCCCGCTTCAGGATCGCCGCGCCGGGCTGAGCGTAAGGCACGGCGCTTTCGCCGGGACAGAGGCGGTAGCCCACGGGCATTCCCAACTCGTTCTTGCGGGACGAATTGACAATGCGCCAGAACCGAGCGGTTTGGGCGTTCGTGTTGCGCTGAGCGATTGATTCCTTGGAGAGTGGCGTCGCCTCCGTCACGAAGGCGTTATCGTGCGGGTTGTCTGGGCCGCTGGGAACGCCCTGGGTGTTGAGCTCGAGGGCGCTATTGGCCTCGCCGTCGATGTCGAGGTCCAACCGAGCGCAGAAGAAGTGCTGATGATAGGGTGCGTTCAAGCGTGGCGCGACCTCGGTTCCGAAGCGGGTCGATTCGCCCGGTTTCAGTGTCATCGTGTTCACGATCCCGGTTAGCTTGACCTCCACTTGCATCGTGCCGTCCTGGTAGAAATACCAGTAGAAGCCGTAGTCGTAGTTACCCACGTTGGCGATCACTGAGATTGCGAGACGGCGAGATCGCCGCACCTCCGACTGATTGGTGCGCCAGTCGGTGTGCTTCCACAGCATGCCAGCATCTTCCTCATGCAAGCAGATCGCGTTCTTGATGGTCACGAGGCGCCCTCGGCTGTCGGTCAGGTGGCCGTCGAAGTAGCGGATCGTGCCCAGGCAGTCGCACCCCATGGCCAGCGAATTCGCCAGAATACCCACGCCATACTCACCGAGGTCGAAGGCGTTCTTGCGGTAGGATGACTCCTTCGGGTCGGCGTAGGGCACAATCATTTCGGCGATCGATCCGCGATACATGATCGGCCGGCCGTCGTAGGCGACCGTGTGGAGCACCAGTCCCTCACGGGGGTTGAACCCCACGCGAAACGACCACTTCTGCCAATGGACCTCGCGGCCGGTCACGGCGAAGCTCGGCCCATCCGGTTGTGAGACATCGAGCGGCTTGAGCCCCGGTCGGGCCGGTGGGACGTAGGGGCGAGCCCAGTTCCCCGCCTTCGGCGGCAACGGAACGACGCCGTGGTCCTCGACCCGAACAACTTCTTTGCGGTTGAGATCCACGACCACGACAACCCCTTCGATTGGGCGGGCGTATCCGTTGTCATTCGGCTCGGAGCGGACCCAGCTAAGCGCCCGGGTGAGCCGCTTCCCTCGGTCCGCTGCGGGCTCGTTGCCATAGTATCCGGCCGACCAGGCGTCAACCATGACGAGGCTCAAATCCTCGATACCGCGCTTCTTCAGGGCCTCCTTGAACGCGGGGGACCGCTTGGCCGCTTCCTCGCACTCGACGAACTCATCGAGCGTGATCGATGGTTGAACGCCCGCTGCCAGTGCCTCGAATCGCGCCACCGACCGCGTCGAAATGTTGACCACCGCTTCATAGCCCGTGCCGGTCGCGTTGTCCAAGAGGACCATGAACGCCTCGCGAGCGACGGGTTCGCCCGCACGCGGGTGAAGGACCAGCTCCTTCGCTGGTTCGTTCAGGGTCACCGTCACGAATCGGACACTCTCGGAAAGCCGCCGCTCTTTCTTGACCGTGTCGACCGCAATTCGGATTTCGTCGGGGAGCAAGGGATCGAGCGGATGGCGAGCCTGGCTCTCGATTGGAATTCCCCTATCGGACTGCGTTGGTTTATCCCTCGGTGGCGCCGCCCCGGAAGGTCCGCCCGGGGCTTGCGCACCTGCGGTCGGCCACCGAGCGACGAGCGCCAACCCAGCCAAGATCAGCCCGGCGACCAACGCTCCGAGGATGGATCCGGCAAAGGGCGCGGTGGCGATTCTCAAAATGCCGATCCAATCCGGCGCTGCGTGAAATCTGCCGGCGCTCCGGCTCGGGGCTGCCCTCGAGATCATCATGTTCGTTCCTTCCTTCAACTGAAAACGGAAAACTTAGCTAAGCCAGTCCCAGCTTGGCGGCCAGGCCGATGCGCTGGAGCTTTCCCGTCGCCCCTTTCGGAATCTCGGGCAGGAACAAGACTGTGCGCGGGACTTTGAAGTCTGCCAGGCGGCGCGCGGCGAATTCGCGCAGCTCCTTTTCCGACAGGCTCGCGCCCTTGCGCAAGACAACCGCGGTCGCGACGTCCTCGCCCAGCCGGGCGTGCGGGACCGCGAACGTGACGACTTGCAGGATCGCCGGGTGATCCATCAGGACTTCGTCCACCTCGCGCGGCGAGATCTTTTCGCCTCCGCGGTTGATGATCTCCTTGAGCCGCCCGGTGATGGTGATGTAACCGTCCGGATTCATATGTCCCTGGTCGCCGGTACGGAACCACCCGCTGGTAAAGGCTTCCGCGTTGGCGCTGGCATTATTTTCGTAGCCGTGCATGACATTCTCGCCGCGGATCACGATCTCGCCCATCTGGCCCGGCGGCAACAGCGTCCCCTGTGCGTCCATGATGGCGACCTGGGGCCCGGCGGCGGTTCCGACCGTGCCCGGGATGCGCTTGCCGGGAGGAAGTGGATTGCTTGCCATCTGATGCGAAGCCTCGGTCATGCCGTATGCCTCGATGAGGGGAGCGTCAAAGGCCGCCTCGAGCTCCCGGATGACCTGAGGCGGCATCGACGACGAAGAGGATCGAATGAATCGCAAGGGGTTGGCCTCGATCACCTCGCGGTTGTGATCGGCCCGAGCCAGGATGCCTTGGTGCATCGTGGGCACCGCCGTGTACCAGGTGGGCTTCGCCTCGTTCATCCAGGCAAAGAATCGCCAGGCGTTGTAACCGGGCGTGCAGAAAACCCGGCTGCCGGCCGCAAGCGGAGCCAGCAAGCTGGCAATCAGCCCGTGGATGTGGAACAGCGGCATGACGATGAGCCCGCGGTCCCCTGGCTCAAGCCCGAGCGTGGAGCTGACGTTCCAGGCCGATGTGCAGATGTTGTGCTGGGTCAGCGGCACGAGCTTCGGCCGCGACGTCGTCCCCGACGTATGCAGGATGAGCGCGACGTCATCGGGATTTGCATCGCTGGTCGTGTTACTGAGACCGGAGCCGCTTCGAGTGGAGGCGAGCTCGAACGCGCCCGCGCCGATCTCGGGGGTTGGATTCAGCTCGACGACTTTGACGCCCAGTTTGGCGGCCACGGCCACGGCCGCAGACTGGCTGCCGCGCTCCACGAGCAGGGCCTTGGCGCGCAAATCGGACAGGTAAAACTCAAACTCCTCGGCGCGGTAGGCCGGGTTGAGCGGGGCGGCCGTGGCCGCCGTGGCCGCGGACAGGAAAGCGACCGCCATCTCCGGCCCGTTCGGCAGCACGATGGCAACCCGATCCGAGCGCCCCACGTCGAGCCCGTTCAAGGCCAGGACGGCGCGCGCCACTTGCTCGCGCAGGCCTGCATACGTCAGCGGCCGGGCACCGGGCGCGCCGATGGCCTCGCTCAAATTCTCGCCGACGGCCAGAATCTCCGAAATCGTAGACGGACTATGCATCGATCTCCTCCCGCGGTCTTGCTCTTGGCCGACGGTTCTCTATAGTGGTGTGACTATACCTCATCGGACCGTCCCGGCGAAGATGTGCGCGCGATGCAGTTTCTGGGCGGTCCCTTCCGGTCTGTTCGCGGGTCTCGCACCGAGGCGATCGTGAAGCACATATACCGACGATCATGACCGGCCACGCTGCTGGTGCCACAGGTGGTCCCGCGCTCTTCCAGTTCACTCGCTGGGGCCAGCTCGTCCTCGGTATCATTTGCATGTCGATGGTCGCCAACCTTCAGTACGGATGGACCTTGTTTGTCCACCCGATCGAGGCCAAGTACCACTGGGGCCTCGCCGCGATTCAGTTCGCGTTTTCGCTCTTCGTGCTGGTCGAGACCTGGCTGGTCCCCCTCGAGGGTTACCTGGTGGACCGTTTTGGCCCCAAGCCGGTCGTTATGCTGGGCGGGATCTTGTGTGGTGTCGCCTGGGTCATGAATTCGGTCGCCGATTCGCTTGCGCTTTTATATGTCGCCGCCGCACTGGGCGGGGCCGGGGTAGGCGCGGTTTACGGCACGTGCATCGGTAATGCGCTCAAGTGGTTTCCGGATCGCGCGGGCCTGGCGGCGGGCCTGACCGCGGCGGGCTTCGGTGCCGGCTCAGCGCTCACGGTGATCCCGATGTCGAGCGTGATCAAGTCGAGCGGCTACGAGGCGGCTTTCCTGAGTTTCGGCATCGGGCAGGGTTCGATCGTCTTCGTTCTTTCGTGGTTGTTGCGCGCTCCCGGCGGCGCCGTGGCGGGCCGCGACGCGCGGGGCAGGCGCGGCGGGTGCGACTATCGCACGCGGGAAATGATTCGCACGCCGGCATTCTGGGTCATGTACTTGATGTTTGTCCTGGTGGCCACCGGAGGGCTGGTGATCACCGCGCAACTGGGACCGATCGCCGAATCTCTCCGGATTGCCGACGTGCCGGTGACCATCCTCTGGCTAACTCTTCCCGCCCTGACCTTCGCACAGTCGATCGACCGGGTGCTCAACGGGCTCACGCGGCCTTTCTTTGGCTGGGTATCCGACCGCCTCGGCCGGGAGAACACGATGTTCGTCGCCTTCGCGCTCGAGGCGATCGGGATTTACGTCTTGAGCACGTTCGGGCATCGGCCGCTGGCCTTCGTACTTCTGACCGGGATGGTCTTCTTCGCCTGGGGCGAGATCTACAGTCTCTTCCCCGCCACCTGCCGGGACGCCTACGGCGGCCGGCACGCGGCGGCCAACGCTGGTTTGCTCTACACGGCCAAGGGAGCCGCAGCGCTCTTGGTCCCGCTCTCAAGCACGCTCGCCGAGAGATCAGGCTGGCTGGCCGTGTTCCTCACTGCGAGCGTGCTCAATGCGGTCGCGGCGGTTGCGGCCTTGCTTGTCCTCAAGCCGATCCGTGCGAGGATGCGAAGCACAGACACCAAGACAGCTTGAGCCGACGCGTTCCGGCAGGGGGCAACGCAATGCGAACCTCCCATCCCGAGGCTAGCACGGCACCACCAAACGGTACAGCAGCAGCTCGCCCCGATGCCTTGCCGCTCCCGCCAAGACAGGAGTCGCTGTGATGTCTTTCCGTCAGCCCACACGCTCGATCCGGAGCCGCCCCTTTTCGTCCTGCAGGGTCTTGGCCAGCAAGCTCGCGCAGGCGAAAACGGCGTCGATATGGGGAGTGGGCGTGCCGGTGATCCGGCCGAGCTCGACGACCGCGCCGACCAGAGCATCGAGCTCGAGGGCCCTTCCGTGTTCGACGTCTTGCAGCATCGAAGTCTTGTGCGCGCCCACAGCCTCGGCGCCGGCGATCCGCCGTTCCAGAGGGAGGCGGAAACGGACGCCAAGCCGCTCACCGATCGTCTGGACTTCAACCATCATCTTGGCCGCCAGCTCCCGGCTGAGCGGAAACCGGCAGATGTTGACCAAGGTCGCGTGCGCAAGTGCGCTGATGGGGTTGAAGCACACATTGCCCCAGAGCTTGAGCCAGATCTCGGAACGGATGTCCTTGAGCACGTGCGATTTGAATCCCGCTCTTTGAAGCAGCTCGGACACGATCTTCACTCGCGGCGTCTCGGTCCCGTCCAGCTCGCCCACGGAAAACCGATTGCCTTCGTCATGGCGGATCACGGCGGGGGCAATCATCTCGGAAGCCGGATAGACCACACAACCGATCACCCGGTCGATCTCGATGTTGGCCGCAATCACGCCGCCCGGATCGACCGCCTCGATGCGCATGCCGTCGAATGGTCCCGGGTTCTTATAAAAATACCACCATGGGATGCCGTTTTGTAGCGTCACCACCAGCGTGTCGGGGTTGAACAAGCATGGAATCTCGGCCGCAACCGGCGGCAACTGGTGGGCCTTCATCGCCAGGATGACGATGTCCTGCGGCCCGGCATCGGCAAGTCGGTCTGTGGCCTGAGCCGGGTTAATCAGACTTTCGGTGCCGTCTTCCATGATCAGTTTGATGCCTGATTTGCGGGCGGCTTCCAGGTTGGCGCCGCGGATGACGAAAGTCACATCTTCGCCGGCCTGGGCGAGCTTGACGCCGAGCATGCCGCCGATTGCACCCGCGCCGACTATGCAGAGCTTCATGAGGTGGTCCCTTACTGTCGGCTTTCGCTTCGCGAAAGCCCATCCATCCGAGTCGTCTTTCGCTTCGCGAAAGCACGTTCCTTCGCAGAGCGCAAGGCGACTTTCCGGCCAACTTCCTCTCGCTCCGGTCCGCGAAAAGGAAAGACTGCGTTCCCCGATCCATGACGGGACAATATCATCTTACTGCACTCGCGCGGCGGGCGAAAATCAGCGACGCCTTTCCCGGAGCGAAAGGCGACTTTTCCGGCAACGTATTCTCGCATCGAGCGATGGACGAACCCGAGAATCCATCTTCAACTCAAGATTTGGATGCCTCCTGTGAAGATTCCCAGGAATCATTCCCGCTGCCCCACCCCACGAAGATCGGGCGTTACAACCTGCTGCGGCGCCTTGGGAAGGGGGGCTTCGGTGAGGTCTTCCTGGCTTTCGACGCAGACCTCGAGCGCACCGTTGCCATCAAAGTCCCGAGACCGGAGCGGGTTTCCCAGCCCGAAGATGTCGAGGCCTATCTCGAGGAAGCCCGCATCCTTGCGAGCCTCGATCATCCGCATATCGTGCCCGTCTACGACGTGGGGCGCACCGACGACGGCCTATGCTTCGTCGTGTCCAAGTACATCGAGGGGAGCGACCTCAGCGCAAGAATTGAGCAGACTCGCCCTGCATTGCGCGCGGCGGCGGAACTTGTCGCCACCATTGCCGAGGCTCTCCATCATGCGCATACCCGCGGTCTGGTCCATCGGGACATCAAGCCCGCCAACATTCTGATCGATGCCTCGGGTGAGCCATTCGTGGCGGACTTTGGACTGGCGCTTCGGGAAGAGGATTTCGGCACCGGTGCCAGGATTGCCGGTACTCCCGCCTACATGAGCCCCGAGCAGGCCAGGGGCGAAGGCCACAGGGTCGATGGCCGCTCCGACATCTTCAGCCTGGGTGTCGTGTTGTACGAATTGCTGACCGGGAGGCGCCCGTTCGCGGCCGACGATCGCACTGAACTCTTGGACCTGATCGCCACGACCGAGGCTCGCCCACCGCGCCAGATCGATGACACGATCCCCAAGGAGCTCGAGCGCATCTGCCTGAGAGCGATGTCGAAACGCGCCGCCGACCGTTTCACAACCGCTCGGGACATGGCCGAGGACTTGCGATCCTTCCTCCCGACCGCCAGGGGAACGATCCCGACCTCGGCTGCTGGCGCGGTCTTCGTCTCGCCTCCGAGCTCTACGCAGGAAGCGGCTCCCGTCCCAACGACATCACGACTATCCGACTCCGGCCAACCACCGATCAAGGTCATTCCGAAAGGGCTCCGCTCCTTCGACGAGCACGATGCAGATTTCTTCCTGGAGCTCCTTCCTGGACCTCGGGACAGGGATGGTCTGCCCGAGAGCATCCGGTTCTGGAAAACCCGGATCGAGGAAATTGACACCGACAAGACCTTCTCGGTGGGCCTGATCTACGGCCCGTCGGGCTGCGGCAAGTCGTCGCTGGTCAAGGCAGGACTATTGCCTCGGCTGGCAAAACACGTTCTCACAGTCTATATCGAGGCGACCCCGGAAGAAACGGAAAACCGACTTGGGAAAGGCTTGCGCAAGGTCTGTCCCGACCTGCCGTCCGGACTGAATCCGATCGACTCACTGGCGGCAGTGCGGAGAGGGAGGATCCGGCGCTCGGGTCAGAAGCTCCTTTTGGTCCTCGACCAGTTCGAGCAATGGCTTCACGCGCGCCGAGGCGGGCAGGGCACGGACCTGGTCGCCGCTCCGCGCCAGTGCGATGGTGAGCACGTTCAGGTGGTGGTGATGGTGCGGGACGACTTCTGGCTTGCCGTGAGCAGGTTCCTGACGGAGCTTGAAGTCGAATTGGTCCAGGGTCGGAACACAGCCCTGGTGGACCTCTTTGATCGAGAGCACGCACGGAAGGTGCTCAGAGCGTTCGGCACCGCCTACGGCAAGTTATCCGAGCGAGATGCCGAGCTAACGCGGGATCATCACGCTTTTTTGGATCGTTCGATTTCCGAGCTAGCCGAGGACGGCAAGGTGATCTCGGTGCGACTTGCTCTTTTCGCCGAGATGGTCAAGGGCAAGCTCTGGACGCCAGCGACCTTGCGCGCCGTCGGCGGCACCGAGGGCGTCGGCGTGACGTTTCTGGAAGAGACGTTCAGCTCCCCGCAGGCCAATCCCAAGCATCGCTTCCACCGGAAAGCAGCGCAGTCCGTCCTCAAAGTGCTTCTCCCGGAGACCGGCACCGATATCAAGGGACAAATGCGATCGGAAGAGGAGCTGAGCGAGGCGGCCGCTTATTCCGACCGGCCGCGGGATTTCGCGGAATTGATGCATATCCTGCACAACGAGCTTCGCCTGATCACGCCGACGGAGCCCGAACGAGTGCAGGGTGAAGAGTTGACGGTGGAGAGTGCGGTAAGGGTGGCAGGTGTAAAGAACGTGGAGGGTGGAGGGTCGAGGTCGAGGCCGAGGGGGGGAAAATCTGATGATCGTGCAGAGCTACCGACAGCGATCGCACCCGATCCAAAGCCACCGGGCCGGGTTGTTGCAACCCGCGGAACTCGAGAGACTGCTGGTGTGAACCGATCGCATCAGCCGCATGCTCAGCGGGCTGCCCCAAGCGCTGGAAAAACGCCTGTAGACCTGACCGCAGCCCCACCCTCCGCCCCACAACTCCCGCCCGCCACCCTCTACCCGCCTCTACCAACTGACCCACGACTACCTTGTCCACTCACTGCGCAACTGGCTGACCCGCAAGCAGCGCGAAACCCGGCGGGGCCGGGCGGAACTTCGGCTGGCGGAACGCGCTTTCCTCTGGAACGCCAAGCCCGAAAACCGTCGTCTGCCATCCGCTCTGGAATGGGCGAACATCCGATTGCTGACCCGGAAGAAGGATTGGGCCGATTCGCAACGGCGGATGATGAAGCGGGCGGGAATGGTGCATGGCGTTCGCGGTGTCACGATCTTCGCCCTTTTGACTGCGGGAGTATTTGGCGGGCTCGCCGTTCGCCGCCAGGTCGTGGAAAACCAGCGAGCGACCCACGCAGCCGGGCTGGTCCAGCGTGTTCTCGATGCTGATACGGCTCAAGTTCCGGACATCATAGGGGCGATGCGGGAGTATCGCACGTACGTCGATTCCTCGCTGAGAACCGAGCTGGAAAAAGCGCCGGATGGCTCAGGCCGCAAACTCCACGCCAGCCTCGCCCTTCTGCCGGTCGATGCCGCCCAAGTGGCCTATCTCTTCGATCGACTCTTGAAGGCCGCGCCGAGCGACGTCCGCGTCCTGCGTGATGCTCTAAAAAATCACCGTTTGACACTGACCCCCAAGCTTTGGGCCGAGCTGGAGCGAGCGAAGCCCGGCGACGTCGGTCTCCTTCCGTCCGCCAGCGTCCTGGCGAGCTACGCCCCGGACGAAGGCAAGTGGGAAGCCCTCGCTGACAAGGTGGCTCGGGCCTTGGTGTCGGTCGACGCCATCTTCCTCGGTTCCTGGATCGAAGCCCTGCGACCCGTGCGGGGCAAGCTGACAGGTCCCTTGGCCACGATCTTCCAGGAAAAGGAACATTCCGAGTCAGAACATAAGCTGGCAATCAGCATCCTTGCCAACTATGCCAGCGACGATCCGGTCCGGCTTGCCGAGCTTCTCATGGTTTCCGACCCGAAAGAGTATCTCACCCTCTTCCCGGTCGCCGAGAAACGCGCCGAAAGGGCGTTGCCGATTTTCCAGGCCGAGCTTGGCAAGAGAGCCACATACTCCTGGAACGACCCGCCACTCGATCCGGCGTGGACAGAGCCCGGCGCGGCCGTCGTCAGCCGGATCGAGGCGGCGCAGGGCATGCTCTCCCAGCGTTTCGCCTTCTGCCAGACAATGCCCCTGGACGAGTTTCTCACGACCGCAGAGGCTCTCCGCAGGTCGGGATATCGTCCCGAGCGGTTCCGTCCATACGCTAACGGGCACGAGGTGCGGGTTGCGGCGGTCTGGGCTCGTGATGGACGGAAGTGGCGAATCTCGTCGGATCTGACTGCTGATGAGATCCGACAACAGGATGGGCGGAACACCAAAGACAAGTTCTTGCCGGTGGACGTCGCCGGGTACGTGGCGACGGGCGCGGACGGCAAGCCTCTCGACCGCTATGCCGCACTCTGGGTCGAGAAATCGGCCGAGGATGGCGCCCGGTTGTACGTTGGTATGACCGTCGATCAGGAAACCGAGCTTCAAGATAAACTGAAAGACGAGAAGCTGATCCCCCGCACGATGCATGCCGCGATCGGGTCGCGAGGACGCAGGGAATATTGCGGCGTCTGGGGACGACCCCCGGGAGCCGCGATCACGGGTCAGGCCTATCGTGATCAGTTCGAGGGAAATTTCGAGCAGACCCAGGCGCACCTCGGCGATCAGTTGCTCATTGACGTGGCGATCAGCGAGGCGAGCAAGCCACAGTCAATCCGGGATCGAGCGCAGGCCGCCATCGAGAAGGCTGACAAGAAACTCAAGAGCAAGCCTGACGATCTCGATGCCCGGTTCTCGCGGGCCATGGCGCACTTTCGCCTGGGAGCGGATCAGAAAGCGCTGGACGATCTCCAGACCGTGATTGCGCAGAATCCGGAGGCTCTCTCCGCCAAACAGTACCGGGTTATCACCCTCGCCCATCTCGGCAAGAAGCAGGACGCGCAGGCGGAGCTGGCAAAGCTCCAGCAACAAGACGGCAGCGAGAGTTCCCAGCTTTACCTCGCCGCTGTTGCGGCCGCTGAGCTGGGCGATGGGCTCGACGCGGCATTGGCTAGCCTTGAGGGTGCGCTCCAGAGAGACCCCAACGATGCCGGCCTGCGCTATGACGCCGCCCGTGCCTGCTCGCTCGCATCGAAAGCCATCGCCAGGACCGACAAGACGAAGGGTCGCCGCCTTGCGGAGCGCTGCCTCCAGTTGCTCAACGACGCGGTCAAGAACGACGATGCCGATTTCGGCAAAATGGATGAGGAAGGCGACCTCGACGCGATCCGGGATGATCCGGCGTTCGCCGAGATCATGAAAGCCGGTCACGCCGACCGCCGCTACTCCGCGATCTGGAGCAATGACGCGAGCTTCGAGGCCGTGCCGATCTACGGTCTCGATCCCGCCGCACACCTGGCGAAGTGCCGCGACCTGGTCGCCCAAGGTTATCGCCCCCTGTCGTGCTCAGTAAACCCAACCACGTCCGAGGGAGCGCTCGTGACCGCGTCAGTCTGGCATCGCCCCGTGGTCAGCGAAGGGGTCAAGGACCGGCTTGCCGAGCGCCAGGCCAGGACGGCGGTCGCCTTGGCTCGCATGGGCAAAGCTGAGGAGATCTGGCCCCTGCTGCGGCACAGTCCCGATCCCCGGCTTCGCAGTTTCATCATCAACTGGCTGGCTCCGCTGGGTGCCGATGCCGGCATGGTGGCGGCGGAGCTTGGTCGCCGCGAATCCCCGCAGCGCGAAGCCGGCGTGCGCGTTTCTCCTCGCCCCGCCGAGCGGGGAGAGAGTGGCCGAAGGCCGGGTGAGGCGTCGAGAGCAACCGAGGCCGCGGTCACAAAGACCGTGGGAAGGTCTGGCAATCCGTCCTACAAGCCGGCCGAAGGCTCTTCCCGGCAGCCCATGGACACCATCCTCTTCAACCCCGAAACCTCGATCCGCCGTGCTTTGATCATGGCCCTGGGCACCTACGGCCCGGACCTACTCACGGACGGGGATCGCGAACCGTTCCAGCGCTCGGGAGCATCTCGGGAGGGCGAGCCTCCCGGCGAGCCAGCTTCCAACATGGCTCGGTCGGAGTCTCGCCCTCCCGGCATCGCGAGGGCCGATTTGATCGCCAGCCTGATCGATCTTTACCGCAATGACCCCGACAGTGGCATCCACAGTGCAGCGGAATGGGCCCTACGGAAGTCGGGTCAGCAAGCCAAGCTGAAGGAGGTCGATGCTTAGTTGATGAAGATCAAAGCCTGGGGCAATCGGCGGTGGTTTGTCAACAAGCTGGGTCAGACGTTCGCCGTGATCGAGGGCCCGGTCGAGTTTCGCATGGGGTCGCCGCCGGCCGAGCCAATGCGCAACGAGACCATGGAATCCTATCGTCGCACGATCATCCCGCGCCGGTTCGCGATTGCGGTCAAGGAGGTTACCAAGGAGCAGTGGGACCCGTTTGTGAGGGCAAACCCTTACCTAGGGTTGGCCCTAAGGCTCGTGAACCGGTACAGTCCGGACCCGAACGGGCCCATGATCGGATTTACCTGGTACATCGCCGCCGAGTTCTCGAACTGGCTGAGCGTGCAGGACAGGTTGTCGCAGGACCAGTGGTGCTACCTTCCCAACAAGGCAGGGGCCTACACCGAGGGGATGTCGATCCCCGCCGACGTATTGAGACGCAAGGGCTATCGCCTGCCCACCGAGGCCGAATGGGAATACGCCTGCCGCGCCGGTGCCGTGACCAGCCGGTATCACGGCAGCTCGATCGCCCTCTTACACGCCTATGCTCGGTATCAACCCAACAGCAACGAACATGCCTGGTCGTGCGGAAGCCTATTGCCGAACGACCTGGGGCTCTTTGACATGCTGGGAAATGAGTTTGAATGGTGCCAGGACAGCATCAATGCTTCCAGACCGTCCCAGAAAGGGATACGGAGCGATAATATAAATATATGTGAAGATATATATGAAAATAATCCTCGTCTGTTTCGAGGCGGGGCGTTCCACATTCATCCGGCGGCCGTCCGCTCGGCCGACCGTGGCAGGAACGCGCCGGCGTACCGCGACGTCTACGGCGGCTTCCGCCCTGTCAGGACTTACGTGCATTGGCCGCCGAATTCGGCAAGGACCCAGAGGTAGGAATCCGGCTGCGGGGCACTCTGGACGGACAACAGCCGCTCGTCACCAGTCACCCCGTTACCGTCAGCTCGCGGTCGCCCCTCCTCACGGCAGGGTCACCCGTCCGCCGCTGGCGGCCAGCGTTTCGCCGGTCATGAAGCTGGATTCCTCGCTCAACAGGAACCGGATCACCGACGCGATCTCCTCGGGCTGGCCGATCCGTCCCATCGGGGTATCGGCCACGATGCGCTGCGACGCCTCGTCGGAGAGGACCCGGGCCATCTCGGTGTCGATCAGTCCAGGAGCAACGCAATTGACGCGGACGTTATGGGCCGCGAAGGCCTCGGCGCAGCAACGCGTCAAGGCAATCACTCCCGCCTTGGACGTGGCGTAATGGATCTGCATTTTGCGAGGCCGCAGCGCCGCCACCGACGAGACCAGGACGATTCGCCCGAAGTTGCGCGCGATCATGGCATCCTTGACCGCGAAGACGACCAGGAACGCCCCGTTCAAGTTCACCTCGATCGTTTCGAGCCAGAGCTCGTACGAGAGGCTTGAATGGTCGCAAAGCTTGCTGATCGCGCCGCAATGGGCCAGGAGGTCGATTGGCCCCAGCCGCTCTCGCGTCTGGGAGACGAGGCGGGCTACATCGTCCGGCCTGGCGACATTGCAGGGAACACAGATCGCTTTGTGCCCCAGGGCCAGGATCTCGGCGACGACCTGCCCGGCCTCCTCTGACCGCGAGGCGTAACTGATGGCGACGTCGGCCCCTTCGCGCGCCAGCCGCAGAGCCGTCGAGCGGCCGATTCCCCGCGATCCGCCGGTGACAAGGGCCACTCGGTTTGCAAAGGCGTCGGGCATGAGTCTGTGTGTCCCTCCGTTATTCAAGCACTGAGATTCATCGCGCCCTGCGCAAGAGGCTGTTTAACCCGGAGCCAACGGCGACGGCGTTCACTGCCCCACTCCAAAAGGCCGCCGTCGCCGTTGGCTCCGGGTTAACGATTACGGCGGCTACGGAACGGCGACGGCGTTCATTGCCCTACTCCAAAAGGCCGCCGTCGCCGTTGGCTCCGGGTTAAACGAATACGGCGGCTACGGCTCGGCAGTCGATTCAATCGCGATTGTTACCCCGAGTGCCTGGGCCGTGGCCGCGATCTGGCCCCAGGTCGTCTCGTCGATCTCGATCCCATGTCGAAGCCTCCTTGCGCGAGTTCGCGCTTCGGGCTCGCCCGGCATGAGGATTTCGCCCTCCGGAGTCACCGTCCGCGAGCTCTTGACGTGCGCGATCAGACCGCCAATTTCTGGGGTGAACCCGTCCGCCGGCGGCAACACGGCGGGGTCAAAAATGATGCTCAGCATGTTGTTGGCGACACGGTCGATGCCGGAGCGGCTGCAAGCGCCGCCCGAGAGCGCGCCGGCGAGTGCCTCGGCGATGATGCTCAGGCCAAACCCCTTGTGCCCGCCGAAAGGAAGGATCGCGCCGGGGGGCGATGCGTAGAACGCCTTGGGGTCATTGGTTGGCCGGCCCTCGCCGTTGACGATACAGCCATCGGGGACCGCGACGCCTTTGTTGAAGGCGACCTTGAGCTTGCCTTCGGCAATCATGCAGGTCGAGATGTCGAGGATGATGGGTGGCCCGTTCGGGACCGGCACGCCCGCCGCGATCGGATTGGCCGACAGCCGGCGCTCGGTTCCCCCAAAGGGGGCGGCCAGGATTCCGCCTCCGTTGGTGTTGACGAAGTGGAGCGAAACCTTGCCGGCCCCGGCCGCCAGCTCGGCCCAGTCGCCGATCCGGCCCAGATGGCCCGAGTTTCGCAGCGCCACCACGGCCACACCCTGGTTGGCGGATTTGGCGATGCCGAGCTTCATCGCCTGTTCGCCCATCACCTGGCCGAAGCCAAATTGTCCATCGACCACGGCGATCACGTCGTTCTCAAACACGATCTGGAGCGTCTGGTTCGCCCGCACCTTGCCCGCGCGCAGCCAATCGATGTAATGAGAGACGCGAATGACCCCATGCGAGTCGTGCCCAACGAGGTTGGCCTCGACCAGGTAATGCGCGATCCGCTCGCGCTCCGTCTGCCCGCAGCCGGCGGCCGCGAAGATGTCGCTGACCTTGCGCTCGAGGTGTTGATGCGGGATAATCAACGGTAGAACCCTTACTTCCTGTGGAGAAACTCCAACACTGCCTTGCGGCACGCCTCCGGCTGCTCTAGCCACATGCCGTGGTCCGCCCCCTGGATGACGACGCGCTCGCGCCTTTTTTCCGGCAGCAGCCGTTCCAGCTCGGCGTCGATCAATTTCTGGGATGAGGGACTTTTCTCCCCGGAGAGGACCAGCGTGGGCACTTCGATTCTCCTGACGGCGTCGCGGTCAAGCCGGGGGTACATGTTACTCGACTTCACCAGCGCCTCCAATTCCGGGGCATTCCGCTGCAATCGCTTGCGGAACGGTTCCGGTATCCTATCGTACGCCCCCGCGCGTGACGAGTTGACAATGGTCCGCACCGCGTCTTCCGGGTCGCCCCGTTCGAATGCCGTTCGTGCCCGCAAGAGCACTTGCTCTTTGGCGTCGTTGACCCGGTCTCCGGCAAAGACGATGGGCGGTTCGGCCAAGGTCAGCGTGCGGACTAGCTCAGGGTGCTTCACGGCCAAGAAAAGAGCCGTATACCCTCCGTACGAATGCCCAACGACGTGAGCTTTCCCAAGATGTAGCGTCTTGATGAGTGACGCGAGGTCCTCGGCCTCGACAAGTGCGGAGTGGTTCGGCCGCAGCTTGTTCGTATTCGGGTAATTGTATCGGCGGCTGTATGCCATGGCGCGGTAGTGCTCGGCGAACGCGCCGAGTTGACCGTCCCACGCCGAGTAGTCGCCGAGCGAACCATGAATGAAGATGACGGCGTCTCCCTTACCGCGCTCGACGCAGTGCAGCTCGACGCCGTCAGCCACAGCCACCTTTCGCAGTTCCGGAGGCTCATCCATCCAGGCAGCTACGGGCGAACCGTCCGACGCGACAAGCGTAGGGACGGTTAAAAGTGTCCAGATTAGCATGCGATGCATCGAGTCGCTTCTCCCTTTGCATGTCGAACCAGGAAATCGCCGTACTGCACGAATCGGGATGCCACACACCCGCCCCCGGCTCGGTTCCATCGCTCCATTGTTGCTTCCGAGAGCTCCCGCTCTCAAGTGTTGCTCGCTCGCGATCCCGGCATGTATACTTCTCGGTGGCCGTGACAGGCGGCCGACGGTCCGCGTGCAGGGTTGAACCCGCCTGTTCTCGACACACCAATAACCTTCTTTCAGCCCGAGAGACGCGGACGCCGGCCAGTACGAAAGAAGGTGTCTCATTTCGCCCGACGACCCCGATTTGGCGCAGTTGCTGGTCGCTGTGGAACAAGGCAACCCGCAAACGGTTGCGGAGATTCTCGCCCGCAGGCCGACCCTGGCCCGAGCGCATGGGCCCGACGGGCAGACCCCGCTGCACGTCGCGGCACAGTGCAACGACCCGCGTCTCGGAGCGCTGCTGCTCGGCTACGGAGCCGATCCCGAGGCGAAGTTCGGGCAGTCCGGCCATACGGCGATCTCGTGGGCCGTGACTTGCAATGCCATGGAGTTCGCCCGGGCGATGGTGCAGCTCGGGGCCAAGTTCGACCTCTTCTGCGCCGCGGGAATCGGATCGGTCGAGTCCGTCCGGGCGTTCTTCGACCAATCCGGCAATCTCCTTCCAAACGCTGCCCGGAGCGGCACCAGCCGCTTCGCAGTCGATGGCACGCGATTGCCTTGTCCTCCGCAGACACCGAGAGAACAAATCTCGGACGCGCTCTACATGGCCTGCCGCAACGCACATGAGGAAGTCGTCCGGTTTCTGCTCACCAAGGAGCCCGATCTGTCGTTCAAGGCGTACATGGGAGGTACGCCGCTGCACTGGGCTTACTTCGGTGGCTCGCGACGCATCATCGAGCTCCTGGAGCAAGCGGGCGCTGATCCCACCGCGCGCGACGACGCCCTCCATTGCACGCCGCGGATGTTCGGAATCTGCACGCCGGCCAGTTGGGGATTTGCCTCCCTGGTTCAGAAGCGCCTCACCGAAGACCCAAGCCTGGCAAAGTTGACGGACGGTCGGACCAGCCCGCTGCACGAAGCCGCCCGGAGCGGCAATGCCGAGGTGGTACGGTTACTGCTCGATCATGCCGCGGATCCGACGCTGCGCGACGGCGATGGTCAGTCGCCACTGGAGATCGCGGCGAATCACGGCCACCACGGTGTTGTGGATATGCTAGAGTGCGCGATGGAATCCGGCCCCGCGGGCGCGCAATGAAAGCCCCGTCGCGTTAGACCCGTCCATCCGGTTTCGGTTCGACTGACCAGGAGAGGGGACAAGTCCAACCCGCCAGTGCCTGGAAGCGCTGCGCCCGTACGAATCTCCTTCTCATCGGCATCACCCGACAGCCTGATCGTCTCGTCGAAGACTTGGCCCGGGCGCAACGCGATCCGCTTCTCGTAGATCTTCGACCCGAAGGAGCGCCAGATCGTGAGGGTATTCGCAATGCACTCGAGCCGTGCCATCGTGTCAGTACGCGCGAGCCACTGACCAACGGGCGATCACTTAGGCGTGCGTGTGTTGCGGTCCTCTTCCAATATCTTCTTGAGCGTCTTGGCAAAAAGCGATTCGGCGTCGAACGGGCCCTGCGGCATGATGCGCCCGAGCGGCGGTAGCTCTCGCAGAAAACGCTGACAGGCGCGAAGGTCCGTCCTCAGGGCTTCGAACTGTTTTCGCTCGACCTCGATCCGATCGAACAGCCGCTTGATGTCTCCCCGGCCTGCGAGGACAAGCTTCGTTTTCTGGTCGGGGTCAAGACGACGCTGCCGGTCGATCTCTGCGATCTTTCGCGTCAGGATCGATTCCAGGTGGGCACGCCACGAGTCGAGATCTCCAGTGCTACCGAAAATGTAGGTGTCGAAGGTCTGCCTGGCAACGACGAACTTTGGCTGCTGCCGCGCAATCACATCCGCCTCGTCATCATCCGGAAGCGTGGGGAGTTGCTCGACCATGATGAACGGGTGGACCACCCACGCCCCGACGGGAACGCGAGCTGGGGCTGGGGCGCGAGCTGGGGCTGGGGTGGGAGAAAGCTCCTTGAGTCTTTTGAACAATTTCTCACGTTCCGCGTTGATCGCCTCGGCCTCGCGCCGCATCAATTCGGTCGCGCGGTCCACGGACCGTGCGCGTTTCGTTTCGGTACGCGATGCCCTGGTTTCCTGCGCATGGGCGGGCGCGATCATGCCCAGCACGAAGACAAGACCGAGCGCAGGCCGGGTGCGCGAATCCTGTTTCATCTCCCCTCCCGCAAGATCGTGGTGCACGATCAAGCCCTGCCGTGCGTCCCATTCTACCGCTGAGCCCTATGATCGCGCTCCGACTCCGTGCGCTCATGGAGTACCTCGCCCAAGCTCAGCCTCCACCGTGCGCGCTTAACCCTTCCTCGAACGAGATGCCCGGCTGGTAGCCGAGGACCTGGTGGATTCGGCTCAGACTCGCCACCGAATCGCGGACGTCGCCCGGCCGCTCGGGCTGAAACTCCGCTGGAAGGTTCGTGCCGAGAATCGCGTTCATGGCCGCCACCAGGTCGAGAAGCGAGATCCGCTGGCCGGTGCCCACGTTGAGCACGATCCCGCCCAGCGGCTCGGTGCGCCGCATCGCGGCCAGATTGGCGGCCACCACGTTGGCCACGTAGGTGAAATCGCGGGTCTGCGTGCCGTCACCATAGATCGTTGGCCGCTCGCCCTGAGACATCCGTTTGATGAAGATCGAGATCACGCCGCTGTACGGGCTCGAAGGGTCTTGCCTGGGGCCGAAGATGTTAAAGTAACGCAGACTCACCCCGTCGAGCCCCATGGTCTGGGCGTAAACCCCGACGTAATGCTCGCCGGCCAGTTTCCCCGCGGCATAGGGAGAGAGCGGCATGGGCAGCATCTCTTCGTGTTTGGGAAGCTCGATCGTGTTGCCATACGCGCTGCTCGAGGCCGCGAACACGAACCGGCGCACCCCGGCGAGCCGCGCGGCCTCGAGCATGTTGATCGTGGCCGTCGGACCGCTTTCGTGAGAAGCCAGAGGCTCTTGCACCGAACGCGGCACACTCGGGATCGCCGCCTCGTGAAAGACGCAGTTGACGCCCTCCGCGGCCCGGCGGCAGACGGCGAAATCCGCGAGGTCGCCCTCAAGCCACTCGAAACGTCCGTCGACGCGGGCGAGGTTCGAGAGCCGGCCCGTGGCGAGATTGTCGACCACCCGCACGCGGAACCCCTCGGAGAGAAGCGCTCCGGCCAGGTGGGAACCGATGAAGCCGGCCCCGCCCGTCACGAGCATCAGTGCTTTTTCGCTCATCTTGTCCTCAACGGTCCGGCATGGGTGATTTGGTGACAAACTCGAGCGACTTCTCGATCAGGATCTCGCCGGTCATTTCCCCGAGCGAGGTGCGCGAGATGTAGTCGTAGCGCGGGAAGCTGTGAAAATCGACCTTGGTCATGATGTAGCCGAAAGCCTCGTTGGACAGGCCGAAGAGCAGGTTGTGCTTCCCGTGCATCTTGCGCTTCAAGTAAAAGCCGATGTTGGGCAGGGCCTCGCCGGGAATGGTCAGGATCTGGGCGTCGCCGAGGTTGACCAGATTGACCCGTGCCTTGATCGAGTGGTCGTCGTTGTGAGGATACTTGAGAGGGGAATAAGAAACCACGGCCCACATCGCGTCGGATTCGACCGGAAATCGGAGGTCGATCGCATCGACGAAGAGCGATGGATCTTTCTGCGGCGCGGCGGGCTTGACGATCCGTGCGGCTTCATCGGCCATCAAGTGGCCGATTCGCAGGCATTCCTCCCAGGTGCGGGCGTCGTTCCAGTAACCGCGCTGGGGATCGCGGGGCTGGTCGAGGTTGCGGTTGTCGGCCGTGACCATTCCCCCCTGGGCACTATTCATGAAGAGGGCCGTGCCCCCTGATTGCGACTCGATCTTTTCGCACAGAGGACCGACCAGGTCCGGGCTCATGATGCCGACGTCGTTGCCCAGGACTTCCGGATGGACCGCGTAATTGACGAGTGTGGCAATGGTCTTGCCCTCCGGGCTGACCGCCTGAATGACGCTCATTCTTCGGTCGTAGAGGTCGGGCGCATAGTAGTTGTAGGCGATCTTGCCCTTCGCCTCGCCCGTGGCGATCTTGATCCAGGCCGGCTGAAGGCGGTCGATCGCAAGGTTGACGGCCTTGGCTGCCTGGTCGCAGACGAAGTCCATGTACTCGAGGTCGCCGGTGTGGCCCCCTTTGCCATCGGGAAACGCGTAACAATCGGGAGCGCTATGGGTGTGCGTCGAGCCGATCAGGATATGGCTCGCCGGTATCCGGCCGACCTTGGCGCGCACCCGGTCGCCGAGCACCGACGGAAACCCGAGCAGATCGAGCGCCACGACGGCAACCGAGACATCTCCCTTGCGCAAGACCAGCGCCCTGGCGGTGAGCTCGCCGCGCTTCTCGCGTGCCGGCTGGGGAATGCCCATCCCACCGGAGATCGGCAAGAGACGGCTCGGCGTGATGATGCTCACCGCCGCTCCGGCCTGGATGTCGGCCCGAACCGGCCGAGCTCCCAGGAGCAGCAGGCCGCCGGCGCACGCGAGCACAACGATGAGCTGTCGCCGCACGATCACTATCTGAAATGATTGGTTCATCACACTACCTTTTTGGCTGTCGTCGGAGATTAACTCGATGTTCTTCGCCCGGCTCGCGGATTTAACTCCGGGGTTTGACGTACTCATTCTAATTGCCGGTTTGACGGACGCCACCCTCTCTCTGTACCGACGGACCGGATTGCGCAATTGTAGGTCGGGCTTTCGAGCCTGACTCGTCGGGATGTCAGGTTGGAAAGCCTGGCCTATAGCATGCAGTTTGGCGCGGTTCCACTTAGGCGCCGCGCGAGAATAAGTTTGGCGAATTTACCTTTGTGGTGCAGGCGTCCCGCCTGCATTCCCCTTACCGGCAGGCCGGACGCCTGCACCACAATTGGCAAAGTTATTTCGGCGCGGCTCCACTTAGCCATTTTCGGACATCAGGGCCAATTCCGCCTCGATGTCCGAAAATGGCCAGACTTGGGTGTTACGGGCGGTTAAACTTTGGAGAGAAGTGGGTCAGCATGAGAAGACCGTCTGACCGATGGTGCCGGGACCGGCCTCGATCGACATGAAAGCCCAGCAATTGGTTCTGCCGGGACCACCCCCCCTTCCCCCCCCTTAGCAAGGGGGGGAGATGGCGCGATAGCAAGGGGGGGAGATGGCGCGACGAAAGCGGGATGAAGGCGCAACGTCTACAAGACAACTTTTCACGAGCCGAGTTCCAGCCGCAATGCGAATCGATGACGAGACCTGCTATCGGGCCTTGGCCGCGCGCAACGCGCGGTTTGATGGGCTCTTCTTCATCGGGGTGACGACGACGGGCATCTATTGCCGGCCGATCTGCACGGCCCGAACGCCAGGCCGCGACCGCTGCCGGTTCTTTGCCAGCTCGGCCACGGCCGAGCGCGATGGGTTTCGACCGTGCCTGCGCTGCCGGCCCGAGCTTGCGCCGGGCTTGCACCGGTCGAACTCGGCGAGGCGAGTCGCACACGCGGCCGCCGCGCGGATCGAGGCCGGTGCCTTGAACGATGGGGGCAGCCTCGAGAAGCTGGCCCGCGACTTGAAGCTCAGCAGCCGCCAGATCCGCCGCGCCATCCGGCAGGAGTTCGGCGTCTCGCCGATCGAGCTTGCACAGACGCGCCGGCTGCTCCTGGCCAAGCAGCTTCTCGCCGAGTCAGACCTGCCGATCATCGACGTGGCCTACGCCAGCGGATTCGCCAGCGTCCGCCGCTTCAATGCGCTGTTTCAGTCGCATTACCGGTTGACGCCCTCCCGCATGCGGCGCAAGCGGCGCGAGCCGGTCCACGGGCCAGCTCCGGATCACGCTCGGCTACCGCCCACCCCTGGACTGGGATCTCCTCCTCGGTTTCCTCGCCGGTCGAGCGACTGCCGGCGTCGAATGGACAAGCGGTCGCACATACCTTCGGACGGCCTCGATCGGCCGCCACCACGGCTGGATCAAGGTCCAGCCGATCGCCGGGCGAAACGCGCTGGCGGTCGAGCTGGCGACGTCGCTTGTGCCCGTCTTGCCCGAGGTGCTTACCCGCCTGAAGAACCAGTTCGACTTGAGTGCGCGGCCGGACGCCATCGCCGCTGCGCTCGCGGCCGAGCCGCGCATGAAAAGCGCGGTGGCCCGACTGCCGGGTTTGCGAGTTCCTGGTGCGTTCGACGGCTTCGAGATAGCGGTCCGCGGAATCCTGGGCCAGCGCATTTCGGTGCGGGCGGCGACGACCCTGGCCGGTCGCGTGGCCGCCAGTTTCGGCGAGCAGATCGACACGCCTTTTTCCAGGCTGTGCCGGCTGGCACCGACGGCCGCACGACTGGCGTCCGCCAGGGAATCGGAGCTCACGGCCCTGGGCGTCACTGCCGCGCGCGCCGGCTGCATCCGAGCGCTCGCCCAGAGCGTGGCTTCGGGGCAAATCGACCTCCAGCCCGGCCTCGATCCCGAGTCGGTCATTCCGGCCCTGCGGGAGCTGCCGGGTATCGGCGACTGGACGGCCCAGTACATCGCCATGCGCGCGCTCCGCTGGCCGGATGCGTTTCCAGCGGGCGACCTGGGCTTGCTCAAGGCCTTTGGAGCAACCTCCCCGCGCCGGCTGCTCGACGCGGCCGCGGCCTGGCGGCCGTGGCGAGCCTACGCCGCCATGTATCTCTGGCAATGCCAGGATCCAAGCGGAACCGCTCACGAAGCTGCGCGGGCCGGCCGCCGCGTCGGATCCGACTGATCCGTCGGATCTGACCGATCCGAAGCGGCGGCCGGCCCGACCCTTCATGCGAGAAAGCCTAACGCTCCACCCAAGCAATTCCGCGGTCCCACTTAGGAGAACTGCCATGAATCCCAATGAAACGTGCCTGTACTTTACCTTTGCCAGCCCGATCGGCCGCTTGCTCCTGACTTCGGATGGAGAGGCCTTGACCACGCTTCACCTGCCTGAAGAGCGCGGGAAACCCGCGGCGGGCCCGCCGCCGAACGCGAAGCGGGAAGATGGCGCCTTTCGCACGGCCCGGGAGCAGCTCGAGTCCTATTTTGCGGGCGAGCTGCGCACCTTCGAGCTTTTGCTCCGGCCAGCGGGCACGGCCTTTCAGCGCCTGGCCTGGGACGAACTGCTGCGAATACCCTTTGGCACGAGTATCAGCTACGCCGAGCAGGCGCGCAGGATCGGCCGGCGCGGCGCGGTGCGCGCGGTCGGCGCCGCGAATGGGCGTAACCCGATCGCCATCGTGATCCCCTGCCACCGCGTGATCGGGGCAAATGGCTCGTTGACCGGCTACGGCGGCGGTATCGCACTCAAGGAATGGCTGCTCTTGCATGAGGCGAGCGTTCTCGAGAATCCGAGCTCGACACATCTCGTCGCGCGCCAAGTTGCAACGTTGGTCCCGGCGCAATAGACTGGATCTGAATGGGATACACGCGGTGGTTCGCAGGCATCAGCCGAGCGGCCGGCGTGGCGACAGATCGAGCCGAAACGATCCGGACAAATTGCCGGACGGAGACCACCATGATCGGGCGCCGTGACCTGCTCCGAGCCGCGACGGCGGGAGGATTGACCTTCTTTTCTGGCTCTGCGTTCGGTCAGGCAAGGGGGACGGCCAAAAGGCGGGTCGCGCCGGCGGCGGCGAACGTACAGGCCGACGAGCGCGTTAACCGCGTGCTCGCCCCGGTTCGAGACGCCCACCATCTGCCGGGGCTGATCGGCGCGATCCTCACGGGCAACCGGCTGGCGGCGATTGGTGCCATCGGGATTCGCAAGATCGGCTCCTCCGAGCCGATCCGGGCTACGGACAAGGTCCACTTAGGATCGAACACGAAGGCGATGACGGCCACCGTGATTGGCATGCTCGTCGACGCGGGGAAGCTGACGTGGGCATCCAGGATCCGCGACGTGTTTCCCGACGTCGCCCCCGAGCTTCACCCGGCGTTTGGAGCCGTGACACTCTCCCACCTCTTGACCCACCGCGCCGGCTTGCCCCACGACGGCCCGTGGTGGGACCTGCCCGGGCAAACCACAACCGAGCAGCGCTGGTCGCTCTTGACCGCTCTGCTCACGAACCCGCCGGCGAGTAAGCCGGGGTTGACCTACGCTTACTCCAACGCCGGCTACGCACTGGCAGGGCTGATGGCCGAGACAGTCACAGGCGTGCCCTGGGAGATGCTGATGCAAAAGCGGCTCTTCGAGCCCCTCGAGATGGCATCCGCCGGCTTTGGATCGCCAGCGCGGTCCGGAATGGTTGACCAGCCCTGGGGCCATCGCGCATCTGGACAGGACATCAGGCCGACCCTCCAGGACAACGCGCCATCGATGGGGCCGGCCGGGACCGTCCATTGCTCGGTTCCCGACTGGGCCAAGTTTGCGGCGCTTCACCTGGGTGGCGAGCGCGGCAGGGCGAGGCTCTTGAAGCCGGCGACGTTCCGCACCCTTCACACTCCCCCGCAGGGCTTCGACTATGCGGGTGGCTGGATGGTCGGCGACCGATCCTGGGCCAACGGTCGAGTCTTGACTCACAACGGGAGCAACGGATCCTGGTTTGCCTCGGTCTGGCTGGCACCGGCGCGTGACTTCGCCATCCTGGTCGCGACCAACCAGGGCGATCACTCCGCCGAAGCGGCATGCGAAGAAGCCGTCGTAGCGCTCGTCCGTGCTCTGGATTTCCTGACGCGGCGGTGAGGTGAGGGCGGTAGGCACCGCAGAGAAATGACCTTGCCAATTGTGGTGCAGGCGTCCCGCCTGCCGGTACGGGGAACGCAGGCGGGACGCCTGCACCACAAGATTATTTCTGCCCAGATCCTTACCTCTTCTGCAAGCCTGTTCCAGTCGCCTTCTTGCCGCGTTCAAGGTCGACGAGCCCCCAGGCTGGATCGCCGCTCACCGGATTGGGTCGAGCCACGACTCCGCCGGGAAAACCCACCCGGTAGCCGGAGAGCTTCGGATCGGGCTCGGGATAATCGGTGCTGACGAACTGGGCACCGCTGGCCAGCGCCTTGTCGCGCTGGGTGACGGCGCCCGATCGGGCCGCCACCGTATCGGCGTCAGCCCGCGTGCGAACCAGGAACCCTTGGCGGACCAGCTCCTGGATCCGGTCGAAGCTCCTGACTGGATCGTTGACCTTGAACCACGCCGCCGCGGCGTGCGTGGGGGCGACGGTCGTGAACATGATCCGGCCGCGCAGAGCCGGGCGTCCTTCGAGGTAAAGGTCGCGCACCGAGCCTTCGTTGTCAAGCGCGAAGAAGACCAGGCCCCGCACGGAATCGAGCGTGGGCCAGCCGTCGGCCTTGATCGCTTCCGGCAGCGTCGCAAAGCGGCCTCGCAGGCGGTCGGGCGTCAGAATCGCCTCCCGCGGAAAAACCGAGAGGATTTCCGCATCCACCGCTTCGAGCTCCCGGCTGGTGAAGGGAATCGGCCGGGCCGGTAGGCCGGGAACCCGCTCGCTCTTGAGCTCGAGCAAAATCAAGATGGGCACGTGCCGGCGATTGGCTTGCGACCAGGCGCGGACTTGCTTGAGGGCTTCGACCAGGGTGGGTACCGTGGTGCGATAGTCCACATCCGGCAGGTGGAGGACTTTCATGCCGGGTTTGCGCAGCCGGCCCTCCGGGTCGGGATCGGGGCCCGGGTCCTTGCCGAGTCCGCTGAGGATCTTGCGCGCCGCCGGCTCGGCGAAGAGCTTCCCCTCGGGATCGGCGTAAAGGTCCAGCTCGATCTGGCGGATTCCCAGCCGGGAGAATTGCTCTGCCAGCGGCCGATGGCTGTAATCGATCGCTTCCGCTCGCTGCCGGCCTGTTGCCGCGATCAGCGCCCGCACGGCCGGCTCGGGGGCGAGATGGTACGAATTGTGGGTGCCGATGACCTGAATCTGGTTCAAGCGCGGCTCGCCGGCCCAGGCACCGCCCAGGACGGCCCCAGAGACGAAGACGATCGAAAGCCCGCGCATTCCCTCGGCAGTTTGACGCCACGGCATGATATTGATCCTCAGCGGCCTCGTACGGTCCAATCGAACGATTGTATCCGAAGGACGCCCCGGGGTGCTTCAAATTGGGTAGGCATTCACGGGCTCGAACATTTTGTACAGTAGGCTCGTACTATCTTGTTGTATGAGCCCTCACCCTTCAATTCTGGGCAACTGGCCTCCGACCTGTTCGGGCTGGACCTCTCACTGGGGATGATCCCTAAGCTCGAGCGCCAGGCCGCTGAGATCCTGGAGCCACTCGTCGTCGAGGCGGCCGCTGCTGTCGTCGCGGCGCCGTCGGCCCACATCGACGAGACCTCGTGGGCTGAGGCCAACGAGAAGGCGTGGCTCTGGGTCGGTCAGACCGACGATCTGACCGTCTTCACGATCGCCGGCCATCGCAGCGCGGACGTGGCCCGGTTGATCCTCGGGACGGACAAGACGAAGGTCGTCGTCAGCGATCGGTTCTCCAGCTATGACTGGATCGAGCAGCATCAATACTGCTGGTCTCATCTTCGCAGAGATTTTCAGGCGATGATCGATCGCCGCGACGTGGGGTCGGCGATCGGTACGGAGCTGCTCGGGTCCTCGGACCGGCTGTTCCACTGGTGGCACAAGTACCGTGACGGGGAGATGGCCTGGAGCACGTTCCTGGGCTACGCCCGGCCGATCCGGTGGGACGTCCGGCACGCCCTGGGCCGGGGTGTGTCGTGCGCCAGCGAGAAGACGGCGGCGACGTGCCGGATGTTGCTGGAGGGCGAGGAGCACATGTGGACCTTCCTCCGGGTGCGGGGGATCGAGCCGACGAACAATGCCGCGGAGCGAGCTCTGCGGCACGCCGTCCTGTGGTGCAAGTCGAGCGGCGGGACGGCGAGCGAGTGGGGCAGCCGGTTCGTCGAACGCGTCCTGAGCGTGGCGGCGACGTGCCGCCAACAGGGCCGCAATGTGCTGGAGTACCTCACAGAGTGTTTCCGGGCTCACCTCACGGGTGGCCGATTGCCCTCACTGATCCCCCTGGTTGTACACGCCGACGGGCGACGAGACCGGGGAATCGGCCTTCTCGCGCTCGACCCGGGCCTCGTACTTCACGTCGGGGATCGGCGCCCCCTTGGCATCATGGGCGGTGGCCGTCAGCTCGATCTTCTCGCCGACGGCCACGTGGCGGCGGTCGAGCGTCAATTTGACCTGTTGTCGCCCTGGTTCTCCTTGTGCGAGAGCCAGAAGACGACCTGACGCCAGAACTTCCGGTGCGCCAGCCGGCTCTCCTCCGAAGCCCGGTACCAGACCCAAGTATCACCGCCGTAGGCGATCGAACGGCCCTTGCCGACCTCCATGCTCACCATCAGCGGCTCGGGGTTGGGCGCGGCGGTCTCGGCCAGGACGTTGGCGGTCTGCTTCACCTCGCCGAAGCGGTTGGTGCCCAGGATCGGCTTCATCTGGTCCCAGATCCGCACGGTCTCGGTGCGGTTGGTGCCGACCTGGAGCAGGTAGCTCTCCAGTCCCAGGTTGGTGGGCACGAACTTGATGCCGCCATCGGGCTCGTACCGGCCGTCCCCGGGATGGATGTGGACGGGCAGGATGTCCGCCAGCGGCGTATCCGCCCACCCGCCGGCCCCGAAGCTGGCATGGCCGCCGAGCATCATCAGGCCCGCCCCCTGCCGCACCGACTCGGCCAGCAGCTTCTGTTGCTTCGCCGTCAGGATATTGGCGGGGAGGTCGCTGAGGATGTAGGCGTTGTATCGGCCCGGCGCGAACTCGAGGTCCTCGCCGGCGCCCCGGTCCCCCTGCGCCGGCGCCTTGATCGCCAGGGCATGGACATTGATGTCCTGCGAGCTGGCGATCGAGACCATCATGTACTTGTAGTCCCAGGAGAAGTTCGAGCCCTGGAGGAACAGTACGTTGAGCCCCTTGATCGGCACGATGTTGCGCTCCCCGGCCTCGAAGGTAAGCGGCTCGGCGGTCTCGACCGAGAGGTTGTTGATCTCGCGGGGCGTCAGCCGGAGGACCTGCGATTCCTGCGGCTGCCCGGCGCGCCGGGCTCGTCATCCGCCGCACGGAGCATCGCGATGGGCACGGCGATACCGGCGGCGAGGGCCAGGGCGATGGCCGCCAGGGCCACCGACACGCTGCGACGGTTGAGCTTGTCGCTGAGCACGGCGACGAGGCGGCGTTCGAGCGACGACTTGCGGGCCATGGCGAGCTCGCCGGAGTGCGCCCAGCCGGCGGGCGAAAACGCCGTGACGACGTCGAGCAGGTGTCCGGCGTAAGCGGACGGCCGCACGCCGTTGGCCAGGACCAGGTCGTCGCACGCTCGTTCACACTCCACGCCCAGACGCCAGGCGGCCAGCCACACCAAGGGATTGAACCAGTGCAGGGCACACGCGATCTGCGCCAGCAGTCGAGCCATGGTGTCGCGACGCTTAATGTGGGCGAGCTCGTGCAGCAGGACCGATCGCAGTTGCTCGTCGCCCCAGTGCCCGGCGGCGTCGGGAAGCATCAGGCGATATCGAAGGATGCCCCAGACCAGCGGAATGGTCCGGTCCGGGTGAATCAACAGGGTGACCGGTCGCCCGATCCTGAGCTGCGAGCACGCGGCTTCCAGGGCATTTGCGAAGCGACGGTGAATCGGCGACGGTTGCCCTGACGACCCGATGACCGTCCCTTGCCGCTCGGTCTTCCCGAGCATCCAGCGCGAGGCCAGCAGCCGCAGGATGAGCACGTAAGAACCCAGGGCCCACACGAGAGTCAGTGCGTCGAGCCAGCTCCACCTCGCGGCAGCCGACGCGGGAATGGCCGCCGGCGTCGCCGACGCGGGCCGGGAATCGGGCGTTCTGACGGCCGGTTGATAGGCCGTCGCGGATGGCGATGCGCCGTCCTCGGGAACGGCAGGCCGCGCCCGTTCCATCGCACCATCGGCGGGCCTGGCCATCGCGGGCGGTCCGGTCGACACCACGGCCCTCGCGGGTGGAATACGCACCCACTCCGGCAGCACTCGCCACCGAGGCAACATCGCCGACAGCACCGGCACGACCAGCATTGCGGCCATCGCCAGCAGCCACACGAGATGTCGAGTCGCCGCCGAGTCACGCCTCAGGGTCAGGGCCGCGATCGCCGCCACGACCAGGAGCGCCGTGCCCTTGACGGCGGAATCCATCAGCACCGGACCCGACGCGCCGAACATCCCGGCGACGATGAGGAGCGTGCGATTCATGTCACCGGCCCTCCCGCTGTGCCTGCTCGATCAACGCGATCAGCCGCTTGCGTTCGTCCGCCGACACCCGGTCCTTCCGCGAATGCAGGTGCGCCGCGAGCGCTTCTTCCAGGGAGCCGCCGAAGAACGTCTCCAGCACCTGCTGGAAGGCCCGGCGACCGGCCTTGTCCCTGGCCTGGCGAGGGACATAGATCACCTCCCGACCGCTCTTCCGCCGTCGGAGATACCCCTTCTCTTCAAGGATGTGCATCATCCTGCGGACCGCCATCGCCGTCGGCGGTGAAGGGATGCCCTCGACGACCTGGTTCACGGTCGCCTCCCCGAGCCCGAAGACGGCATCCATGATCTGCCGTTCACGGCGACTGAGTTCAGACGGTTCAGGTATCATCCGCTCCTCGCGTCATAGGGTTCCCAAGGGGCGCCCCAGGTGAGCGGCGCCGCGTATCGCTAAGATTTTAACGCTATGTCGCGCGAATGCAAGAGCCAGAGCGCTAATTTTTTTATGGGTCGCCCGGTCGCAGGTGTGGGCGGGGCCGACTGGAGCCGCGTTGCGAACTATAACGCCGCCCCCGTCGGTGGACGATGTCGTCGCGTGATACTATCTTGCTTCGGTCCGACGACACCGACGCGTCCTCCGGTGTCGCCTCTGGCCCTCTGGCGGCTGAGTCGGGTTTCATGCTGCCGCACCTCATTCGCTTCTAAACAAATGTCGCCTTCGGCCCGTGAACGCGTAAGCACGGTGGCGTTCGCGTTCTGCCGGCTGCTCGGCTTCCAGCTCTTGCCGCGGCTGACGGCGATCCACAAGCAGAAGCTCTACCGGCCGGACGTCGGCCAACCCAACGCCTACCTGGCGTAGCCGTCGGCCAGCACTGATTGTTCCCAAAGGCGAGACCTTCAGCGAGAATAGCGAAAGGCTGTCTCAAGCTGAGCACACGCGTAATCTCGTCGAGCTTTCACCGGCCATTCTGGCGTGGACGGACCACCAAAGGACTCAGCCCATGCAACCTTCCCCGAGCGCGGCTCACGGTGCGGCGGACACCCGTATCCGACGGGCTCTACGGGTCACGACGAACCTCTTGGCCGGGCTCTCACTGGTCCTTTGCGTGGCGAGCGTCGCCCTGTGTGTGCGCAGTCATCGGGTCCGCGACATCGTCGTGCCCTACTGGTTCCTCGCCGCCGTCTTCGCGCTGCCGCCCGTCGCCTGGTTGATCCGGACGCGGCGGCGGTTCGGGTTGCTTGCCGCGGGAGCTTATCGTTGCGAGCTGACTCGCCTCGGTCTGATCGACCGACGCGCCCGAGAAGTAGCTTCGAGGCTCGATGCCTTCTGTGCGCTTGTCGCCATCGACTCGTGGACGGCTACCTGACCCCAATGGCCCCCGGTGACACGACTGTTGGGACTACCCCTATCCAAGCGGCAAAACGAGGTTCCCGGCTCTCCGGACCTGCCGGCGCGGCTGGTCAACGAGCTGGAATCCAGCTACGCAGGCTGCCGCTGGCTTCTTGACCGCTGGAACGATCTGAAAGTTCGCAACCAGGCACCCAACTTCTGGCAGGCGTCCGACAAGTTCAAGGCGGTCCGCCTGCTGGGGATGCAGCCGCTCGACGTGCTGCATGATACCACCGGCGATTCGATGGCCGTCTTCCTCGGCTCCCACGCCGTTTGCCCGCAGAACAAAAGCCCTTTCAGCGAGCTGCGCTGCGAGCTGGGCGACGACCAGTTTCCCGCCGTTCGCAGGCAGTTGGACGCGATGGACATCGAGCGGCGCCTGCCGGTGGGCGAAACCGCGGGCCGGCAGGTTCTGAACGATCTGATCGCGCGGCAGACCCGGCGGCTGGAGCAGCTTGCCTTGAAGCACAAGGCGCGAGCCCTGGCCGAGGCCGCCGAGAGCACGAGCCGGCTGGCCTTCGACCCGGCGCCGCCGCCGACAAGGTGCGGCGCTACGAGGACGCCTCCATCCGGCGGATGACGCGTGCCTGCGAAGACCTGGTCGAGCTTCGTCGGTCCGGCATCTTCGACGAAGATGCGCTTGAGGAGGCCGAGCTGCCCCTCCCGGCGCGCGTCCGCGAGCCGAGCCTTGCGCGGGTCGCGGGCCGACATTCCGGATTTTGCTCGATGGAAGCAACTGGGCAGCGGCGACGACGGCGAAAGCAGCGCACACGCGGAGCGAACCGATCATGAACACGACGACCCTGAATCGTGCTCCTCCGGCGCCGCGCAGGCCTGGGAAGCCGGAATCGACGGTTCACCGGCCGCGGTCCACGCAGACCGGCCCGGCTCGGGCGAAAACACCGACCACCAGCCGGACGCACCACCAGAGGAATCTCTGTGCCCCGGCCAAGGGGACCGCGCAGGTGTAGGTCAGGCTGGAAAGCCTGACCTACGACACAGAGAATTCCGCGGCCCCACTTCCTCCGGAAACGGCCGTGCAGCCACCGAATCAAACGGCCCGCATTCCACGGTCCACATTCCCGGGCAACGCCGGGCACTTGAACGCATTGCTGGTCGCGGTTTGTTTTTGTTGGTTCGCAGGCAGCGACTACCGGTCAGCGCTCCACGGGAGCCCATCGAGCCCGTCGTTCCGAACGCGAATTGAACCCACCGCAGCAAGAGCGACCTGTGATCCGCGATCCGTTCACGAGCATCGCACCATGAACAGCGAACCACTCCCGCAAAACAAAGCCAAGGCAATCTGCGCCGGTCGTGCCGGATCCGGCGAGCGCCTGACGGTCGCCGCACGCTCCGGAATCCCACGCAGCGAGTGCGTCCGGACCGGCCAACGACGACCGGCGCCAACTGGTTCAAATCAGGAATCCCGAACGACCTCTTTGAAAATTCGGCCGTTGGTTATTCCGGCCCGCGTCTGGCGCCCGCGGGTCGGCCTGTCCCGCGTGCGGCGGACGATGCTTGCCGGCGCGCTCCCGGGCGCGGCGTCCGTCGCCGCGGGACTCTGATTGTTTTGCTGGCGTTGGCGGCCCGACGACGACCTGTGCACAACTCGACCGAGCCGCGATCTCGTCGCTCCGAACCAGCCGCGTTGCCCAAGGCCGGCGGACCGCGCTGGGACCTTGACACGCGCGCCGCGAGCCGGTCATATTGCGCTGGCGAAGCTGTGTCTTGAGAAAACTCGGCGGCGAACGGCTGATGAGAGACGATAAAACGGACCTCCACCCGCTAGTAGGGGCCGCTCGACCGGGGCTCGCTCCGGTCGGTGAGCCGCGGGTCTACCTGGCCGCCGAGCGGACCTTCCTGGCCTGGGTTCGGACCTCGCTGGCACTCATGGGGTTTGGGTTCGTGATCGCAAGGTTCGCGCTCTTGACACGGGAGATCGGCCTCGCCGAAGCCAGCCAGCCGCGCTATCGAGCCACTGTCTCGCCGGCACTGGGATTTATCATGGTCTGCCTCGGCGTGACTGTCATCGTTGTGGCGGCCCTTCGGCATGTCGGCTATATTCGTGCTCTGGAACGGGGCGTTACGAACCCTCCCCTGAGAATCCGGATGTTGTTGATCATGGCGGGCATCCTGGCGCTGGTCGGCGTGGCCATCGCCATTCACATCCTCGTGTTATGAATAAGAGGCACGCATGCAGCTTGGAATGATCGGCTTGGGACGCATGGGCGCCAACATGGTGCGGCGGCTGTTGCGCCACGGGCAGCCGTGCGTGGTTTACGACGTCCACCCGGCGGCGGCCGAGCCGCTGGTGAAGGAAGGGGCGGTCGCCGCCACGAGCCTCGACGACTTCGTGGCCAAGCTCGCGCCCCCTCGGCCCGTCTGGATGATGGTCCCGGCGGCCGTCGTCGACGGCACGATCGAGCAACTGTCCGGCCGCCTCGAAAAGGGCGATATCCTGATCGACGGCGGCAATTCCTACTACCACGACGACATTCGCCGCGCTGCGGCTCTCGACGTCGCGGGGCATCCATTACGTCGATGTCGGCACCAGCGGCGGCGTATGGGGCCTCGAACGAGGCTATTGCATGATGATCGGCGGCGAGAGCGATGTCGTGCGGCGCCTCGACCCGATCTTCGCCGCGCTGGCTCCGGGCCGGGACGCCGCGGCTCGCACTCCGGGCCGGGAAAAGGCCGGCGGGACCGCCGAGCAGGGCTATCTCTATTGTGGGCCGAGCGGAGCGGGGCACTTCGTCAAGATGGTGCACAACGGAATCGAGTACGGCCTGATGGCTGCCTATGCCGAGGGCTTGAATATCCTCAAGCACGCGTCCGTGGGCAAAGTGAAGCAGGACGTCGATGCCGAGACGACCCCGCTACGAGATCCCGCGCTCTACCAGTACGACCTGAACGTGGCCGATATTGCCGAGGTCTGGCGGCGCGGGAGCGTGATCGCCTCCTGGCTGCTCGACTTGACGGCCCAGGCTCTGGTGCAGAGCCCCGATCTCGCCGACTTCTCCGGCCGCGTCTCCGACTCGGGCGAGGGGCGCTGGACGATCGATGCCGCGATCGACGAGGGCGTTCCCGCGTCGGTCTTGAGCGCGGCCCTGTTTGCCCGGTTCAGCTCGCGCGGGGCCGACGATTTTGCCGACAAGCTCCTCTCGGCGATGCGCTTCGGCTTCGGCGGCCACCTGGAAAAAAAGTCGTGAAAACAGCGCAGCAAGAATGGAATGCATTGTCGCGCGAGGAGCGGCCTTTTTACCGGTCTCGCGTGAAATCCGACCTTTGTCGAGCACTCAAAATGAATTCGCCTTCCACCAAGTCCGATGCCCTGGTGTTCTTCGGCGCGACTGGCGATCTGGCCTACAAGAAGGTCTTTCCCGCCATCCAGGAGTTGATCCAGCAGGGCCTCCTCAACGTACCCATCATCGGCGTGGCCAAGTCAGGCTGGGGACTGGAGCAACTTCGAGATCGGGCTCGCGACAGTCTCACTACCCACGGTGGAGTCGATGAAGCCGCCTTCACCAAGCTCGTCGCTCGGCTCGGCTACGTTGACGGCGACTATCACGACCCGGCGACGTTTACCCAGTTGCACCAGCTTCTGGGCCAGTCCGTGTCACCCTTGCACTACCTGGCAATTCCGCCCAGCGTCTTCGGGCCAGTGGTGGAAAACTTGACGACGTCCGGCTGCGCGAACAACGCCCGAATCATGGTGGAGAAGCCGTTCGGCCGTGACGTCGCGTCGGCCGAGGAGCTCAACCAGATCCTCCACGCCCACTTCCCCGAATCGCACATCTTCCGGATCGACCATTACGTCGGCAAGGAGCCCGTGCTCAACATTCTGTGTTTCCGCTTTGCCAACCAGTTCCTCGAGCCGATCTGGAACCGTCATTGCATCGCGAGCATCCAGATCACGATGGCCGAGAACTTCGGTGTCCAGGGGCGCGGTTCGTTCTACGAAGAAGCCGGCGCGATCCGCGACGTCATCCAGAACCACCTGCTCCAGGTCGTCGCGATGTTGACCATGGAACCGCCCGGAAGCAACTCACCCGACGGCATCCGCGACGAAAAGACCAAGGTGTTGCGGGCGATCCACCCGCTGGAGCCTGCCGCGGTAGTCCGCGGACAGTACCGCGGCTACCGCCAGGAAAAAGGTGTCGCCCACGATTCCGAAGTCGAGACCTTCGCCGCGGTGCGGCTCGCGCTCGAATCGTGGCGCTGGTCGGGCGTGCCGATCTTGATCCGCGCCGGCAAGTGCTTGAGCAAGACCGCGACGGAGGTCCTGATCCGGTTCCACGCTCCACCCCAGAAATTTGTCGCCGCGCACTACATTGACCACGGCTACAATCATATTCGTATACGTTTTAGTCCCGAGGAGATCATCGCGCTGGGTGCCGTCGTGCGCAAGGAGGGGATGGGTGTCGAGCTCGAGCCCGTCGAGCTCATGGCCAGTCGACAGCCGGTCGATGAGGTGCCGGCTTACGCCCGGCTGCTGCAATCGGCCATGGGCGGCGATTCCAGTCTCTTCGGCCGGGCCGACAGCATTGATGCCCAGTGGCGGATCGTCGAGCCTGTGCTCGGGAGCGTCGGGCCGCTCTCGTTGTACGAGCCCGGAAGCTGGGGCCCCGACGAGGCAGTGCGCCTGCTGCCCGCCGGCGACTGGTGGCACAACCCGTGAACCCGACGCCGATAGGGAGCTCGGCTCGAGCCGTGGCGCCGGCCGGCCGGGTCTCCCACGTCGTGATCGTAGGTGCGGGCTTCGGCGGGCTGGCGGCGGCCCGTGCCCTGCGGCGGGCGCCCTTGCGCATCACCATCGTCGACCGGTCCAACCACCATCTCTTTCAGCCGCTGCTCTATCAGGTGGCCACCGCGGCGCTCAGCCCGGCCGACATCGCGTCGCCGATTCGCCGGATCTTTCGCGGGCAGGCGAACGTCGCCGTGATGCTGGCCGACGCGACGGCCGTCGATGTGCCTGCGAAACGCGTGATTCTGGCCGATGGCTCGGTCGATTACGACATCTTGATCCTGGCGACCGGTGCAACCCACTCCTATTTCGGCCACGACGCCTGGTCCCTACATGCTCCCGGACTCAAGAGCCTCAAGGACGCACTTCTGATCCGGCAGCGGGTGCTGATGGCGTTCGAGGTGGCCGAGCGCGAGCCCGACCCTGTCAAGCGTCGAGCCTGGATGACATTCGTGATCGTCGGCGCCGGCCCCACGGGCGTCGAGCTGGCCGGCACACTGGCCGAAGTGACGCGGCAAACCCTCGCGCGCGACTTCCGCCATATCAATACAGCGTCGGCTCGGGTGATCCTGATCGAGGCGAGCGCGACCGTCCTGGGCGCGTATCCGCCCGATCTCTCGGATGCGGCGCGTAGCCAGCTCGAAAAGCTGGGCGTCGCCGTCTGGACCGGGGTCGAGGTCACTGGCATCGATGGTCAAGGAGTTACGATCGGCCAGGAGCGGATCGACGCGCGGACCGTGCTCTGGGCTGCCGGCGTGGCGGCATCGCCCTTGGCGAAGTCGCTCGGCGTTCCGCTCGACCGCGCGGGCCGTGTCATGGTCGAGCCGGATCTGACCATTCCCGGCCGCGACGACGTCTACGTCATCGGCGACCTGGCCCGCCTCGAACAGGATGGAGCGCTCGTGCCGGGCGTCGCCCCGGCCGCGATGCAGGAGGGCCGCCACGCCGCCGTGAATATCATCCGGTCCTTGGGCGGCCAGGAACGCGTCGTTTTCCGCTACGTTGACAAGGGCATGCTGGCAACAATCGGCCGCGGCGCCGCCGTGGCTCGGATCGGGCGGTTCAAGACTTCGGGACTGATCGCGTGGCTCTTGTGGCTCTTCGTCCACATCCTGTTCTTGATCGGCTTCCGCAACCGCCTGGTCGTCATGATTCAGTGGGCCTGGTCTTATATCACCTTCGACCGCGGCGCGCGGCTGATCACCGAGCCGCTCAAGAAGCAATTGGTGGAATCAAACGCCGATGCCTCCACGCCAGCGGCTACCTGACCGGCGAACTACCCGACGAGTTGCGAAGTTCAACTTCGAAGACCCCAATGAAGCGAGTCCGACCTGATCGTGTTGACGCAGAGCTGCGACCTGGAGCAGGGTAAAGTGGTATAGGTGGCGATCTGTCCGAATTTCGCGCTCGCCGAGTTTGAGGCTGTAAACCCAGCCTTCGCCCGGAACGGCCGCTGGAATGAAACGGCTTCAACTGTGGATAAGCCTCCAACCGCTCTGCTTCCGACACGTCGTCGGCCAGGTTATCGACGATCAGCGAGACCCAGATCCGGGTCCCACGGATACATGGCCTACCGAAACAGACATTCGGGTCGATCGAGATTCGCTTCAAGATTTCATCGCGATGGTTCATGGTGCGTCACCGTTCGCCGCTCCAAACTGGCATGGCACGGCGAGATCCTTGTGCGTTTGATCCATCGTGCCCAGGCGGACTCGACGTGAATTGCATGGGCAATCCACTCCTCGATTCGATCGCGGAGTCCTCACCAAATCCACGGGGTTATGGCGAGTCCCGGACAACACCTCCGTTAATCGGTGGATCAAGGAGGCGCAATCCGGTGAACCTTGCCGGTGATGGCGTCATGGAAGACGAGCTCGCTGCCCGTGCGGAGTTTTTGCGGGAAGACAATCAGCGTCTTACAACGAGGCATCTTGGCCGAGATCGCCAAGAACCCTTCGATGTTCCTGGTCGCGAAAAGAGCAGCGCCCAGCCGCTGAGTCGGTGCTTTGCCGGGCAGAGACATGTCCCAGCGCCCGGTGAGCTCCTGAGCGGAGGTTTCGAGCAGCGCCTCCTGCCCGGGGTCGGTCAAGTCGGCGACCGACTGCAAGCGCACGTTCACGTCGATCGGGATCATCTTACTCTGGCGCGGATTGGGGACGGGCTGGTCAGGAGGCCCGAAGATTGCTTCGACCTCGTAATAGGCAACAAGCTGATTCTCGGCGAGATAGAGTATCTCGAAGGGTATCTTGGCGGACTTGCCCGGATTGAATCGGCTGGGAATCTGCGCGGTCTGGTCAGTCCTGAGAGCTGTCTTCCAGTGTTTGGCCGAGATCGCCCGATACCAGATGGCGTTGATCGGTTGGAGCGGCAGCCGCTTGCAAGCCGTCAGTCTCATGAGAACATGCCGAGCTTCGCCGCCTCGATGCGGTTCCTCAGCCTCGGCTCGTCGGGCGTGCCCAGCAGCTCGATCGGCCGCCGCCACTCGAACTCAGCATTCGGCGTGCGAAACCACTGCTCGGGATCATCGACGAACCCGGCCACATCCTCCAGTAAAGTCCGGTCGATCGGAGTGGTCGTCGGGACGTTGCGACCTTGAGGCTGCTCACCGTCGATCAGACTCTGGACCAACTTTACCATCCATCGGCCCCGGTCCGTGAGGGAGTAGAGGCGTTGCTTTCCTTGCCGACCTAGCGAGACGAAGTCACCGAGGCGGAGGAGCGCGAGATGGTGACTGATGGCGGATTGGCTCTGCTCGATGGCCGCACCGAGCTCCCCCGCACTGCGACCCCCCGCCGCAAGGGTGAGGAGGATGCTCAGACGGACGGGATTGGCGATCTTCAGGCGGTTCGAGACTTCGGACAGGTGGGCGTTCCGACTGAGACCTTCCCGTGAGGCCCGAGTTGCTCTACTCAACGTCTTCCCAGACCTCATTCCCTCGTCTCCCACCGCACGGAAACTCCGGTCGATCCCGCGGGCCCCGCTGCGCCATGCCCGGCGACGCCGGATACGATCGTCTCTTTGATCGTACTCGATCGAACATCGGCTGTCGAACCGAAGCACCTACGGACAGCTCTTCAGCCCCGTCGTGCATCGCGCAGGTACGGCCCGCGGATCAACTCTGGCAGGCCACCACGGGCCGGCGGATCACGCCGTAGTCCACGTCTGAATACTTCGAGGGAATCGCGGAGCATTTGCAATTCTCCGGCCGACTCGGAATAATGTGCCCGCAGTGGAGATACCCGTCACGAGGACACTGCGAGCTACAACCATGAGCGTGATGACCTTAGAACCGCGGCCAGCGCTGGCTCCCGAGGAAACCGAGGCTTACCAGGTCTTGCTGGCGCGGGTGGGCAAGCGGGCGGGCAATATACCGCCCGAAGTGCTGGTCCGCCACGTGCTGTCATGCGTCCCTGCCCATGAATGGCCGACACGGGTCGAGGCGATGGATGCCCTGCTGCGGCGGCTCGAAGCCGCCAAGCGGGACAAGCTGCGGCTCGAAGCACGGCCCGCCGAGGGCAAGCTCCTGGGCGAGTACGCCACGAGGCGCCCGGGTCTGGCTCGCGGCCCTATCACACGATCCTGCACGCAATCGACCCGATCGAAGGCCGGTGCGATTGCCCCGATTTCGTCAAGAACTCGCTGGGGATCTGCAAGCACATCCTGGTGGTGATCGAGCACATGCATGCCCACCCCAAGGTCCTGAAACAGGCCTACAAGGAACAAGAGTGGAGCGAATCACAGGCACGCAATGGATTATGCTGGGACCCGATCCGGCCGCTGACCGGCGTCGGCGACTGGCTCGAGCGCGTCGTTTGGAGCGGCGAGCTCGACGGCAACAACCGTCGATCGGCGCAGTGCGCTTCGATGGTTTCGTCCGGCCAAGAACGGCGCCGTGCCGCTCAAGAGCAGCCACTGGGGCAAGCCGTCGCGGCGGCTCGAGCTGGTGGAAGACCTGCTCAAGCTGGTATCGGCCGGCCGGCCGCGGGCCGGGCACGACCCGGCGCTGCGGTCTCTGCTGGAAAGCGAGCACAAGCGGCTCAAGCCGCTGGTTGAGCGGGCCCTGAGTCCCGGACAGATTCGCGCGGCGTTCAAAACCTTGAAACGGTCGCTCTATCCCTACCAGCGCGACGGGGTCGAGCGCTTTCTCATGGCGGGCCGGCTGCTTCTGGCCGACGACATGGGGCTGGGCAAGACCGCTCAGGCAATCGCTTCCTGTGATATCCTGCGGCGCACCGGCCGGGTTCGCCGCGGTGTGATCATCGCTCCGGCCTCGCTCAAGCCTCAGTGGGCTCGCGAGTGGAACCTCTTTTCCGACGTCCCCGTCCACGTCGTCGAAGGCTCTCCCAGCGAGCGCCAGGCTGCCTACAAGTCGCGGAAGGAAGGGTTCCTCATCATCAATTATGAACAACTCCTGCGCGACCTCGACACGGTCCGGCAGTGGGACCCGGAGCTGGTCGTGCTCGACGAGGCTCAGCGGATCAAGAACTGGGCCACCAAGACGGCTCTTTCGGTGAAGGGCTTGAAGCCGCTCTACCGCCTGGTGCTCACGGGCACGCCCATGGAAAACCGGATCGATGAGCTGGCCTCGATCGTCGAGTGGGTCGATGACATGGCGCTTGAGCCGAAGTGGCGGCTGGGCGCGTTTCATTCGGTCCGCGCCGACGGCCGCCGCGAAGTGACCGGAGCCCGAAACCTGGACACTATCCGCGACCGCCTGCGGCACTGCATGACGCGGCGGATCCGCCAGGAGGTGCTCGACCAGCTTCCGCCCCGAACCGACACTCGCGTGCCGGTCGAGATGACGCCGGCGCAGATCGACGAGCATGATTCCCTGCTCCAGCCGATTTTGGTCCTGGTCCAGAAGTCCCTGAAACGCCCCCTCACCCAGGCCGAGTTCTTGAGGCTCATGCAGCTCTTGACAACCCAGCGGATCATCTCCAACGGTCTCGCTCAGCTTCAGTTCGAGACCATCTGGCCATCGCTGCGCGGCGGCGCGCCGGAGGAGAACGTGCTTCAGGGGCTGTCGGCTCCCAAGTTGATCGAGCTGCGCCAGCTTATCCGGCAGATCGTTCTGGACCAGGGGCGGAAGATCGTGCTCTTCAGTCAATGGCGGCGGATGCTGACCCTGGCCCAGTGGGCCACGAGCGACCTGCTCGGCGGCAACGGCCTGCGATCGGGTTTCTTCACGGGACAGGAAGGCCAGAAGCGGCGGACCCAGAACATCGTCGAATTCCACGACGATCCCGACTTCCGGATCTTGTTCACCAGCGACGCCGGCGGTGTCGGCCTGAACCTTCAGCGTGCCGCCAACTGCGTGATCAACCTCGAACTTCCGTGGAACCCGGCTGTACTGGAGCAGCGGATCGGCCGGATCTACCGGCTCGGTCAAACCCAGCCGATCGACGTCTACAACCTGGTTTGCGAGTACGGCATCGAGGCGCGCATCGCCGCGCTGGTCGCTTCCAAGCAGGCGTTCTTCAAAGGGCTCTTCGACGGCGATTCCGACGCGGTCCAGTTCGAACAAGCCTCGAATTTCATGGCCAGGGTCCAGAAGCTGTACGAACCCGCCGCCCTCGAGGCCGCCGCCGCGACGGGCAACGAAGCCGACGCCGATCCCGACCTCTCCGACGTCAGCCTGGACGACGAAGCCGCCGGGCCTGATCCGTTCGACGAGCTGATCGAGGCCGCCGACGAATCGCAGGACCGTCTGGCCGCGGCGGCCATCGGCCCGGAGGCACCAGCGATCGGCATACCCTCCACGCCGCCCGAGGTCATCGCGCCTGCGGCATTCCGCGAAGAAAGAGACGAGCAGTTTTCCCCGGCGGTCGCGGCGCTGCCGCCGGTAGGCGAGGTGAAGAGGCTTTTCGGCCAGCTCCAGGTCCGGCGCTCGGATCGTGGCAGTGTCGTGATCGAGGCACCCGTTGAAGCCGCCAGCACCTTGGGCGCCCTCTTCGAGGGCATGGCGGCGCTCTTGCAGGCAGTCGCTCAAGCCGAGAAGTGAAAACACAGTGGCTCGCTTTGCGATCACGGAATCGCGGCAATACGCCGAGTCTTAGAGAATTTGACCAGTCGGCGTCGCATCGCTAAGGGGCGTCGTCCGCCCGCACACGGCCGAATGACCCCGCGCCGGCGGAGTTTTGGTGAACCGTCGCGTCATTTGCTCGCGCGCGTGGCTTTTGTGCGCACCTTGAGTTCTCTCCGGATCCGATCCGTCTCGCTCGTGGCGGCGGGGAGCGAGAGGCTGATTAGCACGCTCGCGACCTGCCCCGCGGACGGCACGAACCCCAAGTCCTTGAAGGATGCCGCCAGGTCCTCCAACTCGTTCCACTGCTCCTCGGTGACGGGAATCTTAACGCGCCGCGTGGTCCCCTCGAGGGCTGGCCTCCCCCCATTTGATCTCAGGCGATTGAGGAGCTCGGCCTTAACTTGAAATGAGGACACCGGGCTTCCAGCTCGCCCGAGCGGGGTGTAGGTCTCCTCGGCGCCGAGGGCCTCGGCGACGACCCCAGGATCAACGCGCGATGCACCCGGGCCGATGTCACGGATACGCTTTTGGCCGGGACTGGTCGACACAATCTTTTGGGCCATCGTGATCACCTCAGGCTTTGTCGAACTCGCGTATTCGATAGAATCGTCCATCGAATTCGAACACCACCTCTCCCTGCCTCGTCTCGCGCCCCATCCGGTGGAGGAAAGACCTCAGCCCAGGGAGATGTGCGATGAATTGATCGGGCTTGATGTAACTATAGACAATTACGGGATTCTCCCACACGAACTGACCGTCGGCATTCTCCCAGACCCCTTCAACAGGTGGCATCGCCGTCGCGCCACCGCCGACGGCACCTAGCAAACGGAGGGCCTCCAGGACCCATCGTCGCTGGTCTCCGATCTCTTCGCCGTCGCGATCCTTGTTCGGCAAATAGATGGAGAAAGCCTGAGTGGACGCGTCGGTCTCGGCGCCGAAGGTGGCTGCGATATCCAGTTCGACTTCGTCCGACTTCCGATCGCCCATCTATTAGCTCCTGGCTCGTCGAGTGCCTCACGCAACGGGCCCTCGGGTCGTTCGGGATGGGGACACGCCGTTCGAGCTGTCCTTCATCCGGCTCTCACAGAGGCTCGCCTGGGCGAAATCGCGCCGCGTCCAGTGCGACCGCTATAGCTGAGCGATCATAGGGCTTATGGACCCAAAAGTCAATCGCCAACCATCCGTGAAGGGCATGCGAAATGTGTCACAGCCTCCCGTTCACGCTGTCCAGAATTTGTCACGGCCTGCTGCAGCGATCTCTTCGAGCAAAAAAGTCATGGGTTGCAGGCGATTGCCCAGAACTCGCGAGGGTCCCGAGGGCATTCTTTCTTCACATCGCATTCGGCACCAGGTTCGAGCGGATCCGGACTCTCTCGGCGAATTCTCCGCGTCTCCGCATGAGAAGTCCAGAAAAAGAGTAACGATTCTGGTCGTTTTCCCATTGTGTGCAGAATGCGGCTCGTTCACGAGGCCCTCGTTTGCCGAAGTCGCTGCATAAATCGCGCTTGGTCCCGAGCACGAAAGGCGAGCCCATGTTCAACTGGACCAGGCGAATGCCGCTGAATTGCCCGGCGACACGTTGCCAACTCGGCTTGGGCCAGTCATGCTGGAAGCATGTCGGCAAAACTTCCTCAAGCGCCCGGACCAGTTCCGTCAAAATTCCCGACCGGGACCAACAACCCTCCACGGGACTGCCCGGGCGCGACATCCTACCCCATTCTCTGGAGCTTCTCACCATGGACCGTCGTGAGTTCTTCAAGCAGTCCGCACTGACCGGAGCGGGCACATTTCTCATGGGAGGCGCACCCGCCGTCGCCCGTTCGCTCTATCCGCCGCCCAATGAGAAGGTGCGGTTTGCCTGCATCGGAGTCGGCGGCAAGGGAGACAGCGATACCAACGATGCCGGCGGTCACGGCGAGATCGTCGCCCTCTGCGACATCGATAGCAACGTGCTCGACAAAATGGGCAAGAAGTATCCCAAGGCAAAGAAGTACTTTGATTACCGCAAGATGCTCGAGGAGCTCGGCAACAAGATCGACGCCGTGACCGTCAGCACGCCCGACCACACCCACGCGCCGGCCAGCATCATGGCCATGAGAATGGGCAAGCACTGCTTCTGCCAGAAGCCGCTGACCTGGTCGGTCGAGGAAGCCCGGCTGATGCGCACCATCGCCGCCGAGAAAAACCTCTGCACGCAGATGGGCAATCAAGGAACCGCCGAGAATGGGTTCCGATCGGGCGTGGAATTGATCCGGTCCGGAATTCTCGGCCCGATCAAGGAGATCTACGTCTGGACCAATCGCCCGATCTGGCCGCAGGGGATGGGCCGGCCCAAGAGCACCCCGGGTATCCCCAATCACGTGCGATGGTACGAATTCCTCGGCGCGGCCCCCGACCGGCCCTACCACCCCGACTACCAGCCGTTCAAATGGCGCGGCTGGCTCGATTTCGGCACCGGCGCCTTGGGCGACATGGCCTGCCATACCATCAATATCGCCTGCATGGCGCTCGAGCTCTTCGACCCCGAATCCATCGAGGTCATCGATACCTCGGGCATCGTCGATCGCGAATCCTATCCGGCCTGGTCGATCATCCGCACGCGGTTCGGCCCCCGCAACGGACGGGGGCCGCTGACTCTGACCTGGTTCGACGGCGGTGAGAAGTTCCCGGCCGAGAAGAAGGTCTACAAGGAAATGCTCTACGGCGAGGAGGTCCCGGACAGCGGCCTCTTGCTGGTCGGCGACAAGGGGTCGTTCTTCAGCAAGAACGACTACGGCGCCGAGCACACGCTCTTGCCCAAGGGAAGATTCAAGGAATACGAGAAACCCAAGCGGACCCTGCCGCGCTCGCCTGGCCACTTCACCGAATGGGTGAAGGCCATCAAGAGCGGCGATCCGAAACTGGCGATGTCCAACTTCGATTACGCCGCCCGACTGACCGAGACCGTCCTCCTGGGTGTCGTTGCCCTCAAGACGGGCACCGCGATCGAATGGGACCCCGCGGCCATGAGAGCCAAGAATACCCCCAGCGCCGATCAATACATCCGCCGCGATTATCGCAAGGGGTTCTCGATTCATTGATCGGCGGAGGTGAGTCCGTGCGCCGCACCGTCCGCACGCGCGGAGGAAAGGCCGCAGGCTCTGGAATTCGTCGAGGCCGCCGCCACGGTGCGTCCCTTCCACTTCGATCAAAAAGTCCGGGAGACGCCCCAAAAAATTTCTCGAGTCGGCCCTTGACAAGCCGTCGCGACGGCCTCTATGCTATCGGCGTTCGTTGGGAATGAAGCCGATCCGGGAGCCCGCAGGTCATGCCCCGGCCCACATGTCTTCCGCGACAGTACCTCCTCTTCTGGGCATGTGCCCCGATCACGGGGATACTCTGCGGCTATGTCATGGCCCGCATTGCCGGCTCAGCTCAGGCTTCGCCCCCCCCCCCAGATTTCCGCTACGAAACCGGCGCGGGCCACTTGCCCGCTCGAGACCAGCCCTGACACGATCGCCATGGGGGTCATTACTGCCCGGCGGCCAGCGGACGCGGAGTTCGTGGTCCGCAACCAGCAGTCTATCCCGCTCACCCTGGCGCGTGTCGTCACAAGCTGTCCCTGCATTGGGGTCAGCGGGGCGCCCGTCGGGCTCGGGCCCAACGAGGAAAAGAGGCTCAAGGTCGCCTTCGACCCGGCAGACGACCCGGACTTCAGAGGCGCCTTGTCCGTTGAGATTTCCGGCTACGATGAGGGCGGGGGCACCCTTTTTCGCGCTCGTGCCGAGTTGGAGGTGCGCTAACAGGGAGCTATCGAGGTTGTTTTGCCGATCTGGTTGCTTCATTACGGACGTATTGCCGTGACCGCGCTAATTGGTGAGAGCCAAAGCCGTCCGTCGGCACATGCCGGGCTCGGCGCGCCAGGGCTTGGTGACCGGCCGCGATCGCCGGCTCGTCGTTGGCTCATCTGGACGTGCCTGACGTCCCTCCTCGTTGTTCTTGGGCTGGCCGGTTTGGCGCTTCTCGCGCGAGCTGAGTTCGGCTCGATTCCGTCAGCGCTGAGCTATTTGCGCGGCGCTCGCCTGATTCCGCTGCGCTACTCGGTGCCAGCCGGGACTGTCGTGCGAGGCGAAGAACGCATACTCGAATTCAAGCTCAAGAACTGGTCGGATAAGCCGATCGTGATCCTCGGGGCGAAATCTTCCTGCACGTGCGTCAGTTTAGGGGATTTCCCAATCCGCGTGCCTTCGGGCGGCACGAACAACCTCGGGGTGCGGCTTCGCACCAAGAAGAGGAAGCCGGGGCCGATCTCCGAGCGCATGCGCATCTACACAGACGAAAAGCGTTCCCACGGCTTGACCCTTGCCGTCACGGGAGTGGTCCGGTGAACTCGATCAGGTCCTCGGATGTTTGCGGCGCACTTTGGTCTCGGACACGTCTTCCGGCTGGCCTTCTCTAGGGGCCGGCACCCCATCTGGTGGGTGGCCTTGAGCCCAGGGCGTTTGCCCCGACCAATCTCGACTCGAGAGGGGAACCATGACGACAATTGCCCATTCAGCGAATCGCGATGTGCTCAAGCCGCAGGCCCGGTTTCTGGCGGTGATGGGCTGCGCGGCGCTGGCGCTGGGAGCGGTATTGGCCGGGGCGGGCATCCTCGTTCGTGTCGCGCCCAAGAGCGACTTGAGAATCGAGCCGCCCACACTCGCCGTGGGCGATCTTGTCGCGGGCACGAGGAGCGTAGCTGATCTGCGGATCCGGAACCTTTCGGGCCGCGCACTACGGGTGGTCGGTATGGAGGAATCTTGTTCGCGATGGGGGTGTTTCAGTTGTTCAGCTCTTCCGGTGAACATCAAGCCGTCCGAGTGGGGGATTGTACCCATCAGGCTGGAGATTGCGCCCAAGGGATTTACCGGAGGCTTCACCGAGGACATCGTGATTTACACGGACTCGGACCTCGACGGGCGAATGGTGGTGCACTTGGAGGGACAGGTCGTCCCGAAGTGACCCGGTACACTGGACCGCAGTCTTGCGGCAGTTCGAGTTTTGACAATGGAGACAGGCGTAGGTTCACCCGGGAAAGGGCAGGCGCGGTAACCGCTCAGCGGCGCGTGGGGCTTAAGTCGGGCTCCCCTTGAGAGGCTCACCGGTGACTGCGAAATCATGGATTTCTGGGCTTTCTTTCATTTCTTGCCGCCGACGTGGGGGGCTAAACCTCACGGGAGGAGAGACCCGCGTCCGCGGCCGGGGGCGTTCCAACGTAGAGGAGTGTGGTATGTCGCGTTTACTGTCAGTTGGTGCGAGCGCGCTCACGGCGGTTTTCGTGATACTATTTGTCATAGGCGCTGCCACGTGGGTTAACCCGGCGTTGGCCGACGAGCCTCTCCTTGGGTGCGAAGGGGGTGGCTGCGAGCACTATTCGCCGGCGAATGAGTGCAAGGATAATGAGAAAGTTGTAGAATGCGCCGGCTCCACTTGCGATTGCATGGTGGTGGTCGAGCAAGGCGTCGGCGTGGGTTGCACCTGCGAGTCTAACGGCGGCGCCGAGCCGACTGAGCCGGGCGGACAGTGATGACCCGAGCGCGCGGCCTGCGGTTCGCCCGGGAACGCGCCGCCGGACGCGCCGATGTCCTGACCGACGGGCCCACTCGCCGCGATGGCGGATCCCAGACAGTCGTTCAACGCCGGTGGCAGCTTGCTTCACCACGCCGGGCCAGGTTCGCGCCCAGGTTTTTCGACTACGCCGCGCTGTTCGGCGCGGTCGCTTCGCGGTGCTCCCGTCCGCCGAAATCACTCTGGTTGCGAGGCGGTTAACTGGATGAGAGCGATGCTCGTACTGCTCAGCTTTGGTTCCTTGTTCGGCCCCGACGGGCAGAGCGGCAACGCGCTGGATGAGTCCCTGCGAACCGCCGTCCGTGTAGAGTACCCCAGGGCACTGAAGGACTTAGAAGCGTTTTACGGTGCGGCGGCTGGTGAGGTCTTGGCGACAGAAACCGCACCTCGTAGCAAGCGGTCGCCCGTTACAACGACGATCTATCGGTTTGCCTCCGTCGCGCCTGAATTTGCCAGCGTCACCATGCGGCGCCTGGACAAACAGTCCGATCAGCAGAAAATGCCCCAGGCGGTCTTCTGCCGCAACAAGACTTACTCCTTCATCCTTCAGAGGGCGCCCGGCGCACGGAATTCTCCCTGAGGCAACTCGCGAAGGATAAAAAGGCGGCTGCAGGCCCACTGCATAACAATCTGGAACGTTACCTCGACGCGCCCTTTTCGTTTGAGCACCGCACCGTGCGATGGGTGGTCGAACAACCAGAGTTCTCGATCCGCTCCGTGGCTGAGATGGCGCACGACGGGAAGCGCGCGCTGAGCATCCACTTCGGCTGTCCGTTCCGCGATTCTCGCCAAACCGAGTATGAGGGAAAACTTGTGGTTCTGCCCGACGAAAAATGGGTGGCCGTCGAGTTCGAATACCTGTGGAAGGATAAGCAGGGGGCCTTCCTCCACAGAGGCGAGATCGAGTACGAAGGAGCCTCCGAGGGCTTCCCAATCCCGAAGCGCGTGATCCACTCGATTTTTAAGCCTGACAACCCGACGCCCCTCGGTGTGAAGACGTACGAATTCAGCAACATGCGGTTCGGGCCCCTGCCCGAAAAGGAGTTCACGCTGTCCGCGTTTGGCCTTCCGGAGATCGACGCCGTGAGCCGGCGACGCGCGGGCGGCATGGAGTATTGGCTCATCGGGGCAGCCATTTTGGCGCTTTCGATCGCGGTAATGCTGTGGAAGGCGTCGGCTTGGGTTCGAAGCCGCGAGGCGATCTGATCCCGGGTCGAGGCCCCTCCTGGTCAGTTGCAGGTCAGCGCGATGGGAACCCTAGCGAAGGCAGAAGGGGCAACCAGTGAGAGGGTGAAGGCGTTATTGCCGCTGTACCCCTGCGCGCTTTTGTCGGTCGTGGCGTTCTACCAATACTACCTTGTTCTGTCGAGCCGCCTCGACCCGTGGAAGGGCGGCGGCTTTGGCATGTTCTCTTCCATTACGTCATTGGATAAGCAGCGATTGAGGGTGTCGCTCACAACGAGCACGGGTCAAATCGAGCATTCCCACTGGATGGAGTGGCTATGGGCTTCGGTTCGTCCGGCAGTCTGTCGCGTTTGAGACGGGAACTGGTGATCCACCCCAGCCGCAACAGACTAAATCGTCTTGCCAGGGCCCTCGCCAAAGAACAATGGGTATCCGTTCGCGGGCCGGTGCCGCGGTCGGCGAAGGCGCCCGGCGCGAAAGGCAATGACCTACTCTACCGCCCCAGGTCGCTCGTCCCCGCGGCCGCCGAGGCAACGCCGGTTGCCCTGAAGGAGATAGGCGCCGAGGTGTTTGAGTATCGGCTTGACCGCCACGACAACCGAATGGTGCTGCACGGGCTGATGCGCGTAGCGCTATCCGTCGCCGGGGAAGACCCGGGCGCGCAACGCTCGCGCGAAACGCCGCGAGACCCTGGCCGGGCGGCCCGCGCCAGTGAGCCGGCTGGCCGGCTGGCGGCCCGAACTCGTCGGCCGGCTGATCGAAGCGACTTTGATCCCATCGGTTTGCCAATGCGCACCAACCAGACTACCTCAGACAACGCGCCCTCGGCACCGGCGGCCGCGTTCAGCGAAAACAGGTTCGCCACCGTGGCGCGGATGACCCTGTTGCTGACACTGCTGTTTCCGGGCTGCTTAAATCTGTGGCTATTCCGGGTGCTTCTAACGATCGCCTCAATCGCAGGGCTAGCGAAACCGCAGATCGCGCGCCGACCGGAGTTTTGGCTGGTGCTGGGCCTGACAAACTTTGGCTTGCAGAACGTTTACAACTGGGCGTACACGGACAACCACGTCTGCCTCTACAGCTATTGGTACCTCGCTATTTCCTGCGCCCTTTTTTCGGAGACGCCCATGCGGGTCCTTGCGGCCAACGCTCGGGCCATGGTGGGCCTGGTGTTTCTGTTCGCCACGCTCCAGAAGCTGCTCTCGGCCGAATTCGTGAGCACGAACGCCGTCACGTTTTTCCTCGTGCACGACCGCAGGTTCTTCCGCCTCGGCCAATTAGCCGGGCTGCACAGCAATCAGGTCGCGTCGCTCCACAGGTCGATGAGTGAGCTACTGCCATCGATTCCGCTTCCGCTCAGTCCACGGCTCGCTGCCATGGCGGAGTTCATCACCTGGTGGACCGTTTTCCTTGAGGGCGCCATCGCGCTTGCTTTCCTTTGTCGCCGGGCATCACGGGTCGGAAGAATCTGCGATCTCGCACTCCTGGTGTTTGTTGCGACCGTCGGCCCGATCGCACCGGTTATGGGGTTCGGTTGGGTCCTGCTGATCATGGGGTATTGTCAGTGCTCGGACTTCAAGAGGATTACGTTGGTCGTATATCAGGCGTTATTCGTGCTGGCCATCTGCTTCAGCTTCACGCGGGTAAACGCGCTCATCACCAAACTCAGCGCGCTCTTCGCCTGCGTAGGGGCGCTTGGTGCAACCCCGATGAGGGCAGCCTGAATCTCAGGTGCTGGTCATAGAGCCGACGGAGGGTAGGATGCGGCTTAGAACTCTCGCACACGCTTCCGCAGGAAGAGCAACCATCAGCGTAGTCCGGGAGCTGAGCGTATGCGCAGCGCCGCGAAATTGCTCGGGGTGCGGCGATCCGGTTTCACCCTGGTCGAGCTGCTCGTTTCGGTTTCGGTGATTCTGCTGTTGACCGCGCTGCTCCTGCCCGCGGTCCAATCCGCCCGCGAGGCTGCCCGCCGCGCCCAATGCACGAATAACCTCAAACAACTCGGCCTCGCGCTTCACAATTATCACGATGCCTTCGGGTCGCTTCCGCCGGGTCGAATCAAGTCGTACGATCCGCGGTACGCCGGTTCCAAGCCGCCTTGCACCTCATCGATCGTGGACAAGAGCCTGGAGGTCTTTGCCCTCGCGTTCATGGAGCAAACCGCGGTCTACGACGCAATCAACCAGAACCTCGCGGTCATCGCCGGGGAGAATAGCACGGTGCACTCAGTCGCCGTTTCCGCGTTCGCCTGCCCAAGCGACCCGATGTCGGGGATCGCCCGCACGCTGAACCCAGGCGCGCTGGCTCAGTACGGCGTACCAGACCCAGCCCAGATGGTCTTCACCAGCTACGCCGGCATGATCGGCTGGCGCCGGTTCTCGCGCAGCCGTTGCCGGGTAACAATTGCACCGTCCCGGGCCCATTGATCGCCCAGTGCAACGGCGTCTTCAACGACCTCTCTCCCGTCGCGTTCAGCTCGGTAACCGATGGCCTGAGCAACACGATCCTCGTCGCCGAAAAGGCGACCACAATTCTCCAGGAATTAAATACCGTCAACCCGCAGTACGCCAACGAACACGGATGGTACATCACCGGCAACTGGGGCGACACGCTCGTGACGGCGCTCTATCCGCCCAACGCATGCGACAAGGTCGCCTTGGTCGCGCTTACTGCCTGGTCGCAATCCGCCTCAAGTATGCACCCCGGTGGTTTGAACGTCCTCCTGGGCGATGGTTCAGTCCGGTTCATCAAGGACTCGATCCAGACCTGGCCGTTTGACCAAGTCACGGGGAATCCTCAGGGCGCGTCTCAGAATGCCCAAGGCGCCTGGGCGAACCTGCCTCCCGCGGGAGTTTGGCAAGCGCTCTCCACTCGCTCCGGTGGCGAGCTGGTTCCGGGTGACGGGTTTTGAACGGGCACGCTGTCGAGCGTCGAACCGATTCCATTGCGAGGCGGCCAACACGGGCACGGGAACGCGGGAGTGGGTTCGCGACAACTCAGCGCGACAACCGTCGTCAGTACGAATCCCCACCGATGACCTCGCCGCAGCCAATCGTCCCCAAGGCGCGCCAGATTCGCCAATCGGTCGAATTCTTGATGAAGTGAATGCTCCCGTCACCGAACAGCGCATTAACGCCGCCGGGGTGATAACTCCGGGCGGTGATCGCCGCAAAAGTCGGTCCGCCGTCGTCCTCGTCCTCGGTGCTGAGATCCGTATCGAGCGCAAGGGTTCCGGCCGGGGCACGGCTGTTGGGTGGAAGGGCGGTTGTCAGACCTTCGTAGAACGAGTTGCCATTACACCACCTGGTATGCCCTCCGCCCGGCATTCCCGCGGCAAGCTTGCAGCCGGACCCGGGCGCCGCCGCGATGCTCGCGAGGATCGTCGCGGGGTCCGGAGCGATCGACGGACTGGCCGGTGCCGGCGGCGGCACCGCGCCGCAGTCGTGGTATGACTGCGTGTACGTCTTCACTTCCGCGCCCAGCATCGAATTGCTCAGGCCGTCGGTGAACGCCGAAAACCGCTTGCTCACATTCACGCAGAACGCGCTCCGATTGGGCATTGTCGTCGCGAAGCCGCCGAATTGAAACCAATCACCTTCGCACCAGCCGTACGTCGAGACCGAGAAGCTCGTGGTCACCCCCGCCGCGCTGGTCGAGGTATATGGCTGAGGGTTGATTTCGCTCGGACAGATCAACGCCACGATCGTGGTCGAGACGACGGTCGCATTGTCCGCCGCCGTCGTCTTCAGAAAATAGTTGATCGAGTTATATAATGGGCTCTGCTCGAGGAAAGGAATGACGCGAGAAGTCACGCCCCATTGCGACTTCCAGATCACCGCGCCGGCTGCGTTGAATTGCAAGACCTCCTGCGGCGGCAAACAACCGTTGCTTGATTCATAGTTGTGGATCGCCAGGCCGAGTTGCTTGAGATTATTCACACATTGAATCCGCCTCGCGGCCTCACGCGCGGCCTCAACGGCAGGCAACAACAGCGCGATCAACACCGCGATGATCGCAATGACGACCAGGAGCTCGATCAGCGTGAAACCGCAATCGGGGACGCGGTCCCGCGCAGGGCAATCTCCAGGCTCGAATCCGTAGCCAATCTGCCCAGATTGCCGCACTCGATGACCGATCTTCCAACACGATCGAGCCACCCACGATGGCGGCGCGCCGCCGGAGAGTGGTCCCGCACTCGCCGATCTGCTCGGCGCAGTGCTCTCTCCGGCGGACGCACCGTCATTTCGATCTGGCCGTTTCTCCCGCGGATGACGGGACCGTGATGCCAGAATGGCGCTGGAAAAGCTTGCGAGACTGGAACTTGCCACAACCGGCTGCTGTACTTCAACCCACTCGGATCCGTCAGAGATCATACGTGACATGGACTGGTCCTGCTTTGGGGAACAGCGGATCAGGGCCAGCGGGACCAGGGCTGGACCGGAAGAAGGAATTTGATTGACATTGAGATTCAGTCTCAAGTGAGACAGAGTGTACCTGGAGCCTTTTCGATTGTCAAGTTGCCGCCCGCGCAATTCTGAAGTGGCGCTCAAGGTTTGGGCGGAGCCGCGGCGACGGCAAGGCGGGCGTACGCTGGCCCGATTTTGGGTCTGGTTCAAAACAGCCGTCTTTGAGGTAACAGGACGGACCGCATCTATACCCCTGTCTAGATTCCGGTCCGCGTCAAGGCGATCGGATTCGTGCAGTTTCACGCGGTTCTGCCGATCATGGCGGAAGTCGCGGACGCGAGGGTTAAGACGGCAACCGGACCGAGAGCGGTTGTTGCGGTCTGGCAGGAATGGCGAGTTGGACGGGCTATTCCGTCGTCAGACCGCATTCTCGGTACATACTCGGCATACTTGGCACGCGCAGAAGCGTGCCCACTATGCCGAGTATGTGCCCAGTATGTCTCGGGCATGGCAGCCTGCGATGCACGATCGGATGTACCTTTCAACTGTCCAGACGGCGTGGAGAAGCACGCCGATGAGCTGAGCGGGACGGGCGAAATCGGCAAAACGCGCCGAACGAAGCCAATTTCGCTGAATCCATGAGAATCGTGGAAGCACAAGATCCGATTCAAGTTACGGCAAATTCCGGCGCTCGTTCGCGACTTGACAAACGGGGTGGCGCGGCCAGGCATGTCGAGAATCATCCGAACTGGGGCAAACGAGTTCCAAATCTGAAAATCAGCGCATATTATATGTAGGGAGAGTAAGTAAAATAGGGTGACTGCGCCCGGTTTGCTTCAGGCGCTGCCAGGTCATTGGCACGATCTTATTTCGTTGCCAGTTTTGCGTTTTCAATCGCCGGTTGCCGGCTGTGCGTCGTCAACGAAACGGAGTTGATGACGCAGACAGCGAGGGGTTACGCGCTCGAGCCGCTCTTGGTCGCCCGGACCGCCTTCGCTGGAACGCAGCAAGTCTGCGGCGCAGGAACGTGAGACATCTCGATCGATGATGAGTCGCGCCGAGGCGATTCAGCAGCCCGATTCGCGGGGCTCGAGAGGGGCTGGAATCGACCGAATTTGACGACACAAAAATGAATGGACAAGCAACTTATGACGAGCACCCACTCCGCCGCCGATCTCCGAGGGATTTCGTTGGCGAACGTTGCGAGATGGGACGGGGGCCCTTCGAAAACGTCTCAGATTGTCTCATTTTTTCTCATCGAGAGTTGGTTATCGATCGATCGCGTCGCGGGCGGCGAGGGGGTTGGGAACCCCCGCCGAAAACTGCAATGTTTGGCGCCATTTTCCATCACGTTTTTGACGATTTTGGCCGGTTTTTTTTGCGAGCTTGTCCACGAGGGGGCCAATTGGCGCCGATGCGGCCCCAATTGGCGTGCATGCGGCCCCGAAAAGCGCTGGTTTTGAACCGTGCCGCCATTTGCGCATGGTTCAACTTCAGCATGCTTGAAGGTGGCAAGAGCTGGGTGGCTGGGTTCGAGCGGGCGAAAACCAGCGAGCCCCCAGTACGGAAGCCTCGGACCTGGGGGCGTCGACCCCAGCCACCCCTGAGGTGTTACCTGCATTTGAACCATGCCCGATTTTGCCATCCGGCAGCAATTCACTTGCCACCTGCGATATGGGACGCTGCGCTTGGCGGCATCGCGGACATTTGGGTCGCGGTCGTCCCGGCTCATTACCTCGAGTCGCTCGATGATCGCGGGGGTGGGATCTTTCAACTTGACGACGGCCAGCACGGCCTCTCGTCGCACGACCGGGTCTTGATCGCGGAGTGCCGCGCCCAGGCCCTCCGCGACTGCGGGATCGGCTTCTCCGACGTTTCCCAGTTTGAGCACGGCCTGGCGACGCGCCTGGGGCTTGGGGTCGTGTAAATCCTTGAGCCAGGATTTCAGTTCGCGACCTCCCACGAGTAGCGGCCCGCGTTCTTCCTTGGCACACCCGGACGCAACGGCCAGTGCGAGAACGACCGCGACGTTCATCCCAGCTCGGACCATCGATACCGCCCCGGTCTGACCAAGAAGCTCGCACCGGACATGAAACCCCTCGTCTCGGCTCATTGCCTCGCCTCGCAAACCCCGACGTCGCGCAGCTTGGCCGCTTGCCGGTCAATAGGAGTCAGCACTGACCACTTCACCGCCCGATCGCGTGCCGAGAGCCTGAAAAATCAGGCTCGAGGGCGTATAACGGGTCGAGCCGTCGGCACTGACCCCGGCATCACTGAGGATGTTCTTCACGAAGTGGACCGAACCATCGGCGAAGAGGACGTTGGCTCCGCCCGGGTGAAAGCTGGACGGGTCGTCCAGGCCAGCGTCGTAGTCGGAATTCGTGTTGAGAAGATGGCAATGCACGAGAACGAGGCACGGGGCAAGATAGGTTGCAAGCCCCGAAATGGGGCATGGGTTCAAGGGCCCCCGAACGATCAACCCGCCGGCGATCGCGCCGGTCCAGGTTCCCTCGGAACATCCCCATGCGCGTTCCATGATCATAATCGTTTGGCTGGTGCCGTCGGTGATCGCCGCCATGCGAATCGCGCTATCGCGAAAGAACAGCCCGTTTCCCAGACCGTCGTTATTGAGCCCCAAGGCAACGTCCGCGGCGTCGTTGCCAGTGCAAGCTGCATAGGAACTCGGGGCGACTGTCGCGGCCACGCCTCCGAAACCATCACTTACCGGGAAGGTTCCCCCAAGGAGCTGATCCGACGGACACAGATGCACGTTCAAGAGCGTCATCGTCGCCGTGGTGTTCGCCGGGAACTGGACGGGAAGCCAGACGTTGATCGACGCATAGAGCGGGGCTTGATCAAGCTGAGGCAGAATCGCGGCGGCCCAGCTCCAGCCCGGCGCGACGTCCGTCTCACCATCGATAAATTGGCTCGCGGCAACATAACCAGGCGGCAGCACCGATACCGCGTCGTGGTAGTTGTGGAGCGCCAGGCCCATCTGCTTGAGGTTATTGACGCACTGCGCCCGCCGCGCTGCCTCGCGGGCGGACTGCACGGCCGGCAGCAAGAGGGCAATCAGAACCGCAATCAGCGCAATAACCACCAGAAGCTCGATCAGCGTGAATCCGCCGCGTGAATCTCGCATGCCCACCATCTCCCAGGTCAAGCTCGTGGCAGGTTCCCGTTCTGCAACCGCGCCTCGTCGAGCAACTCGCGTACCAAACCGGCGGCTTTCTTCAACATGGGATTCTCCCACAATTTACAGCATCGAATGAAGGACAAGCAATTCCTCATTGGCGAACCTCGTGCCGCGCCCGGCGAATATTTGTCCAGATTGGCGGACTGGCTGCCCAGGTTCGCATCGCCGTCCTCAGCTTCCTCTTCAATTGGCCATCCGGCGGCGGCGGCAATATGCGTACGGCGGGGCTGGTTGAGTTCTTGAAACGGGGCGGCTACGACGCGCGGCATTTCTTTCGAAAAGTCCGCGAGTGGCAAAAACATCAGGTGCCTTATCAGCCGGGCCGTTCTAGGGTTGAGGTAGGTTCGGCGCCAAGAGGCCGTGATTCGGCGTGATCGGTCGAGGCCGGCGCCGCTAAGTAGACTGGCGAAAGCCGTTGCGCAGGTGTAGGTCAGGCTTTCCAGCCTGCCCTATAAAGCATACAGAATTCTGCGGTCCCATTTAGGGATGAAGGTGGCGTCATGTTTCAAGAGGGTGCCGACCGGGACTTGCCCCTTGACGCGGAATCGCGCTATCGCGTGCTCTGGCCGCATGCGATGGGGGGGCTGGGCCAGATCTACGTGGCCGAGGATCAAGAGCTGCACCGCCGCGTGGCACTCAAGGAGATCCGGCCCGAGCATGCCATGGACCCCGTCAGCCGCGAGAGATTCGTGGTCGAGGCTGAAGTGACCGGCAAGATGGAACACCCCGGAATCGTGCCGGTCCATGGTCTCGGCGTTCATCGCGACGGCCGCCCGTTCTATGCGATGCGGTTCATCAAGGGCGAGAATCTCACGACGGCCATCCGCCAGTTCCACGGGGGAGCGGCCAACTTCACGGGCCGGGAATTCCGCTGGCTGCTGCGAAGATTTATTGACGTATGCAACACCATTGCCTACGCGCACAGCCGCGGCGTCCTGCATCGCGACCTGAAGCCCAGCAATGTCATGCTCGGGCCGTTCGGCGAGACGCTTGTCCTGGACTGGGGGGTCGCCAAGGCAGCCGGCGTGGGCGAACCAGGAGCCGCTTCAGCCGAGTTCTCAGTTGGCGACGATCCGATCTTGCGAACGCGCTGCGGGAGCAGCTCGGGGACAGCGGCCGGCCAGGCTGTGGGAACTCCGGCCTATATGAGTCCCGAGCAGGCCGAGGGAAAGCTCGAGGCGATCGGTCCGGCCAGCGACGTCTACAACCTGGGAGCGACGCTTTATGTCCTCTTGACCAATCGGCGGCCGTTCGAGGGCGAGCCCGAAGACGTGATCCAGGCGGTCCGGGAAGGGCGATTCCGCGCGCCAAGGAGATCAACCTGCGCATGCCCAGGGCTCTGGACGCCGTCTGCCGGCGGGCCATGGCGCTTTTGCCATCGCGGCGTTATCCATCGGCGCTTGCGCTGGCTGAGGACATCGAGCGCTGGCTGGCCGACGAGCCGGTCTCTGCCTGGCAGGAACCGGCGGTGGTCCGAGCTCGCCGGTGGCTGCGCCGGCATCAGCCCCTGGTCGCCGGCTGGGCGGCCGCATTCGCCGTGGCCTTGATCGGCCTGAGCGTGGCCGTACCGCTCCTGTCGCTCGCCTGGCGCAACGAGGCCCACGCACGCCACAGCCTGAAGGGGCAGTACCTGCTGACCCTGAAAGCGGCCGAGGAGGTCAGGGCGCAACGCCGGCGGGCCCTCGAGAACCTACAAGAGGCAAACCAACAACGCGCGCTGGCCCAGGGTCACGCCTCCGCCGCCAGCGACGAGAAGCACCGCGCCGAGCAGGCACTCCAGTTTCTGGTCGAGACCTTCCGCAAGCCCGATCCCTCCGCTGACGGCCGCTCACTCAAAGTGGTCGAGCTCCTGGACCACGCCGTCAAGGACCTGGAGCGTTCGCTAGCCGGCCAGGAGCTCATGCAAGCGACGCTCTACACCGCCATCGGCCAGACTTATACCGGCCTGGGCATGCCGCGGGAGTCGTTTGTCGTCTTTGAGCGGGCGTTCGAGATTCGCCGCGCGAAATTGGGCGAAAGTCAACCGGAGACCCTGGAGTCAATGAACAACCTGGCGTCGGCCTATCATGACGCCGGCCGGTTCGACCTGGCGATTCCCCTGCTCGAAACCACGCTTGCGGGCGCAGGGCTCTGCTTGGCGAGGATCACCACGACGCCATCGAGACGATGAACGACCTCGCCGTGGCCTATTGGAAGAACGGTCAAGCCTCGCGCTCAATCCCGCTCTACGAGGCAACCTTCGCCAAGATTCGCGTCGAGCTCGGCGACGACCACGTCGACACGCTCACGGTCATGGATAATCTGGCCGTGGCCTACACCGCCGCCGGCAAACCCGAAAAGGCCATTCCGCTGCACCAAAAGGCGCTGGCAAAGCTGCGGACACAGCTTGGAGACGAACATCCCACGACCGTGATCACGGTCAACAATCTGGGCCGGACGTATGAGGCCGCCGGCCGGGTTGGCGAGGCCATCGAGCTCCTGGAAAAGTCCCTCGAAAAGCTCCGATCGCGGCTGACCGACGATCACCCGACCACGCTGACCGCGATGCGTGGTCTGGCGAAGGCGTATCACCTCTCCGGCCAGCCCGACAGGGCGATCTCGCTCTACGAGGCGACGCTGGGCAAGCAGCGAATCAAGCTGGGCGACGACCATCCGGATACGCTCTTGAGTCTCTTCGAACTGGCAAAGGCCCACGCATCAACGGGGAAATCCGCCAGGGCCAGACTCGAGGCTCGGGAGTTCATCGAGCGGGCCAAAAAAATCGATTACCGCTTGCCCCAGGACTTGCGATCAGCGATTCCCGCCGCGGGCAAGCTGCTCGACGTCGGCAAGAATTAACGATCGTAAACAAAAGACGTGTCGCCCAGACTGAGGCAAGTTCGACACTACTGACAGGAGAGGTGTCATCGGACTGTCATGGCATTTGACGTCACCCCGGTTGGGATCGGAGATCCGGTGCTTCCAGTCGGGATCAGACTGTCATGACACTTGAGATCACCCCAGGCTCGCCAGGAGGAAGAGATGCTCGTTCTGAGCCGAAAGATTTCGCAGCAAGTGTTGATCGGGTCAGACATTTCGATCACGATTGTCAGGATCGACCGTAACCAGGTGCGTATTGGTATCTCGGCGCCGCCGGGGGTGTCGATTTTGCGTCAAGAGCTGGTGGACAAGCGCCCGGACGCCGGTCGGCGGCCCGTGGATCAATCGCAACGGGTTGAAGCCAAGCTTGTCTGAAAGCCAGCGGCGAATCGCCGTGGCACGCTGAGCGGGGCGATTCTCGAACTGTCGTTCGCCGGCGCCTTGATCCGGTGCGGCGCGGCCTGTCAGATCGGTGGAGGCGCGCCTCCTCCTTCGCCGCCTTCCTCGTCGAACTCACCGGCACCCTGGAATGCGCGCCGGGCCGCTTCACCCACCGCAAACGCTTCCAGGCAAAGCGGGATCTTGGGATTGATCGATGTGTGTGACGCCTCGGGATACTCGAAGATGAGTGCCACCTGGTAGGGTGCCTTCTCGTCGCCGTAGAAGTAGATCTGCACTTTCTTGGCGGTCAGATCGACGATCTTGCCTTTGTAAGTGTTGGTATGATTGCCGTGTGTGTGCGACTCGGATTTGAGCTGAGCCGTCTCGACGTCGACCCCGTAAACCGACTTGACCAGCTCCAGAACGTCGTCGACGAATTTGCCGCGGGGCGTCGGTTCTGGCTGGGGCGCGGCGCCTTTCTTGGTGGGCGCCTTGGGCCGGACGACACGGGCCAACAGGTGCATGCTCTCCTGCTTCTGCTGATCGATGAAGCTTTGCTCGAGGTCGAACTTTCCTGGCTCGACGACGGTCATGCCGAATGTCTGAGTCGGGCCTTTCAGGGCCTTGGGCGGCCGGACGAAGATCGCGAGTTCCTGGAGCTTGCCCTTGGTCGGCGCATCGGTCAAATTGTCGTTGAGCCGCTTGCGATAGCGCAGCTCCTCCAACGTCTGTTCGAGCCGGGAATCGTAAGCGCTGCCAGCCGATCAGCAGGATAAGACACAGGCCGGCCAGGATTGCAAAAACCCGTTTCATCATAAACCTCGTGCGTACAAAACCCACTCGGCACACGCTTCGATCCTGAGATTACTCTCGGAAGGATCGAGCTGGAAGTCAAGCCGTCCGCGGCGCGAGTTGGCTCGAAGGATGAGAAAATGGGGCCCATAAGACCAGGCGCCGCCACTGCCCGCGCGAGCGATCCCGCATCTGCTGTCAGAACCGCGCGGGTGGTTCAGATTATCGCACTTGTGAAGCCGTTCCGGGCCCATGCTGTCCTCGCCGCCCTCGAGTCGCTGCCGGTGCTCGGGGGAACAGTCGGCGAGGCCATGGGCTACGGACGGCAGAAGGACCGGCTCCATCAATACCTGGGCAGCGAATACAGCTCGTCATTCGTGCCCAAGGTCGAGCTGACGGTGTTCGTGGAAGAGGAGGATGCGCCGGCGGTGATCAAAGCGATCGTCAACCAGGCGCGAACCGGACGGATCGGCGATGGGAAGATCCTGGTGCTTCCCTGTTATGGAGAGTATCTGGGCTGGTAGCGGGGGCCGGGCCGAACCTTCAGACGCCCAAGAGCGTACCCGCGACGAGCGATCACCGCCCGACCAGCTCGCAATGCCAACAGCCCGGGCGGCCCGCGTCAATGAGGCGTGTTGATCCAGAGCACCCGGCGGAATTGAGGTCGTTGCCGCGCGTCTTCCAGGTCGATGAGCAGTTGCTGGGGAACCGTCGCGGGGTTCTCGGCGCGGAGCAGGGCAAACCGGCCGCAATGCTGGAACCAGCGCACCACGGCCTGATTCTCCAGCCAGGTCACGACCATCTTGCCGTCGAGCTGCCTGGTGTCTTCTTCATCCCTGGCAAATGCAACCGAGGCGCCATCGGCCACCACCGGTGCCATTGCATCTCCCGATACCTTGATGCAGCGATTGTCGCGATGGGCCGCCTGCCAATCCCGCCGCGAGTCCCCGATTGCCGAGTCGGTTTTATCGGCGGATGCGACTCGTCCATCCTCCGCGTTTACCAAGCATCCGCCTTGCATAGGCAAGGGAGGCAGTTCGATGGCGTTGACCGAATTCTCGTGGCTGCCATCGCTTGGGCCTTCCCCGACTTTCACTGGCGCCGATTCATCACGCTCGAGAAGCTCAAGCGCCGTTCGGAGCAGGGCGCCGATCGTTGTCGTCGGCGACGAAGTCGCCACCTCGCGGCGATCAGACCGGCCCTGGCGGAACTTCGGCCCCTCTCCATGCAATAGCCATACGGCCTCAACCGAAGTGAGCTCGATAATCTTGAGGATGACCTCCGCGGGAACGGTCACCCCACCTTCGTAGTTATACCATGTCCTTACCGGGATGCCTAAACGTCTCGCCATCTCTGGTCCGCCTCGCTCGCCGAATAACTCGGAACGGACGGAGGTCAGACGTTCGGCCAATTGAAGCTTTGCGCGTACCGATTCAGGGAGAGTTTTCCGGCGAGCCATGTCGAAAATCCTGCAATCATGCAATCAGAAAAGGAGACACAGGGCAACGGAGGTCGTCGCATGTGAACGCGTATCTGGAGCTATTTAAGGCGTTTTACCAGAGAAATCAATGCGATTCTCGACAAAGTTGCCAAAGTTCTACAAAAAAGGGGGAAATAAGCATTGAGCTAATCATTTCCTCGGCCTGACTGGGGGCTATTCATCCTCATCGAGCTTGAGGTCAGATAGAAACTGGGCGATTGCTTCATCTCCTCCATGCTCGTCCTTGGATTGGGAACCCGCTGGTTCGGCCGCCGATTTCTTCTGGGCGGCGGGCTGGGCGGACTTTCCCGCCGCGGAAGCCTTCGTGCCGGACTTGGCCGCCGGCTGCGCGGCTACGTCATCGGCCAGTGGGATGACATCGAGCTCGAGGGCAGACTCCTCTTGCTGGAACTCAATTTCGAATTCGTCATCCGGTTCGCTCGCGGGGATAGCTTCCACCACCGCGGTATCGCCGGCCTTGGGTTTGGACGCAGGGACCTGGACCGGTGCGGCGGCTGCGGCCTGGCCGAGTTTAGCCACCCGCAGCGTCACGGCTCCGAGCGTCAGCTCGTCGCCGGGGGTCAGGGGTTGCTGGCCCAGAACGCGCTTTCCGTTGACGTATGTTCCATTGGAGCTACCGAGATCACGGATGGTCAGCTTGCCGCCGGATTCGAAGATTTCGCAGTGACGCCGGCTGACTTGCGACGACTTGATGCGAATCCAGCAGTCGTCGTGCCGGCCGACGCTGGTGACGCCGTCGGATAGCTTGAGAGTCGTATTGGCACTGCGGCCGCGGACGACCTGGAGTACATAATTCATCGTGGCTTCGTCCTGATCGGATGAGACTTTGAGATAGGGGTGATCGCCGTCGATAAGAACGACCCATTGCTAGGCTATCCGCTCGCCGGCCGATACGCAAAGGGGAAGCCCAACTCGATTTTCGCCGAGCAGAGAGGTCCGCGCATACTAGCATGCTATTCTCCTCCAGGGGAAATCAGGTAGAATTGCTCTCGCGACATCTGGTTTTCGAGCGGATGAGGTCACAGCGATGGCTGACCGGATGCACCCAGAAATGACCGGGGCTTGCTGCACCGGAGACGAGCGGCTCACGCGGCTTCTGGAAGATCAGCTCGCGGGCGATGAGCACTTCTCGACCGTCGAGCACGTGGAATCGTGCGCCGGCTGCCAGGAACGGCTCAGGGAACTGACTGGCGATTGTTCCGTCTTCCTGGGCTGGCAGCCGTCCGAACCAAGCGAGCCCAATCCGTGGCTGAATTTGCGGGCTGACCGGTCGCCCGCATTGGTGGATCGCCGCTCGGACGCGGATTCCGGGTACGCTTTGAAAACTGCGGGCGACTCACCGCGCCAGACCGAGGGGGCGGCCGATTTCCCGAAAGTCGCCGGGTACGAGCTGCTCGATGTTCTCGGGCACGGCGGCATGGGCGTGGTCTACAAGGCCCGCCATCTGCGCCTCAACCGGCTAGTCGCCCTCAAGATGATTCGAGCTGGGAGCCTCGCGAAGCCGCAGGACCGCGTACGCTTCAATATCGAGGCCGAGGCGATCGCTCGGTTGTGCCATCCCAACATCATCCAGATTTACGACATTGGTGAGGCGGGGGGCCTCCCGTTTGTCGCCCTCGAGTTGCTCGAGGGGGGAAGCCTGGATGGCCGCCTTGCGAGCATGCCCCAGCCGGCGGCGGCCGCCGCTTCTTTGGTGGCCACCCTGGCGCGCGCAATCGACGTGGCGCACCAGGCCGGGATCGTCCACCGCGACCTCAAGCCGGCCAACGTTTTGTACGCCAGCGACGGCATCGCCAAGATCACCGACTTCGGCCTGGCCAAGCGGCTGGAGCAAGACGGGCACACCGAGACCGGCCAGGTCCTGGGCTCCCCGAGTTATATACCCCCGGAACAAGCTCGCGGAAATGCCAGGGAAGCCGGCGCGGCGGCCGACGTCTACGCCTTAGGCGCGATCCTCTACCGGATGCTGGCCGGACGCCCCCCCTTCCACGGGCCGACCCCCGTCAACACGGTGATGCAGGTCCTCCATGAAGACCCGCAAGCCCCCTCGCGGTTCCAGCCGAGCGTCCCCCGAGACCTCGAGACCATTTGCCTCAAGTGTCTGGCGAAGGAGCCGGCGAAGCGCTACGCGACCGCCATGGCGCTGGCCGACGATCTCGACCGATTTGCAGCCGACAGGCCGATCCACGCCCGGCGTACGCCCCTCTGGGAGCGTGGGTTGAAATGGGCCCGGCGGCGACCCGTCGTCACGAGCCTAGCCGGCTTGAGCGGCCTCGTCACTCTGATCGTCTCGACGGTCGGCCTCTCGTACCTGGCTCACCAAGCGGCGCGTGACGACGCCTCGAGGCGCAATAACGACCTCAGCCTGAGCATGGCGCAAGAACGACGTCATGCGCGGCCAGCTCGATGCCGCCGAAAAAATACTGTACCACCTCACGGCCACGACCGAATCGGGAAGTCGGTTCGCCGACCAGCATGACCAGACCGTGAAGCTGCTCGCGAGGACTCACGACCTGCGCAACGACCAGCTTTCGAGGCAAGCAGCCCAGGATTGCTATCGCCAGTTTCTCGATCGGCGGGACGCCGCCTTTTTCCAGGACACCCAGTTCGGCGGGCCCGAATCGACCGGCAACCTACCAGCGATCCGCCAGTCCAGCCGCCAGGCGCTCGCGCTATTCGCCGCTCCTGGTCGAGAGGAAGTCCGGTGGAAGCTTGCCCCGCTGCCCGGGTCGCTCTCCACGAAACAGAAGGAAGAGGTCGCCCTGGGATGCTATGAGATGCTAATGGTGCTGGCCGAGGCGGTGGCCCGGCCTCTACCCGACGAATCCGCGATGCAACAAGCCAGGAAAGCGCTCGAAATCCTCGACCGAGCCGTCGAGCTGCGGCGCGAGCCCACCCGCGCGTATCACTTGCGACGGGCTGCCTGCCTGCAACGGGCGAACGACCAGAGCGGGGCCCAGCGCGAGCTCGCGGCAACCGAGCACGTCCAGCCGGCTGGTGCGTTCGATCATTTCCTGAGCGGCCTCGAGCAGTACAACAGCGGCCATCTCACAGAGGCCAGGCGAAGCTTCGACCTCGCCCTGGGAGCCCAGCCCAACCATTTCTGGGCCCAGTGCTTGCTCGCCATCTGCGACCTCAACGCCCGGCCCGCGCTAGTCGCCGAGGCCAAGGCCCATCTGACGGGCTGCTTGCAAAGCCACGCCGGTCTACCCTGGCTCTACCTGCTGCGCGGCTTCGCCTCGGGCCAGATGGGAAGTGCGTCGAAGCTGCCTGCTCTAGCCGCCGGCCATTTCGCGGACGCGGAGGCCGACTACCGCAAGGCATTCGATCTCGACCCCGAGGGAAAATTTCGCCACGCCCTGCTGGCGAATCGCGGCCTGCTGCGCTTTCAAAAGCGAGATTTCACCGACGCCATCCGCGATTTGAAAGAGGCGATCGCGCTCGACCCGCGGCAACATACAGCCTATGTCACCCTGGCCCAGGTCTATCGCCACCAGCACAAGCTCGAACCGGCCCTCAAGGAGCTTGGCCGGGCGATCGCTCTGAAACCGGACTCGGCTCCCCTGCACCGGACCCGCGCCCTCTGGATCCTGGAACAGCCGAACCTCGGCTCCGCTTTTCGCCAGGCCGCGCTCCATGATCTCGATGAGGTCATCCGTCAAGGCTCGCCCGGCAGCCGCGAGCTGGCGAAAGACCTGGCCGTGAAGGGCCGCGTCCTGATCCTCGACAAGCAATTTCCGCAGGCCCTTGCAGTCTGTGACGCCGCCTTGAAAGTCAATCCCGATGACCCCGACGCTCATCACTGGCGCGTCGTCGCCCTGATCGAGCTGAAGCGCTATGCCGAGGTGGTCAACTCGTGCGATCGCTATTTGAAAACGGGCGATCTCGCCATCGATCTCCTGGAGCTCAGGGGACTGGCCAGGGCCAAGCGCAACGACTTCTCCGGCGCGATCGAGGATTATACCCTGGCACTCGGCCATCGGCCTGACAGCGCGACCCTGCGCGCCGGCGCGGTTGGGCTTATCTGGTCTCGGGCGCGGCTTCCCTGGCCCGGCGTGACTTCGATGCGGCCATCCGGCTCGACCCCGGCGGCCCAGATGCCTACAGCGGTCGCGGTTCGGCCATGGTCGCCCTCGGCCACTGGAAAGAGGCCGCGGCCGACGTCGAAGAGTCGCTCCGGCTGGCCGATTCCGAGCCTCGCCTGATCTACAACGCCGCGCGTGTCCTGGCCCAGGCTGGCGAGTGCGTGATCAGCGACCACGCCGCGCGGGCCCGTGCGGACTCGGAACTGGCGCGCCGCTACCAGGACCGCGCGCTCCAGTTGCTCGGACGGGCACTGCAAAGCACGCCGCCCGGAGAGCGAGCCGCGTTTTGTCGCGATGTCGTTGGAACCGACCTCGCTCTGGCCAGGATCCGCACGAGACCCGATTTTTCCCGTTTGGTCTCGGTCTACACATCACGGGCTCATTGATTCGACTGCATCGAACTGGAGGACCTACTCGATGTACTTCCCTCGGATCCACGACGCATCGCCGAAAACGAGTCGCCCGGCTCCCAGGCGCCGTCAGCCCAGGCAATTTGTATTCAACATCGAACAACTCGAGGTTCGCACACCGCTTTCGGCCGGCCTCGGCACGATCCTTGCCGTTCACGACGCTGCCTTTGCACCGGCGCCGGACCGGGGGGTGAACATGATCGCCCAGGGCCCTTCTCTCGGGCCACTGGGCGAAGGCCCCGCCCCAACGGGCCCCGCCGCCCCTGTGTACGTGCAAGGTGACGCGCCCGCGGGTCTGCCGGTCTCTGGACCTGTCGGCTTCGTTACGTCCCTCGTCGGTCGTGGTGAGCTTCAATCCGAAGGGGTCTGGCCCGCAACGGGTCCGTCTGCATCAGATTACCCTGGATGGCCTGGTGCCTCTGTGACGCGGGACATCATTTTGGCGTCCTCGACTTATTCCGCTGGGTCCTCCTTCCGGGCCACGCCTCCCTGGCCTGGTGCTTCCACGCTGCCCGACGCGAGCTCGGCGTTCTTTGCTCATTCGAACGGGGACGGCAACTCCTCGGTCGCAGACACCGGCATGCCTGGCCCGCTCGATGGCCCGCTTGGGGTTTTGACCCTGGAAGCCGTGGTGTCGCTCGGCGCCGGCCCGATGAGTCCCGGCGGCCCGGCTCACGCACCGACCCCCGGCGGCGACATCGATTTCACCCAACAAGGCGAGGTGCTTTCACCGTTCCTAGAAATGGAGAGCTCTGCGCCGGCGCCGGGGACGTTCGGCCCGACAGGGGGCATTTTTGCCCCACCGATCGCACGGGGCCTGGTGGCCCGGCTCGAGATGAATGCCAACGACGCCGAGACAACATTCGCTGCTCCCTCGTCGTTGACTCAGACGAGCGCGATCTCGCCATTGCAGATGATGGCCATGGGTGTTGCGGGCGGCCGCGCGGCGAGCGGCACGTCGTTGCAGAGCGGCGGAGGGCTCTCGGCTCAGGTCAGTAGCGCCAATGAGCCAATCGGCGGCGGTTGGATGTCCTCTATTGCCGCAGGCGATTGGGGCTCGGGCGGAATGCAGCCGCCGAGTTTCTCACTTGCCGACTCGACGACCACCGCCGCCGTCGCTGAGCCAAGCTCTCCGGCCGCGATCACGGCCGACGGCGCTCCCTTGAGCGTTCTGGTGACCGGGCCCGAATTGCCGACCCAGACGACGTCCGACGACCTCCAGCAGGTTGCCGAGCTGATTCCCAGAGACCAATCCTCGCTGGCGCTGGTTGCCACCTTGTGGACCGTTCCCTCGGAGATCCCGACCGGAGCCGAATGGTTTCAAAGGCTCGATGCAAGCCCCGCGTGGCTTGAGGCCGCGGCGATGACACCGTCGTGTACGGCCTACATGATCGGTCTGGACCAGGCGATTTTGCAGAGTTATCGCGGCCTCGAGCAGGTCGTCTCCCCCGCCCAGGTGCCACTGATTCCCAATGAGCGCGATCGACTCGAACTCGATCGACAGCTCGAATGGGAACGGCCCATCATTCCGGTCGGGACGGGGTGGGTGTCCGATCGACGGGAGACATCACCGCGCGACACGGCTTCGGCCCTCGCTAACGATGCCATTGATGCGCTTGCCACCGGCCGACTGCAGACGGCGGGGTGCCTGGAATCGAGTGTGGCCTCCGTCGCCAGCGACGTTGCGCCGGCACGCTCCGAGCCCGCGTCGTTGGTGAAGGCCGGCACTCTTCCGCTGCTCGGGGCCCTGTCGGCGTCGACCGCCATCACCGGCTGGCTCTGGACCAGACGCAATCGAAAGCGACGGGTGGCGCTGCCAGGTCTTGCCGGCCGGAGCGGTTAGTCCGGACCGCCGGCACGGAGCGACGGACTCAAGGCCGGCGCGGGACCGACTCCAGGCCATCGATTGACGGCAAGAGGTAGGTTCGCCTCCCGAATCCGGCGTTCAGCCTACCTCTTCACACTCTGTTTCGCTGGCGTTCTCTGGCAGTTTGCCGAAGGCTCGCTCGAAGGCCGCCAATAGCTTCCGGGCGTGATCCATGTCGAAGAGATCGACGAGCGCACTGTTCTGCCCCTCAACCAATCGGATTTCTAAATGGGCTTGCGTGATCCTGGGAGGGCGAGGCTCCGTCCGAGCCGCCTGGGAGAATGGCTCGCCGGCAGCCGGCCCTCCCGGAATTGTGCAAGGCGATTTAGTTCCCGAAGAAACCGACTGACGTGTGAGGTGGCAGCCAAGTAGGCACGATACTGGTACGGACAATTCGATCATGGCCGCACCAGTCATCATCGTCACCGGGGTGAGCCGCGGCTTCGGCCGGGCCATCGCCGAAGAGCTGCAATTCCGAGGCACCGCCGTCGTCGGTGCCGCACGCAATGTCGCGGAGATCCTGGCGACCGAGAGCCTGCTCCCCGTTACGGCCGACGTGACCCAGGAAATACAAGCACTTTGACCTCAACGTGCTGGGGCTGTTGTTGCGGAAGGCCTGGGTGACCTCTTTGCAGAGGTGGCGCCTTCGTCCGTCCCCTGAGGAAGCACGATAGCAAGGGGTTGGTTCGCGAGACATGATAGCGATGACGCTGGATGTGATCGTTGGGCCAGCCGTCCCGCCCCAACGGCAGCTCGATGCGGCTTCGCTCGCGGACGCTCGGGCCGGTGTCATGAAATCCGCAATACCCGGCACGTCTCTTCATAGCTCGCTTCCAGGTCGAGCGTCACTGAAAGTATTTCCGACAACCAGACCGGGAGAGAAGGGAGAGGCTGACCGACCGCCAGGGGATAGGACCAGGTATCCAGCTTCGTCTGCCGGCCGACCTGGCGTTTGCGACAAGTGACCGCGTAGATCGGCGGCGGCGCCGCGCCGAGCGCCCGGTCGCAACTGTTCAGCAGGGCGAGCAGCTCGGTATACAAGTTGAATTGCCGGATCGTGATCAGATCGACGATCGACAGACAGACGTCTTGGCGCAGCAAATTGAAGCACTTGGCGACAAACAACTGACGGCTTTCGGGCCGGTCCTTGTTGGCCGGGCTGACAATCTCAACGGCCGCGACCAACCGGCGATCGCGTTCGAGGTCAAAGATCAGGACTTCGTAGGCGTACTGTTCCGGGAATTCGGCATCTAACGTGAGGATCGGCGCCGGCGGTGCTTGAGGCGCCGTGGCGATGCCGACGTTGGACACCCGGGTTGAGCTGAAGACGGGCTCACTTTCTTCATGCTGCTCAAATGCGCAGATATCGATCTCATAAAAGCTACCCAGATGCACGCGGGGTTCCGCCACGAAGCCGTCCGGCAGTCGAGGCGCTAATTGTTGCACGATGATGCCCGGCCAAAGACCGTGAAACCCTTCCCATGAAGAGCGCTTGGATATTGGCGGCCGGAAGTGATCGCGCAGCGGCATGGCTTTCTCCTGACCTCGATTATAGCCACCACCGTTCGTTTGAACCAGCGAAGCAGGGTTGAGCACGGACCCCACCGAACTGCGAAATAAGGTTGAGCGCAGCGGCAACGGTCCGGCCTGCTCCCTTAGAGGCTCATCGTCTCCGATCGCTCACGGCAAATGCTCGATTTCTCAGCGGCTCTCAACCGGCCTTTCCCACTGCCTTGGTCATCGCCGCGCCGCAAACGGGTTGATGGGAAACGCCAGGTCGAGCCGCACGACCTGATAATCTGGCCGTGATCGCAAAGGAAACAGGCGGCCGTCGTGGTCGAGATGGTCCAGATTGGATCGATCATCGAAGAAACCTGCGGCGTGCGCCCGCCGTAGCTCCGCAATCGCCCGAGCCGCCAGGTCGTCGGCGCGTGCGCAGCGCTCCAGCTCCGGCAGCCGACGGTCGGCAGCCGCGGTGGCGGACGCGACTGCATACACGCAAGCCAGATCGTACGCGGCAGGGCCCGCGGGCAACCGGGCTGCGTCCGCGATCGCACGCGCCTCCGACACCGCCGCGGCATATTCTCCCACCATGCCCAGAAACATAGCACGGGTGACCCGTAGCTCGTCCTTCTGCGAGATAGGTGCGATCTCCAAAGCGCGATCCAGGTCAGCCCGTCCCTCGGCGCGGCGTCCCAAAGCCAAAAGAGCCAGCGCGCGTGTCCGATACGAAAGTGCCAGGAATTTGCGGGCCTCGGCGTTCGCGGGCACGCGCTTGAGAATTTCCCCAAGCTTTTCGACCGCGCGGTTGCACCACTCCACGCCGGTCCGCGGATGGCCCAAGGTCTCAACCTCGACCCTGCCGAGATGGCAATACACGCCGCCCAAGCACGTGGCGATATCAATTTGCTCCGGGTGCGCGGCGGCCAGACGCTCCCAGCATTCGCGGGCGTGAGCATAAGCCTGGAATGCGTCCTTGCCGTGTCCCAGTGAAAAATGGAGCACGCCGATGTTGTGGTCGATCTCTGCGAGCTGGTCTTGGAAGTCCGGATCTTCCGGGAAGTCGCGCGCGAGCACCTCGCGCACGTCACGGGCCTTGTGGAAAGCCTCGCCTGCTTCCTCATAACGGCCCAGGTCGCCAAGCAACATCCCCAATTTGTGGTACAGGCTGTCAATAGAGACGCGGGATTGGATCACACTGGGCGAGGCCGCGACGACGGCCTTCGAGGCCGCTACGGCGGCCTTCGAGGCCGCAATCGCCTTGGTAAACGACGCCAGTGCCTCCGCTGATCGGCCTTGACCCGCCTCGAGCCCGCCGATGTTGCCCAGGATATGTGACAGGAGTAGGCGCAGCTCGTGGGACTGGGGCTCCTGGCGCACGAGCTGCTCCACCATCGCGCGCGCCCGCTGATACACGACCAGAGCGTCGCCGGCAAGGCCCTGGCCGGCCAGTGCCCAGCCGAGATTATTCAAATGGGCAGCCAGTTGCTGGCGGAACGCCGGATCAGCCTGTGCTGCGCGCTCGGCCGTATCGACCATTCGCCGCAAGGCCTTCATCTGGTCGTCTGTCCGTCCAGACCGGCGGAACAGCTCGCCGAGCCGGGAGTAGACCTCGGAGAGGTTCACCAGGTAGCGTGCATTGTCCTTGCTACCGTTGGCGAGGCCCTCGAGGATCGCACTCGCCTTCTGGAGTTGCGCTTCGGCTTCGTCGCTGTGACGGAGGTCTTCCAGGAGGGCGCCCAGAGCGAGGTAGCTGAGCGCCAGCTCCTCTCGAGCGTCTGATCTGGCCCCATCGCCGCCGTCGACGAGAGTCTGGCGAATCTTCAGCGCGCGGCGATGCGCAGCGATCGCATCGGGCCGGGAGCCGATCCACGCCGTGATCGTCCCGGCATTGTGGAAGGCACGAGCCAGCTCTGCCTGGGTGAGCGGATCCGTGCCGCTGGAGGCAAGAGCCGACTGGAGCCTTTGATAAAACTCGAGCGCCGAACTCAGGAGTCGCTTCCGCAACGACTCGGGGCGTGGCTCCTTGAGCAGTACGTCCTGACTCGCCCCGATATAGAACCGCTTGATCGCATCCAGGATCAGATCCCCCCGCACCTGGGCGGCTTGCCGCGCAGCCTTCTCAACCGAGTTGGCCGCCCGCAGCGCGGCATTGGTCTCCTCGATTGTCGCGTTCGCCTGGCGGAGTGCCTCGTTGGCGGCCTGCTCCCGAGCAAGGTTTTGCTGGGCAAAACGTCGCTGCGTTGTCGCGTCGCGGTAACTCGCCTCGGCCCGGCGCCACTCGATGCAAACTGCGGCGAACCCGACAATCAAGGCCGCCGCAAGCGCTGCGCTGAGACTGGCGAGCAGCTTGTTGCGGCGGCACCAGAGCGCCGCCCGCTCGATGGGCCCGACCGCGCGGGCCGCGATCGGTTCGCCGCGCAACCATCGCTCCAGATCTTCGGCCAGCGAGTCGGCCGATCGGTATCTCCTCTCGGGCAGTTTTTCCAAACACTTCAGACAGATTGTCTCCAGGTCGCGGTGCAGCGTGGGATCGAGGGATCGAGGTCGATCGGGGGTGCGATCGCGCACGTCATGGAGCGTCTGCATCACCGAATCGCCCCGAAACGGCGGGCGTCCCGTCAGGAGGCGATAGAGGATCGCTCCCAGGCTGTAGACGTCTGACGCGGTGGTCAATCCGCGCACGCCGCCGGCCGCTTGCTCGGGGGACATGTAGCTCGGTGTACCCACGAGTCGCCCGGCTCGGTGAGTTCACAATCCACCCCGATTCGCTTGGCTAGGCCGAAGTCGGTGATGTGCGGCTTGCCGTCGCGATCGATGAGAATGTTCGCCGGCTTGAGGTCGCGATGCAGGATCCCCTGGCGGTGGGCCGCACCGACCGCTCGGGCCGCCTGCGCGACGATGAACGCCGCATCGCGCGGCTTGGGCACGTTTTGCTCGAGCCAGCGCGCCAGGCATCCCCCCTCGACCAGCTTCATGGTGTAGTAGAGGCGGCCTGCGCATTCGCCCACCTCATAAATTGGCACGATGTTCGGGTGGTCCAGTGCGGCCGCGGCCTCGGCCTCGATACGGAACCGTTGCCGCTCGGCCTCTGACGCGAGATGCGCGGCCCGGATCATCTTCAAGGCCACAGTCCGTCCGAGCGCAACTTGCCGGGCGCGAAACACGACCCCCATCCCGCCACGCCCCAGCTCGTCGACGATCCGGTAGCCGGCGATTCCCTCCGCGCCTGGGTTTCGGCCATCGAGCACGCCCCTCTGAAGGGCTTGCGGCATGTCGCGCTCGAGGATGCCCGACTCGGTGGACCGGCCCACGGTGAACGCGTCGTTGACGAGCGCGGAATTGTCAGGGAACCGGGCCAGGTATTCCTCTGCTGTGGGCGCTTCGCCCCGCCCGCGCCGGATCTCCAGCTCGATCGCGAGCAGCTCGCGGAGGAGCGACGGCCGCTCGATGGCGGCAACCTGGTCAAGGAATTGCTCGATCCTGGGCCGCGGCCCGGAAACCCAGCCCGCCTCATAGCGGTCGCACGCGTCGTCAATGCGAATAACCCGCGAGCCAACCCTCAGACGACGAGCGGTCGGCCCCGTCTGCGACCGGTCGTCGGTCATTCCAGCTCCCCTTTCCATGCGTCGCGGATCAATTCGAGCTTGCGCGCGACGGTGCGCCGGGTACAGCCAAGCCGTTGGGCGATCTCGTCGGCGGTATAACCTTCCATCCGCCACAGGGCGATCGCCTGGAGCTGGCTGTTGCCCAGCCGCTCGAGCAGGAGGCACGTCTCTTCGGCAACCATGGCGGCGACTTCCGGGTTGGCCTCGCGGGCAAGCGCCGCGGCGAGTCCAGACGTCAGTCCGTTTGCCTCGGAGCCCTCCACGCGGTGCAGGTGCCCACCACGTTTAAGTGCGCGGCGGCGATCCACCTGTTCGCCGACCTTGCGCGCCGTGATCACGACGAGTAGCCGCCATAGCTCCTCCCGGTCAAGCAAACCCGGGAACCGCCCCTCCCCGGCCGCCGTGCAGAAACTCACGAATGCGCTCAGGGCGGCATCTTCCTCGTCTGCGTCCGCGCCGGTGCTCCCCGAGCGTGCCAGGCGCTTCTTGGCGACCTGAACCAAGAGCGTGAAGTACCGCTCCCACAACAGCGTCGCGGCGGCGGCATCGCCGCTTCCGATATCACGCACACATCGGGTGACCGAGCCTTCGCTCGCTGACGCCACGGGACCCTCGCTTTCCTCGTGAGGGGAGCTTTGTCGTCTCGACGGAGCCCTGCTGCGGCGCTGGCACGGCGATAGAAGGCATCACGATCGAGCGGACCAACCCCGGCACGGCCTGCCTTGCGGGCTCTCTTCGGGCGTGTGCGCACAGCAATGTCACATGGCGCCGCCCGTTTCCCATTACTGGAGCGAAAGGCCGCGCGGACCCGCTTGTACTGCGGCAAGATCCACCGGCTTAATTCGGGCTCAAAACGAGGGAATTCCGCGATGGAATCCGAGCGGAGAGTGTGCGCACAACCCGGCGATCGCCTCCTTTTCCACCCTGCAATCGGCCATTCTAGGGCGGCCAGGAACTTGGCGACTCGATTCGTACAATCGGCGAATTCGACACCTTCACTTGAACAAATCCCTGGTGCTGGCCGCCTTCCTCCTGATGTCAGGCACCGACGTGGGCGCGTTGACTCTTGCTCCGTTGCGGGTCGAAGGGCGGCACTTTGTTGACTCATCGGGCCGAGTCGTGATTCTTCGCGGTGTCAACGTGTCGGGCGACGCCAAGGTCCCGCCGTTCTTGCCCAACCTCACAACCGCGGACTTCGACCGTCTTGAAGGCCTTGGCATGAATGTCGTACGGCTGCTCATGATCTGGGAAGCCTACGAGCCGTCGCCGGGCGTCTACAACGAGGCCTATCTTGCGGGCCTGAGGGCCATCGCACTCGCGGCCTCGTCGCGCGGGATGTACGTCATCATTGATATCCACCAGGACGGCTTCTCACGCTACGCCTCAAGGGGAAGTGGCGACGGCTTTCCCGCGTGGGCGGTCTCGCCGCGTGGTGCGCTGTCGCGGCCGGATAACGGACCATCGTGCAAGGCCTGGCCGCTTCTGATGGTCTCGGACCGGACCACGCACCGGTCGTTCGACGATTTCTTCTCCGATGCAACCGGAACACGCAGCCGCTTCCTGGCGATGCTCGGGCGTGTCGCCGCGACGCTCGCGGGCGTGCCTGGCGTGATCGGCTACGATTTGATCAATGAGCCGTGGGGCGACGAGCGCCGGGATCTGGCTCCGCTCTATCGCGACGCGGCCTTGGTCGTGCGCGGCGCCGATCCGGCGGCGATTCTGTTCCTCGAAGGCCAGATCACCACCAACTGCGGGCTTCAGTCGAGACTGCCTCGACCCGATGTTGACGGTGTGGTCTATGCCCCCCATTACTATCGCCTTCTGACGCTCGCGCTCAATCGCTGGCATGGCACGACCTTCGGCATGCAACAGGCCTTCTCGCGCATGGAGTCCAAGGCAAGCGAGTGGAATGCCCCGCTTTTTGTCGGCGAGTTTGGAGTGGGGGCGACGGCGCACCGGGCCGGCGATTATGTCGCGGCAATCTACGACTGTCTCGACGCCAGCCTTGCCTCGGGCGCCCAGTGGAACTACACCCCGGGCTGGACCCGGGCCGCAAGGACGGCTGGAACGACGAGGACCTCGCCATGTTCACTCCCGATGGACGCCCACGTCCCAACTTTCGCCCACGACCCTATCCACGCTACACTGCCGGAGAACCGCACTGCTTCCGCTACGACACGGAGTCTCGTCACGCTCTGGAATTCGTATGGGAACACCATCCCGAGTGTGGCGACACGGAGATCTTCCTACCCAAGGATGAATTTCCCGCCGGTTCCTTGATTGAGTGCGCTCCTCGGGACGTTCAGTACCACCACGATCTCTTGCGCCGTGTCGTGGTCTGCCGCCTCGACCGGCCGGCGATCATTCGAGTGCGCATCGTGGGCTCTGGTATCTAAAATCGGATACTCGGACCCGACAATTAAGCTGTGACAAAGCACTAGGATCTTCGCTTCCGGAGCCGGCGCAGTTCGGCTTCCGCCTGGCGCAAGCGGGTCTCGGCGTCGGCCCGGGCCTGTGCTTCGGCGTCGGCCCGGGCTTCGGCGCCGGCCCGGGCCTGGGTCTCGGCGTCGGCTCGATCTTCGGCAAGGTCGGCGCGGGCGTCGGCCGCATCGCGTGCGCGCCGGATCGCCGTGTAGTCGGCGATCTCCAGGCCGGTCTCCGGGTCGAACAACGCCAGACGGTCCCCTCCGGTGTCCGGGTTGGCTTTCACCCCCAGCCACAACCCGAGCGGCTCCAGCCACGCCCAGCCACGCTCGTTGACTTTCACCGGCTCGTACGCCCGCCGCCGCCCCTTGAGACGGTAAGCCTTCAGCGTCAACCGCCGCCGTCCCGTGGCCTCGTCCACATCCGCGATCACGTAATGCGGCACCCGCGCGGGCATACTCGATCACCTTGTCCTCGACATCCACGACCCGCGTCTGGAGCGAGGCCACCTCGACGATCAACTTCGGCCGCACCTTCTCCTTCTTGACGTCAAACGACGGCCAATCCCGCCGCCGTTTCACCCCGAAGATCACCGCCAAATCGGGACGGTGGTTTTTCAGCTCGGCAATGTCCCAGTAGATGTCACAGTCGGTCAAGACGACGACCGAGTCATCATCGGCGTTGCGGTCCTTGGCGACGTACCGCAAGTAGGTGCAGTCGTCGGCATGGGGATCACCGGGCACCAGAACGTCTCCTTCCTGGGGGTGCAGCACATCCTCCAGCGTCAACGGGATGCGCTCCCGCTGGGTACGGCCGTTGCGTCCCGGGCGGGGCACGTACCGCCAGCCATACGCGAAGGAGGCGTGGTCCGTTCTTGGCGGGTTCTGATGGTTGCGCGATGCAGATTGGGGCGATCGTTTGGAGATCGTGCTCATGAGCGGTCCTCGACCCGAAACGCGTTTTCCTCCGGAGATCCTCTCATCTTATCCCACAACGGATCCGTCCGACAGGCGGCAAGGCCCGGCGCTGCTGTCGTCGACCTGAGGTGGACCCCTAACACTGGGTCACTCGAGATGTTAAAGTGATCGAAGACCACTTTTGCATTCCGAGGAGCGTCATGAGAGGCACGAACAAGCGATATCCGGCAGCCTTCAAGGCGCGGGTCGCTCTGGAGGCCGCTCAGCAGACCAGGACCCCCGCCGAGCTGTCAGGAGGGTATCAGGTCCACTCCGCCCAGATCAGTCACTGGAAGAAGCAACTGCTGGACGGCATCGAATCCAACTTCCGCGACGGACGCCGCCGCGACCACGACGAGAGCCAAGCGATCCAGGCCGAGTTCTACGAGCAGATCGGCCGGCTCAAGATTGGCCCGAGTGGTCCACCTTCTGGGGTCCACTATACATCCGGCCGTTCGAGTCGCGTGAGCTCTTCCTTGAGCATCTTCTGAACCCGATGCTTGGCCACGAAGACGGAGGCGACGGGCATCCGCAGCAACTGCGCCGCCTCGGCCCCCGAGCGTCCCTCGAACGCCACCAAGCGGAAAGCATCCCACGTCCCCGGCGCGACGCGCTCGCGTACGCGTGCGATCGCCAGCTCCAGCAGTTCGCGATTGAAGATCTCCTCGATCCGCCGCTCGAGATCCGCGCGGGCCTCGATGTTTTCAAGTAGCAACGTGATCGATTGGTCGCCAACCACCCGCGAACGATTGGCGATGAAGTCGCTGAGCGCGCGCTGGGTGATCGTCTTCAGCCAGGCGCGAAAACAGCGCGAGCGGTCGTATTGAAAGCCCGCCATCTTCTGCGCGAGCTTGGCGATGACTTCCTGGGCTACGTCCTCCGCATCAGCCTCCTGCAACCCCCAGGTGCGACACCAGCCGTAGATCTTGGGCCTGTAACGCCGGATGAACCGATCCCAGGCGTCGGCATTCCTGGGCGACTGCCGAAGCTGGTCCATCAGGCTGATCGAGGTTTGCGAATCGCTGAACTGCAAGATCACGTTCCCTTTGTAGGGTGGGTGCAACCCACCGCAACCGATGTGAGGCCGGCGGCTTGCACCCTACGCCGATGAACGCGTTACCGTGCGAGGTTTGCGCGACACCGGCTCGACCAACATAACGGGCCGGGCGGCAAGCCAAAGTTCCCGACTCCTCCATGGGAATTATCGTCATCCACGTCGAAATCGCGACGCGTTTTCGTCTTTGCGATGTGTAAGTTCGGCACCTTATCGGCCGTATTCACTATAGAACATCGGTCGGCTGCAGCGAGTCGTGTCTGCTTCTGTAACGTGATGACACCATCGGACCTCGTTCCATCACGCGGAGCGTGATGACACCATCGGACCTCGCTGCATCACGCGGAGCGTGATGACTACGTTTGATTTGGCATCAGGGTGGAGTGCACCATGAGCTTCTGGAAATTCCTGCGTTCATCCCCTCGCGGGCCGCAGGCAAATCGACGCAAAAGACGCGCGACCCGGATCAGCTTGCCGTGCGAATCACTCGAATTCCGGCAGCTTCTCTCGGTTGGGGGATCGAGCACCCCGATCGATCAGATCACCGCCCAGACTGCAATTCAGGTCATCCCGTTTGTCAGTAGTGGGCCAAGCGGTTACAGCCCTCAGCAGATTCAAACCGCATACGGCGTCAACCAGATCACGTTTTCCAGCGGGACGGTTAGCGGCAGCGGCGCGGGCCAGACGATCGCCATCATCGACGCGTACAACGATCCCAACATCACTTCGGACCTCGCCAAGTTCGACGCGGAATACGGCCTGTCCGCGCCACCGTCCTTCACCGTCGATAACCTGGGAGCAAAAACCACCGATCCCGGCTGGGCCCTCGAAGAATCGCTGGACGTCGAGTGGGCCCATGCGCTCGCCCCGAAGGCAAACATCATCCTGGTCGAGGCTGCATCCGACAGTCTCAACAGCCTTTTCAGTGCCGTCTCGACCGCCAGCAAGATCCCCAGTGTCAGCGTCGTGTCGATGAGCTGGGGAACCCAGGAGTTCTGGGGCGAATGGAATTATGACAGTATCTTCACGACTCCGGCGGGCCACATCCCGATCACGTATCTTGCGTCATCGGGCGACTCGGGGGCATGGTATGGGCCGATGTATCCTTCGGTGTCTCCCAACGTCGTGGCTGTGGGCGGCACCACGTTGACGCTGGGATCCGGCAATAGTTACGGCTCGGAATCGGGGTGGAGCGACAGTACGGGTGGGTTCAGCGGAACCGACAATGGCTTCTACTTCGGTGAGAACGCACCGTCCTATCAGGTCGCGGCTCAGGCGGCTGTCGGCTTGAGTTACGGAGTACGCACCACGCCCGACGTTTCGTTCAACGCCGACCCCAACACGGGGGTGGCCGTTTATGACTCGGTTGCTTACTCCGGGCAATCCGGCTGGTTCGAGGTGGGCGGCACCAGCGTCGCCGCGCCTTCGTGGGCGGGGCTGGTCGCGATCACCGACCAGGGACTGGCGCCGGCGAGCAAGAGCACGCTGTCGTCCACTCAACTGCTGACTCAGCTTTACGATCTGCCCAGCAGTGATTTCCACGACATCACGACCGGCAATAATGGATACGCGGCGACGCCAGGTTACGACCTGGTCACCGGCCTCGGCACACCCAAGGCCAATTTGCTGGTTGCTGGCTTGTTGAGTGCCAACGGGGTATCGTCGGTCACCAAGGGCGCGAGTAGCACCGTCGTTTCGACCGCGACATCACATTCGCACACGACGGCCACCCGGCACCTCGATCTGGTATCCTCGCCCACGGACAACTCGAGCAGTGGCAACGGCGGATCGGCGATCACGACCGTCGTGTCGGCCGCGTCGGCCGTCGGCTCGGGCCAGTATGCGGCTCTTCCGGCCGCATCCGCCGTGAGTGTGCAACCGGGCGGCTCGAGTGGTCAGGATCAGATGACAGCGAGTATGACCGCGTCAGTCGCTCTGGGTTCCTCACCCATCTCCGCCTCCTCGTTGGGTCAGGGGCTCCAGCCGCAGGTTTCGCTGGTCGCGGCCGAAACCAGTGAAGACGCGCTCCCACCTTCGATCGTCGACACGGTCGAGCCCTCCGAGTCGCCTGCGGGTGCCGCTCTTCCCGCTTCCGTTCCGGCTGGGGCTCCTGCCGCGGAGCCAACGCCGCAACGTCCGATTCCCCTGGAAGTAGGCGATCCCATGCTTCCCTGGTTCGACGCGGCGATCAACGATTGGCATGATGGCCAGTCGAACGCCCGGACCGAAGCACTGCCGGCTGCCCCGGCGGATGACCGCAAGGAAAGCGAGTCAAAACCCCGATCCGACAGCGACCTCTCGGTTCTCATGGGAACCGCCGTCGTTGTTGCCGGTGGACACAGCCTGGCATTGTGTCGATCGGGATGGCGGCGGCGCTGGCTGTCTCGGCGCATGGGGTCGGAGTAGCCGGCGAGTCGGCTGGGCAACCAGTATTGGCTTCGACGTGCTCGCTCACGCGCGGCGGTTCGTCCAACTCTCCCCCGAAATCGAAGAGAGGGCGAGCGTCTTTCATGATGCGGGCCTCAAACCGCTCGATGCTCTTCACTTCGCATGCGAGATCGAGGTAGGAGCGGACTATTTCTGTACCTGTGATGACCGGCTCCTCAAGCGGGCGCAGGTGGTCCACAGTGGCCCGCCGAAGGTTGTCAGCCCTCTTGAACTGATAGCGGAGATCGGACCATGACCTTGAAAACGAAGCCGCTCGCGGAGGTCACCCAGCGAGCGATCGAAATCCTCTGTCGCGAACTCGGCGCTGCGGATACCGTCCGGTTCATCAACCAGTTCACGACCGGCCACGGCGACTACACGGCGGAGCGGGACGTCCTTTTCGCGGGCGAAACGCTGGATCAGATCATTGCCGATATCAAAAAGGTTCATGCCGAATGGGATGCCTCCTCCGACTGAGCAAACGTCGAGGTGGCCAATGGCTCTCGCTTTCCAGAAAACGATCCCAATTGTAAGAAAATGGCGAAGCGGTCCCCACGGGCTATTCTCGCGAAGGCCACCGCCGAGTTGCTCGACCGCGGCCAGAGTGCCGAGAACGCAAGCCGTCAGCTTCCGGAATTGAGGGACCTGTTGGGGGCATTGTTATGATCGGAACCAAGAAACTCAGCAAGATTCGCGAAGAGATCGAAAAGGCGTTTGCATCGACCGGCGACGACCCGATTCAGCGCCTGGAGCGCCTGATCGCCTCCGCCAAACGCAAAGGCGACAGCACCGAGGTGATGGAGGACCTGAAGCGATTCCTCGAATCGCCTCGGAAGCGGAAACACAGCAAGCAACGTGCCGGGACGAAAACGTGAGCGAGGCAGGGAAGCAAAGCGCGCAGAGGGGACGGGACAACCAGATCCGCTTGATTTTCCCAGAGTTGAGCCCACCGAGCTAGTGACATGGCGACTTGATCCTGCGCTTGATCGTAACCCTGATCTTAATCTTAATCCTCTTCGTAGTCTTACTCTTCATCTTGATCTTTCAAGCAAACTTCGAGGTGAGCAGTGCCTGTCGCTGTCCAGAAAAGGATCCCAATCCTTCGTATCTTCAGCGTCGAGAAGGCCAAGGAGTTCTCCGTTGACTTCCTCGGGTTCTCCGTTGACTGGGAACATCACTTTGAAGAAAACACGCCGGCCTATTTGCAAGTCTCCCGCGACGGGCTTCTGCTGCACTTCTCGGAGCATCACGGGGACAGTTGCCCAGGCTCGACGGTCTTTGTCTGGAAGACGGGAATTGACGAATTTCACCGAGAAATCACCAGCAAGAACTACAAGTACCTGCGGCCCGGGCTCGAAACGAGTGGGAATGCCTCCCTGGCCGCTCTGCGGCCCTCTGCCGGGACCGGACGACGCGGAGCGCCCTAGACGGCATTCGCACGCAGCGCGTGGGAACGAGTTTCTCCGCCATGTTCCGCCCTGGGGCAAAGCATGCCGCCCGATTTCCTTGCTACAGCGTCGAATACTCCCAGTATTTGGTTCCGGCTCATTGGGGAGTTGGCTTTGCGCGTTCTGTTCGATCCGACAGGCTTGCTCAACGTGGGCCTGGGCCGGGCTTCGTCGGCTCGGGGTCCAGCGGCCGGGCGTCCCAGACCTTCACGGTGCCATCTTCACTGGCGGAGGCGAGGCGATGTCCGTCGTGGCTGAATGCCACGCATGCGATAAGCCCCGTCTGCTCCTTGAGCGTGAGCGTCTCCTGCCCGGTCTTGGCATCCCATACCTTCACCTCCCCATTACGGCTGCCGGAGGCCAGGCGCCGTCCATCAAGGCTGAACGCCACGCAAGTGACAGGGTGGGTGTGCCCGTTGAGGGTTCGGATTTCGTCTCCTGTCGCGGCGTCCCAAACCTTCACCGTCCGATCCCAACTGGCCGTCGCGAGATGCTGGCCACCGGGACTAAACGCGACGCTTCCAGCAGCCCCCTTGTGCCCTGTGACGGTGAAGATCTCCCGACCGGTCGCAGCATCCCACACCTCCAGCGTGCCGGTGCTCCCGCTCGCGGCGAGCCGCGTGCCATCCGGGCTGAACGCCAAGCTTAGAGGCACGTACATGTCTCTACGTGGGTTGACGGTGCGGGTCTCCTGACCGGTCGCAGCATCCCAAACCTTCACCGTCTTGTCACCGCTGGCGGACGCTAGCCGCCGGCCGTCGGGGCTGAATGCGACGATCGACACGTTATTGGTATGTCCTTTGAGGATGAGGCTTTCCCGCCACTCCGTCACGTTCCACACCCTCACAGTGTTATCGAGGAGTGCGAGGGCAAGCCAACGACGATCTGGGCTGAAAACGACCGACGACACCCGGCCGGTGTGCCCCTTGAGCGTGCGGACCTCATGGCCGGTCTCAAGGTCCCACAACTTGTACCTCAGATCGGCAGATGCGTAGGCGAGGTGGGCGTTATTCATGTCGAAAGCCAAGCATCCGATAGTCTGACTAGCCTCGAGAGTGAGCGTTTCCTGATCTGTCGTAACATCCCATGCCTTCGCAGTCCAGTCGCTGCACACCGAGGTAAGGCGGCTGCCGTCAGAGCTGAACGCCAAGCTAATGACCGCGCTCGTGCGGCCCTTGAAGCTTCGGGACTCCCGGCCGGTCTCGGTATCCCACACCATCACTGCCCCATCAACAGTGCCGGTGGCGAGGCGTCGGCCGTCGGGGCTGAACGCGATACTTGTGACATTGCTGTTGTACGGCAACATGGCCCCAAATTGCTGACCGTTCGCGGCGTCCCAAACCGTCACCCTGGCGTCATGCCCATAACCGCTGCTGACGGCGAGCCGACCGCCGTCCGGACTGTACACCCATGGACCCTTGCCGCCCATCATGCCGCCGGGTGACACCTTGAGTGCGCGGACCTCTTGACCGGTCACGATGTCCCACAGCACCACCGGCCCGAGAGCGGTACCCGCAGCAAGACGGCGACCGTCCGGGCTAAAGATCACGTAACGGCCTCCCTCGAGAGTACGAATCAGTTGCCCGGTTGCGGCATCCCACACTTTCACTTTCCAGTCGCTGCCCGCCGAGGCGAGGCGACTGCCGTCGGGACTGAACGTGATGCTCTCAACCGATTTGGTGTCTGCCGTTGCCGTAATAGTGCAGATCTCCTGTCCTGTCGCGGCGTCACACACCTTCACTTGCCCGGTCCCGTTGATCAGAGCGGCGTAGGCGAGGCGCTTTCCGTCGGGGCTGAACGCCACGCTCGTGATCCGGCCAACGTGCGCTTTGAGCGTCAGGGTCGGTTCGCCGGTCGCGGCATCCCATACCTTCACCGCCCCAGCCCGACCGCCGCCGATCAAACGCCGGCCATCGCGGCAAAGCACCGCGCTCATGAACGGAAACGCATCGTCGGGATGTCCCTTGAGCGTGATCTGGCCCGACGAGGTCTTGCGCCGCCAGTAGAACCACTCGAAGCCACGGCGTTCGACGCCGCCCTGTTTCGCCGGAAGCTGCTCGTCCAGCCCGTTCAGCAAGAGGTTACCATGATAGTCCTCCCAGTTCCGCTGAACGAAATTCATCCGGAAGTCGTAGAGACGCTGCTCGGCCAGTTCGGTTTGGGCCTTCGCTCGCTCGCTTTCCCGCTCGGCCAGCTCGGTCTGGGCCTTCGCCCGTTTCGACTCCAGCTCGGCGATGCCGCGAGCCAGCACCGCCTGGCGCCACTGCCAGAGCACGCCGCCAAGCCCCACCGCCGCCACCAGCGCGACCAGCCCTAGCAGCCCGGCGATCGCGGGCCGGCGCCGCGCCCACTTCACCGCCCGCTCGAGCCTCGTCACCGGCCGCGCCGAGATCGGTTCGCCCGCCAGGTATCGCCGCAGGTCGTCACCCAGCGCCGCGGCCGAGGGATAGCGCCGCCTCGGGTCTTTCTCCAGGCATTTCAAGCAAATCGTCTCCACGTCGCGCGGAATCGTCGCATTCAGCCTCCGCGGCGCAACCGGCTCCTCACCGATGACCTGCAGCACCGTCTCCATTGCCGTCGCAGCCTGGAACGGCGGGCGGCCCGTCACCATGCAGTACAACGTCGCCCCTAGCGCATAGACGTCCGCCGCCGGGCCGACGTCGCCCCGCTTCCCACCGGCCTGCTCCGGCGGCATGTAGCTGGGCGTCCCCATCACCTGGCCTGAGCCCGTCAGCCCGCCGTCAGCCCGCACCTGCTTCGCCAGGCCGAAGTCGGTCACCCGCGGCTTGCCGTCCTGGTCCAGCAAGATGTTGGCCGGCTTGAGGTCGCGGTGGATCACGCCGCGGCGGTGCGCGTACTCGATCGCTTCGGCGACCTGGAGCAAGAGCGCGGCCGACTCGCGGGCCGGCATCGGTCCCTCGGCCAGCCGCTGGGCCAGGCTGCGGCCCTCGACGTAGGCCATCGAGAAGAAGTGCTGGCCCTCGTGCTGCCCGACCTCGAAGATTGGCACGATCCCCGGGTGGTCAAGGTGGGCCGCCGCCTCGGCCTCGGTGTGGAAGCGTTTGACATCCGTCTCGTCGGCAAGCTGGCCGGCGAGGATCATTTTCAAGGCGACGGTGCGGTTGAGGCTGATCTGCCGGGCCTGGAAGACGACCCCCATGCCGCCGCGGGCGATCTCCCGGACGATCTCGTAGTCGCCGAAGTAGCGGATGCGCTCGCCCGGCGCCGGCTCGCCGTTATGGTCGGCTTTGCCGCCGGTCGTGGCGGGCGCGATGGTCGGCAGGTCGTGCGGCGGTCCTGCCGGCGCCGATCGGGCCGGGGCCGGGCCGAAGGCGGCTTCGATTGGCATGGCATGATGCGGGAAGCGGTGCGCGTATTCCTCAGTACCCGGCTCCTCGCCGGCACGGCGGCGCAGCTCGATCTCGACTCGGAGCAGTTCCTCCAAGAGCGCGAGCTTGCGCGACTCGTCCACCTCGGCCACATAGTCCTCGATGCGGGGCCGTGTGCCTTGCTTCCAGGCGCGCTCGAAGCGCTCGGCCGCCGCGTTGATCCAGGTCCAATCGGCCGTTGGGATTTCGTTCATCACAGATTCCGCATGGTTAAGGCGGGGTCAGACTGGTTCCTTGTCAAAGAATAAAAAACCAGTCTGACTCCAGTGCTTTCCCCGAGAGGTTGCTGCAGGCTCCTTCATCATTGATCTAAGCATGATGTCGCGGGCTTGCCGTCCAGCGGCCGAGCGTCCCACATTTTCACTGTACCATCCCTGCTTGCGGAGGCGATCCAATGGCCGTCGGGGCTGAACGCCACGCCAAAAACCGCGTCGGTATGCCCCTTGAGGGTGAGGGTTTCCTGGCCGGTCACGGCGTCCCACACCTTCACAACCGCATCCTCGCTGCCGGAGGCGAGCCGCTCGCCGTCGGGGCTGAACGCCACGCTCGTGACACCGGCGGTGTGTCCCTTCAGGATAAGGGTCTCCTCTCCGGTCGCGGCGTCCCATAGCTTCACCGTCCGGTCTTCGCTAGCGGAGGCAAGCCACTTGCCGTCGGGGCTGAAAGCCACCCGGTTGACTCGGCTGCCCTGGACGGTTTGGGATTCCTGCCCGATCTCAGTCCCGCCAGCCCCGTCAAACGCAAGCACTTCGTGCCCTTTGATGGTGAGGGATTCTCGGCCGGTCGCTGCGTCCCACAACTGGACCTTGCCAAGAGAACCGATTGTGGCGAGCCGTTTGCCGTCGGGGCTGAACACCACGATGTTGACACCCCCGGTGTTTCCCTTGAATGTCAGTCGTTCCCGCCCAGTCGCGGCGTCCCACACTTTCACGGTGTTGTCATCGCTGGCAGAGGCCAACCGCGTGCCGTCGGTGCTGAACGCCACGCTGTTGACTCGGCTGGTATGCCCCTTGAAGGTGCGCGTTTCCTGTCCGGTCCCCAGGTCCCACACTTTCACCTCGACACCGCTGACGGAGGCGAGATGTTTGCCGTCCGGGCTGAAGGCCACGCTGGTGGCAAGGCGGGTGTGTCCCCTGAGGGTAAGGGTTTCCTGCCCGCTCGCGGCATCCCACAGCTTCACCTTCCCGTCCCCACCGGCGGAGGCGATTCGCCTGCCGTCGGGGCTGAATGCCACGTCCCAGACACCGCTCGTATGCCCCTTGAAGGTGAGCGTTTCCTGCCCGAACCGCGCGTTCCACACCTTGACCGTCCCGTCCGAACTTGCGGAGGCGATCCGCCTGCCGTCCGAGCTCAACCGCACGCTGTTGACCACGTTGCGATGACCCTTGACAGTGCGCTCCTGTCCCGTCTGGACGTCCCATACGCTCACGGTCCCCTCGAAGCTGGCGGAGGCGAGATGTTTGCCGTCCGGGCTGAAAGCCACGCAAGTCGCAAGGCCGGTGTGTCCCCTGAGGGTAAGGGTTTCGCGCCCGGTCGCGGCGTCCCACACCTTGACCGTCCGGTCCCTACCGGCGGATGCGATCTGCTGACCGTCCGGGCTGAATGCGACGCTCACTTGAGATCGCATGAGATAATCGAGTTGCCCGTCGAGAGTGAGGGATTGCTGCCCGGTCACGGCGTCCCACACCTTCACCGTCCGGTCCATACTCGCGGATGCGAGCCGCTTGCCGTCGGGGCTGAACACCACGCTCAAGACGATGTGAGTATGCCCTTTCAGCGTCCGGGATTCCTGTCCGGTCGCGGCGTCCCACACCTTCACCGTCCCGTCCGCGCTAGCAGAGGCGATTCGGCTGCCATCGGGGCTAAACGCCACACTATTGACATAACCGGCGTGGCCTTTGAATGTCACGATTTCCTGTCCCGTCTCGGCGTCGCACACTTTCACCTCGACACCGCTTGCGGCGGCGATCTGCCGGCCGTTGGGGCTAAACGCGACGCTGTTGACATAGCCAGTCAGTCCCTTGAGCGTGAGGGATTCCTGTCCGGTTGCGGCGTCCCACACCCTCACGGTCCGGTCCATTCCGGCGGAAGCGATTCGCTTTTCGTCGGGGCTGAACGCCACGCTCGTGACAGCGCCGGCGTGCCCCTTGAGGGTCATGTGCCCCAACGAGAGCTTTCGTTGCCAGTAGAACCACTCGAAACCCCGGCGATCGATGCCGCCATGGTTGGCTGGAAGCTGCTCGGCGAGTCCGTCGTGCACGAGATCGCCGCGATAGTCCTCCCAGTACCGCTGGACGAGATTCATTCGAACGTCGTACAGACGTCGCTCGGCCAGCTCGCTCTGGGCCTTTGCTCGCTCGCTTTCCCGCTCAGCGATGCCGCGCGCCAGCACCGCCTCGCCCCATTGCCAGAGCACGCCCCCAAGCCCAAGCGCCGTCACCAGCGTTACGATCCCGAGAAGTGCGGCGATCGCCGGCCGCCGCCGCGCCCACTTCACCGCCCGCTCGAGCCTCGTCACCGGCCGCGCCGAGATCGGCTCGCCCGCCAGGTACCGCCGCAGGTCCTCACCCAGCGCCGCGGCCGAGGGATAGCGCCGCCCCGGATCCTTCTCCAGGCATTTCAAGCAAATCGTCTCCACGTCGGGCGGAATCGTTGCATTGAGCCTCCGCGGCGGGACTGGCTCATCGTTGATCACCTGGAGCACCGTATCCATCGCCGTCGCCGCCTGGAACGGCGGGCGGCCGGTGACCATGCAGTACAGGGTCGCCCCCAGTGCATACACATCCGCCGCCGGACCGACCTCGCCTCGCTTGCCCCCGGCCTGCTCCGGCGGCATGTAGCTGGGCGTCCCCATCACCTGGCCGGAGCCCGTAAGCCCGCTATCGCCCTGCACCTTCTTCGCCAGGCCGAAGTCGGTCACCCGCAGCCGGCCCTCGGCGTCGAGCAGGATATTGGCCGGCTTGAGGTCGCGATGGATCACGCCGCGGCGTTGCGCGTACTCGATCGCGTCGGCGGCCTGGAGCAGCAGCGCGGCCGACTCGCGAGCCGGCATCGGTCCCTCGGCCAGCCGCTGGGCCAGGCTGCGTCCCTCGACGTAGGCCATCGAAAAGAAGTGCTGGCCCTCGTGCTGGCCCACCTCGAAAATCGGCACGATTCCCGAATGGTCGAGGTGGGCCGCCGCCTCGGCCTCGGTATGGAAGCGTTTGACATCGGTCTCGTCGGCAAGCTGTCCGGCGAGGATCATCTTCAAGGCGACGGTGCGGTCGAGGCTGATCTGCCGGGCCTGAAAGACGACGCCCATGCCGCCGCGGGCGATCTCCCGGACGATCTCATAGTCGCCGAAGTAGCGGATGCGCTCGCCCGGTGCCGGCTCGCCGTTGTGGCAGGCTTGGCCGCCGGACGCGACCGGCGCGATGGTCGGCAGGTCGTGCGGCGGTCCTGCCGTCGCCGATCGTGCCGGGGCCGGGCCGAAGGCGGCGTCGATTGGCATGGCATGCTGTGGAAAGCGACGCGCGTATTCCTCAGTGCCCGGCTCCTCGCCGGCGCGGCGGCGTAGCTCGATCTCGACTCGGAGCAGTTCCTCCAAGAGCGCGGGCTTGCGCGACTCGTCGACCTCGTCCAGATAGTCCTCGATCCGCGGCCGCGTTCCTTGCTTCCAGGCGCGCTCGAAGCGCTCGGCAGCCGCGTTGATCCAGGTCCAGTCTGATGAGGAGATCTCGATCACGGGAACCTCCGACTCATTCAATTGGAGACCCTCAGTTGACCGTATTGCCGCGATATTGCGGCGCGTCTCTCTCACCGCCGCGTTGGGCCGTCTTTCGCCGGCTCATCGTCCAGCGGCCGCCCGTCCCACAGCTTCACCGTCCCGTCCCTACTTGCGGAGGCCAGACGCCCGTCGGCGCTAAAGGCCAGGCTGGTCACGACATCAGAGTGTGCTTTGAGGGAAAGCGTTTCCTGGCCGGTCTTAAGATCCCACACGCGCAACGTGCCATTGTAACCGGCTGAAGCGAGCCGCTGGCCTTCGGGGCTGAACGCTACGCTTGGTACATCTCCGACATGTTCCTTGAGGCTGAGAAGCTCCTTACCGGTCGCGGCGTCCCAGACCTTCACGGTCTCGTCTGCGCCCGATGAGGCAAGGAGCCGACTGTCCGGGCTATACGCCACGCTCCAAATCTGTTTGGTGTGCCCTCGGAGGACGAGGAGTTCTTCCCCGGTCGCGGCGTCCCAGACTCGTACCGCCCGGTCGCCGCCGCCCGAAGCGAGGCGCCGACCGTCGGAGCTGAAGGCCACGCTATCAACCTGGGCCGCGTGGCCTTTGAAGCGGAGGACTTCTCGCCCGGTCGCGGCATCCCACAACTTGACGGTCTGATCCCAGCTCGCGGTGGCGAGCCTTCGACCGTCTGGGCTGAACGCGAGACCGGCTACAACGTTAGGGTGCGCTGCGAGAGTAAGGGCCTCGTTACCCGTTGCGGCATCCCACAGCTTAACCGTCCCGTCCTGACTGGCGGAGGCGACGTGCCGACCGTCGGGACTGAAGACAACGTTGGTGACCTTCTCAACATGGCCCTTCAGTTCGAGAATCTCCCTCCTCGTCTCGGGGTTCCATACCCTGATAACCTGATCGGCACCAGCGGAGGCGACCCGCTGGCTGTCGGGGCTGAACGCCACGCTCCAAACCGGCCCTGCGTGTCCCGTAAGCGTCGGCGTCTCCTGTCCGATCACGGCATCCCACACCTTCACCGTGTGATCCCAGCTTGCCGAGGCCAGGTGGTGCCCATCGGGACTGAACGCTACGCTCGTTACCGGGGCGGCGTGGCCCTTGAGGACCTGAACCCGCTCCCCCGTCTCTGAGTTCCACAACTCCACGATCTGAGCCAGGCCGGCAGAGGCGAGCCGCTTACCGTCCGGGTTGAACGCAACGCTCACGGTTGGCCAATTTGATACGGTGCGCGTGAGCACTTCACGACCCGTCTGGGCGTCCCAGAGCTTGACGGCACAATCCAGGCTGGCCGACGCGAGCCTCTTACCGTCGGGGCTGAACGCCATCCCGGCGATGCCTTGCGTATGCCCGTGGACCGCGAGTTCTTCCTTTCCAGTTACGGCGTCCCAGACTCGCACCGACCCATCGTCGCCACCAGAGGCGAGTCGCCGACCGTCGGGACTGAAGGCCACACTGCCGACACGTTTGCAATTGGCCTTGAAAGTGTGGATCCTTCGTGCGGTCGTGGTGTCCCATAGCAGCACGTTTTCGTCCGCGCCCGCGGAGGCGAGCAGACGCCCGTTTGGGCTGAACGCCACGCCAAAAACAGGGGCTGAGTGCCCGCTGAGCACGAGTTCGACCTTGCCGGTGTCAGCGTCCCAGAGCCGGACCACCTGGTCGCCGCCGGCGGAGGCGATCCGCTTGCCGTTCGGGCTGAATGCGACGCCATGCGCCAAGGCCGTATGGCCGTTGAACGTGAGTATTTCCCTCCCGGTTGCGGCGTCCCACACCTTCACCTGCTGACCACCCGCGGAGGCGAGTCGCCGTCCGTCCGGGCTGAACGCGACGCTCTCGACCGGCGCGGCGTGCCCCGAAAGAGTAATATGCCCAGATGCGATCTTTCGTCGCCAGTAATACCATTCGAATCCTCGGCGATCGGCCCCACCCCGACTGGCTGGTAGCTGCTCGTCCAGCAGCCGGCGCAGGCGTGCGCCATTCGGGGCGGAGAAATCGACGTGGCGATCAACGATCTGGTCCGGACGTTGCCGCTTCATCTGATGCTGGGCCAACGGCGGGGGATCTTGTCCGTCCCAATACTGCGGAATGAGGGTCATCCGAACGTCGTAGAGGCGTTGTTCAGCCAACTCGGCCTGTGCATTGGCCCTTATCGTCTCTCGCTCGGCGGCACCTCGGGCGAGCACCGCTGCACGCCATTGCCAAAGCACACCGCCGAGCCCCAGCGCGGTCACCAGCGCCACCAACCCCAGGAGCGCCGCGATCGCCGGCCGCCGCCGCGCCCACTTGACCGCACGCTCCAACCGCGTCACCGGCCGGGCCACGATCGGCTCGCCCGCGAGGACCCGCCGAAGGTCCTGCCCCAGGGCCGCGGCGCCGGCATACCGCTTCCCCGGCTCCTTTTCCAGGCACTTCAAGCAGATCGTCTCCACGTCGCGCGGGATCGACGCATTCAGCCGCCGCGGCAGGACTGGCTCATCGCTGATCACCTGGAGCACCGTCTCCATCGCCGTCGCCGCCTGGAACGGCGGGCGGCCCGTCACCATGCAGTACAACGTCGCCCCCAGCGCATAGACGTCCGCCGCCGGGCCGACCTCGCCTTGCTTCCCACCGGCCTGCTCCGGCGGCATGTAGCTGGGCGTCCCCATCATCTGGCCGGAGCCCGTCAGCCCGCCGTCAGCCCGCACCCGCCTGGCCAGGCCGAAGTCGGTCACCCGCGGCCGGTCCTCGGCGTCGAGCAGGATGTTGGCCGGCTTGAGGTCGCGGTGGATCACGCCGCGGCGGTGCGCGTACTCGATCGCTTCGGCGACCTGGAGCAAGAGCGCGGCCGACTCGCGGGCCGGCATCGGTCCCTCGGCCAGCCGCTGGGCCAGGCTGCGGCCCTCGACGAAGGCCATCGAGAAGAAGTGCTGGCCATCGTGCTGCCCGACCTCGAAAATCGGCACGATCCCCGGGTGGTCGAGGTGGGCCGCCGCCTCGGCCTCGGTGTGGAAGCGCATGACATCGGTCTCGTCGGCAAGCTGTCCGGCGAGGATCATCTTCAAGGCGACGGTGCGGTTGAGGCTGATCTGCCGGGCCTGGAAGACGACGCCCATGCCGCCGCGGGCGATCTCCCGGACGATCTCGTAGTCGCCGAAGTAGCGGATGCGCTCGCCCGGCGCCGGCTCGCCGTTGTGGTCGGCCTGGCCGCCAGTCGTGACCGGCGCGATGGTCGGCAGGTCGTGCGCCGGTCCTGCCGTCGCCGATCGTGCCGGGGCCGGGCCGAAAGCGGCTTCGATTGGCACGGCATGATGCGGGAAGCGGCGCGCGTATTCCTCAGTGCCCGGCTCCTCGCCGGCGCGGCGGCGCAGCTCGATCTCGACTCGGAGCAGTTCTTCGAACAGCGCGGGCTTGCGCGGCTCGTCGACCTCGTCCAGATAGTCCTCGATGCGCGGCCGCGTGCCTTGCTTCCAGGCGCGCTCGAAGCGCTCGGCGGCGGCGTTGATCCAGGTCCAGTCTGATGAGGAGATCTCGCTCACGGGAACCTCCGACTCAATCAATAGGAGACCCTCAGTCAACCGTATTGCCACAATATTGCGGCACGTCACTCTCAACGCCGCGTTGGGCCGTCTTTCGCCGGCTCATCGTCCAGCGGCCTGGCGTCCCAGAGCTTCACCAACCCATCGAAGATACCGGTGGAGGCGATCCGTCGGCCGTCGGGGCTGAAGGCGACGCTCCGGACACCGAGAGGGTGACCCTTGAGGGTGAGGGTCTCCTGGCCGGTCGCGACGTCCCACACCTTCACCGTCCCATCCCGGCTGGCGGAGGCGAGCCGCTGGCCGTCAGGGCTGAACGCCACGGTATTGACCTCCTGGGTGTGTCCCTTGAGCTTGAGAATGATTTTGCCGGTCGTGGCGTCCCACACCGTCACCGTCGTATCACCGCCGGCGGCGGCGAGCCATTGGCCATCGGGGCTATATGCCAAGCCGTCGATTTGCCCGCGGTGCCCCTTGAGGGTGAGGGTTTCCTGGCCGGTCGCGGCCTCGGTCACCTTCACCGCCCCATGACCGGCGTAGGCGAGGTGCCGACCGTCGAGGCTGAACGCCATGCTGGAGACACTGTCGGTCTTGAGGATTTCCTCGCCGGTCAGAGCGTCCCACAGTCTCACGGTATGGTCATTGCTGGCGGTGGCAAGCCGTCTGCCATCAGGGCTGAAGGCCACTCTCACGACCGATCCCGTGTGCCCCTGGCAGGTGCGAAGCTCCTGCCCGGTCGCGGCGTCCCACAACTTCACGGTCTTGTCGAGGCTGGCGGTGGCGATCTGTCGGCCGTCGGGGCTGAACGCCACGCTGTTGACTGCCTTGGTGTGCCCCTTGAGGGTGCGGACCTCCTGCCCGCTGCCGGCGTCCCACAACCTCACTATCCCGTCGTAACTTGCCGAAGCGAGCCACCGGCCATCGGGACTGAACGCCACGTATTGCCCTTTGAGGGTGGGGGTTTCCTGGCCGATCACCACGTCCCATACCATCACTGTGGAGTCCCAACTGGCGGAGGCCAGGCTCTTGCTATCGGGGCTGAACGCCAGGCCGAACACCGCGTTCGTATGCCCCTGGAGACTATGGACTTCCTGTCCCGTCGCAGTGTCCCAGACTTTCACCGCCCCGTCCCAACCGGCGGAAGCGAGCCGTTTCCCGTCGGAGCTGTAGGTTACGCTCGTGACATTGATCGTATTCCACTTGAGGGTTCGAATTGCCTTCCCGGTCGCTGCGTCCCACACCCTGACCGTCCCAGGGACGCTGGCGCACGCGAGCTGCTTGCCATCAGGGCTGTACGCCACGCTCTCAATGCTGTTGCGGTCCTGGATCGTGCGGACGTCTTGCCCAGTCGCGGCGTCCCACAACTTAACCGTTCTGTCCAAACTGGCGGTGGCAAGCTGCTTGCCATCACTACGGAACACCACGCTGCTGACAGGCCTGGTGTGGCCCTTGAGGGTGAGGATCTCCCGTCCCGACGTGGCGGTCCACACTTTCACCGTCTTGTCACCGCTGGCCGTGGCGAGACGCTCACCATCGGGGCTGAAAACCACGCTGTTGACCTGGTCGGTGTGTCCCAGGAACGTGCGGATTTCGCGGCCAGTCGCGGCGTCCCACAGTTTCGCCGTCTTGTCAAAGCTGGCGGTGGCGAGCTGCTGGCTGTCGGGGCTGAAGGCGAGGCTCGTGATCCGTTCGGTGTGCCCATTGAATGTGAGGGTCTCGTGCCATGTCACAGCCTCCCAAACCGTCACCGTCCCACTGGTGCCCCCAGCGGCGAAGTGGCGGCCATCGGGGCTGTACGCCACGCTGTTGACACCGGGGTTGTGCGCCTTGAGGGTAACGTGCCCGGAGGCCAATTTTCGCTGCCAGTAGAACCATTCGAAACCACGGCGATCGATTCCGCCCTGATTGGCCGGAAGCTGCTCATCGAGTCCCTGCTGCATGACAGCTCCGTAATAGTCCTCCCAGTACCGCTGGACCAGATTCATTCTGGCGTCATAGAGCCGTTGCTCGGCCAGTTGCGTTTGTTTCCGTTCCTTGGCCCTTGCCTCGACGGCAGCTCGCAGGCGTTCCTCGGCCAGCGCAGTCTGGGCCTTCGCTCGTTCGCCTTCCTGGTTCGCCCGTTCGCTCTCCCGCTCGGCGACGCTACGGGCCAGGACGGCCGCGCGCCACTGCCAGAGCACGGCCCCGAGCCCCAGCGCCGTCACCAGCACGACCAGCCCGAGAAGCGAGCTAATTGCCGGCCGTCGCCGCGCCCACTTGATAGCGTGCTCCCACCGCGTCACCGGCCGGGCCAGAATCGGCTCGCCCGCCAGGAACCGACGCAGGTCGCCACCCAGATCCGCGGCCCCGGCATACCGCTTCCCCGGCTCCTTTTCAAGGCACTTCAGGCAGATCGTCTCCAGGTCCCGCGGGATCGCCGCATTGAGCCGGCGCGGCGGCACCGGCTCGTCGCTCAGAACCTGGAGCACCGTGTCCATCGCCGTCGCCGCCTGAAACGGCGGCCTGGCGGTAACCATGCAATACAACGTCGCCCCAAGCGCGTACACATCCGCTGCCGGACCGACCTTGCCTCGCTTGCCCACGGCCTGCTCGGGCGGCATGTAGCTCGGCGTCCCCATGATCTGACCCGATCCTGTCAGTCCGCTGTCGGCCTGCACCCGCTTCGCCAAGCCAAAGTCGGTTACCCGCGGGTTCCCGTTCGTGTCGATGAGGATATTGGACGGTTTCAGGTCGCGGTGGATCACGCCGCGCCGGTGCGCGTACGCAATCGCCTCGGCGACCGCGAGCAAGAGCGCCGCCGCCTCGCGCCGGCATTGGTCCGTCGGCCAGCCGCGGCGCCAGGCTCTGCCCCTCAACGAATGCCATCGAAAAAAAATGCTGCCCCTCGTGCTGACCGACCTCGAAGATCGGCACGATGCCCGGATGGTCGAGATTGGCGGCAGACTCGGCCTCGGTGTAGAAGCGTTTGACGTCGTTCTCATCGGCGAGCTGGCCGGCCAGGATCATCTTGAGGGCGACAATGCGGTTGAGGCTGATCTGCCGGGCCTGAAAGACGACGCCCATGCCGCCGCGGGCGATCTCCCGGACAATCTCATAGTCGCCAAAGTAGCGGATGCGCTCGCCCGGTGCCGGCTCGCCGTTGTGGTCGGCTTGGCCGCCAGTCGTGACCGGCGCGATGGTCGGCAGGTCGTGCTGCGGTCCTGCCGTCGCCGATCGTGCCGGGGCCGGGCCGAAGGCGGCGTCGATTGGCATGGAATGCTGCGGGAAGCGGCGCGCGTATTCCTCAGTGCCCGGCTCCTCGCCGGCGCGGCGGCGCAGCTCGATCTCGACTCGGAGCAGTTCTTCGAACAGCGCGGGCTTGCGCGACTCGTCCACCTCGTCCAGATAGTCCTCGATCCGCGGCCGCGTGCCTTGCTTCCAGGCGCGTTCGAATCGCTCGGCCGCCGCGTTGATCCAGGTCCAATCGGCCGTTGGGATTTCGCTCATAGGAACCTGGTGACCTCAGTTCTGGCTCGAGAGGGAGTTTGTCGGCTCGGCGTCCAGCGGCCGGGCGTCCCATACCTTTACCGTCCCGTCAATTCCGGCGGAGACGATCCGTCGCCCGTCAGGACTGAATGCCACGGTCCTGACGTAATTGGTGTGCCCCTTAAGCGTGAGGGTTTCCTGCCCGGTGGCCGCATCCCACACCCTTACCGTCTGATCCCGGCTGGCGGAGGCGATCCGCCCTCCGTCGGGGCTGAACGCCACGTCGAAGACATCGTTGGTGTGCCCCCTGAGTGTGAGCGTTTCCCGCCCGGTCTCGGTGTCCCATACCCTCACCGTTTTATCCCGGCTGGCGGAGGCGATCTGCCGGCCGTCCGGGCTGAACGCCACGCTCTCGACACCGCCGGTGTGCCCCCTAAACGTGCGCGTCACCTGCCCGGTCCTCGCGTCCCATACCCTCACCGTCTTATCCCAGCTTCCGGATGCGATCCGCCGTCCGTCCGGGCTGAACGCAACGCTCCAGACGATGTCGGTATGCCCCGTGAGCATGAGGGTTCGCTCCCCGGTACGCGCGTCCCACACCTTCAACGTGCGGTCATCGCTGGCGGATGCGATCCACCGGCCATCGGGGCTGAACGCCACGCTCGTGATTCCTTGGCTATGCCCCCTGAGGGTGAGGGTTTCCTGTCCCGTCCCCGCGTCCCAAACCCTCACGGTTTGATCCCGGCCGGCGGATGCGATGCGCCGGCCGTCGGGGCTGAACGTCACGCTCTCGACAACATGGGTGTGCCCCCGTAGCGTCAAAATGACCTGCCCGGTCCGCGTCTCCCAGATCTGAACAGTAGAATCGTGACCGGCGGAGGCCAGTCTCTTTCCGTCGGGGCTGAACGCCACGCTCTCGACGATGCCAGCATGCCCCTTTAGCGTAGGCGTTTCCTGCCCGGTTCCCGCGTTCCATATTTGCACGGTCCGATCCCGACTGGCGGAGGCGAGCCACCTGCCATCGGAGCTGAACGCGACGCTTTCGACAAAGTCAGTGTGTCCCCTGAGTTTGTAGATTTCCTGCCCGGTCCGCGCGTCCCACACCCTCACCGTCTGGTCCCACCAGCTTCCGTTGGCGATCCACCGATCATCGGGGCTGAAGGCCACACATGAGGCTCCTTCCTGATGCGCCTTGATCGTGATGATTCCCTGTCCCGTTTCCGCGTCCCACACCCTCACCGTCCCATCCAAACTGGCGGACGCGAGTTTCTTTCCGTCGTGGCTGAACGCCACGCCAAAGACCCAGCCTGTGTGCCCTTTGAGGGTGAGGGTTTCCTGCCCGGTTCCAGCGTCCCACACTTTCAAAGAACGGTCAAAACCGGCGGAAGCAATCCGCCGCCCGTCAGGGCTGAATGCCACGCTCTTGACGGAAGCGTTGTGTCCCTTGAGCGTGAGGGTTTGTTGCCCGGTCCCCGCGTCCCACACCCTCACCGTCTGGTCCGAGCTGCCAGAGGCGATCCGTCGGCCGTCGGGGCTGAACGCCACTCCGAGAACACCGTCGGTATGCCCGTTGAGCGTGAGGGTTTGCTGCCCGGTCCTCGCGTCCCACACCCTCACCGTCCGATCCGCACCGCCGGAGGCGATCCGCCGCCCGTCGGGACTGAACGCCACGCTGACGACGCTACCGGCGTGCCCCTTGAGCGTGAGGGTTTGCTGCCCGGTCCGAGCGTCCCATACCCTCACCGTCTGATCCGCACCGCCGGAGGCGATCCGCTGTCCGTCGAGACTGAACGTCACGCTCCAGACACTGTCGGTATGCCCCTCCAAGGCAACCCGGCCCGAAGAAAGCTTTCGCCGCCAGTAGAACCACTCGAATCCTCGGCGATCATTGCCACCCTGATTGGCCGGAAGCTGCTCGTCCAGCCCTTGCTGCAAGAGCGCGCCGTTATAGTCCTCCCAGTAGCGCTGGACGAGATTCATTCGGACGTCGTAGAGACGTTGCTCCGCAAGCGCGGTCTGGGCCTTGGCCCGTCCGCTTTCTCGTTCAGCGTCCTGGCGGGCGAGTTGAGCCGCGGTCTGGGCCTTGAGGGAGTCTCGCAGACGTTGTTTGGCCAGCTCAGTCTGCTTGCTTTCCTCGGATCGAGCCTTGAGGGCTGCGAGCAACCCCACACTGGTACCGATCAACCCTCCCAGAACCGCCACCACCACTGCTGTGATGAGCCCAGCAATCGCCGGACGCCGACGCGCCCACTTGAGGGCCCGCTCCCACGCCGTCACCGGCCGCGCCAGGATCGGCTCGCCGGCCAGGTAGCAAGCGAGGTCTTCAGCCAACGCTCGCGCCGACGCATAGCGCCGCGCCGCGTTCTTATCGAGGCACTTCAGGCAGATCACTTCCAGGTCGCGCGGCGCTCGCGGGTTGATCTTTGAGGGCGGACCAGGCGCCGTCTCACGGACCTGCTGGAGCGTCTCTTCGACTGAGTCGCCTCCAAACGGCGCGCGGCCAGTCAAGAGCGCGTAAAGGATCGCACCCAGGCCGTATACGTCGCTCGATGTCGTCACGGCCCCGCGGCGGCCCGAGGCTTGCTCCGGCGCCATGTAGGCCGGCGTGCCCACGATTGCCCCAGAATGCGTTAGCTCGCTGTCGCCTTCGACGCGCTTCGCCAGCCCGAAGTCGCTCACATAGGGCTCGCCGTGCTCGTCGAGCAAGACGTTGGCCGGCTTGAGGTCGCGGTGCAGGATGCCCCGCTGGTGCGCGTGGTGCACCGCTTCGGCCGCCTGCTTCGCCAGCCGTGCGGCGGATCTGGGATCGTCGAGGTAATCGGCGAGCTTCTTGTCCAGGCTCGACCCGCCGATCAGCTTCATGGTGAAATAGCGCTGGCCGTCGTGATTGCCGACTTCCAGGATCGGCACGATGTGCGGATGGTCGAGCAATGCGACCGCCTCGGCCTCGTTCTGGAACCGCCGCAATTCGTCGTCGGAAGCCAGGGCGGCCGACCGGATCATCTTGAGCGCGACCGGCCGGTTGAGGCTGAGCTGGCGGGCCTTGTAGACGACCCCCATGCCGCCGCGGCCGATCTCGCGGATCAGCTCGTAATCGCCGAAGTACCGCACCAGCGTGCCCGGCGCCTGGCTCGGCTCCATGTCTCCGTTAGCTTTCCCGCCCGGCATGATGGGAGCGGTCGACATCGGGTCAGGCGAAGCGCCGGACGAGGCTGAACGGGCGGGTTCGGCCCCGAACACCGCGTCGATCACCGCGAGACTATTTGGGAACCGGCTGCGATACTCATCGGGGTCAGGCTGGCCGCCAGCCCGCAACAACAGCTCGCGCTCGACCCGCAAGAGCTCTTCCAGCAACCGCGGCCACCGCGACTCGTCCACCTCGGCCAAGTAGTCCTCGATCCGGGGCCGCCGGCCCTGCTTCCACTCGCGTTCGAATCGCTCGGCCGCCGCGTTGATCCAGGTCCAATCGGCCGTTGGGATTTCGCTCATTGCAACCTCCGCACGCCAATCCTGGGATCTGCGAAACGCGGGTGGCGGAAAGGGATAAGGTCTGTCACTGTGGATGCCGTGGGACCGCGTTCTTGCGAGATCAACGACCCGCCTCCCGCTTTTTTTCGTGTGTTTCGTTTGTTTCGTGGTTGGTCGTCTTTCCTTCTCGGGCGGTTTTTGGCGTTTGCCAACGCACACTGAGTTCGGGCACGAATCGGTTGAGATCAATCGTTCAGGCCAAGAAGATTATCAACCACGAAACAGACGAAACACACGAAAAAAAGCCAAACGCCCAACGACGCTGGTGCACCGTGGGAGTAATCCGCGGCGGTCCAACCAGGCAACAAAACCCACGGGAGCGGATGCAGCCTCCTACCCGGACTTTTCAATATCCCACCTTCGTTCTCCTCCACAAGGAGGGCAGCGTTGAAACTCAGGAACACTCGCCGCTCGTGTCGGGTCACGGGCCTGCGCCTCGGGCCTTGTTCAACAGAGCATCGACCTCCTCCCAGAGAGACCGCCAGGCCTTTTGGTCCGCTTCGGGAAGCTTGGACAGAGCCATTAAATCCCGGACGCTGACCAGATCGGGGTCCGCTTGCCAGTGCACGAGCGTCTGGACGATCGCGGCGCGGGCCTCGGGCTTACCCGTTTCGAGCAGCTTGGCCCAGGCATCGCGCTCGGCTTTGAGCCAGTCGAGGGCTTGCTGCCGAAGCTTGGCCCGTGCTTCGTCCGTGGGGGGCGGGTTGTCCTCGCCCTGGCCTGCGGCGGCCAGCGCCGCGGCGCACGCGGCGTCGTAGCGGTGCCCGGATTCGCGGTCGTCGACCAGCTTCGGGTCTGCCGCCAGCGCATCGCTCCAGAGCCGCGCGGCGGCGGCGAACTGTTTGCGGTGGTACGCGATCTGGCCGAGGGCCAGTCGATCGGCGGTGTCTTTGGGCTTGTCATCGCCCCGCAAGACGGCTGGCAGCCGTGCGGCCACGGCGGCTAGCCGCTCGGCTTCCGCGACCCACTGCGCCGAGGGATAGTGCCAGCCCGGCTGGTTGGAGCCCAGCTCGTGGCCTTTGCGGTATTCGGCCAGGGACTCGGTGTAATTGCCCGTATCCCGTAGGGCCCGGGCTAAGTTGCAGTGGGCCTGAGCGAGGTTCGGATTGATTCGGATCGCCGCGCGGAACTCGGAGGTTTCGAGCTCGAGGTCCCCGCGACCATTGAATGCGTTCCCGAGGTTATAGTGGTACACGGCCTCTTCGGGCTTGATCCGGATCGCCGCGCGGAATTCGGCGATCGCACCGTCGTAGTCATGCTTTCGGTCGCAGAGAAGCATGCCGAGGAGGATGTGGATCTCGGCGGAATCAGGCTTGAGCTCGATTGCCTTTCGATACTCGGCGATGGCCTCCTCCAGATTCCCTCGCTTCTCGAGAGCGAAGCCGAGGTTTTGGTGGGCTTCGGCCACGTCGGGCTTGAGCCTGATCGCCTCACCGTACGCGGCGATCGCATCGTCCAGCTTCCCCGCTCTGAAAAGGGCGTAGCCTAGATCGAAGTATACGTTGAAGTCAGGCCTGAGCCGGATCGCCGTGCGAAATTCAGCGAGCGCCTGCTCGAGCTTCCCCTGGCGCGCCAGTGCCTTACCGAGCCCGCCGTGGGATGGCGCGTGGTCGGGTGCGATCCCGATGGCAGCGCGGTATTCAGGAATCGCCGCGTCGTACTTCCCCTGATTCGAATAAGCGACGCCGAGGTTGCAGTGGAAGTCAGGGCGCTCAGGTTGGAGCCGGATGGCCTCGCGGAATTCTGCGATCGCAGCGTCGAAGTCGTGCTTCTGCTCGCAGAGGATCGCGCCGAGGTCGGCGTGGGCGTCGCCGTGAGGACCAATTCGAATGGCGTGCTTGTACTCGACGATTGCCTCGTCGAATTTCCCCTGCGCGCTCAGGACTTTGCCGAGCTCGTGGTGGGCCTCACCGTCGTCGGGCTTGAGCCTGATCGCGGCGCGAGCCGCGCCGGCGGCCTGGTTAAGTATCGCAGCCGCTTCGCGCCGGCCTCGGTTCTTGAGGCAACGGCCGTAATCGGCCAGGACGTGCGGGTCGTCGGGCCGGCGAGAGGCCAGATCGGCAAAAACCGCCAGGGCCTCGTCGGCACGGCCCATTTTGTCAAGCAAATGGGCCAGGTTGTGAGCGACCTCGGGGAGCAGAGATCGCGCCGCCGTGTAATACCGCACCGCCTCCTCGCGCGGGAGGGCGGAGCGTGCTCATCGCGTCGGCCAGGACGTAGTTGGCCCAGAAGTCGTCCGGGTGACGGCCGACGACGGCGCGGAGCAGAACCACTGCCGGCTCGACCGCAACCAGGTCGCGCACCGCCGAGGCCAGGAGCACGGCGCTGGGTGGGGCAAGCTCCGCCGCCTTGGGGTCGGCCGCGAGCTTCCGCAGCGCCTCGCGGGCGTTGTTGTTGGGCTCAAGGAGCGCGGCGCGAACTTTGTCGCGGAATGGGTCGGGGTCGGCGACGCGGGCGACTTCCAGTGGCCGGCGGATGGCCACTGCCACCGCCGCCGCCGACCGCTTCCCTCCCGACAGCGCGAGGGCCCAGTCGTCGAGGGCCGCGGCGGCCGCCACGGCGACGGATGGCGGCCGAGCCTTGAGGGCGGCGCCGACCTCATTTGGTGAGGCCGTGTCAACGTCGAAGCCGGCGTCGCGGAATGCGCGGGCGTACGCGGCACTGGCGCCGGCTTTGCCCAGTTCTTGCTTGCTGGTACGTACACCGGCCAGGGCGTCGAGCAAGTTCTGGTCGCGGCGGGCTGCGACCAGCCCGGACTGGACCTCCTTTCGGAGCGCCGCCAGCCGGCGCATCGTTTCAGCTTCGGCTCCTCCGACCAGCGCGTTGCTTGCAGCCTCGACCCCCTTGGCCGCAGCCTCCCACCTGTTGACGTCTTCCGGCGCGGCGGCGGCCTGGTTCCGCAGCACGGTCGCCTCTCTCAAGAAGAGCCCGGCCCGCGCGACACGGGCCTGCCGCTCTTGAGCCCAGTACGTGAGCGACAGCCCAGCCAGTACGGTCAGCGCGAGGACGGACGCCGCCAATCCGAGTTGATACCGGCGACGCTGCCGCTCGACCACGACCCGGCGCCCGGCCTCCTCGGCTCGAGCCTCGGCCTCGGCGGCCAGTTGGTCCGACAGGACTCGCCGCTTGGCCTCCTCCTCGGCTCGTGCGTGGGCCTCGACCTGGGCCAGCTCGGCCAAGCGCAGCCGCTCTTGCACGCCGGCCAGGTGGGCCGTGATCCGTCTAGCGACTGCCCCCGCGTCGCGCAGTCGGTCTTCGAAGTCGCAGGCCAGACAATCCTTGGCCAGAGCCACCAGCTCGGCATCGGCCCCGCAGCCCGCGAGCCGGCGCAGAGCGTCGGCCGTATCGCCCCGTTCCGCCTTGCGTGCGATTGCCAGCCGCGACTGACCGGTATAGGCAGGTTGGCCGGTGAGGATCTCGCACAGGATCGAGCCCAGTCCGAAGACGTCGGCCCGCTCGTCGATTATCTCGATCTCGCCTCGGGCTTGCTCGGGTGCCATGTACGCCGGTGTGCCCAGCACCCAGCCGGCACGCGACGCGTCGGCGTCCGAGCCGGAGCGCACAGTCCGAATGACGCTGATCGCCGCCTCTTCGGTGCCTTCGCGCGACTCGTCGGCCGTCCCTCCCTGGGGCAGGACCTTGGCCAGTCCCCAGTCCATGACCTGAACCTCGCCGAAGCTCCCCACCATGATGTTCGAGGGCTTCAGGTCGCGGTGGATCACGCCGCGGGCGTGGGCGTACGCGACCGTCTGGCAAACCTGCTCGAAGATGCCGAGAAACCGCGGCAGATTCACGGCGAGCCCGGTCGCGTCAGCGCCGGGAGTTGGATTGTTCGAACTCGGGGCGCTGACGCGACCCCGCTCGCTCAAGAGCGTCGCCAGCGTCCGCCCCTTGACCAGCTTCATGGTGAAATAGGGCCGGCGGTCGCCGAAGGAGCCCAGCTCGTAAACCGGTACGATGCCCGGATGCTGGAGCTGGCCGCCAATCTGCGCTTCCTCGATGAACCGGCTGAGCAGGTCGGGAGTGTTGCGATGCTCTTCGAGCAGGACCTTGACGGCGAGGTCGCGACCGAGGTCGGGGTCGCGGCCCTTGAGGACGGCCCCCATGCCGCCGTGGCCGATCTCGCCCAGGAGCTGGTAGCGGCCGGTGTCCGCGGGCATCTCGGTCGACGACGGCCGGACCACGGGCTCGCCGAATTCGGAGTCGGTGTCGCGGAGCAGAACCCTGGGCACCGATTCGGTCGTCTCGGCAATTCCCGCCAGCGCGCCGCGAATGACGGACGATTCGAAGCCCGGCGTCCCGTCCGGCTCTGCCCCGCTACGAGAGCGAACGGCCCCGTGTTCACGGCCGAAGAGTGCATCGATCACGGGGGAATGCTCCGGGAACCGGCCGCGATAATCCTCGGCGCTCGGCGTTTCGCCGTTCGCGCGGCGCAGCTCGATTTCGACCCGAAGCAGCTCGTCGAAGAGCCTCGCGCACCGCAGCTCGTCCACCTCGGCGAGGTAGTCCTCGATGCGGGGTGATTGGCCGTCTCGCCAGGCGCCCTCGAAGCGCTCGGCCGCGGTGTTGATCCAGGTCCAGTCGGCGTTTGGGATTTCGCTCATCGCAACCTCCCCAGTCGATTCACAAAGAGTGCCACATCGGCAATCTTTCGCGGTCAGTCACGCGGTCGCGTCCGGCTGCCACGGGCTCAGCGCTTCTTCTTGGACCCCTTGCCCTTGCCCGGAGGTACAGCCGGTTCGTCTGGCTCGACCTTGTTCAGGACCAGGCGGCCGGCGCCCTGGGTGTACTTGTAGTCGAAGCGCTGGAGGATGCTCTGGCCGAGCAAGGGTTCGACATCACCCTTGTCTTTGGGCATCACCACGCAGGTCACGTCCTTGACGGTCAGCCTGCCCAGCGTCACGGTGCGTATGATCATGACCTTGGCCGTGACCTTCGCCCCGTCGGCGACTACGAGCTCCATCGTTCGGCCCGTCGGTTTGAGGTTCATCCGTGAGGCGAGCTCAGCCGACAATGCCGTCGGCCCGGCCCCGGTGTCAAAGACCATCCTGACTGGGCCCCTGCCGTTGAGCATCACATCGACATGGTCGACGCCCCCCTCGCGGTGCAGCTCGACCGTGTCGCTTTGAACAGAACCCTCGAATCTCCGCAGCCAGTTGATCGCGGCGGTGCACTCCTTCGATGGTCCAAGCTTCTGCTTGGTCCTCGCGGAGAGTGCCTTGAGGGCCTTCGTAACCTCTTCGTTTTTACTGAGCTCGGCATACTTCGCCGTGATGTCGTCGACCGACTTCCGAAGATCGTCGACTGCTTGCATGTATGACTCGCGAACTTTTGCGACCTCGGCGTTGAACTGCTGCTTCATGTCCTGAAACTGGCCGCGTTGATCGGCGAGCTGGTTGATCACTCTGCGCAGGCGGTTCTGCTCGGTGACAAGCGCGTTACGTTCATTGACGAGCATGTTGTGATAGACGGTGGCCGCCTGGTTACCGATGGCTGGCCCCTGTCTCGCGAGCTCGTTATCGTAAGCGTCGATCCTCTGACCGAGCCAGTCGATCTGCTCGCGGTAGTTGTTGATCAGGACCTGGGGATTCTGGTTTCCCAGCTCGAGTGCCTGCTGTTGTTGCTGGGCCATTCGCAACTGCACGGAGAGGTTCTGCGCTCGCCTGACGGCTTTCAAGAACCCGGCCTCGCCCGCGACAACCCAGATCGCGATCGCGCCTGGCGAGCGCTTGAGTCCCTGATTCTTGAGTACATCCGTTGGTTCTTGTTCCTTCGCATGCGACAACGTGCTTCCGGCGAAGCATGCTGGCAACAACACGATGGCGAGCCACGACTTTCGATTCAGAGCGGCTTGCATTGCACTCTTCAAGAACATGGAATCAGCTCCTTTCCGAGAATTGGCCAAGGTCATTTCGAGCAGAGTTCTCTCTCTTTAGGCTCCACCGTCATCGTACGATGTCCACAGGCTGCGGATCCGCATGAGCTTGCGCTCGACGGAGCGCTCGGTGCAATCAAGGCGATCGGCGATTTCGCGGTTGGTGTATCCCTCCAGCCGCAAGAGGGCAGTCTGGCGCAGCTCGGGGTCGGCCAGCACTTCCAGCCGCCGCTCGAGCGCCTCGTTGAGCACGGCCGCTTCGGCCGGTGAAGGCCCTGCGGCGTCCATCTGTTCGAGCGCCCAGTGGGGCGACCGCGTCTCATCGCCGGCCGGCAGGGTCCTTTCGCGGGCGACGTCGCGTTTGTCCATCGCCTGCTTGTTGGCCGCGTTCCGCGCCTTGCGGAGCGTGATCGTGACCAGCAGCTTCCAGAGGGCATCGCGGCCCGCCAGGTCAAACTCGCCGCGCTGCTGCCGCAGGCAGAAGCTCTTGTACATGCTCTGGAGCACGTCCTCCTCGTCCTCGCGACGGCGGATCCGCCGCGTCAGGTTGTTGCGGGCGAGCTCGAGCAGATCGCGGAAATAACGCTCCCAGATCAACCGAGCGGCGAGGTCGCGCTCCTCCCGATCGCCTGTGCGCAGGAGCTGAATCAGCCGCGTGACCGAGCCGTCGGAAACCATGGCGCACAACCCCCGATCGAGCGAGCCGGCGCCAAACCGCGCCGGTTGCACTCGCCCTCGTCTCTGCCCTTGATCAAGAACCCAGACGCTAACCCGACAGGCTGCTGAAAAAATATCTTTGCGTTCCTAGCAAGCATAACGGTCTGCGAGCTTGGAGGCGAAAAAAACAATGACCCGTCGAACGGCCAGACCCCGGAATTGGGCGGTTGAAAAAAAGCTGTCGGGTTTGACGGGCCTCTCTTGATGGAACCCACGGGCTCGGCGCCCGTCATGGTTGTGGCGCTCGCCCAGCACGCAGAGTTGAACGATTTGCCGCTCTTCGTTCTGGAAAGGACCGCTTCCCATGATGGCCCAGCTTGAGATCACGCCGCCGCAACAGGATCGCCCGCACCGGCAGCGAAGCGATATTGCCTCCGCCAACCTGGTGCTCGTCGCCAGCGAGCCGGCACAAGATCGAGGGACCGACGTGTCCGGGAGCGGGACGTCGCAACCGACCCAGATCCGAAAGGCGATGGTGGGGCGCGGCGGCCTGGTCTATACGCGGATCGCGGCTCTCGACGTTGCTGGCTCGGCCACGTGGTCGTGCCGGCGCGGCGCGCGACCGGAGTAAGCCCCGGCTTCATGGAGCCGATCGGCCGAGCGCAGTCCGGGCGTGCGCTGGACTTGCCCGGCGATCTGCCCGGTATCCTCAGGCTGCTCGATCAAGAGACGGGCTTTGCGGGCGATCGCCAGGGGATCGCCGCAGCGATCGTCGCGTTGCGGGCGGCCGATGCGGTGATCGCCGGCCCGTTGGCGGCGGCCGACGCCAACTCGCCGGGCCTGCTCCCGCACCTGGCGGACCTGGCTACCCGAGCTTATCGGGCCTTGCGTCCGCCAAGGGAGCTCATCATCCACCCGGGCTTTGCGCAGGTCGCCCGGCGGTTCCATTTTATCCAAATGAGCCGCCAGGAGGCCCGAGCGCTGGGGACCGGCGCCAGCGATCTCGGCATCCTGGCCCAGCGGCTTCGCCGCCTCCAGGGCGATCCGGGCGAGTTTGCGATCACCGGCTTCGACAACCACGGGCTGCTGTGGGCAGACAATGCCTGGTGGGAGATCGAGCCGATCGCCGGAGCGGACGCTCAAGAGCCGGTGGCGACGGCCGTCTTCTGCGTCGCATGGGTTGTGGCGCGGCGGTTCCGCGGCGCTGGCGCGGCCCCGGCGCTGGCGTATAGCCACGCCGTGGCGAGCGAGGCCGTGAAGCAGGCCGCCGCTCGGGCGAAAACGGCCGAGCCTCGGTGAGCCTGGTTGCGTTGGGCGCTTCGGCTCAGCGTAATTTCGAAAGGAATGGCTCACGGATCACCCTGCCGGCATTTTGGCTTAGGTTGCCCGATTCCTGCGTAACGATCCTTCGGCCCGGGAAGATGAGAGTGGTCAAGATAATCGACAGTCCGTCGATCGTCGTTGCCAACCAGCAGGCGTGCGACAGAGTCGGCCGCCTCGCTCGAGCGACTCCGGCACCTCGCCCAGGCGCTCGTTCTTGACCGCCAGCGAATCGCGGAGCTTCGCTCGCGTGAGCACGGTCCCCTGGGCCAGACCGAGACCGCGATGCCGGGCCATTCCCTCGACCCGCTCGCGCACCACCGGCAGCGCATCCTCAGCGAGGTAAACCAGGACTGGCCCCGGCTCCGGCACGGCGTACTTGCCCAAGCACGCCGTGCCCGTGGCCACACTCAGCGCCAGGTCCAGCCCGAGCCAGGTCTTGGCACATTTCGGGGCACCGCCGATGACACCGACCGACCGCGCACCCCAGAGCCCTTCTACCAACCAACGCGGGGTACTCTCCGCGCTGGAAATCTCCCCCACGCGCACCACGGGAAGCGATTGATCGGCACTCGCGGGCATCGTCACACCCTCGCTTTCTTCTTGATCGCGGGACGCGAATGCCTCGACTGATACACCTCCAGGTAAGACTTCTCGTCGAGTTGCGCCAGCTCATTGGCCAAGCCGTACGCCAGAAGCTCAGCGCCCATCTTCATCAGCGTGCGGTAATTGCCGGCGCTGTGAGTCAGAGCTTTTCGACTGGGGCCTGTCGATGACACCGACGACGACGTTCTCGCAGCGTAGACAGCCGTTGCGAAACGACCAGCAGCGCCACCGACTTGCCGGTGCCCGTCTCACCGCTGATCAGTGCGAAGCCCCCCTCCGGGATCAACTGTTCGACCCGCCAGGCGAAATGGTCGATCTTGGGGGTCAAAAGCAGTCCGTCGCTGGGGATCTCCGCCGAAAATCGGTTCCACTTCAGACCCCACAGCGAAAGCAGTTTCTTGCTGTTCATGATGCGTCTTCTCCGTTCTTGGGAGTCGGCAGGTCCCGACGTGTCGGGGGTGATGTCTTGGGCAGATAGGCCGGTGGCAGTCCTGTAGCCGAATACTCTTGGAGGATTTGCTTCAGAAGCGGCGGCAACTGGCCGCTGGTGCGTCCGCCTTGGGCCGATCGGTCCGCCGCGACGTCCTTCGTGTCGGGCTCGATCAGAGAGCGGCGACCGTCGGCGTTGGCGCTTTTGTCGAGGGGATAAATGGGGGCCAGAATGATTCCGCTTTGCGCGTCCACCAGATCGACCCGGCCGAGGTTCCAGCGGGCGTAGCACACCGTCACTTTGCGGAAGTGACGATACCGACCCGGAATCTCGTAGCGCACGCCCTCGATCGAGATCGTTCCATCGCTTTGACGCTGAGTCCTGAGGGATTCCAGCCGAAACGCATTACGAAGCAGTTCGCTCGTTGGTCGCTCCAGTGCGGGTACTCGCGGTACTGGAGAAAGAGTTGCTGGGCCAGCGCCGCGGCCAGAGAGACCTTGCCACAGTCCTTGCGCACGGCGCGGCGCAAGACGCCGACGGGATCGTCGCGCTCGCGTCGTGCTGTGTAACACCACCGTTCGATGGTGACGGCCGAGAACTGGACGTCGCATCCGCTGGTGGGATGACACCTGGTCTTGGCGGCAAGACAACGGATGGCTGCCTTGAGCGCTCTGCGCGCAGGGGGAGAGCTCAAGAGCGAGCCCACCACGGAGTACACTCCTCGGGAACCTCGATCTAGTGATCAGGCTCTCCGAGGGGAATTTTCTGTCCAGCCTCAACCAAGTCGCTCAGGAATCGCGGATTTCACCTCGATTAAGTTGGCCACGCACAGTCTCGGCGCTCATAGACCTGACTATCGGTCGCGGCATGGGTACAATCGCTGCCAGCGGCGGGAGGCAGTCTACGTTGGACTGCTGCCGTCGCGCCACGATTTCGGAGGCGATCATGAAGGCGATTCTCTCAATGGCGTTGGTCCTCGGGGTATGCGGCCTGGCGGGCGCGGCGGACGACAAGGTCGTAGATCCAGTCGGGACATGGAAGTGCGAGTATGAGATTGGCGGACAGCAGCGGACATCCACCTTGAAGATCAAGAAGGACGGGGACAACCTCGCCGGGACGATGAGCTGGCCGGACCAGGGCGAGACGAAGCTCAAGGACCTGAAGCTGAAGGACGGTACGCTGACATTCTCCGCCGAGCGGAAGTTGGCGGGGATGGATGACGGCATCACCGTCGAGTACAAGCTGACGATTGACGGTGATAAGCTCAAGGGAAAGAGCGCGGCGGAATTCGGAGGCGAGAAGCGGGAATGGGATTTCGGGGGCAAGAGGCAGAAGAACGATAAGTAGTAGTCGCGCAGTCTTGAGGGTTCCGACGGCGGATGGACGAGGCAGGCCAAGGCTTCGTCCTTTCTTCGCCTCCGAAATGCGGGGTCCCCGGTGCGCGCGTTGGTTAACCCATCGAGTCATTGGGAAGTTCGCTGATTGACCGGCCGACTTTGGCCCGTCATTATCAATGCGTTTGCGTGAGAGAATCACAAGTTCGGCGCGAAGAAAAGGGGTTTGTATGGAACAGGTAGTTGGAATTGGCGGCGTATTCTTCAAAGCGCGCGATCCCAAGGCGCTCGCCGCCTGGTATCGCGAACACTTGGGCGTGCCCGTTGACCCAGGGCAAACCTACGGGGCTTTCACGTCTGCCGCGGCTGGAGAGCAGGCGGTTTGGTCTGCGTTCCCTGCGGACACCTCCTACTTCGGTTCGGGCCCGGCACCGTTCATGGTCAATTATCGCGTCCGGAACCTCGACGCCATGTTGGCCCAACTCCGAGCTTCCGGGCGCAGGTAGACGACAGGGTCGAGGACTACGACTTTGGCCGGTTCGGCTGGGCGACCGACCCGGAGGGCAACCGATTCGAGCTATGGGAGCCGCGCCCACCCGGACAGGGGTAAGCGCACCGCGCCGAACCAAGGGCTGAAAGAAAGTTCGAATCTCGTCGCCAGTCGCTTCCGCAACGAGCGGCGGGATTTGAGCCGCCATAACCGCCCCACGAAGGTCGTTTCCGCGCTCATGGTCGGGTTGGTCATCGTCTTGAATGCCACGCTGTTGGGGTCCGGTTGCATCAGGTCGGCCGGCGCCGCCGGTGCCGGCACCACGTTGGCGACGCGATGGAGCTCCGTTCGTTCATGCTTCTCTAGCTACCGCCGCGCTCCGCTCGGAGACCAGGCGGTTCATTTCTTCATTAGCCGGCCGGATCTCGAATGTCGTTCTCCACTTCATCCGCACCGCCGGGTGTTTCGACAAGAGCGTGATGGCGTGGTTCAGGTCGCGGGCTTCCAGCAGCAGAATGCCGCCGAGCGTTTCCTTGGTCTCCACATACGGACCGTCGGTGACTTGGACCTCGCCATCCTTCAGCCGGAGCGTGACTGCGTTACGGGCGGAATCGAGCGCTTCTCCCCCCAGGAAATGCCCGCCTCGCCGAAGGACATCGTCGTAGGCAAAACATTCCTCCATCATTCTCTGCGCGTCTGCCTGCGGAATCTGAGCAAACGCCGCCTCGTCGAAGAACGCTAAACAGACGTATTTCATGCGACTCTCCGTTCAAGGACTGCCCTGCTGGACTTGCTCGGCCTTCACGCTGCCAAGCTCTCACCGATTAGTCAAACGGGCCAGGCCGGAATCGACACGCTCAGCGAATGGCCCGTCGGTGACGGTGCGATTTGAGCCGGAGAACCGAACACGGGCACCGCGAGAGCTTGGCGTCAGTCCCCCACCAACGACCAGGATTCCCGCATTGATCAATTCTTCGTTGAACTTGCCCATGGCCGCGAACATTTCGGGGGGCGGCATCTCGCCCGCCTCTGACGCCTTTGACGCTTTGACAATCACCATGACTTTCATGACGGAACTCCTGAACTCGGTGGATGGGAATGCGATGGAAGTCGGTCATTTTCCGACTTTCACCAGTAGTTGAACCGAGAATCTCGGCAATCGACAACGGCCTCCAAAATTTCGCCAGAAATCTGTTACCCACGCACTTCGCATCGGAAATTGCGGTCGGAAACTAGATTTCGGACAGCCGCCGAGTCAAAAATCGCTGCTCCGGTTCCTGCCGAGCCAACGATAGTGCTCGCTCATACGAGTTCCTTGCGTCGGACAGTTTTCCCGAGCGACGGCACAACTCCGCTCGCGCCGCGTGGGCAAGGTGATAGTCCACCAAGTCCCCGCGGTCCAGAATCGCATCGATCAGGACCAGCCCCGCCTCCGGTCCGTCCCGCATCGCTACCGCGACCGCCCGATTGAGTTCGACGACCGGCGATGAATCGATTCGCTGCAGTACGGAGTAAAGCACGACGATCTGATTCCAGTCCGTCTGGGCGGCGGTGCGGGCCTCGGCATGAACTGCCGAAATGGCAGCTTGGAGCGTGTATGCACCAATCCGTCCCGACCGAAGGGCTTGCTCCACCAGTGCCGTGCCCTCGGAAATCATTGGAAAGTCCCAACGGGAGCGGTCCTGCTCTTCAAGCAGAATGATTTCACCGTCTTGGGAAACACGTGCTTCCCTGCGCGATTCGTGGAGCAGCATCAAGGCCAGCAGCCCCTTGGCCTCCGGATCGGGAAGCAACTCGAGAAGTAGCCGGCCCAGTCGAATGGCCTCGTCTGTTAGATCAACCCGTAAGAGCGAAGCGCCCTGCGAGGCCGCATATCCTTCGTTGAACACCAAATAGATGACGGAAAGCACCGCGTCGAGCCGTTCGGGCAGGTCCCCCTGAGACGGAACGATATAGGGAATTTGTGCATCACGAATCTTCGCCTTGCCGCGGACGATTCGCTGGGCCATCGTTGCCTTGGAAGTCAAGAACGCGTGGGCGATCTCCTCGGTCGTCAGTCCGCAGACCTCGCGAAGCGTGAGCGGCACCTGCAGCTTTGGGTCAATGGCGGGATGACAACAGGTGAAGATCAGACGCAATCGATCGTCTTCGATCTCAGTGGCGGCCCGGGCCGCATTTTCATCGGCCACTTTGTCGACTCGCGCAGCGATTTCGGGCTGAAGTTCCTTCAGGCGGCCTTGCCGACGAAGCGCGTTGATCGCCTTGAATTTTCCAGTGGAGATCAACCACGCTCTCGGATTTGCCGGCACCCCATCTCGTTGCCAAATCTCCACGGCGGCTGCGTACGCCTCGTGCATGGCATCGTCCGCCAGATCAAAATCCTTCAGCAATCGGACGAGTGAAGCAAACACGCGACGCGAGTCGGAGCGGTAGAGATCGTCGATCCGGTCGCGGATCGTTACGGAGGCATCGAGTTTCATGTCGATCGTTTCCTGCCAGCGCAGAAAAGGTGTCAGGAAGCTTTTTCCGGAACGGCCCAAGAGTTTGCTTCGCACACAAGGTTCCTGACATCTTTTCTGCGACATCGGTTCAGACGGCGAGATTTTACCTGATTCTATTCAGAATTTGAAATCCGCCGTCAGAACAACCACCCCCAACGTCACTGTCGGCTCCGCCACCCTCAAATCGGGCCAGGCTTCGCAAGCCTGCACGATCGAACAACAGGTGGCAAAACTCGTGAGCCAGCGTTATCCTACGACCGCTCATGTTGATCGCATCCCCTATGATGAAGCGGATTTTAGAATTCCTCACCACCCGAGGGAGGAGCCGGCCGTTATAATCACACATGATGATAGACCGTTCCGCAGGCGCGGATCGAGTCAAGTCTCGCGGGGATCAGTAATGCCTTGCAAAGTTAGGCTCAACTTATATCTATGGTGTCATATATTCAATGGATTCATACGCGGCGAGAATTTCTGACGGGAGCGGTCGGGGCGAACGTCGCAGTGTTGCTTGCGCCGGGTTGGCTCCGGGCGCAGGCCGACACCGAGGATCCGCGGGTCGCGGAGGTCCTGGCCGGCACCATCGGCATCGACATGCACAACCATGTCACACCCTGGGGGGCGAGGCCAGAGCAGGGTCGGAAGGAGCAACAGGAGTGCAACCGGCTGGGCATCGTTGTCGACCTCGCCCACGCCAGCCACGAGACCGTGAAGGGCGCGCTGAAGGTGTCCACGCAGCCGGCCATCGTGTCGCACACCAGCCTCGACACGCGAGCGGGCAAGAACCCCCGGATGGCGAAAATGATGGCCCCGCGGCTGATCAGCAAGGACCACGCCCGCGTGGTCGCCGACGCCGGCGGCGTGATCGGCGTGTGGACCAAACTTTCCGACTCGATGGGCGACTACGTTGCGGGCATCAAGGCGCTGGTGGACGCCGTCGGCATCGACCACGACGGCATCGGCAGCGACACCGACATCCTGTCCCCCCGGGCCGGCCAATCCACCAACGCCGCTTGGCCCGGTCTGTCCGGCGGATTCTTCAAGGCGGCCGTCGCGGAGATGCTGCGCCAGGGTTTCACGCCTGGCGAGATCCGCAAGATTGGCGGCGGAAACTTTTGCCGGGTCTTCGACAATGTGACGACCGGCCACGCCTGAGACGTTTTACACGAGTTAGGAGAAGTCGTCGGCACCTCGATCGTACGCCTTGATTCATCGGAACGCGTTCACCGGGAAGGCCAGATCCATCATGCGCATGAGTAGACGCTGGAAGTCATCGCGCGCCCGGAATGCGTCGAAAGCCGGGTCGTTGATCAGCGGCGAGACGTTGCGAAAACCGGCATCGACGGCCCGCTCGAGCATCGTCACCACGAGCGCGCCGTATAACTGGATTGCCTTTGCGGTCGGTTTAGCTCGTCCGGCTTCGGCACCGGTCGCCTTCAGCCAGACGCGTGCCAGATCCCAGGCGTCGTAGGAGAGATCTCCCGGATTCGTGTACCACAACGGCTTTAGCGCTTCGAGACTGGATTCCGCCTCATTGGTTTGGCCCAGGATCAACCGAAGGGCCGCGAGGTGGTAATGATGATTGAAGAGCTGCTTCCGATAATCGGCCGAACGGGGATCCTGATCGAGTGCCTTGCGCTGGTGGCCGATCGCGGCCTCGAGCGACTCGACCGCTTCGTTTTCGCGGCCCAGGGCAATTAGGGCTTTAGCCCGCTCTTCCCAGATCATCCCCAGCAGGCTCTTTGTCTCACCCACGGGATCCTTGTCGGTGGCGAGATTCGCTCCGAGTCGTTCGATCCCTTCTTGTGTGTGCCTGAGTGCATCTTGAGGTTGGTCCACAACAAGGTTCGCCCGCGCAAGGTGATACAGGGTCTTTGCCAGATCGAACCGGAATGCGACGACGCCGGGATGGAGCTCGACCCCCTCGCGCTGCAGCTCTACCATCCGGGTGTAGGCCGGGATCGCTCGGGTCTTGATTCGCGTGTCCGACGTCACCAGGGCGAGATTGCCCAGTGATCGCGCGTACTGGATCCGGAAGTCGGCTATACTGCGATACTCCCGCACCAGCGGTTCCAGGATCTCGTTCGACCGTTCATAAGACTCGACCGCCCCGCTCCGGCCGGTGTCACGTCGGATATTGCCAATGTTGTAATGGAGCACTGCCAGAATCGAGAGGATCTTGGGATCCGTCGGTCGCTCGCGTGCTAAACGCTCCTGGAGCGTTAGCGCGTTCTCGTAAAAGGCCAGCGCCTGGGCGGGCTGGCCCGAGCGATTGTGTGCGATGCCCAGATGATTGTACACCTGCGCGAGATGCGCGAGGCGCCGAGCGACTTCGACCGGCTGGTCTCTCATTTTTTCGAGGATCTCGCGGGCCTGCTCGAAACTGGCATCGGCCTCGCCGAATCTTCTGGCATGGAGGTGCGTCAGCCCGGCTTCATCGCATGCAGCGGCCAGGTCGATCCGGTGGTCGGCAACCTCGGATTGATCGCGGCTCAGCGTCTCCAGGATCTTCCGAGCGCGTTCCTCGCTCGCCAGCGCATCCGGCAGTCTTCGCTCTTCGCGTTGCAGTCTCCCGAGATCAATCAGCGCACGCCCCTCGAGAGCCAGCAGTTCGGTGGAATTGGAGCGACTGAGGAGGGGGCGGTCGAGGATCGCAAGTCCCTCCTGGTAGGCATGGATGGCGCTTGGCCTCGAGTCGATCTCGGCCGTGATCGCGGCCAGCTTGAGGATGACCTTTGCAAGCCCGGCCCACGCTTCGGGCGCTGTGTCCTGGCTTGCTTCGATGTCCTGGCGGATCTGCCGGTAAAACTCCTGCGGCGTTCGCAATAGGCCCTTGCGGAGCTGGGCAAATTCGGGCCGAAGCTTGAGCTGCGGGTTGTCGGCGACCGCCCCACGGAACTGATCGATCGCGTTCAGCGCCAGCTCGACCCGGCCCTCGGCTCGAGCCCGAGCCTGCCGCAACTGCTCGTTCCGGCCGGCGAGCCGGCGGGTAGACCGGTCCTGTAGAACCAGAATGACAACCAGGCCGATCAAGACGAGCATCATCGCCACTGCGCCGGTTGTCGCCAGAGTGCGGTTCCGACTCATCCAGCGACGGGCGCGTACTGGCCAGGGTTCGCGCCAGGCACTCACCGGTTCGCCGGCCATCCAGTCCTCCAGATCGACGGCCAGGTCAACGGCCGAGTTGTAGCGATCTTCCGGTGTCAGCGCCATCGCCTTGAGGCAGATCGCTTCGAGCGGTCGGGGGATCTCGGCCTTCGCTTGCCGGGGCGGGATGAATTCGCCTCGCTCGACCTTCGCGGCGATCTCACCTGGGCTGCGACCATCGAACGGCGCTTTGCCTGTCAGCAAGACATAGAGCGTTGCGCCCAGGGCGTAGATGTCACTGGCCGGCCCGACTTTTCCCCACTGGCCGGCGTGCTGCTCCGGACTCATGAAACCCGGTGTGCCGACGACGCCCCAAGTCGCGAGCTCGTCCGAGCCCGCCACGGGCAACAACATCTCCCGCTCATCTTCACCGGCGCCTCTTGCTAGGGCGGCGCCGCTCGCGATGATTTTCCCCAGGCCCCAGTCCACTACGAGGGTCTCTTCGAAGGGCCCGAGCATGATGTTGCCCGGCTTGATGTCCCGGTGGAGGACTCCCCGGCTATGGGCGTATCCGATGGTCGTACAGGCCGACTTGAAGCGCTGGAGTAGCGCGCGAAATGTACGGTCCGTCCCCACCGAGCCCCGCTCACGGTCGTGATCCCGCTGGACGTGATAGGATTTGATCGCCTGCTCGAGCGTCGTTCCTTCGACGAAGCGCATCGCGTAGCAAGGGTTCCCGGCCTCGTCGCGACCGAGTCCATAGATCGGGACGATCCCCGGATGCTCGAGCCGTGCCGTGATCTGGGCTTCCCGGAGGAACCGCTTCGAGCACTGAGGATCGTCGGATCGGTCCTGACGGATGAACTTCAGAGCAACGTCTCGCGGCAGATCCTGGTGTCGGGCCTTGTAAATCACGCCCAGTCCGCCGCGATCGTGGAAATGCAGGCCGCCCAGTTCGAGCGTGACGCAGGCCGAGGCAGGCGGACACGCACAGGCACACGCCCGTGCGGCGGCTTCAGGCGAGCTTGACAACGGTGCCGAGGAATCGGACGCGAGGCGGTCCCAATCGCGGAGCGCCTCGATTCGCCTTGCCAGCTCGCCGACCAGGTCGGGGCAGTCACGACAGAGCGATTCGACAGTCAACGATTCGCCCCGCTCGCGGGCTTCCTCCCAGGCGATCAGCAGTTCTTCGAGCTTGAGATCCTTGTTTGCTAGCTGGATCATGAAGACGGCACCTCCCATTTCAGATCGCGGGGAGCCGTCCCTCGAGCGCCCCGTGGATTGCCAGCCGGGCCTCCTGCCAGCGCGCCCTGATTGTGCGTTTGCTCACACTCAGGAGAACGGCCGCCTCGGCCTGCGTGAGGCCGCCGTACCAGATGAGGCGGAACACCTCGCGGATCTTCTCGGGCAGATCCTCCGCCGCCTCGTGGAAATCGGTCCAGCTTTCGATCTCGCGAGGCCCCTCCCGGTCCTCGACCAGAACGGCGGGATCGACCCTGATCGATGACCCCTCCTCTGGTCCCGCCCGCTTGACCTGACTGGGAGTCACGCGGGACCGGTAAGCCGCATTCAGGTTGAGCAGCTCGCGGCGGACCTGAAGCGCAGCCAGGCCGAAGAACTCAGCGGTGCTCCGCGGCGTCACGCCCTTGAGCGCATTGCGAAGCCTCATCGCGGCCGCCTGAAACACGTCATCGGTCTGCTCCCAGCGTCCGACGGCTTGAAACGCTCTCAGCCTCTTGCGCGTCAGCCGTAGCAACCGTGCCTCGAAATGGATGAGCAGCTCGTCGAACGCCGAGTCATCGCCATTCCTCAAGCGCTCGACCCAACCGACAATCTGTGTGGTCTCGCCCCTGCTCATGGGAAGCCCTCCGCGGCGCCCGCGCCTAACTCGACATCGAAACCTCATTCCAACCGACGGTTATGGAAATCTTCCGAATTCTGGTCGGCTCCATTGCCGCTCCACGCCGTTGGGACGGCTAAATCAAATAGAGGCGCATCAGTGCGACCTCCAGTTTGAAGGCGCCGCCGGGTTTGTTCAAGTGGGGACAACGGCTTGGGGCAACTGGCGGATGCAAACTCACCGCTGGACGGATTGCCAATCCATCCTACGATCACACTGTCCTGGGTCTATTTCCATCCGCCGGTCGCTTAGGCGCACCAGGATTTCCTGCCAGAACCGTTCGCTGTTCCGCTCGACGGCGCGGGACAAAAATGCATCGAAGCAACCGCCTGAGTTAGCCATCCAACCATTAATGATCTCGAATCGTAAGGTCGTGAAACGCCCAAGAAATTGGCGGTTTTGGCGGGGTCGCGATCCATGAGTCAGGAGCGACGCATTTCAACCGCCTGAAGGAGGTGTTCAGCGTTCGTTGCATCCTGATGCGCGAGCCGGCCGGTGGGATCACCACTCTGCGACGTAACACGTTTCATGCAAACCCTTCGCGGTAATACCAGAACCTATCGGGTTCCGAGCTCAGTCGTGAATCGTTGTTTTTTTGAAGAATCTGTTCCGAAAAAGGGATTTGCCGTCGGTTAGTACTCTGGCCGGGTCGGATCCTTCACCCTGGAGTCGGTGAAAAACCTCGTGATGGGAGCGGGTCCCATGTCTACGTTGACTGTTGAGGCGGTAACCTTCGAGATGGTCTTCGAGGAGCACCGTACGAGGATTCTGAGAATCCTTCGCAAACGGTTGGACCCTTCGTTCGAGCGCCGGTTTCAACCGGAGGACGTTTTGCAGCAGGTGTACCTTCGGGCGGAAGCGCGCTGGGAACGCCGGCCGGCGTCCATGAATCCTTTCCCCTGGCTGTACCGGATCGCACTCGACTGTCTCTTCGACGAAGTGAAGAAACACGGCGCGGGCAGGCGGGATTGTCGCCGGGATGTTGCCTGGGACGACCAGTCTTCGGCCGCTCTGGCCGGTTCGTTCACGTCGCCGAGCGAGGCGGCCTCGCGGACTGAGCGCCGTGATCGGGTCGCGTCGGTCATGGATTCACTGGACGACGAAGACGCCCGGGTACTCACGATGCGCACGGTGGACGAGTTGACCTTCCCTGAGATCGCGGCCGTTCTGGTTGTCAACGAGGACCGCGCGGCGTACCTCTTCCTGCGCACCAAACGGCACTTCAAGGACGAATGGCGGAGCCGGTACCCGGAATTCGAGGTGGGCCAATGACCAACGCGGGGCCGTCATCAGACGACCGTGACTCGGTCGTAGCGCGGGCGATGGTCGATTACGACCGAGCGGCCGACGACGAGCAGCGCGGCGCTGTGCTCGCTGGGTTCCGCGCGGCACCCGGAGCTCGAGGACGAGCTGCTGGACGCACTCGCCTTCGGGGGGCGGTTAGCTCCGGACCCGGACCATGACCCTTTCCCCGAGCCCACCCCGGAACGGATTGAGAGCTTCTCGATCCAGGGGGTGATCGACCGTGGGGGAATGGGGGAGATCCTGAGAGCCGAGCAGGAGCCGCTCAACCGTGTAGTCGCACTGAAGATGATGCGTGGCGGCCACAACAACGTGCCGCACCGGGTCCGGTTTCACAACGAGCGGCAGACACTGGCGCGGCTGCACCATACGAACATCGTGCCGATCTACGCGGCGGGCCGCGACGGCCTGCGCGAATACTACGCCATGCCCTTGATCCAGGGCGCCTCGCTCCGTCGAACTCATCGACGAGGCATGGCTGCATGCCGATTTGGCCGGCCCGATCCCCGACATCACCGAGCTGGCGCACCGCGCCGCCGCCCGACCCCGGAGCTCGCCGCCGCCGGAGCGGACCGGGGCCTGGAACCCGTCGATCGACTATCTGCGGTCGTCGGCCCAGGTGATGAGCGACGCCGCCGACGCGCTGGAGCACGCGCACCGCCAGGGCTACCTCCACCGCGACTTGAAGCCGTCGAACATCATGGTCGACATCCACGGCCATTGCTGGGTCGTGGACTCCGGCCTCTCCCCCCTCCCCGACGAGGGCCGGGCCGCCGCCTGCAACGGGGTCGCGCACGGGCCCTTTGATGAATCCGATCTCCGGGTTGAGCACCTTCCCAAGGCCCAGACCACCGGCAAGGTCGGCACGCCCCGGTACATGGCGCCCGAACAGTTCGAAGGTCGAGCCGAGCCCCGGAGCGACGTCTGGGGCCTGGGTGTGACCTTTTACGAGCTGCTGACCGGCCGCCCGGCTTTTCCCGACCCCAAGTTGATCCCGAGCACCGACCCCCGCTGGCCGCGCGCGATCGTCCCCGACCTTCCCCGCGACCTCGAAGCGATCTGCCGCAAGGCGATGCGGAGGAACTCGGAAGATCGATACGAGTCCGCCGCCGCCCTCCACGGCGACCTGAAGCGCTGGCTCGCGTACGAGCCGGTCGCCGCCCGACCGGCCCATGTGGTACGCCGGGCCGCGCTGTGGGCGAGGCGAAACAAGGGCTGGGCCGCGGCGATCTTGATCGCGGCGTTGTCCCTGATCGGCCTCGGCACTGGCGGGTTCGAGGTCGGTCGCCTGCGGGCGGCGCAGGCCGAGACCCGCGAAGCCGCACAGAGGCATCTGGCGGAAGCCCAGCGCCGCGAGCTGCTCCTCCAGCAGATCCAGTATATCCGGATGACCCGACATATCAGTGGGTGGTCGCAGAAGGTCTGGGGCATGGCGATCGAAGCCGCCGGCATCAACCGCGATGAAAGGGCCAACCTTCAGAGCCAGGCCGCCGCCACACTGGCGGGGCTCGATGCTCGCCGGCAAAAGAGCTTTCCCTTCACAGCCGACGCGCTTGCCTTCGACCCCTCGGGAAAGCTCGTGATGGCCGTCCCGGACGGCAAGGTCCGCGTGTGGGACGAGACCACCGACCAGACCCAGGAGTTCGAGTCGGCGGGTCCCGGCGTGCTTGCCTTCCGTCCCGCCGGGACGGCGTTGCAACTAGCGCTCGCCAAGGACCAGCGCTCGCTGGTCCTGCGGGACGTGCGGGCCTCGCGAATCCTGCGGACGTTCATAACACCGGTCACGGGCAAGTCCAAGATCAGAGCCTGCGCCCTCTCGCCCGACGGCTCGCACGTTGCTGCCTCCGTCGTGACTCTCGACGAGCAAGACAAACCGCGCGACCTTGCGACCGCCGTCGTCTGGGAAGCAGGCTCGGGCCGCCTCGTTCGGAAGTTCTCGGTGGAACGGCCGACGGACGTGGCCCTCTCCGCGGGCGGCAGGCTTCTGGCCGTGGGGAACGAGGACGGAGGGACCTCGGTCTGGGAGGTACCTGGAGGCGAGTCGGTCGGGACGTTCAAGGCCGGCCATTCCGGCATCCGCTGCCTCGTGTTCGCCCCCGACCCGAACCTCCGGAAAGGTTCTGCTGCTTTGGTACCCAGCGGCGCCGGGGACCTCCTGGCCGCGGGCGACGCCGGCGGTGGTGTGACCGTTTGGGACCTTCACGAACGAATCCCGCGGTGTTATTGCCGAGGCTCGGCGTACCAGATCCGCGTCGTGGCCTTCAGTCCGGATGGCTCGACCCTGGCCGCGTGCGGCACACACGGGACGAAGCTCTGGGACGTTGCCACAGGGCGTCTGCTCCTCGATTTGCAATCGGGGGCCTATCCCGTCTTGCTCGCCTTTGCGCCGGACGGTCGGAGGCTCGCCGTCGCCAAGAACGGGGGTTTCGGCGATAAGCCCAGCGTCAGTGTTTGGGAGATCGAGGACGGCCGCGGAATTCGGACCTTGCGGGGGCTGAAGGGTGCGGTCGAGAAATGTGTCGTTTCCGCCGACGGAAAATGGGTCGCGGCCCTGGCGCAGAACTGGCAGGTTGGTATCTGGGAAAGGGAGAGCGGCCGGCTCGTCCGCTTGCTCGACGTGCCCCCTGGCTCATTGACGGACAACGCCGGCATGGCTTTGAGCCCCGACGGCCGCCAGTTCGCCTTCTCCGCGGGTCACACGGCGTCGCAGTGGAATGTCGAGACCGGCGACCTCAAAAGCTCGTGGAAGCTTCCCGAAGGGCTGAACGACTGGCCCGTCTACCGTGGGTCGTCTCAGCTTCTTCTTTTCCGCGTCGAGACCAAGGACGGCCGGGACCGGCCATTTGGTCGAACTGATCCCGAGGTGCACCCCACAGTCTGCGTGATCCGCAGCCTGCTGGAGCAAGGCCCGGCTCGTCCTCTCGCCGTGATCACGGACTTCAACCTTTACGTCCACTCGTCCGGCGTGACGCCCGACGGTGCTTATTGCGCGGTGGAGGGCCTGAGCGGAACCCGGAAAAAGGTCGTGCGCTCGGTCAGTCTGTTTGAGATGGCGACCGGGAAGCGGGTCTGGACCATCCCTTCCCAGCAGCCGCCTGACGACAAGTTCGGCGGTGTCTGGTTCGGCCCCACGGGAAAGATACTCGCCGTTCTACTTTCCCGGGGCAACGCAATCACGCTCCTGAATGTACCTTCTGGCGACGTGCTCGATACACCTATCACAGGCCTGGGGTCTTTTGGTCCCGGCGCGGAGCGGTGGTTGGCCGGGGCCCCGGCCTCGGCCACGCATTCGGAGGGATCGAGCCTTTATCAGCGCGGTGTTAAGGAACCCTTGGTGACCTTCGTCGACGATGGTAACGGAACCGACCTTCGATTCACACACGACGGTCTGCACCTAGTCTGGGGCCATCGCGACGGCACGGTGAGCGTTGTCAACCTGGTGAAAGTCCAGAAGCGGCTGGCTGAGATCGGCCTGGGGTGGTGAAGCCTGCCGGGTGTGATGGTCGCGAACGTTTCTTGCTTCCTCGGGCGACCCGGGAGAGATCGACCAAGATCGAGCGCCGTGATGAGCAAAACCGTCAAGACGAGCGATGGCGCCGAGCTGATGGAGAACTACGTTCGTCGTCCCGACCGAGGATATCCGATCACCCATGATCTCGAACTGTAGAGTCGTGAAGCGCCGGGAAATCACCTTCTACAGAGCGAGTTTCCAGGCAGCGGTGGACGGAAAGTTGTCAGATTGCCGGACCTTCCCTCGGTTAGTACGAGGGATGGATTGCCGAATCCTCACGAGAGTTCAACTGCTTGAAAGAGGTGTTCGATGTTCGCTGCATCCGGATCCCCGAGCCGTCGGGTGGCATCACGACACTGTGCGATTCCCACAGTGGTCCTCTTGACCGTCGCGACTTCAGGCGCCACTCCCTGCATGGCTCAAGTGTTCGGCCATGGGATACCCACGCCGCCGCCCTCGATCCCCCTGGCCCATCAGGTGATTGACAGCGCCCCGGAACGTCCCAGGCCCTCTTGTCCGGGCAGAAGATCGCAGAACTGAAGCAACGGATCAAGTATCGGAAATTCCTCGGATTCGAAGGACACGGCGTTTGTGAGGAATCGCGAGGAAGAGGCCGAGTGCGGTGCACCCAACTCGAAGCAAACGAGGTATACCATGAGACTCCCCCTGTTTCTGAACGCTCCTCGGGGTCGCGGCAATGACAAGCGTCGCCGGCAGTTCCGCCCGACGCTCATCCGGTTGGAGGACCGCATGGTTCTGTCCCCCACCGTCTTCACGGTCACGAGCGTCGGTGACAGTCCGGGCGACCCCTACACGGCCACGTCGGGTGACCTGCGATACTGCGTTGGACTGGCCAACGCCAATACCTCCAACCCCGCCGGCAGCCTCATCCAGTTCGACCCGACCGTCTTCAGCACGCCGCAGACGATCACGCTGGGGAGCGGCTTGGTCCTGAGTAACACGGCCGACCAGACGACGATCACCGGGCCCTCGGCGGCCCTGACCGTGTCGGGCGGCGGGCCGTCATCGAATTTCAGCGTATTCACCGTGAGCTACTCAACAGTAAATATCTCCGGCCTGACGATAACCAACGGGTACACTTCCAGCAACGGCGGGGGCGGTGTCTATAACCTCGGCAACCTAGCGCTTACCAACGTCACCGTGGCCGGGAACTCGGCATTCTACTACGGCGGCGGCGGCGTCTATAACTTTGGCACGGCGGTGCTGACCAATGTCACCCTCTCCGGAAACTCGACGCCCGACGGATACGGTGGTGGCATCTACAACGGCTTCAGGGCGACGCTGACCAACGTCACACTCTCTGGGAATTCGGCGCCTAACCTCGGCGGCGGTGGTATCTACAACGATTACACGGCGACGCTGACCAACTCCACCATCTTCGCGAACACTGCGGCGGCCGGCGGTGGCGTCTTCAACACGAACGAGGGCACGGCGACGGGCACGGTGACGCTGACCAACGATACGGTCTCGGGAAACTCGGCATCCTCCTTCGGCGGCGGAATCGGAAACTATGGCACAGTGGTCTTGAACAACACCATCGTGGCCAACAGCCCGAGCGGAGGTGATATCGTCGGGGGCGATGTCGGCGGCAGCAACAACCTCATTGACGATGCGACAACCTCCGGCGGGTTGACCAACGGCGTCAACGGCAACATCGTGGGCGTCAACCCGTTGCTGGCTCCGAACTTGGGATCCTACGGCGGGCCGACAGAGACCATGCCCCCGTTGCCCGGCAGCCCGGTCATCGGCGCCGGCAGTACGGCGCTGATTCCCACCGGCATCACCACCGACCAGCGCGGCGAGCCGCGGACCGTCAACGGCAAGGTCGACATCGGCTCGGTGGAGAGCCAGGGCTACACACTTACGTCGATCGGCGGAACGCCACAATCGGCCGCGGCCGGGACGGCGTTCGCGAACCAGCTCGAGGCGAAGCTCACGGAGAATGGGCTCAACGACTCAATTCCCGGCGTGACGGTCACATTCATGGGTCCCTCGTCGGGCGCGGGCATCGCGACCAGCCTCACGGCGACCACCGACGCGAACGGCGTCGCCTCGGTGACCGCCACGGCCAACGGCACGGCTGGCGCCTACACCGTGACCGCGACGGCTAGCGGCGTCGCGGGCGGGGCCTCGTTCAGCCTTACGAACGTCAATCCTGTGGTAGTGAACAATCCCACCGACACGCCCGTCACTGGTGAGACTGATCTGCGCCAGGCGATCGCCGACGCCGAATCCCTTTCCGGCAATCAGTCCATCACGTTCGCCCCGACCGTTTTCAGCACCGCGAAGACGATCACCCTGACCTCCGGCCAGCTCATCCTCACGAAGAATACGGGCACCCTCACGATCCAGGGGCCCGGGGCAAACTTGCTTTCGGTCAGCGGCAACAATGCTTCGCGGGTGTTTTACCTGCATGGTGCTTCGGCGTATCTTTCGGGGCTGACCATCACGGGGGGCAGAGCTTACAGCTCGGTCGCTCTCGTCGGCGGCGGCGGCCTGTACAACAACCGCGGCACGGTCACACTAACCGACTGCACCGTGAGCGGGAACTCAGCCTCCCACATCGGCGGCGGCCTGGACAACTACGGCGGCACGGCCACGCTGACCAACTGCACCGTCAGCGGCAACTCAGCCGCCTGGGCCGGCGGCCTGTACAGCCGCGGGACGGTCACGCTGACCAACTGCACCGTCAGCGGCAACTCCGACGAGAACGAAGGCGGCGGCCTGCTCAACTTCGGCGGCACGGCCACGCTGACCAACTGCACCGTCAGCGGCAACACCTCAGTCCTTTTCGGCGGCGGCCTGTACAACGACGGCACGGCCAAGGTGATCAACTGCACCGTCAGCGGCAACTCGGCCGAATTCGTCGGCGGCCTGGACAACGGCGGCACGGCCACGCTGACCAATTGCACCGTCAGCGGCAACTCGGCCTCCCGCATCGTCGGCGGCCTGTACAACAGGGGCACGGTCACCCTGACCAATTGCACCCTCAGCGGTAACTCCGGCACGACGTACGGCGCCGGCCTGGACAACGGCAATGGCTCGGCGACGCTGAACAACACCATCGTTGCCAACAGCGGCATCGCGGGGGACATCTATGTCCACAGCGGTAGCGTCGGCGGCAGCAACAACCTCATCGACGACCCCACGAGCGCCGGCCCCTTCACCAACGGCGTTAACGGTAACATCGTCGGCGTCAACCCCTTGCTGGCGCCGCCGAACAACTACGGCGGGCCGACGCAGACCATGCCCCCGCTGCCCGGCAGCCCGGTCATCGGCGCCGGCAGCACGGCGCTGATTCCCACCGGCGTCACCACCGACCAGCGCGGCGAGCCGCGCACTGTCAACGGCACCGTCGACATCGGCGCGGTGGAGAGCCAGGGCTACATGCTCACGCCAGGCGCCGGGAGCACTCCGCAGACCGCCTTCATCGGCGCGGCGTTCGCCAACCCGCTGGCGGTCGGAGTGACGCCCAATTACGCCAACGACCCCGTCAACGGTGGGGTGATCACGTTTACCGCGCCGACCTCCGGAGCGTCGGCCACGCTTTCGGCGGCCTCGGCCACGATCACCAACGGTGCCGCGTCGGTGCACGCCACGGCCAACGCCACAGCCGGCTCTTATGTCGTCTCGGCCTCCGTCGTCGGCATCAGCACTCCCGCTTCGTTCCATCTGACCAATTTGCCCTCTCTGCCATCGTGGCTGGCCACCGGCAGCGCCGCCACCTGGAACGCCGGCACCAAGACGCTCACCGTCACCGGGGCGGCCACGATCATCGCCGATCCGGGCAGCGATGCCCCCAAGATCGTCGCCTCGGGCTCGCCGCGGTGTTGACGATCCAACCGACCACCGTCGGGTTCGTCAACCTGGGCGGAATCACGCTCACGGGTGGTGCCAGCATCATCGTCCCCAGCGTGGGTGCGGCGAGAACGCACACCAACCACAACGTGATCGTGCTCGACTCCAACGGCACCTCCGTTCCCACTTTCTCGATCGACTCATCGAGCAAGCTCGACCTGCAAGATAACGACATGATCATCCAGAACGGCGGCAGCGAGCTGGCCACCGTCCAGGGGCTCGCCCAAACGGGTGCCGACTATCCCAACAACGACTGGACGGGCAAAGGCCTGACCAGCTCCGTTGCGGAGAGCAACGACGCCAACCAGGGCTACGAGCAGACGCTGCTGGCGGTCGTTCTCAACGGCAGCTTGCCGAGCGGGCCCTATACGAGTTGGCAGGCGGGTAGCGGCACGCTCGCCTTGGGCCCCAACGACATCATCGTGAAGTACACCTACAATGGCGACTTCAATCTTGACGGCATGGTCAACGACAGCGACGCCGGGCTCCTGTCCGCCTACTATGCCCCCGGTGTGCCCTATGGGCCCCCCGGCTCGGCGTTCGAGTATGGTGATACCAACGGCGACGGCTACGTCAACGACAGCGACGCCGGCTTGTTCGGCGTTCTGTATGGCCTTGGCACCCCCGGCAGCGGCACCGCGCAACTCTAATTGCGGGCCCGCCTCGCCGAGGGTTTTTCTCGACAACTTATCGGCGTCATCGCGGCGGTGAGCTATATAGGTCCCCACGGCGGGTCGGCGTTGAGCGTATCGATGTCGGCCCGTCTGTTCCGTGTCTCTCTGACACGTATTCAAGAAAGGCATTATTGCATGCACAAGTTCTACGGTCTCGCGGCGGTGGCCCTGGTTCTGGGTCTGTCCGCCAGCCCGGCCTCGGCGGGCGCCCTGATCACCTTGTCGGTAGAGGGTAGCACGAGCCCAAGCGGGCCGTTCAGCAGCTCCATGACGGTGCAGGCGAACACCACGTATTACTACGAGGTGCTCGCCACGATGTCCCCGATCGGCACGGTGGACGGCACCCACACCATCAACTCGCTCGTCGCGGGGGTAGACGGCAACAACTCCTTGTCGTTTACCCTGAATGACATGGGCACCACTCCCGTCCCGATTAGCATCAGCACGGGAACGCTCATGAACGGGTACGGCAACGGGACCGGCGCCCAGGGAGGTACACCGAGCGGCAACAATCTCGACACCGCCCGCCCGATCCAGAGCCCTGGCGTCTTTGTTGGTGTGCCGACGAACAATATGCCCGCACCCTTGGTCGTGATGACGGGTACGTTCACCACCGGAGCGTCGGTGACCGGTACGAGCTCGCTTCTCGATGGCACGTTTGCCGGGGCCACGAGCAGTATCAAGATCAATGACGGCGGCGTGGTGATCATCTCCAGCAGCACCGAGTCGGGCTCGTCTCCGGTCGTCGGTTACCAAGGCCTCACGCTCATCACCGGCAGCGTCCCCGAGCCATCCAGCATCACCCTGATGGGCCTGGGCCTTGGCGTCGTCGTGCTGACGCTCGTGCGTCGCCGCAAGAAGGTCTCGGCCTGACCCCAGGCCTCCTCGCCGTCACCGAGTCGCCGGCGGACCTTGTGTCCGTCGGCGACTCAACAGGACCTTAAGGCTCCAGGGGTCTCGATCTTTTCATCTATTCAGGCTCGCAGAGGAATTTGATGCCGCGCCCTTCCGCCCACCTCTCGTGGTATACCATGAAACTCCCCCTGCTTTTGAACGCTCCTCGGCCTCGCGGCAATGACAACGGCAACGCCCTCGGGAAGCTTACGTGCGAGAAAGATCGGGAGCAACCGCAAGATCATCTTGTCCACTTGCAACCGGAAGGCCGTGCTCCGGCTTCGCTGCCAAGCCGGGGTGCGGCACTTTTCCCCGGGCGGCCCGGGGAGAGATCGACCAGGATCGAGCCTCTGATGAGCAAAACCGCGAAGACAAGCGACAACGCCGAGCTGATGGAGGACTCGTTCGTCATCCCGAACGAGCGTGTTCGCGAGCAGTCGTGAGGAAGAAGCCCAGTGCGGCGCAACCAACTTAAAGCAAACGAGGCAATACCATGAGGCTCCCCCTGCTTCTCAATGCTCCCCGGCGTCGCGGCAATGACAGGCGGCACCGGCGGACCCGTCCCGGGCTCGTTCGGTTGGAGGACCGGCACGCTGCTGTCCCCCACCGTCTTCACGGTCACCGGGACCGGTGACAGCCCGAGCGACCCGTACACGGCCACGTCGGGCGACCTGCGATACTGCGTCGGGCTGGCCAACGCGAATACGTCGAACCCCAACGGCAGCCTCATTGAGTTCGAGCCGACCGTCTTCAGCTCGCCGCAAACCATCACACTGGGGAGCGGATTGGTCCTGACTAACATGACCGACCAGACGACAATCACCGGACCGCCGGCCGCGCTGACGGTGTCGGGGGGCGGGCCGTCATCCGACTTCAGCGTCTTTACCGTGGGCCCCGGTGTGACGGCGAGCATCCTTGCGCTGACGATCGCCAACGGGAACGCGGGGCAAGGAGTCTACTACGGCGGCGGAATTGCCAACTACGGCAATCTCACACTGTCCAACGATACAATTTCCGGCAACACGGCGTCGAGCAGCGGCGGCGGCATCGACAACGCTGGCTCAGCGACGCTGACCAACGTCACCGTCTGCGAGAACTCGGCGGCCTATGGCGGTGGCCTTTACAACGAACCGTACGACAGCGTGGCGGTCCCAATCAACGAGGCGGGCGTGGCGACGCTGACCAACGTCACTATCGCCGGGAATTCGGCGGTCGACGGCGGTGGCGGGATCACAACACCGACGACGCTACAGCCACGCTCGACAACACCATCGTCGCCAACAGCGAGAGCGGAGGTGACATCTCGATCGTCAGCGGGAGCGTCAGCGGCAACAACAACCTCATCGACGACGCCTCGAGCGCCGGCGGGTTCACCAACGGAGTCAACGGCAACATCGTCGGCGTCAACCCGCTGCTGGCGCCGCTGGGCAACTACGGCGGGCCGACCCAGACCATGGCATTGCTTCCCGGTAGCCCGGCGATTGACGCGGGAAGTACACGTGCTTGCTTCCCGCCGGGGTCAGCCCTGACCACCGACCAGCGCGGACTTTCCGCGTGTCGTCGACGGCATCGTAGACATCGGCGCCTTCGAGTCGTCCGGTTTCACGCTGGCCGTCGCTGCGGGCAACAACCAGTCCACGCCCATCAATACGGCGTTCCCGACGGCGCTTCAGGTCAGCGTCACGCCGAACAACCCGGGCGAGCCGGTCGATGGCGGCGTCGTGACCTTCACCGCGCCGGCGAGCGGGGCCTCGGCGACGCTCAGTCCGTCGACGACGGCACGATCGTGTCGGGCCGGCCTCGGTCACGGCGACGGCCAACGACAGTGTGGGCGGACCGTACGCCGTCACGGCCGCGACCGCCGGGGCCTCGCCGGTGTCGTTCTCCCTGACAATACAATGGGCCACCGAACCTCGTCGTGACAACGTTGGCCGACTCGCCGCCGCGGGTTTCACAACCCTGCGCGATGCGCTCGCCTTGGCCGCGAGCCTGGGAGGGAGCCAGACCATCACCTTCGCCCCGGGCCTCACCGGCACGATCAGCCTGGGGGCAGGCCTCGGAATCAGCTCGCCCGTCACCATCGACGGCCCCGGGGCGTCGTTGGTGACGGTGTCGGGCGGCGGTCCTTCGTCGAACTTCAGTGACTTCACCGTGGACTCGGGAGTGACCGCGACCATCTCCGGGCTGACGATCGCCAACGGCTACACGGCCAACGACGGCGGCGGCGTCTCCAACGGTGGCACCTTACGCTGACGAACGACGTCCTAACCGGCAACTCGGCGGCACCCTGCGGCGGCGGGATCTACAACGAGGGAACGGCGACGCTGACCGACGACACCTTCTCCGACAACTCGGCGGCCGGCTACGGCGGTGGCATCGAGAATACTGGCACGGCCACACTGACTGCCGTCAACATTTCCGGGAACTCGGCGTTCTACGCCGGCGGTGGCGTCATGAACCAGGGCACGGCCGTGCTGAGCAATGTCACGATCGCCGGAAACTCAGCGGAATACGGCGGCGGTCTCTACAACTACACCGATTGCACGGCGAAGCTGAGCACCGTCACGATCTCTGGGAACACGGCGACCGGTGACGGGGGCGGAATCGAAAACGACTACACCGCGACGCTGACTAATGTCACAATCTCCGGGAACTCAGCGGGCACCGATGGCGGCGGCATTGAAAACACCGGCAGGGCGACGCTGACCAACGTCACTGTCTTCGGAAACTCAGCGGCCGCCGGCGGCGGCATCTACGACTACTACATCAGCAGCCCCTCCCTCGGCACGGCGACGCTGAACAACACCATCGTGGCCAACAGCACCAGCGGCGGTGACATCTCTGGAGGCGGTGTCCTCGCTAGCCACAACGACCTCATCGACGACGCATCGAGTTCCGGCGGGCTGACCAACGGCGTTAACGGTAACATCGTCGGCGTCACCCCCTGCTTGCGCCGCTGGGCAACTACGGCGGGCTGACGCAGACCATGCCCCCCTTGCCCGGCAGCCCAATCCTCGGCGCCGGCAGCACAGCGCTTATTCCAGCCGGCATCACCACCGACCAGCGCGGCACGGGCTTCGCGCGGCTCAACGGGATGGTCGACATCGGCGCGTTCGAGGACCAGATCAGTGGCACCGCTCCAGGCTCGCAAAACGCTAATCAGGGCGTTTCCGCCTCGTTCACACTGGGCTCATTTTCCGACCAGTCCACGCCAGCAACGACTTGGAGCGTCGATGTCAACTGGGGCGATGATTCAACTGACACGACACTCACGCCGACCTCGCAAGGATCGCTCGGCAATGCGGGCCATACATATAACACCGCGGGCGTCAAAGCCGTCGTGGTTACGGTATCCGACAGCTATGGCGACGTCGGTCAATACAGCTTCTCCGCAAATGTGCAGCCGGCGCTGACCTCGATCGCCGTGACCCCGGCCAGCCCCAGTCGCCAAGGGCCTGACCGAGCAGTTCACCGCCACCGGCACCTACACCGACAACTCGACGCAGAACCTCACCAGCCAGGTGACCTGGGCGTCGGCCACCCGCGTGGCGACCATCAACGCGCACGGGCTGGCCACCGGCTCGGCGCTGGGCACGACGACCATCACCGCCACCTGGACGGCATCACCAGCCCGACGACACGCTCACGGTGACCCCCGCGGCGCTGGTCTCGATCGCCGTGACCCCGGCCAGTCCCAGCATCGCCAAGGGACTGACCGAGCAGTTCACGGCCACCGGCACCTACACCGACAACTCGACGCAGAACCTCACCAGCCAGGTCGACCTGGGCGTCGGCCACCACGTCGGTCGCCACCATCAGCGCGCAGTGGTCTGGCCCAATCGCGTCGCCACCGGCACGACGAACATCACGGCGACCATGGACGGCAGCTCACCAGCCCGACCGAACGCTGACGGTGACTGCCGCGACGCTGGTCTCGATCGCCGTGACCCCGACCGAGCCCGAGCATCGCCAAGGGGCTGACCCAGCAGTTCACCGCCACCGGCACTACACCGACAACTCGACGCAGAACCTGACCAGCCAGGTCGCCTGGGCCTCGGCCACCACCACGGTGGCCACCATCACCGCCGCAGTGGTCTGGCCCCAGTGCTGGCCACCGGCACCTCGACCATCACGGCGACCTTGGGGAGCGTCACCGGCCCGACCGACGCTGACGGTGACTCCCAGCGGTGCTGGTCTCGATCGCCGTGACCCCGGCCAACCCCAGCATCGCCAAGGGGCTGACCGAGCAGTTCACCGCGACCGGCACCTACACCGACAACTCGACGCAGAACCTGACCAGCCAGGTCACCTGGGCCTCGGCCACCACCACGGTGGCCACCATCACCACCGCAGGGTTGGCCACCGGCGTCGGCACCGGCACGACCAACATCACGGCGCGTTGGCGGCAGCATCACCCGGCCAACGCGCTGACGGTGACCCCCGCGGCGCTGGTCTCGATCGCCGTGACCCCGGCCAGCCCCAGCATCGCCAAGGGGCTGACCCAGCAGTTCACCGCGACCGGCACCTACACCGACAGCTCGACGGCCAACCTCACCAACCAGGTCACCTGGGCGTCGGCCACGACCACCGTCGCCACCATCAGCAGCAGCGGTCTGGCCCAATCGCTCGCCACCGGCACGACGAACATCACGGCGACCCTGGGGAACGTGACCAGCCCGACCGACACCCTGACCGTGACGGCCCCCGGCCGTATACACGGTCACCGGGATCGGTGACAGTGCGAGCGACCCGCACACGGCCACGTCGGGCGACCTACGATACTGCGTCGGCCTGGCCAACGCCAACACCTCGAACCCCGACGGCAGCCTCATCCAGTTCGACTCTACCGTCTTCGGCATGCCGCAGACGATCACGCTGGGCAGCGGCTTGGTCCTGAGCAACACGATCGCCCAGACGACGATCACCGGCCCGTCGGCGTCGCTCACGGTCTCGGGCGGCGGGCCGTCGTCGAACTTTAGCGTGTTCACCGTCAATAGCGGCGTGACCGCAAGCATCTCCGGGCTGACGATTGCAAACGGGAACGCGACCGGGGGCGGCGGAGTCGAAAACGTCCGCGCGGCGACGCTGTCCAGCGTAACATCACCGAGAACTCGGCGGAATTCGGCGGCGGTGTCCAAATCTCGGCGGCACGGCGACGCTCACCAACGTCACCATCGCCGGCAACTCCGCGGACGACGGTGGCGGCGTCTACAACTCGGCGGCACGGCGACGCTGACCAACGTCACCATCTCCGCGAACTCGGTGTTCCAAGACGGCGGCGGCATCTACAACGTTCGCGGCACCGCGGTGACGCTGACTAACGCGCCGTTTCCGGGAACTCGGCGACGGACGCTCGAGGCGGCGGGGGCAGCGGTGGCGGCTCGTCAACGATGACACGGCGACGCTGACCAACGTCACCATCACCGGGAACTCGGCTACGGCGGCGGCGGTATCGTCAACGATGGCACGGCGACGCTGAACAATGTCACCCTGTCCGGGAACACGGCGTACGGCGACGACGGCGGTATCGCTAACGATGGCACGGCGACGCTTACCAACGTCACCATCGCCGGGAACTCGGCGTCGTATTACGGCGGCGGCGTCTGCAACTATGGCTCTGGCAACGGTACACGACGCTGACAAACGTCACCATCGCCGGGAACTCGGCGGAATCGGCGGCGGTGTCCGACTGGAACTTCGGCACGGTGACGCTGACCAACGTCACCATCGCCGGCAACTCGGCGGACTACGGCGGCGGTCTCTGCGACGCCGACGCCTACCTCGACTCGAGCACGGTGACGCTGAACAACACCATCGTCGCCAACAGCACCAGCGGCGGGGACTCGTATCGTCGGCGACAGCGTCAGCGGCGACAACAACCTCATCGACGACGCGACTCACGCCGGCGGGTTGTCAATGGCGTCAACGGCAACTCGTGGGCGTCGACCCGCTGCTTGGCCCCGCTGGGCAACTACGGCGGGCCGACAGAGACCATGCCCCCGTTGCCGGCAGCCCCGCCATCGACGCCGGAAGCACCGCCCTGATCCCCGCACGGAGTCACCACCGACCAGCGCGGCGACCCCCGGACCGTCAACGGTACCGTGGACATCGGTGCGGTTGAGAGCCAGGGCTACATGCTCACGCCAGCCACCGGGAGCACTCCGCAGACCGCCTTCATCGGCGCGGCGTTCCCCAACCCGCTGGCGGTCGGAGTGACGCCCGAATACACCAACAACCCCGTCAACGGTGGGGTGATCACGTTTACCGCGCCGACCTCCGGAGCGTCGGCCACGCTTTCGGCGGCCTCGGCCACGATCACCAACGGTGCCGCGTCGGTGAACGCCACGGCCAACGCCACAGCCGGCTCTTATGTCGTCTCGGCCTCCGTCGTCGGCGTCAGCACTCCCGCTTCGTTCCATCTGACCAATTTGCCCTCTCTGCCATCGTGGCTGGCCACCGGCGGCGCCGCCACCTGGAACGCCGGCACCAAGACGCTCACCGTCACCGGGGCGGCCACGATCATCGCCGATCCGGGCAGCGATGCCCCCAAGATCGTCGCCTCCGGCGCCGCCGCGGTGTTGACGATCGGACCGACCGCCCCGTAGGGGTTCGTCAACCTGGGCGGAATCACGCTCACGGGTGGTGCAGCATCATCGTCCCCAGCGTGGGTGCGGCGCGAACACACACCAACCACAACGTGATCGTGCTCGACTCCAACGGCACCTCCGTTCCCACTTTCTCGATCGACTCGTCGGCAAGCTGGACCTGCAAGATAACGACATGATCATCCAGAACGGCGGCAGCGAGCTGGCCACCGTCCAGGGGCTCGCCCAAACGGGTGCCGACTATCCCAACAACGACTGGACGGGCAAAGGCCTGACCAGCTCCTGCGGAGAGCAACGACGCCAACCAGGGCTACGAGCAGACGCTGCTGGCGGTCGCTCTCAACGGCAACTTGCCGAGCGGGCCCTATACGAGTTGGCAGGCGGGTAGCGGCACGCCTCGCCTTCGGCCCCAACGACATCATCGTGAAGTACACCTACAATGGCGACTTCAATCTTGACGGCATGGTCAACGACAGCGACGCCGGCTCCTGTCCGCCTACTATGCCCCGGGTGTGCCCTATGGGGCCCCCGGCTCGGCGTTCGAGTATGGTGATACCGACGGCGACGGCTACGTCAACGACAGCGACGCCGGCTTGTTCGGCGTTCTGTATGGCCTTGGCACCGGTGGTGATAACGGCAACCAGCTCTGACGAGGTACGGCTTTTGTCGCCCACACTCAGATCCACTCGCCGTCATCGTGGCGGCGAGAGTCTTGTCTCTCCTGCGGAGGTCGGACATGCATTGCCAGGCAGGGAACGACAGTCTGAGCAGCCGCAGAACAGTCCTGAAACCTGATGAGCTCTGAGCCGGAGTAATCGGCCTCGCAAGCGGGGTGCTTGTCGAGCTCACGCGTTGTCCACGGATTCGAACCGCTTTGCTATGAACGAGTTATGATTGCCTTCGCCATCCGCTCATCGGGAACGGACCAGTGTCGCGGTGCATGTCCTTTCCCCTCGCGAACGTTTCTTACTTCCCCGCTCGACCCGAGAGAGATCAACCAGGATCGAGCCCCTGATGAGCCAACCCGTGAAGACGAGCAATGGCGCCGAGCTGATGGAGAACTGCTTCGTCGTACAAACCAGGGTGCCGAACCACCCATGATCTTGAAATGCAAAGTCGTGAAACGCCCGGGAAATCACCTCTTACAGAGGGAGCCTCCACGCAGCGGTCGAGGAGAAGTTTTCAGATTGGCGGAGATCCCCTCGGTTAATAGTAGGGATCGACCACAGGATCGTCACAGGAGTTCAACGACGCGAAGGAGGTGTTCGATGTTCGTCGCATCCCGATCCCCGAGCCGGCGGGTGGGATCACCACGCTGCGCGATTCCCACGCTCGTCCTCTCGATCGTCGCGACTGGGGGACCCGCTCCTTGCATGGCTCAAGGGTTAGGTCATGGAATACCCACGCCGCCCCCCGTCGATTCCTCTTTCCGTCAGATCAATGACGAACACCACGGAACGCCCCAAGCCCACTTGGCCGGACCGAGGATCGCTGAACTGAAGCGACCGATCAAGTACCGGAGATTCCGCGAACTCGAAGGACACGACGTTCGCGAGCAGTCGTGAGGAAGAAGCCCAGTCCGGTGCACCTAACTCGAAGCAAACGAGGTATACCATGAGACTCCCCATGATTCCGAACGCTCCTCGGCGTCGCGGCAATGACAAGCATCGCCGGCGGTTCCGTCCCACGCTCCTCCGGCTGGAGGACCGCGTGGTTCTGTCCCCCACCGTCTTCACGGTCACGAGCGTCGGTGATAGTCCGGGCGACCCGTACACGGCCACGTCGGGCGACCTTCGATACTGCGTCGAGCTGGCTAACTCCATCTCAAATCCCGACGGTAGCCTTATCCAATTCGAACCGAGCGTGTTCGACGTACCGCGAACGATCGTCTTGGACATCGCCGACAATGGAGGCCTCGCGATCGAGTCGAACGTGACCATCGATGGCCCCGGGGCGTCGTTGCTGACACTGACAGTCTCGGGGGCCGGGCCCCCGCCCCGTTATATCGAAGCCAGCGTGATCACGGTCAACGCGACGGCCACCATCTCTGGGCTGACGATCGCCAACGGATACGCCGCGAATGGCGGCGCCATCTACAATGACGGCACCGCAACGCTGGACGACGTCACCATCTCCGGGAACTCCTCCGCGTACGCCGGCGGCGGGGTGTGGAATGACGGCATTGCAACGCTGACCGACTGCACCATCTCCGGAAACTCGGCGGTCATCGGCGGCGGCATCGACAATATGGCGGGCGGGGCGATACTGACCAACTGCACCATCTCCGGGAATTCGGCGGGCGGCGGCATCGCAAATTACGGCAACGCCACGCTGACCAACTGCACCATCTCCGGGAACTCGGCGTGCGATATAGCAACCGAAGGGAATATGACGCTGAACAACACCATCGTGGCCGACAGCCCGAACGGGCAAGACATATATTGGAGCTTCGGGGGCCACAACTACAATGTCGGCGGCGACAACAACCTCATCGACGACGTGCCTCGTACGCCGGCGGGCTAACCAACGGCGTCGACGGCAACATCGTCGGCGTGAACCCGATGCTGGCGCCGCTGGGCAACTACGGCGGGCCGACGCAGACCATGGCCCTGCTCCCCGGCAGCCCGGCCATCGACGCCGGCAGCACGGCGCTGATTCCCACCGGCACCACCACCGACCAGCGCGGCCTGCCACGTGTCGTCGGCTCCTCCGTCGATATCGGCGCCTTCGAGTCCTCCGGGTTTACCCTGGCCGTCACCGCCGGCAACAACCAGTCCACGCCCGTCGGCACCGCGTTTCCGAACGCGCTGGCAGTGACCGTCACGCCGAAGCACGCCGGTGACCCGGTCGATGGCGGCGCCGTGACCTTCACCACGCCGACGAGCGGCGCCTCGGCGACGCTCAGCCCGTCGGGGACCGCGACTATCGCGTCGGGCGTCGCCTCGGTCACGGCGACGGCCAACGCCATCACGGGAGGCCCGTACGGTGTCACGGCCGCGGCCGCCGGAGCTACGCCGGTGTCGTTGGCACTTACGAACGTCAGCAGGCTGGTTGTCTCCTCATTGTCCGACTCGGACAGCCCAGGCCTGACGAGCCTCCGTGAGGCGCTGGCCTACGCGGCGACGTTGGGAGGGAACCAGACCATCACTTTTGCCCGGGCCTGACAGGCACCATCAGCCTGGGCTACTCTCTCACGATCTACTCGAACGTGATCATCGATGGCCCTGGGGCGTCGTCGCTGACGATCTCAGGCGGCGGGCCGTCGTCGAGCTTTAGCGCGTTCTTAATCTACTCCGGTGAGAACGCGACAATCTACGGCCTCACGATCGCCAACTGCTACGCCCAGTCAGGAGGCGGCATCCTCAATGCTGGCCGTTATCATTGACAAACGCGGTTCTCTCCGGGAACTCGGCGAGCACCACTGAAGGCGGCGGCGGGCTGTTCAATGAAGGCACGGTAATGCTGAACAACGTCTTCATTACCGGGAATTCGGTTACTGGTCCGTACAATGTCAGCGGCGGCGGCATCTACAACGATGGCTCGGCGACCCTGAACAATGTCACTATCGCTGGGAACTCAGCGGGTGACGGCGGCGGCATGTACAACTACGGCAGCGCGACGCTGAACAACGTCATTATCACCGGGAATTTGGCCAGCGACGAGTACGACGGCGGCGGCATCGACAACCACGGAACGGTGACGCTGAACAACGTCACCATTGCTGGAAACTCGGCGGGTGCCGGCGGCGGCATCGCTAACTTTGGAACAGCGACGCTGAACAACGTTACCGTCTCCGAGAACTCGGCGGGTATCGGCGCCGGCATCGCTAACGAGGCAACGGTGTCTTTGGCCGACGTCACCATCTCCGAGAATTCGGGGCTGGGTGAGTACAGTGACGGTGGCGGCATTTATAACGACGGAAAGGCGACGCTGATCAATGTCACCATCGCCGAGAACGCGGCATACAGGGGTGGTGGCATCGACAACGGCTTCGGAAACAGCGGTGCCGCGGCGACGCTGACGAACGTCACCATCGCCGGGAACTCGGCGTCCGACGGATACGGCGGCGGCATCGAAAACGACGGCACGACGACGCTGAACAACACCATCGTGGCCAATAGCGCCATCGGATTCGACATCTGGGTCGGCGGTGGGAGCGTCAGCGGCCACAACAACCTCATTGACAACGCGTTGTTCAGTGTGTTCACCAACGGTGTCAACGGCAACCTTGTCGGCGTCAACCCGCTGCTCGCGGCCCTGGGGAACTACGGCGGAACGAACCAAACCATGTCGCTGCTCCCGGGGAGCCCGGCGATCGATGCCGGCAACACGGCGCTGGCCGTCGACGCCCAGGGCAACCCGTTGACCACCGACCAGCGCGGCGAGCCGCGGATCGTCAACGGCAACGTCAACATCGGCGCGGTGGAAAGCCAGGGCTACACGCTCACGCCGGCCAGCGGGAGCACCCCGCAGACTGCGCTCAACGGCACGGCGTTCACCAACCCGCTGGCGGTCACCGTGACGCCCAACGACGCCAACGACCCAGTCAACGGCGGGGTCATCACGTTTACCGCGCCGACCTCCGGCGCGTCGGCGACGCTGTCGGCGGCCTCGGTCACGATCGCCGGCGGCTCCGCGGCGGTGACCGCCACGGCCAACGGTACGGTTGGCCCGTACACCGTGACCGCGACGGCCACCGGCGTCGCGGCCGGGGCCTCGTTCAGCATGACGAACATCAGCACTCTGGTCGTGAAGAACCCCACCGACATACCCGTCACTGGCGAGACCGACCTACGCCAGGCGATCGCCTACGCGGCGACGCTTGGTGGGAACCAGACCATCACCTTCGCCCCGGGTCTCACCGGAACGATCAACTTGGGCATGGGCCTCACCATCGAATCGAACGTGACCATCGACGGCCCCGGTGCATCGACGCTCACGGTCTCGGGCGGCGGGCCGTCGTCGAATTTTAGTGTGTTCACCGTGAACTACGGCGTGACTGCGAGCATGTCCGGACTGACAATCGCCGATGGGTACATACCGGATGGCTCCGGCGGCGGTGTCGATAACATCGGTGGCACGCTGACGCTGACGTACGTCACTCTGTCCGGAAACTCGGCGGAATACGGCGGCGGCATCGACAACCAGGGCGCGGCGACGCTGGCGAACGTCACCATCTCAGAGAACTCGGCGGTCAACGGCGGCGGCCTAAACCAAGGGTTCAACGCCACCGACACGCTGACCGATGTCACTATCTCCGGAAATTCGGCGACCAGCACCGGCGGCGGGGTCTACAACTTTGGCGCGTCGTCGCTGACCAACGTCACCATCTCAGGGAACTCGGCGGGCTTCGGCGGCGGCATCGCCAACGTTGGAGCCGGGACACTGACACTCAACAACACCATCGTGGCCAACAGCGCCAGCGGAGGCGACCTTTTCCAGTCATCCCCATACGACCCAAGCGGATCCAATAACCTCATCGACGACAATGCGAGAGGTTTCTTCACCAACGGTGTCAACGGCAACATCGTGGGCCTCAAGCCCCTGCTGGCGCCGCTGGGCAACTACGGCGGGCCCACGCAGACCATGCCCCCTCTGCCCGGTAGCCCGGTCATCGGCGCCGGCAGCGCGGCGCTGATTCCCACCGGCATCACCACTGACCAGCGCGGCGAGCCGCGGACCGTGAATGGCTCCATCGATATCGGTGCCGTCGAGATCCAGGGCTATACCCTCACCGCCAGCGGCACCCCGCAGAGTGCCACTGTCGGGTCTGCCTTCGCGAAACCGCTCTCGGTGACAGTCACTCCCAACGACGGCTCCGATCCAGTCAACGGCGGCGAAATCATCTTCACCGCGCCGGCATCGGGCGCATCGGCCACGCTCTCGAGCGGCATGGCCGTCGTCTCCGGTGCCACGGCTTCGGTGAACGCCACGACCAACGCCACAGCCGGCTCTTATGTCGTCTCGGCCTCCGCCATAGGCGTCAGCACTCCCGCTTCGTTCGATCTGACCAATACGCCCTCTCTGCCATCATGGCTGGCCACCGGCAGCGCCGCCACCTGGAACGCCGGCACCAAGACGCTCACCGTCACCGGGGCGGCCGACGATCATCGCCGATCCGGGCAGCGACGCCCCCAAGATCGTCGCCTCGGCGCTGCCGCGGTGTTGACGATCCAACCGACCACCGTCGGGTTCGTCAACCTGGGCGGAATCACGCTCACGGGTGGTGCCAGCATCGTCGTCCCCAGCGTGGGTGCGGCGCGAACGCACACCTACCACAACGTGATCGTGCTCGACTCGAACGGAACGTCCGTTCCCACCTTCTCGATCGACTCGTCGAGCAAACTGGACATGGGCGACAACGACCTGATCATCCAGAACGGCGGCAGCGAGCTGTCCACCGTCCAGGGGCTCGCCCAAACGGGTGCCGACTATCCCAACAACGACTGGACGGGCAAAGGCCTGACCAGCTCCGTTGCGGCGAGCAACGACGCCAACCAGGGCTACGAGCAGACGCTGCTGGCGGTCGCTCTCAACGGCAGCCTGCCGAGCGGGCCCTTTACGAGTTGGCAGGCGGGTAGCGGCACGCTCGCCTTGGGCCCCAACGACATCATCGTGAAGTACACCTACAATGGCGACTTCAATCTTGACGGCATGGTCGACGACAGCGACGCCGGGCTCCTGTCCGCCTACTATGCCCCGGGTGTGCCCTATGGGCCCCCCGGCTCGGCGTTCGAGTATGGTGATACCAACGGCGACGGCTACGTTCACGACAGCGACGCCGGCTTGTTCGGCGTTCTGTATGGCCTTGGCACCCCCGGCAGCGGCACCGCGCAACTCTAATTGCGGGCCCGCCTCGCCGAGGGTTTTTCTCGACAACTCGTCGCCGTCGTCGCGGCGGTGAGTTATATCGGTCCCCACGGCGGGTCGGCGTTGAGCGTATCGATGTCGGCCCGTCTGTTCAGTGTCTCTCTGACACGTATTCAAGAAAGGCATTACTGCATGCACAAGTTCCGCGGCCTCGCGGCGGTGGCCCTGGTTCTGGGTCTGTCCGCCAGCCCGGCCTCGGCGGGCGCCCTGATCACCTTGTCGGTTGAGGGCAGCACGAGCCCAGGCGGGCCGTTCAGCAGCTCCTTGACGGTGCAGGCGAACACCACGTATTACTACGAGGTGCTCGCCACGATGTCCCCGATCGGCACGGTGGACGGCACCCACACCATCAACTCGCTCGTCGCGGGGGTAGACGGCAACAACTCCTTGTCGCTCAACCTGAATGACACTGGCACCACTCCGGTCCCCATCAGCATCAGCATGGGAACGCTCATGAACGGGTACCAAAGCGGCATCGGCGCCCAGGGAGGCACACCGAGCGGCAACAATCTCGATACCGCCCGCCCGATCCAGAGCCCCGGCGTCTTTGTTGGTGTCCAGACGACGGGTGCGACGCCCTTACCCGTGGTCGTGATGACGGGTACGTTCACCACCGGAGCGTCGGTGACCGGTACGAGCTCGGTTATCGATGGCTCGTTCGCCGGGGCCTTGAGCAGTATCAAGATCGATGACGGCGGCGTGGTGATCATCTCCAGCAGCACCGAGTCGGGCTCGTCTCCGATCGTCGGTTACCAAGGCCTCACGCTCACCGGCAGCGTCCCCGAGCCGTCCAGCATCGCCCTGTTGGGCCTGGGCCTCGGCGGCGTGGTCCTGACGGCCATGCGTCGCCGCAAGAAGATCTCGGCCTGACCCCAGGCCTCCTCGCTGTCACCGAGTCGCCGGCGGACCTTGCGTCCGCCGGCGACTCGACCTCTTGGCGCCATACCAGGCTCGGCCGGAGGTCGGCACGACCGTCGCTTGACGCCCGCGCGTCTGGTTCGGGGGACACCATACTGAACTCCCCACCGGTTCGCATCACCGGTCACGGCATCCGGGTTCGGCGGACACACCGGTTCACCGGTTCGGGGGACACCGCACTCACCGGTTCGGGGCCGGGTAGACCTGGGCTATTGCCCACCCAGGCCCCCCAACAGATCCAGACGTGCGCGTTAAACGCATCTGGCTCTTCATCTCATGACTTCACTACCTTGACGGAGGGAGTGACGGCACGACACAAGCTTAGGAGTGCGTCTCAACGGGCGAAGGGGTTCACCGGAAAGGCCCAATCTGGCAGGGCAGCTTGGAAGTCGGCTCGGGTGCGAATCGGGTCGAGGTCACGGTTACCGAGGAGGTCTCGCACGGCGCCGGCCTCAGTGAAGTACCCCTCTGCGTAGGCTGCGCTGAGCAGCTCGACGGCCCGGGCGGCGTAGGAGTCTGCATGCTGGGCGGCCTCCTCCGGTGCGAGACGAGCGTCGGCGCGGGCGGTCGCCGAGGCAACGGACAGGACGCAGGCCAGGTTGTAGTACTCCCGGCCGGTTCGCCGCTGGCCCCGGGTCAGGGCTTCCGCATCGGCCGCAGCCCGCCTATAGTCACCCAGGCGGGCCACTACCAGCGCTCGATCGACCAGCAACGCGTTTCGCCGCGGTCCGTTGCCTTCCACCTCCATCGCACGCTCGACGTCCGCCAAGGCATCCTTGTACTTGCCTAGGGCGGCGAGCGCGAGCGACCGGCTCGCGAAAGCGTTGCGGAGAACCGATCGGGGTTCCACGAGGCCTGGCTTACGGCGGAGCACGTCTTCGCACGTTCGAATAGCGCGTCCGAACCAGGCGAGCGACTCCTCGGGATGGCCGGTCATCCGCTGGAACCGCCCGAGGTTGCCATACCCGCCGGCCAGGTCGATCGCGTACTGGATCACCTTCGGGTGCTCGCGCACCAGCCGCTCTCGCAGCTCCAGCGCCTGGCGCAGGGCCGGCCCGGCCTCGTCGGGGCGATCCAGACTGGAGAGAAGCTGGCCGAGGTTATTCAAGCTGGCGGACCAGTCGCTCACGAAAACGGGCTGGCCCGGGACCTCTTGCGAGAGTTTCTGGCGGAGGTCGAGGGACCTGCGGTAGGCCCGCTCCGCGTCGGCGGAGGCTCCGAGGTTCATCAAGCGGATCCCGAGGTTGTTCAGCGTGGTCGCCAGTTCCAATCGGTAATTCAGGTTCTTGGGATTATCGGTCATCAGCCGGTCCTGTATCCCCAGTGCGCGTTGCACCGCCCGGACGCCCTCGTCCGGCTTACCGTGGTCGGCCAGCAGCGTTCCCAGGCCGCTCAGGCTGCCCGCCAGATGTTGCTGGTACAGGCTGACATCGGGGGAAAGTGCCGTCAGCGCTTCATAGAGCTCGACAGCCCGCCGGAAGGCTTGTTCTGCGGGCGCGGCGCGGCCGGTGATGTTCCGAAGGTTGCCCAGGGTGTGGTAGGTGATCGCCAGGGCGTAAGCATAGTCCGGCACCGTCGGAAAGCGGGCGGCCAGTTTCTCCATTTTGTCCAGGCTTTTCTGGATGATCTGCTCAGCCTCGTCGGCACGTCCGGTCGAGGCCAGGAGCACGGCGAGGTTTGTTGTGATGCCACCGAGGGTCTTGGCGTGCTCAGGCAGCTCGGGATACCGCTCGACGAGCTCTTGCTGTCGTTCGATGGCGCGGCGATAGACTAACTCGGCGTCGGTCGGTTTGCCGTTGTCCCGCAGCAGAAGCGCCAGGCTGTTGAGGTTGGCAACCAGCTCCATGCGATAACGCGGGACGTCCGGATAATCCGCCACCAGCCGCTCCAGGATGTTCCGCGCCGAGGTCAGGGCCTGCTCGGCCTCGTTCAGCCTTCCCACGGATTTAAGGACCCGTCCGATGTGGGTCTCGCTATTGGCAAGCTCCATACGGTAATCCGGCCGGGCGGCGGGACTGGCGACGATCCGATTTTGCAAATCGAGGGCCTCGCGTAACCGTGCCACCGCCTCGTCCGGACGACGACTGTTCTCCAGCACCAAGCCGATGCTGACCAGAGAGCTGGCCAGATCGCGCTGGCGCTCCAGGTCGGCGGGTTTGCCTGCCGCCAACGCGCGGTTCAGGTTCAAGGACTGCTCGAATGCCTGCTCCGCATCCCGCATCTTGCCGATGGACCGGTAGAGGTCGCCGAGGTTGCCCCAGCTCTGGGCCAGCGCGGACCTGAACTCTGGTGACTCGCGGGTGGCGACCAGCTTTTCCTGGATCTCGATGGCATGGCGATAAGCCGCTTCGGCCTCGTCGGGCCGGCTGAGGGCGACGAGCTCGAAGCCGAGATTGTTGTGGCTCACCGCCAGGTCGGCCCGATGGTCGAGGTTTCCCGGGGTATTGTCGGCCAACGCCTGCTGCATGGCGATCGCCCGGCGATAAGCCTGCTCAGCCTGGCCGTGGTCGCCCAGTCTTGATTGAATATCACCGACGTGCCGTTGGGCGAGTCCCACCCCACGGCGAACGGCGGGATCACTGGACCGCTCGCGCAAACTCCTCGTAGAACCGCAGCGCCTTCTCGAGAAACTCGCGCTGAATGGGTTGCATGCGAGGCTGATCGGCCAGCCATCGCTCGGCGACCTGGGTGTACATCTCGTCGACGGCCCGGCGGGCCTGTCGCGAGCGGAGATCGGCGCGGTCCTTTTCGCGGCTGACGAGGACGTAGCCGGTGGCCAGGGCGATCGTCGCCGTGACGAGCAGTGCCAGGACAGCGGCCGCCAGCGGCTTGTGCCGGCGCCCCCAACGTCCCAGGCGGACGAGCGCCGGCTCGCGCCAGGCCGAGACCGGCTCATCCGCCAGCCAGCGCTCGAGATCCGCGGCGAAGGTGGCGGCCGATGGGTAACGCTCGGACGGCTGGCGCGCGATCGCCTTCAAGCAGACAGCCTCGAGCGCCCGTGGCGTATTGGGAGCGATCGCGCGCGGCCGCACGGCGCACCCTTGCGCACCTGAGCCAGCACGTCCTCAGCGCCGGGCCCCACGTAGGGCGGCCGGCCGGTCAGGATCTCGTAGAGAATGGCCCCGAGTCCGTACACGTCGGTGCGTTGGTCGATCTTGTCGGTCTGCCCGCCGGCTTGTTCCGGCGCCATGTAGGAGGGGGTCCCGAGCAGCTCTCCGGGCGCAGTGTCGCCCGGCGAATCGGGCGAGACGGCTCCGCTGGGCGAGCTTTCCGATCCGGCGTCGTCGGGCCGCCTGGTCGCGCGGGCGAGCCCCCAATCGAGCACGAGCACCTCTCCGAACTCGCCGAGCACGACATTGGGGCCCTTCAAGTCGCGATGAATCACACCGCGCGCGTGGGCAAAGGCGATGGCGTTACTGATGCTGACCAAGGCTCCCAGCAGTGCCCGAAACTCGATCGAACCTGCCCGGCCGGCGCCGCGCTCCTTATGGTAGGAAATTGCCGCTTCGGCCAGTGTTCGCCCCTTCACCAGCCGCATGATGTAGTAGAGCGGCTCGCTCTCGGAGCGCCGCGCAGCTCGTGAACCGGGACGATGCTCGGGTGCTCGAGCCGCCCGGTGAGCCGCGCCTTGCGCAGGAACCGCGCGCGGACCCTCGGGTCGCGCGCCAGGGCGGGCCGGATCTCCTTGAGTGCGACGTCGCGTTCCAGGTCGTGGTCATAGGCGCGCCAGACCCGTCCCAGGCCGCCGCTGCCGTGCAGGTCGATCAGCTCGTAGCGCTCGGCCCAGGCCGGCGCCTTTTCGCCGGGGCTTGTCCGGTCGCTGTCGGCGCTGCGGGCGGCCGAGCCGTGGTCCACGGTCGAATCGAGCTGGGCGGCACGCGCAAATGCGGCGAGGATCGCCGTCGCCTGTTCCGGGAATCGGGCCGCGTAGATGCCGTGGTCCGGTCGATCACCCCAGCGGGTCCGGGCCCGGTACTCCTCCACGATCAGGTCCACCGGCAGTTTTTCGAGTGGGCCCAGCACCGGCAGCCAGTCGACATATTCTTCCAGGGACAGCGGGCCAGGACGCAAATGAGGGTCGGCAGATGCTGGCATACGCGGAGCGCCGTGCCCGTCGCCGCGGGGCGTGCGCCAGCGGTACTCCAGGTCGATGCGGACCAGTTCTTCCAGCACCACGGGACGAGTGGCCGGATCGTCGCCGGCCTCCGCCAAGAAGGTTGGCAGGTCCGGGGGAGTGCCGGTGCTCCAGGCGTCCTCGAAGCGCTCGACGATGGCCGCGAGCACCTTCAACTCGCTGCCGGATAACCCGTCCCAACCTCGATCGGCCATCGTGAGCTCTCCTGGATCTCACCGACCCTGGCAATGGCTCTCGCCGGGAGGAGTTACTGCACCGTTTCGAGCCGCGCCCGCAGCGACCGCCGTGCTTCCGTGACGCGCGGCAGCCAGAGCGAGCGGAAATCGCGCCTGACCCGCTCGACGGTGCGCACCGAGCATCGGGCCTCGACGGCGATCTCTGTATTGCTCCGCTTGGCGCCGCCGTAAGCTTCGTCGAAGAGAATCTGAAAGATCGTTCGGTGCCGCTCGTTCTCGAGATACGGCTCCATTTCGGCCAGGGCATTGTCCAGCTCCTGTTGCATGAGCTGGTGCAGATAACGCCGCTCTGCCTCCGACTCGGTGCGCATTGCCTCGTCGGCCGGCGTGGGCGAAGGGTCGGCCGGGTCGGGCCCCAGATTGAATTCGCGGCGGCGCTGGCACGCAAAGGCCTTGTCCAGCGCGATGGTGGCCAGAAAGTCGGCGATGGTTCCGCGGCCGTCCCCCAGGGACTCACCGGCCCGGATCCGCCGCAGGAGCGTACCGAGCGCGGAGTCGGCCGCGTCGTCGACAAAATCGCGGTCCCCGAACCGCTCGGTCAGTGCCTGGCGAATCCGTTGATATACGGCGACGAGGTAGCCTTCGATTTCCGGATCGGAAGCGCATCCCCGGTCGGCTCGCTCGTGAATCAGGTCCACGAGCCGGTCGAGCGAGAGGTCGTCCAGGCGGAGGTTCAGTGGGATGCGCGAGGCCATGGTGGGCGGTCTCCATGCCCGTCGTTGACGAGCCGCAACTCTGCCGCCGGAACCGTCTACGCTGGCCCCGAGGATCGCCCGGATCGAAAAATTGGCGGTTTCGCCGGGTACGCGATCTATGAGTGAGGAGCGATCCATTTCGCTCGTCGGCCTTCGCTTCGTTCACCGGACCGTCGCCGAGTTCGAAGTCTATCCGACGCCGGCCGCCAAAGCAAGAACCGGACGATTGAGGTCGGGAGTGAGCAAACGGCTCGAGATGAGCGCGAAATTCATTCGTGTCGGCGAAAAGTTGTCAGATTGCGGGCGATTCTCTCGGTTAATAGTTCGGATGGACTACAGGATCGCCACAAAGTTCAACCGCGTGCAGGAGGTGTTCCATGTTCGCTGCATCCCGATCCCCGAGCCGGACGGTGGGATCACCACACTGCGCGATTCCGACGCTGGCCCTCTTGATGGTCGCGGCTCCAGGCGCCACTCCTTGCATGGCTCAAGGGTTCGGTCATGGGGCACCCTCACCGGCCGCATCGATTCCCGACTTCAATCCGCAGCCATCGATTCCCCACTTCACGGCCCAGCCGTCATTTTCGCGCTTCACGCCCCCGTCCACGGGCTATCGGCCTTCGTTCCAAGTTCCTCACGCATCGGGAGGCGGTTTCCAGGCGGCAATGCCCGAGTCGATTCAGAGCGGGATCAACCAGAGCTTTCGCAACACGATTGCCCAGCAGCAGATGCTACGCAACCAGATGGACATCCAGCGGGGAATCCGAGACCAGTTGAATCGGAACCGAATGAACCAGGAGAACGAGCGGCGCATCCGGGATCAGATAACCGGCCTGCAACGATCCCTGGACGAGATGAATCAAGCGCGGGGTCGGGAGCAGAACCGGCGCCAGGTTCAGGCCGAGATCGACCGCGCTCAACTAGAGCTCAGGCGATTACAGGAAGCGCGTCTTGCGGGCGGTTTGAATCCGGGGGCTGGCAATTTCGAAGTGCGAGCTCCTCAGGCCCCGGCGCGGGCTCGCCGGACCGATGGCGGGCCAGGCTCGTGCGGCTGGAGTCGTTGATGCCGGAGCGCTGGCCGACCGGCGCCTGCGCATGGCCCGAGGCATCGAGCAGGCTGGAAACCTCCAGGGCGCACTCGCCTCTTTCCAGCAGGTGATTCACAAGCACCCTGGAACGCCCCAAGCCCTATTGGCCGGGCAGAAGATCGCTGAACTGAGGCAAAGAATCGACTATCGGAAATTCCTGGGACTCAAGTGACAAGACGTTTGCGAGGAGTCGTGAGGAAGGGGCCCAGTAAATGGCCAGGCCCGTGACCGTGATTCGGGGACCAGACTTGCCGATTTCGTTGTCACACCGGGCGAAGCAGTTTCGACGTGAAATCATACTGGTACGAGCACCTGAGAGGGGGATTCGATGCGTAGTTTCTTGGGCGGCGGGCGAGCGACGAGGTTGGCCCAGCGGCGACGGACAGCACGGAAGGCGTTGTCGTTCGACAACCTGGAACGGCGGAGCCTGCTGTTGACCTTCCTGGTCAACAGCACGACCGACGCGGTGGATGCCCATCCGGGCAGTGGGACGGCGCTGACGAGCACCGGTGTGATTACCCTGCGCTCGGCGATCATGGAGGCCGACGCCCTGGGCGGCAACAACACGATCACCGTGCCGGCGGGCACCTACACGCTGAGCATTCCGCAATCCGGCGCGGATACCGGTGCAGCGGGCGAACTGGACATCACATCGGGAACCCTGACGATCAATGGTGCCGGTGCCGGCGAGACCGTCATCAATGCGGCAGGTCTCGATCGTGTCTTCCAACTCCTTCCCAATGCCAATGCGACCCTCTCGAATTCGACGATCACGGGGGGAATCGCCGTCAATGGCGTGGTCTTCAGCAACGAAGCCGATGGCGGCGGAATCCTCAATCAGGGGACCCTGACGCTCGATCACTGCGTCGTGGTGAATAACCAGACCAGCGCAACCTTCGACTTCGGCGGAGGGATCTACAACTCCGGAACATTGACGGTGCAGGACAGCACGATCGCCTCGAATCTGGTGCCCCAATTCAGCGGGGCAGGGATCTACAACTCCGGGACGGTCACAATCAACGGGAGCACCGTCTCCGGTAACACGGCCAGCCTCGAGGGCGGCGCCCTGGACAACGCAGGGGGTACGGCACAAGTGATCGATAGTACCATCGCCGACAACACGGCCGGGTTTGGTGGGGGGATCGAGAACGACGCCACGCTGATGGTCGAGTGCAGCACGTTTGCCGGCAATTCGGCCAGCTTCGGCAGTGGGATCGATACGACAGCCGCGGCCGGCGATGTCCAGGTCGGCGATTCCGCGTTCGCCAACGCCTATAATTCGTCCGAGACCTGGGACGGCGATGTGTACGGGACATTCACCAGCGAGGGGTACAACATATTCGGCAAGACGGGCACTGGCAGCGGCTATACCTCGACGGACCTACTCAACGTCAACGCGATGCTCGGGCCTCTCCAAGGCAACGGTGGTACGACATTCACCCAAGCCCTGCTACCAGGGAGCCCGGCCATCGATGCCGGCAGCAACGCCCTGATTCCCGCCGGCATCACCACCGACCAGCGCGGCGCGGGCTTCGCGCGCACGCACAACGGCGCGGTCAACATCGGCGCGTTCGAGGACCAGATCAGTGGCACCGCACCCGGCTCACAGAACGCCACGCCGGGCGTTTCCGGCTCGTTCACCCTGGGCTCATTTTCCGACCAGGCCACGCCAGCCACAACCTGGAGCGTCGATGTTAACTGGGGCGACGGGTCCACGGACACGACGCTCACGCCGACCTCTCAGGGATCGCTCGGCAACGCCAGCCACACGTACAACACCGCGGGTGCCAAGGCCGTCACCGTCACCGTATCCGACAGCGATGGGGACGTCGGTCAATACAGCTTCCCCGTGACCGTCACGGCCGCGGCACTGGCCTCGATCGCCGTGACCCCGGCCAGCCCGTCGGTGGCCAAGGGTCTCACCGAGCAGTTCACCGCGACCGGTACCTACACCAGCGGCTCGACTGCCAACCTCACCAGCCAGGTCACCTGGGTGTCGGCCACGCCTTCCGTCGCCACCATCAGCAGCACCGGCCTGGCCCAGTCGCTCGCCACCGGCACGACGAACATCACGGCTTCCCTGGGCAACGTGACCAGCCCGACCGACACCCTGACGGTGACCGCGCCTGCGTTGACGTCGATCACGGTGACGCCGGTGAATCCTTCGGTGGCCAAGGGGCTCACCGAGCAGTTCGCGGCCACGGGGACCTACACTGACAGCTCGACCGCCAACGTCACCAACCAGGTGACCTGGGCGTCGGGGACGACTTCGGTTGCGACGATCTCGAACACCGCCGGCAGCCAGGGACTGGCTTCCACCCTGACCACGGGCACGACCGCCATCACCGCCGCGCTGAGCGGGATCACCAGCCCAAGCGACACGCTGACCGTCGCGCCCGCGGCGTTGACGTCGATCGCGGTGGCGCCGGTGAATCCATCGGTGGCCAAGGGGCTCACCGAGCAGTTCACGGCCACGGGAACCTACACCGACGGCTCGACCTCCAACCTCACCAACCAAGTCACCTGGGTGTCGGGGACAACATCGGTCGCGACGATCTCCAACACCGCCGGCAGCCAGGGACTGGCTTCCACCCTGACGACGGGCGCGACCGCCATCACGGCCGCGCTCGGCGGGATCACCAGCCCAAGCGACACGCTGACGGTGACCGCGGCTGTGTTGACGTCGATCGCAGTGGCGCCGGTGAATCCTTCCGTGCCCGAGGGGCTCACCGAGCAGTTCACTGCCACCGGCACTTACACCGACGGCTCGACCGCCAACCTCACCAGCCAGGTGACCTGGGTGTCGGGGACGACGTCGGTTGCGACAATCTCCAACACCGCCGGCAGCCAGGGACTGGCTTCGACCCTGACGACCGGCACGACCGCGATCACCGCGGCGCTCAGCGGGATCACGAGCCCAAGCGACACGCTGACCGTGACGGCCGCCTCACCCACCGTGTACACAGTCACCGGTATCGGCGACAGTCCGAGCGACCCCCACACAGCCACGTCGGGCGACCTACGATACTGCGTCGGTCTGGCCAACGCCAATACCTCGAACCCCGCAGGTAGCCTAGTCCAGTTCAGCCCGACCGTGTTCGGCACGCCGCAGACGATCACACTGGGGAGCGAATTAATCCTGAGCGACACTACCGCCCAGACGACGATCGACGGCCCGTCCGCCGAACTCACCGTGACGGGCGGCGGCCCGTCGTCCAACTTCCGCGTGTTCGCAGTGAATATTGGTGTGACGGCTGGCATCTCCGGGCTGACGATCGCCAATGGGTACTACGCGTCAGGACAGGGCGGCGGTCTTTACAATGGCGGCACGGCGACGCTGATTAACGTTAACTTCTCCGGGAACTCGGCGTCCCTCGGCGGCGGGCTTTTCAACGCCGGCACGGCGATGCTTACCAACGTCACGCTCTCCGGAAACTCGGGCTATGGCGGCGGCATTGCAAACGACGGCGCGGCTACGCTGACCAACGTCGCCATCGCCGGGAACTCGGCAATCGAAGGCGGCGGGATTCTTAATTTCGGCGCGGCAACGCTGACCAACGTCACTCTCTCCGGGAACTCGGCGACCTTCGGCGGCGCGATCGCAAACAACGGTGGAGTCACGCTGACCAATGTCACCATCGCCGGAAACTCGGCATCGTCTGAAGGCGGCGGGATCCTTAACTTTGGCACGGAGACGCTGACCAACGTTACCATCTCCGCTAACTCGGCGTCTGAGGGCGGCGGCATCTGCAACAGTGACGATGGCACGACGACAATGAATAACACCGTCGTGGCCAGCAGCACCGACGGGGGTGACGTCTACATCTACAACGGGACCGTCAGCGGCAACGACAACCTCATCGATAACACAGCCAGCGCCGGCGGGTTCACAAACGGCGTCAATGGAAACATCGTCGGCCTCGAACCGCTCCTGGCACCGCTGGGCAACTACGGCGGGCCCACGCAGACCATGCCCCCGCTCCCCGGCAGCCCCGCCATCGACGCCGGCAATAACGCGCTGATTCCCGCCGGTGTCACCACCGACCAGCGCGGCCAGCCGCGGATCGTCAACGGCACCGTCGACATCGGCGCGGTGGAAAGCCAGGGCTACACGCTCACCCCGGCCACCGGAAGCACCCCGCAGACCGCCCTCCCCGGCGCGGCGTTCGCCAACCCGCTGGCGGTCACCGTGACGCCCAATGACGCCAACGACCCGGTCAACGGCGGCGTGATTGCGTTCACCTCGCCGACCTCCGGCGCATCGGCCACACTGTCGGCGTCCTCGGCCGCGATCGCCAACGGATCCGCCTCGGTGACCGCCACGGCCAACGGCACGATCGGCGCTTACACCGTCACCGCGACGGCCAGCGGCGCCGCGGCTGCGGCCTCGTTCAGCCTCACGAACGTCAGCGGGCTGGTGGTGACCAACACCGCCGACAGCGGCCCCGGCTCGCTTCGACAGGCGATCCTCTACGCGGACGCGAACGACTCCGTCCCGGAGACGATCTCCTTCCAGATCCCGACCACCGACCCCGGTTACGCCAACGGCGTGTTCACGATCCAGCCCCTGAGCGAGTTGCCAGTTCTCGGCCAGAACATCACGATCGACGGCACGACACAGACCGCCTTCACCGGCAACACCAACCCGTTTGGACCCGTGATCGTCCTCAATGGTGCCAAGCAGTCGTCCGGAGACGGGCTGGAACTCAACGACGACAACACCGTGAAGGACCTGGACGTCAACGGGTTCCAGGGCGTTGGCGTCCACATGTCGTATTCCTTCGCCAGCAATGGAATCACCAACAACGATAACCAGATCCTCGACAATTACATCGGCACCGATCCCACTGGCACCATTGCTGTTCCCAACGGCGTTGGCATCGCCATCGTCGGCTGGGGTTCGCCCTCCTGGCAGTCCACGGGCAATCTCATCCAGGGAAATCTGATCTCGGGGAACCTCACTGGAGGTATCGAGATCGGCGATACCAATCAGACCCAAATCATCGGTAACCTGATCGGAACCGATCGCACCGGCACGATCAGTCTCGGCAACGGTGGCAATGGGATTCTGCTCGGCAATGCAGGTGCTCCTTCGAATACGATCGAAGGTAACACCATCGCGTTCAACACGGGGGACGGCATTCAGGACGCTCCCGACTATCGCTACAGCGTGGCCTACACCACGAGTGGCCATCAGGGCAACGCCTTCCTCCAAAACTCGATCTTCTCGAACGGCCTACTCGGCATCGATCTGCGCGCTCCCGGAACGGGTGGTAACGTCGATGCTCCGGCAGGTATTCCCCTCCAGAACACGCCGGGCGGCCCACACCAGGGGGCGAACCTGCTCCAGAACTACCCGGTGCTCAGCTCGGCCGTCTCGACCGCGTCGGGTACGGTTATCACCGGTATGCTGAACAGCACGCCGGACGAGACCTTCCATCTCGAGTTCTTCGCCAGCCCCACGGCCAATGCGTCAGGATATGGCGAGGGCAAAACCTACCTCGGCGATACTTCGGTGACGACCGACGCCTCCGGCAACGCGTCGTTCTCCTTGACGGTGCCTGCGGGAGATCTGGTGGGCCAGGTCCTCAGCGCCACCGCGACGGATTCCGGCGACAATACGTCGGAGTTTTCCAAAGACATCTCCATCCAGTCCGGCTACCTGGTGACGAACACCAACGACAGCGGTCCCGGGTCGCTGCGCCAGGCGATCCTCAACGCGAACGCGGACGACTCGGTCCCGAACACGATCTCCTTCGACATCCCGATGACTGACCCCGGCTACGCCAACGGCGTCTTCACGATCCAGCCCCTGAGCGAGTTGCCAGTTCTCGGCCAGAACATCACGATCGACGGCACGACACAGACCGCCTTCACCGGCAACACCAACCCGTTTGGACCCGTGATCGTCCTCAATGGTGCCAAGCAGTCGTCCGGAGACGGGCTGGAACTCAACGACGACAACACCGTGAAGGACCTGGACGTCAACGGGTTCCAGGGCGTTGGCGTCCACATGTCGTATTCCTTCGCCAGCAATGGAATCACCAACAACGATAACCAGATCCTCGACAATTACATCGGCACCGATCCCACTGGCACCATTGCTGTTCCCAACGGCGTTGGCATCGCCATCGTCGGCTGGGGTTCGCCCTCCTGGCAGTCCACGGGCAATCTCATCCAGGGAAATCTGATCTCGGGGAACCTCACTGGAGGTATCGAGATCGGCGATACCAATCAGACCCAAATCATCAGTAACCTGATCGGAACCGATCGCACCGGCACGATTAGTCTCGGCAACGGTGGCAATGGGATTCTGCTCGGCAATGCAGGTGCTCCTTCGAATACGATCGAAGGTAACACCATCGCGTTCAACACGGGGGACGGCATTCAGGACGCTCCCGACTATCGCTACAGCGTGGCCTACACCACGAGTGGCCATCAGGGCAACGCCTTCCTCCAAAACTCGATCTTCTCGAACGGCCTACTCGGCATCGATCTGCGCGCTCCCGGAACGGGTGGTAACGTCGATGCTCCAGCAGGTATCCCCCTTCAGAACACGCCCGGCGGCCCGCATGCGGGGGCGAACCTGCTCCAGAACTACCCGGTGCTCAGCTCGGCCGTCTCGACCGCGTCGGGTACGGTTATCACCGGTATGCTGAACAGCACGCCCAGCGAGACTTTCCATCTCGAGTTCTTCGCCAGCCCCACAGCCAATGCATCAGGATATGGCGAGGGCAAAACCTACCTCGGCGATACTTCGGTGACGACCGACGCCTCCGGCAACGCGTCGTTCTCCTTGACGGTGCCTGCGGGAGATCTGGTGGGCCAGGTCCTCAGCGCCACCGCGACGGATTCCGGCGACAATACGTCGGAGTTTTCCAAAGACATCCCCATCCAATCCGAGACCTCGCTGTCGGTCGGCTCTTCGCTCAGCCCATCGACCTACGGCCAGTCGGTGACCTTCACGGCAACCGTCGCCGCGACGGGCTCCGGCGCGGGCAACCCGACCGGCACGGTGACCTTCGACGACGGCTCGACCACGCTCGGCACCGGAACGCTGAGCACCAGCAACGGCGTCACCACGGCGACGTACACCACGGCCGCCTTGAGCGTCGGCGCCGGCCAAGAAATCACGGCGGTCTATTCGGGCGATCCGAACTTCGCGGCCAGCACTTCGGCGGCTTTGTCGCAGACGGTGAATCAAGCCGCGACGACGACGACCGTCAAGTCGTTGACCGATCCGTCGGTGTACGGCCAGTCGGTGACCTTCACGGCGACCGTCGCCCCGACGAGTCCCGGGGCGGGCAACCCGACCGGAACGGCGACCTTCAAGGACGGCTCGACCACGCTCGGCTCCGGGACGCTGAGCACCAGCAACGGCGTGACGACGGCCACATTCACCACGGCATCCCTTAGCGATGGCGCTGGCCAAGAGATCACGGCGGTTTATTCGGGCGATCCGAACTTCACAACGAGCACGTCACCCCCGCTAAGCCAGACGGTCAACCCGTCCACGCCGGTTCTGACCTCAATCACCGTGACCCCGGCCAGCCCGTCGGCGGCCAAGGGGCTCACCGAGCAGTTCACGGCCACCGGCACCTACACTGACGGCTCGACCGCCAACCTCACCAACCAGGTGGCCTGGGCGTCGGCGACAACGTTGGTTGCGACGATCTCGAACACCGCCGGCAGCCAGGGACTGGCTTCCGCCCTGGCCACGGGCACGACCGCCATCACCGCCGCGCTGAGCGGGATCACGAGCCCAAGCGACACACTCACCGTCACGGCCGCGGCGTTGACGTCGATCGCGGTGGCGCCGGTGAATCCTTCGGTGTCCGAGGGGCTCACCGAGCAGTTCACGGCCACGGGTACGTACACCGACGGCTCTACCGCCAACCTCACCACCCAGGTCACCTGGGCGTCGGCCACGCCCTCCGTCGCCACCATCAGCAGCATCGGTCTAGCCCAGTCGCTCGCCACCGGCACGACGAACATCACGGCTGCCCTGGGCGGCGTGACCAGCCCGACCGACACTCTCACCGTCACCGCCCCCTCACCCACCGTATACTCGGTGACGGGGATCGGCGACAGCCCGAGCGACTCGCACACGGCCACGTCGGGCGACCTGCGCTACTGCGTCGGCCTGGCCGACGCCAATACCTCGAACCCCGCTGGCAGCCTCATCCAGTTCAGCCCGACCGTGTTCAACGTGCCGCAAACGATCACGCTGGCGGGGAGCGGCTTGGTCCTGAGCAACACCGCAGACCAAACGGCGATCGCTGGCCCCTCGACGGGCGTGACGGTGTCGGGCGGCGGCACGTCGTCCGACTTTAGCGTCTTCACTGTAGAGTCCGGGGCGACCGCGAGCATGTCCGGGCTGACGATTGCCAATGGGAACACTCTCTTCAGCGGGAATAACGGCTTTGGTGGGGGTGTTGACAACTACGGCACCGTGACGCTGACCAACGTCGCACTCACCGGGAACTCGGCGTTCATCGGTGGCGGTATCCAGAACTACGGCACGGCGACGCTGGCCAACGTCACGCTCTCCGGGAACGCGGCGAATACGGGCGGCGGCATCGAAAACGACGGGACGGCTACGCTCACCAACGTCACACTCTCCGGGAACTCAGCGACGGACGGCGGCGCCATCGATAACCGGGGCGGGGCGGTGCTGACCGTAGCCGATGCCACACTCACCGGGAATTCGGCGTCGTATCTAGGCAACGCTGGTTTCGGCGGCGGCGTCTTCAACTGGCAGAACGGGACGGTTTCCCTGACCAATGTCACGCTCTCTGGGAACTCGACGCTCGGCGAGGGCGGTGGCTTCGCAAGCGAGGGCGCGGCAACCCTGACGAACGTGACGCTCTCCGGGAATTCGGCGTCACTCGGCGGCGGTGGGATCGCCGACATCTTCGGCAGCACGTTGGTTCTGAACAACTGTATCGTCGGCAACAGTACCAGTGGAGGTAATATTCTTGGGAGCGTCAGCGGCCACAACAACCTCATCGATGACGCCTCGAGTGCAGGCGGCTTCACGAACGGTGTCAACGGCAACATCGTGGGCCTCGAGCCGCTGCTGGCGCCGCTGGGCAACTACGGCGGGCCGACAGAGACCATGCCCCCGTTGCCCGGCAGCCCCGCCATCGGCGCCGGCAGCGCGGCGCTGATTCCGAGCGGCATCACCACCGACCAGCGCGGCGAGCCGCGGACCGTCAACGGCGCCGTGGACATCGGCGCGGTGGAGAGCCAGGGCTACACGCTCACGCCAGCCACCGGGAGCACTCCGCAGACCGCCTTCATCGGCGCGGCGTTCCCCAACCCGCTGGCGGTCGGAGTGACGCCCAATTACGCCAGCGACCCCGTCAACGGTGGGGTGATCACGTTTACCGCACCGACCTCCGGCGCGTCGGCCACGCTTTCGGCGGCCTCGGCCACGATCACCAACGGTGCCGCGTCGGTGAACGCCACGGCCAACGCCACAGCCGGCTCTTATGTCGTCTCGGCCTCCGCCGTCGGCGTCAGCACCCCCGCTTCGTTCCATCTGACCAATACGCCCTCTCTGCCATCATGGCTGGCCACCGGCAGCGCCGCCACCTGGAACGCCGGGACCAAGACGCTCACCGTCACCGGGGCGGCCACGATCACCGCCGATCCGGGCAGCGACGCCCCCAACGTCGTCGCCTCCGGCGCCGCCGCGGTATTGACGATCCAACCGACCACCGTCGGGTTCGTCAACCTGGGCGGAATCACGCTCACGGGTGGTGCCAGCATCATCGTCCCCAGCGTGGGTGCGGCGCGAACGCACACCTACCACAACGTGATCGTGCTCGACTCGAACGGGACCACCGTCCCGACCTTCTCGATCGACTCATCGAGCAAGCTCGACCTGCAAGATAACGACATGATCATTCAGAACGGGGGCAGCGAGCTGTCCACCATCCAGGGGCTCGCCCAAACGGGTGCCGACTATCCCAACAACGACTGGACGGGCAAAGGCCTGACCAGCTCCGTTGCGGCGAGCAACGACGCCAACCAGGGCTACGAGCAGACGCTGCTGGCGGTCGCTCTCAACGGCAGCCTGCCGAGCGGGCCCTTTACGAGTTTGCAGGCGGGTAGCGGCACGCTCGCCTTGGGCCCCAACGACATCATCGTGAAGTACACGTACAACGGCGACTTCAATCTTGACGGCATGGTCGACGACAGCGACGCCGGGCTCCTGTCCGCCTACTATGCCCCCGGTGTGCCCTATGGGGCCCCCGGCACGGCGTTCGAGTATGGTGATACCAACGGCGACGGCTACGTCAACGACAGTGACGCCGGCTTGTTCGGCGTTCTGTATGGCCTTGGCACCGGTGGCGATAACGGCAACCAGCTCTGATGAGGTACGGGTTCGGGGGACACCATACTGAACTCCCCACCGGTTCGCATCACCGGTTACCGCATCACCGGTTCGGGGGACACCGCACTCACCGGTTCGGGGCCGGGTAGACCTGGGTCGTTGCCCACCCAGGCCCCCCAACAGATCCAGACGTGCGCGTTAAACGTATCTGGCTCTTCATCTCATGACTTCGCTGCGCTGCTCCGCAGGCCGCAGACCACCCGGGAGGGGGAAAGACTGTATCGCTTCTCCAGGCGATAGAACTCTGGCCACGTAACCTCGCCATCGCGGCGTCGCCGAGATAGCCAGCGTCGCCAGATCTTTCGCACTTCCTCTCGGTGGTCTTTCACGCTATTTTGCACTCTTGAAGCACCGAGTCTTTGGACCGGCATGTCGACCGCCGCGGCAGCTCACGGCATCGGAACGGAGACCATAGACTCTTGCGTGCTCCGGGAGACGCACAGCGTCGAGAAACCTGATCTGCCCATTCTCGACGGTTGCCTCATAGGTTGCCACTTTTATGATCCGTGTCTCCTCCGTCAAACGCCGGCTCCGGCCGCCTCTCCCATCGTGGAGGCATGGTACCTGGGCCAACTGAACGCAAGGGCCGATCTGCCGATCAACGTGGCTATCCGGATGATACGAATGGGCAGGCAGGCACAACCACACGACTTCGTGCCAGTCCGTGTCAGGGTCTTGAGCCAGAAGCGGATCGAGGCCATAATCGAGCGACCAAGTCCGAGGGATGTGTGATCCGCGCTGACTCCGCAGCATCATCATGGCTCAGGACTCCCGATGGAAACGCGTGATTTTCCCGATGCGCCGCGTCTGGAACGGTTCCGCGATTACCTCCGTCTGCTGACGCGCGTGCAACTCGGTCAACGGTGGAAGGGCTGGCTGGATCCATCCGATCTCGTGCAGCAGACACTGCTGGAAGCCTATCGGGAGCGCCACCAGTTCCGAGGGCAAGGCGATGCGGGGTGGGGGGCGTGGCTGCGGGCGATCCTGGCCCGCAACGTGGCGGATGCGATCCGGGCCCAGGGCCGGCAGAAGCGGGACATCACCCGCGAGCGGTCGCTGGAAGCCGATTTCGAGGCCTCGTCGGCCCGCCTGGGAGCGTGGCTGGCCGCCGAGCAGTCAACTCCGAGCGCGCAAGCCGTGCGGCACGAGCAGGCCGTCCTTGTCGCCAATGCCCTGGCCCGGCTTCCCGGGTCGCAGCGCGAGGCCCTGGTCCTGCACTACTGGCAAGGATACTCGTTGGCCGAGATCGCCGCGCACCTCGATCGCAGCACGGACGCAGTGGCCGGACTCCTGAAGCGCGGCTTGAAACACCTCCGCACTCAACTCAAGACCAATAGCTGAAAACGTGGGCCTTGGAGCATGCCATGCTTGCACCCGCCGTTCCGCCCCCTACGCGGCAAAGTTCAGGAACCTCCCCCCGTGAGCACCGGTTGAACGCGGTCATCGCCAAGTATCTCCAGGCCGTCCAGGCGGGTCGGGCGCCCGACCGGCGCGCGTTTCTCGAGCGCCACTGGGACCTCGCCGACGGCCTGCTGTCGTTCTTCGCCAACGAAGATAGCCTGAAGCGACGGGCCGGGCTGTCGAGACGGCCGGTCGGCATGCAATCGCGTGCGAGGTCTCTCAAGCGGCGCAGCGGCTCCGAGGTCGAGCCTTCATCCCGGCGCGGCTTCGGCGACTTCGAGCTCTTGAACGAGATTGCCATCGGCGGGATGGGGATCGTCTACAAGGCCAGACATAAACGGCTCAACCGCATCGTGGCCTTGAAGACGATCGAGCCCGGCGTTGCGCGGCCCTCCCACGACCTGGTTCGCCGCCTCCGCATGGAAGCGGCGCTGGTCGCCGCTCTTGACCACCCCAATATCGTCCCGCTCTATGAGATCGGTGAGCAGGGCGGCTACCCTTACCTCGTCTTCAAGCTCGTTCCCTGCGGCGACCTGGAGCGGCATGTGCCGCGATTCGTCAGGAACCCGCGTGCGGCGGCTCGTTTGGTGGCCACCGTCGCCCGGACGGTTCATTACGCGCACCTCCACGGAATCCTGCACTGCGACCTGAAACCCTCGAACATTCTGCTGGACCCGCAGGGCGTGCCTCACGTGACCGACTTCGGCCTGGCCAGATGCGTCGGGACCGAGAGCGACTTGACTCAGACCGGTCTCGTCCTCGGGACGCCCGCGTACATGGCTCCCGAACAAGTCTCGGGGCGCCGGCCGGAGATGACCGTGGCCGTTGACGTCTATGGCCTGGGGGCCGTGCTCTACAAACTCTTGACCGGACAACCGCCGTTCTGTGAGCCGGACCCGCCGCGAGAGCGCAATCCCCTGGTCGATCACGACCTGGAAGCAATCTGCCTCAAGTGCTTGGAGCTGGATCCGGAACGCAGATACCCATCGGCGGCGGCGCTGGCGGCCGACCTCGAGCGCTGGTGCGGAAGCGCCGCGAGCTCGGTTCGATCGCCTTGTCGCTCCGAGCAAGCCGTGCGACGGTACGACCAGAACCGAATGTTGATTGCTCTGTCCGCGGCCATGGTGCTGTTGGCGACGATCTTTGGCCTGGCCGCCGTGGCCACGGCCACGATTATCTGCCACCACGAGCTTGCTGACCAAGCCGCTCGGCCTGCCCGCCAGCGGGTCGAGATCAACGCAACCGCTTCTCCCGCAGGCGACGCATCGCTGAACAGACAATATGCCCCTCACCCACGACCTCTCTCGCCGCCGGGGTGAGGGGATCCTTGAGATCTTCCATCGCGCAATATCACTCGGCTTGGCCCGCCGTAATGAAACACCCGCTTCCGAGCCGGTCAGCGCGAAGTGGAATAGGGCCCGTAGATGTTGTCGTTGGAGGTCGTTGCGAAATTCAGAACGACCGCCGTCGAACCCAGCAGGGTCATGCTGCCGCTGGCGATGTAAAGGCCGCCGCCGACTCCCTGGCCGCCGCCGCTGCCGCCGTCGGCCTCGTTGAAACTGACCAGTGTGCTGGTGAGCGTCGCCGTGCCTGAGGAATAGATCCCGCCGCCATAACCGTCGCCACCGCCGGCACCGCCCTTGGCCTCGTTGCCGACGATTGCGGAACCAAGGACGGCGAGCGCCCCGCCATTCTCGATGGCGCCGCCCTGGCTGGTGCCGCCAGTGGCGCCGTCAGTACCAGCACCGCCCTCGGCCTCGTTGGCTGCGAGGTTACAATCGGTCAGGCCCAGCGTCCCGAAGTTCTCAATGGCTCCGCCCAAACCGATGCCTCCCTGGTTACCGGTCCCCGATGCGGCGCCGCCCTTAGCCTGGTTGCCGACAAAGCTGGTGTTGTCGGCCGTCACGACATCGAGGTTGTAAATGGCGCCGCCGATTCCCCCACCGCCGGGCCCGCCGATAGCACTGTTGTTCATGAGCAGGCTGTTCGACAGATTGAGCGTGGTCCCACCCACTTCAAAGATCGCACCGCCGACGCCGAATCCGCCATCCGGCCCACCGACCGCCTGGTTCGCGACAAAGGCAGTGCCGCTCACAGTCAGTTCACCACCGAAGCCTTCGCTGGCCAGGCCCCCCCCAACGGCAGACCCGCCCGGGACCGACGACGTGGCCGGCACAACGGCCGCGTTGCCTTGGAACGTGCAATCCGTGAAACTCGACTGTTCCAGGTACGAGAACACGTTCACCCTTACGGCCCCTCCCTCTTCGTCGTAATCGCCCGTGACCGTGTTACCGGTGAAGGAGGTCCCGGACACGGTGACTGTGATACCGAGGTCGATGTACATTGCACCGCCGTAGCCGGTGGACCCAACGACAGTGTTTCCCAGGAACGTGGTATTCGAGACGTTCAGATTGCCGAAGGGGCCGGCGCTGGTAGCGCCGTAGTTGCTCATATAGATGGCGCCGCCCGCAGCGGCACCCTCGTAGTCAGAGTCGACTGCCACGGCCGTGTTGTCCGTGAACAGACTTCGGGAGATGTTCAGGGTGGTCATGCCGGTGGCGTTGATCGCACCACCCAAGCTGTCGGACGAATTGCTGTTGCCGGTCGCGTTGTTCGCGAACGTGCTACCGGTAATCGTCACAGAGCAATTGAGCGCGGAGAGGCCCCCGCCGCCGCCAGTTGCCGTGTTGTTGTTGACGCTGGTGTTGGTGAGGGTCAGTCCGCCTCCGGAACCGCCGTAACTCGAGTCGCTGATAGCACCGCCCTCGCCGGCCGAGTTGTTGGAGACGACACTGCCGGTGACTGTCGCCGTGCCAAGATTCTCAATGCCGCCGCCGAAGCCATAACTCCCGGCCGAATTGTTCGTGATCGTGCTACCGCTGAGTTCCAAGGTGGCGGACAAATTGTTGAAGATGCCGCCGCCGTAGCCAGCCGTGTTATTGCTGACGACGCTGCTCGTGACCGAGAGGCCGCCGTTGTTGAAGATCCCGGCTCCATCATAGACCGCCTCGTTGCTGGTGATGACGCAATCGGCGACGGTCAGGCTGCCATCGTTGAAGATCCCGCCGCCCCCGTACGGATAGGCCGCCGGTCCCTGGCCCCCCGTGATCGTCAGGCCCGAGACGCTGGCGGTGACGTTGGCATCGACCAGCAGATCCTGAAACGTGTTATTGCCGTTGATCGTGACCTCCTTCGGCCCTGGTCCGTCGATCGTCACGCTGGACGCGACCTGGAGCGGCCCGCTGGAGAGCGTGATGGTCCCGTAGGCCGAGTGAGCGAATTTGATCGTATCGCCCGCGACCGCCGCGGCCAGCGCGCCGCGCAATGAGCCGGAGCCGCTGTCGTTGTCATTGGTGACAGTCAGCGTGCTCAGAAGGGTGCGTGCTTCCAGGGCAGCGGCCCATGGCTGGCACCGAATGGACGCCCTGCGCGATCGGTGGCGCGCATGCCGTGGCGATGCAGCGGTCCAACCACTCATCAAGTTCTTGAAGCGATGCAGTACCATGATGATAATTCCTTGTTGCAAGGCAGTGGATGGGACGACTCGGAATGAAGACGCGCGCACGCCGAACGGGGCCGCCGGGCTCTAGCGCACCGGCGTTCACGCCGCGGACTGGGCTGCCGTTGTGACCCGACCGGATTTCGAGCCGGTCCAGGCTACGTGGAATAGGTTCCGTAGATGTTGTTGTTGGACGTCGTGGCAAAATTCAGAACGACCGCGGTCTTGCCTGTCAGGGTCGTGGAGCCGCCGGCGATATACAGGCCGCCGCCGATTCCCTGACCGCTGCCGCCGTCAGCCAGATTGAGCGTGATCAGGGTGTCCGTGATGGTCGTCGTGCCAAAGGTGAAGATCCCGCCGCCAGAACCGTTGCCACCGCCGGCGCCACCGATGGCCTCGTTCCCCAAGATCGTGGAACTGGTCACGGTGAGGGTCCCGCTGCCGTTCTCGATCGCGCCTCCCTCGCCGTACCCACCCGTGGCGCCGTCCGTACCCGCGCCGCCCTCGGCCTCGTTGGCTCCGAGCGTACAGTCGGTCAACGTGAGTGTCCCGAAAAACGCAATGCCACCGCCTTCCCCGAGGCCACCCTGGCTGCCGGCCCCCGATGCGGCGCCGCCGATTGCCTGATTTTCCGTAAAGCCAGTGTTTTCGACCGTCACGGTGCTGCCCAAGAAATTGAGGCCGCCACCGAAACCCCAGCCGCCGCCGGGCCCGCCGATCGCACTGTTGTTCATGACCAGGCTGTTCGACAGATTGGCCGTGGAGAAGCCTTGAAGCTGGATCGCGCCGCCCTCGCCGAACCCCCCGTCCGGTCCGCCAACTGCCCGGTTCGCGGTGAAGATACTGCCGCTCACGGTCAGTGGGCCACTGGCGAACAAGGCTCCCCCCTCGGCAGATCCGAACGGGTAGGTCGACGTGGCCGGAACTATGGCCGCGTTCCCCTGGAACGTGCTGTTCGCGATCGTCGCCTGGGTCGGGACCTGGCCGAATACATACTGCACCACATCCATGGCCCCTCCCTCCACGTAATCACCGGCCGTGGCCGTGTTACCCGTGAAACTGGTTCCGGTCACTGTGAGGTTGACACCGTAATCGACATGCACCGCCCCGCCGTAAGCCTGGAATCCTCCGACGGCCGCGTTTCCCAGGAACGTGCTATTCGAAATGTTCAGAGTGGCGGCGGGGGATATGCCCTCGTTCAGAGTATAGATGGCTCCGCCATCAACCTCACCGGACTGGGAACTCACGGCCTTGTTGCCCTCAAACAGGCTCCCGGAGATGTTCAGAGTCGTCGCGCCGAGTGCGGCGATCCCGCCACCGGCGCCCAAACCCGCATTACTACTGCCGATTGTATTGTCCGCGACCGTGCTTAGGCTGAGCGTCAATGAACCACCGTTGACCAGGATGCCGCCGCCGTTGTTGCCGTTCGGCGCCGAGTTGTTGCTGATCAAGCTATTGTCGATGGTCAGCGTGCCTCCGCCCCCGCTGAACCTGGTGTCACCGATTCCACCACCGCCCGAGGGGGCCGAGTTGCCGCTCACGACGCTGTTCGTGATCTTCACCTTGCCACCGAAGTTGCCGATGCCGCCGTCGAGTTCCCCCGCCGCATTGTTCGCGATCGTGCTGCCGCTAATTCCCAGGACGGCGGTGGGATTGTTCTGGATGCCGGCGCCAAAGGTGGCCGTGTTATTGCTCACGACGCTGCTATTGACCGTCACGCTGCCGTTGTTGTCGATGCCGCCGCCTGCACCAAAATTGCCGCTCGAATTGCTGGTGATGACGCAATTGGCGGCCGTCAGAGTGTCATTGTTGAATATCCCGCCGCCGCCGTAGATGGCCGTGTTATTGCTCACGACGCTGCCCGTGACCGTCAGGCTGCCATTGTTCAAGATCCCACCCCCAACTTGGCCGCCCGCGTTGTCGGTGATGACGCAATTGGCGACCGCCAAGGTGCCATCGTTGAAGATCCCGCCGCCCCCGTACGGATACGCGGTCGCCGGTCCCTGGCCCCCGGTAAGCGTCAGGCCCGAGACGCTGGCCGAGACGTTGGCATCAACCAGAAGATCCTGAAATGTGTTGTTGCCGTTGATCGTGACGTCCTTCGCCCCCGGTCCGTCGATCGTCACGCTGGACGCGACCTGGAGCGGCCCGTTCATGAGCGTGATGGTCCCGTATGCCGAGTGAGCGAATTTGATCGTATCGCCGGCTACCGCCGCGGCCAGCGCACCGCGCAAGGAGCCGGAACCGCTGTCGCTGTCATTGGTGACAGTCAGTGTGCTCAGAAGGGTGCGTGCTTCCAGGGCAGCGGCCCATGGCTGGCACCGCATGGACGCCCTGCGCGACCTCTGCCGCGCATGCTTGGGCGATGCGGCGGACCAACGACTCATGAAACTCCTCAAGCGACGTGCCAACATGATGATAATTCCTTAGTTGTCAGGCAGTGCATGGAAGTAGCCGGAATGAATGAGACGATCGACGACAAGCGCGCAAGCCGAACGGGGGCCGCCGGGGCTCAAGTGTACCGGCGTTCACTCAGACTGCGGTCACCTGGTCTCCCATCCTAGGCGCCGGCCTGACTGATTTTGGGCGCTGGCCGCATGATGAATAAGTCAAGCGATCTGTTTGAAGGCGATGGCTCGCAGGCCGGCGGATCGATACACTTCGCCGATGGCGCTGGCCGAAGACATCGAGCGCTGGTCGGCCGATGTCCCCGTCCTGGCTTATCGAGAACCGTTCCTCGCCCAATTGGCCCGCCGGGCCCGACTCAAGTGGCGACGATTTTGAGATCGGGACGCCATGAACTTTCGGGTATACTCGTTTTTCGCTCCGCGAAAGAGCGTCCTATCGCGGAGCGAAAGGCGACAATTATTCTCGCTCCGCGCCTCAGGTCTTTCGCAAGAGCAGCCGAGCCACCCGCTCGGCCTCGGTCCTGATGAAGTCGACGTCCAGGAACGGATCGGCCGAGATCCGCTGAAACCGGACGTTTCCCTGGGCGTCGATCAGGAACGTGCCGTGGAGCGGCGTGTTCTCGAAGTCGTCGAATGCGCGATAACGCTTGAAGAGCTCGAGCCGGGGATCGGCGAGCATCGGCATCGGGAACTTGATCCCGTCCTTGTTGTTCTTCAGCTCCCTGGCGGCCGCCAGGTCGTCGGTGCTGATCGCGACGGTTTCAATCCCGCGCTTCCGGAAGGCTTCGTATTCCTTGCCAAAGAGCTGAAGCTGCTGCATGCAGTGGGCGCACTTCCCGCCCAGAACGAAGATTACCAGGACCGTCTTTCCCTTGTGCCCTGCCAGGCTCCAGGAAGCGCCGGCCGTGTCGGGCCTGGAAAACGGCTCCGCCGCAAACGGGCTCCAGACCAATGGACCGAGCGTCGTCAGGTCGATCCGGTTGACGGTGGCCTCGTCCGTGCCCGATGAACTGGCCGGCTGCCCGGGCCACGCCGTCCCGGTCTTGTCGGCTCTCCACGGTCCGACGATCGGTTCCAGGCGGCGGAAAACCGGAACATCGCGGTTGGCCCAGCGGGCGAGCGGCGCGAGCAAGCGGTATGCCGCTTTGGCCTCCTTGTCCTTGCCGACTGCGTGCAGGATCTCGACCAAGGCCGCCAGCGGGACGACCTGGTTGGGGTTTTGATCGACTGCTTTCCGAGCCGTGGTTTCGGCGAAACCGTAATTTCGAGCGGCCAGGTGGGCGCGAGCCAGCGCCTCGGGGCGCATCGACGTCGCCTTGGCAAATTGTTCGAAAGCCGGACCGATCTCACCGCGGGCGAGAAGCCGCAGCCCTTCCAGCTCGGCTAACGCGGACCTGGCGTCGCCACTGGAAAACTTCTTGAGAGCGTCGATCTCGAGGGACAGCTTGCCCTGGTCGTTCCTGTCGGCGTAGGCCCGACCGAGCGCATAGGCCCGCTGGATCTGTTCCAGAGGAATGCTCGACCAGTCGAGCGCGCCGGTATTGGTCGCGTCGATCAACTCGTCCCAGAGCTCGTAACGCGTGAGAACCTCGGCCCAGCGGATCCGTCCATTGCGCTGGGGCGAGCCGCCGTCGTTGGGCCCGTTTTTCTGCGGGTCGCGGGGCTGGTCCACCAGATTGCGTGCGACGGCGATGGCGTCGCGAGCTCGTCCAATGTGGCTGTAGCTCGTGCAGAGCCACTGGTTGTTGTGCGCGTAGTTATGGATCTCAAACGGCATCACCCGGTCGCGGATCATGTAGGCGTGGTCAACGCGCGCCGAGCCCTCTTGCTGATAGGCGGCATCGGCGTACCGCTTCAGCCCGGTGTAAGTGTGGCCCGGCATGTGCCAGGCATGTGCGATCCCTGGCGCCGTCCTGGCGTAGACAGCGGCCGATTTCTCGGCACGGACCGGCTTGACGCCGTCCCAGAGGTGAATGCGATAGTGATGCCCGCCGGGATGCATGGGCTCGACTTGAAGCACGGTATCGATGACGGTGTCGACGGCCTGCCGGCTGCCGATCCCTTCGCCAAATCCCTGCCAGGTAACCATTGCCAGCCAGGCGCGGGCGTCGATGTCGGCGGGAAACTCCTGGACGATTGTCTCGAGGCCCAGCAGGCAATTGCGCCGCCGGTCGCGCAGGCCCGCTCCGTCCTTGTAAAACGCTTCGAGCGCCTCGAGATAGAGCGTCTCATGGCGGTTGATCCCGGCGGCCCGCTTGCGGGCTTCCGTGAGAAATCCCTTCGCGCGCTTCTCGTTGTTGACATTGGCCATCGCCATGCCCCAGAAAGCCATGGCGCAGGTGGGATCAAGCTTCGCAGCCTGGCGAAACGAGCGCTCGGCCTCGAAGTAATAGAAGGAATGGAGCTGGGCGACCCCCTGATCGATGAACGGCTGAGCCCCGCGGCTGGCTGTGACGGGAAAGTGGATCTTGCCCATGCCCGGCATCAGGTACGCGGCGTGCCGCGGGCCGTCATTGAACGCCTCGCCATGCACCGAGTGCCCCGGCGCCGGAACGGCCGGATTGGCTGCCGACGCCGACACGGTCGGCTTGACGGGCTCGTCGCCCCGAGACGAAGGTGTTAACCCACACAACAAGCCCGCGGCAATGACGGCCGCTCCCGACCAACAAAAATGTTCGCGCATGCTGACGATGGCCCTCTCCGAGTTAGTAACAAAGCTAGGCTCAATCATGCTTCATGGCGCGTGAACACGCAACCGAGGACCAATAATGTCTTTCCAGTCGAGTCCCAGCTCGGCCAGTTCGCGGCGGATCATGGGGAGGTTCCAGACCTTGAGCAATCCGTCGGCAGCCCCCGAAACGAGAATCCGGCCATCGGGCATCCAGGCCAGCGACGTCACGCTCGCGTCGTGGCCGTGCCAGCCTGCCAGCGGCCGGCCGGTTGGCAGCTCCCAGAGGCGGATCATCCGGTCCTCGCCCGAGGAGGCAAGCGTCCGGCCGTCGGGGCTGACAGCCACGGCCAGGACCATTCCATCGTGCCCTTTCCAGGTGGCCCGGGGTGCGATCATCGTGAGATTATCTGGACAGCCATCGATGCAGTGGTCGTCGCGGACCGGCACCTCGTCCGGTTGCGGATCAACGGTTCCGACGTTGATGCGGCTCGTGTCTGCTCCGTAGTAAACATGGCGACCGTCGGGGCCCAGACCGACGCACTGGGCCGAGCGGCCCAGCCAGCGCAAGGGCTTGCCGTCAGGGACTCCGTAGATCACGACTCCTTCATTGAACGCGACCGCCAGCTTCCGGGAGTCGCGGCTCCAGACGATTTGATGCGGATCATTGACCCAGTAGCTATACGACTTTGCCCCCATGCCGCCCTGCCCGAATGGCGTCAGGAATCTCTGTTGTCTCCAGAGGAGGCACAGTCGCCTCGCGGTCGCCAAGTCCCAGAGCTCGAGCTGCGTCCACGAACCGCTCGCACCCCCGTCGTCTCTGCCGCAGCGTTCCCAGAGCATGGCCGCCAACCGCGCGTCGGGGCTGATGGCGGCGATCCGGCCATCGCTGGCGTAGGAGAGCCCGGAGACCCGCTCGAAGGTGGCCAAGGCCAGATCGCGACGCTCCGGTTCGAGCTGCCAGAATGAGGTGGGCTGCGCGAATTGGTGGAACGGGTCGCTCTTGCGCAACCGCGCCGCGAAGAGAGCGCCCGAGCCGGTAAAGCTCACGTAGTCGGCGGATACCGGCAGCGGACGCGGATGTAAGCGGTAGGGCCACGGGCCGGCGACAACATCCCAGAGGCGATCGTCGACAGCCAGCCGCCGGCCGTCCGGGGACGTCGAGACCGCCTTCACAGGCCGATCGAGCTGATACGTGGCCGTCGGGTTGGCCACCTCCCAGACCTTGACCATCGAGACGGCATCGACCTCGGCCGTGGGCGAGATGGTGACGAGGTGCCGCCCGTCTGGGCTCCAGAATGGAACCTTGCAGTCCGGCAGGCTGGCGAGTTTCTGACGGGTCTCGACATCCCAGATTTGGATGGTATTCGTGTCCTCGTAGACCGTGAGAGCGTCCTCGTAGTCGTTGTACCCATTGCGCCGGGAAAGGGCCGCGAGTAAACGGCCATCTGGCGAGAAGGAGGTCCGCGCCTCCATGTTGAAATGGGGGTCGGCCTCGATGACGCCCTCGATCCGGCCGCGAGACATCCGGCGAGCGACGTCGTAGAGAAGAAGCACGCCGGGCTCTGACCGAGCGTCAAAAGCCAGCAAGTCACCATCGGGCGCGACCCGCGGGCCAAACTGATCGACGGCTGCGTCGTCGAGCCGGCCGATCGCCTTGCCGGTCCGGATGTCCCAGAGGCTGACCGTTCCTGCCGGGGTCGCGTCGGCCAGCACAACGACCGATCCGAACGCGATCTGACTGCGGAGCTGCTTTCCCGGGGGTATCGTGAATACGAACGATTCACGCCCGGTGCGGACGTTCCATCCCTTGAGCGCGCCTTTTTCTTGAATCACGACTTCATCGTTGCTGAGGAAGGCATTCAATTCGGCCGCCGGCCGCGATCGTTCCTCCTCCAAGCTCGCGCTGTTGACGACGCAGAGCCGGCCGGCCTTCGTGAGCACCAGCCGCGAGCCGTCGGGGCTGAAGAGGAAGCAGGACGCCCCCGAATTTGGCCCCGCGCCGGCGATGAAGCCGACGTCCTTGCCCAGCGCGGCATCACGGAGGCTGAGCCCCTTTCGACCACGCCGATGATCCTGAAAAGCCAGCGCTTTCGACCCTGGCCGGAAGGCGAAGTCATCGATTTGCATCAATTCGTCCGGATCGATCCCACCCGGATCGATGCGATCGACCTCGCGTCCGTCCGCAACCCGCAAGATGGTGATCCGAGTATGGACCAAGATATTATAGACCTTTTCCGCATCCGTGCTTTTGCGCTGGTCGAGCTGTTCCGCTCGATACCGGCCTCCGACGGCCAGAAGCGCGCCGTCGCTCGTGAAACGAACGATCTCGGCCTTGAACCCGCTGGCATTGTCGTTCGCGGTCTCGCGGGCCGGAACCTCGTACGAGGGAATGACAACGTGTGCGTTGGGCGCCGCATTGGAAGAGTAGCCGTACATTGCGCCGTGACCAAGGCCGAACGGGATGGCGTAGCGCAAGCGGACACCCGGGGCGGCGATGGCCTCGATGGCCTGCTGGCGCAGTTCGTCGGAGGGCTTGATCTTCGCCGCGTCGCCCAGAGCCCTTAGCGCCGCCCAGCGTGCCCCGGCAAGCCGCTGGGCCCGCCCCTCGGCGGCCAGCGATTCCCAGAGCCGCTCCTGGGACCGGGCTCGTGCCTGATCGACTTCGGCCAGGGCCGCGGCTGTTCGCCTTTCCTGGAGCATGATCTCGTCGCGCTGGCGACGGAACCTCTCGGCCGCCAGGGTCGAGGCGATGGCAAGCGCCAGGACGGCCAAAGTCGCAATCGCGCTGCGCCGGCCAGAGCCGGATTGCGGCGGCACCACCGCCACAGCCGCTCGGCGGGACCAACTGGCCGCGCCACGATTGGCTTGCCGGCCAGGTAACGACCCAGGTCGCCGGCCAGCTCGCGCGGAGTCATAGCGTTTCCTTGGCTCCTTCTGCAGGCATTTGAGCGTGATCGTCTCCAGGTCGCGGGGAACCGCGCCGTTGAGCTGGCGTGGCGGGACTGGCTCTGTCTCCATGACCTGCAACAAGGTGTCCGTCCGGCTCGAGGCCTGGAACGGCGGCCGGGCCGTCAGCAGGCAGTAGAGAATCGCCCCCAGCGCATAGACATCGGTCGTCGGGCCGATCTCCCGAACCCGGCCCGCGGCCTGCTCGGGCGGCATGTAGCTGGGCGTCCCCATGACCTGACCCGTCACGGTCAGTCCGCGATCGTCCCGCGTCGTCTTAGCCAACCCGAAGTCGGTGATCCGGGGCTTTCCCTGGCGGTCGAGCAGGACGTTGGCCGGCTTCAAATCGCGGTGGATCACCCCCCGCTCGTGCGCATACTGGACCGACTCGGCCACGGAGCGAACCAGCCAGGCTGCCTGCCGCGCAGGCAACGGACCGGCGGCGACTTTCTCCGCCAGGCTCTCTCCTTCGACGAACCCCATGGAGAAGTAGTGCTGGCCATCGTGCTCACCAACCTCATAGATCGGCACGATCCCGGGATTATCAAGGTTGGCGGCGGCCTCGGCTTCGAGGTGGAACCGGCGCACGTCGGCCTCGCTGGCGAGCTGGCCCGCCAGGATCATCTTGAGCGCGACCGGGCGATTGAGACTGACCTGCCGCGCCTTGTATACGACCCCCATGCCGCCGCGGGCGATCTCTTCGAGTAACTCGTAATCGCCGAAGTAGCGGACCGTCCCCAGGACTGATCCGACGGACTGGGGCAGAGTGGTCGAAGCCGGGGCGGCGGCTGTCGACCAAGCATCCGTCGCCGGGCTATCTGCCGAGCGCGTGGAATCGCCTCGTGGCGGATCAGTCCGATCCGACTGGTCGGACGGATCGGTCCCATGTTCCGTCATTTCGGCGGCCGGGGCGTCCGCCAGCCCGGCCATGAGCAGGCAGGACGGGCAAAGGCCCGCGGGCGAATCGGTGGGCAGAGGTGCACCGCAGTTGGGGCAAATGTGGGTAGCGGCCATCGGGAGCGTCTCCTCGGGTATCGATGGGGACATCACCCTATTTCAGAAGCAACTGCGTGGAAAGCTTACAGGTGCGGTCGGATTTTTTCAGGACGCGAGCGCCGCGAACAGCTCGCGGATTTCGTCATCGATCTCCGACGGGTCGCTGACGGTGGCGCCGATCCGGGCCCGGAGGGCTTCGCGATACCGCTGGCGCAGGCGGTGGACGGCGACCTGCACCGCACCGACCGTCATGTTCAATCGGGCGGCCAGTTCGGTGTAGGGCACGTGGTCGCCGGTCAGGGCCGGCTTGAGGGCTTCGAAGCGGTCGGCCTGCCCGGCGCGGCTGAACTCGGCGCGAAGGTCTTCGATGGTCTGGTCGAGCAGCATGATCGCCCAGCGGCGCGCGAACAGGGCCTCGGCCGTGAGCCAGTGGGCTGGTTCCCGGTCGTAGCACCGTTCCGCGTCGGCACCGTCGATGGAGAGAAAGCCGCGGCCGCCTCCTCGCTTGAGGGCGCGCTGGCGATCACGCTCGTTCGCCAGAAAATGCGTGCAGGCGGCGAGCAGAAACGCGCGAAACCGACCCTTGGAGCGATCAACGCGAGCCAGGTCGTTGGATTCCAGCAGCCGGGCGAAGAAAGTTTGGGTCAGGTCCTCCGCGGTCTGGCGATCGTGGCCGCGGTGGCGGATGAAAGCGTAGAGAGGGTACCAGTAAATGCGGCAGAGCTCGGCCAGAGCGGCGCGGGCCTCGGACGATCCGCGGTCCCGCGCCGCCAGGATCAGGCTCCAGTGGGTGGTATCGAACGGCTCGTGAGGCGGCATTTACGGATTGTATCACGGTTGATACCGCACGACGCCGACGGACCGGGCGGCCGCGCTCAGCTTCGAATCGAGCGAGGCCAGCGGTACGCCCTCCCGGAGCGCGAGTTCTAATTTCTCGCCTCGCGGGTTAATATCGATGCCCGTCGTGCGCCAGTTCACGGAACGAGGCGCCCAAGGTCCGCTTGACCCGGTTTCGGTAGGCGAGCATCTCGCGACCGACCCGCGCTGGGTCCTTTCTCCGCTCGCCGGTTCGGCCGGATTCCATCGAACGGGCGGCCGAGTCCGCGCTGCGGCTGGGCCGCCAGGGGCGAGTTTGCTTGACGTCGCACATCGACCGGCGATAATGAACGATGAGTGAACAGTGCGTTCGAAGCGCTTCTATGACGACATGGGGGGCGAACCAGGATCGACCGGATGACTGACGCGACTGGTGGCGTGCCGAGGTTGGTCAGCAGGCCTCGTTAAAAGCAGACCAAAACTTTACCTGCCAACAGCAATGTTAGCAGCTACCGTCTCGCTGCCTAAAAAACAGCGACGGCCTCGCGCCGCGTTTTCTCCCGCGAGACGCGGCCGGGGACGCTAATGCGGGATCGCCTGAGCCTAACCGCCCGTTGCGGCTCGGGTTAAATTCATGATGGGATAAGCCGAAGAGGACCCTGCCGACCGGGGCCTCGAGGCCGACAATCAAAAGACCGGCTACGCACGTAGAGGCCGTCGCCGACGCTTCTCGGGACGCGGGTGCAATTCCCGCCGCCTCCACTTCCTGCGTTATAAACCCTTTGATTGCAGTTGTTTACGTCTACAGGAGACGCGGGTAGGTTTCCCGCAGCCGCCACTTTCCGGAATTCAGGATCGAGGTGCAATGGCGGAACACATGATGAGCAAGCGGTTTGCAGTCGTTCATCTCTTTGGCTCGCGCATCGTGGTTGGTGGACTACAGGGCGCGTGACCCTCGAAATCCAGCGCTTCTGCCGGGCGAAGATGACTCTTGCTTGGTGGGCGAGCGAGCAATGAATCACGTTCCGTCTCTCGGGCTTGGCCACAACGCCGGATTAGATATGGTGTCCCCCGAACCCAACTGGATCGCTTGGCGGCCCGCACCGAGAACGTGGCAAATCAAGGGCGCCTCGATGACTTGGTGAGGCAGGCATCGGAGATCGGCGAGGAGCTCTTGCCTGTCGGTTATTTTCAGGGCGGCTTCGCGGCGTCAGCCTTTGTTTTTTGTTTTCGGTCGCTTCGTTGTATACCGGATGGTAGCGAAGTCCCGATCAGAGTCGGGCTACAAGATCAGCGGGCGACGGAAGCACGGTCGCGATATTTTGGCCCTTGAACGCGGACGACATTCTAATCGCACGCTCGCGCCAAGAAGATCGGCAAAGGAGAGCCCCGCGGTAGTTTGACGGTTGGCCCCGGTGCCACCTGTGGAGGGGCGAATCACGCGCGCTCTTGCGCCTATCTCCAATTCAGGCTATACATCTCATCGACTCGGTCCCGCACTGGTATAGGAACGGGGGGCACGTCACCGAGGCCGGTCCACGACTTTCACCGGGCTGGCCACCGCCGCTCGCACCGGTGCCGATGCAGGATGGGCCGGGAGGTGATGCTTCACGGTCCGCCCCGGAAACTTCGCCGGAGCCTTTCTGGGTGGATCCATCTGGCCTTTGGACCGCTTGCTGGTCGTGCCGTGATCCTTCTTGCCGTCGTGCACATGACCGGTGCGGCTGACAAACGTGTTGACGTCGTTGGAGGTCATCGGCGGGCCGGAGAGGACCTTCACCTTCTTGTGCAAGGTGATCAGCGTGTAGTGGCCGTCAGGCAACGAGCCGCCGATCACGCCGGGGCCTTTGAACGTGATGAGGTACGTTTGCCCGTCCGGCTGCGGTGCGATTTCCAGGCGGATGTGGCTGGGCTTGCCGTCGCGGAGCAGCTCGAAGGCGCCCTTCTCGATCTGGGACGGATTGTTGAACGTGTAGATCAGGCGCTTGACCGGCGACGGCGCGGGATTGCCGTCGTTGACTGTGAAGCCACTGACGGTCGCGGTGTAGCTGAACGAGCCGCTGAAGCCGTTGCGGTTGGTCACGGTCACCGTCGTCACGAAGGTGCCGGCGTTTTCGAAGATGTGGCTGAGCGTGAACGACTGACCATTCACCGTCAGGGGCTGGGTCCCGGTTCCGTCACCGTAGTTAACTGTCGCCGTCCAGGGCCCATCGCCGGGCAAGTCCGTGAACGAGCAGGTCCGGGTGAGGAGCGTGCCCTGCTGAACGATGACGTTGCCACCGGCGTTGACGATGATGGGGATTGGGGACGCGGTGAACGTGGCGGTCACTACCCCGCTCCCGCCGGCCGCGTCGAACGCCTCCAAGGTGACGGTCTCGATCCCGCTCTCGCCAGGAGTGATGGTCACGCTCGGGCTGAGGACGATGCCCGCGACTCGGCTCGGCTCGGCCGCCGGATTGTTCGGACTGATGCCACCCAGGGTGCCGTTGTTCCCGTTCCCCGTGGCATCGATCGCCCTGTTCCCGCTGATTTCGTTGAAGGGATAATACGCGATCAGTCCGGATTCGGATGCGGTCGGGGCCTGGACCATGGCGGACTTGACGCCCGCCGCCGAGAGGCCGACGTTCCAGATGCTGACGTCGTCGATCTCCCCCTGGAAGAACCGCCCGGTGCCGCCGCCCTCGGCGCCGATGGCCCAGTTGGTCGAGCTGACCGTCAGGGCGCCCTGCATCGTGGCGCCCGACGTGGCAACCTGGACCCCGTCGCGGTAGAGGATCCACTGCGTGCCGTTATAGACTCCGGCCAGGTTTACCCATTGGCCGATGTCGCCGGCCGGGATCGCGAACTGGGCAAACGCGTTATTGCCGTTCCAGGAGCCGACCTGGTAGTAGCCGCTACTGATGCGGAGGAAGTCCTCGGCATCGGGCGAGGTCTGGTAGCCGTGGGCGATGATGTCCTGGAGCCCGCTGGTCGACTCGGGCTTGATCCAGGCATCCAGCGTGATCTGGCCGCTGAAGTTGAGGTCAGTCGGATTGCCCAGGTCCACGAACTGGTTGGTCCCGTTGAAGCTCAGGGCGCCGCTGCCGGTGGCCGAGGCGCCATCGGCGTCGGTGGCTTGCCAGAGGTAGCTGAAGCCTTCGGCCGCGACCGACGCGTTGGTCTCGGTGGCGGAGCCCGTCAGGGTGACCGCCGTCCCCTCGGGACTGCTGGCGGGCAGGCCGGCGATCGCCGGCAAGGGGACTGTGCCCACGGTGGTGAAGGTCTGGCTCGTCGTGCCCGTGCTGTCCAGGACGTCGGTGGAGGACAGGCCGACGGTGTAGGTCGCAGAGGTGAACGGCGTGAACGAGGCCTGGCTGCCGGCGGAGAGGTTGGGCTTGAGGGCGCCGAGTAACGCGGTACCCGAGGTGATCATCAGGCTGTTGATCGTCCCGGTGAACGGGTCCAGGCCGCTCTTGCCCCCGGGCCAGCCTGTCGCGTAGCCCGTGCCGAGCTGGTCGAACGACTCGTCGAGCATTTGGGGCGTGGCTGTGGTCTGGCCGGCGGGCTGGCCGTCGAGCGTGAGCGTCACGATGTTGTTGCCTGACCACTCGAGGACGGCGGTATGCATCTGGCCGTTGTTGACCTTCGTGGTGCTGGTGATCGGCGCGGAGGTGCCGTCCCAGAGCTCCGCGCGGAGCAACCCGTCGGTACCGACATAGAGGAGCGGTGTGTAGTCGGGCGGCGTCGAGCCCAGCGCCTGCTGGTCCTGATAGCCGAGGATCACGCCGCCGGTGGTCGTGCTGAAGGTGACGGTGATGTTCAGGCTGGTCGCGTCCTGGATCAGACCCGAGGGCAGTGCGATCGGGTTGGTGCCGTTGAAGACCAGGTTCGACGCGGCGACGGTCTGCTGACTCGGGCTCGCGCTCGCGCTCCAGACGTCGTTGAAGCCGGCGGCGGTGTCCGACGCGACCGGGTTCTGTAACCGAGGCGACCAGCGTGTACTGTTGGTTCACCGCACCGCTGGCGGGCAAACCGCTGATCGTCGGCGTGGGGGCGACGTCGGTGGCGGTGAGCGTCTGGCTTGTGCTGGTACTCGAGCCGCTGGAGTTGGTGGACGACAGGCCGACGGTGTAGGTCCCCATGTCCGGCGGTGTGAACGTGATCTGGTTGACCGAAGAGCTGCTCGGCGCAACGGACCCGGCCAGCGCTGTGCCCTGGGTGATCGTCAAGTTGCTGATCGTCCCGGAGAACGGGAAGTAGCCGCTGGCGGAGGCGTCCGGCGAGGTGTTGCCGTAGCCGGTCCCGACCTGATCGAACGTCATGTCCAGAGCGTTGTTGGAGCCCGAGGTCTGTGCGACCTGCGTGCCATTGATCGTCACCGTCATCGTGGGTCCGCTCAACGAGAGGACGACAACGTAGGTCTGACCATTATTGACCGGCGCGGAGGACTGGAACGTGCCAAATCCACTAAACCCACCGTGGAGATAGCCGTCGGTGCCGACGTACAGGGCCGGCACGGAGTTGGCCGGATCGGTGCCGATCGGAGCGTCCTGGTAGCCGAGGATCACGCCATCGCCTGTCGTGCTGAAGGCGACGTTCACGGTGAGCGTGGTGGCGGCCGATATCAAGGCCGAGGGGAGGACGATCGGGTCGGAGCCGTTGAAGACGAGGTCCTGTCCGGTGATGACCTGTTGTCCCGGGGCTCGAACTGATCGTCCAGACGTTGTTCACGCTGGTGCCGGCGCCGGAGGGGATCCCCGTCAGCGTGATTGCCGTCGCCTCCGGGTTGGTGACCGGCAGGCCGACGATGTTCCGGCCCGGTGGCCGTGCCACTGTTGGCGAGGTCGTTGCCGCCCTTGTTGTACGACACGATCGTATTGCTGATCGCGAACGTGCCGCCGGCCTGGTTGTTGATGCCGGCGCCGGCGGAAGGCCTGGGCGGCGTCCCCGATCCGCTGGCGATCGAGTTCTCCTCGATGGTCGAGTTGACCAGGGTCGCGGTGCCCGCGTTGTCGATCGCGCCGCCGAATCCGCCGCCACCGGCTCCGCCCACCGCGGAGTTGGCATAGAAGGTGTCGTTGGTTCCGTTGAAGGTCGCGCCGGCGGCGTTCTCGATCGCGCCGCCGTAGGCATTGGCGTTGTTGCTGGAGGTGGCCACACCTTTCGCCGCGTTGCCGGTGAACGTGCTGCCGGTGACGACCAGGGTGGCACCGTCGAAGTTGACAATCGCGCCACCGGCACTGGCGAGTCGGGGATTGAGCGAGGGGTTATCCTGGGCGACGTTGTTGCTGAAGGTGCAGTTGCTGAAGGTCAGGTTGCCGTTGTTCTCGATCGCGCCGCCCTGCGAGCCAAGACCGCCGGTAAAGGTCAGATCAGAGATCGACACCGTGCCCGCCTCGATGTCGAAGAGCTCGGTGGCATTGCCGCCGCTGATCGTCAACGCGCCCGAGGTCGGACCGATGATCGTAAGGTTGTGAGCGATGTCGATCGGGCTCAGCAGCGTGATCGTCTGGCCGGCCAGGCTCGGGGCAAACTCGATGGGCTCGTCGCCGGAGACGTCGCCTGAGAGCGCCTGGCGAAGCGATCCCGGCCCGCTGTCGCTGGTGCTGGTCACGACGTAAGGCTGGACCTCGTAGGAGCCGATGTTGACCTGGCCGTTCACGATCTCGCTGAACCCGCGCTGATCGACCGTGGGCACGCCTCCGGCGTTGAAATACAGGGCCTGGAGCTCGACCAGGCTCAAGGCCCGATTGTAAAACGAGAAATTCTCGATCAGCCCTTGCGTGTACCCGGCGGACGACCAACTGGCCGCACCCAGGACCAGGGGCGTCGTGCTGGCGGTGTAGCCGTTGGCGAGCGTTGCCGTGCCGGCAAGCACTCCGTTGAGATAGACGTTGGCCGTAGTGCCGTCGTAGGTCGCGGAAATGTAGTACCAGGTGTTGAGCGAGAGCGGCGTGCTTGACGATGCGGTCACGCCAGCGGTCGGGGACCGCAAGACCGAGAGTCCCCAGGTCAGGTTGCTTTCGACCCGGAGGATCCAGCCGTTGGAGTTGCCGTTGTACTTGCTGGCGAGGTAGATCTCGCTGCCTGACGCAGGCGCCGAGTGAGCTCGAACCAGCCGCCGATCGAGAAATTGGGCGTGTCGAGGGCTGCACTGTCGGGGATGGTCACCTCACCGCTCTGGCCGTTGAGCTGGAAGGCCTGGCCCGACTGGCCCGCGGTATAAGTCACGCTGCTCGTCGTGGTGCCGGGATCGTTGCCGGTGGAGTCGAGGGCGTTGCCGTTGCCCGACCACCAACCAACCAGACCATTGATCGTCGCCGGCGCCGCCGAGGCGTTGTAGACCGTCTGGGTCTGGGTCGGACCGAAGACGTAGCCGGTCTGGACATCGCTGGCCGAGAGGGTGCGGTGGTAGATCTGGACTTCGTTGATCAGGCCGTTGAAGTATTCGGGCGAGGAACCGTAGACCAGGTTGCGGTAATCCGCGCCGATGTAGACGTTCACGTCGCTGCCGGCGGGGACCACGTTCCCTGCCTGGGTGCTGTCGAGCTGGCCGTCGATGTAGATCTCGCCGGTCCCATTGGCCAGGCGGACGGCGACGATGTAGTGCCAGTTGCCGTCGGTGACGGTCTTGTTGGAGGAAAAGTTGAAGCCGTACTCGCTATTGCCGAAGTCCCAGAAGTTGATCTTGCCGCCGACGACGGCTAGGACGTATTCGCCGTTGAAGTTGCTGGCGTCGCGCTGCTGGATGATGAGTCCGTTCGAGCTGGTCTTGATCCAGGCCGAGACCGTGAAGGCACCGGTGCCAACAACGTCGGCGCTCGGAGGAATCGCGATATACCCATTCGTGCCGTTGAAATCGAAGGCCTCGCCGTCGATTCCCGGGGCGTAGGTGACGCCGCCGTAAATCGTTCCATTGGCGGTTCCCACCGAATCGAGAGTGTTCCCTTGCCCCTGCCACCAATCGGCCAGACCGGAGGGGACCGTGGGCAGGACCGCGCTGGTGCTGCCGGCGCCGATGGCCGGGCTGGTGGGCTCGAGGGCGTAGGTGGGCGTGGGGCCGCCGTTGTAGGCAAGCCCTTCAAGCTGTGGATCGGCCGTCAGGCTGACCACACCGGCCGGAAGCCCGGCGCTGGTCATCACGAGGTTGTTGTTACCCGCGATCGTGCCCAGGTTGGACACGTCATTTGCCCCGGCATCCTTGGCCACGATCGTGTTCACCAGGTCGAGGGTGGCACCGGACTCGTTCTGGATACCGGCTCCGCCGGTGACGATGAGGCCGCTGAACGTGGGGTGCTCACGGAACTCTGCGCGATCGTCGTGTTGAGGATGTAGGCGGAGCCGTAGTTGTCGATCGCGCCGCCGAAGGCACCGTATTGAGGGGGAGATCCCAAGAGAGTTCCCGCCGCGACCGACGCGATGTTGTCGCTGAAGGTGTCATTGGCCAGATAGAGCTGTGCGCCGGACGAATTGTAGATGGCTCCGCCGCGGCCCGAGCCGCCGATGGTGGTGGCGCTGGCGTCACCGGCGACGCCGGTCGCGGAATTGTCGAGGAACGTACTGCCGGTCACGGTCAGCACCGCGCCCGTTGCGTTGTCGATCGCACCGCCCGCGGCATAAGCGGGAGATGTGCCCGCGGCCACGCCCTGGGCCACGTTGCTGCTGAGCAGCGAGTCCACGATCGTCAGGTTGCCCGAATTCAAGATCCCGCCGCCGTTGGAGCTCACGCCGCCGGCGATCGTCAAACCCGTCACGGTCGCCGTGACGCCGGGTTCGACGGTGAAGACCCGACCTCCCGAGGCAGCGCTGTACGCGGCCTCGATCTCGAGCGCCGTCGGGACCGTGTGGTCGATCGCCACCTCGTCGATCAGGCCGTTGAAGTAAGAGACGTGGTTGCGAATGTCCGCGCCGATGTAGATGTTGAAGCCGCTGCCGAGCGGGACGGGGGTCGCGGCCTGGCTGCTGTCGAGCTGGCCGTCGATGTAGATCTCGCCGGTCCCATTGGCCAGGCGGACGGCGACGATGTAGTGCCAGCTCCCGTCGGTGACGGTCTTGTTGGAGGTGATGTTGAAGCCGTACTGGCTATTGCCGTAATCCCAGAAATTGACCTTGCCGCCGGCGACGGCGAGGACGTATTCGCCGTTGTAATTGTTGGCATCGCGCTGCTGGATGATCACGCCGTTGGAGGTCGTCTTGATCCAGGCCGAGACGGCGAACGCGCCGGTGCCGGTGACATCCGCTGTGGGAGGAATGGCGATATAAGTATTTGTGCCATTGAGCTGGAACGCATCGCCGACAATACCGGTGGTGTAGGTGACGCCTCCCTCGGCCGTGCCATTGGAGCTGCCCGCCGAATCATTGGCGTTGAAGTAGAGGTCGGCCGGCTGGACCGGTGTGGCCGCGCCAGCAACCGATTCGATTTCCAGTTGATTGGCGCCGAGACCGGTGAGTGTGAGGTTGCGCGTGATCACAAGCGGTCCGCTGGTGAGGAGGATCGTCTGGCCGGCGAGGCTGGAGGCGAACTGGATCGGCGAATTATCGTCGTCATCGGCGATCGCCGTGCGGAGCGAGCCGGGACCGCTGTCATTGGTGTTGGAGACGATATAGGGCTGGTGCTCGAAGGTGCCGATATCCACTTTGCCCGTACTATCGACGCGCGGCTCGCCGCGGCCGTCGAATTGAGCAGAGTAGGTCTCGGCGGGGTTGCCGGCTCCGAGCGCCGGGCTGCCGGGCAGCAGCGAGTAGGTCAAGACGCCATGTCCATGGTCGGCCAGCGGTCCGAGCAGTGGGTTGGCGATGATCGACTCGTAAGCCGAGGGCGTGCCCGGGCCCGGGTTGGCGATGATGTCCGATCCGCCCGTGGCGGTGACCCCGGTCAGGGCGGTGTAGTCCGCCGCGCCGGTGTTCGAGGCGAGGATCGTGTTATAGATGTACGACGTGGGATTGTCCGTCTCCAGGATTCCCGCCCCTTGGGTGTGTGCGCCCGCATAGTTACCAGTCGAGCCGATGACGCTGTTGTTCGCAATGGTGTCATTGGACAGGATCATGCCGCCGCCGTTGTTGTAGATCGCGCCGCCGTAGGCCGAGCCGCCATAGTAATAGTCGGGGGGGTAAGGAAGATTAGAGACAAGCCCGATCGCGGCGGCCGCTTCCGCCTCGTTGCCGGTGAACGTGTCGTTGAAGGCGAAGAGGTTGCCGTTGGTATTGACGAAGATGGCCCCGCCGCGGCCATCGGCGCCGTAGATGGTTCCGGAATAGCCGGGGTTGAGGTTCGTCGGTACGGCCCCGTCGGCCGCGTTATTGATCAGCGTGCAATTCTCCAGGAACAGGAAGCCGTTGGTGTTGACGAAGATCGCGCCGCCGGTCGCCTGGTCTTCGTTCCCATAGGCGAGGCCGCCGGAGAGCGTCAATCCCTGGAGGCGGAGCACGCCGTTGGGGGCGATGTAGAACAGCCGGCGCGTTGAGCCGGTGCCGGGAGTTGACGGCGACGCGGCGATCGTGATCCCCGGCACGTTCATCGCGTTGATGTCGATCTGCTCGTACGAGCGGATCTCGAGGGCGCTATTGCCATGGTTGGTAGTGTCGTCGCTGCTGGTCAAGGTGATCGTCTGGTAGGCCAGCGACGGCGAACGTGATCGCGTAATAGCCGGACTGCTCCGACGTGTATTGAACGTCGATGGCCTCGCGCAGCGAGACGCCCTGGGTGAGATTCTCCGTGTCCTGAGCCGTGGTGACCACGTCATCGGCGGGGTCGAGGGTGGCGAAGGTACCGCTGGCCGTCGCCGTGGCACCCGAAGTGTCGGCGACCGTCAGGCTGACGGTGTAGATGTCCGGGTTACCGTTGGTCGAGGCCAGCGGCGGCGGCGTGAAGACCAGCGAGCTGGCGGACAGGTTCACACCCGCGGGTGCATAAGGCTGGCCGTTGCGGGTGAGGGCCCAGGCGTACTTCAGGCCGCCATCCTCATCCGAGGGGCCCGGGTTGGTCACGGTGGGGGTGATGGTCTGTTGCACGCCGTCCGCGTACGCCTGCAGGAGATTCAGGCTCTGGATCGTCGGCGGGACATTGAGCGCATTGACGGCGGAGCTGTCGGTCAAACCCGAGCCCGCCGTGAGCGTGACGAAATAGGTACCGGGATCGCCGAGGGTGAGCGTCGGTTCGGCACCGTTGAGGGTCTCGGAGAAGTTGGTGGGACCGGTGATCTGCCAGACGTAATTGGTGGCGTTGTTACCGTAAGGATTGGTGGCGGCGGCGTCGAGCTGGACCTGGCCCCCTTCCAGTGCTTGAGTGGGCACGCTGTACCAGTAGATCTGGTTCGCGGGATGCTGCGAGCCGATCGAGCCGAACTGGATATTGAAGTTGAAGCCGCTCGCCAGCACATAAACCGTCGCGTCCAGGTACCAGTTCCCTCGATGTCCACCGTGCCGTACACCGAGGCGAGATTGATGCCCAGGACCGTCGCGCCGCCCGAGGCCGACGCGGAGAAGCCCTGGTTGCTGAGCGTGATGGAGAACGAGCCGTAGATGCTGTCGCCAAGTCCGTCATTGAGGTTGAAACCGATCGAGCCGGTCAGGCTGAACTGGCCGTCGGAATCCAGGTAGCCGTAAACACTGGTGTTGCCGATGCTGAAGAAGCTCAGCGTCAGGGGATCGCTTTGCGGCACGTTCAGCACGAACTGGCCGTCGCTGTATTCCGCGTCCAGCGTGCCGGTGAGCGTGAAACCCAGGGTGCTCAGCGAGGCATTGTTGAGCTCGAGCTCGTACGTGCTGGCCGAGATCCCGCCCCGTGCCACAGGGCTCGCGTTGACGACCAGGACGGGATTGGCACTGATCGAGAGGAGCTGCGAGCCGATCCCGGTGCTGTAGGCCAGCGGAACATCGATGACGATGCCCCCCGCGTCCGGCATCGTTGCCGTCGATCGCGAACGTCGCCGGGCTCTGGGTACTGCCGACGTTGATGTTCAGACCCAGAATGCCGGAGATGTGACTACACCGTCACCAGGAGGCTCGTCGGCGAGATGGTCACGTCGAACTCGCCCGCGATGTTGATGAGGTTGACCAGCGTCAGAGTGCCGCCGATCTCCAGCATCACGCCGGGCTGGATCACGATCGTCTGGTTCGGGGTCACGTTGCCCGTGTAGGTGTTGTTCACGACCTGGAACGAACCCCGTCACCTGTTGACTCGATCCGGTCGTGTTGATCTCGAACTGGAAGTCCGCGTTGAAGGCGAACCCGGTGCCCGACAACGCGGTGCCGGTGCTGAGGTTGGTTTGAAGCAGCCCGACCACACCCGTCGGCCCGGCAGTCGGTGACGCGAGGATATTGATCGTGCCGCCGACATTGAGCGAGCCCAGCGGGCCGAGCGTCACGTTGCCGTTGGCCGCGATGGGGACGCGCTCTCCTGACTGGCACTGGCCGTGAAATCGAACGTGCCGTTGACGTCGATGGGACCGACCACGAGGTTGCCGGTGGCCTGGATTTCGGCGAATGGTCCTGGGGGAGTGTGATGCCCGTGATCGTCTGTGTCTGGCTCGTGGTGTCGACCCGAGCAGAAACCCGGCGTTCAGGCTGAAGCCGTAGCCGGTGGGGAGCCCGGTGTTCACCGTGAGCTGGATGCGCCATAGATCCCCTGGCCGGCGATGTCGATCCCACCAATGGCCTGGAGGTTCAGGAGGGTGTTGCCCTCGACCTGAAGGAACACCTGCGCATCCGTCTCGAGCAGGAGCTGGCCCGGGTGACCTCCAGGTAGAACGAGCCGATCACGGCGAAGCTATTGTCGAGCTCGAACCCGCCGCTGCCTTCGACCACCATGTACGACCCCGCGGGCGCCGTACTGCCGTTGGGCTGATGCGCGCACCCGCCGGGATGTTGATCGCGAAGCCCGAGGAAATCGCGGTGAGGCCCGGGTCCGACGAGGTTGAGGACCGGCGCGGTGAAGCTGACCGCCTGCCCCGCAGGTGTTCAGCTCGAACAGGAACTGGTTGACGACCGGCTTGCCCGTGAGCGGGTCGATCGGCGCGGTCAGGTTGATGCCGGCGTTAGCCAGAACCGAGCCGTCGCTCGAGTCGAAGGTGATCAGGAACTGCGCGGCGACCCCGCCGCTCCAGAGCCGGAGGAAGCCCGTGGTGTCGAACTCGACGATCGGCTCGGCGGTCCGATGATCAATTGGCCATTCAAGAGGACGTCCAGCTCGGGCTGATTGTTCGGGTCCTCGAAGATCGCGTCAAAGGTGCCGTCGAGCCCGAACCACTGAGTTCCCTGGGAGCTGGAAGTTGATGTCGCCTTGAATCTCCAGGCTGACGGACGTCGCATCGATCACGAAGCTCTGGAGCGTCTCCGGCTGGGTCGGGTCGCTGTTGGGGATCGGCAGGTCGATAGGGACGTTGTGGTGTGGTGTCGAAGCGGAGCACGGCCAGGCCGTTGACATTGAAGCCAATGCTGGAGAGCGTGTTGAAGAGCTGGCCGGTCTGGAGTACGAAGATGCGATAGAACTCGGGCGTGGGGTCGGTGTACGGTTCGGGACCCAGGTCGAAGTGCACCACCCCTTCGAGATCGAGGGCGTTGCCGAGGGGGGCGAGGTTGACCATGCCGCTGACATTGAGCTGGAGACTGCCGGCGGAGGCGTTGACGCGGAAGCTCGCCGTGCCGGTGAGCTCGAGGCCGCCGGGAACGTCGGGGACGGTCAGGTCGAGGCCGCCGATGATCGTGATCGTGAAGCCCTCGAACGGCGGGGTGGGCGTGAGGGGAAGGTCCGCCATGATCCACAGGGCGCCGCCGGTGATCGTGGCGTCGTGTCCGTTGCCCGAGCTGTCGGCGGCCGTGGTTCCCGTCCCCTCGCTGAAGTTCCAGGCGGCCAACAGGCCGATCGTTGACGTGGGGGTGCTCGAGGCCTTGTCGCTATTGATGTCGGTCTCGGTGCGGACGACCGTCCAGACCCGAACCTGGGTGATGTCCCCATCGAAGTAGTACCAGCCCGCGTCTGCCGATCAAGAAGGCCGTGGTCGACCCGAGATCGAAATCGGATTGGCAGTCGTGCTGGCAGCCAGGGCGCCGTCCTGGTAGATCATGAGCTGACCGCTCGGCGTCGAAGGTGACGGCCCACTCATGCCAGTTGTTGTCGTTGGTCGGGGTGCTCAGCGTGGTGCCGCCGAACGAGACGAAGAAGTTGTTGCTGGCGTCGAAGCCGATCTGAAGGCCGCCGGAGGCCGGGAGGATCGCCCTGGTTGATAATGTATTCCAGCCGGTTGGTGTCGTTCTGCTTGGCCCAGAACTCGACCGTGAACGAGCTGTCGTTCAGGTTGATCCCGCTGGCCGACGCGTAGGCATCGGCGCCATCGAGCTGGAGGCTGCTGGCGCGGAAACCGGCCCCGCGGGCATCTGGCTGTGCCGGCGACGACGATCCGCGCCCAGGTGACGCCCCCCGTCAGCGTCATGGTGTTGCCGTTGCCCGAGCTGTCGGCCGCCGTGGTCCCTTGACCTTCACTGAACGACCAGTCGGCGAGCAGGCCGGTCGTGGGGGATGGGGTCGGAGCGCCAGGGTTGTCCTCGATCTGCGCGGCCGTGCGGGCGACGGTCCAGACGCGCACCGCGTCGACGCCGCCACCGAAGTAGAGTCGACCCGACTCGCCCAGCAGGAGCGTGTCGCTAGCCCCCTTGATCGGCGCGGCCGTGTCGCTCGCCTCCAGGACGCCATCGCGGTAGATCGAGCGCGTGCCGGTCGTCGCGTCGAACGTGACCGCCCACTGATGCCACGAGGTGTCCTGGCCCGCCGGGAAGCTCAGCGTCGTGCCGCCGGAATTCACTACGAAGTCGTTGTTGGTATCGAACCCGATCGAGAGCCCGGTCGTCTCGTATGGTTTTACGGCGCCTGGCCGATCACATACTCCTCCTGTCCGACCGTGCCTCGCTGTGCCCAGAACTCGACCGTGTACGAGGTGTTGTTCAGGTCGATGTTCGGGGCCGAGCCGTAGCCCGTGCTGCCGTCGAGCACCAGTCCATCGCCCAGTTGGGGCGTTGACGAACCGGTCGGGACCTGCGTCGCGTTGAACACCGGGCCGTCGAACTCGAAGTTGACCGAACCGTAGGCCGTCACGATCGGTGTATCGGCCGGAGCCGTCACGTTCATCAGGCAGCTTGGCCTTCCCCGAGGCGACCTGGGACAGGTCGATGAAGACCGAGCCCTCCACCTTGATCTCGCTTCCCAGGGTCACGGTCCCGCTGGCCAGCAGCTTGCCGGTGGTGTCGAAGGCGATGTTGCCGGTGAGCTCGAAGGCATCGGGGGAGGCATAGGCGTCGAACAGGGTGG
>CAWGMT010000007.1:0-907638 GCA_963823675.1 uncultured Isosphaeraceae bacterium | reverse complement strand
CAAAGTTATTTCTGCGCACTCCCCAACGCAGCATAGCCGCAACCAACAGATCGGGGGACAGAGCCCCCTCCTACACAAATCGCCGCGCGGCGCCGGCCTCTTGTAGGAGCCGGCTCTGTCCGGCGATCCCAAGATGCGCACATCGTGCGGAGATCTCCTCGAGAAAGAATTCTAGCCACGTGTCGGGTCGTTGAAAAAAAATGGCACATTCAAATCCCAATTCGCCATTTAGGGTCTGGCAGGTGTATGACGCTCAACAAAGCTACCCGAATCGCAGCGGTCCGAGGGCTTGTCGTGACTGGTAGCCTGCCGATCCGTTTCACAATGCGAGCCATACGCAGAACACATTCCCAGTCTTCGTGGTCTACGCTGACAGAACGGCGATCAGAATCGTAACTGTCCGTCGCGATTTTTTCTCAAGGAATCGAGGAATCCCACCGATTCCTCCCAGTCAAACGTCCTCTCTCGCCGCCGGTGCCACCCTCGCATGCAAGGAAGCGCGTAGGGGGGCACCTCCCGCAGTGGACGTTTCGCCCAGGAGGGGCCATGTTGATCCAAATTGCCTCCAATCCGGCGCGTCGTGGAACCGAGCGGCGACGGGTCGCCCTGCCGATGGTGCTCGAAGACCTGGAAGGGCGTGTCCTGCTCTCGGGTGCTCAACACCACGCCGTTGCGCATCATCCGGTGGCAGTCCACCAGGTGGCGAGCCACCATGCACGGGCCAATCATCATGGTGCCAGGGCATTCGCACGCCTGGAACAATCGAGCGGCGGCCAAAACACAAGCCCCGTCCAGACCGTCAACGTCCAGCCCGCGATCAACATCCAGCCCATGATCAATGTTGAGCCTGCGATCAACGGCGGAACTTCGAGCACTCAGAGTTCGTCGAACACCGCAACCAGCTCGAACCCCACCACGGTGAGCCCGCCGGTCACAGTCACCGGATCGCATACCTCGGGCAATACCACCACCACCTTCACCACCAAGTGGTGGACCACCCCTGTGAGCACCACGGGATCGAGCAGTTCCGCCAACACGACCAGCGGGGCGACATCATCAACCCCGACGTCCACGACCTGCACGCCCTCCACTGGCAGTCAACCCACGACCAGCGGCGCGGCAGCTTCAAGCCAGCCTTCGTCGAGCTGTTCAACCACGCAAGGCAGCACGGGCTCATCGGCTTCGAATTCGACTCCTACCACAACATCATCGTCAACGGGTACCTCTTCCGACACGTCCGGCACACAATCTTCGACCTCGACACAAACGTCATCGACCTCGACACCGACGACATCGTGCTCATCCACGGGCTCGACGGGCTCGACTCAAGGAGACTCCGGCTCCACGGCAACGCAAACGTCTTCGTCGAATGACTCCCGCACCGCGGGCTCCCAGACCTTGACCTCAACGTCTGCGACGACGAACTCCGGCTCATCGGGAACCCAGACCTCAACGTCTGCGACGAACAATTCCGGCTCAACCGAGAGCGGAGCCTCGACCACCACATCTTCGACCGCCAACTCCGGCTCTTCGACCGCTCGAACTTCGACCTCCAGTTCCTCGACGGCTAACTCGGGCTCGGCGACTTCTCAAACCTCGACTTCAAGCTCCACTTCAGCCGGTTCCGGTTCTGCCAGTACGCAGACCTCGACGTCTTCTTCGACCGCCAGCGGCAGCGGATCCGGCTCGTCCTCCGGCGCTCAAACGTCAACGTCTTCGTCTTCTGCGACGAACGCTTGATAACGACGTATGTCAGGCCGTTGAAAAGAAGCGCCGCCCCATCGCCACCTTCCTTTGCGCCCTGCCGGCCCCGTATGCTAAGGGGACCACCGGGATCGAAATGCTCCCCAGGACCGAAGGAGGACTTCATGGACAATCCCCATACCAACACACGTCGTTCGTTCGTCCGGTCCGTGGCCGCCGCCTCGGTCGCCTCGACCGTCGCGTCCAGCCTGCCGGCCCAGGACGTTCACGAGCTCAAGACCAAGGTTGACTTGCCCAGGCCGGGCGGTCCGAATGACCGCATCCGGATCGCCACGATCGGCATGGGCATCATCGGGTTCATCGACACCGAGACGGCCCTCAAGGTTCCCGGCATCGAGCTGGTTGCGGCGGCCGACCTCTACGAGGGCCGGCGGACGCATGCCAGGGAGGTTTTCGGCAGCCGGGTTGATACGTGCGTCGATTATCGCGAGATCCTGGCTCGCAAGGATGTTGACGCGGTGCTCATCTGCGTGCCGGACCACTGGCACGCCAGAATGTCGATCGACGCGATGAAGGCAGGCAAGGCGGTTTATTGCGAAAAGCCGATGATCCGCACCGTGGCCGAGGGACCGGCCGTGATCGCCGCCCAGCAAGAGACGAAGGCCGTATTCCAGGTGGGCAGCCAGTACGCAAGCTCGATTCTCTACGACAAGGTGAAGGAGCTGATCCACCAGGGATCGCTCGGCAAGGTGCACGCCATCGAGGCCCGGTACAACCGGAATTCCGATATCGGCGCCTGGCAGTATTCGATCCCGACCGATGCCTCGCCCGAGACGATCGACTGGGATCGTTTCCTGGGCGACGCGCCCAAACGGGCGTTTGACCCGATCCGGTTCTTCCGCTGGCGGAATTACTGGGATTACGGCACGGCCGTGGCGGGCGACCTGTTCATTCACCTGCTCACCGGCATCCACCACGCGACCGGGGCGATGGGCCCGACCCGGGTCGCCGCGATGGGCGGCCGGCGCTACTGGGACGACGGCCGCGACGTGTATGACATCATCATGGGCCTCCTGGACTACCCCGAGACCGACGCACACCACAGCTTCACGCTGTCGCTGGTGACCGATTTCGAGGACGGCGGCGGGGGCGCCACTTCGTTCCGGTTTGTCGGTACCGAGGGAGTCCTCGATGTCAGCTTCACCGAGCTGACGCTGACGCGCAAGGGCATCGAGATCGCATCGGCCGACCAAGTCCTGAAGGGATATAACTCGGTCAAGACGTTTTCGAGCGCTCAGCAGAAGGCATTTGCCGAGAGGTACCTGGCCGAGCACCCCAGGGCGTCCCAGAAGCACGCATCGAAGCACAGCGAGAAGTACGTCGTGCCGAAAGGTTACGACGAGCGGCTCGACCACTTCGTCAACTTTTTCGATTCGGTGCGCAAGGCCAAGCCGGTTTACGAGAACGCCACGTTCGGCTTCCGCGCCGCGGCCCCGGCGCTCCTCTGCAACGAGAGCTACCGCCTCAAGCGCGAGATCGACTGGGACCCCGTGGCGATGAAGGTCGTTTGAGACGCACTCTAGAGACAGTCTCTTAGTCGAGGAACGCGGGCAGCCAGGCCGATTCATGGCTCGTGAGCAAGATCAATTCCTGGAAGTCGTCGACCGCGACACCGCCGAGCGGCGCTGGTTGGAATGGCTTCGGCCCGCGGTGCTCGGGGCGGAGTGTGAGGAAAACGCGCCGTGAAACCAGCCGCCCTCGTTCTTTGTGGCGGCGAGAGCCGCCGAATGGGCCGCCCCAAGGCCTGGCTTCGTTTCGGACCAGAGTTGATGCTCCAGCGAGTCGTCCGGCTGGTCGCCACGGTCGCCGATCCGATCGTGGTCGTCGCGGCTCCCGGCCAGGATCTGCCCGAAGTGGCGCGGGAGGTCACGATCCTGCGCGACGCAGTCGCCGGCCGGGGGCCGCTTCAGGGGTTAGCCACGGGTCTAGCTTGTCTGCCTGACTCGACCACTCTGGTTTATGCGACGGCGACCGACGTGCCGTTCCTCGAGCCGCGCTGGATTACCCGGCTGATCGAGATGAGCGACGACCACGACCTGGTGATCCCGTTCGTCGGCGGGTATTACCACCCCCTGGCAGCCCTTTATCGCAAAAGCGCGGTCTTGCCCGCCATCGAAGCCCTGCTCCGCGAGGATCGGCTTCGCCCGGTGTTCCTGGCCGAAGCCGTCAAGACGCGCGTCGTGGATGAGATGGAGCTCAGGGCCGTCGATCCGGACCTCGGGACGCTGCGCAACTTGAACTTCCCCGAGGATTACGAGCAGGCGCTTCGCGAGGCCGGGCTGGAGGGGGAAGGAGCGGATTTGGCCTGACTCCCCCGGGGGGTTTTCGCTTCCTGAGCGCCCGGAAATGGACGGCCTGAAGGGCTGCAGGAATCCAGCCCAGGGTGAAACCCTGGGATTAGAACAAAGGCCGTAGAACCGCCAAGATTCGGCGGCCTGAAGGGCCGCAGGATTCCAGCCCATAGTCCCGCCTGTTGCCTTGAAGTCTCCTACGCGTTGACATCGAGATACTCGACGTGGCTGGACGGCTCGGGGACCGGCAGCCGATCCTCGCGCATTCCCTCGACATGCAATTCGATGGCCTCCCGGAGGAGCCGTTCGGTCTCCTCGACCGTCGCGCCGGTGGCGATACAGCCGGGTAGGTCGGGGACGTAGGCGGCATAGTTCGACTCGGCTTTTTCGATCACGATAGCGTATCGCTTCATGGAGGGCGCTCACGGTTTCAGGCCAGCCTGCTTTAGGATGCTGTTGAGCGTGCCCGGCGGGAGGTCATCGCTGGCCTTACCCGCGACCGTGACCCGGCCGGGCTTGGACGGGTGTCTGAACTGGCGGTGACTGCCGCGAGTGACGACGAGAGACCAGCCGTCGTCGCTGAGGAGCTTCAGAACCTCCTTGACCTTCATCACATCAAGGATACAGCGCTGTCGCGGCGAGGGAAAGTGCACACCCGCGCGCACATAGTCAGGCTAGGCGCACTCGCCCCGCAGCTCAGGTAACCGACTTCTTCAGGCTCTTGCGAGCGATGCCTAGTATACTCTCTCTTCCCTAAAGCTCAGTCGAACAGCTCCCCATGATGCTGCCCGGCAGTCTCCAGTTCAGGCCAACGGGCTACGAACGCCAGGGCAGAAATGCGCGCCAGCTCGCTCGGCTCAATCTTGTGCAGTCCGCCGCCGTAGACCCGGCCCTCGCCGCGCAGCTCGTAGCCGGTGACCTCCCCGAGCAGGGTGAAAACGTCGGCAGCGCGTTCGGCATCGTCGCGCAGCATCCGGGCAAGGGCGTCCTTCGGGTACAACATGAGGTAGAGGTTCGTGCCGATGGCCCGAGAACGATTCCAGATGAACCGGAACGGCTGCTTCTGATCCGAGCCGCGTCCCATGTACGTGCAAAGGAATGGGGCGGGGTCACGCCGCTCCTGTCTGTACCAGGGGTTTCGCTTACGGACGAGGTAACGATCCCGGATGCCGAGCGCCGACGCCGTGCGAAGGTATTCCCACAAGGCCGGGTGCCGGGACGTCAGTACCGGCTCGGGGAGGTCGCAGTCGATGACGCAGAGTTGGCGTTCCAGAAGCGGGTAGCCGTCATCGCCGGCGTTGATGATCGTCGTCTTCAGCATGCGTGGGCTGGGCAGGATGGGGCGCAGGTAGCGCTTCGGGATGCCGCGGCGCTCGGCGGCGCGGCGCTCCAGCACGAAGAACCTGTTGCTGCCAGTGGCGATGCCGCGTCGGATTTGGAAGATGTTGCCCAATGCCACTCCGCCGCTGCCGCTTGACGTGCGGCGGTCGTTCCGCGCATGGCTGGGGTAAACGGTCCACTTGCGAGACTGACGCAGTTGTTCGAGCGGGATCGAATCACGCGCGTCGGGCTCGCGGATGGTGCCCCCCAAGGTGAGCTCGACCTTGTGCCCCGGCACGGGCCGCATCTTGCGGAACACGAGCACGGCCGAGGACACCAGTGCGTCGCCAAACTGAACATCATCGGGATTGAATCGGTGCCGCGGATCAGCGTCACGCGGTCAGTGCAGTATCGCTTGAGCGCTGTCCCGTAGTTGACGTCCATGAACTCCGAGGGAATCAGCCACGCCGCGTAGCCGCCGTCTTCCATCCACGCCGTGGCGAGCAGCAGAAAGTAAACGTACAGGCCGGCGAGGCCATTGACGCTCACGCCGGACATCTGATGGGCAAGCGCTTGTAAGCGTTCCTTTTCCGCGCGGTCGAGGTGATGATGCCGGACGTAGGGCGGGTTGGCGAGGATCAGGTTCGGCGCTGCCGGGCGGCCGCTCCCGGCGACGATTCGCGTGAAGTCGCCGCCCACGACATCAAGACCCATCTTGGCCCACAGGTCGCGTGCGGCAGCGCTGAAATCGGGATCGAGCTCGACCCCGACGGCGGTCTCGATCCGCTCCGCACCGAAGACGGCGAGCACGGCGGAATAGAAGCTGCCGGTACCGATGGCCGGGTCGGCGAAGCGGATCGTGCGGAGCCGGCGGCCGGCGACCGACTGGACGTAGCGGGCGATCTCGATGGCGAGGGCGTTGGGAGTGGCGAACTGGCCAAGCCGGTTCCGCTCGGCGGCCGATTTCCGGGCATCGAGCGCTGACTGAATGGTCTGTCGGCGGTGCTCGATGAGGTGTTCGTGTCGTCGGATCATCGTTGCTGTAAGCCCAGCTTCGCTAGATCGTCGATCCGATGCTCCCACACCGAGTCAAATCCACGAGCCAGATTTCACGTCGTTTCGGTAGCGGAGCTTTCGCCATACAGGTCGTCCTTGCCGAAAGCTTCGAAGCCGGTTAGTTGCACATCGTTGCGGTAATCTTCCTGTCAGCCCAGTCGATTGGAATACGTCGCAACGATCGCGCGGGCCGTCCGCAGGCCGTCAACGGCAGCGCTGACAATACCCCCAGCATAGCCAGCGCCTTCTCCGCAGGGATATAGGCCCGCGACTGTGGGACTTTGCCTGGTCGCCGGGTCGCGAGTGATGCGGACCGGCGAGCTGCCCCGCGATTCGGGGCCCGTGAGCGTGGCGTCGTGGAGAAACTGGCCGCCAAACCGGCGATTCAAGAGCGGGAGCCCGGCCAGCAGCGATTCGCTGACCGCCGGAGGTAGAAAGAGGCCGACCTCGGCGGTCCGCGCACCGCGACGGTGGCTGCTGGGAATCGTCCCCCGGCTGGGCCGGCCCGAGAGGAAGTCGCGCGCCCACTGGAGCGGCGCCTGGTACGAGCGGTCTCCGACCAGATAGGCGAGGCGCTCGACGCGCTGCTGCAAATGGATGCCTGCCAGCGGATGCTCGCTGCCGGTTTCCCGCGGATCGATGGTTACCACGAGACCGCTATTGGCAAACGGCGAGTCGTGCCGGCTCTCGCTCATCCCGTTGGTACAGTAATAGCCCGGATCGCTGACGCTGGGCATCACATACCCGCCGGCGCACATGCAGAAAGTAAACAGCTCGCGCCCGCCGGTGCGGACCGAGGCGCAGTAATCCGCAGCCCCGAGGGCGGGGTGTCCGGCATTGTGGCCGTAGCGGGCTTGATCGATCGAGGCTTGAGGCTGCTCGACCCGTACTCCGAGCTGAAACGGCTTGGAAGCCAGCGGCACCCCGCGGCGCAGGAGCATGCCGTACGTGTCGCGGGCGCTGTGGCCGACGGCCAGGATCACCAGGTCGGCCGCGATGAAGCCGCAGCTCGTGCTCACGCCGCCAACGCGGCCATCCGCGATCTGGAGGTCCTCCACGCGGCAGGAAAACCGGATTTCGCCCCCCAATGACTCGAACTTGCGCCGCAGAGTCCTGACCACCAGCGGCAGCCGGTTCGAGCCCAAGTGCGGCCGGTGTTCGTAGACGATCGATGGTTTCCCGTGACAGTCGGCGAGGATTTCCAGCACGCGATCCACGTCTGGTCCTGCGCTGCGCGAAGTCAGCTTGCCGTCGCTGAACGTGCCAGCGCCCCCTTCGCCGAAGAGATAGTTGCTCTCGGGGTCAAGCGGTCCCCGTTCGTCGAACTGACGAACGTCGGCAACCCGATCCTTGACCGCTTTGCCTCGTTCCAGAATCAACGGCCGATAGCCGGAGCCCGCCAGAAGATAGCCGGCGAAGAGCCCCGCCGGTCCCGAGCCGACGATCACCGGCCGATGGCGCAAGGGCGAAGGGCCCGGCTCGGGCCACTCGAACCGTGTCGGGACGTAAGGCTCCAGACCAGTCGGAGCAGAAGGCGAAAGCGAGAGCGCGTCTTCCTGCGCCAGATCAACAGCCGCCGCATAGGTGAAGTGGATGTCGTCGTGGCGACGGGCGTCGAGGCTTTTGCGAATAATGCGCCAGTGCGCGACGGCATCGGCAGGCAAACCGAGCCGAGCCGCGATCTTTTCGTGCAGTCCTTCCTCAGGCTCGCCGAGCTCAAGGCGGATGTTGGCGAGTTTGAGCAGCATGGGAAAAGTTATTCAAGGTGTGCTTATTGAGCCAGCGCGCCGAAGCAGATCAAGGTGATGTCATCGACCTGGGTGTGTCCGGCGGAAAACTCACGGATGTCCTGAAGGATGGCCCGGCCGACCGATTCGGGGGTGCCGGTGGTGTCGGCGAGTTTCCGGACTAGCCGGCGGCGCTCGCGCGAGTCATAGAGTTCTTCGCGGAGGTTCCGGGCATCGGTCACGCCGTCGGAATACACCACGACGACGTTGCCGGGGTTGAGCTTGACCTCGGTCTGCTGGTATACCGACGCGGGCATGATTCCCAGCGGAAATCCGGCGACTTCCTCGCCGACCTCGTTGACGGTGCCGTTGGTGCGGCGGATCAAAATGGGGGGATGGCCGGCCGACGAGATGGAGAGGGTCCGTGTCTCGACGTCCAGAATCCCGAGACTGAGCGTGATGAATTTCTCGTCGATTCCGGCCGCGAAGAGCAGATGGTTCAATTCATCGGCCGCGGCGGCCGGAGCATTCTTGGTCAGGATGCAGTAACGGGTGTCGCCGGAGAATTTGGCCATCATCAGGGCAGCGGCCACCCCCTTGCCGGAGACGTCGCCCACGGCAAGCGCCAGCCGGTTTTTGGGCAGGGGCACGAAGTCGTAGTAGTCGCCGCCCACTTCATAGGCGGGGTCGTAATGAGCGAAGAACTCGAAGCCGGGGATCGTGGGGACGCACTGGGGCAGAAACCGCTTCTGGACTTGCTCGGCGAGCCTGAGATCGCGATTCAAGCGTTCCTTTTCGAGCAACGATTCGTGCATCTGGGCGTTCTGGATGAAAATGGCGGCCTGGCTGGCCACCGCTGCGAGGACGTCCAGGTCTTCCTGAGCGAACTGCTTGCGATCGCTGGTATCGAGCTGAAGAATCCCGAGCGCTTCCTTGTTCGGGGTGACCAGGGGCACGCACATCACCGAGCGGATCTTGAGATCCGCGATCGACGCGCTGGTCGGCAGGTTCTTGTCGGCGCCGGCATCCTGGCTCAAGATGGCCTTCTTCTGGCCCAGCACGTGGTTGACGATCGACCGGCTGATGCTCATGGGAATCTCATCGGCCGGGATCACCGTCGTGAAGGACGATCGCCTGGCCGGCCGGTACTTGAACGCCTTGCGGATCAGGCGCTTGGTTTCGGGTTCCAGGAGCACCAGGAAAAGGCGTTCGGCTTGCGGAAACAGCTCCATGAGCGAGTCGAGGATCTTGGGAGCGACCGTGTCGATCTTGAGCTCGCTGGAAAGGTCGCGGGTGATTTCGAGGATGGCCTTCAGCTTGACCTCGGGCTTGACCACGCTGGCAAGCGCGCTTGAGCGAGAGGCGTCGAGCGTGTGCAGATGGGCGGCGTCGCTCGTCTCGCCCTCGGCGACGATCATGACGTCGCCGCCTTCTTTCGACGAATTGTCGGTCGGAAGCTGCGGGTAAAAGAAAAACTCGACGTCGCAAATGTTGATCCGGTCGCCCGGGGACAACCGGTGATCGATGCCCGGAATGACCTTCATGTTGTTCACTTTGGTCGTATTCCGGGAATTCAAGTCGGCCAGGAAGAAATCCTCGGCCTTCTTGTAAATCTCGGCGTGCCGCCGGCTGACTCCGTTGGGGTCGAGGACCACATGGCAGTACTCCGGCGATCGACCGATGACGATCCGTTCCGGCTTGAGCTCAATGATCTGCCCGGCGGTCTCGCCGTTGGCTCGTTTCAAAAAGGGCATACGTCTCGACTCCCGGCCCGCCCGGGCGTGATGAGGGTCTTCACACTGCAAACTAGCGTCTCGCACCGGCCGCGCGGGATTTGCCGGCCCCGCTCAATTCGATGCGATACAAGCGACGGATGAGTTTCTTCTGAACTGACTGCAGCGACTCGCGCGCAACCGACTGTGCTCCCGATCCCGTCGCCGCCATGACATCGGTGCATATCTCCAGTCCCATCTCGATGAGCGCCGGGTCCAGGATATCGGCAAGGTCGTCTTTCGTCAGGCCCCCGAACCCCTCGACGACGGCTTCAAGATCGCCTTTTCGCGCGCTCAGCGCCACTTTCGCCAGGTCGACGAGCTCTTGATCGCGCTTCTGACTCTCCTCCCACCTGGACAGCTCGGCAACGAGGGCGCTCAAGGCATCGAGATCGCCGCGACGATAGAGTACGCGTGCCAGTTGAATATACGCCCTCGAGACGGGCTCGTGCGAATGCGGAAAATATCCAGGAACGGCCAGCCAGGCAGCGACCCATTGGTCCGGCGGCGCCTGGATCTGCGCGAAGCGGCACTGCTCTTCGGCCGAGTTCCGTTTCGGGATTGCTTGCCATGCGGGATCGAGCCAGAGTTCGGGCCGGCCTCGCGAGGCATCCGCCGGAATCGCCATCACATCCGGCAAGCGCCCGTTCCAGCCCGCCAGCGCCCCGGCACTCAGGCACGCCGTCACGACCAGCGTGAGCAGACGTCCACTGAGCTGCACCACGGGCCGAGGCGCGAGGGCAACCTGCGCAGAAACGCCAGGCGCTTTCAACTTCGACCGCGAGCCCGCGGGGGCTCGCTTGGCACTCGGTCGATCGGGGATGGTAATGCTGGGACTGTCACCGGCCTCCAGCCCATCGGCCTGACCCGAGTCGGCAAAGGTCGCGGTGGATCCCACCTGGAGAGACTCGCGGATCTTCACCAGATCGGTCAGCATCAGGGCAGCCGACTGGTAGCGGTCGGCCGGGTCCTTGGCCATGAGCTTCAATACCAGGTTGTCGAGCTCGAGCGGCAGCTCGGGACGATGCACCAGCATGCTGCGGGGAGTCTCGCGCACGTGCTTGAGAGCCAGTGCCAGCGGGTTTTCAGCGCGGAAGGGAGGCACTCCTGTCAGCATGTGGTAGCAGGTCACGCCCAGCGAATAAAGGTCGCTGCGGTGATCGATCGCGTGGCCCTGCGCCTGCTCGGGACTCATGTAGAGCGGGGTGCCCATCGTGACGCCCGGCTGCGTGATCGCCATGTTGCCCTCGAGGTTGCGGCACAAGCCGAAATCCGCAACCTTGACTCGCCCTTTCCGCGTCATCAGAATATTTTCGGGCTTGATGTCGCGATGAATCAGCCCCGCCTCGCCGGCCGTGCCGATCGCTTGCGCGGTCTGCCTCATGATCGACAAGGCAAGCGGCAGGTCGACCGCCCCCTTCTTCAATATGTAGTCGCGCAGGTTCGTCCCCTGGACGAACTCCATCGCGATGAAGTTCGTCTGATCGATACACCCTAATGTGTAAACGTGGACGATGCTGGGATGATTGAGACGCGCGACCGCCGTCGCCTCCAGCTTGAGCCGCTCGAGATACCTTTGATTCGACGCGAAATCCGGCCTGAGCACCTTGAGCGCCACCGGCCGATTCAAGCTCAGTTGGGTCGCGAGGTACACCTCGCCCATCCCGCCCCGGCCCAGGAGCCGCTCAACCTGGAAGTCGCCCAGGGTGATACCGGTCAAATCGACATCCGATCCTTGGTCGCCCTCGCTCATCCAGGCGAGTGTGTCTTCAGATGGTTGGCGATCCGCGGTGCTCATGTTCAGGGTCAGCCGTTCCCGTCCACGTGGAACGATCGCGATCGATCGGGCGAAAGGCCACGCAGCCTCGGCTCTAGTCTACGGAAATCGTGAATCGTCGGCAAATGGGAAATCAACCCGACTTCTTTTGAGCGGCCCGCCCGGAGGGACCACCGGCCTTGGCCTGCTCTTCGTCATAGTCGCGGTAGAGGGGCAAGTAGCGGTAGTAGACCTCGAGGGTCAGGATTGAGAGCGAGGTCAGGTAGAGTCGTCCGGCTCTCTGGGCCCAGTGATCCGGGACGGGCTGGAACGGGTCCCAGCTTCCCTTCGCGCACGAATCGTCCTTCACCTGCATCTCGATCAGCGCCTCGCGGACCCGGGGGTTCCAGCTTTCCCAGTCCTTGTCCTTCATGTTGTGCAGAAGCTGGGTCGCGTAATACCAGTAGTAGATGTTCCGCTCATCCATGAGATCGAGATGGATCGCCACCTGCGAGGCCCCTTTGACAAGAGGCGGGAAATCCCGCGGCCAGCCCAGGATCTGCCGGCAGACCAGGGCCTCGGCCGTCATCACGGCCGTGGCCGGACGACCCGGCTGATAGGAGTAAGTGACGCGGCTTTCGTCGGCCGCCGCCTGGTCCAGGTAAAGCGTACACGACTTGAGGATCTTGGGGGAAATCTTGATCCCGGCGATATTGCCGCTGCGCAGCGCGAAGATCTGCCAACCGAACACCGAGGTATCACCGGCCTGTCCGGGCGTGTACCGCCAGCCGCCGCCGGTCGGATCCTGGCAATTGACAATGAATTGCACCGCACGCTGAGCGGGCCGTTTCAGTTTCGGATCCTGGGAGAGGCCATAAGCCTCGCAGAGGGCCATGGTGCCGATCGCGTGACTGTAAAGGTAGCCCATCCCCGGTGGCCCGGTGTACAGATCGCCGTCGGGTTGTTGATGCTTGACCAGCCATTCAAGCCCGCGTCTTACCGCCGCCTGATGACGGCTCTTGACCGTGTGGATATAACCCGAGCCCAGAAGCGGTAAAAGGGCCAGCCCCGTCGCCGCCGTGTCCGACTCCATCGAAAGCCGATGGGGACATCCGTCCCCCTGGCACTGCTGTTGATAATTCAAGCTCCATGACCCGTCCGGCCGCTGGTGCCGCACGATCCAGGAGATCCCGTCCTCGACGCTCTTCTCGGATCGGGCGGTCCCTCCCTCCCGGCGGACGAGCTGAGCGCGAGAGAGACCCTGGCGGCCCGAGAACGGGGCCGACACGCTCGTAGCCAGCTCGGGCAGCCGCATGACGGTGCTCAGAGCGCCTGGGCCCGCATCCGTCTTGGAGAGCAAATTCGGAGCGCCCAGCACCGGGGCATATTGAGTGAGCGCGGCGATCTGCGGCTCGCCGACGAGCTTGAGCAACGGATCGGCCGGGGTCAAGCCCAGCGAAGGAGGGTTCGCATTGTCCTCGATTGTGAATGGATCGCCGGATCGACTCGCCGGGGTCAGTGACGTCACCTCGCCGAGCTGGCTGTCGACAACCGCCGGCTGGATCAAGCGCTCGGGCCGCTGGGTCGCGCTGCGAAAATGGATCACAAAAGCCAGGAGCAACAGTAGCAGGGCATGGAGCAAGAGGCTCAAGCCCCATGAGGGGACCGACCGTAGCGTATCGGCGTCGAGATCCGCGTTCACGAGTTCCGACCAGCGATCGCGGGGCTCGCTTTCCGAATCAGTCGCTGGCCGGTTCGTGGACATGGCCGGTCCCTCAGTCGCAGATCGAAGTAACGAAAGGTGCTCGACTTCCGAGAACGAATTTCTTCCATTATAGAGTTCTCGCGCCGTCCCGCCAGCGGCGCCTGCCGGGTTTCCTTATTCGGCGATTCGTTCGACCGCCGCCCAGTCGATGCGCTTGAGGTCCTCGGTCACCTGGGCGGCGTCGGCGACGACGACGACAACCAGCGAGTGCGGATGAATCAACCGATGGCTCGCGGCCAAGAGCGCGTCCAGATCGATCCGAGCCAGGCGCTCGGCCAGCCCGCTTTCGTAATCAGCGGGGAAGTCAAAGACGATCAGATTCGCAAACCGGTTGACCAGAGCCGATGGCGTCTCGAAGTGGCGGGCATGGCCTTCGACGATTGCGCAACGCGCGTCATCCAGCTCGCCTTGGGTGGGCGGCCGGCTGGTGAGTAATGCCGAGACCTCATGATAGAGCTCGTCGAGCGCCTGGGCGATCCGGTTGGCCTGCAACCCCGCGCCGATCGTGAACGGACCGGCGCCGCGGCGGCAGTCGAATTGACTGCGGACGCCATAGGTAAGCCCGCGTTCTTCCCGCAGCTTGGCGTTGAGCCGGGACGTGAACTGGCCGCCCAGGATCTGGTTCAAGAGCAGGGCCTGCTCGAACGCCGGATCAGTCCTGGTCAACCCGGCGTGGCCGACCCGTACGACGGCCTGGGCGGATCCCGGCCGATCGAGAAGCAACAGGCGCGGTGATCCGGATCGCTCGGCGTCGGCGATCGCCGGCAAGGAGACGCCGGGGCCGCTCCAGGACGCCAACCGACGGTCGAGCTCGTCGGCCAGTACATCCGGGTCAACATCGCCGGCGACGACCACGGCCGCCCGGCCCGGGACGAGGTATCTCGCGTGCAACGCGGCCAGGTCCGCGCGGGCAATTCGGCTGACGCTTTCGATGGTGCCGGCCAGGGGATGCCGGTAAGGATGATCCTGGCCGTAAAGCGCCGCGAGGAGCGCGCGGTAAGCGCGTGACTCGGCGTTGTCGCGCTCGGCCTGTAGCGCCGCCAGGGTCAGAGCCTGCACCCGCTGCCATTCCGTTTCCGGGAATGTCGGGCTGCGGAGAATGTCGACGGCCAGATCCAGGGTCAAAAGCAACGCCGATTTCAGGCAGCGGAATGAAACGTAGGCCGCATCCCAGCCACAGCTTGCGCCGATGGTCGCGCCGCTGGACTCGGCCTCTTCAGCAATCCGCGCCGCGGTGCGCGTCGTCGTTCCTTCCTCGAGCATCTCCAGCATCAAATGGGTTAGCCCCGGTTGGCGAGACTCTTCCAACCCCGCGCCGCCGCCGATGACGATTGCCCCGGCCACGGTCGGCAGCTCGCTCCGGGGAAACACCCACAGCGGGATCCCGCAGCGCAACGTGAGCTGCCGCGGCAGCGGCGGGCGATACGGAACCGGTGAGGCGCTCGCCGGCGGCTGCGAGCGGTCGAGCGGCGAGGTGGCTCGCTTCGGCCGGCCGACGACCGAGAGACAGACCCGGGTCCGGCCCGCGAGATAGCCGGCCGCCACGGCTTGGAGCGCTTCGGGTTGAACGTCGCCAAACCGCTGGATGTCGGTCGCCAAGAGCCCGGGATCGCCCCGCAAGACGTTGAACGCATTGAGCGAATCAGCGACGCCGCCAAAGCCTCCCATGTGCTCCAGCGCGAAGAAGAAGCTCGAGACCCGCAGCCGCTGTACGCGCGCTAGCTCCTCGGGTGCCACGCCCGAGCCGGCGATCGTCGCAAGCTCCGCGTCAACCAGGTTTTGGGCCGCCGCGCTCGAACGTGACGGCCGCAGGGTCACGACGATCCCGAAGGAACCAGCCAGCTCCCGTCCCGAATGGTACGCGGTGACGTCCTGCGCGATTGCCTCGTCGATCACCAGCTTGCGGTAGAGCCGGCTCGACCGGCCCCGGGCCAGGACATCAGCCAGCAACAAGAGCGCGGCATCATCGGCGTGAAAGTGCGGCACTGCGGGCCAAACGAGGTAGAGACGATCGAGCTCGACCCGATCGTGCAGCACGAGGTCGATGCTGCTCTTCAGGAGCGGATCAGGAGCCCACGGCGTTTGCGCTCGGGAACCGCCCAGTATCGAGGCAAAGTAGCGCTCGGCGAGGGCAAATGCATCCACCAACTCGATATCGCCAACGATCGACAGGCTGGCATTGCTCGGAACGTAGAACCGGCGGAAGTACGATGAGACATCCCCGATTGTCGCCGAGTCGATATCCTCCATGACGCCGATCGTCAGCCAACTGTAGGGATGCAGAGGGGGATAAAGGGCCTCGGCAATGAGCGGCCAGACCATGCCGTAAGGACGGTTTGCGTAATTCTGCCGATATTCATTTTTGACGACGTCCTTCTGAATCCCTAACTTGGTCTCGGTGAGCGCTCCCAGCAGGTTCGCCATCCGGTCCGACTCCATCGCCAGCGCCAGCTCGACGTGGGCGACGGGAATGTCAACGTAATAATTGGTACGGTCGGTCGATGTCGAACCATTGATGTTAGCTCCCAGGCGCTGGAGGTGCTTGAAGAAATCGCCAGGGTAGTGCAACGAACCCTCGAACATGAGATGCTCGAAGAGGTGGGTAAACCCGCGTTGGTGCCTTTCTTCATTTTTGGAACCAACGTGATACCAGAGGTTTACGGCCACTACCGGGAGCTGATGCTGGTGTCGTACGATCACGTCAAGACCGTTGTCGAGCGTGATTTTGGACAGGGGAAAGCCCGAGGGGATGTGGAATTCGTTCATCGCCTGGAGTTGCCCAAATTGAGGTCAGTGAGAGATCTTTGGTCACAAAGAAGTTAAGATTGATGTACTATTAGGTGCGCAGCCAGCCCGCGTGACTAGATGGAGTTTTCCAATTGCTTACTTGCTTTGCGGGCAGCGGATCATATCCTAAGATCGTAAGAGCTCGCGATCACGGCGGGGCCTGGCCCCGGTAACGCCTCGATACTGGCTTGCGAGATGAGAACAAGGTCAGGTCGTGAACTGGGATGATATCGTCATCGACGCGGCCGCGACGGACACGGGCATGCGCCGATCCAACAACCAGGACAGTTACACGGCAGTCCGTGCATCCCACGCCGACGCGTGGAAGCAGCGCGGGCATGTCTTCATGGTGGCCGACGGCATGGGCGCCCACGCCGTGGGCGAGCTCGCCAGCAAGATGGCCTGCGACCTCCTGCCGCACAACTACATGAAAACCCGCGCGGGCACGCCGTCGGAAGCGATTGTCAAGGCGTTCCGCGAGGTCAGTGCTCTGATTCACAACCGGGCATCCGCCAATCGCGACTTCCAGGGCATGGGCACGACGTGTTCCGCGCTGCTCTTGCTCCCTCAAGGCGCCCTGGTCGCGCATGTCGGCGACTCGCGCGTCTACCGGGTTCGCCGCAACCGAATCGATCAACTTTCCTTCGATCACAGTCTCGCATGGGAGCTCGTGCGGCGAAACCACCTCACGCCCGAACAGGCCAACCTGTCCGTGCCCCGCAACGTGATCACGCGCAGTCTTGGTCCCGAGACCGACATCGAGGTCGACGTCGAGGGCCCGCTGCGCGTCGAGCTCGGCGACGTCTATCTCCTCTGCTCGGACGGTCTCTCCGGCCCGGTCGACGATCCCGAAATTGGCGCGTTCGCGGCCAATTTCCACCCGCGCGATGCCTGCCGTTACCTGATCAGTCTGGCCAATCTTCGCGGCGGCCTCGACAATATCACGGCCATGATCGTTCGGATCGGCACCTGGGTCGATCCCGATTCGAGCGAGGTCCAGCAACATCCCACCTCCTTGCAACCGAAGCAGAACGACCGGGTATCGGCAAGCTGGCGCTCCCGGCTGACTGGCCTGTTCAACAGCCGAAAACGATCCGAAGCAACCGCATCAGACGAAAAGGAGCCGTATCGCACCGCCGAGTGTCCCATCACCCCGGCCCTGATCGAGCGGCTCGAGGATCTCACGCGCCACATCCAGGAGCAAGCTATCGAGCAAGCGTGGTCGCTTGACTGGACCGCGCTCGCCGTCTTGCGCCGGCAGGCAGCCGACGCGCGGGCCGCCAGTAATATCTGGGTATCGCTGCGGAAGATAAGCGAAATCATCGCGCTGCTCGGCCAGGGCGCTCGCTTTCACCGCAAGAGCACCGGGCCCGCTGCACCCGTCCATTGAGTGGTTCTCGGCAGCTCAGCGCCGCGGCACCAGCTCGTAGATCCGGCCGTCAAACGACAGGATGAGAATCTCGCCGTCGCGATCCTCGGCGAATGACGCGATCTTGAGGCCGGGGTTGCGCCGGATGTCGATCAGCTCGGCATTGGCGATCAGCTTCCCCTTGTCGGCGAGCAGGCCCCAGATCCGTCCGCTCTCAAAATCGCCGTAGACGTAGATCCCCACGAGCGCGGGAATCTTCTTGCCGCGATAGACGTATCCGCCCGTGATGCTCAAGCCGGCATCGGGCCGTTGTCGCGTTGGTGCGTGCGGATACTCGACAATCGGCGGCTGGATCTTCGAGGCGGAGTCCGCGCGCTGACGGCGCTGGGGTTGAAAAGGGTGAAACCCCTCCCGGATGCTCCAGCCGTAATTCCCACCATTCTCGATCCGGTGAACCATTTCCCAGAGGTTCTGTCCCACGTCTCCCGCCCAGAGCTCGCCCGTCTTGCGGTCGAAGCTGAACTTCCAGACGTTTCTCAGGCCGATGCAATAGACCTCGGGCGCCCAGTGGGCAAATCGCCGGGACCGGCGGGCTGGGTTGTCGCGCGGGATGCCGTAGGGAAGCCCTCGCGCCGGATGATCGACGTCGATCCGCAAGATCGAGGCGAACCAGTCGCGGGGATTCTGACCGCTCGACATCGGATCGTCGGCCGCTCCGCCGTCTCCGAGGGTGATATAAAGATACCCATCCGGCCCGAAGACGATCGTGCCGCCGTTGTGGTTCTCGAACGGGTCGTCGGCGGAGACCCAGATTCGCTCCTCGCTGGCGGGATCGGCCTGACCGCCGTCCTCACGACCAGCCCGAAATCGAGAGACCACCGAACGCCGGCGGCCCTGATCGTTGGCCGAATAGTAGACGAAGAACTGCCCGTTTGCTTGATACTTGGGGTGGAACGCCAGCCCCAGCAATCCCTCTTCGTTGCCGCGATTGATCGGGTCCGGCAGTTTCAGAAAGAGCTGCTTCTTGCCCGTGTCGCGTTGATCCGGAAACGACCAGATCGTGGCGGTGTGCTGCTCCACGATGAAGTACTGATTCTCCGCGCCCTTGGGATAGTCGAAGGCCACGGGCCGGTCGAATCGCAAGTTCGGAAACGCCAATCGGGTCGCCAGCGTCGGCAGTGCCGGTGCCGCCGCCTTGGTACCGGCTGGCTGCCGAGGGCTCTTCGTCGTCTGGCATCGGGCGGACGGCTCGACACCCCACACAACGCAAGACGCCAACGCTGCGATCGATCCCAGCTTGACCGTTCCTGGATTCAACTTGTGGCGACGCAGCTCACTCATCGGCGAATGTCCTCGAAGAACCCATCCAACTTAATCAGTTCCCGCAGAGTGAGCAAGAGTTCACGCAAGAAGCCGTCAGGCAAAAGGTGTCAGGAACCGATTACGTTGAAGCGGTCGGGCCGCGAATGGGTTCCTGCCACCTTTACCGACATTTTGCTGGCTCGAAGTAGGCATTTGCTTTGGAAGAGCCGTTACGGCATGATGTTGGCGGGGATGATCAAGTTCGGGTGAGGATTCCCCATCTTGGTTGATCGAGAACTCCGACAGCGCGTTGTCCCGAGTCGGGAGGAGGGCCGCCGATGCCTGAGGATCGGTTTGATCTGGCAGATCTGGGCGATGTCGCCGGAGGCAAGGCGGTGAGCCGGGTGCGGTCCGTCAAAGCATGCGTCTCGCGCGAAGAACGGAAGAAACGCGGCGGAGTCGCCCTGATCAACGTGCTTGTCTGGGTAATACTGGCGTTGTTGGGTGTGGCCACCATGGGGATCATCGTGGGTCTCTTCGTGCTGGGCTGGGTCATTCGATGGCTCTTGTCCGAATATAACGTGCGGAAGCTCCAGGCCCTGGGAACAACGGCCAGCGTCGACCAGTTTCCCGAGGTCTCTCGGGCGCTTCACGAGGTGTGCAGCCAGTTTGGAGTGCGCGAGATGCCCAAGGTCATCGTGCTCAACGTGAGCCAGACCAACGCGTTTGCAGTCAAATTTGCCCGTAAGAAGGTGATCGTGCTGCTCTCGCAGACCCTGGAGGGAATGCTCAACCGTCCGGCGGAGCTCCGGTTCATCCTGGCACACGAACTGGCGCACGTCGTTCTCGACCATGGCGCGCGGGGAATCTTCGAGATCTACAAGCCTGCCGCATACAAGGCCGCCCGCGAGCTCACCTGCGACAACTGCGGCTGCGCGGCGGCCGGCGACGTCGAAGGCGCCAAGGCGGCGCTGAAACGTCTTGGTGTCGGCAACGAACTGTTCGGCCGGCTCAACGACGAGTATCTCCAAGCCGAGGCGACGTATATCTACTCAGGGTTCACGGGCTGGCTGCTCAAGCAGTACCTGACTTACCCGCCGCTGGGCAAACGGCTGGTCAACGTGGCCGAGTTCCACGCAGCCAATTGTTGACCTGGCGGAACAAAGGTGTCAGGAACCGATTACATTGTCACACCTTTCCTCTGGACGGGCCGCGGATCGGTTCCTGACACCTTTTCCAGTCGCTTGCGCATAACCACAGGGTGCGTCAGGCGACGCCGGCCCCTTTCGCCCTTCTCACTTTGCGGTGATCCATGCGCTTACCCACGCCCGGAACCCCTCGCGGTCGAGTGCCCCGGCCGCCAATCGCAGGAAAACCGACGCGTGGTCGTCTAGCGGCGCGGCTATCGTACGGCCATTGCGGCTCAGAAACATGATCATGGCCCCGTATCCCGTCCGCTTATTGCCATCGGCGAAAGGATGGTTCATCACCAGTGAGAATGCCAACGCCGCCGCCTTTTCCGCTAACGTGGGGTACAACTGTTTGCCGCGAAAGCTGGCTCGCGGTTGGGCCACCGCTGACTCGACCAGGCCCAAATCCCGCACACCGGCGTCGCCCCACGATTGCGAGATCGCGCGGGCATGGATCCTCAGAACCTGCTCGACGGTCAGGTACTTCATTGCGAGAGGCGGCGAAACACCTCGGCGTTCTTGTCGAGAAGAGTATCGAGGTCGGCCTCAAATGCGGCCGCGTCACCCGGCCCCTCGTCCCCGGTGGGTACGGCGGCGGCGCCATGAAGCCGGATCAGCTCGTCGAACTTTCGCGCGGTGTCGTCGAGCGTAGGCAAATGCCACGTCGAGGCCGAGCGACGTTAGGCCCGGAAATGCGGCAGTCAGCGCGGCAGGGCCGGAGCCCGCACGGCGGGCCATCTCCAATCGCCAGACCGGGACCTCACAACCCTGCACGTAAGCGACACCTTCTCGATCGACTAACCGGGCGCGGGCAATCCCGATCTTGTCATCTCCCGCTGCGGTTCCGGGAACAGACCTGCCGGTCTCTCCCGTGGGATTGGGTAGGTTGGCGGCTTGTGATTCAACTTCGGCCGGCGCCGACTTGATGCCTGGTGAGGGAGTAAAACCCTCCGTACTCGCGGGCTTCTTAACCTCAGTGTTCTTGTCCAAGGCCGCAACTCCGCAACCAGTGCCGACTCTTGTTGCCGAAAGACTTCCCTACAGCCTGAGTATGACCCTCGTCGCCGAATAGGTCAATGTCGGCGACGGCGTCGCCCGTGCCCATGTATCTCAGTCGACCCCATTTGACGTAGACCCGGACGCGACTCAGTCCGCAACGTCGATGCGTGCCCGGTAGCCGTCGAGTGCCGGAAGGCTTTCCAGCGTCCGGCGGATGCCGCGTTTTTGCCAGAACCGGCTGGGCCTGGCGACGACCAGCACGTTGCGGCCGGTGACCCGCACCTCGACCGATCGCAGCCGGTCGCCGAGCGCTTCGCGGATCTGCTTCTCGATGCGCCGTCGCGCCACGGCTTCGCTGCTTGGGTCAGCGTGTGTTTCGTCGCGCGTCGCGGGCGGGGGCTCCGCGCGGGCCGGCATCTCATCGTCCCGGGGAGTGACTCGCGGCGCCGGCTCGGGCGGTAACCCAAGTAACCGGCCGAGAAAGCCCGGCGGACGCCAGAGCGGTGGATTGGCAGGTCTGGCACTGTCCGCCGGTCTGGGGGACGGAGGCGGCCGTTGAGCGGCGCGGTTCGAAGGCGCGCGCGACGAAGCTGAATTCCGCGGTCCGGCCTCGGGCTCGTCTTCGATCGGCTCGAGGGTTATCGGCGGCGGCCCCGTCGAAGGGGCTGGCATCGGCTGATTCTGAATTTGCGCCCCCGCTGGAAGCCGGAACGGAGACCCAGCCTCCGGCAATGCCGGAGGACGCGGATATCCGTCCACCGTTCCCGATACGAGCCCGGGGCGAACCGAGCTTGCCGAATTGCTCCTGGGCCCCGTTGCGGCAGACTGGGCAGGAGATGTCACTCCCGGCACGACCAGCAATGGGCGGATCTGGGAAGGAGCCGTAGACGGTGTGGATCGTTGCGACTGTACGGGTGACGGCGAGGCTACCGGAGCTCGAGCCGCCGGCTTCGGCTGGCTGGGCGGCGCGACGGGTTGAGCCGGCTGCGCTTCGCCAGCCGGCGCCTCGAGCGGCGGCGGTTCCTGGGCCAGGGCGGCAGTGCCGCCCAGGATTACGATCGACACCGACCAGGTGGCCAATGCCCGGAACATGGGCAAATTGTCTCGTTACGGGTCACCAAGCTTATGGGATTGAGTCACATCAGGAGGTGTCATCGGTTGTATCAAGCCTGGGAGATGCCTTTTTTCCTGGAAACGGCCGATCCCGGTGTCATCACCGGTTTCGTTCTCGCTCTCCGGGGGGGTGAAACAAGGCGAACCGATCGCCGCGCACGTCTGGTTAACGCCCCTGACCGCCGGCGCCAACTCCACTGGCTTGGGCCACGCCTCAGTCCCACCAGACGCGCAAGAGGCCGTACTCGTCACGACCCGTGCCGAGGGCACGGTCGATGTCATCCTGAGTCTTGAAGACGTACACCTCACCGCCCCAGTCCTCTTTCTCGATGATCCGGGCGAGCTCGTGGGCTCGGGCATGGGTCTCGGTCAGGATGTAGGCCCCAGAAAAGGTGTCAGGAACGAATGGCACTCGGAAATTCGTAAGTTGTTTCGGAGAAGTGGGATAGACAAATATCGTCCTCCTTGGGACAAGGATTGGTGCTTGCAAGATCCAAACCCTGTCCGGCAAGGAGGCCGACAATGCCCCAGACTACGCGACGGTGGATTCTGGAAAAGGTCAAGTCCCTTCGCGAGTCCCAGCTCCTTCCCTTTCACGAGATCCTCGACGCCAACACGGTCAGGTCGGCACTGGCGGCAGAGCGGGTCAAATTCAAGGATCGCATCTACACACCTTTCGTGACCCTCTGCCTGTTCCTCTCCCAGGTGCTCGACCCCGACCACTCGTGTCGTGCGGCGGTCGCGCGGCTGATCGTCTGGCTGGCCATCAACCATCGCAAACCTTGCGCGCCGGAGACTAACAGTTATTGTGATGCACGCCGGCGGCTCCCTCTCGGGGTCATTGTTCGGCTGGTCCGTCAGACCGCTCAGAAAGTGGACGCCGGTGCAAACGCCGATTGGCTGTGGAAGGGACGCAAGGTCTCGCTGGTTGACGGCACGACCGCCTCGATGCCCGACACCGTACAGAACCAACAAGCCTTCCCTCAGGCGAACACCCAGGGCATCGGTTTGGGTTTCCCCGTAGTTCGGATGGTAGGGATCATTTCGCTGGCCACGGGTGTCGTTCGCGACCTGGCGCTGGGGCCGTACAAAGGAAAGGAGACAGGCGAGACGGCCTTGTTCCGCACGTTGCTGGATGGCCTCGAGGCAGGCGAAATCATGCTGGGGGACCGCTGTTATGCCTCGTTTTTCATGATCGCGGACCTGATGCAGCGGAACGTTGACAGCCTGTTCCGGATGCACCAGCGCCGGAGGTTCGACTTCCGCCGCGGCCGACGGCTGGGCGTCGAGGACCACGTTGTCACCTGGACCAAGCCGGAGCGGCCCGAATGGATGGACGAGGAAACCTATGCGCAGATCCCCAGCGAGATCAAGGTCCGCGAACTGCGATTCAAGGTTCAGCAGCCCGGCTTCCGAGTCAACGAGCTGGTGCTGGTGACGACGATGCTCGACGCGGAGGCGTACACCAAGGAAGAGCTGGCAGACCTTTTCCTACAACGATGGAACATAGAATTAGATTTACGCTCAATTAAAGACGTACTCCAAATGGACGTGCTGCGATGCAAGACGCCTGATATGGTGGAGAAGGAGATCTGGATACATTTACTGTCTTACAACTTGATCCGAGGCGTGGCGGCCCAGGCCGCCGAGGCGCACGGTAAGCAACCGCGACAGTTGAGCTTCAAGGGAACGCTTCAGACGATGACGGCGCTCCAGGAGGCCTTGCGACAAGCAACGCCCAGCGTCAGGGAATACTTGGTGGAGGTGATGCTCACTGCGATTTCGGCGCACGAGGTCGGCGATCGACCCGGCCGCGTCGAGCCGCGCCAACAAACGACGACCGAAGGCACAAAAGTTTCTTATGGAACCGCGACGAAAGGCGCAAACGCCTACTGCAAGCGGCTTAGGGGAATAACCGAGTGCCATTCGTGTCAGGAACCTATTCGTGACCGAAGAGCTGTGAATCGGTTCCTGACACCTTTTCCGATCCCCGAGCAGATCTGTCGGGGTATTGCACACGTATCCTTGGGATGCCAAACTGACAAAAAGCCGCAGTCCCCAGTGAGCGTCTATTCCTCAGTGGTCCTTCTACGAAGGGACGCGAACTCAAGGGCACCGATTATCTTGCGGCGCGAGTGAGGCCGAACACCTCTGACGAGCCGTGATACCGCTCAGCTCCAACCTTAAGTGAGAGAGCGTTTAGTCGCTCGATTTGGAGTTGGCAATGCGTTCGGGCGGGGTCACATCCGGGGGATCACGGCGATGAGCATCGCAGCGGCGTTCGGGGACCAGCCGGGAAGCCGCAGAAGGTTTTTCCCCTGATCCGTCCAGCACTCGAGAACCGCGGACCTGACCATGATTCCCGCTGCTGGAGAGTCCCATGGCCTTGCCCACGCCCAACGTCGAGATCTCCGCAGTCCGGGGTCGGCTAGAGCGGCATTACCTTTGGTATTGACTTTTACGCATGGCTTCGGAGAGATCCCCAAGATTCGCCCATTCCTCCCGACGATACAGCTTGCCTGTGTGGCCGGTGTCATCAATCGTGTGGTTCGTTCGCCGCGCGGGTGGATCGTCACGCTGCTTGAGTTGCCACTGGTTGCCTGGATCGGGCGTCTTTCCTATAGCCTCTACCTCTGGCAACAACTCTTCACGCTGGATGTTTGGGCCAAGCCATGGCGGGCGCCGCGGTTCCCCTTGAACCTGATCCCGATATTCCTCGCGTCTATGTTCAGCTATTACGTGATCGAGAAACCCCTACAAAGGGTCCGAGCGCGGTTTCGCCCTGAGACGACGCGTCCACCACGAACGATCGCCGCGTACGTTGGAGCCCGGGGGGACACCATGGACGCAGGACGCGGACGTACGCGGCCGGGGTCGGCCCGCTAGATCCACACCCTGGCAGTAAGCTTGAAATCATATGACCGGAGAGCGACTTGTTTCGGAGATCAGTCATGTTATGCAAACATATTGATGAACTCGAGCCCGTTCGTCCCCGCACGCTCGGTTGTGAGGAGTGCCTGCGACTGGACACGCCATGGGTCCATCTTCGGCTGTGCCTCACCTGCGGGCACGTCGGCTGTTGTGACAGCTCGCCCGGCCGCCACGCCACGCGGCACTTTCACGGGACGACCCATCCGGTTATCGCGTCATTCGAGCCCGGCGAGCGATGGGCCTGGTGTTACGTCGATCAAACGGAGCTGGCAGTTCCGGCCCAGTTCAACAGGTACCTGCGGTGAGATCGGTTCATTGTCTTGCGACGAGCCTGCGGCATGGCCGAACAGATTTGAAAAGCTCTGCATTATTCAGCTTCATCGGAGCGGTTCCGCGGACCGAATGGCTGCCGCCGGAGATCGAAAAGGATGCGAGGGGCTTCGTCGAGACAGACAGTCTGGTTGCCCTTGGCACGCAAAGTCTAGCCGGCTATCCTGCCCAGCGAGGAAAAGGTGTCAGGAACGAATGGCACTCGGAAATTCGTAAGTTGTTTCGGAGAAGTGGGATAGACAAATATCGTCCTCCTTGGGACAAGGATTGGTGCTTGCAAGATCCAAACCCTGTCCGGCAAGGAGGCCGACAATGCCCCAGACTACGCGACGGTGGATTCTGGAAAAGGTCAAGTCCCTTCGCGAGTCCCAGCTCCTTCCCTTTCACGAGATCCTCGACGCCGACACGGTCAGGTCGGCACTGGCGGCAGAGCGGGTCAAATTCAAGGATCGCATCTACACACCTTTCGTGACCCTCTGCCTGTTCCTCTCCCAGGTGCTCGACCCCGACCACTCGTGTCGTGCGGCGGTCGCGCGGCTGATCGTCTGGCTGGCCATCAACCATCGCAAACCTTGCGCCGGAGACTAACAGTTATTGTGATGCACGCCGGCGGCTCCCTCTCGGGGTCATTGTTCGGCTGGTCCGTCAGACCGCTCAGAAAGTGGACGCCGGTGCAAACGCCGATTGGCTGTGGAAGGGACGCAAGGTCTCGCTGGTTGACGGCACGACCGCCTCGATGCCCGACACCGTACAGAACCAACAAGCCTTCCCTCAGGCGAACACCCAGGGCATCGGTTTGGGTTTCCCCGTAGTTCGGATGGTAGGGATCATTTCGCTGGCCACGGGTGTCGTTCGCGACCTGGCGCTGGGGCCGTACAAAGGAAAGGAGACAGGCGAGACGGCCTTGTTCCGCACGTTGCTGGATGGCCTCGAGGCAGGCGAAATCATGCTGGGGGACCGCTGTTATGCCTCGTTTTTCATGATCGCGGACCTGATGCAGCGGAACGTTGACAGCCTGTTCCGGATGCACCAGCGCCGGAGGTTCGACTTCCGCCGCGGCCGACGGCTGGGCGTCGAGGACCACGTTGTCACCTGGACCAAGCCGGAGCGGCCCGAATGGATGGACGAGGAAACCTATGCGCAGATCCCCAGCGAGATCAAGGTCCGCGAACTGCGATTCAAGGTTCAGCAGCCCGGCTTCCGAGTCAACGAGCTGGTGCTGGTGACGACGATGCTCGACGCGGAGGCGTACACCAAGGAAGAGCTGGCAGACCTTTTCCTACAACGATGGAACATAGAATTAGATTTACGCTCAATTAAAGACGTACTCCAAATGGACGTGCTGCGATGCAAGACGCCTGATATGGTGGAGAAGGAGATCTGGATACATTTACTGTCTTACAACTTGATCCGAGGCGTGGCGGCCCAGGCCGCCGAGGCGCACGGTAAGCAACCGCGACAGTTGAGCTTCAAGGGAACGCTTCAGACGATGACGGCGCTCCAGGAGGCCTTGCGACAAGCAACGCCCAGCGTCAGGGAATACTTGGTGGAGGTGATGCTCACTGCGATTTCGGCGCACGAGGTCGGCGATCGACCCGGCCGCGTCGAGCCGCGCCAACAAACGACGACCGAAGGCACAAAAGTTTCTTATGGAACCGCGACGAAAGGCGCGCAAACGCCTACTGCAAGCGGCTTAGGGGAATAACCGAGTGCCATTCGTGTCAGGAACCTATTGCACAGAACCGGCAGTCAACAAAGCCGTCACCAGTCAAAAACAGGTCCTGACACCTTTCCACCGTCCGGTGTGGGATGGCACCGCCCGTGATTCTAGCCTATCATGCGCACATGGAAGAGAAGCCAGGGCAGAGGGGCGGAGCATGAAGAAGCGCGATCTACGACCCCGGAGATCCGCCAATCTCCCCCAGCGCCTCAAGACCTTGTTCTGGGACCATCGCTTCGCGAGCTTGACCTGGGACGCCGACAGCGAGTTGATCATCGGCCGCATCCTGGCGGCAGGGGATTGGGAGTCGGTGTGCTGGTTACGACGCTCCCTGGGCGACGAAGCGCTTGGGGCCTGGATCATACGCCGGCGCGGCGCGGGATTGAGCTCACGGCAGCTCCGATTCTGGGAACTTGTCCTCCACCTTTCCCACCGTCAAGTCAGCGCCTGGCTTGCGGATCCAGGTCGGCAGGCCTGGGAGGGACGGCGGCACGGCTCGGTTCGCGCGGTCCGCCTGAGCCTGCTCGAATACCGGTATCCGCGCCTTGGCTCCCTTTGCAACTGGCAGCGGTGCGCGCGGATCGCCTCGCGCAAGGACTCTCAATCGTTAACTTGCCCCATGCGCCTTCAGCAAGTCAACGATCTCGTTATGCCCTCGCCTTGCCGCCCAGGCGAGTGGCGTGGCCCACGGTGGATCATCGGGCAGGTTTGTATTCGCGCCCCGTTTCAGCAGCAGCTCGACCATCGCGAGCCTGCCAAACTTGGCCGCCCAGCCGAGTGGTGTCGAGCAAATGTCTTCATCGCGAGCGTGCAGATTGGCACCATGGTCGAGGAAGATCGCGGCATTTTCGAGGTCGCCCCGCTGCGCGAAGCGATGGAGCGGTGTGATGTGCAGCCAGTTCGGCCGGCTCGGGTCCATGCCGTGCTGAAAAAGAAGCTCGGCGAGCGCGCGGGTCTTGATTGACGCGTCAGGCCCCCGGCTTCGGACACCGACCGCGACGCCCCGGGCGAGGTCGGGCTTAAAGCGCAGCATCAAGCGGACGAACGATTCGTGGCCTTCTGCCGCGGCATTTTCCAGCGCCTGGGGATCGTCGGCAAGGCCGGGGCTGGCCGCGAAAACCGCCGCCGCCGTTTGCACGTCGCCGTAATACGCCAGGAGATGGGCCTCGCGTGCCGCCCCGTAGGAGCAGAGCAGCTCGATCATCGGCTGGTTGCCCTGGGATATAGCGCGGCTCAAGGCGTCGGCAGAGCTTTCCACCGGCGGACTCGGGAACGCCCCATTCTCCAGCAAGAGGCGAGCGATCTCGAGATGGCCGTTGGCAACCGCGGAATAAAGCGCATGTCCCCGGGGTGCGATGCCCTCCTCAGGAAGATTGGGATCGGCGCCGTGCGCGAGGAGCATCTTGACGATTTCGAGATGTCCCTGGGCGGCCGCGTTCCTCAGCGGTGCGCCCGAGCCCAGGTAGTACGTGACGTATTCCGATACTCGGTTGGCGAGCGAAGGGTCGTGATCGAGCAGTTCGCGCACCCGCGGCAAATCGCCGAGGCTCGCGGCCGTGCAGATGTCGACGTAAGCGCCGCGCGCACGGAGGTGTGCGAGGACATCGGCCGGCGAGCTTGCAACGTCGTTGGGCACGTCGCGCCAGCCGCGGAAACGATAGTCGCCATTCGTGAGTTGAATCGGCCGCGCACCGTCCGGGCGTTTCGCGTTGATGTCGGCGCCCCGATCGAGCAGTTCGTCGATGACGTCGAGCTGCCGAGTCATTGTCGCCCAGTGAATCGGCTGATTGCCGACGGAATCGCCCGAATGGAGCAGCTCGGGCGATGCGTCGAGAAGCGCACACACCCGCGCGACATCGCGGTCGCGGATCGCCGCGGCGATCGCATCACCTCGCGGCGAGGCGCCGTGGAGCGTCAAGAATGTCTCCTCGAGCAGCCGCTCCATCTCGGCATACCCACGGTCGCGTGCAATCTCGAGCAAGCTGTCGTGCACCCCCAAACCAAATGGATCGGCACCCTGACCCAGCAGGAATCGGGCGACATCGAGCCGGTTTTCCCGCACCGCAAAGTAGAGCGGCGTGCGGTACTGGTACTGAGAGCGCACAAGCGACCGGTCCTGGTCGACGAGCCGTTGCACCGCCTCGAGGTCACCGGCGATGCTGGCGCAGAACAGGTCCCAGACATCGCTGCCCCTGCCGGTCGACCAGAGCAGACGCTCGTTCTTCTTCAGTTCATCCGGGCAGATGTGCATGCCGATACGCGGCCTCATGGGCTGGTTTGCTTCTCTGGCACAACGTCGCCAAGACTGAGGGTTTTCCCGGCCTCGGCAATGAACTCACGGCCATGGATCCGGTAAGTGGCACCGGGGATGAGACTGACGAACGTCGCGCGACCCTCCGCGTCGGTTCGGAGGTTCCTCCCCAGGCGTGCCCAGTCGAGGTTCGCCTGGAAGATATAGTCAGCCATGACCTTGTCCCGAGCAAGCGCCTCACTTCCGGGGGTGATGATCAGCTTCAGGAGGGGGCCGGCATCCTGCTTGGCGACTGGCTTGCCCTCGCGGTCCTTCCACTGGAAGGTGGCTGCGCCGCATTTCTGGAGGCGGACGGTCACTGGACCTGGCCCGACCGGCTTGGCGGTCAGCTCGACCGTGGTGCCGAGCTGGTGCTCAAGGTCGACGAAAAAGAAGGTGTAAGGCTTCTCCGGGTCGCACCCTGGTATCTCGAACCGGCCGTCGCGCACCGGGATTTCCGGGGCTGAGCCGTTGAACACGTCGAGGGGAAAGGCATTCAGTCGCGGCAAATACGACCGGCCGAATGCGAAGGCCTTGGCGATGGGCGTGCCGTCGGGCCCGATGACTTGCCCTCGAAGCGTCACGCCACGGCTGAGCCGCATCGCGACCTCGTGCGCCTTCTCGCCCGGCTTGAGATCGAGGTGCGCGATGGCATCGGGGTACAGCGGCCAGATGGGCAGCGAGGACACGCCTAGTTCGAGATTATTGGTCCGAAGGTGAAGAAAATCGTCGGTCGGTCCCCGGACCAGCAGGTGGCCCATGCCGGGCGGGACGACGATCACGAACATGCCGTCCGCCCCCGTGACCGTCGCGAGGGGGAAGACGAGATCGCGATATGCCGCGTAGAACTTGTTGTCGCGGCGAGTCTGAAGGTAGGCGACGCGAGCGCCGGAGACGGGTTTGCCGGCCGGATTCTCGATGATCGTGCCGCGGACCAAGATACCGGGCTTGAGCTTCATTTCCACCGTCTGCCGGACGGCACCCTTGGGCCAGTTCACCTGGCGTCTGCTGGAAAGGTACATCTCACCGGCCGGCGGGTTGACCTCGACCCAGAACATGTCCCCGTCGTAGGGGCTGATGAGTGCCCGGCCATGGTCGTCGGTCGCCTGCGTCGTCAACCCGCCAAAAGAGCGACGATTCCTGCGCTGGGGCACCGCTCGGACGTTTACCGTGGCGCTCAGCATCGGTTTGTTGGTATCTTCGCGGGTAACGCGAACATCGAGCAACTGGGCGGGGGCCAGGGCGATCGGCTTTTCTTTTGTCCTTCCTTCCTGGCCGGCCTCGATCTTGACGTGCGCACGGGCGGTTGTGTCGCTGCTCGCCTCCAGCCAGGTGGCGTCGAGGGGGCTGAGCCCCCTCAGCTTGAAGCGTCCGTGCTCATCGCTGGTGACCGGCTGCGGCCAGGGGGGTGCGTCTCCAACGGTGTCGTACGACCAGTCACCGTAGTAATCGTCGCGCACTGCGATGACCCGCGTGGCGACCTCGGGAACCGGCTGGCCCCGGAAATCGATGAATCTCCCCTGGATGATCTGCTCGTGGTCCAGGGTGATGTTCGCCTCCTGGCTCAAGTTGGCCGAGTTCAGGCTACGGTGGCCCAAGCCCCACCCGGTTCCCCCAACGACCACAGCCAGTGGGTAAACCCGCTCGGAAAGACGCGCGAATTCGATGCGGAAGCGGCCCTCCGTACCGGTCCGGGTCGAGCCCAGGACCTGATTTCTGGCCGGCTTGCCTGGATCGTTGGTTGGAGTCCTCAACTGGGCCACGACCGCCACCTTCGCGCCGGCAATCGGCTTGCCCTGGGTGTCAGAGACGATGCCACTGACACTGGCTTTGCCCACGATTTGCGGATCTGCGGCCCCAGTGGTGAAGGCTTCGGTTTGCTCTCGCATCAAGGCCGGTAGGGCGGCGTGCACGCGGAGCGGGGTGCTCACAAGCGGCAGGATCATAGCGGCTAACGCGATCACCCCGAGCCCGACAACACGGCCTGATAACCCCGAAGGGCGGCGGGATGAGTCGAGGATCGAGAGCAGCCGTCCGTTGAGCTGGGAAGGCTCGGCCATGGAAACGGCCGAAGTGGACACGGCTCGAAGAGAGCGGAGACCGCGAGCCGCGAGCCACGGGCTCCATTGATTCAAGATCGCGTTCATGGTCAGCATACCTCCTTCCGAGGAGCGCGGTGAACGATCCAGCCCACTACCGATATCACGATGACCGACTTCAATCCAGCCGTCGCCGTAACGTCCTCGAATGTGCCGTTACCCTTGTTGCGATAGAGCGTGCTTTGTTTCGAGTTGTTGGAGCGTCAGGGTAAAGAGACCGCTGTCCCAGAGGTCGTTGGACTCACGCAGACCGGCAAAGCCGGTGGCGAGAAACAAGACGACGATCAGCAGACTGGCGATGGTGAACCGGATGCGTCGCATAGCTCGATCCCCGAGAAACGCAATCAACAGCCATCGGTAATCTTAAGTCTATCGTGCAATGAGGGGAACTGGTCAATCGAGTATCGAAGCGATTCGATCAGGGGCGTGCCAACGCACGGGCTCTATGCCTTGCACTCGCGCGATGGGACCGCCATCTTACGAGCAAGCTGCGGATAGAGAAACGCCGCTGCAAGGGGCCGACTCGGTATCGGCTTGTCGCACCGTTCATCATTGACGTGTATGTCGAGAATGCAATCGATGGACGGATGGCTGCTGGAGATCCGGCTCGCGATCAATGACGCCCGTGAGATCGAAAAGTTTAGCACGCTGACCGGTTTTTCGGCGGAGCGCCCACCAGCGCAGTTTTCAACGGCTGCCTCGTACACGGCGAATTGCCATCAGATGCATCGTCTGTCGGGATGGGAGTAGCGGCAGTCGGCGTCGGGAGTAGGCTCGGGATTACCTCGTGGCAGTCTTCGCAGCGGTCTCTGTCCCGAGAGAAGCCATAGTGACTGCGGAACCAGCCTTGGATGCTGCCTCCCTCTTGCTCCTTGATTCCAGAGCAACGGATCGCATGATCGCACATTGAGGATGAATGCCCGCCAGCGAATAGACCGCTTGATTACAGACCGGGCAGCGTTTCCGCTTAGGATCAAAGATGGGTGTGTGGCGATACCTGGGAAACATTAGGACCTCCTGGCGGGTGAGCACGTTAGAGGGAGCTTCGATGGTCAGCCCGAACGGGCAGTGGCACTTTGCCGCCGTCTCTGTCCCGAGAGAAGCCACGGCGACTGCGGAACCAGCCTTGGATGCCGCCTCCCCCTTTCTCCTTGATTCCAGAGCAACGCTTCTTGACCGAGCGGTTTCCAAGAGAGTCGAAAAAGGGCAAGTCCAGTGGCGGGATCAATTGTTCCGAGATCAGTGACCTCGGTGAGCGAGACACAAATTGAATCCCCACAACTGACGTAACAGGGCTCCTTACCTGCATGAGAACAAGCAAGGGCGAAGACGATGGAATCGCCTGCGGAAAGTGTTTTTGCACCAGGCATCGGCAGGATGGCGTTGCAGATTCGACCTCTCTCAACCTCCGATATCGTTTGTTCGCTGGCGGGGTAACTGTGCAATGAGGCTCCAAACCATGATTGGTGGTTAGATTAGCGGCGGGACAGCAGGGGAGGCGTTCCGCCTGCGGTGGTCCGTCCTGGGCATGGTCGGCAAGCGAAAGGTCACGAAGGCGGCGACCAGACTCATCGGCGGCACCGGAGGGATCGAGAGGACACGACTGGTCCCCTCGAATCCCACCGAGTGGATTGACGATCAATACTGACGACCATTACCTGCATAACCGTCACCACCGCCAGTGCGAGCACTGCCGTCAGCGCGACCACCAGCGAAGCCGACGGTACGGGCAACCCGTGGCTTGGCTTCGTCCACTCTAAGTCGCCGCCCGTCGTGCTCTTGCTCGTTCAGTCCCTGGATCGCCGCCTGAGCCTGGGCGTCCGTGTCCATCTCGACGAAACCGAACCCTTTGCTGGAGCCCGAGTCACGGTCCATGATCACCTGGGCGCTCTGCACGGTTCCGTACGGAGCGAACCACTCTTGCAAATCGGCGTGGTTCACCGAATAGGTCAAATTTCCAACATACAGTTTCTTTCCCACTGGGAATCTCCGCTTGTCAAGGAATCTCGACCCATTGAATGCTTTCTGGGTCGATGCGAAAGGGGCACACCAAGGAGCCCTGGAGGTGGGAAAGGCGAGAGGGGCAAGCAGAAAGTGATTCAATGAGAACCCAAGGTGTTCGCTCAGTCGTCAGACCAACCTATTGAAGTATAACCAAATTGAATAAAAAAAGAAATGAGTAAGCGGACAAACTTCTCGAACTGCCGGGAAGAGGCTTGCCTTTCCTAACTTTCGTGGTCAGGCGAAGGTGTGCCTCCTCGGTTTTCAGGCACCCGTCGGTGCCCGATCTTCCACGCGCGCTGACATGTGGGCAGCAATTCTGCGAACAAGGGACAGCAACTCATTGCATCTACAAAACTTTCAGGATATCTTGATAAATTGAGATAAATTGTTCAAGGTGGACATCGCATGAAAGTCATGAATGCCCCCAGCCCGAGGAACCGTAGGATGACCGCACCCATCGTTAGCAAGCAACAGAAGGACCTGAAGAACTGGCTCAAGCTCCGCACCAAACGTGCCGCCGCCGTTGCCGCCAAGCCCCTCAAGCACGGCAAGAAGTCCAGCACGCAAACCCACGAATGAAGCCCTCCGGCTTCAGGGCGGTGCTTTCCCTTACCTTGGCACGAGCCCACAGGTGGCTCGTCTCCCAAGGGAGAAGCCCGGGGAGAATGGATCCGCATTCTCCTCGGGCGCTTTCAACAGGCGAACCATTGAGCGAATCGCTAAGTTCGGCGCGATCTACCTGGTAATCGTCCCCACCGATTCAAAGGTGGCGGCGACCCAAGTCGGTGCGAACGAGAATGCCAAGGTACAAGAGCGCGAGGCTCACGCTGGATCTGCCACAGCAAGGTGCTTGGCACATTATCAGTCAGCTACGTCGCAGGCGAGGTACTCGCTTCATGAATGATGAATCCGTCTTTCGATCCATTGTCATAATCAGCATCGCCCTGACAGTGCCCATCGGCTTGTACTTTCGCATCAGATCTCAGGCGACGAGAGAGAAGCTGGCACGGAGAGAAGAGGGCGTCTTCATCATGATCGGACTGCGGCTCTGCGGGCTTTTTGCATGGATCGCAATAACCGCATACTTGATCAATCCGGCTTGGATGGCTTCGTCTTCGGTCGCTCTGCCCACCTGGCCGCGGTGGATCGGTGCGTTTCTCGGGCTGTTTGCGGTACCCCCACTCTTGGCTTGGACCTTCCGAAGCCTGGGGAAGAACCTCACGGATACCGTTGTGACCAGGCGAGAACATACACTGATTGAAGAGAAGAAACTTATCGAGCGATTTGGGGATGACTATCGGACCTACATGGAGCGAACGGGGAGATTCTTTCCGCATGTGACGCATTGACTCTTTGACTTGGAACTCGCCGACAGCTCGTTTACGGTTCTATCTCATGAGTGAGGGGTTTCCGTCTTCAAGAACTTCGACACCCCCTCCCTGAATTGTTACCCGCTGATCTTTGCTCCCCAGGTCGTCGGAATCTTCACTGGCGACGATGTTGAACTTGCCGATGAATAGGTCGGAGGAGGGTACGACTCGCCATGTCGCTTGTTCCCGGCAAACTCATCCAATGCAGCTAGAGTCTCGCAAAAGACTACATTGTCGTAGTGCGGAGTTGGAACAATCCACAGAGGCACTCCTATGCTCTGCTCCCCAAGCGACACAATCCGCCGATCGGTGTGGCGAAGGAATGGAGCAATGTGCCCAGCACTGGCGAGGGTCAGTTCATGACCGTCACTGTCGATCACCGCCACCAACAAACAGGCGAAACTGTCGGGTTCGACGGGATCGTTGTTGAGCGCCTCCAAAACGGCAGCAGGGTCGGTCGTGGTGCCCACAAGTTGGGTCACTTTTGCCTCCAGGCTTTCCTTTAGGCGTGTTGCAGCTTCCCCCCGGCCGCTAACATCACCGACTGCGACCAACCAGTGGGTCGGGGATTCGATCGAGAGCTCAGAATGCCCCGGAAGTGGCATTGAGACGAAGACATCGCCACCACTGTACATGCAGGGCATCTGGTAGAGCCAGGACTCATAGCCTGCAAGCCGAGGGGGCGTCTGTGGTTCCCATTGGTTAAGCATGAATCATGTCCTTCTTGGTTTGCGCCTCCGTTGCCCGACTCTGGACTGGTGTTCGGACTACGCTTGAGTGACTTGACTTGCTTCGTGCCTGATTCGAGCGAGCCACTGCACGTGGCTCCGGCCCGTATGGTGTGCATCCTCCATTCTCGGCCGTCCGGGTTCAGTCGCTCATTGAAGCCCGACTGATTTTGACGGTCGGTCGTTCTGACCGTGAAGGTCATTCAGGGCACGAACCACGAATCGTCTTGGATGGCTTTCATGCACTCGTCCACTGAAAGTCCGTCGTAAATGCCAACCCATTCGCCCGTGTGCCGCATGAAATAAAGGGCAAACCTGTCGTTGCCCAGGTATTCCATCCTGGCAAACCTCGCCTCGAATGTGGGCGACAGAGCGTTCGGACCTGGGCACGTGTAGATCGAAAAGAAGTAGAAGTAATTCCTGTACCACTTGGCACCGATGTCCGTGATGTAGTTGAGCTGCGCCCCAACGGGTGGCGGCAGAACGTGCCTGGGCTCCAGCACGTTGTCAATCAGGTCTCTGGCTTTCGTCTCTACCTCCGACTTGATCGAGGCGGTCACGGAGGTTCCTTTCTTGGTTGGGCGGATATTCCACGGCTCTCTCGGTTTTGCCATCGGCGTCAGTCCTGGTTGGCACGGATCATCTCACCCGAAATGTCGAATGCGAACCGCTGCTGGTCGTTGGTCTCCACGCACTCGAGTCAACACGCAGGTCTATTATCCTCACGCCCTGCGGCATGGCTCAACCCGGCCCAGGAAGTTGCGGCTCGTCCTGACCCGAAGTATGCTCAGCCCGTGCGAAACCCGATCGACTTCACGTTCCTTGGGGGCAAACGATCATGGTCATCAATCGACGCAAGTTGCTGGCGAGCGGAACGACCTTGGCGGGCTTGTCTGTTCTGAGTGGCGGGACGAGCGCACACGGTGAGGGGAAGGACGAGGTACCGAAGGATGCAGTCGTTCTCACGGCCATGGTGAAGGCCAAGCCGGGACAGGAAGATGCGGTGAAGGAGGCCCTTCTGTCCCTGGTCGAGCCGACCCGGAAGGAACCCGGCTGTCTGTGCTACAACCTCCACCAGTCGAAGGCCGACCCAACCCAGTTCATGTTCTATGAACAATGGGCCAGCAAAGCTGATCTGGCTGCCCACGGCAAGACGCCCCACATGAAGGCCCTGGGTGGGAAGCTCAAGGACAAGACAGATAAAGGCGGCGGGGCCGTCTTGTACGAGTTACTGAAGTAAAAAGCTCATCGTTGGCCGGTCGGCACGTTGTCACGGAGGAGAACCCATGCGATTCCCTGGATTTCGCTTTACCGTTCGAGGGTGGATGATCGTCGTGGCGGTATCCGCCGCCGTGATCGCTCTCAGCATCCAGATCACGAGGCTGACGAGGTTGCGTGAGAATTATTTGGAGAACGTTGCGGGTCACGCTTATGCTGAGCAGATGGACCGAGAGATGTTGAGCGAACTCGCCGAGTTTCGGAGCATAGGCTCCGTCGATCAAGAGATGATGAGCGTCCTCTCGTTTACTGGAGAGGCGAATTACGGAATTGCCCCCCGGCTGCTCGCCGAAAAGTTGACCCAGGGCGAGAAACTTGACTTCATCGAGAAACGCGTACGCTCGTCGCTGAAATGGCATATCGACATGAAGCGGAAGTGGCAGGCGGCAGCCGACCGCCCCTGGGAGCCCGTCTCAGATGACTCGTACTATAGATATCAAAAATCATTGAGAATCGAAAGAGATCCTGGTTGACAATAAGGGTCCGCACGTGGAGCAATCCAATGAGACCGATCGATTGGGACATTCGACGTGAGGGTCGGCTCTGGTCGAACGAGGAGTTCGACCAACGGATCGATCAAGCGCCCGAGAAAATCGAGTATGTCGATGGCATTTTCGCCAGCGACCGTGAACGGCGAATCGTGCTGGGAATGCTCTTGGAGAACCTCGGCATCGACAGAGCGGTCCGCTTCGGCAAGCTCGAAGACTGGAAGGCTGCAATCGCCGATCTGGAGAATAAGCAGCGTCCCGGGAACCAGCCCTGATCCGATTGACGTGTCGCTTCTGGTTGGGGGGAAAAAACAACTGTGACTCCGCGTTGGGTCCATCCCAAGATCGCACTGGGGATCGGCTGTCCGAGGCATGGGCTCACATTCGGCTGCCAAAATCTTGGCGGTCCAAGCCGGTACTTCTTCATCTAAGGTGGCTTTCGCATGCCTGACCGCTACGTCGAGAAGAGGTCCGTCCTCCCGCTGTCCTACGTCGAGTTCATTGAAACGAACAATGGATGGGAGGGTGATCTAGGCGAGGAGATCGGATATGTTATTCTCTGGGACACGGAGACGATCCAAGAGCGGTGGGGCGATTATGAGATGACCGGCTATCTCAGCGACCGCTGGTTCCCGTTCGGTTCCAACGGTGGTGACGAGATGCTGGAAGAGCGGGTCGGTCACTTTCGGTACATCCTCGTCACGGATGGCGGTGAATTCGTAGTTCATGATCTCTAATCCTCGCAACCCAAGTCGTCGGAATCTCGGCCCGCCACTTTGCCTCGTCGGGTTCCCCCTCTATTCACTCGTTGAAGCTGTCCACCTCGTAGGACGTGAATCCAAAGTCGCCATTGCTCCTCTCTACGCCGTATTGGTTCCTGCTGAAGGCCCTTGCTTTCACGGTCTGGTTCTTGTCCCATGTTCCCGCCAGCAAAGCGGTCGGATCGGTGTAAGCTCCCTTGCTCACCGCTCCATAGGCGAGTCCGTTCTTTGTGATGAGGTTGTACCAGTCAATCCCGTCCTTCCGGCCGTTGATCCACTTCCCGCCCTCCGAGATGGGATCTTCGTCAAGCTGGAAATGGGTGGTGTATGATTTCACTGGTTTGATTGTGGATCTCAGTAAATCCATCGGTTGGACTGATTTCACAGTCGGAGTCAAGACGATCAGGAGCGTTGCAAGAAAACGCAGATTTCGCATGGCGTTTGTCAGAGCTTCGGCAAGGCTCGACTATTCCTGCCGCCTCGACCGATAATGCACCCGTGGGCTGTCATTCGACGATCCGATGCCCGCCATCCGCCGTGCTCCCACTCGAACGAACCCTCGAAACGGTCCAGGCCGCCCCAAAAGTAGTAGTTCTCTTTATCCAGTCGTACGGTGAAGATCCCGACCTGGCCTGTGCCGTCGATGTTCGTGGAGATGGTTACCGTCGCCAATTGCCGATTCGGCTCAGTTGAGCCCCAGACCTCCTGGCATCGTTTCGGGTCGCGAACCGCCTCCCGCCTCAACATCTCGACCAGCGCGATCTTGGCGTCTTGATCCGTGAGCTTTCGACGACCCATCCCCCTGGGCTCAACCGCCACCTGAGCATTTCGAGACCGGCAGCCGATTGCTACCAAGACCAAGGCGAAGAGCATGCAGGTGCGGAGGGTAGCCAGTCGGGGGAAACGGCGACGAAACGATACCACGGTCTGGCCCCTCCTCAGATGAGGGCCGTGAGCATTGATCTCCAGTTCGCCCTTGCCACGCTCCATCATCGCCCCAATGTCGGCCGGCCAGAATTCGTCCGTCACCGCGACTCGCTGCTCAGTGGGTCAATTCGGCCGCTTGAGATTGCAAATACGGTGCGCGATCCGTGCGTTCGACGGGACTGTCTTGCCACCCCTCCAGTAATGAACGTCATGGTCCAAGGCAGCGTCCTGGATGAGCTTGATCTCTTGGCCACATAGCTGACACGTTTTGTTTTGCAGGAAGACCTCCTTTTTCAGCCGACCCGAAGAGATCCTCTCGGCGTCAAGCCCTTCCACAGAATCGAGGAGCGCTGCAAGGCGGGAGCCCCATGTGTCAAACACGTAATTGATTCGGTGGAAATCGCCTGTGGACTTCGAGACCGAATCAACCCACTGCGGATCGCTCGTGACGAGATCCAGATATTCCTCCAATATCGCGTCGGAACAGCGGGTCAGTTTGACGAGGTCGTGGTCAGCAAATGAGACCGCGATGCACTGAAAGATGGCGGCATTCACATTTCGCGTCCACTGTCCGTTCCCCTTGCGGTCGACGAGCCAAAGGCGGAACCCATTCTGGCCGAAGACGGTCCGCGACGCCCGCATCGCGACCTCAAATCGTGAACGCCAGTCTGCCAGTTTCCGCTCCGCCGGCTCTTTGTAGTAATCTTGGAGAAAGCCGTTGAGAAAGTCCTTCAGACCGGACTGCGCCTTGCGATGAGTTTTTTCGTGGAAGGCGAGGAAGCGCAGCACCAGGTTCCGGTCATACATGCGCTTGGTGATATTGGCCTGGTCCACACACTCGACGAAGGCGGGGTACCGCGCGAGCTCCTTTATGAGGTTGTTCAGCGGCCCGCGGTAAATGCAGTTCCGGATCTCCATCTCGTTGAGGGCGATTCCGCCAGTGTTGAGTCGTTCGAAGATGATGAACAGGAGGTTCTTCGACGTTCTCGGTGAAAGCTCGAATGTTCGAATCGTTGAGTCCTCCAGCTTGGCCTGGAGGACGTCGTCCAAGTCTTTGAAGCTCTTCTTGGTCACATCTCGCAAGAACTCCATACCGGTGAGGGTCAGGTGCCCGTCGAAGAAGTTAAAAACGGACGTAAGCCTTTGAACTCCGTCGATTACTTCGTATCTGCCCTCGTCGGTCTTTGCCAGATAGACAACTGGTATCGGAATATCCATCAGAAAAGACTCTATCAGCTTGGACGCTCGCTTGTTGTCCCAAACATAAGACCGCTGCCACTCTGGGTCGATGATGAGACGACCGTTCTTGTGCCAGCGGTATAGCTCGGCCAAGCTGCGGTCAGCTTTTTCGATGGACACTCCTTCATTACCTTGCACTTCCGAGTCGCCTTCATCCATCCCATCGGGCGACCCTTCGTTGGCGGTTGCCATCCCGGCGGGATCAGATGCGGAATCTTCTCCACTAAGGCCGGACGCTCCCGGAGTAGCATCCGTCTCGAGGTCTTGCGGCCCTTCCGAGACAGCACCGGACGAGCGTCGCGCGGACTGATTCTTGGGGCGGGGCATTCGCAGCACCTTGGGGTCAATGGGCCTGGTCAGCGGATTTCTGGCCGCCTCTTCCAGTGCGCGCCGAATCTGCGCCGTCCTCGTCCGAGAGTTTAGTGGGTGATGACCGCACGCTTCCAGACCAATCCTTCGAGCTACCATCCTGCGGAAAGAATGACACCGTGCCGCGCAACAATTCCATTGGCAAGCCATGCTCAGGGTTCAGCTCAACTAACGGTTCAACCTGAAACCTTACCGGGTACACGTCGTCTCTGAAGAGTTTCTGGTTCTCGTCGAAGTATCGCTCACCAACAACCTTCAGCGCGCCGATCCATCGCTTGGCACCGATAAGGTAGCAGAGAAACACATCACCCAACTGGACTGGTTTGGCCCTGGCCCAGTTGTTCGCGCGGAACGCGGTTACATTGCTTCCATTCTCCTTGAAGTCCTGCCAGGTCCTCACAGAGAACAGGTTAAGCCAGTAACGCATGCCGTTGTCCGCGATGGTTCGGATTTACATATCGCCGGTACACAGCGCGTCCCTCGGAAGCGGGGTGTTTCAATCCGGCACTCCCGGTGGGTCACCCCGAATCACAGGACCGCCCGCGCCTGTAAGTATGGCGGAAGGCCCAGCCCGCCGCAAGTTTACACGGGGGCGGCCGCTGATCCGCGGTAGCCCCGGACCGATCCCGAGTCGTATACGACACGTGCTGGCCCTACTCTGCTCCTAAACAGCAAAATCGGTTGTCTTGGTATTTTCCTCAACGACAAGCGAGGGAATAATAGCGCGTTGAATGGGGGAGATAGCCCAGCGGTGCGGCGGCCGGCCGCGGCGGATTTGATTTTCTACAGCCGATCGTCGCCACAGTTTGCGGCACTGATGCGACGGGCAAGCACGCAGCGTGAAAATGATCGGCTTTGTCGCACGTAAGACGCCCTACCGTCGAACCGGTGAACGGCGGGGAGCACCGGTCGGACATTTTCACCGATTCCCTTGAAGTGGTGGCAATGCCGGCGCCGGTTTCAAATCGCGAAGTTACGTCGGCCAATGCAGGGTCGCACGTCGGCCGGGCACTCCGGCACAGATGTGCACGTTAATACCAAGTCAGCAACAACATGGCCGTGAACCAGGGCGGCGCACCATGGCTAAGCGGAGATTCTCGGAGGCTCTGTCCGAGGCGGCGAGGCGGATTAGTCGCAACCGTTCAAAATCGGCCTCGAAGCTCGATCTCAGTTCATTCGGCCTTCCCGAACTCCCAGAATCCCTCTGGGAGTTGAAGCACCTTCGCGAGCTTGACCTAAGCGGCAACCACCTGTCACAGGTTCCTGAGGCGCTCGAAGAGCTGGCCCAACTGGTCAAGTTGAGCCTTCGCGACAACCAACTGGCGTCCATTCCCGCGTCGCTCTGCAACCTTAGGCAGCTTAGACAGTTGGACCTCAGCGTAAATCAGCTCGCCTCACTGCCAAAGGTGATAGGGCAGATCGATCAACTGTGCCTACTGGACCTCAGCGGAAACCGCCTCGTATCGGTTCAGGAGACGGTCGGGCAGCTCGTTCAATTACGGGCGCTGAGCGCCAGCAATAATTCGATCTCCTACGTGCCCGACTCCCTTGAGCGCCTCGGCCAATTGCAAAAGCTGGACCTCCACGACAACCAGATTTCGTCCGTACCGGGCGGTTTGGGGAACCTCAGTCTGTTACGGGAGCTAGATTTCCAAAACAACCGGCTTTCGTTCATACCGGAGTCGTTCGGTCAGCTCATCGGACTGAGACTGCTGGACGTTTCTGGCAACCAGCTTTCTTCGCTGCCGCGCTCGTTGGCCAGCCTGCCGAAACTGAAGCAGTTCTATCTCCATGGCAATGCCGGTCTCGGTATCCCCGCCGAGGTGCTGGGGCCGTCGCGGGAAAGCGTCCAACTGCGAGGCTCAACTCCCGCTGATCCCTCTGGAGTATTGCGTTATTACTTCCAAGCGCGTGCCGCAAAGCGGCCTCTCAACGAGGTCAAGCTTATCCTGGTCGGCCGGGGCGGCGCAGGCAAGACGTCGATAGTAAATCGGCTCGTCCACAACGTGTTCGTTCCCGAGTCGGCGAAGACGCAAGGAATCCAAATCACGCAGTGGTCGCTCCCCGTGGCTCGCAAGACGGTTCGCGTCCACGCCTGGGATTTCGGTGGGCAGGAGATCATGCACGCCACCCACCAGTTCTTTCTCACTGAACGCAGCCTTTACATTGTTGTCCTCAGCGGCCGCGAGGGCTCAGAAGACGAGGACGCGGAGTATTGGTTGAAGATGGCGGCCAGCTTCGGCGGCGGGTCGCCCGTGATCATTGTGCTCAATAAGATGAAAGAGCACCGGTTCGACGTAAACCGGCGTGTGCTCGAGCAAAGTATCCGAACATCCGGGCGTTCGTCGCAACGGATTGCCAGAACGGTTTCGGGATCGGCGAGCTTGGAAAGGCCCTCTGTGCTGCACTTTCGGAGTCGGAAGAATGGCGCGTCGATTTCCCCGCCGCTTGGTTCGATATCAAGGAGCGATTGTCGGGGATGCCCGAGAGTTTTCTCTCGTTCGAACAGTTCCAGCAGATCTGTAAGAACTTCGGGGAGCCCGATCCCAAGGCGCAGACCGCACTCGCGAGTTATTTGCACGACCTCGGCATCGCCTTGAACTACAAGGACGATCCACGGCTCCGTGAAACCCACGTGCTAAACCCACACTGGGTGACCGGCGGCATTTACCGCATCCTCAACGCCGACATCTTGGCCAAGAGAGAGGGCGAACTGCGATTCAGTGACCTGTGCAACATCCTTCCCGAGGAGGACTATCCGCGAACGATGCGCACGTTCCTCGTCGATCTCATGCGGAGATTCGAACTTTGCTTCCCGTTTCCCGATGATTCCTCCCGTTATCTCGTGCCTGAGCTCCTCAATAAACAACAACCCGAGGAGGCCGACCATTATTCGCCATCGACCTGCCTTGGCTTCGAATACCACTACCCGATCCTGCCTGAAGGGTTGCTTCCTCGGTTCATCGTCAGAAGTCATTTCTTGAGCGAGGGCCAAGCGCGCTGGCGAGCAGGGGCGATCCTCCAGTTCGAGGGCTGTCGTGCGCTCGTTAAGGCCGACGTGCAGGACAAACGGGTACAGGTGCTCGTTGACGGGCCAGCCGGGAACCGCCGGAGGCTGCTCGCCGTGATTCGCTCAGACTTCGACCGAATCCACGCTTCGATCCCGGAACTCAAGCCACGCGAGATGGTGCCCATCCCCGAACACCCCAATCACCTCATAGAGTACCGAAAGCTGGTGATTCTAGAGCGCGAACCCCGAAGCTTTTTTGAGCTTATCGACGACAAGTTGGTTCTGCTTCGAGCGGGCTCGTTGCTCGAGGGCATTGACCTTTCCCGACGACGACGCGCTATGCCCGTCAAGCTGTTCTACAGTTACGCCCATAAGGACGAAGACCTCAGAAATGAGCTAGAGATCCACCTCAAGATTCTCGAACGTAGGGGGCTGATTTCGCCGTGGCATGACCGTTTGATTCACCCTGGCCTCGATTGGGCCGAACAGATCGATGTTAACCTCGAGATAGCCGAGATCATTCTGCTGCTCGTCAGCGCTGACTTCGTCGCTTCGGACTACTGCTACTCGAAGGAAATGAAACTCGCTCTTGAGCTCCATCGGGCGCGAAAGCCGCGGGTGATCCCGATAATTCTGCGCGACGTCAACTGGCACGGAGCCCCTTTTGACGCGCTACAGGCGCTGCCCAAAGATGGCAGGGCGGTCACCCTCTGGCCTGACCGCGACTCAGCGTGGCGGAACGTTTGCGAGGGGATCGAGCGGGCTGTTGAATCAATCCGCTACTCTCAATGAGCTCAGGCGCAAGGCGAATCGCTCGAGACGATTTCCACAAACATGGACCACGGCGGCTGCGTAGGAACAGAAACGCGGACGCGATTCGTTTGCCCAGGAAGTAAAGCTGGACGCGAACCTGGGCGCAGGTCGCTTTGCCGTGAGTTGCGGCCGTCAGGAATTCAGACACCCAGGAATTCAGACAGCCATGAACTCGTCGGTCGGACCAACCGGCCAGCGCACCCGCTCTTGGATCCCAGAGGCGGTCTGAGTCCGAGCTTTTCAAGAGGAATTCAGACACCCATAAACTCGTCGGTCGGACCAACCGGCCAGCGCACCCGCTCTTGGATCCCAGAGGCGGTCTGAGTCCGAGCTTTTCAAGATGACCATCGCATGGGCGTGGTCACTTGACGTGAGACGTAGAACGGTTCGTCCTGTCCTGTCGGCCCGGCGCCGGGCAACGCGGAGCGCGCAAGCCAGCGGCGCTCTTCGAGTGAAAGCGTCATGGAGATGTCTGTTTAGGGCTCAGTGTCGAGCCAGTGGCCTACACAAAGGCGGTTCGAGCCTTCGATCGGCAGAAACCCCTGGTCGGACGCCCTCGCATTTAGACGCCGCGAGGCGGCGACTGGGGCGGCGACGCTAGAGGTTGGGCCGGAATCCGCGGAAGGCTCGGAGGCGCCGACCGCGTCCGCGACGGCGATCGCGACTGGTCCGGCTTCGTATGCCGATTCTGGCCGTGGGGAAGCAGCACCGACAAGCACCTCATGAACCATGACAAGTTGGCGAGACGCTTGCGCACTTCCGCCAGCCTATCGGAGTTCGCCGTGAGCATGGCCAGGTCGTGTTCGCCCGGCTCGACGGGCTCACCGGTGGCATGGTCGCGAGGCGGGAAAACTCTACACCATCTCAGGGCGATCTCGTCGGCCGACCGTTGCTAGGCGATGTCCGGCCGATTGCGGAGCACGAGATGGACATGGTTGCTCATCACGGAATTGCCACAGACCTCGATGACGAACAGCCCTGCTAAATCACGCAGGCGATAGAGAATCCACTCTTTGCGGTGACTATAGTCCTGCCCGGTGTACGGATCGATGCCACAGAGGAAGGCCCGACGGACGCATCGGGCGATGCAGTGATAAACGCCGACCATATCTTCAACGACGATCTGGCCCCGGGCGTAGGTAGGCATCAGTAACACTCCGGAAACAGCGTGGGGCACTAAGGTCGAGACCATGTCCGCAATGACAGTAATGGACAAAAGTATCAAATCGTCAGCCCATGTCAAGTACCCCGCGGAAAAAGTTCGCCCGCGCGGCGCTGGCTTGAAGCTCGTGGCCTCACGGGGAACATGGGTGTCTGAAAGCTTTGGAACCGCGGCGACGGCAGGACCCCACCAGTTGGGATTGATGCGCTCAAGCACGGCCGAAATGGCGGCAGAACGGACCGGCTGAAGCCTGGACTCGAACGGGTAGAGTCGCGGCGGGCGCGCTGTGAGTGCCCACTATCATCATTGCGGGGATTGTGCAAAACTGATGGGGTCCTACCGGGTTTCGACCTCCCAAACCATAGACGAGCATCCGTGATGCAGAACCGGAACAATCCCCTTCTGGCGGGGAGCGACCGCGGGCCAGTCCGCGTCGAACACCATCGTAAGGCCGATCCGTCGGACCTGCGCGCGGCGGAGATGTTGACCGACGTCTACGGCCAGATGACGCGCGAGCTCGGGCGGGTGATCATCGGTCAGAGCGACGTGCTCAAGCAGATCTTGATCGCGCTCTTCTGCCAGGGGCATTGCATTCTGGAGGGGGTCCCGGGCCTGGCCAAGACGCTGATGATTTCCAGCATCGCCAAGCTGCTCTCGCTCCACTTCGGCCGCATCCAGTTCACCCCCGACCTCATGCCCTCGGATATTACCGGCACCGAGGTGCTCGAGGAAGAAGAAGGCACCGGCCACCGGCGCATGAAGTTCGTCAAGGGGCCGATCTTCGCCCATATCGTCCTGGGCGACGAGATCAACCGGACGCCGCCCAAGACCCAGGCCGCGCTCTTGCAGGCGATGCAGGAATACAAGGTCACGGTCGCCGGAGAAGATTATCACCTGGAGAAGCCCTTCCTGGTGCTCGGGACCCAGAACCCGATCGAGCAGGAAGGGACGTACCCGCTTGCCCGAGGCCCAGCTCGACCGGTTCATGTTCAAGGTCTTGATCGATTACCCGAGCTTCGACGAGGAGCTGGCGATTGCCGAGACGACGACCTCGAGCGATACCCAGGAGCTCGCCCCGCTCCTGGACCGCGAGGGGATCCTCAACATTCAGAAGGTGGTGCGGCGGGTCATTGTCGGCCACTCGGTCGCCGGCTATGCCGTCAGGCTGGCGCGGGCGACCCGCCCGGGCTCCGACGAGGCCCCCGAGTTCATCAACAAGTACGTCACCTGGGGCGCGGGCCCGCGGGCTTGCCAGTCGATGCTCCTGGGCGCCAAGGCCAATGCCCTGCTGGGCGGCCGAGTCCACGTGTCGACCGAGGACATCCGCTATGTTGCGCAGCCGGTCCTCCGCCACCGGCTGGCCACCAGCTTCCGGGCCGAGAGCGACGGCGTCTCGCCCGACCACATCGTGGAGAAACTGTTCCATGACATCCAGGAACCTGTTGACGATTGATTGTGCCGGGACCAGATCCGCAAACCCCTTGGACACCTTGGAATTGGTCGCGCCGGGATCACCCCCCCTTTCCCCCCCTTAGCAAGGGGGGGAGAAAGGCCGCGACGATTGATTGTGCCGGGACCAGATCCACAAACCCCTTGGACACCTTGGAATTGGCAGAGGCGTACCAGTGAACGGCGTCAGGAACCGGTTTTTTGATCCCGAAGGGCTCGCCCGGCTGGGGAGCCGCGAGCTGGTGGCCCGGCAGGTCGTCGAGGGCTTTCTCACCGGCCGGCACCGCAGCCCTTACCACGGGTTCTCGGTCGAGTATCTCGACCACCGCGCCTATGCATTCGGCGACGACCTGCGGGCGCTCGACTGGAAGCTCCTGGCGCGCACCGACAAGTATCACGTCAAGCTGTTCCATGACGAGACCAACCTGCGCCGACGATTTTGCTGGATTGTTCGGCGTCGATGAACTTCAAGAGCGGCGCGCTCTCGAAGCTCGACTACGGCAGCTACCTCGCGGCCGCTTTGGCCCATCTGATGCTGCGCCAGAATGACGCGGTGGGGCTGGTTCTGTTCGACCGCGAGGTCCGGGCCTCGCTGCCTCCCCGAGCACGGCCGTCACAGTTCCGCCAGGTACTCGAATTGCTCGACCACGCCCGAGCGGGCAACGACACCGACGTGGGCGCGGTGCTGCACTCGATCGCCGAACGGCTCAAGCGGCGCGGCCTGGTGATCGTGATCAGCGACCTGATCGACGACGAGGCCAGGATCGGCAGCGGCTTGCAGCATTTCCGCCATGACAAGCACGAAGTCGTCGTCTTCCACGTGATGGATGACGCCGAGCTGACCTTTCCCTGGGCCCGCATCACCCGGTTCAAGGACATCGAGGGCCATGGGCGGGTCGTGACCAATCCCAACAGCCTGCGCGCGCGGTACCTCACGCGGCTCGGTGCTTTCCTCGACGGCGTCAAGACAGCGTGTGTCGAGCGCTCGATCAGCTACAACCTGGTCGACACCAAGGAGCCGTACGAGGTCTTTCTGGCCGCCTACCTCGAAAAGCGAGCGCGTATCGGATGAACCAAGCCGCGGCTGACCTCGGGCCGGTGAAAGGCCGCTTCTGCGGGACGATCCCATTCGTGCCGTACCCACTGCGCAGCCGCAGGGAGCACCCCGTTTTCTTTCCCCCCCTTGCGAAGGGGGGGCCAGGGGGGGTGGTCCCCGCACAATCAATTACAGGGCCTTCAAAGGGACGGGAGGTGGTTTCGGCAGAACCAATGATTGGACGTTCGAAGACAGGCGGGGTGGTCGCGGCGCAAACAATTACAAAGCCGCTTAATGTGTCCGAGGCGTGCACCGTCACCCCCCCTGGCCCACCCTTAGCAAGGGGGGGAAAGAACAGTGAGGCCCCCGTAGCAAGAGGAGGAAAGGGCTCGGTCGCTTCGCTAACGAGCGACGCTAGAACTCAGGAGACCAAAAGCGCATGACGTTCCTCCACTGGTCCCTCCTGCCGCTGGCGGCGCTGGCGATCGTGCCGATCCTGCTGCATCTTCTGACGCTGCACCGGCTGCGGACCGTCGAGCTGAGCACGTACCGATTCCTCTTCGACAGCTACGTGCAGCAAAGGCGGCAGATGAAGTTCCTGGAAGCGCTTTTGGCGTTTCTGCGGACCTTTTTTCTCCTGGCGCTCGTGCTGCTTTTTTGCCGGCCGGTGGTGCGGCACTGGGACCGGCTTTTTGGCGGGGGCTCGGGCCGTGACGTGGTGATCTTGGTCGACGCGTCGGCCAGCATGAACGCCAGCACCGGCGGACGGACGGCGCTCGATCGGGCCAGGACCGCCGCCGCGGCGGTTGCCGGCCAGCTCGGCAAGGACGATCGGCTGACACTCGTGTGCGCGGGGGCCAGGGCCGTCGAGGTCTTCAGCCGGTTCACGGCCGACGCCGACACGATCCGTCAGAAAGTCGACGCGCTCGAGAGTGGGCCCGCGCGGGCCAACTTTTTCGCGGCATTCTCGCAGGTCTTGGGAACGCAGGCGCTGCGCGATGCCGCCCCCTCGATCTACCTGTTTACCGACAACCAGGCCGATTCCTGGCGCGAGGTCCGCGAGCAAGGGCTCGATCGGGTCATTCCGCACGGGACCAGGATCACCGTCGTCAACGTCGGCACCGACCTACCCAGTGCCAACCGCGGCGTCATCGGCGAGCCCCCGCGCCGCGAGCTGGCCGTGCTCGGGCTGCCGGTGCGCCTGCGTCCGCGCGTGGTCAACGACTCGCGGTCCGAGCCAGCCGACCTCACGGTGGGCGTCTTCATCAACGGCAACGAAGTCGCGCGTGTCCCCTTTTCGCTGCGCCCGGGCGAGGCAGCGACCAAGGAGATCATCTACACGCCCAGCGAGCCCGGCGTGCTCCGCGGCCGTTTCGAGATCCCGGCCGATCATTTTCCCGACGATGATAGCTTCCTGTTCGCGTTGAACGTCGTCCCACAGGTCAAGGTATTGCTGGTCAACGGCTACCCGGCCGCCGACCCGTTCGAGAATGAGGCGCTTTATGTTCGCACAGCGCTCTTCTCGGCCGTTGATCTTGACCAGCCGGCCGAGCGCTCGGCGCGAGGGCTCTGGGCCCGAGCCAGGAGTTTGTGCGGTCGCTCGCAGTGCGCGAGGTCCCGGAGGGCCAGCTCGACGCCGAGTCGTTGCGCGACACGGGAGTCGTGCTCCTCTTGAATTGCGGCGGGTTGAACGACGCGCAGTACCAGCTTCTGCGCGATTTCGTGCGGTCCGGCGGCGGCCTGGTGATATTCCCCGGCGATCGCGTCAACGCCGACGCCTACAACCGGCAGTTCTTCCCGGTTCCACGCCAGGCGGGCGAGAGCCTGACCGGCACGTCGCTCGGCGCCCCGGTGGGCGATCCGTCGCGGCGCGAAGGCGTGGCTCGATTCGCCTCGATCGACTACGCCCATCCGGCGCTTTCGGTCTTCGACGATCCGGATCACCACTATCTGACCACGGCGTGGTTCTCGCGCCGGTTTCCGCTCAAGCCGACCGAGCCCCGAGGGTCGAGCTGGCCGCTGGCCAAATTCGGCGACGGTGCCCTGGCTCTGGTCGAAAACCACTTCGGAGCCGGAATCGTGGTCCTGGCCGCATTTCCGGCGACCACCAGGTGGAGCAGCCTGCCGCTCAAGCCCGAATTCGTGCCGCTTCTGCTCCGGATGGTCAGTTACGTGACGCAGGCGCCCGACCTGGTCGTGCCCCCGATCGTCGCGGCCGACGGCGCGGCCGAGATCGCCGTCGCCGGCACCTGGGCGCCTGCGAAGGCGAAGGTCGTCGACCCCAAGGGCCGGGAAACCCCGGTTGACCTGGAGCGGTCCGCGTCCCGGCTGATGGGCCAGTTCGAAGAGACCGCGAGCAAGGGCTATTACGACGTCCTGGCCCGCGGCGGCCGGCTCGATCCTCCCCAGGCCGCGGGCGCTGCGTTTGCCGTCAACACGGCGCCCGAGGAGTCGAGGTTCCAGGCCGCCGGCGAGAGCCAGATCCGCCAGTGGCTGCCGGGCGCAGACCTTGCTTTTGTCAATGCCTCATCCGAGGCCCAGCAGATGTTCGGTTCCCTGGGCGAACAGCGCGAGATCTGGCGGCCGTTGATCTTGATCCTTTTCGCCGTCATCGGCGTGGAGTTCTTCCTGGCGACCATGAGTACCCACGGCCCCGACGATGCGCCGCCACGCTCGCTGGCGCAACGCTTTCGCGATCTGATCACGGGGGCGTGGGTCGGCCGGATGACCGGCGCGGGGTTTCGATGAGAGCATCTTCTACTAACGCTCAGTTTCGCCGCGCGCTCTTCAAGTCAGTGCGGCCCAAACGTCGTTTCACCCGGAGCCAACGGCGACGGCGTTCACTGGTCCAGTCTAGACGGTCGCCGTCGCCGGTGGCCCCGGGTTAAACGAGCATCGCGGCTGCGGCTCTACCGGGCTGTGCTGTCCATGGTTAGAATTCCCCGTAAACGCTGTTCAAGAAACACAGAGGCATGCAGATGACCGATCCTCCAGATTCCCCTCCTGATCTCCAGCCGATCCGCAGCCTGATCCGGCGGACGGCCCGGCTGCTCCGCTCGAGCTGGGTCGCTACCGGTATGGGGCTCGCGCTGGGCCTGGGGCTGGGCATGCTCGCCCTGGTTGCGCTCCTGGACCTGGCCGTGCCGCTCTGGCCGGTCTTCCGGATGGTTGGCCTATTCCTGGTGATCGTGCCGGCAGCCTGGGCGCTCATGACCGGGGTCGTGCGGCCCCTGTTGCGGCGGCTGCGTCCTCTTCAGGTCGCGCGGCGAATCGAGGCTCACCTGCCGGGCATCCACAACCGGCTCGTGAGCTGCATCGACGTCGAGACCAGTGGAGGTTCCGCCGGATACTCGCTCGAGTTCTACCGCAGGCTGGTGCAGGAGGCCGTCGACCGCATCCGCGGCTTCCATCCCCGCAAGGTCATCGACGGCCGCAACCTGCGCCGCGCCCTCCTCTTCGCCGCGACCAGCGTCCTGACGTTCGCGCTGGCACTGGGACTTTTCTCCGATCGGATCCCGACTGCGCTCGCGCGGATCTTCTCGCCGTTCGCCGATATTCCGCCGGCCTCGGGAGTCGTCTACACGGTCGAGCCGGGCGACGCGGCGGTCCTGCGAGGCGAGGACATCCTGTTCTGTGCGCGTGTCAAGCGCGGGGAGCCCGACCGGCTCCGGCTCGAGATCCAGCCGGACGGCAATGCCAGGTCCCTGGTGTATGACCTGGAGAGGGTCGAGCCTTCGGTCTGGCGGTTCAAGCTCACCGGCTTCGAGACCTCGTTCGACTACCGGGTCCGCGGGGGCGGGACCTGGACCACGCGCAAGCGGATCACAATCGTGGACCGGCCGTCGATTGAAGGCTTGCGCACGGTCGTGCATTATCCCGAGTACATGGGCATCCCCGAGCCGAAGGTCGGGCCGCCCCAGGCGGCCGACGTTTCCGAGCCGGCCGGCAGCACGGTCGAGGTCAAGATCGAATCCAAGGGCAACGTGGCCGCGGGCGAAATCCAGCTCCTGGCAGCGCGCGTGACGCGAGTCGCGGTGAACGACCGCCCCGAGCGGATCTGGTTCCAGGAGCGCCTACCCGATGGCGCGAACCCTGAGGGGCGGTGGGACTGGGATTTCCGGCTCCTCGCCCGACCCGCCCACACCGAGCCCGGTTCGGCCGGCGTCCACGGGCACCGCTTCCAGAATGCGCATGTCGCGTTCGATGTCCGCCCGGGCGAAAACCTCTTCGCGATGGTCTATATCGCCGAGAAGTCCCGGCCCGAATCCGTTATGCTGTCGTGGCACGACGGCCGGGACTGGGAGCACCGGGCCTACTGGGGCGAAGACCGTTTCAGCGAAGGGAGACCGGGCAGTTCCAGCCGGCGCCGGATCGGTCCGCTGCCGGCCGCCGGGCGGTGGGTACGACTCGAGGTGCCGGCGTCGGCTGTCGGCCTTGAAGGCAAAGCCGTGCGGGGGATGGCCTTCACGCTTGCGGGCGGCCAGTGCTTCTGGCATCGCGCCGGGGCCGTATCCCCCAGCCATGTCGAGCGGAACGAGCTTTACGTGGCACAGGCCGTTCCCCTCGAGCCGGACGGTCCCGACCGCTGGAAGGGCCGCTTCCCGCTCGAGCACGACTCGTTTTATCGCGCCCAACTGCGAAACGTGCTGGGCTATCCCAGCATGCCGATGAAGGAGGCCAAGGCCACCGCGATTCCCGACGAGCCGCCTCAAGTGGTGCTCGAGCGCCCGGGTAGCGACCTCGTCTTGAGCAAGCCGGTGAAACTACCGCTCTCGATCGCGGCCTATGACGACTTTGGCTTAGCCGACATCGTCGTCTCGGTACAGCGCGGCGATAGCGGCGGATTCATCGGCCGCCCGGTCCAGCACTTCGGCCGCCCGCGCAGGAGCACCAGCCTGGCAACCAGCCTGGACGTGCCGGCCTGGAACCTCAAGCCGGGCGAACATCTTCGCTACCGCGTCGAGGCGCGCGATCGCAAGGGCCAGAGCGCCCAGACCCAGGACTTCGTTGTCCGGATCGCCGATGACAATAACGCGGCCGACAGGCAGCTCGAGAGCTTCGACCGGAACCAGGACAATTTGAGCCAGAGCCTCGAACGCTTGATTTCCGAGCATGCGAAGGTCCAGGAAACCGTCCACAAGCTGGCCGCCGATCACGCCTCCCTGGCCGATAAGATCAAAGCGGCTCAAGCCCGTGCCGAAGCCGCCGCGGCCAGGACGGGCAAGCCGCCCGCGGCTCCACGCCCGCTGGACCTTGATCCGGCGGCCGCCGCCGAGCTCGACGCCGTGCGCAGGGCGGCCGGCGAGATCGCGCCCGAGAGGAGCAGAACACGGGCCTGGCCGAACAGGTCGCCGCCGGTCTCAAGCAGTCGGCCGAGCAAGCCGCCGACCTCAAGATGCTTCCCTCCGAGATGCTCCGTCAGCTCGACGGTGTGCAACGGGCCTTCAAAGCCCAGGCGCTTGAGCCGATCCGCGATGTCGCCGCCGGTCTACGGCGCGGGGCTGATCCCAAAGCACCACCGCCGGACCTGGCGGCGCTCGCGCTCGACACCGATCGCATCCAGCGACAGCTCGAGGCGATGCGCGCCAGCTTGCCGCGGCCGCTCGGGCGCGAACCGAGCTTGCCCGCGACGCGGAAGCGGCCGTGGCCGCGCTCCGCGACGACGTGATGCGCGCCAATGCCGGCCTGACCGAGCGCGAGCTTCGCGAGCTCCAGGAAGCGATCCGGGCGCGCGAGCACGATCTGAACGAGGTCGAGGGCGAGCAGGCCGAGCTCGCGGGGGCGACGCCCCAGGCGCCCCGGGTCCTGTTGCCCGATCTGGAGCGGCGCCAGGGCGAGCTCGAACCGAGAGAAGATGCGGTGTTGAATGACGCCCGCGCCTTGCTTGAAGCCGCCAGGGTCGACCCGATGCGCCCGAACGAGGCCGAGCCCGCACAGGCGGCCAAGCGTCAACCCGCCGAACCGCCGGCCGCGCCAAAGGATGCCGACGCCGCCAGGGCGAAGCACGCCGAGGCGCGAGAGCCCGAAGCCCGGCGCGCGGACCTTGGCGCACGTCAGGAGGCGCGAATCGGCGAGCTTGATGCCGCTCAGAAAGCTCTCGGCCGTGAGGATCAGGCGCTCGAAGGCGTCCTCGGCCAGATCGGAACTGCCCTGCACGGCGATCGGGCCCAGGTCACAACCCAGCAGCTCGAGGAGATCATGCGCAGTGAGGCCGTGCGCCGGTCTCTAGCGATCGCCCAGCGAAATCGACAGCTTGGCCAGGCCCGGCAGCGAGCGAGCAGGGGGGACAAGGGCGCCTTTACCGACCGCCCCGACCAGTTTCCCACCACCGACAAGATGGTCGCCCCGCTCGACGCGCCCTTGCCCGACCTCGACCTGGCGACCCAGAAAGTGATCCTCAAGATGCAGCCGCAGATCCGCGAAGAGCTGCTCCAGGGCCTGCGCGAAGAGGGACCCGAGGGTTACAAGGCGTTCATTCGCAATTACTTCAAACGGCTCACCGAGGTCAAGTGAGTTGATGCTCTTTCGCATTCTGAAAATGATCGGCGTGGGCGACGAGATCCTGGCGCGACTCGACCAGGCCGTGCTCGCGTTCCAGCGCCCGGGGCTGCTCTGGGTAGGACTTGCCCTGCTTGTCCCCGCCGGGTGGTTCATCATCCGCCGCCAGCGCCGCAATCTGGCCACTGCGTCGCCGGCACTCCGCGCGGCGCTCGACCTGACCCGGTTGGCCGTCCTGACAGTTCTCGTGGTCGTGCTGGCCGGCCCTTACCTGAGGATCGACTACGCGATCGAGAAGCGCCCGGTCGTGGCGCTTCTCTTCGACCGTTCCGCGAGCATGCAGCTTCCCGCTGGACCGTTCCCGGCCAGCGATGAGGTCGAGGCACTGGCCCGCGCGGCTTTCGCCCGGCAACCTTCCGGAGCGAGCGCGCCCGCCTCGCAGAAAGCCGAACAGCGCACGGCGCTGGAACGGATGACCCGCGCCGGGCTGGCGCAAGCGGTCGTGAGCGCCGGGTAGCATGGAGTTTCTCGAACCGATGTCCCGGAGATTTGAAGTCCTCGCCTACAGTTTCGCCAGGCAGCCGGCTCCGCTGGCGGTGGAAAGTGTCGGACTCGAGCTTGCTACGCCCTCCACCTTCGACGCCTCGGCCACGCACATGGGCGACGCGATCGGCAAGGTGCTGGACGACGCGGCCGGCCGGACTGTCGCGGGGATCCTGCTCTTCAGCGATGGGCAGAACACGGGTGGACGCTCGCCCGCCGAGGCCGCCCAGGGCGCCGCGCGCGGCGGCGCTCCGGTCTTTGCGATACCCACTGGATCACAGGCCCGCGCCCGCGACGTCGTCGTGGCCGATGTGTTCACTTCGGGCCTGGTATTCGTCGGCGACACCGCGCGGGTCTCGGTGACGGTCGCGTCGCAAGGGTTCGACGCGCGTGCGGTCAAGGTCGCGCTGCGCGACGGCAGCACGCTGCTCGACTCCAAGGACCTCGTTCTGCATGATGCGGAGGAGCAGCGGATCGAGCTGACCTTCCCGGCCAGGGAGGTGGGGACCAAGTACCTGACCGTCGCCATTGCGCCGCAGCCCGAGGAGCCCGAGCAACTCCGGTCCAACAACACGGATGTCGCCTTTGTCCGGGTCAGCGACGAGAAGCTCCGCGTGCTTTTGGTCGACGGCCTCCCGCGCTGGGACTTCCGCTTCCTCAAGAACGCCATGCGGCGCGACCACGGGCTGAGCGGGAAAACGAGCCGTCTCGAGCCCACAGTCGTGCTCGAGGCCGAGGTCAGCCGGCGCCCGGCTGAGGCCCAGGCCACATCTCTGCCCAGGTCTTCCCAGGAGCTGGCCGCGTATCACACCGTCATTCTCGGCGATGCCTCCCCGCGCTTGATCGACGGCACATTCGCCGCCGCCCTGGTCGAGGCAGTCCGCGAGCATGGCGTGGGTCTGGTGGTCGCCGCCGGTCCCCGCTTCACGCCCCATGCACTCGACGTGCACTTGCAGGAGCTCTTGCCTGTCCGCCTGCAATCGAACACCGGCGGGCTCGATGCTCCGGTGTACAAGCCATTCCAGCTCGAGCTTTCGCCCGATGGGGCCGTTCACGAGGTGATGCGGCTCTATGATGATCCGGGCCGCAACCAGACAGCCTGGGGCCAGATGCCGCCGTACTACTGGTGCGCGGCCGTCGAGCGGCCCGCGCCCGCCGCGACGGTGCTGGCCCGGAACCCCAGCAGTGTCGGCCGCTTCGGCAAGCTGCCGATTCTGGCTTACCACTACGCCGGCCGCGGACGCGTTTTCTTCGTCGGCACCGATTCGACCTGGCTCTGGCGGCGAAACGTGGGCGACCGTTTCTTCTACAAGTTCTGGGGCCAGGCGATTCGTTTCGTCGCTCGCCGCGAGCAGCATGGTGCGACCAAAAGCTGGATCGAGGCCCGCCCCATCCGCGCACAGCCTGGTGAAGAGGCCCAGATCGAGCTCATGGCGATTGGCCCCGCGGGGCAGCCGCGCACCGAGCCGACGCTGCCGCTCCAGGTCCAGCGCACCGGCCAGGCCGCCGAAACCATCGCGCTGGCCGCCGACCCCGTGACCAAGGGCCGCTACACCGGCAAGCATACCGTCAAGGAGCCTGGGGAATACCGCCTGTCCTACCAACCTGGCGGCGGCGCGCCGCTCGTCGAGGCACTGATCCGGGTGGCGGCCGCCGGCGAGGAGCTGCGGAATCCGAACGTGAACCGGCCCGCCCTCGAGACACTGGCCGCGGCCACACTCGGCAAGCTCGTCGAGCTGAGCGATCTGCCCACGATTCCACCGCTCTTGAAAGGCGAAGCCAGGCTCGAGGAGGTTCATCGCGAAGCGTCCCTGTGGGACAACGGCCTGATCTTGATCCTTCTCATGTTCATCTATTCGCTGGACGTGGCCCTGCGCCGTCTGGCCGGTCTGTCGTGAACGGGAGCCGACGATGCGCCTGAGTGCTTGGAAACGATGCCCCCGCAACAGTACTTCGCTTGTTCCGATCTCGCTCTACAGCCTCGGCGAGCACCCCGTTCTCTCTCCCCCCCTTGCTAAGGGGGGGCAGGGGGGGTGGGCCCGGCGCAACCAATCACTCGGCGTTCGAGGCGATGGGGTGCTGGTCGCCCCACAACTATTTGCAAGGTGTTCAAAGGGTGGTGGAAAGCCATTCATGCTATCCGAGGCATGCGTCACCACCCCCCCTTTCCCCCCCTTAGCAAGGGGGGGAAAGCGACGTAAGGCATCAAAGCGACGGCGGCGTCCGATCCCGCCGGCTCTCTTCGCGCTTTCACCTCTTTTCCTTTTTCTGACGCTGCTCGGTGGCCCGGCGCAAGCCCAGGGCCAAGGGCCCGCAGCGGCGCCGACCCGTTGACGGAGATTAAGGTCGTCGAGCGGGTCACGGCCGCCGTTGACAAGAGCCTCGCCTACCTGGCTACCAAGCAGAAGAGCGACGGAAGCTGGCACCAGAACAATGCGGTCAACTCGCTTGCACTTCTGGCATTCATGGGGCGCGGGCACACGCCGGGCCGAGGCCCGTACCGCGACATCCTCGAGCGCGGCAAGAAGTTCTTGCTCGCGAGCACTCACAAGGAGAATGGCTACATCTCGTTCAGCTCGATGTACGAGCACGGCCTGTCGACCTTGGCACTGGCCGAGATGTATGGGATGGACCCCGACCCCGAGCTCGAAAAGGCGGTGCGCAGGGCGGTCGATCTGATAATCCGCTCGCAATCGCCCTCGGGCGGCTGGCGCTATCAGCCTCATCCCGGCGACCAGGATCTGAGCGTGACCGTGATGCAGATCGTGGCGCTGCGCGCCGCCAACAATGCCGAGATCCCGGTGCCGGCGGCGGTGATCGACAAGGCGATCCGCTATGTCCGCGCCTGTGCCCACCGGAATGGCGGCTACGGCTACACGGCCGGAGCAGGGCCGCGCCCGCCGACCAGTGCCGCGGGGATCCTCTCGCTCCAATTACTGGGCAAGTTCGACGACCCTGGCGTGGCCAGGGCCTTGCAGGCCTTGCGCAAGTATCCCGTCAAATGGGATCAAAGCATACAATATTTCTTCTACTTTCACTACTACGCGATCCAGGCTACTTACCAGGCTGGCGGCGCGTCGTGGAACGAATGGCACCCGCGCGTCCGCGAGCTATTGCTGAGCAAACAGAACGCCGACGGTACCTGGAACGTCCCCCCAGGCACCGCCGAGGCCAACGAGGGCGTGGTCGGCCCGAACAAGATCTACTGGACGTCGATGGCGTCATTGATTCTCGAAATATATATGCATTTCTTGCCGGCGTATCAGCGGTGAACGGCCGCGTCACTTCAGTGGCGTGGCGGACGAACCGGACGACTTCTTGAGAAACGGTACCGGCTTGAGCTCCAGCTTCTTGATCGACTGCAGATACGCCAGCACGTTTTCGGACCGCTTGTCGCCGACCTGGGCGTGAAAATGCAGGCTGAATCCGTGCGGGCCTTTGGCGTCGATCAGCTTGGGCTGGAGGGTGAGGAAGGACTTGACTGCGTCGAGCTGGCCCATCATCGCGGCGCAGAAGATGTCGATGCGAGCCCCTCGATCCAGCAGGAATTCGACGATATCGTGCCGGCCCATGTGCGATGCGCCGCCAAGGCCGGTCTCCCAGTCTCCATGGCCCCAATCCATCGTGGCATTGAGCAAAGCGGGCTCCTTCTCCAGCAGCTTCTTCACCATTTCGAGCTCGGAGTGGGCGTAGATGACGAAGTCCTGAACGAGCAGGCGGTTGATCTGCGGTTTCTTCCACGACGGCTTGAAGCCGGGCGGCGCATAATCGCGTTCAAACGACGCCTCGACCGGCCCACCGGCGGCCTTCGACGGATCGATCTTCGGGTTGTCGCCGGCCGAGGCGAGCTCGGTCGCCGACGCGAGCACCAACCCCGTCGTCAACGTGCTGAATGATCGCCGTGAAATCAAGTCGGACATACCGGGCTCCTTGGTAATCGGGAATCTCGAATCTGGAATTGATCCCGTTGGATTGTCTCAGACGATAGCGAAGTCACGCGGGCCCGACGGGGCCTTTGCTGTAGCGCGGCTGGTAGAGCTGAACCTCGAAGCCCCCCGGTACCCGGAAAAACGTAACCAGGCCGTACCCCCGGTCGGTGACCGGTCCCGTGAATTCGACCCCGCGAGCCTTCAGCTCGGCGACCGTGTGCTCGATGTCGTCGCAATAAAAGGAGATGTCCTGAGTGCCGGAGGGCGCGCCCTCCTTGCCGCTTGCGTCGGCAGGGTGGCATCCCATGTCGGCTTCGGGCAGGTCGAAGATCAGCCAACCGCCGCCGACGTCGTAGGCCGGGAAGCCCAGCTTGTCCCGCAGAAACGCCCGGAACGCCTCGGGCTCGGAGGAGTAAAACATCGTGTGGACGCCGCGGATCATCACCACCCCCCGCGAATCGAAAGAGAGAAAACGGCCGATATTCTTGGAAATGAAATCCTACCTGCCTGCCGTCGTCACGAGACCCTTGCAATTATGCACGGTAAGGCGCGTGATTTCTAGAGAGCGCGGACCTTCTTCGTCGCTAGGACCGCATCTCCCGGCGCGGTGAGAAACGCAACCGATCGGGGGACTCCCCCTTGTCGTGCCGGATGGATCTGGAGAGAATAGCCAACTAATCGCTTGCTTCGCCGTGGCCGAGTCGAGACCGACGATTGACGCCTGATCGCGGTCATCCTGGCGCAAGGGAGGAAAACCATGACTACCAAATCCGATGCATTACCGTGCAGAGTCGTTTTGGGGTGCGCCCTGGTGGCATTGCTGGTCTCGGGCTCCAACCTGCCGGGCCAGGAAACCGGTGGCGAAAGGAAGAAGCCCGTCCTCCTGGTGCCGCCCTTCGAAATCGGGAATATCGAGGGAATCACCATCGTGGAGCGACAACGGGTCAACGCGCTCCTGGTGGAGGCCGAATTCGGCGGCTTGAGTGGGCTGCTCGACCCGGAAAAAGCCGTCAAGCTCGGCAAGATGCTCGGTGCCAACTTGATCGTCATGGGAACAATTATTGACATTCATGATGACGTGGTGAAGTTTCAGGGAGGGTGAGCTCTCGGTCCTGCTTGGCCGTGTCGCCAGCAACATGGCGAACGCTTTCCCGGACAAGAATGCGACCGATCTCAAACCGGACAAGAAAACGGCCAAGCGGACCGCGACCGACAAGTAGTTCCGGCAACTAAATGGGGTTTCGTGATCCCGGGAGGGCGAGGCTCCGTCCGAGCCATGCGAACAACCGGCTCACACGGAGGTTTGCCCTCCCCGAATCGTGCAAGGCCATTTAGCAATTCCAGTGCTTCGATACTCTGGCCGGGGGCGACGAAGTCCTTGACCCGCTGTCGCTTCTCCAGGTCAAAGGCACCGATTCCCCAATCCTGCGCCGGTAGCGCCAGCAGATCTGCGTGGTAGGCCCAGAACGGGGTTGAGGCGCTGGACGGACAAAAAGGAAATCGTCGTTTATCTCCTTCGCAGGTATGGCGTACCACCCTCGAGGCACGCTCGTGGAGCCGCGTGCACCGCGTCTTGAATCGCGAGCGCGATTTTACCAAGATAGGTTTCTTGACCGGAGGACCGTTTCATGACCACGCATGCCACCGACTGGAACGGGTTAACGCTGGCCGGCGGGCGGTACCAGATCACGGCGAAGCTCGGTGAAGGGGGCATGGGGTCGGTCTACCGCGCCCTGGACCAGAACATTGACGCCGAGGTCGTGATCAAAGTGCCCCGCCAGGCGATGATGGAAGACCCCGATTTCGCCGGCCGGTTCACGCGCGAGATCCGCTCGCTCGTGAAGCTCTCGCACCCGCACATTGTCAAGGTTACCGACGTCGGCACGTTCGAGGGCACGCCCTTTGCCGTGATGCAGTTCCTGCCCGGCGGCACCCTCGACGATCACCGGCCGGCCGGACCGGACCGTCAGCCTCTTCCGGCCGACCCGAAGACAGTTCCCCGCTGGCTCGCGGCCGTCGCCGATGCGCTTGATTATGTCCACACGCAGGGATACGTCCACCGCGACGTCAAGCCCGGCAACATCCTGTTCGATGCCGAGGGACACGCCTTCCTGAGCGATTTCGGCGTGGCCAAGGTCCTCGCCTCGTCGCCCGAGACGAAGAGCACGCAGACGGCGATGACCGGAGCGGGGATGGTGCTGGGCACGCCCGAATACATGGCGCCCGAGCTCATCATGGGCGAGCCGTTCGACGGCCGGGTCGACCAGTACGCTCTGGCAGTCACCGTGTACGAAATCCTTTGTGGCCGCAGGCCGTTCGAAAGCGATGCCAAGACCAAGCTCCTCGTGCTGCATACGTCGAAGGCCCCGGCCCGGTTGACCAGGTGGTGCCCGGCGCTGCCCGAGGGGCTGTCGCAGGCCGTGCTGATGGGATTGGCCAAGGACCCGAACCAACGATATCGTTCGTGTGCCGCCCTGGCGGCGGCGGTCGCCGCCGAGACCCAGAATGCGGTCGCAGTCGCGCGCGACGACGGCCGCGTCCGGCTCAAGTGTCCGGCTTGCGGAAATGGCGGATGGGCGTCCGCCGCCGACTTCGCCAGGCTGATCGAGTCGGGCAAGCACGCGGCTTGCCCTGCCTGCAAATCACCGATGGAAGCCGCCGCGTCGGACATGGGCCGGCCGTCTCGCACGCCCGGTTCTGGCGTCACGAAGGCGTACTCCGCTCCGGGTAGCGGCGGCCAGCGTGCCCAACCACGAGAGCCAGGCGCAGTCCCCGGCGGTACAGCGGCATTCAAGGCCCCGCCCGGCGATGCCCGGCCTCAGACACCGAAGGCCGTGGGCGGCCAGACAGTGGCTCAGTACGTCCCGGAAGGTCACGGGCCGAAGCCCCGCCCGCCCGACCCCGCCATCGCGGCCGGCGGGCGCCAGTCGAAGACCTTGGTCGAGCGCACCGCGCCTGAAGCGGAGGAGAATACGGCGACGGCGATGTTGAAGGTCCAGGTCAATACGGAGCTCGACCGGACGCGAGCCCCTTCCGGCGCTGGACGGGGACGCGCCGCGCCGGCCAAGAAGATTCCCGCCTGGGCCCTCGTAGTGGGCGGCGCAATGTGGACGGCGGCCGTGCTGGGCTTTGGGTTGCTGTTGCTGGGGTGGATTCGATCGGAGCCGCCGCCGGCGACGCCAGGCACGACGCCGATTGTTGCGCCCGTCGCGACCACCGCGCCGCCCGCGCCAAAGCCGCCGGAATCGAGTGCACCACCTCAGGCTAACGTGCCAGGCCAACGCCAGCGCGAACTGGCCTTGAAGACATCCACGAAACCAAGTCATGGCGTCGAATCCAGCACGAAGGAACGACCGGCGGGCGACGTTTCCAGCAATGCCCCCAGGCAGTCTGAATCGGTCGATCCGCCGACGGCCGAAGCCGTGTCCCGCTTCAACCGCCGAGCCGAACGGTCTCCGGGGCCGGCAGCCGCCAGCAATGCGACGCCGTCCCATAAGCCCGAGCCGAACCGATTCGACTTCGGTCTGCTGGCGCGGCGGCCGGTCCGGGTCAAGGAGACGCTCGACAAGATTCTCGCCGCGCCTCTTCCCCATGCCGGCAAGGTCATCATGCCGGCCGGCATGTACGAACTTGCACGCTCCCGATACGACCGGCCCGACGGTCCGCGCAAGTACTCCGCGACCGAGCGCCGATTCGAATCGTTATCGAGTAAACCTGGATCGAGATTCTACTTGATCTCGGGTGTCACAAGCGATCTGGAGTTAGAGCCCAAACTGGCCGATCGCCTCGACGCGCTCAATTCAGCGCAGCTCGAGAAAAAGCCGGCGATCCTGACCCTTGGGGTCACGAAAGCCGGCGAATGCGGGCTTGTTGCCGTCGCGATCCTCCAGAATTCCTATCCGCGCTTAAGGGGGGGAATGGTTCCCGATATCGTGTACGAGACGCTCGCGGTGAGCGCAGACGGCTCGAAGCCCGCCATAGGAGAGGACAAGGACTGGGAAACCGAAAGAGTGTTCAAATTGGCCAAGTATTATAAGGCCGTTCTGAGACTGCGGAAGCAGATGTGGGAGAACCTCCAGATGAACCAGATTCAGGCTCAGATGAGCACCATTTGGGCCAACGTGATGCGCGAATCCGCTGTCCAGGACGCCCAGCAGCGGGCGCTCCAGCGGAAGCTGGGGGGACCTTGAGCGCGGGGTTGCGCAGCGGGCGGGCTTTTGGTCATTGCCGTGCCCGCGACCGCAAACTGGCCCGCGTCCTGCCGTAGAGCACGCCGGCCAATCCCAGGCCCAGGAGTAGCAGCGACGATGGTTCCGGGACGGACGAAATCTGGATCGTGGCAATCAGGTCGTCGGCACTGAATACGTGGCTGATCGGATAGCCCGCGGCCGTGGTCAGGCCCTCGATGCTCTGGAGGAAGCTTGCCGAATTCGGCTCGCTCAAGAATGGGGTGATCATGCCATCGGTGATCTGCATCCCGCTTCCGGGGGTTTCTCCTTGAATGAAGGTCAGGGCAACCGAGGTGCTAAGCTGCTCGGTCTGCGCATCCCAGACGTCGAATCCATAGACTTTGATCGTCATCGGTCCGACGAAACTGCCGCTTGAGTTGAAAATCTGGAGCGGGGTGGCATTGCCCATGAAGAAGTCGTTGGAAGGCACGACCATGCCGGCGAAGCTCAAGAATTGGTCGACGCTCGGATTGCTGACGCTCAGGATCGTCGTCGCCGACTGCCCTGGCAGGAATTGGGGCAGCATGCCCCCGGAAGTCAAGGTCGTTTCAGGACCGTTGCCGGCGAAAAGGCTCGCCAGCGGAGCGGTATTGCCGTACTCGGCCAGAGTTGCGATCTGAGAGCTCGCGGCACTGCCAGGGGTGAACGCATTGAACGAGCCGTTCTGGACGCCGAACCACACCGGAGCCAGGGCGAACCCGCCCGCCGGCTGATCGTTGGTCACCGTGATGCTGATGTCACCGCCAGGCGCCGGGGAGGCGATCAAAATGGCGGCCACCGCCGTGGCGATCCGAAGCACCATCCGCGAAAGTACTTTGCGCATTTCCAGTTCACTCCGTTTGAGGCTGTGACGACAAGAATCCTTGCATCCACGGACGGATCTCGTCCGCTCGTCAGTTAGTCGCCGGAACCGCCCACCTGTTACAACCGCTCGAGCGAAAGCCTCGCGTTTTTCTCGTACGAGAGAGCCGTCGTGGGCCATTGCCGCGGCGATCCGCGTTCGACTGGGGCTTGTCCTGGGCGATCCCGGATGTACCATTTGATCGGGTCACTGGAATCGATCGGACCGATTCGCCTTTACCTCATGAGGGATCATGAATAGCCACCAGACGCCGCAGACCGATGATTCCGATACGCTTGCAGGCGCCGGCGACGCCTCCGCGTGGTTGGACGAGCACGGGGACGTCTTGTATCGGTATGCTCGCTCGCGGGTCGGCCATCGTGAGGTGGCGGAGGACCTGGTGCAGGATGCCTTGCTGGCGGCACTCGAGTCACGAGAGCGTTTCCAGGGGCAGGCGACCATTCGCACCTGGCTGCTCTCGATCCTCCGGCACAAGATCGTGGATCATCTCCGACGCGCGGTGAAGCCGAGGTCGACGGCCGAATCCGATTCGGTCGCGAGGCCCGATCCGCTTCGCGCGCGGTATTTCAGCACCAAGGGTCTATGGACGCGGGCCCTTGCGTCCTGGAGGGCGCCGGACCAGGCGCTCGAGGACCGTGAATTCTGGGACGTTCTTGACCGCTGCTTGAGTCGACTGCCACAATCGTTGTCTGCGGTGTTCATCTTGCGAGAGCTCGAAGACCTCGACACGCCCGAGCTGCGGCGGATCCTCGACCTGAGCGAAGGCAACTTGCGGGTCCGGCTGCACCGCGCCCGGCTGCTGCTCCGCGAATGCTTGCAGAAACACTGGTTCGTCGAGACGGCCGGCGGGTCAAGGAGAACCGAGTGAGTCGATTGAATGCTCTTTTGCGCATCTTGACTCTCGGCTGTGAAGCAGCCTCCGAGCTGTCGTCGCGCGAGCTGGACGATTCGCTGTCTCGCCTGGACCGTGCGGCGCTCTTGTGTCACGTCTTGGTGTGCAAATCCTGCCGCCGGTTCCGCGCCAGATCCGCTTGATCCGCGAGGCAATTCGCCGCCGCGCACAGCTTCTCGCCGAGACCGACTCTCCCGAGGGCCGACTCTCCGCAGAGGCACGATACCGTATCGCCCTCGCATGCCGGGAGGTTGGCTTCGATGATGCCGGCGCCGAGACGATGATTGAATAGCGCCGCACCCATCCGGTCGAAGTGAGCGAGCCACCTACGGTCGAGATGCAGAGGTCATTTCTGAAGTGCTACCTCCAACCCGATCGAGTCCACCGTGATTTCATTCGAGCCGTTCGCCGCAATATTCGGCAAACTCACTGCGCGTTTTAGTGACCAGGAGCTTGTGGCCATTCTGGATTTCATGGGCCGAAGTCGCGAAGAACTACACAGATCGACTCTGGAGCTTCGCCAGCAACGGTCGGCTCCGAAAAGGCGAAATCCGCCGAATACGGAAACCCAGAGCGCCATGGGAAAGAAGAGCTAGGGATCTGGGCAGAAATAAGTTACCGGAAGAAGTGATGGCAACCCCTATTCGTGCCGGAGAGCCGACACCGGGTCGATCCGGGCGGCGTGTCGAGCGGGGTAGACTGCGGCCAGGGTCGTTACCAGCACGGTGAATACCAGTACCGTCATGGCCACCCAGGGGGGGAAGACGAAGATCGCGCTGTCCAGATCGATCTTCATTTCGCGCATGATCATCGACCGGACCCAGGCGTCGCCAGGATACGAGGCCGCCCAGGCGAGCAATAGCCCCAGCGTCGAACCCAGAAGACCGATCAAGGCGCCTTCGACCAGAAAGATCAACTGGAGGTCCCGGTTGTCGGCCCCGACGGCCTTCATGATGCCAATCTCTCGCGTTCGCTCGAGGACGCTCATGAGAATCGTATTCGCGATGCCCAGGCCCGAGACCAGTAGCGCCACGGCGGCGACGCACGTCATGCCGCCGAATATCAAAAGATAAATGAGTCGCTCCCGCTCGATGAATTCGACGGGGGCCCGGCTCACGAGGCCCATTTCCTCGACGCGACTGACGACGTCCTTGACGTTCTGATCGGAATCCACCCACAAGATCGCCTGATTGACTCCCTCTTCATTCTTCCGGGGTCTTCGGAAGTAAAGATCCATTGCGGTACGGTAGGGCAGAAGCACGTCGGAATCCACCCGCAAGGGATCCCAGATCCCCTTAAGTTCCTCGTCGGTTGAATTGCGCATCACCCCGACGACCGGGAATTCCTCCGCGAAGACGTCCGGCTCGGCAGCGGAGCCCCCTTGCAGGGCCTCCCGCAAGACCTCCGCTTCACGCTTCGAGAGGCCGAGCAATTCGAGAGCGCCAGGGAGGCGCACTGTCACCTTGTCGAGCGCGGCGAGTACTTCACGGCTGTTGAATCTGCTCAGATTCACGATGTAGACGCCAAATCCCGGTTCCGTCTTCTGCGTGCGGAACTCGAGACGCAGGGGCTTGCCAATCAAACCTTCGATGTCCGCATCGTTTTTGAGGCCGAGACGGTACGCCAGGAATTCGCTCACCACAAGAGCGCGCTGGTCCGGGGAATCGAAGAAACGGCCAGCGACGATCCGACGCCGGGCCGCCTCATCCTCCGGGCGGGCCGAGAGGATCTGCACAGCCTCGGAACTTGGACCGAGAAGGGCGAAACCGCCGTTGAATACGAACGGAACCACGCGGGAGACGTGCGGTAGTTCGGCCAATTGGTTCAAGCGTTCATGCGAGAGTCCCATGCGAGCGAGCGATGGGGTGGACCGTTGCTTCAGTTCCGCCAGCAACTTGCGAATCCGGTCGCGACGCGCGTCCGTCATGTTTCCTTCCACCTTCAGGTTGCGGACGAAGGAACTCGTGCTGACGGGGTTAGACCTCGGTGAGACATCGACTCTTCTCAGAATGTCCCGACGGAGGGATTCACGGTCGATCGTCTCCTGAACACCCTCGCCAATCGAAAGGCTCGCGGCGAGTACGAATGCGCCGAATACCACTCCCAGGGTGCTGAGGAGGGCTCGAAGCTTCTGCTGCCACAAGGCGGCGACCGGCAAGGTCAAGACGTCGATCAAGCGCACGGAGTCTCTCCAACCGTGGCTGCTGTTGTCACGTAAGCAACCGTCCATCCTTGAGCCGGAGCACGCGATCGGTATACGCTCCTGCAAGTTCCTCGTCATGCGTGACGAGGACAAGCGTCGCGCTGCGGCGCTGGATATGATCGCGCAAAAGGCCCATCACCTCGTGCGCAGTGGCGCTGTCAAGGTTGCCGGTCGGCTCGTCCGCCAGCACGATCTCCGGCCTGTTGACGAGGGCGCGAGCCACCGCCACTCGCTGGTTCTCGCCGCCGCTCAATTCGGTGGGGCGATGATGCAAGCGTTGCCCCAGCCCGACCGATTCCAGCGCCTCCCTGGCCAGGGCGCGACGGTCCCGAGGGGATCGGCCGGCGAAGATCATCGGCAGCTCGACGTTTCCCAGCGCGGTCCGCGAATGAATCAGGTTGAACGACTGGAAGATCATCCCGACAGTCGCCGACCGGAATCGAGAAAGCTCACGACGCGAAAGCTGGCCCAGATCGCGCCCCGCCACGCGTACTTCGCCCGAAGTGGCGTGGTCGAGTGCTCCGAGCAGGTTAAGCAGCGTCGATTTTCCCGAGCCCGACTTGCCCAGTAGCGCGACACGCTCGCCGCGCGCCACCTCCAGCGTCACACCCCGCAAGGCGTACACCGGCGTGGCGCCTGATCCGTATGCTTTGGTGAGCTCACCCGTCGATACCATGATTCCCGGATCCACGGCAGGAGCCAGCATCGCCACGCTCTTCTTCTCCGACCAATCAAACAGCATCGAAAGAATGACAGCCCCAGTATAACATGGAGGCGCGCTGGGGTAGCAGCCGTTCGGTCAGGCTTTGATGGCGGTTTCTTGACTTGGGAGCCGCCAGGTGCGATCTTTGAGAGCAACTTTCGCCGGGACTGTCTTCACGATCCTGGCCGACTTCTACGGCACTGACAACGTTCCTTTCACCGTCACCTCCGACATGTTGCCTGGGGTGACGCGCTCTTTCGACAGCTTCAGCGCAGCCGCGCTCGAGGTCGCCTGGAGCCGCGTCTACCTGGGCGTCCACTTCTGGTTCGACGAGAGCGCCGGGATGACCATCGGCGATGAGCTCGGTAACACCATCTACAACCAGATCATGGGCCCGGTCGCATCGGGTCGCTGAGCCCAGCGGTATGGCTGCTCCACGAGGCCGCCCAGCAATCCGGGTCGTCGCCGTACGCTTCGCCTGTTGTACCATACGCTCAAGGCACCACCCGGAAGGCATCGTTCTTCTTCAAGACCCGCACGACGCCCGAACCTCTCCCGCCGGCAGTACCAAACTCGATGTGGGCATCGAGCCAGACGCCGACCGGTGAATCGACCGCGATGGCAACCTCAGCCGTGACCGTGTTTCCCTGGCGGGTAACCTTCGATGCTTCGAACGGACCGACCTGCACCCAGCTCGGCACTCCCGGCGGCACCCCGCCGCGGGTCGCCGGGTCGAGTATGAAGTGCAGAGTGTGCGTCTTGCCCCGCGATGCGATGCCGGGAATCACCGAGCGAATTCCAAACTCCTGCACAGCACTGCGGTCGGCGTTGTCGATGATCGCCCCGACGGCGCCGCGCCGGAGCATGGGGTTGTTGCTCGGCTCGGGAACGCCCGCATAGCCCCCGATGATGTACGGGAACCGGCCCGGAGTGACATGGTAATGGTAACCGCGGGCAGGATCGGTGTGGCCGTTGCACACGTCGAGCGCACGGCCGCCCTTCAGGTCTCTGGCCATCACGCCGGGCTCCTCGTAAGGGCCGTACACGGGGAAGCCGTCGAATGCGAACCCGAGCACCGGCGAGTGACGCTGCCCGTCGTCGGCGAAGGGCGACTTCACGCAAGAGGGATACTTGTGATAGTGATACACACCGTGCTCTTGCGGGTGGCCGCAGCAGGAGTCGAGCCAGGCCTCGGAGTAGCCCTCGATGGCGTTCATCCCACCAGCCTCGAACGGGTTGAAGAAGACCACGCCGTTGAGCGCCATCCCGATCGGGCCCATGGGCGCGCGTGTGATCGAGGGCGCGCGCTTGGGCGCAAGCGGCAGGCGAAAATGAAAACTCTGAACCCGGATCCGGTTGGGATTGCGGCTATTCGGGAAAATCGCCGTCGGATGGTTGGGGTAGCCCTGGCTGTCGACGATCAGTGCCTTGTCGTCGTGGCGAATGATCAGGTTGGGAATGCCGTCGTTGTTCGAGTCGGCCAGGTGATAGCCGAAGAGGTCGACGTACTGGCCGGCATCCTTGAACACATAAGTGGTCGGCTTTCCCTCGCGAACGTACCAACGGCCGCCGATCGGCTTGAGGCCGGCGGCCGAATCCAGCACAGCGGGTGCCGCCGGCTTCGCGGGCGTTTTTTCGGCGGGCGGTTGATCGGCCCAAACCGGTGCTTGCCACGCGCTGGCGATGAGCAGGGCCGCCATCAACGGAAGGTGCAGGGCGGCTCGACGTTCAGACATGGCAGGCGGTGCCCCTGGAGGTTTTACAGCGCGTTATCACATCGTCGTCATGCAACCGGTCAGAGACTGCGACGTTGCTCACTGAGCGGGACGCCGCGGGCGGACCGGCGGTCCGTCCTCATCGTCGGCAGGGCCGCCGTCCGGCGGTCCACCACGACCACGACCACGCCGGCCGCCGGGACCACCAGGACCACGCTCCATGAGTTCGCGCAACTGTCGGGCCTGATCGGCGGTGAGGATCGACCTGAGCTTCCGCCTCACGTCGGTCTCGAGCTCCGCGATCTGCTTCTCCTGCCGGTCGGAGAGCCCGAGCTCTTCGCGGACGAACGGCGGGAGAACACGACCGATCTCCGGTCGACCGCGGCCAGCGCCTGGGGGCGGTCCACCACGCGGTGGGCCATCGGGACCATCCGGCGGCGGGCCGCCAAACCGACCGCCGCGGCCCGGGCCATCCGGCGGGCCATCGGGATCATCCGGCGGCGGGCCGCCAAACCGACCGCCGCGGCCCGGGCCATCCGGTGGGCCATCGGGACCATCCGGCGGCGGGCCGCCAAACCGACCGCCGGGACGAAGAGGATCGAGTGGACCGTTGGGCCCGGCAGGGCCCCAGCCACGCGGTCCAAGCTCGGAGCGGTCGAGGGTCCCATCGTGGTTGCGGTCGAGCGTCTTGAGCGCAGTCGACGCGTTGCGGATTTCCTCGGCGGAGAGCTGGCCGTCGTGATTCGTATCGAGGGCCGCCATGATCGGCGGGATGGGTGGCAGGGAACGGTCGTCGCCGGGACGGCCGCCTGGTCTGCCTTGACGCCCGCGCGGCGGGGGCGGGCCGTCGTCGGGGGGCTCCGGGGGCTGAGCCAGTGCCAGCGTCGGGGCAAACACCGCGGCCCCGAAGACCAGCCGCCGCGCAATTCCGAGTACGATCATGTGGGAATCTCCCTGGGAAAATGAGGTCCGAGTGGTAGGTGTGCTCCCGGCAGGTTGGGCGTTTCCCGGCCGCCACCGAGTGTCAACCGTCTAGCACGATTGTAGCGTGGTCTACCTTAAGCTAGCGTGAAGTTCTAACCCGTGTTGAGTATATACCGCCTCACGGGCGGCGCCAGCAATCACTCAGCGTCGGGCGTCGTCGATTGGCCGGTCGATCTAAATGGGCTTGCGTGATCCTGGGAGAGCGAGGCTCCGTCCGAGCCGCCTTGGAGAATGGCTCGCCGGGAGGCTCGCCCTGCCGGAATTGTGCAAAACGATCTAGATTCCTTCGCCCGCGCTGAACTCCATCTCGACGTCGAGCGGCAGCCGCATTTTCTCCTCGGCGTAGGCGTTCATATCGTAGACGATCGTCTGCGCATCGGAGTACGTTTCCGCGCCGCTGAGGGCGGCGACATGCACGCACAACGGCCGGCTGTGGTGAATGAGGTAACCGCCGTGGAGCGGGTCGTGGTCCGCCGGCTGCACCCGGCCGCTCGACGACGTGGCCCGCACCAGGACCGTGAGCTCGCCTGGCGACTCCGCCTCCCACAGATACTCCCACAGCGTCCACGAATAAGGGGCCTGCGGTCCGATCAAGGTCGCGTCGCTCCACGTGTCGCCGCCGTCCTTGCTGACTTCGACGCGGCTGACCGAATCCTCGCCCGCCCACGACACGCCGAAGAATCGGTTACGGCCGATACCCAGGATGTCGCCGCCGCGCGGGCGGACGATTTCCGACTTCGGCATCATCGGCCCGACAATCTCCGTTTCGACGTCCGCGCTCGGTCCGGCGCTGGATCGTGTACTTGACCGACTGGAAATAGCCGCGAAACGGTTTGTTCACGACTTCGATCCGCCGCAGCCACTTCACCGATGCGACGCCGTACCACCCCGGTACGAAGAGCCGTAGCGGGAAGCCGTGAATCGGATCGAGGACCTCGCCGTTCATGCGAAACGCCAGGAGCGTGTCAGCGTGCAGCGCCTTGGGCAGCGGCAGGCTGCGCGAAAATGGCATCGGCGCGGGATGGTCGGATTCGGTGCCGACGTCAGCCCCCTCGAACAGCACTTCGACCGCGTCGGATTCCAGGCCGGAGCGTTCCAGCACGAGCGAGAGCGGCACGCCGGTCCACTCAGCATGGCCGACGGCGCCGGCGCCCCACTGCACGCCCGCCTGCCGCTGGGCCAGAAACGAGCGGCCATTGCCGGCGCACTCGACGGTGGCGAAGACGGTGCGCTCGGGGAGGTCCATCAGTTCCTCCCAGGCCCATGCGCGGCGTTCCTTGACGCGGCCCTCGACGGTCAAGCGCCACGTCGCGAGGTCCAGCTCCGGGACGGCGAAGTGATTGCGGACGAAGAACAGACGTGTCGGCGTGATCCAGCTTCGCACGCCGTGGAGCGGCGTCTCGCTGTTCTCCGGCTCGGCAGTGACAACTTTGCGTTGCTCGACCATCGCCTCTCCTGGTCGATTCAAATACCCGCGGCATCGATAAACTCCGGAACCCAAACATCGTGGCCGCGGCTATTGTCGTACAGCGAAAATGTATTCATTTGAGTCAGCGGCGGCGTGTAAACGTGCAGCGTCACGAGGACGGCATTCTCCGCCTGCAAGTTCGACACCTGATGGATATCCGTGTCCTCGCTGCCGGTCAGACTGCCCGCGGCGAAGTCGCGCGAGAACGTCGCCTTGACGTGCCCGTTGGGCGCCACCTCGAAGAGCGTCTCGGTCAACGTGCCGCGCAGCACGCGCACCACGCACGCCGAACCGTTGTGGTCGTGGATCGGCGAACGCTGGCCGTTCTTCCAGCACAACACCCAGGCGTGATAATTGGAGGCGGCGCGAACCAGGTTGCGCTTGTAGCCGCTATCGGCGAAGTGCACGTGCTCGGCCAGGTCGTCAAGGTCGATCTCGAAGCGCGACAGTTCGTCAACGAGCCGCGCCAGGTCGGGCCGGGCCGTCAACGCGTCGAGGTGGCGGAACATCGCCTGAAGATCGTCAATCACGGTTCAGCTTGCTACTTTCGAACCGAAGGTAAAGCTAGATGCCGCTTGAGGCTAGGGACTTCGAGTTTTTGAGCGTACGCCTAGCGGCTGCGCGGATTCGATGACAAGTATTACTTTTACGTTTGGCTCGACTGAAGTCAACATCCCCTTTTCTTCCTCCCGGCGGGTCAGGTCGATCAGCGGGGGCCTCGGAACGACGGCGCCCCGATGGGGGAGGGTGACGGGGAATTCGGGCTTGGGCCCCGACCAACAGACGGCGAAGGGCAGCATGGTCGTCAGGGCCACGAAGTCGAGCAGCACAGTCGGCGCTGATGACTGCAACGCCGGTGCGGGTCGAGAGGGCCTGGGATGGCCCGCCGCGAGACCGGGGGGGTTCAGGCCCGGGGGCGGCGGCGCGGCGGTGGCGCCAGACGTGTGCCGCGAGGACAAGCAGTCCGGTAGCGAGCAGCCCCAGCGAGGCGGGCTCGGGGGCTGCTGCACTCAGTGCAAGGGCTATGAAGCGGGTGTTGGCCGGCCCGTTGATCGAGGACACATGGTCGTATCCCGCGAGGTCGCGGTTATTGTCGATCCCGGTGAGTCGGGTGTAGGTCGCACCCGTCACTTGGAGCCGAGACCGGCGTCGATTACTCGACGCCGGTCTCGCCGGACAGGGAGCGAGTGAGCTGCTCGCCTCCGGAAGGACTGCGATGGTTCAACGAAACGCCGACATTGCTCGCCATCGGCTATTCGTCACAGTTGGTTGCCGTTGGAACCGCCGGTGCCAAGGCCAATCAGAACGCCGAACAAGCCGGCGTCGCTGTCGTTGACGTAGCCGTCGCCGTTGGTATCACCATACTCGAACGCCGTGCCGGGGGCCCCATAGGCCGCACCCGGGGCATAGAAGGCGGAGATGAGCCCGGCGTCGCTGTCGTTGACCATGCCGTCAAGATTGAAGTCGCCATTGTAGGTGTACTTCACGACGACGTCGTTGGGGCCCAGCGCGAGCGTGCCGCTACCCGCCTGCCAGCTCGCAAAGGCCCCGCTCGGCAGGCTGCTGTTGAGAACGACCGCCAGCAGTGTCTGCTCGTAGCCCTGGCTGGCGTCGTTGCTCTCGGCAACGGAGCTGGTCAGGCCGTTGCCCGTCCAGTCGTTGTTGGGATAGTCGGCACCCGTTTGGGCGAGCCCCTGGACGGTGCCCACCTCGCTGCCCCCGTTCTGAATGATCATGTCATTGTCCTGGAGGTCGAGCTTGCTGGCGGAGTCGATCGAGAAGGTGGGAACGGACGTGCCGTTGGAGTCGAGCACGATCACGTTGTGATCGGTGTGCGTGCGGCACGCGCCGACGCTTTGGACAGTGATGCTGGCGCCACCGGTGAGGGTGATGCCGCCGAGGTTGACGAAGCCGACGGTCGCGGGCTGGATCGTCAGTTGAGCCGCGGCGCCGTGGGCCACGATCAGCGGGCTAGCCGCACCCGGGTCGGCGATGATGGCCGCGGTGCCGGTGACGGTCAGCGTGGTGCCGTCCCAAGTCGCGGCGCTTCCGGGTTCAACCCACGAGGGGAGCGCCGCGGGCACAAAGGCAACGCCGCGGAAGTTTGCGAAGACGCTCGAGCTGGGAAGGTTCGCACTGCCGACGTTGACGATCGGGCTGCCGAGGCTGCCTGGTGTCGCGCCGTTGTACAGAGTGCCGGTCGATCCCGAACTGTCGGTGTATTCGAACACACCGCCCGCAACGCCCGCGCCGACGTTGCCTTCGCTAATGTACAGCTCGACCTTGTCGTTACTCACAAAGCCGGTCAGACCGACGAGCTGGGTGCTGTTGCCCAGTGAGGGACCGGCGATGGCCCCCTCGCTCACCCAGGCCGTGCCATTGTACGAGTACTTGAGCAGCGCGCCCGTGCCGCTGTTCCCGTCGATGACGTAGAGGGTGTTCTCGCCGTTGATGTATGGACCGCAGCAGCCCAAGTGGGCGAAGTAGAACGCCAGTGGGGAGCCACCCGAGTAGGTCGTCGTCGAGGTCAGATTAATCGAAGCTCCGGCCGTATCAACGCCGCCCCCGCCTTGGAGTGGGAGCACCGTAGGCGTCACGGGGCCGGAGGTCGGCTCGCCGGTGCCGATCTGGAATACGCCGCCCGCGTTCGCCGAGAAGTAGAGCTGGCCGTTGACGATGGCGGTAAACCCCGCGTTGTTCGGTTGGATCGACGCAGCGGTCTGGCCCACGGCGCCACTCGTGAAGCCGTCATAGGCCGTGCCGGTATCGCCCGAGATATACAGCTTGTTGTGGGTGGCGTCGTAGACCGCCGAGCGGGCGTTGTTGTCAGCGTTGTTGGAGAAGCCTTCGTACTCGGCCACGCCGTTGGGCCCCACGATGGCCGCCGTGGTCTCGCTGGCGACGCCGGTCGCGCCGGTCGTTCCGTTGTTCAGGTTGTACGCGTATAGTGCGAGGTCCTGACCGTCGGGACCGAGCGTCATCTGGCCGTTAGTCGATGCCTTGCCGCTGTCGGTGAACGCCAGGTCGCCGTTCTGCGTGCTATCGTTCAAGGGGAAGGACTGGACGAGCGCCCCAGCGGTGGTGTATTCGTCGAGCCAGACGTTGGTGGCCGCGCTCGTGCCGCCGGGGTCTGCCGAGTCGCCCAACTGTTCAACCACCAGGTCGCCCGGCGTGAAGGCCCGCGGCTTGATGATATTGATGGTGAGCGACTGCCCGGACAGCGAACCGCCGTTGGTCAGATCGTTGACCTTGAACCCGATCGTATCGGTCGCGCTCGTGCTGCCGGTGCTCACGTAGTACAGCAGCCCGAAGTTCACGTCCTGCTGCGAGAACGTGCTGTTGACTCCCAGCGCGCCGACGCCGTTCTCGTAGAGCGTGCCGTGGGTGGGCGCGGTGGTCACCGTGTACACCAGGTTGACGGGGGTGACGCCACTCTCGTTGACGGTCCAGGCGCCGTCCGTGAGGTTCACGGTATTGCCGGTGGCGACCGACGCCGTCGCCGTGGTCACCACGACGGGGTTGACCGTCACGACGTACGTGGTCGTCAACGTGAGGGTAGTCGCGGTGTTGGTCACGGTGACGGTGATCGTGGCCGTGCCGGACTGGTTGGTGGCGAGGGTGAAGCCGAGCGTGGCGGTGCCCGCAGTCTTGTTGAAATTCGAGATCGCCGGGCCGGCCGAGAAGAGCCCCGAGTCGCCGGCGGTCACGGCCGCGGAGACGGTCGAGTCCAGGTTGTTGTCGGCGGGTTGGTTGCCGTCGCCGATGCCGGTCACATTCGCGGACGGAGCGTAAGCGCCGGTGTTTTCGGCGCGGGTGATGGGACTACCCGGGTTGATGAAGGGGGTGCCCACGGGGAGAATGTTGACCGTCTCGCTGGCGCTGACGGCGCTGCCGTTGCCGGTCGAGGGCGTGAACGTGAACTGGACGGTCCGCGCGGGGGCCGGGTTCTCGGTGGTCGCAGTGTCGGTGGTGTAGAAGTTGATCTGATTGATGAGCGCCTGAACCGCCGTCGCCGTGGCGCTGCCGTTGAACGTGATCGTCAGCGCGGTTCCACCGGTCCCGCCTGAGAACGTGCCGATGGTGACGGCGGTGCCTTGCGCGTAGGTGTACTGCACATTGGAGCCGCTCGTCGTGATGATATTCTGCGTGCCGGATTGGTTGTTGATGTCCAGCGAGTCGTGCGCGTTGTCGCCGTGGGCCGTGATGGCGATCGACAGCGTGCTGCCATTCAACTGGCTGCTGGTCAAGGTGTCGGCGAAGGTGCCGGAGCCCCCGGCCAAGAAGACCGGATTGCCGCCGCTCGTGAAGCTGGCTCCGTTCAAGCCGCCGATCGCAAGCGCGGTGGCGGTGGGGGCGAAAGCGATGCCGCGGAAGGTCTCATAGACCGAAGCGTTCGTGGCCGCCACGCTGCCGGTGCCGAGTGCGGTGGCCCCGCTGCCGGCCTGGGTGAGGGCGATTTGTACGGGTGAGGCGTTGTAGATCAAGCCCGTCAACCCGCCCGTATCGGTGAGCGAGAACACATCGGACACCGCGCCGGTGCCCTGACTGCCCTCGGTGAAGTACAAGTTGGCCGTCTTAGCTCCGGTATTGTACGTCCCGGTGATCCCCATGATGTAGGCGCCGCTGCCCGACACACCCGTCTGGTCCGGGGCGACGACCCCGCCTTCGGACGTCCAGGTCGAGCCGTTGTAAGAGTACTTCAGGATGGCGCCGTATGCGCTCTGGTTATCGACCACGTACACCGTGTCGAAGCCGGTGCCGTTCCAGTTAGCGCCACTGCCCAGGTTGGCGAAAAAGAAGTTCGAGGCCGAGCCGGCGCTGTATTTGTCTCCCAAACCATCGACCACCACCTTTGAGGTGCCGGTGTCAACTCCAGCCAGCAGCGTGCCGGCCGTCGTGGTCGTGGGCCCGGGGCCGAAATCGTAGATGCCCGAGCTGTCGTCGGCGAAGGTGTGGCCGCCGAAGATTGCGACCTCATCGAAACTGATTTGCGCAGAGGAGGGACTGGCGACACCTTGAATCGACGAAAAAGTGCCGGGCGCGCCGGTACCGCTCGCAAGGGGCGCTTCGAAGAGGCCGACGACACCCGTCTCGTACAGTTTCTGGTTAGTGGCGTCGTACGTCGCCCCGCGGTTGTTCATGCCGATGCTGCTGCTTCCGCTGTTGTCATTCATGTTGGTGGACAGCGTCGGGACGCCGTTGTTCCCCACGACGGCGATGGTGCCAGTGGGATAGTTCTTCGTGATGCTCGCGGAACCCACGCCCACGTCGTAGCCGACGGACGCGAGGTACTGGCCGTCCGGCCCCAGGGTCATCGAGCCGTCATTCGTCGCCTTACCGCTATCCGTGTAGTCCGGTGTGGGGTTGCCCACCGTGCCGTTACCCCCCGTGCCCGTCGTCAGCTCGATCGACTGCACAAAGACGCCCGACGGCGTGTATTCATCAAGATAAATGGGCACTGCGGTGCTGCCGCTTGTCCCGACGTTGTGGGTCGAATCGCCCGCCCGGTAGACCACCAGGTCGCCGGGCGTGAACGCCGACATCACAACGCGATCTTCGAGCCACTCGATCCGGAGATGGGCCCGCCTCGATCTCTTCGCGGCCGAATGCCGCCGGGCCGAACCGTTGGAACCACGCAGTTGATTGACCTGGCGCCAGGGAAAGGTTTTCAAAGCTCGCTCCTCATGATGGAAAAGGCCGACACGATCACAACGTCTCGAGATCCGTACGAACGCAGGATACGTGTACCACAAATAGACGCAACATAAAAAGGAAGATTATTTGAAATACTGATTAAGATTACATGTGTGGCTTGTGAAGGTACGTTAAGGCGTTACTTCACATTCAGATTATCGTCGCCGTGCGGCTGCCGAGCGCGGCCCGAGCCAGAAGGTTGCGCTCACTCGAGATTGATGGGGTACTCTGTTTTTCCCTGGGCAACCTCGATTTCGACGTTCGAGGAACCGAAGCTGCCAAACTTTGCCGGTAGGGCCTCTCCTGGCGACTTACCCGTCCCCCCGGTGACCGCGACTCGATGAACTCCGGGAATGGCTCCGTCGCCCTCCTTGAATGTGGAGAGCACATACGTTCCATCGGCCTGGATGTTTCCCGAAGCCGGGCGTCCGGTATCGGGCTCAAAGTCAACTCTTCCCTGACTCAGCGCCTTCCCGTGGTAGGTGACCTTCCCCTTGACCGGCAAGGTTAACGGGCGCTGGCGGCTGGAGCTCGAGCCGCAACCGCAAGAGGGTAATGCCAGCGCAGCCGCCACCACCAAGACAACGGTGCCTGTACGCATCAAAATGTCTCCCCGATAAACATGAAAACCGAGCGGTAGGAGCAAGGCCGGGCTGCGTCGGTGGTATGGGCGAATTTCCGGCGATGAACGGGTTCGGGCGTGATCGATCAATACTGGTCGGCCGAGATGACCTCTCCTCCAGCGATCGTCCCGAGGGCCCGCCATGCGGCCGGGTTCACCGAGTTCTTGACGAAACGAACGCTGCCGTCGGCGAACAGGGCGTTGGCGCCGCCGGGATGGTAGCTGCTGGCCGCTAATGACATGTAGGTGGGACCACCGTCGTTCTCGTTGACCGAGTCCCAATCCATCGGGGCGATGCGACCTTGCATGGAACCGGTGGTGGCGCTGCCTGTGTACCGGCTCAGGTAGTACACGGTGGGATTGGGGGGCATCGCGGTGGTGAAGCCCGAGTAATAGACACCGCCGTTGCACCAGCGGGTGTGCCCGATGGGCCCGCCCGCCTTGATGCTGTTATTCTGTGCGCCGCAGGAAGCGAGCAGTTGCAGGAGCGCGGTAGCGGAGAGAGGGCCAGGGGGAGGCACATTCGTCGGGGTCCAGCCCCCGACGCCGGCGCTGGCGGGCGAACTCGGCGTTGGGTAACAGCTCCGGTACTGGCCGTGGCCGATGTAGCCCTCCGCCGCCATGAGAGTGTTGCTCATCCCGTCTGTGACCATGGCGACCGTCCGCGAATAGTTCGGCCCGAAAAGCGAGCGGTTCATGGGGCCGACCGTGTTAGTGGCCTCCCAGATGACCGACCAGACATACCAATCGCCGTCGCACGTCCCGTAACTCGTCGTGGCGACCAAGGTATCGCCGAGCGTGCTGTCGTCGATGTGCGACCCCGGGTCGCTCGGACAGAACAGAAAGCTGATCGGCGTGTCGGAGACGGTGGTGTTCGACGCGTGGCTGTAGGTGTAATCAAAGTTGATCGAATTGTAGAAATTACCCTGTTCCAGGAACGGCATGGCTCGCGCGAAAGCGCTCCACGACGACTGGTACGACCATGTGGCGGGAGGCCCACTCGATGCCGGAATCAGGATGGTCGTCATCGGAAAGGCGAAATTGGCGCTCTCGTAGTTCATGAAAGCGAGACCGATTTGCTTGAGATTGTTTGTGCACTGGATCCGCCTTGCCGCCTCGCGAGCCGACTGCACGGCGGGAAGCAAGAGCGCGATCAACACGGCGATCACCGCGATCACGACTAACAACTCGATTAACGTGAAACCAGTCCGGCGTTTGGCACTCATCAGATAACATCCAATGCGAGAAGTATTAGGGTTTGGCGACCCGTGAGATTAACCACGCGGGGTTCGTCTGGTCAAGGAATTGATCCATCTTAATGCAATCTTCACGGTGCATTCGCAATGCCTCATTGCATCGCGTTGGGGTGCTCGCAGGTGTGGGCCACACGGCGGCCCGCCCGAGACGGGGCGTGATCCGGGACCAATTCTGCATTTCACACCAAGAATTCGCGGGAATTTCGCAATCGGTCGTTAAGATTGCCGACCGACGGTCCGATGGCAGCCCGATAACCGGCGGCCGCGGCCGCGGTCTCCGAAGCCGGTCCACGAGGAGGATCGCCATGGCACGTGACATCCGGGTCGGTCAACTGTTCGCCACCCCCCTCGTCTCGGCAACCTTGGACGGCGTCGATCCGGCGAAGATCGCCAAAGTGATCCTCGCGCTGCGCGACGCCGGTTTCATGTATTCCGGGCCGGCGGTGGCTGGTCTCCAGACTCAGGGGAACTTTCTCCTCGTCAACCACCCCGAAGTGCGGAGGCTTCGGGACGAGTTCGTCGGCGTGATTGCGACCGTATCGCACGGAGAGGATCACGTGTTGCATACGCGTGCCTGGGCGAACATCCTCCGGAAAGGGGACCGCAGCGCCGACACGCCGCACGGTCACCTTCCCAACCACTGGAGCGCGGTCTACTATCCGCAGGTGCCTGCTCTGACGGGAAGCGAGGGCTCTCTGTTTTTCTTCGACCCGCGGGAGGTCTTCGCCCCGGGCAAACCGGTCGCCGTGCCTCCGCACACCGGGTTGTTCGTGCTCTTCCCGTCGTGGCTCCGACATACGGTCGTTCCGGTGCAACAGGCCGAAGGCGAGCGAATCAGCGTGAGCCTCAACGCGATCATCGGACCGCGGCCGGATGCGCCGGCCGCATGCTATCCTCCGCACCGCATGAAGAAGCGCGCGCTCGGCCAGTCCCCGGACCAGGAATTCGACCCGACCGCGCCGGCCGACTTTCCCTACCCTCAGTAGCTGTGTGCGCCGTAGCTCGAAGCGCCGCCACTCGCGATGGCTATCGGCCGCGCGGACCGTCCCCAATCACCCAGTTTGCCGATCGACAACCGCCCTATAGACCCCAGCCTACGCCTCTGCCATAATTTTAGATCCCGTCAGATCGAGCGGGCACCCCAGAGACGCGACACCAACGGAAGTTCACAGCAAACCATGAGCAGCCAGAGAAGACACCTACAGCGGGCGCGGCGTTCAACGAATTGTCCCGGTGGAGACTTTGGAGGGGCGGGTGTTGCTGGCGGCGGCCGTCGAGACATTTAACGGGCCGTCGCTCACCGCTTTGATCGCGCTCGCGCGCGAGGGGCAGGACACGGCCCCCGCCGGGATCAACACGATGGTCCGGGCGCTCGAGGCGCAGCTCCAGAGCGGCCCGCTTGCCGACCTGAATGCCGGCACGGTCGACGGCAACGGATTCGTCTCGGAGGTGCAGAGCTTGGAGACGAGCTACGAGCAGAGCGTCGATTCACAGCTCTCGCCCGAGTTCCCCAACGTCGAGCGGCTGCTCGACCTCCAAGGGCAGCGGATCGTGGCCGACATGATCGCCCTGAACCAGCAGAATGCGGTCGGGCTGGTCAGCACCTCCGACCTGGCCACTCAGGCCCAGACCGCAATCGGCTCTTTGACAGCCGGTCCGATCTTCTCTCTGGAGACCTCGCTGAGCGCCTACAGGACCGCGACGCGGATTTTCGAATCCGAGCTGAACACCTTGGCGCAGGCCCTGGGATCGTCCGGGACAACGACGCTAACGCCAACCGACGTGGGGCCCACTCTCACGGCCGAGGCCGAGGCCTATCGCGCCAACATGCACGCCGCGCTTCAGGTCACCCACCCGCACGTCTCGAACAGCGTCGATACGGCCGTCACGACTTTGGAGAACACCGGCCTCGCGATTACCCAGGACACGAGCTTCTGCCGACGCCCAGTCGGTACTGACGACCGCGATCACCACCTTCGACACCGCGGTCCTTGACACGACCGGCCTTTTCGGATCGCGGGGCGCCGTCGCCAAGGCGGTGGCGCACCATGCGTTCAGTGCCAACCTGACGCTCCCCCAAGCCGCCACGACCATCAGTAGCGTCTCCGGCACTGCCGCCGGCGGCACCGCGACCTTGACCGCGACCTTGATGGGTAAAGCCTCCGGCACGGGAATCTCGGGCGACCTGATCCTCTTCACTCTCGACGGCGCCTTCGCCGGGACCGCCGTCACCGACAGCAACGGTGTCGCCACCCTGTCGGGCGTGGCCACGAGTGACGCGGCGGGGGCCGACACCGGGGGCGTCGTTGCCAGCTTCGCCGGCGACATCAACGACGGATCCAGCCACGCCTCCGGCGACTTGACGGTCAGCGCGGGCACGACCGCCACCACCTTGGGCAGGGTGTCGGGGACCGCCGCCTTCGGTGGCACTGCCACCCTGAACGCGACTCTGACCAATACGACCACCGGGGCGGGGATTTCCGGCGAGACCGTTCGCTTCACGCTCGACGGGACTTCAGTCGGCAGCGCGACGACCAATAGCGGCGGCGGCGCCACGCTGACCGGCGTCTCCACCAGCGACGCCGTGGGCACCGACACCGGCGGAGTCGTCGCCAGCTTCGCGGGCGACGCCACCTACGCCGCTGCGGCCAATGCCACCGGCAACCTCGTCGTCAGCCAGGCGGCCTCGACCCTCGGCAACGCCTCCGGCACCGCCGCCTTTGGCGGCACGGCCACGCTGACAGCGACTCTCACCAATCCGGCCAGTGCCGCGGGGCTCTCCGGTCAGACCGTCAGCTTCGCGCTCGACGGCACTGCGGCGGGTACCGCTGTCACCAACAGCAGCGGCGTCGCCACGCTGACTGGCGTCGCCACCAGCCACACCGCGGGCACCGACACCGGCGGAGTCGTCGCCAGCTTCGCCGGCAACGCCAACGTGGCGGCGGCAACCAGCGCCACCGGCAACCTCATCGTCAGCCAGGCAGCTACCAGCCTGGCCAACGTCTCCGGTACCGCCACCGGTGGCCTCGCCACCCTGATGGCGACGCTCATGTCCTTAGTTACTAACCAAGGCGTCCCCGGCGAAATCGTCGCTTTCACCCTCGACGGCGCTTCCGTCGGCAACGCCGTCACCGATAGCCACGGTGTCGCCACCCTCTCGAACGTACCCACGAGCGATGCGACGGGCACTCATTCGGGCGCCGTCGTCGCCGTCTTCACCGGCATTACCAACCTTGGCACGAGCGATGGCAGCGGTGCCCTGACGGTGAGTTGACCGCGTGGGTTCGCCGAGTTGGTTCAAATACGCTTCAAGTTAGCCTGTCTCCGGGCCGGCTAGACCTGGGTGGTTACCCACCCAGGTCTAGCCGGTCCGGAACTCTCGACACCGATCTCGCCTCTCGCCTTTTCGTTTCGCTGGCCCGCTACGGAAGGGGAGGCGCGCGACGCCTGATCCCGGTCGGCGCCGGTCCCCCTTCAACCTGCCGATCCGTTGTCTGAAGCTCAGCGGGCCGCGCGCCGGCTGCGGAACCGGGCGGCGGCCAAGCCGGCCAGACCGAGCCCGAGCAGCGTCAGCGACGCCGGTTCGGGGACGACCGCGGATCCGGCGATGATCACGTTATCGACCCGGTCGGTCCCCCCGGTCCCCACCGTGCCGCCGCTGGCGGAAGTCGTCGAGGTATCCACCAGCCGGATTCCCTCAATACCGGACGGGAGGTTAAAGGTGAGGGTGAAGATCGATTCGTACGTCGTCGAAGTCCAGAACGGGTTTGGGCTCGCGTTGGCCAGCACCGAGTAGGAGCCGCCCGGGAGGTCCGTATAAGTCGTGCCATTGAGGGTGGTCTGGACTTTGAAGTCGCCCGGGCCGGTATTCGAGCTTGTCTCGTCGAAGGTCAGCGTAAGGCCTGTGAAGCCCGTGGTGTTGAAGGTGAATTGATAGTAGTCTCCGACCGCCCAGGTGTTCGAGCTAAAGGAGTGGGCCGAGCCATTGCCCACCGGGCTGCTGTACACGGTGGCGCTCGATGCATGAAGCCCGGACGCCTCGCCCGCGCCCACCTCGGGGGCGAACGGACCCGCGGTCGACGGTTGCGAGGTCTCGAAAGTCCAGTCCGCGATGATGTCCGCCCGCGCCGTGGACGCGAGGGACAGGAGTAAGACGCCGACCCAGATTGACCGCATGAGCTCGTTCTCCCGATGGTGTTGCCCGGAGGATGCAATTGGAACAAACGAAAAAGTACTATAACCGACCGGATCCGAACGTAAATGAATTTCCGATGAAAAAACATTAAAGCTTGCGTGATGTTCTTGAACCGGCGTCAGATTAACTCCTGCCTCAAGGTAGGAAAAGCAAGCTGTTCCGGCCGTTCGCGGGACGCCCTCACCGAACGCTCGAGCCTCCCGCAATTTAACCGCGACGCAGCCTCAGTAGCTGTCGCCGCTGACGACCTCGCCGCCATTCCGCGTGCCCAGCGCGCCAGGCGGCGAGATTGATGCTGTTCTTCATGAACTTGACCGAGCCGTCGCCCAAGAGCGAATTGACACCACCGGGGTGATGGCTCCTGGCCGAAACGATCGCATTTTCGCCGGGAGTGTCGTTGATGTTGTAGCCAATGCCACAATCGATGTTATTCCAGTTCGGCGGCGCCACATGGTTGTAGAGCGTGGCGATGTACCATGCGAAGGGCCAGCCGTTGGAATATCCACCCCCCGAGGGGGTGTACCGCCCGTGGTTGCCAAAAACATATCCGAGATCGCCGCCATAAGTCTGATTGGCTTGTATACAGTAGTTCAGGGCGTCGTCGGCCGGAGGAACGGTGTTGGCATAGCCCCCGTACACGCCGCGGTCGGTTTCGATTTCGTCGTTGATCGTCACCTGGCTGATCGAGGTCGCCGAGCCGTCGAACGTCCCGGAGCCCTTGCTCCGCTCGGAAAAGAAGACGGTACTGGAGAGGCCATCGGTGATAGCCGCAGTTGAAAGGTCGGGCCCGATCGTGAACGCTCCATTGTCGGGTATCGAGGGAGAGCTCGTCTGGATGCTCGTGCCCCCCGAGCCCGCGGCAACGGTGGCACCGCCGAAATTGTACCGATAGTTGTTTTCGCTGACCCCGCCGTTGCCGGAGGTATTGGGGTCGGAGGGGCAGAGGAAGGCAGCCTGGGTCAGACAGAACGCCGTGTAGTTCTGACTGACGATAATCGTCTGCCCCGATCCCGCTGTGACACTCAAGAGGGCATGGTCGACGGTAATGAAATTCATGGCGTTGTAGGCGTTGTTCTGCTCCATGTAGTTGAGAATGTGGCAGTGGACAGACCAGTGTCCGCACCAGTTCCAACCGCGGATGCCGGGATTGTCAATCGCGTTGTAATTCGTGTAGTCGTTCTGCACCACGGCATTGACGACGAAATCCGGCCGGAACCGACCGGGGGGAAAGCAGTTGAACGCGCTATTGTAGTTGTGTAGACCGAGCCCGATCTGCTTGAGGTTGTTCACGCACTGGATCCTGCGGGCGGCCTCGCGTGCTGCCTGGACGGCGGGGAGCAAGAGCGCGATCAGAACGCTGATGATCGCAATGACCACCAGCAATTCGATTAATGTAAAGGCGCGCCGAGAACTGGCCGCAGGGTGACTGTTCAGCATTGCTCACTCCTTTCGTGTGTGATCGGCAGGAGATCCGGGACGATTATCGAGGGAACGGCTGTCGCCGCCGCCGCGGTTCAAAGTCGCTCGCCGTCATCACCGGTGCCAAGGCCGTACAGAACGCCGAACAAGCCGGCGTCGCTGTCGTTGACGTAGCCGTCGCCGTTGGTATCACCATACTCGAACGCCGTGCCGGGGGCCCCATAGGGCACACCCGGGGCATAGAAGGCGGACAGGAGCCCGGCGTCGCTGTCGTCGACCATGCCGTCAAGATTGAAGTCGCCATTGTATGTGTACTTCACGATGACGTCGTTGGGGCCCAAGGCGAGCATGCCGCTACCCGCCTGCCAGCTCGTGAAGGGCCCGCTCGGCAGGCTGCCGTTGAGAGCGACGGCGAGCAGCGTCTGCTCGTAGCCCTGGTTGGCGTCGTTGCTCTCGGCAACGGAGCTGGTCAGGCCGTCGCCCGTCCAGTCGTTGTTGGGATAGTCGGCACCCGTTTGGGCGAGCCCCTGGACAGTGGACAGCTCGCTCCCCCCGTTCTCGATGATCATGTCGTTATCTTGCAGGTCGAGCTTGCTCGATGAGTCGATCGAGAAAGTGGGAACGGAGGTGCCGTTGGAGTCGAGCACGATCACGTTATGGTAGGTGTGGGTCCGGCTGGCACCGACGCTTTGGACCGTGATGCTGGCCCCGTCGGTGAGAGTGATCCCCCCGAGGTTGACGAAGCCGATGATTGCAGGGTTGATGGTCAGGTTCGCGGCGGTGCCCGAGGCGACGATATTGGGGGAGTCAGAGCCCGGGTCGGCGATGATTGTCGCGGCGCCGGTCACGGTCAGGGTCTTGGTGCTCGAGTTCCAGTTAACGGCGCTGCCGGGCGCCAGCCAGGCCGGGAGCGTCTCCAGGCTCAGCGTCAAAGGCGCGATCCCCATGATCGGAGCGGAGCCGCTCTCGCTGTTGGTGGAAATGATGACCACCGTGCCGCCGTTGATCTTGATCGAGGAAGTCGCGCCGGCGAATGAGCCGGCGACCTGCGAGATGCCCCCTTGCGGCACGCTGGAGCCCACGACGAAGCTGCCAGATTCGATCAAGACGGAGGAGAGCGCCCCCGAAAACACTCCGGGCGATTGAATCGGCCGAGCGGTGGAGATCTCGTTGTTGGTCCCGCCGCCCACGCTCTGCGGCGTTCCCGCCTTGGCACCAATGCCATTGCCCCAAGGGGCAGCGAGCGTGGGCGTGGCGAAGCTGATCGGCAGCGTACTCGTCGCTTGGTCGAGCAAGTTGAACGACAGGCTATTGATGCCGTCCGTCGCGGGGTTCAGGCTGGTAATCGTGTAGCTCCCGTCGGTGGTCCCCACAGGGGCGAGCTGAGCGATCACTTCAAAGTAGACATTTTCCGACGGAGTGACCGACAGCGTGCTGGTAAAGGGGCCGCTGGCGCTGGCGCTGGCCAGGATCTGGAGATTCGCCAAGGTGGGCTGCGGCGCCGCCACGGTCAAGGTCTGTGAAAGCGGAATGCCGGTCTGGTCGTTGGAGTCGGTCGCTACCGCGTAGTAGGTGTACGTGCCCGGCGTCAAACTGGAGGTCTGGAGCGAAGCCGTCCAGTCGCCGTTGTTCTGGTTGGTGCCGGCAGCGACCAAGCTATCGGTATCGGTTTGAAGACCCGGGACGCCGTTGTCCTCGACGTAGAAATTGACGTAGGCGACACTGCTCGACCCGTAGGCCGTGACGTCGTCGGCCGACAGCGTCACCAACGTCCCCGGTACGACCGAGCTCGGGCTCACAGTGAACGAGCTGATCGAGGGCGGTTGCGGGGCCGTGATGTTCACGCTGAACATCGCCGTCGCGCTCTCCACGCCGTCTTCATTGGTGGCGACGGCGTAGTAAGTCTGCGTACCCGTGGGAAGCCCGATCGTGTCGGTGTTGAAGATCCAGTCCGAGCCCCCCAGGGTACCGTTACCCAGGAAAAGGTCCGAGCCGACCTGAAGGCCGGACGTTCCGTTCGTCTCGCTGTAGAATTGTACGTTCGAGATCGTGCCGGCAAGCTGCGTGACGTCGCCGGCGTCGAGCGTCACCGTGGCTCCCGCGACGACCGACGACGGGCTGGCCGTGAAGGTACCGATCGTCGGAGTAGCCGGCCCGCTCACGCTCAGCGTCGTCGAGACCGGATTGCTGACCTGGCTCGCGTTGTCTGTGGCGACCGCGTAGTAGGTGTAGGAGCCTCCGCTCAAACCGCTCGTTGAGACCGAAAGCGTCCAGTTCGAGCCACTCCGCGTGCCACTGCCAACCGGGGCATCGGAACCGATCTGCAAGCCGTCGATTCCATTGCTCTCGCGGTAGAACTCCACCGAGGCGATGCTGCCCGGGCCGTCCTCGACCACGTTGTTCGCCGTGAGCACGACGGTGGCCCCGGCCGAGACGCTTGTCGGGCTGACGGAGAGCGAGCCGATGGCGGGTCCGACCGGCGCGGTGACCGTGTCCGTATAGTCGGCGACGACCGGAAGGTGGTCGCTGCTGAGGGTCAGGTCCTCGAGCACCGTCGTTCTGTTAGGAAGCCCGGGGAGCGCGGTGCTCCCCTCGCTCACATTCCTCGTGGACCCATCATTGCCGAATACATGGTACGAACCCGGGACCAGATACAGGCCCCCGGTCGGATCGGTCAACACGTTGTTCGTGGGCAGTTCGAAGTCGAGGCGTTCCTCGAGAGCCGTGTCCGTCTCCGTCATCGTCTGCAAGGGACCGTTGCGGAAGACCGGCTGGTTGATCGGATCGAATCCCTGGTTCGGCCCGGGGGCCGTGATCGTCGCGTAACCGGGGTCGGTCGCAGAGAAGCAGTTGTAGTCGCCCACATAGAGGATTCGCGCGTTCGCGGGCAACGTCGCGGCGTCCGCAACGATTGCCTCGGCCTCCGCCTGGCGGTGCGCTCCGTCGTTGTCCACCGTCTCGTCGCCCGACTTGTAGTGAGAGTCGTACACATAGAAATCATCGGCGGCGCTGCCGTTCACCGGCTGGAATTCGTATCGCACCGGCTGCCGCGGATACCCACCATCGCTCGGCGTACCGATCCCCTCGACGCCGACCAAGGTCACCGTGGTCGTGTTGTAGATCAGCGCGTTCGGTCCGTTGCCGTCGGTCTGTCCCGTGGTGCTTGGCTGGAACGTGCAGTAGGCGTACGTCCCGGCGCCGTAATAACCGTTGAGCGCGCTCACGATCGGTGCGGCAGTCAGGGTATTGCCAGAGGTCTCCTGAAGAGCCAGGATGTCGATCGGCTGGGAATCTCCGCTGACATTCTCCGCGCCGATCGCCTCGAGAACCGTCGCGAAGGCCGGTTCAGGCGGTGCCACGATTCCTTGCGAGTAAATGTCCGACTCGATGTTGTACGTCACGATGCGCAGCGTCGTGGTCCCGGACAAGAGCCGGCGTTCCTCCAGGATCTCGAGCCTGAAGGACCGCAGGATTCGACGCTTGGACTTGGAGAGTTGGGCGGAACGGCGCGGCATCAAGTTCCTCTGTGAGCCTGAATAGACGAAAAGATGGAAACCCCTGGAGCCTCAAGGTCCGGCTGTCCCCAAGACGATAGGCCGCTAGTGAGCTTGATATGATGATAGGCTGTTGCGCTGAGAGCGGCAACAGGTAACTTCTTGAACTGCCAGACGCGCGAGCGTCAAGCGGCGGTCGTGCCGACCTCCGGCCGAGCCCGGTATGGCGACAAAAGATTGAGTCGCCGGCGGACACACAAGGTCCGCCGGCGACTCGGTGACGGCGAGGAGGCCTGGGGTCAGGCCAAGACCTTCTTGGGGCGACGCATGGCCGCCAGGACGACGACGACGAGGCTCAGGCCCAGCAGCGCGATGCTGGGCGGCTCGGGGACGGGGGGGGCGCTGGCGGTTTTGAGCGTCAGGCCTTCGTAACCAACGATCGGACTCGCGCCATTCTCGCTGCTGCTCGAGATGATCACCGCGCCGCCGTCATTGATCTTGATACTGCTCGTGGACCCATAGAACGAGCCATCGATAATCGAGCTCAAGCCGGACACCACCGATCCGGTGGTGAACGTACCCGTCATCACGAGCAGGGGTGGGGGCATCGCAGCAGGTGCGCTGAGCGTACTCGGGACACCAACGAAGACGCCGGGGCTCTGGATCGGGCGGGCGTCGATGAGATTGTTGCCGGTCGGTGTGCCTCCCTGGGCGCCAATGCCGTTTTGGTACCCGTTCGTGAGCGCTCCCGAACCGTTGAAGCTAATGGGGACCGGACTGGTGCCCGTGTCATTCAAATTGAACGACAAGGAGTTGTTGCCGTCTACGTTCTGGACGAGCGAGTTGATGGTGTGGGTGCCGTCCACCGTGCCGATCGCGGACATCTGGATGAGCACTTCGTAGTAATACGTGGTGTCCGCCTGCACCGTCAAGGAGCTGCTGAACGGCCCGCCTGGACTCGTGCTGCCCTCAACCGACAAGGTGATCAGGGGGCCGGCCGTGGCCGTGCTGGCGGACAGGCCCAGAACCAGGGCCACCGCCGCGAGACCGCAGAACTTGTGCATGCAGTACTGCCTTTCTTGAAGACGTTTCAGAGACACATGGAATAGGCGGGCCGACATCGATACGCTCAACGCCGACCCGTCGTGGGGACCTATCATAAATCACCGCCGCCCTGACGGCGATGAGTTGTCGAGAAAAACCCTCGGCGAGGCGGGCCCGCAATCAGAGTTGCGGGGTGCCGCTACCGGGGGTGCCAAGGCCATACAGAACGCCGAACAAGCCGGCATCGTTGTCGTCGACGTAGCCGTCGCCGTTGGTATCACCATACTCGAACGCCGAGCCCGGGGCACCATAGGACGAACCCGGGGCATAGAAGGCGGACAGGAGCCCGGCGTCGCTGTCGTCGACCATGCCGTCAAGATTGAAGTCGCCATTGTAGGTGTACTTCACGATGATGTCGTTAATGCCCAGCGCAAGAGTGCTGGTGCCCGCCTGCCAACTGGTGTAGGGCCCGCTCGGCAGGCTGCTGTTGAGGGCGACCCCTAGCAGCGTCTGCTCGTAGCCCTGGTTGGCATCGTTGCTCTTTGCAGTCGAGCTGGTCAGGCCGTTGCCCGTCCAGTCGTTGTTGGGATAGTCGGCACCCGTTTGGGCGAGCCCCTCGACCTTGGCAAGCTCGCTGCCGCCGTTCTGGATGATCATGTCGTTGTCCCCGAGATCGAGCTTGCTCGATGAGTCGATCGAGAAGGTGGGGACGGTGGTCCCGTTCGAGTCGAGCACGATCACGTTGTGGTTGGTGTGCGTTCGCGACGCGCCCACGCTGGGGACGATGATGCTGGCACCACTCGTGAGCGTGATTCCGCCCAGATTGACGAGCCCGACCTTGGTCGGTTGGATCGTCAACACCGCGGCGGCGCCCGAGGCGACGATATTGGGGGAGTCAGAGCCCGGGTCGGCGATGATAGTCGCGGCACCAGTCACGGTCAGGGTGTGGGTGGCGGAGTTCCAGGTCGCGCCGCCGCTGGGAGACGTCACCCACGACGGCAGGTTCGACGCGACAGTCAGCAGTTGCAGCTCCGGCTGGTCGTCGTAGTAGTCGCCCTCCCAGTCCACCGCCACGGGGCTGCCCGAGGACGGCGTGATGGCGAACCGGATGTCATAGTCGCCTTGGACGGCCGCGTTTACCGCGTTCTGGGCCGCCGAGCCGCTCGGCAGGTCGAACGTGAAGTCGTTGTACCCAACGTAGTTGTTGGTGAACGTCGCCGAGCCGAGCAGGACCGGCGTGGCCTGGGTGCCGATCACGACCGGGCCCGTGGCCCCGGTGCCGCCTTGGTAGCGCAGGCTGTCATCGGTGACGGAGTTGTCAGTCAGGAGGTAAACGTCGAAGCTCCCGGGCGTGCCGGCGTAGCCGCCCGTGGTCGCGGTGTTGTAGATGCTCAGTCTGAGGCTGTCAACGCTCGCCGTAGACGGATCGGCCGGGAAGACGCCCGAGGCCGTGTCGAAGTTGAACACCGGCATGGTCGAGTAGCCGAACGACCCGTGCGGGGTCGAGACCAGCGCCGTGAAAGTGTCGGTGTAGTACGGACCAGTCGTTTCAACGCCCGCCGAACCGTAGAAGCCGGTTGGGAGGGTCGAGGCGTCTGGCGTTGCCGGCCCGGTGACGGTGCTGCCGGTGACCGTGTTGTCGGTGATCGTGATGGTGCTCTGGGCATTGGGCAGGATCGCCGTGCCCGTGGACGGGTTGGACAGAGTCACCGTGAAGTACCGCGTGCCCGCGAACGTATTCACGTCGATGAGCGGCACGGTGATCGTCTGCGGGGTGGTGTTTCCCGCCGCCCAAGACAGCGTGCCCGAGGTCGCGGTGTAGTCGCGGCCAGCAAGGGCGTTTTGCTCCGCCTGATTGCTCGACAGGTACGGTGTGCCGTTGGCCGTCGCGTAGTGGACGGTCGTCGCCGTTGTGCCGGTCGTGCTGCCGGAACCGGGTCACGGTCAGCGTGACCGTGCCGGCCGACTCATTGACGGAATCGCTCGAGGGGCTGATGCTGACGTCCGTGCCCTGGATGTAATTGATCGTCCCGGTCGCCGTGCCGATGGGACCGATGATCGTGCCGGCCGTGTCGGTGTGATCGACGGACAGCGTGATCGTCACCTGGCCCGAGTTCTCCGCGGCGACGATGTTACTGAAATCAATCGTGCCGGTCTGCGGGCTGGCGTTGTTGGTGAACGTCAGCTTGCCGGACGTGGGCGAGAAGTTGCCGGCGGCAATGTTGGTGCTCGTCGCCGTCCAGTCAATGACCGAGGTCGTGCTCGCGGGGTTGGGGGTATCCGTGACGCTGAAGGTCAACGGGGTGACGTGGCCCGCAACCTGGTCGGTCTCGTTGACCGAGTAGGTCGGGCTGCTCAGGCTGACCCTGGGGACCTGGGTGTAGGCGGCCGAGAGCTCAGGCTGATCGCCCCCCGAATAGTTACCTTCCCAGTCTTCCTGGAAGCCCGAGGAGGCGGCTACCACGCAGAGCTGGATCGGGAGGTCGTTGTTCAGGTCGGTGGCAATGGTCGAGGCGACCTGCGAGCCGAACCCGGCAGACACGGCCGTGGTGCCCGTGGGCGAGTTGGTCGTCGTCGCCGTCGAGGTGTAGGTCAGGTAACCAGTCTGGAACGTAGTGGCGTTCCAGGTGCCGACCAGGTAGGGGGCATTGGCGGCGTCAGTCGTACCAGGGAGGCCCAGGCTGGTGGGGCCGCTGGTGTAAGAGCCGCTGCCCAGGGCGGGCGAGCCGTAGAGGGAGCTAGTGATGCCGCTCGAAGTGTTCTGGTATTGTACGCCACTCTGGAAAGCGGTCGCGTTGGTCGACTCGCTGGAGGGCAACACGTAAACGCTGAAATCACCGGCAACCGGGGCGTAGTTACCACTGGTTGCGCTGTTATAGAGCGACAACGACACGCTGCTCACGGCCGACACACCGGCATCCGTGCCGAAAATCGCCGACGAGGAACCGTACTGCAGGAAGCCCCACGCTGAGTATTCATTGCTGCTGTAGAAACCGGCTTGGGTGACACCCATGTAGCTGTTGGTGTCGTAGGTGCCACCTACTTGCGCCGTCGTGCTGAACGTTGGGAGGCCCGTCGGCGTTTGGCTCAAGAGCACGCGGTCTTCCATCGAATCGAAGCTGCAAGCGAGGGCCCGCTGGCGCCTCCCAGGACGAAGACGATTCGTCGCGGCACGACTACGAGTGACTCGAAACATTCTCATTTCCTCCAAAGGTGCCTGTTCACAGAGCAGACCCAGAGAGAGCAGATGCGGGGCATCCACCGCAGAGCGGACCGCCCAGTCACCCGGATCGCCGGGCAACGGGCAGAGTGTAGCTCGGGAAGATGATATTAGAGTGACGAAAGCAGGAAGTAAACAAAAATACTTTCAGGTTCTTAATCGCTCACCGTATTTTGGAATGTGAAGACTCTTCTCGGAATTCTCATGATCCTTTTTGAGAATGCGTAGATAATATTAAGACCGACGGATCGAGCCCCCGTAATCGCCCGAGACGTCCCTTAAGTACCAATGAGAGCATGAGGATCGGGCTTGCGGTCCTCGACGAGCGGCCTGACTCGGGAGCACGCGCCTTCGGCAGATGAGCCAAAATAGGCGACCATCGGCGTTGTCTTTTTTCATCACGGTCATGGCCACCGGCCTGAACTGGCGTCGTCGGCCGGCTGGATCTTGCCGAACTTTCCCGTAGCTCGGCTCGCCAACATGACGCGTGCCTCAGCGCGATGCGACCGGTGGCGCGGAGGCCTGATGCCGAAGCCGCCGCGATCCGCGGAGTGAGTGCGGATGTTCTCGAATTCTTCATCAGACTTTCACTTGCTCGCGCGACATCGAGGCGTTTAGCTTGATCGCCATCGACGGATCGTCCAGCCCCGAGCGGTGCACGCGGGGAGTTCGCTCCCAAGATTTGCGGCGCCCGAGCTGCGGCCGCCCAGTTCGCCGCTTCCCTTCCGATTCGGGATAGGGCCCGAGAATGGCGCGCGGCCGGGCGAATCTCCGAGGGCTCTCCCATGGTCGATCCTCCAGTCGTGCTCGGAAATACCCCCTACACGCCGCCGGTCGTGCTCGGCCGGGCGAAGAAGCGGCTTTCGTTAGTCGGATACCGCGTGGTCGCCGCGCTTCTCAATGCAGGGAACCGGGGCCTGACGCGCGAGGAATTGAGGTTGATCGCCCACGATGCGCCCGGCGTGCTCCGGAGGCTCAGGGCGTCCGACCCGGACTGGATGGAGGTCATCGAGGTCCCCTCCGGCGCCGAAGCCGCCTACCGAATCGCGGATCCTCGACCTCCCGAGGACGACGCGCCCAACACACCCAGGAACGGGAAAAGGGGACGGCGCTAAGTTTGGGCAGAAATAAGTTACCGGAAGAGTCGTCTTTCGCTCCGCGAAAGGCGACTTATTGTTGCGCAGCGCCCAAGGCGGCATAGCTGCAACCAACAGCTCGGGGGGCAGAACCCCCTCCTACAGCCGCGCAGCGGCACGTGCTTTAGTAGGAGCCGGCTCCGTCCGGCGATTTACAGCGGCGCAGCAGCACGTGCTTTTGTAGGAGCCGGCTCCGTCCGGCGATCGCAAGATGCGCGCATCTTGCGGAGAAATTCAGCGGAAAGAATCTGATCGCGCCGGCATCGGCATGCAAGCTTGTCAGGTTATTCGGTCACCTTGAAGAAGAACGGGTCGATCGAGACTGTCACGGCGGTGCTATTGTCGAACATCGAGCAACGTGCGCGTGGTGAAGTCGGCGTTCCGCTGGAACACGACGCCGTTGGGGAAGTTGGTCTTATCGGGCGTATTTTGCGCGCTGAAGACACCGTAAAAGTCCTTACCGACGGCCATCAGGTGATCGTAGTCGCCGATGTAGGGGTCGAAGCCGGTTGGCGGGACCACGGAAGGCGTGCTGGCCGGTACCGTGGCGAGGATGAGGTCGTCCCAGTGGATGGCGTCGGTGGAGCGTCTCAGATGTGTGACCCAGCGCTCTGCGGCACCGGTGCCGGTGAGTTGCTGATAGAGGAGGCCGACCTTGCCCTGGTCGTTGACGGCCAGCGAGGGATTGATCGCCATCGGGAGCGGCGGCAGAAGGTCACTCGACCAGGACGCTCCCCCATCAGTCGAGCGCCGGAGGTGCAGTGAGTAGACCGAGGTGGCTGGTTCGTTCTGTCCCCAGGCGAGGTAAACCCGCTGGCTGTCGGTGGGGTCGACGGCGATGGCGATGTCGCCGCCGACCCGCTGTTGACCGGGAACGCCCTGACCCGTGCTATGGAACGGAAAAGTGACACTCTGGGTCACTCGCAGCCCCGGTAGGTTATCGCCCGGATCGGTCAAAACCGTGAAGGGCGCATTGCCCGAGGCCCAGTTGTCGTCGCGGACGACGACCACGTCGGCGGTCACGACCAGCGTGTTCGCCGGCCAGCTTCCATTTGCGCCCGCCAGCCGTAATACGCCGCGTAGACCACACCGTCGGGATGGATCGTCGGCCGGCTCTGCGGACCATTCTGGCCCGCCGTCGGACGCTGTTCGAGGCGCACCTTATCGAACGTGGGTGTCGTCTCGCGGCCGTCGAGCGAGAACTCGATGGTCGTCGTCTGGCCGTTCCCGGCGCCGAAATCGTTATGACCGACGTAGACACGGTCCTCAGCCTGGGCAGCGCTGGCACTACGAGTGGCCGTCGCCGCTTGGATATACGGCTGGTCGACTCCGGTCCGGTCAACCAGCACCGACATCGCATCGGCGCTCAGCGAGTTATCAGTGCGGAGAATGTTCAGTCGGGTCTGTTGCGCCGGGGCCGGGAACCGGAGGATCCCGGCATAGAGCCAGCTCCCCGTCGAGCCATAGGAAATGGTGATGTCGCCGGTGATCTGCTCGCTCGGTACGATCGAGTTGAGCATCCAGTTATTCCCGCCATCCTGGGAAATGAAAATTGGCGCCATGTCCCCACCCATGGGATCCGGTGTGAAGGCCGTGGCCGCGATCTGCTGGGCATTCGCGGGGTTGACGGCGATGCAGGGCTCGCTGTCCTGATTCTGCTCGCCGCTCATGGATTTCGGGATCATGTTGACAACCAGGACGGGCGTCACGGCTGCCGCCGCGGCGATCGCCTTGGGTTTCGTCGGGTGGCGGCGCCTGGGGGCGGGCGCCTTCGCCTTGGGCGCGGGCGCCTTCGCCTTGGGCGCGGCGCCTTCGCCTTGGGCGCGGCGCTTCGCCTTGGGCGCCGGCGACTTCGCCTTCGGTGCGGGCATCTTCGTCTTCAGCGCGGGCTTTTTCGCCGACTTGGTCTTGGGGCTCGCCCCGGCATTCTTCGTCTTGGAAGCCCTATCCGCCGTGGTCTTCGATCGTTTCGCGCTCTTGGACTTCGTCGCCATCATCCAGCTCCTCAGTAGGGCCGGCCACGGCCGGGACCGTGGCGCGGGCATGCAGCGGTTGTGGGCTGAGCACTTGCGGAGTACGCCGGAAGTTCCCATCGCGCGAGCGCCTTGGGCGGGGTCGCCCGGGAAACTGGGAAACTCCCCGCGCCGCTGTCAGGGCAAGTCGGCTCAGGACTTCTTCGTTGCTTCGACCAGCCGCTTCAACTGGCTGAGTCGTTGTGGCGGCTGGTAATCGAACGGGCTGACCGTAGCGTAGGTCGCGGCACCGGGGGCTTCTTCGGACCCGGTGGCCGCAAGCGCGGCGCGGGCCGTTCCCCCGATCTGATCCTTGTCCAGTACCCAGATTCCCTCCTGACCGGCATGGAACTTGGGGACGTTGTGCCAGCGGACGTCCGTGCTGGAGGGGAACCGCACCACCACGGTCTTCGGCTGGTGGGATCCCTTGATCACGTCGTCGACCTCGATGACAGCCTCTCGCCAGAGCGGGTCGTGCTCGCTGATCGGCCCCTCCTCCGGCACGTGCTCGCCAGTGGCCGCCAGGGCCCGAGCGGCGGCCGGTTGGGCGGGCAGGCGGACCTGGGACACGCGCCCGCTAAGTACGACATCGGCCGCGTCGACCCGGTCCTTCAGGTCCCGCTCGGTCTGGGCCCGTGCCGGCTCCCGAGCCGATGCAATGGCCGCCGCCGCCGCAGCGACGCGTTGCACCGGCTTTTGCCCGATCGAGCGGACGGCCAATCCCTCTGCAAAAAGCCAGCCGTTGGTGTAGAAGGTCGCTCGTTGCCCCTCCTTGACCTTGCTCGTCTTGTCAAGCTCGACAGTGATTTCCCGACCGGCAAACTGCTTGAGCGCCGGCGGGGCCTGGGTGATCTGGTCGACTCGGACCACGGCCGTCCGAGGCGACACCGGGACCTGCGGCATCGTTGCCGCCTTGGTCTTGACGACGGTTCCTTGGAAAATGAACCGTGCCTTTTGTTCCAGTTGGGTCTCATCAGCTTTGGGCGGCATGACTCTCTCCGGCCTTCAGGCATGGTCGGGAGCGGCCCGACGGCCGCGCGACTTTCCGCGGCCACGACCGACCCCTTCCTTCATCCTACACCGGCGGGCAGACATCGAAGATCTATCGGAAAAACAGGTGCCTCCGCCGAACCGAGTGAAGCGGCCCTCGACCGCCCCGCCCGGCCAGGCGCCCGTGCCCGCATCTTAGTCGAAGCGGCCACGAGTTCAACGGGGTCCTCCCCGCCCGCCGCGGATTTCCGAGCACGGTGCCGTTCGCTTGTTCGATCGTGGGGCGAGCCAACCTTCAGTCACGCGAGCCTGCCATGATGTCGTCCGGCTTGTCCCACAGCCCTGGATACTACATTTCACCGAGCCGACTTCTGACGACGGGGCGCGCGGATTCCGTGCAACGCAAGTACTACACGTTCACTTTCTACGAACGAGGCGGCGACGTGTCCCTTTGGTCTCCGGCAGGCGGATCGACTCGAGTGCGGTCCGTACTGGAATCAGCGGGTTTCGTCGGCGTTCCGCCGGCTTTCGGCTGCGCAATAGCGGCGGTCGGCCGGGCATCAATGAATATCGGCTGCGGCCCAGCGGGTTTCGGCTGGGCATCGCTGGGTTTCGGCTGCGGGCTCTGGCTGTTGGTCGATGCGTCGCCGGTTTTGAGCCGTGCAGCGCCGGCTTTGGGCGCCGTGGCGATCTTGGCTTTCGCACTGGGCGCGTTCGCCTTGGTCGATGTCCGGCTGCGTGTCGAGCGCCTGGCTTTGGTCTCCTTCAAGAACTTGTTGAAGAAGGTCGCGGCGCGGCGGCTGGCATCGTCCCAGGTGGGGATGTCGAAGTTGTGGGCGATCCCGCGGTAGACGTGGGTTCCATAAGGCACCTGCCGCTCCTTCAAGATCGCTTCGAATTGCTTGAGCCGGGCCGGCGGAGTATTGCGGTCTCCCGAGCCGAGAAGAATCAGGAGGGCGGGAAACTTCGATTTCCACTCGACAGGCAGGTGGGCCGAAACGGCGACGATCGCCTTGATCCGCGGGTCGCGCGAGCTCCGGACCAACGCAATGTAGGCACCCATCGAGTAGCCGATCATACCGATCCGGTCCGAGTCGACCGGGGCATTGGCAACGGCGAATTCAATGGCGTCGTGGACCGACTCGATCATCGACGGGAACTCGTTGTCCTTCAACGCTTCGCCGGCGTGGTGGCCCGTTCGCTCGAAGTAATGCGGGATCAGGACGACATAGCCCTGACTGGCCAGGTCGCGTCCGATCTCGCGGAACACGTACGCTGTCCCGGGATCAAGCCCACCCGAACCGTGCAACAGGAAGACCGCGGGGAATTTTCCCGGGGCGGCGGGTCTGAAGTACTCGAGCGAGACTTTCGCCTCGCCACTGGGGAATTTCTCGACACCTTCGTGTACATCCCCAAGCGAGGCGCGGTTCCCAGTAGCGAGCAGGAGGAGAATCGCCAGACGACTCCTTGTTCCGGCCATCGAGATGTTCCCCCGGATGTTAACGGGATCGGCTCGCGACAGACATCACGTCAGACTGTAGCCGCGTAGGAGGATTGCGAGCAAGGTGTTACTTGCTGGGCGACGGCGTTCTCGAATGAGCGGCGCTGCCATTAACGTTTTCCCGAGAACAGTCTGCGCGGCCGTGCGCATCGGCCATACCAGCCCGACGCGCCAGCAAGGGTATCGTTGGGGCGGTCCCCCTCGTTAGCGCGTTTTGGTGTTGCGCTCTTTCCGGATTCGCCCCGAAGGGGCCGCAACAAACCAGCCCAGGGCAGCGCCCTGGGTACGTGGATATCTATCAAGACCCCCGAGCCCTGAAGGGGCGAAACATCCGTCCGATTGTACCGCCCTTACAGGGCTCGAGTTTCATTGCGTTTTTCGCTCGTTACCCAGGGCGTTGCCCTGGGCTGACATGTGGTTGCCCCTGCTGGGCGGCAAAGAGCGCTACACCAAAACTAGCGCGTCGGGTTAGTATTTGCTTCGCCGCGGTCAGTGCATTGGGTAAGGGCTCTAAATGGGGTTTCGTGATCCTGGGAGGGCGAGGCTCCGTCCGAGCCAGGCAAACAACCGGCTCACACGGAGGTTCGCCCTCCCCGAATCATGCAAGGCCATTTAAGAGCGCGGCGGCTGGCCTTCGCCTTGGCCCTGGCCGGCGGCTTTGGCCGACTCGGGCGGTTTGCCGAGCTTCTTCCGTTTCTCGTCCTCGGTCATGAGCACTAGCGGGTTGACGACCACCTGATCGCCGCTCTCGAGCCCCTCCTTGATCTCGACAAACTTGTCGTTGGTGGCGCCGACTTTCACGATGCGCCAGGCGATCCCTCCGTCCGGCTTTTTCACCGCGAGATGATGCTCGCCATCATACGCGAGCACCGCCGCGACTGGCACGGCCAGCACGTTGTCGAGCTCCTTGACAACGATCTCGACCTGGGCGTTCATGCCCGGCCGAAGAGCCGGAATGCCGTCCCGCAGCAGAACGTGGGTCGTGTAGACCTTCCGGTTGTCACTGAAAACGTTAAGCGGGTCTGGGAGCGGGGAGACGTCCATGACTTTGCCGGTTAAGAGCCGATCGGGGAAGGCGTCAACTCGAATACGGGCCTGCATCCCCTGCGCCAGCAAGTTGAACGTGCGACTCGGGCATCTTGGCATTGACCCGCAACGGGCTTTTCAGGTCGAACAGTCTGAAGATCTGCTGTCGCTCGCGGACAGTCGCGCCTTCCTCGATCTGGGGCAGGTTGCGGCGGAACAAGCGATTCGGATCGTTGGGATAAATCAGCACCCCGTCACCTGGAGCGTAGAGCTTGCATGCTTCGATCTGCCTCTTGAGCTTGGCCGTTCTGGCCGTTGCAAGATTCAAGGCCGCATTCTTGGCGAGCTCGTCCGACCTCTTGTGCTCGACATCGATCGTCAGCTCCCGCGTCGTTCTCGTCGAAGTATATTTATCCAGCAGTTCGAGCTGGGCCGCCGCGTGCTCCAGAGCTTTTTTTTCGCGCTCGATGGTCTGATCGGCGGCGTCGCGGCGGTCTTCGATATCGAGCTCGGCCGCGATGTCTGCTGGCGTGCTCGCTGCACCTCTCGCTGCGACAGCGCCCCTCAGCCGTGCCTGGGCGTCACGAGCGCGCTTCGAACTGGCCTCGGCCCTACCGATGGCCGACCGGGCCAGACCGATTTCAGCATTCAGCCGGTCTCGCTCGCGGCCGAGCGTTCCTTCGGCATATTCACGCAGGGCCAGCTCGGCCGTTTCGCGGGCGAACTGGGCTCGATGATATTCGTTCTCGCTTAGCTTTTCGGCGATTTCTTGGTTCATCAATCGGTCTTTGAGCGGGGCCGAATCAAGTAGGCAAACGAGGTCGCCCTTCTTGATCGCCGAACCTTCGGGCTTGATCGAGATGATGGTCGTCGAGCCTTCCACCATGCAGTAGGAGTCGAGTGTGCGCCCTGGCTCGAGGGAGCCGCGCCCGATCACGTTGACCAAGAGCGGGCCGGGCTTGACCGAGTAGGTGATGAGCTGGGCGCCGCGGGGAACCTGGACGTCTTGCTGCCCCTGCGCAATGGCGGGTGTCGTTCCCCTCCCGGCGAGCCAGCCGGCGCCGGAGACTGTCGCGCCCAGGACGATCAGGACTGACGCACTTTTCAAGATTCGGGTCGTGGACATGGACCTGAGAACTCCCCGGGCTAGAGACGCGGCCGATCCTCGCAGAAACGTGTGAATGCTGCCAAATTCGAGCGCAGCCCTGGCCGTCGAATCGACCAGGGCGGGTGGAATCATCGCATTGACATCGCCGGCCTCGAGCGCGGCGGCCATCAGCCCGGCGCTCGGGGCCAGGCCTCGGCGCACCAGTCGAGCGCGCAGCCGCTCGCGGCCGCGCGAGTGGCGGCTCTTGACCGTGCCGATCGGCCATCCCAGATGGCGCGCGGCCTGCTCGTGAGAAACTCCCTGGAGGTCGCAAAGGACCACCGGCGCCCGGTATCGATCGGGCAGCCTTTCGATCTCTTCGTGGAGAACTCGCCCAAGATCGTCGTCGACTACCGTGAAGCCCTCCTTTCTCAACTGGGCTGCCTGCCGCTCGTGCCGCTCACGTCGCGCGGCCCTTGAGCGGGCACACGACGCAGTGCGGAGCGCAACCTGATGGAGCCACGGGCCCAGCGAATCGCGCACCCAAAGGCCGCGAGCCTTCTTCACCAGAATCAGGAACGTGGCCTGAAACGCATCCTGGCTGTCATGCGGATTGTTCAGCACGCCCCGGCAGACGCGCAGGACCATCGGTCCGTGCCGCTCGACCAAGGCCGCGAAGGCCAGTTCGGCCGCTTCGCCTCGCCGGGTCGCAAAAAGCTCGAGGAGCTGACCATCGGTCAGATCTCGAATCGTGCCCAGCTCAAATAGCGTGCGAAGCTGCCTGACGACAGCCGCGTCCTTCCCGATTGCCACGGCTCTGGTCCTCGCCGGCCTGCAAGTGCGAAGCTACAAGTAATGGTACCAGACCCGCCCGCGGTTCCGGAATTTCGTAAAATCGGTACATCGCCCGTTACTGTCTGATTCGAAGCTCGTGATTCGAGAGCGATTCGAAAGCGTCCGGGGTGATCCGATAATTGCGCTCATAGCGCATGCCGCCGACGCCTTCGATGTACAGACCGGGCTCCAGGGCGACCACGTCGCCGGCGACGAGGGTCTCGTCGCTTTCGGGGACGAAGTAGGGGGGTTCCGGATGTCCCAGTCCCAGCCCGTGGCCCGAGTGCGACGTGAAGGCGTAGTCGAGTTTGAGCGAAGCAAAGTGGCCGCGGACGGCGGCATCGACTTCGCGGGCGGAGCGCCGGGCCGCAGCCGAGCCTCGCCGGCCCTGAGCGCCCCGATGCATGCGTCGAAAAGCTCCTGCTGCCGGGCCGTCGGACCGCCGCCGACGGCAAACGTGTTGGTGAAATCGGCGCGGTAGCCGTCGACCACGACCGAGAAATCCAGCATGAGCAGGTCACCCCGCTCGATCTTCCGCAACGTCGGCGGCCCGCCTTGCTCGATCGCGCAGCGCGGCCCCGACGCGAAGTCGCCATACACGATCGCCGGAAAGCCGAGCGCGCGCGGCCGCGGCCTGGACGATCAGGTAAGCATCGAGCTCGGTCATGCCCGGCCGAACCTCTCTCAAAGCCGCTGCCTGGGCTGCCTCGCCGCTCCGCATCGATTGCCGCAGGACTTCGATCTCATCCGGATCTTTCGAACGGCGCAGCCGCCGGATGATCGGCCCGATATCCACGATTTCCAGGCCGGGACGAGCCTCCCGCAGTCCTTCCACGATCGCCGCCGGCACGGTCGCAAGCTCGATGCCCACCCTGCCGCCCGCCGCTCGCGCGAGACGGCCCAGCGCCGATTCCACGAGCTTCCCGCGGCGGTATGGAGCGGCGTGTCTGCCGTCGTACCAGGTCGGAGCCATCCGCTCGTCAACCTGGGCCCGGTCGACGAAAGGGCCGAGCATATCATCGGCAATCAGGATCGCGCGGCCGGGCTCCAGGAGAAGCAGGGCCCCCGACTCCACCGTCCGGAATACGAACGGCGACGGCGCGTAGCCGGCGAAATAGATGAGATGCGACGGGTCGCCCACGATCAAGAATTGACAGGCCGAGGGCAGCGCATCCCAGAGCCGTTCCCGTCGAGCCGCGCAACCGAGGGCGTTCAGCATCGCTCAATCTCTCCGGTCTCGTGTCGCTTGAGGAACACCCGAACGTAACTCGTCGGCAGAAGTCGCCTTTCGCGGAGCGAAAGGCAACACTGATTTGCGGGCAGCGCTACAGCCTCAGCGCTGCACGCGGGCCGAGCCGCCCTTGGCGAGCGCCTCGACCTCGTCCAGCTTGGCCATGGTGACATCACCCGGGAAGGTGGTCAAGAAGGCGCCATGCGCCCAGCCCAGGCGCAGCGCCTCCTCGGGCGTCCGCCCTGAGATCAAGCCGTAAATCAGCCCCGCGGCAAAGCCGTCGCCGCCGCCGATGCGGTCGAGCACGTCGAGCTCGCAGGTCGGGCTCACATACCGCCGGCCGTCGAGCCAGAGCACGGCCGCCCAGCTATGACGATTGGTCGAATGCACCTCGCGCAAGGTTGTCGCGACCAGCTTGATGTTGGGAAACTGGGCCACGACGCGGTCGATCAAGCCGAAGAACGTGTCCGGGTCTAGCTTCGACTTCGAGCCGACCTCCGGCCCGGTAATTCCGAGCCCCTTCTGCAGGTCCTCCTCGTTGCCGATCAGGGCGTCGAGCTTCTCGGCGATGCCCCTGATCACCTGCTGGCCCCGCGCCGGCCCGCCCACCGAGGCCCAAAGCTTGGCGCGATAGTTGAGGTCGAATGACGTGACGGCCCCGGCGGCCCTGGCGGCTTCCAGGCCCTCGGCAATGAGGGGCGCCGTCGTCGCCGATAGCGACGCGAAGATCCCCCCCGAGTGGAACCAGCGAACCCCGCGGCCGAAGATGCCGGCCCAGTCGAAGTCTCCGGGCTCAAGCAGCGCGCCCGCCTCGTTGGCGCGGTTATAGAAAACGACCGGGGCGCGAGCCCCATAGCCGCGGTCGCTGTAGACCGTCGCGATATTCGGCCCCCGTACGCCGTCGTGCTCGAACCATTTGTAGAACGGCGTGACGCCCATTTCCCGGACCCTCGACTGCACCAGCTCGCCGATGGGGTAATTCACCATCGCCGTGGCGATTCCCGTCCGGAGCCCGAAACAATCCGCGAGGTTGGCGGCCACGTTGTACTCGCCGCCGGAGACGTGAATCTCCAGCGATCGTGCCTTGCGGAACGGGATAATGCCCGGATCGAGCCGGTGCACAAGCGCTCCCAAGGACAGAAAATCCAGGTCACACGGGCCGCTCGAAACATTCAAGCTAGTCATGGATGCTCCACTCCGCCCGCCGGGTTCCCAGTTGGGAACTGCGCGAAAATAACTTGGCGGAAAAAGGGGCCTTTCACTCTGCGAAGGAACTTCCATTTGCGGAGCGAAAGGCGACACTGTTCTTGGATCCGGACCTCATTCCGCGACGTTGACGAAGACCTTCAGTGCCTGCTTGTCTTCCAGCAAGTGCATCATTTCCGTGTAGCGATCCAGTCCCGAGACGCAGTGGGTGAGGATGCTCTCGGTGACGCCCGGATAGGTCAGCTCACCGTGGGAGAGGGCCTGGATCCCCAGCTCGAAATGGCGGCGGTTGCCATTGACACTCGAGACCAAGAGCTTGTTTCCCAGCACCCATTCCAGGTTGATCCTGGCCGCGTCGATGGTCACTTCGTGCTTGCCGCCGGTGATGCTGGTCCAGATGAGGACTCCGTTGTGCGACAGCACGTCCATGGCGCGGAAGCAGACCTCGGCATTGCCGGTCGCCTCGAAGATCAGGTCGGGCCGCCCGACCTCCTGGGCCAGGTCGAGCATCGATTGCTGCCGGGCACTCACGTAGGTGGCGCCATAGGCCTCGACGATCGACGACTTTCGCTGCGGCGCCGGGGTGGTCGCCAGCGTGAACACCTCGATCCCGCGCAGCCGCAGCATCATCGTCGCCAGTAATCCGATCTGCCCGGCTCCCAGCACGAATGCCCGCTTCGGGTACCAGACCTGAAGACGATGCTGGGCAAGAAACGCCTGCTCGATCGCCTTGGCGCAGACGCTCGCCGGCTCGGACAGAACCCCCAGGTGCTTCAGGTTCTTGGGAACCTTGACGATGTACTCGGCATCGTCGACGAAGACCTCGGTCAAGAAACCGTGACACAGGTTGATGCCCCGCTCGAAATAGACTTCTTCACTGGTGATGTCATTGCGCCCGATCTTATCGAACAACGACCCGCCGGGCCGGCGCACCGTGCATGACACGTAGTCGCCCGGCTTGACCTCGGTCACCTTGCCGCCCACTTCCAGCACCTGCCCGAAACTCTCGTGACCGATCACCAGATGCTCGCCTCCCGGCGGAGCATTACCGTAGAGTGCCTCGTTGATTTCCCGGTCGGTCGCATCGACCCCGATCTGCAGTACCTTCACCAGGACCCCGCGGCCCTCGGGGATCTCGCAAACATGAGGGTGCGGCTGGTCCGCCAGCGTCGGGACCGGGACATCGCGCAGATGAACGCTGCTGGGTTTGCCCGGGAGAACGGCAACGGCTTTCATCGGCAGCTCACCTGTCAAGAGAACGGTTGCAAGATCGCGCACGACCCTTGCCACATCCTGTGGAACGGGTCGATTTTAATCGCACGCCACCCCGCCTGCCACTAGATCGGAATAATTCACGACGGGCCGTGCAGGCATGCCAGCCTCAGAGCACCCCTAGACGACGATAGCCCCACCTGATGAGATAGGCGACGCCGGCGATGGTCAAGGCCAGGGCGGCGGAGAGCACCAGCATCACCAGGCAGACAAGGCAGGCGCACGGAACCGAATCTCATGTCGCGCACCGATCAAGCCTGCCTGGATCAAAAATGCCAGGAGAATCGTCGGCACGATTGCGACGCGGGAGGCTACTTCCATGTCCACGTGAAACGTCGCACCGACTGCGGGGCGGAGGACAACTCTCAACATGAGGGTGGCGATGCCGCAAAGAAGCATCGTCACATATGCATCAGAATACTTCACATCCTTCTGCTCAACCCATGCGGCTCCCGCCCTGAGGATCACGGCCCCGACCAAACTCGCTATCAGCACACCGACGAGCCCCCCGATGAGCACCAGCGGGCCCGTTCTGTCGAGCGCGGCACCAGCCATGCCCCCGATGGGAATCTCTGACCACGCGAGCACGATCACGCTCGCCGCGATGGCCAAGGCCAAGCCTAATCGAAGGAGTACTTGCCTCATTCAAGCTGTAATCGGGCTGCCGAAATCCGCTCAGCGACCCGCGCTCCGTGCCGAAGCCGGCCGCCTCGCACTCGTGGGTTTCTTCGTAGACTTGCGAACTGTCCGGCGCGGGCTTCGGCGCGATCTCGCGCTGCGGGACGAACGCCATGGTTCGAGCGGTTGTTCGCCATGCCCACCACGAGTGCCGCGTCGTCGCCTCCTGGCCCCGGCGTCATGCCGAATTCCGTTTCCCTGGTTCATACCGCCGTCGAAGGCCATCGGATCGCCGACCCCGACGCCAAACCCGGCACCCGGACCGCCGTTGCCGGGCAAGGGCCCGGCGCGCATCCCGTTGGGTAGACCGGCGTTCGCTGGCATTCCGGCTTGCCCGCCGGCGTAGTAACTTTCATCGCCGATCACCCCGTCCATCCCGGCGGTCATTCCGATGACGACATTGCCCCCTCCGAAGTTACTGCCCCCTCCAGAACCACTCCCGACGCCGAAACCGTGACCGCCGCCAAGTCCGCCCCCTCCACCAAGTCCACCCCCAGCTCCAAAACCACCTCTGCCACCAAAGCCACCCGCTCCTCCAAAGCCGCCCCCACCTCCAAAGCCGCCCCCGCCTCCAAAGCCGCCCCCGCCTCCAAAGCCGCCGCTAACGCCGGCGCCTGGAAAAGAGAAGCTGGAAATGCCGTTGAGGCTATTGAAGAATGCGTCAACGGTCAGTCGCACATACCGCCGATCGTCGCTGACAACCGGGGTTACGGTCACCGTCTGGCCGGTCGGAATCTGGCCGATGCCAGGTAGGAAGGCGACCTGGGCCTTCGCCGACGACGCGAAGCCCCCGAGCAGCGCGAAAAGACCCAGCGCGAAACCGGTCGTTCTTTTCGAGCCCAACATCGTTGCCCTTGCCTTCCCCGTTCGAGCGGCTCGACGGTTTGGGAGACCCAGTTCGTGACGGTCCTGGGAAGAACTCATCTATTGTTACTATGCCATGACTGTCCGCCAAAGAACAGACCCAATCCGATTTCCTTCGTTGAAGGGGATTCAGAACAAGTAAACTGCGGCGTGCAGCCAGCAAACTTGAGCGTGCTCTGCCGTCATCGCGCCGAAAACTTGTAAATCGTCGTCTGCTTGCACGCGGACCCCGGTCTCAAGATCGTCGAACGGGAAACTGTCGTGATTCACCGAGTCTGGGAAATGCTGGGCTTCGAGACAGAAGGCCTGTTGCTTCTTGTAGGAGACGCCCCCTTTGCCTTTGAGCTTTCCATCGAGGAAATTGGCGGTGTAAAACTGGACGCCCGGCTCGGTGGTGTACATCTCCATCACGCGACCGCTCCTGCGTTCGTAAACCCGGGCCGCCAGTGCCGGCGACCGATTGTCGTGGCGAATGACATAGTTGTGGTCGTATCCCTTGGGATCGCCCGGTAACTGGTCGAACCGCGCGCCGATGGCGGTCGGTGTTGTGAAATCGAGCGGCGTCCCTCGTACCGGCTTGAGCTCGCCGGTCGGGATCAACGTCTCGTCGGCGGCCGTGTATTCGTCCGCGGCCAGCATCACCTCGTGGTCCAGGACCGGGCCCGAGGCCGGCCCCCCCAGGTTGAAGTAACTGTGATTGGTCAGGTTGACCGGCGTGGGCTTATCCGTGGTGGCCGAATAGTCGATCCGAAGCGCGGCGTCGGAGGTGACCGTATACGTCACCGACACCGCGAGATTTCCGGGATAACCTTCTTCTCCGTCGGGGCTCAGATACGACATCTTGACGGCTGGGCCGTCAGGGCCCGAGACATCCTCGGCCTTCCAGACGACCTTATCGAAGCCCTTCAGCCCGCCATGCAGTGAGTTGGGGCCGTTGTTCACAGCCAGCTTGTATTCCTTGCCGTCCAGGGTAAATCGCCCCTTCGCGATCCGGTTGGCGAACCGCCCGGTGATCGCTCCGAAATGAGGGTGTCCGGCCAGATAGCTGTCGAGATTGTCGAAACCCAGTACCACATCGGCGACCTTGCCATCGCGGTCGGGGACGTGGAGCTCGGTGACGATGCCGCCAAGTGTCATCACCTTGGCGGTGATCTTACCGTTGGTCAACACATAGAGATCGACCGCGGTCCCATCGGCAGTCTTTCCAAATAACATCCTCTCAACCCTCCCATGGCTCTGCGAATGACGGTTTTCCAGTTTCTCGGCGGCGGCCGCACAGAAGAGCTGCATCCCTACCAGGGATACCGCAATCCCGATCGAGGCAATCACGATTCGCATGGTGAGATCTCCCTGGATTGATGCCGAAGATACCGCAGTCCGGCGCTCCAGTCAGCAGGTTGGTGAAAATTGTCATTTGTCCGTTGTCCCTTGTCCGTTGTCCCTTGTCCGTTCTTCGTCGTCGGTTCTGTTTCTTCATCGCCCCGGCGGGCGATCGTCAAGACAGGGCCCCGGTGAACGACCTTGAAGTTTTGTTGCAGCAAGTACTGGAGTCTTGGATAGTCGTTGCGGATGAAGAGCCAGCGAAACTCGGGACCGAGAGTCGGGAATCCCCTGGGGAGATTGGCGTCGAGGATGTAGCTATAGAGCCGCCGCCGACTCGAGAGCGGGGCCGACACGGCGTAGTCGGCCATCACCGCGTCGTCGGGCCCTACCTGGCGAACCCACGACCAGATCTCTCGCGCCTCTGCGCGGTCGAAAACCGGGCTCACGCGCGAAAGTCGCGCGAGCACGTCGTTCAGTCCGACGCCGCAGGCTGCCACAGACGCGAGCCACACCACGGCCAGACCGATTCGCCCGCCCCGTCGCGACAGCAGCCAGGAGCCAAGCCGAGCATAGCCGATCAGACCGGCCGCCAACATCATCACCGCCATGGGCACGACGTAGCGGACCGAGTGCCACTCGGAGCTTTCGTAGGAACCTCAGAGCCCAGCGCCCGCTGCAAAGCCCCCAGATCCACGGCAAAGCGAGCAGGGCCACGCGAGGCGCCAGACACGCGAGCAAGCCCCAGGCGCCCAATCCGAAGAAAAGCACCTGCAACGAGGTGATGAGCGTTTCGGCCAGGGACGCCTTGGGACCGAGGAACTGGTCGATGAAGGCGTCGGGAGCACCGCGGCCGACCATGAACCGCAAGTAGCCAAAGAACCCGAATAGCAGCCAGATCGTTCCGCCAAGCAGGGTCGCACGGCGCAGCGCAAAGCAACGCTCAGCGGTTCGGGTTGCCACGGTGAAGCGTGGGTATCGACCAACGGGGCGACATCCGACACCCCCCCTGGCCCCCCCTTATCAAGGGGGGAGAGACCGCGCGTTGTTGCTCGGGGCGGGTGGGTTCCTCGGCCGACCGGGCGACATCCGACACCCCCCCTGGCCCCCCCTTACCAAGGGGGGGAAGGAGCGCGCGCAACGAAGCGAGGATGAACCCGGGCGGGCGGCTTGCCCAGGTACCCGCCGCGCCGCGTGCGGGCTCGCGCGGAGGCAAAATGCAAAACGTCGCGACCATCACGGCGAATTCTTGCCGGCACGCAAGCATGCCCGCGATCCCCAGTGCGGCAAGAGGTACGGACCGGCCTCGAATTCCGCTCACGGCCCACAAGACAAAGGGCGCCGCGAGCTGCAACTCGCGGAAGTCGTTCCAGACCAGGGGCCAGAGCAGGGGGGTGAAGGGCACGAGTGCGGCGGCCGACACCGCCACGATTTCCGACCGCGATTCGGCGCGGACCAGGCTGTAAGCGGCGGGAATGACCCACCAGAAGACAATGTTCTGGATCACGAGCAAGGTCCGCGGGTCGGGTGCGATGAGATAGAACGGCACGAGCACGAGGCGAATCGGCGCCAGGTAGTTCATCTTCCAGATCGACGGCCCCTCCTGGGCGTAAGCCGACACGGGCCGGGCCGTCACCTCGCCGGCGCCGTGGGTCAACGACCAGAACCACTGATTGTAATAGGCCAGGTCCCACGACCAGCCGCTCCGGAACTCCTCATATTGGCGCAGGGATTGATAGGTCGTCACCGCGGTCAGCACGGCCGACAGAGTGACGATGCCAATCCAGCCCGGTCGCACGAACACGTCGATTTCCTCTGGATCTCGTTTCGGGGGAGCACGGGCCGGCGGCTGTCGCCCCGCTCGCGTTGACGGTATGCCCGCGGAAACTTCGAGGCGCGCGAACGCCTCACCAGCATCTCGCCGCGGTCGGCAAAAGAAAAGACACCCCCCTCGGTGCACGAACCAGAATTCCGAGGAGATACGTGGAGCTTGTTGCCGGGAAGGGGCTTGCGTCTTTGCCGGTTGTGCGGCTTGCGGGTGAACCAGACGCCTTCTCACGGCGCTGGGATGGCGGCGTTCGACGGTCGTCGCGCGCCCCCCGCCCCCTCGCGCCGAGCGGCCGTGGTGCCCGCCGCCGTCCGGCGTGGCGGTCCAGCCGACGATGATTCTCCCCTGCACGCGAGTCTATTCCTCTGGCTCCTCATCCGCGGTCGAATTACCGGCTCACGGATTCGGCCCGGACGACCGTGAGCGTCTGGCGGCCACCCTTGCCGTCTTCCAGCGGCAATTCGTAAGCGTCGCCCACCGCGCTGGTTGTGTGGCGCAATTTCGATGCAAGTCGCTGACCTGCGCCGCCCGGCAACCACTCCGTTTCCAGCCAGTCGGGGAGCCGAACGTCGCGCGGGATCGCCCATGTCCCCGCATCCGAGTCGAAGAGGACGATCTCGCGCGGATGCTCGCCCGGCAGGAGCCGCGCGACGGTCGGGGAGAACGGTCGGCCGCTCGCCAAGCGTCCTGAAACGGTGCCGACCGGGATTGGCGCGGCCTCGGCCACGCTCGTGGTAGCGAGCAGTCTGCCGGAGAATTCGGCGGTCGCCGGCAGCCGCTTCCACGAGATGCGGAAGGAGTATTCCCGCTCGATGAGCCCATCCGCCAACCGTTCCTCGTCATTACGGTCAACCAGGTCCACCGAGGCGGCGTCGAGGTCGCAAACCAGGCCGTTGATCCACGGGCTCGAGCGAAGGGACTCGAGGGTCCGGATCGTGATCTGCTCATGTTCTTGAACCGATCTCAGCACGAGGAAGGTTGGCGAGCCATTGCGGATGTCGCGGACAACTGGAAGTGTCCCGCTGCCGGCGGCCTCAACATCTATCTCGACGGGGGCAGAATCACCGTCGTGGGCGACCTTCAGGCGCGTGCGGCCAACGCCGAATTCCGGTGTCGTAACTCGTTCTACTGCATCCCAGGCTCGACGAGTTCTAACAGTTTTGGTTTCATCTTCTTCCGTCACGGAGGTCTACACAGAGGGAGTGCGTCATGGACCGACGATTTGAGTCGCGGTTTGGCGAGATGATGAACCAGGCGGAGGTTTCTCCTGAGCTGGTCCGAGGGCTGTTGCCTCGGCTGACCGTTTTCCTCGAGCCTTTTTGCTGAGCTTCTCGGGACCCGAGCAAAGACAGCATGCTGTGGAGTACGCGACTCGCTTGGTGTCCGGACCGGAAACCAAAACGGGCGAGGGGATCGCCTATCTGTACAATCAAGATCGGCAGGGAATCCAGAAGTTCATCGAACAGGTACCTTGGGATCATCGGCCTCTGCTGCATACGTTAATACACGTCTTTATCTTCCTGAAGATTGGGCAAAGGTCCGCCCCCGTCGGAAGGAGGCGGGCGTTGCCAAGGAGATCAAGTTTCACACTCGCCATGAACTGTCGCTGGAGATGCTGGAGGAATGCGGAGAGGAACTGCCGCACGCTTGGATTGCTGGTGACGACCAGATGGGTCGTCCCACTAATCTCAGGCTCAACGCTGCCAAATGCTCTAATAGCGGCAGGGGGGGTTGACCCGGCACTCGCAATAAGGTCGATTGCATCCTGTGTGAATGAATCGCCCGACACCTAAAACGCTTACTCCTGCCTGCCGGGCGTTGACTTGAAGTGGGGACCGCTTGATGACCGGGTTTCGCAGTTTGATGGCGGCCAATCGGGGCGAGATCGCCATTCGCATATTCCGCTCGGCACACGAGCTGGGGATCCGGACGGTCGCGATCTACTCGCACGAGGACCGCTTCGCCAGCCATCGGCTCCAAGGCCGATGAGGCCTACCAAGTGGGCATGCCCGGCGAGCCGATTCGCAGCTACCTCGATATCGAGGGCATCGTCGAGCTGGCCAGGAGTAAAGCAAGTCGACGCGATCCATCCCGGTTACGGCTTCCTGTCCGAGAACGCCGAGTTCGCCCGTGCCTGCGCTCGCTGCTGGGATCGCGTTCGTCGGGCCGCGTCCCGAGCTGCTCGATCGGCTGGGCGACAAGGTCGCGGCGCGCAAGCTCGCGCGCGAGGTGGGCGTGCCGGTTCTGTCGGGCAGCGATGGGCCGGTCGTTCCCGGTCCAGAGGCCCATGCGCTGGCCGAGGCCCTGGGCTACCCGGTCATCGTCAAGGCGGCGATGGGCGGCGGCGGCCGAGGCATGCGGGTCGTGCACAGCTGATGACGCACTCGATTCCGCGCTCGACCAGGCGCGCCGCGAGGTCGGCCAACGCCTTCGGCGTTCCCGACGTCTTCCTCGAGAAGTTCATCCGCAGGGCCAAGCATATCGAAGTGCAGCTCCTGGGCGACCGGCACGGCAATCTCGTCCACCTCTATGAACGCGATTGCTCGGTCCAGCGCCGGCACCAGAAGATCGTCGAGATCGCCCCGGCCCCCAACCTCGACGCCGGCGATCCGCCAGGCCATCTGCGACGCCGCGGTCGAGATCGGCCGCCATGTCGCGCTACGAGAACGCCGGCACGGTCGAGTTCCTGGTCGACGCCGATACCGGCGCGTTCTACTTCATCGAGGTCAACCCTCGCATTCAGGTCGAGCACACCATCACCGAGATCGTCACGGGAGTCGACCTGGTCAAGAGCCAGATCCTGATCGCCCAGGGCAGCCTGCTGTCCGATCCCGAGATCGACCTATCCGACCCAGCAGTCGGTGCAGGTTCAGGGTTTTGCCATCCAGTGCCGCGTGACGACCGAGGACCCGGCGAACAAGTTCACGCCCGACTATGGCCGGATCACTCACTATCGCTCGGTCGGGCGGGCCGGGCATCCGCCTCGACGGCGGCCCGGCGATCACCGGCGCGATCATCACGCCGTTCTACGACTCGCTGCTGGTCAAGATCTCCGCCTATGGCCGCCGGTTCATCGACGCGGCCCGGCGCATGGAACGCGCCCTCCAGGAATTCCGCGTCCGCGGGGTCAAGACCAACATCCCCTTCCTGCTCAACGTGGTGACCCATCCCGACTTCCTCGCCGGGCAGCTGCACCACCCGGTTCATCGACGAGACGCCCGAGCTTTTCCGCTTTCCGATCCGCCAGAACCGGGCGACGCGGCTGCTGACCTACGCGGCCGAGATCACGGTCAACGGCTTTCCCGGGCGTGGCCCGGCCCGCCGGGCTACGCGACCGTGCCCGAGCCCGTCGCCGCCGCGCTTCGACCCGGCGGCGGCGCCGCCGCCGGCTCGCGCCAGCAGTTCCTGGCAATGGGGCCGGAGGCATTCGCGCGGTTGGTTCGCGAGCACCAGAGCCCTGCTCGTCACCGACACGACCTTCCGCGACGCCCATCAGTCGCTGCTGGCGACGCGCCTCCGCACCCGCGACATGCTCCGCGTCGCCGATGCCTATGCCCGGCTCTGCCCGGGCCTTTTCTCGATCGAGATGTGGGGCGGCGCCACCTTCGACACGGCCATGCGGTTCCTCAAGGAAGACCCCTGGGAGCGGCTGGCCCAGCTCCGCGAGAGGATCCCCAACATCCTCTTCCAGATGCTGCTCCGCGGCTCGAACGCCGTCGGCTACACGAGCTATCCCGACAACGTCGTCGAGGCGTTCGTCAAGGAAGCCGCCGCGGCCGGGATCGACCTGTTCCGCATCTTCGACTCGCTCAACTGGGTGCCCAACATGGAGCTGGCGATCGAGGCCGTGCGCGAGGCCGGCGCGCTCTGCGAGGCGGCCATCTGCTACACCGGCGACATCCTCGACCCGGGCCGGCCCAAGTACAACCTCGCGTACTACGTCGACGCTGGCCAGGGAGCTGGAGAAGCGCGGGGCCAACCTGATCGCCATCAAGGACATGGCCGGCCTGTGCAAGCCGTTCGCCGCCGAGCGGCTGATCAAGGCCCTGCGCGAGGAGGTCGGGCGTGCCGATCCACTTCCACACCCACGACATCGGCGGGGCGCAGGCCGCCAGCATCCTCGCGGGCGCCGAGGTCGGCCTCGACATCGCCGACGGCGCGGTCGCCTCGATGTCGGGCCTGACGTCGCAGCCCAGCCTGAACGCCCTGGTCGAGTCGCTCCGCTTCACGCCGCGCGACACGGGCATCGATCCCGGCGCCCTGATCGAGATCAGCCGCTACTGGGAAGAGGTGCGCAGCTCTACGCGCCGTTCGAGTCGGGCCCGCGCTCGCCCGCGGCCGATCTCTACGAGCTCGAGATGCCCGGCGGCCAGTACACCAACCTGTTCCAGCAGGCCAAGGCCCTCGGCCTGGCCGCGCGCTGGCACGAGGTCTGCAAGGCCTATGCCGAGGTCAACCTGCTCTTCGGCGACATCATCAAGGTGACGCCGAGCTCGAAGGTCGTCGGCGACATGGCGCTGTTCATGGTCGCCAACAACCTGACGCCCGAGGACGTCCTCGACCCCGAGCGCGAGCTCGCCTTTCCCGAGAGCGTGGTCGAGTTCTTCGAGGGGCGGCTGGGCCAGCCGCCGGGCGGCTTCCCTCCGGCGCTTCAGACGCGCGTGCTCGAAGGGCCGACGCCGCGCTCACCGAGCGGCCCGGCGCCAATCTGCCGCCGGCCGACGTCGCCGCGGCCCGCGAGAAGGCCGCGGCGCTGCTGCGGCCGTCCCGTCGGCGACCGCGACGCGCTGAGCTACCTGCTCTATCCCCGCGTCTTCCCCGACCTGGCCGCACACGAGCGAACTTACTCCGACACGTCGATCCTGCCGACCTCGATCTTCTTCTTCGGCCCGGACCCCGGCGACGAGCACCCGGTCGAGATCGAGCCGGGCAAGACGCTGATCGTCAAGCTGCTCGCCGTCGGCGAGCCGCACGCCGACGGCAGGCGCACGGTCTTCTTCGAGCTCAACGGCCAGCCGCGCGAGGTCGAGGTCGTCGACCGCTCGCTGGCCTCGGCCGTCCGCGAGACCCCGAAGGCCGACCCCGCCGACCCCAACCAGATCGCCGCGCCCGCTGCCCGGCCTGGTCGTCGGCGTGGCGGTCGCCGCCGGCGACCCGGTGCGCAAGGGCCAGAAGCTGCTCTCGATCGAAGCGATGAAGATGGAAACGACCATCTACGCCGAGCGACCCGGACGCGTCGCCGACGTGTTTGCCGTTGTCGGGCGGCAGGTCAAGACTGGGGAATTGCTGCTCAGGATCAGTGAGTAGCGGGCCGTCAGTCGGGAAGCGCCAGATTGGCTCACGCTTGTCCGAGAGTGGTAAAGATTAAGATGAAGAGTAGGATCAGGAAGAGGATTAAGATTAAGATTAGGATTAGGATTATGAATCAACTGAAGAGACTGCGGGACGAGTTGTACGAGCAAGGCGAACTGGCCAGGCGAGCGGGCGTCGGCCAGGCCAACATCTCGCGCATCGAGACCCGAGATGATCTCAAGATCAGCACCTTGGCCCGGATCGTGGAGGCGATGGGCGGGGGGTCGCTGTCGATCCGGGCTTGTATTCCGGATGGGAGTGAACGGGAATTGGAGATTTGACTCGGGACGGCGGCATCTCGTCGTTAATCTTCAGGTGGGCTCGTGAGGTAGAGATGGAGCGATCTATAGTCGATGACTTCGAATGTCGGGGCCGGGCCGTCGCTGGACTCTCCAGAGCGGCGTCGGGTGCGCCATCCTGAGCGAGAACCGTCGCAGCGATCGACAGACACAGAACTACCGCACTGAAGCCGGGCGGATGCTGATTCATGATGAACACCTTGTCCTGAATCGCACGAACTGACTTGACCGAGGCCCGTCACCCAAGCTACTCCCCCGCGACGCAGGTCGATTATACTCGCCGTAAGAACACGAGACTGCTGCTGGCCCGTCTCGACTACGAATTTCGGCTATTGGGCTCTTCCAAGGCGATCCGTCCAACAGACCCTCACGGCTGCGGGTCGCGGTACGGCTGCTTCTGCCGATAGAGTTTGAGCCGCCCCTCGCCTTTGGTCTTTTCCTTGGTGTCGGAATAGAGCTCGTTGGCCTTGGTCTGCCACTTCACCGCGGATTCGAAATCGCCGGTTTCCGCGCAGGCCGCGGCGAGGATCATGAGATAAACTGCCTCACTCCATTTCGTCAGCTCACATGCCTTTGTCGCCGACTCCACGGCTTTCTTGCCGTCGCGGTGCTTCGCGCGGGGACACACAGCATAGAGCCACGCGCGATCGCCGAGGGCCTCCTCATCAGCCGGACGTAGGCGCAGAGCCTCATCCAGGTCGGCGAGGGCCTCGTCATATCGTCCCTTCACGTACAGGCAATCGCTGCGCACGACGTACGCCCACTCATTCTTGCGATCGAGCCGGATCGCTTCGTTGCAATCGGCGATGGCCTTGTCGTATTCCTTGATATCGGCCAGTATTCGCCCACGATAAACGTGCGCATAAGAATAAGTCGGGCTCAGGCGGATCGCCTCGGTAAAGTCGGCGATGGCCTTGTCGTTTTGTGCCTTTTTCCTCCAGCACTGACCGCGCACCCTGTACGCCCACTCGTTTCTGAGATCGAGCCGGATGGCCTCGTTGCAGTCGGCGATAGCCTTGTCGTGCTCGCCCTTGTCGTACCGCGCTTGTCCGCGGCCTGCGTACCTGGCGGCGACCTTGGGTTCGAGGCGAATTGCCTCGGTAAAGTCGGCGATGGCTTTGTCGTATTCCTTCAAAATGCCCCAGGCACAGCCACGCCATTCGTACGCCCATGCATCCGCCGGATTCAGCCGGATGGCATCGGTGAAGTCGGCGATGGCCCTGTCGCATTGTTCCTTCTCAAGCCAGCACCCGCCGCGTACGTAATAGACGACCTCGAATTCGGGATCGAGCCGGATCGCCTCGGTGAGATCGGCGATGGCCTTGTCGAGCTCTCCCTTCGCGCGCAGCACCTGCCCCGCACTTCATAGGCGGCCTCGTAACCTGTATCGAGCCTGATCGCTTCGTTGCAGTCGGCCAACGCCTTGCCATTCTCGCCCTTATCAAGCCAGACTCGCGCACGGACCTCGTAGCTGGCGACTGCCTTGGGACTAAGGCGGATCGCCTCGGTAAGATCGTCGATGGCCTTGTCGAGCTCTCCCTTCGCGCGCGAGTACCTGCCGCGCACTTCATAGGCGGCCTCGTAACCTGTATCGAGCCGGATCGCTTCGTTGCAGTCGGCCAACGCCCTGTCGTTTTCGCCGTTGTCAAGCCAAACTCGTGCGCGTGCCTCGTAGCGTGCAGCGGCTTTCGGATCGAGTCGGATCGCCGCGCTGAAGTTGACGATGGCTTTGTCGTACGCCTTTGTCGTGCGCGAAGCACGGCCACGCACTTCGTACGCCCATACGTGCGCCGGGTTCAGCCGGATGGCCTCGTTGCAGTCGGTGATCGCTTTGTCGTATTGTCGCTTCGCGTTCCAGCACCTACCGCGCACCTCATAGGCCTCCTCGTATCCGGGATCGAGGCGAATCGCTTCATTACAATCGGCGAGCGCGCGGTCGTGAACGCCCTTCACGAGCCAAATTCGTGCGCGCCCCTCGTAGCTGACGGCGGCCTTTGGATCGAGTCGGATCTCTGCGTTGAAGTCGGCAATGGCATTGTCGTACTTCTCCAAATAGGCGAAGGCACTGCCACGCCAATCGTACGCCCAAGGATCCGCCGGGTTCAGCCGGATGGCATCGCCGAAGTCCTCGATGGCCTTGTCATATTGTCCCTTTTTGTATTGGCACCTGCCGCGAAAGAAATAAGCCGGCCCGTGTCCGGGATCGAGCCGGATCGCCTCGTTGCAGTCTGCGATCGCTTTTTCCAGTGCGCCTTCCCCCTCCCAAGCGTTGCCCCGCACCACGTACGCGTCGGCCTTCGTGGCATCAAGCCGGATCGCTTCGTCACCGTCAGCGATCGCCTCGCGAAATAGTCGCTTCTCGTTGAGACAATCGGCTCTGAAGAAATAGGCAGCGGCGTTCTGCCGATCGAGCCGAATCGCTTCCGCGAAGTCCGAGATTGCTTTGTCGAATTCGCCGCGCATCCGGAAGATCTGTCCTCGATTAAAGAAGCTTCTGTCGAGCCCTGGATTGATACGTATCGAGTCGCTGAGATCAGAGATTGCTTTGTCGTATTCACGCTTGGACAGCCAGATCAGTGCCCGTCCCTCATACGGTTGAGCATTGTCTGCGTGCGCTCGATCTCGCTGGTGTAAAAATCTATCGCCTGGTCGTATCGGACAATTTGCGATGAGTCAATCCAGCCACCGATATTCGCGCTTCTGATTCGGACGCGATGCGCATCAATCTGTTCCACAACGTAGATCCGAAACACACGCCCGATGTTGACGACTCGATCGCCTTCACGCAAATCAGCGGGGTACTTCATAACCACCTTCTCATCGATGACGAACGCTGCGTCCTGCTGCGCTCGCGGCTCCTTCGCCTCTTGAGCTCGGGCCGCCATGATCCGCGAGCGCACCAGCAGTCCGCCGGCAGATGCAACGGCGGCAGTGACGATCAGAACGGCGACGCCTGCCTTCAACAGCTTGGTCATGGCCATACTCCTTGCTAGCTCAGTTGCGAGCCGCGCTACTGTCAGCGAAATCGTTCCTCCGGACGCGAATCGAACCGCGTCAGCGACAGTCGATCGGACCAGCGATCCCGAGAGTACGGTGGGAACCGAACCTGATGAAACGCCTGCGATGAGTGCGCCATCCGCGTTATCAGCTCCCCGCCTAGTCAAGCGAACCTTCAATCGTTCCCGGGCCCGCATCAGCCTGACGCCGATCGTGCCGATGGGACAACCAAGCTGCGTCGCCACCGTGTCCAGAGTCATGCCTTCGAGATAGCAGAGGACGATCGGGTCACGATATTTCCGTGGGAGACGCTCGATCTCGTCATGCAACGCCTCGAAGTCTACAAGCTCTCCGACAGAACGGTCGGCCTCGACTTGCTCCGGGGTCATCTCGGCGATCCTCCGTTCCTGGGCCTTTCGCCTTGCGGCATCGCACCAAGCCTTCCGGGCGACTCGCAGGGCGACGCCGTGAAGCCAGCTTGCGACCGACTTGCGCTTCACAATCGAGCGAGCGCTGGCGGCCAGCACGAGGAATGTGGCCTGGAAGGCGTCTTCGGCATCGTGGGAATCACGCAGGATCTTCCGGCAGACGTCGAAGACCATGGGCCCGTGCCGCAACACGAGGCCCTCGAAGGCGAGCTCTGACTGTTCGCCGTCCATGGCGAGAAAACGATCCACCAACTCGGCGTCCGAGAGGCCGCTGCTCGTCCCCGCGCTGAAAAGGAGTTCCAGCGATCGAATATCGGACCCAGGCCATCCACTCATCGATCAGTTTCCCCTCCAGTTTCTGATCTTACCCAAAGTAGTGCCGAATGGACGGACGTGTTTTTCACAATTCTCCGCGTAATGTTTCTCAACCTGGATCCCTGGGACGACCGGAGACCACACGATGCCCGGCTCGGTTAAGATCGCGTACAGATCGTTCATTCGGGGTGCGCGTCATGGAACATACTGGGCCGCGCGTCGCCGATTCGGGAATCGCCGCGCCAGCGGGAAGCTGGGCAAGGGCGTAGGCGTCGGGTAAGCTCTGGAATCTCGAGCTGGTCGTCGAAGTCATGAAAGCTCTGGCTTTCGCAATTGGTCAAGATCGGAACTCATGGACACCAGGCAATCACTTTCGGTCATCGAGTCATGCGACGGTTGCGGCGCGTGTTGTCTCGTGGTCACCGAGCCTCCCTTTTACAAGGTCTTCGGCGAGGAGGGGGAGGAAGCCTGGGATCGGCTCAAGAGGGAGCGCCCGGATATCTTTGCCGAGCTTCTTGCCGATTACCAGAAGCGCCAGGCCGAGGGCGGGCCGTTCTATGGAACTCCTTGCCTCTGGTACGACGCCGAGTCGCGCCGCTGCCGCCACTACGAATTCCGCCCGCTGGCGTGCCAAGAGTTCGAGATCGGCGGCTTCGACTGCCATGACGCCAGGCGCCGGGCTGGGATTTGAATTTAGAATCCAGAATCTTTGGACTAATCGGCGCTTGTCGTGACATTACTACTGGACAGCCGACGAGACACCCCTCACAAAAGAGGATTGATGGGTAAGAGTCAAAGCAGGTCCGCGCTCCGCAATGTCCAGATGCTCTTCGCGGCTGGAACAGTCGCGGGCCGGACGGACCGGGAATTGCTGGAGCAATGCCGCGGCCCTGACGAGCAAAGCCGGGAGCTGGCGTTCACGGCTTTGATCGAGCGTCATGGCCCGATGGTCGTGCGCACCTGCCGGACGATCCTGCGCGACGAGCACGCCATCGAGGACGCTTTTCAGGCGACGTTTCTGGTCTTGTTGCGCAGGACCGGCTCGCTCTGGGTGCGCGACTCCTTGGGGCCCTGGCTGCATCAGGTGGCTTATCGGGTGGCCTCGGGCACGCGGTCAGCCGCGGCGAGGCAGCGACGTCATGAACAACGGGCCTCCAGGCCGGCCGACTCGACGGAGCTCGACCCAGCCTGGGACGATCTCGGGCTGGTGATCCACGAAGAGCTCGACCGGCTGCCCGAAAGGTACCGCGCACCCATTTTGCTCTGCTGCCTCGAAGGCTTGACCCGCGAGCAGGCGGCGGGACGACTGGGCTGGCGAATGGGAACCTTGCAAAGCCGCCTGGCTCGGGGAAGAGAAAGGCTGAAAGGGCGATTGATCGAGCGCGGCATTGCCCCCGGCGTGGGTATCGCCGCCGCAATCCTTTCGCAAGAGGGGAGCCGGGCAGCCGTGCCGGCTTTCCTGGTTGATTCGACGATCCGCGCCGGCGCTCATTTTGCCGCCCTCCAGGCGGCGGCTACCGGCGCGGTCCCGGCTACGGTCGCTAAACTGACTGAAGGAGTATTGAAGACCATGCTCTTCCACAAAATGAAGGCGACAGCGGGCGCTCTGATGGCTGCCGGGCTGATTTCGACCGGCGTTGCGGTCTGGGCTCAACAGAGACCGGCTGCCGATTCACGCGCTGAGGATCACGCAGCATCAGTGGCGTCGGACGCGACGGCCGGATTGACGATCAGCGATCGCGCGATCGTTTCTGAGCCCGAGATGCCCGCAACAGACGGTCCCACCGACGGGGGGACGGACTTCGAGATCGACCCGAACCTCGTTGCCACCGATGAGGCTGCCGATCTGAGCGCGTCGGTTCTCAAGTACCACGACGGCAGTCCGGACGGCAAGAAAAGCATCGGCGGCTCGGGTGAGATGATCGAATTCTCCGGGCCGAGCGAGACGACCAGGCTGGAGGGCCTGCGGATCCATGGCTCTCGTTATGGCAATCCGCAGCCTCCGCGGGAGAGCTTCCTGATCTACTTCCTGAGCCACGACCAGAAACGCATTCTGCATACCGAGCTGGCGCCTTACTCGCTCTTCGAGCGTGGAGCCGAGAACTGGGTCGAGGTCAGCTTCGAACATCCCGTCGAGCTTCCCAAGCAGTTCTGGGTGGTGCTCGATTTTCGGGCTCATCAGACCAAAGGCGTTTTCGTCAGCTTTGATACAAGCTCGGGCGGCAAGCATTCGCGCCAGGGTTTGCCGGGCGTTCCGTCGAGTCCAGTGCGAATCGGCGGCGATTGGATGATCGAGGCGGTGCTCGGGAAATGAAGTAGGAGATCGGGGGACAGAGCCCCCTCCTACACAAATCGCCGCGCGGTGGCGGCCTCTTGTAGGAGCCGGCTCTGTCCGGCGATCCCAAGATGCGCGCTCGAAGTGTGATGAAAGCTATTACGGCGGCCGCTCAAACTTATGCATTCGTCAAAAACATGGTTGTCTTTGACCAGCTCGACTCGACCAGCGATCATGCCGCCGAGCTGGTGCGCGAGGCGACCCACGAATTGCCATTGGTCGTCTGGGCGCGGCGTCAAACGCGCGGGCGGGGCAGGGGCATTCACGAGTGGTGGTCGGATTCGGGGAGCTTGACCTTCACGCTGGCCATCGACCCAGAGCGGCATGGGCTGGCTGTCGCCGATGAGCCCAAGCTCGCGCTGGTCATGGCATTGTCCCTTATCAAGGCCCTTGCCGCGCTTCGGCTGGACAGCCCATCGCTCGGCATCCGATGGCCCAATGATCTCGAATTCGACGGCCGCAAGCTGGGTGGAATCCTGCCCGAGCGACTGGAGACGGAACACGGGCGCCGGGTACTGGTGGGCGTTGGTCTTAACGTGCTCTCCCGTCTCGACGAAGCGCCCGCGGCGATCCGGGGAATGGCGACCAGCCTGGCCGCGATCCATGACTCAACATGGGACGAATCGATTTTGGCGGCGATCCTGGCCGCGATCCTGGGGCAATTCGAGTGTCAGCTCGGTCGGCTGGTGCAAGCCGATCCCGAGCTGGCGGCCGAGTGGGGCCGGCTCGACGTGCTGCGTGGCCAGCCGGTTCGCGTGGACCTTGGCTCGCGGATCGTCGCCGGGATCGCGCAAGGCATCGATGCGCAGGGGCGCTCTGCGTTCGACGCAGGCGGCGAGCAGGTACGGCTCTTCGGCGGCCAGGTTTTGCGGACGTGACTCGCTCACCGCGCCGTGGCCAGTTGCTTGCCGGTCTTGACGGGCTCGGTCTTGGTTGCGACCCAGTCGATCAAGATCGGGGTGGCGATGTAGACCGTGCTGTAGGTTCCGCTCAGGAAGCCGACCACGAGGGCGAAGGCAAACCCGTGCAGGCCCTCGCCGCCGAAGAGGTAGAGGATGACGACGACCAGCCAGGCCGTGAACGAGGTCAGGATCGTCCGGCTCAGGGTCTGGTTGATCGCGTCGTTGACCATCTTGTTGGTCAGGTGTGGCGTCTTGCCCTTGATCTCGCGGATACGGTCGAAGATCACGATCGTGTCGTTGGTCGAGAAGCCGATCAGGGTCAGGAACGCCGCGACGATCGGCAGGTCGATCTTGAACTGGTCGATCTGGAGGACAGGCTGCTGAGATCCCGGGACCATGGCCAGCCAGTAGCTGACGGCGATCGCGCCCAGGGTGATCAAGACGTCGTGGACCACGGCGAGCACGGCGGCCAGGCCGTAGGTGAACGAGTGGAATCGCCACCAGAGATAGACGATGATGATCACCCAGCTTGCCACGCGTGGCGATGAGGGCCAGGGTACGGGTCTCGCCCGCGACGGTCCCGCCGAAGTTCGTGATCCGCTCGAAGAGCAGGTCGCGGTTGTTGGCCAGCGAGTTCTTGAGCGCTGCGAGCTGGGCCTTGGCGACGTCGGGCTCGAGGTCGGTGCGCAGGATGAGGTCTGCTGCCCCTGGCTGGCGCCTGGGTGCGCGGACTTCGCCTGGGACCTGTGCGCTGGCGGGCGCGGTCCGCTGCGTTGAGGATCTCGAACCGCGAGGTCGGGTTGGCGATCTTGGCTCCGTCCAGCACCTTGGCGAACTCGGCGGCGACCACCTGGGCGGGGGTCTGGGTGCTGTTGAAGGCGGTGGTGTTGAAGCTCAGCTCATACTCGCGGCCGCCCGGCGAACCGGTTGGTCGCGACGGGGGCCGTCTTGGCGGTTGCCGTTTCCCCCGAGGCCGGCGCGCGGGAATCGGCCTTGCCTTCGCTGGCGGTCATCTCGACCCGCGCCAGGCCGGAGCCGAACGCCTCGAGGATCTTGCTTGCTTGACCTGCTTCGGGATCCTGGTCGGTCGTGCGGATGTTGAACCGCGCCAGTTTCGTGTCGTTGCCGAACGCGCAGGCTCTCGACGGTCACGTCGGGCAGGACGCTGGTGCCTTCTGTCGCGGACGAACTCGGCCCGTCGCGACTCGGCAGAGCGCCTGGACGGTCGGGTCGGTCTCGTTGAGCCGGATCGTGACCAGGGTCCCGCCGGTGAAGTCGATGTTGAACATCGACTGGCCGCGGATGCGCCGTCGGCGATCAGGCCCAGGACGATCAGGATCAGCGAGCCGGCCATGCAGTAGTAGCGCGGGCCGATGAAGTCGATGTTGGTCTTGTCCCAGCATCTTGAGCATCGTCACCTCCTTGAGCCAGCCCTGGCTGTAACAGCACCTCGAAGATCACGCGCGACATGAACACGGCCGTGAAGAGGTTCCAGGCCATGCCGATGATCATGGTCAGGGCGAAGCCCTTGACTTCCTCGGTGCCCACGGCATAGAGCACGACGGCGGCCAGGAAGTTGGTGACGTGCGAGTCGAAGATCGTGACCCAGGCGCGGTTGAAGCCGTTGCGGATCTGCTGGGCCAGGCTGGCGCCTCGTTCCTTCTCCTCGCGCATGCGCTCGAAGACCAGCACGTTGGCGTCGACGGCCATGCCGATCGTGAGTGCCAGCCCGGCCAGGCCCGGCAAGGAGAACGTGGCCTGGATGAAGGCCATCGAGCCGATCAAGAGGATCATGTTGACCGCGAGGGCGATGACGGCCACGACGCCGGCGAACCGGTAGTAGAACACCATGAAGATCGGCACGACCAGCATCGACACCAAGATCGCGCAGACGCCCTTGGCGATCGTGTCTTCGCCCAGCGTGGGGCCGACCTTCTCCTCCTGGAGCGGGGTCGGGTTCAAGCTTGCCGGCAGGCTGCCGGCCCGGAGCATGTTGATCAGGTGCTCGACTTCCTTGGGCTTGAACCCTTGCGGCCCACCTTCGATGATGCCCGAGTCGCGGATCTCGGAGTTGATCGCCGGGGCCGACATCACCAGGTTGTCCAGAAGAATCGCAAGCTGGTACTTGAACGCGTCGCCCTTCCTCGGGCAGGTGCTCGCGGGTCAGCTGGCCGAACTTGCGCGCGCCCGGTCCGGTCGAACTCGAACCGACGGCCGGCTGAAGCCGCTCGTCCATGTCGCGGCCGTACCTGCGCGCAGATACTTGCCGGTCACCTCCTGGCCCTGGCGATCGAGGTTGCAGAGGATGAAGGTCTCGATGCGCCCGGCGCGACCTTCTCCTCGCGGATGATCACGTCCGATGGGCGGGGATTGTTCGGGTCGCCGCCGCGAATGCGGCTGGGGTTGTACTCGATCCGGTACGACGCGATCGACTTGAGCCCGTGGGGCTTATCGAGGATCAGCGTGTTGGTCGTGTTGCGGCGCACTCGGATCGACTCGGTCCGCGTCGTTGCCGGTCGGCGTCCTTGCCGGTCAGGATGACCTCGGTGCCCGCGTACAGGTCTTTCTTCCACGTCTGCTCGAGATCGGTGATCGTGGTGTCGGTGGTCTTGATGCGTCGGGTTGGTCGCCGGTCGAGATCTCGCCCAGCCGAGCCCATTTGTAGCGCGGGGGGGCTTGGCCAGGCCGCGGGGGCCAAGCGCAGCGGTATGACCGTCGCTCGTCGTGCTTGCGGTTGGCCAGGATGCGGAACTCGAGCGACCCGACGTCGGTCAGCATCTTCTTGACGTCCTCGACCTCCTCGTTGCTGGCCTGGGGCAGGATGATCTCGATGCGGTTGCCGCCGATCTTGCGGATCGGAATTTCCTTGACGCCCTCGGGGTCGGCGCGCTTCTTCAGCGCCGAGATCAGCTCGTCCATGTTGAAGCTGGGCGGCAGGTTCTCGCGCGCAACCTCGTAGACGAGGATCGTCCCGCCCGAGAGGTCGATCCCCAGCTTCAGCTTCTTGGCGGGAGGCCACATGGCAGAGCAGGCCGAGGAGAGTGGAGCCGACGATCAATCCGAATTTTCCACGCGAAACGCTTCATGGTCGATTCCTCCAGCCCGGCAGATCCGCGCCGCCGATCTGCGGCGGCCAGCCTCCAGGGTTTCTTCCCAAAGCCCGATTCCAGGAACGAAGAGACGCAAGCCAATCGCGGCACGATCCTCCGCCGCGCTTCACTCGGAAGTTTTGCCCGGCTCCGCCGATTTCTCGGACGACGCTTCGAGCACCCGCGACACGCTCGACTTCGTGAACGTCAGCCTCAGCCCCCGTTCGTCGTCGACCCGCAGTACCACCCGGTCGTTGTTGGCGTCCACCGAGACCACCGTGCCGTAGATCCCGCCCGACGTCAGCACCTTGTCGTTCTTCTTCAAGGCGTCGATCATCGCGCGCCGCGTCTTCTCCTGCTGCTGCTGGGGGCGAATGATCAAGAAGTAGAAAAGAAACGGGATCGGCAGCAGATAAATGAACATCGACAAGACGTTAGAGCCGCCGCCATCCTGGCCCTGGGCAAACAGCACGACACCATTCTGCAACACTTCGAACATCATCGACATCCATCACGGCGCGGCGGTCATGCGGACGCGAGTCAGGAATGACAAGGCCGATCGCCGACGATCGGACGATCAGGCCTGCGTCCGGCCGTCCCCGCTCCTGCACTCTAACGCTTAAGGTCCCAAAGCTTCAAGGACTTCTAGACGCAACTGGACAAACCGGCCCTCCGCTATCGCCTCCCGAATTCGGGACGTGAGCCGATGGAGGTACGTCAGGTTGTGAATCGACGCCAGGATCGGTCCAAGCATCTCCCTGGCCAGGAACAGGTGGCGGAGATAACGACCGGCTAAACCGCCGGCAGGCCAGACACTCGCATCCTTCCTCGATCGGCCGCGGATCACTCCGGTGAGCGGCATTGCGAAGCTTGACATAACCAACATCGGTAAAACATGTTGCGTTGCGGCCATTCCGGGTCGGCAGCACGCAGTCGAAGAGATCGACGCCGGTCGCGACAGCATCCAAGATATCCTGCGGTCGGCCGACGCCCATCAGGTAGCGGGGCCGGTCGGCGGGCAGGAGGTGTGTCGTCACATCGAGGGCCTGGCGGAACTGGTCGCGGCCCTCGCCGACGCTGACGCCGCCGATCGCGTAACCGTCGAAGTCGAGCTCGCAAAGCTCGTGCGCGCACTCGGCGCGGAGATCGGCATGAGGCCCGCCCTGGACGATCCCGTAGAGCGCCTGGCCGCAAGGGCGGTGGGCCGACTTGCATCGCCTGGCCCACGAGATCGTGCGCTCGACCGCGGCGGCGATGTCGTCCTTTGCAGCCGGCAGGGAGGGGCAATGATCCAGGCACATGGCCACGTCCGATCCGAGCGCCTGCTGGATCGCGATCGCGCGTTCGGGGGTCAGCTCCAGGAGGCGGCCGTCGATATGCGAACGAAAGATAACCCCCTGGTCATTCACGCAGTTACGCTCCGACAAACTGAAGACCTGAAATCCCCCGGAGTCCGTCAGGATGGGACCATCCCAGCCCATGAAGGCATGGAGGCCGCCCAAAGAGGCCACGACATCCTCACCCGGCCGCAGCGCCAGGTGGTACGTATTGGCCAGAATCATCCGCGAGCCGGCCGCGCGAAGCTGATCGGGAGTCACTCCCTTGACGGTAGCCTGGGTCCCGACCGGCATGAACGCCGGTGTCTCGAGCGAGCCGTGCGGGGTCTCGAGGCGTCCCACCCGCGCCGCCCTGCCCGGCTCCTGCGCCAGAGTCATGAATCGGACCGATGCGCACGGCTGTAAGTCAGTGTGCGTGTTCAGTTGTTAATCGTTCTTGAGCTTCAGATCGAGCGAAGTCAGCTTTTCCCTGACCTCGTTGAGCGAGGTCACGCCGAAGTTCTTGCACTCGAGCAGCTCGTCGCCGGTGTGTTTGCACAAATCGCCCACTGACTGGATGTTGAGCTTGCTCATGCACTTGCGGGCGCGGACCGAGAGATTGAGGTCGCCGATCGGCTTGTTGAGCAGGGCCTGGACCTCGGGTGGGACCTCCTGGGGCGGCTCGACGCGATGATCGTGCCCGGCGCGTTCGTTTCCTTCCAGCGACATGCCCAGGCGCAGTCCCTTGGCCTGCATCATCTCCTTGATCTCGGACAGGGAGGTCTCGCCGAAATTCTTGCTGGAGAGGAGCGCGGCCTCGGTCGTACGAGTCAGGTCGCCCAGCGTGCGGATATTCATCTTCCGCAGGCAGTTGCGACTCCTGACCGACAGCTCGAAATCGGTGACCGGAATCTCGTGGAGCTGCTTGAGCACGGTGTAGCCGCGCTCGGCTTCCTCGTCGTAGAACATCCCCTTGCTCGCCTGGCAATCCTTGAAGAAAAGCCGGGCCCGCGGGTGGTCCGGGTCGTGAGCGAGCACCTGGCGATAGCACTGCTCGGCGTCGCGGAATCGCATCTCGTCTTCGTAGAGGACGCCAAGGTTGATCCACGCCGCCAGGGGGACAGGGGGCCGATCGGTGCAGCGCCGGTAGTATTCGAGCGCCAGGTCGTCATTGCCGTAGAGATCGTTGATATACGCCAGCTCGAAGAGCGCGCCGTTGTGGTCCTTGTCGATACCGAGGGCCGTCTCGAATTCGGCCGATGCATGGATCAACTCGCCGGCGGCGGCGAGCAGACATCCTTGCTGAAAATGAAATTCGGCCGTGGAACCGCTTTGCTTGGCGAGCCCGGCGAGGATCTTCTTCGCTTCGTCGGCGTGACCGGCGCGGCGGAGCGCTCCGGCCCGGTGCAGCTCCGAGTTCTTGGCGTCGAAGCCGGCCTTCGCGGCCTGGGCGAATGCGGCGGCGGCCTGGTCGAATTTCTGCTGGTTCTCCAGGGCGATTCCCCGGAAATAGTGCGCCATGCCGACGTCGCCGGCCCGCTTGAGGTAATCGAGTCCCAGCTCATAGCGACCTAAAAGCACCTCGCCGACTCCCAGCCGGAGATTGCTCTCGGGTTTGCTGTCCTTCTCTTTTCGCTCGCGATCCTTGATCGTCGCCACGGCGTCGCGCAGCGTGCGATAGCGGGACGGATCGCGGTTGAGCACTTCGCGCAAGTCCGCCACCGCGGCGACGTCGAACGGACTGCGATCCATGATCGCTCGAACGTCGGTGGTCATCATCTCGGCCATACTGACTGGTCTCCCTCACCACCTCATTGCGCCGGCAGCGAGCAATGGACGTCGGGCCCTGGAACACGGTCGAAAGCCCAAGATCGCACCACGCCGGCCGGCCGAACCCAACATTCCTACCGTGCCCGCACTGCCGGGTCAAACGATTGACCGTTGTCAAGACGGTCCCGGGCAAAAACAACATGCTACCAAACGGCGTCCGTTTGTCAAAGCGCCGCTTGAGCTTCCGAATCTCCGGACGTCCGTGTCATGGTCTGCGTCGAAATGAATGCGCCCGCCCCGGATGGAGACGGCTCGACGAGGCCTGAATGCGCGTTTGACAACCACCGCTGCGCGGAACGGATCGTTAGGCGACGTCGGCGTGACGACGCTGGTAGTCTTCGAGATGGCTCTTCGCGGCAGCGAGCAACTCGTCATCCTCCATGTCCCACACCGCTTCGGGAGTCGGCCCACGCGCGATGCAAGAGAGGTTTACGATCAACTGGCCGAGTCGCACGTCCGGGCAGTGCTCGATCAGCTCCGAAAGCGCTCGGAGAGCTTCGTGTTTGAGCTCGCAGTTGGTCATGGAATTCTATCCCCAATCGTGGGTAGGAGGCGGACCGGACGCGAGAGAGTCCGTTGAAGCTTGACGGGGTCGGCCCCGGACAACCGACTCGTCGGAAGGTGAAGTTTCCGTGGATCGACGTCCAGGAACTCGCGCGTCGCCATGCTTTCATCTTACTCCAGGGCGCGGGACGTGAACAGCGTTGAGCCTTGTTGGCGGTTGTTGCCCGGGGGCGTTGGTATTGGCGGTCGGCAGAGCGCGGGTATGATGCGGCAGAAAAGCCAGGCCGGATCAAACGCGGCGGCTGACCGCCGCGGTCGGGCTTGGCCGAAGCACACGCGGGACCCAAAAAAAGCCTTCGGAGCTTGGTCAATCGCAGGCTCGCGTTATAAGTGCGCGTTTTCAGTTCCTCTCGGTGGACTGAGTCCAGGAGCGGGTCACGAGAACAATTCGCGATTCGCGAGAGTCTGCTCCACTGGCAGCACGGCGTCGCTCTGGCGAATTTGCCGCCAACCCACGGACTTGGTAGCATGACGTGAAGACGCCTTGAGCGAGCCCGCTGAAAGGAAATCCCTCATGCCGTTTGCCAACTATTCCTCGATTAGAGAAGTGGCCCGCGCTTATCAGATCACGTTGCAAGACACCGATTTCGTCATTCCGCTCGAACTCCCGCCCTCTGAGATGCTGCGTCAGCAACTGGCATTCGCCGAAAAATTCGCGGCTTACAACAGTTCGGAGTGGGCCGTCTGCGAATACCTGATTCACCCGGTGCTGCACGACGTGTGGAAAGCCTACACGGCCGAGCTGATGCTGTGGAGTCACATCCTCCTCAACTACGATGCCGACCTGTCGGGCACGCCCGATTACTTGATCGCCCGCAAGTCCCTGCTTGGGCGCTGGGTCGTGGAGCTGCCCTATCTGATCGTCGTCGAGGCGAAACGCGACGACTTCCTCCTGCGTGGGTGGGCCCAGTGCCTGGCGGCCATGCTCGCCGCGCAGAAGCTGCACAATCTCGCTGAGCTGACGCTGTACGGCATCACGACCAACGGTCGATTCTGGGAAATCGGCACGCTGGATGGCGCCACCTTTACCAAGGACACACGAGGCTTCGCCTTGACGCACCTCGAAGAACTCTGCGCCGCAATCCATTTTGTCTTCGAGCAGTGCCGGTCGCAGGTGCTACGCCTGCCGCGGTCTGCGTGAACGAAAACGAACTGGGAAGCCGCCATCACCCCGAGCCCGGCTCGTCCGGCCGCGACGGCGGGATGATGCTGGGCAGCTCGAGCCGGTGGCCGGCGGGGCCTTTCAAGAGCTGGTGCTTGGCCTGGGTCGTCTGTCCCAGTCCGTGGATCTTGATGAACCCGAGCGCCGCCGAAGCGTCGTACTGGTCGCCCGCTTCGTAGGTCGCCAGCTCGTGCCGGTAAAGGCTGTGCTCGCTCTTGCGGCCCACAACCTGGGCATGGCCCTTGTAGAGCTTGATCCGGACCGTGCCCGTGACGTACTGCTGGTTCGAGACCGTGAAGGCCATCAGGTCCTGATGAAGCTGGCTGAACCAGAGCCCGTTGTAGATCAGGTCGGCATATGCCTGGCTGACCGTGGTCTTGAATCGGTGCGCTTCCTTCGACAGCGTCAGGAACTCGAGCTCGCGATGGGCCTCGTGCAGCACGACCGCCGCGGGCGCCTCGTAGATCTCGCGGGATTTGATGCCGACCAAGCGATTCTCGATGTGGTCGATCCGCCCCACGCCATGCTTGCCCGCGATCTGGCTGACGGTGTCGATCAGTTCGACGCCATCGAGGTCCCGGCCGCCGATCGCCACCGGCCGCCCGCGCTCGAAGCGGATCTCCAGTTCCTCAGGCTCATCGGGTGCCAAGAGCGGATCGGTCGTCCACTGAAACGTCTCGGGGGGCGGCTCGACCCACGGGTCTTCCAGAATTCCGGCCTCGATTGAACGGCCCCAGAGGTTCTGGTCGGTGCTGAAAATGGACTTCCTGGTCGCCTCAACCTCGATGCCGTGAAGGGCGGCGAACTCGAGCTCCTGGGTGCGCGTCCACTTCCATTCCCGCACCGGTGCGATGATCTTCAGATCGGGCGCGAGCGTCTGGAATGTCACGTCGAACCGTACCTGGTCGTTCCCTTTGCCGGTGCACCCGTGCGCGACCGCCGCGGCGCCATGGTCGCGCGCGACGCGCACCATGAGCTGCGCAATCAGCGGACGTCCCAGCGCGGTCGCCAGCGGGTACTTACCTTCGTAAAGCGCCCCGGCCGCCAGCGAGGGAAACACGAAATAGTCGACGAACAGGTTCCGCGCGTCCTCGGCGATGGCGTCGATCGCCCCGGTCCGGAGCGCCTTCTGGCGGATCGCGTCGATATCCTGCCCCTGTCCCAGGTCGCAAGTATAGGCGATCACGTCCATGTTGTAGGTTTCGTTGATCCACTTGACCGCCACGGATGTATCGAGGCCGCCGCTGTAGGCGAGCACGACTTTGTCTCTGGGCACGGATTTTGTCCTTTGTCCTTTGTCCGTTGTCAGTTGTCGGTTGTCGGTTGTCAGTTGTCGGTTGTCGGTTGTCAGTTGTCGGTTGTCGGTTGTCGGTTGTCGGTTGTCGGTTGTCAGTTGTCGGTTGTCGGTTGTCAGTTGTCAGTTGTCGGTTGTCGGTTGTCAGTTGTTCGTTGCCCGTTGTCAGTTGTCAGTTGTTCGTTGCCGGTTGTCAATTGCCAGTTCGTTGTCGTTCGCCAGCGTTCGTAGTTCGTCCTCGATTGGCTGGTTGCTGGCCTGGAGCAACGAGGCCAGGTTCTTGAGACGCGCTGGGTGGTTGGGAGCGAACGCTCAAAAGCGTTCAGGCCTTCCCCGCCATCTCAAGCGCCTTGCACAATTTCGGGAGGGCGAGGCTGGCGCGGTGAAAAGTTGGTCTTGACTGGGTTTGGGGTTCGTCCGGTTTCGATTGATGAAGGCGGCAGGCCGCCGAGTGTTCGGCGCGGGTCTCACGACCCCGCCGGGATCCCGACCGATGGTCTCCCGAGCTCGTCATAGGCCCTGGCTCCAAAGGCATTTGCGCTCTCAGGGCACACTTCGAAGTAAGGAGACCTTCGGTCGGGAACTCGTGCGGGGTCAGAAGACCCGCGCACAACAAACGCGACCTCGAAGCGCAACAAAATGTCGCCTTTCGCTCCGCGAAAGGCCTTTCTTTCGCGGAGCGAACGACGACTCTTCCGGTCACTGATTTCTGCGCAGATCCTCGTCTCGGATCGTGCCGGCCTGATCCACGCCGGCCGCCGTATCATGAAAAATACGCTTGAATCTTCTTGACAATGCCACTATATTCGATTGAGGGCCAGCGTGGCCGGTCTTGAGATGTGTACTCTCGGCTCGCCGTGACCTCGCCCCTGGAACCTGGAGGAGATCATTCGTGATGACCGCGTCCTGGCCCGACCGAGCGGCGATCCTTTTCAGCGGGGGCGGATCGCCCGGTATGAACGCTTTCCTGCGGCACCTGGTCCGGCTGGGTTTGAACCGCCATGGTGCCCTGGTACTCGGCGCCAAGGATGGCTTCGCCGGGCTCGTGCGGACGGCGCGGCGGCTTGAATCGGGTGAGACGACGCTTGCAACGCTCAAGAGCAGGATCGATACTCACGACGGTTTGCTCGGCTTCGGAGATTCATCTTCGGATCTGGTTCGTCTTGACCACGCGTCGGTTAGCGGCCTGCTGGGCCGGGGCGGTATCATCTTGGGCGCGTCGCGGTGCCGGGATTTCCACGATCCGGCGGTCCGCCGGCAGGTGATCGACCTGCTCGACAGCCTCAAAGTCCAAGCAGTTATCGTATGCGGAGGCGATGGGTCGCTGGCCGGGGCAAACTGCCTGGCAAACGAGAGCGACCTGCGGGTCGTCGGCATCCCTGCGACCATTGAGAACGACCTGCCGATGACCGAGATGGCATTGGGCGTCAACACGGCTGTGAACACGCTGACCTGGGCCGTTGGACACTTTGCGGATCGTGTGATCAGCCAGCATCGCATCACCGTGCTCGAGGTCCTGGGCCGCCATAGCGGCGAGCTGGCGCGGATGGCCGCACTCGCGTCGGGGGTCGAGATCGTTGTGAGCCCGGAACGGGGCATGTTGACCGCGGACATGATCCAGCGGATCGCAGAGCGGCTGGAACGGCGAATGCTTCTCGGCCGCCGCCACGCGATCGTGCTGGTCACCGAGGGAGTTGAGCTCGATCCGGCCCTGGATCAGCAGGCGGATGCCAAAGCCACGCCGCGGCTGGTTCGGGAGTTACAGGTTTATTTCAGCAGGGCGGGAAGTCTGTTCCCCGACCTCGAAGCCCGGGCCTGCCTGCTAGGCGAGCTCCAGCGCGGGGGACCGCCCTCGGTCGCCGACCGGATCCTCGCGGCCCGGTTTGCCGAAGCCGCCTGGGAAGCGATTATCAGTCCCGGTGAACCGAGCGGCGTGCTGGGCCTGCAAAACGGCTCGGTACTCCTTCAGGACTTCGAGGGCCCAGTCGATCCGGAGCGGATCGAGTTCGGCCAGAGGTTCCATCAGTTGCAGAAAGACGTCAGTACGGTATAGAAGGCTAGATGCCGCACCACCTGGCGCCACTCGCACGCTGGCATTGGAGAGATGTAGCTCGTAACCGGTCCCAGATGCCTTCCCGCAGATGAGCCTTGCTCCGAAGGTGGAGAATGAGGCGGGGTCGAGTCTCCGTTGGGTTAGCCCATCCGCTTCGGTCAAAGCACCATCGCTGACCAGCCCGACGCCGAGGCCATTCCTCACATACGCCAGGATCGTCGCCCAGCCACCGATTTCGAGGACGAGTCGAGCCCGTTAAGCAGACCTCTGGAACGGTGAGGGTGAAACGCCAGGGCTATCCGCAGCCGAGCGGGAGCTCGTCCTTGCTGACCGCGAAGCGGTTCAGTTCAAATAGGTATGGTTTCCCCGGAACCGCGCAGGCTCAACTCGTGACGGAGCGTCGCTCACTTGAATAGCTACCTACTTTACCGCGCGTGCTTCTACGTCTTGATGATCGTTGGCACGGTCACGCTCACGATCGCAGTGGGAGACTCTACCTCAGCCAAGCTCTATCCCCTGGCCGTAACTGGTGCGGCCGTACTCGCTTTCTTCACCGTCGATAGAGTGCCGCGGCGGGGCTTGCCGAGGCGACTGGCGAATCTCGCCGCCCTCGCGAGCGTGGGGTTGGTCTACTCCGAGTACAAGCTCGACGACTCGCAGATGCTCCGCGCGGCAAGTCACTGGCTCATCTATCTGCAACTGATCCAGTTCTTCTTGCCCAAGACGGCAGCGGGCGATTGGTTCTTGATTGGGCTTGCCCTCATGCAGGTTGCGATCGGGGCGGTCATCGGTCAGAGCGATCAGATTGGGATGTGGCTCTTGATCTGGTGCATGCTGGCGATCTGGGTGCTGAGCCAGTTCTTTTTGCAGCGTGAGGCCAACCGACTGCTCTCCTCCTCGCCGGGAACGCAGGGCGAGGAGCTGCAAATGAGGTCTGTCGACCCCTACCGCGGACTTTACACGCTTTCATACGGATTCGCCGCGCTGCGGATCATTGCTGGAACCCTGGCCGTGGGCGGCGTCATCTTCTTGGTTCTGCCCCGTCATGGGGGAGTGGCGACACGGGCACAGCCGGCTACTCCAATCGGCAGGCACCCCACCCGATTCACGGGCGAAGTCCAGCTCGGCCAGCTCGGCGAAATCCTCGAGAACGACTCGGTGGTCATGACTGTCGAGTTGAGTGATGGGGACGGCAAGGTGATCCGCCCCGACACCGAGCTCCTCTGGCGGGGAGTCACGCTAACGCACTTCGAAAAGGGCCGTTGGCGGGGACAGGCGGAACGGAGCGCAACGGTCGTCCAGATGCCCCCCGATCGCGGCGGCAACCGGCGTCACCAGATCCGGCAAGTCATCAAGCTCGAGCCCGACGATTCCAACACCCTTTTCGCCATCCGTCCGGTGCGGGAAATGAACACTTCCGGTCGGTTCACTCCCCATATGAATCCGCTCGATGGCACCCTCTACCGCCCGGATTCGCGCGGCGGCGCCTATGACTACGTGGTTGTCTCCGACGCCGATCCGAACGCCCATCAGCGGAACGAGGTCTGTCCAAGCGAATACCGTATCGACGTCCTGCTGTCGATCCCCGACGATCTCAAGGCGCGGCTGCGGAGGATCGCGGTGCCCATCGTCGCCAAGATTCCGCGGGACGATCCCGATTCGATCGCCCGCCGCGCCCACGCGCTCGAGTCTTTCCTGCGAGATTCCGGCCAGTACACCTACAGCTTGCGCATGGACGTCGTCGACCGAACTCTCGATCCGGTCGAGGATTTCCTGGTCAACCGCAAGGAAGGTCATTGCGAGTATTTCGCCAGCGCGCTGGCCCTCTTGCTGCGATCGATCGACATACCCGCACGAATCGTCATCGGCTTCAAGGGGGGTGACTTTAGCGACTTGACGCAGACGATGAACGTGCGGCAGAAGCACGCACATAGCTGGGTCGAGGCTTACGCCGGGCTGGAGCCTGAGACCGCAAAGACCCCCATCTGGATCGTGCTGGATCCCACGCCGGGTATCGAGCGGCAGCAGTCGATTGCGCATGTCGGCGGCATCGCGGGCAACTTCCGGCCGCTCACCGACGTGATCCGCCACATCTGGATTTTTTATGTGGTCGGCTATGACGGCGAGCGGCAAAACCGTCTGCTTTACACGCCGATGTGGCAGATGCTCCGTGAAACTCAAGCGCAATACAGCAAGTGGGGAGGATGGCTGAGAAAGGCGTTCAAGTCACTGTTTCACTTTGCTGACGTCAGCTCGTTCATCGGCATTCGCGGCTTCCTGGTGACATTCATGGGCTGCAGCTTGCTGGCTGGGCTGGCACACCTGGGTTTGCTGCTCGCGCGGCTGGTCGTGAGATGGTTGTGCGCGCCCCAGCTCGATCCGGCGTCGATGTCGGCGGGGCTTCTCTTCTACCGACGGATGGCGCGGTTGCTCGCGGAACATGAGCTTAACCGGACGCCAGCCGAAACCCAGCGCGAATTTGCGTGGCGCGCCCGCACGTTCTTGGCCAGCCGCGGGTCGGCCACCGAGATGCTCAGTGGCGTCCCGCAACACGTTGTGGATGCGTTCTACCGGGTCCGATTCGGACATCTCGAGATCGAGCCGGCGGACTTCGTCGAGCTCAACAGGCAATTGGATGCCCTCGAATCCAGCCTGAGGAATGTCTAGTGCGCTATCATACCAACTTCTACAACTACCTTGGATAGACCCTGCTTGCATGTGCGCTCTTGTGGATTAGTCGGTCGCAACGAGCGGCGGCGATAGCCGAAACCAACCCGTGGTTTTTTTCTGCGACCGTCAGTCCGAACTGTCGCCCTCATTTCTTCGCGAAGAGACCCTTCAACCAGGTCAGAGGCTTGACTGACATGACCAGATACGTCAGCGCAAACACACACATGTACAATGCTGGATAGACTACCAAGACTGCCAAGGCGTGGTTCACTTCCCTGATTGCGTAAACGAGGCCTGCGCGAATTCCAGCTACCGCGAGGCCTGTGAGCACCACGAAGCCAAAAATGGCTTGAAAGTTCCGGCCTTTCTGGCCGGTGCGAAGAGCTTGAACCGTCTCGCCGATCCGGACGATTGCGGCGAACGCGATGCCAAAGATCGCAGCGAGTGTCGCGTTGGTGGCTAACGTTGTCTGAAGCCCAGTGATCAGCGCGGGGGGAGAACCCGTCGGCACGCCTCGTGCAACGCCAAATGCAACGCTGAGCAGAATCGCCACTCCCACGGCGATGGCCATCTCGTGTCCGCTTCGATACCTTGACATCAATACGATGAGAATTGAAAGGCAAGTCCAAAAGACAAGGCACACGACATCGCTGATCATCACGGCAGCCAGCATCCCGTAGGTCTCAACGAATACGAGCTTGATGGCGGCTCCAAAGATGCAGGCGAAGCAAGTACAGGTGAGGACCACCCAGGGCGTTAGCGCTGCAACGGTGTAGGCGTAGTAATCCCAACGGCCGGCATAGCTGGGATTGCTCAGCTCTTTCACGAATTTCTCTGGATCGGAGAACAGCCAGGAGAGCAACTGGAGCGGATGGCCGAACCAATCCCTGGCGTCGGACTGGCTTGGACCGAGAGGACGATCCCAGGGGAATCGCAGTTGCGCCATCTCGGCCCTTAGCTGGTCTTTGTTGGCGAACGATCGCCAATCGCGATCGCGCGTGACCTCTCTGCGGTGCTGCTCCTGCAACTTGCGTAGATCATCGTCTTCGACCGTTTCACTGTCAAACGTCGTGGACTCACTTGCGAGCAGTACGAAAACGGGCTTTCCGTGCTTCCGCGCCAAGTAATACTCCCACTGATTGTACGATCGCCGGGGCTCGCCTTCGGCGCGTCGAGAGGGTTCTCCTCCGTAGACGACACCAACCAGGCAAACAACGGCTTCACACGCCTGGATGCGATGCTCCAGCATCTCGAGGATGTCGAGGTCCGTGAGGTGAAAAATCCCCTGATCATCAACCTCATACCCTCGCATCCGCAGAGACTCGCTCGCGAGCGAGCGAAAGCTCCCCAGGTCACTGCTCGTGGCACTGACGAAGATACGTCTGGGCATGGGCGATGTATGCTTGCGTCGTTCTTTTCGATGTCTTTCACGGACACAAACGGAATCTTAACAGGCTCCCAATCACGCCGCCACCATTCACCAGAAAGTGCCACACATGCAGGCCCGAGCGATGATATACCCGTCGCAAACCCACGTGCGATTGAGCAGCCGCTCCTGCTGGGGGCGCATTGACCCCTTGACTCTGCGAACGCTGAAGCCAGTCCGATTCGTCTCCTTACGAATTGCCGAAAAAGCTCTCCACGGTAACGCCGGGACGCCATCCAACCGCCAAAACTCGCACGATTGATGCACCGACCGCGGAATTTGCGGCGTCCTCAGCGGAATTGGCCGCGTCCACGGCCCGAGTTTTGCGGTGAACGAATAATCTTAACGCTTGAAATATACCCTTAATTCCGATATGGTATATCATCGGCTGGAGGGAAGGGTGTGTGGAACTGCCCTTTTGTCAGGTGATGTTCCGGCTGACTGCACCGAGGGAGGCGGACGTGTGATCACCAGGTTCTCGCCGCGTAAAGCGGCTGTGCTTTTGTGCGGCACCGCGGCACGCGCCATCAATGCGTTCCTGAGAAACGTCGCGAGTCTGAGTCTGAGTCGCCTCCGCGCCGAGATCATCGGCATGAACAATGGCTACGCGGGATTGCCGCGGACGGCTCATCGCCTCGAGTCAGGCGAGTTAACACTTGAATGGCTTATCAGCGAGATCGATACTTACGGAGGCGTGCTCGGCGTCGGGCGTGAAGGTGTCGTCGAGGACGTCGTGGATCTGAGCAAGCGAATCGAAGCCCGTTTGAGTGCGCAGTCGCATGGGGACGAGTCATGAGACAATCCGAAGCCGCCGTCGCCCTGATCCGCCGTATCCAGGACGGCCAGACTCTCTGGCTTGCCCAGTGGAACCCCAAGTGGCGGCGGTTTCACTTTGTCTCGGGACACCGCCGGCCCGATGAGACCTTTCGGCAATGCCTCGTGCGCGAGGTCGCCGAGGAGCTCGAGCTTGGCGAGGGAGCCGACTACCAGGTTTCGCCTGCGCCGCCCATGCATCTCGAATTCACCGATTTTTCTGAGAGCACTCAGACCGAAACGTGCTATATCATGGAGCTGTTCGGCGTGGAGCTCGGTTCGGCGGCTTACCCGAAGGTGGATCGCAATGCCGAGAACCGATGGCTCAGCGAGGCGGAGATTGAAGCGGGACAAACCCACGACGGCCGGCCGGTCAGCGCGACCATGAAGCGGATGCTCGGCGCGATCGGCCGGGATCAGCGGCCCAGGAGGAGACGGAAAATGCGGCGTGCTATCCCGGCGCCCAAATATGACATCTTCGTAAGTTATGCCCACGCCGACGACCGCGACGGCTGGGTTGCAGGGCTCGTCGAGGCGATCCAAGCCGAGCATTCCAGGTACACACCAGAGCCGCTCGCGGTCTTCTTCGATCGCGACGAGATCCGCAGCATGGACGACTGGGAGCATCGGATCTACCGTGGCCTGCGGGAAACGACAGTGATGCTTGCAATACTGTCGCCGAATTACTTTGAAAGTCTCTACTGTCGCAAGGAGTGGCTGCGCTACCGAGAACAGGAGTTAGCCCGCGCCTTGCCCGGCGACGCAATCGCTCCGATCTATACGATCACTGCGCCCATATTCGAGACGCAGGGCAACGAATTGCTCGGCGAATGGCTCGCGGATCTTCGCCGCAGGCAATTTCTCGACCTCCGCCACCAGAGGAAAGAGGGTCCGACGGCGTTACGGACCGAGGGGATCCGCCGACTGATCGAAGGCCTCGAGCAGCGCATCTCAGAGCGGCTGGAAAGGGCCAATCGGACCGCAGCTTCGCCGACCACGATCCCTCCGCACAACCAGCACTTTGTCGGACGCCAGGAGGAGTTGGGAAAGCTGCGCGAGTCGCTCGCGCTCGGACGTGTCGGCGCAATCACCGCACTGCACGGAATCGGCGGCATGGGCAAGAGCGCTCTTGCGTTCGAGTACGCCCATGCTTTTGCCGACGAATACGCGGGAGGGCGCTACCTCGTGCCGTGCGTGGGGGTCAGCGACTTACGCATCCCAATCCTAAACCTCGCCCCGTTTAAGGGGATTACGCTAACCGATGACGAGAAAGTAAACGTTGACGCAGCGTTTATCCGTGTCCGCGCCGCGTTCGAGGAGCGTCCACGATCGCTACTATTGCTCGACAACGTAGACGATCCCCAACTACTCGCACCCCACACCGCGGCACTTTTCCTGCCCTCGGGGGACAGCACTCATGTGTTGGTCACGACTCAGCTCGGTTCTGACCAATTAACAGGAGTGGATTGCTTGCCGCTCGACGGCCTGCCCGAGGAACACGCGATGCGGTTGTTGGAGATTTACAAGCCGTTCGCTACCGAAGACGAACGGAACGACGCGCGGTGGATCATTCAACGCCTGGAGGGACACCCTCTGGCGGTCGAAGTGGTCGCAGTTTATCTCTGGCAGACGCCCGAGGTCAGCTACGCCGGTTTTGCCGACCGTCTGGCGCGAGAAGGTATCGGCGCGATGACGGGGGTTGCAGGCGAGGAGGGCATGACTCTGAACCGCCATCCTGAAAAGTCCCTGCCAGTGCTACTCAAACCAATTCTCGCCAGCCTGTCGGAGCAAGAATTGCTAGCGCTGCAGTATGCCGCCCTGTTTCCACACGGACGGATTCCCATCCCTTGGTTACGGAGCTTGGTCGGAGCGCGGATTCCCGAGTTTAACGACGAAAGGCCCGGTTATCCCAGTGCTTGGGGGCGGCTGCTCCGGCACCTTCGCGGCCTTCGGCTCCTACTTGATGGCGAAGGCGAAGGCCTATTACGCATGCACACGCTGATCCAGGACGTCGTGTGCGCCGGGCTCGCCGCCGATGTGCTGCGCGAGGGATGGGTCGCTGTGGTTGCCCACGTCGGATCGCGAGCCGCGAGCCTTTCCAGCGAATGGGACGAGTCGTCGGGGCGTTGGGAGATCGATCCAATGTGCGATTTCGCCACCCTTCTTCTCGACAACGGCTGGATCGAAGGCGGAGCCATATTGGCGATTAAGGCGGATCGCCTATTGGGAAGGCAGGGCCGCTTCAACGAAGGCCGCGCCCTTCTGCAGCGAGCCATACGAAAGCTGGAGGCGACACACTCCGAAAATACTTCACTCCTCGCTGCCTGCTGCGGCAACCTCGGAGATATCGAACTGAAGTTGGGAAACTTGGTCAATGCGAAGCGGCTGCTGGAACAAGCCTTAGCACTTGACAAGCAAGCCGAACGAACGAACGAGGTCGAGCTCGCCATCCACTGCTCAGGCCTCGGCGTTGTCCAGCACAAGCTAGGCAATCTACCCGAGGCCAAGCGGCTTGCTGAGCAGGCCCTCGCAATAGCCGAGAAGGCCTGCACTACCGAAGAACCAACCCTTGCCGCGTGCTACTCGAATCTGGCGACGATCGCGGGAGACCTGGGAAGCCTCGACGATTCCGCACGAATGCTGAGAAAAGCCATTGCGATGACTGAACGGGGATACAAGCTCGATCATGCTGCCCTCGCCACGCTGTGTTCCAACCTCGCCTCGATCGAGCTGGAACGGTCGAACCTCCCCGAGGCGAGGGATCTGTCGCTCAGAGCTGTAGCACACGCCCACAACGTGTATGAAGCCGACCATCCAGCGTTCATTACCATCTATGCCAACTTGGCGATGGCCGAACTCAAGCTGAAAAACCCTTGTGAAGCAAAACGGCTCCTCGAAAAGGCGATCGAGATTGGGAGGGACGCATTCGGTCCCGAGCATCACGAATTTGCCACGCAATTATCGAACCTCGCGACGGTCGAGCAATCGATGGGCAACTACGGTGATGTTCGACGGCTTATGGAGCGGGCGTACGAGATTCGGCTTGCGCGTCTCGGGCCGGAACATCCGCTCACACGATCCTCAGCAAACTGGCTCTTGATTGACGACGAGAAGAGAGCCGCGGGAACACAATCTGGCGATTGACTTCGATCTCCATCCTTCTCTGGGGCGATGAAATACATCGTAAACGAGCTCTAGAAACGTTCCGTTTCGCCCGATTGCTGGCTCTGAGCCAATCAAGCTACCGTTGTTTTCAAATGGAAGACACTGCGATGGCGCCCCCAGCACGAACACCCGAACCCGAATTCGACCTGTTCGTCAGCTACGCCCACTCGGACGACCGGGGCGAGAATTCGGGCAAGGTCGCGGCGATCGTCGACGCCATCAAGGCCGAATACGCGCGCACGATCGGCGCGCCGCTTTCGGTGTTCTTTGACACCGAGGCGATCCTTGCGATGGACGACTGGGAGGCTCGGATCCTCACCGGCCTGCGGCAGTCGAAGATGATGGTGGCCGTGCTCTCGCCGGCTTATTTCGCCAGCGAATACTGCCGCAAGGAGTGGGAGATCTACGTCGAGACCGAGCTGGCGCACGCCCTGCCGGGCGAGGGCATCAAGCCGATCTACGCGATCAAGCACCCGGCGTTCGAGGCCGATCCGGTCGAGGAACGGATTCGCAACTGGATCAAGGACCTGAGGCGGCGGCAGTACATCGAGTGGCTTCCCTTCTGGCCCGAGGGAGCGCAGGCGCTCGAGCGTGAGGACGTCCGGCGCAAGCTGGCCGGCCTGCCCGGCCAGATTGCCGAGCGGCTCAAGCGGAAAGCCATCCGGGATGGCTCTTCCAATACGGTGCCCTTGCCCAGCGTCCACTTCGCCGGCCGCCGCGACGAGATGCACGAACTGCTCACAGGCCTGATCCAGGGCCATATCGGCGCGATCACCGCGGTCCACGGCATTCCGGGCATCGGCAAGAGCATGCTGGCTTTTGCCTATGCCTGGGGCTTATGGCTACAAGTATCCCGGCGGCCGGTTCTTGATCCAGGCCGGCGGCCAGAGCGACCTGGCCGGCGGCATGATCGCGCTGGCCGAGCCCAAGGGAGTGGTGCTCTCCGACCACGAGCGGCAGAGCCCCGAGCGTGGCGCTGGCCAAGGTCAAGGCGGCGTTCGAGGCCGGGCCGCCGGCCCTGATCGTGATCGACAACCTCGACGACCCGCAGCTCCTGGCGGAGCCGGCCCGCGACCGGGTCTTGCCGCGCGGCGATCACATCCACGTGCTGGTCACGACCCGCATCGCGCCCGAGCAACTGCCCAGGATCCGCTGCCTGCCGCTGGACGCCTTGCAACCCGACGACGCCCTCGCCCTGCTTCAGAGCTTCCGCCCGATCGCCGACTCGCCCCAGGACGACGAGTGGAAGGCCGCGCTCGAGATCGTCAGCCGGCGCCTGGGCGGCCATGCGCTGACGGTCGAGGTGGTCGGCGTCTTCATGGCCGAGCATCGCCTTGTCTCGTATCTCGAGCTCCTGGAGCATCTCGAGCGCGAGGGCATCATGGTGCTGGAGGAAGAGGTCGGCCCCGAGGCCGCCGGCGGCAAGATCCGGCACGCCGAGACCTGCATCGCCAGGCTGCTCGAGCCGACCCTGAAATCGCTCAAACCCGAGGAGCTGCGTGCCGTCGAACAGGCCGCGTTCCTGCCGCCGGACAGCGTGCCGATCCCCTGGCTGCGCGACTTGCTCCTGGCCGATTTCCCGGCCCTCGCCCGGACCGGCCTGATCGACCCGATCGCCACGAACTTGGAGCGCCTGGCAAGGCTCCGGTTGATTGTCCCGCTGGAGCACGAGCGCGACCGCACGCGGGGCCTTCCGGCCGCTCCCGGCTCGGACCACCTGGCCCGAATGCACCGGCTGGTCCAGGACGTGGTGCGGGCCAGGCTCGATGCCGACGAGCGAATCGCGCGCGAGCAAGCGGTCCATCAGCACGCGGATGACCGAGGGGCCTGGCTCGAGAGCCACTGGGGCCAACCCGGCCTGGCCTGGGAGCTGCCGCCCTTGCGCAATCTGGCGCTGCGGCGAATCGACCAGGGAGAACGGGGCGGCTGTCTTCTGGCGAACGCGATCGCGACACCGCTCTTGCATACGGGCCGCATGCTCGACGCCCGCGACCTCTGGCGCAGAAGCGCGTCCATGTTCGAGCGGCTGTGCGCCGCCGCACCGGAGAACGCCGACTGCGCTCGCGACCTCGCCATCAGCTTCGAGCGGCTGGGCGACCTGGCGCGCTCCAGCGGCGATCCGGCCGCCGCACGACGGTTCTACGAGGACGGGCTGAAGATTCGCCAACGCCTCGCCGACGCCGCACCGGAGAACGCCGACTACGCTCGCGACCTCTCCGTCAGCTTCGAGCGGCTGGGCGACCTGGCGCGCTCCAGCGGCGATCGGGCCGCGGCTCGCCGGTTCTACGAGGACGGGCTGAAAATTCGCCAACGCCTCGCCGACGCCGCACCGGAGAACGCCGACTACGCTCGCGACCTCTCTGTCAGCTTCAACAAGCTGGGCGACCTGGCGGTTTCCAGCGGCGATCCGGCCGCCGCACGCCGGTTCTACGAGGACCAACTGAAAATCGCCAAACGCCTCGCCGCCGCCGCACCGGACAACGCCGACTACGCTCGCGACGTCTCCGTCAGCTTCGAGCGGCTGGGCGACCTGGCGGTTTCCAGCGGCGATCCGGCCGCCGCACGCCGGTTCTACGAGGACGGGCTGAAAATTCGCCAACGCCTTGCCGACGCCGCACCGGAGAACGCCGACTACGCTCGCGACCTCTCCGTCAGCTTCGAGCGGCTGGGCGACCTGGCGCACTCCAGCGACGATCTGGCCGCCGCACGCCGGTTCTACGAGGACGGGCTGAAAATTCGTCAACGCCTCGCCGCCGCCGCACCGGAGAACGCCGACTACGCTCGCGACCTCTCCGTCAGCTTCAACAAGCTGGGCGACCTGGCGGTTTCCAGCGGCGATCCGGCCGCCGCACGACGGTTCTACGAGGACGGGCTGAAAATCGCCAAACGCCTCGCCGACGCCGCACCGGAGAACGCCGACTACGCTCGCGACCTCTCCGTCAGCTTCAACAAGCTGGGCGACCTGGCGCGCTCCAGCGGCGATCCGGCCGCCGCACGACGGTTCTACGAGGACAGTCTGAAAATCGCCAAACGCCTCGCCGACGCCGCACCGGAGAACGCCGACTACGCTCGCGACCTCTCCGTCAGCTTCAACAAGCTGGGCGACCTGGCGCGCTCCAGCGGCGATCGGGCCGCCGCACGACGGTTCTACGAGGACCAACTGAAAATCGCGAAACGCCTCGCCGACGCCGCACCGGAGAACGCCGACTACGCTCGCGACCTCTCCGTCAGCTTCGAGCGGCTGGGCGACCTGGCGCGCTCCAGCGGCGATCGGGCCGCGGCTCGCCGGTTCTACGAGGACGGGCTGAAAATTCGCCAACGCCTCGCCGACGCCGCACCGGACAACGCCGACTACGCTCGCGGCCTCTGGGTCTCGTACTGGCGGATGGCCCGGATTGCCGAAGGATCGGATCGGCCTGACGCGGCGCTCGAATGGTGGCGGCGGGCGTACGAGGTGCTAAATGGGCTGAAGCAAGCTGGGCGGTTCGTTTCTCCGGAAGACGAGGGCTTCCTCAAGCAACTGGAGAAGAAAATGGGCCTCTCGTGATGAAAGGTTTGAAACGAAGCGGTCTGGGATGTGAGCGGCCTGGGACCAGGCTCGATCCGGACCGGTTCTTTTTCGGCACTGCGCCGCATGGGGAGGGCGAGGTTGAGCGGAAGTTGATTTGGTCGTGTATCGCTTTGCGGTTCGCCCGGCTGGAATTGGTAAGGCCGGCGACCCTGGTTCCCGGAGCCCCCGAAGCGGGGCGACAACATGTAGCCTGGGGTGTAAACCCCAGGTACAGATCCACGGGCAGGCCGTTTTTCGAGCCCCTGGATAGGGGCGACACAGTCTGGCCTGGAGATTAATCCCAGGAGAATGTCGCCCCCTTCGGGGGCTCGGGGGACGAAATTGTCGGTGATTCTTGGTCCCGCGTTCGTTCCTGGGGCTGACGCCCCCAGACTACACAATGTCGCCGCTCCGCGGCTTCAGATAGGGCCTGGATCGAGACTGGACAGCGGGAAAATGTCGCCCCCTTCGGGGCTTGCGGGACGAGATTGTTGCTGATTTTTGGTCCGGCTTCGGTTCCTGGGGCTGACGCCCCAGGCTACACAATGTCGCCGCTCCGCGGCTTCAGACAGGTCAACCCCAACTTGGCACCGCACCAGCGTCGCACGCACGAATCCACCCTGGAGACCCGACCATGCCCCCGATCTGGACGATCCGTGCCCGCAGGCACCTGCGCCAGGCCCTGGCCGAGAAGCTGTGCCAGGAAAGTCATGGGGCGGAAACGCCTGGGCCTCACCCCCAAGGTTGTCGCCAAGTTCTGGAGGAAACCATGGACCACCTCAGCGAGATCCTGGCCGTCACCTTTGACGGCAAGACGGTCGTCGTGCAAGACCAGGTGTTCGGATACCGGCGCAAGCAGGGACAGTCCATCCTCATGGTCGAAGTCGTCGATCAGGGCGACGAGAACCAGGTCCAGGGATGGCACGCCGGACAGGACCGGGCCCTATGTCGTCAAGATTGCCCAGCCCGAGGTCCTGGAGCGCGAGATCCATGGCTGGACCTGCTGCCGGCCGTCGGGGTTGCGGCACGACCTCGTCTTCCTCGACCTCGAAGGAATCCGCCAGCACGATGCGGGGCCGCTCATCAGCCTGGTCTATGGCGACGCCCAGCAGTTTCTCGGCGTCGAGACCACGACCTCCCTCGAGGCCGCAGCGCTCGACGCCGTGCGGTTCGGCGTGCCGACCGTCGCCTCGATCGGTTTTGTCGTGGTCGAGCTCTACGAACGCATCGGCCACCTGCTCTACGGGCAGTCGTTCATCGACGACCCGGCGCGGGAGCATTACTCATTCGACCTGCCCAAGCTGCCCGATCACATGGAGCACTGGCAAAAAGACCCATCCTGCCAGACGGCCCGCCGCGACGTGAATACGCTCGCCAAGAGCGGGCCCGAGCAGTTCCTGGACCCGATCGACTATCTCAAATACGTTGGCAACTTGGTCCCGTGCACGCTTCCCGATGGAAACACTCGGCCGCCCAAAGCCGACAGCGAGACGCTGCGCCAGCTCGGCGAGCCGGTGCCGACGGTGGCCAACCTGGTCCCCCGCCTGCTCCGCGGCTGCTCGCACGGCGACCTCCACGGGCGCAACGTGCTGGTCGCGATCGTGCGCGAGCGGGCTTTGTGGCCGACCGTGTTCGACTACGAAGACATGGGGCCGTGCAACCTGATCGGCTGGGACTTTGTCAAGCTCGAGACCGAGCTGAAGATCCGTGCCTACGTCGAGGTGTTCGCGGGGGTCGTGCCCAGCAACTTCGTCAAGAACGTGCAGGATTTTGAGATCGACCTCGACACGCGGACCGAGCATTCCCACAGCGACCGCGTTTGGCCGGAAGTCGGCGCACCCGAAAGCCGGCCCGAGCGGTTACGGGCGATTCTGCTGGAGATCCGCCGCATGGCCGCGCGGCACCTGGGCGAGAACGTCGGCCGGCCCAACGACTGGCTCGAACAATATTACTTCTTGCTGGCGTGTTACGGGATCTGGACCGGCAAGTTTGAGAACCTCCAGATCCGCGAGCGAATGGGCGCCCTGCTCTCAGCCGGGGTGGCGGCAGCGCGGCTCAACTGGCCCCGGCTCAAGCGTTGAGAGATCCGATGAGCGCAACCAAGATCACCCTGTCGCCGGAAGCGATTCTGAACGCGCCGTTCCCGAGCTATCACCGGCCCCTCGGCTGGGCCCATGACTGGGTCTGCTGCGGCGATGCCGAGTGCAAGCAGGCGGCGGTTGTATTGCTCAAGGGGTTGTATGAGCGCTACGACCATGCCGTGGCCGTGGGCCAGGAGCTGGTGCTGGCCTTGATGGAGAACGGCCGCGACGCCGACGCCAAGGCGGCCCTCGAGGGGATCGACACCCGCTTCTCGAAGCTCGACGAGGAGCTCCTCTGCCGCTGGGGCCGGTTTTACAAGGACCATGGCGACCGGTATATCGGGCTGCCCTGGCTGGCTGGCGCAGGCCCGCCCAATCCCCGGGAAGCGCGGCCCTATTATCTCCAGTCGCTCCAGAAGTACATCGAGGCCTACGGCATCCGCCAGGGGCACTATCCGGGGATCAACCAGGCCACGCTTCGGTTCCTGCTGGGCACGCTGGTCAGCCCCGCGGCGGCCGCGGCCACGGGCCGCGAGGTCGCCGACGCCCAGGACCTGGCCCGGAGCCTGCTCGAGCGCCGCGATCGCTGGCCCGAGTTTTTGCCCAACGACCGCACCGTCTGGCACCCCGCGATCGCCGCCGAGGCCCACCTCTTGCTCCAGGACTGGAACGAGGCCGCCGGCGACTACGATATCGCCGTCAAGAACTGTCCGAACGCTCCGCGGGATGTCGAGAGCATGGGCCGCCAGGCCGTCCGGATCCTGATGGGCTGGCACCACGCCGGCGTGCCCATTCCCGGTCCGTTTTCGCGGCTCGACATACGGTTTCCCGGCATGCCCAACTGGAGCCCTTGAAGAAGCGATCACACACCGGCACCCCGAAGCGCAATGCCGATCCCGCGCGGATTAACGAGAAATCGCCATGCCCACTCGCAACCTTCACCTCGTCCACCTCCTGATCCGTCAGAACCTCAAGGGCGGCCACGTCGGGTTCCTGGTCTATCCCCACGAGCAGTGGAAGGACGCGGCGGGCAATCCCTACCTGGCGCTGCCGGCCAAGAAGACGGTCAAGGACCCGCTCGCCGAGTTCATCCAGGGCACTCCGCTCGACAGCTTCGTCGACGCGATCGTCCGCGACGAGCTTGAGGTTCCGGAAAGCGATTTTGACCTGAACCAGGAATTTGAAGCGGTGGACCACGAGATGGAATCTCCAACCCAGACGGACGAGCACGGCCAGCCGCTCCGAACGCGTTACACGATCTACCCGATCGATCTCTGGATCGCTCCCGGCCAGCGCGAGCCATTGCAGGAGCGGCTGAATGGGATCTGGCTCACGGTCGACCAGGCCACGGCCGATCCGCCAGCGATTCCTTCCGAGCTCTCACTTTCACTCTCGCCCACGGCCGGGCCGGTCTTCATGGCGCTCAAAACGCGGCACGACGACTTCCAGCAACATCCGCCAAGGCCGGAGGCGAAACGCGACACGCTGCAAGCCGAGGCGCTCCGTCAGCTTTTCAGCAAGGTCCCTGACCGCCCGAGCATGGACGCCCTGGCGAAGGAGTGGCTCAGCCACAACCTGCATGGCGTGCGCCACCTGACCAGGGCGAAGCTCAACGAGATCCTCGACGCCGGCAGCCGCGCCTTCAACCTGCGGGTCGCCGACCCGTATCTTCGCTACCAGATGCAGGGCCAGGGCTTCACCTGGAGCTTTTTCACGCACAAGGACCCCCAGGATTGCCACGTCCACGGCGCTCCGATCGTCGAGATCTACGGCATCCTCGAAGGCGAGATGGAGATCTGGTCGAAGCCCTATTACGAGCGCGGCACGGCCGCCTGGAGCCGCCGCGTGCTCAAGCCGGGCGACTGGCTCGAGGTCAACGCATTGCAGTGCCACATCGTCCACTGGCTCGGCAAGGGCAAAGGCGTCGTCTTCAAGGCCGGCCCGGGGCCGCTGGCCGAGGTGGGCAAGCTTGGCGTCAAGGGGAAGACGCCGTGCGACGGGTGCCCGTGCATGAAGCCGGAGCAAGTGAAGGGGCTGGAAGCCTTGAAGACGTAGTGGGATGATCGACGAGCGGTCGTTCGTTCCGTTCGCCTGCAAGGCGCCGATCGTGGCGGTGACGGCCTTGCCCCGCGAGCCTCGCTTACCCGAAGCATGTTGACCGTTGACCCACGAGGAGAGATCAGAGTGACCAACGATCCCGCTCGTTCCGAGGAAGAATCGATCCGTCTCGCTCTCGAAGCTTCGCAAGGCGATATCGGCCAGCTTCTCGATGTCCTGGGACGTCTGATCGGGCTGCGCCGGCGTAATGCTCTTGCTCTCGATCTTGAGCGCGAGCTGGGACGCCGGCTCCTGGGCAAAGGTGAGCCGCTCCTGGCTTGCGGCGCCGTGACCGGGGCGCTGCGAGCCCAGCGAGCGCAGCCGGGCGATCCACGCCTGCGGCAGCTCCGGGGCCTGGCCCTGGCCCGGATGGGCGAGACGCGCCGCGCTTGCCGCGAGCTCGGAGCGCTCGCCCGCGAGCACCACGACGACCCGCGCTTGATCGAAGAAACCTTCGGGATCCTGGCCAGAACCTACAAGGACCTGGGCTTCGAGTGCCGCGCAACCGATCCGGCACGCGCCCGCAAATACTGGATGCGATCCTTCCGTCATTACAACGGCGCCTACGCGCAGACCGGCAGTTATTACACGGGGATCAACGCCGGCACGCTCTCCCTGCTCCTGGGCGCGCGCGCAAGGCCCGTGCGCTGGCGGAGCGCATGCTCGATCATTGCCTGGAGCGCTGGAAAGCCGTCGAGAGGGGTGATCCGAGCGCCGGGGACGACCTCTACTGGCTGGCGGCAACCCTGGGCGAGGCCGCCCTGATCCTGGGCCAGGCTCGGGAGGCCGCCCGCTGGTACCACGAGGCCAACAGGATCGGCCGCCGGGACCGCCGCTTCGGCGACATGGGCTCGACCCGGCGTCAGCTCGCAACGATCCTGTATCCCGAGCTGCGGCTCGATCTCTCGGGGCTTCACGATCTCTTCCCGATGCCCAAGGTTGCCGTATTCACCGGTCATATGATCGACCGGCCCGACCGGAGCCGCCCGCGGTTTCCACCCCTGCCCGCGGTCGAAGAGCAGGTGAAAACCGCCATTCGCGCATGCCTGGACCAGCACGACGTTCTTTTTGGCTATGCCTCGGCGGCGTGCGGCTCGGATATCTTGTTCCTGGAGGCCGTTTCTGAGCGTGGCGGCGAGACGGTCATCGTGCTGCCCTATCAGAAGGAACACTTTTGCCAGGATAGCGTGGCAATCCTCCCGGGCTCGAGCTGGAGCGAGCGGTTCGACAAGGTGCTGGCGAGCTCGAAGGCCCACACCGTCTCGGCGCACCGCCTGGCGCTCCAGGGGATCTCGTACGAGTACGCCAACCGCTTCCTCCATGGTCTGGCGCTCACCCAGGCGGGACAGCTCGAGTCGTCGGTGGTACACCTGGCGGTCTGGGACCAGAGGCCGGGAGACGGGCCCAGCGGGACGGCCGACACAATCCGGCTCTGGCGTGGACAGGGCCACGAGGTGTCGGTCATCGACCTGGAAGAGTTGTTGCTGCCGCATCAGCCGCTCTTGGCGAGTCAGAAACCAGCGCTTCCCGTCCATTCCAAGCCGGCGAAGGGCATCATCCGCGGCAGCGACCTGGTTGCGATCTTCTTCGCGGATGCCAGAGGGTACTCCACGCTCGCCGAGCCTGATCTGCCCAGGTTCGTCGAGCACTTTCTGGGACTCATCGCCAGGCAGATCGACGGCCTGCCGCAGAGCGACCAGCCGCTCAAGCGCAATACCTGGGGCGATGCGGTGTATCTTGTGCTCCCGGACGTCCGCGCAGCGGGGCGGCTGGCGCTCGACATCAGGGACCGGCTGCGCGAGACGCCCTGGGCTATGTACGACTTGCCCGCCGGGCTGACGATGCGGATCGGCTTGCATGCAGGCCCCGCGTGCCGGTGCCTGGATCCGGTCACGAAGCGAGACCGCTTTCTGGGCTCGCACATCAGCCTGGCGGCGCGAATCGAGCCAATCGTCAGTCCGGGCCGAGTCTACACGAGCCAGGCCTTTGCCATTCTGGCCGCCGAGTCAGGTGTCACCGAATTCACGTGCCGTTACCTCGGACTGAAGGCGCTGCCAAAGCACGCTGGTACCGTCCCGGTCTACGCCCTGGAGCGCTCCAGGAATCGATAACCAAGGGAGGCGTCAGTATCAGGAAAGTCGGGCCGGGCCGCCCCAGAGATTGCTCCCTGAGACGAGCCTACATTTCGTTCAGCAGAACCGAAACGGCCTTCTCCAGGTCATCGAGGTCAACGTTGAGCTTGTATCGGATCACTCCGTCCTTGTCGAGAACGTACCTCGAGGAGATGCGCCAACTGAAAAGCGGCCCGCCCGCGGATCTCGGGGGATGGGCTCGCAACCATGGCCCGGCGCGCGAGGGCCTCGGCCGCGCTCGACCACCAGAAAAGAGTCGATTCGGGATAGAGGATGTCTTTCAGGCGGTCGCTCGCCGCATGGTCGCGTGCCAGGATCGTCAACGCCGTCTCGGCCTCGGGCAGCAGGTTGACGGAAGAGGTACCCGCGAGCCAGATCAACGCCTTTTCCGCCGTGGCGGTGCGGGGCTGATTGGTTGCGATCTCCAGCACCCGGCGGACGATCAGCCGCGCATCGTTGTCCTTATTCTTCGGAGGAATCGCCTTCTTTGCTCTGTTCGCCTCTCGAATGGCGTTCATGCGCGATGTAACCACGTCGGAGTACTCGCGAAACAGGGCGTCGAGCTCGTCGTCCGGCGAACTTTGTCCGGCATTGGCTTCGGCCGACCCTTTCGGTCCAGGCTGCTTGCACTGGTCGGGGGTTGATGTTCGGTTCGCCTCGCGCCCAGTCTGAGAAGGCTCCGGCGGACCTGATCGGGCCGAAACTGACGCTGCCAGAGAGCAGATCGCGCCCATGACGCCCGCGACCAGGATCGCCAAGGCACTGCGGATCGTTGCTGACTTTACCATGGTCAACAAGCCCTCCCCGAAGCTTCGGATCAAGTTCGCGAATCCAATCATCTCGATTCTGGCCGTTGTAATCGAGCGTTGACCGGTTGGGTGGCAACCGAGCGTCGGGACCAGTCGTTGCGTGGGCGCAGGCCGTCCAACAAAGCTTCCCTTTACGGCCTCCGCATGATCGTCACCGGCCCTTTGATCTTCCACTCGTGGCCCGGCACTTCGTTCCGAGGCACGAGTGCGTACGCAACCCCTGGCCTCATCTTGACGTAATCTTCGCGCGGAATGATGACCTCAGTCTCTCGCACGTTCTGGGCGGGATTCGTGCACGAACCGGTCGTGACTCTCCCGATCACGTCCGGCTGGCCGTCAGCCCTGAACACGAACTCCTTGCCCGCCGCTTGCAGGAAGGTCTTCAACTGCTGCCAGGGCTGGTCGTCGAACCACTCCTCGCCGTGGATGAAAAGCTGGGCCGGCCCGCCCTCGCTCTTGCCCAGGGAGCGTCTCATACTCTTGATCATGTCGGGTGCGTCAGGGTCGCTGGCCCAGTAGGCCCGGCTGATGGTGATCGTCCGATGCTCCCTGGCCTCGGGGTTGTCGACCTTGGCGAATTTCCCGAAATGATCCGAGAGCTCGTCGCACCGATACGGATTGCCGTAGCGGAAGATGGCGTCACGCTCGCCCAGGGCGTACCGCTTGCCCCAGGTTGCCGCCAGAGGCACCTCGCTCAAGTCGTTGAATGTGTTGACGTGAGTCAAGAGCCCCATGGTGCTGAGATCGAGGCTGTTCTGGCCAAGCTTGCTGTAGTTGAGGCGAGCCCAGCGGCCGCCCACGAAAACCTCGTTGAACGTGTGGCAGGCATATCCCTGGGCGCTTGCAAGCCCCGTGAGCAGCGTCTGGCGAACGCGATGATGACGGATGCTGCTCTTGACTAGTGCCATCTGCGTCGAGTCATTGCCGTCGACGAGGGGGATGCCCAGGACCATGCGGGTCGGGATCCCCAGGGCGCGCAGGGCGGTCGTCAGGAAGACCGCCGACGAGGTGCAGGTGCCATGTGTGCGGTTGACGAACATCGATTTGCCGAAGAGCTCACGATCGAGCTGCTCCTTTACGGTCCAGCCGCGATCGCCTTTATCTGACTCAAACTTGCCCTCGAGCCCCGGATAGATCGCCGCGCGACCACCCGGATAGTACATGTAATGCGTGCAGAACATATTCACGTATTTCGACTTCGCCAGCAGCCAGCCGGTAGCGCGCGTGACCAGCTCCTTGTCGTCGAGCCGATCGGGGTCGATGCCGTCGGCCTCAAGCGCGGCGATAAGCTCGCGTTGCATCGAGGCGTCCCAGTTGGTCGTGATGCCGGGGGCCAGGAATTCCTTCATGCCGGCGGCGTCTCGCCTCCAGGCGGGGTTGCCGCGAATCGCCTCGGCATTGATATTCAAGGGGTAATGCACGACCTCGAGCTCGACGAAACGGTCACTTCGCGAACGGATCCTGGCATCCTGGTAGTCGTCGTTGAGGGCGCCTGGATTAACGGGCGGCATTACCTCGACAATCGAGCGGATCGTATAAGTGAACTCGCGTCGCCGCTGCGAGTCACCGTCGGAAACACCGTCGCCTGCCGTGCTGAACTTGCTGGGGTCGGTGCGATACTTGTGGATTTCTTGAAAGTCGGAAAGGCCGTCGCCATCGGAATCGACCTCCGCGCCTGGCCGAGCCTGGGCGCGCAGTTGGCTGTCGGCCGCGGGACTGGGCTCATGCCGCTGGGACCGAGTTTCTTTCGGTTGGCTCTGGCCGTCCCCGCACCGCAGTGCGATTCCTGAAATCACCGCCTGCTCGAACGGGCGCGAGTGAACCGGGTATTGTTCACCTGCTGTCTCGTCCGCGTTTGACCGGTAGAGCGTCGCGATCGAGCCCGGACCAAGACTCACGAAAAGCAGCATCCCGAGGGTTACTACCGGCTTTAGCTTTGCGAACGACATGGCTTCGATGACTCCTTTGGCGATCGCAGGGGCAGGCCCCGAGACCGAAGCTGCTGGGGGCGCTCCCGCTGCGACGGAGCCACTTGTAAGGTCAAAGGCCACCTCCCGTCGAACTGCGCATCCTGTTCTTATAGTGCCCGAGAGCGCAGTCGATTGCCCCAACTTTTTTAGTAATATTCGGAAAAAACTTCGGATCGCCGGACGGAGCCGGCTCCTACAAAATCGGCGTGCTGATCCGCCGTGTCCCTGTAGGAGGGGGCTCTGTCCCCCGATCTCCTACAAAATCGGCGTGCAGATGCGCCGTGTCCCTGTAGGAGGGGGCTCTGTCCCCCGATCTGTTGGTTGCGGCTACAGTGTGTGTGGGACTCCCGCGCAAGCATCCGTCAGTCAGGCAACCGCTTCATCACGAGACCCCGCCTGGCGTCCCACCACCTTCTTGAGCGCCTCGGCCATGCGCTCGAAGACCGGCCCCCACTCGCCGGGCCTGGACTGTCGGAACAGCCGCATCGTGGGATACCAGGGACTGTCGTCGCGGCCAGACAGCCAGCGCCAGTCGCAAGAACAGGTCAGGGCGATCCACACGGGAATGCCAAGACCTCCCGCAAGGTGGGCTACCGCAGTATCGGGCGAGATGACCAGGTCGAGCGACCACATGATGGCCGCCGTCTCGCTGAAGTCATTTCCACGGCGCTTCGGTAGATCGATCACGGGAAACCGGCCGCCCTTGGCTTGAGCTTGATCTCTTCCGTCGCCGACCTGCAAGCTTATCAGGCGGACGCCGGGCACCTCAGCCACGGGGGCGAGCTGGTCCAGGGCAAACGACCGCCAGCGATTTCCGTCGTGTTCCAGGCGGCCTTGCCAGGCGATCCCGATCAGGAACGGCCGGGCGGGCTGGCCGTCACAAGATCGCTCCTGGACGCGCGAATCTGCCTCGGCTTCGAGGTCAAGAGCACTTAATGGGCTTGCGTGATCCTGGGAGGGCGAGGCTCCGGCCGAGCCGCCTTGGAGAATGGCTCGCCGGGAGGCTCGCCCTCCCGGAATTGTGCCGAGCGATTTAGCCAGCTCGGATCGCCAGTGTTCGACGAGCACTCGGTCGGCAAAGAGATAGGGCACCTGCGCCGGCAGCGTGGCCAGGGTCGTGCCGAAGATCGCCGGCAGGCTCATCAAGGGGGCGTGAACGTGGCACTCGGGCTCGTAACTCGTCCCTTCGAACACCAGGTCGATTCCGGGGCAGCGAGCGAGCAACCGGAGCAGGGCGGCCTGGCAGAGCACCACGACGCGGCCGCCACGCCTCTTGACCAGGGGGGCGAAGCGGATGAATTGCAGCGTATCGCCATACCCTTGCTCGTAGTGCAGCAGGATCGTCTGGTTGCGAAAATCATCGCCATTCCAGAACGCACGGTTGATCTGGACGCCTCGAACTGGGCGGCAGCTCAGGCGCCATTCGTGCTCGGGCCAGCCGCGTGCGTAATCGCCGGACCCGAGCAGGACATAAGCCAGACTACGGTGCACCTCGGGGTTGTCGGGCTGGAGCCGCGCGGCTTTTTCGTAATACGCGATCGCCTCGCCCCACCGCCCCTGGCGCGAGAGGTTCATCCCCACGTTCTGAAGAGCCTCTGGCGACTCGGGCAGAAGCCGAAGCGCCGCCTCGAGCGACTCCGACGCTTCGCCGAAGCGCCCCAGGTCGGAGAGCGCGATTCCCAGATTCATCCGGGCGGTGAAGTGCTCGGGCTCGAGCGCTAGGGCCGCTCGAAAAGACTCGGCCGCAAGGGCTTTGCGGTCCTGCTCGGCCAGGACGAGCCCCAGGTTGGTCCTGATGCGGACGTCTGCGGGCGTGATCAAGAGGGCGCGCCGGAAGATCTCCTCGGCCTCAGCCAGGCGGCCGTGGCGCCAGACCGCCACGCCTGACTCGTTCAGCAGATCGACGTCCTCTTGCACCGGTGTCATGGCCGATCCTCCTGCTCCTTGCGAGGCGGGGCAGAGATTAGCGGGAGAGGGCAGTCTGGTCAAGGACAGGCTCAAGAAAGCGCGAATGCTCGCTTGAGGCATTCAAGCCCTTCCCTGCCGCGGGCGATGTCGGTGCCGACGTTGATCCGGACCTCGCTCGTATTGATCAAGTTGATATTGATGCCGCGCTCGGCCAAAGCGGCGAACATGCGGGTTGCCGCGCCCGTGTGGGTGCGCATGCCGACTCCGATGACCGACAGCTTGGCCAGGGTCGGCTCGACCGAGACCTCGGCGATGCCCGCGGCCCTGACGGCTTGGGCGGCGCGGTCGGCCGCGTCGCGGGGCACCGTGAACGAGAGCACCGAATCGCCTTCTATGCCGACGTTCTGGACGATCATGTTGACGAAGACACCCGCTTCGGCAATGGCGCGAAAGACGGCAGCGGCATAACCGGGCCGGTCGGGCACGCGGAAGAGCGCGATCCGGGCCTGCGACTCGTCCAGCTCCACTCCGTCGATGACCAGGTCTTCCATGCCGCCGGCGCGGCTCGGGGGGCACCGGCTCTGGATCAAGCCCATTCTGCGTGTCGATGTCAGAGTCGGCCAGCGGAACCAGCTTCATGGCGCGGGGCCGGGAACGGGACGGCGCGAAGGGAAGGTCCGTGCCGCCGGGCTGATCGAGCGCAAAGGCGCGATGCGCGGTCTGGAGGGCCTTCACGGCCGAGGCGCGGTCCACCAGCACGCTGATCTTGATCTCGCTGGTCGTGATCATCTGGATGTTGATGCCGGCCAGGGCGATCGCCTCGAACATGGTGGTTGCGACTCCCGTATGGGTGCGCATTCCCAGCCCCACGACCGAGATCTTGGCGACGTCGGCGTCGTGGGTGACTCCGGTGGCGCCGATGGCGGCGGCGGCCGTGTTGGCGGCGAGCAGTGTTTCGGCCAGGTCGCCCTTGGCCACCGTGAAGCTGACCTCGGTTTTACCCCCCGTCGACACGTTCTGAACGATCATGTTGACGACGATGTTGGCGGCCGCGATGGTGCGGAAGATCGCGTGGACCACGCCCGGCCGGTCGGGCACTCCTAGGATCGTGATCCGAGCCTCGTCCCTGGCCAGGGCCGTGCCGGTGACCGCGGCACCCAGCCGCCGGCCATCAAGCTCGTGGACGATCCAGGTGCCGGGCGCGTCCGAGAACGAGCTGCGCACGTGAATCGGCATCCCGTATTTCTTGGCAAACTCGATCGACCGCGAGTGCATCACACCGGCGCCCAGACTCGCGAGCTCGAGCATCTCGTCATGGCTGATGCGATCGATCTTGCGGGCCTCGGGAATGATCCGCGGATCGGTGGTATAAATGCCATCCACATCGGTATAAATTTCGCATCCAGTAGCGCCAAGCACGGCCGCGAGCGCGACGGCCGTCGTGTCGGAGCCGCCGCGACCCAGGGTCGTGATGTTGTAGTTTTCGTCGACCCCCTGAAACCCGGCGACGATCACGATCTTGCCCTCGCCGAGCGCCTGGACCATCCGCTCGGTCGAGATGTTGCGGATGCGTGCCTTGGTGTGAAAGCTGTCGGTGACCAGTCCGATCTGAGCCCCGGTGAAGCTGATCGCGGGCACGCCCAAGCTCTGGATCGCCATCGCCAAGAGGGCCACACTGACCTGTTCGCCGGTGGCAAGGAGCATGTCCATTTCGCGGGCGGGCGGCTTCTCGGTGATCTCGCGGGCCAGGGCGATCAGCTCGTCGGTCGTATGCCCGCGGGCCGACACGACGACCAGGACCTGGTCGCCGCAGTTGTGGGCCTGGATCGCTCGCCGCGCCGCGGCCAGAATCTTGGCCGAATCGGCCACGCTCGTCCCGCCGAATTTCTGCACTAACAACGACACGTTGCTCACTCCAGGGTCGCCGCCAGCCCCACGCTCTTTCCCGTCGTTTTCGCCAGATATTCACCGCTTCAGAGCCGCGCGCCCGGCCGGGTCACGTGCGGCCGTCCCAGCTCAGATCGAGAAATCGTTCCATGAGCCGGCAGCCATGTTCGAAGAACGGCGCACCGCCAGCGCGGGCGGAAGCCTCGTCGTACGTCTTGCCGGAAGCAACGATTCCGGTGCCGGCGATCGCCCACGCCACGGGCGCACGGTCGTGGGCGCGGGTGCGCAGCAGGGTGGAATGGTCGGGCGAAATCAAGACCCGCCACTCCGGGAACGTTTCGAGCGCCTCGCGGAGCGGCCCGACGATGTCGCGGTCGATCCGCTCCAGGGCCGCGATCTTGGCCAGGGCGCGGCCTTCGTGACTGGCCTCGTCGGGCGCCTCGATATGCACGCAAACGATGTCGTGGTCCTTGAGTGCTTGCACGCCGTAACGCCCCTTGGCCGCGTAGTCGGTGTCGAGATACCCGGTCGCGCCGGGCACGTCGATCCGGTCCCAGCCGGCCAGCACGCCAACTCCCCGCACGAGATCGACGGCCGAGATCATGGCGCCCTGCTTCCGATGGAGATCCGCAAATCGAGGCAAGTTCGGCGCCTTGCCCTGTCCCCAGAGCCAGATCGCATTGGCCGGCGGCTTGCCGGACTTGATGCGAGCTGCGTTGATGGGATGTGACGCCAGTACCCGCTCTGCCTCGATCATCAGTGCCCTGAGCAGGTCGGAGCCAGGCCCGCGCGGCAGATGCTCCACCACCGGCTCGTTGGGATGGTCATGGGGCGGCTCGGTAACGGTCTCGCCGGTAAACAGCGACGCGCCCGGCCGGCCGCGGTAGATCATCAAATTGCGATAGCTGACGCCGGGACGAAACTCGACGTTCGTGTTGCCGAGGGAAGCCTGGATTGCCGCGATCAGAGACCGGCCTTCCTCGCTCGTGATGTGCCCGGCGGTGAAGTCGGTCAGCCGCTCGTCGCGGATCGTCATCAAGTTGCAGCGCACCGCCTGATCGTCAGGACCAAGCTCCACGCCCATGGCCGCGGCCTCGAGCGGCGCCCGGCCGGTGTAATAAAGCTCCGGGTCATAGCCCAGAAGGCTCAAGGTCGCCACGTCGCTGGCCGGCAAGAAGCGGTCGGGCACGTTCCGCGATCGGCCGACCTGCCCGTCGTGCGCGACCCGGTCCATCTCCGGCAGCAGCGCCCTCTGGAGCGGCGTCCGGTCTTCGAGGCCGGCGAACGGCTCGTCCGCGGCCCCATCGGGTATCACAATGACATATTTAGCGCTTAACATATCGAGCAGTGGCCCTGGTTCCGATTCCTCGGCCCCGGCTCTCAGAGGTCCTTGGCCTCGAAGAGCGGCGGCAGCGGGGCCGGCTCCGTGCCCGCGGCTTTCTCTTCGTCTCGGACCGCCGCGGGCTTCGCCTTGGCAGGCTGCTTATCCAGGTGATAATGGTCTTCAGTCCACCGAGCGGCTTTTTCAAAGCGTTCTTCCTGCTTGGCGCACTTGGCCTCCCAAGCCTTGATCCGGTCCAGCTCGCGCTTGGTCCGCCGTAACCTCTGGAAATCGCCGTTCTTGGCAAGCATTTTCGTTTCGCCCTCAAGCGTGAGGGCATCCATCTTAGCTTTTTCCTCGGCCGCGCGATAATTGTAAGCCATTTCGCGGTAATAGTCTCGCACATCGTTGGCGGCCGAGACACAACCCGGCAGGGCTGGAGCCAGCGCCAGAATTAAGAGCATGGGCCGGAACGGCCTGGTCTTGAGCGAAAGGTCTGCGTGCGACATCACCACGACCTCCTTGTCGTTGGTCCTGTCCTGGGGCCATCGAATCGCAGTTAGATCGCGGCCGGGTTCACCCGGCAACCGGATCTTTCGAGGCTACATGATAAGTCGAGCGGGCAATACGGGCAATCTCAGTCTTCGACGCCGAGGCAGACGCTGGGAGCGTGCACCGTTTCGAGGCGATCGATCTCCGACAAAGCGGTGTAAAGGTCGGCCTGGATGGCAAGATGGGTCATGATGACCAGAGGCACCGGGCTCTGGTCGGGCGCGTCGTCCCCCGGGTCGTGCTGGATGACGCTGGCGATGCTGATTCCCTGGTCGCCGAGGATCTGGGCCAGCTTGCCCAGGACGCCGGGGCGGTCGGCGATTGTAAAGCGTAAGTAGTATCGGCTCTTGATCTTGTCGGAGGGGGCAAACGGCACCGCAGCGGGCGATGCGGAAGCCGGCCCCAGATATCGTGATGGGAGTGCCGCCCGGCCCGTGACCACGTTGATCACGTCGCCGACCACCGCGGAGGCAGTCGGCATCGCCCCGGCGCCGCGGCCGTAGAAGAGGGTGTCCCCAACCGCGTCGCCGACCACGCGAATCGCGTTATACGGGCCGCGGACCTCGGCCAGGGGAGTGCCGTGCTTGACCAGGGTCGGAGCCACGCGCAGCTCCAGGCCGGCTGCGGATAGCTTGGCCAGGGCCAGCAGCTTGATGGCATAACCCAGCTCACCGGCGTAACGCAAGTCGGCCAGGTGGAGGCGATCGATCCCCTGGCGCGGAATCGCATCGATCAAAACGTCGGTCTCAAAGGCGAGCTGGGCCAGGATCGCGAGCTTGTGGGCCGTGTCGGTCCCATCGACGTCGAGCGTCGGGTCGGCCTCGGCGAAACCGAGCCGCTGTGCTTCTACGAGCGCATCGCCGTAGGGCAATCCCTCGCCGGTCATCTTGGTCATGATGAAATTGCATGTGCCATTGAGAATGGCCGCCAGGCTCTGGACCTGATTCGCCGCCAGTGCGAAGCCGATGGCCTGGACGATCGGGATACCGCCCCCTGCGCTGCCCTCGAAGGCAACCGCTCGCCGCACAGCCCGCGCCTGGGCAAAGATCTGGCCGCCATGCTCGGCCAGAAGGGCTTTGTTGGCCGTCACCACGTGCTTGCCGGCAGCGAGAGCCCTCAGAACGTATTGGAGCGCGGGCTCGACTCCGCCCATGGCTTCGATGACCACCTCGATTGCGGGGTCGTCGATCAACCGCTCCGGGTCGTCGGTGATGGGAACCCCGCCCAGCGCGACGTCCCGCGGCTTGTTCAGGTCGCGGACGGCAACACAGGCGAGCCGAACCGGCCGGCCGGCCCGGCGAGCGATCCGGTCGGAATGCTCGAGCAAGAGCCGTGCGACTCCGGTCCCGACTGTTCCCAGACCGATCAAACCGACGTTGACTTGCTCCATGTCTTTCATATCGGGATTGAACACTCCCGGCACGAAAACGACAATGGAGGGAGTCCTATTTTTCGGGAGACGCCCCATGCCCACGACGACTACTTACAGTTACAACCGATTGCCGCCAGGCGATCTGCCAGACCAATACCTGGATGTTGCCCCGGAGCTGGTAGTTGAAGTCCGCTCGCCCGGTGATCGCTGGCCGCGGATGCTGGCCAAGATCGCGGAATACCTGGACGCGGGCGTGTCCACCGTCGTTGTTCTGGACGATCAGCACCGCTCGGCTCACGTCTTTGGAGACGACGGGACGCATCAGGTGCTGGGCCCGGACGACGAACTCGAGCTTCCGGACCTGCTGGCGAAGTTCAAGGTCGCGGTGCGACGGTTTTTCGAATGACCGCTCTGGAGCGGGCGGGCAACAACTTAGGACAGTCCGGCCCGCGCGCCAGACGCGGGCCGGAACAACCAACGGCCAGAGTCTGAGCTTTGGGATTGCCGCTTTCAGATCCCGATTCTGGGGCTTTTCCGTGTTCCGGCATGCTGTGTTCCGCAGGCTGGGCCGCCCCGTTGTCAGGTCCCGAAAGTGCGCGGGAATTTGCCGTAACTCGAATAGGATCTGTTGCCACTCCTCTTTCTCCCTGGTCCGGAACAGATCGGGCCAACGCTCGTGCACGGCTTTCCGATAGCGGTTGCGCTGCGAATCCTCCGTGAGATACTCTTCGACGTCATTTTGCGCGTCGCCGATCGCCATCGACTTCCGCAAGCGCTCTTCAAAGGCGCACGACTGCTCGCCCAAGAGCGCCAGCTTCCGAGAGCGATTCCCGTGCTTGAGTGCGTTCATCGACGATTTCGCCCGGCCTTCGGGTGTCCTTGGGCCGGTCGATTCGCGACTGTTGAGCTGGTTGGCCGCGATCTCAGCGGGAGTAGCCATGAGATGATCTCCGTTTTGGTAATCCCTACGCCGAGTGGGCGGAGGGCATCGGTTACAACGGCGCGCCGGCCCTATTGATCGGTTGACTCAGCGGTCGGGCCCGCCGGATTATTGCACGTCTGGACCGCATTACGCGGCAGACACATGCGTCCTGCGGTCACCACAGCCATTCCCGAAAACATCCTCATGAAACCAAAATACGCCGCGAGCCCGGCAATGACCAACATCAGCGAACGGATGTTGAACTGCCAGAATTCCCGCTTCACCCGAGGCTCCGGCCTGGTATCCGCCGTGATGATCGCCCCGTCCGCATTACGTGTTACGCGTCCGCACAGTTCTCCGCCTTGCGAACGGACCAGAGCGGCCGCTTCCGCCGACGTCATCGCCGCCAGATTGTGCACGCGCAATCCACAAGCAGCGCAATGACGTACGCGCTTATCGCCACGCATCAGGTTCCAGTCCATGGGGCATGGCGCCGGGATGGTAATCTGCCGCAGCAGCTCGTTGTCGTCCATCGGCAGCCCCCGCAGGGAAAGAGGCCACGCTCGCCCAAATCACGCGGTCCGGCATCATGTGCCGAGCCCGTTTGCCCGCTGACCACTCACATCGATTCTAACAGGAAATGCCGTCGCGGGCCTGATCTAACGATCGCATTATTCCGTGCGCTATCCTTCGGCCCGCCGACGACCAACAATTCAGAGCGTCGTGCCCGGCGTCAGGGTGCCGGGCAACCGGCTAGGTTGGGCACCGGCGCAGTCCCAGCCGCTTGGCGACGTCTTTTGGCCGCTGGCGGCTGGCCGCCAGGAACCTCCCGAGCAGACGCCCCTTGCTTGGTCTTTCCAGCCGCGCCTGCCAGGTCTCGGCCGTCGTTCCCAGCCGCTCGAAGATTCCCGCCAATTCGGGCGAGATCGCCGCCTTGCCCTCGCGGAACAGCGATCGAGAAGATCTGAGCAAGTTTTTCCATTCGCTTGTCGATCCATTGCTTGCGGTTTTGCGAGCGGTCGCCGAGAAGAAACGCTCGCCGTACGCATCGGGGACTTTGCGGTCATGGCATCCGTGGCGATGTGTCACCGGGATCAGTTCGAATGAAAACAAAAAACACAGCTTGACACCGCGGAGCCCCGCGAACAGCCTGATCACTGAATCAAGCTTCCCGAGGGGCGTACTCCGGTGTTTAAAACCTTCAAGATCGCAATGATGGTGTTCCAATTTCGTGTCGTGGCTCGGCCGCCGAAGATGTTGTCGAGTTGGCCCAGATAGCCGATCGTCTTCATGTGGCGACGATACATTCCAAAGACAAATCGACCTTGCTTGGCAATGATTCTCACAAGCCACTCCCCCTCGGGCGGAAGGGAAAGCGGAAGAGCGCCCGGAGGCGGGGGGTTTTCGACAGGATGCTCACGAATCGAACGACATCTGGTTGTGGCGGCGCGTTTCCAAAAGGGTTTTCGGTCTCGAGCCGAAGCAGATCGCGCCCGTCGCAAAGAATCACTTCGGTCTCGAAGGGAAGCTGCCGAAGCAAGGCGGCGCGAAACTGGGCCCGGAGCCCGGGCTTACGAACAACAAACGTGCCCGCCGCCCCGACGTTCACGACGTCATAGTCGACGAGCACTTTGGCGAGAACGCTCGGGCGGAATGTTCGATGTCCGCCGACATTGACGCCCCGGAGGAAAACGACGAGAGCCATAGCGAACATCTCTCCATTTCATAAGATCGCCAGCGGCCCGCGCGTGACCCCATACTGATTGCTCGCCTTGAGCTCACGCCAAAGTTCCTTCACATCGCGCCGCCCTTCGGTGGCCTCCCGATAAAGGCCGATGATTCGACCGACACTCGCCGCGTCGTCGTCCAGGAATTCGATGCGCAAGTACCTCGCGCCGTGAGCGGCCAGCCGGGGCAGATACTCCGCGGCGGTCTGCGGCACGGCGTTATAGAGCGTGTTGCGGCAGCCCACGTCGGCTTTGAGCGGATGCTCCTTGCCGACGCGGTCGCGGAGCTTGACGTCGTGGTGGTCGCAAGGCCGGCCGCAGTTGGTCGCGTCCGTGCCCGGCGAGAGGAAGGCACAGTAGACGCAGTGCTCCATGTGAAACATGGGAACCTGCTGATGGATCACGACCTCCAGCCAGGAAGGCGGCGTTGCATCGAGCAGATTCAAGAGCTGGTCGACGTTCAGGTCGTACGAAGCCGTTACCCGAAGGGCGCCTCGGCTCATGAGCAATTCGACCGAGAGCGAGTTGGCCGCGTTGAGCGAGAAGTCCGCAACGAAGGGGATGCCTCGCTCGGAACAGAACCGCAGGCCGCCCGCGTTGCGGACCAGAATGCCGTCGGCTCCTTGCTTGGCCAGGTATGCGAAGAGGTTGGCCTCGCCGGGCTTCTCGATGCGCGGCGTCGCGAGGTAGATCGACGCCGGCCGCGATCCGCGGCGCACGGCCGCGACCGCAAGTGCGTATTCCTTGATGTCTTGATAGTCCGCGTAGATCGCAGTGACACCGGTCGCCAGCGCCGCCTCGATCTGGTCGGTGCGGCGGCACAGAACCGCAAGCTCGACCGGCGCGGAGCGCTGCGGCGCTGCGTCGAGCTGGCGTTGACGCTCGGCCATGATCGGCTCGAGGAGACGCGAGACAACCGGCCCATCGGGCAGCGCCGAGCCGGCGCGGTCCCGGCCGCCTGATCCAGTCGGGCGACCAGCTCGCGGCGCAATTGATTGAGCAAGCTCATCGGCACCATCGGCCGGCCTTCAATGGTCGCCTCGAGGCGGCCGAGCTGATAAATCGTTCCTCCCAATCTCCCGAGCTGGGTCGCCAAGAGGGCAAGGTCGGCGGCCCGATTCTCGGCTTGTGCCAGGCGGGTACTTGATTGCACGGCCGCTGCGTATCCGGTTGCGGTGCGTGCTTTCACCCGCAGGAATTCGCCGGTTATTGCCGAGACCTCCAGATCCAGCGCGACCTTGCGCGAGGGCGGCCCTTCAAACGACCGGCGCAGCCGGCTGGTGAGCTCGGGGTCGTCGGTCTTCCAGGCGCGCTGGCCCGCCGTGATTTGACCGAGGTCGATCGCGCCCGTACCAAACCGCAGCTCGACGTGGCGGGCGGCGTCGTCACGATTCTCGTCTCGCGGCGGCACGACTTCCGGCTTCCGGTCGAGCGGGATCACCTCATAGACACGTCCCCCTTGCTCTTCGCGGCCGCTCGCCAGCTCGCCGTCGAAGACCAGGCCGTCGCCCGGCTTGACCGGGGCCGTTACCGTCAGCCGCACGCCTGATCCGGTGGTCGATTCGACGACTCCCAGCAAGATCCCGCGCTTCTTGGCGTAGTCGCCGCGGACCAGCACTTTGTGGTTGTTGCCGTCAAGGAACCCGTGCGAGAAGCCGCGCGAGAAGGAGAGCTGCATCTCCCGCACGTCGCGCGGGGTGAATTCCACCGGCTCGCCGGCCCAGGCCGCGTCGATCGCGATGCGATAGTGGCGAGTGATGTTGGCGACGTACTCGGCCGTCTTGAGCCGGCCTTCGATCTTGAGCCCCGCGATACCCAGCTCGATGAGCTCTGGAATCAGGTCATAGGCAGCGAGGTCCTGCGGACTCAAGAGATACTGGATGTCGTCGAGGTCGACCAAGCGGCCGTCGCAGACGATCTGATATGGCATGCGGCACGCCTGGGCGCACTCCCCTCGATTGGCCGAGCGGCCCCCCAATGCCTCGCTCGTCAAGCACTGACCCGAGTAGGCCACGCAGAGGGCGCCATGGACGAAGACCTCGAGCGGCATCTCGGTGGCCCGGCGAATCCGCGCGATCTCGGCCAGCGAAAGCTCGCGGGCCACGATCACCCGGCTGCAGCCCAGCTCGAGCGCCAGGGCGACTCCCTCTTCGCTCGTGATCGACATCTGAGTCGACGCATGGATCTCGACGTCGGGCGAGATCGCCCGGATCAAGCGAGCCAGTCCCAGGTCCTGGACGATGATCGCATCGACGCCCGCAACCACCAGCTCGCGAACCGTCTCCTCGATCTCGGCCAGCTCGGCGGGAAAGACCAGCGTGTTCAAGGCCACGTAGCCCCTGACACCGCGCCGATGCAGAAGCGCCATCACATCGGGCAGTTGAGCGCCGTCGAAGTTGTCGGCCCTGATGCGCGCGTTGAAGCGCTGGAGGCCGAAATAGACGGCATCGGCGCCATTTTCGACCGCGGCGATCAGGCAAGTTCCGTCGCCAGCCGGGGCCAAGAGCTCGGGCTTCTGGCGCGGGCTCCGGGGGCCCGAATCGGCAAGCCGGGCTTGGCTGGTTCGTGCTGGATCAATGGTGGCTTCGTCGGTTTGCATGCCGCCCCCCATGAGGGTGCCGGGATCTGCTACCCTGCTTCACGTTCGACGCCGCGGGATCAAGCTCTCGGCCCAGGCTTGATCGTCAGGTGCAAGTGGTGGGTCGGGCGATCCGGCGTAAATGTCATCGAACGAAAATCGTGCCAGGCATCGTCCTGCTCCAGGTATGGGTTCATGCCGGGGAAAGGCGAGGGCATCGGGTGCATCTCCGGGTGCCGCGATTGGGCTCATCAATGTCTCTTAGTCTAGCGAAATCGGCTGCAATTCACACCTTGCTCTCTCAAGGGGCGCTGTTCGGCGGATGCACTCAGTCGTTCATTCACTTCCTGCGCGCGTGCTTGACCTTGGCCCGTAATGGGGCAGCGGGTCTCCCAGTTCGTAGGCGCCCAGGTCGGGCCGCTTGCCGTGGAAGCCGTCGTTCCAGCCAGGCAGCACGGCGCCGGCGTTGACGGCCGCCGACCCGGCGCGAGTCGAAAGTCCAGGGAGCCGGACCGGCGCTGGGCCGCATCCGCGGGCGGCAGAATGCCCGAGGCAAAGAGCCCAGCGGCCCCGAGCTCGAGAGCATGCTTGAAGACCGGCGCCCGCCGGCGAACTTCGGCCAGGGTCGCGTACCGCGTTCCATTCCAGCGCAGGAAGAGGCGAAACGGGCCGCCGGCAAAGCCGTCGTAGTCGAAGTCGCATTCGAGCATGGGCGCTGTGGATTCAAACGCATAATTACCCGTCGTGCCGACGAACAAATTGTTCCGGGTCAGGCTATGACGCACGGGCTCGGACGTCCAGAGCAGGGCCGGCACGCCGTTCTTGACGCACGTATTATGGAAGATCAGGCAGCCCGATGGGCTGTTGTGCAGCTTGAAGGGCTCGACGGCGACGTTGTCCATCACATTGCGGAACACGTAGACCGGGCCCCCATAGACCGGCTGCATCGAAATGCCCTGGAACACGTTCGTCAACCGGTTCGAGAAACAGCGGGTGTTGCGCTCGGAGTAGTCGAGCTCGATGCCGTCGTCCGTGAGCTCGCTCAGGTCGTTGTTGTGGAAGTCGATGGCCGCGCAGTGCGCCGAGCCGATGGTGTCGATGGCATCGGCGAAGCCGCGTATGCGGTTATAGCAGACGACGTGGCCTTCACCCGTGAGCTGGATGCCGCGAGCGTTCTCGATGCCCTTGGTCCGCGGCCAGGTCGACGGCCCCTCGATCAGGTTGTCGGCGATGAAGTGATCCTGGGCGATGCCGTTGGTGTCGCGGGCGGCGTTGATGCCATAGTCCACCTTGCGGATATGACAGCGCCGAACGACCATGCGGGCGGCGTCGTGAATCGTCACCCCGTGCAGGGCGTTCTCGATCGCGAGGTTCTCGAACCAGACGTCGTGGGTTCCGGAAGCCTCGATAGCATGGGGTGGCCGGGTTGCTCTATCACCCTGGCCGTCGATCCTGGCTGTGGCCGGGCCGCCGCTCTGGCTGCGCCAGACGATCGGCTTGTCGGGAGTGCCGCTCTTCGTGACAACCCAGTGTCCCGGATATACGCCGGCGCGCAGCAGGAAGAGGTCTCCGGGAGCGGCGGCCTTCTGGGCAGTCTCGAGACCGCGGAACGGGTCGGCGTCCGTGCCCGAGCCGCCGCCCGACCCGGGTACGACATGGCGCGTGCGCATGCCCGCCGGCAGCCTGGGCTCGGCGCGGGTTCGGCGCGCAGGAGCCGGGTTACGCTCGTCTTCAGAGCAGGCCCAATCGCAGAGCCGTCCGGATCGTCGAGCGTCAAGCGAAGCTCATAGGAGGTACCGGGCCGCAGGAAGAGCAAGCTGCCGGCGAAGAGCCAGCCATCGAGGACGGCGGTCCGGCTGCCGCGGCTGCCCATGATGTGAGCCCCGCGCTCGACGCGAACAAGCGGCGCCCCGGCGCGCCAGGTTGAACGTTCCCGCCTCGCGATAGTCCAGCCGGATCGACGCGTCGCGATCGTCGTCGCCACGGATTACCCAGTAAACGCCCAGCGAATGCAGCGTGGGCCGGTCGAGCTGGGGGCCGGCGCCGGCTTGGGCCCTGTCAGAGCCCTCCGCCGGCACGCCCACCGAGAGAAATGCCGTGAATATCGCCGCGGCGGCGAGCGATCGTTTCATGGGGTGCTGTCTCGAAATCGCCAGTCTCGCGCTCATGCAGCCGGCTGCTCGTCAAGATCAGGATATCGCGAAGGTTGCCAGGCCGCGAATCCGGGAGTTGTTTTTCTGCTGGACCTTCACGGTCTCGGCGCCACCCTTGTTGAAGGTGACACCGTCAACGAAGGTGTGCGTCCCTTGATCGGCGGGCGTAAATGTGTAGACCTGATTCTCGAATGTCGCCAGGCCCACCGTCACCGGCGGCGGCGGCTTGATCCCCAGCGAGACATAGACGTGGACCGGGAATAGCGTGTTGGAATCGGTCGGGCTCGTAACCAGCACAGTGCCCGTATAGTCGGTCGCGGGCTGACCCTCTGCATCGAGGGCTGTAACCGTGAAGGTCATGGGTTCGCCGGGATGGCCGAACGGCCGGGCCGGAACGACCCGAAACGACTTCACGGCGAGCGGATCGATGTCCACGGCCACGGCCGCCGATTCCGAGCCCTCGGCGCGTATGGTTGGTCGGGATGAAATCCGCCACGACCACGTTCGTACCCAGATCGGTGATCTTGGTTGTCGTCAGGGCGGCAACGCCATTCTTGTTGAGATCGACCTTGCCCAGGAGTCTCGTGTTGGGCGATTCCAGGAAAAACTCGACTCGCCCGCCAGCGACCGGCCTGCCCGTGCTCGCATCTTTCACAGTCGCGATGAACTCGACGGCCTGTCCGGGCCCAGCGGTAAGATCGGAAGATTGGAGGACCGTCTCGGTGGGTATCTGCGCCGTGCGTGAGCTCGCCATGATCGCTGTGCGGGCGACCGCCAGGCTCGTGGTGGCACTGGGCACGGCGCGCTCTTCCAGAAACTCGACCCGCAAGGTCGAGTTCTTGCCGCGTCGCTTCGATCTCGACCGGTCTCGTCGGCGCGCGAAGTCAAACATCATTCCCCTCGTTGGCTCGAGCGATTCGAAACGAACCGCCGACGATTCGCGAACTGTCGAACGGAGACGAGCTGTTTGGACCGGCAGAAGGGTTCGTGCAGGTGTAGGCCAGCCTTTCCAGCCTGCCATCGGGCTAGAAAGCCCGACCTACAGCATGCACTCTGTTGCGGTTGCGCTCGGGCGAAATGATCGGGCCGCGCAGGGTCACGACGACCCGGCGAGTTTGGTCATGATAGGCACCGGCGCGAACCTGTCAAGGCGGTTTACCCGAAAAATGGAGCCTCCAATATTGGTTCGCGCCGGCCGGCAAGACTCTAGGGCGCGATACCCTCGATTCGACGCGACGCGACCGGGGACCGGCGGCGAAAAGAGCGGATCGCGGCCCCGGTGACCAGCGTGACGAGCCATAAAAGCAGCCCTCCCACGAGTGCAACGGTCACCTGCGGAATGAACGCGATGCAGGCGTCCGCGAGGAACCCGGCAAGCTCGCCGTGCAAGAATGGGTTCCAATCGTCGGGCAGGCTATCGATCGAGTCCTCGACGAGGTTGAGATAGCTCTCCCACTCATCAGAGAGAGGGGCCCCCGAGGAGTGGACCGTGACTTGTCGTCCGGTCGCCTGGTCGAGAAACGTCGCGCTCGCTTTCGGGTAGCTCAAGGCCCAGGCGAACGAACCGGCCGCGAGCAAGCTCGCGAGCAGGAAGCCCACCAAGAAGGCCCTGGCCCGCCCCCGTGTGTGCAAGAGCAACAGCACACCGGCATTCAGCGCCAGGACGGTCAAGGTGATCCCTTCGAGAACATGGTGCTTTGAGCCCCAGGTCGCCCGGACAACGACCAGATCGACGGCTGTGAGCCCGACCAGCAGCATCTGCGTGCGTAGGGAGATCCGCAGCAACTTCACGGTTTCGGTCCCTTGGAGCACCGGTTCATCGATCGACCGCGATGTGTTTGGATCGTATCATGATAGTCGATGAGCGCGACAACGCCAAACCCAAGAAAGCACGCAGGGCCAGCCGCGATGCGAACCCCCCGGATGACGATCAGAGGCCTGTTGATAGCGATCGCCGTCGAGGGCTTCGTGCTCGGTGCGTGCATCAGCTTACCCTGGCTCATCGTCATTCCCATCAGGACGGCCCTGGTGTTCGTGCCGCAGTTGATCGCGATCACGGTCTGCGCCTACCTCGCCACGCGAGAATGGAGCGCCCGGCGAATCGCGCCGGCAACGTCGCTTGAGCCGGATTGAGCACCCAAGCGAAATGGCGAGTCCCGGGATCTGGTATATCGAGCCGGCAAGTGGCCCGGTTGACCCGCGGGGCATCGTCTTCGAATCGAACCCGAATTCCTCGACGTGATCCGTAGTGAGAGTTTCATACCGCCGAATCCCGTGGATCGGGCGCAACGACTCAACACACCCACCGGTCGCTTTCCGCACGTCAATTGCCCTCTCCCAACGTATGCACCCAGATCGGGCTGGCCCAGGCCAGCTCGCCGTCCTCCTGGATTGCTCTCACATAATACCAGCTCAAGCCCGCCGGCCGGCCGCGCTCGGCGTCGGTCCACTGGAACTCAACAAGGTCCCGGTGCGGCTCGGTCGAGAACGCGTATTTGAAATCCTTGATGATGTCGATCCGGGCGATCGGCCCGGTACCGTGGATCAGTACCTTGAGCTGCACCGGGCCGCGGGCGTCGAATTCGTCGCCCATCAGATGACCGCCCGAGCGCACGTCCATGACGATGTTGTCGGTGGCGGCGTAGCAATGCCGGTTTTTGAACGCCTCGAGAACGGCCGCGCGCGTCGTATCCTCGGCGAGCGCGATCGCATAGCTGATATGGGTCGAGATATGGTCGCTCGAGGCCTGAAACCCCAGCCGGTATTGCATCGCCAGGGCGTTCCACACCATCCCCAGGGGCTGCCAGCCGCCGATCGAGTCGGACGCCCGCCGCGCCGAGCGGGCGCGCCTAAGTACTCGTAAGATTGCCGATGCCCCTGATAGATCTCGACGAACGGCTCGAATTGCGCATTTACGTCCCGCCAGTCGGTCCCCATGCCCGTGGCCGAGGTGTGCGAGGCGCAGATCCCGTTGTGCTCCTTGAGGTAGTCGTAGAGCATGGGCGTATCGTTGTCGACCACTCCCGCGGCGCCGACCAGGCGCGGCAGAGTCCTCACGCCGCGGTGATCGAACATCACGTTGCGATGACCGTGCGGATAGGCGACGCTTCGTTCATAAGTGAACATGGGAATGAACCTCGGCGAAACGGTATACATGTCGGTGGTCTTCTGGATGAGCCACCAGGTGTATTCCTTACCGCCGCCGTTGTCGTGGTCGCCGTTGCCGATCCAGTCGAGCTGCGCGGCGTCGAGAGCGTAGCGCCACATATCTTCCAGCGAGCCGTCGGCGCCGCCGTCGGCCGAGATCTCGCAATGGCGGTGAAACTCGCCGCGCCAGAGGCGATAGGACTTGCCGCCGGCCTCGATCCGGTAGGCCCTGATGCGGCGGAGGTCAAGGGCTTCGCCGGGATGAACCTGGTCCGCCGCAAGCACGGCCGGCGGCTGGCTCAAGCGGGGCTCTGCCAGCGGCGACGCCGCGGCGACGAGCGCGGAGGCTTCCAGATCGACGTTGAACACGCCCGGCGGAGTCCCCTGATTGGTGAAATAACGGCGGGCCAGGCTCGGGTTCATCTCGACCTCCCGGCGCAGGCGGCCGTCGGTGCTGTAAAACGCCAGCACCGGCCCATTTTTGACTTCGACCAGGGCCGCGCGGCCATCGAGCAGGCCGTCGCTCCTGGTCAAGGGCTGGGGGGCCGACCAGGCCGGGCCCGACAGGGTCGTGGCGTGAGCGATCCAGACCGCGCCGGTGACGAACACCGCATTGTTGCCCCAGATCGCCTCCTGGCGGTGGCGGAAGATCAGCCAGGGCCGGCCCGCGCGATCCACCAGGAGCCGCGGGTAGCTGTTCATGATCTTCAGGGTTTCGGGCGCACGCTCGATCGGATCGGGCGCACGCAACAGGCGCTGGCCGTCGACGCACGCGACAATCACCCGGGCCGCGCGATACAGACTCGATCCCTTGCCGTCGAGCAGGTTGACGGCGTCCTTGCCCCAGTTGGGCGCGCGCTCTTCATAAGCGACCCAGACCCGGCCGCGCGCATCGGCCGCCACGCTCGGCCGTGCTTCAAACGCCGCCGTGCCGGCAACGGTGAGCGGCTGGCTCAGAGTGCCGTCGGGCTCGCGGCTGCGCAGGATCACATCGTAATTGCCGGCTGCGTAACTGTCGAACGCAACGTGCAAGCGGCCGCTCTGATCGGCGGCGATGCTGGGCGACCATTCGTCGGCCGGACCTTCGCTCAGCTTGATGGGCGCTGCGCCCAGCTTGCCGTTCTTGGCCAGAGGTGCCAGCTCGATATCGGCCTGGCCGCCGCGCCAGGCTTGCCAGGCCATCCAGATCGTGCCATCGCTGGCAGTGGCTAAAACGGCGTCGGTGTCGGTCCCGGGCTGATCGGTCAGCCGCTCGACCGGTGAGAACGAGCCGGCCCTGGGATCATAGCGGCGGCCGAAGACGTCCCAGTTGTCGTGGCGCTTCTCGGTCCAGACGACGGTCACGCCGCCATCGGCGGCCGCGGCCACCGCGGGGCGCCAGACGTCTTGATTGGGCTGGGTCACGTCGAGCGGCGCGCTCGCTTGCCAGCGGCCCTGCCCGCCCGTAAAGCGAATCAGCCGCACCTGGTCGCCGCCACCCGTGGGCGCATAGTCGGCGAAGTGAGCGGGGGCAACAGTCAGCGCCGGCAGCAACTCGGGCCCTCGCGGCTCATGGTGCACGTACGCAATCCAGACGGTCGAGGCCGCGGCGTCCGCGGCGGCGGCCGGGATGTCGTCCTGACCAGGGCCTTCCAGGAGAGCGGAGTGGGGCAAGACCCGCTGGGCCCGGACGCGATCGCCCAGCAAGGAGACGGCCGAGCCGTCGGCCAGCCGATCGACAGCCACCTCGAATCGGCCGGCCGCGGTCTCGACCTTGAGCGTCGCGCCGGCCGCGTCCTTGAGCGTCACGATCACGCCATTGGGGGTCATATCGGGACCATAAGTGCTCGGCCCGCCGAGCGCCTTCTTGGGCACCTGCGTTCTTGCCCTGGCTCTGGCCTTCGCCAGGGCCTTCGCCACGGCTTTCGCGGGGGCAATCCGCGCCGCGGTTTTCCGGATCAAGCGGCTGCTCGCCTTCCAGGAGCTCTTGCCAGTGACCTCGTCGCCGGCCCGAAAGCGCACGCCCTCCACGGAGACCACCTCTCCCTTGTCAACCGACACCTGGCCGCTCCAGTCGGTGGGCTCGGAGTCGCCAATCCCCATGATCAGCCGGATCGGGACGCTGTCCTCTTCGAGCGGCCGCGCCGGCCCTTCGGCCTCGGCGTTCTGGGCGGCTCTCGGACCGATCGAAAAGACCTGCGAGACCCCCAGCACGGTCAAGACGCTCGATACGACCGCGATCAATTGTTTTCGCATGGAAATTGCCCCCTTCAGACTTTTCGACGGAAACATCTCCGCGGGATGTGCGAAACTTGGGATCGCCGGACGGAGCCGGCTCCTACGGGCAGTCGGCGCGCCCAGGCTACCGTTGTAGGAGGGGGCTCTGTCCCCCGATCTCTTGTTTGCTTTGCGGCTCTAACGCTTCTCCTGGTTGTCAACCTCAGCCATTGACGCAGTCGGGACAGGTACCCCCTCGGGTTCCTGGTAAGTCGCCCACGATCCCACCGGGTTCATGGGGACCTGGTTGCGCACACTTTCGACACCGGTGACGAGCCATCCCGCGCCGCGCGATTCCAGGTGGTAGATCTGGCGTTCGATCCGATCGGCGAAAGTCGCCTCGACGGTCACCCGGGCGGATTCGGGGGCCACTCGGGCCGGCTCGGCGGCGAAGACGGCGTGGCCCTTGCGGAGCTGACCGGCGCGGCGCAGCTCGGCGGCGAAGGCTTCCCAACTCCGCTCGCGCACCTGCTGCTCGAGGCGCGCTCGCACCGGTCCGCCGAACGAATTCAGGTAACCCTGCACATCGCCACGACGCGCACATTCGAGCAATTCCTCGATCCGTTCGGCTGCGCCCGCAAGTTGGCCCGCGTGCGATCCGGAGTCCGATCGCGCGGATGGCGCGCTCTGCTCATCGGGATTCGCCGCTTCGCTGGATACCTGGACGGACTGGTTCTCCCGGCGCAGGCCCATCCAGAGCATCAGGGCGGCGATGGCGACGGTGATCAAGGCGGCCAGGGGGCGTCTCATTCGGGCCCCTCCCGCCCGTCGGGCGCTCCTGGGCTTTCCGGCTCGGCCCGCGCGGCCGGGTTTGATTGCCCGCGCGTGGCCGCGTCCGTGCGCGGCGGCTCGTCTTCGACGATGAGGCTGATATCCAGGTCCTGGCCGGGCGCGACCACGACGGTGCGGCGGAATCGGGGCAAGAGCTCGGCGACGGTCTCGAGGAACAGCCTGCGCTCGTAGGCGCCGGACGACTTGCGCGCCTCGGCGAGCACTTGGGAAAACCGCTGGGCCTCGCCGCGCGCCGGCTGCACGATCCGGTCGTAACGGCCCAGCGCGGCATCGGCGATCTCGCGCGCCTGGCTTCGCGCCATTGACTCGCTGCGGTCGCGATACTCCAGGGCGCGCGTGACGGCCTGGCGGCGATCACTGCGAGCCCGAGCGGCGTCGGCGAAAGCCGGCGCAACGGCAGCCGGCGGCGCCAGGCGGCCCAGCCGCACGGCGACGATCGAGACGCCCAAGCCCTGGTGGTCAGCCAGCGTCTGAATCGAGCGGGCAAGGCCCGCCGCAACCTCTGCCCGTCCCGTGGTGAGCAGCTCGTCGACGCCGCGCTCCGCGAGGGCGGCCAGGATCGCCCACCGCGAGAGGGCAGCGAGCGACGACCCCACATCCCGCGCCGGAAGAGATACGCCACGGGGTCGCGGGCCCGGTACTGCACCAGGCACTCGGCCGTGACCAGGTTGAGATCGCCCGTGAGGAAGTCGTCGGTGAGGGGGTCGGGTGCATGGAGCAGGGGAGCACCCTGGCGGCTGGCGGCGCCCACGCTCAAGGTTCGCGCCTGGTTGGGCTTGATCCGGTCGACGCGGTCGATCCCCCAGGGCAGCCCCCAGTGCAGGCCCGGCTCCCACGGCTCGGGCCGCACCGCCCCGAAGCGGCGGACCACCGCGACCTCGTCCGGCTGCACGATCGTGAGGCCGCTCAAAAGGTAGGCGGCGAGGAGGATGACAAGTCCAGCAGTCGTGACCCGCTTCGTGCTCATATCCCCCCCTTAGCTTCTGATTCATGGCTTCTTCTTCTTGCCGACGACGAGTGGATCGCGGGAGCCCGCACTGGAATCGGGCTGCGGTGGCTTTGTACCGGCCGGGCCTTTGGCTGCCGGGTCGGGGACGCCCTGGGATAAGAGCCGCAGGAAGCTGCTGTCGGCCGAGAGGACCAGGGTCGTCCTGGCATCGAGGGCGGCGCGGTAGGTTTCGAGGGTCTTCTGAAACTGGTAGAAGGCCGGGTCGGCGGCGTGGGCCTGGTTGGCGATCCGCGCGGCCTGGGCCTCGCCCTCGCCGATCAAGCGGGCGGCGTCGGCTTCGGCCCTGGCGATGAGAGCCGAGCGCTCGCGATCGGCCGCGCTCTTGATCACCCGCGCCTGGCTCTGGCCTTCGGCCCGCGTCGCCGCCGCGACCCGCTGCCGCTCGCTCTTGATCTGCTCAAATACCGCCGAGCGTACTTCCTCGGGATAGTTGAGCCGCCCCAGCCGCACGTCGACGACCTCCAGTCCATACTCCCGCAGCGCTTGCTCGCCGATGCGATCCTTGACCGAGCCCATCATCGCGCCCAGCGCCGAGCGATCGCTCACGGCGACGAGCGCGCCCAGTTCGTGCCCGCCCAATTCGGCCGCGAGCACCGACGCCGCCATGTCCTCCAGCCGCGCGCTGGCATCGGCGAGCGTGCGCACCGTGCGGAGGAACCGGTCGACGTCGGCGATCCGCCAGGAGACATACCAGGCGACTTCGAGGTTCTTCTTGTCCTTGGTGAGCATCTCACGCGCCGGCGGGCCATCGAGCTGGAGCCGGCGGTCGAACGATCGCGCGCTTTGATAGGGCCACTTGAAGTACAGACCCGGCCGCTCCCAGAGCCGCACCGGCCGGCCAAACTCGGTGATGATCATGGACTCGGTCTGATCGACGATCACGACCGAACGCGCGAGCGCGATCATGGCGACGACGAGGAGTGCGATGAGAATTCGTTTGATCCAGGTTGCCAAGATTCATCAACCTCCGGGTTAGTTTCAATCATCGGGTTCCAGAGCGCGGGCTTCGGCCGAGACCGGAAAGCCCGCGGCTGCGCGCTTCAGTGTGGAGCTCACAAGCTCGGGGTCGGCGAGCCAGACGTGGCGCCGGCCGCCGGCCTTGCGGTCCAGGATCAGCTTGGGCCGGCCCGCCAGTGCAGCGGCCAGAGTGTCCCACAGCAGACGGAACTCGGTCAGGGAAGGCTGGCCGGCGTGGGCGGCCGCCTGGGCCAGGAAGGCCCCTTTTTCACCCTCGGCCCGGCGGACCAACTGCGTGGCTCTCGCCCTGGCGGCGTCGCGGATCGATTCCGACTCGGCGAGCGCCGCGAAGTGCCGCTTTGCGGCGGCGGCCTCGGCCTGGTTCTTGCTGCGCGCCGCGTCGGAAACGGCCGCGGAGACGTCGCGATAGGCCGGCACCACCTCGCGGGGAGGATGAGCATCGACCACGCGCATGCGTTCGACGACGACGCCCAGGCCCGTTGCATTCAGTCGCTCTTGCACTCGCCGGGTAAGGCCGGTCTCGAAATCGCCCCGGCCGCTGACCAGGACCGTTTCGAGCGCGGTGCGGCCGACCTCTTCGCGCATCACGCCCTCGGCCGCCGCGGTGACACTGGCGGCCACGTCGGTCACGCCAAAGAGCAAGCCGGGCAGCGCCGACTCGGTGAAGCGATACTCCACCACGCCGGCCAGCTCGACCAGGTTTTCATCGCCCGTGAAAAAAAGGGCCGATTCGTCGCGGGGCGCGCCGTGCGTGGCACTCCAGCCGACAGGCTGCGCCAGCGAGGAAGCCGGCCCGCGCAGTCCGACCCGCGCCAGTCGCGACTGCATGGGCTCGACCAGGACCACGCTCTCGATCGGACCAGGCCAGCGCACGTGCAAACCGGGGCGGAGCAGGGGGGGCTCGAATCGCCCCAGCCGCCGCAGCACGCCCACTTGCTCGGGGCCCACGATCACGGTCCCCGAGATCGCGTAGGCCAAAAAGCCAAGCGCAATGCCAGCCCAAGCAACCGCCCGGCGTTGCTCCCAGACCCAATCCAGGGCGGCGGACGGACGGAATCGCTTGCAGAGACGAACCGCTCGGTTGAACATGCGTGCGACGGTGAACGTGTGCCAGCGCTCGAAGCCGAGAATCCGGATTGCGTTGAGCAAGACGAGGAGCGAGCCGGCTTGGTGGACGATGGCGGCGGCGACCGGGCCCAAGGCGCGCAGTCCCGCCAGGAGGATGGCCAGGCCGTTGAAGGCAAACGCGAAGATGAGGATATTCTGGTGGATCACGCGCACGGTCTGGCGCGCCAGGCGGAAAGATTCGGGCAGGGCGGCCAGGGGATCGCCCAGGAGGACGACCGAGCCGGCCTCGGCCGCCAGGTCGCTGCCGACGCCGGCCAAAGCGATGCCGACGTTCGCGCGCGCCAGCGCCGGGGCGTCGTTGATGCCGTCGCCCACCATGGCGACCTTCCGTCCCTGGCGCCGGCGATCCTCGATCCACGCCGCCTTGCCGGCCGGCGTGAGCTCGGCCTCGACCTGCGCGATGTGCACCTTCTTGGCCACCGCCCGAGCCGGCGCGGGCCGGTCGCCGGTCAAGATGGCCAGATCGCGCAGTCCCAGGTGCTTCAGCTCGTGGATCACATCGTGAGCCTCGCGGCGAACGCGGTCGCGGGCGCCGATCACGCCCAGAATCTGACCGTCACTGACGACCAGAAGCGAGGTTTGGCCGGCCTGATCCAACGATTCGAGGGCCTGCTCGACCCGCGGCGGCACGGCCACGCCCTGCTCGCGCACCAGCCGCAGGTTGCCCACCAGCACCGCGCGCGTCGACGAATCGTGCTTCGGAGCCGCGCCCTCGGCTTCGGGTCCGGCTTCGTCTCCCGCGAGCACCACGCGCGCCCAAACCCCCGCGCCGGGTGAGCCTGGAAGTCTTCGATCGCAGGCAGCACGAGGCCGCGGCGCCCGGCCTCGGCCACGAGCAGGCGCGCGAGCGGATGCTCGCTGGACTGCTCGGCCCCGGCGGCCAGGCGGAGCACCTCTCTGACGGCCGCGTCTTGACCGGCATCGCGATCGGCCACTTCCGGGCCCAGCGCGCTGCCCTCGCCGGAAGTCGTCGTCACGCTCCGCGTGATGGTCCCTGTCTCGGTCCCTACCGTGCCGAATGCGATGCACTCGCCCAGCTCGGGCCTTCCCTCGGTCAGCGTCCCGGTCTTGTCGAAGGCCAGGGTGTCGGCCCGCGCCAGGCCCTCGATGGCCGAGCCCCCCTTGACCAGCACGCCGCGCTGGGCGAGGCGGGCCGTCGCGGCCAGCACGGCCGCCGGAGTCGCAAGCACAAGCGCGCAGGGACACGCGACGACCAGCACGGCCAGGGCCGGCATCACGTCGAGCGCGGGAATCGCCCCGCCCGAGGTGAACCATCGTCAGAGCGCCAGCCCATTTGTCGCCAGCAAGACCACCGCCGCCAGGCCGAGCACGACGGGCAAGAAGCGCCGAGCGTAACGGTCGGCCGTTCGCTCGATGGGCGCGCGATGCCGCTGCGATTCGGACAGCAGGCGGATCACCTGGCCCAGCGTGGTCTCGGTGCCCAGCTTCAGGGCGCGAATCTCGAGCCGGCCGAACTGGTTAAAGGTCCCGGTGTAAACCGGGTCCCCCTCGCCCTTGTCGACCGGCATGCTCTCACCAGTCAACACGGCCTCTTCCACGGCCGAACGGCCCCGCACAACCGTGCCATCGACCGCGATCCGCTCACCGGGCCGGACGATCACCACATCACCGACGACAAGCTCCTCGGTCGGCACCTCGACCTCGGCATCGCCTCGGAGCACTCGCGCTTGCCGGGGATAGAAATCGAGCAGTCCGCCGATGGCCCGCCGGGCGCGCTCGAACGTGAAGGCCTCGAGGCATTCGCCGACCAGGGCGATGAAGACGACCTCCGCGGCGACGAAATACTCACCCAGAAGCGCCGCCGCGATGCAGGCGACCGCCAGGGCGATATCGGCGCCGATCGAGCCCTCGAGCAGGGCCACGAGGGCAAGATACACGACCCGCCCCCCTCCGATGACGGCCGCCAAAAGCGCGAGCGGAACGCCCAACGGCCGCCGCCAGGAGCCGTCGATGGCCGGCAGCACAAAGTCCGCGGCGAGCAGCAGCCCCACCACGATCGTCGCGGCGAAGAGCGACCGGCGCTCCGAGTCGGGGTCGTGGTGGTCATGATCATGGTCATGAACGTGATCGTGACTGTGACTGTAACCCGGCGCATGCGCGTGTTCGTGGCGGCTTCCCGAAGACTGATCGCGGCCACCCTGATCGGGCGACAAAGCCGGCGCGCCTAATCGCATCTGTTCGGGCCGATATTCCCGGTGCACGCGACAGTCCTCCGCCGTCATCCGCGACCGTGGGGCATCGAGGCAAAGCGCCTCAATGTTGCCTGGGTCAGGGCGTCAAGTCAATTTTGGTGTGCGGCCTTTTTGGCTTTTCGCGATCGCGCTCGAGTATGGGTCTTGCATTCTCCTTTGTCCTTGGTCCCTTGTCCTTTGTCCTTTGTCCTTTGTTGTGTGATTCGTCAGGCAGCGTGTTGGCTTTTGGCAATTGTCGTTGGTCCGATGTCCGTGGTCCGTTGTCGGATGTTCCGTCAGGTCTCGCGTCGGGTTCGGTCCGCGGGATCTGAGGCGATTGTCCTTGGTCCGTTGTCCGTTGTCCGTTGCCGGATGTTTCGTCCGGCAGCCCGTTGGGTTCGGTCCGCGGAACCCGAGGGAGCCGTTCGGTGGCGCCCAGAACGGGGACGGGAGACCCGCGCCCAGCGCAGGGCGCTAGCGTGGCTTGGACACTCCTGGCCGATCGTCACCTCAGCCCGACAAGCTTCTGATACTCACGCCCAGGGCGGAGTCGGGAGACCCGCGCCCAACGCTTGGCTCGGGGCGTCTTGATTTGCAACGTCACGAACTGACACGATCGCAACAGGCGTTGAAGGTTCTGGATTCGCTGTTTGATCGCCCGGCTTTCCGGTCGAGCGATGTCGCGGAACGCTCACGAATACCCCGGCAATCGGCTTCAGGATTCCTGGGGGATGCGCGTCATTCATTCCCAAAGGTCGGCCAGAAGCCGTCGCGCATCAGCACCTGTAACGTCCAGAAACGCCAGGAGCACGGCAGCGGGCATCCCCACGCCCCGCTCGTAGTCTAACCACATTTGTGCGGGAATCTTCAACGCTTGGGCTAATTCCTCGAGTCCGTCCTCGCCAAAGTGCTCCAAGCGGATCTCTCGCACTCGGCGTGCGAGTAAATCGTGTTTGTTCATGTGCTCGGTCCCGGCAGAGCCGCCCCAAAACTCGAGCCTCCCGGCTCGGGGCATCCCTGTGCAATCGGACGGGATATCAATTTCACGCCGAGGCGATTATTCCATCGTTACGATTCGAAAACAAGTAACTTAAAGCGCGACTTCACTCGTGAGCGGCAACTTGTCGCTTTTTTTATACACGACAAAAAAGGACAAAAAAGAGAGGCGTTGCGCACAGTTGCCTTGTTCGTAGCAGATCGGCAGAAAAGGTCCCCGCGCGGGCATGGTTCAAACGCAGGTCACAGCTTCGGTGCGGCTAGGGTTGAACGCCCAAAGGGCGACGCCCCCAGATCCGAGGCGGGCGCACCGGGGCCTCGCCGGCTTGTCGCCAGCTCGACCCCAGCCACCCCGCTCCTGGCATCCGCAAAGATCCGGGAGTTGAACCATGCCCGCGCGCTGAAAGGCGCCACGATGAAAGGCGCCCCGCGGTGCCATGGATTTGTCTCGCCCTTTCAGGGCTGGGACGTGGGTGGTCAACGACTTCCCAGGCGATGCCCTGGGCCGGTATTTCGGCCACTGCGGGGAGAGTGCTCCAAGGCCGTGTCTTGGGCTTTTATGTATTCATCCTTCATCCTTCATCCTTTCCGGGCCTTCAGCACGGCGAGGGCGGGTGCGAGGCGAGCCCCTGGCTGATGCACGGGTCGGGCGGCTCGAGGCTCGGCCCTTGGCTGATGCATGGGTTGGGCGGGTGGAAGCTAAGCCCCTGGCTGATGCACGGCTGGGGCGGGTGGTAGGCGACCAGCGCGACCACGGGCCCGGGGGGCGGAAGCGGCAGTGTCGGTGAGAGCGCCAGGTGCTTCTCGAGCGCCTCGACCGTGAGGGCACATCGGTGGACTTGACGGTCCGCCCGCGGCGAACGGCGGTTCAATCTCATCGTCATCATGGTTCATTCCTCCAAGTTTGGAACTGCGCGAAAGACATTTGCTGGAGAAGCCGTCTTGCGCGCCGGGTAAGAACGTCCTTGTGCGGAGCGAAAGGCGACACGTGCTTCGATCGATCAACTCCCCACCAGGTACCATCCCCTTTCCGGCGCGGATGGGACAGCAATCCAGGAAATTCCCTGCCGAGATTGATTGCGCGGGGGCCGCCCCCCTTTGCTTCGAGCGCCCCGTCGTTCGTTCGGCCGGGACCAGCTCCGCCCCTGGCCCCCCCGTGGCGAAGGTGAGGGAAAGAGCGCGACTGACCGAGCAATACGCCGCGGGGTTTGTGCTGGACCGTAGGGGCGGTGCTCGGTATACCGAGAAGTGGGCGTCTCCTGTTTGCTGGACGCAGGCTGGGCCTGGCCGGTCGTTTCGAGCAGCAACATGAGGAGAGGGAGGCTGGCGATGCTTGAACCGACCCGGCCGCAGCCATCATTGCCGCGATCCCGCGATTGGGGTGGGGCGGACGACCCGGCCCGTCGGCTCTGGAGCCTTTGGCGCCAGGGGCAAGAGCCCCGGGTCGAGGACTTCCTCGCGCAGGCCGGCCTCGACGATCCGGAACAGATCGTCGCCGTGCTGCGCGTCGATCAGTCGGAGCGATTCCGCATCGGGCAGTGGGTCCGGGTCGAAGCGTATCTCGAGGCGTTTCCGGCGGTGCGCGATGATCCCGATGGGGCCGTCGACCTGATCTTCACCGAGTACTTGCTCCGTGAGGAGAAGGGCGAGACGCCCGCGCCCGAGGAATACCTCGAGCGCTTTCCGAACCATGCCGAAGAGCTGAAGCTCCAGATCGAGCTGCACGAGGCGATCGAAGCGCAGAGCACGCTGGCGCCTGACCAATCGGCTTATGCCGCGATCCAGTTCGACCCCCTGGCGCTCCAGTCGGCCGCCGGGCCCGACGGGATGCCCGAAATCCCGGGTTACGAGGTCCTGGAAGTGTTGGGACGCGGGGGCATGGGCGTGGTCTACCGGGCGTGGCAGAAGGAACTGAAGCGCCTGGTGGCGCTCAAGATGGTGCACGCGGGGGGCCAGGCCAGCCGGCCATTGCGGGCGCGGTTCCGAATCGAGGCCGAGGCGGTGGCCCGGCTGCAGCATCCCAACATCGTCCAGATCCATGGCGTGGGCCAGCACAAAGGCGCGCTATTTCTGGTGCTCGAGCTGGTCGAGGGCCGCAGCCTGGCGCAGCAGATCGCCGGCACGCCGCAGCCGGCCCAGTGGGCCGCGGAACTGGTGGAGACCGTGGCCCGGGCCATCCATGCGGCGCACGAGCAGGGGGTCGTGCACCGCGATCTGACGCCCGCCAACGTCCTGCTCACCGTCGACGACCGCCCCAAGATCACCGATTTCGGCCTGGCCAAGCTGATTATCGGGGGCGGTGATCTGCGCAGCCAGACCGGCGAGCTTCTGGGCACGCCCAGCTACATGGCGCCTGAGCAGGCGGCCAGCCGGCACGAGGCGATCGGGGCGGCGACCGACGTGTACGCCCTGGGAGCGATCCTCTACGAATTGCTCAGCGGCCGGCCGCCTTTCAAGGCGGAGTCGGCGCTCGAGACCTTGCGCCAGGTGCAGAGCGACGACCCGGTCGCGCCGTCGCGGCTGCGGCCCAAGCTGCCGCGCGACCTGGAGACGATTTGCCTGAAATGCCTGCGGAAAGAGCCGGTGAAGCGCTATTCCAGCGCCCAGGCCCTGGCCGAGGACCTGCGGCGGTTCCTGGACGGGCGGCCGACCCTGGCGCGGCGGAACGGCCCCTGGGAGCGGGCCTGGCGCTTTTGCCGCCGGAACCGAGCCGCGGTGACCCTGGTGGTCACGGTGATCGCGTGCTGGGCCCTCCTCGTGATCGGATCGACGGTTGCTGGCTTGCGGCTCTTGCGGTCGCACGACCTTGCCCTCCTCGAGCGCAATCTCGCCCGGGCCAACTTCCGCGACGCGCGGGAGGCCGTGGATGATTCCTTGACGAAATTCAGCGAGAGCACGCTCCTGGACGCGCCCGGTCTAAAGCCCCTGCGCCAGGAGCTTCTGGAAAATGCGCGCCGTTACTACCAGAGCTATGTCCAGCGGCCGGGCAATCGAGCCGCCGGAGGGGCCGAGCTGGCGGCCGCCCTTGCCCGCCTGGCCAGGATCACCGCCGAGATCGGGCCCAAGGAGGAGGCATTGGGCTACCTCCGCCAGGCCCGCGGAATCTACGAGGCCCTGGCCGCGGCGAACCCGTCCGTCGCCTTTTACCGGTACCAACTGGCCGAAATCGTCAATAGCATCGCCAAGATTCAGCAGGATCCGGGAACTCGGGAGAAGGCGCCGGAGACTCGCGATGGTTTCGCTGCACCGAACGAAGGGCGTAAACTCGAACGAGATCCATCGACCGGAATGGATGCCCTGTGGGGATGGTGGGAGGCGAGCATGCCGGAGAACACGGAATTCGCCGACTTCATCCGCCGGATTCGCGCCGGGGACGACGAGGCGGCCCGGGAGCTGGTGACGCGCTACGAGCCGATCATCCGCCGCGAGGTGCGGGTGCGGCTGCGCGACCCGAGGCTCTATAGCCGCTTCGATTGGACCGACGTCTGCCAGTCGGTGATGGCCAGCTTTTTCGTACGTGCGGCGGCGGGCCAGTTCGACCTGGAGCAGCCCGACCAGTTGCTGCGGCTCCTGGTGGTGATGGCCCGGCACAAGCTGGCGAAAGAGGAGCGGCGGCACCGCGCCGGCCGGCGCGATTACCGCCGGCTCGAACCGGCCGATCCCGCGCATCTGGAGGAACGAGCGGCCGCGGCCCCCAGTCCCAGCCGGCTGGTGGCGGGCCGCGAGCTGCTCGACGAATTTCGCCGCCGGTTAAGCGACGAAGAGCGGCAACTGGCCGACCTCCGCGCCGCTGGCTACGAATGGGCCGAGATCGCTAGCCGGTTGGGCGGCACACCGGGCGCGCAGCAAGCAACTGGCGCGGGCACTGGACCGGGTCGAGCAGCAGATCGAGGGGAACGTGCAATGAGAAGGACCAGAAACGGCTGGCTACAAATTCCCGCAATTGCGTTGGGATTGGCTCTCAGCGCCGCTACCGCCCTGGCGGCCGGTTCCGCCAAGCCCAATGTCATCATCATCCTGGCCGACGACCTGGGCTACGGTGATCTTGGCTTTCAGGGATGTCTCGATATCCCGACGCCCCGGATCGACTCCCTGGCCAGGAACGGAGTCCGATGCACAAACGGGTATGTGACCGGCGCGAATTGCAGCCCGACCCGGGCGGGCCTTCTCACAGGGCGATACCAGCAGCGATTCGGCCACGAGTTCAACCCCGCTGAAACCCGCAACGAGCGATTCGGCTTGCCGATTTTCGAAACGACGATCGCCGATCGCTTGAAGGCGGCCGGATATGTGACCGGCATCGTCGGCAAGTGGCATCTGGGCTTTGACCGCAGGTATCATCCGCTGGAGCGCGGGTTCGACGAGTTCTTCGGTTTTCTCGGGGGCTCGCACCCGTACTTCCCCGGCCGGGGTCCAGCCATCTACCGGGGAACCAGGGCCGTCGGCGAGCAGGAGTACTTGACCGACGCTTTCGGCCGTGAAGCCGTCTCGTTCATCACGAGGCACAAGGACCAGCCGTTCTTCCTGTACCTGGCGTTCAATGCCGTTCACCTGCCGAAACAGGCCACTGACGATCGGCTGGCGCGATTCGCGTCCATCACCGACCCGGCGCGACGCAATTATGCCGCGATGCTTGCCGCGCTCGACCTAGCCGTGGGCAAGGTGCTCGACACCGTGCGCAGCGAGAGACTCGAGGAAAAGACGTTGATCTTCTTCCTGAGCGACAATGGCGGGCCCACCAGGATGGGCGGCATCAATGGCTCTCGAAACGAGCCGTTGCGCGGGTCCAAGCGAACGACGCTGGAAGGGGGAGTTCGCGTGCCATTCGTGGTGCAATGGAAGGGCAAGATCCCGGTGGGGACCGTTTACGAAGAGCCCGTGATTCAGCTCGACATTCTGCCGACGGCGCTGGCCGCGGCTGAGGTCGGCATCAGGCCCGAGTGGCACCTCGACGGCGTCGACTCGGGCAGACCCGCCTCCGCGGCGACGGTCGCCCGCGTCTTACCGCTGGACTCGACCAGATGCCGCAGAGCGTCGAGGCCGCAGACCGGCTCGATCGGGTACCGCTTGTCCTCGTACTTCTCAACCAGGTCGGAAAGCACGTCGAGGTAATCCTCCTCATCCGCTGAGAGTGCACCTTGTGCCAGGAGCCGGTCGATCATCGCGATGGCGCGGTCCAGTTCCGCGTCGGAGCCGATCGGGCGCAAGGGAAGCTCTCGGATCAGGGCGAAATAACGGTCGCTCGCCGGCCCTGTGTGTCGGATGTCAGCCGTCTTTCCACCTGCCACGGTCGTACTCCTTGTGGGTCAGCACGTGCTGGATGTAGACTTTCGCCCGACGGAGACGCCGAATTGCTCGACCTCGGCAACCGTCACCCACGACGATGGCCCGGCCCTTGTCGGGTTTCGACCCGGCCCGATTGGGGGGCCCTCTGAACGTGGATGCGCCCGGCCTCACCAGGCTCGATCGACCCGACGATGGTAGCCCTTTGCACTCCCTGGGCCTGGAGTTCCTTGACGACCTGGGGCGCTGTGCGCCGGGGAGGGCGGCGAGCAGGCCGCCTGAGGTTTGGGCGTCGCAGAGCAGGATTTGATCGGCGTCCGAGACATCGGGATCGTAGTTGACCCATCTGGCCAGGAAGCGGCGGTTGGCGTGAGTGCCGCCGGGGGCGATTCCGCGCTCGACATATTCGCGGGCCGCGGGGATCATGGGCACCAGGTCGCTCCAGATCAGGGCGGAGACGCTGCTGGCGGACGCCAGATTGCGCAAGTGGCCCAGGAGGCCGAAGCCCGTGACGTCGGTCAGGGCGTGCGCGCCGCCGCGGCGAGGACGCGCGCTGCATCGCGGTTGAGGGTGGTCATGAGGGTGATGGCCTCGGCGATCGCGCCCTGGTCGTCTTCGCCCCGCTTGCTGGCGGTGGTGATGATTCCCAGTCCCAGCGGCTTGGTCAGCACCAGGAAATCGCCCGGTTGGGCGCCGGCATTAGTGATGAGGTCGCGGGGGTGGGCGCGTCCCACGACCGCCAAGCCGAACGTTGGTTCCTCGGCCTGGATCGTGTGGCCGCCGACGATGGCGATGCCGGCCTCGCCGGCCTTGTCGGCGGCGCCCTTGAGGATCTCCAAGAGGACCTCGGGCGGCAGCGCACCGCTGGGAAATCCCACCAGGCTCAAAGCGGCCAAGGGTATTCCGGCCATCGCGTAGACGTCGGAGAGCGCATTGGCCGCGGCAATCGCGCCGAAGTCGTAGGGGCGATCGACGATCGGCGTGAAGAAATCCGTCGTCAATATGAGAGCCAGGTCGTCACTGAGCCTGTAAACCGCGGCATCGTCGGACGTGGCATGGCCGACGATCACGTTGGGGTCGGTGATCGGCGGCAAGCCGGCCAGGAGCGAAAGCAAATAGTCGGGAGGCTGCTTGGCGGCGCAGCCGGCTCGTTTGGCAAATTGGGTGAGGCGAACCGCCTCGATGTCATTCATTACTGGCTGTCCCATCGGGTAGTATACTTCCAGAGCGGCGATTTCGTTTTGGCGACTAACCCCGCATTCTCAGGTATTCGCGACGAATCCGGAGGCCTTTCATGCGGACAATGCGAACGATCCGGGCGGGCGGCCGTGTGATCTTGTTGCTCCTGGCGGGCCTTTGCCTGCCTGTGCAAGGTCAGGACCGGCCGGGCGATCCGCCGTCCTACGCGAACCCGTTAACCGGAGTATCCAAAGCCAACCATTCAAACGCCTGGCGCTGTCTCCATATGATGGCGCCCAGCCGGGATCAATTGATCTGGCTCACCCAGGCGATCGAAAAGAAGCTCGCGCCTTGGGGAGTCAACGTCCTGATCTTCGAGGTCAATTACAACTTCGCGTTTCCTTCGCATCCCGAGCTGCGCGCCGGAGGCAATGGGGCTCTCCAGATTGAGGACGTGCACAAGCTCAAGGCCGTCTGCCAGAAGCATGGTATTCGCCTGATCCCTCTTTTCAACTGCCTGGGTCATCAGTCGTGGTCGCACCGGACGTTTCCCTTGCTCATTAAACATCCCGAGTTTGACGAGACTCCCGAGCTACCGCAAGACAACAAAGGGATCTATTGTCGAAGCTGGTGCCCGCTCCATCCCGGGGTGAATGCCTTTGTCTTCGCTCTGATCGACGATCTGATCGACGCCTTCGGCGCCGATGCGCTGCACGTCGGCATGGACGAGGTCTTCCTGGTCGCGAATGCGGGCTGCCCGCGGTGCAAGGGCAAGGACCCGGCCGAGCTCTTCGCCAGGGCGGTCAACGATCTCCACCAGCATCTGGTCGAGAAGCGGAAGCTCACGATGCTCATGTGGGCGGACCGGCTGCTGGACGACGCGAAATTTGGCTACGGCAAGTGGGAATCGAGCCGCAACGGCACGGCAGGCGCGATCGACCGCATCCCCAAGGACATCATCCTGTGCGACTGGCACTACGAGACGCGCAGGCAGGGATATCCCTCGATTGCCTATTTCCAGCAGAAAGGCTTCCGGGTGCTGCCGTCGACCTGGCGCAACAAGGAGGCTGCGCTGGCGGTGCTGGCCGAGGCTCGCAAGGGCGCCACCGACCGGTTGATCGGCCACGTTTGCACCTGCTGGGTGAGCGCGCCGAGCTTCTGTCGCGCGGTGCTCGACTACAATCCCACCGAAGTGGTCAAACCGCGGCGCGGCGACTCCCGGGACATCGCGGTGGTGCTCAAGGCCTGTATGGATGAACTCGGGGACGCATCGACATCGAAATCCGAAATAACCAAGGACAAATAACCAAGGACAAATGACAAATTCCAGCGGCTTCCGAATGGTCAGCCGAAGATGTCGTCCACAGCCATCCGCCAGTTGGGGGCGGCGGGTTCGGCATCAGCCGTTTGGCCGCGGACAAAGAGGACGGCATGGTTGGGGGAACCCGCTCGATATTTCCGGACAAGCTCATTGACGGGGTCCACGTCCCAGACGACTGCGGTACCCGCCTCGAAGTAGTCGGCCCGCTTGGCCGCCATCTGCGCCTCGGCTGACTCGCCGTAGTCGTTCTCGCTGCGAACCTCGACGGCAAGAGTCGGCGGCCCTTCGAGGAATCGCATCGGATTTGATGGTAGTGAGCCGAGGTAATAGGCAGCATCCGGGGAAAAGGACTCTCGCCCCGAAGACAGCTCCGGAACCGCAAACCCCACATTGTCCGGGAGGGCGATGCCTCGACCGCTCCCCTGGGCGTGATCGTCGAGGCTTCGAAAGATCCGGCGCCAACCCGACCTGGCCAGAACCCCGTGGGCATAAAGTGAACGATCCTTCCGTTGATCAGTTCCGCCTTGCCTCCGATGCGGTAAAGGTCGTCCAGCGTAGCGGCTGCCCCAGTTACGGATGACATGCGGAACCTCCACCAGTTTCACGCTTTGAGAATCGAAGTGATCCAACGTGATTCTCAGACAGCCACTGGCTGCCGCAGCGACTTCACCACGTATTCCTTGAGCTTGCTCAAGTCGGCGTTGAAGCGGCGAATGCCGTCGGCGAGCTTCTCGGTCGCCATGGCATCTTCGTTGAGCATCCAGCGGAAGGTCTTCTCGTCGAGATGCAGCCGCTCGATCGTCTGGGCGCGAGCCGTCTCGACCGAGAGCTTGCGCACCAGGGTTCCCTCGTGCTCCTGGAGCTCGCCCAAGAGTTCGGGCGAGATCGTGAGCAGGTCGCAGCCGGCCAGCTCGGTGATCTCGCCGGTGTTGCGGAAGCTCGCGCCCATGATCTCGGTCGCATAGTCAAACTTCTTGAAATAATGGTAGATCTGCCTGACGGAATGCACGCCCGGGTCTTCGGCGGCCGGGATCGTTTTCACTCCGCGCTCCTTGCAGTACCAGTCGTGAATCCGGCCGACGAACGGCGAGATCAGCGTCACGCCCGCCTCGGCACAGGCCACGGCTTGAGCAAAACCAAAAAGGAGCGTCAGGTTGCAGTGAATGCCTTCCTTCTCGAGTCGCTCGGCGGCGCGGATGCCCTCCCAGGTCGAGGCGATCTTGATGAGAATCCGCTCGTGATCGATTCCCTCCGCCTTGTAGAGTGCGATCAGCCGGCGGGCCTTCTTGATCGTCGCCTCGGTGTCAAACGACAGCCGGGCGTCAACCTCGGTCGAGACCCGCCCCGGAATGATCTGGAGAATCTCCTTGCCGAACGCGATGAACAAGCGATCGATGCAGCTTTCCGTCTGTTCGGCCGGGTCGCCCGACGCCGTCTGCCCCGCGGCGATCGCCTCATCGACCAGCGACCGATAATGCGGCATCTGGGCGGCCTTGTAGAGCAGCGAAGGGTTTGTGGTCGCGTCGCGAGGCTGGTACTGGGCGATGGATTCGAAATCACCAGTGTCGGCCACCACGACGGTCATCTTGCGCAACTGGTCGAGCAGGTTCATCCGCGACTCCTCCCTTTGCGATCGAAAATCGAGCATCGAATCACGTTCCGAGCCCGTTGCGAATCGAAGTAGCAAGTTCCGTTCCGCTTTCGCGGCTGGAGCGGCTCTCCAAACGGCCTCATTATAACACGCTCCGGCTCGAATTCGCCATGCGCTACTCAGGGCAACCGAACTGTCACGCCCCTCGAATGACGCGGACTCGGATGGCTCAGTACACCAGGGAGGCGATATCCCTCATTCGCCGCAGACGTAAGCCGGCGCCGCCAGGGCGCTTCGCCGTAGTGCGCAGGTTCTCGCCGGGCCGAATCGATCAGGATCAAGCCCTCCCAGATCAGTAGTGGATGGACAACTGCATCGCCTCGACCGCCCCAGTGGGCTCCGATGCCCGGCCCGTCCAAGCGGATCGTGACTGGTCGCCAGCAAGATCGACCGAGCTGGCCCAGATCGGCCTGGAATACCTGGCCGGAGAACATGCTACACTCTAACCGATTGTCCGCATCATTCCGGACGGACCAACCAGGAGTCACCAGGTCATGCAGCGAGTCCCGACGAAGCCGGTGTTGGATTCACTCCGTGAGTTGAAAGGATTCGTGTTCGACCTGGACGGCACGATCTGGGAAGGGCCACGGCTCCTTCCCGGCGCAGCCGCGCTGGTGGCCGGCTTGCGCGCGGCCGGGCTGGGCGTGATGTTTGCGTCGAATTGTTCCCGTTATGGCGCGGGCGTGTTGCGCGATCGGCTTGCCGGGCTGGGGATCGGCGCCACGGCCGAGCAGGTTGTTTCGGCCTTCGATCTCGTGGGAGCCGAGATCCGTCGCCGCCTGGGGCCTTTGCCCGTCCTTGCGGTCGGGACCGAAGAGCTCGTCGCGGTGCTCCGCGCGTCGGGCCATTCCCACGTGCCGTTCGAGAACTGGGAGCAAGCGAGTGCGGTTGTCGTTGGCGTCGACCCGGATTTCAACTACGACCGGCTGCGCGGCGGCAGCGCGCGGTGGCGGCGGGGGCGGCCTTTTTTGCGATCAACCTGGATGCCCGGTTCCCGGTCGGCCCGGGCCTGTTCGATCCGGGATGTGGATCGCTCGCCGAAGCGATCGCCGTTGCGGGAGGCGGCCGGCCCATCGCGATCGGCAAGCCCGAAGGAGCGCTCTTTCAGGTCGCGGTCCAAAGGCTAGGCTGCGCGGCCGGCCAGGCCGCGATGGTCGGCGACAGCACGGCTTCCGACATCACGGGGGGAAGGGCCGCCGGCATGTTCACGATCTGGCTGAATGCCGACCAAGACACGATCCCGCCGACCTCGGTCGATCTGGAGGTCGAAGATCTCGCCGAGCTGCAAAAGCTATGGCGGCAAGCCAGCGGAGCAGCCGCAGAGGGCGCACCGGTTCCCCCTGGTCTTCCCTGAACTGTCCATTCCACAACCAACCCTCCCCGACGACCCCAACGCGAAGCTGCTGGGTTGAGCCCCAGTCCTAATCCTAATCTTAATCTTAATCGTAATCTTATTCTTATTCTTGATCGTAATCTTGATCCTGTCAGTCCCGCCCCAGCCCGTCCCCAACCTGAATGCCCTACCCGAGCTCCATCTCCCCCAGCTTCGCCTCGAGAATCTCGCCGACTAAAGCGGGGTCGGCCTTGCCTCCGGTCTGTTTCATCACCTGGCCGCGGAGAAAACCCTTGACGGCCTCGGGCTTTTTCTTGCCTTTCTTGAGCTCCTCGATCGCCTGGGGATTGGCGGCGATGGCGGCATCGACCGCGGCCGCGATCGTATCGCGGTCGGATACCATCTGGTAGCCGCCCCTGGGCGATGATCGTCGCCGCCGGTTCGCCGGTCTCGATCATCCGGCCCAGGACCTCGCGGCCCTGATTGGTGTTGAGCTCCTTGCGCTCGACGCGATTGATGAGGTCGGCCAGGGTCTCGGGCCGGACCGGGAAACTCGGCGATCGTGGTCTTTTTTTCCTTGATCGTCCGAAGCACGTCCTGCTGGATCCAGTTGCTGGCCAGCTTGTATTCCGTGGTCGACCGGGCGACGGCGTCGAAGTAGTCGGCGACATCGCGGCCCTGCTCGACCAGGACGTTCGCATCATAGGCCGAGAGCCCGTAATCGCCCTCGAATCGGTGGCGGCGCGCCGGGGCAATTCGCCGATCGAGGCGCGCACGCGGTCCAGCCACGGCGCGTCGGGGACGACGGGAACCAGGTCCGGCTCGGGGAAGTAGCGGTAATCGGCCGCGGTCTCCTTCTCGCGCTGGGGCTTGGTCACCTCTTCGACGTCGTTCCAGCCGCGCGTGGTCTTGGGCGCGTCATTCTCGGTCTTGCCGTCATCGAGCCATTTTTGAAACTGCCGCTCGACTTCGTAGTGCAGCGCCTTTTCGACGGCCCGGAAACTGTTCAGGTTCTTGATCTCGACGATCGGCGTGGCGATCGTCTGGCCGTCCTTCGCGATGTGCAAGTTCACATTGGCATCGCAGCGCAGCGAGCCCTCCTGCATCTCGCAGTCGGAGACCTCGAGATAGCGCAGGGTCAGCCTCAGCTCTTCGAGGCAGCTTCGCGCATCGGCCGGGCTCCTGATGTCGGGCTCGGTGACGATCTCCAGGAGCGGAATGCCGGCCCGATTCAAATCGACCTCGGAATAGCCTCCTGCCGAGTGCATTAACTTGCCGGTGTCTTCCTCGAGATGGATGCGCGTCAGACGGCAGCGACCGCCGCCGCCGCCGTCCTTGCGCAAAGGGACCTCGAGATGGCCTCCGCGGGAAAACGGCAGGTCATACTGGCTGATCTGATAATTCTTGGGCAGGTCGGGGTAATAGTAGTTCTTCCGGTCCCACTTGGTAAAAGGCGCGATCTCGGCATGCAGCGCCACGGCCGTCTTCAAGGCCAGCTCGAACGCCTTCTTGTTCATCACGGGCAGCGTGCCGGGCAGGCCCAGTGAGACGGGATCGGTCTGGGTGTTGGGCGGCAAGCCGAAGTCGGTGCCGCTCCACGAAAACATCTTGCTCTCGGTCTGGAGCTGAACGTGGATTTCCAGGCCGATGATGATGTCGTAGGTCATGAGCTCAGGTGATCTCCGCATAATCTCGCGCGATTTCGTAGAGGCATCCCTCGTCTACCTGTTCGGAGCTGCGTACTCCTAGCCGCAAATGACCGAAGAGGTCCGGATCCTCAATTGATGATCGGGTCATTCACCGGCGCCCGATCCCAGGAGAATCTCCTCTTCGACGTAGCCTTCAGGTATTGAGTGGGCCGGCCCCTTGTTTACCTCGTCCCATGTTCGAACCAGCAGCCCTATGGAAAAACCGATGTCACCTCCTTGTTTGAGCGCGTTCCCGAGATAGTTCCATACTCGAGCCCGCATTTCCGTGTCAGACACGCCGCCAAGGTCCTTTGCGACGAGTAGAATCGTGATTCGTCCCCAATCTTCGAGGATGCGGAACAAAACCTGGTATTCATCGCGCTGCCAACCTTGCTCGTTGGCGAAATCTCTGAGAGCCGCCGCGATCCTTCGCAATGCGGCCCTCGTTCTCAAGGTTGTGCTGAGAGCCATGATAAGACTCCGTCGGGTGGGTCACGAAGGCGCTTGAGGAATTCTTGCGCGTCAATTTGGGTCCAATTGATCGATCCAGAATATCTCAACGAGTTGATGCGGATTGACTGGTCTGCGATTTCCTCCCAATTCGTTATGACGGCCTGTGATGCGGTATCGCGCGCGGCCTGAAGACCCGATAGGACCAAAAGGCTCTCAAGCTCGTGTATCTCGAACGGTTTCGGTAACGCAGCGAGGTTGAGTGTTTGACAAATCCTAACCTTGAGGTGGATTTCCAGCGAGTAGATTCCCATCGCAATGGCGGAGCCAAATCGGTCTGCTGCAAAAAGCGCCTCCGCATCCAGCAATCGATCTGCGGCCGCCGCTTGCAGATCGGCGACATCGGCACCGAGTGTCGAAAATCTAAGTCCTCCCGCCATTATACCAGCCCCGCCCGCTTCAGATGCCAATCGGTGGCTCGTTCGAAGACCCGGGCGATGCGGAGCAGCTTTTCCTCGGCGAAAGGCGCGGCCAGAAGCTGCAGGCCGATCGGCAGGCCCGCCCTGGTGAAACCGCAGGGAATGCTGATTCCGGGGATGCCGGCCAGGTTGGCGGTGATCGTGTAGATGTCTGAAAGGTACATCGCCAGGGGGTCGGACGTGCGCTCGCCCAGCTTGAAGGCCGGCGTCGGCGAGGTCGGACCCAGCACCACGTCGACCTCGCGAAAGGCTTCGTCGAAATCGCCGCGGATCTTGCGGCGAACCTGCAATGCCTTGTTGTAGTACTGATCGGCGTAGCCGGCCGAGAGTGCGAAGGTGCCGAGCATGATCCGCCGCTTGACCTCGGCGCCGAAACCATCGGCGCGGCTGGCCATCATCATGCGAACCATCGGGGCGAGGTTCTCTTCGCCGGGATAGAGCGGCGAAAAGTCGGCGGCCCGGTGGCCGTAGGTCGTTCCATCATAGCGAGCCAGGTTGCTCGAGCACTCCGCCGAGGCGACGATGTAATAGGCCGGCACGCCGTACTTCGAGTGGGGCAGCGAGACTTCCTTGATGGTCGCTCCGGCCCGCTCGTAGACCTTGACGGCCTCCTGGATGGCGCTGGCCACTTCGGCGTCGAGGCCCTCGCCGAAGAACTCGCGGACCACGCCGATCCGCAGCGAGTCGGGCGGCTGATCCAGGCGTCGCCGCGTAGTCGGACGACCGGCTCCTCGACGCTGGTCGAATCATGGGGGTCGCGGCCGGCGATGACGGCCAGGAGCAGGGCCGTGCCGGCCAGGTCGCTGCGCGAAGGGGCCGATCTGGTCGAGCGAGCTGGCGAATGCGATCAGGCCGTAGCGGCTGACGCGGCCGTAGCTTGGCTTGAGCCCGACGATGCCGCAGAACGCCGCCGGCTGGCGTATCGATCCGCCGGTGTCGGTCCCGAGCGCCAGGGGGGCCAGGCCGGCCGCCACCGCCGCGGCCGATCCGCCCGACGAGCCGCCGGGCACGCGCGACTCGTCCCAGGGGTTCCTGGTCGGGCCGTACGCGCTGTTCTCGGTCGACGAGCCCATCGCGTACTCGTCCATATTGGTCTTGCCGAAGAGGATCGCGCCGGCCGCCTTGAGCCTGGCTGATCACGGTGGCGTCGTAAGGCGGCCGGAAAGTGCGGAGCATCCGGCTGCCGCAGGTCGTCGGCTCGCCCTCGACGCAAATCACATCCTTGATGGCGACCGGAATACCGGCCAGGCGGCCGAGCTTTTCGCCGGATCTGCGCCTGACATCGATCGCCTTGGCCTGCGCCAGGGCGTGCTCCGCATCCAGATGAACGAACACGTTGAGCCGCTCGAGGCTCCGAGCTCGCTCGAGTAACGACCGGACGATCTCCTCCGACGTGAGATCCCCTCTACCGAGCCGTTCGATCAGGGTAGAAGCCGTCGTATTGTCACTTGTCATCGCAGAGACACCTCACCTCCGCACGCGGGGCCGGATGACTCGCGAAGCCGAGCCGCGCTCTGCGAGCCACTGGATCGGAAGGACTTGTTCACTCAAGGACGGCGGGAACCAGAAAGCCCTCCTGGTTTCGCTTGGGGGCGTTGGCGAGTGCCTGCTCGCGATCGAGCGCGGGCCCGCGCACGTCTTCGCGAAAGACATTGCGCACTTGGACGCCGTGGGCGAGGGGCTCGACTCCGGTCGTGTCCAGCTCTTGAAGCTGCGCGACGTAGTCGACGATGGAGTTGAGCTGGCCGGTGAACGTCTCGAGCTCGGCCGGACTGAGTCGGAGCCGCGCCAGGAGCGCGACCTTCGCCACATCCGCGTTCGATAGCGACATTGGTCTTGCCTCTCTTCGGGTTCACTCCATTTTCGACCGGCTTTGCACCGCGCCCGTCTCAGTCTGCCAGATTCGATCTCCCGGTTCAAGGTTCGCGGTGATGCCTGCACTCGACAAGACGGCACGCGGGTTTGACGATCGGCCGCACCGGCATCTATGATGTGCGTGCTCAACTGAGCCCGGCAATGAACGAGGATCCGATCCACGGCAACTCGAGACAACAACCCGATGAACGGACCAGTCGCGATCATCCTGGCCGCGGGTCAGGGAAAGCGGATGAAGTCGGCAAAGGCCAAGGTCCTGCACGAGGTGTGCGGTCAGCCGATGATCCGCTATGTGGTCGAGCGCCGCGCGCGGGGCCGGGGCGCGGACGATCGTGGTGGTCGTCGGTTACGCGGCCGATCAGGTCCGCTCCCACCTGGCAAATGAGCCCGATATTCTTTTCGCCAGTCAGACCGAGCAGCTTGGAACCGGCCACGCCGCCCAGGCCTGCCGGCCGCTTCTGGGCGAATATCGTGGGCCAGTGCTGATCCTGGTGGGTGACGAGCCGCTCCTCCGGCCCCAGCCGCTGGTTGATCTGTTCGCGCGTCAGCACCACGACCAGGCGGCCTGCCTGCTGGGCACCGCCGTGCTCGACGATCCCACGGGGTTCGGTCGGATCGTGCGCGATTCGGCCGGCCGCTTTCTCCGGATCGTCGAGGAGCGCGATTGCACCCCCGAGGAGCGCGCGATCGCCGAGGTCAATCCGAGCTGTTATGTCTTCGAGCTGCCCGGCCTCTGGGAAGCACTCGAACAGATCGACACCAGCAACGCCCAGGGCGAATACTACCTGACCGACGCTCCCGAGCGGCTCAAGGCAATGGGGCGCAAGGTGATCGCGCTCAACGTGCTGCACCCCGACGACATCCTGGGCATCAACACGCGGCAACACCTCGCCATGGCCGAGGGCATCATGCAGGCTCGGATCCTCGACCACTGGATGACCGAGGGTGTGACCATCGTCGAGCCCCGCTCCACTTATATCGACGCCCGGGCGTCGATCGGCAACGACACGGTGATCTACCCTCACACCGTCATCAGCGGCACCGTCAAGATCGGCTCGAACTGCCGCATCGGGCCGTTCGCGCACCTGCGCGACGGCACCGTCCTCGATGACGACGTACGAGGCCGGAGCGTTCGTCGAGATCAAGCAGTCGCACCTGGGCAAGGGCACGATCGCGCGGCACCTGGCCTACCTGGGCGATGCCGAAGTGGGCGAGGGCGCCAATATTGGGGCGACAGCGATCACGGCCAACTACGACGGCGACCGCAAGAGCAAGACCAATATCGGCGCGCGCAGCCGCATCGGGGCCGGCGCGATCCTGGTCGCTCCGGTCAAGATCGGCCGTGATGCCGTGGTCGGCGCCAACGCGGTCGTGACCCGCAACCAAGAGGTCGCCGATGGGCAGACCGTGGTGGGCGTGCCGGCCCGGGCGGTGGAGCGGAAGCCGGGAGGCTCGGCGTAGGTCAGGCTTTCTAGCCTGACATGCCTGATCTCAGGCTCGAAAGCCTGACCTACGACACCTGCGCGAGCCGGCGTGACCCATCACGCGGAGCGTGATGACTACACGGGGCTGTACTTCGTGCGCGCCGGTGGGCGTCGACCCGGACGGCATCGTCCGGGCCGGCGCTCTTTGTCATCCATGACGGGGATTTCTCCCACCGGCCTGGCGACGTCGGCGTGCTTCCTTGCCGCGTCTGACGGGGATAGGTTCGGGAATCGGTTCGGCGGAAAGATTCTAGATCAGCGTGCGCTACGGTTGGCCGACGCCGCGCGCAGGGAGACTTCAACCTCGGCGCACCGTCATCCCTGGGCCGCGGGCGCGGCGATCCGACTCACAACTCGCCGACGCCAGGCCAAAAGCACGACCGCCGCGGCGATCAAGACGAGGGTCATCGAGGAGGGTTCGGGAACGATGCTCTGGAAGGCGACGTCGGCAATGATCTGACCGGCGTCCGTCGTGGGATGGACCGTGTCCCAGAACAGGTAGCCCTGGCCGCTTGTGACGCCGTCTGCCAGGGCAGAGTCGGTCACGTTTGTGAATCCGTACGCCGCCTGGTTCGCCAGCACGCTCTCGAACAAGCCCTCGATGTTGGGCTGATAGATGGTAATTCCCAGACTCTGCTGAAGCGTGTTGAGCTCGTTGTGGAGCAAGGTGTCGAACGTGGAGGAGAGAAGGTTCAGCTCGTCGCGCACCGGCTGCGCCATGGTATTGGTGGCGGGGATGTCGCCGAGCAAGGGTAGATTGGGCACCATGAACAGTTTGCCCCCCGCCTCGGCCAGGGTTGTGATCTCGGTGGCGAGGTTGGCGACGGGAACCGTGGGGTCGGTCTGGCCAGCGTTCAGAAAATCATTCGCCCCGCCCCAGATCGTGATGAGTTGGGTGCTGCTCAGCGTGTTGCTGGCGAGGTACGTGCTGATCTGAGAGCCGATGTTGGGCGTGCCCATGAAGGAGGTCCCGTTACCGGTTTCTGCACCACCCCAGGCGTTGTCCGTTCCCCCCGCCAGGCTCGGCGTGGGCGCCGCGACCCCGAGCTGGCCGGCCAGGTACTCGATCCAGATCGGACCGTTAGAATAATGCCCGTCATAATACGGAGCAGGGGGCGTCGCGCCGCCGGTGGCGAGGTAGACATTCCCCACTTCCGAGAGACTATCGCCGAAGGAGACGATTCCGGTGATATCACCCGCTCGCGCGGCCTTGACCCCGACCACGGTCGTCCCCAATGCCAATGCGACCATCCAGGTCGCGTTCCTGTAGCGCCTTCGAAATTTCCATCCGTCCTTGGCTCCTCAATCGAGATTGCATGATGGTACGGTATCCGGCCACTCCGGTTCTCGAGTCCGTCGCCCACTAGAACCGAATTCTCGCAAAACCGGACGCGCGTCAAGCAAAAAAGGGCAAACAGCCACCTCGCGAGGGAATCTGGCGAGTTCAGCGATTTCCGGCAAGCAATGACCGTGGCTTTTGGATGATTGACAGAGTGGCCGGCTCAATCGATAATCGGCGGTCGCAAGTCGTCCACGGTGGGGTGGTCTATGCTCTCACAGGATGGAACTATTGGAGGCTCGAATTGCGGATCGGCGCACGTCAACCTGGACGCGTCGATCGCGGCCGCGCGCGGCGGCGACCGGGCGGCGCTCGCGCGGGCTCTGATGTCGTTTCGCGACTACCTCCTCCTGGTCGCCAACGAGGAGATGGACCCGAGGCTGCAAGCCAAGGAAGGGGCTTCCGACCTGGTCCAGGAGACCTTCCTGCAGGCGCAGCAGCGGATCTCGACTTATCGCGGTGGTTCGCGGACGGAATGGCGAAGCTGGCTGCGAAGCATCCTGATCCGGCATATCGCCAACAAGCGGCGTCATTTCGAGACGACGGCGAAGCGAAAGGTTCACCGCGAGATCCCGATTCCGGAATGGGCATGGCTTCGTACGGCCGGAAGTGAGGAGACTCCCAGCAGCGACCTGGCCCGCCGCGAACGCGAGGCGGCGCTCATCGATGCGCTCTCGCGCCTGCCTCATCACTATCAGGAAGTGGTGATCTGGCATCAGCGACAGCGTTTGACGTTCGAGGAGATCGGCCGGCGCCGCGGCATCAGCGCCGAGGCGGCCCGCAAGATCTGGATTCGGGCCCTGGGCCGTCTGCGCAAGGAACTTGGTGCGCTCGAACCATGACCGGCGCGGTCAGGTGCGGCCGAATCATCGCGGTCGCTATGGCCGGCGCACCTGGCCGGACGTAGCCAAAACGGTCCTTGAAGCGGAGTAATGGCAGCTCGATATATCGGAACGAAAGCATTGCCAGGCCGACGACGATTAGCACGAGGAACGCGTCGCTCCAGAGCGGCCGGCCGTGCAGCCCGATACTGTAGCAGTAATCCTGGGCAACCCAGAACACAACAAGATGATATAAATAGACACTGTAGCTCATCTGTCCCATGAAGCAGAGCCGCGGGCGCCGCAGAAGCGCCATTGCGGGATGGCCCGACTGGGTGACGACCAGCCCGACCAGGCCGAACCACATCGCGCCTGATGCCAGCACCGTCGTCCCCGCCCAACCGGGCGGCCCGTGCATCGGGAACACGCCCGCGAAGACGGCCGCGATCAAGGTCGCCAACCCACCGGCGGCCGCCAGGCCGAAGCTCCGTCGATACCACTGGAGTCGTTCCAGTACCGCGCACCGATCGGCGAGCAGCGCGGCGAGCATGCCACCCATGGCCAGGGCGTCGAGCCTGGCGACCGTCGTCCACCAGTGGATGCCGGCCGACCTCGCGACCACCGAGATCGTCACCATGGCCGTCCCGAGCGCCAGCACGCGCTGCGCCCGGTGGAAACCAGCAGAAGCGGCCAGAAAAGGTAGAAATGCTCCTCGACCGCGATCGTCCAGGTATGGAGCAAGTACGGGCTGAACTCCGGAATTGCGATTCCTGGATAGCGGTTGATCGTGTGAGTGTAGGTCAAGTGATACACCAACCCGGCGAAATTGCACCGCTGCGGCAACAGAGGGCTGAAGACCGACAGGGCCGCGATCGTGAGCAAGTAAACCGGCATGATGCGCAGAGCGCGCCGCAGATAGAATGTCCCAAGAAATCCGGCGCTGCGGCCATGTTTGAGGATGATCGACGTGATCAGGTACCCCGAGAGAAGGAAGAAGAGGTCAACCGCAATCCAGGCACGGGGAAGCCAGGACGACCTGAGGTGATAAGTCATGATGGCGATCGCCGCCAGGGCACGAAGAGCGTCCAGCTCCGGGACGCGGCCCCAGCCTGAGGCTGCCGCGGCGCAAAGGCGGGGCCCGGATCTCTGCGTATGTCGGCGGATTGCATCAGACGAGGGCCTCCAGAAGACTGACCGTGAATCCCAGGCTCGATCATTCAACCCTCGCCGGCGGCGCCGTCACGTCGATCGGGCCGTCGATGAATAGGTCTATATAACCGCTCATCATTTCCTCATAGGTTTGTTCGCCCCACGTAACGTATTTGGCCGGGTTGGGGTTGGCATGGTTCCCGGCCGAGTTGTCGTAGTGGGCCAGACAATCGATCCGCGTTCCCTTGGGCAGTGGCTTGGGTTCGATCAGGCGGTAGGTGTTCTGCCAGTTGAAGTCGTAGCGGGGCACGGAGAGGAGCACTTCGGAGCGGCCGTCGGGATACGTGGCCTTGTACGAGAAATCGATGCCTCGCACGTGCATGTGGGGCATCAGACCCAGGAGGTGCGCATCGAACGGCAATGTCCACGACGATTGCTCCGGGTGGTTTTTCGCGCCGGGGGAATCCGGAGCGCATGCTGGGAGATGGCCTTGATGATCGCCTCGTGCTTGGGCGGATCACGTGCGAAGATCAGGCCGACGGCGGAGCGTTCGTAACGTTCCTGCCCGATCGGGGTGTAGTGGACCTCGAACGTCAGTTCGGAACCGGCGGGGATCTTGCGGGCGACTCCGGGAGGAAAGACCGAGGGTACGTCGCCGGGGAGGTAACCGGTCAAATAGCGTTTTGGGAGCGGGCGGCCGTCGGGCCCCTTGGCGTGATCGTCCACGTAGACGAGAACGTGATGAACGACAGCCCGGTCGCCTGGCCTGGCCTCGGCAACTTGGACCCACATATCGTGCTGGAAATGCGTCGGCACCCGAAAATGCTGGAGCGGCAGGATGCCCTCGGCCTTGACCTTGTAGGTTTCCGCGACTTCCAACACCACGTCGGGAGTGCCGATGGTCCAGCCGGTGGGAAACTCGGGCGGCCGCGGGGCCTTGGCGAGGTCTCCGAGTGGAGCGTCTTGCTCGACCCAGGCCAGCAGCACCGCGCGATCGCGAGGAGTCAGGCTGCGGTCGTTGGCGAATTTGCCGAACCGTGGGTCGGCCTGCCAGGGCGGCATGCGGCGGGCGCTGGTGACTTCCCAGATCGATGTCGCCCACCGCGTCGCGTCCTGGTGGGTCAAGAGCGAGAACGGCGCAGCCTCACCGGGGCGGTGGCACGGAGCGCATTTCTGATGCAAGATCGGCGCGACGTCGGCCGCATAAGTCACGGCGCCGACCTCGATCGTCGGCTCGGTCCGGTCGAGCAACGATTGAATCTCACTGGCGAGTGGGGCGATCCTCGCCCGAGCTCGCCGATCTGGCCGCCCGATCGGGCAGCCTGCGACCTGCGTCGCCGCCACGGCGACGTCGCGGCCGCCAAGCACGGCCTCGATCGCCACTACCAGGTAGTTCCTGAGCGGTTCTTGCCGGCGAGAGCCGAGAGCATACTGGTCGTCGATCGCGCCGCGGTAGCACAGGCGGAGGTTGCCGTCGAGCACCAGCGTCTCGCACGTGCGCTCGGCCAGATAGAGATCGGCGACGCGATTCTCCGAATCCAGCAGGACGGGAAATGGAATTGCATACTCGCGAGCGTGATTGGCGATCTCGTCGCGCGTTTCGCGGCTGTTGGAGTTGATGGCCAGAAACGCGACGCCACGCCGAGAGTAGGAAGTCGCGAGCTCGGCCAAGCGCGGAACGTAAAGATTGCCGATTGGACAGTCGATGCCGGTGAATGTGATGACGATCGCCCTGGCCCGACCGCGGTAGTCGTCGAGCGCGACGGGCTTTCCGGTTCGAGCCTCGAGCAGCGTGAAGCTCGTCATCTGGCGGCCGGGCCTGCGATCGATCGTCCTGGGTCTACGGTGGTAGAAGGCGGCCGCCGCCGCCACACCGATGAGCACCAGTACCCACAGGCCGGTCGGCCGGGCCCAGGAGCGAGGGGCCGGGTCGACACGCCAGCGCTGCTTCAGCCGGTCCCCGGATCGCTCCGGAATCAGCCGGCGTAATCGATGATGCGGGCTCTTCAGGGCGGCCCTGGCGCGGGGAGCAGGGACAGGGTTCGACGGCGGCGTCTCCATCCTTGGAAACTCCCGAAAGCCGGCGCGCTGACTGCGCGCGCCACGTGGATAACTGAAACCCGACCATGGAGTTGTCAAAGCTCGAGATCCGCTCGGCGAAACCGCGGGTCGTATCTGACGAGCCGGCGATCACCGCTGTTACTCACTAGAACCGAATTCCGTCTGAAGCGGACGGTCGGACACCAAAATCCATGACAGAGTTCCCCGCATATTGTGAATTATCGGGAAAGTTAGCCAACTGGATGCGATTGACAGTTTGCGGAGCCGGCCGCATAATCGGCAAACTCACATCTGATGAGGTTAAAGGAAGGCTCATGAGCGCTGGGGAAGGATCCAAGGAAACGATCGATTCGATCTCGAGCCGCGATGTCGAGGAATGCCTGCGCGTGCTCGACGAAGTGTGGCCGGCCGACGACGATGAAGCGCCCGGGGCGCCGCGGCAGCTCGGGCGGTTTTCGATTGTGAGCGAGCTCGGGCGCGGCGGCTTTGGGGTCGTGTTCCTGGCCGAAGACCCGCTGCTAGAGCGCCGGGTCGCCCTCAAGGTTCCGAGAGTCGAAGTTTTCGCGCAATCCCAGGGCTGGCGGCGATTTCTCCGCGAGGCCCGCACGGCTTCGCGGCTGGACCATCCCAACCTGGTCCCGCTGCTCGAGACCGGTACGATCGGGCCGGTGGGTTACATCGTCTCGGCGTTCGTCGAGGGACCGACTCTGGAGCAATGTTTGCAAGACGCGCGAGGCGGCGCACCGGCCCGTTTCGGCGCTCGGTTGGTCGCAGCGCTCGCCGGTGCCATCGAGCACATGCACGATCGGGGAATTCTCCATCGGGACCTCAAGCCGGCCAACATCCTGATGCAGGCTCCCGAATCCGGCGGGGACCTGCTCACGCGGTACCCGTGGGATGGGGATCGCGCCATCGGGTGGGTTCCGCGGATCTGCGACTTTGGCCTGGCAGTGCTGCGCGAGATCGACGGCGACGAAACGCGGACCCGGCTTGGCGCCGGGTCGCCGTCGTACATGGCGCCCGAGCAGGCCGAGGCGCGGCACGATGATATCGGGCCGGCGACTGATATCTACGGTCTGGGAGCGACCCTGTATCAGCTCCTGACCGGCCGGCCGCCGTTTACCGGTGCGAGCGAGCTCGAGACGCTGCGCCGGGTCGTCGCCGACGAGCCGGCCAGGCCGCGCCATCTTCGAGCGGACGTGCCGCGCGACCTGGAGACCATCTGCTTGAAGTGCCTGGCCAAGCGCCCCGAGCAACGTTATGCCAGCGCGGCCGCTCTGGCCGAGGACCTGGAGCGGTTCCTGGAAGGCCGGCCGATCCTGGCCCGGCCGGTCCCAGCATGGGAGCGTGCTTGGAAGTGGACACGCCGGCACCCCGCGCTGGCTGCGCTGGCGACGGCAACCGCGCTGGCCGTTTTTGCCGGTTTGGGAGGACTGATCTGGCATGAGTCGGCGCTGCGACAGGTAAACGAGCAGCTTAGCGCAGCCAACCAGCAGCTCCGAGGAGTCAACGAACAACTTCGGGTCGCGGTCGAGGAAAAGGAAGAGAATGCGCGGCTGCTCAGGCGGCAGCTTGCGGTTCGCCGGATCTCCGAGGCGAAACAGGCCGTGACGGCCGGTAACTTCGAGCTGGCGCAGCGGCTGCTCGACGAGGCCGAGCCCGAGCCCGAGCTCGGAACACCCGGACAGCCGGGATTCGCCTGCTCCTACCTTCGGCGGTTTGCCCGTGAGCGACTGGATGTCCTTCGCGGACATCGCGGAGCGGTTCTCTGCTTCGCTGAATCCCCCGACGGCGGTACCCTCGCCAGTGGCGATGAAACCGGGGAGATTCGCCTGTGGGACCTCGAAACGGCGCGCTGCCGTCTTGTACTGGCTGCCGGAGCCCGAGACGCGCGGCAGCTCATTTTCGCCCCCGACGGAAAGTCCCTGGCGTCGTTCGCCGGCGATCCAGAACAAATCCAGATCTGGGAGATTCCCACGGGCCGGCTCCGGGGCCGCTTGGACGGCACCGGGCCCTCCGATCGCATCTGGACGATCTTCTTCCGGCCAGGCGACCGGCGGCTCTCTGTCCTGTGGTCTCTCCAAGGCTCTCTGTCGCCTGCGATCGCCTCCTGGGAGATCAGACCGGACGGCGTATTTCCGGTTGCGCAGGGCCGAGCCAGCGCAAGCATGCCATCCAAACATCGGGACAGGCGCCTTCAATATCTTGTTGATCTCCTGGACGGGATCTCGGCCCCGGGAACGGGGACGCACTCGTATCTCGCAACCGACGCGGCTGAGTACGCGCCGGGCGTGGTCATCACTCGGGACGGCGCGCTGGCAGTTCACGACGCGGGAGACGGCACGATCGACGTGCGGCGTGCCGCGGACCACATCCGTCTCGCCCTGGGCCGAGTCCGGCCGGAAGGCGCAGCGATCGTTCTGTACGGTCCCACGAGCTTCGGAGCAAAACCCCCGCCGGGGGAAAGGGAACGGCTCGAGCGGCTGGCGCCGGCCTCGTTCCCCAGCCTTCCGCGCCGGAAAAAGGGCCTAACCTGGTCATCAGAGCCACCGTCGGCGAGACCGCCGCCGTTACCCCTGACGGCCGCCGGCTGGCGATCTTCCGCGGTGTCGAGAAGCGCATCGACTTGATCGACCTGAACTCGGGGCAGACGGAGGCAAGCCTCAATCTGAGCGCAGCCAGCAACGTGTACGGGCTGAGCTTCACCGAGGCGGGAGCAACGCTCGCGATCGGATCGCGTAACCGTCCGGTCCGTCTCTGGCATCTGCGATCGCCGCGACAGCCCGTCGTGATCGCAGGGCACACGCCGAAGGAAGCGTGGGCACTCAGTTACTCGCCTGACGGCCGCACACTAGCCTCGGGCGGCGACGACCACCAGATCCGGCTCTGGGACCCGGCGACCGGGCGCGCGAAGGGCACGCTCAGCGCCCACAAATCGCTGGTGACCTCCCTCGCGTTCTCGCCCGACGGCCGGACGCTGGCCAGCGGCAGCTTCGATCGATCAAGACCAGTCATTCTTTGGGATGTGGCTACCAGGCGCCCGAGGCTGGACGTCAAGGGCCATACCGATAGGGTCCGGGGCATCGCTTTCAGTCCCGACGGTCTGGTACTCGCCTCCTCGAGCGACGACCACACGGATAGGCTCTGGAATGTGCGGGATGGCAGCCCCATTCTCGCGATTCCAGAACCCGCCGGGCTTTGGGCTAACGGCGTGGCTTTCAGCCCGGATGGGCATATCGTTGCCGCCGCCAGATCGAATCGGATCGTTCTCGCCGACTCGACAAGCGGCAAGATTCGAACGATCACCGCGGCCGATGATTGCTTCCCTTTCGTGTTCTCTCCCGACGGAGGGCGGCTCTACTGCGGACACGGCGGCGGATCGATCACCGCGTGGGACGTCGCGCGATGCCAGCAGGTCGCGTCGATTCCAGCACATGACACCTCCGTCTATTCTCTGGCTGTTTCAGCGGATGGCGCGACACTGGTTTCGGCCGGCGAGGATCGGACCGTGCGCCTGTGGGACACCATTACCCGCCAGGAGCTACTCTGCCTGACCGACTGCAAAGCTCGGGTGAATGCCGTCGCCTTCAGCCCCGACGGCAACAGCCTGGCCGCGGCCGACCACTCCGGCGCCATCACGATCTGGCACGCGGGTCGTGCTCCGAAGTAGTCATCACGCTCTGCGTGATGGTCTGATCCGAAGTACTCATCACGCTCCGCGTGATGGCCCGATCCGAAGTACTCATCACGCTCCGCGTGATGGTCCGATCCGAAGTACTCATCACGCTCCGCGTGATGTCCTTTGTCCTCACGGCTGCCGCGGATTCAAAACTTTCTTCGCCGTGACATGCTTCAAGAGCTCGTCAGGCCGCAGGAAATAGGTCCGCAGCGCCTTGCCTGCGCTGAAGAGCTTCTCGGCCTGATCGTCCCAGTGGCCGCTTTCCTTGTGGTCGCTCTCCCCGAGCGGGATGACCGAGTATGACTCGGGCGGGTCGGTCATGATGACGATCTGGGTCGCCGACTGACCCCCGTGGCCGATCATCTCTTTGCCGTCGGGCGACGGTCCGAAACTGACAGCGCGGGGCGTGGCCATCGCGACGTCGTGGGCACTTCCCCCGCCGACCGGATAGGTTCGGTCTCCACCGCGGCGGCCGACGCGGAAATATCGGCCGTAGGGCACCGCGACTTCGCCGAAATGCGCCTTGTTGCTCGCCGCTCCCTTACGCACGGCTTCAACGAGCTGAGCGTCGGTCAGGCTCGCAGGGGGCTCGGTTTGGCTGGCCGCCGCGCCGCCGAGCGCCTTCTTGAAGGCGTAATAAGCCAAAGCGCCCGTCGAATCGGGATCGCAACGGCGGTTCCAGTCCTGGATCAGGGAATAAAGGGCCCCGGCGTCGCCCGATTTGTCGGCCTCGGTCGCATGGCCCCACGCCTCCTTCAGCCGTGCTTGCCAGCGCTCGGCGCGCCAGACTTGCGTGCAGAACGCGATCTCGATCGCCTGCTCGACCGTGACGTGGGAGGCCGAGTCGAGCAATTCATTCACCATCTCGGCCCGCTGATGGGTAGGGCGGTTCGGCGACTCGTTGTAGACGTACGGCCGGCCGGCGAATAGCTCGCGGCGCGGCTGGTCCTTGTTCATCATGGCCATGGGCGAGCAGTTGCAGTTCTGCATCCAGCCGCCGGAGGGGTTCTCGATCTGGACCAGGTCGGAGAGCTTGTGAATCCCCTGCCACTCGGTGGCCGACGTGTTGCCGGGAATCGGCCGCCGGGGGTCAACGCCCGCGGGCCGGATGGGAACCCGTCCGTTGCGCACGTAGTAAATGTCGCCCTGGACCGTGGCAACCATGATGTTCTGCGCCATCAACTGCAAGCGCGAGAGGGCCTGCTTCATTTCGGCGAGATTGAGCGCTTTCATCAGTTCATAGCCTTCGTCGGCGAGCCCCACTTCCTCGAAGTAGGGTATGGCCATGGCGTAGGCCTTACCGCTTTTCTGGGCCACGATCGGGCCGTGGTGCGAGTAATAGAGCGGGACTTCGCGGGGCTCGAGCTTGGCACCGGCTTTGACCCGGATCACGGTCTTCCTTACGGTGAAGTCGCGCCACTTGCCGTCGTAGCGATACTGGCCGGAATTCGCCGGGTTGACCACTTCCTCGAAGATGTCCGACGTGTCGGGCCCGCCCGTTGTCATCGCTACCGAGCAATACCGGCTGTGGCCCAGGCTCGGCAGAGGCATGCCCAGGATCGTGACGCCCGAGGCGTTGTACTCGGGCGTGTAGATCCTCACCTCGTAGAACCGGATCGAGTCGTACCAGCCGACGTGGGGGTCGATGATCGCTATGGCGGCGTTCATGGCCGTGCGCACGGGCGCGATCAGCATTTCATTCGAGCCGCGGTAGGGGAATGGTCCAAGCTGGATGCCGGCGCGGCCGAGATCGCCGGCGGCCTCGCCCATGGGCCAGTTCCAGATAATGTACCGCCCGAGCGCAATCGCGTCCCAGGGCTTGATCTCCTGGGCCCACGGCGGCACTTGCTCCGGATGCTCCTTCATGAATAGCTTGACGCCTCTCTGGAATGACTCGATCACCGCGCGGACCTTGGGACTGACCGTGTGATACTTGGCCTCGCTGATCTCGGCGTGCCGCATCATGCGCTGCATGAGGTCGTCGCGGAACGATCCGGCGCCCAGGACCTCGGCCATCGTGCCCTCTGCGCGGCGATAGTTCTTGAGCAGCTCCTCAAGGCGGTCCTCGGCTTGCGCGTAGCCGACGGCGAACGCCGCGTCCTCGAGCGTCGGAGCGAAGACGTGCGGGATGCCGAACTCGTCGCGATAGATCGTGGTCAACGAATCGGCTCCAAGAGAGCGGCCAGGCGACCCGGCGAGCAATCCCAGGATGGCAAGCGGGATGAGCAGGGCAAGCAGGCGTTTCATGGGGAAAGGCTCCTCCAAGAGAGACAGATCGGACGCTGTCGGGCTGGGCCGGCGATCGCGAGACGATGGAATTCGTTTATTTAGCCGCCGAACAGTTTGACACGAACGTCGTGACTTGTCATCGGTCTCGACGGCGGATTGTCAGCATCCCGACGGGGGCGTCGCGACGATCAAATCGGCTGACCAGAAACGCATTCCTCATCGCGGCGAATGATTCAGCCGCCGGTAAAGCTCCACATACCGCCCGAATAGCTCATCATACACCCCGGCATTCGCCGGATCGGGCTCGACGCACTTTTCAATCGCGACCATCTCTCGAGCCGCCTCGTCGAAATCGCGATAGGCCCCCGCGGCCACGGCCGCCGCCATTGCCGACCCCAGCGCACAGGCCTCGGTCTCGCGGGCAAGGTGCACGGGCTTTTTGAGGATGTCGGCGTGGATCTGTAACCATAGGGGCGACCTGGCACCGCCGCCGCCCAGGAAGATCCGCTCTACGTTGAGCCCGTGGGCGCTCGCGTCGCCTAAGATGTGCCGGGTGCCGCAGGCGGTCGCCTCGTAGATGGCCCGGAACACATGTCCGGGACCGTGCGCCAGCGATAGTCCGGCGATCGCACCCCGCGCCTGGGGGTTCTTGTAGGGCGATCGGTTGCCCTGCCAGTCGTCGCGCACCACCAATCCCTCGCTGCCGGGCGCAACAGCGGCGGCTTGCTCGTCGAGCACCTGGAATACGTGAACGCCCCGAATTTCGGCCGCGCGTTCCTGGGTGCCGGCAAAATGGCGGCGATACCAGTCGAGGATCGAGCCCGTCGCGGTCTGGCCGGCCTCGAGCGTGTACAGCCCCTCGACCGTGGCGTCGGGGTAGCAGCCAGCCGCCCCCGAGCCGAAGACCCCCTCGCGCGACTGGGCCAGGTGGCAGGTACTGGAGCCGACGATCACGGCCACGTCGCCGTCCTGGGTCGCACCCAGGCCGAGCATTCCCAGATAAGCGTCGATCCCCCCCTGCGCGACCGGAATTCCCGCGGGCAGGCCCAGATCGCTTGCGGCGGGGCCGCTCAGACGCGCATCGCCCTTACCCAGCGGCACAATCCGAGGCGGCCACTTCTCCAGGAGATCGACCAAATCGACGCCCGCCAAGAGCGACGTGGGCCAGCCGCCGTCGGGCCGGGCATAGTTCCACTTGACCGCGACATGGTTCAGCGACAGCGTCCACTCGCCGGTCAGGCGATACATCATCCAGTCGGTGCATTCGACGATCCGGTCGGCCTGGTTGTAAATCCCGGGCTCGTTGCGCTTGAGCCAGAGCGCCTTGGGGAGCATCCATTCGGGCGAGACGCGGCCCGAGACATAGCGCAGGATCGGTTCGCCCGTGGCACTGATCTCGTCGGCCTCGCGGAAGGCGCGCTGGTCCATCCAGAGGAGGGCGGGACGCAGCGGCCCTGCCGTCTTGGTCACAGGCCACGACCGTGCAGGCCGTGCAATCGAGGCCGATGGCGGCGACTTGTTCGGGCTGGGCGTTTCCTTGCGCCAGCGCCAGCCGCACGGCCTGCCTTGCGGCCGACCACCACGCGAGCGGTTGTTGCTCGGCCCAGGTGGGCCTGGGATAGGTTGTCTCGATCGGCGCCACGCCGTAGGCGGCCGTGCGGCCGTGCAAATCAACCAGTGCCGCCCGGAGGCTCTGGGTGCCGACATCCAGCCCCAGGACATAGGGCGGCGTTCCGTGTTCCGCTTCCATTGGTGTGGGTCTCCTTGTTTGAGCAGCACGGCGGGCACGGAGGCCCGCCCCACTGAGAATATCAAGGCTTTCTAGTGGGGCGGGCGTCCCTGCCCGCGGCTGCAAAGCGGGCCGCCCCACTGAGATTAACGAGGCAGTTTCTCAGATGACCTTGCGGCTATCCAGCAGGAACGTCACCGGGCCGTCGTTGACCAGTTCCACTTTCATCATGGCCCGAAAAATGCCCGTGGCGACAGCCACGCCCGAGCGTTCCATGAGCTGGGCACAGTGGACGTAGAGCCGCTCGGCCTCGCCGGGCTCGGCCGCCGCGGTGAAGCTGGGCCGGCGGCCGCCGCGGCAATCACCCAGCAGGGTAAACTGGCTCACAACCAGGATGCCGCCCTGAATCTCCAGGACGCTTCGATTCATCTTGCCCTGGTCGTCCTCAAACCCGCGCAGATTGGTCACTTTTTCGGCGATCCAAACCGCGTCTTGCTCGCCATCGCCGCGGGCGACGCCCAGCAGGACCAGCCAGCCTCGGTCGATCCGCCCCACGCAGGCGCCATCGACCTCGACCGCAGCCCGGCTGACTCTTTGCAACACTGCACGCATTGACAAGCCTCGGATTGCCCCGCTTCTGGTAATCGTGGAGTCATTTCATCATAACCCGGAAAGCGGCCGCTCGCTCGCTGCTCGATTTGGGTAGCCGCGGATGCAGCAAGCTGATAACCTGCTTGGACGTAGCGACTAGAGCGCGGCATGGTGAGCAAGGACTGCATCACAGAGGAGTCGAGCGTGGTAGGGTCGAGGGACGTCCGGCTCCGGGTGGGAGTCATCGGGTTGGGCCGGCTGTGGGAGACCCGGCACAAGCCGTCGCTGGCGCGCCTGGCGGACCGGTTCCAGGTCACGGCGGTGTACGATCAGGTGTTCCGCCGAGCCGAGATCGAGGCGGCCCAGATCCGGTGCGCGGCCTGCGAGGGACTTTCGTCGCTGGTGGAGCGGCCCGACGTTAACGTCATTTACCTGTTGTCGCGTCAATGGTTTGGCGTCCACCCCATCCGGCTCGCTTGCGAGACCGCTAAGCCGGTCTATTGCGCATTGCCGCTGGCGGATGAGCTGGACGAACTGGAAGAACTCGCCAGGCTGGTCGAGCAGAGCGGCATCGTCTTCATGCCGGAATTTGCCCGGCGGTGCTATCCGGCGACGCTTCGGCTCAAGGAATTGCTGGCGACCCAGTTGGGCCCGCCGCGGCTGGTCGTGGGACACAGCCGCCTCTACGGCTTCGACCGCTACGCAGTTCCCGGCCCGACAACCCAGATTGCCCCGGCACCCTTGGCGATCGATCCCGGCAGCTATCTGCTCGACTGGAGTTGTTTTGTCTTCGACGCGATGCCCGTCAAGCTGGAAGGATTTCGGTGCCAGGTGCTTTCTATCCAGGAGACAGGGAGCCAGGATTCGGACTACGAGAGCTTTGTCGCGACCTTCGCCCAGGGAGCGATGGCTCACATCTCGTACAGCCGGTTTCCGCGAGCGGCGTGGGGCGAGGCCAGCCGGTTTCTGCCGACGCCGGGCTTCCAGGTCTTTGCCGAGCGCGGCGCGGCCTGGCTGGAAATGCCGGAGAAGATCCAGTGGTCCGACCCCAAGGGGACCCACGAAGAGCGCCTGCCGCTTGAGCCCACGGTCGGAGACGTGCTCAACGACCAGTTTCACCGGCTCGTGCGGGGCGATCAGGCGCTGGCGCCGACGATCCGCGAGGCGCTCGAGATCGCAAGACTGGTCAACCATCTACGCCAAATCCAACGGGGAGACGACGAAGCGATTCGAAAGTGAGCAGCATCGATTGAAGTCGTCGTCACCCTCCGCGTGACGTCGAAACATCACGCGGAGCGTGATGACTACACATGAGGAGTAACCTGCGATGGGGATGGATACCAACTCGACAGACAACATTCAAGGAATGAGACCCGCGGGTTTGTGGACCTGCTATCTTTTGACAGCCCTGGCGGCCTTGGTCGGAATGGCACTCCTGGTCGATTCTCTCTGGAGAAGCTCGGCGAGCTACGACGAGGTCCTCTACATTTCGGAAGCCGCGCGGTGGTGGCGAACGGGGTTCGTCGAGAAGATCAGCAGGGCGGGCTCGCCGCTGACTTTCTGGAAACTCCAGCAAGCACCGACTCTCTGGATGCTCGATCGCCTCGGGTTCGGCGCCTGGATCGACGATCCGGCCCGGCATGAGGCGGTGCTCCTGCCGATCATCAGGATGGGCGCGCTCTGGATCTGGTTGGTCGCTCTGGGCCTGACGGCGCGGTGGAGCTTGCTGCTTTACGGGCCGCGGGCGATGGTACTGGCGTCATGGTGGTTTGCGCTCTCCCCCAACCTGCTGGCCCACGGTTGCCTTGCGACGATGGAAACGCCGATCGTGGCCGGCACCGCCGGGACGATTTTTCTCTTCTGGGTCTTCTTGCGGACCAGGAGCCGGCTCGCGTTTCTGGGTAGTGCGATTGTTTGTGGCGTCGCCTGGTCGTGCAAGTTCACGGCGGTGGTCCTGCCACCGATTCTGGCTTTTCTCTGGTGTCTTGCGCAGTGGAAAGACGGCGAGCGCCGGCTGCCGCGATTGGCAGCCCGCGTCGCGGGCGGAATGATGATCTTCGCGGCGACGATGGCATTCACCGACCTGGCGATCACCGGTTGTGCGATGCTGCCGGCGAGCGAACGGGTCGGCTGGCATCCCAGTTTCGACGGCAAGTACGGCCCGATCATCGGGCCCCTCATCACGCGCGTGGCAGAAACGCCCATCCCCCAGGACCTGGCCGCTTTCATACGGCAAGTCCATCTCCAGAGATCGGGAGCTCCCAGCTATCTCTTCGGCGAAACGCGCCAGACCGGGTGGCGTTACTATTATCTGGTCGCGCTCGCCGTCAAGGTGCCGCTCCTCTTCTGGCTAGTGATGGCGGCTCGCGCAGCGCTCGGCCGGCGCGCCCTTGCGGCGAAACGGGACTGGATCCTGCCGGCGGCGATTTTGATCTTCGTGGCGATCTCCTGCATGGGATCGAAGCGCAATTTTGGCTTTCGTTACCTGCTGCCGGTCGCACCGCTGGCGATCGTCTGGATCTCGGCCCTGGGAGAGGCCGGACGCTGGCCGCGGCGGGTGGCGGCGATCGGCCTGGCCGGCCAGGTGCTGGCCGTGGCGATGATCCATCCACATGAGCTGACCTATTTCAATGCGCTGGCGGGCGGACCCGCCGGAGGCCGCACGATCCTCTCGGATTCGAACCTCGACTGGGGCCAGGGGCTCAAATCGCTGGTTCGCCTCCAGCAAGAGGATCCCGCGTACCGCGACCTGACGCTCTACTATTTCGGCGGCACCGAGCCCGGCCGATACGGCGTCGCCGGCCGATCTTACACGTTTCACGCGGAGCAGCCGAACTCCAACCTCGCGCCGACGCTCTCGGCCGATACGAGCTACCTGGCGGTCTCGACGTCGTTGCGATGGGGCCCCTGGGCGCCCGTGGGCTATTTTCGGGCGCTCGAATCCATCGAGCCCGTCCGCTTCACCGACGACGCGACGATCGCGATCTATCGAACAAGCGACGTCCGGGCCGCAATGCGGTCCGAGCCGCGCGACGGACAGACGGCAATGGCCAGGCCGGGCGGGTGATTGCAATGACGTCGGTTTCATGAACTTGGCGAGGACTCGGCAAAACCGTTACAATTCAGCAAATCCAAACAAATGGGGGTCAGCCTATGCCCATTCATAACTGGGCCATTGTTCCGGCGGGGCTATTCCATCATTTTCACCAACAGTGGGCCGGATCTATTTGTAATGCGCTAAACGCGAGGTGCCTGCCCAAGGGGTTTTACGCGCTTCTTGCGCAGAATGCCGCCGGTGTCATTCCCGATGTGGTCACGCTTCAGCGTATGCCGCGAGCGAGAGATCGCCGCGAACAGCCAAGCGGGATTGCTGTGGCCCAGGCGCCGCCCAAGACTCGTTTCGTGAGTCAAGCTTCCGACGAGGATCTCTACGCGGCCAAGGCGGACCGGATCGCCATCTACAATCCGTTGGGGGACGTCGTTTCGGTCATTGAGCTCGTGTCACCGGGGAACAAGAGCAGCCGGCACGCGCTGCGATCGTTTGATTTCTGCACCGGGTCAATAAATATCCGCCCCGCGCGAGAGCCGGTCTTCCAGTCCGTCGGCCAGTTCCGCCACCCGGCGAAAGAGGCCCCGGGCGTCCACGGAGGGCAGGCTGTCGGCGGTCAGGTTCTCGATCACCACAAAGTATTCCTCGCCGCGCAGCACGCGAATGGCGAAATGACCTTCGACGCTGCGTGCGTTGAGCTTGAGCAGCACGCGGCAGTCCCGATCGTTCACCGGGCGCAGACCGACACGAGCATCATGATCGCGCGGCCTTCGGCGTCGGTGCCGGCGGGGCCGGCGTAGACCGCTTGCTTGCGGTCAAGCCGTAGGGGAACGACAAGCTGCCAGCCCCGGCCGCTCGGGTTGACGTCGTAGCGGCTGCGCTTGACAAACTCCTGGATCAGCCGCGAGACATCGGGATCGGCCGGCTCGGGCGATTCGTAGGGCTCAAGCGCATCGGTGCCCGCGACGGCGTCGGGCTGAACCGCACCCAGCGGAAGCCCGCAGGCGACGCAGAACCGATCGGAAAAATGATTCGCCCGGGTACACCGGGCACAAGCAAACGTCACCGTGTACATGCCCCGCCGCTCCTCGTTGGCGCTCAGTGGGACCGCAGAGTTCTGTATGCTGCAGGTCAGGCTTTCCAGCCTCTCGTCAGGCTGGAAAGCCTGACCTACACCTGCACGACCTGTTCCACGGGTCTACCTGGCTTGGCCGGCGCACGCACTACTTGCCTTCGACCTCGATCGAGGAGAGCAGGGCGTCGAAATCAGGCTTGAGCTTGATCATCGTCTTGTTGGGCCCGACCATGCGGATGTAATAGCTCACGTCATCGGTCATCACGATCGCGCCCAACAGGCGGGCGTCGGGCCGTTCGGGCTCGGCCGGGCCGCCGAACTGCGCCGGATGATAGGTGCCGGAGGTCTCCACGCGAGTGACGTCGGTGTTCTTTCCCTTGACCGACTTGCTCTCGATCTCGGGAAGATTGCCGTCCTTGTCCTTGAAAAGGTTCTGCCAGCGCTTGATGTTGGCCTCGACCGTCCCGGCGCCGCCCGGAAAAGCGAACACTATCAGCTCGGCGGGATAGTCGTCTCCCGCGATTGGATCGACCTTGAGCTGCGCTCGCCGCATCTGCGTCCTGGGCGGGTCCGACTTCCAGGATTTCGGCGCCTGGAATTTCATGCCTTTGGCATCGATCGTTTGCCTGGATTCATCAGCGCCCATCACGAGCAAGCCAAGCGCCAGGGACGCCATGGCAAAAGCTGTGTGCCGCCGCGGGGGACTCGTTCGTTTCATCGCTCTCTAACTCCCATGATTACAGCGCTCGCCGGGCCGAGACTTGCGACCAGCCTCCGGCCGGGCTACGCTACGACAACGAATGTAGTCGTCACGCTCCGCGTGACGAGCACCGAACCATCACGCGGAGCGTGATGACTTTGACAGTTTTTCCAGCCTCGATACCCGACCCGATCACCGACTCCGGACCGATCCCACCCGCTCGGTTCCGCCAGGCAGGAGCAAGACCCATGAGCCGATCGCGAATCGCCGCTTTGAGTTTCTGCTTGTCGTGCTGCATGGTGCCGCCAGCCCTCGCTCAGAAATACGCGCCCCAGGGCGCCAAGGTTTTCCTGCTTTCGGGCGGCAAGCGCCAGCATCACGGTTACCGTGACCAAGCATTGTACCTCTCCGGCACGCTGGAGAACACCGGCCGGTTCGAGGTCACGATCGGCGAGGATGCGGCCATCCTCGAAACGCCCAGCATCCGCAAGTACGACCTGCTCATCGTCATGGCCGATCGCCGCGACCCGGAGTTCAACTTCAGCGAGGAGCAGCAGCAGGCGATTTTCGATTTCGTCCGGTCGGGTCACGGATATATCTCGATCCATGGCGCCGATAACGCCGCCAAGGACTGGCTGCCGGCCTGGAAAGAAATGCTGGGTGGCGTCTTCTCGCACGTCGGCCTCCCCGACGGTAAAACCAAGAAGGGATCCTACACGGTCAAGATCGTCAACACCCAGAGCCCCATCACCCAGGGACTCAAGGACTTTCCCTTGAGGGACGAGCTCTACTACCAGATGCAGATGATGCCCGACGTCCAGCCGCTGGCCACCATCGAATACCAGGGCACCGACTGGCCGGTCGCCTGGACCCGCACCTTCGGCAGCGGCCGGGTCTTCCACACCAATCTCGGCCATCGCGACTTCGGGCCCGACAAGGACGACCCGCTTCGCAATCCCAACCTCGCCAAGCTGATTATCCAGGGTGCCGACTGGGTGGCCGCCGGACGGAAGCTCGCGAGCAAGTAATCGGCCAAAACAAAAAGGAGCAATCGCGATGAGCCAGGTTGAGAACGCGAGCGCAGGGGGTACGCGACGATCGTTTCTGACGGCGAGCTCGGGGCTTGCTCTCGGCTTTGCGATTGTGCCGCGCTGCGTGCTCGGTGGCGCGGGATACATCGCGCCGAGCGAACGGATCAACGTCGCGGGAATTGGTGCCGGCGGAATGGGCGGCGGAGACATTGCGACCGTGAGCCGCCTGGGTGCCAACATCGTCGCGCTCTGCGACGTCGACGACGAGCGCACCGCCGGGTCGTTCCGGGCCTTTCCCCAGGCGCGTCGGTACAAAGACTTCCGCGTGATGCTCGATCGGGAAGCCAACCGGATCGATGCCGTGACCGTCGGGACGCCCGACCATATTCATGCCATTGCCTCCATGGCCGCGATCCGGGCGGGCAAGCCGGTTTACTGCCAGAAGCCGCTGACGCACACGCTCTACGAATGCCGCGAGCTGACCAAGGCCGCGCGCAAGGCCGGCGTGCCCACGCAGATGGGCAATCAGGGCCATGCCACCGAAGGCGCGCGTCTGACCAACGAATGGATCGGCGCCGGGATCATCGGCCCGGTTCGCGAAGTGCACGTCTGGTCCGATCGCGCCGGCCGGCTGTGGAAGCAGGGCGTCGGCCGGCCCAGTGAGACGCCTGCCGTTCCATCGACGCTCGACTGGAACCTCTGGCTAGGCCCGGTCCGCGAGCGGCCTTACAGTCCGGCGTATGCCCCGGTCAGTTGGCGCGGGTGGTACGATTTTGGCACCGGCGCGATGGGCGACATGGGCTGCCACATCATCGACCATCCCGTTTGGGCTCTCAAATTGGGGCCGCCGAGCGTCGTCGAAGCGCGCACGACGCTCGACGGCTCGTTTCTCGATGGCGAGCGGCCCAACGACGAAACCTATCCGATCGCCGCGATCATCTATTACGAATTCCCCGCGCGGGGCGACTTGCCGCCCGTGCGCATGACCTGGTACGAGGGCGGCCTCATGCCGCCCGCCCCCGTGGAATTGCCGCTGGACCAGCGCCTGCCGGATAACGGCGTGCTTTACGTCGGCAGCACGGGAAAAATGTACCACAGCTCGCACGGCGGCATGCCCCAGCTCTTACCAAGAGAGCTTCACGACGAGGCGGCCAAGGTTCCCAAATCCATGGAGCGCTCGCCAGGCCATTACGAGGAGTGGGTCGCGGCATGCAAGGGAGGCCCACGACCGGTCTCCAACTTCGACTACGCGGGCCCGCTGACCGAGATCGCGCTTCTGGGCGTGCTCGCGCTCCGCGCCGGGGCGGCGGCTCGAGTGGGATAGCGAAAACCTCAGCGTCAAAAACGCTCCCGACTTGAGCCGATATATCCATACCGACTATCGCCAGGGGTGGAGATTGTAAAGAGCACTCCCCTCCTTCCCGAGTTCGACCCGAACGACCAGGTCCATTCCGGGGAGGACGCCAAGCTGAGAATCCTCGGCTCGGCTGAACGTGCGGGCCGTCCGGAATTGGATGTGGTTTCCGCGTGTCTGGACGTACTTCATCAGAAAGCAGTTGAGCAGATCGTGATCGAACCGCTGACATACGACCTGCGAGTAACATTCGCAGGCGGCTACTGCATCACGACGTTTGTCTCCGCTTTGCACATGGGCTCTGATCGTCAACCGATCTCGGGCACCACAAACGGCTCGCGGTAATGACGGCGGGACAGATGATTGGCCTCGCTGGCGAAGTCCTGGACGAATCGCTGCTCCCTGGAGTCGAAGCTGACCCAAGGCCCGCGGGTGGCATCGGTAGCGCCGAGATCAATGTGGTTCTCGCGCAGATACTCGCGACAGCGATCGAATGCGTCGGTCAACTCATGGTTCCCCTCGATTGCCGCGCGAATCGATTCGGGCGGCGACTCTTTCCCGAGCCGATGCGAGATGTTCGCCATGTGGCAGCAACCCGCGGAAAGGTGCCCTTCCAGCGCCTCGGCCGGCAGATCACTGGTTTTCCGACTCCGAACCGCGGCCATGAAGTTGGCCAGATGAGTGGTTTCCAGCGTCTTCGAACTACCGTCGTCCGGGAAGTCCTTGACCTTGTTTCCCGCCTTGTCAAATACCGCTCCGCCGGAGGCATCGCCTGCGAAGTAACCCCCTTCGCAATCGATGACGACCCCGCGGTTCCGGCTCCGGAACTTCCCCAGCGAGGCACTACCCTTGGCCGCGCTCAGATTGCGAATTTCACAAACCAGCGGCGCCGGTTGATAGTCGAAAAGCGCGATCTGGGTGTTGGCGGTCTCGCCACAATCGTGGAAACCAAACCGCCCGCCAATGCTGATGGTGCGCGGAGGCATTTGAGTCTGTGCTAAAGCCCATCGGCAAATGTCGATCACATGGATTCCATTATTGCCAATCTCGCCATTGCCCGTGTCCCAGAACCAGTGCCATTCGTAATGCAGTTGTTTGCGCAATAGCGGAGCCTTGGGAGCCGGACCGCACCAGAGATCGTAGTCAACGGTGGCCGGCGGCGGCGTGGGCGCGGTCACCGAACCGATGCCGTCACGAGCCCGATACACCAGGGCGTGGGCGTGACGGATCGCGCCGACCTGGCCGCTGCGCAGGAAATCAAACGCCCCGCGCAGGAGTATGCTCGACCGATTCTGGGTGCCCACCTGGACCATGCGGCCATATTTTCGGGCCGCCGCCACCATTTGCTGTCCTTCCCACAGGTTGTAGGAAAACGGTTTCTCGACGTAAACGTCCTTGCCCGCCTGAGCCGCCCAGATCGTCGCCAGGGCATGCCAGTGGTTCGGCAGTGCGATCACGACCGCGTCGATCGTCTGATCGTCGAAGACTCTGCGGAGGTCGGTGTGAGTCGCGACCTTTTCTCCCCGCTTCGTGAAAGCCTGGGCCTCGCGGTCGAGATGCGCCTGGTCCACGTCGCAGATCGTCGTGATGCGCACATCAGGGATTTCTCGAATCCGCGGAATGAGCTGATGTCCGCGCCCCCCCACGCCCCCGACGGCGGTGGTTGACCCGAGTCCCACCACCGCAACACGGATCGTTTCGTTCGGGCTCGTGAATCGGGTAGATCCTTCGGCCCCAATCATGATCCGGGGCATTCCCAGAGCCAGGCTGCCGGTCATCGAGCTGATCAGAAAGTCCCTGCGTGTTGCTGGTTTCATGGTGCGGCTCACAATGAATTGGGATGGTTCCGGGTGAAGGCAAGTGGTTTGGAGGCTGTTCGGGCTCAGCGTGGTCGGGCGCAAGCGAAGACGGCTCGGCCAGAGAAAGCGCCCGGGACCGGATCGACCCAGAAATCCGCCTCGCCATCGTCGCGCCCGACGTGGAAGTGCGGTGGCTCATCTCGGTCACCGGAATCGAAAAAAGACCGATACGGCCAGCGCGCAGAGCACTGCCGCCAAGCTGCCAGGATACATCCGGATTGGACACACGGCAATCGTTTGTGTCAAGGAGGATTTAGCAACCGACCGAGCCCTGAAGGCTGGAGCATCGTTGGCGCGGACATTCAGGCGCGGGACCATGCGCGGAAGTGAATTGCGGAACAACAAGATGGCGGCGGGCCGTTATTCGACCGGGAGATCGCGGTGCTCCCCGGAGCTCGCGCTGAGACGCGCGTCGCGCTCGGCGCGGGCTGTATCACGGGCAAGATCACTCGCCCGAAGGGCTCAGATTGGTCTGTGCTCGAGCGGCCGGCGGAGGTGACCGCCGTGATGAAGGGAAGCCGTACTCATGTGCGGCGGACACGCTGTGACGACGTAGGCCACTTCTGCGTCCGCTACCTCTCGCGGGGAACCTATTCGCTGTTCATCAACGACCCGAAAATCGGCTTCTGCCGGGTCGACGACATTGCGGTGCCCGCCGGCGTGGTCAACGTCGGGGAACGCACTCTAGCGGCCGGCGCGACGGTCAACGTTGCGATCCACTTCCTGCGACCCACGCCTCCGCCGGACAACGTGGTGGCGGACGGTCCCCCGGGCGCCTCGGTGCGCCGTGCCTTCTCGCTCGATTCAAGCTGCGACCAGGTCAACCTCGTCGGGCTTTGGCCGGGGCACTGGACCGTGTCGGCGCAGAGGGGCGACGAGGTTGTCGCGAAAGGCAAGGTTGACGCCACGGAGTCTGGCACGTTCAACGTTGTCTTGCGCAGCGGCAACCCCGAGGGAATGTGACTCGATCGCTCGTCAGAAAGAACCGTGTTCGATCAATGGCTGGCTCAAGATTTGCTGCCAGGCCGTCTCAGCGAGCGGCCACGCCCAGCGGTGCCAGCGATCTGAGGAACGCCTGGACCCGAAGTTGCTCGGCGGTCAGCAGCTTGAAGAACCGCTTGGCCGAGCTTGATGCCTCGCCGCCGTGGAACGCCACCGCTTGTTCCAGGGTGGCGGCGCGGCCGTCGTGTAAGTAGGGCGCCGAGTCGCGGAACCCCCAGAGCGGCGGCGTCCGCCACTCGTGGCTCTTCAATCCGCTGCCACCGCGATAGCTGCCCGAGCCGCTCAGGGCCGCGCCCATATCGTGCATGAGCAGGTCGCTGTAGATGGCGTCGATATGGCCGAGTCGAGGTTGATGACAGGTCGCACAGCCGGCGGACTCGAAGAGAGACCGACCCTCCGCGATCTCCTTTGATTGCCGCGATCCGACCGGTTTTCTTGCAGTCGGCGCTGGCAAATGCCGGACATAGGCCACGAGTGCGTCGCATTCTTGCTGCGTCAGATCCAGGCCCGTCGTCCTCGGCTCGCTTTCCATCGGAGAGGCCGCCTGGTGACGCCCCGGGACCTCCAGTCCGAGCTCGTTGGCGCACGCTGTGAGGACGAATTCGCGCAGGTCTGGCGTCTCCGCTTTCCACCCGAATCGGCCGATCCGGCCATCCTTCAGGCGATTGGCCCGGCCCCGGATCTCGGGGAACTCGGAGAAAGTCCGCTTTTCCGCGGCCAGCAGCACGTCGTTGGCGACTGCGTCGATCAGGCCCGCACCGAACAGGGCCGGTGCGTTACGCTGCGACAGCACGACTCGTTTACTGAGAGACTCCGATGCCGCCATTTGACGAACTTGCTCCATTTCGGTTTCGACCGATTCGGGCATGTCGGCGAGTTTATCGAGACCAAGCAGCTTGAGACGCCACGGTCTGTACATGGGATTGACCCCGAAGCGGTGGAGGACGAAGCTCGGAGAAGCAGCCCGGACCGCGGCGCTGGGAATTGCTGCAAGCCGGCTGCTCGCGCGGCCGCTCATGATCTCGACGTTGGTACTGGTCGGTCCGGCTCCGCCCGGCCCGCCCTGGTGATGGCAGGCGATGCACGACGTCTCATTGTAGACTGGCCCGAGCCCATCGCCGCCAGGGCCCTTGGACTCGTTGGGGAGCCATTCCCTCGCGAAGAGGTCGGCTCCCTTGACCAGAACGTCGTGGGACGGCTGATCGTCCCCGGCCCAAGCGAAACTGACCGCAAACACTCCCAGTGCGACGACGGTCCCGATCGCCGAAAGCGAGACGGGCGAATGGACGGAACACGTCGGTGTCGACTTGCGCGTTGGCATGGCACACCCCCTCGAGTGGCTCTGCGTGATCGGATTCCTGCCGGTTTGACTCTAATCACTCTCCCTTCGTCCGTCCATTGCTTCCCGATTAATGTCGACACTCGACACTTGACACTCGGTGCTCCGCGCGTCACTCAAGCTCAAAGGGAAATCCGGAAGCGAAATGGCGGACTATTACACCACGCACGACCTGCTACGCTTGACGCCCGGGACCTGGGTGCCCGAGGGCTGGTATCCTCTGACCGTCCCAGTGGAGAGGGCTCTGATCGAGCGAGGTTGGGGGAGCATCGCCGCACCGCCACTGTCTGCGGCTTTTGTAGGTATGGCGCTGTCCGGCATGCTCTGCGGCGTCGTGACTCTGGTCGTCAGTACTGGGTTGCGGCGAGTGACCAGGAGCAAGCAGACCGAGCCCACCCGCGATGTAACCGATGGGCCGTAATCGGTCCGTCAACCTTTCCGAGTCGAGGCATTGGCGATGCACGTGCCCCAGTTCCAGGTTCGTACACTGTTTTTGGCCCGGTCCCAATCGGACCATGCCCGATAGCAGTTTTCAGCGGGGTGGCTTTTGCGGCTTCAATCGCGGTTTGGGGACTTTGCCAGCGGGCCGAAAAACGTAAGCGATGAACTATTGACTGGGAGCGAGTCCACGAGAAACTGGTGCCGGTCGGAAAGCCTTGGGCGCCACATTGGCTCGTGGATGCTCTTGCAGTCGATTTTTTCGGTCACGTCGTGTGTGTCTCGCTGCCGCCAGAAACTGATGCAGATGCCGTACGCGTCGAGCGTCTTTCCGGACTCGAACGCCTCTATGTCGGCAATTCGCCCCTGAGCGACGCCGGAATGGCGGATCTGGGAGGTCTGACGAACCTTTCGGATTTCGAAAGCGTTGGATGAGTTCGGGCCCGTGCGGTCGGCGAGGTGTTGGACCGAATTGGGGCGATGATCCGCCGCCTTGATGGCTTATTGATCATCGTGACTGCATGGGGTATCGTCAGTCATCGATGAAAGCCAATCCGGGCAACACCCAACGCGGCGTAGCCGCAACCAACAGATCGGGGGACAGAGCCTCCTCCTACAGCAGCGCAGCAGCACGTGCTCTTGTAGGAGCCGGCTCCGTCCGGCGATCCCCGGATGCGCATCGTGCGGGAATGTTTGCGACGAAGAATCTAGCCACAGCCTCAGCCTTCACTCACACGAGTCACACCATGCTCAAGAGAAGCGTCGCGGCACTCTTCTTCGCCGCGCTGGCGCTTTCAACGGTCCGCGCGGCGGACACAAAGCCGAGCATCGTCTTCATCATGGCCGACGATCTCGGCAACGCCGACCTGAGTTACCGCGGCAGCGAGATCAACACGCCGAATATCGACCGGCTGGCATCCACCGGCGTGCGCTGCGAATCGTTTTATGGCATGCCCGTGTGCACTCCCTCGCGCGCCGCGCTCATGACGGGCCGGTACCCGATCCGTCACGGCTTGCAAACGCTCGTGATTTTTCCGAGCCACGGCTACGGTCTGCCGACCGACGAGCGCACGCTCCCCCAGGCCCTGAAGGAGGCCGGCTACCAGACCTACATGGTGGGGAAGTGGCATCTGGGGCATGCCGACCGGAAATACTGGCCGCAAAACCGCGGCTTTGACTACTTCTACGGCAACCTGGTCGGCGAGGTCGATTATTTCACGAAGGAGCGCGGCGGCCTGATCGACTGGCAGCGCAACGGCGAGTTTCTCAAGGAAGACGAATACTTCACGACCCTGATCGGCAATGAAGCGGTCAAGCTGATCGAAGCCCAGGACCCGGCGAAGCCGTTCTTCCTCTACTTCGCCTCGCTGGCGCCGCACGCACCCTATCAGGCGCCGAAGGAGTACAGCGACCGGTATTCCTCGATCCCCGACGAGAAACGCCGGATCTACGCCGGCATGATCACGGCGCTCGACGACCAGGTTGGACGCATTGTCGCCGCGCTCGAGAAGAAAGGGCTGCGCGACAACACGATCATTCTGTTCGCCAGCGACAATGGCGGAGTGACCAACGCATTATTCGCCACGGGGGCCCGCTCCGCCGAAGACCGCAAGAAGAGTGGCGGCGTGGGCCTGGGCGAGAAGCCGCCGGCGTCCAACGGCCGTTTCCGCGCGGGCAAGGGCTCGCTCTACGAAGGCGGCGTCCGGGTTCCGGCGTTCGTCAACTGGCCGGCCCGCCTGAAGCCAGCCGTGGTCGAGGCGCCTGTCGGCATGGTGGATGTCATGCCCACGCTCCTCGCGCTGGCCGGGGGCAAGGGGGACGCGGACCATCCCTTTGACGGCAAAGACATCTGGCCGGTGCTCTCCCAGGGCGCGGCCTCACCCCACGACGAGATCCTCATCAATGTCGAAGCCATTCGGGGCGCCATCCGCAAGGGAGACTGGAAGCTCGTGCGGCTGGCCACTTTGCCGGGCAAGACCGAGCTCTACAATCTCGCCAGCGACCCCGAGGAGAAGACGAACGTCGCCGATCAGCATCCCGAGATCGTCAGCGAGCTGAACGCGCGCCTGGTCTCCTACGCCCGCGCGATGAAGCCCAGCGAGTGGATCAAGGCCCAGCCGGCGTTCCTGGGTGCCCAGAGCACCACGCTCTTCGACCCCGACTTCGACATCGATGACGGCGGTCAGCCGCACGAGAAGCCGCGTCTGCCCAACCAGTGAGTCCATCGTACGATTGAGCCGAGACGCTCCGCTCCATTATGCTTGGATGGAGTGCCCAGCCTTCGTTCATCATTCCATCTTCCGATCAGATGCCCGACATGCGGTTGCGAATCCTCTCTTTGTTCTTGCTGGTCTCGGTGGCCCTGCCCGTGGCTTCTGCGCAGGAGCTCAGGAAGGCCCCCAAGCGCGTGCTGATCCTCGACTCGTTCGGCCGTAACGTATCGATTTTCACCGTGTCGATCGCCTCATTCCGATCGGAGTTGTCTCGCCGGGCGTCTGGTCCCGTCGACTTTCACGAGATCGCTCTGGAGGCGAGCCGCATCGGCTGGGCGGATGACGACCGGGCCCTGGCCGAATTCCTGTCCAATCGCCTGGCGGGAAGTTCACTCGATCTGGTCGTCTCGTTCGGCGCACCGGCGACACGATTTGCTGTCCGGAACCGCGATCGCCTATTTTCCCGGACGCCCCTGTTGATCACGTCAACGGAGCAGCGCAACTTGCCGCCCGGCGCGCTGACGCCGATGACAGCCTACGTCGGCGAAGCGTATCACTTGCCCGAGGTTGTCGAGAACATCTTGCGGTTGTTGCCGGACACGAAGACGATTGCCGTCGCCATCGGGGCGTCCCGGCTGGAGCAATTCTGGCGGAAGGAGGCCCAACGGGAGCTGGCCTTCTTGTCGGACCGCGTCCGTTTGCGCTGGCTCAACGAGCTCTCCTTCGAGGAAATGAAACAGGAGGTCGCAGCACTGCCCGCGAACTCGGCGGTCCTGTACACGATCGTGCACCAGGATGCAACCGGGGTCACACTGGAACAGGACCAGGCGCTCGATGGCCTGCGCTCCGCCACGAGGGCGCCGTTCTTTTCCTGCTACGAGAGCGAGCTGGGCTCCGGGATCATTGGCGGGCGGCTCTTCGCGAACCGGACCGTCGGCATCGAGGCGGCGGCGGCGGCGGCGCGGATCCTCGAGGGCGAGCCGCCATCCCGTTGCTCCCGATCACCGCTCGGGACCAAGCCGCCCACTTATGACTGGCGAGAGCTCAAGCGGTGGGGCATCGGCGAGAGCCGCCTCCCGCCGGGAAGCACCGTCCTGTTTCGTCCGCCATCGTTCTGGCGGCTCTATCGATGGTACGTCCTCGGCATCGTGGGGATCGTCGTTTTGCAGAGTTCGCTCATCGCCGTACTCCTCGTCCAGCAGCGCCGGCGCAATTGCGCGGAGCGGAAGTTTGCGCAGAGCGAGCGAAACCTGCACATGATTGCCGATTCCCTGCCGGTGCTGATCGCGTACGTGGACCGAGCCCAGCGGTACGTCTTCGCCAACCGCGCGTACGAAGCGCGAATCGGCGTCGAGGTTGGTGGTCTGCGGGGACGCGAGCTTCGCGAGGTCCTCGGCAACGAGTTGTATCAGGTAGTGCGCCCATACGTCGAGCGCGTCCTCTCGGGCGAACCGGTTACTTTCGCCGCCGAGCAGAAGTTACCCCGGGGGCAACGGCTTGCATTCGAAGCCATATACGTCCCGGACAAGGACGATTGGAGCGCTGTCAGGGGTTTTTTCGGACTGGTGGTTGACGTCACGGACCGCAAGCTTGCCGAGCAAGAAGCCCGGCAGCTCAAAGACGAACTGGCCCACGCGGCGCGGATCACGACGATGGGCGAGATGACCGCGGCGCTCGCGCACGAGCTCAATCAACCCCTGGCCGCGATCCTGAGCAATGCTCAGGCCGCGACCCGTTTCCTGGCGCTCCCGATCCCGACCTGGAAGAGGTTCGCGACATCCTCCACGATATCGCCGCCGACGACACCCGCGCCGGGGAGGTCATCCGTCGCATCCGGTCGCTCGTGAAGAAGGCCCCCGCCGACTTGCGGCCGCTCGACCTCAACGCCATCCTCAAGGAGGTGATCCGCTTGCTCCACAGCGACGCCGTGATTCGCGGCATCGTCGTTTTGAACGAGCTCGACCCCGATTTGCCGGAGGTCCGCGGCGACCGCATCCAGTTGCAGCAGGTTGTCCTCAACCTCCTCTTGAACGCTTTCGATGCGATGCGCGACGGCCTTGCGAGTGATCGGGCCGTGATCGTACGGAGCCGACAGGTCGATTCGGAGGTACTGGTCACAGTCAGCGACCGCGGTTCCGGCATTTTGCCGGACGAAATGGACCGGCTCTTCGAGCCGTTCCGGAGCAGCAAACCCGGCGGCTTGGGCATGGGGCTCTCGATCAGCCGCTCCATCGTCGCGAGCCACGGAGGACGCATGTGGGCCGAGAACAACGCCACGCGCGGCGCGACATTTGGTTTTAGCCTCCCCGTCTGCGTCGAGGCGGCTTTGTCAACATGTCTCACGTGAACGACCCCAGCCATTTCGTGTTCGTGGTTGACGACGACGCGTCGGTGCGCAAGAGCTTATTGCGGCTCTTGACGTCCGTGGGATATCCGGCCAGGACCTACGCTTCAGCCAACGAGTTCCTGGACGACTGGCTTCGCGACCCGGCACCGGGCTGCCTGGTGCTCGATGTCCAGTTGCCAGGATTGAACGGGCTCGAATTGCAGGAACAGCTTCGTCAATCGGCGTTCCCTATCCCCATCATCTTCATCACCGGCCACGGCGATATCCCGATGAGCGTGCGCGCCATGAAGGCGGGCGCTGTGGATTTCCTGGCCAAGCCGTTTCAGGACGACGATCTGATCCGCGCAGTGCAGGAGGCCATCGCACGGCACAACCAGCACAGGGCGGAACATGCCGACCGTGAGGTGGTCGCCCGGCTCTTCGCGACGCTGACTCCGCGCGAGCGCGAAGTGATGGCGCTGGTCGTCCGCGGCCTCCCCAACAAGCGAATCGCGACTGAACTCGGGACATCCGAGAAGACGGTCAAGGTTCACCGCGGCCGCGTGATGGAGAAAATGCAAGTCGAATCGGTCGCCGACCTCGTCCGTGCCTCCCAGAAGCTCGAGCTCGGGCTCGAGCCTCCCGCGCAGTCCCCATGACCGCGCCACAAGTCGTTCTCGTTCAGTCTGCCTGGCGCGGCCTATGGGACCAAAGTCCCATGCATGGGGCGACTCGCCGCGAGTACGGTGTACGGGTATTAAGATTTCGTGTTCGACCCACTCAAGAGGCACCAACTGCAAGGATGCCGAACGTCGCTCCCTTGATCGCCATCGTCGACGACGACCCGTCGGTCCGTCGGGCACTCCAGCGCCTGGTGCGCTCGTTCGGTCTGCGGGCCGAAACGTTCCATTCGGGCGAGGGCCTCCTTCGCGCCCTCGCGTCATCCCAGAGCTTCCGTTGCGTTGTGATGGACGTGCAGATGCCCGGCATGAACGGGCTCGAGGTCCAGCGACGCCTCGCCCTGCTCGGGATCGCGCTGCCGCTCGTCTTCATCACCGCCCACGACGAAGAGGGTGTCGCCGAGCGGGCGATCGCCGCGGGTGCGGTCGGGTTCCTCCAGAAGCCCTTCGCCGAGCAGTCGCTCATCGACCTGATCCGCCGCGCTCTCCAGTCTGGAGGCTGTTGCTGGAATGGGACAACGGCCTGAAGCACGACGCAACCAAATCAGGCCGGTGTGCGGAGGCCGGCTGACGACGCAATAGTGAACGCATGGAATGCGACCAAGGTCCAATAGCTGATCGGTCGGTGATTGGCTTCACTGGTTCGAAATCGACGGGTCTTTCTCGATCGAGTTCACCCTAGCCTCAGCCAGGAGTTGCCAAGATGATTCGGTGTATCGAGTGTTTCGCGATTGGACTGGCATTCTTTGGTTCTCTCACGCCGCTGACCTTCGGGCAGGTCTTTGAGCAGCAGGTCGCTGTTCCCGTTCAGGTGCAGCCCATCCAGGTCGGAGCCCCTGTCCAGGTTCAACCTGTCCAGGTTCCGACGGTCGAAGCGTCCGCCGCCGGAGTTGCGGTCGATGAGAAAGCCCTCCGGCAAACGCTTGGCGCCTATGTCGCGGCGTACAACCAGAAGGACGCGGCCAAGCTGGTCGAGTTCTTCACGCCGGACGGCACGCTCATCGATTCTGGCAACGCCGCCACGCGTGGTCGCGAGGCCATTGCTCAGGAGTTCTCCGAGGCCTTCGCCCAGCCGTCAACTTATACGCTCGAGGGCAAGGTGGAACGCATCCACGCGATCACACCTGACGTGGCCCAGGTCGAGGGAGTCTCCCGCCTGGTCTCGCCCAAGGAAGCGACGATCGTCAACCATTTTGTCGCCTTACTTGCGCGACGAGGTGATGACTGGAAGCTTGTCGAGATTCGCGACTACCCCGAGCCTGGGACCGGCGTCACCCCTTATGAGCGCCTCAAGGAGCTCGAATGGATGGTCGGCGACTGGGTTGACGAGACCGAGGATGCCCAGGTCAGTACGACGGTGCAGTGGGGACAAGGCAAAGGTTATCTCGTTCGTAACTACAGTGCACAAATCAAAGGCGGTCCCGCAAAAAGCGGCCTCATCATCATCGCCTGGGACCCACAGACCGAACAGATCAAGTCATGGATCTTCAGCGCCGATGGCGGTCGCGGTGAAGGTTCCTGGACTCGCGCGGAGGAGAACCAGTGGGTGGTCAAGGTCCATGGCAGCACGGCAGACGGCCGGCCAAGCTCCGCGACCCAGATCTTGAGCCTGGTCAACAAGGATGCTGTCAGAGCCCGGTCCATCGACCGCATCGTCGGTGGCGAGATCGCCCCCGATATCGACGACATCATCATGGTCCGCAAGCCGCCTGCTCCGAGCACGGCAACCGCACCGGCCAGCGAGCCGACGTCTGCGTCAATCAAACCGGCACACTGATCCAGTTCAGGCACTTCTGACCAGAGGTCTCCTCGGATGTTCAAGCAACTTCTTCTCGCACTTTCTGTCCTGTTAGTCATCGGTATGTTCGACGAGACCACGATGGCCCAGCGTGGGCGCGGAGGTGGCGGGCGGCCGGGCGGTATGACCCGACCCCCTGGCCAGCCCGGCGGCGGAGGCATGGCCCGGCCTCAAGCCCGGCCGCAATCACGGCCGGCGGGCATGACTCGACCCGCGGTACAACCCGGTGGCGGAGGCATGCCCCGGCCTCAAGCAACACCCGGCGCCATGGCTCGACCCGGAGGCACGACTCGACCGGCCGGGCAACCTGGCGGCAATCGACCGACAACGCTTCCCGGCAACGTCGCTGGCAATCGACCCGGAGGCGGTGGTGCCAACCGGCCCACGACGCTTCCCGGCAACGTCGCTGGCAATCGACCTGGCGGCGGTGGTGCCAACCGGCCCACGACGCTTCCCGGCAACGTCGCTGGCAATCGACCCGGAGGCGGTGGTGCCAACCGGCCCACGACGCTTCCCGGCAACGTCGCCGGCAATCGACCGGGCGGCAGTGGCTCCAACCGGCCCACGACGCTTCCCGGCAGTATCGCCGGCAATCGACCCGGAGGCGGTGGTGCCAACCGGCCCACAACGCTTCCCGGCAACATCGCCGGCAATCGACCGGGCATCGGCGGCGGCAATCGCCCCACGACGCTTCCCGGCAATATTGGCGGCAATCGACCCGGCATCGGCGGCGGCAATCCGCCCTGGGGCCAGGGAAATCGCCCCGGTATCGGTGGTGGTAATCGTCCGGGGATCGCCGGGGACAACCGGCCATCCTTACCGGGCGGGTTCCGGCCCGGTGGCAATAACCGGCCCGGCGTCGGCAACCGCCCTGGTATCGCAGACAATCGGCCAGGGCTTGGGAACAACCGCCCTGGCGGCGGGAACCTGGGAGGGGGAGCCGGCAGCGGCAACATCGGCAGCGGCAACATCAGCGGCGGGAACAACGTTGCCATCGGTGGCGGTGGTGGCGGCAACAACGTTGTGAATGTAAACAACAACAACGTGGCCGGCGGAGGCGGCTGGTTCGGCAATCGCGGCGGATACTACGGTGGCGGCGGTTACGGAGGCGGCGGTTACGGCTACGGCGGCTGGGGCGGCGGCGGCTGGGGCGGCGGCTACTACGGGCCGGCCGCTTACGGTGGCGGCTACTACGGCAACTGGTACAACGGCTGCTGGAACCGCAATAACTGGGGCGGCTTCTGGGGCGGCGTCGGTGTTGGTGCCATGACCACCTGGGGCTTGAGCGCCCTCTACAATCCCCTCTATGCCTACAATTACGGCATGTCCAGTTACTTTCCCACCTGGGGTGCATACGGCTACTCCACATGGGGGCTTTCGAGTCTCGCCGGCCCCTGGCTGTATAGCGGATACTCCAACCCGTATATCACTCCACAGACCCAGACGATCGTTATCCAGCAACCCGTAGCGGTCCCGGCTGGTACGGTGGCACCGGCTACGCCCGCTACGGCTGTGGCATACGACTACAGCAAACCGATCGGGGTGACGGACGCGCCTCCCGAACCCGGCGCCGTTGATACTGCACAGGACACTCTCACCAAGGCGCGCGAGAGCTTCAGGGCAAACGATTATTCCCAAGCACTGGCGCTGGCCGACCAGGCTCTCGCCAAGACGCCCAATGATCCGATCCTGCATGAGTTTCGAGCGCTCGTCCTGTTCGCGCTCAAGCGCTACGACGAGGCCGCAGCCACGGCTTACGCCGTCCTCGCGGCCGGACCCGGCTGGAACTGGGCCACGATGGTGGGACTCTACCCCGATCTCGACACCTACAGCAACCAGCTCCGGGAGCTCGAGGCCAGCGTCCGGCAGACCCCGAACTTAGCGCCTGACCACTTCCTGCTCGCGTACCACTACATGGTGCAGGGACACAAGGACTCGGCCGCGTCCGAGTTTCAGAATGTCGTCACGATCGAGCCGACGGATCAGCTCGCCGCACGATTCGCCGCCGCGCTTGGCGCCACGGTACCCGAGCCGCCCAAGCTGCCGACCCAGCTTGCACAGACAAGCGACGGCGGCGTGGCGAAACCGGTGGACCTCGCCCAGACCGCAGGCAGCGATACCGCACAAGCCACGACGGCGGGCGAGTCTAGCGCATCGGCGGACGTGCCCCCGCCGCCAGCTCCGCCGCAGAATCTCCTGGGAAAATGGTCGGCCAAGCCCAACGAGAAGACCGCCATCGCCCTGTCCCTCAATCCGGATGGCACCTTCACCTGGACCGTGACCCAGGACGGCAAGAGCCAGACGCTCGAGGGATGGGCGGGATATCAAGATCAGATCCTGACGCTCGCGCAGGAGCAGGGCCCGCCCTTGGTCGGAAAGGTCGCGGTCGATCCCGCAGGGAATCGATTTGCGTTCAAGCCCCCGGGCACACCCGATTCGGTCGCGGGGCTGTCGTTCGAGAAGGCGGCTGCCGTAGCGGCTCCTGCGACCGGGTCGTGAGACCTGTCGTCGTCGACTCCATCATGGCCAAGCTGACCGAACTTTCCGGGTGAGCTCTGAATGAAGATCGCCGGATGCACATCCGGCGAATCGACGCCGCGGGGGCGACGGCGGTTGTCGAGACTCGGCGCCGCCTTCCGCGTCGTGATCCAATGACCACACCCATCAACCATCAAGGGAATCAAGTATGGGCCAGGGCTTCTGGCGTGCTGGTGCACCGATCGTCGCGGTGACCTGGATCATCTTGTGCCTCATCCCGACATCGTCGTGGGGCCAGGGTCACTCGGAACCGCCGGCTGGCGACGGTTCCATTCTCCCTTTCCCACCCACGCCGTCGGCGAGCATCGCGGGGCCGACGCTTCAGCAATCTACGATGAAATGGCGAAAAGAACCGGAACGGCTGATGCACGGGGCGCCGAACGTGCTCATCGTGCTGATCGACGACGTGGGCTTTGGCCTTCCCGACACGTTCGGTGGTGAGGTCCATACGCCGACGCTCACAAAGCTGCGCGACTCGGGAATCTGCTACAACGCGTTCCATACCACATCGATCTGTTCGCCGACTCGCGCCGCACTGCTAACGGGCCGGAACCACCACCGGGTCGGGAATGGCACAATCGCCGAACGGGCGTCCGATTTTGACGGTTACACCGGCATCATCCCCCGGACGTCTGCCACCATTGCCGAGACGCTGCACCATTACGGGTACAAGACCGCGGCGTTCGGCAAGTGGCACAACACTCCCGCCAACCAGACCACGGCGATGGGGCCGTTCGACCGCTGGCCGACCGGCCACGGGTTCGATTATTTCTACGGCTTCCTTGCGGGCGAGACGTCTCAGTGGGAGCCCCGGCTGTACGAGAACTTAAACGCGATCGAACCTCCGCACAGCGAAAAGTACCACCTCACCGAAGACATGTGCGACAAGGCGCTCGCCTGGCTGAAGAAGCACCGGGCCTTCTCGCCCGACAAACCGTTCCTCATGTACTGGGCGCCGGGTGCCGCCCACGGCCCGCACCACATCTTCAAGGAGTGGGCCGACAAGTATCAGGGCAGATTCGACGACGGGTGGGACAGGTATCGCGAGCGGGTTTTCCAGCGGCAGAAGGAGCTCGGCTGGATCCCGGCGAACGTGAAGCTGACGCCGCGACCCGAATCGTTGGCCTCGTGGGACAGCATCCCGGAGGCGGAAAAACCGTTCCAGCGCCGGCTGATGGAAGTATTCGCTGGGTTCGCCGAGCACACCGATGCGCATGTCGGCAAGCTGGTGGACGGACTGGAACAACTCGGCCTTCGCGACAACACCTTGATTCTCTACATCTGGGGCGACAACGGCTCGAGCGCCGAAGGCCAGAAGGGAAGCGTCAGCGAACTGCTGGCCCAGAACAACATCCCGAATACGATCGAGCAACAGATTGCTGCACTGGAAGGGATCGGCGGGCTGCCGGCCCTCGGCTCACCCAAGGTAGACAACATGTACCACGCCGGCTGGGCGTGGGCCGGCAGCACGCCGTTTCGGTCGACCAAGCTCGTCGCCGCGCACTTCGGCGGCACCCGCAACCCGATGGTGGTCTCGTGGCCGAAGAGTCTCAAGCCGGACAAAACGCCCCGGTCGCAGTTCCACCACGTCAACGACATCGTCCCGACGCTCTACGAGGTGATCGGCGTCAAGCAGCCCGAGGAGGTGAACGGGTTCAAGCAGGACCCGATCAACGGCGTCAGCATGGCCTACACCTTCGGCGATCCGACCGCAGCCGGCCGGAAGAAGTTGCAGTACTTCGAGAACAACGGTAGCCGCGGCATCTACCAGGATGGCTGGTTCGCCTGCACCTTCGGCCCGTTCATCCCGTGGGACACTCCAGGGTCAACCGCCAGGCTGAGGAACTGGGACGCGAACAAGGACGTTTGGGAGCTGTACGACCTCACCAGAGATTTCGCCCAGGCTGACGACCTCGCCGCGGCGGAGCCCGAGCGGTTGGCGAAAATGAAGGAGCTTTTCCTGGTCGAGGCCAGGGCGAACAAGGCGCTACCGATTGGTGGCGGTCTATGGACGCGTTTCCACCCCGAAGACCGCATTGCGACGCCATACACGAGCTGGCAATTCGATACGGCGACAACCCGGATGCCCGAATTCACGGCGCCGGGAGTCGGCCGGCAGAGCAATCGGGTCGTGATCGATCTCGAGGTATGCCAGGACGCCTCGGGAGTTCTGTACGCCGTCGGCGGGGCGAGCGGCGGCCTCAGCCTTTTCATGAACAAGGGGAGCCTCGTCTACGAATACAACATGATGCTCATCGAGAGATACACGGCCCGGACCAGAGACGGCTTGTCGCCAGGCAAGCATAGAATCGAGGTCAACACGTCCATCGCCCGTCCTGGCGCGCCCGCCGCGGTCATCGTCAAGATCGACGGTGCAGAAGTCGCACGGACGACCGTCAAGCGAACGGTCCCCGGCGCGTTCACGGCGAGCGAGACGTTTGACGTGGGAGTGGACCTCGGCTCGCCCGTGTCGCTCGACTACTTTGACCGCGCACCGTTCAAGTTCGACGGTAAAATCGAAAAGGTAAAAGTCGAGTTGAAGTGATCCCCTCCGGCGAGACAAGGGACGACCGATGCGCGAATCTTGGGATCGCTCCTACAAGTCGCTCGGCGTCCCTTTGACTGGTTCACTCACCAGAATGCCCGCGTCGAGCTTGGCGCCGGCTACCCCAACGTCACGACGACCCGCGCCAGCTCGTGCGGCGTGAGGTCGACCAGCACAGCGTCATCCTGAACCGTCAGGTCGATGATGGTCTCGCCCTGGAAATCGACCTGGCGGGCCCAGGTGGGGTTGCGGAAGAGCCGCAAGCGGCAGCGGCACGATTGACCGGTCGTCTCGAGCAAGTGAAAAATCAGGCCCCAGCCGCGGTCGTCGCCAGTCTCTGGTGCGAAACCGACATGAGATATGGCGACAGCTTTATGGTCGAGCCGCACCAGCCAGCCGCTCGTTCCCAGCGCGGGAGGGCCAAGGTCGGTCGGCACGACGAGCGCGGGGGTGATCAGATCGGCGGCGGCGTGGAACGGATGCTCGAGATCGAGGACGACCCCAAGCTGAAACGAGCGGCTCGTTTCCGCACCGGCCAGCAGGAGGGTATCGAGCATGCGGCTGCCGTGCTTGCGATGATGGCACAGGCCGCCAAAGAGCAGTGCGGTCCGTTGCGTGCGGGTTGAGATATCGAGCGCCTCGGGCGACTCGGGACGTTCCGCCTCGGTGAGCTCGGGGGCCGAGAAAACCAGCCGGCGCACCATCGAATTCGGGTCGGGCCACGCCCAGCGGCAGGCGAGATAGAACGAAAATGGGTCGGCCTGCGCGGCGCGGCTCTGCCAGCCCGGGTCAAGGTCGCCGAGCGTGACGTCGATCTCGAGGATCGGCCGGCCGGTCCAGAGCCGATAGCGCTGCACGAACGACGCCAGCCGCCGGCCATCGCCCGCATCGAACAGGCCGCCCGATGACGTGGCCTGAACCAGCGCCGGCCCGGCGTAGTCGATCTCGATTCGTTCCGACCGCATCCGAGATCCGCCTGGCTTGCCCGCGGCGCCGTCGAATCCGGCCAGGACGAGTTGCTGACCTAACCGCGGGCTCGGTTCGCCGACGGCGCCCAGCCGCCGGATGCCGCCGGTCGCCGCGTCGATCTCGACCTCCATGAGCTCATTGCGAATCTGGCGGCCCCGCGCCGCGTGGCCCGCCGGGGAGACGGGCGGAATTCCGGGATCGGGCTCGCGGCACCCACGCAAAGCCGAATGACGGCACGTCGACGACGGCATAAACCCCTTCGTCGGTGAACTGGGCGGCGCGCAGCGACCCCTCGGGTCGTAGATCGAGCGCCGCATCGGGAAGAAGTACCGCGGCCCGCCGCGAGAGACTTAGCGGGTTGATCACCAAGAAACCCGGACGCTGTGCGCCGCTTTGCCTGGAGGGAACCGAGCTCGAGCCGGCCGGCACCGTGACCAGCCGGTTTGTGAGGGCCTCGGCCTCGATCGCGATCGCCTCGTCAAGGCCCTCCTTTGCCTCCGCATGACGTCCGCCTTCGATCAGTGTTTCGAGCTCATCGAGTGGATTTGGGGCGGCGTCGGCCGCGGCTGGCTCGGCCGCAAGCTGACTCTGGCTGGCGGCCGCGATCGCCAGGGCCAGGGACTGGATCGTCCTGGCCGCGTCCAGCCGGGCCCGCAGCCGGTGGTGGCGAGTGAGCCGCGTCACGGGCTGCGATTCGCGCCTGGCGACGGCCTGTTGCAGATACGGCGTGACGTACTGGTCGCTCTCGGGCCGGAAGGTCTCGTACGGGCGGTCGCTCAAATGGAAGAAGTCGTTCAGGGTGGTAAAGCGGCCCAGCACGGGCGAGTACGTGGCGACGCGCCGCAGGTCGAGATACCACGAAGCGACCGGCCGCGGCCAGTGCAAAAGTGGCAGGGCGGCGACGTGGTCGTTCTTCATGGTCGCGGCCAGACGCCAGGGAAGCAGCCAACCCTGCGCCGGGCGGTCGGCGGCCAAGGGCGGCCGCATCAGGCTCTCGAGGCTGCTGCCGTCGGGGCTCTCCCAGAGCCGCTTGGTTTCGGACGGGATCGGAAATCGACCCGCATCGAAACCGAGGTGAAGCGCGTAGCGAAACCCGAACCGCTTGGCGATCTGGGGCAACTGAGCGTGGAGGCCGAACCGCCGCCGCGCATAGGTCTCGACAGTGCGATCCTCGAGATAGGTCCGGTAGACCGAGGCGCCGTGGCGGAACTGCCAGACGATCGATTCTAAGGGCAGGAGCGGGTCTTCGGCCTCGGCATATGTGCCTCCCACGACGTCGGCCCACCCATCCGCGATCGCCTGCCGCAGCGCCGCCATCCGCGCCGGATCCTGCAAGCCTTGAGTCTCGACGGCCTGCGCAGGCGCCAAGAATGAGATGGCCACGGGCGTCGCCAGTGGTTCGGCCAGCACTCCCTCCCCCATGCTCGGGTCCAGAAGACAGAGATCGATCACATAGGCGTCTACGGGATAGAACCGCTCGCGCGCCTGGGTCAACACCTCGAATGCGGCCCGGAGCCGATTGACGGACCCGGGCCAATCGCCGGTCCGCCAGGCATGCGCTGCGGCCAGGAGCTCGCGCGTCAGACTGTCGGCGTCGAGCATGTCGGCGTGACCCATCGACGTTGTGAGCTCGCGCAGGAACCAGCGAACCGTTCCCAGTGCCAGGAAGTCGCGCGCGCGCCGGCCATGCCCTCGTCCGCGACCCGATCGAGCCCATCATCGGCCCCGAGCCGCCCGAGGATCTGGCGGACCAGCTCGCCACGGTCGCTGGCCGATTCGATGAGCACTGCCCCGGCGTCAAGGGCCGCGGTGCGATAACCCGACGGCAACCGATCCCACGACCCGCTGGGGACAACCCGCACCTCACGTGCGGCGGGGGGCGTCGGCGATTCGATCGGCTCGACCCTCGGCAACGCGATGGCCCGGTCGAGCAGGGCGGGATGCCAGAGCGCAGAGACCGCGCACCAGACGGCCTCGGCCACCTCGTCGCCCACATCCGACGGCGGCTCGCGGCCGTCGTAAGGCACAAGCGCGATCAAGGCCCAGCCGTCCCGGGCGGGCTCGGGCGGGACATCCGCGATTCGCTCGGGCTCGGCCGCGGACTCGCCTGGTGCGGGCACGTCAGCGTCCGCGGTGGATGGTGCAGGCGGGGCCGGCGAGATTGAGTCTTGGTCTTGCCCCTCGATTGAGCTCACCCCAGTTTCATTGCGCGCGCCTTCTCCCCCCTTGATAAGGGGGGGAAGGGGGGGGTTCCGGATGTTTCCATTGCGGCCGGCGAACTCATTCGATCAAACTCCGAGCTCGGATTTCAGAGCGCGGACCTCGGCGGTAAGCGCTTCGAGCGCGCTGCGCAGATTGTTGATTTCGGCGCGAAGCACGGTATTCTCGTCGCGAAGCGCCACGATCTCCGCCGCCCAGCCGGGCGCGGCGGCGGCCGCATTCAGATCGGCCCGCGCGGAGGAGAGGCGGGCCGGCATCTCTTCGTCGGCGGGCTGGCGCGAGGCAAACGCCTGCCGCACTTTTTCCAGCTCGGCGGCAGGATAAAACCCATGCGCCACATAAACCCCGCGCTTCTGCTCGGGGGGCGACAGATAATGCACCAGCCGCCGCGCCGCCAGAGCCTGGAGGATCGTCTGCAAGCTCGCCAGGTCCGGCAGCGGCTCCATCCGGCTGGCACGGGCGCGCAGGTCGCCCTCGGTCTGCGGCCCGCGCAACAGCAGCTCGACCAATACCGCCATCTCGGCCTTGGTGGCCTTGAGCGTCTCATAAAGCATGTGCTTCCAGCGCAGCGCCCGCCCGCCCGCATCGACCAGAATCGTGAGCCCCTTCTTGCGCAGGCCATGGAGCGTTTCTTCGACGTCGTCTGGGTCATAATCGGTGACGGGGTCGCGGTTGGACTTCTGGTTGCAGCCGCTGACGATCGCCGCCAGCGTCATCGGATAATACTCGGGCGTGGTCTTGGCCTTTTCGACGAGGACGCCGATTACCCGGCGCTCACGCGGTGTCAGGGGACCGCAGGTGGCTTCCCCTGGAATCGGCGCTGCGATTTCGTTTGTCATTCACGGCAGCTCCATCCGCAGCGTCTCGGTCACGCGGTTGGTGAGATTGGCGATGCCGACGGTCATCGCGAGCTCGACCAGCTCACGGTCGCCGAGATGCTGCTTGAGCCGGCTGGCGAGCGAATCATCGACGTTGATATGCCGCGTCACCTGCTCGGCATACCGGATGACGTCGCGCTCCAGGTCGCTGTAGACGTCGCTGGTCTCGTATTTCGCGGTGTCGGCGATCTGCTGGTCGGTCAGGCCCGCTTTTCTACCGATCGCATGGTGATGATGCAAGCAGTAGCCGCAGCCGTTGAGCTCCGACGTCTTGATATAAGCCAGCTCGCGCAGCTTGCCGTCGAGCTTGGTCCTGGGCAGGGTCGCGTTCAGGCTCAGGAACGCCTCGAGCATCTCGGGATAATGCGCCAGCGCCCGAAAGATATTGGGCACGGCGCCGATCTTCTTTTCCATCCCCTCGAAAACCGGCTTGATCTTGTCGGCGGCGTCCTGGTTCTGCACATAACTCACGAGTGCCATGATGGATACTCCTCTCGGGGCTAATTCCTGACTTGCGATCCGCTCCCGGCGCACGTAACGGGCGAGACGCCCATCGTAGCCGGGGCGACTCAAGCCCTTCAAGGCGCAAGGTAAGACGACGTCCTGGCGACTCCCCTGGGCCGCACGGCGTGCCGGCGCCCGGGCACCTGCCACGTCGGCAAGTCGCAAAGGCCGCCGCCGCAGTAGATATGATGCCAGAGCTGGGTCGAGACGACGCACGTCAGCGCCACGTCGTGGATGAACCGAGCGGGCGTGATCCGCGGCAACAGCACCTGCCAGGCGCGCTGGCGAATCACGGCCTCGGGATCGAAGTATCCGGTCGCCAAGAGCGACTCGCGGCTGAGCAACTGGTCGACCCAACTGGGGCGGTCGGAGCCGAGGAACGTGCTCGCCATGCACGCGCGAAACATCGTCTTGGGCCGATTGGCGATCCGCTCGGGCAGAATCCGCCCGGCGACCTGGCGCAAGATCCATTTCTCGGTCAGCCCGCGCATCTTGTATTCCGGCGCGATCCTGGAGCAGAACGCGATCACATCCTCATCGAGGAAGGGATATCGGGTCTCGACCGACGCATTCATGGCGATGCGGTCGCCCTTGGAAATCAAGAGCAGCCCGGCCAGCATGACCTTGTAGCCGACGTAAAGCGACTGGTTGAGCGGATGCCAGCGCGTGATGCGGTCGTTGGTGATATCCAGGTCGTCGTAGGCGCTTTGGCCGCCGAGCCGTTGCCACATGTCGCGCGAGTACAATCCCGGCTTCGCCTGCGAGATCATTTCGTACATATCCTGCTGGGCGGGGCGGACGCCGCCGATCGCCAGTTCGGGCGGCAGCAACCGCCGACTGCCCGCGACGCTGCGCATCATGGCTTTACGGAGAAGCCGCGGCAGCCCGCGGCCGATGCGGGCCGTCACGGCGTCGCGGATTGCTTGGGCCTTGTACCAGACATAGCCGGCCAGAGCCTCATCGGCGCCTTCGCCCGTGAGGGCGACCTTGTACCCCTGACCGTGCACCGCCTGGGCCAGCCGGAGCAAGGCCGCGCACGATGTGTCGAGCACCGGCCCCTCGGCCGCTCGAATCAGCTCGGGAAAGCTGGCGCCGATCTGCGACCGGTCCATCGTGACCGTCGTCAGCGGCGAGCCCAGCACCCTTGCCGCCTCGGCCGCATGCGCGCGCTCGTCAGGCCCGGCTTTGTCGAGCCCGATCGTGAACGACGGAATCGGCTCGCCGCGATGACGGCTGCAAAAGCCCAGAACCACCGTCGAATCGAGCCCTCCGCTGATGTAGCTCACCACCGGCACATCGCTGCGCAGCCGCCGCTCGACTGATTGCCGCAACAGCGATTCCAGCTCTTCCACCAGCGGCGTCGGATCATCCAGCCGGCGCTCATCGCCCGCATCGGGGAAATCCAGATCCCAGTACATGTGCTTGCCGAGGCGGCCATCCTTGATCTTGAGAAAGTGCCCCGGCGGCAGCGAAAAGATCCCCTCGAAGAACGTGCGGGTCGTCCCGCGCAAAAGAACGTGAATAAATGATCGATCCCCCGCGCATCAGGCCGGGCCGCGACCATGCCCGAGGCCAGGAGGGCCTTGATCTCAGAGCCCCACAAGAGCCAGCCATCGACCTGGGTGTAATAGAGCGGGCAGATCCCCACGCGGTCACGCCCCAGGATGAGCGTCCGGTTGTTCCGGTCCCAGAGCGAAACGGCGAACTGCCCCCGAGCCCTGGCGAACATCCCTTCGCCCAGGTCTTCATAGAGGTGGGCCCAGGCCTCGGTGTCGCACCGGGTCTTGAACCGGTGCCCGCGCGCGAGCAATTCCTGGCGCAGTTCGGGATACTCAAACAGCTCGCCGTTGAACGCGACCCAGACCGACTCATCCTCATTGCCGATCGGCTGCCTGCCGCCGGCCAGGTCAATGATCGCCAGCCGCCGAGCTCCGAGCGCCACCCCCGGCTCGACGTGGACTTGCTCGTCGTCGGGCCCTCGGTGCGCAATGGCCCCCGTCATGGCTAGCAGCCGCCCCAGGGGAAACTCACGCGTACCGGTCAAATCGACCGCGCCGGCTATGCCACACATGGGCGATCCTCACAGAACGATCTCCGGATGGACGTACCATCCGGAGATGTACTTTTCGCGCGTGCCTCATACTGCCCAGCGGCTCGCATCGGGGCCTGCCTTGCCTCAATCGGAGGCGAAGGCCGCACCTTCCACTTGTGCATCCTGGCCTCCTTGCTCATTTCACCAAGACGCCGCGATCTGCCTGGACGGCCAACTGATGGACCAAACGCTTCAACGGTGCTGGTCGAACCTCCAGCTTGCCGGGCCCAGAAAGCCACGACATGCGCGACGTCTGTATTTCTACGTTGAGAGTGGCTCAATCGCCGGAGAATGTACACGGAAACTGGGGTTTGTTAGAAGGTCAACCTATCGAGTTCGCGAGCTCAGGCTCGTTCGACGGCGCGACGCAAGTGCGAAATCTGTGGAATCAGAATCAAGAACCGATCGCAACTCCGACGGAGATCCGCAGATGCAGGCCGTCAAAACCTACGTTCGTGAGGATGAGCATGGCGTGCTGCGCGTGGGAAACAGGCGTCTCATGCTCGGCGGTCTGGCCTGCGAAGCCATGGTGGACCGCAACGGCGCAATCGCCGATCTCGCCAAGTGCGTCGCGCGATCGTTGGTTTGAGACCGCGAGAGCGGATATTAGCCACAAAGAACACGAAGGCCACAAAGAATTCCAGGAACGAACGATTTCCGTTCTCGATTCGTTGAATGCCACCATCTCTGAGGACCGGTGCGTGGAAGTTGATCGATTCGATAAAGCCTCGTACGAGTTGCCCGCGGACCTCGATATTTCTGCGCGGTCCCTTATTTTCGCGCAGCGTCCAAGCCGCCATCGTGTCGGAGCGCGTCAAATCCCGGCGCGAACATCGCCGCCATGCGCGCCGGATTGCGGATGCCCTGGCTGGCCATCCATGACTCGGACTGGCTCAGAAGATCGTCGCCGTCAGGGCCGCCCATGATCTGGCCGCGGCTGTGCCTGGCCGATTCGGCATGGAGCGCCATGCCGGCAAGGCGGCAGGCGGCCTCGGCCTCGGCCAGGCGCGCGATGGCTCCGGATCGGTCGCCTCGGGCCGCCAGCAGGGCGGCCTCGATCAAGAGAGCCAGTGCGCGCGACCAGGCAGTGCCCTCGCGCGTAGGCGCGGGCGCCGCTCTCGGCCGCGCGGAGCAGGGGGCCGGGCGCCCCAGTACCTACAGCCGCAGCCAGGGCGCACCGCGCGCGGAGGTGGCCCATCGCGATCCGGATGAACTGGACGCGCAAGAGCATCGAGCGCGACAGGTCGGGCCAACGCGCCGCCAGCAGCTCCCAGGCCTCTTGCCCGCGGCCAAGATAGAGCTCGACCTGCGCCATCGCCCAGAGCTCGTCGTTGTGCTGCACGTGGTAACCCTGCTGCGACCATCGCGCCAGGTTCTCGTGCAGCCCCTCGCGCGCGCCAGAGGCGTCGTCGGCCGCCAGCCTGACGACCGACATGACATACGTACCCAAGTTCATGACGAAATAGCGGTCGCCGCGCTCTCCGGCTTCTTTCAGTAGCTCGGGCCAGCGCCGGGAAAGCTCGGCGATTTCGCCTTGAAACGACAGCGACCAGAGCGCGAACGAGTGGGCGGTGGCACGTTCCCAGGCAACGCCCGTGCACCGATCGCGAAACGTCTGCTCGGCGCGGTCGCAATTTGTCCGCGCGTCGTTCCAGCGGCCCTCGAGGTAAGCCGCGGTGCCCGCGGCCAGGCTGACCATGCCCTGAGCATAGGGCTGGCCGACGTCGGCCGCGAGCGCATCGGCCAGCCGCAGCAGCCTGGCGGTGTGGCCAGCGGCACGGCTGCCGGCCGAGGCCGAGTGGGCGGCTTCCATCGCCAAAGCGCGCGCAATCCGGACCGGCTCGCCGGCTCGAAGGGCCAGAAGCAGCCCGCGCTTCTGGAAACCGCCGGCCCGGATGAAGTCGACCACGCTGAGACCGGCCACGGCCGACCAGCAGACGTCGATCCTGGCCAGGTCGGCCGAGGGGATTTCACTGGGATCGCGGCGCCGGAATGACAGGCCCCGCAGGTAGAGCCGCGCCCGGTGAATTAGCAGCGAGCCGAGAGCGCTGGCCGGCGTGGCCGGCAACGCCATCCCCACCGCGGCGAGCACCTCGCGCAAGGCCGCCAGCCCTTCTTCGACGTGCCCGCTGACCAGGAGCTGCGCGGCGGCCAGCCGGCGCAGCTCGAACGCGTCGGCCACGGTTGCTCCGGCCGCGGCCTCCTGATAGACGCTCGCCGCCTCGGCGCCGCGACCCGAATTGGCCAGCGCGTCACCCAGGCGCCGGCGGAGCGCGCGACGCTCGGATTCATCGGCCGGCCGGATCTCGAGCGTCAGTCGGTAAAGGGTCGCCGCGCGGTCAAATGCCAGCGCGTCCGAGGCCCGCGCCGCCGCAAGCGCGAAGTAGGCCGCCGCCTTCTCCGGCTCGCCGCCGCCCTGAAAGTGGACGCCCAGGGATTCGGGATCGATCGCGCCCGCCGCCTCGAGTGTCAGGGCGATATGGCGGTGATGGTCGCGAAGGACCTCGGGCGAGAGCCGGGCCACCACGGCTTCGCGAACCCGGTCGTGGTATGTCTCGACCTCGTCCGCCTTTGCCGGCCCTGTGCTCTTGATCAGCCGGGCCGACCGCAGCGCGAGGAGCGCCGATCGCTCATCGCCGCCCTCCAGTCGGGCGCATCTGCCGGCATCGGCCTGGCGAAGCGGGCCGCCCGAGACCGCGACCGCCTCGAGCATCCGCCGGGCGGGCTCCGCCAGCCGGCAGATCCGACCCCAGAGGACTGCGTCGAGCGTGAGCGTGTGGTCTCCTGTTGACGACGGCTCTCGAGGCAAGTCCGCGACCGTCTGCGTCGATCGCACCAGCTCGGCGACGAAGAACGGGTTGCCGCCCGACTCGCGCGCGATCGCATCACAACGCGCGGAGAGCGCAGTTCCGTCGCCGCCGAAGAGCGCCAGGGCCAGCGCGCGGGATTCCGCCGGCGATAGCGGGCCGACCGGCAGATCGCACCAGTCGATCGCCGGATCGGCGCGATCGCCCAGCGCGAGAAACGACCGCAAGAACGGGCTGGCCAGGACGTGCTCGTCACGATGGCAGGCGCAGAGGAGCAACACCGGGGGATCGGGCCCGCGCAATAGCTCTCCCAGCGCGGCTGCGCTATCGACGTCGCCCCACTGGAGATCGTCGATCATGAGCACGAGCGCCAGCCGGTCGCCCAGCCGTGAGAGCAGCTCGCGCAAGGCCGCGAAGGCCCGCCGGCGCAGCTCCTGCTGGTCGGGTACGTCGAACTCGCGATGGGGCGCATCGGCGATCGCCTCGACTCGCAAGAGCGCCGGAAAGACTCGAGTCAGGGAGAGCACGTCGCGCGGCAAGAGCGCAAGGGCGTCGTGCCGAGCCAGGTGCCTGAGGTAGCCGGCCAGGGCGTCGATCAAGCTGTCGAGCGCTTTATACGGCACCGATTCCCGCTCGAAGCACCGTCCCGACAGGACAACCGCTTGCCCCTGCGCGACAAGGCCGTCGAGAAACCGCTGGACGAGCGCGCTCTTGCCGACTCCCGAGGAGCCGTGGACGCGCACGACCACGGTTCGCCCGTTCCTTACCGCGGACCATTTCTGGTCCAGGATCGCCAGATGTTGCTCTCGGCCGGTCCAGGGCCCCGCGCCCGAGCCGGCCGGGCCTGCAACCGGCGCAGGCTCCGCGGCCCTTCCCAGCCCGAGGCGCCGGAAGATCTCCGGCCCGGCGGGGCGAGCCGCCGGATCACGGCCGAGCAAGTCAACACAGAGCCGGTCGAGGTCCTCCGGCGTGCCGGGCGCCCGCGCGGCGGGTGGTACGAGCGGCTGATCGAGTGCGGCCGCAAACGGCAGAGCGTGACCGTCAGAAGGCAGGCGGCCGGTCAGTGCCTGGTACAGCATGACCCCGACGCTGTACCAATCGCTCGCGGGCGAGAGCGGCTCGCCGGCCGCCTGCTCGGGCGACATGTAGGCGAGCGTGCCTCGCACCACCCGGCCCGTGCTCTGGTGCAGGCCTGACGGACCGAGGTCGGCGGCAAGCCCGAAATCGAGCAGGACGGTCCGCCCATCGCGGCGCACCAGGACGTTGGACGGCTTGATGTCGCGGTGCAGCTTCCCCGCGGCGTGCAAGGCCGAAAGCCCTTCGCCTAGCTGCCCCAGCGCAGCGCGCAGGCGCCCGACCTGGGTCGGGGTCAATGCGGGAATTGTCGAATGCCGATCATCGTACTGCATCGTTGCCGCCAGTGCCGGCGCTGGGCCGCTCGGGACGGCCGCGACCTCGGTGGTGCGCGGCGTCCCGTGCTCGCCGAAGCGCACGAAGCTCAGGAAATCGACACCTTCGACCAGCTCCATCGTGAAGAACCAGATCCGGCCGTCCCAGACCAGCTCGTGCAGCGCGACGAGATTGGGGTGTGCGAGATCGGCGGTCGCGCGAAATTCCTTCTTGAAGAGGTCGAGCGTGGCCGGGTCGAGCCATTGCATGGTCTTGAGCGCGACGACCTCGCGGCGGTTCCGATCGAAAGCCCGATAGACGACACCCATCCCGCCCTGGCCCAGCTCGCCCAAGAGCTCGAAGTCGGCCGGTTGAGGTGCCGCGGGTGGAGCGCACACCGGTGACGCCGGGCCCGTCCGCGTTGACCCCGGCGCGGCGCGGTCCAGGCCGAACATCCGCCTCATCTCGCGCAAGGCGATGATCTGGGCTCGCAGCGCCTCCACCAGCTCGGGGCAATCGCCGCAGAGTTCCTCGGCCGATGCATCGTGCCCGTTCTTGATGAGCTCTTCCCAGCGCACGAGCAGGTTGCTTAGCCGAATGTCGAGAGGACCAGCCGTGGCCGTGTCACTCGCCATGTTCGCAGAAACAGTCGTTCCGTCCGGCCGCTGTTCCATAACTCCGCTCGCTCCGCTGCCTGACTACCCGGCCTCCCGCACGAAGTCCACCATCGTCGCATATTCTAGCCGAAAAGGGTGTCGGGCGGAGACGTGAGTGTTTGATTCGCTCACCGGCCGTGATTGCGAAGTCGCCTTGGATTCTTCGTCCCAAGCATCTCCGCACGATGCGCGCTTCTTGGGATCGCCGGACCGAGCCGGCTCCTACAAGAGCACGTGCCGATACGCCGCTTTAGGAGGGGCTATGTCCCCCTATCTCGTGGTTGCGGCGACGACGCGCTGGGCGCCGCGCGAAAATAACGTCGGCGAATTCGTCGTTGTGGTGCAGGCGTCCCGCCTGCGTTCCCCGTACCGGCAGGCGGGACGCCTGCACCACAATTGGCAAAGTTATTTCTGCGCGGTCCCTTAAGCGTCAGCGGGAGCCACCGTTCGCATCCTGAGCCGGACCAGCAGATCGTCGAGGCGAGGCGCGTCGCTTCGTGCCCTCGGGGGCGTCTACCCGGCGAAAGTCCGCTTCTCGCTCGACAGGGCGGGCCCGACGTCGTAAACTTCGTGATGCAGAATTCGGCGCACTCGCGGTTGCGTCCTATTGATCTTTGAGGTTTCCGGCAAGAAGGAGAAGCGAGGAATGTCCGAGACGCGTACAAATCCGATGGATCGGCGTGAGTTTCTCCAGGCGGGTGCGGCCGCGACGGCTGTCGCGGCTAGCCTGACATACGGCGTTGCATCGGCCCAGGATGACAGACCGTCGCAGAATAAGCCCGTGCTTCCCAATCGCGTGCTGGGCAAGACCGGGGCCGCTGTCACGATCCTCACTCAGGGAACCGTCGGCCAGCCGGAGTCGCTCCAGCGGCTGCTCCGCACGGCATATCGCGAAGGCGTCCGCTACTTCGACACCGCCGAGAGCTACCGCAACGCCGAGAGCGTCTTCAAAGAATGGTTCGAGGCGGATCCGGAGGTGCGCAAGAACATCTTCCTTGCCACCAAGAGCGGCGTCGGGCGGCCGGCGGACATGCTCAAGAAGGTCGACGCCCGGCTGGCGCGCCTCGGGACCGACCACATCGACTTGCTCTTCTTTCACGGCCTCAACGGCCGCCAGACCAACTGGCCCCAGAGCAAGGAGATGAAAGACGCGATCGAAAAGATCAAGAAGACCGGCAAGGTGAGGTTCGTCGGCTTCTCGACCCACGACGCGACGATCGCTCAGCAATTGCAGAACGCCGCCAAGGGCGGCTTCGTTGACGTCATCATGCTCAAGTTCAATCCGTGGCTGGGCAAGGACGAGCCGCTCTACAAGGCGCTCGACGCCTGTCACAAGGCCAATATCGGGCTGGTGTCGATGAAACAGATCGGCGGCCAGGCACTTCGGATCACCCGCGAGCGGGTGCCCTCGCTGGCCGCCCGAAACCTGAGCCCCGTCCAGGGCCTGCTGCACGCCATCTGGACCGACGAGCGGTTTTCGAGCTCGTGCGTGACGATGCGGAACCTGAATCAAACCAACGAGAACGCCGATGCCGCCCGCCGGTTCGAGCCGCTCAAACAGGCCGAGCTGGACGAGTTGCACGAAGCGCTCCTGGCCGCCGGCCCGACCATGTGCCCCAACTGCGACGGCCGCTGCGCCCTGGCCGCCGGCACGAAGGCACGGCTCGGCGACCTCGCCCGTTTCTACACGTATCACGAGGACCACGGCATCCCCGGTTGGGCCCGCGAACGCTACGCCGAGCTCGCCGAACACGAGCGCGACTGGTCGGGCGCCGACCTCGAGGCCGCTCGCGCAGCCTGCCACCACAAGCTCGACTTCGCCAAGATCCTTCCAGAAGTCGACCGGCTCTTGAGCTGATTCAGGACGATCTTTAAGTAGTCATCACGCGCCGCGTGATGATTCCCCGTCACGCGGAGCGCGACGACGACGAAACCCCTGATGACTCGTGAGTCGCGCCAGCGGCGCCGGCCTGTAAGTAGTCATCACGCTCCGCGTGATGATTCCCCGTCACGCGGAGAGTGACGACTACGAAAATCTCGATTATGGCCGCACTGATCCTACTGCTCTGCTCATCGCTCCCTGCCCAGTCGCTCGACCTTCCACCGCGGCCGCCGGCCGCTCAAAAGGGACTGCGTTCGCCAGGTCGATTGCCCACTTGCCGCGACCGGAGCGCGAAGCGAGGATCCTGGCCGAGGTGAAAGCGGGAAACGTCCCGCCCTTTCTGCGGGCCCTCGTGCCGGTGACCGTGCGAAACGCGGCAACGACGGCGACGTATTTCGTAACTCCCGACTACCTCGCCATCGGCTCGGACGATGATTACTTCCTCACCCCGCTTTCGCCGGGCATGGCACAGAAGATCGCGGACCTCGCCGGCTGTTGCCTGCCGACACCCAAGATGGTCGACGACATCTATGCCGCGGCGACGCTCAAGCTCACGCCCGAACCGATCCCGCCCTCGCCCGCGATGACGACCGTGCCCGTGTTTCTCCGGCACAACGAGATGGTGTGCATCCAGCGCAAGGATCGCGGCAAGGCTCCCGGCGAGCTCGTCGCCGGCCACAAGAAAGACGTCGTCATCGCCAACGTAGTATTTGCCAAGGAGGGCAAGGTCGCGATCTACGGCTGGCACAAACGCAATGGCAAGCCGATTCAACCGCTTTACACGGGCCACACAGCCAACTGGGTCGATTACAGCCACGGCATCCGGCTCGTCCAGCGCCGGATGACCGTAGACGGACAGGACAAGACGATCGAGGAAGTGCTCGCCGACGCCAAGCTCGCGCCGCTCTTGAGCAACGAGGGAGTGATGCGTGGGAGCCGGTATCGGATCGAGTAACGGTTGAACGGAGGAACGAAAGGCCGCTTCGCCAGCAGGCGCTTCGCAAGCGAAAGTCCAACCTCGGGGCTAGCCAACGCCTCCGGTTTGGATTCTTTCTCGAAGAGATCTCCGCACGATGCGCGCATCTTGGGATCGCCGGACAGAGCCGGCTCCTACAACAGGCCGGCGCCGCGCGGCGATTTGTGTAGGAGGGGGCTCTGTCCCCCGATCCGTACGAAGAAATGACCCTCGCTGGTCAGCGTCTTGCGGAGCATTTTCACGCCCGAGAATTTCATCGAAAAAAGCAAGATTCGACAAGATCTTCTCGCGAACGCGGGCTATTCTAGACCCGAGGTTCGCCACGCACGCAGCGCGATCGGAAATGACTTTTCCCTCAACGTTCCATCAACGAGGAGTATCAATGAGCGCCTTGTTAACAACGTTCGTGTTCCTGGGAACCACCGTGACGATGACCGCCTTTGGGGGCGATGGCCCCACAAAAGCCGCGTCCGTTCTCGATGGAAAATGGCAGGTGGTCGAAGCCGAGCTGGCCGGACAGAAATTTCCGCCACGCGTGGCCCAGAGCATCCAGCTTGCAATAGACGGTGAGAATTATCTCGTCACGACCGACGAGGGAGAGGATCGTGGGATCACGCGCGTCATGCCCGATGCCAAGCCAAGCGCGCTGGATATCACGGGCACGATCGGCCCGAACAAAGGTAAGACGTTTCTGGCGATCTACAAGCTCGACGGCGACAAGCTCGTCGTCTGCTACGACCTGACGGGTAAGTCGCGTCCCAAGGAGTTCAAGACGGAGCCCGACTCAAAGCTGTTCCTTGTGACCTACCGAAAGCTGAAATCTTGAGGATGCGCTCGATCAGTCACGCACGGGAACGACCAGTGGCTCCGGAGCGTGCGCGATCACGCTCCGGCGCCAGTAGCCGACGCGATAGACCAGCCCGCCCCAGATACCGATCAGGAACGTGCCGAGTCGTAACAGGACGCCGCGGGGGCCCAAGGGGACGTAGAACGCCACGATTTCATACCTCGCTGACGGTGGAGGGTGATGGGGGCGACGAGTAGAGCAGGCTCCGCCAAGGCCCGGGCCGGCGTGCCGTGACGGCCGTCGCAGATACTGCTCTGACCGGCGAAGCGGTCGCTGATCCGGGTTCCCAGAACGGGGATCGTCGTGCGGGTAAGGCCGCACTGGTTGGCGAAGATCACCGGAATGTCGAGATCCATCGCCACCTTGGCCGGAATCGAAGCGGAAAGAGGTCCGACATGTCCGAGCAGCCAGTGCCGGCGCCCCGAGTCGCGATCGGCGAAATCGGGCCAGGCCGCCGCGACGACGGCCATGTCGATCAGCCCGCGATAACCGTCCCAAACCTTGCGATAGATCATGTCGGCGCAAATCGCAAACCCGACCCGGCCCCAAGGCGTTGCGACCACCAGTGGCGAGCGGCCCGGGTGAAAGCGGAAGCGTTCCCAAAAAACCAGGTGCCGTTTGCGGTAAACCTGCACACTGCCATCAGGCGTGCAAAAGACCAACGAATCATAGATGTGCCGCCCGTCGCGCTCGACGAAACCTCCAGCGATCGCCATTCGCCACTGGCGGCTGCGGCCGCGCAAGTAGGCTATGGTCGGTCCCTCGACCGTCTCGCTGTAGGGCGCATAATCGGGGCAGAGGCTATAACCCGTATTGAAGAGCTCGGGCAGAACCGCCAGCTCGACGCCCGACTCATGCGCGAGACGCAGCCGATCGTCGGCACGGTGCAGATTGGCCGAGACATCGAGGTGATCGCAGGACATCTGAACCGCAGCCGCAACGATCTTCACGACCATGAACCTCGCCGGGACCGTTAGCCTCGGGAACCACCCTACTTGTAATCGGCTGGCGGCTTACCGTTTGTTTACGCTAGAACCCGAGCCACCCCAGGATGCCGCCTCGGCGCGGCGGCGGCAGGATCCGGGCCTCACTCCGCAGACTCTCGGCGCGGTCGCGCAGCACCCCCTCGGGCGGCGACACCGCCGGCAGCATTTGATACTTGAAAACACGCTCGTCGCGCATCGTCCACGGCACAACGTTTTCCGTGAAGAACTCGGTGAGATAGTTATCCCACCACGGCGCCTTGATCGGCTGGATCACCGTCTTGGTCTGATGGCCGTTGAGAATCATGGTGATTTCGCGCTCGCCATAGAAATAAAAGTTGCGCGATGCGGGGGACGGGCCAATCTCCTCACCGTTGACGATGATCGTCGCGCCCGGTGGGTCGGTACGGATCGTGTACCGCCGTTCGACGCATCCCGACAACAAACTGAGGCCCGCCACCACCAGCAGCAGCACTCGCGGCCGGCGGCCCCATGCATGGAGCTTGCCCATCCTTGGCTCTCCCAGCATTCCGTCGAACGGCTGTTCCTTGACCCGCAGACGCGGGGCGCTCGCGCGAAATCCGTCAACCGCTCAGGAGGCCCAGCCGCATCGGGCTGAGCTGCTCGGCTGCGGACGCTTGGAGATGAAATTGCGGGCGCGGTTCGGCTCCGCGAACCCTCCGGTTCCGGATCGCGAGCACCAGAGGGATTGTATCCCTGGCGGCACCAGAGGGCAAGCCGGCTTGGCGCACCCGCGACCAGCCTGCGATCATGATTTGACCCACATTGCCAGCCGGGCTGGCGAAATCCTCAGGCGCATGATTGGATCTCGATGGACATCAAGCTCATACGGCAGGCAATCAGCGAAGTTCAGGTACAATGGTTGGTTCTGGGAATATTCGACGACGACCGGGACGCCCCTCCCGAGTACCTTCGCGGAACAGCGCTCGGGGGAACGCTCGAGCAACTCGCCAACTCCAAGGACCTGAGCGGCTCGCTCGGTGAGCTCACTCCGCTCTACGACGTCAGCGGCTTGGCGGCTCACTCTGTTCTGCTCGTTGGTCTGGGACCGCGCAGCCGGTTCGATCCCGGGGCGGCGTACACGGCCGGCTTCGCGGCGGCCAAGCGGCTGGCCGCCAAGCGTCGCGAGAGCGTGGCGGTCGCGCTGCCGCCGGCGGGCGATGGTGCGGCCGTCGCGTCCGCCTTGATCGAAGGGGCGATCGTCGGCACGAGAGGCCCCGGATTACGCAAGACCGAAGCGAATCGACACGCCTTCGGCAGCCTGGGGCTCGTGGTCGAGATCGACCGGCCTGAATCGGAAATCGAGCAACTGGGCACGGCACTGCGCCGCGCCGCGATCGTGGGCGAGTCCGTCAACCTGGCGCGCGACCTGGTCAACACTCCACCCGCGGACAAATCTCCGGCCAAGCTTGCCGACCGCATCGGCGTGGTGGCCGCCGACGCCGGGATCATCGTTCAAACCTGGGATGAGACGAGAATTCAGCATGAACGCTTCGGCGGCCTGCTGGGAGTGGCCGCAGGGTCCGCCGAGCCGCCCCGATTTCTCATCCTCGACTACCGCGGCGGGGGTGAATCGCCCTGGCTGGCGCTCGTCGGAAAAGGCGTTACGTTCGACTCGGGCGGCTTGTGCCTCAAACCGAGCAGTTCGATGGAGGCGATGAAGAGCGACATGACGGGTGCAGCGGTGGTGGTTGCGGCCATCCAGGCTGTCGCCCGCCTCGGTCTTCCCGTGAATGTCCGAGGCTACGTCGCGCTGACCGAAAACATGACCGGCGGCAAGGCGATGAAGCTGGGCGATGTGCTGTGTATGCGCAACGGCAAGACCGTTGAGGTCATGAACACCGACGCCGAAGGCCGGCTGATTCTGGCCGACGCACTCAGCTTCGTCGCCGAGCAGCGGCCTTACCGCGTCCTAGACCTGGCGACACTCACCGGCGCATGCATGGTTGCGCTGGGACCAAAGGTCGCCGGCCTTTTTGGCAACGACGACGCATTCTGCGCCGATCTGCAGGCTGCCTGCCGTAAGACCGGCGAACGCGTCTGGCGAATGCCGCTCGACAGCGACTTCAAGGAGCAGCTCAAGAGCAGCGTGGCCGATCTGAAGAACATCGGCGGCAAGTGGGGCGGCGCGATCACCGCGGCCAAGTTTCTCGAGCAGTTCGTCGACTCGGCGCCCTGGATTCACCTCGATATCGCCGGCCCGAGCTGGTGCGACTCCGAAAACACCACCCGCGACGCGGGTGCGACCGGCTGTTTCGTCAGGACGCTGGTTGCGTTGCTCGAGCAAGCGCCAGAAACCCGCGGATAAAGCTCTTACCGACACCTGTCGCGGGTACTCACCCGACGCGCAAGTTTTGCTGCATCAGGCATGCCGGGGATCAAACCCGCATTCGATACGGCGGCTATTGACGTCCAGCGTTTCGAGAATCGCCAGGACCTCATTCATAGGAACGCGGTTTTTGAGCGCCCAGAGAATGATGTCGAGGTTCTCGCCGCCGTGCTTGAAATGATCCAGGATCGGGTCGACCCAGGGCGAGGCCGCAAAGGCCGTTTGCAAGAGACCGAAGTCTCCCTGGTCGAGCTCGATCCAGAACATCTTGCCTTGCAAGTGCTCGAGCCAGCGGTGCCGGAGAAAGCCGTTCCAGTGCCGGCGAATCCAGATCCGGATGGCCACTTCCCCCAGGTCGCGACCGGCTTTCTCACTCTCGATCCATTTGAAGCGCCTTGCCTCTTCCTCTCCACACTCGTGAAGGCTCATTTTTGCCTCGGGAGAGAAATCCATGAGCGCGGTATGTGAGCTACACTCAAGCATCGAGACCTCCAGCTGAGATCCGTCCACCACTCCTTTGGTCAGTCCTTGGGACTCTCAGACTCTCGATAAAAGCGAGTGCAATCACTCGGCTCTCGACTCTTCCTCGATGAGGAGCTTGCACGTGCCACAGTGGTGTAACGCAACGATGCGCCAAGATTATAATTGCGGGATTCAGGACAACCCTGAATTAAATGATCTTAACCCAAGTCCGCCCCATGTGCAAGGTCCTTAACCAAAGATCTTGCGTGCTTGGATGCTTTAATACCACAAAGTGACGGTAATCTGGATAATTTGAGATTAACAGGAAGGATAATCGTTGACCAGTTGCAAGTCTTCGGCCAGGTCAACTGAGCGCGGATCGGCGTGAGTTCGAGACGACTTTAATCTCGGGTTGAAGGCGGCTGGTTCTTGAACCAGGCCAACGATTTGCCGATCAGGACAGCGGTTCCCTGGGCAGCCGCCGCGAGGGGGCCAAAGGGCTCGTTGACCACGCTTCGCCAGCGGACGCGCCCGTCCAGCGACGCGCAGATCAAGTGCACGCCGCGGCGCGAGATCCGGACCGGTTCGCCATCGGCATCGAGGCAGAACACGTCGCTGGCTTCGCCGCTGGGAGGAGACTCATCGCGGATGATCCCCGCCGCGTCGCAGGTCATGGCCCGACCGTCCACCGCACTGACCACCGCCAGGCGACCCACACGCAACAAGGCCCATCCTTCCCACGGCATCGGCAATTCCCAGACCACCTCGCCTGCGGGACCATGTCCGCGGAGCCACTGTGCACGGCGGGCCAGACTGATCCAGGCGATGTCCGGCGCGGAATTCTCGGGCGCGTCGATCAGAAGCGGCGGGTCGTCGGGATCGAACGTGAATCCCACCTTCGGCTCGCCCGCGGGGTCGAAGACGAGCAACTGGCCGCCGTTGGTGGTCACCGCGGTCGATCCCCCGGGGCCAATCGCCAGGTCCTCCACGGGTGCCTGCAATTCGTGCTTCCAGATCCAGCGGCTGGAAGTCGTGAGGCGGCCGATCCGATCCCGCTCCTGGACGAGCGCCAGTCCGTAGTCGTCGGGCTTGATCGCCAGGTGCGTCAGCTCGACCAAGCTCACGTCGAACTCTGCGCTTTTCATCGCGGCGCAGGTCCCACAGCACGATCTGACGATCGGTGGCGGCCGCCAGCCAGCCGGGCGCCGTCCGGAGGATGCGCCCCACGCCCGTCATCTCAGGGCCCTGGTCCGGCTTCTCGCCGGTAGATTTGAATAGCTGCAACCGATGGGGGCTGGTGAAGAGAGCGACCCGGGGCGGGTCGTCCTGCACGGTGATCACCGCCGTCTCGGCCTGCTGATCCGATTCAACCACCTTGACGAGCCAGTCGGGCGTTCGGACCGAGCCGCCGCCGGGCCGCACCGGCTGGTGCTGGCCGGCGGCGGGCGCCGGACGTCGGGCGGCGTGCGCCCAGCGCGGCCGGGAGCGCCGCGGAAAAGATTGAGGCGCACCAGCTCGCCGGTGGCGTGGCCGTAGATCAAGTACCGCCCCAGCGGGTCGATCTCCAGCGCCACGACCGGACGCGATAGCCGCGTTCGCCAGCGGACGTTGCCGGCTGAGTTCATCACGGCCAGATCGCCCTCAAGGGTCGAGGCCGCGATCGTGCGGCCCGGAAAATCCGAGACAGATTGCGAAACCGTGCCCCCCAGGTGGTAAGATCCCTCGTTGCGCCCGTGGAGATCAAACCGCTGGACGCCGAGCGTAAAGCAGCTCGCCAGGATCATGGCGCCGTCGCCGTTGACCGCGAGGCGCCCGACGTTCGACATCAGCCGGTCTTGCCACACGATCTCGGCTTCCAGCTTGCCGGCTAACACGCCCGGCTCGAGCGCGATTCCGATCAGCATGCCGAATGCGGCCGCGCCCAGGACCAGCGCACGGTCAGGCACAAAACAAAGATGCGACAGCGGCTCCGTGGTTTCGAGACGGCCGGCGGGGCGGCCGAACCGGTTGATGAAATGGACCGCGTTCAACCGCGTCCCCACGGCGAGATAGCGGCCATGCGGATCGACGGCTATGCTGGTCGCCTCGGATGGCGCGGCGCGCTCCACCGCGACGTTGAAGTCGGCGTCGAGCAGCATGAGCCAGGCTTCATCGGCGTCGACCACCAGCGCGATCAGGCTGCCGTCGTCGCTGATCGTGCCGGCCTGAATCTTGTTCGGCACGCGCGAGATCGAGTGGGATTCTCCGTCCCGATCGAAGAGATAGAGCTGATTGCCCTCATCCCAGACGAGTATCGTCCCGGCTTCGCGCGCGAGCGTGAGGCCCTTCAGCGGCGAGTCGGTCACCAGCGTCCAGGCTGCCTCGGGTTCCAGACGCGTCGATGGCCTACCGGTCACCTCGCTCATCGGTGATCCTGTCGTCAAGCTGACTCTTGGCCGTCCGGATGGCCGCCGCGAGCACCAGGTCGGCCGCGGGGTCGCCGAAAGTCGATTCATCCCGGCGAATCGAGACGTTGTCGCCTGGCTTGGCCGCGGTGCGCACGATGATCGGGATGTCGGGCTGGACGCCCTGCTCGCTGTAGGGCCGGTGCTTGGGCGAGTAGAACTTGGCGGTGGTCAGTTTCAGACCGGCCGGCGCCGACCGCAGCGCGAAGATGCTCTGAACCGAGCCCTTGCCGTACGTGCGAGCACCCAGCACGACGGCCCGGTGATGGTCCTGGAGGGCCCCCGCCAGGATCTCGCTGGCGCTGGCGCTTTCGCGATCGACCAACACATAGAGCGGCATCCGCCAGCGAACCCGGCCGCCGGCGTTGTAGAACTGCGTCTGTCCCTGGGCTCTTCCCCGGGTCGAGACGATCAGTCCCGAATCGATGAACCGCTCGGCGATCTCGACCGCGACGTTGAGCAGGCCGCCCGGATTGCCCCGGAGGTCGAGGACCAGGGCTTTCATGCCCTTGCGGCCGAGCGCCGCAATCGCCTGGTCGAGCTCTTCGGTCGAAGTCTTCTGGAAACCGGCGAGCCGGAGGTATCCAATCGCTTGCGGGCCATCGACCAGCTTCGCCCCGGTCACGCTCTCGACCTCGACGTGCCGGCGGACCAGGCGATGCGACCGGACCGTGCCGTCCTTGGCCAGCACAGCCAGCTCGATGGTCGTTCCCTCGGTCCCCTGCAAGCGGTTGGCGGCCTCGTCGAGGGTGAGCCCCTTGACCGGCCGGCCGTTGACCTTGACGATCTGTTCGCCGGCCTTGAGGCCCGCCTCCCACGCCGGCCCGCCGCGGATCACACCAACCAGGAGCAGGCCCTCCTTGTCGAGCTTGAGCTCGACCCCCAGCCCGACGAAGTTGCCATCGATCATCGCGTACAGGTCTTCCAGCTTGTCGGGGGTCAAATAGCTGGTAAAGTCGTCCAGCGCGTCGCAGGCGCCGCAGATGAACTCCAGCACAACCGGAGTCAACGCCATGCCGATCCCCTGCCGAGCCAGCTCGCTGCTTGCGAGAGCCACCCGGATCGCCGACGAGCGATCCGGAACGCTCAGTCGGGCGCGGTGCTGGCGCAGCGAATCACGCAGCACATTGACCCGCTCGGGCGTCGAGCCGGGTGCATTGGTCTTGACGAAATAGGGGTCGCGGAGCGCGACTTCCAGATTATCCAGTCCGTTGCGGACGAGCGGCTCGAAGGGAACTTCATCGACGTAGTTCGACTGGATTCGTTCCAGCACCTCATCGTAGAGATCGACGACCTGTTCGTGAGGCAGCCGCAAGAGGACGGCGCGGAAACTCGTGTCGGTGTAGCGGCGATGCAGGCTGAAATGGATCTTGCAAAGCCGGAGCCGCCGGCTGAAATCCACCCGGCTGGGCCAGCGCTCGAGCGCCTGGTGATACAGCTCGATGGCCGCCGGCCAGTTCCGCGACCGCTCCTGCTCCAGGCCCTTTTCGAGAGCCGATTCGGGATCCTCTGGCAAGGCGCTCTCGACGCCGGCCGATCGATCGGCGGCCGATGGGGCGGCGGGAGCCTGGGCCCGGGCCACCGAGGCGCTCATCCCGGCGAGCAAAACCAGGACAAGCCATGTCCTCGACAATGTCAGCAGCCGGCGCATCGAGTCATTCCCCCGCTAGGGAGCGCTGCGCGTCGGACCGCCGTCGCCAATCTCAGACCCGGATCGAAAGGGCGTTCACTCGCGAATCCCGATGCAATCTTGGAAGCTCGGCGATTGTCGTGAAGCCGGAAATTCCCCGACCCGGTTGCGACTACGGTTTTCCGCGCACACCGCTCCATGGTAGCCGTTCGACGAAGTCATTCCCTTGCGAGCGGGCACGACATTCGCGGGCTCGTCTCCTGGGACGATCACCCCGCGCTCGCCGGTCCGGAACAAGGCCGGTTTAGCGTCCGGCCCCCGTTCAAAACGAATTATATCACACCAAGCAAACAAGGCGAGCACGCGGCGGGAGTTGTCACAATTCGCGGACAATCGCTCCCGCCCGGGCTCGCCGATCCGAGTTGTAAGAAAGACACCGCGGCCACCCGCGTGGCCCTTCGGGAGGAGGGTTACTGCAACTATCAGGCCAATCAATGGCTGTATCGGTAACGAATCAACTGGGGCGTCCCTCTGATCAAGGACGGCATCGAGCGGATGGTCAATCGGTTACGAGCCAGTTGGCCGACTTTCTTGCGCATCTTTGCGTCTTGGCGGTGAATTTCTCTCTTCAGACCAATCGGGCCGAACGATTGCTGTTTGAACCAATCCACCTCCTAAACGGACGTTCGTGATCCTGGGAGGGCGAGGCTCTGTCCGAGCCGCATTGCGACGAGGCTCACGGGGAGGCTCGCCGTCCCGGAATCGTGCGAGGTCATTTAGCAGATAGTTGCTTTCGAAGTAAGCTTCTTCCGGAATGCCGCCAGGCTGCGGCAGGTCGCTGCCAGCTTGAGGAAATCGTCGAGCCGCTCGTCGTCAACCGCATTCAGCGCGGACTTCAGATCCAATGCGGCGACACCGAAGCGTGCCTCGAGGAACTTGACGATCTGTTCCCGTTTGCAATCGGCGATGATTTCCTGAATTACTGGTGATTCGATCATGGCTCTTCTTCCTCCGAACAGTTGAAACAGGCTTTCCTTATTGTATCGCAGTCTCGCAAGCAATTGCGTCACTGCCATCAGGTTATCTTGCTCGTCTTTGGGAGCGTCCCGACCGATGCGGTCGCGGCACTCGCGAAGGACCGGTTCGGCGGGACCGTCGATGCGGGCCAGCGGCACCCACGGGATCAGGCCAATGTCGCCGGCAGCCAGCAATTCTTGGGCCGGGACTTCCCAGAGCTTGACCACCCGCCAGGATAGATCCCATTTCTTCAGGCCTCTTCGGCTGCGCAGAGCTGCGGAACCGGCGGCCTCCACGTTTCCTTTCGGATGAAGAAAAAGGACCACGACTTCGGGCACGATGTCGCGTGCGAGGTAGACGAGCGCCGCATCGCGCACGGCCTGGGACGGGACGCGGGAGTCGGGGTAGGTGGCGATTTCCAGGATGCAGACATCGGCCTCGGCCTAGCCCGGGCCGCGAACCTCGAGCACGCCGTCGGGATCTACCCAGAACCCCCAACATTGAGCGGCCTGAAGGGCCGGAGGAACCCAGCCCAGGGTTGCAACCCTGGGGACTTGCCTCGGCCTGAAGGGCCGGAGGAACCCAGCCCAGGGTTGCAACCCTGGGATTAAAGCACATCTCCCCGGAACCCCCAACATTGGGCGGCCTGAAGGGCCGGAGGAACCCAGCCCAGGGTTGCAACCCTGGGGACTTGCCTCGGCCTGAAGGGCCGGAGGAACCCAGCCCAGGGTTGCAACCCTGGGATTAGAGCACATCTACCCAGAACCCCCAACATTGTCCGGCCTGAAGGGCCGGAGGAACCCAGCCCAGGGTTGCAACCCTGGGATTAGAGCACATCTACCCAGAACCCCCAACATTGTCCGGCCTGAAGGGCCGGAGGAATCCAGCCCAGGGTTGCAACTCTGGGATTAGAGGACAGCGCCCCAAAAACCCCCAAGATTTGGGGGCCTGAAGGGCCGTGGGAATTCAGCTCGTTGTTTCATCCTCTTCGGTTCTCTGGTAAGTTGCACCGCCAGAGCAGCCGGTGGCGAGGAAGCCGAATTATTATCGCGCGAAGGCGTCGGTCGGAAACTCCATGTCGCGCACGACTGCTTGAAATTCAGGATCGGACCGGAATGCAGCAAAGGCCGGCTCGTTGCGGAGTCGCTTGTAGTCCTTGAAGCCGGCCGCGAATGCCTCGCGGAGCATCGGCACGACACGCCGGGCACACCGGTGTTGATGCATCGCCTTTTGCTGCGCGTCGAGTTTGCTTGGACCTTCGACCGCTGCCTTAGCGCTCCACGCGTAAGTGACCGCGGTCTGGAAGCAAGCATCAGGGCGCCCGCGGGTAACCGCCATCGCGCCGCGCTCAAATCGCATTGCCTCTTCGCTCTCGCCGCGCGCGGCAAGGGCATCGGCCAGGAAGAACCGCATCAGCACCAAGTAACACCGCGAAAAGAAGTCGTTCGGATCTTCTTCGAGTACACCAGTGTAGAGCCGTTCCGCCTTGCGATTCAGATCTACGTCGAGAAACCCGGACGGGCCGCCTACGGCGTCGGCTTTGGCGAAGGCCAGGTAGCCGTAGGTCTTACGAAGATCCCGCGATAGGGGGCGAACCAGGTCCAGTTTGTCACAAATCGGATATGCTTCGTCGACCAGTTGGCGAATGAGCTCGTCGTTGGCGGCCGAGTCCGCCGACAAGGCGTTGATCAGGTTGAAATCATCGATGGCGAGGCTCTCCTGAATCCTTACCGTTCGCGACACGAACTTGCCGTGTCGCTCGCCCAAGACCTTGAGCGTGTCACGAGCCTGCTTGAAGAATTCAGTCGCGTCGTGCAATTTATCCATATCGAGAAAGAGGATACCGAGCTCGCGTTGTGCTTCATGGAGCGCCCGGCGCTTTTCAAAGTGGGTGGGCTCGTTTTCGGCGGGAATCCGGAAATGCGAAACGGCCTTCCTACCCCATGCAATCGCTGCCTGTACGGCCTGTGAGCTCTGGTGCGGATCGTGCAACTGCCGGGCCTCATCCCGATAGGCGCGACACAGGTAGCGCTCGTTCAGAGCAAGACAGAGCAGCACGCTCTCTCCTCGATCTCCCCGTTCGACCTGTTGTTGACAATAGATCGTGGCTCGGCGGAACGCTTCGATCGCCTTATGCAACAGGTCCAATCTCGTCTGACCATTTGTGGACGCACTTTCGTCGAAATATGCGTGGCCGATATTGTGCAGATCGAGCGCGAGCTGGCCGATCCAACTGGATGCCTGCTTCGCATCCGGGTTTTCCCGAAGGAGAGCCTGGTAGATCTCACTCGAGCGCGTCGCAGCGGATCGGGCCGCCTCGCGGTCTATTGCCAGAGGGGCAAGCTGATAAAGAAAAAGCGCCAGACCGTCGCGGTTGTCAATTTCGTCTGGATCGCGGGCGACCAATCCCTCGAATACATCGACCGCGCACTTTCCGATTTCGTAAGCCCTGCGACGATCTCCCTTCGCGAGGACGATCTTTGCTTCCATCATCTGGGCTTTGGCGCTCAACTTCTCGGCGCGTGCGTCGCCCTCCGCTCCCTTGGTCATCTCCTGCGACAAGCGTAAACCTTCATCGAGCAGCATCGCACGAAAGGGGATGGCCTCCTCAATGCTCATCTGATCCTGGTCGGTCGAGATGATCGTGTTCGCGGCCTCGAAGGCGAGGTCACGAGACCGTTCGGCACGATCTCGTTCTTTCCGGGTGGCCGCCTCGGCCAGGCTGGCGGCGCGACTGGCCGCGGTGGCTCGAAGCGCTTGCCATGTACTGACCGCAGTTCCCAGGCACAGTACCGCGATCGAGAACGCCGCCCACGGGTTGCGCCGGCACCACCGCAGAACGCGCTCCGGCCGCGAGGCCCGCCGCGCCCGAATTGGTCGGTCTTCGAGATAGCGCCTCAGGTCGTCGGCCAGGGTTGCGGCCGTCCCGTATCGGTGGGCCGGGTCGGGCGCGATCGATTTCTGGATGATCGTCTCGAGGTCGCGCGGCACCTTGGGTGCCGGCGCCTTGAGCTGGCGTGGCCCCTTGCGACGAATTTGGTCGATGAGCTTGTAACGATCCGACTCTTCAAACGCCGGCCGCAAGGCCGCCAGCTCGTACATGGTCAGGCCCAGGCTATAAACGTCAGACCGAGCGTCACACCGGCCTCCAAATCGCTCCGGGGCCATGTAGCGGATCGTGCCCACGAACTGACCGGTTTGCGTCAGGTCGCCGGCCTCGGTTGTCTTGGCCAGGCCGAAGTCGGCAACCCAGACGTTGCCACTGGCATCCAGCAGCAAGTTCGATGGCTTGATGTCACGGTGCAAAACGCCTTGCCGGTTGGCATACTCCATCGCGTCGGCGACCTGAAGGCCGATGCGGCCCAGCGCCTTGAAGTACGACGGCCTGAAATCCCCATGCACAGCAAGCACCGAGGAACCGGGCGAACCGGGTAGCGACGAGTCACGGACCGGCGGCGGTCTGGAACCGGCCTGCTGTGGAAGAACCGTGGTCTGCCCCGCGTGGGAATCGGTGGCGGAAAGCTCGGAAGAAAGCGGATTGTCAGCCGCGAACATTCCGGTGGCCAGCGATCGGGCCACGTGGGCCGCGTCGATCCGGCGGGGCTCCTGGCCGTTGGCTTGCAGACCAGGGTCGGCCGGGCGTGGTTCGCCATGTGGTTGCACACCTTGAACAGGTCGAGGGCTTGCTCCGGGCTGAACCAGGCGGCGCAGCTCGCCAAGGACGATATCCAGCCCCCACCCCGCGATGTACTGCATCACGTAATAGGGGCGGCCGTCCTGGTGGCCGACGCCGAAGACGGGCACGATGTTGGTGTGGTGCAGCCGGGCCGCAGCCCTGGCTTCCCGATCGAAGCGCTTGATCTGGTTCTCGTCATGCGGGCTGGCGCCAGGCAGGATCTTCAGAGCCACGCGGCGGCTAAGCTTCTCGTCCTCGGCCTCATAGACGACCCCCATGCCGCCCCGGCCGATCTCGCGGATGATCGTGTAGCCGTCGATTGCCGGGTGGCGCCGGGATGGGGCCGCGGCGGCTGCTGCGCGCTCGCCGGTTTCGCCAGCCGATTCCTCGACTTGAGCAGGCGCGGCTTCGTCCACAACGGGCCGCTCACCTTCGGCGCCGGTCAGGACAGGGCCTGGTCCGTTGACCCTTACCTGCGCGAGCACGCGGGCAACCAGGTCGTCGCCAACGCGGCACGAGGACGAGCAGCAGGCCGTTTCTGGACCAGTTGTAATTTGAACGAGCAACTGCTGGCAGCGGACGCACGTTTGGATGTGCTCGGCCAGAGCTTCGCGCTCGGGGCGCTCCAGCAGGTCTCCCAGGAACCGCATCAGTTGGTCTTGGGTCGGGCAGGTCTGCATCGCCGCAACTCGCAAGTTTTGGAATGCCTTTCAGTCACCTCGCTTCGCACGCTTCAGACTAACCCGCGCCGCAGGCGAAGCAAGTGTGGACCGGGTTGGATGGACCACACTGTCTTACTCAAAAAACAATTTGCCCAACAGAATTCATTTCGCACCTGCCAATCCGGCAAGGTAGTTTGGGACGACTACTTAACTCCGAACACGTGACTGAGATTCTTGCGTTTTTTTTGCGCCTTGGCGGCTTTGCGTGAGATCCGATTTTTCGCGCACGGCGATCGGTTTTCGGCATTGACATTAAGGATTGATTGACGGCTGCTGGAACCCAGAAGGAGTCACAGTCCGGCAACGACGCCCCCGTCCGGCCTGTCCTCTGGCTCTCGCCGCGGCGATGCGGCACGTGAAAGAGTATCGGCAGCACCATTGGAATTTCGACGCTCGTCGCAACTGGTTCAACGCGGAACAAACCGCATCTTCGACGATCAGCTCGGGAGAATCCCCATGGCTGGGCATCGAGACCAGCACGCGCTCGCTGAGTCAAGGCAGCCCCAGAGCGGCTTTCAGGCAGTCGTTGAGTTTGCCATGTCGTCTTCAAGCATGGCGTCCACCTCGGCGGCAAGAAGATCCATTTCTTCGTCTGTCCAGGGGCTGTCGTCGTACGCCGCTTTCGTCAATTCGAGGTACGTCTCGAGCTCCAGCAGAACATATTGCTGTTTCGTGAGCGGGTCGAGAACTCGCGGAGGCTCGCCGTCGGGTTTCTGCAAACTCTGGCGCTGGGTCTCGCTCAGTTCGATCATCGGCGTCTCCTTTCTGCGCATGATAGCAGAGGGCCTCTCTTCCGAGCCACGGCTCTTGACTCATCCGCCATGTCCGCATCGCGAAAATCACCGTAAGCAACAAGCTCGCGACACTCTTGGCGGTTACTGGGCGTCGCGCGATTAGCGCAACCTCATGGCTCGACATCGGCGGGCACGGAGGCCCGCCCCACTGGAAAAATGCCGACTTTCTCCGATGGAGCGATTGTTGGCTCGATCAAGACCTCGGTCCCGTCCGGCCAGTCCACCGGTTCTTGCAGCTCGAGTCGACCCGACCTCACGATCGCCCTGATCGCGTTCATGGGCGTTTCCCTCTCATCCGGGCCAGCGTGCTGCCGACGACACCCCGACGCTTGTCATGCAACACCGCCGTAGAGTCATTACCGCACCCTCACCCTACCACTTCACACAGCTTGCGGACAGAGCAGCCAGGGCGGCGACGGTCCGAAGAGCTCAGGGGGCAGGGCCTCTCCCTGACAGCCCCATAGGGGATCAAGGATCCGTGAATGGCGTGCAATCTTCGCGAGACAGAAGGAGCCTCGTCGCGGCGGGCGGCCGCTAGTCGAGGTTGTCCTCGACTCTACCGCGGCGGAATACCCAGATCTCGGCAGATCTTCCGACAGAGCGGGTCGGGGATTTCCGGGTGCCGCGGCACTGCGGAGCGCTGGCCGTTGGCCGCGTTGCCCCACCACGAATGGCGGCGGCCCTCGCGGACCAAGGCGCAGCCGTGCCGTCGGAGGTGTTCGAGCAGTTCATGCCGCTTCACCCCGGAATGCTCACTTCTTCGTAGGTGCCGCTCGCAGCCGCCCGAGCGTCAGCGCGATTCATCTCCAGCGCTTCATCGAGGGCGTCACGCAGGTTATCCAGCAGTTCTTCGCGGGTCCGGCCCTGGGAGTTGACGCCAGGGACCTCCTCGATCCAGCCGATCCACCATTCGCCGTGCTGCTGGATGACGGCGGTATAGCTCGCTGCCATGACGGGCCTCCGACGAAGGATTGGGCGCGCGACCGCTGGGAGACAGTATACCATCGCGGAGGGCCTGCCGACACCGGGAAAAGCGCCGCGCCGCTGGCCGCTCTCCAATCCCGGCTGGGACCCTGGCTCAGCGGGCCCCGGTCCATCGGACGAGCCGGCCTACCTGGTCGCTCGCGGCGATCGTGCGGACATTATCGCCGGTCCCCGTGATCTCGATCGCGCCCCGCGACGGCAGTTGTCCGGGCAGCGGGTCCGCCTCGCTGGCGCGCTGAAACTGGTCGGGCGTGAACAGGCCGCCGTCCGGCAAACCCGCCCCGCGGTTCGCGAGGTTGATGACGCATCGGACTTTCGGCTTGAGCGTTCTTCCCACCTCGTTCAAGAGGTTCGACAGCGCGCGGTCGAAGGAAGTTTCCGTGACGATCGCTCCCGTCGATCGGATATCTCGGAATCGTGCAAGGTCATTGAGCAGAGGGAAATCCTCACACAGCCGTGCAGGGGCCCGGCGCCCCAAAGAAAAATGCGCGCACAGCCTGGCAACCGTCCTCCTACGCCGGCCGCTTCTTGCCGATGAGCTTGACGATCTCCGGAACCAGCTCGGAGGGCACGACCATGACCGTCTGTCCCTCCGCCAGGAAAGCCGCCTCGTGTTCCGCGACCTGCTCATCTTCGGTCTGATTGTCGTAGTGCTCGGCAAGCTTTCGGATTCGCTCTTCATCCCAGCCCGCGGGGTACGCCTGACTTTTTTTCTTGGTCATTTCCGCTTCCTCCGCTGGCGCCGGCGAAATGCTCGTTTCGCATTGGGTGTCAAGTCAAACGCCGTAACAACAAACGCCCCGTCGCCAGCGATGTCCGGCACGTAAACAACTTGCAAGTACCGCCCGGCCTTCGTCTGACCGAGACGTATCCGCGAGCGATCGGTACCAGGAAAATCTTCTGCTGTCCGACCCAGGACCTGCCGCACTTCTTCCTCAGTGACGCCATGATCGAAGATGTGGGGCAGACCTGTTTCCGGATCTATCCAGAAGCGCAAATTCATCCCGTCGTCCTCGTCGCTGAGCGTTACTCGAGTTTATTGCACGTCGAACCTTCCGACAAGTACGCGTGCCGGTCGCGGTCGTCCGTAACTTCGAGTGTCAGATTCAGGTCCTCCGCATCAAGCGGTTGTTTCGCCTCCTCCTGGACTTGCCCACGCTGTTTGCCGAGTGGGAGGCGCTGGTCGGAGCCTACTCGTGTCACGGCCGCACGTCGTTCGACCTACCTGACAAGATCATCCGAGCTTTGACTGACGCACCAGACGCCACGGACGGATAGCGGTGCGCTCGCGCGCACGACCATCCTCCGGAAGGCGCCTTGGTGGAGTTGACCGACACGCTGCTGGCACGCACGGCGGGCGGAGCCCGAGCGCACAAGACCGTCGGTTGACGTCCCGCCGGATCGGTGAATGCGGTCGATCAGGAGGGTGATCGCGAGAAATGGCCTGAGCGGCCAAGCTCGTGTTCCTCGACAGCGAGCCGCTTGGTCTGGCGAGCAAGCCGACTGGCAAGCCGGACGCCGATGCCTGCCGCAGTTGGCTGTCAACGCTTGAGTTGGCCGGCACCCTTGTGCTGATCCCCGGAAAACTACACTCCGATTGTCAACGGCATGGCGCCGGGCGGACCCAAAAACGGAAGTGCGATATCCTCCCACGCGCACCTCTTGAGCAGGCCGCTCGCGAAAGTGAAGCGATCGCGATAAGATATGGGGCGTCGCCGGCGCACGGCATTCTCGAAATGGCGTCGGTAAGAAAGAGGCAGAATAGGCAGGCATGGCCACAATTCGCATGACCGGATATCACCAATACCGATCCGCCGGCCGGTCCGTGCCCGATCGCAATGTGACGGGCGTGGAAAGGAAAGAACGAAAGCGCCGGCGGAAAGATCTCGAGAGGCGCAACGAGTGGTTCGCCCTGTTGCGCGGCGCCGCCGCGGAGGATCTTGAGAGACGCGGGCAACTTCCAAAGCTCCGTCCATCCCGGATCCTCCAGTGGGCCGACGCCTACCACGCACGGACGGGCGAGTGGCCGACCTGGGGCTCGGGGCCGATTCCGGAAGCGCCCGGTGAAACCTGGCTGGCCGTGGAGGCCGCCCTGTCACTCGGCAGCCGCGGTTTTCCGGGCCGATCGACGCTCGTCCGGTTTTTGGACGAGCATCGCGGCCGATACAATCCGAAGAGCGCGCACTTTACGATCAAGCAAATCCTCCGCTGGATGGACGACTGGCACGCTCGCACCGGCAGGTGGCCCGACGGCAAATCGGGCCGCATTCCCGACACGCAAGGGGTCACCTGGGCCGCGGTGGAGCACGCCCTGGCCAAAGGCCGGGGCGGCCTTCCGGGAGGGTCATCCCTGGCCGCCCTGCGAGCAGAAAAGCGCGGCGTGCCCCGTCGCCAGGATCGGCCTGGGCTGACCGAGGCAACCGTCCTGCGCTGGGCCGATGCCCATCATAGGCGAACGCGGCGATGGCCCGGCCAGGGCTCCGGGCCTATCCCCGGGGCCGCGGGTGAGAACTGGCTCGCGGTGGATAACGCCCTCCGTGTCGGGCTGCGCGGGCTGCCGGGCGGGTCGTCGCTACGGCAGCTTCTTTCGCGCGAGCGCGGCGTGCGCAATGAGAAGGACCTCCCGCCGCTCGATATCGCCCAGATTCTCCGCTGCGCCGACGCCCATCACGAGCGGTTCGGAGAATGGCCGATGCGGAACTCCGGGCCCGTCGCCGACGCGCCGGGTGAGACGTGGCTGGGGATCAACGGCGCCCTCTGGCGTGGCAACCGGGGGCTGCGCGGTGGATCGTCGCTGGCGCGGCTGCTGGCGGCGCGGCGCGGCGTGCGGAACAAGCAGAGCCTGCCGCAGTTGACTGTGCGGCGAATCCTGCGCTGGGCAGACGCTCATCACGCGAGAACCGGCCAATGGCCCGACGGCCGCTCGGGCCCGATTCCGGAGGCGCCCGGAGAAACATGGCTGGCGGTTGAGACGGCCTTGAGCAGGGGTGGGCGTGGGCTTCCGGGCGGCTCCTCCCTGGTCCGGTTGCTCATCAAAAACCGCGGTGCCAGCAAACGCAGCCGACGGTCGCGTCTGGCGATCGCGCGGATCTTGGCCTGGGCGGATGCGTTCCACGAGCGCACCGGGCATTGGCCGACGAGGAAGTCAGGGGCCGTCACGGAGGAGCCCGGCGAAACATGGTGGGCTCTCGATTCGGCCCTTCATGCTGGGAGCCGCGGGCTGCCCGGGGGCTCGACTCTGACCCGCCTGCTGGCGGCGCGGCGCGGCCTGCGGAACAAGGCCAACCTGCCCCCACTGAATTTGAGCCAGGTCCTGCGCTGGGCCGATCAATTCCACGCCAGAGCCGGCCGGTGGCCGACTGCCAACGACGGAGAGATCCCAGGTACCGGCGGCGAGACCTGGATGGCGGTGGATGTCGCCCTCCAAAGGGGCAAGCGCGGGCTTCCCGCCAAATCGTCCCTCGCCTTGCTGCTTGCGAAGGAGCGGGGGGTGCGCACTATGAAGCATTTGCCGCGGTTCTCGATCCGGCAGATCTTGGTCTGGGCTCGAGCGCACCACCGGCGCACGGGCAAGTGGCCGACCCGAAGCTCCGGGCCGATTCACGAGGCTTCGGGCGAGACCTGGGCCCGCGTTTATATCGCCCTTTACCAGGGATCGCGTGGTCTTCCAGGCGGCACCACACTCCCGCGGCTGCTCAGGGATGAAGTGTGCTCGCGGTAGCTAGGCCATGGCTTGATGCGCCGGCGGATCATCGACTGAAAGGGGCCAGAGCGGCGATGCGGCGTGCCATGTCGCGAACTTCGCGCGCCTCGGCCGGAGTCAGGGCACGCCCAAGCAGCTCGCGCTCGCGGTAGCTGAGCCACTCCTTAACGACCGGTCAACTTGATCTCGACCGCGCCCCGCGACGGCAGTTGACCGGGCAGCGGATCGGCTTCACTGGCGCGCTGGAACTGGTCGGGCGTGAACAGGTCGCCATCCGGCAAACCAGCCCCGCGGTTCGCGAGGTTGATGACGCACCGCACCTTGGGCTTCATACTCGGTACATACTCGGCATACTTGGCACGCGCCAGAACCTGCCAAGTATGCCAAGTATGTGCCAACTATGCTGGCGCGCATCGCATGAGCGTCGCCATCAGCAAAATCCAGCGATCGCCCGTGTTCCGTGCCCGGAAGTGATCGCTCGCGCATGTCGGTCCGTGCCCGCGTCGAGCTTGCGCATCAGGCGCAATTGGCGCGCATGCGGCCCCGAAAAGCGCTGGTTTTGAACCACGCCCAATCGCGAACGGACGCGCGGCGCTCTTGAAAATGGGGCATGGTTCCAAGTCGTCACGTGGCGGGCGACAATAGATGGGTTGCTGGGGTCGAGCAGGTACCAGCCGGCGAGATCCTCCTACGCCGGCCGCTTATTGACGATGAGCTTGACGATCTCCGGAACCAGCGCGGAGGGCACGACCATGACGGTCTGTCCCTCGGCCAGGAAAGCCGCCTCGTGTTCCGCGACCTGCTCGTCTTCGGTCTGATTGTCGTAGTGGCCGGCAAGCTTGCGGATTCGCTCTTCATCCCAGCCCGCGGGGTACGCCTGTTTTTTTGACACTCCTCGCCGATCACCACCTCAGCCGGACAAGCTTCTGATACTAACCCGACGCGCCAGTTTTGGTGCTGCGCTATTTGCCCGCCCCGAAGGGGCAATCACATATCAGGGCAACGCCCTGGGATTTGCCGGCCACCGCATGTGATCGGACCGATCGGTCGGATCAGTCAGATCGGTCGGATCGTATGCGGTGGCTGGCTCATGTTGCGGCCCCTTCGGGCCGCGCTTCCCTTCATGCTCCAGAGTCGGGCGGGCTTCGCGTCCCCGGGCATCACGAGCACGGCCGATCGGCGCAGAACGCCGCGCTTGCTTGCAGACCCGCTGCCGGCAATGGATCGGGACGCGCGTAACTTCCCGGAATTGTCGTCTTTCGCTCCGCGAAAGAACGTCCTTTCGCGGAGCGAAAGGCGGCACTGTATATTCCCCGCGCGCATCAGCCGCATCGCACCCCGGCGCCGCATGATCGGCATGACCGGCAGATTCGATCTGATCGATAATGGCCGCATCATCGCGATCTCGCTGAGCGCGTATACCGGAGTTGCCAAGCGATGGGTGCAAGTACCACCCTCGGGCGGAGAAGACCGGTTGAAGTCGGCAGTCCAACGGGACGCGGATTGCGCCGGCTGGAGCGGGGACTTCAATCTGACAGAACAGGGCGTTCATCGTGTCCTTGAACATCGACCACCGTTTCTGCGAAACGAACCCACGGCAAGCTGCCAAGACTCTGACGACGATGAGTTGTTTGCCAGATTGGCCAAATGCCGAGCATTTGCGGATCATGATGGCACGGCTCCGTCACGAATTCCGGGACCGACGGCAAAGACGCATAAGTGCACACAAATCATTGACAAAAACCCACTCGTAACCCGTTGGCTCATAGAAGAATAACGCAAACCGCGCAAACCGCGCAAAAAATCGAAACGGCGGGGGCGGGCGGCGCTGGCGCGGCTGGTGCGCCATTAGATCCGATCGTGCCGCCTTTGACGGCGATGAGCCGGACAGCCCAGCCGAACACGCCTCTGCCGCCGTCGCCGGTTGAAAACTCAGGAAGGCCGCCTACGACACAGCGGATCTCCTCACGTCTGATGAAAACACGAATTCGGCAGGGGACCTCGGCTCCTCGGGCGTTACCCCGTATCCACCAAATTTAGGCTTTAACGAGGTCGAATCAGGATCGTTGCGCTACGGCTGGCGTCTTCGCATCCCCAGGCTCCGGCTGCGGGGTTACCCCCACCGCCGCTTGGTCCGCTTCATGGCGAACGAGCAATTACCATGGTCAGTTCCTTTCAACTGGCGAGATCAACGATTTCACTGATGCACCGGACCGAAGCCAAGCCGTGCGACGCAATGTGACGCAAGCGAATTGTCGGCTTCGACGGTCAGGACCACCTTCGCACCGCGCCCGGCTTGCCCTTCCGATTAGAATTTCGAACATGGTGACGGCGGCAGTCCGCAGAAACATAATGGCGGCAACCGGTCAGACCGCGAGCCTGCCGACGGATGCCCATGCATGCAGGCAAGCCAAAGCTTGAGGGAGATGTAAAGGATGGGTGCGGTTCACGATGGCGAGCTCGATTTGGCGAAGAACCTGGCTGACTCCACGTCTCTGCGTCGGCGCGAGCTGTTTCTGCTCTTGCTCCTGGCGTCGGTCCAGTTCACGAGCATTGTCAACTTCATGGTCGTGATGCCGCTGGGGCCCCAGCTCATGAGGACCCTTCAGATCGTGCCGGCCCAGTTCGGCTGGATCGTCTCGTCGTACACCATCGCGGCCGGGCTCGCGGCGATCCTCGCCTCCTCGATCATGGACCGGTTCGGCCGCAAGGCCGCGTTTCTGACGCTCTATGCGGGTTTTCTGGTCGGGACCCTCCTGTGCGGGCTAGCCAGCGGCTATTACGCGCTGCTTTCCGCCCGCGTGGTCACGGGCATGTTCGGCGGGATCCTGGGCGGCATGGCCATGGCGATCGTCGGCGACGTCTTCCCCGAAGAGAGGCGGGGCCGCGCCACCGGGGTCCTGATGTCGGCCTTCGCGGCCGCCTCGGTCTTCGGCGTGCCGATCGGCATCTACCTCGGCAACACGCTGGGCTGGAACGCGCCGTTCCTGATCCTGGCGGCCCTGGGGACGCCGGTCTTCATCGTCAGCCTTCTCGCCATGCCCCCCTTGCGGGATCATTTACAGAACGCCGCTCATGTCCATCCGTTCGCCCAGATACTCGAGACGTTCCGTCATGCCGGCCATCTGCGGGCGTTTACCCTGACATTGACGCTGATGCTGGGCAGTTTCGCGGTGATCCCGTATGTCAGTGTTTACCTGGTTGCCAACGTGGGTGTGACCGAGATCACGCTGACAGTGGTCTATGTCACCGGGGGGCTCCTGACGCTGGTGGGCGCACCGGTCATCGGCCGGTTAGCCGATCACTTTGGCAAGCTCTTGATCTATCGCATTGTCGCGTCGATCTCGATGGCTTTGATGCTCGTCGTGACCACGCTGCCGCGCGTGCCGCTGGCCGTGGCGGCTGGCGTCGTGGGCACGCTCATGCTGACCAACGCCGGGCGCATGGTCGCTGCGCTCGCGATGGTCACGAGCAGCGTCGAACCGCGCCGGCGGGGCGGGTTCATGAGTGCCAACTCGGCCGTCCAGCACCTCTCCGCGGGCGTCGGTGCCGCGATCGGCGGCAAGATCTTGATCAAGGCTGCCGACGGCAGCTTCCTGCACTACGAACGGGTCGGTCTCGTCGCGGTAGCCGCGACCTTGCTCAGCCTGTGGATTGCCGGACTGGTTCGTCCCGCCAGCGCGAAAACGTCGAAGCCGGATCTGGGTCTCGAGCCGGGCGCGGACTTCGCGCCGGCGGGACTCGGCGAAGACGTCAACGACTTTCCCGACAAGCCGCTGGTCTCCGAGCCCGTGTAGCCGCTGTGCCAAAATGATTGTCGCCTTTCGCTCCGCGAAAGGACGTTCCTTCGCAGAGTGAATGGCCGCTTTTCCAAGAAGTGATTTGCGTCCCGATCCTCATCACACAAAGGCCCGATCTTGACCGGTACTGGCGGAAGATTCGGTCTCATCATCGCTGATCTCGACCTCGTTTGGATGCCGCTCCTTTTCCTGGGCGTTCCCCTCGCCGCCCTTTGGGGTTACGCCGTGCGACAGACGGTGCGGGCCAGGCGGCGAGCCAGCCAGGCGGGCGAATCCTCGCGGTGGCAGCGGGCCGGCGCATCGGTCCTGCTGGGGTTGCTCCTGCTCGCGGGGTTCCTCGTGCTCGCGATCGGGCCCCCCTGGTTTCAGGCGACTGTCCCGCCGTCCTTCATTCGCCGAACCGAGATCCGGCTGCTCTCGGTGGCCGAGATCGCTTACGGCGTAGCGATCCTGATCGCGATCTTCGCCGTCGTCCCGCTTCTTGCCGTGTTGATCCGGCGGCGAACGCCCTCCTTGGCTCGATCCTGGACGGCTCGGTGTCTGATGTTGGCTTTCTCGATTCTCGTGGCGGCTCTCGTGGCGGAAGGCGCGGCGGTGGCTTGCCTGTGGGCCAACTCGATCCCCATGCCGTGGCTACCGACACGGTTTGAGGATCGATCGCCAGACAACGTGGTCGATATCCTGGTGATTGGCGAGTCGAGTGCCCAGGGCGTGCCTTACGAAAAGTGGCTATCCGTCGGCGACATCGTGGCCTGGAAGCTGGGAGCGGCTTTGCCGCAAAGGGCTTTCCAGGTCGAGAACCAGGCCGCGCCGGGGCTCTCGCTCCAGGCCATGCACACCAAGCTTGCCGGCATCACGCGCCGGCCCGAACTGGCGATTCTCTACGCGGGTCACAATGAGTTCCAGTCGCGGTTCGACTGGGCTCACGGAGCGCTCTATTACACCGACGAAATACCGCCGGCCGCGGAGACGCTAGAGAGCCTGGCGCGCCGCATTTCTCCCCTGTGCCGGCTGATCGCCGAGACGGCCGAGAAGCTGCGGGTCTCGACGCCGCCGCCGCGAATTGTCACGAGGCGATTGGTTGACGTTCCGGTCTACACGCCAGCAGAGTACGCTGAACGGCTCAGGGAGTTCGGGACTCGCCTGGGGGCGATCGTCTCTTATCTGGAGTGGATCGGAGCGCAGGTCGTCCTGGTGATTCCGCCCGGCAACGACGCCGGGTTCGAGCCCAACCGCTCGTTCCTGCCCGCGAGCATGTCGCGGGCCGAGCGTGAGGCATTCGCCGCCGAATTTCTCGCGGCCCGTCGCGACGAAACAAGAAACCCAGCGCAGGCCGAAGAAGCGTATCGACGATTGCTGGAGCGCCAGCCGCGGTTTGCCGAGAGTCATTTCCGGCTGGCCCGGTTATTGGAGCAGGCCGGGCAGTGGGATGAGGCATTCCCTCACTACATGGCGGCGCGTGACCTTGACGGACTGCCGATGCGGCTGCCATCCGATTTCCAGCAGACGTACCGGGACGTTGCGGCCGGGCACCCGCGCGCGATCCTGGTTGACGGACCCGCCGAGATTCACGCCAGTGCCGACCACGGCCTGATTGATGACGTCTTCTTCGCCGACGGTTTTCATCCGTCGCTGAATGGCTACACGGTACTTGCGCAGGCGATCTTGACCAGGCTCTACGAGCGGCGCGTTTTCGCCTGGCCCGCCGGGGCCCCACGCCCGGTTGTGTCGCCGCCAGAATGCGCGCAGCGGTTCCAGATGGATCGAGCGAAGTGGCAGGCTGTCTGCGGGTATTCCGCGTGGTTTTACAACCGGATGGCGTTCGCCAGGCACGATCCCGCCGAGCGGCTTGCCAAGTCCGCGCGATATCGCAAGGCCGCATCAGAATTGGAGGCCGGCGCGCCCGTCGAATCGGTGCGCATTCCGGGTGTGGGGCCGCGAGCAGAGCCGGTCGCGGACGGGCGGAAGTAAGGGGTTTCGACGTCCGCGGTTTAACCCGGAGCCATCGGCGACGGCGTTCACTCCTCCGATCCGAACGGTCGCCGTCGTCGTTGGCTCCGGGCCAAAATCTCATCGAGCACGAAGGCAATTCCAATGACCGATGACCGATCCTCTTGCGGCCCGGGTGCGCTCTGTGGTTAGATTCCTTTGAGCACATCGAGCTTGCTCGATCGAGACCTAATCATCGACCCGCGGAAGCACTCGGCCGTCTGACAACTGGTCATTCGAGCTTGCGGGCCAGCCACCAGCGTCGCATCGCAACGACCGACCACACGGCTTCTACCAAGCCAAACGGCCACGCACCTTGAAGGAACGCATAAACCGAGGCCATTATACAGCAACCAGAAAACCCGAGGACGCACCATGGGCTGCGTTTTTCCAGCGTGTAGAAAACCAACATCGCCGTGACTGCAAACAAGCCAAACGCTGTGAGACGATCCATTGTCGAAGTCGAGGACTCATCGAAAGGCGGCTGGGCGACGGAGATTCCATCCCCGTCATCGGAAATCCGCTGGCACTTTAGCTGAAAAGTCGCGAAACCGCTGCGCCCTCGTTGATCCGCAACGGTCGATCAAGAGCGTCTTTCACCCTTGTGCCGGGGTCGACACCCAAGGCGTACAGGATCGTCGCGCCGAGGTCGTCGGGGCTGACCGGATCACTCGCGGGATGGGCAGCCCAGTGGTCGGAGGCTCCGTAGATTGAGCCGCCGCGCACGCCGGCGCCGGCCAGGACGGCCGAATAACAGTGGGGCCAGTGCTCGCGGCCGCTATTGGCCTTGTTGATTCGGGGCGTGCGGCCGAACTCGCCGACCCAGACAACCAGGGTCTCATCGAGCAGGCCGCGACTGCCCAGGTCATCGAGCAGCGCCGAGAACCCCTGGTCGGCGGGGGGCATCAGACGGTTCTTGAGGTGATTGAAGTTTTCGCCATGGGTGTCCCAGAAGTTCTGCCCGTCATCGTGCCAGTTGACCGTCACCAGTCCCACGCCGGCCTCGATCAGACGTCGCGCCAGCAGGAGACACTGACCGTGGATGTGCCGGCCGTAACGGTCGCGGAGCCTCGGATCTTCGCGATCGAGGTCGAAGGCCGCGCGTGCCTCGGTCGAGACCAGGGTATCAAGCGATTTCTGCTGGAAGGCGTCCCAGGATTGAGGTCCCTTGCAGGACGAGCTGGCCGCGTCGGCGAGCCGAGACAGCAACCCGCGGCGAGCAGCCAGGCGATCGACCGAGATCCCGCGGGGAGGACTGAGGCCCTCGACGTGAAAGCTAGCCGCGTTTGGGTCGCCATCGACGTGAAATGGATCGTAAGCCTTGCCCAGCCAGCCCGCGTCCTGGCCGGGCGCCTTGCCGCCGGGGGCGGCCGGATGCATGACCGTCCAGGGCATGTTCACCGCGCTCGGCATCGCGCCGGGCGTCGGGCGGAGCTTCGATACGATCGCTCCCAGGTGCGGCCAGTCGCGCGGCGAGGGGCCAGCGGCGTCGGAATAGGGCGTCGGAGCCAGGTGGCCGGTCAGGATGCGATGGGCCGTCGAGAGATGTGCGGGGTCATCGTGGCTCATCGACCGGACGATCGCCAGCCGATGCGCCTGCTGCGCGAGCCGGGGAAAGTGCTCGCTGATCGAGATCCCCGGCACATTCGTGGCGATGGGCCGAAAGGGCCCGCGAACATCCTCCGGGGCGGCGGGCTTCGGGTCCCACGTGTCAAGCTGGCTGGGGCCGCCCCAGAGAAAGATCAGGATGCACGACCGCGCCCGGCCAAACCCGTTCGGCCCGGCTTGGCTCCCCATCGTTCGCGCCCGCAGCAGCCCGGGCAAACCCAGGCCCGCGAGCGCAAGTGCCCCAGCCCGCATCGTTTCGCGTCGCGAGAGCCGGAGCCGGCGGAAATCGCGGCAGGCCATGTTACGTACCTCTCTCAAATACGGCAGCATCGGTTACGCCAGGCTGTCGCTCTTTTCGACTCGATTTAGCCCGAATGTTCAACGTTTAGTAAACAATTCCTTTACACGAAGGATAACTCATACGGCTGGGAGTGTCCAGGCGCGGATGGGGTGGCGGACGGATAAGCCACGGTTAAGGTTGTGCGAGTTACCCGCGGCAAATTTCGGCGGCGGTTCGGGTTAGTGTGGCTAAGCCGGCATGCTTGGCTGGGGCTTGGCGAGATGCCTCGTCAAAATTGCTGCATTCGTTATCAACTTCCTGATCCGTCTTAGCCGATCAAACCTCAGTCTTCTCAGGCCGAACTGGGCGCGCTTCGCGTTCCAGGCCGGTGGGATAGGAGAAGGAGGCTGACCCGATGGAACGGTTTGGCAGATTAACGCTCATCCTGGCGATGGTTCTGTTCGCTTGGCTCGAGCCGGCAACTTGCCGCGGCCAGGCATCAGCCCCGCTGCCCGAGACGTCATCAGCCAATCGTATTCCACCGCCCCGCCCCTTCGTTGGCGCCCAGGTCAGTGCGGACCCGCTGCCCGCACCGGGACAGGCGGTGCCCCCGGTCCAGCCTCACCCGGCACAGGGTGCAACGGCACCCCCGGCCGCCGCTGGAATGGCGGGGCAGTACGGCCAGGGCACCGCGCCGCCCCAGGAGCTGCTTGTTAACCTGAAAGCCGCGCCTCTGGAGCCGAACGACCTCCGCTTTCCGATCAACCTCGCTACCGCCTTGCGGCTCTCGGACGCGCGGCCGCTGATCGTGGCTGCCGCACAGGCCAGCGTGTGGGTGGCCGAAGCGCAGCTAACACGGGCGAAAGTGCTCTGGGTCCCGACGCTCAATGTGGGCTTCGACTATACCCGGCACGATGGCGGCGGACCGGATTTTAATAAGGGCATCATGACCGCGCCGAGCGTGAACTTTTTCTACGGCGGTGCCGGTTTGACTCAGTATGTCGCCGTGACCGATGCCTTCTTCGAGCCCCTGGTGCAGCGGCAGATTCTCAATTCCCGGCAATGGGACATCCAGACCGCCAAGAACGACGCGCTCTTGATGACGGCCGAGGCCTATTTTACAGTGCACCAGTATCGCGGCATGTATGCCGGTGCCCTCTACACCGTCGAGCGGGGCCACGACCTGATCCAGCGGATCTCGGAGTTGAGCGGCGAGCTCGTCCCGAAGGTCGAGGTCGATCGGGCCAGAAACCTGGTCGCCGACCTCGAGCAGCAAACCACCTCGGCGCGCGAAGCGTGGCGCGTGCACAGCGCCAACCTCACCCAGATCCTTCGGCTCGACCCCCGCGCGGTGGTCGACCCGCAGGAGCCCGATCACCTCCAGATCACCCTGGTTGACCCCGCCCGGCCGCTCGACGACTTGATCCCGGTCGGCCTGACCAATCGCCCCGAGCTCGCCTCGCACCAGGCGATTGTCCAGGCGGTGGCGCAGCGGATCCGCCGGGAGAAGGGGCGCATGCTCCTGCCCAGCATCCTGATCAATGGGTTCCAGACCCCAATGGAATTACTCCAGGCAGGAATCTTCGGCATGGGCTCCAACAGCAGCCTGAACCAGTGGGTCGGCCGTGACGACCTGAGCTATCAGCCTCTCTGGCAGCTCGAAGCCGTTGGAATCGGGAACCTTGCGCGGATCAAGGAGCAACGCGGTGAGCAGTCAATGGCCATCATCGAGCTCTTCAGGACCCAGGACATGGTGGCGGCTGACGTCACCCGGTCCCAGGCGCGTCTTCAGTCGGCGGCGGCCCGGGTCACCCAGGCGGATCGCGCCCTGCGCACGGCCATCATTACCTTCAACGGAAACTTCGAGGGCCTCCACCATACCACTCGCTTTGGCAACATGCTGGTGCTGGTCAACCGGCCGCAGGAAGTGGTCTTCGCACTCCAGCTCTTGAAGTTGGCCGTCGACGAGTACTTCACCACGGTCGCCGACTACAATCGGGCACAGTTCCTGGTGTTCCGATCACTTGGCTACCCGGCCAACGAAATCGCGGTCCTACGGCCCCCGGGCCAGATCATTCCGGTTGACACGACGCGGCCTGGTTACCTGCCGCCGGTGGGCAACGGTCCGCCCCCAGCAACGCGCTAACGCGGTTCAACGCGCCGCGGGCGATCCAATTTCAGGCACCGTGAGTCTCTTGAACGGGATCGTGAACCAATCCACGCGTTGCGTCATAGCCCGGGTTCCGGCAGAAGCTGGCGACGTGATAACTTGCAACGGCCGCACAATTTCACTCGGTGGTGGACACAATGACACGGGCTCGGCGAGCACCACCGGCTCCGAATCTTTGCGCAGTCAGCGTTCTTGCGCCATCCGTTGCCGACCAACGCGTTTTCCGCTTCTTTCGAGACGCGTGCCCAGGCGCTGCGACCGAAACTGTTAGACGACGTTTAGCGGGCCAGGAGGCTGCCTGACCCAGACAACGGGTGGACGGTGACGAGAAATCAACCCGCGGGGAATACGCGGGCTCGGCGCTCTAAATACGGATATGCCAATGATTTCGCAGGTGCGCGGCAATGGCAGAATCCCTTTGCAGGCGTTTGCCTTGGTAGTGGGATTCTGGGTTTCGTCCGTGACATCAACCGTGACCCGCGGTGATGAACCCGAAGGCACGTGCCACTTGTGTGGTAAAATCCACCGCGGCGCTTGCGGACCGGGCTACGGCACGTTGGGCTACGGGCCTCCTGGCGACTTTCCGGGTTACCAAGGCTTCAGCCTGAAGTATCATCTGGGTTACGGCTACGGTCGCAAAGCGCTGGGCGTTGGCGCCTTCGGCGGCTACCCTTTCTACGGCGGCCCCGGCTATCCCCACCCCTGGCCGAAGCTCCGGCGGTTTTGCGGCATTGCACCTTTTCCGTATTACGGCGGTCCTGGTTATTCGGGCTTTGGCTATTGCAATTTCTACGATGAGCCCGGCCATCTTGTCGTCAACGAGAACGTCGTCACCGAGGGCGCTCGCGGCACGCCTGGTACCGAAGGCGGGTACGGTTTTGGGGCCGGCGCTCCCGGTGACTACGGCATCTTTACCGGGGCCCTTCCCTACCCCGAGAGCTACTTTGCCCCTTACACGGCCGCAGCCGCGGCAATGGGCGCAGCCGCCCCGCGTCCGTCCTCTCCCGCCGGCGCTCCCACGAACATTACGACCTCACGCGAATTCGGGATCGATGAGGAGCCCGTCGTCGAGGCCGACGGTGTGCAGGCTATCAAGGTGTCGCAGGTATATCCTGGGACCCTGGCGCAGAAGGCCTCGCTTCAGCCTGGCGACGTGATCCACTCCATCAACCACTACGTGCCCACACGGCCCGATGACTTGGGCCGGATCATCGCCAACGCGAGGCCCGGAAGCGACCTCGTCATGTACGTTCGCAAGCTGAGCGATGGCAAGGAGCATGTTGTCACGGTCCAGCTCCCGTGACGGGATGGTTCGACCCGGTCAGAAGTCTTGATCCCGAGCCTGCGGATTTGCCGAACTATACCAATTGTACGGTTCGTGCTATCTCTGAGGTCAGGGAGGGCTTCGTCGATGTCCCGGCGCCCGAACGTCAAACTCCGTCCCGGGTTCGAGCGACTCGATCAAAAGCTGCTGCTTAGCGCCAGTGCCTCGGCAACTCACCTCGCGAGTCTCAGGACGGGTGCGGGCGCCTTGCCCCAAGCGGAGGACGCGTCGAACGCCGCTGCCGGCATGAGCAAGACGCCGGGGAAGGACGCCGGTCAGACTTCGAGCACCACGGGTCAACATCGGCTGCCAGCTACGCCCACGGCGTTCCTCGGGTTCCGTATCACCAACCCGACGAAGCACAAGGTTAAGCTGTTTCCTCCGTTCGACCAGGTTTTAGTTCAATCCGCGCAACCGGTGCCGGGTCAGGTCTACAATGTGCTTTCGATCGCCGTCAAGAATGGTACCGCACAGACCTTCACGGCAAACAACGGCTTCACCGTAAGGGTTCCCGGGGGCCAACTTTTTCCGGTCCTGACGGGTGATCAGCAGTGGAAGCCAAAGCAGTGGATCGTGTTTTATATACTGACCAAGAGGTACTATCCGCTGGCACAAGTTCCTGGTGGCTTTCAATTCAACCTCGGCGGAAGGATAACAACACTCGTACCCGGACCTTCGGCAATTTTCCTCCGGCTGAAATACAATCCAGCCACGTTCGCACGAACCTTGAATTGGATCACCGCGTTTGGCCAGGGCGCCCAGCTAAGCCTCGGGCCGCCCTTTGGCATGCCGGACACGGCAATCAATCAGATTGTCGCCGGAAGAACCCATAAGATCGATTTCGGCGGGCATTTCTAATGTTTCGCAATAGGCCTGCGCCGTAGCGATGGTCAAGAAAGCGGCAACGGTGCGTGAGGGCTTGCAATGTGCGACAGGTTGCGGTCCGAGTTATGCGAGCGGGTTTTGGAACGGTGCGTCGCAACCAGCGCCAAGCAATCGTCTCGGCTGGACCGGTTAATTCCGCCGTCGCGGAGCGGAATTCGGGATTTGGAGGCGTGTGCATGATAGAACGACGCGCCTGGACGCCGATCCTCGTGATGGCCTTGATGTGCTCGTGGGTCGAACCCGCACGATGCCTTGCCCAGTCCCCCGCCTCGCCGTCCTCGCCGATCTCGGCCGAGCGGTCCGCCTCGCCTGCACCGCGCCCTGCACAGCCTCAGCATCTGCCAGCGACGACGGAAGAGTCGGCGCTGCGTATACTTCCGCCGCGGGCCTGGACAAATGCGAGTTCGACATCGCGCGTGCCACCCCCGCGGCCTTGGCCGGCGGCGGTGTCCACGTCGGCGGCGGACCCGATGCCGCCTTCGGCGCGTGCGACGGCACGGTCGGGCCTGCCGCCGCTGTCCCCCAGGTCCACGGAGCGTTCGGTCCGGCCGCTTCCCTTGCTTAGATCGTCCTCGTCCCCGGTCCTCGCTCAGCAAGAGAGGGCGCCTGCTGGCTCTGTGCCCGTGGGTCCCGCGATGGGCCCGGACGGCCAAAACCTTCCGTCGTCCACGCCCCGCACGGGTCTCCCGCCGTCGCCCGAGGAGCAGGTCGTGAACCTCAAGGCCGCGCCGCTCGAGGCGTCCGACCTTCGCTTTCCCATCAACCTTGCCACCGCCTTGCGGCTGGCGGACGCCCGGCCCCTGATCGTGGCCGCCGCGCAGGCGAGTGTCTGGGTGGCCGAAGCGCAGCTCACACGGGCCAAGGTGCTCTGGGTTCCTTCGATCATGACTGGCGCCGATTATATCCGGCACGACGGCGGCGGACCGGATATTAATAAGGGCGTCATGACGGCCTCGAGCGTGAACTTTTTCTACGGCGGAACCGGATTGTACAATATGGTCAACGTGACCGACGTCTTGTTCGAGCCCCTGGCCGCGCGGCAGGTTTTGAACTCCCGGCAATGGGACATCCAGACGGCCAAGAACGACGCCCTGCTCATGACGGCCGATGCCTACTTCAATGTGCACCGGTATCGGGGAATGTACGCCGGCGCCCTTTATGCGGTCGAGCGGGGGCACGCTCTGGTGGAGAAAATCTCGAACTTGAGCAGGGACCTGGTCCCCGCAGTCGAGGTCGATCGAGCTCGGAACATGGTCGCCGATCTCGAGCAGCAGGCCACCTCGGCCCGTGAAGCCTGGCGCGTGCACAGCGCGAACCTCACCCAGGTCCTCCGGCTCGACCCCCGCTCTGTGGTGGTACCGTTGGAGCACGACCACCTCCAGATCACCTTGATCGACCCCGGCCTCTCGCTGCACGACCTGCAGAAAATTGCCGTCACCAACCGGCCCGAACTCGCCTCGCGCCGGGCGCTCGTCCAGGCGGCGGAAACACGGGTTCGCCGGGAGAAGAACCGTCCGCTCCTCCCGCTCGTCCTGCTCAATGGCTTCCAGAGCGCCGGCATGTACTATCAAATAGGGATTTTCGGCATCGGCCCTAACAGCAGCATGAACCAGTGGTGGTACCGTTCCGACCCAACCATTCAGCTCGCGTGGCAGCTTGAAGGATTTGGGGTTGGGAACCTGTCGCGGATCAAGCAGCAGCGGGGGGAGGAGTCACGGGCGTTCGTCGATCTGTACAAGGCCCAGGACACGGTTGTGGCGGAAGTCACCGCGGCCCAGGCGCATCTCCAGTCAGCGACGGACCGGGTCATGCAAGCCGATCGCGCCTTGCGAACGGGCATTATCACATTCAACGGGCATCTCGAGGGCCTGGGCCAAACCACCCGTTTCGAGAACCTGTTGATCATGGTCTACCGGCCGCAGGAAGCGGTCTACTCATTGGAGCTTCTCAAGGTGGCCCTCGATGAGTATTTCAGCACGGTCGCTCAATACAACCGGGCACAGTTCGAGTTGTTCCATGCGCTGGGCTATCCGGCCAACGAAGTCACGAACCTCCGCCACCCCGGCGACATCATCGATGTGGACACGTCACGGCCTGCCTATCTGCCGCCGGTGGGTAATGGACCGCCGCCGGCAACTCGATAAACCGCCACAATGCTGGAATCAGCCGGAGTTTCTCCCGGCTCATGCTCGTTGCCTCCACCGAGAGTTCGAGTGTCTTGTCGATACGCGTCTCTCGGACAAAGCTCTTCGGCGCCCCGACCGGGCCGGTGCGGGATGAACGCCGCTCTCAGGGGCCGGGCTTCGGGGTTGCACCCGCGATCTCTGTCGCGGTGGCGACCTCAACGGGACTGCCATCGGCGAGGATGGATAGGTCACCCAGAATCACCTGCTCCGATCCGGTGACCGGCGCCCAACGATCAAGGCCGTTGGGCCCCGGCGCGGGCTGGAGATTGGTGACCTCGATCCAATGGCCGTCGCTGACTCCCGTCTGGACTTCGATCCGCACCGAGCGGCCGTTGTCGTACTCCCAGCAATACGTCTGGTCGCCGCTGTGGGTAAGAGCCTCCAGCGGTAGCGCCCGGACGCCAGGGCGCTGGATGATGACCTTGGCGTACGCGTACATCCCCGGCAGGAGCTGGCTGTCGCGATTGTGCAGGTCGATCTCGGCACGCAGCGTGCGGCTGTTGACGTTCAACGCCCAAGACGTGCGGGTGACCGTGGCCGGAATTGGCTGATCCCGGTACGCCTTGACAAGCACGCTCGCCTTGGTCCCGATTTGGACGTAGTTGGCATCCTGCTCGGGGATGTCCACGAAGATTCGGACGATGTCGGTGCGGTTGACCACGTAGATCGGCGCGGCGCCCGAGGGCGAGAGGTGCGGCGAGCGCTCCATTGCCGTGGGGTTGCCGGTGGTGGGCAGGACGAAGTTGAGCGTGTTGGCGTTGCGGACCACGATCACGCCGTCGAAAGGCGCCGTGAGGGTGAGGTAGCCGACCCATGCCTTCATCCGCTTCGCTTCGCTTTCGGCCACGGTCAAGTCGGCGCGGGCGACGGCGACGTCCACTGTGGCCTTTTCGGCCGCTGCCTGCTCGGAGAGCAGGTCCGCATCCGCCTTCATGATGCTCGCCTGCGCGGCACCGCGCGACGCTTTGGTCGACTTGAGCTGATTGGTAGACTCCAGGAGGACCTGGGGATCGACCACGCCGCGGTCGACCTCATGCTCGAGCCGCTTGACCTCCGACTCCCAGCGATCGACCTCGGCGTCGTATTTCTTGAAGATCGCCTTGGCCTCGACGAGGCGCGCCTGGGCCGCCTGGACATCGGCCTCGGCCACTTTCACGACCTTCTGGGCCAGCTCGATGCGTTGCTTATCGAGCTCGACTGTTGCGTTCTTGGTACCGTAATCCTCCACCATCTCGGGCACGAAGAGGGTGGCGAGTACATCGCCCTTCTTCACCTTGTCGCCGATATCGACGTTCCACTTTTCGATGTAGGCAGTCGGCTTGGGATAAATCGAGGTGCGCTCGTAAGCTTCGATGAAGCTGGGCTGACTGACGATCCGGACGATGTTCCGGATCGGAGGGTTGAGTAGCTGTACGACCGGGGGCTTCGAGACGGTCGTGAACTCGTTCTTGGCCTCGTGGCCGCAGCCTGGCGCTACGAGGCCGGCCAGGAGCCAGAACCCTAGCCGGCGGCAGCCGGCGAAACGACCAGGAGCGATCGGCCCACGGAAGCGGCGCGTCAGGGAACTCAATGGAAGGGGGTGGTTCATCAGGATTCTCCGTAGTCCGAATCAACACTCCGGCTTGTAGACCGAAATGTTCTCGGACGTGTGTTCGAGAAGCATGTTTCGCGCGCGGGCGACGACCTCAGGGTTGCCGCGGACGATGACGAGAAATTTGCCCCCCTTGACCTGGGTCTCGTATCTGAGGGCTCGCTCCTTGGGGACGCCAACGCCAACGAGAGCGCCCGCCAGACCGCCCAGCGCCGTTCCCGCCAGAGCTCCTTCTAGCCCTGCCACCACCGCAGCCGCAAGCGGACCAGCGACGATGACGGGCCCCACGCCCGGCAGGACCAGGAACGCCGCACCGACCACCAAGCCGAATAATCCCCCGAACCACGCCCCGGTCTTCGCCCCGGCCGTGGCATAGTCACCGGCGCTGACAAACCCGACCGGCTCCTCGCTGGTCTGGAAGTCGCGGCCCACGATCGAGAGGTCGGCCAGCGCAAAGCCCTCATGGTGGAGCTGCCGCACTGCGCGCTCTGCCGATGGGTGGTCGGCATACACCGCCACAACGCTGGAGCCGACCGGAGTTACCGCTTCGCTCATGTTCGCTTCCTCCAACGAGATGATGCGTGATTGCAGAGTGAATTCGCTCGCGACGATCGCGATTCCGCCGGAGGTCGCCAGGACGGCAGTCACTAGAGTCCGGCACCCGCCTTTCGGGCGGAGTTGTTCGATGCTTCCATCGGGCCAGCGCTCTTCGGACGCGCGCCCGGCTTGGGATTCGGCGTCGCGGCCGCACCGGCGATCGCGGTTGCCTCCTTGCCGCGGGCAACTTCAACGGGACCGCCATTGGTGAGGATCGATAGATCGCCCAGAATCACTTGCTCCGAACCGGTAACAGGGACCCAGGGATCCTCGCCGCTGGGCCCTGTCGCGAGTTGAAGATTGGTGACCTCGATCCACTGGCCGTCGCTGACTCCCGTCTGGATTTCGGTCCGCACCGCTTGGCCGTTCTCGTGCGTCCAGCAATAGGTCTGGTCGCCGCTGTGGGTGAGGGCCGCCAGCGGCAGCGCCCGGACGCCCGGGCGCTCGATGATCACCTTGGCATATGCATACATTCCAGGCAAAAGCTGGCTGCCAGGGTTGGGCAGGTCGATCTCGGCGCGGAGCGTGCGGCTCTTCACGTTCAACGCCCAAGACGTGCGGGTGACCGTGGCCGGAATTGGCTGATCGCGGTACGCCTTCGCGAGCACGCTCGCCTTGGTCCCGATGCGGACGTAATTGGCGTCCTGCTCCGGGATGTTGACGAAGATTCGGACGATGTTCCGTCCGGTCGACCACGTAGATCGGCGCGGCGCCCGACGGCGAGAGGTGGGAGAGCGCTCCATCGCGTTGGGGTCGCCCGTGGTGGGCAGGACAAAGTCGAACGTGTTGGCGTTGCGGGCCACGATCACGCCGTCGAAGGGGGCGCTGAGTGTCAGGTAGTCGACCCACGCCTTCATCCGCTTCGCCTCGCTTTCAGCCACGGTCAAGTCGGCTCGGGCCACGGCGACGTCAACGGTCGCCTTTTCGAGCGCGGCCTGCGCGAAAGCAGATCCGCATCCGCTTTCATGATGCTCGCCTGGGCGGCACCGCGCGAGGCTTTGGCCGACTTGAGCTGGTTGGTCGACTCCAAGAGGACCTGGGGGTCTACCACGCCCCGGTTGACCTCGTGCTTGAGCCGCGCTACCTCCGAGTCCCAGCGTTCGACCTCGGCCACGTACTTGTCCAGAATCGCCTTGGCTTCGGCAAGTCGCGCCTCGGCCGCCTGGACATCGGCATGGGCCACCTTCACCACCTTCAGGGCCAGCTCGATGCGTTGCTCATCGAGCTTGACCGTTGCGTTCTTGGTCCCGTAATCCTCGACCATCTCAGGCACGAAGAGGGTAGCGAGCACGTCGCCTTTCTTGACCTTGTCGCCGATATCCACGTTCCACTTTTCGATGTAGGCAGTCGGCTTGGGATAAATCGACGTGCGCTCGTAAGCTTCGATGAAGCTAGGCTGGCCGACCACTCGGATGATGTTCCGCAGCGGCGGGTTGAGTATCTGTACCGTGGGAGGCTTTGAGACGGTCGTGAAGTCCACCTTGGTCTCATGGCCGCAGCCCGGTGCGACGAGCGCGGCCAGGAGCCCGAGGACGAACTGGCGGCAGCCGGCCAAACGACTCGAAACCCTTTGCCAAGGCGCGTCGGGCATGAGGGATCTCCAGGTACGGGCGCCGTGCCTTCGAGCAGGCCCCCCGAAGGGCGTTGCCGGCACGGCATGCATCCAGAACTTCTGGGTAAGGAGTGGGTACATGAGCGATCTCCGTACAAGGGCGGTTCCCTCTAGGGCGCCTTCACTGCGGGCCATGGGCCGCCGCCGCCCTCCGGGGCGTCGCTATTCCCCTCGGTCTGGGTGGAGTGAGACGGGCCGGACTGGCCCTCGCCGGTGAAGACGTGCGGGTCGTAGTGGGGGCTTTCCGGGTCGTCCGGGTAGATCGACGGTGAGCGGGCAACCTTGTGGCCGATCACGACCGCGAAGATCGAGGGAAGCACAAGCAACGTCGCGAACGTCGACATGACCAGCCCGCCGATCACCGCCAATCCGAGCGGCGCCTGCATCTGGCTTCCCTTCTCGAGCGCCAGGGCCATCGGCACCATCCCCACGGTCATCGCGCCGGCGGTCATCAGGATTGGCCGCAGACGATCGCCCGCGCCGACGATCGCCGCCTCGGTCGAGGAGGCGCCCCCCTTCCAGTGCTCGTTCATGAAGGTCACGAGCAGCACCGAGTTCGACACCGACACGCCCAGGGACATGATCGATCCCATGAACGACTCGATGTTGAGTGAGGTGTTGCTGAAGTAGAGGATGATCACGATGCCCGCGAGCACACCCGGGACAGCGCCGACCGACACCAGCGCCATGCGCGGCGACTGGAAATAGGCCGTCAAGAGCACGAAGATCACGAACACGGCGACCGCCAAACCGATCCCCAGCGCCTTGAACATCTCCACCATGGGCGGGAGCTGACCCATGGGCTCGACGCGCACGCCGCGCGGCTCTTCGCCGGCAACCTTGATGGCCTGAGCGACCTGGCGCGAGGCACGGCCCATGTCTTCACCCTCGACATTCGCCGTGAGGGTCAGGTAGCGCTGCGACGTCGAGCGGTCGAACTCGCCGGGCCGCACACCCCCCCGAACCGTCGCCACGTCGCGGACCATCAGGTTGACCAGGGGGTTCACCGACTGGAGCGGCAAGATCTCGACGTCTTCCGCCTTTTCCATCTTGAGTGGCGGCATCTGAATCTGGACCAGGTAGTCGAAGCCGGTCTTCACGTTGACCCAGTAATTGAGCGAGGCGAAGCGGGTTGACGCGGTCGCCATGACGAGAGCATGAGCCACGTCCTCAACTTTGGCACCGGAGAGCCCTGCCTTCTCGCGGTCGATGTTGACCTCGACTGTGGGGTAGTCGAGCGTCTGCTCGAACTGCACGTCGCGGAGGAAGGGAATGCGTTTCATCATGCCGGCGATCTTGGTGGCGTGTGACCGGACCAGCTTCAGATCTGTGCCAACCACGCGGACCGCGATCGGCGTCAGCGAGCCGAAGCTCATGACCTTGGTCACGATATCGCCCGGCTCGAAACCGAAAGTCGACATCTTGGCCTGCAGCTCCGCGTCGATCGAGGACAACCCTCCCTGCTCCAACCGCTTCGTCAGCCACGGGATCACCCGCTCGGGGAGGAGCTTGCGCAGCCGTTCGCGGAACTCGGCCAACTTGATATGACTTCCGTCGCGGAGGGCGACGCGCAGTTGCCCGTCGTCAGGCCCGCGCATGAAGAGCACCATGTTGTCGATGCCAAAGTTCGGGGCGACCTGGCCCACGTAGCCCATCGTGATCTCGATGTTCTCGGGCTTCGCCTCGTGCTCGATCTCCTCGAGGCACTTGACCGCCATCTGCCGGGTCAGCTCGAAGTTGGACCCGGGCGGCGGCCGGAACCGAAGCACGAACTGCCCCGAGTCGATCTGCGGAAACAGCTCGGTGCCGACCTGCAACCCCAGTTGCCAGAGAACCAGGCCACACGCGGCCAGATATCCCGAAACCACAATTTTACGGCGGCGCACGAGCCAGGCCACGGTCTTGCTGTAACCCTTGAGGAACCGGTCGAACAGCCCGCCCTGCTCGTCGGCGTGCCCCATGTGCCGCAGCAGGCTCACGCAGAGGATCGGTACAAAGGTGCTGGCAAGCAGGTACGCCACGACCATGGCAAACCCGACCGCCAATGTCAGCGGCATGAACAGCGACCGGAGCGGGTCCTCCATGATGAATGCCGGCACGAATACGGAAAGAATGCACAAAAGCGCCAGCAGGATCGGCACCGCCGTCGCCCTGTTCCCCCGCAGCACGGCCGTGGCGATCATCGGCGTGCGGTGCATCTGCACGTGCATGTTCTCAATGGTCACCGTCGCCATGTTGACGAGGATGCCGATCGCCAGCGCCATGCCGCCCAGCGACATGATGTTGATCGTGTTGCCCGTCAGCCAGAGCCCGACCAACGACCCCAGCAGGGAGAGTGGGATCGTGGTCACGACGACGATCACGCTGCGCAAGTCGCGGAGAAACAGCAAGATCATCAGTCCGGTCAAGCCAGCGCCGATCAGGCCCTCGGTAGCCACGCTCTCGACCGCCGCCACCACCGTGGGCGACTCGTCGAACTCGAAGTTGACCGTCACGTCCTTGGGCACGGCCTCGCGGAACAACTGCATGTGCTTGTGCACGTCGGAAACCACCGTGAGCGTCGATCCCGTGTCCTTCTTGATGATCGGCAGATAGACCGACTTCTTGCCGTTGACCAGTGCGTATCCGTAAGTGATGTCGGTATCGTCCTGGATCGTCGCCACATCCCGCAGGTAGACGTTCAGCCCCACCTTGACCGGGATCTCGCCCAAGCGATTGACGTTGACCACCGTCGCATTGTTGGCGACCACTGGCATCGAGTCCTTGACGTAGATATTCCCGGCCGGAATGATCGTGTTCCCCTTGGCCAGGGCGTCGATGACCTCCTGGGGGCTCAGGTTGTAGTCGCGAAGCTTATGGGGATCGACGTTGATGACGATCGATCGCATATTCGGGCCGAAGGGGGAGATCGCGACCGTGCCCGGGACGAACTTCTGCACCAGCGGCCGGATGATGTTCTGCGCCAGGTCTCCGAGCGCCCCCAGCGAAGTCACCTTGCTCTCGAACACGAGGTAGCCGACCGGCACGCTGCCAGAATCCATCCGCATGATCATCGGCGGCAGCGTCCCCTTCGGCATCCAGGACATGGCCCGGTCCGACATCGCCACGACCTGGGCCATCGCCTGGCCCATGTCGGTGCCGGGGAAGAACGAGAGCTGGCACAACGCGACCTGCTGGATGTTCCGCGAATCGATTTCCTTGATCCCGTCTACGTACTGAAAGTACAACTCGAGCTGATTGACGATGAAGCCCTCGATCTGGTCGGGACTCATGCCAATGTAATCGAGGAAGACGTAGATCTTCGGCGTGTTCAGCGGCGGAAAAATGTCCACACGCATCCGTTCGAACGCCAAGGCGCCGCCGCTGATTAAGGCCACGACCATCATCAGGGTCGTGACCGGGTGCCGCATCGCGAAGCTGGTTGGATTCATAACCCGCTCCCAAGGCCGACTTGCTCACGCCAACCTCACTATGGCCCGAGCGCCCTGGCACGATGACAGGAAAATCCGCGTTTCCTTTCTCAAGAATCTCGCACCGCACCGGGGACATGGAGGGAGGAGAGGCTAATCGGTAAGTCTTCTTGAGCCCGCCAAATGCAAACAGCAATGCATAGCCTACGCTTAGCGCCTAAGGCTGCGCACTGCCGCCCCGTCCGGGGCTGTCTGGACAGACTCTCTCTCGACTAAATCATTAAAACCTGTCCGGTCATTTGTTTGCAAGGTAGCATTCCCAAAAAACAGATCGGTCCCATCGAATTGGTCGCGATTCGAATAGAGGGCAACAACGTTTAAAGCAGTGATGGCCTCGTCCAAGTCAAGCAGTTATCCTTTCTTCACTCTCTGATCGCTGGTGGGGGCGTCTTCGTCCGCGGACGAGCAGGGGCTACACTTGCGACTTCGGTCGCGGCCGTCACCGACTTGACTTCGACGGAGCTTCCATCGGCGAGCATGGTCAGGTCGCCCACGATCACTTGTTCCGAGCCGTTGATCGGTTCCCACGCATCATCACCATCGAGTGCCGTCGGGATCTGGACATTCGTGACCTCGATCCACTCGCCGTCGCTGACTCCCGTCTGGATTTCGGTCCGCACCGCGCGGCCGTTCTCATGCTTCCAGCAATAGCTCTTGTCGCCGCTATGCGTGACGGCGGCCAGCGGCAGTGCCCGGACGCCGGGGCGCTCGATGATCACCTTGGCATATGCATACATTCCGGGCAAAAGCTGACTGCCGGGGTTGGGCAGGTCGATCTCGGCACGGAGCGTACGGCTGGTGACGTTCAGGGCCCACGAAGTGCGCGTGACCGTGGCCGGAATTGGCTGATCCCGGTATGCCTTGGCAAGCACGGTCGCCTTGGTCCCGACGTGCACGTAGTTGGCGTCCTGCTCGGGGATGTTGACGAAGACTCGGACGACGTTGGTGCGGTCGACCACGTAGATCGGCGCTGCGCCTGTGGGCGACTGGTCGGGAGAGCGCTCCATCGCGTTGGGGTCGCCCGTGGTGGGCAGGACGAAGTTGAACGTGTTGGCGTTGCGGGCCACGATCACGCCGTCGAAGGGCGCGCTCAGCGTGAGATAGTTGACCCATGCCTGCATCCGCTTCGCCTCGCTTTCGGCCACGGTCAAGTCGGCGCGCGCCACGGCGACGGCCACGGTGGCCTTTTCGAGCGCGGCCTTGCTGGAGAGCAGGTCGGCATCCGCCTTCATGATTGTTGCCTTGGCCGCGTCGCGCAGCGTTGCTCGACTTGAGCTGATTGGTTGACTCCAGGAGGACCTGGCGGTTGACCACGCCCCGGTTGACCTCGTGCCTGAGCCGCTTTACCTCCGAGTCCCAGCGTTCGACCTCGGCCTCGTACTTGTCGAGAATCGCTTGGGACTCCTTGAGACGCGCCTCGGCCGCCTGGACGTCGGCATGGGCCACCTTCACCACCTTCAGGGCCAGTTCGATGCGTTGCTTGTCGAGCCCAACCGTCGCGGTCTTGGTCCCGAAATCCTCGACCAGCTCGGGCACGAAGAGGGTGGCGAGGACGTCCCCTTTTTTGACCTTGTTGCCGATGTTGACATTCCACTTGTTGATGTACGCCGTCGGCTTGGGATAGATCGACGTGCGCTCGTATGCTTCGATGAAACTGGGCTGGCCGACGACTCGGACGATGTTCCGCAGCGGTGGGTTGATCACCTCCACGGTTGGGGGCTTGGAGACGGTTGTGAAGTCGATCTTGACCTCGTGGCCGCAGCCCGGCGCCACAAGGGCGACCGAGAGCCAGAACACCAGCCTGCGGCAACCGGCGGAGCGACCCGAAACGATCGTCCAGAGGGCGGGGGGCATGAAGCAGCGCCAGGTAAGGGGGCGGTGCGTTAACGCAGCCGCCCCTTTGGACTTGCCGAGTTCATGGTACATCAGTGATCTCCGGGAAAGAGGGCGGTGCATCAGGGTTCTCCGTGTGTGGTCGGCTAACTCTCCGCCGAATCAAGGTCGTGGCCGAACTGGTTCTCGTCCGCGAACGCGTGCGGGTCGTAGTGTGCGCTTGCGGGGTCGTCCGGGTAAACCGATGGCGAGCGAGCCACTCTGGGGCCGATCACCACCGCGAAGATCGACGGGAGCACGAGCAGGGTGGCGAAGGTCGACATCACCAGCCCGCCGATCACCGCCAGGCCGAGCGGTGCCTGCATCTGGCTCCCCCGCTCGAGCGCCAGTGCCATGGGCACCATGCCGACGGTCATCGCACAAGCAGTCATGAGGATCGGCCGCAGACGCTCGCCCGCGCCGATGATCGCCGCTTCGGTCGAGGGACTTCCCCTCTTCCAGTGCTCATCGATGAACGTCACCAGCATCACCGAGTTCGACACCGAGACGCCCAGGGACATGATCGAACCCATGAAGGACTCGATGTTGAGCGAGGTGTTGGTGAAGTAGAGGATGGTCGCGATGCCCGCGAGAACACCCGGCACGGCGCCAATCGAGATCAGGGCCAGCCGCAGCGACTGAAAATAGCCCGTGAGCAGCACGAAGATCACGAACACGGCGACGGCCAGGCCGATCCCCAGCGCCTGAAACATCTCGATCATCGGCGGGAGCTGGCCCATGGTCTCGACCCGCACACCGCGCGGCGACTCGCCGGCGGCCTCAAGCGCCGCAGCGACCTGGCGCGAGGCCCGTCCCATGTCCTCACCTTCGACGTTCGCCGTCACGGTCAGGTAGCGCTGCGACATGTCTCGGTCGAGCTCGCCAGGCCGAACACCCCTGCGAACATTCGCCACGTCGCGGACCATCAGGTTGACGAGGGGGTTGACCGACTTCAGCGGCAAGGTCTCGATGTCTTCCGGCTTTTCCATTCTGAGCGGGGGCACTTGAACCTGGACCAGGTAGTCGAAGCCCGTTTTCACGTTGACCCAGTAGTTGAGCGAGGCGAAACGGGTTGACGCGGTCGCCATGACGAGAGCATGAGCCACGTCCTCGACCTTGGCGCCGGACAGCCCTGCTTTCTCGCGGTCGATCTCCACCTCGATCGTGGGGTAGTCAAGCGTCTGCTCGAACTGGACGTCGCGCAGGAATGGGATGCGTTTCATCGCGGCGACGATCTTCTCCGCATGCTGTCGCACCATCTTCAGGTCGGTGCCGACGACGCGGACTGCGATGGGCGTCAACGAGCCGAAGCTCATCACGTTGGTGACGATATCGCCCGGCTGGAAACCGAAGGACGCCAGCCTGGCCTGGCGCTCGGCCTCGACCTGGGACAACCCCCCATGCTGTAGCCGCTGTGCCAGCCACGGGATCACCCGTTCGGGGAGGATCTTGCGCAGCCGCTCGCGGAACGCGGCGAGCTTGATGCCGCTGTCCTCACGGAGGGCGACCCGCACCTGGCCGTCGTCAGGCCCGCGCATGAAGAGCACCATGTTGTCGATGCCGAAGTTCGGGGCGACCTGGCCCACGTAGCCCATCGTGATCTCGATGTTCTTGGCCTTTGCCTCATGCTCGATCTCCTCGAGACATTTGACGGCCATCTGCCGGGTCAGCTCGAAGTTGGAGCCGGGCGGCGGCCGGAACCGCAGCACGAACTGGCCTGAATCCACTTGCGGAAACAACTCGGTCCCAACCTGAAACCCCAGCAGCCACAGGACCAGGCCGCACGCTCCGAGATAGATCGGCACGGTCAACCAGCGCATGCGGACGAAGAAGCTCACGGCCTTGCTATAAACGCTGAGTATCCGGCCGAACAGCCCGGCGTTCTCCTCACCATGCGCTCCGCCGTGGTGCTTGAGCAGGGCCACGCACAGGACCGGCACGAACGTGCTGGAGAGCAGGTACGACGAGATCATGGCAAACCCGACACCCAGGGTCAGCGGCATGAAGAGCGACCGGAGCGGATCCGCCATGATGAACGCCGGAATGAACACCGACAGGATACAGAGCAATGCCAGGAGCCGCGGCACGGCCGTGGCGTTACTCGCGTGCAGCACGGCCGTGGCTGTTTTCGACGTGTGGCCCATCTGCACGTGCACGTTCTCGATCGTCACGGTCGCCTCGTTGACCAGGATGCCGATCGCCAGTGCCATGCCGCCCAGCGACATGATGTTGATCGTGTTCCCCGTTATCCAGAGCCCGAATAACGACCCCAAGAGGGCCAGCGGGATGTTGGAGATGACGACGATCACGCTCCTCAAGTCGCCCAGGAACAGCAAGATCATGAGGCCGGTCAAACCCGCGCCGATCAGCCCCTCGGTGGCCACGCTCTCGACCGCCGCCACCACCGTGGGCGACTCGTCGAACTCGAAGTTGACCGTCACGTCCTTGGGCACGGCCTCGCGGAACAACTGCATGTGCTTGTGCACGTCGGACACCACCGTGAGCGTCGATCCCGTGTCCTTCTTGATGATCGGCAGATAGACCGACTTCTTGCCGTTGACCAGCGCGTATCCGTAAGTGATGTCGGTATCGTCCTGGATGGTTGCCACGTCCCGGAGGTAGACGTTCTTCTGCATTCGCAGCGGGATATCCCCCAGCCGCTTGATGTTGACGACCGTCGCGTTGTTGGCGACCACCGGCATCGAGTCCTTGACGTAGATATTCCCCGCCGGAATGATCGTGTTCCCCTTGGCCAGGGCGTCAACGACCTCCTGCGGGCCCAGGTTGTAGTCGAGGAGCTTCTGGGGATCGACGTTGATGACGATCGACCGCATGTTCGGGCCGAACGGGGAGATCGCGACCGTGCCCGGTACGAATTTCTGCACCAGCGGCCGGATGACGTTCTGCGCCAGGTCGCCGAGCGCCCCCAGCGAGGTGGTTTCACTCTCGAAGACGAGATAGCCCACCGGCACGCTGCCCGCGTCCATCCGCATGATCATCGGCGGCAAGGTACCCTTGGGCATCCACGACATGGCCCGGTCGGACATCGCCACGACCTGGGCCATTGCCTGGCCCATGTCGGTGCCGGGATAGAACGAGAGCTGGCACAACGCAACCTGCTGGATGTTCCGCGTATCAATATCCCGGATTCCATCAACGTACTGAAAATACAACTCGAGCTGATTGACGATGAAGCCCTCGATCTGGTCGGGGCTCATGCCAATGTAATCGAGGAAGACGTAGATCTTCGGTGTGTTGAGCGAGGGGAAGATATCCACTCGCATCCGCTCGAAAGCCAGCACCCCGCCGCTGATCAAGGCCACAACCAGCATCATGGTCGTAACCGGGCGGCGCATGGCGAAGACAGTCGGATTCATAGCCCATACTCCCGGCGCGTGCCTGGCAAGTCCCAAATCGCGGGCGTGAATCTAACATCCCGCGCAATCACGTCAATCCAACTCGTTGTGAACAGATAAAGCATTCAAATACCATTTAATCTGGCGTGCGCAGCGACTGTTGAGAGAGGGCAGCCGTCCGTGCATCGAGGCCGCGAGGGAGCGGGCACCCTCTTGCGCGAACTGGCCCGGCGCCACGTCAACACCCAAGCGGTATTGGCCGGCTGGACAGTTTATGGGCTCGGCGGGCCCAACGGCGTCGGAGCGCGGGTGCGCGGAGAGCGACAAGGAGGGTGTGTGCGCGATCACACGAGAGCGATCGATCGCCCAGTCCCTCTGGTCGAGCACCGCCCTTGCCCGGAATGGCTCCGACGAAAAGCGCCGTTGGCGACACCAGCCCGATTAGCGCCAGTGTCAGCGACACAAACCGATTCCATTTTTCCATTGCCAGCCATCACCCACTGCGGCCAGGTTTCGTCCGACGTGAATGTCGAGAGTGCAATCGCGATGCCGACGGCACCGCGCAACACGGTGCGACACGCAATTTTCATGCGGCTGGCCGAGGGAAGCGACGTGCCCGAAATGGAGGCTGACTCAACAACGGAGGGGATAGGCCGCGAGACCGAGCTGCACGGTGGCAAAGACTCGATCTTGCCTGGAAACGCCAGTAGGAAGCAGGTCAAAGACGGCACGGACCGGACCGATTGTCCCGCTCGATTCTTCTTCATTCTCGGACGGAATGGCCTTGAACTGGCCCAGACGCGACCGGACCCATGTTGCCGAGAATGCGGAAGAATGACTGGTCGCAGGGAGGGCGAAATTGCACGGCACGCACGTGACGCGGGCTGAGCGGACAACCTGCTTGGCCGGCCAAACCGGCGAAGCGACCACCGCCGCAACCAGTGCTAGCGCGGAAGCAACATGAGAGACGTAGTTTAAAATGCTTCGGCTGCCCATTGGCCCCATAGTCCCGGACCCCATCACAAAAACCACTGTACTTATAGGTGAAACGACATGCTTCGTCAAGAGCGCCGTACTGCAACCAGCGATGGGGCCTCGCCGATCCAATCGGCAAAATCGTGAAAGTTTGCCTGGTCTGCCGTCCGAATAAACAGTTGGGCTCACCGCCCAGTGTGTGTTGATTGCCACCGGCCGGGCAGTGCGGGAGGTGCTTACGATGAGTCGCGTTCATTCTCCACGTTTCGAGTTTCTCGAAGGGAGAACGCTCCTTTCGAATGGCCACGCCGCCCTGAACCATGCCGCGCCGGCGGTGGCGGCTCCGCTCGCGCTCGACGGCACTCTGACCGTCGACAATCGCACGCCTACCACAACCATGAACGAGGATGGGTCCACGACCACATCCGTGCCGGTCGCCGGGCGGCTCGGCACGCTGGGCGTGGTCCGCGGAGTCTGGAACGAGACCGTCAACGAGTACGGGGACTATATGGGGCCCGACACGCTACGGTTGCACGCTCCCAACGGAGGTTTCGTGGTGGCATTCAACAACCAGAGCGCGGGGCCAGCCCACGCGGCCGGGCGGGGAAACGTTTACTACGAGCACCCCCAGCGTGTCGAAGACGCCATTGGCGCCTTCACCGGCGACTCCGAGAGCGGATCGATCGAGCTCTATACAAACCATGCGCGGACGAGCGTCGTGAGCATCAAGCTGAGCACCCAGAGTACGTGAGTTGACCGGCCAAAAGCTCTAGGTTCCCACCCGTCCGCATCAATTCTTGCACTCAAATCCGAATGGACCGGAAGCTCGACCCAGGACACAGATCAGGACGCGGGGCCGCCCATGATCAAGCGTGCAATCGCACTTGGCTTTCTGGCTTCCGGCGCGGCTGGCTGTAGCCACGGCGCCGACTGGATGATTCGAAAGCCGGCGGTGGAATCGACGATCGGTAACGACCCCAATCAAGCACCAGCCGGCAAAGTGATTCCGCCACGCGGCATGGGTGTCGATCTGGGTGCGCGTTTATCCATTGCGGGCCACATGCTCCGCGCCTGATCTTCGCACCGGACTTGAGGTTGAGGGACGGCTGGCAGAGCGCTGTCACGGTCGTCTTGGATCACGACAACGCTCGAGCTCCATCGGCGGAGACGAAAATGGTCCGATCGATTGTTTATTCGGCGCTCAAGTGGGCCGCGCTGGGATCGGCGTGGCTCGTGGGGTCAGCCAGCGTCTTCGCGCAGCAAACAGCCGCACGGGTGCAGGTCCCCGCTCAAGAGCCTTTCGACGAAGCCAATCTCCCGCGACCGGCGGTACCACAGCCGACGACGCCACCGAACGCACCTCCGCGAGCATCCCGCGAGGCCGCGCTCGAGGCCCGCGTTGCGCAACTTGAGGCTATCGTGAATCAGCTCCAGTACCAGGTAAGCCAAAAGGCCAACCTTGCGCCGGGCAGCGCCGGCGCAGCCGGAGGCCCGGCGCCGCCGGGGGAGGCATGGGGATCTCGTCGGGCGGCGTGGTGCGGCCCGAGGCCGGCGGAGCGGGCGGCGGTCAGACCGGCGGCATGTTTTACGGACCTGGCGTTCCCGGTCAGTCTATGCCGCCCAACCCCAATGTCCAGCCGCGCTTCGATGCGCCAGCCAACTTGGCGGACGCAAGCGCCAAAGTGAGGTTCGGGCCTGGCTTCGAGATCATGTCCGAGGACGAAGAGTATATCCTGCAATTCCACAACCTGACGCAGTTCGACTTCCGCGGTGAGGTGCGCGGCGGTGAAACGCTCTACCACGACACCTTCATCATTCCGCGCCAGTGGTGGATGTGGAACGGACACGTGACTAAGGAGATCGGCTACTTCGTCTCGCTCGCGCAAGGCATTGATTCGGTAAACGCCCTGGATGCATTCGTTGACTTCAACTATGACAAGCGGCTCCAGTTTCGGGCGGGCCGCTTCAAATCGCCCTTCACGTACGAGTTTTTCGTCGAGCCGATCCAGGGCCTGATCACGCCCGAGCGATCGCTGTTCTTCAACAACTTCGGGGAAAATCGCGACGAAGGAATCATGGCTTACGGCCAGCTTTTTGACGCTCCCAACCAATCCGCCCGGTTCCAGTACGCCGTGGGCATCTTCAACGGCAATCGCAACGGGTATTACGCGAATCAGAACGAGAAGTTCATCTCGGCGTTTGTGAACTTCCATCCTTTCGGCGCCTACGAAGGGTCTGTGCTGGAGAACTTCAACTTCGGCGGCTCGGTCTTTGCCGGCAATCAGGCACAGCCCGCGGTTCCGGCAGTCTTTCGCACGATCGTCCCGACCACCGGTGTCGCGGATATCGGCATCCCCTTCCTGACGCTGGGGGATCACACAGGTCAGTACGGCCCGATGGCGTTCTGGGACATGCACGCCGCTTACTTTTACCAGCAGCTCGCGCTCATCGCCGAGTGGCAGAGCGGCTACCAGGATTATGCGTTGAATACCACTCCCGCCAGCCGCTCGATGCACACGCGCGTTCCCGTCGGCAGCTACTATGTCACGGCAGGTTATCTTTTGACCGGTGAGACCCGCAGCCAGGTTGGCATCGTCAAGCCGCGCCGCCCCTTCAGCTTGCGGCCCGGCGAGTTTGGACCGGGAGCTTGGGAGATCTTCGCACGTTACAACTATCTGGACATCGGCAATCAGATCTTCACGGGCGGCCTGGCGTCACCCGTCGGCAACGCCAATCGGGTCTGGACGACCGACCTCGGCCTGACCTGGCACATGACACAGTACATCAAAATGTTCTTCGACTGGAAGCATGACGAGTTTAACAATCCAATTACATACGCGACCGGCCCTACAAGGACGGCGGGAACTGCGGACACGCTCTGGTGGCGTCTCCAGCTATTCTTCTGACGACTGCGGTTTTACGCCAGGTCGATCCCGGGCGCGGAGGACTTCTCGCCGGCATCGACCTGGTGTCGAGCCTGCGGCCTGGTCGCAAGCGACGCGGCAACCGCCCGAGACATCGCCGATTCCTCGGCGGATTCGATCGATTCAACGCCGCAAACCCTTGACATTGCCGCGTATCTCCTGGCCTAATAGTGCGGCTCCTGTTTCACCCACCCTTTGAGTTCAGCGCAGATGACCGCTTGTACCAGGATCCAGACGCTCGCATTGACAACGGCCATCCTGGTAGTGGGCGCGGCCTGGCGGGGGCCAGCCCGGGCACAGGATACCGCCACGCCGGACGCCGCCAAGACCACGCCCGCGCTCGACTCGGTAGTCGCGATCGACGCCCTTTATCGAAAGGAGCTCGATGACATCGAGCGGCGGCGGCTGGAGCGTCTTGCCGCCTTGGCGGGCAAGCAGGCGAAGGACGAGGCGAACCAAACGTACGAGTCGTATTTTCGAGCGGCGATCGCCGCCAACTTGTTCGCCGAGGCCGAGCCCGTCGCCGACCGCGTGCTCCAGGCGAAGGAAACTTCGTCGAAAGTTGTCATGCTGGCCGACGTCGCGAAGATCATGGCGCAGGTCCGCCGCGGGGCGTATGACGAGTCGCTCGCCAGCCTGACCTCGGCGCTCGGTCCCGGTGCAGGCGCCGCGCTTCACCACGCGTTGCCGACGACCGCCCAGCTCACCCTGCTCGAAGCGTACTTCGAGCGCCTGTCGCAGGGCGAGCAGTTCGCCGTCGCGCGCAAAGCCTTCAAGCTGGTGCTCGATCGAGCGACTGACCCGACGGTCAAGGCCTTCGTGGCGTCGCGCTTGGCCCGCCTCGATCTGATCGGCAAGCCCGCGCCACCCATCGCCGGCACCGATGTGGACGGACGGCCCGTGCGCCTGGCCGACTTTCACGGCGACGTGGTTCTGATCGTGTTCTGGGCCAGTTGGTGCTTGAATTGCGCCGAGGAGGTCTCGCGTCTCGACGCGGTTTACGCGGCATACCGTGACCGCGGCTTCCGGATCCTCGGCATCAACCTCGATCCCCTCCAGGAGAGCGTCAAGTCCGCCGACGCCGCGCGGCCCGCCGTCCGCCAGTTCCTGCTGGAATACAACGTCCGCTGGCCCAACCTGATCAACGGCGCCGGCGATCAGGACTACGCCCGGGGCTACGCCGTCTCGGAGGTCCCGGCCAATGTCCTGATCGGCCGCGACGGTATCGTCATCCACATCGACCTGACGCGCTCGAACCTGGAGAAGGCCGTCGCCGGTGCCGTCGGACGCTAAGGAGCAAAGCCAAAACAAGTGTCTATTTTCGCTCTGCGAAAGGACGTTCTCCCTCCAACCTCATTCTCGCGCGACGCCTACTGACGAGACGGCAGATTGGGCGCCTGCCCGATGGAATCGTAAAGCGAAAGCAGAAACGCATGGAAGGCGTCGGAGACCGCCGGGGTTGAGTTTTCCCGCATCAATTGCAAGGCGGGCCGGCCATAGTCGAGCAACTTGTCCCTCGCCTCGACCGCCGTCGCGATCTGGCTGTATCCTCGGCCCTCAACCTCGGTGAGCAACGCGAGCGTTTGCGCGTCCGACGTTGATCGCTTGGCCGCGAGGTCGCCGTCGGTGGGTGCGTCGGCGGGCCAGATGAGCTGGCGCATCTTGTTGAAGAAGCTGGCCAGAGGCTGCGCCGGGCGCGATGTCGGCGACGTATCCGCAAGCGTTACGGGCTGAGACGGGGCCGCAGCGGTACGCGGCAGCACGCGGCGCCGCGAGACGCGGTCCGTCATGGCCGCTCGCGTCGCGGCGTCATACCGGGTGAAAAAGTCCACGTTGCGCGAGACTGGAATCGGCGCTCGCAAGGGCTGCGGCCGCGCCGCGGCCGCGGCATTCGTCCTGGCAATCGCGTGGTGATTCAGAAAGCTCACCGAGGCCGGCGTCTGCGCCCCCAGCCCGAATCCAAATCCGAAGCCAACGTCGCCGAAACCGCCCCACTGGGCCTGCGCTCGTTCCGCTCCCAGCCAGGCAACGAGCCCCACGACGCTCCCGACCGCCAGCCGCCAAATCTTCCGCGAGTCGAACATCAAAGTATCCCCATGCAATACACCCGATTCGTGGGCAATTGATCCTAGCGGAAACCGCTGGTTGCCACAAGACCTGCGGTTCGTGAGACGCCTCCGTCCGCGTCGGTCACCCACCTCATTCGACGCTTTTGCAACTGTACGATGCCATGGCGATAGACTTTCGCAAACGGTTCGTCGAACTTCTAGGGTGCGAAGCGAATGGAAGGATTGCTCGGTAGCCGACGCGCTTGCATCATTCGCCCGGCGCGAGAGCGTATATCGCCAACGAAAATGAGCTGCATTTCTTCGTCGTCGTACGCAGAGTCACCGATGCTCAAGCTCAGGAGACAGGCGGCGCAGAGGCAACGCTCATGTTGTCGTTCAACCTCGTGAGTTTTGCCTCACCTTCGCCGCAACACCATTGACTTTCGATAACCAGTAGTCGATCCTCGTGGCTCGGCTGGAATTCACGTTCACAGCCATCTCACTTCGGTAATGGGTTGACCGGGCATCACGATCTTGCGACAGAATTGAGGCCGTATGTTCTCAATGTCGGACGGTGCCGTACCAGAGCCAATTCGCGCCGTCTTGCGGGGCATCGGGCAGGTCTTCTTCCAGGAGAACGCCCTGACAGGCGCCTGCTTTGCCCTGGGGATCCTGGTGAGCTCGCCGCTGATGGCGGCCGGCGCGGTGGTCGGCTCGGCAATCGGTGCGGCGACCGCTCGGGTGTTGACGTTCGACGAGTCCGAGCTGTCCGGCGGGATCTACGGTTTCAACTCCGCGTTGGTCGGGATCGCCACGCTGTTCTTCTTCCGGCCGGGCGCCGCGAGCATCGCACTCGCGGTCGGCGGCTGCGTCGCGGCGGCGCTCTTGACCCGGCTCTTGAGGCGGTTCGTGCCCTTCCCGACTTACACCGCGCCGTTCATTGTCACAACCTGGGCCCTGTTCTTCCTGGGTCTCGCACTCGGCGCGGCGCGGGTCGAGCCGGAGGAAGCGAGCGCCTCGGGAGGCCTCTTCCGGGCCGTGGCCCATGGTGTCAGCCAGGTCATGTTCCAGGAGAGCATCTGGACGGCGCTGTTGTTCCTGGCCGGCATTGCGCTCTGCGACTGGCGGCACGCGTTGTGGGTGCTGCTCGGCTCAGTCGTCGGCATGCTGGTGGGGAGCTACCATGCAACCGCGGCCTTGAGAGCACTCGACCCCGAGAGCCTTGTCGAACGCGCCCTGACCGACAACGTTGCGCTCGGATTGTACGGCTACAACGCGACACTGGCGGCTGTTGCCCTGTTTTTGTGGAGGCGATCCCTGATCCCGCCACTCTTGGGAATGCTGATCTCGGTTCCGCTCACGGAGCTCTTACCGCTCGTCGGGCTGCCTGCGCCTGACAGCGCCGTTCGTCCTGGCGACCTGGATCGTTCTGGCGCTCGGGTGGCTCGACGGAAGGTTATTCCGTGAGCCGGCCGCCGCGGCGCCGTGACCAAGACTCGCCGCGCCGGGAAACGCGTTTATTCATTGCCACAGATCTTTGTCCCTACGGAGTCACGCCAATGAATCTGTCACCGCAGGAACGCGACAAGCTGCTGATCTACATGGCCGCCCAGGTCGCCAAAGCGCGCAAGGCGCGCGGCCTGAAGCTGAACGTCCCCGAGGCCACGGCCTTGATCACGGCCGAGCTGATGGAACTGGCCCGAGACGGCAAGACGGTCGCCGAGATCATGAGCGCCGGCCGCGAGATCTTGAAGAAGACCGACGTCATGGATGGTGTCGCCGAGATGATCTCGATGATCCAGGTCGAGCCGACGTTCCCCGACGGCAGCAAACTGGTCACGATCCACGAGCCGATCCACTGACGATCGGTACCAGATTCCCCACCCCGCGACACTTTGGAGGCCGAACATGATTCCTGGCGAGTACTTATTTGACGGGCCTGACATCGAGCTCAACGCGGGCCGCCCCGTCGTGACGCTCACCGTCAACAATACCGGCGACCGGCCGGTGCAGATTGGCGCGCACTACCACTTCTTCGAGGTCAACAAGGCCCTGGTGTTCGACCGGGTGAAGGCCTACGGCATGCGGCTCGACCTGCCGAGCGGCACATCAGTGCGGTTCGAGCCCGGCGACACCAAGGTAGTCAAGCTGATCCCTTACGGCGGCCGTCGAGTGGTCTACGGGTTCAACGCCCTGGTCAGCGGCCGCCTCGACGATCCCTACACCCGCGAGACCAGCTTGAAGCGCTGTATCGAGCAGGGGTACGGCCACAAACCATCCAAGTAACGCGGGGCTCACGCCCATTTCTTTCCCGTCTCGAACCGACCTAGGAGTCATCCCATGAGCGTGAAACTCTCGCGACAGGCGTACGCCAAGAAATATGGCCCGACTAAGGGCGACCGCATCCGGCTGGCGGATTCCGAGCTGGTCGTCGAGATCGAGGAGCACTATGGCGATTACGGCGAGGAGTCGATCTTCGGCGGCGGCAAGTCGATCCGTGACGGTCAGGACCAGTGCCCGCTCGAGGAGCCGATGAGTCCCAAGCACTGCGACCTCGTGATCACCAACGTGGTGATCATCGATCACTGGGGGATCGTCAAGGGCGACATCGGCATCAAGGACGGACGGATCGTGGCGGTCGGCAAGTCCGGCAACCCGCTGACTCAGAGCGGAATCGACCCTCGGATCGTGATCGGGCCGGCCACCGAGATCATTGCCGGCGAGGGCAAGATCGTCACGGCGGGCGGGATCGATACCCACATTCACTTCATCTGCCCACAGCAGATCGAGGTGGCGCTGGCGAGCGGCATCACGACGCTGATCGGCGGCGGCACCGGCTCGGCCACGGGAACCTGGGCGACGACCTGCACGCCCGGCGCGTGGAACATTATGCGGATGCTCCAGGCCTTCGAGGGGCTGCCGATCAACGTCGGCATTCTCGGCAAGGGCAACGGCAGCCTGCCGAAACCGCTCGAGGAGATGATCGAGGCCGGGGCCTGCGGGCTCAAGCTGCACGAGGACTGGGGCACCACCCTTTCAGTCATCGATACCAGCCTGACGGTTGCCGACGAATACGATATCCAGATCGCCATCCACACCGACACCCTGAATGAGTGCGGCTTCCTCGCCGACACGGTCGCGGCGTTCAAGGGGCGGACAATCCACAGCTTTCACACCGAAGGTGCCGGCGGCGGGCACGCCCCCGACATCATCAAGATCGCCGGCGAGCCTAACGTGCTGCCGTCCAGCACCAACCCCACCCGGCCGTTCACGATCAACACAATCGACGAGCACCTCGACATGCTGATGGTCTGCCATCACCTGTCGCGGAGCATCCCCGAGGACGTGGCCTTCGCCGAGAGCCGCATCCGCGCCGAGACGATCGGCGCGGAGGACGTGTTCCATGATCGCGGCATTCTCAGTATGATGAGCTCCGACTCGCAGGCCATGGGCCGGATCGGCGAGGCCATCGTCCGAACCTGGCAGACCGCCCACAAGATGAAGGTGCAGTTCGGCCCCCTCGCCGGCGACAGCGCCCGCAACGATAACGAGCGCGTCAAGCGCTACGTCGCCAAGTACACGATCAACCCGGCGGTCGCCCATGGCATTTCCCAGCACGTCGGCAGCATCGAGCCGGGCAAGCTCGCCGACCTGGTGCTCTACGAGCCGGCATATTTCGGAGTCAAGCCCTTCCTGGTCCTCAAAGGGGGGCTGCTCGTCAACGCCCAGATGGGCGACCCGAACGCCAGCATCGCCACCCCGCAGCCGGTCTACATGCGCCCCCAGTTCGCCGCTTATGGGCGGGCACTCTCGAAGTCGTGCGTCACCTTCGTCTCAAAGGCATCGCTCAAGAACGGGATTGCCGAGCGCTATGGCCTCGAGCGCGAGCTGGTGGCCGTCGAAAACTGCCGCAAAATCGGCAAGAAAGACATGCGACGCAACGAGGCGACCCCCGAAATCCGCGTTGACCCTGACACCTATCAGGTCTGGGTTGACGGCGTTAAGGTCAGCAGCCCGCCACTCGAATCGCTGCCGATGACCCAGCGCTACTTCCTTTTTTAGATTGAAGCTAATCCCGGTCGAACGGTCCGCCCGTGGCGGTCCGCTCGACCATGGAACTCAGAAACCGATGAATCTCCGCCTGCTCCAGATTGCCGACTCGGCCCTCCCGATCAGCGGCTACACGCATTCGTGGGGGCTGGAAGCGGCAATCGCACGCGGGCTGGTCCACGACCCGGAGAGCCTGGAGCGCTGGGTCCGCCAATGGCTTCAGTCGTCGCTCGGGCCGTTGGAGGGCGTGCTCGTGGCGTCAGCCTGCCGCGCGGGCCACTCAGGCAACTCCTCCGAACTGCGAGAGCTGAACCACATTGCCGAACTTTCGGTCATCCCCCCGTTGACCCGCCGCGCGAGCCGCGAGATGGGTGAGCAGCTCTTCGCCCTGGCGTCAACCTGGTCTTGGGCCGCGCCGGGGCTGCAGTCTCTTCCGCCAGGATTGACCGACACGCCCTCCGGCTGGCACCACCCGGTCGCATTCGGGTTGATTGGGGCCGTCGCCGGCGGCGAGCCCGAAGGCGTACTCCTCGCCTACCTTCACCAGGCGGCCCTCGGTATGATCGGCGCGGGGTCCGCGCAATCCCGGTTGGCCACACTCACGGCCAGCAGGTGCTGGCCTATCTTCAGGACGATATCCGCAACTTGGCTCAGGAGCTGGTCGGCCGCGACGCTGAGACCGCCGGCGCCGGCTGTCCTTTCTACGAGATCCTCTGTGATGAGCAAACTCAACTGTATGCTCGAATGTTCCGCTCGTGACCTTGGGCTGGACGCGCCCACTGGGCCGCCACAGACGGGCCGGCGGCGTCCCCGCTTTGGCGTTGCCTTTCACAAGGACCACGACCATCCCCACGATCACATGGGCCGCCCGGGTCCGGCCCGATATGCCGGTCCATCGCGCCGGGTCTACACCATCGGCGTGGCCGGGCCGGTCGGCTCCGGCAAGACGGCCCTGGTCGAGGCGCTCTGCCGCGCCCTTTGGCCCGCAGTCAACCTGGCCGTCATCACCAACGACATTTACACCCACGAGGACGCTGAGTTCCTCTCCCGCCGCGAGGCGCTGCCGGTCGAGCGAATCGTCGGCGTCCAGACCGGCGGCTGCCCGCACACGGCCATTCGCGACGACGCCAGCGCCAACTTGAGCGCGGTTGCCAACTTCCAGCGCCAGTTCCCGGGGCTCGAGCTCGTCCTCGTCGAATCGGGCGGCGACAATCTCACCGCGGTCTTCTCGCGCGAGCTGGCCGACCGTTTCATCTTCGTCATCGACGTGGCCGAAGGGGACAAGATCCCCCGCAAGGGGGGGCCGGGCATCTGCAACAGCGACCTCCTGGTGATCAACAAGATCGACCTGGCTCCGTACGTCGGGGCCGACCTGGACGTGATGCGACGCGACAGCCTCAAAATGCGGGGCGAGCGGCCGTTCCTGATGGTCAGCCTCCGGCAGAAGGAAGGAGTCGAGGAGGTGATCAAGTGGGTGCGCGACCAGCTCGCATCACGCGCGACGAGCTCCTGACGCCGCCGGAGTTCCGGGGCTTGCATGCAACCGAGCACCAGGCCGGCCGCGTTGGCGGCGCTCGTGTCGAGCTGGTCCGCGCCGGCGGCGAAACCCGGATGGGGACTTGCTACCAGCAGGTCCCGGTCCGGTTAATGCCGCCATTCGTGCTCGGCTCGGAACCGGCGTCGTTGCTCTACTTGATCAACCTCACGGCCGGCTTGATGGACGGCGATGGCCATCTGATCGAGATCACGGCGCGGGAGGGCACTCGGGCTGTCGTGACGGGCCAGTCGGCCACCCGTGTCCACCCGGCCGTGGCCGGCTATGCCACCCAACAATGGACCGTCCTTGTCGAGGACGACGCCTGCCTGGTCGTTCTGCCAGGCCCCACGATCCCGTTCCGGGGCTGCCGCTATTTTCAGCGCGGCCGCGTTGCGCTCGGTCCTCGCGCCCGTTTGATCTGGGGTGACATCTGGCTGGCCGGCCGCTATGACCGAGGCGTCCTTTCCGAGCGGTTCCAGTTCGAGCGGATCGTCCAGGACTTCGAGGCCCGCCGCACCGGACGGCTGGTCTACCGCGACCGCTTCCGATGGGACGGTCCCTGGGACGCCAACGCTGTCGGATGGCACACGGGCGCGGCTTTGGCCTCGGGCAGCCTGTTCGTGGCCGGGCCACTGCCTGAGACGCTTCCCGAGGCCGATCCGGCCCTGCGGCGTTCCGTTTTTCGACTTGACTCGGGAGAAAGCTGCATGCGATGGTGCGGGCCCCCGCCGGCCGTTACGAGCGACCTGGTATCGATCGCGCTCTGGCTTGCCGCGGGCTGGAGCGAGGGGCAGGGGGCGCCCCCCTGGCTCCTCGGTTCGAGCGCCCTGGCTCCCAACCATTGGTTCTCGACCCGTGTCGCCGAACGATGGGGCAAGACGCCCGCGCCGTGAGCGGCTGCCGTACGGCCGCCGCCGCGATTCGGCGGCCGCGAATCGGCCGGCGTCAGAACTTGACCAGGAAGCTGACCCCGCCCGTCAACTGGCTGCGATCGGTGTGGGCGCCGTTGACCCCGAATGCGGGTGCGCCGGCGTAGTCGCCCCGGATCTCCGGCCGGACTTCAAGGTACTTCACGGGGTGCCAGTTGAGGCCCAGAGTCGTCTCTGCATAGTTGGTGGCGATTCCGGTTCGCGTGCCGTTGGTGTCGTCGAACCATTCCGCACGAAAGAGGGCATCCACATCCGTGTTGAGGTGTAGGATGTTAATGAGGTACAGGCCGTACCACTGGCCGGTGCCGACCGGCGTGTTGGCATCCCAACCCATATTGTTCTGGAGAACTTGTGTGAATCGCTCGTTCCAATCGTGCTGGAGGCGCAGCTCCACCATCGTGACGTAGTCGCCTGCCATCTTCGGGGCCGCGAAGATCGCATTCGGCCCGCAGTAGACGGAGGCTGTCAACCGGGTCTTCTTTTCGTCCGTCAGCCAGTAATTGGCCTGGCCGATGTAGCAGTAAGAGCGACTGCTTCGCAGGACGAAGAACGTGTTCGCGCCCAGGGTCATCCCGTTCCAGATGTCCAAGCGATTGTTGACGTGCCAGTCGAACAGGAAGCCGGTGAAGGCACCATCCTGCGAGTAGAAAAACTGGTAGTCGCTGGAGTAGAAGGGCCGATAAGGTGCCAAGAAACCGTTGTAACCGATGATCGTGTTCATGCGGCCGAATTTGAAGTCCACGCCTCCATCGGTGATGATCGGTAGATGCGCCGAGATGTACAGGTCGCGGAAATCCTGACCGAAGTGGGGATTGGTGGCCGGGTAGCCGATGCCCCCCTTGGCCGCGCCCAAAGCCGCGTCGGCACCGGCGAAATACCTCACGTTGAATCCCAGGTCGAATTGGTCTTGCTTGAGCGGCTTCTGGATCACGTAGCCGATCTGGTTGAGCAGGAACTCGTCGCCGAAGCGGTTCTGGCGAGGCTGCACGGAAAGCATGCCGGCGCCCGTTGATGCACCGGTATATCCGCCCTCGACCCAACCAAACGTCCGGATGCCGCTGTCGCCGAACAGGCTACCGACACCCAGAGTGTCCATGAGAAACCGCACCTGTGAGACAGGTGTCGGGCCCAGTCTGAGCGAGTCGGTGGCCGCAGAAATATCCTCGGCTAGCTCGCCGGGCAGCGACTCGGCCTCCAGGCCATAGCCGGCGCTCGCCGGCTGCCGGCCTTCCGCGTCGGTTCCAGGCTGCTGCGGGTTTTCCTGTTCGGGCTGTGGGACGCCGGGCGCAGGTTGCGGTACATTCTGCGCAGGCTGCGGCACATTCTGTGCAGGCTGCGCATATTCCGCTATGGGCTGCGGGACGAACGGTCGAGGTGGCGGGATTGCCGGTCGAGCCTGCGGCATTTCTTGGGCCGGCGGCGACCGCCCCCGTGCACAGGGCGGCCAACCCTCCGATGACCAGATAACTCCACTTCATGACGCGGGACCCCCAAACCTGGCGCGATTTTGTACACAAATGGACATATCCCACCCGTTGGAACGGGCGGCCCGGCGCCGTCCGGCCGTTCGGATCGTGTGAATCATTTCGGCTTTGACGAACCGGGTGCTTCACTGGCAACTCGCGGATTCGGCGCGGTTGAGGGGTCTGCCGATTGGGGGGAATGTTAGGGAAGGTTGGAAGATGTTGGTAAGGCTATCGTAGAGGGTTGCTGTCGTCCTGGAGTTCACGACACGCGCCACGAATTGCGGCCTAGCACCTTGATGCGACACTAGAACAAGAGTTATCTTGATTTCCGCCGTAAGCATTACTTTAGAAAAAAATTGTTTCAAATGTGAATTTTTGGGGAAGGACCATGCAGATGCGATCTCGTTTGGTGATCGGCTTAATGTGCACGCTCTGGGCGGCACAAGGCACGCCGGCTCACGCTCAGTGGGCTTTCCCTGGCGGATTCGGCGACTGGGGCTGGGGCGGCTGGGGAGGCGCCGCGACCGCGGAGGGAGATCATGCAAGAGGGCTGGGCTCGTTCCTGCAAGGCGCCGGCTTTTACAACAAGCAGACCGCCGTCGCTGACTCGATCAATGCCGATACGGTCATGCGGTGGAATGAGTACATCAATGACTCGCAGCGGATCGCGAACCGGGCTCGTCGTGAAAGGCTTGTGCGGGAAAGGGAACGAAACGTGCAGTTCAACGAGGCGATCCAGAGGCGGCTCGCGCGACAACCCCGAGCCGCGCGACATCGCTTCAGGCGATGCGCTCAACGCCGCCATGGAAGAGATCAACGACCCCCGAGTCTATGCCCGAGCGCTTCGGGCCGCGCAGGCCCGGGTCGGCGGCGGCAACATTCGCGTTATCCCATTCCGGTACAACGCCGCCGCAATCACCGTCGGCTTCCACCAGCTCGCCACGGGCACTCTGCCGATGCCTCTGCTCCGGCCCGAATTCGCCGCCGATATCGAAGCCATCAAGGCCCTGGACCAGCAGATCTGGAAGCAGATCGACGACGAAACGGGGCCGGACCCCGCCGCCGTTCGGAAATTACTGGGCGCCATTTACGCCGCCGAGGAGAAAGCCGCCAGGATCTTGCCCGAGAACGGCCTCGAGCGGAAACAGGCCGACCGATTCTTGAAGGCGCTACACGGTCTGGTGGTCATGCTCAAGGCGCCCGATCTCGACCGGGTCCTGGCCGGCGTCGATAATCGCCCGGACGCGACCCTCGGCGACCTCCTGGGCTTCATGAACGCGTTCAACCTCCGCTTCGGCGCCGCCACCACGCCCCGCCAGCGGCAGGTGTACAACGCGCTTTACCGCCAACTCGTGGTACTCCGCAACGAGGTCAGCCCGGCCCCCCCAAACATTTCATCAACCATCGCGAGTATTCCCGCGAGCATCGGCTCCTGGATCCAAAGTTTCTTTTCCGGCATGAGTTACGACGACCTGCGAAAGGCCGCACCCCGGCCGTAGGGCGATGGAGACCGGCCCTACGGCAAAACCCAAAGATTCCCGTCAATCGGTATTCTCGCTCAATTCTCGACGAGCCTTTGGCCGATCTCAGAAGACAGGTATCGTTGGGGGAAGGGGGCAGTCCGTTCACGTGCGTCGTTTGCTGAGACCTGGTGCGGAAGGTTGTGGTTGAGAAGAGAGGCTCGCTAATGGAGCGGCAAGAGCCCCGCAACTTGCTCGCCCGGGCGCTCTACGCCTGGGTGGCACTAGCGACGGTCTTGCCGCTTCTGGACGGTGTCGCGCGCCTCAATCGGCGATCCCCGCGGAGACCGCCCCCACGGACAGTTCGCGGATCGATCGACTCGAACGGATGCTTCAATCGGTTGTGGAGGAGAACCGTCGTCTGTCCGGGGAGGTTCGCTCACTCAAGGAGCGACTGAGCTTGCGATCAGCGGAGGTTCAGACCCCGCCGGTTCCGTCGCCCTCCCCTCCGGCGACGCAATCCGATTCCGGAGATTCGTCCCGCACACCGGAAGAGCAGGCGCAAACCGACTCGCCCGCGGCGCCCGCCTTACCGCAATCCGAATCCGGAAAACCGTCTTCCAAGTACAAGGTGGGCTACGACAGCGGCTTCGTGATCGCTCCGGAAGACCTTGACGAATCTCCGTTCTCGCTGAAGGTCAACAGTCAGGATGTGTTCCGATACAACGGGTTTGCCCGCGGCGCGACTGTCTGGACCAACAGTGCCGGGATCCGGACTCCAATCACCAACAGCGACTATTTCGGGATCCCCCGTGGACGTCTGATCTTCTCGGGAACGGCGTTCCTTCCCAAGCTCACTTACCTTTTGAACATCGATTACAACACGGTCACTAGCAACCCGATCGGGTTCCGGGCCTTCGACCTCGCATACCGGTTCAATCGCGCCATTCGAGTTGCATGTCGGCCAGAACAAGGTCCCTGGGTCGCGCGAATGGCTCGAAAGCGCTTTCGCCGCCCTGGAAGGGCCCGATCGTACGATGGCGACGACCTTCTTCCGTCCCAGTCTCAGCCAGGGCGTCTGGATCACGGGCGAACCGATCGACGGGGTGTACTACCACGCGATGATGTCCAACGGCTTCAACACGCTCAATCTGAGGCCCACCCAGCTCAACAATCGGTTTTGCTGGTCCGGCTCGGCCTGGTGGGAGCCGTGGGGCGATTTCGGTCGAGGCTACGCCGACTTCGAGGACCACAAGGATCCGGTCGTGCGCATTGGGGCCTGCTACACCTTCGCCCTCGGGCAGGGCAGTCAGGCCGCCAGCGATGCTGTCGAGAATTCGTCAATCCGGCTCTCCGACGGCACCTTGATCACACAACCCGGCGCACTCGCGCCGGGGGTAACGCTCCAATCGTACGACATCTCGCTGGCGGCGTTTGACCTCGCGTTCAAGCATCGCGGGCTCAGCGTGTCGACCGAATGGTACGCTCAGGATCTGTCCGCACTGAAGGGGAACGGACCGCTTCCATTCAGTTCCACGCAGGCGTATGGCGGTTTCCTGCAGGGCGGTTACTTCATCCTGCCCCAGAAGGTCGAGCTATACTCCCGCGCGTCATTCGTGACCGGCCACTATGGAACGGGCTCAGAGGTGGCGGGCGGCCTCAACTGGTTCATTCTTCCCGGCCAGAGCAACCTCCGGTTCACGTTCGACACGGCCTGGCTGAACAGATCCCCAGCCGATCAGAATCGCACCGGCTTCGTGGCCGGTCAAACTGGGATTCTCATCCGTACTCAGATCATATTTACATTCTGAAACATCCACCGCGCGACTTCCTCCCATCTAGGGAATACTCCGATCTTGCCGATATTACCTCTGGCCTGCGCAGGTCTCGTTTCGGGCATGCACTTGGGGAGGATTGTCTCACGTGCTTCGCATTGAGCACTTACGCGAAAGAACCACGCAGCAGCGGAGCGAGCCCTTTGGGGCGATCGCACGGTTCTTCATGCTGCTCGCAGGGTTGCTCCCCGCGTGGCAACAGGCATCGGCGCAAGAAGTTCCGGCTGCCTCCACGGCGGAAGCCGTCCGAGGACAACAACCAGCCTACCCGGCTGAAGCCGTCCGCGGCCAGCAACCAACGCCCACGGCGGACGCGGTCAACGCCCAGGTACGAGCCTACCCGGGAGAGCCCGCCCAAGACCCTTTCGGAGTGCTGGATTGCATCGATGATGTCTGCACGCGTGGGACGCTCACGGACGACTGGTTCGGCCTGCGCCCCGAGCTGCGCGACGCCGGGTTCACCTTCGCCGCTAGAGCGACCCAGTTCGCTTTTGGCCTTGTCGGCGGGGTGAACAAGCCCTCGACGCCCCTCCTCGGCCTCGGCCAGGGGAATGTGTTCAAATACACCGGTCGCGGCGAGTACGACGCGATCCTGAACCTGCAGACGCTCGCCGGTTTGCCCAGGGGATCAACCTTGCTGATCCGGTTGGAGAACTGGTATGGCGAATACGGGAACGTTTCGCTCCGCGCGGGGACGTTTGCTCCACCGGTGTTCCCGGACCCTGCTCCCGCCTCGCGCCAACCAGCCGGGCGTTCCGTTCCTGACCAATTTCCTGTGGACTCAGCCCATTTCGCAAAACCTGGTTGTCTACGCGGGCAAGAAAGACATGATTGGCGCGTTCGACCAGGACACCTTCGCGGGGGGGGATGGCACCAGTCAATTCGTCAACCAGGCCCTGATCGCGAACCCGGCGTTTTTGCTCGGGATACCCTATTCGTCGTTCATCTCGGGTTTCGTCAGTCCCCAGCGGTGGGGACAGTTTGGCGCGTTTGTCCTGGACCCAATCGACCGAACCGCGGATTTCTTCGGCACCAAGAACCTATTCTCGAGGGGCATCATCGTGGGAGGCGAAGTGAAGGTAAATACCAACTTCTTCGGCCTGCCGGGCGAGCAGCACGTGGGAGGAATGTGGAAGCACTCGCCGCAGACGAATCTCAGGTTCGAAGAGCCGCCACCCGGAGTCTACCCGGAGCCGGTCGTGCCCGGGTTTCCGACACTCGACAATTCGTACACCCTCTACTATGGCTTCGACCAGTACTTCGTCCAGTTCTCCGACAGCAACCGCGGCTGGGGTTTGTTCGGACGCGCTGCCCTCACCGACGGGAACCCGAATCCCGTGAAATACTTTCTCAGTGCCGGCATCGGTGGAAATAGCCCTGTCGGCAACGAGCGGGGCGATACCTTCGGTATCGGCTGGTACCTCACAGGCGCCTCCACTGAGTTCGGCCGCATTCCCCGCTTGCTTTATGGCCCGCGCAACGGCACCGGCGTGGAATTCTACTACAACTTCCAGGTGACGCCCTGGCTTAACATCAGCCCGGATTTCCAGATCCTCCGGCCCGGCGCGGGCGCGGTCGCCACTCAGAACGCATTCGCCTACGGCGTCCGTCTCAACGTGAGCTTCTGACGCGGACCGCCAGTGGTACGCGTCGTTCGCCGGCGCGCACGACTTCATGAATCACGGCGAGATGGTGCTCGACGACCGTTCGCTGCAGACCCACGCAAGGATGGGGCGACGAAGCTCGGTGCCACCTACGTCACTTCCGCCTTGCGGCTCGCCCGTAAGTCTCGCATCGCAACATAAGCGAAGAACACGCCGAATAGGAAGTCATTGGGACCGTAGAACGTGTAAAACGTCGCTGTGAGCGGAGACTCGGTGAAGAGGTGCAGTAGTGATTGGCCGTGCGCTTGGATCCAAACGAGCCAAGACCCAACGTAAATGAATTTCTCCAAGGCGAAGACGCCGCTCAACCAGGGCACCGCGCGATACGAAGAGGCGACGGAAAAATAGGCCAGTCCCCACAACATGATCGAGATTAATCCGAAGCGGGACAATACGGCGGGACTGAGCTCAATCAGGCGTTCATTCGTGAACGCCAACGAGAAGACTAAGACACCTACGATGTTGGCCGCGCCGGCTATTCGAAAGCCGAAAGGAATCATGCGAATGCGCCTTGTGTTGGAGCCATCATCCATTTCCGTAGTATGATCGCTGCTGCGGGCCATTAACAACGGCTACGCGCCAATGTCGTAATCCGTGAATGCGAGGCAAGTCACAGGGACGGAACACGTCGCCGCTCAACAGATGCTGCTTTCTCAAAGGCGTAGGCCAATTGCAGCACACCCAGATCGTCGTTGTGGCGGCCGACAATTTGCAGGCCCACTGGCAGCCCCCCTTCGGTGAACGCACACGGGACGGAGATGGCGGGGAGTCCTGTCAAGCTGATGGCGTAGCAGCTTTCCATCCATTCCATGTACGTCCTCATTTTCTTGCCGTTGATCTCGGTAGGGTACTCGGTTTCCACCGGGAACTGGACCACCTGCGAAACGGGCAGCACCAGAAACTCGTATTTCTCAAGGAATTTACGGACGTTGTGATAGATTGTCGTCCGCTGGGCTTCGGCGTGGCTGATATCCAATCCGGTGAGCTTCCGCCCTCCATCGGCATCCCAGATCACGGTTTCTTTGATCAGTTTGCGACGAGTCTCGAAGAATTTTTCCGTCGCCAAGGCAACGAGGGCTCCGCGTAGGGTCTTGTGCGTTTCGAACGATCCAGTCATGTCCGGGTGGTCGTTCTCGATCACGCAACCGATGCTCTGCAAAACCGGTATTGCTTTGGCTGTTGCGGCCGACACTTGCTTTTCAACCGGTAGATAGCCCAGGTCCGGCGTCCAGGCGATACGCGTGCCTTTGAAATCGCGGCCGAGCGATTTGGCGAAGATGGCAGGGTCGTCGCGCAGCGAAATCGGATCGAGCGGGTCCGGCCCGGCCATGACGGAAAGCAAATAGGCCGCATCGCTCACCGTACGGGCCATTGGGCCATATGATGGCAATCGCAAGTAGAAGGCAGTTGGAAACTCGATTGGCACGCGACCGATCGAAGTTCGGAAACCGATGACGTTGTTCCAGGACCCCGGATTGCGCAGGGAGCCCCCGGTATCGTTGCCATCGGCAATCGGAAGCATTCCGCTCGTAACTGCGGCTGCCCCACCGCCGGTGGAACCCCCGGATGAAAGCTTGAGGTCATAGGGATTGCGCGTGATGCCAAAAACCTTATTGAAGGTATGCGACCCGGCGGAGAATTCTGGGCAGTTCGTCTTGCCGATGAAGAGGGCTCCAGCCGCCCGCAGGCGCGCCGCCATCAACGAATCGTGTTTCGCGATATTGTCCTTGAAGATCGGCGACCCGAGGGTCGTGGGCAAGCCCTTCACATCATCCATATCCTTGACGGCCCAGGGCATGCCGTGCAGTTTTCCGATGGGCTTCCCGGCTTGCTGATCCGCGTCGGCCTGTTTGGCCATATCCATCGCGGCCTTTCGGCCCACCATAGAAACGATGGCGTTGACTTTGGGATTAACCTTTTCGATGCGGTCCAGAAAAGCGGTCATGACTTCCACGGCCGACAGATCTTTTCGTCGGATGCTCGCAGCCAGATCGGTGGCGTTCATGTAGCAGATGTCCAATCCGTTGGGGGGCGCTGCCGTGCTGTGGCTGGACGTAAGAGACATCACGCCTGCGGTGGCTATCGCACCGGCACTCGCAGAGCCGATGAATTGGCGGCGGCTGGGGCGACTATTGGATGAATCTGAAGCGTTCATGAGTGGCCTCTGTGGAATGCACGCGCTCCCGCGATGTTGTCCAGTCACCGATGAAAGCACTCTCGGAAAACGTGGTATCGATGATATTCCAGTTTACCAGCAGCTAGTTTTATCTCGCTACCACTGCGTCGGCAAGGCCGCCCGCGCCGTTCGATCTACGTTTTGCGGGAAATGCGGCTCATTCTGGCAATCCGAACACCCACACGCCGATCGGAACAAGAACAAGTTCCAAAGCGATGTAGACCGCCAAAACTGGCGACGGTTGACCATCGGCCAACAGGCTAACGAGTCTACCACTCACGAGGCCACCAGCAAAAATCACGGTGGTCAACATGGCAGCATTTCGGTAGCCGTTGTTGAAAGCGGAAAACGGCCAAGATAGGCCAAGCCCGAGATAGAGACCCATGACTGCCCGGAGAATATGGGAAAAACCCAACGGTATCACAGGGACGTTTAGAAACGTCTGAGCGAACCAGTTGGGTGAAACCCCATACAGAAGCGCAATTATCGAAACCGCAACGAATGCGAATATCAGAATGTATTTCTTGATGGTCTTGCAGACTTCCCGAGAGAACCTGCCGAGGATCATTCCAGACAGACTTGTGCACTGCATCGTGTTTCCTCATAGTTGGCTTCGGAGGACGTGATCCCCCTCGTTTCAAGCTTGAGTCGGCGGTTCAGGATCATTCTGGAGCGCCTTTCAAAAACGGTCCCAACGTGAGCAGGACGCAGGCGAATTGGATCCAGCCACCAAAGTGTGCCAGCGTGGTCTCATGATGTCGGGCCGACAGGACGGCTATTGGACTTTTTGTGACCGGGGTGAGAGGTTCGGAGGCCGGGTTGCGGCGGATTTTTGGATTGGGAACCCAATGGCGATCGATCGTGACGATCAAGCTCACCTGACCGGCCGTCACCGCGTCGCAGGCCCCGGAGGCGGGGTGCCGCGCTTGACCGCCGCGGCCCTCACCCCCACCTCGGCCTGAGACTTCCGGAAGTCGGCCCGGTCGCGGACGGCGTCGAAGTCCGGATCCCGCACCTCCGCCGGCTGCGCCCACCCGGCCTTGACCGCGTCGGCCAGGGCCGCCGCCGCTTGGTCGGCAAATCTCCTTATCTCGTCCGCCGTCACGCCAGATTTCGGGTCCGCCCCGAGCTTCGCCAGCAGGGCCAGCGCGCGGGCCTTCTCGAACCTCGAATCGATGTCCGGAGCGGGATCCTCGGCCCACAGCTCGATCGCCTTCCGGAGGTCGTCGGCGGCTTCCTTCGGCTGAAACGCCCGCACCCGGGCCCACCCGCGGAACGCGTGGCTGAACCCCAGGGGGCTCGTGTACTTCGTCGTCTTCCTGTTAGCCGCGACGAGCGTCTCGCGGATCGCCAGCCCGGCGTCCAGGGCGGCGAACGCCTCGGCGAACCGCCCCTCCTTCGCCAGGAGCCGGCCTACGTTGTTTTCGGCGCCGGCCAGGTCGGCCCGGTAACTCGGGACCGTGGGGTTAGCGTCGACCAGCTTCTGGTAGATGTTTCGGGCCTTCTGGTACGCCGCCAGCGACTCCCGTGGCTGGCCCGTATCGGCCAGCAACTTACCGATGTAGTGGTGGCTTTGGGCCACGGAGAGCTGGAACGTTGTTTCAGCGGGGTTAGCGTCGGCCAGCTTCTGGTACATTTCCAGGGCCCGCTCTTTCGCCGCCATTGCCTCCCGTGGTTGGCCCATATCTTCCCGCAGCTTTCCGATGTTGTAGTGGCTTTGGGCCAGGTCGCTCTTGAACTCGGTGACCGCGGGGTGGGCATCAGCCAGCTTCTGCAGGATGTCCTGGGCCTTCTGGTCCGCCGACAGCGCCTCCTCCCACTTGCCCGACCGGCCCAGCAACCAGGCAACGCACTGGTGGCTGGTGGCCAGGTCGCCCTGAAACCGGGTCACGGCGGGGTTAGCGACGGCCAGCGTCTGGTAGATGTCTCGGGCCTTCTCGGACGCCGCCAGCGCCTCTTCGGGCTGGTCCGCATAGCGCAGCATAACGCCGAGGTTGTAGTAGCTTTTGCCAAGGCCGCTCTTGAAGGCGATGACGGTGGGGTTGGCGTCGGCCAGCTTCTGCCGGATCGCCACCGCCTCGCGGAACGCCGCTATCGCCTCGGCCGGCTTGCCCATCCGGTCCTGCAGCTCGATACCGATGCTGATATGGCTTTGGGCCAGGTCGTTCTGGAAGGCGGTGACGGCAGGGTGGGCATCGGCTAACTTTTGCCGGAGGTCCCGGGCCCTCTGGTACGCCGCCATAGCTTCGGCCGGTTGACCCGTCCGGCTCAGCACGGAGCCGATGCTATAGTGGCTGCCGGCCAAGGCCTGGAGGATATCGTCGGTCGGTGCATCGGCCGCCAGGGCCGCGGCCACGTCCCGGGCGTTCTCGTACGCCCGCAGCGCCCCCGCTGTGTCCCCGGTGGCCAACAGCGCCTCCCCCAACCGCCGCACCGTCACCGAAACCGCCAGCCTGGCCTCCCCGTCCGCCCCCGGTCCCGCCGCCAGCTCCTGGCGGAGCGCCAGGGCCTTGCGGAAAACGTCCACCGCCTGCGTCTGGTCCCCGACCTTAGAGGTCAGCTCGGCCAACTGGAAGTAACCGTCGGCCAGCGCCGCCCGCGACTTCGGGTCGGGCTCGTTGGCGAGCAAACCCTCCAGCTCCCGGTAGAACCCGGCCGCCGCCCCCAGCAACTTCTTCCGCAACGGCCGGAACGCCTCGTTGCCCAGCTCCGGCTGCTCGTCCACGGTGGTATGGAACGCGGCGATCGCCTTACGGGCCATGTCGAACCGCTGCTCCACCTTGGCCCGTTCGGCCTCCAGGGCGTTGTTCTTGGCCGCGAGCGCGCCGTTGGCCGCGGCCATGTCGGCGTTGGCCCGCCGCTGGACGGCCAGCACGGTCCCCAGCCCGCCGACCACCGCCACCGCCAGGGCGGCGGCCGCCCCCAGCCACACCCGCCGCCGCTTCCGCCGCTCGGCGATGGCCGTGGCCGTCGTCGCCAGCTTCACCTCCGCCTGCCGGGCCCTGTCGTCGGCCGCCGCCCGCAGCGCCGCGACCTCCTGGGCCACCGCCCCCGCGTCGGCCGGCCGGTCCTCGCGCCTCGGGGCCAGGCACCGCTTCGCCAGGGCCACCAGCCCCGGGTCCGCCTCGCACCCGTCCAGCCGCTCGAAGCACCCCCGCATCTCGCCCCGGGCGGCCAGCACCCGGGTCGTTTCGGCCGTGTCGCTGACGAACGGCGGCCGCCCGGTCAGGACCGCCGCCAGGATCCCACCCAGCCCGAACACGTCGCTCCGGCGGTCGACCTCGTGGACCGCCCCGATCGCCTGCTCGGGCGGCATGTACGCCGGGGTGCCGAGCACGCTCCCGGCGTGGGTCAAGAGGTCCTCGCTGTCCCGCGCCGACCCCACCACTGTGCCGGCCGCGGTGGCGTTCGGGTCGTCGTCCGGGGACGGGCGGCCGTCGCCGAGCACCTTGGCCAGCCCCCAGTCCATGACCTGAACCTCGCCGAACGCCCCGACCATGATGTTGGACGGCTTCAGGTCCCGGTGGATCACCCCGTGGGCGTGGGCGTACGCCATCGCCTGGCACACTCCCTCGAACACCGCCACCAGCCGCCCGCGGTCGGCGGCGGGGCCGGACCGCTGCTTGAGGTGGTCGTCGAGGGTGTCGCCCTTGATGAGCTTCATGGCCAGGAACGGCCGGCCGTCGGGCAGGATGCCCAGGTCGTGGGCCGGGGGGATGCCCGGGTGCTGAAGCTGGCCGGTGATCCGGGCCTCGTCGTGGAACCGGCGGGCGGTGCGGGAGTCCGGGGCGTACGTGTCGAGGAGCACCTTGACCGCGACCTCGCGGCCGAACGCGGCGTCGGTGGCGCGGTACACGGCCCCCATCCCGCCGCGGGCGATCTCCGCGCCTAGCACGTACCGCCCGGTGGCGGTCAACGCGGGAAGCGCGGCGGCCGGCGCATCACGGACGGTCGTGGCGTCCGGGTCGGCGACGGACGCCGTTGCGCGCTCGACCGTTGGGGCTGCGGAGCTGGCGGGTTCGTCGGGCATGGGCAACTTCACAGATGGGTCGCGACGTCATGGTGCCATTTTACGATACTCCATCTGAAAACGATACACTGGAACGGGCAGGCCCCTTCACCAGGGATCGACACACCCCCGACGGGCGTGGCGGAATTAAGAGGCTCGATGCGAGTTGCAACCGCGCCAAACGATGGCACCGACAGTTCGCTGGGTCTTGTAAGCCGTAGCACGTGCTGTTAAGTTAATCACCTCTCTTGGGACAATCCAGGCCTAGCGTCGAGGCATCGGCTTGCGTCGGCCGGTGGACCACGCCAACTATCGAACGCGCGAAGCAAGTGAATCGGATCCCGCTGCTTACCGTTGCTCCTCGTGGTCGCGGTGAAGAGAGAGTGACACGAAGACCCTGATTGCCGAGACCAACCACGGAGACAAGCTACGTGAGAATCCTGCCCAGCAGAAGGTTGATGTGTGCCGCTTTGTTCACCGGGTTCTGCGTCGCTGTCCCGTTTGGCAAGCCATTTGCCCAAGACGCGTCTCCAAAACTCAAGACAGACCCGCCGCAGTCCCCGCAGCCGGGGAAGGCTCCCACGGAAGCGGGCGGCCAGGGCGGCGCCGCCCGCGCTGGCGACGACATCGGCCAGATGAACCCCGAGGCGACGGCAAAGTCCTTCCCGAAGCGCGGGTTCTCGCCTTACGCCGGCCGTCACTATCCCACGCGCGTCTACTGGGGCGATGAGCACGTCCACTCCGGCTGGTCGGTCAACGCGGGGGCCTTTGGCTGCACCCTTGGCCCGGAAGAAGCCATGCGGTTTGCTCGCGGCGAGGAGGTGAAGTCGTCCCTGGGCGAGCCGGCGAAGCTGAGCCGTCCGCTCGACTGGATCGCCCTCACCGACCACTCCGACGCCGCCGGGATGATCTTCGAAATCCGAGATGGCAACGCATTCCTCATGACCAGCCCCACCATCAAGCGCTGGCACGACATGATGGCGGATGGCCGTGGCGTCGAGGCCGCCATGGAGATGATCAGGGCGCAGTCGAACGATCAGGTTCCCGCCGAGATGAAGGACGCCAAGCTCGCGATGACCGTCTGGCAGAGGGCCACGGCCATCTGCGACAAGTACAACGAGCCTGGCCGGTTCTCCGCGTTCATCGGCTTCGAGTGGACCAGCAACGCCGGCGGCGGGGACAACCTGCACCGCAACGTGATCTACCGCGAGGGCAAGGAAAAGGCGGACCAGGTTCTCCCGATCTCCACGTTCGACAGCGAGAACCCCGAAGACCTCTGGAAGTGGATGGAAGCCTGGGAGAAGAAGACCGGCGGCTCGCTCCTGGCGATACCGCACAACGGCAACCTCTCCAACGGCAAGATGTTTGCACTGACGACGTTTGCCGGCAACCCGCTCACCCGCGAGTGGGCCGAGCAGCGCGCCCGCTGGGAGCCGATGTACGAGATCACCCAGGTCAAGGGAGACGGCGAAACACATCCCCAGCTCTCGCCGAACGACGAGTTCGCCAACTACGAGAAGTGGGACAAGGCCAACCTCGCGGGCGTTCCCAAGCAGCCGGGCATGATCGAGAGGGAGTACGCCCGGCAGGCGGTGATCCAGGGCCTGAAACTGGAACGGGAGCTGGGTATCAACCCGTTCAAGTTCGGCTTCGTCGGGGGCACCGACACGCACACTGGTCTCACCACCGCCGAGGAAGACAACTTCTTCGGCAAGCACACGGGCGTCGAACCCTCGCCGAAACGCTGGGAACACCTTGCGGTCGCGCCGATCCTGGGCTGGCAGATGAGCGCCGCCGGGTGGACCGGCGTGTGGGCGACCGCCAATACCCGCGAAGCGATCTGGGACGCCCTGAAGCGCAAGGAGGCCTACTCGACCACCGGCCCGCGCATGCTGGTGCGATTCTTCGGCGGATGGGAGTTCACCGAATCCGACGCCCAGACGCGCATGCCCGCTGACGCCGGCTACCGCAAGGGCGTACCCATGGGGGGCGACCTTCGCGCCGCCCCGGCCGGCCAGGCGCCCAAGTTCCTCGTCGCCGCGATGAAAGATCCGTACAGCGGCAATCTCGACCGCTACCAGATCGTGAAGGGTTGGGTTGATGCTTCCGGGAAGTTGTTCGAGAAGGTCTACGACGTCGCCTGGAGCGGCGACCGCAGGCCCGGTTCGGACGGCAAGCTCCCGCCGGTGGGCAACACCGTCGACATCGCCGCCGTCACGTGGACCAACACGATCGGCTCCCCCGAGCTCATCGCCGTCTGGAAAGACCCGGACTTCGATCCCACCCTGCGCGCCGTCTATTACGGCCGCGTGCTGGAGATTCCCACACCGCGCTGGACTGCCTACGATGCCCTGCGGTTCGGGGTCAAGATGTCGCCGGAAGTGCCGATGACCACGCAGGAACGGGCCTACACTTCACCGATTTGGTACACCCCGTGACTTCCGTGGTGATCGACGCATGCCGTCTCTGAAACGCGTTCTCAAGGAGCCGCTCCTGCACTTTGCCGTCATTGGTGCAGTGCTATTCCTTGCTTACAGTCTGACCCCCGGCTATCGTGCGACCTCATCCGAGGTGATCGTCGTCAGCCGCGGCAAGATCGAGCAACTGGCCACCTCGTTCGCCAAGACCTGGCAGCGGCCGCCGACCGAGACCGAGCTCAAGGGCCTCATCGACGACTGGGTGCGTGAGGAAATCGCCGTCCGCGAGGCCATCTCGATGGGGCTCGACCGCGACGATACCGTCGTCCGCCGGCGGCTGCGGCAGAAGCTGGAGTTTCTGTCCGATGACGCCGCGGCCCAGGTTGCCCCTTCCGAGGAAGACCTCAAAGCCTATCTCGCGGCCCACCCGCAGAAGTTCCAAGTTGAGCAGCGGTATACGTTCCGGCACGTTTACCTGAATCCCGAGCGCCATTCGACCGGCTTGGAGGCGAAACTGGATTCGGTCCGCGACGCACTGAGACGGATGGGCGCCACAGGCGACTTCGTGTCGCTAGGCGATCCGTTCCTGCTGGATTCCCAGTTCGAGAAACTGCCGTCGAGCGAGGTCGCCAAGCAATTCGGCTCGACCTTCGCGTCAGCCCTGGCACGTCTTGTCCCCGGCAAGTGGGAGGGGCCCGTGCAATCCGGGTACGGCCTGCACTTTGTGCAAGTGCAGGAGCGTGCCGACGGCCGTCTTCCCGACCTTGCAGAGGTGGGCGACGCTGTCCGCCGGGAGTGGGGCAACGACCGTCGGCTGAGCGCCATCGAGACGTTTTACACCGCGATGCTGAAGCGCTACGCCGTGCGGACCGAGCCCGTTGAACCGGCGCTGGCGAACGAGGCTGGGCGATGATCCGTCTACTCGCGGTCATCCTGGCGCTATTCGTGCCCGCCGCAGGCACGCTCGCGCACGAGATGCGCCCGGCTTACCTGGAACTGAAGCAAACCGCCGAATCGACCTATGACGTGCTCTGGAAGGTTCCCGGACGGGGGGAGAACCTTCGCCTTGGGTTGTACGTCGAGTTTCCCGAGGGCACGACGAACACCAGCGAGCCCAGGGCCACGATGCAGACCGGGGCGTTCACGGAGCGCTGGTCGATCCGCCGCGACGGCGGACTGACCGGCGGGACGATCCACATCGCGGGCCTGAGCCAGACCATGACGGACGTTCTGGTGCGGCTGGAACGCCTCGATGGCACCACCCAGGTCTCGCGGCTGCTGCCGTCTTCCCCGCAGTTTACGGTGGAAGCTGCGCCGGGGCGCTGGACGTGGCCCGTACTTATACGGTGCTCGGCATCGAGCACATCCTGACGGGCATCGACCACCTTCTGTTCGTGCTGGCATTACTGATCCTGACGCGCGGCGGCTGGAAGCTCGTCAAGACCGTGACCGCGTTCACGGTCTCCCACAGTCTGACGCTGACGGCTGCGACGCTCGGGTGGGTGCACGTTCCGCCGCCGCCGGTGGAGGCGACCATCGCGCTGAGCATCGTGTTCGTGGCCGCGGAGATTCTGCGAGTGGCGCGGGCGAGCAAACGGTCACCGCGCGGATGCCCTGGCTGGTCGCGTTTGTATTCGGGCTGATGCACGGGCTGGGATTCGCCGGAGGCCTGAGCGAGGCCGGGTTGCCCGGAACTCACATCCCGGTGGCGCTTCTGTTCTTCAGCATCGGCGTCGAGGCGGGGCACTTCCTCTTCATCGGTGTCGTGCTCGGGGTATTTTCGCTCGTGCGCCGGGGGCCGATCGCAATACCGAAGTGGGCCGAGCTGCTGCCGACGTACGCAATTGGCGGCATCGCGGCGTTCTGGTTCATCGAGCGGACTCTGTCGTTTATCGCCTCCTGATTACTGACGCGGGTTCGTCGAGGGTGGCGCGGCCGACAGCGTGAACGTGAAGCCAAAGGAGCTCTTGGAGACCCCCTGAAACGGGTCTTTGGTGCGCACCCAGTCGGGGGGCAGCGACGTAGTTGGCGAAAAATCGGCGACCGCGTGGTCGTCGCAGACGCCCTTGGCCTGAGCATCCAGGGTGAATCGCGCGGAAATGACGTAACGGCCGATTGGCATGGGAATGTCTTGAACCGGCGGCACATGCTGGTTGCAAAGCCGGCCGTCTTTGCCCGCAACGCCGAACGGCGGATACCAGAGCGAAAGCGGCGTGTTGTCCCAGCCCTCCGGCGTTACGCTGACCTCGGCCACACGCACTGCGGCCCCGGCGTGTCCGTGGCTGCGGACGAATCCCACAAGCGCACTATCCAGCGTCAAGGCCACCGTGTGAACGCTGGGGTCGGAGCAGGTGATCTCGAATTCCTGGGCGAACACGAATTCCGCGGTGGCAGCCCCCGTACAGCCCACGCACCGATCGGCAGCCGCGGTTCCGGTCATCGTAACGACCAGGCCCTGGGGTGAGGGAGTTACGACGTCGATGATCCCCCCGTCAACCCGAGCTCGCAGCTTGGTGTGCGGCGTCACGCACGCATGACGCGATTGGAGGGAAATCGCATAGATCGGTCCGGGTGCGGGGGGCGTCCCATTGCCATTTGACCGCAGCGGCGGAAGGACTTGAGCCTGGGTGCTGGCATCCGCGCAGATCGCGACGGTTATGATGCAACCAAACATCAACGAGATCGGCCGTTTCACCTGATCCCCCTCCTTGCTCAGCCGAACGGACCGGCTCGGAAAAACTCCATTGGCTCAAGACAGCATGATCACGATGGCGAACGCCATAAGATGATGCATGCAGCTTCCGCTGGGGACCCTCGACACGTTCCTTTCACCGACGATCCCTCCCTGTAGGGATCGGCTAGAAGGTCGGGATAAATTGAACGGGAGCGGACGCTCCGGTTGTGTGGTTCTGGTCGAGCACCTTCTGCGATCACGAGAGCTGCGTGGCTATTTCAATTCGGGCCTTCCTTCTTCAGCTTGTCCAGCACCTCGTCCATATTGAAGCTGGCGGCTTTCTGGCGTTGCGGGTAGTCCCTGAACGTCATCAGGAACTGGGCCACATAATCCTGGGCTGGAACCATCAGGAAGGCGTGGTCGATCAGCCAGTCGTAGTAGGTGTTGGAAGTGACGTCCGCCCGCTCATACGGATCGAGACGTAAGTTGAAGACCTTCGGCACGCGGAGCGTCGTGAACGGTTCGGCCCAGACTCGCAACGTGCCCAAGCTGCGCTGTTCCATGAAAACCAGCTTCCAGTTGTCGTACCGCAAGCCGGTGAGCTGCTGGTCGTCGTTGCAATACAGGAACGAGTCCCGCGGGCCCTTTTCGGATTGGCCGGTGAGGTGCGGGACGATGTTGTAACCGTCGAGGTGGACCTTGTAGTCCAGCTCGCCAACCTTGTATCCCGTGAGGAGCTTCTGCGTGATCTCCTCATCGCCGGCCATCGCCAGCAGCGTCGGCAGCCAGTCGAGGTGGCTGACAATCTGGTTTGAGACGCTCCCGGGCTTGATCTTGCCGGGCCATCGGACGAGGCACGGCACGCGATAGGCCCCTTCCCAGTTGGTGTTCTTCTCGTTGCGGAACGGCGTCATGGCGGCGTCCGGCCACGCGTTGATGTGCGGCCCATTGTCGGTGCTGTACATCACGAACGTGTTCTCGGCGATCCCCGCGTCGTCCAAGGCCTTGAGCACCGTGCCGACATTCTTGTCGTGGTCGATCATCGCGTTGACATACTCATTCAACCAGCGGCCGGCATACTCATTCAACCAGCGGCCGGATTGGCCCTTACTCTCGGGCTTCACGTGCGTCCGGAAGTGCATGTGAGTGAAGTTCACCCAAACGAAGAACGGCTTATCCGCCTTCGCCTGCCGCTGGATGACGTCGGATGTTCACATGATTCGCCCCAGCGCGGGCAACCTTGCCACCGACAATGCGTTCGTCTACGCCCTGCGGGTGAACTTCACGTTCTGATTCGGCCGGTATCCCGCGCGAGATGGCCAGGGCGGCGAATCGCCGCCCTGGCGCACGTCAATCGTGGGGTGGGGGGATCGTCGCGTTTCGCGCCGGTTCGAAACGGTCGAAGAGCCCCATGACTTGTTCGGCCGTCACGGCGTCTCCGTGCGTGATCCTCACGTTGCCCGCCTTGATCTCGGCCCCCAGTTCGGACTGGCTGAGGTACAGACCCGCCCAGGTGGGGCCATCCATGCTCAGGGCCAGATCCGCCGGGCGTACGTACTTCGAGGGCTCCGGGAGGAACTCAGCCACGCCGCGACGGACATGCAGTCCCACCGTCGTCTCGCCGAATGTGAAGGTCACGACTTTGTCCACGTCCTCGGCCTTGCGAGGGTCGATGCGGACGCGGTGGTAGTTGACGAAGCTCGCGGGCGAGCCGGCAATGATCTCTGGCGGCGGAGGGATGAGCCTTGGGATGGACTCCTGACCCTCGAGTGCGCGGGCCTCGCTAAGCAGGAACGCCCTCCCGATGGAGGCGAAGGCCAGTTGCCCCAGCTTCCGCAGAGCATCGGCCTTGATCTGGCGTGCCTCGCGGTCGGCCGGGTCGAGGCGGTACGGGAAGTTGACGAGCTGGGCGGCCCAGGCATACTCCTTTTTCTCAGCGCCTGGCGGGCCTGCTCGACCAGTCGGGCCTTGCCGCCCATCAGCTCGACGAGTCGCTCGGCCTCGTCGCGGAGCGGGAGTTTGACGATCGTGGTCGCATCGCGGTCGAACCAACCCATCTGGAACTGGAACGTGGCGGGCGGAAACCAAGGCGTCTCGCCGCAGGTCTCGGCGTTGTAGCTGGGCTCGGCGAGGCGCTGCGGCTTGTAGATAAAGTAGCGGAGGTCGGCGATGCCGAGCCCGCGGAGGATGCCGCGGAGCGTCTGATCGTAGGTCAAACTGATGAGGTCCATGTAGTTGGTCAAAACGTCGAACACCTTCTCCTTGCCCGAGAGCGACCGCGTGTGAGTGCTGAGCACGTGCTCCGGTTGCAGGTTGCGGATCACTCTCAGCCCGTTGCGCCACTCGGTAGGGTCTCGATAGACCGCGCCCCGCATCGTGTAGAGGTTAGGCGTTCCCGGCCAGAGGAAATTGTTGAGTACCGCCTTCTTGCCAGGGATCCAGACCGTGACGCTGTGGTCGTCGGAGATGTGTCGGGTGAAAAACTGGAGCTCGAGTCCGGCGATTTTTAGGGTCTGGCCGTCCTCGACTACGCGGGTGACCGGCAGGAAAACGAACTCCTTGACCTGGAGCCCGGCGCGAGCCCGGCGTCGGGCCCGGTGTTCGGGAGGAAGTTGTTAAACTGCACGGCCGCCCGGGCCGTAAGGACCGGCCCGAGCTCGGGGATCGCCGACGGTGCGCCGCCGCCCCGAACACGGAGCGGCCTCGAGGTCACTAGGCGATCGTCCTGCCTGGCACCGCCTCGTAGCCGTCGGCGTGGGCGACCTCGCCGCCGCGGGCCTTGGTCCCGGGCAGGATCTCGAGGCGCGGGTCGAAGTCGATTGTCGTCGCGGCACCAGGGGCATCGGTGGAACGGAGGGGGTCAGTCCTTTCCGCCCGATGTCGTGAGCTTCTCCATCACCTGTTGGAGATTGAAGGATCCCGCTTTCTGTCGAGGCGGAAACTCCTTGAAAGTCGCGAGGAACCGCGCCACGTAAGCCTGCGCAGGGACCAGGAAATAGGCTCGGTCGATCATCCAGTCATAGTACGTGTTTGACGTGAAGTAAGCGCGCTCATACGGGTCGCGCCGGAGATTGAAGATCAAGGGCACCCGTAACGGCGTCCATGGCTCGATCCAGGCCCGCAGGGTCTCCTTTCTCTTTTGCTCCATGAAGATCAATTTCCAATCGCCGTAGCGAAGCGCTGTCAGATCTCCTTCGTCAGAGAAGTAGAAAATCTCCTTGCGTGGGCTCTTATCGGTCTGGCCGGTCAGGAGCGGCAGAATGTTGTAGCCGTCGAGATAAACCTTGTATTCGCGGCCAATGGCCCGCACGCCGCCTTGCTTCAACTGCTCCTTCAGATCCGGCGCGCCGGCGGCGGCGAGGAAGGTCGGCAACCAATCCATGTGGTGGACGATCTCGTTCGTGACCGAGCCGGGTTTGATCTTGCCCGGCCAACGTACCATGGCGGGCACACGCCAGCCGCCCTCCCAGTTCGTGTTCTTCTCGCCCTGGAATGGCGACCACGCCGCGTCGGGCCACGTGTTCATGTGCGGGCCGTTGTCGGTGGAATAAAACACGATCGTGTTGTCGGCGATTCCCAGGTCGTCCAGTTTCTTGAGGAGTTGCCCAACGTGCCGGTCGTGTTCCACCATGCCGTCGGCGTACTCGTCCTGGCCGGAGATACCGCGCAGTTCTTTCTTGACGTAGGTTCTGAAGTGCATTCGCGTGCCGTTCCACCAGCAGAAGAACGGCTTATCTGCCTTGGTCTGACGATCGATGAAGTCGAGGGCCGCCGTGATCGTCTCGTCGTCGATCGTCTCCATGCGTTTACGGGTCAGCGGACCGGTATCTTCGATCTTTCCACCGGCGGTTGACTTGATCACCCCGCGAGGACCGAATTTCTTACGAAACGCGGGATCCTTGGGATAGTCTTCGTTCTCCGGCTCTTCTTCGGCGTTGAGATGGTAGAGGTTTCCCAGGAACTCGTCGAATCCGTGGTTCGTGGGCAGGTGCTCATCCCTGTCTCCAAGATGGTTCTTGCCGAACTGGCCGGTCGCGTAGCCCTGCGCCTTGAGTAGTGAGGCAATCGTCGGATCTTCCGGCTTGATACCCAACTCTGCGCCCGGCAGACCCACTTTTGAGAGGCCCGATCGAAAGACGCTTTGCCCCAGGATGAACGCCGACCGTCCGGCAGTGCAGGATTGCTCTCCATAACAGTCGGTGAACATCATTCCTTCGCGAGCGATGCGGTCGATGTTCGGTGTTCGATAGCCCATGAGACCAAATGTGTACGCGCTGATATTTGATTGCCCAATATCATCGCCCCAGATGACGACGATGTTCGGCTTCCTGCCGGATTGCTCGGCGGCCGCTGCGACGGCTCGATTGTGCGCGGCCAGAGCAAGCAGTTGGGCCTTCGGGGCTTGCTGATCCGAGCAACTGGCGGCGCTTGCCGCCGAACGTTCAGGGGCCGATGGCACGCTCGCCGTCGAATCACCGTTCGAGGCCGCAACGCTGTAGCCGAACATCGCACCGGCGGCCAGCGACAGGATCGCGCAAACCCGATACGCACAGATCATGGAGACATCCTTTGGTGAAAATAACCCTGCGCCGCCGATTTGATGGTACAAATCGGACGGACGTGGAAACTCGCAATTCTTCACACTGCCGGGAGAATCGGGCCGATCGGGGGCACGCCGAGGAGACCACAAGATCGGTCAGGCAGCGATTCCGCTATCAACGACCGGCGGTATCTTAGCCTTGCCCCAACCGATACGCAAGAACCCTGATTCTCGTTGTGTGCCATCTCGGCGCGATCACGATTTCCCTCGCGAGGCGAGGCCCGACCCTGCGATTCGATAGCCCGGGGTGCTGGCAATCGGGTGCAGGGGCGCCGCCCGGCCTCGCGCCGGGCGGGCGCCCCTGTACCTGCTCGGTGATCCTCCGTGGTCACTCCGCGTCGATCATTTCCGGAACGGCCTCGTATGGGTCGGCCTTCTTCGCCACCGTGCGCCCGCCGTTCGTGCCGGGCAGGATCTCGAAGCGGGGGTCGAACTCGACCATGGTCGCGGCGAGCTTCGTCAGGACCGAGAGGTCGCCCTCCGCCTTCGCCGTCCCGTCCTTGATCTGCGCGGCGAATGGCTTCCGGCCCATCATCGTGTGCTCCAGGTCCGCGCGGTTGATGGTGAGGGTGAGGTCGGGCTTGTCGGCCAGGAAGCCCTTCAGGTTGGTGAGCGTGGCGTTCTCGAGCTCGATGACGAACTTCTCGCCGTTGTCCGGCGTGATCAGGTTGATGGTGAACCGCAGCCCCTCGGCCTTGCGGCTGTCCATTCGGATGCCCAGGAAGTCGAGGAAAAGCTCGGTCGTCATCGCGCGGATGACGTCGGGGCCGCTCGACTTGGGCGACGCGCCCTCGGGGATGCCGGAACGTAGCTCATACGCGCCGGCGAGGAAGCTGTTGCGCAGCCCGGGGTTCTCCTGCTGGTAGCCGATCTGCTCGAACACGTCGGCCAGCAGGTCCTTCGCCTCGCGGTTGCTGGGCTCGGCCTGGACCAGCTTGTTGAGGATCTCCTGCGCGAGCAGGTACTTGCCCTCGTCGTGGAGTTGGCGGGCGCGGGCGAGGATCTTCTCGGCGCCGCCCATCATCTCGACGTACAGCGGGGCCGATTCGCCCGGCGAGAGCGGGATGAGGGTGGCTGGGTTGCAGTCCCAGTAGCCGAGATAACGGTTCACCACGCCCCGGACGTTGTGTTGAACCGACCCGTGGTAGCCGCGGCAGTCCCACTTCTGCCGGAGGCTCTTCGGGAGCTCGTAGACGGTGTGGATCTCGTTGATCGTCACGCCCTGGTTGGCCAGATGCAAGACCTGGTTGTTCATGTGGGCGTAGAGGTCGCGCTGGCCGCGGAGGATCTCCTGGACGCGTTCATTGCCCCAGCGCGGCCAGTGGTGCGAGGCGAACAGCAACTCGGCCTCCCGGCCGTAAAGGTAGAGCGCCTGGTTGATGTACTTCGACCAGGTCAGGGCATCGCGGATCAGGGCGCCGCGGAGCGTGTAGATGTTGTGCAGGCTGGCGACAACATTCTCCGCCATCCAGAGCGCCTTCATTTCCGGGATGTAGGTGTTCATCTCCGAGGGCGCCTCGGTATTCGGCGTGTTCTGAAAGATCATCCGGACGCCGTTGACCTCGATCTCCTCGATGTCCTTGTCGACGATCCGTGTCGGTGCGATCAGGCCGGAGTTCCCCTTCGCGACGCCCTGGCCGAGGCCCTGGCTGACGAAGCCGTAGGGGCTCACGGGCAGCAGCACCCCGTACTGGTAGAACATCCGCCGGTTCATCGCGTTGCCGGCGTAGACATTCTCCGAGATGGCAAATTCCATGAAGGCGCGGGGGGCGAGGATCTGGACCTTGCCCGCGCGCACGTCTGCCTCGTCGGCGACACCCCGCACGCCGCCCCAGTGGTCGCCGTGCGAGTGAGAGTAGATGACCGCCGTGAGCGGCAGACCCTTCCCGACGTGCTCCTGGAATAGCTTCCACGCCGCCCGCGCCGTCTCGGCCGCGACGAGCGGGTCGAAGAGGATCCAGCCCGTCTTGCCCCGCACGAAGGTCGCCTGCGTCAGGTCGAATCTGCGCACCTGGTAGATGCCCGGGATGACCTCATAAAGTCCATAATTGTTGTTTAGTTTTGCGATACGATGCAAAGACGGATGAATGCTGTCGAACTCCTCCGCCTGGTCGAGGAACTGGAACTTCTCCATGTCCCACGCAACGTTTCCGGCGTCGGCCTTGATCTGCTTCTCCTTCATCGGTGCGATCAGGCCCTTCTTCTGCTCGTCGAAGTCGCGGGTGTCGTCGAAGGGCAACGATGCCTTCGCCTTGCGGAGCACCTCCTTGGTGAACTCGGAGGGGGCCTTGCCCTTCGGGTGGAAGTGGCCCTCGGGCGAAGCCGCCGGCGCCGCGTGCGCCGGGCCAGACTCGAGGGTCATGCGGGCCGCCACGGCGAATGCCGGGAGGGATTTAACGAACTGCCGCCTGGTCGCCATGGTCGTCTCCTGAGTTGGGGTCTCCAGCGATGGGTGCGATCTCAGGATACCACCCCGATCCCCGCAAAGATACAAGCTAAGGACAATCCGGATCACCTGGCTCAGGCTTCGGCCCAGGCGGTACAACTCACTGATGACCAGCCGGTCCCCGGCGGCCAACGTGCCGGCCGTTTCGTTGCTGACCGCTCACATAACTGCGGGATCTTCGGCCATTGCTCGGCCGCTCCGACGTGAAGGCGCTCATTGGGGAGATGGAGCACCCACCAGCCGCGGGAACACTCGCCGATCTGGTAGTACAGAATCCCGACGGTCACTGGAAATGGTATCTCTCCGCGGTCGTCGCGGCGCGAGCCGCTGATCCGGGCTCAGGGCGATAGAGGCGGTGCGGCTGGTTGAGCACTCGCTGCCGGCGCACTCGTCGTGCTCTCGCCCGGATTTACCGGGACTGGTTGAGCGCTCGCCGCCGGCGCACTCGTCGTGCTCTCGCCCGGATTCACCGGAACAGGCGGGCTGGTCGCGCCGCCTGAGGTCAGGGGGACTGCTGGGTCGTACACAGGTTGCCAGGTCGGTGGGGGCGCCCAGTCGGGGCCGACGGTGGCGCCGCCGGTTGACTGGTTATGCTTCGACCCACCGAACCGCATATTCACACCGAGCCACAGCGTGTTGACCTGCGCATCGAGCCGAGCCGTTGTACCGGGGAGCTGGAAAATGGGGCCTTGGACGTCGTTGCGGAAGCCGTGCATCCAGGCAAGTGATGCCGTGACGTTTTCGGTGACCTGATACGAAGCACCCAGGGTGAACGTGTTCTGGATGATCCCGGGAGCCTGCACGTTGAAGAGGGTGGTCTCGCTGCGGATCGGGTTGGTGTTGTAGAGGTAACCCGCGCGAAGCGTGAGCTTATCCGTCGCCTGGTATTGCCCACCGATCGCGACGGCAAACACGCTCCGCCAGCCGAGACCGCCGTCGACGACTTTCGTGCCGAAGAGATCCGTGTTGGCGTAGTCGATATAGCGGAGATCGACGTCAATCAGTGTCTTGGGCAAACCCTTGTAGGCCACGCCCCAGGAGAAGATTTCCGGCAGAGTCGCCTGGACACCGATGCGACGCTCGGACAGGTCGGGGGTGGCTGCATTGAAGTTCCACTTCTCTTGCCATACCGGACTCTTATACGAAAATCCCATATTCCAGTTGTCGCTCAGCTCGTAGAAAAGCCCGACCTGAAACCCAGCGCCCCAGTAGGGACGAGAGTTCGTTGCCGCCGGAAACGTCGGCAGGCCCAACGCATCCTTCGGTCCCGGCGCGAAAAACGCGGGATTGAAGGCCATCGAGCCCGACGTGATGACCGGACCGCCGCCGACAGCCAACCGGTCGGTGAGCTGCAAGGAAGCCATCGGCTGTATCGCTAGAATGGACAGGCTGGAGAAGATTGGCCCCACCCCGAAATAATTTGGGGGCATGCGCGGCGTCAGGATGGGGGTCGTGTTGCTTCCCGCGAAATTCACGCCGCCGCCGACCAGCCCGAAGATCCCCAAGCCCAGAGTCAGCGGCGAATCGGTCGCCATCCGAAACGAAAACCCCGTGGCCAGGCCGGCGGTCACGCCGCTATCGCTTCGTTCCTCGCCGTAGCGGTTTGTGGGCGGGAAGAGCCCGCCGACCGAGCCGGCCGCAAGTCCGCTCTGGAGGTGGATGCTCGGAAACACCAAGGCCGACCCGACCAGGACCTCCTGATCCTCGAGCGCGCTGATGATCGCCGGGTTCCAGTAACTGCCGCCGAAGTCCACCGGTGCGGCCGTTGACGCCCCGGCCATCGCGCTATTGATCGGGCCGGCGCTGGGAACAACGACACCCTGCCCGTGGACCGTCGAGATGGTCGTCGCGAGGACCATGATGACCGAACACGCAATCCGCAAATTGGCACGCATTTGCACGAGGCTCCGGACAAGGACGGTACGAGGATCAAAGGACTGTATCAATTGCATCGGTATTACGAGTACTGACCTTTAAGCTGGGATTAACCAGCGACGACCGAGGAGAAAGCCGGCGCTGGGGCGCGGGGCAAAGCACCTGATCTGGTGCCTTGCCAACCGTGATTTGAGAAGTTGGAGTCCCGGCGCTACGCGGTCCTCTCCGCCTGAAGGCGGTGGTCCAACGGGTCAATCGACGGATGAGGACCCACTCGTGCCCCATCAGCCTGGCTCCAGATGCGAATGCCGCCAACGGGAGAATGATCTCCGAGTGATCGTGAACCGAAGAATATACCGACTTGCGCTGCTCGATCGATTACATCGGGGTAGAACCACGAACTTCGGGCCGACGACTGTGGTTGGCCACGAGTGTCCCATGGCAGGAGCCAAACAGGCGTGCGATCATGCTGCCGCTGGCCAAGCTCGTGGATATCCGCGCTCGGCTTGAGTGGCGTCCTGGCCGCATTCTGCCCGAGCGCCCGGTCGCAAGAACTTCCCGAACCGACTCTACCATCACCAGCGGCGCCTGGGCCCGACGTCCCCGTCCACACCGCCGCCATCCCCGTCGGTGTCTGTTGAGCAACTTGCAGAGCGGCTCCGGGCGATGGAGGAAATGAACAAGAAGCTCGCGCAGCAACTGGAGCAGACCAACAGGGCGCACGACGAGCAGATGAGACAGCTTCTCGAGAAATTCGGGGAACTGTCCAAGCGGTTGGGCGACGGGGAGGCGGATGCCGGCAAGAACGGTGGCGAGGTCGGCGGAACGGCTCTGCCAGGAAATGACATTCAGTCGGCCGTTGGCGACACGCCCGTGCCGGACTACACCGAGGGACATTTCGTCCCCTTCTCGCCCGCGCCGGGATACCCGCTCTCGAACGTCTCGAGCGGCAGAGGATTGCCGCTCACGCGGCACTTTCGGCCCCGGCTTCCAGTTCCAGACCGAGGACGAGGAGTTTCGGCTTCGGGTTCCACCTCGAGTCCCAGATCGACGCACGGATCTGGGGTCAGCGCAACCAGGTCCCGGCCAATAGCGGCATCTTCTTGCCGCGCCAGCGGATCTTCTTCGACGGCAACATCACCAAGCGGATCGAGTACGAGTTCTCGATCAACCGGGGGCTGGGCGGCACGGTCAACATCCTGAACGCCTACATCAATTTGCACTTCGACGACCGTTTCGAGCTCCGCATTCGGCCGCTTCTTCACGCCGCTGACCTACGACCAGTACGCGATCTCGAATTACTGGATGCCGACGCCCGAGCGGTCGATCTTCACGACCAACGTCGGCCTGGGCCGGCAGTTCGGCTTGATGGGCTGGGGCTATCTTTTCGACAAGCGGCTCGACTACGCGGCCGGGATCTTCAACGGCTCGCGCAACTCGTTCGAGAGTCTCAACAATGGTGTCGATTTCGTCGCGTTCCTCAACACCAGGCCGTTTCAGGAGTCGGAATCGCTGGAGTTCGCCAGGTTCCTGAACCTTGGCACTTCGGTCGCGCTCGGCCACCAGGACCAGTCGCCCGTGCCCGTGGCGTTTCGCATCGGCGGGAGCTCCCCGAATGCCGACGTCCCCGGGTTCGGCACGACGCCATTCCTGATTCTTAACCCCGGTGTGATCGAGCGCGGCGACCGGTTGCTCGGGTCCGTCCACACGGCCTACTTTTACAAGGGCCTGTCGCTGATCGGCGAATGGCAATACGGCTACGGCAGCTACGCATCCTTTGCCCACCCCTCGTCGGCGCAGGTGCCGTTCTCGGGCTTCTACGTCGTCGGCCGGCTACTTCCTGACCGGCGAGCACGTCGAGCGTCGGACCACGGGTCATTCCGCTGCGGCCGCTCTTCCCGACCAGCAAAGGGGACCCGCGCGGTCCGGGCGCCTGGGAGGTCGTCGGCCGCGTCAGCGAGCTGCGCCTGGGCGAGAAGATCTTCACCGCCGGGTTCGCCGACCCGAATCTCTGGTCCAACCAGGCCGTCACGACGGAACTCGGCGTGAACTGGTACTGGAACGAATACGTCAAAATGTACATGTTCTGGCTGCACGGCGAATTCGGCGAACCGGTCGAGTATCGCCCGGGCGGCTTTCAGAAGAGCGCCGATATGTTCTGGCTCAGGTTCCAGCTTTACTTCTGAAGCAGCCGCTTTGCGGGCGAATCGGACCGTGGGGTTGGCGTGACCGGAGTGGGAGCATGATCTTCTAGCAAGCCAAGTGCCGCACCGCTTGTTACAATGACGTCCCGCCGCGGGCATGTGAGCTCGCGAGGCCGGCAGCGCAGTTTGAGCCCGAACCCGAACCCCGCTTCTGGAGGAATCATCATGCGATCGATGCACCGTTCGTCTCGCCGCGAGTTCGTGCGGCTGACCGGGCTGGCGGCCGGCATGTCCGGGCTGGCCATCTCCGCGACCGCGAGGGCCGTCACCCAGCCGGCCGCGGACCGTGACCCGGATGCCGTACTCGCCCGGTTGCTTGAGGGCAACAAGCGGTTCGTGAGCGGGCAGCTCCTCCATCCCGGGCGGAAGCCGGAAGACTTCGCGGCGCTGGCGGAAGGGCAGGCACCCCTGGCCGCCATCGTCGCGTGCGCCGACTCCCGCGTGGCGCCCGAGCTGGTCTTCGACCAGGGGGTCGGCGACCTGTTCGTGGTGCGCGTGGCGGGCAACATCGTCAGCGGCGCGGGCCCACCGTGAAGGGGAGCATCGAGTTCGCGGTCGCCGTGCTCGGCGTCAGACTGATCCTGGTGCTGGGCCACAGCCAGTGTGGTGCCGTGAAGGCCGCCATCGAGCACATCGATTCCAACGACGCTTTGCCTGGTTCCATCGGCGACCTCATCGACCCGATCCGGCCGGCCGTCCTCGCGGTGAAAGGCCGCCCTGGCGACAAGCTTGTCAACGTCATCCGGGCCAACGTCGAAAAGGGCGTCGAACGCCTCAAAGGTCTCGATCCGATCCTGTCGAAGCTCGCCAAGACGGGAGAGTTGAAAGTCGTCGGCGGCTCCTACGAATTACGCACCGGAGCCGTCGAGGTCTTCGGCTGACACGCCGAGGCGTCGCTTCCTGGAACGGCCGAATCGGGTATAATGATTCTCGTTTGATCGACATCACGACTCGCGCTGGAGGGGCCAGGCCGGCGCGGGTCGCCACCAGGATCAACCGCGATGAGTACTCAAATCTCCGCTCTGTCAAAGGCCCGCGTGCTCGCGCTCGCGGGCCTTTTGTTGCTGCCGTTTTCGGAGTGCGCGGCGGTCCGGGCGGCCGACGGGCCGGACCTCGACTCCGCGAGTCTCCCCGGCATTGACGGCCGGCGCGTCAGCCTGGCGGCGCCCCCCACGGGAGTGACGGTCCTGGTTTTCTACTCGCCCGAGTGCCCGATTTCGAATGGCTACAGCCCAACCCTTGCGACGCTGGTCGATGCGTTCGCGGCCAAGCCCATCAAGTGGGTCGGTGTTTGCGTCGATCCCGACTTGAGCGACGCCGAGGTCGAGACCCATGCGCGCGACTTCGGCCTCAAGTTGGCGGTCGCCAGGGACCGGCACGGGTTGTTCGCACGGAGAATTGGCGCCAAGATGACTCCCGAGGCGTTCGTGATCGATGCCGGCGGACGGATTCGCTACCACGGACGGATCGACGACCAGTACGCCGCGCGCCGGGTTCGCAAGGCCGCTCCCACGGGCAGCGAGCTCAAGGATGCGATCACGGCCGTGCTCGCCGGCAAAGAGGTCAAGGAACCCTACGTCGCGGCCGTCGGTTGCCCGCTTCCCGAAGTTGCTACCGCCAACGTGCGTCCTACCTACTGCAAGGACGTCGCACCGATCCTCCAGAAAAACTGTCAAGAGTGTCATCGGCCGGGGCAGGTCGGCCCTTTCGCGCTGGAGACCTACGAACAGGCTCGCAAACGCGCCATGGACATCGCGGCGGTCGTCGACGACCGGTCGATGCCGCCGTGGAAGGCGGCGCCCCACGTCGGTGTCGCTTTCAAGGATGCGCGGACGCTGGCCGAGCGCGACGTTGTCACCCTCGTGGCCTGGGCAGAGGCGGGCGCACCCCAGGGCGAGCGAGCCGACCTGCCTCCGCCCGCCGTTTTCGCCAACGACTGGCAGCTCGGCACCCCGGATCTCAAGATCGACACGGGAACCGATTATCCCGTTCCGGCCGCCGGCGCAGACATCTATCGGTGCTTCGTCGTTCCGACCAATCTCGCCGAGGACATGTACGTAAGGGCGATCGAGTACCGACCGGGCAACCGCCGGGTCGTGCATCATATTATTGCCTACGTGGACACGTCGGGAAAGGCGCGCGAGCGCGACCAGGCCGATCCCGGACCAGGGTACTCGTGCTTCGGAGGCCCAGGCGAGCCGATCCACGGCGATCTGGGCGGCTGGGCGCCCGGCAATCGACCCAGCCAATTGCCGGACGGCGTCGGGCGCTCCTTGCCCAGGAAGAGCGATGTCATCATCCAGGTGCACTATCACCCCAGCGGCAAGGCCGAGACCGATCGATCCCGAATCGGGCTCTATTTTGCCAAGAAGCCGATCAAACAGACCTTGCACTGGAACGCGGCTGCCAACTTCGAGATGCAACTGCCGCCCGGTGAATCCAACATCGAAATCAAGGCGGGCTGGGAGGCGCCGGTCGACGTCGTGGCGTACGCCGTCACTCCGCACATGCATCTTCTCGGCAAAGACATGCTGATGTCTGTCAAGTATCCCGACGGCCGGGCCCAGGACCTCATCAAGGTTGACAACTGGGACTTCAACTGGCAGTACACCTATTACTTCCAGCAGCCGATCGAGCTCCCCAAGGGGACGCGGCTTCTGGTCACCGCCCACTTCGACAACTCCGAGTCCAACCCCAGAAATCCCAACAAGCCTCCCAAGCTTGTGACCTGGGGCGAAGCGACGACCGACGAGATGTGCATCGGCTTTCTGGCCATGACCAAGAAAGGCCAGGACCTCACGCGGCCCGGCGAGCAGGACGACCTCAAGGAGATCTTCCGCAAGCAGGTCGACGATTATCGGGCCAAGCGCGAAGGCTCGCGCGGTGAGTCGAAGCCGGGATCACGCAAGCGGTCGAAGGGAGCCGCGAAGTGATCGGCCAGCCGATTGCGGCTCGCGGCGATCTCGAACCAGCGCTTTTCGGGGCCGCATGCGCGCCAATTTGCGCCCTGATGGGCAAGCTCGCGGAAAAACCCGGCCAAAACCGTCAAAAACGCGATGCAAAATGGCGCCGAATGGCGCTTTTTGGAGGGTCTGAAGCGCCATTTCGCCGTGCCCGGAGCCGACGGCGCTAGATCGCAACCGCCCAGTCTGACAGACTTTACGTCTGCGGCGTCCAAGTGCATCGAGCCGGCTGCGGCGCCAAAAATCGGCGGTCGAGCGCCATTTTTCACCTGTGTAGGTCAGGCTTTTCAGCCTGACATCCGCAGAGTCAGGCTCGAAAGCCTGACCTACACTGGCTTTGGGTGAGCGATCACGCCCCGGCGCGGAACACGCGCGATTGCTGGATTTTGCTGAAGGAGACGCTCATGCCATGCGCGCCAGTTTGGGGGGCTAAGCGGCGCAGCTCGTTAGTCGGCCGCCCGCGGCACCTCGGGCGACGTCACGCGGCGTGCTGTCCTCCCATCGCTGCGCCACGCCTCTTGTCAAGTCGGCGAACGGGCGCCGGAATTTGCGTAACTCGAATCGAATCTTGTGCTTCCACGATGCTCGTGGATTCAGCGAAATTGGCTTCGTTCGCGCATTTTCGCCGATCCCACTCATCTCATACCCGTGCTGCTGGATGCTGTGCGGATCGATCATTTCCGCCCGCTCGAGACGGTCAATCCGACCATGGACCTGGAAAACGACGTGAAGAATCCGATCTTGAGATTGTTGCCGATCCCGGTGCACGTGTGATGCACTCAGGCAAGTGCAGGAACGGATCGGCGTGACTGGCTATCGAGACGGGTTCGGGCCGGGATCGCGATTCCATTGGCAGTTGAAGGTGCATCCGGTCGCGCATTGTGCGCCACGACCCCCGACACATAGTTGGCACATACTTGGCATACTTGGCAGGTGCTGGCGCGTGCCAAGTATGCCGAGTATGAACCGAGTATGCGGTTAGACGACGGAATAGCCCGTCCAGCTCGCGAATCCTGCCGGATCGCAACAACCGCTCTCGCCCCGGCTGCCGTCTTAACCCTCGCGCCTGCAACTTCCGCCATGATCGGCAGAACTGGGAGAAACTGCACGAATCCGATCGCGAGGTTTGAGCTGACGGGCGGCATCGACGCTTTCGCCCCGCTGACTCCGGAACGCCGGGATTGGTGTTTTGACCAAAACCGCGAAGGGCATGCATTGCAACGCCAGATCGGTCCCACTCTTTTGAATTAACGAGAGGTGCTGGGCCCTGGCGGTTCGATCGTTGAAACGTCGCGAGAAACCGGACAAGGACGTACAGCCCGAAGCCCCTGAGACGGCCGAAGTGCTGGCTGGGGCGTGCACGACCCGAAACTGAGGAACCGGCGCCCCCCGCGCCGGGAACATGTGGTGATTCGCCGATCGCACCTGGGAACGCCTCTCGATATCATGAGTCCAGGCCGGGTGCCCGCGACCCCGGTGTGGTTTCGCCCAGCGCTTACCGACGAACCGACAGAGGAGGGATGTATGACACTCTCAGACCTCGTCAACCAGCACATCGGCCTGTCTTTCCGCAAGCAGTACGCGATGGAAGACTTCCTCGGCGAATCCACCTGGCGGCTCGATCACGCCAACGGCCGGATCGACTTCGGCAAAGGGCCGGGCCTGTTCGCCAGGAGGCGGACCTACCCGATCCAGATCCTCGGGACGGAGGACGAAAACGCTGCCACGTGGCGCTGGGCCTGGGCCAATACGCAGAGCGGCTTCCCTCCGGGCATCTTGAAGGCCGCCGAGCGTGTCCGGTCGCTCGGCGAGTCGGAAGGGGTCGCCGAGCTCGTCACCGCGGAGCTTCCCTCATCGGAGTACCCCGGGCACCTGCTCGCCTGTGTCGCCGCCGGGATCACGGATGCCGACTGCTACTACCCCGGCAACATTCCCGGCGGAGCGTGCTTCATGCTGATCTTCGAGACGCCGCTCCGCCAGGCCCCGCCGACTGATCCCGTGCGGATCATCCGGGTCCTCACGCAGGTCACCTGCGCATTCGGCGTGGACCATCGCGCCATGGCCAGGGCCTACCTCGATGCGGAAGAATTGCGCATCGTCGACGAGGGTCTCTCTTGGTCCGCCGCGGACGAGGCGGGCCGGTTGGTCAGGATCGACTTCGACGACATGGGGCGGATCAAGCGAGCCATGAGGTCGGGCCGCCCGGCGAGCTGACCCGCGGCCGCCGGCTCGCGGGCCGGAAAAGGTGTCAGCCTGGGTCGTCATCACGCTCGGCGTGATGATCCGTCACGCGGAGCGTGACGACTACTGCAAGTCACTGCATGTGCCAGCCGTGGCTGACGATGAGCGATTGGCCGGTCAATGCGAGCGACGGGAATGACGCGAAGAAAACGGCTACCTCCGCGATGTCCTCGGCCGCTGTGAACTCGCCGTTGACCGTCTGGCGGAGCATGACCGTTTTGACAACCTGATCCTCGGTCAGGCCCAATGCCTTGGCCTGTTCCGGAATCTGCCGGTCGACGAGGGGCGTGCGCACGAAGCCGGGGCAGATCACGTTGGCCCGGACGCCGTCTTTGGCCCCCTCCTTGGCGACTGAGCGGGCAAGCCCGAGCAGGCCGTGTTTGGCCGTGACATAGGGCGCCTTCAGGGGCGACGCCTCGACGGAGTGGACCGAACCGATGTAAAGGATGGTGCCGCCGCGGCCTTGACGGATCATGTGCCCCAGGCAGGCCCGAGTCGTCAGGAAGGCACCGTCGAGGTGAACGGCCAGCATTTTCCGCCAGTCGGCCAGCGAAAGGTTGACGAGCGGCGCGATGTGCTGGATCCCGGCGTTGCTGACCAGGATGTCGATACCACCAAGTCGAGCGGAGGCCTCGTTGACGCCCGCCTTGACCTGGGCCTCGTCGGCGACGTCCATCGCAACGGCCGTCGCGATGCCGCCGCCGTGCGTGATTTCGCACGCGACCTCCTGGGCCCCGCCGAGGTTGAGGTCGGCGACGGCGACTTTCGCGCCTTCGCGCGCGAACTGGATTGCGATCCGCCTGCCGATCCCGCTGGCTGATCCGGTGACGATGGCGACTTTCTTATCCAGGCGCGGCATGGCTTCAGTCCTCAGCGTTCAGGATTGCGGAAACTCCGGGACGGTTGACGGGACGATCAGCTTGGCGCCGGTCGCGGCGACGATGTGAGTTTGTCCCGCTCGATCAACGTCCCCAGTCCGGTCTTGGTCAGCACGCCCCCCAGGCCGTAGGCGGCCGTGCGGATCCTCTCGGCAAGCGTCCCCTGGGGCGCCAGCTCGACCTCGAGTTCCCCGGCGAGCATCTGCGGCTGGGTCTCCGGGTTGGTCCCGATGTGCGACGTGACCAGGCGCCTCACCGCCTTCGCGTCGATCAGCTTTCCGACCCCGATACCCGGCGCGCGGTGTCATTGGCAATCACCGTCAACCCCTTGCGCCCCGCGGACGCCAGACCCTCCAGCAAGCGGTCCGGTGAGCCAAACCCCAGGAACCCGCCGACCATCAGTGCCGCCCCGTCGGGAATCATCGCGACCAGTTCGTCCAGCCTCTTTGCCGTTTTCATGGCTGCCTTTCGTTCCCGAGCCGAAACGGGCCGCCCGTGAGCCTGAGGGTGTGGCGGGCGATCATCAGTTCTTCGTCGGTCGGGATGACCCAGGCCGCAGGGGTATGCCCGTCCGGGGAGATGCGTGGCCCACCCCGGGGGTTTGCCTCGTCGTCGAGCGCGACGCCCAGCCAGGCCGCGTCGCGGCAAACCCGCGCGCGGATCAGGGCGGCGTGCTCGCCAATGCCTCCGGTGAACACCACCGCGTCCAGACCTTTCAGGACCGCGGCGAGCGAGCCCAGTGCGCGGCCAATCTGGTAGACGAAGTAATCGACCGCGAGCCGGGCGTCCGATCGGTCGCTGGCCAGCAGGTCGCGCATGTCGTTGGAGACGCCGGACAGTCCCTTCAGGCCGGAGTGGTTGTAGAGCAGGTCCTCCAGCTTGTCGACCGACATGCCCCGCTCTTGCATCAAGTAGATGAGAACGCCGGGGTCGATCTGGCCGCAGCGCGTGCCCATGGGCAGGCCGTCCAGCGCCGTGAAGCCCATCGTGGAACCGAGGCTCTTGCCCGCGAGGACGGCCGCCATGCTGCATCCGTTGCCCAGGTGGGCGATCACCACCCGCCCCTGCGCGGCGGCGGGGTCGAGCGCTCGCAGCGCGTCGCTGACGTACTCGAACGACAGGCCGTGAAAGCCGTAGCGGCGCACGCCCGAGTCGAAGTACTCGCGGGGCAGGGCATACAGTTCGCCAACCAGGGGGACGGTCCGGTGGAAGGCGGTGTCGAAGCAGGCCACCTGGGTGAGCCCGGGACGGGACCTCGACAGTGCGCGGATGGCGGCGAGGTTATGGGGCTGGTGGGATGGGGCGAGCGGCTCATAGGCAGCCAGGGCCTCGAGCGTCGCAGCGTTGACCACGACCGGCTCGGAGTAGACCGGCCCTCCGTGGACGACGCGATGGCCGGCCGCCACGATCTCCAGGCCCGCGCTGTGGGAGCCGAGCCAGGCGAACATCCGGTGCAGGGCGTCTTCCTGTGAAGCGACCTCGGCCAGGGAATGCCGTTCGTCGGCGACGATCGTATCGTTCTTGTCCCTGACAGTGAAGTGAGGGTCCGTGCCGATCCCGTCGAATTCGCCCCGGAAGAGCCGCCGCAGGTCCGCGCCGGCGATGGCGAACACCGAGAACTTCACGCTCGACGAACCGGCGTTCAAGACGACGATCACGCGGGTCATTTCTTCCCCTTGGAGTCTGGTAACGCAGTTGCACCGCCGGCCGGAAGGCCGGTGCGCCGGGCGTGGGCCATGAGCAGGCCGACGGCGCAGGAGGCCAGGCGGCTGCGGACGTTGTTGGAGCGGCTGGTCAGGACGATCGGCACGCGGGCCCCGAGCACGATGCCCGCGGCATCCGCGTTGGCCATGAAGGTCAGTTGCTTGGCGAGCATGTTGCCGGCTTCCAGGTCGGGCACCACGAGGATGTCGGCGTCGCCGGCGACCTCGGAGCGGATGTGCTTGACCCGGGCGGCGGTCTTGCTGATCGCGTTGTCCATCGCCAGCGGTCCGTCGACCAGGCCGCCGGTGATCTGGCCGCGATCGGCCATCTTGCAGAGGGCGGCGGCCTCCAGCGTAGCCTTGATCTTCGGGTTGACCGTCTCGACCGCCGAAAGAACGGCGACCTTGGGCAGGGCGACCCCGAGGGTGTGGACCAGGTCGATTGCGTTCTGGCAGATCGAGACCTTGTCATCGAGGGTCGGGTAGATGTTGATTGCGCAGTCGGTGAGCACCAGGGGCTTGTGGTAGGTCGGGACGTCCATGACGTAGGCGTGGCTGAGCCGCCGCTCGGTGCGCAGGCCGGTCTGGGGCTGGACGACCTCGTGGAGCAGCACGTCGGTGTGCAGCGCGCCCTTGATCAGCATCTCGGCCTCGCCCTTGCGGACCAGGTTGACCGCCCTGGCGGCCGCCTGGCGGTCGTCGGGGGCCTCGACGATCCGGAAGCCGGCGATTTCGAAGTGGTGCCGGGCGGCGACCTCGGCGATCTGGGCCGGGGGCCCGACCAGGAGCGGCTCGATGAGCCGGGCCTCGGCCGCCTCGACGGCGGCCGCCAACGACGTCTCATCGCACGGATAAGCGACGGCCGCGCGGGCCGGCGGCAGCCCGCGGCAGCGCTCGAGCAGCGCCTCGTACTTGTCGTGCTCCTGAACCGCCACCTCAGGGGCCTCTGGCCGGGGCATCCGGAGGTGCTCGGCCGGGGCGCGAACGACGGCGACGCCCGCGGCCACCGCCTCGCCGCGCTGGTTGACGCACCGGCAGTCGAACTCGACGATGCGGCCCTCGGCCCGCTTCGAGCGGGCTGTCACGGTTGCCGTCACCGTGTCGCCGACAAGCACCGGCCTCAAAAACCGCAGGTCCTGTGACTCGTACACGGTGCCCGGCCCGGGGAGCTCGGTCCCGAGCACGCCGGAGATCAGCGCGCTGCTCCAGAGACTGTGACCCACCAGCCGGCCCGACTGGAAGTGCCGCGCGTAGTCCTCATCGAGGTGCGTCGGGTTGACGTCGCCGGACACGGCCGCGAACAGGTACAGATCCTGGGCGGTAAGCGTCCGCATCAAGCTCGCCGATTCTCCGACCTTGATCTCGTCGAAGGTTCGGTTGACGATGAAGTCATCGCTCATGGCGTCGGCCCTCCCGCGGCCAGGGCAGGGGTGAGGTGCCAGCCCGGGTCGATGTTGAGGGCGTTCGCGACCAGCGGCGCGAGGGCGCCGCCGGATCGGACGTCTCGGGCCCCTGGCTCATGATCCGCGAAACCACGGTGAGGGCTCGCTCGCGATCGGCCCTGGTCGGCAACATTTTGGCGAGCGCCCGCACCGCCCTTTGCGGGTCGAGCTGCACGAGCATAGCCTGCTCCGCCAGGAGGGAGTGAAACCGCGCCTCGGAGATCGGTGGCAGGCCAGTTGCGTGTTTGTTCAACTCGTTGACGATTCTGAGCGATCGCCTTCCGACGGCGCCGCGATCGCGAATTGCGATGACCAGCATCCGTGCGACCGCTTCCGGAAAACTCCCGCGCTCATAGCGATCGTCGGCCGCCGCGGCCGCTGCGGTACTCTCGACGGCGAGCACCTTGGCCCCAGCCTCAGGAAGCGGCTCGGGCGGCCAGAAGGCGCCCAGGCCGGTCGGGCCGTACGCAAACCGGACCGCCTGCTCGACGCAACAGTCGCGCACGTCGCGGTAAAAGCCGAGGGCGCTGCCAATCATCGTCGAGACCCGCCGCTCGTACTGCACGAAGATGTTGTCCTCGGCGGCGGGCCGGCGATGCTCCCGGGCGAGGGCGGCGAGGAACGGCAACGCGAAAAGGAACGGGTTGAGGTCCGACAACACGTACTGGCGGAGGCGCAGCGGGTGCAGGGCGCGCTCTAACTCCGCCGGGATCGCCGAACCCAGGGCGCGGACCGCTGGACTGGCCAGCGACTCGTACAGCCGCTCGGTGATCTCGGAGACCTGCTTGATGGTGCCAAACAGCGGCTCCCCGGCGCGTCGGTCGGGGTTCAAGGCGCGGATGTCGTCGACCGTCCGCGTCTCGAACCGGACGGTGTACGTGTCGCCGTCCGCCAGTTCGGCCGCGCCGTGCCTCGGGCGCTCTGCGATGACCATCTCGTAAAGGCCCGGCGGCAGGTCGTCGAGCATGTCCATCACGCTGATCAGCTCGCGGTGCTCCTTGCGGGCCACCCGGCCGCCGACGAAGATGCCGAGGTGCCCGACGTCCTGGTCGAGGAGGTACGCGATCCGGTGGCCGAGGCCGACGATCACGTCCTCGTTGCCGTAGACGTTGACGATCCAGTCGAGCGCCTGCTGCGGCGGAGTGATGTTATCGCCCCACGAGGCAAAGACGACCAGCGGCGCGGTGATCCGCTTGAGATCGATGGTCCGCCCGTCCGGCAGCGTGATCCCCCGGGCCAGCCGGTTGCCGACGAACAGGTTGTTGACGACCTCCCGGATCTCCTCCTTGCTCATCAGGTAATAGCCGCCCCACCACCGCTCGAAGTCGAGAAACTTCCGCGCGTCGGTGTCGACGTGGGCGTAGAGGTTGTAGGGCTTTTTCCAGAACGTGGAGGCGGGGTCGAGGTGCTCGAAGTTCTCGACGAGCCAGGCGCCATCGAGGATGCCGCCGCCCAGGTCGGCCAGAAAGTTCGCCGGCCAGGTGCCGCCGAACAGCCCGCCGTTGTAGCGCATCGGGTTCTGGCTATCGGCGCCCGCCCAGTAGGAGAGCGGCGCGCCGACCAGCGCGATGGGGCCGGTCAGCTCGGGCCGGACCGCGGCCAGCGCCGCCACCGCCCAGCCGGCCTGGCAGTTGCCGATGACAAAGGGCTTGTTGCCAGGCCCGGGGTGCCGGCGGATGACCTCCTCGAGAAACCGCGCCTCGGCTTCGCCGATGTCCACCAGGGTCTGGCCCGGAACCGGCGCCGGGTAGAACGAGATGAAGTAGACCGGGTGGCCGGCGCGGAGCGCGAAGCCGATCTCGGAATCGAGCTTGAACCCGCCGACCCCTGGCCCCTGGCCGGCCCGAGGGTCGACCACCACGACGGGCCGCTTCGCCGGGTCGACGGCCACACCCTGCGGTGCCCGGATCTGCATCAGCGCATAGTTGCACGGGCGGGCCAGGGTGCGGCCGTCGATGAGGATGTCGTAGCCGAACTTCAGCACCGGCGGCTCGCCCCGCGCGGAATTTTCCAGCAACGTGTTGCCCCGCTGGCGCTGCACGTCCCAGAAGAGGACGGTGCGCTCTACCGAGTTGACCAGGTATTCCGACCAGGCCTTCATGAATTCGAGCTGGGGCGGGGAGAGTCTCGACTCGCTTGATGCAGTCATGTCGATAGCCCTCGCCGGTCGATGAGCGTTTCCTCGCCGGCTGCTGGGTGAGGAGCTGGGCAGAAATAAGCGACCGGAAGAGTCGTCTTTCGCTCCGCGAAAGGCGACGCTTATTGTTGCGCAGCGCCTTGGAAAAGAAAAAGGCCGTGTCCTGCACCTGCGTGCTTGACACGGCCACCGTGACCCCTCACAAGAACCTGCCCATCAGGAGCAAGCCCACAACTGTAGTATAGCAGAAATGAGGTTCGAATGGCAACAGTGTTCGAACCGAAGGGCTCAGTCCGCTCGGTCGCCGGCGGCCCGAGCGCCCCCCTGTTTCGTCGTTGGGGCCGTGCCGCGCGACCGGTCGCCAGCGCCGCTCTCTGTCCGGCGAGTTGGTTGGGTCGATAGAACAAAAATGGACGATTACCTGGCGGACGGTCTCCGCAGCGCTCCTGGAGGACCGAAGATGGTTTTCTCTCGAAACGACCTTCATCGTTTAATCAAGGAGAAGATGAGTGGTTATCGTTTCATCGTCGTGGCGAATCGAGAGCCGTTCATCCACAGGCACAATGGAACGAATATTGCGGTCGTCCGCCCGGCCAGTGGAATGGCATCGGCACTTCACCCGGTGATGCTCGCTTGCGACGGGACCTGGGTGGGTCATGGCAGTGGCGACGCCGATCGCGCGGTGGTTGACGAACACGACCGCATCCGGGTGCCGCCGGAGGGCCCGCGTTATACGCTTCGCAGGGTTTGGCTGAGCCCGGAGCAGGAGGAGGGGTACTACTACGGCCTTGCCAACAGCGGCCTCTGGCCGCTTTGCCAAATTACGTTCACGCGCCCGCGCTTTGCCCCGCTCGACTGGGAGTACTATCGCGAAGTCAACCGCCTCTTCGCCGAAGCCGTGCTCGAGGAAGCGGGGAGGGAGCCCGCCTTCGTCTTCATCCAGGACTTCCACTTCTGCCTGCTGCCACGGATGCTCAAGACGGCACATCCGGGGCTGATCATCGCCCAGTTCTGGCACATTCCCTGGCCCAACCGCGAGGTTTTCCGGACCTTCCCCTGGGGAGAGGAGCTTCTGGACGGATTGCTGGGCAACGACCTGCTCGGCTTCCACGTGCACTATCACTGCCAGAACTTTCTCCAGGTCGCCGTCCCGAGTCGGACTCACGTTCCCGCGTACCAGCAGATCGCTCGAGAAGTCGATCTCGAGGTGAGCGCGATCAATGAGCGATGGAGCACCGAAGGATGGGAGCCGGTCACGTACATCAAAGAGCATCAGGGCCCTGTGGGTGAGCAGGTGGAAAGGAACAACGTCTACCGTTGGGCCGGGCGCATCATATCGAGCCTGCTGAAGTTCGACTTCCCGGACGGGGGAGACGGGGGATGACGACCACGTGCCTATCGGACGCGCGGCCGGAAATCGCGGCCCGGATCGACGAGTCGGGCTGGATCATCGTGGGGCTCGATTTCGACGGGACGCTCACCCCCCTTCGGCCTCGCCCGGAGGATGTCACACTGGCCGAGCCGGCACGCGCGCTCCTCGCCCGGTTGGCCGGCTTCGAGCGAGTCACGGTGATGATCGTCAGCGGACGGAGCCTCGAGGATTTGACCTGCAAGGCCGGTCTCCCCGGCTTGATCTACGCTGGCAATCACGGCCTCGAGATCACGGGGCCGGGCCTCAGATTCGTGGAGCCGGCGGCCGCCGCGATGGTCCAGGCCCTGGAGGGCGTGACGGCAGACTTGCGGACGCGGCTCGCGAACCTGCCCGGCGCTCTGGTGGAACCGAAGGGGCTGACGACCAGTATCCATTACCGCAGCGTTGCTCCCGAGCAATGGGATGATCTGGCCCGCATCGTTCACGAAGCCGTGGGAGACGATTCGACCCGGTTCGTGCTGACCTCCGGCCACTGCGTCTGGGAAATCCGGCCGCGTGTTTCCTGGAACAAGGGCCACGCGCTGGATTGGACGATCCGGCAACTCGGGGACGGCGCGGAACGGTTGGTCTTCTATCTGGGTGACGACCAGACCGACGAAGATGCCTTCGCCGTTCTGCCCCACGCCATCACCGTGAAGGTGGGCATGCCCGAGACGTTGACCCAGGCCCATTACTGGCTGCCCGACCCAGATTCCGTGCAAGTGTTCCTGGAATGGCTGGTAGAGCGCCTGGCCTGCCGATCGGGGCCCGCGGCGTCACGCCTGGCCGCGACGGCACGGTCTGGCCCGAGCCAGGGCCTGGGGTCAATACCGTTGAAATAGCAGTAGCAGACAGAGGAGATCAGACTTGCGACATCCTTGTTCCCACGCTCCGCGTGGGAGCACGCGTCTGGGACGCTCTGCGTCCGAACGATCGCGACGCTCGACATCGGCCATAACGACGCGGAGCGCCCTAGACGGCGTTCCCACGCGGAGCGTGGGAACGAGGTCAACTCGTTCAAGGACATACGCGTGCGAGTTCAAAGTCGCAGCGCGAAGTCGGCCGGGTCGTAGCCGAGCAGGCGGATCGCTCCCCGCAAGGGAACCTCGACCCATTCGAGACGGTCGGTCAGTTCGGCGTCGATTTCGAGGAGGGACTTTTCCAGCAAGAAGAGTTCAAGGAGAATGTAAATCGCTTCGGGTGTGCGGGGGAGTAGCTCGGCCGGCTGGACGGCCTCGATGTAGGCTGAAACGAACTCCCGGGTCACGTACTCGTACCAGCAGTGAGCCCAGGGCTCGAGTGCTGGCCGGTCCTCCGCCCGGATCATGCCGGGCGGGCGGCCCCGCGCATCCGTCGCACCCACGAGGACGCTCTGGACCGCGTAGTCCAGCGAGCGAACCATGCAGGCGATGTCCTGGAGCGGGGACCGCTTCACACGCCGCTCACCGATCGTGCGGGCTTTGTCTCCCTCGAAGTCGATGACGACGAAGTCCTTGCCGGTGAAGAGCAGTTGACCGAGGTGGTAGTCGCCGTGGCAACGGATCCTCCGCCCCGCATGCGGGATGTCGAGGATGCCGCGGAATCGCCGAAGAAGCACTTCCTGGTCTGCGAGTAGCCGTGCCGCGAGCGGTCGCGCGGTTTCCGGGATCTGGTTCTTCAACTGGGAAAGCCGCGCGCACAGGCGGCCCGTCATGTTGCGCAGCGACTGGTAGAGAGAACGCTGGTATAGCTTGCCGAACGGCTCCGGGGCGAAGGCTGGGTCAGTCTGCCCTCGGGCAAGCGTACCATGCAAATGGGCGGTAACGCGGCCGAGGAGGCCGGCACTGTCCAGGTATCCCCCGATCAGCTCACGCAAGGGAAATGCCTGCGAGTCGTCGCCTCCCAGATCGGGTTGGGCGACCGGCGGCAAGCGAGGCGGCGCCTGTTCGCGCGGAAGGGCGGCCACCCGCTCGAAATACTGGCTCAAGTTATCGAGGGTAAACTGCCACGCCGTCCCCTGGTTGGGGACATAGCGATGCAGGACGCCGAGCGTGATCGGCTCTGTCCCGCGACGCCGGTATTCGATCAAGCCGACAACCGGGGCAAATCCGTGACAGTCTGGCTGCTGGTTCAGGTAGCGGCCGATCTCGAGATCGGGATTGACGCCGTCCTCGACTCGAGAAAACGTCTTCAAGATGTACGATTCGCCATAGATGACGCACGTGTTCTCGCGCTGGCTGCGATGCACCGAGAGCGCCAGCTCCTCCGCCGTGGCCGGATCGATTCCCGCATGGCCGGGAAGCGGGAGCGCCTCGATTTCGCCGTCCTCGACCTGCCGCGATCGGCCCGCCAGGATTCCCCGGATCAGACCGCGACAGCAGGCGGGAACAGTCAGAGCGTCGCAGAGTGCACCAAGTTCGGGGCTCAGGATCCGGGCGAACCCTGCTGTCTCCAGCGGCGCCAGCAAATGTTCCAGTTCCGATTCGAGCACGAAAGCGAGTCCCATCGAGACGGTTTCGGTGATCCCGCCGTGGGGCTCGACCTGGACGATGAGGAACCAAACCTGGATTTCTCCGACCCGGATCGGGGCGACGTGAACGATCTCACACGACGAGACGGGCGTACGGTTCGCGAGCCGTCGATTGCGGCTAAGAAAGTCGGGAACAAGTGCCTCGATTTCGTCGAGGGCTGCCGGTTGGAACCATTTGGCCAGCGGTCTCTCGCCGCGCAGGATCGGCAGCTCCACGCCGCCCGCACCGCTGGTTTCGGCCGGCGATTCGCTCGTCGGCATCGGGAGCGGGAGAGCAAACCAGATGAACCCGTGCGGCCCGAGCGTCAAGAGGTAGGGTTGGTCCGTGACACACGGAAAGCGCGTGCGGCCGAGTACCTCTTCCGGGATGCAGCCGGCAAATTCCTTCAGATCCAGTTGGACGTACTGGACGAACCGCGACAGGTTGGCGACGACCAGGACTCGCTCGTCCTCGTACTCACGGATGAAGGCCAGGACCTTGGTGTTCTCCGGGCGCAACAGCCGGAACGAGCCGTGGCCGAAGGATCGGAATGTCTTGCGCAAGGCAATCAGTCGTTTCACCCACCAGAGCAGGGAGGAAGGGTTCCCGTGCTGCGCCTCGACGTTGACCGTCTCGTAGTGGTACTCGGGATCGATGATCACGGGCAGGTAAAGTTTCTGCGGGTTGGCCCGGCTGAAGCCCGCGTTGCGGTCGGCCGACCACTGCATCGGCGTGCGCACGCCGTCGCGATCGCCGAGGTAGATGTTGTCTCCCATGCCGATCTCGTCGCCGTAATAGATGACGGGCGTCCCCGGCAGCGAGAAGAGCAGGGCGTACATCAATTCGATCCGTCGGCGGTCGTTGCGCAGCAAGGGGGCAAGCCGGTGGCGGATGCCGAGATTGATTCGCGCGTTCCGGTCCTGCGCGTAGGCCCGGTACATATAGTCGCGTTCCTCGTCGGTCACCATCTCCAGCGTGAGCTCGTCGTGGTTGCGCAGGAAAAGGCACCACTGGCAACTCTCGGGGATCTGCGGCGTCTGTGCCATGATGTCCTGGATCGGGAACCGGTCCTCTTGATGGAGGCTCATGAAGAGACGGGGCATCAGCGGGAAATGGAACGCCATGTGGCACTCGTCGCCCTCGCCGAAGTAGGTAACTGCGTCCTCGGGCCACTGGTTGGCCTCAGCCAGAAACATGCGTCCTGGATAGCGGCTATCGACATGTTGCCGCAGGGCCTTCAGGAACTGGTGGGTCTCCGCGAGGTTCTCGCAGTTGGTTCCCTCGCGCTCGTAGAGGTAGGGCACGGCGTCGAGCCGCATGCCGTCGACGCCCAAGCCGAGCCAGAAGTCCACCACGGGGAAGATCGCGTCCCAGACCGCCCGGTTGTCGAAGTTCAGGTCCGGTTGATGCGCATAGAACCGGTGCCAGTAGTAAGCCTTGGCGACCGGATCCCAGCTCCAGTTCGACGGCTCGAAGTCCTGGAAGATCACCCGGGCATCCTTGTACTTCTCCGGGGAGTCGCTCCAGACGTAGAAGTCGCGCTCGCGGGCTCCCCGCGGCGGCGTGCCGGCGCGCTGAAACCATGGGTGCTGGTCAGACGTGTGATTTAACACCAGCTCCGTGATGACCCTGAGACCTCGGTCGTGCGCGGCATCGAGGAAGGCCCGGAACTCTTCGAGCTTCCCGTAATGCGGATGGATGCTGGTGTAATCGGCGATGTCGTATCCGTCGTCCTTGAGCGGGGAAGGATAGAAGGGCAAGAGCCAGATCGCCGTGATTCCCAGATCCTGAAGGTAGTCCAGCTTCTGGGTGAGGCCCGGAAAGTCTCCTTGCCCGTCCGCCGACGCTATCGAAAAACGCGCGCACATGAACTTCGTAGATAACTGCATCCTTGTACCAAAGGCGGTTTCCCTCGGGCATTGTGCCAGTCCCTGGATCTTCAATCGAGCTGATGTGCGACCGGTCAGCGGTTTGTCGCGGCTAAGCAGTGATTCGCATCCCGAAGAGTTTGCCGAGCTCCGATCCAGGATCTCGATCCTGGGTTGATTCTCCGGTTACCGACCCGATGCCCTTTGATTGTAAATCATCTGCGAGCCGTGCGCCGATCAGTTCCCGCAATTACGCTCCGCCGCGAACCAGTCCAGCGATGCTGCGCGAGCGAACGATGTAGAATGACGCCCTGACGAAGAGACCATTCGCCGGCTCTTGAAAGTCGTCGGGGCTGGCCATTCCGGTGTCGAAAACCTGCCGCCATTCCCCTGGCTGGCCTTCCTGGATCTGGAAGGTCGCATCCTGGTCGGACGAGTTGATCATCACGTACAGATCGGCGTCCTGCTGCGAAGCCCCCCGGAGGAAGACCGCCAGAGTACGGGAGCCGGGGCCCATTTCCACCGCTCGGCCGGTGCCATACCAGAGAACGTCGTCGCGCCAGTAACGGCTCCGGCCCAGGCAAGCGTGAGCCTTGCGGAAATGGATCATTTGCCGGAAGAACCGAAACACTTCCTGGTTAGCTCGAAGCCGGTCCCAGTCCAGCCAACTGGTCGCGTTGTCCTGGTTGTACGGGTTGTTGTTGCCGCCCTGCGTTTGCAGAAACTCGTCGCCGGCGCGGAACATTGGCGTGCCGTTCGACAGGAGCAGCAAACAGCAGAAGTTCTTGGCCTGCCGCCGGCGCAGTCGCAGCACCTCCTCGGGAGCACCGTCGTCCCCTTCCCACCCGCAGTTCCAACTGTAGTTTTCCTGGGGGCCGTCGGTGTTGTTCTGCCCGTTGGCGTGGTTGCGTTTCTGATGGTAGGAGACGAGGTCGTAAAGCGTGAAGCCGTCGTGGGCCGTGACGTAGTTGATGCTCTGGTAGGGATGGAACGCGTGCATCCGGTCGTCCGGGAACAGGTCGTCGCTGCCATAGAGGCGCTGCATGAGGGCCGGCACGAGGCCGGGATCACCGCGCACGAAGCGGCGCACCTCATCACGGAACCGGCCATTCCACTGGAACCACCGCGCGGCCGGGAAACTGTCGCCCAACTGGTACGCCCCCGCGGCATCCCACGGCTCGGCGATCAGACGGATGTCGGCCAGGTCGGGGCCTGAGAGGATGTCGCCGAAGATCGGCGGGTCGATCAGGTTGAGCGAGCCGTCGTCGCTGCGCGCGAAGACCGAGGCCAGGTCAAACCGAAAGCCATCGACGTGCATTTCCTTGACCCAGTAGCGCAGGCTGTCCACGATCATCTTGCGGACAAACCGGTTGGAACAGTGCAGGGTGTTGCCGGTTCCCGAAAAGTTCTCGTAAGGGCTCTCCGGCCTGCCGGACATCAGGTAATAGGTGCTGTTGTCGATTCCCTTGAAGCTGTACATCGGCCCCCTCTGGTCGCCTTCTGCCGTGTGGTTGTAGACCACATCGAGGATGACCTCGATGTCCGCGGCGTGGAGCGCCTTGACCATGGCGCGGAACTCGTTGTGCTGGTCGCAATCTTCCGGCCGGCTGCCGTAGCCGTGGTGAGGGGCGAAAAAGCTCAGCGGGCTGTAACCCCAGTAGTTGCCCTCCTGGGGGTCGAACTGAAAGATGGGCATTAGTTCCACCACGGTGACGCCCAGGTCTTTGAGATACGGAATCTTCTCGACCAGGCCCGCGAAAGTGCCGCGGCACTCGGGGCTCACGCCGGAGTTCGGGTTGATCGTGAACCCCCGAACGTGCAGCTCGTAAATGATGGTGTCCGACTGGTGTCGGGGCCGCCGATCCTCGCCCCAGTCGAACGCATCGCACGCCTCGGCGAGCAGGCCCAGCGGCGCCTTGCCGGCGTTTGACCCAGGGCGCGAGGCCGCTGCCCGATCGAAGCTCGGGGGGAAGAAGATTGATTGTGCGTAGGGATCCAGCAGGATCTTGTCGGGGTCGAAGCAGTGCCACTCGAAGCGGCCGTGGGGGGCGGGACCGGCGATCGAGTAGGCGTAGAAGCGAGCGCCGCGCAGTTCGGCTTGGGCGATCCGGCAGTGCCAGATACCTCCTGTCTTGTTCCGGAAGTAATCGAGGGGGTAAGCAAAGACGGGAGCGACCTGGTCCGCATCGGTGTAAAGCAGCAGGGTGACGCTCTCCGCGTGCCTGGAATACAGGGCGAAGTTCCAGGCCCGGGCGCTCTCGACCCAGGTGGCACCCAGGGGAACAGGTGACCCTTCCGTGGCGATCCAGTCCGACATGGTGCCTCGTGTTTCTGCTGTGGCCATTTGAGGCCAAGAAGTACCTTCTCAGGACCGCGAGCAGGCTGGTCAGCAGCGAACGGCCGAATTCGTTGGGCCGGCTCATTCAGTTGTGGGCAGGAGTTGCACACGCTGATCAGCCCCGTCGCGATCTATCCGTTGTCTACCGACGACGCAATCGGCTTTGTGCGTGGGGATGCAGGATGCGTGGATCGGACCGCCTTCTTCCCAGAGCCGGAACCCGCCGGCGAATGCGTTGCCGTTGTCGCCGGCCCGGGTGTTCGGCGGGAGATGCTTGAGCTCTTTGACGTTACCACCACCGATGACCACATCAGTGGGTTGAAGTGCCGCGGACAGAGTCTCGACCACCTCCAAGACTCTGCGTCTCCATCGCTTCTTGCCGAGCCGCCTCAGACCTCTCTCGCCGACGTAATCTTCGAAGGTCGCCTTGCGAAACGGAAGATGAGCCAGTTCCATGGGTTCCACGACGCCATCGACGATCATCGCGGAGCCAAGTCCAGTGCCCAGGCCGAGGAAGAGCATCCGGCCTGCCTGATAGCTGCCCAGGGCCTGCATGGCCGCGTCATTGATCAACTTCACGGGGCATCCGAACGCCTCTTCAAAATCAAACCCGACCCACCCAGGGGCCAGATTCTTGGGCTCGGACACGGGACGACCCCGAAGGACCGGGCCGGGATAGCCCAGAGAAACCACATCGAACGACCATCCTTCCGCCGACTTCCTGACGCCTTCGACCATGTCCTGAGCCGTCATCCGCGGCCCGGATTCGAACATTCGGCGAGCCGTCTGACCCGTGACCAGGATCTTGACGTGATGACCGCCCGCGTCAATCACAAGAACATTCATAGAAGGCTCCTTTGATGCCAGTTCGTCTGGTTGACAACCGTGGGAGCGCTGCGGCTCCTCCATCTGGACCCTGACCAACACCGCGCGGTGATATCGGCCATCATATTGAAGACGGGAGTGGGAATCCAGCAGCCCACTCCCTCGGCGAGCAGCGTGATGGCCGCAATGTTATCAGGGCCAAGCCGAAGGACAACGCGGCCTTCGATACCGTTTTCCTGATAATGAACGTACCGGCAACCGTCGTCGCCTGCTATGGGTTGCCGATTGTCCAGAATGTCCTGACTGGTTCTCAACGAAACGCAAATCGGGAGGCACCATGCGGACTTTTGACCCGATTGCGATCTTGATCGTCATGGCAGCGGTTTTCAGCTACATGAACCTCAAGGTGCTCAAGCTGCCGGCGGCGATCGGCTTGATGGCTCGTGGCCCTGGCGTTGTCGGTGCCGAAGGGGCCCACGGGAATCGGAGTGCCCGGGCGTGACTTGATCCTGGCGATCACCTACGTCGTGGTGGTGTTCTTGATCGTCGTGCAAGGGTTGACCATCGGGCCTCTGAGCCGCCGGTGGCTCGCCGCGTCCAGAGAACGCACGCTGTGACCCGGCCTTCGATCGAGCGCCCGGGAGAGGTTGAGCCGTTCCCACGAGCGACGCCGACGAGCGGGATGACCTGGCAGTCTGGGATCGTTCCGCGGTGACCCAGTCCAGCAGTCTCGTGCCACAGTCATTGCTTTCGATACACAACGGTATTGCCGAGCGGCTCCCGTAAGAAGGCGTCTGTTACTCCGTAAAGGCTTTCCGCGGCGCCGATCATGAGAGTCCCCTCGGGATTGAGGACAGAATGCAAGCCATGACACAAACGGCGGCGGCTGGCGTCATCGAGATAGATCAGAAGATTCCGGCACAGGATCAGATCGAACGTTCCGATGTCGGGCAGCGGCAGGACGAGATTGAGTCGGCGAAATTCGACCAGGCGGCGGAGCGAGGCGTCGACGATCCAGGCCCCGTTTTCGTGTCGAAAGAACCGGTCCCGTTCGGGTGTGGTCATTCCCCGATCGAGTTCCGCCCTGGAGTATCGTCCTGCGCGCGCAGTCGCGAGCGCTTTGCTCGATATGTCGGACGCAAGGATCGGAAAATCAAGAGCGGTCAACCCCTGGGTCGATCGAGCGGCGAGGATATCCGTCACTGCCATCGCCACGCTGTAGGCTTCCTGGCCGGTAGCCACGGCCGCGCACCAGATGCGAGCCTTGGGAGAAGAAAGCCTCGACTTGGCTTTCCGTTTCTCGAGCTGACCTGCAAGTTTCGGCAGAATCGACCGGCGGAGTTCCTCGAAGGGATGGGCGTCTCGATTGAACGACGTTTCGCTGGTCGTGATGGCCTCGATCACCTGGTCTTGCAGCAGCAGCGAATTCGGTTGTTTCAGCCGCTCCACGAGTGATTCGTAGGATGCCAGACCGTTCGAGTGCAGAATGGGCTCCAGCCGCGACTTGACCAGGTATTGCTTGTCCTCGGCGATCGCGTTGCCGCAGAGGTCGTGCACGGCCTTGCGGATCTCGTTGAACGCGGCGGCCGTCAGATGCATGGCGTTCTCCTTGGCGCCAGGAGCGAGGCAACGGTTGGGCCAATGCGTTCCAGCGGCAAGATCTCGTCGACCTGGTTCGTGGCTGCCGCTGCGCCGGGCATGCCCCATACAACGCTGGTCGCCTCGTCCTGAGCAATCACGTAGGCGCCGTTGCGCTTGAGCGGCCCCAGCCCCTTGGCGCCGTCACATCCCATTCCCGTCAGGATGATGGCGAGGACCGACTGGGGGTAGGCGGCCGCGGCAGAGCGAAAAAGAACATCCACCGAAGGCCGGCATGAATTCTCGGGCGGCTGATCATTCAGGGCTGTGACAATCCGGCCTTCGTGGTTGCGGACGATCATATGCCGCCCCCCGGGAGCGATATAGGCGGTGCGCGGTTGCACGGCCTCGCCATCCCTGGCTTCGACGACCCGGTAATCGCACTTTCGCCCCAGGCTGTCCGCGAAGTATCGCGTCATGCCCGCGGGCAGGTGCTGTACGATGAAAATGGGAACGGACGTCTGCTTCGTCAAGACCGGCAGCAGAGAGGCCAGGGCCTCGGGGCCTCCCGTCGATGCCCCGATGGCGACGGCGCGAAACCGCCCGAGCCCGATAAATCGGCGGCGCGACAACGGGCTGAGGTTGCGCGAGGGCGGCGCTCGACCGCCGGCCGCGCCGCTGGGCGTAGAGATCAATCTTCTCGAGCAACTGTTGTTGCAGCAGCGCCGCATTGGCCCTTTCGTCCGGCCCGTCCGGTTTCCGGATGAAGTCGAAGGCGCCCCGTTCCAGCCCCTCGACCGTGATGGCCGCTCCGCGCTCGGTCAGCGCGCTGACCAGTAGCACCCCCACCGCGGGCAGGTCGGGACGAGAGGCATTCAAGGCCTGGATATCGCTCAGCGTTTCCAGTCCTCCGCGCCCCGGCATATTCACGTCGAGGGTGACCAGGTCCGGCGGCGAATGGCGGACAAATTCGACCGCCTTCTCGCCGTTCCAAACGGAACCGACCACGCGAATGTCCGCTCGGCCATCGAGCGCGGTCTGCACGGCGCTGCGAAAAATTCGCGAGTCGTCCACCACCAGAATGCGGAGCGGTTCAGGATTCATTGGTTTGCAGCCGGAATCGTCCCACGAGTTTTCGCAGTTCCTTCGCAACCCTGTCGAGGCCCTCCGCAGCGGTGTTGACGCTGGTTGCCGACAGGTTCGTGGCCCGCGCGGCCGTGCCCACGGTTACGATGCTCGACGAGATCCCTCTCGAGGCCTTGGCCGATTCGCCCACGTTGTGCGAAACATCGGTCGCGCCTCTGGCGGCCTCGGCCACGCTGCGCGACATATCATTGGCCGCCTTGGCGACTTCCGCGATCGACCGCGCAATGTCGCCGACGCCTTTGCTCGCCTCGCCGACATTGGTCGAGATCGTCTGCGCGGCCTGCGTCTGCTGCTCGACCGAAGTCGAGATGCGGTCGGCCGACGCGTTGATCGCTTTGATCACGTCGGCCACGCTCTGGATCACGGTCATCGCCTCGCGAGTGCCGTTTTGCACGCCCTCGATCTTGCGGGCGATGCCCTCTGCCGCCTTCGCGCTCTGGTTGGCCAGCTCCTTGATTTCGTGAGCGACCACCGCAAACCCCTTACCCGCATCGCCCGCTGATACCGCCTCGATGGTCGCGTTGAGAGCGAGGAGATTGGTCTGGAGCGCGATCATTTTGATCGTCTCCGTGACCTGGCTAATCTCCGTACTGGCCTGGGTCAGGGCTTGAATGCTCTTGGTCGCCGTGTCAGCCATTGCCATTGCCTGGTTGGCAACGCGCGAACCTTCGCGAACGTTCGTCAGCACGTCGTGGAAAGATCCCGAGATCTCGTGGACCGCCGAGGCCACGACCTTGACGTTCGTCGCGGTTTGTTCCGCAGCCGAGGAGATCGTCCCGGCGTTGACGCTCATTTCCTCGCTCGCCGACGAAATCGAAGCCACGCTCATGCTCATCTGCTTCCGCGGCGGCCGCCATCGTGCTGATATTGGTCGTCAGCTCCTCGGCCGCCGCGGCCACGCCCGACGATTGGGTCTGAGGTCTCGTCGCTTTGAGACAGGAGCTGCGTGGAGATCCGGCCAAGGTTTTCCGAGGAATGCGCGAGCTCCTGCGAGGCGGCGCAGATCTCGGAGACGATTCTGGAGAGAGAATCCGCCAGTGAATCAGTTGCCAGTGCCAGCTCTCCGACTTCATCCCGCTGCTTGAGCCCGATCCGGTGCGAGAGATCTCCCGCGGCCATGGCCCTGGTGAGATCTCGCATCTGCGTGACCGGCCGCGTGACCGACCGCGTGATCAGTACCGAAGCCATGATGCAGAATGCCACGCCGACGAGCCCCGAGACGATGATCCACCAGAAGCCCGAGTTGTACGCCGCCAGGCTGTTCGTGCGAGCGCGCTCGCCCTGAGCATCGAATAAGGACGCGAGCCGAGCCAGACTCGCGAGCGCGGCTTCGACGGCATCGCCCGCGGTTGTCAGCGACAGCTCGGCTCCCTTCTTGGTGGTGTCCTGCCGCGAATAATCGACAATCTGCGTTTGCACCACCGCCAGTTCATTCATCGCGGCACGGGCGGCCACCGACACCGCGGCGTCGCTGCGCGGCAAGAGCGGCAACAGCTCGTTGAGAGACTGGTTGAGCTGGTCCTTCAGTTCGGTCACCTGCCGGTCGATTCGCGCAAAATCCTGGCTGGATGAATTCGTCTCGATGTGGAGCTTGAGAGACCGGTTCAGCACGAGAGCCGACTTGGCCAATTCGTAAGCGAGCTTGCGGCGGCGCGCCGCGTCCCCCGGGTTCGACTTGCTCGGATCACTGGCCGGCACACTATTGTCCGCATCACTCATCACCTTGTCGGTCAAGGCGAGGATCTGTCCGACCACGCTCTTGAACTCGCCCCAGCAAAGTCTGGTGGCCTTGACGTTGGTATTCAGCACGCCCAGATCCAGGCACTGCTGGTTGGACGCAGCGAACAGCCGGACCTTCTCATTCAAGTCGGTGAGCGCTTCGGCTTCTTCATCGTTCTTGTCCAGGCGGGAGAGCTTTTGGAGATCCTGCATCATCCGCCCGAGATTGACGACGGCTGCCTTGCTGGCATTGGCATATTCGATCGAACGCTTGTCGTCGGGCGATATCACCGCGTTCTTCTGCTGCCGAACCGCCAGCAGCAGCTCAGCGCGGATCTGGGACGTGAGAGCGACCTTTCGCAGCGTTCTATTGACCATGTCCTGGACGGTGGCGTTCAGCGTTCCCAGCCGGGAAACGCCCACCCAGGCGACGCCCGCCGTTGTGACGACCAGAATCGCCGTCAAGAGCGACATTTTCATTCCGAGCTTCAAGTTGTTCATCATGGATGCCTTCGCTACGCCTGCCGCGGCCCCCAGGGAAGCCGTCTCCCCCGGCACTCGATCACCGGCTCTTCTTTGTCTTGCCCCTACCTAAGTTATCCGGCAGCGGATATCGACTGTTCAACGAGTCGCAGGAATTTCCGCGGGTCCACGACGACCAACAGCTCCGCTGGCAGCCTGCAAACCAAGGTGATCAGGTCCAGGCGCCGGATTGGCTCTCCCGGAAGTGTCTGGTGCGCGCCGCGCTCGAACTCTTCGACCTGGTCCGCATCCACCGACACGATATCGCCGATCTCGTCCACCAGGACGCCAAACGAGTGGCCGACGCTCTGCTTGAGGATGATCAAGCGGTTTTCGGGGGTCGAGCTCGCGCTCAGTCCCAGCAGCCGTCGCAGGTCGAGAGCCAGGATGATGTGTCCCCGGATATTGACGTAGCCCGCCACTTCCTCCGGCGCGTGCGGGATGCGGGTGCAGGTGGTTTGCGTGGTCACTTCCTTGACGTCCTCGATGGGGACGCCAAACCATCGGCCCGCCGACCGGAAGGTGCAGTAAAGCTGGTTAATCTCAGCCATGGCCACCCTCGCCCGCCGGCCGCACTTCCTCCAGCAGGCGCTGCACCGTCCGCACGAGACGGTCGTGGTTTAGCTTTTCCTCGTAGTCGTCGAAACCGCACGACCTGGCCCTGGCTTCGTTTTCAGGCTTGGCCAGCGAGGACAGCGCCAAGAGCGGTCCGCGATATCCGCGGTCGCGCGCGTGCTGAGCGAATGTCCAACCATCCATTACCGGCATTTCGATATCGGACACAATGAGGTCGAACGGGCCCTCCGACAGCTTCTTCAGAGCGTCCTTGCCATCGACCGCAGACGTGACGGCGATGCCCGCGCCGGTAAGGTATCTGCCGACGACTTCCAGAAAGAAAGGCGTGTCATCAACCAGCAGGACTCGGGGTTGCCCGGACGCCCGGGCCGCGACGAAGGCAGGGATAGGCGGGCCCAGCAGCTTTTCGACGAGATGATCGGCATCCAGAAACAGTGTGAGTCGATCGCGCACAATCGCTGTTCCCAGGATTCCCGGCTCATTGCCCGGCGCGGGCTGCAAATCGACACCCAGCGATTCCGAGTCAACGATGCGCGAAATCAGAATCCCCGTCGGCTCCCGTGTGCGCTTCGGCAGCACGAGGTGCATCGCCCTGCGCGGTGCGCAGGCAGAAACCGTGATGACCCGGTCCAGCCGCAGAATTCGCGTCGCGACGCCGCCCGTGGTCGCGTACTCGCGGTCGCCGACGTGCTCGATCCGCCCGGGATCGAGCAATTCGATGCGGCGAATCTGCCCAAGCGGAACCGCGAACTGTTCAAGGGGACCATACTCGAACAGTAGAAAGCGATCAACCGGCACGGCGTCGCGGACAGTTTCCCGAGCCGCCATCGGCAAGTCGGTCTCGAAGCTGACGCGGGCGTGCTCCACAATCCCCGCGACATCCGCGATCAACGCGACGCGGCCGTCTCCGATGATCGCCGCGCCCGTGAAGATACCCACGCGCTTCACGGCCGCGTTCATCGGCTTGACGACGATTTCCTCCGTCCCGCCGACGTCGTCCACGAGCAGACCGAAACGCTTGGCCCCCCGCCGCACGACGACAATGTATTCCGTGACCACGGGCTCCCGGTTAGGGGCCGCGTACTTCTCGAGAATCTCGGCTTTGGTCTCGGCCGTGAACGGCCGCGGGTTATTGAAAACCTCCCGCAAGCGGACGATTGCCAGCAGACGCTCGCGCAGCCGGTATACTTCGGTGTCAAAGGCTTGCTCGATGCGGCCGTTCAACCGGGGATGCAGACAGACGACTTCTTCCACGTCCCGCTGGGGGATCGCATACCGCTCGCCACTCACGGTAACCATCAGGCAGGGAATGATCGCGAGCGTGAGCGGCATGCACAGGACCATGGCTGTTCCCACCCCGAGCTCAGAATCGATCGTCAAGGACCCTTCCAGGAGCTCGATGTTGGTCTTGACCACATCCATGCCGACTCCTCGCCCGGAGACCTCGGTCACCTCTCGAGCGGTCGAAAAGCCGGGCAGCAGGATCAAGCCCAGCAGTTCCCGTGGCGACATCCGGTCGAGCTCGGGTTCCGTCCTGAGCCGCATGGCCAGCGCTTGGGCCCGCACGGACCGTGGATCAATTCCCCGCCCGTCATCGCGAACCTCGATGCGGACCAGCCCATCTTCGTGCGCCGCTCTAAGCGTGATTTGTCCGGTCGGAGGTTTGCCGTCGGCAACTCGTTCCTCGCCGCACTCGATGCCGTGGTCGACCGCGTTGCGGACCAGGTGCGTGAGCGGATCCGACAGTTGTTCAAGGATCGTCTTATCGAGCTCGACCTCCCGGCCGACAATCGTCAGCTCAACGTGTTTTCCGAGCTGCCTTCCGAGGTCGCGAACCACCCGCGGGAATTTTCCAAACAAATTGCCGACCGGCTGCATCCGCGTGTGCAGGACCGTCTCCTGAAGCGCGGATGTGACTGCGCTCAGTCGCTGCATGATGGGCCGAAGCGGACCGTCAGACTGATCTGTAGCCAGCAGGGACTGATTCCGAATCAGCGTCAGCTCGCCGGTCAAAGTCAGCAGCCGGTCAAGCAGGTCAACGCTGATGCGCAGCGATCCCGTCTTATCGTGTTCCGGCGCAAGAGCTCGGGCCGTCGGAGCAGAGTCCCTGACGGCGGGTAGTACGGATGTCGGCCGCGGCGCTGGCAAAGTTGCCGCGGCGGCTGGATCGGCGATCGCGGCGCCCGGTGGCTGGAGAGCTCGATTCCGAGCTGGAAGCCGGGGCGGGGCGACCTCCGCCAACTCCAGGTCCCGCCGAATCTCATCCACCGACAGCGAGGATGCGAGCTGAGCCCGAAAATGAATCGGCCCCTGCGGAAGCTCCCGGGTCAGATCCTGCACAGCCATGACCAAGCATGGGACCGAGACCACGCCGCAGCGCTCGAAGGTCGAGAAGAATCTCACCAGGTGGGCGGGGCCCTCACGATCCAACTGCCGGAGATCGATATCCCACCACTCCGGCGCTCGCGGCGGGGACCGCTTGACCTGCTCAAGTTGGGCGAGAATCTCGCGGAGGTCCGCTTCGTCGCTGTTCTCCACATCATCCACCAGAGTCGCGAGCCGGTCACGCGCCGAGAGGAGCCGGTCGATGGTAACGCGCGAAACCGCGAGCTCCTCGTTCCGCATGGCTTCCAGCACGGACTCGATCGCGTTTGCCAGTGTGCGAATGCAGCTATATCCCAGAAAGCCCGCGTCTCCTTTGAGCGAATGGGCGAGTCTCAGGCAGCGGTCGATCCGCTCCCGACTGTCAACCGGTTCGCCGGGCTTTTCGAGCGAGAGCAGCACGTGTTCGAAAACCGCCAGGTGTTCTCGGGCCTGAGTCACGAACTCATCCGCACGACTCTCCATCGTTTACTTCGCCTCTCGTGACCCGCCAGAAGGAAGGCCGAACCGTTCAGCCAGGCCGGTGACTCGCAGCACAGTCGCCATCTCGACGGAAACTCCCGCCAATCGTAGCGATGACCGGCCATGTTTGGCGAAATGCTGCGGGACGGCAGCCAGGAACGCCAAACCCTGGACATCCAGGTCCTTGGTTGCCCGCAGGTCAAATCGGATTGTTGCGCATTGCGAGTCGACTGCGAGCAAGAACTGTTTACGGATTTCTTCCGCGGCTACGGAATCCAGGATTTCCGGAAAGGAGATCGTTGCGCTCTTCGCGGTCGGCGACGTCGATGGTTCGGTGCCAGCGGCAGCTTGCGATCTGAGAGACGTAGCTGCTGGTGACTCGGTAACGGCCGCTCCCGCGCTCGCAGTCGCTACCGCGCCAGACTTTCCGCATCCGCTCTGCACTGCTTCTAGCTCGGCGACGAGTTCTTGCACGGGACCACTGAACTCATGGACCATGCCCGCGCTTGGGTCCTGCGTCCGCGCCGAAATCTTGGCCAGCAGGTCCACTCCCCGCAGCAGGACATCGACGTCTCCAGACGACAATCCGCTGGCTCTCTTTTGTGCCGCGACGAAGTAATCCTCCATGGCGTGAGCGACACGGACGGCGGGCTCAACGCCCACGACTCTCGAAGCACCCTTGATCGAGTGTGCCGCCCGCATCATCGCGTCGATGCGAGACGTGTCACCCGGGGAGCGTTCAAGTGACAGGAGTGCGGCACTGAGCAATTCCGAATGTGTCTCCACCTCGGACCGAAACAAGTCGATCAGAGTTGCATCCTCTAGACCGGTTTCACTGCTCATGGATGTAGCTCGCCAGCCGTTGAACCGCTACGAACCGCAATGATCTGTCGTCTCGTTCATCCTTTGCATTGTAGCCGCGTTGGTGCAATCGTGCCAACGCCTTCAGAAGCGAACCGAGAGGCCCGCGCCAGTGAAGAAGTCGTCGGGACGGCCGGTCAAGCCGAAGCCGGCACGGAGGTCGATCTGCGTGTTCGGCGTCGGGTGGTAGAGCAGGCCCCCATCCATGAAGTACATCGGGAGATTGCTTGCCGCGTTTGTGAACATGAAAGCGTACCACTCGTAAAAGAGAGTGGTCCGTTCGGTCGCCGCCAAGAAGGCGACGAGGGATTGGTGATACCGCTCGAAGCTGTCGGCGGGTCGACCGCGGCCCAGGTCCGTTTGCCGCATTCCGACGTATCCGGTGCTACCAGCGAGCGTCAGCTTGTCGGTGAGGGCCCAGCCGTAGACCAGGTTGATGTAAGGCTCGACCGTATGAGCCCCGAGAGTCGACGTTCCTCCGGTCGGGGCGTAGATCGAGGTGATCAGAGCCGTCGTCGGTATCCACTTCCTCTCTTTGTCGCCCGCGAAGAGCTGCCACTTGAAACCGACCTCCATGTCGCTCAGCCCACCACTCTCCTGGTAAGGACCGCCGCGCCGGGGCTGCGTCTGGATCCAGGTCTGCCCCAACCAGAACGTGCGGAACTCGACTCGATCGGCGAGGCCGAGGCGCATGGCGAGCTCGGGAAGGTCGTAAAGGTTGCTGCGTGCCGTGGCGCTTCGCTCGCTGTTGAAAGTGAAGCCCGACTCGAACTGGAGCCGTCCGCGCGGGACGACCGTGTTGGCGGGGGTAAAGGTGGGTCGGTCGGTGTTGATCGGTCCGTCAGGATCCTCGTCCTGCGACAGCGCCGCGCACAACCGATCGATCAGGCTCCGCTTCGCTGCGCTCTCCGTTTCATCGGGCTGGGACGTGTCCGCCTCCTCTGCGTCACGGTGGGGCGAAGTCGTCTGGCTCGAATCGGCGTTGGCAGAGCCTTCCGCAGCGCGCGATTCCGGCGTCTGTGCTCGGGCGGAGGTCCCCACCACGACGACGACCACGCAGGCGACCCCGAGCACCGGCCCGTTAGCCATCCAGAATCTCGCTTTCCGCGGGAAGAACGGTCCGGAAAGTCCCCCCAACCCTAGCGGAGACCAACGATCCTCTATGTCTCTCGGTCGTTCGAAGGGAGACAGTTAAGCGTGACCTTGAAGACCTTCTCGACGACCCACGCGCTGACCCCCAGACAGCCCCAAATACCCCATCTTGCGCAGTTGCAATTCAGGCATGTGTGGTCGAGGAGCTGTCGGGCAGGCCGACTCGCGAGTGTCGAGCGTCGCGGCCATGGCCTGATGCGCTAGCGTGGGCTCGCGATGACTCGACCGAAGCTCGGTGGCTGTCCGGGCCACAATGGGCCCAGCGGTCCTCTGGGCGATGGGTCGATCGGCCGGCCAGCGCGCGGATAGCTCCCCAGGTTCAGACTGAGAAGCTTCTCGTAATCCTCCACCGCCCCGCCAATGAAATCGTCCGGGTAACCGGTCGCGTCCGAGGCGTCCACGGCCGCCGTGAAGGCATCGAGAGCGGCGAGCTCGGCCGAGAGGTCGGCCAGATGGGCGAACGACCTTGTGGGGGGGGCAAGCAAGTGTCGTTCCTCCGGTTCGGCCCGAAGCGCGACCGCATGAAGGGCGGCCGCCGCCGCAAAAGCGGCCTGGAGAACCGCGGCGATCGCGTTTTCGCGCACGAGCTGGCCCGTCGCGGCTGCGCGGCTCGCCTCGATCGCGGGGATCACCGATTCGCACGCGGTGCAGGGTGAGCCTCGCGCGAAATCCTCGGCCAACTGGATGGCGTCAGCCACCGCCAAACGGCAGCTCTCGTGCGCGGGGTGGTCATCGGGAGGAATGGCGAGGTGCTCGACCCGACGCGCGCACCGCGCAGCGAATGCGACGATCGCCCGCAGCGGCAGCTTCTTGAAGTCGTCGAGCGTGTATTTCGGAATGATCATCTGCGCCTCGGTCAGTTCCAGATCAACCTCCGTTCTCCCGCATGCGGCTCGAATCCAATTCGCTCGAGGCCCCGCTCCGTAAGAATCATTATTCCAACCCATTAATCTCCTTTCAATGGCCATAGCCCGCAATAATAAGAACTCGCTGATATAAGTGCATGGTAGCATCTCTAGACCGTGGGCCGCCATTGCTGTAGAATCGAGGGGTAATGCGATCGCACGTGCATCGTTCGGGCGAGGCATGCACCGTGTGCTACGCGCAGCGCATTCTTCGCTGAGATTTCGACAGGTGTGCGTGCCAGTGCGACTTTTCCGCACTGTATCCGGTATCCATGAAGGCGTCCGTGACCGTCTCGACGCGTCCCGGAAATCGCGGTGGGAAGTTTGATGTCTCTTTACAACATCTTGTCGATCGACGGTGGCGGCATCCGCGGGATCATCCCGGCGATGATCCTCGCCGAGATCGAACGGCGGACTGGCCGCCGGATCGCGGAAATGTTTGACCTGATCGCGGGCACCTCGACCGGGGGCATTCTGGCCCTGGGCCTGACGGTACCCCAGGAAAAAACCGGGGACAGACCGCGGTACGAGGCCAGCCAACTGGTCTCCTTCTATGAGGAGGACGGCAAGGAGATCTTCCGTTCGTTCTGGCGAGAGGTCGTCTCGCTCCACGGACTGATGGAGGAGAGGTATCCCTCGGAGCCGATCGAAGCGGTGCTCCAGAAGTACTTCGGCGCGCAAACCAGGCTGAGCCAGGCGCTCACCGAGGTCCTGATCACCAGCTACGAAATAGAGACGTGCAGACCATTCTTCTTCACGAGGAGGAAGGCAAGGGCCAAGCGCGGTGCGCGGTTCAACCCGCTCATGTGGGAAGTCGCGCGGTCGACCACGGCCGCACCGGCTTACTTCGCGCCGTTCCGGATCAAGAGGTCGAAGCGCTCGCACTTGCCGCCGCTCACCTTCATCGACGCCGGCATCTTCGTGAACAACCCCACCCTCTGCGCCTATGCCGAGGCTGTCGGCGTGCACAGTCAGCCGGCAGGCGTCCACGGCCTTGAGAGGCAGCCCGGTGGATCAAGGCAAAGCGATCGTCCCGTCGAGGTCCGATCCGGGCCCAACGCTGACGCCAACGGTGTCAACTACCTGGTCCTGTCGCTGGGCACGGGCGAGATCAACGCCCCGATCAGGTATGAGGATGCCAGGAGCTGGGGAACGCTCCGCTGGGCTCGGCCGCTCGTCGACATCGCCTATGACGGCGGCAGCGACGCGGTCGACGGGCAGATGAGGCAGCTCATGCACGTCGTCAAGAGGCCGTGCCTTTACTTTCGTTTTCAGCCAAGTCTCCGCGAAGGAGTGAGCGCGCTGGACGATACCAGCGATCGCAACATCGAGGACCTGAAGCGGCGAGCCGAATTGGTCTTCGACGACCCCGAGAAATCGCAAAAGATCGAGAACCTTTGCAGTCTGCTCAAGCAGTGCGCCGGGAAAACGACCCGTGAGCCCGTCCGCGGATCGGACTCCAGAATCCAGAATTCCCCGGCAGCCAGGTACGTGTGAGTTGTAAGCTGCGCAGCGACAATGCAATCGCGCCCCCGGGGACCACTTCCCTTCTGCCCGCTCAGTCCGAGAAAACCACCAACTCCTCGATGACCGTCCGGGCGATTTGCAGTTTGGTGATCAGTCCCAGAACGCTCTGGCCGGAGAGGCTCCCCGAGCCGTCCGTGACCAGAGCGAGCTCGGCGCCGGCGGCGCCGCGCGGATCATCACCTCCTTGAGTGTTGTATTCTCATTCACCGTGAGGAACCTCCGGTCCGCGAGGTCTGCCAGTGTCAGGGACGTCTCCGGCTTGCCGGATACCCGCAGCAGCGAGTCCCGGGTCAGGAACCCGATGAGTCCCCCCTGCGTCTCGACCAGGAAGTAGGAAACGTTCGGCTGCTCCGACGCCGTCCGCGTGAAGTCGTCGACCACGCCGCCAGCAGCCAGGACCACGAACTGGGTATCCATCACCTCCTTTGCCGTCTTGAGGGAGTAGAAGTTTGCTTGCAGCGCTGGCCGGGATCGCGTGTCCCCGCCGGGCGAGTTTGAGCGTGTAAATGCTCTGGGGCAGCAACATGGTCCGGACCCCGTAGCTGAGGGCCACGGTCATGGTCATCGGGATGATCACCGTGTAGTCCAGGGTCATCTCGAAGATCATGACGATGGCGGCCATGGCGGCTCCCGTGGACCCGCCAACCACGCCGGCCATGCCGGCGACCGCGAACGCGGCGGGATCGATCGAGAGCGCCGGGAACAGTTGCCGCGCCGCCAGACCGTACACTCCGCCGAGCGTGGCGCCCAGGTACAACGCGGGAGAGAAGACGCCACCCGAAGCCCCCGAGCCGAGCGTCAGCGAAGTGGTCAACAACTTCAGGGCGAACAGAGCGCAGCCAGGAACCAGGAGACCTGTCCCGAAAGAACGTCCTGCACCGTGGCGTAACCGACCCCCTCGACCTGGTAGTGTCCCGTGGTCACCAGCAGGACATACATGATGACCCCCACCAGGAACATGCCGAGCAGATGGCGTCTGTAGTAGCTGCCGCCGATCCGGCTGTCGAAGAAGTCCTCGAAGGCATAGAGGGAGCGGATGTAGGCGACCGAGGCGAGACCCGCGAGCACGCCCAGGCCCGGGTAGAGCAAAAGGACGAACGGCTGAGTGAGGTGGAAGTAGGGCGTCTCGAGGGCGGGGATCACGAACGACGGTTGGCTCCCGAAGACCAGACGGCCGAGGTACGCCGCCGTCGCCGTCGCGATCGTGACCGGGACGAGCGTCCGGGCACTGACCTCGTGGAGCATGATTTCGACGGCGAAGAGCACGCCGCCGATCGGCGTGTTGAAGGTGGCGGCGATGCCGGCGCCGGCGCCGGCGGCGATCAGCGTGATGCGCTGCCACACGGGCACGCGCAGCACCTGGCCCAGGGTGGAGGCGAACGAAGAGCCGATCTGGATGATCGGTCCCTCGCGGCCGACCGACCCGCCGCTGCCGATCGACAGTGCCGAGGCGAGCGACTTGATCACCGCGACGACGGGGCGGATCACGCCCTTGTTGTAATAGATCGCATCGATCACCTCGGGCACGCCGTGCCCCTTCGCCTCGGGAGCAAAGTTGCCGACGAGGAAGGCGACGCCGGCGGCACCGAGCACCGGCACCAGGATGACGAACGGCCCCCACGGGCTCGCGGGCGTGTGGACGTTGGCGTCGTACACGACCGACCACTGGCCGAGGAAGAGCACGTTGTGGAACAGCGCGATCAGGCCGCGGAACACGACCGCCGCCAGGGCACCGACCACACCGACCACCACCGACCAGGCGAAATGGCTCAAGGGGCCGAGCTTCTGCACTGGTGCCGCCGCTTGTGCGCTCATGAGCGAACTCCGGGTTTTACCGCACAAGGGAGCTGGACCTGGCTGGAGCGGAGGTCGAGTCAATCTCCAGGCTTTCGACCCCATCGACGATTAGCCGGACCAGTGCCGGTACAGCGGCTGCCACGCTCGGGCTAAGCCCCTGGTCCGGGTCGAGACCCTGGATCTCGATGCCGAAAACAACGACGCGCGGCGGCAGGAGCCCGAGTGCGCCTGCCAGCCGGAGCGCTTCGGCCGGCTGCAATTGATGGGTTGACCCCGGTCGCAGCGCCTCGATGCGCGCCTCCGGCCACTCGAAGCAGTGGATCGTCCCCGGTGCCATTCCGGTAACCGCGGCGTCCACCAGCAGAAGCGTCCCCTGGCCGTCGAGTAGATCCAGCAGCCTCTGGCCGCCCGCCAGGGCATGGAGCTCGATATCCATCCGGGGTTCAAGCTGGGGCCGTAGCTGCCGGACGACTTCCCAGGCCAGGGCATCATCGCCCCACGGGCTGCCGATTGCCACGACGCGAATGGGCCGCGGCCAATTCATCGGCCCTCCACCTTGAACTTGAGGAAGTGTGTCGCGCAGCTAATGCACGGGTCATAGTTGCGGATGACGTACTCGGCCCGCAGCGCGGCTTCCGCTTCCGGCAGCGCGACAAGCTCGGGAGCGATGCGCATCAGGTCGTGCTCCATTTGCAACTGGTTCTGGCTGGTGGGCGGAATGATGCACGCGCTCTTCAAGAAGCCGGCCTCGTCGGTTTCATAGCGGTGGTAGAGGATGCCGCGCGGCGCTTCGGTGATCGCCTCGCCGCTGCCGGCGCGCGGCTCGAACCCGACGGCCGGCTCCGCGGGCGGCTCGTACGTGTCGATCAACCGCAGGGCCTCCTCGAAGGCCAGCAAAACTTCCAGCGACCGGGCCACGATCCCGAGGAACGGGTTCCCAGTCGTCAAGGCGATGCCCGTGGCCGCGGCCGCCTCGCGGACCAGCGGACTGGCCCGGTCCGCGTTAAGGTGCCAGCGGGCCAGTGGTCCGACGAAATAGGCGCCGCAGTCGGTGGGCGCATGCCGCCGCCGCGAGTGCAGGGCATTGGAATGCGGCACCTGGTACTCCTCGAACTGGCCGGTGTATTCCTCCTGGACGATGTCCAGGCCCCGGCTGGAGACGAGGCGTCCCTCGTTCATGGGGTATTCGTCCGGGTGCCGCAAGGAGACGAACTCGTAATCGCCGGCGAAATCCGGGATGGGCAGCGTGGCCGCCCAGCGCACCGTTTCCAGGGATGCGTCCAGGCCCCATTTCAAATCCTCGACGAGCGCCGTCAGCTCATCGCGACGGGGGACGCGGTAGAACCCCCCGACCTTGACGTTGATCGGGTGGACCTCCCTGCCGCCGACCACCTGCACGATCCGGTTGCCGGCCTTCTTGACGCGCAGCCCGCGATGAACGACGCCGGCCAGCTCGGGGCCGGCCTGGGCCATGGCAATGGCGCTTTCAAAGCCGAGAAAGTCCGGGGCGTGCAGCATGTAGATGTGCAACGTGTGGCTCTCGATCCACTCGCCGCAGTAGAGCAGCCGTCGAAAAGCTCGTAATCCCGGGGTCATGGTCACGCCGTAGATCTTCTCGATGGCATGCACGCTGGACATCTGATACGCCACCGGGCAAATGCCGCAGATGCGCGCGGTGATATCAGGAACTTCCAGGGCAGATCGGCCGCGCAAGAAGGCCTCGTAGAAGCGCGGCGGCTCGAAGATGCGCAGCTCGGCGGCCGCCACCTGTCCATCTCGCAGCCGGATCGTCAGCCCGCCTTCGCCCTCGACGCGGGCCAGAGCTCGCACGGTGATGGTTCGGGATGCTTTTTCCCCGGCTTCGCTCATGAGCTTGATCCTGGATCGATGTTCGGCTCGATGCGCTTGCTGGCCCCTTCCCGGAACTCCGGCGCCCAGGCATTGAAGGTGTGCAGCATGCGATCGATCGCCTCGGGCTGCACGCCCGTGCTGACAAACCGATGCGCCAGGGAAACGACATTGGGTGATTGGGCAGGACCGTAGCAGCCGTAACAGCCGCGGTCATAGCTCGGGCAGATGGCGCCGCAGCCCGCGTGCGTCACGGGGCCCAGACAGGGGACGCCCTGCGCGACCATGACACAGACGATTCCGGCCCGCTTGCATTCGAGGCAGACAGCGTGATTGGGCACGTTCGGCCGGCGGCCGACCAGGAATGCCGCGATCACTTCGAGCAACTGGTGCTTGTTGATCGGGCAGCCGCGCAGCTCGAAGTCCACCGGCACATGCTCGGCGATTGGCGTCGAGGTTTCCAGGGTCTGGATGTAGTCGGGCCGGGCATAGACGGCCTGGAGAAACTCCTTCACGTCCCGCCAGTTCCGCAGGGCCTGGATGCCGCCGGCCGTGGTGCAGGCACCGATCGTGACGAGGTGCCGGCTGCGCTGGCGGACGTCCTTGATTTGTTGCAATTGCTCGGGGCTGCTGATCGATCCCTCCACCAGGCTCAAATCGAAATTGCCGTCAAGCGGCCGCCGCGTCGCTTCCAGGAAATACGCAATCTCGACGGCCCCCGCCAGTGCCAGCAACTCATCCTCGCAGTCCAGCAAGCTGAGCTGGCAGCCGTCGCAGGAAGCGAACTTGAAAACGCCCAGGCGCGGCTTGTGCTTGGGGTCGGTCATGATCGTCACGCCTCCCGAACGTTGAAGAACAACTTGATCCGGTCGTAGCGAAACACGGGGCCGTCCCGGCAGACGAACTCCGGCCCGAACTGGCAGTGGCCGCACAAGCCGACGGCGCATTGCATGTAGCGTTCGAGGGACAGGAAGAGGCGATCCTCGCTCACCCGGCGCTTGAGGAACTCGCGGATGATAAACCGCATCATCACCTCCGGGCCGCACATGAGTCCCACGGTCCGCGCCGGGTCGAATTTGCAGCGGGGGAACAACTCCGTCACGACCCCGACCGGGCCGCGCCACGCGGGATCGCCATGGTCCACCGTCACGAGCACCTGGAAATCGTCGCGCTGCCGCCACTGGTCGATCTCGTCCGCGTAAACCACGTCGCCGGGGGTACGGGCGCCGTAGAGCAGGATGATGCGGCCAAAATCGCCGCGGTGCCGCAGCAGGTGATAGATCACGGGACGCAGCGGCGGCAGCCCGATGCCGCCTGCGACCATCACCACATCATGCCCCCGCGCCAGGTCGAGCGGCCAGGAGCTCCCGAACGGACCGCGCAGGCCGAGCGCGTCGCCTTCTTGCAGCCGGGCCAGCGCGTCCGTCACCGAACCAACGGCCCGGATGGTATGCGCGATGGTCTCGGTGCCATCCGCATCGCCACTCAGCGAAATCGCCGCCTCACCCACACCGAAAACGTAGAGCATGTCGAACTGGCCGGGCCGGAAAGTCCATCCCTTCCAGGGCGCTTCCAGGGCGAACGTGAAGACGCCCGGCGCTTCCGGACGACGCTCACGAATCCATACCACGGCCGGAACGAGCGATGCCGGCCCTGATTCCGATACTTGCAAGCTGGCGGCCACGTCGCGGTTCCTCTCATGACTTGTAAATATCCATCTGTATGATCCGGCAAGCGCCCAGTCGGCTCGTGACGACGGCCAGGAGCTGCTTGAGCAGATGATACCCCAGCTCGTAATCCTGCTCACATTGCTCGCGCAGCCAGGCGGCATCGAAAACGAGCCCTCGCACGGTATCGACTGCGCGCGCGTCAAAGTGCCACTCATAGGGCGGCAACAGCCACGACCAGCCGACCACGTCGCCGAGCCCCAGTGTCTGGATCGGCACGGCGCCGCGGTCGCCGAGATGGGCGCCGATGGCGACGTGACCCGATTGGATCAAGTAAAATGCGTGGGCCGGCTCTCCGGTTCGCGCCAGGTATTCGCCTGGTGAAGCGCCAAAGGGCCGCGCTCCCGAAGCGAGCCGCATCCGGTGCCGTTCGCTCAGCTCCTCCGAGAACGCATGAGCAGCAAGGTCGTCGAGCAGCGCGGCCTCGGTCATGCCTTGTTCTCCCCGCGCTGGCCGTCGGACCCTCGAATGGCGGCGATCTCCTCGGTGACGTCGATGCCTACCGGGCACCAGGTGATGCATCGGCCGCAGCCGACACAGCCGGAGACGTCGAACTGATCGAACCATGAGGCAAACTTGTGCGTCAGCCACTGGCGGTAGCGACCCCGGATGCTCGGCCGGAAATTGCCGCCGTGAACGCCAGCGAACTCCGGATTGAAGCAGCTATCCCAGCTCCGGACGTGCTCGGCCGTTTGCAGACTCAGGTCGGTCACGTCTTCCGCATGAGAACAGAAGCACGTGGGACAGACGAGCGTGCAGTTGGTGCAGGCCAGGCAGCGGCCGGCGACATCGTCCCAGCGCGGATGCTCCTGGTTGCGGTGCAACAGGCCGCGGATCTCCGTCACGTCCACGGTCCGGCCCATGGATCGGGCCGCCGTTTCAACGCGCTCGCGTGCGTCCGCTATCTGCTCGGCGGAAGCCGCCGAGAGGCCGAGGCGATCCACCAGCTTCTGGCCGGCCGGGCTCACGGCGCGGATGACGAAGGCTGCGTCGAGCTCGGTCAATACCAAGTCGCAGACGGGGGGCATGGCTGCAAGGTCGGCGGGAACGGTCGCGGGGGCCAGGGGCAGTGGGATCTGCGCCGTACTCTCGCGCCTGGCTTGCCTGGCGCCGTCCTCGTGCTTTGATGCCAATAACGGCATACGGTCCGGTCGCACGTCGGGGCCCGTGCCCATCGACGCGCAGAAGCACGTGCCGCCGGGTTGCTCGCACTCGACGGCAATCAGGAACAGACGCTCGCGCGCCTTGGCGTAGTGTGGATCGGTGAATCGACCATCGCGTCCCATGAAGACGCGATCCTGCACGGCAAGTGCGTGCAGCTCGCAGGAGCGCATTCCCAGGAACGCCCGTCGCGGCGGGTCCTCCTCGATGGCGCGGAAATCGATTCCGGCGGCCGTGCGCTCCACCTGCCATAGCCGCAGCGTGGGTGGAAACAGGTACTTCTTCCAGGAGTGCGGCCCGACGGCGTAGCCGAAATAGGCCTCGTCGCCCCGCTTCTCCAGGCGGTACGATCCGGGCGCTTGCCGGTCGGTCCAGCCGATCGGCAGGTCCCGAGCCGATTGGATCGGTGCGTAGACGATCGCGGCCTGCTCTATTCGCGGACCGATCACTTCGTACCCTTGATCGGCAAGCAGCCGGAGCAGGTCGTCCAGCCCCGGCTTGGGCAAGAGCCGGTTTTCGGTTGGTTGCGAGCCAGCCATCATCGAGATCTCTCGATCGAAGGACACCGAACGGGCAACGATTGCCAGTGCTTACAATCATAGAGCCGCTCTGCCGTACAACGCCAGGGTCTTGGTTTTGCTGTCAAGAGCGATCGCGCGGCCGTCGCCGGTCACCTTGCGGCGCAACAGAGTAGACCTCGGTGTCGGGTACCAGCCCGCTCACGTTCCTCCCGGAGGCTGGTTGACGGCCAGGCGCATCCCCAGGCCCGAACTCGGCGTTGTGGTCGAAGAGAAAGTTGGACGAGGCGGGCCCGCGGCCTTCCTGGCTCTTCGCTCATGCGTCCCGGCCTGCCTCGTCATCGAGAATCGGCTGCTCAACGAGCGCGGCCAAAAGGGCGGTGGCCTCCTCGGCATCCGGCCCGATTGCTTCGAGCTCGAGCCGGGCGCCGCACTCGGCCGTCAGCAGCATCAAATCCAGAATGCTGCGGCCATCGGCCCCACGGCCGTCGCAGAAAACCCGAATAGTGGCCTGGAATTGCCGTGAAAGGTGAACGAACCGGCCCGCGGCCCTCAAGTGGAAGCCAAGTGCGTGGGTGACCTGCACCTCGCGCCGGCTGAATTTCGCCATGACGGGCGCCTTTCAGGGCTGGTCCCAGGGCTCGTCCCTCCACTCGTGGCCCAGCGACCTCGAGGGCGGAAAATGAAACTCGAAGACCGGGTCGTGAAGATTGATGGCCCGCAGCAGGTGGGTTCGCTCGTTGTCCGGCAGCCCCTTGTCAGCTCAGCATAATGTCGTAAGATTGCAGCCCTGCCTTGGCCGCCGGCGAATCCCCGGGAAATGCGCGTCACCAGAACCCCTTGCCCCGGGGGTACGACCCCCGCCAACTGGCTGGAGAGCGCCGGAGACAGCTCTTCGATTTCCATACCCAGGTAAGCCTGTTTCGGCCGATGCTGGCCCGTCGCGCCTGGCCTCTCGTTCTTGCCAGGATCGTCCCCCGCTTGCACCGGGCAAACGCCGGCTGCCAGCCCCAAGAACAGCAAGGTCGACAATGCCCGTCTCATGGCGTTGCTCCTTTCCGCTGGTCAAGGTTTTCGTTCATGTTGTTTTATGCCACTCCACCAGATTCAGGGCTGCGCGTCCGCCGTGCGCGATATCCACGCGGAAACCATGATTGCTGAGCTCGCCCAGGAGGGTGACTCCCGTCAAGTGACGACGATTCGCCACCGTGGTCGGAGCTTGATATAACCTCCTGCCACGCGTATCGTGGCGGCAGGTGGCAGTCGTGGGAGAAACGACTCGACGAGACCGGTGCGGTTGCGAGATCAGCCTGTCGCAGATGATTGCCAGAGCACCACGGCGAGCTTATTTTCTCACGTTAACCAAGTGGCTCGGCGCGTGCAAGTCGGGACTTGGTTCCCGCATCTCTGTGGGGATTTCCCCTACATGCTGCTGTGCCGGCGGAGGCCGAGAAAGGCTCGCCGGTTCAATTCATCTGCGGTTCCAGCGGCCCGGCCAAGGCGCGATGAAAGAACAGCCGGCCGGGCAACGTCGGCATGAATGAGCTGGGAACCCACGGGTCCGGACCATAGCGCAGCGTCATCCAGAGACTGGTCCCTTGCCACTGCATGCCGCGATCGAAGACCCCCTCGGCGCCGCCGATGATCCGATCGGCCCGGAGAAAGATCCCTGGGCCGATGGTGTTGGCGAATGCGGGGACCAGGGTCGTCCGGCTCTTGAAGCTGGTGAGCGCGTTTTGCTCGATCGTCAGGGGATGCAGCCGCGCGCCGATCCGGTAGGCCTGGGCCTTCCACTGGGCGACGCCGGCGAATTCGCCGGCGAAGTGCGGCTCCCAGAAAGCGATGTGGCAAACCCGGCCGATGCCGAAGATCACCACCAGGACCGCCCCCCCGGCCTGCAGCTCGGCGATCCGCTCCGCGTAGTGGGGCAGCCGCTCGGACGTGGCAAACCAGCGGTTTGGCTCGGCGACGGTCAGTTTCCCCAGCGGGCCGTAAAACGCCGCCTGCATCGCATTCTGGAAGGCGCCGGGATCCTCCGGCCTGAGCGTGACGCCATTTCGATCACTCCATTCGTCCATGTTGAATCCGTAAACATGATCGCATGATATATTCCACTCTTTGAGGAAATAGACGGCCCAGCGGTACATGCCCATCGGGCCCACGGGCAAGACGAGTGCGATCCGGCGCGCTTCTTCGCGAGCCTGCTTGATCGTGCTGGCGATCTCGTGACCCATCATGACGTCGAAATCGGCGATCGTTTCACACGAGACCGGCTCGAATCGCGGGTGCCACCACGGCTGGCGCTCGCCGACGGCCTGGGGCGGGTGGGAACAGCACGCGTCGATCCTGGCGAGGTCCCACCCCGCTGGAAGGAAGCCCTCCATCATTGAGCCGGCGAAGGTTGTCAAGAGGTTCATGGAAGTTGATGGCGTCCCTCAGTCGATGGTGATGACGACTTTACCGCAGAGCGAGCCCGCGCCCTTCAGGGCATTCTCTTCCAGAAACTGTTCGGCGGCGGCGGCCGCCGCCAGGGGGAAGGCCCGGCCGACGATCGGCTTGAGCACGCCGTCTTCGATCCAGCGAATCATATCGGCCGCGCACCGCCCTTGCTCCTCGGCCGTCGCGTTGAACATGGCAAAACCACGGATCGCGCAGTTTCGCGGATAGAAGGCGCCGAGCGGCAGCGCGGGCTTGGCAGCTCTTCCCGCCATGAGGATCATGCGCCCGTGCTTCCGGAGCAGGGGGATCGATATCTCGAGATTGGGCTCGCGCTGGGTCTCGTACCAGACATCGATCCCCTCGGGTGAGAAGCCGCGCAGTCGTCCGGGAATGTCGTCGGTCTTGTAACTCAGAGCCAGGTCGGCGCCCAGCCGCCGGCAGAGCTCGACGCGCTCGGGGCTGCCCGCCGAGGCCGCCACTTTCGCGCCGGCGGCCTTGGCCATCTGGATCACCATTGAGCCGACACCGCCGCTGCCGCCCGGGACGTACACGAGCTCTCCGGCCTTGAGCTGTCCAAATTGAAACAGGCCCAGGTGGGCCGTGATGCCCGTCAAGGCCATTGCCGCCGCTTCGGTGTCCTGCAAGAGCGCCGGCATGGGATAGAGCCAGGCCTCGTCGATCGCGCCATATTCGGCGGCCACCCCCTGCCGGCCGAGCAGCCCCTGGTTGGAACCCCAGACTCGGTCGCCGACCTGAAAATGCTTGCAATTCGGGCCGACCTCCGCGACCGTTCCGGCCACGTCGCAGGCGACGATGTAGGGAAAGGCCAGGGGCATCGCCACCAATCCCGACCGGATATACAGATCGACCGGGTTGAGGGCCGCGGCATGCACGCGCACGAGGACTTGCCCCGGGCCGGGCACGGGCCGCGGCAGCTCGCCGACCTTGATGACCTCGGGCGGTCCCGTCTGCTCGATATAGGCGGCTCGCATCGAAGGAGGCGCTCCCATCGCTGGTCTCGCCGATCCGGGCAACGGTGTGATACATTACCGTCGTCGACCTAACGCCTCGAGTGGCTCGCCCAGCGCCTCCGCTGGGCTCCTCCCAAAGCCCGAATGGCTGGCCATCGTCTCCTCCATGATACCGGCAACCCCGCGGCGGACAAGGAGGAGCATCCCGACCACCATAGCGCCGGCCCGCCGGTCAGACCAATGTTCAACCGAATCATCTAATATGTCAATCAACATTTGCGTGTTTTGTGGGTCGCGCGTCGGGTTGGATCCCGATTATGTCCGGGCGGGGCGGCGCGTCGGCGAGGCCCTGGTGCGGCACGGTCTGGGCCTGGTCTACGGCGGCGGCCGCGTCGGCCTCATGGGAATCGTCGCCGACAGCGTGCTCGCGCACGGCGGCCGCGCGATCGGCGTGATCCCCGAACCACTGGCTACCAGGGAAATCGCGCACGACGGACTGACCGAACAGCACGTCGTCGCCGACATGCACGAGCGCAAGGCCCTGATGGCTCGCCGCTCGAGTGCCTTTCTCACCCTCCCCGGCGGGATCGGAACGCTGGAGGAGTTCTTTGAAACCCTGAGCTGGGCGTGCCTCGGCCTCCACCAGAAACCGCTGGGCATTCTCAACGTGGGTTCTTACTTCGACCCACTCTTGGCATTGCTCGACCACGCGATCGCCCAGCGATTCGTCCGCGCTGAGAACCTCGATCTGCTGTTCGTGTCCAGTGATCCCGAAGACGTGGTCGCCCAGCTGGCGGCGCATGCTCCCGCGGCCGTTAAGGGCCAGTGCAGCGATTTCGAGAGTGGCTAAGCGCGCGAACTCCGCTATTAGGTATGATGAAGCAAACGGAGGGTAAATCATGGTCGAGCCGCGACGTTTGGATGCCAAAAAAGCGAGGACTCCTCCGGGTACATACCCAAGAGCTGCGCAACGAGTTTCCGAGCTGCGCCGATTGAGTCTCAAAGGCTTCAAATCCATCAAGGACATGGACCTCGAGCTGCGTCCCTTGAACGTGCTGATCGGGGCGAACGGAGCTGGAAAAAGCAACCTTGTCTCTTTTTTTAGGATGGTCAATGAGATGATTGCAGGACGGCTCCAGCAGTACATCAGTTCGATGGGTCACGCCCACGCGCTCTTGCACTACGGCCCCAAGATCACGCCCCGACTGGAAGCAACGTTGGTGTTCCATGGGATAAAGAAACCTGTAGACCAAAACACCTACCGCTTCGTCTTATCTCGTGTGGAGGTTGATACGCTGGCCTTCGCCGAGGAGACCCTAGGGCTGCTTGCTACCGGACCGCGGGGGAGGAAGGCCCCCGAGCTCTCTCTGGGGTCGGGTCAAATGGAGGCACGAATCAAGGTGGAGGCGGATCGAGGGGAGCGTCGGGCCAAGTTTCTGCGACACCTCCTCAACCAATGCCGCGTTTACCACTTCCACGATACGTCTGACGCGGCCCCAGTTCGGCAATATGGCTACGTAGGCGATAGCCACCCCCTCAGGCATGACGCAGGTAACCTCGCGGCCTTTCTTTACAGGCTGAAACAGGAGCCCGAGCCCACGACTTACCACCGGATCGTAACCACGATTCGGTTGATCGCCCCATTCTTTGATGACTTCGTGCTGGAACCGAAGGGCACTAGGCAGGAAATCATTCTGAATTGGCGTGAGAAGGGGTCGGAAGAAGTCTTCGGTCCGTATCAGATCTCGGACGGCACGCTACGGGCGATGTGCCTGGTCGCCCTGCTCCTGCAACCGGAAACAGACCTTCCCCATATGATCGTGATCGATGAGCCCGAATTGGGCCTGCACCCTTATGCTCTCAATCTCATCGCGTCGCTTTTCAAAATGGCATCGCACCACTCTCAAGTTTTGATCAGCACCCAATCGAGCCCGTTGGTCGACAACTTCGAGCCCGAGGACATCATTGTCGTGGACAGGAGGGGTAAGGAATCGGTCTTCACGAGACCAGACCTTCCGAAATTGGAGTCCTGGCTTGATGAATACAGCCTCGGCGAGGTGTGGGAGAACAACATAATTGGTGGAGGGCCACATTGATGGCCCGCCTTTACGTCTTCGCGGAGGGTCAAACAGACAAAAATCTTCGGGAGCGTGTGCAGTCGCTCTGAGGATGGCGGCATCTGAAAACCGAAGACCGCTCACGCGACGATTCGGGTCGGCTACCGGTCGCGTTTCGCGACATCCCAGAGCTGGAAGCCGACGTCTGTCCCGTCCGGCATTTTGCCTGTGCGGTCCGGGGCGCCTCGGTTGTCCACGCCATCGAGCCCGACAGTATAGATGGCGACACCATCCGGAGTACGGCGATAGCGCAGTGGTTTCCCTTCGAAGGGATCCTTGGGGATTTCCGCGAGATATCCGGGCACGAGCACGGCCAGGTCGGCGGGCCAGTCCTTCTTCGCGAGGCGGTACCGTTCCGTGGCAAGAGCGGCCAGCGCAGCATGAAAGTTCGCTTGCCCGCGCAGAGTGGCGCGAGCTACCGGGGCTAAGTTGGGAATCGCTGATGCTCGCTCGGGTTCCACGTCAGCGTGTCGGCGTTTTTGACACGTGCGCTTGCCCCGCACGAAGCGCAAAACATCTCCTTGGAGGCGGGATCGAGCGCCTCCACCGACGCCTGACAGTTTGGACAAAGCACGGACATCGTCGCTGGGCCCAAGGTTTTAAGCCATTCTTGGCACCTCGAGCCGCGTCGGTCAAGGACGGAACGCGCAGGAGGCCAGTTCTGACTGGCGGCTTCCGACGTCGAGGCGCGGTAATCGGAAGTGGTGCATCGACCCACGAACAAAAACCGCGCGGGGCGGAAAAGTCGGATTGTTCTGCCTGCCTCGTTACACTACTGAAAGGAGATCGAGAAACGACTTGAGGAGGAAAGCGAGTGGCGCAGTCCAGCTATGGCACCGCCTTCCGGCACATCCATACGCTATTCAACGTGGGGACCATCGGTGGGCTGACGGATGGACAGTTACTGGAGCGATTCACGTCCTCGCAACGACGAGGCGGCCGAGCTGGCGTTCGCGGCTCTCGTCGAGCGGCATGGTCCGATGGTGCTTCGCGTCTGTCAGTCGGTCCTTCGTGAACGGCACGATGCCGAGGATGCCTTTCAGGCGACCTTCCTGATCCTGGTCCGCAAAGCCGCCTCGATCCGCAAGCAGAGCTCGGTCGTGAGCTGGCTCCATGGGGTCGCTTTCCGGGTCGCGTCCTGCCAGAAGGGGGCGACGGCCCGTCGCCGCAGACACGAGCGGAAGGTAGCCGAGCGGCCGGCTGCATCCGCGGATGACGCAGATCGCGGACGAGCTCGCCTCGGTTCTTCACGAAGAGCTTGATCGGCTCCCCGAGAAGTATCGCTCACCGATCGTACTCTGTTATTTCGAGAGTCTGTCCCACGAACAAGCCGCGAGTCGGCTCTGCTGGCCGGTCGGGACGGTCCGTAGCCGGTTGGCGCGCGGTCGGGAGCAACTTCGCGGGCGGCTCTTGCGCCGGGGGTTGGCTCCGTCGATCGTCTTGCTGGAGAGATCACTCAGCGCCGAGACGGCCCGAGCGGCGATCCCGCCGGCATTGGCAAATGCCACAGCGCACGCGGCACTGCACTACGCCTCGGGCAAATTGGTAGCAACGGGTGTAACCTCGACATCGGTCGCCTTACTGCTGGAAGGAGCGATGAACGTCATGTTTCTGGCCAAGATGAAGTTTGCCTTGCTGGCCTGCGGACTGATCGCGACCGGGGCATTCGTGGTCGCACAGCAGGTGGGCACGCCTATGCCTCTAGCGACAGCCCAGGCTACAAGCGCCGGCGTATCGGACAATCGTCCGGAGCGCACCGGTGCCCTCGATGAAAACGCCGCCGTGGCGAGCGAGCTGGGCCGGCTCGACCTCGAGCTCCTGGCCGACGAGGTGCGCCAGCTCAGGGAACAAGTCGAGGTCGCACTCAGGAAAAAGCTCCGCGCCGAGCGGACCGACTCCGCTGGTTCGATGGACGCGCGAAGCGCCTTCGAGGCAGCACGCGCGTCGTACCTGGCCAAGGCGCGTGAGCTGAGGACCGCTCAGCGTCGCCTCACCAACGCCAGGGAGCAGCGAGAGCCCGCTCCTCTTGAGCCGGCAGGGCTGTCGGCGCCCCGCGATGATCGCGGCGTCCGCGGTCCGTCCACCGACAAACCCGAGCCACGCCCGACCGCCGCGGCCATCGGCTCGATCGATATGGATGCCGTCTTCAAGCGATACCAGAAAGTCGAGGTGTTGGACAAAGAATAGAAGAGCCGCGCGTCTGGTCCTGGATAATGAGTTGAAGAAGATCTCCTCCGAGGCACAGGAGGAACGCCGGATGCTGTCCAAATTGGTACCAGGCAGCATTGACTACAGGAAACACGAAAATCGCATCACCGAGCTCAAGGCGCGCTATCAGGCCGGATGTGAGCAAGCCGAGCGCGAGTTTGCCCACCGCGCAGGCCGAGGCGACGGCCATTCTTTACAACGAAATCCAGGAGACGGTCGCTGCTCTTGCGAAGGCGAAGGGGCTGACCTACGTCGTCAAGGTCTCTCCGGTGCCCCGTCCCGACACCCAACCCAACGATTTGACGAACGCCCTGAATCGCTCGGTCGTCTACGCCGATCCTGGAAACGACGTCACCGAGGAGGTCATCCGCGAGCTGAATCGCAGATTCAAGGCGGGCGGAGCAAAGACAGCGAGATAGCAGAATGAGAGAAAGAGTACGGAAAACCAATCTTCTGACGCCGACCAGTCGTCCGTCACCGTCCGTCCTTGAAGAGAACTGATTGGCGCTCAGTCGCGAGACGGATTGCCAGCCGAGGATGGCGTTGTTACAATTGTCATTGGACCAACTAGCGCTGATCTCGGGAGCAAAACAATGGGAGTACGAACCCGGTCTGACGCGATGGGAAAAACCCTGGCCGTCTTCGCCTCGGTCCTGTGTCTGGTCGGGGCCGCTGTTGCATTTTATGTGGTCTTGGTTCGAATACCGGCGCTTGCCAGCACGAAGCTCGACCTGTTACTGGGAACGCTCCAGGGGGCGACTGTCGGACTGCTCTTCGCGATTGCGGCACTCCTGATTACTCTCACATATATGGTTCACCGGGCGAACCGTCCGCCGCCCCTCGCCTCGGTCGGCGACGGAAACAACCCCGTACGGGCTTCGGAGCCAAGTGCATAGGGGCTTATTCCGGTTATCTGTTCCGATGCTGCTCACGGGCCATGTTCCAGATGGCTGGCTCATCGAGCGACGGTCTTCCAGAATCAAGGCTTCGGCATCAGGAAGCAAACGGTCCATCCCGTCACGGCGTCTCGGCGAGGAGGTTCTCGACGAACTGGCGCACATCACTTATCGGTGCGCAGCGCCTAATCTCGCGAAAGTATACGAACTTACAAAAAAACGTGCGCAACGAGTCACACGTGCGTCTATAGTTCGTATTAATCCCGAATCGTGCACTTCCCAAGAGAGCTGGTGAAGGCGGCTTCCGATGTCGCCAACGCCGCCGGCTGCGCATCCGAGATCTACGCTGAAATCGCTCGTCTCTCGATCATCCAACGCGGAAACTGTGCCATCGTCACTAAGGAGAGTGTAGATCTGGATATGCCAGTATAATGCTATAATCCATCCACAACCCATCTCGATTCGGGGTGACCTTGTGGCCCGGGAGAACCGTTCGCGCGGTTCCGGGATGGGTCAGCCCTCTCAACGTCCCTTGACACCAGGAGGAAACTGATGAGCGTGCGTGACACTCGGAAGATGAACTGCGCGGTTCGGCGGGGATTCGGATCGGGGAAGCGACGGTCCAGGCCGGGGATTGAAGGGCTCGAAGGGCGCGAGCTGCTGGCGACTGTTACCGTCAATGCCAGCCAGGTCGTGCGGACGGTGGATACGCAGCTTCTGGGGGTGAACGTGGCCTGGTATGATTCGGATCTGAATACCAGCCAGACCCAGCAGATGGTGCAGGCCGCCGGGCTGACGATGTTCCGGTTTCCCGGCGGATCGAGCTCGGACGATTTTCACTTCAACGCTCCGCCGACCTACAACGGCGAGGGGACCGATGGGAGCATGGCGAGCTTCATCGCCTCGGTGAACGGCGTCGGGATGGCCACGATCGACTACGGCTCGGGCAGCCCGCAAGAGGCCGCGGCGTTCCTGGCCTACCTGGAAGCTCCCGTCGGCAACACCACTCCGATCGGCAACGGCCAGGAGTGGAACGACTCGACGAATGCGTGGCAGACCGTCAACTGGCAGACGGCCGGCTACTGGGCCAGCCTGCGCGCCGCGGCTCCGCTGGCGACAGGACGACGGCCTCAACTTCCTGCGGCTCGACCATCCCGCCCCATTCAACGTCCAGTACTGGGAGGTCGGCAACGAGGAGTACGGAAGCTGGGAGATCGACCACCACACGGCGCAGCACGACCCGGCCACCTACATCGCGTTCGCCAAGCAGTTCGCGACCTACGCCGCCCAGATCGACCCGACGATCTCGATCGGCCTCGACGTCGGCAGCCCGGGCAGCGACTTCAACAACTGGACCGCCGACATCCTCCAGCAGTCGGTCGCCCAGGGTTTCATGCCGGGTTTCTTGAGCGACCACAACTACGTGCAGGCGCCGGGGAGCGAGAGCGACTCGAACCTCTTGCTCGACACCACCACCGGCACGAGCAGCGATCCGTCCGACCCCGGCGACCCATACGACTGGGCCGTGCGCGCGGCCGACTACGAGAGCCTGCTCACGCAGTACCTGGGCGCGGCCGGCAAGAACGTGCAGCTTGCTGGCGACCGAGTTCAACTCGGTCTACTCGAACCCCGGCAAGCAGACGACCAGCCTGGTCAACGGCCTGTGGCTGGCCGACTCGCTGGGCGCCTTGCTCGAAACCCCCTACGACGGCGCCGATGTGTGGGACCTGCGGAATTGCTATGAATCCGGCGGCAACGACTCGTCGAGCCTCTACGGCTGGCGGCAGGACGGCGACTACGGATTGATCGGCAGCCCCGACGGATCGCCCCCGGCGTCGGGCCCTTACGTCCCCTACCCGACGTATTTCGCCGAGGAGCTCGCCTCGAAAATCATCCAGGCCGGCGGCAACGTCGTGCAGGCCACCAGCAGCGACCCGAACCTGACCACCTATGCCGTGCTCGAGCCCAACGGACACCTCGATCTTCTGGTCATCAACAAGAGCGCGACGAGCGCGCTCACCGGCCAGTTCCAGCTCGCCAACTTCCAGCCGGCCGCCCAGGCCACGGTGTGGCAGTACGGCGAGGCCCAGGACACCGCCCAGAGCCAGTCCAGCACCGGCGCCTCCGCCCTGGCCAACTTCACGGCCGCTCTCACGGTGAGCGGCTCGACCTTCAGCTATTCGTTCCCGGCCTACTCGATGACCGTGCTCGATCCTGGGCAAGGCTTCGTCGGGCACGTCCGGCCCGACGATCACGAAGGCCGCCGCCGCCACGCCCAGCCCCGTCACCGGCAAGACCACCGCCTTGTCCGTCTCGGCGTCCGATCCCGTCGGGTGCATCGAGCTTGACCTACACCTGGATCGCCATCGCGGACGCCGCCCGCGCCCGTGACCTTCAGCGCCAACGGAACCAACGCCGCCCAGAACGTCACGGCGACCTTCGCGGCGGCCGGTTCCTACAACTTCCAGGTCACCGTGAGCGACCCGAGCGGCTATATCGTGACCTCCAGCGTCACCGTCGTGGTCAACCAGACGCTCACGTCGATCATCGTCAGTCCCGGCTCGATCACGCTTGCGGCTGGGGCAGGGGAGCAGTTCAAGGGCGTGGGCTACGACCAGTTCGGCAACCCGCTGTCGGCACAGCCGGCGCTCTCCTGGTCGGTGAAGAGCGGCGTCGGCTCGATCGTCGCCTCGAGCGGCCTGTACACGGCCCCGAGCGCGGCAGGGACCGCGACCGTGCAAGCATCGAGCGGAGGCGTCCTCGGCACGGCGAGCGTCACCGTGCTGCCGCCGTCAAACGGTTCCATCAGCGCAACGGCGTCCTTCTCGATCGTCTCGGCCTGGAACACGGGGTTCGAGGCCAATGTCACGTTGACCAACACGGGCTCCGCGCCGATCACCAACTGGATCTTGCAGTTCAATTTCGCTGCGACGATCACCCAGATCTGGAACGCGACCGTGCAGAGCCACTCCGGGTCCCAATACGTGATCGACAATGCGGGCTACAACAGTACGATCGCGCCGGGCCAGAGCGTCTCATTCGGCTTCCTGGGCAGCCCGGGCGGCGTTCCGGCGTCGCCGACAAATTACGTCCTCAACGGCGCGCCGGTTAACTCGAGCTCGCCCCCTTCGGGCCCGCTGGCGGCGACGGTGTCGTTCGCCGACGTGAATGATTGGGGAAGCGGGTTCACTGGGAACATCACTATCACCAACACTGGCACCACGCCGATCGAGGGCTGGACCCTGTCGTTTGATTTCGCCGTGTCGATCAGCTCGATCTGGAACGCGACCCTCGTGAGCCAGATCGGCGCACAATATGTGATCAGCGACGCTGGTTACAATGCGATCATTCAGCCCGGACAGAGCGTGACCATCGGCTTCAATGCCTCGCCCGGTCATCCCTCCGCCGGCCCGACCAATTACGTCCTCAACGGCGTCAAAATCGGGTGAATCGACGAAGAAGACCAGGCAGATTGCGTAACCTGCAAAACATGCAGCGCCGCATCCGCCGCACGCGTTTAACCCGGAGCCGACGGCGACGGTGTTCGCCGCTGCAGCCAAAAACGGTCGCCGTCGCCGCTGGCTCTGGGTTAAACGACGTTTGCCGCCCAAGACTTGCTTGCGCAGGGCGACAAACGTGCTCTGGCCGCGTGTAATAACCACCATTGACACAATTAGGGCAAAGCACTAGCGTGCGGCGTCCGATATCTCCAAGGAGGGAGATCGTGCGCAACGAGGGGCACAAGCCCCAGCACATTCGCCAGAGGCGTCAAAGGAGTGATCGCCGATGAGCGTTCCGCAGAAAGCCATCGCCGTACCGGCGATGAACCTCCAGGCGCAGTATCAGGCGATCCGCGACGAGATCGAGCCGGTGGTCTCGCCGCGTGATCGAGAGCCAGATGTTCGTGATGGGCCCGGAGGTCGAGGAGCTCGAAGCCGAGCTTGCCGAGTACTGCGGCGTGGCTCGCGGAATCGGCTGTGCGTCGGGCACCGATGCCCTGCTGTTGCCCCTGATGGCACTGGGTGTCGGGCCCGGTGACGAGGTGATCACGACGCCTTACACGTTCTTCGCCACCGCCGGCTCGATCTGGCGTACCGGTGCCAGGCCCGTTTTCGTCGACATCGAGCCCGATACCTACAATATTGATCCGGCGCAGATCGAAGCGGCGATCACGCCGCGGACTCGGGTCGATCATCCCGGTCCATCTCTACGGCCAGACGGCCGACATGGATCCCGATCCTCGAGATCGCTCGCGAGCACGGGTTATTCGTGCTCGAGGACGCTGCCCAGGCCATCGGAGCCGCCTACCACGGCCGGCGTGCCGGCGGGCTGGGACATGTGGCAGCCTTCAGCTTCTATCCGTCCAAGAACCTGGGCGGTTTCGGCGACGGCGGCATGATGACCACAGACGACCCGGTGCTGGGCCGATCGTTGGCCCGGCTGCGGGTTCACGGCATGGAGCCCAAGTACCATCATCACGAGGTCGGCCTCAACTCCCGGCTCGACGCGCTCCAGGCGGCCGTGCTGCGCGTCAAGCTCAGGCATCTCGACCTGTGGACGATCAAGCGCCGCGAGGTCGCCGGGCGATATCAGAGCTTGTTCGAAGCGCACGGCTCGACGAGCATGTCGACGCTACCCGTCGAGAGGCCCGGCTATTTTCACGTGTACAATCAATACGTGATCCGCGTACCCGCTCCGATCCGCGACCCGCTCCGCGATTATCTGACGGCGCGGCAGATCGGCACGGAGATCTACTATCCGATACCGCTGCACTTGCAGCCCTGCTTCGCCGCGCTCGGCCACAAAGCGGGTGACTTTCCCGTTTCGGAATCGGCCGCGCGCGAAACAATCGCGCTGCCGATGTACGCCGAGCTGACCGAAGAACAGCAGCGGTTCGTGGTCGGCTCGATCCGGCAGTTCCTGGATCTGCATGCCCACGGCAATCTCGCCGCCGCTGACAAGGCGGCGTGACCAAGGGGGCGGTTGAATTCGCGATTAATTGGGGATAGCCCGCGCATTGATCTCGTTCCCACGCTCCGCGTGGGAACGCCGTCTTCGACGCTCGGCGTCGCTAAGTACAATGCCGAGCCGGGGGATCGTTCGGACGCAGAGCGTCCCCGACGTGTGTTCCCACGCGGAGCATGGGAACAAGGATGTCGCAAGTCTTATCTCCTCTGTCTGTTATCGCTACTTCAACGGTATTGAGGCTAGGCCGGGCTTTGCGGGCCGGAGGCGGCGTGGTAATCCTTGATCAGCCGGGCGATGGCCTCGCGATGAAGGCGAGACATATAAGACTTTGAGCAGCCGAGGAGCGCCGCCGCTTCGTCCTGGGACTTGCCATGCAAATAAATGAGCCGGCAGGCGGCGGCTTGCACGCGCGGCAGCCGGCGCAGCCATTTCTCCACGGCTTCGGTCGACTCCAGCTCGGAACCGACCGGGCTGTCCTGGCTGGCTCCCACCACACGTCCACACTCCTCGATGTCCCCGCGAAAAGCCTCGAAGACAGGCCGGTGCGCGGGATCTCCTTTCCAGCCGTCGGCCAGCACCAGACGCTGGTAATCGCGCAATGCACCTCGGATTCGGTGACGCGCGTACGTGGCGAAGCTGACCTTGCGCGCGGATCAAACGTCAGGGCGGCTTCGACGACCGCCATATACGCTGCCGATTGCAACTCCTCGTCCTGGGACGACCCGAGCTGCATCGCCCGCCGCGCCAGAAGCTTGCGCCATGGGGATGTAACGGACCGCGAGGGCGCGCTGGTCGTCGGTGAGCGCAGCCCGGTCGCAGTATCGCGCGGAAATCTCGGCACCATCGCGCCCGGTTGCATGAGGCGTCCGAGCCATCGAATCCGCCGCGGACCTCGGCTGATCCTGCCTGACCCATTTCTGGGCGCTCCGGTTTTTGAGTGCGCAGCCTCATTCCGCTGGGACCTATCGTCGCCCATGGTCCACCTCTTGAGAGGCCAAGGAAGGATTCTTGCCCGGTCTCCGTCGTCGCCGATCGCTCGCGGAGCCAGGCAAGAGGGCCGTTCCAACTGCTTTGCTCCAACCACTTTTCTCATCGCGCCATCCCTGCGTGGGAATTCCAATCGCCGCCGAGCCCCCCACTGGACACGGGACATCCGGTTCCGGAAGATGCAATCGACACCGGGTAAGGAAAGGGACGCCAATCACTTCCCGGAAAAGTCGTCCTTCGCTCGCGAAAGAGCTTCCTTTCGCGGAGCGAAACGCGACATTCGCTTTCGCCCAGCGCCTGAGTGGTTCCGAAGACGAGGCTTGCGCACTCGGACCAGCTCCTGTGTCTCTCGCAACCAATATCCCGTATCGGCATCTTCGTTTGCCTAGTTAAGGGAATCGTACTGCGTTTTTACGATTTCTCGGTCTCGATTTACCTGGAGTCGCAAGTTATCCGTTGTAGATCGGATTGTGTGCTTCTTCTAAGCAAGGAATAATCCCGTATACGGCATGGAGCGTGTCGCGATCGAGTTGCAAGGCGACAAGAGATATGAGTGATAACCACAAGTTAGGTGTCTCTGCCGGGGGTCGTCTCGAATCTGACGCGCGCTGGGTCGATGCCGTGCGGGAGAAGCTGGCGGCGTGGTATCTTGAGGTCCGGCGCGACTTGCCCTGGCGGAATGACTGCGATCCCTACCGGATCCTGGTCTCGGAGATGATGCTGGTCCAGACAACCGTCGCGGCGGTCATTCCCTATTTTGAGAGGTTTCTCCGCCGATTTCCGGATGTCGCCGCGCTGGCGGCGGCCGATCCAGCGGAGGTCTTGAAGGCCTGGGAAGGTCTGGGCTATTACCGGCGGGCCAGGCAGCTCCATGCCGCGGCCAGGCAACTTGTGCAACTTCATGGGGGTGTGATGCCGGACGACCCGGCGGCGATTCGCAACCTTCCCGGAGTTGGTCGCTACATTGCCGGGGCAATCCTGTCGTTTGCGTTCGACCGGCCCGAGCCCATCGTCGAGGCAAACTCCCAGCGCGTCCTGGCCCGGATTCTGGCGGTGGATGGCAACCTCGCCGTCGCGTCCACGCGCGAGCAGATCTGGAGCGCCGCCGCCCGGCTCGTTCCGACGACGGGCGCCGGAAGCTTCAATCAAGCGCTCATCGAGCTGGGAGCGTTGGTCTGCACGCCCAGGGAACCGTCGTGCCTGATCTGTCCGCTGGCATCCGTCTGTAACGGGCGAAGACTGGGCATCCAGGACCGGCTGCCGGTGACACTTGCGAAGACCCCGCCGTTGTCGGTAACCGAAGTGTGCGTGATCCTGGTTCGGAACGAGCGGGTCTTGATCGTCCAGCGCGGGGTAGGGGGGCTATGGGAGCAGTTCTGGGAGTTTCCCACGCTTCACGTTGACGGAGCAAACCCGGCCGGGCGGCGCGTGGCGCCGGCGGTCGATCTTGCCGAAGGGATCCGGCATCTTACTGGTGTCGAGGCGCGCATCGGGCAGCCGCTAACGACGTTGAAGTACAGCGTCACCAACCATCGCGTCAAGCTGATCGCTCGCGTGGGGCAAGCACTCGATGGCATTGCCAGAGCAGGCCCAGGGCTGGTTGACGCGCGCTGGGCTTTGCCTATCGAGCTGAGCGAGTATACGTTCAGCTCGGCCGGAAGAAGGTTGATCGAATGGATCAGGCAGGACCCCTCACGCCTTCAGCCAGAGCTGCCAACGGCCGCGGCAAAGCGCGGCAGCGCTCGCAAGCCGAGAGGGTACGGGGGCTCCGGGGCCGCGCAGAAATAGCTTTGCCAATTGTGGTGCAGGCGTGCCGCGTGCCGGCACGGGGAATGCAGGCGGGAGGCCTGCACCACAAGGGACTTCTCAAACCGCTCTGCGTCAGTCTGATTCTCGAGTTCCCAATAACGGCTGACATCGATGTAGAGGTCGTCCAAGTGGCCATGACGCACGGGCGGGAGGACGTATCAATCCAGCGTGCGCCGAGCTCGCTGCGCGCGAGCCAAAATGAAGGGCTTTGCCTCGCACCGGGACGGCGGTTACGATGATCGTGACGGCTCGCGAGTCGAGCGGAGTTGCTTCCGAGAGCTAGCCGCGAGCGAAGGACTCATAATGGCCACGATCGAGCAAGTCCGGAACGCGATGCATCGACAGCCGTTCCGCGGTTTTACCGTCCGCCTCGTCGACGGTCGCAGCTATCACGTAAGGCATCCCGATTTCATCTCCGTGCCCGAATCGCCGCGCGGTCGGGATCTCGTCATCCACGACCGGGGCACGCATCATGTCGATATCTTGCTGGTCGTCGAGGTAGACGAGCCCGAGGTGGCCCAGACGGAATCTTCGGCCGAAGGCAACGGGGCCTGACGAGCGCGAGCAGGCCGCCCGCGGTTTTTTGGCCTTGTTCAAGAGCGGGGCTGGCTGTGCGCATTCAGGTATTGCTCGAGTTCGCGCGCCATCCGATCGAGGAGCTTCTCGGATTCCGCCTTGGCGGCCGGGAGATCATCGGGCCCGCGGACGTCGGTCCGGACGAAGAGGTAGAACTTGATCTTCGGCTCGGTTCCCGATGGCCGCACGGCGAATCTTGCGCCCGTGCGCTCGGCGTGGAAAATGAGCAGGTCGCCCGACGGCTGGGGCAGGGGACGGGGGGCGACATCGCCCGTCAAGCTCCGGATTTCGTGGGCCTTGTAATCGAAGACCTCCGCAAGCGTCAGTCCGCCAAGCTCGCGGGGCGGCCGGGCCCGGAATGCGGCCATCAGCGCTTCGATTTTCGCCAGGCCTTCGCGACCCTCGTAGTACTTGCTGATCAGCCGCTCATCGTAGTGGCCGACATCGATGTAGAGGTCGTCCAGGTACTCCAGCACGGTTTGCTTGCGGTCCTTGACCGCCGCGGCCAGCTCGGCGAAGAGAAGCGCGGCGACCGCGGCATCCTTGTCGCGGGCATGCGTTCCCTTCAGGTACCCGTGCGATTCTTCAAAACCGAACAGGAAGCTGGCATGACCCGAGTCGTCGATCCGCTGGGCGATCCACTTGAATCCGACCAGCAAGTCAGCCTCGGTGCGGATCCCTTCGCGGTGGGCCAGAGCTTGGGTCATCTCGCTGGTCAGCAAGGTCGTAATCAGATAGTGATCGGACCTTAGTTTGCCTTGCGCTTCGCTCTCCTTCATGACGAAGGCGGCGAGCAAGACGCCGATCTGGTTGCCGCTCAAGGTCGTCCACTCGGCCTTGCGGTCGCCCGCGACCGGCACCGCAACTCCGATGCGATCGGCGTCCGGATCACTGGCGATTACCAGGTCAGCCCCGAGCTTTTTTGCTGCGGTGATGGCCGCTGCGAGCGTTCGCGGGTTTTCAGGGTTGGCAACGTGGCCGGGGACCGTGGGGAAATCGCCATCCGCAGCGCGCTGGGATTCCAGAACGTGCACCCGACGGAACCCGGCCGTCTTGAGAACCCGCGCGACGGACGTCTCGCCGACACCGTGCAGCGGGGTGTAGACCACCGACAGTTCGCGCACATGGCAGACCGATTCGCTCAAAACCGCGGTGATGTATGCGGTATCGATCTCCTGGTCCAGCCACACGATCGAACCGTCAGCCAGGGCTTCGTGCAACGGCTTTTCGGGAATCTCGCGGTCGGAGGCAGCCTTGACGCATGCGATGATCCCTTCGTCGTCGGGCGGTATGACCTGTCCGCCGCTTGAGCCATAGCACTTGAATCCATTGTCGGACGGAGGATTATGGGACGCGGTAATCATGATCCCGGCGTCGCAATGGAGGTGGCGGACCGCGAAAGAGAGCAGGGGGGTCGAGCGCGGCTCCTTGAATAAGAAGGCCCGGAAGCCCGCCGCGGCGAGCACGCGCGCGCAGAGCTCGGCAAACTCCGCCGAATGGTGTCGCGTGTCGAAGGCGATCACGCAGGACGGAATCAAACCAGGCTTTCGCGACTTGGTCACATAGTCGGCCAATCCGCGCGCGCTTTCGGCGATCGTCCGGTCGTTGAGCACATTGGTGCCGACCGGGTACATCTTGTCCCGCCGGCCGCCCGTGCCAAAATCAAGAACCTTGTAGAAGGCGTTGTCGAGCTCAGGCCACCGTTCCTGGCAAATTTCGTCGGAGAGCAGCTCGCGGTACTTGTGAAACGGCGGCTCCTCCAGCCAGCGCCGCATATTGACCGCCGCCGCACGAGATAGCCGGGCTGCCGACACGGCCCGTTCCAGCCGAGTTATTGCCTCATCCGGTGTGATCATGGCCCGGCCGTTCCATCCACTGCGTGTGTCTGCCTCTGGGACCGTCGCATCTGCTCCAAACTAACCCGATCAATCAGCGCGAACAAGCCGATTCCCCCCCGGCACCAACTATGCCGACGGCGCCCCGTCGGTTGACGCAACCTTGGACTTTAACAAATGTTTCGTCGAGCAGCTCAGGAGGCGGGACTTGTAAAATCCTCTGTTTTGTAAGGACTTTCCACCCGGGCATTCCCGGGCACTGGTCGAGATTTCCGGATCCGTATTCTGCGGAAGCGAGCGCGCCTGGCACGGCTCATGATCGCTAGTACTCAGTGAGAGTGTCACTTACGACGCGAAACCTACGTGATATCCGGGCGGTTCGCCGAAATGGCACGCGGCTTGCTTTACTCAGAGCGTCCTCGCGACAGGGACAGGGCACGAAAACGGGAATTTTTCCTAAAGTTTTGTGCGACCCGCTCGTACGGTCTCCCGCAGGTTCAAGGCAAACGTCCTCATCACGACCGGCTCCTGATTGGACCGGTCGAAAAAGAATATGACACGGAGGTCCCCATGGCTCGGTCCAAGTTCCGCCGATCGCTCCGCTTCGAGAACCTGGAATCCCGTCAATTGCTGTCGACCGCGGGACCTGCCGGACCTACGGACCAAGAGCAATATATGCTTCAGTTGCTCAACGAGGCGCGCACCAACCCCCCCGCCGCCGCCCAGGAGATCGCGAGCGACATCACGCCCGACGTGCAGGCGACGTTGAACTACTACAATATCAACCTCCAAGCCACCGAGAACGCGATCGCTTCGGCCACCCCTCAGCCGCCCCTGGCGTGGAACAATCTCCTGGCCGCCGCGGCTCAGGGTCACAGCCAGGACATGGCAAACACCCAGGTCCAGTCGCACACGGGTTCGAACGGATCATCTCCCCAGCAGCGCATGCAGCAGGCCGGCTACAATAACATCGCGTCGAGCGCCGAAAACGCGTTTGCATACGCCTCGACGGTGCAAGAGGCGATGCAGGCCTTCCTGATCGACTGGGGCGTCCCCAACACCGGCCACCGCGACAACATTCAGCAGCCTGGCGTCTCGGCCCAGAACGCTTACCGTGACGTCGGAATCGGCATCGTGCAGTACACCGGTAGTACCACGTTCGGGCCCCTGGTGATCACCCAGGATTTCGCCAGCCAGACCAATGAGCAGGCCCAACTGGTGGGTGTCGCCTACTACGACAACGCCGGCACGGGTTTCTACGCACCCGGCGAAGGGCAGGGGGGAATGCAGATCGACGCTGTCAACCAGGCGACCGGACAGGTTACCTCGACCCAGACCTCAAGCTCGGGCGGGTATGAACTGTCGCTCGCGCCCGGCCAGTACACGATCGTCGCCAGCCTCAACAACCAGGTGTTCCAGACCACCAACGTCACGATCAGCAACGTGAACGTCGAACAGGACTTCGTTCTGACCAACACCTGGCAGAATGGCTCGCGTTCGGCCGCGATCGCCGCAGCCCAGCCGCAGCCGGCCAGCCCATCACCGTCGAGTTCCCAGACCACCTTGCTGATGGGATCGCTGCCCACGACGACCTCCAGCCAATCGAACTCGGCGTGGAGCTGGTCAACCTGGAGTGAGCCTATCAGTTGACCGGCGAAGCATTCGGATCGCTTGCTGACACTCCGTTGACCGGAATATCCGGCAATGGGGTGTTCTGATCTCACGCTTGCTCTCTATCGCCCATCACCGTGACGGTGATTCGCCGGCGATGGGGGCTGGTGCGGTGCTCCCAGACGAAGATCCCCTGCCAGGTTCCCAGGTCGCAGCGACGGTCTTCGACGGGAATCGTCAGCGACGTGAGCGTCAGAATCGACCGGATGTGGGCCGACATGTCGTCCGGGCCCTCGCTGTCATGGACAAACGAGGGGTCGCCATCCCGCACCAGCCGCGCTGCAAATTCTTCAAGGTCGTGGCGCACGGTCGGATCGGCATTTTCACAGACGATCAGCGAGGCGCTCGTATGGTGAATGAACACGGAACACAGCCCGCGCAAAACTCCCGAGCGGCCCACAACCTGCTGGACCTGTTCCGTGATCTCGTAAGTTCCGCGCCTTCGCGCCTCGATGACGAGCTGCTGTTGGTAGATCATGACCTATTCTACAATCTGGTCGCTCAACAGGCCTTGCAATTTGGCGGCAGCCGACTTCCACCAGCGCCGGACCGTCCGGACGTCAACCTGGAAGAGTTCCGCCACCTGGGGCTGAGTCCATCCGTGATAATAGACGAGTCCGACGACTTCGCGCTCCTGGAGCGGTAGAGTCTCGACGGCCTGGTGGAACTGGCACCAGAGCTCGAGTTGGCTGGGGTTGTCGCCGGGACTGGCCGGGTCGAACGCGGCGCGGCTTGCATCACCTGGCTCGGCACACACGCTGATGTGGTGCGCGCCCTCGCCTTCGGGCCCGTAAAAATGTCTGCCGAGGTCGAGTAGCTCGCGCCGCATCTGCTCGGCCGCTAGCCCGAAGAATGCCCGAGTCGAGGAAGGTCGAACCGACTCGAGCGCATGCAACAACCTCAAGACCGACGCTTGCAGGACGTCCTCAACCTCGACGTAGCGCCCGACCTTGGGATAACGGGCCAGCATCTTGCGAGACAGGCGTTCGAGTCGTTCCAGGAACGCGCAAAGGAGCTCGTCGCGCACGGCCCGATCGCCGGCTTGCATGCGATCGACCCACTCTACCATCATCGTGGTCTTGGCGATTGGATCGGCCATGATGCGCATCCCGGTCCGTGATCGGATCAGGGTTCGGAATGGTGTTGGCTCGGCTCACCGAACGAACGAGCTATTTTCCGCCCGGCGTCCGAGCGAGCAACTCGTCCATTTAACATTTAACCGGGTATGTTCGACGACCACCAGCCATCCCGCCGCCATTTTGACCTGGAACCATGTCCGCTTTAGAGGACGGCATCCGCTCCCTGTGTAGACAGTTGAGTTTCCTTCCTTGTCAACACAGGAGCCTTTCGCGATGACGACCTCAATCAAAAAGCCGATCTTCGGGTTCTTCGGGCGCAAGAGTTCACCGGCAACGCGGCAACCGCGCGCAGGCGCCGCCGACAGTTTTGCGTGGTGGAGGGGTTGGAGGAACGCGTCCTCCAGGCGGGCCCCCCCACAGTCTTCATGGTCAACAATACCAGTAATAACGCTGCTTTGGTGGGCTCTCTGCCGTTTGAGATCAAGAAGGCCGACGCCAATCCCAACCCCGCCGGCAGCCTGATCGAATTCAACGACAACGTCTTCAAAGCGACCACTCCACGGACGATCACGCTCGCGAGCACGCTGGCGCTGACCGAAACCACGGGGCCACTGGTGATCGACGGGCCTGGCGCGAGCATCGTCACGATCAGCGGCAACAACGCTGTCCAGGTGTTCTCAGTCGCGACCGGCGTGACGGCCAGTCTCTCCGGCCTGACCATTTCGGAGGGCAGCAGCACGAACGCCAACGAAGGCGGCGGTGGTATCGATAACGCTGGCACGTTGACAGTCGCCAACTCGACCATCGAGCACAATTCGGCCGATTACGGCGGTGGTATCGACAACGACGGCACGTTGACGGTCACCGACTCGACCATCGAGCACAATTCGGCCTTCGAGGGCGGTGGTATCCAGAACGACGGCACACTGACGGTGAGCAACTCGACCATCGAGTTGAATACGGCCGCGGGCGGCTTCGGCGGCGGCGGCATCTTCAATGACGGCACACTGACGGTTACCGGCTCGATCATCGAGAGCAATTCGGCCAGTGTAGACGGCGGGGGTATCTTAAATGACGCGTTCGGCAATGTGTCCGGCACGCTGACGGTCACCAACTCGACCATCGAGAACAACACGGCCGTTGAAGCCGGCGGTGGTATTGAAAACGCCGGCACGGTGAATGTCTTCCAGTCCACCATCGCGGGCAATTCGGCCGTAGAGGGCTCCGGCATCGACACCGAAGGCGGCACGCTGACAGTGATCGGCTCCACCATCGCGAACAATCTGGAGGCCCTGGATGGCGGCGGCATTCTGATCGGCCAGAGCACGGTGCTTCTCGTCAACTCCACCATCGCCCACGATTCAGCGTCCAGGTTCGGTGGCGGCATCGCCATCCTCTCGAATCATGGCAGTCTGCTGGCGGTCAACTGCACCATCGCCTACAACACCGTCTCATCCGCAGGCGCGGGCGGCGGGCTCTATGTCTCGCCGGGCGTCACGACCACCCTGGAAAACACGATCGTCGCCGATAACACCATGCCAAGCGAATTTAGCCTCCACCCTGGCCTGGCTCCCATCCCGCTCCAGTTAGCCAACGACATCGTCCTCGCCGCCGGCGCCAACAACGTCTCCGGCTCGTACAACCTGGTCGGTGCCGCTGGTACATTCGGAGGAACCGGAGGTTCCGGTGGGCTGACCAACGGAGTTGACGGCAACCAGGTCGGCGTCCAGGCGCTGCTCGGCCCGCTCGCCAGCAACGGCGGTCCGACCCAGACCATCGCGCTTCTGGCTGGCAGTCCGGCCATCGACGCCGGCAATGTCGCCTTGGCCCACTACGATGTGACCGTCGCTGAGACTTTGACCTTCGACGGTCATACCACGACGATCTTCCTGACGCGCCAGATCAACCTGACCACGGATCAGCGGGGCACGGGGTTCCCGCGGACTCACAACCGCACGGTCGATATCGGCGCTTTCGAGGTGCAACCCAAAATCATCATCCATCCCCCAGGTGGGCCGATTCTGGGATGATCAGAGGAGTTGGAGTCCCGGCTTCAGCCGGTCCTTTCCGCCTGAAGGCGGTACTCCAACCCATGTACGATTGATCTAAGTGGGCCCGCTGAAGAAATTGTGCGGATCGGCCGGCTTGGTGCTGCATGCCCGAAAAACCTGACCTTCGACCCAACGAATTCTGCGGGTCCACTTAGTATTGCGGCCTGGCGAATCTGGCCGATATCCGCGAGCATTGCGTGCTCGACAGCCTGTAACCGAACATAAGACTCATTATCAAACGTTGTCCGGGGAAGGGATTTCGATGTGGATGCAAAGTGCTCGCGCCGATGGTAGGATTTGGGGGATAAGTCCTCGAATTCGGGGTGTCTAAGCGATGGCTAGGAAAGTGGGGTCGTAACCATGTCCACTGTCACGTCTCCGCAACCAGTAATATCAACGGCCACCATCCCGGGACCGCCAGTGCTCTACCGCATGACCGTCAACGAGTACGAGCGGATTGGGGAAATGCTCGACGATCCTCGGGTGGAGCTCATCGACGGCTACCTGGTGAAGAAGATGCCGAAGAAGCCGGAGCATTGTTGGACCACCAAGGCTGTCCTCAAGGCGCTGGAGAGCCGATTGCCGCAAGGCTGGGCATCGCGGCAAGAACAGCCGGTCCGGATCCCCGCTTATGACGAGCCGGAACCCGGCATCGCGATCGTCCGAGGCACCGACGACGACTACAAGCACCGAATCCCCGAGGCGACCGACGTGGGGCTGTTGGCGGAAGTGTCGGCGACGAACGCGAGCACCGATCGCCAGCAGGGAAACCTTTACGGGCGCAGCGGCATTCCCGTTTACTGGCTCGTCAACCTGGTCGACCGCCAAATCGAGGTCTACACCGATCCTGGGCCGGCTGGTTACGCGTCCCGAAAGGACTTCTCGCCCGGTCAGCAGGTCCCCGTGGTGATCGACGGCCGGCAATGCGGCCAGATCGCTGTCGACGACATCCTGCCGTGACAGCCAACGTCCTGGCCGGCGCAGGAGAACGGCAGGAATAAAAGCAGGGTCTCGTGCGCGATCTGCTCGACCGTGCGTTGCGCAGGCGAGTCGAGCAAGGTTCCCTACCAGGGAATCAACGAGAAGAACGTCCTCCACCACAGGTTGTATGATATATTAAATCAGCGTCTTTGATGATAACACCTTTGTGGCGAGGTCCTCCTATGCGACGCCTGTTGCTCGTGTTGCTATCGCTCTGTATCGCCGGAATCGCAGGCGGTTGTCGAAATTGTGGGTTGCCTCCGGTTTATCCGCAGGTGTATGCGGCGCCGGCCTGCGACCCCTGCGCGACCGGCCCGGTCGTTGCAGCCCCAACGGGGGTCGTTGTCTCGAGCCCACCGCGTGTGGTCGTGCCTTGATGGGCGGAGTGGGCCGGGAAATGGCCCGGGCGCGTTCGATCGTCTGCGTCCGACGCGCCCAAGGCGACCGTCAACGTCTGCCGAACGGGAGTTTCCCGTCCCCGCGGGGCTTGACGTTCCCGTATCCTCCAACTTTGTCGTAGACCCGAACGTAATCGACGACCATCTCGGCCGGGAACGCCGTCGTCTTGTCCGGGTTGCCAAGAAACTTGCCGCCGACGGCCACGTTCATCACGAGATAAAACGGCTGGTCAAACGGGGCCGGCCAGGGATTGAGGTCAGCCGCTCCGGTCGGCATCCGCCCCTTGCCGGCGTCCGTCTTGCTGCTGCTCCACCAGAACGACTGCGTTGCGTAGAGCAGCCCGTCCACGTACCAGCGGATCTCACCCGGCTCCCATTCGAGCGCGTAGACGTGGAATTCGGCGATGGTTTCCCCGCGGCGCAGGATGTAGTCCCTCCCGGAGTGTGCGTTCGCCGGCCAGAGCGAGCCGTAATGGAGGGTGCCGAGCACCTTGTTCGGCTCCTGCCCGCGGGCCTCCATCACGTCGATCTCGCCCGAGCATGCCCACTTACCATACTTCTCATCCTGGGGCAGCATCCAGAGGGCCGGCCAGATCCCTTTGCCAGTCGGCAGCTTGGCGCGGAACTCAAACTTGCCATACCGCTTGCTGAACAACGGGCCGCCGTCTTTTCCTCGCGTCTTGAGCCGTGCCGACGTGTATCCGAACCCGGCGTGCGACTCCTTGATCGCCCGGATGTGAAGCTCTCCGTCCTGGATGAACGCGTTGTCCGGCTCCCGCGTGTAATACTGGAGCTCGTCGTTGCCCCAGCCGCCGATCCAGGTGTTCGCCTCATAGTTGTAAAATCCGTTGCCGGTGTCGAAGCCCCACTTCGTCTTGTCGATCTCCTTACCGTCGAATTCATCACTCCACACCAGCTTCCATTCCGCCCCGGACGGCGCCGCAGCCCTGTTTGTGCCAACCGCGCCGAGACCGGCCACAATCGCGACCCCAAGCGCCGCCCAACACCAGCGATTCGCACTCGTCGCCATGCATTTCCTTCTTTCTTTAAGGATCGGGACGCAAATACCTTCCGGTAAAGTCGGCTTTCGCCCCGCGAAATCCCGCCTTGAACCTGGCTGACAAACGTCCCCGCCAAGCTCTCCGTTCGTCAATCTCGCGATCCGCGCCGCAAACAGTATATGATGGATCGACGGCGTATGAACAGGACGGCGCCCGGATCGCGCCCGCCCGGACCGCGCTGCCCCCCCTGCCCCGACATCCCGACAGGACCATTTTATGAGATTGGCTGATGCCTGCTTAGCGGCCGTCGTCACGTTGTTGGGCGCCGGTGCGTCCCGCGCATGCGCCGGCCTCCCGTACGACCAGAAGAAGGACGTCGTGTATGCCGAGACCCACGGCACCGGCCTGCTGATGGATGTCTTTGCGCCCACGGGCAAGCCGAACGGCCTGGGCATCGTCGACATTGCAAGCGGCGCGTGGTATTCCGACCGCGGCAAGATCCGCGACCACGCGCTGGCTCAGGTCTACACGATCTTCTGCGCGCGCGGCTACGTCGTTTTCGCCATCCGGCCGGGCTCGAAGACGCGCTACACCGCCGCCGAGATGGACCGGAACGTGAAATCAGCCATCCGCTTCGTCAAGGGACATGCCGCCGAGTACAAGATCGACCCGGCCCGGCTTGGCCTCATGGGGGCCTCGGCCGGCGGGCATCTCGCGGCGCTGGCCGCCCTGACGCCCGAGCCCGGGAAGGCCGCTGCCAGCGAACCCGGCTGACCGGCTCGATACCTCGGTCCGGGCCGTGGGAGTGTTCTTCCCGCCGACCGACTTCCTCGACTGGGACGGCAACAAGGCGATCGCGATCGATGTCCTCGGCCCGCTCCTGTTCGTGGGCGGTGCGCGGGGACACTCGGAGGACGAGATCAGAACAGCGGCCAGGGCCATTTCGCCGCTACACCGGGTCGACAAGCCGACGACCCCGTTCCTGCTGATCCACGGCGACGCCGACAAGGTGGTGCCGCTGTCGCAGTCGAAGAAGCTCGTCGAGGCGATCACCCAGGCGGGCGGCTCGGCCGAGCTGATCGTCAAGCCCGGCGGCGGCCACGCCTGGCTCACGCTGCCCCAAGAGGTCAAGGTCCTGGCGGACTGGTTCGACAAGCGTCTTTCGCGTTTCGCTGCCAACTGACGCACGACTTGCGCAAAGAAAAAGGACGCGAGTACTTCGATTTCGGAAGACCGGTGCGCAGGATCATCGGCGCGCTGCACGGCCTGACCGGGCAGAGTTTCCAAGACGCCGAGCTATTGGGTATGTGTCTCAGCGAAGGTCCACGGCGGCAAGTCCTGCAGCGCCGCATTTACCGGCGTCACGCGTAAGAGATGCCGGCTCTGGAGCCAACTGGCCGCCGGGTATTCCCCGAGACAATCCCGCCCGCGATCCGAAGCAACTGACGGAGTGGGCAACCCAAAGCGGAGTCGAGATGCGAACGCCGCGTTCCTGTTCATCACTCGCGAGGGTAACATGGGAGTGATCGAAACGACCGATCGCGCCACGCACACTGCCAACCTCACCGGAAACGCCACCGGGCCACCGCCCGCTGCCGGCCCATCTTCAGGCGCCGGCTCCTACAACGGAGTTCGATTCAATCTGACAGCGATCATTCCCTGAGACGTGGTATCTTCGACGAGTTGAATCGGGGACGAGGGATCAGCCATGCCACGACTTTGCGTGCGGTTCACGATGCGGCGGATGATGGCCGCGGTGGCCGTTATGGCCGTCGCGATGGGGACCGTTGAGGGGCTGCGCCGCCGCCGGGCGTCGTTCCTGCGACGTGCCTCGGAGTGCAGCCAGAAAGCGGGTTACGCAGGAATGGCCAAGCAGGTCGCATGGTTCAACAATCGGTGGGCCTACGACCAACGCGCGGACACGGCGTATGATCATTTGGGCGAGCACTACAACGCGCTGCGCGTGAAGTACGAGCAGGCCGCCGCCCACCCTTGGTGGTTCGTCGGCCCCGACCCTCCGGAGCCCGTCTGGCCGACGGACGTGCCGCGGTATTGAAATTTCGAAATCACGGCCGCATCGAGCTCACCTCGCTTCCCCCGGGCCGGTACCAGTTCGCGCGCAGCCGGATGATCCGCCCCGGGAACATCGGGCTGGGGCTCTTTCTGGATCGACAGCACGTCGAGGAGGTCAGTGATAAGACGACTCCCGTTTCATTCGTGCGGACGACCGGTACGCGCCTGACCGGATCAGTCGAATGGGACCAGGGGACGAAGCTCACCGGCGTCATCATCAGCGTCCGAAGAGCCGGGTCGCCCGACGATCCCCTTCATGAGCGACTCTTTGGGCATTTGTTCGACGCGCGATTGCTGAGAGTGTCGGGGAACGAACGCAACCCAGGCTAGCGGGCCATCCGGCGGCATTTTCCTCATGATCGGCGGCGGCATCGTGCAGCAGACCGCGACGCTTCTGAGCAATCAAATGAATACCAGGACCCGCGCAGTATACACCTGGCCATTCATCTGGTAGAGTCGATGCCGGATGTGTCGGAGATTTGAGCGGCCAAGGAGCGAGTGGCGCCGAGGCTGTTACCCACCTGTGACCTATGCCGCCTCGCGGCCTGAAGTAAAATGCAAATGCGGCAGACCGAACTGTGGCGGGAAGCGATCACGGCGCGCGGCGAGGGCGGTACGGTCGAGCCTGCGCGGCCGCGTAAGATCCTGCATATCGACATGGACGCGTTCTATGCTTCCGTCGAGCAGCGCGACAATCCCGAGCTTCGGGCGAAGCCGGTGGCGGTTGGCGGGTCGGGCGAGCGCGGTGTTGTGGCGGCGGCGAGCTACGAGGCCCGTAAATTCGGCATCCACTCCGCCATGCCGTCGGTGACCGCCAGGCGAAAATGCCCGGAGCTGATTTTCGTGAAGCCGCGATTCGATGTCTATCGAGCGGTCTCGCAACAAATCCGCCGGATTTTTGCCGAGTACACGCCGCTCGTCGAGCCAGTTTCACTGGATGAGGCGTATCTCGACGTCACCGAGAACCTGAAGCACATCGCCTCCGCGACCGAGATCGCCCAGCAGATCCGGGCAAGAATCCGCTCCGAGACCGGGCTCACCGCGTCCGCGGGCGTCTCGTACAACAAGTTTCTCGCCAAGATGGCGTCCAACGAGCGCAAGCCGGACGGGCTGTTCGTGATCACGCCGAGGAATGGCCCGGCCTTCGTCGAATCGCTCCCGGTCGGAAAGTTTCATGGCATCGGTCCCGTGACGCGCGCCAGGATGGAGGCGCTCGGCATTCGCAAGGGCAGCGACCTCAAAGCGCAAACGTTGGTCTTTCTCGAGCAGCACTTCGGCAAGGTGGGCCCATATTATTATGGTCTCGCGCGGCATTGACGAACGCCCCGTCTGCACCAATCGCATTCGCAAGTCCGTCGGCGCGGAGAACACATTCATGACCGATCTCTTCACGATCGACGAAGCACGCGCGGCTCTCAGGCCGCTCGTTGCCAAGGTGTGGGCATACTGCGAGGAGTCAACAAATCGAGGGCGCACGTTGACGCTCAAAGTCAGGTACGCAGACTTCAAGCAGGTCACCCGCAGCCGGACCGGCCAATCGCCCGTCACAAATGAAGCTGCACTCGAGGCAATCGTTCATACGCTCCTCGAGTCGCTCTTTCCTGTCAGCAAGGGAATCCGGTTACTCGGGGTGACCCTGTCATCGCTCGGCGACGAGACGAGCGATGGGCAGCAACTCCGCCTGTCGATCTGAGTGTATCAGGCTGGGTCCCTCGGCCAGAGCACGCCGTGCCGTTCGTGCCGACCTCGTGCACGGCGCGGGCACGTCTATCATGGAGTGCGGGACTCGAACACCCTCAAAGCGCGATCATTCCAGGCCGCTGCGTCCAGAACTCGCAGCCCTTCGCTGTCGTCCAGTTCCATGCCTGTGAGAACTTCGGTCCGCATGGAAATGGCTGCCGGCTCGCCCGTCCATGGCACTGGCGTCTTCCGGAGCACGCACATCCGCCCGGAACTCCCGATCGCAAAGCGCCCGCCGTCGCGGCTGAAGACGGCGGCGGAAACCCGGCCGCGGTGCAGCAGGGCCGGCCCCACACTCCGGCCCGTGGCCGCGTCCCAGAGCCGAGCTGATCCGTCCGCGCTGCCGGTCAGCACAAGCTGGCCGTCCGGGCTGAAGACAGCGACCGAGACCGGCTGTGCGTGCGAAAGGGTCACGCCGCGACGAACCCGAGCTTGGGCATCCCAAAGACAAGCGGTTCCGTCATCGCCGGCTACCAGGACCACGCGGTCGTCCGGACTGAAGACGACTCTTCGGACCTTGTTCGGGTGTCTCAAGGGTGGATCGAGGAATCTACCGGTCGAAACGTCGAACAACAGGGCCTGGTTCCCCGCACCGACGCCGATCCTCGCGCCGCCGTGGCTGAATGCGCCCGTGAGGATCGGTTCGGTGCGCGCGCATGGGAAAAGTGAGGCCTGGTCCGCGGTCCGCCACAAGCAGAGGCTGCCGTCGTGACACCCGGTGAAAAAGAGGTCTCCGGCCGGGTTGAAGCCTCCGGTAATCACGGCCGCTCCTTGAGCCGGCAGCTCGCCGATAAGTTGTCCCGTTTGCGCATTCCAAAGACGGACAATCCGGTCCTCGCCGCCGGTAAGGAGCAAGTAGCCATCGGGGCTGAACTCGAGGACGTAGATAGGCCCGGCATGACGCAGCACCGGCCCTGGCCGTCCCGTCCGCGCGTCCGCCAGCCGGGCCGTACCGTCGGCTCCGGCCGTCGCGATGGTCCGGTTGTCTGCGCTGTAGGCGACGGCGAGGATCAGGTCCTTGTGCGTCAGCGGGGAACCGATCAGTTTGCCGGTGAATCCGTCCCACAGCCGTCCGGCGCTCGCTTCTGCCGGCTCGCCATCTCCGGTGAGCAGCGTATTGCCATCGGGGCTGAAGGCGATGCTACGAACCCAGCCTTGCCCGGGTGTGTGCAGCAGAGCGCCGTCAGACGGCGGCAGCGACCAGAGACGCGCAGCTTCGCCCCGCGCCGGTAAGCACTCGCATGCCGTCGGGCGCGATCGCCACCGCGGTCACTTCCGAAGCGTGCAAGAGAGGCGAGCCGATCGGCTCTTGCGTGGCCGCCGACCATAGCCGTGCACTCCGGTCGGTGCTCCCGGTCAGAACGAACTTGCCATCGGAACTGACTGCCACGGCCTGGACTGTTTGTTCATGGCGGACATGGAAGCCCAGCGCCTTGCCGCCGGCCGTTTCCCAAAGTCGCACGCTGCCGTCGCGACAGCCCGTCGCGATGACCGCGCCGTGCCGGCCGAACGCACCGCATCTGACGGCGTCGCCGTGAGGCAGCGCGTGCAGGAGCTTTCCCGATGCCGTGTCCCAGAGCCGCGCCATCCGGTCGTCGCCGCCGGTGAGGACGCACTTGCCATCCGGGCTGATCGCCACGCAACGTATTTCTGCGCCATGCGCCAAGGTGATTGGCTGCGGGATCCCGCCTTGAAATCGCCAGATCGTGGCCATGCCGCCGTCCCCTCGGGCGACAATCGAGGAGGCGTCTTCACTCACCGCCACGGCTAACACCGAACCCGAGTGCCCCAATGCAGGTTCAACGACGTCGAGGGCAGATAGGCTCAGGCGCTCGACTGTGCCGTCGGCGTGGCCCGTGACGACCACGGAATTCGCCACGGCGGCGGCGACAAGAGGCCGCAACGCACGTGCCGGTGGGCCCTTGGGTGCTCCGGTAGCCGCGTCCAGGTGGTGGCACGCGCCGTCGAAACTCAGAACCAGGCAGGATCTACCGTCCGGCGTGAAGGCCACAGTACGAACCTCGTCCGAGCACTCCACGCATGCCTGGAGCGAGCACCGGCGCGGCTGCCACGCCGCCAGGCTTTTGCGCAAGTACTGGCGCAATTCCGCGGCGTCCGGCGGGGCGTTCTTCAGAGCGCGCGCCAGCCAAAGTAGACCCTGGCCGACGTTGTTCTGGTCGCACAGAGCCAGTCCACGGTGCAAGTATGATTCCGAGAGGCTGTATTCCGCTTTACGAAGGTTGGTGTTTGACTCGTCAAGAGCAGCCGCGAGCTGCGCCGCGTTGTGTCGCTCCCGGAGGGCGAACGTTATCGCCAGCACCAGCACGCCCGCCAGCCCCAAGCACGCGAGCGCGATCGCTGTTGCGAGGGCCGTGTTGCGACTGCACCAAAGCCATAGCCGCAGCACAGGCCCGAGGGGCCGGGCATGGACGGGCTCGCCGCGCAGGTAGCGGCGCAGATCGGCCGCCAATTCGCCGGCGGTCGCATAACGCCAGATAGGCTCCTTGGCCAGGGTTTTCAGGCAAATCGTTTCCAGATCGCGTGGGATCCGGTCGTTGAGGCGACGAGGCGCCCGTGGCGGCTCATGGATAACTTGATGCAGGAGCATGGCCCGCGTGCCGCGAAACGGCAGTTCGCCGCAAAGTAGCTGGTAAAGGACGACGCCCAGGTTGTAAACGTCGCTGCGGCGGTCCGCCCGATGCCCTCTGCCTGCCGCCTGTTCGGGGCTCATGTATGCCGGCGTCCCGAGGAGCTGGCCATCAATCGTCAAGACTGCTTCGGCCTCCTCGCGAAGGGCCAGCCCGAAATCAACAATCAGAGCTCTGCCGACGCTGCGCGGTCGTTGTTCCTCTAGCGCCGGCTCAATCAGAATATTGGCGGGCTTGATGTCACGGTGGACGAGGCCTTGCGCGTGGGCATGATCCAGAGCGTCGGCGATGTCTGCCACCAGAGTGGCCGACTCCTGGAACGTCAAGCGACGCAGTTCCAGCATGTCCTTCAGCGGTACTCCGTCGATGTAATCCGAGACGAGGACGAGCTGGTTCTCGACTTCAAGGACCTCGTGGACGGAGACAATGCCGGGATGGCGGAGCTGCGCTGCCGCGCGGGCCTCGCGGCGGAATCGCTCACGAAGGCTCGTGTTGTCGAGAACGTGCGGGTGTGGGATTTTCAGGGCGACCAGACGGTCCAGTTCGGTGTCCCGCGCCCGCCAGACCGCGCCGAAGCTCCCGCGACCGACGCATTCGAGCAGTTGGAACCGGCCCAGGCGGCGGACCTCGTCGACCGTGCTCTCGGAGGCCGGAACGGCCACGCGAAAGGAGCCGCCACATTCGTAGCAATGCATCTCCGCGTTCGCCGTGGCAGGGGCATCGACGGGACTGTTGCAGTGCGGGCAGCGTCGTTCCGCGTAGCCTTCCAGGCCGATGGTTCCGCTCATACGTTTGACCCGGCCAGCCACGCCAGGGTGGCCCGGCTGGTCGCCCTGTGGCTTCTGCCTATCGCTTGCTGCGGCCGGGATTGCTCCGCTTGCCATGAGGCAGCCCGACGCAAGGGTGAGAGCTCCACTGGCCCTGAAGACCCGTCTGGCAGTAGGTTTGCGTGATACCGTCACACTGGGTGCTGTCGTAGTTGCAACAGCCGACCTGCGGCACGGGAACTCCGCCCTGCGCCGTGGCGGCCCCGTGTTGAACCACAGGTGCGTCGAGCGCGGCACTCGCGGCGGTCAGTGCTTCCACGACGTTGCCGTTGTTCTTGATCAGGAGACGGGATATCGCGTCGGCAAAATTTGCGAGACTGTCCGTGTAACCCTGCAAATACGTGAATTGCGCTTGCGTCATCACACCGCCGTAAATATTGCCGCTGACGCTGAAGAAAAACTGGTCCAATAAATCGCGAATCCCGGGCGGATTCACAGTCCCGGTCAGTATCTCGAGCGGACGGGAAGCCCGTATGACCGCCTTGTCGGCCTGGGTGAGGAATTTCAAACCTTCACGAATACGCTGGTCATCGCTGACGGTTGCCATGGCTGCCCTCCGGATACGTCGGTGAAAATCAGCGCGCCTGGTTTCATTAACCCTGGCAGTCTACCCGAGAATTGAGGGCGAAGGAAAGAGAACGCCGAACGATTTACCAGAATCTTTCAAGAACGGCGCAGATGTGCGGGGTGGAGGTTGCCGGGCATGTCCACGTTGCAAATTGATCTAAGCGGACATCGATCACACTAATGAATGTCGTCCTGGTTGTCCCCTTCTCTACTCGGAATGCTGATGCGGTTCGGCGGCAGCCGTGTCGTACAGCGTAAGATCAGCCGCCTCAATGCTTGCCTCGTGCGGATGATATGTGATTCCATGCGTCGGCTGCCAACGGATGCTTACGTCGTACTGTGTAGTCTCGTGCCTCGTGGCAACGACGAATCGGCTTCGATCTGAGAGCGCCATCGGACGTTCGCGGGGTGCAGGCTTGGGCACGCGTCGCGCCGTCACTAACACTCTCCATCCGTTGATCAAATAGTCACGTAATACTTCTCTGTCGGGCAGCTTGGAGCGAGTGCCTGCTGAAATCGCGGCGATGCGGTCATCGTCAACTTCTTGTTTGGCCAGGGCAGACCAATGCGAGTCCAGCGATCCATGGTGCGGAACCTTTATAACGTAAATAATCTTATCCCGCCCGTATTCCTCTGCGCGTCTGTGCCAGATGCGGATCGCCTCTTCCAATTGCTCAGGTCCAGCGTCCCCAGCGAGTAAGAAGTTACAGCTCTTGCCATGCTCCGTGACCGACAATACTAGCACGATAGACAGCGGATTCGCTTCGATCCGGAAGTTCTGTTCTTTTCCAGCGCGGGGCAAGTCAGATTCAGCCCGGGAAAACAAGGTTTCCGCACTAGGGGCGATCGGGAATAGCTCGACGCGCCCCTTATATCCAAACGGCGAAATTGCATTACAGTCCTCGTGGAGGATCTGTGAACGAAGCAACTTCTCAGCAGCGAGTCTCCGCACGCAGTTCAGCAATTGACGGTAGCCACGTTTCGTCTGACTATCTGGCCATGCTAGCGCACGAAACTGGTGAGCGCTCAGGCCGCTGCTTAGCCAACTTCCAACGGAGCGGTCCTCGCGCGTGAAGTGCTCCAGTAGCGATGCCATCCCAAGGTAGTGGTCTTCGTCGGGGTGCGTTAGAATCACCCAGTCGAGCCGTCCAAAACACGATAGTCCTTCCTTTTTTGCCTGTTGATCCAGGAAATGAAGGAACCTGGAATAGACACCATTGTGCTTCGGAAGGTGGCAATCTATCAACACCCACTTTGGACCGGGGAGACGAACCAGAACGGTGTCGCCATGGCCGCATGCGAACAGATTCACTTCGATCATGATGCCCCCGACGTCACCTCGGCCGGCAAGAGATTCTGGACGTTCATCCATCTCTCGCTGCATCGCTTACACCAAAGCGCACGATTCGATCACGCTGTGAAGACGGAAGGCATTCGGGCTCGTTGGAATTCAAAACTCTCGTGCCAGTGGCTCACCGTGATCATCGAACCACTCGCCTTCGTCGTCGATATCGACTCGACCGTCTGGAACAACGCTCGCGACTCGAACAAACACGGAGAGTTGCTCGCCCAAATCTGGCATTTTCCCATCAATAAATTGGTCGCGTTGATAGGTTTGCTCGACAAGATCATTTTCAACTTCGTAGGCTACGACAACCTCATGCATGTCGCGATGTCGCACAGCGCCCTCGTAGTATTCGATCATGCGGACCTTGTTCTTATCTGAGTCAGCAACTGCGTCTCGCAATCCGAAGAGCTGACGTTTGGCGCTAATCAGATCGTCAAGCACGCGATGATATTTTTCGCTCATCTGGTCCCGTTCGCGAGTCAGCCGCTCCAAGGCAGCCTTGAGTTCTTCGCGCTCGTTTTCCGGCCCCCCGATTCGAACATCTTCTGCCATTGGGTCCGGAGTTGGCGATTCCCCACCGGAGCGATCGGGTTGATGCGCTTCATCGGCCGCATGTGTGTGCGCGTCTGCACCAACGCCCTTCGTCCGAGGCATCTTCGCTTGCCTCGTCGTCTCGCGGTGCTCCGCCGGCTCGGCTTGCTTCAACGCCTCCCACACCTCACGTAGGTGCACGTGGTGGCGGAGCCCGCATTCGAAGCCCAATCGTACTTTGCCACCACGAACCTCGAGGACGGTGACGGTGATTTCCGCGTTGTCGATGATAACAGATTCGTTCACTTTTCGAGCTAATACCAGCATGGGTGGTGCCCCACTGTTGACTATCGAATGAATTGGCACGGAGGCTCGTCGTCATTATAACCGCCAATCGCTCGAAAGTCCTAACCGAATTGGAATACCGTCTCGAGGTGCGCTCCTCTGACGTACGGCGACTGGAATCTCGCTCTACCGAATCGGGTGACGGCCCGCGAGATTAATCGGCTCCGAACTCCACGTAGTTGAGGCGGCAATGGTTGCGGCCCTCACCATATTCGCCCAGAATCCACAAGTCTTTCAGCTCGGAAAGCACTTCTCGGATGTCCTCGTCGCTGGCTGGCGTGATCGAACCGCTGGGCGTCGAGAGTTTCCAGCCGCCCGACGAATCCAGTCGGGCCCGATAAGACTTCCAGTGCCTCGGATTTGGCCGGCCGACAGTGGCTTGATCGATGAAGATGACCTTGGCACGACCGCGAAGGCGAACATACCACGTCGCGCCCGACATCCCCTTTCCGTTGCCGTCGGTCCAGATGCGATATTTCAGGAACCGACCGAATTTGTCGGCCTGATGGCCGCAGTATTTCTCCGGGGCGAGCCAGCCGAAATCCCTCCCATTGACAAGGTTCTCGGCCATCAACGCGTAGTTGGACCCCTCGTTCTCAGCTCTGATGAACCTGGTGGCGTTCGTGCTATCATCGTCGTTTCGAGTAATCCAACCGTCATTCTGGCCGTGATCGAATCGACTGGCCACGACGTGGTGCTCTTTACTGGCTGGTCGCTTGGCATCGATATTTTTGCCCGCGCGCAATCCGAGTTGAGCATCGCGGCTGTTCTGGGGGCCGTGCGATCGATCGGTCTTGGTGGAATCGCCACCCGCGGTGGTGCGATCACGATCCTTCTTGACGATGGCTTCGCGCCGCTCGGGCGCGGGCGGGGCGTTCACGGGCACCGTGGCGATGGCATTGCCATCCGCGCGGGTCCGGCCAGAATCCTTCTTGGCGGCGGCGGCTCCGCGCTTTCGGGTGGGCGCGGAGTCGTCACCGCCACGGTGGGCGTGAGATTGCCATCCGCACTGGTCCGATCTCGGCCGTTGTTGACTTCGACGACGGCTTCCCGCTTTTCGGGTGGCGACGGAGGCGTCACGGTCGCATTCGAGCGATCCTTGGCGGCGGCAACCTTCGACTCGCCAATCACCGGCGGGCGCGTGCCTTCGGAAAGCCAGCCGCGGAATGCCACGACGCCGACGATGCCTGCACCACCACGGCCGCTGCGCCGGTGGCGATCAGGACAATACCCGGACGATCGATCCGTCGCGGCCGCCCGGTGGTGGTGCGCACGAAGGCGGCCGAGAGCTCCGGCCTGGACCTGGGCCCCTCGAGGGCCTCTGCCTTGCACGGATGGAGCAGAGCGACCACGTCGGCCATTGATGCCGGGCGATCCTCGGGGCGCTTGGCCATCATCTTCTGATAGGCCGCCTCGAGCGATCGTGGGATTCCCTGCCGGGCCGCGTGCAATGACGGCGCCGGGCGCTCCATGTGAGCGAGCAAGCGCTTGAGCACGCTCTCGGCCGGGAAGGGTTCCTGGCCAATTAACAGGTAATAGAGGGTGCAGCCCAGGCTGTAGATATCGACCCGGTGGTCAACGCGATGCGAGTCTTCGCCCTGCTCGGGTGCCATGTAATCGATCGTTCCCATGTACATTCCGCTCTGGGTCAAACGGCCGGCGGCTGTTTTGTTGAACGCGTTTCCCGCGTCGAACGATCCGCGCCAGGCCCAGATCGAGCACTCGGACCGTTGCGGAATTGTCGAGCATGAGGTTGGCGGGCTTGATGTCGCGGTGGATAATCCCCTGGGCGTGGGCGGCTTCGAGGCCGCGGGCCGCCTGGATCACACAGTCGATGGCCTGTGCGAGCGGCATCGGCCCCTGGTTTCGCACCATGCGATCGAGGTCGCGTCCTTCGACATAGTCCATGACAAGAAAATGGACGCCGCGGTCCTCGTCGGCGTCTCGGGCGGCAACCAGGTTCGGATGATTGAGCCGGCCGGCCGCGTCAACTTCGCGGCGAAACCGCAGCACCGCGTCACGGTCGCGCGCAAATGACGGCGGCAGGATCTTGAGCGCGCCTAATTGCCCCAACCGGCGATGCCGCGCCTTGAAGACGACGCCCATTCCTCCCTGGCCCAACTTGTCGAGGATCAAATACTTACCGATCAAGAGGCCGCGGCTCTTGTTCTGGTAGACGGCGGCCGCCTGGTAAGGGGTAAGCCTGCCGGCCTTGACCAGGGCTCGCGACAGGCCCACAACGTCTTGAGCCGATTCAGCCGCGATTGCGTCGAGCTCAGCCGGGTCGATCAGGCCTATTTCGATCAGCGCGCGCGAGAACTCGTCGACGCTCGCGACCTGGTCTACCTGCGCGCCAGCCGCCGCGGGCTGCGATCCGGAATCGGTGTCGCCTCGAAAGAGGACCGTTTCGGCTTCACTACCGGGCCGGGCGCGATCGACACCCGGCACTTCTCCGGGTAATTCGCCAGTCAACATGCGGGTTTGGCTCCTGCGAGCGATCCGTTCTTCGGCCTTGATTCCACGACGTCGTCACTCTCCGCGATATTTGGACTCTAGAGGATAGATCGTATCAGGTCAATCGCCAAACCTGTGGAACAACGGACTGAGATTACGGACTTGAAGGCAGATCAAGGAGAAGCCCTGATGCGTGTTTTCGTTACCGGCGCTACTGGCTTTGTGGGCTCCGCCGTCGTTTTGGATCTCATCGCCGCGGGACACAAGGTGCTCGGCCTTGCTCGTTCGGACGCGGCCGCCGCGTCGCTCGCCTCTGCTGGAGCCGAAGTGCACCGAGGTGACCTCGAGGACCTGGACAGCAAGTCCGCTGGGCGGACGTGGTCTCACAAGGGTTGTCAAGCTCGCAGCGAAGCAGTCGGTCGCGGTCCCGCGGAACTCCGCAATTAACAGCTTGCGAACGGCCACGTCGTCCGAAAAAACGGTCATCCAGATGCTGAAGAATCCGTGGCCGGTCGCTGTACGGGCAATTTGGCGGCGAAAGCCATCGCACGGGTTTGCTCGCAGATCGTTCTTGCTCTCCTGGGCAATCAACCAGATTTCCTCCGCCCCGCGAGTTCTCCGAACGCATCGCGATAGTTGTCGTAGTCGGCAGCTTGCGGGCTGTTGCCTCGAAGGACGGGGCGCATTCACTTCACTCCCTTCGTGGCCGTTTGCTCCGCAAAGGCCATCAAGTAGTCCTTCGCGGCCACGACCATCCGTAAGCTTTAGCCTAAGGTTGCTGCCGGCCGGCATCCAGCCGATTATAATAGGATGGCGTCGCGGGAACTGCCAATCGTCGGTGATCTCATGCATTGTCCAAGTATGACCACTCTCCGGGGCCTCGTGGCCGGCAGCCTGAGCGGCGACGTTGCCGATCGCTTGCGCGAGCATGTCGAGATCTGCGAGCATTGTCGCGGGGCGATGTGCCGGCTCGAGCCGACGGACGGGGCCGCGCCGCCCTCGGGCGACCCGCCCGAGACGGCCCATGACCCCGCGTCCTCGCGGACGATGACCTACGGAGCGCCGACGCTGAAGAGCCCGCTGCCAACCGGCTGCGAGGACCCGCCCGACCTGTCGTTCCTCGCCCCGACGGACCGCCCCGACAGCCTGGGCCGGATTGCCCACTACGAGATCCTCGGCATCCTCGGCAGCGGCGGCATGGGGGTCGTGCTCAAGGGCTTCGACCCGAAGCTCGACCGTGTGGTCGCGATCAAGCTCATCAGCCCAAGCCTGGCCAACAGCGATCGGGCGAGGCGCCGGTTCCTCCGCGAGGCCCGCTCCGCGGCGGCGATCGGCCACGTCAACGTCGTCACGATCCACTCGGTCGACGAGGAGCATGGCCTGCCGTACCTGGTCATGGAGTGCCTCGTCGGCCGCTCCCTGAAGGGGCGGATCGAGGCCGGCCCCAAGCTCGATCCGCGGGAGGTGCTGCGGATCGGCATGCAGATCGCCGAGGGGCTCGAGGCGGCGCACCTCCACGGAGTGATCCACCGCGACATCAAGCCGGCCAACATCATGCTCCTCGACCGTGGCGGGGGGGTGAAGATCACGGACTTCGGCCTCGCCTTGGTCGAGCTCGACCTGGCCGAGATGACCTCGGCCGGCCAGGTCGTCGGCACGCCCGCCTACATGAGTCCGGAGCAGGTCCGCGGCGAGTCCGTCAACCCCAGGAGCGACCTGTTCAGCCTCGGCTGCGTCCTCTTCGCCATGTCGGCCGGCCGCCCCCCCTTCCAGGGACGGCACATCCTCGAGATCGGCCGCAAGATCACCGACGAGGAGCCGGCTCCCCTCCACCTCCTCGACCCGGCCGTTCCCCGGCCGCTCTCGGATCTCGTCGCACGCCTGCTCCGGAAGGCGCCGGAGGACAGACCGGCGACGGCCGGCGAGGTCGCCGCTGAGTTACGCCGCCTCCTGGACGATCCGGACCTGGAGATCGGTACGACGGTCGCCGCTCGGCCCGCCCAGAAGAGCGTCACGAAGAAGAGCCGGGCTCCGCGGTGGGCCGCGGCGGGGGCCGTCCTGCTGCTGCTGCTGGCCGCGCTGGCTCTCGCCCGGCTCGTGCCCTCGCACCGGGGGACGGCCAGGCGTTCGGGCGACGCACCGGCCGTCCCGCGCGGGCCGGCGGCGGGCCCGGTCGTCTTGGTCGGCCGCGGCCCTGAGGCGGACTTCCGGACCCTGCCGCAGGCGCTTTCCTTCGTCTCCCACACCGGCACGACGATCCGGCTGACCGAGCCGGGGGTCTACCACGGGGCTGCGCGGATCGAGGAGCCCGACCGGCTCCGGGGACTGACGATCGCCGGGGGGCCGGGCGTCATCCTGACCGCGCCGGGCTCGCAGAACGTAGTCGCCAAGGTGGCCGACACCGCCAACGTGACCCTGCGCGACCTGACGATCCTCTCGGGCGTCGAGCAGTTCGGCCTCGAGGTCGACGGGGCGGCGGCGGGCCTCGAGCTCGCGAACGTCGCCTTTCGCAAGGTCGACGAGGATCCTGGTGCCGAGTACTGGGCGCACGTCTGGTTCGCTCCCGGCGCCCACGGCACGGCGTCCGCGCCGATCCGCTTCCGCGGTTGCACCTTCGGCCCCTGGCCGACCGGCGTCGTCCTGCAAGGCGACTCCCATCGGACCATTGCTCACGTCGCGATCGAGGGCTGCCGGTTCGAGACGCGGCTCCGGCAGCTCGAGATCATCCGCTCCGCCCACGACATCCGCGTCGCCGGCAACCTCTTCCTGAGCGGACGGGACGCCCTCATCCTCGACTCCCTCGGATCCGACCTCTGCCGCGCGATCACGATCGCCAACAATAGCTTCTACCGGGCGGCCAACTGGCTCGTCCCGACGAACGCGAGCCGCGGCGTGGAAGGGGTCGTGATCGTTAACAACGCGCTTTTCGAGCCCGGTGGGCTCGACACACCCGGCGGCGACCTCGCGGCCCTCGCCGCCGGCGGCTGGCGCTTCGGGGGGAACCTCGCCGAGCAGGAAGGTCCCGAGAGCCCCTTGGCCGCCCGCCACCCGCGCCTCGACGTCCTCGTCCGCGATCCCTCCGATCCGCGGTTCCTCCGACCCGCGGCCGGGTCTCTCCTGGCGACCTCCGGCCTCGGAGGAGATTGGCCCTCTTACGCAGGCGCGCGCGCCCGACTCCTGATCGACCGGCACCGGCCGACGCCCCTAAACCGACCGCGAACTAGCAATGATGGTCCGCGTGAGCCATTCAGCGTTTACACTCGTGGTCGCAATGTGCGGCACCGCTTGCGGATTGCTGGTCCGCCGGCTTGCGTTTCTTCGCGAGTAAAGGGTCCACGAGTTTCCGTCTTTTCGAACACGCTATCGAGGTGACACCATGTCGGGCGCTGCCGCCGACCGCAATCTTCTGCTCGGGATCATCGCCTTGCAGATGGACTTCATCTCCCGCGATACCCTGATCGCCGCGATGCACGCCTGGGTCTTGAACAAGGCGGCTCCCCTTAGCCAGATCCTCCAGGACCAGGGAGATTTGACCGATTCGCGACGGTCGCTTTTGGACGCGCTGGTCGAGGAACATCTGAAGCTCCACCAAAACGAACCCCAGAAGAGCCTGGCAGCGCTCGGCTCGATCGGATCGGTCCGCGAGCAGCTTTCCCGGATCGCCGACCCTGACGTTCAAGCGAGCCTGCCCCGGCTCGCCGCCGCGCGGCAGGGCCTGGACAACGATTCCGCGGAATCCGTCACGGCGACCATCGTTGGCGACTCGACGTCAGCCGGTACGCGGTTTCACATCATCAGGCCGCATGCCAGAGGAGGATTGGGTGAGGTCTTCGTCGCCCGCGATACCGAGCTGAATCGCGACGTCGCTCTCAAGGAAATCCAGGTGCAGTTTGCATTCGACCCGCGGTACCGTTCTCGGTTCGAGTTCGAGGCGGAGGTCACCGGGGGGTTGGAACATCCGGGCATCGTCCCGGTCTATGGGCTGGGGGCCTACGCCGACGGCCGCCCGTACTACGCCATGCGATTCATCAAGGGTGACAGCCTGAAGGAGGCGATCGACCGCTTCCACGCAGGTACGAGCGCAACCGGCGATCCCGGCCGGCGGTCGCTCGAGCTGCGCAGGCTCCTCCGCTCTTTCACCGACGTGTGCAACGCGATCGAGTACGCCCATTCCCGCGGCGTGCTCCATCGGGACATCAAGCCCGGCAATATCATCGTCGGCCGGCATGGCGAGACCCTGGTGGTCGATTGGGGGCTCGCCAAGGCCACGGGAAAATCCGACCCGTCGGCAGTCGAGCGGACGCTTCTGCCCTTCCCGGCCAGCGGGTCGTCCGAGACGCTGCCTGGCTCGGCGCTGGGGACGCCGGCCTACATGAGCCCCGAGCAGGCCGAGGGAAACCTCGAGGCACTCGGCCCGCGGAGCGACGTCTACAGTCTGGGGGCGACCCTGTATTGCCTGCTGACCGGCCGGCCGCCGGTCGTGGGCGACGACCTCGGAGCCATCCTCCGCGCCGTCCAGAGCGGCGCGCTCGTGCCGCCGCGCCAGGTCAACCCGTCGATCGACCGGGCGCTCGAGGCCGTCTGCATGAAGGCGATGGCCCTGCGCCCGGATGACCGCTACGGCTCCTGCCGGGCGCTGGCCGGGGACGTGGAGCGGTGGATGGCCGACGAGCCAGTCTCGGCCTGGCGCGAGCCGTTCTCCGGCCGGGCCAGGCGGTGGGCGCGACGCAACCGCACCAAGGTCACGGCCGCGGCAGTGGCGCTTTTGGCCGGAGTGGCCGGGCTCGTTGCGGTCGCGGGCGTTCAGGCCCGGGCCAACAGCCACTTGCGCGCCGCCAACAGCGAGGTGAGCCGGGCCAACTCCGAGCTCGCCGACGAGAAGGCCCGCGTGCAAGAGCGGTACAACCTGGCAATGGCGGCGATCAAGACGTTTCACACCGGCGTCAGCGAGGACTTCCTGCTCAAGGAGGAGAAGTTCAAGGACCTGCGCGACCGCTTGCTCAACTCGGCCAGCGATTTCTACGGCAAGCTGGCTGCTCTCTTGAAGGACCGCTCGGACCGGGCATCGCGACAGGCGATGCTTCAGGCCAACTTCGAGCTGGCCGCGCTGACGAGCCGGGTGGGCCGCAAGGAGGACGCCCTGGCCATGCACGAGCGCGTGCTCGCCGGCCGCGAGGCCCTTGCCGGGGAACCGGGCGCCGACGTCTCGGCCAAGGTCAACGTGGCCCGCAGCCTGCTGGCCGTCGGCCGTATTCTGGAAGCGACCGGAAAGACGGACGAAGCGCTGGCCGCCTACGAGCGGGCCCGCACGGCGGTGGCCGACCGGGCTGGCGGTGCCCCGAAGGAGGAAAAGGCGCGAGACGCCCTCGCGGCTGCCGAGCACCGGGTCGGCTGGCTGCTGAAGACCATGGGCAAGCCGGCCGAGGCGCTGGCTGCGCTCGAGCGAGCGCGCGACTTGCAAGCGGACCTGGCTGCGGCCCATCCCGAGAATAACGAGTTCCAAAGCGAACGAGCGTCGACCATCAACACCATCGGCGTCGTACTGTCGGAGACGCGGAAGCCGGCCGAGGCGCTGGCGGCATACGAGTCGGCGCTGGCGATTAACCAGAAGCTGGCCGAGGCCAAACCAGTCGTCACCGCGTTCCAGGGGCGTCTGGCAAACAGCTACAACAACATCGGCGCAATGCTTTCGGGGATGCGGAAGCTGGCCGAGGCGCTGGCGGCGTACAAATCGGCGCTGGCGATCCGGCAGAAGCTGGCCGAGGCCAACCCCGCCGTCACCGAGTTCAAGAGCGGTCTGGCGGACAGCCACAACAACATCGGCATGCTGCTTTCGGAGATGGGGAAGCCGGCCGAGGCGCTGGCGGCGTACAAATCGGCGCTGGCGATCCGACAGAAGCTGGCCGAGGCCAACCCCGCCGTCACCGAGTTCCAGAGCGATCTGGCGAAAAGCCACAACGACATCGGCATACTGCTTTCGGAGATGGGGAAGCCGGCCGAGGCGCTGGCGGCGTACAAATCGGCGCTGGCGATCCGACAGAAGCTGGCCGAGGCCAACCCCGCCGTCACCGAGTTCCAGAGCGATCTGGCGACAAGCCACAACGACATCGGCCGGCTGCTCTTTCAGACGGGGAAGCCGGCCGAGGCGCTGGCGGCGTACGCGTCGGCGCGAGCGATCCGACAGAAGCTGGCCGAGGCCAACCCCGCCGTCACTGGGTTCCAGCGCGATCTGGCGGTCATCCACAATTTCATCGGCTACCTGCTGATTAGCACCGGCAAGCCGGCCGAGGCGCTGGCGGCGTTCGAGGCGGCGCGGGCGATCTTACAGAAGCTGGCCGAGGCCAACCCCGCTGTCACTGAGTTCCAGAGCAATCTGGCGTACAGCCAAACCATGGTGGGCGCGGCGCTGTCGCAAACCGGTAATCCGGCGGAGGCGATGGCATCGTACGAAGCGGCGCAGGCGATCTACCGGAAGCTGGTCGATGCGAACCCCAGCGTCGCTGAGTTCCAGAGCTTTCTGGCGTACAGCCAAGACCATATCGGCGACCAACTGTTGGAGGCAGGCAAGATGGCCGAAGCACTGGCGGCCCACGGCAAGGCGCTCGCGATCCGGCAACAGCTCGCCACGGCCAGCCCCAAGGTGTTTGATTATCAGCGCTGTCTGGGAATCAGCCTCAGCAATGTCGGCCGCGTGCGATCCGCGATGGGGCAGCTCCCGGAGGCGATCGCCGCTTGCGGGCGGGCGGTGGTAATCCATGAGCGACAGATTAACGACAATCCCACCGTCATTGACTATCAAAGCGACCTCGCCTTCAGCCTCTCGCGCTTGGGCCGCGCGCAACGCTTGGCGGGCCTACATGCGGAGTCGGCCGCGAGCCTGCGCCGGGCCGTCGCGCTGTTCGATCGTATTACCTCTCTCGAAATCGACTCCCGATACGAGCTGGCCGTCGACCATGCCCTGCTCGCGGTCCTGGCCGGGCTACCCGGCTCCGGCCTCTCCGCTGCCGTTGGCCCGGCCGAGACCGATCGGGCGATGGACGCCCTGCGGTGGGCCGTCGCCGGCGGCTTTCGCGGCGCTTCCAAGCTGTGCAACGAGACCGCCCTCGATTCGCTCCGCGATCGGCCCGACTTCAAGCTCCTCATGATGGACCTGGCCATGCCGCCCGATCCCTTTGCGCGGTGACGCCGTTGTGCGCGGGTCTCCTGACCCCGCACGAACGGCCGACCGAAAGTCTCCGTCCTACTGACATCGGCTCGATCCGCGGGATTATCTTGACCCGAGCCACCACGCCTTGAGCGCCTGAATCCGTTCGTAGTTCAGAGCGCGCTCGAGCTCCTTGAGGCTGAAAGCCGTGCGCGTCGGCCCGGCCGCTCCCGGAGCCCGCGCGAACGCCGTGCGCACCTGGTTCAACCAGAGCAGGCGGTCGGCCGGACGGCGCAAGAGGCTCTGATCCTTGTCTTCGGGGTGGTTCTTCAGGTTGACCTCACGAAGCCGGTTGACAACCAGCTTCCAGCGGCTCGCCGTGGCGTCGGCAGGGATTGCCTCGTCCATCGAGGTCTTCTCGACCTTGGAGAGGTACCACGTCATGGCCACGTCGGCGATGACGGGGGCTGAGTCGGCGCGCCGCTCGGCATCCTGCATGGGCCAAAGGCCGGCGGTTGCCTTGGTGTCGAAGCCAACCTGAGCTGAGTTCTCGAAGATGACGGTGCAGAAGAAGTCTTCGCGGCCGCTCTTGCGCTCGAGGACGTCAGCAAGGGCCGCGATCTCTTCGTCGTTACGAAACATCGGCATCGACTCGCGCATGCCGGCGAAAGCCTGAAACGGGGTCGAAAAAAACTGGAGGCCGGTCGCAATCGAGTCGTCCGCCGGCGCCGCCGTGCCCAGCCGCTCGCGGCGGCCCATGAAGGCGCGGATCTGCACGATGGCGATCCCCGAAGTGTTTTTCACGAGCCAGTCGCTGTTGCGGAAGAGCCACGCCGCGGCAATATTCACTCCATAACTGTCGTAGTAAGCGGCGTCGACCACCCGAACGGGCGGGTCTGTCGGCAGGTTCACGGCGGGCGAGATCATGGGAAATGTACCCGACATCCGTGCAGCCATGGCGAGCGTGAGTCCATTGGCATTCTTGCCAAAGACCCGGTAGAACTCGGGTGCGGCGACGGAATAGATTCCTGTCCCGTAGCCGTCGGCGTCAACTTCGGCGCCTCGGTTGACGACGAGCCGCTCGAGCGCGAGGTTGCTGATCAGCAACCGGCGGCCGTCGTCGACCGTGACGGGGGTAAAAACCAGCGAAGGAAGCGCACCTTTTCCCTCGTCAACGCGATAATCACTGAACCGGCCGCCTAAGAGCGGCCACTGCGCATCAAGCGCCTGACCGCGGTCATAGTCAAGCGGACGCGGCAGCCGCGGCAGCAGCGCCTGCACCAGGCCCGCAAAAGCGATGTGGCTTGCGACCGCTGAGAGGTTCTCGGTGGGCATCGACTTGACCCAGGAGTCGTCTTCGACCGGCATGTCGCCGCTCTGGGCCCGTTCCAGAGTTTGCTTCCGCCAGGCAAGGTAGTGCACCGCGCCGACCATGCCGCCCGACGCCCCCGTGATGAGCCGCACGCTGTCGTGGAACCCCGGGCACTTCTTGTCGTCCGACCATGGGATATCCTCGCCCAGCCGGCAGAGCACGCGGGCGGTCCAGTACGCCGCGCGGCTGGCCCCTCCCGTGGCGCAGACCACCACGAGCTTGGGACGAAAGCTCTCAGGGGCCTTCGCGCCCCCCGCCGCCCGGCCTGCCGGCGTCTGCGACCACAGCCGGTCCCGCCACGCCTCGAGAGTCTGCTCGTCGTCGCACAGCTCGGGGGATGCCTGAAGTTCCGCAGGCGCCGGCCGGCCGAAATCCTGGGCCCAAATGCCATAACTCTGGACGGCACTCTTCCACTTCGCCAATGACCCGAGCTCGTACAGAAGCGGTTCAAAGCGAAGCTTGAAGTCGTCGGCGTTCACAACCGCGATCCACAGGGCGACGATCGCCAGAGCCAAGAGGTCAGAGCGAAATGTCTTGTGCGCGATTTCGCAATTGTCGTCGATCGACTTACCAAGGCGTTCCACGCGCGCCTGGTTGCCTGTTGAGGCCGCCTCGTCTTGAAGTTGCTTGAGCTTCTTGATCCATTCCATTCCGCCGTCACGGACCGGCCGAAGCAGGGCCACCCAGCTTCCGAACAGCGAAAGCGTGAGCAGCAACGTACAAATCGCCATGCCCGGGGAGACGACCAGCTCGGATCCCGGCCACCAGTGACGGAGCATCGTGTCCGCGAGCGCGATGACCCCGTAGGTCGTGGCGCTCAGCAAGAGGAACCTCGAAAACGGGGGCCAGCGGCCCGGTCTGAGCTCGCTCGCCCGCCACGCGCTCCAGACTCCGGCCAGCAACAGCGTCACCAACGCTAAAGCGACCTGGGCCCAGTGGATCCACGATCCCTCATCCGGCGACCACCAGCCCAGGTCGAGCGCCGTCGTCATGATCAGCGACGCGGCAACGATCAGCACGCTGACCGCGCCGAAAGACGCCGAGAATATCCAGCGCCACCGACGAGGTTCTCGCGACGTCCCTCCACTCCACCTCTTCTCCAGCCACATTCCCACCCGGATGAGGACCTTGACCAGGAACACCCCGACAAGGATGCCAAAGCCCCAGCAGACGATGCCGAGAAGCCAGGCGCGTAAGTCGCGGCCGACGTCGGGCTCGGTGCCAGTCTGCTCGGGATCGAGGAACGCCAGGAAGAAGGGGACATTTCGGGCGCAAACCGGGGGACGCTCGGGAACATCAAGGGAAAGAGCGCGGGCAATGAAATGAGCATGAGCATCGGCAGCCGTGCCGTGCGCAGCACGTGCGAGATCATCGTCCCGTACCTCGGCTCGGGTATCACCTTGTTGGGATCGACGGTGAGTTCCGGATCGCCGAACAGAAATCCGAGCTTCAGGTCCTCCGCGCGTAACCCGTAGTTGATTTTCCAGTTCCTCAGGTAGTCCTCGACGTTCAGCCAGTTGCGGTGGTAATTATCGTCGAGGAAGAAGGAATTGACGCCCAACACGGCCAGGAGCAGCGTGGCACCGAACGCCGAAAAAAACCGCCCCGCACAGGTTTCGTGCCAGAACAGGTTCGGCACGCCGTAGCTCGTCCCGATCAAGCCGTAGAGCAGGCAGAAGAAGACGATGAGCAAGAGCGACTGGCTGGGGTGGCCGATCATGTACACCGCCAGCTTGCCCAGGAACCGCCGGTAGGTGATGGCCAGTCCCGCCAGGAGCGCCCACATCATGATTCCCTCGAACAGGGCATGGTGGAACGTCCCCGATGCAACGGCCACGAGCACCACGAACCAGAAGATTCGCCAGGCGAAGAACCGGTGACTGGCCACGATGCCGACGGCGACGACCACCAGCAGGACGAGCGACGAGCAGGACTCCCAGGTCGATCCGAACGCCACCCGATCAAACAGCGAGTCGCGTGGCGACCAGGCCAGCCAGACCAGTGCCAGGGCTACGATGCCCAGGGCCCCGTTAATCGACAGGTTGAGCCGGGTCTGTTTCGCGTTCACCGCCGCCTCGCCTTCGATCGCCCCCGCGGCAACGGCTTCTGTTCGGCGTCGCCGGGTTCGTGGAATGCCGACCACCAAGAGACCATCGTCTCAAGTCGCTCATGATTCTGGGCTTGCTCCAGTTCCCACGTGAGGTGGGCGCGCTCGCCGTCGTCGAGAGCGAGGTTCGGGTTGTCTAAACGCCGTTGCCTGTCTTCGACGAGCTCCAGGCCCATCACTTCGCCCTTGGCGACACGTGGAGGAGGCTGGAATGCGTCTTGAATCGACCGGTAGTCAGCCTCGGTCAGCCGCCACGTGAGAGCGCCATAGGTTCCGCCCGGGTCCATCTGCCGGCCCGCCGAGCTGGCCGGGTTGGGATCCCGAGTGCGGACGATTGCGGTATTCTCGAAAACGACCGTGGTGAAGAAGTCAGACGGGCGACGGCCACCGCTGCGCCGGTTGAATAGCTCCGAGAGCCAGGCAACCTCGCGATCATTGCGAAAAATGGCGCCGGCGGAGAGAGCGTTGACTGCCCCTTCCGCGACGCTTTCGATCACCTGATAGCCCCCGAGCAGCCGCGTCGCCAGCCCGCGCTGGGAGGTGACCATGCTCGTGCGCGCCTCGCGCCGCCCCATCGCGCGGACCTGCACGAGGATCACGCCCGACGTCTCTTGCTTGATCCAGTCGCGGTTCAGAAACAGCCAGGCCGCCGCGACGTCGATCCCGTAATTGTCGAAATAACCCGAGTCGATGATCCGCAGCGGCGGATCGCTCGGCAGATAGACCGCCGGGGTGAACATCGGCAAGGCCGCCGACATTCGTGCGGCCGTCGCCAGTCGTAAGCCGCCGGCCCGGTCGAAGACCCGCGCAAACTCCACCGCCGAGAGCGAGTAGTTCGTGCGGGCCACATCGGGCACATCGGCGTCGAACCCGCGCCAACTGGGTTCTCCACCGGCGCCGCCGGGCGCGGTGTAAAGCTGGTGCCCGCTCTCGATCGCATCAACCAAGGCCAGAATCTCTTGCCTGCTCCCGCGATACTCGGGCCGTTCGAGCTGCTTGAGCACCGCGCCGCTGACGAGCAGCTCGGGGCCGGAGCTTTTGACCAAACCGCGAAGGTCGAGGTTGCTGAGCAACAGCCGGCGCCCGTCTTCCACACTCAAGGGCGCCATGACCAGTGACGGCAGCAGTCCCGTCCGCTCGGCCGAGCGCAATTCTTGCAACGGCACCTGTCGCAGATCGACCCAGCTCTTCTCGAGCATCCGGCCCCGGTCTTCGGGCGGGGCACCACCGACCGGCTGCGGGTTAAACATCCGCCAGACCTCCCGGAGGGCAATTGAGCGGACGACTGCGGACTCGCAATCCCGGGGAACCTGGGCCGACCAGTTATGCGGCTTGAGGCGGTACTGCGGGGGAGTGTGCGTGTTCGCGAGCTGATCGTACCGCGACTTGACGTAATACGCCGCCCCCGCCGAGCCGGCCGAGGCACACGAGATCAGCCGCACACTCAAATCGAAACCCTTGATCTCTTTGCCGAGACGATCGAGCACGAGTGACGTCCACGCTAGCGACCGCGCCCCGCCCCCCGAACAACTCACGACCACAAGCTTCGGCTTGACGTCGCCGAGTGCGCCTTTGACGTGGGCGAGCCAGGCGCTACGCGCTAGGGCGTCATCGACGAGCCCGTCAGCCTTCTCCTCCGCGGCGCCGGAGCTCGCGAAATAAGCCGCCGCTACCCGGTCTCGGACGACGACCTTCGCCGTGGGGTCGTACGACATGTTCTCGAACTGCAACTTGTCAATGTCGTGATTCGCCCAGGCGATCCAGAGGAGCAGTAGCATCAGCACGGGGAACCGCCAGTACCAGCGGTCCGCCGGCAGCAGGATCCGCGACAGGGCGTCGAGCATCACCAGCAAAGCGAGCAGGGCGAAGAGCGCAACGCCCGGCGGCACTGCCCAGAGCGAGAAAGCATCGATCAAGTTCAGCGCGACAAAGAACGACGCCACGAGGAGGACGAAGGAAAACAGGCCCCCCCGCATCTCGTCTTCTGGGCCCTTGACGGGGCCCGCCATCGGCTGGCGCCGCGCCGGGACCTGGGTCGGCACATCATTTCCCTGAAGCCGGTTCCACACCTTGATAAAACTGGCACAGACATTGCTCCCGGCCTTCTTGATCAAATTGAAAACCCAGCTCTCAAGCTCCGCCGGGTCTTCGAGCTTGTTCCACAAGGCGGCCAACATTTCCCAAATCTTCGAGAACAACCGCTTCAACCAGCCGGAGATGCTTGCCACGGCGTCGAGAGCCCGCTGCCCCGCCTCACCAAGGGCGATTGCAAACGGGTCCGAATACGGTGCGAATCGATTGCCGATGTAGAGCGCAAGCTTGACGAAAATCACGCCAGCGGCGACGCCATAGCTCCAGATAAACAGGTTCGCCAGATGCGACCGGAGCTCCGAGGGCCATTCCAACCGAGGAACATAGGGGAAAACGCGCGGAAAGAGCGCCGGTAGCAAAAGCAGCAATAGAAAGGGGAGCTGGACAACCCAGAGGAATTGGTGCAAAGGTTCAACCACGCCGTCCTCGTCGCGGGGAGCCAACCAGTCGGCCAGCTCGCGGTGAGCGCGGTTCTCGTCGTAATGCTCTTTTATCTTTTCGATTTTAATCTGGCGCAGATCGATGTTGAGCTGGCGCAGATCGATGTCGGTCTGGCGCGCTGAGCCCCCCACGTAGAAGGCGCATACTCCAAAGAGTGCCAGGACCATCGTCGACGCGACAGCCGACGCAAACCGCAGGCTCAAGCTCTCGTGCCAGATCAGGTCCGGAATGCCGAACCAGCTCAAGAGCCAGCCCCACGTCATAAGGTAAAAAACTGCGAGCAGGAAAGTCTGGGTGACATTTTCCAGCAGGTAGCGGCTCATCCCCCAGAGAAATTTCCGGTTGAACCACAGCACCACGGCGAGCAGAGCGATCAGAAGCGCGAATTGTGGCCAGTAGGAACGGCGGAAAACCACCGCCAGCACAATCACCACAGCGGCCGCAAGCCAGGCGTAGGCCGCATGGATCGCCGGTTTGTAACGGGTTGACGGTTGGCGACGGGTTTTGATGCTGGCCCAAAGGTCGATGACGACAGCGGCCGCCACAAGGAAGGCAGGCGCCACCCAAATGATCACGTCGATCAGCGGACGGACCACTTCCATTTCGGGACCTTCAACTTCACCAATCGGGTCGTAGTCTTGGCCCGGTCTACGGAATGGGGAGATGCGTAATCAATGAGACCGGATTATACGAGCCTGACCGGGCGGCCACAACGATCTAAGGACATCGGACTTGGCGTGTCCGGGCTAAGGAGCTGCGCAACAATAGCGGTACCGCCATTGGCAACCAGCCGGCCGCAACCGGGCCGCAGTCCAACACCGTCGAAGAGCGCCGATGGGACATTGCTCGCATGAAGTTAGACCTGAATCATGAAAACGAGTTCGTTGGGATCATTACCGTGCACAATGCCCAACTTTATTCTTCTAGCATGTCGGAAGCCGTTGATGTGCTTTGCGCTGCCATGCGCAACTCAGTCGATCGGGTCAAGGCGCACGCCACAATGGCCCTGGAATTGCTCGGCAATAAGATCTCAGCGGAGGCAATCAAGGATTATGAAGCCGCATCGCGGAGCGACCCGGCCGACATTGGGCTCCGCATCTTGCTGCTGGGTCACTACTCCCAGAGAAAGTTCGTGTCCGATGCGGCTCGGATGGCTCGCCAGGCTCATATCCTGCCCGGGCCGACACGTTTCAAAGGGAAGAGGCCACCTTTTACGGCAACCAGGTCCTCGGGCGACTCGCCCTCGTCGACGGCGATGTGAAGCGGGCCAAGGCACATCTGCTAGCCTCCGCGGAAACCGAAGGGTCCCCGTCTCTATGCAGTTTCGGACCGAGCATGGTGCTTGCCCGGGAATTACTCGCCCGGGGCGAGCGGGATGTCGTCCTTGACTACTTAGAGCGGTGCTCGTCGTTCTGGCAGTATGGTGCCGACAAGCTCTCTCGATGGGCCGGCGCGATTGAGCGGGGTAAGACGCCGGACTTCGGCTCGAGGGGATAGGCGATTGGCACGTTCTGCCAGCGGAAGGCTTATCTCGACAAGGACGGCAAAACGTAGAAACCGTTCACAATCGCCGAGTAAGCCGTAAACGGTGATTCATGGTTCACCCGATGCTCTCACCCGCGCCCGGATGTCCGCGCCAACCGCCAGGAAGAACGGTCCTATCGGCGGCGATGTCCACTTGCGCCGGAGCTTGTCCGATCTGTTGGCCCGTCTCAACGCAGCGTACTGTCACATGAACAAAAGGGGCCGGAGGGACGATCTGGTGATTGTAATTGTAGCGGATCATGACACCTGCTCGGGATCCGCCAGTCGCGGCGAAGGGATACGGCTTAGCGGAAGCGGCTGGTCGGTGACCAGGCTGACATAGAGCTGGCTCATGGCTTTCTCTCCCCAACTTCAACGCGAGGTGGGACTGGGGCCCTTCGAAGACTCCGGCATTCACTCAATGGGACGATGCACACACAACATCGCCACAACAACGCCCGCGGCAATAACATGCAACAGCACAATCAAGGTGGCCACGCCGTAGATGGTCTGCATGCCGTCATCCGGGCGCGTTTTCGTCCGCAGGATCTGGGCCGCGATTACCGAGCAAACCCATTTCCAGTGCAGCATGACGTGTAAAAGAATCGCACCGGCGAACAGGCAGAGCGTGCCAAACTGGGTGTCGCGCCACTGGTCGTAGGTCAATCCCCATAAGGTCCACCCAGCCGCGGCCGTCGGTGCCGGAAACACCACTTGAAGCGTCGCCGACAGCCACCCCAGTACCAGAAAAAGCGTCAACACGCACGCATCCACCCAGAAATTCACGACGCTCGCCGATAGCCGCCGCCGGCCCTTCGCTGGAGCGTCGGCCGTTTCCGTCGTCAATGTCGCGATTTCCGAAATTTCAGAATTCTTTGTTTCGATTGCCATGTTCGTCCAGATCGAAATCTCATGACCCTTGAAATGTGGAAGTGCATCCGCTAATTTCGCCCCTCATCGTCTGCATCGGCCGTTCTGTGCACGCATGGTCCATTTTCCCTCCAGTTGATCACCACTGGGATACTATGGTCAAGCGCCGGTTCGCGTCCAGTTCGGTGGTTCTTGCGACTCTGATCGTTGGTTGTGCGCGTCAACCCGAAACAGCCTACGTGTCGAGTCAACAAGTCCAGAAGCTCACGCCCGAGCTGCAAAAGCAGGTTCTCACCATTCTCAAGGACCGTTGTGGCACGCCTCGGACGCCGAAGCTACTGGGCAATTCCGTGATCAAGGCCGCGCATCTGCGGCATGGCGAGGCCGTTTTTTCACGATACTGCGTCCAGTGTCATGGCGTCACAGGCGATGGCAATGGCGTCGCGGCGGCCTATCTGATTCCGAAACCCCGTGATTATCGTCCGGGCACGTTCAAGTTTACCTCGACGACCTATGGATCGAAACCGCTACGTGAAGACCTGCTGCGGACTGTGAAGCGCGGGATCCGGGGCACTTCGATGCCCTCGTTCAGCCTGCTTCCCCCGGTGGATCTCGAGGCGGTCGTCAACTATGTCCTGGTTCTCACCCACCGTGGCGAGCTGGAAGCTCAGTTGGCCGAGGAGGCCGAGTTCACCGGCTCGATCGAGCGGCCGCGAATCGGCGAGCTGGTTGCGACGGTGCTCGATCGCTGGGAACAAGCGCGTGCTCATATCGTCTATCCCGTGACGCCGATGCCGCAATTCACGACCGAGGTGGTGGAACAAGGCAAGAAAGCCTTTCTCACGCTCGCCTGCGTCCAGTGCCATGGGGACGACGGACGCGGTCAGTTGGCGACGAACGTCGGGGTTGACGCGTGGGGCAACCCCACCAAGGCGGCCGACCTGACTTCGGGCATGTTGCGGGGCGGCACCGAGCCGCTCGATATCTACCGGCACATTGACGCGGGAATCAACGGGACCCCGATGCCTTCGTTTCACGCCAACCTGGAAAAAGAGCCCGCAACAACGTGGAAGCTGGTCGCGTACGTGCTCAGCGTCGTCGACGAGCGACGCCGGGGAATCATCCCGGACTCCGGGTTGCTCCAGGATGGCATCCTCAAACCGCTTCCCGGTGTCAAGCCGGCGGCCAGCCCGAAGACCGCCTTAGCAAAAACCAAACAAACGGGCTGATAATTACATGGACGCCCCAGACAAACTTCAGGAACTCGAACGACTGCGGGCTCAAGTTCAACAGCTTGAAGGCGAGGTCATCAAGGAAGAGGCCGAGCGCGGCTGGCAAGCGTCGGGCTATTACACGGCCTATTACGCGACCGCCGGGTTCATGCTCGGGATCTTCGGCGCGATGACGAGTCTTCTGGCCAACGTCGTCTGCGCACCGATCGCCGGCAAGACACCGCTCGAATTGATCCGGATCTATCTGACGTTTCCCCTGGGAGAAAAGGCCCTCGAGCTGACGACCACGGGTCAGCCCGTTTACGCCGTCGGCGACGGCGTGATCATGGCGATTGGTTGTTGCCTCTACGTGGGGACCGGGATGTTGCTGGGCATTCCGGTCACAATGACGATCGCTCGGTTTGCCAGACGCAGGGGATTGCTGGTGCGCCTGCTGGTGGCAAGCATCATCTCGCTGGCGATCTGGGGAATCAATTTCTACGGCATCCTGTCCTGGTTGCAGCCGATGTTGGTCGGCGGCGATCCCGGCAACTGGATCACCAACTCCAATTACCTGCCGTGGTGGGTCGCGGCGGCGACGCACCTGGTCTTCGGCTGGACGATCGCGGTGCTTTATCCTCTTGGCGAGTACACACCATACCGCAGGGCTGGAGGCGTGACCGCCGCTTGACAGACAACAATCGGACATGCCCGGAACCCTGAGGCACGGACCTGGTGGAATTGCGCAGCAAGTCTTGATAACGAGGCGAAAATGATTCTGGAGCGTGAACAACCTCGGCACGAAGACCTGGTCGACGAACGCTTGGTCCTCTGGTATTTCCTGGCGGCCCTGTTCTTCATGTTCGCCTCGATGCTGGGCGGTCTCCTGGTCGGCCTCCAGTTGTCGCGGATGAATCCTTTGCGCGGGATCGAGCTTCTTTCGCCGGGCCGCTGGCGGATGATCCACACCAATGCCATCGCTTACGGATTTCTGGCCAACGGGTTTCTGGGCATGCTGCACTGGGTCATTCCGCGCTTGACCTTGAAGCCAGTCTACGATCGCCGCTTGTCCTACGCCATCTTCGCGGCGTGGCAGGCCGTGGTCGCGGCGACGGCGATCGGCATCCTCTTCGGCCAGGCCCAGGCCCTGGAATGGGGTGAGACGCCGGTCTGGATCGATCCGGTCGCGCTCTTCGGGCTATTCCTGGTGGCTGTTAACTTCGTGCCCCCGATCGCCGGGACGAGCGGGCCGCTCTATGTGACGAACTGGTATTTCCTGGCCGCGATCGTCTGGACGTTCCTCACCTACGCGATGGGGAATTTCATCCCCGAGTATTTTGTCTCGGGCACCAGCGCGGGTGCGGTCGGCGGTTTGTTCATCCACGACCTGGTTGGTCTGTTCGTGACGCCGATGGGCTGGGGAATGATGTATTATTTCGTGCCCATCCTGCTCAAAAAGCCGATCTGGAGCCACGGGCTCTCGCTGGTCGGGTTCTGGGGCCTGGCGTTCTTCTATCCGCTCACCGGGATTCACCACTTTCTCTATACCCCGATCCCGATGTTCCTCCAGTACGGCGCGGTCATCTCGACGATTGCGGTGGAGATGGTCGTGACGACGGTGATCATCAATTTCTTCGGCACGATCCGGGGTTCGACCCAGGCACTGGTCACCAATTTGCCCATCCGGTGGATGTACACCGGGATGGTGCTCTACTTCCTGACGTGCCTTCAGTGTGCATTCCAGGCGACGCTGACCTTCCAGGCGCTCATCCACTTCACCGACTGGGTTGTGGGACACGCTCACATGGTGATGTTCGGCGTCTTTGCGATGTGGCTGCTCGGGGTCATGACGTACCTGATCCCGCGGCTGCTCAAGACGGCCTGGTACAGTCAGAGGCTGCTGGAATGGCACTACTGGCTGTCCACTGTCGGCATCGTGCTGATGTCGTTCGACTTGATCGTACTCGGGGTTTTCCAGGGTTTATCCTGGGCTTCGCTCATGCCGTGGGATGTCTCGATCGACATCTCGATCCCATTCTGGGCGGTGCGCCTGGTTGCCGGGGTCCTGATGTTTACCGGCCTCCTGGTGTTTCTCGTCCACATCGCACTGACCTGGGTCAAGGCTTGGAGTGCCCACCGCGTGCTCGCCGCCGCCGCGTGACCGGCGCGAATCGCGGCTGGGAACCATCGGCTTGCATTCGAGGATTCGCCGCACATGCTCGAGTCGAAAACGGGGGTCTTCCTGATCGCGGGGCTGGGGTTCTTCGGCCTGGCGTTCCTGTCGAACGCACTGGTGCCCGCGCTCATGTATCGCCATCTGCCGGAACAGACCGTCGAACAGCTCGTGGCCAGGAACGGCCACCTCCGCTTTCAGTTCGAGGACCTGGCGCGCCGGTTTCCCGACAGCTTTGCCGAGGTGTACGGCCCCCTGCCCCAGGAGGCCGCCGCGCGCGAAAAGTGGCTCACCGACAGGACTCGAGAGACCCTGAAGAAAGGCCACGATATCTACGTGGCCGAAGGCTGCTGGCACTGCCACAGCCAGTTCGTTCGTCCCGTCTCCAACGAGGATCGCCGCTTCGGGCCGGTGTCCAAGACCGAGGAATACCAGAACCGACTTCAGCGCCCCGTGCTGTTCGGCACCCGGCGGATCGGGCCCGACCTCAGCCGTGAAGGAGGCCGCCGGTCGAACGATTGGCACGCCGTCCACTTCTTTCAGCCGACCATGCTCTCGACCGGATCGCCCATGCCCGAATACCCTTGGTTCTTCAAGGGATCTCCCGATCGGCCCAATGACCGCGGGCTGGCGCTGATCATTTACGTCCAGTGGCTGGGATCGTGGCTGGAAAGCTATCCTTATTACGAAGATTACCACCCATCGCTCGTCTGGGGCCTGGAAGCGAAGTCGAAGGGGAGCGGCCGATGAAACGCACCGAGAAGACCGCGGCGAGCTCGACCCGGCGATCTCAGGTCATCACGACGATCGTCTTTGCGCTCGTGATCCTGATTCCCAGCCTGGTCGGCTTCGCCAACAAGTTTCGGGAGTTCATCCTGATCTATCGCGGCGAGGTCGACGGTGTCTTCGCCATCACGCCGATCGTGAATTATCTGCTCGCGAGCCTGGGCTTCTTCTTCATGTTCTGGTGGGCCGTTGCCCACGGGATGTTTCGCGATATCGAGAAACCCAAATACGCAATGCTCGACAACGAGCGCAGGCTCGATCTCGAGCAAGGTGAAGATGCCGGGTGGTATTAAGATCAAGATCAGGACCCGATTCCTTTGGCGGAGGCAGACGGACGCAACATGGCTCAATCCGCACAAACTACGACTGGCGCTGTCGAAGCGACGACGGCTGAACAAGAGAGCATATTCCTTCAATACACCGGCAATGCGATCCCCTGGTATGTTCGGCTGATCTGGATCGTTTTCTGGTGCGGTGCGATCGCGTATGTCGTGACCTGGTACTTGCCGGCACTTCAGTCCGAGCTGCTTGCACCCCCATGACGACCGAGCCTCGGCCAGCAGTCTGCGACTTTTGCAAGCTGCCTTTGCCCGCCGGGTGGTGGGATTATCGGCCCGCGGCGCAGGCTCGCGAGGAGCGTCGCTACTGCTGCCTGGGATGCCGGATCGCGGCGGCCATCCTCGAGGAGAAGAGCGACGAACATTCGTCCCATTCCACGCTCGTCCGTCTCGGCCTTGCCATCTTCTGCACCATGAATGTCATGGCCTTCACCATGGCGCTCTGGTCCACGGATGTTTATGGCCCGGTCGAATCCGCCGGCTCGCTGGCTGTCACGATCCATGGGCTCTTCCGGCACCTGATCCTGCTGTTCTCGCTGCCGGTGCTGTTTTTTCTGGGTTTTCCCCTGTTCCGGCACGCCTGGCAGGGGCTCTTCTTGGGCATTCTTTCGACCGACTGGCTGCTGGCGAGCGGTGTCGCCGCGTCGTTTCTCTTCTCGTTTCTGTCCGTGGTTCGCGGGCGGGGACCGATTTACTTCGAGGTGGGCTGCGTGATTCTGGTCATGACGACCCTGGGCCGCTGGCTCGAGGCCAACGGCAAGCTCAAGGCCAACGCGGCACTCGACGCCCTGACCAGGCTATTACCCGAGAAGGTCCGGCGCATCAGTCATCATGAGGAGCAGTGGGCCTCGCTCTCGGATGTCGCGGTTGACGATCTGCTGAGGGTCTTGCCCGGCGAGCGATTTCCGGTGGATGGGCGGGTGGTTCGAAGTCGCGGGCTGGCGGACGAGCAGGTCCTGACCGGGGAGAGCCGGCCCGTGCTCAAGGAGCCGGGAGATCGCGTGCTCGGGGGCACGCTCAATCTCGATGGCGAGCTAACCATCCGCGTGAGCGCGATCGGCGACCAGGGAACGCTCGCCCGGCTGGTCGAGATGGTAGAGAGCGCTCGCAAATCGAAGGGGAGATATCATCGGCTGGCCGATCGCGCCGCCAGCCGCTTCGTTCCCGCGGTCTTTTTGATCGCGCTTTCTGCCATCGGAGTCCACTGGGCCCTTGGCTCGCTCGGGCGCGGGCTCTGGGCCGGTCTGGCTGTCACCTTGATCGCCTGCCCTTGTGCTCTCGGTCTGGCAGCCCCGCTGGCCATCTGGAGCGCCCTGGGAACCGCCGCCTCCGTGCGTGTATTGTTTCGCAGCGGAGAGGCTCTGGAACGGCTGGCGGAGGTCGTGGCGGTTCGGTTCGACAAGACCGGCACTCTCACGACAGGCGCCGCGACCGTTTCGGACTGCATCGTCGAATACGATCGTGAGCGAGCAGCGATCGTGGCGCGCACGGCGGCACTCGCGGGCGCCTCGTCTCACGCGTTGTCACGGGCCATCATCCAGGCGGCCTGTGAGCGGCCCCGACTTGCTAATGGCGACATGACCGAGATCCGCGTCGTGTCCGGCCTGGGAATTCAGGGAACCGTGGCTGATGAAACCCGATCCCGGGTCGTCCTCGGCAGCGCGCGGTTCATGCGCGAGCAGGGACTGTCTCTGGGTGCCAGGCTCCAGAAGGCTGTGGAGGATGCCGAATCCACTGGGCTGCCGCTGTGCATGGTCGGGTGGGACGACCAGGTGCGCGGGCTTTTCGTCTTTGACGAGGAGTGGAGGCCCGCGGCCCGCGCCGTCACGCGGTGGCTTTCCGCCGAGCGGATGGACGTGGGCGTGCTCACCGGCGATCATGCCGGGCGCGGGCGGGTGATCGCCAGAGAGCTCGGTGTGAGCGTCGAAGCCGAGCTTCTACCGGCTCAGAAAGTTCGTGCAATCGAACGCGTCCATCAAACGATCGGCCCGGTCTGCATGGTCGGCGACGGCATCAACGACGCCCCTGCCCTGGCAGCCAGCGACGTCGGCATCGCCCTGGGTTGTGGAACGGACGTGTCACGCGATTCGGCGTCGGTTTGTTTGCTGGGCGACGAGCTCTACCGAATTCCCTGGAGCATCGAGCTGGCCAGGCGCACCCGGCGAGTCATCCGGTGGAACCTGATCTGGGCTTTTGGGTACAATAGCTTTGGAATAGGGTTTGCGGCACTGGGGTGGCTCAATCCGGCGCTGGCCGCGTTTCTGATGGTCGCCAGCAGTGCTCTGGTAACCGTCAATTCCTTACGATTGAGCCAGCCGTTTACGATCGCCCTGGATGAAGTGGCGCCCTTGGTCGCGGAGCCATCGATGGCGATTCCGATTCCCACGCGAGCGCTGGAACGAAGCCTGTCGCGCGAACCCGCCATCGCGGTGGATCGACCGATCGCCGCGGAGATCACCCGAACATGATCGAGCTGCCACTGGTATTCCTGGGCGGTCTGCTCGGCTCGGCGCACTGCATCGGCATGTGCGGCGGTTTTGCCGTTGCCATTGGAATCAACGCGGCCGGCGTGCTCTCCAACCTACAAAGGCAGTTGATCTACAGCGCGGGCCGCATCTTCACCTATTCGTTTCTGGGGATCGCCGCCGGCTACGCGGGCTTGTGGGTCGCGAGCAGGGCGGCCTACTGGATCAATGCCCAGGCCGTGCTTTGCATGCTCGCGGGATTGTTGCTCACGGCTCAAGGATTGATCGCGCTCGGTCTGGCTCCAGGACGGCTCTTCTCGAACCAACCTGCTGGAGGCTCGCTCTGCCTGGCCCGCAGCTTCGTCGGGCCGTTCCTGGCCTCGCCGCGCTTGCGCGATGTGCTGCTCGCCGGGGTTCTCACCGGTTTTTTACCCTGTGGCCTGGTTTACGGCTTCCTGGCCCTGGCGAGCAGCTCGGCGAGCGTATGGGCCGGGCTCGTCATCATGATCCTCTTCGGCGCGGGGACCGCACCGCTCATGATCCTGGCGGGCGCCGGGGCGTCCTTGCTCTCCTATGCGAGGCGGCAGAGCTTGCTGCGAATCTCGGCGGTTTGCGTCTTGCTGACCGGGCTGGTGTCGATCGCGCGCGGCGTATTTTTCCTCCAGATCTGGGGCGTGCCCGAGGCCGCACGGTGCATGCTTTGTGGTTCGTCGGGGGGTTGACGCTCCTTGAAGCTAACCTCCTTACTTCGATCGTTCCTTGATCCAGCCCGTTACCGCGCTCCGGAACTGCGGCTTGACGATGCAATTGATGTGGCCGGCGTCCTCGATCTCGACGACCGGCCAGTCCGGGCGAGCGTGTCGCAACGGAGCCACGTAAAGCCGCTTTACGGGGTCGCGGTCACCGACTATGACCTTGACGGGAACTGTGATTTTCTTGAGCTCCTCCTCGGAGAGCGCCAGATCAGCGATGCCGCGGATGAACGCGGCCGGCGTGCGGCCGCCCTCGCGGGCTGGGATTCTCTCCCAGAACGCCTGGAGACGACTGCCCTGGCGCAACCATCCCATGCCGCCGATCGTCCCGGAGAGGGCCCGCTCGGGATGCTGAGCCAGGAACTTGAGCGCAACCATGCCGCCCGCCGAATAGCCGACGATGTGCGCTTTCTTGATCTTCAGACTGTCGAGGAGGAGGACGACGTCCTCGACAACCTGGAGACCGTACGCTTGATCGTCGCCCGGCTTATCCGAGCGCCCATGGCCCGGCAGGTCGAGTGCGATCACCGTGTGGTCTTGAGCAAGCTCACCGAAAACGCCGGTCAGTCTCCAGTTGATGTCGGCGCTCGAGTGCAGCCCGTGAATCAAGACGACCGGCTCGCCCTTTCCCGCGACGAGGTAGTGCAGTCTGACCCCTTTGGCGTCGAAGGTCCGCGACGCCGGCTCAGGACCAGCCAGCACACTTTCCAGAACGAGAAATAGACTTATCACCAGCGCTGCCATGATCGGTCGATGAATTCCGTCCATGCGAACCCCCTTCCGGAGAAGATGTTCCGAGACCATTTTAACCACTGACGTCAGAGTGCGGCCCAGCCGCAACCGCCGCACTCGTTTAACCCGGAGCCAACGGCGACGGCGTTTAACCACTGACGGCAGAGTGCGGCCCAGCCGCGATCGCCGCACTCGTTTAACCCGGAGCCAACGGCGACGGCGTTTAACCACTGACGGCAGAGCGCGGCCCAGCCGCAACCGCCGCACTCGTTTAACCCGGAGCCAACGGCGACGGCGTTTAACCACTGACGGCAGAGTGCGGCCCAGCCGCAACCGCCGCACTCGTTTAACCCGGAGCCAACGGCGACGGCGTTCACGGATCCAGTCTAAACTCTAATTGATCCGCGCCTTGCGGAATTGGCCGATTTCGGTCAGCCTGAATAGGGAATGGACGGCTCGGGGCACTGCAGGATCTAACGAGGCTGGTCTTCAATGTTGGGAGCATTCGTGTTCTGGGCTTCGATTTTCAATTTGATGGTGGGCTCAGCGCCGGTTTCTGGTTCAGACGCGCGGTCGGTCGAGGTGCCGATTGGGGAGGCTGGTCAGGTTCAAGTCGCCGAGATTGTGTCGCGGCTTGCGACCGCGACCGGAATCGCCTTCGATCGGGCGGCGGCCGATCTCACACTGTCAACCCAGGGCCTCGCGCGGATTGACCAAGTCGCTGCTCTCGGAGACCCTGGGACCGGAAGTCGCGATTGAATTCCGGCCGCGGTCCCTGGTTCTCTCGATCGACGAGCGGATTCTGGCTCCCAACCGGCGCGGCGAGTGGGCCGAGCGGCTACAGCGGCTCGCCAACCGAGCCAGCGAGGCGGCCAGGAGAAAGCAGTCTTACGGGATGAGGGCCCTGAAATCCTATCGGCCCAACGACCCCACGCGCCCGACCCTCTGCCTGGTGCACGGGCTGAATTCGTCGTCGGGAGGCTTCGTCCACATGATCCCCCAGCTCGAGGAGGCTGGATACGGTATCGTGCTCTATGATTATCCGTTTAATCGGCGCATCGCCGAGTCGTGTGCCGGCTTTGCCCGCGACTGGGCCGAGTTTCGGCGCCAGTCTCGGGACGATCGGCCCTGGGTCATCGTCGCCCACTCCATGGGCGCCTTGCTCGCGCGGTCTCTGGTCGAGGATGATCGGACCTGGGCAGCCGACGTCTCATCACTGATCTTGATCGCCCCCGTGAATCACGGCTCCTACTTATCGCGAGTACAGACGGTCTATCAGCTCGTGAATGGACTCAAGGCGATCAACGGCAAGAATACCGCCAAGGCGATGCTGAGCCTTTCGGACGGGCTCGGTCAGGCGGCCCAGGATCTCTTGCCGGGAAGTGCCTTTCTCAGAGGTACTAACGCGCGTCCGCGCCGCGCGGAGTTTCCTACCACATCCTGGCGGGCGACAGCGGTTTTCTGACGCGGGAGGGCCGCCGGCAGCTCGATGAGCGGATCGGGCTCGTGACCCGCAATTCCGGAATCTTCGGCCAGTTGACCCGCGCGGCGACCTCTGACTTGCCACAGATCCTCGACGAGCTGACGGATGGCACGGGCGATGGATGCGTCGCCGTCGAACGGACGCGGCTGGAAGGCGTGACTGACCATGTCACGATTCACGCCAATCACGCCGAGCTGATTCGAGCCCCCCTGTTCTACGCCGATCCCGGGCCGGTCGCGTGCATGCCGCACGTCTTGCGGTGGGTGAAGGAAGATGCAGAGAGAACGGCTGGAAAGTGAGGGTGAATCTTGTTGACACGGCTTCCATCGCGCCGATATGATTCCCCTACGTCACGAGGTGTTTGGTGGCCGGGCTCGGCAGCCTGCCGAGGCCGGCGAACAGGGAACCCGGTGCAAATCCGGAACGGCCCCGCCGCGGTGACCGAGCGCAAATGGGTGTTACCCCTCTATTGGCCATTGCTGGACCGGCGACTCGATAGCCGGATTGGTGAGAAGGCCTGACACCCGAGCTCGGAAGTCCGAAGACCTACCAACATCGACTGCGGCAAATGCCCTGCGCGGGACGGGCTCTGCCGAAAGAACTCCTTTATTTCTCGATCCTGAGATTTCAGCACCGGACTCGCGCGGCGAGAAGCCGCCGGATTTCCGCGCCCGAGAGCGGCGGGCGGAAGCCCGCACCATCGGGAAAGCACACGAGGGCGCAATTCGCGCGCGTCTCTGGTCGCGTTGCTGCGCAATGAAAGGAACTTGCTGGCAGGACAGCGGCGGGCACACAGGCCCGCACCACTGGGAAATCGAGGAGGGCGCGATCGGCGCGGGCGTTCCCTGTCCGCGTTGGAGGCGTCAGTTTTTGCGTGACACTCCGTGATTCGGGGTGCGTGCTAGAAGCGGTGTCCTGGTCCGTTGTACGAGGAGAATCGGTCATGTCGGCCACGCGGATAGCGCGCATGCAAAAACGGGTCTTGCTGGCCGCAGGCATCAGTGTGTTCGCCACGTGCCTGGCCGGTTGCGGCGGATCCTCCCAGGAGATGCAGTTACCCGACGAGGCTCGCAAGATCGTCGATCGCCGCAAGGTCGATGTCGAGCAGCGCCCGAAACAGTCCAAGTCCAGCATTGGCCGACCGAACGGCCGCTCCAGCCAGCGGCGGCCATGATTCTCTTTTACGGAAAGGACCGGTTATGAAACGACCCGGCTTCACGTTGATCGAGCTCCTGGTGGTGATCGCGATCATCGCGGTGTTGATCGCGCTGCTCCTTCCGGCCGTGCAGTCGGCCCGCGAAGCGGCCCGGCGCGCCCAGTGCGTCAATAACCTGAAACAGCTCGGTCTGGCACTATCAAACTATGAAAGTTCTAACGGAATTTATCCCTACGGGATGGCCCGTGAGAACTGCGGAGCGAACTGTTTGTTCTCGCCCAACGGTTATTATGTCGGCAGCAGTCTGTTTGTGCGCATGCTCCCCTACCTCGAGCAGCAAGTCATGGCCAACGCCTATAACTACAGCCTGATCAACTGGACGGCCGATAATGGCACCGTCGGCTCGATCGGGCTGAGCGTGCTCTGGTGTCCCAGCGATGGGTCGATCAGCGGCCTCCATGTTCCTTTTGCCGGCTGGGGCTGGGATGGCTCGACGCAGGTCCTCACGTATACCAGCTATGGCGGGAACATGGGGACGTTCTGCAAGGTCCCGATCACGATTACCTCGCCGGCCCAGCACCAGGCGGTCCTGAACCAGGCCAACGGCGTCTTCTTTTACCTCGGCTGGCCGACGTTGAATCCTCCCGTGCAGCCCGACCCGATCGCACCCTTGAATCCCGGCAGCGTGCCCCCGGCGACCCTGGCCGCGGTCACCGACGGTCTGAGCAACACGTTCGCATTTGGCGAAAAGGCTCATGGGAAATTCAGCCAGACGCCTGATGTGTACTACTCGATCGATTTTCTCTACAACGGGGCGTGGGTTTCGGGGGGCTTCGGCGACACCCTCTTCACCACGCTCTATCCCATGAACCCGTTCGGGCGGATTGGCGACGACCCCAACGGCGACTATTTCTACAGCTTCGACGCGCAGGAAGACAACTTCTCGATCGCGGCCTCGAGCTTCCATCCCGGCGGCTGCAATTTCGGCTTCCTGGACGGATCGGTCCGCTTCCTGAAGGATTCGATCAATACGTGGCCCTATAACCCCAGCAACGGAGCACCGACCAACGTCGCATACGATCCGTTGACCGGCCTGTTCTCGGCTGGGCCGCCGATGGGTGTTTATCAGGCCTTGTCCACGCGTGCCGGAGGAGAGGTCTTGAGCGCCGATCAGTACTAGGAGGCTCCAACATATTCCCTTTTTTGGCCATACGGAGGACGGGGCGATGAGATACGGTTCGTGCGTTCTGGCGGTCGTGTTGATGGCTTCTCCGATCGGGCAGGACTCGAAAAACCAAGCGTCGAGCACGACGGAACAGAACGAGTTTTCTCGCCTTGAGACGCTATGGAATGAGGCTCACCGCTCCGGGGATGCCGACAAACTCGACGGTCTGTGGGGGGAAGACCTCGTCGTTACCGTCCCCAGGATGCCGGTCATGACGAAAACCCAGGCGATCACCATTTGGCGTAGCGGACGGATGAAATTCCGCCGATACGAGACGTCCGAACTCCGAGCGCGCCGGTACGGCGACGCCGCAGTCGTCACTGGGCGGCTTCGGCGGTCGCGCGAGGTGAACGGTCGTGAGATACAAGACGATTGGCGATTCACCAAGGTCTATGTGCGCCGGTCTGACAAGTGGCAGGTCGTCGCGTGGCATGCCTCGGAATCTGCTCCTGGGTAAGCTCCGATTCTGTAACGAGCGTCACGAGAGACCACTTTGTTTATTCGGGGACCGCGAATGTCAAAGACGCCGCAGGAGGCCACCGTCGACAACCATTTCGTCGGAAAGGATTCGGCGATCTGAAAGACGTGCGACCAGCTACTAATTGCAGAGCGGAAGCCAGGACGCGATTCGTATTGACAGCAATTCACTGAGCAGGCTCCTGTGGAAACTAGTGCCGTCCCAGTTTCCGCCCCGACGGGCCTTGATCTGTCATCTGACTCAGCGGACACCATGGAGCACCAGGAAGAGAAGGACAGCGGCGACGAAGGCTATCCCCACCAGGATCAGCAGCCCTTGGAGCAGGAAGATGCTCCGCAGCTTGGTGAATCCCTGGACCAGGTAAGCCTGGTCCGCCACGTCGGTCATCGCGACGCTCTTGAACGCCTTGGCAGCCTGGAGCGACCACGTCCCAATTGCAATGTAAAGAATGAGGTTGACCACCAGGCCGAGGTTCCGCTGGGGCAACACGAGGTTCACGAAAGCGATCACGGCGGCAACGACGTTGATCCAGCCGATCAACGTCAGCCAGAAGGACAGCGTCTTGATCTGGTTTTCTGCCTCGATCGTGAAGGGGATGCGGCTCAACCCGCTCGGTTCCGGCATGTCCTTTGGCCCCGATAACATGATGACCTCCTCTCCAGGGTCAGAGCGAAATCCTGGCGAACAGCGCCATTCCGGCGGTGATGGCGACCAGCACCGTCGCCGCACCCAGCAGGATACTGACCTTGAAGTACGTGTTGAGCTGCATCACGCCAGCCGTGATGTAATCTTGATCGGCCACGTCGGTGCGGGCAACGCGTTCGAAGTCATCGGCGGCGTGGTAAAGGACGACCCCGAGCACGGTACTCGCCACCGTCAAGAGGAGGGCAAAGAAGCCCAGGGCGAAGAACGTGACGGGGTTCTCGGAGACGACACGGCCGGTCTTACCGAGGACCGGCAAGCCCGAGCCTGAGCCGAGCTGGGTCCCCACGAAGATCAAGCCCACGAGCACGATAAAGCCCAGCAGCAGTCCCGTGACCACCTTGACGACGCCGATAAAACGCATCCAGCGGGCCATGCTGAATATGACCAGCTCATCTCTGACCAGAAAGGGGATCCGTGACAGCGAGTTCTCGTTCATGGCAATAACGCCCCCTTAACGTCCGCCAATAACTCCGGCCCTGATCCAAGCCGGCGAAAGCGTCCTTTGCGGTACAGGCGAACCGATGCAGGCGGGTCGCCTTCACCACGATTGGGACGGCCCGTTCCGATTCACAAGGGACACCATATCTTGACTCGGGGGACCTTGCAAGCAGTCGGAACGATTCTCCGATCGAGATCCCCCTCGATGGTTGACAAACCCGATTGGGGGAAAAAGCTCTGTTCGTTCGCTCGCCTCAGATGACCAGGCACTGCGAGGACTTGAGAGTTGGGACGGTCCTCATTCTTCTCGGCATCGTGAGCAGTTATTGGGCTTGGTGCGCCCTGGCTGCGGCGAGCGACAGCGAGGGACAAGCCAGCTCCAAGCAGGCCGCCGCGAGGACAACGGCTGCTGCGCCGAAGTCACCGAAGCCACAAACGACTGCGCCCGCATCGACCTGTCGGTTCACCGGCTCGGTGCGGGTCGAGGGGACCGGCGAGCCGGTCCAGGGAGCTGAGCTGAAGATCCAGCTCGGCGATTTGACGGGCTCGAGCCGTCCCGAGCGGATCCGCCGCGTCACGTCCGGCAAAAACGGTCAGTTCTTCGCCGATCTGCCACCGGGTCAGGTGTCGACGTGGGGCGTCGTCGCCCCGGCCGGTTACTGGGCTCCCACCAGCAAGCCGGGTTCGGATGAGACCTTCGTCCTGTCGCCGGCCCAGCCGACTCACCACAAGGACTATCTCGTGGCCAGTCCACCCGCACGGACTCAGACGGCAAGTTCACGGTCCAAAACCTACCGAAGGGCCTGATCGAGGTCGCGTTCCAGTACGGTCCATTGGAGGCGGCCGGGGAATACCTGGCGGACGGCGTCGCCGAGGAGATCAAAATTCAGCTTCGTCCCCGGGATGCCACACCGACCACGGTGAAGGCAGCGAGGCCGACAACCCCGCAGCCTCCCGCGCTCGGCCGCCCGGCGCCCCCCTTGCAGATCATTGGTTGGACCGACGGCAAGTCACGCAGCCTCGCCGACTACCGGGGCAAAGTCATTTTCCTCAACTTCTGGGGCATCTGGTGCAGCGCCTGTCTCAATGAGATGCCGGGACTCGAGCGCCTCAAGCAGAAGTACGAGCCGCGCGGGGTGGTCTTCCTGTCAATCCACACGCCCGGCGAAGAGATCGAGAAGATCCACCGCTTCCTGGACCTGAAGAAGTGCTCCCTGGTCTCCGCCCTCGACGAAGACCGCAGGCAGCACGAGAACTCCTACAACGGCGTGACGGCCGATCGCTACGGCGTGAGGGGCCACCCGACGCTGGTCATGATCGACCGGCGGGGAAACGTGGCCTTCCACAGCGGCAACGGGACCAAGGAGGGCGTCGCCGCGATGAAGGCCCTCACCTCCAAGCCCGTTTGTCAACAGACCCGTTCTCGGTCCAATACGTATTGCCCGTACAGGCTCACGTTGTCCGACTCGATGGGGCTGATGTGCTCCCGCAGCGCCACGTCGATCTCCTGGTCCTCCGGCTGGCACCGCGCACCACCCGTGAGATCTCCTTGGCCTGGCTTTAAGAACGAGCGCCTGGGCGAGGCGCTGGTGTCGCTGGAGCTGCCCGGACGGCTCTGCGGCATCCCGCTGGTTGGCAACGCCGCAACTGATCGATCGACGGGGGCCGTTCCCGTTCCCCATTGGGAGTTGAGAGGGAACGGAACGGTCTTCCCGAGCACCGAGCCATAATATCCGGTGAGCGAGGAGGGGTCGTGCTAGGCGTTGACTTTGACAGAGTCCGCACCGAGATCACGATGGAGCAAGTGCTGAGCTTGCTTCGGCTCCAGCCCCCGACTCTGTCGAGCGCGCAATGGTACGGAAACTGCCCTTTGTATGACGCCGGGGCTGGTCGCCGGCATCGCTCGTTCTCGGTGAACGTGGCGATCGGTCGCTACACTTGCCATCGGTGCCACAGTCACGGCGACCAGCTTGAGCTTTGGGCGGCGGCCAGGAAGCTTCCATTGCATGAAGCCGCAGTGGATCTTTGCCATCGCCTTGGCTGCGACGTCCGCTGGATTCGGCGATGGTGAGGCCATCCAGTCGCCGCAGGCCGACACAAAAGCCAGCATCCCAACGTCACGCCCGGCGGAAGAGAGCAGAGGCGACCGGTACTTGCTTCGTGACTGATATTGACCATCGATTATCTTGATCAAGGCGCTGTCAATTATCGTGATCACTCTCATGACCATTTCGTCGGAAAGGATTCGGCAATCCGAAAGACGCACGACTAGCTACTAACTGCAGAGCGGAAACCCGGACGCGATTCGATTTGACAACAATTCGCTGCGCAGGCTCCTGCGGAAACTAGTCGCGTCCTAGTTTCCGTCCCACCAGAGCCTGCTCGATGTCCGCCTTCAGATCCGCGAGATCCTCGATCCCAACGCTGAGGCGCACCAGGCCGTCGTCGACTCCGCGGGCGGCTCGCACCTCGGCCGGGATGCTCGCGTGGGTCATCGTGGCGGGATGGCTGATCAAGGACTCGACGCCGCCCAGGCTCTCGGCCAGGCTGAAAAGTCGCGTGCGGCCGAGGAGATGCCGGGCCGACTCGCCACCTCCTTTGAGCCGGATGCTGATCATGCCGCCGAAGTCGCACATTTGCCGCCGGGCGACGTCGTGGTTGGGATGTTCCGGGAGCCCGGGATAGTATACGCGGGAGACTTGCGGTTGCTCTTTCAGCCAGACTGCCAGCGCGCGGGCATTGGCGCAATGACGTTCCATGCGGACCGACAGGGTTTTGATGCCTCGCAGCACGAGCCACGCATCGAACGGGCCGGGAACTCCCCCGGCGGCGTTCTGATAGAACGCTATTGGCTCGAGCAAGGCTCGCCGGCCCGCCACGGCCCCACCAACCACATCGGAGTGTCCCCCCAGGTACTTGGTCGTGCTATGAACTACCAGATCGGCGCCAAGCTCGATCGGCCGCTGGAGGCAGGGCGAGGCGAACGTGTTATCGACGGCCAGAAGCGCGCCGCGGTCATGGGCCACGGCGGCGATCTTGGCGATATCGAGGACCTGGAGCATCGGATTGGTTGGCGTCTCGATCCAGACGAGCCTGGTCGCAGGCCCCACGATGGCGGCGAAGCCTTCGGGGCTGGGATCTTCGGTGTAGCGCGGCAGCAGTCCCCACGGTTTGAACACGCGCTCCAGGAGGCGGAACGTCCCGCCATAAAGGTCGGCGGCCGCTACCACCTCGTCGCCCGGTTTGAGAATCGAGAGCACGGCGCTCGAGGCTGCCAATCCCGAGGCGAATGCCAGAGCGCGCTCGGCACCTTCCAGCGACGCCAGGCAAGTTTCGAGCGCTGCGCGGGTCGGGTTGCCGCTGCGGGAGTATTCGTAACCCTTGTGCCGGCCGGGCGCTTCCTGGGTGAAGGTCGAGGTCGCGTAGATGGGAACGACGGTCGCGCCGGTGGCCGCGTCAGGCCCCTGCCCGGCGTGGATCGCGCGTGTCGAGAAGCCCTGTGAGGGATTATGATTGTCCATGATTACTCCAGTGGGGCGGGCCTCCGTGCCCGCCGAGCATTCGCTACTTGGCCCGCTTGCGAGTCCAGTACTGGATCAGGTCGATCCGCGTGACGATGTCGACCACGGCATCGCCGGCGATCGCCAGGACGCCCGAATTGCCGGCCATCAGCAGGCGATACGCCTCGTCAAGCTGGACATTGACGTCGACCTGAGGAAGCGGCCTGGCCATGACATCTCCGACCCGCACGCCCTCGGGGTCCAGGTCGTCATGCAGCAACCGCGCCAGGGTCACTTCTTGAATGCTGCCCACCGCCCGCCCATCGCGCAGGACGGGAAGCTGCGAAATACCGCTGCGCCTGCAAGAGCTCGCTGGCCTCGGCCGCGGTCGCTTCCGGACTGACGGTCACGAGCGTCCGCACCCCACGCGCCTGGAGGAGATCACCGACGGTCTGCACATTCGGCTCGCCACGCAGCAACTGGTTCGCGGCCAGCCATTCGTCATCATAGAATTTGCTCATGTAATTGCGGCCGGTGTCGGGGCAGAGTGCGACGACCACGTCCTTTTTGGTCAAACGCCGCGCGTAGCGCAGGGCGGCAGCCACGGCCGTGCCCGACGAACCCCCCACCAGGAGCCCTTCGCGCCGCGCCAGTGCGCGGGCGGTGTGGAAGCTCTCGGCATCGCCGATGCGGATCCATTCATCGACCACCTGGCCGTTCAGGGTCTTGGGGACGAAATCTTCACCGATCCCCTCGACTTTCCAGGGCTTGGGTGCGTCACCGGAGAGGACCGAGCCCTCGGGATCGGCGCCGATGACCCGGACCTCGGGGTTTTGTTCCTTGAGATAGCGGCCGACCCCGGAGATCGTGCCGCCGGTTCCGACCCCGGCGACGAAGGCGGTGACCTTGCCCTCGGTCTGAGCCCAGATCTCGGGCCCGGTCGTCTGGTAGTGGATCTCGGGATTGGCGAGGTTGGCGAACTGGTTGGGCCGCCAGGCGCCCGGAATCTCGCGGGTGAGCCGGTCGGCCACGCCGTTGTAGCTCTCGGGCGAGTCGGGCGGGACGGCGGTCGGCGTGATCACGATCTCGGCGCCATACGCTTTGAGCAGCCGGATCTTCTCGCTACTCATCTTGTCAGGCAACACGAAGATGCAGCGATAACCCTTTACCGCGGCGGCCAGGGCCAGCCCCACCCCGGTGTTGCCGGCAGTCGCTTCGATGATCGTGCCGCCGCTCTGGAGCCAGCCGAGGCGCTCAGCCTCCTCGACCATGGCCACGCCCACCCGGTCCTTGATGCTCCCCCCCGGGTTGGCCGATTCCAGCTTGACGAAGACGCGGGCCAGCACTCCCTCGGCTAGCCGATTGAGCGCGATCAAGGGCGTTTGCCCAATGGCTTCGAGAACGTTCGAGCTCCCATTGAGCGCGCCCGGGTTGTCTTCGGGCCCGCTGTCGCAGGCCTCGATCCGGCTCGCCGCTCCCGCCGAATCGGGTTGCAATGTCTTGCCGTCGTCGAATCGGATGCTTTTCGTCTTCATAACACCTCCATGAACCCGAACTCCGTGCGCCGGATAGGCCACCGCCTTGATTATCCTGCAAAGCGACCATCAGGGCCAGCCGAACTGGTGGAAGGGACCGGCTAATCACGATTGAGGAAAGAACGCCGCATAGCGTTGCTTGACGGAGCGGATGCCGGCGTGCACCACATGAATGTCGGCGGCCAGGACAAACAATTGGCAGCCCCAGCTCCGCATTCGCTCCGAATACTCGGGTCCGCGGCTGAAGATTCCCCATGGCTTCTTGGCGTCGGCGCAGGTCCGGGCTATTTTTTCGATCGCATGTAGACACTTGGGGTTCTCGAAGTCTCCGATCAATCCCAGGACCTGGCTCAAGTCGGACGGTCCGACGAAGAGCAGGTTGACGTCGGGTATCGCGGCGATCTCGGCCAGCGAATCCAGGGCCCCGCGCGTCTCGATCTGGATGCCGACGAACGTGCCGGCGTTGGCCGCCGTCGTATACTCGGCAAGGGGCGTCAGCCCGTACCGTCCGTCGCGGTTGCCGCCGTTTAAGCCGCGCTCGCCCCGCGGCCAGAACTTGGTCCACTTGACGGCCTGCTCGGCTTCGATCAGCGAACGGACCATGCTGAGCATCACGCCGCCGGCACCCGCCTCGAGCGGCCGCATCACCGACGCGTAATCGGTCGCCGGCAATCGAACGAAATGGTCCATCCCATAACTGCGGGCCGCCATCGTGGCCAGCTCGATCTCCTTCATCGTGAGGCCGCCGTGCTCAGAATCGAGCCAGAGCGCGTCGAACTCGCCATGTTCACCGATAATCTCGATGAGCTTGGGACTCAAGAGCTGACCTGAACCAAAAACACGAACCACTTTTCCTTCGGCGAGCAACGGCTTGATCCGAGGCAATGTCTTGTCCTCCTAGGTTGGGCGTTTCATCACCGCCGCATTTCTGAGATCATAGACGAAGATCGAGACTAATGGCCGGACCTGAGAGAGCCAAGGGGCTGGTGGCGTGACCCCGATGAATAACCCAGGTGGATTTGCCGTGACGCGATCGAACCGATCCCTCCAGATCGAGATAAACTGGATTTTCTGGCGCGTGTTCTGGCTCGTTTTTTTGGTCTGCCAGTTCGCGCTCTGGCACCACGTGCGGCGCCGGCTCCCCCGGGGGATGGGACACCGTAACTTCCTCATGCACATGCTCATCCCCTCGGCGCTCTCGTCGCTCTTCGTGGCCACACTGGTCGCGGCGGGGCTCACGTTTCTCGCCTTTCTGGTGGTCAAGCTGGTCGTTGGGCCGCTCTTGAGCTCATGGCTGACGCCAACTGTCGACCCAACAGCGGTCCTGTTTCATCTCGCGCCGGGCGAAGTGAGCCTGGCCAGCATGGCGGCTCGGCGCCGATCGGGTTGGAGCTGGCAGCCGGGAGCGCTCGTCGTCACCGATCGCCGGATCTGGTTTCTGCCGATGGCGTGGAACCTGGAGCTCTGGTCGGCCAGTCGCAGCGAAATCATCGGCTGCGAAGCCGAGCAGCCCGCACTTGCCATGATGGCTCCAATCCGGAACTGGCCGGACCAGCTTCGGCTGGAAATGCGGGACGGCTGCCAGAGCACGTTCGCGGTCGCCGATCCGCGCTCGCTCCTGACCTGGCTCCAGCCTGGCGGGCAGGCGAAGACAGTGGCATTCCCATCTCGCAACCTGGGGCAGGGAGTTTTTGATGTCTGAGCGGTTCACGGTGCTGGTCGCGGATTTTCTGGCGGAGACCTCGATCGAGTTGACAATACTCGGCGACATCGCGCGACTCGTGATCGGGCGTGCAACTGATGAAGTAGAGCTGGGCGCCTTCCTGCCGCAAGCCGACGCGATCATGGTGTTTCACGACATCTCCCGGCTGGGTGAATCGAGCTTCTCGCAGGCCCCACGCTGCCGGGGCGTCGTGCGTGCCGGCGTCGGCTACAACAACATCGACGTCGAGGCCGCCACGCGCCACGGCGTCGTCGTCTGCAACGTGCCCGACTACGGCACCGAAGAGGTCGCCGACCATGCGATCATGTTCCTCTTGGCCTTGGTCCGCCGGTTGATCCCGTGTCATCTCACGATCCGGTCGGGCGCTTGGCACTACGAAACCGCCCTCGGCACGCCCAGGCTCCGCGGCAAGACACTCGGCCTGGTTGGTTGCGGCCGGATCGGCAGTGCGACCGCGTTGCGAGCCAAGGCCCTGGGATTGGATGTGGTCTTTTTCGACCCTTTCTTACGCCAAGGCATCGACAAGGCGCTCGGGATCAGGCGCGTCTATCAGCTCGAAGAGCTACTGGAGCAGAGCCATTTCGTGAGCCTGCATTGCTATCTCGATCCAACAACGCACCACCTTCTCAACGAGCAGGCGTTTGCCCGGATGCGGCCGGGCGGGTTCTTGATCAACACGGCGCGTGGGCCAATCGTCGATCAGAATGCACTGCTTCTAGCGCTCGACTCCGGCCATCTTGCCGGCGCCGCGCTTGACGTCGTCGAGCGCGAGCCGCTCGATGACCCGCGGATCAGTCAGCACCCGCGTATCCTGCTGACGCCCCACACGGCGTTTTACAGCGTCGAGGGCTTCATCGAGCTCAGAACCAAAACCGCCGAGGAAGTCAGGCGGATTCTATTGGGGCAGCCGCCGCGAAACCCGGTCAACCGAGCGCCGAGTCCTGTGAGCTGATCGGAGGCTCCTGCTGACACTACGGTCCTCCGTTGCCCCGATGACTCGTACGCGGTTGATCGGGCTTCGAACTATCGCGACTGCCGAGGGGTTCTCCCGCTCTGGCCAAAGGACCCAGGTGGCGTGTTTATTCACGTTCGGGCGATCCGCACCGCCCAGATTACCGACGGCCTATCAACCGCCGCCTTCGCCTCGGAGCGTCTCGTCAGTATGCCGGTCACTGACAGGCCTGACCGACGTCGCGATCTGATGGTCTGCGACCATCACGATACGCCCGACATCGCCTCAGGTTGCATCGCGGCCAACCAAGGCGATACGGCTAAGGGGGGGCCGGGGGCGTTGGCAGCGCACCCACTGTTTGCATCGCTCACGCGCTCCCGAACTCCCCCCCTTCGTAAGGCGCGCCTCAGAGATTGTCTTCGTCCTCCGCTTCCACGGGATTCTCGAGCGTCCCGATCTGGTCGATCGTCGCTCGGACCACGTCGCCTGGGCGCAGGAATGTGCCCGAGGCCGAGCCGACGCCCGAGGGGGTGCCGGTGGCGATCACATCGCCTGGCTGAAGCGTGACGAATTCTGAGAGGAACGCGATCACGGCTGGAACCGGGAAGACCATCTCGGCGGTGGTCGCGTCCTGCTTGGTTTTGCCGTTGACCGTCAAGCGCAGCCAAAGCGCCTGCGGGTCGGGAACCACATCCGCCGAGAGGACGCACGGGCCCATCGGGCAAAACGTGTCGTGCCACTTGCCGTGCATCCAGTCGAAGAACTTGTCGCGCTCGCGCGGCTTGCGGCCGGGGTTGGGCTTGAAGGCGCGGTCACTGATGTCGTTCACGACCGTGTAGCCGGCGATGCAGCCCATTGCCTCATCTTCGTCGACGTGGCGGCAGCGCCGGCCGATCACGACGCCCAGCTCGCATTCCCAGTCGATCTGATCCGGCGAGACCCGCGGAATCACGATGGGGTCGCCGGGGTGCGTCAGCGTCGTGCTCGCCGGTTTCATGAACACATAAGGAAACGTCTCTTCGCGTTCGGCGGCGGCGCCGCCCCGCTCGGCGACATGCTTGGCGTAATTGCCGGCCAGGAAGAGCATTTTGGGAGGCGCGGCGATCGGAACCAGCAGCCGGACGTCGGAGGCCGGAATGGTCAGCTCGTCGCGCTCGAAGACGCCAAGCTGCTCGATCCAGGCGTGCAGCTCGCAGGCCGCTTCATAAGAAGAGCCGTCGGGCGGCAGGAGGTCGAGAAGGTCTTCGGTGGCTGGCAGCAAGAGCTCAATGCCCGTGTCCCGGCTGTACGCTTCCGCGGCCTGGTCGAGCGGGATCACGTGCTCGTCGGCGTAGAACCCCGTCAAGACCATCTCGTCAAACCCAAACCTGCAGATTCGCATCCTGCATCTCCTTATGTGGTCTGGTTGGTTTTCCCGATCTGATCAATCGGCCCAGGATCACTCTGCCGGCAAGCCTATCATACCGAGTGAAGGGGATCATGGCATGTCCGTGGGCCCCTTCGATCGTGACAGACCCGCCGGATGGCCTCGATCAAGCTGGGTTCTTGCTCTGGGGCGACCGTCCGCAGATCGAAGAGCACCTGTCCCTTCTGCACGCGCGTGATGACGGGAGTTTCGCCCTGCCGCAGGGCCCGCGCCCACCCTGCTTCGGATTCGTAAGGCGCCGGAAAGGGGGCCGAGACCGCGACCGCCATGGTCTCGAGCGGATGGAGGGGCGCGCTCCCGCCGCCGACAAACGATTGAGCCTCGGTCACCCCGGCGTTTAACTCCAGCTCATCGCGGAGCAGACGAGCCAGCTTGGTGGCGCGCCCCGCCAATGTCGACAGAGGGATATCGATCATGGCCCAGAGCGGGATCCGCCACCGGTCTTTATCGCCGTCGAGGGCCAGCCGCAGCGTTGCCTCGAGCGCGGCCAGGGTCATCTTGTCCAGCCGCAAAGCGCGTTTGAGCGGATCGGCGTCGACGCGCCTGACGGCCGCCTCGGTCCCGAGCAAGATCCCGCATTGCGGCCCGCCCAGCAGCTTGTCGCCGGAAAAGAGCACCAGATCGGCCCCGGCGGCGATGCTGCCCTGGGCTGTGGGCTCACCCGCAATTCCTGGCGGTCGTTCCGCGTCCAGCGCCCCCGAGCCGATGTCGTCGATGGCGAAGAGCGCGTGTCGATGAGCCAGGGCAACCAGATCGTCGAGCGGCACGTCCTCCGTGAAGCCTACGATCTGGAAGTTACTGCGATGCACCCGCAGAATCGCGGCGGTCTGGGGGCCGATCGCTTGCTGGTAGTCCGACAGCCGGGTTTTGTTGGTCGTGCCGACCTCGCGCAGCCTGGCGCCGGAAACCTCGCAGATCTCCGGCAGCCTGAAGCTGCCGCCGATCTCGACGAGCTGCCCGCGCGACACGATCACCTCGCGCCCGGCCGCCAAAGCCCGCAGTGCCAGGAGCGTCGCGCCGGCGTTGTTGTTCACGGCACTCGCTGCCGGTGCGCCGGTCAGCTCTTTGAGCAAAGCGGCGACGCCTGCGGTGCGTTTTCCCCGCGTTCCCTCGGCCAGTTCGAGCTCGAGGTTGCAATAGCCCCGGGCGGTCGCGACGACGGCGGCAATCGCCTCCTCGGCCAGAGGCGCGCGGCCAAGACCGGTGTGGAGCAAAATGCCGGTCGCATTGATCACCGGCCGGAGCGCGGGTTGGTCGAGAGCGAGAAGCTCGCGCGAGCGATGCGCCAGGCTCTCCGCATCAGCCGGCAGCGACCGGCCCGCCTGGAGGCCGGTCCGTGCTTCCTGGATCGCCGCGCGAACGGCGCGCAATACCGCGGCCCGTCCTCTTGCCGTCCTCGATTCGGCAAGGAGCTCGTGCCCGAGGACGGCGCACACCGCCGGCAATTCCCGCAGCGCCTCATTTTCCACGCAACACCTTCGCCCCAGGGGGCGGTCTTCCTGAGCAACGCCGGCACGAGCCAGATCGGCCGTTGCCGCGACCCAGGCTCATGGTACACCAGGCGGGCTCGCTCGACAATTCGCGGGAGGGGGGCAACCTGGGCGCGGCGCGAAAATACGTGTCGCCTTTCGCTCCGTAAAAGGACGTTCGTTCGCGGAGCGAAAGCCGAATTTGCCGGAACGTCATTTGCGTTCCGATCCCTGACGGGTGCCAGGCCGCGTTGGGCTGACCCGCTGCCGGATACCTGGTATAATGCAAGATGATTCGATCTTAAGAGATGGCGCCATTTCCTCGCGTCGGAGTGCGTTCAAGATGAGCACGGTCTCGACCTCGAAGCCCCCGATCCCGCCTGCTCCCAAGCCCGATCCCTATCGGTACGGCTGGCGTTACGTGCGGATCGAAGAAGCGGACGGCTCGGTCTCGTTCGATCAAGTGCCCTTGACTTTGGAGGACGTATTGTTTCCCGAGGTGGGGGACTTCATCGTGCAGACCGACGCGCATATTGACGACTGGACCTATCTGCGGGTTGTGTTCAAGGCGTGGCTGGCCGGCGACCCCACGGCAGTCGTGGTCACGGATTGTCGCGTGGACTGGAACATACCGGGAGTCAGGCCGCTCGGACCGGACGTCGCGGTGTTCTTCGACGTCAAGCAGCACCGGGACTGGGCCACGCTGGATGTGGCGGCAGAGGGGGCCAGGCCGGTCCTGGTAGTCGAGATCACATCTCCGGACACGCGGCAAAACGACCTGGTGGTGAAGGTCGACTACTATTACAGGGCGGGCGTGCCGCTTTACGTGATCGCCGACGCCAAGGACGAGCACGACGGGGGTCGCCGCTTGGAGCTGATCGCTTACCGGCACACGCCCGCGGGGTACGAGCGGATCGCGGCCGATGCGCGCGGCTGGATCTGGCTGGAGCCGGTCCGGCTGTGGCTCGGTATCAGGCCCGACCGCCGGCTGGGCTACGACCGGCTCGCGTGCTTCGACCCCGACACCTTGGAGGAGATCGGCGATTACACGGCGGTCAGCCAGGCGCTGGAAATCGAGGCGGAGGCGCGTGAGCAAGCCGAGGCCCAAGCCCGAGTCGCCACGCAGGCCAAGGCCCAAGCGGAGGTCCAAGCAAGGATCGCCACCCAGGCCAAGGCCCAAGCCGAGGCCGAAGCAAGAGTCGCCACCCAGGCCAAGGCCCAAGCCGAGGCCCAAGCGAGGATCGCCACCCAGGCCAAGGCCCAAGCCGAAACACGCGCGGCCCAGGCCCAGTCGAAAGCCCAGGCCGAAGCCGAGGCCCGTGCCCAGGCCGAAGCGCGCATCCGCGAGCTCGAAGCCGAATTGAACCGGCTCACTGGACAAGGGTCGTCGGGCGCTTGAAGGTGATCCATCACGCGGAGCGTGATGACTGCACACTGGATTTGCCAGGTTGGAGTCCCGGCTTGAGCCGGTCCGGGAATGGGTGACGTAGAACTTTCGACAGGCGATTGCCAGCCGCGGGCGCCCTGGCTTTCGCCACCAAGGATACGGACTTTCTCCAGTTCAGGATCGCGAGCCGAGCCGGAATTGGCGAGCAGGCTCTTGTACGATTCACCACGCTTTGTTCGGCCGCCCCTGTCGTCCGAATTCCGCTGTAGAGCGCGGTTCGTGTCCGGCTCGATCCCCGGGTGGGTCCGGGGCCGAAGCCATTCCCCGTTCCGGTGAACGCATCAAACACGCTGAAGCGACCGGCGGGCGGAAATTCACCCGAAAACACCTGCAACGCGCAGGGCGAATCCTACGAGCCCGACGCGCCAGCGAGTGAATTCCGGCAGGGGCCAGCCACTCACTCGCTGGCGCTTCGGGCTCATATTGCCAGGACTCTCGTCATGGGTAAGAGAATTCCTGCCGTTCGCCAAAACACGTCATCCGGGCGGCCGTTACCCGTCCAGGCGGCGTTCAGATCGGCGTTTTGCAGTGGGCCCACAGGTTGCTGGGATCCAGGTTGTGCGGGTCGGCGACCCACGCCCCGGTGGCCAGGTCGGCAACGAACGAAACGTCAGGCGTACTACGGCTGCGCGCGGACTGGACGCCCTGCTGAGATGGCGGCTCAGGTTCATACAGACAGATGCCGCCGCCCGAGCCGATGAACGCACCCACTGAGCTTGAGCAATACCCCCAGCCCGTCTCGCTGTTGTAAGAACCATCGGCGTTGAGCATGAGGCTCGTGCCGCCGACCGTGACCACGTTGGGCGAGAAGGCGGGGTACTCGGGATCGGCGGCACCGTAATCGCCCGTGCTGGCGACCTGCCGAACGGGATCTGCGGCCAATGCGCTGGACGAAGGTCATGTCGACCGCTATGGTGAGGCCGTTCCGTCGCGGAGAACCAACCTGAGTCTGGACCTGGCCGAGTTCGAAAGGGAGCGGATGATGCCATACGTCAGCAGCATCGAACGAATCGCGCGGGAAGAAGGCAAAGCCGAAGGCAAGGCGGAGGCTAAGGTCGAGACACTACTGCGATTACTCGCCAGGCGATTCAGGTTCGCCCTGCCCGCGGAAGTGGAGGCCCGCATTCGATCCACGGCCGACCTGGCCACGCTCGACGCCTGGATCGACACCAGCCTGGAAGCCGGCGACCTGGAGGATTTCCGCCGAACGTGCGGGATCTGAACTGCTTGAAAGAACCACTGGCGCGCTCGTCTCATCGGTGCCGAATTTGGGGAGTGAGTAAACGCCGTCGCCGTCGGCTCCGGGTTAAACGAGGACAGCGGTTGCGGCTCGGGCGCGCCCCGCTGTCCGTGGTTAGATCGCCGCGCTCCCCCGTGGCTTGCGAACGCCCGACGAAACCTGCTCGAACGCCAGGTCGCCGATGACCGCGTCGTATGAATTCGCGTCCAGAAGCACCCCCAGAACCTGGTCGACAGCGGAGCTCGCCGCGGTCTCCGGCCGCGTCAACGGTTGCCCCAGGTCAACGGCCGCCGCCGAGCGGATTTCGCTGAGTGAGTCTTCTGGTAAGTTGGCGAGGGGCCGGCCCGCGGCGTTCGTCCCGTGACCAAGCGCACTTTCTGCCTGACTTGAACCCTTGGCGTGCGCGTGGCTGAGCCCAACATTCGTCACGGTGAAAGAATCGAACACGCTGAAGACATCCATCGGTCCGCTGTCGGTCGTCCCCGAATTGACCAGTACGGAATTCTGCAAGGGGGCGACGGTCGAGCCGGAATACGTCGTGCTGGCCCCCTGGTACGCGATCAGGTCAGGCACGAGCAGATTCGCCACCGGCGTCCCCAAGCCCGTCACCAGGTTGTAGCCGGCGCTCGCCGTATAACCATTGTTGCCGCTTGTGATCGCGTTGTAATCGCTCTGCGGCAGGATGTAGAGGGCTTGTTGCGTATCGGTCGGGCTAGTGCTGTTCAAGGTCGTTTCGCCCGCGGCTGCCCGGCCTTGATTGACAAGCGACACCAAGCCCGCCCATGCCGGGGCGGAGAGGCTCGTGCCGCCCACGACCTGGAACGGGTTGCTGGGGTCGAGATTGTACGTATCGGCAATCCAGGCCCCTGTGGCCGGGTCGGCAACCAGCGAGACGTCGGGCGTCGTCCGCATGCCGAGCGATTGTACGCCCTCCTGGTAGGCCGGCTCGGTCTCGTAGAGACTGACGCCCCCGCCCGACCCGATGGAGGCGCCCGCGGAGCTCGAGTAATACCCCCATCCCGTCTCGCTGTTGTAAGAACCAAGGGCGCTGAGCGTGAGGCTCGTGCCGCCGACGGCCAGCACGTTGGGCGAGAAGGCGGGGTACTCGGGATCGGCGGCGCCATAATCGCCCGTGCTGGCGACGAAGGTCACGCCGGGGACGTTGAACACGCTGTCGTAGGCAGCCTCATCGGCGGCGAAGACCGCCTGGCCCTCCGGGAAGCCCCAGCTTATCGACACCACCGACACACCGGGTTGGGCGGCGGCCGTCGCCACGCTGGCCATGAGGTCCGAGAGCGACTGGCTGTTGGCTTCGACCAGGATGATCTGGGCGCCGGGGGCGATCGCGTGGGCCCATTCCACATCGAGCGATTCCTCGACCTCCCAGTTGTCGGTGCCGGGGCCGTTCGGATCGGTCGATGGCAGCGATGTCCCCTGGCCATATTGATTGAGCACCATCAAGAACGACGACGCCGGCCCATATTGCTGGTACAAGGTCGGCCCAGACGCGTTCAGGCCAAACTGGTTGTCGAATGCATCGACAGACTGGAATATGTTCGTATCATCGTACGCGTCGACGATGGCGATGGTCTGGCCGGTGCCATCCAGCCCAAGCTCACTGATCCCATAGGCGGTTCGGACCTGGGCGGGCGTATAAGCGACCGTTCCTGAAGGCGCATTCAGCGTCACGGCATTGTTCACACCGTTGCCGCTGATCGTCACCGTATCGGCGACGACGGCCGCGTTGAGCTGCGCATTGCCGCTTTCGCTGAGCTGGGCTGCCGGCGCATAGACCGTGCCAGTCATGCCCGAGGCATTGCCGCTGATGGTAAGGGCATCGCTGTTATCGCGCGACTGGAAGATCACAATCCCGGCGTACGCACCGCTCGCCAGTGGAGTCAGCCTGTACGAGCCGTTGCCGCTGAAGGTGATGCTGCCGTAGGTGCCGCCCGTGCTGGGATACTTGCTTCCCGCGTTGACGATCATGACTCCGGAGCCCGTGACGCTGGCGTTGCCGGAGACGGAGAAGCCGCCTCCCTCGATGACGTAAGTGCCGCTGCTCAAGGTCAGCGCCGCGTTGCCCGAGACGCTGATCCCGGAGTAGATGCCCGGCTTGATGGTCGCCGACGAATTGCCGCTCAAGCTTTCGGAGCCGCAATTGGTTAGGCCCGATGTACTCGGTTCGGCCAGCGAGGCCAGTGGGTCAGCCAGCACCGCGGCGCCCGTGACCGGAGAGGGGCTGAAGCTGGCATTGCCGCTTTTCGACACCTTGCCGTGCACGTCGATCACCGACGCCTTGACCGCGGCGTTGCCGCTGGCGGAGAGAGCCGTCAACGAGCTGGAATCGACGAAAACGCCACCGGCCAGGCTGATGCTGGCATTGCCCGCAAGCGACAGCGCCCCGCCCGCCGAGGGATCGAGCACAACGATCGACTGGTTGATCGTGATGGTTCCGGTGCTGGCGCTGCTCGTGAGGAAATCGGTGTTTCCGGAATAAGTTGCCTTGATCGTGTGCGTGCCGACCGACAGGCTCGAGATCGAAAACGTCGCGACGCCGGACGCGAGCGCAACCCCGCCGGGCGTGAGGTCGTTGCCGGTGGTCGTGTCAACGAAATCAACCGTTCCCGTCGGAATGCCCGAGCCCGGCGCATTGGCCGTGACCGTGGCCGTGAAGGTGATAGATTGGCCGAAGCTCGATGTGCCCGCGGACGCGGTGACGCTGGTCGTCGTGCTGTCCTGGTTCACCGTTTGCGTCAGTGAGCCAGTGCTGCCCTGGAAAACGGTGCTTCCACTGTAAAGAGCCCGGATCGCGTGGCTGGCGGCCGAGAGCGTGCTGATGGCCGCGCTCGTGGCGCTTCCATTCACCAGTGTCACGGGGCTGCCGAAATCGGAGCCGTCGATTACAAACTGAATCGTGCCGCCCAGCGTGCCTGAACCCGAAATGGTCGAAGCTACGGATGCCGTGAACGTGACCGACTCGCCGAAGACCGAGGGATCGGCCGAGGCTTCGAGCGTGGTCGTGGTCGAGACGCCTTGAACGGCAAAGGAGCCGATGTTTCCGGTTGCGATTGCGGTCCCATCGACATCAGTGACCGGCGAGCCGTCCAGGGTGACCGAGTACGTGCCGTTGTCGGCCGGAGACCACGAGCTGCCGGGAGGCGTGATTTCGTATGTAATGGTGAAGGACTGGGCGTTGCCGAAGGGGTCAGTCGGGCCGTTGGGCACCGTGCTCACAACGCTGGCGGTAATCGAGGCGCCGACGCCGGAGGGCGGCACGACCTGCACCAATGCTCCAGCGAGCGTCAACTCCTTGATGGCGGCGTTGCTGGCGAAGGCGATGCTGAAGCTGTAGGTGGTTTGGCCGTAGTTTGCGGGCGTGACGTTGGCCGCACTGAGCGCGGCGGTGGGGGCCGCGGGAGGGACGCCGTCGTACTGATAAGCGCCGATATCCCAGACTCCGGCTGGAGGCACGTAGCCGCGCTGGTCGGTAAAGAGCGTGTATCCGCCCGCGCCGTTCATGCCGGTGCCGATGGCCGGGCTGCCGGCTTCGAGAGCGATGGTCTCCGTCGGCCCGCCGTTATTGGCCAGCGTCGGGACCAGGCCCGGATTGGTGACGCCGACCTGATTGCCGTCGGTGCCGTTGATGAAGCTTCCCGTGTCGTCATAACCGATCAGGTTGTATTGGCCCGTCACGGAATTTGGCACGCCACTGACGTCGTCGGGCGTATTGGCGGCGACGATCGAGTTGTCGAGCAACGCGTCGCCCGCCCCAATGAATAGGCCCCCGCCGCTTGCAGCGCTGTTGTAGGCGATAGTGACGTTGATAGCCGCAAGCACGCCGACACTGTAGATCCCGCCGCCGACTCCGCCGTCGGAGACCGAATTGTTCGCGATGGTCGTGTTGAGGAGGGTCGCCACGCCGGAGTTATAGTTGATGAGGCCGTTGTCCGCGTTGAAGTCAATCGCGCAGTTGCTGACCGTCAGACTACCGTCGTTCCAGACGCCGACCCTCGAGTTGCCAGAGATCGTGCAGCCGGTGAGCGTTGCCGTGCTGTAGTTTGCGATGCCTCCGCCAGCGCCGGAAGCCGTGTTGCCGCTGATCGTGCAGCCGGTGACCGTGGCGGAAGTACCGGCAATAAGGAGGCCGCCGCCAAGGCCGTCGCTGGCTGTGTTCCCGGTGATCGTGGAGTCAATGACCGTCAACGTGGCGCCGCCGTTGGTCTCACCGCAGCCGATTCCGCCGGCTTCGGCGGCGGTATTGTTTTCGATCGTGCAGCCGACGACCGTAAGCGTGCCGGCGTCGGTGCTCAAGCCGCCGGCCGCGGAAACCGCCGAGTTGCCGGAAATGGTGGAATCGGTAATCGTGCAATTTGCCCCAAAGACGTTTTGCACGCCGCCCGCCACAGAGAGAGACGAATTGTCCGCAATGGTGGAATCCGTGATCGTCAGCGTGCCGGTCGGGCCCGACAAGGACCCGTTCCAGATCGCGCCGCCCCCATAAATTGACTCCGTCGAGGATGCCGAGTTGCCCTCGATGGCGGCGTCGGTGATCGTCGCGGAGGTATACAGGACGTAGTTGCCGTCACCCCCTGACAGGCCGGTGCCGCCGCCGGCGACGAGGGCTGTGTTGTTATCGATCGTGCTGCCGCCGTTGACCGTCAAGATTCCGTTGCTGAAGACGCCGCCGCCCCATTGGGCTGATGTGTTGTCCTCGACGGTACTGGCGCCGGTGATTGCCAGCGTGCCGAAGTTGAACACACCGCCGCCGAAGGCGTAAGCGGTTGCCGAGACCGAGTTGCCCTCGATTATGGTGGCGCCCGCCACGGTCAGGTTACCGGCATTATCGATGCCGCCTCCCCAGTAGTCGGCTGTGTTGTCCTCGATCGTGCAGGCGTTGACGGTCAGCGTGGCGCCATAATTGACGGAGATCCCACCGCCATTACTGGCCGAGCCGTCCGCGATGGTCAAACCTGAGATTGTCATGGGCGCGCCGGCGTCGACCTGAAACACCTCCACTTGGTCGCCGCCGCTGATCGTCAGCGAGCCTGCCCCGGGGCCCTCGATTTGCAGCGGTCCCGCCGCCAACTGGAGCGGTCCGTTGGCAGGGTTCAGGGTGATCGTCCAGGAACCGGTCGCCGGATCATAGTTTGGGTCGGTGGTGGGGATCGCGAACTGGATCACGTTGCCGGCCGGGTTGCCGTCGGTGGCGGCCTGCGCGAGCGCATACCTCAGCGAGCCAGTGTCGGCCGGGTTGTCGCTGGTGTCGGTCACCGTGTAGACGGTGGGTGTGCCGACGGGCTGGATGGGGTAGCCACAGGCCCCGATGGAGACCGCGCCTCCGGGCCATGCCTCGCCCGTCTGGTCGGTGCTGGGTACCGTAACGCCCGCGATGTCGGCACTGCCGGCATCGATGGCCGGGCTGCCGGCCAGAAGAGCGATCGTCTCGGTCGAGGCGCCGTTGTTATAGGCCAGCGAGCCGAGGCCCGGGTTGCCGGGCCCGAACACGATATTGCCGCTCAGGCCATTGGTGAAGCTGCCCGTGTAGTCAATACCAATCAGGTTGTTTTGGCCGGTCTCGGAATTCGCCACGCCATCGATGTCGTAGGGCGTGCCCTGACTGCCGGTGTTCGCGGCGACGATCGTGTTACCCATCGTGACCGTGCCGGACGTGTCAATCCCGCCGCCGCCGGAGTTATAGGCGATCGTGTCATTGACGGCCGCCAGCGTGCCGCTGTTGAGAATCCCGCCGGAGGAGTTGCCCGCAATGGTCGTGTCGACAACCGTCGCCGTGCCGTCATTCTCGATGCCGCCTGCGCCGACGGCTGAGTTGGCGGCGATGGTTGAGACGCTGACCGTGAGCGCGCCCTGACCGTTGAAAATTCCGCCGCCTTGGTTGCCCGTGTTGTGGGTGATGGTGCAGTCGCTAATGGTGGCGCTGGGGCCCGGGTACAACACGGAGTTCGAGATGCCGCCGCCATAATACGAGGATGAGTTGCCGGTGACGGTCGAGAGGGTGATCGTGAGCGTGCCTTCGTTCTCGACGCCGCCGCCAGCGCCGGCTGTGTTGCCTTCGATCGTGCTGCCCGCGATGCTCATTGTATCAAAAAAACTAAAGATCCCGCCGCCGCCGGCGGCTGTGTTGCCCATGATCGTGCTGCCGATGACCGTTGCGGCGCCGTCGTCATCGCGCATGCCGCCGCCGTAGCCCGCCGCCGAGTTGTTCTGGATCACGGTGCCGGTGATCGTCAAAGAGTCGTAGGCTCGAATCCCGCCGCCATCACCGTCCGTGGACATGTTGTTTTCCACGATCGAGTCGGTAATTGCCGCGCCAATGGCGAATATGCCGCCGCCGTCCCCGGGCGTCGAGTTTCCCTCGATCGTGCTGCCGCTTATCGTCAGGCCGCCGCCGCTGTAAATGCCGCCGCCGCTGCTCAGCGTGGCGTTGTTGTTTGCGATCGTGGAGCCCGTGACCGTGATCGCACCGCTGCCGTAAACGCCGCCGCCGGCGACGTAGGCCGAGCAGTTCTCGATTACGCTATCGCTGACCGTCAGGGTGCCAGCGTTATCGATGCCCCCGCCCTCGTAGCCCGAACCGTCGCTGATCGTCAAATCCGAGAGCGTGGCCGTGACGTTGCTGTCAACCAAGAACACGCCGACGGAGTCGTTGCCGCTGATCGTGACCGGGCCAGTCACGGTCGAAGCGTCGATCACCTCCGGCCCGGCCGATCCGCTGAGCTCGAGCGTGCTGGAAAGCATGATCGTCTGCGGCGAAGCGAAGACCGTCGGATCGAAATTGATGACGCTGCCGGCCGGATTGGGGTTGGCATTCGCCTGCTCAATTGCCCAGAGCAAATCGCCCGAGGGATCTCCGGTCGTCGCATCGGTGCCCGAGCTGGCGCCGGTATCGCTCGTCAGATTGACTGTGTAGTACGTGGGGTTTCCCGACAGGAGGACCCGGGGCTCGAGCCCTTCGGGTGTCCAGGGTCAACGGCGGCGGAGAGGATGGCCGCGTAGAAGGCGGCCGGTTGAATGGCGCTGGTGGTGATGATTCGTGCAACGACCAAGCATCGGGTCGGCTCCTGTGGTGGTTGGTGGCTGGTCGATCTTCAGGCGACGCGTTGGAGTCCCGGCTTCAGCCGGTCCGTTCCGCCTTCCGTCTGGTACCTATCGAAAGTTGGAGTCAACACTCAATGATCAGATGAGAAAAGCAACGATTCATGCGCAGAACGATCGCTCCAGCCCAACGGGGGCTTGAGATTCGTCGCGCCCTGCGCAAATCTTGGAGGCCAAACGTCGTTAACCCGGAGCCAGCGGCGACGGCGACCGTTTACCTTGGTGCGGTGAACGCCGTCGCCGCTGGCTCCGGGTTAACGAGCACGGCGGCCGTGGCTCGGCCGCGCCGGGCTATCCCCGGCTTGAAACTGCGCTGCACCCAGTCGCGGCTGCGGCGACTCCATCGTCGTTGGGGCGTTGCCTCCTCGTTGCCAGTTCATCCCGGAATCGTCGACGACGACAGGCAGGGCCACGACCTCGCCGCCCGGTCAGGCCCCGGTCCCATCAGTCCCTCTAAGGATTGAGACGCTCGCTCGCGGAAAAACTCACGCGGGCCTCGCGCATTTTTTGTGGTCCGATTCGGGGAGGTGTTTCGACGTTACATCACGAAATGCGCTCGGCCATCGCAGACCGGTTGGACGCCAGATCAGGCGGGGGCAAGTGGTGAGTGGTGAGTGGCCGGTGGTGAGTGTGAGCGGTCGTTGTCGGCGGTGGGTTTGCGCTGCGCAGGCCCCTCACCCGGCCTCCGGCGGCCCTCTAAGTCCCTTCACCCCCCAGATCCTGTGGGGACGTCTCCCCAGAGGGGCGAGGGGGGAGTGGACTTCGGCGACCTCGACTCGACTGAGCTCGTCGAAGTCCGTCGAGCTGCGAGCTTCGGTCGTTTCCGGAGCCCGCGGCGACGGCGTGTACCGAGGAAGAAGCGGGCCTGCCGGTAACGCGGATTTGCTCGGTTCTGGCCGGGCATTCGGGCCGAGTCGATCATGGGCGATTTGGCGGCTGTTGGCTGGATGCGGCGGCGGAACGAGCGCCCCGATCGGCGCGCCAGGCGATCACCTCGATGCCGCCGCCGGGGCCATCCCCGCACGAGGCCAGCACGCGGCCGTCCGCCGAGAACGCCACCGCACGGACCGGCCCTGCATGTCCCTCCAGCGCCAAAAGCTCCTGGCCGCTGGCGACGCTCCAGAGCCGCACCGTATGGTCGAGGCTGGCCGTTGCGAGTGTGCGGCCATCGGGCGCGAAGGCCAGGTGAGTCACGTTGTCGTGGTGGCCCACAAGCTCACAGCGGCGGGATAGGTCCGAGAGGTTCCAGAGCGTGAGGAGCGCGGCATAATGTGCAGCGATAGTTCGGCCGTCGGGAGATACGAGGAGCCGCGCGTAACCGAGTCCTCGATCATCGAGCACGGGCCACCGATCTAGGCTCGACGTGCGGGGCTCCCACCTGATGAACCGCATTGAGCGAAGGGGCGCGCGTACTTTCTCGCCGCAAGAGGCGACGATCGCGTTGTCACCGGGCAGAAAGGCCGGCCGCGACGAACCCGCTCCGAATTCGCCGTCAAGCTGGCCGAGTAACCGGCCCGAAATGTCCCAGACCATCAGGTTGCCTTCGAGATCGACCTGGGCGATCCTCAGTCCATCCGTGGACCAGATCGGCGCGGATCCCATGTGCAGCCGCGGCGAGATTGTCGTCGGGTTTTCGCCGCCGCGGAGGTCGTGGACGACTACTTCGTAGCGCCAGTCCGCGGCAGTCGTGCCGCGCTCCACCACCTTAAGCGCGACAAGGTGCGTGCCCCGCGGTGAAATCAGAGCACTGTCCCACCACCATTTACTCCAGTCGAGCGGCTGAGAACGGTGCACCGCCATCGTTGTCAGGTCGCAGGCAAGCACTTCCCCGGATGCGCTCGCAGCGAGAACCTGCGCCATCGTGAGCAAGCGCAACTGATGAGGCGGTAGAGTGCGGGTTCCGCTCCGGGCCGTGGAAGACAAGCCGATCTGTCCGTGCCGCGGGGTCCCAGAGCCGGATCGTGCCATCGCGGCTCGTTGTCGCGATCGCGTGGCCGTGGGGAGCGAAGGCCACGCACCAGACCTTTTCTGTGTGCCCGAGCTGCGTGACTCGGCAGTTCTTCGTCGCCAAATCCCAGAGCCTTACCGCGCTGCTGTCGTAGCCAACGGCGAGGGTCCGGCCATCGGGAGAATAGGCCGCGGTGATGGGGTAATTCATGAGCCCAGTCAGGGCAACTTCCAGGTTTCCGGTGTCGGCTCCATAGACGCCGACATGTTGGTCACGGCTGCCGGTGACGGCCAGCGTCTTGCCGTCCGGCGCGAAGGCAACGCACTGCGCTCCCAACGGCGTGATCGTGGTGGTGGCGGTTAGACCGCCGTCACCGACGTTATGAAGAATCAGGGTGCTGCCGCGGCCGGGAAACAGTGTTGCGGCGATTGCCAGTTTCGTCCCTTGCGGCGAGATTGCCATGGATTCGATACGACAATCGCCAAGCTCGTGCTTGAGCTTCGCCCGCTTGTCGCCGGTCGCGGCGTCCCAGCGCACGACGAGGCCATCGCTCGTGGCCGCGATGACATCGCGGCCGTCCGGTGTAAAAAGCGCAGCGACGACTTCGGGCGCGTGCTGTCGAGGACCGCGAGCACGTGGCCATCCGAAGCATCCCAGATCCGCGCCCTGCCGTCCTCGCCCGCCGTGACCAACCGGCGCCCGCTGGGATCGAAGCTCACGCAGTTGACGTCGGCATTGTGACCGCGCAGAACCAGGAGCTCCTTCCGTGACTGGGCGTCCCAGACGCGAGCCGTGCCGTCGGCGCCGGCAGTGGCCAAGCGGCGGCCGTCGGGAGCGTATTCGACGTGGTAAATGTCGCGACCTTCGTGCCCGGACCACGCCGCGAGGCTTACGTCGGTCTGGCCCCGGAGATAGAACCACTCGAAACCGCGCAGGTCGTCCGGGCCGGTCGCGCGGCTCCCCTGATCGAGCAACTCCAGGGCTTTTCGCGCGTCGCCACCGGCGATCAGGGCGGCGGCTCGGCGAATGTCCGACATATACTGCGTTTGCCGGGCCGCTTCGTCGCGCTTTTGGATGGTCTGTCGCTGCGCGTCGAGAAGCCGACCGGCTCGACGCAGACGCATATCCTGAACGATGCCGATGCCGATCAGGCCGAGTATCACGAGCAGAGCCGCTGCCGCTGCCAGTCGCTTCCAGCGCCGCGACGCCCAGCGGCGGAGACGGGCCGGGCGTGACAGCGGCCGAGCCTGGGTCGGCTTGCCGGCCAGCCAGCGCCTCCAAATCTTCGGCCAGAGCTAGGGCCGAGGGGTAGCGCCCTTCCGGCTCCTTCTCCAGGCATTTGAGGCAGATCGCCTCCAGGTCGCGGTCCAGGCGGCGGCCGATGCCGCTTGGTGGCTCGGGGGGCGCTTGCCGCACCTGATCGAGCGTCTCCAGCACCGAGTCGCCTTTAAACGGCGGTTTGCCCGTCAAGAGGGCGTAGAGCACCGCGCCCAAGCCGTAGACGTCGGTCACCGTCGAGATGGCCTTCCTCTGCCCCGATGCCTGCTCGGGAGCCATGTACGATGGCGTGCCCAGAATCGCGCCCGACTGGGTCAGCTCCGGATCGCCCTCGACCCGCCTGGCCAGTCCGAAATCGGTGACGTGCGGCTGGCCGGCCGCGTCGATCACGATATTGGAGGGCTTCAGGTCGCGATGCAACACCCCACGCTGATGGGCATGGTGAACGGCTCTCGCGACCGTCGCCACGAGCTGCGCGGCCCCGCGGGGATTGCCGATGTAGGCCGGCAGATGCTGGGCGAGGCTGCCACCTTCGACCAGCTTCATCGTGAAGAAGCTGAATCCGTCCAGCTCGCCCACTTCATAGATCGGAATGATGTTGGGATGATCGAGGTTGGCGGTTGCTTCCGCCTCGAGGCGAAACCTGCGCGGGCTGTCCAGGTCGGCGAGCGCGGCGATCCGGAGCATCTTGAGCGCGACGAATCGGTTGAGGCTCGTCTGCCGGGCCTTATAGACGACGCCCATGCCGCCGCGCACGATTTCATCGAGCAGCTCGTAGTCGCCGAAGAGGCGCCCCGTGGCGGTCTTGAGGTCGGAAACTGTTGCGTCGCCGCTTGCAGCGAGCGGGCCGGGCCAGAACCCCAATGCAGGATTGTCGCCAGGCACTTTTTCCGGGGCGGCACCTGCGATCGTGCGCAGGGGCTCGGTCAGCCGCAGCAGCCGGTCGCGCTCATCCAGGAATTCGGCCAGTTGGTCGGCGAGGTCGGGGTGGGCCTCTAGCCACGCCTCGCGCTCTGGGGCCTGACCTGCGCTCTGGGCCTCGAAGTAGGCCGCCAGGACTTCGCAGAGCCTTCGTTCCGGGCCGGCCAGGTCGTCGAGCTGGTCCGCCATCGGTGCCTCGACTGAGAGAAACCGAGATCGATCACCACAGAAAAATCGGGAACTCCCAAATTCTTAACCGCCGAAGGCACGGCACAGGGCGCCCCGGGCCGCAGTCGCTGCGCTCGTTAACCCGGAGCCAGCGGCGACGGCGTTCGCTGCTCCGGTCAAAACGGCCGCCGTCGCCGTTGGCTCCGGGTTAACGACGTTTGCCTCCCAAGATTTGCGCAGGGCGCGACGAATCTGAGCTTTGCGTGTGTCATGAGAGCCTCCGCTTCACTCCGGCCCACTCATCGCATTTCGCAGCGCCTTCATGCCCCGATACAAAAGCCCTGTCACCGACACGGTGCTTCGTCCCATCTCGCGGGCAACCTCTGGGACCGACAGCCCACTCAGGTAATGCAGCTCGACAGCCGTCCGCTGGTCCTCCGTCAAACGCGCCAGCACATCGGCCAGCCCGACCTGGCGCTCGGCCCACAGCAGCGCCTGGCTGGGGCTCGACTCCTCGGTCGCGAGCATCGCCTCGAGCTTTTCCGAGGATTGCTCGAGCGCGGCCTCCAGCGACAAAGCTCGATCGCCCTGCTGCCGGCCAAACTTGCGGACGGCATCGGCGAGGTTGTGGGCGAGAATCGCCCGCAGCCAGGCCCGTAGCTCGGCGTCCGTCTCGCCACGAAACTGCTCCAGTCGCTCATGGGCCTTGAGCAGCGTTTGCTGCACCACGTCGGACGGATCGAGCTCCCCCCGCAGCCGGGGGTCGAGCTGCAACCGCGCCAGCAGCCTCAAGTATTCTCGGTACTCCGCCAGAGGACGGCGCGCATGCCCGAAGGCCTGAGTCAATGACGCCCCCTATTGATAGAGACGCATTTCGTGGCAAAAACTCACGCACGGGAATCGCATTATAGGGGATTCGAGAAGGACTCGAACAGTTGTCGGTTGTCAGTTGGCGGTTGTCAGTTGTCAGTTGTCAGTTGTCAGTTGGCGGTTGTCAGTTGGCGGTTGTCAGTTGTCGGTTGTCGGTTGTCAGTTGTCGGTTGACAGTTGGCGCTGGCTTGGTACCCGTGCTTCGGTGTCGGGTGTTCGTTGCCTGAGGTCAGCGCTCTGTTGCCGGCAAATTCGTCACGATTATCCCTTCCGTTAGCTTGCCGCTTTGCGCTATAACCAGGGGAATCCGAATAACGCCCCGTTGGCACCATCGGGTCGCGCCGGTTTCAGTGAACAGTGGGAAAAAAATTCGCGATTTTTCTTCAGTTGCCGGGGTAAGGACTTGCGGCAGGAATTTCGCCTATTTGTAAATCTTGCGTTAACGAGATTTCTAAATCAGCGCACTCTGTAGATAGAGAAATCAGAAAGGCCGCTCAACTAGCGATTGCACGACATTTCTTTGCCTCGTCACGTGCGCCTTCCAGTCGCCGGAGGGGGCTTGAAAGCGATACCGTTCGTCGAAGGGGTCGAGGGCCCTGTTCCGTTAACGTAAGTCCCTATTCCATGGTCGCCCGCGGCCCGAAAAACCGCTCCGACGAACGGTCTTGGGCTTAAAAACAAGGGTGACGGAGGCGAAAAACCGCCGGAATCGTCCCACTGGCTCTCATTTTCTCTCACTGCGGAAAGGACGTCGCCGGCGCACGCAACGCGAGTTGCCCCTTGAACTTCGCGTCAGGCGCGGCCGTCGTGGTAGGGATCGTTTCAGAACGGCTTGCATTTCAGAGTGGTTGAAATTGACGTCCGCCAGCGCCTTTTTGCCGGCTTTCGCACTGCGGAAGCACGCGTTTTCACTGCCAGCGCTGGGAGCGCGACCTTGCTTGTGGTTCTTGAGCACCGACCCTCGGGTGGTCTCCTGCGGGTTGCGGGTGATGCTCACACGGCCGTAGGATTGAGGGGTTGGCCCTGCGGTTGGGTGCGCAATGGTGAGTAATCGTACGGCCGGAAAACGGGAAGCGCTCGCGATGAGCAACTTAGACGATCGGGACGACGCGAGAGCCGGCGAGCCCTCTTCGGCCGCGCGTGAATGTACTGGGCCGGGTTGTTGTGGTCCGACCAGCCGCCGCGAGTTCTTGCAGATCGTGGGCTTGGGAGCGGCCGCGTCGCTTGCCGGAGAGAGCGCTTTGGCAATGGCCGGGCCGTTCGAGTCGTCCGACTTCGCGCGGTTGGTGCCGCCGGACAAGAAGCTCGACCCCGGTTGGGTCAAGTCGCTCTATGCACGCGGTGAAAGCACGGTGTACCGCGGGCCGGCACTCGACAAGATCGGCATGCCGGTTGGCGGGCTGTGTGCGGGGCAGCTCTATCTGGGCGGCGACGGCAAGCTCTGGCACTGGGATATCTTCAACCGCGTCGACCACACGAACGACGCCCATTATGCCCACCCACTTCGCCCGGAGTCGCCGCTTGCGCAGGGTTTTGCCGTGCGAATCAAGAAGGATGGCCACACCGACGTGCGCACGCTCGATCGCAACGGGTTCGCCGATGTCCAGTTCCGCGGCGAATACCCGCTGGGATTAGTGTCTTATGAAGACCCGGCTTGTGCCGTGACGGTCGGTCTCGAAGCCTTTTCTCCGTTTATCCCGCTCGCGACCCTCGATTCGAGCTTGCCCGCCACCGTGCTGGTATATCGCGTCAAGAACACCGCGAGCGAGCCACTCGACATCGAGATCGGCGGCTGGCTCGAAAATGCGGTCTGCCTCGACACCGGCCGGCCCGCGGAGGGTTTTCGGCGCAATCGCGTGGTCCGCGCTTCGCACGCGCTACTGGTCGAGAGCTGGGCAGAGCCGGCGCCCGTCGAACCTCAGGCTCGGATGCGCCCGCCGATCATACTGGCCAACTTCGACGGTGATTCTTACGGCCGCTGGACCGTGGAAGGACAGGCTTTCGGCAAAGAGCCAAGCCACGGCGCGAGAACCATCCAGCAACTGCGCGGCTTTGAGGGCAAGGGCCTGGTCAACTCCTGGACCGGAACCGATGCCTTGCAGGGCCGCCTGCTCTCACCGCGCTTCACGATCGATCGGGCGTATGTGAACTTCTTGATCGGCGGCGGCAATCATCCGGGAAAGACCTGCATCAATCTCAAGGTTGCCGGCCAGGTCGTGATGACGACGACCGGCCAGAACAGCGACGCCATGGAATGGACTGCGTGGGACGTGCGCCACCTGGCGGGGAAGACGGCTCAGATCGAGATCGTCGACGCGTCGTCGGCGGGCTGGGGCCACATCGACATCGACCAGATCGAGCTCGCCGACCGGCCTCGAGTTGAGCGCGTGCCACTGGTCATGCGGCCTGACCACGGAACCTTGTGTTTCGCACTGCTGGCACCGGGCGCCGGCGACCGAGCCATGGCATCGATCTCGACGGGGGAGCTTTCCGAGTCGGTCTTCGGGGGCGGGGCGGTTGATCGAAAGCCGTTCGGGACGAAACTCGTCGGGGCGATCGTGCGGACGGCTCGGCTGGCACCCGGCGAGGAAGCATCGGCGGCATTCGTGATTGCCTGGCACTTTCCCAACCTGTCGCTGCCCGGCACCCGGCTGCCGGCGCGAGTGGGGCGTCATTACGCCGCTCGGCTCGAGGCGGCCCGGGACGTCGCCAGCTACGTTGCCGCCAACTTCGAGCGGCTCGCTTCGGATACGAGGCTCTGGCACCGGACCTGGTACGATTCGACTTTGCCGCACTGGTTCCTCGATCGCACATTTCTCAATACGTCGATCCTGGCGACCTCCACTGCTCATCGGTTCCAGAACGGGCGGTTTTACGGGTGGGAGGGAGTTGGGTGCTGCGCCGGGACGTGCACGCACGTGTGGCATTACGCCCAGGCCGTCGCGCGTCTCTTCCCTGACCTGGAGCGGATCTTGCGGGAGGAGGTCGACTATCGCGATGGAGTCGGCTTCGATCCGGCGACCGGGATCATCAGCCACCGCGCCGAAGAGCCCGTGGGTCCGGCGGTCGACGGCCAGGCTGGGTGCATTCTGCGGGTTTACCGCGAGCACGAGATGTCGGCCGATCCGGCGTTTCTAGAGCGGCTCTGGCCCAAGGTCAAGAAGTCGCTGGAATACCTCATCAAACACGATTCCAACGCCGACGGGCTGCTTGACGGGGCTCAACACAACACGCTCGACGCCCAGTGGTATGGGGAGGTTCCCTGGCTGAGCTCGCTCTACATCGCCGCCCTGGCGGCGGGCGAGGCGATGGCGCGCGAGATGCATGACGACGCCTTCGCCGGCCGTTGTCGCGGGCTCCGCGAGCGCGGGGCGAAGAGCCTGGTCGATCAGCTCTGGAATGGCGAGCTGGGCTACTTCATTCAGCGGCCCGACCCGGCCCATCCGCGGGCGGTCGGCTCCTACGACGGCTGCGAGATCGACCAGGTCTTCGGCCAGCACTGGGCGTTTCAGGTCGGCCTGGGCCGGCTCCTCTTCGAGCCGCACGTCAAGCGGGCCTTGCAATCGCTCTGGACTTACAACTTCGCGCCTGACGTCGGCCCTTACCGCGCCGTCAACAAGCCGGGACGGTGGTACGCGATGCCGGGCGAGGCGGGCTTGCTCATGGTGACTTTCCCCAAGGGCAGCCGGCCGGGCATCGACGACCCGTCGGGCGGCTGGTCAACGATGTATTTCAACGAATGCATGAACGGCTTTGAATACCAGGCGGCCGGGCACATGATCTGGGAGGGCATGGTCCTGGAGGGGCTGGCGATTACCCGCGCCATTCACGATCGCTACGAAGCGTCGCGGCGCAACCCCTGGAACGAGGTCGAATGCGGCGATCACTACGCCCGCTCGATGGCCAGCTACGGGGTCTACCTGGCGGCGTGCGGGTTCGAGTACCACGGCCCCAAGGGGCACATCGGGTTCGTCCCCCGGCTCGGACCGGACGACTTCCGGGCAGCCTTCACCGCGGCGCTCGGCTGGGGCACTTTCTCCCAGACGCGCGGCGAAAAGTCGCAGAAAGCCTCGATCGCGCTTCGCTGGGGAACGCTTCGCCTCAAATCGATCCGGCTGGGAATCAAGCCGGGCTTCGAGCCGGCCGCCGCCCGCGTGACTCGGGGTGATCGAACCTGGAATGTCCCGATTACCACAAGCGGCGGCCTGGTCGATCTGACGCTGCCCGAGGAAGTGACGCTCGCGGCCGGACAAGAACTTGAGATCGAGCTCTAAACAGATGTCTAGCGCAACCGGGCTAAAACGCGTCGGCCGGTTCGGCCGGCTGGCGATCCTGACGATCGCGTCGGCCTCGGTGGCTTGTCTTCTGCTCTTGGGCGGCATCTGGCTGCGCAGCTTCCTGTCTCGCTCCTTTTTCCTCAGGGCCGAGCTGTTCGGGCTGATCGTTGTCGAGATCACTTACGGCGCGATGGCAATGCTGAGCTTTCTGGGTGTTCTCTTGCTGCTGCCGCTCTGGCTGCGGGGCCGGCGAACGGGGAAGATCAGGCCGGTTGTGGCCCGCGCGCTGCTCCTGTGCGGATCGCTGTTATTTGGCGTGGCACTGGCCGAGGCCGCGAGCGCAGCCTGGCAGAGGCGGCTGAATGCTCTTACGCCGATGCCCGTGGGCGGCCTGGGGCCGGCCGAGGAGAGCGAATCATCCTGGCGGCTTCCCGCCAGCCTCGAGGATCCCGAGCTACCGACCCGGTTTCCCGACTCGGCTAACGACCGCACGATTGATATTGCGGTGGTGGGCGAGTCGAGCGCGGAAGGGGTCCCGTTCCAGAAGTGGTTTTCTGTCGGCAAGATCGTCGCGTGGCAACTCGAGCAGGCGATCCCCGCGCGGCCGGTGCGCCTGCACGTCCTGGCCAGGTCGGGCGATACGTTGCAGGCTCAGTACCGCGTCCTGGCCAACCTGATTCGCCGGCCCGAGCTGATGATCGTCTACTGCGGCCACAACGAGTTTTCCTCGCGGCTGTGGTGGAGCCGTGATCTCCGTTACTACTGCGACGCCAAAGAGCCGGGATGGCCGGCGGCGCTATTCGATCGAGTCGTCAACTTCTCTGCCGTTTGCGGGCTGATCCGCCAGGAGATGGAACAGTGCCGGATCGGGCTTCCGCCTCCCAGTACCCACACGCGCAATCTGATCGACGTGCCGGTTTATACCCAGATCGAGTACGAAGCCCTCCTGGCTGATTTCGAGAAGCGTCTGGATGCGATCGTCACGTATGCCGGCAAGATCGGCGCGCTCCCAGTTCTGATCATGCCGCCGGGCAATGATGCCGGATACGACCCCAACCGCTCGTGGCTTCCGGCCGCGACGCCGCGCCGGAAGCGCGAGGCATTTGCCCGCGCATTTCGACCGCGCGCTCACTCGAGGCGCGAGATCCCGCGGCCGGCATCGAGCAATACCGCTCGCTCGTGGCCGCGCAGCCCGGTTTCGCGGAGTCCCATTATCGCCTGGCTCAGCTCCTCGAGCAGTCCGGAAAGTGGGACGAAGCCTACGAGCACTACATCGCGGCCCGTGACCTGGATGGCTACCCGCAGCGCATGCTCACGGCCTTTCAACGGCTCTACCGCAAGGTAGCCTCCCGCCACGACTGCATTCTGATCGATGGACAGTCGTATGTTCATGCGATCGCACGTCATGGTCTCCTGGACGACGAGCTCTTTCAGGATGCGATGCATCCTTCGCTGCGGGGACAGATCGCGCTGGCGCAGGCGGTCCTCCATGCGCTCCAGGCGCGGCGAGCCTGCGGCTGGCCCGGCGACCGGCCGCCGCCGATCATCGATCCGGCCGGCTGCGCGGCCCACTTCGGCTTGGCGACGCGCGACTGGGGCGACCTTTGCCGCGTGGGCAGCGGATTCAATACCCTGGTCGCGCCGTTGCGCTATGAGACGGGACAGCGGAGTGAGAAGCGGCAGCTTTACGAGCAGGCTCGCGCCGGATTGCGTCGGGTGATCCGCCCGAGTCGCTGGGCATTCCCAATATCGGAATTCCGCGCCGCGTTCCGCTCGTGCCGGAAGCAGATTCTGGCAAAGAGAGCGCGGCGGTTCGATCAGTGGAGGGAAAGCCTGTGCCCCGAGGCCGAGTTGGGGAAGCGGAGCAGAAGCGTCTTCGATCCGGCATGCCAGGCGCGGGCGGGGGCGGGTAAGGGATGTCCGTCGATCGTGACTTCTTTCGGCTCGTGTGGCATCGCGACGCGGACGACCGCCTCGACCTTGCCCAGGCCTTCGGCGTAAAAGGCGAACGTCCCGTCCGGCATGACCTGGGTCTCGAGCGTCTTGCATGCGGAGGCCAGAATGGCCGGCTGCGACGATTTTCTCCGATCGAGGTCGAGAAGGAAGTAACGGCTGCCGGGCCGCAGGTCGAACCGATTCGAGGACCTGCAAATCGGGGTCGAAGAGATTGAGGAAATGCCCGTGCAAGACCCGCGTATCGTGCGAGCGCGATTCGTCCAGACCGGCTGCGACGACGTAGGGGCCGCGCCGCAGGGCGAGATAGCTCGTTTCGCGGTAGGTCATTCCGGCGCGGTCGCAGGCAAGTCGGACCAGGGCGAGAACCTGATCGGCACCGTTCTTCTGGCGGGTGAGCGCGGCGGGGCTTCGATCGTCATAGACGAGCATGCCTTGACCGATCGCGTGCGATCCGGGCCTGGCATCGTTCGGCAAGCCGAGCTGTGCGAAGAGGTGCGCCCGAGGCGCCGCGTAGGACATCCCCTTGGCCGCGTCGTTCCACCATGCCTTGACGCCGTTATACGGGTCGCTGTCATCGCCCATGAAGATCAGGATGCCGCCCTGCTTGACCCACCCGGCCAGCGCACCGTGCACCTCGGGAGTCATTGGCTTCATGCCCTCGTACGTCATGAGGAGGATCCTGTAGGGTTCGAGCGCGGCGGGCAGGGTCGCGTTCTCGAGCTGAACCGGTTCGGCCGGGATTCCCTGCATGACCAGAGGCAGTGCGAGTCCGTAGAACGAGCCGAGGTCGGGATCGGACGGGTTGGGCCCAGCTCGCTGGAACATCATCGTGTCGGATACGACGACACCGACCTGCCGGGTGCCGCAGTCCCAGGTGATGTCTTTCTGGTCCATGTCGCAGAGCGAGTTGATCACGGTGGAGAGCTCGGTGGCGTAGGCCGGCGGGATCGGCTCTCGCGCCACGCGCTCGCCCCGCCGGCGCTGGCGCGATCGACCGTGGGGTAGCGGCCATGAAAGATGCGCTCCGGCCAGGGCATGACCTCGTAGCGCCACACTTGCGGCCAGAGCAGCGAGGCGCAGAGCGTGCTTTCCCAGTTGGTGCGATAGTCTGCCCAGGAGTGGTCGGGGTTGTCCTCGATCGGATCATTCAGGAACCACACCGGGCCGCCGGTCGCGCGCACGATGTTCATCATCGCGCCGTATTCAAGGAACGCGGTCTCGAACGTCCGTTCGCGGCGGGCGCCGCGGTAGAGATTGGGCGTGCGTGCCGTACCGGTCCAGACTTGTGCGATGTAGCCGTCGGCGCCGACGCGGACGAGGCTCGACTCGGGACTGACGATTTTCCAGTGGGCGTAGTTGATCAGGCTGTGGGTCGGCACATAACACTTGACCTGGCGGCCGGTCCGGGCATTCTCGGCTTTGACGAAGTCGAAGATCTGCTGGAGCGCTCGGCCGTAGAGGTGGTACTTGAGCAGGGAGGCGCGATACTGCGCATCGGGCGAGGAGTGCGGCGGCACCCAGTCTTCGTGGTAGAACGACTTCCATTCGCGCTGGAAGCCTGCGCTATAACCGGCGCGGGCCCAGAACTCGGGCTCTTCCAGGTGGATGGCCCGCGCACCGGCGTCCATGGCTCGCTTGACGCCCTGGCACAGGAACTTGCCAAAGTTCTCGCCGGGCGACATGTAGTAGACATCGCCGCCGTGCGAGATCACGTGGCCGTTGCGTTCGGTCTGGGCTTGATCGACGTGGTTCTCGCCATCGAAGCGGCCGTAGAGATAGTCCTGGTAGCTGCCCCAGGAGACGCCTGTCATCACGTGGGGAATATATCCTTGCGCCTTCCACTGGGCGATTCGCTCGCCGATGCTGCCGTTCACGCCATAGCAGATGGCGACGTCCGAGCGGAGCTGGAGCATGGGATCCCAGCGCGCGTTGGTCTGGAAACAGGTTCGCTCGCGGTCCTGTCCGGGATCGGCGGGCCGTTCGGGCGGCGGCGTCACGCCGTCTGCACAGAGAGTTGCCGGCTTCATGGAGCCGCCCACGAGGACCAGGGCGAGGCAGGATGGGATGATGAGGCGGGATTTCATGTTCTTGGAGGCCCCGTGGATGACGGAGAAGCTGCGAATCGATGTTCTCTTCTGAGGAAAAGATCGGGGGACAGAGCCCCCTCCTACAAAGGTCGCCCCGGGCCGTCACGAAGACCGTCCGTGCAATCGGTTTAACGCCGGCCTCCCTTGTCTCATGATGCGCCCGCGGCGGCCGGCGCACGTTTGGCCAATTGTTCTCCCACCCCCCGCAGCCACTCGTCGGAGGGTATGCCGTACGGCCGGAATTTCTCGATCCGGTTCTGCTCTTCACTGGCCAGGAAGGCACGATGCTCGCCGAGCTTGCTGGCGTGGGGGGCGTCGAGCATGTGGCCCGAGTCGGTCGGGCTCATCTGGAACAGGACGCGCATCTCGAACTCGCGGAGCGTCTGGTGGGCAAAGTAGCGATTCAGATTGTTGACCGTGTCGCACCAGGTGATGACGTGCACGCCCAGTACCGGCCCTTCCCGAAGAATGGCGTCGAGGTGGTCGGGGGGCGTCGGCCCTTCCTCGCGGCGCGAGAAGCTGAAATCATCGTCGCGTTTGCGCAGGTCGCGGAAACGCGGCAAGTCGTGGATGAAGAGGAAGATCTCGGGGCCGTCCCCTTTCTCTTCCTGGCGGCGCTGGACTTCGGCGCCGACTTCAGCCAGGATGCGGGCCACGTCTCTCCAGGTGGCCACTTCGATCCCGTGGGGCAGGACTGCGGCGATCTTGGCGAGCACGCCGGTATTGGGATGATCCTCGGGCGTACCGTCGAGAACGTAGAACCGAGCGCCCTGACGGACGGTCGGTGGGCCGGGCGGCGGGAACTGAGCGGCCAGGCTGAGCAGAGTCGATACCATGACCCCGAGCGCGGCGCTCTCGTTCTGGCCGACGATGAGCAGATGATTGCCACCCTGGCGGCGGAACAGAGCGGCGGACGGGTCCTTGATCGAGATCGCGTCGCCGACCCACGCAAAAGCCGAGCGGGGAGCCTCCGGCCAGGCCGGCGCGGCGATGCCAGCGTGCAGCAGGGCGTTGCGCGCCAGATCGGCGGGTGCATCGCCCTCGAAGACGATCGGCGTCCGCGCGAGTTTCGGCTTGCGAACCTGGGCGAGCTCGTGCAGTTTTTTCAGGTAGCTCTCGCGGGATTCCTCGGACAGCCAGACGACCTGGAAAAAGTGGTTCCCCTCGGGCGCCCCGTTGGCGTCGTTGTAGATCGCCTCGCCCGGCCGCGACAGCATCCGCGGCGCGGGGTTGTTTTCGCTCAAGATCAAGTGCGCGTCGTTCTCGCTGCACTGAAGCGCGATCCGCACGGCCATCTGGCCGAGCGTGCTGCGTGCCAGCGTGAAGGCTCCGCCCAGGCTCTGCGAGCCCAGCAGGACGTGGACGCCAAAGGCCCTACCCTGGCGCACCAGGCGGTCGAGCCAGAGGGCGGCTTCCTGGGCAAGCTTATCTTCCTCGACGAAGAACTCCTGAAACTCGTCAACCACCAGCAGGATGCGCGGCAAGGGAGGCACCCCGGGCAAATTGCGGTAGGAGCTGAGGTCCTGGACGCCGGCGTCGCGAAAGCGATCGGCCCGCAGGCGCAGCTCGGCGTCGAGCCGCTCGAGCACGCTGATTCCGAATTCTCTCTCGCTCTCGATCGCCACGACGCTGGCATGCGGCAGCTCGTAGGTCGCATAGACCTTGAATTCGACGCCTTTCTTGAAGTCGATGAGATACAGGTCGATCTCGTCGGGGCTGTAGTTGAGCGCGAGGTTGGTGATGAGCGCGTGCATGAGGGTCGACTTGCCCGAGCCGGTCCGTCCGGCGATCAGGACGTGCTGGGAGGTGCCGTGCCCCAGGGTGAAGTGCTGGCGCTTGGTCGCGCCCGCCTTGCCGAGGGGAACGTCGATTTCGCCGCGCGTGTCGCGGATCCACCACGAGTCCGGCGGCGGCGTGATGAATTCAAAGGCGACCTCGACCCGCTTGGCATCCCTGGCCGCTGCGCCGACTTTCTGGATCTGCCGCGTGGCAAACTCCGCCGGCGGGGGTGGATCGAGCGCCAGAGGATAGCGGCCCAGGTCCGGGTCGTCCCAGGCGAGCAGCCCGCGGGCGCTATCCCAGGTCAGGTGGGCGCAAGACGGGCGGAGCTCGTCGAACTGGAAACCGGGAGGCATCGGCTTGGAAAGATCGGCGGCGATCAAGGTCAAGACGCCGCAGGGCACGCCTCCGGCGGCAATCGCCGCCAGCCGGGCGGCCGACTTCTCGTCGAACTTGGTCGGGAAGTCGGCGATCACGAGCACGCGGTAGGGCTCGGCGACCTCCTCGGCGACCGCGTTGTATTCCTCGATGGTGGCGTATTCGTTCCGGAGGTACTTCTGCGTCACCATTTCCATGTGAGCCGCCAGGTCGGCGAGCCGTTCCTCGATCTGGCGCGGGTCGGTCCAGACCTGGTTGGTGACAAGGGCCCCGTCGAAATCGGCGAGGTGCATGAAGGCGCCGAAGTTTCGTCCGATGCCGATCGGGTCGACGATTGTGAATCGGACCTGGCCCGGCGGCAGGCTGGTCAAGAGGCAAAACATCGAGGCTTGCAGCACAGCCAGCGCGGCCGCGCGGCCTTCTGGCGGAGTCTCGATCAAAAGGTTGGCGCCTGCCGGGAATGGCCGAAGCGCAGGCAGGCTGTAGCGCGTCGGCAAGCCCTCCATCAACCGCGCGTCGCGGGCGATGCCTTGCGGCAGCGCAGCCAGGTCGAGCGGCACCGCCGCGAAGCGGATGACTGGGGGCACCACGCCGGGAAATGGCGCTGGCCCCAGACCGGGTCGTCCAAGGCGGGGCAGTAGCCGTTGACCTCGCGATTGATCGCGGCGAGCTCGGCGATCGCGTGGTCCATCCCCTCGCGCCAGCGGTCGGCCATCGCTCGCCAGTCGGACTCGTAACGACCGAGGATTCGTTCCTTGAGATCCTTGTACTGGGTTTCGAGCCTGGGGAAGCCCGTGTCGGTTTCGGCCTTCAAGTCAGCTATGCGCCGGTCGTGGTCCTCGAGGGCTTTTCTCAAGTCGCGCTGCTGCGTCGTCTGAACTTCCACCATCCGCTCGGCGTAGACCTCGTTGATCTTGCGGAGCCGTTCGTCGCGCTGGGACTCGCCCTCGGCGACGGACTTGCGGTGCGCCTCTTCCGCTCGCTTCAGTTCCAGGTCGCGGCGCTCGCTCAGCCGCCGCCGGACTTCCTGATGCTGGGCGTTGACCCGGTCGCGGCAATAAGCATTCAGGCCGTCGGCGTCCGCCAGCGACTGCATCAGCGGGACGTAAAGACGCTCGAGCTGGCTCTTGGAGAGCTTCACGAGCCAGGTCCGCAGCAGAAAACCCAGGACGCCACCGATGACCGCCGCGATCCCGATATAGCTCCAGTCCATTTCCATCGCGAACGCCGCACCGACCAGGGGCACGATCAAGAGCAAATAAACCCAGGCCTCGCGCGCTCCCTTCATGACCTTGGGAATCAGCAGTTTCTCCAGCAGCCGCAGCGGTCCATCCATCCGCGACAGCCGGGTGAACAGCTCTTCCTCGGGATCGTCGAACTTGGTGTAGGTCTCTTCTACAGGCTGGGGCGGCTCGGGGTCGAGGCGGAACTTGGTGTAAAGGGCGGCGACTGCGGTCAGGCGCTCCCGGTACGAATCGGCGGTGAGGGCCATGTCGGCGATGGGCTTGATCTTGTCGGCGTGTTCCCGGGCGGCCTTCTTCATCGCGGATTCATGAGTGGAGGCGGCCTCGGCCTTGGCGCGATGGTGCTCGGCCTTGGCCGATTCGCGCACTCCGTCGAAGTTGCTGGCGATCTTGCGGCTGTTGGCGCTGAATTCGGCCTTGGCCTTGGCCTCTCCCTGGATCGCGGCATCGACGATCGAGCGCCTCAGCTCTTCGTCGGCCTTCTTTGCCTCGCGTTCCTGCCGACCGAGCTTTTCCACCAGCGCCTGGCGCGCCTTGCCATACTCGCCGTCGGCCGTGCCGTCGCGCGAGGCGCGTTCACCTTCGACCTTGGCCTCGGCCGCGGCGCGCTCGGCCACGAGCCGCAGGATTTCGCGGAGTACTGCTCGTTCTTTCACCAGGATCTCAGGCTCGCCCGTGCCCGAAGTGGCCGGCGCGCTGCGTCCGTCGGCGTTCTGGACGGGTATCGTCCGAAGCGTCGTACTCACGAGAGCTCACTCCGGTCAGAGCAGTCGCGGCGCACCTGGTCAAGCACCTCGGCGATCTTCTGCAGGCCGTTGACCGCGGCGTCGACGGCCGGCTCAAGCGGTGCCAGGTATCGCTCCTCGAAACGCTGCCGGACCGAATCGGTCCAGGTCGCTTCGGTGACGAGCCAGTGATCGCGGACAACCCGGATGGTTTGCGAGAGGCGGGTCGACCCCGCGAGAACCTTGGCGTTGGGCATGCTTTGGTAACCTCGACATCATGAATAAGGAGCATCGAGTGCTCCGTCGAATCGTTTCGATCGCGATCAGGCGGGCGTGCTGGCCGAGTCGGTCCCTTCGTTGTTGCTCGCAGTTTTTTCCGCTCCATCTTGAGCGGCGTCGTCCTCGCCGATGGTCTCTTTTTCGACTGCCGCCTCAGTCACATCGGCCGGAATCGCAGCGTCGGCGTCGAGAATCTCGGTCGCGATCGACACGAACGGCGCCGGGGCCCCACCGGTCGCGAGCCCCGGCTCGAGGCCCAGTCCGGAAGGAGGAGCGATACGCAGATAAGACTCGAGGGCATCAATGAGCCGGCTGAGGAGGTTAACGGCGCGGGGAACGTCGCTGGCGGAAAGATCCTTCAGACGCTGGACGCTGGCGTGATATTCCAGCACGGCTTGCTTGTAGAGCGGCTGCCATTTCCGGACCATGGCCAGCCGCTTCTCGGCGTCCTGCAAACTGGCTTCGGCTTTCCGCAAGTTTTCCTTCTGTTCCGACATCGGCGGCGTGTAGTCCGGCCGTTTCTGAAGCTGGCGGCGGAAGAGCTCGGACTTGGCCAGGCCGACTTGCTCGCGCCGGCGCTTGATTTGCTCTTGCCAGTAATAGGGGCGCTCGTCCTGAAGCCAACGCATGGTCCGGCGCACCTCCGCCTCGACCGCCCCGAGAGCCCCCAACGTATCTTCGCCGTAAAGGGCCAGGGCAGTTCGGAGTTCTTTGAGTGCGTCAATCGAATGGACCGTCGCCTGGGAGCTCATGACGGACGCTCTCGTCGTCAATCCGGGGCCGCAGTTTGCCCCACGTGCTTGGGACTTGCCCGCATTCCTGAGCCTAGCAGACGGTTGGAATGGTGTAAAGGAGTCGGTGTGTGCGTGCCGCGCTCACGGGTTTCGGGGCCCGCCTTGGCGAGACGACGATCGTGGTCGTGTCCTCGCGCCGCTGTCGATCTGGCTCGGGATCAGCGGCCGCAGCCCAAGCCTTTCAAACAGCCGCCGGTCGGCGTGCGTGGCGGGGTTGGGCGTTGTCAGCAGCTTTTCGCCGTAGAAGATCGAATTGGCGCCAGCGAGGAAACAGAGTGCCTGCAACTCGTCGCTCATGGACTCGCGGCCCGCCGAGAGCCGCACGAACGAGCGAGGCATCAAGATGCGAGCGACGGCGATCGTGCGCACGAACTGGAACGGGTCTACGGTCTCCGCGGCCGCGAGCGGCGTTCCCTCGACCCGCACCAGAAGGTTGATCGGCACGCTTTCTGGGTGAACCGGCAGGGTCGCCAGCGTGCCGAGCATGGCGGCCCGATCTTCCACGCTTTCGCCCAGGCCGAGAATGCCGCCGCAGCACACGTGAATGCCGGCTTCGCGAACGTGGGCGAGCGTGTCGAGACGGTCCTGATAAGTGCGCGTGCTGATGATCTTGCCGTAGTATTCTTCCGAGGTGTCCAGATTGTGATTGTAATAATCAAGACCGGCCGCGCTCAGGCGACTGGCCTGGGGGCCGGTGAGCATGCCAAGCGTTGCGCAGGTCTCGAGGCCGAGCTCCTTGACCAGAGCCACCAGCTCGGCGACGTGTTCGACCTCGTGGTCCTTGGCGCGCGCCAGGCCGCCCCCATGCAGAAGCGGGTCGCACCGGCCGCCTTCGCCTTCCTGGCTTCCGCGAGCACCGCATCAGGGGCCATCAGCGTCTCGGCTTTGACGCCGGTATCGAACCGTGCGCTCTGGGGGCAATAGGCGCAATCCTCGGGGCAGGCGCCGGTCTTGATCGAGAGCAAGGTCGAGATCTGGACTTCGTTCGGGTCGAAATGCGCCCTGTGGACCTCTTGGGCCTGGAAGAGCAGGTCATTGAACGGAAGCTGGAACAGGGCGAGCACCTCATCTTGCGTCCAGTCGTGGCGCAGAGCTGCCGCCGGTCGATGCACCGGGATCGTTTCGGCATTGAAAACCATGGCTTTCCCCTCTACAGTTCGACGATAAGGTCAACAATAGACGCGTTTCGTGGAAGGATGTCAACCCATGCCGTCGCTGGCGCAGGTCGCACGGGAAGAGCTCGCTCGGGATCAGCACCGATCGCAGTTCCGCTCGATCGTCACCACCGAACGGCTCGGCGGTGCGCGGGTGCGCCGCGGAGGCCGGGAGTTCATCTCCTTCAGTTGCAACGATTATCTGGGATTGGCTCACCATCCCGAGGTCAAGAAGGCAGCACGCCAGGCGTTGGATCGGCACGGCGCCGGCGCCGGTGCATCGCGGCTCGTGACGGGCAGCCATCCCCTGTACGCCGAGCTGGAGGGGTTGCTCGCCGAGCTCAAGGGTGCCGAGCGCGCGCTAGTCTTCGGCAGCGGTTATCTCGCCAATCTCGGAGTGATCAGGGCACTGGCCGGCAAGGACGACCTCATCCTGGCCGACCGGCTCTGCCACGCTTCGATGCTCGACGGCGCGAGGATCTCGGGCGCTGCCGTGGAACGCTACATTCATCAATCGGTCGACGATTGCCAGTTGTTCCTGGCGCGGCACCGCGCCGAGTTCAATCGCTGTCTGATCCTGACGGAAACGGTTTTCAGCATGGACGGCGACCGCGCGCCGGTCGCGGAACTGGCCGCACTGGCCCAGGCCCACGACGCCTGGCTCCTGACCGACGACGCCCACGGGCTGGGGATCTGTTCATCCCTTCCCGCGGACATCCAGATCGGGACGCTTTCCAAGGCGGTCGGCGGTTACGGGGGATATGTATGCGCCAGCGCGGATGTCATCGCGCTCTTCGAAAACCGAGCCCGCAGCCTGATGTATTCGACAGGGCTTCCGCCGGCGACGGTTGCCGCCGCCGCCGCCGCGCTCCGCATCCTGAGAGACGACCCCGTGCTGCGAGCCAAGCCTCTGGAGAATGCGCGGCGGTTCACAGCAGCCCTCGGGCGCGAGCCGGCTCAAAGCGCGATCGTGCCCGTCGTCGTGCGTGAGTCGGAGCGGGCCCTGGCGGCCTCGGCCGTGCTCGAGGCCAACGGATTGCTGGCGGTCGCGATCCGGCCCCCGACGGTCCCGCCGGGCACGTCCCGGCTGCGCTTCGCGTTCTCGGCCTGGCACGAGCCCGAGCCCATCGAGCGGGCCGCCGCGCTCTTGAAGGATCACGGCTATGCGTGAGTGCTGCACATTGACCCTGCGGAAGCCTGGCTGACGAGGCACAACCATGAACGGGCTCTTCGTCACCGCGACCGGCACAGGAGTCGGCAAGACCTTGCTGACCACCATCCTCTGCCACCAGTTGATGCGCCGCGGCCGTGCCGTTTCAGCGCTCAAGCCGGTGGTCTCGGGCTTCGCTTACGATGATCCGTCGAGCGACCCCGCGTTGATCCTCCAGAGCCTCGAAATGGCAGCCAACCCGTCCGCCGTCGCGGCGATCGCCCCGTGGCGGTTCCACGCGCCGGTGTCACCCCATCTGGCAGCCAGGCTGGAAGGACGGACGCTCGCCTGCGCCGATGTCGCGGCCTTCTGCCGAGCGCAATCACACAACTCCTGCGATGACTTGCTCATCGAAGGGGCGGGCGGCGTGATGTCGCCGATCGACGATTCCCACACGGTCCTCGACCTGATCGCCCTCCTCGGACATCCCGCCGTCCTCGTGACCGGCAGCTACCTGGGTGCGATCAGTCACACGCTGACGGCGATCTGCGCGCTAGCGAGCCGACACGCCCCCATTCGCGGAGTCGTCGTTTCCGAATCCGAACAAAGCGCGGGACTCGTCGACACTGCCGAGAGTCTCCAGCGCTTGGCTGGCCCCGATTTTCCGGTTTATACTCTCCCCAGGATCCCCGCCGGACGCGAGCCCAAGTGGCGCCTGGCCAGCTCACTCTTCGACGCAAGCACGCTCTGTGGACCGGCGGAAGGGATGGCGCAAGTGTAGGCCACGCATTCCAACTGAAATTCCGGACAGTCAGGCTGGAAAGCCTGACGTACGGCAAGCATTCTTCTGCGTTTCCACCGATTGTCATTTCGGTTTTGTGATTTGTGTTTTGTTATTTGTGATTTCCACCATGTCTCCATCGTGGTATGAGCCTGGCCTTTCCCACGTCTGGCTTCCCTACTGCCAGATGCAGGTCGCGCCCCCGCCCCTGCCAGTCGTCGGGACTCACGGCTGCCGGATCGTGCTGGCCGACGGCCGCGAGCTGATCGACGGCATCGCCTCGTGGTGGAGCGCCTGCCACGGGTATAATCATCCGTATATTCTCGAGAGCGTGGCTCGGCAGTTGCAGACAATGCCGCATGTCATGTTCGGCGGATTGGTGCATGAACAGGCGCTGGTCCTGGCCCGCCGCCTGACGGCGATGGCCCCGGGCGGCCTTTCTCGCGTGTTCTTCTCCGATTCCGGCTCGACGGCCGTCGAGGTCGCGCTCAAGGTCGCGCTCCAGTTCTGGCGGAACAAGGGGCAGCCGGGCAAGAAGCGCTTCGTGTGCTTTTCTGACGGTTACCACGGCGACACCTTGGGCGCCATGTCGGTCTCCGATCCCGTGCGGTCCATGCACCAGGCGTTTCGAGACGTCCTCTTGCCCCAGCACGTGGTGGACTTGCCCACGGATGCGATTGGCCTCGAACGCCTGGAAGGTTTTCTCGCCGACGCGGCCGCCGGACTCGCCGGGATGATCGTCGAGCCGTTGGTTCAAGGGGCTGGCGGCATGCGGTTTCATGATGCCGGTATACTGGCGAAGCTCCACGCCCTGGCGCAAAAATACGAGCTCCTTTTCATCGCCGACGAGATCGCAACCGGGTTCTGGCGCACAGGCAGCCGGTTTGCGTGCGACCAGGCAGGGATCAGTCCCGATATCCTCTGCCTCGGGAAGGCCTTGACCGGCGGCGCGCTCGGCCTGGGCGCAACCTTGGCTCGCGAGCCGATTTTCGAGGCTTTCTTGAGCGACGACTGGAACGCGGCGCTCATGCACGGGCCGACCTTCATGGCCAACCCGCTTGCCTGCGCGGCGGCGAACGCCTCCCTCGACCTGTTCGACCGCGAGCCCCGAGAAGCCCAGGTGAAGGCGATCGAGGCGAGCCTCCGGACGGGCCTGGAACCCTGCCGCGCCTTGCCGCACGTGGTCGAAGTTCGAATCAAAGGCGCAATCGGCGTCGTCCAGCTCGACGAGGATGTCGATGTGTACGCCCTACGGCCCCGGTTCGTGGAGCAAGGGGTTTGGGTCCGGCCGTTCAAGGACGTCGTTCTACCTGATGCCGCCTCTTGTGATCAGCGACGATGAGTTGAGCGTGCTCACGCGGGCGGTGCGGGTCGTGCTGGGTTCTCTTTGACTCCTTTTGCGCATTATCGCCAAATACCGTCGGTTCACGAGTACGTGATGGCCACCCAGGATAGCCCGCTCGTTGTACGGTATGTTCGCCAGGACGACGGGACCTGGGTGCTGACGGTGTTCAACGATCTGTGCAAACTCGCTGTTTTCCTCCGCGTTGCCGCACCTCGTTCTTGAGCTTGCCGCGATCGGCGAGAAATCTTAAAAAGAGGCACGCGGACATTCGGTTGCCGCATGAACGGCCAGCTCAAACGGCTGCGCATCAGCGTCACGCGGCCAGTGCGCGTTGTTTTCGGTGGGTGTGGGAGATGCGCGATGATCTCGGGATTGCAGACTATCTGCAGAAAGCAAGCGCGTTGCAAATGCTGTGGGGCACTGGCGTTCCGCTACGGCGTCGTCGATTTTCACAAGAATTGCGAAATGCGCCGCGCCAAGTTACTCGATATTTCGGGCGTGCCGATCTATTACCACCGCTGCCCGGTTTGCCAGTTCATCTTCACAACGGCTTTCGACCACTTCACCAAGGAGGATTTTCTCCAGCACGTCTACAACGACGACTATCTGCTGGTCGATCCCGACTATGTTGAGCAACGTTCCCGGGGAAACGCGGCCTTGCTGTTCAGACTGTTTTCGGACGCCAGGCCGAGGCGCATTCTCGATTACGGCGGCGGCAATGGCGTGCTGGCCGAGTCGCTCCGTGCGGGCGGTTTCCCCGATACCGAGACTTACGACCCCTTTGTGCCGTGCTACTCGACCAGGCCGCGCGATCGTTTCGACTGCGTGGTCAGCTTCGAGGTGCTCGAGCATTCCACGGATCCCGCTCGGACGATTGCGGACATCAACGAGTTCTTGACCGAGACGGGATTAATCCTGTTCTCCACCCTGGTTCAGCCCCCCGATATCGAGGAACACGGCCTGAACTGGTGGTACGCCGGCCCCAGAAACGGTCACGTCTCGCTCTACACGAGGACAAGCCTGGCAATGCTTGGGCAACCCTTCGGATTCATTCTCGGCTCATTCAATGACGGCATGCACGTGTTCTTTCGTGAGGTACCCGACTTCGCCAGGCACTTCATCAGAATCTAGGGCTTGGCGACGACGACAATCCGGCCGCCTGCGCCCGACGTGGCTTCGCCAGTGAGGTTCACCCTGGCGCTTCCTTGCAAGGCGGAGTACGTGACCTGGATGGCGACCGCCTGAGCGATCCGCTTCACGGCATCGGTTCGCGAGCTGCTCGCCATGTCATCGGCCAGCAGCGGGTCGAGTGCCTTGCGGAAGGCGATCTCGACTCCGATCGTGTGCTGGTTCTTGCCTTTGCCCGCCGTGAGGACCTGCTCAGTAAGGATCGGCCGAATGGCGGTGATCTTGACCGCGGCGGCTCGAGCCTCGGCCCGGGTGCCGGCGCTGGCCAGGAGCTCGTACACGCCGCCCTCCTTCTTGAGCATAAGGCCGGAGTAGGTCAGTTCGCCATGTGCGGTCGAGACAGTCAGGGTATCGCCGCCGGAGCCAGCGCCCAGAGACAGCGTGATGGTGGAACTCGAGCCGGCGACAGCCGTCGCCCCCTTGACCGAAAGCGTGAAGCCAAACTTGGCCGGCGACGCCGGAAGCGCCGCGGACTCGTCTGCGCCTGACGGATCAAGCACTCCGATCTGATCGCCATTGGTTTCGGCGAACCAAAGGTTGCCGTCGGGCCCCATAGTGATTCCTTCGGGGTCAGCCCCAGGGCTTGCCAGCGGAAAGGTGGTGACGGCGTGGGTCGTCGGGTTGATCATCGCGATCGCGGCCGGATCGCCCTCCGTAAACCAGACGCCGCCCTCGGGCCCGGCCGTAATGCCCCCGACGTCGCTCAGACCCAGATGTCGCCATCAGGCCCGGTTGTGATGCCGACCGCCCCGCCATACGGGCCTGGCACCGGCAACTGGGTGATGACGCCGGTTGACGGGTTGATCATCCCGATATTGTTCGTCTTGACGTCGGTGAACCACAGGTCGCCGTCGGGGCCGGCCGTGATCTCTAACGGTGCTGTGTTGGGAATGTTCTCGGGGTACTCGGTGATCTGGTCTGTGCTCGGGTTGATCATCCCGATCGCGCCATACGACACGCCGTTGGTCAACGTCAAATTGGTGAACCAGAGGTTTCCGTCGGGGCCCGCGGTGATTCCGCTGGTGTTGCTGTAATTGCCCGGCAAAGTAAACTGGGTGACGACGTGCGTCGTCGGATTGATCATCCCAATAACGTTTCCCAGACTCTCTGTGAACCAAAGGTTTCCGTCGGGCCCCGCTGTGATCTGAGTGGGCAACACACCCGGGCTGGGCACGGGGAACTCGGAAATGGTCGCGAGCAGGCACCGCGACTCGAGGGTCTCGATCGCTAAACGCCGGCGCCGGCGACCAGTCTGTGGCGCCTCTTGCCGATGACTGAAGGATCGAAGCGCCGCATGCGATGGACCCGCCTTAACTGGGTTCATGGTTGTCAATCTCGGGTTAACGGCAGAGAAGCGAGGCAACACGTTCTTGGAGTTTGAATCGAAAACTGAGCTGACTAGCTGACAATTTGCCGGATTCGGCGATCGATTGACCTTTTGCGGACAATCCCGGCATAATACCCGCGTTCGGCCGCATTGGGAACATATGTCCCGGTCATCCGCCCGAAAACACCGCGTCGCTCGCGGAGTGGTATTGGGTCTTGCGCGTCGTCGGGACAGTGTGTCTGGTTGGGGGCGTTCTCGGCTTCCGCGCCCAGGATGCGATATAATGTCTCCTTTCCGTCAACTTCATTCGTAAGGTAGACCCATGCCAAACAAACCAACGACTGTCGCAGAGTACCTGTCTGGACTGCCCGAGGACCGGCGCGAAGCCATCGAGGCTGTTCGTCAGCTCATCCTCAAGAACCTCGACAACGATTACGAGGAAGGGATTCAGTACGGCATGATCGGGTATTACGTGCCGCACCGGGTGTACCCGAGCGGCTACCACTGCGACCCCAAGCAGCCGTTGCCGTTTGCAGCGCTCGCGTCGCAGAAGAACTACATGTCGCTCTACCTCATGTGCGTCTACGGCGACACCGACCACTCGAAGCGGTTCCGCGAAGCGTGGGCACAGACCGGCAAGAAGCTCGACATGGGAAAGTCCTGCGTGCGGTTCAAGAATGTCGACGACCTCGCGCTCGACGTCATCGCCGAGGCGATCAAGGCCGTGCCGGCGAAGAAGTACGTGGCGTATTGCGAGGCAGCGCGTCAGGTATCGAAGAAGACGTCGTCAGCGAGCGCGAAGAAGTCGGGAACGACAACCAGCTCCCGGACGGCGGCGAAGGGGAAGGCGCCCGCTCCAAAACGATCGCGCGGCAAAACCTGATGAAGTTCCATCGCGATTGTTCCACAAAGCGAACGACGCCTGTTCCCGCTTCTTCCCTGCATCCGGATAATTACTGGAAGAGTCGCGGCGCGAACTCGATCAAGTAATCGCGCCAGTTGATCCAGGTATGGCCGCCGGTCGTTTCATTGAAGACCACGTCGAACTTATGCCTCTTGAGCATGTCGACCGTGGCGCGCGATGTCTGGATCAGGAAATCATCCTTGCCCGTCGCAAACCAGACGAGCTTCAGTCCACTCTTCCGATCGGCATCGTCGAGGAAGGCCTTGTTTTGCTCCTCCCACGACGGGCCGGACTTGGCCTTGGGAGCGCCGCCGCGGCCGCCGGCGATGCCGAAAACGCCCGAACTGTAAACGCCCATATAGGCGAACTTTTCCAGGTGCGGAATGGCGACATTCAGGGTCTGGGCGCCACCCATCGACAGTCCGGCGATCGCGCGGTGCTGCCTTTCCGTGGACACGCGATAGGTCTTTTCCACATAGGGCATGATGTCATTGGTGAAGTCTTGCGCAAATTCATCGACGGGCGGCCGGCCCGAACCGCCGCGTCCGCCGAACCCCCCGAAAGCACGGGTGTGACCGGCCGGCATGACCACTAACATGGGCTTGGCTTTCGTGGCGGCGATCAGGTTGTCGAGGATGAAGCCGGCGCGGCCGACGGACGACCAGGAATCGTCGCTGTCGCCGGCGCCGTGCAGCAGGTAGAAGACCGGGTACCGCACATCGCCGCTCTCGTAGCCGGGCGGCGTGTAAACGTGCATGCGGCGAAACTTGCTGAGCGACTTCGAGTAATAGGTGACCGCGGCGACCGCGCCATGCGGCACGTCCTTGGTGTCCATGAACTCCGAACCGGGAACGGTGACGAGGCTCCAAACGTTGTTGTTGGACTCGCTGATCGTGGGATTGCGAGGATCGACGACCGGAACGCCGTCCACGTTGAACCGGTAGCGATAGGCACCCGGATCGATGGGCCCGAGCGTTGCTTCCCAGACTCCGTTGTCGTCCTTCTTCAGCGTCGCCTCCCGGCCGTTACCGGGAATGTCGCTGCCCGTGAGTGTGACCGATTCCGCCTTCGGCGCCCGGATGCGAAAGGCGACATTGCGGTCCGCCGAGACCTCGGGCGAGACGACCGGGGGCGTCCCCGGTCCTCGCCCGGGCGGTTGCGCAAGCGCGCTGGCCGCAAGCATTGGCTGAGAAAGCAATGTCACGGTTAAGGCAAAGTTCGTCACCCTCTGAGTCATCACGACGTTTCTCCTCTCTTCTCCATTGAAACTCGAGGTCCGTTTTCAGAAAATCACTGCGAGCGCGGTTGTAATCCGCAAGGTCTCGCCATGCACGGGGAATACTCACAGCTTACTTGCCTGCGAGACTACTCTCAACTCAGCCGGACGTACGCATGAAGAACATCGCTTTCCCCCGCTGGGCAGCGCCACTCGTGGGTGTCGTGGCGGGAGGGTTAGTGGGAGGCCGGGCCGCACGGCGGGCGGGCGAGGGGTTCTCTCCGGCGTGGAGGGTCGGCGGCGCGGTTCTGGGCCTCGTGGCAGGGTTGTTCGTCTGGCTGCTGGACAAACCCACAACGGCAGCGGAGCAGATTTCGGAAGAACCGCAGGCGTCCGAAGGCGGCCAGGTTGCCGGCGTTGCGATCGAGTCATCGGGTTCCGTGATTGCCAGGTTCTTCGCTCTCCTGGCCATATTGCTATGTTGTGTGCCCGTGGTCGGCTTGATCCTGGCAGGCATCGCATGGTTCCCCAATCAACACGTGCGAGGTTGGCCGAAGACCACGAGCCGCATCGGCACCGGTATCGCCTTGTTGATCACAGGTTTGGCGGTGATTTTGATGATCTGGAATCCGTCGTCTCGGTGAATCCTCGTTCGTCGCGACCGCGAAAACAGCAACGAGTCACGGCGAGCGAAGCACAGGAATTGTGGAGGTCGGCGCATCCGGCTCGATGTCCGCACTCGGACAGCATCAGGGAGACCAGCATGAATCACCAACGTCGAGATTGGCGGAAAGCCGTTTTGAGCTTGGCTTTTTGGCTGTACGTAATTCCGGCGAGCGCAGAGGACATTCCGCCGGGCATTCTTACCGATTGGGGGTTCTACAACAACGCCGCGTGGAAATGCCTCAACCGAGGAGACTACGAGCTGGCCGAGGAACGATTCAACCTGGCGATCAAGACGATCCGCCCGTATTTCCCGGACAGCCGCCGCCTGCTGGCACGCAGCTACTGCGACCTGGCCAGGACCCTGTACCACGAGGGACGATACGCGGAGGCCCAACCGCTCGCGGAATGGGCCCTGTCGGTGCGCGAAGCCGATCCCAAGACCTCCCCGGAAGTCCTGTTCCAGTGCACCTACGCGCTGGCCGTGATCCACGCCGCCCAAGCCCACTACAACGACGCCGAACCGTTGCTCAAGCGAGCGATCGCGTTCCAGGAAAAATCCATCGGCGAGGAGCACATCAACATGGCCGTTACGCTGGAAATGCTCGCGTGCGTCTACGCGGACATGCAACGGTATACCCAGGCCGAATCGCTTTTCCGGCGCGTGATCGCCATCCGTGAGCGGACGAAGCCTGACGAAAACCTGGAGCTGGCCCAGACCGCAATGAATTTCGCGGAGCTCTTCCGGCGCATGCGGCAGCCCGACGAAGCGGACAAATGGGAATCCCGCGCGAAGGCCATTCAAAAGAACGTGGCCGACAAGGCACGCAAGGCGCGACTCGACCGCACCGGCGCCGGCTTTCAAGGGTTCAAATGACCCGGACGCGAGCCAGGAAGCGGGACAGGTCTGATATTGCTAATTCAGGACAGACTCTTGCCTGCCTTGCCAAAACCGGGCCTGTCCCGGTTGCGCTTTCCCGGCCCTACAGCGAAACAAACCGCTGCTCCCGCACGTCGAATACGCCTTGAGCGGTGATTCGCAGCTCCGGGATGACCGAAAGGGCGAGGAACGAGAGCGTTCCAAACGGGGCAGTCAGCGGGCAGCCGAGCGCGTGGGCCGCGCGATCGACCTCTCCAAGTTGCCGGCAAACGACGTCGGCAGGCTCGATTGACAACAAGCCGGCGACCGGTAGCGGCAGGATCGCCTGAACTTGCCCGCCAGCCGCCGCGACGAAGCCCCCGCCGTGCGCGGCCGATGTGCGGGCGCACATGAGCATATCGCGGGCGTTGGTGCCGGCAATGATCAGGTTGTGCGAGTCGTGAGCGACCGACGAGCCGAGCGCGCCGTCATGCGTCAGGCCGAAGCCGCTGACCAGTCCCAGACCGATCCGGCCTCTGGCGCGGTGCCGCTCAATGCTGGCGATCATGAGGATGTCGCGCTCCGGATCGAACGCCCAGCGGCCCTCGACCCGCCGCACGCTGCGCAGCGCGCGCCGCGTGACGATCTGATCGGGGACGATTTCGATGACAGGGCACGTCTCCGCCGAGATCGGCAAGTCGAACGTTCCTTCGTCCAAGGGCGGTAAGTGGATGGTGTTTTCGTGAGGAAGCTCGGGAGCCGCACCGGCATCCAGGCACCGGCCGTCGCGCGCGGCGATGGTCCCGCCCTTGATCACGATCCGGGCGCGGAAATCGGTGAGATTGTCGACCAGGACCAGGTCAGCGCGATAGCCCGGCGCCACGGCGCCGCGGTCGGCGAGGCCGTAATGGCGAGCGGGCACATAGGCAGCATGCCGGACGGCGACGGCCGGCGCGACGCCTCCCGCCACCACGCGGCGGAGAAGCCCGTCCAGATGGCCATTGCGCAACAGATCGGTGGGGAAGATGTCGTCGGTGACAAGGCACCACATGTCGTCCAGGTCGCCGCTGGCCAAGAGGGGGAGGAGGGCGTCGAGGTTCTGCGCGCTCGATCCCTCGCGAACCTGGATCAGCATCCCCAGCGCGGCCTTGGCCCGGGCCTCTTCCGCGGTGGTCGATTCATGGTCGGAGCGGATTCCCGCGGACGCATAGGCGATCAGCTCCCGGGGCGTCAGCGAGGGTGCGTGGCCGTCCACGACGGTCCCCGCGCGAAGGGCGGTCTCGATCTTCTCGATCACGTCGGCTTCGCCGGCGAGAACGGCGGGGACGTCCATCACCTCGGCCAGTCCCAGGACGCGCGGCAGTGACAGTAACGCGCTGACCTCCGCCGGGCCCAGGACGGCCCCGGCGTCCTCCCAGCGTGTCGCCGGCACGCACGACGACGCCATGAAAAAGAGGTCGAGCGGCAACTTCTCGCAGGCCGCGGCCAGTATGTCGATGCCGCGCACTCCCAGCACGTTGCCGATCTCGTGTGAGTCGGAGATCACGGCGGTGGTCCCCAGAGGCACGATCAACCGTGCCAGCTCGGCGGGGGTCAGGAGCGTGCTCTCCAGGTGCATGTGCGCATCGATCAGCCCCGGCACGATGAAGAGCCCCGTCGCCGCGACAATCTGGCTCGCCCGCCACTCATAGCGGCCCACGCCGGCGATCCGGCCGTCGGCGATGACCACATCCGCCGGCTCGACCCGGCGATTGAAGACATTGACGACCTGCCCGCCGGTCAAGAGCAGGTCCCCCGGCTCCTGGCCGAGCGCGACCTTGATGCGGCGTGCGACGGAGCGCGAATCAGGTTTGATTTTCGAGCCTGCTGGCCCCGGCAGATTGTCGTAATCGTCACCCATGACCTCACACCCTCCTGCTACAGGAGAATGGCTCGCCGGGAGGCTCGCCCTCCCGGAGCAATCGTCACCCATGACCACGCGCCCTCCTGCAAGAGAGCAGCGCGCCGCGATCAGTCACCCAGCCCAGCGGCGCTCAATAGGTCCCGCAGAGGCCGGCTTTGCGCCAGGCCGCGAAAAGCTCCGCGCACTGCTCGCGCAGCAGGCCGCTCTCCACCCGAAGGCGGCTCTTGCCCAGTTCGGCGAGGACTCTGGCGTTGACGTGCAGCTCGCAAAACCCCGCGTTCGCGGCGTCGGCGATCGTCGCCCCGTAGACGACGCGGTCGAATCTTTGCCCAGTGGATCGCGGCCAGACACATCGGACAAGGCTCGCAGGTCGAATACATGTCGCAACCGCTCAGGTTGATTTCCTGGAGCGACCCCGCCGCGCTGCGGATGCAATTGACCTCCGCGTGCGCGGTCGGGTCGAGGTCGCGCCAGACGGTGTTATGCGTGGCGGCGACCACGGTGCCGTCGCGAACGATGATCGCCCCAAAAGGCGACTGCCCGGCCGCGATCCCATCGCGCGCCTTTTCAATGGCCAGTAACATGAATTCCTCTTCACGCTTTGGATTTGGCACGGATCTCGCCCTCCCTCATCTCGTCGGGTCCTGGTATCGATGTCATGATTCGGTCGGATTCGGAGGTCTCACCGGCTTGCCGCGAGAGATGTCTCAAGAGCTCCTGGCTAGTGGCTGGCAGGCACAGCCCCGGCGAGCGGCCCGGCGAAAGGCTCGAAAGTGCCTGCTTGGCGGCGCAATAAACGCTGATCCCGAGCACGAACGGCGGCTCACCCACGGCCTTGCTGGCGAACAGGTTCATCGCATTGGCGGGGTTCTCGAGGAAGTTGACGAAGAACTCGCGGGGCAGACACTCGACGGTCGGGAGCTTGTAGCTATTCGGCGAATGAGAGAGCAGCTCGCCGGCGTCGGAGTAGAGCAGCTCCTCCGTGGTACTCCACCCCATTCCCTGCACGTACCCCCCGATCACCTGGCCGACGTCGATGGCCGGATTGAGCGAGCGGCCGATGTCCATCAGAATGTCGACGCGAGTGACGGCGAGCTCGCCGGTGAGCCGGTCGATCAGCACCTCGGAGACGCCGGCCCCGTTGGTGAAGTACAGGAATGGGTTTCCGCGCCCGGTTTCCCGGTTGAAGTCAACCCCCGGCGTGGCGTAGAACCCGCGCGCGCCGAGATCAATCCGCTCTAGATAGGCAAGCCGGATGAGCTCACGAAACCCCAGCCGATGGCCGGGGCGTCGAATGTCCCGCACTTCCGCCAGCTCGAAGCGCACATGTTCCACGGAGGCTTCGATTCCGTCGTCGATCGACGCAAAATGGCGGGCGGCCGTTTCGGCGAGCCGGGCTTTCAAGGTCTCGCACGCTCGAAGCGCGGCCGTGCCATTCAAGTCGGTCGATGCCGACGCGGCCGTCGGCGAGGTGTTGTTGTTCTTTTCGGTCGAGGCCGGCATCACCCGCACCGCCTGAAGCGGCAGCGCGAATTCGCCGGCGACAAGCTGGCGGATTTTGGTGTTCAACCCCTGGCCCATTTCGGTCCCGCCTGTCGAGACCTGGATCGTGCCGTCAAGATAGATGTTCACGAGCGCGCTAGCCTGGTTGAGCACCCGCCGGGTGAACGAAATCCCGAACTTGACCGGCACGAGCGCCAGGCCGCGCAGATGCGACCCGGAGGTCGCGTTGAACCGAAGGGCCTCCGCGCGGCGGCGGCGTACTCAGAAGTCTCGGCCAGCCGGTCAAGGATGATCGGCAGCGTGTTGTTCGAGACCACTTCCCCATAAGGGGTCGTGTCGCGCCCAGGGCCGCCGTAGCAATTCTCGCGGCGGACGTCAAAGGCGTCGAGCCCCAGGTAGGCCGCGACCTCCTCGATGACGTTTTCGATCGCGGCGATTCCCTGCGGAGCGCCGAAGCCGCGCATCGCCGTGTTCGAGGGAAGGTTCGTCCGGCAGACCGTTCCGGTGGCCGCGAAGTTGGCAATGAAATACGCGTTGTCGGCGTGCAGCAGCGAGCGCTCCATGACGGCCAGCGAGAGGTCGGCCGCGCAGCCGCCGTCAGAGTAAAGATCGAGGATCAGTGCCTCGATGCGTCCCACGGCGGTGCAGCCGACCTGATAGCGACAGAGATACGGGTGCCGCTTCCCGGTCACGCGCATATCCAGGTCCCGGGAATAAACGATCCGTGCGGGCCTGCCGGTCTTGATCGCGGCCAGCGCCGCCAGCAGCGCGGGATGGGCGGCCTGCGATTCCTTGCCTCCGAACCCGCCCCCCATTCGCGTGCAGATGCAGATGACCTGATTCTGCTGCAAGCCCAGGCAATGCGCGATCACGCTTTGAACCTCGCTGGGGTGCTGCGTTGACGAGTGAACCGTGAGCTGACCGCCTTCGCCGGGGATTGCAAGCGCCGCCTGAGTCTCCAGGTAGAAGTGCTCCTGGCCGCCGGTGCGAAAAGCCCCAACCAGGACGTGCGCCGACTGCGCCAGTGCGGAATGCGCGTCGCCCCGTGCCAGCCGCCGCGTGGGCCCGATGAAATGGCGCCCCTCGATCGCCGCGTCAATCGACAGGACGGCGGGGAGCGGCTCGAATTCGAGCGGGATCGCTTCCCGAGCCTGGCGCACGACCTGGCGATTCTCTCCGGCCAGGACCACGATCGGCTGGCCGATGTGATGGCACTCCTCCGCGGCCAGCACCTCCTCGTCGTGGAAAACCGGGCCAAAGTGGTTGTCGCCCGGTATGTCGCGCGCCAGGAACACGCCGGCGATCCCATCGATCTTCAGGGCGTCGTCGATGTTGATCCGCGTGACACGCGCGTGCGCGTGCGGCGAGCCGATGAACTCCACCAGAAGCTCGTTTTGGAATCGGGGCATATCGTCAACAAACGCCGCTTTGCCGGTGACGTGAGCAAATGCCGATTCATGAGGAGTCGAGCGGCCGAGCCAGCAGCCGGAGTCGGTCCGCGTGGCGTCAAGGTCGGGCCCGATTGTAGCACGCCCCAGCGTGCGATCTTCGACGGAAGGCGGGCCGATTGCGTGCTCGCCGGCAGAAGCGGGATCCTGGCTCCTCGAGGGTGTGTGAGATTCGTCGCCGGCTGCATCGTGATAGAACTTGGCGAGGATGTTCTCGGCGAGCTGCAAGCGGAAGTCAATGGAACCGCGGACGTTGGATACCGGCTCGATCTCGGCCCGCGCACGCCGGCCCGCCTCGCGAAACGTCGCCAGCGCGAACGGGCGCCCGACCAGATATGCTTCGGTTGCGGTCATGCGCCGCGCAGTCGGCCCGACGCCGGAAAAGGCGATGGCGGCCGAGCCGATCGAATCGCCGCGCCGCGCGATCCGGATGGCCGCTCGGAACGTGGAGACATCCATCTCCTTGCGCTTCGAGATCTTGTAGAGTTTCACGAGTTCATCGCGAGCCGGCAGGGGGACCCTGACGCGCGTGATGATCTCGTCAGGCCCGATCTGAGTCTGCTTCGGCCCGCGGTAGAACTCCCCGATTTTCAAAGTCCGCGCTCCGCGAATGCTCAGGAGCTCGAGCTCGGCCTCGACGACCATGAGGAAACAGAGGGAGTCAGCGACCGGCGACCCGTGGGCGATGTTGCCGACCACGCTGGCGACGTTGCGGATCTGCGGCGAGCCGAATCGCTGCGTGAGCGCATGGACCTCGGGCAAGGTGCCTTCTGAGAAAGCCTCGAGCTGCGCCCACGTCACATTGGCACCCACCGAAAGCGTGTCGCCGGCAAGCCCGATCCGGGACAGCTCATCGATACCCGCCAGGCTCAAGAGTATCGCCGGTTCGTGCCCCCGCGTGTTCCGCTGGACACCGAGCTCGGTGCCCCCGGCGACGATGACGGCGCCCGGATAGTGTGTGCGGAATGAAACAGCCTCTTCCAGCCGCCGCGGACGAAAATAGATCCTCTGGCCGGATTCGATCCGAAGGACGGCATCCGACCTCGCCGCGAGTTCGTCGTGCATCGCGCGCGATGGATACAGCGTGGATAACCGGGCAAGCGCCGGGCATCAACCGATCGGCCCGCTTGCAGGATCGGCAGATAGCCCGTGCAGCGGCAAAGGTTGCCCGCGAGTCCCGTGCGCAGCGAGCCTTCGTTGACGCGATCCCCGCGCTCGAAGATCCCGGTGAGCGCCGTCACGATCCCTGGTGTGCAGTATCCGCACTGCGAGCCGTGGTGGTTGACCATCGCTTGCTGGATCGGGCTACAGCCCCCCTCGGGCGTCAACCCCTCGATCGTGACAATGTGCGCACCATCAAGCTGGACCAGTGAGCGCAGGCAAGAGACCATTGTCCGATAGCGGATCGAGCCCGCTTCCGGCACGCCGAGCAAGACCGTGCATGCGCCGCAGTCTCCTTCGCCACAACCAATCTTGGTGCCGACTGAGCCTCGTTGCCTCAGGAATTCCACCAGCGAGCCAAACGCGGCGTCGCCGGCGATCTCGAGCCGTTTCCCGTTAATATAGAGGAGAACATGATCGAGCATACGATCGTCGGTCTCGATTGACAGCGAGGTGAAACACAACGCCTTGATTGGTTTATAACAACTGGCCGGGGTGGAGGTTGACCAATTCTTGTGATCGGCGCAATCGAGAGGGCCGACTTGAGTAGATGACGATTCCAGGGAGATGTTACACTCAGCCATGATCATGGTCAAGAAGCCGAAGAGGTGGCGCGGTGAATGTCCGGGGGAATCTGTGCGGAAAGGTCGCGTCGCGACCAGACAGATGGCGGAAAAAGGTGCAGTGATTCCTGGAAGAGAGGAAACTGGCCCGCGCTCGGCTCGGGCGGGGATGGCCGACGTTGTGCTCGCTCGCTGCGATCAGATCGCCCTGTTTTCGGAGGAAGAGGGCAAGATCACGCGCAGGTTCCTCAGCGAGCCCATGCGCCGCCTTCATGGCAAGCTGATCGAGTGGATGGAAGAGGCCAATCTGGCCGTTCGCACCGACCCGGCCGGCAACTTGATCGGACGCTACCCGGGACTGCGGCCGGAGCTGCCGGTGCTCATGATTGGATCTCATCTGGACTCGGTCCCGGATGCCGGCAAGTACGACGGGCCGCTCGGCGTCCTGCTCGGCCTGGCGGCCGTGCAGGCTCTTGGCGGCCGGCACCTCCCTTTCGGCATCGACTTGATCGCGTTTGGCGATGAAGAGGGCGTTCGCTACGGCGCTCCGTTCCTGGGCAGCCTGGCGGTCTGCGGCCGATTCGATCGCCAACTGCTCGACCGAACTGACGGCGACGGAATCACCATGGCGGCAGCATTCCGGGCCTTCGGGCTCGATCCGTCGCGGATCGAACTTGCCGCGTACCCAACCGGTGCGATACTCGGATACATCGAGGCGCATATCGAGCAGGGACCGGTTCTGGAAGCACTTCAAGCCCCGGTCGGAATCGTCGAAGCGATCGTCGGGCAAACCCGGATCTGGGCCGAGCTGCGTGGCAGGCAGGGCCACGCGGGCACGCAGCCGATGGAGGGTCGGCGCGACGCGCTGGCGGCGGCCGCGGAGCTCGTGCTCGAGGTCGAGCGGCTGCCGCGGTCCTTTAGCGGCTTGCGCGCGACGGTCGGCGCCCTGGCGGTCACACCCGGCGCGGTCAACGTGGTGCCGGGGGCGGCGCAGCTCAGCATCGACGTCCGCCATGATCGGGACGCCGACCGGGCGGCGGCGGTGGCCGAGCTCAAGAAACGGGCTGGCGAATTCGCCGCGCGGCGAGGCGTTGGGTTCCACGTCACCCGCGCAGAGGACCACCCGGCCGTCCCGGCCGATCCGTTCCTGACCGGCTTGCTCGCCGAGGCTGTGCGGTTGACTGGCCTCGTGCCCCACCGCCTGTGGAGCGGCGCCGGGCACGATGCCGCCGTGATGGCCTCCGTCGCGCCGATGGCGATGCTCTTCCTGCGCAGCCCCGGCGGCGTGAGCCACCATCCCGATGAGCGCGTGCTTCCCGACGACGTCGCAACGGCTCTCGAGGTGTTGGTGCATTTTCTTGACCTCTTGGCGACCGCAGCGCGCTTCAAGTAAGAAATCGCCCGATCGTCGGTACCTTTGGAGTCGAACGGATGGAAATCTTCGGCACGACCCGCAGTCGCGTCCGGCGCTCGCACGCCCTGATCGCACCGGAGAGCTTCGTCAGATCGGACCTTCCCGGCTGGGATCAGACGCAGGGCATCATCTTGATCTCGCCCCGCATGGGCGCCCGATTCACCCAGTACCTCGCATTGATGGAAAAAGGCGGCACGGCGGGGCCTGCACCGCCGTCGGTTGAGCGGGTGATCTATGTGCTCGACGGGGAAATCTCGCTGTCGCTGCCCCATTCGGGCGAATGTCGCCTCGGGACCGGCGGGTATGCCTATGGCCCGCCGGGTTTCGATCTGGCAATTTGCGCGACGGCGCCGGCCCGTCTCAACATTTTCGAGAAGCGGTATGCGACCCGGCCCGGAATTGAAGTCCCCGGTGCGCTTTGCGGCAACGAGGGCAATGTCGAAGGCGCACCTTTCCTGGGCGATCCGGACGCCATTCTCAAGGTGCTCTTGCCGCGCGATCCGCGGTTCGACCTCGCCGTCAACGTTTTCACTTACGAGCGCGGAGCGACGCTCCCCTTGGTCGAGGTGCACGTGATGGAGCACGGGCTCTTGATGCTGGAAGGTCAAGGCGTTTATCGTCTCGGAGACGACTGGTACCCGGTGCGGCAAGGTGACTGTATCTGGATGGCGCCTTTTTGCCCGCAATGGTTCGTGGCAATGGGCAAGGGCCCGGCACGGTACCTTTACTACAAGGACGTCAACCGGGATCCCCTGGAGGAAGACGAATGACATCCCTGCGCCTCAAGGTTGACATCGACCGCGTCATGAGCGAGCTTGACCGGCTGGCGCTCCAGAGCGACGCCCCCGCTCCCGCCGTGACCCGAGTGGTTTACACCGACGCCGACCTGGCCGCGCGGGCCCTGATCAAGGACCTGTGCGCCGAGCTTGGGCTATCGGTGCGCGAGGACCCGATCGGCAACTTGTTCGCGCGCTGGGAAGGCAGCCGGCCCGACCTGCCTGCGGTCGGAACGGGCTCGCACATCGACGCAATCCCGCACTCCGGCCGGTTTGACGGCACGGTCGGAGTGCTCGGTGGGCTCGCGGCGATCCGCACTTTGCGCGCGGCCGGGTTCCAGCCCGCGGCGCCGGTCGAGCTTTTGATGTTCACCAGCGAGGAGCCGACCCGGTTTGGCATCGGCTGCCTGGGGAGCCGGCTTCTGTCCGGTTCCCTGGCAGCGGCGGCCGCGGCCACGCTGCGGGACTCGGAGGGGCGAACCCTCGACGAAATCCGCCGCGCCGCCGGCTTCCGCGGTGAGCTCGCCGGCACTCGACTTGCCGAGGGTCACTACAGTGCATTCGTCGAGCTGCACATCGAACAGGGCACCGTGCTCCAAGAGAGCGGCTTCCCGATCGGGATCGTCACGGCGATCGCGGCCCCGGCCGCGCTCCGCATCACCCTGGAGGGAGAAGGTGGGCACGCCGGCACGGTCCTGATGCCCTGGCGGAAGGACGCACTTTGCGCGGCCGCGGAAGCGGTGCTCGCCGTCGAAGCCATCGCCAGAGCGAGCGGCAGCACCGATACCGTCGCAACCACGGGCGTCTGCCGCGTGCACCCCGGCGCGATCAACAGCATCCCCGATCGCGTGGTCCTGGAGATCGACGTCCGCGACATCGATCCTGGCCGGCGCGATTCCGTGTTAACGGCAATTCAGCAAGCCGTCGTGGCGATTGGCCGGCGCCGGGAATTGAAAGCGGGCATCGACTGTCTCAGCTCCGACCCCCCAGCACAGACTGCGGGCGCCGTCGTCCTTGCGATCGAGGCGGCGTGCGGCGAGCTCGGTGTGAAGAGCCTGCCGGTCATCAGCCGCGCCTATCACGATTCGCTGTTCATGGCCCGTATCGCGCCCTCCGGAATGATCTTCATCCCCTGCAAGGATGGAATCAGCCACCGCCCAGACGAATTCTGCGAGCCCGCGGCGATCGCCCGGGGCATCGAGGTGCTGGCGCTCACACTGGCACGCCTGGCAGAGGCCGCCGCAAAGGTTCACAATGATTGAACTCACTCGCGCTTGAGTGTTCCCGTGATGATCCCGTACGGCTCGTCGGTGGCGATGAAGACCTCGTTGGCGTTTTCCAGGCCGAACGGCTCCAGATCGACGAGGATGCGATGCTTGTTGGGCATGGTGAGTGTGATCGACACGATCTCGGGGGACCCGGCCAGAGCCGCCGCGCCCATCGCGTACAGGGTCTGCTGCACGGAGAGGCTCTGGTGCTCGGCGAACGTTTCCAGGAGTGCGCGGCGAATCTTCAGACGTGCCTCATTCCAATCGGCGCCCGCATCGGAGTAGATCCACCGGGCCGAGAGCATGGTGGCCATGATCCGATCGGGGGCGTCCTTGAGCGTCGTATAGCGGTCGCGGAGGAAACCGCAGAAGGCCGAAGCAGTCGACTTGAGCAGGAACAGATCGTCGATGCCCGACACCACGCGCAATCCGCCGCGCGAGCCGTGGACAGTGCTCGTATCCGACTCACTGGTCTTGCCCGCAAATGCGTGAGGATGCGCTCGACCCCCCACGCGAATGCGCTCGAGTGGCTGTTCGGCGATCTCGACGGTCGCCGTTTCGACATGAGGATGATTCGCCAGGAAGTGGCTCGCGAGCACGGCACCGAAGTCCTCGATCGATTCCAGCGAGTGCTCCTTGGCAAGCGCATAGGCGACGTTCTTCATGGTGTCCGTCGGGATGATCATGCGGTTGTCGCCGCTCGTATACGAGCCCGCGAAATCACCCTTGAGCTGGATGTCGATCACGAGCTCGCGGACCTCGTGACGGTCGGCGAGTCGCGTGACCTTGGTCAGCCGGATCCGCGACTTGCCGTAAGAATGTTCGGTGAGTACGCCGGGCACGTTCAGGTCCCTCGCTTTCGCCGATTCGCAACAGAGTAAACTGGCCCCATCATAACGCTTGGACCATGCGGGAGTGGAGCGGGATGCAGGATCAGGCACACAACGACATTGAAAACCACGACGACCAAGAACTCTGGGCGATTGTCAGCCGCCGCGCCGTCACGCCATCGGGGCTGCGCGCGGCGGCGGTCGTGGTCTCGGGCGAGACGATCGTCGACGTGGTCGCACCCGAAGCTCTTCCCGCCTCGTGCCGGGTTGAAGATGTGGGCGATCGCGTTGTTTTGCCGGGCCTGGTCGATACCCATGTCCACATCAACGAGCCCGGGCGCACCGAGTGGGAGGGCTTTGCCACGGCGACGCGCGCCGCGGCGGCCGGCGGAATCACCACCCTGGTGGACATGCCGCTCAACAGCTCTCCCGTGACGACGACCGCTGGGGCCCTCGCGCTGAAGCTTGAGGCCGCGCGGGCCAAGCTCTGGGTCGATTGCGGTTTCTACGGCGGCGTGGTCCCGGTGGGAGCCGGGAGGTCGGTCTGCTGATCTCGGCCGGAGTGCTGGGCTTCAAGGCGTTCCTCTGCCATTCGGGGATCGACGAGTTTCCCAATGCGACCGAGGCCGACCTGCGCGCCGTGATGCCCCAACTGGCCAGCGCGGCATTGCCGCTTTTGGTCCATGCTGAGCTGGCGAGTGGCCCGTTGCCCGAGCCGGCGGCGACACTCTCGGAGAGGCGCAGCTACGCGCGGCATCTTGCGTCGCGCCCACGCGGCTGGGAAGACGACGCGATCCGCCTCCTGATCGATCTGGGCCGCGAGCTTCGCTGTCATGTCCACATCGTGCACTTGTCGTCGGCCGACGCTCTGCCGATGATCGCCCGTGCCCGCGCAGCGGGGCTGGCTCTCTCCGTCGAGACCTGTCCCCATTACCTGACATTCGCCGCCGAGGAGATTCCTGACGGCGACCCCCGTTACAAGTGCGCACCGCCGATCCGGGAGCGCGAGAACCGCGAGCGGCTCTGGGATGGCCTGCGCGCCGGCTTGATCGATACGATCGGGTCGGATCACTCGCCCGCGCCTCCCGAGCTCAAGCACCTGGCCGAGGGTGACGTGTGCCGGGCCTGGGGCGGGATTGCGTCGCTGGAGCTCAGCTTGCCGGCCGTCTGGACCGAGGCGCGCCGGCGCGGGTTTGCGATCGACCAGATCGCCGCATGGATGGCCCAGCACCCCGCCGCGCTTGTCGGCCTTGGGGCACGCAAGGGGCAGATCGCGCGGGGCTACGATGCCGACCTCGTCGTTTTCGATCCGGAATCGACATTCACGGTAGACGCAGCCTCTCTCCATCACCGCCACAAGGCGACGCCCTACGAGGGACGCACGCTCCAGGGCCAGGTCGAGACGACCTACCTCAGGGGCCGTGCCGTCTATCGTTCTTCTGGCGGCTTCGCCGAATCAAGCCGCGGCCGCCCGCTTTTTAGCGCCAGACACCGGATCGAATAGCCGGCGTTTCGCCGTGAGGGGGAGACGGACTGGCTCTGGTTGGAGTCCCGGCTTCAGCCGGAACGGACCAGACCGTAGTTTGGATTCGGGGATTTCTCTTTTGGTCGCGGCCTGGCATAGGCCGCAATGGGAAAGAAAATGCGGCGCTCGAGGCGCTCGACCTACCAGATCCACGACGTGATGCTCGCCGTGGCTTTTACCGCGATCGGCATCGCGTGGGTGCAAGCCCCACCTTGCCACTCGGCCGACTCCTAAGGCGCTGGCCGGGATCAAGTGTCGCCTTTCGCTCCGCGAAACGACGATCATTCGCGGAGCGAAAGACGACTCTCCAGGAAAGAATTCTCAGCCAGTTCCCAATGCGGCGTAGCCGCAACCAACCGATCGGGGGACAGAGCCCAATTTCCGTAAATCAATCACCGCCAACACCGGGCGGACGCGGTGCGCAGAGGTCAGTCCACAATCGGACACCGCTCGATTCATCGTTCAGCTTCGCCCCGCGCCAAATCGCCGCGTGCCGCGTGCCGGCGCTTGAATTCCGAGAAGGTGGGGCGGAACATAGAGACTCGATTCGTGCAGCACCGTTCATTTGAATTCAGTGGAGCAGCAGGTTGTCGATCCGGAGAGTGCCAGCAGCGTACCGCGATGCACCGCGGGCGGAGCGAATGATGAACCTGGCCACGGAGATGGTCCACGAACGCAACGGCGCGGCCCGGGCGCTCGAGCAAGCCACCGCGGCGATGGAGGCGCAATCCGCCGCCGTCATGGCCGAGCGCGAGTCGATGCGAGCCGAAATCGCCGGTCGCGTCGCCGGTGCCCGGCTCAATGGGGCGAAGGGCGCATGAACTTGACCCAGATCAACGCATGGACCGTTGAACAAGCCCGCGAGGCGTTCCAGCGCTGCTGCGGCTCGGCCCGCTGGTCGGAGCTGATGGCGCGACGGCGGCCTTTTGATTCCGAGTCGGCGGTTCTTGACGCAGCCGATCACGTCTGGTGGGGGCTGCGCGCGCCGACTGGCTCGAGGCATTTGGAGCGCACCCGAAGATCGGTGATCTCGACGCTCTCCGGGCCAAGTTTGCCGCGACCGCAGCCTGGACGGCCCACGAACAAGCGGGCGCTCATGGTGCGCCCGACGATCTGCTCCGGGAGCTTGCCGAGGAGAACTGTCGCTACGAAGCGCGGTTCGGGTATATCTTCATCGTCTGCGCGACCGGAAAGACGGCCGGCGAGATGCTCACCGTGCTCAAAGCGCGGTTGACCAACTACCCCGCGGAGGAGATCAAGATCGCGGCCGGCGAGCAAGCCAAGATCACCCGAATTCGCCTGGAGAAAATCGCGCCATGAGCCCGCTGACCACTCATGTCCTCGATATCGCGGCCGGCAAGCCGGCACGGGGAATCGCAGTCACCCTCGAGATTGCCCGCGGTCCCGGCCAGTGGGCCGAACTGGCCCACGGCGTCACCGACGCCGACGGCCGCATCGCTGGGTTCGTGCCACCCTTGGCAGCCCTCGAAATGGAGGTCTACCGGCTCCGCTTCGCCACCGGCCCCTACTTCAAGGCTCTCGGCGTCCGCACGTTCTATCCCGAAGTCGACGTGAACTTCCACGTCCACGACCCGGCGCAGCACTATCACGTTCCGCTACTCTTGAGCCCATTCGGATACAGCACGTATCGCGGCAGTTGATTCTTGACACAGCCACTCCTGTAACTCAGGCAGTGTCGGTTTATGATCCAACGCGCGTCGCTCATCGATCCGGGAGGCATCGAATTTGGGGGCAAGGCAGCCCGGAACGAGCCGCAGATCATCCCGACCCAAGGGGACGAACGCCATGGATAGGCTGCGGGATCACGGCGGAAGCTTCACTCCACTTGCGACAATCCCGGCTTCCATCGAGACGGTCCTTGTGCGGGATTCGAGCGTGCCGTGCGCGGAGCTCGACAGCGACGCCCCGCTCGTGCGCCTGGGCGAGTACCGCTTCCAGCCGGCCAGGACAACCGCCGAGCTGGACCAGGTCCATAGGCTCAATTACGCAACGTTTGTCCGCGAAGTCGCGCAGCACGCCGACTCGGGGACCGGCCGTCTTGTCGAACAAGTTTCTGACGCTCGACCTCGACCCGCCGCCCGAATGCCTGCGGCAAAAGATCAGCCGCTGGGAAAAACTTCTGAAAACGGTATCGCGCGCGGACCGCGGAGCGCCGCTTTCGTTGCTGCCGGGGCCGGTCCAGATCTCCGCGCCCGTGCTTGCGGCCTGGCGCGAGGCCCCGGTTTCACGCCGATCCGACCAGTTTGTCGCGCGGTACCAGCGGGTGCGCGAGCGCCTCGACGGGCTGGTCCACGGACCGCCTGGCGTGGCCCTTTTCTGCGGGAGCGGAACGCTGGTCAACGACGTCGTCGCCGCCACGCTCGCGGCCGACCGGGACTCGAGGCCCGGCCTGGTCCTGGTCAATGGCGAGTTCGGCGCCAGGCTGGCCAAGGCGGGGCGTCGGTTCGGCCTGAAGTTTCCAACCCCCGATGCCTGTGCCGCCCGTTACGCCGCCTACGCCGGGCTCGGCCGGTTCGTGCGGTCGAGCCTCCGCGCGCTTGGCGTCGAGCCGGTCGCCAGCTCCGAGTCGGCGGCGCCGGTGGTCACCAGTTTCGCCCCGCCGCCCGGGTGGTCACCCGACGAGTTTGCCGCGGCCTGCCGTTTGCTTGGGTACGATGTCGCACACGCCAGCCGTTATCTGCGTTGACGCGGCTGGGTACAGATCGCCACGATGGGTGCTCTCGCCAAGGACGACCTGAGGCCGCTGTTCGACGGACTGGCGCGCCGCCTCGCTCGACCCGAGCGCACGGCCGCGCCTGCGTCCGGCGATGTGAATCGCTGGTCTTGACCCATGGGACTCTCGCGTATGGCGAGCCAATCTTATATTTCGCGGCCGCTGGTGATGGTCTTGAAGCCGATCCACCGGGTCTTCATGCCGTTTTATTTTCGGATCAGGCTCCGCCACGCCGAGCGCCTGCCGCGCGATGGGCCGGTGATTCTCGCTCCAAGCCACCGGTCGAAGTGGGATTCGCTCGTGCTGTCGTACTTGACCGGCGGTCCGCTTCGCTATCTCGCGTCCGACTTTGAGTTCGTCGGAGTTCAAGGCTGGTTCATGCGCCGGCTTGGGGCGTTCCCGATCAATACCGCGCGGCCCGTGCCCGGTCCGCTTCGACACGCCCGAGATCTCGTGAAGGCCGGCGAGCCGCTGGTGGTCTTTCCCGAGGGCACAATTTTCTATTATCAGCCCGGTGAGATTCACCCGATCAAGCGGGGCGCTGCGTGGCTGGCGATTGGCGCCCAGCGGGAGTTGTCCGACCGCGTCGTCCGCGTCGTCCCGATCCGGCTCAACTACGGCGACCGGTTTCTGCGGTTTCGCAGCCGGATTGAAGTGGTCGTGGCGGAGCCGATTTCCGCGGTACCGTAAGGCCGCTGTTACGCCTGGCTGGCCGCCGGAATGCTCGCTTACCTGGTCCATGTCCCGATCGGGGCGCTTCGGCTGGGAACCCGCCGCCAGCAGCAGGAGATCGTCACCGAGTACTTGCTCATGGCCGCGATTGCCGCCATCGCCTTTTTCGTCTGCAACCGCCGGGGCCGGTCCGGCGTCTTGCTCCAAGTGTGGATCTTGCCGCTTTCGATGGCGATCGTCTTCGGCACTGGGCTTCCTGTGGGAGGCCGCGCTGGCCGGCGTCCACGGAACGACTTCAAGCGTGGCTGGCGAGGCCTCGATTCGGGTATAATGCCCGACAGGGAGACATCGCCATGCCGATCCACGATTGGTCACAGTGCCCGCTGGGTTGTTTCACGACTTCCATCGTCACGACTGGACCCGGGTCACCGCAGGCATCTTTCATGATTTTCACCATGAGTGGGTCTCGGCGATCAAACGCAGCTTGAATCGCGGCCTGCTGCCGGCCGATTACTATGCGCTGGCCGAGCAGATTGCAGGCGGCCTCGGACCGGACGTTCTCACCCTCGAAGGACCGACGGCGAACGGAACGCCCGTGTCGTCTGGCCCGGGAGGAGCGGTTGCGCTCACCACCGCCCCGCCGCAAGTTTGGCATCGCGCCAAGACCGAGATCGACATCTACGCCGCCAAGGCGAAGGCGGTGACGGTTCGCCATGCGAGCAATCATCGTGTCGTTGCCATTGTGGAGATCGTGTCCCCCGGCAACAAGAGCAGCCGCCAAAGCGTGCGCCACTTTGCGGAAAAAGCGGAGGAATACCTGGGCGCTGGCATTCATCTTCTGATCGTGGACCTGTTTCCTCCGTCCCCGCGCGATCCGCAAGGGATTCACAAGGCGATCTGGGACCAATTCATGGACAACGACTTCATCCTGCCGCCGGGCAAACCGCTGACGCTGGCGGCGTATATCGGCGGTCCGATACCCGAGGCATTCGTCAATGTGACGGCGGTAGGCCTGACGCTGCCCGAGATGCCCCTCTTCCTGACCCCGCTCGAGTACGTGCCGCTGCCTTTCGAGGCGACGTATCAATCGGCCTGGGAAGCCGTGCCCGCTTTCTGGCGGAACGTCCTCGAGAATCTCGCCAACCGTTCGAGCTGCCGCCGGACAAGCGGCTCACTCTGGCTGCGTGTCAGGTCGAACCGATCAAGATGGCCTACATCGAGACGATCGCTTGAGGTGACCTCCTGCCGGACATGCCGCTGTTCCTCTATGGTGAGCATCACATTTACGTGCCGCTCGAAGAGACCTATCAGACTACCTGGAGCGTCCTGCCCGTCGAAATCCGGATTTTGCTGGAAGCACCGGGCTAGCCAACCGCCTCGATCACCCGCATGCTCTTCCACCGCCCAGTCCGCAGCCTCCGTCGGCATCGGGCAGGTCGCCTGGATGAGGTCCGAGCGAGCCCGTGCGGGCACGGCTCGACGGAGATCCCCGGAGGGGCCGGTTAGGCCTCTTTGCGGATCAGCGCCTGATGAGGTTCGTCATGGCGCAGACTGTTCGAGAGAGCCAATGCCGGGTAAAATCGTGGGTGAAGTCGATAAGGAGGCGCCACCCCAGAGGGGAAAGCATGGAACTTTCGGTATGCCCACGATTTACCGCTCGATGAAACAGGCAGAGGACGGACTACCCCTCGTCGGATCGAACTCGAAAGAACTCGGCGTCCGAGTGCCGCCCAACCACAACGCCGATGTTGATCTTGACGCGAATGAGCAAGTGATCACCAATGGAAGGGGCATGTCGGTGGCCGAGCACTGGAGATACATGCTCGGCCATTTGGTCCCCAAGCGACTGTTGCCAATCTGTCCTGGTGCGACCGGTTCGAATAGCCTCACATGCTACAAACTCGGCGCCGGAGCTTTCGGTGAAGGCCCACTAAATGATGAACTCGCAGTCGCCCTGAAGGGCCACGGTGCTCGCGCTGGAAACGTCGTGCCGACCCAATCCGTTGCAATCCAGCGATTCCAGGCTGCACTCTCGGCGACAAGAACTGAGTGGCAGCGTGACGAGACGTAAGTCATGAACCGTCGATCTTTTTTCACCAACCCGGATTTCTTGAAGTATGTGCGGCTGTTGTCGGAGCTCCACCAACTCATTCGAGACGGATCGGACGAGACGCCTGAGGGTGAGGCCCTGCGCGATCGCATGGACGGTCCGGGAAGTCGACTCTCTTCCGATGAGGTCGTGAGCCTCAACGGCATCTCGGCTGACTTTTACTCGCTCACAGCCTCGTCAACCAGGCCGGTCTTGCCACAAACTGATGACGTTCACGCCGACCTACGGGCTGCGTTGGAAGCCAGAGATCGGAAAGACTTCAGCAGAGCGCTGATGCTCCTTCGGAATCGCAGCTCTTACATCAATCCGGCTGTGCTCTCATATGTCAGGGGATCAGTCTGGGGCGAGGCAGGAGAGGATCAAATCGCCGTCCAGTATTTCCGCCATGCCGCTCAGTTAGAGCCACACAACGCGAATTACTCCTACATGGAGTTGCATTACCTCTCCCAAGCTGACGTCGAGGGCGCAAGGGATCAAGCGAAAAACATGCTGGTGGACCCTGAGTCCCACTCCACGAGAATCGTGCTGAAGGCCGCTAGCATCATCCTCGGGTCAACTCGTGAAAAGCCAGTGCATGAAGCCCAACCCCGCCTCGAGTCCCTGATTCCCATGTTCGAGCGCGTGATAGTCCGACTGGAAACGTCCGGCGAGGGCAGCAGCGATCCTGCACTGCTCGCGACGGCCCTCTTGCTCACTGGATTCTGTTACGAACAACTGAATCTTGCTGACGAGGCGCGGCAGTCTTACGACCGCGGGTTATCGTTGTTCCCCAACGACGACGCTCTTCTTGTAGCCCGCGGAATCCTGCTTTACGGACGCGAAACCGAGCGGTCGGTTCACGACTTCGAGACTGCGTTTCAGCGTGGCTCTCCGCTCGTGTGGCCCTATTTCTACCTGGCTCATTATGCGCTGTTGAACAGCCGATACGGCGTTTGCCTCGATATCTGCAATCGGGCTCTCCAATTGCCTGCTTCGAGCGAAGTTCAAGCAAGTCTGTTGGAATGGATGGCGATCAGTCAGGCATCTTTGGGCTATCCGGCCCAAGCGGTCGAATCCGTGTTTCAGGCGGCCCAGCGATTGGCACCGAGCGATGCGCACATTGCGAGGAACTATCAAGCGTTTCGAGAAAGTCTCAGCCCAGGTGACATCGGATGGGAGAAAAGATCCGAGCAGGACGTGCGGATTTTCGGCGAGCGCGAACGGCGTCCGGCAGCCTGAAGGTAACCCGCGGCTGCCAGGATCGGCATCCAACGGCTTCATGGGTTTCCTCTTTGATCACGTAGCCCCTTCGCCCGCCACGACAGCCTCGATCACCCGCATGCTCTTCCACCGCCCCGTCCGGAACCGCCAGAAGAAGCAGACGGCCATGGCGACGATGTACGCCGTCGCGAACGCCCACGCCCAGTAGATGCTGCCGCCGGACCGGACGACCACGAAGGTCGGCACCACCATGATCGGCCAGGCAAGCACGAACGTCAAGAGCGACACGAACCGCGTGTCGCCCGCCCCGCGCAGGGCGTACGAGAACGTCACGTTGATCGAGTCGGCGAGGGAATACACGGCCACGCACACGAGCAGACTCGGGACGATCGCGGCCACCGCGGCGAAGCTCTCGGGATCGCGATCGCCCCGGAACACTCCAACCAGCACCCCCGGGAATAGCAAATACACGGCGGCGACTCCGCACATGTATCCGAAGACCCACTTCAGACCGGTGTAAGCCGAGCGCTCGGCCAGGTCGGGGCGGTCGCCGCCGAGCCGCTGGCCGACCAGGATCGACACGGCCTGCCCGAGACCGAGCATTGGCAGGAACGCCACCATGTTGAGTCGCACCGTCAGCGTCGTGGCCCCGGCCGCTGCCTCTCCCAGGCGGCCGACAAGCTGCACGAAGACGTGAAAGACGAGCACGTCCAGGAACACCTGCGCCCCGGCCGGACCGCCGTACTTCATCAGCCGGCCAAACAGGTCCCGCTCGAGCCGCCAACCGCTCAGAGTGTCAAATTCCGCACGGAATTCCGGCCGCAGCAGGAGCCAGATCGCCAGCAGTGCGGAGACCCACGAACCAGCCACCGTTGCCCAGCCGGCGCCAGCGATCCCCAGCTCCGGGAAGCCCGCCCGTCCAAAGATCAGCACCAGCGCCAACACGACATTCACCCCAGTTCCCGCGGCCTCGATCGCGAGTACGGTCCAGGTCTGGCCGCGGCCGGAGAAGAACCCGTTGACCGCCGCCATGATCAGCATCGGCAAGGCCGCACAGCACAGGCAGCGCAGGTAGACAACCTCAAGCGCCTGCAACGCCGCGGTGTGCCCGCCGATTGCGATCAGGTAAGGAGCGGCCGGGACCATGAGCAGGAACAAGAGACCGGCCAGCGCGGCGAAGTGGATTCCCTGCCAGACGGCCGGCCCGACCCGCTCGGGACGCCCGGCGCCTGTATACTGAGCGACGAAGGTGGATACATAGCCGGCCGTCACCTGGAGCAGCCCGAAGACCAGCCAGAACCACATCACCGCGGGAAACGACGCGGCCATTTCGCGCGGGTCGTGCCAGGAGAGCAAGATGGTGTCCACGAAGACCTGGACGGTCATGAAGCCCTGGCTGACGACCAGCGGCAGGGCCAGCGTGAGCAGCTCGCGGCTACCTCCGAGGCTTCCCCAGCGAGAAGGCCGAATTGCAGGATCCGCTGCGGCATCGACAACGGCATCGGCCTCAGCGTGCCCGAGGCCCTCCAGGGCGCCTTCCTCCTCAAGCACGCCTCGACTCATCACGCGTTCCTCGCCTTGTGATCGCCCGGGGTGGCGCCGTCGTACATTCGGATCAGATCGCTCAGGGAGTCAATGGGTTGGGGCCGAATCGGGGTCTTTCCCTCGCCTCTGTGGAATCAGGATTTTCCCGTCTTCTTGGGGAATTTGGAATCCGAATTCTGGAATTCGCTTTTGCTTGCGGCCGAAGGCCGCGCTGTGAAGCCCCCTTATACGGACCCATTCTTCGCCGACCTGGTTCGCGCAAATCGGCTCGACCGCCACGACTTTCAAGAGTCAGAGAGTCAGTGCGGACTCCAGGATGATCCGCCGGTTCTGGGTCGCCGGGCAAATTCGACCGGGACGGGAAGTTGGCGGCGTCCATATCGGCTATTCGCCGCACCTCCTCGAGGAAGTGACGGCGGTCATCGATCGCCTTCCCGTTCGTACCCGTCAGCCGAAATGATTGATCGCCAAGCCCGCCTACGGCTTGTAGGTAATGCCGCGGGAATTGGTCAGGTTGACATCTCCCTGGTCGTTCGCCACGATGACGTTTTTTTGCACCAGGGTACCGGAGCACATGCCGAGGGCGTAAATTCCGTAGCCGTGGTTCGTGAGGATCTGGTTCCCGGCTTGCGCAGAATTGCCGCCGACTGTCAGCTTTTGTGCTTTGATGAGCATCAAGCCATCGCCGGTATTGCCACTGATATTCCAATGCCGTTGCCACCGTTGCCGCTGATGACGTTGGAGAGCTGGAAGGCCGTGCTGAAGGTCGCCTGATCCACGGTGGAGTAGTCGATGCTCGACACGGGATTGATCTGCCCGATCAGGTCGCCCAGGGACGAGGCATTGATCTGCACGTTGAACCCTTCGGTCACCTCAAGGCGCGGTTCCAGATGGCCATTGCGGCACCCCTTCCTAAAGAGGTCTAGGACAGCAGAGCGCACAAAGCAAATGGCTGGGAATAGACAAGTGGCAAAACTTCCCGGATTGGACCGCGATCAGGGCTGCGGTGTCGGCGACGGTTGAATACCGGCCGCGTCGAAACGGATCACCTCGCCGCCGGCCCGGGTGATCAGGGCTCTCAAGACGGTTGGGTTGACCATCTTCGAGATGGTCCGCACGCTCCCGTCGCCGAATGCCGCATTGAAATCGTTGGGATTGAACCCGCCCAGCTCAGGCAAGGCCCCCTTCGGATCGAAGGGGATGTCCTCGGGTTTGGTCCAGGGAATTGCGCGTTTGGCTTCGACGGCCATGATCGTGTAGGACATTCCGTCGGAAATGTCCGCGATTGTATGGGCGGGTTCGTTGCCGCGCGCTGCCGCGCCGAAAGTGGTTGTCTCACCGGTCAGTACGAAATAGGCGGTGTCCGTCCGGCTTGATGCGCCGCCAGTGGGCCCGGGATAGCTAAAGGTCGACGGCATCTTGTCGATCAACTTGCGGTTGTTGGGGCCGTCCCAGGGCTCGTCGAAGTTGTACTGCTTGTAAAGGTCGTCCTGCTCGAGGAAAGGCAGGATCGCCACGCGCCAACTGTAGGGGATCGATTTGTTCGCGCCGCCGTACAGGACCGGAGCGGGGAGGCGGCCGTCATTTACGTTGGCATAGTTGGAGATGGCGAGAGCGATCTGCTTGAGGTTGTTGGCGCTTCGGTTGCGGAGCGATGCGGTCTGAGCGGCGGACAGGGCTGGCGCCAGGAGCTTGACGCCTGCGGCGAGGTCAAGCGACGCCCTCGACACCACGTGCACATATTTTGCAGATGTGTCGACCCGTGCGTTGTCGAGGAGGGCATCGGCAGCCTGGAAGGCCCAGTCGATTGCCTCGGTGGCCGCCAACGGCTGGGCGCGGCGATCATGCCGCATTCCCTCGACGGCATTGCGGCGAGGGTCAGGAGGGCAGAAATCGTGTCGGCGACCGGCTTCGCGTCGTTGTCGGAGGAGGCGGCGGCGACAAGATCCACGACGAGTCCGTTCGCGGTGTCGATCGCCAGGGCGTAGGATTGAGTCTTGTTGAGCAAAGGTGAGAGTGTATCGAGCGTCAGATCGGTGGGCGGAGATTGTCCCGGGGCGGCCGGGCCGGCTCGCAGACTTTGTGCAAGCCGCCTGCGCAGCCAGCGCGCATCGAGTGCCAGCATCAATTGGCCTTTGACCACCTTTTGCCAGCCTTCGTCCCACGGATGGCGAGGCGCGGGGGCGTTGCGGTCTTCGATCAACTCGCGGAGGAGGTCTTCTGGCGCAATCAAGAGCGTCCGGTCATCCGCCGCGAAGGCAGCCCACCCTCCGGCACGAGGCCCGGTTGGTGTCAGGTAGGTTTCACCCGCGTGGTGGACCGCTCGCGGCAAACCGACCAGTGCATTCAGGATCGGGTTCCATTCCTGTGCCTTCGTCATCCGCAAAACGATGCCCGAAGGGGGAGGAACAAACGGATCGCGGCCCGGCTCGACGGGTGGCTTGGCCATTCCTTCCCAGAACACGAGGAGCTGATCGATGTCCTCGATCTTTGCGGCCTCCACGGCTTTGAGCGTCTGCTTGATCTGGTCAACGAAAATGCGAAATTCACGGCGCTCCAGCAAAGCCTTGGGCCGGATGGCGAGCACCATTTTGGCATCAGCGGGCAGGAAGGCCAGATTGAACGATTCGCCACCTGAGACCTGGGCGGATCCCACCGCCTTTGCCGGTGGCTGCGCCTGGGCCGCCTCGCCGGCAGCCGGCCCGCGCAGACCGGCAACGAGGAGGCCGAGCGCGGCGAGAAATCCCACAGTCAGTGCCCGAGCCGCGCTGGAAAGCGAGGCATGGCGGATCGGTTTGGTATTCCGCAGCATTTCGATTCTCCTAACTAGGGTGCCACGAGACGGAAGGAAAGCGCGGGCCGGCCAGTTCATCGAGCGGCTGTCACCGCGCAAGGCCATGTGAGCGAGCGTCGTCAACTACGCTTGTTTGTCGCCCGTGAGCCGGGCGGCCCAGGCGTCGGCAGCCAGCTCCTGCTCCAGTCGCAACCGCGCGGCCAGCCAGTGAGCCAGCGGATGATAAAAATGCACTGCGAGGCAAAGCTGGGCCGCCAGGCCGGCCAAAAAGTCGCGCCGGCGTACGTGCGCCACCTCGTGGGCCAAGACGGTGAGGCGCTCTGTTTGATTCCAGTCGCGCCAATCACTCGGCAAGAGCAAGAGGGGCCTCCGCCAGCCGATCGCGGCCGGGCTGGACAGCATGGCGGTCTCGCGAACTTCAACTTTTCTCGAACAAGACAACTCGGCGCGGAGGATCGCGATCGCATCGCTCAAGTCGCGGTCATCGATCGGCAGGCTACGCGCCCGCACCCGCTCGATCGCCCAGAGTCCCAGGACAAGTCGGGCCAATCCCACACCGAAGCTCGCGAAGAATCCGAGTACGACCCAACTCGGCCATCCCCAACGCGTCGGTTGGCCTTCGGCCGCGGGCCGGCGCAGCTCGCGAACCAATTCGCCCACGAAAATGCTCATCCAGCTCCTGGTCGCGGAGAGCTCGTTAGGACGGCGAAGCGAGCGCACGTTTGCCGGCGCAGCCTCGCCGGAGGTCGATATCAATTCGTCTCCCCGGGCGAGATGCACCGCGCGCGAGGGCTCTTGGCTTGCTTGGGCGGAGGTTGCACTTGATCGTCCGGAAATATCCGGAACGAAGATCCACCACCGGGGCCAGGGGCCAAGCACGACCAACGAGACCAATGCCATGATCACGAGACTGGAGCCCGCCACCAGCGCGCCCGCCGCCGGGCTAAGGCGCCGCCAGGCCACGTAGAAGAGCGCTGCGATCACAGCGAAGCCCGTTGCATGAACGATGCTACCCAGAAGGATTGGACCGAGCGTGTTCACCGCCGCTTCTCCTTTTCCCGCAAGACGTCCTCGAGCCAGGCACGCTCCTTCGGCGTCAGCGCTTTCTGCTCCATCAGGCGCACCAGCAACTGTTCTCTCGACCCGCGAAAAACGCGGTCGAGCAACTCGCCGAGCAGCTTGCGCGAGACATCTTCGTACGTCCGCGACGGTCGATAGCCAAACGGCCGTTCTTGATTGGTCTGCACCAGGAAGCCCTTGTCAGCCAAGATCCGGACCAGCGTCGCGACGGTCGTGTACGCCCGATCGAGACCCGCTGCGGCCAGGGCGTCGCGCACCTCGCCGACCGTCGAATTGCCCCGATTCCAGAAAACGTGCATCACTTCAAGCTCACGCTCCGTCAGCTCCTTGGCCGGCGGTCGGGCCATGATTGCGCTCCCCCCTTCTGCCAGATCTGGGACGATCTGGCGGATTTTGGTTTTCTAGATTTGGTTTTATAGTAGTCACGCCCGCGCAGGAGTCAAGCGGAAAAATAAAATCGAGGCTCAGACCACCGCAACCTTCACGCAGTGAATCGGCGGCAGCGATTGGAACAGGCAGCTCCAATCCTCGCCGCCGTCCCGGCCGAGCCAGAGCTGTCCTGTCGTGGTTCCAAAGTAGAGGGCGGGCGACTTGAGCTCGTCGATATCCATCGCATCGCGCTGCACCGTGAAGAAGCTCTCCTTCTTGGGCAGCCCGCGGGCCAGCCGGCTCCACGAATCGCCGCCGTCCTCGCTGCGCCAGACCGCCGGCGCACCGCCCGGACACGTGCGGGTCATCCCCGCAAGTGGCATGACGTAGACCGTATCTGGGTCGTGCGGGTGCACCACGATCGGGAAGCCGAAGTCGGACGGCAGCCCCTTGCTGATCGACCTCCAGGTGTGACCATGGTCGTCGCTGCGCAACACGCCGATGCCCGGACGATCCTCCCAGCCGCCGTGGTTTTGCATGTAGAGCCGGCCCGGCGCGTCCTTGTGGCGCACGATCTTATGGACGCACTGGCCGAACTCGGGGAACGGATCCGGAACGAAACCAGCGCCGACGCCATGGTTGGCCGCCGTGAAGCTCCCGCCGCCATCCTCGCTCAGGTAGTGGCCGCCGGTCGAGATGCCGAGGTGCACCCGGCCCCCGTCGGGCAGGATCGTGTGCAGGCAGAGCCCGCCATTACCGGGCTGCCACTGCCGCGCGTGCGCGTGGTTGCTGATACCTGGAACCATCTCCCAGGTATCGCCGCCATCGCTGCTCTGAAAGAGCGACGCCGGCTCGACGCCGCACCACAGGTCCTTCTTGGTGTCACCCCCTTCGAGCGACCAGATGTTGGCCAGCGCTCGCCCGTCGTCCTTCGGGAAGGCCGGAGCCGATTTCGTCTCCTTGAACTTCTTGCCGAGATCGGTCGAGCGCAGGACCTTCATGCCGAAGAACGGGTTGCAGCTCGAGGCGTAGACGCGCGGCGTGCCGCGCGTCTCGACGAGCGCCGCGTATACGGCCACTCCTGGTCCGAACGGCCCGCGCAGCGCGAAGCTGCGCCGGGTCTTCGCCGCCTCGGCGACAAACAGGCCCTTCTTGGTGCCAATGCAGACGATGACTCGGTCCGGCATGTTCAACCTCCAGAAACTGCGGGTAGGATCGTGACGACGTCGCCGGGCACGAGCACGGTGTCGAGCCCTTCACGGTCGCGAACGTCGCACGTGTTGACGAACAGATTCACATGGCGGCGCACCGAGCCTGTCTCGTCACAGACGCTACGGTAGAGCGCTGGGTGGCTCCGCTCGAGTTGCTCGAGGGCGGCGCGCACGCTGGGGGCCGACACGCTAAGCTCCCGGGCGCCTTCGCAGCAGTTGCGTAGCGCCGCTGGAACGTTGATTGTAATGGTGCTGGATGCGAGCATCGCCACGAATCAGCCCCTTACTTGACCAGCTCCACCTCGATGTCCGTTGCAATCGACTGATAGGTCGATCCCTCGGGAAACTCGACGCGGACGATCGCCTTGCCGGGACGTGCTGAAGCGGGGACCCGAACCGGGCCGTGGTAGAGCATCGCTCAGCACCGCTCCTTGAGTAGGCACACGACCCGGCGCTCCTTGTCCTGATCGTCCCGATAGATCAGCGTTGCCTGCACTCCCTCTGATTCCGGCAGGAAGTGCTCCTGGAATGCCCAGAAGGTGCTTGCCCCCGCGCCTGGCTGGCCGACGAAGACCTTGAAGTCGTCTGCGCCGCCGATCGGCAGCTTGCCGCTATACCAGCGCTGGAACCGGAACGGGTTGTCGCCGTTGGCCCACATCACCGGTGCATTCGCCGGCTTGTTGCCGAATTTCATGTATCCTCCGCCGTCCGGTTCCTGAGGATACCCTCCCCCCATCTTGAAGCGGCCCCGCCACACCACGCTCACCATGACGGTGGGCGCTTGAGCACTCGAGACCCGGACGGTGAAATGGGTGTGAATCGCTCCTGTCACCGGATCCTTGAGGTCCGGCAGGTGGAAGCGGATGTCGCTGCGCTCCACCTGGCCGACCAGGCGTTCCGCCGGTTCGCTCAGGTCTCCATTGGCGTTGAGATCGACATAGAGGATGTCGTAACTGTCGGCGTCCCGCTTTGAATGGTCGAGCACCATCCAGATGCGCTCTCGCGCCGATGGCCCGAATACCAGCAAACCATAGAGCGGTCGCTCTGCGACGTATTCGGGCTCCTTCGGAATCCGACGATCAACGTTTTTGACGACAGGGATATCGGAGGCTTGCGCAGCCACCGACGTGAGAATCATGCATGCCAGGCTGGCCCAAGCACTACGCATCGCTGGCTCTCCACTCTAGGCGATCGGGGGCACTCCCATCAGAAATGGCTGCTCGGAGATAGTGATCGCGCAATTGGTATGCGCTCATGATGCGGAGGACGGAGAGACAGGGCCTTCGCGGGAGTCAAGTGATTCCATTACACAGCAGGTTCGCAACCGTTGCGGCAGATTGAGGCTCTGCGACGCGCGAAGCAGGCCGGGCAAGTCCCCGCTGGGACCAACCCGGCCTGATCGTCGATCTAGTTAGCCGCCGGCGCCGGTCGAGCCGTTTTTCTTCTTGAGCAACTCGGGGATCATCTCCTCGAGCTTGCCGCGCGCTTCGACCGAAAACAGCTTGCCCTCGGTGTCGACCACGAACACGCAGGGAATGGAATTGACTCCCCAGCTCTTGGAGAACGCGCTGTCCCAGTAGTTCCCCTGGTAGTACTGCGGCCATTCGATGCCCTTGTCCTTGACGAACTTCTTGAGGCTGTCGAGGCCCCCATCGTCCTTGGGCTGGTCGAGGCTGACGCCGATGAACTCGACTCCTTGGTTGCGGTACTTGGCGTACAGCGATTTCATGTTGGGCATCTCGGCAACGCAGGGCCCGCACCAGGTGGCCCAGAAATCGACGACCACGACCTTGCCGCGCAACCCGCTCATCGAGACCGAGTTGCCGCTGACGGCGTCGTCAAAGATCAGATGAAAGGGCTTGCCGATTGATTCGCTCCGGTTGTGCGGCCCCTCGAGCATTCCGGCGTAATCGTTGTCTGGATAGTCGGCGCGCAATTTCTCGAGCAGATCGGCCTTCTTCTTGTCGTCGCGTGTCGCCGATGCGGCCGATCCGAGCAGGCTGGCGGCTCGCGGGTCCTTGGGGGCGAGCTTGAGAAAGTCCTCCACGCCCGCCGGGTCGGGAGCGCGTTTGGCGCTGACGGGGTTCAACTTGAGCTGAGCTCTGGTGTAGGTCGCTTCGATCTTGAGCTTGGCGTCTTGTGTGCGAGCGATCACGCCTTCGAGCTCGCGAACCAGCTCGACGTACTTGCCGCCCTCGAGGTGCGAGCTGACGGTCTTCCACCGCTCCACCATGAGCGCCGGAATGCGTTTGTGGCCGGGGGCGACCTTGTAGAGCTGTGCAATGAGCCGCGCCCGCTTCTCGGCCGCTTCCCGCAGCTTGATCCTGTGTTTGACGGCCGCCGACGGGTCGTCCTTCTTTGACGAGTCGAGCGTCGGGAGCTTGACAGCGTCGATCTCCTTGAGAATCTGATCGGCCGACCGCTCGGCGCAGAGCACCGGCGAGCCGGAAATCATGCACCCGCCGATCACCACCGCCAGGTAAACAAATTTCACGATCGTGTGCCTCATGTTGAACCCTTTTTCTTCTTGAGTAACTCGGGAATCATTTCTTCGAGCTTGCCTCGGGCTTTAACCGAATAGAGTTTGCCATCACCGTCAACGATGAATACACAAGGGATCGCGTTGATTCCCCAGGAACTGGAAAACGCGCTGTCCCAACCCTTGCCCTGGTAATACTGAGGCCAGGCGATCTGCTTCTCCTTGACAAACGCCTTGAGCTTGTCGAGACCGCCCTGTTGCTTTGGTTGGTCGAGGCTGACGCCGATGAATTCCACCCCCTGGTTGCGGTACTTGGAGTAAAGCTCTTTCATCTTCGGCATCTCGGCCACGCACGGGCCGCACCAGGTCGCCCAAAAGTCGATCACTACGACTTTTCCCTTGAGGCTCTTGATCGAGACGGTCGAGCCATTGATCGCGTCAGTGAACTCCAGATCGAATGGCTTGCCCACCGCCTGGGCCTGGCGACGGCCTCCCTTAATCATTCCCGCGTACATGGAATCGGGAAAGTCCTTGATGATCCGTTCCTCGAGGCCAGCCTTCGCCTCCTGATCGCTCGCCGCGTGAGCCGCGCTGTAGAGCAAACCGACGCCGCGAGGGTCTTTGGGGGCGAGCTTGAGGAACTCGTCAACACCCGCAAGATCGGGCGTGCCACTGGAGCGGCTCTTGGATAGCTTGATATTGGCCTTGGTGAAGATCGCTTCGATCTTGAACTTTGGGTCGCTCGTCTGGGCCACGACCTGGTCGATCTCGCTGAACACGTCCTGGCCGTTGGGTCCGGCAGAGCTACTTTTCCACCGCTCGACCATCAACTGGGGGATTCGTTCGTGGTTCGGGGCCGTCCTGTACAATTCGAGAATAAGCGCGGCCCGTTTGGCCATCGATTCCTGGCGTTTTGCCATGAATTCTCGGAAATAGGCCCGGTCATTCCGCCTCGAAACGTCCTGCTTTGGCATCGTGACGGACTCGAGGTCTTTCAGAATCGCGTCGGCGGTTCGGTCGGCGCCCAGTGCGCCCCCGGATGAGACGATCCATCCGCCCAGCACGACCGCCGTCCACGACGATTTCGCCGTTCTGCTCATAGGTTGTCCCCCCGTCCTCAAAATGCTGCGGAACATCAACGGTTTCATGATACATGGCGATAATCCATGACGCCAGGGAGGAGATCACTTGAGGTACTCAAGGCTCAGAGGCGGACAGAAGAACCCCCGGTCTTCGCGCGACCACCAGTTCGGTGAATCCCACGACGTAAATCGATACAAATACAAGCGTGCGCGCACATAACGCGGCGGCCGGGCGGGGAACGGGTTTTCCCGCAGCAGCGAGAGCACCGCGGGCGAGCCTTCCAAAAGCCTCTGCTCGAACTGGAAGAACCAGGGGACGGCCCGGCAGTCGCCCCCCAGGGCCGCGAACCACATTTGCCAGTCGAGCCGCGGCAAATGGGGCGAGGAAAACCGCGGCCGGCGGTCCAGCTCGCAAGGTTTCCAGCGGAACCGGTAGGGCATCCAGCTTCCGCCGTCGTCGCTCCCCTCGACGATGATCTCCGGCCGCGTCCTGGTCATCACGGCAAAGAGCCCGTAACCATTCGTGCTTCGAAACGGCTCCGCCCATTGACTCAACGTCACAAGCTCGGAGGGAACCACGACCTCGGGCAGCACGGTCCCGACCGTCTGCGCACCGGTAATGGCGACGAGGATCGCGCCTGGGACACCGACGGCCAGCCGCCGCGGCCATGACCACGCTTTGCCGGGCACGCTCGGGATCAGAGTGCCCTCGGCCTGTTCCCAAGCCGATTGCCGCGCGCGCCTGAAGAACCGGATTAACCACTCCCAATCGCGGTCGTCCAGGATGCACAAGCAGACGACGACCGCCAGCAGGTTGAAGAACCCGTAGTTGCCGGTCGCCGCGATCAGAAGCTGCAAGAGAACGAGGCTCGCGAAACCCGCCAGCCGGATCGGCCGCGGCCCGAAAATGAAGAACGGAGCGACCAGCTCGGCGTAGAACATGAAGCCGACCGACAAGCCCTGAAACCACGCCGGCATCTGATGAATCCACCAGCTCGTCGAGGCCGGCAACGGCTGGGTCTGGTAGTGATATTCGAGCGCCGTCCAGTCACGCCAGGTCGGGTCGTGGCTTCCGAGCTTGACCGCACCCGAGAGGAACATCAATCGAAACGCCAGCCAGCGCACCAGCCAGATCGCCAGCCACCAGGGACGGTCGCCGGCGCTCTTGAGCCGAAGCCCCCATGGAGCGATCAGGACCGCGAGCAGCCCGGTTTCCAGGAGCAGCGAATCCCACTGATAGCCCAGAAACACCTGGCCCGCGACCGCGAGCGACAGATAGGACACCCAGAGCAAAAGCGCGCAATAGCCGGGCAAGAGCCCGCAAAGCAAAGCCACGCTGAGCAACACGCCGCCCCAGCAAACGGTGTGGAGTGCTCGATCGGATGCATCAAGCCAGAAGACGGTCGGCAACCGCCAGTAGGCCGCGGGCCCCGTTCCCAGAAAACGGCCCGCCCGCTCCAGGAACTCGGCGGCCGGTAAGATCCCGCGCGAGCCGATCAAGCCGTCGAGCTGGACGGCTAGCGAGCCGAACGCGGCAAGGTAAACCAGCGCCAGTCCGCGCAGAAACACGGACCGGGTGAGCCGGTACCGCGGCCGCCGCGCTTCGTCGCTCAACCAGTGCCAGAACGTGGAAACGATCACGACTGCCCCGATCGTGGCGCGGGCTCCCTGCCATGGCTTTGGTCAACACGGATAAGCGGTCTTGACTCATGGTGAGGCGGCCCGATGGGATTGTCCAGCGGCAACTGCCGGGCTTATTCTCCACCACAGGCGACGTTGGGCCATCGTCACGGGCGAATCTCCCAGCACGATCCGCAAAATCGATCAAATCGCCATGCCGGTTTCAGAATGCGTTGCCTTTGCTTTTCGCTCTTTGCGCTCGTTAAGATTCGGGCCGTCAAGGGCGATACAAGGAACGTTCGAAGGAGAACCGACCGTTCAAAGGAGAACTTAAACGAGAGCCACGCAGGCTCGAGCGTTCGATGGTGCAAAACAAGGTCATGGACTGGCACGGCAAGCTTCACCACTTCCTCGATGCTCCGCCCTCAGCGCGGGCGTTGGCGGAAATGAAGTGCGAGCCCATCGCACTGGCGGGACCATGGGAGGCAGCCGGATCCAGTACGGCCAGAATCTGGACGATCCGCATCACCTGGGGTTTCGTCGCGCTCGGATTGCTGGTCCGCCTGGTCCGATTCTGGGTTTGTTATCCGCTCTTTCCCGACGAGGCTTTTGTCGCGGTCAACTTCCTGAATCGGGACTATGCCGGCTTGCTCAAACCGCTCGACTACAGCCAGGTGGCGCCGCCGCTTTTCTTGTGGATCGAGCTCTTCGCGGTTCGGTTGCTCGGGTTCTGCGAATGGACGCTCCGCCTCTGGCCGATGCTTTGCGGCCTGGCCAGTGTTCTGGTCTTCCGCTTTCTCGCGGGGCGGCTCCTGGGCGGCCTTCCCTTGCTCTTTTCGGTTGCGCTGTTTGCGACCGCGGCATTCCCGATCCGTCACAGCGCCGAGGCAAAGCCGTATGCGTCCGATCTCCTGGCCGCACTGGTCCTCTTGACCATGGCCGTTGAGTGGTCGCGGTCGCCCCAGCGGAACCGGTACTGGTGGATCCTGGCGCTCGTCGCTCCGATCCTGATGGGCCTCTCGCACCCGGCGATTTTCGTCGCCGCGGGGCTGAGTCTCGCCCTGTTGCCGGTTGTCCTGGCGTCGAGGAAGCCATCCTTGTTCGTGGCCTATGCTGCCTACAACTTGACGCTGATCGCAGCGTTCGGCGGCCTCTATCTCGGGTTCACGTCAACTCAGAGCGCGGCGGTGAGGTGGGCCTATCGCTGGGGCTACTGGCGGGCTGCGTTTCCCCCGTGGGACGAGCCCTGGAAGTTGCCACTCTGGCTGATCGAGACTCATACCGGAAACATGCTGGCATACCCGGTCGGCGACCGCAACGGAGCGAGCACGGCCACATTCCTCTGCCTGATCGCTGGCATCGCCGTCCTGTGGCGCCACGGACGACGGACGCCACTCTGGCTTCTGCTCTCGCCGTTTGCCATGGGGCTCCTGGCGGCGATCCTGGGGCAGTATCCCTATGGAGGGGCGACACGCATCACGATCTACCAGGCACCGTCGATCTGTATCTTGAGCGGGTTGGGGATCGCCGCACTGATCCGGCGACTGGCTCCGGCTCGGCAACGCCGGTATTTGGTGTTCTCGGTCGGAGCTCTGGCCGCGCTGGGAGCTTTCTGGGCCGGTCGCGACCTGCTCCAACCTTACAGAACGCGAGAAGACCAGGTCACTCGGCAATTCGCTCGCTGGTTCTGGACGGAGTACGGCCGGGATGCCGACGTGCTGTGCGCGGCGGGCGACCTGGGCCTCGATTTCCTGCCCAAGCGCAAGACGCCGGGCGCGTGTGCGGTCTACCTCTGCCATCGGCGAATTTTCGCGCCGGCGACTGCGGAGCGCAAGCAAGGAAACTTTGACGTGTTCTCCGAAGCGCACAACGGAGACAGGCCTGTGCGCCTCGTCTTCGTCGACGAAGTTCCGCGAGATAACCCCCGCTGCGCGGAGTGGCTGGCCGCCGCCGGCTCCAGATATCAGGTCGGCGCTCCCTCGATGTTCACCGTGCACCCGGGCACGCCGGCCCTCGACCGGGAGCGCTACGTGGTGGTGGAGCTCATGCCCAAGGGCCGAGGGCAGCTTGCTGTAGGTGCGGCAGACTCCGGCGGTGCTCCGCGGGGGTCCACGTCGGTCCGGCGCTAGGCCGTCAGCTCTGCGCGACCACAGCTTCTCTACCCGCAGATCGAAGCTTGACTACACAAAAGCGGCGTTTCGGGCCGTGACCGGCGCGCATGTTCGCAGCCGTCGAGGTCGGTCGCTTTGCGACGTGCGCACGCTCCAGCGTGCGGCTGCTTTCCGCGAACTCTCACAGCTTCATCCCGTGAGCATTCCGCAGCAATTCCTCCAGGGCGTCGCAGGCCGCTCCTACGCCGTCTTCCTGCCGTATCGTGTCCCCGACCTCCGACGCCCGACGAGCGTATGACGGGTCGTCGAGCAACCCGCCGAGTTCGGCGGCGACTCGGGCCGGCGTGTATCGGCGGGGGAAGATGCTGCGCGCGATCCCGAGTCGGGTGAGTCGCTGGGCATTATCGGGCTGGTCGTGGGCGTGCGGCACGACCAGCATGGGCCTGCCCGATCGCATCGCCAGCCCAGTGGTGCCGATGCCGCCGGCATGGACGACTGCGGCGGCCCGTGGGAAGAGCTCCGAAAACGGGGTGTAGTCGAAGGCGGCGACCCCGTGGGGAAGGATGTCCGGACGATGACCGCGGTTGCCGACGAGGACGGCTCTCTCGCCCAGCTTTCGCGCGGCGGCGATGCTGTTCTCGAAGAACAGCCCGGCGACTGTGGCTGCCGTCACGCCGAGCGTGAACACGATGGGCGGCGGACCTTCGTCCAGGAACCGGGCCAGCTCGGGGTGCAACCCGCGCGCCGGCTCGCCGTCGCGGTCATAAAACGGGAAGCCGGTCTGGATGGTCTGCGAAGGCCAGTCGGGCTGACTGTCGGCCAGCAGCTTCGAGAAGAGGGCCAGGACCAGCGCGGGAGAGTGGCCGTCGACCAGTGGATTGTCCGTCGCTGGCGGCAAGCAGATGTCGGATCGTAGGCGATCCAACGGTCTGGCCCACGGGCGGGTCGCCCATGTAAGAGACCGGCGCAGGGGCCTCCAGAATCCGGGGCCGAGGAAGCAAAGGTACGGCGAGAGGTCGGGGACGACCGGGAGCGCGGGCGGGTCGTAAGCCGAGCCGAATACAATGGGTGAGACATGGGCGGAAGCCCATGGGATGGCCTTTGCTTCGGCCACCAGCCGTGCGGCGAACGTGAGCGGATGCGAGACGATCAGGTCCGCGCCCCCGTTGACGGCCGCCAAGGTGTCTTCGTAGCTGGCGCGCACCGCCGGCAGAATCAGCTCCCGGAGGATTCGGATCGTACCCCAGCGGAAGTGCATGAACCGACCCATCCGACCCGGGTCGTACACGAAGTCGCAGTCGGGCCGGATGGCGTGGAAGCCCAGTCCGATCTCCTCGATCTTCCGGCGATAGCAGGCACCGGTAGCCACTATCGCCTCATGGCCCCGCGCCTTGAGTCCCAGGGCGATCGCGACCAGCGGATGCAGGTCGCCCAGCGATCCGATGGCTGTGAGGACGATCCGCTTGCGGCGAAAACCCGTCGGCGATTCCGCACGCAGCCTTGAAGCGGCCACATCGATCTCCCCAGGTCACGTCGTGTGCCGATTCTTCTCCCAGGCAATCCCGAAACGTTGGCAGACTCACACCGCCGCCGGTCAGGTCGGTCAGTTGCGTATGACGCAACTGAGGAACTGGCTGAGAATTACTTCCCGGAGAGTCGTCTTTCGCTCCGCGAAAGATTGTACTTTCGCGGAGCGAAACGCGACACTGATTTCCGGCCACCGCGTGAGCGACGCGTACGGCAGACGCCAGGTTTCGTCCCTTAAGAGCCCAGCACATGTATCGATCAACCCCACGATTCCGCTTCGGCGCGATGCTCGCCGTCATGCTGATCGCCGCTGAGTTCACGGCCGCCGACACGCAAGTCCCCTGGGGCAAGGCCATCCTTCGGCAGAAGCCGGAGTGGTATGCCTCGGCTAAGGCTGGCGCCATCGCGGACAACGTCATTCGATGGCAGTCACCGCAGGGGGGTTGGCCCAAGAACACGGACCTGGCCGCTCGACCACCTGCGCCGAAAGCACTCGCCGAATCGCTTGGGCGGGGTGGCGCGAACACGATCGACAACGGTGCAACCACCACGCCGATGCGCTTTCTTGCCTTGATCGTGCAGGCGAAAGGTGACTCGCGGTGCCGCGCGGCTTTCGATCGCGGCGTCGACTACCTGCTCGGCGCCCAGTATCCAAACGGCGGCTGGCCGCAGTATTTCCCGCTTCGCAAAGGCTACTACTCGCACATCACCTATAACGACGACGCGATGGTCAATGTACTGACCGTCCTGCGCGACGCTGCCGCCGGCAAGCCGCCGTACGACTTCGTGGACCCATCCCGCCGCGCCAGGGCCGCGGCCGCCGTGGCCCGCGGCATCGACTGCATCCTACGCACCCAGATCAGACAGGACGGCAAGCTCACCTCCTGGTGTGCCCAGCATGACGAAACGACGCTCAAGCCCGCCTGGGCGCGCAACTTCGAACCGCCCACGCTCTCGGGCGGCGAGAGTGTCGGCATTGTCCGCTTCCTCATGGAGATCGAGCGACCAACGCCGGAGATCGTCGCCGCCATCGAAGGCGCAATCGCCTGGTTCCAGGCCGTCGCGATCCACGGCGTGCGTCTCGAAGAATTCACCGGCGCCGACGCTAAACGCGACAAGCGCGTGGTCGCCGATCCCGCGGCCCAGCCGATCTGGGCGCGGTTCTACGAGCTTGGCACGAATCGCCCCGTATTTACCGGCCGCGATAGGGTCGTTCGCTACGCATTGAGTGAAATCGAGCACGAGCGCCGCAACGGCTACAGTTACTGCGTCACCAGCCCCGCCACACTCCTGGACAAGGATTACCCGCGCTGGCGCACAAAACACGAACGGCGTTAACCCGAACTTGGCACCGGGCTCAGGGCGGATCGAGCCTGAAGCTGGCCGACTTGCAATCTTTCTCGAAGGATCTCCGCACGATGCGCGCATCTTGGGATCGCCGGACAGAGCCGGCTCCTACAAGAGGCCGGCGCCGCGCGGCGATTTGTGTAAGAGGGGGGCTCTGTCCCCCGATCCCTTGGTTGCGGCTCCGCCGCGTCGGGCGCTGCGCGGAAATGAGTGTCGCCTTTCGCGGAGCGAAAGCCGACTTTTCAGGCAAGTTATTTTCGCGCCGTCGCCTAGATATCGCCGAGACGCCCGGTGGAGTCGCCGAAGCGTTCCAGTCCGTTGATCCCGAGACGGTCGGTCATGCTGAGGAAGAGGTTGGTCATGGGTTTGGAGCCGTGCTTCACATAGCGGCCGGGTGATAGCGTGCCGCCGGCGCTGCCCGCCAGGATGAGGGGCAGGTTTGCGTGAGTGTGCCGGTTGCCGTCGGCGTTGCCGCTGCCGTACACGATCATCGAGTTGTGCAGCAGGGACTTGCCGTCGGTGTCTTTCCGCTTGGCCAGCTTGTCCAGGAACACGGCGAACTGACGGACGTACCACTGGTCGATATCCGCGACCTTTTCGATCCATTCTTTGCGGTTCTGGTGGTGGGAAAGGTCGTGGTGGCCCTCGAAGATGCCGATCTGGTCAAACGACCGGTTGCTGCCGTCGTGCGCCAGCATCAGGGTCGCGACCCGCGTCGAGTCGGTCTGGAAAGCCAGGATGATCAGATCGTACATCAACTGGATATATTCGGCATAATCCGCCGGGATGCCCGCCGGCGTGTCGATCGCCGGGTCGGGTGCATCGCCGAAGCGCTCCGCCTTCTCGATCCGGGACTCGAGCTCGCGGACACCGGTCAAGTACTGGTCGAGCTTGTCCTTATCGCCGGATGCCAGTCGCTGTTGCATGGAGCGTGCCTCGGCGAGGACGAAATCGAGCACCGACCGTTGCTCGAGGCGACGCCGCTCGAGGTTGGCTCGTCGCTCACCAGGGCCGCCGGCCCCGAAGAGCCGCTCGAAAACCAGCCGGGGGTTGGTTTCGGGCGTCATGGGAGTGGTCGGCGAGCTCCAGGACATGTTGTACTGATAGGCGCACGCATACCCCGAGTCACACGCACCCGCCCTGTGAATTGAGTCGCTCGCGAGCTCAAGTGAGGGAAACCTCGTAAGCTGGGCGATCCGCCGCGCGATCACCTGGTCGATGGAGGTTCCGGCCCGGATGTCGGTCGCGCTCTTCTTGAGTCGCACCCCCGTCAGGAATGTGCCGCCGCCGCGCGCATGGTCGCCGGCGCCGTCCGGTCCGCCCTCGGCCGTGCGATGGTTCAGGCCGCCGAGAACCTGGATCGATTGCCGGTGGGGCTCCAGGGGAGCGAGCGTACGGTTCAGCGAAAAATCGCCGTCCGTCGCGCCGGGCCACCAGGCGCTCGGAATGGCTCCGTTCGGGAAATAAACGAAAGCCGTGCGCAAGGGCGAACCCGAGGCGGTCGTGGCGAGGCTCCGCTCGGCCGTCCCCGCGGCCAGCCGGCCTGCCCGGCCCAGCGACTCGAATGCGGGCAAAGCCACGCAGACACCGAGCCCGCGTAGTAAGCGCCGGCGATTGATGAAGGCCCGGCGGGATTCCGCGATCGCTTCGTTGTGATTCGCAGTCGATTTCATGGTCCGACTCCCGATTGGCCCTGTGGTTCCAAACGACTGGTTCCGGCGACCTCTGGGGCCACGCTCCCGGCTGGTCTGCGCGTTCTCTGGAAGGCAGCCGACTCGACGACGCCGATCAACAGCTCGCTCGCCTTGCCGCCCGTCTTCTCGAGACGCTCGACCAGCACGTCTGTGGCCTCGACATCATAATAATCGAGACCGCGCCCCAATGCATAGGTTAAGAGTTTTTCGCTCAGGCAGCGATAGAAATCCCGATATCGCTCCTTGACCAGGATGCGCTTCAGATCCTGGCAGTTCTTGAACGGCTCGCCGGTGATCAGCTTGCCCGAGGAGTCTACCGGTTGGCCACGGTCCTTTTCGCGGAAGCGCCCGAGCGCGTTGAAGTTCTCGAGGGCCAACCCGAGCGGGTCCATGCGATCGTGGCAAGCCATGCACGAGGGCGCTTGCCGATGGACCGCCAGGGTCTCGCGCAAAGTCGGCTTTCGCTTGCCGAATTGCTTGCCGGCGTCTTCGAGCGGGGGAATGTTGGGCGGTGGCGGCGCGGGGGGCGATCCCAGGATGTTGTCCAGGATGAACAGGCCGCGCTTCACGGGCGAGGTCCGGTCGGGGTTGGAGGTCACCGCGAGCACGGTCCCTTGCGTCAAGACCCCGCCACGGGGGCTGCCCGCCGGCAAGGCAACCCGGCGCATCTGCTCTCCCTTGACGTCGGTGATCCCGTAATGCTTGGCGAGCCGCTCGTTCAAGAACGTATAGTCGCAGTCGATCAGCTCGAGCAAGCTCCGGTTCTCCCGGACTACGTATCCGAACAGCATCTCGGTTTCGCGGCGCATCGCCCGGCGCAAATCGCCGTTCAACTCGAAATCGCGGAAACGGCGGAAGGACCGGAAAAACGTGCCGCGGACAGCCTCGAGCTCCTTTTTTTCGCTGGCGGTGAGCTTTTCGGCGGGCTTGCGGTTGAGCTCGCGGAACCGAGTCCGGCGCCGATCCGCGTCGGGGTCTTGCGGCTCGTCGCGCGTGATCACCGCAAACGCGTTGATCGGCACCGAGTCGATGTCACGCGCCTGGAGCCACTGGCCGACGAAATGCCGGACGAACTCGTCCGATCGCCCATCGGCTAGCATGCGAGCGACCTGGGCCGAGAGGTTTTGCCGGAGCTTGCCGGCGGCCGCCAGGCGAATCAATTCGTCGTCGGGCAAGGTCGACCACAGGAAGTAAGAAAGCCGGGACGCCAGCGCATACTCATCGATCAGCGGATACGGATCGGCAGAGCCCGCGACGGCTGCTTCTTCGCGAAACACGAAACCCGGCGATGCCAGCACCGCCGTCATCGCCTGCGCGATGCCGGCCTCGAAGGATTGCCTGGGCTGGGAGTAGACGCTCTCGGCCAGTGCCGCCAGGCGCTCGACGGTTGCCCTGGCCACGGGCCGTCGAAACGCTCGAGTGGCGAACCGATCCAGTAATTCGCGGGCATACTGAAGCCGCTCGGCCGGGCTTTCCGGCACATCCCGCGGGAAGAACCGCGCGTAGTTTCTCGGCCGCACCTGGTGCTCGGGATTCAGAGGGCCGCGAACGGCGACCGACAGGATCCTGATGGCCAAAGATCGTACCTGTTTTGCACCCGGAGTCAGCGGTTTCAAGTCGAATGCGAGCTGATGCTCTCCGGCCTGCCAGTCCTGCTCGATCTCATCGTGAAACGGCTTGCCTTCCTGGCGGCTGTACTCCCGTGACAGACGCTCCTTCCCGTCAACCTTGAAAACCAGCCGGCACCGGTTCAGGTCGAAGGCGTTGTCCACGAATTTCTCGTTGGCCGACAGGTCGACCACCAACTGGTACCGGCCGGCGTGCTCGGCCTTGAAGACGGTCGAGACCGCTGCCGGCTCGTAATACGACAGGGAAAGCGCCCCGTCGCTCCGTCCGGCTTTCGCGGTGGCGGGTGGGGCACCGCCGCCGGCGGTGCGAAATCGCCGGCCGGGGATCAGCTTCTCCGCGACGATTCTCGAGGTCGTCGGCACCGATTGCGACACGACGGACTTGGCCGCCGCGACGTACTTCTCCAGGAGCAAGGGCGACAGGGTGAGGACGTCGCCGATGTTGTCGAACCCGTGACCGGTGTCGTCCGGCGGAAACTCGTACGTGGTGTCGTAGTCGACGCCCATCAGGTCCCGAACCGTGTTGCGGTATTCGACGCGGTTCAGCCGCCGGACCGTGACGCGGCCGGGATCGGGGTTCTTGGGGTCAATTCCGAACGCGCCGTACTTGATCCAGTCCTCCAGGCGACGTCGTTCCTGATCGGCGGGCCGCGGCTTGCCGTTCGGCGGCATGATGCCGGCCCGCACGTTCTTCAGCACGCGCCACCACAAGTCGTGGTCGCGCAGGCGCGCCTGGTCCGACAGGAACCCGTCGAGTTTGACGCCCCCCTTCTTCAGCCCGTTGCCGTGACAGCCGTAGCAATAGTCCTCGAGGATCGGCCGGATTTGCCCGTCGAATTGTTGCTCGACTCGGTCCGCGGCGCGCGCCAGTTGAGGCCAAACGGCCAGAAGCGCAACCAGAGCGGCGATCGCGCGCAGCCCGAAACCGCATCGCCGGACAGCGGCCCATCGTGCAAAACGGGGCATCAGCCAATTACTCAAGCCGAATTCCTATCTCATCTTGTGGAGCGGTCTCGGACATAGCCGCGTTGGGCGCGGGCTCGTCCTAGTATACTACCCGCGGTTGCCCGCGGGCCAACCTTTTTCGAACCCAAGATCGATCGTTCGCTCCCGGGGCAGGGATTCTCCGCAGGACCCTGTTCTGTAGAATAGGCGTCATCTGCAACGCTTTGGGCAGGCAAAGTCTTGGAGGCGGCCAAAGACGCCAGGCCCGGGAGAAAATCCCTCGATTCTTCCAGTGCGGGCCCCCCTGCCCCCCTCTTTGGCCAAGCAATCTCCTTCCTGTCGCATCGCTCGGTAAATGATGGCCGAGCCCATCTCGGCCTGATACCATCATCAGGACGGCGGGATTCGTAACTTGGACGACTCGTTCGAGCCGTGCGTTGCGCGCGAGTTGAGTCGACCCGACCACCTGGCGTCGCATCCTGTTCTGGCATTACTTCTTGCTGAGGCGAACGATGATGAGCAAAACGATGTTCTTGGGCGCGGCGGCTGGCCTGATGTTTCTGGTTCCGGCACTCGAGGCGCAGGACGCCAAACCGGCCGCCACCGCCCAGCCCCAATACAAGGTCCTTGCGGAGTCAGAGGGCGTATGGGACGCCGACATCACGGTGACGATGCCCAGCCCCGACGGCAAGGTGACGCCCACCAAGTCCAAGGGCGTGGAGACCAACCGCCTGATCGGCGGCAAATGGTTGATCAGCGATTTCAAGGGCGAGTTTTTCAACGAGCCCTTTGAGGGGCATGGGCAGAACGGCTTTGACGTCAAGAAGGGCAAGTACGTGGCCACATGGGTCGATACGATGTCCACCCACATCGACTTGATGGAGGGAACGTATGACGAGAAGACCAAGACCCTCACGCTCAACGCCGACTCCGAGGAGCCCAACTCCGGCAAGCCCATGAAGCTGCGATTGGAAACGCAATTCAAGGAAGACGGTAGGAGGGTTTTCACCGAATACGTTCAGATGGAGGGCCAGAAGGAATTCGCCAAATTCATGGAGGTCACTTACACTAAGCGGAAGAAATAACGCGGGGCGATCGAGTATCCATTCGATCATCGCCTGGGCGCCGAGCGGCGAATGGAATCACGATGGGGACAGCGAACGTTAGCCGTTCCAGTGCAGACCGAGCCGCATCAGTGGCGACGATTGCATTTATCTGATCATCGAAGTCACCTCGCCGAAAACGCCAGTCAACGACTTGGAGACCAAGGTCGAAGAGTACGCCCGCGCGGAGGTGCCCCACTACGTGGTCGTCGTCGCGGTGGAGAAGAACAATCAGCCGAGCTCCGCCGCCATCGCGGGAAAGCCTGATCCGATCAGCTTCCGCAATCGGCAAATTCGGCACATTCGGCTGGCCTCGCCCAACCGGTCCAGCAGGAGCTCAGACGCGATCGACTTTTGACAGCGAACGAGTGAGCCTTTCAGCCGCTGGGGTCGTCGCGCCACGCAGTCGAACCGCGATTCCGCGTGCGATTGCGCGAGAAGCCGAGTTTTCCTCATCGTAACGGGACGAAGACCGGCGACATTCGGTGACGCGACGGGTGGCGTCGGCCGATAATAACGGTGATCCTCGTGCCAATCATCGCGACATTCCGCCTTGTTCACGACCAGTCTCCGGCTTCGGCGCCGGTGACCGCGGTCGGCATCAAGACCCCTCTGATTGATGGGATCGACCCGACATGAGCGACCTCGGCCCTTCGCCGACGGCGGTTAGGGAACCCGTTTCGGCCGGCGCGGCGACCGGCGCAGCCGCGAGTTCCGCTCCCCTCCCGCTTCCGGCCACCGTCCGCCTTGACCGCGTGGTCTGGCTTTACATGATTCCGATCGCGGCGATTCATCTGGCGGCCCTGACGGCGTTCATTCCCTGGCTGTTTAGCTGGACCGGAGTCGCTCTGGCCGTTCTGGGCGTGCCGTTCTATGGCCTGGGCATCACGCTGGGCTACCACCGGCTGCTGGCTCACCGCAGCCTCACCGTGCCCAAGTGGCTCGAGCACGGTTTCGCCCTCTTCGCACAATGTTCCTTGCAGGATACCCCGGCCAAGTGGGTGACCGTGCATCGGATGCATCACGTCTTTTCCGACGAGCAACCCGACCCGCACAGCCCGCTCGTCAACTTCTTGTGGGGTCATTTCAACTGGCTGTTCTATCAAAACACCGCGACCCGAACCATCGGATCGATGCAGAAATATGCGAATGACATTCTTCAAGACCCGTTCTACATGCGACTGGAGAAGTCGTATCTGGGCCCCGCGATCTATCTGGCTCACCTCCTCATGTATCCGATCATCGGCGCGGTGGCCGGCTGGATGACGACGGGGACCGGAATGGGGGCGCTCCAGTTCAGCCTGAGCCTCTTCGTCTGGGGCGGCCTGGTGCGCACCGTGCTCGGATGGCATGCAACCTGGTCGGTCAACTCGCTGACCCACTTGATCGGTTACCGCAATTACGAGACCAACGAGGGCAGCCGGAACAACTGGTTCGTCGCGCTGGTGGCCGTGGGAGAGGGTTGGCATAACAACCACCACAGCGACCCCGCCGCGGCCTCGGTCTGGCATCGCTGGTGGGAGTTCGACCTGACCTATTGCGTGATCTTCATGCTCGAGCGTCTCGGCCTGGCCACCAAGGTGATCGAGCCCAAGGCGGTGCGCCGTGCGAGACATCGTCCCGGGCGCGAAAAGGCGACCAGCCGGTCTCGATTCGTCAGGGATCTGACCGCGTCTTGTTCGACCTTCCGTCGGCAACTGAACCGCACCTGGCCGTCCGCCGAGGAAATGGCGCAGATGGAGGCCGGGGCGAGTAGGCGTGTTTTTCGGCCTCCTATCGGCTGGTTCACCCGTTCATTTCGCCGGGCGGACCTGTTCGAGCAGGAACACGCCTTTCTTGTTGGCCGTGACGATGTCGAGCAGGCGGTCGCCGTTGAAATCGGTCACGACAAATTGAGTGCCGATGCCGCTCTGATCGTCGATTTCGCGCGGGGTGAAGGCGATCTTGCCATCGGGAGCGCGGCGGGCTTCGAACCAGTACAGCCGGGCTGGTTTGTCGGAGCCAGGCTCGTTCTTGCCGTGCGACCAGAATCGCTTGCCGGTGACGAGGTCATCGAGTCCATCACCATTGATATCCGCGGAAATCAGGGCGTGAGTCTCGGAGACCAGTTCGGGGAACAGGTCGTGCTTCGTGAAGACGGGCGAGCCATCCTTCGGCTCTCCCTGCTCGAACCACCAGATACCGTACCCGTGGGCTGAGCTATCGATGACGTCCGGCTTGCCGTCGCCGTTCACGTCGTAGGCGATCATGTCGGCCGCGGCGTCGCCGAGGTTGGCGGGGTGAAATGTCCACGGAGCCGTGCCGCTCACGCCGGACGGCGGCTGTTCCCACCAACCGCCCGTGCAGATCACATCCTTGCGGCCATCGCCGTTCAGGTCGCCGACCCCCAGCCCGTGCGCGAATCGGAACGTGCCGGGGATTGGCTTGCCGGGCTGGCTGGGCTCGCTCACCGCGCGCATCTCCCAGGACTGTGTAGGATCGCTGCCCGGGATGAACCAGGCCATCTGGCCCTCGTTGTCCTTGCCCTTGGGCTGCCAGCCCATCACCAGCACGCGACGTCCGTTTCCGAACAGGTCTGCATAGAGCGGTGTCTCGTTGCAGGCGCTGTGCCAGATCTCGTGCCGCGGCCAGTAACCGGGCTTGCCCTGGGGGTTCTCGTACCAGAGCGCGGCAGAGCCGGGAAAGCCGATGACGATCTGATCGGGCCAGCCGTCGCCGTTGATGTCGTCAGCCCAGCAGGTCATGCAGTCGCTGTAGCTGTGCAGTCCGTCGCCAAAGTCGCCCGGTTTGCGAATATCGTGCTTCTCCCAGCCCGGCGCTTCGTACCACGAATCGCCGATCAAAATGTCGAGCTTGCCATCCTTGTTCACATCGGCGACCGCCACGCCTTCGGAGCGGAACTTGCCCTCGATCACGGTCTTCTTCCAGGAGATTGGACTGCCTTCATCGCCGCCGCGAACGAAACCCGCCATCAGAATGACCGCTGAGACGGAAAGAGCGGCCGCCGTCCATCCTCGTGCTTCCATGACCATTTGACCCTCGGTAGTCGCGTTTCGCATTCTCGCCTCTCACCCAGAGAGACTGATGCCTCAACTTACTACTCCGCCAGCCTCGACACCACTGGGTAACGCCGGCTGTGGGAAAATGATCGGATCAGGCAGACCATGCCGCGTGGAAACAGTCGGGACGAAGATCTTCTCATGATCCGCGTGCGGTCGGACCGAAAAACCGAGTGATCGCCGGTATTCCGCGCGAGCGGGCCGGGGGCCGGATTGGTGACGACGCAAGGAGGCGTGTCATGGCGAGCGGGCGACGGAGGGTGGAGCGCCGGTTGCAGCTCGAGGCGATGGAAGACCGCCTCGCCCCGAGTGGTGGGGCTGCGCATTCAGTCGGTGCAGCGCCTCTGCAACAACCCGAGCACGGCAAGAGCCAGACCTACTTCGTGGCCATCCTCTCGTCCAAGAACATGGTCGCGCCCGAAATCAAGAACCCGCCTCCTTTGCCTCCGGCCAACGATCCCGCGTCGGGTCGGATGACCTTCACTGTCAAGTACAATGGCCAAACAATCGACGTCTCCGGTCGATTCTCCAACATCAGCAATGTCGCGGCTGTGACGCTGAATGACACCAGGTATCCCGGCGATCCAGCATCTCCGGACATCGGGGTGCCGGTTGAGCTTTTGCTCAAGCCGGGTAACAACAGCGGTCCGATCTCGGCCTCGACTTTCTTCACGGTAATCAAGGCGCCTTACCTCATCGGGCCCCTCGTGAATCATCCCCTCTCGGCACTGATCAAGGACATCCAGGCAGGGGACGTCTATGTCAACGTTCAGACCGATAACGGACTGAATGACAGCAACCCAGACTCGCCAGTTGGGCCCGGGAATTTCACTTTCGGCGAAATGCGCGGCACGCTCGTTTGAGGTCGAGCATTTCAAGGAGTGAGGACCAAATCGGCCATGACGCCAAAATGGTCCGAGGGATAGGTATTCCCAGGCTTGACGTCGAGCACGCGGTGTTCACGGACAACCCAGTCTCGACTACAGAGGATCTCGTCGAGATTTCGGAGGCGAATTCCGTAAAAATGATAGGTCGGGAGCGTCGTCGATCCGCCGATCAATTCGGCGGTCGAGCGCAAGCCGGATTCCCCAAAGAGCAGGCGGCTCGATGCGCCGGGAGTAGCGTTATAGTCGCCAGTGACCAGAAGTGCGTCGTTGGGATCGCCTGAGGCGATCCGCGCGAGAATGACTCGGACAGCACGTTGGCGCGCTTTCTCCGTCAAGTACAGATGCGTGTTATATACTCGGAAGTGACGGCCGGAAGCTCGCTCGCGCAACCGGGCCCAAGTGCAGATCCGTTTGGGGCCCAGGGTGAGTCCGGAGGGCGGTTCGTCAGTCGGCTCCGCCAGCCAAAACGTGCCGGCCTCGATTTCCACAAAGCGACGAGAATCAAAGAAGATCGCGCAATACTCTCCCGCCGATCGGCCGTCGTCGCGTCCGACACCGACATGATTGTGATCGGGCAAGAAGGCGGCGATCGAGTCAACCTGGTCGCACAGCGCCTCCTGGACGCAAAAGATCTCGGGTTGTGTCGCCGCGAGGGCTGCCTCGAGCGCCTTCTTTCGCGCTGCCCAGCCCCATCGCGTCCAGGGCGCACCGCGGTCGCGGCCGTGGAGAATGTTCCAGGTGAGTACCCGGACGGCGCGAGGGTCGGACTTGGCGGGAGGCATCACGCCGCCGGCGCTCAAGCTCGACCAGGCAATCAGCCCAAGCCAGCACGAGAGTCCGCCGATCAAGAGACGCCTTCCCGACCGGAGGGATCGCCGCAAGCGTCGAGGGCGACCGGTTTGCGGAGTTGCTCGGAAGCGGGAACTGAGCCGTGGACCGAGGACGATCAGGGCCAGGATGCCAGCAATGGTCGCGAAGGCCGGCTCCCGTTGTCCGAAAGGCTGGAGCACAAAAACGGCCCATGCACCGCTCGCCAGGGCGACCAAAGTGCCAATGCAGGCGCCGGCGATTACCGATACTCGCGCAACACTGTCTCGGATAGGCAGTACGAGTTGTCGTGTCATGGCTCGTCTCGCGCTGCACGCGATCGTAGGTTCGCGGGTCTGGCGCAGTCCCGGCGAAATTTGGCCGGCTCCCTACGACAAGTCTACGCCTTCACGTTACAATCCGGAAGCTTCTCGATGAACCGCTCCACGACCAGGAGCCTTCCGTGCCTGCCGCTGAGATGATCCCGAAGTCGCGTAGGACTTGAGCCGAACCAGGATCTCCCGCGCGGGACTGGCACACTTGAGGAAGCCGCCTAACCTGCGGAACTTGAGACACACGGATTGACCCAAGCGACAAGGAGCTGCTTTATCTCAGAAGAAGTTCAGACATCGGACGAATAGACAACTGAATCTCGGTAGAACGTTCTTGGAGACGCGATCAAGAGCGCGTGGATGCACCGGACCGACACCCCGCAGATGGGTTATCCATCAAAGGGCTCCAGGCCGAGGCTCCGACGAGGATCAGGATCTGGTTGCCATCGCGTGCGTAAAGGACGAAAGACGTGGTCAACTTCTGGAATTCGGTTTGGCAGAACGCTGGTGATCTCTGGAATTCCCCGTTCCGAGGGGACATTCTGCGCGTCGCCGTCACCGGGGGCATTTTTCTCCTGGGCGTCACGGCGGGCAGGTTGTGGGGCATGTGGCGGCGGTACCGTCAGCTCAAGATGGCGGAGCGCGGCGAGTCGGATGAAGTCGTCACGATCGAGAAGATCTTGATCGATCGTTGTGACGATGGAACCGAGGTACTGCGCATCCGCTCGTGCGGTCGCGACCCGGTTGAAACAGTCTTTCCCAACATCGCCGCTCGCGACGAGTTTCAGGCGCGGGCCGCCGCGACCAAATTGACCGCTCCCCTGGTTTCGATGGAAGGAAAGATGGGTTCATACCTGCTCCAGGAACTGGCGATCTGGGTGTGTGGGCAGTTGCGTGAGCGCACGTTTCCGCACGACGTGTGGATCATGGCGCCGGTGTTCGAGCGGGGCGCCCTCTATCTGGGAGGACACTTCCTCTCGACCGTGTTACTGGTCCGCCGCGGCGACCTGATGAGGTTTCGCAACTGGGCAGACTGCGCGTCGATCCGTGTCGAGCACGCCACGCACGGCGAACGAATCTTGACCCTCCTGTCCATGGCCAAGGAGTTTGAAAGCCAGGCCGCGGCCGTTGCCAGCCGCCGGGCAGCGCGGCGCAAATCCAATTACGAAGAGACCATGTATATCCTGGACCTGGGTCTCGACACCAAGACGGCCGACCTCCCCAGCAAGCCCGTCCCGTGGGAACGGTTCGACACGACGCTCAAGATGCTGGGAATCGAATTGTCGGCCACTCGATGACCTCACGCCAGGATCGGCTTGACGACATGCCCATGGACGTTCGTCAAACGGCGGAAAATCCCGTTATGGTAATATGTAAGCCTCTGGTGATCGATGCCTAGCAAGTGGAGGACGGTCGCGTGGAAGTCGGGCCAGGTCACCACGTTCTCGGCGGCTTTCCAGCCGATCTCGTCGGTCGAACCGTAGGCCATGCCGGGCTTGAGGCCGGCTCCCGCGAGCCAGACGGTGAATCCATACTGGTTGTGGTCGCGGCCCTTGCCGACGAGGTCGGCGGCCGACTGGGCGAACGGCGTACGCCCGAACTCGGTCGTGCAGAGAACCAGCGTGTCGTCGAGCAGGCCCCGCCGGCGCAGGTCGGCGAGCAAGCCGGCAACCGGTCGGTCGATCCGCAGCGCCTCCTGGCCGTGGTTGGCCTTCATGTCCTCGTGCCCGTCCCAGTTACGTCTCGGGCTGCCGAAGGTTCCCCCCGAGAAAAGCTGCACGAAACGAACACCGCGCTCGATCAGACGGCGAGCGATCAGACAGCCCCGGCCAAAATCTTGGGTTTCTGGCCGGTTCACGCCGTAGAGCGCGAGGGTCTCGGCCGGCTCGCTTGTCAGGTCGGCGACTTGCGGGACGGAGATTTGCATCCGCGCGGCCAGCTCGTAACCGCGGATGCGGGCGGCGAGCGCGTCGTCGCTGCCCCGGCGTTCGAGATGGCGCCGGTTCATCGCGGCGATCAGCTCATGGGCGGCCTTCTCGGCGAGAGGGGCGATCGGGCGGGCCGGGAACAGGTCGTCGATGGGCTCACCCTGCGGGCGAATCACAACTCCCTGGTGACGCGCCGGTAGAAAGCCGTTGGTCCAGTTGATCGTACCACCGGCGGGGTACTCGCGGGCATCGGGGATCACGACGAAAGCCGGCAAGTCGTCCGACTCGCAGCCCAGGCCATAGCCAAGCCAGGCGCCCAATACCGGAAAGCCGTTGAGCCGGAACCCGCTGTTTTCCTGGAACGTCGCCGGCGTGTGGTTCGAGGTCTCAGCAACCATCGAGCGGATGACGGTCAACAGATCGGCCTGCCCACCCAGGTGGGGGAAGAGATCCGAGACCCACAAGCCGCTTTCGCCCCGCTGGCGGAACTCCCAGTCGGGTTTTCGCAGGCGGCCGACCTGACCGAAGAACACGTCGGGCTTGGCGGGCGACTGGAGAGACTGGCCGTGCGCCGCGACCAGCCCGGGCTTGTAGTCGAAGGTGTCGACATGGCTCATCGCCCCGCAGAGGCAAATATGAATCGCACGTGTTGCCTTCGGCGCAAAGTGCGGGCACGCGGGAATCGCGTCGCCGGGCCCGCCGGCCCGCAGCGTCCCATCCCGTAGCATCAGCGTGGCGGCCGCGGCGCTCGCCAGTCCGTCGCGTACCCAGGAGAAGAACTCGCGCCGATCCATGAAGGCCTCGCTCGAAACTCACCCGGTCAGACAGTCAGTCAACGTAGAGGAATTCGTTAGTGTTGAAGATCGCTCGTGCGAGCGTGGCGGCGCCGAACCTCTCGACGACCGCGATCGCCTCTCTTTGCTCGGCGGGCTGGGGCCGCCGGCCGAAGGCCAGCCGGTAGGCCCAATCGACCTGGTTGCGGGGATCGGAGCCCACGTCGCGCACCAGGCGGGCGGCGAGCGCATCCGCAAGGTGCAGGACCAGGGCATTGTTCAGAAGCGATAGTGCCTGGAGCGGGGTCGTCGTGACCTGACGGCGGGGCGCGGTGGTCGAAGGATCGGGGCAGTCAAAGGCGTCGAGGAAAGCACTCCGCCCGCCGCGCGCCCAGGCCCGGAAAACCGTGCGCCGATTCAGTCCGCCAGCGTCCGGCGAGACCGCGGCGTAGAGCACGGCCGGCGTACCCGGGCTCTTGATGACCCGGTAGTCGTGAAAACTCGGGCCGTTGAGCTTGAGATCAAGCTGGCCCGCAGCGGCAAGCATGGCGTCGCGGACCATCTCGGCTTCGAGCCGGACCGGCGCCTTGCGCCAGAGCAGCCGATTGCCGGCGTCGCGCGGCCGCCCCGATGGGCTCGCGCGAGACGACTGGCGATATGCCGCCGAGCTGACGATCAGGCGGTGCATCGCCTTGAGACTCCATCCCCGCGCGACGAGCTCGGCGGCCAGCCAATCGAGCAGCTCGGGATGGGAGGGCGCGCCGCCGTTGAATCCCAGGTCGCTGGGCGATTCCACCAGCCCGACTCCGAAATGCGCCTGCCAGAGCCGGTTGACCAGCACCCGCGCGAAGAGCGGGTTTTTCGCGTTGCAGATCCAGCTCGCTAGCCGCTTGCGACGCTCGGCCTCGGGAGCGTCCGCCGCCAGATTGAAGTCGGCGCGCAGTCCCGCGATCGCCGAGACGCCCCCAGGGGCCACGACCTCGCCAAGCTGCTGGGGATTGCCACGGATCTGCACCCGCATGATCCCCGCGTCCCGTGGCGATACCGCATAGGCTTTACGGCGCCGGCCCGTCATTGCGGACCGCAGCTTATTGACCTCATCGAGCAGGTGGGATCGCTCTTCGCGAAGCCGGGCAGGAAGGGCCGCGATGATGACCGATAAATCGACGGAATCTTTGAATGCGCCCCAGGAAGCCGCGAGCTCCGATGGATTTACTGCCCGGTCATAAAGCCGAGCCCGGACGACAGTCCCCTGGAGCATCCGGTCGCCGCCGGGCGGGAAATGGCGCAGCCCGAAGACAACCTGGGTATCGCCCGGCGGAAACGCGACTGCTGTAGAGGATTTGTAGGGAACGCCGTAGGGCTTCCCTTGGCGGAAAACGCGGATCGTGCCGTCCTCGGCATAGGTGATCGCTATCTGGATCGGCAGCGACGCCGCGTCGGTCTCAATCGGTCCCGACACGCTCCGGTACCGCTTGAAGTTATCGCTGCCGGCCATCCAGCGCCCGAGCTCTCGCTCGGCGAACACGATCGCATCGAATATGCTGCCGTCCCGCGTCTGGACGCTAATCGCCCCTCCGCCTCGCTGATCGAGGCGTTCAAGCCTCACCCAGACCTCGATGGTCTTGGCTTTAAGACCGCGCGGCAGGAAGGACGTGGCAGCGTATCCGGTCTTGCCGTCGAGACGAAGGCCCTCGGGCGCCCAGAACCGCGTCCCCGTGAAGTGTGAGCTTGAGTGAGCCGACGCGATCGTCGGGCCCGCAGTCAAAATCCCAGGCGGCGACCGCGACCGGAGCCGATGGCGGCGGGTTTTTGCGTGCGGACCCGAGACGGCGGCGAACGGGAGCTTCAATCGCCCCGATGCGCTCCAAATGCGCCTGAACGCGTCCACGAGACGCGATCGAATCCGGGTCGATTTCCGACAAATCGCGCTCACCGTGACGGACACCGCCGAAGGCCGACGCCAGGCGGTAGTACTCCACCTGCGGAACCGGGTCGAACTTGTGGTCGTGGCACCGGGCGCAGTTCAAGGTCAGGCCCAGGAAGGTCTGGCCGACGGTACCGATGACATCCTCGAGCTCGTCGCCGCGGACCATGGCCTTCATCGCAGCGCTCTGCTGGTTCTGGCCGGCGGTATCGTAGGCGCCGGCGACCAGAAAACCCGTCGCCTCGATCGCCCCAGGGTCGCGCGGAACGAGGACATCGCCGGCCAGTTGCAGACGGCCAAATTGATCGTAAGGCAGGTCGCGATTGAGGGCGCCGATCACCCAGTCGCGATAGCGCCACGCATTGGGGCGAAACTCGTCATATTCGAATCCGTTGCTTTCGCCATAGCGGGCCAGGTCGAGCCACCAGCGAGCCCACCGAGGCCCGTACTGGGGAGACGCAAGATAGCGATCGACCAGCCGCTCGTAGGCACCGGGCGCCGAGTCTCCCACAAACGTGTCGACTTCGTCGGGTGTGGGGGGCAGGCCGGTCAGGTCAAAGCTGAGCCGGCGGATCAGAGCGAGCCGGTCGGCCTCGGCGGCCGGCGAGAGCCCGCTGGCTTCCATCTTCTTGAGCACGAACGCGTCGATCGGCTGCTTGGCCCAGCCATTGCGAAGGACGCGCGGCGGATCGACCCGGCGCACGGGCTGAAGAGACCACCAGTCACGGCCCGCGCGGCGGCCGGTGGTGACCTGATAGGGATCAATCGGGTCGGAGCCCCAGACCGCACCGGAGGCGATCCACTCCCGAAGCGCGACCTTCTCAGCGTCCGGAAGCGGCGCGTTCGGCGGCATCTCGCCCGATTCGACCCGTTCCCACAGCAAGCTCTCATCGGGCTTTCCCGGCACGATCGCCACGCCGGTCTTTCCCCCCGCGAGCGCCAGCGCGCGCTGGCCGAGGTCGAGCTTGCCCTTGGGATTGATGCCCGAATGGCAGTCGAGGCACCGGCGCGCGACGATCGGGCCAACCCGGCTGTCAAAGTCGTGTCCCCCCGCCGACCCATCGACGCCCCAACCCCGCGTGGGCCCCGCCAGTATCGGGAGCCAAACCAGGGCGATCGTTATTGGAAGTCTCATCAAGGCCTTCCCGCACAAACATATAACGTCCATCAGGCTATCACGCTATGACGCTTCGATCCGTTCCCTGCCGACCAGCGACTAAATATGCACCGACTGCCCCAGCCCCTGGCCCGCGGCTTCCATCACGGCCTCCGAGTAAGTGGGGTGCGGGTGCATGGCATGCAGGATCTCTTCCTCGGTCGCCTCGAGCTTCTTGGCCATGACGAGCTCGGCGATCAGCTCGGTGGCCTGCGACCCGATCAGGTGCGCGCCTAAGAGCTCACCATACTTGGCGTCGAAGACCAGCTTGACGAAGCCCTCGGTCTCATCCGCCGCGAGGGCGCGCCCGCTGAAAGCGAACGGAAACTTGCCGATGCGCACCGTGTAGCCGGCTTCCCGCGCGGCCTTCTCGGTCAAGCCCACGCTGGCGACGCCCGGGTCGGTGTAGGTGCAGCCGGGAATCGTCGTGTAGTCGACCGGCCGGTCGGCGAAGCCGCAAAGGCGCTCGATGCAAGAGATGGCTTCGTGATGGGCAACGTGGGCCAGCCAGGGAGGGCCGATCACGTCGCCGACGGCATAGATCCCGGGCACGCTGGTGGCATAGCCCTTCTTGGGGTCGGCCTTGACGTGGTGCTTGACGACCTCGAGCTTGAGCTCGTCGGCAACCAGTCCTTCGATGTTGCCCATGACGCCGATGGCGACGAGCATCAAATCGGCCTCGACCGACGTCTTGCCCTGGGGCGACTCGATTTCGGCCTTGATTCCCTTTCTGGTCTTCTCGACCGTGGTCGTTTTGGATCCGGTCAGGATCGTCAGCCCGCGCTTGGTGAGACTCTGCCGCAGGGCTTCCGAGACCTCTTCGTCCTCGCCGGGCAGGATGCGGTCCAGGAGCTCGACGACGGTGACCTTGGTCCCGATCGCGTTATAAAAATAACCGAATTCGAGCCCGATCGGCCCGCCGCCTATGATCAGCAGGGACTGGGGCTTGCCGGGCAAGATCATGGCTTCCTTGTATGAGATGATCGTCTTGCCGTCGTAATCGGCACCGGGGAGCGGCCGCGGCCTGACGCCGGTCGCGAGCACGATCGACTCGGCCGAGACGGTCTCGCCGCCGACATTGATCTTGTTAGGTGCGACCACCGTGGCGGTGCCGATCCTGGAACTCACCTTGTACTTGCGAAAGAGCCCTTCGATGCCCTTGTTCAACTGGGCCGCGACACTGCGGCTGCGGCGGATCATCTGGGTGAAATCCCAGCTCGCCTGGCCGCCGAAGCCAAACTGAGCACCGTGGTTCTTGAGCAGCTCCGCCAGGTGGGCGTTGGTCAAGAGGGCCTTGGTGGGAATGCATCCCCAGTTCAGGCAGATGCCGCCGAGCTTGTCGCGCTCGACACAGAGCACCCGTTTCTTGAGCTGGGCGGCACGGATCGCGCCGGCATAGCCCGCCGGTCCGCCGCCGATGAACGCGATATCATAATCGTAGGCCATGGGGTTCTTCCCGAAAGTAGGTCAGGGTTTCGATCCTGACGTCAGGCTCGAAAGCCTGACCTGCGGCGTACAGAATTCTGCGGTCCCGCTCAGAGTAGCATGGCCGCGGGTTCCTCGAGCAGGGCTTTCAAGCTCTGGAGGAACGCGGCGGCCATGGCGCCATCGACCGCGCGATGATCGGCCGTCAGGGTCACGGACATCACGGTGCCGGCCTTCAACTGGTCGCCTTCAACCACGGGCTGCTTGACGGCCGCGCCGACGGCGAGAATCGCGACTTCCGGCACATTGAGGATCGCATCGAACTGGCGGGTTCCATACATGCCGAGGTTGGAGATGGTGAAGGTGCCGCCGGTCAATTGCTCGGGCTTCAAGGTATTGGCGCGAGCCGCCGCCGCCAGCGCTTCGCTCCGCGAGCGGATCTCGCGGAGGCCGAGCGTGTCGGCCCCGTGGATCACCGGCACGATCAGTCCCTCGTCGAGAGCCACGGCGATCCCGATATTCACCTCGCCGTGGCGCACGATCGCGTCGGGCTCAAAGGAGGCGTTCAAACCCGGGTGGATGCGAAGCGCGATCGCGACGGCCTTGGTCACCAGGTCGCCCGGGGAAAGCTTGATGCCTTCACGGGCGAGCTGCACGTTGAGCGCTTCACGGACCGCCAGCAGCCGATCGGCCCGGATGTCGACCGTCAGATGGATCTCCGGAGCAGCTTGCTTGGCTTGCATCATCCGCTGGGCGATCGTCTTCCGCATGCGCGAGTGAGGAATGCGCACGGTGGTACGTGTCGCCGCGGCCGGGCGCGCCAGATTCGGCGCCGCCGCGGTTGATGGCGGCCCGGCCGCCGGCGCCAGAGGTGCTCTCGCCGCCCCGGGGGCCTGGGTCGCCGGCATCGGGCCTCGAAGCGCGGCCTCGATATCGCGGCGGACGATACGGCCGCCGGGGCCGGAGCCGCGGACCAGTCCCAGATCGACGCTCGCCGCCGATGCCATCTTGCGCGAGCGGGCTAACCTTGAGCCTCCGAGCGCCAGACTCGGGCTCGCCTTCGCCTTCCCCTTCGCTTTCGCCTTCGCCGTCCGGCGGCTGCTCGCCATTGCCCGATGGCCGCGCGGGCTCTGACGTGGCCGCAGGCGGCAAATCGCGGGCAGGGCCAGCCGCCGCTTCCGGGGCACTCGCGCCGGCTTTGGCTTGGGGCGCGCGGGATGCTGGAGCGGCATTCCCCAATCCCAGCGCACTGGCGACCTGCGTCGGATCTTCGTTCTTACGGGCCAGCACCAGCACCCGCTTTCCCAGCGCGACTTCGGCCCCGGCGGGATGGTCGATGTGGACGACGGTGCCGTCGTCGTAAGCTTTCATCTGCATCGTGGCCTTGTCGGTTTCGATGTCGGCCAGGACGTCGCCTTCCTTGATCGCGTCTCCCACCTTGACCAGCCATTGCGTGATCACGCCGGTCTCCATCGTGGGACTGAGCTTCGGCATGGTGACTTCGATCGGCACGTCTGGTCTCCCCGGTTAAGTAGGCATCACGCTCCGCGTGATGCGACCCGTCACGCGGAGCGTGACGACTACCATGCGACCCGTCACGCGGAGCGTGACGACTACTCAAAGACACAAAACGTCACGCGGAGCGTGACGACTACTCAAAGACACAAAACGTCACGCGGAGCGTGACGACTACTCAAAGACACAAAACGTCACGCGGAGCGTGACGACTACTCAAAGATACAAAACGTCACGCGGGGCGTGACGACTACTCAAAGATACAAGACTGAATGCACCGCCGCGATGATCCGGTCGACCGAGGGAAGCATGGAAGCTTCCAGCTCTCGATTGTACGGGATCGGCGCGTCCCTGGTCGCCACCCGGCGGATCGGTGCGTCGAGCTCGTCGAAGATGCGCTGGGTGATCCGATCGGAGATGCCGGCCCCGACTCCGCAATAGGGCCAGTCTTCCTCGACGACGACGGCACGGTGCGTCCTGGAGACCGAGGTCAAGAGCGCCTCCAGGTCCAGGGGGCGAATGGTCCGAAGGTCGATCACCTCGGCGTCGATCTGTTCGCGAGCCAGTTTCTCCGCGGCGGCGAGCGTGGTCTTGAGCGATCGCGAATAGGTGATCAAGGTGACGTCCGAGCCGGGCCGCTTGATGTCCGCCTTGCCGATGGGCACAAGCAGCTCGCCTTCAGGCACCGCACCGCGATCGTGATAGAGCACCTCGTGTTCGAGGAACACGACCGGATCATCGGATCGGATCGCACTTTTGAGCAGCCCCTTGGCATCGGCGGGAGTGGCCGGCGCGATCACGGTGAGGCCGGGCACTTGCGAGTACCACGCCTCGAGGCGATGCGAATGCGTGGCCGCCAGGCAGCCGGCCATTCCCGAGCTGCCGCGGAAGACGATCGGAACGGCAAACTGCCCGCCGCTCATGTACCGCATGTTGGCCGCGTTGTTGACGATCTGGTCGATGGCCACCAGGCTGAAGCTAAAGGTCATGAATTCGATGATGGGCCGCAGCCCGACCATCGCCGCACCGATCCCGATCCCGGTAAACCCTTCCTCCGAGATCGGCGTATCGATGACCCGGCGGGCCCCGAATCGTTTGAGCATTCCCTGGCTGACCTTGTAGGCGCCGTCATACTGCGCGACCTCTTCGCCCATCAGGAAGACGTTTTCGTCGCGCTCCATCTCCTCGGTCATCGCCTGGTTCAAAGCCTCGCGAAACGAGATCGACTGCATGATCACTCCTGGGGTGTGTAAGGACTTGCCGTGATGTCCTCGTAGAGAGCGCTCAGGGGCGTCGGGGCGCTCCGTTCGGCGAATTCGATGCTCTCCTCGATCTCCTGCTTGACGCTCTCGCTCATGCGCTCGATGGCTTCATCGTCCAGCCATCCCCGTTCCTTCAAGAGCCGCCGGTAGACGACGATCGGATCGTTCTGCACGGCCGAATCGAGCTCTTCCTTGAGGCGGTACTTGCCGGGGTCGCTGATCGAGTGTCCCTTGTAGCGGTAGGTCTGCGCTTCGATCAAGGTCGGGCCCTCGCCCGACCGCGCCTCTCGACCGCCTCGCGGGTCGTCTGGGCCATCAGCTCGATATCGTTGCCATTGATCACGTGCCCGAACATTCCGTAAGGCCTGGCTCCCCGCACGGTCAGATCGAGGACCGATGATGATCGCGCCAGCGATGTGCCCATCGCGTACTTGTTGTTCTCGACGATGTAGACGACCGGAAGCTTCCAGAGCGATGCCATGTTGAACGCTTCGTGCACCGAGCCCTGATTCATGCCGCCTTCACCGAAAAAGCAGACGCACACCCTGTCTTCACCACGGTACTTGCTCGCAAAGGCTACCCCGGCCGCCAGCGGCACGTGGCTGCCCACGATCGCATGGCCGCCGAGGAACCCTTTCTCGGCGTCGAAAAAGTGCATCGACCCGCCTTTGCCGCGGGAGCAGCCCGTGACCTTGCCCAGAAGCTCCGCCATGATCGCCTTGGCGCTCACTCCCCGCGCCAGGGCATGACCGTGGTCGCGGTACGCCGTGATGACGTAATCGTTCTCGCGGAGCACTCCGATCGCGCCGACCGCGACCGGCTCCTGGCCGCTGTACTGGTGAAAAAAACCGCCGATCTTGTTCCCTTTCTGGTAAAGCATCTCCGCGCGCTCCTCGAAGCGGCGGATCAACATCATCTGGCGGAGCCACACCATCGCTTGAGTGCGGTTGACGATCGGCTTTGCTTCGGTCTCCACTTGCAACATACGCGACCAACTCCAGAGAAAATGATCGCAGGACGGATCGACAATCCGTCCCACGGTGAATTTGCATCGGCCGGTCGCCTTACACGGCGTCTCGCAGCAATTGACGCAAGACGTAAGGCAGAATTCCGCCGTGCTCAAAGTAACGGATCTCCTGGGGAGTGTCGATCCGAACCGAGACCCGGAACCGGGCGGCCGCCCCGGCGGTTCCCTGGGCGGACACCGTCAATTCCCTGCCGGAGGCAAAGTGGGCGGCGATCGCCTCCGGCAGCCCTTCGATCGAGAAGATCTCCGCGCCCGTCAGCCCCAGGCTTTTTGCGGACTCGCCCGGCAGGAACTCGAGCGGCAGGATCCCCATGCCGACCAGGTTCGACCGGTGAATGCGCTCGTAGCTTTCGGCGATCACCGCCCGGATCCCCAGCAGCAGCGGCCCCTTGGCAGCCCAGTCGCGCGATGATCCGGAGCCGTATTCCTTGCCGGCCAGCACGATCAAGGGCACTCCCTCGGCAAGGTAGCGGCGCGACGCGTCGAAGATGGTCATCACCTCGCCGTCGGGCAGGTGGCGGGTCCACCCTCCCTCGGTCCCGGGCGCCAGCCGGTTGCGCAGCCGGATGTTGGCGAAGGTGCCGCGAACCATCACTTCGTCGTTGCCCCGCCGCGCGCCGTACGAATTGAAGTCCTGAGGGTCGACGCCACGCTCGATCAGGTACCGGCCGGCTGGACTGTCGGCCTTGATCGATCCGGCCGGTGAGATGTGGTCGGTCGTGATGCTGTCGCCCACGACGGCGAGCGCCCGCGCAAGGGCGATCGGTTTGACGGGCGGCGGATCGACCGTCATGTCGAGAAAGTAAGGGGGGTTCTTGACGTAGGTCGATTGCGGGTCCCACGCGTAAAGGTCGCCTGCGGGCACCGCGAGCGAATTCCACTGCGCGCCGCCCTCAAAGACCTCGGCATACTTCGTCTGGAACATGTCGGAACGAACCGAGCGGAGGATCGTATCCTGGATCTCCCGCCGTCCGGGCCAGATCTCTCGCAGATAGACCGGCCGGCCCGCGGTGTCGATACCCAAGGGCTCGGTCTCCAGGTCGATGTCCATGGTCCCGGCAAGCGCATACGCCACGACCAGCGGCGGCGAAGCCAGGTAGTTCGCCCGCACGTCCGAATTGATCCGCCCCTCGAAATTGCGGTTGCCGCTCAGGACTGCCACGGCCACAAGGTCGTCTCGCGAAATGGCCTCGGAGATCGCCGGCGGCAACGGCCCCGAGTTGCCGATACACGTCGTGCAACCGTAGCCGACCAGGTGAAAACGCAGCGTGTCGAGATATTTATCCAACCCCGCATCCCGCAGGTAGTCGGTCACGACCTTCGAGCCTGGTGCCAGGCTGGCCTTGACCCAGGGCGCGGTGCGCAGGCCACGCTCGACGGCCTTCCTGGCCAGTAAACCGGCCGCAACCATGACCGACGGGTTCGACGTATTCGTGCAACTGGTGATCGCGGCGATCACGACCGAGCCGTGAGTAATCCGGAGAGCGGGCAGCGACGCTTCCTTCACCACGGGCTCCGCGACCCCGACCGCCGTGCCACCCCCCTCGGAGGCGAAGTTCGCCGACGCCTGCGAGTTGACGACCGCCACCTTCTTGGCGGGACGCGCCGCCAGCATTTCCTGGAGCGCCGCGTGAAAGGAAGCTTTGGCATCCTTGAGCGGAACACGGTCTTGCGGCCGGCGCGGGCCCGCCAGACTGGGCTCGACGGTCGACAGGTCGAGCTCGAGCGTGTCCGAGTATTCCACCTCCGGCGAGCTCGCCGTGTGGAACATGCCCTGGGCCCTGGCGTAGGCCTCGACCAACTGGATCGTCGATTCGGAACGCCCCGTCAAGCGGAGATAGTGGAGGGTCTCGGCGTCGATCGGGAACAGGCCGCAAGTCGCGCCGTACTCGGGCGCCATGTTGGCGATGGTCGCCCGATCGGCCAGCGGCAGATTGGCCAGGCCGGCGCCGAAGTACTCGACGAACTTGCCCACGACTCCCTTGCTCCGCAGCAGTTGGGTGACCGTCAGCACCAGGTCGGTCGCCGTCGCGCCCTCGGGCAATGAACCGGTCAGCCGGAAGCCGACGACCTGCGGAACCAACATCGAGACCGGCTGGCCCAGCATCGCGGCCTCGGCCTCGATGCCGCCGACCCCCCAGCCGAGAACCCCGAGCCCATTGATCATGGTGGTGTGGGAATCCGTGCCCACCAAGGTGTCGGGATAGGCCAGCGCAGGTGCGGAGGCTGCGTTGTCCCGGGCCTCCGTGAACACCACGCGGGCCAGGTACTCGAGATTCACCTGATGCACGATGCCCGTGTCCGGAGGAACCACCCGGAAATTCTCGAACGCATTCTGACCCCAGCGGAGAAACGCATACCGCTCCCGGTTGCGCTGGAACTCGAGCTCGGCGTTGATCAGGAACGACCGCGCGGTCCCGGCCTCGTCGACCTGGACCGAATGGTCGATCACCAGCTCGACCGGCTGAAGCGGATTGATCTTGCGTGGATCGCCCCCCAGCCGCTTCATCGCGTCGCGCATGGCGGCGAGGTTGACTATCGCCGGGACGCCCGTGAAGTCCTGTAGCAAGACCCGGCTGGGCCGGAAGGCGATCTCGCGCGCGGGCTCGGCCTTGGGGTCCCAGTCGGCCAGGGCTTTGATATCCTCGGCGCTGACCGTTACACCATCCTCGTGGCGGAGCAGGTTTTCCAGGAGTACCTTCAGCGAGAAAGGCAGTCGCGCGACGTCGAACCCCGCGTCTTTGAGCGCATCGAGCCGGTAATACTGAACGGGCCGGCCGCCAGCGGGGAACGTCGCGAGAGCCGCAAATGAGCTAGGCATGGCTTGTCCTCTCTAACAATCGGTGGCTTCTCAGTCTGCGAATTCTACCTCGAGGCTGCCCGGGACTAAACCGGCTTCCGCCGCACGGCCAAGAAGGGTGCGAACGGCTTCGCGGCCCCGAGGCCCGTAATCGATGGTCCATTCGTTGACATACATACCGACGAACCGGTCCGCGAGCGCCGGGTCGAGCCCGCGGGCATACTGGAGCGCGTAGCCAAGCGCCTCCTGGCGATGGTCCAGAGCATAGCGGATGCTCTCCTTCAAGAGCCGGGCGATCCGGGAAACCATGGCTTCTCCCAGGTCCTTGCGGACGACGTTGCCGCCCAGCGGCAAGGGGAGCCCGGTCTCCGCAAACCACCACTGTCCCAGGTCCACGACCCCGTGAAGCCCGCGATCGCCATAGTAAAGCTGTCCTTCGTGAATCAACAGCCCCGCATCGACGCGTCCCTCGGCCACAGCCGGCAAGATCTCGTTAAAGGGCATGACGACCACGGGTACATCGCGGCCCAGGCAGAGCTGGAGCGCCAGATAGGCGGTCGTCAGCTTTCCCGGAACGGCGATCGTGCGCCCCCGCAGCCAGTCGAGCTGCGCGGGCTCGCGAGTCACCAGCGTCGGACCATACCTGTCACCCATGCTCGAGCCGGAAGACAAGAGCGCGTACCGATCCGCCAGGTGCGCATAAGCGTGAATGCTGACCGCCGAGACCTCAAGCTCGCCGTTCAAGGCACGCTGGTTGAGCGTCTCGATATCTTCAAGCTGATGAACAAACCGGAGCCCGCCGCAATCGAGCTTGTCGTGCGTCAAGGCATAAAACATGAACGCGTCATCGGAATCGGGGCTATGACCGACCCGGATCGTCGTTACGCTGCTCTCATTCGCCACGAAAGCTGTCCACCTTTCCTTGAGTCAATCGGTCTCCCGCGCCAGCCGAGGGCAAAGGGTTCGGTTTTGCGCTGTCCTGGACTGAGCCCCGCAGGGGCCGCAACAAATCAGCCCAGGGCAACGCCCTGGGTACGCGCGTTCGGACAATAACGTCCCCGCCCTGTATGGGCGAAACATCTGGCATACACGAGATACAGGAGGTTCTTGATGAGGGATCGAGGCATCGGCGAGTTCATTGATTGTGCCGCCCTTTCAGGGCTGCGTTTCGTTCAATTCCGCTTCGTTCCCAGGGCGTCGCCCTGGGCTGGTATGTGGTTGCCCCTGCGGGGCGGCAAACAGCGCAACCCCAAAAGGCAAAGGCCGGCCGAAAACCACCTGCTACTGACATCTTACCCACTGATCACCCGCGTGTTGAGCCCTGTGGCAATTCCCGTGCCAGAGAAGTCGGTCGCGCGCCCGGCTGGCGCGTGAATTGCCGCGGCTGCACATTTGAATCCTTGATGGAGCGTCCCGGTGGGTTCGGTCCGTAGAACGACAAAAGGTGTCAGAAACGAATGGCACTCGGTTATTCCCCTAAGCCGCTTGCAGTAGGCGTTTGCGCGCCTTTCGTCGCGGTTCCATAAGAAACTTTTGTGCCTTCGGTCGTCGTTTGTTGGCGCGCGGCTCGACGCGGCCGGGTCGATCGCCGACCTCGTGCGCCGAAATCGCAGTGAGCATCACCTCCACCAAGTATTCCCTGACGCTGGGCGTTGCTTGTCGCAAGGCCTCCTGGAGCGCCGTCATCGTCTGAAGCGTTCCCTTGAAGCTCAACTGTCGCGGTTGCTTACCGTGCGCCTCGGCGGCCTGGGCCGCCACGCCTCGGATCAAGTTGTAAGACAGTAAATGTATCCAGATCTCCTTCTCCACCATATCAGGCGTCTTGCATCGCAGCACGTCCATTTGGAGTACGTCTTTAATTGAGCGTAAATCTAATTCTATGTTCCATCGTTGTAGGAAAAGGTCTGCCAGCTCTTCCTTGGTGTACGCCTCCGCGTCGAGCATCGTCGTCACCAGCACCAGCTCGTTGACTCGGAAGCCGGGCTGCTGAACCTTGAATCGCAGTTCGCGGACCTTGATCTCGCTGGGGATCTGCGCATAGGTTTCCTCGTCCATCCATTCGGGCCGCTCCGGCTTGGTCCAGGTGACAACGTGGTCCTCGACGCCCAGCCGTCGGCCGCGGCGGAAGTCGAACCTCCGGCGCTGGTGCATCCGGAACAGGCTGTCAACGTTCCGCTGCATCAGGTCCGCGATCATGAAAAACGAGGCATAACAGCGGTCCCCCAGCATGATTTCGCCTGCCTCGAGGCCATCCAGCAACGTGCGGAACAAGGCCGTCTCGCCTGTCTCCTTTCCTTTGTACGGCCCCAGCGCCAGGTCGCGAACGACACCCGTGGCCAGCGAAATGATCCCTACCATCCGAACTACGGGGAAACCCAAACCGATGCCCTGGGTGTTCGCCTGAGGGAAGGCTTGTTGGTTCTGTACGGTGTCGGGCATCGAGGCGGTCGTGCCGTTGACCAGCGAGACCTTGCGTCCCTTCCACAGCCAATCGGCGTTTGCACCGGCGTCCACTTTCTGAGCGGTCTGACGGACCAGCCGAACAATGACCCCGAGAGGGAGCCGCCGGCGTGCATCACAATAACTGTTAGTCTCCGGTGCGCAAGGTTTGCGATGGTTGATGGCCAGCCAGACGATCAGCCGCGCGACCGCCGCACGACACGAGTGGTCGGGGTCGAGCACCTGGGAGAGGAACAGGCAGAGGGTCACGAAAGGTGTGTAGATGCGATCCTTGAATTTGACCCGCTCTGCCGCCAGTGCCGACCTGACCGTGTTGGCGTCGAGGATCTCGTGAAAGGGAAGGAGCTGGGACTCGCGAAGGGACTTGACCTTTTCCAGAATCCACCGTCGCGTAGTCTGGGGCATTGTCGGCCTCCTTGCCGGACAGGGTTTGGATCTTGCAAGCACCAATCCTTGTCCCAAGGAGGACGATATTTGTCTATCCCACTTCTCCGAAACAACTTACGAATTTCCGAGTGCCATTCGTGTCAGAAACCGTTTCGCTAATAGGTTCCTGACACCTTTCTGCGTCTGACACTTTTCTTCATCTGGACTTGAGGCCCAGTCGTTTCCGCCACTCGTCCGCCTTGTCCTTCTTGCCCCACGCCTCGTAAAGCTTGACCAGCCGGCCGCCCGCCTCGGTCAGTCGCGCCTTGGCTTTTGGGGGTATCTGCGCCTCGCGGGCTTTCAATCCTTCGTGGCCGGAGAGCAGGAGCGGCTCGGCCTCGGCGTACTTCTTCTGGCCGAGAAGGCTGCCGCCAACCAGGCTGCGGACGTTGAAAGTGGGCCACCCGTCGGGCTGGAAGTGCTCGCGGATCGCCAGGCATTCCCGCAGCGTGGGCTCGGCCTCGGCCCATTTCTTCAGCATCAAGAGGTTCCGGCCGGCCGCGGCCATCGCCGCGGCGGAGCGTGGGTCGTTCGGGCCGAACTGCTTGAGGGCCTGCTTCAGGGCGGCGGTGTAGAGCGGCTCCGCTCGGGCGAACTGCCCGGCCGCGTCGAGCGCCGCGGCGAGTTGGGGAGTGACGAAAGCCAGGGCCGCGAGCACCTCGGGGCGAGCCCGGGCGCGTTCCAGGGATTCCTCCATCAATCGCGCCCCTCCGCGGCCCGTCCCGCATCGAGGTAATTGATGCCCAGGTTGGCCAAGGTCGTGAGCGTTTCGGGGTAGTCGGGGCCGAGCTTCGCCGTCATCAGCCTGAGTGTCTCCTCGAAGAGCGGTACCGAGCGGTCGAGCCGGCCGGCTTTCCAGTAGGCCGCGGCGAGGTTGTTGCGGGCGGTGAGGGTGTCGCGATGGTCGGGGCCGAGCTTCGCCGTCAGCAGCTTGAGCGTCTCCTCGTGCATCGAAATCGCCTCGCCGGTCCGGCGAGCGGCCAGGTAGGCTTCGGCGAGGTTGTTGCGGCAGATAAGCGTCGCGGGGTTGTCGGGGCCGAGGCTCGACGTAGTGAGCTTGAGAGTCTCCTCGTCGAGCGCGATCGCTTCGGCCGGCCGGCCGAGGGCCAGGTAGACCCTGGAGAGGTTCTTGCGGCTGGTGAGCGTGGCGGGATGTTCAGGGCCGAGCTTCGACTTCATGAGCTTGAGCGTTTCCTCGTGCATCGCCATCGCTTCGGCCATCCGGCCGGCGTTTCGGTAGGTCTCGGCGAGGTTGTTGCGGCTGGCGAGTGTCTCGGGGTGGTCGGCCCCCAGTCTCGACGTCAGCAGTTTGGTCGTGGTCTTCGAATAGCGCGATCGCGTCGGACGTTCGGCCCGCGTGCCTGTAGGCGAGTGCGAGATTGTTGCGGCGTTCTGAGCGTACCGGGGTGGTCGGCGCCGAGCTTCGACGTCTGAAGTTTGAGCGTCTCCTCGAAGAGCGCGATCGCCTCGGCCAGCCGTCCGGCGTCGGCGTAGGCCACGGCGAGGTTGTCGCGCCTGGCGAGGTCCTCGATGTCGTCGGCGCCGAGCTTCTGGCTCAAACCGTCGACCGCCTGCCGGAGCATATCAACCGCCTCGACGGACGTCGCCGAGATGGTTCCGGAGATGCCCGAGGTCCGCGAGGGCGCGGAGGGCCTCGGCCGAGTCGCCGCCGTGCAGACGGCGCTCGATCTCCCATCGGGCGCGGGCGTGACGCTCGGCCTTGGCAAATGCCCCCAGTCCGTGGTAGGTGGATGCGATCGTGCCGCGGAGTTCGGCCTCGACCTGCGGCTGGTCGCGGAACCGCTCGCCGACCTTGTCGGCGGCGCGATCGACCGCGTCCAGAAGCTTCACGTGATCCTCGACGGCATTGTTGGCGGGCTCAGCCTGGGTCAGGATGTCTTGCGTGAGGAACTCGTTGACCGCCTTCGCCTTGGCGGACTCCTCCCGGGCGGTCGACTCGGCCGCGATGGCGCGCTGCGCCTCGGCAACCGCGTGCCTCTCGGCCACGGTCGCCCGCACGGCCTGCCAGGTGCTCACCGCCGCAGCCGCCGCCAGCAGCACGGCGAACGACCCCGCCGTGAAAAGCGCCGCCCGGTGCTTGCGGGCAAACTTCCGCAGCCGGTAGCGCGCCGACGGCGGGCCCGCCTCGACCGGGTCGCCCGCCAGGTACCGCTCGATATCCCGGGCGAAACCGTTGGCGGTCGCGTACCGACGCGTGCGGTCCTTTTCGATCGCCTTCATCACGATCCAGTCCAGCTCGCCACGCACGAGCCTCGTCAGCCGTGCCGGTTCCATCCTCCGTTGGGCCGCGACCGACGGCAGCCGCTCGCGCGAATCCGAGAGCCGCGTGCTGGGCTTGGGCGGCTCTTCCTCGCGAATCCGCCTGAGGATCTCGACGTATCCGGCTTCCCGTAGCCGGGCTCGTTCCAGTGGCGTCGTTCCGGTCAACAACTCGTAGAGCAACACCCCGAGCGCATAGACGTCGGTCCGCGTATCGACGTCCAGCGCGCTCATCTCGGCCTGCTCGGGCGACATGTATTCCAGCGTGCCCATGATCGCGCCATGCTGTGTGAACAGCGATCGCTCGGTGAGCCGCTGCTCGGTCGCCTTGGCGATGCCGAAATCGATGATCTTGGGCACCGGCTTGCCGTCTTGCATCGTCACCAGCACGTTGGACGGTTTCACATCGCGGTGGATGATCCCCTTCTGGTGGGCGTGCTGGATTGCCTGGCAGACCGGAATGAAAAGCTCGAGCCGCTCCTTGGGCGTAAGGTGGACGGTGTCGCAATATTCGGTGATGGGCACCCCCTTGACCAGCTCCATGACGAAGTAAGGACGACCGGTATCGGTAGCGCCGGCATCGAAGACGCGCGCGATCGAGGGATGGTCCATCAGTGCCAGCGCCTGGCGCTCGGCCTCGAACCGGGCCACCACCTGCTCGGTATCCATGCCCGGCTTGATGATCTTGAGCGCGACCCTGCGCCGCACCGGCTTCTCCTGCTCGGCCAGGTAGACGACGCCCATGCCGCCCTCGCCGATCTGCTCGCGGAGCTTGTAGGGCCCGATGAGCGTGCCCGTGCGTTCGGTGAAGGGCCGCGTGGCCGGCCGATCGGTGTCGTCGGGCGAGGGGATATGATCGCGGGTTGCGTCGAGCCGCTCGGCGGCGATGCCCGATGAGCCTTCGTCTCCGAGCACTGTGGAATCAGCGGCGCCCGGAGGCAGGTCTGTTCCGGCTGGCTGGTCGAGGACGCTCTCGGGCTGGTCGTGGGCGCGCAGGAGCGCCTCGACCCGTTGTCGCAATACGATGTCGCCCCCGCATTCGCGGTCGAGCACGGCTGCTCGTTCATTGATGTCCAGCTCCCGGGCGGCCGCGAGGAACACGGCGTGGACGCGTTTGGGGTCTACCGGCATGGGATGGTCCTCCAGTGGGATCTAACATACCATGCAACTTCCGGGGCGGGGACTGTCTGAGGATTGGCTCAAGCCGGATGGCTCGGTCCGCGTCCGCGAGATGCTTGGAGAGGATACCGCCATCGTGAGGCTCCGCCTGCCGCTCGACGAGTCCGCGCGGGGTAGGTAGTGCTAGAAATTCAAATTACGGAGAACGGCTGAGGACCGCCCCGGGGCTCGTAGAGTTTCATATCCAATCGGCCTCGCCGACGACCCTTGCGGGAGGGTGTGGGATGAACCGGACCTTTCCACCATCGAGGTTCAGGATGCACAGCCGCGGGCTGCTGAGCGTCTCGCCGTCCAGGAATCGGCCGCCCTTCCCATCCCGCGGCCCAGATCAAGGTGTCGCGAACCGATCAGCGACTTCTTGCTCGGGAATCGGTTCCTGACACGAATGGCACTCGGAAATTCGTAAGTTGTTTCGGAGAAGTGGGATAGACAAATATCGTCCTCCTTGGGACAAGGATTGGTGCTTGCAAGATCCAAACCCTGTCCGGCAAGGAGGCCGACAATGCCCCAGACTACGCGACGGTGGATTCTGGAAAAGGTCAAGTCCCTTCGCGAGTCCCAGCTCCTTCCCTTTCACGAGATCCTCGACACCGACACGGTCAGGTCGGCACTGGCGGCAGAGCGGGTCAAATTCAAGGATCGCATCTACACACCTTTCGTGACCCTCTGCCTGTTCCTCTCCCAGGTGCTCGACCCCGACCACTCGTGTCGTGCGGCGGTCGCGCGGCTGATCGTCTGGCTGGCCATCAACCATCGCAAACCTTGCGCACCGGAGACTAACAGTTATTGTGATGCACGCCGGCGGCTCCCTCTCGGGGTCATTGTTCGGCTGGTCCGTCAGACCGCTCAGAAAGTGGACGCCGGTGCAAACGCCGATTGGCTGTGGAAGGGACGCAAGGTCTCGCTGGTCAACGGCACGACCGCCTCGATGCCCGACACCGTACAGAACCAACAAGCCTTCCCTCAGGCGAACACCCAGGGCATCGGTTTGGGTTTCCCCGTAGTTCGGATGGTAGGGATCATTTCGCTGGCCACGGGTGTCGTTCGCGACCTGGCGCTGGGGCCGTACAAAGGAAAGGAGACAGGCGAGACGGCCTTGTTCCGCACGTTGCTGGATGGCCTCGAGGCAGGCGAAATCATGCTGGGGGACCGCTGTTATGCCTCGTTTTTCATGATCGCGGACCTGATGCAGCGGAACGTTGACAGCCTGTTCCGGATGCACCAGCGCCGGAGGTTCGACTTCCGCCGCGGCCGACGGCTGGGCGTCGAGGACCACGTTGTCACCTGGACCAAGCCGGAGCGGCCCGAATGGATGGACGAGGAAACCTATGCGCAGATCCCCAGCGAGATCAAGGTCCGCGAACTGCGATTCAAGGTTCAGCAGCCCGGCTTCCGAGTCAACGAGCTGGTGCTGGTGACGACGATGCTCGACGCGGAGGCGTACACCAAGGAAGAGCTGGCAGACCTTTTCCTACAACGATGGAACATAGAATTAGATTTACGCTCAATTAAAGACGTACTCCAAATGGACGTGCTGCGATGCAAGACGCCTGATATGGTGGAGAAGGAGATCTGGATACATTTACTGTCTTACAACTTGATCCGAGGCGTGGCGGCCCAGGCCGCCGAGGCGCACGGTAAGCAACCGCGACAGTTGAGCTTCAAGGGAACGCTTCAGACGATGACGGCGCTCCAGGAGGCCTTGCGACAAGCAACGCCCAGCGTCAGGGAATACTTGGTGGAGGTGATGCTCACTGCGATTTCGGCGCACGAGGTCGGCGATCGACCCGGCCGCGTCGAGCCGCGCGCAACAAACGACGACCGAAGGCACAAAAGTTTCTTATGGAACCGCGACGAAAGGGCGCAAACGCCTACTGCAAGCGGCTTAGGGGAATAACCGAGTGCCATTCGTTCCTGACACCTTTTGCGCGAAACCCCCTCTTTGACCGGTTGCTACGGAGCGGCCCCGAGCGCCCGCCAGAACTGGCGGATCGCCGGTAGGACGTCTGCCTGGAAGCCTTGCCGGCCGTAGACGATCGCGACGAAGAACCCAACCACCGGCGCCGCGTGCTGACGCAGGTCGGCTCGAGCCTCTCCCAGCCGGTCGACGAACTCGATCGGCGTCTCGTGGAGGCTGCGGGCCAGGTTGTGCTCCGACGCCCAGGCCTCGAGGGCTTCGTAGCTGTAGAGGACCAGGTCGTTGGGACTAAACTTCCGGGCCAGCCCATTGTCGAACGGGTTCACGAACGAGGCGAACGGCCGCGGCGGAGGCGCTGGCTCGGCAGCGGGGGGCCCGCCCTCCTGCGCCTGCTTCTCCGTCCGATACACCCAGAAGCCTCCGAAAAGCGAGACCAGCAAGTCGCGGAGCGCCCAGAACAACGCCTTGCCGTAGCGAAGCAAGCCGAAGAGCAAGGCCACGACTCCGGCAGCGATGATCAGCATGCGCAACCAGCGCGGGGACTCTAGCGGCAGCGACGGAAGCCGTGGTGCTTGCTTCGGAGTGCCGCTCTGGCGCTGGTTCTTTTGGGCCGAGCCGTCGTCGTTTTGTTTCGAATTCGCCTTGTCGTCCTGGTTGGAGCTCCGATCGGCGCCTTTTCCGCGATCGGCCCTTTGCTCGGAGCGGCCGCTCTGGTTCTTGGCCTTATCGCCGGCCTGATCCGCTGGGGGCGCTTGTTGGCCCGGTTTGCCATTCTGGTTCCTGGCCTGGTCGCCGCTCTGATCCTGTGGTGGCCCGCTCTTGCCCTGCTCGCCGGTTTGCGAGGGAGATGGTTTGCCGCGCGGGGCACCGTCTTGGGAACGCCCCGGCTTGCTTGCCCCACCCGGTCGCCCCTGCCCGGAGGTTTGCTCCGAGGAGTTGGGATCGTTGGTCGCGCCCGAGCCCTCGGCCTTTTCTGATGACGCCGGCGGGCGTGAGGCCTTGGATGCGGCCGGTCCCTCGCTCCGGGCTCCCTTGCCCTGGACGCCGCTATCCCTGAGCATCGCCAGCCGCGAGGCACGCAAGTCGCTCTCCTCGCGGATGGCGCCGACCAACACCCGGAAGCCCGAGCCGCTCAGAGGGAAAACCGCCGCCAGCACTGTCAAGCCGACAATCAGGACGGTGCCCGTCGACAGCCAGGCCGCCGTCATCATCGCGGGCATCTTGAGCCTGCGTTGCCGGAGGTAGCGCCGGAGATTGAGGAAGCTCGTGGCCAGCAACAGGCCCATTCCGCTGGCGATGTAGACCAGAAAGTACAGGAACAAACCAGCTCGCCGTTCCGCTTCGACGGCCGGCACGAACCATCGAGCCAGGCAGAACACCGGCAGGGAAGCGAGGGTGAAATAGACCACCCACAGCCCGGGCGCGTTGGGCCGGCGGGCCGCTTTTTCGTCGCGGTGCCAGGTCTTCCACCAGGAATGCCGGGGCAATAGTGAAGCGTGCATCGCCGCCGGGTCATCGGTTGCGGGCGCGGCGGCCGGCCCGGCATGGGCCGAGGGATCAAGGCCGCTCTCCTCCAGCAGACCAACACCGGCGTCCTGATCGTCGTCGAGCAGCGTGCAGTCGAACGTCAGCTTGTGCGTCGCCCACCAGACGATGCCGAGGATCACGAGCAGGAATGGCTGGAACCCCGTCAATCTCGAGGCCACGAGCGCCACGGCACCGCCCAAGGCGACGCCGTAACCCATGGCCACCGAGGTGCCGATTATCATGCTGACCCGCGTGATCAGCACGATTCCCAGGACGAACCAGAACAGGATCCAGCGCAGCCGCTCGAGGAACTCGCCTTGATACCAGACGTCGAGCATAAAGAACATCAGGCTGCCCACCATGAGCATGATCAGTACCGGCTCGATCGCCGAGACGAGGTAATCGACGAGGGTGCCACGAGGCCGGTGGTGGGACATCGCGGTCGGCTCCGACGAGTTTCAAAGCGAGGTAACGAGCTGGAGCTCGCAGAAGCTGGACAGTTCCTTTTCATCGGACAGAGATCGAACGGATAGGCCCTCCGCCAGGAGCGGGCTGGCGCAGTCGATGCGTTCGAGCTCGTCGAACGCGACCAGCACGATGCTCACGGCGAAGCCCTGCGCGCTTGAGATGCCCCAGCGCCAGAGCCATGGCCGGCGTGACGCGCGCGAGCACCGCGACAATCGTGGCGTCGCGCGCAGCCGCGGCTCGGCCTCGAGGAGAAGCTGGTCGAACGTCAGGCCGTCGGTCAGCTCGACGCGGGCCAGCACTCCACGAACTCTCGAAAAACTCTCGGGGCCGTGCGCCAGCGGGACAATCAAGGGCCGGAGCCGGTCGTCGTGCGCACGCATCCCGGCCAGTTGGTGAGCGGCCGCGCGATTGGATCGCGGTTCGGCCCCGTCGGGCGCCATCTCCCGGCGCTGGCGGATCCGGTCCACCGCGTCGCGAGCGTTGGTGACCAGTGCGATGGGCTGTCCCATCAGGCTGATGGCGTTGGCCAGCGACACCGCGGCGGTCACGGCCAGCTCGGAACGGCCCGGCTCATTGCGCTCGGGGTAGCTATCGCGGTGGAAGTCGAGGACGATCGTTGCGCCCGCGACCGTCGAGGCGTCGTAGACCTTGCTATGCAAGATCCCGGTGCGGGCCGTCGCTCTCCAGTTCACGCGATTCAGGGGATCGCCGGGCTGGTAGAGCCGCACGCCGGCGATCCGTGTCGGGTCCTCGAACAGCCGATGGGTCAGGCGGATCTCGCCAATCGGACGGCGCGACGCCAGGTCATAGCCCGAAAGGGGCACGACCTTGGGATAGACCATGATGTACACGGGCTCGGTCACGATCCGAAACCGCCGGTGCAGACCGAATAAGTCGCCGGTCTCCAGGACGAGCGGCCCGATCTGGTAGTAGCCGCGCATGGCGGCGTGGAGCTGATAATTCAGAGTCTTGCGCCGCGAGGCCCGAGCATGGCCACGGTCATGCGGTGCCCCTTGACCTCGATGCGCGGGGGCCGCGACGTGATCGCCCCGCGCGGCAGCATGTCCTCGATCAACATCCAGGCAACCGGCAACCGGCCCCGGTTTTGCACGGTGACCACGAAGGCGATCGTCTGGCCCGCCTCGACGTCGGTGCGGTTGCATTCGCGGCTCGCCTCGATGTTCGTGATCCAGGTGCGGGCCAGGAAGCGGCTGATGAGCATGAGGCCCAGGAGGGCGCAGAGCGCGCCAGAGAGCAGCGCCAGGTCGAGAATGGCCGTGATGACGAGAACTCCCACGATGACAAGCAAAGAGCGCATCAGGCCATGACCCTTGGACCAAAGGTCGGGACGGAGACCGTGTTCGAGCGATTCCTCGATGACTCCGTGAGACGTCACCTTGCGCAACCGGCTCTCGGGCTTGAGAATGATCCGGTGGGCGAGGACAGCCGGGGCCAGCCGCTTGATGTCGTCGGGCGTGACAAACTCATGCCCGCGGATCGCCGCCAACGCCTGCGCGGCGCGGTAAAGGCCCAGCGAGGCGCGAGGGCTGCCGCCGAGCAATACGTCGGGATGCTCGCGCGTCCGGCGGACCAATTCGACGATGTAGCGGCCGAGCTTCTCGTCGACGCGGATGGACCGCACTGCCTGCTGGCAATCGAGCACCTGGTCGGCGGTTACCACGAAATTCAGATCGTCAATCGGATGCTTGAGCTGAAGCCGGGCCAGCATCGACGCTTCCTCGTCCGCCGTTGGGTACCCGAGGTTCAGCCGCACCAGGAACCGGTCGAGCTGGGCCTCCGGCAGCGGGAAAGTCCCCTCGTGGTCCACGGGGTTCTGAGTCGCGATGAGCAAGAACGGCGGCGTCAGGTCGAACGTCGTGCCGTCGACCGAGACCCTGCGCTCGGCCATCGCTTCCAGGAGCGCGGACTGGGTCCTGGGAGTGGTGCGATTGATCTCGTCGGCCAGCACGATCTGGGAGAAGATCGGGCCGGCCCGGAACTCGAACTGGGTCGTCTTCGGGTTGAAAATCGAGGCCCCGGTGATGTCGGTCGGCAGCAAGTCGGGTGTGCACTGCACCCGCTTGAACGACGCCCCCACACTGCTGGCCAAGGCCCGGGCAAGCATCGTCTTGGCGACGCCCGGCACATCTTCGAGCAGGATGTGCCCCTCGGAAAAATAGGCCACCAGCGCCAGAATGATTTCCTGGCGCTTGCCGATCACGACTTTTTCGATATTGGCGACGATTTTCTTGGTGGTTACCGCAACCTCGGCCATGCTCACTTCCTCTCCATCAGCCGCCCGGAGGCACCGTCCTCACGACGCGCAACCCGAGGTACTCTCGATTATCACCCGACGGCTGCCAGTCTCGGTATGCCGAGCGCGCTCGATCGGGTGCGTAGGAGAAGGCCCCGCCCCGAAGAATGCGCCAGGTTTCGTGGGCTCGATCGATTGCGTCCACGGTCTCGGTTGCCACCGGGTCGGGGGCCGGGTTTTCCTGGGTCCCGCTCGGATACGGTGGGAACCCCGTGCCGGGGAAGCGGTAATGGCCCTGGGGCCCGTCCTGGCACCACTCCCAGACATTTCCCAGCACGTCGAACAGACCGAACTCATTGGGCAGAAGCTGGCCCGGCGCCATCGCGCGATTCCCCGAATTCAGCCAGGTCCAGGCGTAACGCGCCAGCAGGTCGGGCGATTCGCCATAATGTCGAGCGGTCTCGGTTCCGGCCCGGCAGAAGTATTCCCACTCCGCTTCGGTGGGGAGGCGAAAGCCGGTGCGCTCGACATTTTCTGCCGCGATCACCATGCCGGGTGCGACATTCTCGGGATAACACCACTGGCTCTTGTCGATGCCGGCCTGCTCGCTGAGCCAGTTGCAATAGGCGGCGGCCCAGAACCACGAAACATTGATCGCGGCGCATCCCGGCTCGTCGCCGTAGCGAGCCTCGTTGTGGTGACTGGGATTGAACGCCTGGAATTGCTCGAGGGTGACCTCCTTCGTGGCCACCCAGAGCGAGCGGTCGATCTTGCGATAATGCAACACCGGGTCGCCATAATGCGCCGTCTCGTTCGGGCCAGCGCCCATCCGGAATGCGAGAGGGCCCGGCAGGAAGGCGAACGTGTGACCGTTGGGGCCGAGCTCCCAGCGCGTGCCTTTGGGATGAGTGGGCCGGCTGCGCAGCTCGGCGTCGCACTGCGCCAGGACATCACCACCGAAGCGGCGGAGCAGCAACTCGGCGGCGGAGTGGACGCCCGGGTCGGGGTCGTCGAGGTAGAGGGAGCGCGCCTGCGCGATCACGGTCGCTTTGAGCGGACCAGCGGCCGCGCCTGGCCGCATCTCGACCCACGCCAGTAGCAGCGCCTGCCGCTCGGTCGCATCGATGCCGGGCTGCGAGAACCGATCAACCAAGAGCCGCGCCGGCAGCGGGTTGGCGGCGAGGCGCTGGATCAAGAGCGAGCGGACGCGCGGGTCGGCCCGATGCCGCAACAAGGGCCATAACGAGTCGGGCTCGCCGAGTCCGGCCAGGGCGATCGCGGCGGCGGCCTGGCGGCCGGCGAGAGCGTCCTTGGCGGGCTCGTCCGCCGACTCGGGGGCTCGTTCGCCCAGCACCCCGCGCAGATAATCGAGCGCCGGGCCTGACGTACCCACGCTCACGAGCTCTCGCAAGAGGACGTGCGAGGCATCGGGCAACGCTTCCACGGTGACCTGTGCCAGCGAGACCGGCTGCCCCGCGCGTCCCAGAACTTCGGCCAGGGCCTCGGCCGCCGTCGACTGCGCGGTCGAGTCACGGGTCGCGTCGCGGCAGACCGCGCCCAGGTGCGGCACCAGAAGCAGCGCGGCCGGGCGGAGCTGCTCGATCCAGCGCGCAGCGCGCGGCGGTCTTCGGCGAGCAGGGCCTCGGCGAGCGGAGCTGCGATTGTCGTCCAGGACCCGGCCCTGGCGGGCTCGATCCTCGCCAGCGCGCAGGCGACGCGCAGCCGGGCGCCTGGCTCGGAAGATTCGTCGACCAGCGCCCGGCGCAGCATGTCGATACCCGCCGCCTCCGGACGCGCCGCCAGGGCTGCGCCGATCACCTTCACCTCGTCCGGCCCGGCGGCCGGAAGCCGGTCGAACAGGAATCGAGCGCGGGCGGGCGTGGGCCACTCGCGGTAGAGCAGGATTTCGGCGACCGCGCGTTCGTGAGGAGGCGTTGTCTTGTCGTTTTCGAGCTCTTCCAGCGCCGGTCGCAGGGCACTGGCCCGGGCGGCGAACTCGGGAAGCATCCGCGGCAGGTTCTCGTAGTCGGCCTTGAGGGCACCCTGGAGAGCGGCCCGCGCCCGCTCGCGGTCACGGACGGAGTGGACGGCATAGCCGACGGTCACGGATACGCCCACGGCGGCGGCGGCTCGCGTGAGAACGCGCCGCGTCGCGGCCCGCATCATCCGCCGCTCATCGGCCGACCACGAACGCGACCGCGTGAAGCAGACGATCGCGAGCCATTCGAAGAACGAGGGAAGTCGACGCGACTCGGGGCGGTCGCACCAGAGCGCCGTGCCGGCCGCCAGTTGCAGCTCGGCGCGGCCGCGCCGCGTCTCGCGTTGCTTGCGGAAGAGCCACTGGCGCAAGGGCGGAACGAGATAGTCGTGCGTGAGCTGATAGCGAACCTCGCCGGGCGCCGCTGTTCGACCATCCCCTGCGCCTTCGGCGGACAGTGGGTCGACGGGGGTCACCATCCGCAGCTCGTTGTCGAGGATGTCGATCAGCTCGGCGAAGTCACCGGGCCGATTGCCATACCCGGCCGATTCCTGGAGCAGCCGCACCGGCCGCCATCGGCCTTTGAGCTCCGAGCTCGAGTCGGGCAGGAGCGCCTTCAGAACCGCCTGCGCCGCATGCTGGTGGACGCGATGAGCCGGAGGGGCCGTGTGCGCCGAGAAGGTCTCCTCGAGAAATGTCACGCCGATGCCTTCCATGCCGCCCAGGTCGCGCAGCGTCTTCGTCGACCAATCGCGGTGGCGGAGCATTTCGGCAAAGAGGGTCAGGCGGACCGGAATGACGCGGCCGTCGGGGCCGGCGAGCTCCTCGACGGCCTTATCGAGGAACCGCGCCTGTTCCGACCCGCCGGCGATGGCGGAGTCGGGTAACCGCCCCCGGGCACGCCCCAGCTCGGTCAGGACATTTCGGGCGTGCTGGAGGTCGAAGAGCTCGACGGGGGCCGAATTGACTCCCTCGACGATCCGGACCTCGAGTGCTCGGAAGAACCGGGTCACGGCCATCCAGAAGTCGTCGCGCACGAGCAGCAGAGCGGCCAGGCCCTGGCCGTCGCACTGGCGCAGGGCCGCGATCAACTCTCCGTCGGTGTCGTCGGGATGGTTTTGCAGCCATTGTTCGAACTGGTCGATGACGAGGAGGACTTTCGACCCGCGCTGCCCGGCCGTGCGCTCGCGGATCGTCGCCGCGGCGAGCTCGAGGCGGTTGCAGGCGGCCAGCTCGGGGAATTCACGACTCAGGGCGGCCCGAAGCCCGGCCTCGGTCCCGCTGGGGGAGGCCTCGACATAGACCGCGCGCACCTGGCGCCAAAGTAGCGGCAAGAGGCCCGCTTTCACCAGCGACGACTTGCCGCTGCCGGAAGGACCGTAGAGCAGGCCGACGGCAAACGTCCGCGCCGGATCGCGTTCCTCGATACGGCGCTTCCAGGCGCGCAGTGCATCGGGCAGGCCGTCGCTGTCTCGCGGGCCGGGCACGAGCGTCAAGAAGAACCCGGCGTCCTCGATGTCGAACGCCCGGAGCCCCTTGGGCACGACGCGCGCCAGCGGGGAGTTTGTGCCGGCCGGCGGCGCCTGCCGGGGCGTGATCGAAAAAGAGTCGGTCGAAGCCTCCGCCACCAGCCAGGCTTTCAGGTCGTCGGCAAGGTCGCCCGCCGTCTCGTAGCGATCGGCCATGCGCTTGGACAAGCACTTCAGACAGATCCGCTCCAGCTCGCGGGGGAGACGATCGTTGACTTGCCGGGGCGGCTTCGGATCGCGATGGAGGATCTCGTCAAAGATCTCGCTGGGATCCCGCCCGGAGAAAGGCTGCCGGCCCAGGAGGCCGAGGTAAAGGATCACGCCCAGGGCCCAGACATCGGTTCGCCCGTCGAGACGATGCGTTTCGCCGCGGACTTGCTCGGGCGCCATGTAATGAGGAGTTCCCGCGATTTCTCCGGTCCGCAGGTCTTGCAGCTCCTCGCGCACCGCCAGGCCGAAATCGGTGATGTGCGGCTTGCCATCCGCGTCGATCAGGATGTTGGACGGCTTCAAGTCGCGATGGACCAGGCCCGCGCGATGGGCGTGGTGAGCCGCTTCGGCGACGGGAATCATCAGGCCCGAGATCCGCGACGGCGACAGGCGCTCGGTCTCGAGGACGTCGGACAGTGTGCGGCCCTCGACGTACTCGAATACGACGTAGACCTCGTTCTCACCCAGGCGGCCGACGTCGTGGACCCCGACGATCGCCGGATGGTGCAGCCCGGCGGCGATCCGAGCCTCGTTCAGGAACGATTCGACCTGCGCGGGCGAGCGCAAGAACTCGGGACGTGGAACCTTGATTGCCACGCGCCGGGAAAGCTCTCCGTCGTGGGCCAGGTACACCACGCCGAATCCACCCCGGCCCAGCAGGCTCGTGATGACGTAGCGGCCTAGCCGCGCCGGAATCGGAGTGTCGTGCGCGGGCTCCGCATTGACTTGCACCGACGACGCGGCAGCAACGGTCGCGTCGTCGTCAGGCCCGGAGGTAGCCGAATCCAGCTCGGTCGGGGCCAGCGGGTCCGGCGGTCTTCCCGGAATCGACTTGGTGCCATCTGCCAGCGGCTCGTGCATCGACCTCGCTCCATCAATGAACCGGCGCCGGCACGGCCGTGACCGCGGGCGCCTTGCTCCGACCGGTCCAGGGTTTCGACAGCGTCGCGCACCGCTGCCCGGGTTCGCCACCCTCGATGTCTGGCCAGTTCCTCCAACGTCGAGATTCCATGCCCGCAAAACTCAGGTCGCTATGTTAACACGCCGCACTGAGAGCGGCAATTAACCCGTCACGTGCACATCCGTAGCCATTGACAAGGAATAGGGTTTCACCCGGATGGCCAGCGCAGCCACTGCCAGCGATACCGTACATCAAGCCTTGCGGAGCCGATCGCCAGCGGATTGCGTGCCGGCCGGAGCTCGAGGCGGTCGATCCCGCGTCCCGGCGCGAACCATGGTCAGAAGACGCGTGTCTTATCGAAGATTACCGGGAGGCGATTTGCGGATATTGTGGCAGGGAAATGAGGTGACTCGTTCCCACGCTCTGATCCGGACATATGTCCGACCGGTTGCTCGGGCGGCGCTAACAAGTAAGAATGGATTTATCGCTTTCTGGCCAATCCCGGTATGCCGGCGGGCGGCATCGTGCCGCCCACACCGGTCTTGGCCCTGGCTCGGCGCTCAGGTCGCGTCCCCGCGTTGCCCTATCCTCCGGCCAGGAGCCTCCAATGCTTGATCAGCGACAATTAGAATTCCCGCCCAGCGACAACTAGAATTCCCTCCTCCTCTCGCCCGTCTGTTCACTATCTGGTTTCCTCCTGACCAGAAGGAGGGAACCGTCATGATCACGGATGCCCAGTTTCGCAAACTTCGCCAGTTTCTCGGCGGAGGACATCCACTCTATCGTGCGGCATTGAAGGTGGGTATGGACGCCAAGTCAGCTCGAAAGTACCGGCATGCTGATCGCCTGCCGAGTGAATCGTTGACCCCAAGAACCTGGCGGACCCGGGAGGATCCGTTCGAGGACGTTTGGCCCCAACTTCGTGACCTACTGGAACTCAATCCCGGGCTTCAAGCCAAGACCCTTTTCTGCGATCTCCAACGTCGCTTCCCAGGCCGATTTCGCGACATCCAGCTCCGCACATTACAGCGGAAGATCAAAGCGTGGAGAGCCACCGAGGGCCCAGCCAAGGAGGTCTTTTTCGATCAGATCCACCGGCCCGGTCTGTTGGGCGCCTCTGACTTCACGCACATGGGCGACCTGCGGGTCACGCTGGCCGGTGAACCGTTTGATCACATGGTCTATCACTTTGTCCTGACCTATTCCAATTGGGAGACCGGCACGGTCTGCTTTTCCGAGAGTTTCGAGAGCCTCAGCCAAGGGCTCCAAAACGCCCTCTGGGAACTGGGAGGGGTTCCCCAGATGCATCGCACTGATCGGCTCACCGCCGCGGTGAATAACCTTTCCGATCGTGATCTGTTCCAGCAACGTTATCGCGCCTTGCTGGCTCACTACGGCTTGAAAGCTCAAGCCATCAACGCCCGCAAGGCCCATGAGAATGGAGACGCCGAGCAGAGCCATAACCGATTCAAGACTGCCGTCGATCAAGCGCTGATGCTCCGCGGCAGCCGCGACTTCGAGGATCGCGAGGACTACGAACGGTTCCTGCGCGAAGTGCTGGCCCAACGCAACAGCGGACGGGCCCAGCGATTCGCCGAGGACCGATCACAACTGCGAGATCTACCCGCGCGTCGCGTTCGACGCGTGGCACCGACGCCCAGCGCGAGTCAGCCAGGGAAGCACAATCCGCATCAAATTCAACACCTACTCGGTTCCCAGCCGGCTGATCGGTGAACAGGTTGACGTTCATATCAAGGTTGAATACCTGGAGGTGTGGCACGGCTCGGTGCTGGTCGAGCGACTTCCCCGGCTCCGCGGCCGAAACAAACACGCGATCAACTATCGTCATGTGATTGATTGGCTGGTGCGCAAGCCGGGGGCGTTCGCGGGATATCGCTACCAGGACGCGATGTTCCCGACGAGCCGGTTTCGCCGGGCCTACGATGCCTTGCTGGAACACAGCCCCGGCCGCGCGGCCAAGGATTACCTGCGGATCCTCGAGCTGGCGGCTAAGGAATCCGAGACCGGAGTCGACGCCGTGTTGGGCCGGCTCCTGGAGTGGAATGTACCGATCACACCGACCGTCGTCGCCGACCATTTGGCCCACGACCTGGGCCTGCCGCGAGCGATGGAGGTCACGATCACAACGGTGGATTTGTCGATGTACGACGGGTTACTCGAGACAAGGGAGGACATGCCATTAACCGACAAGCCGACCTGCACGAGTCCCTGAAGGACTGCCTTCGGGACCTCCATCTGCCGGCGATACGGGACGAGTACGAATCGGCGGCGCAACGGGCTCGTCAAGAGTCCTCAAGTTACGAGCGCTACTTGCTTGATCTGGCGGAGCGCGAACGTGAAACCCGGCGCTCAAACCGGATCGAGCGGCTCTTACGCGATTCGAGGCTGTTCATGGAAAAGAGCCTGTTCAACTCTGGACCTGAAGCGACTGCCGCCGAAGGCGGCGCAGCAGGTCCGATCGTTGCTGGAAGGAGACTTCGTTGAGCGGCATGAGAATGTGCTCATTTTCGGTAACCCCGGCTCTGGGAAAACGCACGTCGCCTGCGCGATTGGCCAGGAGCTGATCCGGGCGGGAAGGAAGGTGATGTTCGCGACTTGTGGTCTGATGGTTCAGGACCTCTTGGCCGCGAAGCGTGACTTGAAGCTCCGCGGTTTTCTCAAGAAGATTTCTTCATATCACGTGATGATCCTCGACGATATTGGATATGTCCAATACAGTCGCGACGAAATGGAGGTGCTGTTCGCGCTCTTGGCGGAGCGATATGAACGGGGGAGCGTGGTGCTGACGAGCAACCTCGCGTTTTCGGGTTGGGAGACGATCTTCAAGGACCCGATGACGACCGCTGCTGCGATCGATCGACTGGTGCACCACAGCGTGATCCTGGAATTGAACGTTTCCAGCTATCGGGCCGAGCAGGCCAAGAAATCGCGTCAGAGCGCGTTGGGCCCCGCCAATCTCAGCAAGGAGGTGTGACTGGAAGCAAGCACGGATACCGCCGAGTGCGAGAAGGGATTCAAGACGACCGCAATCGAAGCGGCTTGTACACTATCCTCGAGGCGGGAATTCTAGTTGTCGTCAGAAGGGAAATCTAATTGTCGCCAATCACCCGGGTGTGACGGTGAGACGCTGGCTCTTGCGTCGGCGTGAGGCGACTGGATGTCCTCACCAGCGCCGAATCCAGGGCACCTCGCAGCCGAGCCGATGGCAAAGATCCACTGCGGCTTGATGCACCGGAAGCTTCCTGGCAGCCGCCCAAAGCTCAAGCTGGTTGCCGTAACTCTGGCAGCGGTGGCAATAGTAGCGACCGATCGCCACGTTCACCGAGAACTCCCGGCGGCGTCCAGACCTCGACTCGTGCAACGGACAACTTCCGTACCATTGCACCGCCGATCGACTCGAGGCCCGGAACCCAAGGAAGTTCAGCACTTGCTCCATCGTGATCTCAGCGCGAACTCTGTCGAAGTTGACGCCTGGCATGGTTATCCCTCCTGTGGTGAGCACGCCGAGCTACACCCGTTGACGGCACAGCTCCTCGCTCGTGGTTCACCCTGAGCCTGACTTCGGCGAGCTCAGTCGGGCCGTCGAAGAGGACCGTTCCGTTCCCTTTCTCTCTATGGGGAACGGGAACGACCCTCCTCGGCTGGTCAGTCCAGGCGTTGCCAACCAGCGGGCGTGTGACAGAGCCGTAAGCGCACGGTCGTACCAGCCGCGCCGGCGGCCGACCGACCGCACACCCTGTAGCGGGACATCGGTTCAGACGGACGAGCCGTCCCCGACGTCGGTACCGGCGGTCGCCACGCCTTTGGCCCGGCCATTGCGCGGTGCGCTTGTCGTGCTCGCGTCTGTCGCGCCGCTTCACGCCGCGATTCATCAAGACGGTGCTGCGACACGTGCTCTAACTGGTCCGTACCACAGCGATCCGGCAATAGCGGCTCCAGATCCGTCTGGCCCGCGCTCAACCGCAGCAACACGTCCCGCAGATACGCCCACGGCTCAAGGCGATGGTGCTTTGCTCCCGCCAAGATGGTGAACAGTACCGCCGCTGGCGGGCCGGCATCGGCACTCCCCAGGGACTCCCAGTTTTTCCTTTTATGCTGAGCTCGGCATAAACGAAAAAACTGGTTGTTCACAGGGAGTGAGAACGGCGGCAAGAGGATGGCCGTGCTGTTCAGCATAGTGTCGAGCTGCCGACGGCACGGGCACGACCCGTTCGTTTACCTGCGCGACGTGCTGGCCCGATTGCCGGACCATCCGAAGGAGAAGTTGGCCGAGCTCCTGCCCGACCGTTGGTCGCCGCAGCGGCCCGCCGATGTGCCGTCGCCCGAGAGTGAGCCGCCAATGTGAGGGAGGCTGTGCGCCGTGCTGCGCCATCGAGAAGGCTCGCGGGGTGAACCGGGCGGTCACAACCGGCCGAAAAGGATAGCTATCGGCCGGGCCTCGAGCGAGCGCGGGAACAGCGGGAAGCAAGGAGTTCGACTGCGACGGTTTCGCGGGGGTTTTTGGCCAGGCACGGCCAGCCGATGCGTGCCGGACTGTGCGCTCGGGTCTCGACCTACGACCAGCAGACCCCCGGTCTCCAGGTCGAGGCGATGTCGGCTTATACCAAGGACCGTGGCTGGGTCATGGCGAAACAGGCCAAGGATATCGGCCCTGCCGTCAAGATTGGCAGCAGGCGCTTTCTGCACGTCGTCCCAGAACTCGGCCTCCAGGTCGTCGAGAGCCGTCTCGAAGATTTCCCGGCACTTTGCCTCGAACGTATCCGGCTGGCACTCGACGCAGAACCGCCGGAACCGTGCGCCGCCTCGGGTCCGGACCAGGAAATCGACGAAGGCACCGCCCACCGAGTAGACGTGCCCGGAGTCCCGGTGATACCAGTCCGGGCCCAGTAGCTCCCGGACACCGATCGCGGGATTCTCGCGCCGTGAATCGGCCGCGGCCCTGGCCAGCTCGAGCCATCCGTCGCCACACTGCGACATCGCCCAGCCCTCGTGCAGGAGACCTGGCGGGTCGCTGCCCGGAACGCGAAACCAGTCGAGGGCGGCGTGAGCCAGTTCGTGGCGATCGCCACGGTACGGTCCTCCGACTTCCGGGCTCGACGCACTTCCCAGGGACAGGCCGTGAAAGCTGAGATACTCAAGACCGAGCGCCCGCCCGCGGATCCAGTACACCTTCGACGAGATCGTCCCGCCCAGCATTTGCTCGAGGCGGGCGAGATACTCGTCCATTACCGCCAGGTCTCTCTCGGGACGATCGACCCGCTCCGGATGTTCGGGATTCCGGAGATCGTAAAACATGACGAGCCGCTTCGACTCCAGTCGATGTCGATATCGGAGATCCACGTCCGCGCGCATGAACGCGGCCCCCATCACCTGCGCCAGACGCATGGCAAACGTGTTCGGAACCCATCGGCGTTGATGATTCCGTTGGGCGGTGACGCCCACGTACGCCCAGAATCCCGCGGGAAGCACCGCAACAACCGCCAGTATCGCGGCACGCACCCGACGCGGACCTTGAGCAAAACGCCAGAGGCAACCCAGGAGCGCCACGAAGGTCAATACACCAAGACCCGCGAACAGGAGGCAGAGCGGCAGATAATGCGGATGGAAGACGTACCACCGTGCTTGAGCCCACGCGAGCCCGACGCTGGTAAGCCCGCATACCCAGGCGCCCAAGGCGGCCCGGCGAGCCCATCGCAGGGCGCCGTCCCACTTCTCATCGAATGACTGCGGCTTTTCGACGAGTGCCATCGAGCATACCACCCAACTCAGCGGCCAGAACGGGAGAGCTCTCCTCCGCATGGGAGATCCTGCATTCGAAACCGCGCCCGCACGGATCGTGGAATCGAGCTCGCGCTTCCCGCAACAGTCCCGTGCTCGAACCCGAATCTCTTACGAATGTCAGAATTATCCCGGTGATGCGGCAGAACTTCAAGACCGGGACGACCGGCGGGAGCCCTGGCGACGAGGAGCGTGAGGGGGATACGGGTGGGGTTCGCGCTCGGCAGCACTTTGCAAATGGTCGACTCCACGGGACGGCTCGTCCGCGCGGGAGGGTCTGCGCGATCACCTGGAGCCCCTACCGCGCCGGCCTCGCAACGGACGGCGACCACGTTCGAGCGCGAGATCTTGCGAGAGCGAGTGCGGGCTGGGATCGCGCCGGCCCGGAAGGAGGGCCCCGCCCCCATGGACGACCGCCGACGGCGGCGCTGAAGGCCGACGAGGTCCTCCGTCTCAAGGCTGAGCAGGTGAGCCACTCGGAGATCGCGCGGCGGTTGGGGATCGGCCGGACGTCCGTGCGGCGGATTCTAGCGGCCGGCTGACGACCCGGCCCGGTCTGCGCCCTATCGGCCCTGCCGTCAAGAATGGCCTTGGCCGGACGGATACGAAACGACTGATTTCCGTTCCGTCTGCGGTTTGCTGTTGGTTGATTACACGAGCCGGTTATTGCTCTGAGCCTGGAGTGTAGCCCCACTCGTCGAAACAACGCCGCCACTCCCTGGCGATGCGACTGCGCTCTTGTGCGGAAAGTTCGGGAAACTTGTTCTTCTTGTAGCCGGCGAGTGACTCGACATACCGTCGCAGTCCTTGCTCGACGTACCCGAAATCAGGAAGCCGGAGCCCCTCGTAAATCCCTCGTACCTGGCCGATGGGGTCGGCTTCGAGTGCCGCGAAGCTGACCTCGTGAAACCGCCCTTGGGGGATCAGCGAGCGTTCCTCGAAGAAAACCTCAAAGGCCTCGCGATTCTGCCGGAGGATGCGGTCGTCGAGGCCGTCGTATCCCGAACGCTGTAGGGTAACCCACGGGGCGACTCGGTCGTAGGTGTGCCGGACAGACTGGAAAACGTCGTAGGGGTTCCGGTGGATGTGGACGAACCGGGCGTCAGGGAAGAGCTCGAGGAGCAACCGGATCCGAGCGGTGTTGGCCGGCGATTTCAAGATGAGGGGCCGCTTGTACTTGAACGAGAGCTTGCGAACGAACCCGACGAGCGCGGACTTCCATTCCGCGACCTCCGCCGCGGTTGCCTCGCGGAACGTGAGGTAGCGCTCGTACTGCTCAGCCCGGCGCGGGAACACCCAGCCCATCACGAAGTTTCGGCTGGTGAGGCCGCAGAGCGCGAACTCCTCCTCGGCCGTCTCCCGCATCCCGAGGGCGATCCCGTCTTGAGGGCGTCGATCGGGAAGGAAAAACTCCATGACCCGAGCGGACGTCGACTCGGTGGTGAGAAACGTTTTTGGGTAGCAGGCCTGATAGACGTTGGGGTAGGCGAAACGGTCGTCCTGGGCGAGCAAGTTATGCAGCAGCGTGGTGCCGCTCCGGAAGATACCGAGGACGAATAGCGGCGGGTAAACGGTCGCCTCCCGGACTCTCCGGCCGTAAACCAGGTCCTCCCAGCCGGCCAGGAGAGCATTCTGGAAACTACCGAGCGTGATCGCGAGCGCCCGAGGCCAGTAAGGCGGGTCGACGGCAAACTTGTTATCGCGAAGCACCCTCAGCCAGATGCTCGGAGTGCTTCCGCTGAAATACCCGGGGCCAAGAGTCGTGACGAACGCTTCACGCCAGGACATGCGGTACCCTGCTCCGCGTGCTCCCCAAGTGTCGGGGGCAGCAATACCGAGGGCGCACGGCGCCCGGGGCCAGACTGATGCGCGGGCGCGATGCGCCAATGATCAAACGGCCTTTGACCCGACATCTGCCTCCAACCATAATCTACCTGAACTCGGCTCCATTTTTCATCATACCCGCTGCTGCATAACGGGCAGGAGAGACTGGTTGGGAACCAACTGTAGGGGAACAAAAGTTTGGAGGGGGGAACAAAGCGTGGCAGGAATCTGTCACCGGAAACGTCTCCCGACAGTCTTATCCACGCGTCGACGCTGTTCGACGCGGCTGACCGTCCTCTGAACTTGGCTGAGGAAAGCGCTGGCTGCTGATGGAGGGGGCTGGCGACAGACTTAGTGATTTATGAATACTGGACGTTTACGGATTCGATCAGACAGTTCCGCTTCCGTCACCCGCTGAAGATAGCTGTTAAACATTCTCGACGGCGGAGGATCCTCCGATTTGTCCGGCCCGCTCACGATTGACTCGAAATACACCCGTGACGAGATCCTGGTCGGCTTGGGACACTGGTCGCTGGAACGCCGGCCGGATCAGCGAGAGGGCGTCCTCCAACTTGCTCAGCCCAAGGCGGATGCCTTCTTCGACCGTTTCCTGTACCTGCTGGCGGGCGTTCCCGACCGGGTGCTCGTTCCGGTTCCTGTTGAGTTCGACCAGTGGATCGAGCCAGGCAAGTCCTTCCAGAGCTGATTCGAGCAGCAGGCGGAGGATGGACGGACAGGACACGGCTCACGAGGGCATTGACAGATACGATACGCGGATGGCGCACCTCCAACCTGACACGGGACGGCAGGGCGTTCCTGACTCGTCCCCAACGACTCTGGTCATCCGGCGACCGGAAAGAGACAATCGAGAAGGACGGAGTCAACCGAGCTCGGTGAGTGGACGTCGGAGGCTCAGGCATGATCGAACGCGTGTACATCGACAATTATAAATGTTTTGTGAATTTTGAGCTCCATCTGCGGGACGTCCAGCTCATTATGGGCGGCAACGGGAGTGGGAAGACCACGTTTTTCGACGTCATTGAGAGCGTCCGCGATTTTCTGACGGAGGGAAATACCACGAGCCAGAGCTTCCCCGCCAGCACCCTGACGATCTGGGACCCGCGCGCGCACAGAAGTTCGAGCTGGGGATCAAGGGCACCGATGGCGTCTATTTTTACCGGCTCGTTGTCGAGCACGATCCAGAGAAGCTGAGGAACCGGATTGCAAACGAAGAGCTGCGATTCGACCAGAAGATGCTCTACCAGTTCGATGGGAAGGACGCCCATCTTTTTCGCGACGACGGCTCGGCCGGACCGGTTTTCCCACTGGATTGGTCTCGGTCGGGCATCCCCACTATTCCGGAGCGACGGGACAACACACTGCTGACCGGGTTTCGTCGTCGTCTCGAGCGAATCTTCATCTTCTCTCCCGACCCTCTGAGAATGACAGGCCAGAGTGACGCCGAGGTTGCTCGCCCAGGTCGTCGGTTGCATGACGTGGTCTCGTGGCTTCGTCACCTTTCTCAAGAGTCATTCGGCGCGGTTGCCGACATTCAGAAAGCCCTGAAAGAGGGCGTGCTCGAGGGATTCGTCCGCTTCAACTTGGCAAAGGCCGGCGAGACGACGCGCGTTCTCAAGTTTGACTTTCAGTACGAAGTTGATGCTCCAGCCGGGGCGGCTTCCCCGAAGTTTTCCCTGAATTTTGACCAGCTCTCCGACGGCCAGCGCAACCTGGTCGCTCTATTCACGATTCTGCACAGCGCTGTGGGAGCCGACACGACGCTCTGCCTCGATGAGCCCGACAACTACGTGGCGCTCCGCGAGATCCAGCCCTGGCTGATTGAACTGGTCGACCGTGCCCGCACGACCGCGGGCCAGTGCCTCTTGATCTCTCATCATCCCGAGCTCATCAACTACCTCGCTCCAACGCAGGGGGTTCAATTCTTCCGTGATAACCTGGGACCGGTGCGCACGACGCCCTTCCAGACGACCGAAGACGAGAGACTTCTGCCGGCCGAAATCGTAGCCAGGGGCTGGGAGTAGGCCATGGCGTCCAAGCGAGGCGTTCGAGTCGTACTCCTCGTCGAGGACGAGGCCCTGGAGCGCTTCATTCGTCGCGCCTTCTACGCCTTTGGGTTTCAGACTAGAAGTGTTCGCGTCGAGCGCTCGCCAAAAGGGCGTGGATCGGCGAAGGATTGGGTCACGAGGAGTTACACCGAGGAAGTCGGGGACCATCGAGGCAAGGCCCGTTACCAGGAGAACATCGCTGTCGTTGTGGGCATCGACGCAGACGAGAAGACGGTGGAAAAACAGGCTCGGAAATTGGATACTGCTCTCGAAGGCGCCGGCCTTCAGAAACGCCAAGCAGACGAAAAGTTCTGCCTGATCATCCCGAAGTGGAATATCGAGACCTGGCTCGTGTACCTTAGCGGCGAGGCTCTCGACGAGGATCGCAGCGACTACAAGAACCACCAAAGCGTCAAGAAAGTTGACTACGTGAAGGTCGCCGAGGAATTTGTGAGACGGTATCGCAACTGGAAGCAGGGGAACACGACTGAGACGTCTCTTCCCTCGATGATCGCAGCCTTCGAAGAGATGCGGCGCCTCGATTTGTGACCGCAAGCGATGTCGATGCTTGTGAGGCCGACCTCGGCGGCGGAAACCGGTTGCAGCAAAACAACCGTCCTGGGATGACCGCCGTTTCCCGACCAGAGCGCGCGTACACCAGAATGGTACTCTGATATTGAAGCGAAATAGTCGTAGCGTGCCTCTGGAAGCAACGGACAAACCACGCGTCGCAAATCTCCTCCTATTTTGCCCATATTGTTGATTTTACGAAATCGGCGGCTTAAACTCAACCCTAACGGGGCCGGGTCGCCAGGGTCTTCCGAGCGCAGGCAGCGGGGCCGCGCGAATTCGACAAGCATTCTTCAACCCAGGATCGACTTCCATGCCGTTTCTTCGACGCGCATCGGATCTGCGGCTTTCGTTCGGAGGTCACTCCGGCCGCAGCCGTGCCCGCCGGACTTCGGTGATGCCAGTCCTCGAGCAACTCGAGGGCCGGATCGTCTTGACCTCGACCTTGGCGTCCACGACGGTCGCCGGAGCGAGTGTCGGTCAGGCTCTCAGCAACGTCGTGAATAACACCGCACTCGGCGGGCTCACGGTCAGGAGCACCGCGGGGTTCAACTCGCAAAACCCTCCAAATTATCTCCTGTTGAGCCAGAGCGGCACGAACTTCGCGCTGGTCAGCTACGTCGGCAATACTTCATCGAGCTTCACCACGTTGGCCCTGCCCGCAGGGGACGGAAACCATGTCTTGTCGAGCAGCACCATCGTCGAGCAGCACCATCGTCGCGCAGGCGCCCGCTGGAGCCACCGCCGCGGGGCCGGGACAGCCTCTGAGCCAGAACCCATTCACGCTCGAGATGGCGGGTCAGCCGAACACCTTCACATCGAGCGGATATCTCTATGTGCAAGGTTCTCGTGGCAATTACATCATTCAGTACACCAGTGAATCGGATACCCCCGACGGCAACACCACGTTCTCCGGCTGCACAATCGCGGGATCATTCGGCGCACTGAGCGGTAGCCCCTATAGCGACACCGTGAATGCCGGGTCGTTCGTCGTCCAGTCGGTGTTCCCACCAGCGGGACAATCGACATCGATCAATCCCAGCCCGATCACGGTCACCGCAAATACGCCCTTCACGCTACCCGTGGTCTCGACCACCGGTTTTGCAAATGCCACGCCGGCGAACCCTGGATACACGCTCCTTTATTATCAAGGCGGTGCCCTGGCCGTTGTGAGTTATACGGGAATATCCCCCGATCCAAACGGGGGCTCCAATCTCACCGGCTGCACCACGCAAACCGCAGGCACGATCGGGGCCTTCGGCACCGACAGCCCCGGCCCCTCGGCGAACGTGCAGTGGACCTCGGCCGCTCCCGTTAACTTCTCGTTCACCAACAATTCGGCGCAGGACCCGGTGTACATCGCGATCGCCGGTCAGCAGATCGACACCCAGACCAACGCGGCAACCTACGGCTATCTCGCGCCCCAGTTGAAGGACGGGGCGCCCGACTTCACCAAGCCCTGGCAGTTTGAGACATTCGGCAGCAAGACGAGCGTTCCGACCTACACCCTCTTCTCCGACGCATCACTTGCGGGGGCCGCGCAGAGTGTATTGATTCCGAATAACCCCTACGCCCGGTTGGACTCATTCCGCATCATCTTCAGTGTCGGCGCTCCTCCCACGATCCCGATCGTCTCGGGCAAGCCAAGCTTCCCCGCCGCCGGTAATCCATCCGATCCAAACAACAAGATTAACTACGACTTCGTCGAGTTTACCGAGAGAAGCTCGCCCAACGACGGCATCCTGTTCATCAATACCACACAGGTGGACCAGGTCGGTTTGCCATTCACGATGCAGACCACTCCCAGAGACGCCGTCAAGCATAAGGGGGTTGGCATCACGGTGTCTCGCCCGACACTGTTCACCGACTTCTCGACCTATATCAAGCGACAGTTCAGCTCGAATACCAACGCCGACGCCCGGGCAGCCGCGATGGCTTTTCAGAGCCTGAGCACCTCGTACCGCTTGCTCAACCCGAGTGATGCGATCTCGAATCCTGCGAGCTCGGACGCGTCTCTTTTCAATACCTATTTTGACGCCGCCCTGACCAGTTTCTTCAACAATTACCTCACTGTCGGCCAGACCTTCCGTCTACAGCGGGACGGCTATTATTTCGTTGGTCAGACCGAAAAGAATTTCAGTCCCCCAGCCTACAGTTCCCAGGCGAACAACACCGGCACGGACCTGTTGATTGCGGCGAATGGCGGCAGCCCAACGCCATTGACCTTCGCCGTCGGCGAGCAGGTGACCGGCCCCGGAATCACCGGGACCGCGACCATCACGAAGATATCCGTCGATCCTGCAACGCACGTCACCGATCTTGCGTACACTCCCAGCGGCTCGAGCGGCTCGGGGAAATATACGTTTACGGTTCCGGGGACGTTCACGGTGCTGGCGCTCCAGCAAACCGATTCGAACTGGAACGTGATCTCGGGGGGGCAAACGTATCAGATTTACGCCCCCTATTTCAGCAACGGCTCCGCTTATCCGGCGAACTTCCCTCAATCCACGCCCCTGGCCGCGGCACCGCCCTGGATCGCGCCGGCTTCCGCTGGCGAGATGGTCTTCGGCAACCTGGGTGCGTTCGCCGATGGTGCCGCCCAGGCGGCCGATGGCCAGATCAGCGGAACCGGCGTCACGGGTCAGATCCTGCTGGATATCGAAAACACGATCGTCTCGGCGTTCAACCGCGGCGTGGCGAATTCGGTCGCCCCTGGGAACGACGTGACCAGCGCCTGGGACAATAACGCCACGTACTACCCATTGCCGAACACGACCGGCAGCAACTGGTCCAATTTCTACGCGGGTTTCTTGCACAATGATGGAGTCAGCATCACCGCCCCGGGCTCTAACGTCGGCCTGGCCTACGGGTTTGCCTATGACGACCAGGGCGGTAACGATCCCACGCTGACGAGCTTTGCGACGAAGGTCTCCATCACGCTCAACGCCTTGCTGACCCCGCCTAGAGCTGCCGCCAACTTCCGCTTCGCCGCTTTGCCGCAGGGAATCAAATTGGCTGGTCAGACCGATCTTCTGGCAATGAGCTTGAAAGGCGCCATCCCGACGACGAACTACACCGTTGTCGTTTTCGAGCACTCGAAGCGCGGCGACGAGACGGTCGGACCGCCCCTCACCATCAAGAGCAACGCACGCGGCAGGCTCCGAACCTCATTGAAGTCACTCATCCGTCTTCGGCCGGGCACGTATCGGGTACTGGTGCAGGACCTGCAAGACACCGATTCGGCCGCGGTCTCGAGGTCGTTCAGAATCAAGTGATCCGTCGGGGCATTTCCTTCGGGCTGGACAGGGGTGCATTCGGGTTTCCGACACGCTCTCCGACTTCAAAGATGGCAACGCGATGGTTTTCGCCGAGGTAAAGCTTCCGGCAATAGACTGGGGTTCTCAACCGGTGCCACCGTCCCAAAGTATTTCGGCCGACGAACGCGCCGCTTCTTCCCAGCCGGCCTTGCGGTAAACCTTCACCGATACGAAACCCTCGTAACCGGTCTGATCCAGAGCCGACAGCACCGCTCTGACGTCGAGGTGTCCCGTGCCGAGCGGCCCCGCGCTGGTTTCACAAAGATGAAAATGACGAATTCGCGCCCCGTGAGTCTTGATCGCCTGAAGCGGCGATTGCTCCTCAATGTTCAGGTGGAACGTATCGAGCATATACCCGACCGCGGGCGAGCCAATGCGCTCGACGATTGCGGCCGCTCCGTCGGCACTGTGGATGAACCCGGCCTGAAGGTGGTTGACGGGCTCGATCACCACCTGAACGCCGCGACTCTCGGCGTTCCGCGCGACCCGGCGCAGGCCTTCGACGATCCGGCCGATGGCGATCGCCGGGGCCGGTTCGTCGGATCGCAAGCCCTGCATCAGCCCGACGACGAGCAGGGAATCCAGATTGGCCGCCTGACCCACATAGTCGTTGAGCCGGCAAACCGCCCGGCCCCGCAAGACCGGGTCGGGATGGCATAAGCTCAGCCCTTCATGCGAGTGCGACCACCCCGAGAGCATCGACACGACGGGCAGGCGATACTTGCGGCTGAGCTCCGTGATTTGCTCATCGGAATAATCAGCGGGATGAAACGTCGAGAGCTCGATGCCGTGATATCCGAGCGCGGAGAGGACGGACATGCGATGCTCGAGCTCGTCGAGCCGCGTGATCGGTTCATGGAAGAGGAAGCTGAATCGCATCGGATCGGATCGGCAGAACATGGCTCGGACGGAGCCTCGCCCTCCCGGCGAGCCAATCTCCCGGGCGGCTCGGACGGAGCCTCGCCCTCCCAGGCTCCCAGGCGGCTCGGACGGTGCCTCGCCCTCCCCGATTTGTGGAAGCCCATGGTGCGCTGCTTGAAAAATACGGGGCGAGACGTCATCCTGCAAGCCCTGCCTTTATTGACTCAGATTGAGTCCACAGAGGAGCGGAGCGCCCCGTGAAGATCGCCGGCTTCGAGACCTTTCTGGCCAATGCCGGTTTGCGGAATTATCTCTTCATCCGCCTGTCCACCGATACCGGTTTGACGGGCGTGGGCGAGGCCACGCTCGAGTGGCAGGAAAAGACTGTGGAGACGCTGCTCCACGAATGGGTCAAGGGCCGGGTGCTGGGGGCCGACCCGTTCGACATCGAGGCCGTGGTGGGCGGTATGATCCGCGACCAGTACCAGGGCGGCTCAACCGTCATGACGGCCATCAGCGGCGTCGAGATCGCGATGTGGGACTTGATCGGCAAGGCTTGTGGCCAGCCGGTCTATCGCCTCCTGGGTGGGCGGTGCCACGAAAAGGTTCCGGCGTACGCCAATGGGTGGTATGGCGGAGCACGCACGCACGCCGAGTTTGCGGAGCGGGCCCGCGCGGCTGTGCGCCGCGGCTATCGGGCGCTCAAGTTTGACCCGTTCGGCACTGCCTGGAAGGTCCTCGACGGGAATGCATTCGCGGCGGCGATCGACATCGTGGCGGCCGTGCGGGAAGCGGTCGGTTCCGACGTCGGGCTGATGATCGAATTCCACGGCAGGCTGGCGGCGGGGACCGCGACCGCGGTGATCCGCGAGCTGGCGGCGTTCGAGCCGACCTGGTGCGAAGAGCCGGTCGCGCCCGAATGTCTCGACCTCCTGGCCGAGGTCAAGCGCTCGGCAGGCCCCTGCCCGATCGCGGCCGGCGAGCGGCTCTACACGCTGGCCGACTTTTACCGGTTGATCGCGCTGCGGGCCGTCGACGTGGTGCAGATGGATCTTGCCCATTGCGGCGGCATCCTGGCCGCGAAGAAGATCGCGGCCATGGCCGATGCCCAGGACCTGCGGGTGGCGCCCCATTGCTCGATCGGGCCGGTCGCACTGGCCGCCTGCCTCCACTTTGACCTCTGTACCCCCAACTTCCTGATCCAGGAGGCATTTGCCGAGTTCGACGTGCCCTGGCGCAACGACCTCGCCGGAGGCTGGAACCCGATTCGAAACGGCGAATTCCTGGCGAGTGAAACACCTGGCCTGGGACTTACGCTCGACGAGCGCGCGATCGCCGAGCATCCTTACGTCCCCCATGCGTTCCCCAGTCTGTGGGATCGCGACTGGCAGACGAACTTCACGCAGAACGGTTGATTTTCCCGGCGGTGCGATTGCTCGAATGCCGCGGACAGCCCAAAACGGCAGAGCCGCAGCCGCCGTGCTCGTTCACCCGGAGCCAACGGCGACGGCGTTCACTGCCCTGTCGAACCGGTCGCCGTCGCCGATGGCTCGGGGTTAAACGACGGTTGGCTCCCAAGATTCGGGCTGGGCGCGGCGACTGCGCTTACTGCGCCGGTCCAGACCGGCGCCGGCGCCGCTGGCTCCGAGTGAACGAGATCCGGCTCCCGAGAATTGCGCCGGGCGCCGCGACGCTGTTTCTTTTTTTTCCGTGTCGATGAGCGCTGTCCGTGGTTAAGATGTCCCATAATTCCCACAAGGCCGCATCACCGATGGCATGGGGGTTGATCGCCTCCAGCCAAGCCGGACGAGCGCCTATTCTTCGTCGAATTGCTGACAACGGACAACGGACAACTAACAACGGACAACCGACAACCGACAACCAACAACGGACAACCGACAACCGACAACTGACAACGGACAACGGACAACGGACAACTGACAACTGACAACCGACAACCGCCATGCGAGTCTTTCACGTTGCCCTCACCGGCGATTTTCTCAACGAATCGGGCACTCCAGCGTACGGTACCTCGGGACTGGAGTGCTTGAGCCGGCACCCGTATGTGCGCTGGCGGTTTCTGACCGATCTGGCTCCGCGGGCCGGAGATTCCACCTACTTTTCGCAGCTCTACTCACTGGAAATCACGCCGGACCATATCCGCGACGTTCAACGGCCTGATTGTGCTCCGCCCCTGGGTCACGGCGAGCACCTTCGCGGCCGGCGCCCTTGATCTGGTCGTGATCGGCCGCTCGGGCGCGGGGTATGACAAGATCGACCTGGCCGCCTGCACCGAGCACGGCGTAGCGGTCTTCAATGCCCCGACGGCGCTGAATCACTCGACGGCTTCGGCAGCGCTGCTCTTCATGCTGGCCCTGGCCAAGCGCCTGCCGGACCAGGAGCGGATCGTGCGGCAGGGTCATTGGGATCAGCAGGCGGCAGTGCTAGGCGGTGAGATCCAGAACCGGACGTTGGGAATCGTCGGCCTGGGCCGCAGCGGGCACGAGCTCGTTCGACTGGTCGCCCCGTTCGGGATGCGCGTCCTCGCATACTCGCCGCACGCCGAGCCGGCCGTTGCGCGGTCGCTGGGTGTTCAGCTTACCTCGCTCGACGAAGTCTTCGCCGCCTCGGACTTTGTCAGCTTGCACTGCCGGCTCACCGCGGCGACGCGGCGCCTGATCGGTGCGCCTCAACTTGCCCTCATGAAGCCAACGGCGTTTCTTATCAACGTCGCGCGGGGCGAGCTGGTTGACCAGCCGGCGCTCGTGGCCGCCCTGCTCGATCGCAAGATCGCCGGCGCCGGTCTCGACGTCTTCGAGGTCGAGCCCCTGCCCTGGGACGATCCGTTGATCGGGCTCGACAACGTGATTCTGACTCCTCACTGGTTGGCGTTGACCGGCGAAGTCTGGCAGGCGACAGGCGAGGCCATGGCCGAGGGAATGCTGCGGGCCGCCCGCGGGGAGCGGCCTCTTAACGTCCTGAATCCCGAGGTGTTTCTCGAGCCGGCGTTCATTCGAAAGCTAGCGCAGTTTGAGGGAAATTCATGACCAGTTTGGGATGCGATACGATTGTCGATCAAACCAGCCGGCGGTGGGGATTCATCGGCTCGGGCAAGATGGCGACGGCGCTCGTCAAAGGAATGCTGCGCGCCGGCCTGGCTCCGGTCGAAGCGCTCTGCGCCAGCGATCCGCTGCGTGAGGCTCGTGAGCTTCTGGGATCAGAAACGGGTATCGCAGTTTTCGACGCGAATCGCCCGGTGGCCGAGCGGAGCGACGTACTGGTGCTGGCGGTCAAGCCGCAGAGCATGCGCCAGGCGCTTGACGAGCTGCGTCCCTTCGTGACGCCCAATCACCTTATCGTCTCGATCGCCGCCGGCGTCACGATCGCGTCGATCGTCGAGCGATTGGGACCAGCGGCCCGCGTCGTCCGGGTCATGCCCAATACTCCGGCCTTGATCGGCCAGGGCGCATCGGCTTATGCACTTGGCCCCCACGTCGGCCGGGAAGACGAAGCCGTCGTGAGCGCATTTCTGAGCTCGGTGGGGGTCGCGGTGTGTGTCGCCGAGTCGTTGCTGGACGCGGTCACGGGGCTCTCGGGCAGTGGGCCGGCGTTCGTCTTTCTGATGGTCGAGGCGCTGTCGGATGGGGGCGTGCGCGGGCTTGCCGCGCGACGTCGCCACGTTGCTGGCGGCCCAGACCGTGGCGGGCGCCGCCAGGCTGGTGCTCGAAACCGGACTGCATCCCGGTGTGCTCAAAGATCAGGTCGCCTCGCCGGGCGGCACGACGATCGCCGGGTTGCACGCGCTCGAGCGCGGTGGCGTGCGAGGGGCGTTGATCGACGCCGTCGAAGCGGCCGCCAAGCGCTCGGGCGAGCTCGCAGCTCTGGCCGCGGTCCCCCAGACGATGATCAAATAAGCCGGGTTGCACCGGCCGTTCGTTGCCAGAAAGGTTGGATCATGACTGGATTGCATCCCCAACCCCGAGAGGGACGGTGTCCATCTTGCGGCGCGATCCTGACCGCGGGCTCACCCGGTAGCCTGTTTCCGCAATGCTTGCCCGACGGGGGCATGGAGCGCTCTGGCCCCGACGACACGGCCCTTGCGTCCTCGACTTCGGATATGACGGTATCGCTTGCGCCCGCGTTCCGGAGCGTGCTGGCGCAGATCGGCGAGACCCTCGACCGCACTCCGCATGTACTCCTCCGCGACACGGACCCCGCAAACGAGACTCGCCCGCAACCCAGACCGTCTTCCGGCGCGACGCCCGGCACACCCGAGCGGGCTGAACGCTACGAATTCTTCGGTGAGATCGCGCGGCGGAATGGGCGCTGTAATCCGTGGCCGCGACCTCGATCTTGGGCGAGAGCTGGCTCTCAAGGTACTGCTCGAATCGCACCGGGAGAAGCCAGAGTTCATTAAGAGGTTCGTGGAGGAAGCTCAGATCGCCGGCCAGCTCCAGCATCCCGGAGTGGTGCCCGTATATGAGCTGGGGACGTTCCCCGACTTCCGGCCGTTTTTCACCATGAAACTCGTAAAGGGGCGGACGCTGGACGCGCTGCTTGGCGAGCGGGGTCGCGTCAGCGCCCCGAGTTCCGACGAACGCACTTCAGGCGCTTACGGGACCGGGCTCGCCAGGGGCACTGGGGGCGGGTCTCCCGACGTCGCCCCGGAAGTGACCGAAGGTCTCCACCCGCTCCACGACGACCTGCCGCGGTTCTTGTCGATCTTCGAGTCGGTCTGCCAGACGATGGCCTACGCCCATGCCCGCGGCGTGATCCATCGCGATCTGAAACCTGCCAATGTGATGGTGGGGAGTTTCGGCGAGGTGCAGGTCATGGACTGGGGGCTGGCGAAGGTCATGGCTCAAGCAGGCCCGGACGACGAGCGGAGCGGGCTTGCCGACGCCCCCGAGCGGACCATGAGCATGGTTCGGACGGCCCGGTCTGGTTCCGAGGCCGACGCCTCACTGGCTGGGAGCGTCCTGGGTACACCGTCCTTCATGGCCCCCGAGCAGGCACGGGGAGAAATCGGGCTGGTGGACGAGCGGGCTGATGTTTTCGGGCTGGGGGCGATCCTCTGCGTGATTCTCACCGGCCGGCCGGTCTTCGGCGGGCAAAACGTGCACGAGATATTGTCAAAGGCGTCGCGCGGGGATGTGGCCGGGGCGTTCAACCGGCTCGACGCATCGCGCGCCGAGCTCGAATTGATCCAACTGGCCAAGCACTGCCTGGCCCCGGCACGCGAGGACCGTCCGCGAACGGCTCAGCAAGTGGTCCAGCGGGTGACGGCCTATCTGACTGGCGTGCAGGAGCGATTGCGACGGGCGGAGCTGGCGCGAGTCGAGGAAACGGCGCGGCGGCGGCTGACGGTTGCCGTGGCGGCGTCGATCGTGGGGCTCATGGTCCTAGGTGGCGGCGGCTGGGCTTACCTCCAGCAATACCGGGCAGGACGACGTGCGGCGACCGAGCGCGTGGTGAATCAGGCGCTCGACGAGGCGACGCTTTTCTGGGGCCAGGCGCAATCGGCGGCGGTTGGTGACGTGTCGCCTTGGTTGACGGCCCTGAATGCGGCCACCAAGGCCGAGGGTCTGCTCGCTGCGGGAGAATCGGGCCGCGAACTGCAAGACCGGGTGCGCACGCTCCTGGCGGCATTGGCACAGGGACAAGCCGAGGCGCAGACCAAGGCGCGCGAGGCGCGACGCGATCGCGAGCTGCTGGATCGCCTCGCGAAAATCCGCGAAGCTCGCAGCGTGCATATGAAACCCGCGCAGACCGACGTCGAGTACACGGCCGCCTTCCGCGATTTCGGCATCGACTTCGAAAAGCTCGACCCCAAGGAAGCCGGCAAGCGGCTGGCCTCGCGGTCAGCGCCGGTCGAGCTGGCTGCATTTCTCGATGACTGGGTCCACGTCCGCTTGTCGTTTCCAGAGAAGCAGGAAGGGGCGTTCTGGCGGCGGCTGAACGAGGCGGCGCGCGCCGCTGACCCGGACCCGTGGCGCGACGCGCTTCGAGCGCAGGTCCGCGGCAGCGACCGGAACGCGCTCTCCCGGCTGGCCGACGACCAGAAGGCACTCGAAGGCCAACCCGCGACCAGCCTCTTGCTCCTGGCGCGATGGCTCCAGATTCTGGGCGATCGGGCGCGGACGGAAGCCATTCTGCTGCGGGCGTGGAGGCGCCAGCCCAACGACTACTGGGTCAACGACCAGCTCGGCTGGCACTATCTTTGGGGAGCTGGCATTTGGACCCCCGAAACCAAGCCGGCGGTGGTGGCTCGGTATTATTCCGTTGCAGTGGCCGTCCGGCCGCAAAGCTTTGCCGCCCATATGGGTCTGGGTGTCGCGCTTTGTCCAATCCAGCTCGATCGGGGCGTTGACGAGCTGCGCGAATCCATCCGTCTCAATCCCAACTCGGCCGCCGCTCATATCAACCTCGCCATTGGCTTGAACGAGCAAGGGAAGCTCCCCGAACTGGTCGCTGAATACCGCGAGGCGATACGACTCCAGCCCGATAGTCCGCTCGCTCACGAGGGCCTTGCCCTCGGACTGTACCGCCTGGGAAAACTGGCCGACGGCATCGCCGAATGGCGCGAGGCGATACGACTCCAGCCGGACGACCCCGAGGCGCATAACAACTTGGCCTTTGCGCTTGCCGTTCCTGCCAACCGTCCAAGGAGTGATTATGACGAGGCACTGGCGCACGCGCGCCGAGCCGCGCAGTTGCAACCCAACGGCTCGTTCTTCGGCACTTTGGCGCTGGCCGAGTATCGCGCCGGCCAATGGGCTCTTTCGCTGGCTGCCGGCGAGCGATCGCTGGCGATGACAAAGCATGGGGATGCCAACGTCTGGTTCGCGATGGCCCTCGCGAGCTGGCGGAAAGGCGATCAGGGCCAAGCTCGTGCCTTCTTCGACAAGGCTGCGGACTGGGCCAAGAATCACCCGCGGATGACCGACGACGACCAGCGGCAGCTCTGGAGCGAGGCGGCTCAGCTCCTCGGGCGGCCCGGGCCGCCTCAGCCTGGAGCGGCGCCGCCGCCATCTGACGACGCATCGAAACTGCGCTGACCCCGTTCGCCGGCGACCTGGCGATAAGTATTTTCAAATTAACGCCTTGTGATACGCGGGTGTAAACCGAATATTGGTCGAAATAAAAGGCCTGGCATAAAATTTGAGGTATCTGGAGAAGCCGTTGCCGTTGTGGTATAAGACGAAGACGTCCCAGCAACCAAGATGGAGGCAACTCATGTCCTTGCCGCGGTCGCAGATCGTTGACGAAGCCGTAACCCCTTGGTATCACTGCATCTCGCGCTGCGTGCGGAGGGCCTTTCTGTTCGGTGAGGGTGCCGCGCACCGGAAGGATTGGATCGAGCGGCGGCTTGAGGAGTTGAGTGGACTCTTCGGGATTGACTGCGCGGGCTTTGCCATCATGGATAACCATCTTCACGTGCTTTTGCGGCTCGACTCGCCCCGGGCCAATGGGTGGTCCGATCAGGAGGTCGCGCGGCGCTGGGCGACCCTCTTTCCCGTACGCGACGTCGCCGGGAATGCGCTGCCGGTTTCGGACGCCCGCGTCAGCCAGCTCGCTGGCGACCCAGACTGGGTGGCCAAGACGCGCCGGCGTTTGACCGACCTCGGATGGTTCATGAAATGCCTCAAGGAGCCGCTGGCGCGAATGGCCAACAAGGAAGACGGCTATACGGGAGCCTTCTGGGAAAGCCGATTCCGGAGCATCGCCGTGCTGGACGAGGAAAGTCTGCTGGCGACGGCCGCGTACATCGACCTGAACCCTTTGGCCGCCGGCGTTGCAGCGCTTCCCGAGGAGACGCCGCACACCTCGCTCCACGCCCGGATCGAGCATTGCCGGATAAACGGAACCCTCGAGTCGATCCGCGACGATCTCTCGACGTTGACTCGCGACCCGTCCCAGGAACAGGGCCTGTGGCTCTTGCCGCTCGATGACCTACGGAACGAGGGGAGTTTGCGACCGGGGCTAGTGGCCGGCTGCACGCTGTCGTACTACGTCAGGCTGATTGACTGGACGAGCCGGCTCGTGCGCGATGGCAAGGCCCACCTGGACGCGGGGATCAGCTCGATCTTCGAGCGGCTGCGGGCCGACCCTTCGGCGTGGGTTGACACGATGTCGCGACTGATGCGCGAGCCGAGGCGCAGCGGCAGCTACTTCGGCCGACCGCTACGGCTGGCCGAGGCTGCATCAGCCCACGGCCGCCGCTGGCATCGCAACCAGATTCGCCGCGCTGGCGGCCCACTCCTGCGCGGTGGTTTGACCCACGCCGCGCCACCGTGCCTCGTTCAACCGCCGCGGCAACCGGCACATAGCACGGTGTTTCGATCCTGGCTATTATTGACTGTGGGAATTAAACCCGTCTTCCAAGGGAACGCCATGGCAACTGGAACTGAGCTTCTGACGACCATTCCATCTGCACAAGAATGGAAGGATTTGCTCGAGGAATTACTTCCGTCCCAGGGGAACTGGAGCGAGGAAGAGTATCTCGTTCTGACCGGGCACCGGAACCGGCTGGTCGAGTTTACCGACGGTTTTCTGGAAGTCCTACCAATGCCCACAGACAAGCACCAAAGCATCCTGAAATTCTTATTTCTTGCCTTTTACGCTAGTGTGGAGCCCCGAGGTGGCAGAGTCCATTTCGCCCCGTTGCGGCTGCGAATCCGGCCGGGCAAGTTCCGCGAGCCCGACCTGCTGCTGCTGCTTTCGGCCGGCGATTCGCGCCGGCAAAACCGTTTCTGGCTCGGCGCCGACCTCGCTCTGGAAGTTGTGAGTGAAGAGAAACCGGAACGGGATCTGGTTGGCAAGCGGGGGGATTATGCCGAAGCCCACGTCCCAGAATACTGGATCGTCAACCCGCAAACGGAAACCATCACCGTGCTCCGCCTGCGCGGGGACGCGTACGAAGAAGCCGGCGTCTACCGTCGTGGGGAATCGGCGGCATCGGTGTTGTTGGCGGGTTTTTCAGTCGCTGTCGCGGCAGTTTTCGACGCGGATTGAATCATGATCTGAAGGCACCCCATGTCGGATCTCGACCCGGCGGCGCGTCCCGTGCTCGTTCTCGATTTCGGGGCCCAGTACGTTCAGCTGATCGCCCGGCGCGTCCGCGAACGGCACGCCTATGCGCGGATTGTCCGTCATGACATTTCGGCCGAGCGCGTGCGCGAGCTCGACCCGCTCGCCCTGATTCTTTCGGGGGGACCGTCCAGCGTCTACGAAGCCGGCGCTCCCCGCTGCGATCCGGGGATCTTCGCGCTGGGCGTGCCGATCCTGGGGATTTGCTACGGGATGCAACTGGCGTGCCTGGATCTGGGTGCCAAGGTCGTTTCGGCCGCGGCACGCGAGTTCGGCCGCGCCACCTGCCGCGTGATCGATCCGGCTGAGCCGTTGTTTCAGGATGTCCCTGGTGAGATTGTCGTCTGGATGAGTCACGGCGACCAGATCCAGGACCTGGGTGCCGATTTCGTCACGCTGGCCGCCACCACGACGTGCCCGATCGCCGCGGCCCGCCATCACCGGCTGCCGATTTATGGTCTCCAGTTTCACCCCGAGGTGTCGCACACGCCCTATGGCACGACGATCCTGGGCAATTTCCTCGATCGGATCTGCGGCAACCCCCGCGCCTGGACGATGGGGGCTTTCATCGAACGATCGCTCGAGGAAATCGGCAGGCGAGTCAGGCCTCACGAACGAGTCGTGTGCGGGCTATCGGGAGGCGTTGATTCGGCCGTCTGCGCGGCGCTTCTGGCCAGGGCCCTGGGGCCGCGCGTCGTCTGCGTGTTCGTCGACACGGGGCTCTTGCGCATGGGCGAGCGGACCGCAGTCGTCGACGCATTTGGCTCGCGCACCAGCGCCGAGCTGCGCAGTTCGACGCGTCCGAGCGATTCCTGGGCGCGCTCGAGGGTGTCACTGACCCCCAGGAGAAGCGGCGGCGGATCGGACACGTTTTCATCGACGTCTTTCGCGACGAGGCTCGCACGATTGCGGGCGCCCACTATCTCGCCCAGGGCACGCTGTACCCGGACGTCATCGAGAGTGGCGGCGCTCCGGACGGCCCCACGGCCAATATCAAGCTCCATCACAACGTGGGCGGGCTTCCCGCCGAGCTTGGCTTCGAGCTCATCGAGCCGTTGCGCGACCTCTTCAAGGACGAAGTGCGCCGTCTGGGAATCGAGCTGGGGCTACCCGATTCGCTGGTCTGGCGGCATCCTTTTCCAGGCCCCGGCCTGGCGGTCCGCTGCTTGGGCGCGGTGACGGCGGCCCGGCTCGAAGTGTTGCGCCAGGCCGACGCCATTTTTCTCGAAGAGCTGCGAGATGCGGGACTCGAGCGCCAGGTCGCCCAGGCGTTCGCCGTGCTCTTGCCGGTGCAGGCGGTGGGAGTGATGGGAGACGGCCGGACGTACGAGAACGTGATCGCGATCCGGGCGGTCGAGACCGAGGATTTCATGACGGCCGACTGGTCGCGCCTGCCCCACGACCTGCTGGCCCGGGTCTCGACCCGAATTACCAATTCGGTCAAGGGGGTCAACCGCGTCGTCTACGACATCACCAGCAAGCCCCCCGGCACGATCGAGTGGGAATGACGCCAGCCGTCAAGGTTTCGCGCGTCGTCCTATCCGCCCGATCTCCATCGCGCTTCTGGGCCGATCCCGAGGGGCTCGACGCGAAATTCCCAAAGTCGATTGGAACTCGATGGAGACTTGAGATAGATTCGTTACTATTCTTAGTTTGGGTACTGCGCGAATCAGTGTCGCCTTTCGCGGACCGAAAAACGACTTTCCCGGTCGCGCAGTTGTTTAGTGGTTGAATCTCACGGCTTGACCAAGGACATTGACCGATGCGGCGATTCTTGTCGAGGAATGTGGCGCTGGTCTTGATCGTGCTTGTGGCGGCCGCTGGGTCCGCCCGCTCCGAGTCCAAGACGCTGGCGCGGTGTGGCGAAGGGTTCCTGGAAGAAATTGATGGTTACCGCGTCTTGCATATCAAGGGCGAGCCCTACGAGATGGGATATGAGCAGGGGGCCCTCTTGCGGGCCGACATTCGCGAGAATGTCCGGTTTCTTTTCGACGTGAAGGCCAAGGAGATCAAGCTCGAGCTGGGCGGCATCAAGCTGCTCGATCCCAAGCGGGTCATCAGCGGAATCGTGGCCCAGCAGCGCAAGCATATTCCGGAGCGGTTCTTCGATGAGATGCGCGGTATTGCCGATGGAGCGGGCCTCGATGTCCAGGACGTCATCATCGCCAATTTCATACCCGAGCTCTTTCACTGTTCGGGATTTGCCCTGAGCGGAAGGGCGACCAAGGATGGTGTTCTGTACCACGGGCGCGTCCTGGATTATGGTTGCGACTGGCGGTTGCAGGAGCACGCCGTCTTGACCATCGGTGAGCCGCGCGGGCGGATCCCGTTCGTGAACGTGACGTATGCCGGCTTCGTCGGCTCGGTAACGGGCATGAACGCCGAGCGGATCTCGATCGGCGAGATGGGAGGCCGCGGGCTGGGTCACTGGGACGGCACGCCGATGGCGTTCTTGGTCCGGATGGTCCTCGAAGAGGCCGACTCGCTCGACCGCGCCATTGCGATCTTTCACGACAGGCCCCGCACGTGTGAGTATTACTTCGTCGTTGCCGATGGCAAGACGCGCAAGGCGGTCGGCATGGAAGCGTCGTGGAACGCTTTTGGCGTCATCGCCATGGGTGAAAGCCATCCCAGGCTGCCCCACCCGTTCCAAGACGCCGTGCTGCTGTCGGCGGGCAATCGCTACGAAGAGCTGGTCAAGCGGGTCGAGAAGGGGTACGGCCGCTTCGACGCCGAGTCAGCCCGGCACTTGATGGACCGGCCGGTCGCCATGAAATCCAATTTGCACAGCGTCTTGTTCGAGACGACGACGACCCGCTTCTGGGTCGCGAACGCCTCGAAAGACGCCAAGCCCGCGGCGGAGCAACCCTACCACGCGTTTCAGCTTAGCGAGCTCTTGAAGCACCATGCCGACCAATCGGCCCCCGCGCTTCCAATCGCCCCGGCGCCACCGACGCGCGCAGCCAGCGCGAGCCCGCAGCCGGCTGTTCGCTAAGACTTCATCCTGAGCCATCCCAAACTGATCTGTCCGGAGAACACGCGGAGAGCCTGCGAATGTGTAGGATGTCGAGTACGCCGGCCATGGCCATGGCGCTGGCCTGGGCCTTGAGTCTGCCGAACGCCGCTGCCCAGAGCCAGAAGATCGATCTTCGCACCAAGGAAGGCATCGCCGCCGTCAAGGGGCAATGGAAGTACCATGACGTCAAGATCGTCGAGGTCGAGGGCAAAGGCCCGGACGGCAAACCCAACAAGACCTACAACATCGAACCGCGGGCCGAGAAGCCGGATTTCGACGACAGCCAGTGGGAGGCGATCGCGCCCGAGACCCTCAAAGATCGCCGCTCGTCCGGCCAGGTCTGCTTCTGCTGGTACCGGATCAAGGTGACTATCCCGCCCCAGGCGGCGGGCAAGGCGGTTTTTTTCCAGACGACCGTCGACGACTACGGCGAGATCTGGGTGGACGGCCGGCTGCCGCGTACTCCCGGCAAAGGGGGCGAGGCCATCGTCGCCGGATTCAACGTCCCCAATCGCGTCGAGCTCAAGGATCCTCAGCCGGGAAGGGTCTACCAGATCGCGGTCTTCGGCATCAACGGCCCGATCTCCGCCGCCCCGACGAACTGGATCTTTCTCGGCAATACGTTCCTCGAGATCGTCGACAAGAAGTGAGCCCGAGGACGGGACGCTTCGGGGCCCGCCAGGTCGTCAACCTTGCAATCGAAGCGAGCCGGATCATGTTCGAGCCTCAGTTCACCCGGCGGGGTTTTCTGCCCGATCAAGACCCGATGATCGAGTTCCCGAGCGGCTCGAATCTGGCCGCGCTCGATCGCCTGGGTCGCGACCTCCCCAGCTTGCTGCACGACAAGTCGTTTCGTAGGTGGGCGCGAGAATTCACCATCCCGCCGCTCCCGGCCGGCCCGATCAGTCTGCCAGAGCTCTTGCTTTACTACGTCCGCGTCGGTTTTTTCGCCTCGGCGTACATCAACCAGGTCGGTCTCGAGCCCGCGACGGTCCTGCCGCGCAATATCGCGATTCCACTGTGCGACGTCTGCTCGCGGCTCGACCGGCCGCCGATTCTGAGCTACGACGGCTACGCCTTGTACAACTGGAAGCGATTTGATCCCGCCGGGCCAATCGCACTGGGGAACATCGACACGATCCAGAACTTCGTGCACCTCTATGACGAGCACTGGTTCATCCTGGTACACGTCGAGATCGAGGCCCTTGCCGCCGGCATACTCCAGGCGATCGACCGGGCCGCGCGCTCGACTTCAAGCCGGTGATATCGCGGCATTGAACGGGGCGGTCGAGCTGCTCACCCGGACGCTTTGGGCTCAGGTCGAAACGCTCCGCCGCATCCCCGAGAAGATGGACCCTGCCCTCTATTACAAGACGTTCCGCCCTTACATCCGCTTTTTCGAGGGTGTCGTCTACGAAGGCGTCGAGTCAGCGCCCCTCGATTACCGGGGCGAAACCGGAGCGCAAAGCAGCGTGATCCCGACCGTGGTGGCGTTCCTCAAGGTGCCCCACAAGCCATCGCTGCTCACCAATCACCTGGCCGACATGCGTCGATTCATGCCGCGCGCACACCGGGCCGTCATCGAGCAGGTCGAGCGGCTTCCCGACGTGCGCGGCAAGGTTGATAAAGCAAGCTACAATGAAGCGCTCGAAGCGCTGGCAGCGTTTCGCGAAACGCACCTTGAATTCGCCCGCCGCTACATTGCGGCCCACGTGCGCGACCCGCGCGGGACCGGTGGGACCCCCTACCTCGAGTGGCTGAACCAGTTGATCGACGAAACCCGTGCCCACATGCTGGCATAGACCGAACAGGCCGTGAGAGAACACGTTGAAGATTCAAGCCGGGGCTTTACTGGAGACCGATCTGGGCTCGGGCGCGATTCCCAGGCGCAGGGGCAAGGTCCGCGACATCTACGACCTCGGCGATCGCCTGCTCCTGGTCGCGACCGATCGCATCAGTGCATTCGACTGGGTGCTGCCCACCGGCATTCCCGACAAGGGGCGCGTCTTGACCGGGTTGAGTGCGTTCTGGTTCGACCGCTTGAAGGTTGCGAGCCATCTGGTCTCGACGGACCTGGACGACGCGAGGCTGGATCTGCCTGAGCAAGAGGCGCGTCTCCTGGAGGGCCGCACAATGCTCGTTCGTAAAGCCGACGTCGTTCCATTCGAGTGCGTGGTGCGCGGTTATCTCTCGGGCAGCGCCTGGAAGGAGTATCGGACCATCGGAACGGTCTGCGGCCTTGCCCTGCCGGGCGGTCTGCTCGAGAGCGACCGGATCGACCCGATCTTCACTCCGGCCACCAAGGCCGCGACCGGTCATGATGAGAACGTCTCCTTCGAAACGATGGCGAGCGCCATCGGCACGGAGGTTGCACACACGCTAAAATCGATGAGCCTGGAAGTTTACGGACAGGCCGCCGATTATTCCGCCGCGCGCGGGCTGATCCTGGCGGATACCAAGTTCGAGTGGGGATTTGACGAGAGAACCGGCGAGCTCTTGCTGGTCGATGAGGCGCTCACTCCCGATAGCTCGCGATACTGGTCGCGAGGATCGTATCGCCCCGGCGGCCCGCAGCCGTCGTTCGACAAGCAGTTTGTGCGCGACTGGCTTGAGGCGAGCGGCTGGGACAAGTCGAGCCCTCCGCCGGAGCTTCCCGCAGCGGTGGTTGCCGTGACCCGCGCGAAGTACGTCGAGGCGTTCGAGCGACTGACCGAACGTTCATTTCCCTGGGAGTAAGATTGGCAAGCGCATGCTTCGATATTTGACAGCCGGCGAATCGCATGGGCCGGCGCTCACAGCAATCGTGGAAGGATTTCCCTCGGGCGTCGCGCTTGACACCGAGTTGATCGATTACGAATTGAAGCGCCGGCAGGGCGGCTATGGGCGAGGCAAGCGCCAACAGCTCGAGACCGATCGAATCGCAGTGGATTCGGGCGTGTTTCACGGCGTGACGACCGGTGCACCGATCACCCTTCGGTTGATCAACAACGACGCCAAGCTCGAGCGGCTCTTGGAGCCGGCCGCGCCCCGCGGCGGGCATATCGACCTGGCCGGCGCGATCAACTATCAAACCGGAATCCGCCAGGTGCTGGAACGGGCCAGCGCCCGTGAGACGGCGCTGCGAGTCGCCGTCGGGGCCCTCGCCAAGCTGCTGTTGCGCGAGCTGGGAATCACTGTCTTCGGATATGTTCGCGAGCTCGGGGGCATCGCCGCGGAGCCGCGCTCGCACGACGTTGCAATTCGCGACGCGTCTGCCGTTTACACGCTCGACCCCGAGGCCGACCCGGCGATCATCGCCGCGATCGACGCGGCGCGTGCAGCCGGTGACACGCTCGGCGGAATCGTCGAGACCATCGTGACGGGATGCCCCATCGGGCTGGGCAGCCACGCCCAGTGGGATCGCAAGCTCGACGCCCGGATCGGGGCGGCGGTACTCTCCGTCCAGGCGATCAAGGCCGTCGAGATCGGCCTGGGAGTCGAGGCGGCACGCCGGCCGGGGTCGAAGGTGATGGACCCGATCCAGTACGATCCGGAACATCCCCACGACGACCGCCGCTTCGGGTTCCGGCGGCCGACCAACAACGCCGGAGGGATCGAGGGCGGGACCTCCAACGGCGAGCCGATCGTCGTTCGCGCGTCCAAGAAACCCATCAGCACGCTGGCCGCCCGCGGGCCGTCCGTCAACATGGCGACCAAGGATCCTCAGCCGGCCTCTTACGAGCGTTCCGACGTCTGCGCTGTGCCCGCCGCCAGCGTGATCGTCGAAAACGTCGTCGCGTTCGAGATCGCGGCGGCCATCGTCGAAAAATACGTGGGGACGAGCCTCGACGCGATTCGGACGGCAATGGACGCCATGCACGAGCTCAATCGCCATCGGTTGGACCATTGGAAGGAATCGTCGTGAACCGTTACCCTTGAAGGACATGCAGAAAACCGTTTGAGCCGCGATGCCGTATGGCATCGCCGAAATCGATTTGTGCGAAATCGGGATTTCGTCTATCTTGCACTGATCGATTCAGCCCGATTGGCCCATGCGCGGCCGTTGGCATCATCACCGCGGCTCTAGCCGGTGCAGCCGCTTGGGGAGGCAAGGATGTTTCCCGTTACTCGGCCGGTTCGCCAGGCCCTGGCAACGCTCGCAGTCATCGCTTTGACCATGGCGCCGACAGGTTACGTCGCCATTCTCGCCTGGCGCATCAACCGTCCCGGGCACGTTCGCGATGTCGAGATCGAGCTGGGGCGCCAACTGGGACTACAGGTAACCCTTCACGGAGTGCACTACCCGCGACCCGGCGAGGTGGTCTATGAAGGGATCGTCCTCCGTCAGGATGAGCCGCGGGGCAGATCCTTGGCCGAGGTTGCCCGTGCCGACCGGGTGCGGGTCGAGCGGGTCGATCGCGAATTGATCCTCCAGCTCGAGAACGTCCAAGTTCACGCCGAGAGCCCCAAAATGGCCCTCGACCGCCTCAGCACGCTGCTACGAATTTCGGGCCAGGGTGCGTTCGACAAGGTCAACTTGACCGCACCCGCCTGTCAAATCGAGCTTGGCCAGGCTGGCCTGTCATTCAGCCTGACGGACCTGGCCGGTGAGTTCCAGGCCGACCCAGCCACCCCAACCTGCCGCCTTGCCTACCGTTTTCCGGATGAGGGCGGCGGCACCCGGTGCGAGACGACTCTGACGCGCGACCGCCGTGCCGATCCGCCCCAGACGTCATTGGTGTTCCGGACCGTTGAAGGTCTGCCGCTCCCCGCCCGAGTCCTCGACTGCTTTTTCGACAGCCGCGATTGGCTGGGCGACAACGCGCAGGTGGAGGGGACGCTGAGCTTGCGCAAGATCGGCTCGCAAGACTGGGAAGCCGAGTTTCAGGGCGACCTGCATGACGTTAACCTGAGCAACCTGGTGGGAAAGCGGTTCCCGCGCCACCTGCTCACTGGCCGGGCGCACGTGGCGTTCCAGAGTGCACGCTGGGGGCTGCGGCCAAACCAGGGGATGGGGTGGGTCGCAGTCATCGGCGAGCTGTCGGCCGGTCAAGGTACGATCGGCGTGAACCTGCTGGCCGCTCTCGCTCGAGAGATGAAATTTCGCCTCTCTCCCCGGCTGGCGAACCTGGACCCGCGCAAGACGGAGGTCGATTTCCGGCATTGGGCCTGTCGTTCGCGATCGAACCGAACGGCGAGATCCGGGTTGCCGGCGCTCTGGGGTCCGAATTCGCCTCAGACGCCGTTCTGGCCGGTGGCACGACGTCGCTCTTATCCGCGCCCGCGGGCACCGCGAACGTGCACGGACTGATCAAGACGCTCTTTCCTTCGTCGCCAGCGAATCCCGACGTTCTCATTCCCTTGACCGCCGAGTCGCGGGTTTTACTTTCGCTGCCAGTGCCCGGCGGAGCGGAGGGCAAGGCCAGGCGCACCGTTCAACGGGAACTGATGCCGATCTCTTCCTTGGGCTACTGGCGGATGGAAAGATACCCCTCACCGAGTGATTGTAGGACGGATTGCCAATCGGTCTTTTGCTAAATTTCCGTCTGCCAGTCGCCTTAGAGCGCGATGGTCTGATAATCTTAACTTCACGGGGTTACCAGAACCCGGGAGGAAACTTATGAGCACCGCGATCCTCGCCACCGCCGTGCCAGGCGCGAAAGTCGTAGATCCGTCCGAGTCGATGGAGTCGGATGAGGCCCTCTACGAATTGATCCATGGTCAGCGCGTGAAGCTGTCGCCAATGAGCGTTCGGGCCGGGACGATTGCCACGCGGCTGACCGGGCTGCTGAATGTGTTCGCCAAGCCCACTCATCTTGGGGAAGCGTTCACGGAGATGCTCATCGTCGTCCCTGTGCCCGACGACGAAGAACGGAACCGGCGCCCCGACGTGTTTTTTGTGTCGTCGTCAAGGCTGGCGGCATCCAGCCCCGAAGGTCCCGACGCCGCCGCCTGGGACGTCGTGCCCGACCTGGTGGTCGAGGTGACCAGCCCCAGCGACCGTGCCGAGGAGCAGCGGCGAAAGGTCGTGGAGTATTTTCAGCTTGGCGTGCGGTCTGTCTGGGTCGTCTATCCCAAGCTCGGTCTGATCGACGTTTATGAAACGCCAGCGAATTGCCGCGTTTTCGGGCCCGGCGATGTTCTGACCGGCGATCCCGTGCTGCCAGGGTTCGAGCTGCAACTCGCCGAGCTGTTCCGCCCGATCGGGTCGCACGGGGATAATTCTTGAGCTTTCGCCGTACGTCTGCTGTTCCCTCGGGTTCGCGCGATCTCAATCCGCGACCGACTCATCAGACGTGCCGTTGGCGCTGAAAGCACCTCCCGATGCGGTCCGATTGGTGACGACCTGGGCGGCGATCTGGTCGGCGAGCTCCGGGTTGTCGCGCAGGTATTGCTTGGCGTTCTCCCGGCCTTGACCGAGGCGAAGGTCGCCGTAGTTAAACCAGGAGCCCGACTTTTCGATCAGCTTGTCGACGATCGCGAGGTCGAGAAGATCGGCCTCGCGCGAGATCCCGTGCGTGTACATCATGTCGAACTCGCACACGCGGAACGGCGGCGCGACCTTGTTCTTGACCACTTTTGCTTTGATTCTCGAGCCCACGACTTCCTCGCCATCCTTGACCGGACCGATGCGACGCACGTCGATGCGGCACGAGCTGTAAAACTTGAGGGCGCGGCCACCCGGCGTTGTTTCGGGGCTGCCGAACATCACGCCGATCTTCTCGCGGATCTGGTTGATGAAGATCAAGACGCACTTGGATCGCGAGACGCCGCCCGTGAGCTTGCGCAGAGCCTGGCTCATCAACCGCGCTTGAAGACCCATGAATTGATCGCCGATCTCGCCCTCGATCTCGGCCCTGGGCACGAGCGCGGCCACCGAGTCGATAACCACAATGTCGACGGCATTGGAGAGCACCAGCATCTCAGCGATTTGCAGCGCTTCCTCGGCACTGCCAGGCTGGCTGACCAAGAGCGATTCAATGTCAACGCCGAGACGCTTGCACCATGAGGGATCGAGCGCGTGCTCGGCGTCGATGAATGCCGAGACGCCGCCATTGCGCTGGGCCTGGGCCACGGCATGCAAGGCGATCGTCGTCTTGCCGCTCGACTCGGGACCGAAAAGCTCGATGATCCGGCCTCGCGGCAGCCCCTTGCCCCCGAGCGCCAGATCGAGTGAGAGCGCGCCGGTCGAAACCCCTTCGACTTCCATGTGCGATCCCTCACCGAGCTTCATGATGGCCCCGGCGCCGAACGTCTTCTCGATTTGATTGATCGCGTTGCTGAGCGCCTTCTGCTCGGCAGACAACGCCGTCTTGACCTCGGTCGTCCCTTGTCGTTTGGCCACGGCGATCTCTCCTCTGGCATGAGCATTGACTATGTACGCAAGAACACTATACTAACATGGTTTTTCGGCACGGGTCAAGATGGCAATCCACACTTTTTTTGGGTTGCGAGACGAGCGCGCCCGAGCGGAGCGTAAACGGGCCCCTGCGGGCCGGGTGTCGAGGCGAAAGTTGTGATTTCGGTAACGGTGAACGAGCCCCCGGCCCACCCGCGATAGCGTTCGACCAGCGCGGTCAGGTCGCATGCACCGGAGCGGTTTGACTTGATGCGCCCCAGGGTGACGTGGGGGTGGAACCTCTGATCGTCGGGCCGGTAGCCGGTGCGAGCCAGCGCGCGGACGATCGACTGATGGAGATGAAGCAGCGGTTGAAGATCCGGCCCGGTCATCCCGGCCCAGACCACGCGGGCCCCGGCGGGGCTCGGGAAGGCGCCGAGACCTAGCAGCCGGACCTCAAAGGCTTCGCATGCACCCGATTCCGCCCCGCCACGCACGCCCGCTTCCACTGCCTTGCAGACTTCGTTCAGATCACGGTCTCTCACATCGCCCAGAAATGCCACGGTGGCGTGAAATGGCTGACTGGCGGCAAAGCGGCAGCCAGGAATCAAGGGCTCGAGCTCAGCCTGGAGCCGACAAAGCTTCTGTCCCAGCGGCTCGGGAACTGCGATCGCGACGAAAGTCCGGGTGGTCTGCGGCATGTTGGTCTCACCCCGGCGCGTCATCCCGAGCCCCAGCCCTCACCGTACCTCTTTGAGCTCGGGCGCGAGCCAATCCTTCAGGCGCTCGATCAAGGTCTCTCTGGCTTTTGTTGTGTCGTCGTCGTCAACCGACCGCTCGACCTGGTCTTTCTTGACGCAAAGCACCAGCTTGAGGCCGTCGCGAATATTGCTGCCCGGATCGTAGTCCGCAACCTGGAAACCGGTCAGCGGGTTGCCTTTTTGCTTGAATTCGAGCTTGAGGGGCCCCAGTCTACCGGCCGTGAACCACGCCTGAATCGAACGGCCGGTGCCCACGTGCCCCAATCTGACTTTGGTCCCCGCGTAGGATAGCACCAGATCTTCCAGCGCCGCGTCTCCCTGGTTGACAATCTGAACACATCCCTTGGGCGCTTTCCAGGAACGCACCGTCATTTCGGCCGCCCCCGCCAGCAGTACCAGAACCGCGGCGATGATCATCCACTTTTGTCGGTTCACGCGGCTGCCTACTGCCTGCTCACGAATCTGTCCGCCTCGGACAGGGTACCAAAATTCTCTTGATAGCGTACCAGGAACTGATCGATGGTGTATCGGTGCTCTTGAGTTCCCGGCTGCTCGATCGCATAAACCGCCGTTAAAGAGGCGAGGCGGCCGACGACCGGCCAGGGCAAGCCCTTCTTCAGACCCAGCACGAAACCGGCACGGAACGCGTCGCCGGCACCGGTGGGGTCAACCACTTTGAGCGGCCTGGCAGCGGGAACTTCGATTTCTTCGCCATCGACGGTGATGAGCGCGCCCGCCTCGCCCCGAGTCATGACCGTCACCGGCGCCATCTTGCGCAGCTCGATTTCACCACAACCCAGCTTCTCGGCCATCATTCCAAACTCATAGTCATTGCCCGCCAGAATCTGCGCGCACCCGGCAGCCCCGCTCGAGCTCGGCTGGCTCCAGGCGCGGCAACTGCATCGACGGGTCGTAAAGATACGGGACCCTTCGTTCGATGCATTCGGCGGTGTAGCGGTTCATCGCCACGGGGTCGTTCGGGGCGATCAAGACCAAGTCGGCGGACGTGACCCCCGCCTCGGCAAGTGACAACGTCGAGGCTTGAGCCATCGCACCGGGGTAGAACGCGGTGATCTGGTTATCCTGCAAGTCGGTGTTGATGAAACACGAGGCCGTGTGCTCTGCCGTGATGATCTTGACCGCGTGGCAGTCGACCCCGTGCGACTCAAGCCAGGCGCGATAGTCGTCAAAATCTTCGCCGACCGTTCCCACCAGGATGGGCCGCTCTCCCAGCAGGCCCAGGTTGTACGCGATATTGGCTCCGGTTCCCCCGCGGCGCCGTGTCAGCGAATCCACCAGGAACGACACGCTGAGAACGTGCATCCGGTCCGGCAGGATGTGGTCGCGAAACCTTCCGGGGAAGACCATGATGTAATCAAAAGCAATCGAACCCAGTCACGAAAACGCGCATGCGGATAATCCTGTCGAATCGTGGTAGGGAAGCGGCATAGCCGGCCGAGGGTTCACGAGGGCGCCTGCTTGAGCAGGCCAAGGGTTTGCTCGATCCGGGCCTCGCATGCTTCTCGCCCGAGAATGACCAGACAATCATAGAGGCCTGGGCCGACCCCCTGCCCTGTGACCGCCACCCGCAACGGATTGACCACATCGCCCATCTTGCGTCCGGAGTGCTCGGCGTAGTCGTGCACGGCCTTTTCCAGGGTCGGCGGATCGTAGGGGACGGCCCGGCTCAAGAGCTGGCCAAGCTCGGCCAGCATGGCGGCCACCCCTTCCTTGCGCAACCGCTTCTTCACGGCCTCCGGGTCATACTCGATTTCTCTGGCGAAAAAGAACCTGCCCAGCTTGAGGATGTCGGAAAAGACCTTGAGGCGGTCGCCGAGAGCGACGACGACCGACTCGACGCGGGAGCGACCGCCGCCGTCAAGCGGCTCGACGACCAGCCCAGCAGTTTTCAGGAACGGCAGCACGCCTTCGACCTTGCGCTCCAGGGGAAGCGTCTTCATCCACTCCCCCTCGATCCAGAATAGCTTGTCCTGGTCATGACTGGCCGGCGAGCTGTTGACCCGCTCGAGCGAGAACTTCTCGATCAGCTCGTCGCGGGAGAAAATCTCCGACGTCGAATCGTAGCTCCAGCCCAGCCGCGCGAGATAATTGAGCAAGGCCTCGGGAAGGTAGCCCCGCTCGACGTACTGATGAAGGTAGACAAGAATGCCGAGCTTTTCATACTCCGCAAGCTTGCGCTTCGACATCTTGGCCCGCGAACCCGTCTCGGCCACATAGGGAATGTGGGCGAAGGCCGGTAGCGCCGCCCCCAGAGCTTGCCAGATCAAGAGCTGGGGAAACGTGTTGGAGAGGTGCTCGTCGGCCCTGACGACGTGACTGATCTTCATCTCGATATCGTCGACCGCGCTGGCGAAATTATAAAGCGGCGTGCCATCGGGGCGGACGATCACGAAATCGCCGATCTCGTCGGTCGAGAACTCGACGTCTCCCTTGATCAGGTCGTGGAGGACCAGTTTTTGGCCCAGCGGGACCTCGAATCGCAGCGCGAACGGATCGCCGGCAGCCTGGTGTCGTGCAATCTCCTCGACGCTTTCCAGCTTGCGGCGAAACCGGTAGGCACGCTTCTCCCGGTCGGCCGCGGCCTTGTCGGCAGCCCGCTCCGCGTCGCTGCTGTAATCCCGATACACGTGGCCGGAGGCGACCAGCCGCTCGGCCGCTCGGCGGTAAGATTCGGACCGCTCTGACTGATAATAAGGGCCGTTCGGGCCACCGGCCTGCGGCCCTTCATCCCAGTCGATACCCATCCAGCGGAACCCATCGAGGATGCGCTCGACGGCGTCCTCGACGTGCCGCTGCCGGTCGGTATCATCGATCCGCAGGATGAACTGCCCGCCATGATGTCGAGCCAGCAACCAGTTAAACAGGGCGGTCCGCACCCCGCCGATATGCAGAAACCCGGTCGGGCTCGGGGCAAAGCGCGTGCGTATCGACATAAGTCCCAGGTGCCAGAACAAGAGCGGGCGATTGGCTCGAAACACCGCCCATGCGAAGAATCAAGGCCACGATAGGGTGTTTCGCGCCGGCTGTCAACGTCTGCACCGAGCCGGATCCTACCCTCTGGCTATCGAATCCGCCTCCACGCCATAATTTGTTGATTCGTCGGTCTGACCTTGATTGCCGCGTTGCTGGTCCCAAGTTCGAGTTGTCACCCTACGTCCTGGCAACTCCTAACAGTGAAGCTTTGACATGAGCGTTTCTTCGCATCCGGGTACGAAGACTTCCCCGCCGAAATGCCGACCGTATTTTAAACGGATCAAGCCCACGCTGGTCGGGCGCGCCGCTATCGGCGCGGGCCCGTGGTCCGTCCCGGATCTGTGCCGGGCCTACAACTGGCCGACCGGCGTCGCCGGCGGCGGCGTGATTGCAATCGTCGAGCTTGATGGCGGTTGGGTGCAGTCGGACATGGACGCGTATTTTCAATCGATCGGTCAGCCGGTGCCGCAGATCACCGACGTCTCGGTTGATGCGACCAGGAACAATCCGAACCAGCATCAGGGCGACGCGAACGATCCTGATTATGAGGTCGCCCTCGATATCCAGATCGCCGCGGCCGCGTATTTCGCGGCGACCGGCAAGCCCGTGGTGATTCGCGTTTACTGGGCGAGTGACATCGCACCGGCGGTGGCCAAGGCGACGGCTGATGGCTGTGACGTGTGCTCGATCTCCTGGGGCGCAGACGAAGCCCTCTGGGGCGAGACCGCCGCCCAGCAGATGGAAGACGCCGCCCTTGCCGCAACAACGGCCGGCATGATCGTGTTCGCCGCGTCGGGGGACAACGACTCCAGTGACGGGGGGCCCAACCCCGCCAACGTCGATGTTCCTTCGTCCTGTCCCCACGTGATCGGCTGCGGCGGTACGACCAAGACGCCGACCACCGAAACTGTCTGGAACAATAACCCTGGCGAAACGGATGGGCAAGGGACGGGTGGCGGCTACTCGACCTTCTTTCCCGTACAGCCCTGGCAGGCGGGTGCCCCGGCGGGCCCGGGGCGAATGATACCGGACGTCGCCGCGGACGCCGATCCGAATACCGGCTATCTGACTGTGGTCCATGGACAACAATCGCCGGTGGGTGGAACGAGTGCCGCGGCCCCGCTCTTGGCGGGGCTGTTCGCCGGGTTTGGGACCAAACTAGGGTTCGTCACGCCCAAGCTCTGGGCGAACCAGCTCTGCTTCAATGACATCACGAAAGGAGACAATGGTTTCTACCGGGCTGGTCCAGGTCCCGATCCGTGCACCGGGCTCGGCTCGCCGATCGGGACGAAACTCGCAGTCCTCCTGGGCGCATTGCCCGCGCCGACCAGCGCGCTTGCCTCCCCTCATCCCGCAGTGCCGGCGGGCTGGAGCGGTACGGTTAGTTATACCTATGTAAACGGGTTGCTGGTGAGCGTCTCGATCAGCGAGAGAAATCCCTGAGAGGCCGTCGTAACGACCCCGAAAACTGCGCAGCCTACCCGTAGCCGAGCACGGGGTCATGCCGCGCAGCCTCCAGTGCACGGCCGCGCCGCCGTTTCCCTTGCCGACACCTGAGACCGCCGTATCGAGATCGTACTAAATCGCCTTGCTCAATTTGGGGAGGGCGAGCCTCCCGGCAAGCCATTCTCCAAGGCGGCTCGGACGGAGCCTCGCCCTCCCAGGATCACGCAAGCCGACTTAGTGGCGCCAGATCGCCCAAACAATCAAGCTGCCGATTGCGACGAAAATAACCGGCAGGAACCATTTGTCGAAGAATTGTTGCAAGGTCCGAGGCGCCATCTTGACCGCGACGGCCTTCTTCGTGGAATTGCTTTTCATCGGAACGACTGGGCTCTCTGCGGACGTGCCGCTTGAAATGTCCGGCGCACTTTTGCACGACACCATCGCATTCATTCTACCAGCGACGGTGATTTGCAACGCTACCAAATTTCATGAATTTTTGATTTTTCTAATTTTTAAAATTGTTGATTGCTTGCCGCGACACCGCCGACCCAAAAGCTCGGGACCAGAGGCCAAAGATCATGCAACTCGATTACGAACCATTGTTGCGGATCCAGCGCGAGATCCAGGGGATGCCGCGCGGAATGGAGCGCTTCCGGCAGTATCTGCGCACGATCTGGAACTGCTACGAGACGGATTTCGAGCTCATCCCGCTCATGATTGCGAACCCGATGGGCAAGGACCACGTGACGGCATTGCTCGATCAACTTCTCGCGCTGGACGCCGACGGAATTGCGAAGGACGCTGCGCGGGAGGCTGCGGCGAAGCTGGCCGATCTTCCGGGAGAATACAAAGCAGCGGTCGTTGTCGCCGACGACTGCATGGGCGGCTGGACCAACCGCTACGATTACGAGTTCAAGCTCCGGTTCGGCTGGGATTGCGTCCGCGACGGTACCAAACCAACCTCGCCGGTCGAGATTCATCCGCCGAAATGGTCGAAATACTTCTGGGTCACCGGCGTTCTCTGGAGCAGCGAGGGACCCTCGCGCCAGGCCGTGCGCGAGGCAATGCTCACGGCGGCGTACCGCACGGCCTTTGTAGCGCGGAATGGGCCTGCGCGCACGCTGCGGGACATGCTCCACCAGGAGGGCCACGTCATGGCCATGGCCGGTTGTGCCGGGCCGGTTCTCGATCTCGAGGAAATCGCTTACACGCGCGAGGTGCTCGCCCCCTGTCTCGACGCAGACGACATGCGAACTTGTGTCGAATGTCTCTTCGGCGACGAGGCCGGACGGACGCTGGGATTCACCCCGCGAGGCTTGAGCCACTGGGCGGGTCTGTCGCTGGCGTTCCATGACGCGCGGTCGGGCGGCTTGCCCGAGGCATGAACCTCCTCAGCCTGCCGCAAGCCCTGCCGGGATACCCGCAGGGTGGCCTCCAGAGGCGGATGCCGGTTTCACATACCCCAGATCACGGAGAACTTCCAGGACCTCGCTCCAGGTCGGGAACATCCGCCCGCTCCGTCGCTTGTACTCGTTCATGGCCAGCATGAATTCCATCTCGGCCTCTGTGTACTCACGCTCACTAGTCGTGGGATCGACGAATCGGCGCCGGCCGCTCTGCTGCCGCGCATTGGCGGCCCGGGTGGCCTGGGCCGACGCCCGGCGATTGATCCATTCCTGGGGCTGGTCGAGTGTCCCGATCGGCTCGTCGATCTTGTGATCGCAACGTGATGGCTGCTTCATTGTAGTCTCGCTCCTCTGAATCGCCCGCCCGGATTCGCTCTGGGGTCGTGTCTGGGGCGGTACCTTGGAAGGAATCTTCCGGCGATCGTTCCCGGTCAGTGGCAACTGCCTCCATCCATGCCGATGCATGTGCAGGTCGAAGCAAGTTGCTTCTCTACAGGAACGTAATCCGCCCCGGTGACATCATGCGTGGCACACTCAAATTTTTTTTCTGGAAAAGGGAAGTCGGAATGGTGAAGCCGAGTGGTTGTGGGCGCAAGCAACTTGCTAGAATTAAACTGTAGTTGGAGGCGCGCTTCCCCGCATGCAACCGGGACGCCCTCGGCTAGTTGTTTTTCGCGCTTCATGTCGTGCGTGGTCGAGGATCAAATCGCAATGGCCGAATACGATCCGGAATTAATCGTCGATCAGGTGACGATGTTGGGCTTGGTCTCGCGCCAGCAGATGGGCGAGGCGATGGCGGACGTTGAAGATGGGAAACCGGACACGCTTTTGCGCACGCTGCTGCGCAAGGGGTTCCTCACGAGCTGGCAGATCGAGCGGCTCAAGAAAGGGGACCCGGGCGGGCTTTTCTACGGCGAATCCAAACCTTTGTTCCACCTGGCCGAAGGGACTTTCGCCCGAGTGTACCGCGGCGTGCACGTGCCGACCAACAAACCCGTGGCCATCAAGGTCCTGCGGCAACGGTTCGCCCAGCTTCCCGAAGCGGTCGAGCGTTTTCACAAGGAGGCCGAGGCCGGCATGAAGTTGCGCCATCCCAACATTGTGCAGGTCATCGAAGTGGGGCAGCAGGAGTCCCGGCACTTCATGATCATGGAGTACGTCGAGGGGATGAATCTTCGCGACTTCATGAAGCTGCGGGTCCGAATTCCGCCGATGCAGGCGGTACCGCTGATGCTGGGGATGGCTAGAGGCTTGCAGTATTCGCTGGAGCGCGGGGTCACGCATCGCGACATCAAGGGCACCAACATCCTGATCTCGAACACCGGCGAAGCCAAGCTGGTCGATTTCGGTCTGGCCACGATGCAGCGGGATGAAACGAAGCCGGGGGTGAAGAGTCAACGCACCGTCGACTATTCGGCGCTCGAGCGCACCTGCGGCAGCCCCAAGGGCGATCCGCGGTCCGACATTTATTTTCTCGGCTGCGTGTTCTACCAGATGCTGACCGGCAAGTTGCCCATGGAGGAGGCCGAGAGCAAGGACATGCTCAGGAAGATGCTCAAACGCTCATTCGGCGCGATCAAGCCGATTGCCGAACACCAGTATGCACCGGACGAGGATCTCTGCCAGATCGTCGAGAAAATGATGAAGGTCGACCTGAAGGCGCGGTACCAGACGTTGGACGACATCGTGGCGGAGCTCGGGCGTTACCGGGCCGCGCTCGAGGAAGGGGTCAAACTGGGCAGAATCGCCGCTCCGGCCGGCGAGAGCGCTCAGGGAGACGCGGAATTCGACTCGCTTTTCACCTTTCCGCCAGAGAGCGCCGCGCCCGGCGACGCCGCGGAGAAGCCCCAGGAGCTGGCACCTTACGAGATGAAAGCCGCGCCGAGCCAGACCATCCTCTGCGTCGAAACCCAGAGCGAAATCCAGGACGCGCTGCGAAAAACCCTTGCCAAATTGGGCTATCGCGTCTTGCTGGTCACGGATGCGGAGCGAGCGGCCGAACGCTACCGCGAATCGCCGGTGAATGCCGTGATCGTCGACACCGATGGTCTCGGCGCTGACGCCATCGAGGCCATCAACGACATGCACGAGAAAGCCCGCGAAGACGAGCACGCCCTGGTGGCGATTGTCTTGCTCGGCCCCCGCCAGGATTTTCTCCGTGAAAAGCTCCCGGTCGATGACCGGCTGATCGTCCTGTCCAAGCCGGTCAAGATGAAACAGGTCCAGGACGCGATCCAACAGCTCCTGCCTCCCACCTGAACGAGGCGCGGGACGCCCGAGATGATGACCGGATTTCTGGCGTGCTGGCTGTTCCTCCCCGCGTGCCTGGCTCAGAACCAGGCCGGGCCTCCGACCCCCGAGTCTCGGGCGATCGCATTTCTGGCGCGCGAGGTGCCTCGCTGGCCGCGCCAGAAATCGTGCTACTCCTGCCATAACAACGGCGATGCCGCGCGGGCGCTCTATCTCGCGGTTCGGGCGGGTTTCGCGGTGCCCGAAACGGCCCTTACCGAGACCAACCGCTGGCTGGCAGAGCCAGCGCGGTGGGACCACAACGGGGGCGAAGGTGCCAGGAGCGATAAACGCCTGGCCCGGCTGGTCTTCACCGCGACACTGGCAACCGCGGCGGACGTGGGATCGGTCAAGGAGCCGGCCGCGCGAGCGCTCGCGGCCGCGCGGCTCGCCGACGATCAGGGCCCCGACGGCTCCTGGCCGCTCGAGGGCGAAGACTCGGTAAGCTCGCCGGCGACCTACGGCCGCGCCCTCGCCACGTTCATGGCACGCCAGGCCCTCGCTTCCATCCAGCCGGAACGATTCCAGGCCGCCATCGCGCGCGGATCGGTGGCTCTCGAATCAGGAGATCGCGACCGTCACCGATGCCTCGGTGAGCCTGCTGGCCTGCGCCAACGTCCAGTCCCCCGCAGCCGCCGCGCGACGGGGCCGCGGATTGGCACTCTTGCGCCGGGGCCAAGGCGACGACGGCGGCTGGGGACCGCGCGCGCTGTCACCCTCCGAGTCATTCGATACGGCCCTCGCTTTGCTGGCCCTCGCCGCATGCCCGAGCTCGGATCGCGTTGACCGGATGATCGCGCGCGGCCGGGCGTTCTTGATTGGCGAGCAGTTGAACGACGGAAGCTGGGTCGAGACGACGCGGCCGCCGGGGAATGTCAGCTATGCCCAGCGAATCTCGACCTGCGGCTGGGCGACCATGGCGCTCCTGGCGACTCGCGAGCGCGAGCACGAGCGGTCAACGCCCCGGCGGACCGACTCGAAACGGCAGTGAGACCGTCTCACTCGTGATGCGCGACGTGACGGGCCCGGTCGCATCGACCTCGAAGGGCCTGGCCACGCTGTTGCCCGCGACATCCTCGAGATCGGTCACCACCGTGAGCCGGTAGCTGCCGGCCCGCCACGGCTGGCGCGGAGTGAATCTCCACGCCGTCTCATGATCGGTCGTCGATACCTGCCCGCCAACCACGCCGCCGGCATCGTCGGTGACACAGATCAAGCGATCAAGCAGGGCCCGATCGAGCGTCTCGGGGAACCGGACTTCGAGGGCGTCGCGTGTTTCGGCTTCAAGCGGTTCGATCTTCCAGGTCTTCGGGTCCGGCGAGGTAAGGTCGGCCGGTCCCGCGCGGAACGATTTGCGAAACCCGCTCAAGAGCGGCTTGCCCCCGGCATCGAGCCAGTCGCGATCGATGACGAGCGTGTAGGCCTTGCCGGCCTCCAGAACGGGCCCGACCTCTTCGCGCGGCTTGAGTCCTCGCTTGATTCGTCCCGGATCGAAGAGCAACGTGAACCGCGTGCCGTCATTGGACCAGAGCTCCTCGGCCAGCTCGAGGAACGGATCGTTCACCGGCTGGCTGGTCTCATCCAGCAGATGGATGCAAGCGTAAGCTTCACCCCGGCTCATCGGCGCGGAGAATTGAACGTAGAAGCGAAGGAGGTTTTCGGGTAGCACGCTTCCGGTGGGATAGACCTCGACCACGCTGGTGCGGGCCGTCGACGGCGAAAAGGGCGGCGAGAAATCTGCGGCCAGCCTCGCGGTGAACGCGATCTGCCAGTCGGCGTGGCTGGACCCGCAGAGGACCAGGTGCTGCTGCGCCACGGCGTGCATCTGGACCGGATCGAACTCGGCCCGAAACCGAACGCCCGGCTCGAGCGGGAACCGGGGCTCGAACCGAATGCCGTCATGGCCGGCCGTATACGACCCCAGGAGCGGGGGGATGGCGCCAATCTCGGCCGCTGTGCCGGGCACGACCCGAACGGCCAGAAACGAGGACCATTCGTCGCGCGTGATGGTGGGGTTTCCCAGGACCGCCAGCGCAATCGGGTCAACCCCGATCAACTCGACCCTGGTGGTCGTTTGATCGGGGCTGAGAGTTTTCCACGTCAGTTTTGGTGCCTCGCGTGGGACCACTGCGGCCTGGTTGCCCGAGACCGCAGTGTCGGTTGCCGGGCCGGATGGTGCGCAGCCGGGAGCGAGACAAGCTGCCCCGCAGGCCAGGAGACACACGAAGCACCGGCGGCTGGCGATCACGGCAATTCGACGGTCTTGAGGTCGATTGATCCGCTGGGATCTTCCTGAACGATCAGGACGGCATGGTGGTTATCGAGCTGGTCCATCTGAACGACGCCCTTGAGGCCGGCGACCGTTTCGTACTCGATCCCCTGCTTGTTGGGGACTCGCTGGACGATACCCGGCGCACTTGCGGCCCCGTCGGTGGGGATCTTCATCACGCCCCGGCTGTTGTTAGTCATCAGCAGGTAATCCTTGCCGTCTTTCTGATAGACGATCATGTCGAGCGGGCGGTTGCGATTGCCGAGCTCGGCGATGGTGGTGCCTTTGACGTGCGCGCCGGCCTTGAGCTCGGAAAGGGGCACCTTGACCAGCGGCGTGCAGGTGTAGGCCGCCAGCATGGTCGGCTCGTTCTGGATTTTGTAAGTCACGAAGGTCCGGATCGGCGACTTGGTCTCGAGCCTGCCGTGAGATCCGTGATAAATCTCGATGGATGCTCCATCAAAGCCCCCGCTGCTGAAGGGGTACGGAATCGCAATCAGCCGCGACGAGAATTCTTCGTTGGACAATCCGGCGAGAAACACCCGGCCATCCATGTAAGCGAGGTCGGTGATCGACTCATTGCGCAGGCTCTGGCCGCGTTCCTGGGCATTCGGGTCGGGGGCACCCGGGATCTCGGCCTTGGCGAAGCGGACCTTCTCGAGCGGAACCTCCTCGATCTTGGCGTCGGCATTGACCCGTACCAGGAGCGGAGTCGCGTCCGGCCCGCGCCGCGCGACAGCGAAAGATAGATGTTGCCCGAGAGCGGATTGACCGCCATGTCGTTGATCATGATCTGCTTGGGATTGGTCCCGAGCATCGCCGCCAGCTTCGCGCCTAAGTCCTTGACCTCGATCGGGCGCTTCTCGCTGGCGGTGGCCCGGTCGCCGGTGTCGATGGCGAAAAGGGCAGCCCCCCGCGTGTCGCCGACGAACAGGACCCCGTCCGGCCCGAAAGCCAGCGGTCCCGCCGACTTCAAGTCGGGGTTCCCTTGTTTCAGGCTCGCCGCTGGCTCATCGGCCCGAGCAAGAACAGCCGTCAAACTCAGTGCTAAAAAGGAGATGACGGCGATGCGGTATCGATTCCTTGCCATTTTCGGTTCTCCAGTTGTGGTTGAAACCGTCGCCTCATGGCGCTTGCAATACAAGTCGGTCAAATGCGCATTATCCCCGCCTCGCCCGAGGAATCAACAAGTTTATCGGGAAACTTTGATGAATCAGCTTCGCCAGAGGGCCTTGATTCTAGTTGATTGAATGGTACTATAAGGCGGATTCCCTCCACTTCGCCTCTTATCGCGGAGGCCAGATCATGATGAGCACGGTTCTTTGGTGCTGTGCGTTGCTGGTCGCGGGGCCGGAAGGCGACCAACCTTCCCCTCCTCTGGCCCTCGCAGACCGCGAGGCTTACGAGTCGGCCGCGGGCAAGGCTGGCCGCGATCCTGATGCCCAGGTCAGGCTGGCGCTCTGGTGCGAAGCGCATGGCCTCTCGGCCGAGCGGATCAAGCACCTCGGGCTGGCGGTCGTTTCCGATCCTTCCAACACGCTGGCGCATGCACTGCTGGGCCTGGTCGAGTATCAAGGCAAGTGGCAGCGGCCCGATGAGATCAGCAAGGCCGTGCAGGATGATCCTGATCGGAAGGCCCGGGTTCAAGAATATCTCCAGCGCCGGGCCAGGACGCCCGAACGTGCCGAGGATCATCAGAAGCTCGCGCTCTGGTGCGAGCAGAATGGGTTGAAGGATCAAGCGTTTGCCCATTTTCATCAGGCGCTGCGGCTCGATCCGTCGCGCGAGGTTGCCTGGAAGCACCTGGGGTACAAGAAGGTGGGCGGCCGGTGGCAGAAGCCGGAGCTTGTGGACGCTCAGAAGCACGAAGACGAGCAGCAGAAACGAGCCAACAAGCACTGGAAGCCCTTGCTGGAACGATGGCGCGAGGGGCTTGCGAGCAAGGACAAGGCGCGGCATGCCGCTGCCCAGAAAGGGTTGGCCCTAGTGACCGATCCGCGGGCCGTGCCCGCGGTCTGGACTACCTTCGCTGTGGGGGCGGCGGAGCGCCAAAAAGTCGCGGTCCGCGTGCTGGGGCAGATCGATTCGCCGGGTTCTTCCCGGGCGCTGGCAATGCTAGCCTTATCGAGCCCTGGCGCCCAAGTGAGACAAGCCGCGACTCAGGTCCTCACCCGGCGCGACCCGCGCGATTTCGCACCGTTCCTGGTCGGGCTCCTGCGCGATCCGATCAAGTACGAAGTGAAAAAAGTGAAGGGCCCGGGGTCGCGTGGTGAGCTTCTGGTCAAGAACCAGGATGCGAACGTCAAGCGCATTTACACGCCCCTCGACATGCCCGCTGTATCAATGCTCCCGACCGATCAAATGGGAGTCGATGCCAATGGCCAGCCAATAATTTCCCGGCCGATATCGCAGTTCGCGGTGCCGGTCACCCCCCTCGCCGCAGCGAGTCTGATGTTCGGGATCGGGGGCCCGGTCATGCCGTCGCAGTTGGCCAACGTGCTGCACAGGGCGGGGCTTCCATTGGCCCAGAGTCAAGCTGTGGGTAGCCAGGTGGCGCAGAATCAAAATGCGTTTGCTCAAGCTGTGCGCGCTACCTACAGCGTTGGCGGCGTCGGTGGCGCTGGTGGCCGGATGTACTACTGGAACTTCGGCCAGCAAATCCAAATTCCCTTGGGCGCAATGACGCAGGATGCCCAACGATCGGCCCAGGTCGCCGAGCAGCAGTTGGAAAGCGACGTTCAGGCGATCAAGGATTACAACTCTCCGATCGAAGAGTCCAACAAGCGCGTCCGACAAGTTTTGAGCGATTCGGTGGGTGTTGACGTCGGCGAAGACCGCGTGGCATGGGAAAAATGGCTGGTGGACCTTCTGGGCTATGCGTACGCGCCCCAGCTCGCGGCTAATTCTCAACCGACGATCATCCAGCAAGTGCCGCTCTCCTATCAGCCGGAAGCGATGCCGGTCGTTCAGTCGAACACCAACGTGATTATGACAATGCATTCCTGTTTCGGCGCCGGCACGACGGTTCGAACGATCGATGGCCTGCACCCGATCGAAAGCCTACGCATGGGCGATCAAGTTCTAACGCAGAACCCCAAGACTGGGAGACTGAAATACCAGGCCATCGTGACGGTCTTCCACAATCCGCCCAACGCAACTCTGCGAATCGAGCTCGATCACGACTCGATCGTCTTGACAGGGATCCACCGCTTGTGGAAAGCGGGCCAAGGCTGGGTCATGGCCCGCGAGCTCAAGGCGGGCGACACCTTGCGGACGCTCGGAGGGACCGCCGAGATCAAATCGATCGGCGAGGAGCGAAAGCAACCCGTCTTCAACCTCCAGGTCGCTGACGGCGAGAGTTTCTTCGTGGGGTCATTGGGGATTCTGGCCCACGACAACAGCCTGATCAATCCGACTCCCGAGCCGTTCGACGCCGTCAACTTGGCGAGCAAGAGCACGAAACCCTGAGTTCCAGAACGTTTGCTTCGCCTTCCTCTCGAACGTCCTGAGGTGCGTCATGGTTTACGCCACGCTTTTGTGCTGTGCGATGCTGGGCGGCCAGGACGCGCCCGCGGGTAGCGCCCCGAGCGACCTCGCCGCGTACCAATCCGCCGAGAAAGCGGCGGGTCGCGATGCCGGTGCCCAGGTCAGGCTGGCGCTCTGGTGCGAAGCGCACGGGCTCTCGGCCGAACGGATCAGGCACCTCGGGCTGGCGGTCCTCGCGGATCCCTCCAACACACTAGCGCGCGGCCTTTTGGGCCTGGTCGAGTATCAAGGGAAGTGGCAGCGTCCCGACGACATCAGCAAGGCCGTGCAGGATGATCCTGAGCGCAAAGCTCGCGTGCAGGAGTATCTCAAGCGGCGGGCCAGGACGCCCGAGCGTGCCGAGGACCATCAGAAACTGGCGCTCTGGTGCGAACAGAATGGCTTGAAGGATCAGGCCGTCGCCCATTTTCACCAGGCGCTGCGGCTCGATCCGTCGCGCGAGGTCGCCTGGAAGCATCTGGGGTACAAGAAGGTGGGCGGCCGGTGGCAGAAGCCGGAGCTTGTGGATGCTCAAAAGCACGAAGACGAGCATCAGAAACGAGCCAACAAACACTGGAAGCCTCTGCTGGAACGGTGGCGGGAGGGGCTTGCGAGCAAGGACAAGGCGCGGCGCGTCAGCGCGGAGAAAGGTCTGGCCGAGGTGACCGACCCGCGGGCCGTGCCGGCGGTCTGGGCGACCTTTGCGCTGGGAGGAGCCGAGCGTCAAAAGGTGTCGGTCCGCGTGCTGGGCCAGATCGATTCGCCGGGGTCGTCGCGGGCGCTCGCATTGCTCGCCTTATCGAGCCGTAGCACCGTGGTGCGAGAGAGCGCGACGCAGGTCCTCCGCCGGCGCGACCCACGTGATTTCACCCCCATCTTGATTGGTCTCCTACGCGATACGATCAAGTACGAGATGAAGAAGTTGAGAGGGCCCGGATCACAGGGCGAGTTACTGGTCAAGAACAAGGACGCGAACGTCAAGCGGATTTATACTCCGCTCTCCGCGCCCAGCGTGGCTTTGATGCCCAATGATTATCTCGGGCTCGATCCGAACGGCCTCCCCGTGATCGAGCGCTCTCTGGGGCTCTATTCAACCGGAATGCAACCGGTCGGCATCTTTGGCGCGACGGGAATCACGACTCCACGACCGTCTCCGGCCCAAGCCGCCGCTGTATTCAGCAGGGCGGGCTTGCCGGCGAGCGTCAGTCAGAAACTCGGCGCGGCGGTCGCTCAGAATGTGAACTCAGGCGTGTTAGACCTGGGCGGCCCTGCAAATGCGCAACTCTGGGAAGAACAACGTTTCATACGACAAATGCAGATCCCCATCGGTCAGATGATGCTCGACGCTCAGTTGTCGGCCCAGGTCGCGCAGCAGCAGCTCGCGGGAGATGCTCAGGCAATTGACGACTACAACGCTGCGATCCAGGCCAATAATACGCAGATTCGACAGGTGTTGACCGATTCAACGGGCGTCGACGCGGGCCAGGATCGAACGGCGTGGCAAAAATGGTTGATCGACCTATTTGGATATGCCGCTGCCCCTTCAGGGTCATCGTCCGAGACCCCCACGATCGTCGAACAGGTGCCGCTTGCTTACCAGCCCCAGGCGGCACCTTCTGTGGTCGATCAGCCGGTGCAGACCTTGCTGTGGCGGCATTCTTGTTTCGGCGCCGGCACGCCCGTCCGCACGATCGATGGCCTGCGCCGGATCGAAAGCCTGCGCATCGGCGATCAGGTGCTGACGCAGAACCCCAAGACCGGCGCATTGAAATACCGAGCGGTCGTGACGGTCTTTCATAATCCGCCCAACGCGACGCTCCGAATCGAGCTTGATAACGACTCGATCGTGTTGACGGGCATCCACCGCTTGTGGAAGGCGGGCCAGGGATGGGTCATGGCCCGCGAGCTCAAGGCGGGCGACACCCTGCGGACCCTGGGAGGGACCGTCGAGATCAAGTCGATCGGGGAGGATAGAAAGCAACGCGTCTACAACCTCCAGGTCGCTGACAGCGAGAGCTTCTTCGTCGGGCCATCCGGAGTGCTGGCCCACGACAACAGCCTGATCAATCCGACTCCCGAACCGTTCGACGCCGTTAACTTGGCGACCAAAAGCATGAAACCCTGAGTTCCAGAGTTTTTGCCTCGCCTTCCTCTCGAACATCCCGAGGTGTGTGATGGTTTACGCCACACTTCTTTGCTGGGCGATGCTGGGCGACCAGAACGCCTCCGCGGCCAGCGCCCCAAGCGACCTTGCCGCCTACCAGGCCGCCCAAAAGGCGGCGGGTCGCGATGCCAATGCCCAGGTCAGGCTGGCGCTCTGGTGCGAAGCGCACGGACTGACAGCCGAGCGAGTCAAGCACCTCGGGCTGGCGGTCCTGTCCGATCCCTCCAACATGCTGGCGCGTGGGCTTCTGGGCCTGGTCGATTACCAAGGGAAATGGCAGCGGCCCGACGAGATCAGTAAGGCCGTGCAGGATGATCCCCAGCGGAAAGCCCGGGTGCAGGAGTATCTGGAGCGGCGGGCCAAGACGCCCGAACGTGCCGAGGCTCATCAGAAACTGGCGCTCTGGTGCGAGCAGAATGGGTTGAAGGATCAGGCGGTCGCCCATTTTCACCAGGCGCTGCGGCTCGATCCGTCGCGCGAGGTCGCCTGGAAGCACCTGGGGTACAAGAAGGTCGGCGGCCGGTGGCAAAAGCCGGAGGCGGCGGCCGCGGCCAAGCACGAGGCCCAAGAGCAGCAGAGGGCGAACAAGCACTGGAGGCCGATTCTCGAGAAACTTCGCGCCAATCTCAAGAGCAAAGATAAGGCGCGGCGCGCGGATGCGGATAAAGCCCTGGGGCAGATCACCGATCGCCGGGCGGTGCCCATGGTCTGGGCGACGTTGGGAATGGGAGATTCCGCCCACCAGAAAATCGCGGTTCAAGTGCTTGGCCAGATCGACGATCCATCGGCGTCGCGGGCCCTGGTGCTGCTCGCGGTTTTCGGCGGGAGCCCGGAAGTGCGGGCCCGGGCTACCCAGTCGCTAGGACAGCGCGATGCCCGCGAATTCGCCGACACCCTGATCGCGATGATCCGGCAGCCGATCGAATACGAAGTGAAGCGGGTGCGCGGGCCCGGCCAAGGAGGCGAGCTCTTGATCAAGGGCCAGGGCAGTGCGGCAAACTTGAGTGAGTAACTCGGCACTATACAACATTCAGAACCCTTTCATGGCGATGGTCAATTCCACCATTCCCACCAATGGGCCAATTCTTGGCCCAGCCACTTTATTTTCGTTTACGATCGGGGCGGGATATCAGATTCCCGTTGGCCGGATGGCTCTCGAGGCTCAGAAGTCGGCTATCGTCGCCGAGCAACAGTTGCAAAACGACGTTGACGCGATCAAGCAATACAACGACTCGCTTGGAGAGATCAATGATCGCGTTCTGCCGGTCTTGAACGACGTCTCGGGACTGGCACTGGGACCGAATCCGCCCGCCTGGCAGAAGTGGTTCGTAGACCTGGTGGGCTACCAGCTCTACCAATTACGCGCTTCGGAATCGCCCACGGTCATCGAGGAGGTCCCTCTGGCCTATCAGCCGCAGCCGATTCCGCTCAACACGTTTATCGGCCCGATCGACGTACGGCGAGCGAGTTGCTTCGGGCCCGGTACCTTGGTTCGAGCGATCTCGGGCCTCGAGCCCATCGAATCGCTCAAGGTCGGGGATCAGGTCCTGACCCAGAGCACCAGGACCGGCGCCCTGGGTTACAAGCCGGTCCTGGTCGTGCACCACAACCCGCCCAGCAAGACGTTTCGGATCAAGCTCGGCGACGAGACGATCACGAGCAGCCACTTTCACCGTTTCTGGAAAGCCGGCTCAGGCTGGGTCATGGCCCGCGATCTCAAGGAAGGCGACCCGATCCGCACCCTGAATGGCACCGTCAAGGTGACCGCGATCGACGACGGCCGCGTCATGCCGGTCTTCAACGTCGACGTGGCGGATGACGCCGACTTTTTCGTGGGTGAGACCGCCGCCCTCGCTCACGACAACACGTTGCCCAACCTGCGGGAGCAGCCGTTCGACGCCCTTACCTCGGCGAGCAAGGCCACAAGGCCGTAAAGCCGCCCCGCGGGGCCGTCTTGTAGGAGCCGGCTCGGTCCGGCGATCCGGAACGGCGGACGGAGCTGCCTCCTAGCAAAAGGCCGAAAGATCGCCAACAAATTGTCAGTGCACGGCGCGTAATCGCCGAAGAAATTAGTAGCCTCTTCCCATCGCGGCCCGAAGTTGCTAGAGTTCTCGGCATGGCCGCGCGAGCGCCAAGTCTGCGCGACTCTCTTCGTCCGACATCCTGTCCCGCAATCTGAGGTTCCTCATGGTCTACGCAGTGTTCTTCTGCTGCGCGATGGTGGGCGACCAGAAAGCGCCCGCGACTCGTGCCCCCAGCGACCTTGCCATTTACCAGACCGCCAAGAAAGAGACCGGTCGCGACGCCGATGCCCATGTTCGTCTGGCGCTCTGGTGCGAGGCCCACGGCCTCTCGGCCGAACGGGCGAAGCACCTGGCCCTGGCGATCTTGTATGACCCTGCCAACGCGCTGGCGCGTGGGCTGACCGGGCTTGTTTCCTACAAAGGCAAGTGGGGGCGGCCCGAGACCATCGGCAAGCAGATCCAGACCGATCCGGAGCGGCAGGCGCTGCTTCGCGAATACTTTGAGCGCCGCGCCAAGACCGCCAGCAAGCCGGACGCCCAGTCGCGGCTGGCCGCGTGGTGTGAAGAGAAAGGGCTGAAGGACGAGGCCGTCGCGCACTACAACGAAGTGCTCCGGCTCGATCCGACGCGGGAGAGCGCGTGGCGCCATCTGGGTTACAAGAAGGCCGGCAATCGCTGGGTCAAGCCCGACGATCTCGCGGCCGAGAAGCGGGAGGCCGAAATTCAGAAGCGCGCCGACAAGCAATGGAAGCCGAAACTCGAGAAGGTCCGTGACGGACTCGAGAGCAAGGACCCGGCGCGGCGGCGCGGGCCGAAAAGGCAATGGCCGAAGTGACCGATCCCCGGGCGGTTCCCATGATCTGGACGACCCTCATCACGGGCAGCGAGCGTCTCCAGGTCGCGGCGGTGCAGATTCTCGGTCAAATCGACGGGCCGGTGGCCTCAACGTCACTGGCCGCGCTGGCGGTTTTCAACCCCTCGGGACCGGTGCGCGGGCGAGCCATCCAGACCTTGACCCGCCGCGACCCGCGCGACGTGGTCGATCGCTTGATCGGGATGATTCGGAAGCCCTTCAAATACCAGGTGCGGCTGGTCAATGGGTCCGGCTCGCCGGGCGAGCTATTCGTCGAGGGCGAAAAATTCAACGTCCGCCGTCTTTATACGATGACGCCGGTCGATCCGAACCGGATACCGATGCGCATCTTCACGTCCGACGTGCCATTCGATCCGTTCAGCAACTCGAATTTGATGATGGCTGCTGGCGCGGTCCCCGGCGCCACGATCGGCATGGGGCCCGGCGGCCAGCCCAACGCAACCAACCCCCAGAATCCCACCGCGGCTTACAATCAAATGTTGAGCTCGGCGGGAATCTGGGGCCCGAACCCGGCCACCGGCATGGTCTCCGGCACTCTTTCCATCGCCGCCCAGCGCGATATTCAGATTGGCGTGGCCCTTGAGGACATCCGGCAACGCAACAACGCCTTGCAGCAAAGGCTGGCCATGGATATTCAGGCCGTCGAAGCCACCAATGCCCAGATCCGGCAGCTCAACGATCGCGCTTTGCCGGTGCTGAAGGCGACCACATCCCTTGATCTGGGCGCCGAGCCCGAGAAATGGAAGAGCTGGTGGACCGATCAGCTTGGCTACGCCTACCAGTCGAGTCAGCCGGATACGAAGCCGACCTTCACAGACATGGTGGTCATGCCGTTGACACCACCTTCGAGTGCGTGCTTTGCGGCCGGCACCTCGGTGCAAACCGTCGAAGGTCCGCGAGCCATCGAATTGATCCAGGTCGGCGATCGCGTCTTGTCGCAGAATACCTCGACCGGAATGCTGGGTTTCCAGCCGGTTGTAGCCGTGCACCGCAACAAGCCGGCGGCCACGCTCCGCGTCTCGCTCGGCGGCGAGACCATTGTCGCGACGGGCATCCATCGGTTCTGGAAGGCCGGCAAGGGATGGACCATGGCCCGCGAGCTCAAGCCGGGCGACCGGTTGCGCATCCTTGGCGGTCTGGCCACCGTGCATTCGATCGAGACCGCCAAGATTCAGCCGGTGTATAACCTCGATGTGGCCGAGAACCGCGACTTCCTGGTCGGGGCCCAGGGAATCCTGGTGCACGACTTCAGCTTCGTGCAGCCTGTGCTCGCGCCGTTTGACCGCGAACCCGAGCAGCCGGCGCATTTCTAGCCGTGTTGCGGGTCATTTGAAGTCGAATCACGACGCACACAGGCGCCGGCCATTGGAGCGGACGTCTACGCCGTGCTCGCTGAGAAAATCGAGACAGCGGCGGGGCAGGTGGCAGTGAAGCAGGACGCGGTTGGCGTCGTAAACGCGATCGTGGATCTGGGCGTGCTGGGCCAGGTAAGCGAGGATGCGCCCGTTGGCGACGCCAGTTTCGACTTCGGCTTCCAGGGCGCGGTCGCTCAAGGCGCCGCGCACCGCTGCCTCGAGTCGGTCGAGCCCTTCGCCACGGGCGGCGCTGATCGCCACCGACTCGGCGTGATGCGCCCGCAGCACGTCCAGAAACGACCGGTCGGGCACCCTGTCGGTCTTGTTGAGCACCAGCAGGGTCGGATGGTTTTCGAGCCCGAGCTCGGCCAGCACGCTCTTGACCGCCTGGATCTGGCTTTCGGCCTCGGGGCTCGATGCATCGACCACGTGCAGCAGCAAATCCGCCTGACGAGCTTCCTCGAGCGTGGCCTCAAACGACGCGACCAGCGCGTGCGGGAGGTCGCGAATGAATCCGACGGTATCCGACAGCAGGGCGTATCCGCCGCCCTGAAATCGCCAGCGGCGCGTACGCGTGTCGAGCGTGGCGAAGAGCTTGTCCTCGACCAGCACGCCGGCAAGGGTCAGCGCGTTCATGAGCGTGCTCTTGCCGGCATTGGTATAACCGACCAGGGACACCGTCGGCACGTCGCCACGGCTGGCGACCTCGCGCTCCTTGCGCGCCTGGATCTTCGCGAGCTTGGCTTTGAGCTCCTGGATGCGGTGCACAACGAGCCGGCGGTCTTCCTCGAGCTGCTTCTCGCCGGGACCGCGCAGGCCGATCCCCCCCTTGTAGCGGGAAAGGTGGGTCCACATCCGCTTCAATCGAGGCATGGCATATTCGAGCTGCGCCAGCTCGACCTGAAGGTGAGCCTCATGGGTCCGAGCGTGCGTGGCGAAGATGTCCAGGATCACCTCGGTCCGATCGACCACCTTGATTTCGAGCTTTCGCTCGAGGTTGCGCGTCTGGGCCGGCCCAAGGTCGTTGTCGAACACGACGACGTTGGCCTCGTGGGCCGCCGCGAGCGCCTTGAGCTCCTCGACCTTGCCCGAGCCAATGTACGTCGCGATGTCGATCTGTTGCCTTTTCTGCAACATGGTGCCGACGACCACCAGGCCGGCGGTCTTCGCGAGCCCTCGTAACTCCTCCAACGGATCGTTGGACGTCGCGTCATGATGGGGGAGAATGACGCCAACCAGAATTGCTTTCTCTTTACGTCCCGGTCGCTCGATGCGGTTGATTTCGATCAAGGCGGGATGTGACCTCGTTTCTCGGATTGGAGATTTTCGAGACTGAGAGGAACTATCCATGATCAACTCTAACTTCCTTCGAGCCGCGCGTCAACGACCAAACGCTGCACAGAGGGATATCACCATTTTCGGTTCTTGATTCCCCAACTGTGACACCCACCTGGTCGCCTAGGTTCGCTCAGGACTGCTGACCGAGAAAACTCTGCGAGGCTGAATCCAGCCCTCGTGCGGGTTTGACTCGGCCAGGGCGACGAGTTCGCCGTCCTCGCTCACCAGGGCCACATCGCCGGCTGTCTCGGGCGGCCCGGCCAGGTCGGTGGTGCTCAGCCTGCGGCCAAAAGCGACGGCCTCGACCTGCGAGGGGCTGAGAACGACGCGAGGGAGATCGGGCACGGCCTCGATCGCGGGTCGCAAGTGCCGGCGAATCGAGTCGGCATCCGAGACGGCTTCGAGGCTCACGGCCGCTGCGAGCGAGAATGGCCCCACGCGCGTTCGGACCAGCGTCTCCACATATCCGCCGCAGCCCAGCAAATCGCCGGCGTCGCGTGCGATCGAGCGAATGTACGTGCCGCTGGCACATTCGATCTCGAGCTCCAGGCGCGGCCATTCGTAACTGAGAACCGCGATCAGGTCGATCTGGACCAGGCGCGGAGCGAGCTCGAAGCGAAGGCCGGCGCGCGCCAGGTCGTACGCACGCTTGCCTTTGACTTTCAAAGCCGAATAATTTGGCGGTTGCTGGAGAGCCCGGCCCGAGAGCGACGGCAAGACCCGCCCGATCTCGGCGACCGACGGGATCGGCGGAGAGGCAACGGCCTCGATCCGTCCATCCGCGTCGAGAGTGTCGCTCCTGGCACCGAGATGGATCACCGTGCGGTAGCTTTTCGGGAATCGCTGAACGGCCTCCACCAACCGCGTCGCGGCGCCGACGCAAAGGATCAAGATGCCGGAGGCCAACGGGTCGAGGGTGCCGGAGTGTCCGACCTTGGCGTGGGGAACCGCGCGCGATCACGTCCACGACCGACCGGGAGGTCATGCCCGATGGCTTGTCAACCACCAGGATCCCCTGCTCCGGCGGTCCGGTACCCTGAGCCCTCGGTTGCTTCGCCCTCACTGCGCCTGTCCTCACGTGCTGAACGCTGAGTTTCGTCCGTTGTCCTTGGTCCTTGGTCCCTTGCCAAGACGGCCTGGTATTAATCGCCCGCCAGCGTTACACGCGAAGCGAACAACGGACAACGGACAACGGACAACGGACAAAAGACGCCACTGCTTGACTCTCTGAGTCGCTTTAACTAGCATTTTTTTCACGACCTCAATACGCCGACCCAAGAACCGCGTGGTTCTTGCCGCCGTACGCTGGGAACCCCAATCCAAGATGCCAATTCTTCCGGCAGAGCCAGACTGCAATCCTCCAAATTTATGGGACGATCCGACGTGCCTCTCGGCCAAGGAGAACGCCCTCTGGAGGTGTCTGCATACGAAACCGCGGCAAGAAAAAGCGACCGCGCGTGAATTGATGGACGCAGGCATCACTTATTATCTTCCTCAAGCGGTCAAGGAGAGCCGTACTCCGCAAGGGCGCAAGATCCGGGCGGTCGTGCCCCTGTTCCCGAGTTACCTCTTCCTTCATGGCGACGTCGAGGATCGGCTCGCCGTGCTTCGCAGCCACCGGCTCGTGAATGTTCTCGAAGTCGTCGATCAGGAAGCGCTGGCACGTGACCTGCACCAGATCCACAAGATGCTCAACTCCGGCCTGGTTGTATCGTCCGAGCCGACCGTGCCCGTGGGCGCGACCGTCCGCATCCTGACCGGTCCGCTGACCGGGATCACCGGGAAAGTGATCCGCCGAGGGAAGCATAGCCAGTTCGTGGCCGTGGTCAACTTCCTCCGCCGCGGCGCGACCGTCGATCTGCAAGACTGGCAGGTCGAGCTGGTCACTTGATCAGAATTGGGTTGGGTCTTCGGAAAACGAGCCGTGGAAATCGACCGCAGCTCTTCGAAAAACTCTTCATATCGCTCGGCGAGCTGCCCGCCGCCCCACCGCCGCGCTTCGGCCAGTGCGAGTAACCGATGGCGTGCTTCAAACTCCGGATCGTCCCAGAGCCTTTCGATGGTGGCGATCCATGGGGCCACTTCCCACGCTGTCGGCACCGCCGCACTACCGGAGGCGACCAGGCGACTCGGCAGCGTGAAAAGTTCCAGGTCGAAGACCTCGGTCTGCCCGCCAGGACTGAGCGCTGCCACCATGCGACAAGCCGGTCGTTCCAGAGCTGCCAGCACTTCATCGAGGGGTGTTTCCTGTTCGTAGTCGAGGACGCCGCAGGAGAGCGCCCGACAGTCCCACCCGCGCGCGGCCAAGAGATCAAGCAGGTCGCGGGTCGCCAGCACGGCGCCGCTGGAGGGGTCAAGATAGCTGTGAATCGAGGCAAAGAGCAGCCGTCTGATACTCATCTTAAACCCGGAGTGTGAACCACGGAACACACTGAAGAACACGGAATCAGATGGGCCGGCATCCCGGTAGCGAGTCGGACGTAAGTCCAATCGGCTCTTAATTTTCTTCTTCGTAATCTGCGGATCAATCTGCGTGTTTTCTTCCGTGTAATTCAGTGTCTTCCGTGGTTAACACTCTTCGTCTTTTCTTCGTCGATCGATCGAGGTCCGAACATGCGTTGCGTCTGGCGCGGAACTGTCGAGGTGATCTCGCGCCTCCCGGTCGTTGGGGCATTCGGCCAGCACGGCGCACCAGAGATTGGCCGCCTCATCACGATCGCCGCGCTCCCCGGCCAGCGCCGCCCGGTTGCGGCGGGGGCACGTTTCAGGGACAATCGCCCGATAATCCAGGCTTCCGTCTTGATTCGTGAGATTCGTGGTATTCGTGGTTTTGTTCTGTCTTCGCTCCACCTTCGCGGTCATGCTTCAATGCCTTGCCCGTTCACCGCGCTTCGCGCTCCTCCCGGCAAAGCCGCAGGCAAACCGGCCTGCCTTCGCCAGACTGCGGATCGACTGGCGGCGAGTCGACGCTCATGACAGAAGTGCTCTCGAGTGATTCGAAATCGAAACGGCCAGGAAACTCACACGACAAACACTCCAGGCCAATCCTCCCTCACCGGCCAGCCCCACGGACGAAAACAAAAACCAGGTCTGTCACCACGAAGCGCGACGGCCCGGAACCCTGGAGTTTGACCCTGTTTCATGCGTGCTTTGCACACAAGGACGCAGGCGAGCGCCGGAAAAGCGCCCTACGTCCCGTTTTCCCCGTCCCCGACCAGGACCTTGACCACTTCCGAAATGGCGCTGCACTGGCTGACTCTGGTTACTAGCCCATCGCAGTCCCCCCTCTCCTCCCAAATCCCTCCCCGGCGGATGTCTGTTAGGACCTTCTCTTTTAGAGAATTCAGGTCGTACGTCAGGGTGACGTCCGACACCACGAAATCTACGATGACGAAGCCGGCCACACCTATGAGGGAATTCAACAGCGTAGTCGCGAGCGAGCCGGTGTTTACGACCGCCCGGTTCACCTCGTAGACCCGCCCCCCCTGGTCGATCATCAGCGCACCGTCGTAATAACCGGTCTTGACCGCCTGCTTCATCGCGAGGGTAAGCGCCTTCACGCCATGCACAGCGCAAATGCAGTCCCTAAATATTTCTAGTACCGGGAATTGAAGATCATGACCCCCCTCATTACGGGATAGGACCGCCGGTGGTTTAGCGTCGGCCGAACTGTCATCGCTTGGGGGCATTTCACAGCTCTTCTCTAGTGGGCGGTCGAGTACCGCGGCGACCGCGCCACGGGCTGGGGACTCGAACGACTCCCGTCCCCTTTTTCCGTCACGGTTTACGTTGCGCGCCGAATTGCTCGATCTGGGATTTCTGCCGCGGACTTCCCGAGCTTTTCATGGCGATTCCGCGCAGCCCGAGATCCTCGATCGGAGTGCCCGCTCGGATTTTCCTGGCGGCTTCGGCGTAGCGCCGCGATTTATCCAGGCGATCCACCGGGTCGTAACGATAACCAGCCACGCGGCGGTAGTGTTCGCTGGTCCGCTCACACACGGTTGCCCATGCCTGGGCTCCAATGCGGAACTGGCGGGCACATTCCTCGCCGTCGAGTGGTAGCTCGATCGTCAACAACTCGTCGAAGGTCCGCCTCCGCACGAGCTCGCGCAGCACCGCTCCGGCCAGGGTGACGTATCCGCAAAAGGTCGGGTGGTGCGTGTCCTGGATCATCTCGTCGCCGAGAAGTCCGTTTGGGCTGACCGCGCAGCTCGCGCCCGCCGTCGATGAGGATCGAGCGCGGATGCCGGCTCGCGACATGGGCGTATGCCGCGCGAAACGGCGCGGGGCACCGGATCGGCAAGCCATCCTGGTCGAGGGCCGTCAGGTAGTGGGTGGCGGCTTCGTCGAACCGGCCTTGCCGTTCGAGCAGCCCGCCAAGGCGGAAGTGGGCTTCCGCGAAGCCCGGATGCCGCGCGAGAATCGACTCATAGCGAGCCGCGGATGCTTCGGGATCGCGCGATTCGCCGGCACGCGCGGCTTCGAAGTCGCGGACCAGCCGTTCGCGCTCGTCCGCGGGCACCGACGACGGCAGAGTGGACCGGCTCGGCTCGTAGCGGGCCTCGTTGGCCGGCGGCACGATCAAGATCGCCAGCGCGCCGATCTGGTCACAGTAGGAGACGATCGCTTCCAACCGCCGGCTGAAGTCGGTCACGATCTCGTCCGACTCCCAAGGGCTACAGACCGGCGGATCGATCAGGTGGTGGCGGCCGGAAAGCGGAGGCGCATCGATCCGGTTGCGGTTGACGATCTCGCGGCAGAGACGTCGAAACGGTGAATTCGCGGCGGCCTCAAACAACGGCTGCATCAGCCAGCCCGAAGGCTCCTCCTCGAGCCCAGCGTCGCGCTCTTCCCCGAATCGGGCCGCGAATTCATTGTGGCCCGAGTAGATGATCACCGCGTCGGGTCTCTGGCGGAGGCTCGCCAGTTTGAGATGCTGCTTTTCGAGTGAATCTCCCAGCCACGCGAGGATCTCACAAACAAACTGGCGCTCGGGAATGGCCTGTTGCAGCTTCCAGGCGACGATCTGACCGACCGACAGCCACGGCCGGTACGGCTCTCCCAGCGCGCTTGAGCCGCCCAGGACGACGATCCGATATTCCCGGGTCGGCGAAGCGGCGAAGGCGGTCGGCAGGCGGGGAAGACGGTGCATCCAGACGCGCCAGGCCGTTGCGCCCACTTCGAGACCAAATAGCGCCACAAGACACGAAAGGCCCACCAAGAAACCGCGCTCGACGCCCGGCCGTCGCAATTTCTTGCGCCACGCGATGAGCATGAGCCAGCCGAAAATCGGCGTGCCCGCAAAACCGGCCAGGAGGAGCACTCCGTGAAAAACCGACAGCCCGCGCAAGGAGGTATCGATGGCCGTGCGGCGAAATTCGCGCGGCTGCGCCGAGAACCAGCTCGGACCCACGGTGGCCGCCACGGCCACCGCGGCTATCGGCGCGGCGACCAAGAGCGAGCGGAGGAACCACGCGACGGTGTGTTTTCCCGAGGGCGATGCACGCGATGCCGATAAATCGGAACCGATCGGCTCGGAGCGCATGGTTCAGGCCAGTCCGGCCGTCTCGAAGACAGCCGAGCACGAGAAAACAAGTCCAGGAAGCAGGCGGGTACGGTATCCGGCCGGGGGCCGGATCGTACGTTCGATCCATCGCCCACGCGACCGCCTCATCACGATCGTCGCGCGCTTTTCGGCGTCGACGATCCAGTATTCCTTGACTCCCAGGCGGAGGTACTCCTCGGGCTTCTGGCCATAGTCACGGTTCCGCGACCTGCGAGAAGCGACCTCGATGACGATCTCGGGAACCCAGCGCCGCCAGATTTCGCGTGCTGTCTTCGCGTCAGGTTGAGCAGTCTTGTAGACCGCCAGGTCGGGATGACGCTCGGATTGCAATCCTTCGATCAGAAGCTTGCATTCGGCACCTCCTCCGATCGCGACGATCCTTCCCGGATACTGGTATAGATAGGCCCGCAGTTGCCGGTCGATGGCGTCAACCAATCGAAAATGGAATGGGTGCGGAATCTCAACCACGGTCACAACTCCCCGGCTTAACTCGTAGAGATAGCCATCCTCCCCTTCGGCCTCCTCGAAATCGTCCAGACTCATGCGCCGGCCGTGGTCGGCGGGCCCAACCTTGGTGATCGTCTTGCTCATGGAATCGCTTCCTTTTCCGCTTGGCAACGTTGGGTCCTCGCCGGAAGGGGCCGCAACAAAAAAGCACAGGACCCCGCCTTGGAATCCCGCCCCGAAGGGGCCGCAACATGACAGCCCAGGGCACCGCCCTGGGAATACGTCAGCCTCCCACGACCTCGCCCTGAAAGGGCGAAACAGATCCGCGACACGGCAGGGCGTTTTTAAGGGTGGCGCCCTTTCAGGGCTCGGGGATATTCACAGCTCGTCTTCCTCCCCAGGGCGTTGCCCTGGGCTGGTTTGTTCTGGCCCTTCGGGCCGTCGAGGGACGGAATTCATGCGCCGCACATTGTTTAGCGTTTGCCTGTGACTATCAACGCAACCCGCAGCTTGGCCGGGGCCAGGCAGAGCCGGTCGTTGCAGGCCTGGTAGCTCAAGACCAACGGGACCGAAACTGACCCCGGTTCGGCCTCGTCCGCGAGCCGAAGGCGAACCTTGAGCTCGACTTTTCCCTCGTAGACGTAGAACCTTGTCGGGGCCGCCGGGCTCAACAACCTGGGCCTTGCCCTCGGGGTAGGAAACCTTGACGAGGGAGACCGTCTTTCCGGCCGCGGAATCGAGCTGGAGCGTTGTGGGGTTCAGCTCGGGGAGCCCAGCCGGATTTGCATAAAGATGCCAGCCCTGCTGGATCGTGACGGTCATCGTCGCGTCGAACTCCTTGCTGGGAGCGATCGCAGCGGCCGAATCGCCGGTCAGCCGCAGCGAGGCAGCGACCACGGAAGGCGGTGTCTCCGGGAGCGTTTCGCCCGCCAGGGGCTTGGGCGTGATCCGGTCCGGAGCGGAATCGAAGTACTGCCCCAGACCGACCAGGCCCAGCGGCATGGCGGCGGGAGTCTCCGCCAGAACCGTGCTGAAAGCCGCCAGCGCCTTGCCGGCGTGATCCCGATAGCCAGGATTGCCGGTGGATCGGGAGAGCGCGATCAGGTCGATGATGGCCATGCTGTTGCCGCTGGGAAGCGCGCTATCGAACGGATCCTTGGCGCGCGCGAGCAAGGTCTCATGCGAATCCGACGTGAAGTAGAAACCGCCCTCATCGGTGTCTTCAAAATCGGCCAGCATCCGGTCGGTCAGGCCGGTCGCCTCGCGCAGCCATCTCGGGTCGTCGGTTGCCGCATGCAGCTTCAGGAGCCCGTAAACCAGAAATGCGTAATCCTCGAGGTAGGCGGGTAACTTGGCCTTTCCCTGGCGGTAGGTCCGCAGCAGGCGGCCGTCGGGCAAGCGGAGCGTGCTCAAGACAAAGCCCGCGGCTTTTTCGGCGGCCTCGCGGTATTTTTTGTGCTTGAGGATGCGGTAGCCGTCGGCATAGGCGGCGATCATCAAGCCATTCCAGCCGGTCAGGATCTTGTCGTCACAAAGCGGCGCCGGGCGCTTTTGGCGAACCGCGAGTAAACGGGCGCGAAGGGGTGCGAGCGCCGCCTCGAGCTCCGCCGGCGTTGTCTTGAGCGCGCGGGCAAGGTCGGCGCGCGTACGCGGCTCGTGGAGCACGTGGCGGCCTTGCTCGAAGTTCGGCTCGAGGTTCAGGCCGTAAGCCTCGCAGAAAACATCCGTATCGCGTCCCTCGCCGAGCGCGGCTCGCACCTGGTCGCGAGTCCAGACGTAGTAGGCCCCCTCCTCGCCGTTGGTCTCGGCGTCGAACGCCGAGAAGAAGCCTCCTTCCGGCGCGGTCATCTTGCTTTCGATAAAGACGAAGGTCGTTTCCGCCTCGTCGCGCCAGCGGGGGTTGCGGGTCAGCTCGTAGGCCAGAAGATGAAGTGACGCGAGCTGCGCATTGTCGTAAAGCATCTTTTCGAAGTGGGGAACGGTCCAGAAGCGATCGGTCGCGTAGCGATGGTAACCGCCGCCGAGATGGTCGCGAATGCCGCCGCGGGCCATCCGGTCGAGTGTGAGCAACACCATCCGCAGAGGGTCGGCCGCTGCGGTTTTCGCGTCGCCGTTGCGAAGAGGGGAATCGACGGCCGGCGCAAGCGGAAGTTGCGGAACCTCCGGCTTTTCCGAGCCTTTCCCGGCAGCCTGCCGCTGGTGCTGGTCGAGCAGGAACGCGAGATCGGCCTCCTGGGGAAACTTGGGCCGGCGGGGGTTGTCGGGCCGATAGCCGAAGCCTCCGTATTCGGGGTCGAACTGCTCGGCAAGCTGCTTGAGCCCTGCCGCGGCCCAGTCTTTCGAGAGCTCGAGCTTGCGCGCACCGCCGGCGGCTTTGAGCCGCCGGCGCACCGCGTCGGTCGCCGCCACGGCGGTCTTCTCGATCGCGTCCCGCTGCTTGTCCCACGCCTTGGCAACCGCGCTCACGATGGTCAAGAAGCCCGAGACTCCCTCGCGGTCTCGCGGCGGAAAGTAGGTGCCCGCGAAGAAGGGGCGGCCATCGGGCATCAGGAAGAGCGACATCGGCCAGCCGCCCGGCCCGAACGCCTGGAGCGCCGCCATGTAAACCTGGTTGACGTCGGGCCGCTCTTCGCGATCGACCTTGATGCAGACGAAGTTCGCGTTCAGGGCTTTGGCGATCTCGGCATCGACGAAGCTCTCGCGCTCCATCACGTGGCACCAGTAGCACGAACTGTAGCCGACCGAGAGGAAGATCGGTTTGTTCTCGGCCTTGGCCCTGGCGAACGCTTCCGGCCCCCAGGGATACCAATCCACCGGGTTGTGGGCGTGCAGGAGCAAGTAGGGACTCGTCTCCCGGGCCAGGCGGTTGGCCGGCCTCGCTGGGCTCTTGGGCGGATCATCGCCGGCCCAGCCGAGGCACGGCAAGGTGAGCGACGCGATCAGAGCAAACCGGACGCGCGACAAGTTCCTGGTGCCCATCACGGAATTCCTTCGTAGTCATCACGCTCCGCGCGATCGCCTTCCGCTTGCCGGTACGACAATCCGGCAGTCCGGAAGACCCAGTGGATTCTGAGAATAGTTCGATTCTACGCGGAATCCATCGAGCTTCCAACCGGGACGGTCCTTGGAATCACTCCGGTGGCCGCGTCGCGCGGTAGCCATCACGCGGAGCGTGATGACTACACCTTGTGAATTCGCAGGCTGATCACTGTTTGCCGGCCGCGTGCCGCCCGGACGAAGTGACCTTGATCGAGGCCATGTCTTCGAAGGGCTCCGGCAGGTCATCGTGAGTGACCCCGACCTTGCATCTCCCCTGCTTCGGATCAGCGCTCGTCACCTGTACTAGCACTCCCAAGACCATCTCCTTGCCCGCGCCCAGCTTGGGGATGTCGAACGAGACGGAGTCTCCCTTCTCCGTGCCCTTGATCTTCACGTCAGCCGCCCGCGTGCCGGCCTCGACGTATTTCAGGTTGGGCGACAGCGCGGCAATCACGGCCAGGTGGGCTGCGTCCTTGGTGCCATAGTTCCGCAGCGTGATGTAGAAAGTTGTCTCGCCGCCGACATCAACGACGCGTTTCTTCTCGCTCACGACCAGATCGACGTCCGGCATGCCGACGACTTCCGTGTATCGGAGTTGCTTGTCTTTCACGCCGCCCTCGCCAACGGCCTCGGCCAGCAGTTCATAGGTGCCGGTGCCGCCCATTTCGAATCTGAAAGGTGAATCTCTGCGGTTTGCCTCCCGGATCGATCTGGTTGACCATCCACTGGAGACGACGCGTCGCCGGATCGTAAGCGTCCGCGTCCTTGGAATTCTTCATGAGCCGTCCGCTGACCGGTAACGTCGCCTGAATTCGGACCTTGCGAGCGGGCGCAGTGCCGGGGTTTTCCAGGATGAGCTCATAGTCGGCGACGGTGTTGGTGTAGCGCGACTCAGGCCCATTGAGAGTCAGCTTCAGCTTGGGCTCGACGACCTGCACGGTCTTGGTGATCTGGCCGTCTTCCCGGTTGAAAACGACATCGTTGCTCTTGGCGCTGACGGTACACGACTGCTCGCCTCCAACCAGGGCATCGGCGACGAGTGCGTCGAGTGTTTCGGTCCTGCCTGGTCCGATCGCGGGAATGGTGATCTCGTACATCATCTGTTCGTCGCCGCGCGGGGCGGTTTCGTGGCGGAGTCCCGGAGTGAGCTTGGCCTGGATCGCGACCTTGCGCCGGTCCGTCGCCGGTGTTCGTGACGGAAACCTTGAACTCGACGGATTGGCCCTTGAGGACCTTGCCCGCGGTGGGCGTGGCGATCAGGTCAACTTTCAGCTTGGGCTGGAGAACCCTGGTGCGCGACTTGCTGCCGGTCAGGACCTTGACGGTCGCGCCGTGTTCAAACGAGCCGGGCTTGGTCGGCTTGACCCGCAACGTGATCAATCGATCCGAGCCCGAGGGTAGCAAGCCGATCGGCCAGGTGAAGGCGTCGCCGACCCGCGTGGCTTCCGGCTGGCTCGTGATGAGCTGAAGGCCCTCGGGAAGCTCGTCGGTGACCGTCACGTTGAGCGCATCGGCTTTTCCGGTGTTTCGGACGATCAGCTTGAGTGTCGCCTCTTGATTCAGGTACATGGTCGAAGGCCCGAGCACGTCGACCGACACGCCGACCGACTGCTTGCCGAAGGTCAATCGGTCCATGGGCAAGGCCGGTGTCGGACCCGCCGAGCCTGGTGGCGTCCGCGATTCGGCCGCCGCCGATGAACCTTCCGCCCCAGCCAGCGGCGCTGGCGCGGCGGGCGGTTGAGCCTGTTCGCCGCTTGCACTTTGCACCTTCTGGAGATCCGGATCAAACGGGGGCTTCGCCTCTTTGTCGTCTTGTGCAAAACCCTGTCGTTTGTTTTTGGACATTCCCGGCGCGCTTTGCCTGGGCAGCTTCTTTTTCGCCGGACCGCCTGGTTTCTCACCGTCCCCAGGCATCAGCGGCACCACCGGCGGCGCGATGTCGGCGGGAAACGCCGACGGCGGACCGTCCGGAACCGGTGAGGGGGCATCGGGCGGTTGGGTCGGTCGCGCTGCGTCCTGTCCGCGCAGCCGGAACTGACGGCGATGCCAGAATCGCCATTCCCACGATGAACAAGAGTCGCCGGCCCATGGATTCGATCCCCTCCTTGGGAGCGGCCCCGGTCGACGCGACGCCACGCGAGTCAAATCAGAATGGAACGTCCAAGCTGCGTCAAGACAGGGAAATTGACCGCATCACCCCTCATGGCTGAAGGCGCACCAAAGGCGCATACCATGAGGGAGGCAATCCAGACACGGCGGATTCATAACAGATCGGGCGGCAGTGAGGAAGGTCAACTGCCGATCATGGCGGAAGTCGCGGACACGAGGGTTGAGACGGCGGCCGGGCCGAGGGCGGTTGTTGCGATCCGGCAGGAATGGCGAGTTGGACGGGCTATTCCGTCGTCAGACGGCATTCTCGGTGCATACTCGGCATACTGGGCACGCTTCTGCGCGTGCCCAGTATGCCGAGTATGTGCCCAGTATGTCTCGGGCACGGCGGCCTGCGATGCACGAGCGGATGTTCCGAGCCGCGCCGCTTAGCTCCCCAACCTGGCGCGCACGGCATGAGCGTCGCCTTCAGCAAAATCCAGCATTCGCGCATCTTCCGTGCCCGGAGGTGATCGCTTACCCAAAGCCAGTGTCGGTCAGGCTTTCCAGCCTGACTCTTCGGATGTCAGGCTGGAAAGCCTGACCTACACAGGTGAAAAATGGCGCTCGACTGCCAGTTTCTGGCGCCGCAGCCGGGTCGATGCAACCCGACGCCACAGACGTGAAGTCTGGCAGAGTAGCTGGTTGCGATCTAGCACCGTCGGCTCCGGGCACGGCGAAATGGCGCTCTAGACCCTCGAAAAAGCGCCATTGGACGAAGCGGCTTCGCCGCGGGATGGGGGGAGCGGTCGGGTGTCCTTTGCGGGGACTTGTGGGGGCTGGGCGTCGGTAGATTCTGGTGTGATATCGTGGAATTTCCGGCTGTTGTAGCTGGATTTCTTTAGCCCACACACGAAAGGGTATCACGATGTCAGAACTCAGGAATCGCATGATCCGGGATATGAAGTTGGCCGGGCTGGTCGATGGGACCCAAGGCGAGTATCTCCGGGCTGTTCGCCAACTGACCGCCTACTACATGATTTCGCCCGATCGGCTCAGTGAGCGGGACGTCGAGGACTACCTCCTTTACGTCCGCGATGAGTTGGGAGTCGCCAAGAGAACCTTCGCACCGATCTACGCGGGGCTCAAGTTCTTCTACCTCAACACCCTCGGCTACGACTGGCCTTTGTTCACCAAAAAAAAGTCCGCAAGCCACGCCGGCAGCGGTTACCCGATGTCCGCAGCGATGAGGACTGCCGCCGCCTGATCGCCACCCTGGAAAAGCCCGTCTATCGCGGCTGTTTTGCGCTCATCTACGCCTATGGCTTGCGAATCACCGAGGCGGTCACGCTGCCCATCTCCGCAGTCGATTCCAAGCAGATGCTGCTGCGTGTCGTCGGCAAGCGGAACAAGGAACGGGTTCTGCCGCTGACCGAATCGACCCTCCAGATGCTCCGCCAAGTCTGGAAAACGCACCGCAGCCAGCGGTGGATCTTTCCCAGCCGGCGACTGATGACTCACCTGTCCGATGCCAGCGCGCGGGCCGCGTTCATCCAAGCTCGCAACGCGTGCGGCTTCGACGCCGGTTTCCGGCCCCACTCGCTACGTCACAGCTTCGCCACCCACATGCTTCAGCGGGGCGTCGACATCCGGATCATCCAGATCTTGCTTGGGCATTCCAGCCTGCGATCCACCGAGATCTACACCCACCTCACCGAGCCGTTGCGGGACCAGCTCCGCAACCTCCTGCGCCAGACTACCGACGGCCTCTTCGAGGGAAGGAGTCCCAGTCATGGCTGATCCCCGCGTTTGCTCACCCAAGGCGCACGTTGAGTTGGCGGACGTCGTGCGCCAGTTCGGCTCCCAATACACGTCCCAATACGGCCACCGGATGATGCCCTCGCAGAAGAGGGCACTTTCGGAGATCGCCGCCTGCTGCACGGCAAAATTGGGGGGACGCCTCTACCGCTGCAACGACTGCGATGAGACGTTCTGGCGCTACCACTGCTGCCGTAATCGGGCCTGCCCCAAATGCCATGCAACCCAGACCCAGCAGTGGCTCGAGCAGCGTCAAGCTGAGCTGTTGCCCTGCGACTATTTTCACGCCGTTGTGACCGTCCCCTCGGAGATGCGCGCGGCGTTTCGTCGCAACCAGAAGTTGCTCTACGGGCTGTTGATGCAGGTCTCGGCCGCGGCGGTCAAGAACCTCTGTGCCCAGAAACGCCACCTCGGGGCACTGCCCGGTATGCTCTTGGTGCTCCACACCTGGAACGGCCGACTGGGCTATCATCCCCACGTCCACCTGCTGATTACCGGCGGTGGGATCACGGCCGACGGCCAGCACTGGGAGCCGGCTCGGGGAGAGTTCCTTGTGCCGGTCGGCGTCCTATCCCGCAAGGTCGCCGCTGAGTTTGGCACCGCCTTGAAGGCCAAAGCGCCGGCCGTTCTTGCGGCCATCCCGGCGGCGGCCTGGAAGCGGTCGTGGGTCTCCTTCTGCAAGCACTACGGCCGAGGTAACGACGCGGTGTTGACCTATCTGTCGCGGTATGTCTTCCGCACCGCGATCAGCAACGCACGCATTCTCGGCATGAACCAAACCCATGTGACCTTCCGCTGGAAAGACCGCGGCGTCGATAACTGGCGCAGCGAGCGCCTGCCAGGCATTGAGTTCCTGCGGCGCTTCCTCCAGCACGTCCTACCACGAGGTTTTCACAGGGTCCGATACTACGGACTCTGGCACGCCTCGAAGCGAGAGGAGTCCCTTCGCGCCTGGTTGCACTTGATCCTGACGAGGGTGGCCGACGGCCCCCAACCGCTCAGGATCATCAGTCTCTCCGACGCGTTAAGCGACGCGTCCGACACCACCGAACCACCTTTCGGCGAGGCGGCGTATCACGACGCGGCCCAGCCGCGATGTCCCCGCTGTGGCAGTTGCCGGACATGCTTGCTCCGCGAGTATCCCCCGCTCCGTGCCCCGTAAACCCGAAGTCCAGCTAACCTGAACCACCGATCCTGACCCGGTTGCACCGCGTTTTCGAGCCAACGAAAGCTGCGGCCTGTCTCGTGGTGCGCGCGTCGAGGGCGATTTCATCCTCATTTCCGCCGGCCGATGCTCATCCAGGGGCCTCGCCGCGCTCACGGTCCCCAGGCGCTCGTCCACGCTCCCCCCATCCCGCGGCGAATCGCCTCGTCCAAGAGGCTTTTAGCATCGGCTTCGCGATGCGAAAAGCCTTGTCTATTTGGCGCCATTTTCCATCACGTTTTTGACGATTTTGGCCGGTTTTTTTTGCGAGCTTGCCCACGAGGGGACCAATTGGCGCCGATGCGGCCCCAATCGGCGTGCATGCGGCCCCGAGAAGCGCTGGTTTTGAACCGTGCCGCCATTTGCGCATGGTTCAACATCAGCATGCTTGAAGGTGGCAAGACCTGGGTGGCTGGGGTCGAGCGGGCGAAAGCCAGCGAGCCCGCGGTGCGGAAGCCTCGGACCTGGGGGCGTCGCCCTTCGGGCGTCAACCCCAGCCACCCCTGAGGTGTTACCTGCATTTGAACCATGCCCGGAGCGTGGGAACAAGGATGTCGCAAGTCGTATCTCCTCTGTCTGTTACCGCTATTTCAACGGCATTGCGCTTGAGGCAGCTAGCGGGAAATACGCCACCGTGCTCAGAATGGACGCCGAGCTTAGGACCCGACCCGCCGTGGTTGATCAATTCCTGCGTGCTGCCTAAGCCAAGTCGTTCAAGCGCGATCGCAACATCACTCGAGGCTTCCGCCATGGCACGTCCGCGCAGGCGATTCGGGCCGCTTTTCCGCACCACCCTGATCGTTGCTCTCATTGCGGTCGTCACCATGCCATTCTGGCCGACGGCCCACCAGCAGTGGACGGCCTGGATGCTCTCACGCCGATTGCGCGACCCAGTCGAGTCGGTGCGTCGCGAGGCTGCCGAGCGGCTTGTGCGGCTTGGGCCACCGGCGACATCTTGGGTGATCGGGGCGATGCGCGACCCGAGCCCGGTCGTTCGGCGCCTGGCTTGTTCGGCCCTCGCGAGAACGCTTCCGGAAAAGGCCGACCAGGCGGTCGCCGCTCTGGCCACCGCCACCCACGACAGCGATCCGTCGGTGCGCGCAGCCGCTGTGGAACAACTGGGGACATTCGTGAGCCGCGGTCCGCTGCTGAGCGACGCCGCATCTCGAGAAGCCGCACTGCGCTCAATCTGTGCTGCGCTCGATGACCAAACACCCCGGGTGCGCGACGCCGCGGGCTGGGCTTTGTGGAATTTGGGCACACTGGCGATGCCAGCCGTAGGGGACCTCGATCGCGCCCTGGACGGGCCCGATCGATCGCTGGCGCACTCGCCGCTATGAGTTTGTTGAGAATTAACGGGACCGGCTCGCGGCCGCGCGTTGCCGCCGCGATGACCTCACTGCTGGCGGATCACTCCGATCCCTTCAACCACTGGCGAGCCGTCCAGACGCTCAAAGGCGCGATCGGCGAGGAGGCTCTTGCGGCCAAGCTCGTGTCGTTTCTCAAAGACCAGGACACGACCGTGCGGCGTGGTGCAATGGACGACTTGAAAACCCATTGTCCCACCGCCGCGGCCGCGACGGCAGGCGTGAAGGACGCCTTGGGGAGCCCCGACGGCATGATTCGCTGCGACGCCGCGCTTTTGCTGTTGTCCCACCATGCCGAACTCGCCGCGGAAGCTCTTGACGTGCTGGCCGCGGAAATCGTGAAACCGGCCGACGGAACCTATCTTTTCTACCATTTAATCCAGCAATTGAAAAAAGTGTTTCCCCGTTCCCTCCCGCGAGTGGCGCGATCCCTCGCCGACGCACTGCCGCAGACGAGGGGGCGGGAGCGCCGCACTTACATTATCCTGGCGCTGGGAGAGATCGGCAGCGATGCGAGCTTGGCAGTGCCGGCACTCCTGGAGGCGACGACTTCGAGCGATAAGCTCGCGGCAGTTCGAGCCATCGAGTCGTTGGCGAAGATCAACCCGAAATCCGCGGCCACCAAGTTGCCGGCACTCCTCGACTGGATGAATTCGAAACATGAGACGGCCGTTCGATTGGAAGCGATGGCGGCGCTGCGCGACCTTGGGCCTGCCGCCGCCAGCGCTGTCCCGACGCTCTTGAAACTGGTCGACGAAGAGGACTTGTCGATCTCGGCGGGCGCGATTGAAGCATTATCGAAGATCGATCCATCCGCAGCCGACGCCATCAAGCGGGGCATCGAGACAGGCGCACCAAGATCCCATGACGAATGAGAGCCAAGGATCGGGACGCAAATAACTTCACGGTAGAGTCGTCCTTCGCGGAGCGAAAGGCGACAACGAGAACTTCCTTTCGCGGAGCGAAAGGCGACAACGAGAACTTCCTTTCGCGGAGCGAAAGGCGACGCTGATTTTGGCGCTCCGCCCGAGGTCTAATTGCCGCGACCGCGTTCGATCAGTTGCAGTACCCGCTGGGCGATTCCCTCGGGGCTTTCATCGCGTCCGATCGGAACCAGTTGAACCTCCTCTAACCCTCGGAACCAGGTCATCTGACGCTTGGCGAACTGGCGCGAGCGAGCCTGCACGCGCTCGATCGTTTCCTCGAGCGTGGCCGAACCGGCCAGCATGGCGATGACCTCGCGATAGCCGATCCCCTGCGCGGCGACCGGGCAGAGCGGTTCGGGGCCCGATTGGAGGGCGCACTTCAGCAATCAAGCCGGACTCGAAGAACTTGACCACGCGGCGATTGATCCGTTCGTGAAGAACGGCGCGCGGCAGATCGAGGGCGAAGACCCGGACTTCCGCCGGCGCGGGATGATCGTGTTCGGTCTGGAGCACACTGATCGGCTTGCCGGCCAGCTCGATCACCTCGAGAGCACGGATGATCCTTCTGCGGTCGTGAACGTGGAGCCGGCCCGCGGCGGCCGGATCGAGATCCGCCAGCCTGCGATGGAGGACTTCGTCACCGTGGACCTCGGCGTCGTGCTCGAGCCGGCGCCTCAGCTCGACGGAGCCCCCAGGGCCCTTGAATAAGCCACGCAAGAGTGCCTTGAGGTAGAGGGCTGTGCCTCCAACGAAGAGGGCGCGCTTCCCTCGTTCCTCGACCTGCGTGGCAGCCTCGCGCGCCCAGTCGCGATAGGCGGATACGCTGGCTGCTTCCCAGGGATCGATCACGTCGATCAGATGATGGAGAATACCGCCTCGTTCGGCCACAGCCGGCTTGGCGGTGCCGATGTCCATCCCACGGTAAAGGGTCATGGAGTCAAGCGCGATCACCTCGGCGCCCAGGCGCTGCGCCAGCGCCACGCCGACGGCTGTCTTGCCCGACGCCGTCGGGCCGGTTAGATAGATTGCGCGATGAAACACGTTGTCGAACATGGGCCAGACGCTGCTTGCTGCGTGTCGGTATTCTAAATGGGCTTCCGTGATCCTGGGAGGGCGAGGCTCCGTCCGAGCCGCCTTGGAGAATTGCTCGCCGGGAGGCTCGCCCTCCCGGAATTGTGCAAGGCGATTTATTGCTTCATACCATTGTCCGTGATCGACCAGGAAATGGAAATCGACATTCGCCTGTGTGTAGACTGGGAGACACCCGACCATCACGCGGAGCGTGATGACTACGAAATGGCAATCGACATTCGCCGGTGTGTAGACTGAGAGACACCCGACCATCACGCGGAGCGTGATGACTGCGAAAATGGATTTTGACATTCGCCTCGGTGTAGACTGGGAGGCTGATGAACGACCAGTTTGGCGTCCAACGAATCGGCTAAACGAAACCCGAAAACCGATGGGAGCGCAACATGTCACCTTCATCCTCATCGACCGCGGATTCTGCTGGAGGCTTGCGTGAGATTCGACGAGTGGCCATCCTTTTTGCCGGCGGACCGGCGCCGGCGGCCAACGCGGTGATCTCGACGGCCGCGGCGTCATTCCACCGGCACAACATCGAAGTCCTCGGCGTCATGCACGGGTACGCCCACCTTGTCGAGTTCGGCGACGAGCACCCCATGAAGGAGGGCCGCGACTACATCGTGCTGAACCAGACGAACCTGCGCAGGACCCGCAACACCCGCGGGATCTTGATCGGGACGTCGCGGACCAATCCGGGCAAGGACGTCACCCAGCCCGATCACCTCGCCGATCCCAAGCGCACCGAGCAACTGCGCAGAGCCCATCACGCGCTCTTGTCGCTGGGCGTTGATGCACTCGTATCGATCGGGGGCGACGACACGCTCAAGACGGCCAACAAGCTCGCCCGGATGCAGGAATATCTGCCGGCCGGCCAGAAGCGGATCTCGGTCGTCCACGTGCCGAAGACGATCGACAACGACTACTGCGGCATCGACTTCACGTTCGGTTATTTCACGGCGGTCGAGACTCTCTCGCATGAAATACTCAACCTGCTCGCCGACGCGGAGGCGACCCGCAACTATTTTCTGGTCGAAGCAATGGGCCGAAGCGCCGGGTGGTTGGCCTATGGTGCGGCGATGGCCGGCGAGGCTAGCTTCGTTTTCAGCGTGGAGGACTTGCGCGCGACATGATGACCGAGGAGAGCGTCACCGACCCCAAGTCCGGCAACACGAGCACCCGCAAAACGATGATCGTCGAGAAGGTGGTCGGTAAGATCGTGCGCACGATGATCGCGCGCGAGCGCGAAGGCAAGGAATATGGCGTGCTCGTGATCGCCGAAGGGCTGGGCCAGTACCTGCCGGCGAGGTATCTCGAGGGTGTCACGATCGACGAGCACGGCCATATCGCACTCGCGCAAACCAATCTTGCCCAGAACATGGCCAGGCTCGTCGCGGCCGAGTATGAGAAACGCCAGGGCAAGAAGCGGCGAGTCACCGGAGTGACGCTGGGATACGAATCGCGGTGCTCCATGCCCCACGCTTTCGACGTCATTCTCGGCAGCCAGCTTGGCGTCGGTGCTTTTCGGGCGCTGGTGGAGAATCACTTGAACCGCGTGCTGATCTCCGTTTCCGGACAGCTCAACCTCAAATACGTTCCGTTTGACGAGCTGGTCAACCCGGCGACGCTCGTGACCGTCGTCCGCCGCATCGAGCCGGGGTCCGACTTCCAGAAGCTGGCGCGTTTTCTTGAGGAATACGCACACGATTGAAGTCGATCTACTTCGCCAGAACCCATCGCGCCAGCTCGGCGTAGCTGGCGGCCTTGCCTTGCATGAGCAGCCCGGTCCGGAAGATCTTGGCGGCGGCCCACACGCAGAAAAGGGTGGTCAGCGCCGTGAGCGCGATGGCCAGCGCGACCTGCCAGACGGGCGGCGCAGGCCGAAAGCGCGATCCGCAGCAACATCAAGAACGGGCTCGCCGGCGGGAAGAGCGTCAAGCCCACCGCCAGCGCGCTCGACGGGTTTCTCAAGACGGCCACCCAGACGATCGTTGGAAACATCGACAGCATCAAGATCGGCATCATCAGCGATTGCGCGTCCTTGATCTCGTTACAGGCTGCTCCCACCGCCATGTAAAGCGAACCGAACAGCAGCGTCCCCAGGATCAGAAACAGGCCCGTGGCCAGGAGCAGGCGCAGTGAGAGCAGATCGGCGTAGCCATAGTAAGCGGCGATGGCATAACCTGCGGAAAGATAGAGCACGGCCAAGGTCGAGCGCGATTCCGGCGTGACCCAGCAGCTTGCCCATCATCAGCTCGAACGGCGTGACCGAGCCCAGCAAGACCTCGCTGATCTTGGTCAACTTCTCCTCGATCACGCTGTTGAGCAGATGAGGAGTGCCGGTCATGACCAGGAGAGTGACCACGAACATCAGCGCGGCCGGGACCACGGCCGTCCGGACCGGGTCGACCTTCTGGGCCGCCTTGATGCCCGAATAGGAGCCAGCAGCCGCTAGATCGCGCTCGAACAGTCCGAGGTTGCCGAGCGCGATTCGTTCACTCAGTCGATCCGCTGCTGCTTGGCCGACACCGGCCGTCCGGAAACGGCGGGCGCGAACCTCGTGATCGATGGTTGCGGCCAGCCAGTTCCGCGCAACGTCGTCGTTGGGATTATCGGAATGATATTCCGGCCCGGCGCAGGTAGAGTGCCCGGCGGCGGTATCGTGATCGTCTCCCGCGGGATCACCACGAAGGCATCGAGCGCACCGCGGCGAACCCGGTCGGAAAGCTCCAGTAGCGTTGCACCATTGTCGTTGCCGGATGGTGTCACGGACGACAAATTGATCCTGGGCCCAACGGCTTTTCCCTGAGGGTCGACCGTCTGGGCGTTATGCGCCAGAGCTGCCCGCTCGAGAAACGGGTAAAGCTCGCCGGTTGGGTCGATCACGGCGACGGATCGCGGCCTGGTATCCACGCGCCTGACGATCAGGATGGCGGACACCATCGACAGACCGATCAAGGGCAGAAGCAACAGGCCCACCAGGAATGACTTGGTGTGAACGGCCGACCCGAACTCGGTAGACGCGACAATCCAGATCTTGCGCAAATCAGGATGCATGTGCCGGAGCCTCCAACGTGTCGTGCGGCGCCGCGATCCGCACAAAGATGTCGTGGAGCGACGGGCGTGTCACCTCGAAGTGGGTCACTCGGGTACGGGCCATCACGGCCTCGAGCAGCACCTGAGAATCACCCTGCCAGCGGATTTCTTGCAGATTGCCCTGGTCGTTGATCTCCTCAATTCCGGGCAGGCCCGACAGCGCACTGACGCCATCCTCGGTGCGGATGCGAATCGTGTCCTGGCCATAGACCGCCTGGATTTCGTCGAGGGTGCCGTCGAGGACCTTACGCCCCTTGAAGATCATGAAGATGCGGTCGCACATTCGCTCGGCGACGCCCATGTCGTGGGTTGAGAAAACGATGGTCGTTCCGGCCTTCCTGAGGTCGAGTACGGCATCCTTGAAAACCTCGACGTTCACCGGATCGAGGCCGGTGAACGGCTCGTCCAGGATCAGGAGCTCGGGCTGGTTGAGCACCGACGCGATGAACTGGATCTTTTGTGCCATTCCCTTGGAGAGATCGTTGATGCGTTTGTCGATCCAGGCCGAGAGTTCCATCCGTTCCAGCCACAGGTCGATCGACCGATCGAGATCCGGCTGGCGGGCCCCTTTGATCGAGCCGTAGTAGCGCAGGAGCCGCCGCACCGACATCCGCTTGTAGAGCCCGCGCTCCTCGGGCAAGTAGCTCACGCGATCGCGCGCGGCCTGCGTGCCCCTTTCGCCCAGAACCTCGATTTCCCCGGAATCGGGCAAGAGGATGTGCATGATCATTCGCAGGGTGGTCGTCTTCCCCGAGCCATTGGGCCCGATGAACCCGTAAAGCGACCCGCGAGGCACCGTCAAATCAAGGTCGTTGACCGCAACGACTCCGTTGAAGCGCTTGACCACGTTCTCAATCGCGATGGCGGTATTCATGATTGATCCGGGCCTGCCGTTGCGAGCACGTCGCGCCAGAAGGCCGGCATACCTCTAAACGATTCGCACGCCCTCGACGACCTCGCGCCAGAAGGCGGGCATGTCTTGAAAGGCGGTCCCGTATGTTGCATCGAGTGGGACCTCCACGTAACAGTCAGTGGCTATGAAACGAATGGAATACGCCTGCCTCAACTCTGGTCCAATCGTGTACCGGCATGGCAATCGCTCCGGAGTGAACACCAGACACGCGCCGACTCTCTGATTGTATCGTGAAGCGGTAGTTCGGCGATGGGGAATCGGTTCCGTTGTGCCCGCACTGCATCACAGTTCCACCCAGATCTCTTCCCCCCTCACCTCGCACCGGAACCGATGGATGGAATTGCCAGGGATCGTGGTGCAGCGGCCGTCGGCGACGCGGAAGCGCCAGTGGTGCAGCGGGCAGACTAACTCGCCGTCTTCGATCCAGCCGTGCCCGAGCGGACCGTTCTCATGAGGGCAGCGCCGGAAAGCGCGACGACCTGGTCGCCGATTCGAAAGACCGCCAATCGCAGCCCGGCCGCGTCCAGGGAACGCCCCCGTCCCGCGGGAACCTCGTCCAACCGGCAAACTGACACCCACTCGGGCATGCCCGATCGTCCTCCTGAAAGACAACCGAATCCGGAAAACGAACAACCTAGGACTTGCGTCCGAGGCAAATCAGTCATTAGATTCTAGGGTAACGCTCGTGTGCTCTGGAACGTCAACACGGATTGCGAGGTAGTGTCACTTGCTCCATCAAGTCGGAAAGCAAGCCAATCGGGGCATTCTGTCCCGGGCGGCGCTGGTGCTGTTGTCGCTTGCGCTGGCCGGTTGCGACCTGCCTGCCGGTTCGGCTCCCGAGCTGGTTTGGGGGGTGCACGGGATCAAGGCCGGGCATTTGCACAAGCCGCGGGTCGCTGCCTTCGACGCGGAGGACCATCTGTATCTGGCGGATCTTACCGACCGGATCCAGGTATTCGACCGCGAGGGCCACTACCTCCGCGGCTGGCGGACGCCCGAGTTCAATGTCGACGGGCCGAGCGGCTTGACGGTCGATCGCCTGGGGCGGCTGCTGGTGGCGGACACCCACTTTTACCGCGTGCTCATTTACAGCGAGTCCGGCGAGCTCTTGTTCCAGCTCGGCGACGGCGTGCAGGGCACGACTCCGGGACGATTCGGCTATCCGACCGATGTGGTGATCGACCGCGCCGGCAACTTCTATGTGGCCGAGTATGGCGAAAACGACCGGATCCAGGTCTTCTCGCCGGAGGGGGAATGGCTGCGCCAGTGGGGCGGGCATGGTTACGAGCTGGGAGAGTTCTTGAAACCGCGCGCCCTGGCGATCGACGAGGAGGACCGCCTTTTCGTTGCCGACAGTTGCAATCATCGCATTCAGGTCTTCGACACCCAGGGAAAACTGCTTAATTCCTGGGGGACGCGCGGCGAGGAGCCAGGGCAGATGTGCTATCCTTACGACCTGGCGATCGGGCCCGATCATCGGCTCTATGTCTGCGAGTATGGCAATCACCGCGTCCAGAAGTTCACTCTTGACGGCAAGTCCCTGGGAATGTGGGGAAGCGCGGGGCGAGGACGGGGCCAGCTCTATAATCCTTACGCCTTGGCCGTCGATAGCCGGTGCCAGGTATCGGTGGTCGACTCGAACAACCATCGCGTGCAGCGGTTTCGGCTCTAAGATCGGTCCTGGGAGGATGGGACAATGAGTGGGGGCAACTGGTCGATCAGCTTCGGCAACCCCGGCTGGCTGATTCTGATTCCGCTCCTCCTGCCACCCCTCGTCTGGATCAGCTACCGCAGCCTGGCCGGGCTGGGGCCGTTGAGGCGGACGCTGGCGATCCTGTTTCGGGTTCTCGTCATCTCGCTCATCGTGCTGGCGCTCGCGGATCTTCAGTCGGTTCGCCGGTCGGATCGCCTGACGACGATATTCCTGATCGACGCGTCCAACAGCGTGCCCCGTGAAGCTCAGAAGGCAGCGCTCGAGTACGTGACCGATGCGTCGAAGAAGCGGCGGCGCGACGACCTGTCGGGGGTCATCGTTTTCGGCAGGGAGCCGCGCGTCGAGGTCCCCCCTGCCCCGAGCGAGCTCAACCTGCTGGGTGTCGAGAGCACGATCGACAATGAGAACACCGACCTGGGCGCGGCCTTGAAGCTGGCTCTGGCCACCTCTCCCGAGGACACCGCGCGGCGGATCGTCATGATCTCCGACGGCAACGAGAACCGGGGCAACCTGCTCGAGCAGGCGACGACCGCCAAGTCGCTGGGCGTGCAGGTCGACGTCCTGCCGATTGAATACCACTACGACCGCGAAGTCCTGGTCGAGAAAGTCTCGATTCCCCCCGACGTCAAGAAGGGCGAGACCGTCAATATCAATGTGGTCATCCGGGCGAGCGAACCAGGCCGGGGGACGCTCCAGGTCTTTCAGAAGGCCGACAATTATCGCGCTCCCGCGGTGGGCAATGAACAGCCGGCTCCCGTGGAGCTCCAGCGCGGCGTCAACGTCTTCACGCTCAAACAGCTCATCACCGAGCCGAACTTCTACACGTTTTCCGCCGAGTTCGTACCCGACAAGGATAGCGGTGACCGCCGCGCGATCAACAACGTGGCCGAAGGCTTTACCCATGCCAGGGGGAAGGCCCAGGTCCTCTTGATCGAGGGGACGCGGGGCGAGCATGCCGAGCTGGTCAAGGCGCTGCGTGAGAAGGAAATCGAGGTCAAGGTCCTGGTCGCGCCGCGGATCGACGGCTCGGGCGGCGTCGGCGGCGATCCGTTGCCGACCGACCTGGCCCAGCTTCAACCCTATGACGCGGTGATCCTGGGCAACGTCCCCAAGGAGGCGTTCACCGAGAGCCAGCACCAGCTTCTGGCTTCCAACTGCCATGACATGGGGGCCGGGCTGGTCATGCTCGGGGGCAGCGACAGCTTCGGGGCCGGCGGCTGGATGAACACGCCGGTCGAAAAGGCGCTGCCGGTCGACATGCAGATCAAGGCGCTCAAGGTCCAGGGGATCGGCGCGATGGCGTTGATCATGCACGCCAGCGAAATTGCCGAGGGCAATTACTGGCAGAAGGTCGTGGCCAAGGCGGCAATCCACGCGCTTTCCAGCTATGACTATGCCGGCCTGTTGCACTGGGAGGGTCAGGAAGCCTGGCTTTTTCCGCTGCGACCAATCGGGTCGGGCCGTAACACCATGCTCCGCTCGATCGACCGCATGACACCCGGCGACATGCCGGATTTCGACCCTTCGCTCCAGATGGCGATGAGGGGCCTCAACGCGATTCCGGATGCGATGAGCAAGCATATCGTCGTCATCAGTGACGGCGATCCGACGCCGCCCAGCAATCGTGTCATCGCTCAACTTGTCGCCAGCAAGGTCACCGTCACCGCGGTACTGACGGCCGCCCACGGCAACGATCCGGGCGCGGCCAGCGTGATGCGGAACCTGGCCGTGCGGACCAAGGGCCGGTTCTACAACGTGACCAATCCCAAGGCCCTGCCGCGGATTTACCAGAAGGAAGCCCGGTCGATCTCGCGCCCGCTCATCTTCGAGCACCAAACACCCTGGCTGCCCAAGATCAACTATCCGCTCACCGAGCCCGTGTTGCGGCTTTCCGACCCGTTGCCGGCCATCACCGGGTTGGTCTTGACGTCGCCCAAGGAGAACGAGCTGGTCGAGATCCCGATCGTTTCGCCGTTGCCGACCGGTCAGCTCAACCCGATCCTGGCGCACTGGTCCTATGGACTGGGCCGATCGCTCGTCTTCACCTCCGACGCCGGGCGCAAGTGGGCCAAGGCGTGGCCGGACTGGCAAAGTTACGCGGGGTTCTGGTCTCAAGTGATCCGCTGGTCGATGCGGCCCGCCGACCGAGGCAACCTGACCTTGAACATCCGCCGCGAAGAGGGACGCATCAAGGTGGTTGTCAACGCGCTCGACAAAGATCGCCAGTTCCTCAACTTTCTTCAGATTCAGGGCAACGTGGTCAACCCCGACCTCAAGTCGTCGTCGATCCAACTGGAACAGACCGCTCCCGGCCGTTACGAGGCGACGATCGAGAACGCGGAGGGAAGCGGGAATTACTTTGTCAACCTGGGATATCGCGGGCCCGAGAACGTTCAAGGCGTGATTTCCTCGGGAGTGTCGGTGCCTTACTCGGATGAGTATCGCGAGCTGCGCTCCAACCCGACGACACTCGAGACGCTGGCTTCGATCACCGACGGACAGGTCGTCAACTGGAAGCAGACGCCGGATGGGCGGATCGACCTGGCGCGCACCCTCGAGGGAGTCGATCACTTCCGGCGCGATCCGGCTCTGATCAATCCCCACTCGCTGGCTCCTCTCTGGCCGGTCCTGATCTGGCTGGCGGCCTGCATGTTCCTGGGCGACGTCGCGGTCCGGCGCATCGCGCTCGACCTGGACTGGATCAAGCTCACGATCGCCAACGAGTGGCGCAAGCTCCGCGGGCAGGAACCAACGCCTGCGACCGACTACATGGACAAGCTGAAGAGCCGCAAGGCGGAGGTGAGCGAACAGCTCGATCGTTCCCGGACGGTGAGCCAGCGGGAAGCCGAGCCGCTCCCCTTCCCCGTCGCGGCGCCCGGGGCTGAGATCGGCGAACCGCTCTTGGAGGGAGGCGCGGTCCGTGACGTCGCTCGCGCGGCGGAAAGGGCCCAGGCTCCGAGCATCGCGGCCAGCCCCGCTCCGGCGGATAACCAGGGCTATACCAACCGGCTGCTCAAGGCCAAGCAGCGCGTCTGGGAGGAACGGGAGAAGGATAAAGAAAGGACCAAAGACCCGAGGACTCCCGGCGCCTGAAGAAAGTAACCATGCACGGCCGCGCCGCCGCCCTTTGATCTTTCGACCGCAAGCCAGCCACCAACCTGTTCAACAGAAAGGAACTCAAGCGATGTCAACGGTTTTCCCCGGATCGATGGAAGCCCGATCGGAGGAGTTTCGCACGGCTTACGAGCGCGTCAAGGGCGAGATCTCCAAGGTGATCGTCGGACACGACGAGATCGTGCATGGCGTCTTGACCTGCCTCTTCATCGGCGGGCACGCGCTCTTGGAAGGCGTGCCCGGCCTGGGCAAGACGCTCCTGGTGCGCACTCTGGCCGACGCGGTGTCGCTCGACTTCAACCGGATTCAATTCACGCCCGACCTGATGCCCGCGGACATCATCGGCACCAACGTGGTCATGGAGCTGCCCGACGGCCGGCGCGTTTTCGAGTTTCAGCCCGGACCGGTCTTCTCACAGATCGTGCTGGCCGACGAGATCAATCGGGCCACACCCAAAACCCAGTCCGCGCTGCTCGAGGCGATGCAAGAGCACTCCGTCACGGTCGGCGGCCACATCCACCGGCTCAAGGAACCGTTCTTCGTGATGGCGACCCAGAACCCGATCGAGCAGGAAGGGACCTATCCCTTGCCCGAGGCGCAGCTCGACCGTTTTCTGCTCAAGCTGATCGTGGGTTACTCGACCCGAGACGAGCTGAGCACGATCCTCGACCGCACGACCCGGGGCGAAACGCCGAAGGCCGAGAAGGTGCTGGACGGCGAGACGCTCTTGCGGATGCAGTCGCTGATCCGTGAAGTGATCGTCGCTCCCCACGTGCAGGATTATGCCATCCGCCTGGCGCTGGCGACGCATCCGGGGGGAGAGTTCGCCGCCGACGTGACCACCAAGTACATTCGCTGGGGAAGCAGCCCGCGCGGCGTGCAGACCCTGGTCCTGGCCGCCAAGGTGCGGGCCCTGCTCGATGGCCGGTATAATGTGAGCTTCGAAGACCTGCGCCGCGTCTATCTTCCCGGCCTCCGGCACCGCGTGCTGCTGAACTTCGAAGCCCAGGCCGAAGGGATCGATCCCGACGACGTGCTGCTCAAGGTGCTCGATGCCGTACCCGAAAAGGCGGAGGCCCGCTCAGCCGTGGCGTGAACCAACATGCACGACATCTACGATCCACCGCCGGCGCTCACGCAGGATTGCCTCCCCCCCAAGCACGAGCCGCTGATCTTCACGACCGGCGACCTGATGTGCCTGATCGGTTTGTGCGCATTACTTTTGGCGCTTTCGCTCGCGGCCTGGACGACCGAGCCGGCCGTGGCGGTGGCCACGGCGGCGGCGGGATCACTCGTGATCCTGGAAAGCTGGCTGACCGCTTTAGGGTTCTTGCATCGCTGCCCGCCCTTGCGATTGAAGGCGCGGTGGTTCATCTTTCTGGCCGCGCTCGTGCCGTGGCTGCTGGGATTGGGCGTGGCCGTGACCGTGATGATCTCACTTTTCTGGGTCTCGGACCGGCTGGGCTGAGCCAATGATCGAACCGATCGAAACCAAGTGCAGTCGGCGCGACGGAACTTCACGCGGTGCGTGCCGATCAAAACCAATTGTCGTAGTCGTCGCGCTCCGCGTGACGGACCATCACGCGGAGCGTGATGACTACAACATGTCATAAAGAGCACCTTCGATGACCGCCACCTCCTCTTCTGCCCCCGCCGCGCCTGGTGCGGCCGCGCGCGCATCGGGCTCGACCGAGTCGCCGCTCCTTGATCCGGAGTTCCTGCACAAGCTCGAACAGCTCGAGCTGGTCAGCCGCAAGATCTTCGTCGGCAGGATGAAAGGTGAGCGGAAGAGCAAGCGCCGCGGCTCATCGGTCGAGTTCGCCGAACATCGCAATTACACGGTCGGGGACGACCTGCGGCACATCGACTGGAACGTCTACGGGCGGCTTGACAAGCTCTTCTTGAAGCTCTTTCTCGAGGAAGAGGACCTCCACGTCTACACGCTGCTGGACGCCAGCCTGTCGATGGACTTCGGTACGCCGACCAAGCTGCGCTATGGCAAGCAAGTCGCCGCGGCCCTTTCGTTCATCGGGCTGGTGAACCACGACCGCGTGCTGGTTGACACCTTCAGCGCGGGCCTGGATCGAGGGCTGCACGGGATTCGCGGCCGTTCCCAGATGTGGCGGATCGTGCAATACCTCGATCGGCTGGAGGCGTCGGGCAACAGCGATCTGACCTCGGCCGCGCGCGAGTTTGCCATCCGGCACGCGGGCAAGGGCGTCGTGGTGGTGATCTCCGACTTCCTCGACAAGCACGGATATCAGGACGCACTCCGTTACCTCCTGGCTCGCAACATGGACATTTACGTCATCCACATCTTGAGCCAGGAAGAGGTCGAGCCGGATCTCGTGGGCGACCTGAGGTTGGTCGACGCCGAGGACGACGAGATGGCCGAGGTCACTATGAGCGCGCCGCTCCTGAAACGCTACAAAGACACATTGAACGCATTCGTGGGCGGCTTGAAGGAATGGTGCACCAGCCGGGGAATCACTTACATTTTCACGACCAATCAACATCCGTTCGATAAGCTGGTATTGAACTATCTCCGCCAGCGCGGTCTGGTCAAGTGAGACGGTCTGCCGCGGGTTTTGCATGCGATTCGCCTTTGATCGACTGGTGGGAGCACGGGCGAGGTGAGGCTGCCAGATGAGTCGCTGGATGGTCACGAATCCCTGGGTTTTCTTCGGCGCCGGCGGCGCGGTCGTGGCCTACCTGCTCTTCATGATGGTGCGTCGCCGTAGAGGGGGGCGAGACATCCCCGAAGAAGAACTCGATCTTTGAGCGGCCGGGAGGCGAAAGCGATGATGGATATGTGGGGTCGATTGAGCCGGATGGGCTTTCCGTTCGAGTTCTATTCACCGCTTGGTCTGGCGGCGTGGTTCGTGCTGGCCGGCGTGCCGGTGGGGATCATCGCGCTTTATTTCCTCAAGCTTCGGCGCCGGCCGGTGAGAGTGCCCAGCACGATCCTCTGGCGACGCAGCCTCGAAGACCTCCACGTCAACAGTTTGTTCCAGCGGCTGCGGCGCAACCTGCTCTTGTTCCTTCAGCTTCTGGCCGTGGCCCTGGCAATGCTGGCCCTGGCTGGCCCGCGGACCAAGGGCTCGGGGTCTCAAGGTCAACGATATGTGCTCATGATCGACAACTCCGCGAGCATGTCGGCCACCGACGTCGCGCCCAGCCGCCTGGCCCAGGCCAAGCAAGCGGCCAGGAAGATTGTCCAGGAGATGGGCTCCGACGACCTGGCGATGGTGATCGCGTTCGCCGACAAAGCGGCGGTCATTTCCAACTACACCGGCGACCGGCGCGTCCTGGAGCAGCGCATCGACGCGATACCCGCCACCCAGGCGACGACTTCCCTCCGCGACGGGCTCCAGGTCGCCGCCGGTCTCGCCAACCCTTCGAAACAGATTGGTGAGGGCGTGGCGGCTTCGTCGATCGTCACGCCCAAACTTTTCATTTATACCGACGGGGGCTTCGCCGACGTCGAAGGCTTCAGCGTGGGAAATCTCGTGCCGGAGGTGGTTGTCATCGGACCTCCTCCGCCTGCGTACTCGCCCCCGGCCGAGGCCGAGGGGGCCGGCGCTCCCGATGCCAAAGTGCGGTCCCGCAACCCGAGCGACAACGTGGCGATCCTCGCGCTTCAGGCCCGGCGGGACGAGGAAAAGCCCGACATCTACCAGCTCTTCGGCCGGGTCCACAACTTCCGCGCCGAAGAGGTCGCGACCGAAGCCCAGGTTTACCGCTACGCGGTCGACAAGCCTGGGGATGAAGGAACCCTGGTCGATGCGATCGCGCTTAAGATCGCGCCCCAGAGCGATCAGTCATTCAAGTTCGACCTCCAGGACACGGGGTTGATGCCCTACGAGGTCCGCTTGACAGTCAAGGACTCGCTCGACGTCGATAACCACGCTTACGCAGTCGTCGGCACCACCCGGAAGGCCCAGGTGCTGGCGATCACTTCGTTCAACCGCTTTCTCACGGACACCTTGAAGACGCCCGCAATGCTCGAGCGGGCTGATATCACGATCGTCGCGGCGGACGAAGCCAAGAGCGATGCCGTCGTGCGCGACTTGAAGGGAGGCCGGTACGACCTGGTCATTCTCGACGGCGTCAAGCTCGACTTTCATCCTCAAGCCAACACCCTCTATTTCGGCGAGTTTCCTCCGGGCCCGGCGTACGCGAATCGTAAGGAAGTGCAGCAGCCCGTCATCCTCGACTGGGACATCGGCCATCCCTTGATGCAATTCGTCCGCGATCTCAAGCTGGTTTACGTGGCGCGGGCCAGCATCGTCGAGCTTCCCCCAGGCGCGAAAAGCCTGATCGACGGCGACAAGGGCTCGCTCGCCTTCATCGTCCCGCGTGAGGGCTACACCGATACGGTCGTCACGTTTCCGCTCTTTGACGCCAACACGCCCAACACGACGTGGTTTCGTTATATCAGCTTCCCCTTATTCATCGTGAACAGCATTCAGGCGCTGGGAAACCTCCGCGAGGGTACCGGCGAGGAACTGGCACAGCCCGGTCGGCCGTTTGTGCTCCATGTCAACACCACGGGCCAGACGATCCACGTGAGCTCGGCGGCCGATCCGGCCGGCGCGGAAGTGTCGCGCTCGCCGCAAGGGGCGTTCGTCTACAACAAGGCCGCCAGGTCCGGTATTTACCTGGCCCGGTGGGACCCGAAAGGCTTGATGCCGTTTGCAATCAACCTCTTCGACATTCGCGAGAGCGACCTGGCGCCGCGGGGGCTCGTGCCCGAAGGCGCCCCATCCAGCTTCGCCGAAGCCTACAAGATCAAGATCGGGTACAACCCCGTCTCGGGAACCTCCAAGCCGCCGGTCATCCAGAAGGACATCTGGTGGTACTTCGCCTTGCTGGCGCTCGGAGTGCTTCTGTTCGAGTGGTACGTCTATAACCGGCGGGTTTACATTTAGGCGGTGTGCGCAACCAAGTGTCGCCTTTCGCTCCGCGACAGGACGTTCCTTCCCGGAGCGAAGGACGGCTTTTCCGGGCCTGGCTCAAGCGTGTGGCCGACAATATGAGGCGGGTCTTCGCCGATGCTCTTCAGCGAAGCCCCTTCGATCGCAGAAGCTGATCAGCCCATGTGGCCAGCTCGGCGTCCAGTGGCGGCTCTGGCTCCTTGCGGTAGTCGATCTCTAAGTCGTAGCCCACACGGTCGTAGGCCGCATCCAGAACGGCTTGGAGATCGAGCCGGGCGTCCGGGTCCTCGGCTTTCAAGGGGATAGCGATCGGGGGAAGTCGCCGCGCCAAGCGGATTGGATAGAGATGGCCCCGCGGCCTCAGATTCTCCTTCGACACGTGCACCAAGTACTCATGCGGGCCGACTTTCTTGGGCACGGGGACCATCCGAGCCCCGCGAAGCAGGTCGATCTCTACCCAATGACTCGGCGAGCGCATGATCTCCCGGCGCTTGTCCTCGAAGCTCTTTCGGCCGGGTGAGCCGGGCACCTTGTTCGACGGGCTCAGGATCTCGATCACCATGACCACATCGCGCGATTGGCGGTCGATGATTTTCAAATAGGCTTCGTGGATTTCGTCCTCGAACCAGGTGGTCGCGACGATTGGCTCGGCAACATCCAATAAGGTAGCATCGCTGGTGAGCGCGAAAGGGGTCTGTTCCCAACCTGGGCGACCTGCCACCTCAACGCCCGGAACGCGCAATCGCAGCGTGAACGTGGGGTCGGATTCGTCGGTGATGTAAGTGCGCTCTTCGACCCGGACAAGATATTTTGGCCGCAATTGCGCGCTCAGGAGGCCTTGCGACCCTGAGATCAGGTTAAAGTGCACGTCGGGCCCGAGGCCGGGATTCTCCAAGTATGGGTCCATTCCCGGGAACGGTGAGGGCATCGCCGAGGTCCTCCAATTCAGTCAGGTTTCGGCCAGCTACGCCATACCACCGCTGATTGTAGCAGCGCGCGACATTCGATACAGCGTCAGTCCCGAGCCCAACCTCGGTCCATTTCCTCGTTCTTGCCTCCACGAGTCCCCTGGCCTTGCAGCGCGGGAAGGCTCGTTGACGCTCGTGCGACCCTGAGCGTAAACCGCGCGATTTCCGGCGGACAGCCGTACCGATAAGGATTCTTGCCGGCGATGCCCTCGCTGACGTACATGAGCGTCTGACCCAGGCGGAAAAACCGGCGATCGAACCGCCGCGAGTACCGGCTGGGCATGAAGACCGGGCCGACCAGGGGAAGACGGATCTGACCGCCGTGATTGTGACCCGATAGCACGAAGTCGATCCCGGCCTTGTGGGCAGCGTAGAACTGGTCTGGCGAGTGGCTCAAGAGGATGCGGAAATCCGCCGCCGGCGTCGTGCGTCGATCGAGTGGCCGTCCCCAGGGCTCGGATGTCCCGCCGAGCGCCAGAATGGCGCCATCGCAGTCGATCGAAGTCCATTCTCCGTCCAGCGTCTCAAACCCCGCGCGACTCAGCTCGGCGATGATGTGCCGGGGATCATGCTCCCGGTCATGATTGCCCAGGATTGCAAACTTGCCGAGGCGAGCCTCGAGCCGGCCCAAGAGCGGCTCGATCCATTCCAGGGTGGAGTCATCCTCAACCAGGTCTCCGGTCACGACGACCAGATCGGCATGCCAAGCCAGGCAGATCTCGACGACGTTCTCGAAGAACTTGCGATCGAAGCAAGTGGCGAAGTGCAAGTCGCTGAGCTGGACAATCTGGAGGCCGTCGAGCTTTTCGGGCATGCGGGGCAGCGCCAGATCCCACTCTCGACTATGCAGCCGGAACGATTCATTGCGGGGAAGCCGTAACTGCCAATGTTTCGGGCCTGGCCCGATCAGCTCCGCGGCTGGTTCCAAACGGGCGAGGTCGTGCGCAAGACCGGCCTGTGATCCCTTCGGGGCGCCGTCGCAGGGCCAGGCGAAGACTGCAAAGCGGGGCGATGACGGTTGCCGACAACAGACACAGGATCGCATAACCTCGGGGCGGCCAGGCCCAGTTCCACCACGGGTCGCGAATGTGGCCCACGAGCAGCACGCCCGAGGTCGCAATCAGCACGGCGAAGAGCACGGAGCGAACACGATCCGCGATCGTCTCGGAAAACCCCAGGCTGCTGCCGACGTTGACCATCAGCACGAAGTGGTAGAGATGGCCGAGAGCTGGCGGCAGAGCGAGTGCGAGAATCGCCAGCCCTTGCCAGTCAAGACTCATCGGAACCTGCCTTGATCGGTTGATGAGCGGCGGGATCCGGGACGCCGTCCTCCCGCGACGGTTGCTCAGGCGCCGGCGGAGTGGCGGATGCCGCCTGGGGCGCGGCGCGCCGGCCAAGGTGGTTGTCGCGCCCGGATGGGCTCTGTCGGCTGCTCCGTCGAGCGGCGGCGCGGGTTCGGACTGAGGCGGCACTGCGGTGCGCAGAGCCTGTTCGACGGCCTCCATCAGCCGATCCGCGCAAATGGCTTGTAGAGGACCGTCTGGAGCCCTTCCTGTCGGGCTTTGACGATGGAGTGAGCCGGGTCCCAGCCGAAGCCGGTCATCAAGATGATCGGTACGCTCGGCTGGACGGCCCTGAGCCGTTTGAAGGCTTCATAACCATCGAGATCGGGCAGGCGAATGTCCACAAGCGCCGTCGAGTAGGCCGTCTGCCGCGAGAGTGCGATGGCCTCGTGGGCGTCTCGGGCCGTTTCCACGCTTGCCCCCTGGCATCCCAAAAGGTGATGGGCGGAACGGCGGACGGCCTCGTCGGCGTCGACGACGAGGATCCGCGCTCCGGCCAGGCGAGGCGCGGGGCCGGCTGGGTTTGCCTGGGCTGGGGCACGACGGTCGAGCCGGCCTTGTGGATCAAGCTGCGGATTTCCCGCGCCCGGTAAAGCAGATGGCGTAAGCGGGCGATGATGTCTTCGTCGTGGCCGGCATAACGGTCGAGCACCGTGGTCGCATCGGTGATGATGTCGTCCAAGGGCAGAGCCAGCTCGCGATTGATGGCGGCCACTGACGCGACGGCCGTGACGGCTTTCTCGGCCTGCAAGAGCTCGAGGGTGTTGAGGGCGGAGGCCACGTTGCGGCCGTAGATTTCGATAAACTGGCGATCGCGATCGTCGAACGCGTTGGGGTTGGGGCTCTCGACGTTGAGCGTGCCGATCACGGTCCCGTGGTAGATCAGGGGAACGGTCAGCGAGCTGCGCGATCCCGCGGCCCCTTCGATGTAAAGCGGGTCCTTGGTCGTGTCCGGGCAGACGTAGGAGAGCCCCGTCGCCGCCACGAACCCGGTGACGCCGTTCCCTTCCTTACGCGCGAACAGCTCACGATTGGCGGCCAGCGGAGTCATTCCCTCGGTCAAGAGCGGGATGAGCCGGTTCGTCGCGCGGTCGAGCAGGCGGATCTCGATGAAGTCCAGACCCAAGAGGTCTTTCATGTGACGAGCGATGTTGTACTTGAGCAGGTCCGTCCGCTCCTCGACACCCATCTCGGCGAGCTCGTCGGGAGTCAGGTCGGCCAGCTCGTCGCCCGCCTGGTGGATGGCGTTGACCTTGAGCTGCTGCTGGGTCTCGTCGGTCGTCTCGCGGGTCAGCGTGATGAGATGGGTCAGGGTGTTGGCCGCGTCGAAGACCGGCGTGACCGTCAGCCGGAGGTAGCGCCCGCCGGCGATCTTGATCGCCGTGCTCGCCGGCGCCTTCGCCGCCACTGCCGTCGTGAACGGGCACGGGTCGGGACCAAGGATTTCAGGCTGGCCGAGCGATTGGTAGAACTGGCCGCCGACGCTCGGCGCCGACGAATCCATCAGCAAGTGGAATTCCGGATTCGCCCAGATGATCCTCAGGTCGGGATCGACCACGGCCACGCCATCGGAGATCGCGTCCAGGATCTCCTCGGCCTGGATCATCATCCCCACCCAGCGCACCGACGCCAGTTGCGACGCGTCGACGTAGACCGCCGCGAACTTCTGATCGCGCAGAAGCGCCAGCGCCTTGGAGATGGTGCGGACCGTCAGCACATCGAACGACTCGATCAGGCACTCGAGAGTTGCCGTGCCCTGCAAACCGTCACGGTCTATGACCAAGAGTCGGGGCTTTTCCGCCACATCGGTCACCCTGGAACTGGACGAACCCCACTCGACCCGTCGCGAGCCGGAGGAACATTCGTCAAAAGCCAACCCATCATGGTTCGAACTCGATACTATCGCCCATTTCCTGGCGGGGCAAGGGACCCGATGCTTGACACCCGGACGAGGTGCCTCTTAGCATCACTTCTCATCGGGCCGAAAACTGGCGGACGGAGCCAAGCCCCGAGTTTCTCGTGCAGGAGGATGGATCGATGCGTCCGACCCAACGATTGACCGCGCGGCATGGTGCACTGCTGGTCGTGGACCTGCAAGAAAAGCTCATGACCCGGATGACCGACCGGGATCGAGTCGTCGCCAACGTGGTCGGTCTGATTCGAGGCGCCAATTTACTGAGCGTGCCGGTGTGGGCGACCGAGCAATATCCCCGTGGACTCGGGCCGACGGTTTCCGAGGTCGCCGCCTTGATCCCCGAGCGCCCGGGCAAGACAACCTTCCACTGCTGCGCGGTTCCTCAACTTCTCGAACAACTCTACGGCCGGCACGTACGTCATGTGACGATCGTGGGGATTGAGACTCACGTGTGCGTGGCCCAGACCGCATTGGAATTGCTCGATATGGGGTTCCGGGTGCAAGTTGCGGCCGACGCCGTGACCTCGCGCCGCAAGCTCGATTGGGAGTTTGCGCTGCGGCGCCTGGAACATGCCGGGGCAGTCGTGTCGACCACCGAATCGGTCCTCTTCGAATGGACCGAGGCGGCGGACCGGCCCGAATTCAAGGCGATCAGCGAGCTCGTCAAGTCACTCGATCGACCTGGGACCGGCTGAGGCATGATCGTCCTTTTGCCCTGCTTAACCATGCCTACAGCAGGCTTTGACGTCTCACCGATGAGGACCACCGGTCGCTGGTGGAGCAAGCCCACCCGTGCTCGTGGGCTCTGAAGTGGCCCTTGCTTCAGCCGTGGCGCGCCCGATAGCCGGATCGCTTGCGCAATCCGATCGCGTCTTCGGGTCGCGCGGGCGGCCAGTAAACTGATTTCCTCAACTTCGGCTCTCTTGGCCTCGATCTGAGCCTCGGCGATCTTGAGCTCTGCGTCGGCCTTGGCAACGTCGTCTTCGCTGACCATGCCGGGCTTCCGCTGGTTGAGACGAGCATTTCGCGCGACGACGCTGGCCGCCACCTCCCTTTGAGCCTGGGCCTGGTGAAGCTCGGCCGTCTTTTTCTTCATTTCCAGCCGCAACCGATCCAGCTCATCCGCGAGGTCGTCGTCGAGTCCCTCCAGCACGGCCGCCGCAAGCAAAACCTTGCCGCGCGTCTGTTCCAGCACGCCCTGCGGGACTGACCCATTCCGGTAGAGCGCATTGGAGCGATCGAAGGCTTGTAAAGCAAGCTTGAGCTGGGTTTCCAGCTCGCGGACCGTGCCTACGGTCGCTGGAGCGTTCGACGCCCATGTCAGGTCGGTCAACACCGGAACAGGCGGTCGAACCGCTTCACTGGGGGCCGGGGCGGGAGCGGCGCCGGCGGCCGCGACACCCTTGGCGGCGGCCCGTGCAGGACGGACGACGGCACTGTGGGTCGCGGTTGTGGTCGCGGACGTCGACGCTGCGTGAGCCAAGGGTTCTCCCTCTATTTGCGATGGTGTCGAACGGCTCAAGAGCAAATCGATCTTGCTTTCCAGGGCCCTGAGCCGCGCGTCGAACGCCTCCGATGTTGTTTGCGGCCGAGCACCGGGGCTCTGTGCTTGCGCACCCCCAGCCGGTTCGGCGGACCTCTCACCTGAGGGTTGGAGTGCGGTTGCACTTCCGGCAGTTTGGGCCCTTGCGAAAGCGACCGCGATCAACCCTCCGGCGGACAGGCTGGTAGCCAGCATCGCCAGTCCAATCCATGCCAGTTGACTGAGCTTCATAGTCGTGAGCACTCCCTGGGTAAGAGTCAAAATCGGCGCCGCGACCGCCCCAGCCATAGCGCTGCGCAACGTGGCGTGGCCAAGCGCCGAGCGAACCGTGGTGGAAAGTAATGCCGCGGGAATCGACTCGGTGACGAACACTGCCGGTACTGACGCTCCGCCGCCCAGGATCGCCGCAGTCGGGGCGTATCCCCGGCGAGTCAGCCTGCGCTTGAGCAGATCGCGTCCGCGCGCCATCCGGCTGCGAACGGTTCCGACTGGACATCGAAGTTGCTCGGCCGCCTGATCGTGCGTGCGCCCCTCGAGGTAGCAGAGCACGAGCGGCTCGCGGTACCTGGCGGGAAGCCGGCTCAGTTCCTGATCGAGCACGGGCCCGATTTCGGCGCGTTCCGGAGGTGCGCTCCTGCGTGGGCATCAAGCCGCTCGACGCCGATCTCCCGGACCTGGCGCTCTATGGCCTGGGCTCGAGCGCCGATGCGCCACCCGATACGCCACCCCGTAGAGCCAACTTGACAGCAGGCCGCGTTCTCGGATCGTGCACGCCTTGCGGACCAGCACCAGGAACGTGGCCTGAAAGGCGTCCTCCACGTCGCGCGGGTCGTGGAGCATCCTCCGGCAGATCCCCAGTACCATCGGTCCATGCAGAGACACGAGCGCCTCGAAGGCGCTGCCATCCCTCCGATCGAGGAACCGCTGCAACAACTCGTCATCGCCAAGTCCGGAAAGTGTTCCACAACGAAACAGGCGGTCCAGCTCTCGCAAGACTGGCCCTCGAGTCGCGCTTTTCATGATCCGACCTCCTCACCAGGCCAAGGCGCTCCGGTCATCCAGTATTACTGCACCGAGAATGCCGACCAATCCATCGATTTGCGCATTTCGAGAGAATTCGTCAGAATGTCGACCTGCAGGATTGGTAGATCGAGCTGGTGCATTAAGCAGCACTGCCGATGTACTGTCAAAACCGCGCCGATCGGTGTAGGAAAAATTGTGCAGGTGGAAAACGACGGGGATTCCCCGCGACCGAGCCCGGTGCATGAGCTTGAGGCTGACCGGGTGCCCGCCGTACGTCAGAAGGACATTGGGCCGAAACCGCTCGAAAACCTGGTCGGCCAGGTCGAGGTACATGGCCCCCTCGCGAGGAGCGGGCGCGCGCTCGACCCGGCTTGAGGTCGTCGGCAGCAGGGTAGCTCGCACGCCCTCGAGTTCGAGGTCGAAGACCTCGGCCTGACCGCCGCGGCAAAGCGCCGCCGCCGTGGGGCTGGCTGGCAGTTCCAGAGCTGCCACCACTTCATCGAGGGGTGTTTCTCGCTCGTAGTCAAGGACGCCGCAACAGAGCGCCCGACAATCCCACCCACGGGTGGACAGAACCTCCAGCAGGTCGCGCGTCGCGAGCGCCGCGCCGCTGGAGGGATTGAGATGGCTGTGAATCGAGGCAAAGAGCAGTCGCTCGGCACTCATCGTCCGATCACCTCGCGAATTAACCGCTCAAGGCGGTACGATTGGCAGAACTGACGCTCGAACCGACGGCGGGCGATGCAAACGTAGAAAACTGGGTTTTTCATCGTCACCAGCGTCACCAGCGTCACGCCCTTATCAGGCAACGACTTACGTCGCCACGTTTGGACTGGTCATCGTCACGCCATCGTCACGGTCCGCGTCACGGCCGCCGATCATCGCGTTCCGATCGCCTCGTGCGGCACAGTTGCGGCGAGGGGCCCGCAGCGGGACCAAGTGAAGTGGGATTTTTGCGTCATTTGCGTCACCTCTTTAACGGCAAACGACTTACGAATGACGCAAAATCGGGCGGGATGGCGCAAAATCGGGTCAGGCCACGTTCGCGTCACGGCCGTCGATCCAGCAGCCGCCCGGGCCCGACCCATTCAAATTCAAGCGGCGATCGGCCGGAGCTCTCCGAAAGACGGCTCGTACCGGCTGACATTCTGGCCTCGGGTAGGGCATAAGTCCGATCGCTTCCTCGTCCTCTTCTTCGCAATATGCAAATCAATCTGCATGTCCTCTTCCGTGTAATTCAGTGTCTTCCGTGGTTAAGGCTCTTCCTCCTCTCCTGGTCGATTTCTCGATGTCTGAACAGGCGTCTCCAGTGGCGAGAAACTCCGCAGTTGATCTCGGGCCTCGCGGTCGCCCGGGCATTCGGCAAGGACCGCCTGCGAGAGCGTTCTGGCCTCATCATGATGGCCCCGCTCCTTGGCCAGCGCCGCCAGGTTGCGCCGGGTGAGGTGTCCGTAGATGCCTTGGTCCACGCTGGCAAACTGCTCTGGACGTTTCAGCGTCAAGATCCGCCGCCAGCATTTCTCCGCCCCGTCGTTATCGCCGATCTGCCGCCGAACGACCGCCTCACGAAAAAGCAGCTCGGCGTCGTCCGGGTCGATCGCCTGGCCTTCCGCACAAGCGGCGATCGCCTGGCGGGCCTCGCCCAGCATCTGGTGGGCTCGTGCGATCAGGGCATACAATTTGCGCGTGATCGAGTCGGACGGCGCCGAGCGGGCCAGGCTGTGGCGCAGACAGTCGAGCGCCTGCCGCCAGTTCTGGCGCTCGATGGCGATCGCACCCAGGTTGAAGAGAACGAACGGGTCGTTCGGCCGGTCGGCAAGCTCTTCGCGCAGGATCTTGGCATCGCGGTCAAGCTTCCTGGCGCGGAGTGCCCGATCAGTGTAGCCAGTGTGCCGTACGGTCACATCGGTCCATTTTACGGGGACGTTGGCCCGCCGCAGCGATGGCAAGATCTGTTCGTGGACGCGGTACGTCCAGCGGACGTCCTCGCGGAGCGGAAAGAGCCGGATGTGGTCAACCACCGTCTGTCCGCCATCGCCGTTCGGCGCCGGATCGCAGGCGCATTTGACGACGTAGGCGGCCGGTCCCGGGCAACGCGCCGCCGACCCAGGGGAGCGAGGCGCATCGGGAGGGCGAGGCTCCGTCCGAGCCGCATTCAGGCCAGGCTCACACGGAGGTTCGCCCACCCCGAATCGCGCGGGACCCGGAAGGCCCCCTAGTATGGCCTCGAGCTTCGCGCGCTGGGGCGGGTCAATCACGTCATCGGCATCGAGCCAGAAGGCATAATCGCCCGTGGCTCGTGCCAAAGCCGAATTCCTCGCCGCGGCGAAATCGTTGACCCATACGAAATCGAAAACCCGCGCCCCAAACTCGTGGGCGATCTCCCGCGTGCGGTCTCTCGACCCGGTATCCACCACCACGATTTCATCGAACAGCCCGGCGACCGAGCCGAAACAGTGCGGCAAGTTTTCCTGCTCGTCCCTGACGATCATCGTCAACGATACCTTGGGACGACCCACGCAGAGGCGCAAAGCCGCGTTGGTCGAAAGCCGCGACAGGCTCGGCTTGGGCGCTCCTGCGCAAACTCTGGCAGGCGAGCGTTTAACCCGGAGCCACCGGCGACGGCGCCCGTTTCGACCTGGGCAGCAAACTCCGTCGCCGTTGGCTCCGGGTTAAACGCGCACGCCCGGCCGCGGCTCGGCCGCTGTGTCCTATCGGCCAGTGCAAGCAACCGCTTCTCCGCTGCGTTGGCGGTGTGAGCCCAGGTGAAACGCTCGCGGATGTGGGCGCTGGCCGCGACGCCTTTGGATCTGGCCAGGGCCCGGTCGCCAGCCACGCGCTTGAGGAGGTCGACCAGGACATCGGCGTCCGGCTCGAAGAGCCAAGGACGGCCGATCGTCTCGATTTCGCCCACGCGGCACTCGGCGAACTGACCACGCTGAGCTGGGATCAGGTAGGCCGTCTCGTCCGTGGCGTAATCAAGAGCCGGCCCCGCGCCGGTGACAATGACCGGCAGTCCACACGCCATCGCCTCAACCACCGGCAAGCCGAACCCTTCCCCCCGGAACGGATGTACCAGGCAGTCGCAGGCCGCATAAAGCCCGGCCATCTCGGATTCGCTCAAGTCGCGCTCGATGTACTCGACGGGAAAGCCCCGTTCGCGCAGCGCCGTGACGTCAGCCTCGGCCGTCTGGCCGCGATAGAAGCTCTTCGAGCCCATCTCCTTGACGACCAGGCCGACACCATCAGCGGGCCGGAACGCCCGGGAGAAGGCCGTCAGCAGCAGGTCGATTCCCTTGCGAAAGATCGTCCCGCCGACGAAGAGGAACCGCATTTCAGGGCCGGACGGGAGCGCCAGCGGCTCGACACCCGGCCGAAATAGCTCGGGGTCGACGCCGAGCGGAATGACATGAACCCGCTCGCGCGGGACTTCGGCCTCGAGGTAACAATCGCGCACATAGCGGCTATAGGCCCAGACCTCGTCCACGCGACCGAGCAGCGGCAGCCAGGCATTCGGCACGCTGCCAAATTCCCAGGGCTGCATCAGCACCCATTTTCCATGGGGCGGCGGTTCCAGCCTCGGCGGCCACTGATGCCGCACGTGCACATGGGTGTGTTTCTGAGCGTCGCCATTCGGTCGGGGAGAGTCTCCGCCTTCATTGTCGCCTCTCGCTCCGCGAAACTCCGTTCTTTCGCGGAGCGAAAGGCGGCTCTGCCGGCCGATCATCTGGGCCGACTCGTCGTCCGTCCGTCCGGCACTGGCAATCCTACGCACATCATGCCCGCGATCGGTTAGTCGACAACAGATCGCACGATTAACGAGCGCAAGCGACTGCACTCCCTCGAATTCGCCCTCCCAGGCCACGCGCAAGTGAGCCCGGGTTGCCATCTCGCCGGCTGCGGGATGATGAGCATTCCGGGACTGCGGTTGTTCCGGGAATTTCCGATCCGGTGCACCCCAACGCCGCAACACGACGCGCTCGCCGCGCGGTGCGAGCGGCCCCCACTTGGCCGCGAAGCGTTGTTCGTTTTCACTGAGTAGCTTACGCGTGTCGACTCCGTTGCCGGCGAACGTACGGCCGCCGAAGTGATGGATAAAGAGGTCATGGGCCACTGCCAATTCGAATCCGGCCTGGCGCGCGCGGATGGCCAGATCGTCATCGTCGAAGAGCCCGAGCCCAAACTGCTCATCGAGCCCGCCGATCGTCTGATAAACCTCGCGTTTCATGAGCAAGCAAAACCCCGACAGCTTGGGCACGGTAAACCACTGCCCGCGGTGCTCCTCGCGCAGCGCCGCGCGAAGGCACGCATCTGATCCAGATCGCGATACGGCACGTCCTCGATCAACTGCGGCGGCGCCGCATAGTTGGTCATCGGCCCAACCAGCCCGACACCCCTCGCAACATGCCCCAAACGCGCGCTCTCTCCCCCCCTTGCTAAGGGGGGGCCAGGGGGGGTGGCCTCGGCACTACCAGACGCTCGAAGGGCGGACGGAGGGGCGGTGGCCTCGGCGCTACCAGACGCTCCAAGGCCGGATGGAGACGGGGCGCTGGTCTCGGCGCTACCCGCGCGCCTCGGCGTTCGCCTCGGACTCCCCGGCACCCGACGAATCGCCACCGTCCGTCTGACCGCGGCTCCGCGGCATATCGCTGGTCTCCGCCGACCATGGCACCATTCCGCTCAGCCCAATCATCTGCTCCAACCACCCCTCAGTCACCACCGCGTCATTGTTGAGCAAGACGAGGTATTCCCCGCGTGCGCACTTCAGTCCCTGGTTGATGGCCGCCGGGAACCCAAGGTTCGTCGAATTCGCGATGACTGTTACCGGCACCGGCGAGGCATCTTGCACGCCCGCCAGGTAGTCTCGGGTACCGTCGGTCGAGCCGTTGTTGACAACAATCAGCTCCCAAGGTGTGCGGGTAAACCGCACCAGCGCGGCGATGCAATGCCGCGTGAACTCGAGCTGATTGCAGCACGGGACGATGACCGAGGCGAGCTCCGAACGGACGCTGGTCGTGTGATCCATGATGCCTTCTCCGCAGGCTTGACAATTCGCCGGGTTTGGAGCCGTTGAGGACCGAGCCACAATCCGATGCTAAGAGGGCCGAGGCCGTCAGCGCGCAGAGGCAGTGGAAGGCGTCCCAACCACGAATAAGAGGAATCCTACGAATGGGAGAGCGGCCTCGTGGCGATCGACCGGCGAGGTCGTCGCGATCCAACCGTTTCCCTGTTCGCAGCGGCTGCGGCCTTCCCCATATCCTCGCAAGGTCGGCGACCACATTGGACTTTTCGAGGCTTGTTCAACCTTCACTGGCGATTATCCGACTGAGGCGGATCGGCTCGCCGAGTCGCCTAAGCGACACATCTCTCTCGAAGGCTTCGACGGCTTCGTCACCTCCGCCGCCGCTCCGATAGCTGCCGGCTGGAGCGACCCAGTTGCCAGGCGGGACTTACACCCGCTGGAGACCAGCACCTTCACACGGCGCACACAAGGCTTGACACCGCGAAGCCCACGACAGCCTCACGGTTTTTCGGTTCTCCCGGGCGGGTCGCCAATCACGATCCGATGGTTCATCTGCTCTTGCGTGTCCACGCGCACTCCGAGTCGCCGCAGCCTCGCCACACTCTTCTCCGATACAGCCGTGCCGATCAACCTTAGGCGCAGGCTGCGCGGAAGACCTTCGAGGCTAGCCAGCCCCGTGTCGTCGATATTAGTCTCGCTAAGATCTAACATCTGCAAGGAACGGAGCGCCTTGAGGTGGACTGCGCCCGCGCTAGAAACCGCGGTGCCACGAAGGTTGAGTTCTTGCAACGCGCTGAGCGACCTGAGACGCGCGAGCCCCGCGTCGGTGATTTTGGCTTTGCCTATGTCCAGCACCTGAAGTTCTCGCAGAGCTCCGATCGAAGCCAACGCAGCGTCTGGAAGTTGACTTTCAGGCAGATGCAGTTCCAAGAGCCTGGCTGGCCAGGCGACGCGTGTCGCGTCGGTCTCGGTTATGCTAACCCTGTAGACCGACAGTTCGCGCAGGCTGGTCAGCCCGCGCAGGTGCCCGAGGCCTGTGGCATTGATCGTGGCGCCTTTGAGATAAAGGCTCTCGAGCCCGGTGAAACCTCGGATGGCTGACAGGCCCTCGTTGGTGACTGCAGTGTGTTGCAGCAGGAGCTGGCGGAGCCCATCTAAGCGCCCGAGCTCGCTGAGGGTTTGATCGGTGATGCACCCTCCAAACAGATTAAGAGTCTCGACCTGTGTGAGGCTCCGTAGCAGCGACGACGGGCTCCGCACTAACAGCCGTTCGGGCGGCTCGAAGCCCTCGACATAGACGACGTGATCAAAGTAGTCGGGACCGAGACTGCTCTCAAGCCAACCACGCCAGCCGGGTTTTGGGCTTGACCTGGCGACTTCGCCCACCAAGCATTGGGCGGAGAGCAGCGTTCTTCCACCAGCCCTTGCAATGCCAGCCCTCGCCACGCGTTGAATATTTGCTTGGCGCACGACCCAGCCCGTCGCCAGCGTGATCGCGGCAAGTAGACCCATGCACTGCCATAAGCGCAGCCTCGGAACCATGCTGGGGCGGGTAAAACTTGCCGCGGAGTTAATGGTGGCGTCTCCCGAAAAGCGCAACGGAGCGGCACGACACTGTTCCTACAGTTCCAACTGGCCGGCGCCGCTTGGATCGCCAGCCGGTCACATCTGTCGCGCCTACCTATCTGTCTCCGGCTTTAAGCGGCCGACCCAGCCGAAGAGTGGGTCATGTATCCATGTGAGGCTCCAACCAGGGGGAGCTTGCACACCAACCAGGCGACCCGGAATCGAGGGTACGCCCCCCGTGCGGCCAGGGCGCCTACGTGGGTTAGGCGGCCCCCCAGGCTCTAGCGGATTCGGAATGAGCCATATGGGGTAGTCTCGGGGAACGGGAAACGCCACGCCACCGTTGGGACCGGGTACGGGAATTACGGGAATGAATAGGATGCCACCGGTGGGACCGGGTGCGACAATGACGGGGTTTAGAGTTACGCCGCCACCATCCTGCGTCCCGGTTGGGTCTGTCGCAATGGTGGGCGCGTTACCCACATACCGATACAGGTTCGCATCCCCCGCCGCGAACCCCTTAGGATCCTGACTAATAAACCGCCCGACCGCCGCATCATAATACCGCGCATGGTCATAGTAAATCCCAGTCGTCGAGTCATACTCCATCCCCGCAAACTCGGACCTATCTCCATTACTTGAATTAGTCTCTGTGACTATGTTGCCATATGGATCGTATACGATGTGATCGAGGTCCGTCCCGGAGCTGCTGACGAGGTCAGTCACCGACCCAAGCTGGTCCGTCAGGTACCACGCCAGGGTGCCGCCCGAGCTCGTCCGCGCGAAGAGCTCGTCGACCGCCAGGCCGTCGAGATAGCGCATCGTCACGCCGCCCGAGCCGTTGAAATCGGCATAGGGATTGGCGTCGGGGCTCGTGCCGTTGTAAACCGTCCAGGTTTGCGCGCTGCTGTCGTCGATGCCGATCCGCTGACCCAGCGCATTATAGGTGTAGGTCGCCATCACGGTGCCGCCCACCGTGACATTGGTCGGACGGTTTTCATAGTCATACGTATAGGTCGTCGTCACGCTGGTGGACGTGTTCGTCGAGCTGACCAGGTTGCCGTCATTGTCGTACGTATACGTGTACCCCGGCGAGGCGGCTATCTCGTTGCCGGCGCCGGTCGTGTAGCCGCTCGAGTTGGGGTTGCCGTCGAGGTCGTACGAGTAAGAATCGTTCACCGTGCCCGTCGACCCGGTCAGTTGCCCAGCGTGGTCGTAGGTGTAAGTGTTGAGCACGTTGTAGCCGCTGTAGGTCTGCGCATATTGGGTCATCTCGCCGTCGCTGTTGTAGGTCGGCGAGTCCGACACGAACGTGGTGTGGATGAACGGGCTGCCCTCGGTGCCCGTCGTGCTGGAGATACCCGTGATATCGTTGGCCGCGTCGTAGCTGTCTCCGGTGATCACAATCGTGCCCGTAGCGTCCTCACTCTCATACTCCTTCGTCATCCGGCCGCCCGAGTCGTAGGTGATCGTGATTTCACCATACGTCGTGCCGCCGAGCGACTGCGTGACGGTCGTCAAGCGCAGCGCGGGGTCGTACTGGTAGGTCGTGATCGCCTGGCCGGCGGCGCCCGAGCCCGACAGGCTGTCCTTGATGCCGGTCACGTCGCCCGACGGATCGTAGCCGTAGGTCAGGGTCACGGTCGGCTGGCCCGTCCCGGGGCCGGAGGTCACCATCGTCCCGAGCTGGCCGTCGCTGTCGTAGGCCATCGTCAAGGTCGCGTCGGCGTCGTCGGCGCCGGTCAATTCGCGTGCAGAATCATAGGTCAATGTGGCCGTGTAGATCGCGCCGCCCGAGCTATTGAGCCAGGTCTCGCCCGTCTCGTCCCCCAGCGAGTCATACGAGTACGTCGTGCGGCGCCCGTCGGCGTCGGTCGTATCGACCAGTTCGCCATCGGCATCATAAACGAAGGTCGCCGACACGCCGCCCGAACTGTTGACCGACGGCGAGGTCACCTCGGTCTCCTCGCCCAGGGCATTGTAGGTAAACGTTGTGGCGTTCGAGTCGGCGTCGGTCAGGACGTGCAGCCTGCCGGCATTATCATAAGTATACGTAGTTATAGCGTCGTCTGCGTTCTCAACGGTCGAGACCCGGTCGAGGGCGTCATAGGTCGTCGTGACGGTATAGCCTGTGGGCGCAGTCTCCGTGGTCTGGTTGCCCCCGGCATCGTAGCCGAAGGTGGTAACACCGGCGATCGCGCTGCCTGCGGCGGTCGTCATGCCGGTCTCACGATTCATAGCATCATAGGAATATGTTGTCTTATTCGAGTTCGCGTCGGTAACCGACGTCAATTGCCCGGCGCTGCTGTAGGCGTTGACCGTGACGTCGCTATCGGCGTTGGTGGTGGTCGTGAGCCGGTCGTACGAATCGTACTGGTAGCTAAAGAGCGTGTAGCTCGAATGGCCCACGAGCGCAGGCGCCGTCTGGGCGGTGAGCATTCCGGGCTGGGTATTCGAATAGGTGTAAGTGGTCACGTAATCCATCGGGTCCTCAAGGACCGTCAGGTTGCCTTCGGAATCGTATGTGTACGTGGTCGGTCCGAGAGAGCTGATCGGTCATCGACGACGGTTCGGCGAAGCTGTTGTAGGTGCCGTAGGTCACCGTGCTCAGGTCGGGGTAGGTGATCTGCGTGACGTTGCCATGCGTATCGTAGGCATACTGGCTGATCCGGTTCATGGGGTTGACGGCGACCGTGGCCAGACCATTCGAATCGCGATCGTAGGTCGAAACGTTGGAAAGGGCGTTGACGGATTGGTCGGTCAGGCCCATGCCGCGCCAGTCCGGACGCAGAGTGGTGACGTCGCTCAAGGGATCGGTAAAGGTCGATCCCACCTCGGCCAGGAGCGTCGCCGCCACGGGGCTGCCCGATGTGCCGCTGTCGGTCCAGCCCTGCTCCTGGGCGGCGCTATAGGTCTGGTTCGTGCTGTCGGCCTGCGTCACCGTACCGACACGATTTGCAGAATCATAGGTAATTGTTGTGATTTTCGTGGGCTCGCCGGCTGACGAGGGCTCGGTCACGCTGGTCAGCTGGTTCGACCCGTTGTAGCCATAATCCCAGGTGTTGCCGTCGGGATACTCGACGGCGGTCAGGTCGCCTCCCGAGACAGTGAACGTCGCCAGACGGCTAGCGGGGTCCTTGATCGACTGGAGTTGGGCGACTTCTCGGCGCGGCTGGAGCTCGTTGGCACGAGCGTGACGCGCACGCCCCCGACCTCGAGGTCGATCACCTCGGCGTGCCCGCCGCGGCTGAGCCCGGCGGCCGCCCTTCCGGCTGGCAATTCCATCGTCGCCAGCGCCTCGTCCAGCGGCGTCTCGCGCTGATAGTCGAGCACCCCGCAGGCCAGTACGCGGCAATCCCACCCGCGGGCGGTCAAGAGCTCCAAGAGCTCGCGGCTCGCGATCGCCGCGCCGCTCGACGGGTCGAGATAGCTGTGAATCGAGGCAAAAAGCAGCCGTTTGGTACTCATTTCGAATGAGCCAGCGCTGGGAAACGACGGCGGAGCCAGCAGCCCGGGCACCGGCGGACTGGTCCCGCGGTCCACGATGGCCATCGTCCGTTTAATCGAGAGAGCCTTGTGAAGCAATCACGGCTCTAGTCAGAGCGGAGCAATGTGTGCATTCCGCCCGCGCGGCATTACGCCGCTGATTATCGGAATTGCCGCCATGACGACGGCACCGAGGATCAAACGTGGAGAATGAGCTCGAAAACGTGAAATGGCGTGCTTTTCCATCGCGTGACCCCACCATCCGGATCGCTGGGCGTCTAAAGCAACCGGCAACATACAAACCCGAACGTGACTTTGCAAAGGAAATTTCTAGATTTTTGTTTTTTTCACTTTTTCGCTTTTTGAAACGATGTCCGCTCCCTCACGGGCCGCGCTCTGCACCGAGCGGCTCGGTCTCGGCTCCGCCACGGGCGCACAGGGAATCACGCGCCCGATCCGGAGGTGACCACCATGCCGGCCATCACCAGGACCACCCCGGGGAGTCGCAACATGGCCGAGGACCATGCATGAACGCGGCCGACTTGGGGGAAAATCAACCCGCACCAATCCTCGCTCCCCGGCCGGCCCCGCGGACGAAAACAAAAAACCAGGTCTGTTACCGCGAAGCGCCCGGACCGAACCACAAACCGGCGCGATGCGCGCCGAGGCCGTCAGCGGGCAAAAGCAACGGAATGCATCTCAACCACGAACAAAACGAATCTTACGAATGGGAGAGCAGCCTGTTGGCGATCGCCCCGCGAAGTCGTCGTGATTGCAGGCCCTGACAAGCGCTCAGCAATCCAGCCTTCCGTCTTTATTCGAGAGATTCGTTTTATTCGTGGTTGAGTTCTTTTCCGCGTCGTGGTCTCCGCCACTTTTGGCGGTTATGACTTGCCCGCTCACCGCCCTTCGCGCTCCTCCCGGCACAGCCACAGGTAGACGGGCCTACCCCACTTCAGCACGGGCTGGTTCTTACCAGTGGTGGGATCGAGCTCGACGACCAAATAGCGTGTTGGATTGTCGCGCCAGTATTCGGTGCTTGCGTCGCCGGTCATTGCGAACAGCCGCTTGTCGGGAATGTGCTCCCAATGAAACGGCAAAGGCGAGGCCGCGCTGGTCGTGGGACCTTGGCCATTCTCGCGAAGGACGCTCACGAGCTGGCCCTGGCCGTCGTAGACATAGGTCCCCACGGAGCCGCGATGATCGCGAGGACCACGCGGTTCGTCAGGCTGGCGATCGGGCGCCGGCGAGTCGATGCTCATGACAGACGTCCTGTGGAGTCAATCGAAGTCAGAGGCGCCAGGAAACTTGAAACTTGGTCTGACCCTCTCGACGGAACCAATGATCGTGTATGGTGTCCCCGGAACCCTGCTATCGCAGTGCCTGTCCTTCGCTCTGCCATTTGCCTACGGTCATCGCGGCGGCTTCAGCAGCACACGTATCACCTCGGAGATTCTCCTATCCGTCAGCTCGACCTGATCCCAGTCGATCTTGACATGGTACCAGCCCTCGTACTGTGGCCGCCACGCTTTATCCGCAATCGCAAGCCGTCCGAAGAGCACCTTCTCGATGAACGCGGCAATAGCTTGGTCCGACTCCTCCGCGGTGGGCGACCAGTCCTGAACGCTGACTCTTGTGGCAAGAGTATCCTTGGAAGGGAATGGCGGACACTGATCGCTCACGTCCTGGCCGACCGAGATGTCATGGATTATGAAGTTCGGGTCGCGCTGTCCTTCGCCGGTATATGCAATTGCCTTGTACGGGCATCGCATAGCGGGCTCGATTCGAGCTACGATGCTCTGGCCCTTGTCCGTCCTTCTGGTCAGTTTGAAGGTCCCACAGCCAGCCGGCGAAATGTCATCGCGCCCACCGCCGGGCGCAAAGAGCGACATTAAGTCGAAGTGGATGGTGCTGGGCTTGTCCGTCTTCATGGCTGCCCATCTTATTCCGTAGGTCATCGTCAGAGCGTTGTCACGAAATTGGCAATTGACGTCAAACCTCACGCTGGACAGGTAGAGCACAACGCCATCCACGGCATTATATAGGAGGAGCTGATTCTTGCTTATGAACAGAAGCGGGCGGCCGTCGCTGGCGATTTCGATTTGAAGTGCGAACGCGTCGGGTGCTCGGTACGTCGCGGAATAGGCGAGGTCGGCGGACTCCCCTTCCTTCGAGTACCACCGGACTTTGACGCGGTCGTAACTGGCGTTTTGACTCGTCACGATTGGAGCTAGCGGGACAACGTCGGCCGGATGTGGCTGCCCTGTCACGGCGACCGGAGCGCTCGCGCCCATCCATACGCCGATGGCCAGCAGCAGTGAGTCAGAGGCCTGTACCACTTGCCATCCTTTCTTACTTAGGCGGTGTAACGGAATGCTGCGCACATTCCCAGCTTGTGTTCTGCACGACCGCCATCACCGGATCTCCACGCGCTCGTCGGGACGAATCCCACAAATGTGCCCAGATCGGTGCTCACAATCGGGAGGGCCACCGCAGTTGTTCTGCGAACCATGAGCCAATTATCAATATGTTCTTATTAACTTTAATTCGTGACGACCTGGGCTCAACTCCCAGTAACCTCCTCCAGGGCGCTCCCACCGGAGCGGGTGTCTCAGTTTGTCGATGTAACCAAACCAATCGAATCGCTGTGGCCGGAAGGGATTCGGTCCCCATATCGGATCCCACTGAAAGCCGCCCGGGGGCCTTGTGGTCGTGCCGCCTCCGGTCGTCGTACCACCTCCAGTCGTCGTACCACCTCCGAAGAACGGTCCGTGTCGATAGGGCAGACCAATAAACACCGGGTCAAGAACCGGGCTAACCGCGTTGGCGACGTCACTAAAGTCTTGCGGGTGGTCTTGCATTCCCGCCGGATCTGTCTCGGTCGTTGGTGAATTTCCCGCATACCTGTAAAGGTCCGCATCCCCCGCCGCGAACCCCTCCGGGTCTTGGCTAATAAACCTCCCGATCGCGGCATCATAATACCGCGCGTGATCGTAGTAAATCCCAGTTGTCGAATCAAACTCCATCCCCGCAAACTTAAACCGATCCCCGTTGGTTGCATTGGTCTCGGTCACGATGCTGCCATACGGGTCGTAGACGATGTGGTCCAGATCGGTGCCCGAGCTGCTCACCACGTCCGTGACCGAGCCGAGCTGGTCCGCCAGGAACCAGGCCAGGTTGCCGCTGGAATCTGTACGCGCAAAGAGCTCGTCGACCGCCAGGCCGTCGAGATAGCGCATCGTCACTCCGCCCGAGCCGTTGAAATCGGCATAGGGGTTGGCGTCGGGGCTCGTGCCGTTGTAAACCGTCCAGGTCTGCGTGCCGCTGTCGTCGATGCCGATCCGCTGACCCAGCGCATTATAGGTGTAGGTCGCCATCACGGTGCCGCCCACCGTGACATTGGTCAGACGGTTTTCATAGTCATACGTATAGGTCGTCGTCACGCTGGTGGACGTGTTCGTCGAGCTGACCAGGTTGCCGTCATTGTCGTACGTATACGTGTACCCCGGCGAGGCGGCTATCTCGTTGCCGGCGCCGGTCGTGTAGCCGCTCGAGTTGGGGTTGCCGTCGAGGTCGTACGAGTAAGAATCGTTCACCGTGCCCGTCGACCCGGTCAGTTGCCCAGCGTGGTCGTAGGTGTAAGTGTTGAGCACGTTGTAGCCGCTGTAGGTCTGCGCATATTGGGTCATCTCGCCGTCGCTGTTGTAGGTCGGCGAGTCCGACACGAACGTGGTGTGGATGAACGGGCTGCCCTCGGTGCCCGTGGTGCTGGAGATACCCGTGATATCATTGGCCGCGTCGTAGCTGTCTCCGGTGATCACAATCGTGCCCGTAGCGTCCTCACTCTCATACTCCTTCGTCATCCGGCCGCCCGAGTCGTAGGTGATCGTGATTTCACCATACGTCGTGCCGCCGAGCGACTGCGTGACGGTCGTCAAGCGCAGCGCCGGGTCGTACTGATAGGTCGTGATCCCCTGCCCGGCGCCGCCCGATCCCGATAGGCTGTCCTTGATGCTGGTCACATCGCCCGAGGGGTCGTAGCCGTAGGTCAAAGTCACGGTCGGCTGGCCCGTCCCGGGACCCGAGGTCACCATCGTCGCAAGCTGGCCGTCGCTGTCGTAGGCCATCGTCAAGGTCGCGTTGGCGTCGTCGGCGCCGGTCAATTCACCGGCCAAATCATAAGTGAATGTTGCCGTGTAGATCGCACCGCCCGAGCTATTGAGCCAGGTCTCGCCCGTCTGGTCGCCCAGCGAGTCAAACGAGTACGTCGTACGGCGCCCGTCGGCGTCGGTCGAATCGACCAATTCGCCATCGGCATCATAAACGAACGTCGCCGACACGCCGCCGGAGCTGTTGACCGACGGCGAGGTCACCTCGGTCTCCTCACCCAGGGCATTATAGGCGTAGGTGGTGGCGTTCGAGTCGGCATCGGTCAGCACATGCAACCTGCCTACATTATCATAAGAATACGTTGTTACGGCATCATCGGCGTTCTCGACCGTCGACACCCGGTCCAGAGCGTCGTAGGTCGTCGTGACGGTATATCCTGTGGGCGCAGTCTCCGTGGTCTGGTTGCCCCCGGCGTCGTAGCCGAAGGTGGTAACACCGGCGATCGCGCTGCCTGCGGCGGTCGTCATGCCGGTCTCACGATTCATCGCATCATAGGAATATGTTGTCTTATTCGAGTTCGCGTCGGTAACCGACGTCAATTGCCCGGCGCTGCTGTAGGCGTTGACCGTGACGTCGCTATCGGCGTTGGTGGTGGTCGTGAGCCGGTCGTACGAATCGTACTGGTAGCTAAAGAGCGTGTAGCTCGAATGGCCCACGAGCGCAGGCGCCGTCTGGGCCGTGAGCATGCCCGGCTGGGTGTTTGAGTAGGTGTACGTCGTGACGTACGTCATCGGGTCCTCAATGACCGTCAGATTGCCTTCGGAATCGTATGTGTACGTGTCGGTCCGAGAGAGCTGATCGGTCATCGACGACGGCTCGGCGAAGCTGTTGTAGGTGCCGTAGGTCGTCGTGCTCAGGTCCGGGTAGGTGATCTGCGTGACGTTGCCGTGCGTATCGTAGGCATACTGGGTGATCCGGTTCATGGGGTCGACGGCGATCGTGGCCAGACCATTAGAATCGCGATCGTAGGTCGAAACGTTGGAAAGGGCGTTCAACGGATTGGTCGGTCAGCCCCATGCCGCGCCAGTCCGGCGCAGAGTGGTGACGTCGCCCAAGGGGTCGGTAAAGGTCGATCCCACCTCGGCCAGGAGCGTCGCCGCCACCGGGCTGCCCGATGTGCCGCTGTCGGTCCAGCCCTGCTCCTGCGCGGCGCTATAGGTCTGATTCGTGCTGTCGGCCTGCGTCACCGTACCGACACGATTTGCAGAATCATAGGTAATTGTTGTGATTTTCGTCGGCTCGCCGGCTGACGAGGGCTCGGTCACGCTGGTCAGCTCGTTCGACCCGTTGTAGCCGTAATCCCAGGTGTTGCCGTCGGGATACTCGACGGCGGTCAGGTCGCCTCCCGAGACCGTAAACGTCGCCAGGCGGCTAGCGGGGTCCTTGATCGATTGAAGCTGATTGCTACCGTTATATGTGAACGTGACGGTCTGGCTGAAGGGGTCGGTGATCGAGCTGAGCAGGTTCCCGCTGTAGGTAAACGTCGTGGTCAGGCCGTTGCGATCGACGCTGGTGGTCTCGAAGCCGCTCGAGTTGAAGTTCAGCTCGGTTCCGTCGGTGAAGGTCTGGGTGTAGCCGCCGCCGCTATTTTGGGTGAGGGTCGAGAAATCGCCGGCCGGGCTGGTGAATGTCCCGCCGCCGCTGCCGAAGCTGTCCGAGAACCACTCGACCACCCCGCCGCCGTCGTCGACGATCACTCCGCCGCTGGCCGAGATGATCTTTTCCAGCCCCGAAATCGTCCAGCCGGCGCCCAAGGCCGCGAAAGTCGGGTCCTGGGCGGCATTCTCGACCGTGGCCGTGCCGCTGTAGGTGAAGGTCGTCGGCGTACCGCCGCGGTAGTCGATGATCGTCTCGGTGTAGGAATACCGGCCGGTGCTCAGCCCCGTTGCGTTGGCCTGGAGGCCGATCTGCATGATGTCGCCGGGCGTGAACGAGCTGGTGTCATAGTAGTAGGTCGAGCCCGCCGTTCCATCGAACGTGAGCTGTGCCGAAACCTCGGATGGGGCCGCCTGGGTGGGATCGAGCTGGTGCTCGGCGACGACGATCGGGAGCGCATTGGCGGCCAGCGAGTTGTAAACCAGCGAAACGCCCGGGATGTTGGGGTTGTACGAGGGCAAGTTGATCGACGTCTCGAGCGCTCCGGTCGGCGCGACGACCGAAACGTTGTCACTGGCGAACGTCGGTGCGGACGCCTGGATCAAGCCCGGGTCGAGGGTCTGGTTGTTCCAGGTCGTGCCGCCGGTGGCCGATCCGGTCCCTGCGGGCACCCAGAACGTGTAGGTCTGGCTCACCTGGTCGCTGTTGGGATCGGTCACGGTCAGGGTTACGGATTCGGCGTTGGCCGTGGCGATGCTCGTGTTCCAGTCGAAGGTAAGGTCGTAGCTGCTGGCGCCACTGATCGTATTCGCATCGGTCAGGCCGCTGGTATCCCAACTGTAAGTGTAGGTCCCGGTGGCCGAATCGCGGACCTGGGCGCGGAGATCGACGCTGCCGCCGGGCGTCGCGAGCTGGTCGAACCCGGGCACCATCAACGACCCGTCGTTGTAATCGAGTGTCGCCAGTTCAAAAGCTGGGCTGACCAGGGGCGTGAAGGAGCCGGCGGGTGCGCTTGCACCTCCGCCGGGCGATGTCGCCCCCGTTCCTGGAGAGACCACCCCGCTCTTCGCGGAGGCTGCGCCGCCATTGAGAGCAACGGCAGGAGCGTTACGGGTGACGGTCGGTGCCGCGCCGCCCGGTGCGCCAGCGGCCGAGGATGCGCCAGCGGCGCCGAGCCCCAGCGCCGACAGCAGCGCGCTCGATGCGGCCGGACTTGCCGTGCCGGCACTTTGCGCCAGTGCCGGAACTTTCAGCGGCTGAATCGCGCCGTGCCCGGTCGAACGCGCGCCCGAGCCGCCTCTGGGGGCCATCGCCGCGCCGCCGCCGGAGGGCTTCGCGGGCTGCCACGGGTCCGCGATGCCGGATTCGGTCGAGTCGCCTCCAGCATTCGACAGGTTCAGCCAGTCGCCGGTCTGGTCCGTGGTTGACGAAGTCTCACCAGAGGGCGCGGGGGTCTGCGAGGCCGCGGCGCCGCTGCGGCCGCTTGAATCCGCCGCCGGCCGTGTTGCGACGGCGATCGGCTGGACGTCACTTGAGCCAGCGGGCAGGTGGATCTGAGGGCGAGCGTTGCCAGTTCCTCGCCTCGCCGCTTCTTCGGCTCGATTCGCCAGCGCCGTGGGATAGGAACTGAATTGCGCTGCATCCATCGGGCCGATCCCGGCCAGCGTTCGCAGGGCCGGGATGCAGATTCCCATCACGCTGATCGGCTCCGTGATTGTTACTTTGGATTCGAGCCGGTCGAGCTGATCGACTTTCTTGGCCAGTGCGCGGCGACGCTGCGAAACGCTAACCTTGAAGCGCGGCATGATCCGACTCCTCCTCGCTGGCGACCCAGATGCGGACGGCGAACGCTTACCCGGCCGGCCTGGGCGTGCGCCTGGCGAAGCGCGCAGGCTCATCGGCCGGACGAGTGCTGCTGGGCCGGTCGGGCAACTGAATGCACGAAAGTTACGAACGTGGATGATCGGGCAAAGACAGACAGTTCCATCCCATGCGCGGTCCTTCACGCCGTTTGCCATCCTGGCCCGGGTTTGCGAAGGGTCGTGGGAGACACTACATGTCCCCTATAGATATAGGGCCAAAAAGTGCATGGCCCGGGCAACATTATTTCTGAAGTTTTTTTTCGGCCATCTCGCACCGGACGCGACAGCACGCGCTCAAGTCCCCCGATAGCAGCGTAGTCGGGCGGCGACTCCAGTAGGCCCGGCGGCTCGCGCCTCGCCAGAGCCGCGTGAAACGGCGACCAAGGACTCATGTACTCGCCCGACGGCGAGACCCCGGCGATGAGGAACACCGGCCACCGATTCCGTTAGCGATTAGTCGAGCAGCCTCGAACCCCGCCACAACCGTCGGATTCTCCTCAGTGTTCGCCTGACGGTGTCTTCGTCCAATTTCAAGCGCGTCGCAATGTCCTTGATTGAGAGTCTCTCGACCCGAAGGTCGGCTACCGCTCGTTCTCTCTTGTCAAGCAGACTTAACAAACGCTCGATCTGTTCGTGAGCCATCGCGGCCGCGTCGGGCGGCGGTACCCTGGAGCCCAGAAGGTCGAGATCCTCAGGGCTACTGGCGCGGGCATGAGGGCGAGCTGACACGAACGCCGATGGATCAACGCGGTTGGAGCGCGAAGTCCCCGGCCCGCCCCACTTGTGAGCCGACGCATGTTTGCTTGCGGCCGCAACCCAGTTCGACAGGCTCTTTCTGAAGGCGCCGCGAAGGTCATCTCGGTCCTCGATCGTTGGAAGCTCTCCCAACTGGGTTTGTTCCCACAGCGCGGCGAGCGCCCACTCGACGGCATCTTCTGGGTCGTGGATTGCCCACAGGGCGGGATGCCGCCTCAGGTAGCGCCGGGCGGTGACGAGCATGAGCGGACGATGACTATCGAGAAGCTCTCCCAGAGCTTCCCTGTCACCATGCAACGCCCGCTGCAACAAGTTGTCCGTGCCCTCTTGCGAGCTCACCGGATTCGTCCAAGCAATCATCGCGCAGTGGCGCGCGATACGCCTTCAGCGGATCATTTGTTAAAATAAGATTGGATCCAGACGGGTAGTTTCGGGACAAGCGGCACTGGTGGCAGATTCGCTCAAGGACAAAAGTCCGCACGACAAGTCGCAGGTCGTCGATCGAGTCGAGGTGACCGTGCGCCGTAAAGGTTGGTCATGAGCCCTTTCGGTTGCAAGAGAGTTTCTGAGAAAATCTTTGCGCTCGATTACCGGGCCAAAACTGTACGAGCTCGCTCGAACTTTTCATTCCACCCAGATTCCGGCGGCCCGGCCTGGCGTATGTCGCCTGCTTTCGCACCGCGCCGAACGGCCGACCTCGTTGAAGAACCTTTGGTACATTTCAGCCACCCGGTTCCAATTCCAGCGCTGGGCTTCCGCCCGCGCCTGCGCCCGATGCCTGGCCTCAAACTCCGGATCGTCCCAGAGCCGTTCGATCGTCGCGACCCAGGGCGCAACCTCGCGGGCCGTCGGCACGGCCCCGCTTGCCGGGGTGCAGCGCTCGGGGACCGTAAACACAAAACCCGCGTCGCCCAACGTCTCAGGTAGCGCGCCCCGATCGCTGGCCAGCACTGGGATTCCGTTGGCCATCGCCTCGATCGCCACGCGGCCCAATGACTCGCGCCAGAGCGACGGCATCAGCACCGCGCGGCTCACCCGGTAGAAGTCCTTGGGGTCCGGCGTGTTGGCCATCCGATTCAGATTAGCAAGTCCCGAAAGATCGACGGGCAGCTTTGCCAGCGCCTCCGACGTCGCTCGCCCCTCGACAATCAAGAGCGGTATCTCCCGCCGCCGCTCGTTCAATTCGAGCGCGATCCGGGCGAACACCGTCACCCCCTTGGCCGGCTGGGGATTGACCAAAGTCACGTACGTTGGCTCGGGGTTCTCGGCGATCACCCGGTCGAGCCGGATCCGGTACGGAATGACCACTCCGTCCAGCCCCAGCCGGCGCTGATGGAACCGGCGGGAGTACTCCGAGGGAAAAATGATCGCCGACACATGATCGAACCCGCGGCGGTCGTTGTAACCGAAGTTGTGCAGATGAAAAACCACCGCGATCCCGCGGCGCGCGCCGGCGCATCAATTCGAGGCTGACCGGGTGGCCACCATAGGTGAGCAGGATCTGGGGACGGAACTGCCCGAAGACCTGGTTGGCCAGGTCGAGGAAAACAGCCCCCTCGCGCGGATTGGGCGACTTCTCGCCGCGGCTGGAGCTGGTGGGCATCAAGGTCACGCGCACGCCCCCGACCTCGAGGTCGATCACCTCGGCCGACCCGCCGCGGCTGAGCCCGGCCGCCGCCCTTCTGGTTGGCAATTCCATCGTCGTCAGCGCCTTGTCCAGCGGCGTCTCGCGCTGATAGTCGAGCACCCCGCAGGCCAGTACGCGGCAATCCCACCCGCGGGCGGTCAAGAGCTCCAAGAGCTCGCGGCTCGCGATCGCCGCGCCGCTCGACGGGTCGAGATAGCTGTGAATCGAGGCAAAAAGCAGCCGTTTGGTACTCATTTCGAATGAGCCAGCGCTGGAAAACGACGGCGGAGCCAGCAGCCCGGGCACCGGCGGACGGGTCCCGCGGTCCACGATGGCCATCGTCCGTTTAATCGAGAGAGCCTTGTGAAGCAATCACGACTTTAGTCAGAGCCGAGCAACGTGTGCATTCCGCCCGCGCGGCATCACGCCGCTGATTATCGGAATTGCCGCCATGACGACGGCACCCTTCACGCGACGAATCCAAGCGACGCCGGTCCTCGATCGGACGCAGCCGGTGTGCCGAGTCATGAACCAACTCTCGCGAGGCCGTGGATCGGGAGGCTGGGAGTCGATGCTCACGACAGAGATCCTCTCGAGCGAATCCAAACCGAAACGGCCGGGAGACGCACAGCACAAATAGGCCAGGCCAATTCTCCCGGCCCAGCCGGCGAAAACAGAAAACCAAGTCTGTCACTGCGAAGTCCCGACGAACTGGCCCTGGCCGTCGTAGACGTAGGTCGTCACGGACGGGCGTTGATCGCGAGGACTACGCGGTTCGTCGGGCTGGCGATGGGGCGGCGCCGAGTCGATGCTCATGACAGAAGGCCCCTCCATGGTCTGACCCCCTGGAGGTCTGAGACCCCGTCCTCCCCCTCCCCTTGATGACCCCCTGGACTGGACGAAGTGGACGAAGCGCCGAGCGGGTCTGTCAACGCGAAGCGCGATGTCGTGGCCGGTCCTGTGTCCCCGGTGCTTGGCTTTTGTGCGCCAGGGCAGAGATTGGGCGCGGACCCTCGCGAACCCGCTTTCCGATTCAGGCGTTACGGCGGGTGAAGTCTAACCTCGGTCCAGGGCAAAGACCTGCGCAGTTCTCTGGCTCCGTCTACAGTGACCCGGGTTTCAGACAAATAAACCACTTCGAGCTTCTTCAGTCCCCTCAAGTGGAACAATCCTGCATCGGTGACCTTCGTTCGATCTAGGTTGAGCTGTACGAGGTTGGACAGTTGGGACAACCGAGCTAAACCCGCGTCCGATATTTGAGTATGGAACAGCGCCAAAACCTCAAGGTTTTGGTGTTCGGCTAAACAGTTAAGACCGGAGTCCGTGATTTGAGTTGCGGAGAGGTATAGCCGTCGCAGGCTCGTAAGATTCCTCAGGTGACGCAATCCGGCATCCGTGACCTGCGTTCCGTATAAGCTCAGATGCTCCAAACCACTCAAACCCTCGAGGTGGGCCAGTCCGACGTCGGATACGCGCGTGTGGCTGACGCTTAGCTCCTTCAGCCTCTCCCACCTGCCAATTCGTTCGAGGCCCGCGTCGGTTATGGCTGTATCGCCGAGGTACAACATGATTAGGTTTGGTAAGGCTTCCAAGCGCGCAATCCCGCATCCGTTACGGACGTCTGGTCAAGCTCAAGGCTCTCAAGACTAGAGATCCTGGCTACGTGGTCCAGGCCGGCATTCGTGATGTCGTTCTGAATGAGCGCGAGGCTTCTCAACTCAGTTAGTCCCTGAAGACCCTCCAGTCCTCGATCGGTGATCCGGGTGTTCCAGAGAACGAGTTTCTCGAGCTTCGGGAGCGCGCTAAGTCTTGCGATCCCGACGTCGGTAATCGGAGCGTTTAGAACCTGCAGTTCACGGACCTCGGGGAGCGCTCGAAGGCACGACAGCACCGTGTCGGTTACTTGTGACCTCCGGAAAAAAACAACGACCACAGGCCTGTCGGGCGCGAACCGTCGTATATGACGGCGCCGCCTACCCGTTTGATCTCGGCCACGGCCCGCTCGGAGCGATCGTCCGTTGGCGCCGCTGGGACACGGGCACCGCAGACTAGTGCAAGCGAGATCAGTAACGGGGTTGACGCTTGGCTCGGTATCATCGCGATTCGTCCTGCCTACCCGCGACCCTGTGTCGGCGAGTGCTTTCGCCCATCAGGTCACAAGCCGCGTTTCTCGCCGCTTAAAGGTTAGTGATTTGCACAGAGGGTCAGGAGGTTCCGGAGCATCGTCGAGAGCTCGCAGGCGCAAGAACTCGCTTAAGTCATTAATCACCGTGGCAAATTCTCCGTGATACGACGACGCCAATCACCCGTTGCAGTCAAGACATTTCGATGGCGCGTTTCATTTCGCGGTCGCGAGACGTTCATACACCCCGCCGATGACCTTCCCTACTATACCGACGCTCGCGATTGGTTTACATCCCCTAAGCCCCGCCTTATCACTCGGAACGGACCGGGGCCGCGCTCCGATCGGTGCGCCTACGTCGCAGCATGTTAGCGATCCCGGGCTTGCCAGAGGCCCAAACGCGGTCGGGACGGCAGCCACACGCCGCGCTAAGAGAAGCGTTTCGGTTTCCACAGAGGATCGTCTGAGGGAGTCCAGCAAATTCTCCTCCGCGACGAGCGGAGGTTTGGCGCAGGACCAGGCAGAAACAGTAGCGATTTCAGTCCGGCGTCTTCGTGCCGGGTGACGGCCGACTTGACTGGAGGCCTGGACAGGCCGGGTCCAACGGGCGCGGTAGGGTCGGCTATTCGGTCTCGACATCAACGGCACCATCAACCAGGTGATAGAGGAACTCTATCGGCAGCAAGCGGCCCAGGGAATCGGCCCAAGCGGTGAGGTTCGTGTCCGCCGCGAGCGCTGTCGAGCGCCGTCTGTTGCGATCAACCTGCTGGCGGCAACAAAACGCGCTCGTGTAAGTTTGAATTATGCGCTTCAGGCGATCGAACCGAAACTCGCCGAGTAACAAGAGGCCGAATCGGACAGCCGGCTCGTGGAGGGCGGTCGCGAGGTCCGGCGAGGAATTCAACGCTCACGGGATAAGTACCCACGACCGATCCGAAGCACTTCTTCCGGAGCCTCCGCTCCCTCGATGGCTCGACCGCGAATCTGCGCCGAGCGTCGGACGACGCGTTGGGCTTCGCACACGCTCAAGCGACTGGTTTACGGTGGCGCGGTCCGGTTAAGTCGTTCCGGCTGTGAGGCCTACGGAGGCGGCTTCCGACGACCTGCAGGTCTCGGCATTCGAGTCCATTCCTCCACTCGCGGACTTGCCTCACCGTAGCCCTCTCAAACCGGGAAAGTATTTCTCTGCCAGTTTCCGCCCGCCACCGCCCAAGTTTCCGCCAGTACCACCGCCGCCGGTTCCCCCACCGGCACCGCCGCCTCCACCCGGGCCAGCGCCACCTCCGCCCTGGACCGTAAACGTTATGTCCCCATTTATTAGACTGATCTCCGCCTGAAAAACAAACCCAGGGGGGCTAAGGACGGGCACGTTGCCGTTCAGTCCCGTCCCCTTTGGACCACCGCCACGGCCGAAACCAAAATGCCCCCCATCATCTCCTTGGCCCGGGCGCCGCCAACCGGGCCCGGACCACCGAAAAGTACCCCGGCACCGCCGCCTGCCGCCTGCAACCTCGCCTTCATGTACGGATTAACATCGGCGTCGTTCCTGTCGCGCCGTGGTGTTCCGGGTCCTTGTAGTCCGTCTGGGTCCACAGCGTCCGTCGGGTCATTGCCCACGTATCGGTAGAGATCCGTGTCTCCCGCAGCGAACCCAGTTGGATCCTGGCTAATAAACCTCCCAAACATTCCATCATAATATCGCGCATGGTCATAGTAAATCCCCGTCGTCGAGTCATACTCCATCGCCGCAAACTTGAACCGATCCCCGTTGCTGGCATTGCTCTCGGTCACGATGTTGCCGTAAGGATCATAAATGATATGATCGAGATCGGTGCCCGAGCTGCTCACAACATCCGTCACCGACCCGAGCTCGTCCGTCAGGTACCATGCCAGGTTGCCGCCCGAGCTCGTCCGCGCGAAGAGCTCGTCGACCGCCAGACCATCGAGATAGCGCATCGTCACGCCGCCCGAGCCGTTGAAATCGGCATAGGGGTTGGCGTCCGGGCTCGTGCCGTTGTAAACCGTCCAGGTCTGCGTCCCGCTGTCGTCGATGCCGATCCGCTGACCCAGCGCATTATAGGTGTAGGTCGCCATCACGGTGCCACCCACGGTCACATTGGTCAGACGATTATCATAGTCATACGTATAGGTCGTCGTCACGCTGGTGGACGTGTTCGTCGAGCTGATCAGGTTGCCGTCATTGTCGTACGTATACGTATACCCCGGCGAGGCGGTCATCTCGTTGCCGGCGCCAGTCGTGTAGCCGCTCGAGTTGGGGTTGCCGTCGGGGTCGTACGAGTAGGAATCGTTCACCGTGCCCGTCGACCCGGTCAGTTGCCCAGCGTGGTCGTAGGTGTAAGTGTTGAGCACGTTATTGCCGCTGTAGGTTTGCGAGTACTGGGTCATCTCGCCGTCGCTGTTGTAGGTCGGCGAGTCCGACACGAACGTGGTGTGGATGAACGGGCTGCCCTCGGTGCCCGTCGTGCTGGAGATACCCGTGATATCATTGGCCGCGTCGTAGCTGTCTCCGGTGATCACAATCGTGCCCGTAGCGTCCTCACTCTCATACTCCTTCGTCATCCGGCCGCCCGAGTCGTAGGTGATCGTGATTTCACCATACGTCGTGCCGCCGAGCGACTGCGTGACGGTCGTCAAGCGCAGCGCCGGGTCGTACTGGTAGGTCGTGATCGCCTGGCCGGCGGCGCCCGAGCCCGACAGGCTGTCCTTGATGCTGGTCACATCGCCCGAGGGGTCGTAGCCGTAGGTCAAGGTCACGGTCGGCTGGCCCGTACCGGGACCCGAGGTCACCATCGTTCCAAGCCGGCCGTCGCTGTCGTAGGCCATCGTCAAGGTTGCGCTGGCGTCGTCAGCGCCGGTCAATTCACCGGCCGAATCATAAGTGAATGTTGCCGTGTAGATCGCACCGCCCGAGCTATTGAGCCAGGTCTCGCCCGTCTGGTCGCCCAGCGAGTCAAACGAGTACGTCGTACGGCGCCCGTCGGCGTCGGTCGAATCGACCAATTCGCCATCGGCATCATAAACGAACGTCACCGACACGCCGCCGGAGCTGTTGACCGACGGCGAGGTCACCTCGGTCTCCTCGCCCAGGGCATTGTAGGTAAACGTTGTGGCGTTCGAGTCGGCATCGGTCAGGACGTGCAGCCTGCCGGCATTATCATAAGAATACGTTGTGATGGCGTCGTCTGCGTTCTCAACGGTCGAGACCCGGTCGAGGGCGTCATAGGTCGTCGTGGTGGTATATCCTGTGGGCGCGGTCTCGGTGGTCTGGTTGCCACCGGCATCGTAGCCATAAGTCGTTACCCCGGCGATCGCGCTGCCTGCGGCGGTCGTCATACCGGTCTCACGATTCATAGCATCATAAGAATATGTGGTCTTATTCGAGTTCGCGTCCGTGACGGAGGTTGACTGCCCGGCGCTGCTGTAGGCGTTGACCGTGACGTCGCTATCAGCGTTGGTGGTGGTCGTGAGCCGGTCGTACGAATCGTACTGGTAGCTAAAGAGCGTGTAGCTCGAATGGCCCACCAGGGCAGGCGCCGTCTGGGCGGTGAGCATTCCGGGCTGGGTATTCGAATAGGTGTAAGTGGTCACGTAATCCATCGGGTCCTCGAGGACCGTCAGGTTGCCGTCGGAATCGTATGTGTACGTGGTGGTCCGAGAGAGCTGATCGGTCATCGACGACGGCTCGGCGAAGCTGTTGTAGGTGCCGTAGGTCACCGTGCTCAGGTCGGGGTAGGTGATCTGCGTGACGTTGCCGTGCGTATCGTAGGCATACTGGGTTATCCGGTTCATGGGGTCGACGGCGATCGTGGCCAGACCATTAGAATCGCGATCGTAGGTCGAAACGTTGGAAAGGGCGTCGACGGATTGGTCGGTCAGGCCCATGCCGCGCCAGTCGGGGCGCAGCGTGGTGACGTCGCTCAAGGGATCGGTGTAAGTCGAGCCGACCTCGGCAAGCAGCGTCGACGCCGCCGGGCTGCCCGAGGTCCCACTGTTGGTCCAGCCCTGTTCCTGGGCGGCGCTATAGGTCTCGGTGGTGCTATCGGCCCGCGTGATTGTGCCGACGCGCTCAGCATTGTCATACGTTATTGTTGTGATTTTGGTCGGCTCGCCGGCTGACGAGGGCTCGGTCACGCTGGTCAGTTCGTTCGACCCGTTGTAGCCATAATCCCAGGTCGAGCCGTCGGGATACTCGACGGCGGTGAGGTCGCCTCCCGAGACCGTGAACGTCGCCAGGCGGCTGGCCGGGTCCTTGATCGACTGGAGTTGGTTGCTACCGTTATATGTGAACGTGACGGTCTGGCTGAAGGGGTCGGTGATCGAGCTGAGCAGGTTCCCGCTGTAGGTAAACGTCGTGGTCAGGCCGTTGCGATCGACGCTGGTGGTCTCGAAGCCGCTCGAGTTGAAGTTTAACTGGGTTCCGTCGGTGAAGGTCTGGGTGTAGCCGCCGCCGCTATTTTGGGTGAGGGTCGAGAAATCGCCGGCCGGGCTGGTGAATGTCCCGCCGCCGCTGCCGAAGCTGCCCGAGAACCACTCGACCACCCCGCCGCCATCATCGACCACCACTCCGCCGCTGGCCGAGATGATCTTTTCCAGCCCCGAAATCGTCCAGCCGGCGCCCAAGGCCGCGAAAGTCGGGTCCTGGGCGGCATTCTCGACCGTGGCCGTGCCGCTGTAGGTGAAGGTCGTGGGTGTACCGCCGCGGTAGTCGATGATGGTCTCGGTGTAGGAATACCGGCCGGTGCTCAGCGATGTGGCGTTCGCCTGGAGGCCGATCTGCATGATGTCGCCGGGCTGGAGGGCGCTCGTATCGTAGTAATAGGTCGATCCGGCCGATCCGTCGAACGTCAACTGCGCCGAAACCTCGGATGGGGCCGCTTGGGTGGGGTCGAGCTGGTGCTCGGCGACAACGATCGGGAGCGCATTGGCCGCCAACGAGTTATAAACCAGTGAAATGCCCGGGATGTTGGGGCTGTACGAGGGCAAGTTGATCGACGTCTCGAGCGCGCCGGTCGGCGCGACGACCGAAACGTTGTCACTGGCGAACGTCGGTGCGGACGCCTGGATCAAGCCCGGGTCCAGCGTCTGGTTGTTCCAGGTCGTGCCTCCGGTGGCCGATCCCGTCCCGGCGGGCACCCAGAACGTATAGGTCTGGCTCACCTGGCTGCTGTTGGGATCGGTCACGGTCAGGGTTACGGATTCGGCGTTGGCCGTGGCGATGCTCGTGTTCCAGTCGAAGGTGAGGTTGTAGCTGCTCGCGCCACTGATCGTATTCGCGTCGGTCAGGCCGCTGGTATCCCAACTGTAAGTGTAGGTACCGGTCGCCGAATCGCGGACCTGGGCGCGAAGGTTGACGCTGCCGCCGGGCGTCGCGAGTTGGTCGAAGCCAGGCACCATCACCGAACCGTCGTTGTAATCGAGTGTCGCCAGTTCAAAAGCTGGGCTGACCAGGGGCGTGAAGGAGCCGGCGGGTGCGCTTACACCTCCGCCCGGCGATGTCGCCCCCGTTCCTGGAGAGACCGCGCCGCTCTTCGCGGAGGCTGCGCCGCCATTGAGAGCAACGGCAGGAGCGTTACGGGTGACGGTCGGTGCCGCGCCGCCCGGTGCGCCGGCGGCCGAGGATGCGCCAGCGGCGCCGAGCCCCAGCGCCGACAGCAGCGCGCCCGATGCGGCCGGACTTGCCGTGCCGGCACTTTGCGCCGGTGCCGGAACTTTCAGCGGCTGAATCGCGCCGTGCCCGGTCGAACGCGCGCCCGAGCCGCCTCTGGGGGCCATCGCCGCGCCGCCGCCGGAGGGCTTCGCGGGCTGCCACGGGTCCGCGATGCCGGATTCGGTCGAGTCGCTGGGTGAATTCGACAGGTTGAGCCAATCGCCCGTCTGGCTCACAGCTTCGCTGCCCGGCGCGGGAGCCGGCGCGGGTCGAGGTGAGCCCTTTGACCATCCTGCCGGGCCCTGGTTGGTCTGGAGGCCGACCGCGATCGGAAGGTATGCGCTCGTTTGAGCAGGAGCCGGATTTTGCGCCGCCGCGGTTTTCACGCCGCGCTCCTGCGCCGCCCGGCTGGCGGCCGCGAGCCGATCGACGGCGTCGCTGCCGCCATGGACCTGCACCAGCCCGAGCTGGGCTGGGCCGCGCAAGGCGCCAACGCTGAGCGCCGTCACGGAAATCGGTTCAGTGATCGTGGTGCGCGGCTCGAGCCTTTCAATCCGGTCCACGGCCCTACGCAGGCGGGCACGGCGCTTTTCGGTGAAGCTGATGCGGTGCGACATGATGCGACCCTTCCCTTGGTGATGAATGGTGTGCCCCGACCCCGATCCTTCGTTGCTTGGACACGGCCTCGCGCCATAATAGCGCGCGGGCCGAACGCCTGGAGCAACGCCAGCGAGACGACTGGCCGAGCTGAGCAGGCAACGATCCCGAAAACGGAACGGACCCACAGCAACAGTGGCATATCGCCTGTGCGGATCGTTATTTCAGCGATTCATGTGCGTGGCGCGCAGGCAGGCGTTTTCGGCATCCGACCGCCTGGACAAGCGCAGTGCGGCCGCTCAGCAAATCGGCCTGAAAAATGCCCGATCGAACAGCAAGACATTGCGCTCGAGCGGCTCCTCGGCGATCTTCAATGCTTGCTCGGAATCAACCGATCCACGCACGACAGGTCTTCGATCTCTCTATATATCTATTGTCTCGAGACGGCGAAAACGATCGCGCTTTTTTCGCCTTTTTCCAAAATTCCTCATCAGGGCTCAAGGCCATGTCCCCGAAGCAAGACCCGAAGTTTGAGGCCGGCTCTACGGAGGATCGCCCGCACACGAGCCCCGGTGACCCTCAGCTCTCGTGCGATTTCCGGCGCGGCGCGGCCATCAATCCAACGCATGATGACGACTCGCCGTTTTAGCGCCGGCAGCCTCGCCGCCAGTCGCGCAACGATCTCTCGTACCTGCTCCAGTCGCTGCTGCCGCTCGCTCTCCGCGGCGGGACCGGCGTCCGGATCCAAGACTGCGGCGGCAAGCTCCAATGTCAGCTCCTCGTCCCGATGTCGCGAGCGTCGGCGCGCGTGGCAGCCGGCGAGTCGGCGCGCGACACCCGCGACCCACTGATACAGCGTGCCGTGCGCGGGATCGAGCCGCAGTTTTGGTAGGCGGCGGACGAGGATCGTCCACACGTCCTGGTGGAGGTCGTCAACTTTGTCCCAGTGCGGGTCGCAGTCGCGCACGATGCGGAGGATAATGGGATCGCAGGCATGGAAAAAACCCTCCCAGGCCAGTACTTGTTCGCGAGTTGCAAGCTCGCGCGGCGCGGCGAGAAAACCCTTGATGAGATTCAATTGGTAAAGATCGTCCATAAAATTACCCGTCCGATGCCGTGCACGGCGGCAAGTCGGAATGGAGAAAGGATCCCGACGACACTGACGAGCTTTGTTCGCGTAGCGCCGGTGCGCGCGGCGGCTGACGCACTTCAGCCCGAGTGGCCGCGCCAACCAATCGGGGCCGCTCGAATGGGCCAGTGCTGGGAAACGACGGCGAAACCACCAGCCCGGGGCGCCGGCGGACCGGTCCCGCGGTCCACGATGGCCATCGTCCGTTTGATCGAGAGAGCCCTGTGAAGCACCCACGACTTTAATCAGAGCGGAGCAAGGTGTGCATTCCGCCCGCGCGGCATTACGCCGCTGATTATTGAATTTGCCGCCGTGACGACGGCACCGAGGATCAAACGTCGAGAATGAACTCGAAAACGTGAAATGGCGTGCTTTTCCATCGCGTGACCCCACCATCCGGATCGCGGGGCGTCTAAAGCAACCCGTAACATACAAACGTGGACGTCACTTTGCAAAGTAAATTTCTAGTCTATTTACCCACCCGACGCGGCAGCCCCATATCAGCCCTGGGCACCGCCCGGGGGAGACAGCGGAAATCGAACGAAATTCTGTCGATCATCCCAGAGGTCGCATACGCGAGGGTTGCAACGACAACCGCGGCAAGAGCGGCTGTTTCGATCGGGCAGGATTGGTGAGTTGGGCCGGTTCTTGCGGCGTCCAACTGCATACTGTGCATACCTCGCACGCGCCAGAGCGTGCACACTATGCACAGCATGCGTCGAGCGTGGCGGCCTCCGATGCACGACTCCACGAGAGGGATGGTTCGGACCTCGGGGCCGTTGACTCATTCGGGTTCGCGCTTAAACATCCAGGCCGCCCGAAATCTTTCGGCGTCGGCACTTGCGACCGAATCCGCAGCCGGATAGACTAACCATACGACGTTCGTAAGATGTCGGGAATGGCCGACATCGGGATTCCGGGGTTCTTGATCGTGAAGTCCGGTTCTGGTCATCAGGGACGTCCAAAAAGGGGATTGCGATGCGCGAGCTCAAAAAGCCGGTGGCTCGGGTCTTTCGGCAGTTACGGTATCAGCGGTTTCTGTCGACGCTCGTGTGGTCGCTGGCAATCGCCCTGGCCCTTGTGGCCGGAATCATCGCGGGCGAAAAGGTCTGGAATCGCGCGTTGCCCGGCCCCGAATGGTTACCCTTTGCCGCGGCCGGTGGCCTGGCCGTGGTTTTTGCGGCCGGTCTGGCGATCGTGACCGGCGCGAGCCGGCTCGATGCGGCCGTCGCGATCGATCGGGCATTTCATCTCAACGAACGGGTGAGCTCGGCGTGGACTTTGCCCGACGATCTGCGCGAGACGCCGGCCGGGCGCGCCGTGATCGCGGATGCATCCCGCAAGCTTGCCGGTCTGGACGTGGCGGCTGAATTTGGTCTGCGGATCCCGCGGCGAGCGTGGGTTGTGCTCATTCCGGCCACCGCGGCGGTCCTGCTCTTGTTTGCACCCGCGTGGGTTCCCAGCTCGGCCTTGGCCAAGACCAAGGAAGTCCTCGACACCAAGGCGTTCGCCAAGCACACCGAGGCCCTGAGCAAGAAGATCGCGAGCCAGCGTCAGACGATGGACAAGCAGAAGTTCCCCGAGGCCGACAAGCTGCTGGCGGCGCTCGCCAAGAAGACGGACGAGCTGGCAAAAGCCCCGCCCGCCGCCAAGGACAAGCTGATGGTCGAGCTCAACGCCCTGACCGACGCACTGAAGGATCGTCAGAAGCAACTCGGCTCTCCCGAACAGGTCAACCGCCAGCTCAAGCAGCTCAAGGAGCTGGGAGCTCAAGGACCGGCCGACCAGTTCGCCAAGGACCTCGCCCGCGGCGATTTCGAGAAAGCCTCCGAACAGCTCAAGAAGCTTCAGGAGAAGCTGCTATCCGGCAAGATGAGCGAGGCCGAGAAAAAGGCTCTCAAGGAGCAGCTCGGCGAAATGGCCAAGAAGCTTCACGAGCTGGCCAACCTCGAGCAGCGGAAAAAGCAGCTCGAGGAGGCTCGCAAGAACGGTGGTATCACGCAGCAGCAATATGAGCGCGAGATGCAAAAACTGCAGGAACAATCCAAGGGCCTGGAGCAGCTCAAACAGCTCGCCAGTAAACTGGGCAAGGCCCAGGAAGCACTCCAGAAGGGCGACGCCCAAAAGGCAGCCCAGGCGATGGGAATGACCCAGCAGCAGCTCGCCGAGATGGCCAAGCAACTCGAGGAGATGCAGTCGCTCGATAGCGCGATGGCCGACGTGCAGGACGCGAAGAATGGGATGTCGGGCGATGGCATGAACCAGCTCGGTGATGATTTGAATCGCCTGGGCATGAACTTCGGCATGCGGCGCGGAAACGCCAACGGAATGGGCCGCGGCCGCGGCCAGGGCGATCGTCCCGAGGCGCCTGATGAAACCGCGCTCTACACATCCAAAGTCCAGCAACAGCTCAAGAAGGGCAAGGCTGTCCTCCAGGGCTTCACGACGCCGGGCAAGACTGTCAAGGGTCAGAGCGTCATCGACATTCAGGGCGAGATCGACGCGGGCACAGGCGCCGCCGCCGACGCGCTTTCGAATCAGAAGATTCCCCGCAACCTCGAGAAGCACGTTCGCGCCTACTACGACCAGCTCAACAAGGGGCAGTAAGGCCCTCCTCAGAACGACTCGGTGGTTCGGCCCCAGGGCTTCTGGATGTCGGTGATCAGGCGGCCTTCCTTGAAGATCGAGACCGTCCCGGTCGATTGTGACACACAGACGGCGATCGCCTGCGGTCATCGCGGTAATACTGGCGGCCGCCTCGTGACGCGTGCCCAGGCCCTGGGGCAATCGCTCGTCGAGCTTGCTCCGGGGAGCCAGGTAGCGGCCCGCCGCCAGGACGACCCCGTCACCCCGAACGATGAACGCCCCGTCGATGGCCGAAAACTCCTTGATCGTCTCCTCCAGCCGCGGGTCGAGGATGTTGCGCTCGCATTCGGGATAGCCGTGAAAGGGGTTGATCACGAGCTGCTGGCTCTGCGCCAGCACCCCCTCGCTGTCGCCAACCACGAACAACGTGCCGACCGGCCGCCCCTCGCGGCCCTCGACTCCCAGCTCGCTCGGCCAAGGTCAAGACGCGCTCGAACACCGTGGGCGTAACGTCCGTCGGGCAATGGGTCGGCCGTCGACCGCGAGAACAATTCGATCTCGGTGCCCATGTCCAGTACCATGATCGTGTCGATCGTCCCCGAGAGGTCGATGCCGGTCAGGCAGAGGATTCGGTCGCCGGCATGGATCGAGCTGCTCGGCCGCCGCGATCAGGATCGCGACCTTGATCTGCCCGGTCGCGGGTCATCGCGATATCCGGGCATCGGCACCACCGCGCACAGTTCCGTCCAGTTCACCGGGCGCGCGAAGCCCGGGCGCCGCGACACCAGGATGATCCGGAAGCCCACGTCGTCGATGAGTGCCGACAGGTCGCGAATCTTCGTCGATCACGTCGGCATTCAGCAGGATTACCTTGGCACCGACCTCGCGGGCGATCGAGTGCGCGTGACGAACCATGCTCCGCGTCAACGTCTTCACGGGTCGCCCACCCCCACCTTCCGGAGGACTCGGCTATCGCGCTGGTTGGGATGCAGCGTTCGCCTTGCGGCGAAACTCGAGCGCGATCCCGAGCACGCCGAAATCGTCCAGTTGCTCGGCCTTGCTGGCCATTCCGGTCAGCACCAGCCGCAACGTGTTCTTGCCCGCTCGCAACAATCCCGCGGGAATCGGTATCGCCACCCGTTCAGGTGCGTCGTCGCGCGTTTTGATGTAACGGTTGATGTAGTCGATTCTCTGGCCGTTCACCGTCACCCACGTGATGAGCTCACCTTTACGCACGAACTGAGAATAGTTCGAATCATTGTCTTCGCCGACGACCTGGACGACATCCATGACCAACAGAGCTTGAGAGTCCGGAACGTCAGCCAGGTCGACGCTTCGTTCGAGCAGCCCCCCTTCCTGAAGAGGAGGATCGAGCAGGGGTGGGGCTCGACTCGGTTCGTCTCCGAGATGGTGGGCTGCCGGATCGATGACCACCCGCCGCCCCTCGCCGAAGATTGCGATCTTGCGGATTCGCGGACGCGGAATCCGCAGCACGCCGGCATAAGGCGTCGCCATGGTGATAACCTCGCCGGTAGCCGCGACGATGGCGCCCTCGGCGAAATCGAGATCGACCGGATCATCGCCGGCAGCGGATCGCCACTCGACGCGCGCCAGGAGGCCGTCGACCGTCGCCCCCTGGGCGGGCAGCCGCCGAAAGAAGAGCCCGGCAACCTCGCTCCAGGACAGAGTGACCGGGTTGCCTTCGACAGCCATCAGCACCCGGTCGCCATCGGCCTTCTTGACTTCTCCAAAGAGCTGGTCGCCCACGACCAGCCTTGCTTCGTCTTGAGTGATGTCGATCTCGAAGGTGGCCGCAGGCTCGGCAAACCGGATGATCTGGAGATCGTCAACGTAGCCGGCCAAATCTCTGGGCTTGACCTGCGATGATGTGGACAAGCTTGCCAGACGAATCGAGGCGAGCAGGCCATCCAGGCTCTTGCCGTGAGCCAATTCCTTGCCGTCGACGGAGATTTCGATCTGACCTGGCCCGAAGCGAACGGCCAGACGGTGCCAGCCGCGCGTGCGTGCTAGCCGCTGAACGGGAAGGGATGGACCACGCGGGCATTCGACAGCGAGGCTCTCCTCCGTCCAGCCCAGATCAATCTTGAAGACCAGCGGACCGGAGGGGCCCTGGAAAGTGAGCTCGGCAAACCACTGGCGGCCCGGAACGACCGAGCCGTCATCGAAAAACGCCAGGTCCATCCGCCCGGCCGGAAGCGGTTCCGCCAGGCGATGGATGACCGACGCTCCCTCGGCCCCAAGTCTCAGGCTGCTCTTGTCGCTCAGATGCGGATCGGCGACGATCGAGGCTTTCCCCTCGATCGACCACCGCGAAGCGTCGAGCCGATCGAACCCATCGGCCAGAATCCGCGCCTCGCCCGGACGCTGGATCACCGACTGCACGCCGGGACGAGGCAGCGCGACCTCCTCGCCCTGCCAGCTCAGCTTGAGCCGGACGCTCGATTCGCTGATCGATCGAATCAGCCCCGAGAGGCGCAGCGATTCCCCGACCAAGACGCGGAACGGGGGCAATCCGGCCAGCGAGTCCGCGCTGGAACCATTGGCCTGGATTACCGAGCCCGCCTCGATTGCGAGGGGTGTTTCCGCCTCCCGCGGCCGGAATCGAAAACCCGAGCGGCTGTCGCCTTCCAGCCGCCCCTCGATGTGTTGTCCGCCGGGGCGCTCGAGAGTCTCGATGCTCGTTTGAGCGCGGATAACGCCGGTAAGTCCGATGACCACCAAGGCCGTCGCCACGGCGAATGTCCGCCCTGCGCAGCAACTCCACAACTCGAAATGACGTAAGTCGCGTTCATGGCAACTGATTTTACGGCGATACGCGGCGCGCAGGCAAGGCGCGCGGCGCATCGGGCACAGTTGATTGACGCCGGCATGGCCGGGCGGAAGGCGGCTCACGGTCGCCTCAGGCACGTGGCCGATCACAACGAACTGGGCGTACGTACTCTGGCGATGTTCGCGGGGCGTGGCACAAGGCGGCACACCAGGTTTGTGTTCGTCGAGGCCGAGCCGGTTGAAAACTCCCCGGAGTTGCGGGATGTCGGCGACAAAACAAACTGTGTCGATCCAAGCGAGGGCTGCACTGAAACGCCCATTGGAATAGGATGATCGCCTCAGGGCACTACATGAGTCGGCAGCACGACGGAAACCGAATCGATGACGAGCACCTGGATGGACATCGCCAGCTTGAAATACCTGTGCACGTTGTACCGCGTGGGGGTGGTCGGGGACCTCACTGACGGGCAGCTCCTGGAGCGGTTCGTTGCCAGTGGCGGTGAGTCGGCCCAGGCCGGGTTCGCGGCGCTGGTCGAGCGGCACGGGCCGATGGTGCTGCGCGTCTGCCGACAGATCCTCTGCGACGCGCACGACGCCGAGGATGCGTTCCAGGCCACATTCCTCATCCTGGCGCGGCGGGCCGGTTCGGTCCGCAAGCGTGAGTCCGTGGCCAGTTGGCTCTACGGGGTTGCCCATCGCGTGGCGAGGCGGTCCCAGGCCGACTCGGCCCGGCGGCGGGAGCACGAACGGCGGCGGGCGGCGATGACCACCATGGAATCATCGGGCGACACAGAACGGCATCAGTCGGAGGCTTGGCCGGAGCTCCATGAGGAGGTCGACCGCCTGCCGGAGAAGTACCGGGAGGCGATCGTGCTCTGTTACCTGGAGGGCCTGACCACCGAGGCGGCTGCCCGGCGGCTCGCCTGTGCCCAGGGCACGATCATGTCGCGGCTGTCGCGAGGGCGGGACCGGTTGCGCGCAGCGACTCACCCGCCGAGGACTGGCGCCGGCATCTGGGCTTCTGACCGCCGGCATTGCCGCGCACACGGCGGAGGCGGCCGTACCGGCCGCGCTGTCTCATTCCCTGGTCCAGTCCGCGATGCAGATGGCGGCGGGCACAGCGGCAACCGGGGGAGTCCCGGCGACCGTCGCCGCCCTCACCGAAGGAGTGCTGAGGATGATGGTCCGTTCCAGGCTCAGGGGAACCGTGGGAGCTGTCCTGGCTCTCGGCGCACTCGCCGCCGGGATGGGGATGTTTGTCTATCGGACCGCCGGAGCCCGGCCGCAAGATGCACCAGTGGGCAAGACCGCAAAGGCGGCTTTATCCGGTTCGCCGCACGACAACCCGTCACGAACGGCGAAACGATCGGCCGGCGAGCTTGTTGTCCGGGCCGCCGATCTGTCGCGGAGGGACGGGGAGGACCCCTTCGCAGGCGTCGTTGCTATCGACCCACAGACCGCGACGTGGCGGACGATCTATACGGGGCTCGCCATCGGCGGCGGCCCCGTCTCCTCGAACGGCCGCTACCTGGTCTCCGCGATCGTCGGCCGGAACCCCGACCCGCGAGAGGCCGGCATCTGGGTTTATGATCTGACGGGCCAGACACCTCCCCGGCGGATCTTCGACAAGACGGGCCAACCTTTCTGGTTGAACAACGGCGGACAGGTCATCATCGGCGTGCCGGTCGGCGTCCAGCATCGAAACTTCGAGACCTGGCGTGTCAATGCCGATGGCACGGGCCGGACCAGGCTGCCGATCCCCGGCGACGATCTCGTCCTCGATTGCTCCCGCGACGGCACGTGGCTCGCGACTCGGACCTTGGGCGGCGAACCGACCCATAAGGGACGGCTCACCCTCGTTCACCCAGACGGGACCGGCGCCCGGTACCTGACTGAAGGGTCGGCGAACGATGATTCTTTCTCCATCTTCAAGATCTCTCCGGACGGCCGGAGCATCGCTTACGTCGAGATCAAGACTGTGGACGATGTTCCGGCACTCCAGGCTCTTCGTCGCGGACATCGAGGGCAAGGGCCCACGCGAGATCCCGGTCAAGCTTGATCCCGGCAGGTCGGCGAGCGTCTACTGGTCGCCCGATGGATCGCGGCTGGCACTGAACTTGATCGATGGCCGGACCAAGGAGGGTTCGATCGAGCTGGTCAACCTCGACGGCTCGGCCCTCTGGAAGGTCCCCCTGCCGCCCGGACGCTGGAACTTACTCATGTGCGACTGGGCGCGACTCACGCCGGGACTCCGGGCCCAGTCCCTCGACCAGCCTCCGGATCTGAACACGACCCGGGGCCGCTACCAGGCGCTGCTCGAGGAATATAAGACGGCGTTTCAGGCCTACGATCAAGCGCGCAGGAACGCCAAGACGGCCGAGGATCGGACGAGGGCGGACCGAGAAAAGTACCCCCAGCCTCGATCGTATATCGGCCGGTTCCTTGCGATCGCCGAGGCGGCCCCAACGGACCCGGCGGCCGTCGACGCCCTGATCTGGATCGTCCAGCGCGGCTTTGACGGGCCCGAATACGACCGCGCCATCGATCTTCTCGTCAGCCAGGCCGGAACAGGAAGAGTGGGTCGCCAGGCCCCGATGGTCTACTCGGTGTCGCCGTCGATGGAACGGCTGTTCCGTGCGGTCGTCGAGAAGGACCCCAACCGATACACCCGTGGACTCGCCTGCCTGTGGCTGGGTCAGTATCTGAAGAATCAGTCCGAACGGGTTCACAGCCTCCGCGAGGACCCCGAATCGGCCCGGCGTTGGTTGGCCAGATACCTTGAAGAAGGCGCCGGCAAGGAGAGCTTCACCCGGTTTATCGACAGGGACGCCGACGCTCTGATGAAGCGCGCCGAGGCGGCGCTCGAGCGGACCCTCAACGACTTCGCCAGCGGGCCCGCCGGCGACGACCGATTGACCAGAGCCGCCCGGGCCAAACTGGCCGAAGATGCCCGGGCCGAACTGGACGAGATCCTGCAATCTGGCTGTCGGCAAGCCGGCACCTGAAATCACTGGGACGGATATCGATGGCCAGCCGTTTCGGCTGAGCGACTTTCGCGGTAGGGTCGTCCTCCTCACCTTCTGGGCCGGCTGGTGCGGCGCCTGCCGGGACGTCGCTTCGCTCGAGCGGTTGCTCGCGGAAACGATGCGCGGCAGGCCGTTCGTCCTGCTCGGTGTCAACAGCGACGTCGACATAGTCAAGCTCAAGGAGCAGATGAACGCGGAACACATCACCGCGCGTTTCTGGTGCGACGGCGGCGGCAGCGCCAACACTCCGGGGCCGATCGCCCGTCGGTTCAATGTCCACGGCTGGCCCTCGCTCTATCTCCTTGATGCTCAGGGTGTCATCCGACACAAGTTCTCCGGCACTCCCAGCAACCAGAGGTTGAACTCGGCCGTCGCGGCGCTGGTGCAATCAGCCGAGGAGGAGGGCGGCGCCCGAAAGAAGTAGGAACCAGGTCGATCGCTGCCACTGGCCCAACACACCTCTGCCTGACGTCGCGGAGCCGCAACCGTCCATCGAACGCAGGTCTCCGGACGCCCGATCCTCTTAAGTAAACGGTATCAGAACAGTTTATTTTCTTTGCCACACTAGCAGGCTTTCCTGCTTTCCGCGACTCGTCAAATAAATCAGTATCAGAACAGTTTATTTTCTTTGTCATACCAACAGGTTTGCCTGCTTTTCGCCGACGCGGTTGGTGCCAACCCGGTTGGTGCCAACCGCCCTCACGCTTGAAGTGGCGGGGTTTTTCGAGGCCGACCGCGCGGGCGACGCGCGTTAGAGACTTGAAGCCGAAGCTCGGTCGCTTCGACCCAGCTCTCGGATCCGAACAGGTGCCCGCTCGCCAGGGATCGCCGCACGGCCGCCAATTCCGCGTCAAGCAGGCCCGAAACCACTTTCTCGTGCCACCGAGCCCGACGCGCGGGCTCGTCATCGCCCAGTTCTTGCCACTCGGGGAACTTGCTTAACAACGGATCAGAGCGTCCCATCGCGTGGGCCGGATAGCTTGACCAGGGGTAGTCCCGCGGGTCTGCCACGATCCCGGCACGCAACGGATTGGCCTCGATGTACCGCAGCACCGTCCACAGATGATCGTCGCTCTCAACCGCCGGGCTCTTGAACCGCCCCTGCCAGACATGCCCCACGGAACCGTGGCGCTTATGATACCGCCACGTATGGGCGATCGTCAGCGATTGCAGCACCCGGCTGATCGAGACGCCCGGCTCGGTTCGCAGCAAAAGATGGAAATGGTTGGACATCAAACAGTAGCCATAGAGCCGAAACGGATACCGCAACTGCGTTTGGCCCAGCGCATTCAGGAATGCGCGATGATCGTCATCGTCGGAGAACACGCACTGCCGGTCATTGCCCCGATTCAGAACGTGAAAACAGAACTCGTGTGAGATCAATCGCGGTCCATAACCCATGGCGACACCATATAGAGCCTAGGGAATGCTGGCAATAAAATAAAATGGTCTGATACCGACTTTTCCGATTTGGCGCCACTATACACAGCTTGGAGAATGTTGGAAATAAAATAAATAGTTCTGATACCAACTTTTTCGATCCACATAGCCGTTCAGAGTTGTTTGGATGCAAGAACACAAAGCCCGGGGGCATTCCGTCGTCTGGGCGTATACTCGGCACATACCGGGCAAATTTTGGCACCCGCGAAAGCGTGCCCACTATGCCCAGTATGCCGAGTATGGGGGAGGAAACAGCGACGCTGGGAAGGGGTGCATTTCGTTCCGACGGCAGCCGGCAACGAACGGCGGCTCCCTACCTGTCAGGACCTGTCATCACGACGAGGTTCTGGGGCGCTGCCCCGGAAGACGGCTCCCTCATTCGTAAGATTCGCGATGGTCGTGGTTTAGATGCAATCCACACTTCCTTGCCACTCGAGGGCGCGCCGGCCGGCTCCTTGGCCCGGGGCTCTTGACCCTGGGGGCCAAAACAAAAAAAGCAGCGGATTCCTCTCACTGGCTCTCACCTACTGCCGCGCCCGGAGAACATCGCGAGAGTGAGCAAACCCAGCTCGCCATTTCACCGAACCCTCGCCCGCAGCCGGTGTTGCGTCCTGGGGGCTGCGCGCTGCCTGGGCCGCTCGGGCGACCCGCAGATCCAAATTCACCGGGACGGATTGCCAATCCGTCCTACGATCGCTCGGCCACGGGTATGTTTTCTTCCGCCGATCACCCTAACACGATCAAGCTCTGACCCAGGGCCGATCCCGACCCTCGCGGGGCCAAGCGCGAGCGCGAGCCGCCTGGAATCAAGGTCCGTCCCCATGGGGCGGATCCGCCACTGGTTGTTCGGCATGAGCGAGGGAGCGCAGGCCTGCGAATCGTGCGCTGAAGCGCTCCCATATCGAGCGCACGGTATCGAAAGCCCGCAGTTCATCCTTGAGCAGCGGATTCGATGAGGCGGCATCCCGTATGGCGGCGAGCTTCTCGGAGGAGGCATTCCCATCGCCCTCGGCGATTTCGACGAAGGTGTCGAATGCGGCGAGTACCTGGTCGGCCAGTGCGAGTAGCGCGGAGCGGCTCCCGCCCGAGGCAAGTAGCATTCGCTCGGCTGGATCACCTTCGGGAAATACGCAATCAATCAGGCCGCAGCTCCCCTCTGTCGGCGCGGGGAGTCCGTATGCTTCACGTATCGACCCGGACACATCTCCGTCGTCGAGGCTCGCGAACTTCTCGCGGTAGTTCACGCGGAAATAAGTTCTCTCGGCGCGGAGCGCTTCGGAGAGATCAGGGAAAGGCCGGAAGGGAGTCGAGCCGTTGGAAAAATGCGCTGCGGGTCGCGGAATCGAGGCGACCGAGAACTTCGATTGCCTTCGTTACCGCAGCTTTGCGGTAGAGGTCGGCGGCATTCATCGCGCTGGTTCGTCTCCTGGCGCCGTTGCCTCTGCGACACGGTATCCCAGCCAAACACGTCTGCCAGTTCGACGGCCGAGAGCGTCCGCCGGCCGTCCAGGCTGGGCGGACGGCGGCGCCATGAACTTCACATCCTCATGAAAGATGTATCGCGGGTCAATACGATTGGACGGTTCGGCCTGCCCGAGTTTTCGGTACAAGCTCGCACATCACCGAGCAATTCCCGCAATTGACCGATGGTCCGAAAACCGAACGTCCGAGCAGAGACGGAGACGCTGTGGGCTGCCCGCGACCGGACAATTCTCCGTTCGGAGGTGCTCCATTGATTGACAGCCGATCCGCGTAGGATCAACGTGGCACGCTGGGAGATCGCAGACGAGATCAGAGGCTGCGAGCCAAACAGCGTCGAGACTTATCGAGGAGGGCCCCCATGCAACGGTATCAGTCCAAATTCACGATCATGTTCTGGCCTACCGCCTTGGGCTTGCTGGCGGCCTTCGTGACCGCGATCCCGCCGGAAGCCCCGGCGGGCGAGGCAAAGTCCGCGGCCGGCGATCCCTTGCGAATCATCGTGTTCGGCGCCCATCCCGACGACTGCGAGCTCGAAGCGGGGGGAACGGCCGCGCGATGGTCCAAGCTCGGTTACAAGGTCAAGTTCGTCAGCGTGACCAACGGCGACATCGGCCACCACGAGATGGCCGGAGCATTCCTGGCTCGCCGGCGCACCGCCGAGGTCAAGAGATGTGCCGAGATCCTGGGAATCGAAACCGACGTGCTCGACATCCACGACGGCGAGCTCCTGCCGACGCTGGAAAACCGCCGGTTGATCACCCGCAAGATCCGCGAGTGGAAGGCCGACGTCGTGATCTCACACCGGCCCAACGACTATCACCCCGACCATCGCTACACGGGCATCCTGGTCCAGGATGCGGCCTTCATGGTCATCGTCCCGAGCTTCTGCCCCGATGTGCCGGCGTTGCGCAAGAACCCGGTGTTCCTCTACACCGAGGACGACTTCAAGAAGCCAAACCCGTTTTCCCCGGACGTCGTCGTGCCGATCGACCCCGTGTTCGACCTCAAGGTCGCCTGCATCGATGCCCTGGAGTCGCAGTTCTACGAGTGGAACCCCTGGCTCTTTGGCTATCTCGGCGAGGTGCCCAAGGCGAAGGAGGATCGGCTGGCGTGGACCCGGAAACGCGCCGAACGGCGATACGGCGGCTTGGCCGACCGCTTTCGCGCCAAGCTGATCGAGCTGCTGGGGGAAGAGAAGGGCAAGGCGGTCAAGTACGCCGAAGCCTTCGAGGTCTGCGAATACGGCTCGCAGCCCAGCCGGGACGAACTGATGAGGATCTTCCCCTTCTTCGGCGACAAATGACGGCGACCCGTTATGCGTCGTTGGAGAACGACCGCATAATTCCAGGGTGGGTGCAACCGACCGGCCTTATACCTTTCGCGGTGGGTTGCACCCACCCTACAATTCGCTCGCCAATGCCCGCGTCCGGTATCGAAGAGCACGACAAACGGAATCCCCTCGCCCGGCTCGGCCAATCGCTCTCGCAGAGGAAAGCTTGGCCAGGCGGGGTGAGGGGAAACCGAACGTCACAAGAACGAGATCAACTCACCTCAGAGCGGAGGCGTGGCGGTCTGCTCCGGTCCACCGCAGCGGCGGAGGTGATCCTTGTCGATGTAGACGACCTCGACCTTGTGATCGACGTGATTGAACGGAATCGGATAGTCCGACCAGTAAAGCTCGTCGTAATAGACCGTGCACTTGTAGTGGCAGTGAACCAGCTGGCAAGGTCCGGCGAGCGGGATAGACCTTGCACGGGTCGATCTTCTCGCCGATCTTCTCGATCAGGATCCGGACGTTATTGCGCTGGGTCTCGTAGAACGGCGGGCAGCCGTTCTTGAACTTGCGCACCTTGTTCCAGACCTCTTCCTCGCTGGGTGGGTCGAGGCAGGCCGCCGGTGCGAACTCGGCCGGGATCGGGTCGAGAATGGGGACCTTGTCGCGCTCTTCGCGCTTGATGTCTTCTTCCAGACGTTGCTGTTGCGACGGCAGGATCGGCCAGGCGAACGACCAGCCCGTGACGTGCAACGGCGAGATGTTTCGGAATACGTAATCGATGGCCGAGACATCCGACGTTGCTGATAGCGATCAAGGCCAGGAAGGCACCCGCCAACAGGCCGCGAACCCAGCGCGGGGTCATCGGGCTCCGGTGCCGCGCGGATCGGAACATGGTCTTCTCCCCTCCTTGGGAACGTGCGCAAACGCGCCGGGAGGCCTCCTGCCCCTCCGGCCTTTGGGCGCCGGGACCGTTATCGTGAGCGATTGACCGATCAGTGCCGGCGATTGCGTCACAGATCAGACGACCGGTCCACGAGTCTAGTTATCGAACAAGAGCCGCTGCAGCGAGTGAGAAATTCTCGGTCCGGTTGACAATTTCCGCAGGAATCGGTCTTGCCCGATGCGCCGACTGCGAGCGCCGACCGCGTCAAGTTACTGGAATCGAATCGGCTTCCAAAGAAAAACCGGCTGGGAGACCTGGGTCTCCAGCCGGCCTGCGGCCGAACGCAAGGCGTGTGACAGGCGTCACGACCAAAGCGTCCGCCGGTCTCGAATCAACGACAACGATCCGCGGCGTGCTGTCCGCGTTGCACGCCGCTCAGCGGCGTGTCAGTACGCAAACAAGCCGAACGGGATACGGGGTGAAGAACGGCCGCGTGTAGTGCTTCTTGAAGTCGAGCCACCAGATGCCGTCATCCCAGCGGAGAGTGACGGCACGCCAGTCGAGCGGAACTTCGGGGTAGGGATAGAACGGTCCGATATTCGGCCAGGCCTGCCAGGGGTAAGCGGTCGGGTAGCCGACCGCTGAGAAGTTGGGATACGGAGCATAGCTGGGCCACGCGTAGTTGGGATAGCCGGGCTGCGAGGCCTGCGTTGCACCCGTCATGCCGCCGGGCCTTCGGGCATCGGTCCGCCGTCACTGACGATCGGCGGCGCCGCCGATCGGGCCGCCGCCGGCCGTGCCGCGGAGCAATCATGTCGCCACCACCGAAGCCGACGACCGCGCCCAGCGCCATTTGCGGCTGGTACTGGACCGGGAGGACCGAGCGATCGTTCGAGACCTGAAGTTGATCAACCACGCCGCGCACCCCGGCGACCCGCTGAGCACGAGCCAGGGCCTCGGCTTTCTGTGTGGGGCTCGCGAGCGTGCCCGTCAAGGTCACGAGACCGTCGCGAGCCTGGATCTCGATCCGATACCCTTCCAGGTCGCGGCTGCCGCGCAGCGAGCCGGCCACGGCGTCGGCGGTCATTTGGTTCGCATTGGGCGCGATCCCCTGGGCCAGCGCCGCCGAGGCCAGTCACGGCCAGCAGACCAAGCGCGGTCGAAATCCGTTTCAGTCCAACCATCATGGGCGTGTCCTTCTCCCGCGTGGATCCGACTCGACCAGAAGGCGAACGGCGTGCGGGACGCGTCGTTCGGGTCGGAGAATCGTCCATCGTGACGGAATGTTCCGTGCGTTCCGCCAGCGCGCGGTCGTCACCAGGAACGATCTCGCCCTGGGGAGACCGGGACCGGTTAAGCCGTGCGTGCGGAACAGGACGCGAGCGGTAACGGGTTGGATCAGATGGATCGACAAGGATGTGAAGGCAGGACGAGCCAGCCCGCTGTTTCCAAACGTCGCCGAAACTATGGCGCACGTTTTGGGGCCGGTCAAATCGCGGCAAAAAAAAATCGGGGCCGTCAAGCCCCGATGTGATGCATCTCTATTTTGGCAGGAGCGTTATGCTCGATGCGCTTTGATCAGGCGGCGAGTTCCGGCCTCGCTGCGTCACGCACAGGACGTGCCGGCTCGGCTCTGCTCGATCGATCCGCTTCCCATGGTCATGCCGATCAAGAGGACCGTCATGGTTCCGCCGGCGAACAGGGCGAATTCCGAGTCGTGTCGCCCGCACAGCGCACCGGCGATGCCAAGCCCGAACGAGTGCGATGATCGAAACCGACTCTGTCCGCGTGACGACCAGCGCGTCGATCGAGGCATGAGCCGATTCAGGCAAAGCCCCAGGATGCCGCAGACCTGGAACAAGAACCACCAAGATCTCGAAGACGGCGCAGACCGTGAGATGGGAACCGATGACCATACAGGCTCCTTCCTTGGTTCCTGTCCGGAACAGAAAGACGTGCGCTAAGTTCAAGCCGAACAGAGAGTTGATCAGCGGGCCCGTGCCGCTGGCACAGGCGAAAGCGGAGGGATGTCGCACATTCCGGGCCAATTCTTTAAGGATTTGCGAAAACGCTCGAATCTCCGGCAAAAGAAGCCGAGAACTTGAGCAAAAAAACACCCTCGCCTCGAAAAATCCGGGGCGAGGGTGGAAAAGTTACACGAGTTGATTCGTCATTCTTACAGAAGAGCAGGCACTGCAAACCCCGGCAGGTGGTTGCCGGGGACTTTCCTGCTCCGGAAGGTCACGGGAGATCTTGGCGCCCCAACCGGTGGAGCGACGGCGATCAATTCTTGCGTCGCTGCCCGTAGTTAAACATCGACTTGAACTCGGATGGACCGCTGATATCCACCACGCCCCACCCCTTCTTCTCATGGCGAACCGTAACTCGGCGCCGGACGAAAGCACCTCTCTCGCCCGGCTTTTGAATCACGACATCAAGCCTCCCCGTGCTCTTCGGCGGGTTCACGGTGACGATCTTGAACCCGTCCAGCTTCTTGGCGAGGTCGTCGAGATCGGCGTCGGGGAGGTTCAGATCGAAGATTTTCTGGAAGAGCTCTTTGTTCCGTTCGGTCGCCTCTGCCGGCGCGTGCAGGGCCATGGCTTCATTGAGGCTGTCGAGATCTTTGTCCTTGAGGGCGTCGAGGAAGGCGGTGACCGCGCCTTCCGGCGTATGGAGATTGGCTGGTTTCTTGGCCCCGCCGGGACCGGCAGCAACGCCGGCGGGCCCGCCAGGTCCACCCGGCATGCCGGGCCCACCGGCAGCCATTCGGCTCCCCATCATCTTGGCCATGTCGGCTGGATTCATGCCGCCCGGGGCACCCTGCATGCCCGGCCGCATTCCCCGCGAATTCGCCGAGGCCATCATCCCCGGGTTCATGCCGGCCATGCCCGGCGCCGCACCGCCAGGAGCGCCGGCTTGTCCAGGCATGCCAGGACCGCCAGGCCCCATGCCGGGCCGGCCCGCCATCATTGCGCCCATACCGCCGGCTGGCATACGACCTGGTGGTCCAGGAGCCCCGGATCCCGCGGGAGCACCGGATGGGGCGCCAGGTGCGGGCGCTCCGCCTGTGGCAGGATTGGAGCCAGTTGACGGCGTGGTCGCGAGCGCATACATCTCGGCGGTTGCTGACCCGCCCTCCTTCTTGGCCGGAGCCTGCGGCGCGGCCGCTGGAGCCGACGCCTCCGCGGCAGCCGCTTCCTCCCCCTTGGGCTCGCTCGGCGCGCTGGCGACTTCGGTCTTGGGCTCCGCGGCAGGAGGTGAACCTCCGCTCGCCGGCGCGCCGCCGGCGGAGGGCTGACCCTCATTGGACGTATCGGGCACATCGCTGCCGCAACCGACGGCCATCACGCACGCCCCCGCCATGCCGAGATGCGCCGTCCATCTTAACCACGACTTCATGGTTCCCCGTTCCTTTCCAGGCTGTGCAAAGAAGATGCGGTCGGCCCGATCCACCCGAGCGCGCCTTCGCCGCTCTCCTTCAACCTGACATCACACCAGAGATTATCGCCTCTGGGTGCGCTCCTTGGAAGAGGGTAAGTCACGGATTACGGATTCGCGGCGCGGCCAAGCGCCAGTCACTGTGCTCGCCTAGCCCCGAGCCAATGGCGACGGCGTTCACGATCAGTCGGAACGGTCGCCCTCGCCGATCGCTCCGGGTTCGTCAACGTTCGCCTCCCAGAGTTTACGCAGGACGCTACCAATGGGAGCGTGAGAGGAACGCTGTCATCCAGAATTGCCATCACTATATAGATGTGATTAGACCCGTTTCGTCCCCCTTGTTCCCCGATCGGCTTCGTTCTAGGATAAGGTGGTCTGTGATCTGGCCGCTTCTCGCATTCCGTCGCTCGTGGGAGATTTGCTCATGCCCCCCCAACAGCGCACCGTGCTCTTGGTTGATGACGATCATGAAATCCTGGAATCGATGCGCACGGTCCTGGAGAATAAGGGGTTTCGGATCCTCGTGGCCCGCGACGGCAACGCCGGGCTGATGATCGCCGAGCGGGAAAACCCCGACCTGCTCGTCCTGGACATGATGATGCCCAAGAAGAGCGGGTTCCTGGTGCTCGAGAAGCTGCGGGGCCGTCCCGGTGGTCTGATCCCGACGATCATGATCACCGGCAACGAGGGAAGCCGCCACCGCGCCTATGCGGAAATGCTCGGTGTGCGCGATTACATACGCAAGCCGTTCGCCATGGAGAAGCTGGTCCGTTCGGTCGAAAAGGTGCTCGGCGTCAAGACCAAAGCCCCCGAGATTGACGACGAGGTCTGAACTCAGAGACCGCGCAGAAATAACCTTGCCAATTGTGGTGCAGGCGTCCCGCCTGCCGGCACGGGGAATGCTGGCGGGACGCCTGCACCACAATGATAAAGTCGCCAAACTTATTCTCGCGCGGCGCTTCAGTTTTGACGACTCTTCGGCGCCGGCGAGCCGGACGGGGCCGCGCCGGACGTCGCTGACTTGGTCTCACCGACCACGCCGATCATCTCCAGTACGTCAAAGGGATCAACCGTGCTGTCGTTTTCCATGAGCGGCAGCAGTTCCTTGAACGGCAGGTCGGCAGGAACTGGATTCCCGAGTTGCTTGAGCACGCGCACGTACCGCTTGACGACCAGTCCCGTATCCTTCTTGTTGAGTTCGTCGTCGCGATAGCCGGGGAAGTCATTGAGCACGGTCCGCCAGGTCGTGAGGCCCTGCTGGAACTTTTCAGCGGCCTTGGTGAAGTCACCCGTCTTGTACGCGACCGTCCCCTCATAGAAAAACTGCCGGGCCAGCACGCCGCCGGCCGACTTTTCGGCCATGCATCGCTCTTTCCAGTAGCGATAGTTCATCTGGTCGGCCCAGCGCGATGTCCAGTACTTCTGGTTTTCGTTGAGCTGGCTGTAGCGCTCAGGGATGCTCGCGTCGTCGAGCATGACGGGGTCGTGAACCAGCTTGCCGTTGCGCAGAATCTCGTTATGCGACATGAACACGTGCTCGCCCAGCTTGACCCACTCGTTGAGCGCCGCGCCCATTCATTCTGGGCGACTTCGCCGAATTGGGCTTCGACCCCGTAGGTGCTCATCTTCTCGAGGGCCGCGGCGTAGCGGGTTTGACCATGTGCCGGCATGGACCGAAACGCAATGTCGTCATTTTTCCCCTTGCGCTGGGGAGAGGGGTCGACGTATTCGATTTCAAGGAGCCGGGACCCAGAGACTCGATTGGCTCCCGAGTCGACCAGAGTGACCGCCCGGGTGAACCAGCCGTACCCCAGCTTGAAGTTGTCGTTGCCGACAACGGCATGGCCGCTTTCGGGGTCGAAGTAGGTCTTGAAGGCTTCATCCTCGTCGTCGCGAAAGAGCCGGCGGAGAATGATCGCCTCGTCGGCAAAACCGAACTTGTGGTAATAGAACCACCCCGTGTCCCAGACCAGGTCGGGTGAGCGCGTGTTTTTCTTGACGCCTTCCTGGACGAACTTGACCCCCTGCTTGATCCACTCGTACTTGTCCTCCGGGGCATCCCATTCGACCGAGACGTTATAGGCGAGGTTCCAGCCCTGGAAGGTCCAGATCGAGAGGAAGTGGGGTTGAAGCTTGGTGATGAGCTCGACGGTGGTCTTGAGCCGGTCCCAGTCGTGATCTTTCTTGTACTCCTCGGTGCGAAGCCAGAGCAAGTCGGCTACGATGCCGCGAAACCCGCCCAGGAGGAAGAGCTTCATCATGAAGCTGCCGGTGTCGATCTGGCCGATTGCCGCCTCGCCCAGGTCGCGGCGCTTCTTCTCCTCGGCGAGCCGGTTCGAGTACGGGAACATGATGCCGAAAAGGGCGACGATGATGAGCCCGTAGATGATCTTCTTGTTGAAATTCGACGCGGAACTCATGCTGCGACCTCCCGATTCCTGAGAACCACAAAGCCCACCAATGAAAAGGGCAATGCATACGCGAGCGCAAGCAAGGTGTTGATGCCGATCAAGCGCCAGCTCACGGCGAAGCCGTCGGCGACCATGTTGCTGACGTCAAGAGCCTGGAAGTTCGGCACGATGTAGACCAAAAGCGACATCAAGGGCATCACGAGCGAATCGAGGGTTTTCGCCAGCAGCACACCTGCGGTGGGTGTCAGTTCCGACATCTGGTTGTCGTGGGTCAAGAGGCGGATCAAGGATTCGAACGGTCCCCCTCCCAGGATGGCCTGCCGGGTAAAATCGACCAGGAAGCTGAACGCGAGCTGGCCGGCGACAAAAAAGGCAATCGTGGTGAGCAGCGCCACGGGCCAGCTCAGGAATGTGCCGGCGCAGACGCCGATGGCCGTCAGAACCATCGCCTGCAGCCAGACGCCGAACAACCCCTTCATGTAGTTCACGCCGAAGTTACCCGGCGGCAAGAGCAGATAGAGGTCGCTCTCGGCCATTCCGAGGTACTGGGTCGGGCTCAGGCAGCGAATCTCGATTCGCAGCGCGCCGCCCGATCCGGCCAGAATCCAGGCTGGCAGGAGCACGCGGTTGGTGTAGTACTCCTTGATCGGGAAGATATCGCCTGCGTATTCCCGCCCGGTCCGGGGATTGATCGCCTGGATCTCGGCGTAGACGGGCTCTCCGATCTTGCCCTTGGTTGTCCGATAGACATTGAACGACATTTCGACCATGAGAGGCGGCGACGAGATTCTCGCCGACTCGCGCCGCAGTTGCTGGCTCTTGTCCCGATTACCCTCGGACTCGGCCGCGGCCGCCTGCGTCTCGAGGTCTTCGGCACGTTTTCTCAAGGAGTCGTACTCGGCTAAAGACCGATCCAGCTCCGCCTGGTTCCGGGCCATCGCCGCGTCGATTTCGCGAATGCGGGCGGCAGTCACGTTCGGCTGGGACTTCAGGCTCTTGGCGCTGTCGATCTGCGCCTTGAGCTCATAGACCCTGTCGAGAATCGCATCCGTCGTGCCGGTTCTGAGGAATTCCTGCACCGGAATGCGCCGATCGATAGGAATCGGGTGTCCCGGCGGTGAAAACGGGTCCGGCACGATGCCGAAGCTCCAGATGGCCGTCGAGGGCGTCGCTCCCTCGATGTGGCTGCGCGGCTCCCTCATCGATTGCTCCTGGCCGACATCGATGCCCATCGCGTGGGGAGCGCCGCGTGAATCCAGGAACGACAGGGACCCTTTCACGGGTACCCGCGCTTGCATCCGGGTTCGGCGCTGATCGGCCTGCTCGCGCAGCAGCTTGGCTTCCGTCAGCCTGTTTGCTTTTTCGGCCTTGGCCGCCTGGGCGTCGATGTCCCGGATCGTATAGCCGACCGTCCGCCAGAGATAAACCAGGCTGATCGCGCCAAAGACCCCGATCAGGATGGTGACGATCGCCATGTAGCCGATCATCCGGCCCCAGATCAGCTCCAGGCGGCGGACCGGCTTGGAAACGACCGTGTAGATGGTCTGCTGCTGGATATCGGTCGGCAGGGAGAGCGGCGTCAGGATCGTCACCATGACGGTGAGCAAGACCGAACAGAGCAACGTCAGCGTCCCCACGTAGAGACGCCCCATCTCGGCGGGCCGAGGCGGCTGAAGGAACCAGTGAGTAAAGGCGAGCACCAGCAAGAATACCGTGACGACCACCCACGGGGCCCACATCCGCCGATTGGCCTCCGCGACGCTCAAGCGGGCGATTGCGTAGAGCCGGCGGCCACGCAGTGCGGCAAACTCCACAAGAAAGAAAGCAACGACCCGGGCGAAGACGACGTAGCCCATGAAGGTCGCACTCATCCGCGCTCCATAGATCAGCCCCTCCCGCCAGGTGATCGCAGAAGTGAGCCGCGCCCCTTGTGCCTGTGCCGCGAGATACAGAAATCCCTTCTGCTGGAGCAGCACACCGCCGGCCAGGCCGGCCAGAAGGGCAACGTGCAAGAGAAACATGACCGCCAGGTCCAGCGGCCGGCCAAAGCGCCGAATCGTGCGGCCGACGGCGATCTCGATCCAGATCACATAGAGAGCGATGCAAAGCAACGCCACCAACGTGGTCAGACCAAGCGATAAGTGCGGAATCCTGTAGACCGGAATGCGTTTGGCGGCCTCGACCTCGCGGAGCATCACGCACACCGGCGTCAAGACGATGGCGAGCAGGCCGAGGTAGTCGTACCAGCGGCCCCGGCCGACCACGCGCTCCTTGAGCCCGACGATCAGCCAGTACGCCAGCCAGCCGATCAGGCAGACGAGCCCCATCGCCTTGAGCCACGTGAGCACGCCGCCCAGCAGGTCATTGGTCCTGACCGTCGGGTCGCCCCAGAGATAAAGCCACTTGAGCGCGGTCACCCACTCCTGGGAAATGGTGATCGGCGGAGGATTGAAAGTCCCACCCTTGGGGACCGAAGTGACCGCCTGTGCCCACAGCATGGGCCAAGAGAATAGAGCGGACATCGCAGCACGTTACTCCTCTATAGGCACGCGATCCCTGCCGCGTCCGGGCGAAACGACCCATGCCACGAATCGTGAAACTCGATGGCCGGATCGCCCCCAAGAGACGCAGGAACCCACGACCAGGTGTCGGATGATGAGGATACGCTATGAATTCAGGGCTTCAGCCTTGCCGCCGTGATCCGGCCAGCTCACCCGGCTGGGGCGGCCTCGCGGCACGCTGACTGTCGTGGGCCACTTTCCTGCGGCCAGGATGCAGCTCGCTTTCGTGGACGATGCGCAGGAACAACTCCTCGAGCGTCGTCGTGGGGTGATCGACTGTGAGGTCTTCACCGCCGTGCCGCTGGATTACCTCGCGGATGTCGTTGATTGCGGCCTCGCTGAGATTGCGCACCTTGATTTGAGTAACGTCCTGGACCGTCAACAGGTCGGAGACCTTGCCGATCTCCTTGAGCTCGCCCCGATGCAGGATCGCGATGCGGTCGCAGATATCCTGCATGTCGGCCAGAAGGTGGCCGGAGAGGACAATCGTCTTGCCCTGTTCCCTCAAATCGCGAATCAGATGCTTGATCTCGGATGTGCCGATGGGGTCAAGCCCCGAGGTGGGCTCGTCCAGAAGGATCAGCTCGGGATTGTTGATCAGGGCCTGGGCCAGCCCGATCCGCCGCTGCATGCCCTTGGAGTACTCCCGGAGCTGGCGGTGCTTGGCGCCGCTTAGGCCGACCATGTCAATCAGCCGGCCGACCCGCTTTTTCCGTTCGCCGGCGGATATCTTGAAAAGCCGGCCATAGAAATGGAGGGTTTCCTCGGCGTTGAGAAACTTGTAAAGATACGACTCCTCGGGCAGGTAGCCGATCCGCTCGTTCTTGGCAACGTTCGTCGTGGGCTCATTGAAGATCAGCGCCTCGCCCTCGGTCGCGAACAGGAGGCCGAGTAACAGCTTGATCGTGGTCGTTTTTCCGGAGCCGTTGGGTCCCAGAAGACCGAAAATCTCGCCCCGATAAATCTCCAGATCGAGGGCCTTCAGGGCCTGAACCTTGGGCCGACCCCAGAAGTCGCGATAGACCTTGGTCAAATTCCTCGTCTCGATGATGATCTCATGACTCATTATGCGAATGCCTTGTGCTCGTGAAGATAATCTCGTCGCGCAGATAGTACCCTCCGAAGCCACCGCCCGAAGGTGTTTGAATTCAAACCCTTACGGAGTGCTACGATCGAACGCAAACGAATGTTCGATGATTTCTTGGTGGGTGAATTGCACCTCGGAGGGTTTTGCGGCGATTGACGCTCCCGATCTCGGTCGGGGCTCCCGCAAGCATAGCCTATGCTAAGAGCTCTCGCCGAGTTTGACAAGCACCCCATGAATCGACCGGGCGTTCCCCTCCCTCACGGAGTCATCCCCGAGCCGCCCGAGGGAGTCACTGGTGCCTCGACTCTTCCATTCAAACTGGGAACCGTGGTAACGGGGCCCGAATCGGGCATTGCGTCGCTGGTTGTGACTGGTAAGTCCGCGGGCCCAAGCGGCAGGCCCCCCATCGGATGATCTCCCCCCGCTGCCACATAGGGAATATAACGCTGACCGCGCGTTTCAAATGAGTTGTAGTAGGTTGGGATGAACATCTGCTGCGGCGGCGCGGAAAAGTAGCGGGGGAAGAAGTACTCGGCCGTGCGGTCCGCCCCCAGAGGCAGATAGACGCCATAGTCGACCCAGCCGTAACGATCCGCAGCGCCGTTGGGGAACCCCCAGCCGTCGCCAGGGCCCGATGGCAGAATGTAACGCGGGTAGCTCTGGTGCGCGTAACCATGCTCATGGGACGGCTCATAGCCGACGCCGAACGAATTCACCGCGAGTGTCAATCCCACCGTCACGATTGCGGCGGTCATAAAGAACCTCCTTGTGCAAGACGCCTGCTCGCAAGGCACACCGCTCACCGCCACGATTCGGGGAGGCGATTCTACCGGTTGACGACGCCAAGTCCGCGCCGGTGAGGCCACCCGAAACATAGCATCTTGCGCTCGCCCATGCGGCGGGATCCCACCTGCATTCTCTTCCGGTGGCATCGTTTGGTCGGTACGATCCAAAGAAGCAAGGCTTCCGTGGCGCAGATCTGGACCTGACCCCAGTGGCGAATAGACCGGTTGGTCCGCTGATGATTCTCCTGATCGATAATTACGATTCTTTCACCTACAACCTCGTGCAGCGTCTGGGCGAAATCGACCCGAACGTCGATCTGCGAGTCGTGCGCAACGATCAAATCACGATCGCCGCGATCGAGGCCAGCCAGCCCAGCCATCTGATCATCTCGCCGGGGCCCTGCACGCCGGCCGAGGCGGGGATCTCGACCGAGGTGGTCCGGCGCTTCGGGCCAACCGTGCCGCTGCTCGGCGTTTGCCTGGGCCATCAGTGCATCGGAGCGGCCTTGGGCGGCCGGATCGTGCGGGCAGGCCGGATCATGCACGGCAAGACGTCGTGGATCCATCACGATGGAAAGGGAATCTATCGCGGGCTGCCCAATCCCTTCGAGGCAACGCGGTATCACAGCCTCGTCATCGAGCCCGGCACGCTGCCAGACGAGCTGGAGCTGGCGGCCTGGACCGATCAGGACGAGATCATGGGAGTGCGGCACAAGCAATTCCCACTCGAAGGGGTCCAGTTCCATCCCGAGAGCTTTCTGACGGTCGAAGGGATCAAGCTGCTCAAAAACTTCCTGGATCAATGACCGGGCCTGATTCACGTACGGGACCTCCCCATGTTGACAATCGAGCAGGCGCTGGACACGGTGCTCAAGCAGGTTCGGCCGCTGCCGGCGCTCGAGCGGCCGTTGCCCGCGGCAGTTGGATGCGTCCTGGACGCGGGCATCGCGGCCGACATCGATTCACCTCCGTTCGACAAAGCGCTTGTCGATGGTTACGCCCTGCGCACCAGCGACCTGGCCGCAGCGGAGCCCCGGCTCGCTGTGGGCGAGGTCATCACGGCCGGCCGGATGCCCTCCCGGCCGCTAGGGATCGGGGAGGCCGCGGTGGTGATGACCGGCGCGCCGGTTCCCGCTGGCTGTAACGCCGTCGTGATGCATGAGAAGACGCGACTTGAAGATGGTCGCGTGGTCATCGAGGAAACCCCCGTCCGTCCGGCTCAGAACCTGATGCCCCGTGGACGCGAGATGAGAGCCGGCTCGATCGTGGTGCCGCGCGGGGTGGTGCTCAACCCGGCCCGGATCGGCGTTCTGGCATCGGTCGGGCGCACTCACGTGCGGGTCATACCCCGCCCGCGCGTCGCCATCGTGCCGACTGGTGACGAGCTGGTTGAACCGAGCCAGGTGCCCGGCCCCGGACAGATTCGCAATTCCAACACGATGATGCTCCAAGCCTTGACTCTGCAAGTAGGTGCCGATCCTGAGACCTGGCCGATCGCGCCGGACGACGAGAAGCCCTTGCGCACGGCCCTGGAGGCGGGGCTCGACTGGGACGTTCTGATGGTGACCGGCGGCGTATCGGCCGGCCAGCGCGACCTGGTTCCGGACGTTCTCGAGAAGCTCGGCGTCCGATGCATTTTCCACAAGGTGCGCCTCAAGCCCGGCAAACCGCTCTGGTTCGGCGTCGGCCCGTCCCGTTCGGATCGCGCCGGCTCGCTGGTCTTCGGGCTGCCCGGCAACCCGGTGAGCGTGCTGGTAGGCTTTCTGCTATTCGTGAGGCCGGCCCTGTACGCGTTGGCGGGCAAGCCGGAAGAGGCCGGACAGCCGCAGACGGCGAGGCTGGCGAGCCTTTTCAGCCACCGGGGGGATCGGCCCACTTATCATCCGGTCAAGGTCGTGCGCAAGGCCGCGGGCTCGCCCGATCCGGTCTTGCTGGAACCACTTGCCTGGTCGGGCTCGGCCGATCTGTGTACCGTGGGCCAGGCCGATGGTTTCGCGGCATTTGAAGCCGGCGATCGTGATTACGCGCCGGGTGAAATCGTCGGCTTCCTCCCCATGCGATAACACAAGGTGTCGCCATGACTTCGCTCGCAGCGCCCGAACTGGATGTTCACACCACCGAGACCACGGAGCGAGTGGCCCGCTGGTCTCGCCACCAACTGGTCGCGGGGATCGCCTCGGGCATCTTGCTGTGGACCTCATTCCCACCCGTCGAATGGAGCTGGCTGGTTTGGCTGGCCCTCGCCCCCCTGTTCTGGATGGCGGCGCTGCCGCGCGCCACGGTCAAGACCTACGTCTCGGCATGGCTCGGCGGTCTCACCTTCTGGGTGCTGGCGGTCCGGTGGCTGCGGTTGACCGACGCCAGTGCCTGGCCGGGCTGGCTCCTGGTTGCGCTCCTGTTATCTTTGTGGTGGCCCGGCTTTCTTGGTTTGACCCGTCTGGCCGTCCACCGCCTGGGCGTTCCCCTGCTGGTGGCCGCGCCGATCATCTGGGTGGGTCTGGAGTACGTGCGGGCTTATTTCTTGAGCGGGTTCCCCTGGTATTACCTGGCACACAGCCAGTTCCGCTCGCTCTATTTGATCCAGATTGCCGACTTCACCGGCTCGGTGGGTGTGAGTCTCCTGATCGCGGTCACGAATGCCTGGCTGGTCGACCTGGTGACGCTGCCGCTCCTGCGAACCGTCAAGGGGAGATCCCCGCGGCTCTGCCGCCGCCAGTACGTCCGTCTGTGCCTGATGACGACGATCTGGGGTTCCACCCTCTGCTACGGGGTCTATCGGATCTCGACCGCGGCGTTTCGCAATGGCCCCAAGCTGGCGCTGCTCCAGTCGAACATCGAGCAGAGCCACAAGTTGAAAGGCGACCCGTACGCGATCGCGAGGGAATTCCAGCAACTGCTCGCGACGGCGATGTCTCGGGTCGATCTTCCCGAGCTGATTGTCTGGCCCGAGACGTCCTATCCGTTCGGTTTCATTGCGATCGACCCGCAAATCGGCAAGGCGACCCTCGAGAGCCAGGTGCGGTCAATCTCGACCACGCTAACGACCGGCGATTGGATCGACAAGCAACAGGCAATCGCAAGCCAGCTTCATGCCTGGACCGACCAGATCGGCGTGCCCATGCTGGTGGGAAGCGTGTTCTATGACCATCAGCCGGGTGCGCTCGAGCGGTATAATTCGTGCATTCTCTTCGAGCCGAATGTTCAGTCGATCCACTTCTATCACAAGATGCATCTTGTGCCCTTTGGCGAGTATGTGCCGTTCGTTGAGAGCTTGCCGTGGTTGATCAAGCTGACCCCGTATCGCGGCGAAAAAGTTCCCAACCTGAGCTTTGGCCGCGACGCATCCATCCTGCCCCTCGGAAATTATCGCCTGGCGGTTTCGGTTTGCTTCGAGGACACGATTCCCCAGGTGATCCGCGCGTTCTTCGATCCATCGCGCGGAGGAGCCCAGCCCGATCTGCTGATCAACGCGTCCAACGACGGCTGGTTTCACGGGTCGGAAGAGCTCGACATGCATCTTGCGATTGGCGTGTTCCGCACGGTCGAACATCGAGTACCCCTGGTCAGGGCCGTGAATACCGGGCTCTCGGCGCTGGTCGACGGCAACGGCGAGATTCGGGCCACACTTCCCAAGGACCAGAGCGGCGTCCTCTCGGTGACCGTGCCACTGGACGATCGCACGGGCCTTTACTCCCGCTGGGGCGACTGGCTCGGCTTGTCGTGTCTGGCCACCCTGATCGGCTTCATTCCGCTCGCGGCGATCAAGCGAGCCCGGGCTCATCGGACCCCCAGTTGACAGGATAGACCTGGATTCCCCATCTTGAGTTGCTTGCCAGATCACCGAGTGTGGGGTAGATTTGGAGGAAGATTCACGCCCCAGCCCTTGCTCGAGTCGCGGCGGCGGCCTTGCGAGGGTGGTTGGCCGGCCGCCTCACTTTGATTGGTAGGATGGGACCATGACCTTCGTTGGCAGAATACTCGTCATCGTGATCATGCTCTTCTCCTTGATCTTCCTCGGCATCTCGACCGTGGTCTACTCCACGTCCAAGAACTGGAAGACCGCGACTCAGGACGAACGGAAGAAGGTCGACGAGTTGAAGAAGAAACTATCGGACGCCCAGGCGCAAAAGGACGCCGCCGCCAAGGGGCTGGAGGATGCCAAGAACGCTTTCGATGCGCTCGCAAAGAACCTGAACAACCAGATCAGCACGCTCGAGGATCAAAACAAGCGCGACAACAGCCAGATCCAGGACGTGCGGGGCAAGCTCGCAGTCGCCGAGGGGAATGCCAAGAGCGCCCTGGATGAGGTTGAGGCGAGGCGAAAAGAAACGATGTTGCTTCGCGACCAGAAATCGGCCGTCGAGAAGCAGGCGAACGAGTTCAAGCTGCATCAGGCCGAGTTGAACGACAAGATTCGCGAGCTGGAACGGGTGCTCGAGACCGCGACCAAGAACAACGGCGATCTCAGAGAGCGCGTGGCCAAGTTCTCGACCCTCTTGCGCCAGAACGGGCTCTCCGACGATATCGCCCAGATCAAGGGCGTACAGAGTCCACCGCCGGTTCAAGGCGAGGTCACGCGGGTCGATCCGACCAACCGCCGCATCGAGATGTCCATCGGTTCCGACGACGGCCTGGTGCCCGGCCAGGAATTCTATGTCTTCCGAACCAGCCCTCGTCCCGAATATGTGGGCAAGATTGCGATCAGCTCGGTTGATCCCGACCAGGCCGTGGGCAAGGTAATCGGCCATACCTACCAAGGCAAAAAGATAAAGGAGGGCGACATTGTCTCGTCTACGATCAAGCCGCGGTTCTAGCGCGAGTTCGTCTGGCGCCTCCGCCACGCGCTCCGCCGCGGCGTCGCGCAGCGGCGCCGGCCGTGTGCTGGTGCAGGCTCCCAAGAGCGATATCTACACCGTGATGCTCGGTATTGCGTTGGCGCGCTTGTCATCGGTTGCCTGCTCATGACGCTCATCCTCAATAACTATGGCTTCAGCACCAAGGTGTCGTCCGTCACCGTGAACGATCAGGTCGCTCGGCTCGCGTGATCACGGTATACCCTTGTGACGTAGATTGCGATCGGCTAGCCTACAACCGTCCGCGCCCGGTGGAGGAATTGCAAGCTCTGCCGCGCAGCGGACGGGGGTTTTACCATGACGTTGCATCTCGAGCTTTTCGCGGCCCTCGCCGCGCCGTTTGAGCCTGAGGAGATCAAGAGTCGGTCCCAGGCAGGCCGCAGTCTCCCGTATATCACCTCGCGAACCATCATGAACCGACTCGACGAGGTATTGGGGCCGAGCAACTGGTGGGACGAGTACCAGCCTCTCGAGCACTCGGTTATCTGCCGCCTGACGGTCCGCCTTCCGGACGGTACGGTACTCACGAAATGCGATGCCGGCGGCTACGCCGGAATGGCGGACCCCGGCGACGACGACAAGAGCGGGTTCACCGACGCATTCAAGCGAGCCGCGGTGAAGTTTGGAGTCGGCCGTTACCTGTATCGGGACGGAGTGCCCAAGTTTGCGCGGCCCGACCACCACGCTCGCCTCGAACCAGCTCCGAGCCCGACTGTGAGTCCGCCGGTCCCTGCTTCGTCATTCAAGGGTGCGCCTGTTGCCGAGGCATCGCGGCGGCCCTCGACCGACGGTCCGAGTCCGCCCCGCTCGGGGCGCGCCCTGTTTGCCTGGACGAAGAAACAGGATGAGTCCAACAACTATGGTTTGGTGCAACACCTGAACTCCTGGGCCAGGCGCCAGAAATTCCCGGCCCGCATGGTAGATTGGGACGCCGACCAGACCGCCCAGGCTTACGCGGAGGCCTGTCGCAAAGTTCAGACAATCCAGGCCATGCCACGTCCCGCCGAAGCCGCACTTACCAACTGAGCCGATCCGGGCGCGGCATGTCGAATCGCCTCCGCAGCTCTATCATCGATCGCGATGTCCCACTTATTCGACCGCCTTGGAACCTCAGTCCGAGGGGTTCAATCGACGCCCACGACGCTGCTCCTGCACTGTGGCGATGACACCGGCCATATCGTGGGACGCATCGGCGATCGCTTGCGGGCCGCTCTCGGCAAAACGGAGGTAGTGCAGCCCACTTCGGCGGACGTTGACATCGAGAAGTACCTGTCAAACGGCAGTCCGGTTGTCGTGCTCGTTCTCGGCACTGGCCAACTGGGGCTGGACGACTCACGGAATCGCGTGCGTTTGGGCCTGGAAGCCGCTCTGGCGCAGGAATGTACAATCATTCCGGTCCTTCCGCATGGCACCCAATTCCCGGAGGGGACCGACTGGCCGGAGTCGTTGCAACCGCTTCGCTTTCTTAACGGACTCTTGCTGCGACCCGATCCACATTTCGACCACGACATGCAGCGCCTGCTGCGCGGCGTCCGAGAACCGGCGACATTGTTTGAACCTCCCGCCCCGGACAGCTTGCTCATCGCCGTTCTGGGTCGCAGTTGCCGGGGCATCCTTGCCGGCTTGCTCCTGGGGTTCTTACTCTCTCCCCTGCTCTGCGTGTTTCCAGCACTTTTCGGCGTTTACCTCGGAGCCAGGCTCCGGGCGCATCCGGTGTAGCGCCAGGGTGCTTTGCCGGCCTTCTTTCAACCTTCGTCTTCATGATCGTCATCGTGTCCGCTGAGTACGGCCTCCCGCGTTTGGTTCGAAGTGAACGGGTAGGAGGAGCCGCCGCTGGGGTCATTACCGGGGGAATCGGTGGACTGCTCGTCGCTACGTCGTTAGCGGCGAATCGACTGCTATCCCTTGAGCGACGCGCCCAGCGGACCAAGCAGCCCGCCTACGCAGTATTCGGATCCGGGCTAGGTGGGATGTTACTGGGAATGACCGTGCTTGCTTGGGCCGGGTGGGCGGTGGATTTCTACAGACCGGACTGGCGTAGCGCTCTGGCGCAAGCATGTAGCGGCGGCCTCGTTGGCGCCTTCATGGGAATTCTTGGAGCCGTACTGCTCGGGAATGCAGCTCAATCCTCATCACGACGAAAGGACTGATTGTCAGGACCCTGGATCTGATGTCGCACAATATTTTTATCTCCTATCGCCGCGCCGACAGTTCGCAGGCAGCCGGCCGCCTTTACGAGCGGCTGTCGCGTGAACTGGGCGGCGAGCACGTTTTTCGAGACGTTGATTCCATCCCGTTTGGCGTAGACTTTCGCCGCGTCTTGCAGGAGGAAGTCGCGCGGTGTGACGTATTCCTTGCCATCATCGGCCGGCGGTGGCTGAGCACACACGATGGTGCAGGTCGCCGGCGGCTCGACGATCCCGATGACTTCGTCCGCATCGAGATCGAGGCTGCCTTGGCGCGCGGCATTACCGTGTTCGCGGTGATCATCGATGATGCCGCGCACCCGACGGCGGAGCAATTGCCCGCCGCTCTGGCCCAGTTGGCAGACGTTCCTGGGTTCCGCTTGGGCACCGATCCCGCCTTCGAGGAGGACGCCCGTCGTCTCATTCAAGCGATTCGCCAGGCCCCGCCGGCGCCAAATCGTACCTTCACGACGCGCGAGCGGCTGGCGCGCGCGGCAAGCCGGGCAGCCACCGCCGCGCTCGGCGGCGCGGCCGGCGCATTTTTCCTCGTTACGTTCTTTATCATCCCTGTTTTCGTATTTTTCGCAGCGCGCTTCCCCGCCATTGCGAAACGTATCCCCGACCCGGGCCAGCTCACCCTTCTGATGGGGCTCTGCTTCGCCCCGCTGGCCGGCGCGGTTTCTGGTTGGCGGCACGCGGGCATCCTCGGTGCCGTGGGTGGCTTCGTCGCAGGGCTGCTCGGTCCCCCAGTCCTGTTCAACACGGTGAAGTTTGCAGCCGTCTTCCTGGTCATTGGGATGGGTGTCGAAACGACCGCACGCCGGGACGACTTGGTCGCAGCGTGCGTGCTCGCCGCAATGACGACGGCGCTGCTGGGGGGCCTACAGGCATTCCGGCGCATCGCCCAGCAGCGCAGCCGGCGCCGCGCAACAGTCGGATCCTACGCAACATTGCGGTCGGGCTCGGCCTCGGCGGAGTCCTCGGCGGAACTCCCATTGCACTCCTCGTGTTCGGCTTGGGGATGGCTCGCGACAAATCGTTGGAGGAGCTCTTCGCCTGGCTGCTCTTGCCCGCAATGTCGTTTGCAGCCCTCGCGGCCATGATGGCGTCTATCGACGGTGCGCTCGCCGGTTCGCGCGTCCGCGGTCATGCAGCGGAAGAGCACCGCGCCCAATCTCCCGGGACGCGGCGACCTGATCTCCAGCGTCGCTCCCATGTTGTCGCCTGGCTGGGTACGATGCTGGCATGTTATCTGGCGATAGGCTGCGGGCTCCATCGGTTTGGTCCCGTGATCTACAAGGCGATGCAACTACCGTTCTCTTGTACGGCGACCTTAACTGGCCATAAGGGCGCGGTTCGAGCCCTTGCGTTCAGCTCCAACGGCGAGCTCCTCGCTAGTGGCAGCGAGGACGGAACGGTCAAGCTTTGGGACGCGAAATGCGGCAAGGAACTTTTCACATTGAAGGGCCATACCAAAGGGGTCACAGCCGTATCGTTCAACCCGGATGGCGAGGTCTTGGCCAGCGGCAGCGATGACGGAACGCTCAAGCTCTGGAATGTACAAACGGGGAGCGATCGGGGAACACTCAAGGGGCACCAGACAAGGAAGGTTTTCAGAGGGCCCACGATAGCCGAACTTCTGGATCAAATGAATGGACGGCCCCCGCGTCTGAAAAAGCCCGTTGACATGGAAGACACGAAGGGAATCGCTTCCGTGTGCTTCAACCCAGTTGCTGATACTCTCGCGAGTGGAGGTTGGGACGATAAGATCATCATTTGGGACTTTCACACCAACGAGCCTCGACTAATCCTCGATCCGAAATCAGATACTCCGGGGCCGCTCATGGTCTGCTTCAGCCCGGATGGCAAGATCCTGGCCAGCGCCGGCCCCCCACTCCAAAACACCCCGATCAAGCTGTGGGACGCCCAGACTGGAAAAGAACAGGCGACGCTAGGAGAGCCGCGAAGAGATAAAGAAATCCATATCGTGGATGCACCTCAATGTCTAAGTTTCAGCCGCGATGGGAATACACTGGCTTGTATTGCTGGGGGTGGCGCAGGGACAGTGAGGCTGTGGAACCTGCAACCTCCATACGTTCGAATCTCGATCGAGTGCGGGGAGGCGAGAGGTAACGTATTGAGCCTGTTCCGCTTCGTTTGTCTTGCTCCTGACGGCAAGACGGTCGTGACTAATGGCCTCCACAATGGAATCAGTATATGGGATGTGCAGAGCGGTGAGGAAACCGCTGCACTCGCGGGGCATACGAAGGTGGTCACTGCTGCATGCTTTGCACCGGACGGCAGGACCATGGCCAGCGGTAGCGCCGATCACACGATCAAGCTCTGGTCACGGAATTGACCGGGAACTGGTTGGGACATGCATTAGGCTCCAGGTGCGCCTGAAGTGCGACCCGGGAACTCCTCGAGAGGCTTGGCTGCGCCGAACTGCCGCACGCGCCCCCAAGGCGTGCCGACCTCCCATCGAGAAACACCTTGCCCGCACTTGACAGGCCCCGTAAACTTTTAATATACCGTACGGTACAGAAAACTCAAGAAGGGAGGCCGACATGTCCGATCGACTTGCGGGCAAAGTGGCGTTGGTGACCGGGGCGTCCAAGGGCATCGGGGCGGGGATTGCTAGGGGGCTCGGCGAGGCCGGGGCCTCGGTCGTCGTGAACTACGCCAGCGACAGGGCGGGGGCTGACCGCGTCGTGGCCGAGGTCACGCGCAAGGGTGCCAAGGCCGTCGCCGTCCAGGGCGACGTGTCCAAGGCCGCCGACGTCGGGCGCATGCTCGCCGAGGCGATCCGGGCGTTCGGCAGGCTCGACATCCTGGTCAACAACGCGGGCGTCTACAAGCTTGGCCCGTTCGAGTCAATCACCGAGGAGGAGTTCCACCGGCACTACGACACCAACGTCCTTGGCCCGATCCTGGCCGTCCGGGAGGCGCTCAGGCACTTCGGGCCCGAAGGCGGCACCGTCATCAACATCAGCTCGATCGTGGGTGCGGCCCCGTGGCCGCAGGCGGTCCTCTACTCGTCGACGAAAGCCGCCGTCAACAACCTGACCCGCGGTCTGGCGCTCGAGCTGGCCTCGCGGAAGGTCCGGGTCAACGCCGTCGCCCCCGGCACCACCGAGTCCGAGGGCACGTCCGACCTCCATCTGTTCGAGGGCGACGAGGGGAAGAAGGTCATCGCGTCCACCCCGCTCGGCCGCCTCGGCACGCCGGCCGACATCGCGCGGGTGGTCGTCTTCCTGGCCTCCGACGATTCGGCCTGGGTCACCGGCGAGGTGATCCGGGCGTCCGGCGGGCTGAAGTAATCTGAGAAAGGTTACCGATGGCGTCCGGAGCTCTCGTCGCCGGGGTGACCGGCGCCGCCAGCAAGGGGTCGCGAACCATGCCGAACGAATCGACGACGCGCACCGCGGTGGTGGTGGGCGCGACCGGAATCATCGGCCGGGCGATTGCAGCGAAGCTCGCGGGGCTTGGCGGATGGCGGGTGCTCGGGGTCACGCGGTCCGGCGGCACCGTCCCCGGCGTTGACGAGGCCATTGCCGTTGACCTGCGCGAGTCGGAGCAGGCCCGCCGGCGACTGGCCCCTGCCGCCGGCGCGACCCATCTTTTCTTCGCGGCCTACCTCCCCCAAGCGAGCTGGGCGGCGGAGGTCGGGCCCAACCTCGCGCTCTTGGTCAACGCGGTCGAGGGGCTGGAGGCCGTCGGCGCCCCCTTGCAGCACGTCACACTCATCACGGGGGCCAAGTATTACGGCGTCCATCTGGGCCCGTCCCGGGCGCCCGCCGCGGAGACGGAGCCCCGGCATATCGGCCCGAATTTCTACTACGACCAAGAGGACTACCTGCGGTCGCGCCGCGATGCCGCCTGGCGCTGGACCCACCTGGTCCCGACCCACCTGACCGGCTTCGCCACCGGCAACCCGATGAACCTGGCGCTGTCGGTCGCCGTCTACGCGTCGCTCGTCCGCGCGGCCGGGCTCCGCCTCGACTTCCCGGGTTCCGCCGCGGCCTTCGGCACCATGACCCAGGTCGTCGACGCCGAGCAGCTCGCCCTGGCGTCGGCGTGGGCGGCGGTGACGCCGCAGGCGGCGGGCGAGGTCTTCAACGTCGCCAACGGCGACCCAACCCGGTGGTCGCATCTCTGGCCCGCGTTCGGGGACTACTTCGGCGTCCCCGCCGGCGGCCCGCGCCCGATACCGCTGTCCTCCTTCATGCCGGAGCTGGCACCGCTCTGGCGGAATGTGGCGGCGAAATATGGGCTCGCCCAGCCCGAACTCGGGTCGCTCGTGAACTGGGGCTTCCTCGAGTTCATGTTCGCGATCAAGTACGACATCGTCCTGGCGATGGGCAAAATTCGCCGGGCCGGCTTCGTGAGGCACCCCGATACGCTGGAGGGCTTCTTGAAGCGGTTCGACGAGTATCGCCGCGCGCGGATCATCCCCACCTTCTGATCGCCGTCGCCGCGCAGGTCACCCGGGATCTCGGGGGCGGTCCGGTTCAGGCGACCGGCGGGATGGGGGAGCCGTCGGGCACCCAGCCGCCGTGGAAGCCGTAGGGGACGCGGACGGGCAGGCGGATGGTCGCGACCGGATCGCCGTCGAAGTCGCACGCGTCGAGGATCACGACGTCGCTCCGATCGCGGACGGCGTTGTAGACGTACGACAGGATCCAACCGTCGTCCTCGGCGACGGCGCCCTTGCGCGGGACGAAAACTGGCTCGGCCGTCACGCGCCCGCGACCGTAGTCGTGGACCTCGGACGATCGCCGCTCCAGGTCGTGATTGATGGCCGAGCCCGCGTCGGCGTCCCGGCGCCCTGGCGCGGTGTCTCTGTGAGGGCGCGCCGTGATACTCGATCGAGCGGTGTATCCGTATCGATAGGACCGGCCGGCGAAGGCGCCGTTGATGCGCGGGAACTCCGGGCCGCGCTCGTCGCGGATCGCCGCGACGAGCCGGCCGCTCGACCGGTCGAGCGCCCACCGCGCCAAGGCCGGCAGCCCCTCCCCGGGCCCCGCCTGCTCGTCCGCGAACATCCGCGGGTGGCGGACGATGTCGACGATCGTCCGATCGCCGTCGTCGCAGGCGTTGAGGAGGTGGACCACTCGGCGCGGCCGCCCCGCAGCCGTAACCCATGCGCCTTGCCGGTGCCGACGACTGCTGGAAGCGCTCACGCGAGCCCGCGAGTCCGCGGGTAAGGGGGCGGAGCTCCTGGCGATGGCGACGGCCTACCTGGCGTTCGCTTCGAAGAATATCGGCTTATATCGGGTGATGTTCACGGAGAACCATCTCGCGATCCGGTTCGATGACGGGCTGGCGAGGAGTTCGACGGCGGCGTTCCAGGAGCTCCAGGACGTGGTCGGCGCGCGATCGCCGGCGACCTGCGGTGAAGTTGAGGCAAAGCGGGTGGCGATGGCGATCTGGGCGGGGTTGCACGGGACGGCCCTGCTGGCGTCCGGGCGCCTCATCCCCGTCGGCGGCCCGCGCGATGAAGGGCGAGCCGAGGCGGAGGGCACGGCCATCGCCCGATTGTTGATCGAGCGATTCTCCGAGCCGAAGAGCCCGTCACGGCGTCGGGTTACCGGTCGGTCCTGACACGAAAGCTCTCCCGTATAGAAGAGCATCGATCCGCGAAGATCCCTCCGAAGTGCATCGGTCGATGCGACCGGAGTGCGCAACGAATTGCTTTACTTGTGGAGCTGAGCTCGAAAAAGACTAACTTCTCAAGCTCGGTCCCACGAACTAGGATCTCCACCAAGTGGCTCGCCACTGTTATGCTGGAGTAGCAGCCAACGCATTGTCAGCCGAGATTTCGCACTTCATGACAAGTCGTGGGAGGTCCTATGTGGGCGGTGTTCCGAAGCATCCTTGCGGTAATCGCTGGATTCGTCGCTGCCAGCGTGGTCATGATGATCGTGGAGACGGCCAACGGTCGACTCCTTTATCCGGAGTTAGGCAAGCGGGCGGAAGGCGTAACGGACAGACAGGAGATCAAGGCGATAATGGCGAGTGCTCCCGTCGGCGCGCTCTTAGTTGTTCTTATCGGGTGGGCGCTGGGGAGTGTGGCGGGCGGGTTCCTTGCCACTCTGATAAGTCGAAAGCCTCCAGGCGGGCACGCCTTGGTGCTCGGCGCCTTGCTCACTTTGGCAGGCGTCGCAAACAACCTGATGCTGCCTCCGCCATTCTGGTTCTGGATCGCCACGTTCGCGGTTTTGCTGCCGGCCACGTACGTCGGCGCACGGCTTGTTCCGCGGCGGGCACCTGCCGGGGCCACCTCGAGCGGATAAACGCACGTCGTGTGTCCTAGGCGGCGACCTTATCACGACAGGCGGTCTTCCGCGCAGCGAGGCACCCCGGCGCGAGTTAGCGGTGTTCGGCTTGCGCGCGTCGGTCCGACGACGCCGACGCGCCCTCGAGGGCGCCTCTGGCCCCATGGCTGCTGGATCGGCTTTCGTGCTCCGCACGTTCGGTTCTGAACGACTGTCACCCTCGGCGCGTGAACGCGTACGCATCCGAAGATGAACTGCTGCTCAGCGCGCTTCGCGCCTTGGCTGAGGAAGAGCAGGACCTTGACGCCGTGCGTGAATCTCTCGCCGAGTGGCGTGCCGGCGATCCAGGTGTTCCCCTCGAAGACGCGTTCGACGCGATCCGCAGCAGGCACGGGCTCGGCGACTAAAGTCCGGATCGAGACCGCGCGGGGCTTGCAACGGCGACCGCTTCCTCCATAATCGGGGCGTCTCCCCAGAGCCGGCGTCGAGCACCGGACACGACTTCTGCGCAACGACCGGAGGTACCGATCATGAGATCCCGCCTGGCCGCTATCGTGATGGTCGCCTTGGCCGGCGTGGCCTTCGCCGCGGTGGGGGTCTTCTCCAGCACCCGGCACGACGAACTCGAGGCGGCCCTTGGGCCGCAGGCCGCCGAGCCTGCTGGCTCTGGTTTCAACGAGCGGGTCGCGATGCCGCGCGGGCTTGTCGGGCTGGAGCTCGCCCTCGGGCTCAAGGACGCCGAGCCGACCGATTGGGAAGGGGACGTGATGGTCTCGGCCGGTCAGGTCCTCGACGTAACCGTCCTGGAATCCGGCGCCCGGGCCGAAGCCCGCGGAGCCCATTTCGCCGTTGTCACCAGGAATTCCACCCCGGCCAAGAAGCAGCAGGCCAAGAAGCAAGCCCAGAAAAAACAAGCCAGGAAAAAACAGGCGGCCAGGAAAGCGGCCAAGGCCGCGCAGACCGAAGCGATTGTGCCGGTCACGATGCGCGTCAACCTCGTCGCCCCGGCGGACGCGACGGTCACATTTACGACCGACCGCGGCAAGTTCTCGGCCTCCCTCGCTGAGCTGAAGCGCGGGGGCCGCATGACGTTCCTGGACGGCCAGGCGGCCGTCGAACGGGTCGATCCCGCCGTGCGCCTCACGGCCGCGCCAGGCGAGGAAGACTTCCCGGCCGTTGCGAAGGCCGCCGACGGCTCCGTGTGGCTCGCCTACACGACCTACACCGCCGAGCGAGCCATACTTCGGGAGGCTGTCGCGCCGGCGGACTTCGACTCGGTCCTGGTCCCCACGAAGAACGGCGACCGCCTCCACCTGCGCCGCTACGATGGCGAGAGCTGGGGCCCGCCGATGCCCGTGACCGACGGCGGGCTTGACCTGTGGCGCCCGGCCGTCGCCGTCGATGGCCGGGGCGACGTCGTGGTCGTCTGGGCACAGCAGACCAGCGGCAACTGGGACCTCTACCGCCGCTCTTACACACCCGCCAAGGGCGATAGCTCTGGCCGCTGGTCCGAGATCGCCCGAATTACCGACGACCCCGGGGCCGACTTCCACGCCGTCGTGGCGACTGACTCCCGAGGGACGGTGTGGGTCGCCTGGCAAGCCTGGCGAGACGACAACTACGAGGTCCTCGTCACGTCGCTGGCCGAGGGCTCCCAGCCGCGGTCGCTCTCGTCCAGTCCCGCCAACGACTGGGGCCCGGCCATCACCGCCACCCCCACGGGGAACGTGTTCGTTGCGTGGGACACGTATGAACGGGGGAATTACGACGTCCGCCTCCGCTCCACGGCCGAGGGCGCGAAGGCTGTCGACGTCGCTTCCTCCAACCGGTTCGAGGCCAGGCCGTCGCTCGCCTGCGACGCCGCCGGGCGCGTCTGGATCGCCTACGAGGAGGGGGATGAGAACTGGGGCAAGGACTACTCCAACGCCACCCCTGAGAGAATCCCCGTGCACCAGGGCGGGTTCCCGCTCTACCTCGGGCGCACGGTTCGGGTGAAATGCCTCGATGCCGACGGCTCGCTCAAGCAGGCCGCCGGCTCGCTCGAGGACGCCCTGCCCGCCGGCCCCCGGCGCGGCAAGAGCTGCCCGAGGCTGGCCGTCAATGAATCCGGCGGTGTCTGGCTCTTGTTCCGCCGTCATCCGCTGCCCGGCGGCGGCGGCGAGGTCTGGGACAGCTTCGCCACGCATCACGACGGCCGCGCATGGTCGCCCGCCAGACACCTGGCGTTCTCGTCGAACGTGATCGACAATCGCCCGGCCCTCGTTCCACGCGACGGTGGCCTGCTGGCAATCCACAGCACCGACGGCCGCCGCAACACGCAGTCGCGCCGCCAGGACGACCTGTACGCGACCTGGCTTGCGCCCGGCTCCCAGGGCACCGGGCCGCCCGCTCTCGCGGCGCTTGAGGCGGGGCCCGCCCCTGCACTGAAGCCCGTTCACCCGAATGAGCCGGCCGACAAGGCCCGGCTGCGCAACTATCGCGTTGCGGCGGGCGGCCGTTCGCTCCAGCTTCTGCGCGGCGAGTTCCACCGCCACACCGAGTTCACTTCGCATAACGACCAGGACGGCCTCCTCGAGGACGCCTGGCGCTACGCCCTCGACGCCGCCGACCTCGACTGGATGGGCGACGGCGACCACATGAACGGGTTCGGACACGAATACATGTGGTGGCTCATCCAGAAGCAGACCGACCTGCACAACCACGGCCGCCGGTTCGTCGCCGCGTACACCTACGAGCGCAGCGCCGTCTATCCGAACGGGCACCGCAACGTCATGATGCCGCGCCGCGGCATCCGGCCGCTGCCCTTCGGCGTGCTCGAGGGGACCGAGGCGGAAGGAGCACCCGACACCAAGAACCTGTACGCGTGCCTCAAGCACTTCGGCGGCATCTGCTCGTCGCACACCAGCGCCACGAACATGGGCACCGACTGGCGCGACAACGACCCGGAGGTCGAGCCCGTGGTGGAGATCTACCAGGGCCACCGCCACAACTACGAGCACTTCGGCGCTCCCCGTTCACCCACCGAGCAAACGCAGATCGGCGGCTATCAGCCCAAGGGATATCGTCTGGAACGCGCTCAAGAAGGGATTCCGCCTGGGGTTCCAGTCCTCCAGCGACCACGTGAGCACCCACTGGAGCTATGGGATCGTGCTGGCGGAGTCCAACACGCGGCAGGCCTTGATCGACGCCTTCAAGGAGCGTCATAGCTACGCCGCGACCGACAACATCCTGCTCGACGTCCGCTCGGGCGATCACCTGATGGGCGACGTTTTCACCACCAACCGCGCTCCGACGATCTCGATCAAGGTCGTCGGCACCGGCCCGATCGCCAAGGTCCACGTCATCCGCGACGATACCTACGCGCTCTCGACCCAGCCGGGGGCCGACTCGGCCTCGCTGACCTACACCGACGACGACGCCCGGCCGGGCGAGACGCATTACTACTACGTCCGCGTGGAGCAGGCCGACACCAACCTCGCCTGGGCCTCCCCGATGTGGATCACGTTCGAGAAATGAAACGTCTCCTCGCGGGCGCGATCACGGCCGCTGTGGTCGGCCTCATCCTCTGGTCGGGCCTGCAAGGCAGCGCCCCGGAGCCAACAGACCGGGGCATGATCGCAGCCGGCCCCGCGCCGGCTCTCGAGCCAGCCTCTCCTTTCGCCGAAGCCTTGGCCCGGCTCGGCGACCTGCTGGAGGCGGGACGCCGCGGCGACGTGCAGGGCTACCTCGCCGCCTTCACCGGCCCGCTGCGCGACCGCGCCTTGCGCGAGGTCCGCGAGCGCGGGCAGGACGGCTTCGCCGACGACCTCAGACGCGCGGCCGCCGCCCGCAAGAGCCACGCCATCTTCACCGCCGAGCCCGACGGCCCCGACGCCTGCCGGATCGTGGTGGAGGCCGTCTATCCCGATTGCAACGAGCGGCAGACCTACCACCTGGAGCGCACCCCCTCGGGCTGGCTCGTCGCCGCGGTCGATCTTTTGCGCAGCCGCTCGCCGGAGGAGAAATACGGTTCCCCCGCAGGCCTCGTGGAATCCGAAGGACCGAAACTGCCGGCAGCGGAGCGGGGGCCGGAATGAACCATGTTGGCGGCGGCCGGAAATCCGTGTCGCCTTTCGCGGAGCGAAAGACGACTCTCCGGGAAGTCATTCTCAGCCAGTTCCTTTGGGCGCGAACCGACGACGCGCTGGACGGCCCAACCGTAATAACGGTCTCATCAACCGGGATCGGAGCTTCGCATCTTGCCAGCGACAGGACACGGCGCACCCGCTGGGTATCGGGGGACTGGCATCCTGGTTCTGGGATGGCGATTGCGGCAGATCGAACTGCGCTCGGAGCCGGTCGAGCGGACTCCGGACTCCGCACGCGCCGCGATCGAGGACGTGTGTGTAGATCATTCATGAAGTTCATTGGGATTGTGGTTGCGAGGGGATTATTGCCCGGGGTAGGATCACGTTGACAATGGAAACGATAACTCATCCATTCCGATTTGACTCGTGATCAAGGTTAGACAGAATTGGATTCGGATTAGCAAGAACCGAATGGCGGAATAGATGGAATCGATTCTGTCCAATTCGCGTTCGCCGGCATCAGGAGACCGGGTTGCTCATGCGACACAGCGTGTTCGTCGCTCTGGTGGCCCTCATCTTGCCGGGTTGCGTTGATTCATCGCGATCGCCGGCCGAAACCCCGGGTGGCCCGCCGAGCCAGCGGGTGCGCGCGGCAGCGGTCCTCAAGAAGCCGATCGGTATCAAGACCGCTGGCGATGTCTTCACGCCGCTGATCGAGGCGGGCCAGCGGCTCCCACATACGCGTTCCGAGACGTTCACCAATAAGACCGATGGCGGCCCGAAAGTCCTGGTGGAGCTCTCGCAGAAGGATGAGTCGGGACTGGAGACTATCGCGTCCCTCATCATCTCGATCCCGCCCGTCGCCGATAAGGCCTTGCAGATAACGGTCACCTTGAAGGTCTCGGAGGAGAAGCAATTGCGAGTGAAGACGACGGTCGCGGAGTCGGCCTCCGTCCAGGAGTTCGGCCCCTTCGCAGTTGAGTGAGTCGCCTCGGCCAACCAGGCGATGCAGCGGGCCCGCCTGCGGCGGGCCTCTGATCTTGGCCGTTAGGCGGTGGAGAACAAGACGCGGATTGTAGCTTGCGTCTGGGCAATGTACCTTAGGCGCCGCGTCAGAATAAGTTGAGCGCTCTTGAAGCAGTTGGACCGAGCCCGCAAGCGTGAGAGCGGAAAAAATCGTCAAGTTATTTTGACGCGGCTCCTTAGGTGAATGAGCCAGTCGATCCGGGAGGTCGATCCCAGCGGGTTGCGTCTCCCGCCGAGCCGGGCCGGTGGTGCCGACCCGTGGCGCTTCGCGGTGTCAAGCTTGGTATTTGGTTTTTGCTCGGCGCGGAATGAAGAATCACGTGCCGCGGCGCGTCGGGAGCCGGGCTCGGGGACGATTCTGCCGCCCGCTTCGCGGGCTGCGGAAGAGGGCGCGTCAAGAACCAATGGCGCGACGGTATCGTGACCTGGTGCTAACGCCAATACCGTTGAATTAGCGCTACGTTCGGGACAGCCAACGAATTGATCTCGTTCCCACGCTCTGCGTGGGAATGCCGTCTTGGACGCTCCGCGTCGTTATGGCCTGTGTCGAGACTCGGGATGTTTCGGACGCAGAGCGTCCCGGTCGAGTGTTCCCACGCGGAGCGTGGGAACAAGGATGTCGCAAGTCGTATCTCCTCTGTCTGATACCGCTGCTTCAGCGGTATTAGGGCTAACGCCGCCAGGCTAAAACCTGTCGCCGCGCTCGCGGCTGTGGCGCTGCCGATGACAGACTTGGTTTTTTGTTTTCTGCTTGACAATCGGCGTACCGAGCATCTAACCTTGCTCCATGCCACGGCGACTGCGGATCGAATTTGAGGGCGCCATCTATCACGTCATGGCGCGCGGCAACGCACGCCAAAAGATCGTCCGTGATGATGCGGACCGACGGAGGTTGATCGACGGCCTTGGACAGGCTGTCGTGCGCTGCGGGTGGGAGTTGCTCTGTTACGTCGTCATGGGAAATCATCTCCATCTGCTGCTCAGGACGCCCCGTCCCAACCTCGGCGCGGGAATGCAGAGTTTCCTCTCGGGCTATGCGATCTGGGCGGGGCGGCGCTGGCGGCGCCCGGGGCACCTGTTCCAGGGGCGGTACCGCACCGAGATGATCGAGGACGAAAGTCATTACTGGATGGTGAGCCGCTACATTCACCTCAACCCGGTGCGGGCGGGCCTGGTGCGGCGTCCCGAGCAATGGGAGTGGTCGAGCTATCCCGGCTATCGCGATGCGCGACGCGCGCAGCCCTGGGTGGCCCACGACGCGCTGCTGGCGGCCCGGCAGGGCGGTCAGCGGCGGGCGCGATGCGCGCCGCGACTACATCCGTTTCGTGGAGGCCGGCTTGACCGATCCCCCGCCACCGCCGTTTCGAGAGGCCATTGGCGGCTGGATCCTGGGCTCGGAGCGATTCGTGGCTCGGTTGCGAAGCCGGGCCGGTCCCGTCCGGTCCAACCCTCCCATCCCCGAGGCTCGACAGCTTGCCGGTCTGGACCCGAAACGGATCTTCGCCGCGGTGGCGGAATTCTACGGCCTGGACGGCTCGTCGTTGTCGCGCCGGGATGACCCACATCTGGCGCGGGCGGTCGCGGCCTGGCTCTGCCGCCGCCACACCGAGGCACCTCTGCGGCAACTGGCCGAATGGCTGGGCCTGTCGCGAGCCGACAGCGTGCCCAACCTGACGCGTCGGCTGGAAGCGCGGCTGAAAGCGTCGCCGCAACTGTCCGATGATCTGGCCGAAATCCTGAGGAGGGCGAGTGCATCAGCCCCCGGCCGTCCCTCGGCCGACCGTGGACACACCTCGGGCTCATCCCGAAGGGCCAGAAAAACAAAAAACAAAGGGTTGCATAAACAAGGAAACCGCTAAGCCGAAGAACGGCGGGCACGGAGCTGCGCGTCCTATTGCTTCCCGAGCCGCTCCTTGAGTGCGGCGAGCTCGGCCTCGATGCGGCGAGCTTGCTCGCGCGACTCGATTTCCGCCTCGAGGCTGATGTCGGCGCTCTCGTAGAGCTCGCCCAGGGCTTCGGCCTCGGCTTCGGCCTGCTCGATCTGGTGATGCATTCTCTCGAACCGCGCGAACCCTTTGGTCCGGCTCGAGTAGCCACCGGCTATCTCGTGCTGAACGCGACTGGTCTGGGCAACCTGCCGCCGGGCCGCCAGGCTGGCGAGCTTCCGGCGGGCCTCGGCCTCCTTGGCCCTCATCGCGGCAATCTGGTTGCGAAGGGCCTGCGCCGTCTGCTCGGCCGAGGTTCGCTGTTCCAGGAGCGCCCGGGCCATCGCCTCGTGCTCGTGCGCGCGGGCGATCGCCTGGCGGGCCAGATCGTCATCACCGCGCGAGACTTCTTCCTCCGCTCTCGCCCGCCAGCGCACAGCCTTTTGCTGGTGGTCCGACAGGTCTTTCGACAGCAGCCGCTCACCGGCGATGGCGCGGGCCGCACCGGCGGTGGCACCTTCGATCATCGTATCCATCTCCCGGATGGCTTGCTTGAGCATGACCTCCGGATCCTCAAACCGGTCGACCAGGTCGTTCAAGTTCGCGGCGATGATGTCGCCGATTCGCTGGAAAAGTCGCATGAGACCATCTCCTCTTGGGAATGCGTTGGGATCAAAGCCGTACCCTGGGACAAATCATTCGATTCCGGCCCGCGCTCTTGCCATGTCACTGCCGAGATCCCCTCGATGGCGGCGGCAACCTGGGCCACCAGTTCCTCGGCCCGCGAAGCGGGTGCTCCCGTGAACTTGGCCAGATGGATCATCGACACCAGCTCACGTACCCAGGCCAGCGTGCCCATCAGGTCCTCGAATGCCTGGTTTCGTACCTCGCGCAAGCGGGCGAGATTCGCGCGGCGAGTGTGCTCGCTGTGACGGTATCGATCGCTTGCACCCTCACCGGCAGCATCGGACGCTGCCTGGCGGTCCGCCGACTCGGTTTTCGCCAGGAGGCGGTCCATCTCGCGAATGCGTTCGGCCTGGGCGCGCCAGGCCGTGCTCAGCTCGTGGAAGCGGCCAGCCTCGTGTGCCAGCACGTCTTCGACCCAGCCATCCAGGCTCGCCAGCGCCGTCTCGAGCTCGGCCTCGACCCGCGAAATCGCCTGGAACATCGCGTCGCAGTCGACCTGCGACGGAGCAGCTTCGGAATGCGGACCAGGCTGCGAGCCCGCGAGCAAGATCGGCACGTACAGCGGCCAGAACACGACCGCGGTCGCTAGCCGGAAAACCGGCAACAGCCGGCCCTGGCGTGAATCCGCCAGGAAAACGGCTGTCGCCACGCCAAACCCGATCAGATGATAAAAGATCATCGTCGCGGCAAAAGTCATGGGATTACCTCCTCAACTGGGCGGTCGCAGCCAAACTTAGCCAGAAAGGCGCGTCCAAAGCCAGATGATCATGAGAGGCGTGACGGCCGTATAGCAGGCGGCCCAGGCCACGGTCAGGCGGCGCAGGAAACACGCCCGCTCGGCCTTGCGACACGCCGGCACCGTATCGGCGAAATCCGTGAACCCCAGGAACAATGTTCTGACTCCCCAGAGACCAGCCACGAACGGCATGGCGAGCCCCACAGCGGTCGTCATGCGGAGTAACTCCGCCGAGGCCGAGAAGACGATCATTCCGAGCGACACCGCGACGTAGATCGGCACGGCGCCCACGAGCACGACCGACGTGACTGCCAGGCACTTCACGGCGTGCGCGGTCGATTGGAGCATCGACAGCTTGATGCCGGCGAGCAGCCCGTAGAAGTAAAAACTCGGCAGGCAAACGCCCGTGGCCGCGACCATGCCCACCGCGTAGGCCAGGGTCAGGTTGGCAAATGTGCCGTCCGACCAGTGCGCCCGGGGCACCCACGCGGGCAGCGAAGGCTCAAGGTTCAGGATCAGCGTGGCTGCGACGCCGAAGATCGTGAATCCCAGAAGCGCAACGGTCAAGAGCCTGGGAATCAGCTCCGGCGCGAGCGACTCGTCGCGAATGAGCGCATCGAGCCGCCGGCGGTCCTTGAGCATCAGGTCGACCAGGTCAGTGGTCCTGGGGTCGTTGGTACTGGCGGGCGAGTCGGTCGTACAGCCCTCTGTGACGGGCTCGCCGATTGTCATCGTCTGCATGGCGCGATTCCTCCTTTGCCGGACAAAAGGTCCAGCCACCCTGTCGATCAGCTACCAAATGCGAAGTCAAAGAGCCCGAACGCGTAGAACAGCTCGCTACCGATCGCCGAGACCACCGCCAGCCACAAAACCGGCCATCGACCGCGCTGGGGCTCGAGTACCTCGACGACCCGGCCGAAGATGTCGACCATCGAAATACCCACGCCGGCGAAAACGACGAGATTCACACCACGCACCAGCCACGTCACGCGATGCGGATCTGCCACCAGGTCGTGAAGCGACACGATGAAAAACCAGTTGATCGGGATCGAGGCGAGCATGGCCAGGCCTCCCCAGCTCGTGGTCACGAGCGCCGCCAAGAGCGTCGTGCTGGGCTTGAGCCGCGAGCCCGAAAGGCTATTGAAGATGTACAGGGATGGCAGGGCGATTCCCCACGCCAGCCCGGCGGCGGTCGTACAGCGAACGGCGTCAAGCAGAATCGTGCTCGCACCACCAAGAATTCCCATCGTCAGACCATAGGTCGAACGTACCGAGAATCGCCGTGAAGGCGAGCGCCAGGAACACCCACCAAGGATACAGGACCTCGCCGCCATGCCAGCGGCGGGTGAACTCTTCAGGCTCGCGCAGGGCCAGGCCCACCTGCGCGACGCCGGATCGCAACTGTGCACGCAACATCGATCTTCTCCTTTGCCAGCGAACATTCTGTCAGCCGTCCCAGAAGAAGAACCGCAGCCCAGGGCCGCGATTAACCGCTTTCACCGCAAATTTCTTGGAGACACGAAATTTATCGCGCGAATGGGAGGGCGAGGCTGGCTGGTTTGGCCCGAACGCACGCGACGGTAGTGATACATCAAACCGGGCACGAAGAATCCCACGCCCGACACCACACCGAACATTGTGACCGCGAACCGCGGCCAGATTGCCATCAAAGCGGCGGTCAGGAACATCGCGGCAGCCGGGATATAGAAAATCCCGGAGAGGATTCCGGCCTTGATCAAGAACACCATCCCCCCCAGGACCGCCAGCACCGGCGAAAGGCTCAAAACCGGCATGCCGAGCAGGATCTCGATCAAAAAGAGCAAGGAACAGCCGACCATGCTTGCGCCCCAGACATGGGCGATCTGGCGTTCGACGAATGTCACCGGACCGCCACGATGCCGCAGCCACCAGAAGATGGCGGCCCAGCCGCTGAAGCCAACAATCCAGATGAGCAAATATGGCCCCGGCGATTGGATTCCCTGCTCTTGCAGATAATTGGTAAGCAGGCAGAGCAACAGCACCACCACGCTGTGCCAGATCCAAAGTAGCCCCCAATTCTCGAGCACGACCGCGTGATGTGTCTCGCGCAACGCCCGGCTGATTACCGTCGTCAATCGTCCCGACCGGGCCGAAATGGGCTCGCCCGAGAGGTACGCCTCGAGGTCAGAGGCCAGGTCTGCCGCGCTCGGGTAGCGAAGATCGGCCGGTTTCTGCAAACACCGCAGCGCAATCAGCTCCAGGTCGCGGTCAACACGCGGATTCAGCAAGCGAGGCGGCAGTGGGTCCTGCTCCAGCACCAGGAAGATCGTGTCGAGCGCCGAAGCGGCCTGAAACGGCGGCCGGCCGGTCAGCATCTGGTAGAGAATCGCTCCCAGCCCGTAGACATCGCTCGCCGGGCTGACCCGGCCTCGCCCCATGCCGATCTGCTCGGGTGCCATGTAGCCGGGCGTACCGACGATCGCGCCGGAGGAAGTCAGCTCGAGATCCACGTCGAGCCGTTTGGCGAGACCGAAGTCCGCCACGTGCGGCCGGCCTTCGCGATCAACCAGGATATTCGACGGCTTCAGGTCGCGATGAAGAACGCCATGGCAGTGTGCATAATCCACCGCGCGGGCAATGGGTGCCAGCAAAGCCGCTGCCTCGCGCGGAGGGATGGGGCCATCAGCCAGCCGGCACGCCAGCGACTGGCCCTCGATGAGCTTCATGATGAAGTACGGCTGTCCTGCGTGATCGCCCACAGCATACACCGGGACAATGTGCGGATGATCGAGCCGGGCTGCCGAGCTCGCCTCGGCGCGGAAACGAGCCACGTCGAGCGCCGAGGCAGCCAGCGGGTCTCGCAGGATCTTGAGCGCCACGATCCGCGCCAGGCCAAGTTCCAAAGCGCGATAAACCACTCCCATGCCCCCTCGTCCCAGTTCCTCGATCAGCTCACAATCACCGATGTGCGGATGCCCGGAGCCAGCGGCGTCCTCCTGGTCTCTGGCCATCACGTTCGCCGGTGCGTGATCAACCGTGGCGTCGATTTCAACCGAGCGGGCAAGCTCATCGGCGACCTGCGCCGTCAGCCAGAGCTCACGGAGCTCTGCGCCAGCTCAGGATGTTCCCGAGCGATTGCCTCGACGTCGGGAACCTGGCCGTGATGGGCGACTTTCGGTCATTTCGGCCAGGAGCCGCGCGAGTTGATCGTCGCGGGTCGCGACCGGCGGATCAAACGGCGCCGAGCACATAGGCGCTGTACCTCGTCAGGTCGCGCGGCCAGGACGGCACGCAGCCGGCGCAGGCGCTCGCAGATCGCGCATCCCGGCTGCGGGCTCGCTCAGTCCCAGTCCCGCCGCGGTTTCGGAATTGGTAAGGTGCTCGAAGTGGCGCATGATCAGGATTTCGCGGTCTTCTTCGCCGAGTTGTTCGAGGGCGGCGTGAAACCGATCGACCAGCTCGCGGCGGATCGCCAGGGCCGCGGGCGTCGGCCCAGAATCGCGCAGAGCGCTGGCCAGATCAAAAGACGAGCGGTCGAGGAATTCGTGAGCCGTGAGGGAGCGTTCACGATCGACGCTGCGACGCCCGGCGACGCGGTGGCGCCGGTGGACGTCGATGAGCCGATCACGGGCGATCTGCCGGAGCCAGAGCGGGAACGGCATGGGCGGATGGCGCAAGTATTCGGCGAGGCGCCGGCTGGCCTCGAGCAAAACGTCTTGCACCACGTCGCTGGCGTCTTCACGTCGTCCCAGCGAGCGATCCAGTCGCGCGGCGATCATCAAGCGCAGGGGCTCGCGATGCGCAGCCAGCAACCGATCGATGGCCGACCGGTCTTCGCCCGCCGCGCGCTCGAGCATGGCTCGCGTTTCAGTCGGTTCAGGCCACATCGATCTTATTAGAGCACCAGCCGGCCCACGGAACAATCTGCGAGCTGTCGGTTACAAGTCGATTGCCGACGAAAAGCGCTCGCTGTACCTGCAAGTGATCCCGAGAGACAATCTTCTCCGACTACAAGGACTTCGGCGGAATCAAAAAGGCAACGCGGATCGAGGTCACGTCTGCCGGCTTCGGGTCGGGGTATTCCCAGGTCATCACCGAGTTCGCGGTCCTGGACAAGGTCGATGACGGTACGTTCGCCAAGCCAAAGTGACGCGGCGTACAAAGGTGTCACGATCCAATTCGGAGCCCGGCAGGGATAATTGGTTCCTGACACCTTTACGCAGGACTCATTCTAGCGTGCGAACGGGTCGGTCGGGAACGCAAGATCCATGAGCAGGTCCTGGAAGTCTTTGCGGTCGCGGAGCGGGCCAAGGTTGGGGTCGGACCGGAAGGTTTCGAAGGTCTTGAATGCACCGGCCACCGAGCGCGCAAGCGCGAGCATCGCCTGATCGCCGAACCGGCGACTATCCTCGACCTGGCGCGCGGTTGGGGTCGCAGTTTCGGGCGGGATGCGAAGTGCAAGGCAGCAGGCCATGTGGTAATGATACGTGGGCCACTCCCGAGGAAGCGATTCCAGGGTCTTCTGGGCCTCGTCGAGCAATTCGAGTGCCTCGTGCCACCGTCCGACCTTGCGGTAGAGCCCAGCAAGCCCCGTATCGCCGATGTCGAGGGCCTGCCTGTACCGGACAACGTCGGGGTGCTCGCGCACCAGTCTCCGGATCACGTCGCGCGCCTGCTCGTACGACCGGATGGCCTTGTCGGTTCGGCCCAGCTTGTGCTGTAGCCCAGCGATCCAATTGATGGTGTCGGCCCGCTCCGCCTCGATGCTCGGATCACTGTAATGGCGACGCCGGGTGTCCCAGATCGCCAGGGCCTCTTGCTGAGAAACGAGCGCCGCCGCAGACTGACCCATTTCGTCGAGCAACAGGCCGATATCACTGATGGTTGTAGCTAGGCGAACCTGATACGGGAGGACTTGGGGATGATCGCGGACCAGTGTCCGCCTGAGCGTCAGTGCCTTCTCGAGGGAATGCAGCGCTTCGGCAGGCAGGGCCACCGCCTGTTGCGTATTGCCAAGCCCCTGGTACGCGTCGGCGAGCTCGAATTGCCATCGGGCGGCGCTAAGAAGATCGTTGAAACTGGAGCTGAGTTTGCGTCGCGGTTGGGGGACGCCGGGCTGGTCACGAACCGGCGCCTCGAAAATCGCTATGGCCTTTCGGAAAGACTGGAGCGCCGCTGCCGTCTGGCCGATCCGTTCTTGCTCGTGGCCATAAGCGTTGAGCGAAACGCCCAATAAACGCCGAACAAGGCCGTCAGCAGGATTGGCACGAGCCAGCCGCTCCAGGATGGCGAGGGCCCGGTCGAAGACCTGTGCCGCCTCATCATGCTGGCCGAGAATTGCTTGCCTGTCGGCGACACCGGCAAGACAGGCCGCCAGCTCGAACTGGGCCTCGGGATCGGTCGGGTTTTCGCGTGCGATCCTCTCCCGGATCGAGATCGCCTGTTGCCACACGCTGAGCGACTCGTTCGCCGAGCCGATCTCGCCGACGATGCGGGCGATATTCGAGTACGCCAGCGCCTGGTCCGCCAGGAGCTTGGGGTCGGTCACGTGTCGGGCTAGAAACCGTCGATAGTATTTGAGCGCATCCTCAAGCAACCTCCGGCGCAACGGGCGAAAATCGCCCAAGTCCTGTTGGCTGAGCAGGGTCTCATCACTGACTCTTGCGAGGTAATCCTCGACCGCTTGCTGGGCATCCCGGAAGTTTTCCTCCGCCCGAGTTTTGTGAACCTCGGTCAGCGCCTGCTCGGCGCGGAGCCGCGCCGCGGCGCGGTACTGCGACCAGGCCAGGGCGATCGAGAGGCCGGTCGCCACGATCAGGCTCGCCGTCGCCAGGCCGAGGGCCGTCGCCAGTCTTGGCTGCCTTCCGCACCACCTGGCCAACCGCCTAGCGGGGCCGACCGGGCGTGCGAGCACGGGCTCGTTGGCGAGAAACCGCCGCAGGTCCTCGGCCAGCGCCGCGGCGGAGGCGTAACGCGCCTCGGGTTCCTTGGCCATCGCCTTTTGTACGATGGTATCGAGGTCTCGAGGGATGCGGCGATCGAGCTGCCGCGGCGGGACCGGCTCTTCATGCACGACCCGCTCGATCAGTTTTTCGTGATTCGACTCACCGAACAGCGGATGCAGCGTCAACAGCTCATACAAGGTCACGCCCAGCGAATAGACGTCGCCCCGGGGCTCCGAGCGGCCATCGAACCGCTCGGGCGCCATGTAGCGGACGGTGCCCACGATGTCGCCGGTCCTGGTCAATCGGTCTTCTCCCTCGAACGCCTTGGACAGGCCGAAATCGGTCACCCAGATCTTTCCCTGGGCTTCGAGCAGCAGGTTGGCGGGCTTGATGTCGCGGTGGAGAATGCCTTGCTTGTGCGCATCGGCCAGGGCAAGGGCCACATCGCAGCCGATGCGAGCGATGGTGCGGAAGTAGACGGAGTTGGGGCCCTCGGGACGGGCGGACAGGACGAGGCGGTCGAAAACCTGCCCCAGGCTTTCACCCTCGATGAACTGCATGATGTAGTAGTGCTGACCTTCGTCCTCGCCCACGCCGAAGACGGGCACGATGTTCGTGTGATGCAGTCTGGCGGCGGCGCGCGCCTCGCGGTGGAACCGCTTGACCGAAGTTGTCGGGACACGCTGCGCGAGCAGAATCTTGAGCGCGCAATGGCGGCCCAGGGCCAGCTCGATCGCCTCGTAGACAACTCCCATGCCTCCCTCGCCGATCTCGCGAACGATCTGAAAGCCAGCGATCTTTGGCAACTGCCGACGTTCGACTGGTGGGTCTGTCTCAGCGGCGGACGAGCTGCCGAGGTCGGCCGGGTGCGATGAGAGCGTGTTCCTGTCGCGGCGGCCGGGATCGCCTGGCGGGCCGCGGTCTTTGAAGGATCGCAAGAAGCTGGGCTCGGGAGCGCCTTGACCAGCGCCCGGCGTCGGACGCGCTTTGGCCAGCACTTCGTTCCAGACGGCAGCGAGCTCCTCCAGTCTCTGCTGACAGGTCGTGCATCTCTCCACATGCTCAAAGACGGCCTCCCGCTGTCGATCGTCGAGCTGTTCATCCAGCAGTCGCTCGAGTTGGTCCGCAGACACGCAGGAATCCATCGGTCGATCCTCTTTCAAGCCCGCTCGGCGGGCTGCGTTCTACAGGCTACTTCCGTCCTTAGGCTGACGCTCCAGGCCGCGGGAATGTCGCCCGCTGCGCGGGCCATGTTTTGAAATGCCGCAGGCTCCGCGGGCGGAATAAACGGTCGCTGGCATCATTCCGCTCGGGACGCGCCGCAATGGTTTTCGAGTGCGCGGACCTCGGTCTGGAGATGCTTCGTCACGTGGCTCCTGGATACGAACACCGCCGCGACCTTCATGCCGAGCCGCGCGGCCGTTTCGGCGCCCGAGAGACCTTCGATCGCCATCAAGTGGTAGGCCTCCCAGGTGTGGCTGGCGACGCGTTTTCGCACGCGACGCCCGGCCTCTTCCAGCAACTCCAGGTCAAACTCAGCCTCGAGCCGATGGGCCAGGTCGCCGCGCGCCTCCACGGTCTGGATTAAATCGGCCTGGCCGGTCCCGCCCCTGGCGACCGCGCCGATATTGCGCCGACGGTCGGCCATGCAATCCCGGCACGCATTCCTCACCAACGTCCTCAGCCAACCACGGAAACTCCGCGCTGGGTTGTAAGCGAATCGGCGTAGCTGGACGGCGAGCTTGGTCAGGACCGCCTGAGTGACATCCTGGGCGTCAGCATCCTGGAGTCGCCAATCGCGGCACCAGGAGTAAATCTTCGGGCCATAGCGGTCGACGAATTCTTCCCAGGCGGCCTGGTCCGCCGGATTGTGACCCAGGCGTAAGAGCAAGCTGACACTGGTGATCGAGCCCTCAGGTTCCGGCATGATCGCGCCATGAATCCAGACGGAAGTACGGCCACTCGATCAATCCCATTTCCGCTCCCATGAGCGGTTCGCGATTAATTTTCTTCGCGCTTATAGGTTTCGGCGCCGACGGGGGTAAGTGATTCAGAACGGTACCCCAACGATAGCGGTGACCCCCTCCGAGATGCAAGTGTGCAGTCCGTCTCGTCGGGAGTCGCGGAAATGTGGTCCTTGGAATGAGATGTTTAATTTATAGAATTTTTGTCCTTAATAGTTTATCGTATCTTAAATATTTTCACCAATCGCGACAATCCGCCCTTTCGAGCCGTGATCGCAACCGTGCCCGACAGGAAGTCGGAGCACTGTGGCGACGGTTACTCGCCTTCTCGACAGGAGGCACTCATGTCCATGGCTGACCGTTCGGCAGAGCGCAATCCGCTCGACCTTCTGGCCGAGGAGTTCGTGGCGCGGTACCGGGGGGGCGAGCGGCCGGCGGTGGCTGAGTATGTTGAGGGCCATCCCGAGCTGGCCGAGCAGATTCAGGAGCTTTTCCCGGCCCTGCTGATGATGGAGCAGATCAAGACGGCGGAGGGCAATCTGGCCCCCAAGCCGCCCGGCGGCCAATTGCCCCTGCCGTCGTCGCCATTCCCGATCGAACGGTTAGGCGATTTCCGGATCCTGCGCGTGCTCGGCCAGGGCGGCATGGGAATAGTCTACGAGGCGGTCCAGGAATCGCTCGGCCGCCACGTCGCGCTCAAGGTCCTGCCGCCGCACGGCCGGCTCGACCCGACCCAGCTCGGCCGTTTCCGTCGCGAGGCCCGCTCGGCCGCCGGCTTGCACCACACCAACATCGTGCCGGTCTTCGCCGTGGGCGAACAGGATGGCGTGCCCTATTACGCGATGCAGTTCATCCAGGGCCAAGGGATCGACGCGATCCTCGACGAGCTGAGGCGGTTGCAGCATGGCGGTACGGCGGCCGGCGACGCGCCTCGTCCTGGCCCGAACCGCGAGCGAGATCCGGGCCAGCCGCGTTGCAGCCCGGTGTCACCGGTGCCACCCGCGCTGAGCGGGACCGCGCGGCGCTCACCGGAACAATCGCCCAGGCATTGCTCAGTGGCCGGTTCGCCGTCTCGGCCGAACACGAACCCGATCGGCCGGCAACTCGGCACGACCTCGAAGGTTGATCCGGCCGCGCCGGCTAGCACCGAGACGACTGGGGCAGAGTCGATCCCGACCGAGGACGCGATGGCTCTGCTGGCTCCGGAGCGTTCGGACCTGATCTCCCAGCCCGGCGCCACGTACTTTCGCACCGTCGCGCGGATCGGCGCCCAGACTGCCGACGCGCTGGCCTACGCCCACGCGCAGGGGATCTGCCATCGCGACATCAAACCCTCCAACCTCCTGCTCGACGGCTGCGGAATTGTCTGGATCGCCGACTTCGGGCTGGCGAAGGCCGAGATCGGCGACGCGGAAGGGCTGACTCACACCGGCGACGTCGTCGGCACCTTGCGCTACATGGCCCCCGAGCGGTTCAACGGCCGGGCCGACGCGCGCAGCGACGTCTACGCGCTGGGGGTGACGCTGTACGAGATGCTCACCCTCCGCCCCGCTTTCGTCGAGTCCGACCGGCTCAAGCTGATCGACCGGATCTCAGGCGGAGCCGTGCCGAGACCAAGGTCGATCGACCCGAGGATTCCGAGCGACCTGGAGACGATCGTCCTGAAGGCGATGGCCCGCGAGTCAGCCGAGCGGTACCTCTCGGCGCGGGCCCTGGCCGAGGACCTGGAGCGATTTCTGGCCGACCGGACGATCCTCGCCCGGCGCAGCTCGGCCCGCGAGCGGACCTGGCGCTGGTGCCACCGCAATCCGGCCCTGGCAGCAGTGACGGGGCTGGCCGCGTCGCTGACGGTCCTGGTCGCGATCGTCTCGACCGTGGCGGCGCTGGTCTCGATCCGGCAGCTCGACCGAACCACGAAGGCCGAGCGCCAGGCCGAGCTTGCACTTGGCAAGTCCACGACGGCCGAGCGCCAGGCCCGGCTCGCACTCGGCAAGTCGCTGCTGTCCGAAGGCGCGGCTCTCCAGCGCACCGGCTTGATTGGCCAGCGGTTCGACAGCCTGGACCGGCTCGCCGAAGCCGCGAAAGTCCTGGGTGGCGATCGCGAGGGCCAGGACCGCTTGCCCGAGATCCGTCAGCCACGCGATCGCCGCGCTCGGACTGACCGACATGCGGGTCCTCCGGCAGCGCGACCACGGCGATATCTACTCCTTCAGCGTTGACGCCGCCCTGGAGCGGTATGCCGTCGCCGAGCGCTCGGGTACGGTGGTCGTGCACCGCTTCGACGACCATCGAGAGCTGGTCCGCCTGCCGGCTCCGGACGAGCGCAGTTTCTGGCACGCCGCGACGATGTTCAGTCCGGACGGCGAGCTGTTGGTAGCCGTCTACGTCGGGTCGGCCGGCGGTGGCGATCTGTTGCGGGTGTGGCACCTGGGACGTCGGGAACTGCTCGCAAGCCTGCGGAACCGGGGTGGTGGGGCGTTCTACGGTGGGGCGTTCTCCCCCGACAGCCGTCGCTTTCTATTCAGTCCGCCGGAGGGGGGCATCGGCGTCTGGGACCGGGGCGAGCGCCGGGTGGTCCGGCGGCTGCCGCTGGACTTCGCGCCTCACTATCTGGCGATTGATCCCGAAGGCCGGAGGCTCGCCGTCAACAACGCCGATGCGCCGGCGCGGGTCGCGATCCTCGAGCTCGAATCCGGCCGCGTGCTGGCGGACTGGAGATCACAGGTCGGCAACACGAATCTGGCGTGGAGCGCCGACGGGCAACTCCTGGCCATCGGCAGCGCGTCAGCGACTCCCGCGTCTACGTCTGGAACGTTCGCCGCGGGGAGCTCGCCTCGGTGCTCCAGGGACATACCTCCTACATCATCAACGCCCAATTCGCGCACACGGGTCACCTGCTGGCAACGACGAGCTGGGACGGAACGACCCGGCTGTGGGATGCCGCCTCCGGAGAGCTTCTGGCGACCGCATCGGGACAGGAGATCGGATTCGCGGCGGATGACCGCCGGCTGGCCTACCAGCTCGGCACGACGGTCGGCGTCTGGGACGTCGCCTCGGGTGACGAATGCCGCACGCTCCACCCGGCCATGCTCGGCAACCGCAGCGAGAGGCGCGACGCGTCCGCGGTGTTCTCGGGGGAATTCAGCCCCGATGGCCGGCTGCTGGCGACCGGCGACCGGGATGGCGTCCGCCTGTGGGAGGCCGACACGGGTCGGGAGGTCGCCCACCTCAAGGATCGCACCTGCGAGGACGTCTGCTTTCATCCCGACGGTAAGAGCCTCATCACGTCCGGTCGGTGGGGCCTTTATCGCTGGCCGATCGGTCCCGATCCCGATCAGGGCGCGGACTCGGTCCGGGTCGGGCCACCCGAACTCCTCAGAGAGGGTACAAGCCACGAATGGAACCGGGCAGCCTGGTTGCCCGATCATCGGACGCTGGCGCTGATCGACAACTCCAACGCCCGGGTCCTGCTCGTCGATTCGAGCCATCCCCACCCGGCCTGGAGCCGGGCGGCGGCGCTGGACAGCGGGGAGAATCGCCGCATGACCTCGGTCGCCGTCAGCCCGGATGGGCGGTGGCTGGCGGTCGGCGGGTGGAAAGAGGCGGCGATCCGGGTCTGGGACCTGCGCCGACGCCGGCTCGAGCGGCTCTTGAGACCGAACGATACCCGTCGGCGACATCGTCCTTCTTCGTGGGTTTCAGTCCCGATGGCCGCTGGCTGATTTCGAGCACATCCTCCGTTTCTGGACCGTCAGTACCACTTCTGGCACACGGGGACATGGGAGCTGGGCCGGCGAATCGACACAGGAATCACAGGGGCGCCTGGTTCCGTCCTGTATTCACCGGTGACGGCCGGCTGATGGCCCTGGGGATCGCCGCCGATCAGGTGCTGCTGGCCGATGCCGCGACCGGACGGGAGGTCGTGCGATTGACGACATTGCAGCCGGTTGGCCCCACGCCGCTGGCCTTTAGCCCCGACGGCACGAAGCTGGCCGCCAGCACCGCGCAGAAGACCGTTCTGGTCTGGGATCTGCGGCGAATCCGCGACCAGCTCGTCCCGCTGGGACTGGATTGGGACGCGCCGCCTTACCCCTCGTCCACCGCGAGCGCGGCCGGAGCCGCGGCCGGCGTTATCCCCCTACCGAGGACTGTGCGGGTCGTCGGCGAAATCCTCGAGCCTCAGGCGAGGCGCAAGGCCGAGCGCGCCGTTATGGACCGCCGGCTCGGTGCCAACCCCGATGATGCCGAGGCCCTGATCCACCGCGGCTGGCTCTCCCTCACCGAACGGAGGCTGCCCGAGGCGATCGCCGACCTCGATCATCTCCGCCGGCTGCCAAACCGACGACCCCGACGTCGACAGGCTGCTGGGCCAGGCCTACCTGGACGCGGGCAACCTGACTGGTGCCCTTGCCTGCTCGAGCCGCGTGCTCGAGCGAGTGCCCGAGGACCACGACACCCGTTTCGAGCGCGGGCTGCTTGCCCTCGCCGCTGGCCTCACGCAGCAGGCCGACGACGATTTCAACCTGGTCCTAGCGGGCGACCCGACGCGTGATCTGGCGCGATACCACCGCGCGCGGGCGTTGAACCGGTTGGGCCGATACCGCGAGGCCCTGTTCGACCTCGATTCCCTGATCAGCAATAACCCGAAGGACTTCATGCTGTACCAGCTCCGCGGCACGGCGCACGAGGCCCTCGGTGAGCACGAGCCGGCCCGGCTCGACCGGGTGAAAGCCTGCTCGTTGCTGCCACCGAATCCCGACCACCTGAACAGTCAGGCCTGGGGCTTGGTGACCGGATCCCTCGTAACAGCGCGACCCCGAGCGAGCTCTGGCCCTGGCCCGACAAGCCGTCAGGCTGGCACCCAACGAGTGGCTGTATCTCAACACCCTCGGCTTGGTGCTGTACCGGGCCGGCCGGTCCCTCGAAGCGGTCGATGTCCTCGAGCGGAGCCTCGCAGCGGGCCGAGGCGAGCTCGATGCCTTGGACCTGTTCTTCCTGGCGATGGCTCACCACGACCTGGGTCACCCGGGCCAGGCCTTGACGTGCTTCGACCGGGCCGTGCAGTGGTGGGAAGGGCACAAGAAACCGGGCCCCCAGTATGTTCAGGAGTTGATCGCCTTCCGCGCCGAGGCCGAAGCTTTGCTGGCCGTCCCCGGTGGCGACCTCCCGGCCGATGTGTTCGCGCACCCGTGATCGGCGAGCCCTGACGGACGGGATGTCAGCGAGATGGCCGGCTCACGACTGCGGCGGCCCTTGACGGGTGTGGTCCGAGGCGGTGCCTCGGCCGCCGCCGCGGTGATTTTTTCCGAAGCCCTGTGGATGGGAAGCCTCCTCCCGCATTTACTACTATATGGAGCTGAACATGTTGGATCATGAAACCGGCGAAGACGAACTGTTACGCCGCATACGGGGAGGTGACCAGACCGCACTCGCGACAATGTTTGGCCGGCACCGGGGCCGGCTGGAGAAGATGGTGCGGCTACGGTTGGATTGCCGGTTGCAAGGAAGAATCGACCCCTCGGATGTGCTCCAGGAGGCATTCGTTGACGCCTCTCGCCGGCTTCTCGATTACGCCGGCAAACCCGAGTTTCCCTTGTTCCTCTGGCTTCGATTTCTCACCAGCCAGCGGCTACACCTGTTGCACAGGCAACACTTTGGGCCGACGCGCAACCCCGTAAGGGAGGTCTCGCTGCACTCGGGAGCCTTGCCCCAGGCCGATTCGATGTCGCTGGCCCAGCAGTTACTCGGGCGGCTGACAACACCCAGCCAGGGCGCCATCCGGGTCGAGATGCAGCTTCGGGTGCAGGATGCCTTGAACGCAATGGACCCCATTGACCGCGAGGTGCTGGCGCTGCGGCACTTCGAGGAGCTGACCAACAAGGAGACCGCAGCAGTCCTCGGGCTCCAGCAAACCGCGGCCAGCAACCGCTACATCCGCGCCCTGCGGCGCCTCAAGGAGATCCTGTCGAACATCCCGGGTCTCGCGGGGGACAAGAGCGCGCCTTGAGAGGAACTCAGGTTGCATACGTTGGATCAAGAAACCGGCGAGGACGACTTCTCGCCATGTGGGAGCCGACTCTGCGGCTACCTTTCTAGCCCTTCGACGGGTCACTCAAAAGCAAGCGGGCGGTGAGTCTTTACCGCCAAGCAGAAGCCTCATCGGTCCGGCGCTCGATTTGCGCGCTGGGACGTTGCTCGTTTTCGATGTTAAGGAGGATCGTGCGATGACGACCATATTCGACTCACTGCGATCTAGGCACCTCCACACTCGCTCGCGGCAAACGCGCCGCGACGGCCGCCGGCCAGGCCGCAAGGCCGTCTTGGAGTTCCAGCCGGGACGGGACGTCATCGCTCTGGAAGACCGGACGATGCTGTCCAGCGTGAGCTGGATCAACCCGGCCGGCGGCGACTGGAACACGGGCTCGAACTGGAACACCGGCAGCGTGCCGGGCGCGTCGGATGATGTCACCATTGACCTATCGCCCGGGATCACCGTCACCCACTCTCAAGATGATGCCGACTCGGTTAATACCCTCACCCTGGCGGGCGCCGACACGCTGTCTCTCTCGAACGGCAGCCTCTCGATCGAGTCGGCCTCGACGATCGACGGACCGCTCAACCTGACTGGCGGGACCCTGGAAGGCGCGGGCACACTGACTCTGACCGGCGGCCTGACCTGGACCGGCGGTACGATGGCCGGCACCGGCCAGACCATCGCCACAGGCGCCGTCAGCATCAGTAGCGGCACACTCGACACTCGCTCGTTCACGAACGAGGGCACGGCCAACCTGAGCGGCACTCTCTCCTTCGACAACAGCGCCGGCTTCACCAATGCGGCCACGGCCACCTTGAGCGCTCAGACCGGCGGCTCTCTGGACCTGGGTGACTCCTCGTCGCCGACGTTCAGCAATGCCGGCAGCTTCAACGTCCAGGCCGGCGCGGGCAATACGGTGACTGACAACGGCGTGGCCTTCACCAATGCCGGCACCGTCGCCGTCTCGAGCGGCACCCTGGCCCTTTTTGACCCGGGCGGCACGGATAGCGGGCCGTTCACTGTGGCTTCCAGCGGCACGCTCGAATTCGGCGAGAACGCAACCACGCTCAGTGCACAGTCCAGCGTCAGCGGGAACGGCAGCGTGGTCTTCGGTAACAACGGCACCACGACCATCGACGGCGGCTACAACCTTGGTTCGCTCGACACCGTGGTCTACGCCACCGCCCACGACCCGTCCGGGCCCGACCCGAACTTGTTCGGGACGCTGGACCTGACGACGGGTCAATTCACCCAGATTTCGACGACGACGCCACTGATCGACTCCCTGACCGCCGGCCCCGGCGGAACCCTCTACGCCGGGGCGTCCGACCTCAACCTCTACACAATCAGTCCCTCGGGCGCGACGTCCCTCTACGGCGCGGCCAAGGCACCGGACAACTCCGATTCCGGCGTTCCATATGGCTTCCTTGGGCTCGCCTTCGCCCCGGAGGGAGCAGCGGGGTTTTTCGCCGACAGCTATTACCAAACCGGGTCTTCTACATTCGCGGCAAGCCTCTACCAGATTACCGCCGACGGCAAGGCGGTGAACGGAATCGAGGGAGGGGGTGAATCGTTTGGGAGCACGAACAACGGCAATATGGCACTCCTGCCGGATGGGAACCTCTACTTCGACGGCTGGAACGCATCCGGCGTCCCCACTCTCTACGCGATGAATACGACCACCGGGTTCGAAGCCGGGGCAGGCGCCCTCCTTAACGCGGGCAACCCTCTGACACTGGTCTCCAGCGGGGCAGCGCTCTACGGCATCGACACCTACACGCCCACGAACCCAGCCATCTATATCATTGACACGACGACATTCGCAGCGACACCGACCGGCACGACGGTCTCTGGCCTGCCGACCGGTTACACCCTCGACACGATGGCACAGCAACCTGCCGCAATAACCCCCACCAGCACCACCTTGGTCCAGAACAATGCGCTGGTCAACTTCGATGGGACGGCGGCCAGCCTGGGCGACGAGCTGAACATCACCGGCGGCACGGCCAACCTGGGCAGCAACAGCCTCGAGCTGGCGAGCTTGAACCTCGCCGGCGGCGGGACTTTGACCGGCACGGGCACTCTGACGGTCGCCGGCGCCTTGACCTGGACCGGCGGCACGATGGCTGGCACCGGCCAGACCATCGCCGAGGGCGCCGTCAGCATCAACAGCGGCACGCTCGACACTCGCTCGTTCAACAACGACGACATGACCACCCTGGCCGGCACTCTCTCGTTCGACAACAGCGCCAGCTTCACGAGCGCGGCCACGGCCACCTTCAACGCCCAGAGCGGCGCCGCTCTGGAACCGGGCGACGGCTCAGCGCCCTTGTTCTACAACGCCGGCAGCTTCAACGTCCAGGCCGCCGCGGGCAGTACAGTGACCGACGACGGCGTGGACTTCACCAACTCCGATTTCAACGGCGTGCCCTGGGACCTTGGCAACACCGGCGCCGTCAACGTCATGAGCGGCATTTTGAGCCTCAACGACATGACGCTGAAAAATGAGTCCGTGATCAATCAAAGCGGCCCCAGCACCCTGCAAGTCAAGAGCGGTGCCACGCTCTACAATACCGTGGCAGGCACGTACGCCTGGAGCGGCGGCACGCTTGATGTCACCAACGGCACCGTGACCAACGCCGGTGCGATCAACTGGAGCGGCGGCACGCTTGATGTCACCAACGGCACCGTGACCAACGCCGGCACGATCAACGTCACGGGGAGCGCCGGCTCCGCGACCGAGACGCTTCTTGGCACCCTGACCAACACCGCCTATTTCGAGCAGACCGGCGGCGCGTTCCAGGTCGGCAGCGGCGGTGCGTTCATCAACGGCACCACAGGAACCTACACCTGGAGCGCCGGCACGATCATCACCGCCGGAGGCACTTTCACCAACTCGGGCACGATCACGATCTCGAACGCCGATGAGGATGGCGTCAGTCTCGACGGCACGCTGATCAATAACGGCACGCTTCAGGTGGACGGAACGCTCACGTCCAAAAGCGCGGTGACGGTCCCGACCGGCGCGACGCTGGACGGCGTCGGAACGGTCAGCGGCTCGGTGATCGTTCAAGCCGGCGGCCAACTCGCCCCCGGCTATGGAGTTTTCGACCCAGGCATCCTCAACACGGTGAGCACGTCGCTGAAAACCGGCGCGAACTTCGACGTCGCACTAAACGGCACGACGGCCGGAACCGATTACGACCAACTGAACGCCACCGGCACCGTCAACCTGGGCGGCGCCACGCTGAACCCGGGCGGCTTTTACACTCCGGTTACGGGCAACGTGTTCACAATCGTAAGGGCGGCAAGCGTCATCGGCGAGTTCGATGGCCTGGACCAGAACGCAATCATCCCCTTCAACGGCCGCAGACTGATGGTGAACTACACCCCGACCACCGTGACGCTCACGGCCATCGTGAAGGCAACCCCGACGATCTCCTTGCTCGCACCCGCCGCCATCACCTACGGAACCGTGCTCGGCGCGACTCAACTCGATGCGACAGCCACTTACAACGGGAAGCCTGTTCCAGGCCACTTCACCTACATCGAGTGGCCTTCGGGGGCCCTGGCGGTTGTAGGGCGGACCCAGCTTACGGTTTACTTCGACCCCAGCGACTCGACGTATTACAACTCCGTGGCCCGCTACACCGAGGTCATCGTCGTTCCTGCGACCCTGACCTTCACGGCGGTCAACATGGTGAAGAACGTCAACGCCCCCAACCCGAGCTTCACCTTCACCGAGTCGGGCCTCGTCCTCGGCCAATCCGCGAACAACGTCTTCACAGGTGCCCCGGTCCTGTCCACGACCGCCCCCAAGAAGAGCCGGAGCGGGCGGTACCCGATCGTCGTCAAGCAAGGAACGCTCAAGCTCATCAACAAGAACTACACCTTCAAGTTCGTCAATGGCGTCCTCAAGGAAAGTACCAAGGGAACATGAGTTGCACAAGTTGACCGATCAAACGGACGAAAACGACCTGGCCAACAATGAGGACGCTCGTGCGATGATGACTTTGCTCGACTCACTGCGATCTCGACACGTCCACACTCGCTCGCGGCAATCGCGCCGCGACGGCCGCCGGCCAGGCCGCAAGGCCGTCCTGGAGTTCCAGCCGGGATGGGACCAGATCGCCCTGGAACCGCGGATGCTGCTCTCCGCCGTGAACTGGATCAACCCGGCCGGCGGCGACTGGGACACGGGCTCGAACTGGAGCACCGGCAGCGTGCCGGGCGCGTCGGATGATGTCACCCTTGATCTCTCGCCCGGGATCACCGTCACCCACTCTCAAGATGATGCCGACTCGGTTAATACCCTCACCCTGGCGGGCGCCGACACGCTGTCTCTCTCGAACGGCAGCCTCTCGATCGAGTCGGCCTCGACGATCGACGGACCGCTCAACCTGACTGGCGGGACCCTGGAAGGCGCGGGCACACTGACGGTCACCGGCGCCCTGACCTGGTCCGGCGGCGGTACGATGGCCGGCACCGGCCAGACCATCGCCACAGGCGCCGTCAGCATCAGTAGCGGCACACTCGACACTCGCTCGTTCACGAACGAGGGCACGGCCAACCTGAGCGGCACTCTCTCCTTCGACAACAGCGCCGGCTTCACCAATGCGGCCACGGCCACCTTGAGCGCTCAGACCGGCGCCTACCTGAGCCGCGGGGACTCGTCGTCGCCGACGTTTACCAATGGCGGCAGCTTCGACGTGGAGGCCGGCGCGGGCAATACGGTGACCGACAACGGCGTGGCCTTCACCAATGCCGGCACCGTCGCCGTGTCGAGCGGCACGCTGGCCCTTCTTGACCCGGGCGGCACCGATAGCGGGTCGTTCACGGTGGCCTTGAACGCCACGCTCGACTTCGGCGAGAAGGCAACCACGCTCAGCTCGCAGTCCAGCGTCAGCGGGGCCGGTACCGTGAACTTCGGCAATAACGGCACCACCACGATCTACGGCGGCTACAACCTTCATTCGGTCCCACCCGTGGTATACGCCACCGCCCACTCGCCGGAGTCCGCGGCGTACTTGTTCGGGACGCTGGACCTGGCGACCGGTCAATTCACCCAGATTTCGACGACGAACGAACTGATGAACTCGCTGACCGACGGTCTCGGAGGCCTCTACGCTGGGGGAAACGACGGGAACCTCTACACGATCAGTCCCTCGGGCGCGACGTCCGAGTACGCCACGGTCACCGTACCCAGCAATCAAACCACCGCTAGCCTCGTTGGGCTCGCCGCGGAAGCGGAGGGAGGAGCGGGGTTTTTCACCGACAGCGTTACGGCAAACTACGGGGATGGCACACTCACGGCAACCCTCGACCACATTTCCGCCGACGGCAAGAGCCAGAGCGTCATCGGAATCATGGGTGAAAAGTTTGGGAACGCGAACACGGGCAATCTGGCATTCGGGCCGGATGAGAAACTCTACTTCGACTCCGAGAACGTATCCGGCATCCCCAGTCTCTACGTCGTGAATAGGGCCACCGGCGTCGCGACCGGGATAGGCCACGGCCTGAACACGGCCAACCCGCTGACACTGGTCTCCAACGGAAGCGTGCTCTACGGCATTGACACCTACGCGGCCACGAACCCAGCCATCTATGCCATTGACACGACAACCGGCGTGGCGACCGAGATCGGCACGGTCTCCGGCCTGGGCGATGGTTACTCCATCGACACGATGGCGCCCCCGCCTGCCCCAATAACCCCCACCAGCACCACCACCGTCCAGAACGACGCGGTGGTCAACTTCGACGGCACGTTGACCAGCTTGGGCGGCGAACTAGACATCACCAGCGGCACGGCCAACCTGGGCAGCAACAGCCTCAACCTGGACAGTTTAGACTTGAGCGGCGGGACCTTGACCGGCACGGGAAAACTGACGGTCACCGGCGCCCTGACCTGGACCGGCGGTACGATGGCTGGCACCGGCCAGACCATCGCCGAGGGCGCCGTCAGCATCGACAACGGCAAACTCGACACCCGCTCGTTCACCAATGAGGCCACGGCCACCCTGGCCGGCGGACTCTACTTCGCGAAACACGCCGTGGTTACCAACGCGGCCAGCGGCACTTTCGACGCCCAGGCCGGCGCCGCCCTGGACCTCGACGATTCCTCAGCGCCGACGTTCCGCAACGCCGGCACATTCAACGCCCAGGCCGGCGGGGGCAATACTGTTACCGACAACGGCGTGGCCTTCATCAACACCGGCACCGTCAACGTCACGAGCGGCACTTTGAGCCTCAGCGACATGACGCTGAGCAATGCCTCGTCGGGCACTTACAATTGGAGCGGCGGCACGCTTGATGTCACCAAAGGCACCTTCACCAACTCCGGCACCATCACGATCTCGAACTACTCTTTTGTGAATCTCGACGGCACGTTGACCAATAACTCCGTGATCAATCAGACCGGCTCGGGCACGCTCCAGCTCGGCACCGGATCCCGGCTCACTAACAACGCGGCGGGCACCTACGACTTGCAGGGAGACGGCTCGGTCGCGGGCGGTACGCTCACCAGTACCGGCACGCTAGAGAAAACCGAGGGAACCGGCATATCGACGATCTCCTCGGCCGTAAACAGCACCGGCAAGGTAATCGTCGATACCGGCACCTTGATCCTCAGCGGGCCGGTCACGCAGGTGTCGGGCACCATCTTGACAGCCGGCACCTGGCAGGCCGCAGGCACGAAATCGGTCGCGGCCGAACTCAACATCACCTCGACCTACGGCATCACCACGATCGGCGCAAGCGCGACGGTCGCGCTCTACGGGCCGAACTCGACGTTCGACAACATCAAGTCCCTCACGACCAACCAGGGCAGCTTCAACCTGCTGGGCGGCCAGGCGTTTACCACCTACGCCAACTTGACCAACTCGTCCAAGCTGACCCTCAGTCCAGGCAGCGTTTTGACCGTCGGCGGCAACTTCACCGAGACCTCGGCGGGCGCGCTGACCCTCGAGATGGGCCGGACCGCAACCGGCCCGACCATCGGCTCGATAAGCGCGACCGATACCATCAGGCTGGCGGGCGGCCTGACGCTCACCTCAACTGTCACTCCGGCCATCGGTACTGTGTTCAATGTAGTGAACAACCGGGGAACCCGCGCGATTGCCGGCCTATTCGCCAGCCACCCGAAGGGATCGACGATCACGCTCAACAGAATGCACTTCATGATCTCGTATGTCGGGGGCGATAAACGGCACAGCGTAACGCTGACGCGGGTAAAGTGAAAACGGCACATCACTGAATCTTGACACGGCATCGAGGGTTCACTTCAATCAGGAGGTTCGTGCGATGACGACCATATTCGACTCACTGCGATCTAGGCACCTCCACACTCGCTCCCGGCAAACGCGCCGCGACGGCCGCCGGCCAGGCCGCAGGGCAGTCTTCGAGTTCCAGCCGGGATCGGACCTGATCGCCCTGGAAGAACGGACTCTGCTGTCCAGCGTGAACTGGATCAACCCGGCCGGCGGCGACTGGGACACGGGCTCGAACTGGAACACCGGCAGCGTGCCGGGCGCGTCGGACGATGTCACCCTTGATCTCTCGCCCGGGATCACCGTCACCCACTCTCAAGATGATGCCGACTCGGTTAATACCCTCACCCTGGCAGGCGCCGACACCCTGTCCATCTCCAGCGGCAGCCTCTCGATCGACTCGGCATCGACGATCGACGGACCGCTCAACCTCAGCGGCGGGGCCCTGGAGGGCGCGGGCACGCTGACGGTCACAGGCGCCCTGACCTGGGCCGGCGGTACGATGGCCGGCGCTGGCCAGACCATCGCCACGGGCAATGTCAGCATCAACGACGGCACACTCGACACCCGCTCGTTTTCGAGCGCCGGCACGGCCACCCTGAGCGGCACACTCTCGTTCGACAACAGCGCCGGCTTCATCAATGCGTCCACGGCCACCTTCAACGCCCTGACCTTCGCCGCCCTGGACAACGGCGACTCCTCGTCGCCGACGTTCAGCAATGCCGGCAGCTTCGACGTTCAGGCCAACGCGGAAGATACGGTGACCGATAACGGCGTGGCCTTCACGAGCGCCGGCACCGTCGCCGTCTCGAGCGGCACCCTTGACCTTTTCGACCCGGGCGGCACGGATAGCGGGTCGTTCACGGTGGCTTCGAACGCCACGCTCGACTTCGGCGAGACGGCAACCACGCTCAGCTCACAGTCCAGCGTCAGCGGGGACGGCACCGTGACCTTCGATAATAACGGCACCACCACCATCGACGGCGTTTACAACGTTGGCTCGCTCGACACCACGGTCTACGCCACCGCCGACCAGCCGGGCGAGAACGGCGGGCCCTTCGGTTCCTTGCCCCCCACGTATTCGTTCGGGACGATGGACCTGACGACGGGTCAATTCACCCCGATTTCGACGACGGGCCAACTCATCAACTCCCTGACCGCCGGTCCCGGAGGGGCCCTCTACGCCGGGGCGAGCGACGGGACGCTCTATACGATCAGTCCCGCGGGCGCGACGTCCCAGTTCGGCACGGTCAGCGTGCCCAGCAATTCGGCAACCGCTCCATTCGTCGGGCTCGCCTCGGAGGGAGCGGCGGGGTTTTTCACCGACACTGTTACCCAAACCGGGTCTCCCTTTACGGCAACCCTCGACCACATTTCCGCTGACGGCAAAACCCTGAGCGTCATCGGGACCATGGGTGACTCCTTTGTGAACTCCAACACCGGCAATCTGGCATTCGGGCCGGATGGGAACCTCTACTTCGACACCCAGAACGCATCCGGCGTCCCCACTCTCTACTCGGTGAATACGACCACCGGCGCCTTGACCGAGGTAGGCTCCGGCCTGAACACGGCCAACCCTCTGACACTGGTTTCCAGCGGGACAGCGCTCTACGGCATTGACACCTACACCGCCATAGAGCCAGGCCAGAACACAGTCATCTATACCATTGACACGACAACAGGCGTGGCGACAGCGATCGGCACGGTCTCGGGCCTGGACTACGGTTTCACCCTCGACACGATGGCGCCGCACGCTCCCATAATAACCCCCAGCAGCAGCACCATTGTCCAAGACAATGCGGTGGTCAACTTCGACGCGACGTTAACCAGCTTGGGCGGCGAGCTTGACGTCATCGACGGTGGGACGGCCAACCTGGGCAGCAACAGCGTCAGTCTCGAGAACATGAAACTCGCCAGTGGGACCTTGACCGGCACGGGTACACTGACGGTGACAGGCGCCCTGGGCTGGTACGGCGGTACGATGGCCGGCACGGGCCAGACAATCGCCGAAGGTCCCGTCTACATCCTCAACGGCACACTCGACACACGCTCGTTCACGAGCTACGGCACGGCCACCCTGACCGCCACTCTCACCTTCGACCACGGCGCTCGCTTCACGAGCGCGGCCATGGCCAGCTTCTACGCCGAGAACGGCGCCTCCCTGGCCTTGGGCGACGGCTCAGCACCCTTGTTCAACAACGCCGGAACCTTCGACGTCCAGGCCGCCTTAAGCGTTTACGTGGCGACCGACAACGGCGTGGCCTTCACCAACACCGGCACCGTCAACTTCACGGGCGGCACATTGAGCCTCAGCGACATGACGCTGACCAATAACTCCGTGATCAATCAGAGCGGCTCCAGCACCCTGCAAGTCAATAGCGGCGCCTGGCTCAAGAACACCTCGTCGGGCACTTACACCTTGAGCGCCGGCACGCTTCAGGTGGATGGAACGATCGCTTCGGGCAGCGCGGTGACGGTCCCGACCGGCGCGACGCTGGACGGCGTCGGAATGGTCAACGGCACGGTGAACGTCCAGGCTGGCGGCCACCTCGCCCCCGGCGATGCCTCTGACACTTCGGGCATCTTGCACACGGCGAGCACGACGTTGACTACCGGTGCCAACTTCGACGTCGAGCTAAACGGCGCGACCGCCGGAACCAAGTACAACCAACTGAACGCCACCGGCACCGTCAACCTGGCCGGCGCCACGCTGAACCTGGCCGGCAGTTACACGCCGGTTACGGGCGACGTGTTCACCATCGTAACGGCGGCGAGCGTCACCGGCAAGTTCAAGGGCCTGGCCCCGAATTCAATCATCACGTTCAACGGCCGCAGCTTGAAGGTGAGCTACACCCCAACCACCGTGACGCTCACGAACACGCCGGCGGCGAGCTCTGACACGATCGCATGGCCCACGCCCGCCCCGATCGGCTACGGAACCGCGCTCGGCACGACACAGCTCGATGCGACAGCCTCTTACCGTGTTCCGGGCACGTACACGTACACGACGGCTTCGGGCAGAGTACTGAACGTGGGCAGCGTACTCGACGCCGGGTTGAGCCAGATCTTGACCGTTCGCTTCACGCCCAGCGACAGCACCGATTACAAGCCGATCATCGGCATGACCACACTGAGCGTCGTTCCTGCAACCCTGACCTTCAGGGCGGTCAACAAGGCGAAGAAGTTCAAGGCCCCCAACCCGAGCCTGACCTTCACCGTGTCGGGCCTCGTCCTCGGACAATCCGCGAAGAAGGTCTTCAAAGGCGCCCCGGTCCTGTCCACGACCGGCACCACGAAGAGCCCGATCGGGCAGTACCCGATCTTCGTCAGGCAAGGAACGCTCCAGCTCATCAACAAGAACTACACCTTCAAGTTCGTCAACGGAATCCTGCAGGAAAGTGAATAGGGGACATTATTATTCTCATGAAGCTGTGGACAACCGGCCTCCGCCCGCATTTCTGTCTATATGGGAACTCTCATGACAAGCGAGCCCGGCGAGAACGAGATGCTGCTCCGACGCGCGGCCGCAGGCGACCTTGCCGCCCTCGCCGAGTTCTGGCAGCGGCACCGCAAACGCCTGCGGCAAATGGTCAGGCTGCGGCTTGATCGCCGGCTCCAGGGCCGGGTCGACCCTTCCGACGTCCTCCAGGAAGCTTACATCGACCTGGCGCAGCGGTTGCCCGAATACGCACAGCAGTTCGCGTTCACGCCTTACCTCTGGTCACGGTTGGTGACCGGACAGCGGCTCGTGGAAATTCACCGCCGGCATCTCGGAACTGCCATGCGCGACGCCGGCCGCGAGGTGTCGCTCTACCGTGGCGCACTGCCGCAAGCCAGCTCCGCCTCGCTGGCAGGCCAGTTACTGGGGCGGTTCACGACCCCGAGCCAGGCGGCGATGCGAGCCGAGCGTCAGGTCCAGCTCCAGGCCGTGCTCAATAACATGGACCCGATGGACCGCGAGATTCTGGCGCTGCGGCATTTCGAGGAGCTTTCCAACGGCGAAGCCTCCGAGGTGCTCGGGCTGTCGAAGACGGCGGCGAACAACCGCTACATCCGCGCATTCAGGGCGCCTGCGCGATTTGCTGGAACGCATGCCGGGGTTTCTTGATAAAGCGTGAGGTCGGGGAAGACGGCACAAGACAAAAAGTGTCCCACGACGGCTCGGGGCACCATTCAGGGGAGGTGCTCGGTGACCGGCTCTGCGACTTCGGAAGAACGGTTCAGCGCCCTCGCCGACGAGTTCGTGGAGCGGCACCGGCTGGGCCAGAAGCCCTCGGTTGAGGGCTACGCCGCGGCCAACCCTGACCTGGCCGCCGAGATCCGCCGGGCGTTCCCTGCGCTCATGATGATGGAGCAGTTCAAGCCCGGCTCGGGCGACGTTACCGGCGACTTCGTGCCCGCGGCGGTGGTCGTCCGCGGTGCGCGGCTGGAGCGGCTGGGCGACTTCCGCGTGCTCCGCGAGGCCGGCCGCGGCGGCATGGGAGTGGTCTACGAGGCCGAGCAGGAGTCGCTCGGCCGGCGGGTTGCCCTCAAGGTCCTTGCCACCCACGCGATCGCCGACGCGGCGCAGGTGCGGCGGTTCGAGCGCGAGGCCCGCGCGGCAGCCCAGTTGCACCACACCAACATCGTGCCGGTCTTCGGAGTCGGCGAGCAGGATGGGCTGCACTACTACGCGATGCAGTTCATCCCGGGCCTGGGCCTGGACAATGTAATCGAAGAGGTCAAGCGGCTCAGGTCCGCGACGCCAACCCCCGCTCCCGCCGTAGCCTCGCCGCCGGAAACCCGGGAAAAGCCGGCTGGCGTCGCCCCTACCGCCGCCGGCGTCGCCCGGTCGCTCCTCACCGAACACTTTGGTTCGACCCGACTGCTCGCGGATGACCCGTCCTCGATTGAGGCCTCGCGACCAGACGAATTGGGAATGATGATTCACTCGCCCCAACCGATGGTCGCATCCGCCGACCTGTCTTCCGAGGTCCTGCTCGGTCCGATGGGGCTGTCGTCGGTCAACGGATCGGACGCCCGTTACTGGCGGAGCGTAGCGCGGGTCGGGGAGCAAGTCGCCAGCGCCCTGGAGTACGCCCACACGCAGGGTATCTTTCACCGCGACATCAAACCCTCCAACCTTCTGCTTGATGCCCAGGGGACCGCCTGGGTCGCCGACTTCGGTTTGGCCAAGGCAGTGGAGGGGGACAACCTGACGAACACCGGCGACATCGTGGGGACGATTCGCTACATGGCCCCGGAGCGGTTCCATGGGCGGTGCGACGCCCGGTCGGACGTGTATGCCCTGGGCTTGACTTTGTACGAGATGGTGGCGCTGCGGCCGGCATTCGATCAGGCAGCCCGCCAGGCGCTCATCCGCCAGGTGATGGAGGAGGAGCCGCCGCGGCTGCGGAAGATCAGCCCTGATGCGCCCCGCGACCTGGAGACGATCATCCAGAAGGCGATCGCACGCGAGCCTGCGGGTCGGTACACGACGGCCGGGGCGCTGGCCGCCGACCTGGCGCTGTTCCTGGATGGGAAACCGGTCCGCGCCCGGGACACCGGTATGGTGGAGCGGTGCTGGAAGTGGGCGAAGAGGCGTCCAGTGATCGCCGCGCTGCTTTTGGGCCTTGCTGTGACCGCACTTTCGGGTCTGGCGGCGGTGACCTGGCAGTGGCGTGCCGCGGTCGCAGCCCGCGACGAGGCGAGGCAGACCTTGAAGATGGCCAACGAGGCGGTCAATACCTACTACAAGGAGGTCAGCGAGGATTATCTCCTCGATGAGCCCGGAATGCAGCCCCTGCGGCAAAAGCTGCTCAAGCTCTCGCTGCCCTACTACAAAACGCTCGCCGAAAAGAACACCAACGACCCGGCCCTCAAGGTTCAACTGGCGAGCGCCTTCTTCCGGTGGGGGACAATCACCGGCGAGATCGGCTATAAGGAAGAAGCCAAGCAGATCCTTTCGACCGCCATCGGGCATTTCAAGGCCCTCCTCGTCGCGGATCCGACAAACCTCGAGGTGCGCATCGGCTTGGCCCGAAGCTGCCAGGCGTTTGCTCTCGAGGCAGTTCGCTCCAACCAGCCGGAAGAGGGCTCTCAAACGGCCCGGCTCGCGGCCGAACTCTGGGCCGAGGTCGTGCGGGCCAGACCGGACGACCCGGAACCGCGTCGCTGTCTTGGGCGAAGTCATGACATCAGCGGGTGGGGGCGAAACGCGGCCGGGGACAATGTGGGCGCCAACCGCGAGTGCGAGAAGGCCGTCGAGATCTTAAGCGACGCCGCGGAACGCTCGCCCGCCGACTTTGAGACGCGGCGGTTGCTGAGCCGAGCGCTGAACAACCTCGGCGTGACGCAACTGGTTCTGGGCAATCTAGACGCCGCCGTGGAAACTAACACCCGTGCGCTCGAGTGTTTGGATGCACTTCTGGCGGGGCGACCAACAAGCACTCTGCTCCGCAAGGCCAAGGCCGGCTGCTTGGGCGAACGCGGAAAGGATCGCTTGCTGCTCGGCAATCTTCGCGTCGCAGAGGCTGACTTCGAGCAAGCCTGCCTCATCATCGACGAGATTGTCCAAGCGAACCCCACGGTGATCGAGTACCGCGACACTCAAGGGGAGACCTACCTGCACCTTGGGCGGTTGCGGGCTGAGCGAGGCCAGACGGAAGAGGCGAGAGCCAACCTTGGAAAAGTCATGACAGTGGAGCGGGAGCTCGTGGCGCTGAACCCGACCTTGTTCAACGGCTCTGGGAGCCTTGCCGAGAGCGCCGCGTACCTCGCGGGAGTCGAAAGGGAGGCCGGCCGGTTCGATCTCGCGGCGAAGAACTGCGAAGAGGCCCTCGGGATCAAGGAGGGACGGCTACAAAGAGGCGTCGGTGGCAACGACACTCTCGTCCTCCTCCTCAGCATCGAGCGGCCTCGGCTTGCAGCCTGTACTGGCGAATCGCTGGGCACTCGGAAAACCGCCTTGAACACGCTCCTCCCGGAGTGGGAAAAGACGGTACGGGACGCTCCGCGGGTCGGCGACGGCGTTTGGCTGGCGGTCGCGGGATACCTGGCCGTCGCCGAAATCACCGCCCGGTCCGGCTCCTCAGCCGACAGCCTGGGGGCGCTCGCCAAGGCCGAGGCCGCCCTCGCCACGGCGCTCCAGGCGAACCCGGATCGACCAAGGTGGAGGAACCTCCAGGCCAGGATCGAGACGGCTCGAGGCTTCACACTCGCCGCGACAGGCAAGCCAGTTGAGGCCAAGGCCGCGGCGGAACGCGCAGTCGCAGTTGCGGAGAAGCTCGCCCGCGAAGACTCGTCCTACAACTATGAGCTGGCCTGCGCCTTGGCCCTCCTGGCCAGGCTCGATCCGTCGGCGCCCGGGCCGCCCGCGGCCGCCGTGGCGGCGCTCCGGGGGGCCGTGGCGTATGGTTTCGACAACGTTTACAAGCTGAGTCACGACGAACACCTCGAACCGATCCGTTCCCGCGCCGACTTTCACGATGTCATTCACCTCCTGATGAAGAATTCGGTCACACCCGGTCATTCCGATGGCGGCCACAAACGTTGAAACTTAACTATGAACATAGTTCGTCAACTATCAAAAGGAGTCCGGCTCATGCCTGACCAGTACCGTCGCCGATCCCTCGGGTTGCTCCTTGGGGCGTGTCTTTTCGCCGGCTGCCAACCGTACGGGGCCGGCACGATTACCGTGGACCGGCAGGACCCGGCCGTTCGAAGTCTCAAGAACCTCGAAGACGCGAAACAGCCGCGGTTGGCCAAGGACACCCGCAAGCCGGCCAGCCAAAGGAGCCGGGCCAGTTCTAATTTCCAATGATGACAAGATCGTCGCCCCTGGGGACGCCACCTGCTCTTGTCAGCAGGTGGGTTTGGAAGTGGACACTTTTTCCGGATGAGAGACCCGATGAAGACCAAGACCGATCGCTCGCCCGCAAGGGCCTTCACGTTAATCGAGTTGCTAGTGGTCATCGCGATCATCGCCGTCCTGATCGCCCTGCTCCTGCCTGCCGTACAGGCGGCGCGGGAAGCCGCACGGCGTGTGGGGTGTGTCAACAACCTCAAGCAACTCGCCCTGGCCTCGCAAAACTATCTCAACGCCGTGAACACCCTGCCACAGGGCACGGGTGTCGCAGCCGATCCCGTGGACGGGAGCCTTCAACCGTCCAACAACCTGTTCATTGCGATCCTGCCCTACCTGGAACAGCAGCCGCTCTTTAGCGCGTTCAATTTCAGTCTTCCCACGTACCGGCGAGCCAACTACACGATCTCGGCCACCGGGGTCGGAACTCTGTGGTGCCCGAGCGATGCGACGGTCAACGTGCCGCAGACGGTCCCCGATATGATCGACGGCCCCGGCACGATGTACTACACCAGCTACGCCGGCTGCACGGGTACCTGGTATCACCCGTCTTTCAACCCGGTCCGGCAAGCCCAGATCAACGGCCTGTACTGGATTCAGAGTTCCGTGAGCCTCGCGATGATCACCGACGGGACCAGCCAGACCCTCATCTTCGGCGAGCGCGCTCACGCCCTGTTGAGCTGCGCCGTGCCGGCCGGGGGAGGCGTCCCGCCCTGCCTCGATTGGCACTGGTGGACGTCCGGAGCGTTCGGCGACGTGATGTTCAGCACCCTCTATCCGATCAATCCACAACGAAAAGTCGTCAACGCCAACGACGGCGGAGCTACCCAGTCCACTGCTTTCATCCAGGCGGCCTCGAGCATGCATCCTGGTGGCGCCAATTTCGCCATGGTCGACGGCTCGGTCCGCTTCGTGAAGGACACGATCAGCAGTTGGCCGATCGATCCCGCGACCGGTCTGCCCGTCGGCATGACGTTCGGGGGCAATCCCGCGCTTTACAGCGACACCACCCCGTTCGGTACGTACCAGGCGATTTCCAGCCGGAACAGGGGCGAGGTCGTCAGCGCCGATGCCTATTGATCGCGCCTTGGTCGTCGAGGCCGAAGCGGCTCTGACAGAGCCCTGATCAGTCAGGGCTACGACGCCCGCCCGGGCAGTACGTCGAAGGACCGGGCCCCTGCCGGTGAATCCTCACCGCCAAGCAGAAGCCTCACTGGCCCGGCGCTCGATCCGCGCCGGGACGCTTGCTCGGTCTTGATTTTGCGGATCGCAACGAAAAAAGGAGGTGAACGACGTCGCCTTGATCATCGCTTTCCTGGCCTTTCTTATCCAGGCGTGCCGGCCGCCGAAAAACTTGCAAACCCAGCGCTGGCGGAACCGAGTGTCTTTTGCAACAGGAGATTGCTGTTATGTCACCGCTCACGAATATGTCGAAAAAATTACAGTTTTCGATGCGGCTCGTGGCGCGGCCGAAGCGCCGACGGACCAGTAAGAGGCGATTCCTGCCCTGGCTCGACCAGATGGAGAACCGGACGCTGCTCAGCACGTTGACGGTCATGAACAACCAAGACAGCGGCGCGGGCTCGCTCCGCGCCGACATCGCCGCCGCCAAGCGCGGCGACACCATTGCGTTTGCCGCCGGTCTGCGAGGCCAGACCATCGTGCTGACCACCGGCGAGCTGGATATCACCACGAGCCTGAACATCGACGGCCCGGGCGCGAGCCTGCTATCCGTCAGCGGAGGTGGCACCAGCCGTGTTTTCGACATCAGCCCAAACGCAACCGTGACCATCGGGTCCTTGACGATCACCGATGGCAATACGGTCGGGGCCAATGGGGGTGGCATCCTTGTTGAAGGCGCCGCGATGCCCGGAGAACCGTCCGGCACGCTGAGCCTCAACCACGTCGTTATGACGAACAACCACGCGATGGCCGACAGCACGGGCCTGGACGGAGGCTCCGGCGGCGGCATCGAGAATGGGGGCACCCTTACCGTCAACGCATGTTCCTTCTTTAACAACGTGGCCTCCTTGAACTCCACCAACGCGGGCTCTCAGGGCGGAGGCATCGACAGTTTTGGTCCTTCAGTCACGGTGACAAATAGTAATTTCACCGGCAACCAGGTTGATGGTGTTTCGACGGGGCCAGCCTATGGGACCGGCGGCGCCATCAACACCGATGGCTCGGCCGCGACCATCAGCAACTCGACATTCATTGGGAATATTGCGCTCGCCCGTACTGGACAAGGCGGCGCCATCTGCGTCGAAGGTCCCATCACCGGCGCCGACTTCTATAACGGCAATACGGCCATCAGCAACAGCACGTTCAGCCGCAATGAGGCCATCGGCAGCAACGCGGCCAACAACATCATGTACCAGGATGGCGGTCAGGCCGATGGCGGCGCCTTCTACACGGAGGAATCTGCTGCTCCGACGACGATCACGAACAGCGCGTTCTCGAACAATCTGGCCAAGGGGGGCGACCAAGGCAATAACAACAGTGGCGTCGCAGACAATGGCATCAATGGCTTTGTCGGGCTCGCCGTGGGCGGCGGCATTTGCAATCAATTCGCTTCGCTCACCGTCACGAACAGTTCCTTTGTGGGCAACCAGGCGCAGGGCGGTAACTCGGCTACGGGCGTCGGCGGTCTTGCCGGAGGCGGCGGCATCGCGAGTGCCGGCTTCACAACGACGACCCTGACCGGCGTGATCCTCGAGGGCAATCAGGCCAAGGGAGGCAGCGGCGGACCAGGTTCCCTCGGCGGCAGCAGCGTGGGCGGCGGTTTCTACAATGGTATCGACGCGACCGCGACGGTCTCAACCAGTCTTTTTCTCAGTAATCGGGCCGTCGGCGGTGCCGGAGGCTTGGGAGCGATTGGGGGTGCCGGTGAGGGCGGCGCCTTCGGAAACGGCGGCGGCTTCGGCGATTTGGTCCTCGCCGCCCACCCTGGTATCGGTGCTGAGATGTCTTCCCTGACACTCGACCAAAGTACGTTGATCTTCAACGTGGCCCAGGGCGGCAACGGCGGGGCTGGCGGCAACGGCGGGATCGGCCTGGGCGGCGGACTCTTCGCCGATCCGATTACGACCACCGCGATCTCCAGCAGTTGGCTTGAGTTTAACCAAGCCACCGGTGGCGAAGGCGGCCTGGGTGGTATCAGCGGCGACGGCTTCGGCGGTGGCATTGACGTCACGCCAGGCGCCGGCGTCTCGCTCACGAAAACGAAGGTCGCGTGCAACCACGCCGCCACCAGCAACAACGACACACGGGGAAGCGTCACTTACCTTTGAGAGCGAATTCCCAAATCCCTGTGGAGGCGGAGCCTCCACAGGCCATTCCTCCAGTTTACAGCGACACGACTCCGTTCGGCACTTAGCTGGCTATCTCCAGCCGGAACAGGGTGAGGTCGCCAGCGCCGACGCCTATTGATCATGCCTGGGCCGTCGAGGCAGTCGGGGCGGCGATTCCATGCCATGTCTAGCTGACGCATCAGGCTGGCATCTTGCTCTTCGTTGCCTTCGTTGCCTTCTGTTCAAGCTTGGAAGCCTTTCCGACGACTCGCAGGATGCCGCTCTGGAACTTGAAGGTGTAGTTCTTGTTGATGAACTGGAGCGTTCCTTGCTTGACGACGATGGGGTACCGCCCCATCGGGCTCTTCTTGGCGGCGGTCGTTGACAGGACCGGGGCGCCTTTGAAGACCGTCTTCGCGGACTGGCCGGGGACGAGGCCTGACTCGATGAAAGTCAGGCCCGGGTTGGGGGCGTTCGAGTTCCTCACGTTGTTGACCGCAGTGAGGGTCAGGGTCGCGGCATCGACGTCAATGGTGGTCATGCCGCTGATGGACTTGAGGGTTCGGTCGATTGGCGTGAAGACGACGGTCAAAGTCTGGCTCAACCCGGCGTCCAGTACGCTCCCGACCTTGAGCATCCGCCGCGAACCCAACCTGTAGACGTACGTGCCCGCAATCATCTTCCCACCGTAAGAGGCTGTCGCATCGAGTTGTGTCGTGCCGAGCGCGGTTCCGTAGACGATGGGGGCGGGCATAAGCCATGCGATCGTGCCAGAGTTCGCCGCCGGCGTGTTCGTGAGCGTCACGGTGGTCGGTGTGTAGCTCACCTTCAAGCTGCGGCCGTTGAATTTGATTATTGATCAGCGTGCCATCGAGACTCACTTCATCGTTGGAGGCGTTCGAGATCATGATTGTGCCAGAATTGGTGAAGGTGCCTCCCGTGGTGGCGATCGTGCCAGCGCTCTAGGTGTAGGTCCCCGTGACACCGTTGGTGAACGCGCCGCCGCTGCCGGCTGAGAACACACCGCCGGTCTGCTCGAAATCGGCGGTGTTGGTCAGGGTGCCCACGAAGTTAGAGATCGCGGTGTCGGTGCTCCCCGATACGTCGATCGTGCCGGCGCTGCTCAAGGTACCGCTAGTGACATCAAGCGTGCCGCCGCTCCAGTTGATCGCACCGGCGTTGGTCACGGTGCCGTTCGTGACATCAAGCGTGCCGCCGCTCCAGGCGTACGTGCCTGCCACGGTATTGTAGAGCGTGGCGCCGCTCTCGACTTGCAGCGTGCTGGAGCCGCTCTGATTGATCACGGAGTTATTGGCCAGCGTCATGTCGCTGAGGCTCAAAGTGCCGCTCCATACTTTGACGGTGCCGGTGTTGTTGAAGGCCACGCCGTTATCGGTGAACGTTGTGTCCGCGTTGATCTGGACGTTGAACGTGCCGCCGTTGTTGAAAAAGGGCGGTGAGCCGTCGCCCTGGACAAGCGAGGCTCCGCTGATGGCGTTGAAGGTGCCCGGGCCCGCGCTGGTGAAGCCGGCGCTGTTGTCGAATGTGAGAGCGCCGAACACGGCGCAACCGCCGTCGTTGGTGAACGAGCAAGAGTCGAGTATGCCATAGTTGATGTTGACGTAGCCCGCGGCGATGGTCTGGCCGGTACCTGCCATCGTTGAGTGGTTCCAGATCACGCCTTCTGTCACGGTCAGCGTGCCCGTCCCGGTCAAGGTCCCGTCGATGAAGTCGAAGACCTCCAGGTCGAGGCTGTTGCTGCCCAGGTTGGCTGTGCCATCGGTGATGTCCAGCGTGCTGCCCAGGCTGGTCAAGTTCCCTTCGAAGTTGACCATAATGCCGAATGCCGGATTATGCCGCCTGAGCTCCGCCTCCTGGTTTCTCGCGAGCATTTAGCTTGTCCTTTCGTGTAGGCGAGACGGCATTATCTGGATGTCCTTTCCTTGGTGAGCACCCAGTTAGCCATCAAGGAGCCAGTAATGCTTGAGAACTTCCTTCGGGCCCGTGCCGCCATCGAACGACGAAGTGGAGGCTTGCTTGGCCCGCACTTGGACTCGTTTGTCGCTTCTCTTTCCCAATTGGGTTATGCCAGAGAAACTGTGCAAAAGCGATTGCGGTTCCTGGCCGTCTTCGATCGGTGGCTTGTACGACGAGGCCTGGCTCTCGTCGATTTGCAGGATGCTGTCGTCAACAACTTTCTTAAAGAACAACGAGACAATGGACGCCTCGGGTATGGTGATCCACAGACTGCTCGCGACTTCCTGGACCACCTGCGTGTGAAGGGCGTTGTTCGATCTCCAGAACCGGCGGCAGATGAGTCTCCCGTGGCGACGCTCGGCCAGCAGTATGAGAACTACCTCAAGAAAGAACGCGGTCTTTCCCCGATAACGATCGCCCATCACTGGCAATTCGCCCGGCGTTTCATCGTCGAACGCTTTGGGGACGCACCGATCTGTGTCCGAGACTTGGCGCCCGACGACATCTCGCGATTCCTCTTGCGACACGCTCACTCGGGCAGCCCCGCTATGGCCAAGATGATGGTGACCGCTCTGCGCTCTTTCTTTCGATACCTCTTCCTGAGCGGACAGACGGAGAGCGACCTTGCCGGGGCCGTTCCGAGCGTGCCGGATTGGCGGCTCGCCGAACTTCCAAAGTACCTCACCCCTGAAGAGGTCGAGCGAGTTGTCCATGCTTACGAGCAGGACAGCCCAGCCGCCCTCCGCAATCGCGCTATCCTCCTCCTGCTCGCCCGCCTGGGATTGAGGGCAGGTGAGGTGATCGCCCTGGAACTTGATGATGTCGATTGGAGAGTCGGCGAGCTGAAGGTGCGGGGCAAGGGAGGCCAGCACGATCGCCTTCCTCTGCCTGCTGACGTCGGCCTAGCCATAGCCAACTACGTCCGGCACCATCGCCCGCACTGCGCGACGCGCCGTCTCTTCGTTCTGTCCAAAGCGCCTTACAGGGAGTTTGCCCACTCCACTTCCCTAAGTTCGATTGTCCGCCGAGCGATCAACCGGGTTGGGCTGCACCCGCACTTCAAGGGTGCGCACGTCCTGCGACACTCCCTGGCAACCGGGATGCTCCGGTCCGGGGCGTCACTTGACGAGATCGGCGAGGTCCTCCGCCACCGTGCGGCGCATACCACGGCGATCTACGCAAAAGTCGATATCCAGGGGCTCCGTTCGCTCGCCCTTCCCTGGCCAACTAAGGAGGCCGTGCCATGAGCAAGCTGCGCGAGGCCGCCGAGCAATACCTCCAACTCCGCGGCGCGTTGGGTTACAAACTGGAAGGGGTCGTCCGTCTGCTCCGAAGTTTCGTGACCTTTGCCGAACGGGAGGGGGCTGCCCATGTTACTACAGACCTGGCACTCCGATGGGCACAGCAGCCGTTGGGTGTCCAGCCAGCAACCTGGGCTTGGCGCCTGAGCGTGTTGCGGCGTTTCGCCGTCTGGCTGAGCGCTTCGGACCAGCACACGCAAGTGCCGCCTACCGGCCTGCTTCCCGGACATTATCGCCGCAAGCGACCCTACATCTACAGCGACGCGGAAATCGAAACGCTCGTCGACGCGGCAAGCCGACTCCCATCCACTGAGGGGCTGAAAGGTCACACGTTCTCGACCGTTTTCGGATTACTCGCGGTCACCGGCTTGCGCGTTAGCGAAGCGCTCGCGCTCGACCGGGAAGACGTGGACCTGCAACAAGGAATCTTGCGGATTCGGCGGACAAAGTTCGGCAAGTCGCGACTGGTCATGGTGCATGAAACTACACGACAGGTACTCGCCAATTATGCTAATCGAAGAGATCGAGTTGTACACCGCCCTGCGACCTCGGCCTTCTTCCTCTCCGAACAGGGCGACCGTGTGAAAGGGGGGGCCGCTCGTTACAACTTCGCCAAGGTCTCGCGCCACCTTGGGCTGCGTACGGCGACGACTAACTGCCGCCACGGCCATGGTCCGAGGCTGCACGACATGCGCCATCGATTTGCCGTCCGTACCCTGCTCGGGTGGTATCGGGCACGTATCGATGTTGAGAGGGAGATGCCGAAACTGACCACTTACCTGGGACACGTGCATGTTCACGTGACTTACTGGTATATCGAGGCTGTCCCGGAGCTGCTGGAACTGGCGGCACGCAGGCTGGAAAGCCCGGTGGAGCGCAAGACATGAAGGCGAGCACAAACTTCTCCGGTCTTGTCCAGGCGTTTTTCACCGACCGCCTGCTGCGGCAGCGCAAGGCCAGTCCTCACACCGTCGCCGGATATCGCGATACCTTTCGCCTGCTTCTGCGGTTCGCCGCCCAGCGACTGGGGAAGGTGCCTTCAAAACTGTCACTTGAGGAGTTGGACGCCCCCTTTGTCGGCGAGTTCCTCGATCACCTTGAGAAAGAACGTGGAGTCGCCGCCAGGAGTCGCAACACACGCCTAGCGGCGATCCATTCCTTTTTCCAGTACGTCTCGTTCCAGGAGCCGACGTGCGCCGACCAGTGTCGCCGCGTCCTCGCCATCCCCAGCAAGCGATACGAGCGGAGACTGATCGAGCACCTCAAGCCGGAGGAGATCGACGCGCTATTGGCCGCGCCGGACCGGGCGACCTGGATCGGCCGCCGGGACCGAGCCCTGATGTTGGTGGCAATCCAGACCGGGCTGAGAGTGTCCGAACTCATTGGCTTGCGGCGTGACGATGTCGTCCTCGGCACAGGTGCGCACCTCCGCTGCGAGGGCAAAGGCAGGAAGGAACGCTGCACTCCGCTCCGGCAGGAAGTGGTCGCAGTCCTGGCGGAATGGTTCCGAGAGTGTCCCGCTGAGGCGCCGACGCCGGCATTCCCGAGCAGTCGCGGCGGGCCGCTGAGCCGGGATGCCGTCGAGCGACTGGTCACCCGCCACCAGCGAAGCGCCGAAGAGCGCTGCCCATCGCTGAAGCGAAAGCGCGTGACTCCGCACGTGCTCCGCCATACCGCAGCCATGCAACTGCTTCGACACGGCATCGATCGCTCGGTCATCGCGCTGTGGCTGGGGCACGAGTCAGTGGAGACGACCCAGATCTATCTCCATGCCGATCTTCGGCAGAAGGAAGAGGCCCACGCAAAGGTGACGCCGTTGGACATTCCGCCGGGGCGGTTCCGGCCTGATGACGAGCTGTTGGCCTTCCTGGAGGGTCTCTGATTATGCCGCGTCAGGCTATGAGGTCTTGCGATAGCAGCCCGACAATATCCAACAGCCGGTGGTGACCGTCGTTTCAGATTTGCGCCTTCTGCCTAAACGAACGCACCAGTCTGTAAAGTATCGTTTATAGTTCAGGCGATACACGCTCTCTAGTAGGGTCCGCTATGCGGACCGGGCTTAAAAATCGTGAGAGCCGCACCGCGGACCCCAGGGGACCGGGGCGGAATCTTTAAGTCCAAAGGATCGTACGTGGAAGAACTGGGGGCCTTCTGCCCAGCCACGCGGCGTTCTCACGACGCGGCGGCGGGAAGCTCCGGCGCAGTCCGGCGGCGGAACCATCCTGGAAAGCCGCAGACCAAGCCGCAGGCCAGCGATGCCACCCCCGTGAAGAGCACGGCCCGGTACCAGTCGGCGAACGTCGCGGGGTCTTTGTAGCGGTCGTCGTCGGAAGGGGGCGGCCTGTGGACCACGGGGCCGTCGAGGAGCCGTCCCTCGGTGAACTCCGACGCCGGCACCGGCCCGAGCCGGCGTTCGACGACCGTCGTGCTCCCGTCGCGGATCTTGCCCGAGTGATCGACGACCTCGAAATGGTACGAGCGTACGATGGGCACCCCGACGTCGTGGTCGTAGGCGAACTCCTGGCGCAGGTGCGAGCCGCCCGGGAGCTCGATGTCGTAGAGACGAGCGGCGAGGTTGTCGTCGGCTGCCAGCACGATCGTGATCGATCGCCACGCCGTCGGGTGTGGGGCCGTGTCCTCGATGCGCACTCGCACAACGGGGTGACCACCCTCCATGAACCGCTCGAGCTTCGTGACCGCGAAAGACGACGCGTTGGCCAACAACTGCGTCTCGGCGGCGAGCGCCAGCAGGATCGCCGCCTCGGTGCTGAACGACTCGGTCTCGGCGATGTGCTTGGCGACCCGCCGGTACGACAGCGCGGGGTCGTCGCGGGGACGGTCGACGATCTCCCAGGGGGCTTGTCCGTCTTTGCGGAGGGCCATGAACGAGCGGCCCGGCGTGGCGAGGCTGGCCTCTCCGGCATCGGGATAGGCCGCCCGGCGGGCGATCAGGTCGCCCGAGCGGCGGTACACGATCCGGTGGGTGACCGTCTCCGGCTTGCCGTGCTCGTCCTTGCCGTTAAAGGCCCGCTCGATGGTCATGTCCACGTGATCGTAGGGTGCGATCAGGATCCTGGTCGCGGCATGGTACTCATCGACGAAGGCATTCCATGCGGCGGGGTTGACGGGCGGATGGGTCTTGACGCCACGGAGCCGGGCGACGGGCGTCGGCTCGTCGCCGACCAGTTGCTTGACGTCCGCCCAGTATGCCGCGTCAAGCTCGTCGAGGCTCACGTCCAGGACGCGCTGGCAATCATCGGCGAAGGTTGTCGGACCGCAGGTTCGGAACAGCTCCAGGAATTTCTCGGGACCGTGCTTGCGGAGGATGTAGTTGATTAGCGCAGCGCCCTGGAAATAGGCCGGCCAGTGGTGCCGATTGTACCAGACAGGGCCGGCCATCTCGCGCAGCGGAATCCACTCGCCCTGCTCCCGGCATCTCAACGCACGGACGGCCACCGCTTTCTCGTCGTCACCCTGGTTGGCCTCGGCCCAGCCCTCGGTCAGCACGGAGGGGGGCTCGATCCAGGCAGGCATGAAGCTGGAGAGGACGCAATGGGCGACCTCGTGCCGGTCGAGCGAGGCGAGCCCCTCGGCGTCGGCCGGTTGCTCGCCCGGCCGGCTGCCCAGGCACATGCCGTAGATAGCGTGGCCGCCGATGCCCATGAGCGAGCCGCGGACCCAGTGCACGCGCCGGGTCGTCGACACTCCACCCAGCCGCGCCCACAGGGCCTTGATGTGCCGGTCCATCGCGGCGACCTGCCCAGGCGCGCCGGCATGGGCTCCGCGATCATCACGACCGTCTCGCCGCCGGTTCGCACCGGGTAATGGAAGCGGGTGAGCAGGTCGAAGAACGACTCGCCGAACGGCATCAGCATCTTCAAGGGGAGGTCGAGCTGGATGTCCCTTGAATAGCCGTCCTTGAGCCCGTAGAGGAAGTGCCCCGCGCAGAACAGCAGGGGCGTCAGCCCCAGCAGCAGGCAGGTCAGGGCCCGCAACCGTCGGGGCCCGACGATCAGCCGCCACAACCCACCGAGGATCAGTGAGACCCCGGCCACGACCAGCGCGACGAGCAACACCGTCACCGGCAGGTAGTGCGGGTGCCACACCTGCAATGCGAGCATCACCGCCATCGCAGCCACGAGCCCGAGCCACGCGGCCCAGACCATCGACACCAAAGCCGGGAGGTGGAAGACGCGTCGCATGGAGGGCAGCCCGCGAAGTTCTTTGGGCGGTGGACTACGAGTTGCCAAGTCCGTTCTCTAGTCCAGGCTTTACATTGGAAGTTTGACGTAAGTCCTTAACCCTCGTCTCGGATGCCGTTGATGCGAGGGGGATATTCCTTTACACATTGGACAACCGCACGAGCGTCCCCTGTGTGACCGATTGATGGTCAAAGCCCCAGCACTGTCCATCCTCCCAATGATAGCGTTCCGCGACGCTCTTTGCATCACTCACAATCCCGTGGATGGCACCGTATCTCAAGGCCGTGAAGGACCCGCGCAATGCGCCGGAGGTCGCATCACCATGCGAACCCCAGTCGGCATAATCCGGAAGACGGCATTATGGTGCTTATGCCGCTATCGGCATAACTTTCACGGCAGTGCTCTGGACGAAGGTGATGCCGGAGTAGGTTATTGTGGGAACGACGCTGTCGTGCAAACCGAGATTATAGCCGTCGTCGATGGTGGCGGTGCCGTTATTATTGAAGACTACGCCGTGTCCCAGTCGCCGCCGGCCGGGTTGATCCAGTTCACAATGAACAGCAGGGTCCGGGGTTCCAGGGCGATCAGCTCCGATCCCGGCTGGAACTCCAAGACAGCCCTGCGGCCTGGCCGGCGGCCGTCGCGCCGCATTTGCCGGGGGCGAGTGTGGATGTGTCGAAATCGCAGTGAGTCGAGTATGGACGTCATCGCACGATCCTCCTCATTGAGGTGATCCCTCGATATGAGTCGTGGCCCTACCTTTTGAAATGCGGGTCGGGGCCGGTCGCACACTGTTCAGCGCGGCTTTGTTGACGACGGCCTCGTGAGGTGCCAGCGCGAGAGCGGATGCATGCGAAAGGAATTTCCGAAAGAACACCCGATTGTGTGGACAATCGGAGTCGGCGCGCAGTTACGTGAAGTAGCCGCCAATGAGAATTCGGTATCAGTCTCTGGCGAACGTCACCCGCGCGGCCAGTCTTCAAATCGATCATCTCGATCGATGCCTTATCAATGATCTTGATCGCTCTCACAGCCCCCAGAATCAGGAGTTCTCCATGAACATCAAGAAGCAGACCGTGATCCTTTCCGCTGGCATCGCGCTCGCCTTCACCGGCGCGCCGGATCTCCAGGGCTTTCAGAGTCGTTCGAAAACGAGGAACGCGTCGCCGATCGCCAAGGCCGATTCGGCGGCCAAAGTCGAGGTTCTCGGTTTGACCGTTGACCGAGACATCAAAGGTCCGGAGCAGCAACCCGGGATGAAGACGATGAGGTTCGGTCAGTTCGTAGACGAGGGAACGAGCGTGACGCTACTCGTCACGCAGCCCGGCAAAGCCATCATCGGCTTCGATCCCAAGGCGAGCAAGCTCACCAGCTTCACGGATGACAAGAAGGCCGACCTCTCGAAGGCAAAACGCAAGCCGAAGAACAAAGGCTTCGTCATTAACTTCGGTGATGATGACAGCGCACCCCTCATCGCCGAGAATAGCCCCGACGGTCATTCCTTCATTATCAAGGTGAGGGGGCCGGCGTTGCCCACTTCGGGCGCGAGCAAGATCACCATCAAGGCCAACCTCGTCTTTAATTGTTCGGCGGCTGAGAAGACTGTTGAAAAGAAGAATGTCAATCTCGCCGCCGTAACCAAGATTCACGCGGGATCAATTCCGATTACCGTAAAACCCGGGCAAGGGGGAGGCTTCAGATTGAATTTTCCCGGCCAGCCGGCGGCCCAGCCCGGCACCGAGATCACGCTCGAAATGGATCAGCCGATTAGCGCGATCAAGTCCGTCGCATTCCTGGACGCCGGCGGCCAGGACATCAAGAGCCAGACGACCGGGACATCGACCAATACGTTCGGCAACAACGTCCGGACGACTAGCGGCTACGCGCTCGAAAAGAAATTCGAGAAAGTCACGATCAGAGTGACCTTTTTTGAGACCGAACGTCTGTCCGTTCCCATCGACCTGACAGTCGACGTCGGTTTCTGATCGGCACGGGCATCGTCAGGGCATCCCTCAATCCAGAGGTCGCGAACCTCTTCGATCTCCTCGATCGGGACGCAAAGAGTGAGCGCTGCGCAGCAAAGTAAACTCCAACGGCGGGAGGTGTAGCGGGCGCCGGAACCGGTTTGCTAAGGTAGGGTTAGGCTATGCCCCCGACGTTTTGATTGCTCCAGTCCAGTCCCACCTGAGCTAAATCGCGCTCGCCGCGGGAGCGTCACCAAGGATGCATGTGATCTTCGTCGCCTCGGAAGCCGTTCCTTTTGCCAAGACGGGGGGACTGGGGGATGTTATTGGGGCGCTGCCGCGCGCCTTGGAGCGGCAAGGGCACACGACCGCCATTTTTCTTCCCGCCTATCGTTGCGTCCGGGCCGCGGGCCAGGCAATCGCGCGCACTGGCATCGACCTCAGGATCCAGGTTGGCTCCGAGTTGATCGCGGGTTCGGTTTACAAGAGCGTCCCAACCGGATCAAACGTTCCATTCTACTTGATCGACCAACCGCGGTATTTCGACCGGGACGGCATCTACGGAGACGGTGGGGCTGATTACCCGGATAATGCCGAGAGATTCATTTTCTTCAATCTCGCGGTGCTGGAGGCGATTCAATCGCTCGGCATCCGACCCGACGTCATCCATTGTAACGACTGGCAAACGGGGCTCATTCCGGCCTATTTGAAGACTCGCTACGAGCGCGCGACGGCGCTTGACGCGGCGGGCTCATTGTTCACGATCCACAATCTGGCCTTTCTCGGCCAGTTTCCGCGCTGGGCCATGGGACTGACCGGTTTGGACTGGGGCCTTTTCAACCCGGGCCAGCTCGAGTTCTACGGGAGTTTGTGCTTTCTGAAGGCGGGGCTGGTGTTCGCCGACATGCTGAACGCCGTGAGCCCGACTTACGCCAGGGAGATCCAGACGCCGGCGCTCGGATCGAGATTGGACGGATTGCTGCGATACCGACAGGCCGATCTTTGGGGGATCGTCAATGGAATCGACACCGATCTCTGGAGCCCCAGCCGCGAGCCGGCACTTATTCAGCGTTACGACCGTGCGACTGTGTTTCAGGGCAAGCCGGTGTGCAAGGGCTGGCTGCAAAAGAGGGCGGGTTTGGCCGAACGGCCGGAGGTTCCTCTGTTCGCGCAGATTGGGCGGCTTGACCGGCAAAAAGGTTGGGACCTGCTGGCCGAGGTCGCCGAGCGGCTGCTCGAGCGCGACGTCCAGGTGGTCGTGCTGGGCGAAGGGCTCCCCGAGTTTCATGCCCTGCTCGCCGATCTGGCGCGGAGGCATCCCGACAAGTTCTGGGCTCATCTGGGATTCTGCGACGAGCTGGCCCACCAGATCGAGGCCGGCGCCGATATCTCGTTGATGCCGAGCCGGTTCGAGCCTTGCGGGTTGAATCAACTTTACAGCCTGGCGCATGGAACTGTGCCCTTGGTTCGCGCCACCGGGGGGCTGGCCGATACGGTCGTGGACGTGGATGCCCGGACGCTTGCTGACTCGACCGCCACGGGGTTTGTGTTCGCCGAACCGACCGGCTCGGCGCTCTGGCATGCGATCGAGCGTGCTCTGGCGCTTTGGGCCGATCGCGAGTCCTGGCGGGGGCTGGTTCAAAGCGGAATGAGGGCCGACTGGTCGTGGGGTCACAGCGCGTCTGCCTATCTCCGGCTGTACGAGGAGATTCGGCGCAGGGGCCGGTCCCGCAAATCTGCAGCGGATGGGAGCGACCCGCCAAGCCGGTCTGGCACCGGGGCGGGAAGTCCTTAAGTTTGGCGCGACAGGTTCCGAGCATATCACGAGGGGCGATCTATCTTCTGGTTAACGGGCTAAAGATGGCAATGGCTTCCCTGGCGCTGGTGTTGAAAGGCTAATGATGGCAATGGTTTCTCTGGCGCTTGTATGGCACCATCATCAGCCTTACTATCCTGATGATGTCGCCGGCGAAAACCCGATGCCGTGGGTGCGGCTGCACGCGACCAAAGACTACCTGGGGATGGCGCTGCATCTCGAAGAAGTGCCCGAGTTTGCCTGCACGATCAACCTGGTGCCGAGCCTGCTGGTTCAGCTTGAAGCCTACGTGAACGGCGCGACCGACACCCATCTGATTCATTCCCGCAAGCCCGTTGACGGCCTGAATGACGAGGCGGCTTGCTACGTGCTCGACAATTTCTTCATGGCCAGTCCCGATTCGATGATCCGGCCGCATCATCGTTACCATGAGCTTTACATGATGCGGTCGGCGTGGAACACGCCTGCCAAGCACGCTCTGGGCCGGTTCCGGCCCCGCGATTTGCGCGACCTTCAGGTCTGGTCCAACCTGGCCTGGTTTCATCCCCTGCTCTTTGAAACCGACCACGAGCTAGCCGAGTTTCGGGAGAAAGGGCGGTACTACACCGAGGACGAAAAGCACTGGCTTCTGGACAAGCAGCGTGAGCTTTTGGCCGAGGTGATACCGCGGCATCGCAAGCTGGCGGAGCGGGGCCAGATCGAGTTGACAACCAGTCCCTTTTTCCACCCCATTCTTCCGCTCTTGCTCGACAAGAACTCGGCTCGGGAGGCGATGCCCGACGTTGCGCTGCCGGGATATCGAGGGGGCTACGCCGATGATGCCGCCGCGCACGTTCGGCGGGCGGTCGAAAGCCACACTCGCCACTTCGGCGAGCGGCCGCGCGGCATGTGGCCGTCGGAGGGATCGGTGTCCCAGGCCCTGATACCGCTTCTGGCCAGTCACGGCATCGAGTGGATCGCGACCGATGAGGAGATCCTGGGCTGCTCGACCGGGGGCAGGATCGGTCGCGACAGCCGCGGTCATGTGCGCCACCCCGAGTTGCTTTATCGAGCGTGGAAGGTCCGCGAAGCGGACCACGAGCTGGCGATCATCTTCCGCGACCATTCGATGTCCGATCAGATCGGGTTTCACTATCAGCGAAGTCCAGGCCCGGTCGCGGCCGCCGACTTTCTGGCGAAGCTTCACGCCATTGGCGATGCGTGCCGCCACAATCCGGCGACACTGGTGTCGGTGATCCTCGATGGCGAGAACTGCTGGGAGTATTATCCCGACGGCGGCGTGTCATTCCTGCGCTCGGTCTACCAGGGAGTTGCGCGCGATCCGCGGGTCCGGCCGGTCAAGATTGGCGAGTTCCTGCGGCAGCATCCCGCCTGCCGACACGGTGCAGCGGCTCTTTGCGGGGAGCTGGATCAGCCACAACTTCGCCATCTGGATCGGCCATCCCGAAGACAACCGCGGCTGGGACGCTCTGCACGCGGCCCGCGAGTTCCTGGTGGCAGAGGAGAAGAGCCGGCGGCACGATCCGGCGGCGCTGGCCCGGGCCTGGAACGAGATCTACATCGCCCAGGGCTCCGACTGGTTCTGGTGGTACGGCGACGACCATTCTTCGGCCCTCGACGCGCTGTTCGATCATCTGTTCCGCAAGCACCTGCGAAACGTGTACACTCTCCTGGGCTGCGATCCGCCCGGCGGCTTGTTCACGCCGATCTCACGGGCGGGTGCACACCGGCCGCTGCACGACCAGCCGGTCAGCTTCTTGAAAGTCAAGATCGACGGCCGCGCCACCTATTTCGAGTGGATCGACGCCGCGCGCTATCGTCTGCGGCAACGATCGCGGGACGATGACGCTGGTCACCCGCGGCCTGCTGCACTCCGTCTGGTTCGGGTTCGATGCCGAGCGGCTCTTGGTCCGAGTCGACACCGAGGGAGGGCCGGCGCGCGAGCGGCTGGCCGAGGTCGATCGCCTGCGGATCGGCTTCGTCGACCCGGCGGAGCGGGAGATCGTGGTGATGGAGCCGTCCGCGAGCCATCCGGCCGCTTTTCTGCATCATGCGGGCCGCCCCGTGGCCAACGGCACGACCGTCGCAGGTCGCCACCGGCACCGATCCTCGAGCTCGCCGTGCCGTTCGCGCGGCTGGATCTGGCGCCCGGCGATTCGATTCGGTTTTATGTCGAGCTACTCAAGGCTGATTCCAGCCTCGACCGAGCGCCGCGCGAGGGAATCTTCGAGCTGACCGTCCCGTCACCCGATTTCGAGCGGATCATGTGGCAAGTCTGATCTCTTAGGAGGAGACCGACGATGCCCGAGCTGCGAAAAGACCCGATCGTCGGTCGGTGGGTGATCATCGCGCACGAGCGGGCCAAGCGCCCCCACGACTTCAAGAGCGAGGCTCCGGCGACCGAGCCATCCGTGGTCTGCCCGTTCTGCGAAGGCCACGAGGACAAGACGCCGCCCGAAATCCTCGCCTATCGCGATTTCGGCTCGCGGCCCAATGGGCCGGGCTGGCGGATCCGGGTCGTTCCCAACCGGTTCCCGGCCCTGAAGATCGAGGGAAACCTCAACAAGCGGGGCGACGGCATCTACGACCTGATGGATGGCATCGGCGCGCACGAGGTCATCATCGAGAGCCCGGTTCACCACAAGAGCATGGCCACGCTGAGCGCCGAGAACATCCGCGAAGTCATCTGGGTCTATCGCGATCGGCTTGGTCGACCTGAAGAAGGACAACCGGCTGGTCCACGGCATGCTCTTCAAGAACGTCGGCGCGGCGGGCGGAGCCAGCCTCGAGCACACGCACAGCCAGTTGATCGTCACCCCGATCGTGCCGATCTCGGTCTGGGAGGAAATGACCGGGGCGCTGGAATTCTACAACTACCGCGGCCGTTGCATCTTCTGCGACATGGTCCAGCAAGAGCTCGCCGGCGAAAAGCGGATCGTGCTCGACTCGACCCATTTCACGGCGTTCTGTCCGTTCGCCAGCCGATTTCCCTTCGAGACCTGGATCGTGCCCAAGACCCACTCCAGCCACTTCGAGAACATCCCCAAGCCGGGCGTCGACGACCTGGGACTTGTGCTCCACCAGAGTTCTGAACAAGCTCGAGCTGGCGCTCGACAGCCCGGCGTACAACTACATCATTCACACCGCTCCGTTTGACCATGGCGAGCTGCCGCATTACCATTGGCACATCGAGGTCATTCCTCGTTTGACCAAGGTCGCCGGTTTCGAGTGGGGCTCGGGCTTTTACATCAACCCGGTTCCCCCCGAGAACGCGGCTGGCTTCTTGCGTGAGGTCGAGGTCGCCAGCGCCGATCGGCGAGCCGCCGCGATCGGCCGCGGCGGTCTTGGCCGAGCGATCCAAGGGTCGCCCATGTCGCACGTTCGCTTGATCCTCGCGCTTCATAACCATCAGCCCGTGGGCAACTTCGACGGCGTCTTCGAGGAGGCTTATCGCACCAGCTATCTGCCGTTTCTGGACGTGCTCGAGGGCTATCCGGAAATCCCGTTCGTCCTGCACACCTCGGGGCCGCTCCTGGAATGGCTGGTCGACCAGCATCCGGACTACATCGCCCGACTGCGAGACGCTGGTCGAAGCGGGCCGGGTCGAGATCCTGGGCGGCGGGTTCTTCGAGCCGATCCTGACCATGATTCCCTACCGGGATCGCGTCGGGCAGATCCGGAGCTTCTCCGACTACCTGGAGGAGCTCTTCCCCACCAAGGTCCGCGGCATGTGGGTGCCCGAGCGGGTCTGGGAGCAACAGCTCGTCTCGGCGATCGTCGAGGCCGGCATCGAGTACACGGTGCTCGACGACTTCCACTTCGCCAGCGCGGGCTGCTCGCCCGCAGACGATCTTCGGCTACTACCTGACGCGAGGACGACGGCCGACTGCTCAAGATCTTCCCCGGCTCGGAGACGCTGCGGTACAGCGATTCCGTTCCAGGAGCCGCACGCGACCTACCAGTTCCTGCAAAGACCTGGCCGAGCGCACGGCCGGCTCGACCGTCGTCTTCGCCGACGACGGCGAGAAGTTCGGCAGCTGGCCCAAAACATTTGATCATGTTTATACGCACGGCTGGCTACGTCATTTCTGCGACATGCTCCTGGCCAATCGCGACTGGCTCGAGACGACGACCTTCGGGCGGGCCGTCGATTCAACGCTTGCCGCTGGGCAAGATCTACCTGCCGGACGGCTCCTACCGCGAGATGACCGAATGGGCCTTGTCCACCGATGCGCACGAACGCCTACGAGAAGGCTGCGGGCCATCTCGGGCGTCAGGGCGACGCGCAGGACATCAAGCGGTTCTTTCGCGCCGGCGGGTTCTGGCGCAATTTCAAGGCGCGCTACTCCGAATGCGACGAGATGTACACCCGGATGCTGGCGGTATCGCACCGGCTCGAGGCGATCGAGTCGACTTCCGGCCACGACCCCGATTACCTGGAGATCGCCCGTCAGGAGCTTTATCGCGGCCAGTGCAACTGTCCCTACTGGCACGGGTCGTTCGGCGGCCTCTACCTGCCGCACCTGCAGAAACGCGATCTACCGCGGCCTGATCGCTGCCGACAACGCGCTCGACGACGCGGAAGGACGCACGGGCCCCTGGGTGCGGCACGACGTCGGCGACTTCAATCTCGATGCCCGGCAGGAGGTCCGCCTCGAGAACGACCAGCTCGATCGCTCTGGTCCGTCCGGCCCAGGGCGGACATCTTACGAGCTCGACGTGCGCGAGAGCGCGACCAATGTGCTGGCGACGCTCGATCGCCGCCCGAGGCGTATCACGCCAAGATCGTCGCAGCCGCCAAAGCCGCGGCGAGTTCGCGCCGACAGAGCACCGGCTGCCTCCCAGGGTGAGGCGACCAGCTTCAAACAGCCAGGCCTCGACCGCCTGCTAATCTACGACCGTCATCCCCGCAAGGCGCTTGTCGACCATTTCTATCCCGTCGACGTGACGCTCGACGACCTGGTGGCCGGCCGCGACGTCGAGTGCGGCGATTTCGTGACCGGCACTTATCTCGCGCGGGTTCAGCGCGATGCCAGGCGCGTTGCGGTGATCATGGAGCGGCCCGGCCGCGCCGGCCGCTCACGAGATACGGATCAAGAAGACGATCGAGCTCGCGGCCGGCAAGCCGGCACTGTCGGTTCACTACGATCTCGATGACCTGCCGCGCGATACCTGCGTCCACTTCGCCGTCGAGATCAACCTGGCCGCCATGGCCGGACACGCGCGCGACCGCTACTACGCCGACCCCGACGGCGACCGCCTCGGCCTGCTCGACGCGCGGCTCGACCTGCCTCCACACCGGCGGACTCTCCCTGACCGACGAATGGCTCGATCTGCGCGTCGCCCTCACCTGGTCGCAATCGGCCAGTCTCTGGTGCTTCCCGATCGAGACCGTCAGCCAGAGCGAAGGCGGCTTCGAGGCAGTGTATCAATCATCCGCGGTCATGCCTCACTGGCACGTGACAGCCGACGAAACAGGACGCTGGGAAGTCGTGATCGGCTGGAGCCTAAGCCGATCAATTGCAAGGGTTAACATCGCATCGCCGCGAGCTGCGGCCGTCGTCGCCTCCATGCCATCCTGATCGACTCGCTGCCAACGGAGCGAGAGGGCTCGGGTCATTTTCATTTAATCTTCTTCATTATTTCCCGCCTTGCACATTAAGCAGCCTCAGTGCGCTGATACATCGTTTCCCTCCAGATGCACTATGCATGTGCATGTGATATGTTGGAACGACTACTTTCTTCACGAGGATTGCAAGATGCCACACCGTGGTTTGGGACATCGCCGCCCGGCCGGCTTCACGCTCATCGAGCTGCTGGTCGTGATCGCCATCATTGCCGTACTGATCGCCCTGCTCTTGCCGGCGGTCCAGTCGGCGCGCGAGGCAGTGCGCCGCATTCAGTGCACGAATAATCTCAAGCAAATGCAACGGGCTTTCATGGATTATGAAAGCTCCAACGGCGTCTTCCCGATGACGACGATTCTGGTGCCGTGTCCGGCTGGGGCTCCGGGCGGAAACTGAATCGCCACGTCGTGCGGTGGGTTCCAGTCTTCCTGGAGCGCGTTTCGCCCGTGCCGCGTCTTACCCTGAGCAGAACGCTCTCTTCAACGCGATCAACTTCGACTATACGTACAGCGACGGCATGGACACGACCGCGCAGATCACCGACGGCACCAGCAACACGCTGTCTTGTTCCGCGGGCTACATCGGCCATGCCCAGATGCGCAGTTGCATGAACACTCCGGCGGCTTCTTCCGATCCCAGCGTCGGGGGCTGGACTCCCACGAACGTGCCGTTGCCTGGCCCGAATTCCGCCAACGCGCTTGCTTTGCTGATCAACAGTTGTGGGACCGCCACGGGCAAGGTGAAGGCGGGAGGGCCGATCGGCCACACCCGCTGGGCCAATGGGTAGGTTTTGGAGCGTTATGATGCGGACCAGCCCCATCAAATCGATCACGCTCGCCGTTCTCATGCTGGGTGCTCATTCGGGTTGCGGCGGCAGCGGTTCCGTGCCCGCGCTCATCCCGGTCAAGGGCAAGGTTACGCACAAAGGCCAGCCGTTGACCAAGGGCATCATCCGGTTCGAGCCCGATGGCTATGGGAGGATGGCCACGGGCGAGCTCCAGGCCAGTGGGACGTTCGAACTCACGACGTTGCCAAAGGGAGATGGAGTGGTCGCCGGCCAGCACAAGGTCTTTATCACCGGCACAAGCAGCAACCCGAGGAAAGAGCTGGTGCCCTAGAAATACACAACCGCGGACGGCTCCAAGCTGACGGCCGACGTTGACCAGGATCATATCGAATTCACCTTCGATCTGTAGTAGACTGACCGACGCAAGGGCTTGGGCGCGTCGAGGTAAAGTAGAGTCTTCTTTCGCTCCGCGAAGCGGCGTGCTGTCGTGGAGCGAAAGACGACACAGAAACAGAAACTGGAGACGACCGACCATGTTGACGCAACTGACGTGGCCATTTCGTGCGGTGCTCCTCTCGGGGGCGATCGCATTCACATTGCCGTCATCCCGGGCGGATGATTTTCGGCTGGAGTCCGCGACCCTCCCCGTCCCGCTGATCGACTCGGGCAAGGTCAACACGGTTATCGAAGCTTCGGCGGCCGAGCCGATCGGCGACGGCCGGCGTTTCTTGCTGGCGCACGACAAGCATCCGGCGCTCTTCGTAGTCGATCTGGCGACCGGGCGGATCTTGGGCGAGCCGATCACCTCGGCGAAACTGCCCGGCCCTTCCCCGCTCGGCGGTCCCAAGTGGGAAGGGATGGCACGCGACGGCGAAGGCAATTTCTATCTGATCGGGGCTCACGTCGGCAAGACCGAGGAAGAGCGGGCGAGCAAGAGCGTCCTGATCCGCTTTCGTTTGCAGGAACGCGACCTTCCCGCCATCGATGATCCTTCCGTCGTGCGGTGGGACATTTCGCGGTCGCTCGTGACGGCTCTCAAGGTCCAGGGACTGTCGCCGGCGCAAGTCGGCCAGCGCAAGATCGAGGGACTGGCCATCCGCGAATCGAAGGCGGCGGACGGCTCCATTCACCGCGAGCTGGCGATCGGTCTGCGCGATCCCAGCGACAAGGTCCGCGCCTTTGTTGCCGATATCTCGACGTCGCCCTCTCCCGATGCCGAGCTCGAGCTCAAACCGCTCTTTACCTTCGCAGCCGAGCCTCGCGAGGGGTGCACTTCCGAGCTGACGTCGCTGGAATATGTGCAAGACCTGCGCGGTTTCTTGGTCGTCACCGCGTCGGAGGACAAGTCCAACGCCTTTCACGGCAACATTCTTTGGTTTGTCCCCGACGGCGAGACGGCCCAGGCCCGTAAGATCGCGACGTTCGAGGTGGCCATGAAGGCCGAGGGCCTCGCCGTGCTCGGCGTAACCAAGGAGCCGGCGCGCACCACAGTCAAGCTGCTGATCACTTACGACAACGATCCCCACGCCACCAAGATTCCCAGCCGCTTTCAGACGGCGACCCTGGTCTGCGAAGGACGTTGACGGCAAACAAGGTGTGATTCGGTTCGACACCCGGCGCGTCGCGGACTATGATGTCGTTACGTCGCATTTCGATATCGTCCAGCCAAGTTCCTTTGCAAAGGGCGCGGTCGGCGAAGTTGAGAACTAACGGGGATGAAAATGCGGGACGCCCCGCGCGGTGTCCGACGTGCCACCGCGAGCTCATCACACCTGAGCCGAAGCCTCCTCCCGAGGGGGAGCTCGCGGAATTCCATGACGACCACCCTTCCCGGACGAGCGGCAAGGCGATTGCCAGCCTGATCCTGGGACTGGGCTCCCTTGTAGCCATCTCCTTCGGTGTACCGCCGATCATCCTGTTAGCCGGCTGCGTTGGCATACTGGCGATCATCCTGGGGATGCTGGGATTGCGTGACATCAACAACCCGATGAAGCAGGTCACGGGCAAGGGAATGGCAACGGGCGGGATCGTGCTCGGGGCCCTCATGATGGTTGCGACCGTGCTGGCCGTTCTGGGAGCAGAAGGTATCGAGCCGTCCCGCCGTGCGCAGTGCGTCAACAACCTCAAGCAGATCGGGCTCGCCATGGACAACTATTACGAGGCGAACGGTACATTCCCACCGGCCGCCAGATACGACGCCGACGGCAAGCCTCTCTTGAGCTGGCGCGTGCTGATCCTTCCTTACGTGGAACAACGGGCCCTCTACGAGCAGTTCCACCTCGACGAGCCGTGGGACAGTCCCCATAACAAGCCCCTCGCCGATCGCGTGCCGTCCGTTTTCCAATGCCCGTCCGAGCGGCTGCCGTCGCAAAGCTTGACGACGTACGTGGTCGTGGTGGATGCCCGTTCCATGTTCACAGGAGAGGCGTCGGGGGTTCCCATCTCGAGCGTGAGCGACGGAACGTCGAAGACGCTCTTGGTCGTGGAGGCGGCGAGCCCGGTCCTCTGGACCAAGCCCGACGACCTCTCGCTTGCTCCCGTGGCTCGGCTGCTCGGCGTGGGTAGCAAGCACCCCGGCGAGTTTAACGCATTGATGGCTGACGGCTTGGTTCGCTTCATCAGAGACTCGGGCAATGATGCGATCAGCCCTCAGGATCTCGGGGCGCTCGTGATGCGCGACGGACATGAGGCGGTCGCTACGCCGTGAAGAAAGCGGCGGACGGCAATAGTCTGGGCAGCAAGGTCGCCGGCGATACCCGGCCTCTCGCTCCGCCCATGCGGGCTCAATTCACTACGTTGATCGGCCGGCCGGCCAGAAATGCCTCGACGTTGGCGACCGTCGCCTCCATCAATCGCCTGCGGGCCTGGTCGGTCGCCCAGGCAATGTGGGGTGTAACGAGACAGTTCCTGGCCGAGAACACCGGGTTGTCGGGCCGGATCGGCTCGTGCGAGACCACATCCAGCCCGGCGCCTGCCAGCCGGCCGGCATTAAGCGCCTCGGCCAGGTCGGCCTCGACGACGAGGCTCCCGCGAGCCGTATTGATCAGAAACGTCGTCGGTTTGACCAGCCGCAGCCGGTCTCGATTGACCAGGCCGGCAGTCTGGTCGGTCAAGGGGCAGTGGAGGCTGATCACGTCCGACCGCGCGAACAGCTCGTCGAGCGAGCACCAGGTGACCAGCCCATCGCCGGGTGACTGGGGCGGAAACGCGTCGTAGGCCAGCGTGGACATGCCAAAAGCTCGCGCCAGCTCGCCGACCCGCCGGCCGATCCGGCCGAAACCGACGATCCCCATGGTCTTGCCGGCCAGCTCGATGAGCGGCGTTTTTCTCAGCGAAAAGTCGGGCTGGTTCGTCCATTCCCCGGCCTGCACCGCCTGCGCGTGCAGGGCTACGTGCTGGCACAGTTCCAGGAGCAAGGCGAGGACATACTGGGCGACCGAAAGCGTGCCGTATTCGGGAACGTTGGAAACCGGAATATCACGGCGGCGGGCAGCGACAAGATCGACGCAGTCAAAACCGGTGGCAGTCACGGTGACGAATCGGAGGCCGGGCGATTTCTCGATCAGGGCCGCACTGATCGGCGACTTGTTGGTGATCAAAACGGCCGCGCCGGATGCGCGCGCAGCGACCTCCTCGCCCAGGCTGACGTCGTAGAGTTCCACGTCACCGAATCGATCGAGACCGGCCCACGCCGCGCGCTCCGGAGCCAGCGTGCGGCCATCCAAAATGACAATCTTCACGGCTGTTTTCTCTTTCCCGAGTAATCGGCACAACCTTTTCCCGACCCAGTGAAGTATATCGAGGCAGCGCGACGGAAACGAGCCGATCGCGGCGCCGGCCGACAAAGACAGCCGACGCGATGAGCTGAGTCGTGGTAAAATCGACACCTGGCTGGATGCGGGTTGACCGCCAATCACCAGAGACCGTAGATCGGGTTTCCCACGAGGTGACATCATGGATACGGTTCGGGTGGCTCTTCTCGGTTCGGGCTTCGTCACGTCCATTCACTTCGAGGCACTTCGCGCGGTTGCCGGCGCCGAAGTCGTCGCCGTGGCATCGCCGACGGCCGGTCATGCCGAGCAATTCGCCGGTGCCAGAGGAATTCCCCACGCCTTTACCGATTTTCGACGGGCCCTCGACCTCGCGGAAGTCGATCTCGTCGTACTGGGCGTCCCCAACGACTTGCATTGCGAGATGGCCTGCCTGGCGGCCGAGGCCGGCAAGCACGTCGTCGTGGAAAAGCCCATGGCACTGAACGTCGCTGAATGCGACCGGATGATCGCGGCCTGCGAGCAGGCCGGCGTGATGCTGGGTTACGCCGAAGAGCTGTGCTTCGCACCAAAATACGTGAGGATGAAACAGCTCATCGATGAAGCGGCCATTGGCAAGGTGCACCTGGTCAAGCAGTCCGAAAAACACGACGGCCCGCACGCGAGCTGGTTTTTCGACACGAAGCGGAGCGGCGGGGGCGTGGCCATGGACATGGGCTGCCATGCGATCGAGTTCTTCCGCTGGCTGCTTGGAACCAGGACCTATGGCAAGGCGCGGATCGAAAGCGTTTATGCCCAGATGGGCACTTATGTTCATGGCGAGCGGACCGACGGCGACGACGAGGCGATCCTCCTTCTGACTTTCGAGGGAGGCGCCATCGGGCTCGCCGAGGAAAGCTGGACAAAGCCGGGGGGCATGGACGACCGCGCCGAAGCTTTCGGCAGCGAGGGCCAGGTGCACGCGGACGTGCTGTATGGCAACGCGCTCAAGACTTTCTCTCGCCGCGGCTACGGCTATGCCGTCGAGAAGGCCGGCAGCACCACCGGCTGGTCGTTTCCGATCTACGAGGAGATCTGGAACTATGGGTTTCCGCAAGAGATGGCTCACTTCGTTCAGTGCGTCCGCGAGGGAACTGTACCGGGCGAAACGGGGCACGATGGCCGCGCCGTCATCGAAACGATCCATGCTCTCTACGCCTCGGCGGCGCGCGGGAGTCGCGTCGATCTGCCGTTTATCAGTGATGCCGAGCGGCCGATCGATCACTGGCGCAAGCAATCGCGCGCGTGATCGAGTCATCTGGCACCCAAGAACGACGCAATATTCGCCGGTTTCGGGCGAATCTAGCTCAAGTTGGCTTCGCGTCACTCGTGCAGGGAGTCTGTCATGACGGGTTCGATCCGACGTGCGATGATAGTGGCTCTGTTGTGGGCAGCTCTCCCGGCGGCCAAGGGACACGCTCAATCCGGCGCGAAAGACTGGCCGATGTACAATCACGACCTCGCCGGCACGCGCTACAATCGGGCTGAGACGGCCATCGACCGATCCAATGCCGGCCGGCTCGAGGAGAAATGGCGCTTCCCCGCCAAGGGCACTGACCTTCGAATCGGGGTCATTCATGCCACGCCGGTCGTCGTGGATGGCTACGTCTATTTCGGAACGGCCACCGATCCGACCTTCTACAAACTGACCCCTGACGGCAAGATCCGCTGGTCCTACCGCAATCCCACTCGGGGGCAGGGCCAGGCCCGCTCCGAGGCACAGCCGGGTGACGAGAAGAAGAGCACGGTCCGATTCCAGAATTCGGCCGAAGGGATATTCAGCTCGGCGGTCGTAACCGATGACACAGTCTACTTCGCCGATATCGGCGGCTGGTTTTATGCGCTGGACCGGGCAACCGGCTCGGAACGTTGGAAGTTGAGCGCGCGAGCCCAGGGCTTTCCTGGCGCCCATGCCACGAACGTCTTCTTCGCCTCGCCGATCCTCGCCGGCGGCAAGGTGATTGCAGGTGGCGGCACGCTCGAGCAGCTCTATGCCGGCAGCCGTTTTTACCGCGGCTCGACCGGCCGGGGCTTCGTCATGGCCCTCGAGCCCAAGACCGGCCGGATCGCCTGGAAATACGACGTCGGTCCCAAGCCCGAGCGATTGGATCCGCCGATCACGATCAAGGATAGCTGGGGTGACCATGTCTTCAATTTCGGGCCGGCGACCAGCTCGGTCTGGAGCACGCCCTCGTTTGACGAGGAGCTCGGCACCATCTTCTTCGGCACGGACGTGAACACCGCGCCGCGGCGGCCGACCAAGGACAATCCTCGCCTCGAGACGCGCGAGTCGTGCGCGGTCATCGCGCTCGACGTCAAGAGCGGCAAGGAGCGCTGGGTCACTCAGATCAGCGCCGGTGACGTATGGACCAATTCCATGCGCGGCTACGACCCCAAGGAGGGGCGTTACAAGGATCAGTCGATCGGAGACACGCCCAAGATCTACACGATCCCCGTGGCGGGGCGCCGACCAAGGTGGTTGGCGTGGGCTGCAAGAATGGCGGTTTCTACGTCCTGCGCGCTTCGGACGGACATATTATTAACCATACCCCGCTTTATGCCGGTCCACCGGCTTACCCGCTCTCGCCACCGCCTGACCCGAGGGTGCTGGCTCTGCCGGGCCTTCCCGGCGGGCTTCAGACCGGCATCGCGACCGATGGGACGACCATCTTCACCAACGGTCTTGACTGCGTCCAGCTCGGGACGCTCGAGCGCGCACTTGACAGCGGAGTGCCGCCGACGGGCGGGCGAGTCGTGGCCATCAGTGCCGACTTGCAAACGGAGCATTGGCGGCACGAGCGGCCCAAAGTCCCCAAGCTGGGCGGGCCGCCGCCCAAGCCCGTTTACACCAACGTCGGCGATCCGGTCGCGTCGGGCATCGCACTGGCCAACGGCGTCGTCTACTTCACGACGGTCGCCAGCGGCAAGCTGGTGATACTGAACGCCGCCACCGGCGCACTGCTCAAGGAATTCGACCTGGGCCCGGTCTGGTCGGGGCCGTCGGTATCCCGCGGCAGGGTCTACGTCGGCACGGGCAACACACTTTTCACGGCCGCAGATTACGAGGCCTTTTTCCCCAAGAAGTACACCGGCATTCTTTACTCGTTCGGTTTGCCGGGAGATGATGAAGTCAGCCGTCTGGGTACGGGGAACGAATAGGCGCGGAGCGGAGCGATCCATCGGAATACTTGTTTAACCCGGAGCCAACGGCGACGGCGTTCTGCGAGCCCAACCCACGATGATTCACGCGCCAATGGCGACGGCGTTTAACCCGGAGCCAACGGCGACGGCGTTCTGCAAGCCCAACCCACGATGATTCACACGCCAATGGCGACGGCGTTTAACCCGGAGCCAACGGCGACGGCGTTCTGCGAGCCCAACCCGCGATGATTCACGGCTATCATCTGATCTGGGGCACCTACGGTTTCTGGCTGCCGAACGACCCGCGGGGATCGTGGTCCGAGTTTGTCGCCTCATGGGAATTGGCACGATTTGGACGGGCAACTCGGTGCACAGAGAGGCGCGAAATCAACTCCGACAAGTGGAGTGACTGGCGAGCCGCTGCCCTGACAGCCCTCCGGTTTCCGCCCGTGCAACTTTCCGGCGATCAGGCACGCGCCGTGGGTGAGGGCTTTGGAATTGCGGTTCGGAAGAGCCGCTACACGATCTGGGCCTGCTCGATCCTCCCGTGTCACGTGCACATTGTGATGGCGCGGCACACCTACAAGGCCGAACAAATCTGCAACCTTCTCAAGGGTGAAGCAGCCAGGCAGTTGACCGCCCGTTCGCTACACCCGCAGGCGCGATGGCAGGAGAAGAGCGGCAAGCTGCCTTCCATGTGGGCGGAGCGTCAGTGGAAAGTCTACCTGGACACAGAAGACGCCATCGAGGCCGCGATCCGGTATATTGAGGACAACCCGGTGAAAGAAGGAAAGCCGCCACAGAAGTGGTCGTTCCTCACTCCGTTCGGCGGAATCGAAAAAGGAGGTTGGATTACGTATCACTGAGAAACTGGTTAACCCGGAGCCAACGGCGACGGCGCTCTGCGTGCCCAACCCACGATGTTCCACGCGCCAGCGGCGACGGCGTTTAACCCGGAGCCAACGGCGACGGCGCTCTGCGTGCCCAACCCACGATGTTCCACGCGCCAGCGGCGACGGCGTTTAACCCGGAGCCAACGGCGACGGCGCTCTGCGTGCCCAACCCACGATGTTCCACGCGCCAGCGGCGACGGCGTTTAACCCGGAGCCAACGGCGACGGCGCTGCTCTGCGGGTGCCCAACCCACGATGTTCCACGCGCCAGCGGCGACCGCGTTTAACCCGGAGCCAACGGCGACGGCGGGACGGAGGGACGGTAGAGAATCCCCCCGATCTCATTCGCGACATCGAGCCACAGAACATTTGAACGCCGTCGCCGTTGGCTCCGGGTTAAACGAAGAATCATACCAGCATCACTAGCCGCTACTGGCCGCACCAGGGGCAGCTCGAACGCCGTCGCCGTTGGCTCCAGGTTAAACGAAGAATCATACCAGCATCACTAGCCGCTACTGGCCGCACCAGGGGCAGCTCGAACGCCGTCGCCGTTGGCTCCGGGTTAAACGAAGAATCATACCAGCATCACTAGCCGCTACTGGCCGCGCCAGGAGCAGCTCGAACGCCGTCGCCGATGGCTCCGGGTTAAACGAGGAATCATACCGGCATCATTTTTTTACCGGTTGCCCGTCCTTCGTCAGCGGCTTCAGTTCCAGTTCGCCGTACACCGCCTCGCGTACAGCCTTGCGATATTCACGCTCATTCTCGTTGGCCCTCTTGAAGGTTTGCGACGTCGTGACCACGGCGCCACCGATCGCCATGACCATCGCGCCCGACACGAAGAAGGCGAAGAAATCTCTCGCCTGGTCCCAGTGTGAAAGCACGAACCACAACTGGTACGGCGGAAAGAATCGGAATGCCAGCCGCGTGAAAAGGGCTTCAGTCTCGACCAGTCGCGTCAATGACATCGTGCCCAGCAGATAGAGTACGAAGCCGATCACCGCGAGCAGACCGCCCAGAGGAAATCGAAAGTCGGGAAAACGCCAGGCCAGGAGCGCGAGCACACCGACAAGGACACCCACACCCGCGACGAGAGTCAGCGTCTCTTTCAGGTCCGAATAATCCGCGTTCTTCCGTTTCTTTTTCTTGGCCCGTTTCGCCTTTTCGGCTTTCTCTTGCGTCACAACGGCCTGTTGCGCGGCCGCTTCCTGCCGGGCCTGCTCCATCGTCTCGGCTCGCGTCGGCAGCACAACCGCGGCACGCTCGCGATGCGCCACATCTGCCATTGACTCGATCTGTTCGAGCACCGGCGACGGTTCATTCCGAGCTTCGTCCTGGACCGGCGGCACCGCGGCATCGGCCGCCCTTGCCACGGCGCTGCGGCTGCCGGAATTGGGGCTAACCACGGCGCGGCTGTTGCCGGAACTGCGGCTAACCACGGCGCGGCTGCTGCCGGAATTGGGGCTGACGACACCGCGAGCCTCACCGGCGCTCGGGAACGAGTTGGCTAGGGGCACTCTCGCGCCCGGCTCGGCCACGGGCCGGCGTAGCCACCGCGACGGTGCTAACGGAAATCGCGCTCAGAACAACACGCGACGCGTCCTCGACCGGGAACGAATTACCCGCCGGAACCCTCACCCCTGCCCCACAACCGTTGCACCGGATCTTCTGGCCGACCAGGGATCGCTTCGCGGCGAAGTTGCGCCCGCAAACCGGACACGCAAACCGTACCGCAAGCCCTGACTCGGTGTCCGCGTACACCGGTTCCATCGGCGCCGGAACGGTCGCTACCCGCCCGCATTGACCGCACAGGACCTGCCGGCCGATGTGCGACCAATCGGCGAAGTTCTCGTGACCGCAGCCAAGGCAGTTGAACGGAAAATTCATGCCTCAAAACCATAAGTCTTTGTTGACGACATTGGTCAACGGCTTGCCATGCGAAAATCGGCTCACATTTTCGACGAGCGCGGCCAGATGGCGTCTGGCGATGACCGGCGAGTAACCCGCCGTGTGCGGCGTCAGGATGACGTTGGGGAAATCCCATAGTGGATGATCGGCAGGCAGCGGCTCGATTTCATAAACATCGAGCGCGGCGCCGGCCAGCTTGCCCGATCGAAGTGCGGCGACCAAGTCGTCGAGAACCACGATCGCCCCGCGGCCGATATTGATCAGATAGCTCGTCGGGCGAAGATAGGCCAGCGTCTTCGCGTCGAACCACCGCGCGGTTTCCGGCGTGTGAGGCGCGGCAATCACCACGAAATCGCTCCCGCCGAGCAGGTCGGGCGTCCGGTTGACGCCATCGACCCGCAGAACGCCTGCCGGTGGCCGCACTCGATCCGGAAACCGATCGACCCCCCGTACGGACATCCCAAAAGCCATGGCTCGCCGCGCCACTTCACAACCGATCCCTCCCATGCCGATGATCCCCATGGTCGAGTCGGGCAGGAAGATCGTCGCGCGGTCCATGGCATTGACCGTCCCCGGCCCCGTGATCGAGCTGACCCGGGCCGATTCACCCCCCTTCGCCTCGTAGCGATGCTCCACCTGCTGGCGTGCGTAGATATGGAGATTGCGGGCAAAGCACAGGACGTAACACATCACCTGGTCGGCGATCACGTCGCCGAAAAGCCCGCGCACGTTGGTGAGCACGCAGGAATGCGCCGCCAGCTCGGGAAACATGTAATGTTCCAGGCTGGCCGTGAAGGACTGAACCCAGGCCAGTCGATCGGCCCGCGCCAGCATTGCGGGAGTGATCTTTCCCAGGAGGGCGTCCGCTCCGGGCATGGCCGCAAGGGCTTCCGCGGCAAGGGCGGCATTGACCCACTCGGCCTCGGGCGCGGCCGCGACGAGCGCCTGGAATCGATCGGGTTCCACAGCCGGAAAGATGACGATCTTCATGAAAGCAGTCCCGATTCTCGCCGTGTCAGGCGCTCACGTACGCTCTCCGGCCGGTGGAAGGTCGACAGAGAGCTGCCAGATGTTCTGCGATCCGGGCAGCACCATCCGGCGGAAACGGCGGAGGACCCGGGGCAAGTCGAAATGCCGACTTGAGCGCGTTCTCCAGCCTCATGGCGCGAAACTCGCGCGAAGAGAGCGGAACGCCGCCGCCCCAGGTTCTCAAGGCGCGGTCGAGAACGCGGTACTCGGCAAAGCCCCTGCGCGGCGAGTAGATCATCGGCGTGCCGCAAGCCATCGCCTCCGTCACCGTCCCGTAGCCGGCCTTGGCGAGGATGGCGTCGCTCGACGCGATCAAGTCCCCTCCCGGCCACTCCGCCGAGGGAACGACGTGCAGATTGGCGGGCTGCGGCCCAGGCGTCGGATGGTAGCTCAAAAAGTGAACCCCCAGATCCGCGAACCGTTCCAGCCGCGACCAGCCCAGGTCGCTCTGCCCGTAGCGCCCGATGTAGATATAAACCAGCCGAGCAGTCTTTGCCAATCCCAGCTTGCGGCGCAACTCGGCGCGCCGGTCCCGCCCTCGGTTGACGACCATGCCCACGGTCTTCTGCGGTGAGAGCCACGACATCCGCAAGGCCGGCTCGATCCGGAAAACTCCCGTCGCGTGGCGATAGGCGCGGCGAAGCTCGGCGACCAGGCGTAACGCATCGCCTCCCAGGCTGCGGGCATGGGGAGCGTAGATATCGGCCCAGGTGAAGTTGGCCATCAGAAATCCGGGGATTTCCGCCCGGCTGGCGGCGACCAGCGGCACGGCCGGCGCATCGCAGAGCACCGCGGCGATCTCGCGCTTTTCGAGAAACCGAGCCTCCTCGTCCGCGTGAGCCATCGCTCCGGAATGAGCCTTCGCCGCCAGTTCCAGCGTTGCCGCGCCATCGGTGGCCGTACTGTCTCCAGGAGGGTTGACGGCCCCTGCATCCCAGAAATAGGGCTCCAGCTCGGCCGGCCGCCGCAATCGCTCGCGCCAGTGCGCAAAGAGGTCGGGGCCCGATCGAATCAACACCGGAACTTCATCGGGAACTCGGTTCAGCACGGCCGCGGTCCGGTGCAGATGGCCAAAACCGTGACTGGTCACATAGACGGCCAGTCCTCCGCCTCGCCCGTGGGGATGCTTCTTCATCGCGCCCTTGTCTTTTCGTCCAGGACCAACAATCGCCGCACAACGACTCCGGCTATCCAACCATCGAAAACTGACCGACAAGCCTGCGCGGCCCGCCCGTGGCACGGGATATTATCATGGTCGAGCGGTCCGCGGGCAGGCAAGTCTTTGCAGCGACATGATCGTGCCTCAGAGCGGCGTCTCCAGAAACGGCGAGCGGCTGTCCGTGGCTTCGGCGGCGTGCCGCTCCGTTCCGGGGTTCAATCCCACGAGATCAAGGGCACTTCTATCGATCGCACCGCAGACCCGGCGCTGGCGCCGCCAGGCCAATTCCTGCCGCCGCGTTGGCGGCTCGGGCCCGGCTCCGCGTCACGCCTCCCCCCTGCCCTAGAGCCTCGTCGTTCCGCAGCCCGACTTCCGGCTGAACCGGCGACCCTTCGATCCCCCCGCTCCGCGGCCGGCGACGCGGCCTGCCGGTCCATGAGATGCCGCAGAACGTGAGTATTCCGCCGATGATCAATGCGGGCGTCAGCGCCTCGCCGAACAGCCAGATTCCCCAGACGACCGTCAACAGGGGTGAGGCGTTACTGAAATTGGCAACCTGGCTGGCGTCGAGGCGGCAGAGCGCCAGGTTTTGACAGGCTTGACCGAGCGGCGTCACGAACAGGGCCAGAAATGCCAGGGCCAGCCAGGCGGTTGCGGATACCTGACCGATAGCGACCGCCGGCCCCGCCGAGAGACTAAAAATCGCGATCGGCAGATTGAGCAGGCTGCCAAGCAGAAAAGTTCCCGCGAGGACCGGCAGCGCTCCGTGCCGGACGACGAGGGGCTTGCTCACGATCACGTAGATTCCCCAGGAGATGACCGCGCCGACGAGCAGCGCGTCGGCGGCCATGACAGCGCGGGCGTCGCCGGGTGCAGATCCGCCGCCGCCCCAGAGATTACCAACGCCGACCACGATGATGCCCAGAACGCTGGCCAGCACTCCCCAAAGCCGGCCGAGATCGGGCGGCTCGGTCCGCAGCGTCCAGGCTCCCAGCAAGACGACGAGCGGCGCCGTGGCGTAGAAGATCCCCACGTGCGAGGTCGGTCCCAATCGCGCCGCCGTCAAGAAGAACCCCTGATTGACCGGCACGCACATCGCCGCGGCCACGACCAGCCAGGGCCAATCCTCGCGCAGCAGCTTTCGCAATGAACCGCGGCCCCGGATCATGGGCAGGACGCAGAGGCCGGCGACTCCGAATCGGACGACCGGCAGAAGGGCGATCGGCAATTCCCGAACAGCCAGCCTGGCTGCCGCCGCGGTGGTCGAGCCGAGCACCACCATCAGCACCAGGTAGAAATAGCCGCGGACGTCCATTCCCAACCGTACGCGTCCCACGCCACCCGCGTGGTGGCTGGGGTCACCCTCACCGTTCTCTTGCTTTGACATCATGCGTCCTACGCATCCTCTGTACGGGATTTTCTCGCGGCTGTCCAAACGCTTGATCTCGCCGGTCGTCAAGTCCAAATGGCGCGGGCCCGAGCCAAGCCCGTGCTCGGCTGCCCGCCGCAAGTCGTTTCGCGATTATGTCAGCAGCGTCTGACACCGAATCGGCATCGTCGGTTCAACTGGTGGCTTCGAGTTTGGCACGGATGGTCTCGATTGCATGTTTCAGGGCGGCTGGAACCTGTTCGGGAGACTTGCCGCCGGCCTGGGCCAGATCGGGCCGTCCCCCTCCTCCCCCGCCGACAATCGGAGCGACCTCCTTGAGCCAGTTGCCCGCGTGCAGCCCCTGCGCGACGAGATCGGCCGTCAAACCGGCCACGAGATTGACCTTTCCCGCGTTGCTTGCCGACAGCAGCACCGCGAGCCCGCTCTGCTGCTTGCGCCGCAGGACATCGACCAACTGGCGCATCTCGTCCGGGGAGACGTTCTCAACCGCCTGAACCACCGCTGTCACTTTTCCGAGGGGCATCGCATTTCCGACGACGGTCGCGCTCGCGAGCAGGTCGTCGGCCGATTTCTGGCCGCCGGTCTCGGCGCGCTTCTGGGTCGCCTGTTTCTTGAGCGTCTTCATTTCGTCGAGCAGGGCACTGACTCGATCGGCAATCTGGTCGGCGGGCGCGCGGAGCAGCGTCGCGACGCCCGCGAGAATATCCTCTTCCGCCCGCACACGATCGAGAGCGGCTTTGCCTACCAGCGCGGTGATCCGCCTCGTTCCGGCGGCAACCGATTCCTCGCCCACGATCTTGAAAAGCCCGACCTGGCCGGCATGATCCAGGTGTGTTCCGCCGCAAAGCTCGCGCGAGTAGTCGCCCACCTGGACCACGCGGACCAGGTCGGGGTACTTCTCGCCAAAGAGCGCCATCGCACCCTTCGCCCTGGCTTGCTCCAAGGGCATGATCGACCAGCTCACGGTCGCGGCCTCCAGGACGCGGTGATTGACCGCGTCTTCGATCGCCCGCAGCCGCTCGCGGCCGACTGCCTCGGGATTGGCGAAATCGAAACGCAGCCGGTCGGGCTCGACCTTGCTGCCGGCTTGCTGGGCGTGTTTGCCCAGCATCGTCCGCAGGGCATGGTGCAAGAGGTGCGTGGCGGTATGGGCGCGGCGGATCGCATGGCGGCGGCCGCCGTCGACCTGCGCGGAAACCGCGTCGTTCACCGTCACCTGTCCGCGCGCGACCTGGCCGATGTGCAAGACAAAGTCGTTTTCCTTCTTCGTGTCCTGCACACGGAACGTGAACCGCTCGTTCTCGATCGTCCCGGTATCGCCGACCTGCCCGCCGGACTCGCCGTAGAACGGCGTCCGGTCCAGCACCAGTACCAGCGAGGAACCGCCGTTTGCCAGGGCGGATTGAGCCAGACGGTTCTGCTCGAGGATGCCGATGACCCGAGCGTTTTCGTGAGTCGTCGAGTACCCGACAAACTCGCTGCCGTGGTGGAACTCCTTCTTGAGCACGTCGAGCGGCCCGGTCGCGAAGACGGCGGCAGCCTCGGTCGTCCCGCGGGAGATGGCCGAGTGCTCGTCGCGCTTCTCGGCGAGCCCCTCGCGATCCACCCGCAGGTTGTGATCGGTCGCCAGGCTCTCGACAACCTCGACGGGGATGCCAAAGGTCGCGTGCAGCGTGAAGGCGTCGGCGCCCGCAATCGTGTCCGACCCGGCGGCCTTGGTTTTCTGAAAAATGTCGAACAGCAATCGCAGGCCGTTTTCGAGGTTGCGCAGGAATTGCTCTTCCTCCTGCTTGATCGTCGTGGCGACCCGCTGGGCGCTTTCGTGCAGCTCGGGGTAAGGCCGGCCCATGACCTCGGCGACCACCGGGACGAGCTTGTGCAGGAACGGTTCACGACGGCCGATCTGGTAGGCATCGAGCACCGCGCGGCGCAGCAGGCGCCTGATGACATACCCTTGCTTTTCCGGTCCCGGCCGGACGTTCTCGTGAATGCAAAACGTGAGCGCCCGGAGGTGGTCGGAAATCCGCCGGATGCGGACGCCGTCGGCGTGATCGCGGTCGTACTTGACGCCGACGCCGTCGGCGACCGCGGCCACGATCGGCCGGAAAATGTCGGTCTCGAACACCGTGGCGACCCCTTGCAGGCAAGACGCCGACCGCTCCAGTCCCATCCCGGTGTCGATGTTCTTCTTCGGTAGGGGAGTTAGCTCGCCGGGCCCGACCCGATTGAACTGGGTGAAAACCAGGTTCCAGATCTCGACTTCCTTGGGCCCGTTCCCATGGTAGAAGATTTCGGAGCACGGGCCGCATACCCCGTTTGGCCCGTGGGTGGGGGCGCCCGCGGGCCAGAAATTGTCATCCTCGCCCATCCGCGTGATCCGATCGGCCGGGACCTTGATCTCGTCGCGCCAGATGTCGAACGCTTCGTCGTCGTCGAGATAGACCGTGATCGTCAAGCGATCGGCCGGGATCCTGAGCACGCCCCGGAGAAACTCCCAGGCCCAGTGGATCGCCTCGCGCTTGAAGTAGTCGCCGAAGCTGAAATTCCCCAGCATCTCGAAGAACGTCTCGTGAAACGCGGTCTTGCCCACGTTTTCGATATCGCCGGTGCGCAGGCACTTCTGACACGTCGTCGCGCGCGTGAAATTCGGGTCGCCCAGCCCCATGAGCTCGCGCTTGAACTGGTTCATTCCCGCGGGCGTGAAGAGCACCGTGGGGTCGTTGGGCACCAGCACGTCGCTGGGCCGCCGGACGCATCCCTTGGAGGCGAAGAAGTCCAGATAGGCTTCGCGGAGCTCGTCGGTTGTCATGGTGATTCTTTCACGGTGACGGTGCCAAGGTCGGTGGACAGCGTGACGGGGCCATCCAGGGAGCCGACGGCTTCATAAAACGCTCGGGGGTTGGCGACGCTCTTATCGGCGACGCGGCGGATCAACTGGCCACGCTTGATTCCGGCGGCCGCGGCGGCCGATCCCTCCTCGACCTCGACGACCGTGACACCAGCCTCCTTGGCATCGAAGAAACTGGGGCCAAACGTGCGCAAGGGGATGGCGCTCGTGTAATCGACCCGTAATCCCCGCCACGGTTTGGGCCGGTTCGTGGCGATGATCTCACCCTCGACGGGATATTTGCCCAGAGTGATCGCCCGAACGATGACCTTTTCGTTGCGGCGGATCTTGAGTCGCACGGTATCTCCAGCCGAGTAGGCGTTGACCGCCAGGATCAGGGAATCGAAGTCGTGGACCGGAACATCGTTGACCCCGATGATCTCGTCGTTGGCCACGATCTCTCCGAGCGCGGCCGGGGAATTGATCCGAACGTCGCCGACCCGGTTGGACGAGGGCGGCAGGGCATGAATGCCCAGAAACCCATATTCGATCTCCCGGCCGTCCTTGAGCGTCTCGACGGCGTGGCGGCCGACCATGTCCATCGGAATGGCGTAGCCGGCCTGGGCGTCAAACCCGGCCGGGCTCGCTGCCATCGTCGTCAAGCCGACGAGCTCTCCCTTGAGGTTGATCACGGCGCCGCCGCTCATGCCGAGATTCAGCTTGGAATCGAGCTGGAGCAGCGTCGGATAATTAAAAAGCCGCGGAGTTCTCGACGGCGGGCTCGACTCATCGCCGTCATCCTCGAGCCTGCGGGCGACGTTGGACAGAATCCCCCAGCTCGCCGAGGGTTTGCCGTCGCGCGCCGCGTTGAACGCATTGCCGAGCGCCACCAGGAACATCCCCTTGCGCAGCCGGCTCGCGTCACCGATCGCCAGGGGCGTCAGCCGGGGCCGATCGGCACCGCCTCCCTCGACCGGCACGATCACGGCCAGGTCGATTCGCGGGTCGGCCGCGATGATCTCGGCCTCGAACTGATGGCGGCCCCAGGCGCGGACGATCAACTGGCGCGCACCCTTGACCACGTGATAGGCCGTCAGGATCTCGCCTTTCTCGCCGATGACCACCCCCGACCCGAAATCGAGCGACAGCATATCCGTTTCGTCGGGCAACTGGGAGAGCTGGCCATTGAACAGGAATCTCCTGGGCAGTTCCCGCGGTGTCGGCCGATGTCGTTTTCCCCGAACCGCCAGCGTTTCCTGGCCATTTTCCACCTTGAATCGATGAATCGCGACCACCGACTGCTCGGCCTTGGCGATCGCGTCGCCAACCGCGGTCTCGAGCGCCGCGACGACGTCCGTGGGTGACAAGACCGTCGGGGTCGCGGGAGGCTTCGGCGGATCTTCCCACGCCAATAGCAGACTGGCCGACAGCAAGAGCGGAATCATGAGAAGGTCCTCAGTGGTCGAACCGGGCCGGGTGCTCGGACCGACTGGATGCATTCGTCGTCAAGATCGTATCCTCCATCATTTCCGGTTCAGCGGCGGCGGGCAACCCAGAATCCCTGAGGCACGACCTTGCTTGTGAGTCCTGAGGCTGTTGACCGATCAAGGCTCGCCGCCACGTGCAAGAGCCGAGTAACTCGATTTCGGCGCGCTTCTTCTGGCATGGCACAGATCGCGCTCGGCGGCAGCTTGCCGCGGAGGCTCGCATCGGCCCCGTTCGCGGTTCTCAGCCCGGGCGCCAGGCTGGCCGGCACGCCCTCGAGCCACAAGTCAATGACGATGAGAAAAAATGAGACTGGATGAGACGTTTTCGAAGGGTTCCAGTCCCGGCTCGCATCATCCGGCAAAGAAGTACTTCGGAGTCGGCGGTGCAGGGATCACTCGACGTAAGTTCTTCTTGATCTGGTTCTTATGCCGTCAACTCCGGCCGATTCCAGCCCCTCCCGACCCTCTGAATCGGGCTGTCGAAGCGCCCCGGGGTGTCTCAATATCGATCGCGACGTCTCACGTTCCAGTGCCACGGAAATGTGTAGGTCAGGCTTTCCAGCCTGAAATCCGAAGAGTCAGGCTGGAAAGCCTGACCTGAAGGCTTTGGGTGAGCGACCACCTCCGGGCACGGAACACGCGCGATTGCTGGATTTTGCTGAAGGCGACGCTCCTGCCGTGCGTGCCAGGTCGGGGAGCTAAACCGCGCAGCTCGTTAACCGGCCATCCGCGGCAACCCGGGCAACTTCCCGCGGCGTGTTGCCAATCTCCTGGCTGCGCCACCCCGCTTGTCAAGTCGCGAACGAGCGCCATAACTTGCCATAACTTGAATAGACCCTTGTGGTTCCACGACGCTCATCGTTTCACCGCAATTGGCTTCGCTCGCGCATTTTTCGCCGATTGCGCCCAGTCCACTCGTCTCATCCCCGTGCTGCTCCACGCCGTCGCGATCAATCACGTCCGCCCGCTCGAGACAACGGGGACGGGTCGAATGACTCGCCACGCTTGAGGTGGCTGCGAGCAGCACTTGCCATCACGCCATCGGTGACCTGGCGGTCGGAGAAGAAATAGAAGCGCGCAGTTTCCCTAATTTCTCTATATACAATATGCGCTGATTTTGAGATTTCATGAAAGCACCTACGCCGTTTGGTGCACGGTATCTGATCGGATCACTCTGTCCTGATTGGACTTAAATTTTTTCTCCAAGTTTTTTTGGGCGTTCACTGTTTGTCGAAGTACCAACGCCTGGGCGGCGCGGACCGGCGGCGAGACGTGCGGGCGATATCGGACGTGTGCTTTCTGCCGAATCCAATCATTGGACGGCGCACACCGGTTGTAACCCTCGACCACCTGGCTCTTGAACCACCCCTGCAAGAGGTGCCCTGCGCAGCGGTGCCGCTTGGCAAACCAGTTGGCGTAGCCCGATGCACGATACTGCATTCCTTGTGAGAGGCTCGGTTGCGGTGTGCGGAGGAGGAGGTGGAACTGGTCGGGCATCAGCACGAAGTTGAACAACTCTCAGCCGAACCGGCTGACCGTCAGAGCCAGTCCATCGATGAGGCGCTGGTGGCACTCTCGTCGTGGAAGATCCGCTGGCGCGCATTGCCCCTGCACATGACATGGTCGTGGGAGATCCGCTGGCGCACATTGCCCTCGCACATGACATGATAGATGGCGCCAGGATACTCGACTCTCAACGGCCTGCTCATGCATTGAACTTAACGGCTCGCGAGCGCTGCGTAAACCGTTTACCGGATCTGACCCCCTGGACGCCGTGCTGCTAAATCCGGCCGCTTCTGTCCGAGCTGAGCGTTATTCGTTGACCGAGGGCAAAACGCCCGAGATCACCGTTGACCAGGAGCGGAAGCTGCTGAAATCGATCCGCGGACGCGATCTCGCAGCGTTACGCGACCGGGCGATCGTCGCCATCCTGATATACACCGCCGCGCATCGGCGCGGTGGCTGGCTTGACCGTGAGCAGTTTCGCCCGCGACGGCAATCAATGGTGCCTTCGCTTCCTTGAGAAAGGCGGCAAGCTCAGGGAAATCCCGGTGCGCAGCCGATCTTCGCCGCACCGTGAGCACCCATGTGAACGCTGCGGACTTGGCTTCCGCCCCGTCGGACAGCCCGCTCTTTCGTCGGCTCAGCCGCAAGGCCAGGACATTAACGACTGAGGCGATGACGGACAACGACATGCGCCGCATGCTCAAACAGCGCATGGCGCACATTCACTTGCCGGAGAAGCTTTCTCCGCATTCTTTTCGGGTCGGCGCCATCACCGATTTGCTCAGCCAGGGCGTTCCGCTCGAAGAGGTCCAGAATCTTGCAGGACACGCCGACCCGCGCACGACGCGCCTCTACGACCGCAGGCAGAAGAAGGTCATGCGGAGCGTCGTTGACAGGATTTCAGTCTAAGTGCTTCCCGAACCAGAAACCATCATCCAGCGTTTGGATGATAATGCCTTTTATCAGTGTGACGTTTCGGGGGCGGCATGTCCAGACTGTTCTCTTTCCCGAAATATGGCACTGTTTCTTACACGTTATCGTGCCTCTCGGCGACACTCGGGAGCCGGTCAGGAAGAATACGCTTATGAACGCCAGGTCGCGTGAATATGCAAAAAATCCTAAGTCGAACTCGAATCATCGTTACTGTCTGGGTCGCCAAAGATGTCGTCTGCCAACGCCGCGCCGGTGTTTTCCAGCAGTTGGTGATCGTTTTCCGTGAGTTTAGCACGCAACTGCTTGGCGCGATCGAAATAGCGCTCGAGGTTGCCGTCCTTGAGATGGAAATCGACCGTCGATGTGAAACGCCAAGCAAGAGCATGGACGCCCTTAGCGAAATCCTCGGGGACCGCCTCTCGGGGAGCAACAAATTTTTCTGGTTGGGCATTCGCGTAAAATCCGCGTTGCTTCCAGGTGTCGAGTTGGGTCAGTTCCGAGGCTGGACCAAGCCAAGGGGACAAAGCGGATCGCTTCTTTTGCAAGTCCGCGAGCGCAATTGCAAGGGCGAGTTTGAAGTGCTGGTCGGTAGAGTATCGCGGATCGGACCCGGCAAGGGATTCGGCGAAGAAGGGGAATAGGTCGAGAAATCGCAGCTTCCATTGGTGCTTGCGAAAACCGGATTTGAAGTTCTCGTCCTTGTAGTCGCCTGACCGCGCGAAGAGAAGACCATCAAGATACATCATCTTGCCGATCTCCTCCATCGTTAGGACCGAAACAGACAAGGAGATTCCAACCTGGTTAGCGTCAAGCAGCATTTGCGCCGAGCTGAGTAAATCGGTCGCGTTTTGCCAGCAGGCGCGGAACCCAGATTCAAGGAACTCAAGATCGCTGCGATAATTTCTTTTCATGGTGAGAACACCATCGACGTGTGTTAAACCTCAATGTTCAGCGGACCGTTCCGCCGAGGATAGCCGCATTGCTTCATCGAACTTCATCGCTTCGCCTCGATTCCTAAGTTACGACGACCTCGGGAACCGAGCCATGAGGATCGAGGTGTCGAACCCGCTCGGAGTCCTCACTCCCCATCGCGTCCATCGGGCACCGTATGGAAAGCCAGCCTCATCCACGGTGCCGACGTGGCAACTCCCTTCGTCGATGAAGACCGCGTAGCCAACGTCGATTTGTCCTTCTTCGACACTTTTCTGAAGCTTCAAGAAATCCGGCCTGAACTTGTTGTCCTTCGTGCCGTACAAGATGTGCTTGAGATGGCCGATCTTTTTCGCCCTACTGAATGGGATGAATGGGTCCTCGATGTCGATCCTCGTCCGACACGGCTCGAACTTGAACTCGGCACCAACGAGGTTCTTGTCTGCCGGAGAGACGATCACGATATCGCACTTCAACGTGCCAAGCGAGCACTTAATCGTCCTCTCGTAATCGACGCGGAGTGGTGGATCGAGGGCGCATGCCTCCCGACGGAGGAACAGCCAGAGGGCGGTCACCAAGTCGGACTCGTTACGCAGGACCACCTCGGAATAATGATCCCGGAGCCAGTCCAGGGATCGCTCAACGAGTTCGACGGACTGCTCGGTCATCTTTTCCATAGGTCAGGTTTTTGCTTAGGCGTTGACGCGAGCGGACGTCGGTGAGCATGGTCCTGGGGTCGGCGTAATCGGCGAAATCTGCAAGTCGATGATACTCCCTAAACCCCTATCTCAGTGAGATCAGTCCCGATGATCTCGACGAGATGGGCAAATTGTGAAGAAGCGCCGAGCCATGCTCCGACTTCAGTGGCTCGGACACGTTTCATTCATTTGACGGAGTGGCGGAATTACGGCCGCTCAACCATTTTCATCGGAACCTTGATCCGCAACTTACCCGTGCCGCCAAAAACCTCTCCAGGAAGTTCGAGTTTCAGGAAAGACGCCTTCTCAATCGGCACTTCAAACACGAGCAAATCACTGATGGATTTCCTGGGATAGATGGATTCTGAACGTACCTGCCCAACGGGCTGTGCGGAGAATCCAAATCCGACACGCTTGTAACTATTGTCGAGGTCGTCTCGCAACGCCGCCACTCCGTCAGACGAGAAATCACTTCCTCCCCAACCACCGTACTCGATCTTTTTCGTGACCCCGGTGTTTTCGATCTGCAACGAGATTTGGAGCAACTTGTCCTTTGATTGCCCGTCATTTCCAAGGGTCTCTCTTAATTTGACAAAATCGACCTTGGCACTGTCGATTTTGACTCGTATGTCACCCTGCTGAGCCGTAATTCCGGCGTTGCCCCAGTTCTCCTCTGCGTCTGGTTCCTTGGCTGAATCTTTTCGGAAGGCGAGCTTGTCGGCTCCACGATTGTTTGCGCCGCCTAGCCCCTCGTGCATTGCCTGGCCAACGCCCTCGAAGGCAGCGCGAACCTCAGCAAAGACGGATCGTCGCCCCATGTAATACCCAGACACGAAACCAATCAGCAACACGGCAACTAGGGCAGACACAACCGCAATTGGAATGGACTTGATCCGCTTGTAGACTACGGTCTCTTTTGACTTAACGGTTTCGTCGATCGTCGGCACGGTTGGAGCTTCGGTTGGATCGGCTTGCGGGACGGTGACAGTCTTGCCGCATGATTTGCACTTGCCGTTCTTCCCGGCCGATTCATCATTCGTGCGCATCTGACGGCCGCAGTGGGGGCAGGCAAATTCGATCATAGCGCGCCTCATTTTGCGAAGCTGGCCACGGGGTTTCGACCGCTACACCAATAATGATGGTATCGCCAGTTCGCGTCAATCAAATTGCCGACTGACGCTCCAAACCCGGAGGACCGGCGCGATGTTCGGCGGCTCGTTTGCGTGCCGCTCGAATCTGGCGCGGATCGGTTCACCGTTCGCCACGGGTCGTCACGGCATGGTTGTTCGATTGCGCTCGGGACGCCTGTCAGCCTACGGCTGACGAACGTAGCCTAATCCGCTCGGTCGGGATAGCACGTTGCTGCGGCGAGGCCAATCCCTTCTCATCGGCGCATCATACATATGCCGGTTCCGTTCCGGGAGCAGCGTAAACGGGTGGGTGATCAGGTTGCGCGACGCGGAGCAGAACGGACACTCGCCGGTAAACGGAAGATGTTGAGAAAACTCCATCTCATTAGGACGTCACAGAAAACGTTTCTGGCATCTGAATAGGGGAAAGCATGTCGAGACGCGAACTCCTCTGTAATGGTCGTTTCCGGGGCAAAATGATAAATGAGTGGGTTTTTGCATGTCGCCGCAAAAACGTAAGCGTCCGGTGAAGTGCGTCTTCAATCCGTCGGGGCTGGGTGGCAATATGGGCCGGTGACGTCCAACCACCGGAGTCCAGCCATGGCCCACCCCGTTCGTATCCGATACTGGTCAGCCGTGATCGCCGATTTCCGCCGCTCTGGCCTGACCCAGGTCGAGTTCTGCCGCCGTCGCCAAATCTCCCTCCACTCGTTTCGCAGTTGGCTCTATAGTCTAAACCGGGCAGTGCCCACTCCGAGTACCTCGACAAGGGCAGGCGCTCAGCCTGTCTCCACCCCGAGCCATGCTTCCACTCCCCCATTTCTTCCTGTCCACGTCCGTTCCGAGTCAGTGACTGCGGCCGACTATGGCGTCTCGCAATCTCCCGCCGCGCTCGAGCTCGTCGTCGGCGACGAGCACCATGTCCGGGTTCCCGTCGGCTTCGATCCGGCGACGCTCGGCCGACTCCTCGATCTCTTGGAGAGCCGGTCGTGATCAGTCTCCCGCCGTCGGTGCGTATTTTCCTGGCCATCCAGCCAGCCGACATGCGGCGCGGCTTCGACGGGCTGGCCGCCTTGACCACTTCCGTCATCGGGCAGGATCCACTCTCCGGCCATCTTTTCGTCTTTCGCAACCGTCGCGGTGACAGGCTCAAGATTCTGTACTGGGACAGGGATGGCCTGGCCATTTGGGCCAAGCGATTGGAGCGAGGAGTCTTCCGTTTCCCGGCGCCTTTGGGCAATCGTGTCGAGGTCACGCCGGCCGAGATGGCCGCGATTCTCGAGGGCATCGACCTGAGCCGCGCCCGCAGACAGCGGCGCTTTGTGCTGCCGTCAGTGACGCCCTCCTGAAAATGTGACGACATTCTATAATTTATTGAGAATCTGTTGTCACATGGGCAGGGTCGGTCCGTACTGGTGGTATGACGACCTTGCCCGGCGAACTCCCCACCGATCTGGAGACTTGCCACCAGCTCATCCGCGAGTTGCTGGAGACGCTGGCGCAACAGACCCACCTGAACGAGAAGCTTCAGCATCAGCTCGAACAACTGCTGCGGCGGGTCTACGGTCGCAGGTCCGAGAAGCTCGACCCCAATCAACTCTTGCTCTTCGCCCGCGAAATCCTGGCGGCGAGTGCAACCGTACCGCCTTCGACCACACCCCAGGCCGATGCCACGCCTGGTTCGACGGAGCCAAGCCAGCCCAAGAAGAACGGCCACGGCCGCAAGCCGTTGCCCGCGAGCCTTCCACGCAAGCCAGTCCTTCACGACCTCGCTCCCGAGCAGCTTCCCTGTCCTGAGTGTGGTACGGTGCGAGTCCGAATCGGCGAGGAGACTCGCGAACAGCTCGAGTATGTGCCGGCCAGCGACAACAATGCGGCCGAGCGTGGCATGCGGCCAGTCGCCCTGGGCCGCAAGAACTGGCTGAAACTCGGGAGTGAGCGGGGTGGCCGAACCGCGGCGGTGCTCATGAGCATCGTGCAGAGTTGCCGATCGTTTGGCGTTGAGCCATTTGCCTACCTACGAGACGTACTCGATCGTGTGAGCACCCACCCGGCGGGCCGGATCGCCGAACTCTTGCCCGATGCCTGGAAGGCATCCCGGCCGTCGGGCGCCATGGCTGCCGACATGCCTGAGTCCGGGTAAGTTGCCCCGGTTCCAAGTGGCGTAACGCGGCCCGACATCGCCGAGTTCCTGCCGGATACCTGGAGGGAGTGTTGGCCGCAGGCCACCACCGCTTCCCGCCGCACATGGCACCCTCGGTCCGCGCCGCTCGACCCGGCCGCCAACGGGGTAAGCGGCCGCGGCATAACCGGACGGACGCTCCGATCCGGGCTCACGCAACTGCCGCGCCGGCGGCTCGAATTCCAAGGGACGTACGCGGCCGGACGCTTACGGTCTTGTTGCGAAGCCTGCGAGCGGCTGATCTAAAGGTCGTCGAGATTCCGTACCGGCCCAAATCGACCGTGTTCGAGGGGATACCTTCGGCTGTCGGGAATTATGTCAACTTTCTCCAGGTTGGGTCGATCCTCATTGTGCCGTCCTACGGGTTGGCCGAGGATAAGAACGCTTGCAACGTCCTGGGGGCGATTTTTCCGCGGTTTTCCCTAGAAATGTTGGGCTGCCGCGTGCTTGGGCGGGAGGGCGGCGTGCTTAACTGCTGCACTTGGACCACGAAGAAGTCGACGGCGGACTGCTCCAAGCCGTCAACTGGGAGTCTATCGCCGGCGTCTGATAATAGCCAGTTATGTTCTGTAGGCTCCAATTTACCGCTTTGAGTTAACGAACTGCCGGCAGGTCAAGAGCTAGACTGCCTTGAGGACAGCGTCGCCCGCATTAGTTGTGCTCAGACGCACATATCACTTCATTGTGGTACCGTCATGGTAACGCAACCGCCCCGTTGCACTGATAGACGTTGCAGAACATCCTTGAAGGTATCGCGTTGGTTCGGGACGATAAGATTGTACGTAGAAGCCGTTAGCTGCGGTCGTTGGCCGAGGCTTCTGGATGCGTTAGCGTGACGGACAACGTGATTTGATTCTGGCAGTTCAAACGCCGATGAGTGAAAGTGGGTTTGTCGGCAACGAACACTAATTTGCGAGACAAAATGATTACCACGGCTGAATCAGTTCGAAAGTTACTCATCGCCCACTTTAGTGGGGATGAGCAGGCATTTCGAAAGGCGGCCGAGGAATACGTCGAGGAAGAGAGGCGGAAGAATCATCACGTATTGGCAAACGACTTGGAGCGTGTCCTATGCAAGCCGAATGGCTCTCATAAGTCCCACACGGCAGTGCTGTCACTTCTAGGCCTGCAGAATGGCAACTTGCCGAAGGACAAGGACCGCGATGTCCTGCTGGTAGATGTCTGTGAACCCGAACGCGAGCTGACCGACCTGGTTCTCTCGGTAGAGATTCGGGAAGGACTAGAACCGCGTCATCATGGAACGCCGAGGAACGGAGTTGCTTGGGGCCCATGGCATCCGTGCTGCGGGAAAACTTCTGTTTTGTGGTCCGCCGGGGTGTGGGAAAACCGTAGCAGCGGAAGCGGTCGCACGAGCGTTGTATTTACCTTTGGCAACAGTGCGTTTTGATGCAGTCGTTTCGTCGTATCTCGGAGAAACAGCGGCTAATATCCGCAAAGTCTTCGACTTCGCCCGGACGCGGCCGATGGTTCTGTTCTTCGATGAGTTTGACGCTATCGGAAAGCACCGCACCGCAGAAGATGAGCACGGTGAACTAAAGCGTGTCGTGAATTCATTCCTTCAGCTCTTGGATAGCTTTCGGAGCGACACGCTCACCATAGCAGCGACTAATCATCAGGGGTTACTTGACCCGGCCCTCTGGCGACGGTTCGATGAGATACTTCTGTTTCCTAAGCCGGATGTGAAGCAGATTCTAGAATTGCTTTTGCGAGTGTTGCGTCAGATTGGTGTGTCTCAATCAGTAAAGCTCGACCAGGTGGCAAAGTCACTGCTGGGCATGACGCACGCGGACGTGGAGCGGCTAGCTGTAGACGCCATCAAGCAAACCATCCTTAGTAGCAGGAAGGAAATCGAGCCTGACATTTTGGGTGCGGCCGTCGAGAGGCAGCGTGCGAGGACCGAGGTCACAGAGCAGAACCAAGGGCGGGAGAGTCCAAAGCGGCCCACCAAACCGAATCCTAGAAGAAGCAAGTAAGCTCTATGCCCCATCACCCTGACGACAGGCGATATCCCCACTTGCCCCTCATCCGAGAACAGAGAGAGACGGCCCGGCGAAAGCCTCCTCTTCCGCCTCCCGTGAATCTGAATCGTGGGGGACGTGGGCAGTTTGGACCGACGATGAAGGCGGCCCTTGACCGCCTGGAAGCAGATGTACGCCGCCAACCTCCGCCTGTGCAAGGGATTCACCCTCATCTCGTCTTCCGGATTCCGGTTGCCGCTGGAACGTCGCCGACCGTGTTAACGGACCGTTTGCAGGAACTAGGCATCGCTGTTGTGAGCATCGAGCAGGATGGGGCCATCGTTGCGTTCCGCGATGACACCGACCTGAGCAAATTCAAAGAGGCCGTAAGCAAGTATCAACGCGGTCCGGGAATCAATCCAAACACGAGAGTCCGATACAAGAGTACCAAGTACGACGTTTTCGAGATTATTGAAGCAGGTCAAATGCGGCTCTGGGGTCGAGCCGACCGGATAGGGTCGAGGCTTGCCAAAGTCATTGGGAAGCAGGGCGAACGCATCAGTTTCAAAGCCTCCTACGTGCTCGATGTGGACCTCTGGCACCGCGGTACGCCCGAATTGGCTCGCGACTCGCTCTCTGAGTTGCGGCGCCTCGTCGAAGATCGGGTAAAGCCAGGAGAGAAGCTCTCGGACTCTTTCGTCGGGGAAATGCTCTGCCTCGCTAGGGTCACCGTAACCGGCGAGAAGCTCGGTCGGCTGCTTGATATGGATGCAGTCGCCGAAGTGGACGTGCCCCCACAACCAGTCTTCGACAACTACGCAGCCGTCCAGAAGACGCCGCGAGATTTCCCTTCGCCTCCCAAACCTCCGTCGGGCGGGCCTCGCGTTTGCATCCTTGATAGCGGTATCACCTCGGGCCACAAACTCTTAGCGAATAACGTCGGGCACGAAGAGGCCATCCTCACTGCTGTGTCCTCGCCCGCTGACGCTAGCGGGCACGGGACAATGGTCGGCGGGCTTGCGGTCTTCGGCAACGTCCGGGCCTGCTACGAAGGGGGCACTTTCGCCTCGCCTATCACGCTCTTCAGTGCAAGGGTGTTGAACGACGAGAATAAATTTGATGATGACAAGAGAATCATCACGCAGATGCGTAACGCAATTCGTGTATTCGTAGCCGAGCCCTACAATTGCCGCGTCTTCAACCTCTCACTCGGCTCTCCGGAACCGCTCCTCACCGACTCCAACAAGCGGCAAGGGTCGTGGGCGGAAGCGTTGGACATCATTGCACGAAAGTTCAAGGTTCTGCTCGTCGTCTCGGCCGGAAACCACGAGAGTCCGATAGCAACGGTCACATCGAAAGCCGAAGCGGCCTTGGCCGGATATCCCGATTATCTCTTCGACCCCGCAGCACAGCTCTGCGACCCGGCAACCGCAGCGATTCCTATTACGGTTGGCTCTCTAGCCGAGTACGACGTTCCCGAAGTAAGGCACAGCACCGGGAAGGACGACATCATCCGGCCGCTCGCGAAGGCAAACGAACCGACCCCCTCGACACGTATCGGTCCAGGCGTAAACGACGCCATGAAGCCCGAATTCGTGTCGTACGGGGGCAACGACGTGTTTCAGGGTTTCGGCCAAATTCGCGAGACGGAGCGAGTTGACCGTGGCGTGGCCGTGATGTCGTTTTCTCACGAGCCTGCGAAGCATCTCTTTGCATTCAAGGTCGGGACTAGCTTTGCCGCTCCCCGCGTCGCACACCTTGCCTCGTTAGTATGGGACCGCATCCGCCGCGATTTCGGGCAGGACCCCGACCCGAACCTCGTCCGAGCTGTTCTTGCTACGGCTGCCGTGAGGCCCGAAGCCACGTGCTCGCTCGTCGAAGCAAAGAAGGGAGCAGCTCACATCCCTGCTGTGTGTGGCTATGGGATTCCCGACCCGGAGTTAGCGTTGGAATCCGGCGACAGGCGAGTGACATTGGTTGCTCAAGGCAGCATGACAATAGACAAGTTCCAAATCTATCAAATCCCCGTCCCGGTCGAGTTTCAGAAAGACGCGAAGACAAAGCGAATCATAGTCGCCCTGGCGTACGACCCTCCGGTACGCCGTCGCCGGGCCCAGTATCTCGGCGTCGATATGTGCTGTTACTTATTTCGGAACAAATCGGTCGAGGAAATCGTTGAGGCATACCGGGCGATAACGCAGGAAGAGCGGAAGACCAAGAGCGTACCCAGTGCGATTCAAGGGTCGTGTAAATGTGAGTTCGACCCGACCTCGAGGTCACTGGCCACGAGCACACTTCATCGCTACGAGTGGGTCTCGAAGAGGAAGTTCCAGGCCGACGATACATTTTATCTTCTCGTCCGTGCCGACAGGAACTGGGCACCTGCCGACATCACGGAGCAAGATTTCGCGGTCGCCGTCACCCTGGAGTCGAACGACCCACGCCTCTTCGGCGTCATTCGTGAGCGAATTCCGGTGCGTCAGCGAACAAGGCTTCGGCAATAGAGAGAATCAAACGAGGCTCATACCTCTTCTGCACTGCCTGTAGCCTCGTGCTTAGGCTCGACTTGAGAGTGATCACGATAATTGACAGGGCCTTGATCAAGATAATTGATGGTAATTTCAGTCACGGAAGGAAGTACCGGTGGCCTCCTCTCTCTTCCACCGGGTGTGACGATAAGACGCTGCCTTTCGCGTCGGCGTCAGGCGACGGGATGCCATCACCAGCGCCGAATCCAGGGGACGTCGCAGCCAAGCCGACGGCAAAGATCCACTGCGGCTTGATGCAACGGAAGCTTCCTGGCCGCCGCCCAAAGCTCAAGCTGGTTGCCGTGACTGTCGCACCGATGGCAAGTGTAGCGACCGATCGCCACGTTCACCGAGAACGAGCGATGCCGACGACCAGCCCTGGCGTCATGCAGGGGACAGCTTCCGTACCATTGCACCCCCGATCGACTCGAGGGCTCGAACCCAAGCAGGCTCAGCACCCGCTCCATCGTCACCAGACCGCGAACTCTGTCGAAGTCGACGCCGGGCACAGTTCTTCCTCGCTTTTCTGTCATGGTCGCTTTGTGCTCGAAAGACCGTTCCGTTCCCTCTCATCTCCCTAAAGGGAACGGGAACGACCCCCTTCAAGCGATCCATTGCGGCGTTGCCAGCCAGCGGGCGTGCGGCAAAGCCGGCCGGCGCGCTCCAACGCCTCCAGCACCTCGCCCAGGCGCTCGTTCTTGACCCCGAGGGAATCCCTGAGCTTCGCCCGTGTCACGGTCGCGCCCTGGACCAGGAGGCCCAGTACGCGATCCTCAATGCCGCGCTCCCTGCCCGCCACCACGCGGTGCGTCGAGCGTTCCGGGAGCTCGCAGACGACTTCAACGACGAGTCGTGTGCGCGTTCGTTGTCAGCAGCTCCAGATAGCCCGGCGCAGGCGCTGTCCAGTGCTCGCTGGGGAGGACCCAAACGCCGGTCCCGCTCGCCGCGAAAGTGGGTCTATGTCTCGCCATCGCTGAGGTCGTTCGTCGTGGGCAACACGTCCAGGTGCATTGAGCGAGCGTTCCGTTCCCTGACACTCTATGGGGAACGAAGAACGGCCTGGCGAGGTCGTTCCGCTTTCCGCCGCCGCCGCTCACTGCGCACGGTCGATCGCCTCGGTCCGAGCCGTTCCAGCAAGGTCCGTTGTACAGGGACCAGCTCGCCCCTATCGGGGCGTTCCTAACCTCTTTTCGTGGTCTTCGACAGCGTAAGATCTCCTGCGGAGTCGACGCATCCGGCTGATCAAGAGCCGAGACGACTCATTCTCTGCGGGTGGTCGTCGACCATCAGGTTACCTTGATCAGCGGCGGGCTCGGAACCGTAACCGGCGACAGAAATCGCCAGGAGATACCCCCAGTCCTGGCAGGGATCTTTAGTGCGATGGAACGCTTTCAGCAGCGACAGCGGCAAGACGACGACGTCCACGACGGGCACGAGGCTGGCTCGCGCAACTTTCCAGAAGGGCGTCCGCGGGATGTAGTCGCGCCAGAAGGCCTGCCATCGCGCGATGGTCGCTCGGTCAACACCGAACAGCGTCGAAAGCTCGCGGACTCGGCGCGGTGTCGGACCTTGCCGCATGGCGCTGATCAAGATCACCACGGCACCAAGGTAGACCTTTCTGCCGAGAAAGCGCACGGACGGCGGCGTCATCCTCTTTCTGCAACCGTCACGATCGCAGCAGAAGCTGAACCGACAGCATTACTCCTCCGGTAGGTGATCAGGCCCGTCCCGCGGTGCCCGCGGGTAGTTGGCGCAGTGGAGGCGCCCACCGCACGAGCATCCTTTCCGCCGAGTCGAATCGGCCAGGTCCCTGTCGATCGACAAAAGGAACGACCAGAAACTCCCACTTCGATGCAATTCATGCCCCAACATGGTGTGCTCCTTGAACTGAGGACATCGAAAGAGGACACGCCATGCCAAGGCTCTCGCTCGATCACGCTAATTGATGGTGCTTTCCGCCGAAACCTCAAATATGTTGATCAGAATCCGCGGATTTCACATCAATTACGTTGACCACGCTCACCCACGGGCCGTCAATCAAACCTGGGTTTTCTTTACTGTTACGTTGGTTGAGCACTTGCCAGCTCTCCCGACGGTTCGTATCCTGGCGGAGGCTAGAAGTCAGCCGCCGGATCCGCGGGAAGGGTTTAACCCAGCTTCACCTCACCATCAAGTCGTGACCGATCGCACGTTCTTCGTGCCGCCTGCTTGCGGATCCAGGCGCAACATGGAGAACGTCTCATGGCCAAGAACCTGCCACCCCGTCCCAATCTCGACCACCTCCGGCGTCAAGCGAAAGCGCTAATGAGCGCCATCCAGGCCGGTGAAGCCGGCGCCATCGCGATGATCCGGGAGCACCTCCCCGCCGCCAAAGGCATGACAGCCGACGAGGTTCGCAAAGCGGGATTCCGGCTGGCGGATGCGCAGTCCGCGGTCGCTCGCAAAACTGGATTCGCGAGCTGGCCCCACCTTGCCAGGCACGTGCAGCAGTTGCGCGACCTTGAAGGGACGTGGGAGTTCGCCCGTCTCGAGATTGATGGGCAGACGGTCCCGCCGGGAATGGCGGCCAATTCCCGCATCCTCATCGACGGCGACCGCTTCCGCACCGAGTCCCCAGACGCGACGTACGAAGGGGTTTTCAACATCAACGTCGAAGCCCAGCCGCACGAGATCGACATTGAGTTCATCGCGGGACCCGAGGCTGGGAACTGGAATTTCGGCATCTTCCGTCTTGCAGGCGACCAATTCGAACTGTCCGTCGACCTGAACGGCAAACCACGCCCGACCGAATTCTGCACGTCACCGGGCAGCGGACACGCTTACGAGCGGCTGACCCGCAGCTCACCCGCTCGGCCGGTAAACGTGAGCGGTGGTACGCCGCCGGCGCAGCAACCGCTACCGACCACGGTCGATAGCACGGAATTCCGTTACGTCGAGAGCCCCACGCTGACGCGCCTGCAAGGCGAATGGGCAGCCGTGCAACTCGTCCTTGATGGAAACGAACTGCCGTCGATGATGCTTCCGACAGGCCTTCGTACGGCGACGCAAAATCAGGTGAAGGTCAACTTCGGCGGGCAATTGATGGTCGATGCCCTGGTCCGCATCGACGAGCGCGCGGACCCGATCCACATCGACTATTTCAACCGCTGTGGCCAGGCCAAGGGGCAGGTGCAACTGGGCATCATTCAGTGGATCGGCGAGGAGGCCTGTATCATCATGGCCGCGCCCGGCCACCCCCGGCCGACCGACTTTGCGTGCCCAGCCGGGAGCGGGCGCACGCTTAGCCGGTGGCGGCCGAAGACAAGCCGGGGGAGTTGAATCGGGTCACCGACCAGCGCCGCTTCTGATCGTTTCGCAAGGGTTGCGTAGCGATTCGGGAACCATTTCTGGATGTAATCGTTTGGACTCTGTGACGACGACTGAGCGAAAGCGGTGACGATGACTCCCGAACAGAACCCTGGCGACGCACGGCGCAATTTGAACCAGACAAAACCAACCGGAAATGGCTTCGCTCTCAAGCAATGAAGCCCTTCGACGAGAACGTCGAAGGGCTTCCGACACCCATGAACTCGTCGGTCGGACCAGCCGGCCAGCGCGCCCGCTCTCGGAGCACCGATCAATCGCGACCACCGCGAGCAGATCGACGCCGACATCCGTACGGACGCGGACTTCGACGCCGCGCTCACGGGAGTGGCTTTCTCTCCCCGTCGCTCCTGGTGCAACGGTTAGCTTACCGGCACGGCCAGAGCGGTCCGTTTTCACTGCGATGAAGTCTGCGATCCGGTGATCGCCGCGGGGCTGCGGCAGCGCGGAGTGGATGTGACGACCACTGCGGAGGCGGGCCTGCTAGGCACAGTAAAGAAAACGGCCGTTTTGTTTATCGTGCCGGTCGCTTAGCGACTTCATCTCAAAAAACCCACTGCGACGGGTTTTTTTACTCTAGCGGCTAGCCGGTGGAGGATGATCATCTGCTAAGCGAGGGTTTCGCCAACGGAGCAGAATCTCGGGTTGGAGCATGATGATCTGAAGCCGGCATTATTTGACGCTTCGGTCGATCCAACCGAAGCGCGCAGGACATCAGGGTGTGACGCTTCCCCCCCTACACTGGTCCAACCGGCGGCGCCCCAATGAACCTGATACGGGCCCCCTGAAATGTCGATGCCGTTTACTTCAGAGACAGCGCGATCCAAGTCTTCCCCCGGCATTTCCTGGTCGTCGGCCTTCTGCTCGGTGGCGCAGCAGCGTTCTGCATCATCGTCTACACCCAGGCGCCGGATAAACGCAGCTCAGTTCGCGCTCTGGAGGGTGGCTCCTCCTAGCCCGAATCGCTGAGAGGCAGTTCCCGGAGCCATCGCCGGCTCGAAAGCCGTCACCCGGTCATTCTGGACCGTTCCGTACTCTACCCGGATCACCCACCAGCACGAACGCCGCCCAGAAATGCGGGTGTTCGTAAGGGTGTGTCGAGACCGGGGTGCCCTGCAAGCGGCGCACCTCGCCTCGAGAGACTTGCGGCCTTTTTGATGCGGTGGAATCAGCCGCGTCGATCGTCAGGCTGCGCAGCCAAATCTTGGCCTCGTGCAGTGCCTCCGACTTCGGCATGGGCTTGCCCAGCTCGGGGCGCCGGCCCAGCAGGTTGGCGTAGAACCGCGCCATCAGCAGGGACGTCGCCCGGTCGTCCACGGCCCAGAGGCTCAACACGACGCTCCGTGCCCCGCGGGCGAAGAGAGCCTGGGTGAAGCCCAGGTAGCCCTCGCTCGCCGTGGCCCGGCCCAGGGCGGTCTCGCAGCCGGAGAGGACCACGAGGTCGGCATCGAGCATCCAGGTGTTGACGATCTGCTGCGCCGTGATCCGGCCGTCGGTTTCGAGGGCCGTCGGGCCGGCCGATCGGTCAGGGTCGGGTGCCAGCAGCAAGGCCGAGTTGTAGGCGATCGTCTCATCGGCCCGGCCGTGGGTCGCGAAGTGGAGGTAGCGATAGTTCTTCAGCTCCCCGCGTGCGGCCAGGTTGACCACGGCCGACTCGGTCGCCTGATCGCCCAGCAGCGTCCGCGCTCGGTCCGCGGGGAACAGGGCGGCGATCGCTTCGACCTCCCTCCGCGTCCCGGGCAGCCTCGCCAGGGATTCGCCGCGAGTGACCGGCTTCATCACGGTCGCGGCGGCCCGGAGTGCCAGGACCACTTCGGCTGGCTTCCGCTTCGAGTCGATCTGGATTCGCAGCTTGCCGGCTCCAACGTCGATCGTGCGTGACTCGCCTTCGCGCCAGAGCTTCACTGGGATCCGCTTGGCCCCGGCCTCGGCCGGGACCTCCTTGAGGTCATCGGCCTTGGCGAGCTTGATCCCGTCGTACTCGAGCAGGACATCACCGGGCCGGATTCCGTACAGGTCGGCCAGCCCATTGGGCTCGACCACGAGCACGGCAATTCCCGCCGGCGGGGGTGTGGGTGCTGGGCCCTCGGCCTCGGGCGGTGGATAGGCCGGGTCGCCGACAGCCAGCAGCGAAGGCGGCTCGTGCCCCTGGTCACTCGACCGGGCCAGCCGGGCGAACATCGAGGCCGAGGGTGCATAGCTGAGGACCAGCTCGGGACCTGGCTCCCCCGCCAGCAGAGTTTCGACCGGCACGCCGGCCAGGGCCGGCGACGGCAAGACGATCAGCCGATGGACGCCTTCCAGGTGCCGCAAGAGCGGGTCGATCCGCTGGCGGCCGACCGCCATCGCCAGATCGGCCGCGCCGGTCGTGTCCCGCTTGCGGAGGGCGTCGCGCAAGTCGCCGGGCCGTTTGTCGTCATCCTTCGTCCAAGCGCCTTCCGCCCCCGTGCCCGGGATTTTGAACCAGACCGGGTCGCCGGTCCGGCGCACGAGGCAGGCACCGTGGTGCCGATCCGTATCGATCCAGCCGACGAGTGCGGCGTCGTCGGGAATGGCCGCCTGGACTTCTTTCAGACTCGATGGCCGGCCGGCGAACTCCTTGTACTTCGCGTCCAGCTCGTTCTGAAGGGCCAGGTACCGGCCCTCCGCCTCGCTCTGCTGCCGGAGGAGCGCTTCGAGCTGCTGATCGTCGGCCTGGGACCGCTTGGGCCGGGAGACGAGCCGGCCGATCTGCTCGTCGAGCAAGTAGAGGCGCCGCCGGAGCTCGTCGTCGCGGGCTCGCTCCTGTGCGGTCAGGGGCCGCAGGGCCCGGCCGGCGACTTCGTCGAGGACGCCGCGAGCCAGCGAATCCTCCCAGTGAGCCCAGCCGGCGCGGGGCTGGCCGGCGTGGGCCAGTGCCAGGGCCAGTTCGGGCAGCGGAGACCAATCGGCCGCGAGTGCCGAGTCCAGCCCGCGGCGGCCCAGGAGCCTGGCCCGCCGGAAACTCTCGGCGGCGGCTGTCCAGGCGCGCAGGGCCTCGTCGGTCCGGCCCTGGGCCTCGATGATTGCGGCCAGGTGGTGGTAGTTCACGGCTGTTTCGGGGTGGGCCTCGCCCAGGGCCGCGATCGTGATCGCCAGGGCCTTGCGGAGCATCGGCTCGGCTTCGGCGTACTTGCCCTGGGACCCGAGGGCGCCGGCCAGATTGTGATAGTTTATTGCGGTGCCGACGTGGGCCTCGCCCAGGGCCGCGATCTTGATCGCCAGGGCCTTGCGGAACATCGTCTCGGCCTCGGCGTACTTTTCCTGGGACCCGAGGGCGCTGGCCAGATTGTGGTAACTTATTGCGGTGTCGGCGTGGGCCTCGCCCAGGGCCGTGACCCGGACCGCCAGGGCCTTGCGGTACATCGCCTCGGCCTCGGCGTACTTGCCCTGGGACCGGAGGGCGTTGGCCAGGTTGTTATAGCTGAGGGCGGTAGTGGAGTGGGCCTCGCCCAGGGCCGCGATCTCGATCGCCAGGGCCTTGCGGTGCATCGTCTCGGCCTCGGCGTACTTGCCCTGGTTCCAGAGGACGAGGGCCACGTTGTCGTAGCTTACTGCGGTGTCGGGGTGGTCCTCGCCCAGCGCCGTGATCCGGACCGCCAGGACCTTGCGGTGCATCGCCTCGGCCTCGGCGTACTTGCCCTGGGACCGGAGGGCGTTGGCCAGGTTGTTGTAACTTGTGGCGGTGTTGGGGTGGGCCTCGCCCAAGGCCGCGATGTAGATCGCCAGCGCCTTGCGGTGCATCGCCTCTTCCTCGGCGTATTTGCCCTGGGTCCCGAGGGTGTTGGCCAGGTTATTGTAGCTTGTGGCGGTGTTGGGGTGGGCCTCGCCCAAGGCCGCGATGTAGATCGCCAGCGCCTTGCGGTGCATCGCCTCGACCTCGGCGTACTTGCCCTGGAACCCGAGAACGTTGGCCAGGTTATTGTAATTTGCGGCGGTGTTGGGGTGGGCCTCGCCCAGGGCCGCGATGTAGATCGCCAGCGCCTTGCGGAGCATCGCCTCGGCCTCGGCGTGCTTGCCTTGGGGCCCGAGGGCGTTGGCCAGGTTGTTATAGCTTGTGGCGGTGTCGGGGTGGGCCTCGCCCAGCCACCGAAGGTTGATTGCCAAGAGCTCCCGACCCACGCGCTCCGCCTCAGCATAGCGACCTTTCCAATAGGCGTCTTCCCTTTGCTCGTTCAGAGCACGGACAGACTGGATCGCCTTGCGGCCTTGCTCCGGCAGGCGAGCCATCGAGTCCAGGTCGGCGATGCCGCGGCGGGCGTCGGCCGACCGCCAGTGGTTGACGCCGAGCACGCGCTCGCAGAGGGCCTGGATCTGGCGGGCCGGCCCGACGGCGTCGGTGAACCGACCCTGGCTCTTCAACTCGGCGATCGACTTTTGCCAGTTCTGAATCTGCTTCACTTGCTCGGCGGAAAGCTTGGGCCGCGGGGTGGCCTTCGACTTCGTGTCAGGGGGCGTCTGGGCCGTGACGGCGGGCGCGAGGCTCAGGCCAGTCAGGCCCAGGCCGATCAGTGTCAGGCAGCATCGACAGCGATGGCTGATGCAAGGCATCGGATCTTCTCCCTGAAACGAAGGAAAGGTTCAGTCGTTGGAAAGGGGCTCCTCGTGCGGCAGAGGGCGCCACTGTTGCGAGCCGCCTTGGAACTCCGCGTAACGCTTTTGCACCACATGCCGCCTGAAAACGGGGTCGAAGCCCAGAAAGGCGGCCGCTCGGCCGCTGGAGGTGAACCGCCGCGCGATCTCGTACTTGCCGATCCGGTCGGGATCGGCCGCCGCCTGGCCCGCAACGCAACTAGCTTGGCCGGTACTTCGGCCATCCCGCGTCGCGGACCGAGGAGGCGGTGCCGACTCAGCAAAGACGTCGTTTCGGTCGCCCGATCCCATAAGCTTGGCTACGATGAGTCATACCGCTTGATCGGCCGCCGATCGCCCCGTTATTCTAGCCCTCCCGTCTGAGCGGAGAAAGTCACCTTCGTGAGCTCGAATCCATCAACCCGACCGTGTCACGCCCCGAGGCCATTCAGCGCTCTTCGGTCCGACGACACCGACGCGCGCATGATGCCGCACGGGACGATGGAAATGAGTTCGACTCGTCAATCGACTTCGGGCGCGGACGGCGGTGGTCACCCTCGGGCACAGTAAGTCAAACGTAGGTTTTCGTTGCTGGCGGCTGGTTGCCCGTGCAAAATCAATCTTTCCGGGCTTTAGAGTAAAGGAACTCGGTACAGGAATCAAAGTAAATGTTCATAACGCTGGGACGGATTTCCTTACTTCTGGTCGGAGCTTGTGCGGAAGGTACCGGGTCGGGAGGCTGGTGAATAATCCGGGCAACGATCGGCCGGAGTCAATGCGTGCGTGCGGCGGGAGCTTACGCCTTGACCGGGAGTAGCCGCAGCCAGTCGGTGTTGACGTACTGGGTTTTCATAGTGGCGATGCCTTTCCTTGGCCTGCTCCCCACGAATTGGTCCAGTCGAAATGGGGGTCTCCGGGTAGAGTGAGCCCTGGTGGGACCCATGAGCAGGCGAAGGAACGCCGACGAGGTCGCGCGATTGCCACGGGAAGCCGACCGCGACTTGGCCAAAGGACTGACCATCTCTGACATCTGTCGGAAGCACAGAATCGCCGGGACGACCTAATATCGATGGCGACAGCGAGACGCGCCGGACCAGGTTGACAGCGATCGTCGGTGCCGGGCGCTCCTCTCGAGTGGCTGGCCCTCGTTGACGAATATACTCGCGAGTGCCTGGTGCTGCACGTGGACGAGTCGATAAGCTCTCTGGGCTACGCGACGCCGAAAGAGCTCAGCGCGGCTTGCGACCAGAAGGGAGGCAATCGGACTACAAAGATACGTAGACGTGTTGACATTTAGACTAACCGAACGGTCTCCCTTTTGAGGTGGACCAAGAAACGGGGAGCAGCCCAAATCCGTTTGCAGACGGCCGGAGTACCGGTGGCCACTTCTCTCTGCTCCGATCAGCAAAGTTGATCAAAACTCGCCGAATTCGCATCGATTATCTTGACCGCTCACACCGTACCGCCGGTAGGAATCTTCGACTACCAAATGTTGGAGTCTAGGACTAAGATTATGCTAGCCTGGTCACTAGCAATTCGCTGCTTGATCCGCAATCTCGGGCGGGCTGGATCTCTCGACAAGGACCGTCCGAAATCTCTGAGGGCAAGAACCGATGTCGATGACTCAACCTCTTGAGCGCATTGAGTTTACGAAACGGCAAGTTAATCGGTACAAGGATAATATGGAGTGGGCGCGAGCGCACACGGGGTTGGCAGAGGCCTGCTGGGTTTTGGAGGACGTTATCGCGGAAGCGAATTACCAGTTCGAGCGATTACTGAAACTCGACATCCAAGTTCAGGAACACGTCTTGCTCGAGCGTGGCGATGCCGAGATGCAGGATAGGGTGAGCGCTGTGCTCAACGTCTGGTTAACGGCGTCGCTTCAAGTTCTACCTCAAACGGAACGGTTGGAGGGTAATTACGGCCAAATCGCCGGGGCGGACGAACTAAGAGAACATGTCAAAGAAGCGAAGGCGATGCTGACTCCAGATGACGAGTTCTTCAGTTCTGACAAGCTGTTGTCCGATCGCAGTGACGAGGCTATCGACGCTTACCGGTCAGGACTGACGGAGGCCCTCTTGGACGATGAACGGGTTCGCTAGAAGCGTCCGCACGAAAGAATTCAAAGAAATGTTCGACCGCCTGCCGGAACAGATTCAACGGCTGGCGGATGGTGCTTTTCAGAGGTTTACGGAGAACCCCACGGACAACGCACTAAGGCATCACGCTTTGGGGGAAAACAAGAGGGGACGACACCGAGCACGCAGTTTTTCCGTCTCGATCACCATGCAGTATCGGGCCATCTACACCCGAGACGGCGAAACGAATGTCTGGTACTGGATCGGCACCCATAACGATTACGAGACGTTCACCGGTGTTAAGTAACACCTGTTTTTAACCCAGGCGCTCCGTCGCGCTGTTTGGTTCTGTCTGGTCGGGGAGGATGTCCCGCACGTAGTTGAAAATTGAAAGGGGCGGTTCCTCCCGTCAGGTCGCTAGACTGGACGTGGATTTTTCCCTTAAGTAGGGGATTCAGACACCCATGAACTCCCATGAACTCGTCGGTCGGACCAACCGGCCAGCACCCCCGCTCTGGGAGCCCCGAGGCGGTCTGAGACCGAGCTTTTCAAGATGACGATCGTATGGGCGTGGTCACTTGACGTGATGTGTCTGAAAGCCCGGGCGTTCTCGCCGAGGAAGAACGTCTCAATCGCGACCACCGCGAGCAGATCGACGCCGACATCCGGACGAACGCGGACTTCGACACCCGGCTGACGGGAGTGGCTCTCCCGCCGCTGGCCGTTGAATGAGAGCCAGGGCAGCTCTCCGGGATCTACGCTCGGTCATCGACCTCCTGTCGTCCTGGATTCCCTCACCCGATCATTCTCCCTCTTCATTTGGGCTTCGTGAGCGTGAGCGGCCAGGAGCCGCCGGGCTGGGTCCAAGTGCCGGTGATCTCGCCCTTCTTCTCGTCGAGCTGGCCCTTGAAGGTGGCCTGGATGCCGTTGTTCTCGAAGGTGAGCTGGCCCTTTTCCAGTGAGATGGCCGTGACCGGGATGCCTTTGACGTTCTGGTCGAGGCTGTCGATCACAGCCTTGAGGGTCCCGTCGGTCTTGTCCACGCGCAAGACGAGCCGGAACGAGATCTGTTCGTTCACGTTCAGGGTGCCGGTCCAGTGTCCCGCCAGTTCCTTCGGGGCGGCCGGACCGGCGACGGTCAGGTCGCCCGGCTTGGCTCGTGAGAGCGTGAGCGGCCAGGAGCCGCCGGGCTGGGTCCAGGTGCCGGTGATCATTCCCTTCTTCGCGTCGAGCTGGCCCTTGAAGCTGGCCTGGATCGGCTCACTCTCCAGGCGGACCTTTCCCTTGTCGTATGACAGGGTATTCACCTCGATGTCCTTGACGCCCTGGTCGAGGCTGTCGATCACGGCCTTGCCGCCTTCGACGCGGAGGGCCAGCCGGAGGGAGACCTGGTCGCTGACCTTCAGGGTACCAGCCCAGGCGCCCGCGAGTTCCTTCGGCGCGGACGGGGCTTGTTGCGCGGCCACAAGGCCGCAGAGCGCCAGCCAGACGGCAAGGGCGGTCACGCCGGGGACGAGGCGGGTCATGGAAGGGTCTCCGTGCAAGTGGCGAATCGGGCGCACGACACGCATCGGAGCGTATCCGATCCGCCAGAACCGGTCCATCCTCCACCCATCTCGTCGGCTGTTTTCGCGAAGCGCGGCCCACCATCGATGGTCCCCCAGTGGTGGGTTGCGTCGAATGCGTCTGCTGACCCACCCTGCCCGAATGAACTGAACAGCCTGTTTCTAGTCCACCCTTTTCACGTCCGATTCGACGTAACTTTTCATGGGATGGCCCGGATTAGAGGCCCTTCGGTGCTAGCTTCAGCCTTTACACGTTTGACGACTGTAGACTGCCGTCCTTTTGCGGATGTCGGATCGCCGCACACGCCATTCTCCCAGCTTGTTTGATGGTCCCACGGCCCGATGGCCCTCCATAGTCTTTACCGGGACGCTCGTGTATACGGGCGTTCCCTGTCCGAAAGTCATGTCGGCCGGTGGTTCAGCAGAGTCTTGCGCGCGTCGGTCCGACGACACCGACGCGCGCCCAGCGCGGAGACAAAAGAGTTCGGGGCATCGATCGACTTCAACAGCGAGCGGCGATGCTCGCCCTGAGGGACTGTCAATCAAACCTAGCTTTTCTTTATTGCTCCGGTGACTTGGCGGCTTGATCGCAAAAAGCCCACTCCCAAACATCCCGACGGGTTTCTTAACTCGAGCGGCAGGGGGGGTGAGGCATGATCATCGGCTATGCGAGAGTTTCGACAACGGAGCAGAATCTTGACTTGCAGCGTGACGCCCTGAAGCGGGCCGGGTGCGAGAAGATCATCGAGGACACGGTCAGTGGCGGCAAGGTGCAACGCCCCGGCCTGGAGCGTGTGCACGACTCGCTCCGATCTGGCGACGTGCTGGCGGTCTGGCGGCTCGACCGGCTGGGCCGTCGCTCAAGCACCTGATCGAGCTGATGGCCGAGCTGGAGGCCGAGCGGATCGGATTCCAGAGCGTCACCGAATCCATCGATACGACCACGCCGGGCGGCAAGCTGGTGTTTCATATCTTCGGGGCGCTCGCGGAGTTTGAGCGTAACCTGATCCGCGAACGGACGTATGCCGGGCTGGCAGCCGCGAGAGCACGCGGCAGGAAAGGCGGCAGGCGAAAAAAGCTCGGTGAGAAGCAGCGTGCCGTGGCCGTCGATCTGTACCGGCAGAAGAAACACACAATTGACGAAATATGCAAAGCGGTCGGCATCTCAAGGCCGACGCTTTACAAGTATGTCGCGGCGGCCTTGAGATGACGACCGATCGGAGGCATGTGGTGCGGAAAGTGCTGACTCCGCCGGATACCGCTTAGGTGCGAGGTTCCGGCCGACGCTTCGGTCGACGTGACTGTCGATGTGACCGAAGCGCGCTCTCGCTCCTCGCGCATCTGGGTATCCCCGTGGACGGATTCGGCGCCGCTGGGCTAGGCCATTTCCGTCTTCGGGCGATAGAGTAGAATGTGCCAATCGGCACTGGTTTCTGTTGAGAGGCAGTCGCGCACGGTTGCCGCCCTCCGACGGAAGGTATGCCGGCTTTACGTCGTTTCGCGATCTGCTCACAATTAGCGCGGCATCTGATACTCAGTTGCTCGTGGGGGAATCAGGTGGACAAAACGGCGTTGGTTCGGGAAGTAGCCAATCTTTTCCGGCTCGGAGGGCACAAAGTTGACACGAGCGTAGATATTAACCACTCTGAAATTGACGTCGTAGCAGAAGAGCTGCAAGGCCTCGTTCGAAAGAAAATCCTGATTGAATGCACGGAGGAGCGAACTGTCGGGATCCGAAAATTCCGAGGTGATCTGCAAAAGCTTCAGTCAGCACAACAACACCTTGGCGCAAGTGCCATTATTATGCACGTCGCCCTCCACGGCTATTCGAAGGAAGCGCTGGGCCTTGCGCAGGATACGCGGATTGACATCTACACTCTTTCCGAGCTGACGGCGCGTCTAGTGAATTTCGATGCCTACATGGCTGCAATCGAAGGCGACCCGACCCGGGCTGTGATCTTGGAAGAGTATCAGCCAACCGCGCTCCACTATGAGGCCGATCCGACCACAAAGCGCCCGGCGCTGGACTTCTTGTCGCGTTGGCTTGCCTCGCCCAGTAAGTGGCTAACCGTCCTGGGCGATTACGGAGTCGGCAAGTCATGGACACTAAAGCGATTCTTGTACAGCCTGCTCGATGAATACAAGGAGAATACCCACGCGCATCCTTTGCCCTTTTTTTTATACCGTTGCAACGCTTTACGAAGGCTTTCGATTTTCAAAACCTTCTGCTAGCTACTATGCAGATGTACAAGTTAACCGGCGTGCATCTTCCTGCATTCGAATACCTCGCCTCGCAAGGCCGAATTGTGTTCCTTTACGATTCGTTTGACGAAATGGCGCAGACGCTTACCCGCCCCGTGATGAGAGAAAACTTCCGGCAGCTGGTCGAAGGTATAGGCAACTCTCGCGCAATAATGAGTTCGCGACCCACGTATTTTGAAGGGAGGGCCGAACGCCTTCTCGTGGTCGAGGGACCGGGTCTGGCCCGAATACACCGGCAAGACGAACTAGAACACGAGCGGCAGCGTACCGTTTCCTCGTATCTCCAGAAGCAGGTCGCATCGCACCAGTATGCGAGACTCAACGATCTCACGATACAGCAGCGCCGGAGCCTTTTTGCCAAAGTTCTGAAGGGGAAACCCGAATCCCGGACGCAGCTCGATTCGCTGTTCACGCGGTTCCAAGAACTGGAGACTATTGCACAACGGGCTGTGATCGCACGTCTGCTCACCACCGTTGCGGAGACGATCGCTTCTTCCAAGGAAATGATGACCCCGGACGGCTATCCACTTCTTCCCGACGATTTGGAGTCGCTCAACCAAGCTAAGATCTTTGAAGTGGTTGTTAATAATTTGCTCCAGAGGGACACCGGCATTGGCCTGTTGAGCGCCGGGGATCGCTTGCACTTTTTGCGAAGTTTTGCCTTATTTCTGCAGCAGCCCTCCCGAGACTTTTTTGCTAGCCCCGAGGACGTCCGAGGCCTTGTGCAAAGCCTCTTCAGAAAACGGCTTGAGGCAACTGACCAACCTCATCAGGAGTTGGAGAACTTATACCGAGCGTGCCGGAGACATTCTGGGCTTACAACGGAAAGCCAATTTCGCGACACAAGCGGCCAGCTTGACACGCCGGTGGACGAGCAAGACATGGATTCCCGCGTGGGATTCTCGCACAACAGTTTGCGGGAATACCTTGTGGCTGACGCGATAGCGGAATTCTCGCTAAAGGGGCAATACACGGAGGAGCTCCCGTTCGTAGTCGTCACAGAGGCAGTGGGCGAGTTTGTACACGGCATTTCCGAGTTTAGGAAGGAACTCATCGGAAAGCTGGCAGCCGAATATCGAAACGCTCGCACCAGCCGGCTCCGTGAGAGCCTGTTCCGCGTGGTCTACTGGATTACCAGGCGGAATTCAAATCTGATCCACTTACTTGGCAGTCCGGCGACTCTCGACGGCCTGGACTTGTCCAGCCTGTGGTTCAAGGGGTTGAGCTTTCAGCAAGTGCAGATTCTCAACTCTATTGTAGATGAAACGGATTTCCGTGGCGGCGACCTACGAAATGCGTCGTTTGATGGGAGCATTGTGCGCGGTGCGCTTTTTGATGATGCCAACTTAGATGGTGCGGACTTTACGCGTGCTGAGATTCTCTCGATTCACGTCTACGACGAGTTCGACAGCGCGACCACAGGGATACTCGAGGGAAAACAAGCGCGGCAGTGGTTGTTTTCGCACGGAGCCAGGGTGTGGCCCACGGACGACCTTAACCCTCTCCTGGGAAAACAATGGTACGAGGCAGCGCGAGAGGTCTGTAAGACGCTGACAAAGCAATTCGCCGGGACTCGCAAGCTTAGCGGACTTTGGAAGGGCACTGACAAGCGTTACCGACCGATGGCGAAAGAGTTCGCCGAGCATCTGTTGCGCCGCGGCGTTCTGGAAAGGGCCGTGAAATCCGCGTACAGCAAAGATTGGGTGGTCAAAGTAACCAAGGAAGGGCGGAAAGTATTGAGTGATTTCATCGATGAGGGAAAGACTCCAGACGTGCTGAAAGAATTCTTCGAGAAACATTCGGAATTGGGCATGCGTTGAGAGAAGACAGCTGAACCCGACTGTCGGCTTCCGTCACTGCCTATTGCATGTGTTCTCGATCGGCTCGTTCCGGCTATACCGCCAGAGGGCCATATAGCAATAGGGGGAGCCTCATGTCGGTTCGGCGGGCAGAATCTTGCGTGGTGCGGTCCGACACACCGACGCGCGGTGCGCAGCCGTTTGCGTTCACACAGACGGCGTTGGTCGCGCTGGGGGCAGTAAATCAAACCTGCGGTTTCTTTACTCGCGGCACCGTTATCCGTGGCGAATCGATTTCCTTGCGTGCTTCGACGGTGATCAATCGAATGGCCGTTTTGTTTACCATGCCGGTCGCTTAACGACTTCATCTCAAAAAACCCGCTGCGACGGGCTTCTTAAGTCTAGCGGCCAGCCGGTGGAGGATGATCATCGGCTATGCGAGGGTTGCGACAACCGAGCAAAATCTCGGCTTGCGGCATGATGACCGGAAGGCGGCATTCGACGCTTCGGTCGATTAGACCGAAACAGCCAAGGTCACTGTGGCGGAAGCAGACTACCCAGGCACGTGAACGTCGAAACCTCTCGAAGCTGGTGTACGGTACGCGCGCTGAGCTTTGGTCCCGGGACTGCCCCGTTTGGCCGGTTTCTGACTTGTCAAACTGCGGTGCTGTTGAGCACAATGGGGTTTGCTCGTCATTCGCGATGGAGCACGCCGTCGCGGTTTCGGAACCGAGCTTCCGTTCAAGTCATGCACCCACAAGCGACAGGGAGGTTGCAATGAGCAAAAAGCCGGACGTTCGTATCGATATCGAGGCCGCGAAGGCGCTGATCTACTGGAAGTCGCTGTTCGCGGATGAGGTCGCCATGCGAGCCAGGCAACTCGCCGCCGAGTCCAGCCAGCCGCATCGGGTGACCTTGTCGCACTATCGTCAGGCAGCGCAGCTTGCGATCCGCTCACTGCCGGTCTCGATCCGCAAGGGAGAGCCATCCAGTGACGACCACAAAGTCGCGTGAATCTGATCCGCCCGCTCGCGGGGAGGACATTTCCTCGAGTGCGGACGACTGGATTCGAGTATTTGTCAAGCTCTTCGAGGACCACTTTGTGCACGCCAGTAGTGGTCTCCGACCGGATTCAGGCGATCCCGAGTATCGGCTAGCGGCGGCGCGAGCGATTCTGGCGACGTATCTCGAGTCCGGCATGGAACTCGAATCGATCTTGGAGTTATTCCGTCGAGCCGCAGTCGGACCAGCGGACTTCGAGGCCACCTGGAGCGACGCGTTGAATCAACGGAGGTTCGCGCTGATCGACAAGGAGATCCAAGGGACGCTGACACCAGCCGAGAGCATCGAGCTTGCGCGTCTCACGACAATCATGCGCGACCACGTTGAGTCCGAAGAGGATTTGCCGATGCAGGGGGCGCGAGCCCTGCATTGGAAGTTGATGCAATATGAACCGATGGGCGAATCCGATTGATATTCGACTACCCGGAGCCGCGTGAACAGCGCCGCCATGGCCCCTCGGGATACTCCGCGTATGAATCCTATCGCCCGTGGCTGCGCGACGAGTTTGATTTCCGTTGCGTGTACTGCCTGAAGCGGGAGACGTGGGGCCAAGTCACTTCCGAATTTGAACTCGATCACTTTAAGCCACAGTCGGTTAATCCAGAGTTGAGAGTGGACTACGCAAACTTGGTTTACGCCTGCCGCCGATGCAACGGCGTCAAACGGGCCCAAGCAGTGGCGGATCCATTCCGGCTAATGCGGTCAACCCTCGCCAGCGCGCTCCCTGACGGGTCACTGGAACCGCGCGATCGCGAGACGCAACTTTTGATCCGGCAGATGGATCTGAATTCCCCGAAGCTCAAAAAATGGCGCGTCATGTGGATGCGCGTGGTCGACCTCGCGAAGAAGCACGATGAGGGCCTGTACTTCCAGCTTGTGGGGCCACCGGAAGACCTCCCTGACCTCGGCGGACTGCGACCGCCGGTAAACTCTCGTGAGGAGGGGCTCGTTGACTCCTGGTTTGCTCGGCGCCAACGCGGTGCGCTTCCGCCGGAATATTGAAACCTGACTTGACCCGCCGCATGCCGGCCAAACGGATCGATCGATCCGACGTCAGCCCGCCAGCGGGAGGGAAGCCGACAGAGTGCAGCCCCCAATCCGCGGTCGATGCCCAAGCGGACGAAAAGAAAGAAAAGTGACGGCGGTGCCAGAACGGCTGAGCACGACGTTACGACTGCGGGGTCTTTTTCAAACCACGCGTCGGTCCGCCACGCGGAGGCGGGCTGTTCTGCCCCGTGCGATGGGCGCGCGGTCGGCGGTGCTCGCCCTCCGGGCCTGTCAATCAAACCTACGTTTTCTTTATTGCTCCGGTGACTTGGCGGCTTGATCGCAGAAAGCCCACTGCCGAACATTCCGACGGGTTTCTTAACTCGAGCGGCAAGGGGGTGAGGTATGATCATCGGCTGTGCGAGACTTTCGACAACGGAGCAGAATCTTGACTTGCAGCGTGACGCCCTGAAGCGGGCCGGTTGCGAGAAGATCATCGAGGACACGGTCAGTGGCGGCAAGGTGCAACGCCTTGGTCTGGAACGGGAAAGCCCGGAGGGTGAAGTTCCCCAGGCGGGCCGATGCCGCCAAAGTAGAAATTGCCCCTCAAATCATTCGAAGGAGACGACACGTGTCTTCATAACTGCCTTCGAGGTCCAGGGGAATGGAGAATTCCTCCGTCAACCAGAGAGGAAGGGTTGGCAGTGGTCTGCCGAGCTTCAGGGGTTTGCGCCAGAAATCGAACACGGTTTTTGTTTGCATGCGACGCGTGCGACAGCAAGCCGCATACACTCCGTCGTCGTTCTCGCTCATGTCAGGGTCGGTCAGCTCAAAATGGTCAAGGAGTTGCAGATACAAATTGTTGTTGCGAATTGTGACAATGTCCACGAGAACGACGCATACGCCCTCCTTCAACAGTGCCGCACACTTTGACACGAAGTTATTACGATGAACGGGACGATCCTTGTTGGCCGGACTTATGATCTCGATGGCGGCAACCAGACGTTTTTCTTGCTGGACATCGTAGATCAAGACTTCGTATTCGGAGACATCGTTGCTGTCGGTCTCCAAGGAAAGCTCGGCTTCGGGCACGGTTGCCACGCCTCCATCACCTGCCATCTGCGGGCGAGATCTGGAGACATCATCGTTTTCGAACGTGCCGATATCGACCTCGAAGTAACTGCCCAAGTGAACCCGAGGTGCGGCCTGGTATCCGTCCGGAAGCAACGGCGCGAGCCTCTGGACCATCATCATTGGCCAGCCGCCGTGGACTTCCTCCCAGGAGTGCCGCTTGCTCACGGGAGGTCGAAAATGATCGCGAAATGGCATCGAGTCATCCTCCGTCCTTAAACCTCTATTTGCATGGATTCGGTCGAACGAACCCCCGAGCCTGTCCTGTCGCGGAGGCTCTCAGGACGGCCGTTCCAATAGTCAGACTACACGCACCATGTTACCACCCAGGAGCGCTCATCAAGGCGACGCGAATCGGCGCCTCCCTCGAGGAATTCACGAACATCATCGTTCACGACTCGACAACCGGCAAGGTCCACCTCGTGGGATACTCGTTCGGTGGGCTGCTGGGGGCCATTCTTGCAGCGAGGCGACCTGACATTATTGGGAATGTGCTCTTGTTGGCTCCCGCGATTGACAATTATGCGCGCAACTACGAGCGCCGCGATCCCGCCAGTTGGTGCATGCCGCGCAGGTACGTCGAGGAACTCCGAGCGTATCCGGCTCGTCCGGACATCGTTCGACCGACAACGCTCGTACACGGCAAGTTGGACATTGATCATGACGGATCCGCGCCGTGGCGCGTGCGACGTTGGAAGGAAGAGCAACCGTTTCGCCACGTTTATTTCCTCGACGGCGTCGATCACTCACTGGAGCCTTGGCTGTCGGCTCCGGCTCGCACTAACGACACCCCGCGTGATGTTCCTTCGTTTGAACAACTGGTAATGGAACTGACGTCAGATGAGTAAGGACGTGGAAAGCGAGTCGTTGTGGTGGCAGAGCGATAAAGAGGTCGAAACTCGTCAGGCAAAACAGAATCTTGATTTGCAGCGCGACGCTCTGAAGTGGGCGACCGACGCTTCGGTCGATGTGAGGGCGGCAAGCGCGGCGGCGATGACCGCCGGCGCCGCGGCCAGCAGCGTTACCGACGCGAGCGCATAGGCGTACGGGACGTCCGGATGGGCGCGCCGTAAGAGCTGCCGTCCGAGCGCCGCCAGGACGGCCACCAGGCTTCCCGCCCAGAGGATAGGAATCTGGTCTGCGTCTATGAGAGAATACCGGTCACTGCCACTGTTGCGTTGGCAGTGGCAGCGCGTGTTGGCTTTGCCCATATCATGCCGCCTGGAATTTCGCGAACAGGGTGGACAGTGAGCTCCGGTTGCAACGGAGCTTGGCTCGAGCCCTGAGGCGCTCCGCAAGCGACCTTTTCGTGCCGTCGATCGCGTCGCGCGCGAACTGGGATTGGACGAATCGCCTTGACGACCAGCAGTCGCGAACGAGACCGATGTTTGCCGGCTTCATCGCCGGACAATGCTTCGACCGGTTGGCGTCGTGCCCCACTCCCGCTCGTTCAGAATCATCGCCGGCGTTGGCGCGAGGGACAGCGGCTGTCTGTCGAGGCCTTCCTTCGCGAGTTTCCGCCGCCGGTCGTCGACGATGAAGAACTGTTGGACCTGATTTATAGCGAAGTCGTTCTCCGCGAGGACGACGGTGAATCGCCCGAGTTGGAGGAGTATCTGCGGCGGTTTCCGCAATACGCCGGAGAACTCCGAGACCAGTTCGAGATCCACAGGGCACTCGAGTCGGGCCTCGCGTTCACGCTCGAACTCTCGAGAGCTTCGTTCGATCTCGGCGTCCCGAGCCCAACCGCCCGCGCCGGCAAAGACGATGCACAGAGCTCGGACGCACCGGCTGAAACCGATGAGCGACTCCGCGAGCGAACGTCTGCCCTGGGATTGCCGCTGGGGTCGACCTGGCCGGTGCTCCGTGGCTATGACATACAGGCCGTGCTCGGCAGCGGCGGCATGGGCACTGTCTATCGCGCTTACGATCGCGAGCGCCGCCGTCCGGTCGCCTTGAAAGTGATGAACCGTGCCAGTGCCGCCACAATCTTGCGCTTCAAGCGTGAATTTCGCACGCTCCTGGGCGTCGCCCACCCGAACCTTGTCACGCTTTACGAGCTGATTTTTGACGGTAAGAGCTGGTTTCTCACCATGGAGCTGCTCGAAGGGGTGAACTTTCTGCAATATGTCCGCGGCGAAGCTCCCTCGACGGGTCACGAAATTGAGGCCTCGACCGCAATCAACCAGGGGCCGCCCGCGGTCGCAAAGGGGCACGTCCAGTCCAGTACGACGGGCCCTACGGAACCGGCTCGGTGGATCAGGTTGCGCAGCGACTCGTCAGCTCGCCACCGGAATCTCATGGCTTCACGCGGCGGGCAAGCTGCACCGCGACATCAAGCCGACGAATGTGATCGTTACGCGCCAAGGGCGGGTAGTGTTGCTCGATTTCGGCTTTGCCGCCGAGCAAGGACTCGATGGCCGGCATCGCAGTACCGAGGACCATATTCTGGGCACCGCGGCCTATATGGCTCCCGAGCAAGCTGCCGGCTTACCGGTTTCGTCTGCCGCCGATTGGTACAGCATGGGCGTGATGCTCTTCGAGGCGTTGACCGGACGCCTGCCATTCTCAGGAGAAATCCTCTCGGTGTTGCTGAACAAGCAGACAATCGACCCGCCGGCGCCATCCGACCTGGCTGCTGATCTCCCGCAGGACTTGAGCGCGTTATGCGCCGACCTGCTGCGGCGACGGCCGGAGGAGCGACCGTCCGCACCCGACGTGATGCGCCGCCTGGAAAGAGAGGTGTCTGACCAGAAACGGTTCTCTGAACCAGACGTTGAAATCTTCCATTTAGCGGCGAGCCCGAATCAGGCATTGCCCTTGGTCGGGCGTCGGGGCCATCGGCAGGCACTCGATCAAGCCTGGGCCGAGATGATCGGCGGCCGCACCGTCGTTCTCTACCTCCACGGTCCTTCCGGCGCCGGCAAGACGGCATTGCTGAAGAGCTTTCTCGACGAGCGAATCGACAGGGCCGATGCCGTTGTTTTGGCCGGCCGCTGCTATGAGCGCGAGTCGGTTCCCTACAAAGCCCTCGACAGCCTGGTCGACTCGCTTGGAGGGCATCTGAGGAGACTTTCCCGAGCGGAACTAGCGGCCATCCTGCCACGCGACATGGCCGCGCTGCGCGAGCGTTCCCAGCGCTTGGCCAGATCGAAGCTCGTGCCTGCGCGCTGCGCCGCGCTTTCGAAGCCCCGGACCCGCAGGAACTGCGGCGCCGCGCCTTCGCGGCGCTGCGTGAGCTGCTGGCCCGGCTGAGCGACCGTAATCCGCTAATTCTCGCGATCGACGACCTCCAATGGGGCGATGTCGACAGTGCGGCCTTGATCGCTGAACTGCTGCGACCTCCCGACGCGCCGGTCCTTCTCTTCTTGGGCACGTATCGGACCGAAGATCGGACCAAAAGCCCGTTCTTGAACGCGATCTTCGATCTCCCCGCTGCGCGTTCCGCGGGCCGGAGTGGCGCGGAGACGAGAATCGAGTCGGGCCGGGCGTCGCAACTCGATGTTCGCGAGTTGTCAGTCGAACCGCTCGAGCCCAGCGATACCCGTTTGCTGGCAAACCGATTGCTGGGTGAAGCGATTTTCGGTCCGGGCCGCGACGCGCTTGTCGACGCGATCGCCCGCGAATCGGCTGGCAATCCGTACTTCGTCGCAGAGCTTGTGCGGTACGCCCAATCAGACGACCTGGCCACGGGGGCGAGCTGGTCGAGCCAGGCTGGGCCTCCGTTTCTGACCGATTCGGCGGGTTCGACGGATTCGGCAGCCATCGCGCTGGATGATGTCCTCTGGGCGCGCATCCGTCGGCTCCCCGATGAGCCGCGGCGAGTGCTCGAGATCGTCGCCGTTTGTGGCAAGCCTCTCGGGGTCGAGTTGATCGGCCGCTCTGTTGACCTGGTAGAGGACGAACGAGTGGCGCTCGTGCTGTTGACTTCTAGCCGGCTGATCCGCGGCACCGGCGGTTTCGGGCGAAGCGAGATCGAGACTTATCACGACCGAATTCGCGAAACAGTTGTGGCCCGGCTTGAGCCCGAAGTCAAGCGCGACCACCACCGCCGGCTGGCGCTCGCGCTTGAGGCCTCTGGCGCGGTCGACCCGGAGGTGCTGGGTGTCCATTTTCTTGAAGGAGGGCAGCCTGAGCGAGCCATTGATCACTTCGCGCGGGCCGCCGACCAGGCTGCCGCGGCGCTTGCCTTCGACCGTGCCGCCAGCTTGTATCGACGCGCACGGGACCTCCAGCCGGCGGGGACGCCGGCGCAGACGTTCCGGCAGCTCAACTCCCGGATTGGCGACGCGCTCGCCAACGCCGGCCGTGGTGCCCTTGCAGCGGCGGCTTATCTTGCAGCGGTGCAAGACGCTCCGGCCGCCGCGGCGATCGAACTCCAGCGCCGCGCGGCCATGCAGTTCCTGATCAGCGGTCACATCGACGAAGGTCTTGCAACGCTACGGACCGTCCTCGAGGCAATCGGAATGTCGTTGCCCGTCACGCCGCGTCGGGCCTTGTTCTCGCTGCTCATTCAAAGGGCGCGGCTCCGGATCCGCGGCCTCGGCTACCGGCAGCGCGATCCCAGCCATATTCCCCCAGCCGACCTGACCCGAATCGATCTGTGCTGGTCGGCCGCCGCCGGCTTGAGCGTCGTCGACACGGTTCGAGGGGCTGACTTCCAGGCGCGCGGGCTACTCCTCTCGCTGGCCGCCGGCGAGCCATCGCGCATCGCCCGGTCTCTCGCCATGGAGGCAGCGCATGCCGCATCGACCGGCGGCTCAAACCGCAAGAGGACGGCGCGGCTACTCGCCCGCGCCAGCGAGCTGGCTAGCCGCGCCCTAGATCCCTACGCGTCGGGCATGATCGCATTGGCGCGCGGAGTTGCGCCTACCTCGAAGGGCGATGGACTGTCGCCCAGTTGGAATGTGACCGCGCCGAGACTATCTTTCGGGACGGCTGCATCGGAGTCGCTTGGGAGCTCGACACTGCGCACGCCTTCGCGCTTTGGGGCCTCAGCCACCAGGGAGCCGTCGCTGAGCTGACTCGGCGCTGGCCGATCTTACTCGACCAGGCGCGAGCCCGGGGCGATTTGTATGCCGCCATGAACTTGAGTTCCTACATCATGTCGATCGTTCGGCTCGCCGCGGACGAGCCGGACGCGGCCGATCGCGAGCTACGCCAAACGATGTCGCAGTGGTCGCGTGAGGGCTACCACGTGCAGCACAACGACGTGCTCTGGGCGGTCGTGCAGATCGCGCTTTACCGAGGCGATGGCGCCGCGGCCTGGAACTTGATCGAACAGTCGTGGCCGGCGCTCTGCCGGTCGTTGCTCCTACGGGTCCAGTTCATCCGAACGTCGATGAACTTCCTGCGCGCCGCGCCGCACTCGCCGCGGCGGTGTCGCTGCGTCGGTCTCAGCCGGCCAGAATTCGACCGCTCTTGGCCGTCGCCCGCCGCGCTGCACGCCAACTGGAGCGCGAATGCATGCCGTGCCCGAGTGCATACGCCCGACTGATCCGCGGCGGCGTCGCCGCGATCGGCGGCGATACGGCCCGGGCCGTGGCGTTGCTCACCGAGGCCGTCGTCTGTTTCGAGGCCGTCGATATGCGGCTTTGCGCCGCGGCAACTCGCCGTCGTTTGGGTGAGCTCCAGGACGGCCCCTCGGGACAGGAAGAGGTCGATCGTGCGACTCGCTGGATGGCTCACGAGAAAATCAAAAATCCCAGTCGAATGGCCGCCATGATCATCACAGCGTGGTCGTGAGCGAGGCGTAACGCACCCTTAACTGGACTTGCTCCGCCCCGCAGTGGCCGACCCCGACGCCATCACAAGATCAGTCGATGACGACCCGCCGTTGGCCGGCGCGACTACCGCTTTGGAAGCCGCGCGACGCAACGGCGAGCTCGAAGGCTGGCGCCGGGATGGCGTGGTCCCGGCACGGGTGCTGCCCGAAACTTTTCCGTTCGCCTAGAGATGACCCGTAACCCCATGGTGGGGCGGATACCCATAGCCTGAGACCCTCCCAGGGCCACCGCCCGAAGGCGACGTGACCTGGCCTGTGAGATAGTACGAGGTGGCGGGCGCGCCGGGAGTAAGGTTACCAGAGAAGCTGTTTTGCTCGTTGCTGCCATTCGTCCAGCTAAAGTTAACACTGGTAACGGTGTGGCTGTTCGCCGCGAATACCATCGTCCCGCTCACGGTCTTGGCGTTGGGGCCGTCGCCCGACCATGTGCCCGTGAAAGAGGCTGAGCCACTCCACATGTAAGTTTCGCTCGTTATGACCAGGGTGTGCGCGGGCTTGCCGTTGCTGGAAGTCAAGTGGAACGTGTAGCCTTGCAGCTCCGGCACGTCCGGCCCATGCGGGATGATGTGCCAGTCCGCTATCGGCGTCTCAACGGCGACGGCGTGAATGGGTGAGACGGACAAAAGGACGCGTTCCCCAAGGTTTTCGACGTTGAGGCCGACGCGGCGCGTGGTCTTGCGCACTTTGCGGGTGCGGGCGGGGCCGAAGATCGCAGCGGTGATAGTACGGAAAACGTTACTCATCGAACTGTCTCCAGACAAAGGGTGTAAGTTGGTCCCTACGCAGTCGAGACAACTTTCTCCAATCAGGGCCGTTTGCCCATTCCGGAGAGAGGTCTTCTCGATCGGTCAGTCGTCTGGCGCGGGAAGAGCGATCCGCTCCAAACCTGAGGGGGTTGACGGTGAGGATCATAGCGGCCGGGTTACCTAACCCCTGTGCAGGCCGACCGTTCTCCTCGTCCGCCCTCTCTCCTCACCAAGTTCCATCACCACGGCGGGGCTGAGGGGACACGAATTTTTTGGGGCGGCAATTTCGGACCGGACGGGCCGCCGGCGGGGCGGGACTGGCTGGACCAGGGCGGGACACGCTGGACCCGGGCGGTGGGCCGTCGGTACAAACATGTGTAGAGCCAGCGTCGGCCCGGTGGGAGCCTATCATGAGCGAGTCCCCGACTTTCGCCGAGTTCATCCGCCGCCTCCGTGCGGGCGAAGAGCAGGCCGCCCGCGAGCTGCTGGAGCGCTACGGGCCGGTGATGCGCCGCGTGGTGCGGGTCCGGCTGCGGGAGCCGCGACTGTACAGCCGTTTCGACGGCGACGACATCTGCCAGTCGGTGATGGCCAGCTTCTTCGTGCGGGCGGCGGCCGGCCAGTTCAACCTGGAGCGGCCCGACGAGTTGGTCCGGCTGCTGGTGGCCATGACCCGCCGCAAGTTGTCCAACCAGGCACGACGGCACCGCGCCGAGTGCCGCGACTATCGGCGGGTCGAGCCGTGCGACCCGGCGTTCCTGGACGGGCGATCCGCGACTCCCACGCCCAGCCGGCTGGTGGCCGGCCGGGAGCTGCTCGATGAGTACCGCCGCCGGCTCAGCGACGAGGAGCGGATGCTGGCCGACCTCCGCGCCGAGGGGTGCGAGTGGGCCGAGATCGCCGGCCGGCTCGGAGGCACGCCGGGGGGCCGCCGCAAGCAACTGGCCCGGGCGCTGGATCGGGTTGAGCAGCAGCTCGAGGGGAGCGACGCCGAGGATCCCTGAACCGACCCGTCGGGCCCATCGGCTGCGGACGGTTCTGGGAGCCATCGCCTTACTTGCCGTGCTGCCAGGCACCACCGTCGCCCTTCACCGGCTAGCCCGACGACTGGGGCGACTGGCAGCCTGAATGGCCTGGCGCGAAGTTGGGACGTTCAGTTAAAGGAGAGGCTCCAAGCACTTAGGTCGTGTCGGCAAACTCAGGGCGAGACTCCCACCATGATTGCTCAGGGTGGTCTCTGCGCGAAGTCCCAAGTGCACCGCGTCGCCGAGCGGTTCATCACCGAGGGTTTGGCCGGGCTCGCCGATAGGCGTGAAGACAACGACCGCCACCGGGGCGTCCTTGGAGCGGAAGCATCGGCTGGTTACACTTCTATAATCAGAGCCGGATCCACGGCTTAGTATCAAGTTAGGCCCCCTTCGGAGGGCGATCGCATGAAGAGTACCCTCGCCGACCGCAATCTCCTGTTCGGTGTGATTGCCCTGCATACCGACGCCATCACGCGCACGCAGTTTGTCGAACGGTTGTGCCCTCTGGGCCAGCCAGAAGCAGCGACCGCTCGCCGATCTGCTCGCGGAGCGGGGCTGGATCGCGCCCGAGGACCGGGCCGAGGTGGAACGATTGGTCGATCGCAAGCTTCGGCGTCACGACGAGGATGTCCACGCCAGCCTGGCCGAGGTGGTCGGCGATGAGGTCCGGCATTCGCTGGCGCAAATTGACGACGCCGAGATCCGTCGATCGATCGCTGGGCCTGAGCGGCACGAGGGCCATGTCCTGGTCTCGACGCTCGACTACACACCCGAAACTCACGAGCGTTATACGCTGACCCGACTCCACGCGCGGGGAGGCATCGGCCAGGTCTGGCTGGCGCGCGACGCCGACCTCGGTCGCGAGGTGGCCCTCAAGGAATTGCGGCCCGAGCAGGCGAATAATCCGGTCGTCTGGTCCCGCTTCCTGGAAGAGGCCAAGATCACCGGCCAGCTCGAGCACCCCAACATCGTCCCTGTCCACGAGCTCGTGCGGGCCGGTGAGGGCCGCCAGCCATTTTACACGATGCGGTTCGTCAAGGGCCGCACCCTCTCGGAGGCGATCGAGGCGTTCCACCGCTGCGGCGCGGAGGGCAAGTTCGACCCGCTCGAATTCCGGGCGCTCCTGGGGGCCTTCCTCGGGGTCTGTAACGCCGTCGCTTTCGCCCATAGCCGCGGTGTGATCCATCGCGATCTCAAGCCACAGAACGTGGTCCTGGGTGACTATGGTGAAGTCATCGTGCTCGACTGGGGGCTGGCGAAGCTCGTGGAACGCGCGGAGGAGACACTCAGTCCGGCAGTCGCGCTGGCGCCCGACGCCGATCGCGGCGAGACGGTTGAGGGCCAGGTGCTGGGCACCCCGGCTTATATGAGCCCCGAGCAGGCCGAGGGGCGGTGGGACAGTGTTGACCGGCGCACCGACATTTATGGTTTGGGTGCGATCCTCTACGAGATTCTCGCCGGACGGCCGCCCTTTGACGGCGACGGAATCGCCGAGTTGCTCCGCAAGGTCGCGACCGAACCACCGGCCCCGCCGCGGTCGGTCTGCCCGCCCGCGCCCCCGCCGCTGGAGGCCGTTTGCCTGAAGGCGCTGGCCAAGCGGCCCGCAGACCGCTATGCGTCGGCTCGCGACCTCGCCGACGAGGTCCGCCATTACCTGGCCGACGAGCCAGTCACGGCCTACGCGGAGCCGGCGCTGGCGCGGCTGGCGCGCTGGGGCCGGCGGCACCGCACGCTGGTCGCCGCGGCGGCGACCCTCTTGATGATCGCAGTCGCCGGCTTGTCCGTAGGCACACTGCTTCTGGGCCAGGCCAACGCCCGCACCGAGCGGGAGCGCCGCCTCGCCCAGGCCAATTTTCAAAGGGCCGAGGACAACTTCCGCAAGGCGCGCGAGGCCGTCGACGAGTACTTCACCAAGGTCAGCGAGAGCAAGCTGCTGAACGTCCCCGGCTTGCAGCCGTTGCGCAAGGACCTGCTGGATTCAGCCCGCAAGTATTACGAGCAATTCCTCCGCGATCGCGGCTCGGACAGGACGGTGCGTGCCGAGGCAGCCGAGGCGTGGTACCGCCTCGGGTTTGTCGAAAGCGAAGTCGGCACCCAGGCCGAGTCGGCCAGGGACTTCCAGGAAGCTGTGGCGATGTACGAGGCCCTGGCCCGAGATCACCCCGGCGAGCCCCGCTACCCCGCCAGGCTGGCGAGAGCCCTGAGGCACCTGGGGAACCGGCAGTACATGCTCGGTTTCGACTCGGATGCGCTCTGGACCATGCAGCGCAGCGTCGAGATCCTCAGGCGTGCCGCCAGGGAGAATCCCCAGGTCCCCGAATACCAGAACGAACTGGCCACCGGGCTCATGAACTGCGGTTATCAGTTGGAACGAGCAGGGCGGGCGGCCGAGGCGATGCCGTTGTACAACGAGGCTCGCGACCTGTACGATCGCCTGATCCGCGATCACCCTGATGTCGCCGACTATCGCTACCGGCTCTCTGGGGTGTTCAGAAACATGGGCTCTCTCCACGAGAAGTTCGGGCGCATCGATGAGGCTTTCAAGGCGGCGGGAAATTCCCGGGACCTTCTGGAAGGGGTCGTTCGCGATCATCCTGAAGACCTGAACTTTCAGTACAGTCTTGCCTGGACAATGGGCTGGATCGGCGAGTTCTATCACCGGCGGACTGACCGGCAAGCTGAGGCGATCCCTTACCATCGCCGGTCGATCGAGCTTTTCGAGCGACTTGTGCGTGAGAACCCGGAAGTGAGGACCTACCCACTTTCACTGGCCAACGGCTATTGTTACCTGGGACAGGTACTGCGTCAGGCTGGTCAGGAGCCTGAAGCTTCGGATATGTCGCGGAAGGCGCTCACGTTGTTTGAGCGGATCGACAAGGAAGGCCTGGCAAAACCGTACGATCTGGCTTGTATCCGTTCCCTCTCCAGCGACCTGGTCAGATCGACCGGGAAGGGCCCAGCGGCCGCCGAGCGATCGCGTCGCCTGGCCGATCAGGCCATGGAAGCGCTCCGGCAGGCGGTCGATGGCGGCTATCGGGATCTCGCCTGGATCGAATTAGACGCCGACCTGGACCCCCTGCGGCCGCGCAATGACTACAAGGCCCTTATCAACCAAATCAAGGCCAAGGGCGCGTTGTCGAAGAAACTCGAGGAAACGGCCGCGAAGCCCTGACTGCTTTTTCGAACATAACCCCCGGTTGCCGTGCCGTCAGTGGTAAGGCTGATGCATCGGTGATCCGAATCAGTTCGCTACAAACTGGTCAGACCGATCGATCGTCGACCAGTTGACAGTGCTCGTGCCCCGTCGGATAGTGAATTAATTAAGAATCGCGCGCGGCCGGCGCGATCTGGCGAGCCAGGGGGGCGGGCATTTCGCGTCCGGGCTCGGGCGCCGCTCATGCTCTGATGTCACGTTGCATGACGCGCTGCGTATGTAGGGTGGGTTTCGTGGTAAAATAGGAAACTGCTCGACGGGAATTGTCGGTGGAGACATCTTCGATGCGGCAGCAATTGCATTCCGGCCGTGCTCCCAGGACCCAGTGGGCGTGGCTCGTCTTCACGTTGCTCAGCAGTGGCCTGGTCTGGTTTGCAACCAGCGGGATGGGGCTCGCAAGAGCGCAGGATGCGGGCAAGGGCGATGCGCCCGCGGCCAAGGAGGCGGCTCCGCCCAAGAACGATCCCGCGGATGAGCCGGCGCCGGCGGCCAAGAGCCCCGCGCCGGCCGGGGCGGCCGAGGGAACGGCTCCCCCAGGCCCGGAAAGCTTGCTGCATCTGGCCATTCGCGCTTCGGGGCCGATCGGGTTTTTTCTGCTTTTGCTCTCGATCTATTTCACCGCACTGGTCATCCGCCTCTTCATGGAGTTCCGCGTGAGCGAGGCCGTGCCGACTCCGCTCGTCGAGAGACTGGAAACGGCGATCAAGGACAAGAAGTTTCAGGATGCCTACGACGTTTGCAAGGACAACGATTCGTTTCTCGCCAGGCTGGTGCGCACGGGGATCGCCAACCTGCCCAACGGCCGGGCGGACGCCAAGGAGGCAATGGAGGAGGCTTCCGAAGAGATCGTCACGAACTACGAAATGAAAATCAGCTACCTGGCGGTCATCGGGACCCTGGGGCCGATGATCGGCCTGGTGGGCACGATCTGGGGCATGATCATGAGCTTCAAGGAGATTGCCACGGCCGCCGGCGCCCAGCCCCGGCCCGAAAAGGTGGCCGAGGGGATCTCGACGGCTCTGTTCATCACGCTCGAAGGCGTCTCGCTCTCGGTGCCGGCGATCTTCTTCTTTGCCTTCTTCCGCAACCGGATCGCTCAGATGACCATGGAGGCCACCCGCGTGGCCGACCGCACGATCAATTCGCTGGTCGCCGCGGCCAAGGCCGTCAAGCCATCGTGACCTTGAGACTGCAAGCCGGAGGCTGATTCCATGGCCGGTTCCGTGACCAGCGAGATGAAGGCCGAGCCCAACTTGACGCCGCTCCTGGACGTCGTCTTTCAGTTGATCACCTTTTTCATGCTCGTGATCAACTTCAGCTCCGAGAACTACGACCAGCGGGTGCGCTTGCCGGCGGCCGGGTCGGCCCGGCCGATCGAAGAGCCCAAGCAGGTTGCCGAGGATCGCCTGGTTTTGAACGTCGATCGCGACGGCCATCTCCTGATGGGCGGCGAGGCCCAGCCGCTGCACAAGGCGATCGAGACGATCAAACTTCAGGCTGAGCTGATCCGGATCAACCTCAAGGTCGCCAACATCAAGCTCAACGCAACCGGCGACTTGCCCACGACGATCATCCTTCGCGCCGACAAGGACACCGACTTTTCCTCGCTGATCGGCGTGATCAAGGCATGCCAGAATCAGGGGTTCCGCAAATTCGCGCTCAAGGCGATGACCAGGCCCTCGTGATCGGCCAACCGGCCGGGGAGAGTCAAAGACGTGCAGGAACGCAAGAAGGTCAAAAAGGCGCAAGCGCCGGATGTTCCCGTGGCGCCCATGCTGGACATGGCGTTCCAGCTCCTGACGTTCTTCGTCCTCACCTACCATCCTATGCCGGCCGAAGGCCAGTTCTTGATGAACCTGCTTCCACCCCAGCCCGCGACCTCCATCACCGCCGATGCGCCTGCCGACAAGCCTTCGGAGAACTTGCCGGTCTCGCTGCGGACATTGCCCACGATCCTGCGGGCCGGGGCGGGCGGCTCGCTCGATTCGATCACGGTGGGCGAACAGACGATCCCGACCGACCCCGCCGCCCTCGAGCGCGAGCTCGACAAGTTTCTCGAGGACCCCAACCTGCCCTTCGATCAGACCCTGCTGAAGGTCGACCCTCATTTGAAGTACTCCGAGCTCATGAAGGTGATCAACGCCTTCTCGAATTCCTTTGCCCGCGCCAAGAAGGACATGAAACTGAGCTTCGAAGAGTTGAATCCCGGCGAAGGGGAGTGATCGGACGTGGAACGACCCAGCGCGTTCTTTCGAGGATCGGAGCTGCCCCGGCTCTTGATCCTGGCGGCCATCATGATCGGGGGCTGGGTGCTCGCCTGGAATTACCTCCAGAAGCGGCCCGAGCCGGCCGAGGCGCCGCCGACTGTCGCGGGCAAGCCCGAGCCGGTCGTGCCCGACCGCTCGCCGGAATTCGAGAGCGTGACCGACCGGACGCCGATCTCCTTGCGCGATAATGCGGCTTACTCGGTCTTGCTCGCCCGGGCGCGAAAAATCGCCCAGCGATCTGGCGGCCGCGAGCCGGCGCGACATTTTCCTGCCCCACCTCTGGGAAACCCCGGCGCAATACCGCGGCGTACCGGTCCACTTGCTGGGCGCTGCCCGGCAAGTGCTGCGCTACCCGTCCAAGCTGACCCCGAAGGGCTGGCTCTACGAGGCCTGGATCTTCACGCCCGATGCAACGCGGGTTCCCTATGTGTGCGTGTTCGAGGACGCGCCGCAAGGGCTCCCGATCGGGACCAATATCTCCGAGCGAGTGGTCTTCAACGGCTACTTTCTCAAGGTGATGAAATATCAGGCCGGCGACGTCCCGCGCGGCGCACCGGTCCTGATCGGGCGGATCGGCTGGTCGCCGCACGAGGCAGCCCCCGGCGGAGGAAGCGATTCCGCGCTGCTCCACTGGTCGCTGGCCGTGATCGCCGCTCTCTTCTTGATTTCACTCGGGCGCTGGATCTACCAGGTCCGCGGGCTCTTCGTCCGGCCGTCCCGGTGCGACCTGCTGGGCCCCAAGTCGACCCAGGAGGAGATCGAGCCTGCCCAGCTCGATGCCTGGGTCCAATCGCTGGCCGGCGGCGACGAGGCGCGGGAGTGAGAACAAACGACCAGCGCCAAGCCTGCGCCCGTACGAACCCGACGCGCCCGTTTTGGTGTTGGGCTGTTTGCCGCCCCGAAGGGGTAACCACACATCAGCCCAGGGCAAGGCCCTGGGAATCAGCGGGAATCAAACGAAAGTCAAGCCCTGAAAGGGCGGCACAATCGAAGGGGTGTTTCGCCCTTTCAGGGCTCCGGAGTTTTGGTAGGGATCCACGTGCCCAGGGCGTTGCCCTGGGCTCGTCTGTTCCGGCCCCTTCGGGGCGAAGTCCCGAGAGCGCAACACCAAAACGCGCCCGCGAGGGGACCGCCGATGCACCGTGAGTATCGACCGGAAGAGCTGGATCATCCCGATGGCGGGCTAGCGGTCGTTCCCGTCGATCGGGATCGCGGTCTGGCCGGCGACCTTGGGCTCTATGCCTTCACGGCTCTGCTGGGCGCCTTGCTCGCCACCGAGCTTCTCCTGGGCTTGACCGGGTGGGAGAGCCGGCGGCTGCCGTTTTCGATCACGCCGGTACTGGCCGCGGCGATCCTGGGAGCGGTCTACATTGTTTACGGGGCGCTTCGGGGCCTCTTGCATGGCCGCGTGGGGGCCGACCTGGCGCTGGCCCAGGCGGCGCTCGCGGCTCTGGTCTTGGGCCAGCCCTTCGTCGCGGCCGAGGTGGTGTTCATCGCGCTATTGGGCGAGGTCCTGGAAGCCTGGACCTTTTCCCACACCCGGCGCGCTCTCGGCCGGCTCGTCGACCAATCGCCGCGACGGGCGCGGGTGCGGCGCGATGGCCAGGAGATCGAGATCGCGGCGAATGAACTCAGGGTCGGCGATCGAGTGATCGTCCGGCCCGGGGAGCGGGTGCCCGTCGATGGAACCGTCGTCGCCGGGCGCTCTTCGGTCGATCAATCCGCGCTCACCGGCGAGTCGCTGCCGGTCAACAAAGGCCCGGCGGACGCCGTCTTCACGAGCACGCTCAACCAGTTCGGAGTGCTCGAAGTTGAAGCCGAGAAGGTCGGCGCGGAGACGACTTTCGGCCAGGTGTTGCGGCTGGTTTCCGAGGCCAGGCGGCGGAAAGCGTCGCTCGAAAAGCTCGCCGACCGGCTGGCTCGGTACTTCCTGCCGGTCGTCGAGGTCGCGGCGGGCATGACTCTTCTGATCGGCTATCTGGCCGGCTGGCCCGACGTCTGGTCGCGGACGGTCGCCGTCCTGGTGGTGGCGTGTCCGTGCAGCCTGGTGCTGGCGACACCGGCCGCGATGCTTGCCAGCATGGCCTGGCTGGCGCGGCACGGGATCTTGATCAAGCGAGGCGCCGCCCTCGAGCGGCTCGCGGCCTGCGATACCTTCGCGTTTGACAAGACGGGCACCCTGACCCAGGGCACGCCCCAGTTCGCCTCGATCGTGACGGCGCCCGGGCACGACCAGGTGGATGTCTTGCGGTTGGCGGCTTCGGCCGAGTCGGCCAGTCACCACCCACTGGCTCGAGTGATTGTCAGCGAGGCGCGCCGGCGCGCTGGCGCTCGTCGAGGCGCGCGACGCGTCGATTCTGCCCGGCGCGGGGGTGCAAGCGCGCTGCGGCCGAGACGATGAGCCGCAGGCGATCGTGCGCGTCGGCAACCGCCGCTTCCTGGCGGAAGCGGAGATCAGCCTGGATGCGGCAACGGAGAAAATCCTCGACGATCTCGACCGGGAGGGTCAAACGTCGCTCATTGTCGCGGTCGACGGCGCCATCGCGGGCGTGATCGGGGTTCGCGATGCGGTCCGCCCGGAGGCCCACGACGTCATCCACGACCTGCGCCACCTCAAGATCAAGGAAATCGCGGTTCTGACCGGCGATCGCCGGCCGGCGGCCCAGGCGGTGGCGAAGCGGATCCATGCCGACACGGTCGAAGCGGAGCTTCTGCCCGCCGACAAAGCGCGGTGGATCGAAGAGCGGCGCCAGTCCGGGCGCCGGGTGGCGATGGTGGGCGACGGGATCAACGACGCACCGGCCCTGGCAGGGGCCGACGTGGGAATTGCCCTGGGTGGAATCGGCGCCGACCTGGCCGCGGAGGCCGGCGACCTGGTCCTCCTGGGCGAGCCCCTGCGCGTCTTGCCCGAACTGGTGCAACTGGCACGGGCCACGGTAAGGGTGATCCGCCAGAATATCATCGGATTTGCCTTCGGGCTCAACGCCCTGGCCATGCTGTCGGCGACTTTCGGCTTGCTGGGGCCGGTCGCCGCGGCCATTCTCCACCAGGCCGGCTCGCTCGTGGTGTTGCTCAATTCGATGCGGCTCTTGGTTTTCGGCGATTGGGCCAGCTTGCCACCGCTGCGGCAGCTTCGCGATCTGGGCGCGTACATCCGCCGGATCGACGACCGGATCGACCTCGATCGAGCCTGGAAATGGGCCTGGGCACACCGCCGCGCGGCGGTCGGGATTGTGTCGCTCCTGACACTCCTGGGATATGCCGTCAGCGGCTGGACCGCGATCGCGCCGGGCGACGTCGGCGTGCTCCAGCGCTTCGGCCGATTCGAGGGCGTGCTGCGTCCCGGCTTGCACCTCCGCTGGCCTTATCCGATTGAATCGGTAACCGCGATCGCGCCCGAGCGGGTGCGCAGCATCGAAATCGGGTTTCGAAGCACGGGCATGGCCGAGGCCGATCCGACGCGCTGGGAGTTCGACGCACGGGCGCCCTCAGGGCGGCAGCGCGGATGGCGCCTGCGCTCTTGTTGACGGGCGATGGCCGTTACGTCGAGCTGTCGGCGACCGTCCAGTTCGCGATCGACGCCGCGAGCCCCGCGGCCCTTCGCCGCTTCGTCTTTGACGTCGCCGATGGCGAGAACGCCCTCAGGCCGGTTGCGGAATCGGTCGTGCGCGAGATCGTCGGCCGCCGTGCGCTGCTTGACTTGCTGACTGCGCGATCGCGACGACGCTGAGCTGGCTGCCGCTCTTCTGCTCGCGGAGCGGGTTTCGGCCTATCGTTTGGGCGTCGTGGTGTGCGCGATCGCATTTCAGGACATCCACCCTCCGCTGGAAGTGATCGACGCCTATCGGGACGTCTCGCGCGCGGCCAGCGACCGCCAGCGCCGGATCAACGAGGCGATTGCTTACCGCGACCAGACCGTGACCGAAGCCAAGGGAAAAGCCGAGGCGATCGTTCAGTCTGCTCTGGGTGAGCAATCGCGCCGCGTGGCGCTGGCGGGCGCCGCGGCTGATTCCTTCAACGCGCTGGAGCTTGCGCGTCAGGCCGATCCCTGCGCTCACCGACCTTCGGCTTTTCTGGGAGAAGCTGGCCGAAAGCTTGGGCGGCAAGAAAAAGGTCGTCCTCGACGAGGAGCCGGGCCGCCGGCGTCACCTCATCGTGCCCAACCTTGCCTGGGAAGCCGCGTTGCCCGTCTTGCGAACCGATCGGCCTGACGAAAAGGCGGCTCCGGGGGCCCGCCAACAGAATGGAAACACGCCTTCAAAACCATAAGTACTCATCACGCTCCGCGTGATGATCCGTCACGCTGAGCGTGACGACTCCTGCAAAAAGTAGTCATCACGCTCCGCGTGATGATCCGTCACGCTGAGCGTGACGGCTCCTGCAAGAAAGGGGAATTCCGCGATCATGCAACATTCGCTTCGCTGGCTCTTTGCGATCGGTCTGCTCGTGGTCCTGGCAGCGGCTTTCGCTGCCTCGCTTTTTGTCGTGGACGAGACCGAATATGCGGTCTTGACCAGTTTCGGGCGCATTGTGGGCGTTTTTGGGGAACGGCCGGGCGAATCCGGGCTCCATTTCAAGGCGCCCTGGCAGGTCGCGCTCAAGATCGACCGGCGGCTCAAGGTTTTTGAGCCTCCGCCGCGCGAGGTCATCACGGGCGACAAGCGCAACCTGGAAATCGCCGCGTTCGTCGTCTGGGGGGTCGCCGATCCCGTGCTCTTCTTGCGGGCCGCCGGCGGGCCGGAAATGGCGGAGGCGCGGCTTTACGAGCGAGTCGCCGCGGCCTTGAGCGACGCGGTTGGCCGCCGCGACCTGGATGCGCTGGCTTCGACCGACCAAGGCCGCTGGGCGCTCGACGAATTGAACCGGGAAGTCACGGCCGGTGTTCTCGCATCGGCGCGGAGCGAGCTGGGCGTCCTGGTGAGCGATGTCCGGCTGCGGCGGTTCAATCATCCGATCGAGGTCCGGCCCGCGGTTTTCGACCTGATCCGCAGCGAGCGCCGGCAGGTGGCCGCCAAGCTGCGGGCCGAGGGCGAGGCGCAGTACCTATCGATCACCAGCCAGGCCGACCGGGCTCGCGACGCGATCCTCGCCCAGGCCGAATCCGACGCCGAGCGGGCCCGCGGCAGTGCCGAGGCCGAGGCGACGCGGCTTTTGAACTCGGCGCACATGCGCGACCCCAAGTTTTTCGAGTTCCTCCGCACGCTCGAATCGTACCGAGCGATTTTTGACGGCCAGACGACCGTCGTCCTGTCCTCTTCCAGCCCGCTGCTCAAGCTCTTGGTCGAGGGGCCGGCGGCGGGGCAATCATCCGACTTGCCTGGCCAGTCATCGGCGGCTCAGGTCAAGAAGGCGGCGCGCCAGCCATGATCCGAATTCGGTTAATACAGACCGTTGCGCAAGAGCGCAAGCTCTTGGCAAGAGACCGGCGGGCACGGAGGCCCGCCCCACTGGACAGATGCAGGAGCGTGGCAGTGGGGCGGGCGTCCCTGCCCGCCTCCGGAGGCCTCGTCTGCTATGCGACGCTTGGTAATTCCGATTGCACTCTTGACCGCCGTCCTGCTCTTCGTCGGGTCCGGTGTATGCCTGGTCGCGCCCGGCGAGGTGGTCGTGGTGCGGCGGCTGGGCCGATTGCTCGATCCCGCGTGGGGGCCGGGATTGCACTGGCGCTATCCGTTTGGGATCGACCGCGTTGATCGGGTATTGGCCCTCGAGGTGCGGCAGTTCACGATCGGGCTATCCGGGCCGGCGTCCGCCGATTTCGAGCCATCCGCCGGCGAGTTCATGACGGGCGATCTCAACCTCTTGCGAGTGCAGGCGACCGTTCAGTACCGGGCCGCCAATCCGGCCGATTATGTGCTCCGGGCCGAGCAGCTCGAGCCGCTCTTGACCCGTCTGGCCGAGGCGGCTCTGACCCGCGCCATGGCGTCTCGCGGCGTGGATGGGGTTCTGCGCTCGCAACGGCAAGCCGTGGCACAGGAGGTCGCGCACAACCTCCAATCGACGTCGGCAGCTTACCAACTCGGAGTCGCGATCCTGGGCGTGAACCTGACGGACACGCGGCCGCCACTGGAAGTCGAGGCGGCTTTTGCCGCGGCCCAATCAGCCGAAAGCCGGCGCGAAGAGCGGATCAACGAGGCGAGGACATACGCCGAGACAACCGCGACGACTGCCCGGTGCAGGCCCGGGCGATTCTCGAGGCTGCCCATGCCGCCGCCAAGCGGCGAGCCCTCACCACGTCTGCTCAAGCCGAGCGTTTCCGCGTCCTGCTCGCCGAGGCCCAGCGCGCCCGCAGCCTCACGATCCGCCGGATCTACATCGAATCGCTTCAGGCCTTGCTCGGCCGCGTCAAGGGAAAGATCGTACTGCCGCCGGGCGATTCGGTGGATTTGACCGTACTGGGAAGCCAGGATGAGCCGGCGCGAAAACCGGGGAAGTGAATCGCCATGTGCGCCACGCGGCCGGCAGCGTATAATCGGCGGTGAGCCGCAAGTTGAGGGGGTGCCACATGGCCGTGACGTACACGGGACAGGTTCAAAACGGGGTGATCGTCCTCGACGACGGCACTCCGCCTTTGCCGGAGGGGACGAAGGTGCGGGTTGAGACGGTGGACATGGACGAGGCTGTTCGGGACCTCTCCCGCCGCCTGGTCTCGGTCGCCGGTAAGGCGAAGGGCCTGCCGGCCGACCTGGCCGAGCAGCACGACTACTACATCCACGGTACGCCCAAGCGATGATTGTCCGGTTCGCCGACACGTTTTTGACCGAACGTGGCCTGACCGAGGCCCTCACCGGCGATAAACACTTCGAGCAGGCCGGCTTTCATGCCCTGCTGCGCCAGGGTTGACAACCTGCGCAATCGCTTCGTTCCCGAATCGTGGATCTGGGGCTACAGCATACAATCTGCTTCGTTGACTGGGGCGTGGCGAAGACCATCGGCCGCTCCGATCCATACCGGCGAGCAGACCCTCGGACCATTCTCATCTCCCGCGATGACTTCCGGCTCCTGATCCTGGACCTCGCGATGCCGGCGGAGCCATTGGCGCGGCGAGACGGGCTTTGGCCTTCGCGCCGCCCTCCCTTGCCGAGGAAACCGCGAGGCGTCAGAATGGTGGCTCGGTGCATCGAGGTATCCGCAACCGCGGGGAAGCCGTTATGTCTCAGGCCACGATCGCTCCTCCCGACATCAAGACCCTGGCCGACCTGCGGCAGCGGCTGGGTGGGATCCCGCTGGAGCGGATCTGGTTTCACCCCGCGCCGGGCACCGCGACGGAGAAGGATGTCATCGCCGCCGAGGCACGAGAGAACCGTCTTTGCGAGCTGGTTGACGGCACCTTGGTGGAGAAAGCGATGGGGTTCGAGGAGTCGCGACTGGCCATCGAGCTCGCATATCTGGTCAAGTCTTATCTCGACCAGAACGACCTGGGGATTTGCGTCGGGGCCGACGGCATGATGCGGATCGCTCCGGGCCTGGTGCGGATTCCCGATCTGTCGTTCATCTCCTGGGACAGGCTCCCCGGCCGTGAAAGCCCCCGTGAGCCGATCCCTGACCTGGCGCCCGACCTGGCCGTCGAAGTGCTCAGCGAGGGGAACACCAAGGCGGAGATGGCCCGCATGGTGCGTGAGTATTTCGACGCCGGCGTCGTACTGGTGTGGCTGATCGATCCCAGGAAACGCACTGCGCGTGTCTTTTCGACGATCGAGCAGTCGGTTCTCGTCCGTGCCCACCAGGCGCTGGACGGCGGTGCGGTCTTGCCGGGCTTCGCCCTTCGCCTCTCAGACTTGCTCGACCGCGGGCGGCGGCCTCGGCACGGCTGATTCGCCGGAGATGATTCCCGAATGGAAGACAATTCGTCATCTCATCCGGCGCCAACCCATCCGCTGCGCTGGTTTCCCGAGTTCTGGGAGTTGGGCCGCAGGCGGCTCCGTTCCGAAGCCCGCCTGCTCGGGCTGTCGCTGGCCGTGGGCGTCATCGCGGGTCTGGGGGCTATTGTCTTCTACGCGGCCTGCCAGGTCGTGGCGCACTACGCCCTCGATTTCGTTGTGGGCTACCATCCCCATCAGCCGGGTGGGGAGCCGTCCTTCTGGTCGGAAACAGCGCGGCCGTTTCAGCCATGGCTGCTCCTCTTGGTACCCGCCGCAGGCGGGATTCTGAGCGGGCTTCTCGTCTTCACCCTGGCTCCCGAGGCGGAAGGACACGGAACCGACGCGGCCATCGCGGCCTACCACTACCACCAGGGCCGGATCCGCCCACGCGTGCCCCTGGTCAAGATTGTAGCCAGTGCCCTGACCATCGGGTCCGGCGGATCCGGCGGCCGGGAGGGGCCGATCGCCCAGATCGGCGCGGGGTTCGGGTCATTCCTGGGCGGTGTGCTGGGCTTGCGCCCGGCGGAGCGACGCATCCTCATGGCTGGAGGCATGGGAGCAGGGGTCGCCGCGATCTTTCGGGCACCCTTGGCTGGCGCGCTGTTCGCAGCCGAGGTGCTCTATCGCTCCCCGGACTTCGAGTCCGACGTGATCATCCCCGCTGCCCTGGCCAGCATCACGGCCTATTGCACCTTCAGCGTGGCCTTCGGCTGGAACCCGCTCTTTTCGATCCCGCCCGAGACGCTCAACGTCCTCACTTTTTCCAACCCCTGGCAGTTGGGGCCTTACCTGCTCCTCGCTCTCTTCATGGTCGTCCTGGCGATGGTCTACACCCGGACCTTTTATGGGTTCACGCACGTGTTTCACCAGTTGCCATTGCTGCCCCACTTCAAGCCCGCGATCGGAGCATTCCTGAGCGGGGCAATCGGCCTGGCCCTTTATTACGCCCTCGGGGGCGAGCAGCGGGTGCTGGCGGTACTTTCGTTCGGATATGGCATCCTTCAGGACGCCATGACCATTCCCTCGGCGGAAGAGAACAGTCTCTTCCTCGCCCTGATCCTGCTGAGTGTGGCCCTGGGCAAGATCCTGACCACCAGCTTGACGATCGGTAGCGGTGGATCGGGCGGCGTGTTCGGCCCATCGATGGTCATCGGCGGCTCTGGTGGCGGGATGCTCGGGATCCTGCTCCACCGGTTCTGGCCCGCGCTGGTGCCCCATCCGGCCACGTTCGTCATCGTCGGAATGGCTGGGTTCTTCGCCGCGGCGGCCAAGACGCCGTTTTCGACGCTGGTGATCGTCAGCGAGATGACGGGCAACTACAACCTGCTCTTACCGACGCTCTGGGTTTGCGCCCTGGCCTTCCTCCTTTCCGATGAACAGTCGATCTACCGCTCGCAGGTCGAGAGCCGGTCACGGTCCCCCGCTCACCAAGGCGACTATGTCCGGGAGGTGCTGGCTCATCTCCGCGTCGACCAGTTCATGACGCCGCGGCAGGAGGTCTCTGTCCTCCATCCGGGCGATCGGCTTCCGGAAGTCGTTGAGATGCTCAGCAAGAATCCCCACGCCCTGCCGGTAGTCGATGCCCAGGGCCGCATGCTGGGCGTCGTGAGCTTGCAGGAATTGGTCCTGGCGTCGCGGTCGCCGGATCTGCTCCCCTTGATCGTGGCTACGGACCTGATGCGGAGCGTAATGACACCCCTCAAACCCGACGACCGCCTGGATCGAGCCATGGAGTTGTTCGTGGAGAACGACCTTCTGGCGTTGCCCGTCGTCGATGGCACTCCTGAGGGGTTGCTCGTCGGCGTCGTGAAGCGCGCCGACGTTTCCAGCGCGTACCTGCGTCAACTTCACGGCACGGCCGCGCTCGGAATCGACGTCCCGGAACCCGACCCGACGGGATGAGTCTCGGAACGCGGACCACGTTGCAAGAAAACGAAGCTCACAGGACGAACGGCTGCAACGGCAGAGCGAACGCGGCTTGAACCGGCACGGCACGCTCGTGCTCGGGCCGGTGAGCGGCGGCCGTGGCGGCCATCAGGGCAATGCCGGCCAGAAGTGCGATCGAGAGCTTGAGGCGATCGTGAGAGTGAAACTGGAGCTCGGGCAGGAGGTCCGACAGGGCGATGCACAGAAACGTCCCCGCCGAGAACGCCAGTGCGGCTGAAGTCCAGGCGGCCACCGTGATCGGGCGTGCGCCCGCCAGGCCCACCGCGAAGAGAACGACTCCCAGCGGGATCATGAGAGCAAAGCCCAGATTGAGCAGATGCGCTTCACGGCGTCCCGCGCCGGCCCTCATCATGAGCGACGTGATGGTGAGGGCGTCGGCCGGCTTGTGCACCAGGGTCGCCAGGAAGACCCCGAGCCCAGCCGCTCCCAGACCGGAGCGCACCTGATAATCGGCGGCAACCGCGCGTTCCCAGCGCGATGCCCCCGACCAGCGAGTGGACGGCCAGCCCGAACGCGGCGGATCCCCAGTGCAAGGCCCCGCCATCGGAGGACTCATGATGATGAAATGAGAAGAACCGCTCGAGGAAGAAGAGCACCAAGAGCCCGACGGCCGCCCAGGGAATCGTTGCCGGCGAGCCGGCACGAACGGCCTCGGGCAGCATGTGAAAGAAGGCAGCGCCCAGCATCGTGCCCGCGGAAAAGCTCAGATAGACCTGGAGCCGCGTGTGGTTGAGCACCGTCGCCAGCGGAACCATGCCGCCCAGAGCACTCGCGAGCACGATCCCCAAACAGAGGGTGCCCAGCGTAACGGCCATGGTGCTTCCGTTTCAACGCGGGCAGGGACGCCCGCGCCACTCCAGTTCTTCTCGATGCTGCCAGTGGGCCGGGCTTCTGGCCCGACGGGCGGGCAGGGACGCCCGCGCCACTCCAGTTCTTCTTCAGGTCTTCGGCTCGGGACGCTTGGGCCCGGTCTGCCCGGGGGCGAGGCGACGGTACTTGGTCTTGGGCAGGTTATAGATGCCCGCGGCCGGGCTCCAGCGCTCGTCTTCTTGCAAAAGGGCGAGCCGCTCAGCCCGCGACAAGACATTCCTGGACCGCGCCAGCGATGCCCCCTTTTTCAGACTCTTGTCCATCGACATCGCCACCTCTTACCAATAAAGCGAACCCGGGAACGATTCCATCCCCGGTTCAAGACGAAACAACCGAGCCATCGCAACGATGTCCCGGCTGGATGGTTTGCCAACGATTTGTCTCGAATTCTACCCGTGGAACCACTGGTCTGCAAGCTTGCTACCCGAAGTCGGACCATCACGCGGAGCGTGATGACTACAACGGGCCCGTGGGCCGATTGGTCTGCAAGTTGCTACTCGAAGGTCTCCGGTTGGGATTGCCGGCGAGTGGCCGGACCATCCCACACGAGAAACACCGTCCAGCCCAGAAGAAGTGATCCCAGTCCGTAGATAAGCACATGACGTTCAGACGTGGAAACGACGAAGAGCCAGCCGGCCAGGGCGACGAGCGCGGGCAAGGGATAGAGGGGCATTCGATAGGGCGGGGGCGTATCTTTGGGATGAGCCCTGAGATAAACGACCGTCGCGATCTGACCGACGAACTGGATCAGGATCCGCGACGCCAGCAGGGCCGCGATCACGGTCTCGAGGTCGGCAAGACAGGCGACGGCGGCCAAACCGCTCAAGAAGAGCAGCGATCGATGGGGAAAATGGCCGGTCGGATGGGTCGCGGCGAACGCCTTGATGAAGTGGCCGGCCCGCGCCGATGCATACGGTACCCGGCTATATCCCAGAAGCGCGGCGAATACCGACGCCAGGGCCGTCCAGATAATCATGACGGTCACGAGGCCCGCCGCCCACGGTCCGTGAACCCGTGACATCAGGTCGCTGGCAACGTGCTTCGATGCGACGACTTCCCGCCAGGGAAGCACGCCCAGGATCCCGATATTCATGGCCAGATAGACCAAGCCGATGGCCGCGACCGAGATCAGGATCGAGCGGGGGATCGTGCGGGACGGATCGGCAACCTCGTCGCCCAGATAGCAGACCTGGTAGTAGCCCAGGTAGTCGTACATGGCGATTGCCAGCGCCATGCCCAGCCCGACGGAGTTTCGCCAGTTGACCGTCCAGGCCCCGGCGGGAAAATCGAACGCCCGCGCCGCGTCGAAATGGGTCATTCCCGTCGCGATGACCCAGGCGACGGTGGCGAGCATGCCGACCCAGAGCACGACCATGAGGCGGCCGGCGACGGCGATTCGCCGGTAGGCGAGCACCGTCACCAGCACCATGATCGCGATGGCGGCCACTTGCTCCCAGAGCACGTTCATGTCCAGGAACGGCAAGAAACGGCGCCAGTTCCAGGCCGGGTCGGCGAGTGCCGGAACGAAGTAGCCGAGATACTTGGCCAGGCCGATCGCGCCCGTCGCGATCTCGAGGGGACCGCTGAAGAGAAACTGCCAGACGAAGAGGAACTTGAGCAGGCGGCCCACGCGCGACGATCCATAAGCGGCGTCGTAAAAATGGTACGTCCCCCCCGACCCCGGGAAGGCCGCCGCCAGCTCGCTCCAGACCATGCCGTCGGCAAGTGCGACGGCCGCCCCCAGGACCCATCCGATCATCGCCTGCGGCCCGCCCATCTTGGCGATGAATAACGGAATCGTGATGAATGGGCCGATCCCGACCATCATCGACATGTTGAGACTGACGGCCTGGAGCAGGCCCAACCGGCGCTCGAGCATGGCGGCGCAGTTCCTCGCGTCTCAGCGGGGTGCGGGGTTTATTTCCAGTTTGGCGGTGCCATCATACTGCGTGGTGGGAGTCGAACGTAATGGCGAACAACAGAAGCTGAAGGACCGGTTTGCGAAGATCGTGCGCCGAAACATCGGGGAGTGGAAAGCCTCTCGTAACTGATGTAACGTGACAGGACGGTGCGGGAGATCCATGACGTGACGCCCCGTTTCGACCGCGGTCCGCCGATGGTTACCCCTTAGTTTCGTGACGAGGTGACGGATGTTGCGCCTGAGAATCGCACGCATTTTCTTCGTTTCTGCGTGTTTGTTGGGACTGCACGGCGTTCGCGCCCAGACCCCCGAGGAACTGAACCTCGGGTTCGAGCAGGCTGGCGAGAATCCTTCAAAACCGACGGCTTGGACCGTCAGCGGCGACGGCTTCGCGACGGGTGCGGCGGGCTATGAAGTCCGCCTCGACGAGGCAGAGGCGAAGTCGGGCAAGCGATCGCTCAAGATGAAGGCGACCGGCCGCGGCGGCTTCGGGAACGCGTTCCTGCAAATCCCCCCCGACGCGGCCGCGGGCAAGCACATCAAGATCAGCGGCTGGATCAAGACCAAGGACGTGGCCGCCGACGGGTACGCCGGGCTCTGGTGCCGGATTGATGGGTCCGGGGCAATGCTCGCCCACGACAACATGACGGAACGCATCGACGCGAAGGGAAAGGTCACCATCGACGACCGCGGCGTGCGGGGCACCACCGACTGGAGGCTCTATAGCGTAGGGCACGATGTCCCGGTCTCGGCCACGGCCATCGTCTTCGGCGCCCTGCTGACGGGCGGGGGAACGGCGTGGTGGGACGACTTCGCCCTTGAGATCGACGGCAAGCCCTACCGGGGCAAGTCGCTCGCCGAGCTGGCTGCCGAGCGCGAGCCCAAGCCGGCCGAGTTGGACTGGCTCCGCAACAACGCGTTCACCTTCAAGACCGACCGTGCCGAAAGCGGCTTTGACGACTTACGACCACTGAAGGGAATCATCGGTGATGCCCACATCGTCGGCCTGGGAGAGGCCACGCACGGCACGGCCGAGTTCTTCCGGATGAAGCACCGCTTGGTTGAGTTCCTCGCATCGGAGATGGGCTTCACGCTCTTCGCCATCGAGGCCAACATGCCCGAGGCGTACCGCGTGAACGACTACGTGTTGAACGGCAAGGGCGACCCGAAGGGTCTGCTCCGGGGCATGTATTTCTGGACGTGGGACACGCAGGAAGTGCTCGACATGATCCTCTGGATGAGGAAGTTTAACGAGTCGGGGAAGCGCAAGATCCAGTTCCTCGGGTTCGACATGCAGACGGCGGCTGTGGCGGCGGAGAACGCGCGCAAGTTCGTCGCCGAGGTCGACCCCGCCTTCGCCAAGGCCCCGGCCCTTGCCTACGACGGCCTTGACAAGGCGATCCGCCAGGCCCGCGCGGCGAGCATGAAGCCCGCCGCAGCCCAGGCCGGGATCGACACGGCGAATCTCGCGACGAAGGAACGCGTTGCCGCCGTGCTCAAACACATGGAGGAGGCCCGAGCGCAATACCTCGAGAAGAAGCCCGCCGCGGAGGTCGATTGGGCGATCCAGAACGCCCGCGTCGCCGCGCAGGCGGCCGCGATGATGGTCGATTCGTTTTCAGGAGGCTCCAATCATCGCGACCGCTGCATGGCCGAAAACGTCGAGTGGATCCTCACGCAAGCCCCGCCCGGCTCCAAGATCGTCCTGTGGGCGCACAACGGCCACGTGTCCAAGACCGGAATGGGATCCACGAGCATGGGGTCGCATCTCGCGAAGAGGCATGGCAAGGACTATGTGGTCCTGGGGTTCGCCGCTCATCGGGGTCGGTACACCGCAGTTGGCCAAGGCACTGGCGTGGGCACCCACAAGATGCCTTCTTCTCAACCGGGCAGCGTCGAGTACTATGCCCACGTCTCAGGCCTGCCGCGGATGATCATCGATCTGCGTCGAGCCTCGAAGGACAATCCCTCCTCGGCCTGGTTGACCCGACCGCTCGATCACCGCAGCATCGGCGCGATCGCTCACAATGCGTCGTATCCCTCCGTCCTTCCGGACGAGTACGACGCCTTGATCGCATTCGACGAGACGACGGCGTCGAAGTGCTTTCGATTGGCCGTCCCGTGATGGACGCCCAGCGACCATGAGTCGGTTCCCGCTTCGAGTGGGCGGATCGCCATGTTCAGGGTGACGGACTGGAGCAGGCTCACCGGGCGCTCGCATCTGGCGGCGCAGTTTCTCGCGTCCGACGGGCTGCCGCGTTCTGGTTCAATCTCGTTTTGCCATGATACCTGCTTTTTCGGTATCAGCGGCGGGTATTCAGCGGGCGGCAGGATGAGCACGCCGCCGATTCGCTGGCGAACGTAGAGTCCGAAATGCTCCCAATCGCCGGTCAGAAGGTGAGTTGCTCCTCCGTCGATCGCCGCGAGGAAGATCGGCAGATCCTTCTCCGGGAGACGAACACCCCGGGGCAACGTAAAGTGCTCGGGCTCGACGAGGCGCACCTGACGCAGCAACCGGGTCAGCCGGCCGCGCTGCGCCGGAGTATCGAGATTCCACCGAGCCTCAAGGGAGGCGTAACTCGACGACAGCAGTTCTGCGTCGTCCAGCTCCCAGAGCCGCTGCAAGGCCGCCTTTGGCCGCCACGCGGCGGCAAAGAGGACGTTGGCGTCGAGGAATAAGCGACCCATGCCTCAGGCGCCGGGCGGTTTGTAGTGCGGGAACGCGTCGGGGTCGAGTCCCATGGCCTGAACCGCGGCCACCGCGCCGGCATAGTCGGCGGCATTGAGGGCGTTGGACAGAACGAACTGCGCCTTGCGCTCGGGCGTGTAAACCTCGACCGGGACGATCACGGCTGGCCGGATCAAAACCCCACCCTCCCGGGCCTCGGCAACAACGAGCGAGCCTTCCTCGATTCCATACCGGCGGCGAAGCGCTGCCGGGATAACGACCGTCCCACGCTTGCCGACGCGACTCGGCTCAGGCGCGATCGGCTGGACGTCGGCCGCTCCCCTCGTCTTGGCCGTTCCCGCGCCGGCGCGCTTCGTTCCAACTTTCTTGGTCGGTGGCATGCGAGTTCTTTCCAGGTGCATGAAAGCAGCTTCGCCCGATTGTCTGAATGTCGGGCGCACCGATTCATTATCGGCGCCCGCGGTCCGGAGAGCAAGTCAACCTGTTGATCGGTTAAGCTTCGATTGACGGATGCAACACGGCAGACCTACGGTCGGCCCAATGCTGCTTCACCGCCTCTTCCGCCTCACATCAAGGGTCAGGCCGGCCGCCGCGTCGGATCGGTCGGATCTGGCGTATCTGACGGATCGGTCGGATCCGACGCGGCGGCCGGCCCCCGCACCTTCGTGCGCGGTTCCGCTTAGGCCTGGGGCTGACGCCGCTAGGGTAGGTTCTGCCGCCGCATTCGCGGCTATTAGCCGGCGGCCGTACGATCGACGACATGGGCTGACGCCGCCAGGCTACGTTCGGCCGCCGCATTCGCGGCTGTTACCAGGCGGACCCATGATCAATTTCAGAAGCTGCGCGTCAAAACCAGCGACGCGTTCTGGCCGCCGAAGCCGAAGCTGTTGGAGATCGCCGTCCGCACCGGCATCTCGCGGGACATGTTCGGCACATAGTCGAGGTCGCAATCCGGGTCGGGAGTCGCAAGGTTGATGGTCGGCGGCACGACGCCCCGCTCGAGAGAGAGGGCCGTTGCCGCGGCCTCGACGGCGCCCGACGCGCCGATCAAATGGCCGATCATCGACTTTTGAGAGCTCATCGGGATGGACGCGGCCCGGTGTCCGAAGACGCGCTTGACTGCGACCGTCTCCATCAAGTCATTGAGCTTGGTGCTCGTGCCATGGGCGTTGATGTAATCGATCTGGGAGGGGTCGATACGCGCTCGCGCAGGGCCGCCGACATCGATAGGGCCGCCCCTTTCCCCTCGGGTTCCGGCCGCGTGATTCCAAACGCGTCGAAGGACGAGCCGTAGCCGGTGACCTCGGCATAGATCGTCGCTTTTCGCTTCTTGGCTCGGCGAAGACTTTCCAGAACCAGGACGGCTGCCCCTTCGCCCAGGACAAAGCCGTCGCGCTCGGCGTCGAACGGCCGGGAAACTTCCGCCGGAGGCCGCAGCGACGCACTGACGGCCTTCATCGCGTTGTAGGCGACGAATAGTTGAGGGTCGAGCCGGCTGTCGCACCCGCCGGCCAACATCACGTCGGCATCGCCGCGACGGATCAATCGAAACGCCTCGCCCACGGCCTGCGTGCCCGCCGCACAAGCCGTCACGATCGTGTTGTTGGGCCCCATCGCGTGATGGAGGATAGAAATATGAGCGGCCGCCATGTTCGGCAGGTGCTGAAGCAGCCAGAGCGGAAAAATCGACTCCGCCCGCGCCGTGGTGAATCGAACCAGGTCGAACGCCCCATCCCAGCCCACACTCTTGCGGATGGGATCGACCAGCTCGGTCACATCGACCGGCGTGATTCCCGTCCCCATGCACACGCCAAACCGCCCGGGGTCGAGCTTCGCGGTTTCCAGACCGGAATCCTCAACGGCCATCGCCGCCGCGCCCACCGCGAACTGAGCCGCCCTGCTCATCAACTTCAGGTTCTTGCGGTATTCTCCCAGATAGGGCAGGACGTTGAAATTCTTGACCTCGCCCGCGATCCTGATGGCGAGCCCCGACGTGTCGAAGCTCTCCACAAAACCAACGCCCGAGCGACCCTCGAAAATCGCTTCGCTGAACTGGCGCCTGCCGATCCCATTGGGCGCAACCACCCCGACTCCGGTCACGACCACGCGGTGCATGTTCTCCCCCACGCTCTTCGTCGCAAGGCTCAAATGATGTGTTGCGGGCGATCGCTGCTCGAAAGTGCTGTGCTTCCGCGCACTCATGGGTTAAACTGAGCCAGCAGACCGGGAGAACGGCCAACGTTCATCTCGCCGGGCTCGCAAGCAATCAGTCTCCCGCTGAACGCATGACAACAGGTCTTACCCTAACAGCATATTTTACCACGGCCGCTTTGAACCTGCAAATCGAATGAGCGTTTTGGGCAACTTGAGCAATTAGGTAAGTTTCACGTGAGTAACACCATGAGTTTAGAACTAGCGGCGCGTTCTGGATTGATTTCGCCTTCCGCCACCCTCGCCATGGCGGCCGAGGCCCGGCGATTGAAGGCAATAGGGATCGAAGTCCTCGACTTTTCGCTCGGCGAGCCTGACTTCCCAACCCCCGCAAATATCCAGGAAGCTGCCCTGAAGGCGATGCGTTCCGGTCAGACGCACTACACGCCGGCCGCGGGGATCTCCGAGCTGCGCCAGGCGGTCTCGGCGCTTTACACAAAACAGCACGGTCTTCCTACCGAACCCTCGCAGGTCATCATCTCCAATGGAGCCAAGCACTCGATCCACAATGCATTCATGGCGGTGTGCGGGCCTGGTGACGAGGTGATCATCCCGGCGCCTTACTGGGTCAGTTATGCGGATCTGGTGCGACTGACCGGTGCGACTCCTGTCGTGATCCCGACGACTGAAGAAGCTGGGTTCAAGCTGAGTCCGGAGCAGTTTCTTGCGGCCGTCACGCCCCGCACAAAGCTGCTCATGCTCAACAGCCCGTCCAATCCGACCGGCATCGTCTACAGTCGAGCCAAGCTCGAAGGCTTGGCCAACGTGGTCCTTACCAGGGACGTGGGTGTGATCTCCGACGAGATTTACGAGCAGTTGACCTATGGCGATGTGCAGCCCACCTGTTTCGCGACGCTGCGGCCCGGCCTTGCGGAGCGCACGATTACGATTTCGGGGGTCAGCAAGACATACGCCATGACCGGGTGGCGTATTGGATGGGCGGTAGCCCCTGAGCCGGTTGCGCGATTCATGGGTGATCTCCAGAGTCAGGAAACGAGCAATCCCTGCTCGGTCAGTCAGTGGGCAGCGTTGGAGGCGATCACCGGTCCCCAGGATTCGGTCCGGGCGATGAAAGCCGAATTCCAAAAGCGGCGAGACTTTGTGCTCGATCGCATCGAAGCGCTCCCCGACGTGACCTGCCTGGCGCCCGACGGGGCGTTCTATGCGTTCATGAATATCTCGAGGCTGTTTGGCCGAGAACTGGCCGGCAAGCGAATCGCCGATTCGACGGCATTCTGCACGGCCGCACTCAGCGATGCGCGGGTCGCGATGGTGATGGGGTCGGCATTCGGCGCCGAAGGCTATGCTAGGCTATCGTTTGCGACCGATCTGCGAACGCTGGAGCAGGGGTTCGATGCCCTCGCCGACTTTCTGAAGTGCTGAACACCTCCTTCGCCCTTGTTGCAAAACAGGACTTGGGTTAAGTTATCCCACCCTTCACGAATTCATCTCCCGGTCGAGTTTCATCGTCCATAATCAACAGTGTGGGATAGACTGACGCGCCGACCGGGATTCCAAAGGGAGTGGGCCATGCGGGTCGTACGACTCATGGTGTTGGTCGCGGTCGCGACGCTTTCTTCGAGCGGTTGCGTGCTGCTGAACAACAGGCCTCCGCAGCCTGCTCCGAAAACGCTCGCCCAGCGCGATTTCGACGTCGCCCAGTTCGTCGCCGAGCACAACCGGAATGCCGAGCAGATTCAGAGTCTCAAGGCCCGGCCTTCAGTCCAGATCGTCGGCCGGCGGTTGACCGGCCGCACGGACGCCCGGCTGGCCATGCAGCGCCCGCGCGATTTCAAGCTCGAGATGGAGTCGGTCGGCAGCAAGAAGGCCGATATCGGCTCCAACGACCAGAAGTTCTGGTTCTGGGTTCAGAACGAAGAAGACAAGTCCATCTACTGGTGCAACTACGCCGACCTGAAGTCGAGCGGGCTGCCGATTACCTTCCAGCCCGACTGGATCGTCGAGGCGCTCGGTTTGAAACCGATCTCACGCGAGGAGGCGGCCGGTATCAAAGTCAAGGATGGCCCCGAACGGGGGACGACGGTCTTGATCTTCCCGCCGATCCAGAACAAGGCCGACACCTACACACGCGTAATGATCGTCCGCAACGACAACCTGCGAATCAAGGAATACCGCATCCTGGCCGGCGATCGGCAGACGCTGCTGGCCCAGGCCGTGGTGAAGGGCTACAAGGAACATGAAATCGATTCCGACGAGACGAGCACCACCCGCAGGTCCTACCTTCCGGACGAGATCCGTTTCGACTGGAAGAAGGAAGGACTCGCTCTGGATGTCGCGATCCAGGACGTGGTCATCAACCAGCTTGACCCGGCGCTCAAGACGAGCATCTTCGACGAGCCCAGGATTCCGGGCTATACGCGGCAGAATCTGGCCGATCTGAAGCTCGGGCAACCGAACAACTCAAGAACAACCGTCAGGCGGACCATGCCAGCCCCCGAGCCTCGCAACGGAGTCAGGCTGGGACGTCCCGCGCCAGCGGACGATGACGCCAATGTTCCCCGGCTCAATCCCGCCGTCGGCCGGTCGGGAGCGGGCCACAGAGCCCCATTCGAGGAACTCGTCGGTGCGCCGATTACCACGGCGCCGGGCTCGGAAACTGCGAACGCCGCCGGTGAACTGTGGGCAAAAGGCGAGACTTACGGTCTTGAGCGGTGAATTTGCCTGAGCGAGGCGGCCGACGCGCTCAACCGGTGCTCTGCTGGTGCTCCGCGGCTTCGCGCAGCCGCTTGCGGGCTTTCGCCAGGATGGGGCCGACCGAATTCTCGGGAATTCCGAGCTTCTTGGCGATCTGGCGGTAATTCATGTACTTGAGGTGATACATCCGGACGACTTCGGCCTCGCGATCGGGCAGGTCGTCGAGCATCCGCTCGACTTCCTCGGCGGTGACGATCGCTTCGACTTCGCCCGAGGCCCCATCGTCGGTAAACGCCCGGTGGGCGTTGGTATGCCCGAGCTCCTCTTCGCGCTGGCGCTTGATGAGCTGCTTGACGCAGATGCGGCGGGCGATCACTGTGAGGTAGGTGGGAAGCGAGCTGATTCCCTTGAATTTCTTGAGCACCGCGTACTCGTCGTCGACAATCTTGAGCAAGACCTCGGCGGCGATGTCCTCGACGTCCTCTGATGAGAGGGTGCGGCTGCGGGCGTAGGCGGCATGCTGGATGACGTGGTAGATCAAGCCCATGTAGCGATCCACGAAGTCATTCCACGCACCGGGCTCCTTCCCGAGGCAGCGATCGATCAGCTTGCGGTCTATCTCGCGCAAGGGCACGGTTTTGCCTCCTCCAGTGGAGGTAAGTTCAGAACAAATGGGGAGCGAACCCGAATCCTGGAATGAGGCCGACGGCAGTACAATTGTACCATGGACCTCGCTCTCGGCAACCTTGCAGCCAAGCCGTTTTCAGCAGTGGATGGCCTGACGAGCCGGCATCCAACGCGGGGAAAAGGGATGAAAACCAGTGTCCGGGGGGCCGATGGTCGCGGATTTCCGGTTCGCGATGACCAGCCTCCTCCCTAGAATATCATTTGATTGCAGTTAGAATGGAGAAAAAGCGGACTAGTTATGTTAGACATCCTGGCCTCCCGGGTTTCACCCCTATAGTTAGTTGGGTCAGGAATTGTCTTCGTGACTGGAATTGCCGGAATTACCCCATTTCCTTGCGCAGATTCGTCGACGCCAATCGCCGGAGATGGTGGCGGTCCCGTTGACTTCTTCGCTGTGAACCTCGCCCTGACATCCAGAATTCGGGCGGCCGTGCGGTTTCTCAAGGAGGACGGAACTTGGATCTTCCCCTCGACGTCCCCAAGATCGTGATCGCCGACGATAACGCCCAGAATGTCGAGCTGCTCGAGGCCTATCTCAGCAACTTCCCTTGCGAGATCAGGACCGCGCACGACGGCGAGGAGACCTTGAAGGTTGTGGAAGAATTCGCGCCCGACCTCCTCTTGCTCGACGTCATGATGCCCCGATTGTCCGGCTTCGAGGTCTGCAAGTTGATCCGGGCGAATCCCGCGACCCAGGACTTGCTGATCCTCATGGTGACCGCCCTCAACGAAGCAGCCGACTTCGAGCGGGGCGTTCAAGCGGGCACGGACGATTTTCTCACCAAGCCAGTCAACAAGGTCGAGCTCCTCTGCCGGATTCGCAGCCTGCTGCGCGTGCGCCATCTCAAGAGCCAGCTCGACCGGACCCTCGCCTACCTGGCCGAGTTTGAATCCGACAGCCGGGCACCGACTGCCAATCCGTGAGCGAACAATCATCGCAGGAATAACGCCAACATTCCGGGCCGGAACGTACCGGTCCGGCCGAAGTGCCACCTGATCCCGTAAGCTGGGAATCTCCTCCCGCAACCGCGCCCCCATGTCGTCATCCGGTCGTGTCGTCCTCAAGCCGCGTCGCGCGCGCCCTTCTTCGCGCGCCATCCCTGGGTGTTCGATTCGTCGATCGAGCACGTAGCGGGCGATCCCGCGGCCGGCGACATCGTCGACGTTTGGTCCCATGAAGGAAAGTTCATCGCCCGCGGCATGTACAATCCAACCAGCTCGATCCGGGCCCGTCTCTACCGCTGGGACGATGGGCCGCTCGATCAAGGCTTCTGGTCGGAGGCCCTGGCCGCCGCGATCCGGCTGCGCTCTCGAGATCCTCGGGCTGGGAACAAGTGAATCCGCCTACCGGCTCGTCTTCAGCGAGGGAGACGGGCTATCCGGACTGACCGTCGACCGTTATGACCGCTGGCTCGTCGCCGAGTTCACGAGCCTGGCCCTTTATCACCATCGCCAGCCAATCCTCGAGGCTCTGGTGCGCTTGACCGGCGCCCTGGGCGTCGTCGCCCGGACGGGACGCAGCGTCGCCCTGAAGGAGGGACTGTCACCTGGCGAAGAATCGATCATCGGATCTGTCCCGAGTGAGCCGGTCTTGATCGAGGAAAATGGTCTATCCTTCCTGGTCGATCTCCGATCGGGCCAGAAGACGGGTTTTTACCTGGATCAACGGCTCAATCGTCGCGCGGCGGCTGGGTATTGCCGGGGAAAGCACGTGCTCGACCTATGCTGCTTTTCGGGTGGTTTCTCACTGAACGCCGTCAAGCACGGCGGCGCGGCCGCGACTCTGGGAATCGACAGCTCGGGGCCCGCGATCGAGCTGGCTCGGCGCCAGGCCGAGATCAATGGGGTCACCTGTGCCCAGTTCGAGGCTGGGGACGTAATCAAAGCCCTGGAGCGGCTGCGGACCGCGGGCCAGCGGTTCGGCGTGGTCATTTGCGACCCGCCCAAGTACGCCACGCAGGCCAAGGACGTCGAGCGGGCCATCAAGGGATACCTGCGGCTGAACCTGGCCGCCGTCGAGGTGCTCGAACCCGAGGGGATCCTGGTGACGTGCTCGTGCTCGGGACTGGTCGGCCGCGAGCTCTTCGTCGAGGTGATCGGCAGTGTGGCCGAGCAGTCCGGCCGGCCGATCCAGATCCTGGAACAGCGCGGACAGGCGCCCGACCACCCCGTCTCGGCGAGCTGCCTGGAGACCGAATACCTGAAGTGCCTGATCTGCCGCGTCGGATCGTAGGGGCGGGGTCGGTTTCGAGTCGCGTGCAAGCTTCTCGATTCGGCCTCGCTCGGCGCCCGTTTTCTTGCGCCCCCACATATCAAAAAATCTCCCCCCCTTGATAAGGGGGGGTGGGGGGGGTTAGCTTGGCACTACCAACTACCTCGCCCGCGCCTTCTTCAAGCTCGCGGCAAAACCAACTACCTCGCCCGCGCATTCTTCAAGCTCGCGGCAAAACCAACTACCTCGCCCGCGCCTTCTTCAAGCTCGCCACTTCCTCGAGGAGCTTGTCGAGCTTCTTCTCGAGGTCGGCCAACCGCTGACGGTCGGGATCGCTCATGTGCGGTGTGGAAAACAACACCTTCGGGGAACCAGCGGCGCCGTCCGGCGTCACAAAAAGGGCCTTCGGGGAACCGTCGGCGCGCTTCGGTGTCACAAACAACACCTTCGGGGAACCAGCGGCGCCGGCGGCGGCACCAGGGCCCGGACCAGGAGCCGTCACAACTCTCGCTTCGATACGCTTTAGCCGCGACAATTCGCCGGTTGGCGCGAGAGTTCCTGTCTCTTCCTCATGAGTTCCTGGGTGAGCTCGTTGACCTTGGCTTTGGCAATCTGCACCTCGGCGAGGGCCTGCTCGATCTCAGCTTGCTTATCCTTGACGGCACGGTCCTTCTCGGCATCGAGCAGCTTGCCCACGATTCGGTACCGGACCTGAGCCTCGACGTTTCGTGTCTCGGCCTCGGCTTGCTGTTCTTTACTCGTGCTCACGTGCGGTTTCGTGTTCACATGGACGTTATCCAGATCCAGCTTGCGGATCACGATCCGCTTGTTCTCGACCCTGGCCTTGTCTTTGGCTGCGCTTTTATCGAGCGCCTTGACCTGCCGGGCTACCTTGTTGATTTCTTCGAGCGCACGCCCAAGCGCTTCGGCTCGTTTCCTGTCCGAGTCGGACAGGGGCGACTTCTGCCTGATCGCCTTGATCTGGTCTTTGAGCGCGGCGATTGCCTGGTCGAGTGAGCCGGAGACGACAACAGCGGGCTTATCGTCGGTTGTGACCGTCACATTCAGTTTGGGTTGCGCAAGAGCGCCATTCGCCAGGTCGCCGACGATCGCGATGGCCGCGCTGGAAGACCCCGGGGAGACGACCGCGTCGGAGTCACCGACGATGTCGATGGTCTCGATGACGAACTCCTGCTTCGGGTCGGCCGGCTTTTGAGCCCAGGTCGGACTCACGGGCAATAGAAGCGCGCCCAGGGCCAGCGAGCCCAGGGCGCCCCAGAGACTGACGAGTCGGGGAGTGGTTCCGCTCATGATCATGGTTAACCTCTTTCGGAGATGATGGACCTTGCCGAAGCCGCTGGCCAGGAGCGGCTCGGGTTGGTCCCTTTCGTTGAGAAAGTCGACGGTTTCGAGCAAGGTTTCGGCATAGGACTTGGCGGCGTCGGGGAATGTCCAGACGACCCAGGCGTCGCAGCACTGTTCCTCGACATCCCGCAGCGCCCGCCGCGCCCACCACGGCACGGGATGCCACCAGTAAAGCGTCGTCACGAGGAGCTCGAGTAATCGCACGCGATGATCGCCGCGCTTGAGGTGGGCAAGCTCGTGGACGACAAGCGTCGAGCGCTGGCGATCGTCCAGGCTCTTCCAGAGCGCAAGTGGGATGATCAGCCGCGGGCTCCGGCCAAGCGCCCAGAGCATCGGCGAGAGCTTGGCTGTGGTCCACCAGACGCTGGGCGGGCGCTCCAGCCCCAGGTTGATCGCCAGCTCGTCAACCCACTCCTGGATCTCTTCGGCAGCCGGTTGAGCGTCGTTCAAAAAGCGCTCGAACCGGACGATCCGCCGGGCGGCGATGATGATCGAGGCCACGCTGCCGGCGAGCCAGATCGTGGCGAGCAACCGCGGCCAATCGACGTCGAAGGAGTTCCAGAGCGATCTTGCGGATGGCTGTGCCTCGATGCTTGCGGGAACGTAGCTTGGTTCTCGATCGGCGAGCTCGACGACGAGTGTTCCCGCGACGGCCCGGGTCTCTTTCGAATGCGGCCGGCTTACCCACCAGCGGGATCGGCACCGTGTAGAGGGGGGGCGTGACGAGCTTCACGAGCACGAGCAGCCAGAGGCAGTGTAACACGGCGGGGCGCCGCGCCAGCGGCCGCCCTAGGCAAGCGACCAGGAGAGCCAGAAACGTGGCGGATACCGCATTGCTCAGACCTACATGCCAAAGCGTCTCCACGGCCGAGCCCTTTCTTGCTGCGATGGCGAAGAGTCGAAAAGGGGAAGTTTCAACGCCTGCGATCAAGCCGGTCGATCAGGGAGCGGAGCTCGCGGCGCTCGGCGTCGGAGAGCCCGTGCCCTTCGACCAGGTGAGTCAGAAGCGGCGAGAGCGAGCCGCCACAGAGCGAGTCGGCAACCGCCCGCAGGCGGCGGCCGATCAGGTCGTCGCGATTGATCGCCGCCGAGAAGACATGCACCGGCGCGCGGCGGTCGCGCGTCACACACCCCTTCGCCTCGAGCCGGTCGAGCAACTTCTGCACCGTGGCGTACATCGACGGCCCATTCTGACGGTAGACCTGCTCGACAAGCTGCCGGATCGTCGCCGGGCCAAGATCCCACAGCGCCGCTAGCAGCGACAACTCGGCGTCCGTCACGTCCTCTTTGCTGCGATTCATCGAACTCCTCATTCCAAGACAAACTGTCTGACTCGTAATCTAAGACAATGCGTCTGAGGAGTCAAGACGGGGCGCGCGAGATTTTTTTCACGAGGTCGAATTCCGTGATGGGTATCTCGTCTGCCCCTGGCGCATCGGGGGCTGGCACAACCGAACCGCTGAGGAATTCGCGCTCCGTCTCCAGCAGGAGACGGGATGCGTCGTGGCCGACCGCGAGCATTCGCGGATCATCGAACCGGAGCAGCTTCAGGGGTTGAACGGCGCAGCGACGGCGGTGGTGCCGAGCACAACGCCGGCGAAATGAATTTCCTGCTGCCGCAAATTGTCAATAACGCACCTGTTCCACTTCCCCGCTTCCCCGCCCGTTGACGCAGGCTGACCCGACCCCAGGGTTTACCATCATACAATTGTCTGACTTCAGTCTGATGGGACGAACCCCACTCTTGAGGGTCGAACCGCCGCGAAGGCGCAGGGGAAGGACCTGCTCATCGATTTCGGCGGCAGTGACTGGTGCGCGGCCTGTAAATGGATCAAGGACCGGGTTTTCTCCCAGGCGGAGTTCATCGAGCGGGCGGGCGATTACTTCCCGGAGAGTCGTCTTTCGCGGAGCGAAAGGCGACACTTATTTCCGGCCAGAGCCTTACCACTTCACCTGACCCTGAAAAACGATGCCTTGGTTGTCGAAAGAACCACGTGTCCCGCCATTGTAGACGGTCAGATTGCTATTCGACGCAACTTGCCACCAGAACTCGTACAGATATCCCATGTAGAGCTGGATGTTGGGATTCGCCGGCGGCTGCCAGCCCAGACCGACCTGGAAGTTCAGGATCGGAACCTGCTGCCAGAAATTTTGGGTAAAGACGCCGTGCGCCGGCACACCGGCGCCATTCAAGGCCGTGGTACTCGCCGCGAAGAGCTGGCTTTCGCGCGTGAACGTGTTGGCGATGTCGAGCTTGGTGATGAATGAGAACCCCGACTGGGGGAACTTGCGATCGAGCTCCAGCCGGAAGTGCGGCCCATTGCCCACCGTGTAGTTGCTATCACCGGCGATGAACACGCCTCGGTCCAGGGCGGCACGGCTAAAAGACTGGTTGACCACGTTGCCGGCTTCGGTGAAAGCCGTTCTGACGCCGGCGACCCACTTCATCGACCAGTTGTTCCAGGGCGTATACTCGCGGCTGCCGTAGTCAAAGTCCCAGTAATTCACGCCGAAGCGGCTCGTCCGCGTCGTCGCTCCGGCCGGCCCGTTGAACGGACCGCTTCCATTCGCGCTGAAGAACCGATTGGAGACGGAAAACTCGCCGAAGCCCGACGGCAGCCGATAGCCAACCTCGATCCGCGGCGCGACCGCCCAGCCGAGGTTGGCACTGCCCGGCGCGACCAGAACCGGCCTGCCGCCTGCCACCACGCTATGCTTCATCTGGCCAAAGAAGAGCTGGGGGTGGACGATCCCGATCTGCACGTCGGTAAACCAGCCCGGCTGCGGCCACTGCGGAGGATCGAGGACCGGGTCGCCGTGCTCGAAGTAGCGTTCCAGATTGGGCGGCGGCGGGGCGATCGGGGGGGGCGGCCCGAGCATCGAGTAGGGCTCGTCCGGTGGATGGGGCAGCGACTGCAAGAACTCGGGCTCCCAGCCGCCCCCCGAGGTCAGCCCCGCGGCGGGCAGCGGCTCCGGCAGTGCATCGTAAAGCTCGCCGAAGTCATGCCGGACCGCTGGGGCCAGAGCCGGAGCCTGGGATGGAGCTGGGGCTGTGGCCGCGGAGCCGGCAGGCGGAGCCTGGGCCTGGGCCTGGGCATGCGCCGCCGGCAGTGCCAGGCCCCCTCCCAGGAGCGCCACGGTCAGCAATCGTCGAGCCGTACGGGCCATGACAGAATCCTCTCTCGATCGTCTTTCCGCCGCCAGCTTGGTGCTCGGGCAAGACTGTCGGTCAGGCTTTCCAGCCTGACGAACCGTTGCCGTCGGGCTAGAAATCCTGGCCTGCATCATTCCCTCCCTTGCCGAAGTAAGAGGTCACGGGCCCAATCCGGCCGAGGTCCGAGGCGCTGCGAGGAGGCGGGATTCGGTCCGGTCCCGTTCCGAACGGGCCGGGCGGCTGCGGTGCGTCCGCTGGACTCGCCGGCGGCTGAACGGCGGGCGGTTCCGTCCCTGGTGACGGACCGGCGGGCGCAGCGGGCTCGCGCCCTGGGGTTGCCGGCGCGCCGGCGCGCTTCCCGCGGGACCAGCCGGTGCTCCGCCCGGTGGCCGGGAGAGCGGCAGTCCCGCGGGGGGAGCCGCCATGATGGGCTCGCTCACCCCGCTTGGGTTGTCACACACGGCTGCGTGCCCGCACTCCCAGAACGCCGGCAGGCGACTTAAGTCTGGCACGTTAGGCAGCTCACGCGGCCTGGCAAACTGATACAGGTCGTCGGTCTGCAAGAAGTCGGCCACGCTCACCACCGACGTCCACAGCGAGCCGAGGATGCCGATGTAGGCTGGTCACGTTCGTCGACAGGTTCTGCTGGGCGAACACCAGGTCGCCAAAGGCCGAGTTGGGGTCGACCTGGCGCCGCCCGAAGATGCCGCGGTAGTAGCGGACCAGGTCGGGCAAGATGTAGCGGCGGTAGTACTCCATCGCGTACAGGTTGTTCCTGTAGCCCTCGTAGGCCAAGGCCAGGCTGTTGGTCAGGGTGACCTCGACGCGGTGCGATTCTTCGCCGGCGCGGACCAGCGCGGCCTGGGCGGCGATGATGTTCCCCTTGTTCTGGTCCCAGATGGGTAGCGGGAAGCCGAGCGCGACGGTCTGATACGTCCCGAACGGCGCCAGTGCGAAATCCTTCTCCAGCGAGTAACGCACGTCGAGATTGGGGAAGATCGGCGTGACCTGGGCCAGCTTCAGGAGGTACTGGGCCTTCTTGACGACGTTGCGGGCTGTCAGGATGTCGGTGTGGTTTTGCAAGACATAGGCGAGGACCTCATCATAATCATAATACGGGATGAACCGATCGACCCGGCCGGCGACTTCCGAGAGCGGCAACTGCTGGCAGGCCGATCGTCGCCACCAGCGCTTTCCAGTCAAAGATGTAGGACGTAATCGCGTTGCCTGTATGCGAGACGATTGGCGAAGGTTTGGGCCCGCAGGGCTGTCGGTTCGTACGGGGCCGCTTGCGCGGCCTTCTGATACCCGACCTGAAGCCGATAGATCTCGTCGCTGAACTGCGCCAGCGCCCGGGTCACCACCAGGGTCTCGACGTCGACCAGCACCGTGAAATACGCGTTGCGCACCGCCGTGGACAGGTCGCTGCGAGCTCGCTTGAGGGCCAGGATCGCGTTGTCCAGGTCCTTCTGGGCCGCGGCCACACCGAGCTTCATCTTGCCGCCCGTGATGATCGGCTGGTCGATGGCACCGCCCTGGACGCCGGCCGTGCTATTATTGTTCGATGGGTCCACCAAGTAGCTGAACGTGGGGTTGGGGTAGGTCTTCGCCTGAATCAGGTTGCCCTTGGCCGCTTCGACGTCCGAGACCGCCTGGCGCAAGCGTCGGGCTGTTGGCGGCGGCCAGGCGCTGGAGGTCGGCCAGCGTGTACGGCTTTCCTCCGGGCCCCGGCTGCGACCTTCGGCTCGACCGGCAGGGGTGGCAGCTCCGGATAAAGGCGCTCGAGCTCCCGCTCCCCCGCGGCCCTATCGGTCGGTATCGTGATCCGCGGCGCTTCCGACCCCGGTAGCTGCGGCGGGATGTTCAAGTCCAGCTTCCTTTGCCGGTACAATTCCTCCCGATCCAAGCCCGGCTGGCGACTCGGCTCTAGCTGTGGTCCCGTCCAGGCGACGGTCCGCACGTTGACATCCTTGAGGGGCGATTCTCGCCGGGCCGGGTCTCTGGGCGATTGCATCCAGGCCGTGGTCTGCACGTCGGTCGCCACCTCGGGCACGGAGGGGTTTTTTTCCGTTTCGCGCGGCCGAGAATTCGAGGAGTTGCCGTCCTTCTTGCTGAGCGTCTGACGGCGACTTCCTGGCTTCGGCTGTCAGCTCCGGAGAGAGGTCGAATGGGTGCGTCGACCAGGTCGCGAGACGGTCTGGTCGGTCATCTGGCGCACAGGCCAGGAACAGCCGCTAAGCAGCAACAAGCCAGAGAGCAGGAGTAGTTGTCTTAACACGATCCCCGCCCTCGATTGAGTACCGTAAGAAGGTATGTCCGGCTTTCCAGCCTGACACGGAAGTACTTCGGGCTTTCCAGCCTGACGGACCCCGGAATCATTTCAGACTCGTATGCTTGACTTGGCGCGAGATTGGCCCCGCGGCAAACGGCGCGGCCGCGGTTGCCCGCGTCAGATCAACCCGCTTCGAGCCGATTCGAGTCGGCCACGGCGGGGAGCTGCCAGCGGCTCAGGTAAGCCGCCAGAACTTCCTCGGCGATGGCCGACTGAGAGATCCGCCGCATCGCCGACTCGACGCCGAGACGCTGAGCCGTCCCGACGGTGAGATGGAGAGTGACCTTGACGGTGCTCGGACTGGCGGGCGAATCGCCGTCCTGGCCTGACGGACTGCCTTGTCGCCGTTCTGTCGTCTTTCGTCCCATTCGTCTTGCCTCCTTGCCGTCGTGCCTACACAGCCCTTTTCGGCAATTCGGGCTGGCGGCTTGAGGAAATCTAGCTGATTCTTTGCGGCGATCGTGCGGATATGACGGCGCGGCGCGGACCTGGGGCTTACGACACCACTCCCGACAGTCGTCAGTCCCCGTTGTCCTCGGCCTCGGACTGTGCCGCCGATGCGGCGGGCTCACCCGGCACTTCAACCAGGACCGAGGAGACTCGTGAGGTTTCATGCGTGCATTTCTGCCCCACCGCGCGGGGAATCGTCACCACTCCGGAACTTAGACTGGGACTTGGCGGTGTTGCCGCGAGGGCTGCGCGTGTCCCGGGATTAAGCGCGTTCGTGTCCCAGCACCGTCAGAACCTCGCCGAGGAACCGTTCCACCCGATCGCCGATCCCCGGCTCCTCGTGTTCGCGGTTGCCGGCCACGTTCAACGTCTTGATCTGGTTCTCCACGATCCACGTGGCGACGTGCGACGGCTCGAACGACGCGCCCGGGGTAGACCGGCATGTACGGCTTGCCGAACGTGCAGACACGCCGCGACCGTCGCGTGAGCAGCCGCGGTCGTCGTCTCGCCAAACCAGAGGGTCGCGTCGGAGTCCTGGACGTTCTGTTCGGTCGCGAGCCGGCTCGCTGTCGGTGGGCAGCTCGGCCGCGGCGAACTGCTCGGCGAACTCGGGGTGGGGCCCGTCATCGGTCAGGAACCCGCTGGCGCATCCAACCGCCGGTCGGCGACGCCGAACGCCTTGGCGGCCCGCCACGCCGGCCTGGTCTCGCGCCGGTCTCGCCGCCGCTGATGATCTTTTCGAGCATGATGGAAGACCCGGTGTCGGCTCGGAGAGGGTGACGCCGGTCTTCAGGGTTTGGGGCAACGATCGTCAAGAGCAGCGAAGCATCCTCGATTCCCTTGAGCGCGTGCGGCTCGCCCGCGGGCAGATGCAGTAGCTTCCCGGCTTCGAGCATCTGCGTCTTGCCGAGGGCGGTGAAGGCCACCCGCCCCTCGAGGCAATGCACGATCAACTCGCCTTTGGCCTTGTGCTGGGGGATTTCCTGGCCGGCGCGGACGATCAGGCGAACGACTTCCACCGCGGCCGTGCGCACGAGCGTCCGCGTGTGGGCGGAGGCCAGCGCGGCTCCCCAGAGGCCGCACGTCGATCGAGCTCGCCGGGGTTCGCGGTCGCTTCCGCTCGCCAGATCCGGCGTCGGCCGGAGCGGAGTCTTGACGACCAGCACGGGGCAGACTGCCTTGCGCAAGACCTCTTCCGCCACGCTGCCGGTCAAGAGCCGTCCCAGCCCGGTCTTGCCGTGAGTGCCCATCACGACCAGATCGCAGCGCAGTGCTGCGGCGAGGCGAAGGATCTCTTCCGCGGGGTCTCCTTCGGCCACCCGATGCTCCACGCGAATCTGGGGGTCCGACGGCTGGGGCCAGGGCAATTGACGCGACGGATTCCTGGCGATTCGGCGGCACCGCAGCGGATCGGGCAGCGGCCGCCTCCATGCACGGGCGACACGGACGGCATCATGACATGGAGAACGAGCAAAGTCGCCTGGTTGTCCCGGGCCAGACGCGCAGGCCGTCTGAAACGCGGGCCGGGAGTTCTCCGAGAAATCGGTCGGATGCAGGATCGTCTGGATGCCAGGCATGGCTTCGGTCCTGTTCGATGTGGCCGTCGAGGCGATCGTCGGCCGAGGCACGATCTGTCCCATTAATGGGCCATCCCCCGCCCCCCGCCGGCGGCTCGCGGTGACCGTAGAAGCTGTAGAGCACCGGCATCAGGTAGCGGTCGAGGAAGAGCGTCACGGTCATGCCGCCGACCACGACGATGGCCAGTGGCTGTGCCGTTTGGGCGCCCATCTTCGTCGACACGGCCGCGGGCAAGAGCCCCAGGATGGCCGTCATCGCGGTGATCATCACCGGCCGCACTCGCTTGAGGGAGCCCTGGATGATGGCGTCCTGCACCGGCAGCCCCTGGGCGCGAAGGGCGTTGAAATACGAGATCAGCAAGCAGGCCCTCCATGATGGCGATGCCGAAGAGCGAGACGAAGCCGACGGCCGCCGAGACACTGAAGTTGGTTCCCGTCAGGTACAGCGACCAGATGCCGCCCACCGCCACGTCGAAGACGTTGCTGAAGATCACGATCGTGTCCAGGAACGAGTGGAACGCCACGTACAGCAGGATGAAGATGAGGCCGAGCGACAAGGGGATGATCCACAGGAGCCGGCCGTTGGCTTCCTCCATCTGCTCGAACTCGCCGCTCCAGACCGGATAGTAGGGGACCTGGAAGAGGTCCTTGGTCTTCGCCCTGGCCTCGTCGACGGCGCTGCCCAGGTCGCGGCCGCGGACGCTGAACTTGATGGCGATCATGCGGTGGCCGTTCTCGCGGTAGATGGTCGCGGCGCCGGCGTCGATGAACGAGCCGTTGGGCTCCGGGTCGAGGTTCTTGTCCACCGGCGTGACCAGGTCGCGGAGCCGGAGTCGCGGGGTGCTGCTGAATCGGGTTGGACGTGTCGGCCAGGCTGCCGCCCACCGCGGGGGGCGGCAAGGCGTGCCCGGCCGCGTTGGGCGTGAAGCCCGAGCCCTGCGCCAGGACCACCTGGTTGTTGATGATGTCCACCGGGATGTCGAGGATCGACGTCTCGTCGTTCCGCCGCCACTTGGGCCAGCGGATGGAGATGTTGAAGAGCTTCTCGCCCTCGACCATGGTGGACTGGGGCTGGGCGGCCATGGCGGTGGTGACGACGTTGTTGACGTCCGCCGTCGTCACGCCCCACTTCTGGCACTTGAGCGGATCGACGCGGAACTGCAGGTGCGTCGCGCCGCGGACGTGGAAGATGCCCACGTTGGCGATGCCCTGGATGTCTTGCAAGATGTGCTTGGCCTTGTCGGCCAGCAGCTCCAACTTGTCGATGTCCGGGCCGAAGATCTTGAGCGAATTGTCCCCCTTGACCCCGGACATCGCTTCCAGCACGTTGTCGCGGATGTTCTGCGAGAAGTTCCACGTCACGCCGGGAATGTCGCGCTCCAGGTCGGCGTTCATCGCATTGACGAGCTCGCGTTTCGTCCGCGCGCGCAGGGGACCGAAGACCCACCGCCGCCAGCCGGTCGCCGGCACCACCTTGGGCCAGTCCTCCTGGTGCCGCAGCGGCACGAAGTACTCGCCGCTGTAATAACCCTCGGTGTCGGTGCCGTCGTCGGGCCGGCCGCTCTGGGTGATGATCGACTCCACCTCGGGGTAGCTGGCCATGATGGCCCGCGCCTGCTTGGCGATCCCCACCGAGTGCTCCAGGTTCATGTTGAGCTCGCCGATGCCGCGGAGCCACAAGTTCCCCTCCTCCAGCTCCGGCATGAATTCGCGCCCGAGCTGCGGGATCAAGCAAAACGTGCCGCCGATCAAGAAGGCCATCACGACACAGGTGGTCTTGGGAAACCTGAGGCAGAGCTTGAGCTTCCACAAGTAGCGGAACTTCAAGGCGCGGACGAGCATGTTCTCCCTGGACCGGCTTGAAATTCTTGAAGAGCAGCATGCACAACACCGGCGACAGCGTCATGGACAGCACCAGGGCGCCGGCCAGGGAGAACGCGTAGGTCTGCGCCATGGGCCGGAAGAGCTGTCCCTCCGCGCCGGACATGGCAAACAGCGGCACGAAGGCGCACACCATGATCAGGATGGAAAACAAGCAGCGCATGGTCGATCTCGTGCACGAAGAGCTTGATCCGCTCCTTGAGGGGCAGGTCGGGGTAGTTGCCCGAGGCCAGGTTGCGGTAGACGTTCTCGACCACCACGACCGAGGAATCGACGATGATGCCGAAATCGACCGCCCCGATCGACAGCAGGTTCGCCGACTTGCCGCGCAGGAAAAGCACCGTGAAGGCGAACAAGAGTGCCAGGGGGATGTTGATGGCGACAATGATCGCGGTCCGGATATTGTTCACGAACATGAACAGGATCGCGACGACGAGCGCGACGCCGAGGCACAGGTTCTCGGTCACGGTCTCGGTGGTGAGGTGGAGCAAGTCGGTGCGGTCGTAGTAGGGCTCGATTTTCGTCCCGGGCAACAACCGGCCGGATGTCGGGGTCGTTGATCTCCGCGACCTTGGCCTTGATGTCTTTCAGGGCGGGCATCGTATCCGCGTCCTTCCACATGAGCACGATGCACTGCACCTTGTCGTCCTCGTCGTGACCGACGTCCTTGAGGGTCAGGGTCGATCCCGGCGGCCGCTCCTTGTCGGCACTGGTAATAACCGACCCGCCCCAGCCGCGTCAGGTTGCTGACGACCACGCCCTTTTCGCCGGGCAACTGCCCTGGGAAGCAGCCGTCCCCCCTCGACCACGTCCTCGACGCGGATCGGCTGGTTGTTGACCGAGGTGATGACCAGGCTGCGGATTTCCTGGATCCGCCGCAGCTCCTCCGCGCGGAGGACTGGCGGCGGCGGCGGACGGGCTCTTCAGTGCCAGCACCTTGTTCACCGGGTCCAGGCCGCCGCCAAACAGGCCGATGCTCCGCGCCGTCATGGCAACCTGGCCCTGGGTGATGTAGTCGCCGCCCACCGTGGCGTTGGCGTTCTGTCAGCGTCGCCTGGAGCTGGGCCAGCGTGATGCCGTAGCGGCGGAGGCGGTCGGGGTCGGGCTGAACCTCGTAGCGCCGCACCGTGCCGCCGAAGCTGGTGAGGTCCACGACCCGCGGCACCCTCCGGAGCTCGCGCTCCAGCACCCAGTCCTGCAACGCCTTGATATCGTTGAGCGTGTAGATCTCTTTGCCGGAAGCATCCTTGGGGACTTTCAAGATATAGCGGAAGATTTCCCCCGTGGGCGACTCCGGCGAGATGGCCGGGGTCACGTTGGGCGGCAGCGGCTGGGAGATCGTGGCCATGCGATTGATCACTTCCTGCCGAGCCGTATAGTAGGTGTAGTCGCTGCCGTAATGCCAGGTCATCTTGAGGTCGGAGAGGCCGAACAGCGACTTGCTGTTGATCTTCTTCAAGCCGGGCATGCCGGAGAACGTCACTTCCAGGGGGATGGTGACCTGCCGCTCGACCTCCTCGGCCGACGCGCCGGGGAACAGCGCGAGCACCTCGACGATCGCCGGCGCCGGGTCGGGGTAGGCTTCGACGTTGACGTGCATGAACGAATAGAGGCCGACCATCGCCAGGAAGAGGGCACCCAGGATGACGGCGATCGGATTATCGAGCGCCCAGGCGATGAGCTTGCGAACCATGGAAAAAACCCAGTAGTCAGTGGTCAGTGGTCAGTGGTCAGTGGTCAATTAGCCCTTGCCCGGCTTTCGGCTTCTGCTCCGGATCGCGACTCGATCGTCAACGCGGATCGCATTTTCGCCTTGGCGAGGTGGTCGGCCGGTTGCTCCTGGGGTCGCGACTCGAGGTCGATCACGACCCGTTTGAGTTCCACCGACCCGGCCACGAGCACGCGCTCGCCCGGCCGCAGGGGCTCTTTCGGCAAGAGGCCCTCTTCCGCCTCCAGGGCCGTCAATTGCTCGTCCTTGGGGATCGGCGTATCCCGCACGAACACCGTGCGGTCGAAGCGATGCGTCACGTGGACGCGGCGCATCGTAAACTGGTGCTTGGCCGCATCGGGCTGCACGAACACCAAGCTCTGCCTGCCGTCGTCCACCAGGGCATCGACGGGAATCTCGACCACGTCGGCCGGCGGCGGGATGTTCACCGTGGCGGTGACGTACTGTCCCGCCCGGATCCGCTTTCCGGGGTTCTCGACGTACCCCTTGACGACCGCCGTGTGCTGATTGGGGTCGATGATGTAGCTGATCTCGTCGATGGTTCCGGTAAGTCCGGCGGCCGCATCCGCGCCCACCGTTTGCACGGTCCACTTCCTCTCGTTGCGGCCAAGGGCCTCCAGGGCCGGCAGTTGATCCTCGGGGCAGTTGGCGTTGACCAGAAGCCGGCTCACATCGGCGATTTGAAACAGGTTGACCGTGTTGTCGACCACCATCTCGTCCTTGTGGAGGTTGCGTTCGATGACGACGCCGTCGAACGGTGCGCGCAAGGTCACCCGGCCCCAGGGAATCTCGTGCTCCGCGAAAGGATCAGGCGGCCCGCCCACCGGCTTTGGGTTGTGACCGACGATTGATGTGACAGTGGCGATGACCCGGTCCTTCTCGGTGCCAGCAAGCTCACGAAGCGGCCACAAGCCCGCTAGCTGCTTCCGGAGATCCTCGATTCGCCGGGCTTGCCCCGGCAGCATCTTCTCATCGGTGTCGACGACCATCTTGCCATCACTGTCGAACATGCGGAAATGGAGCGCATTTTCCACGGCGGCCACGATGATCAGATCTTTGCCCGTTTTCGGGATCACACTGTCGTCTTTCACTGAAGATATCAAGCGCAGGTCACAGGCCGACTGTTTGAAACCCATCACCCACCGGCCTTCCGGGGTGTTGAACCAGGCGTTCTTGTCGGCACCGATCTTCCTGGCCTCCGCATGAAGCGCGTCGATCTCGTCCTGCGGGATGTCCCACAGCTTGAGATTGTTAAGTGCCCGGTTGACCTCGGTGCGGTCGCCCTGCACGGCGCGCACCTGCGTGAGGAAGTACACCTCCGGAACCGAGAAGCGGTTCGCCTCGACTTTGTCCAGGATTTTCTGATCCAGCTCAAGTTGGACCAGGGCCTGCAACAGATCGTTCTTCTTGGATCCCACGTCCACACTGTAAAAAATCCCCAGGAGATCGCCCTTCGCGACGACGTCACCAGGCCTCAGGTCGCGGTACTCCGTCTGTCCGGTCTTGGGGTCGCGATCCTGGACCTGGGCCAACTGGACCACTCGGGCGGGAGCGAATCGAGCGCGGATGCGCGCAAGACGACTGGGATTGAAGTCCGTGGAGCCCGGAAGCACGAGCGGCCGCATCGTCGTCGGCCGTTGTGCGACCGCGACCGAGTCTTTTTCCCCCTTGCGGATTCCCAAGCCGGCGGCGACCTCTTCGGTGACCTCCAGCGTGTGGGGTTTGCCCGAGACCAGTGAGATGCTCGGTGCCTCGGCCTCCGCCTCCTCCTCTGTTTCCAGTTTCTTGGCGGCCAGCAAATGCAGGGGGACGCCCGAAAAGTAGCTGTAAAATCCCGCCAGCGGCGGGACCAGAACTACAGTCAAGAGAAGTACCACGATTGCTCTCTGCCCCCAGCCCATTTTGAGCCGCGCGGCAGCCGCCTGGTCCATCTCGTGGTCCTTCTCATGGTCCACGTGCGCGTGGTTGGGGCCATCAGTTGGAGACGCCGTTGCCGTGTTCATCGCTTTGCTCTCTCCCCTCCAAGTCGTTCTGTACGGTCAATCGCGGCTGTACGCCGGGTATCAAGGATTCGTGGATATTTTGGCATTGATCTTCTGGCGAACTTCGGAATAGCCAGTGTGGCCTTCGCCCTTTTCCTGGGCCGCACGCTGCGGTTTCAGGGGCATCAGCCACCGTCGCTGCGGCGCTTGTCCGCTCACTGGCAGGGCGATACCTAACGGCTCCCCCGTGCGGGTTTGCTGCGGCTGCGCAAACGTGGGTTCTCGGGTGGACTGGAGAGGTTGTTGATTGGCAGATCGTAAAGCCCGGGAGTCGCACTCGGGATGTTCCACCGACGCTGCCAAATGGAAACATGTGTTTCCACATCACGCTTTGCGCGATCTTCCGTCACGCGGGGGTGACGCGACGCCTATGGCAAGCTTCGGTGCGAAGGGAGCCAGCCAGGCCTAACAGCGAAGCCGCTGGAGAATGTGCAGAAGGGTTGAAGCGAGGTGGGGAGCCCGGGTTACGAGCGTGCGCTCGGGGAGGATCGGGAAGGCCGCTCGCTCGGGAAGCCAAGCCATGGACGGGAAATCCGTCTCGTCGTAACCATTGAGGAACTTTGACGTGTCGTTGTCGTCGTCGTCGTCGGGGTCGTCCGAGGTGGTGTCGTCGCTGGGGTCGTCCGCGGGCATGGTCACGAAATACGCTAGGAAATGGTCTGAGCAGCATAAGGTCGAACCGCTCTGCACCCGCTTCAAGCGCACGCCCAAGTCGAACACGACGCGGACGGTCCTCGCGGCACGCGCGGGGTGGGTCTTGGGGATGCGGTGGCCCGATCGCCACCCGGCGCTAACCGGCGGCTCGGAGCTGGATAGGCAGGGGCCGTCGTTGGTCTTGAAGCAATCGTTTACTGCCGCGGGCCCCGCGAGTCGATTGACCATCGCGAGCGGGGTCTGGGCGGAGCCCGTCGAGTTCTCCGGTGGGACTGGAGAGCCGGCGCAGGTGGCGCCACAAGCCGCGGCGCAACGGCGCTTGCCCGTCGTGTCGTAGGCCGATGCAGCGCCTGCCACGAGCATCGCACCAACGATTGTCCCGAGGGGCACCCACGATTTGTACAGCGAGCGGCTGGCGACGGCCATGACCTGCCTTGCCTGAAAGATTCCGAAACCTACCACGCGTATCGTAACACCAGTACCCTGAATTATGCAACCCCGTAGTTGCTACGCGGTTGGAGGCGAGAGTGTGCGTTCATAACCGAGTGGAGGCCAAGTCATGAGGATGATTCCGTTGGTGGCATTCGGACTGATTCTGGGGGCCCTGGCCGTTTACGAATTGGCCGCGCCTGCCGCCGACGCTCCTGACGCGACAGCACAACCGGCTCCGGGGCCTCCACTGGAGGTGCCCGGGCGAACGCGCTGCATGCTCTCCCGCAGGGGAATCATTGCTGCCGCGGTCCTGCGTCCCGTTGTCGAGGTGTTGGTCGGCCCGGGCGACCGCGTGACGAAAGGCCAGGCGCTGATCAAGCTCTACGATCTCGAAGCGCAGGCCAAGGTTCGGGCGAGGGAGAAGGAGCTGAAAAGCATCGAGGCCAAGGCCCGGTACAGCCGGCGGAACCTGGAACTTGCCGACAATTCCCGGACTACGGGGCGCTCCCCGAGCGGGCCTACAACGAGCTTCGCGCCACCGCTTTGAGCAACGAGGCGCAGGTGCTCGCCGCGGAAGCCGAGCTTTCCCTCGCCCAGAGCGAGCTCAAGCTGTATACCGTGACCGCTTCCATCGACGGCGAAATCGCCTGGCTGGACGTTAGCCCGGGCACCGTAACCTGGCCTGGCTCAATGATTTGGGGAGAAATCGTTGACCTGCGCGAGCTCGACGTCCGCTGCGAACTGCCGCCGGTGCAGGCGGAGCAGGTGGCCGTGGGTCAGTCGGCCGAAGTTTGGCTCGACGCCAAGGCGCAGGCGGCCGGAAAGGGAAAGGTCGTCTTTGTCGGGAAGGTGGCCGACCGAAACAGCGGCTTGGTCCCGGTCGTGGTCCGCGTTGCCAACGCTCAGGAGCGGTTGCGCGCAGAGGTTGCCGTCAAAGTCCGCTTTCAAATGGAAAAGGGGAAATGATCGCCCCGGGATCGGTCCGCAAACACTCGTCTCAGGATCGAGGAATTGCCGGTCGTCCTGGTCCTGGCAGGCCTGGGCCAGACGAGCCAGACACCGGCCGGCCGGGGCCGGCGGCGCCTGGAGGACGCGGCGACGATGGGCTGGCGGTGGGATTGGGCTGCGCCGTCGCCGCGCCTCCCTGGTCGATCTCGACGGGAGCCGCCGGATTCGGCATCGAAGGCTTACCCCGCTCGACCCGTACCACGACGGGCGCGTGTGGGTGGCTGCCTGGGCCCAACAGGTGGCCTGCGAGGATACGCTCGGCTCCGCCGCCCACCACGCCGGCCGTGGGTATGCCGGGCGCGGCGGGACCTTGTTCCGGTTCCCCCGGGAAGAGGTACGGTAGCAACTCCAGTTGGGTGGGAAAAAGTATCCCGTGGTGCCCCGTGTGGCCGCCGCCATGTCTGACGGGGCCTTCGCGGTCGCCCTCGCCATGAGAGCCATGCGACGACCCATGCCCATGCCCCGGTGCCCCTGCCCGTGAGGCCACCGTCCCCGCCGTCGTAGTGAGAATTCCGATACCAGCCAGAACCAGTATTTTGCGCATACTGCAACCTCTAAACGGCCTTGCACGATTCGGGAAGGGCGAACCTCCGTGTAAGCCGGTTGTTTGCATGGCTCGGACGGAGCCTCGCCCTCCCAGGATCACGAAACCCCGTTTAGGGCCTGTGGCAGCGTCGGAGGTTGCCGGGTGCGGCTTGATAATCAGCTTGCGCGGGACGGTTCTTCCTCGCACAGAATGACTGCCCACTGCTTGGTATTCTAGGCGCATTTTGCTGCAACGGACAGACGCAATCAAGGTTTCGACTGATCAATGCGCGACAGGACTTGCTTTTGCCTGCCGGGTTTGCTCGACTAGGGCTCTGAATAGCCCGGCTGCCGAGTCGAGTCTGCGGCGATTGGGGTCGTCCGCGGGATCCCGATCACGCTTGTTCCGGACGAGCGATCGCGACCTGGGCCCGTAGCTTGAGTCGACGCGGGCCCAGCGGCGAGGACCGCTCGCCGGCCAGGTGCAACGTCCGCGCCTGCCCTAGCCCTTCTAGACGGTTCGACCGATGCGATTTCAAGTCTGTGTGGACGAGCGCTGGAACCTTACCATCACCGCCGGCGGGCCGGCCGGCAAGAAGTACTCCGAGCGGACTCTTGTGAGGAAGGTCAACGCCGAAGGCGACTGCCTCCCGATGCCCCCCGATCTGCCGGCGGGCAAGCCTCGCGAGGTCTTGTGCCCCCACCTCCAGCCGGGCGGGAACGTCGATGAGCTGTTCGCGATTCGCCAACGGATCGCCGATCGGGACTACGGCACCGACCTGAAGGACTTCGGCCTGTATCTCTTCGACACGCTGATCGGGAAAGTCGCGTGGGCGGCAATCTCTGCCGATGCGAAGGCCAACCCGATGGAAAAGCTGATCGAGCTGGCCCTCTGCTGGCCCGCCGGCGACGACATTCTCAACCGGCTCAACTGGGAGCTGATGCACGGGCCGGATGAGGATGGCTTCCTTGCGGCCGGGCGGCGCAGCCCCGTGGCGATTACCCGGCTGGTCGCCAAGACAGATAAAGCAGATTGGGAGGTGCGCCCGATTTCCTATCCGCCCCGGGTGCTGTTCGTTCTGGGAACGCCCTGGACCGAAACCGGCATCCGCGGGATCCGGCCCGCGACGGAATGTCTGGCCTTGTTGAACCAGCTTCGCTGGAACGGCCACAGCATCCAGTCACTGGTCTTGCATCGGGCCCGGCCCGAGCGGATCAAGGAGCGGATCAAGAGCTTTCGCCCTCATATCGTCCACTTCCTCTGTCACGGGCAGCCGGCCGCGGATGGGGCGCCGGCAGCCTTGATCCTCGAGAAAGACGATCCCGATGAGGATCGAACTGACGTGGCCGCCTACGAGGCTGACCAGATCCTGGGATGGCTCAACGTGGACCAGACGGTCGAGCTCCCCGCCATTGTCGTGCTGAGTGCCTGCCACACGGCCGACAGCCCGGCGCAGGCGGGGGGAGTTGCGGAGACAGCGGCCGTCGGTTCTTCCGCGGAGCCGTCCGACCCTCCGGATGTGCGAATGTGGGGAGGTCACCAGACAGCGCCTTTGGCGGCGCGGCTGGTCGAGGGGAGAGTACCGATCGTGGTGGGCATGGCCGGCGAGGTGTCGGACCGGGGCTGCCGGCTGTTTACCCGCCGATTCGGCGAAGCCCTGCTCGAAGGCCGTTCCCTGGTGGCCGCCGCCACCCAGGCGCGGTCGGCCGCCTTGAGCGAGGGGGAACGAGCATACAGATCGGCCGACTGGGCGCTGCCCGCCCTGTTCATGGCCCAGGCCGTCAACCCTGGATTCGTACCCGTGCTCCTGCCCGACTCATCCAGCGCCGGGCCCGGTTGTCCGGGGGTAGATGAACGAATCAATGTCTACGACGTCGAGCGCAAGCCGGTCTTCTGCGGCCGCGACGAGTTCTTCGCCGCGTACCACGAGCTGTTCCATCCCGTCAAAGGTCGCCAGTATTCGGTCGTGGCCGCGTACTCCGAGACCGTTGACAAGGGGATGGGCCACTCGCGGCTCCTCCTGGAACTGACCGCGCAGGCCGTCCGCGATCACCACATCCCCTGCTTGATTGGATCAGATGACCCAAACTGGGAGCCACCGAGAGGCCGGCTGCAACTGGCCGCCGCCTTCTACGAAGCCATCAGCAAGGCGCGCAAGGCGTTCTTGCGCTCCGTCGCGTTCCCGAGCCAGCTCGACTTGTTGCGCGTGACGCCCGCCAAGAAGCTGAGGAGCTGTCGCAAGCTGGACCCCGATGTCTGGGCGAGTCTCGGCAAACCCGGGGACGAGCTCTCCGTCGATGCCCTGCGGATGGCCCTGAAGAAAGACCTGGACATGCTCCGCGGCGACGTCATTGCAAGCTGCCCGGACGTGGCCGCAGCCGGCGGCCGGCTCTTGTTCCTCCTCGACAAAGTCGACCAGTATGCCGATGCTCTGGATGATCTGCTCGCGGGACTTCTCGGTCCTTACGGCCTGACGGCGACGGGCCCGCTCGTGCCCGTCATCATGACGCTCACCGCGTCCGGCTCGATTCTGCAGGCGTTCGCCAGGAACGTCGAGCGGCACCGCCCCTGGTTGCGGCCGATGCGACTCAAGCCGTTCGAGCGCAACGGCGAGGACTTCCTGGCGTACGAGCGCGTCCTGTTGCACCCCTTCCTCGATCGACCCGAGAGAGCGACCAAGGCGTGGGTGATCAACTGGGAAGCGGACCTCGCGAGTCTCGAGGAGTTCCACAAGGACTATCTTCGCGGGATTCCGGGGCTCTACGGGCTCCCCTTGGTTTATTCGTTCTTGCTCCAACCGATCAAGGACGGGATCATTCTCCCTGCGGACGATTCGGATTTCCTCAAGGGAATGCCCAACCTATCATGACCGCGACCGCGCTACCGCAGGAGGTTCTGGAGGAGCTCCAGGCGCTACGGCAGCAGCGTCTGGACGACCTGGGCCGCCGTCCACTGGCATGGCTGGCGCTGGTGCCGGCCTGGACCGAGCGCTTGGCCGTGGCGTGTTCATTCCCCACTTCCGCGGAAACGCCCCCACAGGGATCGCAAACGACCGAGGCCGAGCTGGAGGCCTTCTTGCGGGCCGCGGTGTCGTCCAACGTGTGCGTGCGAGGCGGCCCGCCCGCGGCCGGGGGCCTGAATGCCTGGCACCAGGCCCGCGCCCTCGCGGGCCTCGTCCCTCGCCTGCCACCTGAGCTGCGCGCCCGCAGCCTGGCCCGGGCGCGAGCGTTCGCCGACCCGCAGTGCCGGATCGCGGTGCTGACGGCCGCATTGCGCGACCGCTCTCTGTCCGAGAAAATCGCCGAGGCCGAGCTTCTGGTGCAGGACGTGAGACAGTTGCCCCCGCGGGAGCGGACCGAGGCGCTGGCCCACGTGCTGCCCGTGTTATCCGACGATCTTCGCCGACCCTTGCTCGGCGAAGCGCTCGCAGCAGTCCGGCGGATCGCTGACGACCTTGATCGCGCGCGGTTGCTCGCGGTGCTGGGGCCGCACCTGGGCTCTGAACTCCTCGAGGATGCGGTCGCCGCCGCGCGCGCGATCGAGGCGGACGGGCCGCGCGCCGCGCGCTCGGCGCGCTCGCAGCAATCCACGCCGAGCCGGCCCGCGCCAGCTCGAGCGCGGCGCGCTCGACGCGGCGGCTCGGATCGAGCCGCCCGCGGCGCGGGCCCGGGAGCTGGTGGCTCTCATCCCCGTACTGACCGGGCAGGCCCGCGACGAGGCACTCGAGGCAACCGTGCGGGCCGAGGAGGCGGCCGGCCCGATGCCGGAGGCGGCCGACGACCTGATCGAGCTCATTCCCCTCCTGTCGGGGCAACGGCTGGCCAGGGCTGTCTCCCTGGCGATGAATTCCGCCCGCACGATCGAGTCCGTCGGCGAGCGCGCCAGAGCGCTGGCCGAGCTGCTGCCCCATCTCACGGGTCAGGCGAAGGCGGACTTGACGCGCGAGGCGATCGCGGCCGCAGAGGCACTGTTCGACCCGGTCGAACGGGTCGGGGCGTTTGCCGCGATCGCCCAGGGCGGCAACACGCCCGAGTCGCGGGGGCGGGTGCGCGAGGAACGCGGCTTGATCCAGAATCAGGTCAGTGCGGCGCGGGCCACCCTCTGCTTGAGCGCGCTCTTCCCCGACCTCCGGCGCGATGCGGTGCCGGCCATCGAGCTTCTGCCCGACGATCGCGAGAAGGTCCATGCCGTGCTCCAGCTCGCTGCCCTGGGGGTCAGTCCTGCGGAATTGCTCCCGGCCGCCCGCAGGCTCGCGGACGAGGCGGCGCGCGCCGATGCGTTGATCGGCCTGGCGCCTCACCTCGCCTCGACTGATCTCGCTGCGGCTCTCGATGCGGTTTTGAAGATCGATGCCTCGCGGACCTTCTGGATGCCTGATGGGATACGGGCCGAGATCCTGGACGACCTGCGCCAGCCCACTTCCGGGTCCCCGCGCGAGCGGGCAAGGGAGGGGCCCAACGGCTGGATTTCGCTGTGGCGCGAGGCCCGGGCGCTCGGGAACATGCTGTCCCGCCGGCACCAGGAAGGCGAGCCGCTGCCGGCCGCTGTCGCCCGCTGGGCGGAGCTGGCCGGAGGCCTGCCGCCGACGCCGGGACCGGCGGGCCGCCGGCTGATCGAACAGGTCCGCCTGCGGACCGAGGCTGGCGAGACCGGCGAAGCCCGCGCCTGGCTCCAGGCCGGCAAGCTGCTGGCAGAGGCACTCCAGGGCGATCTCGCGGCCGCCGTCAAGGCCGGCGAGCACGCGCTTGAGCTGGCCGCCTGGCGCACCCAGGACCTGCGCCAGCTCCGCCACTTCCTCGAGCGGAAGGAACAGATCGACGAATTCGAACGACTGGTCAAGTCCCGGCGAGGTGAGAGCTGGGCGCTGCACTACCTCGGCCTGGGCGGGGTCGGCAAGACCACTCTGATCCGCTACGCAACCGCCCGGCTCGCGCCTCAAATGAAAATCGCGACGGCCCGGGTCGAACTTCGACTACCTTTCTCCGAATTATCCGGGCCGGCGGCCGGGTGAGCTCCTGCTCGAGCTGGCCGACAAGTTGTGCTGGGCCGGCCCGGCTTCGCAGTGGGAGACCCTGCTCTACGATCTGAGGGTCAAGGTAGACGAGCTGCACGCGGAGCTCGACAGGATCAGTGATCCTGCGGATCCGATCAGGCACCTGGAGCACCCGCTTTTTGGCCGGGCCCTCGATACCTTCACCTCACTGCTGGGTTCGCTGGGGCGGATGAGCGTGCTGATCCTCGACACCTGCGAGGAGCTGACCAAGCTGCGGCCAGTCGGGGCGCGGCTCCCCAACCTGGAGGTGACGCGCGAGATCCTCCGCCGGGTCCACCGTGCACTGCCCGATCACGTGCGCGTCGTATTCGCCGGCCGGCGCCTGCTGGCGCAGGCGGGCGATGGCTGGTATGTCAACCCGCAGACAGGCCCACCCGGCCTGACCTACCTGCCCGCGAGGATCGAATACCTCCGCCTCCACCTCATCCGCGGGTTCGACAACGGCGAGGCCGACGACTACTTCAGCCGGGTCGAGCGCGTGCCGCTATCCGGTCCGATGCGCGAAGCGGTGCTGATGCGGAGCCGGGAGGCCGAGCTGGCGCCGGTCGTGAGCTGGCAGCCGCCGCGACAGAACGACGACCGGCCCCGCTACAACCCTTATGACCTCAAGCTCTACGTCAACTGGCTGCGCGAGGAGCCCGACCTGCCGGTTCAACACGGTCGCCTCAGGGGCGACCGATCCCTACGTCCATGTCCGCATCGTCGAGCGGCTCAAACAGCATCCCGATCTCCAGGCCGCACTCCCTGCCGCGATCCTCTTGCAGCGGTTCGACCTGGAGATGATCAAAGCCGCGCTACCCACTGGCGAAGAGGAACGGCTGTTCCGCGAGCTAGGCGACCAGGAATGGATCGACTACCGGGTCGGCGACGGACGCTCCCCGACCTTTCTGGAGATCTCCGTGCACCTCCACCCGCGGCTGCTGGCATACTACCAGCCCCGCAGCCCGGCCAAGGCACTCGACGATAATCACCGCAACCGGATCAAGACGTTCGCCGAGTTCCGAGCGCGGTCGGCGCCGCGCTGGCCGGTCTGGTAAGAGAGACGAAGCTCGGCGAGCTCTCTGCGATCCGCGTCGACGCCGCGCTGCGAGTGATGGACCATGAGCGCGCGGCCGTGCTCTGGAACCAGCTTGCGGTCCGCATCCCGGACGAGGCCGACTGGGGCTGGGCCTGGAACCTCACCACCTCCCTCCTCGGCGATGACGGTGCCATTCGCCGGGTGGAAAACCCGCAGGACGACCATCCGCTCCTGGCAGGCGTGCTGGCCCTCCACGTCGCGTCCTTGATTCACGTCCAGCCCGACCTGGATGTCAGCGGCCGCTGGACGGAAGTGCTCGATGCCGTACCCCGCTACCCTGGCGAGGAGACCAGGATCTGGCTCGCCAGCCGGGCGCGTCTCGGGGTCATCGCGGCCCTGGCGAGGTCGGGACGGCTCGATGCCGGTCAAGTCGGGCAGCTCCCTGACATTCTGGAGGAATTCCAGCCGCCAGGCTTCGACCTCGAGCGCCGGGACGACCGGACCTCGCAACTGCTGGCGTCGGTTTGTGCGGCTCTCGAGGCCATCATCGAACGCGTCGAGTCGGGCGGGAACCGCGATCTCCTGCCCGATCCGGAACGGGTGGAGCGCTGTGTAAGGGATGCTGTCAAGTCGGAGCCGCGGGACGCCGGCCTGCGGGCGTTTGCGGTGATCCTCATCGAGCGTCTCAATGCGTTTCACGGCCGGACGGCATTCACGTGGGGCACGTTCCTGAACGTCTGGGGCAACCACGGGGTCTCCGAGCCGCTACACGCGCAACCCTGGTTCGACTGGCGCGCGCCGCGTCGCTGGTCGAACCGCATCCTTCTCGAATTGATCCGGGGGATCAAGCCCAAGCGATCGGGGGGCTCTTTCCTGGAGAATATCCCGTTGCTGAATATCGAGCAAATCGCCAGCGAGCGCGTCGCCAGCCGTCTCGACCGGATCGATTCGGAGCGGCTATGCTCGGCCCTGACTGAGCTCCACCTCGAGCGCGGTCTGGTTAGAGCCGACTCGCTCGAGGCATTCGCCAGTGCCGACCACTACGACCCGGCCCGCCAGCCGGTTTGCGCGGCCCACCATGCAGTGCCGCCGCTCTTCGTGACCTTGGCTCGCGGCTTCCTGGCACTCGGGCGCGGCGATCGGGCGTTGCAGGTGATCCGGAACCGCGAAGACGCGGCCCGCTCCCAGCGCGACGAGCTGACTCTCGAGCTGGCTCGCTCTGCGCAGCTCCGTACCCTCTGCCGCCTTCGCCTGCCGGAGGCCAGGAGCAGCTTGGAAGAATACCTGAGCGCCCCCAAGAGCGTCGCCGATGCACTAGACATCTGGCCCATGAAGGCGCTCTGCTTCGATTCGAGGAGCTTCGGCCCGCGCGACGAATGGTACGAGCGGGAGCAGACCGGATGGGACCGACCAACCAAGATCCATCTCGGGTGGCGCAGCCAGGCTGGCTTCGACTTCGCGACCGCCGCCGCGCTGGCCAACCAGGTCCGAGAGGTCAACATCCAGATCCAGTCCGCGATCGCCGGGCTCGTCCGGTTCGCGCAGGGGCTCGACTCCTTGATCCAGTTCGCAATCGACAGAGGTGAAGTCTACGCGGCCCATGCTTTGTTCCTCGATGGAGCCGAGGCCAGCCTGATCCTCATGAGAGCACGGGAGCTTGCCAGTGCCTGGTCCCGCGTGCAGAACGCTCTGGAGAGCACCGCGTGGTACCCGCGTTTCGTTGACCTGAAGGACCTTCGGTACCTGTTTCAGGCCGACTCGACCCGTCTTCGCCCCGAGGAGTCAGCGCGGCTGATGCTGCGGGCATGGGCCCTCCGGGAGCCCTTGGGGGAAGCCATGGGGCAGCCAACGCCTGGCAAATGGGCCGGCGCGATCCCCGAACGCCGCCAGGCCGAGATGGCCGTCGAGGAGGGCGAGCTGCTTGCCCTGCGAGTGCCCTGGCGGGCCGTGCTCATGCTGGACTTCGCCCATGGCCTGTTCGCGAAAGATTTCGACCACTTCGGGGCATGGTCATCCGCCCTCCTGGGTGCGAGCGCAGCGATTCGCTCCGGAGACCGTGCCGGCGCCCGGCGCCGCTTGAGCACTGCGGTCCGACCGCATTACAACGAGTGGCGCGACCGAGCGGTCGCGGAGGGTTGGGGGGCGGAGCTGCCGGTTTGGTCCGAACTGAGCGGCTGGGGTGGCGTGCCCGAGCCGAGGTGGAATGACAACGCCGCTGGCCCGCTCCGCGGCTGGCTCGACCGCCTGGCCAACTGCGTCACCTGGTCTGACGATCCAACGAGAACCGGCTACCCCTCGCACGCGATCCGCGCCAGGCTCGTGCGGCAGTACGGCAACCCATTGCCCAGGGAGCTCGCGCTGACGCCGACCAGAACGCTCTGGACCGACCGGGCCAAAGAGATGGTGGGAAACCTGGCCCGCGACCCCCGGCACTTGATCCCCCCCGTAACTCTCCTCGTCATCCTGGCCCTGCTCGTCCTCGGCCTTACCGGGCGCATCTCGGGCGTGAACGCGACCGTTACACTGGTGATCGTCGCGGGTCTGATCCCCCTCGAGACCCTGTGGAACTGGCTACGGGTGCGCGCGTCGCCACGCGAGGTCTTGATTCGCCTTGCACCCAGATTTCACACTCGGGGGCAAGCGTTGCACGCCATCAGCGTCCAGCTCATGATCGAGCGGGCGGGCAAAGAAGCAGCCGTGGTCGAAGCGTCCTGGACAACGCCCATGGCTCTTCCCTACCGCGAAGCCGCCCGCGAGCTCCCGGAACGACTCCCGAAATTGCTGTTTCGGCGCCAGTGGTATTCCCGAGCAATCCGCCAGCGACTGTGCATACGCCTGGTTATTCCGTCCGGTTGGGGCACGGCAATTGATATTTTCGCCTGGGAAGCCTACCTTCTCGAAGCGATGCGAAGGCGCGAGCTCGACACGACGACGAGCTGGCCGAGACGGGCGCTGCACTCGGTGCTGCGGGCGATCGACTACCGGGTGTTCGGCCTGACCGAGTTCGATAGGGCCCAGATTTATCGCGGGGCGGAGCTTCAGACCGAGGAATTACCCACTCCCCTCTGGTCCGGCGGCCGTGTCCATGCAGTTTGCGGCGAAGGCTGGGCGCACGGCCTGGGGCAGCGCAACCTGGATGAGGCATGGCGCAAGAGCCATTCGGATGTGACGTGGAGCCACAAGCTAACCTTGGGCGAAGGGCCCGAGCGCATCAAAATCCTCCACATGATTGGCCAGACGACGTGGTCCGGCTCGCGCTGGGAGTTCTTGCTCACGGGCGGTGCACAAGGGACCAACCCCGCTCAAGCGAATATCGTTCCTGCCGAGCGGTTGGTCGTCCGGCGGGTCAGCTTGGTCGTGCTCCAGCTCGAGCCGGCCGAAAGTCCGTACCGGTGGCAATCAGACCGCGAACGGGTAGGCGAGCTTCGCAGTTTCGCGGCGCGCGTATTTGCGGAGGGTGTCTACGCGGTGATGGTGCTCCCCCAGATGGCACTTCCTCTATCGGTGGAGGTCGTCTCGACGCTGGCATGGGCGCTGCCGGAAACGTTGCGCGAGCCGCCCGCCTTGCAACAACTGCTGAACGCGGCGAGCGCCGTCCGCAAGGCCATCGTCTCCAAGCCGATCGCTACGTCTGAGGGTCAGCCGGGCGTGTTGCCCGCGGGCGCGGCGGTGGGCTGGGAAGCTCAAAGAGAGCTGGCCCTGGATATTTGCCTCTTCGCACGCGGCCCTGCGCCCGGCCGCGCTGAACGTTCGCTCCAACTCCGATTGTTGAGTCTGCCCAGGGAAAGGAGAACCGGTCATGGCCAAGAAAACGTTCGTCGCGGTTGAACCCAGCAAGAGCCAGGCGAGCCTCATGATCGAGCACGGCAGCCTCGCCGTCAATCCGTCGCGGCACGCACTCTTCAGCAACGCGAACGACGACGCGCACCCGGCGATCCCGCCCCTGATGTGGCCTTCAATCCGAGGGCCCGCAAGGAAGAAGTCGCGACCGAGCTGACACTGTTGCGCAGGAATTCGCCGCCTGGAAGGCCCGCCTTTCAGCCGGCCCGGAGGCGGGTTTCCACCAGACCCAGCTCGCTCGGCTTGACCAGGTCCTCCAGGGAGCTATCAAGAATATCGAAAGTGCGCTCGACAATGTCGTCCTTTCCGATCCGCCGGACGCGGTTTATGCCGAGCTCCAGCTCTACGACATACGGGTCGTCTGGCTGCGGCGCATCTGGCAGTATTACCGCGAGAAATTTGAACAGCGCTCCGATCCCGAGCTGAAGGACCTGCTGGCCGCCGCCGACGAGGTCGTCTGGAGCTGCTATGCGCCGGTCTTCCAGGGCCGGCCGAAGCTCCCCAATCGCCCCGCTCCCCTGGCCTACGTCGAGTCGTATTACTCCCCGGCGGCGTTGCCTGTTAACATGGTGCCCGCGATCCTCGCCGACCCGGAGGTCGGGGAGAAGTTCCTCAAGAAAATGCTCGATTGTCTGCCGATCCCGGTCGTGCGTCTGCCACCGGTCTGCGCCGAGCTCCCTGGTGGCTGACCTACCTGGCCCACGAGGTCGGGCACCACGTTCAGTTCAACCTCGTGGTTAACCGTGGGATGGTGAACGAGTTCGAGACACTCATCGAGAGTGTGGCGAAGGAGCACGGCCATGCCGCCGACGCGGCCGAGTGGAAGCGGTGGTCAGTCGAGATCTTCGCGGATGTGTTCTCCGTCGTCGCCATCGGCCCGTGGGCGATCTGGGCGATACTCGAATTCGAGTTCAACCGCCCCGAGCAGATGGTCCGCCGCAAAACGTATTACCCCGCTCCAGCCGTGAGACTGCGCCTCATGGAACAGGCGGCTCGGAGCGCGCCTTTGGGGCTCGATCCCGGCGAAGCCCTCCGTGGGCTGCGGCTCGATGACCTGGCGGCCGCCAACAAGATCGTCGCCTGGGATTTTGAGTTGGTCCCCCACGTGGTGAAAGCCGCGCTGGGCGCACTTCCGGGGCTGGGTCTGACTCTTCCGAAGCTCTGCGGCTTCCGCCGCTCGGAGTTCGTGGCTGGGCCGGGAAAGAAAGCGATAGTCACCACCCAGGCCGAGTCGTTGCTCGGGTCGAGTGTCCTGATCCCCGACACTGACCTCCGCGCCGCACGGCTCGCCGCGACGGGCGCCCTGGCCGCATGGTCGAAGGTCATGCGCATAAGCGGGGACAAGGAACGGGCGGCGCGGCGGACGGCACTGGCCGCCCGCGCGCTCGAGCTGATCAAGAAGAGCCAGAAGCCGGGGGTGCGCGCGGCGACCGTCGAGCAAGCGGAGCAAGGCGGCGAGTCGCTCGCCCAGGTCCTGCTCGGCGCTGACCGGCAACAATTGTTCTCGTGATCGACCAGCGTTTGCCAGTCCGATCGTCCCGATGCGGCTCGACTTGGTATGATACCCTTTTTCGTGGGGCCCAACCGCAATCCCAGGAGCACAACAATGAGAATCCGCTCGATCCCGCTCACATGCTGTTTCCTTGCAATCTTGATGGTCCCCGCCCAGGCGGGCGTGGAAATGACGGCAACCCGCAGCGTGACGATCCAGCCCGGCGGACCACGACCTGGAGACGGCGGCAGCAAGTATCTCAACGTCGAGGGCAAGGACAACGAGAAATACGCCAGTTTCGGCTTGCTCGTTTTCGAACTTCCCAAGGAGGTCAAGGGTTCGCAGGTCAAAGCAATGACGCTGACGTTGACTCAGAGCATCCCACAATTCGCCAAGGATGGTGCGATCAAGTTCTTCCTGGCACCGGACGTGAACGCCGTAGAGGAGCTTAAATTCGATCCGCGCACGCCTGACGGAGTGGGGAGCCGGATCAAACCTCTGCACGCTCTGGGCTCAGGCACCTTCAAGAAGGTCGAGACGGGAAAGACGGAATCGTTCCCGCTGACGGTGGATGACACCGTTCGTGAGCGGATCGTCATGGGAGGCAAGCTATTCGTAGTCATCGTCCCCGCCGATGCGACCGTTGCCGCGACCTACTTCGGTGCGAACGAAAACGCCAAGGACAAGAGCCCCAGGCTCACGCTGGATCTACCGTAGAGCGCTGTCACCAGGCACTCGATGGCCGCGAGATCGACGTCCTGATGAACGCCGTCAACCTCGTCGTCCAGCACACCTACGACTTCGAGCACAACGTATGGAGCCGGGCCCGGCACAGGAACGTGGGCCTGGCTGCCATGAAAGTGCTCGGGGGCGCAGCGCGGGAACAAGGCGGGTTCAAGATGGACCAGAGTGGCCCACCGACGTGGAGTTCATGCTTTGAGCGTCGCGTTCCAGCCTCGCACAAGCGCTCGGCGGTCTTGGACTCTTCCCATTCGGGCATGGTTCAAATGCAGGTAACACCTCAGGGGTGCCTGGGATCGACGCCCGAAGGGCGACGCCCCCAGGTCCGAGGCTTCCGCACTGGGGGCTCGCTGGCTTTCGCCCGCTCGACCCCAGCCACCAAGCTCTTGCCACCTTCAAGCATGCTGAAGTTGAACCATGCCCAAATGGCGGCACGGTTCAAAACCAGCGCTTTTTCGAGGGTCTAGAGCGCCATTTCGCCGTGCCCGGAGCCGACGGTGCTAGATCGCAACCAGCTACTCTGCCAGACTTTACCTCTGTGGCGTCGGATTGCATCGAGCCGGCTGCGGCGCCAGAAACTGGCAGTCGAGCGCCATTTTTCACCTGTGCAGGTCAGGCTTTCCAGCCTGACATCCGAAGAGTCAGGCTGGAAAACGGGACCTGCACTGGCGTTGGGTGAGCGATCACCTCCGGGCCCGGAAGATGCGCGATTGCTGGATTTTGCTGAAGGCGACGCTCATGCTGTGCGCGCCAGGTTGGGGAGC
>CAWGMT010000006.1:0-405666 GCA_963823675.1 uncultured Isosphaeraceae bacterium | reverse complement strand
CTTGATGGCCACCTCACGTCGCAAGTCGTCATCGTAGCCTTTGTACACGACGGCGAAACCACCCGAACCCAGCTTGCCGGTGATCCGGTAACGACCGAGACTTGCAGAAAAATCTCCGTCATTGGTTGTGCCGAACCCTTGGCCTTCCCAGCCCCGCCGGGCGAGGCATCTCAGGGAGACAGGCTCTTCAGACCGCGGCACAGCCACCGGGGGCAGGTCCTGGACGGTGCCGTCCGCCGCCGCAGTCGTTCTCGGCAGTCTGGGCACTCCCAAAGATGGGCGTCGGCCTGAACCAGCTCGTCGTAGGGCAATGTGCCACCCAGGAGCAGGCGGATCTGGTCGTCGCACAGGTGCGTGCTCATCGCGGCCACCGTTTCCAACGCAGGGGAGCGAGTCAGCCTGCCCTTCCTCTTCCAGCAGCCGGCAAACCGGGCGCGGGCCTTGTACGCGCCCAAGATAGTCCGCCAGCTTCGCCAGGGCCACCTCGCGGACCTCCTGGCCCTGGAGGTACGTCCGGGTGAAGGCCTCCCAGGTGCGGTTGCACGCGGCCGCGGCCGCGGACACAGACCCGCTCGTGGCGCTGCGCAGTCGGCCCGGAACGCTTCGTTCAGCTCGCCGGCGAGTTCGTCGATGCTGACGGGGTTGGGCCAGCAGTGCAGGACGTCGCCGATCGGCCGGCCGGCGCGTTGCCGACGGGCAAAGTCCACGACCTCGTTGCCGACCACCCGGCGAGCCAACCGCGGAAGGTGCCGGAGCTGCGACGCCGGTATACCCCGCGGGCCAGCCCGACGACCAGCTTGTGCAGCACGCGCGAAGCGACCTCCTCGGCATCGTCCGCCTTGCAGCCGGCGGCACCATCGGAAAATGCGCGGCCGGTAGCGTACGACGAAGGCCCGCCATGCCTCCTCGTTGCCGCCGACGGCCATGTAGTGGCAACAACTGCGTCGTCGCCAGTTCCGTTGGATTGGGGGCTTCGCTCATGGATCGCCCGCCTTCGCAGTCCAGTCGTAGAGTCCGTAGAACATCAGCCAGGTTAGCACACGGTTTGTCGGCGCCGTCCAACGTATTCGTTCTCAGAGCGGTAGACCTGCGTGGGCCATGCAACTCGACGCAAGCGTGTCTGTGGTCGGCCCGCGGCTGCACGGTCCGTATCGGCAGCACCAATCAGACCCTTACCGTCAACGTCGCGGCTGCCACCGATAATCCGAATGGTCCTCCCACACATCGCATCCGCCCGGGGGAGTCTCGTGCGGGGTCTTGGGGAATCTTACTACTTCGCCCATCAGGTGAGGTAACCATGATGAAGCCACCGCGAAGTCGCCGGGGTTTCACACTGATCGAATTGCTCGTCGTCATCGCGATCATCCCGGGTTTGATCGCGCTGCTCCTGCCCGCGGTGCAGGTCGCGCACGGGAGGCACCGCGCGGCGAATTCAGTGCACCAACAATCTCAAACAGATCTGGGCGTCGCGCTCCACAATCACCACACAGCCAACGACGTTTTCCCGATGGGTTCGTCGAAGAACATGATTGCTGACCCGGGCAGTTACGTCGCCAGGGTTTCGGGGACACCATACCGATCTCTGGGGGTTCGGGGACACCATACCGATCTCCGGGGGTTCGGGGACACCATACCGACTCGGGGGGGACACCATACCGATCTCCGGCATAGCATGAATTCGGGCGATACCATGCCTGCCACCCGCCCCCGTCAACTGGCCAAGTGGCCCATGCGCGTGGCCAAGACTCGAACAGTGGGGCGTTCCCATGACTGAGGTGCAGCTCGAGAAGCACGGCCGCAACGCAGGGGGTCGTAAACATGAGCACCGGGTGGTAACGTTCCTGGCGCTGAGATGAAGACTGCGGGATGTGCCTCAAGCCGCTAATACCGAAGGTGGGACTTGAACCCCCACCCTCTTGCGAGGACCGGATTTTGAGTCCGGCGCGTCTGCCATACTCGTGGTATTGGAAACACGTTGCGGTGATGCTTAAAGTCTGCGAATCCAAGGCTAGCACGTCGCCACCTTGGTGTTTTCGCATTGTGGCCGCATGGGGCTGACGTTGCCAATACTGTTCCCAATTTGTTCCCAATTCGGGCCCAAATAGAGGCCGGTACAGGCTCGATCATGGGTGATGGGCTGACGCGGGCAGTGGCCGATGTCGGATCACGCCCGTAAGCCCCGTCCCAAGTGATCGGTGGGCGATGCCGGAACGTCCTTCCGAGCGACAGGCACAAAACCCCGTCACTGAGAGGCCCGACGTCCTGCCATCCGCGGGTTTTCGTTGGCCTCGGCTTTCGGAGTCGGTTCAAATCCGATCGCCGCGACTTCGTGTAACATCAAATCCCGTCGTTGGTTGCGAATGCAACCGGCGACCGATTTGAACTCTAGTTGGGGGTGGTTGTTCTCATGGCAGATTTCAAATTTTGAATAGAATCAGGTAAAATCTCGCTGTCTGAACCGATGTCGAGACGGTCCACGGACGCGGTCAAGCTGGCATGAAACGATCGACATGAAACTCGATGCCTCCGTAACAATCCGCGACCGGATCGACGATCTCTACCGCTCCGACTCGCGTCGCGTGTTTGCTTCACTCGTCCCGTTGGCTCGGCAGGAACCCGAGCAGCGATTTTTGACTCGGCGACTGTCCGAAATCTAGTTCTTGGCCGCAATTTCTTCTGCGAAACGTGAAGGCAAAAGGTTTTTGGCGAAATCTTGGGGACCGTTGTCGATTTGTGGGATTCTCGTTCGACTACTGGTGAAAGTCGGAAAAAAGACCGACTTCCATCGCATTCCCATCCACCACGTTCAGGAGTTCCGTCATGAAAGTCATGGTGATTTCCAAAGCGTCCAAGGCGTCAGAAGCGGGCGAGATGGACCCCGAAATGTTCGCAGCCATGGACAAGTTCATCGAAGAACTGATCAATGCGGGAATCATGCTCGATGGCACGGGACTGACGCCAAGTTCTCGCGGCGCCCGTGTTCGGTTCTCCGGCTCGAATCGCACCGTCACCGACGGGCCATTCCCTGAGACGAAGGAAGTCATCGCCGGGTTCATGATCTGGAAGGTCTCTTCACTCCAAGAAGCGATTGAGTGGGTGAAGAAATTCCCGAATTCGATGGCCGAAGACTCCGACGTCGAAATTCGTCCGCTCATGGAACCGGAGGACTTTGCCGGGGTTGTCACGCCCGAGCGGTTGGAGGAAGTCAAAGAACTGGAAGCCCGCTCGGGGGATCGGGACGGTTATGGCCTGGCCCGTTTCAAATAACGAATGAGAGCCTGGCCGCGAAGGCCGAACAAATCCAGCCGGGCAGTCCTTGAACGGAGAGTCGCATGAAATACGTCTGTTTAGGGCTTTACGATGAGTCGGCGTTTGCTCAGATGTCCCCGGCCGACTCGCAGAAAATGTTCGAGGAATGTTTTGCCTACGACGATGTCCTCCGGCGAGGCGGGCATTTCCTGGGTGGAGAAGCACTCGATTCCGCCCGGAATGCGGTCACGTTACGGATGAAGAATGGCGAGGTCCAAGTCACCGATGGCCCATACGTGGAGACCAAGGAATCACTTGGCGGCATTCTGCTGCTGGAAGCGCGGACCTGAACCATGCCATCGCGCTGATATCGAAACACCCGCGCTGAAGGTCGGGAACGTGTTCGAGATCCGCCCGGCGAATGAAGCAATGAACAAACTGGTCGCCGAGCGGAGTGCGGCGGTCGCGAAAGAGAAATAAACGAACGAAGTCGCCAACCTTTGTCACTCGCCCTCGGTAGTCCGGGGGCAGATAGGAAAGACTCAAACATGAAAACCACCGCTTTGATCTACATCGTCCTGTTGTTCAACCGCCGTGTCTGCGCAGGAGCAAAAGCCGACAACCGGTTACGCGCCGGTCAACGGCCTCAAAATGTATTACGAAGTCCACGGCAGCGGAGAACCAGTGGTGCTACTCCACGGCGCGTTCATGACCATCACCAACAACTGGGCCGAGTGGATCGGCGAGCTCTCCAAAACGCGGAAAGTGATTGCGGTCGAAATGCAGGGCCACGGGCGTACGGCGGACATCAAACGCGATTTCAGCGATGAGAACCTCGCCGATGACGTGGCTGCGCTGCTCGAACACCTCAAAATCCCAAGCGCGGACCTCATCGGCTACAGTATGGGCGGCGCCGTGGCGATGCAGTGTGCGATCCGCCATCCGGACAAAGTGCGAAAGGTGGTCGTCATTTCGTCCATGTTCCGCCGTGACGGCATGGTCAAGGAAGCGCTCGACGCTATCCCGAAACTCACTGCGGACGCCTTCAAAGGGTCGCCCATCGAAACCGAGTACAAGAAGCTGAGTCCGACTCCGGACGACTTTCCGAATTTCGTCAAGCGAATGCTCGCCACGGCTTCGAAAGGGCACGACTTCGGCGCCGACAAGCTAAAGGCCACCACGGCACCGATGTTTTTCATCCACGGCGACGCTGATGGCGTGCGGCTTGAGCACATCGCTGAAATGTTTCGCCTGAAGGGCGGCGAGATCCACGGCGACATGAAGCCGCGCTCAGAATCCAGATTGGCCATTTTACCGAACGCAACCCACGTCACACTGATGCAAAAGGGCAACGCCATCATCCCCATGGTAAACGATTTTCTCGACGCCAAACCGCAGAAAAAATAGGGTTCGACGCCCCGTTTAAACACGATCGCAACCTGCCCCCAGGCATTTCGATTCCAAACTCGCGAATCAACCTGGAGAATGATGAAATGAGACTGCACCATCGATTGCTGGCCGCTTCCCTGGCGTTGGTATTTCTCGCTGCCATCACACGCGGCGACGACTTGCCGCGCGGCGACGCCAGGCGCAGGGTTTTTCGCCCGTGAAACTCGAACGCATTCCAGTCCTACTAAAGGAAGCCGTCGATAGGAAGCAAATCGCCGGCTGCGTCGCGCTGATCGCACGACGTGGCAAGGTCATCCACGTCTCCACCGCCGGGTTTCAGGACATTGAAAACAAGACGCCAACGACCGAGGGGACCATCTTCCGCATCGCCTCGATGAGCAAGCCGATCACCTCGGTTGCGGTCATGCAACTTGTCGAAGACGGCAAATTGAAACTGACGGACACGCTGTCGAAGGATGTGCCCGAGTTCAAGGAGATGAAGGTCGCTGTGCCATCGCAGGATGGCAAGTCGTTCGAATCGGTGAAAGCCGAGCGGGAGATCACGATTCACGATTTGCGGCGGCTTGGCGGTGTCAGACTTTGTTTTTTGTTTTAGCGGCTCCGCACTGCCGAGCTTCGTTTCTTGTTTTGGCCCTGTTCGTGGCCCGCGAGCTGGGGATGCGGACGTCGCCGGCTGCGGGCGTGTCGGCGTCGGGTTCGATTGCTCGCCGCAAGATTTCGGCCAGATCGTTCGAAAGCTCCGGCCTCGCCTTCAGCCGCCGTTCGAGTCGGCGCGTCAGGTTGGGTACGCTGTCTGCGCGCGAAAGACCCAGCAATTCCGCCAGTTGCCGAAGCGACGCCTCGGTGTGGCGGCGGCACAGCCAGGCCACGACCGGCCGCGCGAGGTGGGGATCACCATGACGCGCCAACCACGGACCCTCCAGCCCATAGAATTCTGCCACTGCGGCGATGATCCGTTTCGGATCCAGTCCGGCAAGCTGCCGCGCCTCGGGGACGGGAGGATTGGACCGGACCTGGCCGGCCAGGTTCCGCAAGCGCGCCACGAATCGCTCAGAGCCCAAGATCCAGCCGCCGAAGGCCTCGCCAAAGGGCGACCGCGGCGGATCAGCCAAGCCGCTTTCTACGAAGCGGACGTAGGCGCGACGTGGATCTCGCCCGCCTTGCTCGCCCATCCAGGCTCTGAGCATCGCGTCGTGGGCCACCCACGGCTGGGCGCGTCGCGGATCGCGATATCCCGGATAGCTCGACCACTCCCACTGCTCGGGCCGCCGTACCAGACCCGGCGCACCGGATTGAGGTGGATGTACCGGCTCACAGTCCAATAGTAGGATTCGTCCTCGATCATCTCGGCTCGGTACCGCCCCTGGAACAGGTGGCCAACACGCCGCCAACGCCTCCCCGCCCAGATCGCATTCCCAGAAAGGAAGCCCTTCATACCCGCACCAAGGTTGGGACGAGGGGTTTTGAGCAGGAGATCTCAAGAAACCCAGTGCGACGGGTTTCTTTACTCTAGCGGCGAGCCGGTGGATGATGATCATCGGCTATGCGAGGGTTTCGACAACGGAGCAAAATCTCGGGTTGGAGCATGATGATCTGAAGCCAGCTTTCGATGCTTCGGTCGATCAGACCGAAGCGAGCAACGCTGTCTTCACGGCAGAAGGCCGTTCCCCGCAACCGGACCGCCTTCGCCATTGATAGCTATTCCTAGTCTGTCTATGATAAAAGGATGGAAGCGATCAACGGCGACAAATTGCGTGGCCATCTCGAAACGATGATCCTTTCCACGCTCGAGCGGGGTGAGGCTCACGGCCTGGAGATTCTGCGCCGCCTGGATGAATCCGGTTGCGGGCTGCTGCGGCTCAAGGAAGGATCGCTGTATCCGGCCCTGTACCGGCTCGAAGAGGCTGGCGAGGTGAAGGCGGAATGGGAGTCTGAATCGCACGGCCGGCGAGGTGCTCGGCGGCGTATCTATGGTCTGACAACGAAGGGGCGCCGCAGGCTCGCCACTGGCCGTGCCGAGTGGCAGCAATTCGTCCGCATTCTCGGGGGCATCCTGGGAGCACCCGCATGAACGAGTCCACCCTGACCCGATTGAAGATCGTCGTCGAGCGTGCCGTCCGACCCGTTCGAGCTAGCGTGTCCTGCAAGCGCAAGATGCGTGAGGAGCTTTTGGCCCACGTCATCGGAGTGTTCGAGGAGGAGTTTTCGCGGCTCGACGATGAGCACACTGCCCTGGAGCGAACGGCTCTCCGGTTCGGGAATCCCTCAGAAGTGACGAGCCAGTTTCAAGAATCGGTGCCGGCAGGTGATGCCATCACGCGGTTCTTTGAAGGCCGGCCCGGAGAATCAATGAATTGGGGTGTCTTGAGATTGGCCCACCCAGCCCATGAACTGGGACCATTTGACCTCGATCCTGGACACAGTACCAGCCATGGCCTTCAAGGCGGCCGGATGCGTGTTTGCCGGATTGGCATTCGCGTGGCCGGCTGTCGAGCGGCGGCGTCACCACGAGGAATGGTCGCGCCTGCCGATCGAGATGCCTTCGTAGAGCAGACGCTCACGCCGGGTAAACAGTTCCCCTGAACGAAATCGCGCCGCAAACCGGCTTCCCAGCCCCGAACCTCGGCGAGAAAAAGTTCAATAGGCGTCTTGTCGCCCCGAGTTGATTTCTAACTTGCTTCGGTCCGACGACACCGAAGCGCCAAAGCCAGGCGAGCAGGCGGAGGACGGCAACGCGAACCGCGACGCTGTACCACGAGTACCCCAACCGCGCCTTCTCCCTGCGGACCGGGAGTGCAGCGACTGGTTATGCCTCGCTCGCCGGACCGCCGACACGGACGAGCTGCGATTTGCGAAGTCCTTTTGGCAACTGGCCTCGCTCCAGATACTCGAAGCCACAGCCGACGGACCACGCTGATAACCCGAGCACTTTACAGAGCGCGCGGTGCTGGTGAAGGACGAAATCGTACTCCTTGAGGAGCACATTAAAAACCTTCTCGGCCGCTGACGGCACGCCAAACGCTGTGCTGATCGTTTGAACGTTACCGCCCTGCTCATCTTTGCGCCGCTTGGCCGGCTGCCACGAGCCATCGGGGTCCGCCGGATTCTTTGGGTCGTACTTTGCGATGATGATCGGAGTCCCCGAAGCCGTCACGAAGCTCTGGTCGCTGCCCCGCTCGAAACTCGAATCAAACGTATCGAGTATCTTTCCTGCGTCGAACAACCAGTACCGAAACACATCGTCGTCCTGGTTGCACACCGCAAGCACTGGACAGCCATGCTTCTTGGAAAGCAACTTGCCAAGTTTCGTGATAACGGCCGGCTCTTGCTCGTCGGCTTCACGGTCGAAAACCAGAACGCAATGAGCCTTTGTGTCAGCGGCAACGAAGGCGTCGCGCTTCGCCTGCCGCAGCGTCTCGGCGACTCGAGTGGCGTCATCGACCTTGAGCGTGAAGTTGGTGTAGAAGTTTCCCAAAGCTATGACCTCAACAGGCATAACTTGTGATTCTTTCACGAGAACGCACTGATAATGACGGGCCAAAGTCGGCCTGTCAATTGGCGAACTTCCGCATGATTCATGGGGTTAGGACGATTTTAGCCGCGCGAACTGCATAAGCATTTGTTGCGCGGCTCGCAGCCCGACCGCCCAACCTTGCGACAGGAGTTTGAACGACTTCATCAGGCTTGGCCTTGGAGCGGTCTTGCGCGCTTCGGTCCGACGACACCGACGCGCGTACGATGTCCCATACGACGACGGAAACAAGCTCGAGTCATCAGTCTACTTCCGGAACGCGCGGGGGTGCTCGATCTGAGGGCCTGTCAGTCAAACCTACGTTTTCTTTACTCTCGGCCCCGTCATCGGTGGCGAATCGATTTCCTTCCGCGCGTCGGCGGTCGTTAATCAAACGAGCGTTTTCATTACAGTGCCGGTTGCTTAACGACTTCATCTCAAGAAACCCACTCCGACGGGTTTCTTTACTCGAGCGGCCTGCCGGTGGAGGTTGATCGTCGGCTACGCGAGGGTTTCGACGACGGAGCAAAATCTCGGCTTGCGGCATGATGAACTAAAGCCGGCATTCGACGCTTCGGTCGATCCGACCGACGCGCAAGGCGATCGTCCGAGGCTTCGGTCGATCCAACCGACGCGACCCACCGGAACGACCCCGCTCAGCAGCCCGGCTCGCCTGAGTGAGGTACGAGGTCCCAGAAACGAATCGGCGTGTCTGCGATCGAAGGGCCGGCCAGCTAACGTCCTTCCGCGCCGAGTGCGAGGCCGCGCTTGCCTGGCCACGTGCGGAACTCCCCGGCGAGGCGTTCGCCGGCCCGCGGTAGAGCGTCCTGACGGTCAAGTGCATGCAACCCCATCGAAGGGCACACGGGACACACGGCACTTGCTCGCGAAAAATCGTGAGAAGGAACGCCCACCCTGTTGACAAGCCTCCGCGCCGCGCGAAAATCAGGACTGGCCGCTCATCGCGTCACCCCGTGGTTGATGTGAGAGGAGACCGCGCTCATGAACCGGGATCGCGGAATGACTCGTGTGCGTTTCAGAAACGAGGCGGCCGAGTTCCTTTCTCGATCCAGTTCCGAGTCATTTCCTGCGTCCCTCGGACAATGCCGCGCTTCGGCTTGCCGAAACGTCTGGGAAACTCGGCTCAGAATCGACGTGGTTCCCAGATCGTGGTTCCGGTCTCGCGTCTCGCCGTAGAGAGAGTTCTCTCGTCTATCTCTTCTGGGGAGGTGTTTGATGCGTTATTCCACTCGAAATTTGCAGCACACCGTACCCGAAGGCAAGCACAAGCGGCAGTCGTGCAAGCGCCGACCGGCCGTCGAGGGGCTTGAGGAGCGTGCTCTGCTGTCGACCGCGCATGATCTCGCGGTCCACAAGCACGTCGCTGTTCCCAACGACGATACCGGCGATAATTACTCCGCTTACAAACTGGTGTCGAACACCTACGTCAATGCACGTAAAGTCGACCCGAGACTGGTCGACCCCTGGGACATAAACTTTCCACAGAAATCAGGGACTTATCCTCCGATTTTCGTCGCCGACCAAGGTACGGGCGTAGCCACGATGTACCAGATCAGCAGGAAAGGCAACACGGTCATGAAGTTTCCCTTGACGGTGAAGATCCCCACGGCCGGGGCCGGCTCCAGCACACCGACCGGCCCAACCGGCGTGGTCTATGATCCGCACAATGTGTTCATGATCAAGGGGCGCCATGGCCAGAAAGTTCCCGCCACCTACATCTTTGCCACCCTCCAGGGCACCATCGAGGGCTATAATCCGGACTCTAAAGCCGGCAAGTACTCGGCCGAGGTCGTGGTCACTAATGACCCATCGTCGACAGAGTACACCGGCCTGTCCGCTGGCACCGTCAACGGTCAGCATTACATCTACGCCGCCAACGATAAAGCGAGCCCGGGTATCGATGTCTACAACACTTCCTTTCAACCAGTGACGTTCCCTCAATTCAGCTTCTTGCCCAACTTCGTCGATCCCGAGCTTCCCAAGGGGTTTACGCCCTATAGCATCCATTACCTCGAGAACAATCTGATCGTCACGTATCGTGGCCCCAATTTCGTGGGTGGGGCGGTCGCCGAGTTCACAACCGAAGGTTATTTCGAGAAACAGTTCGACTGCGACACGACATCGACGGGACGCCTCCAATCACCGTGGGGAGCGGCCGTAATAAAAGAGTTGCCTGCGAGCCACCGCCGCCGGTTTCGGCCAATACGCCCCAGACGTCTTGATCGGCAACTACTCCTCCGGGGAAATCGATGCCTACAACTTCTCGAGTGGAAAATTCGACGGAAAGCTCAAATTCGATGGCACTCCGATCGTTATCCCCGGGCTCCGGACTATCCATTTCGGCCCCGGCCTGGCGATTTCCGGGCAGAAAACGCCTAAACCGCATGCCGCCCTGCTCTACACCGAAGATCCATTCGATGGGAATAATGTCTCGGCCTACGGCGAGATCACGCCTTTCAGCTTACCCTAGCGATCCTTTGGTGAGTCGGACCGGTTTCGCCGACCCGAGCGCGCTCCGGCAAATGGCTCGGGCCGGCGGATCGCCGGCGGTGGTCCGGACCGCGCTGCGGCGCCCCGGAGACACGACCAGGACGCATTAGCCGGTCTCACCGAGTTCCGGGGAGATCCGGGCCGGGTGGCCCCAGGGGGATTGCTCACCTAGGGCTCCCACAGATCCGTACGTGCCCTCTCGGGCATACGGCTCGTCACGTCACGAGCTCGCTACAGGACGGCACACTGAGTGGATCGCAACCGGTGGAAAGCGTCGAAATCGATCGGGGTCGGGGCGACCTTCTCGTGGACGTAGCGCCGCAACCATGTCGTCGGCACCCGTGTCAGGTTCGGCTCGGACAACCCCAGGAACGTAGGGCAAAGTATCCCCCGCCGAAGACCGCGAAGCCCAGCCGTCCGGCACGCCGTCGGCCGGCATGATAGACGGCGCCGAGCGCAGCCACGCCCATGTGTAGGGCCGTGGCCAGCAGCAGGCCGACAGCCCAGTGGTCGTCCGCGTTTCTCAGGGCCGCGATGGCGACCGCCAAGCCGAGGACCAGCCCCATCAGTCCGAGGATGGTGAAGCGTCGCATTGGTGCACCTCCGGTCGTGCATCATACTCCCTGGCGGACGCGGGCGCCTTGATTGGCGAGTGTTCGGATACGCATCAGGACGATGATGCTCGCGGTGATGTTGCTGTCGGTCATGACGTGGAACTCGGATGATCGGTAAAATGAAGTTGGGCATGGATCAGCTCAGGGTGGCCCGTTGGCAGTCCGGATCAGCGAAACGAAGTTGAGAGTCGCTTGCCGCGTGCGTGTTGTGTTGAGGAGGTAACTGGCCGAGACTATGCGAAGGAAGCGATCCTGGACTTGAATCGAACTGCGAAACCCTGTGGATAGAACTCGCCATGGGCGACGAGCAATCTCCGCGTACGGCAATGGATACCCGCCCCGCGATCCTGCGGTTTACTCTTGCGGTTCCTCCGTTGCTTTGGTGCGTCGGCTTGCTTTTCAGTCTCTTTATGGGATGTGACGCGCCGCAGGCGCTACTGAAAGCTACGGCTTACATACTTTCTGGACTCGGGGGCTGGCTAGTCTATCTCCTCATCAGAAGGCCGTCCGACTTTCCGTTCGCTCCGGCGATCTTCATCGGCATGAACGTCCAGTTGCTGAATCCCACGAGGACACCCTGGCCATTCGCCAGCATGCTCGCTCACGGCCTTATCGTTTCAATATTATGCATGTCGCTCATAGGTCTTGCGGGCCGACTGCCGGGATGGAGGAAGAGCATGCGCCCAAGCGGTGTTCATCCCCTGTCTGACGCCGAGATCGACCTGCCGCTCTCGGGGCATTGAGAGACGCCGATTTCCCGGCGTGATTCATGGCCGAGTCGATATGAGGTCGCCGCCGGCCACGACTGACACCAATGAGCCATAACTGAGGCGTGCCGGGCAGCAGATCCGTGCCAGAGGTCATGCCAGTGCCCGGGGGCCAGATCCGCGCCAGCGATGGCGAGTCGATTTCATTGCGTGCCTTCGCGGTCATCAATCAAACGGCCGTTTTGTTTATCATGCCGGTCGCTCAGCGACTTCATTTCAAAAAACCCATTGCGACGGGTTTCTTTACTCTAGCGGCCAACCGGTGGAGGATGATCATCGGCTATGCGAAGGTTGCGACGACGGACCAAAATCTCGGCTTGCGGCATGATGTGAAGCCGGCGTACGAGGCTTCGGCTGTTGGCACAACACAATAGAGTTGATGGAGCGACCGCGAAAGCAGCCCCCGAACCGCCGCCATCCCCCGTTCGACCGCGGTACCAGCCGAACAGATTGCTGCCGGAACCTTGATGAGGCAGAACCTGAAGTTTGAATCGGCTTCGGCCCGATGGAATGGCTCTGGCGATCCCTGACGTATTGGAAGCTACAGCCAGTTATGTCGGGTATGCGCAATTCAACCGTAAGGCGCTTTAGCCCACAACTCCACGGCCCACGGCAGGTTGGCGGCTTTGGCGGGTTGCCCGACCCGGACTCTGGCCCCGCCTCTGGTGCTCTTGCGGGCTGATCCATCTCATTCCAGACACGCGGTCATTTCGTGTGGGGCTGCGGCGGGGCGGGCGGGTTGCGTCAAACGGGATCATGGCCTTCGCTTCCTTGTAGGCCAGCCACAGGATCAGGTCGTCCTCGTCGCCACCGCCCTTAAGCGGTTTCTTCTCGTCGACGGGCAGCGGTTTCATCTTCGCGGCCGCTTCGGTCGCGAGCTTGCGGGCCAGGTCGGTCTTGCCCTGTCGAAACAGGCCCATCGCGCGGTAGAACGCCGACGTGCCGACCACGCGCGGGTCGTCCTTGGCGCGAGTTGCCGCGGCGATCAGCGCGGCGTCGGCCTCAGCGAAGTGTCCGCTCCGGTATTCGGCCATGCCGAGGGCCATCTCGAAATAAGCCAGCCACTGGGAACCCTTTCCATGTTCCACCGCGCGACGGGCGAGAACCAGCGCGCCTACGCACTGCTTGGGGTCGGCCTGGCGCAGGCTGCAACTCTTCGCCGCCTTGTCGGCGAGCTCGGGATCTTCCGTATCTTTCGCGAGCGAAAGAAGTTTCTCACACGTGGAGGAAAGCTCATTGTCCTGCCCAAACCACGCGTGGAGGACAGCATCCTTCAGATAGTCCCCGGCCAGGTCACTCTGGTCGAGCGCCGGCGCATTGCGGAGCTCGGCCTCTGCCTCCGCCGGCGTGCCCGCGTTCGCCGGCGTGGCGCCCTTGTGCAAGGCGGGGGTCGCGTCAAACTGGATCATGGCCTTCGCTTCCTTGTAGGCCAGCCACATGACCAGGTCGTTGGTGCCGGCGCCGTCGGCCAGCGGATGCCGCTCGTCAACGGGCAGCGGCTTCATCTGCGCGGCCGCTTCGGTCGCGAGCTTCTTGGCAAGGTCGGTCTTGCCCTGTCGAAACAGGCTCATCGCGCGGTAGAACGCCGAAGTGCTTGACACGTTGATGTTCTTGTTTGGAGCGTTCACTGCCGCGGTCAAAGCGGCGTCGGCTTCCGCGAAGTGTCCGCTACGGTACTCGGCCATGCCGAGGGCCATCAAGCAAAAATTCAGCCAGGGGCTGCCCTTTCCGTGTTCCACTGCGCGTCGGGCGAGAACGAGCGCGGCTTCGTGCCGCTCGGGGTCGGCCGGGCGCAGGCTGCAACACTTCGCCGCCGTGTCGGCGAGCATGCTGTCTTCCGTGTCCTTCGCGAGCGAAAGCAGTTTCTCACAGGTGGAGGAAAACTCCTTGTCCTGCCCCAACCAGGCCTGGAGGGGAGCTTCGTGCAAGTAGTACTCGTGGGCCAGGCCGCGGCGGAATTCGACAACGGAGAAGTTGTCATCGACCAGCTTCTGGTAGATCGCCCGCGCTTTGCCACCCTCGCCCATGGCCGCGTAGGCGTGCGCCAGACTGCTCTGAAACTTGGTGACGGCGGGGTTCTCGTCGGCCACCTTTTGTAAGATCTCAAGTGCCTTGCGGAGCTCGACGTCCACTTCCGACCGCCTGCCCCTTCCCAAGGTCAGGGCGAGGTCGTGGTGGGCCCACGACAGGCTGACCCGGTACTCGAGGACGGCGGGGTTGTCGTCGGCCAGCTTCTGGTAGATCGCCAGCGACTTGCGGAACTCGGCCTCCGCTTCCGACGGCTTGCCCATTGCGTACAGAAAGACGCCCAGGCCGAGGTGGATTGACCCCAGGCCGCTCTGGTACTCGGGGACGCCGGGGTTGTCGTCGGCCAGCTTCTGGTAGATCGCCAGTGCCTTGCGGTTCTCGGCCTCCGCTTCCGACGGCTTGCCCATATCCAACAGAAGTTTGGCGAGGCCGAGGTGGATTGACGCCAGGCCGCTCTGGTACTCGGGGACGGCGGAGTTGTCGTCGGCCAGCTTCTGGTAAATCGCCAGCGCCTTGCGGAACTCGGCCTCCGCCTCCTTGGTTTTTCCGGTGGCGTGGTGCAGACCTGCGACGGCCTTCAAGCTGTTCCCCACGTCAGACTTTATCTCGACGTCGGCTGGGTTTTCGGCCGCCAGCGCCTCGCGAGCCGCCAGGACCGCACGATGAACCGCCAGGGCGTCCTCGTTGCGGCGGACCTTGCCCGTCAGCTCCTCCAGCTCGAAGTTGGACTGCGCCAGGGCCCGCCGCGAAACGATGTCGGTATCCTTGTCGAGCAAAGCGCCGAGCTTGCCGTAGAAGTCCGCGGCCGATTTCAAGAGCCGGTCGCGCAGCGCCTTGAATTTCTCCTCCTTGAGCAGGAAGTCCTCACTCACGCCGGTGTGAAACGTCTTGATGGCTAGGGCGGCGAGGTTGTAGCGGGCCTCGATCTTGGCGTTGGCGGCCAGAAGCGCGGTGTTCTTGTCCGCGAGGGCGAGATTGGCTCGTGTCTGCACGGCCAGTACAGCCGCCAGCCCCACCACCCCGGCCAGCACGGCCGCCGCGACACCGGTCACCCCGGTGCGGTGCCGCGTCAGCCAGCGGATCAGCGTGCGGGTCCAGGGCTCGGGATAGGCCGTCACCGGCTCGTCGGCCGCCCACCGCTCCACGTCCTCCGCCAGTGCCCGGCACGTGGCGTAGCGATCTTCCGGCCTGGTCGCCATCGCCTTGGTGCAGATTGCTTCCAGCGGCCGGTCCAGCGCGGGATCGACCTCCCGCGGCGAGCGGAAGTCGCCGGCCTGCACCCCGCGGAGGATTGCGCCGATGTCGTCTCCCTCGAACGGCGGCTTGCCAGTCAACAGACAGTACAGCGTGGCGCCGAGCGAGTAGGCGTCGGAGCGCGGGCCCAGCCGGTCGAGATCGCCGCTGGCCTGCTCGGGGCTCATGTAGGCCGGCGTGCCCAGGGCACTGCCGGGCAGGGTCTCGGAGGATCCGCTCGACGACGGCGCGATCGTCTGCTCGCCGATCGACGGATCGGCCCGGCCGATGGCCTTGGCCAGCCCCCAGTCCACCACCAGCGTCTCGCCGTGCCGGCCCAGGATGATGTTGGCCGGCTTGAGGTCGCGGTGGATCACGCCGCGGGAGTGGGCATAACCCACCGCGTTGCAGACGTCGAGGAAGCGGCGGAGCAGCTTGCGCAATTCCAGCGAGCGGCGGCCGGGGTTGTGCTTCAGCGTGTCGTCGCCGTGGAAGTGCTCGATGGCCTCCTTGAGGCTGTCCCCCCGGATGAACCGCATGGCGTAATAGGGGCGTCCGCCGGCGGTGGCGCCCACACCGTAGACCGGCACGATGCCCGGGTGCTCCAGTCCGCCGGTGATCTCGGCCTCGGCGACGAACCGCTGGCGGCTGACCGGGTCGTCGGCGTGCTTCTCGAGGATTTGCTTCAGCGCCACCTCGCGGTGCAGCTCGCTGTCGAGCGCCACGAACACCTCGCCAAGCCCGCCGCGCGCGTGAGGCCGGAGCAAGCGGAACCGCTGGCCATCGCCGGTCGACCCGCCGACCGCCAAAGTGCCGGTGCGGTCGGGGTCGTGATCATCGTCGGCCTCGGTGGCGTGGCCGTTCTTGGGCCGAGCGATCCGGGCGAGCGTGGCCTCGATCTCGGGCTCGCCCAGCTCCGCCAGGCTGGCGCGGGTCGAGCGGTTGGCCGGGACTGCGGTCAGGCTGTGCTCCACGTCGCCGTGCTTCTTGACGTGCAACGCGACGATCGCTTCGAGGCCGGCGCGGGCGTCGGCGTCGAGGTCACCCCGGGCGACGAGCTGGTCGGCCAGGCTCCTGGCCTTGTCGCGGGTCCAGGCCTGGAAGGCGGCGATGAGCTGGACCTGGTCGATCAGGCCGTTCTGGAGCGCGAGCAGTCCGAACAGGAGATGGCGGTCAGCAGCGGCGGCGGTCATGACAGGTCTCCGATCGTCGGTGGTCGATCTGGCGAACGCCCCGGCATCGGGGGCCGGCCCGGGAGTTGAGTCGCCTCGGCTGGATTATCGCAAGTCCGCCACGCATTTGCATCCGTACGTGAGCGCGCTCTTGGACGGCCGCGATCGCTTCCGGGTGGGTCCGTCATCTTGGCAGCAAGCGCAAACCTGGACCAACACTCCCCGACGAGCGTTGGTTTTTGTCCGTTTGGTATCCCAAGGCCGAGTTCCGTGGAGCGTGGTGCGACGCCTTGGGCAAGATCGTTGAGCTTCGACTCAAAATCATGTTCCGTGAACAATGGGGGTTTCAGCGAGATCGATCGCCCGTTCCGCGCTCCACCACCTAGAGACAACAGGGAACGGAACGACGATCAGGAGCTGAGAGAGACGCGGCCACCGGTACTTCGGCCGTGTGCAAACCACAGCTTCCATCGATTATCGTGATCGGAAGTAGGCCAATTAATCATGACCACTCTCACAAGCATCTGATCGAGCTGATGGCCGAACTGGAAGCCGAGCGGATCGGATTCCAGAGCGTCACCGAATCCATCGATACGACCACGCCGGGCGACAAGCTGGTGTTTCACATCTTGGGAGCGCTCGCGGAGTTTGAGCGTAACCTGATCCGCGAACGGACGTACGCCGGGCTGGCAGCCGCGAGAGCACGCGGCAGGAAAGGCGGCAGGCGAAAAAAGCTTGGTGACAGGCAGCGTGCCGTGGCGGTCGATTTGTACCGGCAGAAGAAACACACGGTTGACGATATCTGCAAAGCAGTCGGCATCTCAAGGCCGACGCTTTACAAGTATGTCGCGGCGGCTGGCGCCAGATGACGACCGAACGGGGGCACGTGGTGCAGACAGTGCTGACTTTGCCGGGTGCCGCTCTGGTGCAAGTGTTCTTCCGACGCTTCGGTCGAGTGACCGCAGCGCGCCGCGGCAACGACACAGCTCACCTGCCGGGGCCGCTGCACAGAACTTGATGTCGCGCGAAACCGTAATGCGGCCCCGGCCAGGTGTAGCGCCGGGTCATGCGGCACTTGCGGCAATGGCCGTCAATCAAACCAGCGTTTTCTTTACTGCGCCGGTTGCTTAACGACTCTATCTCAAAAAACCTGCTCCGACGGGTTTCTTTACTCAGCGGCCGGCCGTTGGAGGTTGATCATCGGCTACGCGAGGGTTTCGACGACCGAGCAAAATCTCGGCTAGCGGCATGATGACCTGAAATCGGTATTCGACGCTTCGGTCGATCCGACACACCGAAGCATCGAGCACACAACTTGGGCGTGTCGGTCGACGTGACCGACGCGCGCAACACCAGAGATCAACGAGGCGAACCAGCAGATGCTCTCGGGCGCCAAGCGTGCCCGTGGGCTCCGTTCGCGATTTCGTGAACCGCGATCGGGGTACTCCCTGAGGCACAGGCTGGCCTTCAAGGTCAATCCAGAGCGCGGCAGTCTGACGGCACAACCTGGTCAAGCTGCTCTCCCTGCCCGAAAGCGACCCACCCGCGTACAATGAGTGCATTCGCGGCATGCCCACCGCTTGCCTAGAAAGGAGATCACCGTGCATGAAGGTCACGAGTTCGCCATGTTGCTCCGGAAGGCCTATCTGTCATTCCATCGCCGCACGAATTCCTGGATGCTAGACCACGGCGTGACCGCCGACCAATTTGTGCTGCTCACCGTCGTGGCACGAGAGCCAGGTATCACGCAGATCTCGATCGTGGAACGGACTAGCTCGGACCCGAACACGGTGGCGGCCGTCCTCAAGCGCCTGGAGCAACGGCGTCTCGTTCGCCGCGAGGCCCACGGCCGTGATCGCCGTGTGCGCTGCGTTTTCCTAACGACCGAGGGACAGCGCGTGCAGGGGCGCACGGCGAAAGATTCGGAGGCGATTCTCACGGCCCTGTTGGACTGCATGGCGGATTGCGACCGCAGGCAGATCGAGTGCTTCCTCCAGTGTGTCCATCGTGTCTTTTCCGCGCCGCCCGCCGAAGCGAATGGCCAGCCGACCCCTCGCCCGCCTCAGCGCAGGGGAACGACATAACACGCGGCTGAAGGATTCCTGCCCTCGTGTCTTGACAGCGGTCAGAACCCCGGCCTACTTTGTACGCAAACGTATGACTTTGCTGCACTGGCCGCGGTTTATCCCCACTGGGCCGCCAGTCGCGTTCACCGAGCGATGCGCACCCGCGGAACGCTACGCCCTTTGCACCATGTGCATCGGGTTCGGGCAAGGGATTGCCGTCGTCATCGAGCGGGTGAGAGGAGGAGATGAGTTTCTTACTGAGGTCCCGAATCCAACACGGGAGATCCACCGATGAACAGCATGTGGTTCGCTGGTCTGCTGCCTTTCCTCATGGCCGCCGCCCCGGAGCAGGCGGAGGGCTCGAAACCCGCCGAGGGCATCCCCGCCCCCAGCAACATCCGAGGGGCGCAATACCCCCGGATCCACAACGACCTCCGCGTAACCTTCCGCATCAAGGCGCCGGACGCCCAGAAGGTCGTATTCGGGTTCTTTGACAGCCAGCGTTATCCCGCGAAGAAGGGTGAAGATGGCTTCTGGACCGCAACCACGGAGCCTCAGGTGCCGGGGTTCCATTACTACCGGGTGTTCATCGACGGCGCGGAGGTCAATGACCCCGCGAGCGAGACGTTCTTCGGGACCGGCAAGGACGCCAGCGGGATCGAGATCCCCGAAAAGGGCGTCGATTACTATCTCCCCAAGGACGTGCCGCACGGCGAGGTCCGCGAGCGCTGGTACTTCTCCAAGACAACCGAGGCCTGGAGGCGCATCTTCGTCTACGCTCCGCCCAGCTACGACGCCGACCGTGACACGCGGTACCCGGTGCTGTACCTGCAACACGGCGGGGGCGAGGATGAGCGGGGTTGGCCCAACCAGGGACACATGGCCTTCATCATGGACAATCTGATCGCCGAGCGTAAAGCGAAACCGATGCTCGTGGTGATGGAGCAGGGCTACGCGCGCCGGCCCGGTGCCGACCGCCGCGCCGCGCCGCCTCGGACCGCCGCGCCCGGCCAGAATCCACCGCCGCGCCCTGACTTTACCCGGATGTTCAGCGCGTTCGAGGACGTGATGGTCAAGGACCTGATCCCGATGATCGACGCGACATACCGCACGATCCCGAGCCGCGAGAACCGGGCGATGGCCGGCCTGTCGATGGGCGGCATGCAGACGTTCCAGATCACGCTCAAGCATCTGGATCTATTCTCTTACATCGGCGGTTTCAGCGGCGGCGGAGGCTTCGGCGGCGTCCCGTTCGACCCGAAGACGGCCCACGGCGGCGTCATGGCGAACGCGGATGAGTTCAACAAGAAGATGCGCCTGCTCTGGCTGGGCATTGGCACGACCGAGCCGCAGCGCATGTATGAGAGCGTGAAGAACTATCACGGGGCGCTGGAGAAGGCCGGGATCAAGCACGTGTACTACGAATCACCCGGCACGTCGCACGAGTGGCTCACCTGGCGCCGATGCCTGCACGAGTTCGCCCCTCTCCTGTTCGTGAACGCGCAAGCGGTTGGCCGGGCCAGAGCGCCGCAACGGCAACCCATCGTCCTCAATCCCGACGACGTGCCCGCGTTCCCCGATCCTCCTTCCGATATTGCCGCGGAGAAGGACGTGCCTCACGGGAAATTGGCGATGGTCTCGTACGACTCCAAATCCGTGGGTACGACCCGCAAAATGCAGGTCTACACGCCTCCAGGCTACTCGGCTGAGAAGAAGTACCCGGTGCTGTACCTGCTGCACGGCATCGGCGGGGACGAGACGGAATGGCAACGCTTTGCCAAGCCGAACATTTTGCTCGACAACCTGTTGGCGGAGGGGAAGGTCGGGCCCATGATCGTGGTCATGCCGAACGGTCGGCGCAGAAGAATGACCGGGCCGAGGGGAACGTCTTCGCCGCCGCGCCGGCTTTCGCGGCGTTCGAGCAGGATTTGTTGAAGGACGTGATCCCGACCATCGAGTCGCGTTACTCGGTCCAGGCGGACCGCGAGAATCGGGCCCTCGCCGGCCTGTCCATGGGCGGTGGCCAGTCGCTCAACTTTGGGCTGGCTCACCTGGATACCTTCGCGTGGATCGGCGCGTTTTCCGCGGCTCCCAACACAAAACCGGCGCCCGAGTTGGTGCCCGATCCGGTAAGCGCGAACAAGCAACTGAAACTCCTCTGGCTCGCCTGCGGCAAGAAGGACAACCTCATCCGAATCAGCCAGGGCGTGCATGCCTATCTCAAGGACAAAGGCATTCCGCACGTCTGGCATGTCGATGGCAACGCGCACGACCCGACCGAGTGGAGGAACAACCTCTATCTTTTCGCACAGCGGATTTTCCGTTGAGCAGGCCCGGAGACCAGACGGAAGCGGGCAGGGACGCCCTCCCCGACTCACGAACGCGAGGCCAGCATTTCGTCCTCGGTGTCGAGCCCAGATGATTATTGGCGAGGAGAGGATCTCCCTTGGTCCTGATTGTCGGGTGCTTCGGTCGATCAGACCGACGCCCGCAGCCACGGGAGGGCTAAGAAAACCTAAGGTTGCTGCGGACAGCGACCGCCGAGGAAATTCGTCAGACGCGACGACAGGCGAAGAACGCGCCAAAATAGACTGCCGCCAGCTTGGTCAGGAATGATACGGCGAACAAGACTCCGATCCTAGGCGTTGACCCCGATGCGGCCAATATGGCCAGGTCGATGACTGCGTAGGCCAACCAGACGATTACCGCCGACTGCACCCCGAGCCGGACCTCCCACAAACCGCCCACCCACGAGCCGGCCAGGAACATCAGCGGAACGCCCGCGACGATGCTGCAATAGGGCGCGGCAATCTTGACATGGTCCTGGAAGTATGGCTTCTCGTGACCGGGGTCGATCACGTGCCCGTACACTACCATGTACAGGATGCTGACTGCGCCATTGGCTACCATCACTAGGAGAGCAATGCCCACAAGCACCGCGATACGACCGGGCGTCATCTGTTTCCCCCCTCAATCACCAATACCGCTCATCCGCAGAGTGTCGAACTCAGCCGAAAAACTGATCCCGCTCAAAGAGCATAGTCGCCGAAGCAAATGAGTTCTTGACGATTCTTGCGATCGACCAGAGGCCCTCAACGTGCGCGGAACGAAGCCAAAGCCGTCGCTGACCCGGATCATTCCCGCGCTCATTCACATTCAGGCCCATTTGGATGAGGACTTGTCGCTCGACCTGTTGGCTGACGAAGTGCAGCTCTCCAAATATCACTTCCACCAACTCTTCCGAAGCGTGACCGGCGAAACGCCGAAGTCTTGTGTGGATCGACTGCGCCTCGAACGGGCTGCCCTCCAACTTCGCATACGTCGGGCTTCTGTTTTGGAAATCGCTTTGGAATGCGGCTACCGGAATCACGAGACGTTTAGCCGGGCATTTCGCGCCCACTTTGCCATGTCGCCGCGCGACTATCGCCGGCTGTGGTCTCGTCGAGAGAACGACAAACGAAGCACGCGATTCCCGCGCGCGACGAGCGAGGCGCAATACGCCAAGCTCTCGACAACTCGCATCGTTCGGCTCACCCGCATGATCGTTGCATTTATTCGTCAGTTTGGGCCCTACGAACGAGTTGCAGCGGGCTACTTCAAACGCCTGACGGCTTGGACTCGTCGGCGCGGAGTCGGTGGCGAATCTCCGTTGCTCCTGGGCATCGCGCGCGATGCGCCGAACATTACTGCGGCCGAGAAGATTCGGTTCGACTGCTGTGTTCAAGTTCCAGAAGTGTTCGATGCCGACGGTGATATCGCCTGCCAGCGGACTCCCGGCGGCGAGTACGCGATCACCGATTACGTGGGTACGTGGGACTTGCAACCAGCCTACGCTGCTATTCTCAAACGTCTTCGGTCCAATTCCACAGTGGAAGTCATTGGGCTGCCGGCGATCGAGATTTACCAGACGACTCGGATCGGCCGGCGCCATGGTCTCGCGCAGGTTTCGATCGCCATCCCGGTCAAGTCGCGGACAGGCTCGTCGATTGGTGATCGGGGGAAAAGCCAGCGGTCAAGGGGTAGCGCTTAGCAGAGCGTGCGTCGGTCCGACGACACCGACGTGCGCATGATGTCCCATGCGACGACGGAAAGGAGCTCGAGTCATCACTCGACTTCAGGAACGGGCAGCGGTGCTCGATATCAGGGGCCGTTAATCAAATCTGCGGTTTCTTTGCTTGCGGCTTCGTCATCGCTGGCGAATCTTGCGTGCTTCGGCGGACATCAATCAAACGGCCGTTTTGTTTACTGCTCCGTTGGCTTAGCTGCTTGATGGCAAAAGGCCCACTCCCAAACATTCCGACGGGCTTCAAAACTCGAGCGGCGAGGGGGTGGGGTATGATCATCGGCTATGCGAGAGTCTCGACAACGGAGCAGAATCTTGACTTGCAGCGTGATGCCCTGAAGCGAGCCGGGTGCGAGAAGATCATCGAGGATACGGTCAGTGGGGGCGAGGTGCTACGCCCCGGCCTGGAGCGTGTGCACCATGCGCTCCGATCTGGCGACGTGCTGGCGGTCTGGCGCCTGGACCGGCTGGGACGGTCGCTCAAGCACCTGATCGAGCTCATGGCCGAGCTGGAGGCCGAGCGGATCGGATTCCAGAGCGTCACCGAATCCATCGATACGACCACACCGGGCGGCAAGCTGGTGTTTCATATCTTCGGGGCGCTCGCGGAGTTTGAGCGCAACCTGATCCGCGAACGGACGTATGCCGGGCTCGCCGCGGCGAGGGCGCGGGGAAGGAGGGGCGGCAGGCGAAAGAAGCTTGGTGAGAAACAGCGTGCCGTGGCCGTCGAACTGTACCGGCAGAAGAAACACACGATTGACGAAATCTGCAAAGCGGTCGGCATCTCGAGGCCGACGCTTTACAAATACGTCGCGGAGGCTGGCAACACATGACGCCCGAACTGGGGTCTGTGGTGCAGAAAGTGCTGAGTCCGTGGATACCGTTTAGGTGCAATTGTTCTTCCGACGCTTCGGTCGGTCCGACACCCGACGCGCGCTGTTCTGCCCGGCGCGATCGGCGCGCGGTCGCCCGTGATGGCCCTGACGGGCGGTCAGGCAAATGAGGGTTTTCTTTACCGCGCCTGTCGCCTAGCGACTTCATCTCAAAGAACCCACTGCGACGGGTTTCTTTACTCGAGGGGCCAGCCGGTGGAGGATGATCATCGGCTCTGCGAGGGTTTCGACGACGGAGCAAAACCTCAGCTTGCGGCATGATGACCTGAAGCTGGGGCCCGATTACCCGCTCACGCTCTCAAGCCGCAATAACCTGGCAGAGACCTACCGGATCGCTGGACTCACCGTCCGCGCGATCGCACAGAACCAGGCGATGCGCAAGCTCTGCGAAGCCAAGTTCCCTCCCGGCAACTTCGAGACATTGGTGTCCCGCAATAACCTGGGACTCGCCTATCAAGACGCCGGCCGGCTGTCCGAGGCGCTTGGCCTCTTCCAATCGGCGCTCGGCCTCCTGGAAGTCAGGCCCGGCGTCGCGCCTCCGCGAGGCGGCCCAGCGAGTTGTGCGGTTGTACGAGCTTTGGAACAAACCACAAGACGCCGCCCTTTGGAAATCCAAGGTCGGGATGCGCGACTTGCCCGGCGACGTCTTCGCGCACTAACCTTTCCCCGCGGCGAGCTCGCCGGCCTGGCCGATCAGGGCGAGCAAGCAGGCGACGGCCACTCCGTGGCGGACTTCCGGCCGCACTGGGCGCAAAGCCCGGCGCAGCAGGGCGACGATCGGGCCAACGGCGGCGCCGATCCAGGCGAGGTGGAGCGTGGTCCAGCCGGCGGCGGTCCACGCAGCCGAGAGTGGGAAGGGTCGTGGGTTCATTGCTTGTCTCCTTTCACCGTCGCCGCCGGATTCTTGCAGCGCCCGGATCTCGGCGCGGTCACAGTCGTCGCTTCGGTTTCGGGACGGGATCGACCGATCGCGACGCACATCATTTCTTCGCCCGTTGCTCGGGGATAGCTCCCGCGAGTGCGACGAAGGCCTGCATGCGGCTGTTGGGAGACTTGATCGACTCGGCGAGGTCCATCGCGCGAGCGATATCGCCGTTGCGAGCCAGGCTGCCGACGAGCTGCGACAGGGCGTGATCGCGCCCCGCGGGCGGCACGGCCCCGGCCTCGCGGATGGCGGCCTCGATCTCGCCCCTGCGGGCGCGGAAGCCCTGGAGCATCAGGGTGCGATGAATCGCGATGATCGGCGGTTTCAGCTCGAGGTCGAAGTCGACGAAGGTGTCGCGGGCGAACCCGCTGACGTTCAGCACTTTGCCCGGCAACGGCTTCTCGGCGCCTTCGCCTCGAGGCAGGTCATCGCCCGGCGCGTCAGCTCCTCGGAACGCTTCGCGTCGCCCCTCTCGTCGTAGTGGCGCGCCAGGGTTGACAGGGCGCGGGCCTTCTCCAGCCCCGGGTAATCGCGGATCGCCTCGATGGTCCGCAGCGCGGCGTTGGCATCATCAGTCTGAACCTGGGCCTCCGCGAGCATGGTCAAGACCCGCGAGCGCCGCGGCTCGGGCTGGGATAGGGCCAGCGGAATGGCCTCGGCGACGATCGCCCGGGCGGAGTCGCGACGGCCGCACGCGACGCCCTTCTTGGCGATCGCGATCTGGGCGATGAGCTTCTGGTCCTCGGACGTGATGGAGCGGGCGAGGGACTCCGCCTCGCCCAGCGTGGCGGTGGCGGCCGACCGATTGCCGGCCTCGGCCTGCATGCCCGCGATCAGGACGAACGTCACCGGCTTGACGGCGTCGTAGAAGCCGTCGCTCGGACCGGGGAAGTCCGACCGCCTCACTTCGAGAATCGACCGTGCCGTCGCCAGGGCGCCGGAGAAATCGCCGGCGCGGGCCTGAAGGTGCGCGACGGTCGCCAAGGTCCGGGCCTGCGCTTTCGCATCACCCGACGCTCGCACTGCGGCGGCGATCTTGGGCAGGATGACGCGGGCCGCGGCCGGGTCCTTGGGGGTCAGCGACGGATCGCCGATCTTGATCGCAATGCCGGCCGGATCGAAACAGGCAACCGCGCCGCGGTGGTCGTCGGTCGAGAGACCTTCGAGGATCTCTCCAAGGATCGCCTGCTGCGACCGCGGTGCCATCTCTCGGATCAGCGCGAGCGCCTGGTCGAAGTCGCCGGCTTCGGAGAGCGTTTTCGCGACATGCCTCAGGGCGAACGCCCTGGCTTCCGGTTCGGGTAGCGCGAGCGCAGCCCGCCGCACCTGCTCGATCAGGTCGCGGCCACCGGCGGGGTCACCGGCCTTGATGAGGAAGCCGGCGAGGCCGGTGATCATCAGGGTCTTCATGGTTCCCTGTGGCGGCCCGATCGAATCCAGCGTGCGGTGAATCAGCGCCGCGCCCGGGCCATGTCACCCAGGGCGATGTACTGGTCGATCAGGACGGCCGACGCCTCGCTGATGAAGGCGTCTTCCTCGTCGTTCAACCGCCGGGTTCCTTCGACTCTCTTGGCGAAAGCCTGATCCAACTCCTTGCCCACCCGCTCGATGGCCCCGCGGACCGCGCCGCGATCGAGGGTATCGAGCTGACGAGCCGCGCGGTCGAGGGCCGACCAGGCGCCATCCAGGTCACCTGCGTCGCGGCGCAGCTCCACGGACTCGGCCAGGGCGGCGAATCGCGACCACGCGTGGAGGTTGGCTTTCGCCCCCGGCTTCGGCGGCAAGGGCTCTGCCAGGCCGTCGAGCAGGCGGAGCGTCGCGAGCGCCGCGGTGCGATCGCCGAGCTTGAGCTGGGCCTGCGCGACCTTGATCAGGGCGAGGCCCCTGCCGTCGTAGGGTTGGCCCGCGTCCTCGTAGTCCTCGAAGCCATCCGGAAGCGCCATGATGCGGCGTGCCAGCCGTTCGAGGGCCTGGCGAGCGACGTCGGCCGGGACCGGCTCCGGCGGCCTGGCGTGAGCCGCGATCGTCAAGGTCGTGCCGACGATCGCGGCGGCGAGCAGCCCGATCCCTTCGGTCAGGGTCATCTTCATCGAACGATCCTCCATGTCCAGGATTCGACGGATCCGTGTGGTGAGCGGGCGCTGGGCCATCGCCAGCGCCCGGGATTGGGTACCGGTGCCCGCTCCCGCCAGGGTAGCGAGCATCCGGGCATAGGCTTCTGGTCGGCCGGTGTGCTGGACCACGAGTCGGTCGCAGCAGAGCTCGCGTTCGAGGGTGACCCAGGCCGAGAGCCACCAGGTGACGGGGTGGAAGAAGAGCAGCGACTCGGCGAGTCGTTGCAACAGGGTGACGAGGTTGTCGTGGCGCCGGATGTGGGCCAGCTCGTGGAGCAGGGCCATCTCGACCTGGTCGATGGTCCAGCCACAAAGCGCTGCGGTCGGCAAGAGGATCATGGGCCGCACGATGCCGACGAGCACGGGCGTGCCAATCCGGTCGCAGATCGCCACGCTGACGCGGCGGGCGACGCCGAGGGAATCGGCCAGGGTGCGGCATCGCTGCGCGATGGCATCTGCCTCGAGTGGGCGGCTGGACCGCCGCAGCCGTTCGACGCCCACCAGGCCAGTGGCGAGCATGGCGAGTGTTGCTATCGAGCCAGCCAGCCAGACGCCGGGCAGGTAAGCGACTAGGGGCTCGAACCGGGAGGCGAGTCGGTTCGGTGGTTCTGCCGTGAGTGGTGCGGCATCCGGGTGACTCGGGCGGAGAGCCGGCAGGGTGGCCAGATCGTCCGTCGCCCGTCCGTCTGGCTTCGTCATGCGTCCGGCTGGAGCGAGGGACAGCCCCATCGCAGGATCGGGCCGGTAGAGCCACACGAAGAGGACGAAAGGCGCGGCCGTCAGGACGAGCAGACAGGCGACGGCCACTCCGTGGCGAACCTCCGGCCTCGCCGGGCGCAGGAGCCAGCGAACGATGGCGGCGGCCAGGCCAACGGCGGCGCCGATCCAGGCGAGGTGGAGCATGGTCCAGCCGGCGGCGGTCCACGCGGGCGAGAGTTGCGGGCTCATCGCTTGCCTCCATTCGCCGGTTTCGCATCGGTGCGCGATTCGAGCAGGGCGCGGATCTCGTCGCGGTCGCGGTCGTCGAGAGCGCCTTCCTGGATCAGGTGGGCGATGAGGCGCCGGGCCGAGCCGTCGAAGACGTGCTGGACGAGCTTGCCGAGCAGGCCCGTGGCGGTGGACCCGCGGCTGGCCGCGGCCGACCAGACATAGCCGCGCGGGCCGTCCTGTCGCGCGACCAGGCCCTTGGTCAACATGGTCTTGAGCGTCGTGGCGATCGTGGTCAGCGCCACCGGACGGCGCTTTTGGATCGCCGCGTGGATCGGTCCCAGTCCGGCCGGGCCTCGATCCCAGAGGACTTTCAGGATCTCGAGCTCGGCGTCGGTCGGCTGCGCGCTGGGCGGTCGGGCCATGGGAAGCACCTTTTTCACAAGGCTCCTGAAGGGGATGTTTCACGAATCGGATGCGGTTTCTACAGAAATCGAAAGAATGGGTCAATCGCAGTCTGGTGTGGTCGCCGATCAGCCGATCGCGGTGGTCGCCACGACGCCCTGACCCCAAGAGGCTGGACGGTTGAAGTAGGAGGACCGGCGATGGGGCCGCGTTGCAGCCCCCTCGTTGAGTCACCAATCGACTTCAGGAGCGGTTGGCATTGCTAGCACCGGGGGGCTGTCACTCGAACCTGCGGTTCAAGTAAGCCGCTGGCGCGGCAGGAGGATCTGCACGCTTTCCCCCGGAGGGCACGGCAGCCGTTCGCTCGTCTGCATCGAGCGGCGGGGCGTCGGTGACATGCGGTGATGCCGCAGGCAGAGTGGATTTCCAGACGGTTTTTCTTCCCTCCGTTTGGATAGGACACGCTCATGAGCATCACTCTTCGTCAGCGCATGCACCAAGATCTGCAATTGGCCGGGCTCGCCGAGGGTACGCAGAAGATGTATCCCTACCACACGGCGCCGGCGTGCCGTCCACGGGCTTCTTGAACCAGCGACTTGATCTCGGCTCCGCGAGATCAAATCCTTAGTAAGTTGCTCTGCGTGCAATGACCAAATACGCGTGGTGTCCCCCGAACTAGACCTGCTAAAATAAACGATGACCACAATGAGTGACCGGCTCATGGAGAGCGCATCCCGTTACGGGTGACGGCACAATTTATTGGTGGTACGCTGATCATGCCCACGATCCCCGAGGCCCTGGCCGTCGCTATTGAGCATCACCGGGCGGGCCGATTGCGTGAGGCGGAGACGATTTACCGGCAGATTCTTGCGGCTGACCCGAATCACCTCGATGCGTGGCACCTGCTGGGGCTCATCGCATGCCAGGTCGGCAAGCATCAAGCCGGAGTCGAGTGCATCCAGCGTGCTCTGACGCTCAAACCTGATTGGGCCCCTGCGCACTTTAACCTGGGAAACGCCTGGAAGGACCAGGGAAAGCTCGACCTTGCCATCGCGTGCTATCAGCGAGCGCTGCAACTGGATCCCGACTACGCCGAGGCGCACAACAACTTGGGGCTCGCCTGGCGGGACCATGGGGATCTGGATCAAGCCGTGGCGTGCTATCAGCAAACGATCCGACTGAGACCTGGCTTCGCCCTGGCGCACAACAACCTGGGTAATGCGCTCGCCCTTGCGGGCAAACCGGACGAAGCCGCGGCGTGTTATCAGCGAGCGCTGCAACTGGAGCCTGGCTATGCTGAGGCACACAACAACCTGGGAAGCGTTCTCAAGGGTCAGGGCAAGCTGGACGAAGCCGTGGCGTGCTATCAGCGAGCGCTGGAACTGGAACCCGGCTGCGCCGAAGTGCACAACAACCTGGGTAATGTTTTCATGGACGAGGGCAAGCTGGACGAAGCCGCGGCATGCTATCAGCGAGCGCTGCGACTGAAACCCGACGACGCTGACGCAATCAACAACCTGGGTAATGTTTTCAAGGATCGGGGCGAGCTGGACGAAGCCGCGGCGTGTTATCAGCGAGCGCTGCAACGGAAACCCGACTACGCCCTGGCGCACTACAACCTGGGACTAGTCTGCCACGACCGTGGGGACCTGGACGAAGCCGTGGCGTGTTATCGGCAAGCACTGAGATGGGACCCTGCCTACGCCATTGCGTACAACAACCTGGGCAACGCTCTCAAGGATCAGGGGAACCTGGGCGAAGCGGTTGCCTCCTTCCGCCGGGCCGTGGAGCTCGAGCCGGACGTTCCTACGGCGCACAGCAACCTGCTCTACACCCTGGTCTTCTGTCCCGGCTACGACGCGCGGGCGATCCTTGAAGAGCACCGGCTCTGGAGCCGGCGGTTCGCCGAGCCACTGGCACGCCTCATAGAACCGCATTCGAACGACCGCTCTTGCCACCGCCGGCTGCGAATCGGCTATGTTTCGCCCGACCTCTGCGACCATGCCCAGTCGTTTTTCACGGCGCCCCTTCTCTCCGCCCATGATCACGAGAACTTTGAGATTACCTGCTATGCCGATGTCGCTCGTCCTGACGAAATCACCGCGAGGCTCCGTTCTCTCGCCGACGTCTGGCGGAACATCGCCGGTCTTACCGACGAAGAGGTCGTCCGGCTCGTCCGCCAGGACAGGATCGACATTCTCGTCAACCTGACCATGCATATGGCCGGGAATCGTCTCCTGGTCTTCGCCCACAAGCCGGCGCCCGTTCAGGTCTCCTGGCTTGCCTATCCGGGCACCTCCGGCCTTTCGACCGTTGACTACCGCCTCACCGACCCCTACATAGACCCTCCGGGGCTGCACGATCACGACTACTCGGAGGAATCGATCCGCCTTCCCGACGCCTTCTGGTGCTATGACCCGCTCGCCGGCGAACCGGCGGTGAGCGCCTTACCGGCCGTGGAGAACGGCTCCATCACGTTCGGCTGCTTGAACAACTTCTGCAAGGTGAATGATTCGGTCCTGAAGCTCTGGGCCCAGGTCCTCAAGGCCGTGGATGGCTCGCGGCTGTTGCTCCTGGCCCCTGGTGGCTCCGTTCGCGGACGCACCTTGGATTTGCTGGAACGGGAAGGCGTAAGACGCGATCGCGTGACCTTCGTCGCCAGGCAGCCTCGCCCGCGATATCTTGAGCTCTACCATCGCATCGACATCGGCCTCGACACTTTCCCGTATAACGGACATACCACCAGCCTCGACGCATTCTGGCTGGGCGTTCCGGTCGTCACTCTCGTGGGCCCTACGCCAGTCGCACGAGCGGGACTGTCCTTGCTCACCAACCTGGGCCTGTCGGAGCTCGTGGCCGAGACGCCGGACCAATTCGTGAGCATCGCGGTCGCCTTGGCCGGCGATGTGCCGCGTCTCTGTGAGCTGCGTGCGACCCTGCGCGATCGTCTGCGGGCTTCGCCGCTGATGGATGCTCCGCGCTTTGCCCGAATGGTCGAAGCCGCGTACCGTGAAATGTGGAGGCGGTGGTGTGAGAAGCAGGCTCCCGTGGGTGTGGGCGCTCCGATCACTTCTGGCACCCAGGGCGCGTGAATGGGTAAAGGTGTCAGGCCGCGCCTGGTATCGGGGTTGGCGGTGTACTCACTTGTGCGATTCGTTGGCGATTCTCACAGGTGACAGCTTGATCGTCCCATCCAAGCTCCCCGCGGCCAAAGTCTTGCCATCTGGGCTGAACGCCACGACTCGAAAGCCTCTGGGACGCCCGCGGAGAACGATCGTGCTCTTGCCGGTAGCCAAGTCCCACAGCCTGACTGTCGTGTCCCCCTCGGTGAAAGCCGAACTCATTCTCCTGCCGCCCGAGGCCGACGCCAGCGTTTTCCCGTCCGGGCTATACGCGACGTAATTGATCGCGCCGAAATCCTGGCGTAGGGTCGCGAAGTTCTTGCCGGTGGCCGTGTCCCACAGCTTTATCATTGACTCCCCACTGGCCGATGCCAAGTTCTCGCCGTCTGGGCTATATGCCAAGCAATGAATAACAGCGATGTATCCTGGAAGATTCGCGGTGTTCTTGCCGCTAGCCACATCCCACATCTTGATCATCTTCTCCCCGCCTGCCGACGCCAGGGACTTGCCATCCGCACTATACTGCACCGCCCACGTATGTCCGTTGAGAACGGCGGTCTGCTTGCCGGTCTCCACGTCCCACAGCTTGATCGTTTTGTCCCAACTCCCGGATGCCAGAGTCTTGCCGTCCGGGCTGTACGCCACGGAAGCGACGCCGGATTTGTGTCCCTTGAAGGTTGCGGCGTTCTTGCCGGTCGCCACGTCCCACAGTTTGACTGTCCGGTCCCCGCTCGCCGAGGCCAAGGTCTTGCCATCGGGGCTGAACGCCACGGAAACGACGCGATGTCCATGGCCGTTGAGAGTCGCCGTATTCTTGCGGGTCGCCACGTCCCAAAGCCTGATTGTCCAATCCTCGCTTCCTGATGCCAACGTCTTGCCGTTCGGGCTGAATGCCACGGACATTATCGTAGCGGTATGCCCTGAAAGCGTGGTGGCAGTGTCTCTGGCGGCCACAGCCCGTAGTCTCTCCTCCCAATCCCTCGAATCGCTTCTGGCGACACGAAATCCAATGCCGCCCGATCCATGCCAAGGGAACTCATCCCCCCGATTCGCAGAACGCGAGGTTTCCAGCGAACTGCCCCCAAAGCCGCCGCGAGCCACGACATTCCCATTCGATGAACTGCTTGCCGGATCATCGGAGGACGGACCAGGCGGGTCATCGATGGGACAGTCTTCATAACCTGATGAGACAACCGCCTCTTGAGAACGCCATGAAGCATCGTCGTTCTTTCACCGAAATTGAGCTTTGACCAGGACCGCACTGGAAAAGAATCATACAGTGTTTGCCACTCCTTCTTGACTTCGAGCATTCTGGCTGAATTCCACGATGTAATCGGTTCTTTTTGCTGGCAACCTTCCTGAAGCACCAGCGCAGCCCATACCAGAGCCACGCGGAATGCGACGTTCCGAGGCACGAGTCTGCTCATGGCTCAACCTTTCGCGTCCCCGAGGAGAGCTGGGTGATCGAGAGTCGGGCTATCGATCAACGTGGAGATTTCCGCCTCCGCGATGGGCCGTTGCCTGCGCTCCCGCGGTGGCCCTGCACCTCCGTCGCGAGATCCTCGAAGCACCACAAAAAGCGCTTGCCGATCGCCGCTGCGTAGCGCATCAAGGTCGCGACCGTGGGGTTATCTTGTTTGCCGTTCTCGAGCCGGCTTACGACCGCCCGGTCGAGGCCTGATCGCTCGGCCACGTCCGCGATGCTCAGACGGGAGCGCTGGCGCTCCCGCTTCAGAGCCTGCAAGGCACCTTGAATATCGAAGTACATTCCCATGGTCATCACAGCCCGGGGATCACATTCGCCCACCCGAATCAGATCCTCCAGCGAAGGCTTGGTCGTTTGTAGCTTCGCCCGCAGCGCTCTCTCTCGGAGCCGCTCCTCTGGGCTCTTGGTTCTCGGGCGAAAAATGCGTCGCGCCTTCATCTCCTCCTCCGTTTCTGCTTCGGGCCCGGCGGTGGTGCGTCGTACGCAGTGACCGGCCGTAGCGTCAACGGGTCGTCGTCTACCAGCTCATAAACCACGGCCAAGTGCCGGCCAGTCGAGGTCCAGCCAAACGCCGTTGGCAATCCCGAGCTGTGGCTCACGGGCACGGCTACTATGAGGGTTCAGCAATACTTCTTCGGCCTCTTCGATAGATAGGTCATGCTCCCGGAGGTGCTGGACGTTCCCATCGGGATCGTCTTCCAGGTCCCAGATTATCCTCGCATCCATCCGTGTCCCTCGCGTCCGGTCAACAGTTAAACCTACCCTGGCGTGACATATAAATCAACGGCAAAGAGGGGCGGGAAACTGGAGATTCCACGCAACACCGGAAACCCCAGGCGGCGAGGGCGCGTCGCCCGCAAGCGATGTGTGTCGCACGACAAGAAACAGCCTTGTCGGCAAGCTGGATGCGGGAAATTCGCGCGTCCAGTTTGATGAGCGGCGTGTGGCGACGGAGCACGGCGGGATACCTAGACACCGGCAACCGAAAGGGGCCATACTCAACGATCTTCTTCATCCACGTCGAAGAAATCCAAACGAAATTGCCAGCCTTCGTACATCTCCGCCATCTTCGCGAACTGAGCGAGCGTAAGCGATTTGCCGTCAATGACGAACGCCACCGCGCGCTCTGCGCGAGATTGTACCTCGTGCATTGAGATGACAAACCATCGACGCTGACCACAACAGTCGCAGAAGTCCTCAGCTTTGGCGCACGACCCAGCCGAGTCGCGCCCGGCCGAAAACGGCCATACGCCAGCAAATGCCTCCAGCGGGTTTTCACCGCCCCAGAGCTTCCAGGAGCGCCCGAGCGTCCACGAGATCCGGCGTCGAGAACCCTTCCGTGTAGGTGCTGTAGACTGCCGCCAGCGCGGCACGAGCATCCTCGCGCCGGCCCACGCGCTGCCACAGGCGGGCGAGACTCATGGTGGCCCGCAACTCCCATGCTTTGCTTCTCTGGTGTCGGGCCTGCTCGATGGCCCCGCGGAAGCAGTCTAGAGCGGCAGCGATCGGTTCCGCAGACTCGGCCAGCAGCAACTCGCCCTTGAGCCGGTGCAACTCGGCCTCATGGCAGCGGTCATCGTTCTTCCCGGCAACCTCCAGCCCCAGGTCGAGCGCCTGGTGCGCATCATCGTATCGGCCGGACCGGGTGTAGGCATCGCCCAGGATCGCGAGGTAAGCCGGAACCCGCACTGCCGCACCGGTGGCCCGGAAGGCGCTGAATCCCTTCAAGAGAAGTGGCAATGCATCCTCGCACCGGCCTTGCACAACCATTGCCGCTCCCTTGTGGAGCGTGCCGAGCGCCTGCCAGAGCTGGAAGTGCTGATCGGTCGCAAGCGCCGTCTCTTCCTCCGCCGCGTTCTGGATTTCGGCTCCAAGTCGGCAGTAATGACCGAGGAAAGCCGTGAAGTCGATGGCATGGCCCAGACTGAATGCATGGCCGATCGTCCGGGCCAGTAGATCGGTCTGGCGAAGCAGCCTCAGGGCCTGGTCCGGGTAGCCCAGATGCCAGAGAACAAGCGCGAGATAACAACGGTGGGTCACGCCCGCGTTGTGGCCGCTGTATGCGGTCCAGAAGCGGGTACGCTCGCGGTCGTCGAATTCCGTCACCGCTTTTTCGCAGCAAGCGCGAGCCTCGGCGAACTGGCCACGGTAGAACATCGTGGCGCCCCGCATGAAGAGCGCTTCCATCAGCATGCCCGGATCGGCGCGACGCTCGGCGAGCGTCATCCCAAGATCCGCCAGGCCAACGCTCGTGCGCAGATCGCCGCGCACGAGGTGCCACTCCCAGTCGCCCAGCATGATTCCGAATTGCTGGAGCTCATCCCCGATCCGCTCGCAGAGCTCGCCGGCGTGTCGCAGGATCGGCCCAACTTCGGGTGCGGCGTAACCGCGGGCCGCGATGTATGCGGGGGCCAGTGCAGTGAGAGTTTTCAACTTCTGCTGGTCGTGCTCGGGCGTCTCCTCGAGCGTTTCCAGAAGAGCCAGGCCTTTGGTCAGATGGCCGATCGCTTCACGGTCCGCCGCTTTTTCCCGCGACCGCAGCCCGGCCTCGAGCCAGTACCTGACCGCCTGCTCGGTCCGGCCGGCCTCGGTCCAGTGGAGGGCGAGAAGCTCGGGCTGTGTGAAAGTCGTCTGTGGGAACCGCTCCTCCAGCACCGCGGCGATCCGCCGGTGGAATTCCTGGCGCTTGCTCTTGACGAGCGCGGTATACAAGGCGTCTTCCAGGAGCGCATGCTTGAACATGTAGTTGCAACGGGGCACAGGGCCCTTCGGGTACAGGATTTCCGCCCGCACCAAGGCGGCCAGCTCGGCCTGGAGCGTCGGCTCATCGACGCCCGCCGCGGCCGCGAGCAGCTCGTAGCTGAACTCACGGCCGAGCGTCGCGGCGAATTGAGCCAGCTCGCGCTCGCCTTCCATGCGGTCAAGCCGGGCCATGATCAGATCCTGGAGCGAGCTGGGAATCTCGCGGGTCGGAACGGCGTAGACGCGGGCATCGCCTGGTTTCGCCTGGTCCGGCGCAGCCGACTCCTGCACCATCTTCGCGAACTCTTCGACGAAGAGCGGCACGCCCCCTGCCCTGTCGTAGATCTGCGCGAGTACCTCTTCCGGTAGCGCGCACCCCAGCTTCTTCTGCACCAATTCGCCGACCTGCCGGCGCGTCAAGCGGTTGAGCGCCAGGCTGGTTTGGTGGGCAACCGCGGGCCAGGGTGTCTGGAACTCCGGGCGGAAGGTGAAGAGGGTCAGGATCGAATCGTGCAGGCCTTCGGCGAGGAATTGCCACAGGAATTCGAGGGTGGACGCGTTGACCCAGTGCAGGTCCTCGACGACGAAAAGAACGGGCTGTCGGGCGGCGCGCGTATGCAGCCACTCGAGCATGGCCCGGAACGTATCCTCGCGCTGGCGAACCGGCGGCGAAGAAAGGGCGGGACCGCGGTCGGTACAGGGCAGCGACAGGAGCGACGCCCAGAGAGGCACCGTCTCGGGCCGGGCCAGGCCATACTGCTCCAGCCGACCTACCAGCCGCTCGAACCGGGCCTGCCGCGGCTCCTCGCGGATGAAGGCCAGGTCCCGCTCAAAAAAGTTGATGGCCGGGTACAGGGCTGTGTTCTGGAAATGCGGTGAGCAGCGCCATTCCACGATCGGCGAGTCGACTTCACTTTCGACCATCTGCCCGAGGACGTGCTCCTTCAGCGTCTGGACCAGGCGCGACTTACCCAGGCCCGGCTCGCCGATGATCAGAACAACCTGACCCATGCCCTCCCGGGCGTGCTCCCAGCGGTCTTTCAGCAGGCTGATCTCATGGTCGCGGCCGGTGAGCGGTGAAAGCTCCGCTCGGTTCGCGACCTCGAACGGGTTCTTGTCGTCGCCCTTTGCTTGAACGAGGAAGAGCTCGAGAGGCTGCGAGATCCCGCGGACCTTTCGGCTGCCGAGGGTCGTGCACTCGAAATGGCCGCGGACGAGCCGGTGCGTGGCCGCCGTGATCACGACCTGGCCGGTCAGGGCGACGTCCTCCAGCCGGACCGCCACGTTACGAGCCTCGCCGACGACAGACACTGCGTCCGCCGCCGTCTCCACGATGGCAACCCCGGTGTGGATGCCGACCCAGGGCTTCAGCTCGGCGCCGTGGTCGCGGCTGAGCCGCGCGCCGAGGCCCTCCAAGTGCTCGAGAATGCCCAGACCGGCCCGGACGGTGCGCCGCGCGGCGTCTTCGTGGGCAACCGGGTAGCCGAAGCACGCCGAGAGCCCCTGTTCGCTGCATTGCACGACGGCGCCGTCGAACCGGCACACGACTTGCTCGCATGCCGCCTGAAAGGCCTTCAGCACGCCGGACTGGTCCTCGGCGTCGAGATTGCCCAGATAGGCGTCGGACTCGAAGAGCTCGCAGCCGCAGCAGAGCACGGTCACCTGGCGGCGCTCGGCATCGCGGGCGCGGCGGCGGGATGAAGACGAGGAGTCGCCGTCGCGCTCTATAGAGGCCGCGGGCGCCCCTTGCACTGCGCGGGTCATGATGCCACTGACGGATCGCCGCCATGAAGCCGGCGCAGCCTCCCCCGCCGATTGGCTCACGTGGCGCAGGTCAAGGGCGAAATCGGCTGCGGTGGTGTAACGGTCCTGGAGGCGCTTCGCCAGCGCTTTCAAGCAGATCCGTTCCAGCTCAGGCGGGATGTCGCCCTTGAGCTGACGCGGGGGCTGCGGCTCGTCGTCGCGCACCTGCCGCAGCAGCTCGCGAAGGCTGTTTGCCCGGAACGGCATGCGGCCGCAGAGCATCTGGTACAGCACCACGCCGAGGCTGTAAATGTCGGTGCGGCCGTCGATCCGGTGCGCCGCGCCGGCGAGTTGCTCGGGTGACATGTAGACCGGGGTGCCGGTGACGTCGCCAAGCTGGACGCCTCCCGCGCCCGCCTCGTCGAGGCCGATCCCGAAGTCCACCAGGACGGGGCCCCGGTCGACGGTCAGAATGATGTTCGGGGGCTTGATATCGCGGTGAATGATGAGCCGGGCGTGGGCGTGGGCCAGGGCGTCGGCCACGGCCGCCGCGATGCCCGCCGCCTCCGGCCAGGCCGGACGATTATCCCGCAGCCACCGCCCGAGGTGAGGGCCATCGAGAAAATCGGAGACGATGTAAATCTGTCCGCGGTCCAGGCCAACGTCATGGACCGCGACGATTCCGGGGTGGCTCAACTGGGCAAGCCTGCGCGCCTCCTGAAGGAACTCCTCGGCCCGGTGTTGCGGCACGCTCGCGCCGCCTCGGAGCACCTTGATGGCTACGGGCCGCTCGAGCTGTGTGTCGTGGCCCAGATACACCACGCCATACCCGCCGGTGGCCAAGGTGCTCCGCACGTGGTAGCGGCCGAAGGAGGCCGGCGCGACCGGGGCGTCCCGCTTCGGAATCGGGCCAGCCAGTTCACCCGGCGCCTCGGCGATCGGGACAGTCGACTCGCTCCTGAGCGTCACTTCCGCGTCCACCACGCCGGGAAGTGTGGAATCGGACTCCACGCCGACATCGCCCGCCGGCTGATCAGGATCGGGCTTGCCGGTTGGGTGCATCGCCGTTCCCTCCTCGCGTTTCAAAGCGAATCCTGGTGCCGATCGCGCGTACGCACGGCCGAGCGGTTGCGAGGCATTTAAGCCGCTGGAGACCGCAGGCAAAGGGCTGGCGTACGGGCCACGTTCGAGCAACTCTATCGTAGCAACAGTGACGGATCGACGCGACAGCAGGGCCGACCCGTCGCTGGCCCAGAAGTTGATCGAATGGTGTGTGGTGAGTGGGCCTGGTGGGTGGCGCCTGGGGAGTGGTCGCGCAGGGCTGCAAATGCATTGCGGACGTGCGGCAATCGTCCAGATCCGAGTTGAGACGAAGAAGGGCCAGACCTATTCACTGCGTTCTCTTTCTCCGAGCTTCCCCACTGTCAATCAGTCGGCTTTCGGTTCGCAAGGCAAGAGCCGAGCGTCCCAGATTGCTGAGGCAACCAAACCAAACGGCATCGCTACGCACATGGCGAGCCCGGACGCGTCAGCGCCGAAAGTCCGCGGCCGAGCCGGACCAACCAATCTGCATCGCCGCGCATATGGCAAGCCCGGTCGCGTGAGCGCCGGGAGTTTTGTGTGCAGCGGAACTCGGGGCGCTGACGCCACCCCGCTTGCCTGTAGCGCCGCCTTGAGGCGAGCCCGGTCGCGTGAACGCCGGGAGTCTTGCTCGGGGCGGAACTCGCGGCGCTGACGCGACACCGCTCGCATGTAGCGTGCGCCAGGCGAGCCCGGTAGCGTGAGCGCCGGCAGTCTTCGGCCAAGCCGGACCGACCAAACTTCGCGTTTCATTTTGCGCCGTTGCGGCTTTGCGTGAGATCCGATCGATATTATCGGACCGAGGAGGACCGAAGGCGGGCGTTTGCTTATCGCCTGCCTGTCCGTGAGTGGGAATGTTAGAATAAGCGCCACGCGACACCCAGACCCGTGGAAGCCAACGCGAGGTGAATGGCATGGCTGTCGTCGCTGAAGGCTGCGTGCGGCCGGACGGGACGCCGGAGGTATGAGGAAGGAGGCAACCATGACAAGCGTCGATTTTGAACCACTGACCGTGGCCGTGCCCTTGTGGGAAGAGCCGCCTTGCGTCTTTCGAGTCGGCAAGAGCCGGGTGTTGCTGGAATTGGTCCTTCGTGCCTTCAAGCGCGGTGAGACTCCCGAGGGCATCGTGCGGTCGTATCGCTCGCTCCGGTTGGCCGAGGTCTACGCCGTCATCAGCCGCTACCTGGCCAACCCCGCCCGGTCCGACGAGTACCTTCGCCGATGCGACGAAGAAGCCGACGCTGTGCGCCGAGAGTTAGAAACAGCGGGGATGATCAACCGCGTAGGTAGGGAAGAACTGCTGGCCCGCGCCGCGCGAAAGGGTTGATCGCGTGATCTCCTTATGCAGAGGTCGTCGCCGGCTTGCCGATGCCCGGCGTTTTCCTCGTCAGCGCGGACATGCCGACCGGCCAGGCCATTGACGAATTGCTGACCGCCGCCTATTGCCTGCCCGCCGACGAATGCAAAGACTCGGTAAACTATTTCCCGCTGTGACCGACTGTGAATCCATAACAGCGTCGATTCGATCCGATTCTCGGAGGCCAGGCACCTGCAAACGACAGGAGCGCAGCCTTGGCGACACATTTGTCATGCCGTCTGGTTTGGCACGATCGGGGCTGGGACGGTCACATCTGCGATCACCCCGGCAAGAACGCCCGTTGCATGATCCGCAGGCGCATCCGCGAAGGATGGGATGTTCACCGCGAAGATGAGGCCGCCGGCTCGCGCCTGGCTGACCTGCGCGGATGGCAGCCTCGTTGTTCCTGACGCTGCGCGTTGTCAAGCTCGGTTTTTAGTGTTCTGCTCGGCGTGGAAGGAAGAATTATGTGCGGTGTCCCCGGAACTCCGGAACTCCGAGCAATTGATGGAGCGGTCTCTAATTTAGAAAGGCCGCTTCCCGGGGGAACTTGCCGCGAAAACAAAATATTATCCGAGAACCTCGCCGGGTTCCTCCCTCAAGGGCCAGGAGAATCAAGAAGCGGCCGACAAGACGGCCCCTGAAATGCGAAAGACAGCCGTCCCCCGTTCGTCTATAATTGGGCGAAGGAGGGACCTATGACCACGATCACGCCAGAGATCCGACAGGCGATCGAGCAGGCCGGCGAGCAGCCGGTCCAGCTCACTGACCCGGAGACGAACTCGGTCTACTTCATCCTGCGGGGCGAAGTGTACGAGCGCCTGCGAGCGTTATGCGACGACTGCAACATCCGGGATGCATACCCGTTGATGGACCAGGTGGCGGCTCGTGAAGGTTGGGATGACCCCTCGATGGACGTCTACAATGAGTACCAGCGCCCTTCCGAGTAGAGGCGATGTCGTCCTCGTAGATTATCCATTCTCGTCGGGTGGCGGCTTCAAACGGCGGCCCGCGTTGGTCCTCCAGAATGACCGGGATAATGCCAGGTTGACGAGTACGATCATCGCGATGATCACGTCGCACACAGCCCGGGTCTACGAAGACACGCAACTCCTCATCGATATCACAACGCCCGAAGGCCAACGGACCGGTCTTCGTCAAGATTCCGCGGTGATCTGCAATAACCTCTTCACCATCGAAAAAAGGCTCGTTCTCCAACGGATCGGGGCACTCTCAGCCAACCTCATGTCCCAGATAGACGTCTGCTTGAAAGCGACCCTCAAACTCCCGTGAGCGCGAAGTCATGCTCATGGCGCTTGCCGGTGCCAGCTTGAAGGAGGAATGCGCGGCGGGATCCTCAGGCACCGGCAACGGAAAGGGGTCATGCTCAACGATCTTCTTCATCCACGTCGAAGAAGTCCAAGCGAAATTGCCAGCCTTCGTACATCTCCACCATCTTCGCGAACTGAGCGCGCGTAAGCGACTTGCCGTCAATGACAAACGCCACCGCGTACTCTCCGCGGGAGTAGGAAATGCGCCCCCTCAGTGTGTGATTAAGCGGTAGAAACTCGCCTGGTACGGGCTCCTCAGTCGCAGTAATCCTCCCGCAAAGGAAAGACGTCCTGCGGGTCGTCCGATTTACCTGGGTCTGGCGGATGGAATCTACCGTTGCCACTGCGAATCATGCTGTTCCTCCAAGATGATATGCTCGGATCCGGTTGCAGACGAAGATCACAGGATGATCGCTCACGGATCCAGACAGCGGGGAAAACCGTGCTCAAGATCCGAGCCTTTTCACGGCCCACGACTGTCGGAACCACAACATCTACTCGTCGTTCAGTCTCGGCGCGCCGGATCGTAATCCGGCCTGACTTTGCCGCGACGCTTCGCTACCTCGAACAGGGTGGGGTAGAACTGGACGAAGGTATTCTCCACGGCGGCCTTCTCGCGGTGGCACAAGTAACACGAGGTTGTGGCGGGCAAAGCCGTCGCCGATTCCAATAGTCCGTCGGCGCCATCGAACGAGTAATAGCCCCAGCCGCCATCCGGGAACCGCTTCCGGTCCTTGACGGCGGCTTCGAGGGCCCGTAAGGGGCCCTGCGTCCGCCCGCCGTTGTTGATCGACACGTTCGCCTCGGCCGTCCGCACCTCCAGCATGAACATCGTCCGGTCCGGCCAGGTGCCGGTCTCGAGGAATTCCCGATAGGCGGCGCGCGTGACGAAAACGTTGTCGAAGCGGGGTTCCTGCCCCTTGGCAGTTTCTGCCGGGCCGTAGGTCATCCCCAGCCCAGTGGTGACATAGACCCACTCGCGGTAATTGGTCGGGCGCAGGAGCCGACCATCGGGTGCATAGACCGGCTCGTCGCGCTTGTCACCTGCTGCCGGAGCCGAATCGTCGCGGCTCCCAGCCCCGGCGACCGCGATGGCGGCGCCCACGAGCAGAATCTTCCCCGCGTAGCGGAACGGTTTTGATGTCAGCATGGCGTCATGGCCTGTGGCGATATCGAGTAAAGTATTTTTTAGTGCTTTCTCGCAGCCGGCTGCCTGAATCCCCGCTCTACGGTATCCTTTGGGTCGGTGGACACCGGGCCGTCGCGCCACAGCCACCGCATCATGTCCGGCAGGATCGCCCCGCCAAACTTCTGACCGTGATTGTTCATTCCCCAGGCGTAGTTCACGTCGTAGCCCTTCTGGGTGAGGGCCTTCATCAGGCGCACATTCTGGTAGAACCAGTCCCGCGCCTGGTCATACTTGCCGTCGCGGCGGAGCCCTCGGTTGTCGTTGCGGCCGTCGCAGAGATAAACCCGGATCGGTTTCCGCTCGTCCGCCAAGACCTTTTCGGGGTAGACGTGCCCGCCGCGCAGATTGACAAAACTGCCGACGTTGCTGAGCACCTTCCGGAATTGATTGGGCCGCTCCCAGGCAACGGTGAACGCCGCGATCGCTCCCGAGCTGGAGCCGCCGATGCCGTGCATCTCGGGGTCCTTCGCGATGTTGTAGTCCTTCTCCAATGCCGGCATCAGCTCTTCGGTGATCACGCGGGCGTAGCGGTCATCGAGCGAGTTGTACTCGGTTGGCCGGTTGGTATTCCGGTCGCCCCATTCCTTGGGCGTCGGCTCTGGCTGATCCGGCCGGCGGCCCGGATTGATGAACACTCCGATCATGATCGGGATCTCGCGGCGGTAGATCAAGTTGTCCATCACGTTCTGCGCCCGCATGTCGCCATTCTCGTTCTTGAACGCCTGGCCGTCCTGAAAGACCATGAGGGCTGCCGGGACGGCCGGGTCGTATTGCGCGGGCACGTAGACCCAGTACGTATGCTGGGTGCCGGGGTAGACCCGGCTGGGAAGCGTGAAGGGGCCGCGGATTTCCCCCTTCGGGACGCCCTCCTCCGGCAGGGAGTCTGGGCCCAGCCGGTACTGGGAATCGGGATTCGGCCCGCGGGGTGATTGCCCCTTTTGCTGAGCGGCGGAGGTGACCGCCAACCCCACGCATCCGAGACCGACGGCATAAATGATTGCCTTTATCATCGCGCAACTCCACGGCAGTGCCGATATCAAGACCGTTCGACCGAGCGACGTGACCGCGGTTCGGGTTCGACTCAGGTCGTGGCGAGGGAACGCTTGCCACCAACATGCACGATTCCTAGATTACCACGACACCCGCCCGAAGGTTAATGATTTTCCGAGTCTGGGAATCCGCGTTCCTCGCCCTCGTTTTTTACGACCCAGTCGTATATTGTTGGAAACTGGGGAGCGTGTATGGGATGGCGGACTCACGATGGCCCAGCGGAGGAGCATCGCCACGGCTCTCCGGGTGATCGGCGAGCAGTTGAAAGGAGAGTTCCAGCGACTAGACTTACCGATCATCAGTCGCGCTCGACCGCCCGGACCAAGGGTCGAGAGATCGTCGAAGGATTGGCCGAACTCGCTGCCACATTGCAGGCTGGCCATCCGCTCGAGTCGCGGTTCACCGTGCGCACGTACAAGTTCGCGCCGCCGCCCCAGTATCGCGCCGATGGCGTGCGCCGCGTGCGGGAACTGTTCACCATGAGTCAGGCTGCCTTCGCGGCCTTCCTCGGCGTCGACCGATCCACCGTGCGATCGTGGGAGCAAGAGATTCGCCTGCCGAGCCCGCTGGCATGCCGCATGCTGGCCGAGATCGAAGCCGATCCGACCTACTGGCGCAAGCGGCTTGCGGCATGCCTCGTCACCAGCAACCAGTCGTGATCCCTGGTCACCCCGTGCGTAGTAGACATGGTCGATCCAGTCGCCACCATAGTCGTCAGTCGCATCGACTTGTCATACGCAACCCGCGTCGCTTCGGACAGATCTCGGGGCTGACCGTGGAAAACTGGACGGCGTGACTGCGAGAGATCGACCCCGCATGAGAACGGCGAACGAGCGCCCCACTCATGGATAAGACTGTGGCTTCGTGGTAGATTGGCTTACCGATAGATCGACCCGTGGCGACGGCCCAGAGCCGTGTCTCTTCGTTAAAGCTTCCAGCAAGGACGGTTTTGCCGTCAGGGCTGAAGGCCTCCGCTGATGGGATGGTTTTGCCCAGCGATCGACCCCTGGCGGCAGCCCAGAACCGGGCAGTCGCGTCGTTGACCTCCGGACGCTGCCCCGACCACCAGCGTCGCTTGTGGCCGCACCCTTTGCGCAGGCAGGTCCGCGGGCGTGGTCGGCGCCGTCTGGCCTTATGACGGTGCGATCGCCGTGGAAGAGATCAAGGTGACGATGCCTGAATTGCTCGACAGCCTGAGGCCCGGTGATGAAGTGATTCTCACCCGGAATCATCAGCCCGTGGCGAAGTTGGTGAGCGAGAAGCCGCCGGAGCGCAAGCCTCGGGTTCCCGGGTTGGGCAAAGGGATGATCACGGTCGTCTCGCGGCGGGATCCTGAGGCACCGGCAACCGCCCGGGGCCATGCTCAACGATCTTCTTCACCGACGTCGAAGAAGTCCAAACGAAACTGCCAGCCTTCGAACATCTCCACCATCTTCGCAAACTGAGCGAGCGTTAGCGATTTGCCGTCAATGACGAACGCCACCGCGTCCTCTCCGCGAGAGTAGGAAATGCGTCCCCTCAGTGTGCGATTGAGCGGTAGAAACTCGCCTGGTACCGGCTCCTCTAAATGGCGGATCGCCAGCGCGCGCTGGATTATCTCTCGTAGCCGGCCCAGGGCGAGAAACGGAGAATTCGCATCAAACTCCCGGAAGGCATAGCCGTCCTCGCCCTCGGCTCCCTCTTCCCTCGCGCAGAGCGCGTAGCCCAATTGCACCGCGTCCATTGAGATGACAAACCATCGACGCCGACCACAACAGTCGCAGAAGTCTTCCCGCAAGGGAAAGACGTCGTGCGGGTCGTCAGAATGACCTGGGTCTGGTGGGTGGAATCTACCGTTGCCACTGCGAATCATGATGTTTCTCCGAGATGAGCAGAGCCTGCTGTTCGACAACTTGGTGGGCTGGCCAGCGTGCGCCCACCGGACGAGAAAGAGAGAGTACGATTAAGATTAACATTAAGATTAGGATTAGGATTAGGATTAAGAATAGGATTGGGAACCTTGGCGGGGTGACCAGCGTGCGCCCACCGGACGAGAAAGAACGCTCGGATCTCGTTGCTGACGAAGATAACTGGACGTTTGTGGTCGGCGTCGAATGAAGAATTACACGTAGTGTCCCCCGAGTTCGGCAACGGGGCCGTAGAACGCCGTCGCCGTTGGCTCCGGGTTAAACGCGCGCTGGCTGTGGCTTAGCGGCGTGGACCATTGGCCGTGAGCATCGCCCTGAGCGTATTGGGATCGAAGTCATCGGGAAGCGTGCGGAGTGTCCCGTCGGCCGAAACGACCCGAGCGCCGCCGAGCCGGCTGCCCAGCCCACTCTTTGATCCGCCGTTGATCCGGAAGCTCATCCGGTCAAATTCCAGGTCTCTCGGTTCCATCCACCGGAACCGGCCATCGGGAACTTCGACGACGACGAGCGTTTGGCTCAATCCGTCACCAAGCTCCTTCCGAGTCATCGGCCTGCTGCCTGGCCACGCGGTCTGTGGGCCGACGACCGCCACGAAACTCGTGGTCTGGGCCTGGCCGGAATCCAGCCCCGAACGGAGGTAGATCGAACCGATCCGGCTCGCCAGCTTGCGGTTGTTGGGACCATCCCAAGGTTCGGCGAAGTCGTAGGCGTCGTAAAGCTCTTTTTGCTCCATGAATGGAAGGATCAGCACCCGCCAGCTATGCATCGGCTTGCCCTGACGGTCAACGACATAGGCGGGCGGGAAGCAGCCGAAAGTCTCATGATAGTTGGCGACCGCCAACGCAATCTGCTTGAGGTTTCAGGCCGTTGTTGCGGACATGGCGGCGTTGCGGGAGTTGTTCACGGCCCGACCGAGAAGGGCGAGGAAGACGGCCACGATCAGTACCCCGATGGAACCCGGGATCAGTCTCGGAATTCCGCGTCGAGAGGACGTCGCATAGGGGTGCTGAATATCCATGGATGGCGTCCTATTTTCCCAATGATCCGTGCGGGACTCGAGCCTCTCGGGTCAGGGTCCGGGAAGTGTCAAGCCGGCTCGACCGAAACCTCCGTCTTCACCGAATTGGCGATGAAGCAAGCGTGATGGGCCTGCTCGTGGAGTTGGGCGATCTCCTCGGGATTCGGCGCCCGTTCACCGCCGAAGCGGACCTGCGGGTGCAAGGTGACTTTGGTTATGGCCAACCTCCCAGCCTCATCCTTCCCGAGGAGCCCAACGGCATGGTCGCGATAGCCGTCCACCACGAACCGCTTCTTGCAGGCGATGGCCAGAAAGGTCAGCATGTGGCAGCTCGAAAGGCTGGCGACGAAGGCTTCTTCCGGGTCGACGCATCGCTCGTTGCCGAGGTAACCGGGCGCAGCCGAAGCGCGCACACTGACACCGGCATCGAAGATCCAGTCGTGGTCGCGGTTGTAGCTCTGGTAGGCGAAGTCGGGCGTCTCGCGATTCCACTCGACCGTGACCTGGTGCTCCGACATGGCGATCGCCCTCCTGTGAATGACGCTTCATCAGGCATTTCGCGGTATTCTAATCGATCGGGCCATCCGACTTCGAGAGCGGAAAGGCGACGACCAGTTGGTATCGGGCTCTCTCTCACGCGCTGGACGACACGCCGGAGAATACCGCTCGAGTCAGCGCCGGCGAACCAACCGCCCGCGAAGGGACTGGGCGCACCCGATTGAGGCATGGATAATCCGTTCAAACAAGGGCGCTGCCGATCGTCACCGCGAATGCTGCCAGGATCCAGCAGATTCCCATGGCCCGCCCAAGCCGATCGTCCCAGCTCCGGTCGGCACGCCACTTCCCGCTCGCGAACAGACTCAACCACGAAACCAGGATCGTCAGGCCGCCACACCTCGTCAGTAGCGGCAGTTTCTCGTCGAAAAGCCACCCCGAGATATCGTCCCAACTCGGCCAAGCAACTTCCGCGAGAGCGTAGTCAGCCAGCAGAATGACGACGATTTGGAGCCCGATCAGCGCGATCGCCACACCCGAAGCGCACGAGGCCATAAGACCCGGCCGGCGGCGCCAGCCGGCGGAATCGCTGCCCGTGGCTGACAAGTCGGATCGGGATCAATGCCAGCATCACCATCGCCACTGGCGGCATCGTGAAAGCTGCAAGGACCACACTCCGCTGTACAAGCTCCGCGGCCAGCGATGGATTGACGATTCTGACGCGACAGTCGGACCAGCTGGCATCTACGAGGGAAATTGCCAACCATACGGCGGCCGCCGCCAAGATCCAGCAGATTCCCATGGCCCGCCCAAGTCGATCGACCCAGCTCGGATCGGCACGCCACCGTCCACCGACGAACAGGGTCATCCACGAAACCAGGATCGCCAGGCCGCCACACATCGTCACGGACCAGCCCGCCTCACAGATAGCGAAGTTTCCCCAGATGTCATACCAGCCAAGGCCGGTGGCCAGCGCCAACGATGATCGGCAGCCCGGTCACCGCGATCGCCACACCCGAAGCGCACGAAGCCATCAGCCCGGGCTGACGCGCCAGTGCGCGGAAGCGCGGCCGGGGCCCGCGTAGGCGGATCGGGATCAATGCCAGCGTCACCATCGCAACCGATGGCATGGTGAGCAGAGATAAGACAAGGACTTTCTCGGCGCCGGCGAGCCAGTCGTCCCACGGTGCTTGGCGGATGAGCTCGCAGCACCAATCCTCGACTGAGTCGTTCGTCGAGCGACAGATCGACCGCATCACACCGCCGCTCGTCGCGATTGCCGCCACCAGGATCATCGCATCGAGCAGTTGGAATCGTCTCCGGGGTGTTGTCGCTTGCGCGGCAGAGCCATCCATCAGGACTGTCATAGGGGCCTCCCTTCCCGAACACGCGATCGAAACTCGGAGATTCCGGGCCGTCGGGTGAAGGTCGTCAAGGCTCGCCGTCGAGTCGCTTGATTTCCTGACGAATGAAGGCGAGGACCCGGCTCTTGGCCTTGAACACGGCCGCGAGGTTCATCCCCAGGAGCGCGGCCACCTCTTCACCCGGGCGGTTCTCGCACGCCGTCAACTGGAACGCTTCCCACGTCTGCGGCTCGACCCGGTGCGCACCTCGGCACACGCCTGGCTCACCAATACGTGGGTAAACTCCTCGTTCAAGAGCGCGGCGAGGTCGTCGCGCGCCTGCGCGGTTTCAAGCATCGCCAGCCCGCAGTCGTCGCCCGGCCGCCGTTTTCGGCCGTTAAAGAAGTCTGACAGCGCGTGCTGGGTTACACACCGCAGCCAGCCGCGAAACGTGCGGGACGGGTCGTAAACGAACGTGCGCAGGGCCCGGGATAGGCGCAGCAAAACGTCCTGCGTCACATCATCGGCATCGGCCGCCTGCAAGCCGCGCTCGCGGCACCAGCCGCGGATCTTCGGCCCGTAATAGGCGACGAACGCCTCCCAGGCCGCCTGGTCGCGCGGATCCTGGCCGACGCGTTCCAGGAGCGACGGGCTGGTGTGTTCCGGCGGTGAACGTCCCATGAATTCCTCATCGGGCGAGCGATCGAATTAGCGGTCATTTTGTGCGCGGTCGACTCCTGTCCGCAAGGCTTGGCCGGGCGCTCGCTCAAAAAAAACTGGACGGCCGAGTCAGGTCCGGGCCGGCGGCCCGGTAAAAGACATTGAGCGACACGGCTGGGGCCTGTCGCCAACTGGACGCGACGGTCCTCGAGGACGGTCGGCTTGCACGCCGCGTCTTTGAGACCGCCTGAATCTCCAATGAGCCTTAATTTGAGGAGGTCCGAATCATGACGAGTAACGAGTCCGGGAAAGACGCCAAGGCGGCGGGCAAGCCTCTCGACGATTGCGCGCCGAAGGCCGCGAAGCCGGCCGAGGTCCAGCGGGAACTGAGCGATGACGAAATCTCCGCGGTCGCCGGGGGCATGGCTAAATCGCCTGGTAAGCCGCCCAGTACCGCGTGACGCATCGCCGGGCGCGACCTGTGAATGCTGGCGTCTCCGAGATCTCTGGTGCGGCGGCGGGCGCGAGCATACCATGGACGATGCGGTCCCAGGTGTGGTAGGTTCGTGATCTTCCCGCACACGAGATTGTCCCGAACGGCGGGGGACACAGTCCCCCGCCATTCCCTTCTGGCTTCTTGGCGACATCTTGCCGCCAGAGCGAGGAGAGATGCAATGGCCAAACGGTCGTCCCAGGGATTGGCTTCCCTGCTCGAGGAGCGGCCGGTCGAGGCGTTCGAGCAGCTCAACGTTGCGGAGCGTGTTGTCCCGCTGCACAACTGGTTCTTCCTCGCGGCGGCGTTTCTGACGCTGGGTGCGTTTGCGGCGTTCTCCTTCTGGTGGCAGGTGCCGCTAAAGCTCGAGGGGCGGGGGATCCTGCTGGCGAAGAGCTCCAAGGGTGCCGAGCCCGTCCTCCAGGTCACGGCGCCGGCGACCGGGCGTCTGGGGAAGGTCGCGGTGACGATCGGTGCGACGGTCAAGGCTGGCGATGTGCTGGCCGAGATCGAACAGAAGGAGTTGAAAAACGAGGTCGCGTCCGCCACGGCCAACCTGGCGCTTCTGCGTGAGGAAGACGCGCGCATGAGCCAGCTCGACGACGACGAAACGCGCGCGAGGGACGAGACCGAGGGGAAGCTCAAGCAAGCGATCAGGCGGAGCATCGAGCTCGATCGGTCGCGACTGGCCGTCCACCGGCGGATTGTCGCCGCCGACCAGAGCTTGAAGGCACGGCAGATGGTCACGGAAAGCGAAGCCCTCAAGTCCCGGTCCTCGGCCGACGAGGTCGAGTGCGGCGTCGCCGCTGACGAGACCAAGCTGCACCAGATCGACTACGACCGGGTGCGCGACGACACGGCCCGGCGCCGCGCCAGCCTGAAGCGGAAGCTCGCCGTGAGCGAGGCCCAGACCCGGCTGGCCCTGCTCGAGGCCCGGTTGGAGCGCGATACCCGGATCGTCTCTCCCTACGCCGGCACGGTCGTCGATGTATTGATCACTCCCCAGGCCCCGGTCCAGGTCGGCACGCCCGCGGTATTGCTCCGGCCTACCGGCACCGAGTACGGGGCGCTCGAGGCGATCATCTTCGTGCCGGCGGGACTGGGAAAGAAGGTCCGCGTCGGCGACTTCGTCGAGGTCTCCCCCGACACCGTCCAGAGGCAGGTGCACGGATTCATCCGGGGCGAGATCCACGCGGTTTCCGAAATGCCCTGCACCGAGGGGGCGATGCTGGCCGAGCTCAAGCACCCCGCGCTGGTCGCTAGCTTCATCGACAGGTATCGCGGCCAGGTGCTCCTGATCATCCATGGCGCCCTCCGCGAGGCCCACGCGTCGGCCGCGTACAGCAGCCGCGCTCCGCTCAACAAGCTCGACTGGTCGTCGTCGTCGGGGGCCTACCAGCCCGTCTCCAGCGGCACGCTCTGCTCGGCGTCCATCGTCGTCGATCGCCGGCCGCTGATCTCCATGGCGATGCCTTGGTTCAAGGGGCTGATCGGGCTCGATTGACAGCCCACCAGGGCACGGTCCGGCCCACTCCGGTCCGGCGTCTGCTCGCATGGCGGCGGTTTGAGGGGGTCTGGCCAATGGCCGAAAGGGTCCGAAACAAGCGGTTCCGGCGGGTTAGGACCCCGACCGTCTTGCAGATGGAAGCGACCGAGTGCGGCGCGGCGTCGCTCGCGATGATCCTGGCCTATTACGGGCGCCGGGTTTCGCTGGAAGAGCTACGCGTCGAGTGCCGCGTGTCGCGTGACGGCAGCAACGCCCTCTACATCAAGAAGACCGCCGAGAAGTACGGACTTCCGGGCAAGGGGTACCAGATGACGACGGAGCGGCTCCGCGGGCTGCGGCCGCCGTTCATTGTCTTCTGGGAGCTGAACCACTTTCTGGTCGTCGAGGGCCTGGGGCGCGATCGGGTTTACCTGAACGACCCCGCGAGCGGCCGCCGGACGGTCAGCCTCGAGGAGTTCACCGAGTCGTATGCGGGGATCGTGTTCCGGTTCGAGCCGGGGCCGACCTTCCAGAAGGGGGGGCTCAAGCCCAGCACCGCCCGGGCGATCGCGCGCGGATTGGCGGCGCCCATACGGCGGTGGTGTTCGCCGTCATGGCCGGCGTGGCCCTGATGGCCGCCGAGCTCGTCACGGCGACATTCAGTCCCCTGTTCGTCGACCAGATCCTGGTCGCCCAGCGATGGCAATGGATCCGCCCGCTCATGCTGGCCATGGGGCTGACCTTACTCTTCCGGCTTCTGATCGGGTTCATGCAGCTTGCGGGACTCTTGCGGCTAAAGAAGTCGCTGGCGGCGACGCACTCGGCGCGGTTTGTCTGGCACGTCCTACGGTTGCCGACCCCCTTCTACCAGCAGCGCTATGCCGGCGATATCGCCAGCCGGGTGGACGGCAACTCGTCCGTCGCCGACCTGGTCTCCGGGCCGCTGGCGACCACGGTTGTCGGCCTGCTCATGGTTGTCGTCTATGGCGCAGTGATGTTCGCCTTCGATCCGCTCCTGGCGGGCGTGGGCGTGGCCCTGGGCACGCTCAACATGGTCGGCATCGCGGCGGCGCAGCGGGTGCTCGCCGACGAGAACATCAAGGTCCATCACTTCGGCGGTCTACTCGCCGGATCCATGATGCACGCCGTCCAGATCATCGAGACGCTCAAGGCGGGGGCGTCCGAGCATGAGGCATTGGTCCGTCTGACGGGCAACCAGGCTCGTGTGACCAACGCCTCCCAGCGCGTCACCGTCGTCGCCGGCGTCCTGGTCGTGCTGCCGCCGCTTCTCTCGCTGGCGACGACCGCGGCCGTGCTGGGCTTGGGCGGCGGCCACGTGATCGACGGGATCATGAGCGTCGGCGCGCTCGTGGCATTCCAGACGCTGCTGACCCAGTTCAACCGGCCGTTTGGCGACCTGGTCGGATTGGGCTCCAGCGTGCAGACGCTCCAGGCCGAGCTCACACGGCTTGACGACGTCGAACAGCACGCGATCGACCCGGTATTTGATGCCGCGCGCGCCGCGCCCGCTGCTGGTTCTGCATCCGCGCCCGCTGCTACAGCCGAGCCCGGTACTACAGCCGCGCCCGCAATCGAACCCTTGCCCGCCTTCACGAGCCCGGCCCGCGGCGAACCGCCGCGGCGGCTTTCCGGCCGGATCGAGTTTCGCAACGTCACCTTCGGCTTCAACCGCACAATCGATGAACCGCTGATCAAGCGGTTGTCGCTCGTGATCCGGCCGGGGAGCCGGGTCGCCCTCGTCGGGTCGTCCGGCAGCGGCAAGTCCACCATCGGCCGGCTCGCGGCCGGACTGCTGCGTCCCTGGGAGGGAGAAATCCTCTACGATGGCTTCCCCATCGACCAAATTCCTCGCGACGTCTTCACCGACCAGGTCGGGATGGTCGACGATCAGACGCTGCTCTTCAGTGGGACCATTCGCGAGAACCTGACACTCTGGGACGAGACCGTCGCCGACCGCGAAGTGATCCGCGCGGCGATGGACGCCGGCATCCACCGCGAGGTCGTGCGTCTGCGTAACGGGTATGCCGCGCGGCTATCGGAAGGCGCCCGGAACCTTTCGGGCGGCCAGCGGCAGCGCATCGAGCTTGGCCGGGCCCTGATCCGCAACCCGGCTCTGCTCATCCTGGACGAGGCGACCAGTGCGCTCGATCCGGTGACCGAGGCGCTCGTTCGACGACAATCTGCGCCGCCGCGGCTGCACCTGCATGATCATCGCCCACCGGCTCAGCACCATTCGCGACTGCGAAGAGATCATCGTCCTGCGCCAGGGCAAGGTCATCGAGCGGGGCACACACGACGAGCTGATGGCCAACGCAGAGGGATTCTATGCCCAGCTCCAGACCCTCCAGGACGGCACCGCCTCAGCCGCCGCGGCGCCCGCGAGGGCGGGGCGACCGACCAGCCCGCCCGTTGCTGCCGCCGTCAGTGTCGCCGTCACCCAAGGCGCCCCGTCCGCAAACGGCCACGCGCACGATTCCGCCGCCGTGGCCCCGATGAACGGCCCGCTCGAAACCGCCGCCTCGCAGGCCGCGGCCACGGCGGTCGAGACGACCGACGGCGCGCTGGAGACCGCCCTCTCGCAGACCGCGGCGATGGCGGTCGAGACGATCAATGGCGCGCTCGACACGGGCCTCTCGCAGGCCGCGGCCATGGCGCTTGAGCCGATGAATGGCGGGGTTGAGACAGCCCTGTCGCAGACTGCGGCCATGGCGCTTGAGCCGATCAATGGGTCGGTCGACACGGCCCCCTTGCAGGCTGTGGCCACGGCGGTTGAGACGATCAGCGGCCGGGTCGAGCCGGCCCGCTTCCACGCCACGGCCATGGCGGTCGAGATTGAGACGATCGAGGCCGACCGGCCCGCCGACCTGGCCGAGGCGCTGGCCCTGGCTGGCGAGGTGGTCACGGCCGCCGGCAACCAGCCACTGGCCCTCGACGACCCCGGGGCGGTCTGGCGGGTCACGTCCGGGCAGATCGACGTCTTTTACCTCGGTCCGCACTCGGGCCACGACGGCGGGCGCCGACACCACCTCTGCCGCGTCGAGGAGGGGGGCTCGATGTTCGGCCTGGAAGGGATCCGCGGCGGCGAGCAAGGCGAGCTGCTGGCAGTAGGCGTCGGCCCGGCCCGGTTGCTCAAGGTGCCGAAAACCGATTTGCTTCGTTTGAGTCTGGATTCGGAGTGGCGTCCCGAAGTGGCCGCTCTGGTCGACGACTGGATCGACCGCATCAGCCGCGCGATTTCGAGCGGCGAGCTCCCCGCGTCCGTGACGCTGCTCGAGCGGGACGAACCGCAGCAAGCGCCCGAGGGCCGGTTCCTGACCGCTCGCCGCGAGGTTCTTTGGGTCAAGCCGGGGCCTGCGGGAATTCGCTTCCTCGACCGGGTGTCAGTTCCCGCCTGTCCCCGCGGGTCGCGGTTCCCGCTTTCGCCGCACGCGTGGATCAGCTACAACCAATCCGACGCCGTCAAGCCGTGGGACACCGAAACCTTGATCGAGAAGGGCGACCCCTGGGAGGGCCTGAAGCGGTTCCACCAGGTCGTGCTCGACGGGATTGCCGCGGCGCGGGCGATCGAGACGGCCCAGGCTGACGCGCGGCGAGAAAACGCCGGCCGCCGCGACCTCGCCATGGTCTCGACTGCCCTGGCCAGGCTTTGCTCACAGGGCCCCGCTGCGCGAGGCGAGGCTGTCCCGCCCCTCGCCGCAGTGGTGACCTCGAATGCGGGCGACCTTCTCACCGCGGCGTGCCGGGCGGTGGGTGCGACGCAGGGGATCGAGGTTGCGTCCCCGCGCCTCGACGGTGCGACGGACCCGCTGCGCACCATCGCGCGTGCCTCGGGCTTTCGGACGCGGCGCGTCAAGCTGACGGGGCGGTGGTGGGCGCGGGAAGGCGCCCCGATGCTCGGCTATCGGGCCGAGGACGGCCGGCCCGTCGCCCTTATCCCCGATTCATCCCGCCGGTTCTTCCTCTTCGACCCCGCCCACAACACCCGAGTCCCTGTTGACGCCGAGCTCGCCCGCACGCTGCAAACCTCCGCCGTCGTCTTTTACCGGACACTGTCTTCCCAGCGCCCGACCTTGGGCGGGTTCGTCCGTTTCGCCCTGCCCTTCTGCCGGGGCGAGCTCTGGACGCTGGCCGGCATGGGCTTGATCTGCGGCCTGCTCGGCCTGGTCGTCCCGATCGTGATCGCACACACAATCGACGACGCGATTCCGCGGGCGGACCGCGGGCAGCTCGCGCTGCTCTGCGCGTTCCTCCTCGCCGTGGCGCTGGCCATCGCCTCGTTCCAGGCGATCCAGACCGTGGCGCTGGCCCGACTCCGCGGCAAGCTCGAGTCGAGCCTGCTGCCCGCATTCTGGGACCGGCTGCTCTCTCTCCCGGTACGATTCTTCGCTGAGTACGAGGCCGGCGACCTTGCAACCCGGGCCCTCGGGCCGGTCCGGTTGATTCCCTTGCTGGCCGGCACCACCATGGCATCGATGCTGGCGTCCATCTTCGGGCTCTTCAACGTGGTCGCCCTCTTGATCCTGAACTGGCGGCTCGGGCTGGTGGCCACGGCGCTTCTGACCGTCTTCCCCCTGGCGACCGCCATTGCCCTGCGGCCGCTCTGGAACTGCCAGCGCGGGATTTCCAAGCTGCGGGGCGAAATCGCCGGCCTGCTGTTCTTGCTGCTGGGAGGGATCGCGCGGCTGCGCGTCGCCGGAGCCGAGCCACGGGCCTTTGCGCGCTGGGCGATGCGCTATCAAGAGCAGCTCCGGCAGAGCCTCCGCTTGCAGACGATCTGGGGCAGACTGGTGCTCTTCGGCGACGTCTGGCCGGTAGCCATTCTGATGGCCACGCTGGCCTCCGCGGTCGCCGGCTCGGCGTTCCGGAGCGTCGGCGAATTCCTTGCCTTCAATTCCTCGCTGATGCTGGGAGTCGCCGCCGCGGCCGGCATCAGCAAGGGGGTCGTCTCCATGATCGACGGCTTGAGGGAATGCGAGCGATTCGCCCCGATCCTCGCCGCCACCCCGGAGGTCAACGAGGTCTGCGGCGAGGTGATCCGGCTGGCAGGCGCCCTCAAGCTCGACAATGTCTCGTTCCGCTACACCCCTGACGGCCCCTTGATCCTCGATTCGGTGAACTTTCAAGTCCGGCCCGGAGAGTTCGTGGCCATCGTGGGCCCGTCGGGTTCCGGCAAGTCGACCCTGCTGCGGCTCTTGCTCGGCTTCGAGACCCCGACCGAAGGGTCCGTCTCCTACGACGGCCGGGAGCTCCAAACGCTCGACATCCAGGAGGTCCGCCGTCAGATCGGCGTCGTCCTCCAGGACGCGCGGCTGCGCCCGGGCGACATCTATTCCAACATCGTCGGGCTCTCCACGCACTTGACGCGGGACGACGCCTGGGAAGCCGCCGAGCTCGCCGGGTTGTCCGAAGACATCGAGGAGATGCCGATGGGCATTCATACGGTCGTGACCGAGGGAGGCAGCGGCTTATCGAGCGGCCAGCGCCAGCGATTGATCATCGCCCGCGCCCTGGCCGGCCGGCCTAAGATTCTCTTGTTTGACGAGGCCACAAGCGCCCTGGACAACCGGACCCAGGCGCACGTCAGCCACAGCATCCATTCCCGGTTAAGCGGCACCACGCGGGTGGCGATCGCCCACCGGCTCAGCACCGTGATCGACGCCGATCGCATCTACGTCTTGAGCGCCGGCAAGATCGTCCAGAGCGGCCGGTATGCCCAACTGATCGACGAGCCCGGCCCGTTCCGGGACCTCGCCCGCCGGCAGATGCTGGCACAAACCTCCGGCAGTTGACGGTGGTTTGGAACGGGGAAAGGGGACATTACTGATTTCATGCGCCTGCCCAAACCGGTCGCCGTCATAACCCAAGCCGGGAAGGACTAATCTGCCCGTTCCCTTTCCAAGATGGCTCTGATGTTACGCGCCGCATGCAAGACCCGGATGACCTCGATTCCACCGGCAACAGGCAAATAGAAGATCAGGTAATTCCTAAATCGCCTGACCTGGGCGCTACGAAGTCCCCGAAGGCGAGGGTTGGCGAGCTCATACGGTGCACCTATCCCCGGCATGCGAGCCAAAGCGGTAAATGTCGTTTCGGCAGCCAAACGAAACCGCCGGGCGGCATCAGTGTTGCGTTCGCCGATATACGCATAGCATCCGGCCAGGTTGACCCTTGCCGCCGGCTTCTTAAGAATTACAGGGTCACTCATCGGACCTTGCGAGCCTTACGGGCGGCGATGATCTGTTGGCCTTCACGCTCGATTTCATCCCAATCGTGGGAAGTCATCCGGGTGGAAGGTCCGGAGTCCAACCCTTCAATCAAGAGCGCTTCGATCCGCGTTTTTTCCTCTGCGAGCTCCGAATCCCGCTGTTTTAGCAGGTGCAAGGCTTCCTCGATGACCTCATTTTCCGAGCGATAATGGCCGCTCCGAATTTTGGAGCGGATGAACGGCTCCCATTTTTTGGGGACGATTAGATTCATGATAATACATCTCCTTTAGCTTCTACTGTATCAAGGTTTTCCGTCGCTGCCAAGCGTATCCGATGCGGGATACGGAACTTCGGTTGGCCACACCGAAGACCGGGGGCGCATGCGCCAGGCTACACACCGCCGGCGCATTCGCGGCTTGCATGCGGCGATTGCTGGACGGCGGCGGTAATTGTGCTCGAATACGTTGCGACCGGCGCGCTCGCTCTCATGAGATGAAAGCGACCCTTGTTTCGCCGCAATCCTTCCGCGAAAATGGCTGACTCGCGTGAGGTGGCAACCGGGTTCGACGTGCAGGAGAAGTAATGGGCGCTATCACGAGACTTGCAGACCTCTCGGAACAAGACCGCCGGTCTCTGGAGGGCTGGCTCGCAGAGCGCGCGCGGAGCTGGAACGACGGTTGGCTCGACGAGTCGATCAAGCAGCTTCGCTCAATGCCCGAAGTTCCCTGGCGCCTACTCGCGGTCGCTCTGGTCGTCAAGCTCGACCTGAAACAACAGTGGCAGCGCGGCGCAACGTCGCGCTGGTGAACTATCTCGAGGCCTATCCCGAGCTGGGCGGCAAGAGCGGAGTCGCCGCCGATTTGATCTGGGCCGAGATGAAGGCCAAGACGAAGGCCGGCGCGGCCGTTGACCTGGAAGATTACGCCCAAGCCTACCCGAATCAGGCCGGGGAGCTGCGGGCCCTGGTCTCGGAGTCTGGCGCGGCCGCCGCTGGCTCGACGCGGAAGATGCGCCCCCAGACCCCCGGCACGCCTCGGCCGGTCTCTGCTGCCCCCCCTGCTCCGGCGGCGGCCGCTCCACGGACGGCCAAGAGCACGCCCAGGCCATCGGCCGTGCCGCCATCGTCTCCAAAGCCTGCCGAGACGCAGTTGATTTTGCCCGAGCAGTTCGGCCGCTACCGCATCGAGAAGCAGCTCGGCCAGGGCGGGATGGGGTCCGTCTACAAGGCGTACGACACCGATCTCCATCGCCACGTGGCCCTCAAGGTACCGCAATTCGGGCCTGAGGAAGGAGCCGAAGTGCTCGAGCGCTTCAAGCAAGAGGCGCGGGCCGCGGCCACGCTGCGCCATACGAACCTGTGCCAGGTATACGATGTGGGGGCGATCGACGGGACCAACTTCCTGACGATGGAATTCATCGAAGGTCAAAGCCTGGAAGGTTACGTGACCCGGCAGAAGGAAGTGTCGCAGCGATTCGTCGCGCTCTGCATGACCAAGCTGGCCCGCGCGCTCAAGACGGCTCACGCCAAGAACGTGATCCACCGGGACCTGAAGCCTTCCAACATCATGCTGCGCGAAGCGGATCGCGCGCTCGAGCCGGTGATCGTCGATTTCGGCCTGGCGCGGCGGATCGAGCCTGGCACGGCGAGGCTTACCCAGAGCGGACTCGTGATCGGCACCTGGCAGTACATGACGCCCGAGCAGCTCTGCGGCGAGCCCGACGCGCTCGGGCCGGGGTGCGACATCTACGCGCTTGGCGTCATCATGTATGAGCTACTGACGGGCCGGCTCCCGTTCGAGGCGCCCGGGCAGGTCGTCCGCGGCAATCCGGCCGCTCCCTCGTCGTTGCGTGCCGATCTCGACCCCAGGCTGGAGGCGATCTGTCTGAAGGCGATGGCGCCCGGTCGCGACGCGAGGTATGCCTCGATGGGGGATCTGGCCACCGCCCTTACCGACTATCTGCGCTCGGCCAGCGACAAATCGCCGGAGATCAAGGCGGCGATCGCACCCAGCGGTCCGCGCCCGGCGGAGCCGAGGCCAGCGAAGCCCCCAGACACTGTGGCGCAGAACGCCCACCCGCCATCGGCGACCTGGAAAATCGTTGCCGGCGCCTCAGTGGCCGTCGTCGCGAGTCTGGGCGCGTTCCTGGGCGTGCGGAGCTGGATGGCCGGTGGACCGGGCAAGGGCGGGCCGGCGGCGCCGGAGGGGCCGGGCATCGCCAAGGCGGCTGGCCCGGCCACGCCGAATGGCGCGGCGGGGACCGATCCGGAAGGGCTGATCGACGCCGCCTGGCGCGCGATCCGCGAGGGGCGGTTTGACGAGGCGCGGACCACACTCGCCCGCTATGTCGCCGAGCCGGCGGCGTCGAAGAAGGACAACGCCCGTTCGCTGATGGCGGACCTGGACCATGCACTCTCGAAAGCTGAGGCCCGTACTCGGGCCAAAGCCCAGGGCGACGCCGAGCTCAAGCAGCACGTGGACGAGGGCGTCAAAGACCTGGTCGGCGTGATTGGAACACCCGAGCTGAGGGACGCATACGCGGCCAACCTTCTGGAGGCGTTCCGCCAGGAACAGGCCGCTCGGCTCGCGGCCGCGAGCAGCGGCGAGCTTGCCGCGAACACGCGCCGAGGCGGCGTCTCAAAGAAGGCGATGCGAACGCCGCAACCGGGCTTCGTTCCTGAAGGTGGGACCGCCGCAACCCCGGTCCGGGAGCTCGAACCGGGTTTCAAGCTCATTTATAACGGCCAGAGCTATGAGGGCTGGGAGGCGTCCATCCGGCGCACGCTTCCGGCAAGAAAGGGAATCCCGAAAGGGACGACCGAATACTTCAATTGCAATCCTCAGGCCGTCGCGAGCCGCGAGGCGGACGCGCTGGTCTCGAAAGCCGGGACCGTCGGAATCTTGAGGACGGCAAAGCTCTACCAGCTCACGTCATTGAAGTTCGATTATATGATTGCTTCCGCCGGTGGCAGGCCGCTGCCCAAAGCGCGGAATGTCCACGCCGTCGTCGAGCTATTCCTGGACAAGCCTCTCGACGTGCAGAATATGAATGCATGCGGCGTGATCGCGGTCGCCCTGAATGCGCCAGGAGCGGGCAAGGTCGAGACCAGCAAAGCGGGGCATCGGGGCCAGGTCGCGACGCAGGTTGCGGTCGCCAGGGCCGCGTATCAGAATGGCGTATGGAACGCGATAGAAATCAAGCACGAGGACCATTCGATCCAGGTCCTGCTCAACGGGACCCTGGTCAATCGCCTGGAAATACCCCGTCGAATCACCGTCAGAGTTGCGTTCTCGTTCGGGAACGTCGAGCTCCATCTCGCCAATATCCGGCTGCACTGACCGCATGCCGGGTCATGTTGTCCTGATCAGGAACCTCTGCTCACCGCACTGAAATTGTCCGCCCTTATCCAGACTGACCTCGGTGATCCTCATCCACAGCCCGTTGGTCGATCGATTGTTCTGGATCATCCATTTGCCCTTGGGATCGCGGTAGATCCGGGCATGGCGCGGACTGACGAGCGGGTCTTCCAGCACGATTGAACACTGGGCCCGATCGCGGCCGATCCATTGATCCGGGCGATCGAGCGGGTACGGTTTTTCACCGCCCTCGGGCGTGAGCGCAACGAGCGTGGGATTCATCTGCGCGGCGACCTGGGCGACCGAGCCGCCGACAAACTTGCGAGTGGCCGCCACGGTGCCCGGCGCGGCTGCCGTTTCAGTCACCTCGTTGACGTTCGCCGATTCGAAGCGAAAACATTGTCCGCCGATCAGGAGCTCCTGGCCGTTACGAAGGATTCCGCCGGCGACGCGCACGAAGGTGCCGTTTGTGCTCTGAAGGTCGCGCAAGTACCACTGCCAGCGGCCTCCCTCGAGGCGTCGCACGATCTCGGCGTGTCTGCCGGAGATATTGCCGTCGTGCGGTAGGACCAGGTCGCCCTGGACGCGGCCGATCGTGAACGACTCGCGCCGGATCCGGATGACTTCGCCGTCATCGTCGCCGTCGTCGAGCACGACCAGGATCGCAGTGCCCGGTCGTTGCAACGGATGAAACCGCTGGGTGTCATCGAGCGCGGCGGCTGGGCTGGCAACCTGCGCCTGAGCCGGCGCAGGCCCGGGAGCGACCGGTATCGCCTCCTTGGCGGTCTGGCGCCTTTGCTGGACGAGGGCGCGCAGGTCCTCGACCGACTCGAGCATCGTCACGGCTCGCGGGCGTATTCCCGGATTTTCCTGCGGATCGCGCGGGTTCATCATGGCGTTTCCCAGGCCGTCGATCCGCCGCGCACGGCTCTCGAGCGATCGACGATGTTGTTCAGGGCTCCGAGGGAAGTCATCTCCGTTTGCGCAGCGGTCGCGCGCGCGGTTTACCGGGTTGTCGCGATGCCGGAAGAGACCCTGCCAACCCGCTTTTTCGTCGGGCGAGGAGGCTCCGGCGGCCAGGAAGATCGATCGGCGCAACAGGCTTTCCCTGGCCAGGAGTGCCGTCGCCGAGAACGCCGCGAGGGTGACCATCCTCGAAGCACGGATCTCCTGCTGTTGCGAACGATCGTCGTTTTCCGCGAGGCAGACCACGCGGCGATCGTCGAATTCGACCAGCCGAGACAAGAGCGCCGTCGAGCCGAAGGTCTCACGCGGGGCATTCTGAGCGAGCGGAGTGAGCGATCTGGTGACGGCCTTGGCGGGTGCAATGTGCAGGAGCGATCGCAGCGCGCTGGGGCTTTCCTTGGTCCAGGCGCCGAGCGAGTTGTCGATGGCCTCCAGACGATCGCGCTGGGCCTCCAATCGGCGGCCGGCCTCGAGGGCGGCCTCTTCCACGAATGTGGCCGTGCCGGCTTGCCCGGCTGCGTCGTCCTCTTGGAACAGGCTCGTGCCGGGTGCCACGGACTTCGCCGGCGATTGCTCCTGGAAGAGTTGTTCGTCCGCCTCGCGGCCAACCCGCTCGATCGCTTGATCCAGGCCGGACACGTACCGGGCCCAGGCCGCCGCGGCCGGCGAATGCGCTCCCGGAGCAGCGGCGATTTCGGCGAGCTCTTCGAACCCCTCCTCCGAGAGGCGGAACATGCCGATCAAGCTCTGACCCGACGAGCCGGACGTCGCCGCGACCAGCGCGGCTGCGCCCTCCGACGACTCGACGGTCTCGGACTGCAAGTCGAGCGTGACGGTCAAGAGCGTGCCGACCAGCGCCAGCGACGACTCGTTGAGCGAGAGGAGCGTGGCCGAGGTGGACACGGCGGCTGAGGTCTCGGCGGTACTTTCCTGGAGCTGAAAACCGACGAGGGAGGCGGATTGCTCGCCGTCGTTGGTCGCCCAGAATTCCAGGCCGCTGTCGCTGAAGCTGGCCAGCGCCAGGGCGGAGGGATTGGGAAGGCCCGCCGTTGACAGGACCGAATTGAGCGAGAGCCCATTTTCGCCACCCTCGAAGAGCGAAATGCTGCCGTTGCCGCTGTTGGCGACCACCAGGCTGGCCGCACCGGATCCCGGGACCACGAAGGCCGCCGCCGGATCGGTGCCTCCGCTGGAAACCGACTGCGTCACGGGCGACGCGGAGCCGAGGTTCGAGACCAACGACACAGTGTTGGACTGCGAGTTCACCGTCGCAATCTCTTGATCCTGTCCGCCGGTGAAGTTGCCAACGAAGACAGAGGTCGGATTGGTCCCCACCGGGTAGACCGTCGGGTTCTGGTCGTTGAAGAAGCCGTTGCCGATTCCTGGGAGCACCATCACGTTGTTCGAGCCGCTGTTGGCGACGACGAGATCGGGCACGCCGTTGCCGTAGACGTCGGCAACCACCGTCGCAACCGGCCCGATGCCGGCCTGGAGCCGGGGGCCCGGCACGAAAGTGAAGCTGTTGCCAACTTGCTCGTTCAGCAGGATGGAAACGTCGTTGGATCCCTCATCGGCGACGATCAGGTCGAGCCGGCCATCGCCGTTAACATCGGCAACGGTGATTCCTACCGGGTTTGTGCCCGTGTAGAAGCCGTGACCATCGTTGAGCGACTCGGTGGCGAAAGCGCCATTGCCCAGGCCGGGGTAGACCAGGACGTTGTTGCTGCCGCTATTGGCGACAATCAGGTCGTCGATCCCGTTGTTGTTGAGGTCGGCCAGCGCAATGGCTCCCGGCGAGACCAACCCGGACTGCGCGTCGCCCAGGACCGTCTTGACGCCGGAGGCGGATTGGACGACAACCTGATCGGTAAGCTTATCCGAGTAAATGAATGCCTCCGGCGTGATCAGATTGGGCCCGTAGGCCGTCATCGCCACCTGCTGATCGATGTTCTGGGGGGGCTGAAACGTGCCGCTGCCGTTAGCCAGCAGAACCTGGACATCGCCAAGCGGGTTGCTGACAAGCAAATCGGAGGCGCCCGAGCCATTGAGGTTTGCGACCGTCAGGCCGTTCGGCTCGAACCCGACGTCGATCTTCACCGCCGGCAGGAACCCTCCGAAGCCGTCGCTGGGCTCGATGTAGAGCCCGTCTGGGGTGAGGATCGCCAGGCCCGTCACGCCGTTGCCGAGGTTGATCGCACGAACCACCAGTCCGCTGCCGCTGGTCGGAAAGACCGACGCGTTGGCGAAGCGGTCACCGCCCAATCCCGTCAAGACGCCGAAGGTGTTTGAGCCCGGATCAAGCGCGACGATCGATGGGAGCCCACCTGAGGTGAATGTCCCGACGGTCACGCCGTCGGTGTCTTCCAGGCTCGTCACAGCGGATGGATCGGCCGTCCCGGTGGCGTCGTAAGGCCCGCGGCCGGCCTGGTAGATCACCGGCGGCGCGAACGCCAAGCCACCGAGGTTTTCCAGGACGCCGACCTCGCCGGATAGTCTATCGGTATAGACGATGTCGAGCAGACCGTTTTGCTGCAGATCGGCGACCTGTATGTCGGATGCGCCGAGGCCCACCGATAAATCGGCCGGCGCGAGGAACCAGCCATGCCCATTGCCCGGATAGACGGCAATCGTCCCGTCGCCGGCGTCGCGGACGACGAGATCGGTCACGCCGTTGCCGTCCAGGTCGGCGGCCACGATCTCGGCCGGCTCGGAACCGGTCGGGAGCTTGCCGACCAGGACAAAGCCGGTCGATCGCAGCGAGAAAAACGAGATCGCGTTGTCGCTGGAGTCGACGCTGGCGAGCGCGGGACCATACTGGGTGTCGACGAAGGCGATGTCGCGCGAAGGGTCGCCCGGGTTGACGGTGACGGGGGGCGCGAAGATGCCGGGCTCGCCCGGTATCCCGGCGCGGTAGAGGATGTCGCCGGCGGCGTCTACCACCGAGACATCGGCAGCGCCGTCGCCGTTGAGATCGGCGACCACGGGTGTCTCGCGACGAACGAGGTTGACGACCGCAGGGTCGGAGAATGTGCCGTCGCCGTTGCTGAGCATGACCTGAACGTCGTCGGGACTGGTCCGGGCGATCGCCAGATCGGTCTGGCCGTCGCCGGTGAAATCGCCCGTCGCGAGGGCCGTCGAACTGCCCGGCCCGCTGAGCGGCGAGGACGTGGGGCCGGAGAACCCGCCCTGGCCGTTGCCCAGGTAAACCGAATAGTCATCGCCGCTGCCGTTCGAGTCGGCCGTGGCCAGATCGAGGTGGCCGTCGTTGTTGAAGTCGCCGGCGACGATCGCGACGGGCGTCACGCCAGAGCTGAACGGTTGACTGAGCGTGATCGGCGCGAGGAGCGTGAAGCTGCCGCTACCCTGGCACAGCAGCACCTGGATGGAATTACCGGTGAAGAAGTCGGACGTGGCGACGGCCAGGTCGGTGTACCCGCTGGAGGTGAAGTTGCCGGCGACCAGCGACAGGCTGGGAAAGAAGGCGCTTCCAAGCACGATCGGCGCCAGCGCGTTGAAGTTCCCCTGGCCGTCGTTCATGAGAACCGTCACGTCATCGGTGCCCCGATCGGCCACGGCCAGGTCGACCTGGCCGTTGCCGAAGTCGCCCGCGACGATTGCCACCGGATAGGGCGGGTTATAGGGTACGCCCAGCGGAATCGTCTCGGTGCTCGTGAACGTGCCGTCGCCGTTGCCCATGAGGATTGTGACGGTGCTCGCAGAGGTATCGGCCACGGCCAGATCGATGTGGCCGTTGCCGAAGTCGCCCGCGACGAGCGACGTTGGCGACCCCGGCACCGGAATCGCCGGCAGGGCATCGAACGTACCGTCGCCATTGCCCAGAAAGATCTGGACCGCGCCGTACTGATAATTGCCGTCCGAGACGTCCGGCTCGGCCACGGCCAGGTCGGTGCGGCCGTCGTTGTTGAAATCGGTCGCCACGACCGCTGACGCACCGCTGCCGTCGGGCAAGGCGTAGGTCAGCGATTGCTGGAACGTGCCGTCGCCGTTGCCCGGCAGGATCGTCACGCTGTTTGAGCCGGAGTCGAGCACGGCGACGCCGAGATTGCCGTTGCCGGTGAAGTCGCCCGTCGCCACCGCGTCGTTGCCGTTGCCCATCTGGTTGGCAACTGTTTCCTCGAACGTGCCGTCGCCCTTGCCCAGGAGCACCGAGATGTTGTTGGAGCTGAGGTTGCCCGCGGCCAGATCGAGGCGGCCGTCGCCGTTGAAATCGCCGGCGACCAGGGCGACCAGAGTCTCCGGAGCCGTCCCGGTGGGCGTGTGGATCGCCGGCTGGAATGTGCCGTTTCCATTGCCCAAGAGCACCGACACATCGTTCGCGTCGGCGACGGCCAGGTCGGTCTGACCGTTGCCGAAGTCGTCGGCGACGATGGCAGAGGGGGCTGCCCCGACGTTGATTGACGAGCCGAGCTGGAACGTCCCGTTGCCTTGGCCTAAGAGGATGTCGACCTGGCTTCGACTGTAATCGGCCACGGCCAGGTCGACATGACCCGTACCGAAGTTGCCCGCCACGATGGCCGACGGCGTGCTCGAGAGCGGTAGGGCAATGGTCGCCGATGGCTGAAACACCCCCCCGCCCTGGTTGGAGAGGATGGTCACGTTCGATGAGTAAAAATTCGCGACAGCCAGGTCGAGGCGGCCGTTGTTGGCGAAGTCGCCCGCGGCCAGTGCGTCGGGGTAGGCTCCGACCGGGATTGTCTCGAGGACCTGGAAGTTACCCTTGCCGTTGTTCTCTAGGATGGTGACACTGCTCGTGCCGCCGTCGGCGACGGCCAGGTCGGTGTAGCCGTTGCCGGTGAAGTCGCCCGCCACGATCGCCTGGGGCTCGCTGCCCGAGGGAAGCTGGACGACGGTCGCGGGCTGGAACGTCCCATTGCCGTTGCCCAGCGAGATCGAGACGCTGTCGCTGCCGGCTAAGGCAACGGCCGCGTCGAGCTTGCCGTCGCCGTTGAAGTCGCCGACCGCGATCCCCGAGGCCGAAGCCTGATCCGACGGATCGAGCAGTGCATCGGCGGGAGCGGGGGCGTCGAAGGTGCCGTCACCGGTCCCGACGTGGACGCCGTCGACGGCGACGAGATCGAGGATACCGTCGCTGGTGAAATCGCCGGCGGCCAGAGGTACGTAGCCCCACCCGTTAAAGCTGCCGGAGATCCCCACCGTCTGATTGGGATCGGACGCCGCGATCAGCGAGGTTGTCAGCGAATAGGCTCCCGCGCCGGCTACGCTTTGAACCTCCAGACGGTAGGCGACGCCCGCGGCGACATGCTGATCGATCAAGGGGTCAAGTGCTCCGCTGGACTGTCCGTCGCTCTGGACGAGCAGGTCGCCGGCGGCGTCAAACAACGAGAGCCGGAGCTCGAGTGAGCTGGAACCGGCGTGGGCCTGGGCGATCAGCCGCCCGTCCGCAGTGGGCTGGAGCGCGTAGAAATCGGCGCCGCCCGCTGCGAGCTCAGGGTCAACCGTGGAACCGATCGTGAGTTGCTGGGAGTCATGGAAAAACGCTGCCGGCAAAGTTGCGCTCGGGTTGGCGGCGATGATCTGTCCGGGCGGATTTGGCGCGCCTCCCGACAGCAGAACGCGCTGTTCGAGCCACATCGCCGAGAGCGACGGCGACCGGCGGGAATGACGCAGGTTGCCGCGATGGCTCGGAGCGGGCTTGGGAGCGGTTCGGGTCGATTTCCGGAGGAACATCAGAGGCATACCTCGTTGGATGACTCGCAGCGAAGGATTCACTCGCTCACGCGCTGGGCTTCCTGCTGGTCGCGATCAAGTCCTCGAAATTGAGCCGCCGGCGGATCGCACTCAAGGCCGGGTCGGGCTGGATGATGTCGCGCCAGAACGCCGCGCGGCCTGCGGGTGCTTCGCGCTGGATGGCTTCTCGGATCAATTGCAGGGCGATCTCCTGGTAGCCGGCGGCCAGCGTCAGGGCCGACCGGCTGTTCGGCCCGCGTTCACCGGCGGCAAGCGAGGCCGCCAGAGCGTAGATCCGGGCTGCGTTGTAGGTGAGCCGCGGGTCGGTCTTGCCGAAATGAAGTGCCGCGCGGGCGTCGGCCACGGCCGCCCGGTAGTTGCCGAGCCGCGCGTGGGCTGTTCCCCGCCCGCTGTACGCGTTGGCATCGGCCGGGTCGATCTTGAGTGCGGCTTCGAAGTCGACCAGAGCCAGTTTAGCGGAATCAAACTGAAGATAGGCCCAGCCGCGATCATTCAAGAGATGCGGGTCGCCGGGGCGGATTTCGAGGGCGAGCCCGTAATCTCGGATCGCGCCGGGCAGTTGTCATCCTTGGCCTGGGCCAGGCCGCGCAGCTCGTAGAAGACGGCCGATTTCTTCCCCCTCGCGATCGCCTGGTCGCACGAGCGAATGGCCTCGTCGTAACGGCGCAACTTGAGCAAGGCCCGAATCTGCCACTCGAGCGCGTCGGCCTGGGCTTGCTCGGCCTGGACCGAAGCGGCGCTCACCTGATCAGGCAGGATTCGCAGGGCCGCCTTGCATTCCTTGAGGACGTCTTCGTATCGTTCATTGCGAAAGAAGAGCTTGGCGCGATTGGTATGGTCCAGGGCCAGGACCGGATTCTTGGGGTCTTCGTGCTGGATCGCCATCGCCAGATCCGCCAGGGCTTGGTCGCGGTCGGCCAGGGTCGAATCAGCACGTTCGAGCCGCACCGCGGCCCGCCCGCGATAGAGCGGCGACCGGTCCGGCCTGGCTGCGATGGCTTGCGTGAACTGTTCGATCGCCTCGGACGTCTTGTTGAGTTTTTGGTAGACGTTGCCCAGCCCGGCATGGGCCAGGGACGGCTCCTTCTTGAGCCGGATGGCCTCCATGTAGTCGGCGGCGGCCCCGTCGAAACTGCCGCGCTGGAATCGAATCAAGCCGCGGTTCATCAAGAACATGAACTGGAGATCGGCATCGGGCGCCTTCTTCAGGAGGTCGGCGGCGGCGAGAAAATCCGCCTCCGCCTCGTTGAATTCGTGCTCAGCCAGCTTTTTTGGCCCAGGGTCGTGGCTTGGGCTGTCCTCGAGCGCGCGTTGATATCGATTGCCGATCTGGCCGCTCGCGTAGCCGCGCAGCAGGTACAGCCAGGCAAAGTCGCCATCGGTCTCGATGCAGGCATTCAAGTTCGCCTTCGCGGCCTCGGGCCGGGCCGTTCGGATGTAGCAGATCGCCTGCAAGCACTTGGCCCAGAAGTGGTGGGGTTTTATCCTTAGCGCGGTCTCGAAATCCCGGATCGCGTCTGCATAGTGCTTGAGCTTGTACTCTTGCTGTCCGGTCAGGAAGAAATCGAAGGCAGTTTGGGGACTGAGCTTCTCGGCCTGGGCGAGTTGCCGCTTCTTGCCGTCTTGATCGTTCCGCAGCGCCAGACAGGACGCCTTCGTGAGGAAATACGCCCGTGAATGCTCGGGCCTGAGCCGGTCGGCGCTTTCGAGGATCGACAGAGCGCGGTTGACCTGGGCCGGGCCCTGGGCGGCCACGGCTTCGGCAAGTACCAGGAGAAGCTCGTAGCAGCCATCCCGAACCTCGGCCTGCTCTTCCTGCGACAGCGCGGCGGGAAGGGGGCCCTGCTGCCAGTCGTCACCGCCGCGCCCTTGGCCGAAGACGCCGAGCGCCGCCTCGGCCGCCTTTCGGGTCAATTCGAGGTTGGCGGGCAGAGTGACGCCGGTAAACTGCGTATCGCGATAGAGAGCTTCCTTGCGGTGGTCGAGGAACCGGCGATAGCTTTTCTGGATTTCCGCCCTGGCCTCTTCGTCGGCCAGCCGCGCTTGCTCGGCCGCGAGCCCCTTCTCGACGTCGGCCAATAAGAGCGCGGTCCGCTCCCGCTGGCTCGCGAGCCTGATATCGTCCTCGCCATCGAGAATTGTCTGGCGGCGTGTCAGCAATCCCTGAGCCGCAATCAGGTCGTCCTTCGACATCCAGTCCCTGGCCTGGAGGAGGTCGATGCCGGTCTGCTCGTTCACTCGGGCCAGGTGTTGCAAGACGTTTCGTTCCAGATTCCGCTTGTTATTCCAGTACAGAAACCCGGTGGAAAGCAACGTGATGAAACCCACGACGCCGAAGAAGAGGAGTGTGGCGGCGGTCGGGTGCCGTTTGGTCCACTTGTAGGCGCGCTCGACGAGGGGCGTCCGGCGTGCCTTGATCGGCTCGCCGGCCAGGTATCGGCTGAGGTCGTCGGCCATGTCCTTGGCGGTGGCGTAGCGCTTGCGGGGCTCTTTCTGCAAGCACTTCATGCAGATTGTCTCGAGGTCGCGCGGCACGCGATATTGCACCCGCGATGGCGAAATGGGCTCTTCCTCGATGACCTGCTTGACGGTTTCGATCGCCGAGATCCCCTTGAAGGGGGGCCGGCCGGTGAGCATTTCGTAGAGCATCGCGCCGAGCGAGTAAATATCGGCCGGCGGGCCCGCCAATTTGGTGTCTCCGCGGGCTTGCTCAGGCGCCATGTAGCTCGGCGTGCCCATGATCTGGCCCGTATGCGTCTGTCCCTCGTCCATCTCGAGCCGCTTGGCCAGGCCGAAGTCGGTGATCTTGGGGACCCCGTCGCCGCTGAAAAGGATGTTGGCCGACTTGAGGTCGCGATGGACGATTCCGGCCCGATGGGCGGCGTCCATCGCCATGACCAGTGGGACCATCCACTCGGCCGCCTGTTTAGGCGGCAAGGACGTCCCGCGCAGCCGATCGGCCAGGCTGCCCCCTTCGAGCAGCTCGAGCGCCACGTAGGGAGAGCCTTCGGATTCGCCGATGTCATAAATCTGGAGGATGTTCGGATGGCGAAGCGTCGCGACCGCTTCCGCTTCGATCTTGAACCGGGCGATCTGGATCTCGTCGGCATAGGCGCCGCGGATCATCTTCAGGGCCACGAGCCGGTTCAACCCGCGGTGGCGGGCCTTGTAGACGACACCCATGCCCCCCCGGCCTAACTCGCCGAGCAGCTCGTAGTCGCGCGGTCCGTTCTTGAGAAACATCGCCGGCGCGGCCGACGAGCGCTGCGGGGCCTTGCGCGAATCAGGCCGCGCGCCTGGACCCCCGTCGGTAGTCTGACCCGAATTTGTTGCCACCACCAGGGTCAGCGCCTGCGAATCCGCGAGAAAGGAGGGCGACGGGGGCAACACACCGGATATCGAGGTGGCCGTACTCAACGATATCGCCGTTTCCTCGTCAGCGCCGCTGGTTATCTTCCTACCGCCGAAATCGCCCGTCGCCTGCACTGTCTCAAGAGCGTGCTCGGGCATCTCGATCGTTCCCGGGGAACGCAAACCGGGCTCTTTCCTCGGGCTCGGCGCTGTCGAGACGTCGATCGTTTCGGCGAAAGACGGCCCGGAGTCTGGTTCGATGTTTGGCTCCGCCGGTTCGGGCCAGGTTTGCGACGACCCACTCGACGCGTCAGAATCGTCCGCCACGGATGCGTTGGTGGGGAACTCGTCGGCGACAGATTCCATCGTGCCGTCGCGAGACAACGCAGCAAAGATCTGTCGGCACCTCGGGCATGATTGCATGTGCGCGTGCAAATCCAAACCTTCGAATTCGATGGTTCGCTCCGCCAAGAAATTCGAGAGTTGCTCTCGGCTCGGACAGACTATCATGGCGATCCCCCCGACTCACCGATCGCCTCCGCGCATGATCCGTCAACTCATACGCAGAAGGTTGGCGACTGTCACGGGTTTTGGGGAAAAATTAAAGTTATTCTATGCTACCACCTGTTGAGCCTTGAAATCCATTTGATTAGGATACTTTTCTGAACACGCCTGTTGGCGGTGCCCGCGCGAGGGTGATTGTGCGCAGCGAATCGGATCGGTCCTGGCGGTTCGGCGGCCGAACGAACGTGATGTTTTTCATCGACATGCCGCTTTTTGTGCTTGCACAGCCGGTTGCATCGATTTAGAGTTGATGCACCGACTTATCAGGTGATCGTAAGGCAACGAGTGCCCGACTGGGAGCGAACTATGAGGACGAAAGCACGAGCTTTGCTTGGGTCTGCGATTCTGTTGTTGCTCGCCACGGGGACGTGGGAGGCGAAATCCTTCGGCGCGAGTCAAGTCGCGATCATGGATAGCTTCGCGGGACAGATTACGTACGTCCCGGCGTCCTTTACCGCCGCGAATCACCCGTATGTTGTGGCAGGCGACTGGATCGTGGGCACGTTCTCGTACGAGCCGGTTGCGCAGACCAAGGGCAGCCCTGGCCTCTATAATTACACGGGCAGCGCCAACACCAGCGGCTACGTCCCCACCTTCAGCTTCGCGATCTACACGGTCACGAACAACGCTGGCGTCATTACACTACAGAATCAGGTGTTGACCGATAGCTTCACCGGGAACACCCTCGGGCCCGCTGACTATTACGCGGTCCAGCTCACGTACCATGCCGCGGGCACGTCTTCGACGTCCGGGACAACGCTGAACGTCAAGGCGGATTCCGTCGCCTTCCAGAGCAGCCCTTTTAGCACGACAGGCACCGCACCGATCAATTTCACGCTTTACAATCCGACTAACGCCTTCGATACGACTCCGGGCGCTTATACGAGCTCAAATCTCCCTCTCCCCGATCAAACGACGCTCACCGGTGATTTTGCATCCTCAAACGGCAAATCGCAGGGCGTGTTTACTTACGATCCGGGTGGCACGAGCATCATCACGGATATCACTTACACCTGGAACCCATACACCCAGTTTCAGCCCCAGTTCATGGTCCCGGAGCCGCCCGGTCTGGTGTTGGGCCTCCTCGCCATCGCGATCTGCACAGCCGGTTTCGGCGTATCTCGTCGCCGCCGACAGTTGGCAGCGTGAGGCGGTCAATTCAACGAGTCAGCAACGCCGCTCCGGTGGCCGGATCGAACCAGTGCGCGCGGCGCATGTTGACAGCCAGTATCACCCGATCGCGTGCCCGAAGCTCATGATTCGAGGGTAGTCGCGCGACCATTCGATGAGGGCCCGCGGCCAGGGTTGCGAGCAGCTCGGGCCCGTTGAACTCGAGATCGCGCACCTGGGCCTTGAACTCCAGTGACGAGGGCCCTGCTCCAGTCGAACCCTCGAGATTGACCACCGAGAGAGCCTCGGGCCGGATGCCAAGCTCGAGCTGGCACGGCTTGCCGTCCCAATCGGCCGGCAGGAATGCTCGCGCCGTCGTCCAGCTCAGGGACGCGTCGGCGGCGATGGGATGGATGCGGACCGCTTCGCCTTCGGGCTCGATCCGGCAGGGGAGAATGTTGATCGGGGGACTGCCGACGAAGGTCGCGACGAACCGGTGCGCGGGCTGCTCGTAGATCACGCGCGGGGTGCCGACCTGCAACAGCCGTCCGTGGTCCAGGATCAGCACGCGGTGGCCCATGAGGAGCGCTTCGGCCTGGTCGTGTGTGACATGGATCAGGGTCGTGCGGAACCGGCGCTGGAGGTTGACGACTTGCTCGCGAAGATTCGCCCGCAACGGCAGGTCGAGATTTGAGAACGGCTCGTCGAGCAAGATGACGCGCGGCTGGCGCACCAGGGCGCGGCCGATGGCCACGCGCTGCCGTTCACCACCGGAGAGGTCGGCTGGGCGCCTCGACAACAAGCGGTCGAGCTCGAGCATGCCGGCAATCGTGTTGACCTTGAGCCGCACCTGGCTTCGGGGAACCCTCCGGGGACGAAGGCCAAACGCCATGTTGTCGAAAATCGACAGATGGGGATAGAGGGCTGGATGCTGGAAGACCATGGCCACGTCGCGCCGGTGGGGCGGCACGCCGGTAACGTCGCGCCCGCCAATCCATACGCTGCCTGCGCTTGGCGGATCGAGTCCCGCGATCAACCGCAGGAGCGTCGTCTTGCCTGATCCGGATGGTCCCAGCACCACCAGCAATTCGCCGGCGGGAATTGCCAGCTCCAGGGGATGTAGCGCCGCGATCCCCCCGGCGAAGAACCGGGCAAGCTGCTTCAATTCGATTTCCGCCAAGACGCGTCTCGCGTTTCCTCGGTGATCTAATCGCGCGGTAACTCTGGGCTCCAACAAGGATTGTAATGCCCATCTCGCCGGAACGACATTCCGCCGCCAATCACTTGCTGCATGTGTTGACCCGATGTTAAACTTTAATCCAATACCTCGCCAACCGACGATCAAACCATGGGTAACGTCGCCGCACCGCCGGCAAAACGCCAGGGCGGCGGTCGAGAGACGGGGGGTGGCTCGATGTTGAAATTGCGGATGGGAGCGAGCCGAAGCTGTGACGGCGTGACGCGGCGCGACGTCTTGCGGGTCGGGTCCCTGGCTGTACTCGGGTTGAGCTTGCCCGCGTTCATGCGGCTTCAGTCCAAGGCCAACATTGCGCCCGCGAATGGCGATGTGTCGTGTATCTTGCTCTGGCTGCAAGGGGGAATCAGCCACGTTGACAGCTTTGATCCCAAGCCCCAGGCCCCGGCGGAGGTTCGCGGCGAATTCGGCGTGATCGCGACCAATGTCTCCGGGATCCACCTCTGCGATCCGCTCCCCATGCTGGCGCAGCATCAAGACAAGTACTCGATTGTCCGCTCGTGGAACCCCAAGAACGGGTCGCACGGCGTGGCGGACGCCTACGTGCTGTCGGGGCATCCCTTCAACGCCTCGCTGACCTATCCGGCGTTTGGGGCCGTGGTTGCCCGGGAGCAGGGCGACCGGCGGTCGATGCCGCCTTACGTCCAGCTCGGGACGTCCGTCGATCAGCGCTTCGGGGGCGGGGTCGCGGGCTTCCTGGGCGACCAGTACAACCCGTTCGTCTTGCCGGGCGATGCTTCGAATCCGCGTTTTTCCGTCCGCGACGTCGCGCTGCCTGGGGGCGTGGATCGCGGCCGGTTCCAGCATCGGATGAAAGTGCTGCAAACCATCGATCGCTGGCAGAGCAAAATGGAGGCGGGCTCGTCGGCCGGTCCGCTGGCGGCGGCCGATACATTTTATCAGAAAGCCTACAGCCTGGTGACGGCGCCCCACGCCAAGCAGGCGTTCGACATCCAATCCGAGGGCCCCAGGCTGCGCGATCGCTACGGGCGCAACTCGCTGGGCCAAGGCTGTCTCATGGCGCGTCGCTTGATCGAGGCGGGCGTGCGGTTCGTGACCGTGACTGACGGCGGCTGGGACACGCACCAGAATAACTTCACGTCCCTCAAAGGCCGGCTCTTGCCCCGGCTCGACGCGGCGCTTTCGGGCTTGCTTCAGGACCTTTCCGACCGCGGAATGCTGGAGTCGACGCTCGTGGTCGTGCTCAGCGATTTCGGCCGGACGCCCAAGGTCAACCCATCGGCGGGCCGCGACCATTGGGCAACGGCGGGCATCGCCCTGTTGGCCGGCGGCGGCCTTCGGCCCGCGACGGTCGTCGGCCAGACCGACGCCCAGGCTGAACAGCCAACCGAAGCGCCCTATTTCACCGAGGACGTGGCGGCCACGATTTACCACTGTCTGGGCATTCCGCTGGACACAACCCACCTGGCCCCCGACGGCCGGCCGATCCGGATCATCGACGAGGGGCGGCTGATTCGCGAGCTGGTCTAAGCCAAGGATACCTCCCACCGAAGCCCGCGACCGGTATACAATGGGACGGCGCCGCCTGGCGCACGATCCGTCGTCCTGGGCACAGTGACGTTATTATCCGTTCCTCGGAATGCCTGCCCATGTTGCACAAGTTCGGCGATCGCGCGGTTTCCTGCCCGCCCCTTCGCAAGGGCGGGAAACTGTTGTGCGTGATGGCGTCTCTCCTCTTGGCGACGTCCGTCGGAGCAGGCGATCAACGATCGCATCCAGAGGCTATCGCGCCCTTCGAGACCTTCACGGCCGACCAGCGCGCACATTGGGCCTATCAGCCCGTGAAGCGTCCCGAGCCTCCCGCCGTCAAGGAAGCCGCGCTGGGTCACGAATCCGATCGATCGGTTCATCCTGGCCGGGCTGGAATAGCTCGGGTTGCCCCACTCGCACCGAGGCCGATCGCGTGGCACTGATCCGCCGGGTGACGTTCGACCTGACCGGCCTGCCGCCCGTCGCCCGACGAGGTCGCTGCCTTCCTGGGCGATGACCGCCCGGATGCCTACGAACGGCTGGTCGATCGCCTGCTGGCCAGCCCGCATTACGGCGAGCGCTGGGGCCAGCACTGGCTCGACCTGGCGCATTACGCCGACTCCAACGGCTTCGAGCTCGACGCCGAGCGCCCCGACGCCTGGCGCTATCGCGACTGGGTCGTCCGGGCGCTCAACGCCGACCTGCCCTACGATCGCTTCCTCACGCTCCAGATCGCCGGTGACGACCTCTGCGCCGGGCGATCGCGACGCCCTGATCGCCACCGGCTTCTGCCGCTGCGGTCCGCGCGAGGTGGTCGGCGGCAACGTCATCCCCGAGGTCAAGCGGCAGTCCGAGCTCGACCGAGATCACCGGCACCGTCGGCTCGGTGTTCCTCGGCCTGACGATCGGCTGCGCCCGCTGCCACGATCACAAGTTCGACGCGATTCCCACGCACCGACTATTACCGCCTCCAGTCGTTCTTCGCGCGCCTCCGAGCTGACGGATGTGCCGATCGCCTCGCAAGAGGAGACGCGAGGCCTTCGAAGCGGCCGAGAAGGCGATCGAGAAGACGGCCGCGCCGCTCAAGCAGCAGCTCGCGGCTCTCGAGGCTCCCTATCGCGCGGCGCTCAAGTCGCGCGAAGCATGACGATGCTGAGCCGCCGACGAGCGAACGGTCATGAACACGCCCGAGAAGGACCGGACGCCCGCCCAGAAGCGGCTGGCCAAGGGGCTGGAGACGTCGCTGCGGATCACCTGGGAAGAGGTCGCCGCGGCCGTGGCGGCCAACTCGCGCGATCACGCGCGACGCGAAGCGCTCAAGCGGGCGATCTACGAGATCGAGCGGACGCTCCCGCGTCCGCCGGCGCACGCGATGGCGCTCGTCGATCAGAAGGCGAAGGCGGCCGATACCTTCGTGCTCCGCCGCGGCGACTACAAGAGCAAGGGCCCCAAGGTCGCGCCGCGGCCGCCGGGAGTCATCCTGGCGTCGCAGCCCGCCGGCTCGTTTCCCGCCTCGATCGATCGCCCGCGGCGGCAAGACCGGCCGCCGCGCGGCCCTGGCCCGCTGGCTGACCGTGCCCGAGCAATCCGCTGACGGCCGCGTGCATGGTCAACCGGCTCTGGCAGCATCATTTCGGCCGGGGGATCGTGGCGACGCCCAGCGACTTCGGCGTTCGGGGCGAGCCGCCGTCGCATCCCGAGCTGCTCGACTGGCTCGCCTCCGAGCTGATCGCCGGCGGCTGGCGGCTCAAGTCGCTCCACCGGCTGATGGTGACCTCGGCGACCTATCGCCAGTCGAACCGGTCCGACCGGCGAAGCTGGCGGCCGAGGACCCCGAGAACACGCTGTTTGGCCGCATGAACCGCCGCCGGCTCGATGCCGAGGGCATCCGCGACGCCATGCTGGCCGTCTCGGGCGAGCTCAATCCCAGGATGGGCGGGCCCGGCGTCCTCGCACCACTCGAGAAGGAGATCAAGGACCTGATCTTCACCGAGGCCGAGGTCGTCGACCTCTGGCCGGTGGACCGCGATCCCGCCGAGCACCTCCGGCGCTCGCTCTACCTTTTCCGCAAGCGGAACGTGCGCTATCCCCTCTTCGACGCCTTCGACGCACCCGACACGCAGAATGCCTGCCCGCGCCGCGAGACGAGCACCCACGCCCTCCAGGCCCTGGTGCTGCTTGAACAGCGACTTCGCCACCGGCCGGGCCAAGGTCCTCGCCGGCAGGCTACTGCGCCTGAGCCGCGATTGCAATCGGGACCGCATCACGTTGGCTTACCAGGTCGTGCTGGCACGTGATCCCAGACCGACCGAAATCGAGCGTGCCGAGGCGTTCTTGAAGAGCCAAACCGAGCTGATCGACTCGCAAATCCGCGCCGGCCGGTCGTGCAGCCGGCCGTCGGGTGGGATCCCGGCCCTGCGGCCCGCCGAGGGTGCAGCGTGGGTTGATTTTGCTCTGGCGCTGCTGAATTGTAACGAGTTTCTTTACGTGCCGTGACCGGTCCTGGCTGAAGGAGCGAACACGATGGCGTCTGCGATCGCAAGTGCGGCCCCCGGGATCATCGCCGAGCCACCGACGATGGACGCGATCATTGAGCGGCTAGGGCGCATCCCTCTCAGCCGAGTGCTGAGTCATCCCGCGCCCGGCCTGGCCACCGAAGCTGACCTGATCGAAGCGCAGCGTAAGTACGACCGCCTTTACGAGCTGATCGACGGCATCCTGGTGGAGAAAGGCATGGGATTCGCCGAGTCCGTCCTTGCGGGTGCACTGATTGAAATCCTGAGAAAGTTCGTCATCCCCCGAAATCTCGGTCTGGTTTCGACTCCTGACGGTATGTTCCGCCTCTTCGGGGGCCTCGTTCGAATTCCTGATGTCGCTTTCACCGCATGGGAGCCGCCTGCCGGATCGCAAGGTTCCCAAGACGCCGATCCCATCCCTCGCTCCGGACTTGGCGGTCGAGATTCTGAGCGAGTCGAACACCGGCGCGAGATGGAACGCAAACGCGGCGAGTACTTCGCGTCAGGCGTGCGATTGATCTGGGAGGTCGATCCTGAGGCCCGCACGGTCGCCGTTTATACTCCCGACGGACTGGTTGAGATTCTGGAGCCTCCCAGCAGTTGGATGGAAGAGACGTGCTCCCCGGTTTTACTCTCGATTTGGGCAAGTTTTTTGCGGAGCTTGACCGGCTTGGCTGATTTGTCCTTGGTCCTTTGTCCGTGGTCCGTTGTTCGCTTCGCGCGTGCGATCGGCCAGTGTTGAATGACAGGCCCTCCTAACAACGGACAACTGGCAACGGACAACTGAAAGCACTCAGCACTAGGGAATTGAGAAATGTTTCGCATGATCGAGTCCGCCGTTGCCCTGGCCCCCAGCCCTTCCTGCCGCGCAGTCGACGCGAGTTTCTCAAGGCCGCCGGCTGCGGATTTGGCCTGCTCGGCCTGGCCGACCTCATGGGGCGTGAAGCCCGGGCCGGTTCGCCGACTGATCCCCTGGCGCCCAAGCCCGGCCATTTTGCCGCCAAGGCCAAGCGCTGCATTTTCTTGTTCATGACCGGCGGGCCGAGCCAGATGGATCTCTTCGACCCCAAGCCGCTCTTGAACCGCCTCGACGGCCAGCCCCTGCCCGCCGAGCTTCGGCAAGATCCACAGCCAGTTCCTTGAGAACGATCCCGCTCTGCCTGGGCAGCCATCGCAAATGGGGCAAGTATGGCCAGTCGGGCATGGATATGTCCGACCTCGTGCCGCACCTGCATCGCGCACGCCGACGACATCGCGCTCTTGCGCTCGTGCTATGCCGACAGCGTGATCCATGCTCCGGCGATGTACCAGATGAATACCGGCCGGATCTTGATGGGCTTTCCCAGCCTGGGGAGCTGGGTCACTTATGGTCTGGGCTCGGAGAGCGACAACCTGCCGGCCTTCGTGGTGATGACGCAGCCCGAAGGAACGCCCGAGGGCGGCGCACCGTGCTGGGGAGCTGGCTTCTTGCCGGCGCACCATCAGGGAACGCTGTTCCGCAGCGGCCCGGTGCCGATCGTCAATCTCGAGCCGCCCGCCGAGGTCTCGCTGGCACAGCAAAGCGCAAATGCTCGACCTTCTGCGCTCGATGAACGAGCAGGACCTCGACCCAGCCGACACCGAGCTCTCGGCGCGGATTGCGAACTACGAGCTGGCCTACCGCATGCAAAGCTCCGCGCCCGAGGCGGTCGACTTCTCGCGCGAGCCGGAATCGATCAAATCGCTCTACGGCCTCGACGACCCGCCGTACCGCCGAATTCGGCACGCGCTGCCTGCTGGCCCGCCGCCTGGTCGAGCGCGGCGTGCGGTTTGTGCAGCTCTATTCCGGCGGCGGGCCGGTCGCCATGCAGTGGGACGCTCACGACGATATCGACGCCAACCACGAAAAGATGTGCGGCATGACCGACAAGCCCGTGGCCGCTCTCCTGACCGACCTGAAACGCACGGGCCTGCTCGACGAAACACTAGTCGATCTGGGGCGGCGAGTTCGGCCGGACGCCGGTGCGGCAAGGGGGCGGCCGTGGCCGCGATCACAACGCGACCGGCTTCACCATGTGGATGGCCGGCGGCGGCGTCAAGGGAGGAACGATCGTCGGCGCGACCGACGAGGCGGGTGTCAAGGCCATCGAGGAACGCGCCCACATCAACGATATCCACGCGACGATCCTCCATCTCATGGGTATCAGCCACAAACAGCTCACCTTCCTCCACAACGGCCGCGACGAGCGGCTGACAGACGTCGGCGGGCGGGTGATCAAGGCACTTCTGATGTAGTCATCACGCTCCGCGTGATGGATTGGCGAGCTACAGGCCGATGAGCGCGACCCGCAGGCGGGCCGATTCCAGGATCTTGACCCCACGGAGCCGTCGGTCTTGCGCCAGGGCGCCCTTCGCCTGCGCGTCGCGGTTGGCCTCCACGTTCTTGGAGCACAACGCGGCGTCGGGGTGATCGCCGCCGAACCGCCGGCGCAGGGTCTCGAGCGCCTTCTCATAGAGGGGCTGGGCCTGCTCGTACTTTCCCTGATGGGCGAGGTTGGTCGCTACGTTCTCGCAACAAAACGCGGTGCTCGGGTGGTCGTCACTCAGCAAACGCCGGCAGATTTCGAGCGCTTTTTCGGCCACCGGCTGGGCCTGGCCGTACTTCCCCTGCGCGTCGAGGTTGGCCGCCAGGTTGTTGTAGCTGCCCGCGGTGTTGGGGTGGTCGTCTCCAAGCACTCGACGGCGGATCTGGAGCGCCTTCTCGAAAAGCGGCTGGGCGTCGGCGTACTTGCCCTGGGCGTAGCGGTTGACCGCCAGGTCGTTATAGCTGGTGGCGGTGTCGGGGTGGTTGTCGCCAAGCACGCGGCGGCGAATCTCCAGCGCCTTCTCGTGCAGCGCTTGGGCCTGGGTGAACTTTCCCTGTTTGCTCTGGTTCAGCGCGAGGTTGTTGTAACTGGTGGCGGTGTCGGGGTGGTTGTCGCCAAGCATGTGGCGGCGAATCTCCAGCGACTTTTCCAACAGCGGCTCAGCCTGGGCATACTTCCCCTGGGCTTTGAGCTTCATCGCTTGTTTGTTATAGCCGGCGGCGGTGTCGAGGTCGTCATCAGTGCGCGCTCGGGGTGGTTGATCGGCCGATGGTCTTGGCGCGCGCGCTTGACCAGATCCAGGAAGCGGGCCGGCTAAAACGAGCGCCACGAACAACGGAACCACGACTTTGTTGAACATGAGATGCTTCCCATGAGACCTTCAATCCGGATCACCCACCAGGACGAACGCCGCCCAGAAATGCGGGTGGTCATACGGGTGTCTGCCACTTGATTTGGTTGCGGGTGAGGTTCCCGCGCCGGCCACAGTGCGCTTTTCGACCTTTGCCGGCTGCCGCACGTCGCCGCGCGAAAGGGCCGCGAGCTCGCGGTCAGTCTGGTCCGCCGTCAAGCTCCGCAGCCAACGCTTCGCCTCGTCCAACGCCTCCGCTTTGGGAATCGGCTTTGACAACCCAGTTCGCTTGCCCAGCAGGTTCTGATAGAACCGGATCATCAAGAGCGATGTCGCCTGATCGTCCGGCTTCCAGAGCGACAGGCAGACGCTTCGCGCCCCGGTCATCAAGAACGCCTGGGTGAAGCCCACCAAGCCGTCGCCGGCGGCGTCACGTCCCAGGGCGGCCTCACACGCCGAGAGCGTCACCAGGTCGGCCTTCAGATTCCAGCTTCGCTGGATCTCGCGGACGGAAAGGCGGCCGTCAAAGACCGGCTTGTGATTCACGGCCTGCTCGAGCGGGTCAGGTAGGCCCGTCTGGGTCAGGACCAGGGCCGACCGCCCGGGAACGCCCTTGTCGATCACCCCGTAAGTCGCCAGGTGGATAAAACCGAACCGAGCCAGCTCGCCCGAGGCAGCCAGGCGGTCGAGCTCCTGCTCGCTCGCGTCGGCCGCGAGCAGGGCCCTGGCCGGCCGATCGTCGGCATTGAAAAGCCGAGCGAGCGCCTCGACTTCGCGTCGCTTGCTCGGTATGCGGGCATCGTACACAGGGTCGCCGACGGCCAGCAGGCCGGCGTGGCGGTCGGGCCGTGGCAGCTCGCGCAGGTACTTGTATACGGTGGCCGAAGGTGCGTAGCTCACCGCGCGGGTGTCGTCGTCGGCGAGCAGCACCTCGACCGGAATGCCCGCCATGGCAGGGGACGGAAGCACGATCAGTCGCCGGGCCGGCGGCAGCGCGTCGGCAGTGGCGCCCAGGACCTTTGCCAGCGGCTCGAGGCGCTGGATGCGTAGTTTCTCGACCAGCGGCCGTAGGTCCAACGTCCCGGGGCCGGGGCGGATCCCTAGCCCCTTCCGGACTTCGCCCGCGAGCGCGGTGTCTTCTTCGGTCCAGAGCCCCTCCCGACCCGTCCCGGCGATCGGGACCCAGGCCGGAGTGCCCCGGGATCGGACGACTACTCCCCGGTGTTCGCCGTCGGGGTTGGCGGCGTTGGGCCCGGCAGGTAGGATATCGACCCACGCGACAAGGGCGGCGTCTGGGGGCAGCGCGGCCTGGATGTCGTTGAGCCTGGCGACCTGGCCGGCCAACCGGCCGTGCTCCTTGACGAGATGAATCTGAAAGTCACCGAGCGCGATGCTGGCCAGCTCGCGCTGCCGCTTCAGGTCTTGAAATCGCCTGGCGCGATCGGCTTTCTCGAGCTCCTTGGGCGTGGTTTCCACCACCTTGTCGAGCCGTTCCAGTTCGGCGGTCAATTCGTGGAGGTGGGCCCGCTCGGCGGGCGTGAGCCGCCGGTCCTGGCGGGCGGCCAGCTCGTCGAGCAGGCCTCGGCCCAGGGTTTCCTCCACTGCCTGCCACGCCTGGGCGGGCTGACCGAGCCGGGCCAGCGCGGCGGCCAGGGCGGGACGCACCGGCTCCTTCGTGCCGGCGCCGCGTTCCAGCCCGGTGGAGGCGACCTGGAGATGTGCGGCATCCAGGCTCCTTACCGCGCTCAACCAACGTTCTCGCGCTAGGGCGCACTTCCCCTGGTGGGCAAGGTTGATCGCCAGCTTGTCGAAGTTCTGGGCGGTGTCGGAGTCGTCATCGGTGAGCAGCAGGGGGCCGTTGATCTCCAGCGCCTTTTCGTAAAGCGGTAATGCCTGGGCGTCCCTCCCCTTGGCCCATAGGGTCTCGCCTGGCTTATTCATTCGTTTCACGTACTCGCCGGTCAGCTTTCGCGATTCCGGCGCGGGGGGTTGACCGGCCGATGGTCTTGGCGGGGGCGCTTGCCCAGAAACCGGGAACGGGATGAGAAGAACCATCGACCCTAGCAACGGCGCCAGGAGTTTGCTGAACATAAGATCCCTCCGCCGAACGAGGAAGTCAATCTGGATCACCCACCGGCACAAATGCCGTCTTATGTAGTCATCACGCTCCGCGTGATGAACTGGCGTCACGCGGAGCGTGGCAACTACGTCAATCCGGATCACCCACCAGCACGAAAGCCGCCCAGAAGAAGGGGTGGTCATACGGGTGTCTGCCACTTGATTTGGGTGACGCCCGTGCACCGGGCGACGTGGTGTCGTCGACCTTCGCCAGCGGCCGCACGTCACCGCGCGAAAGGCCGGCCAGCTCGCTGTCGATCTGATCCGCCGTCAGGCTGCGTAGCCATTGTTTTGCCTCGCGCAGTGCCTCGGCCTTGGGCATGGGCTTTGACAGCCCCGGCCGCTTACCCAGCAAGTTCTGATAGAACCGGGTCATCAGGAGCGATGTGGCCTTGTCGTCCACCTTCCAGAGCGATAGACAAACGCTTCGCGCACCGGACATCAAGAGCGCCTGGGTGAACCCCACAAAGCCTTCGCCCCCGGCGTCACGGCCCAGGGCCGTCTCGCAGGCCGAGAGCGTCACCAGCTCGGCCTTCAAGTCCCAGCTCCGCTGGATCTCGCGCACTGCGAGCCGGCCGTCGAAGACCGGCTTGTGGTTCAAGACCTGCTCCAGCGGGTCAAGCAGGCCGGTCTGGGTCAGGATCACGGCCGATCGCTGAGGGATCGCCTCGTCGATTACGCCATGCGTCGCCAGGTGGATGAAGCCGAACTGCCGCAATTCGCCCGAGGCGGCCAGGCGGTCCAGCTCGGGCTCGCTGGCGTCGTCGCCCAGCAGGGCGCTGGTCGGCCGATCATCGGATTTGAAGAGCCGGGCGAGCGCCTGGACTTCGTCTCGCGTGCCGGGCAACGGGGCGAATTTCTCATCGCCCCCTCGCGCCGCCAGCAGCACCTGCTTGAGTTTGCGCTGTTCGGCGATCGCCACCGGCGCCGGCCGAGGATCGATAAACGCGCCGAGCTTGCCGGGCGCCAGCTCGCCCGGTGACGACCGGCCATCTCTCCAGATCTCGACGGCGATCGGCTTTTCGCCCTCGGTAACGACCTTGAGGTCGTCCTTCTTGTTCAGCTTCTGGCCGTTGTAGGCCAGCAAGACGTCCCCGTCTGTCAGTCCGTGGTTTGCAGCGTTCGAGCCACGGACGACTACGTTGAGCAGCAGTCCATGGTCAGGCGGCGGCTTGGGCTCGCTCGTCTTATCAGGCCGCTCGTAACCCGGATCGCCCAGGGCCAGCAGTCCGGCATGGCGACCCGGCCGGTCCTGCTCCCGCAGGTACTTGAAGACGGTGGCGGAGGGGGCGTAGCTCACGGTTCGGGTGTCGTCGGGGGCGAGCAGTGCCTCGACCGGGATGCCCGCCGTGGCCCGGGAGGGAAGGACGACGATCCTCCGGGCCGGCGGCAGGCCGTCGGCGGTGGCGCCCAGGGCTTTGGCTAGCGGCTCGACGCGCTGGGTGCGTAATCGCTCGACCATGGGCCGCAGGTCTGCCGGGCCGGTTCCGGGCCGGTTCCGGAGCTCGGTCCGGACTCGGCTCGCGAGCTCGGTGTCGCCTTTGGTCCAGAGCCCATCCGGCCCGGTTCCCGCGATCGGCACCCAGGCTGGAATGCCGCGCGAGCGGACGGCCACGCCCCAGTGCTCGCCGTCGGGGTCAGCGGCGTTCGGGCCGGCGGGTGCGATATCGACCCAGGCGACCAGCGCGGCGTCCGCCGGCAGCGCAGCCTGGATTTCGTTGAGCTTGGCGGCCCGGCCCGCCAGAGCTCCGTAGTCCTGGACGAGCTTGGTCTGCAACTCACCCAGGGCGATGCTGGCCAGCTCGTGCTGCCGCTTCAGATCGTCGAATCGCTGGGCGCGCTCGGCCTGATCGAGCCCCTTGGGCGTGGTCTCCACCAGCTTGTCGAGCCTTTCGAGTTCAGTGGTCAATTCGCGGACTCGGGCTCGCTCTCGGGCGCCAGCCGTCGATCCTTGCGGGCGGCCAATTCGTCGAGCAGGCCCCGGCCCAGGTCTTGCTCCAGCGCCTGCCATGCCTCGACCGGCTGACCGAGCCGGGCGAGCGCGGCAGCCAGGGCGGGGCGCACGGGCTCCGCGGTACCCGTGGCCCGTTCCAGCCCTGTGAACGCGACCCGGAGCCGGGCCGCATCCAGGCTCTTGACTGCGCTCACCCATCGATTGCGTGCCTCGTCGTACTTCCCCTGGGCGTTGAGGTTGGCCGCCAGGTTGCTGTATCCAGTAGCGGTATCGGGATGGTTGTCGGTGAGCAGGCGGCGCCAGATCTCCAGCGCCTTCTCGTACATCGGTTGGGCCTGGGCGTACTTCCCCTGGGCGCTCAAGTTGTCCGCCAGGTTGTTGCAGCCGGCGGCGGTTTGGGGGTGTTCGTCGGTGAGCAGGCGGCGATTGATCTCGAGCGCCTTCTCGAACATCGGCTGGGCCTGGGCGTACTTTTCCTGGGCGTTGAGGTTGGCCGCCAGGTTGTTGTACGTGAGGGCGGTCAAGCTGTGGTCGTCGGTGAGCAGGCGGCGATTGATCTCGAGCGCCTGCTCGAACATCGGCTGGGCCTGGGCGTACTTCCCCTGGGCGTTGAGGTTGGCCGCCACGCTGCCATAGCTGATGGCGGTTTGAGGATTGTCGTCGGTGAGCAGGCGGCGGCAGATCGAAAGCGCCTTCTCGAACAGTGGCTGAGCTCTGGCGTACTTCCCCTGGGCGTAGAGGTTGAGCGCCACGTTGTTGTAGGAGGTGGCGGTGTCGGGATGGTCGTCAGTAAGCAGGCGGCGGCGGACCTCGAGCGCCTTTTCGTACAGCGGCTCTGCCGCGGCGTAATTCCCCTGTGAGTAGAGGTTCATCGCCACGTTGTTGTAGGTGGCGGCGGTCCGGGGATCGTTGTCGCTGAGCAGGCGGCGGTGGATCTCTAACGCCTTTTCGTACAGCGACTGGGCCTGGGCGTACTTTCCCTGGGCGTTGAGGTTGGCCGCCACGTTGCCGTAGATGGTGGCCGTGCTGGCGTGGTTGTCGGTGAGCAGGCGCCGGTAGATCGAAAGCGCCTTCTCATACAGCGGCTGCGCCTGGGCGTACTTGCCCTGGGCTTTGAGGTTGTACGCCAGGTTGTTGTAGCCGCTGGCGGTGGCGGGGTGGTCGTCGCTGAGCAGGCGGCGTTTGATCTCCAGTGCCTTCTCGTACAGCGGCTGTGCCTGGGTGTACTTTCCCTGGGCGTCGAGGTTTCTGGCCAGCTCGTTGTAGCTCCTGGCGGTTTCGATGTGGTCATCGGTGAGCAGGCGGCGGTTGATCAAAAGCGCCTTGTCAAAGAGCGGCTGGGCCGCCGCGTACTTGCCCTGGGAGTTGAGGTCCTGCGCCAGGTTGTTGTAATTGGCGGCGGTTTCGGGGTGGTCGTCAGTGAGCAGGCGGCGGCGGATCGAAAGAGCCTTCTCGAACAGCGGCTGCGCCTGGGCGTACTTCCCCTGAGCATACAGGGCTTCCGCTTGGATCGTCGTCGTACTGGCCGATTGGTAGGCGACTCGATCCTCCCTCGGCATTTGAGCCACCCGCCCGAATGTCTTGCGGAGCCACTCCACGTCGACTGTCTCGAAATGCTTGGCTCCCTGGGCCCGCGTCCGCAGGAGCAACAGCTCCTCGACCTTGGCGATCGCTTCGTCCCAGCGATCCGCCTTCACAGCTCTGTCGATTTGCTCGTAGAGTTGCTCAGCGCGTTGCTCGTCGGCACCGGTGAGCGCGGGCAAGGCCGGAGCCGTCGGTTGGCCCGCCGGTGATGCGGGGGGCTGACCCAAAACCGAAGACGCGATCACGAGCAACCATAGCGACGACACGGTGACTTTGTTAAACATGGGAAGACTCGGTTCGAATCGTTCAATTCGGATCACCCTAGAAGCGATGTGGCCTTGTCGTCCTCCTTCCAGAGCGACAGACAAACGCCCCGCGCTCCGGACATCAAGAGCGCCTGGGTAAACCCCACGAAGCCCTCGCCGCCGGCGTCAGGGCCCAGGGCGGTCTCGCAGGCGGACAAAGTCACCAGCTCGGCCTTCAAGTCCCAGTTTCGCTGGATCTCGCGAACCGAGAGCCGGCCGTCGAAAACTGGCTTGTGATTCCGGACCTGCTCCAGCGGGTCGGGCAGGCCGGTCTGGGTCAGGATTACAGCCGATCGCTGAGGGATCGCCTCATCGATCACTTCGTGCGTCGCCAGGTGGATGAAAGCGAACCGACCCAGGTCGCCCGAGGCGGCCAGGCGGTCCAGCTCGGACTCGCTCGCGTCGGTCCCGAGCAGGGCTCGGGTGGGCCGATCGTCGGATTTGAAGAGCTGAGCGAGCGCCTCGACCTCGTACCGCGTGCCGGGCAAGGGGGCAAACCTCTCGCCGCCCGACCGCGCCGCCACCAGCACCTGTTGCAGCTTGCGTTGCTCGGCGATCGCTTCCGGTGCCGGCCGAGGGTCAATAAACACACCGAGCTTGCCGGGAGCCAGTTCTTGCCGGAACGACCGGCTATCTCTCCAGACCTCGACGGGTACTGGCTTGGCGCCCTCGGCGACGATTCTGAGGTCGTCCTCGAATCGCTTCGCCCGCTCGGCCTGGTCGAGGCCCTTGGGATTGGCTTCGACCAGCCGGTCGAGCCTCTCGAGCTCAGCGGTCAGTTCGCGAAGGCGGGCTCGCTCGGCGGGTGCGAGCCGGCGATCCTGACGGGCGGCCAGTTCGTCGAGCAAGCCGCGGCCGAGGTCCTCCTCCAGCGGCTGCCACGCCTCGACCGGTTGACCCAGCCGGACCAGCACGGTGGCCAGGGCGGAGCGGCTCGACCACTCCGCCCCGGCGCGTTCCATGCCGGTGAAGGCAAGTCGAAGGCGAACTGCATCCAGGCTCCTCATCGCGCTCTGCCACCGCTCTCGAGCCTCGACGTACTTCCCCTGGGCGTTGAGGTTGTACGCCAGGTTGCCGTAGCTCTTGGCGGTGTCGGGGTGGTCGTCGGTGAGCAGGCGGCGGCGGATCGAAAGCGCGTTCTCGTCCAGCGGCTGCGCCTGGGCGTACTTCCCCTGGGCGTAGAGAGTCTCCGCTTGCTCGTTCATGGTCCCGGCCGATTGGTACGCCACTCGATCCTCGTGCGCCATCGGGGCCACCCCCCGCAACGTTTTGAGACGCCACTCCGTGCTCACTGTCTCGAAATGCTTCGGCCCCTGGGCCCGCGTCCGCAAGGCGAGCACTTCCTCGGCCCGCCCAATCGCGTCGCCCCAGCGATCGGCCTTCAGGGCCTTGTCGATCTGCTCATCCAGTTGCTTCGCTCGTTTCTCGTCGTCGCCGGTCGGTTTGAGCAATCCCGGCGCGGGAGGTTGACCGGTCGATGGTTTGATGGCTGGCGCTTGACCAGAAACCGGAAACGGGATGATCAAAACGAGTGCGCCAAACAAGGGAACCACGAGTTTGCGGAACATGAGATGCCTCCACCGAGCGAAAAGAGGGTGGGTCAGCGTGGCGCAACCGCCGGTTTCTTCAGGTTGAACTTTTCGCGGTTACTGACGCAAGAGCGCGAGCACCTTTTCGAGCGTCTCGGCGCGGGTCGCGGCTTGCAGCAGCGTTTGAAGTCGCTCGACTTCGCGCACGGACCGAAGTTTTCGGGCGTCTTTTGCACTCACATTCTTGAACTTCGACTCCAAGACCGCCAGGATGCCGGCCTGCAACCCTTCCGCCAATCCTTCTTGGCGTCCTTCTTGGCGTCCTTCTTGGCGTCCTTCTTGGCGTCCTTCTTGGCGTCCTTCTTGGCGTCCTTCTTGGCGTCCTTCTTGGCGTCCCTCCTCGCGTGCTAGCCTCTCAATACTGGTCACGTAGGGCATCCGGCGTTCCTCCTCAAAACGATAAATCTCGGTTCGAAAGGAATCTTCCAACTCAGGCGGCAGCCCGAGCATCCAGTCCAATACTCGAAACAGTTGCGCACCTGCTCCTTCGTTAGGCCTCGATCATAAAGCCCTTTGACCAATCGAAGTTTCCATTGCCAGCGCGTTCAACGGCGCGTGCCGGGTCTCCAGGACCTTGAGCTGCGCTAACACAACCGCAGCGAACGGATTGGCCGATTGCTCCAGGGCCGCCTCGTTCTGCCGGTGATCCACGAGCTTGACTACCGGGAACCGAATGCCGACCTGGCAACCGCATACATTGTACCCGAAGTGGTCCGGCCTCCAGGCGGTCTGTTCGTCGCACAACACCGCCAAACTGACGACCGGCTGCCGGTAGAGGTCGTAGATCCGGTAGCTGTACACAAACATCCGCTCCGGGAAGGCTCGCTCGCGCCTTCCTTGCACCTCGACGTGAATGAGCAGCCAGGCCTCCTTGCCATCCTTTCGCCACACCTTGAAAAGCTTGTCGGCCAGCCGTCTGCCGACGCGGGCGTCGCGCACAATTTGCTGCAGTTCCTTGTCGAGGCTCTCGTAGCGGCGGCCCCAGTCCATGGCGGCGTGTACCTCCGGAAAGCAAAGGGCGAGGAACCATTCGAGAAAGTGCTCGAGTGCTTCTTTCCACGGACTATCGAGCTCGTCGGACCGTTGTCGCTGCGAACGCATGAGCGCACTGTATCCGTGGGGCAGAAGTCTCTCAAGTTGTTCGCATACGGCAAGACGCGAGATCGCACGCGGTGCTCATCGGGGACCTGACCTTGTGGGTTCTCAAGAATGCCTTGATGAATCTCACTTCCTCTTCCCCTGCGTACGCGCCTTGACCGGAAACGCCACCGCCCGGATTGCCTCGACGCCGGGCGCTGATTGAAGCGCCCGGCACGTCGCTTCCAAAGGCGGCGGCAGGTCGGCCAGGGGGCGGACCTCGCCACGGTCGGCGTCGCTCTCGAAATGGCGCCCATCATAGCGCCAGACGATCCCGCTCTCGGCCGATTTCCAGGGCACGGCCCCCAGCGCTTTGAGCCATTCCGCATAGGGTGGCAGAGGATTGGCCGAGGCGATCACCACGAACACCTGGGTCCCTACGCCGTCGGTCAGGCCGAAGCCCGACCCCGGATCGGGCGGGTAGTCGATCGCGGCTGCTCGGGACGGCGTGTCCTCCGGTTTCGCGGGATAACAGAGCTGGGTCTTGCCGTCGGGATTCAGCGCGAGCAGGTAGCAATAGCCCGGCACGCTGAGCTGGGCCTGGACCCGCACGTCCTGGGCGAACCGGCCGGCGAACACGCCGACGCCGATCGTTCCCGCTGGATCGTCGGGCACCCGGCGATGCAGGTCGACCTGAAGCGACTCGATCCGCAGCGGCCCCGTTGAAACAGGGCCGGCGGCCGGAGGCGCGACTTTCGGCTGGATCACGATCGGTCCCGGGATCGGATCGGTGCGCCCGTTCCGGTCCGTCTCGCTTGCCGGCCGCGGCCACCATGACCAGGCCACCATGGCCAGGGCGGCCAGCAGCAAGGCCCCGGCCTGGATCGCGAGCCGGCGGGGCCGATGGAGAAGCGCGCCGAGCGCAAGGGCCATGTCGTTTGCCGAGGCAAAGCGGTCCTTGGGCTCGGCCGCCATTGCCTTCAGGACGACGCGTTCTAAACCGCGCGGGACCTTCTTGGCTCGCAAGGCGGCGCGGTCGAAGTCGCACCGAGTAGCGCGCGGCGCCATTGATCGTTGCGGGTCTTGCCTTCAAACGGGGCTTGGCCGGTCAGAAGGTAGTAGAGCGCGCCGCCCAGGCCGAAGATGTCGCTCGGGGCCCCGACACGTTCCGATTCCCCGCGCGCCTGCTCGGGCGCCATGAATGCCAATGTGCCGCCCGATGGGCCGGCCTGCCCCTCCGACCACACGTTGCGCCAGCGGGCCACGCCGAAATCGATCAGCCGCGGGCGGCCCGATTCGTCGATCAAGATGTTCTTGGGCTTGATATCCTGGTGGACGACTCCGCAGCGATGCACGTAATCAAGAGCCCGCGCGATCTCGGCGATCCAGCCAGCCGCCTCGTAGGGCGACGGCAGCGATTGCTCGGCAACCTGCTGGAGGTTGCGCCCGCGCACGAACTCCATCACAACGAACGGTCGGCCGTCGTGGAGGTCGAGGTCATGCACGCGCACCAGGTTGGGATGGTCCAGCAAGCAGAGGAGCTCGGCGTCTCCCTTGAGAAGGCTGCGGTCGATCGAGCTCGCGTCGTGAGCGATCTTGATGGCCACATCGCGGGGCAAGGTCGGGTGTACGGCGCGATAAACAAGGGCCTGGCCGCCCGAATCCAGCTCGCCGACGATGCGATACCGGCCGATGGTCTCCGGCCGGGGCGTGGGCGCCACGGTCGGGCCCGCGGCGGTCGAACTGGCCCCGGTGTGAACTGTCGCGGTGGGCATGCTCGCCGTCTCCGACTTCGGCTCGACCGTGGGCGATCCGGCCCCGGCTTCGCCGGCCATTTCCGAGGCTGCGTGGTGGACGGCCGAGACCTCGGCCCGCAACCGCTCGAGCCGCACCCGGCACGCGCCGCACGCGGCGACGTGCCGTCGCAACGAGTCCGCAACCTCGCCGCCCACGATCATGGGCAGCAGCTCATGGTTCTCCGGGCAATGGTTCAAGGCCATCGGCCAGTTCCTCCAAGTGCTCGGCGCAGAACCTCCTGATCCGGTCCAGGATACGTGAGCAGTTGATGTTGACGGCGTTAACCGACAATCCCAGGTCGCGTGCCACAAGGGCGCTGGGCTTTTTTTGCAGCAGGTGCCCTTCGAAGCAGGCCCAGCTCGCCGGCTTGGACCGCGCCCGGATTTTTTCCAACGCAAAGGACAGGACCCGGCGCCGGTGTAGGCGCTCCCACTCGGCATCCGAATCGCCGTCGCAGGGAGGCGGCGATTCGCTCAAGCGCTTGAGCCAGGCGTCCTCGGCACGCGACTGGCGCCGCCGGCGCCGCGCCCAGTCGCAAAGCGCGCTCTGACAAACTTGCCAGAGCCAGGTGCGAAACCGGCCGCGGTGCCGCGCCAGCTCGAATTCCGGCAGGCTCTTCACTAACCTCGCGAAGACATCCTGCACGACATCACGCGCGTCTTCCTCGCCAAGCCCCCGCTGACGCACATAGGCCGTCAAGAGTGGCTGGTAAAGCGCGACAAATTCGCCCCAGGCCTTGGTATCGGCCGGGTCGCGTATCCTCAAGAGCAGCGTGCTTCGTGTCTGGTCCATCAGGGACCTCGTTGGGGCCCGAATAGCGGGGCAAAGAGGGGCGATCTCATGATAAACCCCGCTGGCGGAAACTGCTACTGTACCGTGTCTCTTGCTGGTGATACGCTCGGCCTTGCGGGATCTTTCAGTCTAGATCAAGACGACACGGGACAATCCTCCGCCGAGATGTTAACCTGGAGTACGAGCGGCGTCAACTGGCTGGACAGGCCCAAGGCCGGTTGTGATCGAGCGAGCGTGGAGGTTGCGTCTCATGCGGTGTTCCCTGCGGTGGGCTACGGTTGTGCTGGCCGTGGGCGTTCTCGGAGTCGGTCGCGATCTGCGTGCCGGTGAACCCCATCCCGCTCAGAAACCTCCGGTATCGTCGTCGTTTCGTCTCGAGGACGGCTGGAAGCCTTTGTGCAACGGCCGCGACCTGGCGGGCTGGAAATTCCGGAACCCTGACGCGAAGAAGGTTTGGGTCGTCTGCGACCAGGTGCGGCTGGATGAGAAGGACCCGGCCCGGCTGGTGCCGACCGGCAAGGGAGGCTCTCCCGATTCGGTCATGCTCTGCGGCGGCGACGGCCGCGGGTCCGACGTCATGACGGCCGAATCGTTCGGCGATTACCAGCTCCACATCGAGTTCACCGTGCCGAAGGGAAGCAACTCGGGGGTTTACAATCGCGGCCTCTTCGAGATTCAAGTCTTCGATAGCTTTGGCAAGCCGAAGCTCGGCTTTCACGATTGCGGCTCGCTCTATGAGCGAGCCTATCCCCGCGAGAACCTGTCCAGGCCGCCAGGCGAGTGGCAGACGTATGACATTACCCTCAAGGACAAGAAGATTGCTTTGGTCTGGAACGGCAAGATCGTGTATGAGGATCACGACGTGCGGTATGGCGAGACCGACCGCGAGGCCTTCGAACGGCTCAACCACGAGAACGCCGTTAAACCGGCTGCCTTGCGGGTCAAGCTTCGCGAGGAAGACGGGAAATACGTCGGCTACTTCGGCGAAGGCGGCACACGGTCCGGCCTCGACGGCCCTGACCGGCCGGGGCCGATCTTGCTTCAGGGAGACCATGGCCCGGTGGCGTATCGGAGGATCTTCATTCGGCCCCTTTTGGGGTCGGGACGCAAATGACTTCCCGGAAAAGTCGACTTTCGCGGAGCGAAAGGCGACACTGATTCTAGCCCAGCGCATTAGTGACAGGACGCGAAGCCAATGAATCGTCTCAAATTCGTGCTGGATTACGGTCGAACGGGCCTATCGGTCGAGCTGCCGGCGGACCGCGTCGTCGGCCCGCTGGCGATTCGCGAGGTTCCCGCGCTCGATGATCCCGAGGCGGCTGTGGCAGCGGCGTTGGAACGGCCCATCGGGGCCGCGCCGCTGCGCCAGATCGCGCAGGGGCGCCAGGATGTCTGTATCCTCGTCTGCGACATCACCCGGCCGGTGCCCAATCGCACAATCCTGCGGCCGATGCTTCAGGTCCTGCACGAGGCCGGCATTGCCCGCGAGCGCGTCTTGCTGTTGGTCGCCACGGGATTGCACCGGCCCAGCACGGGCGCCGAGAAGATCGAGATGCTGGGCAAGGAGATTGCGTCGGGCTATCGGGTCGAGGACCATCACGGCACGCGACTCGAGGAGCACACCTTGGTCGGCACCACCGCCCGCGGGATTCCCGGCTGGATCGACAGCCGCTATGTCCGGGCCGATCTCAAGATCACGACCGGTCTGATCGAGCCGCACCTGATGGCCGGATACTCCGGGGGCCGCAAGCTGATCTGTCCGGGAGTCGCCGCCCTCGAGACGGTCAAGCGCTGGCATGGACCGGAATTGCTCGAGCACCCGCGGGCCGACTGCGGCATTCTCGACGGCAATCCGGTTCACGAAGAGAACACCGCGATCGCACGGATGGCGGGCTGCGACTTCATCGTCAATGTGACGCTCGACAGCCAGCGGCAGGTGACTTCGGTCGTGGCCGGCGATATGGAGAAAGCCTTTCTCGAAGGAGTTCGGTTCATGGAAGGAATTTGCCGGGCCGACGTCGCGCGCCCGGTTGATATCGTCGTCACCAGCTCGGCGGGTTATCCCCTGGACACAACCTTCTACCAGGCGATCAAGGGACTCACCGGCTGCCTGCCGATCGTCAAGCAGGGCGGCACGATCATCATGGCCGCCAGCCTCTCCGAGGGCGTGGGCAGCCCCGAGTTCGCATCGGTCTTCGGCGAAAACTTGTCCCTCGATGTGTTCATGAAGCGCATCCTGGGCCGCGATTATTTCGTGATGGACCAGTGGCAGGTCGAAGAGCTGGCCAAGGTGAGGCGCAAGGCGCGGGTCAAGATCGTCACCGACGGCCTGCCGCCGGACGTCCTGGCCTCATGTTTTGTCGAGCCGGCCTCGAGCATCGAGGCGGCGGTGGCCGAGTCGCTGGCCGAGTATGGTCCCGAGGCCAAGGTCGCGGTGATTCCCAAGGGGCCGTATGTGTTGCCGACGCTGGCGGGGTGAGCGTTCCGCCGCCTGTGTGTCATGGGGCGTAGATCCGACCTGCCCCACGGAAATCATCGATTCGCATATGGATGATTCCGACGTAGCCTTCCACGTCATTGTCCGCCAGAATTCCCTTCACGGTGGACCTCCTGGCTTTCCGGTCGCCGTCGCTCCCGAATCATGGCTTGAAACCGCTCGTGGCCGGCGTCCAGTTTTGCCTGAAGTTCCGGCGGATTGCCGTGATTGATGCGTTCCATGATCAACTGGTACTCCGCCATCACTTCTTCTTTGTGCTCTTCGACGTACCGGATCGCGGCATCGACCTGGTCCCTTGTAAGTTCAAGCCAAAATGCGATGTCATCGGGTCGCCAAGCGTCTTCAAGATATTCCACGATCGCGTAAACGCTGATGCGCGTCCCGGCGATTCGCGGATTACGCCCTACTTTGATAATCTTTGCCTCAATCATCGTTTCAGTCCTCCACATGATCGAACACGCGATTTGTGGGACGTTTGCGTTAGCATCGGCGAGAGTCCCCCGCATCGCGGCTCGCCTGATTCCGGGCCTCGCGTCGCGCTTTGACCATCGCGAAAAAGCGTTTCTTCCAATGCATTCTACCCCCGACCATCCACCTTGTCGAAGACCGCGACCGATCACGCTGGAAAGCCCGCACGACAACACGCCCTATTTTGCTTTCCCGGCCGGTGCCCCTGGTTTCGGGCCGGGCGGGGCCTTGGGCGCAGGCTGGGTCGCGGCGCGAACGGGGTCGTTCGCAACGTCCAGCACCGCAACCGCCTCTGCGCGGAACCGCCTTAGATCGGCGTCCCTGGGACGATTCTGCCGCGTCCAGCGGTTGGCCCTGGCATACCACTGTCCCGCCTCGTCGTGCTGGCCGAGCCGGGCGTGAGCCATTGCCATGAAGAACCCGACCTGCCCGTTGAATCCCCGGCCGTCGATGCTGCGTTTCATCGCCTCGATCGCCCTCGTAAAGTCTCGCGCCCGGTATCGAGCGACGCCGAGCGTATTGACGAAAAGGGCATTCTTGGGATCAGCCGCCACCGCCAGCTCGGCTAACCGCACGGCTTCCGTCGAGTCGCGCTCGCCGGGGTCGGAATCGGTGGCCAGCTTCCAGGCGCGCGCGTTCCATTCCGCGGGGTTCAACGAGATCTCCGCTCCGCTCGACGAGGTGATCACGGCGGCTGTCTTGGGCATGGACATCAGGGTGCTACCGGCGGCGTAAAGACCGTACGCCCCGTTGCCAATGAGGTCCGTTGCGTAGAGTATCGCGGCCGCCCATGCCAGCCGGCCACTCCAAGGGCGCAGAGGCTTCGCCGTGGTGGTTCCGAAAGTCGCACGCGCCAGGCTGCGGTACTCTTGATCGATCCGCCATGCCCGGCGGCCCAGATACAGGAAAAACACCAGAAGCGAGATCGATATGAGCATGCCAAGAGCGCCTAATGTCACGGCCCCAACGGTCGCTCTGATGGCCATCGTGGCCGCGTTGGAATTCGCGGAGTCCGGAACGAGTCCGACCGATGCGAATCCCAGAACCGCGCTGCCGACCAGGTTGGCGATCATATCCAGCCCGGTTTGGACGACCTTGGCCAGGAAACAGAAGGCCGTCGGCCGCACGAGCTGGGGCCATTTCCAGAACGCCAGCCCGGCTGTGAGGCCCGCGAATACGATTCCGCCGGCCAGATTGAGCGCCATCAAGATCGAGCGAAGTGCCAGCAGGCCGAGCAAGTCCGCGGAGAGTTCGAGGCCGGCCACGGCTAACATCACGATCGCGATCTGGCCGATCTGGCTGGAAAACCACCGGGTCTTCAGCTCGACCCGCCCTTCGTCGTCGACGGCGCGAACGGCCAGGCCGCTGGCGCGATGCTCGGTCTTCACCAAGCCCGGTAGCCGTTCCTCGTTCAGATCGACGACGGCGTCGGCGCCCATCATCGACCCGCGAATCGCCAGCCCGGCCGAGGCACTGCGCCGATTGGCTGCCTTGGCCTCCACCATTCCGAGTAATTGAAAGCGAGTGCCCGGCCGGGTTTTGAGCAGCACGACCGGCTCGATCTTGGGGTCGGCGGTGTCACCAGCCTCCGGCTCTCCCGGCAGCGAGACCGGCGGCTCGGCCAAGTCCGATGGCTGTGACTCCGTGGTCGCGGCAGGTTGCCCGGACGCCGCGCGAGACTCGAGCGATTCCTGCCAGTGACGAAGCTCGTCGCGAGTCTTGAACTTGAACCATTGCGTGTCCTTGCCCTTGACCCCGCGGATCCGGAATGACAGCGTCTTCGAGCCGGCCGATCGCAAGTCAGTGATCGCCGCCAGCGGCCACCGCATCAGCTCCGCGCGGTACATGCCCCAGAGGGCATCGGTGCCAGCGCAAGGTGGGTCCGCGGGTGGCGCAACGAAAACGGATAATGGTAAGTCTTCCACCGTCCGCCCATCTTCTTGACTTCCGTCTCCAGCAGGATCTCCGGCAAGGGCGCCGGGCCGGCCAGGAACTGGCACCCCAGCGCGACCGCCAGTTCGCTACAGCTCGAAAACCGCCGGTTGGGGTCCTTTTCCAGGCTGCGCAGGATCGCGTCTTCCACGGATTGCGGCAGGTCGGGGACCAGGCTCCGCGGCCTGGGCGGGGGTTCGGAGTAATGTTTCTCCAGGAGGTCGATCCACGAGTCGCTCACGAACGGCCGATGGCCCGTCAGCATCTCGAAGACGATCACTGCCAGCGCATACTGGTCGGCCCTGCCGTCGGAGGGAAGCTCGGCGGCCTGCTCGGGCGCGGCGTAGGCCGGCGTGCCGGCGAATCGCCAGTCTTCCTCGCGGTTGAACTCCCGCGCCAGGCCCAGGTCGAGGATCTTGAATTGCCGCTGCTCGGTGGCGCGAATGTTTTCGGGCTTGAGGTCGCGATGGACGATCCGGCGGCCATGTGCGAAGTCGAGCGCCTGGGCCAGCGGCCCGACGATCGAGCGGACCTCGTCCAGCGGCAGCCGCCCCCTGCGCTCGATCAGCTCGCGAAGCGTCTCGCCCTCGATGTACTCGAAGACCGTGAACGGATTGTCGTGGTGAAAGCCGTAGTCGAATACCGTCGCGATCGCCGGATGCGTCAGACTGGCGCCTAACCGCGCCTCCTCGGCAAACGACGACCGCAGGCGGCTGTCCATGGTCGCCGACGGGCTCGATGCCTGGCCTGAAGCAAGGATCACCTTCAGAGCAACCTGCCGGTCGAGCCGCTGGTCGCGTCCCAGAAAAACGATCCCCATGCCGCCCCGCCCCAGCTCGCGAATCAGGCGATACCGCTCCTGGAGCACGGTCCCCGCCGTGAAGTCGTCGCGAACCTTATCGAGGGCGCCGGGCTCGAAGTGGAGCGTGGGCAGGCCCTGGCCGTCGCCATCGCGCGCCACGATATACGATACCGTCGCCTTGGCATCGTGAATCGTGGCAGCGCCCTTCATCCGGCTGAACCATGGTGCCTGACCGGGCGGAATCGTGGCTTTCTCCGCAATGGACGTCGCGGGATCAGCGGACGGTGCCAGGGTGGGAAGCTCGGATGGTTGCGGCATTACAGCGTGACCTCTTCGCAAGCGAACGTGTTTGACGCCGTTGTAGGGTGGGTGAAACCCACCGATGAATCGGTATGGATTGGCGGGTTGCACCCACCCTAAAATACCGCTCGAGCATCAGAATAACCGGAAAGCGTCGTTTCTCGACAGCACTTTATTTCGAGGTGTGCGATGTGGGCGGCGCCACGGGACGGTCCTCGCGCCGCGTCAGGAGATAGGCCAGCAGGCTGTAAAAGTCCTTCTCGGGAATCTGGTCGGTGAGGTTGGCCGGCATGGGCGAAAGGGGAGACGTCGTGCGTTCCTCGACCGATGACTTGGAGACGCGGATCTCTTTACCCTGTGCGTCGGCCATGACCAGGACCTCGCCCTCTTCGCGCAGCAACAGGCCCGAGAGGATCTGACCGTTATTCAAGGCGAGATTGGTGGCCCGGAAGGTTTGGTCGACGTTGCGATTGGGGTCGAGGATGTCTTCCATGAGCCGGTCGAGGCCGCGGGTGCCGATGCCGTCGAGCTGAGGGCCGACCTTGGCCCCCTTGCCGCCAAGCTGGTGGCAGATCGCGCAGTGTTTTTCAAAAACGGCGACTCCCTGGGCCGGCTCGGCCCTGGCCGCGGCGAAACCGCTGTGCCGCCGGGCGAAGAGGTCGTTCAACTTCTGATCGGCGGGCGGAAGGCCCTTCATCAGGGCGGCAATGCGATCGGTAACGTGGGGCAAGCCCGAGCTTTCGAGGTTGATGGTGACGCTGCGCTCCTGGAGCAGCCGGCCCGACGCCTTGCCGGCGGCGATGGCCTGCAAGAGCGCATCGGCCCCGGCGCGCCGCCGCACGAGCGCGGCGGCGATGGCCGACTGCAGCCGCTCGGGCGCGACGGGTAGGCTGGCCAGGAGCGCCGCCTGCGCCTGGGGGCGGTCGTGGCCGCCCAGCAGATAGGCCGCCCACTGGCGCATGGCGATCGGCGCCGCGGCGTCGTTGAGCACCAGGGCGATGGTGGGGAGATTGGCCGTCGGGTCGATCACCGTCAAGGCCCCCATCGCGTGCGTCCGCGGCTGGTCGGAAAGGTCTTGCCGCGCGACGACCTTCTTCAGGTCGGCCTGCATGTCGCGAAAACTGAAGTCGCGCACCGAGTCGATGCCCAGCGTGACCTCGCCCGGCTGCGCCGAGGCCAGGAGCCGGGCGGCGAGGCCCGCGGCCAGTCGGCGCGCCCTTTCGTCGAGCGCCCTACCTCGTTCCTGCGCCCCCTGCTGGATCATCTTGAGCAGCTCGAGCTGCTGCGCAGGCCCGCGATTCGCCGACTCCGCGAGGCCCACCAGGGCCGGCATCGACTCCGGCACTCCATAGCGGGCGATGTGATGCGCGAAGCGGAGCAGCCTCGCTTGCGGTTCCTCGTACTTCCCGAGATGGGCGAGCAAGAAGGCGGCCGCCTCCGGACTGTGAACGCCGGTCGCGACGTCGGCGATGTCCCGCAGGTCGCGCTCGCTCAGATTGAGCCCGCCCAGCTTCGACCAGATATCGGCCGTCTGCAACTGATCGCGCAGCGCCATCCGCGCGACGTGAATCAAATGGGTGTCGTCGGCCGGCGTGTTCTGGCGCAGGACCAGGAGCGGGCGGATGTGACTCAAGTCGGGATGGGCGCCCAGCACCTCGGCAGCGGCCCGGCGCACGAAGGCGTCGGTGTCGAAAATCCGGTCCAGAGCGAGCTTCTCGAGCGGTCCGGTCAAGGAGGGGCGGTCAACGAGCACCTTGAGGCTGTGCACGCGCAATTCGCGGTCGGAGTCGCCCGAGCAGGCGATCAAGAGGCCGTCGTCGAGCCCGCCGCAGCGGTTGAGCACCCACATGCCGTGGACGCGCTGCCGGGCCGGTGCGTCCGGGCTCATGATCTGGCGCACGGCTGCGGCCGCGCTGGCGCTCGCACGCGCGACCACCTGGTAGGCATGACTCCCGAGGCTCCGTCCGCTCGCCGTGGCGGCGCTCGCACGCTCGGCAAGCTGGTTGGCCGCGCTGATTCGTACGGCCAGGTTGGGACGGCCCAGGTCGGCGACCAGGTCGCCGTCGGGCGATCTGGTTCGATCGACGGCTGCGAAGGCGGGCGCGGCCTTGCCTGCGGTCCCGCGATAAACAATGCGCCAGATCCGCCCGCGCTCGATGATCGCGGCCAGGGTGAGGCAGCGGCACTTCGTAATGGCCGATGATGCGGTTGTAGAAGTCGGCGACGTAGAGCGCGCCATCGGGCCCCAGCTCGATATCGACAGGACGGAACCAGTTGTCCTCGCTCCAGACAAAATCGGGCTGTTCGATTCCCTTGGGCGACGAGCCGTGCCAGTCGATCCGGTCGTGGTTGATGCGGTTGGTGACCACGTTGCCGATATAGACCGTGCCGCGATAGGCCTCGGGGAACTGGTCGGCCGCGTAATAACTGATGCCCGCGATCCCCGTCGAGCCGTGGTCGTGCGTCACCATCTCGGGCCCGTAGCCGATTCCGTCGTCGGGCTTGCCGAAGCTGGGATACCACGCCCCGCGCAGGAGCATGTAGACGGGCCGGCTATGACAGTCGCACGAATACAGATTGCCCAGGGGGTCGAACGCCAGCCCGAACGGGTTGACCTGTCCGTGGGTGAAATACTCGGCGTGCGAGCCGTCGGGCCGCATCCGGTAGGTGTTGCCCGAGTTCATGCTGATCGCTCGGTGGTCGCTGCCCTGGACCTTGGAGTCGTTGGTATACCCATGGCAGGCGTAGATCCAGCCGTCGAAGCCCCAGGTAAAGGCGTTGGTCATGCCGTGGGTGTCGCGATGGCCGAAGACGCCGTAGAGCGGCTCGCGGCGATCGGCCCGGCCGTCGCCGTCCTCGTCCGTCATCAGGAAGATGTTGGGAATGCTGTGCACGAGCGCCGCGCGGGCCGATGGCAGGGGCAAGACGCCAATCGGAATATTCAGGCCGTCGGCAAAGGTCTCGATCTTCGCGGCCCGGCCATCGGCGCGGAACTCGGAAAGGACCTTGACGGTGTCGCGCGGCTTGGTCCCCGGGCGTGCCGGGTAGGGGTATTCCATGGTATCCGTAACCCAGAGGCGTCCGCGGTCATCGAAGGCGAGATTGAGCGGCTTGCGAATATCGGGCTCGGCGGCGACAAGTTGGATTTCAAAGCCGGGGGGCAGATGAAGGGCCTTCCGCTCGTTCTCGGGCGTGCGCGGGGGAAAGGATGAGACATCCTCGACTGGGGCGGGTTTCTGGGCGAGCACTGAATTCGGGCCCGACCAGCAGCACCCACTGAGAATGAGCAAGATCAGGGCGGAACGGCGACGAGGCATGTCAGATCTCCGAGGTTTTGGCTGACCAGTTCCCGACCACTTGGTCCGGATGATCTCCTCCGGCATCACGGTGCGGAGACTGCAACGCCTATGATAGTACACCCGCGGCGCACCCTCCAGTGTTCCCTGCAATCGTTCCTCGGGCGCCAATGTCACATACTCGTTCTGCTGGCCGTCAGGACGGAGCCGCGCGTGTTCAATGCGGTGTGCCTCGTCCTGGTCGGGATCGACCCACTCGGGGTTTTCAGAGGTTTTCAGGGTTTTCAGATTTTCAGACACCCATAGATTTTCAGACACCCATAAACTCGTGGGTTGGGCCAACTGGCCAGCGCGCCCGCTCCTCGGAGCCGCGAGGCGGTCAGAGACCGAGCTTTTCAAGATGACCGTGGGATGTGCTTGGTCACTTGACGTGATACGTAGAACGGTTCGCCCTGCCGGGAAGGCGCCGGCCGGCAGGTTGAGCGCATGAGCCGACCATGCTCGTCGAGTGAAAGCGTCACGGAGTTGTCCGTTAACGGCTCGGCGTCGAGCCGTGGTCTGCCTACACGAAGGCGGTTCGAGCAGCCGCCTTGCCCTGGAACCAGCGCCGCGAGCGGCGGGCCGCGGCATCGACGAGTGAGCTCGATCGGCCCGCCGCCTGCTTGAACAGTTGACCGAAGCCGCGCACAGTTTCCACCCAGTTCGATCGATTGAGCCCTAGCCGTTCCATGATCGGGGCAAGGTGATCCGGAATCGCCCCGCGCTTGTCCGCGCGGAGCTCCCGCCCCGTCGAATCGAGCAGCATGACATAGTGCTCCACCTGGATCGGCAGGAACCCTTGGTCAGACGCCCTCGCATGCGGACGTCGAGGGGCGGCGACTGGGACCGCTACGCCAGAGATTGGACTGGAATCGGCGGAAGCCTGGGAACCGGCGACGGCGTCCGCGACGGCGGTCGCGACTGGCCCGGCTTGTGATGCCGATTCGTGCCGTGGCGAGGCAGTACCGACGGCTGTCGTGGATGCGGGCTCGCTTGCCGTTTCTTGCAAGGTCCGCTCACAAAGCCATCCGTCGGGGCGCTCGCCGGCCTCGAGCGGGCTTTCCTGATCATTGGATGCCAATCTGCTCGACGTGTCGAGCATGCCCCGGATCCGGTCACGGCCCGATGTGTACGACGATTCCTCCGGCGTCGTCGCGATTCCAGCCCGGATCGGGTTCAGGTTAACGTAAACGCTGCACGCCAGGATCGCCGCTTCATCGAGCAATGCCACCGATCTGAAGCGGCCGGCCCAGAATCTCCCGCGCGAGCCGTCCTCGTGATTGGCCTTTCGGGCGATTTTCTCGCAAAAGCACCTCATGAACCATGACAAGTTGGCGAGACGCTTGCGCACTTCCGCCAGTCTTTCGGAGTTTGCCGTGAGCATGGCCAGGTCGGGCTCGCGGGGCTCACCCGTGGCATCGTCGCGGGGCGGGAATACTCGGCACCATCGCCAGGCGATCTCGTCGGCCGACCATTGCTCGGCGATGTCCGGCCGATTGCGGAGCACAAGATGGAGATGGTTGCTCATCACGGAATAGCCACAGACCTCGATGGCGAAGAGCCCGGCTAATTCACGCAACCGATCGAGAATCCACTCTTTGCGGTGGCTATAGTCCTGTCCGGTGTACGAGTCGATGCCACAGAGGAAGGCCCGACGGACGCATCGGGCGATGCAGTGATAAACGCCGACCATATCCTCCACGATGATCTGGCCCCGGGCGTAGGTAGGCATCAGTGAGACTCCTGAAAACAACGGCGGGCACTCACGGTCGAGACTGTGTTCGTAATAACAGTAATGGACAACAGTATCAAATCGTCCTGCCGCGTCAAGTACCCTACGGAAAAAGAAAAAGATCAACCGCGCGGTGTTGATTTGAACGTCATGGTCTCATTGGGAAGATGGGTGTCTGAAAGCCTGAAAGCCCGCGTCGGGGCCGCGGCGCATCCGCGGCCTCGCCGGCCCGCAGGTCGGAGAGATCCCAGACGAAGGCCATCCCGTCCGCGCCGGCGGATACCAACGACCGGCCGTCGGGCGAGAATGCCACGACGTTGACCGACGCCCGGTGCCCCTCGAACCGCCGGAGTTCGCGGCCCGTCGCCAGGTCCCAGATCCGAACCGTCGCGTCGCGGACCATCGGGTCCCAGAACCGGACCGTCGCGTCCGTGCTCACGCCGCCAGAGGCCAGCCACCGGCCGTCGGGGGAGAAGGCGAGCCCGCGCGTCCCCCCCTCGTGCCCGGCGAGCTTCCGGACCTCCCGGCCCGTGGCGATCTCGTAGACGCGGATCGATGGATCGTGCGGGTCCCCGGCGAAACGCGGGCCGGATCCGCCCATGGCCAGCAGGCGGCCGTCGCGCGATACCGGAGCGCCCAACCCGCCCGGCAGCCTTTTGCGCTCCACCCGGCCTGCGACGCGGTCCCAGATCGAGACGCCGCCGCTCCCCGGGACGAGCACCCGCCGGCCATCGGGGGTGTAGACGGCGGGGGAATAGGCCGCGGCCTGCCGCCGGTCCGGACCCGGCGCCGGGAACGTCCCCACGACCCGGCCGGTCGCCACGTCCCATGCCTCGCGCCCCGACACCAGGGTCCGGCCGTCCGGCGCGAAGGCCAGGCCGTGGACGGGGCTCTCCGGCTCGTCGTGCTCGAATCGGCGGACCAGCCGCCGCCCCGCGACGTCCCAGAGCGTCACGCCGTCGAACAGCGCCGAGACGACCAGCGACTTACCGTCGGGGGCGACCGCCATTCCGTGGATGTACCCGGGGAAGCGGGCGAAGATCCCCCGGTCGCGGCCCGAGGCGGCATCCCATTCGCGGACCGTGCCGTCGAGACCCGCAGTGAAGACCGACCGGCCGTCGGGCGCGACGACGAGGTGTTTGATCGCCGTCCGGTGCCCCACCTGGGGGACCACCTCGCGGCCATCGGCCACGCCCCACACCCGGACGACGACCTCGATGCCGGTCGTGGCGAGCGTCCGGCCGTCGGGCGAGAAGTCCAGGGAGTCGATCCAGCCCTGGTGCGCCGCGATCCGCCGCAGGAATCGGCCCGAGGCGACGTCCCACAGGTGCACCCCCGCCACCCAGACATCCCCCGTGTTCATCGACCCGCGCGAGCCGGCGGCGAGGGTCGTCCCATCCGGCGAGAACGCCAGGCAGGCCATCCCGTCCATCAGGTCGCGGGTGGCCTGCTCGGCCGGATGCCGGGGCGGCGGAGGTTCCCCGGGCCGGGGGGCGTCCGGCCGGATCAACCTCGGGGCAATCTCCCGCCCGGTCGCTGGGTCGTAGACCCGGATAGACCCGTCGGAGAGGTCGGCGGCGAGCCGCTTCCCATCGGGCGACAAGGCGACCGGGCCGACCTGGAGGCCCTGGAACGAGGCCCGCCATAGCTCCCGGCGCTCGGCGACGTTCCAGAGCCGCACCGACGTCTTGAGGGCCGGCCCATACTCGGCCGCCGAATCGTTGCCGGACGTCGCCAGGGCTCGCCCGTCGGGCGAGAACCGGAGATCCCGCAGCCGCGTCCAGCCCCCCACAATCCGCCGGCGGCGCTCGGTCGGGCCCGTCGTGTCGACCAACTCGACGAAGGCCTCGAAATTCCGCCTCGGGTCGCCGCTCGGCCGGGTGGCGATGACGGCGATGGTCCGGCCATCGGGCGAGAACCGCGGGTCACTGTGGGTGCTCTCCCTGGGCTCGTGCCATCGCCGGCGTTCGCGGCCGGTCGCCATGTCCCAGAGCTGCAACCGGGACAGGGAGTTATCGGTCGCCAGGGTCGTTCCATCCGGCGAGACGGCGAACTCGCTGACCCGGAGAGCCGGGTCGCCGATCGTCCGATAGGTCCGGCCGGAGGCGGCGTCCCAGACGCGGAGCCGGCCCTGCTGGTCGAGCGTGACCAGGGACCGTCCGTCGGGCGTGTAGACGGCGCGCCGGACCCACTCGCCGTGGTAAAACCGGAGATCTCCCAGACGCGCCCGGGCGAACTTCGGGAGCGAGTCGGCCCCCCGATCGCCGGGCCCGGTCTGCGCCCGCCCGGTGACGGCCGGAGGCCGCGGCCCCGAATCGGTCAACCCGATGCCGCCCGCGAGCATCGCCATCGCCGCGACGGCGATCTTCATCCGCATCGTGGATGCTCCCGAGCCGTCCCCGGCAGACGCCCATGACGATCGTCCCGTGCCCGTTCACCGGTCAGGACCACTGGCCGGTCAAGAAACGTAGATTACGCCGATCGAGACGTCCGGTCAACCCGGGCGACTGACGACTTCAACCCGCGGGGAGCCGGGTTTTCGACTCGGCCCGGCGTTTTTCGCGCCGCCGCTTTCGCGCACGGGCGGCCGCATCGGCCTCATCACGGCGGTATGGCAAGGGTTCTCGCACGCGCGCAGAGACCACTCCAGAACCCGCTAGTACCTCCGTAAACGGCTACCAGCATCAGAGACCCTTGAGGAAGGTCAGTACCTATTCGACCGGCCGGAACGGCCATATCCGCCAACGCATTGGGACTTCGGAAACCATTCGCCCCGCTCGTCGACAGTTTCAGCGAATTGCCTCGCCCTCTGACCGGCTGTTCCGCAAAAAATCATTGTCGCTTGATCCCAGTCATGCTGGAGTCAGTGAGGTTCGACTCGGTGCCCCTCAACTTTCGCCGAAGCAGCCTTGCGATACCGATCCAGGCGCTCGCCAAACTGCACAAAAAACGGATGAGAAATGTCACTTGCTTCCCGTTTAAGGCGTTCGAGCGCCTTTTCTTGGAACATCACAGCCCCATCGAAATTCCCTGTCCGGAACAAGGCCAAGGCGAGCGTATCGAGGTGTGTGGAGTTCTCGCCGTTGGTCAGCTCGACGGCCCGCTGAGCGGCCACAAGCGCGAGCCGGCTCACTCGGCGGGTCGGGTCATTCTTGAGCTTGAGGTCGATTACCGGTCGGAAGTAGGTGTTCAGGGCATATGGATTGTTCTTGTGCGTTTCCAACAAATCGGAACCGACCGCCAGACCGCGCTCCTCGTTACCATAGTTGCAGAGGGCAGCGAACTTGAGCCACGTAAACTCAGCGGCCAATTCCGCGTCGATCGCGGCTGTCTCCTCGATGCGGGCGATGGTCGCTTTATAGTCGCCTGCGTCGTAGAGCGGGAGTAGCTTGCCCCGCATGTTCCTCGCCCTTCGCGCCAGCATCTTGGCCGCGAGTCGTTTTCGGGCTGCTGAACCGAAATCCCAGTCGCCGCCGCCGATTTTCGCCAAGGGTTCATCCAACTCGCTCGGGTGCCCAATCCAGGCGATTTTCCCATCGCGAACTACGAACACACAAGGGATGCCGGTCTCCTCGGCAGCGTTCATCCACGACGTTAGCATCGCACCATCGTTAGGATTCGCCGTTTTCGGAACAGCATCCATCGCAACGCAATAGTCCATCTTCTCGCCCATCTCATCGATGAATGGCTGGACCCGTTTGGTCTCCCACTCCCAGACGTCGATACCGATGAACTTGACGCCTTTCTCCTTGTATCGATGGGCGAGTTCGCTCAGGTGGGGCATGCTCTTCCGACAAGGGACGCACCAGGTGGCCCAGAAGTCGATGACGTAAATCTTGTCAGCTTCAAATCGCTCGATCTTCTCGCCTTTGACCCAGTGCGAAACAACCAAAGGCGGCGCCGCATCCCCAACATTAAGAACCGGCGAAGCCTGTGCCTTCCTCAAGAAGTAAACGGGCAGAACGATGGCTAGAGCGGCAAGTAAAATTGCAAATATACGCACTCGATACTCTCCCAGTCCTGAAGAGCCGAACCGTCGAATCTCTGACAAATGGCAGAGGGTATATCTCAGTATAGCGACGGAAGGTGGTTCCGGCAACGGAACGAGTAGAGAGAAGCCGGAGCTTGTTGCTGTGGAGTTGCGGTCCTTCTTCGGCAAGTCCTGGCCAGGAGAATCGTCGGTATCCTGCCGGCCGCGCGACTGAGCGCAATGCTTGCCCGAGGGACACCATCAAGCACGTCTCTGAATCGCGCGATGTCCTGAGCACTTGCTTGATGCGTCAACTCCTTTTCCAACTCCCCCGCCCCGTGACGCGCTCCTAATGACCAGGAGAGCATGTCCAGCTTATGCCGCTTCGCCTTGGCGGAGACATACACAAGAGCCCAGGAAACGTCCCGAAGAACCGGATCACCGGTGTCCGTGTCGGCATAATCCGGAAGGCGGCATTATGGGAATTATGCCGAGCTCGGCATAAGTTTCATGGCTGCTGCGCTGGCCGCGTTCCTCGACCAGGCTGAGGTAGAGCGCGGCTGGCCGTCCCTCGAGGCCACCCGCCGCCGCGCGTTTGACTATTACGAACAAGAACTCGCCGCGAAGAACGCCGCGAAGCGCTAACCGTGCCATCCTAAGGTGACGCTCTACGCAAGTCGCTTTGAACAAAAACGTTACACCGAAATTCGCTCGACTCGGCTCGGAGTCGTCGCAGCGCCCGAGCCCGCAAGGCCGGTGCGATTTTATCCTGAAGCTCTTTCGTGATTAAGGCTTCCGGAGAGCGTCACCTTTTCCGCCGATCGAGACGTCCGGTCAACCCGGGCGATTGACGACTTCAACCCGCGGGGAGCCGGGTTTCCGACTCGGCCCGGCGTTTTTCGCGCCGTCGCTTTCGCGCACGGGCGGCCGCATCGGCCTCATCACGGCGGTACGGCAAGGGTTCTCGCACGCGCACAGAGACCACTCCAGAACCCGCTAATACATCCGTGATCGGCTACGAGGGCCACGGAAAACGGGGTTACTTGAATCTCGGCCGAGTTGGCGGCGAAACGTCAGTCGCGCAGCCGGTGGTCACGTGGAAGTGGATCAGACTGGTCTGTCTGCTGGAATTGATTCCGTGTCGATCCGTGCTGTCCGTGGTTAGAATCTCCCATCAACAATCGGACGAATTGACATCGGATTCAAGATTTTCAACCACGAACAGCACGGAGGGCCACGGAAGGGGAGCAAGCCCTCCATTCTTCGCTGTAGGCCCGGGTGTTGGGTGCTTGAACTCCTCTGACACCGGAATGGCACCAATCAGGAAATCGGAGCCAGTTTTGATCATTTGGAGAGAGCCACGGTTGACGTCTCATTTCTTGTCTAGTTCCCGCAGAATCGCGCTTTCATTGAAGGCCATGAGAAGCACGCAAACTCAAGGCTAGGAAAAGCTCTTCTGGCACAAGGGGTTCGGCTGAATCGCCGCGCTGAGTTGAAAGAATCGTTCGATTATCTCAAGTCATGTCGAAACGAGGCAGCTCACACGGAGATCGACAGAGAACGGGCGATCTTGATACGTGAACGCCTCCTCAAGAAAACCGGTCTGATTTGCAGCATCCTGGAGTACTTTCCCAAACCGCCAAGTTCTGTATAGCGTTCTGCTCGGTCGTTCAATCGTGTCGGTCAGAACGGCTGATCTCGATGCCATCGGGACCGACTTCGCCCTCTCACCAGGAATGCTAACAGGCCCTTCGACGCCGTTAACGGCGATATTTGGTTTCAACCCGGTGCAGGTTTCGGGTCTGGAGGCAACCTGAGAGCCGCCCACCAGTTCGTGCGCTTGGCTGGTCAGTTCCAGTCCGAAGTCGGGGTTTGGTGCAACGGAATCGTCGCGAATGGCAAGAGCATCCTAGACCTGCTCACCCTTGCCGCCGAGTGCGGTACGATGGTGGCTCTGGAAGCCCGAAGTTGTGATGCCGAGGATGCGGTTGCTGCCCTAGCCAACCTGATCTCGGCTCAGTCGCATGGGGCTGAGGATACAGGCGCGGAAGCGTCGTAGCTCGAAATTGTCCGCGCCATCCGCCCCGCACCTCGCCAACATGAGGACTGATCCAGCGAGATGCTCATGGCGGGCGTGGACGTGCTCTTGGTCGCCCGCATGGCAGGGACCTCCGTCGCGATGACTCAGGTTGCAATCACTGCCCACGAACAATCGACGACTAGGCAGTAAGAATCTGTGATGTCCCCCGCGCTTAATTTGCATCTTAGTTTTGAGAGGAATTGGTCGATTTGACCCTGCTTCTCTTTCTTCGATGCCTTTGGTTGTGGGTGGATGAGGCATACAGCATCTACTAGGCATTCAAACGCGTTCCAGTATCCGGCATACCCGCGAAGGGTGTCGCTACGGTATCGCTCCATCATTACTTGCCTAGGTTCCCTGATCCAGTAGCCGCCCGGACTTTCGGCCTGACCTCCAGATCGAGGTGCTTAATCTGCTCAATAACCTCCTCGACCTCCTCCTGGTCGAAAACAGAGTCAGCAACCAGACTGACCTAGGACCAGGCGGAAGCCCAGGCTGCGGCTCCGGTCCGCCGGCAACCTCCCGCCGCGGCTCGCCGACCGGCAGAGCCGGGGGGCGTTGAGCCAGCCCCCGCCGCGAATCACCCGGTCCGCGGCCCCGGTCGCGCCCGGCGGGTCGGCAGATGGCGACGAGGCGTAGTATTTCGCGTCGTAGAAATCGGCACACCATTCCCAGACGTTTCCCAGCATGCCATGAAGGCCCCAGGCGTTTGGGCTCTTGTGGCCGATTGGGTGGGTTTGATTCTCTGAGTTTTTGTTGTACCACGCAAACTCGTCGAGCGCGCTCGCATTGTCGCCGAACGGATAAAGCGTCGAGCTGCCCGCGCGACAGGCATATTCCCACTCCGCCTCCGTGGGCAGACGGTAGCCGTCGCCGCCGAGAACGGTCACATCGGTGCCATTAATCCGATAGAACGGCGTGCGTTTCTCCCGTTCACTGAGCCTATTGCAGAATGCGATCGCGTCGAACCACGTCACGCTCTCCACCGGCAGGTCATCCGATCCCTTGACGTCACTGGGATTAATGCCCATGACCGCCTGGTACTGGCCCTGCGTGACCTGGTGGGTTCCCAGGTAGAAGGGGTGGGTGATCTTGACCGCATGCTGGGGCTGCTCGTAGTCGAACCACTCCCGCTTGGAATCAGGAAACTCCCGCATCAGATGATCGATCTGCTCTTGGGATGAGCCCATCAAGAACGAACCAGGCTCGATGCGAACCAGGGTCATCCCGAGCGAATTGGTCACTTTTTTCGGCGGCGGCGAAGGTGACGGTTTGGGCCCCGCCGTTGGAATCGCGGCGTCGCCAGGTAGCTTCGCGGTCGTGGTCTCGGGCCGTGGCATCGCGCTCGCGGCCGACCGCTTCTGGAAGTGAAACTCGATCCCGCGGATCAGTCGGTCGACATGAGGATGGAAATCCCGCCCTTGGTCCACATCGATCGCGTTGCGAAAGGCCATCCGCCCGAGAGACGGGGGCAGGTCGGCCTCGCCAAGCATCGTGGCATGATCGATCAGGATCGGGATCACGGGGAGATTCCGATTCAGCGCCGATTCTAGCTCGATCCGAACAAAGTCCCTCGGGTCGTCGAGCCGTCGGTGAGCGTCGGTTTCCCCAGCCCATTTTGTTCCGATCACGGCGAGCACGATGTCGCACTGCCCGACAGCGGCATCGATGTGTTCCCGAAAGTCTTCACCGAAAGGTATGGAATCGATGTCCATGAAGACGGCATCGTTGCCGAAGTGCGCACAAAGGCGGTCGTAGATCCGCCCGGCAACGCCGATCGAATCCTGACGTTGATAAGAGAGAAAGATCCTCGGCATCGAGCTCTCGCCATGTCGGTGCTGGTGCAATTTCCCGCAACGCCCACAGTAATTCGAAAGTATCCGTCCCGCTCGTTGACAACAACAGAATTCTCATGGCATGCAGCGTCCACGTACAGCACGTTTGGGGCTCTCTTTTTGATTGGGTATGGCTGTTGGCAACGCTCTCGGTCAGCCTAGTCAGGCATTCGTCGGGGGGTTGCACGGCTGGTTGACGCCACGGGTCAACCGGCTGGTCGCGACAGCGTCAACCAGCCGGCAACCTCGTTCGACTCTCAGCAATCCACCACCTTCAACGTCCAATCTATCGAGCCAATCGGTTCGAGCCTCACTGAGTGCCGATTAGACCCCTCCAACGGCTAGCCAGCGTCCCGCCAGTGACCTCGGTCAACTCGATTGCCGCAAAGTGATCGGTAGCGACCTCGACAGGTCACTTGAGCGAAGCAACTTACCGTGGTGAAGTGAGATGTTGGGAGGAGATCAAGATGGAGTGCTACCGGATCTCGATGGGTTGGCTGACCACGAAGCTCGAATCGGGCGATCGTGAGTGGTCGTGGGCGGTCGAGCAACTGCGTCCCGACTTCGACCAGGGCGACGAGCTGTGGCACTTTGATGAACCGGCACCGCCCGGAATCAACGCCGGGGCGATCGGAATCGCCGTCGTCCGCAACGGCGAGCCGATCCGAACGATAATGACTGCCGTCCACTGACCCGAGGCAGGCAGGCTGATCGGGTCGAAGGAACCCGCCTATGACATCAAAGCCAGACAAATGCCCCGAATGCGGCTCGAAGAAAGTGGCATCCATCCTCTGCGGGCTGCCCATTTTCGACGATGAGCTAGACCGGCGGCTCGATGCAGGGGAAGTTGTCCTCGGTGGTTGCTGCACCATCAGCACTGAGCCGCTCTGGAAATGTGTAGAGTGCCACCGTCGCTGGGGGAAGCGGGAAGCAGGGATCTGGATCAAGGAGCATCGACTGCTTTGGAGGGGGCGCTGAAGCCCTGACGAACGCCATGCGAAATCTGCGTTTTCTCGCTGCGCTCCCGATCCTCTTGACCCCAACGGTGATAACAGCCCAACCAAAGGTTGCACGGAAACCCACGGGCAAACCAGTAAGGTCATACACCACCCGTTTCCAGGTCGACGAAGATCCGATCTCGGAGGACGGGAAGTGGATCAACGGCGGGAAAGACGGGATCGACTGGTACAACGTCATCACCAAGAACGGAGTCGCCTATGGAGCGGTGAGCCAGGGAGCTTACACCGATCCGACCGCATTGCTGGCGGGAACTTGGGGAAAGAACCAGACCGTGAAAGCAAGGGTGTTCAGCAGGAACCAAACGAAGAAATACTATCAGGAGGTCGAGATCCGCCTGCGTAGTACGTTAACGCCGCACCGTTGCACCGGGTACGAGGTGTTCTGGAGGTGCCTCAAGACCCAGAAAGCTTATGTGGAAATCGTGAGGTGGAACGGGAAGCTGGGTGAATGGACTTCGCTGAAGAAACACACCGGTGCTCAATATGGGGTCAAGGACGGGGATCTGGTAGAGGCGACTATTTCGGGCAACGTCATCAAGGGATACGTCAACGGCGTGGAGGTGATATCCGCCATGGACAACACGTACAAGGAGGGCAATCCGGGGATTGGCTTCAATTTCGGCGTCGAGCAGAGCAACGGCGACTTTGGATACACGTCCTACGAGGTGGACAGCTACGACGAGTGACGAGGCAAATCGGCGGTCAAGATCCCGACGACTGGGGAATCGGTCAGACGATCACACCAGCAATGGGCATGAAGGTTCCAATTCGTTCAATCTTTCTCCTTAGCTTCGGTCCAGGCTAAGTCCGTCACTGCCTTCAATAGCTCCATCTCCAGGTCAATGCGGATACAATCGGGGAACAGCCAGTTATCTTCAGACTCCTCGGCGAACCCTGGGTCTGTCGTCCGCCAGAGACCAATCGCTGTTTGGTCGTCTAATCCGCTCAAGAACGAGCGAATGATCTCCAAGATCGTATCTACGTACTGCCGATTAAAGCCATCTCGCTTCGTGATCTGTTTCAGGACTGTTGACCAGAGCTTAGCTGTCCGGGAGATCCGATACTCGATGAGCATTTCACGAATGGCATCGGCAGCTTCGGTGAGATCCATGTTACCCGTCCTGGCGGTGGTCGGTTACTCTGGATTGAATGGACGGATGGTGTGATCCCCGTTGAGCGCTGACTCGGGGAGATTGGCTCGTTGCTTGAAACGACAACTTCACGTCATCCATTGTGGTCAGGTTTCCAGCCCATGAAACACTCAGGAGTTCCCATAACGAGAGATTATGAACTACGAATTCACCGCCATCCCTGACGAGGATGTACCGACAGCGAGAGACCTGCTGTTCCAGCACCTTGTCGTCGCCTATGCCAGCGAGACCAACAAGACAGCCAGCATGTGGCGGGCGATCCCGGACGATCTCTTGGACTTCAAGCCGCACGAAAAGGTCAACACGACCCGAGCGATTCTGGTCCACCAGATCCTCTCGGAGCGGCGCTTCTTTGGCCAGTTCGTCGGCATCGAGGAACCACCGGTTGAAGAGCTCCTGCCCACCGGCGATCTGCCCCCGGTCCAAGCCTACCTGGACAAGTACGTGAATCTGGCGAGACGAAGGTTGCCGCAACTTGCCTCAGCGAGCGCCGAGTGGTGGCTGACCGAGATGCCGTTCTTTGGTGGATTGCGACGGCAACGGATCTGGACATTTTGGCGTCGAGTACTCCATACCTGCCACCATCGGACGCAGGTTCAGACTTGGCTGCGGATGGCGGGTCAGCATGTCCCTGCGATATACGGACCATCAGGTGATGTGAAATGGGACGAGGCTGACCCGACCTATTCGTTAGAAGCGGCGAAGCGCGGTGGATAAGTCAGACTCGAAGATCAGCGAGTCGATAATCCTCAACGCACGTCGCTGATGGTATAAGCGATGTCCTTGAACGGGTAGGCTTGCAGGATCGCCTCCTGATCAGACATGCCGATGTAAGCCATCCAGAATATGCCGTCGCCTCCTGAGTCGAGGTTGAAACGGAGCATCTCGTCGCCGCCATTGGAACCGAACGGGAACCAGCAGTCGCCCAGATAGCTGGTCATCTCATAACCGTCCCACCTTTCTTGGATCGTATCCTTGTTCCGCAGGACTACGTGTCCAAGTTTTTCGCCCAGATCACCCTCCCATCCATTGTTTGCGTCGATGAAATTGACGTAGGAGGGTGGGAGGACCGACCTCTTTTCGACGTAGAGGTAAGGCATGACGAAGCCCCCTAACCTGAAGAGGTACCGGCTTGGACCGCCAGGATGTTGTCAGCCGAATGTGAGCCCATACCTGGGACGGCCCGTCGCCAGTGTGATCTTGCCATGGACCTGACCAGTACCCACAGATGTTTTTGCCCCACCAGAAGTGGCACGTTGATCCGATCACGGCTGGTTCCCGGCTCGCCGCTTCTTCTCCAGATCGGCGATTGCAGCCTTCCAGTCTTCGAGCTTTCCGAAGCGAACTGCCCTATCGATGCCGAGATTCTCCAACAGCATTCCCAGCACGATGAGCCGTTCACGGTCGCTGGCGAAAATGCCACCGACATACTCGATCTTCTCGGGCACTTGGTAGATCCGTTGGTCGAACTCCTCGCTAGACCAACGCCGTCCCTCTCGGCGAATGTCCCAATCGATAGGTTTCATCGGATTGCTCCACTTGCGGACACACAATTGCAGCGTCGAGCGATCCAGCCTTTACGTCGATTCTCGTGCGGTCGATAATTGGCTTCAAGCAGTTGTCGTCAACGAGGTCCTGCCCCAGAGACCATGGGCTCGTGACTGGGCGAGAGCGTATCACGAATTGAGGAGAGCGTTACAATGGAAAGCGATGGTCGAACGATCTGCGATAACGTGCGGAAACGGCGACCATCTTGCTCTCTCGCAAGGAGTCACCATGAACCCGCCAAAGACGAAGGCTGTGATCGTTCCAGAGAACGAGAACGAGTACCCGGCTCCATGCCTGCCGCACATCGTCCGCAACTCGGCTCTTCTCAATCTGGTGATCGTTTTGACATCCTGCCCGGTCCTGATCTTTGCGGGCGGCCCGAAAGCCGTCTACCCGATCCTGGCAGCCATGGCAGGGATCAGCGTTTTGATCTGGACCGCTACGTTCGCACTCTTCTCGTTCGTTTCGCTTCCCCGGCTCTTTCGGAGGCCAGTCTCAACTGTGATACTGCCTGATCCCACTCTTCCAGCGGAGGAGGCTGGGGTCGCTGATCGTTGGCTGGACGGACCGGTTTGACGGACACGGACAGCGAGGGTCTGAGCCGAGGTGGGGAAGATGAAGGAGAAGCCGCACGACGAGGTGTCCGTCGGGAAGTGCGAGTTCCTCACCACCGACACCTACGCCCGGCTGAGCATGCCCGACGACGATGCGAGGCGGCGGGGCTTGATGTAACCGAACGTGGTACGGTGCCGCAGATCAGTATAAACGAAAGGCGTCCATGAGCCTCGATCCCGCCGAGATCGCCGTTCTGCTGCCGTTCAAGGAACGGTACGAGCTGCGCTGCAAGCGCTGGTGCGACGGCCCGTACGGTAGCTGGGAGGCATTCGATTGCCTCGTGGGACGGGAGGTCGTGGTCAACATCCCCTGGGCATACACCGACGTTCCGACGTTCATCCAATCCGCCAAGACCGCCGCTTCCTTCCAGCATCCGGGTATTCTGCCTGTCTACGACCTGGGCATCCAGGAGGGGGGCGTCCCATTCTTTACGACGGCTCCTGTCCGGGGTGAGGTGATGAGCCAGCGGCTCCGTCAGTTCGACGACGGACCACGTCCGACTGGGGGTGCCTACCCGCTCCGGCCCCTCGTCCGGGCCGTGCGTGACGCCTGTCGGGCGCTGGAGTATGCCCACCGGCTAGGGTTCCTCCACCTGGACCTTCACCCGGACTCGCTCCTGATCGGGGACGACGATCACGTCGTCCTGGATGTCAACGACTGGAAGCAAGCTGGGGGCGAGGCGAATCGAACCGCTTGCGTGGTGCGCCCGCCCTACATGAGCCCTGAGCAAGTCCCGTGGGTGGGGCTGAGCGTCGGACCTGCGACCGACGTGTTCGGTCTAGGGGGCATCCTTCACGTCATCCTGTTCGGGACTCCCCCGAATCATCTGACACAAAAGGGGAATCCTGTCGATGTGATGAGATCCATCGTCGAACGTGCCTTCGAGCCGAGATGCAGGGGACCGCTCCGAGCGGTGATCGGTGGTGATCGGGGCCGCAGGTCCGTCGTGGGACTGGTGGACGCCTGTCGGAAGGCCCTTGAATACGACCCGAAACGTCGCCATCAAACGGCGGGGGAACTGGGTGCGGCCCTCGACAAGTGGCTTGAGAATGACCGTCCAGCGTGGTGGCGGATGCTCGGGCAGGCTTGATCTCTGCGGCTCACCGTAACTCGCTTAGAACCCGGAAGACCTCCTGGGCAATGACCTGTGCTCCCTGATCGTTGGGATGCAACTCGTCGGCAAAGTGCTGGTCACCTAGCTTCGAGGCGATATCGACCAACTGGACTTGGTTTTCTAGAGAGTAAGCCCTGAGCCTGTCGTTGTGATAGTCACGATTGGCGTGCAATTCCTCGGCGATCCTTCGGGGAAACATCGACTCGTTCGCATAAGGCACGTTGAGGAGGATCGGCTGCCTCCCGCCGTCTCGGATTGCTCGCACCATCTGGTTGAGGTTCTCGATAATCATGGGACTGGTTCGCTCGACCTCGGGCCACATCCCGAGGTCGTTCGTGCCGTAGCCCACCACGAAGTACCGGGCGTTCGGGAACAAGCCCAGGTATTCCCGGACCTGTCCAAGTCCGTTCTGGCTGACTTCCCCGGCGATGCCGCCGTTGGCGATGCACAATCCCTTGGGCTCGCAGAGCCGATGGAGAATCTCTGGGTAGGTCCGGTAGGGCCACTCACTGACGACCCCGAAGTTATTCCAGCCAGTGATGCTGTCGCCAGCACAAACGATATCGATTGAATTGCGACCTGCATCGAAAGCGGGGAAATAACGGTCAGCCAGGTAAAGAATGGACGACACGGTCTCTCCTCTTAAGGCTCACGATTCCGGTCGGTCCCTCGCACGATTTTTGAACTGCCGGGACATCGGGTCGAACCATGTGCTTCAACTGAGGATAATGGTCTTTGGGGCTTACTACAAACACCGCCATCCATTGTTTCGGGGAAGGGCAACCCCATGTGCGGTCGTTACACCGTCCGATCCAGGCCCAAGTCGATCGCTAAGGAGCTCGACATCCTCGAAGTGCCGGAGATCGTTCCATGCTTCAACATCTCGCCGAACCAACCTGTTGCGGTCATCCGCTTCGACCCAAACGAAGGCGCTCGCAGGCTCGATTTCCTGACCTGGGGCTTGATTCCGCCGTGGGCTGACGACCCCAGCATCCGAGATCACATGATCAACGCCAGAGCCGAATCAGTGGCAGAGAGACCAGCTTTTCGGCATGCGTTCCGAACCCAGCGATGCCTCATCGTTGCGGACGGCTTCTACGAGTGGCAACGCCAAGACGGCTGGAAGCGACCCTATTTCGTTCACATGAAAGACGACCGACCATTTGCCTTCGCCGGGCTGTCGGAGCGTTGGGATAAGGGGGATGAGCCGATTTTCTCCTGCGCCTTGCTAACCACCGACGCCAACGAGCTCCTGGCACCGATCCATGATCGGATGCCCGTAATCTTGCCGAGGTCAGCGTATGACCTTTGGCTCGATCCTGGCATCCACGATCCGAAACGGCTTGCGCCCCTTCTTGTGCCGTTTCCCGCAGACGAAATGGAGGTGTACCCGGTGAGCAGGCTGGTCAACGACCCCCAAAACGATGTGCCGGAGTGCATCCAGCCTATTGAGACGGACGGTCGATGAAATCGAGCGAGGGAGAAGTCCCTGGACCCAGTGCCATGTCATACAGCCTTCCGACGTGATAGCCTGCGAACCGACGGGGAAAAACGTGGACGAGCGCCGTTCCGTGGCGCTCCTCGAAGGCGAAAATGTCCTCGCCGATTCCTTGCAGAACACCGATCCATTCATCCGATGATCTCAAACGACCCTTCAGCCCGAGCTTCTTTCGGACGGTCGAATCGAACGCCGGTCCAATTCGACCATTTGTCAGCAGTAGTATCGCCTTCGTGATCCCAACACAGGAAGCCGAGCTTTTCTGCGGGAGTTTCGAGAAGGTAGCCCAGAGCGCATGCAGGGCGTTGATGTGATCAGGACTTGCAAGAGCGAGATCGGTTACGGTCAGGTCACCGAGCACCTTCAAGAATGGGTCAGCTTCGTAGAGTAAATCCTCGATGAAAGGAGGTTCATGCGACGCCTCTGCCTTGGGTCGCCTCATGGGCAACGGTCGAGTCGCCTGCCACCTTCGGAGGATCGAGGCAAACGTGGAGACTCGATGGGATTCGTCAACCCGCAGCCATTCCACCCAGTCCAAGACGTAGGAGGTGGTAAAGTCGTCCAGTCTTCGCCGTACCTCTTCAGGCGTCATCTCTCTTAACACGCAGACATTGATGGTCATCTTCGCTTTCCGCAGCGCCCAGTGGTGGCTGCCCGAGATGCCGTTCTTTGACGGATTGCGACGGCAACGGATGTGGACATTCTGGCATCGTGATCGGCTTAGGGCTCGTTCCCGGAACGCTGCTTCTTCTCCAGCTCGGCGATTGCAGCCTTCCAATCTTCGAGCTTTCCCAATCGGACCGCTCTGTCGATGCCGAGATTCTCCAATAGCATTCCCAGCACGATTAGCCGTTCACGGTCGCTGGCGAAAATGCCACCGACATACTCGATCTTCTCGGGCGCTTGGTAGATCCGATGGTCGAACTCCTCGTTTGACCATCGGCGCCCGTCTCGGCGAATGTCCCAATCGATCGGTTCCATCGGATTGCTCCAGGGACGGAGTCTCTTTGTCAACCAGGTTCGCTCTTGATTGTCCTGCGATTGTCCTCGGGCTTCAATCGACGAGCGAAAGTGCGATAATGACTCGTTGCGATGACGGTGACTGTTTCATACGGAGACAGGAAGATGGTTTTCAACTCGCCGAGGCTACGTTTTTTTGCAGTAGTGATCGCCCCAGTCTTGTGCCTCTCTGGGACGGCACACGGCGCTGACAGCCCCCTGCGGACCTACTTTGTTGGCAACAGCGTGACCGACACGATTCGTTACGGCAGCCTTGCCAAGCTCGCTCAGAGCCGGGGACACACTTTGACATGGGGCCGGGACATGATTCCAGGTGCCCCGTTGTCATGGCTATGGGATCACCCAAAGGACGGTTTTCAAGAGGAGCCATTTGGACTCTATCCCAAGGCACTGTCCGAGTCCTCCTGGGACGTTCTGAGCTTGCAGCCGTTTGACCGCCACCTTGACGGCAAGGACGGTGATCTGGCAGTGGCTGGGAACTTCATTAACCTGGCTCTGAAGCGCAGTCCCGATGTCCAGGTTTACGTCTATTCACGGTGGCCTCGAAAGGACAAAGCGAAGGACGGCTCGCTCGTCCTAGATTACAAGAAGAAGTGGCTCAGGAAGTATACCGGTGGCTGGGACGGGACCGAGGAGACCAAGGACTACTTCGAGAAGGTGGTTGCCGGGCTGCGAAAGTCCTACGAAGGCAAAGCCAAACCGGTGCTTATGGTCCCGGTGGGTGATGTGCTCCTGGAACTGGACGGGCGGATGAGAGCGGGCGAAGTGCCCGATTTTAACGACATCGCCCAGGTGTACGTGGACGGAATCCACTTCAACAACGTCGGCTCCTACGTCGTGGGCACGACCTTCTACGCCACGCTTTTCCGGGAAGACCCGAGGGGCATAACCGCCGCCCCCTACAATCAGAAACTCGACCGGAAGAAGGACCACCTGATCGACGAGAAGCTAGCGGCTGCGATCCAGGATGCGGTCTGGACCGTAGTGAGCAAGCACCCGCTGGCAGGAGTTCGTACTGCCTCGCACAGTCCGAATTGAGGACCAGGTTCTCCAAGTCAGGCAGAGGTAATCGTGGGATCTGATGATGAAACAAGACCGGCTTATCCACGTCAGCAAGTTCCTGGCGAAATACCTGCGTCACTCTCCTCACGCACTTGGGCTGACCCTCCAGCCTGGCGGGTGGGTGGCGGTCGATGATCTGCTCGCCGCCGCCCGAAAGCACGGCTTTCCCATCTTCTACGACGAACTGGTTGAATGTGTGGAAACGAATGATAAGCAGCGATTTGCGTTCGACGTCACGGGCGAAATGATCCGTGCGAACCAAGGACACAGCGTCGAAGTTGACCTGCAACTGGATGAGCGGCAGCCGCCGGACTTCCTCTATCACGGCACTGTCGGGCGCTTTATCCCGTCGATTTTGGAGCTGGGGCTTCTGCCAGGCAAGCGCCACCATGTCCATCTTTCAGGGGACGTGGCGACCGCAAGAAAGGTCGGGGAGAGGAGAGGCATGCCGGTGATTCTCACGGTTGATGCCAGGCGCATGCACCGGGACGGGCACAAGTTCTATCTGTCGGCAAACGGGGTCTGGTTGACCGATTCCGTGCCACCAGCTTGCCTGTGGACCGGACCCTCACCGCCAATTCACAAGACTCATAGTGAAGCAGGAGATAAATCACCTGGGAGATCGGATTACCGGCACTTAGCTGTCGAGGAGCTTGGAAATGTGCTCGTAGTCCGGTTTATCGATCTGGAACGGGCACTATGGATCACCGACGTATTCGGTGAAATGGCTGCGGAGTTCCATGAGTTGGCGACCCGTCATCCAAAATGCCTAGTGGTTCTCGACCTGGAGTGCCGAGACGTATCCGACACTGAGCGACTCTTCTGCGTCTTGGTCCGATTCCACAGGGAGGTCAAGCAGGTGGATGGAACGTTCGAGCTTTGCAACGTCTCGGTCCAAGTCCTCGATGCAATGAGTGCGATCCAATTGACCCGAATGTTCCCGATATGCGAACCTCCGAACAATGCTATGGCTCGGACTCGGTGACAGGAGGGGGTCGAAGTCATGGAACCGGTCTTCCCGTTCGTATTGCTCGGTCTTGCCATAGGGCTATTCATTTGGGGCGTCAACAACTTAGCCGTGGACGGGACGTACACGAAACTCTTCGCCACCAGTGCCACGGCTGTCGGCGTGGGGGTGCTGGGCTGGTTTTTCACGACGTATGGGAAAGGTGGTCTACTGTACGCAGTTTTCTCGGTACTTCTTCTCGTCGGGCTGTTACTCTGGGGTCTTCTCAACCCCGTTGTGGGGCGCCGGCTTGCCAGAATCTTTGCTGTGATAGCGATGGGTCTGGGAATGGGACTCCTGCTCTGGGGAATCAGCGGGGCAGTGAGTGGAGAACGTCTTCGTCCGCCCTTCGACAGCCACGTTATCACGGAGGTCAGCGAAGCGATCGGTTGGGGTGCAGGCTTCCTCACGGGTGGCATCGTCGCCCTTGTGCTTTCATTCCTTGGGAAAAAAAAGAAGGTTGGTCCGCCAGATACTCCAGAGTCCGAGCCGACTTCGGAATCATCGCATCACCCCGAATAGTCCTCCTGGGACGATCATTCTCTACCGCTGCTGGACGGCTTGGATCATCGTGACGCGAGATCAGTGGCGTGGGATGACATGAGAGCGAGAGTTGTTGTCAGTACCTCTTGCGTGGCTCATCTGGCAGGCTCGCTTGCAGCGACCGAACAAGCCGAATAGCTGCAAGCTTCCGAGAGGGAGCCAGACGGTTCGTAATTGGTTCAAGATGACCGTTTCAAGCGCAGGTGTGGCTCTCAACGGCTGTGTTGCCTTCCAACGGAACCGATGGCAACTTACTGTGAGTCGAAAGGCAGAACCATGCTCCGCAAACAAATTATCAAGCCAGAGCCGGCAACCCCGGAGGCCACCACTGGCGAAATCAACATCGCCGCCGTTGCCACCGTGCTGGTGACCTCCGAGGCTCCCGATCATCCCATCGATCTTGCCTTCGACCTGCATCGGGGACCGGGCGGCACTCGCTGGATCGCCGGGGAGCCGGCTGAACAGACGGTGATTCTAGCCTTCGACGCCCCGCAAACGATCAACCAGATCCTCCTGGAAGTCGAAGAGCTGGAAGTCGCTCGCGCACAGGAACTCCAGTTGTCTTTTTCTTGCGATGGAGGAAGGACATACCGGGAAATGCTGCGGCAGGAATTCAACTTCAGCCCGTCTGGAACGACCTTCGAGCGGGAGACGTGGACAGTCTCAGCCCAGGAAGTGACCCATATACGGCTCGCCATCAAGCCGGACAAGGGGGGCAAGCCCTGTCGGGCGACCCTAACTTCGTTGGTCCTTTGTTGAGATAAATCCCCCACGGCTGACGAGGGGTGACCACGTATAGCGGGGGTCTTTACCCGAACAACTCTTCCAAGACATCGCTTCGCCAGGAACGTGGTTCAGGCGAGGGAAGCACCTCGGTCCTCCGATTGATCAAACCCGCCTTCGGTTGTCCTCCGGGAACGGGTACTCCATGTGCCTTGCAGTCGCCCGAGCCACTGCCTCGCCGTGATATCGAGAGACCACCCGCAACGCCATATCGATGCCCGCCGAGATCCCCGCCGACGTGAGAAGATCGCCCTCTTCGACGACGTGCTGATCGTCGGTCACATCGACAGCCGGGAACAATCCTCGCATCTCCTCCAAGACCCGCCAATGCGTGGTCGCTCGTTTACCATCCAGCAATCCAGCTTTGCCGAGAAGTAGCGACCCTGTGCAGACAGAGGCCAACGTCGTGACTTGACGAGCCGTGTCTTTAAGCCAGGCGATCAATCGATCATTCTTCATCTCTCTTCGAGTTCCCCAGCCGCCTGGAACCACGAGCACGTCAAGCGGCGGGCAATCGTCCAAACCGTGATCGGGAATGACCTTCAAACCGCCAGTTGCGACCACGACGTCCGGATGCTCGGCAATGACGAGTACATCATAAGGCGGCGGGTCTTGCCGCCTCCGATCTTCATCCAACCTGGCGACGGAGAAGACCTCAAAAGGTCCACAGAAGTCGAGCACCTCGACCTCGGGGAAAACGAGGATTCCAACCTTCCGGCGGGTCATCGGAAACACTCTTTCTCTACGGCACGTCCAGTGTGACCTTGGGGCTCTTGTCCTTGGCATTCTCGCTCGCACCGAAGTAGGTCGCCGCCACCTTTGAATCGGCGGGGACGATTACCACGCATAACTTGCCGCCCTTTGCGATTCGCTCACGAACGGTATCGTCCACCGTCAGTGAAAACGATTCCGCCTCGCCGGTCTTCACCTTCTTGAAGTTCGCTGATCCCAGGGCGTCCATAGATTTGATTTGACTGCCCACACCATCAGGAGCGTTGGGGTCGAATTTTAGATCCTCTGCGGCATCCAGCTCAGGTGCGAGAAAGACTTTGATCGCGCCATCCTTGGCGAACTGCGGGACGCTCTGAATTAGCGTCAGCGTCATTCCCTTGACCTGGGCTCCCTTGACCTCCTTGGGGATCTCGAAGACCAGCACGCCGAAGCTGGCGTATTTCTCGTTGTCCTTGCCTTCAATGTTGAAATACTTGCTCCCGGCGTCACCTGGGCGTGGTCCGTTGGGCTGTACCGTCAGGCTCTTGGAGGCGACGAGCTCCACCCCCGCATGGGCAGGGACCGTCAAAATGGCAAGGGACAAGCAGGCGAGCGGGATCGAGAGACTTCTCATTGTTGGGCTCCTTGGATCGCGGTTGGGCTCCAGGAAAGGGGCTATCATTCCAGAGCTTTGCACGATGAGTATCGGGAACGCAACGGCGTTACAATTCCGCAGCCCCGAGGGCGGGGCGGTTGCCGCAACAATCTTCATGCCTGTTGCGACGATTCGATGGCCAACGACGGCGATTTTACCGCCATCGACGCATCCCTGCACGAGCTTATCAGGGAGTACGCCAGGTTTGATCTTGCCGAAGACATCAAGAAGACCGTCATCGGGGATTGGGTTGAGGAGACGGTCCAGATCAGCCTCAAGACCGTTTACAATAACCTCGATCCTCAGATCATGAACTTCGTGGACGCGCGGGTTGATTACGACGCGGATGCTCAGAGGATAGCCTGGAAGAGGATCGCGACGGCGCGGTATCGGACGGCTGAGGATTTCAAGACAGCGATGTGCAATCCCCGACAATATACATGCTTGGGTCTAGCGAGGTGGACCGATGCCGGGATTATTCGATCGCACCGACGATATCGTGCGACAAGCTTTCATCGACCACGGCATTGAGGCTAAAGGTAAGGACTTCACGACAGACGACCATCACATCCGATTCTCGCGGTTTGTCCTAGACAACCCAGATGACGCTCAGCAACTTATCTGCGACATCATGCTACGAACTTACTGTCATCTTCGGACCAGGCTCGAAGATAAGAAGACAAGAGAATCGTCCCGATGCGGAGGAAGGGGGATGTTGCGTCAAGAAATCGAACTGTCGCGCAAGCGGCTGATTGCGACCTTTGAAGATGGGGAAGATTGGGAAGTCACTATCGAGCGTGCGATCGTTTTCTGCAAGCAGAAAAGACCATGCCCGGTGTATGATTGGTTCAATCAACTGAATGTGGCAAGTGGTATCTGCGGGGGAAGAAGTGACAAGAAGACGGCGATAGATCTGATCAGGCAAAACCGGCAGGACCCGTCTCTACTTGATATGATCGAGCTAAAAATATGGGACTCGTCTGATCACCGTCTGCACGCCGCCTATGAATTGTTCCGCTACTTTTGTGCCGTCTTGATCCTTGGCAAGCAGGGGAGAGATCCCAACTGCCCGGCGGGAAGATGGGCACAGTTTTCCCACGCGCGATTGTTCGTCTTGGCACCAGAAGATTGGTACGCCAAACACCGGCGACACCGTGATCCAGATTTGACTATGGAGGCTTTCGGTTCTGCTTTCTCGGTGATCTCGCACGAGATCGAGGACTTTCGATGCGCGGAGTTCCACAACAGAGGACTCCGGCTTCGAAGCCTCTCGAAAGATGAATTCGTCTCGTTATTCGAGAAAAAGCAGGAAGGGCAGCCGGACTACGCCATGAGCAACCTTGGAGACCAGGAAATCGAACTATTGACCAACTGGATTGACGAAGCGTTTCGCCCCGCAGATCAGCGAACTTGATCTCGCAGTCATCAAGTGCCGATCCGTCGATGCGAAGCATCGTCTCTCGCCTGTGTCAACGATCCTGTTCTCACCTCGAACGCCGTCAGCCATCCTGCCCGGCAACAGTCCGTATCGATGCCGATCAGAAAGCCAAGATCGAGAACGTCGCCGCTGATTTGCGGCGTGTGCCCGACCACGACCTTTTTGCCCGAGCAATGTGGTCGAAGCTGATTCAGATCCAAGTGCTCCCACCGTAGCTTGGACTCGCTGAACCTGCTCGGAGGAGCGTCTGGGTCGTAGTTCGCATGCACGAAGATGTGGGCCTCAGTCTCGAAGTAATCCCGGCAACCTCGGATAAATCGAATGTGCTCAGGCGGGATGACTTCCAAATCCGACCTATACGGCGAGTAAGACATCAGAGTTTGCCTGCCCCCGAGGTTGAACCAAGATCGAAACTCCGATTTGTGTTGCAGGGCGTACTTAAGCATCCCTTCGTGGTTGCCAAGCAGGCAGACCAGTTGGCAGCGCGTGGACAGGGCAATCAATTGCTCGACGACACCCTTGCTGTCGGGTCCGCAGTCGATAAAGTCGCCGAGGACTACGATGGTGTCCTCGGGACGTGGCTCGATGGCATCGATCAGCGTGCGCAATGCCGTTGAACAGCCATGAATGTCGCCGATGGCGAAAAGGCGACCCTCGCTTTGTTCCGACTCACCCCCGACGGTCATTGGCACACCGTTCCGACTGAGTACCCCTTTGCCTCGAAGTGGTGGACGAGCCACTCGGGAGGAGAGGCGATTGCGCCAAGCAGAGTGTTCCAACGCAGCTTGCCAAATCGTGCCAATCCCTCGGTCGGCAGGCAAGCCTCGAACTTAGTTAGGACTTTGTTGCCCTCACCCTGAAACAGACTATCTGGTCCAAGATAGACGAGCGTGAAGGGTCGCTTGGTCGGGGTGGTCAGTTCGAGTCCGAAACGCCAATTCCGAGCCAGTTCGTAGCACTTAGACGAACGCATAGATGCGGCATAGGCAAGAGGGCTACCAGCGGGGTAGTATCGATTCCACCCAGGGTACCCCACATCCTTGAGGCTCGTGCCGCTTCTATGCTTGACCTCGATAACGAAAACCCCGTGCGCTCCAAAGTCGATCAGCACATCCGGTTCAGTCCTCGAAGTCGGGTCTTCACCAAGCCGGTTTGAGATCTCTTCCAGATCCCGGCGAATTCCCCATCCAACAGGGCTCGACTCCCGATCCAGCGGGATGGGGACGCCCCAGAGTAACAGCGCCTCGTGCCGGGACACCCCCTCCTGGATCGGAAGCCCCGCACCCCGGAGAACACGGGTTAATTGCCCCGAGTCGTTGAGGAACTTGAACAGCGTCCAGGTAAGGTTATCCTCTGAGGTGCTGAACCCGAACTTCACCCGCTTGTTCTCCCGGTTCCTGACATTGAGCGTCAGGGCGAGTACGTCCAGCACCCCATCCTTCACCTCCTCTGGCACATTGAGCCGAGGGTCGTCGAAGATCGTCGTTGGATTGTTCATGGCGTTCGAGACGCCGATCCGGCACCTATCACATCTCCGAAGACAACTGAGCCAGTGATCGGCGCTCACGATCCTGCCGGGACGGGGCGGGAGCATGGCTCCGCAGCTCGGGCAAGCGATCTCGGTTAACGGTCTCTTGATTAAACATTTTTGTCTCATTCTCTGAAATTCTCCATTTGTATCGCTGAACGTTGATTCTGCTGACCGGCAGCGAAAGTCCAGGTCACTCAGTGAAGTACTCCTCCTTTACGTGCCAGCTTCGAGCAATCGATGGATTCGATGGCTCGGTCCCGGACACGCTCGACCATTACTTTGTACGCCGTGTCGTCCTCGGGGATGCCGAACGTCGGCAACACGATCAGCCCACGCACCATCAAGAAGTTGGCGTAGCAGCCAACGGCTGAGGGGATTTCGTTCCCCGTTGCCTCCTGGGGACAGTAGGGTAATTCGACGGTCTCGATTGTGGCTCGCCTCAGGATCGACCTAAGCCGCCTCCCAAACGACGGGGCCACCTCCGAATAGTCGTTGACGAAGACAGTATCGGCGTCCAAGAACCTGACCATGCCATCAGCATGACCGATCACGTCTTCGGGCTCCTGGGGGATCACGATGATCTCATCAACCCATAGCTGCTGTCGGAGTATCCCGAGTAATTCGTCTTTCTTGACCCTGCGATTCTCAAGGAACACCTTGTCCGTCAGGGTGCTGCGGTTGCCCCAGCGGACCATGTTCCCTCCGTCAAGCACGATCTCGGGCTGATGGCAATTCTCGACCTCCGGGATGGTGTCGATGTCGAACGGGCGGGTGATCAGGCGCTCGTACCCTCGGAGGTAATCTGGTGCATAACGGAATTGGACGAACGATCCCGGACCAACCTGTACAGGCATGTAGTCCCTGCACCAGATGTCCTTGGTTCCCCTGATTATCTTCAGGGGAATGCCGTGGTCACCGAGGATGCCACGCAGGCGGTCTACCAGGACCCTATACTTCGGTTCCAGCCGATCAGAGATGTAGACGATGTTGGTTTCAGCGTCGGAAATCATCGACCCTTTTAATTCTCCACATTGACCCAGCCTGCTGCAATACCCAGCGCTTCCATGACCTTCAGCCGGTCTTCCGCACACATCGTCTCGTGCTCGTCGTACATGGGCTTTACAGCGCGACTATCCAAATCAAAACTCCGGATAACCTTCTCCAGCCAGTCGGCTCGTGGTGCATCGTTTCCATGATGGATCAAGGAGCGGCGTTTGGGTTGGGTTACTCTACCCCTCGGCAGCCCATAAAAGTGGTTTCTAAGTAGCCGCCGTAGGGCACTTGCGTCCTTGTTCCAAGCCGTCGCCAGGCGGTCGACCACGCCGAGCCACAAATCGGAGTGCCCATCGTGGGCTTTGAAGCCCATCTCGTGGCAGCTCAGAACGCCCCAGGTGATCGAGTCACGATCTGGGTACGGAACCCAGTAGTAGCCACCACCCAAGGGATGGGATCGACGCTCGCTCAGTTTCGCCCTATTCCTCAAATCCTCATCGCTCATCTACGATATCTCCCTGGAGGCTCACTCCTCATCCATATAGACGAAAGAGGTCCGACACACGTGGGTCAGAGCCCTCGCAAGAAACGACCAGAAACCGAAAAGTTGCCGCAAAGCAACATTACCCGACGATCCGAATCCGATCTCAGGATTCGCCAGGCCGAGCGGTTCGCCCGCATTTTCAAGCTGCTGGAATTGCTCCAAGATCGATCCGTTTACAATGCCAAGTCTCTTGCAGTCCAACTTGATACGGACGAGCGCACCGTCTATCGAGATCTGAGAGTTCTCGACGTGGCGGGCGTCAATTACAACTACGACCCTGTTAGAAAAGGCTACGTGCTGCAAGGCGATTACCGCTTCGCCGTTACTGGGTTGAGCGACGACGAGCTCCTCGGGCAGGGAACGGCAGCCGCCCTGACCTCGGCACGGGGGCTGGACATCGGAGTGGGTGCCGAACCCACGGCTCGCAAGCTACGGATAACGGGTAGGGAGAGCGCTCGTAAGCTCTTGGAGGATGCCCAGCGAGTCACACTGGTTCGCGATTTGAAGCTGGCGAATCACGAAGCTCACCGAGAGATGATCCGGACGATCCAGCTTGCCCTGGTCGAGAAGAAGCGGCTGGAAGGAATCTATCTCAGCCCTTATCAGAAGACGGAAAAGCGGCTGGACCTCCATCCGATTCGGCTTTGCCTGGTCAAGCAAGCATGGTATTTGATTGCCCATCCTGTCGAATCAGATCATCCCGTGACCTATCGGGTGGCACGCTTTCGGTCGCTGAAGAAACTCGATCGCACGGCGGATGTTCCCGATGAGTTCGACCTTCGGGCTTATTTCGGAAACGCTTGGGCGGTCTAACGTGGCGAACGCACTTACGACGTCGAGGTCCGATTTACGCCCGAGGCTGCGGCATTGGTGACAGAGACAACATGGCATCACACGCAGCAAACTCGCAGCAACGACGATGGGTCGGTTACGGTTTTTTTTCGGGTCGATGGGCTGGAAGAGATCGTGTGGTGGCTGCTGGGCTGGTCGGGATTCGTGGAGATCGTTCTCCCGTTGGAACTTCGTGCGAAGTATCTCTCGTATCTCAAGAGGGCGGTTGCGATGAACGGGGGATGAAATGCTGCTGAGCAGACGCTGATCGATTCGGTTATTACAAGGTATGATCCTTTCGATGGATACTCTCCCGTCTACGTCCGAGAAGTGGATGCGGGGGAATCGGCTCCGAACCGGCGGAATGCCATTCGCCAAGGCGTCCGTCGCCGGCTAGCTCCACCTCATGATTGGCTAAGACCGGAGTTTTTCGCAATTTGGACCATCCTGAAACGGGCTCCACGCAAAGGCGAGGAGCACGGACCCGATCGATTTAGTCGTAAAACGTCCTGATCTGCGTTTGTGGTTAAAGGCTTAGTTCGACTGCACAGATGTCGTGCTCCAGTAACCCTCGGTGCGGGGTGAGCCGTCCTCGGAGGTTGCTTTGTCTGCGATGGCTACCCGATCCGGCAGTTCCTCCATTGCGTAGGACATTGGTAAGGAAGGCACAATCAACGTTGAATAATCACGAGACGGGGTTTGTCGATGGACGAAAAGACCGTTCGCAAGTTGGAGAAACGGATCGAGAAAGCCGCTATTGACGTGATCGTACAGATGGGGCTGCGGTCCTTGCCGCTTCTTCCGTCTCATCAGACGGTCCATCTAATGGCAAAAGCGGCCGTCGCCGTTTACGAGGCAGCCGTTGAAAACTGCGCTCGTGGGCGATCCGACGAGAAACCGGTCGTGGGCTAATCGCTTTCTCCCAAGAGCCACGCTCGTGCGTGTTTTACCAAGAGCAGATCGGAAGCCGAGCGCCGAAGCTCATCCTGTCGCTCATCTTCGACGAATTCGGGATCGATATCCTCATCCCCATCATTGTAGAGGCTTGAGTTTCCCGGCGCAGTCAGCACCGATCTTGGCGGGTTCTCACAGACGATTGTATGCCATTTGCATTACCTTCGGGCTTGATCTGATCGAGCAAGCCTCATTATACGTCAAGCGAGGCTCGACCTCCGCAGGTGGCAACTTGCAGGTTGTCGGCGTTGGTGTCAGGGAGCAACACACAACCCGATTCACTCTGGCAGAAGATGGGCGCAGATGGCGAACTCAAAGAAACCGAAAAAACCCAAGCGGGATGAAGAACGTGAGGAACGGATCGAGATGGAGATCGTCGTGGATGCCCATGACGAGGAAGAGCGGGCGATGGGTTGGCACTGCTATTTGGAAGACACTCTGCACTTCCCGTTCCTGACCCGCTGCATCAGCGAGCGTGCGATCTCGCCACTGCGGGTCGGGGACGAAGTGGAGGTCGTCGGCATGGCACCGGGGAACGAGTGCGAGAGGGAGATGTTCGTCGAGACCCCCTGGGAGCACAAGCGGAACCTGGCAGTGCCGCTGTCGCAGTTGAACGTGGTCCACGGAGATGACGAGACCCGGCAGGCGGTCGAGGATTGGCATTACTGGGTCGAGATGGGGTATGAGTTCTGACGCCCGATCCTTTGGGTTACTTGGCTTGTCTGATAACCAGGGGATCGAAGCCAGGAGGTTCTTGCGAGCATGGAACCCAACGAACGGTCAGCACCGAAACAGGTGATCGTGATGCGGCGTGACCTGGGCATGCGGCGCGGTAAGGAGATCGCCCAAGGCAGTCACGCCAGCATGATCTGGCTTGCCTTTCGCATCCGCCAGCCCGGCTACACGTTCACCGACGCCGAACGCCGCTGGCTCGATGGCAGTTTCACCAAAGTTTGCGTACGAGTAGATTCGGAAGAAGAACTGCTGAGTGTCGTCGAAACTGCTCGTAAGGTTGGTGTGATGGTTCATCTCTGTGTCGATGCGGGGCGGACGGAGTTCCACGGTGTGCCGACACCCACCTGCTGCGCCCTGGGACCCGACGATCCAGAGCGGATCGACCTGATCACGGGGCACCTGAAGCTGCTGTGAGTCGAATTTCAAGATCGGCCCCATCGTGCTGGAAATCCTGGAGCCGCAGCTTGGCGATCGCCTCGGCACGGCACGCCATATAGGCCAGCATCGAGAGGATTGCCCGGTCCCGCAGGCCGACGACGCTGATGATCCCTTGCGGCTCGTGCCCTTTCGCTTTCACGGTGTATGTAGCTTTGACCGACGCGATCAGCTTCCTTTCCTGCTCAGTCGTGATCTCCGGCGTCTTGCCCTCGACCACCGTTTCCATGACGCCGCTCACCGACGCGGCCGGGTTGAGCAGCACGACGTGCCGTTGCACCAGCCGGTCGAAGAATCCCCGCAATGCCGACAGATGCAGATTCCGCTTTGCCGCCGATCCGCCCAACGCGGTCAGATACTGCCCGACCTTGCCCGGCGGGATATTCGCCAGCTCCAGCCCCTTCGGCCTCGGCCCAGATCAGGATCCGTCGCACCGCCGATTGATACGCCTTTTGCGTGTGCGGATTATGGTGCTCGGCGTAAACGAACTCATCCCAGGCGAACGCGCCGCCCCTGCCCGCACGACCAGCTCCGGCGGCGATTTCGACGTCACCAGTGGTGGCGCGGGTGCGAGTGCGATTTCAGTGGTCACTCTCCGGTCTCCTTTTTCTCGTCGTCCTCGGGCGTAGGATAGGCTTGTTCCTGAATGTTCTGATCCTGATCCGGGGTTTGGTTCCGATCGCGGTAGCGGCGCTCCGATTCGCGGAGCGCCTCGTCTGTGACATAGAAACTCGTTTCATTGACGAGACGGTCTCTCGCTTTCTCGTAGTCGAGAAGGTTCCGGGCTCCCGCTTCGCGGTGCATACACCCGCCCGAACAGAGCGGGGAGCACCTCAGTCGCGTCGATAAGGATGAGATAGTTGAGGGGTGTCGTGTCAGAGACAACAATCATTCCGACCTCGCGTCCTTGAGGGCGGCGGCTTGAGCTCGCATCTCCTCGACAGTGACGTTCGGCGAGACCTTATACCGCTTCAAGAGTCCATCGGTCTCGTACCGGCTCAGCCCCAGCGCTACGCCAAGCTGGCGATGGCTAATCCGTTCCTCGCGATAGAGGTTGACGAGGTATGCCTCCTTCGCCTCCCGGTTCATGTCCCGACCGTTGCTGCGAAGCTCTTGCTCGATGTCCTGGGATATTTCAAAGCTGATGCTCATGTCACATACCTCTCGTATCGCGTCTCGCTGCGCTTCGGTCATCAGATTTTGTATCACACGAGTAGAAGGAAATTAAGCGCGTTGACTCGCGGTTTTGGTTCCTCAACCGGCCCGGTTGCCTCACCCGAACCTTGCCAAACGGGGCGGCGCGGCCGCGCCGAGTCTCACGAGCAGTGATTCGCACCCGGAAACGCCGTCAGGAAGCTTTTGTCGGGACGGCCCGAAGGGTGCTTCACACAAAAGGCTTCCGACACCTTTTCCTGAAAAGCACTTGGCCCGAGCGGTCCAACTCCTGGGTTTGACTATATGCAAACTCGCCTGCGAATTGTGCAATCAGTGAACAAGCCAAGAGATTTTCCACTTTTTTCTTCGCTTGGTAGCATAAGTAGTTGCGACAAAAAAATCAGCGAATTGTAAATCTTGCGTTAACGAAATTTGGGAATCAGCGCATCTTGAATATAGACAATCGCGCAGATCGCCCGTTCAACATATCCACCATGGCGGATTGGCCCCCCGAACGCGTGCTGATCGCGCTCTGGCGAGCGGTCGATGCAAAATCACGGTGGGACGGATTGGCGATCCGTCCTCCAGTCACTCGGCCGTGGGGCGATGTCGAGAAGACCGCTCTCTCATTCGTAAGATTCGTGTTATTCTTGGTTAAGGTCAAATCCCCATATCCTTGCCCCTCGAGGGCGTGCAGGCCAGCCCTATGCCCGGGGCTGAGAACCGTGGGCGGGCCAAAACGGAAAAAAACCAGTGGAATCCTCTCACTGGCTCTCATTTGCTCCCACTCCCGGAGAAGACCGCGAGAGAAAGCAAGCCCAGCTTGCCCTTGCACTTGCGCAGGGGGCAGCCTGTACCGACGGGGCTTGCGCCGACCGCTGCTACCGTCTTTCTGCCGAAAGAAGGCGGCCCGAGGGGCTGTTTATCAAGGAATCACCGAAATGTGGCCCGTGCGGTCGGTTGGGTCTTGGGGGCTTCGCGCTGCCCCGGCCGCTTGCGTCGGAATTGCAGTTCCTTCCGGCAGCCGGTGGGCTCTTTCGCCTCGTTGTGGTAGTGTAGTCTTGTATCGCCGTGCTCGAACGGTCGTCACCCCCTCGGAGCTTGATTCAATGGCACGCGCGTCCGGGCAGGATCGGGCGCTTGCGAAAGCTCGTCGCGCAGGACCTTCCTGCGCGAAGCGGGCGGCGGCTTCGGCGCGATCGCCGCGGCGTGGCTGCTCGAGCGCGAGCAGGCGCGGGCTGGATCGCCCGTAGATTCCCATGCGCCAGGGGTCCCGCACTTTCCCGCGAAAGCGACGCGGGTCATCTATCTTTTCATGCACGGCGGTCCCAGCCACCTCGAGACGTTCGACCCCAAGCCCGACCTGAAGCGGCTGGCCGGCCAGCCTCTGCCCCCGAGTTTCGGCCGTGTGGCCACGCGCCGCCAGGTTGCGGCCAATCCGCTGCTTGCCACCAAGCGGACCTTCCGCGCCTCCGGTCAAAGCGGCCTGCCCGTATCGGATTTTCTGCCGCACATCGCCGACTGCGCCGACGACCTGGCCGTCATCCGCTCCTGCTGGGCTGATAGCGTGAACCATCCCCAGGCTGTCTATCAGATGAACAGCGGGTCGATTTTGATGGGAAAGCCCAGTCTGGGGAGCTGGGCGAGCTACGGACTGGGAACGGACAAGCAGGACCTGCCGGCCTTCGTCGTTCTGCCTGATCCCGGCGGCGGCATCAAGGGCGGCCCGCCCGCGTATGGGGCGGGTTTTCTGCCGGCCTCTCATGAAGGGACGCTCATGCGGTCCGGTTCGAGCCCGATCATTGACCTGGAGCCTTCCCACGCGTTGTCGCGAGCTGCCCAGCGGCGAACACTCGACCTGATCGGCAGGCTCAACGCCCGCCACCTCGCCGAGCGGGGCGACGATTCGGAGCTAGCCGCCCGCATCCAGTCGTACGAGCTCGCCTACCGCATGCAGTCGGCCGCCCCCGAGGCCGTTGACTTGTCCGGAGAAACTCATGAGACGAAGTGCCTGTACGGACTGGACCGCAAGGAGACAGCCGAATTTGGCGCCCGCTGCCTGCTGGCTCGCCGGCTGGTCGAGCGCGGCGTCCGATTTGTCCAGCTCTACTCGGGGGACGTCACCGGCTGGGACGCGCACGACGATGTCGAGGCCAATCACTCGCGAATGTGCTTGCGCACCGACCGGCCGGCGGCGGCCCTGTTGAAAGACCTGAAGCGGCGCGGGTTGCTCGATGAGACATTGGTGATCTGGGGAGGCGAGTTTGGCCGGATGCCAATGTCCGAGAGCGGCCGTGGCCGCGACCATAACCCATACGGATTCACGGTCGCGATGGCCGGCGGCGGGATCAAGGGCGGCACGGTTCACGGCGCGACCGATGCCGTCGGCCTCCGCGCGGTCGTCGATCGCGTGCATGTCCACGACCTCCACGCGACGATCCTGCATCTCTTGGGAATCGATCACACGCGCTTGACCTTCCTCCACAACGGCCGGGACGACCGCCTGACCGACACGGCGGGCAAGGTGATCCGGTCGATTCTGGCGTGAGCCGAGGGTTCCATCGATGTCGCAGAGACGCGCCGGCAAGATCGCCATGATGGTCGGAATCACCGCCGCTGGTCTTGCAGCCGCCGCTCAGGTGCCCGAGAAGCCCATCTCAGCCGACGACCGAAACCACTGGGCGTTCCAGCCGCCCGCGTTCCGAGCCGCCGGTGGTCAAGAATCGCAACTGGGCCCGCAATCCGATCGACCGCTTCATCGGCGCGGGCATCGAAGCCAACGGCCTCTCGCCTGCGCCCGAGGCCGAACGAACCGCCCTGCTCCGCCGCCTGAGCTTCGACCTGGTCGGCCTGCCGCCCGCGCCCGAGGAGATCGATGCGTTCGTGAACGACAGCACCGCCGCGGCTTTCGACAACGCCGTCGACCGACTGCTCGCGAGCCCGCAATATGGCGTGCGCTGGGCGCAGCACTGGCTGGATCTGGCGCGCTACGCCGACACCGACGGTTTCGAGTTTGACCAGGCTCGGCCCAATGCCTGGCGCTACCGGGACTGGGTAGTCGACGCTCTGAATCGCGACCTGCCGTACGACCAGTTCGTCCGGCTCCAGCTCGCGGGCGATGAGATCGCTCCCGATGATCCGAGCGCGTTTGTCGCGACCGGCTTTAACCGCTGCTTTCCCGACATGGTCAACTTGAACGACCAGGGATTGAGGCGTCAGAACGCACTCAACGACATCACCGAAACGACCGGCCTGGTCTTTCTGGGGTTGACCATCGGCTGCGCTCGCTGTCACGACCACAAGTCCGACCCGATCAGCCAGGCTGATTTTTACAGGCTAGAGGCGTTCTTCAGCCCCGCGCGGTTCCGCGACGATTATCCTCTTGCAAGGGCCCCGGAGCGGCGCGACGCTATGAGCGGGAGGTCACGGCGTGGCGCGTCCCAGGTCGCGCAAATCCAGGCCTCTATCCTGCGAATCGAGAAACCGATTCGCGGCAAGCTTGCACCCGGGCTGCCGATCGGCGCGCTTGACCAGGCGGTGGCCGCCTACAACAAACCCGATGCCGAACGGAGCCCAGCCGAGGTCACAATCGTCTACGAGCTGCTGAAGCGCGACGGCCGGATCAAGGCCAACGACTGGCCCGGTTTGCTCGAGGCGGGCGCTGCGGCCGAGCATGCGCGGCTGCACGCGACGCTCGTGCAACTGCGGCGCGCGGCACCGCCTGTTCCGCCGACTGCCCGAGGCATCGACGAAGCAGGAGACCGCGCACCCCCGACGTATCTCTTGAAGCGCGGAGAGTTCGCTGCGAAGGGCCCGGTCGTCGAACCGGCGTTTCCCGCCGTGCTGGCCGCGGCAAGCCCGGTGATCGTCCCGCTCGCCGAGTCAACTGGCCGGCGAAAGGCACTTGCCGAGTGGCTGACATGCGGCCGGCATGCGCTCACGCCGCGCGTGGTCGTCAACCGCCTCTGGCAAGGCCATTTCGGCCGGGGGCTCGTCGATACACCCAGCGACTTTGGCAGGATGGGTGGCGAGCCCACCCATCCCGAGCTGCTCGACTGGCTGGCGAACGAGCTCATCGACCGAGGATGGAGCCTCAAGGCACTGCACCGGCTGATTGTCACGAGCTCAACCTATCGGCAGTCGTCGAAGCCGGCCGGCGCTCCGACTCTCGATCCGGAAAACCACTGGCTTTCTCACCAGAACCGGCGCCGGCTCGACGGCGAGGCGATCCGCGACGCGTTGCTCTCGGCTTGCGGCCAGTTGAACCCGGCGCTCGGCGGGCCAGGAGTTTTCCCTCCTCTGCCGGCGGAGCTGACCAGGCTTTCGAGCAAGGGTGCGATCTGGCCTGTGTCGCCCTCCGCGGGCGACCAAAACCGTCGAAGTCTTTACATCTTTGTCCGCCGTAACTTGCGCTATCCCTTCTTCGAGGCATTCGATCGCCCCGACACCAATGCGAGCTGCCCCCGGCGCCCGTGACAACGACCGCGCCCAGGCACTCAGCCTGCTGAACAGCAGGCTGTCGGTGGAATCGGCTGGAGCACTGCCACGAAGGTTAGATTGGAGGAAAGCGCGGGATTCGATGCCATGGTCGATCGAGCGTATCGGCTCGCCCTGGGGCGACGTCCAGACCAGGCTGAGAGGAGGTTGCGCGCGCGAGTTCCTCTCGAGCGGCACCGTCTCATTTGCGGAATTCTGTCTCGCTCTTTTCAATCTCAACGAGTTCGTTTATGTCAACTGACGGGCCACGAAACGGCTGCTGGGTCGCGACGACCATCGCGTTGGCAGCCATTTCGAAACCCGGTTTGCGGGAGCGTCTGATGGCGACGGAAGAGGAACTCAAGCGGGCTCTGAAGGCGTTCAAGAAACGGCTCAAACTGTCTCAACTCGATGACGAGTCAGGACTGAGCCGAGGGGGCGCCAAAAGGTCGCGAATTACGGGGATTACTCCGCCGACCGGACATCCCCCCGGCATCTGGGAAGAGCTGGTTCGGCTGGGCAAGCTGAAGCGAGAGATGGCGGGGACCTATTCTGTCGTCGCGGGCGCTTGATCAAATCCCGGGCAGGTGCACCAGCATGCGTTCGTCCCCGATGGGACTGCCTGAACTGGCGGAAGCGTCACGGGCCGATTTTGGCGGGTCACCGCATATTTGGCGTGCGCAAGAACGTTCCCTGGGAAAGTGGCGTGTCCTTGGTTGGCAGCAAGTCCCGGTTGGCTCGCCAGAGCGCGTCGAGTGCATCGCTCGAGCCGTAAATTCGCACAGCGACATCGCCGATCGCCTCGCCCTGCTTTACGACGGTGAACGCGGAGGCGGGCTGCTGCACGATCCCGCCTTGATGCGGTTCCAGAATGACGCCATCTCTCGCCGGCAACAGTCGCCCGCTTGCGGTCTCCGAGCGAGCTGACGCTGGCCGAATCATCGATGCTGGAAGTTCTGAATTCGTGAATGTGACGTGTGCGCCGGGCCGGGCCGGTTCGGAGGCTGCCTCAGGCGCCGCCCTGAGGGGACCGCCGGTCAACGCAGCAGTCAAGCGAGCACGAAGGCCAGCTTGAGTCGAACTGGAGGATCGCTTCGTGCCGGGGTCATCTCGCAGCGATTGCTTACCAGCTCGATCGGCGAGGTGCTTGGGCTCGTGCCGGAATAATGCAACCGCGAAGAAGCAAACGATGAATACGCTCAGAACGATGCTTGGTCCCACTTGGCGGTTCATGGCTCTTGGTGCGAAATGGGTCGTCGTGGGGTCATTCAAGTAGTTGCCGTAATCCTTTCAATCGGCCTGGAGACCCGCCAACTTGAGAGGAACCTCGCGACGATCCCGGGTTCGTGTTCTTGACCGAGAAGACTGGTCAAGGGCTAGGGGAAAAACCGAAAAAAACGCTTGAGTACTGGGCTCACCTCGTGACGACCTGGTAGCGATCGGCGCCGTTACAAATCCCCAATCCATGCTGGCGCTCTTGGAGGTAGCATGGACAAAGGCATGGTCCGACAGGCTCTCAGTTTGGAACGCCGGGATCTCGACTTGGCTCCCCCGGCGGAACGTTGGCGCTGGCTGAGCCGGGTCAAATTGCTTATGCCCTTGTCCCCTAACAGTTTCACGGATAGGATGGATTAGTTGTTTAACGATTCCGGTCTCGGAATACGTCGCCTTCAGAATCAGGAATAGAAGTCCATGCCCCGACTTGCATTACGTCCGTTAGTGCTGATTGCGGTCCTGGCCTTGATGGCGGTCATCGTCGGGGCTCAGGCGCCTGCGCCTCAGCCTGAGGATCAAGAGACCGCGAAGATCGTGGTCGATCTCCTGGAGCGCGGGCACATGGCTCGTCCGGTGATTGACGACGACATTTCCGTCAAGTGGTGCGACAATTTCCTCAAGCACCTGGACCCGGGTAAGTATTACTTTCTGAAGGCGGATATCGACGAGTTCAAGAAGGAGAACCGGGATCTCGATGACCAGATTCGTAACGGCGATCTCGAATTCGCCAGGAAGGTGTTCGAGCGGTTCCTGAAGCGCGGATGAGCGGTTCAAGGTGCAGTTGAATCTGCTCGAGCAGCAACACGACTTCACGGTCGATGAGTATCTGCCCGATGATGCCGACAAGCTCGATCCGCCGTCGACCGTGGCCGAAGCGAACGAGCGATTGCGCAAGAAGGTCAAGCTGGATTTGCTGGTTGCCAAGGTCGTGGAGGAGCTCGACCAGGCCGAGGCGGTTCGCAAGCTGAGAATTCGCTACAAGGACCGCAACCGGCAGGTGCATCAGGTTGATAACAGCGAGTTGTTGCAGATCTATTTGACCAGCCTGACCGAGACATTTGATCCGCACACGGCCTATCTTCCTCCCAAGGAGCTGGAGGACATGCTCAATCAGCAGCTCCATCTCTCGCTCGAGGGAATCGGCGCATCGCTTCGATCCGAAGACGGTTACGCGATCGTGAGCGAGATCGTGCCGGGGATGGCAGCCGACAAGGATGATCGTCTCCGGCCGGAAGACAAGATTATCGGCATCCAGAAGGAGGATGGGACGGAGATCGATCTGATTGAGAAGAAGCTCAATGACGTCGTCCGCTATATTCGCGGCCCGCGCGGGACCAAGGTGCGGCTGATCGTACAACCCGACGGCACCAAGGAGAAACGCATCTACGAGCTGACACGTCAGAAGATCGAGCTCAAGGAACAGCATGCCAAGAGCAAGATCATCGAATCGAAGGGACCCGACGGCAAGCCGCTCAAGATCGGGATCATCAGTCTGCCGGCCTTCTACGGCGATACCGTCGCGATTCTACGCGGCGACCCCAACGCGGTCAGTGCGACGATCGACTGCCGGCGCATCCTGACGGATTTCAAGGCGCACGGCATCGACGGAGTCGTCGTCGATCTCCGGCAAAATGGCGGCGGCCTGCTCGAGGAGGCCAAGACCCTGTCCGGTTTGTTCATCGACACCGGTCCGGTCGTCCAGGTCAAGGAAGCCCAAGGCGTGAAGCATCTCGATGACGAAGATCAGGGAACCGCGTGGGAGGGACCGCTCGTGGTCCTGATCGACAAGGCGAGTGCCAGCGCGTCGGAGATCTTTGCCGGTGTGATCAAGGATTACGGTCGAGGCCTGATCGTCGGCGACGCAAGCACCTTCGGCAAAGGCACCGTCCAGAGCATCGTCATGATCAGCGATCACGCCAGGCACGGTCGGAGGTTTCCTCAGCTCAACCGGGGAGCGCTCAAGCTGACAATCCAGCAGTTCTATCGAGCCAACGGTGAAAGCACGCAGATCAACGGCGTCTCGCCCCACATCCACATCGCTTCGATGAACGACTACAGAGACTTGTTCGACGAAGCAAAGCTGGCCAACGCCGTCAAGTTTGATAAGGTCGAACGGGCTGGCACATGACAACTACAACCGGGTTCCCGACGATCTGGTCAGTCGCCTCGAAGAGCGGTCCGCCGAGCGCCGGAAGAGCGAGCCGAAGTTCCAGAAGCTCAATCAGGAAATCAAGAAGTACATCGACCGAAAAGCTCGCCATACCATCTCGCTCAATGAGGCGAAGTTCCGGGCCGAATTCGTCTCCGAAGACCCGGAAGACAAACTTGCCGAAGAAAAGGCGAAGAAGGATCGCAAGAAGAAGAAGTACTCCGAGCGGGAAGTGTGGGCGGCGGACTTCTATAACGACGAGATGATCCGGATCGTCACCGACTACCTGACCCTCGGCTCCAAAGTGCTGGCGGCAGCGCCGCAGCGGGTCAATGCCCCCGCGCAATGACCTCCTGCTCGACGACTCCGAGGCGTTCGTTAGCGGGCGACCGGCACCGCGGGAATCGCTGGTTTGGCGGGTTGGATCGAGCGGACGAACGCCATCAGGTCTGCGAGATCCTGCGCAGAGAGTCCCTTTTCGAGACCCTCCGGCATCAGCGAGATTCCCGTGGAGCTGATCGAGTCGATCTGATCCCTGGCGATCCGATCGGAGACGCCCTCGGCGCGTTTGAGTACGACCGTACCGGCTGTTTCCTCGGCGATCATTCCCGAAACCACGCGACCGTCCATCGTCGCCACATTGTAATTGATGTAGTTCGGCGCCACTTCGCGGTTCGGGTCGAGGATGTGAATCAGCAGGTCCTCGGGCGTCCGGCTCGAGACCGTTGCCAGATCGGGACCGACCGCCGTCCCTCGTCCCTCGGCCTGGTGGCAGGTGGCGCAGACCTTGGTGAACACAATTTGCCCCTGCTCGCGGCGGCCGGCGAGTGCCAGGGCCGGCCGGTACGACGCAATCAGCGAATCGCGATCGCCGGCCGTCGATGGCCGTGCGGCCCCGGCTTTCTGGGCGCGCTCGCGCACTTTCGGATCCGGATTTTTCTGCAACTGGGCCCATCGCGCCGGGTCGATCTCGTTGACCGGAAGCTGGCGCGATTCGACCGCATCGAGAACGGCGTCGATCCCGGCTCGACGACCGAACAGCACCTCGACGGCCTCGCGCCGGACCGACGGACTCATCGACTTCCAGTGGGCGAGGATCTGGGCGGCAACCCCGGCTTCGAAACACTCGGAAAGGGCCTGCAAGCCCGCCAGTTGAATGGCCGCCGGCTGGCGGGCGTCGAGCACGCTGGGTAACGACCTGCGGGCGGTCGGCGCATCGCCCAGGCCGAGCAGACGAATCGCAACCACGCGGGATTCGACCGAGCCGGTCGAATCAACCAACCGCGCGGCGTCGGCCAGCAAGGCGCGGATTCGCGATCTGGCGCTGCCTTCGAGCAGAGTCTGAAACGGCCTTCCGCCTCGCCGCCGCCCGCGCACAGTGATAGCACCACACGCATGCGCTTGTCCGTAGTCAGGCCCAGGCCATCCAGGCGATCCATGATCTCGTCGAGTGCCTGCGATCTCCGATCGGCGCCCACCAGGAAAGCGAGGTCGTCGAGCCAGGCTTGCCCCGCGGCAGACCGCAGAAAACCGGCATTCGCGGCCTCCCGCCACCTGGCCAGGGATTCGAGCAACGCAACCGGCCGCCCTGCGATCGAGCTGAGAACCGCAGTCCGTGTCCATGGGCTCTCGGCGTCCTGGATGGCGATCGCGGCCAGGGACGCGATCACTTTGGGGTCATCATTCGCCACTCCCAAGGAGAACGCTACCTGGAACCGGACCATCGGGTCGGCATCCGCGGCCAGAGCCAGCACGAGCGACCGGGTCGCCCGATCGCCCTTGAGCAGCGGTTCAGAAAGGCGGACGGCTTGCTCGCGCACCCGCGGTTCGGAATCGCTCAAGCCGAGCGCCAGCGCGTCAGGGTCGAGCAACCCGAGCACATCGAGAGTCCAGAGTGCATGAAGCCGCGCGAGCGCGGTCGGCCGTTCCTTGACCATCGTTCGCAACAACCCGGCGACGGAGCGGTCGCGGCGCTCGCAAAGGAGCCGCTGTGCCGTCTCGCGCCACCATGCGTCGGGATCGGCGAGAACAGGGACCAGATCGGCCGAGGTAGCCGCGCTCAGCCTGGGCTGCCGGCGCCGCCGGGTGCCCGTGGCGAGCAGTTCGTACAGCCGCCCCCGGTCCTTCCCACTTGTGAGGTCGAGGTGCTTCTTGATCGGGTCGGGGATGGAGAACGGGTGCTCGATCGTCTCGCGATACATGTCGAGGACCAGTAGCGTGCCGTTGGGCGTGTTGGCGAAATTGACCGGCCGGAACCAGTTGTCGCCTGAGGCCAGGAATTCCACACCGGCATCGGCTCGGGTCGCCCGATATGTTGCCCCATTGACCGTGAGGATCTTACGGTGGACGAGATTGCCGCCCACGTCCCCCACGAACAGGTTGCCGCGGTATTCCACCGGGTACGCCGTACCTCGATAGATCGTGAGGCCGGTGGCGGACGTGAAGAAGCCCGTCGCAAAAAGTTCCGTCGGCGGCAAGCGTTTCCTCATCGCGGGGTCGGCGGCCCGTTGCCGGGTGCGAACCACGCGCCACGGTTCCGGAGGGCTGATCCGAAAGACGGGCGCGGCCGCGCCCTCGACACCGATGTCAAGGATCACCGCAGGGGGATTGAGCGCGGGGTTGCGCTCCAGATAGTGAGATGGCAAGACGATCTGGCGGGCATGATTGCTGTTGTTGCAGGTAAACCGATGCCCCCAGTCGTCGAACGAGTGGCCGAACTGCCCTCCTCCCGAGATGGCCTCGAGCGCCGATCCGTCGGGCTTATAGCGAAAGTCGCGGCCGCGGAGCGAGACCGGAACGGCGCTGGACCGGGACAGGTTGCGGATCGATCCGACGTTGATGCTGCCCGCGCCATAAATCCAGCCGTCGGGCCCCCAGAGCAATCCATTGAGCAGTCCCTGGACGTTCTCGATCCCGAAGCCGGTAAACATGGCTTTCTTGATGTCGGCGACCCCGTCGCCATTGGTATCCTTCGCATAGATGATGTCCGGGGCGACCGCGACGAACACACCGTCGTCGTATGGAACAACGCTCGTCGGCCAGGAGAGCCCGTCCAGAAATCGACTGCGGGTTTCGAAGCGGCCGTCGCCGTCGCGATCCTCGAGACGTACAACGCCGCCGGACGGAGTCTTCTCCGCGTAGGGATACCCCCGCATCTCGACGACGTACAGCCGCCCCATCGCGTCGTAGCACGCGCTCACAGGATCGGTCACGAGCGGTTCGACGGCGACCGGCTCCAGATGAAATCCCGCGTGAACGTGGAACGATTTCAACGCCGCATCCGGTTCGAGCGGCTTGATCCGCGGCAGCTCTCGGGCCAGGTCGTCTTGAGCCGGAGCGCTCGGGGCCGATACGGTCAGGAGTGTCAGAAACCCCACCAGTGCCGTGAAGAGACGACGAACGGACCAAGGCTTGGCGGCGGCCATCGTTTGATCGATTATCCTTCCTTCAGTCGCTTTTGCAGTTGGTCGAGCTCGCGTCTGAGTCGCTCGGATTCCGCCTGGGCCTCACGGCGGGCCAATTCCTCGTTGCGCAGCGTTTCTGCAACTTCCTCACTGGTTAGTTCCCAGCGTTTGGTCCGCGGATTGTACAACCGCAAGTCCAGGCCGTCGCGCTCGAGATGCAGCCCCAACACCTCGCTGGGCAATCGGCCTGACTCAACCTTCATCCTCGTGTATCGGCCGCGATTCAGGCGGAATCCTTGCAAGGACGGATCGAGGTACTCTTCCAAGGGATCGAAAATCACGTATTCACGCACCTTGAGGAAATCGCGATAGATCCCCAACTTTTTGTCGAGGTCCTCGTTTCGTGTCTTCTTCGACGTGACTTCCAGGACGAAGTCGGGGCCTTTGTTCTCTTCCCAGACCTTGAAGGTCCGCCGCTTGGTGTTGGAGGGCACGTCGAGCGTCACGAACAGGTCGGGCGCGACGTTCTTCTTGGGATTGCCTTCGACATAATAGATAAACATGTTGGACAATACGGCGACGTCGATCCTTCTCGAATAGTAACGGCGAAGCACGTCGAGCAGGGTCAAGGTCACGTCAATGTGCGTGCCGGTTTCGCCCAAGGGTTTTCCATCCGATTCGAGGTATTCGATTTCGGTCTTGCGGTTGATTCGAGTCGTGGCTGCGCGAGTCATGGCCGCCGCCTCCCGCGTGATTAGCGCCTGATGAGTCGAAGCTTGAGAAAATGCCTGCGATCGCATGCGCAAAAAACCATCTGTGCTACTCGCCTTTCTCACCGACACGAACCCTCCACCAGAAAGTAACAGGTGGCGTCGCGGCTTTCCAGAGCGCGATCGATCGGCGTTGCTAGCCCTGGATCGCGCCGGTGCGCCCGAGCGCGATATCGAAGTCGCCGACGGCCGGGACCAGCATCGCCAGAATGGCGAAGCCATAGATGCCCGCACTGACCAGGAATGCTGCCATCAAGTCGCCGTTGACCAGGCTGATAATGCAGTAAAAGGTCCAGAACGGCGTCAGGAGGGCGACGAGAGCGATGGCCTGGGACGGGTTTCTCGACCCCAGGGAGCCAAAGAAGCGCGACGCTGCCGGCGCCGATGAAGATCATGAAGCTCAGAAGCTGCCGCGCAAACTCCCCGTTGCTGAGTACGATCAGAAAGGCGCAGATCAGGATCCCGACCATGAGAAAGAAGATTGTCCCCAAACTGTTGGCGACAGCCGTGCGACTGCTGGTGTAAGTGATGGCCGCGTGCAGCCCGAGCATGGCGGCGAAGTGGCACAAGAGCAAGAAATCAATCAGGAAGAGCACCAGGTTTTCTTCGGATAGTTTCCCCAGAAATGTCATGGCGACGGCAGTCAGCACCGGCAGCGCGATCATTTCCTTGGCATTGTAGAGGACGCCGTAGAGCTTGCCGTAGATGAACTCCTTGGGGCTCAATTCCGTGACCAGGAGCAGATCGAGCGCCCCGGTGTCGCGCTCGGTGGTCAAGGCGGTCACGCCCTGGGCGTTGACCAGGATCAGGCTGAGGATCGCCAGGCCGATGGGGATCAGGCCCAGGCCTGTTCCCAGCGGGTTTTCCATCCCGGCCCCCAGATTGAAAAAGACGGTCATTCCCAGTGCATAGAGGAGGACATAACAACCTTTGATGATGAGTGGTTTGGCCCCATAACCTCGAGTCTTGAGCTCGCGCCAGAGGATGGGGTTCGACCAGGGGTGCCGATAGGACCTGGGAGCCGCCGCGATCCGGCGGTGGGTCCGCCTGGGCACGTGCAGCCCGGTGGTCGCTCCCGGTTCTCCATGTTCGCCCGCGGCCCCCGTGAGGGCCGCTACCGGCTCGCCGGTTGGCAATTGAGCGCTCGTGCGCTCAGCGCCGAGGCGCGGGCCGACGCGGTCGAGCCGGCCCCGACCGCCGCCACGAGCGCGGGTTCCTCGATCTCGATCAAGCTTTCGGCCACTTCGGATTCACCTTGCTCGCGCTGTTCGCGCGGCTCGTTGCGCCCGGGGTTCCAGATTCGGAGCATCCAGGTCCCGAATGCAACCAGAACGGCCGCCGAGGTCAATCGGACGGCGATGTAGACCAAGCTGGACGTCCGTACGATGCCGGTGAGCTGGTTGGATCGGGGCGACAGCACTGCCAGCATCGCGCGATACGGGTTGAGCACCTCCACCAGCGGGACACCCAAAAACTCGAGCTTGGGATATGCGATGGCGAACGCCTCGACACCGGCAATCGAGAACACGACCATCAGGATCGTCAGCGAAATGGATTGAAACGTGCGGTCACGCCAGAGTGCGATCAAAAGACCGATGGCACCGCCCGCGATCCCCGAAGCGGCGGTTACCAGGAACAGGTTGATGACCTGACCGAACGATATCCCGCCGAAAAACGCGCAGACCGACAGGAAACCGACGCTGGCTCCCAGGATCGTCAAGATGTGCAGGAGCCCCGCTACCAGTTTCCCCAGAACGATCTCGAGATCGCTCAAGTCGGTCATGAGCAGCAGGGTGAAGGTGCGCCGGTCCTTCTCGTAGGAGACCGCAGCCGCCGTGAAGAGCGGCGCAAAAAGAGCATCAAGGTCAACTGGAGCATCGCGAACAGCCAGTAGAGTATGGCGCCAAACCGGGCGATCACCCCGACTTCCCGCACCTCCTGCCAACCGATGATTGACTGCCACGCGGTCCAGAGCAAAATGAACAAGAAACAGGTAAAGGATGCTCGCCAAAGGTAATAACGCAGGGGACGGGGGGCCGTCAGCACCTCTCGGGCAATGATGGGTCCAGCAAACAAGGACAAGCCTCCAACGATGGCGGAACTGCGGGGAATGAATGCGGCGGCGTCACACTCGCGATATCCGGCGCTCGGCGGCGCCGTGCGTCATCGAGCACGACCACCGGATCGGCCGGTCGCGGCGCGGGCCGGTTGCACCGCGCGCTTACCGCTTGTTACGAACCGAACACTGCCGTTGGTTCGGACCCTCGAAAAAGTCTTCGACATCACGAATGTACCAGAAGATCGAGCCGTTCACCACGAGAACGACGGCCCGCGATTGCAGTAAAGTCCATTGACAGCGCCGCCGCCCGCCCCATACGATCGAGACTGCCCTATCCCGCGTTTCGCGCACGACCTAGCGGAGCGGCCTCGCGGTGTCGCTGTCTCAACCGAAACACACTCAGCGATTCCGGATCTTCGCGCTTTCAGCCTGTCTCTGGCTGTTGTGCGGGGGCCGCTCGCTGCACGCTTCGGGCTGCCACGTTCAAGATCGTCCCGTGCTGGGTTCAAATCTCTCCTGGGAGCAGGGTCCGAGCCCGGAACTGAGCACCGCACGGGTCGTTTGGGCCCCACCGGCTCTCGCACATCCCCCCTGTTCCGGGGAGGTTCCGCACCTCATCGATTCTTCCGCCGGGCCACCTGCCGCTGCCTGGCATCGATGGGCGGAATTCGCCCCCGAGGAATCGGCCGTCGCACTCCTGGCACTGCGGCAGCCGCCGCACCACCAGCCGCCGGCGGATCGGCTCGATCGCCCTCCACGCTCATTCGCACCCGCAATTGCAAGAAGAGCGTCCGGCTGAGGCTCGCATTGCCGCACACACGGTCTAGCTCGAACCGATCGAGCATTCCTCAGGTCGCGTAGTCGAGACGCGCCCGTCATTGATCCCCATACATTCCCGTTATTTTCGAATTCCAGGCAACGTCTCCGCCGCCCCGGACCATCTCATGTCAGCCGGGGGCGCAGCGGCAGGAGCGCAGGGTCATGACAGCTCAGGTTAAACCCATGCGGGATCGGAGGGGGCGAGTCTACACGCCCGCCATCGGATCGCGGCTGCGCCCGCTTCTCTGGACCATCTTGATCGGATTCGCTCTGCTCGCGGCCAATGGCTTCTATCTTTCCAGCGTCACCGCGCTGACCTGGTATCTGGGAAGCACCCAGCAGACTCCGTTCTACATGTTGATGGTCGCGCTGCACCTGCTGGTCGGCTTCCTCGTGATTCTGCCATTCCTGATCTTCGGCTGCTCGCATCTGGCGACGTCGTGGCAGCGGCCCAACAAGTCGGCGGTCCGCTTTGGGCTGGCGCTTTTGTCGACTGCGCTCGTCATCCTGATTTCGGGTGTCATCCTGGTGCGGATCGGCGGCTTTGTCGTGCGCGATCCGCGCGTTCGCGACGCCGGCTACTGGCTCCACGTACTCGCACCCCTGGCCGCCGTGGGGCTCTACATCAAGCATCGCCTGGCCGGCCCCATGATCCGCTGGCACTGGGCCAGGAGATTCGGCGTCGCCGTCGTCGGCTTCGTCGTCCTCATGGGGCTTTTGCACTCCCAAGATCCGCGCTCGTTCGGCGTCAAGGGGCCCAAGGAAGGCAAGGCCTACTTCTTTCCCTCCGAAGCAGTGACGGCCAACGCCAAGTTCATCCCGCCACGGACCCTGATGATGGATGACTATTGCCTGAAGTGCCATCAAGACGCCTACGCAGGCTGGTTTCACTCGGCCCACCATTTCAGCTCGTTCAACAACAAGGCCTATCTCACCAGCGTACGTGAAACGCGCCGGGTCGCCCTCAAAACCGACAACTCCACGCAGGCTGCCCGCTGGTGCGCCGGCTGCCACGATCCCGTTCCGTTCTTCGCGGGCGAGTTCGACGACCCGAACTACGACGACGTGAATAACCCAACCAGCCAGGCCGGCATTACATGCACTGTATGCCATATGATTACGAACGTAAACAACACACGTGGCAATGCAGCTTATACCATCGAGGAGCCCCAGCATTACCCGTTCGCCTTCAGTGACAACCCCATCTTGCAATGGGTCAATCAGACGCTGGTGAAGGCCAAGCCCGAGATGCACAAGAAGACCTTTTTGAAGCCGGTCATCAAGGACCCCAAGTTTTGCTCGACCTGTCACAAGGTCGGCCTGCCGGTCGGTGTGACCAAGTACAAGGATTTCGTCCGCGGCCAGAACCATTACGACGCGTTTCTGCTCTCCGGGGTTTCGGGCCACGGCGCCCAGAGCTTTTACTACCCCGACGTGGCCAAGTCGACCTGTGTCGAGTGCCACATGGAGCTCAAGCCCTCGGCCGACTTCGGGGCCAAGGATTTCGACGGCAAGGGGGGCCGCGAGATTCACGACCACTTCTTCATCGGTGCCAACACGGGGCTGGCGGCGCTGGTCGGCGACGCGGATGCCGCCCGTTGACACGCCCAGTTCTTGAGCGACAAGAAAGTTCGGGTCGATATCTTCGCCCTGCGCGATGACGGCGTGATCGAAGGCGAGCTGCTGGGACCGATTCGCCCCCAGACGCCGCGGCTCAAGCCAGGCGGCAAGTACCTCGTCGAGGCGGTGGTGCGGACGCTCGGGATCGGCCATACCTTCAGCCAGGGGACCGCCGATTCCAACGAGATCTGGGTGGAGCTGATCGCCACGTCGGGCGGCCGGGTCATCGGCCATTCCGGAGGCATCGGGCCGGATGACACGGTCGATCCCTACGCCCATTTCATCAACATCTACATGCTCGACCGTGACGGCAATCGCATTGACCGCCGCAATGCGCAGGACATCTTCGTACCACTCTACAACAAGCAGATTCCCCCCGGCGCCGGCCAGGTCGTCCACTTCGCGCTCGAGCTGCCCAGTGGCGAGAAAGGCCCGATCACGCTGGAAGCCAAGGTCAACTATCGCAAGTTCGACCGAACCTATCTCAACTACATTTTCGGCAAGGGCCAGGGCCCGAAGCTGCCGGTGGTCGTGATGGTGCGCGACGAAGTCCGCTTGCCGGTCGAGGGAGGCCCACCGGCCGCCAACGACCCCTCGCCCATCGAGCCGGCCTGGCAGCGCTTAAATGACTACGGCATCGGCCTGCTTCTCGAGGGCGCGACCAAGGGAGGACAGAAGGGCGAGCTGAAGCAGGCCGAGGAGATCTTCCGCAAGGTCGCCGCGCTCGAGGTCGCCGATGGCTGGGTCAACCTGGCGCGAGTCTATCAGAGGGAAGGGCGCATTCCGGACGCCCTGGCAGCGCTCGAGAAGGCGGCTCGCCACAAGCAGCCAGCCGCGCCTTGGGTCATCAACTGGCTCACCGGTCAAATCAACGTGAGTAATGGCATGCTCGAACATGCGACCGAAAACTTCCAGTCGGTGCTGGCGACCAGGATCCCCGACCGTAAGTTGGATTTCAGCCTCGATTACCGGGTGATCAACGACCTGGGAGCGACCTACTACGCCCGTGCTCGCAGCGTGATGCCGGTATCGAGCCCCGAGCGCATCGATCTTCTCCAGAAGGCGATCGCCACCTACCGCCGGACCCTGGCCATCGATTCCGAGAACATGACGGCCCATTACCAGCTTGGGCAGGCGTTCGGCGACGCCGCCTGGCGTGATCGGAAGAGCCCCGCACTGCCGCCCGAATCCGGCGCGGGCGGCACCGACGGCGCGCACGCAGTCGATCCCGACGGCATCGTGAAGCTGGCGGCATCGGTCGCCGACCGCAAGCAGCCTGCATCTGATCGCCGCTCGCTGGCGCTTCGGCTGGCACGCCAGGTCATTCAGTTCATGGATGGCCCGCCGCCGCGCTATCAATCGCGGATGGAGCCCCTGTACGAGATCGTCGAGGTACTGGGCCCGGCCTGGGACGCCGAGACCGATCCGACGGTCCGGGCCGCACTGGCGCGAGCGCTGGAAATGACCCATAAGCGGCTCCACGAACGGCTCAAGCCGGACGAGACCGCGGAGGGGCAAGCCTTCGCTCGGCGCGGCAGAACGACCTCGCCGCCAATCAGAATGCTCAGTCGATCGTCATTCACTCACTCCATCGCCCAGGCGCGCCCGGCATCGACCCGCCGCAGGCGCCCAAGCCCCCGGCCGCGAAGACCAAGATCACCACGAGCGAAACCGCAACTAAAATCGCCGCATCGCCCGCGGCGCCAAAAGCGGAGAAAGAAGAATGAGGCTCAATCGAATGCGTCACTCGATCCACGGGCTGGCGTGCGCCGTTCTACTCCTCTTGGCTTGCGGCTGCGGAGCGCCGCCGCCCACACCAACCGTCGCGGCGGCCGTCGCGCCGGTCCGGCCCGCGGAGATCAAGGCCGCCACGTTGCCGACCGTCAAGTTTGTCGAGATCACGGACGTGGCCGGCATCAAATTCCTCCACCACAACGGAGCGCGCGGTGAAAAGCTCTTGCCCGAGACGATGGGCGCAGGCGCGGCGTTCTTCGACTACGACAGGGACGGCGACCCGGACCTGTTTCTGGTCAACTCGACCGACTGGGCGGGACATTCGACAAATCCCGCTCCAACCCAGGCCCTCTATCGCAACGACGGCAAGGGACATTTCGTCGATGTGACCAGGGAGGCCGGCCTCGACAAGACCTTCTATGGCCAGGGCGTGGCGGTCGGTGATTACGATAACGACGGCAACCTGGACCTCTATGTCACCGCGATCGGGCGCGGCTATCTTTTCCGCAACGACGGCAAGGGACGTTTCACCGATGTCTCCGATCAAGCCAACGCCCGCGGTCCGACCGGCTGCTGGCTGACCGGAGCGTCGTTCCTTGATATCGAGAACGACGGAGACCTGGACCTTTTCATCGCCAATTACGTGACCTGGACTCCCGAGATCGACAAGGTCCAGGGATTCCAGCTCACGGGGTTGGGGCGCGCCTACGGCCCGCCGGCCCACTTCGGTGGTTCGTTCTGTGCGCTCTTGCGCAACGACTCGGGCCGGTTCACCGACATCAGCGAGCAAGCGGGGATTCAAGTGCGCACGCCCGATCTCAAGGTGCCGGTCGGCAAGTCGCTGGGCGTCGCCCCCTACGACGTCGACGGCGATGGATTGGTCGACATCGCGGTGGCCAACGACACGGTCCAGAACTTTCTGTTCCATAACAAGGGGCAGGGCAAGTTCGAGGAGATCGCCATCCTGTCGGGCGTGGCGTTCGATCAGTCCGGTTCGGCCCGGGGCGGCATGGGAATTGCGTGGGCTCATTTCATGAACGACGACCGGCTGGGAATGGCGGTCGGCAACTTCGCCAACGAGATGACCGCGCTCTACGTCTGCGACGACCCGTCAACGATCCAGTTCTCGGACCTGGCGAATCTCTACGGCCTGGGCGCTCCGACCGAGCCTCCGCTCAAATTCGGCCTCTTCTTCTTCGATTACGACCTCGACGGCCGCCTCGACCTGCTTTCGGCCAACGGTCACCTCGAGCCCGACATTTCCAAGGTGCAAGCCAGCGAGTCGTACGAGCAGCCCGTGCAGCTCTTCTGGAACTCAGGCCAAGCCGGGCGAGCCCTCTACCAACTTGTGAAGCCCGAAAACGCCGGGCCCGATCTCTTCAAGCCGATCGTGGGACGCGGCTGTGCCTACGCCGACATCGACGGCGACGGCGACCTCGACGTCCTCGTCACGGTCAACAACGGCCGCGCGCGGCTCTTTCGCAACGACGGCGGCAACAAGAACCACTGGCTGCGGCTCGAGCTGGTCGGCAACGGCAAGACAACCAACCGCGCCGGCATCGGCGCCAAGGTCGAGCTCAAGGCCGGCGATCACGTCTGCCGCCGTCAGCTCTTTCCTTCGATGAGCTACCTCTCTTCCGTCGAACTGCCCATGACGTTCGGCTTGGGCCAACTCGACCACGCCGACCAGGTGACAATCACCTGGTCATCGGCGAAGACGACCACCTTGAAGGATCTGAAGGCGGACCGGAGCTATCGGATCGAGGAGGCGAATTGAGAGCGCTGAGACGGAGGATGCGTCAGGAATCTGGCGGGGAAGCAACTAGGGGAGCAAGCAGTTCGGCGAGTTTTGGCAGCCGTTCGGTAGCCACCATCCAGACGATGTGCAAGTCCTCGTCGGCGTCGAATTCGGCGCGCGTCTTTCCGCGCACCTTGCCCATGACTTTCTGCGCTCGATCGAGCATGTGCCCGAGATAGACGGAATCATCCTTCTCCATCCGGCGCCTCGTAGTGGAGGACCGCGCTTTGGTTGATCCTCAAAGCCCAAGAACGCTGGCGCCGAACTTGGTCAGACCGATCGAGGACCTCAGCAGCATCTGCACCGTCCTTCTCATCTAGGACGCATCCCATCAGAAATGAATCTCGCCGCATATCACGCAGTCATCGCAATCATCTCATTTCGAATAGCAAGCACTCCGCTTGGATTCCAGCCGCTCGGCATATTGATTCGTTCACTAAGTTCGCGACGAGCGTTCGGTGACTTATCGCAAGTCGAGGCGCACAATGGACGATGGATCACGGGTGACTGGTGACGCACCATTTGCATTTCGATTGGATTCCAGTAGTATAGTTGTTTAACAGGCACGCCGCACCCAATTGTGCAGGGAAGGCACTCCCGGTAAAGGGGATGATTGATGCTGACCATTCTCGGCAGGGAGCGTTCGGGTTATTGCGACGGCGTTACCCGCCGCGACTTTCTCAAGCTCGGCGGTCTGGCGCTGGGAGGTCTGTCGTCTACCGCAATTGCTTCAAGCGGAGGCCAAGGCCGGCATCAAGGGGTCGCACAAGGCGGTCATCATGATCTTCCTGGCCGGCGGACCGCCGCACATGGACATGTTTGACCTCAAGCCGGAGGCGCCCGCCGGCATCCGCGGCGAATACAAACCGATTCCGACCAACGTACCGGGTCTCGACATCTGCGAATACATGCCCAGGCTGGCGCGGATGATGGACAGGTTCGCGGTCATCCGCTCGCTGGTCGGCGCTGGGGGCGATCACTCGGCCGGCCAGTGCTTGACCGGCTACCGGGACTTGATCAGCAAGGCCCAGGGCGGCCGGCCCGCTCTGGGATCAGTTGTGTCGCGCTTGCAGGGCGCGGTCCATCCCGACATCCCGCCATTCGTCGGGCTCTCGCCTCGAACCGCGCACATGCCGTGGTCTGATCCGGGCGACCCCGGCTACCTCGGGCTGGCCCATGCTCCGTTCACGCCCTTCCGTACCGAGGCGGGCGGCGGCGAGGAGGGCGGCAATCGCCGACGACGTGGCCGGACGGTCGGATTGAGCCTGGATGAAAAGGGGATTATTCCCGCGCGGCTTGCCGGGCGGCGTTCGCTGCTTGCCGACCTCGACTCCCTGCGGCGCACGCTCGACAAGAGCGACGCGATGCAGGGAATGGATACGTTCACGCAGCGGGCGTTCGACGTCCTCTCGTCACGCCGGGTCTTCGAGGCGCTCGATGTCGCGCGGGAAGACCCGCGTCTGAGAGCTCGCTATGGAGTCGGCGACATGACACGAGAAGCCGACGGGCCGCCGTGCTGCATGGACCATTTCCTGATGGCCCGGCGGCTCGTGGAGGCCGGCGTCCGGGTCGTGACCCTCTCGTTCGGCCGCTGGGACACCCACGGGCAGAACTTCCAGTCTTGCCGCACCCGCATTCCCAAGCTGGATAACGCCCTCGCGACGCTGATGGACGATCTCTACGCGCGGGGCCTCGAGAAGGACGTCTCCGTGGTTGTTTGGGGCGAGTTTGGCCGTACGCCCAAGATCAACAAAGACGCCGGCCGCGATCACTGGCCGCCGGTCAACTTCGCACTCCTGGCCGGCGGCGGAATGCGCACCGGCCAGGTAATCGGCTCGACTGACAAACACGCCGCCTACGCCAAGGACCGCCCGATCTCCTTCCAGAACGTGTTCGCCACCCTCTATCAAAACCTGGGCATCGATCCAGCCGCCTCCATCACCGACCGCAGCGGCCGGCCGATGTATCTGCTTGAAGAGCAGCAGCCAATCCGTGAGGTCGTCTGATCGGCCCACGAAGGAAACCGGCTCATGTTCACGATCGCTGGTGAAGCGGGTACGCGATATTGCGATGGCGTCAGCCGCCGCGACTTCCTCAAACTCGGCGGTCTGGCGCTCGGCGGTCTGTCCTTACCGCAGTTGCTGGCAGCGGAGGCCAGGGCCGGCATCAAGGGGTCGCACAAGGCGGTCATCATGGTTTTCCTGGCCGGCGGACCGCCGCACATGGACATGTTTGACCTGAAGCCGGAGGCCCCCGCCGGCATTCGCGGCGAATACAAACCAATTCCGACCAACGTGCCGGGTCTCGACATCTGTGAGTACATGCCCCGGCTGGCGAGGATGATGGACAGATTCGTGGTGATCCGCTCGCTTGTCGGCGCCGCCGACGATCACTCGGCCGGCCAGTGCTTGACCGGCTACCGGGACATGATCAGCAAGGCCCAGGGCGGCCGGCCCGCCCTGGGATCGGTCGTTTCGCGGCTGCAAGGCGCAGTCCATCCCGACATCCCGCCGTTCGTCGGGCTCTCGCCCCGGACCGGCGAGCCGCGCTGGGGCAATCCCGGAGAGCCGGGCTACCTCGGCCTGGCTCACGCTCCGTTCACGCCGTTCCGCACCGAGGACGGCGAGCGCCGCAATAACAAACGAGGAAGCGGCACGGTCGGACTGAGCCTGGACGAGAAGGTGCTCGTGCCCGAGCGGCTTGCGGGCCGCCGCTCGCTGCTCGGTCAGCTCGACTCGCTGCGGCGCGATCTCGATCGCAGCGACGCCGTGCGGGGGATGGATAGCTTCAATCAGCGGGCATTCGACGTCCTGTCGTCGCGCCGGGTCTTCGACGCGCTCGATGTCACCCGCGAAGACCCACGACTGCGGGCTCGCTACGGGATCGGCGACATGAAACGAGAAGCCGACGGGCCCCCGTGCTGCATGGACCATTTCCTGATGGCCCGCCGGCTCGTGGAGGCCGGCGTCCGCGTCGTGACCATCTCGTTCGGCCGCTGGGACACCCACGGCCAGAACTTCAGGTCCTGCCGCACCCGCATCCCCAAGCTCGACAACGCGCTCGCGACGCTAATCGACGATCTCTACGCGCGCGGGCTCGACAAGGACGTCTCGGTGGTTGTCTGGGGCGAGTTTGGCCGTACGCCCAAGATCAACAAAAATGCCGGCCGTGATCACTGGCCGCCGGTCAACTTCGCACTCCTGGCCGGCGGCGGGATGCGCACCGGCCAGGTAATCGGCTCGACCGACAAACACGCCGCCTACGCCAAGGACCGCCCGATCTCCTTCCAGAACGTCTTCGCCACCCTCTATCAAAACCTGGGCATCGATCCAGCCGCTTCGGTCACCGACCGCAGCGGCCGGCCCATGTATCTGCTCGACGAACAACAGCCGATCCGCGAGGTGGTCTAACCACCCCTCAGCAAGTTTTGGTGTTGCGCTCTTTTGCCCGCCCCGAAGGGGCAGCCATATATCAGCCCAGGGCAACGCCCTGGGAATGAGCGGAAATCGAACGAATCTCGAGCCCTGAAAGGGCGTCACAAACCCAGAGATGTTTCGCCCTTGCAGGGCTCGGGCGCTTTGGTCTACATCCACGTACCCAGGGCGTTGCCCTGGGCTGGTTTGTTGCGGCCCCTTCGGGGCGGAATCCTCTTCGCCGCGCCCCTCCTGTCCTTCCGCGATCAAGAAAAGCCATCAATCTCCCTGATCCGCATTGCGACGAGCTGGTCAAGCAGGGAGTGAGGTCCCAGAGGCGCTCCCAAGCGGAATTCGACTTGCGGATGCCGCCGGCCGAGCTCGTCGCGCACGGCCGTCAAGTCGCGGCGCAGGTGGACTCCCGCCGACAGGAAGTAAGGGACGATCAGGACCCGAGTTGCCCCTTGTGCCACGCAACGAGCGCCGCCGGCGGGAATATCCGGCTCGGTCAACTCGAGAAAGCATGCCTCGACGATCGGATACGGCCCCGAGGCCGCCAGTCGGCGGGCCAATTCCAGCAGGTCATCATTCGCCGACGGCTCGCGGCTGCCGTGGGCGATCAGCAAAACGGCTGTTCGATCGGAACCTGGCGGCACGCTCGTATCCCAGTATCTTGCGTCCCGATCCTCAGTGCCGGGGCAATACGAAAGCCGCGCGGACCGGTGGCGGCATCACCGCGTTGGCGCCCTTGACGGCTTTCCAGATGATCTCGTTGAACAGAAGGTCGTCGGCCCGGTCTTCGACCTCGAGGTTGAGTCGTTGCGAGACCGCGGCCATGGGCTCTCGACCGGTGTTGCGCGCGTTGATATCGACCCGGGCCGGCAGGTGGACATAGGGAGTGAAGTCCGGTTGATTCGTGAATGAGGCGAACATCGGCCGGGCGGCCGCGTCGAACTGGCTCATGGGCTCTAGTCCCAGGACCAGCTCCATGGTACGGAGCATCGAGGAGGTGCTGTAGAGCGTTGAATCGACCGAGTGCCGCTTGATGTAGGGGCTGATCGCCAGGGCGACGGTCCGATGGGCGTCGACGTGGTCCGAGCCGTTCTGCGCGTCGTCCTCGACGACGAAGACCGCCATCTGCCGCCAGAACCGGCTGCGGCTCAAGCCCTCGATGAGTCTTCCCAGAGCCAGGTCGTTGTCGCCGACACAGGCCGTCACCGTCCACTTGCCGGGAGACGTACCCGACGTATGGTCGTTGGGCAGCCGCAGGATCACCAGCCGGGGCATCTCGCCGGCTTTCTCGAACCCGGCGAGCTCCTGGAGGAACCGGTCGCCGCGCTTGACGTCGGGATAGTCCATGTCGAAGCTGCGGTAGAACGGATCGAAATGTGCCATGAGTGCTTTGACCGGAGTCATGCCGGGAAGGCTCGCGGTGGGCCCGTTGGCGACGAACTCGCCGTAACTGCGGTAGCTGACCCCCTTCTCCGCCGCCTTGTCCCAGATATAGCCGCCCGAGGGCTTGGCGGCGTGGAGAACGGCGCCCTCGGCGGGATAGGGAACGCGGCGATCGCCACGATACCCCAGCGGCCAGATTCGCTCGACGAAGTCGGTGGCATAGGCCCCCATCGACCATTCGTGTCCGTCGGCGCTCACCTCGCTATCGACGTAAAAGTTGTCCAGGAGCACGAACTCGCGGACCAGTGCGTGATGGTTGGGCGTGATCGCTTCCGGAAACAAGCAGAGGTTCGGTTCGCCGTTGCCCTGGGGCATGTCGCCGAATACCTGGTCGTAAGTGCGGTTCTCCTTGATGACGTAGATGACGTACCGGATTGGCGAAGGATCGCCCACCTTCGACGGGATCGGATGTCCGGCGGGCAAGGCGCCGACCGGCCCCCGAACCGATGCCGGCTCGCCGCGCTTGAGTGGGCTACAGTCGTAAACGGTCTGCGAATAGGCAGCCATCCGCCTGGGGTCGGGCATGGGAATCAGCGACAGCGTGCCCTGGAAAAGGCCGCCGATGTACTCGCGAGTCGAGCTGCCGGCTCCCCGAAAGCCCGGGAGCGGCCCATCGCGATTGGCCGCGAGCTGGCGCCCTTACCGTTGGTCACATAGATCGTCTTGCCGGCGCGGTCGACTCGCACGGACGTGGGATACCATCCCACGGGGATGAAGCCCAGCGGCGCGCTGCCGCCCGGCTCCTTGACATTGACGACCGCCAGGTCATTGGTGTTGGCATTGGCGACGAACAGCATCGATTCATCGGGCGAAAGGGCCAGCGAGTTGGGGGTACTTCCCGCGGGGGCCTGGGGGTCGATCGCCGTGCCGATCGTCTCGATCGGCTTGCCGGCAAGGGCGTCGATGACGGTGACCGTGTTGCGATTGGCGTTGGCGACAAAAAGAAACTTACCCCCACGCGCCAGGATCATCTCGTTGGGGTGCTCCTGGGTCGGCCAAAGGGCGGCGACCGTGAACGAGTCGGTGTCGACCACCGCAACGCGGGCCTTGCTCCAGAGGCTGACGTACAGCCGCTTGCGCGACTCGTCGAGCACCACGCCGTAGGGGTAGCTTTCCGGATCAAGCGCGATCTCGCCCAGGAACTTGCCCGATCCCGCATCAAACCGCCCGATCGAGTGCCCGAAGGGCGCCGCGGCATACAGCACGCTCCCGTCCCTGGTCACGGCGAGGCCCGCCGGCACGCGCTGGTGCTTCCTGGTGCCGCCGCCCAACCGCGGGTTGGCCTCGGCAAGAAAGATCTTGCGGTCGGGATACTCGAAAGCCGTTTTGTGGGATAACAGCCCTTCAGAATGATCGAATCGATAGATCAAATCATCGAAACCTCCGCCGACGAAGAGTTTCTTCCCGTCCGCCGACCAGGTCAGTCCGCTGAAGCTCGCCGGAACGGACACGCGGCCGATCAACCGGCCGTTGTCCGCGTGGACGGTCACGATTTCGTGCTCGCCGTAACCGGCGTGAAGGATGGCCAGAATGGGCTCGCTCGGGTGCAGCGCGATTTGCACCGGCAGATCGCCCACGCGGGTCTGGCGGCCGGCCGGCTTGAGCGACCAGCCATTGGGCAGGACGATCGTGCCCGCCCGGGTCATTCCCGGCCAGACAATCCCATCGCGCAGGGACGGGCTTGTCGCGTCCCCCCTGCCCGGCTATGATCGTCGCCGGCCGTCGCGTGATCCGCGGCCTTGGGTTCCTGCAACTGCGTCGCAACACGGACTTTATCGTCGGCAGCGGCCGGATGGCTGACGGAGCATGCCCCCACTCCTACCGCCAGCCAGAACAGGGTTACCAGGGTCCGCTCGGCCATGAATCGTTCCTCGTATTGGTCAGGACTTCACTCGGTCGCTTCGCTCTCTCTGCTGCTTTTCCAGCCTACCGAGCCAGGTTCCTCCGATCCACCCTCAACCGCGATCTTCGTCAATTCTTCAAGGCAGGCCTACGCGAGACCGACCAGATGGGTCACGCCAGACCTCCAAAATGGTATGCTTATTGGGCCAGACCGGAGCCCATCTGATTCACTACGCCGATCGATCAAACACACATGGATCACAATCACAGTCAAAGTCATACGCAACTGCGAGCGGATAACCCCCATTACCCAAGCTTCGTGATGGTCAACCCGCCTCCGGAGCCAGAACACAGGAAAGGGAGGGTCGCGGAGTGGGTGATGGCGGTCTGGATGAACCAAGTCAACCCCAACGTTCTGGGCGTCCGGCGGGTCGTCAACGAGAAAAACGGAGAGGCTCTCGTCCTGGTTCACATCGCAATTCCGCTCGAGTACCAACGCAAGCAGCTCGCACGCACGCTCGCTCTAGCCCAGATCGAGGATGGGCAAAGCACGCCGAGAGTCAACCTGATTTCCAGTGCTGGTTTCGATCATCCACATAGCTTCATCCGTGTACCGGCCGAAGCGATTGTCTCTCTGGTCATGGAATCTTTCCAGGATGATGTCTTGAACCACGTGGTCGAGATCAACGATCACACGATCGGGGTGCCTCAAGCTGAAGTTGAAGCTTTTCTTCGGGCAGCGCGTCCCCGGCCCAAGGAGGAAGACGCGCAACTCAAGGCAGCCCTGCACCGCGCCTTGAAAATGAAGAACACGCCGCTCGAGCACGACCAGATTCAACTACTCTTCAATAAGAACACGCACGAACGCTTTGTGAAAATCAAGAACGTGGCGAGGAATGAGCGACCCGCGCTCAAGCAGGTCATCAAGGAAGCGGGCGTGAAGATGATCGCGCAAGATGAGGTCAACGACGCCCACTGGTCGATTCTGTTCACGGCGAGCGAGGCGAAAAAGCTCTTGTCCGAATAGTTACCCGAAGGTGCCGTCTTTCGCTCCGCGAAAGAAAGCCCTGTCGCGGAGCGAAAGGCGACAATTATTGTTGCGTGGCGCCGCAGTCGAGTGTCAGATCACGCGGAAGCCAACGGAGAAGGGATCCTCAAGTGCGTCCTTCCGTGGCTCATCTTTCCAAGAGACTCGCATTCTCGGTGAAACAGTTTTCAGGGAGCAGACCAGGTGGAAAGCGGGCACGCCAAGACAATCCCCTGGTCGCAAGCCCGGCAGATGATCGCAGCCGATCAACCACGCGACGTTTGAGTTTCATCCCGAGGCGCTTCGAGAAGCATGGCCCTGCTCACTTCCACTCTCGCGGAGCTTCCACACCTCTCGACGTTCGTGAGGGCTGCGGAGCAAGGGAGCTTCACAACCGCTGCATCGGAACTAGGCATCACCCAAGCGGCTGTGAGCCAACGAATCGCCATCCTCGAGAAGGAGCTTCGCGTCTCGCTGTTCGACCGCCGGGCCGGCAGGATCGCCGTCACCGAAGCCGGTCAGCGGCTCTACGACTACGCTCGTCAAATCCTCGACCTGCACGAGCAAGCTCGAAGGAACCTCAGCGGCTTTCATCCGGCCGTCTCGGGAGACCTGTCGATTTCAGCCAGCTCGGTGCCCGGCGAATGCTTCCTCCCGCCCTTGCTCTCGGCTTTTCACGCCGAACATCCCGGAGTGCGTGTCCGAGCGACGGTGAGCGATAGCGGCATGGTGTTGAAGGATATCGAGAAGGGCCGGGCAACACTCGGGCTCGCCGGACAGGAAATCGAGAACCCCAACCTCGAATATCGCACGATCGCGTCCGATCGCCTCGTGCTGATCGTCCATTCGGGACATGCCCTGGTCGGACGAAAATCCGTCTCGCTCAGAGCCCTGAAAAGCGAGATGCTCATCATCCGAGAGCCGGGATCGGGTTCTCGGTGCGCCTTGGAGAAGGGCCTGGCTCGGGCCGGCACCTCGCTCGCGGACCTCAATGTCACCCTCGAGCTCGGCAGCAACGCGGCCATCAAGGATGCCGTGAGCCGGGGCCTTGGGGTTGCTTTCCTCTCGCGACTGGCCGTCCGAAGGGAAGTCGGCTCCAAGGAGCTGCACGCGGTCGCCGTCACGGGCCTCGACCTCACGCGGCATTTCTACCTCGTCTTTCACCGCCGCCGTCCCCTGCCTCCGGCCGCGGCCGTGTTCCTCCATTTCCTCGAGACGCATCCGATCGAGGCCGATCGACCATGAACGGTGCCGCCTCATAAGCCCTGCTTATGGCCGGCCCGCGACATATCAGACCAATCCCGCTGGCCAGAGCGCATTTTAGCGAACAGCATGAAGGGGCCAAGAGCGGGGTCTCTGGTCGGGCCCATTCCAAGGAGAAGCCAATGCGATCAAAATCCGCAAAGGGCATCTCGTCCGTGGTGGTCTCCATCATCGTGGTGGGGACCAGCTTTGCGGGAGATGCCGTCCAATCGGGATTGAAGCCCGGTGAATCCGTCAACGCGTTCAACGTTGACGATGTCACCGGCCCCAACAAGGGCACGACTCTGTGCTACCGCTGAAGATATGGCGCTGCTCCCGTGGTCTGCGTGTTCGCCCGCAAGACCTCGGGGCCCTTGGCCAGTTTGGTCAAGCAGATCGATAAGAAGATCGGCGAAAATGTGAGCCTCAAGAGCTTCGTCGTCATCATGACGAAAGACGGCGACAAGACGCGAGAGGCTCTCGAGAAGCTGGCCCAGGACGCCGGCGTCAAACATGTCCCCCTGACGATGATCGGCGAGATCGACGGACCTCCCGACTACGAGATCGCCAAGGATGCGGACGTAACCGTGCTGATGTGGAACCATCATCAGGTCAAGGTCAACCACGCCTACAAGGGCGAGTTGACCGACAAGGACGTTGAGACCATCGTGTCCGACATCCCCAAGCTTCTGAGCAAGTGAGCTACGATCCCCCAGTCGGGGCGTAATCGATTTCCACCACTGACCCGACCAGAAAACCTCCACGACCCGGGCTCGTTGCCCGGGTCGGGGCATTTCCGCCTGCGTTTGGCCGCCGCACCGGTATCGAGGCGGTCATTCTCGGGGTTCGACGGCCGTCCTGCCAGTTTCGAGGTCGGACCGCAAACGCAAACTGGCGAAGATGCGCCCGTGCAAATTGACAGGGCAGTTTGGCTGGTTTAGTATGGCTGTCCAAGCGTATTGAGCCGGCTTCCCGTGCGGCGGGTCGGTGATATCTCGTGGACAGTCTAACTACACGTAGGATGGCAGCGATGATCCGGCCCTTCAGGTTACTCAATTTCGGTGCGAGCCAGGATGGGCCTGCGAAGACAGCCTCCAGGAGGCGGCGATTCCTCGGAGTCGAGCAGATGGAGGAGCGTACGCTCCTGGCGTCGGACCCAATTCGGATCGGCAGCCTGGGCGATAGCCTTACCGATGAATATCAGTTTTATGCACCGTACAGGACGGCCGCGCAAAACTGGGTGGAGATTCTCTCGGCACTGCGACCCTCGCAAGTCACCTTCGGCGCCTTTTCCACGACCACGCGGGGCGAGACCCGCAATCAAGGCTACGCGCAGGACTGGGCGCGCAGCGGTGCCACCGCGGTCGGACCAGACGTCTCCGGCGCGGGGACGACCTTGATCAACCAGTACAACGGTGGCGATCCCGCCGCTGCCCCTGGGTTGCTGACTCAACCGGGCGGCCTTTCGAATATCGACGTCGCCACCATCCTGATCGGCGGCAACCAATACGAATCCACCCTCGGTCAGGTGCTCACTAACATCGCGAGCCAGAGCTCCGGACAACAGACGATCGGCCAGTTCATCGAAGACCAGCTCAATACTGCGTTCGGAACGACGATCCCGGACGACATCATGACCGGTGTGCAAGACGCCATCACGGCGATCAGGGCCCAGAACCCGACCTTTCCCATTGTGCTGGTGAGTCCTCCCGACGTCGGAGTCACTCCCTTGGTGCAGAAAGCTGTTGCGGCAATCAACACGGTCGCTCCCGGGTACGGAAACCTGCTGGAAATAGCCCTGGGGGGCACTGCGATGACGGTTGACACCGATCTGGCGAACCTGGCAAAGAGTACTCCCGACGTCCAGTTCGTCAACCTCGACGACGTGATCCAGAATTTCCTCGCCAACCCGGTCATAGACGGAACCTACATCGACCCCACGGCAGCCGGGCCTAGCTATACAGATCTGTTCGTCGGCGACGGTTTCCATCCGGGCACCGTCGGCCAGGCGCTGCTTGCCAACGCGATCGCGGCCAAGATCGACGCGTTCTTTCCCGGCGCGATCCAGCTTCTTAACAATAAAGAGATCCTCGCCTACGCAGAATCGGTCCAGCCGGTCACAAAACTCGAGCTGACCGCATCGGCCGGCTCGACGAGTCCGGGTGTCCCGATCACTTTCACGACCCAGGTCTTCAGTTTCCCCAACATCGATAGCACGACAACCGAGGAGAATTTCTCGACCGTTCCCCCGACGGGTACGGTCTCCTACTTCGATCTTGCTCAGGGCAACAAGCTGCTCGGAATCACCAACCTGAAGCCCGTACCCATCGGCAACTCGATGAACCCCACCTACAAGGAGAGCGTCGCCACCTTCACCACCAGCTCGCTGGGCACGGGCGTCCACGAAATCGTGGCGATCTACAACGGTGATACCGTGTACCCGGCCGCTTCGACCGCCAGTGCCCTGGAGTACGTCGGAACCCGCCAGCAGGCCCAACTCTTCTCCTTCGTCACGCTCTTCCAGTCGCAACTTGGCGTGCAAATCAGCGAGCCTCAGCTAGACCAGTGGAACGAGCAACTGGATCGAGGCGTACCGCCACAGCACGTTGCCCGGGCCGTCATCAGGTACGTGTACCTGCACACCAAGTTTCCCCGCGGGCAAGCGGCTGCACTTTTAGGAAGGGCACGGCAATTGCAGCGAATTCATGGAGGCGGCTAGAGTTTCCAGAACTGGCTGCTCTCCGCCCCCAAGGATGTGGACTTGCCGTTCACCGCAAACCGGATATTCATTTGCCGCTTCGCTCGGCCGAGTGCCGCTTGAGCAGGTCGGCCACCTCCTGTGCCGACGCGGGCCGATCGGCCGCGTTTTTGGCGTGCAGCCGCGCGATCAGCTCACACAGCCATTCCGGGACCTCGGGGACGATCTCCCGGATCGGGCGGGGCGTATCTTTGACGACGCTTTCGAGCACGGCCACGGCGCTCGCGGCCTGGAACGGAGGTTGGCCGGTGCACATCGTATAGAGCACGCTGCCGAAACTGAACAGGTCCGCCCGCTGGTCGATCGGTGCGCCGGTCGCCTGCTCGGGCGCCATGTACATCGGCGTGCCGGCGATGATTCCCGCCGGGCTGATGGTGCCATCATCGGCCGCGCGGGCCAGGCCGAAATCGGCGATCTTGACGCGGTCGACGCCCGTTTCGAGCAGGATGTTGCTTGGCTTGATGTCGCGGTGAATCAAGCCCATCGCATGGGCGGCCGCCAGGCCGCGGGCAATCTGGAGGCCGATGCGCAGGACCTCCGGCACCTCGAGCGCCCCGGCCGCGTCGAGCTTCTGGCGCAGGGTTTGGCCGGCGACGTACTCCATGACCAGGTACGGGACCGGCTGGTCCTCGACGGCGTGAATGGCGATGACGTTTTCATGGCGGACGGCCGCGGCCGACCGCGCTTCGCGCAGGAACCGCCGGCGGTGCGCCGAGGTCTCGTCAAAGTGCGGCGACATGACCTTGACGGCGACGAGCCGTTCGAGCTTCTCGTCGAACGCCTTGAGCACGGTCCGGAAGGCGCCCCTCTCGACCACCTCCAGCAACTCGTAATGCGCCAGCCGGCCGAGCGAGTCGGGCCGCCGCGGCGGCTCCAGGAAATCGAGCCAGTCGTCCGGCCCGATGATTTCGGCCGGCCCCACGCCCAGGTGTTCGGCGGCGGAATGGTCCAGGAGTGGGTCGGGGCGATCGTGGGCTTGCAGCAGGGCATCGACATGCTGTCGCAGGCCGTGGTCAAGGGCACAAGCCTCATCGAGAAAGGCAGTCCGTTCGGCCAGCGTGGCCTTGTCGAGGGCTTCCAGGAAAATGACTTTGATCTTCTCCGATGCCGGCGCCATGGGGGCCCTTCCGTCGCACGGAATTCATTCCGGTCCAGAAAAGAACCGGTCGCACAGGGGAATTCATTCGGTGCATTCCTGCGTTGCTCGAATCGTCTTTGCCGCAATCGGGAGCCGGGAACTGAAAAGGGGACACGCCCAATTACGGTCGGTAGTGATCTACCGCGTAATTGGACTTATCCCCTTTCCGAAGGCTTATCCCCTTTCCGAAGGCCCACCTGCCGCATGTCAGCGCCGCGTGCGCGACAAAGGCTTGTCTTTCTTGAAGACAGTCCTCAGCTCGTTCAGCAGCGTCTCGCCGCCGGCGGTCTTGACCGGAAATAACTGTTGCACGGGATACTTTTTCGGGTTGATCGGACCCCCGGCGTACGTCTGAGCATTCGTCGTCGCCTCAAACAGAACTGTTGCCTTCGGGTAGGTGCCCGACAAGGAGGCCTTGGGCTGGGTGTCAGCCATCATCTCCAGGCCGAAGTTTGCCTCGGAGCCCGTCTTGCGCGTCGGCTCGTCATTGAACTCGAAGAGCGTATACCCCATGACTTCCGTCGCGTCCTTGTGGTCCTTGATATAGGTCTCGATCGCGTCGGCCTCGTCGATGAGTTCCTTGCTTTGACTCGCCTGTCCGGCCGCCGTGAGATCAACGGTCGCGCCCCCTCTTTCGGGGGGGTTAAGGTCCGGGTCGTACTGGCTGCGGTACACGCCCATCTCGGTGATGAACAAGGGGACGTCGAACTTCTGACCTGGCCACGCCCAATCCCATCCGGTGTGATCCTTCCCGCCGGTATCATACGCGGTGAGGAGGTTCTTGAAACCCGTCGGGTTTTGATATGCCTGGTACGTGTTGAAGTACCAATCGGTATACGAGCGCACCACGCTGGTCGGGATCGATGCCAGCCCCGGGATGCTGCCGGTCACGGGCATTCCATTCCCCTCGAAGCTGAAGTTGAAAGTGCCATTCAGTGCATCCGGGTCCTCCTTGGTCCAGTTGTGGGTGTTGTGGGGCACCGGGTCGCCCACCTTCACTCCCGCGATGAAATCGTGGAACCAAGAGGAGGGAGAGGGAAGGACCGGATTCGTGTTGCTGAGGTCGGCGGTCGAGACCGGGCTGGTAATGAGGACCTTGTTCCCGCCCGGGATCTTCGCCAACTGCACCTCGAGGTTCACCATCCACCACTCCGCGCGCGCCAGCTTGGAGGCCGCATCGACGTGGACGGGGGCGCCGTTCGCCACGCCATTGGGGGCCTGATCCTGGAACGTTCCTTCAATCTCGTTGCCGACCGAGATGGCGAAGACAGCAGGGCTGATACTTTCGACTCCGTTGGTCGTGATGGTGATGCTCTTGATGAAATCCATCAGGTCCGTCTGAATCGCCTGGGGGGCGGCGTCAAGGGCGTAGCTGACCTGGCCGTTGAGCACCGGGTCGGTGTAACCCTGGGTGTTGCCGCCGCTCCAGGCAAACTGGTCGTTGCTGAGGAAGTAGGCGCTCACGGGGACGATCACCTGCAAGTGCTGCGAGTAGCCGTCGTTCGGCTTGAGATTGTAGGCGTACTGGAGGAAATTCAGGTGGGCGTTATCGACGCCGCCATTGTCGGACCGGGACGGGCTCCAGTCGTACAATCGCACCACGTTGTAGCCTTCCTCGGCAATCGTCGCGAGGTCATTGCGGCCCTGCGTGCCAGGCCCCATGTTCGTTGCCGGGTTGGTGTCTGGCACGCCGTTTGATTCGCGGCCCCAGAGGTCCACCATTCCATCGTTGGCGAAATCCGAGTCGAAAAGCGCATTCAACGGTTGGCCTTTGGGTGTGGTGGGGTCCCAGCCTTGCCAGGTCGGGGAATAGTTGACGGCGTGGATCACGGGCCCGGTATAGGACATCACAATGCGAGGCTCCATCGCCTCGAGGTCCGGCCGGCGTGAAGTGCTTGCCCGCCGTCGCGTCCGCGCTTTGGCGCGGAGGCTTACGGGGTTCCAGAACGAGAGGAAGCGGCGTGGCGTCGTCATAGGAGGATCTCCGAATTCGAGCGGGTGAAAGTCAAGTCGTCAAATGCGAAAGCGTCTGGAGGTCGAGATGCGTTCGCCGTCATGAGACAATGCGCCGAAATCGGGGATTCGTCTCACGACGGAATAAAGGTTTTCGTAGAACGTGATTCTGAGTCGAGGGCTCCCGGATGAACCGCCCACCGAGACGGTTGATTTCCCCATCAGCCCAATCTAGGCTACAATTACAGCACGCCTATTTTCACAAAGCAAATCTAAATTAACATGGATCGAGAGAATTCCTCGCTCAGGATGCGGTGCCGATCCGCTCGCGTGCACGCGATCGCTCAGACGCGCATGGAGGGCACGGGCTCAACCACGAGCATTCTGGTCTTGTCCACCGTCTTGATCACAACCTGAAACTGGGCGGAACGATCGACTGACGCATCGAATTTCCACCAAACGTCGATGTCAGCCGCGGTACCAAATTTGTATCCGCTGATCGGGGTTTCCTTGCCTGAGTCCTCGACGTCAAACGTCTTCTTGATGGTGAGGTTCGACCCTTTGATGTCGAGCGTGAACTCGCCAGCGCGGTCGTTCGTGTACAGAAGGATCCCACCGTCCACCGGTACGGTCCCACCCCTGCTCAAGTTACTCTTATTACCTGATAGGTCCGGTTCCCTCGCTGACGAGGCGGTCACGTCGATCGAATCGTTCGTCTTGTTCCGTACGACGATCGAGAAGATCGTTTGATTATTGGTTTTGATGTAGCCTGCGAACCCCCTGGGGACGACGACCAGCGGTACAGCGGAACGACTCATCTCGGCGTGGACGAGGCCGCCAGCGCTCAAGAGAAGTCGCGGTTCGGACTGTTCGAGGTGTGGGCGGAAACTGAGCGTTGGTCGGGAGGCTGAACTGAACTTCATGGCCGTATCTCCTGGTGCTGGGTACGTACGAGGTCGTAGAATGCGCAGCCGTCTGGACGCCGAGGCACTTGCCGTCATGAGACAATGCGACGAATTCGGCGATTCGTCTCACGACGGCGGAAAGAATTCTCGTAGAACGGAATTCATGCCGTTTCTCGGTTCCCCTTAACCGCGGAATGGACCTTGTTCCGTTTCCCGTGGCGGAAACGGAATGAGTTCCGTTCTACGTGCCGTTGGGGGGGACAGACTGAACCGAGAGCTCCACGATGAGCCCCTGACCGAGACCGTCGACTGCCTCACCTGCCAAATCTGCCTAATGATTACAGCATACTTGTCTTTCCAAAGCAAATCCAAGATCCGGCTGAATCACGGAGATTCCAGTCGCTTGGTCGAGTCGAGCTTGATTTGCACTCCGATCCTTGTCAATCCTGGAATGCTTATACTCTTCCGGCGGACGCTACGCCCATGCCCACGCTCCTCGCCAAGATGGTATTGGCGCCCCCTGCCTGGTTCGCCAGGGCGATCGCCTGTGGTACCGAGCCCGTCCCACTGTCGGCCGTGCTGCTGACCGGAAGACCGCCAGCAACCGGCGCTCCTCCAGCACCAAGAGCCCCGGCCGCAGCCGGTGGCGGTTTCCCCGCCAGCGCGATCCCGCACTAACTGCCGCTCCCTTACGGGCCCGTCCCCACCACAAGAGCCCCACCGAGTTGCGACTCATGGCCGGCCTCCCTTCTGCAAATGTCAACGGTCATCTCGCCTTCTGTATCGGGGTCAAGGTCACCTGATAGATTCCGTTCCAGGCAGCCGTGTTACCGAAGTTCCCCGCATCGGCGACGATGCCGCCGTACATGTAGCCGACCGTCGTGGGCCGATGAATCGCATCGAGATTGATGACGCCGTTCTTGTAGCTCGGAGCCGATGTCGAGGACATCCACGCCGCCTCGGCGCCGAGCAGATAGGGCAACGTCGTGGGCAGGATATATTCCTGGTCGGTCCCGCTGGGCGGCTGAACGAGGTCGGTGATGGTACTGATGAACGGGATCCCGGCGCTGTAGTTGATGGAGGGCGTGGTGGCCGGGTCGTAATAGTAATAGCTGATCCCGCCCAGAAAGATGGTCTGCATCGTGTGGGTGGTAGCGCTATAGAGCGGGATCTGCGGGCAGTCGTACTGGCTAAAAAACTGTTGATACGGCGAGATAGAAATCTTTCCGGAGCTGGTGATCGTGATCGGCTGGCGCCAGACGCCGGGGATGAACGTGGGAGTGAAGACGCCTCCGTACGCTTCAAGCGCTGACTGTCCGCTCGGCAGGATTACCGGGCTCATCCGGAAGTCGCGGCGGTGGAAGTTGGCCGCGTCGGTAACCGTTTGATAATTGCGGATCGACAGGCTGGTCGGCGTGTCTATGATCTGGAAGCTCTGGATCTGGTCGGTGTACTTCTGGACGGCCGACACCGAGAAGTAATCGCCCAGGTATTCTTGTCCCATGACGAGGTAATAGCGACTGCCCAACTTGCCGAGCTGGCCGCCGGTGACCTGGAACACCGGATTGTGGATCTGCTGGATCTGCGCCGCGATGCTGCCGCCCTTGATCACGGCCTGGATCATGCCCGGCACATTGATCGATGTGAGCGTGTCGAAAGTCGTGTAGTAGCCTGTTGCCGAGTTGACGCCGTATCCGCCGATCACGTAGAGGTGGGTTCCCTCTTGCACCGACTCGGTGGCGACAGAAGTCAAGGGGTCGATCACCGCTTGGGAAAGCAGGCTGTCGCTCCAGGGACGAGTCCACACCTGGCCAGTTGTGGGATCGATGACGATGATGTTCTTGTTTTGATACTTTGGCGGGAAATTGTTGACGAGCGGGACCATTCCGTGCAGCCCGTCGGTCCGGCCCCCGATGAAGAGCCATTTGCCCCCATACTCGGCCGAGGCGGCCGATTGCAGAGCCGGGGCGTCGGGGACGGTGAGGGGGGTGAGCTGAATCTGGAACGGAACCTGGCCGCTATTGTCAACGATCGGGAAGCTCGAGGAGGCGTGTGGGGTTTTTGAGGGCTGAAGCTCGAAGGCGCCGAGGTCAAGGCGGCCCTTGACGACGCGCGGCAGGCTGTGCTGATCGGTGCTGGGCACAACATAGCCTTTGATGTTGGCGTTGCCCTTGCCGTAGGCCGGACTGGTGGAAGTCAGCGCAATGGTCTGCGTGGGGCCGCCGTTGTTTTGCAGCGGGCCGAGCTGGGGGTCGCCAGTGACAGTGATGACGCCGGCAGCGATGGGGGTGTTGGTGAGGTCGTTTGACTCGACGAGGTTGGCGCTGCCGGTGATGGCGGCCGAGAGCGTCGCACCACTCAAGATCAGTGTGCCCTGGTTGAAGATGGCACCGCCAGCCCCCATGCCCCCGCCGCCCTCGTAGCCGTCGCCGCCTTGGGCGAGGCCGCCTGCGAGCGTTAGGTTCTCCAAGGTCAGGGTGCCCAAAGGCAACTCGCCCGCCATGCCGCCCGACACGTAGAACAGCCGGAAGGGCGGCGTGCCGCCGGCCGTGCTGCGCTCGATGGTCGAGCCGTTGCCCTGGACGGTGATGGTGTTGTCGATGGCGGGCAGGCCGTTGGGCCCGTACCAGTTATTGTCCTCATTGTGGGCGTCCGAGTCGTCCGGCGCCGTCAGCGTGTAGGTGGTGTTCTGCGGCAGCACCAGGACGACCGGGCCCGCCGTATGGTCCGCCGTGTCGATCGCCGCGATCAGGTCCGCCGTCGTCGTCCCGACGGGGATCGTGGTGGATAGCGTCAGCCGAACTTCCAGGCCCTCCAGACACAGCCGGACACGCCTGCGCGACGGCGGCTGGCGCCCGGGCCGCAGCGGGCACCCTTTCACTCTCCGGGATCCCGCTCCCGCACCGAGGCTCGTGCCTGCCGGTTTCCACCACCCGAACCCTGACGTGTTGCGACTCATGGCGTACCTCACTGCTGGCAATGGGAATGATCGTTCCGGTCCGAACCGGCATCAGCGTCGCGCAGACTGCTCACGGGCGAGCAGGAGCATGTCAAGAAACAACTGAGCCCAGGCCGAGCACTGCGCGTCTCCGAATTTCAGCAACTGCCGAACCGTGATATTGCGGGTGTAACCGCTCCCCGAGGTCCCCGCCAATTGCTGGCCGGTCGGATCTTTCAACGCGGGCGTGCCGTAGTACTTGAGTTCGCGGCCGCGTTCGGTGCCATCGGAAAATGGCGCGGCCGGCGAAAACTGCCTCACGGCCCAGCCAGTGAATAAACTCCACGTTTTACTCACGATCGCGGCTTCTTTGCTCGCCGTGAGGCCCAGGGTCTCATTGATTTCCGAGTCGACCACCGTGAGGTAGTAGAACTCCTCACCCTGAGAAGCGTCCGGCAACGGATTCGTCGCGGCGGAGACGTAAAGTGGGTTGTCACTCTGGCCGGCACAATTCCAGCTTTTTCCGCCGTCGAAGGATAGCTGCCACTGAATCAGGAAGTGCGGAAAGAACTGGGCGTCGTCTCCAAACGGAGCGGACAAGCCCGTGAATCGGAGACCAAATATGGTGTCAGTTCATTTTTCGGCGAGAAAAAAGAACTGGCACCATTTACTTCGCTAGCGGTACACTCTCACCCTCGCACTTTTCCAGCGTATATGTCCACCGGAATGGACTCGCCGGCTGGGGTTGGTTTCAGCGGGTCTTGGCTCATTACGAACGACGTCAGGTCCCCGTTCGGACCCTTAAAGATGAGAGTCGTTCCTGGTTTGATATAATCTGGATTCGAGACATACGCTCCAATTTCCCCGCCCCCCGGGTTAAAGATCTGATTCCAGATCCTGTTTGGGTTCAAAAGCGGATCCTTACCGTCACTGGCATCCTTCAAGGTGAGCATGTAATAACCCGTATACTGGGGGCCGGTTATCTTCGTTATGGTCGCCGTCGTCTTTATCTCGCCCCACCGTATCGTCGGGAACCACTCATTCTGGTTGGTGAGGCCACCGATCCCCCCGACAGCAATTTGCAGATTGCTGGGCAGGTGGTTATACGTCGAATTTGCAGCCAGGACGGGGCCGGGCGCTGATGGATTGGACACATCGTCGTCGACGGAGAAGGCGTACCCTGCCGTGTTCTCCACGTCGTGAACGAACCATACGTATGGATCAAGGTTGTAGACGTTGAAGTCCTTGTCCCCAGTCTTAGGTTTAGCCGGGTTCGGATACCAATCGTTCTGATTCGGAACCGCGATGAAATTCCAGACCCCGCGCAGGAGGGATTTCACCACGTCGCGGACTTGACCGGTAAGATTCTTCCCCCCGGTTAGGCCATCAGTCGGCAGGTTCGCATAGAATTGGATGACCCGGGCGACTATGTCCGCCGACTTGGGCAGTGGGGTCGACGGTGGGTTTGGGACGCCGGCCTCGGCCGACATCGCCACATAGACAGATCCGGCAAACAGCTTTGCCTTGTCGGCGTCCGTGTCGAACGTCAGGTCGTATGGCTTTACTGTATCCGTATACGGAATCGCAGGCGGCTTGCCGAACGTGTATGTCTGGTCGTCGGTCGGGATATGGACGCCAATAGGGAGCAGGCTCAGGTAGATTATATCGCCCTTCGCGTTGGCGATACCGGTGGGCACGCCCGCGGAATTGGTGATGCTCAGGATCGTGGTCCCCGGTCGAATCCAATTCTGACCACTCACCGTCATTCCCACAAGCAAAGGCTTCTTGGGAGCGGACGACAGGGTGAACGCGTTGTACACCGGTACTGTGTCAGTAGGTGGGATGTAAGCGGCCGATGCGTTCTCTTGGTCTGGATAGTCCTTGAACACCTTGGTGACATAGTAGTTCGCCCACGAGTACCACAGCTTGGTGATGTCGTTAACCGCGTAATCATCGACCGGCGTTTTGAAGAGGAGCGTGTAGCCGCTCGCATTGTCACCCTTGTTTGTGTCCTGGCTCAATTCGATGTACGGCCGTCCGTCTTTAATCCCGGTGTCCTTGATCGTGGTACCCGCTTTAATCAAGTTACTATCACCTGTGTTGTAGACTTCCATTCCCTTTGTCAATTGGTCGAACAACTCCATATCTGGTTGCGGCGGCGCAAATTTGAGGATATTTGTCCCGTCGATCAGCGCCCCGCCGAGCGAGATCTGGACCGGTCCATTGTTGCTATTGCTTGAGAGCAGGTAATGGTTTTGATCATAGGGGGACCTGGCGTTAGTCAGGGGGCTGTAGGCAAAAATGCTGGCGCCCGAGGGGATCACGATATTCGTGGAGTTGGGGCTGGAATTGTAAAACACGGGCCACCCCTTACCGCCGAAATAACCCCCGATCGCGGCGGCGCCCTTGTTCGCGGTGAAATCGTTGAGCAGAGGATACCACGCTGTCGCGGATTGGTTTGCCGCGTTCCAGCCGAAGTTCTGGGGGGGATCGTAGTAAGTAGGAGGAGGCATTTTCGGATCCGACACAATCCCGGTGACAACGGGAACATCGCTGGCTTCCAGCGCCACGGGGGTCGTAAGCTTATCGACGTATGAGACGTCGTAGTTAATGAGGGGATATGTCTGGAGGTTATCGTTGATAAAGCTCTTCAGGTACGGATCTCGAAACGTAAGCTCAAGCAACTGCCCCGGGGCGGCAAGTGACACCCCCGGAGGCTTTATCTGATCAAAGTAGAACACGACGACCGGAGTCTCGCCGGCCGGATACTTGGACTTGGAGTAGGCTGTCACCCACGTCGTTGTGTTTTCCGGGGTAGTGCCGGACGGCTCTGTGCCAGCGATGCTTATCTTTGCACTTGCATCGTAATGGTAAAGCGCGGTGTTTTCGTTCAGGGCGGTAGGGTCGGTCCCGATGATGAAGTTGCCTCCGTTCCAAAAGACTAGCGGCAACTGAAATGTGATGGACGCGCCTGATGGGACCCCCATAAACGTGCCATCGGACGTTTGATAGCCAATGTATTCTCGAAAGTCGTAACCGTCACCGCCTGGAGGAGTATGGAGGTCCTGAGGATCGTAGTACTTGTACTGGTTGGGAGGTATCGCAGGAGTAGCGTTCGGATCCGCCCCAGTATTCGCGTCAAAGATAAATGGGTAGATCATGTTCGGGCTATTGTTCGTCAGCGTGATGGTCTTCATAACGCCGGCCTTGGACGGGGAAAGAACACCCGAAATGCCATTTGTCGTGTCCAAGGGTGCGCCGCCGTTCCAGATGATGGTGTCCAAGTCCACCTTCGCCGTGACTTGATCGGGTGGAATCTGGTTAGCCGCGATGTCTGAGAGCATGCACCGCTCTTCCAGCCGCAAGACCGCGGCCGCGACCAGCAACCGCCGTTCAGCTCGACGCCGGCGCAGTTGCGCACTGTCTCTGGAACCCAATCGAAGATTCAGCCCGGATAGCGCGTTGGAACCAAACATGGCAAGCTCCTTGAAGTCGATGTTCGTCGGATGGTGAGCGAGTCATAATCTTCTCGGCAGGTTGTGAGCCGTCGGGCGGTGCGCGATCGCGCACCGCCCGAACAGACTCCGCAACTCATGATTTCTCCGGCGCTCTGCGCCTATTTAACTTGCCTGATCCTCGAAGTTCGTGATCATCACTGTGAGGGCCGTGTCTGCGGGGAAGTCGCCGTACTGCGGCTGTCTCCATAATTCCGGTCCTGCGTTCCACAAGGCAATGCGACAAAATCGGGAATTCGTCTCACGAGTTCAAGAGATTTTCGTAGCACGGAATTCGTTCCGTTTCTCTGTTTCCTTTATGCGCACAACGAACGCTGTTCCCTTCCGCTCATGGAAACGGGATTGAATTTGGTTCTACGTTTGGTGTCGTGGTCAAGAAACGGAATGAATTCCGTTCTACGTTTCGTGCCGTGTCGTGCTGAAGGAACGGAATGAATTCCGTTCTACGTTTCGAGCCGTGGGGAAGAAACGGAATGAATTCCGTTCTGAGTGCCGTGCCGCGCCGTGGGGGAGTAACACACGGAACCGAGAGCTCCCCGATGAGCCCCTGATCGACACCGTTGAATGCCTCGCCCGCCCAATCTGGGCTGCGATTACAGCATACCTATCTTCACAGAGCAAGTCTAAATTAGCAAGAATCGAAATAATTCCTCGCTCCAGATGCGGTGCCGAGCCGGTCGCGGGCGCCTGATCGCTCAGGCGGGCTGAACCTCGAGTTTCGTGGGCTTGAGGGTTGGAAGCGCGACGACCTTGAACTGGCTTGAACGATCCGGTGACGCATCGAACTTCCACCAAACGGGGATATCCGCCGCGGTACCGAACCTATAGTCCTTGATCTTGGTTTCCTTGCCTTGGCTGGCGTCGAACGTTTTTGTGGTCTTGAGGCTCGAATTGGCTTCGGACACGATTTTGAGCGTGAACTCGCCATTCGGCTTGTTCGTGTACAGGAGGACCCCACCGTCCACCGGGACGGTCCCAGATGGTTTCAAGTTGGTCAGCTTATAAGGCAAACGGAATGAATTCTGTTCCACGACGTGGACGCGTGGCCGTGGGAACGTTGTCGTCGGTCACGGCGGCGGCGGCCCGGGCCTCGCGCGCGAAGCGCCGGCGCGCCGCGCTGCTGGCTGCCAGCTCGGGAGCCAGCACCTTGATGGCGACGACCCGCTCCAGGCTCTCATCGATGGCCCGGAAGACCATTCCCATGCCGCCCCGGCCGGCGATCTCCAGCACCTCGTAGTGGCCCAGCCGGCCCAGCGAGCCCGGCCTCCGCGAAGGGGCCAGGAAGTCGAGCGAATGATCGGGCCCCGCCCGGGCTGCTTCGGCGTAGCCGGGCACTCCGCCTCCGAAGTGTTCCGCGGCCGGGTGGTCCAGGAACGGGTCGGGCCGATCGTGGACTCGAAGAAGAGCCTCGACGCGCTGGCGAAGGGCGTCGTCCTCCGCGCAGGCCTCGCCCAGAAAGGCAACCCGTTCGGCGAGCGCGGCCGTGTCCAGGGCGTCCAGGAATACCGCTTTGACCTTGGCTGATGCCGGTTGCAATTGGGCTCCTCGAAAGAAAACTCATCACGCCAATGCGTCACCCTCGCCGCCGATGGCGCAGCGGAGCCATGCCCGGGCGTAGCTCCATTGCCGGTACGCCGTCGCGCGGGATACCCCCTGCGCCGCGGCGGCCTGCTCGAGGGACAGCCCGCCGAAGAAATGGAGCTGGACCACCTGGGCTGCCTCGGGGTCGTTTTCGGCCAGCTTGGTGAGTGCTTCATCCAGAGCGATGATCTCGCTTGGGGGCGGTCCAATGGACATATCCTCGGTCTGGTCATCGAGATCGACCCGTCGCCAGCCGCCGCCGTGCTTGACGCGTGTCTTCCGCCGGGCGTTCTCGACCAGGATCCGGCGCATGGCCTCGGCCATTGCGGCAAAGAAGTGCCCACGCGAGTCCCAGGGCGGCTCTTCCGTCCCTTCGTGCTGGGGGGAGCCCACCAGGCGCAGGTACGCCTGGTGGACCAGGGCCGTGGGCTCTAGCGTCTGGCCCGGCTGCTCATGAGCCAGCTTCTGCGCGGCCAGGATGCGGAGGTCGTCGTAGACGAGCGGCAACAGCTCGCTGGCCGCGCCAGGATCGCCCCGCTCGAGTGCGCAGAGAATGTTCGTGATGTCAGACATCGGGGGGAGCTCGTCAGGAATAACCGGGAGCCGTGAGAGCCGAGCGATGTGACGCCCCATCTCGCAGCCCGAAATGGTCGCGGATCGTCGCTGACTGCGCTCATCACTTAACATGGCCGGCCCAGGCCCACCGGCACCGGACAAAAAAATAAGGGCTATCCATAATGTCTTCCCAAAGTCCCCGAAATCAAGCCACAACCGCCGCAAAGGCGAAGAGACCAGGTTGATCCAGGGACCTACATTGCGCTGTGGGGAAGCGTGCCGCAGGAGAATTGGCGATCCATCCTCGAGCAAGGACTGGTATTCGTCGTCGGGCGGGAGAACCGGCGCAATCGCCTCGCGGCCGCGACTGTCGAAGAGAGTGAGGCCTGGGGGTAATTCAGCGGGAGGACCCGGGTCCCAGTCCTCAACTTTTATCACAGCCCCGGTGAACGGGTTCTTCCTCGCGACTTTGGCCGGAGCAGCCCGCGCCGCTCGCCAACCAGGGAAAAGCGCTGTCAGCGTGGCGTCGGATGCAACGAAAAGGGTTGTATAGATTGCCATCGGATTGTCCAGTTGCACCGCCCAAGTCGAGTTGAATGCCCGCGTCGCGACGCCACATTAACTGCTTGATCGATATCGTAATCCATCTTATCAGATACAAAAAGAGAGATGTCCGGTCCGGTGCTGTCATCGGGCCACGCGACGTTGCAATACCGAGGCCGGCCGCCGGCCGTCCCCGGGCCGTTTAAGCGGCGTTTCATACGCGCGAAGGCTCGGGACGGAACGCCAGGTCTTCTTGCTCGAGGACGGCGTCCACGGCGGCAAGGCTCGCCGCCCTACCCGAGGTCTCGACCAGCCGCACCGCCTGGATCGTCGCCCCTCCCGCGGAGAGGATTGCGATTGCGTTGTTGCCGCCGTCGATCAAATGGCCGAAGCTGTCCTTGAGGGCGGTTGCGCCGTGCCGTAAATCACGAGCTGCACCGGCTTGGTGAGGGCGAAGGGCTTCGTTGGCGTGAGGGCGACCGTGTCGTTCCCGCTGGTATAAACCGCCGACTTGAGCTTGATGACGCCCGCGTTCTTGGCGGTGTACGACCCGCCCTTGCCCGGCGTGGCCAGGTGGAAAGTGCCGATCTGGTCGGCCTCGGCGGAGTTGACGGGCCCGCTGAAGGTCACCAGGACCTCGGTCACCTGGTGCTTGTTGTTGGTGATGTCCCGAACTTGCTTCAAGGTGACAACGGGTGGCAAGACGACCTTGGTGGTCGCCTGAGCCGACGTGGGCGTGGGCTGGGCCAGGCCGAGGCGGTCGGTTGCAACGCTGTAAAACGCGTAGGTGTTTCCCACCACTCCGGTGAAGACGGCCGAGGTCTTGGTCGTAGCGGTCACAAACGGCTTGTAGGCGCCGCCATTGCCGGAGACATACACGCTGTAGCTGGCGATACCCGGGCCGCTCGGGTCGGAGCCCGACCAGGAAACGGTGAAGCTGGTCTTGGTCGTGGTCGCGGGGAGTGCCGCGACGGTGCTCGTCGGGGGAACGGCGTCGACAGTGAAAGAAACCGCCGACGAGTTCGTGCTGTTGCCCGCGTCGTCGGTGGCGATGGCACGGGCCAGATAGGTGCCGTCGGCCAGCGCGGTGGTGAAGGTGAAAGTGAAGGGTCCGCTCGTCTCCGCCGCGCCGGCATTGGCCCAGCTCGTGCCCCCGTTGGTGCTGTATTCAAACTGGACGCTGGCCAGGCCGCTGCCGCCCGTGTTGTCCGAGGCCGTCGCCGACAACGTGGGCTGGTTGTTGTTGTAGCTGCCGCTGGCCGGGGCCGTCATCGCGACGGTCGGGGCGACGGTGTCGATCGTGAAGGAAACCGCCGACGAGTTCGTGCTGTTGCCCGCGTTGTCGGTGGCGATAGCACGGGCAAGATAGGCACCGTCGGCCAGTGCCGTGGTGAAGGTGAAAGTAAACGGTCCGCTCGTCTCCGCTGCGCCGGCGTTGTTCCAGGTGGTGCCGCCGTTGCTGCTGTACTCAAACTGGACAGTGGCTAGGCCGCTGCCGCCAGTCTTTTCCGAGGCAGTGGCCGCCAGCGTGGGCTGGTTGTTGTTCGTGTCGGTGCCATTGGCCGGGGCGGTCATCGCGACGGTTGGGAAAATGGGCGCCGGGGCCAGCAGCAAGGACGTGATCGTCGAGGGCTCGTTGCCGCCGTTGTTGGCCGTCGCATCGCTTTCGATGGTGTAGGCAAGGTCGTTCTGGAAGTTGGCGGTGAGTATCGTGTAAGTCCACGAATTGCCCGACAGCGCAGCGGGATTAGAGATCTGCGTGGGGCTTTCGAATGCCGTGCCGTCGTAGTAGTCGTGGCCATTGAAAAGGCTCACACCCGCCGAGGCCAGTCCGCTGCCGCTAGTGTCCTGCGCGGAGCCGGCAAGAGTGCCGGCCCAGTTGAGCGGGCCGGCGGTAAAGTCGCTGGGGAGGGCCAGAGACGTGGTGGTCAGGTTGTCGTTGCCGAAGGTGAGAGTGGCACCGGCCAGTACGAGGTAGCTGCCGCCGCCGACGCCCCCGCCCTTGAGGCTCAGGGTGCCTTGCTGAACCTGGACGCTGCCGGTGTTATCGAGGGCGGCATCCAGGGTCGTGGTGTCACCGCTCGCCGATTCCACAATCGTGCCCGCGTTGGCAATCGTGCCGGTGCCGGCACTGGACCATGTCAAACCGTTGTCGATGTCGAGGCTCGCGTTGGCTTGGTTGACGAAACTGGCGCCGTGCAGTTGCGAGAAACCGCCGCCGCCTGACCACGTCGCGGTCCCGGCATTGGTCAGCGTCCGGCCGTCCAGCGTCTCTTGATCGTTGGTAGCACTTGGTAGGCCGATCTGGAGGCTCCCTTCGGTGATGGTGTTGCCCACACCGTCCATCGTGCCGCCGGTCCAGACCGTGGGGCCCGCGACGACCGTGAGCGTGCCCGAGCCGGTGAGGTCGCCACTCGACACGTTCAGGGTGCCGGCCTCGGCACTGTTGTCGAACTCGATGGTGCCCCCGTCGATGATCGTGGTGCCTATGACGTTGTACGAAGCCGTCAACGTGACCCACAGCTTGCCGCCGCTGGGAACCTCGACATTGCCCGCGCCGCCGATGCCTGCACCGTCTGCCAGAGTGAAGTCGCCGCCGAACCGCAGCGTGCAGGGGTACAAGACCGAAAAACTGGCCTGAAGCGTGAGCGTCGCCGAGCCATCGCAGTCCAGGTTCAGCCCGCCGACATAGACCCCGATCGCGCCTGGGCTGGTGAGGAACGGGAAGTTGCCGTCCCCCTGGATGGTCGCCGGCGTCACGACGGTCTCCCCCACGACCCCAACGATCAACGCGCCCTGGTTATCGATCGTCCCGGTCCCATCCGCCACGCTGTCCCAGAGCACGCCGCCGCCCAAGTCCAGCGTGTCCGCCGCGGTATTCACGAAGTTGCTGCCATAAGACTGTTGGAACGTATCCAGGGGCCACAGGGTGCCGCCGCCGGCGACGTCGAGGGTGCGCACAGTGAGCAGCTCGCCGTCGTCGGTATCGCCGCTGGCGCCCAGATTGAGCGTGCCGTCGGCGATGGTGGTTCCCGTGCCACTCATGGTGCCGTCGGTCCAGTTGATCTGTCCGCCGACGGTGAGCTGGTCCGATCCGGTCAGGATCGCGTTGGACGACAAGGTCAAACTGGCGGCGCTGACGGCGCTGCCGCTGCTCAAGTCCAGGGTGGTTCGGCCCCCCTCGAGCGTCACGGCCCCCAGGTTTGCGACGTCGCCGCCGAGGAAATTGACCTGGTTCCCACTGTCGACCACTGTGGCGCCGGTCACGTTGTAAACACTGTTGGCATTGAAATATGAGGGCCAGTAAGCGGACGTAAATTCCACGGTGCCCGCACCGGTCACATTGGAGGTCGAGTTGAAAGCCCAGGACGAGTGGCCGAACTCGAGGGTGGTCTGGGCTGCCGCGGCAAAGGCGCCGGTCGCGGTGCCGCCACCCTCCAGGTCCAGCGTGCCGGAACTGACCGTGACGATGCCGTCGTTGACCAGGGCGACACCGTATGTGACCGTGGCCGTGCCCGCTCCGGCTGTCTTCTCGATCGTGCCCTGGTTGTCAATGGCTACGGTGTCGTCGCCGTCCCAGGTGCCGTCCCCTTGAATGTCGATGTTGTGGAGGAGCTCGTTCTCGACCGCGGCGCCATCCTCCTGGGCGAATTTGTCCTGGTCGGTCAAGGTGATCGTGCTGTGATTCATCAGCGTGACGCCGGCAAGCACCTCCGTGAATGCGCTGGTGCCCGTCCCCAACTGAAGGCCGCCATCCACGGTGAGCGTCCCCGGGCCTGTAATGTACCCGCCCGTCCAGGTCATGGGGCCGAGGACGGTCAGCGTCCCCGTGACCGTCAGCAAGCCCCCGGTCATGTCCAGGCTGCTGAGCGCGTCGTCGCCGGTCTCCTCGTACAAGCCCGCACCAATCAACGTGGTGGCGCCGAGCGGTGTCGGTAGCGTGCCACTCCCACCATAGGGCGTCACGTTGGTGCCGGTCTCCCCAAGGATTTGGGCGGAGCTGATGCCGTATTTCGTGTTGAGCTCCAGGAAGGCGCCCGGGGCCAAGCTGAAGGTGCCGGTAGATTCTCCATCGCCGCTCAGCTCGCAGGTGCCAGAGCTGAACTGAACCTGGCCTTCGTTGTTGAAATCGGACTCGATGGCGGCGGTAGCCGTGCTGCCCACCCCGACGACGAACGTGCCCTGGTTGTCGACGAGGCCGGTCGAATCTGATACCAGGCCCTCGCCGTCAGACTGGTCGTAGAAGGTAGCGCCGAGCTGGTTGATGAACGTGCTGCCCGCCAAAAGCTGGATCTGACCCGATGCCACCCAGTTCGCCACCCCTTGATTGATCAGGGTGCGAGACTCGAGTACCGCATCGTGGGAACCGCCGCCGGCCAGCCCCAGATCGAGGCCGCCCTCGGCCATTGTGGTTCCCGGGCCGGACATGGTGCCGTCGGTCCAGGTCAAGAGTCCGCTGACGTCGATCGCGTCCGACCCGGTCAGCGTGCCGCTGCTACCGTTGGGCAAGTTTAGGCTGGCGGCGGTGACAGTGGAGCCGGTGCTGAAGTTCACGACGCCGGAATTGATCGTCACATTGCCCAGCGGCCCGACGTTACTGCCCGCGGTGAAGACGACGCCGGCGCCGGCAGCGTTTTCGGTTTCGACCAGGGTTTCGCCGCTCGGGTTGTACGTGCTGCCGGTGGCGAAATTGGCTGACACGCCCGAGCCAAGCGTGACCGAGCCCGCGCCGCTTACGTACGCGCCGGAGACGAAGGTGTACGCCTCGTAATTGTCCGGGCTGAATGAAGAGTTGCCTCCGAACACGAGGTTCGCGCCGGAGTCAACATTGAAGCCTGCCTTGACGGCGAGTGCGCTCCACGGGCAGGCTCCGCTGCCGACAAGCTGCAACGTGCCGGAGGCGACCTCGACGGCGCCCGAGTTGAGGAAATAGGGCTGTACCACGGTCGAAGCCGAGCCGTCGGCCACCGTGACGGTGCCGTTGTTGTCAAACGTGCCGGAGGTGTCGAGGGCCTCGTCGAAGCCCCAGGTGCCGCCGTTTTCGATCTTTAGGGTGGCGTTCGAGTAGTTCAGGAAGGTGCTGTTCTCTTCCTGGGTCAGCTTGTCCGGGCCATACCAGACGCCGGCACCGTCGTTAATGAGCATACGGCCGGCGAGTGTCTCGCTATCGCTGGCGCCGTCGCTCTCCCCCAGGTACAGCGTGCCCCCCAGGCACTGGGTGATTCCCGACCCGCTCATCGTGCCGCCGGTCCACGTGGTCGTGCCGCTGCCTACAGTCATGAGCCCCGAGCCGCCGAGGTTACCGCCCGATTGGTCCAGGTTGTGGGTGCTGCTTGTGAAGGGATCGAAGACGACGGTGGCGCCGCTTTCGACGTTCGTGGTGCCGATGGAATAGCCGCTCCCCACGTCAAAGATCGTGTCAGAGGAAACGCCGAACGTGACTGTGCCGTCGTCGCCTTCGCCGTTGCCGGTCAGGCTACCCCCCGAGTTGAAGACATACCTCGTGTTGGCGAACTGAAGGCCTGCTCCGCCGTCCACCTGGAAGTTGCCCGCGACGCTTCCGCTCGCCTCCAGAAGCAGCGTGCCGGAGCTGACCTCGAGGTCCCCCTCGTTCGTGAAAAAGCCGTTGAACGTCGCGGTGCCGGTCCCGGCCTCGACGGTGACCGTGCCCTGGTCCTGGTTGTCGAGCGTGCCGGTCTGGCTGTCGTATTCGTCGACTGCGTTCCATTTCACGCCGCTTCCGACGGTGAGGGTCGCGTTCGCCAGGTTTTGGAAGATGCTGTTGGCGCTCTGGTCAAGAGTGTCGGTGCTGGCCCAGGTTGCGGAGCCGGCGTTCTGTAGCGTGCGGGCAGCGAGCGACTCGCTGTCGGAAGCGGCGGCGGTGCCGAGTTGCAGGCTCCCTTCGGCGAGCGTGGTCCCCGAGCCGCTCATCGTGCCGCCAGTCCACATGAGCAGGCCGTCCACGGTCACCGTGCCGCTGCCGGTCAGCACGCCGCCTGATTCGCTCAACGCGCCGCCAACTGTCAGATTACCCGAGGAGGCCAGCATGCTGTAAACGGAAATAGTGACGTTCTGGCTGATGGACGAGGCTGCGGCGAGCGACAGCGACCCGCCGTCGAGGTCCAGGCTGGCGGTGGTGTCCAAGAGCGAATGGACGGCGCTTGTCGAGTCGATCGTGATGGGGCCGCTGACCGCGATATTGATGATCGCGTCGTCTGTGGCATTCGGCACGACGCCGCCGGACCAGTTGGCGGCCGTGCTCCAATCGCCGCCGCCCGCATTGATCCAGCTCACCGTCGAGAGCACGACACGAGCCTCGAGAGCCTCCAGCGACAGGGGCGTCCGGCGGCAGTTGGCTGACCGCCGCTTCGCGACGGGTTGGGACCTGTTGAACTGTTGATTGCTCTTGCGGAAAAAGTACATGGATCCTGGCCTCCCGGATGGATAAACTTCGTGGCTTTCACGGTCAAAAGCGGCGCGCTAACGGGCTCGACTCGGTGAGCCACAAGGTCCTCGCGACGACGTCAGCACCATGGAGACCGCGCCGAGGGAACGAAAACGCCCAAAAACTTTTTGAGATTTTCACGAGTGACCCACCGACGAGTCGCGGCGATTTGCGATTTCGCGTGAAAATGAAGTGCCTCGATCAACGTCGATTCCGAGCATGCTCTTGCTTTCACGGTCGCCGCCGGAGAGAATGGATGTTTGCCATCATACGATCAGTGATGTTCAGGCTCGCTTATGCCCGAGGACTGTGAGTTCCAGGAGCTGATCCGCCTGGCCCGTGCCGGCGACGAGGAGGCGGCGGGCCGGCTGGCGCTTGAGTTCGCGCCGTTCATCCGGCGCTTCGTTCGGGTCCGGTTGCGCAGCCGACCGAACCACGATCGGCTGCGGCCGGAGCTCGACTCGGCGGACATCTGCCAATCTGTCTTCAAGAGTCTGTTCGTGGGTTTGAAGGAAGGGCGGTTCGAGCTAAACCGGCCGGAGCAGTTAGCGAAGCTGCTCTCGGCGATGGTGCGGTTCAAGGTAGCGACCAAGGCGCGGCGCCTGAGTGTAACGTTGCGGGAAATCCTGGAGCTGGACGCGCCCGTGAATCGAGCCGATTCCGGGCCGGGCCCCGAGAAGCCGGTCGACGACCGAGACGCGCTCGACACGATCCTCAAGAAATTCGAGGCAGATGAGCTGGAGCTCTTGATCCGCCGGCTTGACGATCAACCGTGGTCGGTGATCGCCGCGGCGGTGGGTGGCACCGCCACGGGCCTGCGCAAGAAACTCACGCGGGCGCTCGAGCGGGTCCGGGATCTTCCGGGACTAAACGACCTATTCGACGCATGATGGCCGAGGCAGTCTCGGTCTTGACCGGAAGGGACGCCGTTTCATGAACGGTGACGGACCATTAGCGCCAGTCGGCCGGCCCCTGATCGAGGAGATTCTCGACGAGCAGCGAGCGCGGTGGGACCGGGGCGAGCGCCCTCTGGTCGAGGACTTGCTGGCGCAGCATCCGACCATGCGAGAGGACGCCGAGGCAACGGTCGATGTGATCTATCACGAGTTCGTGATTCGGCAGGCCCTGGGCGAATCACCGAGCGCGGAAGACTACCTGCGCCGCTTCCCCGCATGGGCCGGTGCGCTCGTCCGTCAGTTCGCTTTGGACGAGGCCCTGTGGCCGGCTAACGAGGCGACCGTGCATCCCACAGACCTTGCGGCGACCACCCTGGGCCCGCTTTCGGCGCCCGAGGGGATCGTGCCTCCGGCTCCGCCGCCGGCGCGGTCGATCGACGGCTACGACATTCTCGCCGAGCTGGGCCGCGGTGGGATGGGGATCGTGTTCAAGGCGCTGGAGCGGCGGCTGAACCGCGTGGTGGCGATCAAGACGGTCTCCGAGGCCGCATTCACCGCTCCCTTGCAACTCCGGCGGTTCCTGGCCGAGGCCGAGGTGATCGCGCGGCTCAAGCATCCGAACATCGTCCCGATCTACGCGGTCGGCGAGGAGCGTGGCCGGCCGTATTTCGCGCTCGAGCTCGCCGAGGGGGGAAACCTGTCGGAGCGGCTGGCGAAGGGCCCGATCACCAGCCGGCAGGCCGCCCTTGTCGTGGAGACGCTGGCGCACGCAGTCGAGCGCCGCTCACGCCGCCGGCATCATCCACCGCGATCTCAAGCCCAGCAACGTCCTGCTCTCGTCGGACGGCACGCCGAAGATCAGCGATTTCGGTTTGGCCAAGCTGCTGGGCGACGACTCGGTGCGCACTCTTTCGGGCGAAGTGCTGGGGACACCCAGCTACATGGCGCCTGAGCAGGCCGAGGGACGATCGCGGGACGTGGGACCAGCCGCCGACATCTACGCGCTGGGGGCGATCCTCTACCAGACATTGACCGGCCGTCCGCCGTTCCTGGGGGCTTCCGCGATCGAGACCATGAAGCTGGTCGTCTCCACCGAAGCGGTGGCGCCGCGCCAGCTTCGGCCTGAGGTACCGCGCGACCTCGAGACGATCACCATGAAATGCCTGGAGAAGGACCCGCGTGGGCGGTACGCGGACGCCGGGGCCCTCGCCGATGACTTGCGGCGGTTCCTCGAAGGACGGCCGATCGCGGCGCGGCCGGTCGGGCCGCTGGGCAGGTTCTGGCGCTGGCGCCGGCGCAATCCGCCGCTGGCCGCGACCGCCGCGGCCCTGCTCCTGACCTTCGTCCTTGGTTCGCCGGCCCTCATGGGCCTCTGGTTCCGAGCCCGTGCCGACCGCGCCCGCGCCGAGGTCGACCGCGCCGCGCCGAGGTTGACCGCGGCCGCGCGGAGGTCGAGCGCGATCGCGCCGAGCGGTCACGCGATCGGGCCGTCAGCGCGGTCGACACCCTTCTGCGTACGGAAAGTGGTACCCTGGGCGCGGAAGAGCTGCGGCCGTACCGCAAGGCATTGATCGATGCGGGGATCAGCCAGTCCCTGGCCCTGGTGCGCGACCTCGAGGGAGACCCTCGGGCCGAGTTGCAACGGCTCACTGCTTACGAGGCGCTGGCACGCGCCCAGTCCGACGGGGGCGACGAGGCCTCGGCGATCGAGACGACTCGCAAGTCGATCGCGCTGGCCGAGGCACTGGTCGCCCAGAACCCCGCCGCCATCCAGCCCCGCATGGCACTGGCCACGTGCCTGCATCGGGCCTCGGTGATTCTGCCGGACGAGCCGTCGCGCCGCGCGGCCGGGCAGCGGTCGAACGAGATATTGCGGTCCGTCCCCCCCGAGAACGCCGAAGCCGACGGGGGCGACCCCGTCAGCTTGACGGCGATGAACCAGTACAATATCGGGCATTATCATTCGAAAAAGGACCGCCGGCCCGAGGCCCTCGCGGCTTTCCTGGCCGCGCGTGCGGCCTATGATTACCTGCTCGACCGCGGCAATTGCAGTCTTCAGACGCGCGACTACGCGGCCCGGAACCTGCTCTACCTGTCCCGGTCTTACCCCGCCGCCGACCACGCCCTTTCGCTAGCGGCCGTCCGGCAAGCCGAGTCGATCTTCCGGACGCTCGTCCGTGAATACCCCGATCGCTTCGATCCCGCCTGGCAACTGTCCCTCGCGCAGGACGAGCTCGGCCTTCATTTCACGAACGCCAAGCAATGGCATGAGGCGATCGTCAGCTTCGAAGCGGCTCACGGGACGCTCCAGGAAATGGCCGGCCGCCACGGCAAGCTGGTCTCGAGGATGGCGGCCATCCAGGCCCGGATCGCCGAGTTTGATATCAACTTGATGGACGCTTATGCATCGGACCCAGTGAAATATGCCGCGGCGCGCCGGCGCTGACCGCCGAGGCGTACGAGATCTGTGACAAACTCAGCCTCGTCATGCCATTATCGTGGAACCGCCGCTTCGTTTACGCCATCACGTCCTTCGACATGGCCGATTATCAGGGGCAGGACGGTCTGAGCCCGGACCTCGAGCTCTTCAAGAAGGCCGAACGCCTTTGGGCGGGGATTCTTGGTGAAAGCCCCAAGGACACGTCGGCCCAGTCGCATCTCGTGGTCATCCGGCGGCGGTTGGCCGAGGAGCTGGCGGACCGCGGCCAACGCGACGACGCGGCGAGGTGGGATCGACAATCGCTCGAAACGGCACGCGGCAACCCCGAGGTGCTCTACCTCCTGGCCGTCGATTACGCCAAGAACGCGACCCTCACCGGGAAGTTACCCACCCGATTGAGTGCGGACCAGCTTCAGAAACGAAGGCGCCGATTCGTGGCCGGCGCCGTCGCCATGCTCCGCCAAGCTGCTGCCGACGGCTTCAAGGACGCTGGTCGCATACACAGCGAATCGACCTTCGAATCGATTCGTTCCAACCCTGATTTCGCGGCGATCCTGGCTGACATCGAGTTCCCCGCCCAGCCCTTTGCATCACACGCACGACCATGAACCAACCAATCGAGCCCGGAGCGCGCGTGGCCTTGAAATATGCCGGTTTCAGAGTAAAACCGGCGAACTCTTGAGTCGGACCGCCAGGTTTTCGCGCTCGAGGACCGCGTCCACGGCGGCAAGGCGGGCCGCTGGGCCAGAGGACCGGACCTGCGCCAGCGGCACCGCCTGGATCGTGGCGCCTCCCCCGGAAAGGATCGCGATCGCGTTCTTGCCGCCGTCGATCGGGTAACCGTGGCTGTCCTTGAGCGCGTTGGCGCCAGTGCCGTAAACCAGGAGCTGCACCGGTTTGGTGATGACGAGAGGCTTTGCCAGTGTCAAGGCAACCGTGACGTTCCCGCCCGTGTAGACGGCCGACTTGAGCGTGATGACGCCCGCGTTCTTGGCGGTGTACGACCCGCCCTTGCCGGGCGTGGCCAGGCGGTAGGTGCCGAGCTGGTCGGCCTCGTTGGACTTGACCGGGCCGCTGAAGGTCACCAGGACCTTGGTTAGCTGGTGCTTCGTGTTGGTGATCTCCTGGACTTGCTTCAAGGTGACAACGGGCGGCAAGACCTTGGTGATCCTCTGGGCCGACTTGAGAGTGGGCTGGGCCAGGCCGAGGCGGTCGGTCGCCACGCTATAAAACGCGTACGTGTGATTCACCTGTCCGTTGGTGAACATCGCCGAGGTATTCGTCGTATCGGTCACGAATGGCTTGAAGGCGCCGCCGTTGTCGGAGACATACACGCTGTAACTGGCGATGCCCGGGCCGCTCGGGTCGGAGCCCGACCAGGAAACGGTGAAGCTGGTCTTGGTCGTGGTCGCGGGGAGCGCCGCGACGTTGCTTGTCGGGGGAACGGGGTCGACGATGAAGGAAACGGCCGACGAGTTCGTGCTGTTGCCGGCGTTGTCGGTGGCGATGGCACGGGCCTCATAGGCACCGTCGGCCAGCGCAGTCGTGAAGGTGAAACTGAACGGCGCGGCGGTCAGGGCGGAGCCGGCGTCGTTCCAGATGGTGCCACCGTTGCTGCTGATTTCAAACTGGAGAGTGGCCAGCCCGCTGCCGCCCGTGTTGTCCGAGGCCGTCGCCGACAACGTGGGCTTGTTGTTGTTGTAGCTGCCGCTGGCCGGAGCCGTCATCGCGACGGTCGGGGCAACGGTGTCGATGGTGAAGGAAACGGCCGACGAGGTCGTGCTGTTGCCCGCGTTGTCGGTCGCGATGGCGCGGGCCAGATAGGTGCCGTCGGCCAGCGCGGTGCTGAAGGTGAAGGTGAACGGTGCGGCGGTCAGGGCGGAGCCGGCGTCGTTCCAGGTGGTGCCACCGTTGCTGCTGATTTCAAACTGGACGGTGGCCAGACCGCTGCCGCCAGTTTTTTCTGAAGCCGTAGCCGTCAGCGTTGGCTTGTTGTTATTCGTGTCGGTGCCGTTGGCCGGGGCCGTTATCGCGACGGCCGGGGCAATGATCGCCGGGGCCAGCAGGAAGGACGCGATCGTCGAGGGCTCGGTGTCGCCGTTTTTGGCCGTCGCTGCGGTCTCGGCGGTGTAGGCAAGGTCACTGGTGAAGTTGGATGTGGGTATTGTGTAAGGCCACGAATTGCCCGACAACACAGCCGCGTTATAGACCTGTGTGGGGCTCGCGAAGGCCGTGCCGTTGTAGTAGTCAGCGCCATTAAACAGGCTCACACCGACCGAGGCCAGTCCGCTGCCGCCGTTGTCCTGCGCCGTGCCGGCGAAAGTGGCGAGCCAGTTGAACGGGCCCGTGGTAAAGTCGCTGGGCAAGGCCACCGACGTCGTGGCGGCGCTTTCGCTGCCGATCGTGACGTTGTCGTTGCCGAACGTGAGCGTGGCACTGGCCAGCACGAGATAGGTGCCGCCAACGGTGCCCCCACCCTGGAGGCTGAGCGTGCCTTGCTCGACCTTGACGCTGCCGGTGTTATCGAGGGCGGCGTGGATGGTCGTGGTGTCACCGCTCGCCGATTCCAGAAGCGTGCCCGCGTTGGCAATCGTGCCGGTGCCGTCATTACTGTACCATGTCGAACCGTTGTCGATGTCGAGGCTCGCATTGGCTTGGTTGACGAACGTGGCGCCGTCCAGTTGCACGAAAGAGCCCCCGCCTGCCCACGCGGCGGTCCCGGCGTTGGTCAGAGTCCGGCCGTCCAGCGTCTCCACGTCGTCGGTGTCGGTCGGTAGGCCAACGTCCAGGGTTCCCTGGGCGATGGTGTTGCCCACGCCGTCCATCGTGCCACCGGTCCAGACCGTCAGCGTACTGACGGTCAAGGTGCCCGGGCCCGTGAGGTCGCCGCTCGACAAGTTCAGGGTGCCGGCCTCGGCACTGTCGTCGTACTCGACGGTGCCGCCGTCGATGGTCATGGTGCCAACGAAGTTGGAAAAAGCACCGGAGGTGAACCACAGATCGCTTCTACTGGGAACCTCAACGATGCCCGGACCGCCGACGCCTGCCCCCGCTCCCAGGTTGAAGTCGCCGGAGAACTGGAGCGTGCAGCCGGCGGCGACCGTAAAGCTGGCCGGGAGCGTGCCCGTAGCGGTGCCGTCGCAGGCCAGGTCCAGCGTGCCGGAAAGCACCTCGATCCCGCCTGGGTTGGTGAGGAAGGGGAAGTTGCCGCCCGCCGAGATGGTCGCCGTGCTGATGCCGGCCCCCACGACGAGCGCGCCCTGGTTATCGATCGACGCAGTGCCGTCGCTATGCCAGTTCACTCCTGCAAAGACATCCAGCGTGTCCGACGCGGTATTCACGAAGGTGCTGCCGTAAGATTGCTCAAGCGCGTCCAGGGGCTCGAGAATGCCGCCGCCGGTGACCTCGAGGGTGCGCACGGTGAGATATTCCACGTCGTTGGTGTCGCCGGAGGCACCGAGTAGGAGGCCGGGTTGCACGCTGCCTTCGGTAATGGTGGTTCCCGTGCCGCTCATGGTGCCGCCGGTCCAGGTGGTCTGTCCGCTGACGGTGAGCTGGTCCGATCCGGTCAGGACGCCGCCCGATTCGGTCAAACTGGAGGCACTGTCGGCACTGACGGCGGGGGCGACGCTGCTGCTCAAGTCTAGCGTGCCGCTCGTGAGCGTCACGGCACCCAGGTTTTCGACGTTGCTGCCGGAGAGGAAATCGACCTGTTCCCCGCTGTCGACTTGGGTGGTGCCAGTCAGGTTGTAGACGCTGTTGGAGTTGAAGTACGAGGAAAAGTAATCGAAAGCGAATTCCACGGTGCCCGCACCGCTCACACTGGAGGTCGAGTTGAAAGCCCAGGAGAAGTGGCCGAAATCAAGGGTGGTTTGGGCTGCCGTGGTGAACGCTCCTGTCGCAGTGCCGCCACCCTCCAGGTCCAGGGTGCCGGAACTCACCGTGACTGCGCCGTCGTTGATCAGCGCGACATTATTGACCGTGGTCGTGCCTGTGCCGGCCGTCTTCTCGATTGTGCCCTGGTTGTCAATGGTTCCGGTGGCGTCGCCGTCCCAGGTGCCGTCGCCTTCAAAGTCGATATAGTGGAGGATGTTGTTCTCAACCACGGCGCCGTCCCCCTGGTAGAAGGCGTCCCCGTCCAGCGCGTAGATTACGCTCTGATTCTCCAGAGTGGTGCCGTAAAGATCCTCGTCTCCACCGGTGCCCGTCCCCAATGTGAGGTTGCCATTGACATCAAGCGTTCCGGGGCCTGCGATGTACCCTCCTGTCCAGGTTATGGGGCCGGTGACGGTCAACGTCCCCGTGACAATCAGGTATCCGCCGGTCATGTCCAGACTGCTCAGGGCCTCAGTGCCGGTCTCCTCGTAGGTGCCTCCGTCAATCTCGGTGGTGTCGCCGAGCGGTGTCGGCAGCGTGTCGCTCCCACCAATGAGCGTAACGTTCGTGGGGCCGCCCCCAATGATCTGGGGGGAGCTCACAAAGTCTCCGTTCTGGTTGACGGTGTAAGGTATGCCGTAGTTATTGTTGAGCTGCAGCGAGGCGCCGGCGTCCACGGTGAAGTCGCCCGAGGATCCTCCGTCGCCGGAAAGCTCCCACGTGCCGGAGCTGATCGCGAGCTGGCCTTCGTTGTCGAACCTGGACGCCATCGTGGCGGTGCCGCCGCCCTCGACGACGAACGTGCCCAGGTTGTCGAACAGGCCGCTCGAATCCGATCCTATGGAGCCGTTAGCCTGGTCGTAGAAGGTGGCGCCGAGCTCGTTGGCGAACGTGCTGCCGTCGTCCAGGTTGATCGCCCCCAATCCCACCCAGTTCGCCGTCCCTTGATTGATCAGGGTGCGAGACTCGAGTAACGGACTGTGGGAACCGCCATCGGCCAGCCCCAGATCGAGGCCCCCTTCGGCCACTGTTGCTCCCGAGCCGTTCATGGTGCCATCGGTCCAGGTCGAGAGTCCGCTGACGTCGAGCGTGTCCGACCCGGTCAGGGTGGCGCTGCCGTTGGTCAGGCTGAGATTGGCGACGGTGATGGTGGTGCCGGTGCTGAAATTGACCAAGCCGGGTTCGATCGTCAGATTGCCCAGCGGCCCGACGGTACTGCCCGCGGTGAAGACGACGTTGTCGCCGCCGGCGCCGGCGGTGTCGATCAGGGTCGCGCCGCTGACGTTATACGTGCTGCCCGTGCCGAAATTGGCCGACACGCCCGACCCGAACGTTACCGAGCCCGCCCCGCTGATATACCCGCCGGAGTTGAAGGCGTATGCCTCGTAATTATAGTCGTTTCCGAACAGCAGGCCGGCGCCGGAGTCAACAGTGAAGCCGGCCTTGACGGCGAGTGCGTTCCACGGGCAGGCTCCGCCGGCGCCAAGCTGCAACGTGCCGGAGGCGACTTCGACGGTGCCCGAGTTGATGAAATAGGTCTGCACCAGGGTCGTGGCCGAGCCGTCGGCCACGATGATGGCGCCATTGTTTTCAAACGTGCCCGAAGAGTCGTTGACGCTGGAATCGTCGTCCAAGGTGCCGCCGCCCACGATCTGCAGGGTGGCGCCTGAGTAGTTCAGGAACGTGCTGTCCTCTTCCTGGTTCAGCGTGTCCGGGCCGTACCATACGCCGGCGCCGGCGTTGATCAGCATTCGGCCGGCGAGTGCCTCGTGGTCGCTAGTATCACCGCTGGCGCCCAGGGACAGGCCGCCCAGGGCCTGGGTGATTCCGGGCCCGCTCATCGTGCCGCCGGTCCACGTGGTCATCTTGGCAACGGTCAGGGTTCCCGAGCCGCCGAGATCGCCGCTTGACTGGTTCAGGGTTTCGGTGCTGGCGGTGGCATCAAACACGACGGTCGCGTTGTCTATGATCGTGGCGCCGCTGAAGGAATAGCTACTCCCCGCCTCAAAAATCGCGGCGGGGTCGGTGGCGGGATAGCCGAACGTCACTGTGCCTTGGCCGGTCAGGCCGGCTCCTAAATTGAAGACGTACTGCGTGCCGCCAAACTGGAGCGTGGCGCCGGCGTCCACCTTCGTATTTCCCGTGACGCTTCCGCTCCCCCCGAGAACTAACGTCCCGGAGCTGACCTCGAGGTCGCCCTCGTTGGTGAAGAAGCCATTGAACGAAGCGGTGCCGGTGCCGGCGTCGACGGTGACCGTGCCCTGGAACTGGTTGTCGAGCGTCCCGTTGTCTGCGTTCCAGGTCACGCCGCTCTGGACGGTGAGGGTCGCGTTAGCGAGGTTCTGGAAGATGCTGCCGGCGCTCTGGGAAAGAGCGTCCTCGCTGGCCCAGGTGGCGGAGCCGGCGTTTTCTAGCGTGCGGGCTTCGAGAAACTCGGTGTAGGAATTGCCGTTGGCGCCCAACTGGAGGCCGCCTGCGGCCAGTGTAGTTCCCGCGCCGCTCATCGTGCCGCCGGTCCACGTCAAGAGCCCGTTCACGGTCACCGTGCCGCCGCCGGTCACAACGCCGCCGGATTCGCTCAAGGCGCCGCCAATCGTCAGGCTGCCCGCGGAGGCCAGCACGCCACCGGAAATGGTGACGTTCTGACTGACCGACGAGGCCGCGGCGAGTGATAGCGACCCACTCGTGATGTCCAGGTTGGCCGTCGTGTCCGTCAGCGAGTGGAGGGCGCTTGCCGAATCGATCGTAATCGGGCCGCTGACTGCAATATTGATGGTCGCGTCCTGGGTGGCATTCGGGACGACATCGCCGGACCAGTTGGCAGCCGTGTTCCAGTTGCCACCCGCGGCGCTCGTCCAGCTCACTGCCGAGAGGAGGGTGCGAGCCTCGAGAGCCTCCAAGACGAGGGGCAGCCGGCGGCCGTTGGCCGGACGGCACCGGGCGACGGTTCGGGACTTGTTGGACCGTTGATTGCTCTTGCGGAAAAGGTTCATAGACCCGTGCCTCCTGGTTGGATAGACATCGTGGCTTTGACGGTCTTGCAGGGAACGCTAAATTGCTCGATTCGGTGAGCCGCCAGGTGCTCGCAACGACACCAGCACCATAGAGACCGCGCCGTCTGACCGAGAACGGACAAAGTCGCTCCGGGATTCTCAACGTCGTCTCGGGCCCATCCCCGTCGTCACGGCGACTGATAAACGGGCTCCATGATCGTGCCCACAAGCGGCTTCGCCGAACTGATGCCTGGCCCCGTGACCGTGATGGTGATGGTGTAGTACTCGGGCGTATTCGAACCCACCGGGGCGCCCGTTGCGTAAATGTGGTTATCGAGGATGGCCGCAAAGTTGCTGCCCGGAAGCGGATTGTAGAAGGTGGCGGGGGTGGACGGGCCGTCGCCCCAGTTGATGCTGAAGGTGTAGGCGGTGTACGGTACGGTCGACAATGTGTTGAATTGTGCGATGACCCACTGACCCTGGGGCCCCGGGGGCGGGCTCCCTGTGTAGTCTACGTCCGTGTAGGTGCCGCCCATCACGAGCGTCGGGCGAGGCCCCGTTACGATCGCCTGGGAATCGAGCGTGATGGTCTCTTTCCCGGCTCCACCAACAGCAGGTGGGTCATCGACGACCTTGATGACGATCTGTTTCGTGCCCGGACTTGCATGCATTTGATGCGACAGAACCTCCCAATCGTCCGCGCTGCCGGAGACGTAGCCTACTCCCGTTTGCTGCTTGCCGATGAACGTCGTTGTCTGATTATCGCCCCAGTCAATGGTGACCTGGTATTTCGTATTCGAGAAGTTGACGAGCGAGTTCGGATCGGCAAACGCCGCCAGGTTGACCATTCCCGTGTCAACGCCTACCATCGCGTGAATCGTCGTTGGCGATCCGACCTGAGACAAGGGCACGTCGGCGATATCCACGGTGACACTGGAGAATTGTTCGATGGCTGGCATTTTCCATTTACCCGGACTGCTCACTTCGATTTTTATGTCAGCGAGCCAGGGAGGCAGTTGGGACGGAACCGATACCGGTGGCACGGCCACGCACGTCCCGCTGAGGTAAACGTCGTATCGCCCTTTGCGCGCTGACTGGACGACGATTGTTTGGGTCTCGACGTACGGTTCCGAGTCCGACAAAAAGCCGCCGCTGAAATGAAGGGCCGTCTTACCGGCATCTTTGACTGTAAACGTCTCGACGAGAACATGGTTGAAGGCTTGACCTTCGACGCCGTGAAGGGAATACGTTGTCACGTTCGTGATCGATGCCGCCATCAGGCAGCGCGGCTCGAGCATTTCGGCCGATGGCCGGCGCGAGACCGCGAGCGCGTCCCCCCGCCCTTGTTCCCCGCCCGCCGAAGCCTTGTCCCCCTCGTACCGAGCTCCTCCAAATCGTCTCCATGATGCTTTCCTCACTCGATTCTGGCTGTCCAAGGGGAAGGCGGACGCTCAGGCGCCGCGCGTCAATCAACGCTCAAAACCCTTAGGGCGGATTGGCAATCCGTAGGCGAGATGGACGGATTGCCAATCCGTCCTGCTTTGCGATCCAGTACTTGTCGCCGCCCGAATCCTAGCGGGCTCGACTCGCTGAGCCACCGGGCGCTCGCAACGACACCAGCACCATAGAGACCGCGCCGACTGATCGAGAACGGACAAAGTCGCTCCCGGATTCTCGCGATCGATACGCAGAAGAGCCGCCAGCACTACCGGTCGCACATGGGGACGAAGCCCAAAAGACTTTGTCCTGCAAATTGTTGTTTTTTACGGTTTCCGGCGGATAATGCCTGATCTGGGAGATCGCAAGGATCATTGCAGCATATCTCACTAGCAAAAACAAGTTAAAAATAAAAACATCCACCAACTAAAAATAGCAAAGACAAAGCATCGAAGGGGCGAAGATTACCGCCGCGGGTGCTTTCGTCTGCACCGATCGCCAGAGTCTCAAACGAGCGAAGTCTTGAAACGGACCGCCAGGCTTTCGCGATTGAGGACCGCGTCCACGGCGGCAAGGCGGGCCGACGGGCTAACCCTTGCGTACGCGGGCACTGCGCTGATCGGCAGAAGCGGTCGAAACAGCAGAATCCACGAGTTACCCGGCAGGTTGGCGAGCTCGGCCAGCCCGAACGACGAAAATGCGTCGGCGCGGCAGGTGCTCGGCTTTCGATGACCGGCCAAGACCACGCAGGCTCCTCAGATTTTCTTCGACTGCCCCCTTCTGTCGTCCGCGGCGCCAGCGGCACCATACAAAACCGCCGAGACCGGAGAGTGCCACTACTGCCAATGAAGATGGTTCTGGCACGCCGGTCGTGTATGGCAGTGGACTGCCGTTCTGATCAAGGAAATACGTGTTGGGACCGTTGACCAGGGAAACCTGAAACTGATCTAACTGCGTTCCCTGCGGGATATAGAATTGCACGGTGGCCAGATACGCAGTAGACCCTCCGGAAATCGAGACGTAGCCTCCGGTGGCCACCGAATCTCCGCCCAAAATGTCTACGGGAGCGAAGCCCGGAGTCGGAAGGTTCCAGAACGGGAGATTACCGTTGGCTACATTGAAGCTCTGGCCAGAGAAGACGTAGTTTGGATTGCTGTAGATAAAGGCTGAATCGGGCTGAGGAGACGAGAACTGGAGTTGGGTCATCGGCGACCCGATCGACGTGATCGCCAGCTCCAGGCCGAACTGTGACAGCGTGAAGCCGCTGCTGGTCGTGGCCGAGATGTCCATTGTCCCGGTGTTGCCGGCCCCCGGCGTGATTGTGCTCAGGTCGATAGTCAGGTCCGCTCGCGCACCGGTTGCCGTCAGGCCGAGGAGAACGATCGCAGCGGCTAATGCTTGGATCAAACGGCTCACGTTCGGCGATCCTTTCGTATAAGAGGTTGTTCACAATCATAGCGACGGACAGATCGGGGGACGGAGCCCCCTCCTAGTGCGCCTGTAACTGCTTCGATTCTGCAAGGTGGAAGTCCTTGCCGGGATGTTCTGGCATCCCGTAACCGATGGTAACTGCGTCGCCGCGAGGCGGGGTGGAGAGCAACCGGAGGTGAACGATTAGTCCGTAACGCAAGTGAACTCGATTCGGCCATCTGTCGTGGCGAGCCTGCTGGGAAAAGGCGAAGCCCAAATGACGCACGGCCCCTAAAGGGCGGCCACAGCTTGTGGTCCGGTAAGCCTGGCTGAGAAAAACCCCAGAAACCAGTCGGGACGACAGGGGGTGGTTGGAGACGGAATGATCGGAAGTTTCGATGACAGAACGCAGGGAGACCTGGGTGGCGCCAAAGCCGGTGTTCATGCTCCACGGGGAGCCGAAGAGCCAGCCGTCCAGGAGTCACAGCACCCATAGTAGCGAAGAAGCCGGGTAACTCCGGGGGAGCCAAGGGGTGCAGGAAGGTGGAGACGCAATGTCCCAATCGATGGAAAACCAACCGGAGGCAGTATCCGAAAGGATTAAACGCGTCGGAGAGCTCCTGCGTCATTGGACGTGGGTCGAACCAACGGTTTGGACAGAGCGGATGTTGACAGCCCTCGTACAGGGGGTCAAAGGAGGCAAATGGTTTAGCCTGATCGACAAGATCCACCCTGAACGAACCCTGCGAGCGGCGTTCGGACAAGTTGCCGCCAACAAAGGGTCTGCTGGGGTTGATCACGTCACGACCACGATGTTCGGAGATCGCCTGGACGAGGAAGTGAAGAAGCTCAGCGAGCAACTGCGGAACGGGAGCTACCGCCCGCAGGCAATCCGCCGACACTACATCCCCAAGCCGGGGAGTCAGGAGAAGCGGCCGCTGGGGATTCCAACGGTCCGAGACCGGGTGGTCCGAACGGCACTGCGGATGGTGCTGGAACCGATCTTCGAGTGGGAATTCGCCGAACACAGCTATGGATTTCGCCCCAAACGAGGGTGTAAAGACGCGCTGCGACGAGTCGATGAACTGCTCAAAACCGGTTATACCTACATCGTCGATGCCGATCTGAAGAGCTACTTCGACACGATTCCGCACGACCGGCTGATGGCCCTCGTGGGCCGGAAAGTATCGGACGGACGGGTGCTGAACCTGATCGAGGCATTCCTCAAGCAAGGCGTCCTGGACGGCTTGCGGGAATGGACACCCGAGATGGGCAGTCCCCAGGGTGCTGTTGTCAGCCCGTTGCTCAGTAACATCTATCTGAACCCTCTGGATCACAAGATGGCCCAAGAGGGGTTCGAGATGGTGCGATACGCGGACGACTTCGTGATCCTGTGTCGAAGCCCGGAAGACGCGACGCGAGCCTTGGCGGTGGTGCAAGAGTGGACGGCGGAAGCCGGGCTCATGCTGCATCCGACCAAGACGCGGATCGTCAACGCCACGACCGATTCCTTTGAGTTCCTGGGCTATCGGTTCAGCAAAGGCAAGCGCTTTCCGCGAACCAAAAGCCTGCAAAAGCTCAAGGACACGATCCGAGCGAAGACGAAACGAACCAACGGGCAATGCCTTCCAGCGATCATCGGGTCGTTGAATCCGACGCTGCGGGGCTGGTTTGAATACTTCAAACACAGCTATAAAACGACGTTCCCCGAGCTGGATGGTTGGATTCGGGGTAGGCTGCGAAGCATACTCCGGAAACGGCAGAAAAAGCGGGGCCGGGGTCGCGGCTCGGATCATCAGCGCTGGCCGAATGCGTACTTTGCTGACCTGGGACTGTATAGCTTGAAAGCAGCCCATGGGTTGGCGTGTCAATCCTCTTTGAGGTGAATACCACTGACTGGAGAGCCGTATGCGGGAAATCCGCCTGTACGGTTCGGAGGGAGGAGGGGCCGAAATCAATCGGTCCTTCCTACCCCTATCAACGGTTCGGGACAGAGGCGCCCGATTTTGTAGGAGCCGGCTCCGTCCGGCGATCTGCAGCCGGCTCTGTCCGGCGATCCCCGTGATTCCTCACCCATTGTCTCGGTCCCTTCCAAGAGGCTTCAAATCTGTGCCCGCTGCCACGCCCAGCCGACGGATGACCTGGGGAAACAGGGAACTGGGAAGTTGGCGGTATGCGAGAGCGGACCGGGGAAGTTGGTCTTTGCGCCCCGATTTGACGGCGATCGCGGATAATCGGACTACGGACGGTGCAGGTGAGCCCCCGCCCGCGATCAGGCCGTGAGCATCGTCGTTGCCGGCGGCCGCGCTTGAAATCGACGCCAATGCCGCGTCCACCGCCGCGCTGGCAACCGATACCGACCCGTTGACCGGGACCGGTTGCGGATCGCCAGTCGGGCCGACGGCGGCCGCCCGGGCCGTAGGCGCTGCACGAAGGTGAGTGTCGCCTTTCGCTCCGCGAAAGGACGTTCTTTCGCGGAGCGAAAGACGACGTTTCGCGAAGTCATTGGCATCCGGATCGGTAACCGCGCCGCTCGCAGCGTGAACGATCGCCGCCAGATCGGCCGCCGACGGTGCCCGCCGGATGCCGACCCCCAGCGTGGTGTCCATCAGATCGCCGGCCTGGGCGTTGTCGGACAGTCCGACGACGTGGCCCATCTCGTGTTCAAGCACCGTCAAGAGATCGACCTCACCAGCCGCCGGGCTGCCAGGCCCCGCGATCTCTTCACCGCCCGGTCCCTCGAGACCGAACGCTCGACTCGAGCCGGCGCTCGAGTTCACATACCAGTTGTTCCCTGCTGCCGTCCGGTTGATCGTGATCACGCCGGCCGCTTCCACGCCCAAGATGCTCGTGCCCAGGTTGCCCACCTGCACGTGCACGCTCTCGAGCCGCCGCACGTCGGCCGGATCAAGGCCCGCCGCCCGCCAGCCAGCGATCGCCTCCGGCAGCAGAGCCTGCACCTGCGTTTGCGTGACCGCGACTGTCACTGCACCGCCCGGACCCGCCGGGACCGCGAGCAACTGGAACTGCGGGAAATTTTCAGGAGGCGTCGCGCCGACCGTATGGCCCTTGGCCCCAACGGTCTCGGTAAGGTCCTTGCTGTTGACACTACCGTCGCCATTCACATCCGCGTTCAGCAGCGGGCCTGATTGCCCTTCGGCATGGTAGACGACATAGGCATCGGTGCCGGCCGCCGTATAGGGGCCGGTCACCGTGAGGTCACCGGCGGCAGAACCCAGCAATCGGAAGAATGGCTCCCAGAAGACCTGCCCCTTGCTCGGGTTGCCGTTGGGATCGATAGCGAGCGCGTACCAGCCATCGCCGAAGGAACTGGTCGGGCTGCCCGTCCCCTTTACTCCGGTCTCGGTGAGCAGGCTGGTGATGCCGCTCGGCCCAAAGTTGATGGAAAGATCGTTGCCGGTCAGGCTCACCGATGCCGTGGTGCCCTTGTTGAAGAGATTGACACTGCCCTGAGGACCGCTGCTGGCGGTGAGGTTTTCGCCGTACCACTCGAGTTCCACAAATGAGTTGGGACTGGTGCCGGCCAGCCCGGCCGCCAGACTTTGCAGCGCCGGGCTCGTCGCGGCGGTCTGGTTGAAATTGAGATCGAGATACTGGATGAAGGATCGCTCCGCGATGTTCTTTTCGACGACGAGGTTTTGGACCGCGAACGCAGCGGTGTAGGTTGCGGTGAACGCCACGTCAGCCGCGGCGGGCCCGCCCTGCGGAGCGTATTGCTTCAGTTGCTGATCATCGACCCCGACGCTGTAGAAGCTGTAGGTATGCGACAGGCCGTCGGCCAGGGCATTGTAGGTGATCGACCCGCTGTACACGCCGTTGCCGTTCGCCGTTCCCCCAGTGAGCTGAGCGATGAGCACGGGGGCGCCGCCATCGACCTCGACGTAGACATTCACCAGAGCGATCGAGCCCGCGGGCGCGCCAGTGTTCTGGTCGGGATCGGCCCCGGCCCAGTTGAGCGTGAAAACTCCATTACTGTACGACGACGGGGCCAGGCTGCTGAACTCGGACGCTGGGAACGGCCCCCAGGAATACGAGGGACCGCTCGCCAGGATGTGCGTCACGGGCGGGTGCAGGTCCGGCACGCTGGTGCTGGCCTCGATCGCGCTGTTGCTCTTGATTTCGGTGTTGCCGGCGGCGTCGAGGGCAATGCTGTGGAAGGCATAGAGGTTGCGGTCCTGCCCCACGAATGTGAAGGTCACGGTGCCGGATGCCGCAGGAGCGACGTTCAGGGTCTGGTACAGGCTAAATGGCCCGTTATTGTCCGAGACGTACAGATCGACCGACGAGACGCCGGACGCCGGCGCACCGCCAGCCCCGGCCGGGTCGCTGAAGGTGACCGAAACCGGGAAGGTATCGCTGCTCTGGGACGTGCCGAGCGAGTTGACGACGTGGCTGGAGGGAGGGGTAAGGTCAACCAGTACCGTAAAGAACGCATCGGCATAGGTGCCGTCGAGCGTGGCCCGCGCACGCAGCGCGTGACTGCCTTCCGCGAGGTGCAGGTGCAGGCTGAACGAGGTTCCGGTCACCGTGGCGTTGCCCAGGTCGGTGTTGGTGCTCGTATCGAACACATCCACCGTAATGCCGGCCGCGGAGAGGTTGCCGGTGAAGGTGACCGCGCCCGTGTCGCTAAGGCCGCTGGAAATGCCGGTGTTCGGACTGATTGCCAGGTTCGTGGCAGGGGACACCGCCGGACTGACGGTAAGGGTGGCCGTGGTCTCGGCGGCCGCCAGGGTCGCGGCGTAGTTGGCATCGCCGGTGTACTGCGCCGCGATCGTGTAGCTGCCCACCGGCTCGGTGATCGCAAGCTGCGCAGTCGCTGCGTTCAGCGCCACTGGGCTGCCGTAGGCCGCGCCGTTGACCAGGAACTGCACCGAGCCGTCCGGCGGCGCCGGCGGTGGATGACACGGCGGCGGTGAAGGTCGCCGACTCGCCGTAGCTGACGGTGGCCGTACCCGGCGTGACGGCCGTGGCGGTCGCGGCCTGAACGACCTGGACGGTCTGCTGCGCCGAGGCCGGCGTGGGCTGGACGTTGCCGACGTTGTCGGTGGCGACGCTGTAGAAGCTGTAGGTGTGGCCGACCTGGCCGGTGAAGATGGCCGAGGTCTGCGTGGTGTCGGACTGCCAGACCGAGTACGGGCCGCCGTCGTCGGAGACGGAGATGTTATAGAACGCGATGCCCGAGCCGCCGGGGTCGTCCTGCCCCGACCAGGACACGGTGAAGCTCGAGTTGGTCGTGGTTGCGGGGAGCGGCGCGACGGTGCTCGACGGCGGGCCGGCGTCGATCGTGTTGACTGCCGGGTTGGTCACGATCGCGGCATTGGTATCGAAGACGACCGACGCCTGCTGGTTGATGGTGGTGCCAGTGGTCAGGCTGGACTTGGGCGAAACGGTGTACTGCACGTAGCCGTCGCCGATGCCGCTGCTGTTATCGGGCGGCAGGAAGCCGTCGAAGACTCCCGTCGGGGCCTCTCCGGTACTTGGGTCGAGCGAAGTGAACGTGACGGTCAACAGGCCGGTCTGGACATTGAAGTCGAGCGCCACCTGCACATTCAGCGACGAGCCGTCGGTGTTTTGGTAAGCGACGGTCGTTTCATAATCGGTCAGACTGGGCGGGATGGACACGTTGATCGGGCCGAAGCCGAACGAGCCGAGCTGGAACGTGGACCAATCGAGGTTGAGGTCGAGCTGCTCGGTGGCCGTCACGGCCAGCGCCGCCGCGGTTCCGTCGTTCTCGAACTCAACGGTGTAGGACCAGTTGCCGCTGGGCGCGATGAAGCCCTGGGTGCCGAAGCCGCTGGGCCCGATGAGGGCGTTGGGATCGACGGCCCCGTGATTTGGCGTCGTGCCGCTGGCGCGATGGCGGCAGGGGGCGTTCGCTGGGGCATTCGGCGGACACTTGCAGGTGCAAGGACCACTGCCGCCCGCTAACTTCTGCCACAAATTGTAGAGAGCCGTCCCATCTTGATAATCGGATGGCAGGTTGGGCAGGATCAAGTATTTGCCGATCGCAAAGCCGCCGACCAAACCCAACGCGGCAACCCCGAGCGTCGCGCCGCCTTCGACCGCTGCCCCGCCGGCTTCTCCCTCGAGGAACCCCGCCCCACCTTCTCCCTCCTGCACCAGCGGCTCAACAGTCTCTTCACCGGCCTCAACGGCTCTCTGAATCTCAGCGTACGTCCGCCGACCGGGTGCGTCGCCGTACGGGCCAGGGGCCGGACTACCATCAAACGGCAAATCGAAGCACAAACCGGATGGGTCGATTAGGTCGGTCGGACTGTTGGAGGCATAGCGACGGAAGTTTGTATCCGAGGCAACCCCGAGGGGGTCGTTGGACAAGAACTGACCGGTTATCGGATCATAAACGCGGAATCGCATGCTGAGCAACCCGCCGGCGATCGCTGTAACGCCAAACTGCCCCACGAAGGTGAATCCGTTGGTCGTCGTGGCCCTGATGGTCGTCGCCTGGCCGAAGGGCAGATAGGCGTAGCTGTTGACGTAGTTGCCAGCCGCGTTCGTGATCCCGATTGTGTTTCCGGTGAGGTCAAAGTCGTAGTAGCTTGCCGCGGCGCCGGGGGCTACCTGGCTGACGAGGCCAAGTCCATATGTGTAATGACCCACCAACCCGCCGCTGTTGTTGTAAACGCCAGCGCCGCTGAAAGCAGCAACGATATAGCCGAGCCCGGTCGGGTCAATTTGATAGTTCGTGGTCGCTCCGTTGACCGTCTGCGAAACCTGCTCGCCCAGGGGATTGTAGGCGTAGCTGGCGGTCAGCCCCGGCCCACTCACTCCGCTCAACTGGTTCAGCTCGTTGAAGGTGTAAGTCGTCGTAGCGCCCGGAGCCGCGGTCGAGATCAGGTTACCCTCAAGATCATATTGGTAAGTGGTCGTGCCCAGCCCAACCGTGGTGCTGGACGTGTATTCGTTTACATTGTTGACCACGTAGGTCGTAACCACGCCGTTTACCGTCTCGGAAATGCGATTGCCGGCGGCGTCATAGACGTACTGCAAATTCTGAGCGGTCAGTCCGTCCGGATCGGTGGCGTTGGGCGTGAACACGGCCTGAATCAACTGGCTGTCGGCGTCGTAGGTGTACACCCACTGGCCGTCCTGGTTGGTGTCCTTGAGAAGGTCGCCCAGGGCATCGTAGGTGTACAGGTCGAAGGAGTTGACCGTGCTGTTGGCGGGGTCGTAGCTCGTCGAACCGGTGGACGGGGCATAGTTGGTGATGCTCAGTACGTCCCCATCGCCGTCGTAGGTGTAAACCGTGAAGGTGCCGTTGCCGTTGTTTTTCTGGATCAAGTTGCCGGAGTTGTCGTAGGTGTACTGGACGATCAGGTTATCGTTGCCGTCGGTCAATTCCTGCAACCGGCCAACCGCGTCGTATTTGTAGTTCACGGTGAAGCCGGTCTGGTCCACGCTCTGGGTGCGCTGGCCGACGATGTTGTAAGTAAATTTCAGCCACGTGCCGTCAGGGTAATCGACCTCGGTCAAGAGAGTGGGGTTGCTGGGGTTCCCGTAGACGAACTTGGTATTGTTCCCCTGGGCGTCGGTCGCCTGCGTGAGGTTGCCCTGGGCATTGTAGGTATACTTGTACGAAGTCCCGTCGGCAAAGGTCTCCTGAGTGACCAGGCCGTCGGCATTGTACTGGTACCCGATGGCGTCGCCGTTGGCGTTGACAAACTGCATCGCCTCGCCAAGTGGGTTGTAGCTGTTTTGCTGAGACGTGCCGTTGGCGTAGGTGATTGACAGGAGGTTTTGATTACTGTCATACGCGTAGCTCGTCGTGTTGCCGTTCGCGTCGGTGTAGCTGGTCAGGTCACTATTGGCGTTGTAGGCGAAGTCGGTCGTATTGCCGAGCGGGTCGGTATCGCTGGTGAGATTTCCGTTCGCGTCGTACGTGTAGGAATAGGTGAGTCCACCTGGTGCGACCACCTGGACGAGGTTTAGATTGGCGTCGTAATTGTAAACCGTGACATTGCCGAGGGGGTCGGTGGTCTCGGCGGTAGCGCCGTACAAGTCAAAAAGCGTGGTGGTCTTGTTGCCGTCGCCGTCGGTGGTGACCAGGCCGCCGGGGGTGAGATAGCTGAGTTTCTCGTCTTCGGCGCCACTGTCGCGGTGCTCGTCGATCAGCCGCCCCTCGGCGTCGTAGCCGTAATAAATATGGGTGTTGCCGGCGTGGGCAATTTCATCCAGGGCGCCATTCTGAGCCGCTGTGCCGCCGCTCACGTAAGAATACGTTGTTTGTCCGTAGATATCGGCATAGCTTGTCAGGAGCTGCCCGGTGTAGCCGTAGTTCTCGGTCTGGCCGTTGGAATCGGTGAGGGTCGTCATCTGTCCCTGGGCGTTATACCCCAACTGGAGATACTCGCCATTGGAATCCGTCAACTGGGACAGTTGGCCACTGCTGTTGTAACTGGCCATAATCCGGTTGCCGTTCTTGTCCTGCACGTAATCGAGCGTGCCATTGGTGTTGAATTGGTAAGCCGTGCCGTCGGGATCGAGCAGCCGGTAGGCTCCGCTCGTCAAGGTGAGCACCTCGCCCTCTTCGCCCGCTTCGGGTTGGTAACTGCCGTTGCTTTGCACGAAGAAGTAGAAATAGTCGCCGCTCAACTGGATGGCCACGTCCCCCGTGCTCGTGGTGGTCGCGGTGATGTCCCAGTTCGTAGTCCAGCCCTGGGCGCCCAGGATTCCCTGGTAATAGCGGCCGCCGATCGACGCCAGGTAAGACTGCGTGAAACTGAGGTCCATGCCCGGAGCGGGAAGGTCATCGGGTGTGACGGTCACGAGCGTCGAAGCGGTGTAGGCCGCATTGGCTTTCTGGATCTCAAATTCCAGCAATTGCAACACGTCGTTGGTCGGCTCGCCGAGCTGGGCCAGGTAAGTCGCGTCGGCGGCCAGGACCGCGTGATACTGGGCAACCGTGGTTCCCATGGCGGCGACGAAGTTGTTAAAAACAATGGGCCAGGCCGCATCTGGTATCGTCGGGATTTGCAGCTCCTGTTCCTGGCTGGCCCAGTCCATCGGCTGACTGTCATCCGCCTCGTTCAAGTCGAAGTCGATCGTCGCATTGGTGGTTGTGGACTGGAATTGGATTTGCACCTGGACCGATGCGCCCGGGGCCAAGATGCCGGCGGGCCCTGTGGGGCTGGTGGCCAGGAAATACAGCGTTGAGCCCTGGAAGGCGATCTGCGAGGGGAGCTTCAAGGTGGCGCCGGCGGTGGTCAACTGCAGGAGGGCGCCAGGATGTCGTTGTTGCTGGTATTGGTGGCCGTGACGTCAACAACGCTGTCACGGCCGGTACTGACAAGGGATGGCGTGTTAAGGACCAGGCCCAGCGGCTCGCCCGTGGTGGCAGGCACGACACTGAACTTCGTCGGGGCGGTCGCCGAGCTGGCCCCGTCCTGTACGGTGAGGCTGTACTTGCCGACGGCGGCTCCCACCAGGTTGAAAGTGGCAAAAATCTGGCTGGCGTTTTGGTAGTAGATGGAAGCCGCGCTCACGGTCGCGCCCCCCAGGCTCAGGCTGGCGGTGGTGGTACGCGAAAAATTCGTGCCGTTGATCGTGATCGTCACATTTCCGCCGTTGCCGCCCGAAAAGGAGGAGATCGTGGAGACGCCCACGGCGCCGGTTTGCGTCGCGGTGAGACTGTAGCCGGCCGTGGCCGCGGCGCCGGCGACGCTTTCCGCGAGGATGTAGTAGGTCGTTGCCGTCGCAACCTGGGGCACGGTGACCGCTTGATCCGGCTGGTAGGCGACGTCGGCTGCTTCCTGGTAGTTGTACGGCGTAGGCTCCGTGCCCTGGCCGACGTACAGAGCGGTGGCGCCCGTGGAGGCGTCGCTGGCGAGCGTGACGACCAGCGACCCGCCGGCCGGCACGGTGACCTGGTAGTAATGGTCCTGGCCGGCGGCGCTGAAACTGCCGGTTGACGGCGTGCCGAGGGTGAGGGCGGGCAGCGAGACGGCGAGCTGTCCGGTGCCGGCCGCGAGCGTATTGTTGGCCCGGTTCGGGTCGGGCACCTGGTAGAGACTATCGACCTGCACCAGGACGTAATAATTGCCGGGCGGCAGGGCCGGGAGCGCCGCGGTCAGGCTCCCCGTGTAGGAAGCCCCCGCGCCCAGGCCGCCGCTGTGTTGCGCGACGCCGAGCAGGATCGAGCTCGACGTGATCGCCGGCGTCGCCGAAACGTAGACGCTGTCCTGCCAAGTGCCGCCGGCGGCCTGGCTGCTCTGGTCGGTCGCCTGCCAGCTCACCGTGATCGCCTGCCCCGCGGTCGCCGCGGTCGGTGCGGTGACGCTGGTGGCGGCGAGGTCCACCGCGTTCTCGCCGTTGTCCACAAGGTCGAAGCTGGTCGCGCTCAACGAGACGGTGAAGATGGGGCTCACGACATCGAGCCGCGCGAAGGTGCCGGTCGCGCTGGCGTATGTCACCACCGGGAAGTCCTGGCCGCTGCTGGGTGCGAAACCGTTCACGAGCGACGCGTTGAAAGCGCCCGCCAGTGCGGCGTAATCCTCGACGGCAAGCTCACCAAACTGGCCGCTCGCCGGCGTGCCGCCGATCTGCTCGTTCAGCGTGCCGGTGGAGGTCTGCGTGAAGGACTGGGCGACGGTCAACGTGCTGCCGGCGCCGAGCGTGAGGCTGCCGCTGTTGGTAAACGGAACGCCCGCGTCGCGCCCGCTGGCACGGAAGGTCGCGCCGCCAGTGAGCTCGAAGCTTCCGCTGTTCGTGGCGAGGTAGGTGAGGTGATTGATTGCGATGCCGTTGATGGCGGCGCCGGCGCCGTCGATCGCGATCGTGGCGGCGTTGTTGGTGATGGGGGTGCTGACCGGCAGGTCGATGGCGGCGCCGTCAAGCGCGTTCCAGGTGCCGCCGGTGAGGGTGCTGCCGGAAACCTGGCTGATGGAATTGGCATCCAGCGACAGCGTGCCGGAGTCGGCTTCGATGGTGCCGGTGTTGCTCGAGCGCCCCGTTGATGTACAACTCCGACGTGCCGGAGCCGGCGGTCTTGCGGATCGTGCCGGCGTTATCGACAGCGACCGGCCCTCCTCCGATGAAGTTGTCGAGGCCCGCGTCGGATTCGAGGAGGTAGGACGCCCCGGCTTCGTTGACCAGCGTGGTCGGCGAAACGCCGTCGCTGAGCAAACCAAAATTACCCGTGCCGGTCTCGATGATCGTTCCGAAGTTGTCGAGCTCGCCGTCGCCGTAGACGAGCTTTTCGTTCGGTCCGCCGAGATTGAGTGTTCCCAGGTTGGTTATGTCGCCCAGGCCGGTGAAGAAACCGGTGAAGCTGGATGCGGTCCACTGGAACAGGCTGCCAGGGAAGTTCAGCGTCAAACCTCCGAGGGCCGATGTGAGATCGCCGTCCGGCAGTAAGACGGTGCCGGCGCCCGATCCGGTGAGAGTGCCGCCGTAAGTCGCGCCGCCGGTCACCGGAAACAATCCGTCGGTGAGATTAACCACCGCTCCCTGGGCGACATTGAAGGTCGTGGTGCCGAGGTACGTCCCGCCCGCGAGCGCGACCGTGCTTCCCTGGCCGACGTTGACGGTCGTGTCCGCCAAGGTGCCGGAGTTCTCGAGGGTGAAGGTCAATCCCTGGGACGAAGGCACATTGATATTGATGGCGGCGCCGGTAGTCCCGTCCGCGGGCATGCTCACCAGGGCGCCCTGGATGGTAACACTCGTTGCATTGGTCAACGTGATGTTGCCCTGCGTGAGCACGGGGAAGGTCAGCGCGGCGCCGCCGCTGAGCTGAAGATTCGAGTAGGCAAAGTCGGTCAGGTTGGGAAAGTCGAGCGAGCCGCCCGTAACCGCCAGGCTGCCAATGGTGAAACTGGTCCAGGAGTTGCCGATTTGCGGATCGGTGCCATCCAGCGTCACGTTGATGCCGAAAAGGAACGTGAGCGAGCCGTCCTGGATGGTCGCCTGGTTGGTCGCCGCCAGGGTCGAGTCGCCGGTGGTGGCGAGAGAGCTCAAGCTCGACAAGTCGATTGTGCTGCCGCTGCCGTCGGCGCTGATCTGGACCATCTCGGCGGTGCCGCCGCTGGTGAAAATGGTCGTTAACGCCGGCAGATCCAGGCTGCCGCCTTGCGTCGCTTGCAGGTTCCAGTAGCTTTGCAACACCCCAACCGTGGTCAAGCCCACGAGCGCGAGCGTACTTCCCGAGCCTGACGCCTCGAAGAAAGTGTCGTCAGAGCTATTCGCGTTGGTGTAACTGGTTGCCGTGGGCAATTCCAGACTGCCACCGCTCTCGGCATATAAGCTGGCGGAGGAAATGGTGGTCGTGCCCGTCGCGATGAGCGTCGTCCCCGCGCCGGACGCCGTGAGCGAGCCGCCCGTCATCGACAAGGGGCCATCCAGCGTCGAGGTCCCCGCGCCGACGGTCAGCGAGCCGCCCGTGATCGACAGCGTGTCGCCCGCCGTCGTCTCCAGGGCGCCGACCGACTCGGAGTCGCCGGATTGGATGGTGATGGTCGCCGGCGACGCGGTGTCGATCAGCACGTCGTCGCTGCTGGCCGGCACCGTGCCGCTGCTCCAATTAGCCCCGACGTCCCAGTTGCCGCCGTTGGGGTTGATCCAGGTGACAATCGTGGCGGCGGTCATGTCGAGATCGAGCTCCGTAGCGCTTTGACTGGCGATCATGCCCAGGGGGAGCCCGGTGATCGCCGCGAACGAGCCGGATGCGCTGGCGTAGGTCAGCACGGGGTAATCCTGGCCGGCGGCGGGCGTATAGCCATTGACGAGGTCGAGGTTGAAATTGCCGGCCAGCGCGGCCGAGCCGCCGATATCGGCCTGTCCGAACAGTCCACTGGCGGGATCACCGCCGATCTGCTCATCCAGCGTGCCGCCGGAAGTCAGCGTGAAGTTTCCCGCAACGGTGAGCGTGCCGCCGGCGCCGAGCGTCAGGTCGCCGCTGCTTGTCACGTCGCCGGCGGTCAATGACCCACCCGTGATCGACAGCGTGTCGCCCGCGGTCGTCTCGAGGCTGGCGGCCGACTCGGAGTCGCCGGATTGGATGGTGATGGTCTGGTAACTCAAGTCGACCACGACAACGTTGCCCGCACCCGGCAAGACGGATTCCGGAACATTGTTGACCAGGGGATCGACATAGGACCAGTTAGCCGGGTCATCCCAGTCGTTATCGCCGGCGTCGCCGGTCCAGTAGACAGAGACGTGCGCGCTGGCCTGAAGCGTCAGGTTCGTGCTGTTGTAGACGGGAGTCAGGTAGCCCGCGTTCGAGAATGGCCCGAGGCCGGTTATCGTGTCAAAGGCACCCGTGAGCTGGCTGTAGGTGACGACCTCATAGGCGTCGCCGGCCTGGGGGAGGAACCCGTTGAGCAGCGATACGTTCAGGGCCCCGCCCAGCGCGGCGGTGCCGGAAACCAAGAGCTGGCCGTACTGGCTGCTGCTGGCGACCCCGATATCCAGGACGCCCGTGGAAGCTTGCGTGTAGTCGCCATCGACGTTCAGGGTGCTGTCGCCCAGGTCGATGGTGCCTGCATTGTCGAAGCTGCCGTCTAGCGTCACGCCGTCCAGCGTTCCCCCCGACGAGGTAGCCACGAGATCGTCGCTGCCGCTGGTCGTGATCGTCCCCTGGTAGATTTCGCCGCCGGAAAGGGTGAGCGGGCCAGTGGAAACGTCCAGGGCCAGCACGCCGGCGCTGACCGGGTTGTCGGCGGCGCTATTGTCCATCGTGCCGGACAGGTACACGGCGTCCTGGGCCAGGTCCACGCTGACGCCCTTCGACTGGAGGTTGCTCTCGTACTCGTCGGTGGTGAAGATGCCGCCCAGGTAGACGGTGGCGCCGTTGGCGATGGTGATCGTGCCCTTGTTGGTCCAGACGTAGCTCGCTGCGCCGCTCGAGGTCGGACCGATGGCGATGGTGCTGCCCAGGCCGAGTGTCGAGCTGGCATCGACGGTGATCGTGGAGTTGTTGGTCCAGTTGCCATACAGGTCCAGGGTGGCGCCGCCGGTCGCCGTGATGTTGTCGTCGTTGACCACCGCCTCCATCGTCAGCTTCGTGCCCTTCACCTCAATCGCGCCCTGGAAGATTTCGCCGCCGGACACGGTGAGCGGGCCGGTGGCGGCGTCCAGGGCCAGCACGCCGGCGCTGACCGGGTTATCGGCAGCGCTATTGTCCATCGTGCCGGACAGGTAGACGGTGTCCTGGGCCAGGTCCACGCTGAGGCCCTTCGACTGGAGGTTGCTCTCGTACTCGTCCGTGGTGAGGATTCCCCCGAGGTAGACGGTGGCGCCGTTGGCGATCGTGATCGTGCCGTTGTTCGTCCAGACGTAGCCGGCGGCGGCGCTGGAGGTGGGATCGATGGCGACGGTGCTGCCCAGGGCGACCGTTGAAGTGGCATCGACGGTGATCGTGCCGGTGTTGGTCCAGTTGCCAAAGAGATCCAGAGTCGAGCCGTCGGTCGCTGCGATGGTTTCGCTGTTGGTCCATCCCTGGCCCTCAATGATCACCGTGCCGGAGGTGTCATTGATGCCGCTGCCCGCCTGGGTAGCGGTGTCGCCGGAGAAGCTGGAGCCGCTGACCGTCACGGTGCCCGCATTGTTGATGGCGCCGCCAGACAGGGCGGAGTTGCCCGTGAACGTGCTGCCGGTGAGCGTACACGTGCTGCCGCTACCGAAGTCCGAGATGGCGCCGCCACTGCCCCCGGACGAGTTCGACGTGAAGATACAATTCGTCGCATTGACGATGTTGCTATTGAAGACGGCACCGCCGTAGGCGCCGGAGGAATTGGCGGAAAATGAGTCGCCGTTGAGTGTCGCCGTGCCACCGTTAAAATTGGCCACGGCACCACCGTACGCAGCGGTGTTTCCGGAGAGGGTGACATTGCTGACGGTGAGCGTGCCGAGGTTGCTGATGCCGCCGCCGAAGAGTTGGGCGTTTCCCTGCTCGATGTTGAACCCGGTAAAGACCGCTTGCACGCCGCCGTCGACCTGGAAAACGCTGCTGGCGTTGTTGCCGCTGACGGACGGTGGCGTGGCCAGGCTGCTGCCGTCAATCGTGATGGCGCCGCCGCCGGCCCCACTCAGCTCCAGCTCTCCTTGTGCAAGGGTGATGGTACCGCCGGAGAGGCTCGAATCGAAAACGATGGTGTCCGAGATTGCGTTGCGGGCGTCGAGACTGGCCTGGTTGATTTCGTAGCGCAACGTGCCGGCCGTAAGTATGGCCGGGTCGGCGAGGCTGGTGACGGTCAACGTCGCCAGCATGAGCCGATCCTCCAGCGCTTCCAGCGACAGCCGACGAAAGCTCACTTTCCTCGGGTTCTTCCGCGCCGATCTTTTGCCGGACCGGAAAGAATAAGAAAACATGGCGAGTTACCTCCAGAGGTTGTGCAAACAGGACCGGTCGATGCGCTAGCCCGGTCCGACCGGCTGCCCAAGGAAAAGCCTTTTCCGTTGCGACGCTTCACAATGTGCGCGCACCATGATTCGTGCCTCCCGGATGGATAAACTTCGTGGCTCTAACGGTTATGAGGGGGATGCTAACTGGCTCGACTCGGTGTGCCTCCGCGTGCTCGCAACGACACCAGCACCATAGAGACCGCGCCATCTGATCGAGAACGGACAAGGTTGCATCGGAATTGTCACCATTGATCGGCCGAGGAGCAGCCGGGACCACCGGTCGCGCGTCGGGACGAACTTCGAAGTCTTTTTCTAGCAACATGTTGTTTTCACGGTCGCCGGCGGAGACAATGGATGTTTGGCGTCATAAAACCAGTGATGTTTAGGCTGGCTTATGCCCGAGTGCAGTGATTTCCAGGAGCTGATCCGCCTGGCCCGCGCCGGTGACGAGGTTGCGGCGGCCCGGCTGGCGCATGAGTTCGAGCCGTTCATCCGGCGCTTCGTGCGGTTCCGGATGCGCCAGCGGTCGAACCACGATCGGCTGCGCCCGGAGATCGACTCGGCGGATATCTGCCAGTCGATCTTCAAGAGCCTGTTCGTGGGTTTGCGGGAAGGGCGGTTCGAGCTGAACCGGCCGGAGCAATTAGCCAAGCTGCTCTCGGCGATGGTACGGTTCAAGGTAGCGACCAAAGCGCGGCGGCTCAGCGTGACCTTGCGGGAAATCCTCGAGCTGGACGCGCCCATGGATCGAGCCGATTCCAGGCCGGGCCCGGAGAAGGTGGTCGACGACCGGGATGCCCTCGAGACGATCCTCAAACTCTTCGAGGAGGATGAGCTGGAGCTGTTGATCCGCCGGCTTGACGATCAACCGTGGCCGACGATCGCCCTCGCAGTGGGTGGCACGGCCGAGGGCCTGCGTAAGAAGCTGACGCGGGCGATCGAGCGGGTCCGGGATCATCCGGAGCTACACGACGTATTCGACTCGTGACGGCCGAGGCAGGCTCGGTCTTGACCCGAAGGGACGCCGGCTCATGAACGGTGACGGACCAGCGCCGACAGTCGGACGCCCCCTGTTCGAGGCCATCCTCGACGAGCAGCACGCCCGCTGGAATCGGGGAGAGCGCCCCCAGGTCGAGGACTTCCTGGCGCAGCATCCTACCCTGCGGGAGGATGCCGAGGCAACGATCGATGTGATATACCACGAGTTCCTGATTCGGCGGGCCCGCGGTGAATCACCCAGTGCGGAGGACTACCTGCGGCGCTTCCCCGCCTGGGCCGACGCGCTGGTCCGCCAGTTCGCGGTCGACGAAGCCCTGCGGCCGGCCGACGGGGCGACCGTGCACGTCACCGGCCTGGCGGCGACCACCGTGGGCGAGCTGGCGGCGCCCGGCGGGATCACGCCGGCGCCGCCGCGCTCGATCGCCGGCTACGACATTCGCGAGGAGCTGGGCCGGGGTGGGATGGGGATCGTATTCAAGGCGCTGGAGCGGCGGCTTAACCGTGTCGTGGCGATCAAGACGGTGAGTGAGACCACATTCACCGCGCCCTTGCAGCTCCGGCGGTTCCTGGCCGAGGCCGAGGTGATCGCGCGGCTGAGCCATCCGAACATCATCCCGATTTATGCGGTTGGCGAGGAGGCCGGCCGGCCCTATTTCTCGCTCGAGCTGGCCGAGGGGGGAAACCTCTCCGAGCGGCTGGCCAAGGGCCCGATCACCGGCCGGCAGGCCGCCCTTCTGGTGGAGACGCTCGCGCGCGCGGTCAGCGCCGCTCACGCCGCCGGCATCATCCACCGCGACCTCAAGCCCAGCAACGTCCTCTTGGCGTCCGACGGCACACCGAAGATCGGCGACTTTGGTTTGGCGAAGCTGTTAGGCGACGACTCGGCGCGCACTCTCTCGGGCGAAGTGCTGGGGACACCCAGCTACATGGCGCCGGAGCAGGCCGAGGGGCGCTCGCGGGACGTGGGACCGGCCGCCGATATCTACGCGCTGGGGGCAATTCTTTACCAGGCGCTGACCGGCCGTCCCCCGTTCCTGGGGGCCTCTGCGATCGAGACCATGAAGCTGGTCGTCTCTACCGAGGCGGTGCCGCCCCGCCGGCTTCGGCCGGACGTACCGCGCGACCTCGAGACAATCACGCTGAAATGCCTGGAGAAGGACCCGCGGGGGCGATACCCGGACGCCGGGGCCCTCGCCGATGACCTGCGCCGGTTCCTCGACGGCCGGCCGATCGCGGCCCGGCCGGTCGGGCCGCTGGGGCGGTTCTGGCGCTGGCGCCGGCGCAATCCGCCGCTGGCCGCGACCGCCGCGGCCCTGCTCCTGACCTTCGTCGTCGGCTCGCCGGCCCTGTTGGGGCTCTGGCTCCGGGCCCGCGCCGACCGCGCCGCGCCGAGGTCGAGCGCGATCGCGCCGAGCGGTCACGCGATCGGGCCGTCAGCGCCGTCGATACGCTGCTCCGAACCGAAGACGACGCCCTGGCCGTGGAAGAGCTGAGGCCATACCGCAAGGCATTGGTCGATGCGGGGATCCTTCAGTCGCTGGCCCTGGTGCGCGACCTCGAGGGGGACCCCCGGGCCGAGCTCGAGCGGCTCGTGGCCTATGAGGCGTTGGCTCGGGCCCAGGCCCAGAGGCGCGACGAGGCCGCGGCAATTGAAACGATTCGTAAGGCGATCGCGCTGGCCGAGAGTCTGGTCGCCCGCGACCCCGCCGCTGTCCGCCCCCGGATCGCACTGGCCGAGAGCCTCCATCGGGCCTCGGTGACCTTGCCGGACGAGCCCTCCCGGCAGGCGGCCGCACTGCGGGCGAACGAGATACTGAAGTCTATCCCGACCGACAACGCCGAGCTCAAGGAGACTGACTCGGCCGGCTTGGTTGCGATCAATTATTACAACATCGGCCATGACCATTGGATGAAGGGCCGGTACTCCGAGGCCCGCGCCTCCTTCCTGGCCGCCCAGGCGACCTATGATCGCCTGCTCGACGGCGGCGGTGCCAGTCCCCAGACGCGCGATTTCGCCGGCCGGAATCTGCTCTACCTCTGCCGGGCTTACCCGCTCGAGCAAAAAGCGCTATCGCTTGCGGCCGGCCATCGGGCCGAGTCGATTTTCCGGACACTCGTCCGAGAATTCCCTGATCACTTTGGTCACCCATTTCAGTTATCGCTCGTCGAGCAGGAGCTCGGAGGTGGTTACAAGGCGGCTGAGCGCTGGCCCGAGGCGATCGCCGCCTTCGAACAAGCTCGCCAGACGCTCAAGGAGATGGCCGGCCGTTTTGGCAATCTGGTCTCAAGAATGGCGCTCATCCAGGCGCTCATCGCCGTTGCCGATTTCAATCTGAGCGAGGCGTATGCGTCGGACCCCGTGAAATATGCCGCGGCGCTCCGGATGCTGGCCGCCGAGGCTTATGATATCTGTGACAAACTCAGCATCGTCCAGCCTTTGTCGTCGAATTGCCGTACTGTTCACGCCACCATGACCTTAGCCGTGGCCGATTATCAGGTGGAGGACGGGCGAAGCGCGGACCTCGAGCTATTCCAGAAGGCCGAACGCCTGTGGGAGGAGATTCGTCGCGACTACCACAACGACTCCGCCGGCAACGCGGAGCTCGTCGTCATCAGGCGCCGGCTGGCCGAGGAGCTGGCGGATCACGGCCAACGCAGCGAGGCGGCACGGTATCTGCGCCATTCGCTCGACACGGCCCGGGGCAAGCCCGAGCTGCTGTACTCGCTGGCCATTGAATACGCCAAGAACGCGACGCTCACTGGCAAGCTACCCACCAAATTAAGCGCGGACCAGCTTCACGAACGGCGCCGCCGGTTCGTGGCCGGCGCCGTCGCCATGCTCCGCCAGGCGGCTGCCAACGGGTTCAAGGATGCCGCCCGTTTGCGCCGCGAATCGACCTTCGAATCGATCCGTTCCAACCCTGATTTCGCGGCGATTCTGGCCGACATCGAGTTCCCCGCTCAGCCCTTTGCATCACACTCACTACCATGAACCAACCATTCGAGTCTGAATTGCTCGTGGCCGTGAAAGCCGTCCACGAGGCGGCCCAGATCTGCCGGGCCGTGGCCGCCGAGATCTCGCCGGAGGTGCTGGCCAAGAAGGACAAGAGCCCCGTGACCGTAGCGGATTTCGGTAGCCAGGCCATGATATGCCGGGCGCTGGCCGAAGCATTTCCCGACGATCCCGTGATCGCCGAGGAGGATTCGGCGGAGTTGCGCGAGGCCGCGAATGCGCCACTTCTCGAGCAAGTCATTCGCCAGGTGCGCCGGGTCGATGGCGAGCTCCGTGGCCGCACCGAGGCCCTCCCGGATGCGGCGGGAATTTGCCGCTTTATCGATCGGGGCGGAACTAGCCTGTATCGCGACCGGTTCTGGACGGTTGACCCGATCGATGGCACCAAGGGCTTTCTGCGCGGCGAGCAGTATGCGGTCGCACTGGCGTTGATTGTCGATGGAGAGGTTGTCGTCGCGGCCCTGGCTTGCCCGAACTTGCCGCTCGACGTCGCGCCTGACCGATCGATCGGCACGGGATCGAGCGGCGTCATCTTCTGGGCGGTTCGGGGACAGGGCACCCATGCCGTGCCTTGCAGCGGGGGCGAGATCGTCGAGTCGGCTGTGGCCGACAATCCTGTGGCCATCAGGGTCAGTGCCAGGGATGAGCCGAGGGACGCGCGATTTTGTGAGTCAGTCGAGTCGGGACATAGCGCCCAGGGCGATGCGGCCGCCGTGGCGGCGCGGTTGGGGATGGCGGCGGCACCGCTTCGGATGGACAGTCAGGCCAAGTATGCAGTAGTGGCGCGAGGCGAGGCCGACATTTATTTGCGGTTGCCGACCCGGGCGGATTACCGCGAGAAAATCTGGGACCATGCGGCGGGGGCACTGATCGTCGCCGAGGCCGGCGGGGTCGTCACCGACGTCTCGGGCCGCCCGCTGGATTTTCGCCATGGCCGCGAGCTGACCGTCAACCGAGGCGTCATCGTGACCAACGGCCGGCTGCACGAGCGCGTGCTCGAGGCGGTGCGGGCGATTGAAGTCGGCGCCGCAGATTAGAGACCGACGGAGAACTGATCGGACTTCCTGCACTCCTTCAGAGTGCCAGAGAATTGTGGTGGGCACTCGAAACCCAGGGTTTCACCCTGGGCTTTGTTCCTCCGGCCCTTTGGGCCGAGAACCGATGAACCCTGAACTAGGCCGGAGCGCCGGGGCTCGCAAGACTGGGCGGCCTGAAAGGCCGAAGGAACCCAGCCCAGGGTGCAACCCTGGGGAAACAGGATCGCGTAGTAGTCCCACGTTCAGCGGCCTGAAGGACCGCACGAACACTTGCCAGCGCCAGGCGCTGGAAGTCCCGATCACACCTTCACCCCGCGCGGTGCCATCGGCAGCGATCGCAAGCGCACGCCGGTCGCATCGAAAATTGCGTTGCCAATGGCGGGCGCGATCGCAATGATCGGGGTCTCACCGGCTCCGGCCGGAGGCAGGTCTTTGCGATCCAGCAGCACGACCTCCAGTTCGGGCGTATCGCGGAACCGCGGCACGCGATAGCGCGAGAAGCGCGGGTTGACGATCCGGCCGCCGTCGTATTGGATCTCCTCGAACAGGGCCCCGCCCAGGCCCATGATCATGGCCCCTTCGACCTGGTTCTTGAGGTGATCAGGGTTGATGATCGCGCCACAGTCGAAGGCGCTCACCGCGCGGACGACTTGCACGCGGCCATTCGAGGGATCGATAGCGACCTCGGCGCAGGTGGCGATATAGCCGCCTTTGTCGGTGCCCGCGGCGATACCGATGCCATGATGGTCTTGCTTCTGGTACTTGCCCCAGCCGAACTTCTCGGCGGCCGCCTCAAGGACGGCGCGAACGCGGCGATCGCTCAGGTTCTTGAGCCGGAATTCCAGCGGGCCCATGCCGGCGGCGTGCGCCAGATCGTCCATGTGCGACTCGCGGGCGAAGGTGTTGGCCGTGGAGGCCAACGCCCGGTACGAGCCTTGTCGCAACGGCGAATGCGCCTGGTGAAACGCCGTGTGCTGATTGGGGACATCGTAAGGGGAGCGGATTCCCGACCCGCCGGAATTGTAGTTTTGAAAGTCCCAGGCGGTGAGCGTGCCGTCGCGGCGCGCGCCACTGGAAATCTCGATGACGCCCGCGGGCCGGAAGTAGGCCCAGGTCATCTCTTCTTCTCGGGTCCAGACCAGCTTGACGGGCCGGCCCGCGGCCTTGGCCAGCCGGGCGGCCTCGACCGCGGCGTCGGATGTATGCTTGCCGCCGTATCCCGCGCCGGTGTCGGGCACGATCACGCGAACCGCGTCGTCGGCGAGCCGGAAGGCGCCGGCGAGGTCGCCGCGCACGCCGAATGGCCGCTGACCGCCGGTCCAGACGGTGAGCTTGCCGTTCTCCCAGGCCGCTACTGCCGCGCGCGGCTCGAGGGGCGCATGTGCGATGTAGGCGACGGTGTACGTCTGCTTCAAGCGGATGTCGGCCGAATTCAGTCCTTCCTGAATCGAGCCGGATTGCTGACCCGGGTTTCCGCGCCCACCACCGCCGCCTCCACGCGCCTGCGGCGCGGGCCGCTTGAGATCTTCGAAGAGGGTCTGAGCGGAAATCGGCGGGCCTGGTTTCCAGTCCGCCTGAAGTGCCGTCAGGGCCTTGGCGGCCCTGGATTCGCTGGATGCGGCCACACCCACGAAATCTCCGTCGTGAACGACGACCACATCGGTCATTTCCTTGGCTTTGCTGGTGTCGAGGGCGGTCAGCGTGGCGCCGAAATTGGGAGGACGCAGCACCTTGCCGTACAACATGCCGGGCAGCCGGATATCGGACGCGTACTGGTGCTTTCCCGTCACGAACGCGCGGCCATCGACCTTGGCTGCCGCGTGGCCGGCGACTTTCCATTGCGCCGGCGAGCTCATCGGCGACTTATCGGAAATGGTTTTGGAGAGCTTGCGGTCCTTGGTCAGCTTGCCGAATTCCACGGTCTCGCTGGTCTTGGTGTTGGTGATCCGGCCGTCGGCGGCGGTGAGCTGGGATCGGTCTGTTTTCCAGGCCTCGGCGGCCAGGTCGATGAGCATTTCGCGCGCGGTGGCGGCCGTGCGCCGCAAGAGCGGCGACATCGTGGGCGTCGTCCTGCTGCCGAACGTTCCCATGTCGAAGGGAGTGTGCTGGGTGTCGGCCATGACAAGCTTGATCGAGCCGATCGGGGTGTTCAGCTCTTCGGCAACGACCTGCGAGAGAGAGGTCCGGATGTTCTGCCCGACCTCGGCCTTGCCGGTATAGACCGTGATCTGATTGTCCGCGCCAATGTGCAGCCAGGCGGCGATATCCTGGGGCGCGCCCTGTCCTGGGCCGCCGCCTCGTCCGAACCCGCGGCGCCGTGGTTGTCCGGGCTCCTGCGCTTCGGCCGAATCGAGCAAGTAGAGAACGAGCAGCCCGCCGCCCAATGACTTCAAGAAGTCGCGCCGATCCAGCTCGAATCGATAGGGCAGGTCCTCACGCAGCTCGTAGCGTTCGGGCTCGATATCCATCTGGTTGTCCGCTGCCTGGTTCATCGTCGGGCCTCCTTGATGGCGTGCGCGGCCTTCGAAATTGCGGTGATGATGCGATCATAGGTTCCGCAGCGGCAGATGTTGCCGTTCATGAATTCGACGACTTGATCCCGGCTGGGGCTGGGGTTGTCTCTGAGCAAGGCGACGCCGGCCATGATCATGCCGCAGGAGCAGTAGCCGCATTGCATGGCCCCGACCTCGAGGAACGCCTCCTGGAGCGGGTGCAGCTTGCCATCCTTCTCCAGGCCCTCTATTGTGGCAATCTCGTTAGTGGCGACCGCGCTGATCTTGGTGACGCACGAGCGGACCGGTGCGCCATCGACCAGAACGGTGCAGGCGCCGCAGCGCCCCTCGCCGCAGCCATACTTGGCTCCCGTCATGCCGAGGTCGTCGCGCAACACCTCGAGCAGAGGACGGTCTTCCTCGGCATCGACGCGGACCTTGGCCCCATTGATCTTCAACTCCTGCACGCCGGGCATGAGATAGTCCTCCCTCCTCGGTCAGGCTGAGCACGCCTTGACAGGGTTGTCCTCCGCGGCGGTCTTGCGCTCTTTTTGTGATTTCTGGTTGCCCGGCTTCCCGGCCTTAGCCCATAATCCAACATGACCAACCGATGGGCGTGTTCCGCGGAACGGCCCCCGGGCCAGGCAGTACACTGCATTTTGGCTGAGAAGTTCCCCGCGGGCCAAGAGGGAACCGGCGAAAAGTGAGCGAGCCCGACGCCCGACACGGCCGACGCGGATGGCCGCGGCTGCGGCGAACTGGCAGTCCGGCGATGCACAGGCCCGTTTTGCGGGTGATCCTTTTCTTCGGCGCCGTGCTGCTTTGGTGGGTCGGCGGCTCCTGCTTGTTATTCGGGCGATTACCGAGTTTCCCGAAACTGCCGCATCATGACGCTCGCAGCTTCGACCCTTTCAACTTATTCGGCCTTTTTCTCATCGTCAACGCCGGTGTGCTGGCCGTCCTTTTCTGCGGTTGCGTCCTTGCCGTTCTCGCAGCGATTCTGGTGGTACTGATTCGGCATGTCAGAGCCAGAATTGCCGCGGCGCGGTTGAATCGAGTTTGCCGGTCGCCCAACGCGATCGATGTGCATCTCTCGGATACCAGGCTCAAGAAGCTTCGGCCCGACCTCTATGAGACCAGGGGCAATCTGGTGGGGTGGCTGGACCGGACGATCGGCAATCGGGCGACCCTGGTTTTCTGCATCCGCGACCACTTGAGGAACGGTGACAGCCGGTCGGCCGTGGTATTATCCCTCGAGCCGCTCATGATTGCGGCCTACGCCGAAGGGCTTGATTGCATCGCCCTGCTTCACTTTCCCGAGTTTCTGGCTCACGACTACGACCTGCACGTTCGGGACCGCCTGCTCAGTGTCAACCGCTACACGCTGGGAGGACCGATCGCCGCCGACCTCGAGTGGGGCGCCTTGTCGAGCAACAAATTCTAGAGGCCTTACTGAGCGTTGCGCAACCGAGGAAACTCCCAGCGCGGGCAGGGACGCCCGCTCCACTGGGATCGTCCCTAGTTTTCCCAGTGGGCCGGGCCTCAGTGCCCGGCGGTCGCTTGCCGCGTCGTTGGGTGGTTGCGCGACGCTCAGCACTGCGATGCCGGATCGGTCACAGATCCCGCTTGACAGCGAGAATGACATCGAGCGGCGACGGAGTCACGATGCCTCTCACCGAGGAAAAGCCGACACGCTCGAGGAGAGACTTGTATTCGGCGAGTGTGCGTTCCTTGCCCTCGGTATAAAGCAGCATGCCCAGGTTCTGCATCTGGGCCCACGGCGGACCATTCTTCTCTTCGTTGAGCAGCTTCTCCGCGATCAAGAGCGCCCCGCCGGAGGGGAGCCGCTCGAAGAGACGGCCCAGCAACGTCAGGATCTTGGGTTCGCCCCAGTCGTGGATGATCCGGCCGAGGGCGTAGAGGTCGCCGTCCGGCAAATCGTCGGTAAAGAAATCGCCGGCGACCACCTCGATCCGGTCCGAGACACTCGACTCGCCTACGACTTCGTGGGCTAGCTCCACGGTTTGCGGTTGGTCGAAGACGACAGCCTGCAAATCGGGGTAGCGCATGCAAGCAGCGATCGCAAGGTGTCCGGTCGCCCCGCCGAGGTCGACGAGGCGACGATAACGACTCAAGTCGAAGGCGGCGACCACCTGGGGCGAGCTCACGAGGCCCTGGCCGTGCATCCCCATCACGAATTCGCGCATGGCCTCCGGGGTCCGAAAGAAATTGGAGAAGATGGGACCGTCCCAGCCAAAAGTCTGCTGCCAGCGATTCGTCCCCTCTTTGATCGCGTCTTGGAGGTTGCCCCACATCTTCCACAACACATCGTCCGAGTACTTGATATAGCCAGTCATCCGCGACGCACTCTGCACACAGAGGTAAGTCGATGCGGTCGGCGTGTTGACATAAAGGTCTCCTTGCCGGCTCAGCAATTGCAGGCCGACGCAGGCATCGAGCAGACGTTCAAGCGCATCGCAATTGACCCCCAGCGCGCCGGCGAGCGTGGCGGCCGTGGCCGGCCGCGATTCGAGCACGTCGAAGGCTCCCAGCGACACCGCCGTGAACATCGTCTTGGATCGCCGGAAAGCCTCGATGAGATGGAGGATGATGGTTGGATCCGGCGCCGGCAGTTCCTCGGGCATGGTTCGGGCTCCTCTGTCAGTTGCCGGTTGTCAGTTGTCGGGTGTCAGTTGCCAATGGTCAGAGGATTCCAACTTGTTGGGGCGTGTCAAGAGTCTGGTTCCGACCGTGCACCGTACTATATCATGATCGACGAATCGCTACACTCGCCCCTGGCTAACCGGCCTGCCAGTGAGGCTAGAACGGACCAGGGTCGCCGACTCACGAAGATCCGAGCCAATTAATGCCCGGCTCGCGACCGGGCCCAATCGCCGGAAACTCTCCATGAACCAGCTCATCACAAATGCGATTATTCGAGCGGCATTGCTCCTCGTACTCCACACGGAGATCGTGCCGCATGCTATGGCGGCCGGCGATCCCACACCTCAGCACGGCAGAGCCGAGGGCATGGTCATCGTGGCGCCGGATCGATTTCACAAAGCCCTGGCAAAGTTCCGGGCCTTTCGCGCGGCGCAACGGCCGACGGAGTTGGCCTCGCTGGAATCGATCCTCAACACCACGCGTGGTGTTGACGACCCCGAGCGGCTCAAACGCTGGCTTTACAAGGGTTGGAAAGAGCGACATGTCCGTTACGTCTTGCTGGTCGGCGACGCCGACGTCTCGCCGGTGCGATACATGGTCCTTGACCGTGTAACACCGGCCGCGTTTGATTACGCCTTTTATCCGTCGGACCTCTATTACGCCGACGTCGCGAAGCGCGATGGGAGTTTCGACGATTGGAACGCGCGCAAGGATGGCTTCCATGCCAATTACTTCGGCGAGGTGCGGGGGGAGAAGAACAAGTCCGACGCGATCAACTTCGACCGGATCGACTATCGGCCCGAGCTGGCGGTCGGCCGGTGGCCGGTCGATTCGGACCATGAGGTCGGCGTCGTGGCCGAGAAGACCATGGCGTATGAGCGGCTTGTCCTGGCCGAGAAATCGCCCGGGCTGCGCCTCGCAGCGCTCGTATGGGTACCGGGCTGGATCGACGCCCGCGATCGGATGAACCGCTGGGCAGCCGGTCTGCCCACGGGATGGAAGGCGGCCAGGCTCTATGGCGGTGACCCGAAGTCGCGATCGACGGACGAACGGCACATCGTTTCGCTCTTGAACGAAGGGTCGTCGCTGGTCCTTCACGTGGGACACGGCGAGGACAACGGCTGGCACGGGAGTATCCATCTCGGCGCGTTGCAGCATGTTCACAACGCCGACCGGCTGCCGGTTGTCATCTCGGCGGGATGCTCGACGGCGCGGTTCGCGACCCTTCCGCCCTATGAAGCGTACGAGGACGTCCGCGGTGAGAAGCACAAGGGAACGAACGCCGGCGAGGTTTTCCGCGGCCCCCCTGCCCCGCCGTCTCCGTACGCCCGGGGATCCTTCAACCAGACGGGGATGGGAGAGGCGATGGTGCGTCGCGGGCTGAGCGGTTCGGTCGCCTACATCGGCTGCAACACGGGCGGCCAGCCTTGCGGAGTCACGCTACTCGAAGGGTTTGTCGCCGCGCTCCATGACGCGCCGGAACCCACGCTGGGGGGCTGCTGGGCCAGCGCGATTGACTACTATTACAAGGCCGAGCACCTGGCGACGATCAAGCCAAACAACGACTGGTATCCGCCCAGCATCTTCTTCCAGGGGATGAAGTACATGGTTTACGGGGACCCGGCCTTGAGACTACCGGGCCCTTCGAGTTGATTGCCTTACGCGATGCTCGCCGCGATATCGTCGGCGAGGCGCTCGAGGACCTCACGGGTTAGCTGGCAGGGGGTCTGGCGGCGCTCGCGGGTCTCCTGGTCAAAGACGTACCGCTGCATGCGCAGACTACCTTGCCGGAATAGCCGAAGCTCGTAATAGCTGCGGTGTTCGTCGCGAGGCGTCGGGCGTTGGCTGCGGAGCTGGACCTCGCCTCCCTGGGCGTCGGTCTCGACAACCTTGAGCGGTTCCATCAGGTACGTGATGCGGCTGGCGAGCCGTTCTCCCCAGCTCTTGAGTGCCTCGGAGGACCAGTCGGGACGGCTGGTCGTGACAAACTCGAGACTGGAGAAGGCCACTCCGACCGCGTCGAGACCGGTCAAGTGAAGTACAAGGCGGCTCTGGGCCTCCTCGACCGTTACCGAACAGGGAAGAATATAGGCCTTGGTATTTTCATCAAGCGCGGCGGCGATCTTTTTGCTCAGACTCATGGGAAGAACCTCCCAACGGGCGAATCGAATGATCTGTTCCATCGAACGACAACAACGTGGGCCGCCCATCGACGCAGGTCTCTAGATGGACCGGGCGCGTCCAGAGGCGGTGCAGATGGCGGAGCGTGTCCTGGGCGTGATCGAGCCTCAGGTCCACGCCGAAATACTCGTGCTGGAGATAGAGCTCTCCGCGATTGCGGTGGTTTGCATCCTTGACCCGAATGATCGGCTGCCCGAAGTTGGTCAAGTTGAAGAGCAGCCGTTCCTTGATCTTCTTGAACTCGCGGCTTTCGATCTCGTACAGCTCGGTCTGGTCATTGTGCCGGTAGCTGAAGAGGCGGTAGCGCCGGCAGAAATCCTGCGTCAGGAAGGTGTCGATGAACGTGACGTCGTTGTGAATGCACCGGACCTCGAAGATCTTCTGGCGGCCCAGGCCGAGCTGCTTGTCCCACTTCTGGCGGGTGTCGAAGTCGTCGCACTCGTCCCATTCCGCGCCAAACTGCCCTTTGTTCCAGCGTTCCTCGATGTCGCGCAGGAGCTCGATCCCCAACTTGTAAGGATTGAGCCGGCCCGGCTGGGTCGCCATCGTGCCGGAGTGATGGTCGGCGTAGTCGACGAGCTCCGACGGATGCAGCGTCTTCTGCGTCATGATGGTTGAGTGCCAGAAGGACGCCCAGCCCTCGTTCATGATCTTGGTCTGTCCCTGGGGGGCGAAGTAATAGGCCTCCTCTCGAATGATCGCCAGCACGTCGTGCTGCCAGCCTTTCAGGGGAGCATGCTCGAGCAAGAAAAGCAAGACGTCGCGCTCGGGGTGCTCGGGGATCGCCACCGGCTTGGCTCGTTCCTTCTCGCGTTCGGCCTCACGTTTGCGGGCTTCCTCCTTCAAGAGCCGCGGTGGATTGACGAACGCGTCCATGTAGTCCTTGCTCTGGAACTTGGTCCCGGAGCCCGAGCGGTCGTCCTCGTCCTCAGGGGCGAAATCGTAACGGTTGATCTCGTCGCGCCGCTTGATCAGAGGCGAGTAAATGTCGATCAGGTTCTCGAGCGACAGGCAGCTATCGATGAAGTTCTCGACCGTCTCCTCGCCGTAACGATCCATCTGCGAGCGGATCCGATTGCCGTGGTTGGCCATCTCGTCCATCATCTTGCGATTGGTCTGGCTGAACCAGATGTTGTTCTTGAAGAAGTCGTTGTGGCCGTACACGTGCGCCATCACCAGCTTCTGGTCAACGAGCTGGTTGCACCGCAGGAGATAGGCGTAACAGGGATCGTTGTTGATGACCATCTCGTAGATTTTCTGGAGCCCGTAGCGGTACCCCTTGGCGAGCTGCTGGTACTCCATGCCGAATCGCCAGTGAGGATAGCGGTTGGGAAATCCTCCCAGCGCCGCGATCTCGGAGAGCTCGTCGTAGTCGAGGACCTCGAAAATGGTGTCGTAGAAGTCCAGGCCGTAAAACCGCGCATGGGCTTCGGTCTCGAGCTGGATCGCTCGCAGGTCCTCGGGCAGGTTGTGGGTATTGACCGTCAACATGAACTTCGCCTCGGGAAACGCGGATGATGCGGCTGCTAACTCTCCTTACGTTGATCGCTGTCCGTTTGTTGGGATAGGGGCCCCGCAGCGTTTCGCCGTCGCAGAAGCGCGCCGTACCAGGGTGTCTTTCACCCAAGTGCGTAACTCCGTGACCCATTCCATGTCGGAATCGGTTTCAGGACGGCTTACCCAGTCATGTATTTCGGCGGCTGCCAGAAACGGAAAAGCCGCGCTACTTGCCGAAGGCGCGTATCGGCCGCTGGGCTGAAGGATGGGGATAACTAGCTCGGATTCGTCGCAAACCCAGACCTCCGGAACCTTTAACCGGCGGTAAACTTCGATGGCCGCGTCGGCGTCATGAGAATACACCGCTTCGATCGCAAGGTCCGGAGGAGTGTCGGTCCTGAGATTCAACTTCGTTTTGCCGCGCACGCGCTTCTCGTTTGCAAGGTAGAATGCCTTGTCTGGCTCAATGCCCCCTCGCTTCGGTTTGCGGCGAAAAGTCGTCGAGCCAACGATTCGGCAGGGAACTTTGATGCCCACGACGACCTCCACGACGAATTGACCCATTCGCTCGCCGAGCCGCTCGTGCGAAAGTGACGGAGACATGATCCATGCGCTCCCATCCAGATAGACGATGCGTGGCGCGGAGCGATCGCGCCGCAGCCGCAGGAGGGTCGAATAGCCCTTCCAGTCCATGTCACGAATCTCGACGCCCTGGTCGCCGCCGTGCTCGCGTATGGATTTGATCGTCGCTGTGGCCATGGGTTCCTCTCGAGCGCAGGTTGCTTGAGCCCTTCTCATCCAAGTTACCGTTCGCGTGGCAACACGAAGTTACCGCGGTGCCTAAATCACTTGGCGGCCTCCATTTGGACCTTTTCGGGGTTCCTCCATCCGCAAGCCCGCTGCCGCGGGGCCGGCCCGGCGCACGAGCGTCTCCTTGACCCAGCGCCTTAGCTCCGTGACCCACTGGGTATCGGAAACGGTTTGAGGCCGGCTTACCCAATCAAACGCTTCGACTGCCGCCAGGAACGGAAAAGCCAAGCTTTGCGGGGATCGCACATATCGGCCCCTTCTCCCCAGAACCAGAATGGCGACCTCGGCTTCGTAAGAGACCCAGACCTCCGGAACTTTGAACCGGCGGTAAACTTCGATGGCCGCGTCGGCATCCTGAGAATACACCGCTTCGATCGCCAGGTCGGGGGGAGGGTCGGTCTTCAGATTGACCTTCTTCTTGCCCCGCACGCGTGCCTCATTGGCGAGGTAGTACGATTGGTCCCCCTCGACGCCGCCGCGCTTCCTCCACCGGCGCAAGGTCGTCGCGGCCGCCGCGATACACGGCATGTCGAGTTCCTCGACGATCACCTCGACCAGCCATCCGAGCCACTTTTTGAGCCTTTCATGAATCAACCGGGGTGACATAAGCCATACGGTCCCGTCGAGATAGATAATCCGCGGCCTGGAATGCTCGCCCCGTAATCGCAGAAGAGTCGAATAACCCTTCCAATCGATGTCACGAAGCTCGACGCACTGGTCGCCGTAGGCTTCTCGGATATGTTCTTGGGTTGCGGTGGCCATGGAACCGTTCTTGACTCCGAAGGGAACGAGGCCGTGCTCCATAGGACAGTTTACGACACGACATCATGAACCGGGATGCGCCCCAGCTCCTTGCCGTCGAGGACAACCGGCACCTGGTCGTCACGACCATGGACGGTGACGTGACGGTAAGCGGCGGACACTCCTTTCCCCGTGGGTCGTGAATAGATTTCAATCTGAAACTGGGGGATGTTCACAATCCAGTAGACCGGAATGCGAGCGGCCGCGTATCGGCCCGAATTAACTCCCCGGTCCTTCAGGTACGACGAATCGGCCACTTCGATTAAGAAAGCGATGTCAGCAGGTCTGGGGGCGCGCAAACGGTATCGGCCGTCGGGTCCTTTCACGATGGCCAGATCCGGTTGAGGCCGCGAGAAGCGACCAAGGACGATCGACTTTTCCTGGCGAACGATCCAATCGGGCTCGACAATCTTGCCCAGGGTTCTTCCCAGAAAATCGACCCCGAAATCGTGTGGATCGTTCTTGGTCATTTTATCAACAAGGATTCCCCCTAGAAGCTCCACATTATCTTTGTCACGAAAGATCCCCGCATCGATCATCTGCTCGAACTGGCGCACCGTCAGCCGGTACGGCACGATGCCGGATGAGGTCCTTCGAGGAGCGGTCGGAGTTGTCGCCGTGGGGGTCGTCATGCCAAAACCTCGTTAACGAGAATGCCGCCCAACTCCTTCCCTTCAAGGAATACGGGCACCCAGTCGTCGCGACCGTAGACCCCGACGTTCGCGTATGCGGCAGACTTTCCCTTTCCGGATGGGCCCATGTAGACCTCGATCTGGGCTTGCGGTAAATTCACGATCCAGTAGACGGGAATGCGGGCCGCGGCATATTGACGCCACTTCTGGCCGCGGTCCTTGGCATAGGACGAATCGGGCACTTCGATGAGCATGCCCAGATCGACAGGCATTGGGGATCTCGAGCGATATCGGTTGCGAGGCCCGCGGGCGACTGCCAAGTCGGGCTCGGGACCGGAGAAGCGACCCAGCACGATCGACTTCTCCTCACGAATTGTCCACTCCGGCGCGACAGCGCCTCGCACATCTGCTCCGAGTGCATCGACCGTGAAATTGTGCGGATCGTACTTGGTCTTCATATCGACCAGGATCCCCCCCAACAGCTCGACACGATCATCGTCACGAAAGATCCCCGCTTGGATCATCTTTTCGTACTGGCGCACCGTCAAGCGGTAGGGGACGATCCCCGTCCGGGTTGCCCGAGGGGCGGCGGGAGTTGCGGCAGTCTTGGTTTCCAGCGCCATCACGGGGCCTCGCGTTGATACTGCTTCTCAGCGTCGGCCAATTCTAGCTTTTTTTCGTTCAAGAGACGGGCTTTCATCCCATCAGCTCCGCCTTGCCCTCGTCCCGGAGCCAATCCACTAACGTGGCTCGAGCGGCGTCATGCTCCAACTGCAGAACGTTCAACCTCGGTCCGAAGCTTCAGCACACGCTCCCGCAACTCCCCTTTCGCCATCGGTGCTGCGACGTGCTTCTGCCCGGCCTGCTGAGCACGCGAGAGAGCCACAGCCCCCGTTCCGAGCAAGATCGCGAGCCCAATTCCTATCCACATCGTTCGTGCGGTTCTCATCCTTGGTCCCCGTTCCTCATGACCACCTTCATCGCCCCCGTCCCAGAAACTCCTTGATCGAGTCGTAAATCCCCTCTTTATTTCGGATCTCCGATAGCGCTAGCTTTTCCTCGTCCTCGAACGCCTCTTCGAGCTCGCGATAGAACTCGCCGGAGCCGTACGGGCTTTCGACCTGGCCGTAGCAGAAGAGGTTGCACTTGGGCAGGAGCTGGTCGCGCAAGAGACTGATGCAGTGGCGGTTGTCTTCGCCCCAGTTGTCGCCGTCCGAAAAATGAAACACATAAATGTTCCAGTCGGCCTGGGGATGCTGCTCGTCGATAATCTTGTTGGCCAGGTTGTAGGCCGAGCTGATGCGAGTGCCGCCGCTCTCGCGGGTGTGGTAGAAGGTGTGTTCGTCGACCTCGCGGGCGACGGCGTCGTGAATGACGTAGCGGGTGGTCACCCCGTCGTACTGGCTTGTGAGCCAGGCGTCGATCCAGAAGGCTTCGGTGCGCACGATTTCCTTCTGGTCGTCGGTCATGGAGCCAGAGACGTCCATCAGGTAAAAGATCGCGGCATTGAATTGAGGCAGAGAGATCGGGTTCCACGAGCGGTAGAGCTTGTCCTCGCGGATGGGGATGACTAGCGGCTCGCGTGGGTCATAAGAACTGGAGGCAATCTGGCGCTTGAGTGCCTTCTTGTAGGTTCGTTTGAAGTGGCGGAGACTTTCCGGGCCGGTCTGGCGGATGCCGGTATAGCGGTCCTTTTCCTCGATGATGTTAGCTTGCCCCTTGGGCTCGATGCGGGGTAATGCGAGCTCCTCACCCAGGATCTGGGCGAGGTCGTCCATGGTGAGCTCGACTTCCAGGATATGATGCCCGGGTGCATCGCCGGCGCCGGCGCCGGGCTCGCCATCGCCCGAACGGCCGATGGGAGTGCCGACGTCGCCGGGGCCCTGGCCCACTCCGCCGCGGTTCTTGGTCCCGTAGCGGAACTCAGGGATCTCGATCTGCGGCAAGGGGATCGAAACGAACTCGCCCCCGGTCTTGCCGATCATCTCGCCATGCGTAATGTACTTACGCAAGTCCGATTTGATCTTGCCGCGGACGATTTGCTTGAACCGATTGGCGTCACGATCGATTTTGCGAACCACGGCTTTAGAGCCCCCACCACCGGGCTTCGGGGCTGTATCCCAGAACGCCCCAAAATTGGATTGTCCCTGCCCAAAAGCGCAACACTCCGCGCCTGGGCCCCAAAGGACCACCGCAACGAAAAAGCAAAGATCTCAAGGGAGAAATCGGCCTGAAAGCGACGGGCGGGTACGGGTCGGGGATGGTTCAGCGTGTTCTCTGTCCGGGTCTGCGCCAAGCCCCCTGGTCCTCCCCAGCAAATTGTATTCCCAGACCGTTCCCGTGTCCAAGCCAATTGGAAACTTACGTGCCGTTTTTGGTTGCGAGCGGTCCGTTTCGAGCCGCAACGATCCCGCGATTCACCGCGGCCACGTGCAGACCGCGGGGAGTGGCGAGAAACCGGTGTCTCGGGCGGATGGAAGGACGTCGTGCCTGTCGAGCAGGCGGGAATTAATGGCTGCCGCGCTTGACGTCGCCACGAGCGAAGATGCTGGCGACGTAATTCAACACGTCGGTCGCCGAATCCTCGTCGTAGCCGTAGTTGCGGATCAAGCGCGACTTGACGATGTCGATTTTTTCTTGAGTGTCCTTGTCCACGACGCTCGAAACCAAGCTGGTCAGCTTGATGGTGTCTTTCTGGTCCTGGAAGAGCTTGAGCTCGAGGGCTTTCTGGAGCCGTTCGTTGGTGCGGAAGTCGAATCTCTTGCCGTCGAGAGACAGCGCGCCGATGTAATTCATGATTTCGCGGCGGAAGTCGTCCTTCCGGCTCTCGGGGATATCGATCTTCTCCTCGATCGAGCGCATCAGCCGCTCGTCGGGTTCCTCGGTCTGGCCGGTGTACTTGTTCTTGACCTTCTCGCGCTGCGTATACGCCTTGACGTTGTCGATGTAGTTGCCGCAGAGACGCGTCAGGGCGTCTTCGTCGGCGGCGATGGCGCGTTGCACTTCGTTTTTCACGATGTCCTCGTACTCTTCCTTCACCAGCGCCAGGAGATGGCGATAATGCTTGCGAGTCTCCTCGCTGTTGATGAGTGAGTGGTGCTTCAACCCGGCTTCGAGCTCATTGAGCACCATGAAGGGGTTGATCGAGCGCTCGTTGGGATGGGCAACCAGGGCGTTGGAGATCTTATCCTGAACGTAGCGGGGGGAAATGCCGTGCATGCCCTCGCGCTCGGCCTCTTCGCGCAGCTCCTTGATGTTGTCTTCGGTGAACCCCGGCAGCGTCTTACCGTTATAAAGCTTGAGTTTCTGCATCAAGGTCAAGCCGGCGTTCTTGGGTTCCTCCAGCCGGGTGAGCACGGCCCACATGGCGGCAACCTCGAGAGTGTGCGGGGCCAGCCGTTTGCCCCGCACCTTGCGGCTGTTGTAGTCCTTTTCGTAGATCTTCACTTCGTCGTTGAGCCGCGTCACATACGGCACGTCGATCTTCACGGTCCGATCGCGCAAGGCTTCCATGAATTCGTTGGATTGAAGCTTCTTGTACTCGGGCTCGTTGGTATGGCCGATGATCACCTCGTCGATGTCGGTCTGCGCGAATTTCTTGGGCTTGATCTTGTGCTCTTGACTGGCGCCCAGCAAGTCGTAGAGGAAGGCAACGTCCAGCTTGAGGACCTCGATGAATTCGATGAGGCCGCGATTGGCGATATTGAATTCGCCGTCGAAGTTGAAAGCGCGCGGGTCGCTTTCGGTGCCATATTCCGCGATCTTGCGATAGTTGATGTCGCCGGTCAGCTCGGTGGCGTCCTGGTTCTTCTCGTCCTTGGGCTGGAACGTGCCGATGCCGATGCGATCCTGTTCCGAAAGAATCAGGCGCCGGACGCGCACATCGTCGACGACCCGCGCCCAATCACCCCCATAAAGCTCCATCCGCTCGTTGAACATCTGGCGGCAGAATGGGCAGAGGTCGCCGTCGATCGTCACGAAGAACTCGGTCGGGGCGCGGCCGCCGTTCAAGGCCGCCGTCACCGCTTCGCGGTGCTCCTGAGGGATCAGATGCAGCGGGTCCTCATTCATCGGGCACTCGGCGATCGACTCCGGTCCGTCCGGTCCCGATTCCTTCCAGCCGTACGAGAACAGCTTGCCTTGATCGGTGCGTGAATACCGTTCGATCCCTTTCTTGAGCAGCCGGGCCAGCGTGCTCTTGGAACTCCCGACCGGCCCGTGCAGAAGCAGCACGCGGCGCTCGGTTCCATAGCCGTTGGCGGCGCTCTTCAGAATGTTGACGAAAGTCGTCAGGGTCCGTTCCAGGCCGAATATGGCATCCTGACCGCCGTTTTCGGGGTCATCGAAGAACTTGTAGCGGACGACCTTATCCTTGTTGACGATGATCTCCTCGGTCCCGTGGCCGACGATCATGTCATAGAGCCGCTGGTAGGCGGTGCGGGTAATGCTCGGATCGGCGCGGCACGGCGTCCAGATACTCGGCGAACAAGCCGGTCCAGTGCTTCTTTTGGTAGTCGTCCAGGTTCTGGCGACTGGATATGAGGTTGATCAGATCCGATCCGGTGGACATCAGATTATTCCCTCCTGAAGGCGGCCCTCGCTGGCTCCTTGGCGTTCGGGGAAAAAGCCCCGTCGGGGCTCGGCCCCGGAACACCGGCCCATCTCAGACGATCTCCTGCGCAGCGAAAAGGAATCCTCACCAGTTCTTTGCGAGGGCTCGACCAAATTGTCAACGCGTCAAGTCAAAGATGGGGGGACAGCCGAACAAGTCCAGAGCCTTCGGGCCGCTCACCAACCAATTAAAAAGTCCGCATGAACGGACGATGTGGTCTCCACGGGGCGCAAACTCGCTTCGGTTGCGGGCTCACTTTAATCGAGAACCCTTGCCGCATCTTCCATTACAACTTCGAAGTCCTTTTCCTGTCAAGCGAAGCAATGCGGAAAGCTCGGGGATCGAGCGCACCTCCGACCTCCGGGTGGATGGCCGGGTAAGTGTTGACTACAAGACCGTCGGGATCGCTCATTGCCCGGGAACGAAGAGCGCGCCTTTTCCGCCAGGCGGAGGCGGCGACGTGGAACCCGGCGTCCAAATCGCGCCGCCGCCGCCCGCGGCAGCGGCTCCCGGGGTCCAGATCGAGCCGCGGCTCGCGGCGACGCCCAGTTCTCCCGTCGCCGTTGTGACCCGGGGTCCATGACGACTGAGGTAATACTCCAGCACGCGCGTGTCCAGAGCCATCTGATCCGCGTGGTACGGGTCGGGTACGGGTTTGATCAGGCCCAGCTCGATCAACCGCAGGATCACGACGTTCGTCGCTTCCTTGCTGCCGCGCACTTTCTCGAGGATGAGGGCGAGGACAGGAACCCAGACGTCTGGCTCGTCGAAAATGATCTGGAGGTGCAAGCCCAGCATCTCCCAGGCGAGTGCGCGGCCCGCCTTCTGTTCCGGCCGGTCGGATTCTCGACCGCGCCAGCCAGCTTTCGGCCTCCGCCCGGTCGGCCCCCGCCGCTGCCTCGAGCGCAAGATCGCCATAAATCGCGGTCGCCGCGACGTTGATCCTCTCCAGGACCGAGGGACGTTCCGCGATCAAGAACCGCGCAACCCGATTCATCTCCCCGCGAACGTGCCAATTGCGGCACCGTTGGTAGAGCGCTAGCAACTCCTCGTCTTCAAGTCGCGACAGCGGGATCAAGGACGACCGCGCGAGGTGAACCTGGTCGACGTCGGTCCGGTCGGGGTCGATCATGGGCTCGGGCCGAAGCTTGAGCTTTTCACGAAGCTGATTCCACTGGGCCGCGTCCAAGCGGTGAGTGTCGGCAAGCTCGATGACCCGAACGGCCGCGCGGAGCGCCGTCTCCGAATCTCCGGCCTTGGCGGCCTCAAGCGGTGTGCGCCGCTTGAGTGCGGGGTGGACCGTCCTGGGCCAGACCTCGCGGATGACGAAGGCGGCCTGCTCGCGAGCCAGTCGTTCCGACTCTTGCTTCGGGAGACCAGTGGGAATCTGCGACCGCCAGAAGAGCGCGAGCTGCTGCCGGGACTCGTGGCCGATCACGTTGGTCCGGGGATGCGCCGGGGGAACGTTCGGGACCGCCCGTGAGGTGAAGCGATCGACGAGACGATCGAGTCGTCCGTCGTCGAAGCCTTCGAGAACGACCGTATCCTTGGAAACCAGTACTTCGGCCTCTACGTTCGGAATGTCCTGCCGGGTCAGACCCGCCCTGGCCGTGATCCGAGGGCGATCGAGCAAGAAGAACCGCACAGCCTCGGGTGAGTCGGGATCGTCGATGATCAGGTGGCGATTGGGGCCCTCCTCGAAATGCTTGTCGCCACGCAGCGCCGTGAGCAGGGCGTCTCGGTTGCGGATCGGCCAGCTCAGGTGCACAAACTCGATGAGGTCCTGCGCAGGACGGGTTCGATGATCTGGCAGAGACATTCGAGATCGATCGCGTCGGGAGTCGGCTTGTTGCGCGCGATATACCGTCTCAGAGCGGCCGCCGCCGCGACGTGATCCGCCAGCCACAGGCAGCAGATGCCACGGTTCCGGTCCGCGACCGCGCCGGCATAAGATCCCCCCGAAAGTAATTCAAATCCCGACGCGGCCGCCGACCACAGTCCCTGGTCGGACCACTCCAAGGCCTGCTCGAACGACTCGCGAAACTGATCCGAGACGTTTTCGGGCGGGGCCCAGAGCTGGTAAGGGTTCTTCTCCCAGATCGAGACGCTCGGGCTGGAAACAACCATGCGCAGGCTCGAAGCGATCTTGTCGGTCGCTTCGCCGCTCAACTGACCGCCCAGTTCGATATGCTTGATGCCCGCGGCCGGAAAACCCGATTGAGTCAGGACCATCCCCGCGAAACTCGCGAGCGGGGCGAGCTGAGCGCGCGATTCGGGCCCGCAGCTCGACAGCGTCTGCTGAAACTGGGCGGCACCCGCCGTCGCTCCGTCCGTCTCCAGCACCAGCCGCGTCATCATGATCGAGCCGCCCAAGTGCCCCGGATGTTTCTCAAGCAGAATCCTCAATGCTTGCCGTCCGGCTTCGACCTGGTTGAGATGGAGATGGATCAAGGCCTTGCGAGTCAGAAGCCAGACGTTGTCGGGAACCTTGGCCAGTCCCTCATCGAGCGGCTTGAGGGCCATCTGGTACTGGCCGGTGTCCACGAGGCGCTGGGCGCGTTCGGTGTAAGCCTCGACCTTCTGGCAGCACCACTTGAACTTCTGCCCGCTTCCGCAAGGGCAAGGCGAGTAGGGGTCGACCGACGCCATCATGGACCTTTCTGCGAAAAATTCCGTGTTTTGGGCCCAAAGTGCCACACTAGCAAAAGCCCGCGCGCCCCGTCTACGGCTGATGCGAGCTTTGCGCGGGCAGTCGAAGATTCGACTCCGGCAAGGCTTTGCGGCTTGAATCGAACGGGCCAATCCTCACGGATAGTCCCTTGAGTGGAACGTTAGAACACCTGAATCTCTGAGTCGAACCGGGAGCCATCTGCATGTTCAATTGCCGCAGTCCTAGAACGCTCGATGTCTTACGACCTGCCTGTCCTACTTTCTCCAATACTTTCTCCAAGAACGCGATCCGGAACCCAGGACGCTTGCGGGCAAGAACCCCCGCGAGCGCGGCGCCGCTTGCGGCGCTGCTTGCGGCGCTGCTCCTCGCTGCTTGGGCTGGTCCTGCTCTGGCGTGGGGCCGTGTCGGGCATCGCGCTTCGGCCAAGCTCACCGAGTCGCTTCTCTCGCCGCAGGCCCGTGCCGTCATTCGCGACCTGCTCGAACCTGGGGAAACGTTGGCCGACGCGTTGACCTGGGCCGACGAAAACAGTCGTGAGATCTCCGGTAGCGCAGCCTGGCATTATGTGAACGTGCACATCTCGTCTCCCCATTACACTTCGCGCGACTGCCGCCCTCAAGGATGCGTCGTCTCCAAGATCGCGGAATTCCGCGCGATCTTAAGCGAGCGGCACACCGCCAAACCGCGCCGCCGTACGGCCCTGCGCTTCTTCATTCACCTGATCCAGGATTTGCACCAGCCGTTGCACGTGGCCGATCGGGGTGATCGAGGAGGCAATAACCTCCAGGTTCGCTACGGCCGGTTCGACCCCACGAATCTTCACCAGGTTTGGGACTCGGGCTTGCTCAGAAGCCGCTATCGCAACGAGAACGAACTCTGGCACGAGCTGTCCGAGCTCGCCAATCAGCCGGCGTCACGCGACTGGCTCAAAGGTCGCATCGAAGACTGGGCGGATGAGAGCTTGGAGGTGGGACGCCGCGCATACCAAGACCCCGGCACACATTTGACCTTGCGATCAGGTGACTCCCTGAGCCGCGAGTATGAGCGAGCGAACTTGCCCCGGGCCGTCGAACGGCTCGCCCGGGCTGGGGTGCGCCTGGCCTCCTTGCTCAATGAGATCCTTAAGTAAGCCTATTTTTTCTGGACTTGCGAAGCCTTCTTTTCAGTCGGTGCCGGGGTCTTCTGTTTGTTGCTGCCCGTCAGGTCGGTCTGGCCTTCGGTCGGCTCCGACTCGTCGGCTCCGTGCTGAAGGGGACGCTCGCCGAAGATCTTGTCAAAATTCGGGAAGCCGTACTTGCGGACGATTGGGCCGCTCATGTTGAAATTCCCTTGGGAAAACGACGATGCCGCTCGCCAGCGAGTTTGCACCGGCGGGCGCCCTGGCCGTCAGTGCCCTTGTCAGTCTATTCAGTTTAACATGACGAGAGGCTGGAACGGGAGCCAGGACAGGCCGTCGGGCGGGCTGAACGCTCTGGGCGTGTCCTCAAGGACGGCCCGCAAGCGGCAACCCATCACTTGGAGTTGCCTTCGGAGAAGGCCGCGTCGAACAGCCTGCCGGCTGACTTGAAGCCCATTCGATCCTTGACGAAACGCGCCGCCTCGGCCGCTCCGTACTCCCGATCCATGCCGCAATCTTCCCATTCGACCGAAAGCGGTCCGTCATAGCCTGTGTGATTCAGGGCTCGCGCGATTTCCTCAAAATTGACCTGGCCGCGGCCGGGCGAGCGAAAGTCCCAGCCGCGCCGGGGGTCGCCGAAGTTCAAATGAGAGCTCAGAATGCCCGATCGCCCATCGAGAGTGCGCGCCGCATCCTTGACGTGGACGTGATAGATCCGATCGGGAAATGCCCGGATAAACTCGACCGGGTCTACCATCTGCCAGTGGAGGTGGCTGGGGTCGAAGTTGAAGCCGAACTCGGGGCGATGTTTCACCGCCTTCAAGGCGCGCTCGGCCGTGTGGATGTCGAAGGCGATCTCGGTGGGGTGAACTTCGAGGCCGAACTTCACCCCGCACTCCTTGAAAACGTCGAGGATCGGGTTCCAGCGGTCGGCGAAGAGCGCAAACCCATCGTCGATCATGGCGTCGGAAACCGGTGGGAACGAGTAGAGCAAGTGCCAGATCGACGATCCGGTGAAGCCGTTGACCACCTTGACCCCCAACCGCTGCGCGGCCCGGGCAGTGTCTTTCATCTCCTGGATCGCCCACTCCGTTTTCTTCTTGGCGTCGCCGCGTGCGGAAGCCGGCACCCAATCGTCGGTTCGAGCATCGTTGTGGTCGAGAACCAACTGGCCGACCAGGTGATTCGAGATAGCCCAGCACTTCAGGCCATACTTGGCAAGGAGCTGATGCCGGCCCTTACAGTATGCCGGATCGCTCAGCGCCTTTTGCACGTTGAAATGATCGCCCCAGCACGGGAGCTCGATGCCGTCGTAGCCCCACTTGCTCGCCTTCTCGCAGATGACTTCCAGCGTCAGGTCGGCCCACTGGCCGGTAAACAGCGTGACCGGTCGTGACATGATGCGTTCTCCCAATCAACTTCGTCCGAGTTCAACCAAGCCGCTCTTCGCGGGCGTCTTCGCGCGAGCACCCGTGGCTCCGGAGCGTACCTGCATGCCGATAAAATGACGAATGCGAGTCGAGACGACGCCCAGGACCGCAACATAGCGCCCCGGGGATGGTGTTGTCAATGATTTGACGGTATTCCACCGATTTCCGATAATGACGCACGTCAAAAAGTCGCATTTGAGCAGTGGATCATTTGATGTACCAAAACCCATGGCGCCCAAAGCCATCCTCCTTGACTTCGATGGCGTGATCGCCGAAACCGAAAACCTGCACGTCGCGGCCTGGCAGCGGACGCTTTCGGCCCTAGGCTGGCAGGTGCCCGATCTCGTGGCGGCAGTTTCGGCGGAGATCGACGACCGCGAGTTCATCAAGGACCTCTTCGCCAGCCGCGGCGTCCCGGTCGTCAACGTCGAAGAATGGGTCCGTCGCAAACAAGCGCTTACGATCCGCATGCTGGCGGATTCGCCCCGCGTTTATCCGGGCGTCGTCGAACTGGTGCGGGAGCTCCAGGGACGGGTCCGCCTGGCGGTCGTCTCCGGCACCTGGCGCGAGAACATCGAGGCTGTCCTGGGCGCCGCGAAACTGACCGGCGCCTTCGAGACGATCGTCGGTAAAGAGGACGTGAAGGCGGTCAAGCCTGACCCCGAAGCCTACCTCCTGGCACTGCGGCAACTAAGGATCGCCCCCCGAGACGCAGTGGCGTTCGAGGATTCGCCCTCGGGACTGGCGTCCGCCCGCGGCGCCGGCGTCTCGGTCATCGCCGTCGGTCATCGTCGTTCCTTCGGAGATTGGGTGGGGCATGCAACCTACATCTCCGGACTCGAGCCCGTCGAAGGGCTGCTCCGGCACCTCGGCCTGTAAACCCCGGCTGGTCGCGCGAGCGCTGGCCGCGCTCTAAATGGCCTTGCACGATTCGGCGAGGGCGAACCTCCGTGTGAGCCGGTTGTTTGCGTGGCTCGGACGGAGCCTCGCCCTGCCAGGATCGCGAAACCCCATTTAGTTCGAGCCCGCCGCGCTCCTCTGGGGCCTTGGCCGTCGTCTGGTTGACGGCTCGTTGCCCGAGCCTTCGACCAGGTCGCTCGCCGAGGCCGGTTTCTGGACGCTGGGTTTGCCGAGCGTCCTGCGAATGAACTCGCGCTGGAGCCGGCTGTAATGCGCGCCGAAGATCCCGTGGCGCGACGACGGATAGATCATCATCTCGAAGTCCTTGTTGGCGTCCTCGAGCGCCTCGACGAACCTCATGGTGTTTCGAAGCGATACGTTGTCGTCGATCGCTCCGTGCAGGATCAGGAGCTTGCCGTGCAAGTTGCCGGCCGCCCTGACGACCGACGAAACGTTGTAACCCTCGGGATTGTCCTGGGGCAAGCCCATATAACGTTCGGTGTAAATCGAGTCGTAGTCGCGCCAGTCGGTTACCGGCGCGCCGGCGATGCCCGCGGCGAACAGGTCGCAGTGAGTCATCGCATACGAGGTGATATAACCGCCATAGCTGTGGCCGCTCATGCCGATTCGCGACCCGTCGACGTAGGGTTTCTGCTTGAGCCAGTTGATCGCCGTCTTGATGTCCTCGAGCTCCTGGACGCCCAGGTGCTTGTACGCTGACCAGGCTGAGATCGCTCCCTTGCCGCTGGCGGAGCGGGGATCCATGCGGAAGACGACGAAGCCCTCCTTCGCCAGCGCATGGTCTTGCATGCGACCGCCCGCCCACGAGTCGGAAACGGTCGGGAAATGCGGGCCCGCGTAGGTCATGAACCAGACCGGGTATTTCTTGCTGGGGTCGAGGTCGGGAGGCAGAATCAGCTCGGCCTCGAGCTGGAAGCCGTCCCTGGTCGGGATTTGCAGCCGCTCGTGCGGCCCGAATCGCACTTGCTTGAGCTCGTGCGACGGATTGGAATCGATGGTCCGTACCAGGTGCCCTTCGGCGCCGTAAAGCCGCAGCCGGTTGGGCGTGTGGATGTCGGACCAGCTCGACAGGAAGAGACTGGCATCGGGGCTCATGGTCACGGCATGGCTGCCGCCTCCCTGTGTGAGCCGCTCGATCGGACCGCCCGGCTGGACGCGATAAAGGTTGGGAGCAACCGGGTTGTCGCGCATGGCGCTGAAATAGATCCGGCCGGTTTTGGAATCCACGTTCTCGAGCGCGCGGATCTCCCAGGGGCCGGACGTGAGCCGGGCTTTGAGCGACCCATCGGCGTTGTAGTGGTAGAGGTGCTTCCAGCCGTCCCGCTCGCTCAGCCACAAGAACGACTTGTCGTCGAGCACATGGAGAGGCCCGGGGCTCTCGATCCAGGCCTTGGTGGAATCACGGAACAATCGCTTGGTCAGTGCCTTGTCGTCCCCGGGCGTGACCTTGACGAGATCGAGCCAGGTCTGGGTCCGGTTCTGAACGTAGCAATAGGCTGCCGAGCCGTCGAACCAGCCGACTTCACTGATCAGGAACGATTCCGGCGAATAGTCGGCGAGATCCGCCCACTGCACATTGCCTCCCGAGCTGGCGACAAGGCCGAGCCGCACCTTGGGGTTCGGCTCGCCGCTCCTCGGGTATCGCGTCTGCTCCACCCGGCGGGGAGTGACCGAATCATCCAGGACCGTGTGCAAGGGCTCGGCGCTCGAGTCGAATTCGAGGAACGCAAGCCGCTTCGAGTCGGGGCTCCACCAGAAGGCCGGCCAGCGGCGATTGAAGATCTCCTCGTAGTAGACCCAATCGGCCTGCGCGTGGCGGAGGTCGTCGCGTCCGCCGGTCGTAAGTCGCAGCTCGGTCCGGCCGGCGATGTTGACCACGTACAAATCGTAGTCGCGCACGAAGGCGACGGCCTTTCCATCAGGGCTGAGCTTGGGCCACTGCTCCCGTCCGGGGCGATTGGTCAGGCGGACCGCTGTGGATCCGTCGAACTTCGCATAGTAGAAATCCTGGCCGTGTTCGAACAAGAAACCGCGGTGATCGGGGCTCATATCGAAGCTATTCCGGCTCGCGATCGACTGCGCGGTTTGCTTGTCCAGGGAAGGTACGCGGGACAATCCCTCGGCGAGGACCTTGGCATCAACAAACGGGCTCGACCGCCCGGTGGCGGCCTCAACCTTGTAAAGACGGCCGTCGCGCATCTGCAACCAGCTCTTGCCGTCAAGCCAGCGCAGGGCGCCGCCAAACCCTCCGAAAAACCCGCCGCGTCCTCGGCGTCCGCCACCGCCCCCTTCGGCCGCGATCGGGCGAGGCGGCTCATGGGCAAGGGCGAGGTTCTCGGCCTGCGTGGTGGCAAAGGGGGCGGAGTGCGCCAGGCGGATGACGGGGAAATCGCCTCCGACCTTCAACTGCGGATCGAAGAAGTTCCACGTGGCCAGGCCATCTTCCGACCGGGGCTCGAGCAGACAGACCGCGAGGTTTCCGAGTGGTCCGGTGGGGCGGACCATCCACGTACCGGCGGGGACCATGCGGGATTCCCGCCGCGGGGTGACCTTCAGCTCCGCGGCATGGTGCCCCTCGAACCGCCGGGGCGACCGCTCGATCGCCTCGATTCGATACGTCTCGACATCGAGCTCGATGTCCTCGCGCAGCTCCAAGACATCGAGACCGTGCCGCTCTAGGTTGGCAACGGCTTCGCCGCAAGCGGCGGGGATCAAATAAGCATAGGGCCGGGAAACGCTTTCGGCCGCCTCAAATTCGTTCATGAGCGCCAGTGAATAGTCCTTGGTTGTCTCGGTCCTGACGCGCCGGCCATCCTGCTCGCGCTCGACGTAACCCAGAATCGTCGCGGGGGCGGCCGCGGGCTTCACGCGCGAGCGAATCGCTATCTGATCGGCGGTTCCGCCGGCGTCACCCTGCGCGTCTGCCGCTCTTGGGGACCGTGCGCGATTGAGCACTCGCTCGATTTCGGCCTTGTGGCCCGAGGCGATCTCCAGACACCCGTGGACGAAGTCACGCGTGGCCAGCACGCGCGTCTTGTAGGGAGCGTAGGCATACGCCTCGGAGAGGACCGAGAGTCGATTCCTCATGCCGACGTAGGTGGTTCCGTACCGTCCCTCGGCGGGAACCGTCGTCCACTGGGTGCGCTGTCGATTGAAATTGCCGTAGTAGAACGAGTCCAGGCCGGTCCGCTTCTTGAACGCAGCCGTGACCTCGGGAAAGAATGTCTGGCGCATGAAAGCGATCACATGGGGATCGCCGGCGGGGTTCATTGGTCCCTGATAGGTGACCGTGTAACGGTGGTGCGACCCATTGGTCGTGTGAGTATCGATGAAGAGATGCGGGTTCCACTCGTTGAAAAATCGGACCAATCCCCGCGTCTCGGGTGCTTCGAGCTTGATGAAGTCGCGATTGAGGTCGAGGCCGCGGGCATTGGCCCGCTGACCCATTCCGTCTTCGGGGCCGACCTGTCCCGGGCGATTGGTCTTAGAAACCCGCTCGTTGCCGTCGGTATTATAGATGGGTGCCACGGCCAGGATGAGGTCTTTCAAGAGCGGAGGATGGGCACCGCCGAAAACCTCGCGCAGCAACATCGGCAACGCTTCCTTGCCGCACACCTCGCCGGCGTGGATGTTACCGATGACGAGACAGACCAGCTTGCCGGAGCTGGCGGCTTGCGCTGCGGTTTTCACCGGCGGGTCGGCGACGATCAGCAGGGGGATCGACCGACCTTCGGCGGAACGGCCCAGCTCGGTCAGAGCAGCATTCGGGGTCGTCCGAGCAAACTCCCGGCACCAGGCCGCGACCTCGTCGTAGCGCGCCGTGGCGCGATATCCACTTCGCTCGGCGACCGTTTGAAGAACGTCGCTCTTGTCTGGCTGTTGCCCTAAAATGGGCAGCATGATAGCGATCAAGCCAAAGAATTGGGGCATCACAGGAAGTTCCTCGCTCGCCGTGAATTCGATTGCTCGGTCAAGTCCCAGATGGTAATTGTCGCATGGCGGGCCGACCCGCGGCCGCTGTGTTGGTTAACCCGGAGCCAACGGCGACGGCGTTCGCGGCTCCAATGTAAACGGTCGCCGTCGCCGTCGGCTCCGGGTTAACGACGTTTGCTACCCGCGGGGGTCTCAAATATGAGGTTAACCGCATGCGGCTTACAAAGCGAGAATCCACCACCGGCTGATCACCGGTTGCCAGACAAACCAAGGCGCAGTACGCTCGAACAAATCGCGAACTTCGCGGACCTATCGGTCAAGAGGGAGAGGCGGGAGCAGCGTTTCGTGAAACACCAATTCGCGAACAGTCCGGAATTCGAGCGCTTGCTCGTGGGCAGTGGCGAGGTGCAGCTCGCCAGGATTTCCCTGGAGATCGCCAGCGACGCTTATCCCGACCTCAGCGTTGACGACTACCTCGATCGAATCGCCAAACTCGCAGATCGCGTCCGCGACCGATGTCGTCCCGAAGCCAAGATCCATTACATCATCAGCCAGATCAACTGGGTTCTGTTTGTCGAGGAGGAGATCAAGGGGAACCAGGCGGATTACTACGATCCGCGGAACAGCTACCTGAACGAGGTGCTTGATCGCCGCCTGGGAATACCGATCAGCCTATCGGTGCTTTACTGGGCGATCGCCGAGCAACTCGGTCTGACGATGGTCGGCGTGAATCTCCCGCTGCACTTCATGCTCCGAATCGTGGACGGCGGCCGCACCTGGTTTGTCGACCCCTTCCATGCCGGGGCGGTGTACGATCGGACGAGCTGCGAGCGTCTGCTCTCGAAACTGGCGCGGAAGCCGGTCACTCTCGCGGATTCGCTCACAGCCCCTTGCTCGATCCCGATTGTCGTGTCGCGGATACTGAGAAACCTCAAATCGATCTACTGGGACGCACAGGACGTTGCGGCGGTACTTCCCATCCAGCGCCGGCTGGCCGCTCTCAATCCGCACGATCCCCCTGAACAGCGTGACCTGGGGCTCTTGTGCTCCCAACTGGGACGGCTCGGAGAGGCGATCGACCCCCTCCAGAATTATCTGGATCGTGTCCCAACGGCGCGCGACGCCGAAGAGATCGGGGCGTTGCTCAAAGCGCTTCGCCACCAGGTTTCGCGCTGGAATTGAACATCGAGTTCGCCGCGGAGGAGTCTCAGCGGCCGGCCGGGGCTTTGCCGACGGCCACGGCGGTTGCCACGAACTGTTCGAATGGGAAAAGAGGTGGTGTGGCTCGTTCGGCCGCTTGCTTTTTTTCGGACGCCGGAGTCAGCAATGGAGGAGCCCCACCATCATCCCCCTCCCCGCAATCGTTCGCCGCGATGGTGGATCGGCATCGTCGCCGCGGTCGCTTGGTGCAGCTTCATCGCCGCCACTTCCAGTACCGTCATTCTGCCGCATGATTTTTTCGCCTGGCTCGCCAGGCACCTGCTGACAGAACAGGCATCCTACCGGAGGTTTGTCGTCTTTTGGGGCTGCAGTTGGTTCGTGATCGTCAAGGGCTGGCACGCGGCCGAGTTCGCGATCCTCTTCGCGCTTTGCCTGGCCATCGTCGACCGGATTACAGGGTCATGCTCGCGTCGGAACGTGCTTCTCTGCCTGTCGATCTGCCTGCTGTTCGCGATCTCAGACGAATATCACCAGACGTTCGTGCCCAAGCGCGGCGGGACCTGGACCGATGTGGCGATCGACGGTCTGGGGGCCCTTCTGGCGGCGTTTTTCCCGTGGCGGCAGCGAGGCAGCCCAAGTCACCTCCAGAACGAGAGTATCACGCCGGTTGATTCGTAGCAGCGTCGATTTCCGGTAAGATAAACCTTAGCATGGCTCAGGGGTATCGCCTGAACGATACCGGGTCACCGTTCTCCAGCTCATGAATCTGCAAACCAGGCCGAGATTTCAGGATCGCCGCGAGCTCGGCTATCGACGCCTGGTCCCTACCGATGACCAATTCGGTCAGGCGCTTCATCGGGACCAGTTGCCGCAATCCGGCGGCGGTCACCGCCGTTTCGGCGACGTTCAAAGTCGTCAGCGATCCCAGCCCCGCGAGGTGCTTCAGCCCGGCGTCGGTGATCTGGGTCTTGCCGAGGTCCAACCAAGCGAGCCGCCGAAGCTTGACAACCTGTGCCAGGCTGGCGTCGTTTACCTTGGTGCCGTGAACGCTCACCGTATCCAGCGCGGGCAATCCAGCGAGGTGGACGAGGCCCGCACCCCTGACCGCCGTATCGGCCAGGTCCAAAGACTTCAATGCTGTCAGTCCTGCGAGGTGCGACAATCCCGTATCCGTGACGCGAGTTTTATACAGGCTAAGGCGTTTCAATCGAGTCAGTTTTCGCAGGTGGGCCAGCCCGGCATCCGTGATGGGAGTGCGCTCAATATCCAGGAAACTCAGGTTCGTGAACTCCGCGGCGGGAGCAAGCCCGGCGTCCGTGATCCGGGTGCCGTCGAGCCGCAGGTCCACGAGCCCGGTAAGCTGAGAGATTGGCGACAAATCGTCAACCTGCGTCTCGGACATCCAGAGATGGGTCAATCGTGGCATTCCACGCAGGTAACCGAGCGCGGCGGACGTTACATGCGTATGCCTCTTGAGATCGAGGGCCGTGATCGCGGTCATGTTCGCGAGATTGGCCAGGCCCGCGTCGGTGACCTGGCTGTCGCGAGATGAAGGTAAGCTCAGCAATCGGAGAGCCGTCAGTCCTTTGAGGTGGGCAAGATCGGTATCGGTCAGAGGCGGCGTCCTATCGAAATAGAGCTTCTCCAGGCCGGTCAGGCATTCGACCTTCACCAAACTTGCCGCGGTGAAATTCGGCCGGAGGGGCCTGGCCTGTTCATCGCTGAAGTAGTGCCTGGGGTCGCTGTTCTGGTCGTCCTCGAGGAAGTGCAGAACCTTCAGCCGGCGGAGCCGGGCGACGTGGTCCATCACCTGGTCGGGTTCGTCGGGCCCTACCTCGACCAAGACGACGTTGAACACGTAGTCCCAGTAGTCCCGCGCGCCGCTCCCGAGCAGCCGCCACATCCCGTTTGCCAACGAGCTCCTGAATGAACCGCGACCCTGGCAATCGTACCTGGCTGATCCCCCGCGCTGCTCGATCGCCGCGACGGCGTCCCGCTGAATGCGTGCGCTATGGACGATCGAGCCCAGGCAGGCGCCGACGATCAGGACAACGACCATGAAGGCCCGCACGCTCAGCCGCGACCACCGATGCCATCGAGGCTTGATCTCAGGCCGTAGTTGCACGACGAGACCCTCGCGAGATGGAGATCAACCCGATACTCGAGCCGCACTCCGATTTTATTCGCCGCCGGCGCGCGGTTCCAGTTGAAGCACCGATGGCCAAGCGAGTGAGTGAGTCGCGTTCCAACTACCGCCTGAGGTCGGCCATGAAGGCCCGTGCGTCGGCGTGAGGAATCGCATCGGCCGCGAACGTGAAAGTGCCTTTATCTTTCACTTCGCGCGCCGCTCGGACGAATGCGCCCAGGGCGGCGCGGGCGAAAGCTCCACCAACGCTGATCCGCTTGACTCCGTCAGTAGCCAGTTCTTCCACGGAAAAGGTAGCGCCCTTCAAACCCATGACGACATTGACGGGCTTGGAAACGGACGCACAAACCTCCCGGATGGCTTCCAGACTCGGGAGCCCCGGCGCATACAGAACATCGGCGCCAGCCTCGGAAAAGGCTTGCAGTCGCCGGATGGTGTCGTCGAGATCGGGCCGGCCATGCAGGAAGTTCTCGGCTCTCGCCGTCAGCATGAAATCACGATCGTGAGCCGCTTCCACCGCCGCCGCGACTCGCTCGACGGCAAGCGGGAACCCATAGATGGGATCGCTCGGATCGCCCGTCGCATCCTCAATCGATCCTCCAACCAGGCCGATATCGGAGGCTAGTCGGATGGTTGCCGCCGAGAGTTCCGGCGACCGGCCGAACCCGTCTTCCAGATCGGCGGATACGGGCAAATGGGTTGCCTCGACGATTGCCTGCGCATTTTCCAGGATTTCATCGCGAGTCAGCCCTGCCGCAGAGTCGCGGCGTCCGACGGCGAAGGCGTAACCGGCGCTCGTCGTCGCCAGCGCTTCGAACCCCAGCGCCGTCAGAATTCGCGCGGTTCCTGCATTCCACGGATTCGGGATTACAAAGGCCCCAGGTCGCTCATGAAGCGCCCGAAATGCCTGGTATTTCTGGTTGCGTGTCAACGTCGTGATCCTCGTTGCGGACGCGCGAATTGTGCCCTGCGGATTCGACATTTTCCAAAACCATCATACGCTTCTCGAAGGCGAATACGAGCTAGTCCTCCATCGGCAGGCAGTTACGGCGGAAGGGTATAATTACTCTCGGAGTAAGAAATTAGCTTGTGGCGATCGCTCGGATTTGGAACATTTGTTCAACGGGGCGCGTTGTTCGCAGTCCTTTGCAAGGACTAGACGATGGCAACTGTGACGATTGAAGAAGCGCAGGCCAAGTTGACCGAGCTAAAAGGCAGACTTAATCCGGGTGAGGAGATCGTCATCACGCAAAACCAGCGCTTTTCGGGGCCGCATGCGCGCCAATTGGGGCCGCATCGGCGCCAATTGGCCCCCTCGTGGTCAAGCTCGCAAAAAAAAACGCTGAAGGCGACGCTCATGCCATGCGCCAGGTTGGGGAGCTAAGCGGCGCGGCTCGTTAGCCGGCCCCCCGCGGCAACTCGGGCAACTTCACGCGGCGTGGTGCCCTCCCCTGGACGCGCGACCCCGCTTGTCAAGTCGCGAACGAGCGCCGGAATTTGCCGTAACTTGAATCGGATCTTGTGCTTCCACGATGCGCATGGATTTAGCGAAATTGGCTTCGTTCGGCGCGTTTTGCCGAACTCGCCCGTCCCGCTCAGCTCATCGGCGCGCTTCTCCACGCCGTCCGGACAGTTGAAAGGTACATCCGCTCGTGCATCGCAGGCCGCCGTGCCCGAGACATACCGGGCACATACTGGGCATGCTTGGCACGCTTCTGCGCGTGCCAAGCATGCCGAGTATGTACCGAGAATGCGGTCTGACGACGGAATAGCCCGTCCAACTCGCCATTTCTGCCAGATCGCAACAACCGCCCTCGGCCCGGTTGCCGTCTTAACCCTCGCGTCCGCGACTTCCGCCATGATCGGCAGAACCGGGTGAAACTGCACGAATCCGATCGCCTTGACGCGGACCAGAATCTAGACAGGGGCATAGATGCCGTCCGTCCTGTTACCTCAAAAAGGGCTGTTTTGAACCACGCCGAATTTTCCGGGCGCGGGTTCTTGATCGCGGTGATCGGTCGTACTGGCAGAGCCTGGTCTCCAAGATTTATGCGGACTGCCCACCGGACCAAATCCCGGACTTTCTGAATCCAAACTGACGCAGGTTAAGCCTGGGGCACCTACCGCTGCAGCACCCCCCGGCTGATCGCTGCTGGATCGCGCAATTTTTTCGGCAAAGGTGCGGATCTCGTTCAGGACGGTCTTGATTTGTTGCAGCGCCTGGTTCGCCTGGACGGCAACCTTGTTGAGGTTGTCGTGCAGATCGGCCTGGGTCAAGAGCCGCTGGAGGCTGCCATCGGTGTTCAGGCCGCCCTTGCCGTCGCGGAGCTTGCTGGTCAGGAGCGTGACGTCGGCGGCGATCAGGTTCAGCCGCCGCACGGCCTGGCCCAGGTCGGTGACCGGCTTCTGCGTTGACGGCCCGCCCAGCTCCTTGAGCGCCGGCTCGATCTGGGCGATGCCATTATTGAGTCGATCGGCCGCCGCCGAAAACCGCTCGGCGGCCTGCTTCAGCTCGCCTTGCAGCTTTTCGTCGAAGGTGTCGTCGAGTTTCTGAGCGATCGCGGTGATGTAGGCGATTGCGGCGTGAACCTCCTTCTCGTTGTGCTTGAGGAACTTGTCGGCGGTATCCGCGACCTTCGATACCGCACGGCCGGTGTTGGTGAGCTCCCTGCCGGTCGTCGACCAGGTCGTCACGAACTCATCGACGCGATCGGCGCTCTTGGTCAACTTGGCCAATCCGCTGGCCGCTTCCTTGATGGTCCGCAGCGTATCGCCGGCCGACTCGAAGGCCTTGGTGGCAGCGGCCAGCGCCTTGGACGGGTCTGGCGCGACCGTGCCTTCGACGATCGGGGCGTCGAGCGGCGTGTTGCCGGTGGGGAGCAGGCCGGGACCGGTGCCCGGCTGCATGTTGACCGAAACATCGCCGATCAACGACCGGTCCAGCCGCGGATGCGTCCCCTCGCGCAGCTTGTATCTTCGTTCGAGCGCCAGGGTCACGAGCACACCGTCGGGTGCGCCGCTGCGCTCGTCAAACGCGATTGCGATCACTTCACCGATCCGGATGCCGCTCTTGCGGACCGGGACGCCTTCGAGCACGCCGGGGGCCTCGGCATAGTGAACCTTGAGGTAAACCTGGTCGCGCAACAGCGCCGGCGACTCGCCAAACCAGACGATCATCATGGTCAAGACCAGCCCGGCCACGATCACGAACATGCCAATCCGGAACTGCATGACGCGCTCGTTCATGTCCAGCCTCTACTTCGTGATTTGGCGCCGACGATGGCCCACCCAGGAGGACGATTAGGATTACGATTATGATTATGATTACGATTATGATTACGATTATAACTACGATTATGATTAGGATTACGATTAGGATTAACAGTCGGACTCAATCGGCGCGGTTTCCTTTGTCGTAGTCGCGTGTCGAGTTCCTTTTGATCAATCCCATGAGCATGCGGACCACTCCTTGGAGGCGCTCTTTACCGGGGCGGATTTGGTCAGGCGTCAGCTTGGCTTTCGCAACCAGGATGTCCAGTCCAGCGGCGCATTCCAGGGCCGAACCGTGAGGCGTATCGAAGAACCGGCAGCGGTCCTTGAGGGTATACTTCCCGTTGCCCTCGGCAATATTGAGCGCGATCGAAGTCGATGCCCGGTCCAATTGATCTCGAACGTCGCCAAGTCGCACCACGCCCTCCAGCAGCCCCGAGAGCCACGCGATGAAGGCGATCGAGTCACGATAGACGTCCAGTTTCTCGTGCTCGAACCAGCATTCTTGCGACGCTTGCATAAAACATCCTCCGAATCGTAAGTGAGTCTTAGTCATGATCATAATTATAATCCTAATCTTAATCCTAATCTTAATCCTGTTCCCGTTCCTCTTAACGCCGGCCGCGGGCGGATGCCGTGCGCAGGAGTGCCATCTCAAGCAGCCGCTCGCCGGCCTCGCCCCGGACGAACTGGCCTACGCGGGGATCGGCACAGCTCTCCAGCTCCTGGGGCGGCCCATCGTAGAGGACCTGCGGCTCGTCCGGCTCGAGCCGGGCGAGTGGATAGAGGACGACCACGCGATCGGCGACCTTGGTGACGGTCTTCATGTCGTGCGTGACAACGACGCCCGTGGTCTTCATGCTGCGCTGGGTTTGCAGGATGAGCTCGTTGATGACGTCGCTCATGATCGGGTCCAGCCCGGTGGTGGGCTCGTCATAGAGCATCACCTCCGGGCCGATGGCCAAGGCCCGTGCGAGCCCGACCCGCTTGCGCTGGCCGCCGGAAAGCTCGGCGGGCTTCTTGGATTCGATCTCGGGAGGCAGGCCGACCTCGCGCAGCCGCTCGCCGACGATCTGGTGCACGTGCTCCTCGTCGCAGTAGCGATGCTCGCGCAGGCCGAAAGCGACGTTGTCGAAGACCGTCAGACTGTCGAAGAGCGCGGCCATTTGGAAGAGAAACCCGAAACGCAGCCGCATCTTGACCAGCTCTTTGCCGCCCAGCGCGGCGACGTCCCGGCCGTCGAACCAGACGCTGCCTTCGGTGGGATGTAGGAGGCCGATGATCAGCTTGAGCATGACCGTCTTGCCGCAACCGCTCTCGCCGATGACGCAGAGCGACTCGCCGCGGCGGACCGCGAGATTGATGTTGCGCAGCACGGACTGGTAGCGGAAGCCCATGCTCACGGCGCGGAGCTCAATGATCGCATCGCTCGCTACGCCGCCTGAGGGCTCGCCGCGATTCATAGCAGCCCTTCCGTCTGGGGCCAGATCGACCGGTACACATTGTTCCAGCCGAGGCCAAGCACGAAGTCGAGGACCAGGATCGCGATGAACGACAGCACGAACGCCTCGGTGGCCGCCCGCCCCACTCCCTCGGCGCCGGCCCGCGAATGAAAACCCCGATGACAACTGATCAGCGCGATCGCCCCGCCGAAGAAGTAACTCTTGAAGACTCCGGCGAAGACATCGAGGATGTTGACGAAATCGCGGGTGTGCATCCAGTATGCGAATGAGTCGATATTCAGGATCTGCGTGCTCACCGCCGCTCCGCCGATCACACCCATGAAATCGCCCATGAGCGTCAGGAGCGGAATCAAGAGCACGCAAGCCAGGAATCGCGGCACGACCAGGTAATAGATGGGGTTGGTTCCCAGAGCCGTGAGGGCGTCGATCTGCTCGGTCACGCGCATGGTCCCGAGCTCGGCGGCCATCGCCGACCCGACCCGGCCCGCGAGCATCGTCGCGGCGAGCACCGGCCCAAGCTCGCGGACAATCGAGATGTTGATCGCCGAGCCCAGCCTCGTCGCCAGTCCCATCTGCTGAAATTGATGATAGGCCTGAACGGCCAGCACCATGCCGATAAAGGTGCCTGTCAAGGCCACGACCGACACGCTCTTGACGCCGATTGCATAGAAGATCGGCGTCAAAACCGACCGGCGGGCGCGCCTGCGGACGATCCAGATCAGGGTCACGACCGAAAAGTAGGCGACGTCGCCCACTTCGGCAACCGCGTCGAAAACCTGCTCACCCAGACGATGGACCGGGGTCGTGCCGTTGTCGGACGCGATCGCCGGCGCCGGTATCCGGTCACCACCCATTGTCGGGTCTCTCCTCCGTGAGCGCCATCGAATGGCCGTTTCTTCACGCCTACGCGCCAGCCGAAACTGTACATCCAGTACGCGGCTTGTACCAGCACACCTAGCAAGCACGCGCGCGATCGGCGATCGAAGCCCCATTCTTGACGCTCTTCCCAGAATTGACAAGGCCGACCGCTCGCCTCGAACTGGGGTTTGCTGGTGACCGCAAAAATCCGACAAACCCGCGCGACTACCCCATTCCACCGCGTGCCCGGCCGCCGCTAGAATCAGAAGCGCTAACCTGTGTGTCGAGCCGTCACTTCCCTATTTGATACGGTTCGTTCGTGGCGGGCTTGGCAATCGGGGAGCATGGGCCAGGACATCAAGCGAGGAGGTTCTGGCGGTCTAAATGGGCTTGCGTGATCCTGGGTGGGCCAGGCTCCGTCCGAGCCGCCTCGGAGAATGGCTCGCCGGGAGGCTCGCCGTCCCGGAATTGTGCAAGGCGATTCAGGTCAAAGAGCGGCCAGCGTCTCGCAGCGCGGGGCCGGGCGATCTTGTGTTCGTGCACTTTTTCTACTTCGGGAGTTCTTCATGAGTCGAATCGGCAAGTTTCTTGCGGTCGGATGGACGGGCCTGTGCGTGACGCTGGCCATGGCGTTTCTGGGAACGGTAGAGGGTTGCTCGGATTCGACGGGAACCATCGAGCAAGCCAAGCGCGATGAAGCCGTTGACCAGGTTGTGCAAGACAAGATGAAGGACTTCATGTCGAAGAAAGGTGGCCCTCCCCAGAAGAAATAGGCTTGGCGCGCAACCGCAGCCGTTTCGACCTTCGGGCGGCTCGCCCAGGACGGCTTGATCGGAGCTCCGAAGTCTATACGTTCGATCCATGAGCCGTTAGAGTCAAGCGGTGCGAGGTGTGTATCCACTTCGTTCCGCGATTCCTTTCGCCCTTCTTTCGTCCTATCCTTTATCCCATCGTGGGAGTCCAGACCATGACAAGAACACTGTCTCGACGGGGTTTCACACTAATCGAGCTCCTCGTGGTCATCGCAATCATTGCGGTTCTGATCGCCCTGTTGCTGCCGGCCGTTCAGTCGGCCCGCGAGGCCGCACGCAGGGCCCAATGCATCAACAACCTCAAGCAGATCGGCCTGGCCTTGCACAATTATCTCGCGTCCACCGGGAGCTTTCCCATGGCCAATACGATCGCCTACTCGGACCCCGGCGTGCAGACGACCTGGGGTACCTGGAGCTGTCACGCCTTGATGCTGGGCTACATCGACAATCAACCGCTCTACAACGCCGCCAACTTCAGTTGGAACTGCTGGTACGACGTGGGTTACAACATCAACTCGACCGTGTTCAACGCGCGGGTCAACTCGTTTCTTTGCCCTTCAGACAGCAAGGCGGGGCCGCTGAACACGAACAACTACGTCGGCAGCATGGGTACCGCGACCAATCCCTGGACGACGACCGGCTCGGGCATCTTCTCCAACTGGGCCGCCATCCTCATCGCGGCGATCAGGGACGGCACCTCGAACACAGTCGCGTTTTCCGAGGGATTGACCTCGGATGCCCTCCACTGGACCAAGTGGCGCGACGGGATCGCGGCCGGCACCTATCCGCCGGTTTACGACGACGCCAACATGAACATCCCTTCGGTCATGAACGACCTGCTGACCTGCACCCAGTTCTTCAACACCCACCAGAACCAACCGGGGGAAGATAAGGGCTATCGTTGGGCCACGGGCTCGCCGGGCGTGACCATGTTCAACACCATCGTCCCGCCCAACTCGCAAACTTACCCCTGGGGCGGCTGCCGGCTGGATTGCCCGGGCTGTGGGTTCGAATTCGGACAGTACGAGAACGCCACCAGCAACCATCCGGGCGGCTGCAACGTCCTGTTTGCCGACGGCAGCGTCTCCTTTATCAAGGGTTCGATCTCGATGCCCATCTGGTGGGCGATCGGCACCAAGGACGGCAGCGAGACGGTCGCTGCCGGCAGCTATTGAGGTTCTCGCGCCTGGGTCAGATGCCCATCTGATCCAGGCGCTCTTCCAGCATCGATTCGATCATCTGGGCCGTTCGGCGATAGGTGTCGAAATCGCAGCCGACCGGGTTGGCGACGTCGTCGCCGGCCGGGTCCAGGAGAAAGGCCCGGGGCTCGGCGTCGGGGACGGCGCTGACGCAGCGCCTCGCGATGGTCGTTGGTCATGGCGAAGATATAGTCGGCCTGGCGAACCAGGTTGACGCCGATCTTGCGGCTGCGGTGGTTTTCGAGCGAGCCTCCCAGGCCGCGCACGACGTCGATGGCGTGCGCTGCCGCGGGCAGACCTGAGCTGGTGGCGATTCCGGCCGAGCGGACGACGAACCCGCGGTTGGAGATCTCGTCGTGCGAGCAGCGCAGCCGGCGCGTCAGAATCAGCTTGCAGAGCGCCTCTGCCATCGGGCTGCGGCACGTATTTCCGGTGCACACGAAGAGGATGATCACGCTCGAGCTCTGGCTGATGGCGGCGGCGGCGACGGCCCCTTCGCGCTCGAGGGTCCATCGATCATCGTCGATGCGGATAATCGTCGAAAGCCGCTGATACTGGGTCGGGCCGGCATCGATCACCATGTCGAGACCCGCAATCCCGCGCAAGGCGTCGGCCGTGACCGGGATCGACTGCTCGTTGGTCGGCCCCGCCGAGATGACCAGAGGCGCCGGCAGGAGCTTGAGCACATCGCGGACGAACAGACCGATCGGGCAGCGCAGCGCGACATCGCCGCGCGGCGCGACGAACGACTTGACCGCGTCCGGCAGCCGACTGCAAAGGCCTTTCCCCAGGCAGTCCGAAAAGACCAGCGTCACCGGGCCCGGCCATAGCCTCGAGGACATCCGCCGGCCCACGAGCGAGATGTCCGGCACCCAGTCGGTCACCTCCGCCGGGCCCTTCAAGAGCAGGGTCAGAGGCCTTGCTGGATCGGCCCCGCCGGCGCGGCGCACCGTTGCCACACTTGCGGGGTGAAGGGCCGAAGCCGCCAGGCCGTAGACCGTCTCGGTCGCCAGTCCAACCACTCCTCCTTGCGCGAGACATGCCACGGCACGATGAATGACATCGCGCAGATCGTCGGCCTGCGACACGTCGATCCATTGCGGCGAAACAGGCGCGTCTGTCAAGAGGACCTCGCGATTGGTAAGAAGCTCTCTTTTAGAAAAGAAGCGTCAATCCCTTGACGTCGCGGAGATCGGCGTAGATTTCGCGGACCTGTTCGGCGCTCTGGACGGTGATATCCAGCGTGACGGCCACATGGCGGCCGCCGGGCGTGATGCGGACCGTGTAATCGAGATCGGATCGCGCAGCGAGGTTCGAATAGACCGCCTCCACCACCCGCGTCTCGAATTCGTCGTCCGCCTTCCCGATCGCCTTGATCTTGTAAACACCCGGGAAGAGGTGGACCGCTTCCAGAAGATCCACTGAAGGGCGATGATCCATGACCGGCTCCATAGTCGATCCCGAAGAGAAGTGGCGTGTCGCCCCATCATACGATCTTCGCGTCCATTCGCCAAATGCGGGTTGATGGTATTCCCGGTAGCCTGCGCCAGACCGAGATTCCCCGGGTCGGGCCCTCACCGGCCAGGCGGCGAGACCGGCACGCCGGGCTGGCGCAGCGACGCCAGAGCGACTTGCAGCCGCGTGAGCCGCGGCGAGCTGGCGGCCCTCCTGCCGTCCACGTAAATGTCAAGCCCTTTGCGGCCGTCTCCGAAATGGTCCGGGAGGTCTGGTCCCGGCGCGTCCCAGGCGATGGTCACGTCGTGGCCGCGATAGCGCTGGCCGTCGAGGATGAAGTAGCCAAGCGCGGCCTCCGGCACGAGTGGATCGATCTCGATGGTCTCGTCGTCGCGCGGCACCAGCCCGATCAGCTCCGGAATCAAAATGTCGAGCCAGGTCGAATGATTGTAATCGCGTTCGGCGGTTTTCCACCGGCCGGTGTCGCCGTTGTAGAATTCGCCCGTCCAGGGATAGCACAGGTCCTGGTCGCGAAACTGGGCCCGGGTGAATGAATGGAAGAGCTGCCAGAGGTGCTCGCGCTGAAGCGGCGAGCCGGCCACGTGGTGGTCGCGGGCGGCGCGGACGGCCCGCGCCATGGCCGTCAAGACGATCGCGCTTGCGTGCGGCCAGGTCGGCCCGTTCCACATGCAGGCGGCGGCACGGCCGTCGCCGGGCCAGCTCGTCTGGGAATAAGCGGGGCATTCGCGGGTCGCCGAGGCTACCGGCCACTTCGTCCAGAACTGTTTCGGGTCGAGAATCGACTCCCAGGCCGATTCATAGCCTTCGCCCGCGGGCACCATGCCGAAGTAAAAGGGATAAACACCGATGACTTCCTTGACATCCGCGACGGCGCCGTCGCCGGCCTGTAGCGAGTAAAAGAATCGCTGCCGGGGCTGCCACATCTTCTGGAGCACGGCCCGGGCGATCCGGGCCGCGAGATCGTCGAACTCCCGAGCCTGTTCGGGCTTGCCGAGCCGTCGATAGATCCGCCCGACCGCCAGTGCGTTGCCGTAGTTGTAGGCGGCCAGGTTGACGCGATCGATGCTGACCGGCCGCGCCGGTTGGCTGAAATCGGCCGAGACCTTGTAATTCGAGAAGTAGAAGAACGACGGCTGATACTCCATGCCGGTCCACCAGTGTGAATCCACGAGCAGGAGGCCGTCGCCGTCGGGGTCATAGGTTTTCTGCCAGCCCCGAACATTCGCCGCCAGGCGGTCGGCAACTTCGGCCAGGAACGCCAGGTCGGGATGCACCAGATAGCCTTCCCACGCGGTCGACGTGATCCAGTCGGTGTACTGGCCGCCGGCCGGCCCCCTGGGAGTGACATGGCTGGGATAGATTCCGTCCGGCTTCTCGTTCTCGGCCCAGGTGCGCACGTGCCCTTGCCAGAAGCTGGGGTCGCGCAGCCACCGCGCCTCGCGAACCTGATGGGCGGCGCCGTAGCTGATGACATTGGGATACCAGGTGCTGCGCCAGCGCCCTTCGCTCTGAGTGGGCCATTTCATCCGGCCCAGCCGCGGGTCCAGCATGTTCTTGCGCAAGAGATAGGCCCGGTGGTAGTAAAGCTTGGCGACCCACGGGTCGGAGCAGTCGAAGTAGGCAATGTTGGCGTCGAACCAGGACTGGTAGCGCTCGACCTGCGGATGGAGCGGGTCGTGCGCATCCTGCTCCTCTGGTCCAACGATGAACCGACGGTCGGTCGCCACTTTCAGCACCGAGTCGATCCGCGACGGCTCGCCATCCGCTCGCAGCTCGAGGACCGCCTTGAAAAGCTTGGTCTTTCCAGGCGGAATGGGATGGCCGTACGACCTGTAGGTTTCGGGCAGCGGGTGATCGAGCCAGCGCCGGGCGAAGAGGCCGCGCCGGATGTCGCCGGCGGGCCCGCCACCGGCCACCTTCAGCTCGATCGGTGGATCATCGACCACCGCGTATCGAAAGGACCATTCGACGGGAAAGCCGTGCAGATTGCTTCGGCCCTCGACCGCCACCGCCCTCGGTTCGTGGCCTCTTACCGCGCCGTCAGTGCGCTCGATTGGCCCCGAGTCGCTCTCCCAGTGCCATGAGCCGCCTACCTCGCCGAGCCCGACGACGGGGTCGACGTAGATTGTCCGGGCCGTTCCGGTGGGGTTGTGAACTCGTACCAAGGAGACGAGGCAATCGGACGCGGTGATGAACTTGTCGCACGTGATCCCGAGCTCCGCCTGGCGCCCTTCCGGAGGCGTGTCGTCTGCGTAGATCGGCTTCAGTCCGTAGATTCCCGTGTAGAACCGATCGGCCGCGTTGCGGAATTCCAGCCGGAACCGGCGGGCTCGAACCGGCCGGAACCGTACCCGGTTTTCCCCCGGCATCGGCCGGGTCGGGAACGTCTTCGATGGCGCGATCGACGACCAGCCCGCAAGTTCCGGCTGGAACGAGCGGATTTCCAGCGAGTCCGGGGCGCGACAACCTCCCGCCGGAGGGTCCGCAAAAAAGAATACATCGAAGCCGGACAGGACGCGCGGCATGCCGAAGTTGACCTCGTACCAATCGCGCCGGGCACCGCTGGACCAGCACGTCCAGCGCTTTTCGGGCCGGTAAGGAGCGCGAAGCGGGTTGTCTACATTGTCGAGGACGAACGTGAACGACGCCGTCGCGGTCATCTCCTTTCGTAGGGCGCGGTCGTAGTGGACGTGACTCGGGTAATAAGTCGCCGACGCCGGCGCCAGCAAGCCATGCTCGTCGCGGATTTCGAGATCGAACGCATCCAGGTTTGTGAGGTAAAGCCAGTGAACGTCGTCACGGAAAGCCCAACCCTGGGGGCTCGAGGCCCAGACCCTGTCGCCCTTGCAGCCCATCGGCACTTCGCGATCGAATGGCCGGGTCAGGACTCGGTCCATGGAGAAAACGCTGGCTGGAAAGACTCGCCCTCGAGGCAGCACCCGGGTGATTTCCGGCGCGTCGCCGCCAGCGGCGGGCGAGGCCAAAAACACCAAGATCACCGCCGCGGCCATCGCGCGATCGGCGAAGAACGAACGCCAGCGGTTCATGGCAGAATCAGCTTTCGGTTGCGGCCCGCGGCGGGTGCTATCATCTCACCGAAGCGCTCGTGCCTTAAGAGCGATCGACCGGCATGGTGGGCACGACTCGGAACAGGGCGGAAGGATCGAGCCGCGTGTACGATTAGATCATTTCTTGCGATGACGGATCCGGCTGCGCATCCGGCGCTTCTTGCGGCCGACCTTGCGACGTCCTTTACCTCGGCGGCGACTGGCCATGCGTTCTCCTCTGAGGCTGTCGGGAAATCATTGGCTGCTTCTCCCAAAGAGTTTATAAAGGTTGCACCGTTTATTGAAAAGCTTACATTATACGGAAATCCAAGACTGGCTCAAGAGCGAGCCCATACGAATCTGTGCCGTCTCGTTCTTTCCGGCAGTGCCAGGGTGGGGTGCTGGGAATTCGCGCTTGCCGTGAGGCATGCTCTCCCCGTGATTCGCTCCCGTGGGAGGCCCGCCCCGATAAGGCGGAGTCCCGCGTCGACGGACGACACGTCGGGGAACGCGCGGTGCGCGTCGTCCGCCGCACACAAGACAGTCCGGCCCGCGGGCGCAAGCGCGGGCCGGAGTCACCAACGGCCAAATTGTCAAAGAGGGAGTTTCGGGTTCCAACGATCAAGGAGCAGAAGACCTGTTCGCAGCCAGCTCAGCCGAATGCGGCAATGACAATCTGAGGAAGGCATGAAGGCGGGAAAAGGCCAGACTGGGCTCTTCCTGGTTTCCTGCGTTCCTCATGGTTCGCTTCTTGAACATCACGGAACCCGACTGAGCGATCACGAAAGGCTGTATTCCTGGTCTGCCTCATGCGGGCGGATCCCGCTGAATGGCCTTGTTTGATCCTCGGAGGGCGCGGCTCCGGCCGAGCCGCCTTGAAGAATGGCTCGCCGGGAGGCTCGCCCTCCCGGAATTGTGCAAGGCGAATCAGAGCGGAATACTCGGCGGAATCGCTACCAATTGCCGTGGCTTTGATTCGCGCGGATGTTTCGCCGCGCGTCAGCCGTTGTTCGCCGGTATGGACGCTGACGCCGCGTGCGTTCCCGGTGGGTGCGGCGACCGTCAAGCGGTCGGCCGAGCCGGCACGACCGCCACAAATTGCCGTGGCTTCGTTTCGCGCGGCTGCTTCGCTGCGCGTCGGTCGTCGCTCACCGGTCTGAATGAGCATTCGTGATCCTGGGAGGGCGAGGCTCCGGCCGAGCCGCCTCGGCGATCGGCTCGCCGGGAGGCTCGCCCTCCCCGAATCGTGCAAGGTGATTTGGATACTCTCGCCGCGCGTGGTTCCGACATGTGCGGTCACCCTCCGGCAATCTGAGCAGTCATCACGCTCCGCGTGATGCTTTACTTGGGAAGGCCTCAATTGACCTCCGTGGAATGCTGCCAGGCGTTCGCTGCCCGCGAACGACAAAAAACAAACTAAGAGCAGCAATGCATTCCACTGCCCCGAGTTACCGTTGAAGGTGGAGCGCGGACCGTCAACCGTGGTCTCGGGTGCCTGCACGGCGGCTGGGGATCCCGATGCTTCTTGTGGCGCGTCCGGTTGCCTATCGGTGTTTTCGCCCGAGCCGAGCCGCTCTGCGTGGACCGTGGCCAGCCAACCGGCGACCGTGGTTTCCGACATCGGCGGCGGTGCGTCCCAACTGCCTTCGTCCCCTGTGCCGCTGCTCTCGCCGCCCGCGCCGCTTTCCGGCTGCTCGCATCGATCAAGATCGGCGCCGTCTCCCAACAATTCGCCGGATGAGCTCGGGTCACGGCCTCGCGGCGCGTCGGGGAGTCCGGGCTCCACATCCGCATCCTCGTCGAGTATGCCGGACCGGCGAAGCTTGGCCAGGTCCTCGCAGGCTCGCGTCATCCGGCGGATCGAGGCGTCCTCGTAGCGCCGCACCTTGTCGGCGGCCGCGCCGGGGTCGAAGGCCAGCCGGCGCGTTGACTCGGCGGCTTCAGCCTCGGCTCGCGCCTTGTGCTTCAAGGCGAGCTGCTCCAGCCGCCGGGTCCGCCGCGCGATCAGATCGTCCAAGAGCTGCCGGCCGGCGGTTTCGCCCACCGGCAGACGCCGCTCGATGTCCATCACCTCCAACTGCCTGCGAACCGCGGGAAACTGGTCGTCGCCCAGCTCGCAGCGCAGCTCGCTGAAAGGGCTTTTGTTCTGCGGGTAAACGGCGTAGGAGCCAAGAAAGACGGCCATCAAGTCGCCGGTGGTATCATGCAGCACGTCGAGCGGCTGCTTGCCCAGCAGGCGGATCGCTTTGAATTTGTCAGACGCCTGCCAGTTATTGAATGGCTGGTTGCGTGTTTTCAGGTCGTTCCAGCGGTCAAGAAGCCACCGGCAGCCCGCGGAGGTGGATTCGAGTTCGTTGACCAGCCGCGCCGGCAGGTCCGGCGAGCCGGGAACCTCGTTGCGCCGCTTGGATAAGGGAGCGCCATTCATGGTCGGATCGGGATAGAGCTGCCAGAGGTCTTGACTGTCAAAGAAGAGCCGGTCGCCCAGGGCCAGCGCGTCTTGCTGCTCGATGACCTCCTCGGCGAGCTGGGAGTCGCGGATGTACCGGTTCACCATGGCAGTCTCGGTACTCGCGCAGCGCTGGCGCCGCCAGGCGGCGATGGTGAACGTCCTGACGAGTTCGACCTCGACGTCGTTGCGGGGCCGGAAGACGGCGCCGTGCGCGTTGGCCGTAAACCGGAACTCGTCGGCGTCCTCCCCCTCCACGACGAGCGTCTCGGCAGTCAGCCCATGCTTGAGCGCATTGCGGCGCGCGACATTCCGGCCCTCGACCGTCCTGGGGCCTTTGCTTTTCTTGGCGTTCCGGCCGTTGGCGGCGGTCTTGCGTGCGCTACTCATTTTGGGCTCGTTGGTTCTGGGGGTTCGGTGTTTCGCGTTCCGGCCGCACACGGGGCGCCACGTTGGTTTTCGAGCAGCGCGTGAGCAGGACCAGCCGGCCGGCGGCCGCTTCAGGGCGTGGCGTTTCATGCTCTACCGCGCGAAGATGGGCGAGCTCCACCGGACGTTTCAGGCAGCACAGAGTTGGCATATTTAAGAATATAGTGCAATTACGGGATGTTTCAAGGCAGTATTACCCGAATGCGGGATGGTTAAGCCGCATGATCGTTGCAATCGGCGCCGTGTCGGTTCCTGCCGCCCTTGTGCAACTTCTGCTGCAATCACCCAACGCTGCCGTTGACTCCGGTAATGGGCGCAGGAATGGCGGGCGAGACGTGGAGCATGAAACGGCTGGCGCGGGGAATCGGCGTCTGAAGGCTAGCGGATATCGACATAAATCGCTCCGCCTGTCTCCGCTCTCACGGTTTCAATCAAGGCGCGATTGGAGCAGGTGCAACCACGCGGAGACTGACACCCTTGACGCCGTGAAAACCGTTCGGGCGCCTCGCCGTTGAGGGTCGGTTCTCGCTCTCCAGATTAATCGAACCAGCAAGAGGCGAGTGGCTCAAGCGACGCGCCAATCGGTCGAGACTTTACCGCGTAAGGGCTTCCGATTTTTATTTGAGACACGACCTCGCCGTGAGTATCGTTGACGCGGACTCAACGCTGTGCCATTATGTACGTTTGTCAATGGCGACGCAGGAGTGCGCGATGGCGGATACCCTGATCGAGAACCCAATCCTGAACTCACCCTTCCGGGAACCAGACCGGCACTTCCGTTTCGGCGACGAAGGCATTACCAATGAGATCGTCGAGACCCGGCGAGCAAGCGCCTATTTCGTCCCCATCCCCCCGCCCAAGAAAAAGGGCAAGCAGCTCCAGTTCGAAACGCAGTGGACCCAAGACCGGATCCAGCCGAACGACCAGGTTAACCGCATCCGCGAACGGGTCAAGCATTGGCGCGAAGGCGAGTATCAAGGCGCCACCCAGGTCACGCGCAAGCTCCTCCAGTACTGGACCAACCCGGACCGGGAGAACAAGGTCTTCTTCTGCCAGGTTGAGGCCCTCGAAACGCTGATCTACCTCACCGAGTCCGCCAGGAAGGTCGGCGACAACTCGATCGACAACTGGCTTCGCGATGCCAACGAGTCGTCAAACCCCGGACTTAACCGCGTCGCCATGAAGATGGCGACCGGCTCGGGCAAGACGGTCGTCATGGCAATGCTCATCGCCTGGCACGCCCTGAACAAGATCGCCGAGCCCAAGGACCGCCGGTTCACCAACATCAACGACGAGGTGAAATTCGAGCCGGAATACGCCGACGTCTACGGCGTGCCGTTCTCGTTCCTGCCCTGTTCCGGCACCACCAAGCAGCCCAAGCCGGGCCCGACGCCGACCCGCGTTCACGCGCTCGCCGACCGGATCGCCCGTGCGATCACCTGGCCTCGCCTCCTGGGATACCGCTACGAACTGCCCGGCGAGCGCCTCACTGCCCGGTTCAACGGCGACGCCAAGTTTACCATCACCAACGCCGACCTCGCGACCAAGACCGAGGTCGAGGGAATCGTGGGCGAACTCCGGGTCGATACGCTCGACGACTTGAAACAGCGCCGGCCGAACGAGGTCGCTTTCCGCCTGGCCAAGCTCACGCTGGAGAAATACTTCCGCGACGATGCGGGGCACGACAAGCCCTGGCTCTTCCCCCAGCTTCTGGCGATCACCAATCGCTGGCTCGGCGAATGCCTGACCTGCAATTGCGGCACGTTCCCTCAGCTTCTTTTCTTCGTCCGATTCGGCCACGAGGCAGCCGACCGGATCTACCGATCGATCGTCTCATCGGCCGATCGAGCGCCGACACTCAAGCCGATTCTCCGGCCTCACGAAACGGTCGGCACCACCAAGTACGTTGACTTCCACACGATCCGCGAGACGTACAAGACGCGGGCCGATAAATGCCACGTCTCGCACGTCGCCGGTGACAGCGGATGGGAATTCAAGCTGGCCCAGGAGCTTGAATACATGCCGGAGGTCGTCTCCTACGTCAAGAACCAGAGCCTGGGCTTCACCATTCCGTATACTGTCAACGGCGTCGAGCGGCAGTATTACCCAGATTTCCTCGTACGGCTCGATGACGGCCGCGGTAAGAACGACCTTCTCAACCTGATCGTCGAGGTGACCGGCGAGCGGGACAAGGACAAGGAAGCCAAGACGGCGACGTCTCGCACTCGCCGGGTTCCGGCCGTGAACAATCACGGGGGATTCGGGCGCTGGGTTTTCGTGGAAATCACCGATCCGTATGATGATGTGGTGAAGTTGATTCGGGCCGAAGCAAACCGTCGCGCGACGGCGGAGGTTGTGTGATGAGCACGAGCGCGTCCCAAGCTGACCTGGCAACGAAACTCCCCCTCGATCGCATTGCCGAGGCGTGCAGACGTCATGGGGTGTCCCAACTCTGGGTCCACGGCCCGATCCTGGAAGGCGACCCGGCGTCCGGAGAAGAGATCGAATTCCTTGTCGAGTTCCTGAATAACGACTTCGGCCCGTGGGGCTCGAAGCTCGACTTGCTCGAGAATGACCTCTGGGGGTCGGTGCACCGGAAAGTCCACGTTGCATCCCGGGGCGGCATCCGGGACAGCACACCCTCGCCCTGGCGTGAGCAGATCCTTGCATCGGCGCGGCTTGTCTATGAATCTTGATCTAAAGACACCAGTCATCATCCGCGACGCCACCCGCGCCCTCATCGAACAAAAGAAAGACCCCGCCGCCGCTCCTTCCGAAGTTGACGCCATCCGGCACAAGGAAACGCGCAAGAACATCCCCACCGAAGAGCTCCGCGACTTCGTTGCCGCTGACGAAGCCGAGCCGGCGAAAATGCTCTACCCGCGCGATCCGTCGCTCGACCCTCAGCTCGTCTGGAAGGGCAAGGACGAACAGGACCGGCAACCGCTCGAAGTTCGACGTCGTCCCGATCTACATCCAGGAAGTCATCGAGCCCAGCGTGATCATCGACGCTATCGAGGCGCGCAAGACCACCAAGCCCGACAACAGCGGCCATGAACTGGCCAAAACCGGCAGGATTCCGATCCCATGACTACGACCCTCTTCACCTGGGGCTACTACGGCTGGGGCAATCACACTCCCAATCTTGTCGAGGCCGTCGATGCGGTCGAAACCAGCCGGGGGTTCCAGCCGCCGATCTTCGTCGACATCCGCTTCAGGCGGTCAGTCAGGGCGGCTGGATTCACCGGACCAGCTTTCGAGAGACTGCTGGGCCAGGACCGACACCGGTGGATGAAGTCGCTGGGGAACAAGTTTATCGAGACCAGGACCGGGCCAAAGATCCAGATCGCCGATCCCACCGCGGCAAATGAGCTTCTGGACGTCGCCATCGAATCGGCCCGGCACAAGCAACGCCTTCTCTTTTTCTGTAGTTGCCAATGGCCCAGATGGGACGGCAAGATCATCTGTCATCGAGCGACCGTCGCCGCCTTGGTGCTGAAAGCGGCGACGAAGCGTGGGCTTCACGTTGAGGTCGTGGAGTGGCCGGGAAGTGACCCGAAACGGATCGACCTAGAAGTGCCACCCATGGACTTCGCCGCCGTCAGAAAGGGCCGCATGACGGTGCCCCTGGGCAAGCGGGTTGATTTGGCTGAGGTCGCTGGACTGCCGTGGTCTTCAATAGCGACGCTGCATTCAGGTGACGAGACACTGCGTCGCGTCGTCGGCCCAGCAATCTCCCAAACGAGCGGTTGGGTCTTGCCGGTTTTGTACTGTTCTTTCGACCCGACCACCGGGCTCAACGAGTACGAGCAGGAAGCCAAGAAACTGAGGAATCAGTGGGGCCTGGAGGCTGCCTCGAGCTAGTAGCCCTCCTGCTGGCCTCCCGGCTTCGCCGCTCGCTCAAACGGCCGAGCCGGATTCCCGGAATCTCCCCCAGGACCAGAACTCCATTCAGCAACTCTCCGTTTCTCCGCCTCTACTTTGCGATCGGAAGGCGCGAACCGCCGCCGGTATCCTCGTTCCTGACGCCTGTTGTGCCGCTCCCACCGGAATCGGGCTTGAACAGCTCCGCGACGCACCTATGCCAGTGGTCCAGCAGCGCCTTGGCATCCTGCATCCCATAATCGCGAGCTTCGATGCCGAGCGCAGCGAGAATTCGCTCGGCTTCTTCGGCCTCGAACGGATAGTCGGGACGGTTCTTGTACCCCTCGATAATCCTTGCCCTGTCCTTAACCGATTCAGCGTCACACGCTACACCGCCGAGGAAAAGATCGACGTCGTCGGGTTCGGGTCGATTAGCCATCGGTCTGCCTCCCGCTGTACTGGACTCAAACAAAGGCGACAGGAACCGATCCAGTGATCGGTTTCTGACACGAATGGCACTCGGTTATTCCCCTAAGCCGCTTGCAGTAGGCGTTTGCGCGCCTTTCGTCGCGGTTCCATAAGAAACTTTTGTGCCTTCGGTCGTCGTTTGTTGGCGCGCGGCTCGACGCGGCCGGGTCGATCGCCGACCTCGTGCGCCGAAATCGCAGTGAGCATCACCTCCACCAAGTATTCCCTGACGCTGGGCGTTGCTTGTCGCAAGGCCTCCTGGAGCGCCGTCATCGTCTGAAGCGTTCCCTTGAAGCTCAACTGTCGCGGTTGCTTACCGTGCGCCTCGGCGGCCTGGGCCGCCACGCCTCGGATCAAGTTGTAAGACAGTAAATGTATCCAGATCTCCTTCTCCACCATATCAGGCGTCTTGCATCGCAGCACGTCCATTTGGAGTACGTCTTTAATTGAGCGTAAATCTAATTCTATGTTCCATCGTTGTAGGAAAAGGTCTGCCAGCTCTTCCTTGGTGTACGCCTCCGCGTCGAGCATCGTCGTCACCAGCACCAGCTCGTTGACTCGGAAGCCGGGCTGCTGAACCTTGAATCGCAGTTCGCGGACCTTGATCTCGCTGGGGATCTGCGCATAGGTTTCCTCGTCCATCCATTCGGGCCGCTCCGGCTTGGTCCAGGTGACAACGTGGTCCTCGACGCCCAGCCGTCGGCCGCGGCGGAAGTCGAACCTCCGGCGCTGGTGCATCCGGAACAGGCTGTCAACGTTCCGCTGCATCAGGTCCGCGATCATGAAAAACGAGGCATAACAGCGGTCCCCCAGCATGATTTCGCCTGCCTCGAGGCCATCCAGCAACGTGCGGAACAAGGCCGTCTCGCCTGTCTCCTTTCCTTTGTACGGCCCCAGCGCCAGGTCGCGAACGACACCCGTGGCCAGCGAAATGATCCCTACCATCCGAACTACGGGGAAACCCAAACCGATGCCCTGGGTGTTCGCCTGAGGGAAGGCTTGTTGGTTCTGTACGGTGTCGGGCATCGAGGCGGTCGTGCCGTTGACCAGCGAGACCTTGCGTCCCTTCCACAGCCAATCGGCGTTTGCACCGGCGTCCACTTTCTGAGCGGTCTGACGGACCAGCCGAACAATGACCCCGAGAGGGAGCCGCCGGCGTGCATCACAATAACTGTTAGTCTCCGGTGCGCAAGGTTTGCGATGGTTGATGGCCAGCCAGACGATCAGCCGCGCGACCGCCGCACGACACGAGTGGTCGGGGTCGAGCACCTGGGAGAGGAACAGGCAGAGGGTCACGAAAGGTGTGTAGATGCGATCCTTGAATTTGACCCGCTCTGCCGCCAGTGCCGACCTGACCGTGTTGGCGTCGAGGATCTCGTGAAAGGGAAGGAGCTGGGACTCGCGAAGGGACTTGACCTTTTCCAGAATCCACCGTCGCGTAGTCTGGGGCATTGTCGGCCTCCTTGCCGGACAGGGTTTGGATCTTGCAAGCACCAATCCTTGTCCCAAGGAGGACGATATTTGTCTATCCCACTTCTCCGAAACAACTTACGAATTTCCGAGTGCCATTCGTTTCTGACACCTTTTCCCCGTGCGGAATCCGCCTGGCCCGTTACTTTCGGTGCACCCAGTCGATGGCGGAGATCTGGGCGAGCGCGAGCAACAGCGCCTGGGTGCCCTTCTTGGCGTAGCCCTGGGCGTCGACGGCGCGATAGAGTTGTTCGGCGAGGGCGAGGCCCGGCAGGCTGAGTTTCATCCGGCGTGCTTCGGCCAGGGCGATGCCCATGTCCTTGAGGAAATGCTCGACGAAAAAGCCCGGCTCGAAATTGCCGGCGATCATTCTCGGAGCCAGGTTGCTCAGGCTCCAGGATCCGGCAGCGCCGCTGGAGACGCTCTCGAGCACGACATTCAGATCAAGCCCGGCCCGGTAGGCATAGAGCATCGCCTCGCAGACGCCGATCATGTTGGTGGCGATCAGGATCTGGTTGACCATCTTGGTGTGCTGCCCCGCGCCGGCCGGCCCCTGGTAAATGATCGTCTTGCCCACCGCCTGGAAGAGCGGCAACAGTGCATCGGCCACCTCCTTCTCGCCGCCGATCATGATCGACAGCCTGGCCTCGCGCGCTCCGACGTCGCCGCCCGAAACCGGTGCATCGACCGCATGAACGCCTTTGGCTTTAGCCTGCGCGGCGATCTCGATCGCCAGCGCGGGCTCGCTGGTCGTCATGTCGACCAGGACGGTCCCCGGCCGCGATCCGGCCAGCGTGCCGTTCTCGCCGAGCGTCACGTCGCGCACGTCATGAGGATAGCCGACAATCGTGAAAACGATGTCGGACGCCAGGGCGACGGCGCGCGGTGAAAGAGCGAGCTTGGCCCCCTTCGCCACGAGCGGCTGGGCCTTCGCGGCCGAGCGGTTGAAGACCGTCGCGTGATAGCCGGCCGCCAGGAGGTGTCCGCACATCGACGAGCCCATCACGCCCGTCCCGACCCAGCCGATCCGCGTCTTCCCGGGCGCAACTCGAGTGCCATTGCATGCTGCTCCAAAGCCGGCCACACTTGAGCCGGCGAGTTCCCGGCCATTACAATCCAGAAGGCAGCGAGCGACATTATAACCCAAAGAGCCCGCTGCAAAGCAAATGGCAAAGAACGGTTTTCCGTTTTAACTGACAACGGACAACGAGTCGAAGACTTGTTTCTAACTCCCGAGCAAATCATGCAGCATTCACTGGTCGAAAGCTACCTCCAAAACAGGGGCCCTGGAACCATCGCCCCGGGCTTTCTTGCGTACCTGGCCAATCTGGAGTGTGTCAGCCGGGTCGCGCCGGAAGTGGCCCGGTCGATCGTCCAGGAGCTTGCCGACCAGCGCAGCAACATCAAGTTGATCGCCAGCGAGAACTACTCGTCGCTGGCGACCCAGTGCGCCATGGGCAATCTCCTGACCGACAAGTACGCCGAGGGAATACCGCACCACCGGTTTTATGCGGGCTGCGACAATGTCGATTCGGTCGAGGACCTGGCCGATCGCCGGGCGTGCGAGCTATTTGGCGCCGAGCACGCCTATGCTCAGCCGCACAGCGGTGCCGACGCCAACCTGGTGGCGTTCTGGGCGATCCTTCGGGCCAGGGTCGAGCTAGCCGAGATGGCCAAGGTGCTGGGGGCGGCAGGTCCGCAGGCCCTGGTTCCCGGCGACTGGTACCGGCTCTCCCTCGAGCAGTGGCGATCTGTCCGCCAGGCGCTGGGAAATCAACGGCTGCTGGGCATGGAGCTCGCTTCGGGCGGCCACCTCACTCACGGCTACCGGCTCAATGCCTCGGGCAAGATGTTCGAGGCCTACGGTTACACGGTCGACCGCGAGACCTTTTTGCTCGATTATGACGCGATCGAGCGCCAGGCCCTGGAAGTCAAACCGCTGATCCTGCTCGCCGGCTTCAGCGCCTATTCGCGGAACATCAATTACGCCCGGATGCGCGAGATCGCTGACCGGGCCAAAGCGGTCTTGATGGTCGACATGGCCCATTTCGCCGGACTGGTTGCGGGGAAGGTGCTCCAGGGTGAATATAATCCGATCCCGCATGCCCACGTCACGACCACGACGACGCACAAGACGTTACGCGGGCCCCGCGGCGGGCTGGTGCTTTGCAGCAACGAATTCAAGGACGATGTCGACCGTGGCTGTCCGCTGGTCCTGGGGGGACCGCTGCCCCACGTCATGGCGGCCAAGGCGGTGGCATTCACCGAGGCGCTCTTGCCCGAGTTCGAGACTTACGCCCACAAAATCGTCGCCAATTCCCGCGCCTTGAGCGAGGCAATCCTCGCGCGGGCTTGAAGGTCCTCACTGGCGGGACCGACAACCACTTGCTTGTCCTCGACGTCGCCTCAACCCACGGGATCACCGGCCGCCAGGCCGAGGACGCCGTCCGGCGCTGCGGCATTACCCTGAACCGAAACCCGATCCCGTTCGACCCCAATGGCCCGTGGTACACCAGCGGCCTGCGGTTCGGAACGCCCGCGGTCACGACCCTCGGCATGGGACAGGAAGAGATGGACGAGATCGCCTCGGTCGTCGCCCTGGTGCTCAAGAACGTGAAACCCGCCACGACCAAGTCGGGGCGCTGGACAAGGCGAAGTATGTCCTCGATCCCTCGGTGCGCGACCAGGCCCGCGCGCGGGTCGAAGCTCTCCTTGACTCATTCCCGGTCTACCCCGAGATCGACGTCGAGTTTCTCCTCGATCATTTTCGTGCGCCGCAGGGATAGGGCCACTCGATCGCTCGAACGCTTTCAGGTAATCAAGACCGGCGTTTCACCTCATGAACCGAGGCCACAATCGCGAACCGGTCTTCGCCGATGACGAGGATCGTCGAGCATTCGATGAGTTGGTGGTGCGCTACCGCGACCGCGTTGGGTTCCGGCTCCTCCATTATTGTCTGATGAGCAATCACTTCCATCGGGCGCGGCGGATCCGTTGGTGACGGTAAGCGCGGAGTATCACGACTTGGCATCGGAAGCGCAAGACCGCGAAGAGCGGTGGCGCAGTTTCCTAGTGGGTGAGGATCCGCGTGAACAGGCAGCTCGGCGTGGAGATTGGGTGATCGGGGATGACGCGTTCAGCCTCCAGGTCTCGCAAGCCCGAGGCCGGCCCGTGCCGCGTGGCTGAGGCAGGCCGCGGAAGTCGTAAGCCCGGTCACGTACAGTTTTCTCCGTAACTAAGCAAGCGACAAAGGCTAACGTAAAGCGTCACCGTTTTTGTCACCCTCGACTCGTGAATGGTTGCGGGCGGGGAATCCGAGTCGATCATCGGGAGGTGGCTCAAGCGGAGCGGGAAGCGCGATGGGGTCATTTTCTTTGGCCGACTGATCGATCATCGGCGCGATTAGCCAGGCGGGATCGCCGGCCCGGTCGAGGCTGCCCTTCGGCCGGAAGACCGAGGACGTTCAGCGCCGCTCGATGGGCACGTAGGCCGTCTCCCGGGGCCCCGTGTAGACCTGCCTCGGCCGGGCGATCCGCCCGTCGGCCTCGCCGTGCTGCTCCCGCCAGTGCGCGATCCACCCCGGCATCCGCCCGATGGCAAACATCACCGTGAACATCCCGTTCGGGATGCCCATCGCCCGTAGCAGGATGCCGCTGTAGAAGTTGACGTTCGGGTACAGCTTCCGCTCGACGAAGTACCGGTCCTCCAGCGCCCGCTCCTCGATGCGCCGGGCGACGTCCAGCAGCGGGTCCGCCACGCCGAGCTGCCCCAGGACGCGGTCGGCCGCCCGCTTGAGGATCACCGCCCGCGGGTCGAAGTTCTTGTAGACGCGGTGCCCGAACCCCATGAGCTTAAACCCGCTGTGCTTGTCCTTGGCCCGCTCCAGGGCCTGCTCGGCCGTCATCCCGCCCGCGTGGATCTCCTCCAGCATCTCCAGCACGGCGAGGTTGGCCCCGCCGTGCAGCGGGCCCCACAGCGCCCCGACCCCGGCGGCGCACGAGGCGAAGAGGTTGGCCCTGCTGGAGCCGACGACGCGCACGGTCGAAGTGCTGCAATTCTGCTCGTGGTCGGCGTGCAGCAGCAGGATCTGGTCCAGCGCCCGGACGACCTCCGGGCTCGCCTCGTGCTGGGCGTAGGGCATTGAGAACATCATGTGCAGGAAGTTGGCGACATAGCTCAGCTTGGGGTCGGGATACATGAACGGTAGGCCCATCGACCGACGATAGGAGTAGGCGGCGATCGTCCGCACCTTGCTGAGCAGCCAGGCCGCCTCCTCGTCGACCTCCTCGGGGGACGTCTCAACGTACCGGGTCGAGAAGCAGGCCAGGGTATTGATCATCGCCGAGAGCATGGCCATCGGCGGGGCGTTGACCGGGAAGCCCTCGAAGTGGTGCCTGAATGCCTCGTGCAGCGGCGCGTGGCGGGTTAGCCGCTCGTTGAAGTGGTCCAGCTCGGCGCGGCCGGGCAGCCGGCCGTAAATCAGCAGCCAGGTGGCCTCAACAAAGCTCGAATGCTCGGCGAGCTGGTCGATGGGGATGCCGCGATAGCGGAGGATGCCCTTCTCGCCGTCGATATAGGTGATGGCGCTCTCGCAGGCGCCGGTGTTGCCGAAGCCGGGGTCGAGGGTAATCAGGCCGGTCTCGGCGCGGAGCCGGGAGATGTTGACGGCCAGCTCGCCCTCGGAGCCCTCGACGACCGGCAACTCGACGGTCCGGCCGGCGAACGTCAGGGTCGCGGTGCGCGTCATCGCCTCTGTCCCTTCATCTGCGGGGTTGGTGTCCCAATGACTATGGCTCGATTATACTGCGGCCCTCCCCGCGCTCAAACCCAGGGCACCGACGCCCGGTCCCACGCGGGCTGCGGTTGACGCCACGGGCGCGGGTAACGTTTGCCTTGGGTCAGGACATCGAGCGGACCCGTGCCGGAGCCGCCCCCGACGACTGCCGGATCGGACACGAGGGGGTTCAGCGCCGTTCGAGGGCCACGTAGGGCGTCTCGCGGCCCGATGTAGAGCTGCCGCGGGCGGACGATGCGGCCCTCGGGGGCCTCACGCTGCTCTTTCCAGTGAGCGATCCAACCCGGCATCCGGCCGATCGCGAAGATGACCGTGAACATGCTCCGGGGGATGCCGATCGCCCGCATCAGGATCCCGTTGTAGAAGTCGGCGTTCGGGAAGAGCTTGCGGTCGGCGAAGTAGGCATCATTCAGGGCCCTCTCCTCCAGGCGCAGGGCCACGTCGAGCAGCGGGTCTTGGATGCCGAGCCGGTTGAGGAGCTTCTCCGCGGCTTTCTTCTGGATCAGCGCGCGGGGATCGAAGCTCTTGTAGATCCGGTGGCCGAAGCCCTTGAGGCGGGACCCGCTCTCCTTGTCCTTGGCCAGCGCCAGCGCCTGGTCGATGGTCAGCTCGCCGCGCTGGATCGATTCGAGCATCTCGACCACGGCCTCGGTGGCGCCGCCGTGGACCGGGCCCCAGAGGGAGCAGACCCCGGCGGCGCAGGAGGCGAACAGGTTCGCGCGGCTCGAGCCGACTACGCGGACCGTCGTCGTGCTGCAGCCCTGCTCGTGATCGGCATGGAGCATGAGGACCAAGTTCAGCGCTTCGATGATCTCCTGGCTGGCGATGTGCTCCTCGAGGGGCTCGGAGAACATCATGTGCAGGAAGTTCGCGGCGTAGCACAGTTTCGGGTCGGGATAGATCAGGGGCAGCCCCAGCGAGTGGCGGTGCGAAAACGCGGCGATCGCCCGCGCCTTGCTCAGGAGCCACGCCGCCTCCTCGGCGAACCGCTCCTCGGTCGACTGTTGCGCACTGGGGTGGAAGCAGGCCAGCGTGCTGATCATGGACGAGAGCATGGCCATCGGCGGCGCATCGACGGGAAAGCCCTCGAAGTGGTGCTTGAACGACTCGTGCAGCGCGGCGTTGGCCGTGATCTGGCCGTTGAACGCATCGAGTTCCTCGCGGGTGGGGAGGCGCCCGTAGATGAGCAGCCAGGCCGTCTCCACGAAGTTGGAATGCTCGGCGAGCTGCTCGATCGGAATGCCGCGGTACCGGAAGATGCCCTTCTCGCCGTCCACATACGTGATGGCGCTACGGCACTCCGCCGTGTTGCCGAAGCCGGGGTCGAGGGTGATCAGGCCGGTCTCGGCGCGGAGCCGGGAGATGTTGACGGCCAGCTCGCCCTCGGAGCCAAGGGCGACCGGCAACTCGACTGTCCGGCCGGCGAACGTCAGGGTCGCAGTACGCGTCATCGTCTCTGTCCTTCCGTTCAGATGGTTGGCGTCCCAATGACCGTGACCCCATTATACTGCCGCACGTCCCCCCGCAAGGACCGATTCTACATCCTCACGCACCCAGAAGGGAAAGAGTCCCGCCCCAGCCGAAGACGCCGCGCATCGACATCCCTGTCGTAGCCTTTCCAGGTTTCGGGGCCGAGCCCGGTATCGCTCATGAGGCTGAGGGGCCTTGCGTGGTCTCGCCCGAGCCCTCCGGCCGCGTCGCGGGAAACAAGCTCACGACCGGGCAGCGGAACCCCGGCACGACGTCATCGCCGGACAGCCCGTCGCCGGCTCTGAGCCGATACCCCGACCCGTCGCCCCGGATCACCTGGATGACACGAACTTCGGGGTAAATGACCCAGAATCGCCGCGATCGTGCTCATCGATGGGCTCCGAATGGTCCGCTGCGTCAACCGCGTTCAGTATAGCGCGCCGGCTCTCATTGGCTCAAACTTTCGTCGATGCGGCAACCTTCACGGGCTTGCGGCTGGGATGCCAGCGCTCTCCCAGGGTCAAGCAGGCGGGCAGCAGGATGAGGTTGCCGAGCGTGCTGCCGGCGGTGGCGATCGCGACCATCGTGCCGAAATTGACGAACGGCTCGAACTCGCTCAAGCGCAAGGCCGCGAACCCGACGGCGACCGCCAGGCTCGACAGGATCACGCCGGGCCCGCTGACCCGGTAGCTGTCGAACAGACGGCGGCGAAACCGCCGCGTTTTCCGGTCGCGGTGAAATTGCAAGAGACAGTGGAAGGTGTCGTCCACCGACAGGCCCAATGCGACGCTGGCCACGAGCGCGGTAGCCATGTCGAGCTGGATGCCGAACCACCCCATGAGTCCCAGCACGAGCGCCACCGACAGCATGGTCGGCATGATCGCGAGCAAGGCCAGCACGATGCCCCGGAACGCCAGGGCCAGCATCAGCAAGATGCTGATGGCCGACCAAAGGAAAGTGCCCCACTGGGTGGCGATGATGGCCTGGGTCGTGCGGGTCATCAGGAACGACAGCCCGGTCAAGTAAGAGTCAGGCCCGAAGACGTCCGTGGCCACCTGCGCGGCCTGGAGGAAGATTCGCGATTTGTCCGGCGCGGGCTGCTGTTCCTTGATTCGGATCATGATCCGGGTCTCTCCCGCGCTCGGGTTCCAGAGGCTGCGCAGGATGTGGTTCAAGGGCGTCGCATCGATCAGCTCGATCTTGTCGGTGATGAGCCGGTCCTGGCGATCCGGCGGCAAGGCGCCCAGACGGCCATCGGGATCGAGCATCGTGGCCAGCGAAAGCACGTGGGAGATCGCTTTCGGGTCGGCGGCGCGAATGGCCCGGACCCGATTCTCGACCTGCCGCAGCCCGTCCAGCACGCGCGGCGAGAATTTGGGACCGGTCGGCACGACCAGCTCGACCAGGCCGATGCCGCCCAGCTTGGCTTCGACCGTGTGATAGTCGCCGACGATACGGGTCTCCGGTCGGAACAGGTTGATGTAGTTGGTCTCGTAGCTCAGCCGGAAGAGACCGAGTGCCACCGGAATCACGATGGCGAAGACGACGGTTACGATGAGTCCCGGATGGCGATGGACCAGCAAGGTCTGGCGATCCATGAGGGCGGCCACGCGGGATCGCGATCCATAGCGAACGGGCACTTCGAGTCGAAACGGCGGCAGCATGGCCATCGGCGAGAGCAGCATCACCAGGATCGCCGCGCCGAAGGTACAGGTGCCGAGGATTCCGCCAAACTGCTGCACGGGAACGACCTCGCTCGTCAAGAGCGCGCCGTAGCCGATCGCGCCGGTAATCGCCGTCCAGATGATTGGCACGGCGACCGCTTTGAGGGTAGTCTCGGCAGCCTTGCGCGGGTCGGGCTCGTTGCGGCGATGGTCCCGGAAGTGGATGGCGAGGTGGCTGGCGGCCGGCATCGTCAGCACGATGATCTGGGCGACCAGGGGGCCACCGGAGAGCGACAGCTTGATGTGAAACAAGGCCAGCACCTCCTCGGCGCTGAGCCAGATCAGCCAGCTTGCGAGCATCGGCACAATGGCCCACCAGAGGCTGCGCACGGCCGAGAGAGTGACGATTCCGATCAGGACCATGCCCACGACCGCCAGCCGGCGGCCATCGACCTCGATCGCCGAGAAACCGTCGGCCAGAAGGACAGGCGGTCCGACCACGGCCGGCCTGCCGATCCCGTGCCGGGCCGCGAATTGATCGGCCGCCGCGCGCAAGGCGGCGACGGTCGCGATCACATTATGTTCCTGGTTTTTCCGCAGCCGCAGCACGACAGCGGTGGCCGTGCCGCTTTCATCGATGACCGTTCCGAGGAAGAGCGGATGGGTGGTCAGCCGCTTCTTCAAGCGAGCGATCGCCTTCGGGTCGGAGCCGGCCGCCCGCACGGCGCCGGCCACGGTGAAGGCGTTGGTTTTCAAGTCGATGTTCCGGACCGCTTGTTTGGCGGCGTCAAGCGCCGCGTTGCGCAAGGCCGCCGGCAGGAGGTCGAGCGCCAGGAGCGCATCGTCGAACGCCCAGAGCAAGGGCATCGCGTCGAGCGACTCGACGCGGAGAACCCCCCCGATCCTGTCTGGAGTGACCGCCGCCGCCAGCTCGGCAACCCGCTCCATGCCGGCTGTCGACAACAGCTCGGGGTCATCGTAGACCAGAAACGCGAAATTATCGTCGCCAAAGAGCGCGGCCGCCTTTTGATAGACGCCCATGTAAGGGTCGTCATCCGCGAAGAACGAACCGATCGACTGCTCATAACTCACCCGTTTGCCCATGAAGGCCAGGGCGACCAGCAGCAGGGCTGCCGCGGCAAACGTCAGGTAGCGAGCGGCAAAAAGAGGGCGAATCACGGCAAGAATCCCTTCAGTTGGTCGTGGATGCTGTAAACCGCGACGGCCGTGATCGAAACGAAGGCAATCCAGGTGAGGACGTCGCTGGCGATCGAGGGACCGACGCGACGGTCGGTATCCCGCAGACGGAGGTAAATCGTCGCCCCCGCGATGAACGGCAGCATCAATGCCTGCGCGATGCCGCCGGCCTTGATCAGACCTTGCGGCTCACGGAACAGGTAGTAGAGCCCCAGGGAAAGCGCCGGATAGATCACGCAAAAGAGCTTGACCATTCGCTCACGGCCGGCCGGGCCGGCCGGGTGCCACACTCCCAGGCGGTTGAGGAAGTCGGCCGTAAGGCGGCTATTGGCGGCCGTCGCCACGTAGAGCGTCTTGAACAAGACTGCCCAGGCACCGAGCAGGAACCCCACGCGCGTGAACGGGCGGAGCCAGTCCAGCGGCGTGCCCTCGAGCGGATGCGAGTACATGACGGCGAGGGTCTTGATCATGTCCTCGCCCTGCGGGTTGAGCTGCTGAGGATGGAGCACGGCTGCCCCGAGCAGGTAGAACGCGACCGTCGCGATCGTGAAGACGACCATGCTGAACCACGCGTCGAGCTTCATGACGCTGACCCAGCCGCGCGCCCGGCTGGCCCACGCGTCGTCGCCGCTGCGCGCCCCGCGAAACGCGCATAGCCCTTCTCGATGCACCAGTAGGGATAGGCGATCAGCTCGGAGGCGCCCACGCCCGTGATCCCGAACGCCGAGAACGCCAGGGCGACGGCGGCGGACGGCACGGCCAGCGTGAACCCTCCGGCCAGGTCGGGCAGCGTGATCCGGAATCGCGTCCACTGGAGGATGAGCACGCTGGCGACGGTAAAAAGCGTGACGGCGGCGACCAGCACAGTCGTGATCTTCTCCAGCCGGCGATATCCTCCCGAGAGGAGCAAGAGAATCGCGGCCAGCGTGGTCATCCCTGCCCAGAAATACTCCTGGTGGCTGGAAAGATAGGTCCCCAAGGGCGCCACGATCGTGCCCGCCCAGTCGGCCACGGCCTGCGATGCGCCGGGGAACGCCATTTGGGCCGCCTGTCCGACGGTCCCCTCCATCGCGGCGATCTGCGCCTGAGTGGTCAGCATCATGATCAACCAGAGCCAGCACAGCCACGAAACCCCCAGCCTGGGGCCGGGCAGCGAGTCGAACGCGGCCAGCGTGGTCTTGCCGTGCGTGATCGCATAGCGGCCCAGCTCTACCTGCACGAATACCTTGATCACGCACGAAAGCAGGATCAACCAGAGCAGACTGAATCCAGCCTTGGCGCCCAAGCTGGTCGTGTTGATCAGCTCGCCGGTACCGACGATCGAGGCGGCCAGGACCAGCCCCGGCCCGATCTGGCGGATCGCCCGCGCCAGCGTGTGCGGAGGCTCCTTGATCGCTTCGGGAGGCAGGCCGTAGAGGTCTTGGTCCGGTTCGTTGATCACGGGAGAATCGTCGGCTCTCTCGTTCGGGTAGCCCTTGAGCTCGATTGACTCAGGTGCAGCGCGATAATCAGTGTCGCCTTTCGCTCCGCGAAAGACGACTATACCGGGAAGTCATTGACGTCCTGATCCTGAGGGACATCATGAGCGGGCCGGAAGTCGAGTGTCAAGCAGCACTCCATTTCACCAGTGTAGCCCACGTCGCAACGCTCGCGCGGGAACCGAAGCGAAACCCAGGCCGCCGGAGAATTCGGCCCGACATCGCCGCGAATCGTTGACTCCGGACGACACCGACGTCGGGTTTTTCGCACGGTTTTCCTGGCTGGCCTAGCATTGGTTTGGAGCGTGCAGCGCCCGGTGGCGGGCACCCGGCCGTGCCGGGGATCGGGCGACGTCCACCATCACAAAACGAGACCGATATCATGGCCGCTTTCACAGACTGGAAGATCCCGACAGACGCTCTGACCAAGAGCGATGACACGCGCACTCCGGCGCCCATCCGTCCGACTTTGCCGGCGGAGAACGGTGTCAAGGCATGCGCCGGGCCGGCGCCGCCGACGTTGTTGAGCCCAGGTCCTCGGCAAAAACACAATGGGCGACGGGGCAGGCCAAACACTCCACTCGTGACCGGACGTGAGGTCGGCCCGTATGTTCTGCTCCAACGACTGGGGCGAGGCGCCCAGGGCGATGTTTGGAAGGCCGCGCGGCTGGATTCGCCAGCCGATCTGGTTGCGCTCAAGATCATGAAGCCAGGGCTAACGAACAATCCCGTCCGGTTGGCCCAGTTTCGCCGGGAAGCCGACCGCGGCATTCGCCTGGCCGGTCCCAGCTTGCTCAAAGTCTATGAGCTGGGCGAGGTCGACGGGCACATCTTCATGGCGATGCCCTATGTCGAGGGAACCCCACTGCACGAGGTCATATTCTGTCGCAGCAGCTATCTCGCCGGCAATGACACCGAAGTGAACCATGCCTTCGCTGCCATGAAGGGCGACGAATACCGCAGCGGCATGATCCGGCTGCTGGCGCGGGTGGCGCGGGCCCTGGCGCGGGTGCACGATCATTGCATCGCTCACCGCGATATCAAGCCGGCCAACATCCTGCTGGACAAGCGGAACGTCGGCGAAGTCTACCTCTGCGATTTCGGGCTCGGCCGCGACCTCGAGGTCGCCACCGTCGAGCAGATGCGCGACGGGGCCGGAACGCCGATGTACATGGCGCCCGAACGACTGCTCAAGCTTGCCGCCGACGAAGTGAAATGCGATATCTACTCGCTGGGAGTCACGCTCTTCGAGGCACTGACCCTCGAACGGCCCTTCGTGGTTCCCGATCAACTGGGCCTGCACGGTCTGGCGCCGTACCTGGCCAGCGCCCCGCCGCGGTCCTTGGCTGCGATCTGTCCCGGCTTTCCCGTCGAGCTCGAACAGATCGTCATGAAGGCCATGGCGCCCGAACCTGGCCGGCGCTTCGACTCGGCCCGCGAGCTCGCATCGGAACTGGAACGATTCGAGCTCCACGCGTCGTTTCGATTCAGCCGCGCGTCCTTGAGGGCGCCTCACTGGTCGCGTTTGAAGGGATCGGGCACCGTGCCGCCGGAACAGTCCATCCCCAGCCGCGCGCCAGACCTCGCGCCGCTGCTTACTGCCCGCCCGGGCCCGCCGACGATCAAGCTCGGGGCCCTGTCCCGGAACGATCCGGAACCTCGCGGCGATTCTCGACCCGATTGATCGTGGCCCTGGGGCCGAACCGGATGTGCAAACCCGCGTGGCCCGCGAATCGATCGCCATAAATCGCCCGCACGATGGCCCAGTCTGCCACGATCGAGAGGGTGGCTGCGGTCACGCCCACGGCAACGGTCGCGGCCAGCGGCAAACGTGCGCGTGGTGGAATTGCCGGCCGCGGCTCGCCGCCTGGCTCTTCAGCCCCGGCGCCAAGAAGCAAGAGGAGCGTCGCAATCAGGGCGACCACGTAGATGACGCCTTCAGTCACGAGACGCTGCGCCGTGAAGCCGACGAGTGCGCGCTCGAAATTGCCGACGACCATCCACCAGAGCAAGCCCAGATAAAGCAACTGCCCCCTGCCGAGCCAGCTTTCGGGGACGACCGGCAAGGGACGTTTCCGGTGTTGCGCCCAGAGGACAATGGCCGCGATCGTCAAGAGCAGATAGGCCGCCTCGAAGTAGACCCAGGCCGCGATACCCGCCATCTCGGCGGGAACGGCCTTCGATCGGACCCACTGCGGGACGTTCTTGCGCAGATTGATATAGGTGATTCCCAGTAGTACGAATCCGCAGGCTATGGCTTCCCTGCCGCTCGCTCGTTCCGGTTGGTCGGCAAGAGGCGGAGCTCGCCGCGCCACGCTGGCGACCGCGGCCGCCAGGCCGATTCCATTGAAGAGCCCGGTCGTCTGCTCCAGGATGCTGTGCCAGTTGGTGTCATAGCCGCTCGTCACCTCCACCAATTTGAGCATCGACGCGGCCGCGAAGCCCATTCCGCCGATGAAACCGGAGACAAGGGCAGCGCGGGCGATCTCGTGGTACCCGGTGCGCCGGCAGTACCACGAGAGCGCCGCGGTCATGCCCACGCAGCCTGCCCAGTTGTCGCCGCGCGGCGGCGTCATGCGCAGGCCGAGCAAAAGGACCAGAATGACAAAGCCCGCCCACCAACCCACGGCGAGGTGAAGCACGAGCGATGTCGGTCCATCGAGCCGTCGCCGGACGGCCCAGACCAGCACCGCCCCGATCACGGCCAGCAGTGCCGCCAGCCAGTCGGAATCATACCAGCCGAGCGCGTACCCACGTCGCGCCAGGTAGGGCTCGATGGCCACGCCCTGTAGCCACCAGAGGACGAAGACGACACTGATCGGGACGAACAGACCTGCCAGGAACGCGCGGTCCGTGACTGCCGGCAAGGCGGTCCCCGCGCCGCCCAGCGCGGCCCAGAGGAAACCGATCACGAAGAGACAGGCAAATCCATAGAGCACGCTTGGTGAATGCCCCGAGTGGGTATAAGCAATCACTTGCATGTAAGAGATGCTGCCCCCGAACGACCAGCCGAGAGCGCCGAACATCCCGAAGTAGGCGATCCGGCCGTGCCAGTCGCGGCGACCCGAGAGCAGGATCGCGGCCATGGCCGCGAGCGCCCCCGGAATCATCGCGCCATACTCATGCCCGAAGTTGCCGCGAATGCCCCAGCCGATCCAGAGCGAAAGTGCCGTGAGGGGATAGTAGGCCCAGGAGCGGCCGCCGGCGCCGTGCGACATCGTGGTGAGCACTCCTCTATGGGAGACCTTCCGAACAACCCTCGGGCAGCAAACCTGCAAGCTTGCGATGAGTTTCATTCCGCGACCGAGAGAGTAGCAATTCTTGCAAAACTCGGGAATTGCTCTTCCCAGAGCCGGACAGGTTCGTTAAGGTTCCCCCGCTTCACATCTCAGTTTGCACGTCGTTCCCTACAAATCGCTTTCGAACTCGATGCCGGTCAGGTGCAGTAGCCGTCACGCTAGGTGTGACGGAACATCACGCGGAGCGTGATGACTACACTGGAATCGTGCACGAGCAAGAGGTTGCGGTTTCCGCGTTCGCAGAAACCGAAGTCTCGCGCTTGTGGTCCGTAGTGGGCAGGAAGCCCGCTCTGAGATCGGCAGTCGGATCAGTCGTCCGAACGACAGGAGGTCGATCGGAATGCCCGGACGGACGAAGATGAAGGGCGCGCGGCGCCTCATGAAGCTGCTGGCCGCGTCCGTTTACGGGATCCTGGCGACGAACTGTGCATGGGCGCAGCAGTTCAACGTCGGGTCACCGATTGGCGCGTCGGGGGGCTCGGTCGTGGTGGGCCAGCCCTTGGGCCAAGCCAACTTCCCGGATTGGTCGACGCCGTCAATTGCACCTTTCAGCGGCCGGGGCGGCCGCGGCGGATCTCACGCCCCCGCGAGCGCGCTTCAGACGCCGGGGGCGCCGATCTTCGCGGCGGTTGGGGCTCAGCTTGCGATTCCGAGCCTTCCGCCGCTCCAGACCACGCAATATGGCGACCTCGAGCTCGAGGCGGAATTCGTCGACTACGGCAACGTGGCAGACATGAACCTCGACGCCGCCATCAACCAGCTCATCCAGCAGAATCTGGATATCTATGCCGCCAGGATGGAGATACCGATGGCCGACGCCGACGTGCTCACGGCCAACCTCCGTGCCAACCCGATTTTCTATGCGGACGGCGAGCTGCTCCCTTACGGCCACTTTTCATTCCTGAGGCCCGGCGGGCCTCCTCAATTTGACGTCAACATCAGCTATCCCCTGGACCTCACCTTCAAAAGGCAGGCGCGCACCCGGTCGGCACGCGAAGCGCCAACGTCACCGAGGCCCAGCTTCAGGACGCGATCCGCAACCAGATCGACAACCTCTACACCGTCTACGAGGATGACGTCTCGGCGGGCCTGAACCTGCGGTTCAGTGAGAAGTATCTGACGGGAATCCGCAAACTGGAGACGCTCACCGAGTCGCTCTTCAAGTCGGGACAGGTCAAGGAAGCGGACCTCCTGGTAGTCAAGACGAGGGTCCAGTTGTCCGAGCTCCAGGTCAAGGAAGCGAAACAAGCCAAGATCAAGGCAAATCGAGCCCTCGCTCTCATGTTGAACTTGCCGCTGACCGACTACGAGCAAATCGTGAAGCTCGATGTATTCGACCCGGTGGGCAAGCTCCAGCGAGTTCCCGTTGGACGGGACGACCTGATCCAGAAGGCACTGGCCCGGCGGCCGGACTTCATTGCCTGGAAGTACGGCCTCAACCGTGCCAGGGCCGACGTCCGGCTGGCCAAGGCCAACGCTTATCCCGACATCTACGTTCTCTACCAACCCTATACGCTCCAGAACAATAGCTACCTCGGAGTGCAAAGCGCCTATTCCTGGTGGCTGGGCGTTACGGCCACCATTCCCATTTATAACTATAACCAGGGGAACGTCGCGCGGGCGAAGATCAATGTATCGCAGAGCGAGGTCCAGGTCGCGAGCGCCGAACGCGTGGTGATCAACGACGTTTTGGGGGCGATCCAGGAGCTCGAGCAGAGCCTGGTCGCCGTCGTCCAGTTTCGGGAACAGATCATCCCGACTTCCAAGAAAGTGCGCGATGCGGCTTACAAGCGCTTCCTGGGCGGCGATAGCAGCGCGCTTGAATTTCTCGACGCCCAGCAGGACTACAACGACAAGGTGCGAGCCTACAGCGACGCGATGGTCCGGCACCGCCGGGCGATCCTCGACCTGAATACGGCGGTCGGCGAACGGGTTCTGCCCTGAGGCCGTGCCAGGAGAAACACACGCTGGGGGGCGAGTCGATCGATTCCTCTGCAAAGCCAGATCGTCCGCGACCCAAGGAAGCTCGACGCGGCTTCTCGAAACCGAGTTCAGGAGCGTTCGTTCCATGCCAGCCAGCGACCCAGCCCGCACACCGACCAGCCGGCGATACCGCCCGGCATTGGAAGGACTGGAGGTCCGCGAGCTGCTGTCGGCACGGCCCGCGCTGGGACAGGCCGCGCATCAGCAAGCGCGAAACGGCCCGGCTTTGAATCTCATCGTCGCCAATCAAGCTCCCACGGCCGCGAGCCGGCCCCAGTCCGCGCGCGGTCACGCGAATTCGACGCCCCCCTGGGTCAACGAGAGCCTGATCCAGAGCCTGGCCGCCCAGGTCTACAGCCCGGTCACCACCACCGTGCCGATCAATATTGGCGGCACGGTGTTTCCTCCGGGCACTTACGCGGTTCCCCAGCCGACCCAGGCCGAGCTCCGGCGCGAGACCTTTTGGGCCGAATTTGTCGGGCGGTATTCGGTCGGTCCGCCGCGGTTCTCCAACCAGGCGGCCACGATCCACATTTACAGCGACGGGCGGTCCGCGGCGTCCAGCCTGTTTCTCAACGGGCGCGGCCAGGTCCTGCTCTTTCCGCCGGCCGATCCCACGGCCACGCCGACTACCAATGATCCCGTCGCGGGCCAGGTCGCCGGGCTGGTGGCCCTGTTCCCGGCCAACGTGCTCCAGTCGGCGAGCTCGTTCTTCCTGAATGCGACCAACGTACCCGGAGTGCTCAGTAACGACCCCCAGACCCTGGACCACGGGCTGCCGTCGCACCTGGAGGTCATTCTCGACCCGTCGGGGGTCACGTCCGGGCTCGGCGCCAATCCGGTTTTTCTCACCACTCCTCCGACGCAGATCAATGCGACCACGGGCCAGGCCGTGCCGCTCGCCGGCAGCTCGGGCGGGGCGGTCTCCTATACCCAGGGACTGGGAGTTCTCGATATCAAGTACTCACCCGATAATCGCCTGCGCGCTGGCGCGACGCAGTCGGGCACCGTCATCGTGCGGATGCAGGGGGTGATCAAGCCAGCCGGGGGCACGACCAACCCCCTCTACAAGGGGATCAATTAGCGACCGGCGTCTTCGCGCGAGAGGATGCCCGGAAGGAGAAGTTGTTCGATGCGTCCGCACGGCAGACACGACGACCACTCAGCGCATTGGTGCTGGGCTCCGGCTCGCGAGACCCCGCCGGTCCGGCGAAGCGCTCGCGGCATGGCGCGGAGATGGCGGCCGTCGCTCGAGGGCCTGGAGGCGCGTGATCTACTCTCGACCATGGTGGCGCCCGCCGCTGGCGTCAACAGCGGTTTCGTCCCAAATCCGACAGTGATCCAGCAGTCGGTTAACTTGCTCTACGGGCCCAGCTCGGCCACGCCGATGACCCCGACGCCGCGGGAAGTGAAGCGCGAAACCTTCACGGCCCGTTGGATCGGGCAATACACGATCGGCCCCCCTGGATTCTCGGACCGCGCCAGCACGATCCACGCCTGGGCGAAGACGGGAGGCTCCAATCAGTTTCTCAAGGGCAAATTCCAGATGGAGCTCTTCCCGCCGGCCGACCCGAATGCCGCTCCCGACCCCGGCAACCCGTTTGCGAACCGTGTCACGGGCCTCGCTGCCCTGTTTCCGCAGAATCTCCTCCAGACCGGAGGCCTGCTTGTGCTCGACCTCAACGCGACCCCCGCGCCGGGCTCGACCCCGGGAGAGCTCCCGACCCACCTGAGCTGGACGTATGACACGAATGCGAGCGCCGGTCCCTACACGGCACCGGCCCTGTTTAGCCAGGGGACCGGGACTCTCGATATCGAATGGATCCCGGACGCCCATCCGCTGCCCGGTACTCTGGGCTCGGGGAAGATGATCGTGACGTTCCAGGGACTGATCAACTACAACCAGATCGCCAGCGGCGTATCCCCGGTCTATTCGTAGGCGACTCGAGGAAAAGGAGAACGGGCTCGATGCATCAGCATGCCCCGCACGATCGCCACGACTGCCGGCGCCGGCGGAGCCGGCCGCTACTGGAGCGCCTGGAGGGCCGCGAGCTACTCACGTCCCACCCCCTGGGGCCCGCGCTGCCGGGCCGGCATTTTCCCGCGGCCGACGTTCAGCAGTTCGTGCCGATACTCTACCCCCCGGGGACGCCGCAGCCGACCGCGGCCGAGATCGCACGCGAGTCGTTTGTCAACAAGGCCTACGGGCAGTACACCATCGGCCCCGGGCACTTCAACACCCAGTCGATCACGATTCACGGCTACGGCGCGTCGTCAACCAGCAACATGTCCCTCAATATGCACTTCCAATTTGTGATCTTCGAGCCCACCGACCCGACCAAGCCGGTCACCGGGACGATGAATTTCATCGGGCAAAACTTCCTCCAGAACGGCACCCAGTTGATCCTCGACCTGGAGGGTCCGACCGGGACCGAAGTGGACGGGCTGCCGACCCATCTCTACTGGGGGCGAGATTCCGCCAGCGGCGGGCCTTTCGGCGGCCCCGGCGGCGCCCTGCCCGCTTACAACAACTTCCCGGCCAACTATTTCACCGCCGACGGAAATCTGGCCAGTCCGCTGCAACAGGGCCTTCCGCCTACGAGCGTCGACAACTGGAACATGGGCGTGGGCGATGCAACCTTCAAATACATTCCCGACAAGCATCCGCTGCCGGGCACGCTCGGCTCGGGAACGGTGATCCTCGTGTTCCGGGGCTTGATCAACGCCTCCGGGGCCCAGAGCACTCTCGACAAGAATTACAATTAGGCGCCGAGCGAACGACGACTCTACCGGAAAGTTATTTGCGTCCCGATCCAGAGGATCGGCCGGCCAGCTCGAAGAGCTTGGTCACTGTCCGCCAGTTTCGTCCCGTGCTCGTCGTCGCGAGCTTGGAGTCGAAATACGCATTGGTGAGCTTGCTGCGCGCCACACCGTTGGGTAGCCGCAGATAGACTTCCCGTCCGTGCACCGCGAAGGCATCGGGCGGCGAACGGCTGGGATCGAGGTCTTCGACGCGGCGCCTTGCCGGCAGGTCCGCCAGAAAGAGAACGTGCAGCTCGTCCTCGGAGGCTCCGGCGCTGAGAAATGGGTTACTGGTCAACACGGCGGCGATCTCGTCGGCGGTTCGCAGCACCACGGGAACCGAATACCCGAAGCGCCTGGCGATTTCGGCGGTGATCAGGCCGGGTAGCCGCGGTCTCAGATCGGGCTCCGCGCGGAAGATCACGTTTCCGCTCTGGATGTACGTCTGCACTTCACCACATCCCGCTTCGACGAAGATCTCGACCAGAGCCTTCATCGGGAGCTTGTTCTTGCCGCCGACATTGATTCCGCGCAGGAGTGCAAGGCAAGTCATGTGTCCGTCGTCCTCTCGATGCCGTCACGCGAGCGGCAGAGTGAAATCGGGGCTCTGAATGTGGCGGATGTAGGCTTCGGCCTGTTTGTAGCCGCTCTCGATGCCCCGCAGCCTGGTGACCTGCTCTTGAAGGGCATAATAGCGATCGGGGGACTGGCTGGCGTGCGCATAGCAGGCCAAGCGCTTGCGCGGCTCGGTCCGGCCGATGTCCACATAGTGTGTGGGAGCGAACTGGACCGTGTCTTCGCCGTTAGAGACCTCGTAATAATAAAGTGCGAATTGCTTCTTCATCTTGAGCCAGGCGTCGTAGACCAGGATGGAGATTGCGCGGTGGTCGGCGTGGTTGTCGATCGGCCAGTGTGTGAAGACCGCGTCGGGCTTTTCCGCCTCCAGAATCGTCCGGAAGGCCGCGTAGTGCTCGGTGTCGACGACGGCCTTGCTATTCACTTGACCCGCAAAGAGCGGCCGCGCCTGCAAGATCTCGCAGGCTTTCGTGGCCTCCAGGACGCGCGAGACGCCCGCGTTCTTGGCGGAGCTCGGCGGCCATTCGCCGCGGTTCAGGTACAGGAGCACAACCTCGTGGCCGAGGTCCGTGTAGCGGGCGATCGTCCCCCCGCAGCCGTACTCGGGATCGCCGGGATGCCCGCCCGTGACGATCAGCTTGAGCCGGCGCTTTTCTCTGCCCGGTGCCTTGGCTTCGGGCGCCTGGTCGGCACTTGCCGGCCGCGGCCCGACCGTGCAAGCGGCCCCGAGCGCACCGGCTTGCCCCAGAATCTTGCGACGCGAAAGTGACTTCATGGCGAATCCGTTGAGAGGCTGGACATCACGGGCGCCTCGAGTTCTCCACGGGAGGCTTCTCAATCGCCTGGCTGACTGTCGTGCGGCCGGACTGGCCGGACGGGCCGAGCCGGAAGAGGGCTTGCTGCGCCGACGAATCCAGAGGGTCGCGGGCGATGGCCAGCTCAAACCACGCGCGGGCAACGTCGTCGCGGTGCAGGGCGGCGCAGGCGGCCCCGAGATCCCGCATGAGCGCTGCATTCTGGGCTGCGCCGGGCTTCGCCGCTTGCAGCACCAGCGTGTTCAGCCGATCGAGGTTCCGGGCGATCCTGCGCAGGGGCTCGGCTTCCTTTTGATTGCCGAGCAGCTCCCACGCACTCATCAAGCCGAAGAGGGTATCCCGGTTACTCGGATCGGCCGCATAGGCGAGTCGGAAGAATCGCACGGCCGACTGTCCGTCGCGCCGCGCCAGGGCCCGGCGGCCGCGCAGCCGCGCCAGCGCCGGGTCGCGGGCGGGCCCGCGCCAGCACTTCGTCGGCGCGCTCGTCATCCTGGCGATCCAGGGCGAGCTCGATGCGCAGGCGATTGGCTTCGGGATCGTCCGGCGTCAGGCTTGCGAGCGCGGCTTCGGCTTCGGCGTGCGCGCCCATTCTCCGGTAGTTGTCCGCCAGCGCCAACCGAGACCAGCGATCGGACGGATCGGCCGCCACGAACCGTGAGAGATCGGCGACCGCCTCCCGGGGCTCCCACGAGTTGTTGCGCAGCAAGCACCAGTGAAAAGCGTTCTCGAACTTGAAGGCATTCAGCCGCTTGAGCGCCAGAAACTCGCGGTTAAGCTCGGGCCGGCGGAGCTGCATCCCGTAGATGTAGATCAGCTCACGATGCGCCTGGACCAGCGTCGGGTTGATCGCAAGCGCCGCCAGAAAGGCTTCTTCCGCAAATCTCACGCGGTCGCGTTTTCGCTCGATTTGACCGGTCAGCATCCGCGCAGCGCCCCCAGGACATGATCGCCGGGGACCCGTGCCAGGTCGGCGATCGCTTCGCCGGGTCGATCGCGGAGGTTGGCCAGCGCACCGCGCAAGTACCAGTCCGATGGTGTTGGCGCGTGCAAACGCCCGATCTGATTCAGGGCCCGCTCGACCTGGGAATACCGTCGGTCCTCCAAGTCGCGCTGAGCTTGCGCCCAGATCTCATCGGCGCGTGCCGCGGGCTTCCAGTAGAGGCGAATCGCCCAGCCGCCGGCAAGGACGACCGGCGCCAGCAGGCCGATGGCCCAGAGCCCGGGCCGACGGCGGATGGGGATCGAGGCACCCATCCGCCTTGATTCGCCCGGCGCTTTGACGGAGCTCAATCCGTGCACGGAAGGTTCTTGGGCCATGCGGCTTGCATCCAGATCTGGGCGAGCGAATCGTGAAGGCTCTCGCTCTTCGTGTCCGCCATGAAACCCGCCAGCGGCTGGCACGCGATTGGTTCAGCTTACCACTTCCGCGCATCCGCCGCGCCTCGGTGCGCCACCATGAATTGGGTCAATACGAGGTTGAACACTTTGATAAAGTGGGTATAAAGACACTAGGTGATTCCGGCAACCGGCGATCGATGAAGGTGGACGCGCGAACTCTTCCCTATTACCACTCACGCACGCTGGTTCGAGATTCTCGCCTCTGATTCGGCTCTTGATCGAGAAATCTCCCATGCAATTCATCCCGCTCGTGGAGTTGAGTCGGCGCACCCTGGTCGGAAAGAGCCAGGCGCGTGGCGCGATCGCCGCGCCGGATCGCTTGATGGAATTGAGTTCATGGATGATGGTGCTCGCGACGATTCGCCTGGTTTGCACCATTGCCGACTATGGCAGTGCGTTTCTGGAGTCGATGCAGAGCAACCTACAGTTCGGTCGGATTGTGGGTAAGTTCCTCCAGGACAGTCAGTTCTTCCTTTCATTCGGCACCGTGTGGCCGCTGGTTTTGGCGGTTGCGCTCCGGAAAACGCGCTGGCCGGAATTGCTCAGAGCGGCCACAGCCACATTCCTGATCCTCTCAATTTGCGGAGTGCTGGAATTCGCAGCGCTCTGGGCGCATACTCGCGGTTCCGTGCTGAATGTCGGCTCGTTCCACATACCGCGGCGGCCGCTCGGCTCACTGTTCTTTTCCGAAGTCGTTCTGGGACTTCTGGGCGCGACCCAGGTCGCGCTCGAATTCGGAGTCGCCGTCTGGTCTATACTGCTGTCGGCACAGCTACGCCGTTCGGCGCCGCCCGATTCCAGCAAGCAGTTCGCGGCCCGTCGCGCTCTCTTCGGCCGGCTGGCACTCTGCGTTTCCCTGGCCTTTTTCGTTCTCGTCATTCGCGGTTCGGTCTGGTCTGCTTATCTGGAGATTCTGAATCAGTCTTCCCTTGTTCGTGAATTCGTTCTGCGGAACGACGTCAACCGCGGCCGCGTGCGGCGATCGAGGCCTCGCAGCCTGGAGGAAATCGAGCAAGAACGTCAGGCGCGCGACATGCAAGCGATGCTTGGAGCAGGCGGCCAAGCATGGCAGGAGGGCCGTTTTGCCAAAGCCAAGGAGTCGTATCTACAGCTCATCTCGCTCGTCGAGTCGGTTCCGTCAGACCGCTGGACGCCGGGCGCTCGATACACGGTCTCGAATGCCTTCAACAATCTGGGCTGGCTCCTGGCGACTTGCGCGGACAGCAAGTTCCGTGACCCGCAAGGTGCGGTCAAGTATGCCAAGCGTGCGGTGGACTTCGGGCCCAGAGACGGGAATTGCTGGAACACGCTTGGCGTGGCCTACTACCGTGCCGGTCACCTCGAGGACGCCAAGAACGCGCTTTACCGCTCGATGGAGCTGCGCAATGAAGGCGACGGTTTCGATTGGTTCTTTCTGGCTCTCGTCCATTTCAAGCTCGGTCACAAGGATCGAGCTCGCGAGTGGTACGATCGCGCGGCGGATCGGCTGCAACGTGTGCCGCAAGTCGGCTTTTCCTTGCCTCTTAACCAGTTGAACGAGCTTTACCGATTCGAAGTCGAAGCGGCCGAAGCGATAGGCCTGCCGAAACCCGCACCGCCCACGGGGATGCGCAATTCGATTCGCTGGACCGGCGCCGAAGTGATCGGCGTGCCGATTCCCGCGACGCCACCCACCGGCAGATGGCTCTCGCCCCTACGGCGTGCGGCTCTGCTCAGCTCCCCATTCCGGATGGAGCAGCGGACACCGCGGGGTCTCTTGATGCCGGCGTCGCCCCAACAGCAGGGTCGCGGAGCCGCTGCGCCACAGTGAGCTCCGCTTTTTTGGGCATGGTTCCGCTTCCGGATCTTCGCGGGTCACAAGTCTGGCGGCTTGTCTTACGCGCGACGGCAGCGCGATCTTGAGTTCCGATTGACGGCCGGGGCGATTACGAGCATACTTCCCCAGCCCAGTTCCTCCCCTCAGCCCAGCAGGACACGGATCGTCATGCGCAAGGCTGCCACTACACTCGCAGTCGCGTGTTCCCTCGCTCTCCTTCTCCTGGTTCCGGCGCGCTTGCCCGGGGCGGCACCCGATGCAGCCGCGGCGATCGCCCAGGCCCGGCGCTTGATCGAAGCCAACGATCACGCCGCCGCCGCGTCTCTGCTCGAGGACGCTCTCATCGAGGCCCAGACCAGGGACCAGGCCCCAATCGTGCAACTGCTACGGCAGTCGTACACCGTCATGGCCAAGCGGGCCGAAGAGGCCGGACGCAAACGCGAAGCGGCCCATTACCGAGACAACCTGGCAATCCTCAACCGAGATCAAGAGCCTGGGCCGCGCTCCAGAGAGACGGAAGAAACGTCCAGGCCGCCTGGGCCCGTGAAATCGATCGGGGTGCCGGAGCCGTCGTCTGACCGCCCCGCCACCGCGCCGACCGCCTCACCAGCACCAATGGCGCCGCCGCCAGCACCCAACCAAACCAGGCCGACCGAACAATCGCAGTCCCGCCTCGATGCCGAGCCCAGCGAGAAGAAGGCTCCCGACCGAAAAGCCGTTAACGCGCCCCGGACCGAACCACAAAGCGGGTTTCCAGCTCGGGTTAATCCCCAGGCCGCGCTGGACCCGCTGCCGGAGCCTTCACCGGTTTCCGAGCCGCCTGGAAACACAAAAGAAGTATCGCCCTCGGTCAATCCAGCCGCGGTTGCTTCCATCGAGAACGGGCCTGAACCCGCCGCAGCGGCGCCGCTCGGTGGACCAAAGAACATGCCTGCGAAGGCAAGCGTGGAGGAAGCCGATCGACTGTACGTCGCCAGGAACTTCCGCGAGGCAGGCAAGTGTTATGCACAGCTTGCACGGGAGAGCGGCCTGCCGGCCGAGCGCAAGGAGCATTGGGCTTACTGCCGGTATTTCGCGCTGGTCGAGTGGATCAATCGCGGGCCACGGTCACAGCGCGAGTGGGACCAGATCGTCGAGGAGCTCCAGAGCATTCAGCGGCTCGCGCCCAAGGGTTGGTACGGGGAATATCTCCGCAACCTGGTCGCCGAGGCGCGCCGCAAGGGGCCCCGGAACCTGTCTAAAGCGGACAACCTCGTCGTCCGGGGCTCGGCGCCTGACGACACCCAGCCCAAGCGGTTTCCGCGCCTCCTCGACAAGCTCAAGAGCCGGACAACGCCCCAGCCGGATGCGAATCCGCAGGCTTCGCGTCCACTGGAACAACCCCTCGAGCTCCCGATCGCGGCGTCGGGCGTGCCGGTCGCCGGCGATCCGGCGACCGGCCAGCGCGGGTCCGGCGCGAGCTCGGGCCCGGCCGCCAGCGAGGCGCCGAGTCGTCCCTTGGAGCCGCTCGATGTCAACGTTCATCCCGCCGGTGCCCAGTCAAGCTCGGGGCCCGGCTCGGCCTGGCAAACGCATGAGACGGCCAATTTCCGGATCTTTCACCGGGATGCCCGTCTGGCGGAGTCGGCGGGCAACATCGCCGAGGCCGTTCGCTTGGCGCAGGCCAAACGTTTGGGCAGTCCGGCCGCCGCGAAACTCTGGGCGCCCGCCTGCGAGATCTATCTCTATCCCGACGGCAAGGCGCTCGCCGCGGCGACCCAGCAGCCCGAGAACTCGCTCGGCTTCTCGACCATGTCCGTCACCGGCGCCCAGGTCGTCGCCCGCCGCGTGAACCTGCGAGCGGACCACCCCCAGTTGCTGGCGGCGATCCTGCCCCATGAGGTGACCCACGTCGTACTGGCCGACATCTTCACGGTCAAGCAGATCCCCCGCTGGGCCGACGAAGGCCTTGCCGTCCTGGCAGAGCCGCGCTCCGAGCAACAGCTTCGCTGGGCCGAGCTGGGAGAACCGCTGGAAACGGGGCGGCTTTTCGAGCTGAGCAAGCTCATGGGCATGGATTACCCTGACCCCAAGGACTGGAGTCTGTATTACGCCCAGAGCGTCTCCTTGACGCGGTTCCTCGTCGAACAAGACTCCCCGGAGCGCTTCATCCGCTTCGTGCTGGATTGCCACGAGAAGGGAACCGAGGCCGCACTTCAGGATTCCTACCAGATCAAGGGCTTCGCCGACCTCCAGGCGCGCTGGGCGGCATACGCCCGCCAGCAGGTGGCGACCCTGACCGCAAGGGCGCGGGAGCCCTCCGACGGATCGTCGACAACGACGAGGCGCTGATGACAACTCACCCGGCCAGGCCGGCGAGCGCGTGACGGCGGTCCACGGAGTCGGAACCGACCCACGCGCGACCGGCCCAGTCGAGTGCGCCTAGAAGCGGCAGCCACGGGAGGGCCACGGCCAGCCGGGCCAGATCGGCGTTGGCAATTCGCGTCGGCAGCACGCGGCTTTCGGGTGCGAGGACCGCGCGCCAGGGCCACTCGGCCACGAGACGAGGCAGAAACGACGCGATCAGGGCGGAATCGAGAGAAAAACCCGGCGCGACGTCGCTCAAGACGCCGTCAAGGGTCAGCAGGGCCTTGCGGAAGGCAAGCAGCGGCGCCCCCAACCGCAGCCTCGCCAGGGTGACCGCCTGATCCAGCATGCCCATCGACCATGAGAGGCCCGGCGGCTCCAGTGGTGCCAGGGCGCGAACATGCCGCTCGACGACCGTCCAGAGCGCGACTCGATCCACCGGGCGAATTGCCATTGATTCAATCGCGGCCAGGATCGCGCGGGTGTCTCGGGCAAGCGCGCCCACCAGCACGCGCGCAATGGCCGTGCGGGCCGCAAGATCGAGATGTGACGCCAGGCACCAGTCCAGCGGCACGAGGCGTCCTTGGCGATCGATCATCAGGTTGCCGGCATGCGGATCAGAGTGAAAAAGCGCCGCGACGCGCCCGACCACACCGGGACAGCGATCATCGCCTCCACGACCGATTGCGCCAGCCGCCGGCGTACCTTCATCGGCACGTTGCCGACCTCGGTCACCTTCCGGCCGTCGATCCGCTCCATGGCCAGAAGCCGTCGCGATTGGAATGGCAACAGCCGCGGTAAGTGGACACCTGGTACAGCCGCCAGAGCCCGCCCTGCCTCGAAAAGATGCCCGCGCTCGAAATCGAGCCTGACCTCGTGCGCCAGCAGTTGCCTGACCTGGGCGAGAGTCTCCCGATAGTCGACCGGAGGCAGCCCCAGCGACTCGCAGCGCTCGTCGAGGAACGCCCCGAGCGGATCGAGAATCTCCAGCTCTTCGTCCAGCTCGCGCTCGACGCCCGGCTTGAGCAGCTTGAAGACCCCCCGCTCGCCCCGCCGCGTGAACCCGATGACAACGGCGACGCTGGCCTCGGCCAGCGCAACCGGGTCGAGAACGATCCCGGCACCGTCCAGGCCGCCCACCTCGCGCTCAATCTGGCCCCGCAACCTCGCAACCGGCAGGGTTGATGGCATCGACTCGAGTTGCTGGAGCGTGCAGCGAAGCTGCGGGTCCAGCCGGCGGTCGCGGGCCAGGATCTGTCCCAGCTTGTGCAGCACCGGACTGCGGCGGGCTAGAGCGAAAAGACGATCCGCGTCGCTGGCATCGCCAGGCAGTGCAAACTGATCGGCAACGATCGCCGAGGCCCGCTCGGGAGAGAGATGATCGATGAAGAAGCCAATCGCCGCCGCCAGGGGTTGCCGATACGTCGCATACGCCTGGGGAACGGCCGAAGCCAGAATCCCGTCGAGTCCGATTTGGAGGGCGAGCATAATACTCAATAGTACCACTTTCCTGCTCGACTTCAAAGCCGGGAGGCCTGGCTAGCTCGCCAGCACTCGCCGCGTGCGAGCCGCGAATGCGGCGGCAGAATGTAGCCTGGCGGCGTAAGTCCCAGGTCTTCTTTCCTGCTCGACTTCAAAGCCGGGAGGCCTGGCTAGCTCGCCAGCACTCGCCGCGTGCGAGCCGCGAATGCGGCGGCAGAATGTAGCCTGGCGGCGTAAGTCCCAGGTCTTCTTTCCTGCTCGACTTCAAAGCCGGGAGGCCTGGCTAGCTCGCTCGCACTCGCCGCGTGCGAGCCGCGAATGCGGCGGCAGAATGTAGCCTGGCGGCGTAAGCCCCAGGTCTTCGGTGTGGACCACATACGTCCGGTAGTTTCTTCGAGATTGAGCCCCTGAAAGGGGCGACATGCTGGCGAAACCACGGACGGGCGCTCCGGGTTGCACGAGTTGTCGCTTCCAGGCGCGAACATGTCGCCCCCGTCCGGGGGCTTCGGAGAATACCATGGTGAAAAGCGAAGGTCGGTGGTACGGTCCGGCACGGCCCTGGGGCTTACGCCACCAGGCTACGTCCTGCCGCCCCCATTCGGGGGCTCTTGAACTCCTATGGCAGAGCTGCGCAACAAAACCGTGCCGCCGGTCAACAACCGCTATCCGAATGACCTCGCTCTCGGCGTTGGCCGCTCGCCCGCGCGCCGCGAAGGTCGCGAGCACGACGACCGCCGCCACGATCAGGTAGATCGAGAACCACCAGATGCGCCCGATTTCACGACCCGCACCAGCCAGACGATCGCGAAATAACCGACCACGCCCGCGACGATCGTGGCCGCGAAGGTCTTGCCCAGGCGGTCTGGTCTCAGGCTGGCCGCGTTGACGGTGTGCCCGACGATTGACGTTACAGCGGCGATGACTCGCCCCTTCTCGCTTCCGGTAAGCTCATGAGGAGCCCACAAGCCCACGAGTTGCTTCCTGAGGGTTTCGATTTGCCGGGCTTGTTCCGTCAGTTGCTTCTCATCAGTGTCCACGACCAACTTGCCAGCACTGTCGAACATGCGGAAATGGAGCACATTATCGACGGCGGCTACGATGATCAGACCTTCGCCAGCGCTCGGTACGTCACTTACGCCCTTCACCGGGGACAACAATCGTAAGTCCGCGGTGACGTGCCTGAGCTCGAAGATGCCCCCGCCCAGGATCGCCGGGATGGCAATCAGCAGGCTGAAGCCGACCGCCCAGGTGCGCGAAAAGCCCAGCGCCAGCGCCGCCGCGATGGTCAATCCGCTGCGGCTCACGCCAGGCAACGGGGCGAACATCTGGGCTAGTCCGATCAACAGTGCGTCGAGCCAGGTCGTCTGGGCCGGGCCTTTGACTCCCTCGCGCCGGGTCAGCCAGGCAGTCACGAGCAACACGGTCGCCGTGATCAGAAAACCGTACCCCGCAGCCGTGTCGCTCGCGAATGCTTGATCGAGATACTTCTTGAAAAACAAGGCCAGGGGAACCAAGGGCGAGGTCGCAATCGCGGCCAGCACGCCCACGCGCACAATCTCGCCGCGGCGAAAACCGGCCGCGCCGTCGTCGCCGCTCCAGAGCCCGCGCAGGCCCTGCCGAATAGTCCGCCGGTAGAAAATGAGGATGGCCGCCAGCGTTCCCAGGTGGAGCATCACGATCACGAACAGGTTCTCATCCCCGGTCCGCTTGACGCCCGTCAGCCACTCGAACACCTTTTGAGTGACCAGCAAGTGGCCGTCGCTCGAGACCGGCAGGAACTCGGTGATCCCCTGGACGACTCCCAGAATCAGTGCTTCGAGCCATTCCATCGATGTCCACCGCAAATAGAATTCGCCCGCTGTCAGTAGTCATCACGCTCCGCGTGATGGTCCGAATTCATCAATGCTCACAGTAGTCATCACGCTCCGCGTGATGGTCCGATTTCATCAATGCTCACCGAAAAGAGAATGCGCCCAAGCGACGACCTCAACCTTCGCCGCGCAGCTTGGGCCAGGCGACCTTGACGTAGACCAATCCGCTGTAGAGAGTCAATCCGACGGCCAGCCAGGTCAGCGCGTCCCGCAGTAGAATCAAAGCTTCCGGCGCCCGGCGTTCAAAGGAAAGAGAGAGCAGCACCGCACCGATGGAAAGACACTGAACGACCGTCTTGAGCTTGCCGGCCGTGCGGGCGCCGAAGGGTTGGCCCCGGCCTTCCAGATGGCTGCGCAGTCCCTGAATCAGCATCTCGCGCACCACGATCGCCGTGACCATCCAGGGCATGACGTCCGTTCCCTGAATCGTGGCCAGATAGATGTAGCAGCCCGAGACGATGACCTTGTCGATCAAGGGATCGAGCTGGCGGCCGATCGGCGTGTCCTGATTGAGCAGGCGGGCGAAATAGCCGTCGAGGGCGTCGGTGACCGCGGCGAGTATGAAGACCGCCAGCGCCCATGCGTATTGCTCGTAGTCGACGAGCGCGAACACGCAAATTGCCAGTGCCAGCCGGGATGTGGTGAGCGTGTTGGGTACGTTCCAGAACCGGCGGAGCGGCCGTGCGGCCACGGCGTGAGGGCTCTCTTGGGCATTCATGGAGAACAGCAAGCTCCCAGGGCGGCGAGTCCCCGATTGTGGCGCGACTGGATCAAACCAGACCCAGCGATCCACCCTCTCACATGTCATCGAGGATCGCCAGGGGGGAGTGGGGCCTGGTGCGCGGCCTGGGACGGGCCATCTTGCGCCCTTTCGGCTCGGAGGAGACGGGCCGCGCGATCAAGTCGTACCCCTCGGAGCCGACGATCTCACACGCGACCAGGTCGCCCGGCCCCAGACGACTGCCACGAACCCAGGTGGTGCCGTCGACATCGGGCGCATCGGTGTACGGCCGCCCGAGCCACAGGTGGCTTCCTTCGGGAGCCGGTGCGTCGATGAGCACGTCGAGGGTCCTGCCGAGCAGGCTCTGATTGAACGCAAAGGCGATCGGCTGCTGCACGGCCATCAGCCGGTCGCGGCGCTCGACCTTCACCTCTTCAGGAAGCTGGTCGGCCAGCTTCGCCGCCGGCGTGTCGGGCTCGAGCGAATACACAAAGGCCCCCAGCCGCTCGAATCGGGTGGCGGCGGCGAAATCGAGCAATTCGGCAAACTCGGCCTCGGTCTCGCCGGGGAACCCCACGATGAAGGTCGTCCGCAGCACCAGCCCCGGAGTCGTGGCCCGCAGCCGCTCGATGATCGCTTCGCTCTCCGCTTTCGTGTGGCGCCGATTCATGAGCTTGAGCAGGCGGTCGTTGATGTGCTGAAGCGGCATGTCGAGATAGGGAATAATCTTGCGCGAATGGCCCAGCACTTCATAAAGCTCGTCACTGAAGAACTGGGGATAGCAGTAGAGGATGCGGACCCAGTCGATGCCGTCGACTCGTTCGAGGGCCTCGAGCAGTTCGGCCAGCCGGGGCCGGCCATAGAGGTCGACCCCGTAGTAGGTCATGTCTTGCGCGACCAGGATCAGCTCGCGGACTCCGTCGCCGGCCAGTTCCTCGGCCTCGGCGACGACTATCTCGATCGGCTTGGTCACGTGCTTGCCGCGCATGTAAGGAATCGCGCAGAACGTGCAGAACCGGTCGCAGCCCTCGGAAACCTTGAGATAGGCGAGATGCCTGGGCGTGATTCGCATCCGTGCACGGTCATCTTGAGCCAGGAGCGGGGCGGGCCGGAACACGGACCGCTGTTCGGAAAGACCCCCGAGCAGCCGGTCGGCCACGCGGGCGATTTCCTCGCGGCCGAAGACACCAACCACGTGGTCGATCTCGGGATACTGCTCGATCAGCGTGTCTTTCGCCCGCTCGGCCAGGCACCCGGCGACGATCAGCCCCTTGATCTCGCCCGACCGCTTCCGCTCTAGCATCTCCTCGATCACGCCGATCGATTCCCGCCGTGCGAGATCGATGAAGCCGCACGTATTGACAACCACCAGATCGGCCCGCTCCGAATCGGGCACGATCAGATAACCATCCTGGGCCAGCAGACCGAGCATGCGCTCGGAATCGACCAGGTTCTTGGAGCAGCCCAAGCTCACGAACGAGAGGCTCGCCTTCGGTGACGGGTTGTTTTTTATTTTGCTTGGCAAGAAAACCACCTAGTCTTCAGAGCATTACTGAACTAACGCAGCGTTGACTGGCTCGATCGATTCCATCAACATCAAGGACACGTCATGCCACTTCTCATTTTCGTCAGCTCCCGTGGCCGTATAGACTCGGACCGAGGCTCGCCCGACGAGGATCATCTCGGGGTACCGAATATCCAAATGCCGGCCGCTCGCCATTCCGATTCGAAAGGGCCTAAAAGGCTCAGCAGCAACGTAGTCCAGCAGTTTTCGTGAAGTCATCATCCTTCCGGCCTCACATGCTCGTTGCCCGACCCGCCGCGACAATTCTGCTTGAGCCACGCAATCTACACTAGCCACACGACCGTGAAGCGGCAAGTCACGACCTCCATGCATGGCCTGCGGGCCGTCGTTGATGATTCTAGCTGGGCCCGTCGGGCGGCAGCAGTGTCTCCGGATTCACCGCGGCGTACTTTGCGACGAGCACTCCGGTCGTTATAGTTACTGGTAAGGTGCGCCCGTAGCTCAACGGATAGAGTCGCGGACTTCGAATCCGAAGGTTGTAGGTTCGAATCCTACCGGTGCGCTTCATCCCGGCGGGAGAACAAGGGACAAATGACCTTGTTTCCCAGTAGTCGCTTTCCTTGCCATTCACCGGCCCTTATTTTAACTGCGCAGGCAACGCGAAATAGCTTTTGGACGATCCGGCACATCCCGGCGCCGGCGCCACCGGGTCTGGTCAGCCGGATGTCACTTTCGATCCTGATTCGGCCGATGTCACGGATGCGTGGTCGCGGCTGGCGGAAATGCTCCCGTCCGGCAACCTGGCGCGGATAGCCGGTATGGCGGGAACGCCCGGAGGTAGCCCGACCGACAGTTCGGCGGCCGCTTGGAAGTTGTGATGGGCGGAGCGATCTTCGTGGCTTTTTTGGTCATTCGAGTCACCGACAGTCGAAATTCGTAACCCTGCGCTTTATTTTGTTGCCGCAATTCCGCGAATCCTCTATAAGGTCAATATCGCTGTCCGCTTCGACGTTGCAGCCGCGCCAGGCCGCTTCCGACACTCTGCGCAGATTCGCGACCGTCGGCAAGGAGAACGCAAGAGAGTGATGTGCGCCTCGATTGACGTCAGCGTCATCATCGTCAACTGGAACCGTCTTGACGACGTTCTCAGAAACCTCCATTACCTGAGGCAGCAGAAAGGAATCCGAACCGAGGTGGTCGTGGTCGACAACGGATCGACCGATGGGTCCGCTGAGCGATTGTCTCAGCTTGGATGGATCCGGCTCATCCCCTTGGCGACCAACGTCGGGCCAGCCGCGGCGAGGAACCATGGAATCGGGATCGCTCGAGGAAAGTATGTCGCCTTCCTCGACAGTGACGCGATCATGTCCAAATCGGGGCTCGCCAAGCTCGTTTCGCGCATGGAATCCGATCCTACGATCGGCATCATCGGCTGTCGGATCGTCAACAGTCAAACGCGGAAAACCGAGCCCTGGATTCACGCCCAGCCCGCGTCAAGCCACGAGTTCCGAGAGTTCGACACTTACTCGTTCTCGGCGGCCGGAGCGATCGCGCGCACCCAGGCGCTGCGAGCTGCGGGGCTGTTCTGGGACGAGCTCTTCATCTACAACGAAGAAGTCGACCTCTCGATTCGAGTGCTGAGGGCAGGCTATCGAATCCTCTACTCTCCCTTGGTCCGCGTCTACCATCGCGTCTCTAAGGATGGCAGGATGACCACCGGAGCGTACTGGCGACTCCAGATCCGCAACTGGATCTGGATCTTCTATCGCCACTACCCCGCGCAACCGATTCAAGACTATATACTGTTATGTTCTTATTTATTTGATCAAAGGTACTTTGAATCGACGACTCAAGGACTGTCTCGAAGGAATCGTGGAAGGTCTGCGGCATACGGAAATCATCGGGCGTTTTCCGGACAAGCTCACCCCGGCAGAATTGGATCGGCTCTGGGCCTTGAATCGGCGAACGCGCTTCCGGATCGGGCGCTAGATTCTACAAGAGCGGGTGCTGACGCTGCGCGTTGTTGTAGGAAGGTGCTCTGTCCCCTTTCGCTCCGCGAATGAAGGTCCTTTCGCGGAGCGAACGGCGGCAATGATTTTCGGCCGGTGCCTTGGCGTGTTTGGTGGTCCAGAACCCGGATTCCCTCTCCGGCTATCTGGCGGCTCCGGGGCGTACCATGGCGATCACCTCGAAGTCGCCGACCTTGACGCGCTTGAGCGCGGCGAGATCCTCGTCGTCCCACCGTTGGTCGGGGGTGCCGGTGATGAACCAGTCGCCGCCGTTGTCGGCCAGGAGCATGCCATAGATCTTGAGGGCTTCCAGGATCACCCGCGCCTGCGGCGGGAACCCGCTCGCGTCATAGGCCGCCTTGAGCCGCACCCGCATCCCCATCGGGGGCAGGTCGATGCCGGTCGCGGTGCTGGCGAAGTGCCGGGCGGGATGCACGTACGCTTTCCGCGTACGCGCGACCGTGAACCGGAACGCGTGCCGCACAACGCCCAGGCCGACAACCTCATCATAGCGCACCAGGCCGGGGAAAATTGGCAATCCGGCCGCGTCAGCCGAAGTCCAGCCGAGGGGCCGGAGACGATTTGATCTCAGATCGAAGATTGCCCCCCCTTCCGCCTCCCAGCGTCTGCCGTTGGCAACAGGATGCGCCGCGAATAACTCGTAGAGAATGCCGTGGTCGCGATCGATCACCAGCACGTGGCGGTCGCCCCTGCCCGTCGGCCCCCCCTCGATCGGTGCGTCGGGCGGGACCGGATAGGGCCCGCGGTCGCTCTCCTCTCGATACCGGAAACTGACCGGGACTTTGGGCTGCGTTCCCGGCACGACGACGTACGGAATGCCATTCGGCTTCCCTTCGTAGAGTCCGCCGAACTCGGGGTGCAACGGCTTATCGAGGCCGACCCGCTGAAGTATTCGCTGCGAGAGACGGTCGATCGGGCGCTTCGAGATGTCTTGATTCCACGGGTTGTTGCGGGGGAACACCTGCATACCGCGCAGGCTCACACCGGCGCCGTACACCGGTTCCTCCTTGGCTGCTTCCTGGGCGCCGGCACCGATTTGACACCCCACGAGCGCGGCGACCCCGTTTGCCAGCGCCGCCGCGTGGAACTGTCTGCGTGTGATCTGCTCGAGGCTCAGCATGTTCCGTTTCTTTCATCGCGAGCGGCGAACGTCAACCGGGAGCGGCCCTGCCATGGCCGCCACGCCCTGGGCTGGCTGCGGTGCGACGTTCGCGGTGCGAGACATTGTGGTTTCCCATTTCCCAGATCGCGTCAGCAACCAGGGCGGCGGGCCCTTCGCTGGCCGGGCTGAGGCTCTATTTGCGCAGCCAGATCTGGTCCGGTCAAGCGCGAGCCGGATATCGGCGCGCGATAATACTCTATTGAGGAGTATGGCGAGCCATTGCGGCGCGGATAGGGCGACTGACGATGCGTTCGCGGAGTGAGTGCAGCGGATGCCGGATGCCGTCCTCTTGGTCATGGGAGCTCGCCTCGGCCGATGGTGTCGAGATCTGCCACGCAAGCTGCAAGCGGATAATCAGTGAGTTGCTTGACGACTCGTTTGCGCAGGGCCGTTGGATTCTCGCGTGCTCAGAATTCGCGATTGTCTTGCGGCGCATCGGCCCCGCACCGCGCCCCAACGAGGCGCAAGGCCAGCCATGCAATCGCTAGCAGAATGAAATAACCAAAGTTGGCAATCAGGAAATGGCTAGCCCCGATGAGGCTGAGCATGGGCATCGATAGGGGGGCACCCGCGGATTTTAGTCGGTTTTCAATCCACGGTACGACGAGGTAAAGGAAGGCTAGCGCCGCGACGGCGACAAAGTCCGTGGCAGAGAACAGTTCCGGGCCGTTGCCGCGCCTGTGCTCGATCTGATTCATCGCCATGCTCGTAGCTCCCGATGTGCAAGTGCGCTTGCTCGACGTCCTCCAGCAAGCCAGCAGTTAGGATTCCGCACGATCGAGGGATCATCACAATCGACGCCGATTCCCCGTTCAATCCGGATCACCCACCAGGACGAACGCTGCCCAGAAGTAAGTCTGGTAGAAGCGGGTCATCAAGAGCGATGTAGCTTTGTCGTCGACTTTCCAGAGCGAAAGGCAGACGCTCCGCGCCCCGGACATCAAGAGTGCCTGGGTGAACCCGACAAAGCCCTCGCCGCCGGCGTCGCGGCCCAGGGCGGTCTCGCAGGCCGAGAGCGTGACCAGCTCGGCCCTCAAGTCCCAGCTTTGCTGGATCTCGCGGACCGAGAGCCTGCCGTCGAAGACCGGCTGGTGATTCATGACCTGCGTCAGAGGATCTGGCAGGCCGGTTTGGGTCAGGATCACGGCCGAGCGCTGAGGAATCGCCTCATCGATCACCCCGTGAGTCGCCAGGTGGATGAAGCCGAACTGGCCGATCTCACCCGAGGTGGCGACCCGGTCGAGCTGGGGCTCACTGGCGTTGGCGCCCAAAAGCGTCCTGGTTGGCCGACCGTCGGTCTTGAAGAGCTGAGCGATCGTCTCGACCTCGTAGCGCGTGCCCGGCAGGGGGGCGAACGTGTCGCCGCCCGATCGCGTCGCCACCAGCACTTGTTCCAGCTTGCGTTGCTCCACGAGCGCCACGGGCGCCGGCCGGGGGTCGAACATCACGCCGAGCTTGCCGGGGGCCAGTTGTTGGCCGGACGATCGACCGTCTCTCCAGACCTCGATCGCGATCGGCTTATCGCCGTCGGCAACCACCTTGAGGTCCGCCTTGTTGTTCAGCCTCTGGCCGTCGTAGGCCAGCAACACATCCCCGTCCTCGAGTCCATGGTTTGCGGCGTTCAAGCCACGTAGAACCACGTTGACGAGCAGCCCGTGGTCGGGCGGCGGCTTGGGCTCGCTCGATTTATCGAGCCGTTCGTACATCGGGTCACCGAGCGCAAGCAAACCGGAATGGCGGTCGGGCCGGGGCTGCTCGCGCAGATATTTGAAGACTGTGGCGGACGGCGCGTAGCTCACGGTGACAGGTGGGCGATCGACCCAGGCGACCAGGGCGGCATCGGCGGATAATGCGGCCTGGATTTCGTTGAGCGTGGCGACCCGGCCCGCCAGTGTGCCGTGAACCTCAACCAGCTTGGTCCGAAACTCGCCCAGGGCGATGCTGGCCAGCTCGCGCTGGTGTTTCAGGTCCGCGAATCGACGGGCGCGCCCGGCTTGGTCGAGCTTCTCCGGCGTGGATTCGGCCAGCTTGTCGAGCCGTTCGAGCTCGGTGGTCAATTCACGCAGGCGGGCTCGTTCATCGGGTGTTAGCCGGCCGTCCCGGCGCACGGCCAGTTCATCGAGCAGGCCGCGGCCCAGGTCGTCCTCCAGCGGCTGCCAGGCCTCGGCCGGCTGACCGAGCCGGGCGAGTACGGCGGCAAGGGCAAGGTGTGCTGATTTCCTGGTTGCCTCGCGCTCCAGCCCGGTGAAGGCGACGTGGAGCCGGGCGGCATCCAGGCTCTTCACCGCGAGCATCAGGCTGTCTCGCGCCTCGAAGTACTTCCCCTGGGCGCCAAGGATCGTCGCCAGGTTCTCGTGGCCTCTTGCGATATCGGGGTGGTCGTCGGTGAGAAGTTGACGGCGAATCTGGAGCGCCTTCTCGAACAGGGGCTGGGCCAGGGCATACTTCCCCTGGGCATGAAGGTCGGTTGCCAGGTCGTTGTAGCTGTTGGCCGTGTCGGGGTGGTCGTCGGTGAGCGAAGTGTTTCGACCCCAGGGCCCGCGTTCGTAAGGCGAGCATCTCCTCGGCCCGCGCAATCGCCTCGTTCCAGCGATCGGCCTTGATCGCCTGGTCGATCTGCTCATCAAATTGTCTGGCTCGCTTCTCGTCCTCGCCGCGGAGCTTGCGTGATCCGGGCGCGGGTGGTTGAGCTTCCTTCGGTGACGGGGCCTGTGCCGTCGCGGGCATCGCCGGCACTGCGAGCCCTGAGCCGATCAGCAGCCCCAGCCGGAACAGGACGTGAAGAGCGTTCACTTTGGGAGTCCTCCTGGCGAGTCAGAATGTTCCCGCACGAATCTCTTGGAAAGAGTGCCAAGGACGGCCCAATTTCCAGGAGTGCGTCGGCTGACGGAGTTGACGCACTGGAAAGCGCGGCGGGACGAAGCTGTGAACCGGCACCAGTCTGAGGAGTCTGGCGAGCGTTGACAAGAAGAGTTGCTCTGGCTCCCCTGATCGCCGGCCATTCAAGCTTGCCGCGATTCGAAAACTGAGCCATACTCGGGTCGGGTATTCTCCCAACGTTGCCCAGTGGCCAAGGATCTTGGGTCATGAATGAAAGCGGAATGGAATTCGCAGTGGGCGCCGTCGCCAGCCCGAAGCGCAGCGATCCCGGGCCCGCGGAGCGGTTCTTGCAGGTCGCGCTGGGTACAGTCGTCGCGCTGGCAGGTTGCGGCGTGCTGGGGTGGGTCTGGAGCATCGCGGGGAACGAGGATCGCCGCCAGGCGCTCGCCGCGGTTCGGGCGCTCGACCAGGCCGGCGATTCGAGCGAGCGTGTCGAGGCGATCCGAGAACTGGTTCGACCGGTCGTGATCGACGGCTTGGTGGCGATCCCGCCGCTGATTCGCGCGCTGGCGGACCCGGCGCTTGAGGTCCGCGTCGAGTCGGCTCGCTCGCTGGGCCCGGCGGCCTCCGTCGCGGCCTCCAGCGGCTCCGGCGACGATCAGGCTGCGGCAGCAATCGCGGCCTTGACCGGGGCGCTCTGCGATCGAGAGCCCGCCGTTCGGATTGCCGCCGTCTATGCAATCGGAGCGATCGCCGCCTCGAAGAACCCGTCGGGATCGATTCACCCCCAGACGCTGGTCGGCGCCCTCACCGCGATGCTCGCTGACCCCGACGCGCTCGTCCGGGGCGCGGCAATTGTTTCGCTGGGAGTGGCCGGTCCCGTCGCTGCCCCCGACCCGCCGCCGGCGCTGATCGCGGCGCTTGACGATGAATCCCGCTTCAATCGAGCGATGTCGGTGCGAACGCTGTCGCGGTTTCAACACGGTGTCGATCGCTTGATCCCCAAGCTGCTCGGCGCTTTGGAGAGCGAGCAAGCCGAGTCGCAGGTGCGGGGTGAGTGTATCGAGGCATTGCGACAGATCGATCCGCGGCGCATTCCCGCCGCCGCCCTTCCCGCCTTGCGCACCGGACTGGCAAGCCGCGACCGCCGGGTTCGCGTCGAGTCGGCCGCGCTGCTCAAACGGCTCGGGCTCGATGCCCGGCCGGAACCGGCCGGATCGGTCGAATTCCCCGGGACAGAACCGATCGGCGCCAAGCCTCTCGAACCGGGCCGGCCAGGGTCTGACTTCTGAGCCTTAATGAGCCATTTTCGGCCGTGCCACCATCAAGACGCCACGCTTTCCACGTCGCACAGTCCGCTCGACCTTTTTGCCCGCACGATCGAGTATGAGCTTTCGTTCTGAATCGACGCCCTGATCTACTCACTCGATGATCTGCAACTGTCCGGGTCGCGGTTTTCGGCGAACGGAAGTAGTAGGATAATTCGACCGGTTTCTCGCCATTGCGATAAACGCTGGTGGCGCGATAGGGGGTACTGACACTTCGCAGAGGTGTGCCGTCGGCAACGAACAACATCGCATCAACAAGTCGTCCGCGGGAATCATAGCGCAGTAGGGCGCGAGCGAGATTTGAAGTTATCCGGCGTTCGCGTGGCGGGCAAGGGGACGATTCTTGCTGCACTCGATCAAGATTTCTGGCATTCGGTGCCAAGGAACTGGCTGGGAATTACTTCCCGGAGTGTCGCTTTTCGCTCCGCGTAAGATCGTCCTTTCGCAGAGCGAAACGCGACACTTGTTTCCGGCCAGCGCCTGACAGTAGCGGCGGCTAATAATTCGACGTGGATTGATGCAAGTGATCGTCGGGCTTATGATTGAGGCGGCTTGTGTGATCACCTGGGGGCATCGTTCAAATACAGGTCAGGCCTCAGGGGTAGCCGGAGTTGACGCCCGCGGGGCGACGCCCCCAGATCCGAGGCTGGCGCACTGGGGGCTTGCTGGCTGTTGCCAGCTCAGTGGATTCTCCAACCATGCAACAGCGACGCCGGGGATTCACGCCGGGGCGAGTCGTCGCCACTTTGGCAATCGGCGCGGTGGTCGTCGGAGGGTGCCTCGAAGCGCTCCAGATGTACCAATCGCGCTATCTCTTCCAGGCCAGTGCGTCCTATTACGGCAAGAAAGAGGACGAGATCCGCAGCGCAATGGCCCAGGGCCGCGAGATCGGGCCGAACTGCCGGTACAATCAAGAGATGCAAACGGACCTGTCACCCGCCCGCGTCGCCGCAATGCAGGAACTGGCAGACCATTACGCGGCGCTCAAGCAAAAGTACCTGCTCGCTTCGTCCCGCCCGTGGAAGCCCGTTCCACCCGACCCGCCACTGCCGGAAGGCACTGCGCGAAAATAAGTGTCGCCTTTCGTTCCGCGTTTGTCCCTTCGTCTATCACCAACTCTGACATCGCGATGCCCCATGATCCGGGCCGAGGAGCGTTCAATTGCGAAGGCTTGACGCGTCGCTTACAATAGTCGTAGGTGCGCGTCCTTTCCGGAGTCTCTCCTCGAAGGAGATCGTACCGTGCCTCGCATCCTCACGCTCCGGGGTCTGGTGGTTGCGGTCTGGGTCGCGTGCCTCGCATTGATGGTCCTGCTCGGTGGGATCCTGCTCGGTCGCGTCTGGCACCCGCACTTTTTGCCGGTGACGCTTTCGCTGGCATTCATCGTGCTGGCGGCGCTCGGCCTCATGATCGGCACGTCGTGGCGGATCATCTGGGGACCCCGACGCCGGCGCGCCCTCTCGTGTTTGTTGATCGGGGCGGCGCCGCTCTGGTTTCTGGCTGGCTTCTTCCTCTACGGCGTGGCGATCAACTCCGCGCGACACACGCCGCTGACTCTCGGGGTGAAGCTCCTGATGCCCCTGGGCGAGTCGCTCATGGACCTGGAGGCGCGGTTCCGCTACCCGCAGCGGACGTACGGCGACAAGGTCGTGATGATCTCGCCGCCCTTTCCCGAGGCCGAGGCCCGCGCGCAGGTGGCGGCGATGGACCGGCACGTCCGCGGCATCGAGACGCGGCTCGGGCGGACAACCACGGGGATGATCCACTGGGCGCGCGGGCCGCTGCTCGGGATATGGGGCCACGCCATCTTCGGCCTCTGCATGGGGACCGGCCAGGGCGAGATGGCCGCGGATGCCGATGGCCTGTGCACCGTGGACCGCCATGAAGTCGCACACTGCGTGCTCAATAGCCTCTGCTCCGCGTGGATCGACCCGCCCGCCCTGTTGACCGAAGGCTGGGCGCGGGCCAACCAGGCCATCGACCCGGTCATGCTGGCTTACACGGTTCGAGAAGAACTCGACGACGGCAGTGCACTGTCCCTCCGCCAGCTTGCGGGCCCGGACTGGTACGACCGGCACGAGGAGCCCGCCTACTTCCAGGGCGCGGTGCTGGTCAACTTCCTGCTCCGCCGGTTCGGCCCGGAGAAGTTCCTGGAAGTCTACACCACGTGCCGCCAGGCGACCTTCGAGGCGGATTGCCGCCGCATCCTCGGCCTCGACCTCGACGGCCTCGACGCCGCGAATCGGGCCGAGATCGATCGGCTGGTGAGCACTGCCGGCCCGGTCGAGCGCGTGCGGCTCGAACGGCTCCGGCTCGGCACCGGGGTTGATGCGGCGGATTGGAAGGCCTTCCTCGCGGAATACTTCGCGGCGGCCAGGCGCCTGCTCGCCCCCTACCATCACGCCCGGCTCAGGACGGTCTTCGAGAACTCGGCGACCGACGGTGAGGGCCAGACCCAGCGCGTCGGTTTCGAGGTCCAGTCGCTTCGGTCGGGCGAGTTCGCCAGCCTGCGGCGCCGCGACTCCGGCCGCGAGCTGGCTCTCCTGGCCCATCCGCGGCGATCGATCGTGGCGCGACGTGCCGCGCCGGGGGAGCCCTGGACGCTCGAGGGCGGCTCGAGGCTGACGCCCGATCAGTTCCGCCACGAAGTCCTCCGCCGCATGGATGACCACGATCCGGCCGGGCGGCCCGCGGCGGGCCTCATCGCCCTGGCCGACGATCTCCCCGGTTTCCGCCAGATCGATGCGTTCGTCGTGGCCGCCTTCGAGCGCTTCACCGAGGGCGATCGGCCCCGGGTGCGCATCCGCATCGAGAAGCGCTCGCCGGCCGCCTGGAGGCCGGACTGGCGAGCGTTGACGTACGTCCTGGCCGAGGACGACCTGTTTGCCGTGCAGTCCGAGCGGGCCGAGGGCGTGGGGCCCGACAGCACGACGTATCAATCGAGCTTCAACTACGATCGGCACCAGGGGATTCCGGTGCTGCGCTCCGTTCAGGCCGCGTTTGACTTGCCCGGCGGATCACGCGGTACGAGCGAGCTGAAGGTCGTCGAGCGGCAATTCGGCCCGATCCCCGAGGAGGAGTTCGACCCCGATCGTTTCCTTGACGGTCCGCAGGTGAAGGATGCGCAGGCCGAGGCGAATGTCGACGAACCCTCGCGGCTCCGGCGCTGGTACTGGCTGCCGCTGCCGATCGGCGCGCTCGGCCTGATCGGGGGCGCGATACTGTTATTCTTGAGGCCGCGTGCCCGCGAAGGCGTCGAACTGGTGGGGGCATGCAATGCAGCCCCAAATCGGTCTCCCACTCCTGAAGTAACGACAGCCGCTGCACCTGCTACCGGCCCGGGTGCGCTGTGCGAGCCGAGCGCCCAAACTCGACCTGGCGGTCAGTAGGTCTGCTGAGCCCCGGCGTCGGTCGGCGATCCGACCCATTTCGCCGCCAATTGGTCAGGGCTGCGTGCCTGGGTCGCTCACTGGAAAAAAGCTTGGTTGACTTCCTCCGGAGTGATCGAGATGTTGAATCGGTCGCCGGTATCTTCCCGAAGCTTGCTTGCCAGCAGGGTGCAAACGGGCCGAACGATGTTAAAATGCGTTCCCCCATTGACGACGTACATCTTGAATGGCGCGCCAGCAGCCAGAGCGAGCGCCTGCATCCGCCGCGCGTCGGGGATGTATCCGGGGTGGGGCCGCCCGTCGGTACCCGAGTCCCCTTCAAAGTAGATCGTTGGTGCCTTGAGTCCTTTCACGAAGTGGATCGCGGAGCGCAACTCGACCTCGTTCGGCACGTTTCTGTCAAAAGGGGTGTTGCCATAGTTGACGCGCTCCAGGTCTGGTGCACCGCCAAACGAAAACGCCGCACGCAGACGCGGGCTCGATTCTGCCGCCAGGAGTGTGATCGTCCCGCCGGTGCTGTGGCCGATCATGTAGATGCGCGCCGCGTCCACGTACGCGACTTTCGACAGATAGTCAACGGCGGCCACAGCGTCATCCACCTCGCCGAAGAACATCTCATATTGGCCCGGATTTTCGTTCTCTCCACGCCATGATGGACAGAAGATCACAAACCCCGCCGCACGAAACGGCGCGAACGGTTCGCGGCCCCACGAAGCCCCATTGATGCCACCGAATCCGCCGTGGGCGTAGATCACGGCCGGGTGTTTCTTGGCGTCGCCTGGGTCGGGCGATAGGTAGGCGGCCAGAGGCCCGGCCGCGCTGGGGTAATGAACAACACGGAAGAGTTTTGGCGGAGGCTGATCCACCGGACCATCGGACTTGTAGTTCGGATTTGGGGCGATACGCGTGGTGAACCCGTCACGTTCGCGACGGAGGTCACCGCTACTCTCTTCTTTTGGCCGAGGCGTTTTCGGACTCAGCTTGGCGGTGGCGGGAGAGCTGGGACGCGGTGCGCCGGTCGTCGGAGCTTCTTCCTGTCCGCACCCGACCAGACACAACGCAGCGAGCCCGAGTCCGATCGAAATGACCGAAAAGAATCGTTTCATGATATCGCGTCCAACGCTGTTCTGAAGAAGGATTCGTTCACCTCGACGGCAATCGGGCGATTCAGGGTATCTTCCGTCTGATTCGACAGAGCTTGTTGATCAAGCCCGCGCACGCACCGGCGATAAGGACAAGCACCGAGGTGGACGGCTCGGGAACGGCGCTGGCGGGAGTGACGGTTGCGGCCGGCGTACTGTCCGTTAGGCTTTGCGGAAACGTATAAACCGATGTGGTTCCGTTCGCGTTCAGGTCGATGGTCGCGACGCTGCCATTGGGGTCGGTGGTCAACAGCGGCGTGATTCCATCGGCAGCGTACAGGGACACCGCGAAAGCCGAGCCCGCCGTCCCACCAGGGTTATCGACCGCTGGACCAGACAGAGTGAGGGTGAAGCCGAAGCCGTTGCCGTAGGTGAATCCCTGAAAGGCGTCATTAAACGCCGTGCCGTTATCGAATGTCACCGTGCCTGGTAAAGAGCCTGCCGCGTCTCCAGTCAGGAGAGCAGGTTGCGCCAAGATGCCGCCGTTGGTCTGGAAAAGGGTGACGGTGGCGGCCGCAGCAAGGGCGGTGCTGTCGCCGGGATTGAACTGAAAATCGAGGAACCCGCTCTGCCCGCTGAGGGGGGATGTATCAACGCTGACGTTGAACACGAGGTCGGCATGCGCGGGCTCAGGGCCGAGGAGGCCCAGCAGCAATAACGCGACAACAACGGCACAGACAAGTTGGCGTTTGAGCAACGTAGTTCCTCCCCCTGGCTCGCGCTGAGTGCCGGCATTCTACTCGAAAACGAGGAAGCCGTAAGTAAAGGACGACAGTTTGGGATTCTTGAACAGGACTGTAAAGGTGATCGACTGGCCTGGGGCCAAGACGCCGTTGGCCAGGTTAACGGATATGTAGGGATCACCGTCCGGCGCGGTGCCGCTTGCGTTGGCCAGAGTAATGCCGGCAGGCAAGCCCGTAACTTCGAAGTCCAGAGTGCCGATGAGGTTTGTCGTACCTGTGTTCGTGATGGTAATGGTGCCGCCGAACAATTGCGTGGCGCGGTTATAGACCAGCCCCGACTTGCTAACTCCGACCTGACTGGTGACGTTCCGGGCAAGCACGGTCAGGACCACATCGTGACCAGCGCCCCTGCGTAGTTGATCCCGAAGGTGTAGCCATTGAAAGTATACGTGCTGCCCTGACTGAATGTCCCCATGACGCTGCTGCCGCCTTGGTTGTTGATGATGGTGAATTGCTGTCCGACCGTCGGCAGGAAACCGCCCAGAAACGAGATGTTCAGGGTAGGGCTGTCAAGGGCGACGGTGCCGCTTGCCGGTATGACCGTCTGGTCGTACTGGGCTCCAGCGGTTGTGCCTCCCAGTTCTTCGTTGAAAGTGGAACCAGTCGCCAGGGATAAGCTCCCCGCCGTGAGGGTGCCGGGGGAATCACCGGGCGACAGGACACCCCCGCTTTGGACGGTTGTGGCTGGGACCTTGCCATCGCCGCCCAGAGTACCGCCGCCATTGACCGTGACGGTGGTTTCGAACAATTGGCCGTTGACCACAAGTTTGCCTGAGTTGACGGTTGTTGCCCCGGAGTAGCTGTTGGTATTGGACAGAGTCAGCGTGCCGGTGCCAGTCATTGTCACGCCGTTGGCGGCCAGGATGCTGGAAAAGGCGGAGTTGGGAATATCCACAAAGTTGGTGCCGCCGGTGGGGTCCCACTGAGCGTCCATGCTGGCGCCGCCGCCTCCCTGGTAGTATTCGACGTCGATGGTGTGGACGCCCGGGGTCAAATTCGCCAGACCTGTTCGCTGAGTCGCCCCCTGGTTGTAATCGTTGAAAACCACCGCGTTGCCATCGATATACAGCATGCTGCCGTCGTCGCTGGTGGTCGCAAAGTTGATGGGTACCGGGGCGGTGCCCGTGCCCGGGATCATGATATCGCCATACCATCGGGCCTCGACGTTGTTATTGTTGCCGGCGCCGAGATTGTAATAGGCAGGGTCGCCCACGCTATCCGCGAAGCCATTGTCCGCGATATCCGGGAAGTCAATCGGCCCGACGAGTTGCCTGGTCGCGGCCGGGGTTTGATTTCCCAGCCAGGCGGAATTGCTGGGCACAGCGGGATAGATCAGGGGTGAGGTTGGGGCCCCGTAGGGGAGGTTGAAATAGGTGCCGATAAGCCCCTGTTCCTGGGCGACTCCCGACGTGGCCTCGCCGCTGATGGTCCCGCTGATCGTGTCCTGACCGGAACCGGAATCGATGAAGTTGCCCGCCGGGCCCAGATTGATGTTGCCGGCGATGTTGATGGTGCCGTTGCCCGCCAGGGTTACGCCCCCGCCCTGGCAAGTGATATTGCCGCCGAGAGTCATGCTGCCGGCAGCGGAGCCAATCACCGCCGTCCCGGGCACGGTGATCGGGTTGGCAAAGGTGTTCGTGCCGCTGATATTCTCGATGGCGCCGTTGCCGGCCGGACCGGAGCCGCTGATGGTAATCGGTTCCGCCGTGGTGTACTGGAGGCCTCCGGTAAAGGCCAGGGCGCCGCCGGCATTGACGACGATGCCCGCGGCAGCGGCCGGTCCCATGGCGCCATTCGCCGCCGCGACCAGGGTGCCGGCATCGATCGTGGTTGACCCGAAGTAGCTGTTGGTATGGGACAGAGTCAATGTGCCGGTACCAGTCTCGATCAGGCCGTTAACGGGCTCGAAAAAGGCGGAGTTGGGAATATCCACGAAGTTGGTGCCGCCCGTGGGGTCCCACTGAGCGTCCATGATGGCGCCGCCGCCCCCCTGGTAGTATTCGACGTCAATGGTGTGCAGGCCCGGGGTCAAATCCGCCATGCCTGTTGCCTGGAAGGCCGACTGGAAGTTGTTGTTGTCAACCACCGCGTTGCCATCAACATAAAGCATGCTACCGTCGTCGCTGGTGGTGGCGAAGTTGATGGGCACCGCGGCGGTGCCGGTGCCCGGGATCATGATATCGCCATACCATCGGGCCTCGACGTTGTTATTGTTGCCGGCGCCGAGATTGTAATAGGCAGGGTTGCCCACGCTATCGGCGAAGCCATTGTCCGCGATATCCGGGAAGTCAATGGGCCCGACGAGTTGCGCGGTCACGGCCGGGATTTGATTTCCCAGCCAGGCGGAATTGCTGGCGTCAGCGGGCTGGATCAGGTCCTGGGCCGCGGGAAGATTGAAATAGGTGCCGGCGAGTCCCTGGACGAGTCCCGAGGTGGCACTGCCGCTGATCACACCGGTAATCGTGTCCTGACCGGAACCGGAATCGATGAAATTGCCCAGCAGGCCCAGATTGATATTGCCGGCGATGTCGATGGTGCCAGTGCCAGCCAGAGTGACGCCTCCGCTCCCCTGGCAAATGAGATTGCCAGTAATCATGGTCGTGCCCGAGATCGACAGAGCGCCGTTGCTGGCGTTGGTGATGGTGCCGCTGATCGTTTCATTGTTCGTCGCGTCGCCGAGGTTGATCGTGGGTTTGCCGCCTCCGGAATCGGCGGTGATCGTGATCGGGACGGCGTCGGAAATGATACTGATGGTGTCTGTGTTATCGGAGGTGTCCAAGGTCATGGCCGACAGATCGGCTGCCGGGATGGTCACCGCGGAGGTGCCGGCCCCGGTGACGAACCCCGCCCCCGCGCCGGTCACGGCAATGGTCACCGCGGGGTCCGTCAGCGTGTAGATGCCCGAGGCGAGCTGGACGCTGAGCCGGTCTGGAACGCCCGAAGCAACAGTAAGAACCAGGTTGCCCGCATTATCGAGGGACAGGGCGGCGGTTCCGAGCACGCCCACGGTGGCGTAGGCGGGAGCGCTGAAACCGGAAACGTTTTCCGCCACGATCTCGTAGCTGTAGATGTGGCCCAAGGGGACATTGGTATCCGTGAAAGTTTGGGTCGTGGGAGGGGAATCGCTGGTCTCGGGCCGATCGGCATAGATGGCATAGGGCCCCCCATCGACGGATCGGGAGATCTGGTAACCGAGAGCAAATGGTCCGGCGTGGTCGGTCCAAGTCAGCACGACACTGTTACCGCTCAGAACGGCCGCGGCGTCGGTCGGCGCCGGCGGCACATTGGGAATGTTCACGGAAGCCGTGTTTGAGCTGCTCGATAAACCCGAGGAGTTGGTCGCTTGCAACTTGTAGTAATAGGTGTTCCCGGGGCTCAGGCCGGGGGCCCCGTCCGTGTAGTAATAGGGCGCGGAGGCAAGCGTCTCGGTCACGACGTTCTGGGTGAACAGGCTGTCCGTCGCGCGTGTGAGGACAAAGCCGGTCTGGTTGGTCGCCGTGTTGGTCCAGGTCAAATAGACTTCCGAACCGCTGGCCGGCGTGGCGCCTAGGCCCTGCGGGGCAGTCGGGGTCTGGCCCGTCTGGTTGGTCGTCGTGGCCATGGCAACGTTGGAAGGGCCAGAGGAACCGGCCGAATTGCTGCCCACAATCTGGAAATAATAAGTTGTGCTCTGGTTCAGGCCGGTGACCGTGTAGCTCGTCGACTCCTGGCCGGCATTGGCGACGGTCGTGAAATTCACTCCATCCGTGGATTCCTGAATGCCGTAGTTGGTGGCGAAGTTCGGCGATACCGTGCTGTCGGTCCAGTTCAGTTCGATGGCCGAACCCGATAGGGCCTGGGCGCTCAAGTTGGCCGGGGCGTTGGGCGCTTGGGCCGGCGTACTCGCTCCGGTGAGCCCGAAGACTTGCAGGCTGTCTTGCGTGCCGACGAAAACCTGGCCGTTGGCCACGGTCGGCACCGCGAACTTGACCCCTGCGATGCTGCCCGGTCCGCTGTTCCACAATTCGGTGCTGAGTGACAACGTGCTGTAGGCATGGAGCTCGTCGTTGTTCAGGTCCATGATCCAGGCAATGCCGCCGGCAGGGTCCTCGCTGCCGTCGGCCGAAATCATCACCGAGCCGGGGAGATAGCCGAAGTTGTTGTTGGCTGTTTCCGAGGTTGGCTCGAGCACGGCGACGGGGACCGTGGGAGGGTTGGGCGCTGGGTTGGGGGCCACAACGTAGGACCAGGCATTGCTGTTGTAGCCCGCGACCCAATAAAGCGTGCCATGGTAGTAGGCCGGTGTGCTCAGGGACCCGTTGATCAGCACGGGCGGGGTGGTTATGCCGGTGCTGGGGTTGTAAACCGAGTTCAGGACGTTGTCGTCATTGACATTGAACTTCCCCAGGTTGTCGCGGTCGAGCAGGTAGATCGTACCTTCCTTGCCCGCGGCCACGATGAGGTGTGGATGCCCGGGAATGCCGGCCGAGTCGGGCAGCACCAGGGGCGAGCCCGAGCCGAAATCCTCGTCGGCGTCGTCGAGCGCGTTGACGTTGTAGGGTGTGAAATAATCGACGATTTTCAGGCCCCAGCCATTGGAATTCTGGTTGGTCACGGTGGTGGTCGGGTCGGCCTCGACCTTGACCAGGGATTCGTAAAAGTCATCGTCGGCGGGGAAGCCGTTGGCATCGAGGGGCGGAGGGCCGCCGCGCGGGTCGCCATTGCCGGTTTCAAAGTAGAACGCGGGTTGACCGTTGAAGGATTCGTCCGGATCGAAGGTCAGTCCGCCGCCACCGCCCCAGATGCCTCCTTCGCCACCGTTGGGGTCGGTGCACAATACTCCGGAGAGAACCATACCTTTCGTCGACAAATTGCTGACGTTCCATGCGACGACCCAGCCATGGTAAGGGCCTACGTCGCCGTGCGAAGCCCATTCTTCATAGACGATACCGTTGACCAGGCTCAGCGCGGGGCGGTCGGCCTCGCGCAACGCGTTGAACTGAACCACGCCGCCGACATTGCCGTCGCCCGTGCCGGCGACGTAAATCGGTGTGTTATTGGTGTTACCGTTTGTCGTGTCGCCCGTGAGGAAAGACGGTGCGGCGTCGGTGCCGTCGCCGAGATTGATGGCGTGGAGCCGCTGGACGAAATGGGTCGTGGACCCGACAAGTTCCTTCGTGGCGACAGAGACGTAGAGGATGTTAGTGGACGGGTCGATCACCGGGGTGCCGGTGATGCCAATTTGCGGGTTGATGTCGTCTGAACTAACATCGTTGCTCGAAACGGTGGAGACGGAAGTCGCACCGGGAAGGTAGTCATTGGAATTGGTGATATCCAGGAACGTGCGATGCCAGAGGATTGCGCCGTTGGCGGCATTGATCGCGTACACAGAGTCGTTTTCCGTGGCGACAAAAACGACCGAATCGTAGATGCCCGGCGTGCCGACAGTGTTCGGGCCGGCAGAAATGGTGACGTTGGTCATAACCAGGGGCTCGGCATAGACCTGGCCGTCCACTGGGGTGTTGTAGAGTTGCCCGAAATCGGCCGCGTTGACGTTCGATGGCGTCAATTGCGTCTCGGTCAGGTTGGCCCCGGTTGACTGGGCGTCAACGTGGTATTGCGTAATATTCGTCGCGAGCAGGCAACGTTCCTCGAGTCGCTCGAGAAAAGGCCGGCCCGTCGGCCGTCTGCGTCTGGGCTGGAGGCTGTTGGAACGGCTCCATCTCGATTTCCACATGCGTTTAATCTCGCAATCCATCCACCGGTGAGTTGCTAATTGAGCCCTGGATCGAGAACATTTTCGTGAGGGAATGCAGGGAATTCCCCAGAATGGCTCGACGCGAAGATGCGGGCTATCCCGGAATAAACGATGCTCGTAGCTAGAGAACAGCAAATGAAAGCACGAGAATTGTTCTAGCCGCTCATGTCGGCGCGAGGAACGTAAGCAAAAAACTCGCGAAGCGATCGACCATGAGACGGGAGGCTTGGAAGCTCGGCTGAAATCCGAACTCTCTCAGATGGCCGGCCTCCCTTGCGCGGCTACGACCCTGGGACCTGATGGTAGTGCCCCGAGTGTCGATTCGCAAGGACCTCTTCAGAAAATCGTTGCCTTGGTCCGCCCGATCGCGGTTTGAGCCTGGCGGATGAGACGCTCTTCCCTGGCTCATCGGCCGCAATCGCTCCGCAGTACGACGATCAAGCCCGCGGCGTGTTCCTCTCCTTGGCGCCTTAGCTTGACAGAACTCACTGCCACTTCGTGGAAATTGGTTTCTCGGGCCAGTCGATGGATATACCCAAGAGAATGCGCATAGCGTCGATTCGGCTGCAAGAGGTAATCGCCTTGTGGGGCGGCTTCCAGGGAAAATGCGAAGAGACCGCCGAGACGCAGCAACCGGGCAACGGCCTGAAAGACTGGAACCAGGTCTCCGGCATAGATGAATACGTCGGCTGCCAGCACCAGGTCGCACGGCTCCTGGCGTGCGCTCAGATAGCGGACATAGTCGCCCAGTACCAACTGATCGTAGATACGGCGGTGCTCGGCCCATTGCATCATGCGGGGCGAGATGTCAATCCCGGTAAGTCGGCCGGCGACCCGCCGAAAGTGCTGGCCAACCAGGCCGGTTCCACAACCCAGGTCGATAACGTCTAATGCCGCCGCTCCAGGCCTGGCGGCCAGGACCGCCTCATACAGCTTTTCGGGAACCACGTAGTTGAGTGCTTCGACCAGGTGATGATCGAACGAGGGCGCATAAGAATCAAACAGCCTCAGCAGATAAGGGTATGGCGTAGAAGGCGGCGGTGGCATGTCGCCCAGGGCCGCCAGGTTATATCGGGCTTCTTCCAGTGTGGGGTTGATCGCCAGTGCGGCGTGGTAGGCTTGCTTGGCTTCCTGAGCGCGGCCGGCTTGATCCAGGACGTTGCCCAGGTTGTGATGAGCGTTGGCATAATCACGGCTCAGGGAGACAGCCTGCCGCAGGACGGCTATTGCCTCCTCGCAGAGACCTACTTGCCCGAGTGCGGCTCCCAGTGTGTTCAGCGCCAGCGCGTAGCCGGGGCGCTCGACCAGGGCCTGCCGGCACTCGGCAATGGCCGCATGAGTATCGCCAAGGCGCAACAAAGCTCCCGCCAAGTTGTTATGGGCCTCGGGGAAAGGAACCCGCAGGGTGAGCGCATGCCGGTACGCCGCCAGTGCGCGGTCGTATTCGTGCAAATCCATCAGAGAGTCGCCGAGTTGCAAACAGGCGGCGGCGTGTCTCGGGTCGAGTGCCAGCGCCTGCTCGAAGCAAGTCGCTGCCTCGCGGACCATCCCGCGCTCGGAGTGGAGCATGCCCAGAGCGTACCGGTGATCCGCACAGCCTTGTTCCAATTCTGCCACTCCCCCCGCAAACGGCCACCGCAAGCTTCATGATTATTCTACTTGCATTTCCGCATGGAGGCACAGCGGGTCGGGTGTCGTTTCGGTTGGGAAAAGGTGTCACATCAGGCCGCGACGCAGGCGGCTCCTGGACGTCTTGCGCTTCACCACCCAATAGCCCCGGCGAGAGCGACCGCAGCAATGAGTAAACCCCGAGAGGTCAAATGTCCCCGGAGGTACTCGCGGTGAGGTCCCTGATCGCGTGTGACGGTCTGATGGCCGCTCGAACGGCACCAGCCGTGTCTTGTCGGGATGGGTCCCTTCGATACGGTTCCCCCATTTCCGCGGTACTACGGGATGCTCCGACTCCCTGCGGTTCGTCTCGCCGCACTTCGTTGCCTTGGTTTGGCGATACCGTCGTTTTGTCCCTGGTTCGTCCCCGTCAGCTCGGGACATAGCTGTGGATCAACCTGGAGTTTTTAAGCCCGGGCTCCAGCCGGCAGTTACAACGGAAACGACAGGGGCTCTCAGGTTCCCGAGCAGCCCTCGTGTCCCTGCGCCCTGTTCTTGGGCCCCGGTAGGACCGATCGAGTCTCTTCCTCCTTTCTCGAGCTTGCCTGACGCTATGCCACCTTTTTTTCAGTCGGCGCGACTGGACACCGTTAGAACTTTTTCTCGCCGGCGTCCAGAGTTGGAACGCCGGGATAACCCAGAGGCTCGACTTCCATTTCCTTCAAATCCTCGGGGTCCATGACCACGTTGATCCCCTGAATTTTCCCATTTTCAATGGAGAACAGGAAAGCCACCCGGGGTTTTCCACCGCCGATCCAGGTGGTTCCCACGGAGCCATTGATGAGGGCCAGTTGGGCGGCCAAGGCCCGGCCGTTCAAGGTTTCGGCCACCACCTTCGCGCCCCGCATCTCGCTTTGGAGGGGCGGCGCCTTTGGCCTTGTTGGCTTCGGTGACTTTGAGGGCCACATCATCCGCGGTAAGCAGGATTTCGGGATCGAGCAATTGAAGCAGGGCGTTGAAATTGCCTTCGCGGGAGGCGGCCAGGAAGGCAGAGACGATTTCCCGCTTCTTTGCTTCATCTTCCCGGCCCTCCTGGCCTCCTCTCACCCGCCGTCGGGCACGGCTGGCGAGTTGGCGGGCGGCAGCTTCCGATCGGCCCACGATGGGGGCGATTTCCTCGAAGGCCAGGTCGAACAAGTCGTGCAGCACGAAGGCTACCCGCTCGGCGGGAGTCAAGGTCCTTAAAACGATCAGCAGGGCCGAGCCAACGGAGTCAGCCAGTATGGCTTCCTCCGCGGGATTGACTTGGCGCAGGTTTTCCGGTGCGTCCAGAAGTTGTTCCTCAAGCGATTCTTCTTTTCGGGATTTGCGCGACCGAAGCATGTCCAGGCAAACCCTGGCCACCACGGTCGTGAGCCAACCGCCGAGGTTTTCAGTACTCCTGGCGTCGGAGCGCGTGAGGCGCAACCAGGCCTCCTGGACGGCGTCGTCCGCTTCCCCATTGGAACCGAGAATCCGGGAGGCGACCGCCCGTAAATGGGGGCGTTTCTCTTGAAACTTTTCGGCCAGCCACTCGTTTTCAGTCATTTTGATTCTCCGTCTTCGTCACATTTTCCCACGGTCATCCGTCATTAATGACGAACAAGAGGGGAGGGGTGTGACAAAGCGTCAACCATCCCCGCTAATTAGAGGGAACACCAATGAAGATCAAGCTGACTAGCGTGTACGTGGACGATCAGGAGAAGGCTATGCGCTTCTACACGGAAGTGCTCGGCTTTGCCAAGAAGGTAGATTTCAGCCAGGGGCCGTATCGCTGGCTCACCGTGGCCTCACCAGAGGACCCCGACGGAACCGAGCTGCTGTTGGCGCTCAACGACAACCCGGCGGCCAAGGCCTACCAGCAGGCCATGTTCCAGCAGGGCCAGCCCGCGGCTATGTTCTTTTCCGATGACGTCAAGGGGGACTACGAGCGCATCAAAGCGCGCGGCGCCGAGTTCACCATGCCGCCAACCCAGGTGACGGGCTCGACCATCGCCAAGTTGAACGACAGTTGCGGCAACCTCATTCAAATCACCCAGTTGGCGCGCTGGTAGGGCGAGCGTTCCGCTGGATGGCTGCCCCGTGAGCGCCGACCTCCGGAGAATGAAAGTCGGCTGTGAGAAGATTTTTTGAGCGGCTTACCAGCGTGATCGCGCGCTTGGCTGGTCGCACGGACACAAAGGAGCCTCTGAAAAAGCACCGGACATGCATTGCGAGCGCGGGCCGACGGCCTGGTGTCTTGGACAAGGTGTCAGGAACCGATCGCTGAATCGGTTCCTGCCACCTTTTTTCCCGTTTTCCGCACCCCTCCGGTTGGCGCGGTACGAAGCGGCCCGCCGTGGTGGTCAAGTCAGACGCCTATGCGAGTGCTGTCAGTAATCCGCCCGTAGCCCCTTGCAATCCGCGGTCGAACAGTGTCCCATACCGTTGTGAGATGCATGTTCGTGACATGTCTCCATCGGCGGAGGCCCTGGAATGAGCGATGGGATGAGGACTCGGCGGCTAGCGGGCGGTCGGAGGCAGCTTGGCGGGCTCGTCCCGATCTTCTGCGGCTTTTTTGCCCGACCCCCGGGGATGTGCAAGCCGGCCCACCCGGCGGCGATCCCGTGCGGGATCGCGTCGTCGCGCGGTCGGGCGCCTGGGCGGCGAGGTCCGGGTTGACGAACAGGCGACCGGGCGGCCAATCGTCGAGATCCGGCTGCGCACGATGCGCGTCGCGGACGATCAGCTCGGCGATCTGCGCGGCCTGTCGTCGCTCTTGACCCTCGACCTGACCCAGACGCGGATCTCCGACGCCGGGCTGGCCCGGCTGCGAGGGCACGAGGGCTTGCGTAGCCTCCTCGTCTACGACACCAGGGTGACTGATCGAGGGCTCGAGCACATCGCAACCTTGAGTGGCCTGGAGAAACTGTTCGTGGGTTCTTGCGACGTGTCCGGCCCGGGGCTGTCCCACCTTGCATCGCTCGAGCACCTGAAGGCGCTCAGCTTGGTCGAGCTGGATCTCACCGATTCCGGGCTGGCTGCCCTGGCGAAGCTGGCGCGTCTCGATGAGCTCGAGCTGGTCGGGTTGAAGATCACCGACCTTGGGCTCGCGCACGTGCGGGGCCTCTCCCGGCTGCGGCGGCTCGCGCTCGACGGCAATGAGATCACCGACGCGGGCCTCGCCCACCTGGTCGGATTGACCGGCCTGGAAGAGCTCTCCCTCAACGGCACCCGGGTGACCGACGCGGGCCTCGTCGCGCTCAAGTCGCTCCCGCACCTCAGGCGGTTGAAGCACGACGAGACGAAGATAACCGCCGCCGGGCTCGATCAACTGCGACATCTCGACCGCGCCGCGGCGACGGCCGTGACGGACCGGCCCCACGCCACCGAGCCCGGGAAGGACGCGGGAGGGGTCGCGAAGCCCGGCGATGCCACGCCCGATCGGATCCGGGCCGCGGTGGCGAGGGCGCTGCCGCCGTTGCAGAAGGGCCTGAACGTCTACGCCGAGAAGCGCGACTGCTTCTCGTGCCACAATCAGGCAGTCCCGCTCGTCGCCCTGGAGATCGCCCGCGCCCGCGGCCTCGCGATCGATGAGGAGGCCTTCGAGGGGGCGATGGACCTGACGCTGGCCGACCTCGAGAGCGCGCTACAGCAATATCGCAAGGGGCGCGGGCAGCCCGGAGGGGTGACCCGCGCGGCCTACGCGCTGTGGACGCTCGAAGCCGCCGGGAGTCCCGCCGACCTGGTCACCGCCACGGTGACGGAATACCTGCTGAAGTTCGATCCCGATCGAGACCACTGGGCCGAGACCTCGCGGCGTCCGCCGATCGAGGCGAGCCCTTTCACGACCACGGCCCTGGCGCTGCGGGCGTTGCGGTATTACAGCGCCAAGAGCCGGACCGGCGCCGTCAACGATCGGGCCCGCCGGGCCCGCGCCTGGCTGGCCGCGAGCCGCCCCGTCGACACCGAGGACCGCGTCTTCCGGCTCTGGGGCCTGAAGTATGCCGACGCGTCGCCCGCCGAGCTCGAGGCCGCCGCCAGGGACCTGCTGGCGGCCCAGCGAATCGACGGGGGCTGGGCCCAGACCGACAAGCTGGCGAGCGATGCGTATGCCACCGGCTCCGCGCTGGTGGCGCTCTACCAGGCCGGCCGATTGGCGACCGACGATCCGGCGTACCGGCGCGGGGTCGCGTTCTTGCTGCGCACGCAGAAGGCCGACGGCACCTGGTTCGTCGCCTCCCGGAGCCACCCGTTCCAGCTCTACTTCGAGAGCGGCTTCCCCTACGGCAAGGATCAGTTCATCGCCGTGGCCGCAAGCGGCTGGGCCGCCGCGGCGCTCGCCCTGGCCATGCCGGAGAAGCCATTTCCCGCCCGACGGCAGTAGTGGTCCGGCCGGGCCCAGGACCTGCTTCACCCAGAATCCTCCCCAGGACAGGGTCCAGGGCCGTGCCCGAGCCGAGCCGCGTTGGGCACCATCACACCGTGATCGCCCGACGATCTGCACGACAACCCTGGCCGGAGCTTGGCCGGCGCCTATCGATGGCGAAAGCCGAGAGCCGCGGGCAGGTCGGGCGTGATGCCGAAGACAAACTCCTGGCCGGGATGGAAAGGAGCCTCCAGCTCGAAGTTCTCGAACGCGGCACCCCCCGGGATCGTCCCGCGCGACGCCCAGTAGATCTTGCGGGCATTGACCCGCGCCACGAGGTCCCGGCCAGCCGGCGTGCGCCAGTACTGAGTCGCGGTCTCGCCCACGTAGTGCCAGTGCGGCTGGACGTCGGGGGCGTAGGTCGCGCGGGTGGGATCGGGCTCGTCGGGCCGAGCGGCGACTACCGCCTGGCCGTGGACCACGAGGAGCTCGCCCGCGGGCCACTGACGGGGCGGGGCGAAACCGTCCGGGGAATCGAACCGGGCCGAACCGTAAAGCACATGCGCGTCCACGACGCGGTCCTTGAGCCAGAGCCGCCGCAACCGTGCGTAGTTGCCCATCGTCGCGCTCAGGACACACGCCCGCATCGGCGCGCCGTCCCGCGCGGAATAAACCCGGAAGGCGACCTCGTGGGGCCGATCCGCTCGCAATTGGACCTCGACCACCGGCCGGGCGCCGTTTTTGATCCGTTCGACGTAGGCGTAGAACGACAGCGTCTTCTTGCCCCCGGCCGAGCCGATCACGCCCCGGGCCGGCTGCCAGGGCGGCCGGGGCTTCGGGTCGTCCTCGAGCGCGTCGCCCGTCCACATCGCCTTGCCGGCGACGCGGTCGAGTGCACTAGTCTCCAGCTCGGATAGCCCGCGCGATCCCCGCGCTACCGGCTCGACGGCGACGAAGTTCATGACCCTGCGGGGGCCCTGGCCCAGGTAGGGCGTGTAGACCCGGATCAGTCCCCGCGGCCCGCCAGTGTGCCAGATCCCCACCCCGATGCCCCCCTTGATGCCCCAGAATGGCTCCGCGGCCGTGGCCGCCGCGGGGCGGAGGAAGGGCCCGTCCTCGACGGGCCCGGCGAGCGGCCGCGGGGGGTCGGCCGCCTGCGTACGGGCAGCGACCACGGGGGCCGCGGCCACCAGGGCAAAGACGGCCATGGTAAACTCATGCTGGCGACTGTGTCTCATGACGACCTCCCGCCCAGCACCGGGCCGGAGGTGGGAAGCCCGGTTGGGCCGGCACGATATTACCGACTACCGAACTGGTACGCGAGTCCTCGGCTTCGTACGCTCGCATGTGGCGCTGGACAAAAGGTCAGAAACCGATTCCTGGTCGGATATCGATGGACCGGCTGATCTGGAGTTAGAGCATATCGCTGACGATTACTATCGACCGGACGGAAGGCGGTCGATTTCGGGCCCTGGCGGCCGAGCAACCCCGCCTCGTTATCGAAGACGACGACCTCTCGCAGTTGGTCGAGGAGCTCAAGCGGAACCTCGACATGATTGCCCTTACGCCCGATGGCCGGCTCTTGTTCATCGAAACCAAGGCGGGTAGCCAGGCCGATGATGCCGCTGCGAGGGCGAAAGTCGAAGGGACGGCTCTGCGAAACGAGGAACTCGACGAACTGATCGACCGGTATCCAGTCCCGGCGGAATGGGGCAACGAGCCGGGGTGGTCAGATGCCCTATGAATACGGCCAGATCATCCTGGTGCCGGTGGCCGATGGTCATGGGGACGGAAACCGGGACGCGACCGGACGGAAACCGGGCGCGACGAGTTTGCGCTCGGGCGGACCCGCCAAGAACCTGGGAGGCGGGGGTCTGACGATTTCACAACCGTTCGCCGTCGCCACCGTGTTCGACCTGTCGGAAGCGCTCGTCTAATATGCCCGAGCCTGTTACTGATCGAACATGATCAGCACGTCTACGGCTTAGAGCGAGTCGCGCAAAGCCGGAGGATGATCCTCACCACCGCGGCCGCCGCCAGGCTCGTCGCTCAGTTCAGCGGGCGGCAGATCCGTGAATAATCGACCCGACCCCGCCGACATCGACCTTTTCGTCGGCGGCGTATCATCGGACACGGCGTCGGCTGACGAGACGGCAAGGATCATCGAGGAGTACAAGAAACGTCCCGGCTATCCTTTCGGCGCGGGGGGATCGGGCGCGTCGAAGAGAACGGAAACCGGGACGCAACGTGGATAGGCGGCGGTGCTTACGCCCCCGCGGCTACGGAAGGTCGCCGGCTTTCGAGTCCATCTCCGGGGAGACCACACGCAACTCTTCAGTCCAGGCGAAGCAAAAACCAATCTCGAGACCGCGAAGCGCCACGGGATCACGATAATGCCGCCAGAACCCCAGGATTGGGCGGCATGAAGGGCCGCAGGAACTTAGCCCGGTGCTTCATGTTGCTTCGCCCGCACAGTTCGATCTCCATACTCAAAAATCACGTCGCTCAACGGAATTGTTTTCGTTCTCGCCAATCCGATGCGGTAGGTTGGGACGACTTATCGGCCCTGGTGCCCGGTCAACCCTAATCTCAGAAGTTGGAGTCCCGGCTCGAGCCGGTCCTTTCCGCCTGAAGGCGGTGCTCCCCAAGAAAAACGATGGTGAACGGGGATACTTTGCGCACGGCGAGCGGTTTTCGGCTTTAGCATTAGGGATTCATTGACGGGTGCGGGAGCGCCGGAGGAGTAGCACCCGGGCAACGACGCCCGAATCCGGCCTCGACGCTGGATGCCGGCGGCTGTAGCCGAGTCAACCGGACCGGCGACGGGTATGTGCTCCAGCCCCCAGGCGGCCTCGCAATCAAAGCCGCGCGTTTCGACGTGCAAGCGAACGTGATCGTTTACCCCGCACAGAGGAGCGATCGATCATGAACCGCAACTTCGCGCGGTGCCGGCCCCGTCTGCTGTTCCGCTCCGGTCTTCGTCGGCACGCATTGTTCCAGCGTCTCGGCGTTCAGCCGGTTGGAGGAACGGACATGCTGGACACGGGTGGGTGCCGCTCATGGTTCGTCTTCCGCCCTTGTCGGGAGAGGGGGCCCGTATGGCCGGATGGGGGCTTCCTTCAACGGTTTGCCCCGCTGATAATCAGTGCTTGGCTTGAGGAGGATCGACAATCTCTCGGAATTCTGCCATGTCGGCCAGGATGGCGAGGTCGGGATCCGTCTTGGCGTGCTCGCGCTGGTCGGCGTTTTTGAAGAGGCCCTTCGCGGCGGCTGATTTCAGCCAGTGCAATGCGTCTTTGATGTGAGACGCCGTGAGACGCTCCCGTTGTTCCGGCTGAAGCTTCGGGTCGTTTCGGACCGCCATCGCGGATCGGGCGAAGATGCAACCGAGGTCGTAACAATCGCTGCTGGAAATGTCCGGAGCATCCTTGACGAGCTGGGCTTGGGCCAGAGCACGGACCTGGTTGCCGGCAGAGATCAGCTCGATGGCCAGTTTGCCTCGATATTGGTCTGGAGCAGGCTCGGGGGACAACTGGCAGAAATCGCGCCCACTCTTCGGCCGACTCGCGGTGCATCCCTTTCGCGGAGAGCGCATTCGCTCGATTACCGTGGAGGTACAGGCTGGCGCTGCGGACTGCCGAGTCATTCGGCTCAGTCTGAAGATACGGCTCGACGATCTTCAGTCCAGCGGCTGATCGATTGATTGCGTCGTCATAGCGCTTCATGTCATTAAGTACGCCGCTCCAGTTGACCATCACTAGGCCGTACGTGTAGGCACGATCTCCCTCAGAGACGTGATCGTCGGGCGGGACGGGTAGCACGAGAAGCGCAGCCTCCTTGAATCGATTCTCAGCCTGGGCGAGATCGTGACCCCAGAGGACGATGCCCTCGTTACTGAGCGACTGAGCGAGCCTCAGAGCCACGCCGGGTAGTTTTGACGGATCGATGCGTTTGCGAACCTTGGTAGCCTCCCGATACTGGACCATGGCCTCGGGAAGCTTCTTCAATGTCAAGAAAGCGTTTCCGTAGTTGGTTAGGCACAGCGCCAGCGACTCTTGGTAGTGCATATCGTCGGGCGTAGCCTTCGCGACTCGTGCGGCCAGCTCTACCGACTCCCGACAAACGGCAATTACCTCGTCGGCGGGTCGCTTTGAGGCGCCCAGGAGAGGAGCAAGCTTAAGGAGACAATCAAGCTTGAGCGCCATGTATTCGAGGTTATCGGGGCGCTCGGACATTAGACCTTCGACCAGTCGCAGGGCGCGGCGATCACTCCCCAAGGCCAGTTCGCTCTGGCCGAGCGCGTGCTGGAGTAGAGCCGCATCGCCGAGTGCGCGGGCGGTGTCGGTGCGCACGATCGGGTCGTTCGAGTCGATCTTGCGGAGGACTTGATCATAGAATGCCAGGGCGTCTTCCCGCAGGCTGCGCCGGAGATCGAGAAGTCGCGGTACACCCTTCAGCCGGCTGTCGTCGAGGCGCTTGAGCATCGCCTGAATTGTCGAACGAGCCTCCTGGTAGTTTTGGCGAGCCTCTTCAGCCTTGGCCTGGGTTCGGCGAACCTCGGCGCGAAGCTGAACGTTATGGCGATATGTTATCACCGTGAAAGCCGCGGCCGCAATAACGACGGTCGCGGCCAGGGCCGCGGAAACTGTCGCCAGCCTCGGATTGCGGCGGCACCAGCGCCAGGACCGGCCAGCCAAGCTCACTGTCCGCGCTGAAATCGGTCGCCCCTCCAAGAACCGGTGAAGGTCGTCGGCCAGGTTAGCCGCGGTTGAGTAGCGCTGTTGCGGTTCCTTCTCCAGACATTTCAGGCAGATCGTTTCCAGGTTGCGCGGCACGTCGGGTCTCAGCCGTCGTGGAGGCACGGCCTCGGTCGAGGCCACCATCCGGATCGTCTCGAGCTCGGATTCACCCACGAAAGGTGGCTTCGCGGTGAGGGCTTGGTAGAGGATCGCACCCAGCGCGTAGATGTCAGCCGGCGGCCCGGCCTGCTTCGACTTTCCCTCGGCCTGCTCGGGAGCCATGAAGCTGGGCGAACCCATGATCTGGCCAGTGAGCGTACGCCCCGACTCGGCGCCGATGATCTTGGCCAGCCCGAAGTCACTGACCTTGGGGACGCCGTCCGCAGTGAGTAAGACATTGCTCGGCTTCAGGTCGCGATGGACGATCCCGGCTTGGTGGGCGACGTGGACGGCCCGGGCCAGCGTTCCGACCAGCTCACCGGCCTGTCTGGTTGGCATCGGCCCCTGGGCCAGTTTGTCGGCGAGACTGCCCCCATTGACGAATTCGAGCGAAAGATAGGGCTGCCCGTCGTGCTCGCCAATCGCGTGAATCGCGACGATATTCTGATGCCGCAGCCGGGCGACGGCGCGAGCCTCGGACCGCAGCCGTTCAAGCTGCTCCGCAGTCGCTCTCAACCCTTCCGCAAGCGTCTTGATCGCCACGAGACAATCGAGTTTCTCGTCTCGCGCCTCGTGCACAATCCCCATGCCGCCGCGGCCAATTTGCCGGATGATCTGGAATCCTGCGATCGTCGGGAACGATTCAGGAACGTGCGAAGTTGGGACTGCCTCCTGCTCTTCGTTCGCTTCCGGCCCGACGTGATGCGCGGCGGGGCCATTTCCCTTCTCTGGCGATTTCCCGATCTGATGTAAAGGAAGCAGCCGCGGTCCCTTGGCCGTCACTCGCTCGAGTAGTCCCCCTAGCCGGTCATCTTTCACTGTCCCGGACCGCGGCCGTTCGGCCAATGCCGAGTCGCTCGTGATTTGGTCCAGCTTCTGCTGGCACGCATCGCAACCCTCAATATGAGCGGCAACGGAGTCGCCCTCCGGGCCACTCAGCCGATTGTGAACGAACCCCTCTAACTGCTCTTGAGTAGCGCAAGATTGCATGGCTTTAGCTTCGATGGACTGGCTACCGGTTCAGACCACCTTCGCGGCACATTCACTTTCCTCAAGCCGGTGGACCTCGTCTTTCAGCATGCTCATGACACTGCTCTTGGCTTGAAATACGGTGCCGATCCGCATTCCCAGTCTCGCTGCAGCGTCGGCGCCGGAAAGACCCTCGTGCGCGGTCAGCCAATATGCTTCCCACGTCTGTCGCTGAACTTTCTCACGGACGTTCTCCATTGCCGCTTCGAGGAGCTCGAGATCAAATTCGGCTTCAAGCCGGTGGGCAAGTTCCGTCTGTGCTTCCTGGTTCACGAGCGCGTGCAGAACGCTGCTCGCACCGGTGAAGCCCGCCCTCGAGAGTTCGTCGATGGCGTCGCAGACCGCGTCACGCGTGATCTTTCGAAGCAAGCCCCGAAAGCTCTTATTCGGATCGTAAACGAAACGGCGAAGGCGGACGATGAGCGCTGTCAACACGGTCTGGGTGACGTCCTCGGCGTCGGCTTGTTGAAGCCCGTGAGCGTAACACCAACCGCCAATAGCTGGCCCATAGCGCTCGACGAACTTCCTCCAAGCTTCCTCGTCGGGAGGGAAGAGGGCCACGCGCATCAGCAAAGTGACGCTGGTTTTGGATTCCTCGTGGAAAGGCATGGCATTGCTCACTTCTTCGTGTTGTGAACTGCGATCGGAGCTTCCACAACGAACCGTTTCTCAATACGTGTTCCAGACAGTGATCGTAAGCTCAGAAGCAAGGAAATACCACGTCGCTCCTGAGATTCTGGAGAGCCGGACCGGATACCTACTTAGACTAACGCGGATAGAGGACGAAACAACGGCGGTCCGCGGATGGTGACGGACCAGTCGAATTTCGTGTATGATCTTCGCCTATCCGCAGTACGATGTTGCGCGGGGCCACTCCGATGACCAACGCACCGACGACGCACGTCAGCCTTCTGGTTCGCTTACGGGACCTACGCGATGCGGAGGCGTGGTCCGAGTTTGTGGAAATCTATGGGCCCGTGGTCTATGATTACGGCCGCCGCCACGGGCTCCAAGACGCCGACGCTGCCGACCTCACGCAAGAGGTCCTTCGAGCCGCCGCCGCCTCGATGGGCGAGTTTCGCTACGACCCCCGGCGCGGTTCCTTCCGAAGCTGGCTCTTTACAGTCGCGAGAACGAAGCGGATCAATCTGGTGGCGCGACAAGCCCGAAACCCACTGCCGAGCGGAGACACCCAGACGAACCAAAGACTGGCCGAAGTTCCCGCCAATGGCGGCGAGCAAGACGAGGAGACTGACTGGGACTGCGCATTCAAACGGCGGTTGCTGGATTGGGCGATCTCGCAGGTGCGGGGTGAAGTCAACGAGACCACGTTGCAGGCATTCTGGCGGACGGCCGTCGTCGGCACAGCCCCCAAAACCGTGTCCGAGGAGCTCGGGATGAGTGTTGGTGCCATCTACGCGGCCAGGAGTCGAGTGCTTGCCCGCCTCCGTGAGCTCATTGACCAGGCCAGGTGCAACCCGTTAGACGCTTGAGAGAAATCACGATGCCTGGGGAACAGTTTTGTCTCGATCAGAAACAGTTGCGCGGGCTCCAGGAGGGGGCCCTTTCAGAGGCGGATCAGGCAGTTGTCATCGCTCATCTCGATGTCTGTTCGCTTTGCCGCGAGCGGCTCGATCGGCTGGACACTCGTTCGGATTTCCTTGAGGGAATTCCCGCAGATCTTAAATTAGGAGCCTCGCGGAAAGACCCCCTGCTTGAGTGGGCGTTGGCCGAGCTCAAGGCCCGACCGCCGGCCAAGCCAGCGGACGCAGTGCAGGCCGGGACGTCAAGCACGACCGATTTGGTCAACGTGGACTGGCCTCGACCGCCGTTGGTTGGCCCCGAGGGCACCCCGGGTTTTGAGGTGGCCCGGGAGGAGAGAAATAATCCCGGCGGTACAGGCGATTTTACGGATTTGAGTTTTCTTGGTCACTCCGACGACCCACGGAGCCTCGGTAAGCTGGGCGCGTACGAGATAAGGGAAGTCGTCGGACGAGGGGGCATGGGGGTGGTTCTCAAGGCGCTCGACTCAACCCTTAACCGCGTCGTCGCCATCAAGGCGCTCGCTCCCGTTCTGGCTACGAACGCCGACGCCCGCCGACGCTTCGCGCGAGGCACGCGCGGCGGCCGCGGTTTGTCACGACAACGTTGTCACCATCCACGCGGTAAGCGAGGACGGCAGCCTGCCCTATATCGTGATGCAATATGTTTCGGGGCACTCGCTTCAGGATAAGATCGACCGCGTCGGACCTTTGAATCTGAATGAGATCCTTCGAATCGGGATGCAGATGGCAGCAGGCCTGGCCGCCGCCCACGCCCAGGGCCTGGCGCACCGCGACATCAAACCGGCCAACGTGCTGCTCGAGAACGGGGTCGAGCGCGTCAAGATCACCGACTTCGGACTGGCTCGAGCGATCGATGATTCGTCGCTCAGCGCAAGCGGTACCGTGGCTGGGACGCCAAGCTACATGTCACCCGAGCAGGCCCGCGGCGAGCCGCTGGACCGTCGAACGGATCTCTTTAGCTTGGGTAGCACGCTTTACGCTATGTGTACGGGGCAAGCACCCTTTCGGGCCTCATCCTCGGTGGCCGTGCTCAGAAAGGTCAGCGACGAGCAACCGCGGCCCATCCGCATGCTCAATCCGGAAATCCCCGAGTGGCTCGTCGCGGTCGTGTCCAGGCTCCTGGCCAAAGATCCCGACGAACGCTACCAGTCGGCCGGTGCAGTTGCGGAGCTTCTGTCGATGCACCTGGCTGAGCTGCAGCAGCCGACACGGCCGCCAACCGGCAAGTCGATCCGCGAAGGCGAACCAGCCATCGCTCCCGGGCACCGGAGCGGTCGTCAACGACCGACGCTCGTGCTTGCGTTCCTGGTGGTGGCGGCAGGCATCGTAATTGCTGCGATCGCGACGAACCTGCTGAGGCCGAAAGGTGATTCCACGAGTGGGGCGCCCGCGCGACCGGTCCGGCCAAGCCGAAGCAGGACCATTCCTCGCCGGCTGACCTGGACGTTCCGACCAAGGTTAAGTCGTTGGTTGAACAGGCACGGGAAGCCACGGTCCGCGCCGAGCAGATGGAGTCGGTCGAGCACGCAGAACGACGTCATGGTCGGCGCCGCATATCGGCGGTCGATCGCGCTTTACACAGCCGCACTACTGCTCGATCCGTCGTGCTGGGATGCGTACTACAACCGCGGCCTGGCTCGCGAATCCGCATATCTCAGGGATTGGGACGGTGCGATCGACGACCTGACGGCGGCGATTCGGCTGAGGCCAACGAATCCGCTCGGGTTTCGCAAGCGGGCCATCGCACTGCGGGGCAAAGGGAACTTCGACGCCGCCATTTCGGATGGGACCACGGCGATTCACCTGGCTCCCAACGATGCCGCCGTGTATGTGGCGCGAGCACTCGCCTACTGCTGGGCCGGGCAGCCAGACGGAGCGATCCAGGACCTGGATCACGGCCTGAAACTCGAGCCGGACGACTACATCCGCGCCTACGCGCTGCATCTGCGCGGATGGGCGTACGCGCTCAAGAAGGAGTGGGGGCGCACGATCGCCGACTACGACGCGGCGCTGCGGATTCGGCTACCCGATAAGTACGTCGCCAGCTTTGCCTTTGTGGGACGGGCCAACTGTCGCGCTCTGACCGGCCGGTTCGACGAGGCGGTCGCCGACTATCAGAAGTCGTTCGAACTCGATCCCGCGCGAGCTCGAGACGCGAGGTCAGAGCGTGCTTACTACATCTATTACCTGCGCAACGATTTCGAGAAGGTGATCTCCGAGTGCAAGGAGATCATTCTCGTCGAACGAGAATTGTGCCCAGGCGTACCTTTACCGTGGACTGGCGTTTGCGCGCCTGGGACAAGCCGACCACGCGATTGCTGATCTGGACAAGGCGATGCAGTTAGGCCGGCCCCACGACTGGACATTTGTCGGACCAATCAGCCGGCGTTTCCCCGAGCTTTATGTGGCCCGAGGACGGGCCTTCGGCAGCAAAGGCGAATTCGCACGCGCCATAAGCGACTGCAATGAAGCGATCCGGCTCGGCCGCGAAGATGCCGAGGTCTTCCAGGCTCGGGGCGACGCCAAGGCCAAGCTGGGCGACGCGGCAGGGGCCAAGAAAGACTTCGATCGGGCAAACTGGCTCCGTTCGCGAGCCGGTCCCCAAAGCAAGGATTGACGGCGAAACCCGGCGACGACCGGACGACTGGCGAAACGACCAACAGCGGCGATGCGTTTCGTTACGGACAGGCGGAGCATGAGACGGGAACCGAAGAGACCGTTTATCACGAATTCCGGTTCAAACACGTCCGTCGCGCAATCCCCTTGGGAAAAAATGTTGGCTGCGTGTAAGACTTTTGCGTGAGGCCGGTACTTCCTGTGTCCGTTCATCGCGAAACGTCTTGACGCTCTTGATCTGAGAAGTTGGAGTCCCGGCTTCAGCCGGTCCTTTCCGCCTAACTGCGGTACCACCAACCATCGATCGACTGTCGGCTGCACACATAGCAGCCCTTGCACCCGCGGCCGGACTCGTGAGCCACCCGAGCGTTCCTCCGTTTCGCGGTGCGAAAATTCTTCAAGTCGCGGACTGATATTGCGCGACATCCAGCGGATAGATACTGAGACCAAGAAGAAAACCCCGGAAGATGGCCATGAAAACGAAGAAGTGCAGCACGGTCGCGACGCTGGCGTTGTGGATGATCCTCTCCGCGAACGCCCACGGCCAGCGCGTGCCGCCCGAGATCGCGGTCGCGAACCCCGTTGTTTACGAGGTCACCATTTCCACCACCTTCACGGTTCCCGGTCACGGCAAGAAACTTACCCGATTGGCGGTCTGGCACGCATTGCCCAATGCCCGCCCCTGGGACGGCCTGGAGAGGACGCTCGGCGCATCGGCAATCACCTATCGTCCGGAGACCGGCCGTGTCGAACACCTCGGAGCCAAGGCATCGCAACACGTGTTGTGGGAATTTCGCCAGGGGCTCGATGCCGGCAGGAAGTTCGACTTCGAGAGTCGGTTTCGAGTTCGCTCGGCGGATCGTACGTTCGATCCCACAATGTCCACCGCGAAGTGGGCGGACTATGGCATCAACTATGATCGAACTGTTTGGGCCCCGCGACATCCGACCGTCGAGCTCGCCGCCGTCGCCGACAAGATCAAGAAAGCCCATCCCCCAGCCCAAGCGGCACTGGAATTCTGCAAGTGGATCACAGGCCACATCCAGTACGACGCCTCCGTCCCTTATTATCCCGACGATCTGGCCGCGACCATGAGGCATGAGCGAGGGCACTGCGGCCATCAGATGGCGTTGTTCGAAGCAATGTGTACGCGAGCCGGGATTCCGACGCGAGTCGTCGTCGGATTGAACTTGAACACCCCCGACGGCGTGGGAGACCTCCACAAAATCCGGCCGGATTACCAAAACCAGCATACCTGGGCCGAGATCTACCTTCCCGGCTCGGGCTGGGTCGAAATCGACCCCGGCATGGGCCAGAAGGCGTATTACATACCCGCCCAACTCATCCAGAACAACAACGACTTCCAGAACTACGTCATCTGGCTCATTGAGGACGGCCAATCGAAGATGCCGGACTGGGAATATCGCGACGGAAAATGGTTTTCCCCGTATGGCGTCGAAAATCGCAGAACCTTCCGTCGCCTTGATCCGGCGAAATCCGCCGGTTCAAGTCGCTACCAGAGGAGTTTCATACCGATGAACCGGATCCCAAAACGGCAGCGGAATCACACAAGTCCCAGCTTTGAGCCACTGGAGGGGCGCGCCTTGTCGAGCGCTGCGGGGCTGAAGCCGTCGCACATGCCTGCCGCCGCGCTCGACACGCAACGACCGGTGACGCAGATCGTCACCAACCCAGGTGCGGTGCAGGCGATCATCAGTGCCATGTTTGGTGGTGCGGGACACGAATGGGTGGCCCTGGCCAATAGCGAGAGGGGGCGCATCACGGCCGAGCGTTTCGGGAGCACCATCGAGCTTTCCGCGCCGGGGGGAGTTGTGGAAGTGCCACCTTACCTCCTGGGCACCTACACGGGCGGCGTCCACGACCGCGTCGCCCCGCAAGCCGCCGGCGCGGTCGTGCTCAAGAAGAACCAGATCGAGCTTGCCGCCATCATGCGCGGTCCGTTCACGAACTATGATGGGACCGATTACGTCGTCTTCGGCATCAACCGCGGCGCGGGCAGCTCGCTCCCGCCGATTCTGCCCAGCAAGCCGTGGATCACGGCGGACGCCCTCGTGACGTTGGCGATCGGGCCGAATGGCTCGACCTATTCGGGGACGATCACCAACCGAATCACCGGCGTCACCCAAGCGATTGTTCCCCGCAACATCCAGGTGGAGGCATCGGTCGTGCGGGTGTTGCTTGACCCGAGTCAGCTCCCCTCGGCGGGGCTGTCGCTCCACAACTATCAGTTCGCGGTCTGGACCGAGACGCAATTGAATCCCTCGATCGGCGAGCTCGCGAGCATCGTTCCCCAGGACAGGATGATCCCGATCGGCGTGGAAACCAGTGTGAGCCCGACAATGGGCTGAATGGTGAGAAATGACCGCCGGCGTTATCCAGGAACCGTACCGCGTCCTCCGACTATCCTTCGCCAACGGAGGAGGCATACACCATGGCCAGAACGGCCGGCGAGTGTGAAATGACATCGAGTTCTTTCTGTTGGCCCTCTCATTTCGCCGAAGCCAGCGGAAGGCAAGGAATTGCTTAACCGGGAAAGCTGCAGGCAGGTCAAGAACGTCGCGCACTTCGATCGCCTTCTCCTTTGAGCGTCTGGAGCCGAATCCCCAGCGTTGTCTAAGGGCCACCCGGCGAGAGCAGCGAACGCTGAGACCACCCTCGCGCGAACAGAATGCATCGGGATCCTGTTGTCCGGAGATCATGATCATGCTCGTCCGACTTTCGACTTCACGGAAAAGGTGCGCTCGCGCAAGCCAAAAGCGATCGCACCACTGTTCGCACGCGGGCCGACCGGCACTCGAAGCCCTGGAGAACCGTAGGCTGTTGTCGATCGCAATCTTTGACAACATCGGCGTGGCTAACGATCCCTCCTACCTCGATGCCTTCACCGGCGTAGGCTTCGCCCTGAATCCCGTCGCCGAAATATCAGGGTCATACAACGGCCAGACCGACGACAATCCGGCCGATTATAGCGTGCAGATTGACTGGGGGGACGGAGGCGGGTCCTCCGCAGCCAAGCTGACGGTGGATCCGAGTAATGGAAATGTGTTGGTCAAAGGATCCCACATTTACGCTGCGAGAGGAACATACGACGTCTCGGTCGATGTGATCGGTCCTGGAGGCCAGACCGCCAGCGCGACCACCAGCCGGGTTGTCGTCACACCGATGCCCGACGCGGCGTCGATTCCACCCGACGTCCCCGGGTCCTACCGGGCTCCCAGGCGCTGGGCGACGTAGGGCTGGCTTTTTTCAACAACATCGGCGTGGCTAATGATCCGTCATACCTCTATGCGTTCACGGGCGTGGGCTTCGCCCTGAACCCCGTCGCTGAAGTTTACGGGTCGTACAACCTCCTAACGGACAAGACCCTGAGCGACTATCACGCCCAGATCAACTGGGGGGACAGTCCGTCATGGGATACGGACACGGAGCTGACGCTGGATCCCTCGAACGGCTACGTGCTGGTCAAAGGTTCGCATAACTACCAGGCGTCGAGCACATACGATGTCACGGTTTATATTACGGGCCCGGATGGCCAGACCGCCAGCGCGACCACCAGCCGGGTTGTCGTCACACCGATGCCCGACGCGGCGTCGATTCCACCCGATGTCCCCAAGTCTTACTCGGGCTCCCAGCCGCTGGGCGATGTGGAGTTGGCTCTTTTCGACAACATCGGCGAAGCTAATGACCCCTCCCAGCTCTATGCCTTCACCGGCGTAGGCTTCGCCCTGAACCCCGTCGCTGAAGTTTACGGGTCGTACAACCTCCAAACGGACAAGACCCTGAGCGACTATCACGCCCAGATCAACTGGGGGGACAGTCCGTCATGGGATACGAACACGGAGCTGACGCTGGACCCCTCGAACGGCTACGTGCTGGTCAAAGGTTCGCATAACTACCAGGCGTCGAGCACATACGATGTCACGGTTTATATTACGGGCCCGGATGGCCAGACCGCCAGCGCGACCACCAGCCGGGTTGTCGTCACACCGATGCCCGACGCGGCGTCGATTCCACCCGATGTCCCCAAGTCTTACTCGGGCTCCCAGCCGCTGGGCGACGTGGGGCTGGCTCTCTACAACAACATCGGAGTGCCTAATGATCCCTCCTACCTCTATGCCTTCACCGGCGTAGGCTTCGCCCTGAACCCCGTCGCTGAAGTTTACGGGTCGTACAACCTCCTAACGGACAAGACCCTGAGCGACTATCACGCCCAGATCAACTGGGGGGACAGTCCGTCATGGGATACGGACACGGAGCTGACGCTGGACCCCTCGAACGGCTACGTGCTGGTCAAAGGTTCGCATAACTACCAGGCGTCGAGCACATACGATGTCACGGTTTATATTACGGGCCCGGATGGCCAGACCGCCAGCGCGACCACCAGCCGGGTTGTCGTCACACCGATGCCCGACGCGGCGTCGATTCCACCCGATGTCCCCAAGTCTTACTCGGGCTCCCAGCCGCTGGGCGATGTGGAGTTGGCTCTTTTCGACAACATCGGCGAAGCTAATGACCCCTCCCAGCTCTATGCCTTCACCGGCGTAGGCTTCGCCCTGAACCCCGTCGCTGAAGTTTACGGGTCGTACAACCTCCAAACGGACAAGACCCTGAGCGACTATCACGCCCAGATCAACTGGGGCGATAGCCCGTCATGGGATACGGACACGGACCTGACGCTGGATTCGTTCGACGGGCTACATCCAGGTCGAAGGCTCGCACACGTACGCCACAGCCGGCACCTACGAAGTGACGGTTTACATCACGGGCCCCGACGGCCAGACCGCTAGTGCGACGACGTCGGAGGTCAGTGTTACCACCGACCCGCTCTCCGTCACGCTCGACGCCCCGAATGTCACCGATTCCAATGCGGCCGCGGAAGTGCCGTACAACTTTAGTTTGGTGTTCCAGAACAGCAGCGGGCTGATCTCGGGGTCGTCGGTTTCGGGCGCGATCGTGCAGGTGGTTCCTGCCTATGACGAGGTGATCACAGCCACGCTCGTCTCCACGCAGCCGTCGGGCGCTTCGGACGGCAGCGGCGACGCCTCGACGATCGCGGCCAACTACCAGATCACGCCTCCCAATGGGGATTGGAGCCACGCGCCGATGGGCACCTACTCGGTCAACCTGGTCGGGTCGCCGGTGACCGGTACCTCCGGCGGTCAGGCCCTGCAGGGAAGCGTGGGAACCTTCCAGGTGAACGTTGCCGTCAAGCTTGTCTTGGAGGTCCCGCAGTATGACACGACTGTCCCTGAGGACGGCACCATTCCCGTGGAGGTAGAGGCCCTTGGCCCATCCGGCAATCCCGACCCCGGCTTCGACGAGACCGTAACGATCGACGTCAACGACAAGCGATACGCATATGCCAGTGTGGAGGGCGGCAACGGGATGGCGACGGTCACGGCCCCGAACCAGGCTGGCCCAGCGACGCTCGAGGCGTCCTCCGGCACACTCCTTTCAGGCGGCGTCCAGATCACGGTCGTGCCCTCTCTACCGCTCCTCTCGCAGCTCTTCGACAAAGCGGCAAACTTCGCCGATCAGACGGCAGAGTACATCAAGGGCCTAGTCGAGCAGGACCTCAAAGACCCCGATGCGTTCACACAGGCGGCGCTTAAGGACCTCGGGGAAATTGCGGAGAAAGTCGGCAATGTCGCGAAAATCCTCCCGCTGGCAGAAGACATCGGTCTACTTGCGTACCTGGCGAGCCAGCCGCCATCCCAGCAAAACGAAGAGTCGTTCAAGGAGACCTTCAGCGACTCGATCCAGCAAGGGCTCGAGCTCGGGGTCGGCACGGCCGTGACGGCTGGCGGCGTCATGACCCCAATCGGGCCGCTTGGGGCGCTCCTGCTAAACACAGCGGTCCAGGAGGGGACCTCGGCGTTTTTCAAGGCCAACATGAAGCCGGCGAGCAACTATGTTGGGGGGCAGCTCTATCAGTCGCTGGAACGGTTGGGGTCAAGCCCCCTGGCGGGCGTCAGCAACAACCCGGGCAACGGCGATCCGCCCCCGTCGATCATCCTGGTCAACCCGGCAAACAGCTCGTCCGGTGCCGAGAACCTCACCGTCGCCGGCCAAGCCGTTTACGCCCAGGCCGGTACCAGCTTCAGCGGCGTTGTGGGCACTTTCCTCGACGCCTCGGGCAACACGAACCCCGGGATCTACAACGCTTACATTGCCTGGGGCGACGGGAACTTCACGCTGGGAACGGTCTCGGCACTGCCCGGCGGCGGCTTCCAGATCACCGGCAGCGACACCTACGCGACGACGGGGATTTACTCGGTCAGCGTGGTCGTCACGAGCACCGACGGGAGTTCCGCATTCGCTTACGACGCCGCGAGCGTCTATCCAGCCAGTCCCTCCGGGGCGACCTCAGCACCCGTCGTGAGCGTGCTTGCGCCGGACATCAGCGCGGAGAACGCAGACTGGGAGACGCCATATACCTTCAGCGTCGTCTACCAGGACCCGGCCATGGTGTCGCTCGCTAGCCTGGCTGGAAGCTCAGTACAGGTCAAGCCGCCGAATGGGCCCGCGGTCACCGCGCTGGAAATCGGCACGCAGCGTCTGGGCAGCACCGACGCATTGGGTGACGCCACGACGATTCTGGTTACTTACCAGATCACGCCTCCGGCCGGCAACTGGTATGCTGCACGCGCCCGGCAACTACACAGTTACGGTCGGTGGGTCGCCGGTCACCGATCTTTCGGGAAGCCCCGCGCCGCAGGGCGCGATCGGGACGCTCCAGGTGTCGGTGCCGCCGACAATACAAGTGTCCCCGGATGTCTCGCAGCTCATGGGTACAACAATCAGCAACGCCGCGACACTGACGTTGAGCGGCTATGCCGAAGCGGGCAGCACAGTCGAGGTTTACAACGGCGCGAGCGCTGTGGGCAGCGTCGTCGCCGGCGCGGAAGGCGCATGGAGCCTACCGTACGAAGCGCCCGAAGACGGTGCATATGACTTCACTGCCATTGCCACCGACAGCGCGGGAAACACAAGCGCGCCGTCCGACGATGCGCCGGTCGAGGTGGACACGCTACCGCCGATGAGCATGGTCGCGGCGCTCACCGCGACCTCGCAGGCCACCTTTAACGTGAGCTGGTCTGGCACCGGCAACTCGGGCGGTTCCGGCATCGCGTTCTACAACGTCTATGTCTCCATCGATGGAGGGCCGTTTACGCTTTGGCAGCCGGACACCGTCTCGACGTCGGCGAGCTACACCGGCCAAGCCGGCCACACCTACGGTTTCTACAGCATCGCCACGGACTATGCCGGCCTCGTTCAGCCGACGCCGACAACCGCGCAGGCCACGACCGAGGTCCAAACGACGGCCCCGCCATCGGAGCCGCCTCCGCCCGCGCTATTGCCGGCCGACGACAGCGGCATCAAGGGCGACGGAATCACCGACGACGCCAGCCCCAGCCTTATCGGCACGACACAGGCGAACGCGACCGTCCAGCTTCAGAGCGGCGCGAACGCGGTCGTCGCTACGACTACGGCCGACGCGAGCGGGAACTACACGTTCGCCGTGCCTGGCGCTCCTCTCAGCCCGGGCGCTTATACGTTCACGGTCGTGGCGAGCGATGCAAGTGGCTCCAGCGCCGCCAGCAACCCGTTCACTCTCACGATCGTCGCTCCGCCACCCACGCCCAGCGCACCGACGCTCTGGCCCAGCGATAGCAACGGCAGCCCCGGCGCGGAGACGACCACCGTAACTAGCCCCTATGTTGTCGGGATGACCATCGCTGATGCGACCGTCGAGCTTCTCAATGCGAAAGAGACGGTCGTGGCCAGGACCCAGACGACGAGCGCGGGCAGCTACAAGATTCAGGCGCCAGGACCACTCGGCGTCGGACTGCACCCGTATAGCGTCGAGGTCGTCAACCAATACGGCGACGTCAGCAACCCGAGCCCGACCCGAACCATCATAGTCGTCAGCCAGCCTGCCGCCTGTCGTCACCGTGACGTACACTCAAGATAGTTTGAACAAAAAGCACCAGGTGACCGAAGTCGTGGTGATCTTCAGCAGTGCCGTCAACGCCGCCGAGGCCGACCGGACTAGCACGTATCACCTGGCGACGCCCGGCAAGGGCGGTTCGTACACGGCCAAAAACGCCGTCGTGATCAACCTCAAGTCGGCCTCGTACAATCCGGCGATCAACATGGTCACGCTGACGCCAGCCAAGCCGTTTGCTTCGACCAAGCCCGTGGAGCTTGTCGTGTATGCCTCCGGCCCCAACGGCCTGCAAGACACTCACGGACGCTTCATCAATGGCGGCAAGAACGCCGTGGTCTTCCCCACGCCGGGCCCGGTGATCCATATCGAGGTTTCGCCGGAAACGAACACACGGACGGCGCCGACCCCGGCCGCGGTCAACGCCCTGCTCGAGCAGGACAGTCTGATCCCAAGGCGACGTTCGCTCGGTCTCTTGCGAGATTGATTCGCCGGTTCGGTTTCGTACGATGGAAGGCTCGTCCGGCGAAGCGATGCCACTTCCATCATCGTTGACGATACGCATCAGGCTCAAAAGGACCGACTCAAGCCGGGACTCCAACTGAACTGCGGATGGGTCCGGGTTGGAGTCCCGGCTTCAGCCGGTCCGGAGCTGAGTGAACTAGGACTTTAGGGACCGACTGAAGCCGGGACTCCAACTTCTGAAATTCAAATTGACAAGGCGCTGAACCCATGAAGCTCAAGGCGACCGCTGCGTCCTCCACGATATCGCACCCGTGCCGATCACGTCGCCGCACCCGATTGACGGTCGAAGCCCTGGAGCTCCGCGGGCTGCTCGCCAGCGGGGGCGTCCCGCCCGGCCTGGACCTCGGACAAGCAAATTGGTTTTACCAGAACGTATTCTTGCCCCCCGCGAATGTTGCACGGAGTGGAACGGCGACGTCGCCACTGGCGACGCGGGCACACTCGGGCCTGACTACCTGGCTGCGATTACCGCGCGCATCAACGCCTACCGCTGGATGGCCGGCCTTCCCGGCGGCGTCACGCTCGACCCGACCGAAAACGCCGAGGACCAGCAAGACGCACTCATGACGGCGGCAAACCAGCAGCTCAGTCACGACCCGCCATCAACCTGGATCGATTACACGGCCGCGGGCGCCGACGCGGCCAGTCAGTCTAACCTCGCTCTGGGGGCCTCAGGCACGAGCGCGATCGACCTCTATATGATGGACCCCGGGGACAACAACACGATCGTAGGTCACCGCCGCTGGATCCTTGATCCGCCGACCCAGACGATGAGCGTCGGGGATATCCCTGGGGAATCCGATTCGCTCTGGGTCGTTCAGCCGCAAGCGACGCCTGTCCCCGACGTGTCGACCATCGCCTGGCCCCCGGCGGGCTTTGTCCCGGATTCGCTGATACCCGATCGCTGGTCGCTGCAGGCGCCGTATGGCTCCGATTTCACCAACGCGACGGTCGCCGTCACCGAGAACGGCATTCCCCAGCAGATTGACATCCTCAGCAATAGCGGGCTCGATTACGGCGGCCAGGCAATCGTCTGGGACATGCCCGACGCCACGCCGCCGCAACCCGGCCAGCAGGTCGTCTACAACGTCCAGATCGATAACGCGGTCATCAACGGCCAGTCGCAATCGTTCTCGTACACGACGACGGCATTTGACCCAACGACGACGACCGACCTGACGCCCATGCCCGCGCAGATCGGCTTTCTGCAGTCCGGCGCGGCCGTTAATTGGACCGACGGCACCATCGCCATTGACGTCGCGCGCAGCATGAATAGCGACCAGCAGGTCTCGGTCGACTACGCCACGGCCGACGGCACGGCCCTGGCGGGTACCAACTATACCGCGACGAGCGGCGTGCTGAACTTCGCCCCCGGCCAGTTCTACGAGCAGATCGTTGTGCCGATCCTGTTAGGAAGCTCGACAAGTCCCGGCGGGACCTTTTCGATCACGCTCTCGTCGCCCACCAACGCGACTGTCGGGCCGATCAATCAAGCCCAGGTCACGATCAGCACGACCCCTCCGCCGATCGAGTTCAACGCGCCCCAGCTCGAACCAAACGACGACAGCGGCACGCCGGGCGACGGCATTACCGACGACTCCACCCCCGCCTTTTTTGGCTCGGTCGATGGCAGTGAGACGGTCTCGCTTGTAAACGGGACCCAAGTCATCGGCACGACCACGTCGGACGCCAACGGCAACTACGTCGTCTCGGTGGAGAACGCACTCGCTCCCGGCGATTACACGCTGAGCGTCTTCGCCACCGATGCCACGGGGTCAACCGCTGCCAGCTTTCCGCTCTATCTTACGATCGTCGCACCTCCGGTCACTCCCAGCGACCCTACGCTCTTACCGGCTGACGACAGCGGCACACCGGGCGACGGCATCACCGATGACGCCGATCCGAGCCTGACAGGGACAGCCTTCGCTGGCGCGACCGTCCAGTTGCTCGATTCCCAGGACAACGTGATTGCCATGACAATGGCGGACGGCTCGGGGAACTACGTCATCGCCATCCCTGGATCGCCGCTGGCGCCCCAAACCTACGAGTACAGCGTTGATACGATCGACCAGTATGGCGATGTCAGTAACCCGAGCGCTGCGTTTTCGCTGACGATCGTCGCCCCACCGCCGGCTCCCAGTGCGCCAGCATTGTTGCCCGGCGGCGACAGTGGGAACCCGGGGGACGGCATCACGGACATCACGAATCCGAGCCTCACCGGAACGGCCTTCGCCGGTGCGACCGTGCAGTTGCTCGATGCGAATGACAAGGTCATCGGCACGGCCACGGCCAGTGGCTCCGGTGTCTACGTCATCCCGCTCGCCGGCCCGCTCCGGACCGGGACCTACGAGTACAGCACTCAGACCGTCAACCAGTACGGCGACGTCAGCAGCCCAAGCCCAGCCTGTTCGCTGACGATCGTGGCCCCGCCGGCCACGCCCAGTGCCCCCACTCTCTTCGCGGGCGATAGCAACGGCAGCCCGGGCGGCGAGACGACTTACTCGACTAGCCCTCACCTCGTCGGAACCACTCTCCCCGACGCGACCGTCCAGCTCACGAATCAGAGCGGAGAGATTCTGGCCACGACCCATGCGAATAGGTCGGGTGCGTACGTGGTTCAGGTGCCAGGACCACTCGCCATCGGATCGCGTACGTATCGCATTCAGATAGTCAACCAGTACGGCGACATGAGCAGCCCGAGCCCAGCCGGAACCATTACGGTCGTCGGCAGGCCGGCGCCTGTCGTCACCGTGACATCTGCCCAAGATCTATTGAACAAGAAGCACCAAGTGTCCGAGGTCGTGGTGATCTTCAGCGGCGCCGTCAACACGGCCGAGGCCGACCGGACCAGCACGTATCACCTGGCGACGCCCGGCAAGGGCGGATCGTACACGGCCAAGAACGCGGGGGTGATCAACCTCAAGTCGGCCTCGTACAATCCGGCCATCAACATCGTCACGCTGACGCCGGCCAGGCCGTTCGCACTGAGCAAGCCCGTGGAACTCGTGGTGTACGCCTCTGGCCCAAACGGCCTGCGAGACACCCTTGGCCGTTACATCAACGGCGGCAAGGATGTCGTGGTCTTCCCAACGCCTGGCCGGGTGATCCATATTGCGCAATCGGCAGGAACCGACACGCGAACGGTGCTGACTCCGGCCGCGATCGACGCTTTGCTCGAGCGCGACGACCTCGCGGGCCTCAGACACAACCTCATCGTTCGGCGTGATGACGACTCAGTCGGGATCTGAGTCAAGCCAATCGATAGGACACGCTTGGATTCCGGAGTTCAGGGGACACCATACCGATCTCCAACCTCACCTCGGGGTGGAGATCGAAGTCAGGAACCTCCAATCTTATCGGATTTGGACCTGGCTTCGTCTTCGGAGACCTTGGCAAGGGTCAAAATGTGCGGCTTGCCATCGTAGCGGAAGTGAATGCGGTAAGGGAGTCGGAGAAAGGTTAGGAATGTTGCCCTTGGGGTCAGATACTGCCGTTCTGAGGGCGGCGCCTCACCGCTTGACAACAGGTTCTGCAAATTGCAAGGTAGCGTAAACGATTTCGCATCTCTTAGACTAACTTGGCAAATCGCGTTGAAGTCGTCCGTGTTACCCGATCCCGCTGCCCTTCAAGAGAGTCGACATCGTGAGATTCAATCGAGGTCAGTTACGGCGTCGCCGTCCCGCCTATCTGCCTTTCGTCGGTAGCCTCGAATCGCGGGTGGTTCTTAGTATCAACACGCTGGTGCTCGAGTTCGCTCAGGCCCATCTCGGTGAACAGGTGGGCAGCGGCCAGTGTGCAGATCTCGCCAGCGAGGCCCTGCGAGTCGCCGGCGCGGACTTCGCCGTCGACGATCCGGGGAATGGCGACTACATCTGGGGCACCCTGATCGCGACGATTACACCCGGCAACGACAGCAACCCGACGGTCCCTTGCGTTCCCGGCGACATCATCCAGTACCAGAACGTCACGCTCGCCGACGGATCGACGGCGGCCCATCACACCTCGATCGTGGCGGCCGTCAACGCAAACCGTCGTCCGACATATGTGTACGAGCAGAACGTCAACGGCAACCTCACGGACGTGTACGACAGCTCCGTCATCAACGCCCAGACAGTCGAACAGGGCACAATCCACATCTACCAGCCCGTCCCGCGCGTGGATTCCCCGGGTGAAGTCCAGTTCACCGTAACCAACGACACGTCCAACGCCCAGACCGTCACCCTCTATGAGAACGGGACGGCGGAGTTTTCCGACAGCCTCAATGCGTACCAGACGCTGGGCAGTTATTTCTACCTGTGGGTTACCAGCAACCCGCCCGCGACGTGGACGATCGGCGTGGGTGGCCAGCAGATCCCACTGAACAATGCCGCCGGCTACGAGGTGGACGCGACGAGCAACGGCTCCTCTATCCAGGCCGTAATCACCTCGCCCGTGATCACCTGGGCGGATCCGTCGGCCATCGTCTACGGCACGCCACTTTCGGCAACCCAGCTCGACGCCACCGCGAGTGTGCCGGGGATGTTCTCCTACGCGCCAGCGCTCGACACGATTCTCGACGCGGGCAACAACCAGCCGCTGTCAGTCACCTTCATGCCGACCGATACGACGGACTACACTTCGGCTACCGACACAGTCTACATCGAAGTCGAGAATCCCAATCGGAGTGTCCCGACGATCACTTGGGCCAATCCTGGCGGAATCACCTACGGAACGCCTCTCGGTACAAACCAGCTCGATGCCACGGCGTCGGTAACCGGCACATTCACCTACACGCCAGCAGCCGGTACGCTCCTGGGCGCGGGCGTCAACCAAACGCTTACCGTGACGTTCACGCCGACGGACAGCACCGACTACACCGGCGCCACCGCCACAGTGACCGTCAACGTGGATCGGGCAGCGCCGGTGGTGAGCGTCAATCCCGTCGAACTGACGTACGGCACGGCACTCGCCAACAGCCAACTCGGTGGCACGGCCACCTGGACTGTCGGCGGCAACGTGACCACTGTTCTTGGTTCGTTTACCTACGCGAGCGCCGCGGGTACCGTGCCGAGCGCAGGCGCCGGCCTGAGCGAGTCGGTGACCTTCACGCCCACCGACTCGACCGACTACACCGTTGTGACGGCCACCGTGGCGCTCAACGTGAACCCTGCGCGGCTGATCGTAACGGCGAACAACCAGACCAAGGTCTACGGCGCAGCGCTGCCGGTACTGACCGCGTCGTATTCCGGCTTCGCCAACGGCGACACCGCCGGCAGCCTGACGACTCAGCCCAAACTGGCGACGACGGCCACTGCCAGCAGCGCTGTTTCCGGCAGTCCGTACGCGATCACCGCCTCCGGCGCGGTCAACAGGGACTACACCATCAGCTACGTCGCCGGAACCCTCACGCTCACCCCGGCACCGCTTACCATCACGGCCAACAGCGCGCAGAGGATACTGGGCCAGGCCAATCCGCCCTTCTCAGTCAAGTACAGCGGCTTCGTGCTCGGTCAGGGCCCGGGCGTCCTCAGCGGCACGCTAAAGATCACGACCAAAGCGGCCGCCTCCAGCCCTGCCGGGTCCTACCCGATCGTGCCGAGCGGGCTGACGTCGTCGAATTACGCGTTCCACAATGCCAATGGTATTCTTACTGTCATTGGGCCCCCGAAGGCCGTCAACGACAAGTACCCAGTCACCGAGAACAAGACCCTTTTCATACCAAGCCCGGGCGTACTTTCTAACGACCAACCCGGGAATGCCGGCCCACTGACGGCTGTGCTCAAGAGCAGACCCAAACACGGCACGCTGACGTTCAACACCAATGGCTCATTCGTCTACACGCCGAGCCGAAACTTCACGGGGACCGATCAATTCACTTACTTCGACACGGCGATGAGTGGAAAGCTGCAATCCAACATCGCAACAGTGACTTTGACAGTGGGCGCATCAGCCGCGAAGGCGATCCCATTGGTGTCTACCAACCCGGCGCCGGTTCAGTCGCTCGCGGACGTTGGTGCCGTCCTTGATCGGGCGATCGCGGATCACGGCAAGGAGGGTGGACCAACGCGTCCATCGAGCGAAGACAGCGAGAGCGCGATCGACGTTCTGGCTCGCGCAGTGCTCAAGAATCCCACGCTCGCCGAGGACCGTCGTGGATGGCACCCGGAGGAAATCCTTGGTGACGTGAACAGGCTCGCCCGAAGCTGGATCGGCGAGTCGGGCGGATCCCCGTCGGCCATGAGACCAGCGCCACCGACAGGCTCAACGGCTCCCGGGTGTTCGGTGCAGGTCCTCCTCCTCCACGAGGGTCTTCCTGGGTAGTTTGGGCACATCGACCCTCCGTTGGTCAAAAAGCGTGCCGGAAGACCACGTTCGTCTTGGACACGCTTTCGGCAAACGATTCGGCGACTGGGGACGGAAACCGGGACGCGACGAGTTTGCGCTCGGGCGGACCGGCCAAGAACCAGGGAGGCGGGGGTCTGACGATTTCACAACCGTTCGCCGTCGCCACCGTGTCAACCTGTCGGAAGCGATCTACGCCCGGTCGCCGGTCTTCACAGCGGCGCCGCCGCAAGGCGCGCAATTCGAGTGGCGCGGAGTTATTTTTGAGGGGATTTTTCTTCCCCCAGCAGGCCAAAGGCTTACGTCAAGTTTTCAGGCTGCACGTCTTGACAGCTTAGAGACTATGAGTATAATGGGTATATTGGGTCGAGTGCGCTCGGCCCAATCCAGTTCGCCCGAACGCGCGCCGCTTCGATGTTGCTGGTGGCGATTGAGTTGGCCCGGTTGTTACGTCGTCCAACCGCATACTCGGCACATACTCGGCATGCTTGGCACGCGCTAGAGTGTGCACACTATGCCGAGTATGTGCCGAGTATGTGTCGAGCATAGCGGCCTACGATGCACGACTGGATGTACCTTTCAACTGCCCGTAGAATCGCGATCCCGGCCCGAACCCGTCTCGATAGCCAGTCACACCGATCCGTTCCCGCGCTTGCCTGAGTGCATCACACGTTAACTGGGATCAGCAACGATCTCAAGATCGGATTCTTCACGTTGTTCTCCAGGTCCATGGTCGGATTGATCGTCTCAAGCGGGCGGAAATGATCGATCCACACAGCGTACTGCAGGACGGGGATGAGATTAGTGGGATGGGCGAAATCGGCGAAAATGCGCCGAACGAAGCCAATTTCGCTGAATCCACGAGCATCGTGGAAGCACAAGGCTCTATCCAAGTTACGGCAACTTGCGGCACTCGTTGGCGACTTGACAAGGGGGGTGGCGCAGCCAGGGGAGGGCAGCACGCCGCATGAAGTTGCCCGAGCTACCGCGGATGGCCGACTCACGAGTTGCGCCGCTTAGCCCCCCAACCTGGCGCACGGCACGAGTGTCTCAGCAAAGTCCAGCAATCGCGCGTGTTCCGTGCCCGGAGGTGATCGCTCGCAGATGTCGGTCCGTGCCCACGTCCGTGAAAAATGGCGCTCCACTCTGACTTCCTGGTGCCGCAGCCGGCTCGATCCAGTCGGACGCCACAGACGTAAAGTCTGGCAGGCTGGCGGGTTGCGATCTAGCACCGTCGGCTCCGGGCACGGCGAAATGGCGCTTCAGACCCTCCAAAAAGCGCCATCTGGCGCCATTTTCCATCTCGTTTTTGACCATTTTCTCGGGGTTTTTCCCCGAGTTTGCCCACCATGGCGCAAATTCGCGCGCATGCGGCCCCGAAAAGCGCTCGTTTTGGACCACGCCCAGTCGCGAACGGACGCGCGGCGCTCTCGAAACTGGGGCATGGCTCGAAGTCGTCACGTGGCAGGTGAACGATAGATACGCCAACGAGATCTGGCCCGCGCACCGTCTGGTGGCTGCTGGCGGCTTCGCGCTGCACCGGCCGCTTACGTTTGAATTGCGACTCAAGGTTCCCATGCCGCTTGACGTCGGCTCGTCGCTGATTTCAGATGAATGATTGAAGTCGTCGCCTCGAATCACCCCGCCGCTTCATCGAGGATCACCACCATGCGTCCGCTCGACCGTCGGCATTTCCTTCAGGACACTGCTGCCTTGGCTGCCAGTCTGGCCGCGATTCCCGCCATGTCGGCCCGGGCAATCGAGACCGGCGACGATGGCGATGCCGATCGCAAGCCGGCATCGCCCAACGACACGTTGCGGGTTGCGGTCTGTGGTGTCAAGGGCCGGGGCATGGACCATGTCGCGGGCTGGAGCAAGCAAAAGGATGTGCGGATCACGACCATTTGCGATATTGACCTCAACGTGACCGGCAGGGCCAGCAAGGCGATCGCGCGGCGATACGGATCGGAGGCCAAGGTCGTTCAGGACATTCGACGGGTGCTGGACGACAAGAACATCGACGCGATCTCGGTCGCCACGCCCAACCACTGGCACGCCCTGGCGACAATCTGGGCGTGCCAGGCCGGTAAGGACGTCTATGTCGAGAAGCCGGTAAGCCACAACGTGAGCGAGGGCCGGCGGATGGTGGAGGCGGCGCGGAAGCATGGCCGGATCGTCCAGACCGGGACCCAGTGTCGCAGCCACAAGGGGATGCAGGATGCGATCGAATTTCTCCGTTCCGGCAAGCTCGGCTCGATTTACATGGCCAAGGGCCTTTGCTACAAGCCGCGCGGCTCGATCGGACATCAGGCCGATGGTCCCGTGCCCAGCGGGGTTGATTACAACATCTGGCTGGGGCCGGCTCCCGAACGGCCGTTCAACGCCAACCGCTTTCATTACAACTGGCACTGGTTCTGGGATTACGGCAACGGCGATCTGGGCAATCAGGGAATCCACCAGATGGATCTCGCCCGCTGGGGACTGGGCAAGACGGAATTGCCCAAGGCGGTGGTGGCCTCCGGGGGCCGGTTCGGCTACGCCGACGACGGTCAAACTCCGAATACGCTGCACGTGAGCTTCGAATTCGACGACTGCGAGCTCCAGTTCGAGGTTCGCGGCCTGATCACCAACGACGAGGCCAAGGTCAAAGTCGGCGATATCTTTTATGGAACCGAGGGCATCCTGGCGATCACCAGTTATGAGTCGTGGCAGACGTTCTTCGGTCCCAAGCTGGAGAAAGGGCCGGGCGGAACTGGCGGCGGCGACCATTACGCGAATTTCGTCAAGGCCGTCAAGGGCCGCGACCCCAAGGTCTTGAACGCCGAGATCGAACAGGGACATTTATCGAGCGCCTATTGCCACCTGGGCAACATCGCCTATCGCCTGGGGCGGAAGCTGCATATCAATCCGTCGACCGAGTCGTTCGTCAACGATTCCGAGGCCGACGCCATGCTGACTCGAGAGTACCGCGCGCCGTTCGTGGTGCCGGCGAAGGTGTGAGGCGGTTTCAGGGTGTTCCATTGAGCGACGCGACGCACCCGTTCTGGTCGGGTTGGGCGGCCTCTTCGAGGTAGACGCCGATCTTGCGGTATTTGGCGTAGCGGCGATCGAGCAGTTCGTCGATCGGGGTCTCCTTGAGCTGCCGGATGGTTTGAATGAGGTAGGACTTGAGGGCGGCGGCGGCTTCCCGGTGGTCGCGGTGAGCGCCTCCCAAGGGCTCCGAGAGCACGTCGTCGATGATCCCGAAGCGGAGCAGGTCACGGCTGGTCATCTTGAGCGAGGCGGCCGCCTTGGGAGCGTGTTCGCTGCCTTTCCAGAGGATCGAGGCGCATCCTTCGGGACTGATGACCGAGTAGTACGTGAATTCGAGCATTGCCAGTCGATCGCCGATGCCGATCCCGAGCGCGCCCCGGATCCTCCCTCGCCGATGACGACGCAGACGATCGGTGCGCGGATCTGACTCATGGCCAGCAGGTTCTCGGCAATGATCGCGGCCTGGCCGCGCTCCTCGGCGGCGATACCGGGGTAAGCGCCCGGCGTGTCGATGAACGAGATGATTGGCAGACCGAACTTGCCGGCCAACTGCATTTTCTTCTTGGCCTTGCGATAGCCTTCGGGATGAGCACAGCCGAAATGACAGGCCTTGCGCTCGGCGAGGTTTTTCCCCTTCTGATGGCCGATGAACATGACCTTGATGTCGTCGATGTGGGCCAGTCCCGTGACGATGGCCTTGTCGTCGCCTACCGCCCGGTCGCCATGCAGTTCCATGAACTGGTCGAAGATGAGGTCGATGTAGTCGCGGGTCTGCGGCCTGGCGGCATGCCGCGCGACCTGGACGGTCTGCCAGGGATCGAGGTTGAAATAGATCTCGCGCTTGAGCTGCGCCAGCTCGCGCCGGAGGCGGCGGATTCGCTCGGCGATCTTGGTCGTGTCGCCGGCGGCTCGATCCTTGGCGTACTGGGTCTCCATCTCGGAGAGCCGGGCTTCCATCTCGTAAATCGGGGCTTCGAACGGCAACCGCAGTTCGCTCGGGCTACGCATCGGCGCGACATCCTTGGCCTTCGCCTGGCCTCTTGGCTTGGTGACGACCGGTCGCCCGGCCGGTAATCCAATACGTCGTTCCTGGAAAGTTTGCCGGTTGCACCAGTTCGCTCATCAGAACTCCTGGGCTCGATCAGCCAAGGGGTCAGGATCATCCTTGAAAATGCGAGCCGGCCGGAAACGGGACAGGAACTCGTGAAGACTACTGAAACGATCGGCCGGGCGCTTTTGAATCATCTTCAAAACCAGGTCGTTGAATTCCGGCGTGACCAGGCTGTTGTGGGTCGTCAAGGGCAACGGCTTTTCGTTCAGGTGTTTGGTGAGCAGTTCCTGTGAGGAATTGGCCCGAAACGGCGGCCGTCCGCAAGCCAGCTCGTAACAGGTTATTCCAAAACTATAGATATCGACAGACGGCTCGGGCAGCTCGCAACGAATTTGCTCGGGTGCAATGTAAGTCTTGGTTCCCTGCCGTGGGATCTTGCCTCCAAACATCTTGCGAAAACCGGTGGCGACCTTGCGGGTGAGCGCATAGTCGATCAAACGCACTTCGGCCGAACGGTTGAACAGGATGTTTTCCGGCTTGACGTCGCGGTGCACCCAACCGGTGTCGTGCATGTACGCCAGCGCCATGGCGACCTGCTCCAGGATCCGGTGCAAATGCTTCTTCGGCATCGGGTAGATCGACGGCCGGGCAATCGGCATCTTCAAATGCTGGCCGGTGAAAAGCTCCATCACGAAATACGGTTGCCCAGGGTCTCTCACGTACTCGTAGACCCGGATCAAATTGTTGTGCCGAAGCTCCATACCAAGCTTGGCTTCGTGGATGAATGTGCGATACTCCTCGGGATCGTCAGCCCGCGAGGCAAGCAACTGTTTGAGTGCGAACCGGCGTTGCGTCCCTTCCTGGAGAACTTCCATCACGACGGACGTCGAGCCCGGGTGGATCGTGCGGACGTAGCGATATCCGCCGATTCGATCGTCACTGGTGGTATTGAGCTCGGCTGCCACAGCCCCCTCCGAACCGGGCAGAAGCGATTGGGGAGCTCTCGCGCGCGACGGTGCGCTCCCTGACTTCAAGCGGTCCCCAACACTTCGCCTCGCGCCGCCCCACCATGATCTTACCAAAACATGAAAATCGAGAGCAACTTCCGTCGCGCGCAATCAACTGACAAAGCGGTGATCGCGCTGCAGACCCGCGCTCAAGACCGTACCGGCACTCCACCGATCTTAGTGGGAAGTGACACCGGCCCGGAATGCGCGTATCTCGGTTGCGCGATCTGTACGAACCATCATGTAGTCGGAAGTATACATCGCATATTGCGCGACCGATTCTGGTGGCGGTACGTGCGTTCCAGGGTGGATGTGACAGTGGCAACGAGAAGGGAGCGGAGAAGGAATGCAGTGGCACGAGGGCGGCTGGGAGGAAGCGAAACTCCGGGAAAGCGCTGAAACGGAGGTCGCCGTCGACAGCCGCCGCCGGGTGCTCGCGCGGCTCCGGGCAGCCGTCCTCTCTCACGCGAGGGGGCCGTTCCTGGTCACGGGTGAGCCGGGTGCCGGCAAGACCTGGCTTTGCCGACGACTCGCCGCCGGGCTGCCGGCCGGTTGGCGGACGTCGTACGTGGCCCTCACCGGGTCGCTCGATGCGCTCGACTTTCTGGCACTGGCCGGACACAATCTCGGCCTGGCTCAATCCGACCGCGTGAGCACGGCAAGGCTTGGTCTTGAAGCCGCACTGCGGGACGAGTGGTCGGAGGGGCGGAGCTGGATACTGATCGTCGATGACGCCCAGCGCGGCGTACCGGAAATCTGGGACGAGATCCAGGTTCTGGGCGATCAAGCGGGCCGCCCCGGCGGGTTGGCGGCGCTCCTGGTTCTGAGCCAGACGGAACTGATCCGAATCGCGGCGACTCGCCGCTTTCGATCGTTTGCCGTCAGCCTCAGGGCGCATCATCACCTGGCGCCCCTGGATCTTGACGAGGCCAGGGAGTTGCTCGGTCTTTCCGCTCGCATCAACGAGCAACAGGCGCTCATCCTCGAAGAACTTCATCGTGACGCCGCCGGAAACCCCCGCCGGTTGCTCCACCTGGTCGAATCGCAACCGGCGATTGCGCGCTCGAACGGCCGGTGTCAACGTTTCCAATCGCCCGATTGCGCCTGCGGGCACCGCTTCGACCAATGGGCACTCGGCCGCCGCGCCGCGGCCAGACCGCCCGCCGGCGAGATTCATGAACGAGACGCTCGAAGCGACAGGCCCGATCGCGGCGGCCGGCAAGCCGGCGGTGAGTGCCTCGGAACAGCCGATTCGGATCGAGAAGCCGACGCTGGGGCCCTCCGTTGCGCAACCCCTGGCCTTGATCCCGGCGAGGCCACCGATTCGCATCGAAGAAGGCCTGATCGAAGTCGGCTGGGACGGCGACCTCGCGTCTGAATACATCGGACCGGAGGAGCCTTTCGCGCCGGCCGCGGAGCCGGCCGCCGCAGCCGTGGCGACCCCGATCCAGGAGACGGTGGTCGAGGATCACTACGCGGCGCTCCAGGCCTGGACGGAACGGACGACCAACCGGCAACGAATCGTAACGGAAGCCGGCCCGCGCGACGACCGGCTCCCATCGACCGCAGTCGAAACGGCGGAACCGACCGGGCCCTCGATCGCCGACCTACCGGACGATTCGGAACTCGAGGATGCTCCCACGCCGGCCAGGATCCGCGTGGAAGCACAGCACGATTTCGCACCTTACAGCCAGCTCTTCACCCGCCTGCGCCAGTCGAGCTAGGCCGCGTCCGCCGCGATGGAGCGCATCGAGTAGGATTATGGGAAATAGCTTCCGGGGCCGCGAGGCACTGCTGACCGCACCGAAGACCTGACTTTTGCACCGCCGGACGCAATTCTCGCAGCCGAATTCACGACTCGCACCTGGCCGCGGTGGCTTGCCGATGCGCACGCGCAGGCCGCACAATCATTCCGGTCATGGCCCATGGTCAAACTTTCGAGAAAATCCCAGAATTCGATTGAATCAAGGCTCATCCGGGGGCCGAAACGATTTCTAACGACCGAGCACGGCGCTGCTCTGCGTGCGGAGTCGTTGCCGGTTCCTTTGACGAGCAGGTGTCGCTGACGCAGATCCTGGTGCTCCCGGTCGCCCCTCTTCCCGGGAGGGACGACGACAGCGGTTGACCTGTCCTCCACGATGTTTGTCGTTTCGGGGCAGGAACTTCCGGAGGCGGCACCTGCTTTTCTCCTCCCATCTCACCTCGCTCATGGCGCTGTTGCCCTGGAGCGCCCGACGATCTCGCCGCTTGCGGAAACTCGCTTGGCGCGGCCCACGCGGCCTGGCTATTGTAGCCATCACGCTCTGCGTGATGGTCCGTCCCGCGGAGCGTGACGACTACAGCCACGGACTGGACTTGAGGCAACCCGCGAGTGTTTGACCCATCTGCCCGATCTGCAAATCTGGCGCATCGACTGCTGATTTCGCTGGCTACTTACAACGAGGCCGGCAACCTGCGGCCGTTGGTCGAGACGATCCGTGCGCACGCACCCGAGTCGTCGCTCTTGATCATCGACGACAACTCGCCCGACGGGACCGGGCAAATCGCCGATGAGCTGCGCCGGACGCTGCCGAATGTGCATGTCATCCACCGGCCCGGCAAGCTCGGCCTGGGTACAGCCACGTTGGCGGCGGTCCGGTTTGCGATCGACAACCAGTTTGACTACCTGCTCAATCTCGACGCGGATTTCAGCCACCCGCCCCGGTTCATCCCCGCGCTCCTGGCGGGCATGGCGGATCACGACGTGATGATCGGCTCGCGCTATGTGCCAGGCGGTGGCGTGGAAGGAGGCTTCACGTTCAAGCGGCGATTCATGAGCTCGGGGATCAATACTTATGCCCGGTTGACGCTTGGCTTGACGAGCATGGACAACAGCGGTGCGTTTCGGTGCTATCGCGTCAGCAAGCTTGCGCAGATCGACCTGGATCAGGTGCGGTCGCGGGGTTACTCGTTCCAGGAGGAGATCCTCTTCTGGTGCAAGTCAGTGGGCTGCCGGATCGGTGAAACCCCGATCCTGTTCGAAAACCGCCGGGAAGGCACATCGAAGATCAACGGCAAGGAAGCCGTCTCGGCCCTCTGGATCCTCTTCGTCCTTGGCTGTGAGCGCCTGACCGGGAAGCTCGCGGCCAAACCCGCGTGCCCGGAGCCGAGCTGCGATCTCGCGCCGCCCACGCAACCCGAGCCGGTGGTGAAAGAGCACCGATAGATCTGGCCTACGCCATCTCCCGCTCGCGCACCGTCACGTACACCTCCTGGCAGGCTTCGGCGATCTTCTCCCCCAGGCCCTGATGCTTGCTCTCGAGCTGGCCCGAATACATGCTCAGCACCTTGCAGAGGAAGGCGCTATGGCAGATGTCGGCTTCATGAACGAGCTGCTCGAGCGATTCTTCAATCTGATCGGCGAGGTAGAGCAGGAACTGGGCTTGCCCCTTGATCTCGGCGAGGGAGCGGCGGAGCTCGGATGAGCCAAAGCCGGGCGGTGTGGTGGCGCCGTTATGCTCCACGTCGTTCATGATCGTATCGAAGTCACGCATGCCCAGGCCTCCGGATGCCCCATTTTTTGGCGAGTTCATGGCAATTCACCTCGGGTCTTCGGGTCGGCCGGAGCCTCGACCATCGACTCGAGCACGGCACACAGCTCGCCGATCAAGCGCGTATTCTGGCTTTCGAGCCTGAGGTTGGCCGCGTGCATCTCGACGAGCTGGCGAATGAAGATTCGCGTGCCGGGGTCGTCTTCGTCCTGGTAACGGCCGGCGTCCGCCAGCGCGGCCCGAACGAGGTAATCCATGAACTGGAGTTTCCCGCGTATCGAGACGCACAGCCGGGATAGCTGGGATTGTTCGGTCGATTCCGAGGTCGATGTGAGTTGCGACATCCTTATCAAGTCCCCCCAACCGAAAGGCCAGACGCCAGGTTCGGCAACAGCGTCCGTGCCGGGTGGTATATCCGTGCAGCTCTCCGCGAGCAGCCGCCACGCTCCGCGTGATGATTTTTCAAGCGGGGCGAGACAACGCGTGCAACCTGTTGGGAAAGTGACCGCTCGGTTTGTACATCTCATCTGGTGTCAACGAATGACCCCATTCGAGCATAGGGTAACCAGCTTGTTCCCGGATCGCAAGCGCAAAGCCGTTTCGCAATGTGGCCAGACGCACAGTCATTCCGACGACGGGACTCTTGCCGATAATTCGCTCCGCGCAGCCGTCACCGGGTTTCCTTGCCGTCCCGGCTGGAGTAAAAAGGCGGTATGCGATGAGAACCTGGATCGACCACACGACACAAACCGTTCCAGAGGAGGTTCCGATGATCTTGCCCGAAATGAATCGTCGCCAGTGGTTCTTGGCCAGTGGGGCCGCCTGGCTGGGGATCGAGGCCGCGGGACGAGCGCTCGGCCGCGTGCAGGCAAGCGCCAAGAAGGTCCTTTTTTTCACCAAGAGCTCCGGCTTCCAGCATTCGGTCATCACGCGGCACGGAGGCGAGCTCGGCCACGCCGAGCGCATCCTCACGGACATCGGCAAGGAACATGGTTTCGAAGTCGTAGCATCGAAGGACGGGCGCCTCTTGGAGCCCGACAACATCGGCCAGTGGGACGCCTTTGTCTTCGAGACGACCGGCGATCTGACGACGCCCGGCAGAGAAGACAAGTCTCCGCCGATCTCCGAGGACGGAGAGAAGGCACTTTACGACGCGATCCGAAACGGCAAGGGATTCCTGGCCGTGCACTGCGGGGCCGACACCTTCGGCCACCACGGCAAGCGCAACAAGGGAGCCGCGGATCCCTATATCCAGATGCTTGGCGGCGAGTTCGTCTCGCACGGTCCCCAGCAGGTCGTCACGATCGAGGTCGTCGACTCCAAGTTCCCGGGCATGGATAAGGGCTTTGGCACTTCCGGCCCCACGTTCACGATCAATGATGAGTGGTACGCCCTCAAGAATATGCCCGAAGACCTTCACGTCATCATGGTGCAGCGGACCGAGGGAATGAAAAGCGGTGGGGCCCGCGAGTACGACCGGCCGAATTATCCCATGACCTGGGCCAGGAACTTCGGCAAGGGACGGGTCTTCTACACCTCCATGGGCCACCGCGAGGACGTCTGGGACAACCCGATGTACCAGGGGCTCCTCCTGGGCGCACTGGCCTGGGCCACCGGCCAGGTCGATGCCGATATCGAGCCCAACATCAAGAAGGTCACGCCCGATTACGACAAGCTGCATCGATAAGCAGACCATCACGCGGAGCGTGATGGCTACGATCGCAGGACCATCACGCGGAGCGTGATGGCTACGACCGGAAGACCATCACGCGGAGCGTGATGACTACAACGGAGGACCATCACGCGGAGCGTGATGACTACAACGGAGGACCATCACGCGGAGCGTGATGACTACAACGGAAGGCCATCACGCGGAGCGTGATGAGTACTTCAGGGGCGCTGGCGCTCAAAAGCGACTCTGCCGTCGACGATCGTGCCCAGCACGCGCGTCGCCAGGAGTTCGTTTGGTTTGACCTCAAACAAATCGCGATCGACGACCGTGACGTCGGCACGGAAGCCGGTTTTGAGGATGCCCAGTCGATCGTCGGCAAACGCGGCGTGGGCCGCTCCCGCGGTGAACCCGCGGAGCGTTTCCTCGAGTGTGAGCAATTGGTCGGGGTGCCAGCCCCCTGCGGGCTTGCCTTGCGCATCCTGGCGCGTGATGCCCGCGTAGATCCCCCAGAACGGGTTGACGATTTCGACCGGAAAGTCGCTGCCGCAAGCGAGCGGAACCTTCGCATCCATGAACCAGCGCCAGGCGTAAGCGCCGTCGACCCGCCCAGGGCCGAGCCGGGCATCGGCCCAGCGCATGTCGTCGCTGGCATGTGATGGCTGCATCGAGGCGATCACGCCCAGCGCGGCGAAGCGGGCCACGTCGTCCTTCCGGACAACCTGTGCGTGCTCGATCCGCAAGCGCGGGTCGCGTGCCTGGGGGACGGCCTTGCGGGCGGCGGCGTAAGCCTCGAGCACAAGCGCATTGCCTTTATCTCCAATGGCGTGGGTACACACTTGCCACCCGTGCTGGAGCGCGGCCTTCGTGGCCTCCTCGAGCCGCTTGGGCTCCAGTAAGAGCAATCCCGAATTGGCGGGATCGTCGTGATACGGCTCGAACAACAAGGCCCCCCGCGAGCCCATCGCCCCGTCGATGAAGAGCTTGATCGCGCGCAGCTCGAACCGCGCGGCAGCGGATGCGGCTTGCGGCGGCTGGCTCACGAAGGCGGCCTCGTTTCCCTCAGGCGGCAAGGCCATCCCGTAGATCCGCGCCACGAGCTGGCCTGCGCGATCGATCTCGCGGTAGATCTCGGCGGCCCTGCGCGAGATTCCGGCGTCGTGGACGCCGGTCAAGCCGGCCTCGAGCACGAGCTTTTGAGCTGTCAGGAGCCGCCGCTTGACGTCGGCGCGCGACGGCTCGGGAACCGCCTTTTGCACCAGGCTCATCGCCCCGTCGACAAAGACGCCGGTCGGCATCCCGGCCGGGCCCCGAATGATCTGACCGCTCTGGGGGGCCTGTGTATCGCGGGTGACCTTGGCCCGGCGCATGCCTTCGGCATTGGCCCAGCCCGCGTGGCCGTCTACCCGCTCGAGCCATACCGGGCGCGTGGGGGCCACGGCGTCGAGAACGGCGGCGGTGGGGAATTCGCCCCCAGGCCAGAGGCTCTGGTCCCAGTTCCGGCCCGTGATCCACGAGTCGCCCGGCCGGGCCTCGATCCGTTCCTTGACCCGGCGCGCGACCTCGGTCAAGGACGCGATTCCTCGCAGGTCGATCTCGTCGTGACTGGCCCCGAGCGCCTCCATGTGCCCGTGGGCATCGATCAGGCCGGGCAATGCAAAGGCGCCGGGCCGGTCGATCACGCGGGTCGACGGCCCGCGGAATGCCATGACCTCGGCGATCTTGCCCACGGCCGCGATCGCGCCGCCGCGCGCGGCGATGGCCTCGGCCCACGGATTGGCCGGATCGCCGGTCCAGATCCGCTTCACCTTGACGATCAGGTCGGCAGGGCCGTCCCGGTGCAGCCGGAGCGCCCGGCCCGGCAGCTTGGCTTGCGAGCTGGCTTCCACCTGCAGCCTCCCTCGGGCAATGAGCGGCACGCCGCTCACGAAGAGATACTCGACACCCGACGCGTACCGGGTCGGCTCGTCAAAGGTGGCCGCATCGCGAAACGTCTTGGGATCAAACACCACGATGTCGGCGACGGCCCCCTGGCGAACCAGCCCCCGGTCCGGAAGTCCCAGGATCTCGGCCGGCCAGCCCGTACACGAGCGGATCGCCTGCTCGATGGTGAGGACCTTCTCGTCGAGGGCGTATCGGAGCTTGCGCGGGAATGTACCGTACGAGCGCGGGTGGGGCCGATCGCCGCGGCCGGGCAAGTGGGCGGCGCCGTCGGAGGCCGTGGCGACGAATTCACTGCGCATGACTTCGCGCACGTCTGGCTCGCACATGCCGAAACTGATCGCCTGGGCGCCGCCACGCCGCTGGATTTGCAGGACGATTTCGAGCGGGGTCGTCTTCTCACGCGCTGCGATCGCGGCCAGGTCCAGCCCGGCCCAAGCGGGTCGCGGAGCGTACCGGGCGATGCGTATCGAAGATCCGCCGCCTCGGTCGTCGAGGGCCTGCTGGATCTCGCGTCTCAAGGCGGCCCCGCGGGCGTTGTCGGCGGCGATCTTGGCAAAGTCCTGGGCGCTTCCCTGGATGGCCCAGTGCGGCACGACCATCGCCGCGAGCTGCGTGCTGGAGGCGGTGTAAGGATATTGGTCGGCGGTGACGGCCTGACCGGCCTTGCGGGCCAGGGCGATGCCTCCAAGCGCGGCGCCCACCGTGCCCCACGCGCCCTTGCCGCTGGCTTTCAAGTGCGAGATATGCACGGGCACTCCGGCTCCCTGGCCGATGGCGATCGCCTCGTCGATCGATTCGAGCAGCCTGGCCCCTTCGTTGCGGATATGCGAGGCATAGAGGCCCCCGTGCCGTCGAGCAACCTTGGCCAGCTCGATCAGCTCGGACCGATCGGCATAGCGGCTGGGAACGTAGATCAATCCGGTGGAGAAGCCCCACGCGCCGGCATCGAGTCCACGGTCGAGCAGCCGCTTCATGCGGTCCAGCTCGGAAGGGCTGGGCGGGCGGGCGGCGTTGCCGAGCACCGCCGCGCGGAGCGTCCCGTGCGGGACGAGATGGATGACATTGGTTCCCGCCCCCTGCCCGTCGATCACCGCCAGATACTTGGCAACGTCGAGCGCGCCTTTGCCGCAGTTGCCCGTGACGATCGTCGTCACGCCCTGGGTCAGATAGTTGGCATTGAGCCGTGTACCCGGCCGCAAAATCTCCGAATCCGAGTGGTTATGCAGGTCAATGAACCCCGGAGCAATGCAGAGCGACGAGATGTCGATGACCTTGGCCTTGGGGTCGAATGCGAACGATCCGACCGCAACGATCCGGTCGCCATTCAAGGCAACGTCGGCGCGCGGGCCGCGCGCCGGTCCCATCGATCAGGGTTCCTCCTTTCAAGACCACGCCGGCGGCGAAGCGCGCCTGATCTTTGTCATCGGCGCGTGCCGACGGCGGCTCTGGACTTTGGCCGATCTCCGACGCGCTCGCCCCTGCGTGTGCGAGTAGTGCGGTCAGTGTGATCAGGCACAGCCGCGCCGGACCGCCGATCTTGCCGGTGAAGGAACGTCGTCGCAAAAACATCTCGCCTCTCGCAAGTGGGGGTTCGTCCGCGCGATTTCGCGGGATGGTCAAGATCGTATCCTCTGCGCCGGGCGTCATTCGCCTTACCCACAGTATATGAGCGGCGGTATGTTAGACAGTGGGTGAGGACGCTGCGGGAGACTGCTGGCGCGAGCCCGAGTCGATGTTGGTCCCTGCGCATTCTTGGAGGCTTTACGATGCTGCACGATGCAATCCAAGTCAACTTGTTTCTCATGCAGTACTGCCGCAGGCTTGTCGGGGACCTTCCCGACGACCGGCTCGCGGAACAACCGGTCGCGGGCATCAATCATCCTGCCTGGATTCTTGGTCACCTGGCGTGGACGGCGGACCGCGCCCTCGAAGTGCTTGGCGCAACGGCGATGGTGCCCGCGGAGTGGGCCGCTCTCTTCGGCCGCGGCTCGACGCCCTCCACTTCGCGTGCCGTTTACGCATCCAAGGACGAACTCGTGAACGCAGTCGAGCAGGGTTATCAGCAATTGAGGCAGAGCGCAAGATCGGCAAGTCCGGAGCAGCTCTCCAGGCCGACGACAGTCGCTCTGGCGAAGGAGACATTGCCGACGTCCCAGGAACTGATCGCCTTCTTGTTGAGTGGCCATATGGGCATGCACTTGGGCCAGCTTTCGGCATGGCGGCGGCTCATCGGTCTGCCGCCTTTGTTTTGAGGTTGTAACCAAGCGCGATGATCTCCGCGATATACTTGAAGGCTCGCACCTGGTTTTCGAATTAAGAGAGGACCGATCGTCATGCCTGTTACCACGGGAATGAAAGGTGAGGGATTCTACGATCGACACTCTTCGCCGCAGTGGGCTTGCATCGAAGCGTTGCTCCCGTGGCTGAAGTCGGCGATCAGTCGGTTGGATCTCGCGGATTCCGGGCGCCCGTCGTCGTGATCGACTATGCGTGTTCGGAGGGGCGCAATTCGATCGCGATGGTCGAGCAGATCATCCCGGCCCTGCGCGCGCAAGCGTCGCGGCCGATCCAGACCTTTCACAGCGACTTGCCGACGAACAACTTCAACAAGCTTTTCGTCAATCTGGCGTCCGCCGGTCGCAAGTTCTCGTCGAGTACCGGGGTCTATTCGGCGGCTGTCGCGGGCTCGATGTTTGATCAGTTGATGCCGTCGCAAACGGTAACGATCGCTACGACGTTCAACGCGATCGGGTTCCTCGATCGCCGCCCCGACGTCAACCTCGGCGATTACATCCTGCCGATGGGGCCGCGCTGGCCGCGGCCCGGTGTCGGCGTCTCCCCCGAGGCGCGGACGGCATACGCAGCTCAGGCGGCCGACGACTTGAACCGCTTCTATCGCGCACGGGCCGCCGAGCTCATTCCGGGAGGCAAACTCCTGGTCGCCAGCTTCGGCGTCGACCAAAGGTATCGTGCCTGCGACGGCATCTACGACGTCCTCAATGACGCCCTTCTGGACCTTCGAGAGTGCGGCCGGCTCAGCCGGGAAGCGTACGGGCGCATCGTCTTTCCCATCTACTTCCGGACCCAAGACGAGTTGGTCGCTCCCTTGGTTCGCCACGATTCACCGGTCTTGGGCTCGTTCGAGGTTGACCGGGTCGAGAGCATGGAAGTTCCCTTCTCGATCCGACAAGAGCGAGACGAGACCGGCGATCTGGCAGCATACGCCCAGGAGTTTACCGGATTTCTGCGAGCATTTACCGAGCCGATCCTCCAAGCATCGTTATCCGACCAGCCCGATGCCCACGGCATGATCCACGAGGTGTACGAGCGAGTTCGCTCCAGGCTCGCCGCGAATCTGGGGGATTACGAATTCCACTATATTCAAGTTGCCGCGCTCTTGACTCGGCTCTGACAGATCGGATTCACAGTACGCGCTTGACCCGGCGCCAGCACGGTGTATATCTTGCGCTGGCCTGTGAGATAACTAACGGAAGACCGCCTGCCATGGCCCGACCGACCGCGGAATTGATGACCATGATCGACTCCTTCGAATCGACGATCCTGGGGGCGCGGCCGGTGCTCGTTGCGCTCGACGTGGCCCACAAGTTGCCCTGGCCCGCTCGTCTGGGACTTGCCCTGATGGTCGTGGCCGCTGTCGGGGTTCTCGGGCCGCTCGACCCGGCCCGCGCCGCGGCGAAGCCGGACGACAAAACGGCGAAGCCCGCCGGGCAGCCGCAGGCTGCCAGCGTCCCGGCGCCGCCACGCGCGATCGATGTCACCGTCCGCGCCAAGGACACCGGGAAACCGATCGAGGGTGCGTCCGTCCGGCCCTCGATCGGCATGGAGACCAAAGTGATGAAGGCCAATCGCGACGGCCAGGTCCGGATCATCCTCTTCCGGCACGCGACCCGAGACAGCCTCAGCTTCGACGTCTGGGCCGAGGGCTATGTGCAGCAACGGCACTTCTTCGCGCAGAACGACGCCCGGTATCCGAAGATCCCCGGTTCTGTCACGGTCGAGCTCTCGCCGGCGGAGCAAACACTCGGAGGGACGGTAACCGACGACCAGGGACGGCCGATCCGCGGGGTGAAAGTCAACGTCTGGGGCTACCTCGGTGAGAAAAAGCAGAAGGAGGAGTTGGCCTACATGGTCAACGCAACCACGGACGACCAGGGCCGCTGGCGCTGCCGATGCTTCCGCGGCATGCAATTCGCCTACCTCTACCTTTCGCACCCGGATTACCTGGCCGACGACAGTATGCATCCTCGACGGCACGGCCGGCCGCGCCCGTCGGATCCGCCCCGGCCAGGCGAGAAGCCAATGGAGCCGCTGCGCGATTTCTCCGACGTTCAGGTCATGATGCGCGGGATCGAGGTCGCGGGCGAGGTCCGCGACGAACAGGTGAAGCCCATCCCGGACGCCGAAGTGGGCTGGCTCGAAGCGCAGCAACACCACACCTTCCACCAGGACATGCCCACGACGACGACCGACGCCCTCGGCCGCTTTCGGTTCGCGAACGCCCGGCCCGGCGGGCTGGTCCTCCAGGTCAAGGCGAGGGGTCACTCGCCGGAGTTGAAGAGCGTCGATGCCAAGGCCGGATCAGGTCCGGTCACGATCGTGCTCGGGCCGGCCCGGACGCTGGCCGGCCGCGTCGTCAACTCGCGGGGCCAGCCGATCTTTGGCGCCTTCGTCGGGATCGACACCTGGCGCACCTATCGGTCGCTGGGCGTGTTCCTCGAGACCGACGAAACTGGTCGATTCCGGTGGGTGGACGCCCCGCCCAACTCGGTCCTGATCAACGCCAGCAGCACCGGGTTCAACAGCATCGTGATGCAGCGCGCCTCGCCCGACGAAGAGGCCATCCTCACCCTCAAGCGGGCGCTGGCGATCTCGGGCCGGATCCGCGATGCGAAGACCAACAAGCCGGTAGACAATGTGAGTGTCGATTTCGGCACGCCGGGCTCGAAGCCGGGCGCCTTCACCTGGGCCAGGAACAATCGTGTGTTCTCGTTCCAGGGGTATCTTCAGGCCAGTGTCAACATCGAGCGGACGCCCGAATTCCGGCTGCGATTCCAGGCCAAGGGCTACAAGCCGTTCGAGTCGCGGACGTTCCGCGGCGATGAGCGGCAGGTCGAGTACAACGTCAATCTGACACCGATCGACTAGCCGCCTTCTCAGGCGCCCTAGCGGCGCGCGCATCATTTGCCGAAACCGCGATACGATAGGGGTCGCTGGGGTCGTCAGCCATCGCACCGAAGACCAACGCAATCGCATGGTGCGTCCTCCGACGCGCTCGAAGTCGCGTCAGTCATTCAACGCTGGGCCGGAACTCGATCCCGGGCACGCCATTTGATGGTGGCTTCCATGACAATCTGTCTGAGTCTCCCCGCATTCGCATCGATTATATAAACATAATCATGATCGCAGAACGCCAGCGACCTGCCGTCCGCTGAGAAGGCAAGGGAAACTGCGGCACCGGATTCTCCTTTGAGGGCCCAGACCATATTTCCCGTGGCGATATCCCAGAGTCTCACCTCGCTGGCAGTTGACGGCGCGCGTCGGCCGGAGACAGTGTTCCTGCCCATCTTCCCCGGTCCCGGTCCTCCGGCCGCGACCGTCCGGCCGTCCGGCGAGAAGGCGACCGTCTGGGCGCGGCCGGTCGGGCCGTCCAGAGTCCGCAGGATGCCTCCGGTCGATACGTCCCAAAGCGTAACCCGGCCGCTGCCACCGGCCCCTCCCCCACCCATTACATCGGAACCTGCGCCAGCCAGCGTGCGGCCATCCGGCGAGAAGGCCGCCGCGATGACGGCGCCGATTGAGGGTTTCAGCGTCTTCTTCACTTCCCCGGTCCGGGAGTCCAGCAACACGGCCGGGCCGTTGCAGCAGGCCAGTGTCTTGCCGTCGGGCGAGAAGGCCACGGCAAATGGCGAGGTGCCGGTCCCTCTGTGCTCCCACTTCAGCTCACCCGTTCGTGTCTCGAGAAGCCTGACTGCATAGATCTCGTTTGATCGCGAAGCGATCCTCCCCTTGTGCCCGCCCGCCGCGACAGCGATCGTGTTACCATCGGGCGAACAACCCACTGCGCTCGCGACGAGGAGCCGGACCGGCTGGCCTGGCGACGGGTCGCTCCAGGGAAGTGCTCTTCCCGCACGACCCGCAGCGACATCCCATCGCCAGACGCGAGGGCTGTTCCCCACGGAGAAGAGCGTCATGCCGTCGCGTGAAAAGACGCCGGAGACAGCAATGCCTTGCGGCTCGAGAAGACTCGCAAGCACCCTCCGCGATGGCAGTTCCAGAGACCGGCAGGTGTTGTCCCTGCATCCCACCGCCAGCGCGGTCCCGCTGGGCGAGAATGTGAGGGAAATCCCTCTGTTACTGATCATTTCGTAGATCTTGGCACGCTGAAATTGCACAGGCCGCGACAAGAGCGGTTCGGCCGGCGGAGCGGGTTCGGGTGGGAGTGATACGAAGGGGAACCAACTCGCCCAGCGATACTGATTTTTCAGCTTCGCATGATATGCGGCCATGTCCCGCTGGTAGGTTGCATCGACGCTCTCGAATTCGAGGCGCGACGCGAAGTAATGCTCGGTCAGATCGTCGCACAAACCCGTGCCGCGCCGCCACTCGTCGCGCTCGGATTGGATGGCGCTCGCCCTGATTGAACTCTCTCGCTCCCGGTCCTGGAAATCTCGTTCCCAATTGGCGTGGTATTTCGCCTTCTCCTGGTATGCGCGCGCCCGATCAATCACCCGCGGCACGTTCATCGCGATCCAGATGCCGACCGCCACGACCGCCACCAGGAGCATCAGCAGTTGCGTCGTCATTCTCGGGCGGTGCACCGCCGAGCCCAACACTTGCCGGAACCGGGCGACGATATTGGCCCGAGAGAGCATTGGTTCGATTCCACTGTGTCCGATGTCCGTTGTTCGCCTCGCTTGATTGTCCGGAGCGGGTGGTCCGTGGTCCATTGCTCAGTTCGCGGGCTCCGCCGGCCAGCGGTCACGAGCGAAGCTCCCAGGCAACAACAGACACGACGTAAAACGAGGCACAGATTCCGGACAACGGACAACGGACAACTGACAACTGACAACGGACAAAGGACAACGGACAAAGGACAACGGACAACGGACAAGCGACAACCTTCATGGTTGTCGCCCGATCGCTCGAATCAACTGGAACTGGGCACGGTTGTATCCGAGCACCGATTCCAGGTAGTCGGTCCGCGCCTGGGCCAGGGCCTGGATGGGCTGGAGAACTTCGATGGGACGTGTGGCGCGAGGCAGCTCGGCGCCTTGGCGGATGTTGAGGAAGTTAAGCTTGAGGGATTCGATCGCCTCGGTCACGGCTTCGCTCGCCTCGGTAATCTGGCGGAGAGCCGCTTGACGCACTCCATCGGCGGCAACGACGTCGGCGGCTACTTGGGTCTCCACCTTGATCAGCTCGAGGTGGGCTGTCTCGTGTTCGGCGGCCCTGCGGTGCATGATCGCGCGATCGCCGAAGCCGAGGTTTTGGAGCTCCCAGAAAAGGCTGGCGGTGGCGTCTCCTCTAGCCCCGAAGTTGGCGAAAAGGGCGTTCGGTCCGCCGCCGAAGCCTCCGCCGGCGTAGCTGACGGCCAGACTCGGGACAAAAGGCCGAAGCTTGGCTTGCTTCCAGCGGATCAAGGCGGCCTGGACCAGCTCCTGGGCACTTGCCAGTTCGGGACGATGTTGCAAGCCCTGAACGATCAGGTCATCGAGCGGGGCATCGTCGGGGATGAGGCGGATGATCGTCTCCGCGGGCTCCACGGGCGCGACCACGACTCGCGGGTTCAGCACGAGCACGCGCACCAGGTTGGCCGAGGCGACCAGCAACTGGCCGCTGACGAGCTCGATCTCCTTGCGCCGGTGCCGAAGCTCGGTGAGCGCGCGGCGATGGTCGGCCTCCATGCCTTCGCCGCTGCGCGCGTAGGCCCCGGTGATCTCGCTGAGCTCCGACGCATTGGAGGCCGCTTCCCGCGCGATCGCGATCCGTCCGCTTGCGAGCTGGAGTTCCAGGTAGGCCAGAGCGACTTGCAGCATGGCATCGTTGTTGGCCGTCTGAAGCCCCGCGCGATCCGCCGCGACTACCCTGCGCACGGCCAAGGGCTCGTAGATCGCATCGGAAAAGCGGAAGACGGACGACAATCCATTCAAGGCGGGATAGCCGGTGCCCGGTGGGGCAGCGGGGTACCCAGGGGCAGTCGTCGCGCCCAGCGCTCCGATGAAGAGCGAGTTGCGGTCAATCGTTTGGACTTGCCCGGTGATCGTCTGGATCTGGCCGTCGGCTCGATACCACGTCGGGCCGAGAAATAGCGACGGCAGCCAGAGCGCGCGGGCCTTCTCGAGGTCCGCCACGGCCTGGCTGATCCGCTGCCGGGCAATGGCAATGTCCAGATCGCGCGCGCCGGCCAGCCGCAATGCACTGGCCAGATCGATCGGCTCGATCGTGCAACCCGGGATCAGTGTGGTGTTGACCGGGACGCCAGGTGGATGCGCATTGGTAGGAGGGGAAATCTCGGGCGACCCTGCTGGTAGGGCAAGAATTGCGGGCGTTTGCAGGGCCGTGTTCCGTTCGGAATGTGCATCGGGGGGCCTTCGCTGGGTGGTTGATTCCGAATCCTGTTTGGCCGCTGAGATCGCTGGCGGTGAGACGGCTGTCGACTGCACCGGCGGGCCTGTCAACCGGAACGGCCTGGGAGGAGGGATCGAGGGCGAGGGCTTTACGGCCTCAGGCGGTGAGTTCTGCCCCCGAGCGGAGTCCGCGCTCATGTCGTAGACCAGCGCCGCAGCCAAACCCGCCAATCCCAGGCTGACAATGCCCTGGGTGCGAGATCTCGAGCGCATTCTTCAGGCCCTCCTGGCACGCGCCGAAGAAGTCCATCACACTGAGCGTGATGACTACTACAAGGCCATCCTGGCCCGAGCGGTTGCGCGGCCGAAAAGCGCGGCGAGCGCGCTTCGCCCCTCCATCTTTTCGTCTGATTTGTCAGAAAAGCTGTGCAGGAACTTGGATAAATTCCTTTTTACAATCAGCGCGTGATTCTCCGCGGGGGGTCCAACGCCGTGGTGATTCGGTTAGGTTTGCATGCAAGAGCATCACGCCAAGCGTGATAACCACGGCCTGGTTCGTCACGCGCAGCACCATGGAAGTGTCAACGAATCGACTCGATAATCGCAAGTAGTCATCACGCTCCGCGTGATGGTCCCCATTGTAGTCATCACGCTCCGCGTGATGGTTTGATGTAGTCATCACGCTCCGCGTGATGGTCCCCGCCGTCACAACAACCCCGAACTCAAACATCGCGATTCCCACAAAACAACCATGCCGTCAGAACCCTCTCGGTTTCCGATCCAGTTCTTAGATCCGAGACAGGACGTTCAGATCGCCGAACGGCGACTGCCGCACTGGTCCCAAGCGGGGGTAGTTTGCTTCATCACCTGGCGAACCTGGGACTCGATCCCCAAGCCCGTGCTCGAATCCTGGCTGGCTGACCGCCGCAGGTTCTTGCAGAAAGTCGGCGTCGATGACGCAGCAACAGATTGGAAAAAGCGCATCCAGAGCCTTCCTCCCCCTATCCGAGCTGAGTTTTACCGCACATTTTCCGACAGGTGGGATGATGAGCTCGACGCGTGCCGTGGCGCGTGTGCATTACGCTGTCTCGAATTAGCGAGGATCGTGGCCAACAGCCTTCACCACTTCGACGGCGATCGCTATGAGTTGGCGGACTACGTCGTCATGCCGAACCACGTTCATCTGCTGGTTGCTTTCCCGAGTGAAGATGCGATGCTGGTGCAATGCGAGTCTTGGAAGCATTTCACGGCGACGCGGATCAATCGCGCGCTTGAACGCAAGGACCGTTTCTGGCAGCAAGACGGGTTTGATCATCTGGTGCGATCGACTGAGGAATTTGAGTACCTGCGACGTTACATCGCCGACAATCCACGGCGCGCGAGATTACCCGATGGAGAATACATCCATTACTCGAAGAAACCGTTGTAGTCATCACGCTCCGCGTGATGATTTGCCCACAGAGCAATGGGTCAAGACTCGGCAAGAACCATCACGCGGAGCGTGATGACTACTTCAAACCATCACGCGGAGCGTGATGACTACTTCAAACCATCACGCGGAGCGTGATGACTACTTCAGACCATCACGCGGAGCGTGAGGACTACTTCAAACCATCACGCGGAGCGTGATGACTACTTCAGACCATCACGCGGAGCGTGAGGACTACTTCAAACCATCACGCGGAGCGTGATGACTACTTCAGACCATCACGCGGAGCGTGATGACTTCTTCAGACCATCACGCGGAGCGTGATGACTACTTCCGACCATCACGCGGGGCGTGATGACTTCTTCAGACCATCACGCGGAGCGTGATGGTTACAATCATCGTGGAGGCGGTTAATGCCCTTGGAACCGATCGACCGATTGATTCGGCACGCTGCCCGAGAGGGTTACGCCGTCGGCTATTTCGAGAGCTGGAACCTGGCATCGCTCCAGGGGGTTGTCGACGCGGCCGAAGAGGCAAGTGCACCGGTGATCCTGGGGTTCAACGGTGATTTTTTGTCTCGCCCTCGTCAAGCCGATGAGCGGTTAGCCTGGTACGCGGCTCTCGGGCTCGCAGCCGCCCAGTCGAGCACCGTGCCGTGCGGCCTGATCTTCAACGAGTGCCCGCGCGACGATTGGGTGCGGCAGGCTATCCTTGCCGGTTTCAACCTCGTCATGCTGGCCGACCCCGAAGCGCCCTGGCGGAGCTGGAAGAGCGCGTCGCTCTCCTCGCACGCCTGGCGCACGCGCACGGGGTCGCCATCGAGGGCGAGGTCGGCGAGCTTCCGATGGGAGCGGCTAGCCTCGCTCAGAATGCTCATTCACGCAGTGGTCATGTGACCGATCCTGATACGGCGGCGGCCTTCGTCGAGAAGACCGGCGTCGATCTTCTGGCCGTCAGCGTGGGGAACGTTCACATCCAGCTTCAGGGCGAAGGGCCGCTCGATCTGGACCGGCTCGAGCGGATCCGCCGGCGCGTGTCGGTGCCGCTCGTGCTTCACGGCGGCACGGGCATCGCCGCGGATTCGCTCCGCGAGGCGATCACGCTGGGAGTGGCCAAGGTCAACTTCGGCACTTATCTTAAGAAACGGTATCTCGCGGCCGTACGCGCTGTGCTCGGTCGAGACGCAGCCGACCCGCACCGGCTGCTGGGGATCGGCGGGCCCGAGGATGTCCTGGTGGCCGGCCGGCTGGCGGTCAAGGGCGCGGTTCTCGAGCGAATTGACCAGCTCGGCTGCCGCGGCCGGGCCGGCGACAAGGGGATTTCCTCATGAGCTTCACGATGCGCATGCCCGACCTGGGCACGGTCGACTCGTCCGTCAAGGTCGTGCAGTGGCTGGCGAAAGTGGACCAGAACGTGGGGCGCGGAGAGCCCCTGCTCGAGGTTGAAACCGACAAGGCAATCTCGACCGTGGAATCGTTCGTCTCCGGGACGCTGCGCACCATCGTCGTCCCGGCCGGCGCCGAGGCGGCCGCCGGACAGGTCATCGCGACCTTCGATGTCGAAGAACAAGACCAGCCTGCCGGGGCGCTGAAATCCGATTTGCCTCCAGTGCGGACAGCCGCCGGCGATCGCGAGCATCTGCTCTTGAGCTCGGCTCCTCAGGCAGGCGTCCAGCACTCGACTACGGCGGTCGAAACGTCTCGAACTTCGTTCTTCGCCCGGAACCGCCAGGCAGCGGCAGCACGCGCCCTGGCGCCGCGCGCTGCGGATTATTCCCGCGAGTTCTTGCTCGAGCTCTCCGAGCGCATGATCTTGATCCGCGAGTTCGAGGAGGGGGTCAAGTTTCTGTTTCTCGAAGGGGCGATGCCCGGAACGATCCATCAGTGTCAGGGCCAGGAGGCGACGGCCGTCGGCGTCTGCGCGGCCCTGGAGGCCGGAGATTTCATCACGTCGACCTTTCGCGGGCACGGACACGCCCTGGCCAAGGGGCTCACTCCGCTCGAGCTGCTTTGCGAGCTTTTCGGCGCATCGAGCGGCTGTTGCCATGGCAAGGGGGGCTCGATGCACGTCGGGAACATGGAAAAAGGGATGGTGCCCGGCATCGCGATCGTCGCCGGCGGGATCCCGCTGGCCGCCGGCATGGCGCTGGCGCTCAAATTGGGCCAGAGCCGGCAGGTGGTCGCCTGCTTTTTCGGCGACGGCGCCGTGGCCGAAGGGGCATTTCACGAAGGGATCAACCTGGCCGCCATCTGGGGCCTGCCCGTGGTCTTCATTTGTGAGAACAACCTCTACGGAGCGTCCACCCGGGTCGATCAGGTGATGCGCAACGACCGCATCGCCGATCGGGCCGCCGCCTACGGCATCCCGGGCCGCCGCGTCGACGGCAACGACGTCCTCGCGGTCTACGAGGCGGCACAATCGGCCGTGGCCGAGTGCCGCAACGGCCGGGGGCCGGTGCTGCTCGAGCTCTTGACCTATCGCCGCACCGGCCATTCCCGCCGTGATGCGTGCCACTATCAACCGCAAGACGAGCGGGACGAGTGGTTCCGGCGCGACCCGATCGAGATTCTGGGCCGACTGCTGCTGGAACGTGGGCTCATCACTGCTGACGCGATCGAGGCGATTCGGCAAAGGACCCAGGCTGAATTCCAGGACGCGGTCGCAACGGCGCGGCGCCAGCCTCTGCCGTCGGTGGAAGACTTGACGACCGACGTACTCGCCCCGGCGCCAAAAACAGAGTCGAAGCCAGCGGCTGTTTCCGCGTCCGGCGCCGCCAGGCGGCTCAGTGTCGCCGAGGCGCTCCGCGAGGCGATCGCCGAGGAGATGCGGCGCGATCCGTTGGTCTTCTGCCTGGGGGAAGACATCGCCGTGCCTGGCGGCTGGGGGGGCGCGTTCACCGTCACCCTCGGTTTGGAACAAGAGTTCCCCGATCGGATGTTGAATACGCCGATTGCCGAGCTGGGCTTTTTCGGCGCGGCCGTCGGGGCGGCGATCATGGGCATGCGGCCGATCGTCGACGTCCAGTACGGCGATTTCCTCTTCCTGGCGATGGACCAGATCGTCAATAACGCGGCCAAGCTGCGGTACATGGCGGGCGGCTCGATCCGTGTGCCGCTCGTGATGCGCGCTCCGATCGGCGCGACGGGCCGCGGCTCGCAGCACGCGCAGAGCATGGAGCGCTATTTCACCGGGGTTCCCGGCATCAAGGTCGTGGCGGTTTCCAACGCCTACGACGCCAAGGGGATCCTCAAGGCGGCGGTGCGCGATGATAATCCCGTGCTGATCTTCGAACACAAGCTGCTCTACGGTTCGAAAGGCGCGCGCACCGAGCCGGGAGCCGTCGACGCGACCAGCGATGTTCCCGCAGGCGATTACACCGTGCCTCTGGACCGCGCGGCGATCCGGCGCCAGGGCAGCCAGGTGACGATCCTCGCCTGGCTGCTGATGGCCCATTTTGCGATGCAGGCGGCGGAGGAGCTGGCGGCCCTTGGGATCGATGCCGAGGTGATCGACGTGCGGAGCCTCGCTCCGATCGACTATGAGACGATCGCCGCATCGATCCAGAAGACCGGGCGGGTTGTGATCGTGGAAGAAGGCCCCAGGACCGGAGGCGTCAGCGCCGAGATCGCGGCGGGAATCATGGAGCGGCTGGGAGAATGGCTCCTGGAGCCGGTCGTCCGCGTCGCGTCGCCGGATGTGCCTGTGCCTTTCAGCCCGATCCTGGAAAACGCCTACCGGCCCGATGTGCCCAGGATCGTCGCGGCGGTGCGGCGCGTTGTCGGGGGGTGACCGGTCCGCGGTCGGCCGGAGGCTGCGGGGCTGGGCCACGCGATGACATAAGTCGATCACGCGCTCGGGCCGTCGTCACCGGTGGTGTTCAGCGAGAAGTGTCTAATTCTCGGTGACGCCCGCGGCGAAGTCAAGGAGGCTAGCGGGCCGCCCGGCGGCCCTGGTCCGATTGCGGCTTGACGATTAGCCGCCGGCCTGCCCGTCATCGCGGATTTCCAGCCCATCCTTGATCCAATCCCACGCCTTGTCACGGTCGGCGGCGTCGAAATACCGAATTTCCGCCTTGTAGAAGACCGGCCGCGATAGCTTGGTCATCCAGGCTTCCCAGGCCCGGTCGCCGACGACCGCGCACCGCTCGATCTGCCGCGAGTGGCGGACGTCAAACTTGATTTCGTCCCAGAGCGCGCGCAACTCGACGCCCCGGAAGTCGGTCATCTCGACCAGGCAACGGACGGTGCCGTGCTCTTCGATCAACTTCTCCACCATCGGCACGAACTGCTCATAGTCATGGTGCGACAGCTTGCCGCTGGTTTTCATTCCAAAGACTTTTCCCGCAGTTTGGTCCAGGATCTCAATCATGGGTGGACTCACTTTCTGGCTTGAGGTCGGCAGGGCGCTCACGATCGACCGCGAAAGCGGTTTTCTCCCTCCACGACGCAGAATCCTCTATTCGTTATTACGTCCGGTCCTGCGGTGTGGTTCGGGCCCGACCCAATTTGCACCTTTTGGTGTTGCGATGGCCACCAAGGATGTACCTGCGTCAACATCCCGCTTCGAGATCGACACGGCTCAGTGTGCGGGGAGATTTCCACCAACCCGTCGCCTTTCTTCTCTTTGCGTCCTTCGCGCTCTTGGCGGTGAGAATCCGACCACAATGACTTGCGAATCCCGATCACGCGGCGCGGGGAATCGAAGACACCCACTTTCGCGGATCCGGATGGATGTCTGCTCGCAGCGAGCGCCCGTGATCGCCCACACGCTTAGATGGTAAAAAGTTGGGTGTCTGGCAATACCTTGCAAAGGGGAGGTTTAGGGGTCACTCGTATTCAATCCGGCGCGGGGAGGTCGGCAACGGAGCCGTCTTCGATCGTGTGGTCCAGCGGCGTGGCATCCCAGACCCGGGCCGTCCACTCGGCGTCCCCCGAAATCAGCAGCCGGCCATCCGGGCCAAATGCCAGGCTCACGACCCCGGCGGAGTCGCCGCGGAGGGTCAAGACCTCGTCGCCGGTCGCCACGTCCCACAGCTTGATGCTGGAGTCAAAGCCGCCGCTGGCCAGGCGGGTGCCATCGGGGGAAAATGCCAGGCATTCGACCGACCCGGTGTGACCGCTCAAGTTCCGGCGCAGCCGGCCGGTCGTCGCGTTCCAGAGCTTCACGGTCGTGTCCAGCCCGCAGGTAGCCAGCGAGCTTCCGTCGGGGCTGAAGGCGACGTCTCGAACGACGTCGCTGTGGCCCGACAGCGATTGGATCTCCCGGCCGGTCGCGGCTTCCCAGAGCTTGACCTCACCCGTGGCCCGCAGACGGTCGCCCCCGACGGAGGCGACGGTCTTGCCATCGGGGCTGAAAGCGAGCCCGCACACGCCACCGGCGTGACCTCGGTAAGTCACGAGCTCCCGGCCGCTTTGAAGCTCCCAGACCTGGACGATCCCGGCTTGGCCCGTTGCAGTGGGCGCCATTGCGCCGCCCACAGCGAGCGAACGCCCGTCGGGGCTCAATGCCAGGCAGTCGGGGAAGTGTAACCAGCCCCAAGCCTTCACTACCTCAAGCGTATCCACGTGCCAGAGCATGATCGGCGGGGCAAATGCGGCCGAGGCGATGAACCGTCCATCGGGGGTGAACCTTGCAGCCTGGGCCCACTCGACGTGTTTGTCAAAAGTCTGGAGCCGGCGGCCCGTCGCCGGGTCCCAGATCATCACTTTGTGATCGCCGGAGGCCGAAACGACCTTTTGTCCGTCCGGGCTGAAGGCGATGCTGTTTACCCAACCCTTGTGGTCGCGGAAAACGATCGGAAATTCGACCGTCGCGTCCCAGAGCTTGAGCAGCTTGTCCGAGCCCCCGGTGGCGATCGCGGTGCCGTCGGGGCTGTAGGCCAGGTCGCTGATTCCCGCGGAATGTCCCCGCAAGGTGTAAAGCAGGCGGGCGGTCGCCGCATCCCAGATCGACAAGAGATGGTCGGAGCTCGCCGAGGCGAGCCGCTTGCCGCCCGGGCCAAACGCCACGGTGTTGATGCTGCCGTGTGCGGCGCCGGTTGAGAGCAGGGTGCCGGTCGCCGCGTCCCAGAGCTTGATCGTCTTGTCCCAACCCCCCGTGGCCAGGCGCGAGCCGTCAGGGCTAAACGCCACGCTAAAGACCCAACTGGTGTGGCCGCGCAGCTCGTGCAGCTTGGCGGGTGGATTCACCTGCCAGAGCTCCACGACCCCCGAGCAGGCAAGGGCAAATCGCCGGCCGTCGGGGCTGAAGGCCACGCTGTTGACACCGCCTGTGGTCGGCGCGATCGTGTGGATTTCCTTGCCGGTCTTCACGTCCCAGAGCTTGGCCTGGCCCGGTTCGTTCGAGCTGTATTTCCCGTGTCCCGTTCCGATCAGGCGGCCGTCGGGGCTGAAGGCCACGCTCAAGAGGCCGGTGCCGGCCACGAGCCGGTCAAAGACCAGGCCGCCGGACTCGACAGCCCAGACCGACAGATGGCCGTCGAAGATGTCGGTCGTGCGTTCGTACCCGCTGACGACCGCGATCAGCTTGCCGTCCGGACTGAAGGCCACGTCGTTGACAGCGCCGTTCAAACCGGCAATGCGGTGGATCGGCCCGCCGAGCCTGGCATCCCACAAGATCAGTTCCGCAAGATCGGTGATCCGGGGGTCGTAATACGGCTTACCGCCGCCGGAGACCAGCAGCCGGCCGTCAAGGCTGAATGCCACGGCGTGGACTGGCAGGGTGTGGCCCGGGAGGGTTCGGCGCTCGAAATGGCAGAATCGCTTGACGTAGTTCCATTCCCAGCCGCGCAGGGGTGAAGGGCACTGGTCCAAGAGCCGCTCGGCCCCGGCGATATCGGTGAGGGCCTCGCGCTGGGCGAGGTTCACGCGATTGATGTAGAGCTGCCATTCCAGGGCCGCGGCCTTCTCGCCAGCCTCGCGAGTCTTGAGCTCGGCGCGGCGCCACTCCAGGGCGGCGAAGTTGCTTTGCTTCCGCGTCCGGTCGTTGGCGCGGCCCAGCATGATCGTGCCCGCGCCCAGGCCGATCACGGCCGTGATCAAGAGCACGCCGATTCCCGTCGCCAGGGTCCGGTGCCGCCGCCCCCAGCGGGTCAGGCGGATCGACACGGGCTCACGGTAGACCGCCACCGGCTCATCGGCCAGCCAGTGCTCGATGTCATCCGCCAGCGCGCGTGCCCGTGCATAGCGGTTCTCCGGATCGAGAGCCAATGCCTTCAGGCAGATCGCCTCGAGTCCCGCCGGGACCTCACGGTTGACCTGGCGCAGCGACGGAACCGCTCCGGTCTGAACCTTTTGCAGCACGATTGCGACGTCCTCGTCCGGGACCGGGGGTTGGCCCGTCAGCAGGCAATAGAGCGTTGCGCCCAGGCTGTAGACGTCGCTTGGCGCGCCGACCTCGTCAAGCCGTCCCCGAGCCTGCTCGGGGCTCATGTACGCGGGCGTCCCGATTGCCATGCCGGGCAAGGTGTCGCTCGAGCCCGACCGAAATGCGGGCGCAGGGTCTCCTCGACGATGCCGCCGCCGGCCGTTTCGGGGCGGCCGACGACCTTGGCCAGCCCCCAGTCGACGACCAGAGTCTCGCCGTAAGGACCCAGCAGGATGTTGGACGGCTTGAGATCGCGGTGAATCACTCCGCGGTTGTGCGCATAGGCCACGACGTCGCAGACGGCCACGAACCGCGTCAAGAGCCGCCGCAAGGCTAGTCGCCACTGGCTCCGATCGTGGCCGGGTCCCTTGCCGATCTGATGAAAGCTCGCGATCTCCTCCTTGAGGCTCTGGCCCTTGACCAGCCGCATGGCGTAGAACGGCCGGCCCTCCGCATCCCGGCCCAGGCCGTAGACCGGGACCACGCCGGGGTGCTCCAGCCGCCCCGTGATCTCGGCTTCGACGATGAACCGAGCCCGGTTCTCGCGGTTGTCGGCCTGCTCGGGCCGGATCTCCTTGAGCGCAACCTCGCGGTTGAGCTCGCGATCCAGAGCCACAGAAACCACGCCCAGGCCCCCCTTGGCATAAGGTCGCAGGACCGTGAACCGCGAGCCGTTCTCGGCCGAGGCGCTGCCGGCGAACTGCGTCGTCTCCTCGGGATCGCGGCCGGCGCTGGCCTCAACCGAACGAGCGCCGCTTGTCGCCGCCCCGCCGTCGGCCTCGACCCGCCTGCTCCACTCGCCGCGGATCGCGCCGTCCAAGTCGGCGGCGGCCAGGCTTTGCTCCGCGTCGCCCCCGTGCGCCGCGACATGCTCGTTGACGAGTTGTTGCAGGAGATCGTGCCGCGCCGGCGAGAGCGCCCCCTGCTCTACCAGAATTGCTCCGAGCGCCCGGTGTTGCTCCAGCACCCAGGCGTTCATCCCCGCGATCAATGCGTCGCGGGAGACGAAGTGCATCTGCACCGCCAGGATCCCGAACAACAGATTCCGATCGGCAGGGACCATCACGCCCTCTCGGGACGACATCAACAGCGCCTTCGCTCCGGTTCAACGGACGCGACGGGGGTCGTCTCCGGCTTCGTCGAGACGACGCCGTTCTTGCTTGACCCGCGACCGGGGCGGCGATTTCAGTATACAAGCTGGGATCGGGTTGATCCAAGCAGCCTAACGATTGCCTTTCCCGCCACGATCGGAAACCGGGATCAAGACAAGCTTCGCATCCTCGATTTCCGCTTTGGTCGCGGCACGAGCCGCCTTGGCATCTTTTTCCAGAACTTCGAAGAGAAGCGACACCTTCTTGTCCGCGACCGCCTTGCTGGGGACGGGAACCGTGAAGAGACCGGCCTTCTGACCGGGCCGAATTCCGAAGGGCGTGATGGTCCCGGCGAGTTCTTTATTGATCGCGCGGACGAGGATCTTCGTACCTCGTTTGAGAACGCCCACCTTGATTTGAACGACGAGCATCTCATTGGCGGCGGGTCGCCGCGACAGATTGAGGGTCAGTTTTCCTCCCGGCCCGATCGGCGAACCAGGTGGGGTGCAGGCGACTATCCCGGCTGGCAGGAGTGCCCACGTGATCAACAAGGTCATTCGCATGAGATTGCCTCGCCGCCGAAGTGTAGGTCAGGCTTTCCAGCCTGACGTCAGGCTGGAAAGCCTGACCTACAGCATACCGAAATCCGCGGTCTCACCTAAATCGCCTTGCACAATTCCGGGTGGGCGAGCCTCGCGCGGTGAAAAGTTGGGCTTGACTGGGTTTGGGGTTCGTCCGGTTTCGATTGATGAAGGCGCCAAGCCGCCGAGTGTTCGGCGCGGGTCTCACGACCCCGCCGGGATCCCAGACCGAAGGTCTCGAGTGTTCGGCGCGGGTCTCACGACCCCGCCGGGATCCCTGACCGAAGGTCTCCCGAGCTCGTCATAGGCCCTGGCTCCAAAGGCATTTGCGCTCTCAGGGCGCACTCCGAATTAAGGAGACCTTCGGTCGGGCACTCGTGCGGGGTCAGGAGACCCGCGCACAACAAACGCCTTTGCGCTCTCAGGGCGCACTCCGAATTAAGGAGACCTTCGGTCGGGCACTCGTGCGGGGTCAGGAGACCCGCGCACAACAAACGCCTTTGCGCTCTCAGGGCACACTCCGAAGTAAGGAGACCTTCGGTCGGGCACTCGTGCGGGGTCAGGAGACCCGCGCACAACAAACGCGACCTCGAAGCGCAACAAAAGCTGCGCGTGGCCAAAGGCTCACCGGAGCTGTGCAAGCCCAGCTTTTCACCGCGCCAGCCTTGCCCTCCCAGGATCACGTATGCCCATTTAGTGTGTCGCCAACCGCAGGTTGGCGACACACTAAATCGTCCGAATCGAAATCGACGTCAAAGGCACTGAGAACGGGGTCGCCGTCACGCCGCGGGTGTCGGGCACGACCTGGATGCGGATCGGCTGGGCAGCATCCCACAGGTTGGCGGCGCGGAGCTTCCGGATCGCACTGGTCAAGGGAACGTCAAAGCTCGTGGGACCGGCCATGTGCCCGCCGCCATGACTGCCGAACGGCGCGATGGTGCCGGCGAAGCTCGGGTCGTGGAAGCCGACATTCTTCACGCCTTCCGGCGGGTTGACCAGCACGTGGAATCGGACGCCGCGACGATTGGGCGGCAGTTCGAGCGTGATCCGGGCGACGAGTTCTCGGCCCTCCTTGGTTCCCGCCAATCGAGCTGCCTCCGCCGGGACGGCGGCGGATCCCAAGGTCGGCTGCTGGAAATCGAGGACGTGGCGCGTCAAGGTGCTCGCCGTCGGCGGATGCACGGCCGCCAAAAGCGGCGAGGCGGCCGGCACGACCTCCTCGCCCGACCCCGGCTCATATTGATAATTAAAGACATCAATCGTGGAGTAACTTCCGGCCGTGTTCTTCGTGACCGGGTTTCCCTGGGTGTCGACGTAGAACAGGAACGGCTCTTGTTGCCACCTCGCCAGATCGGCACCCTGCGGCAGCGTCGGCAGCCCCAGCTTCTGCTGTTTGCGAGTCCAGACGTCCCAGAGGCGGTCGATGTTCGCGTGGTGCGTCCAGAAAATCGGGTTGACCGGCGAGAGGAACTGGCTCATGAAACCCCCCACGGCCCCGTGCACGTTGTCGTGTGGGTGAGTCTCCAGAATGCCCTCGCCCGCCATCGCGCTATGACTCGCAGCCGGCAAGCTCGCGAAATCGGCGAAGGCCGTCGGGGCGAGCGCACTTTCGATTCGACCGATCGAGACCTCTCCCGGGTAACTTCCGCCGAAGTCGGACTGACGTGACTGGGCGATCGGGAAGAAATCTCCACTGATCTGGTTCAAGAAGGTCTGCGCATCGGCGAGTTGACGGACTTGAGCCTGTGCCGACTGAGCCTGGGTAAAACTCTGATAAAGAGCGCTCACGGGACTGCTCATCTGGCTTTGAAAGTCCTGGAGCGAGGCAATGAAAGCCGGATTGGCGGGATTGAGCACACTGTTATCGCCAAAAGGCGCGGGGAGATTCGGATTGGCGGTCCAATCCCAGTAAGGCAGAGCGAACGTGGAGTCACCGCTCAAATCGCGGCAGATCTGCTCGAACCAGCCGATGTAACCGCGGTGCCAGGGCAAGAACCACCAGTTCTGGTGCGGGCAGTCGAGCTCATGAATAAAAGCGATGCGATACCAGTTCCGCGCGTCGGTCGGGGGCAACTGGAGCATTGCGGCGATGGCTTTGCGGTAGCTGTCGAGGACCGGGCCGATCTGGGGGCCCGCAAGGCTCTTGCGCAGAAACGGCGTCCCCGCTTGAGCCCGCGCCGGGCTCAGCTTGATGCCGGAGGCGATCACGGCCGCCCCGCTCGCGGCCAGGAACCCGCGCCGCGAGGTCTTGGCTTTAGCAGCATTCTTTTGGCTCATGGCAATCCTTCCGTTTTCCGGGAGTTCGGGGTATCAGAGTTGCTGGATCTGCTTCTTCAGATTCTTCACAGTCATATTCGGGCCGGTCACCACCGCGTCGTCCGCGCCCAGCTCAACGCAGATGCGCGTCGCCTCCATGTGCAAGAGCGCCTTGGGCTCGTAGACGACGGCCCCATCGCCTTTCTGGATCAGGCGATAGCGCAGCTTGGCGGCTGCGCGATCGAGTCGATCCAGGAAGTCCGCCCGCCACCGAGGCCAGGAACCCTCCGACCGCAAGCCAAGTTTTGTCCTGGCGCACGCCAAGAAACAAAGGAACGAGCCCGGCGATTGCCCCGACACCACCCCCACCCAGCAAGACCCCCAACCAAAATCCTGGCTGCTGTGCATTCATGGTGAGCGTCCTCAAGAGCGACGTGAGTGCGACCCGCGAACTGCCCTAGTCAACCAAGAACGTTGCCGCGGAAGGTAACGTCGCAACCAACGCGCAGCGCGTTTTTCATTGTCGCCTTTCGCTCCGCGAAAGGAAGTTCTTTCGCGGAGCGAAAGACGACTTTTCGAGGAAGTAACGCAGTGGTGCGGGCGTCCCTGCCCGCTTCCGATACATTCCTTCTTCATGCATCACGCGGTAATTGCGTTCCGATCGAAGGCAGAACACGGTATCTTGTAGGTCCGGCATTTCCGAGTGACATCCCGAAGAGTCACGCTGAGACGCTTGAGGTACACTCGCGCAGTCCGCTCTGCGGGTGCACTGGTTCGGCGAGCCCTCCGGGCCAGAGGAGATAATCAATGACGCCAGCCGCCTTGCAGGTCGGAATCAAACTTCTCGGACTGGGCCTTCTGTTCGTCGCCCTGGAGGTACCGTCCGCGTCTGCCCAGGACAGGCGGCTCTGGGGCGGGCTCGAGCCCGGCCCGCACGCAGTCGGGTTTTCCAGCTCCTGGCAGCTCGACCATGCCCGGCGCTACGCACGCGATTACGACGCTGGCGCGGCCGCCGCGGGGCCGGCCAGGGAGAGCCCGCGGCCGATCCTGGTCTACATCTGGTACCCCGCGCGGAAGACTGACGCCACGCCCTTGCGCTACCGCGCCTATCTCGAGATTGGCTCCGACGACCCCCGGATTGCCGCATTCGCGCGGCGCCTTTGTGCCTTCACGCGGCGCACGATGGCCGAGGAGGTGCTCGAAGAGCGGCCCGCCAAGATCGACGCAGCGAAAGCCGCGGGGATCGAGCGATGGCTTGACACAACGACCTACGCGGTCAAGGATGCCCCCGTCGCGCCGGGCAAGTTCCCCCTGATCATCGGTCACCCCGGGCTCGGCGGGACCATCGAAGACAACGCCGCCCTCTACGAATACCTGGCCAGCCACGGCTACGTTGTGGCCGTCGCCGCCTACCAGTCCGAGAACCCCGCGTACCTGAACATCGACTGGGACCTCGACCGGTCGATCAAGGAGATGGATTTCCTGGTCCGATATGTCAAGGCGCGGCCGGGCTTCGACCTCGGGCTGATCGGGGCGATCGGGCACAGCTATGGGGCGCAGGCGGTCCTGGCCTGGCGGGCCGAGCGCAATTCGCCGGTCGAAGCGGTGGTCAGCCTGGACTCGACGGTCGAGCACGGCGCCCCCGGCGAGCCGGGCTTCGAGCCGCTCAAGGCGCGTCTGGCCGTAGCCGACCGGCTCGCCGGGCCAATTCTGCTCCTGGCACCGAAGGAAGATTCGACCAGTTTCCGCCACTGGGACCACTGGAAATACACCAGGCTCTACACGGTGACCGTCCCGGACCTCGATCACAACGACTACATCACCCAGGGTGCGGCACGGTTCGCCTTTTTTCCGGGCCGGAATGCCCCGCCGGAAAAGGCGGCCGCGATCCGGGCGGGCTACGACAGTATCTGCCGGCTCGTCAAGGCTTTTTTCGACGCCCATCTCAAAGGCGACCAGCCTGCCGTGGCATTCCTCAAGGACGTTGCGAAGGGCAAGGGGATCGATCCGGGCCGGCTCACACTGAGCGTGCGCGAGCCCGCGCCGCTGCCGCCGTCGGCAGGGCAGCTCGTTCAACCTGGTTCTCAAGCGCGGGATCGAGGAGGCAATCCGAGTGGCCCGGCGTTTCGGGCCCGAAATGTCCGCGGACTCGCTGGACGACGCCGGTGACGGCCTGATCGGCGAAGGCAAGCCGGCGGAGGGGCTGGCTTTGATGCGGCTGTGTTGCGAACTGCACATGAGCTCCTGGACGGCGCGGACGGTCCTCGCCGATCGCCTCCTTCAGCAAGGCGACCGCGCCGGGGCACTCGCCGCCCTGCGCGAGGCCGAGCGATTGATCGCCGCGGGGGCGAAGCCGATTCCGTCGCAGCGCGGCGAAAGATGATCGAACAGCGCATGAAGCAGGCCGGGGGCGGATGATCGTCGGACTCAGTGCCCGGGTGGAACGGATTGCACCGATCTGACTCGTTCCCACGCTCTGCGTGGGAATGCCTCCCGAGCCGCTCTGCGGCCTTCTGCCGGGACCGGACGACGCGGAGCGTCCTAGACGGCATTCCCACGCAGAGCGTGGGAACGAGTTTCTCCGCTATTGGGGCTCCGCACGGGAATCCATTCCTTCATGGGTTGGACGAAGCGTCCGCCGCGGCGAGGGTGGGGATCGGGTGTTTGATACTGGCTTCTTCCAGGGCGAGGGCGATGAACTTGGGGAGCATTGCGGTCAACTCGCGGGAGAACACTTCGGAATCGACCGGCTCGGCGCGCCCACGATCGGCCGGAATGCCGTTTTCTCGGCTGCCTCGATGTCTGAAATCAATGAGTGACGCGCCCGCAGAGTCGTCGATCCATCGAGAGTTGTCAAGCGGATCGCGCTTCTGTGCTCGAGTGCCGGCCTTCTCTGGAAAGTGCCGACCCGGAGCTTGACGGCCAGGGCGACGTCCGCGTGCGTCTCGTAGAGGATTCTCGCCTGGGCACTCTCGCGAGCGCGGCTGCCTGCCTGCAATACGCCCAGTCCGGGCGCTGCGACCGTCCGCGTGTGCAGCACCTGGCCGGTATCACTCCCCAGCGGGTTGAATACCAGGAATGGTGACGAGCTGACCGCGGCCTTCTTGCGCAACTCCGTGTACGCCGGACTCGCGAGCAAGTCGTCAGACGAGACGAGTTCGAGCCCGCGCCGGCGGAGGTCTTGCAGGAAGGCCGCGTGGAGGTCCGATGCCAGGGCTTGCTGCTCTTTGGCGGGCATCTGGGTATTCCTCCGTCCGACGCCGATCACCTCCAGAGCGATGCCAGGGATCATTGCGATGCTGACGGGCCCGAGCGGAATCGGCATCGGCTTGAAGATCGGCTGCCGCGGCAAGGGCGGCTGGAACTGGAGGTCGACGAGCTCGACGTCAAACTCCGTGACCACGACGCGCCGCCCCTTCCCGAGGACGACTCTGGCCTGCAACGGACCGTCTTGTTTCCAGTAGCCAACGGTGAGCACAGAGTCATCAACCCGCGCGGGCCCCTCGTTGATCGACACCGCCTGGGGCGGCGGATCGACCGACACCTCCGAAGCGCGTCGAGGAGGGCTGAAGCATCCGGCCACCCCAGACAGCACGAAGACGAGCCCGAGCCGGCCCGGCAGGTTCCCGCCTCGTTTGTGCCAGTGTGATGGCCTCATGATTGGCTCCTTGCTGGATCGATTCATCCAAGATTGCTGCCGCGGTCGGCCAAACGGACAGCTCCCGGGTTTCGTGTCGGTCGAGAATGTCGGAATTCATGATTGTTCGTGCTGTTGACGTTGTCATTTTGCGACCGGCGGAGTATGGTGCCCGCGGTTTGAGGTCACGCTCGCTGGAGAGAACCACGACATGATGTCGGCTGGCTCCTGGCACCCTTTTGCGGCTGCGTTTCTTGGCCGCCGCGCTGGCCAGACCGCGCGACGTGGCGCGCGATCGTTTCTGGTCGGTGCCAACGAGCGACTCGAGCCGCGGCTAGTGATGAGCGCGGCATCCGCCGTGCCTGCGATCCAGATGCTTTCGGCCACCACCACCGACTCGAAGAGCGTGACGATTCGAGTACCAGGTGAACCAGTCGCCCGACAGTACGGGGCCGATCGAGCTCGGGATCTACCGCTCGAATGACGGTCAATTCGACTCGAGCGACTCGCTGGTCGACACGGTCACCCTGGCCGCGGCTGGCTCGGCGGCCGGTCCGGGCGCCATCACGGTCGACCAGAATGGTGAGCCTGCCACCGCGGTCGGCACCCACGAACTCAGCATTCCTCTCCCCGGGGGCCTGCCGCCCTACCCCGCGAAGCCCTACGTGCTGGTCGTTGCCGATCCCGGCTCGCCCTCCGCGACGGCCGATCCCCAGCAAACCGCGTCATTTCGCGTCTACACGATCGGCATCGTGACTCACGGCGGAATTCAGGATCCGAGCTGGAGACACGGGCCGCCCTGGGAGAACGAAAGCGCCTGCATGATGAGACAAGAGGGCTTCGACTCGGTCATCGCGTACAACTGGGCACTCCAGAGCTCCACTGCCGGTGACGCGATCAAACAGTCGCCGCGGCTGGCGCGGATGATCCTCGATGTCGCTGGCAAGTTCCCGCCCAACGATCCGGTCGACCTCGAATTCATCGGCCACAGCGAGGGGACCGTGGTCAACACGTATGCCATCGTCGGCGCTGGAACGCCAGATGACGCCACAGCTCAAGTCGGGCTTTATCGAGGACATCCTGCTTGATCCTCACGCCGCCAACGAAAACGTCCCCGGTCAGCAGATGAGCTTCGGCGGCGCGCTTGGTGGACTGGCCCGAGTCATTGTCAACGACTATCAGGCCGAGGCCAAGGATCCCCCCGTGATGGTCCCCTCCGTGGTCGATCAAGCCCTGGTTTTCTTCGAGCACTCCCAGGCCGCTGCCAGCGCGATCTACAACCTCTGGGGCCAGGTTCCCGTCAAGAGCGACGGGCCGGTGGTGCATTACTATAACTTGACGGACATGGGAGTGACCCACTCGGGCAAGACTGGCGTGAATTACTGGTTCCGGGACTTCATCGCTCCCACCCTGGGCGACCAGGCACCGCTTGTCGAGGAGCTTCAGTTGAACGGCCAGATCGACAACGTCGAGTCGCCGGCAACCGCAATGATCGACCAGAGCACGCTGGTACGCGCGGCGGAGACCGCCCGGGCCAATCGCATCTACGGACCGGCGCAGATCGTGCCGAGCGACCAGCCGGAGTTCTCCGGAACGGCCGCGCCGGGCTCGATCATCCGCCTCGCGCTTGGCCCGGCGGCGCAGCCGATGAAGATCACCGTCGCCGGCGTCACGACGGCCAGTAGCACCGGCCAGTGGTCGCTCACCCCGCGCCACCCGCTGAGGAACGGGCAGTACCGCACCCTCGTCACGGCCTTCTCGCGCAAACTGGTCACCCGGCCGGCGTTCGCCATTGTTCCCACCCAGCCGCTAGGGCGCCTGGTCGTCGCCGCGCCCTCCGGACCAGGGGAAACACCGTAACACTCGCCCGCTCACTATTCCGGCGCACCCGGTTGCCCTCGGACGGCGTAATAAGATAAAGGGCCGATTGATGCCCTCTCGAAGACGTCATGAGCAACAGGAGCACGAGCATGTGCCGTATTTGGCGAGCAGTGGGCCTGACGGCCGCACTGGTCTTGAGTGGCCTGCTCATCACGGGGCGGCCCGCGGCGGCGGCCGACGGATGGAGACGTGAGGCGCGGCGCGGCGACGACCAGCACGGCCGGTACGACGGCCAGCAGCATCGAGACAACTGGGACCGTGCCTCGGCCCACCACGGCCGGTACGACGGCCAGCAGCATCGAGACAACTGGAACCGTGCCTCGGCCCACCACGGCCGAAGCCGAATGGAACGACGAGGAAGCCGGCACTGGCGAGGGGAGCAAGGGGCGGCTCACTTCAGCCGCGAGCGCTCCGGCCATCGTGAACATGGCAGCCGATGGGCGCATCGCGACGGGTACCAGGGACGAGCGTTCGCCCACGGCGCCAAGGGCCATGCGGGACAATGGCGCAACCACTGGCAAGAACACAACCAGCCAGGCCAAATGGGAGGCCGGTACGCGGCGGCGCACCAACATCACGCCCGATGGCAGCACCACGGGGGGCAGCACGGCCACGCCTGGGCGCACTTCCATGCTCACCACAGCCACGCGGACCGATCGTGGGGCCGTCGCGCGGACGAAGCGCGGGACAGCCGTTATTAGGCGCTGGGCGATAATCAGTGTCGCCTTTGGGGAGAGGGTTTGCTGACCCCGCCCGCTGCCGGACCGGAGGTCTCCCGATTGAAAATCAGTGTCGCCTTTCGCGGAGCGAAAGGCGACACTTATCTCTGGCCCGCGGATGTCAACACCACCCTACCCAGACACCGATCGAAACTGGCAAGCGTTGCCAGAAACAGGACGACGGCGGCCGCCAGCTCGATGACCATCCACAAGATCAGCCAGGCGATGAATTCCCGCCAGTCTGTCAGGGGCATGTCCTGCATGGCGATCGTTGCGATGGCGACGGCGATAAACGGGCTGCCCGCGGCCAGCCCCGGGCCGGCAATGCTCTGTGTTCCCTGGGTGGCAATGACGACCACGAAGAACCCGCCGACCGTGACCAGGACGTGCGCGGCCACGCCCGCGGTCGCCGCCCAGCCGGCGCGGGGCAGCCATGTGGCCAGCGCCAGGCCGAGGCTCGCCAGGGCGGCGCCGTAGCAGAGAACCACGCCGGCGATCACGATGACTCCCTCGAATCGCCCCGACCGGCAGGCCACGGCAAAGGCCGCCACGACGGGCAAGACAGCGAGCCGCGGCACGGTCGCGAACGCCCCCCACCACTTGGCCAGGACGATCGACCGGCTTTCGAGCGGCGTCGAGAGCAGGGCGTCCAGGCCGCCCGTGGCCCGCTCCTCGGCAAACGTCGTCGTCGCCCGGACGGCCAGCAGCAACATTCCCGCGGCAACCTGCAGGCCATTGAGCAGCGACGCGATCTGAGTGCTCAGGCCAAGCCCACGGCTGATGACCAGGGTAACGATCGTCGCAGTCGCCGCGATCGCACACAGATCGTACAGAACCCAGATCCAGCCAACCCAACCGGTCGTCCGCCGGCGCTGCCACTCGCGCCACATGACGGGGTTGCAATCCAGAAGCGGCAACAGCCAGCGCGACCGCCGCCGCGGCCGCTGTCGCTCACCGGCTTCATCCGGCGAACCGGCCGCCGCGGCGCGGAGCGTCGCAATGGCCACACCTGTGACCACTGCCGAGACAACGAGCATGCCGGCCACAAGCAGACCGGCATCGGACCACGCGACGCGGCCTGGTTTCCCGAGTTGCGTTCCGATCAAGAGGACGGGGTTGGACAGCGTAAGCCAGGCCGGCGGACCGTACAGAATCCAGCCAATCCGATTGAAGAACATCCAGCCCGGGCAGGCCGCGATCCATGCGACCAAAACGGCGTACGTAGCGAGCAGGGCCTCGTCGGTGCGGTTCGCCCACACCGAGAAGGCCAGGCCCAGCGAGCATCCCAGCACGGCCGTTCCGGCGGCCAGAAACGTGCCGGCCAGAAACGCATCGGGGGCGACGCCTCCCAGAAAGGCCGCCAGTACCATGACCGGCAGCCCGCAAGCCATCAGTCCCAGGACCGGTACCAGCCGCGCGAGCAGCTTGCCGAGCACGATCTCGGCACTTGTGAGTTCCGTGACCAGTGCGTGCGACAAAGCCCCCCGCGCTCGATCGAGGCAAACCGAGCCGGCCGTCGCCGCGGGAGCAATCAGCAAGACCACGGCAAGCTGCATCATCGAGATCGCCGCGAAAAACCAGAACCCGGTCCGCGCGGATCCGCGAGGAGACGACCGCTGCCGCTGGTCGATCCAGAAGCCGAAGGCCAGCGCAACCAGCATCCCGGCCACGAACAGCGACCGCACCGCATACGCCTGCCAACGTCGCGCAATCGCGCGCACTTCGATCGAGATGATAGGGGGTAGCTCATTTAACTTTGCCATGACGAATCCTCTGTATTGCAAAGTTAAGGTGGTTCTTCGAGCTCGTCAATAGGTTCCAGTTTCAACGCGCACCAACTCCCCCCCCCTTGCTAAGGGCAGGGGGGATTGGACAGCGCGCTAGCAACGCCGTTGATCGCGCCTTCCAGGGAAGCACTCCTCCGGCCCAGCCTTTGCTGACGCCACGCCCACCCCCCCTGCCCCCCCTTAGCAAGGGGGGGAGAGAGGAAACGGGGCGCACACGAGGCCGCGTAAGGAACGTGAGAGAAATGCAGTAGTCCGCCGGGGGCCACCCCTCGTCAGCCCACCTTCCGGCCCTCACCCACAATACGGGACTGGCTCGATTTCGGGAATTCACAAGTCCGTTCTGTAACGCGCCGCAAGCAGGCCTGTCGCCGGGCTGATGTCGATGTCTGCGACCAGCAATCCTTCCTCGCCGTAGGGCTGGTAGCAGAGGAGTGTTCCATCCGGGCGGACGATCGCCGACGTGGTCGGAGAGCCGGGACTCGCGTAATTGACGGTTGCGAAATAGCAGGTGTTCTCGGCGGCTCGGCACAGGGCCGCCTTTTCGTGGAAGGTATTCGCGGGATCGGCGAAAGTCGTCGGCCGGTAAGAACCGGGCTCCGCTTCGTGGAAGTGCGGGTGAAACACAATGTGTGCTCCGCGCCGGGCGGCCCAGCGGACGGTCTCGGGATACCGCCAGCCTTCGTGGCAGATCGCGACACCGAACGTCACGGGGCCGGCTTGAAAGACGCGGCGGCCGGAGCCTGGCGTGTAGGTGCCCTCTTCCGAGGGGTCGATCTGGACCTTGTCCTGAAAGCCCGCGATCGATCCGTCCTGATCGATCACCAGTGCGGTCGCCACCAGAGCGCCGTCAACCAAGCGTTCGGTGCCGAGAACGACTGTGATATTTGCCTTCGCGGCTGCCAGCGGCGATAGCCGACCACGCCCGTTCGAGGAAGACTCGGGATCGGGAGGCGGCACGGACTTGCCGATTCCTCGGTAGCCGGGGACGAAGCATTCCGGAAAGCCGATGATCCGTGCTCCCTTCTTGCCGGCTTGATCGATGGCTCCGCTCGGCGAGCGTGATCGACTCAGCAGGAGTGGCCGGGAACCGGATGTTGGCGAGTGCGATTCGAAATGGGGTCATGACTTCTCCTCTCGATGGCCGGGCGACTGGAAACCCGGTTCTCGCCCCCCTCGCGAATTGTCAGATTCTTGTGGATCAGCGTCATTTCGATTTCCTCTGCCTGCTCCGCTTGGGCTGTGTGCCAGGTTTTCCTTCCGTGGCGTGCTCGGTGAGCCGATGGCTCGAGGAGTAGTCCAGGTCCAGATGATAGATCTGCTTCAAGTCCGCAATGAGCGCCAGGGACTCCTTTTCGAACGGGCACTTGCCGTCGAAGGCGTGCAACACGATCCCTTCCAGCAGGTCGCCCAGGGAGAGGTCGTGGTACTCAGCGAGTGCCTTGAGCACCTTGAGCAGCCGCTTTTCCAACCGTACTCCGGTCTGAACGCGCTCCACAACGAGCGCTGCGGCCGAGCCTGGCGATTCCGGGAGCTTCTTGGAATTGGACATGCCCGCACCTCCTGCGTACCATGGTAGTAATGTACCAGTCTGGCCGCAATGGATCAGGTCGCCCGCAAGAGTGGAATTGGGGCCCGTTCCCTGCGGGCCACGCGGCAGCCGGCCTCGGTCTCTGGCCGGCCAGGATCTTGTGAATGACGACGCTCTTCTCCATCGTTCTGCCGACCTACAACCGCGCGTACGTTCTCTGGCGTGCACTGGAGAGCGTGCTCGCCCAGACCGAGCCTCGCTGGGAGTTGCTCGTCGTGGACGACGGCTCGACGGACGACACGCACCGTCTCCTCGAAGAGTTCCGTGACCCGCGCATCCGGGCAACAACGACGTCGAACCGGGGTCCGTCCGCCGCCCGGAATGAAGGGGCGCGTCTGACCCACGCGCCCTACCTGGCCTACCTGGATTCGGACAACGCCTGGCTCCCCGAATTCCTGGCCGTCATGCTGGATGCCGTCAGTCGCCGCCCCGCCGGAGTCTTGTGGTATTGCGGGCAACACACCACGGTGTGGCGCCGCGCGGCGACCGGCGCGCGGGCTCTGGAGTTGACGCGTGACGATCTCCGCGCAGTACACCGTAGACGAGACACTGCGATTAAAGAGCCCCGACACCAGTTGCATGGTGCACGCACGGTCCTTGCTGGCCGAGGTTGGCGGGTGGGATGAGGCGTGCCGCTGGTTGGAGGATTGGGACTTTTTCGCCCGCAGCATTATTCGCCATCCCAACGGCGTGCACTGGGTCCCGCGCGTGCTCGTCGAATACCGGCAAGTTCATGGGCCAGATGCCGACGGGATATGCGCGACAACGATCCAGGACTCCGCGCGGAACCGAGCGGCCTGGCAGTACCTGATCGACAAATGGCAGTCCTACCCCGGATTTGCCGCCACTGCTCAGCGGCTTGCAGCAAGGCATTTGCTGAAGAATAAAGCGGAACCAAGGACTGCCTCTAACCGCGGTGGGAACTGAGCATCAGCGGCTGGGCATCGTCCTCCTTCCGGTCAAAGTCGCCGTTCGCTCGGCGAAAGGCGACACTGATTTCGGGCCGCGCCTCAGCCCTGCCGCGGCCGCCGACCGCGGTCGAGCAAGTCCGAAAGCAGAAGGGAGAAGCCCGGCAAGACCGCACCGCCGTCGAGCGACTGGTGGGCACGGATTAGAACCGATTTCTCGACAGTCGAAATTACGCGGGCCGTGCGTTTCCGGGGATCGATCAGCCAGACCAGCGTGACGCCGGCTTCGAAATATTCGCGCACCTTGCGAGCCATCTCCGCCCTGGTGTTCCCCTCGCTCAGCACTTCGACGGCCAGGTCGGGCGCCAGGTCCGGGATCGGCTCTCGGGGGCTCTCACGGCCCGGGAGCCTGTCCCAGGAGATGAACGACAGGTCGGGAATCCGCACCAGGCCCGGAGCAATCCGCATCATGCCGTCGGCGCCAATGCAGATTCCCAGGTCGTGCTGATCGAGATAAGACTGGACCAGATGTGAGAGCTTGACGGCCAGTCGCGACTCGTCGAACCCCATCGCTTTCTCCACCAGGGTGCCGTCAACCAGCTCGCAGAGACGGTTCTCTCGTGCCTCGACCTCGATGACGTCCTTCTCCGTGGCGCGCCCGGGCGCGGGGTGGAACCAGATCCGCTCCAGCGGGATCCCACCCAGCCGGCGCATCAGGTCGGCCAGGGTCTTGATTTCGGGAGCAGCGATTGTCGCTTGAGACATAACGACTTTCCCGCGGTTCTGAATACCGCAATGCATCTACCCAGCATTGTGGCGGCTTGCGTTTACCCCGGCAAGGCGGTTCAAGATAAGCGGCGGCGCGGCACTATACCTCGCGCGGCAGCGACCGCGTCACCGTAGGGTGGGTGCAACCCACCGGCCTCACAGCGTTTGCGGTGGGTTTCACCCACCCTACAAATGGCGCACCAGTGCCCGCGTGCGGGATATCCTTCGCGTACGACCACGATGTGGTTCGTTCCGAGTTCAAAGCCTATCAACGACTTAAGAGGAGATGTGTGACAGCGTGCATCCCATGATCGATTCATGGCTTTGCATGGTCATTGGGCGACCGGGATTGACCGGAAAGCGGGTCCTGGGCATCATTCGGGGGCCGAATTCGGACGGGGGCGGCTGGAGCACGCCTCGTCGAGGGTCGAAGGAGTGGCCCGCCATGCCGCTGGTACAAACGATTGTTCTCGCGTCGGCTCTGGTTGGTTGGTCGGACATCACGATCCAGGCCAGCCAGAAGGAGCATTCTTCATCCTCGTTTCAGCGCAGCCTCGCGGGGATCGACCGACCCAGCGAGCGCACGCTCGAAACGCTCAAGCGGTATGATCTCGAGCGCGAATACCGCCGCGATGTGAACGGTGCCCTGCTCCGGCTCGAGAAATTCGCGCGCAAGCAGCCCGAGGCCGAGCTGGTGTATGCGCTGGCGGAGCTTTCGTGGATTGATGCCAAGCGGCTCGACCGCTGGCGCAAGCCCCAGGCCATCGACCGCTTTCTCGACGCCGCCGCCTATGCTCACGATTACCTCTTCGACGCCGAGGTGGCCAAGGGCCGCGGGCCGGGGGACCCCAGGTTCCGGCTGGCGTGCGACATCTACAACGCCGGAGTCGATCGGCTGATCCGCGCCGCCCAGCTCAAAGGCGAGATCCCGCTCCAGAATGGCGAGGCGATCCCGTTCAAGGTTCACGGCCGCGAGCAAGTGCTGCGGATCGTGATCGACGAGCGCTCGCCCTGGAAGAAGGCCGACATCCACAAGATCAAGCTCGTCTCGGATTTCGAGGTCAGCGGACTGGGCTCGCGCAACTACGAGTACGGCCTGGGCGTGCCCTTGATCGGCATCCGCGAGACGGACGACCAAAAAGGCGAGCGCCCGCCGGCGGAACGGTTCTATCCACCCGAAATGGCGTTTCCGCTAACGGCGTTCCTCACGCCGAACTCACGACTGCGCGACGCGGTCGCCGATGTGCGCGACGCCCGCGAATGCACGCTCATCTTGTACGACCCCGTGCAGACGCGCAGGGTCGGGGCCCCGCCCAATGTGCTGGCGCTCGAGACCGACCTGACGACCCCCCTGGCCTACATGTGGTCCCGCTCCGACCTGGACCGCTACCGCTGGAGCGGATTGCTCCGTCCCGAACACGCGTTTGAACGGGCCAACCTGCTGTTGATTCGTCCCTACGAGCCGGGCAAGATTCCGGTGGTCATGGTACATGGCCTGATCTCGACGCCGCTGGCCTGGATCCCCATGCTCAACGAGCTGTTGCGCGACCCGGTCATTCAGAGCAACTATCAGTTCATGCTCTACATGTACCCGACCGGCGTGACCATTCCGATCGCCGCGGCCGGCTTGCGCGAGTCGCTCTTTCAGGCCAAGCAGATGTATGACCCCGACGGCCGCGACCCGGCCTTCGAGCGGATGGTCCTCTTGGGTCACAGCATGGGCGGGCTCTTGAGCCATGCCATGGCGGTCAAGAGCGACGACAAGCTCTGGCGGATCTACTCCGACCGCTCGTTCTTCGACGAAGTGATTGGCCCGCGCGAGGTGCTCGACGAGCTGCGCCGCTATTTCTTCTTCGAGCCGGTGCCGTTTGTCAGCCGCGTGGTTTTCCTGGCGACGCCGCACCGGGGCTCGGACCTCTCGCGCGGCGTGGTGGGCCGGGTCGGCTCGAATCTGATCAGCGACCCCGACCACATCCACAAGCTGCTCTATCGCCTGATCAAGGACAACCCCGACGCGTTCGACTCGAGGCGGTTTCGCCGGCTGCCGACCAGCATCGAGACCCTGGAGACCGACTCGCCGATCCTGAATGCCTTCCTGAGCATGAAGCCGGGGCCGGCGGCGCTCAACTCGATCATCGGATCGCTGCGGCCCACCGGCATCGACCGGACGACCGACGGCGTGGTTCCCTATCGCAGCGCACATCTCGACGGCGTCGAAACGGAGAAGGTCGTGCGCTCCGACCACGGCGTGCAGAAGGACCCCGAGGCCATCCTGGAAGTGCGTCGGATCCTGCGCCAGCACATCGGCGCCGACAAGCCTGCGCCGCCGGCGCAAGATCCCAGGAACCGGCAGGAGAACACCGCAAATAGCCGGGGCGAAGCGGGCAGTGCGGCGCGCTGAGGTCTGGAAAGATGCGATCCACCAACGCCGGGAAGGCTAAGCTTTCAGTCATCGGTATACGGCTACGACGTCGGCCCAATTGGGAACTACCTTGGGGTTCCGAAGTTCAATTCCACACCAGGAGCTGCTGAGCATGTTGTTTCGCGTCTTGTGTGTGCTGGTGGCGATGCCACTCCCATTCGTTTTGGGGCCCGCGGGCAAGGACGACAGCCGCGACGTCTCGCCGCAACGATCGACAGAGCGCCGCCAGAAAGCACTGGCATTCCCCGCGCGCAGCCAGTAAATTAAACAATTGTTAGCCGTCCGCCCGTTGAAAAACGAACGAGGCGTCGGCTTCTCCTGCCGCTCGCGCGCTCGCCAGAAAGAATCTCGATGATCTGGATTGCAACCAGCTAGAGGACGCACCATGTTCACGTTTCGGCGGGTCTTGGCGGTCGCGGCCGCGCTAGCGATGATCCGGGCCGCTGGCGCGGGAACAGGAGCCGAGCTGCTTCCTTCCGATCGCCGCGTTGAAGAGGTCGTCGATCACTACATCGATCAGGCTCTCAAGACGGCCGACGTCAGGCCGGTGCCGGTAGCCGACGACGCCACGCTGGTGCGCCGGCTCACGCTCGAACTGGCGGGACGCATTCCGACCGCCGCCGAGGCGCGTGCCTACATCGATTCCAGCGATCGCGGCAAGCGCGGCCGTCTGGTCGAGCGCTTGATGGCGTCTCAGAGCTTCGTCCGGCACCAGGTCAATGAGCTCGACACCATGCTGATGGCGGATGGCAAGGGCAGCCTGCGCGAATACCTCGTCGTCGCCGTCGGAGAAAACCGCCCCTGGGACCGGATCTTTCGCGAGCTCATGCTTCCCGACCAGACCGACAAGGCGCAGAGAGCGGCCTCGGCTTACCTTCTGAGAGGGCTCAAGGACCTGGACCGGCTTACGGCCGACGTCAGCTCGACCTTCTTCGGCGTCAACGTCAGTTGCGCTCAGTGCCACGATCACCCTCTGGTCCCGGACTGGAAGCAGGACAATTTCTACGGAATGAAGGCCTTCTTCAGCCGCACGTTCGCCACCGCCAATGGCAACAGCAGTTTCCTCGGGGAGCACGCTTACGGCGACCTCCGCTTCAAGACAACTGACGACATCGAACGCAAGGCGCGCTTGATTTTCCTCACCGGGCGCCGCGCTGATGAGCCGGATGCGCAGGAGCCCTCGAGCGAGGAGAAGAAAAAAGAGCGCGACGCCATCGACCGGGCGAAAAAAGCCAAGATGCCTCCGCCGCCCCCAAGCTTCAGTGCGCGGGCCAAACTGGTCGAGCTGGCACTGGCGCCGACCGAGCGCGAGTTCTTCTCCCGAGCGATCGTGAATCGTCTCTGGCATCGCTTCTTCGGCCATGGCCTGGTCATGCCGCTCGACCAGATGCATTCGGCCAACCCGCCCAGCCATCCCGAGCTCTTGGCCTGGCTCGCCCGCGACCTGGCCACGCACGGCTACGACCTGCGGCGGTTGATCCGCGGCCTGGTTCTTTCCGATACGTACGCCCGCGCCAGCCGCTGGGACGGCGGCGGCCCTGCGCCCGGCCGTCGCTCTTTGCCACGGCACTCGTGCGGCCCTTGACGCAGATGCAACTGGCGACTTCCCTCGTGATCGCCACGGCCGACCCCGTGAGCGTGCCGCCTGACTTCCAGTCTGCTCAATTCGCCCGGCGGATCGAAGCGTGGGAGGAATCGGCCCGTGCGCTTGCACGTTTATTCCCAACTTCCGGCGGCGACCCGCAAATCGGCGCGTCAGAAGCACTGCTTTTCAGCAATGGCAAGCAGGTCGCGCAGAAGCTGCTCCGGAACGGGCCAGACACCTTGCTCGGCCTCCTCGAGCGATCGTCCGGGCCGGCCCAAGCCGTGAGAATGGCGGTGTTCACTACCCTCTCGCGCTTTCCCGACGCCGAAGAAAAGGAAGTGCTGAGTGCCTTTCTCGCCGAGCGGACAGACCGCCCCGAGGATGCCTACCGACAGCTCGTCTGGGCGCTCTTCGCCGGGTCGGAATTCCGATTCAACCACTGATCTTTGAGGAGCCAGCCCATGTCAAAGACACAACGCTCACATTTCTGCGGGTCGCCCGAGCATGCCCTGAATCGTCGCGGTTTCCTCGGTTCCCTGGCCAAGGGCGCCGGGGCGTTGGCGGCCGACATGACGGTGCTCGACCTCTTACAGGAGCCATCACTGGCGCGCGAGCTCAAGCGGAATGACAAGCGGGTCATTTTGCTCTGGCTGGCCGGCGGCTCGAGCCAGCTCGAAACCTGGGACCCCAAGCCCGGGACGTTGACCGGCGGTCCGTTCCGGTCGATCCCGACGGCGGTCCCCGGCATTCACATCTCGGAGCTCATGCCCAGGATGGCGGAGCGAATGGGTCATACCTGCATCATCCGCTCGCTCAACACCAAGAATGGCGACCACGGCGGCGGTGCCAGGCTGATGATGCGCGGCCGCCGCGACGATGCGAGCGTCCGCTACCCCGACCTGGGGGCCGTGCTCGCTCGCGAGCTCGGCCAGATTCACAGCCAGGTGCCCGACTACGTTTCGTTCTACTCGGCGACCGAAGGCCGCATGATGGCCCCCGGATCGGGCGGGTTCCTGGGCCAGCGCTATGAGCCGATGTATCTCACCGCGGGCAATGTCCCCGAGAACCTTCATCGCCTGGATGAGATCTCCGAGCTGGATCACCTCGAACGCGCCCTACTCCGCGACTTTTTGAGCAAACGGTTCGAGCGCGGCCGCTCGTCCCGCGCGCTGGGCAGCCACAACGTGGCCTACGAGCGGGTGCGCGGGCTGATGGCCAGCGAGTCGCTTTTTGACATCAACCGCGAGCCGCAGGCCGTTCGCGACCAGTTCGGGCCCACGCAGTTCGGCGAGCAGGTGCTCATCGCCCGCCGGCTGATCGAGGCCGGCGTCCCATTCGTGCGCATCGCGCGCGCCTGGTGGGATAGCCATGGCCAGAATTTCGAGACCCACCAGGAAATGGTGCCCGAGCTCGACCGCGTCATGGCCGCTCTGCTCGACGACCTGAGCTCGCGCGGATTGCTCGAGAGCACGCTGGTGATCACCCTGGCCGAGTTTGGCCGCACGCCGGAGATCAACGCCTGCCTCGGCCGCGATCATTTTGCCTCGGCCTGGAGCGCCACGCTCTCAGGCGCCGGGGTCCGCGGCGGCTCGGTCTACGGCAAGACGGATAAGACCGGCCGCGCCGTTGTCGACGGCCAGGTCGGGCCGGCCGAGCTTTTCGCGACGATTTACCAGGCCCTGGGGATCGACCACCAGAAGGAATACATGGTCGGAGCGCGCCCCGTTCCACTGACCGACGCCGGAACCGAGCCGGTCCGGGCGGTGCTGGCATGAATGAGATTCTTTCTCGAAGCGATCTCCGCTTCAAGATCGTCAAGCAGGTCGCGCGCCCCGACATCGTCTTTGCTCTGGCTCGCAAGCCGCACACGAGCCGGGTCTTTTGCGGCGGGTCGGATTTCTTGGTTTACGAGCTGGATCTGGAAGTTGCCAAGCCCGATCCGAAGGAACTGGGCCGCCACGAGAGCTATGTGACCGGTCTCGCACTGGCCGGCAGCACGCTCGCGTCGGGCGGATACGACGGCCGTCTCGTCTGGTGGGACATCGATTCGCGATCGAAGATCCGCGACGTGGCCGCCCATTTCGAAGTGGATCCGCCGCGTGGCGGCGGCTGGAAGCGGTGACATTTTCGCCAGCGTGGCCGACGACATGGTCTGCCGGTTGTGGGAAGTCTCGACTGGCCGCCTGGTCCGCGAGCTACGCGGCCACGCCGAAGAGACGCCGGCTCACTTCGCCTCGATGCTCTACGTGCTGGCCGTCAGCGCCGACGGCAGCAAGATCGCCACCGGTGACAAGGTCGGACGTATCAACGTCTGGGACTGGCAATCCGGCCGGTCGCTGGCCGTGCTCGAAGTGCCCGAGCTCTACACCTGGGACCCGGTCCAGAGGCGCCATTCGATCGGCGGGATCCGCGCACTGGCTTTCTCTCCCGACGGCCGTTATCTCGCGGCCGGCGGCAGCGGCCAGATTTCCAACATCGATCATCTGGACGGCCCGGCGCGAGTGGAAGTTTTCGACTGGCAGCGGGGCGAGCGGACCCATGTGTTCTCGAGCGACAAGTTCAAGGGCCTGGTGCATCGCCTCTGTTTTCATCCCCAGGGCGACTGGCTCCTGGCCGGCGGCGGCGGCGACAGGGACGGGTTCTTGCTGTTTTACGACCTCGCCGCCAGCAATACGCTCGCCCAGGAAAAAGCTCCCATGGTCATCCACGACCTCGCGCTCGACGAGCACGCCGATACGATCGTTGCCGTGGGGCATCGCAAGATCGTAGTGTTTGGAATGAAGATCTGAGGAGCGGGAACGGGCGGGATTCGTAGAACGGAATTCATTCCATGCCGTTAAGCCGGCGCCAACGGCGACGGCGTTCACCCGTCTATGCGATAACAGCCGCCGTCGCCGTTGGCTCCGGGTTAAACGCTCGCCGAGAAACGGGACGGGGCGAAGGATGCGACTCCCGTTTCCTTTTCCGACGCGCAAACAGGTGGTTGGGCGCGTTTCCGTGCCTAAACTGCGGCCGGCTCCCGCTGCCGGCGCGACCTAGTTGTTGAGCACCCATCTTTGCGGCATGGACTTGATGATCGACCGACAAAGTGCAACGTCGGAATGTCCTACAGAGGATAATTCGACAAGGCTACGAAAGACCTTCATCTTCATTTCGTCACCAAGAACGAGCAGCAAACGCAGCGCTGTCCCCCTCTGGTGCGGTGTGCCGAGTGCTTCGCGCATGACATCCGCTTTAGTGGAGATCTTACCCCAAAGGCGCATAATCTCAGCAAGCGACCGTTGCTCAATCCCGTGCAAGTCATTCCACAATTGTGCATCGTCAGCCGGGTTCATTTCTTGCCGCCGTAGGTCCATGGTAATCCCATTGTTATCCCGCGGCACACGCATTGTATACCGGAGCCGCGTCGTCGGGCGCGACCGCGTGGGTTCAGGCCCCAGGCTGTCGCGGAGGCGAAGCTCGTCGTCCCGATGGAGCGCTACGCCGCCAAACAATGATGGTCCTGCGCAGAACGGGTGCTGCGGCGCTGCGCACACGGCCTGGCCGCCAAGCCGGTGCGATCTTCGGCCGATCTTGAATTGCAGCGATCACGGGATCATAGTGACCTTCAGAGCCGCGCAGCATTTCGTGAGACCCCCGTTGAGGCCCGACGATGCCGGAAAACCTCGCCGAACGCTTGGCCGCATTTGCCTTGGAGACGCGCTTTGACGACCTCCCTCCCGTCGTGGTCGTCGAGGCTCGGCGCCGGCTGATTGACGCCTTGGGTTGTGCCATTGGCGCGATGGGTGAGCCCGCGCCGTCGATCGCTCGCGGCGTCGCCCGACGGTTCCAGGGGACGCCTCCCGTCTCGCTGATCGGCGGCGGGACGTCAGCGGCTGATTGGGGCGCATTCGCGAACGGCGTCCACATCCGCTATCTCGATTGCAACGACACCTATCTTTCGCTCGAGCCCGCCCATCCCAGCGACAACTGGGCGGCTGTCATGGCCGCGGGAGAAGCCGATCATGCTGACGGCAAGGCGTGGATCGCCGCCGCGGTCGTCGCCTACGAGGTCCAGTGCCGGCTCTGCGACGCGGCCAGCGTCCGCGCGGGGCTGGGACCACACGACCTATGGATCACTCTCGGCGACGCTGGCGGCTGCCAGGCTGCTGGGTCTGAACCAGTCGCAGACGGTCCATGCGCTCGGGATCGCGGGCACGACCGGGACTGCGCTGCGGATCACGCGAGCGGGCGAGCTTTCGATGTGGAAAGGCTGTGCGTTCGCATTCGCCGCGCGAAATGGGCTGTTTGCTGCCCTGCTGGCGGCCGACGGCCTGACCGGCCCCGCGCCGCTTTTCGAGGGAGAAATGGGCTTCTTCGAACAGGTTTCGGGCCCATTCACACTCGCCAAGCTGGGCGGCAAGACGGTGGCCGACTGGATGCTCCCGGAGACCTCGATCAAGTTCGTCCCGGCCGAGTATCATAGCCAGTCGGCGATCGCCGCGGCGCTCGAGCTGCGGCCAGGGATCGGCAGCCCCGACCAGATTCGTTCCATCGAGATCGCGACGTTTCGCACGGCCGTCGAGATCATCGGCAAGGACCCGGAAAAGTGGCGGCCGCGGACGCGTGAGACGGCCGATCACAGTCTTCCCTATTGCACGGCCGTCGCGCTCGTCGACGGCACGGTATCGGCCGAACAATTCACTCCCCGGCGGCTTGCGGATCCCGCGCTCCTGGACCTGGTGGCGCGGACGCGCGTGGTCGAAGATCCACGGCTCTCGGCCGGCTATCCCGCGGGAACTCCCAATCGCGTGACGGTCACGCTCGACGATGGAACCAAGCTCGAGTCGGAAGTGGCGTTTCCGCCCGGTCACGCCCGCAACCCGCTCACGGACGACCAGCTTGCCGCCAAGTTCCACGGGCTGGCGCGCCCGGTGCTGGGCTCGATCCGAGCCGACGAGATCTGGAACCGCGTCGCCAACCTCGAAAACGACCCGGCGCCGCACGAGACGCTGGCATTGCTCAAGCATTGACTTTGGTCTTTCTCCTCGGCCGCTTGATCTCAGCAACCTTCGCCACAAGAGAACCGATCTCGCCGCCGGCGAGTTCGGCAACCGGCACGACCCCGTGAACGTCGCGGACCAGGCATTCGGACGCGCCAAGAAAACGCTGAGAAGCTGGCCTGGCCGTCGCAGCGACCAAGCACGTGATCGTCGTTCAACCCTCCACTACGGTCATGAAATCCTCTCTCAAGACTTGCCCCGCGCCTTCCGTGTCGGCCATGCGCTCCGCCAACATCTGCGTACCTAACTCGACCGGCAAGCAGGCCGAGAATTTGAGGCCGATCAAGGCACTCTCGTCGATCGACGGACAGAGCGTCTTCGGGTCGACGTTCCTCAGTTCGCGGATTGCTTGCTCGGCATCTTCCAGACGCGACGACGCGTCAAATCTCAGCGCGTAATTGTCAAGTCGAATCGGGCATCGAGCGAGCTCCGCCAGCTTTGGGATGAGCGTCAGGTTGGCTCGAAAACCTCCGAACGTCCACCACTTCAGAGTATTGTCCGAGCTTTGCACCAAGGTAGTCCGGTCGAGCTTGACCCAGGGGAAGCCAGCCCGTAAGAGTTCGATCTCCTGTCCGCCCCGGTTGGACCAGGCTGGCTTCCGTTCGTCGGATGCCAAGATCGACTTGATTGACTGCGTGACCTTGTAGCTCAAAGGCTGAGCGTCCCCCTTCCAGCGCGAACGTCCTTTGTCAAGAGTGGCCTCGACAAACGCGACCCGGCGCTGCCAGTCGATGTGCGTGACCCGCCAGGCTCGCCCACCCAATTGCAGCACCCGGGGGCCTTTCGTCTTTCCCAGAAAAGTCATCTCGTCGACGTATCCCAGCTCCTGGCGGCCGTGGAGAACGGAAAAGACCGGCGGCGAGACAAATACCGAGACGATCTCCAGAAAGTTCTTGCGACCGTACTTCGTCTCGCCCTTCTTCCCAAACCAGAGGATGCCCGAATCATCGAAAAGGATGTCTTCCGCCAACATCCACGCGACGAGCGAAGTACGCTCGGCATCGGATGTCTTCTGGAAGCCTCGCACGCCCGCGATCCATTGAAACCAATCGGACCGACCAATTCCCCTTTCCTGAAGAGCCAGTGCCATGATCTGCTGAGCCATGATATGCATCGGCCTTCGCGGAGGTTCGATCGGCTCGACGTAGCCAGATTCCCAGAGCGAAACAAGCGCCGCCGCCTTGAGCAGCGCCTCGCCATCGGTCGCGAGGAACAGACAATTCATGACCGACCCTGCTCTCCGCCCCGTTCTTCCCATGCGCTGGAGGAAGCTGGAAACTGTCGTCGGAGCATCGATCTGAATCACCCTGTCCAGATCGCCGACGTCGATCCCCAGCTCCAATACGCTCGTCGCCACGATCACGCAGTCGTCGCGGTTGGCAAAGGCGTCCTCGGCCTGTCGGCGCTGGTCGGCGCTCAACGAGCTGTGTGTCACGAAAGTGGTCGTCCCGAGTTGACGCAGTTCGTTGCCCAACTGTTCAGCGCGAGACCGGCTGTCGACGAAGACCAGCCGTTTCTCGCCTCGGCCGATGCGAGAGATCACCACGGCAGCGTTGGCAAGCGACCCGACGTAGTCGATCGTCACGTCGGCCGCTCGCCTTTCGCTCGGCGGTGGAAGTGCAACCCCTTTGGCTCCCGCCGCCGAGCCGGCCAGCCAGTTCACGAGAGCTTCGGGATTACCGACCGTCGCCGAAAGGCCGATCCTCTGAATCTCGCGGGCTGCCAGGTGCGTCACGCGCTCAAGGACCGACAAAAGATGCCAGCCTCGGTCATCGCCCGCGAAGGCGTGAATCTCATCGACGATTACCGCGCGAACGTTTCCCAGCAGGTTTCGCGAATCGACGTTCGGTGAGACCAGCATGACTTCGAGCGACTCGGGCGTCGTCAGCACGCAATCCGCCGGTTCGCGTTGAATCCGCTTCCTTGCCGCGGCCCCGACGTCGCCATGCCAAAGAGCCGCTCGCCTTCCGACGAGGCTACAGTATCGCGCGAGCCGAAATTCCAGATTGTTGAGGAGCGCCTTGATCGGACAAAGATAGAGGACGCTCAACCCTTGCCAATCTTCGCCGAGCATCCTCGACAAGACCGGAAAAAAGGCTGCTTCGGTTTTGCCGCCGGCCGTGGGCGCGAGAATGACCAGGTTCTCGCCGGCCAGGATTCGGGGGATGACGGCATCCTGAAACGGCCGCAACTCGCGCCAGCCCAGACTGTTGACGAGATGGTGCTGGAGCGCCGGATGCAGTAGGTCGAAATTGCTCACAGTTCCAGCTCGATCCCGTCAACGGTCGATGCCCCCACGGCCTGCCGTTCGACCGGGAGGAGTTCCGCTTCGCTGATCGTGAGTGCGTAGTGCGTTTGCGGGTCGAAGTCCTCGAACTGGTCGATCCGGTCCAGTACGTCCGAGACCAGCTTCTTGAGGAACAATCGGGGGGCAATGCCCACCTTGCCTCCCAGCTTCCCCGCCACGCTTCGTGCCAAGCTGAGGACAAATTCATCAGTAGCCATCCGGCGCACCCGATCCGGGCACGAACAGTCCGAGAGGTAGAGGTCACGAACCTTGATGCCAACCTCGACCAGGCGGGATTGATCGAAAGGCGCCAATCGAAGCTGGACTGCTCGTGGATTATCAAACCGCGCGTCCGTCCGGAAATCCACGTGGAGCCGCTGCGCCAGCGGCTCCAGTCGCTGGATGCCCTGGGGGCCATCAAAGAACGCAGGCGTCCCTGTGATGAGCACGTAGAGATTCGGAAAACGCCCGCCGTCGATGTCGTCGATTAACTGGCGCAAGGCATTGAGTCCCTTCTCTCTCACGTCGCCTCGGACTCGTTGCAGCGTTTCGATTTCATCGAGAACCAGTACCAGCCCCGAGTAGCCAGAGTCTTTCAGAATCAAGAGCAGCCCACGAAGAAAACTCAGGGCCGCGAAGTGATCGACGTCGCCTTTGACACCGGCCACTCGTTTCAGCGATGCGGCGACATGCGGTTGCCCAGCCAGCCAGCCTGCCAATCCTTCGGCCGTGGCGTGGTCATTCGCCCGCTGCGCCCCACGGTAGGCCCGCAACGCGGCAGCGAACTGCGGTGTTGCACGAGTGATCTCCGCCAATCTCTTTTCCAGCAACCCATCGGCACGCTCGGACAGTGCCTTCTCGTCGCCGGGGTCGATATTCCCTTCGGCCAAGACATCTTCTTCCAGACCGTAGAACCAGCCATCCAGGATCGAGCGGAATGCACCCAAGAAGCAGTCCGTCGTCGAAAGCTGTTCCATCGCTCGGCGGTAAACAGTCTCCAGGCGGTGAAGAGGCGTTTCCGTCTCGGAAATCTGAACCTCAGCGACGGCGAACCCTTTCTTCTTGGCGTATTCCTGGACCCAGCGACCGAAGAATGTCTTACCGCAGCCGTAGTCGCCACGGACGGCCTTGAACATTGCGCCGCCTTGGGCCACGTCGCTTAGTTCGCTGGCAATCACTGGCTCGAAGGGACGCAATCCCACGGCCAGAAAATCCAAGCCACGTTGTGGAACGGTCCCCTTGCGAAGCGCGGCAATGATCTCTCGACGGCGTTCGTTGCTGATTTCCATATGTCATTTCAGATCGAACTGCCGCTTGAGTTTCGAGACGTTCAACTCGATCCGATTCTCGGAGCGGCTGAAGGTCAGGATTTCGTAGCCGTCCACGTTCAACAGGCGTTGCATTTGGGCGATCAAGCCATCGATTCGTGCCGCTGAGATGTCGGCCGCCTTTGCGAATGCAGCCGGGGTCATGATACCGCCGCTGGAATCCAGTGCGTCCAGACAACGACGCACGAGGCCATCATCAGGAGCATGGCGGCGAACAAGTTCTTTTTGATCTTTGTAGCCCGCCGAGGCAAACAGACGGTCGAGCCACGCGACAGAAACCGTTCTCTCATGCGGAACGCTCTGAATGGGAGTAACAGCCGGCTTCGCATCCTCCTCGAATTGGTCGTCGAAGAGACCTTTGGGCCATTTGGAAACAACGACGGCCACCGGAGTGCGCGGTTCTTCGACCAAGAGCGAAGCAACAGGCGGAGCCGACCACCATTCCGGCTTCGGGTATTCGCACGCGAAGAGGCCGGAATAGGTGCTGGTTTTGTCCATCAGGATTACCAGCGGACTGACCATCTCTTGCGGCGTGGCTCCTCCGTGGTATCCGTTTTGTTGCTTGCCGTAGTAGATCGTTTCCACCCACGGAACCACGACCGTGCGGCTACCGTTTTCTTCCTTCACCCGACTCCCCGTGATCGCAATTTCGCCGTCTTGAACATCGCCAGTCGGCGACCGCCAGCGGCTACCGGCGTTACCGGAACAGAGCTTGGCTTCTGGGCGATGCCAAACGTGGCCGTGGTCGCTGGCAAGGATCACCACACGCCCGGAATCCCTCGCCAATTTGAGTACGGCGCCCAGGGGACTGATGCGATTGATCGTCCAATCTTCCCGGACCTGTTGAGCGCTACTCAGCCGGTCGTCGATGGCGTTGAAGACAACACCGACGATCTTGTGGTTTGCCGAGAGAATCGCCTTGCTGAGATCGTCGCCGAGGATCCCTCTGGAACCTTCCGAGACTTCCTTCTTGTGGAACAAGACCGGGGGATACCGCTTGTCGCAAACTTGCTTCAAGGCGGCGTTCGCGTCAAAGTTGCGTTTCTCGACCGTCGAATCGCCCTTCACCAGAGTTCCCGACAAGAGGGACGTGCGGGAATAGGTCGTGACGCTGGGGACCGTCGCGATCACAGGGGCTGGAAGTGCCGAAGATTCATCCAGCGTTGCCTCGAACCAATGTTCGCGGCGAATGTCGGCCAGAAGCTCATGGCAAACGGCCCAGCTCATCCCGTCGAGAATGA
>CAWGMT010000005.1:0-89887 GCA_963823675.1 uncultured Isosphaeraceae bacterium | reverse complement strand
TGGAAGGGACGCTCCGCAGCCCGGCCATGATCTTCAACGACTACAAGACGCTGGGGCTCATGCGGCAATATCCCTGGGCGGAAACCGGTGGCAAGACGCCGTTGGCGCCGGAGATCTGCCGACGGCTCGTTCGCGCCAGGCGAGCCACCCGCTGGAATGTCCTGGCACCCTTGTATGCCGCCAGCGGAGCCCAGGCCCGCGCCGACCGTCGCCGCGTGCGCGTGCTGCGCCGCCGGCTCGACAGCATGGTCTTCCTCGATCGCACCTTCGTTGGAATCGCCCGCCTGGCGAGCTCTCCCTTCCGCTGGCTGACCGGCATCGACGTAAACCCTTACTTGGACTCGATCTACACCAAGAGCGTTTACATGGGCCACCCGAGTGCGACCGCGATGGCGAGCGTCTTTGGCGCATGCGGCAACCGACGCCGCCGGTCAACGAGATCGATCCGGACCGCGACCGCTGCGGCCTGCTCTTCTACGCGCCGGCGATTCCTTTCTCCGGCGAGCACGCCGTCGCGGTGGTCTCGCTGGTCGAGCGGGCGGCTTTCGAGCACGGCTTTGAGCCCAGCATCAACCTATCCTGCCTGACGGACCGGATGATCGACTTCGTGCTGTTCATCGTCTTCGACCGGAACGTCGAGGGCGAAGACCAGCGCGCGCGGGCCTGTCACGATGAAATGCTCCGCCGCCTGGCCGAGGCCGGATATATCCCTTACCGGCTGGGCCTGCAATCCATGGGACAGCTTCCGCCAGCCCGCGACGACACCGGCGCGATCCACCGGAAGCTCAAGCACCGTGCTTGACCCTCACCACGTGCTCGCGCCCGGTCGATACGAGTTCTTCCAATAGCCGCCATCAGATGGCCGCCGGCTATCGCCTGCTCCCCGACCGCGAAGGACGACTGCGAAGGTCATGCACTGCAACGCCAGACGGTGCCACTCTTTTGAACTGGCGAGACGTGTTGGCACCCCATTTAAGTCCCGGAGCGCTCTGGGAGCCAAGCTCGACGATTGTGCCTGGCGATCGGCGGAGGATCTTCCGAGCCAGACCTCTGCCCGAGTTTTCCGGCACCGTGAGGCAGTGCCTCACGAAGCAGAGCGGGAATTCAGCATTCAAAACGACGACGCAAGCGGCTCGCGAGAGAGCCGCAGTGGGGGGAAACTGGATTGAATCGGCGGTTCGAATGACGCCGGGATCCGGCCGGGCCAGCGCCGACTCGGCGGCCGAGCGTGCACCGTGAACGAGGGGACCGGAAAAGACGCCGAGCAAAAGCGAGAGGCCCGCGCACGCCGCTACCGGCAAGGCTACCGGCCAGCCGCCGGAAAGCTCGACCGGCTGCCTCGAAGGACGCAGATACATGACCACGACGATCCGTAGATAATAATATGCACCGATTGCCGAGGTCAGCATCCCGATGACTGCTAGCAAAAGAAATCCGCTGGTCTCAACCCGCTCCCTTGCGGCGATCGCGGCGGCGAAGATCTCTAACTTTCCCATGAAACCGGCCAAGGGCGGAATGCCGCTCAAGCTCAACAAGCAAATCGAAAGCCCCAATGCCGGCCAGGGATGCACCCAGCCTAGACCATCGAGCTCTTCGACCGTCTCCAGCTCCCGGCCGCCCAGGCGCAGCAGCATGAACCCTCCGAAAGTCCCGACGGTCATCAGAGCGTAGACGACGAGATAGAACAGCACGCTCTCGCTGCCGTAGTAGATGCCGCCGGTTCCGCCGTCATTGGCAAATGAAGCGGTGATGCCGACCATCAGATAGCCGGCGTGCGCAATCGAGGAATACGCCATGAGCCGCTTGAGATTGTTCTGGAGCAGGGCCAGCACGTTCCCCCAGATCATCGTGGCCGCCGCGATGATCCACGTAATGATGATCGCCTTCTGCACCAGCGGGTTCGTCACCTCTCTCGCCGAGAATACCGCGGTCAGCGTCTTGATCATTGCCAGGAACCCCACCGCCTTGGGCACCCAGGCGAAAAGCGCGGCGATCACCGTCGGAGAGCCCTGGTAGACGTCGGGCGCGTAGAACTGAAGGGGAACCGCGGCGACCCGGAAGCAGAGTCCCGAGATGATGAAGACAATCGCGACCAGCGCAAGCGCCGAGTGAGGCGCAGCCAGTCGGCAGGCGAGCAACCAGGAAAGTCAGAGCCTTGAGGTTGCTGATCCCGGTCGTTCCATAGAGAAATGCCAGTCCGTAGAGCAAGAGGCTCGAGGCGAAAATGCTCAGCAAGAAGTACTTGGTCACGGCTTCCTGAGTCGTGCGTGTGCGACGCGAGAGGTAGAGGAGCAAGTACGTCGGAATGCTGACGAGCTCCAAACCCACGAAGAGAAAGACGAGCTCGTTGGCCGCCGCGACCAGCATGGCGCCGGCGTTGACGATGAGCAGCGAACCGAAAAACTCTCCCGCACGGTCGTCGCCGGGCTCGGCGTGTGCAAGCGACACCAGTACCAGCCCCATCAAAATCAAGACGATTCGCGAGTTGTACGACAGCGCATCGTTCAAGGCGACGGCCGAATGGGGGTCGGTATGGCTGTCTTTCAAGGTCCAGAGCACGAGAAGCGCCAGTACCAAGGCGCCTGCGCTCCACGCGCACCAGAACCGACGCGGCCTCTTGATGAAGGCCGAGGCCGTCATGATCGCCATGGCCGCGAACAAGAGCAGCATCTCGGGAAGAAGGATCAGCGTCGACCCCCGTACAACGTCGATGGCACTTTGAGGATTCATGGGCGGCTCTCTGGGGAATTTGCCGGTGCTGGCCCGAAATCAGTGTCAACTTTCGCTCCGCGAAAGGATGATCTTTCGCGGAGCGAAAGACGACTTTCCGGGAAGTTATTCTCAGCCAGTTCCGCAGTGGGGCGAACTGCGGCTCGGAGAGGCGGACGGTCGTCCGCTGCGGACTGTCTCGGCGGAAAATGGGCAACCGTCGTCCCCCGAGTCGAACCAGGATGTGCGACGACTTGCGGCAGGTTTTCGATGATTTGGGCGGTCAACGGCCGCATCTGATCGAAGAACGGGCCTGGGAAGACGCCGATCATGACCATCATGACCATCAAGGGCGCAAGGCCCGCGATCTCATGCCAGCCGACCGGGGCAATCGCGCCGCCAGTTGCAGCGTGTTCATCGGCCGGCGAGCCCTCCGCCACCGGTTCCTTGAGAGGCCCGAAGACGAGCATGCGCAGCATCCAGAGGAGGTAGCAGGCTCCCAGGATCATGCCTGCGGTTGCGAGCACAGCCGTGCGGGGGCTCCTGCCAAAAACGCCGACCAGAATCGGAAATTCCCCCACAAAGCCGTTGAGCCCGGGGACGGCCGCCGAGGCGAGCGCGGCCAACATCAAGAAGAAAGCCCACACGGGCAGCCGGTTCCAGAGCCCGCCAATCTTGGTGATCTCGCGCGTGTGATAGCGGTCGTAGATCATGCCCACGCAGGCAAACAGGGCGCCGGTCGCCAGGCCGTGGTTCACCATCTGTATCACCGCCCCCTCCAGGCCGGTCGAATTGAGCGCGAAGAGGCCCAGGACGATGAACCCCATGTGACTGACCGAGCTGTAGGCGACCAGCCGCTTCACGTCCGTCTGCGCCAGCGCCGCCAGAGCTCCATAGATCACCCCCGTCACGGCGAGGGTGGCGATGAGCGGGAACATCGTTGCCGATGCCAGCGGCGTCATCCCCAGGTTGAACCGCAAGAGGCCGTAGCTTCCGACCTTCAGCAGCACCCCCGCCAGGATGATCGAGCCGGCAGTCGGCGCTTCGACGTGGGCCAGGGGCAGCCAGGTGTGAAAGGGAAACATGGGGACCTTGATGGCAAACCCGGCCAGGAGCAAGAGGAAAATGACCACTTGCGGGCTGCCCCAGGAGGTGGCTTTCTTCCACGGTTCCCAGTTCAGTGCCGCCAGGCCGTGCGTCAATTCGGGGATCGAAAACGTCAAGACGTGTCTGGGCGAATACTGATAATGCACCACGACCAGCGCGATGACGCCCAAGAGCGTCAGCACGCTGCCCGCGAGCGTGTAGAGAAAGAACGTCACCGCGGCCTTGCGCCGATCGGGGCCACCCCAGAGGCCGATCAGGAAGAAAAGTGGAATGAGCGTGAACTCGAAGAAAATGTAAAAGAGCACGACGTCAAGACTGGCGAAGAGGCCGAGCAACCCTGTCTCCAGAGCCAGGAGGAACGCATAGTGGAGGGCGGCCCGCTCCGTGATCGATTCCCACGACGCGAAGATCGCCGTGATCGAGAGCAGCGAGGTCAAGACGAACAGCCACAGGGAGAGCCCGTCCAGACCCAGCGCGAACCGAATGTCCGGCCTGCCCAGCCAACGCAGCCCGTAACCGTCCGCGCTGACGTATGCAAACTGAGGTCCGGTGATCTGGGGTCGGAAACCCAGGAGCAGCACCAGGCTGAAGCCGAGGGTCACCAGTGCCGCGGCCAGCGCGATCTGCCGCGCGTCGTGCGCGTCCAACCGCGGCGCGAAGGCCAGAACCAGGCTGGCGACCAGGGGAAGCAGAACCGTGATGACCAGTAACGTCGCCATTCCCTATCCCTCGTCGTTCTCCGTTGCGTCGCGGCCCTGCCGGACTTTTTCACAGAAGCGTGAGAATCAACAACAGAACCGCAACCGTCAGCCCAGAAACCGCGGCGTAGTACTGCACCAGGCCATTCTGATACGGGGACAGTACCTCTCGGCCGAAGATCCGCGGCAGCTTGGCCACCCCGATCACAAGCCGGTTCACCAGGTAGTCATCGAGGAATTCACAAACGATGGCCAGCCCTCGGGTCGTCTGGACGAAGAGCGCACCCATAGATCTCATCAACGCGGAACTTGTGGACCGACGCCTCGTAAAGCGGCTTGAAGCGTTCGGCCAATCGGGCTGGGACCGGGCTCTCCGCGGCATACATCAGATAACTGAGGCCCAATCCCAAGACGGCGGCCACGGTACCTAGGAGCGCCGTCAACCACTCGAAGCCGGGATGTTCGTTACCCAGCGACTCGAAGCTCAGCGTGGCGGCAAGATGGTGCTCGAACCAGCCCGTTGTGCCGGCGAACGGCGCGGCGAGCAGACAGACAAGTCCGATCAAAGCGGTGCATGCGGCGAGAGCCATGAGAGGATACGTCATCACGGCTGGCGATTCCCGGCCGACATGAGAACCGTGCCCATGCTCGCCGCCGCCGTGGCCCGCCCCGTCCGCATGAGGACTGGCAGCGGAGTGTGCCGCGGCGGAATCGGCCGGCGGCGCCTGGGGATCATCGGGGCTCGGCAGCTTCTCCGGGCCCCAGAAGGTCATGAAGAAGGCCCGCCCGATATAAAAGGCCGTCAAGAACGCCGTGAAGACTGCGATCCAGTAAATCAAGCCATAGACCCAGCCCCAGCCGAATGCGTGCCCTTCAATCTCCCGTTGATGAGCCGCGGTGCTCAGGGCCAGCAGGATCTCGTCTTTACTGAAAAACCCGGCGAGCGGGAAGACGGCAGCCAGCGCGAGCCCTCCCACGGCGAAAGTCCAGCAGGTGTAAGGAAGGCGAAACCGCAGGCCGCGGAATCGCCTCATGTCGATCACATCGCCCATCGCGTGCATCACACTGCCCGCGGCGAGAAACAAAAGCGCCTTGAAAAACGCGTGAGTAAAGAGATGGAACATGGCGGCGACGACGGCGAGCTGAGCGGCTGAGCCGACTCCCGCCCCGAGTGCCATGAACATGTAGCCGAGCTGACTGATCGTCGAATAGGCAAGCACCCGCTTCAGGTCGGTCTGGGTCACGGCGATCGCCGCCGAGAGCAGTGCCGTCGCGCACCCGATGATTGCGATCAAGAGCTGGATGCCCGGAGCATGAACCAAGAGCGGCATCGACCTTGCGAGCAGGTACACTCCCGCGGTCACCATCGTCGCGGCGTGAATCAACGCCGAAACCGGGGTTGGGCCCTCCATCGCGTCGGGCAGCCACACATAGAGAGGGATCTGCGCGCTCTTGGCGGTCGCCGCCCAGACGAGCAACACCGAAATGCCCGCAATCGTCACCGGGGCGATCCCGGCGAGGGTCTTTTCGCTCAGAATCGTCCCATAGCTCAGGTCGTGGCCGGGCGCTATCGACCACATCCAGAAGATGGCGATCGCGAAGCCGACATCGCCGATCCGGTTCACCAGGAACGCCTTGATCGCGGCGGCAGCCGCCGTCGGCCGGGCGTGCCAGTAGCCGACCAAGAGATAGCTACAGACCCCGACCCCTTCCCAGAAAACATAGGTCAATAAGTAGTTGTTAGAGAGCACGAGCCCCGTCATCGAGAAGACGAACAGGCCGATCATGGCAAAGAACCGCGGATAGCCGGGGTCGCCGGCCATATAGCCCCGGGCAAACACCGCCACGAGCCCCGACACGAGCGTCACCATCGAGAGCATCATCGTCGTCAGGCCGTCGACGCGGAATTCGATGGGGATCTCGAGATCGCTGACCGAAAGCCACGCCATGACGGTGGTGGTGGCATCCGGCCCGGCTGCGAACAGCAAGAACAACGAGACGAGGAAGGCCAGCGCGATTCCGGCGATCACCGGGATGTGCGCCAGGGCCTTCAAGCGCCTGGCGCCAGCGCGGCCGCGAGCGCGCCGGCGAGCGGGAAGAACGGGACCAGCCAGGCAAGTCGAATCATGTTCGCCGCTCGATCCAAGATTGTCCGGGATGCGGAGGCTCGATGCCGGCTGGTACGAGATGCGGATACGACTCGGGGCCCGGAGTGGCCTCGACCGGCTCCGCCTCCTCCACCACGTCGGTCACCGGCGTCGCCGCCAGGTCCGGGTCGCGGATGTCTTGCCAGAGCATGACATCGAGCGATGATCTACGGTTAAAAAGAATGACGAAAAGCGCCAGCGCAATCGAGGCTTCGCAGGCGGCGATCGTCAGAATGACGATCGTGAAAACCTGACCGGTCCAGTTGCCGTGGTATCGGCCAAACCCGACCAGTGACAGCGCCGTTCCCTGCAGCATCATTTCGACCGACAGGAACATGATGATCAGGTTCCTTCGAGTCAAAAAGCCGAGCATTCCCAGGATAAAGAGGGCCGCTCCCACCAGCAGGTAGGTTCGCAGCACGTCAACGCTGAATACATCCGGCGAAGGCATCGTTTCTGGTTCTCGAACGTCTGAATGAAGGCGGTTGGATTTACCCTTGCGAATCCTGGCAGGCCCTGGCCCTCGCAAGGGCCTCAGGCATAAGATCTGCGATCGGCCAGCGGTCAAGTGGCCGGCATCCGGGCGGGCTCGTCCCCCTGCGCCCGCCTGGGGTTGGCAATCGCTATGGCCCCGACCAGGGCCACGAAAAGCAGCACGCCCGCAAGACCGGCGGTGATCAAGTGATCGCTGTAGAGCGATTCACCCAGCCCTGCCGTATTCGGTTTCTCCCGGCCTTCGCGATCGACGAGCTGGGCCGTCTCCCGCAGGCTGCTGCGGTCGAGAACCGCAACGATGGGACCTTTCTTATCCAGGTTGTAGAGCCCGGCGATTTCGCGCGGCGCCGGCAACGAGGTATCGGCGAGCGGCTCTGGCATCGAGCCCGCCGACGAAGCCAGGCTCGGGCTCTTGATCGCGGACAACACGTAGATCAGGCACCAGAAAATGACGAAGGACGTGATGGTCGCGCGGCCGGGAGATCGCGCGGCCCGATCGTAGGCGGCCTTGCCCTCCAACTGGGCCAGCATGATCACGAACAGGAACGTGACGATAATTGCGCCGGCATAAATGATCACAGTCCCGGCCGCCAGAAACGGCGCACCCGCGAAGATGAAGAGCCCCGCGGTGGCCAGTACCACCGAAGCGAACCAGAGCGCGCTGTGGATCGGATCGCGACTGGCAATCATCATGAGCCCGCCGACGATCGCGGCCAGAGCGAAACTGTAGAAAAAGACCGTGGCCAGGAACGGACCGGGCGTTTGCCAGAGCGTCACGAAAAGCAGCAGCCCCAGGCCGGCCGAGATCGCACCGAAGCGCCGGAGCTTGCGCGGCCGGGCAGTGCCATGGCGGTGCGGCAAGATCAGGAACGTGCCGCACCCACCGAGGGCGACGATCAAGAATGCCAGGATCGCGTCAACTATCGACAAGGGTCGCCTGCTTTCCTCGTTCTGGAGCTTGGTCTCTTCGCTAGATTGCCTGCGTCCGGCCCCGACGGAAGGGCGCGATCACTCGGGCGCCAGTAACTTGGTTGCCGATGGCACGGCGGCCGGCTTGCCGTACGGCATCGGCTCGATGTCCTTGGTCGTATCATAAACCGAAAGCAGCTTGGTCTTGTCGAAGACCATCTGCTCGCGGGAAAGCCCCGTGAGGTCGTAGAGCCCCGTCAGCTCGATGGCCTCGACGGGGCAGGCTTCCTCACACATTCCGCAGTAAATGCAGCGCAGCTCGTCGATCACGAAGCTCTCGGGGTATTTTTCGCGATCGGGCCACGCCGGCGGGGCCGTGGCCCCGACAATGTCAATGCAGTGAGCCGGGCAGGCGGTCGCGCAGAGCATGCAAGCCACGCACTTGACCCGCCCCTGTTCGTCCTTGTTCAACCGGTGCACGCCGCGATAGTTCGGGCTCGGCACGTGCTGCTCCTCCGGGTACTGCATGGTCACCGCTTGGCCGCCGAAGGCCGCGCCGAACATGTGCCGGGCCGTCACGGCGAGCCCGCCCGCCAGCGGCAGGAAGAGCTTCATCGCGAGCGTCATCCTGGGCGGCTCGATTCGTTTCAATTTCGGGTCATCGGCTCGCAATTGCTGGGCTCCCCATGGAAGGTGCGGGACTCGATCATCGGCAACGGTCGACCGTGACGTACCGGATCACGCTTCCCGCTGCTCACGACCACCCGCTACGCCACATCTGCACGATCACGGCGGTGGCCACCAGGTTGACAAGCGACAAGGGTATCAGCGACTTCCAGGCCAGATCCATGAGCTGATCGTAACGGAACCTCGGCAGCGTCCACCGCACCCACATCATGAAGAAGATCACGAGCGCGACCTTGACCAGGATCACGACGAGCTTCGCCAGCACGCTGAAGATCCCCGCCTGGTCTTGGCTCAAGAAGGGGAAATCCCACCCGCCGAAAAAGAGGATGACCGTCAAGAAGCTCACCGTGATCACGTGAACGTATTCACCGAGGAAGAACATGCCGAACTTCATCCCCGAGTACTCGGTGTGGTAGCCGCCGACCAGCTCCTGTTCCGCCTCGGGCAGGTCGAACGGCAACCGGTTGGTCTCGGCGAACGCACTCGTCAGGAATATCAAGAAACCGATCGGCGAGACCAGGATCCCCCATGTCGGGATGATGGTGCCTGGCAATACGTTCCGGTCCTGCCAGTTGATGATGCCGTTCAGATCGAGCGTGCCGGTACAGAGGACAACGCCGAGGATGGAGAGGCTCAGCGGGATTTCGTAGCTGATCAACTGCGCCTCGACCGCAAGGCGCCGATTAACGAGTATTTGTTGTTCGACGACCAGCCGGCAAGAATGACGCCGTAAACGGCCAGGCTGCTCACGGCGAAGATGTAAACGATGCCGATGTCGATATTGGGAGCGATCTGGAAGTCAATGGCCTGGTTGGGGCCGACGGCGCCGAAGGGGATGACGGCAAACCCCATGAGGGCCGCAATCAAGGCGATGAATGGGGCTAGGAGATAAAGCGGCCTGTCCACGTAGTCGGGAACCACGCCCTCCTTCAGGAGCATCTTGGCGCCGTCGGCCAAGGGTTGGAGCAGCCCGAACGGGACGCCGAATTCGCGGCCGGCACGATTGGGACCGATGCGATCCTGAGCAAAGGCCGCAACCTTGCGCTCGACATAAATGAGGTAGGCGACCGCGCCCAAGATCACGTTGATCACGATGAAGATCTTCAGGAGTATGCCGATCCAGACCATGAACGCGGGGCCTCCCCATCAAATCCCGATGAACTCGAATAGTATAGCAAGCGCGCCGGCCGACTTCACGCGGCTAGCGCCACCGAGCCGCGCCATGGGCCACGTTCCAGGCGTCCGTGAAGCTCGGTACATCCGCCACCGCCTTTCCCGGCGGCTGTCCCGGCCAGAGTGGAATGCCCGATGGCGGGACCTTCCCTCCGTGGGCCGCGGAGAAAGCGGGAATCGCCTGGGCCACCTCAGCCAGAATGTCGCTCGAGACGGCGGGCCCACCCGGACGGTCGAGCAGAATGCAGAGGATATCGAGGTCGGCGATCGCGCCGTCGCGCGGAGGCAGGGCCGCTTCCGAGTATTGCAGGCGGCCCAGGGCGTTGACGTAGCTGCCCGCCTTCTCGGCGAACGTCGCACCCGCCAGCACCACGTCGGCTCGATGCGCCAGCGGAGTGACGGTCGTGTCCTCCAGTACCAGGAACTGAGTTCGGGATCGCAATGCCTCGCTATCGGCGAGATCGATCCAGGGATCGATGGAATCGGATGCCGCGAACAGGCCCTGAAACTCGCCGGCGGCGGCGCGGCGCTTGAGCTCGTCGAACCCGATGAGCTTCCCCTCGAAGTGTTCCAGGATCGCGGCGACCCCGCGCCGGTTCGGGCATTTTTCGGCTCGGATGGTGAAAGGCCGCGGCACGACAAAGCTCGTATCGCCGGTGCGTCCCTTGATCGGGTCGGGGAGAAAAGTCTGATCGGCGCCTCGCAAGGGCACCGGGCCCATCGCCAGGACACTCGATGGACTCACCTGCTTGAGATAGCGGCAGAGCAGGTACGCTTCCTCGACGGTCAGAAACGGCGAGAGCATGCCCGCGACTACGCCTCCGTCCCGCACGATCTCCTTCAATCTCTGGTTGACCAGCTTCAGAGCCGCGGGCGCGGCGCCGGCTGAAGGTCGTCGTCGCGGCGCACGTACATGGCCGCGAGCAGATCGGGGTCGTTAGCCGCCTTGTAGCTGTAGCGGCCCTCGTCGCACATCCAGTAGTCGTTGACGTGAGGATTGTGCCGCGGCTTGAACCGCCAGAGGGCTCCCCGGTTCTCCTCGGCGGTAATGTTGCAACCCGTCGAACAGCGCGTGCAGACCGCATTGTGCTTGGAGAGGAACCAGGCCCGCTGCCGGTGCAGAAAGTCCTTATCGAGCAGGGCGCCGACCGGGCAGAGGTTGACGACGTTCCCCGCCAGGGGGTTGTCGAGCGGCTCTCCCGGAAAGATGTCGATCTCCGCATGGTTGCCGCGGTTGATCACCTGGAGCTCGCCCGTCTGGGAAATCTCGCGCGCAAATCGCACGCAGCGAGTGCACATGATGCAGCGATCCATGTTGAGCTGGATCAGGTCCGACACCTCCTTGCGGGGGTTGACGGTGCGCTCCTCGACGAACCGGTGGACCGACTGCCCGTAGCGGTAGCTGTAATCCTGCAAACCGCACTCGCCGGCCTGGTCGCAGACCGGGCAGTCCAGGGGATGGTTCAGGAGGAGGTATTCCATGATCATCCGCTGATGAGCCTTGACCTTGGCGCTGTCGGTCACGAGGACCGTCAGGTCCCTCGCGGGTGTCTGGCAGCCGGGGACCAGCTTGGGCAGCAGCTTGATCTCGCCGGTCTTCGCGTCCTTGGCGCCGACTTCAATCTCACACATCCGGCAATTGGCCACGACCGAAAGCGCCGGATGCCAGCAGTAATAGGGGATCGTGACGCCGACGCGCTGGGCCATTTGAATGGCGTTCAGCTTCTCGCCTTCCGGGATCGGGTACAGAACGCCGTTGATCAGGATGGTCGCCATCGGTTTGCCGTCACTCGGTCAAGGTGAATGGTCCGGCGCCTTGCAAGCTCAGGTGCCCGGTGTCGGATCAAAAAAGCGTGAACGAACTCCCGTGTAAACGATCGATCAGGCCGGGTCGGATTTCGGCGAGCGCAGCGGGGCCTTGCCGTCGGCCGCCGACCCCGGCGCGACGGCAAGCTGGACCAAGCGCGATTCGACCTCCGCACTCACCCCGCGCAATCCGCTCCTGGAGCGGCCGGACCAAGCATCCCTCCGCCTGATGAGTGCGGATGTACGCTTCGATCTCGGGCCTGAACTTGGCGACTGCGTTCTTGATGGGCCAGGCGGCGCCGTCGGCCAGGCCGCAGATCGTCGTGCCCGGCATGATTCCCATGGTGCTCGCGAGCTCAAGCATGATGTCGATGTCCTCGAGGCGGCCGCCGCCTGATTTGATGCGTTTCATGGTCTTGTACAGCCAGTTGGTCCCTTCGCGGCAGGGCGTGCACTGGCCGCAGCTTTCATGCGCGAAGAATCGGCAGGTGTTGTACAGATAGTCGACGATGCTGGTCTGGTCGTCGATGACGGTGACGGCCGCCGTCCCCAGGCCCAGGCAGCCCGGCTTGCGCAGGCTTTCGAAGTCAAGCGGTACGTCGAGCTCGTCGGCCGACAGGAGCCCCATGCTGATTCCGCCCGGCACCGCCGCCTTGGCTTTCCTCCCCTTCCACACTCCACCCCCGTGCTGGTCGATCAGCTCGCGGGTCGTGACGCCCAGCGGCAGCTCGACGCACACCTGCTTGTTGACGTGACCCGAAATGCAGTAGAGCTTGGGGCCGTAGCTCTTGGGCGTGCCGATTGACTTGAACCATGCGACGCCCCGTTCGATGATGTGGGGCACGCAGCAGAGCGTCTCGACATTGTTGACGACCGTCGGCTTGCGGAACGCCCCCTCGATGGCCGGGAAGGGCGGCTTGATCCGCGGCCATCCGCGCTTGCCCTCCAGGCTCTCGATCAAGCCAGTCTCCTCACCGCAGATATAGGCCCCGGCTCCCCGGTGTACCCAGACGTCGAGATTGAAGCCGGTCCCGTAGATGTTCTTGCCGAGATGGCCCGCGGCGCGTGCCTCGGCGATGGCCGCCTCGAGCACCCTGTGGGCTTTGATGTACTCGAATCGCAAGTAGACGTAGGCCGTCGTCGCCTTGGTGGCAAAGCAGGCGATCAGGATCCCCTCCAGGAGCTGATGCGGGTCGAGCTCCAGGAGCAGCCGGTTATTGAAGGTTGCCGGCTCGCTCTCATCGCCGTTGACGCACATGAGCGTTTCCTTCCGCTCCTTGGGCAGAAACGTCCACTTCAATCCGCACGGAAAGCCGGCGCCGCCGCGGCCGCGCAGCTCCGAGTTCTTGACCAGATTGACGACCGCGTCGGGATCGGTCGCAAGTGCCTTGCGCACGGCCTGGTAGCCGCCCCGCGACTCGTAGACTTTCAGCGTATGGCTATCGGGCACGTCCCAGTTGCGGCTCAAAACTGGCTCGAAAGTGGCCACGGCGATTCTGTCTCCTGCCGGCCCGAAGGGCGCGTAAAACAATAACTTACCGAAGTTAGCGTCTTGAATCGCGGGGGTGAAATAAGCCGATCGCGATCAGGACGGCCGGGCTGGATCGCGCCGCCCTTGCTTCAGCTCGTCCAGCATGACATCCAACGATTCCGGCGCGAGCGGACCGAAGACGCGACCGTCGTCGGCCAGCGCGGCCGGAGCGTGGTCGCAAACTCCGAGGCACTCGGCAAATTCGACGGTCAACTCGCCGCCCGGCGTCGTTTGCCCGGGTTCGATTCCGAGTCGGTGGCAGGCGCGCTCCAGGAGCTCGTCGCCGCCTCGAAGCATGCACGAAAGCGACCGGCAAATCCAGACCCGAACGTCTCCGATCGGCGCCTGGGGGAAGAACCCATAAAAACTCATCGTATCGTGCACTTCGGCCGGCGTAATTTCGAGCAGCTCCGCGATCTCGGCCATCGCCTGGCGCGGCACGCAGCGGAGATGTTCAAAAACCAGGTGAAGCGCCGGCAGCGTGACAGCCCGCTTGTCGGGATACCGGCCGAACAGCGATCGGATCTTCTCCTTCAAGGGCTCGCTCAAGATTGCGATTCTGGCGGGCAACGCGGGCGTGGTCGTTTCTGGGGACATAGTTCCTCGCGATCTCAGCGGTCCAGCTCTGCCGCGATGATGTTCAAGCTGCCCAGCACCGCGACGATATCGGCGATCAAATGGTTCTTGATCATGAGCGGGAACACCGAAAAATGGATGAACGACGGCGGCCGGGTCCGCACCCGCCAGGCTGTCTGGCTGCCGTCGGCGACCAGGTAATAGCCCAGCTCGCCATTGGGGCTTTCGACGGCGGCATAGATCTCGTCGCGCGGAGATTCGAGTCCGCGATTGGGCATGATCAGCTCGAAGTGCTGGATCAAGCCCTCCATGCTGTTATAGACCGTCAGCTTATCGGGCAGGGGCAGCTTGTCGGCGATCGGGAGATTCACCGGTCCGGACGGCAGCTTGTCCAGGGCCTGCTCGAGAATGTGCTGGCTCTGTTTCATCTCTTCCATGCGCACCATGAATCGCGCCCAGCAGTCCCCCTCGGTCGCATAAGGGACCTCAAAGTCGAATTCCGGATAGGCGAGATAAGGCGCGTCCTTGCGGAGATCGTAGGTGACGCCGCTGGCCCGCGCGATCGGCCCGGTGCAGGAATGCGCGATCGCATCCGCGTTGCTCAGCACTCCTACGTTGCGCGTCCGATCGAGGAAGATCCGGTTGCGGAAGAGGAGCCTCTCCATATCCGAATAGACCCGCGGCAGGCTGTCGAGAACGGCGCGGACGCGGCCCAAGACCCGGTCGTTGAAATCGTGCAGCACTCCTCCCACACGCGTGTAGCCGGGGTGGAAGCGATAGCCCGACATCTCCTCGTATACGTCGTAGATCAGCTCTCTCAAGTTGAATGCGAACAGGAAGGCCGTGAACGCGCCCAGGTCGAGCGCGGCGGCACCCGTGCAGAGCAGGTGATCGCTGATCCGCGCCAGCTCGGAGATGATGACGCGAATATACTGGCACCGCGGCGTCAGCTCGATATCCAGCAGCGTCTCCACCGCGTGATGCCACGCAACCTCGTTCATCGGCGGGCTGATGTAATTCTTGCGGTCGACGATCGTCACGTATTGATTGTAGTTGAGATGTTCGCCCAGCTTCTCGAATCCGGAATGAAGATAGCCGATGTCGGGAGTCGCCTTGATGATTCGCTCGCCGTCCAGCTCCAGGAGCAGCCGCAACGTGGTGTGGGTCGCCGGGTGTTGAGGCCCGAAATTGAGGGTCCACGTCGCCTGCGCCGCTTGGGTGTCGAGCTCTGGCTCGTCAAGCAACTCGGTTGGCATTGTGTCGTCCTATCTTGATCTTTTCCGCCTGTCGGGTCATGAATCGCCCCGTGTCAACCGCGGAAAGTTATGGCGTTCGCCTCGCCCCCGCAGCGGATAGTCCTTGCGGAGCGGATAGGCCGCGAACTCGACCGGCATCAGAATGCGGCGCAGATCGGGGTGCCCGTCGAAGCGAATTCCGAACATGTCGAAAACCTCGCGCTCCATCCAGTCGGCGCCCGGCCACAGCGGAACGGCGGAGGGCAGACGGGGGTCGGGATCGTCGACTCCGACCTTCACCACCACGAGCTCGGAGGTCTCCAGGTTGCGAAGTACGTAGTGAACTTCGAACGCGCGCGGGTACGGTCCGGGTAACCCAGGTAATCCGTCGCGCCCAGATCGGCGAGCAGATCGAAGCCGCAATCGCGCTTGAGAACGCGGAGCAGTTGATCGAGGCGCGACGCCGGCACGAAAAGACGCAGGTTGTCGCGGAACCGCGACATGGTGAATACACCTTCGCCGAGGGCCCTTGCCAGGGCCCCCAGTGTCGCGGCGTGTGGATCGATCTGGGCTGTCGCGTCGGTGCTCATGGTGTCCCGGGGCGTTGGTCTCTGGCGGCGGGTGGCGGCAAGTCAGCCGCGCTCAGTCGATCCTGGCGGAGATCTCTGGCGGGAAGCTCGGCCCTAGCGCGACTCGCGGGCGCCGAGACTCGATGGTCCTCCTGGAAGGCGGTAGCCAAATCGGTCCTCGTCGCCACGCTCAGACGCCAGGCGGATTTCGGAACCCTCGCCGAGATCGAGGCCCAGCATTTTCTCGCGCTCGAGTAGCTCCGGAAGCGCGGTCCCGCGCAACGAGCCGCCCTTCTGGATCTTCTCCTGGATGTCGATCAGCGATCGCAGGATCTGCTCCGGGCGCGGGGGACACCCAGGTATGTAGGCATCCACCGGGATGAAGCGGTCGATCCCCTGAACCACCGCATAGGTGTCGAAGACCCCGCCGGTCGATGCGCAGGCGCCCATGCTGATGCACCACTTGGGCTCGGGCATCTGGAGCCAGATTCGCTGGAGGACGGGCATCATCTTCATCGCGACCCTGCCGGCCACGATCATCAGGTCGCACTGGCGGGGACTGAACCGCATGACTTCGGCGCCGAAGCGCGCAATGTCGAATCGGCTGGCGCCGACGGCCATCAGCTCGATCCCGCAACAGGCAGTCGCGAAGGGCATCGGCCAGAGACTGTACTTACGGCACCAGTTCACGACCGAGTCGAGCGTGGTCACGATCGTGTTCTCGGGCACTTCAGCCGATCCGGCGGCCGTGATCGCCAACTTGGAAGCCGCCGGCTCTCCACCCTCGCCGGCCGGCGAGGTCGAATCCCTCGGGCCTAGCGCCATTCGAAAACCCCTTTCCGCCAGGCATAGGCGAAGGCAGCCGCCAGAATGCCGACGAAGATCACGATCTCACCCAGGACCCACATGCGCAGGTCGGCCGGTATTCCAGCCACCGGCTGCCCTGCCCCGCCGGTCGCGGGGACCGTGCCGGCGCTCCACTGGGCAACCGCCCATGGATAGAGAAACAAAAGCTCGACATCGAAGAGCAGAAATACAATCGCGACCAGATAAAAACGCACGTCGAATCGCTGCCGCGCATCGCCGATCGGGTCCATGCCCGACTCGTACGGCATCTGCTTGACCTTGGTCAGCTTGCTCGGAGCAAGCTCCGCGCTGCCGGCGATCATGCCAATCGCAATCAGCAACGACAAGATCAAGAGGAGAAAGACCGGCGTGAACGTCATGTCCATCAATCCCTGTTTTCACGCAAGAACGAGCCCGGCCGCGTTAGCTTCGTGAAAGCTTTCACAATGTAGTTCCCAGAGACACATTGTACGGAGCGCGGACGCCCCGTCAACGATCCGCCGACCCGAAACCGGGAGATACCGGTGGCTCGATTCGCAACGACGGCCCAGGGCGGCAGTTCGGTCAGTCGTTGGGAGCGGAGCCTTCCGACGGCAATCGAGAATCTCGCTTGGTGTCGGGCGCAGAACCTGCGCTCGGCCGGCTCGTCCCGCTGCTGCTCTCAAGACGTCCGGCGCGATCCAGCACGTCCGAGGGGGTTCGCTCCGTGCTTGACGGCACGCGCGGCCGGTTGGAACGGCGCGGTGGCGGGATCGCTCGCGGGGCGGTGCGCATCGATGGGTCCGACGAGCGCAATCGCGGCGCCGCAGATCGGGTCGTGGTTCCCGGGACTTCCTCTTCCCGTTCCCTTGCAGAGGGCCGATCCCGATCCCGCGAGATAGCGCGTTCCGCCGACTCCACGACTCGAGACGGAGTTTCGCGATGTGCGGTCAGGGCCCTGTTCGACTCACGTCGAATCTGCTGGTACTCTCTCAAGAGCTGCGCCCGTTTTTTGGGGTCTCTTTCGTCGAAATACGCCAGATACTTCGCCGTGAGCCGCCGCTGGGTCGCTTCAAAAGATCGGTCCACGCGATAGTTAGGCCGATACTCCCGCTTCTGATCCTTGTCGAAGTTCGGATCGATGGCCGAACGGAAATAGGGCAATCCTTGGCCATAGCGTTCTGTTCCCGATCGCCCCAACCCTTGAATTTCTGCGAGATAATTATCGAATTGGTTGGCCCCTCGCAAGCCAGAACGCATCATCGCGGCGGCCTGGGCCGCGTCATAACCGGATCCGCCCAGCGGATACGTGTATGCATCGTACTGATTGTTGTACGGACGGAACGGGTCAGGCCCGAAACCTTGAGCCCAGACCGCCCGGCCCCGAGCCACGAAAAGCAGCAGACACAGGGCCAAGATCTTCGCTCCCAGTCGGCACACGCGCGTCGAGCTCATGGTCATGTTCCTGAACGTTTTGCGAAGGCTTCGCCCCAAGCGGCCTTTTTTCACGGCAACTGCCCTGGGCGCGCACCGTGCGCCCCGTCCACCATTCTATTGTATCAACTAGATCGGCCTTCGCCACCACTCACTTCCACGATGTCAACTGCAAAACAATCGAGATTGTTGACTTATCGTGGGGTTTTGCCGGTTCCGGGAGAGATTGCGGAGTGCTTTGATTCGCACGGAGGAATCATGCGGGTCAACCACGCGTTCGGTCTCCGTTTAAAATGGCCTCTTGCGACGAGAATGCTGGCATGTTGGTCAGGTCTTCTACACCCAAGTGGAATCCGGCGTGGAATCGGCTATGATGAAGCAAGGTCCGCCGGTCGCGGTTTGTTTTCGCTGGAGGTCAGGCTTTCCAGCCTGACTCTTCGGGAAGTCAGGCTGGAAAGCCTGACCGACTTGAAGAACGTGTCGTCGAGCCATCTGTCGGGTCATCGTTTCTTTGGAGCGGGGCCTATGTTTTCTCCAGGCAGGCCGTGGATTGAACAAGCGGGGGAGGAAGATCATGGTCGGTGCGGTGCTCTCGTTCCTGGTCATGTTCGGTCAGGTTCCCTCCGCTGGCGCGGCGCCCGACCCGTCCGCGCTCGTGAACAAGCTCGGCGCGGCTCGATATTCTGAACGCGAGGCCGCCGCCCTGGCGCTCATTCGGCTGGGGAGAGTGGCTCTGCCCGCGCTCCGCGACAGTCGCCTGGCCGCCGATCTGGAAATTCGCACGCGATCTCAGAATCTGATCCGGAAGATCGAGGGCTCTCTCCTGGTCGAGCCGACCAAGGTCCGCCTCGATTGCGACGACCTCCCGATCAACGAAGTTGTCCAGACCTTGAACCGCCAGGTCGGATTTCGGGTTGCACTTTATCCGGAAAACCTCCCCAGGTGGAAATCGGAGCGAATCACGATTCACGATTCGGAGGCGATCAACTTCTGGCAAGTCGTCGATCGGCTCTGCGACCTCGCCGACCTTCAGTACAACCCGATATTGCAAGGGTACGCCGGCCACCGGGAGCCGATTTTCACATTGACCGCCGCGGCCGTGCGCGCATCCACGCCCAATTCCGATTTCGGTCCGTTTCGCGTGAGCTTGCTCGCGCTGCATTATCAGCGGGATGTCAGCTTCACCGGTGGCGCGATGTTGAGGGTCGAGCAGCGTCTCGGCAATGGCCGCCCGGCCCGGCGCGCGCCTCGTGAGCCAGCCCGGCCAAACCCGGTATTGAACGTACAGTTCACCGCTCAACTTCAGGTTGTCGGCGAACCGCGGTTGTCGGTGCAGCAGACCGCTCCACCCCGCGTCGTCGAAGCCGTCGACGATCGTGGCAATTCGCTGATTCCACCGGCAAATGAAAATCCGGCATTCAATCGATTTTCGGGATACTTTGGCATGGCCAGCGGCCCGGTCATGCAGGTTCAGGCCGGTCTCCACCGGCCCGTCGACGCCGGCGCGACGATCAAGAAACTGCGCGGGGCCATCCCCGTGGCCGTTTCGTCCCGCCAGCCCAACCCTCTGATCGTCCCGCTCGCGAACGCGGCCGGCAAGACATTCGGCGGCGACGACCTTCAAATCACCGTTCACAGCATCCGCGGACTGCCCAACAACCGCCAGACCGCCATCGAGCTCTCCGTCAAAGCCCCGGATGACCGAGCAACGGCCTCGCAAAACAACAGTCCCGATGGATTCAATCCCATCATGCCACGGCTCAACGTCCAGCAACTCCCGATCGAAATCTTCGATGCTCGCGGCCAGATGGTTCCGTGGTTTCAGTTGACCTTCGACGCGGAGTCCGCACGCGTCGTTCTCACCTTGCCCCTACCACTGCAAGGCGCTCCACTCAAGGAACTTCGCTACTACACCCTCAACCGCGCCAATACGAGCATTCCGTTTGAGTTCGCCAACATCCCCATGCCGTAAGCCTCGATCAAGACGGCGGATGAGTACGACAGACAGAGCGCCCGCGACCGGCATTCGAGCCGATTTCACGGTTTTTCGCCCTCTCGAGCGCCTGGCGCCGCGTGCGGCTTCTACTCACTCCGATCAGGATGAGGCGCGGGCAGGTCCCGGACACCGGCCGTTTCCGTGGCCTAGGCTTGCGGCAGCGGGATGATGGGACGCTTTTTCAGGCTGCACGCGAGGAGATCCTGCGCAGTGGGCAGGCGGCTCAATGGTCGATCACGCTCTGATCGGAAAGCAACGAGCGGGCCACGATCTTGCCGGCATCGTGGTTGCGGGCTGGCTGCTCGTAGCCCTCTGCGGCTGGCTTAAGCTCGGTCCGACCTGGCTCGCCGCGATGCGGCCAGCGCCGGCGCGGGTCAACGACTTCTATCAAGACTGGGCCAGCGCGGAATTTCCACGAAGGACTGCCCATTTACAGCCCGCACTCGGTGAGCATCCCCCGCTACCTGGGGTTGAAATCCGATCCCAATGAGAGCATCGAGTACAACGCCCACCCGCCGGTGGCCGTGCTGCTGGCCCTGCCCCTGGGAAAACTGACATACCCCGACGCAACCCTGGTCTGGAACTTCGTTTCATTGGCGGCACTTGCGCTGGCTTTTTGCGTCGTCGCCGCCGAACTGGCCCTGCCGTGGCGCACGCTCGTGCTCTTGCTTGCATCAGTGGTGTATTGTCACCCAATTTACGGCAACATCTACCTGGGCCAGTTAAACCTGATTCTGGTCCTCTTTGTGACCGCTGCCTGGGCTCAGGAACGAAACGGCCGGTCGTGCGCGGCGGCGTGCCTGATAGGTGGCGCCGCGGCCGTCAAGATTTTCCCGGCGTACCTGATTCTATACTACGCCGCGCGGTGGCGCTTCCGGCCGCTCTTTGCCGTCGTGGGATCGTTTCTCGCGCTCTGCGCCCTCGCTGCTCTCGTCCTGGGAACCGATGCCGTGGGCGATTACGTCGGAATCGTGCTTCCCTATCAGGGGAAGTTCCGTAGCTGCGGCTACAACATTTCGCTCGCGGGTTTCTGGCACAAGCTGTTCGACCCCGCGTTCGAAAGCAGCCGCGTCCAGCCGCTCTGGCGGTGTCCTCGGCTGGCTGCATGGGGCACGATCGTTTCGGATCTGGTCGTCACCTCGGTCATCGTCAGCATCGTCCGCCGGGCACAGACGCCCGAAGAGCGCGACCGGGCGTTCGCCCTGGTGGTGACCGGCATGCTTCTGGTCTCTCCGGTCGCGTGGGATGTGTCCCTTCCGCTGCTCATCGTTCAGATCGCCGTCATCGCGCGCGGGGCGGGACATTCGCTGGTCATCATATCCGCGTTGCTGAGCATCGTGCTGGTAATCGGAGTCCCTCAGGAGTCGCTGACGGCGCTGGTTGGCCACCCACGCGGTCTCGCTTCGCCGGCCTACATGCTCGCAGCGCCCTCGGTCAAGTTTTACGCCCTGCTCGGCGTCCTGACCCTGCTGCTGCGACGCGGAGGCAGCCGGATTTGTTATGATAGTCCGACGGAACCAGAGCGGCACGTGTACCGGTCATCGCGGCTGGAGACTGACCATGAAGAGATCGGGGCTCATGATCGGTCTCGTCGTGAGTGCGTTGTTCGTCGGTGCGACATGGGCAGGCGAGGCGGATGAGCGCACGGCCGCCGCGCTCCTGGCGGCCCACAACCGAGAGCGAGACAAGCACGGCCGCCGACCGCTCAAACTTTCGGCCAAGCTCACTCTGGCGGCTGCGTTGCACGCTCGCGACATGGCCAAACGCCAGAAGCTCGAGCACAAAGGCGCCGACGGCTCGACCGTCGCCGAACGAGTCAAGAGTCGGAACTACGCTTACATTCAAGTAGGGGAGAACGTGGCCGCCGGCCAGAACACCGTTCTGGATGTCATGAAGGCCTGGATGGGAAGCGCGGGGCATCGCGAGAACATCCTGGCCGACTTTGCCGAAATGGGGGGAGCGAACGCCGCCGACAGCACGGGCAGGCGCTATTGGTGTGTGGTATTTGCCGAGCCGACGCCACGCCTGGACCCCGGCGAAGCGGCCGAGCGGGTTGTGCAGCAGATCAACTCGGACCGGAAAGCTCGTGGGCGCCAGCTTTTGAGAGTCGTGCCGGCCCTCGGTCGCGGTGCGATGGCGCTCTGCACGGCGATGGCGGCCAAAGACAGCTTCAAAATCGACAAGGACCCATTCAGCGTGCTCGCCGATCACGGGGCCGACACGCGCGGGCGCGAGCTGAGGATTGGCCTGGGCTCAAACGCACCGACGCCCGAGCAAGCGGCCAAAACGCTGGTCGGCGACGCGGTCGTAGAGATCGATGAGTTTCGAGACGTGGGCATCGGTTACGCCGTCGCCAAGAATGGAACCCCTTACTGGTGCGCGGTTTTTTCCCGGGTCGTCCCGCCCGAACGTCCCAAAACCCGTCCGGGCCGGGGGCCGCGGCGATAGGACGCCGAACCCTCACCTTGAAAGCGGTCGCATACCGACTCGATCGCGGCGAGCTGGTAGTCGGGGTTGGTTTCAAAATGAGGCTTCATGGTGCCTCGTCAATTACTCGAAATCGGGCTTCCTGGGCGGCTGCCGCTTCTTCCTGGGCGGGCCTTCTGGCCGTATCTTCGAGAAGACTTAAGGTTGGGTTTGGGCCAAGCTGAGGGTTAGCGGGGCTGTTCATGAGGGACATGAGCCTATTGGTCTTTACTCTGAGTGAAAGCGGAAGTCGAAAGGACAAGCGTCAACGCTTATCGAGGGCCTTGATGAGATGTTACTGTCACCGGACAATGGCGCATAGACGGCGGCGACGAGCCGAAGGTGGCGCCCTCCCGGCCCTTAGACGGCGTCTGCGTGGGACGCATTAGAGGCGCGCCCATCCAGCAGCCCGGAGCGTCAGGCCATGACGGAATCTGCATTCGAGGAGCTTTTGATCCGCATGGAGGGAGAGTCGATCGACTTCAAGGGCAAGGACTATCCAAACCTAGTAGACGAAGTCAAGAAGGTTGATTTCATCAAGGATACGATCTGCATGGTGAACACCCCCCGCGAGGGACCCGCCTACCTCATGACGGGGGTCAAGAAGTTGAACCAATGGTCAGCCCCAGCTCTGGGGTATCGACGCCCACCCCGACGACGCCGACCTCCAATCGCAATTCACTGACTGGGTACAGCCCCACCCAAGGTTCCACTACGAGGCGGTCCAGTATCGGGGACGCGATTTCGGCGTGATCGAAATCCCGGCGGCTCAGCTTGGCCCGTGCTATCCGATCCGCGACTACGGCAACGTTCTAAGGCGCAAGACGCTCTACTTCGGCAGGGGCTCTAAGAATGATGTGGCCGAGCCGGCTGAGTGCCACAAGATCATCGCCTGGTTCGAGCAGGCCGGTCGGGCGGCAGGCCCCGTTCGACTCGGAGGAGGGTCCTCCCTGGGATGCGTTCCGCAGGGCCGTTTCGGCGTTTGACTCATCGCGACGGTTTGTGCTCTTCTCCACTCCGATGGGCGATTACGAGCCTACCGTGTTAGGTCCCCTCGGTCGTCTCCCCTGGACCGCCGTCTTCGACTTTGACTCCAACAGCGATCAGGGTGGATTGCTCCGCGCCGTGAAGCCGACGCTCGAGGCAAGAACGCAGTCTGCATTACGTCACCCTCGGTCAGGCGCCCGTCTCGGACCCCGCGAGAGGGACGATGTGGTTCTTCGCCCTCGGCCTAGCCGGGCGCCCGGAGTCGCTCGTTCTGGGGGACTGCAGGAAATGGCGAAGAGTCTATCGGAAGGAGATCCAAGACCAACTTGAGCGCGTTTTCCGCGAGGTCAGCCCGGCCCCAATGACCTGCGTGGTCTTGGCCTATGGGTCGGAGTTCGTCGACCACCTCAAATTCACCCTCGAGAGGGCCCAGGAAATCTTCGGGGAGGCGGCGGACTTCACGTTAGTGACAGATGTCCGGGATGTCGTGGAGGAGTTGGCGCGGGACCTGGGCGCCAGTCTTTTCTCCATCCCGATGACGCATCTGTCACACGGCCTAGCCAACCTGGCCCTAAACGACGAAAGCAACGACGGTCACGGAGTTGACCTACCATCGAGCAGCGGCATCCCCATAACACCTGAGGCAAGCCGGCTACGTTGGCTCCAGGCAGAAGTGGATTTGGTAGGGATCAATGCCAGCGAGGTACCGCCGCAGGGACGGGAGGTCGGCAAGGACTTCCTGCGCGGCGCACCGATCGCATGGTGCGATCTGGCCAACCACATCGACGTAGAGCGGACCAAAGCAGACAAGCTGAAGCGTATATTGGATGAGGCATTAAGACGGCGCCAAGCGGTCCGGGTTAACCTCTACCATGCTCCCGGGGCCGGAGGAACAACCCTCGCACATCGCCTACTCTGGAATTATCGGCGCAGTTACCCCTGCGCCATCCTGCGCCAATGCAATTCGCCGCCAGAGACTGTTGCGCGGCTGGAGTTTTTGGCTTCAGAGACAGGGCAGTGCGTCCTTCTGCTGGTCGATGGCGCGAGGGTCGCCGAAAGGCAGGTCGATGACCTGTACACTCTAGTACGCAGCCGTCAGTTTCCAATGGTCTTCCTGCAATCGCTCCGACGGGACCAACCCCAAGAGGAGCGGCAGCGCTCTATCTACCTGGAGGCAGAGCTGGACGTCGCAGAGCGCAATCGCTTCGCCGTCGCCTTGTCGCGGCAGGTCCCTGCCAAGCAGAAAGAGCTGGAGGAACTCTCGCTCTCCACCGACCCACGCAAACATACAGCCTTCTACTTCGGTCTACAGACCTTTGGCAGTGACTTCTTGGGCCTTGAGCCGTACGTCCGCGAGCGTCTCTCCGCCCTGAGCGATGTCCAGCGGGAGATCATTGTCTTCATGTCGCTGGCGCACCACTACGCCCAGAGGACTATCCCGCAACAAGCATTCGCCCCGCGGCTGGGTCTCCCCCAAAGCCGGCCGATCAAGTTGGACCGGATCCTGCCGTCCGAGGCACTTGATCTTCTAGTCAAGGTCGACGAGGACAGAGGTGGCTGGCGGCCGGCCCATGAACTCGTGGCCTCGGAGATCCTCATTCAGTTGCTCATTCCGGGCGGAGGCGATCGGCGCAACTGGCGGCAAAGGCTCTCGGTGTGGGCGGAGCAGTTCGCCGTGTTCTGCCGGGGGGACGACCCGGTAGGCGGGGAAGAGCTACTTGAGGTCGTTCGTCGCACTTTCGTCTACCGCGACAACCGGGATGACCTGGGAACCGAACGTTCGAGCTCTGCCCGCTTCGCCAAGCTCATCGAAGACATCCCCTCGCACGAGGGGCAGCTTGAGTGCCTCCGCTCGCTCGTCGAACTTTACCCGGAGGAGCCCCACTTCTTGGCCCACCTTGGTCGGTTCTACTATCTTATCGAGAAGGACTACCATCGGGCCCTCGAGATCATCGACCGCGCCATCGCACAGCAGCCCGACGACCATGTCCTACACCACATGCGCGGCATGGCCGTCCGCAGTCAAGTCTACCAGCCCTACAGGACAAGAAGCCGTTGCTCGAGGCCGTTGATTTGGCTAAGGCGGCGAGCGCCTCGTTCCAGGAGGCCCGCAAGCTTGCCCCGGACGACGTCCATGGCTACATCAGTGAGACCCAGATGATGATCCGCTTGCTCGACTACTGCGGAGTCAATCACACGAGCGGCATGCTGGCCTACCTTGCCTCTAAGGATGCGTCCCCATTCCTCCGTGATGCCATCGAGCGGTCGGAGGACCTCCTTGACCAAGTCCGCCGCAACCGTGAAGGAGAGGCCCCGGACTCCTACGAAGAAACATGCCGCGCGGAACTCGACCGGCTCCATGGGCGGACCCAACAGGCCCTCCAGGCATGGGATAATCTGCTAAACCGGCAGGGCGTCTACCGGCCACCCGTACGTCGATCGATCATCTGGACCTACTTAGCCGACTGCAATCGATCTTGGGAGAACCTGAAACCCAACGAGGTCGACCGAATCGTCTACCTGCTCGGCCAGAACATGAACGAGGAGCCTGACAACGAGAAGGATTTGCGGCTCTGGGTTCGGGCCGTCCGGCTTGCCAGCAACACGCCGAGCATTGAGTCGGTCATTGAGCGTGTAGTCTACTGGAGGGCGAACACCACAGCGCTAGACGCAACTTACTACCTCTACGTTCTCAAGGCCATACAGGCGATCGAGGGATCGAACCTAGCCTTAGACGAGGCCCTGCGCTATCGCGAAGAATGCAGTCGTAAGGCACAATTCCTCCGCAACCGCACCATCAGCTTTGAATGGCTCGGTTGCCAGACTGGCATCAGAGCTCTCGTCCACCATTCCTCATTGGGCCAGTGGCTCAGGGATGAGGACTTCTGGGAGCGAGTTGAACCACTGGCAAGGGTCAGCGGTCGCATCGCGGAAATAAAAACACCGCAATCCGGGTCAATCGAGTTGGCGTGCGGGTTGACGGCGTTCTTCGTCCCGGCCAAGGGTAACTACAGCCGTGGTCACTCTGAGAACCGCCTCGTCACGTTCCACCTAGGGTTCAGCTACGATGGCCTCCGGGCGTGGACGGTCAAAAACTTATACTAAAGACCTCGCGCGTTCACGCAGCCTATGGGACCATCTGTACACTGCTCAGCCGATCTCCGACAGCCGGGTTTTTCAGCGTACCTCCAACATCTCAGCTTCGTGCAGCTCACGACAGTACTCACAATCATTAGGTGGGGCAATGATCGACTCATTCACCAAAAAACCGATCCGGATCAGCGACGACGGAGACGCGGGGCCTTACATCATGGTGCAACTTGATCAACTCGGCTTGGTCAAGAAACTTCTCGACGATGCGGGATGTCACTATTACGTTGACGAGGACGCCATCTCCTTCAACGACCAACCTTATACTGCGATTGTGAACTTGGGCCATCACGCCGACGTCCCGGCCGTCCAACGGCTGCTTGACAACGACGAAGACCCCAACATGGCCCACCGCAGGAGATCACCGAGTGGCCGTCGCGGATGAGATCGATGCGCTGGCAACGCGCGCCAAGAACGATCTTGACGACCTGGTCAATTTCGGGGCGCACATCCACTTGATCTGGAAGCACTTTAAGGTCTGGGTCCACCAAGGGAATACGCTGAAATCTAAGAATATTAAGACCGGCACAGAGGTTACAGAGCGGGATCTTCTCAAATTGTACCCCGGCTATCGGACAACGTACCTCCAAGGTCTCAGTTTCGTTCAGCTTACGACGCTGTTCGAGGCGTTCGTGTTCGATTTCCTCCGGCTCCTGCTCACGAACGACCCGCGCCACCTCGCCCAGAAGAAGCAGATCGAGGTGGGCGTCGCGCTGTCCGCTGCCGACAGAGGAGCGCTTGTCTTGCTCGTCGCCGAACGCGAGCTCAACGAGCTGAAGTATGACCGCCCTAGGGCGTGGTTTGATTACATGAGCAAAATTGTTAAGCTCGGTTGCCCGACGGCGGACGAGATCGAACGGATCGCTGAGATGAAGGCCGCCCGAGATCTGCTGATCCACAATTCGGGCATCGTCAACAGAATCTATCTCGACAAGGCGGGGACGAAGAAGCGTTATGCGGTCGGCGATAAGGTGGTGATCGACCGCCCGTACTTCGACGAATGCTGGGTGCTCGCGAAGAAGCTTGTCGATGACATCGCCGCCGGGGCGAAGCGCCGCCTCTCCAAGCCCGCCGCCCCCTGACGATCCACGGCGTGGAACAACGTACGCCAACCCTGTCCGGTTTCTTCATTTCACGCTGAACCATTAACCGGGGCTCGGGTGAAGAAAGGCGACACGTGAAACGGGAGGATGCTGCTCTTCGCCGCTGCGAAATATGAGTCCAAAGGATTCTTCCGCTAAACTCTGATAAGGAGACCGCTTTTATTCATCTCGCACTCGGTTCCATGGAGGCGCAAGCAAATCAAGGCGACCGCCCGGAGGTTGGCACGCCTCCTGTGACGCAAGAGGATATCCTAACCGCGCGACGAATCACTGAGGAGAGACAGCGGAGCCGCCAAGCGGCGATTGCTCGCCCCCGCCCCAAACGCATCCCAACGCCGAGAAGGAAACGGCCCTGTCGATCACACCGAGCGGGCCGGGATTTGTTCTTTCATCAGAGAATCAGCACCAGGTTGTCGCGGTGGACGACCTCGTCGTACAGGGCTGAGCCCAGCGCCAGTCGGGCCTCCTGGGTGCGCAAGCCCCGGATGCGGCGGGCGTCGGAGGTGGCGTAGTTCGTAAGCCCGCGGGCAAATTCCTGACCGGAGGCATCGCGAATGCCCACGACGTCGCCCTTCTCGAATTCGCCGGCGACATCGACGATCCCGATTGCGAGCAAGCTCGTGGGGCCCGATTCGAGCGCGCGGCGGGCGCCGGCGTCGACGACGTAATGTCCGCGCGGCCGTGCGGTCATGCCGATCCAGCGCTTCCGCGCACGGTGGTCTGGCGCCATGGGCCAGGAAGAGGGTCCCCACCGGCTCGCCGGCTAGGATCCTGGTGAGCGGCTCAGCCCGGCATCCCGACGCGATGATCACCGATCCGCCCGCCTGAGTCACCAGCCGAGCCGCCGCCAGCTTGCTCTGCATGCCGCCCGTACCGAGCGTGCTCCGGCCGGCACCCGCCAGACTCAACACCTGGTCGTCGATCTGCGGAACCAACGGCACGACTTCCCCACCCGTCGCTCCAGCCGGATCACCCCGAAATAACCCATCAACCACACTGAGGATCACCAGCAACGGCGCCTGGAGCAGGTTTGCAACCATGGCGGCCAACTGGTCGTTGTCCCCGAACTTGATCTCATCCACGCTGATCGTGTCGTTCTCGTTGATGATCGGCACGGCGTCACACTCGAAGAGAGCAGTCAGCGTGTTCCGCATGTTGAGATAGCGGGGGCGGCTGTCGAAATCCTCATGGGTGAGCAAAAGCTGGGCGGCGTGGCGGGAATGCCGACGAAGCCCTTCGTCGTAAGCCCTTATCAAATAAGCTTGTCCGACGGCAGCCGCGGCCTGGAGCTGTCGCAGGTTGTCGGGCCGTTTCTTCCATCCCAACTGGCCCATGCCCGCGCCGACTGCGCCGAGCTGACCAGAGCCACCTTGCGTCCGCCGTCGATGAGCTGGCAGATTTGTTCGGCGAGGTGGTCGATCCGGGCCGGGTCGAGCGCGCCATCCGGACCCGTCAACACGCTGGTGCCGACTTTGACGACCCAGGTTTTTGCGGAGAGCACGACCTCGTCGCGCACCAGGTCGCGCACGCCCGATCCCGCGGATTGAGCCGGGCGCGATCCGGCGGCCGGTTCCATCAAGCATCTCGACTCAAGCTCGATATTGCGTTTCACATTACGGTTCTCAGCCGATAGGCTGCCGGTTCGTCCGGCTGGCCAGCCGCCCGACGTTCACGCGCCGTCAGGGCGAGTGCTGCCTTAAATCAACCTTGAGCGCATGCCGCGCTGTTGTTCATCCTTCATCGTTGATGAAGGTTGTAGGTAGAGCACGCCGTCATTATAATGCGTTCGCGAGGTGGGCCTAGAGCGGATGTGCTCTCGATCAGCCGAAAACCAACACGGCTTCGCCCCCGAAGCGGGGCCTCTTACACCGGAGAGTCCGATCGCATGGGTGAGCTTCACCATGAGTGTGGCGTGGCGGCTGTTTACCACGCTGCGGGTCGTGCGATCTCGGGCTTGGCCCCGATTGCCGGAGACATCAATAGTGTCGCCCGGCTGATTCCACGGATGCTCTTGGACATGCAGAACCGGGGGCAGCTTGCCGCCGGGATGGCCAGTTTCCGGCCCGACCGGAATGCCTTGATCAAGACACACAAGGAAGTGGGGACGGTGGCGGAGGCATTCCGTCTCAATCACCGCGAAGAGTTTGACGCGATCGTGCGCGAGGTGGATGGCCCGGTCGCGATCGGGCACGTACGTTATGCCACCTGCGGCGGCAATGATCGTTGCGACGCCCAGCCGTTTGAGCGCGATCACGGCCGCAAGGCCAAGTGGTTCGCTTTCGCCTTCAACGGCCAGCTCGCCAACTACCAGGAGCTCAAGGAAGAGCTGCTGGCCAAGGGCGACTATCATCTCAAGCGCGACACCGACACCGAGATCATCATGCACTCGCTGGCCTACGAGCTCCAGTCGGAGGACCAGGATCCCGAACTGGGTCGGGATGTTCGGCCGCATCGCCGAGCGATTCGACGGTGCCTATAACATCGTCCTGATCACCGCGCATGGAGAGCTGGTGGTCGTGCGCGATCCCCTGGGTATCCGCCCGCTCTGCATCGCGGAACACGGTCCTCTGTTCGCGGCGGCCTCGGAAAGTGTTCCGCTGGCCAATCTCGGCTTTCGCAAGATCCGGTCGCTCGACCCGGGCACGCTCGTCGTGGCCAGTTCCAGAGGGGTCCAGATCGAGCGCTTTGCTCCATCGCCCAAGCGTGCACACTGTTTCTTCGAGTGGATCTACTTCGCCAACGTGGCCAGCACGCTCGACGACCGCTCGGTCTACCTGAGCCGAGCGGCGCTCGGGAAGGAACTGGCGCTCCTGGAAGATGTGCCGCTCGACGCCGATACGATCGTGGTGCCGGTGCCCGATACGGCCAAGGCCGCCGCCGACGCCATGGCATTCTCGCTGGGCGTTCCGTCGGTCGAGGGCTTGATGCGCAATCGCTATGTGGGGCGGACGTTCATCGAGGGAACGGCCGACCGGGCGGCGAAGGCTCGCCTCAAGTACACGCCGCTGCCCGAAGTGCTGGCCGGCAAGCGCGTCTTGCTGGTCGAGGATAGTATCGTCCGCTCGACGACCATGCGGGCTCTGGTCCATGAGATTCGCGATCGCGGCGGCGCGCGCGAGATCCATCTGCGGGTCGCCTGCCCTCCCATCACCGCGCCTTGCTATTACGGTATCGATATGTCGCGCAGGGACGAGCTTTTCGCCACGCCCTACGTCGATATGTCCGGCGGAGGCGTCTCCGCGTCCGCGCAGAGCGCATGGCCAGGGAGCTTGGCGCCGACAGCCTGCGCTACTTGCCCATCGAGGCGATCGCGCGGTCGGTCAGCCTGTCGGCCGATCGCCTCTGCCGGGCCTGTATCACCGGACATTATCCCACCGAGACAGGCCAGTACCTCTACCGGCTCGAGAAAGACGCTTGCAAGACCGGCGGCCGCAATCCAGAGCCGCAACGAGCCTACGAACCAGTGCAGGCTGCGCCCTGCGATCGTCGCGGCCGGATGGCCCGTGACTTTTCACCCCAGCCCTCACTCCTCGCCCGCCTCGAGCGACTTGGAGATCAAGAACCCGCTCTCGGCCACCTCGATCAAGTAAACCTTGGTCTTGATCTCGACCTCGGCCTCGAAGGTGTGCTTGCTGATCCCAGTCGTGCGGGTGATCTGGCCGATTTTCCCCCCCTCGGCATGCGCGCGAGCGCAGCGCGAACGGCGATCGGGCACTGGTCGAGCTCGACCTCCTCGTCCTCGATCACCAGGACCTTTTCCACCAGCATCCCGTCCTCGGCAACCACGACCTGGTACGAGTGGCCACGATAGGGGACGATCGTCTCATAGATCGGGACGCCGTATTTGATGTCCTTGCCGACGGAGCCGACCTTCTGGCTGAAGGCCTCGTGGTGCAGCGTCGCCTGGACGGCGGCCGGACAGCGCTCGAACGGGATTTCTTCATCGTCGACGGCCAAGTTCATTTCGATGAGCGTGCCGTCGTCCAGGACACCAATCGTGTACATCTTGCCGCTGATGGCGAGCTCGGCCCAGAAAACCGTCTCATCGTCCGCGTTCTTCTCCTTCGTGACGGTCTCGATCTTCGCCCCCTTCGTCTGGGACTGGAAGGTCTTCTGCACGGCGGCGGGACAATCGGAAAACTTGACCCTCTCGTCGTCACCGGGCGGCGCCATGCTGACTACGAGGCCCAACGTCGCGGCCGTCACGACCCAGAGCGGCTGCATGGCAAACCTTCCAGCTCCCAGAGCAATTGACGATGACAGCGGAAATGCGCCGAGTACCTCTTAAGTTTCGGCCGGCCGGATGAATTGGTCAAGGCCGCTGGCGCGTTCGCGCTTGGAGCATCATTCTCAGACGAATTCGAGATACTCGTGGAACGCCCACACCAGGCCGATCAGGATCCAGACGCCTCTTGCCGACTCCGCGGTCTGAACTTGTGCCACGTGACGCTCCTTACGGTCGCGGAGTGGTCTGTGAGTCGTCGGGAACGGTCGCACGCGGCCAGCCCTCGAGCACCGCCAGAGCCCTGCGGGCGGCATGGCGAACGTCTTGGTCGCTATCCTGCACAGCCAATGAACGCCCACCGCAACCTATCTTACCAACAGGTTTTGCATCGCTCGACCCACTTGAGGATGCTTTCCTGGTATAATTCCCCCCTCAGGCGCTGGCCGGAAATGAGTGTCGCCTTTCGCTCCGCGAAAGGGCTTTCTTTCGCGGAGCGAAAGACGACATTACCCGGAAGTTATTGGCGTTCCGATCCTCACCGGAGTTTTGGTCCCGGTCGGCTCGAGCAGACCCGGATGGGCCGTCGGCGATTCGCCGCCGTCGCAGGCGACGCCGCCAACAAGAAATCGCTTTCGAAAACGAATGAACGAACATCGCCGCTTGCTGTTTCTGCGTGGCCCGGCGACGACTGATGACACGAGAAGGATTTATCGATGAGTTTGCATGTGACGGAGGAAATTGCGGGGGACGATCCGGCCGCGGCTCACAAAGCGCCGCGCATGCCGCCGGCCACGGCGCTGGCACGAGCCTGGCGGCCCTGGCTTTGTGTGCCCTCGGGGTCGTATTCGGCGATATCGGCACCAGTCCGCTCTACACGCTCAAGGAGTGTCTGCACGCGGCGGGGGGTGAAAAGACCAGCGTCGAGGACCTCTACGGCATCCTGTCGCTGATGTTCTGGGCGTCGTGATGGTCGTGACCGTCAAGTATCTGTTTTTCATCATGCGTGCCGACCACAACGGCGAGGGAGGCATCTTCGCCTTGCTGGCGACTGTTCCCGAGCGGTTCCGCACGACTGCGCGTCATAGCGGCAAGGTGACGGCGATGGCGTTACTGGCCGTGATCGGCGCGTCGCTCCTGTACGGTGACGGCGTGATCACTCCGGCGATCTCGGTTTTGAGCGCCGTCGAGGGGCTCGAAGTGGCCACGCCCGCGTGCGACGTCCAATTGATGCCTTCGGTGAATGACGTAAGTGCGATCCCGACAGGGGGCAAAGATCTGATCGTCGTGGCCGCCGTCGATAATGTGCTCCATTTCCGCATGTTCGACGATGAGGGCAAGTTGGTCGTGCACACTGATGAGCAGAGCCTGACGGAACAAGCCCCGCAAATCGAGGATCTGAAGAAGCAACTTGCCGGCTTGTGGCCTCCTCATGAGCTTGCCGGAAGCGAAAAGGGGCCGGTCATCACGGCTGTCGCATCAATCGTCGGTCACGCCCCCATCCCCCGGCTTCACCGCTACGTCTTGCCCCTTACGTGCGTCATCCTGATTTGTCTTTTCGCAATCCAGCGGCGCGGGACCGGAGACGTCGGCAAGCTCTTCGGCCCCATCATGGTGGTCTGGTTCGTGACGATGGCGGCCCTCGGCCTCTATCAGATCGTGCAGCGGCCCGAGATCTTGACGGCGCTTTCACCCCATCACGGTGCCCTGTTCTTCTACCGTCGCGGAATTCACAGCCTGCTGATCCTGGGCTCGGTCGTTCTGGCCGTTACCGGCGGAGAGGCCCTTTACGCGGATATGGGCCATTTCGGGATCCGCCCGATCCGCCTCGCCTGGACCTTCTTCGTCTTGCCGTCGCTGGTCTTGGGCTACCTCGGCCAGGGGGCACTCATCTTGCGCGATCGCAACGGGATCGCAAACCCGTTCTATGCCCAGGTACCCAGCGGCATCGCCACCTACTTGCTCGTCGCGCTGTCAAGCGCCGCCACCGTGATCGCCTCGCAGGCCCTGATCTCGGGGGCTTTCTCGCTTACCCGCCAGGCGATGCTCCTGGGCTATCTGCCCCGGGTCACCATCAAGCACACGGCCTACCACACCGAGGGGCAGATTTACATCCCGGAGGTCAATGGCATGCTGGCGATCGGCTGCATCACGCTGGTACTGACCTTTCGCGAGTCGGTCAAGCTGGCAGCGGCTTACGGCATCGCGGTCACCGGGACAATGGCGATCACTTCGATCCTCTATTATATCGTGGCGCGGCACACCTGGGGCTGGAGCCGGCTGAAGGCAGGCTCGATCCTGGCCCTGTTCCTCTTTTTTGACATTCCGTTTCTTGTCGCCAACATGTTCAAGTTCTTAGATGGCGGCTATGTGCCGATGTTGATCGGTGCGAGTTTGATCGCGGGCATGTTGATCTGGAGCAGGGGGCGGACGGCGCTCATGGAGCGGTATTTCACCCGGTTTCCCACCTTGGAAGCCGCCAGGCCGCTCTTGAATCGCTGGCTCTGCTCGCGAGTTCCCGGCAGTGCGGTATTCCTGGCCCCGACCTCCGAGCACGTGCCGCCGGTATTGATGCACTTGGTCGAGCGCGGCCGCTCGCTGCATCAGACGGTCGTCATGCTCACCGTCATGGAGCGCCCGATTCCGGTAGTGCCGCCGGAATCGCGCTATCAATTGACCGACCTCGGCGAGGGCTTCTACAAGCTGGTCGTCTGGTTCGGCTACATGGAAGAGCCGTTGCTCTTGCCGGTGCTGCACGAAATCGCCAGGGCCGAGCACATTTCGCTCGACGTCAACAAGGCAACCTATTACGTCGGGCACGAAACGATCGTGGCCAGCGAAGCCGGCAGCATCTCGCGAATCCCCGAAGCCATCTTCTCGTATTTGAATCGCAACGCCGTCCACGAGGACAGACGGTACGGAATGCCGCTGGAACAGGTGGTCGAGATCGGGACCCAGATCGACCTGTAGCGATCCGGCGGCAGTTGGTAGAATCTTGCCGACTGGGCTTTTCTGCTACGGATACACAGCCGCTACACGCGAAAGGAGTCGAAGCGATGAAAAAAATCTACGGAATCACCGCAGCCTCGTTGTTCGCCCTGGCATTGGCATGTTTCGGCGTCGCGAGCCGAGCACAGCAAGGAGGGGTCGCGGAACGAGCCGGCGAGAAGCTCGATGAATTCGGCCGGGCAATCCGCGACGGGTTCGAGAAGGCCGGAGAAACGGTCGTCGGCGGAATCAGCAAGACGGGTGAAACCGTTCGCGAGGGGCTGGTCAAGGCTCGCGACTCGGTCCAGGGCATGGGGGTCTACTCACGGGTGTACAGCCGGATCCACTGGGACAAGACGCTGCACGCGAGCAATGTCCTGCTCAGAGCGGAAGGTGGCGTGATCACCCTGCGCGGGGTCGTGCCGGACGACGCGGCGAGGGCCAAGGCTCTTACCCTCACGGTTGAGACCGTTGGCGTCACGCGGGTGATCAATCAGCTCACCGTGCTGCACCCGAGCGAAGAGTCAGCGCCTGCACCAGCTTCCAGCCGCCGTTCCAAACGTGCCGCGGGCCGCGAAAGTCGGGACGCGGAACCCGAGGCGCTGAGTGCGGCGAGCGAGGCGCGTGGCCTCTGAAATAGTCGTCACGCTCCGCGTGACGGCATTTCAAAACGCCGAACGACTGTGGGGAAAACGCGGATTACGTCGAAGTGTCCGCGCCCGCGGGCGGGAGCGCCGAAATCGTCGACGCACAGCATGCTTCGGGAGTCCGGGATTGCCGATCAATAGATCGTGTTTCCGTGCGCCGGCGCATCCTGGCGGCCGGCTCGATCCATCAGCCAGCGCACAAACTCGATCAAGGCGACCTTCAATGGATCCCGTCGTCGCTTTCTTTCTCGCTCTGATTCTCAATCCGCCCGAAGAACGTGAGATGAGCGAGCGGATGGCTCCCGCCGAGTGGCAGGGAAGGAATTACTGGGGGCCCGAGGCAACCAGGGCCCGGCACGAAGGCAGGATTCCGCCAATCGTCGCGACGCCCCACATGGCCCGCTGGCACCAGTGGGGCAAGAAAGTCCTGCGCGACGGCGACGTCGTCTTCCGACTGGGCGACGCACGGGTGGGCCGCGGCTATTTTCGTTTCAGCCGGTGGTTTGCCGAGGCCAGCAACAGCAGGTTTTCGCATACCGGCATCGTGGCGATCGAGCGGGAGGGGCCGGTCGTCTACGACACGACGCGCACGGCGGTGAACCGCCAGCCATTTTGCGTCTGGATACTGGACAACATCGGGTCGATCGGCGTGCGGCGTCTCAAGCCCGAGTACCAAAAGGCGGTCCCGAAGGTACTGTCCTACTGCCGCAAGGTCTTCGACGAACAGGTCCCCTTCGACTACGAGCTCTCGGACGACGATTCCAAGCTCTATTGCGTGGAGATGACCGAAAAAGCGTTTCGTGCCGCCGGGCTCAAGTTGTCCGAGCCGATCCGGCTGGGCGACATGGAGCGGGCGTCGGAGTATCCCCTGAGCATGCTCACCCTGCGGTTCGCGTCGGAGTACGCGCTCGAGCGCCCATTGACGTTCGATCAACTGGTCTATTTTCCGGGCAACGAAAACCATGGGATCTGGTCGGCCAAGCAGATGATGACGGTCGTTCCGCCGACCTTCGCGCCGGGGCATCCTGACTTCGGCCAGCTCGCGCCTCCTGCCGTGGCCCCAAGCCGCCCGCCAAGGGCGCGACCGCGGACGGGCTCGACCGCTCCGAGCGCATTGGGATCCGCAGCCGACCGTAGCCCTGCGGGGCCTGGGCCGTGAATGGCAGAAGATCGGGCACGCTCCAGACGATTGGGTCGCCACGATCGTGTCCCACGATCAGGGTCCGCCCTTCGGGTGAGACGGCCAGTGCGTAGACCGAGTGGAACCGACCGATCAGGCCCAGCTCGCGCCCGGTGGCCGGGTCCCAGTGCCGGACCGTGCCGTCGTAGCTGCCGGTGAAGACTGTGCCGTCGGCCGGCGAAACGACCACCGCGTTGACTTGGCCAGCGTGGCCGGAATGAGGGAAGACCTCGCGGCCGGTGGCCACGTCCCGGATCCGAACAATTGGCTCATACCCGTTCGCCGTGGCGATCGTGAGCCCGTCAGGGGCAAAGGCAAGCGAACCGGCCCCGGCGCGAAAGCCTTCCATCCGGCGCAGGTCGCGGCCGCTGGCTAAGCGGGACCGCACACCGGGTCGCATCAGACCGGCGACGGACGATTCTCCAGTCGGTCCACTCCCAGGGAAAGGGGGGCTCAGCCCAAAGTCTGCGATCGCCTCTCAACGGACAGCAGTTCGGCAAGCCAGCGCGTCAGGTGGCTGATTTGAGGCGATAAAGACGAACGCGCCGACGGCCAGATGTCCGAAACCTGGCGGTTTCCTCGACGCGATCGAGTGCCAGGATCCGCTTGCGAAAACCGCGCGGCTCGATGGGCTCGCCTCGAATGAGCTCGTGCAGCACCCGCAAATCGGCGAGCGTGAATGCCCTGGGCAGGAACGAGGCGGCGAGCATCGTCCCTTCGAGGTCGGTACCGAGCCGCCGCCGCGCCAGGGCCACGATGGCGGCGTGGTCGAAAGCCAGCCGGGGCAGGTTGTCGGCGTCGAACCACTGCGCACGCGCCGCGTCGTCCCCGGCCCGGGGCGAGAGCTTGCCGGCGGGAACCAGCGTGTAAAAAGCGACCGTGACGACTCGGCCCCGCGGGTCTCGATCCGGGGCACCGAAGGTGTGAAGCTGTTCCAGCGACAGCCCCTTCACGCCGGTCTCCTCCTCGAGCTCGCGGCGAGCGGCCTCATCGACATCTTCATCATGCTCGACAAATCCGCCCGGCAATGCCCAGCACCCCCGAAACGGCTCTCCGCCGCGCTCGATCAACAAGATCTCCAACCGCTCGCCGCGGATCGTGAAGATGACGATGTCGGCTGTCAAATAGGCGCCTGGCAGTCGGTAACGCCCCATCGTTGTTTTCCTGGACCAGACCTCGCGCGAAAGCGGAGTGGCTCAGTCTCAAATTCCTGTTTAGTGAGCGAGCGCGTTTTCATGGCGAGTTCGCCCTTGATCGTCACGGGCCAACGTCGCAACAAGCATGGCCTTGATCACTCCCACGACTTTCTCCACCTGATTGATGTGGTACTCGGGCACATCCACGTAGGCGGTGTTGCCGGCAAGCTCGAGGAATTTCCAGTTATTCCCGGTCGTCACGACCCCATAGACGGTCGGCTCTTCTTCCCCCTTGCGTTCATTGAACAACCTCGCGGCGATCATTTCGGCGAGGCACTGTCCGATGACCGCCTTCATGTTCTCGTTCTTGGCTTCGACGACGGCCACCACGGGGGCCTCGATGGTCAATTGCTCCGGGGAGCGGCTCAGAAGGAAGTCGCACACGCCGCTCAGGCCGCGCGCCGGGTTGACGGCAAAGTCGTTTCCCGAGAACAGGCTGGCCTGGTGGCGGGCTTCCAGCAAAACCGGCGCGATAATCAACTCGGAGCGAGCCTTTTCCGTGCTGATCGCCAGGGCCAGAGGCACGTTTTCGGCAAGCGTCTCGCGCAACAGCGAACTGGTCTGGACCGGAGGGACCGACGCGTACAGCTCCCGGCCTTCCTCGAGACGAAGGCCGAATCGCTGCTTCACAAGGTCGATCGTAAAATCGCTGTAGGACACGAAGTGCTCCCCGAAGAACCAGGTATTCGTGTTCCGGCTCGGACGATCGGGCTCATGACGAATTCGCACTCTCTTTACCGCAGGCGCCCTTTTCGATCAGGTCGAAAACATCAACGCCGTCCTTCTCAACCCGCACGTCGCCGTCTCCAGGCCAGACGGAGATGATGGTGTCGCCGCTTTCGGACTCGACTTTCAGCGTCACCGGCTCCTTTTCAAACGTGTCCTGCACCGTCACCTTCTCGCCAGCGGCTAACGAAAGGTGGACGCACTCCGGCTCGACGTTCAGGATCACCGGCCCGGACAGGTCGTTCTGGATAACAAACCGGCTGTGCTGGGTCATTGCTCGTGCCCCTTTCAATCAATCAGACGGCGAGGCCCCTGAAGGGTGAGCCGGCGATGTCCGTATGGTAGTCGGCCGCGGTCACGTTGTAAACCGGACCTGGCGCGTGTTCCACTTCCGGCGGCACGGGCAGAAGCCCACGCGGCTTGGGGAAGTTCGGGTCGTGGGCCGACAAGCGTTGCAGCCACGCGCTTTTCAAGCGTTGCTCGGCGCATGACGGGACTCCTGTGACGGCAGGCACCCAGCTTACGCCAGCTCGGCTTCCGCTATCATCGTTGTGTTGCCGTCAGGCCCGTGGGCCTCGAGCCGCACCTGCTGGCCCTCCGGCGTGGCGATGATCGTGAATGGGGCCAGGTCGAATAACGGTGCCAGGCCCCGGAACGCGAAGGCGGATATGGGCCGCGGCGAATGCGCGCGCACCAATTCGATGAGGAGGACGGCCACGAGCGGGCCGTGAACCACCAGGCCCGGATAGCCCTCGCCGGTCGTGGCATAATCGCGGTCGTAGTGGATCCGATGAGCATTGAAAGTCAGGGCCGAGAAGCGGAAAAGCAGGGTCGGGTCGGGCGTGATCGTGCGCGACCAAGAACCCGCCGGCGGCGGGGGAGCTTCCTTGACCTCGGGGGCGGCGACCGGAGCGCCGGCTTCGCGATAGACGATGTCTTGCTCCTCCTCGATGCAGGTCCCGCCGGCCTGCTCGATCTGATGCCAGACGGTGACGAACGCCAGTCTTCCGGTCCGTCCCGCCTTTTCGGAGACTTGGCGAATGACCGAGTGTCGACGCGCGGGTTGGCCGATAGAAAGCGGCCTCAAGAAGCGCGTCCGGGCCCCCGCGAACATCCGTCGCGGCAGGTCGAAGGGCGGCATGAACCCGCCGCGCTGGGGGTGGCCGTCGAGGCCGAGCCGCGACTGGGCGACCCGCGGTAGAAAAAAGAACCAGTGCCAGAGCGGCGGCAGCGGCGATCCCGTCGTGTACTCCGTGGACACATCGTCCAGCATCGCCGCGGCGGCCTGAACCGGGGCCAGTGCGATCAGCTCTTCCGTTTCTTCCGTCCGGCCGATCCAGTCCGTCAATGAGGGTACCATCGCTTGCCCCCACGAGAAGTCGAACGGCCCGGCGGGCACGGACGCCCGCACCACTGCCAAAACGCGGGCGGGGACGCCCGCACCACTGCCAAAACGCGGGCGGGGACGCCCCCACCACTACCAAAACGCCCGCATCACTGCCAGATCCTCGCATCGTTCCAGTGGGGCGGGCCTCTGTGCCCGCCGCATCGTTCCAGTGGGGCGGGCCTCTGTGCCCGCCGCATCGTTCCAGTGGGGCGGGCCTCTGTGCCCGCCGCATCGTTCCAGTGGGGCGGGCCTCTGTGCCCGCCGCATCGTTCCAGTGGGGCGGGCCTCTGTGCCCGCCGGCCGCCTGCCAAGAGTATGCGCTTTATCCAGAACGCTCAAGAGGAGAGTTCAATCGGGCCCGCGACCACGCGGGCGTCGCGGAGCCGGCCGATCTCCGCGCCGGAGAGGCCCAGGACCTCGCTCAGCACGAGGTCCGTGTGCTCACCCAGAATCGGCGCTCGCACGGGCGCTGGCCGCTCGGCGCCCGAGAATTGAAGCGGCGATCCCGGGACCAGGTAGTTGCCGATTCCGGGTTGTTCGAGCGTTGTGAACAGCGGATTTCGGGTCGAACACCGCGGATCGCTTTCCACCATCTGCCGGACTGTCTGATAAAGTCCCCAGCAGACGGCCGTGCCCTCGAAGGCTTTGCTGATCTCTGCCAGCGTGTGCTCTCCGAACCAGGGCGCGAGCACCGCCGAGATCACCTCGCGGGCCTTGAACCGGTCCCCTTCCCGCGACAGGTCAACCGCCAGCAGGGGCTCGATCATCGCCAGCCTGGCGGACGTGCCGGTTGCCTCGCCCAGCGCCTGCCATTGCCTGGGAGTGATGGCAACCACGTAGACGATCCTGCCGTCTCGGGTCTCGAATTCGCGCCCATAGGCGCCGAAGAGGTCGTTGCCGGTTGACCGCCGATCGGCGTCATTGATCTGGACTTCGGCGATGTAGCCCAGGTTGCCCGCCATGGCGAAGGCGACGTCGGCCAGGGGCAGCCGGATGTACTGGCCAGACCCCGTGAGCCGCCGGTGGCGTTCGGCCGCGACGATTCCCAGCGCCGCGGTCACGCCGGTGATCGCATCCCAGGCCGGCAGGACGTGGTTGACGGGATTGACCGGTTGATTGCCATGATCCGGACCGGTGATGAACGGAAACCCGACCGCGCAATTGAGCGTGTAATCGACGGCCGAAGTGCCATCCGGATTGCCGGTCACGTTCATCATGATCAGGTCCGGGCGTCTCTTGCACAGGGTTTCATACCCGAGCCAGCCGGAGGTCGGAAAGTTGGTCAGGAAGATCCCCCTGCCCTCGCCCGGCGCGGTGATGAGCGCCGTGATCAGCTCCTTTCCCTCGGGGCTCTTCGTGTTGACGGCGATCGACCGCTTGGCCTTGTTCAGGCCCGCCCAGTAGAGGCTCTTACCGCCCTCGGTGATGGGCCAGCGGCGGGCGTCGAGGCCGCCCTCGATGGGATCGAAGCGGATCACGTCGGCGCCGAGCTGGGCCAGAGTCATTCCGCAAAGGGGCGCGGCCACGAAGGCCGCACCCTCGATCACGCGCAAATCTGCTAGAACGTGCTTCATCGAAGCTTCCCCTGCTGATTGACGACCTCTTGACAGCAGAGTATCTGGCCCGCTGTCGGTAGAAGTCAAGCAGGAGCCAACCTGGGGGCGAAGTCCGCCGGCGCGACGGCGGCGATTGACCCACCCGGGTGTGTCTCGCTCGCGGTCTAGCCGTTGCGGCGGCGTCGAGCCAGGATGGCCGCAACGAGGAGCGCCGGGGCAGCGAGGATTATCGCGGAGGGTTCGGGCACGGCGGCGGCGACGCCCGCGACTTCGTACACCGTGCCGCCGTTGGTGGTACCGCCATAGTAGGTCGTACCATACAGGTTGCCCTCCGCGTCGAGAGCCAGGCCGCCCAACGGTTGGTTGCCGTTGGGTTCGCCGAGGAAATAAGCGACGGGGGTAATCGTGCTGGAACCGGCCGCGAGCTCGTAAACCACGCCCGCGTAGTAGGCGCCGCCACCGGCGGTCGCACCGAAGAGGTTGCCCTGACTGTCGAGAATCACGCCCCCGTACGGGTAGCTGCCGGTTGTAGCGTTGTCGAAATTCGCGAGGGTGGTAATCGTGTGCGAACCCGCCGCGATCTCGTAAATCGAGGCGGGGCTCGTTTGGCCCAAAGTCGTACCGTAGACGTTTCCGTGAGCGTCGACAACGACGCCGTGAGTCGGGCCCCCGTTGTTGTTGGTGGAGTCGAAAGTCGCGAGCGTGGTGATCGTGTTTGAACCGGCCGCGATCTCGAACACCCTGCCGTAGAGGTTGCCGTTGACGGCCGCTTGAGCCAAACCGTAAAGATTGCCATGACTATCAAGGGCCAACGCGCCGTACGGGGATTGGCCGGTCGTGGTGTTGTCGAAAGAAGCGATGGTGGTGATTGTGTGCGAACCGGCCACGATCTCAAACACCGTGCCGAAGCCGTAGGCGCCGCCGATCGCGGTCGTACCGAAAAGGTTACCGTGAGCGTCGACGACGACGCCCCCGCTCGTGCCGTAGGGAGCGCCCGCGGTGAAGGAAGCGAGGGTGGTGATCGTGTTCGAACCGGCCGCAACCTCGTACACCGTGCCGACGCCGTTGGCACCGCCCTGGTAAGTCGTACCGTAGAGGTTGCCCTGAGCGTCGAGCACCGGGGTGTTCGCCGGATTTGCACCGTTCGTACCGCTAAAATAAGCGAGGGGGCTGATCGTGTTCGAACCGGCCGCGACCTCGTACACCGCGCCATAGTATCCCGGCGGTCCCTCGCTAACGACGCCGAACAGGTTGCCCTGCCCGTTGACGACCACGCCGGAGGTGAGGGCGTTGCCGGTCGTGTTGTAGTCGAACGACGCGAGGGTTGTGATTGACGCCGCGTTGACGCGACCCGTCAGACTGGATGTCGCAACGGAGGCGACGATCATCGAAGCAAAGAACGCTAACGATCGGTGGCGACGCATTGGCGGTTCGATCCTTTTCGTTGTGACCTTGTTGTCGAAGGCACACGGGTTTCTCGTTCCCACACTCCCGCGTGGGAACGGCGTTTCTGGTCGCTCCCGCGTCCCGCTAACCCAGGCGACGCGGAGCGTCGCACAGGAACACTCCCACGCGGGAGCATGGGAACGAGAACGCTCGATCGCTTTGCAAGAGATGCGTGTTGTCGCGGTTTTGATCATCGAGGTGCGTGGAACGAAAAACCCGCTGCCGCCGGGTAGCGACGATCAGCGGCTAATAAGCCCTCCCGTGATAAAGTCCGTTTGCCGTCGATTTCTGAACCTCCGCGCGTTTTTTTTTGCGGCCTCTGTGGTTTTGATGAGCGGGTGCTTGAAGTAATTGGAGGGTCGCAGGTAATCTCGGGGTCATGAGTGAAGCGCGCATTTCGAACGGAACCATTTCTGGAAAGGGCGGCAGCAGAGCTGGCTCTCCGGCCGACAAACGATTGCGGCGGGTCGATGCCGACGGCTGTGCCTGGGGCACTTCGCGAGGCGAACGACGATGTGATCGAGGGCTTTCGCACTTACCTGCTGAGGGTTGCCGAGCGGGCGCTGACGCCCGAGCTCAAGACCAAGGAAGGGGCGTCCGACGTCGTGCAGGAGACGCTGGTGGAAGCCCATCGGGTGTTCCATCGGTTCGAGGGGCGCAGTCAGGAAGCACTGCGTGCCTGGCTTCGAAAGCTGCTCATGAACCAGGTGGCACACGTGGCGCGGCGGTACCGCGGGACCAAGAAGCGATGGCTGGGGCGGGAGGTGTCGCTCGATGCCGGCCTGGCCGGTCAAGACGTTGACCTGGCCCTGGCCGCCGATCACACGTCGCCCGGCGGCCGGGCAGCGCGACGCGAAGAAGAGTCGGCCCTGATCGCGGCCCTGGGAAGGCTTCCCCAGAACATGAGACATGCCGTGCTCTGGCGGCACCATGAAAGCTGCAGCTTCGACGAGATGGGACGCCGCCTGGGTTGTTCAAACGTCGCGGCCCGCAAGCTCTGGCTCCGGGCACTCGAGCGGCTCCAAAGAGAGTTGACCGGGAGAATTGAGACAAGCACGAAGTTGTGATGACTACCCCCGGGGCGGAGCCGGCTCCTACGGTCGACACCATGAATCACGACGACCCCGAAGACCAGATCGCGGCCCAGGCGGAAGTGTTTGATGAGGCCCTCATCAGCGGCGAAGTCCCCGATTCGGACCATTCGCTGCCCGAAGGCCCCGACGCGCTGGCGGCCTATATGGCCGCGCGGGCGAGCCTGCAACTTCTCGAGCGTGTTTGGCCGAGGAGCGAATATAGGGTCTCCTCGTCGACGGAGAGCGGCCGCGGTGACACGCCCGTCGACGCGGCATTCGGCCGGTTCCAAATCGTTCGCGAGCTGGGCCGGGGCGGGTTCGGGGTCGTTTTCCTGGCAATCGACAGTGCCTTGAAACGGCCGGTGGCGCTCAAGCTGCCGCGGGCCGAGGCCCTGCTCACTCCCGAAGCCCGTCTGCGCTTCGCCCGCGAGGCCAAAGCCGCCGCTGCGCTCGACCACCCCAACCTGGTTGCTCTCTATGAGGCTGGTGAGGTCAATTCAGTCTGTTACCTGGCCTCGGCCTATTGCGACGGTCCCACGCTGGCCGCGTGGCTGCGCGAACAGACCGAGCCCGTGCCTCCCCGGCTCGCAGCCCGGCTCGCCGCGGACCTGGCGGATGCGGTCCGGCACGCACACGAGCGCGGCGTCTTGCACCGGGACATCAAGCCGTCGAACATCTTGCTCCAGCGTGCCGAGGGACAGGCCGGGGCCCCTGAGTCAAACGGCGAACCGTCGCCCATCGAGCAGGAATTCATGCCGCGCATCACGGATTTCGGCCTGGCGCGATTGATGGACAGGCCCGGTGAAGAGATCACGGCGAGCTTCGCCGCGATGGGCTCGGCGCCCTATATGGCCCCGGAACAGGCCGAAGGGAGGAAGGTCGGCCCGGCGGCCGACGTCTACAGTCTTGGTGCGATCCTCTACGTCTTGCTCTGCGGTCGTCCACCGCACCGGGGCAAGACCGAACTTGAAACTCTTCACGAGGTCGTGAACAACGAGCCGATTGCGCCCCGCCGCCGCCGGCGCGACGTGCCCCGCGACCTCGAGGCGATTTGTCTGAAATGCCTGGAAAAGAACCCGGAACGGCGTTATGCGAGTGCCCGTTCACTCGGCGAGGATCTCAACCGGTTCTTGAACCGCGAGCCAATCGTGGCACGGCCACCGCGCCCCTGGGAAGTACTGCGGCGCCAGGCCAGGCGGCATCCGGCCGCGGTGGTTGTCGTCGCGCTCTTGGCTCTTTGGGTGGGAACGCTCGTGGCAGCCCGATCTTGGTTCGAGCGCCGATTGGACGCAAATCGAGAATCCGCCCAGCGGCTGCGGGATGAGGTTAGCGATCGCGCTCTGGCGGCGCGCCGGGCTCGCTACGTCGCCGGCATCCGTCAGGCACGCGAACACATTCAACACCAACGCACGCACCTGGCCGATGAGATTCTCGGGCGCAATCGACCGCTCCCCGGCGAATCGGACCTGCGCGGCTTCCCCTGGTATCACCTCTGGCATCGCAGCCATGGCGAAGTGCGGACCCTGACCGGCCATCGCCGCGACGTATACGACGTCGAGTTCTCTCCCAGCGGCGACTTGCTGGCGAGCGCCGGCAAGGACGGCACAGTGCGGATCTGGGACACGTCGCGCTGGCAACCGGTCCTGGAGATCGTGGCCTCTCAAAGGGAAGTGAACGTCGCGACCTTCTCGGCCGACGGCAGGACCGTCGCCACCGTCGACGACGACGGCGTGCTCAAGCTGTGGGAGACCGCGACGGGCCTTTGCCAATTGAAAGGGCCCGCCGACACTGGTGATGCTGTTGTCGTCCGGTTCAGTCCTGACGGCACAAGCATCGTCACCGGTAGCAGGAGCAACGGTCACGTCGTGATCCGCGACCGGAGGAACGGCAGCGTCCGAGGCGAGTTCCGGACCGGCGACCGCGATCTTGAGAATTTCGTCTTTTCGCCGGATGGCTCGATCCTGGCAACGGCGGGATCAGGGGCCGCCAAGCTTTGGAAGTGGCCCGCGGGAGACCTCGTCGTCGCTCTACCGAATAGCGCCGGTGCCCAGGCATTAGCTTTCTCGCAAGACGGGGCGACCCTGGCCACGGCGCACGAGAGTGACAACAACCCGGTTCGGCTCTGGGATGCCCGTCACGGGCGCTTGCTGCGTGAATTCCGGGGCCACACCGGAGGGGTTTTCGCCGTGGCCTTCTCGGCCGATGATCGGACGATCTACTCCTCGAGCGACGACGAGACGATCCGGGCGTGGGACGCGGCCACCGGAATGCAGGTTGGCCTGTACGTGGGCCATTCGCTTCGAGTCTGGGATCTCTGCCTCTCGCACGACGGCCGGACGCTGGCCTCCTCCGGCCAGGATGGCACGGTCAAGCTCTGGGACCTCAAATCGCCCCAAGATCGCTTCAAGCTGCCAGTCACGGCACCGAGGATGTTCGGGTTCTCGCCGGACGGACGAACCTTGATGGTTTTTGAGCTCGAGCCTCGGTGCGCGGTTACGCGCTGGGATGTTCGTTCCGGATCGCTCGTCGAACGGAAGCCGCTAAACCTGACCGGCTCGCCAAGGAGCTGTGCGTTCTCCCACGACGGCCGCCTCGTGGCCGTCTGGAACGAAGATGGCACGGCAACGCTGACCGATCTGACGACCGATCACCGTGAAAGCCTTCCGGATCCCGCCGTGAGAAAGGCCAACCTTCTCGAATTCTCACCTGACGATCGCTACCTTCTCTTCGCGTATCTCGAACAACCCTACCCTCAGCTCTGGGACCTGGCGCGACGACGCGTAATCCGCGTCCCTTGGAGTACCGCGATCGATTGTCCGTGGAGCCCCTCGCAGGAGCTGATGACCCAACTCGAGGATGGTAAGCTCGAATGGTGGAACCCGACGACGGGCCAAATGAGAATAACTTCACGCACGCTGGATGCCCGCATCATTAAAGTGGGCTTTTCGCCGGACGGCCGTTTCGCCGCCTCGGTCAAGCGCTGGTCACGCGATGTCGATTTGCGGTCCCTCGAGACGTTGGAACTCGTCAAGGTCTTTACCACACAATTTGCGCCAACACGCTTCATCGAGTTCTCATCGGACGGGAACACACTTGCCTTGAACGGGTATGACGATCACACCGTCGCGCTCTGGGACGTTGCAACCGGCGAGGAATTATTGACCCTCGAAGGTTTCAGCGGCCCGACAATTCTCCTTCGTTTCTCTCCTGATGGCAAGGCTCTGGCCACGCTCAGCCGTACGGGCCCCGCAGAACAGTTCGAGGTTCGCCTCTGGCGCGGCGCTGGGGACCAGTCCGAGCCAGCACATAGCCAGCCTGGGGGCTTTGCGAAATGAGACACGCCTGGGGAAAGAGTAACTGAGTCGTCGGCGGCGCTTCGCGGTGACACACTTTGGCTTCTAGTCGACAATCGGTGGTCCAAGCGCCTGACCCTGATCGAGGGGCGCTTCGCAACTGTCATCGGGCTTGCTTGCGTCCAACGCTCTTGATACGTTAACCCGGCTCGAATTCAGATCTCATCGGAGGGAGCGAGACGGACCCATGCCATCGCAGGAATCAGCGGCAACGCAGCCGCAAGAGGGGTCGGGCGCCCCGACGTCGCGGGGGGCGGACGGGATCGGCGAGGCCCCGACAATCGTGCCGCCGCACGAGGCGGAGACGGTGAATCCTCCGACGGCTGGGCCCGGTGCGACCGGGGCTCCGACAATCGTGCCGCCGCCGCACGAGGCGGAGACGGTGTATCCTTCGGCGGCTGGGCCCAGTGCGGCCGAGGCCCCGACAATCGCGCCGCCCGCATTCGGGGCGGTCGGCGAACAAAGGACCCCGGTCGGCGGCCCGAGCGACGAGGAGCCCGCGACGTCCGGTCCGGGCGGGCTCGTCCGGTATTTCGGCGATTACGAATTGCTGAATGAGATCGCCCGGGGCGGGATGGGGGTCGTCTACCGGGCGCGGCAGGTCAGCTTGAACCGCGTCGTCGCCCTCAAGATGATCCTGTCGGGCGAGTTCGCCTCCGCGCAGGACGTCAGGCGGTTTCACCTCGAGGCCGAGGCAGCCGCGAACCTGGTGCATCCCGGGATCGTGCCGATCTTCGAGATCGGTGAGCACGACGGCCGCCACTTCTTCTCGATGGCCTTCGTCGAGGGGGAGAGCCTGACAGACAAAATGCGCGCCGGCCCGCTGCCGTCGCGCGACGCAGCCGCGCTGATTGCGCCAGGTGGCCGAGGCGATCGACCACGCACACCGTCAGGGCGTCATCCACCGCGACCTGAAGCCCGGGAATATCCTGCTCGATCGCCAGGGCCGGCCGCAAGTCACCGACTTCGGCCTGGCGAAGGTGGTCGGCGGCAAGGACGAACTGACCGCCACCGGCCAGGCGATGGGCACGCCCAGCTACATGCCGCCGGAGCAGGTGGCGATCCGCGCCGGGGCCTGGGCCCGGCCGCCGACATCTACGCCCTGGGCGCCACCCTCTATGCTCTGATCACCGGCCGCCCGCCGTTCCAGGCGTCGTCGCCCTTGGACACGATGATCCAGGTCGTGGAACGCGAGCCGGTCTCGCCCCGCACGCTCAACCCCCAGGTCGACCGCGACCTCGAGACGATCTGCCTGAAGTGTCTCCAGAAGGTCCCCGCCAAGCGGTACGCCACCGCCGCCGACGTCGCCCTCGAGCTGGCCCGCTACCTCGAGGGCCGGCCGATCGTCGCCCGGCCGGTCGGCCCGGCCGAGCGCGCCTGGCGATGGTGCCGCCGCAATCCGGCCGTCGCCTCCTCCGGCGCGATCGCCGCCGCGGCGATCCTGCTCGTCGCCATCGCCAGCCCGATCGTCGCAATCCGCCAGTCCCGGCTGCGGCTGGCCGAGACTCTTGCGCAGTGTCGCGGCCGACGATGCCCGCGACCGGGCCGAATCGGCTCGTGTGGCCGCCGACCTTGCGCGGGCCGAGGCGGAGAATTCCCGCGGCGCCCTTGCCCGCGAGCGCGACCGCACCGCCGATCAGCTCTACGCCTCCACGGTATCGCTGGCCTACCGCGAATTCCTGGCGAATAACGTCAACCGCGCCCGCACCCTTCTGGCCGGTTGCGCCGCCGCCGCGCGGGTGGGAATGGAGCTACCTCGACGCCCTCTGCAACTCCGAGCAAGCCGTGCTCCGCGGCCACATCGGCATGGTCTTGCAGGCTCAGTTCGGCCCCGACGGTAAGCTCCTGATCACGAAGGGCGCCCAGGACAACACCGCCCTGGTCTGGGACGTGGCCTCCCGGCGCGTGGTCCACAGGTTCACCCACGACCGCGGCTGCTCGATCTCCCCGAGCGGCCGAACCGTCCTGACCATAAGCGGCGAGGTCGCGACGATCCACGACACCGTGACCGGCTCGGTCGTCTCGACGTTCCCCGCCGGGAATTCGCGAATCCTCGGGATGGCCTTGAGCGCCGACGACCGCCTGCTGGCGACCGCTCACGCGGGCACGATCCTCGTTCTGGACCTGACGACCCAGAAGCTCATCGCCCAGATCAAGGCGAGCGACCTGGAGACCGGGAACATCGGGGTCCGGCTCGCGCTTGGCCCGGACGGGAAGCGGCTCGCCGCCGCAACGAGCAGCGGTCCAATCCTGCTCTGGGACCTCCCGCGCGGGGGCGGTCCCGTCTCGCTCATCGGCCACCTCTCGGAGACCTACGCGCTGCGATTCAGCCCGGACGGCCGGACGCTCGCATCGGCGTCGCTGGACGATACGATCAAACTCTGGGACGTCGAACGGCCCGGCAAGAATCGGACGCTCCTGGGGCATCGCGGCTGGGTCTATGCGGCGACCTGGAGCGCCGACGGCCGTCGCGTGCTTTCATCGGGATGGGACCGCACCGCGCGGATCTGGGACGCGGGAACCGGCCAGGAGCTCTTGACCTTGCGCGGCAACAACGCGTACGTCTTCGACGTGGCCGCCAGCCCCGACGGCCGGCTCTGCGCGACGGCGGGGGCCGATTCCACCGTAAGAATCTGGGACGTCGCCCAAGCCCTCAACCTGGAGAAGACCCTCCCCGACGACTTCTTGACCCAGCAGAAGAAGGACAAGACCCCGGCCGAGGCGGAGAGTTTTCTGGCCCGACACCTGACGCAGGAATGCACCAACTTCTTCGGCCACTTGGGCCCGGTCGAGTCGGTCGCGTTCACCGCGGCGGGCCGGCTCGCGACCACGTTCGCGCGATGGCACGCTGCGACTCTGGGACGCGTCGTCCGGGCGGCAGATCGCCAGCAGCCCGCTGGACGACTCCAAGAAATCTCCTGGGGAAGAGGGCTGGGCCGCGTACACGCGCGTTGTCTCCGTGCCGGGCGGCAAGCTGCTCGCGGCGACGGCCGGAAAGGGGCTGGAGCAGCGGTCAGGGCTTGTCGCCGCCTTCCCCGGAGGGGTGACGCTCCGCGACCCCGAGACCCTGGCAGTGAAGCGGACATTCGCGGGCCTCCCCGGGATCACCACGGCGATCGCGATGAGCTGCGATGAAACGCTGCTGGCCGCCGCGGCCGGCGAGCCGCGTTACCTGGGGGGAATGCGATACACGGCGTCGAAGCCCGGCGAGGTCCGCATCTGGGAGGTCGCGACCGGCCGTCAGCTCCAGGCGATCCCGACCGCCAGCATCGCCGTCACCGACCTGGCCTTCAGCCCCGATGGCTCCGGCCTCTACGGAATCTCCGAAGACGGCATCCTCCGTCGATGGAGGCGCGACGGCGGCCGCGAGCGGTTCCGCGTCGAGGCCAAGGGGTTGAGGATGGCCCTCGACCGCGACGGGAAGCGGCTCGCAATCGGCCGGGCCGACGGCGCGATCGAGATTCGCGACGCCGCCGACGGCCGTCCGATTCGGTCCCTGGAAGGGCACACGGCCGTGGTGATGGGCCTCTCATTCAGCCCCGACGGAACCCGGCTGGTCTCGGCCAGCCACGACGCGAGCGTCAAGCTTTGGGACGTCGAGAAGGGCTTCGAGCTACTGACCTTCCGCAACCACACCCACGAGGTATACCAGGCCATCTTCAGCCCCGACGGGCGGCGGATCGCCACCTGCGGCCACGACATCACGGCCAAGGTCTACGACGCTCGCCTCGACCAGTCCGATGCACTCGCGGGAGACTGGCCGGTCTGGTACCGCGAGGACTTCCGCCAGGGCGGCTCGATGGATCGCTGGCTGGTCGCCTTCGGGAACTGGTCGGTCCGATCCGGCCGGATGGCGGGCACAACCGGTCCGTTCACGGTCCCGGGGCTCGCCGGGACGTTTAACGGCGCCTATGTCACGCTCAGGGGTCGCGCGATGCCCGACTCGACCGACGTCCGGATCCGGTTCTCGATCGATCGGCCCACCAACGTCCAGATCGGCATGACCGTCGCGCCGTCCTTTCGCGGCGAGGCGATCGACCTCTGCGCCGCGGAGAATCCCTACACGGCGACGGGCGCGGACATCCTGAAGCGGTTGAGCACGATGCAATTCGTACCGGTGGTCGATAATCGCGCGCGCTCGCCGTCGCCACGAACCGATCGCACGACGTCCGCATTATCCGCCGGCCCGAGCGGATCACTCTGTTCCTCAACGGCCAAGAGGCCGTCTCGAGCCGGCTGATGACCGAGGAGGGCGCCAGCCTGTCGGTGGGAGCGTTCCACGGCGAGCCGGGCGCCAGCCTGATGATCGAGTCGATCGAGATCCGCGCGCGCGCGAGGCGCTCGACAAGCTTACGGCCCTGCGGCGCATCGAGGCGCTCTTCCGCGAAGTCGGCTTGCGGTCCGAGGTGATCGCCCGGGTCAAGGCCGACACCGCGCTCGATGACACCGTCCGCGAGATCGCGGCGCGGCTGGCGGAAAACCACGCCGAGGACGTCGAGGCGATCGAGAAGCTGGCCCTCGATGCGGTCGCGACCGATGGCCGCACCCCGGCCGACTACGCCCTGGCGGTGCGACAGGCCGAGGCGGTCCTTCGCTCGAACCCCGGGCGCAGCCAGTACCTCACCCTGCTGGGCGAGGCCCTGTATCGCGCCGGGCGCTACGACGACGCTCACCAGCGGCTGGTCGCGGGCCGGGACGCGGCTTATGCGAGCACCGGACAGATCCTCCCGGCCAACCTTGCCTTCGCGGCCATGGCGCTCAAGCGCATGGGCCGGCCCGAGGATGCCCGCCGCGAGTATGGCCGGTTCCGGGACGCGATGCGGAGCAGCGATTATTCCGGCAACGAATTGGCCCTCCGCTATGGCGCCGAGGCCGACCACGTCCTGGGCCACCCCGCGCTCGACCCCCGCGCCGAGGCCATCAAGGACATCGTGATCGGCACGACGATCGCCGGCTGGGAAAAGGGCGACCTCGCGGCCGTCCTCGCGGCGCTGGCCGACGACTTCAAGCAGACCGACGCACGCACCGGCGAGCCTGGCCCCTACGAGCTAACGGTTGACAAGACACGCTTCGGGGCGACGCGCAAGCTCCAGTTCGCCGATACAGCCGGTCTCGGCGTCCGTATCTATTTCGACGGCATGACCGCGACAATCGAGGGCGACAGGGCGCGGTTCGCCTGCCGGATGACGGCAACCGTCGGCGGCTGGCGTGAGGTCGGCGAAATGCAGGCCGGGCTGCGGCTCAAGGCGGGGCGATGGGAGATCGCCCTTGAGCGGGACTGGCCTATCCGGCGCACGCGGGAGGGCCGCCTGGCCGATTGCGACGCCGCCTACTGGAAAGCCCGCGACGACGAAGTTGACCGGGCGCGAAAGGCCGGCGACCCGCGCGAGCTGGCGGCGGCCCTCTTCGCGGCCGCGCGGAGGGTCGAGGGCTACGAGGTGGCGCGCAAGGTTAGCGAACGCGCGGGTGCGAAGGGGCCAGACTGGCAGACGCGCGCCGAGGCCGCCCTCGCTGCCTTCCAGCCCGAAGACGCCCTTCGCTCGTGGGCCGAGGCGATCCGGCTCGACCCGGCATTATCCCCTCCGCAGTACCTGCCGCTCCCCCGACTCGATCCTGTCCCGCGCGGCCGCGAGTCGGGCCTGCGATCGGGCCAAAGCGATGCTCGCACGACCATCCGCTTTGCCAACCGCACCGACGGGCCCGTCGGCATCAAGTGGATCGATTCCAATGGGGCGGAAAAAGAGTATCAGCACATCGAACCCGGGAAGGACTCGATCATGTCGACGTTCGCGACCCACGCCTTCGTCGTGATCGACAAGGCCGGCAAGCCGATCCGCTACTTCGTCGCGACCCGGCAGGCGACCGAGGCCGTCGTGACGCGGGAGTGAGATTTGGGTCCCAGGGTTTCACCCGGGCTGGGCCGCTTGGGCCTGTTGCACCGACGAAGGTTGATCGATGACCTCTTGACACCAGGGTATCTGGCACGTAGTGCGTAGAGGTCGGGTGGAAACCAACCTCATGAGATGATCTTCGTGCCTCGACGTTCTTCAATCAGGGTGTGCGGCGCCGAGTCTGGTGGGAGTTGAAATGGCGAACGATTCGGTGAGCGAGCAACCGGCCCAGCGGACCGACGACAAATCTGGAGGAGACCATCTGGACGAAAAACGCGAACAGAATGCCCCCGCCGCCCGGCCGCTGCCGCTGGCGGGCATTCGGGTAATCGATGTCGGCACATTCCTGGCGGGACCTTACGCGGCCTCGATCATGGGCGAATTCGGGGCCGAAGTCTTGAAGGTGGAGCATCCGATCGGGGGCGATCCGATGCGCCGATTTGGAATCCCCACCAAGCGGCCGGACGCGACGCTCGCCTGGCTAAGCGAAGCACGAAACAAGAAGTCCGTCACGCTCGATCTGCGCCGGCCCAAGGGCGTCGAGCTCTTTCTCAAGCTCGTGGCCAAATCGGACGTCGTTGTGGAGAATTTCCGGCCTGGCACGATGGAGGAGTGGAGGCTGGGCTGGAAGGTCCTGAGCGAGGCAAACCCCGGCCTGGTGATGCTGCGCGTCTCGGGCTACGGCCAGACCGGGCCTTACCGCCGGCGGCCCGGTTTCGCGCACATTGCGCATGCCATCGGCGGGCTCTCCTATCTGGCGGGCTTCCCCGGCGAGACGCCGGTCGTGCCCGGCGCGGCCCCGCTGGGCGATTACATTTCGAGCCTCTACGGCTTGATCGGCGTCTTGCTCGCGCTCCGCTACAAGGCGAAGACCGGGTTGGGCCAGGTCATCGACGTCGGCATCTACGAAGCGGTCTTCCGGCAGCTCGACGAGCTTGCCGCCTCCTACGGCCTCTTCGGCAAGGTGCGCGAGCGCGAAGGGGCCGGCAGCTTCGTCGCCGTGCCGCACGGCCATTTTCGAGCCCGCGACGGCAAGTGGGTCGCGATCGCCTGCACGACCGACCGAATGTTCGAGCGGCTCACCGAGGCCATGGAGCGCCCCGAGCTGGCGTCGCACAGCATGTACGGCGAACAGCGCAAGCGGCTGGCCGCCCGCGACGACGTCAACAAGATCGTCACCGAGTGGGCTCTCTCCCTGGACCGCGAAGAATTGATGCACCGCTGCATCAGCAGGGAAGTGCCGATCGGCAAGCTCAACAGCATCGCCGACATCTTCGCCGACGAGCATTTCCAGGCGCGGGGCAATCTCGCCCGGGTCGAAGAAGACGGGCTGGGCACGGTCGTTGTTCCCAACGTCGTGCCCACACTGTCCGAGACTCCCGGGCGCATCGCCAACCTGGGCCCGCCCCTGGGCAACGCAACTCACGAAGTGCTGCGTGAGCTCATCGAGCTAACAAGCGCCGAGATCTCCGCCTTGCGCCAGCAGAGGATCATTTGAATGGTCCGTTGTCCGTTGTCCGTTGTTCTTTGACCTTTGTCCTTTGACCGTTTTCAGTTGTCGGTGGTGAGAGGATCATCTGAAATGAGCGAAAGCGAAGCCGGCGTGAACAACCTCCGGCACGACGCGGGCAATCTGCTGCACGACGCGGGTAATCTACCGCTATCCGGAATTCGCGTCATCGACGTTGCGACCGTCATCGCGGCGCCCTACTGTGCCTCGATCCTCGGCGAGTTTGGGGCCGAGGTGTTGAAGGTCGAGCACCCCGTGGGCGGCGACGCCTGCCGCAACTTCGGCACGCCCACCAGCCGTGGCGACACCTTGACCTGGCTCTCCGAGGCGCGGAACAAGAAATCGGTGACCATCGATCTGCACAGCCCCGACGGCGCCCGACTGTTCAAGGCGCTCGCCGAGCAGACGGATATCGTCTGCGAGAATTTCCGCCCCGGCACCCTGGAAAAATGGGGGATCGGCTGGGACGTCCTGCACGAGATCAACCCGAGGCTGATCATGCTGCGGGTCTCGGGCTACGGGCAGACGGGCCCCTACAAGGACCGACCCGGCTTCGCCCGCATCGCCCACGCCGTCGGGGGCCTCGCTTATCTCTCGGGCATGCCCAAGGGCACTCCCGTGACACCCGGCTCGACGACCCTGGGCGATTATCTCTCGGGGCTATATGGCTGCGTAGGCGTCTTGATCGCCCTGCATTACCGCGACCAGACGGGCCGCGGCCAGTATATCGATACGGCACTTTATGAATCGGTCTTTCGCTGCACCGACGAGCTGGCGCCGGCCTATGCCATGTTCGGCACGGTCGGCGAGCGGCGCGGCCCGCACATAGGGACGGCCTGCCCCTACGGCCACTTCCCGACCAAGGACGGCAAATGGGTCGCGATCGCCTGCACGACCGACAAGCTCTGGTCGCGCCTGGCCGAGGCCATGGGCCGCTCCGAGCTTTCCTCCAGCAGCCTGTACGGCGAGCAGAAGACGCGACTGGAAAACCGGACCGATGTCAACGAGATCGTGCGCGACTGGTGCGGTTCGCTCACCCGCGAACAGGTCCTGGAGCGCTGCAACGCAACCGGGGCGCCCGCCGGGCCCTTGAACAACATCGCCGACATCTTCGGCGACCGCCAGTTCCACGCCCGCCGGAACATGGTCGCCATCGATGACGCCGACCTCGCCGAAACCATCATCGTGCCCAACATCGTCCCCAGACTGTCCCGTACCCCGGGCCGGATCAAACACCTCGGCCCCAGGCTCGGACAGCACACGGAGGAAGTGCTCAAGGAGCTCGTTGGGCTCACGGACGCGGAGATCGCCGACCTCCGCGCGCGTCGGGTGATTTGAGCCCGAGCACATGAATCCCGATCGTGCGCATCGCGTGAAACCCGGAGCCGCCTCCCATGAAACTCCCCAACCACTTCTACAAGCCGCTGGCCATCGGGGCCCCGGCGCCCTTTCGCGAGCTGCCTGTCCGGGCCGAGCGGATGATCCACTTCTTTCCGCCCCAGGTCGATAAGATCCGCGCGCATCCCCGAGACGGCGCGGCAGGTGGACGTGCTCTGCGGCAACCTCGAAGACGCGATCCCCGCCGAAGCCAAGGAGGCGGCCCGGAACGGATTCATCGAGGTGGCGAAAAAAACGGAGCTGGGCGAGACGTCCCTTTGGGTGCGCGTCAATGCGCTCAATAGCCCGTGGTTCCTCGACGACATGCTCCAGATCGTCGCGGCGGCAGGCAACAAGGTCAACGTGATGATCATCCCCAAGGTCGAAGGGCCCTGGGACATCCACTTCGTCGACCAGTTACTGGCCCAGCTCGAAGCCAGAAATTCCGTCAGCCGGCCGATCCTGATTCACGCTCTGCTCGAGACGGCCCAGGGGGTCAGGAACGTCGACGACATTGCGGCCGCCAGCCCGCGGATGCACGGCATGAGCCTGGGGCCGGCCGACCTCGCCGCCTCGCGCGGGATGAAGACAACGCGAGTCGGCGGCGGCCACCCTTTTTACGGCGTGCTGGCCGATGCCGTCCCCGGCAGCCCCGACCGGGCGTTTTTTCAGCAAGACCTGTGGCACTACACGATCGCCCGCATGGTCGACGCCTGTAGCTCCTGCGGCCTTCGCGCCTTCTATGGGCCTTTCGGCGATTTTCAGGACGAGGCGGCCTGCCAGGCGCAGTTCCGTAACGCCTTTCTCATGGGCTGTACCGGCGCATGGACGCTGCATCCCAGCCAGATCGCCATCGCCAGACGCGTCTTCAGCCCGGATGTCAGCGAGGTGCTCTTCGCCAGACGCATCTTCGGCGCCATGCCCGACGGCACCGGCGCCGTGATGATCGACGGCAAGATGCAAGACGACGCGACCTGGAAACAGGCCAAGGTCATCGTCGACCTGGCGCGGCTCGTGGCCCGGCGCGACCCCGAGCTGGCCCGGGCCTACGGCCTCTCTCTGGAGTCTTGAACCGGCCATGAGCGACAAGACGAATGCCGGAAGTTTCCTGGAGGACTTCCGCCTGGGCCAGCGAATCGTCCACGCAACGCCGCGGACGGTCACTGCCGGCGACGTCTCGCTCTATACGGCGCTCTACGGCGCCCGCTTCGCCGTCAATTCATCGGCCGCCTTTGCCGCGTCGCTGGGACTGCCCGCCGCGCCGGTTGACGATTTGCTCACCTTCAACCTGGTCTTCGGCAAGACGGTCGCGGACATCTCGCTCAACGCCATTGCCAACCTGGGCTACGCCGCCGGGCGGTTCGGCGACCTCGTGTATCCCGGCGATACGATCAGCACAACCTCGACCGTGATCGGGCTCAAGGAAAACAAGGACGGTCAGACCGGTGTCGTCTACGTCCGCTCGGTCGGCGTCAACCAGCGGGCCGAGATGGTCGTCGACTACTGCCGCTGGGTGATGGTCCGGAAAAGGAACTCCTCTCGCGGGACGATCGAGCCGGTCGTCCCCGACCTGCCCCGGGCCGTTGACCCCGCCGAGCTGATCGTACCTGCCGGCCTGCGCATTTCCAGTTACGATCCGGCGCTCGCGGGAAGCCCACACCTGTGGAACGACTACGCGGTCGGAGAAAGGATCGACCATGTGGACGGGATGACGATCGAAGAGTCGGAGCACATGATGGCGACTCGTCTCTACCAGAACACGGCGCGGGTGCACTTCAATCAGCACGCCGAGAAGGAGGGCCGGTTTGGCCGGAGGATCGTTTACGGGGGTCACGTGATCAGTCTGGCTCGGTCGCTGTCATTCAACGGTCTGGCGAACGCCATCCGGGTCGCGGCCATCAACGGCGGCCGCCACGTCGCGCCGACCTTTGCCGGAGATACGATTTACGCCTGGTCGGAAGTGCTCGACAAATTCGCCGTGCCGGGGCGGAGCGATCTCGGGGCATTGCGGCTGCGCACCGTGGCGGCCAAGGATCGCGAATGTGCCGACTGCCCGTACAAAAATGCCGATGGCAGTTATGAGCCAGCCATCGTGCTCGAATTCGATTACGATGTGCTGATGCCGATGGGCGGGTGAGGCCCTGGGGTCTTGGGATTTCCGGCGGCTTAGTTTAATCTGGTCCGACGCCGGATAACGAACCGGGATCAGCACCGCCGTAAGAAACGAGGATGCCGCCGATGTCACAGAGTGTCACGACCCCCGCCGATTCAAAGCCGGCCGCAAGATCCAGACCGGGGTATGACCATCACCCCCCGGCCCTCTACGTCTTGTTCGCGACCGAGATGTGGGAGCGGTTCGGTTTCTACACGCTGGCCGCGGTCATGACGCTGTTCCTACAGGACAAGGCCGAGGGATTCGGGTGGACCAGGGCGCAAGCGACCGGGCTGTGGTCCTACTATCTCATGTTCGTGTACATGACGCCCTTTCTGGGAGGTCTTATCGCCGACCAGTGGATCGGCTATCGGCGGTCAATCCTGATCGGCGGCGTCTTCTTCGTGGCGGGTTACATGATGCTGACCATGGGCTCGCTGGCCGCATTCTACGCCGCGCTCGTCCTGGTCTTCATCGGCAACGGCTTCTTCAAGCCCAATATCTCGACGATCGTCGGCAACTTCTACCCGGCGGGGAGCCCGCTTCGTGATGCGGCTTACAACATCTTCTACATGGGCATCAACGTCGGTGCCTTCTTGGCGCCGATCGTTTCCGAAGTTCTGCGGCAGAAGATCGGCTTCCGCGCCGCCTTTTTCGCGGCCGGCCTGGGGATGGCGATCGGCACCGTGATCTTCAGCGTTTTTTATCGGTACCTGGCTCACGGGGATCGCAGGAAGCCGGCGACCGACGCGCGGCCGATCGAGCTGGCGGAAGACATCCTGCCCGTGCCCGAGAAGATGGCCATCGATGACATTCCCAACTGGAAGCGCGTGTCGGCACTCCTGGTCATCTTCGGAATCGTGATCGTCTTCTGGATGGTATTCCACCAGAACGGCAGCACCATGACCTACTGGGCCAACGACAACACCGACTGGAAGGCCTCCACGGTCACGCCGATCTTGATCCAGATCTTCACGCTCAACCTGATCGACGGCTCGAACGTCTCGGGGGTCATTTCCAACGCGATCAACCCCTTCTGGATCATCGTGCTCTCACTCCCCTTGGTGCGGTTCTGGCGCTGGCTCAACTCCAAGGGACTGGAGCCTTCGACTCCCGCCAAGATCGGGCTGGGGATGCTCTTGACCAGCGCGGCCTTTCTCGTCCTGACCGTTGGCGCTCTGGCGGGCGGCAACACGGGCCGCGTCTCGCCGTGGTGGATCATCGGGGCCTACTTCGTCATCTCGCTGGGCGAGCTGATGCTCAGTCCGATGGGGCTCTCCCTGGTCTCGAAGGTGGCGCCCGCCAATATCCGGGGGCTGATGATGGGCGGTTGGTTCGTCGCCACGGCCCTCGGCAACAAGCTGACGATGATCGGGGAAAACTGGGACAAATGGTCCCATTCCACATTCTGGTTCGTGCTCTCCATGCTGGCGCTCGGAATGGCGCTCGTGTTGTTTCTTCTGCTGAAACCCCTGAAACGTGCAATGCCGGGGGTCTAGCGTCCGGGCAACCTTCGGTTGCCTGGTATGCCACACGCCGGGACTGGTGACCAATTTGTAGGGTGGGTGGAACCCACCGCGAACGTTGTGAGGCTACGATTACGCCGTTGTTGCCGTTCGGGGTATATCTCATCCGATTGCGGGCGTAACAGAACCCACAAAACGCCATATCGATGAATCTACTGTCCGCTGACAAGGTCAGTTCGATCGTCGGCGAGTAGCGAGTAAGGTGGGTGCAACCCGCCGAAGAATGCATCCGGATCGGTGGGTTGCACCCACCCTACGAGTGGCTCACTGGTGCCGGCGTGCGGTATAACCAACAGCGACGAAACAATTCCCAGGCCCAATCGTGTAGAAAAGTACAACGGAAATCTGCATCCATCAGGAACCCCATCATGCGACTGATTCTTGCCCTCGTTTTCGTCCTGTTCGCAGTGTCCCCCCTCCTGGCCGCCGGCCGGCCCATGACCGTCAACGACTTGTTGGCGGTCAAAGGCGTCTCCGACCCCCAGCTTTCACCCGATGGGTCGCTGGTCGTTTACGTCGTCTCGGAGATCGACCGTGCCACCGATAAGACCACGACCAGCCTCTGGCTCGTCCCTTCGCAAGGAGGAGAGCCGAAGCAGTTGACGACGACGGCCGGTACCAACGATCACCCGCGCTTCAGCCCCGACGGCAAGACGATCGCCTTTGTCTCGAAACGAAGCGGGTCGGCCCAGGTGTGGCTCTTGCCGCTCGAGGGCGGCGAGCCCCGGCAACTGACCAAGCTGCCGATCGATGTTGCGGGGCCGATCTGGTCGCCCAAGGGCGATGCGATCGCCTTCGTCGCCGAGGTTTACCCGGGCAAGACCCCCGCAGAGACGGCCGCCAATGACAAGGAAAAGGAAGCCAGCAAGACCAAAGTGCGCATCTTCGACCACTTGCTGATTCGCCACTGGACGTCTTGGGACGAAGGCAAGCGGAGCCACCTCTTCGTCGCCGACGTGCAAACCGGTGCGGCGAAGGACCTGACCCCCAAGCTCGAAGTCAACACCCCCCCTGCTCCGTTCGGCGGCTCGTCCGACTATGCGTTCGCGCCCGATGGGACGGAGCTCGCGTTTACCGCCGAGCCGATCGAGAATGCCGCCTGGTCGACCAACACCGACATCTGGACGGTTCCAGTCGCGGGTGGGGAGCCCACGAATATCACTGCCAAGAACCAAGGAGCCGATGCCCAGCCGGCCTATTCGCCGGACGGCCAGTGGCTCGCCTACGTGAGCCAGGCGCGAGCGGGCTTTGAGTCGGACCAGTGGGTGCTCAAAGCGCGACTCCGAAGCTCGCAGTCGAGCATCGAGCTCTCCAAGTCGCTCGACCGGCCGGTGCAATCTTTCGCCTGGGCGCCGTCGTCGAACAAGATCTTGGCCGTGATCGATGACAACGGAACCGAGCCCATCCTGGCGATCGACGTGAATTCCGAATCGAGCGGATCCGCCGCCAAGGCGGCCGGTTCCAGCTCGTACCCACGGCTGATCACCGGCGGCGCCCAGACGGGCCTGCGCGCTGGCACGAAAGACGGAAAGCTCGTCTTCACGCGCCATTTCGCCGATCGTCCGGCCGAGGTTTACACCGCCGGAACCGACGGTTCTCGCGCGACGGCGCTCACTCACCACAACGCCCCCCTGCTGGCGCAGCTCGATCTGCCCAAGCTCGAGGGCTTTACCTTCAGTGGCGCCGATGGCGACGAGATTCACGGCTGGCTGCTCCGCCCGCCCGGCTTCGACGCCGGCATTTCCTATCCCGTCCTCTTCCTGATTCATGGCGGGCCTCAAGGCGCCTGGCACGACGAGTGGCACAACCGCTGGAACTATCAGATGTTCGCGGCGCCGGGCTACGCGGTGGTTGCCATCAACCCGCGCGGCTCGACCGGCTACGGCCAGAAGTTCACCGACCAGATCAGCCAGGACTGGACCGGCCGCGTCTACGGCGACCTGATGAAGGGGCTTGATTTCGCCCTCAAGACCTATCCGTTCCTGGATGCGACGCACGTCGCGGCGGCCGGCGGATCGTATGGCGGATTCATGGTCAATTGGATCGCAGGGCATAATGATCGGTTCAAGGCCCTGGTCTCCCACGCAGGGGTCTTCGACCTCACGAGCAAGTACGGCACGACCGAGGAGCTCTGGTTTCCGGAATGGGAATTCGGCGGCCCCCCCTGGGAAAAACCCGAGCACTATCGCGATCGTTCCCCAAGTGCTTTTGCCGCCAACTTCAAGACGCCGACCTTGGTGATTCATGGAGCACTCGATTTCCGGGTTCCTGACGCCCAGGGACTCGGTATGTTCACGTCGCTGCAACGACGAGGCGTACCCAGCCGCTTGGTCTACTTCCCCGACGAGGGACACTGGATTTTGAAGCCCCAGAATCGCATCGTCTGGTGGCGGGAGGTCACCGCGTGGCTCGATAAGTATCTCAAGCATTGAAACGGCAGGGCTGTGACCGATGAGTGCCGGCTTCCGCCCCGCGAAAGCACGTTTTGGGAATGGAGCTACTTTCGCGGAGCGAGAGGCGACAATGGGCCGCCGCGCCTTCCGCACACCGCCAGGTGTCGGCTTTCGCTCCGCGAAAACGCATTTTCCCGCCCACCCACTGAACCGGACGCGGGCCAGCCGCGAGCAGGATCGACGTGATCGAGCTTGAAGGGATTACCCAACACTATGGCGTCCGGCCGGTCCTGCGCGGAATCAGCCTGCGCATCGAGCGCGGCGAGATCGTCGTGATTCTCGGCCCCAACGGCATGGGCAAGACGACCCTTCTGGGAGTGATGGCTGGTGTCCTTCCGCCTCAGCGCGGATCGGTCGTGATCAATGGCCTGCGCCGCCGCGGGTCGGAGGAAGAAGAACTCGAAATCCGCAAGAAAACGGTCTACCTTCCCGACCAGCCCTGGCTGCCGGCCAATCGGACCGGCCGGGAGTTTCTCCTCGCCGTAGGCAGGCTCTACGATGTGCCGGACGAACGGTTGATGGAGCACGTGGACCAACTTCTGGAACTATTTGACCTGCATCCACAAGGCGATAGTCCGATCCGGACATACTCGGCCGGCCAGAAGAAAAAGGTCGCTCTGTGCTCAGCGCTCGTCACCGAGGCCCCGGTTCTGCTCCTCGATGAGCCATTTTCCGGCGGCCTCGATCCCGCCGGCCTCTTGACCTTGAAGCGCATCATCCAGCGAATGAGCCGGCGCAAGGACGCGACCGTCGTGCTCACGAGCCCCGTCCCCGAGCTGGTCGAGGAGATCGCAACGCGGGTCATCGTGCTCAAGAGCGGCGAGATCCTCGCGTTCGACACGCTCGATGGCCTCCAGCGCATGACCGGCTACCGGGGCTCGCTCGGTGATGTGCTCGAGCGATTGATCTTTCCCGACACGACCAGGAAGCTCGACACCTACTTCCAGGAGTTCGGCCGATGATCCGCCACTCTTGGGAACGCTTCCGGCAAATCGCGCCCGATCGCGGACGGATCATCGCCTTCCTGGTGCTCTTCGTGAGCTTCGAGGCGTTGATCCACCACCTCGAATCGATCAACATCCCGATCGCCGAGCGCTTGCCGATTCGCCCGGCAACCGCGCTTCTACTCTTGTTTGCAGCGTCGTACGGTGTCGCCCGCGTGACGGATTTCCACCCCGTGTTCCAGACAGACTACCGGGCATGGCTGGAAGCGACCCCGTGGAACAACACGAAGCCGCTGCCGCTGGGACCGGTCGAGCTGGTTTTCGAGGATGGGCTGGTCCTTGGTCCGTTATTACTTCTCAGCGCGACCCTTCCGCAGCCTCGGGCGATGTCGCTCTTGTGTGTCTTCTTGCTGTGCCATCTGGGTGCGATCGTGGTGAGTCTCTGGCTCACGCGCATGCGGTTGATCGGCTACCTCTCGGCTTTCGGGCTCGGGTTTGCCGTCTGGCAATGGCATCAACCGATCGCCTGCGTGGCGACCGCGGCCGTGGTCTATCTCATTGCCTATGAAGGCTTCGTCCAGGCGCTCGATCGCTTTCCGTGGGCTCCACGCCGGCTTCCCCTTGCCAGCGACATATTTGCTCCGTTATCGCAGCGGGAACCGATCGGCTGGCCTCACGACCGCATGCTCGGCGACGTCGTGGCGGCCGGAGGGATATCGCGGATCGACGCGATCCTCTGCGGCGCTCTGGGGAGCTGGTGGGTCTACGTCCTGGCCTCCTTCATCCGGGACGAAGCAAACCGTGTGGGCCTGCTGGCGATGATGAGCTCGATCGTGTTCATGGCCGCGCCCCTCATGAGGCTCGGAATCTACACTCAGGGGTACGCGCCGCCCTTGAGCGTGTGGGGCAGGATCAGAACGCTGCGCTGGATCATTCCGCGAAACGACGTGGTTCTGGTCGGCCCGATCGCTGCTTTGCTTGCGGGTCCGGCGACAGCCGGCTTACTCTACGCCTGCCGCTGTCCGCTGGACGCCTGCATCACGGCCGGGGCCGGCGTGACGGTAATCGTGGCTTTGATCGCGCCGCCCCGCCTGAGACGTTGGCGGCTGACAGGCGGACATCGAATCGGGCCCGGCATCACTGCGGCGAACCAGGCATTCATCAAGGTCGGTTAGCCATGAGTGCATCCGGAGAACCTCGAAAAGAGCGAGCGGCGCGATCCGCACTCGCCGGAATTCTCGAGAGGCGCTGCCCGCGCTGCCGCGAGGGCCGGGTTTTCCGATCGGCCTGGCGTATGAACGAGAATTGCGCGATCTGCAATCTCGATTTCGATCGCGGCGAGCCGGGCTATTTCACCGGGGCGATGTATGCCAGCTATGCCCTGGCCATCCCCCTGATCGCTCTCTTGACGCTGATCGAGTACATTATTCTGAGAAGCTGGACGCTCTTGGCCTTGGTCGTGCTGGCCTGGGCGATTTGCGTGCCGCTCGTGCCCTGGATCTGGCAGTACTCGCGGGTGCTCTGGATTTACTTCGACCGCTATTTCGACCCGGATGACGGTCCGGACGCGGCGCAGTGATCAGAGGCGACCGCATCAATTGTAGTCCTCACGCTCCGCATGAGGAGTTTTCTTCGATTCACCTCACGCGGAGCGTGAGGACTACAAAAGTGGATACTCAGGTATGTCGCCTCAAGGTCGATCCGAAAGGCCCCTCCGTTCGATCATCGACGTTGCCCGCGATCTCCAAATCGCGCCTGAGTATCTCGAGCTGTATGGGAGCGACAAGGCCAAGGTTCGGCTCGAGGCCTTGACGCTTGCCGAGGCAAAGCGGCCGCGCGGCAAGCTGATCCTGGTGTCGGCGATCACGCCGACGCCCGCCGGCGAGGGAAAGACCACGATCGCGATTGGTCTGGCGCAGGGCCTGCGCCGGGTCGGCCGGAATGCGGGCGTGGCCTTGCGTCAGCCCTCGCTGGGCCCGGTGTTCGGCCGCAAGGGAGGGGCGACCGGCGGTGGTGCTAGCCGCATCGAGCCGTCTAACCGGATCAACCTGCATTTTACGGGCGATTTTCCGGCGATCACGGCCGCCCATAACCTGCTGGCGGCCGCGATCGATAATCGCCTGCATTTCCGGACCCTCGATCTCGACCCCCGTCGAGTGCTCTGGAAGCGGGTTCTCGACATGAACGATCGTGCCCTCCGCCAGATCGTGATCGGCCTGGGCGGCGAGGCCGAAGGCGTGCCGCGGGAGTCGGGCTTCGAGATCACCGCCGCCAGCGAGATCATGGCCATCCTCTGCCTGGCCGATTCACCGCCTGACCTGCGGCAACGGCTCGACCGGATCCTGGTCGGCTTTTCCCCAGGCGGCCAGCCCGTGCTGGCCAAAGAGATCGGCGTCGCGGGCTCGATGGCGGCGCTCCTCTGCGACGCGATCTTGCCCAACCTGGTGCAGACGACCGAGTCGGCTCCCGCATTCGTGCACGGCGGACCATTCGCCAATATCGCCCACGGGTGCAACTCGGTGCTGGCCACGCGCATGGCCCTGGCCCTCTGCGACTACGCGGTCACCGAAGCCGGCTTTGCCTTCGACCTCGGCGGCGAGAAGTTCTTCGACCTCAAATGCCGCTCGGCGAAGCTCAACCCGGCGGCGATCGTCCTGGTCGCGACGGCGAGAGCGCTCAAGATGCACGGCGGAGTCGATCTCGACGCGCTGACACAATCCAATCCAAAAGCCGTAGACCGCGGGCTGGAAAACCTGGCTGCCCATCTGGAGAGTGCCGCGTGGTTCGAGAAACCGACCATCGTGGCCATCAATCGCTTTGCGGGCGACTCGCTCGATGAGCTCAAGGTGATTCACGACTACTGCGACGCTCGGGGCGTGGCGTGCGCGACCGCCGATGTTTTCGCGGGCGGCGGCAGCGGCGCGATCGGTCTTGCGGAAAAGGTGATCGCGGCGACGTCAGGGGCGGCGACCCCGTTCAAACCCCTGTACCCCTTGGACTGGCCCGCCGACCGAAAAATAGAACAGATCGCGCGGATCATGTACGGGGCCTCGGCCATCACCATCTTGCCGGCGGCGCGCGCCAAATTGCGCAAAGCCGCCAAGCTTGGCTACGCGATGCTGCCGATCTGCATGGCCAAGACTCAGGACTCCCTATCCGACAACCCCAAGTTGCTGGGCCGTCCACGCGGATTCACGCTCACGATACGCGACATCGGGATCGCGGCAGGTGCCGGCTTTCTCATCGCGCTCTGCGGCGATATCGTCCGTATGCCCGGCCTTCCCCAACACCCCGCCGCCGAACGGATCGACGTCGATCAGAAAGGGGACGTCGTCGGCTTGTCGTGAGCGCAGCTTTTTTGCGAGATTAGCAGACCCACATCCATCGAGTTGACCGATAAAAAGGGAGGCTTCCAATCATGGGCAAACCCGCGTTGATCAGCGTTTACAGGCCGCTGCTCTTGACCGCGCTTTTGCGCTTCCGATTGGAGGTTGCGGCGATGGCCTGGGTACCTCGCCGCCTCCGGTCGAACCCTTTGATAGTGCGAAACTAGCCGCCGCGCTTCCCAGTGGCATCACCCTCCAGACGCCGGTCCGCCCCGACAAGCGCTACGGCGAATCGGCCAAGACGGTCGAAGATGCGCTCAAGGGCCTTTTCGCGATCCTGAAGGACAACACAATCTGCGATGGGTTCGGACACGAGGTCCGCTTCGTATCGCGCGCCAAGGCCTCGGCGAAGCCGGCCGGCAAGTCAGGCGAGGTACAGACCGTCGTGTACCTGGCCAACTGAATCGGCTGTCGCGCTCTTGCCTCACAGTCGCTAACTGGCCAGCGCGGCAGTGGAACGGTAACCGATAGCCGAAATCATCGCTCGTTCCTGGCCGGCTCCGACTCACTCACCGGGGGTCAGATCGCGGCGGCGCCCCAGCGCGAAGAGCACCTCGGCCGTCAAAAAGAGCGGCGCGTTGAAAACCTGCAGCAGATTGTCGATCAGGGCCGGTCGTTTCCCCTCGATGGCATGCCCGACAAGCTGAATGATCCATCCACCCACAAACGCAGCGGCAAACACCGAGAGTGACGCCCACGGCGGCCAGAGCGCAACTCGGTCAGCCACCAGGAGCAGTGCGACGCTGAAAGGGAATTGCAGCAATCCGATCGACCAGTCGAGCCGCAAGTAGTAGAGGAAAACGACGAGATAGAACAGCGTCGCCGCGGTGATCGGCAGGTCGGGAGCGAAACGCAAACGGAACCAGCTCAAGGCCAGGAACAACGAAAACGTCACGAGGGGAACGCCGAAAAAGTGCGTCGCCTTGTTTCTCGGGTCGTGATGATAGGCCGCGTAACTCTGAAGTTGCTGCCTGAGCGTAGTCATCGTCTCCTCTCGCAAGTGAACCCTCCTCAATCGTGCCACGTCCATTCTCCCGATCGCCGTCCTGCCACGGAAGAACCCAACGATTACCGGCGACGATTTTCCGGTTCGAGGGAACCTCGTGGCACCGAAGATGCGAGAAAGACCGATACCTGGGTGCCGGAACCAACCAGTGCAGACAAGATCGGTCGTCGTCCGGCGAATCACCAGAGTCGGGCGACCGCTCGAACCGACGGACGGTGCGCTAGGCATGGCCCTAGCCAGGTTCGTGATCGATCTGCTAAGTTTAGTGTGGTAGAGGTACGTCGGGGCTGCGATCAGGGCAGTCCTTCCGGGTCACGGAGGACCCTCGACGATGGGAGCCGAGGAGGTTCCTCTCGCCACCCCAAATTCCCTGGTTTCCAATGTTCTGAAGTTCAGAATCGGAGAACTCACAAGATGACTGCGTATCGGAAAGTCGCGGCAACCTTCGTTTCGGCGCTGGCATTATTTGCCTGGGGCTGCAACAGTGAACAGGTCGAGTCGGGAGCCGAAGCGACGGCCAAGGGGCTCGACAAGGCCGGCGGTGCGCTCGAGTCGGCGGGCAAGGCCGCGGGAACCAAGCTCGAAGACGTGGGCAAGGGCACGAAGGCCGAGAAAGCCGCGGATGCGGCCGGCGCGATGCTCGAAAAGGGCGGCGAAAAGACCCACGAGGTTCTGGACGCGGCTGGAGAGAAGATCAAAGACGCCGCACCCGCGGTCGGCAAGGCGGTCGAGCATGCCGGCGAAAAAATCAAGGAGGGCGTCAAGCAAGCGAAGGACAAGGCGGGAGCACTGATCGAAAAGGGTAAGGATGCCGTGACCGGCAAGAAAGACTGACGGGCTCGCAATCCGCAGTGAAATGCACTGCGAATCGCGGTCAAGCCTACCCTCCGAATGATTTCGGAGATATCTTGCATAAGGAGAGTAATGGCGCGTCCGGAGCTTTCGGCTGACAACAAGGTGCGGGGACCGGCAATGGAGCGATTCGAGGCTGAAAAGCCACATCAATCTCTCTGCCGGGACTGCGCGACCTTGATGGGAGCCGATTCCGGCGGCGCGCAGGCGACGGTTGACGGTCGCTGTCAGCGCTGCGGCCGGCCGTTGCAATCGCGGCCGCTCGCGGCCGCCAACGGCCCGCTTCGCGCGCCGGCGGCCCATACGAATGAATCTGCCCCACTCGGCGGCGCGATGCTCCTCTGGCGCAACTGGATGTTGCGCCTTCTGGTGCGCCTCTACTGGATCAGCACGTTCGCCGGGGCGGTCGTCATGCTCGCCCTGGGTGGCTTCGTCCCAGTCGTCCGCGGCTGGCTGCGCAACGAGATCGAAGGCTGGTCTGACATCGTCGCAGCGCTGGGCGGGGTATGGTTTTCGGTCGATTCGCTCGACCCGGACAGCGATCTGGGACCGGTCCTGGCCCGGGTCGATGCCCCGTTGCTCTTTGCGACGATCGACACCGTGGGCCGGCGGCTGGGCGTCAAACCGCCCGGTCAGATCCGCCTGACCTATCTGCCTTGCTGTGGCGTGGTCGCCTGGGGGCGCTGCCGCGCTTTGATCATCGGGCTGCCGCTCTTCCGGGTGCTGACCCAGGGCGAGCTGCGGGCGATCGTCGCGCATGAACTGGCCCACCTGGCCCGCGGCGACGCCACGCGAGCGGCCCGGTCGGCCCGCTTCGTGGAAGCACTCGCACTCGCCGTTGACCGCGGTCAGGACCGCATGCGCGGCCCCCTGGGCGCCTGGGCACGTTTCTGCTTGAACGAGGCGTCCTGGCTGATCGAGCCGGTCGCGCGCGGCCAAGAGGCGCGCGCCGACCGGTGCTCGGCATCGCTGGCCGGCGGCAGCACGTCGGCCTCGGCCCTGGTCAAAGTCGCCGTGGTGCAACCACTCTTCCGCGAAGTCCTGGCCGCCTACGACCCCCAAGAACCCAGCACCACCAATCTCTACGCGTTCTTCCGCGCGTTCTGGTTCCGGCTGCCCGCCGAGGTCCATACCGCAATGCGGCTGAGCGTGCTCACGAGCCGCCGCGGCGCACTCGATCCCGCGCACCCTCCCCTGCCCGATCGCATTTCGGCGCTTCAGTCCTATCCCGACCCCGCGAGTACGAACGGCGACGCACACCCCGCCACCACGTTCCTGGGCGATCTCGAAATCTTCGAGCAGATGCTGCACAACCGCCTCTTCGGTCTCCCACCAGTGGAACCCAGCGTGTTCCATCGCGCCGGCTCGCGACCGCGCTAGGCGCACGGTTTGGAATGCCCGACCGAAGGTTTCCCGCGCGGCCCACGCTCGAAGACCCACGGTCAGCGCACGGCTCGGCGCGGGTCTCCCGACCCCGCCGGATTGCCCGACCGAAGGTCTCCCGCACGGTTCGGCGCGGGTCTCCCGACCCTGCCGGATTGCCCGACCGAAGGTCTCCCGCACGGTTCGGCGCGGGTCTCCCGACCCCGCCGGATTGCCCGACCGAAGGTCCCCCGCACGGTTCGGCGCGGGTCTCCCGACCCCGCCGGAATACCCGACCGAAGGTCTCCTGCAGGGTTCGGCGCGGGTCTCCCGACCCCGCCGAGCGCTCGACCGTAGGTCTCCCACGGCGGTAAGGAACTGGCTGAGAATAACCTCCGCGAGAGTCGTCTTTCGCGGAGCGAAAGGCGACAATCGGGCATCCTTTCGCGGAGCGAAAGGCGACAATCGGGCATCCTTTCGCGGAGCGAAAGACGACAATCGGGCATCCTTTCGCGGAGCGAAAGGCGACAATCGGGCATCCTTTCGCGGAGCGAAAGACGACAATCGGGCATCCTTTCGCGGAGCGAAAGACGACAATCGGGCATCCTTTCGCGGAGCGAAAGGCGACACTGATTTCCGGCCAGTGCGAAAACGTCACGGGCTCGGTCTCAAGGTTTCGCTTTTGCTTTCCCGTCCTTGAGATAGCGATCGAAGAACGCGAACGCCTCGCGCGTGGTCCGCTCCATCTCGGCGCCTCCCCAACCATGCGAGGCCCCGACCATCAGCTCGACCCGTCCCGGCACGCCGGCGGTGCTCATCGCCTGGGCCAGCTTGACCGCCTGGGTGTAGGGGACGAGCGGGTCTTTGGTCCCCTGGAACGTGAGGACCGGCGCATCGTCCTTGGAAACATAAGTGAGCGGCGATGCCTTGCGAGCGGCGTCGGGCTTCTCCGCGGGCGTTCCGCCCAGAAAGTCCTTGACCAGAGGTTCGGAGATCGCGGGAATATCCTTGGCCGCCAGGTCGGTGGGCCCGAAGAAGTTGACCACCGCCTTGACCCGGCTGTCGGCGCCCGCGGTAGCGCTCTCGCCCTCGAGTCCGTCGCTCGGAGCCGTCAGGCCCAGCATCAAGGCAAGATGCCCGCCCGCCGAAAATCCGATCGCCCCGATGCGATCCGGGTCGATCCGGTACTTCTTGGCGTTGGCCTTGATCCAGCGCACGGCCGCCTTGACGTCGTGCACCTGGGCCGGAAAGATTTCCTTGGGACAGAACCGGTACTGGGGGGATATGGCGACATATCCGTGCCGCACGAAGTCAGGCATGATCGGTCGCACGTCGGCCTTGTTGCCAGTACGCCACGCACCGCCATGGATGACCAGGACCGCCGGAAACGGCCCTTCGCCCTCAGTCGGGCTCATCAGATCGAGCTTGAGCTCGGCCGATCCGGCCTTGGTATACACGATCTCCTGCACGGCCGCGGCTTTCGGGTCAAGGGCGGCACGGACAGACGACGAACCAACCGAGACCGCGGTTGCGAGAATCGCGGCGCTCAAGATCGCAGGACGGAATCCGGCCACGAATCTCACGACCATGAGAACGACTCCCCGGGGGCTATGAAGGACCACTGCCGCACGATCCTCGCCAATTACCGGCGCACGATCAAGTGAAATCAGTTCGTCTGGACCGTGTTATGGACAAGGTCGATCGTAAACGAATCGACGACTTGAGGCTCGGGTGACTGTCCCGGTCGGAATCGATCGGAAGTATAAGCTCCGACTATCGTGTCCTTGCTCACTTCGAAGCGAAGAAATCCGTAATTGCGATGATCATCAACGCCCTCGAGGCTTAATCCGGACCCAAGTTGCATGGGCAGGTCGGAGACGGGGTGGAGCGGCTTGGGGTTTGTGTAACCGCCCGAGCCGGCGACGATGAACGGAATCTGGCGCTTGCCGTCAGGCGCCTGCACTTCCTTGGTGAATCGCTGATAGTTATGGACGTGGCCCGAAAGAACCAGGTTGGGATAGCGGTGAGCCGCTTCGAAGCTGCTGAACAAAACACGTTCCACTTCGCTGCTCCCGGAATGCTCCGTATCCCCGGAATACGCCGGGTGGTGAACGGTGACGACCAAAGCCGCATTCGGGTCAGCGGCCGCCAGTTCCCCACGGAACCAGTCGATCTGGTCCTGGTGGAACTCACCCTCATTCTCGCTGACATTTGACGCAAGACCAATGATGGTCGCAAGCGGCGTGGTCAATGTCCAATAGACATTCGGCAAATCCATTCGCGTGCGCACGGAATTGGCGATCAGCGTACCCTGCTGATTCGGGTCGTCGGACATGAAATTCTGGACCCAGCCGTCCCACGGCACCTTGTTGGGGTTGACGCCATCGGACGGGTCATCGGGCTGACAATCATGATTCCCAGTTATGGCGACGATGAAAGCTGGGTAATCTTCGTAAACCGCGTAAAAGCTATCGGGGTACTTGCTCAAATCACCCGCGAAATAGACGACATCGCCGAGGTGATAAAAAAACGCCGGCTTCCGGTCCGCCGCCGCGCTTGTCGCGTCGTCCGTCATCATCCTGGCGACATAGCTTTTCTGCTGGCCACGAAAATCGCCCGTATCACCAACGGAGTGAAAGACAAGCACGCCTTCATTCTTGATCAAGCTGATGTCGTTCGCCGTGAGCAACTGCGATAGGTCGTAACGGAACGGGGCCGACCCGCGAGGCTGGGGTAGTGTTTGAAACGGAAAACTCGCTGGGGTGGCGTGTGTAGCTTGAGTCGGGAAGCCATGACTCGCAATCGGAGGAATGTGACTCCGCCGCCGCCGCGTACCCCGGCCCGTGTTGAAGAAATGAAATTGGCTCACGATCGTAACTCCATCGCCCAAACCAAAGACGAAGATCAATAAGACGCCTGGCCCGCATCAGGCCTGAACCGCGGTGGCAGGAACATACCCGATCCAAACGGTCAACGCAAGAAACATGGATATTAAGAGTCAGTGAATTTTGAACCGGAAAAGGTGTCAGGAACGAATGGCACTCGGAAATTCGTAAGTTGTTTCGGAGAAGTGGGATAGACAAATATCGTCCTCCTTGGGACAAGGATTGGTGCTTGCAAGATCCAAACCCTGTCCGGCAAGGAGGCCGACAATGCCCCAGACTACGCGACGGTGGATTCTGGAAAAGGTCAAGTCCCTTCGCGAGTCCCAGCTCCTTCCCTTTCACGAGATCCTCGACGCCAACACGGTCAGGTCGGCACTGGCGGCAGAGCGGGTCAAATTCAAGGATCGCATCTACACACCTTTCGTGACCCTCTGCCTGTTCCTCTCCCAGGTGCTCGACCCCGACCACTCGTGTCGTGCGGCGGTCGCGCGGCTGATCGTCTGGCTGGCCATCAACCATCGCAAACCTTGCGCGCCGGAGACTAACAGTTATTGTGATGCACGCCGGCGGCTCCCTCTCGGGGTCATTGTTCGGCTGGTCCGTCAGACCGCTCAGAAAGTGGACGCCGGTGCAAACGCCGATTGGCTGTGGAAGGGACGCAAGGTCTCGCTGGTTGACGGCACGACCGCCTCGATGCCCGACACCGTACAGAACCAACAAGCCTTCCCTCAGGCGAACACCCAGGGCATCGGTTTGGGTTTCCCCGTAGTTCGGATGGTAGGGATCATTTCGCTGGCCACGGGTGTCGTTCGCGACCTGGCGCTGGGGCCGTACAAAGGAAAGGAGACAGGCGAGACGGCCTTGTTCCGCACGTTGCTGGATGGCCTCGAGGCAGGCGAAATCATGCTGGGGGACCGCTGTTATGCCTCGTTTTTCATGATCGCGGACCTGATGCAGCGGAACGTTGACAGCCTGTTCCGGATGCACCAGCGCCGGAGGTTCGACTTCCGCCGCGGCCGACGGCTGGGCGTCGAGGACCACGTTGTCACCTGGACCAAGCCGGAGCGGCCCGAATGGATGGACGAGGAAACCTATGCGCAGATCCCCAGCGAGATCAAGGTCCGCGAACTGCGATTCAAGGTTCAGCAGCCCGGCTTCCGAGTCAACGAGCTGGTGCTGGTGACGACGATGCTCGACGCGGAGGCGTACACCAAGGAAGAGCTGGCAGACCTTTTCCTACAACGATGGAACATAGAATTAGATTTACGCTCAATTAAAGACGTACTCCAAATGGACGTGCTGCGATGCAAGACGCCTGATATGGTGGAGAAGGAGATCTGGATACATTTACTGTCTTACAACTTGATCCGAGGCGTGGCGGCCCAGGCCGCCGAGGCGCACGGTAAGCAACCGCGACAGTTGAGCTTCAAGGGAACGCTTCAGACGATGACGGCGCTCCAGGAGGCCTTGCGACAAGCAACGCCCAGCGTCAGGGAATACTTGGTGGAGGTGATGCTCACTGCGATTTCGGCGCACGAGGTCGGCGATCGACCCGGCCGCGTCGAGCCGTGCGCCAACAAACGACGACCGAAGGCACAAAAGTTTCTTATGGAACCGCGACGAAAGGCGCCAAACGCCTACTGCAAGCGGCTTAGGGGAATAACCGAGTGCCATTCGTGTCAGGAACCGATTCAACGCTTTTCTGGCTCACCAATGCCTTGGCCCGATCATCCCAACCGAAATAGGCGACGCCGAGCGGACGCCCAGCTATAATCGAAGAATAATGCCCAGGACCGGCCACGGTCCTGTCAAGGCCCGCGGAACTAGGAGAGGAGGAGGTCATGAGTGCAGCGAGTGGAACGAGCACGGTAACGATCGAGTTCACTGACGACGTCCTTAATCTCTTCGCGCAGACACCCGAGGCGTTTGCCAAGGAGATGCGGCTGGCTGCGGCCATTGAGTGGTATCGCGAGGGCCGGATCTCCCAGGGGCAAGGCGCCGAGATCGCGGGACTGGACCGGATCGAGTTCCTTGACGAGCTGTTCCGGGCGAAAGTGGCCGCCTGCCAGGTGACTGTCGATGAGCTGATGGAGGAAGTCGACCGTGTCGTCAAGGCGAATAGTCAACGCGTCGCCTCTGATCCTGCTCAGTAAAACCGGCCAACTCGACCTGTTGCGGCTCGGCGGTGCCGAAGTCGTCACGCCTGATGCCGTCATCATGGAGATCAGGGCCAAGGGTGGAAACGATCCCACGGCCTTGACCATCAGGCAAACAAGCTGGTTGCGGGTTGTGCCCAACCCTGCGATTCCCGGGCCGGTGCGAGCCTGCAAGCTTGACGCCGGAGAATCCGCTGTCCTTGCGTTGGCCCATGGCGATCCCGATTGCGAGGTGGTGCTCGACGATCTTGCGGCCCGCCGCTGTGCGGCGCGATTGCGCATCCAGTGCTTCGGGACGCTCGGCCTCGTGCTGGCAGCGAAGCGCCTGGGTCTCGTCCCAGCGGCTCGTCCGCTCGTCGAGCGTCTACGGCAGGTCGGACTCTATTTGGACGACGAGTTGGTCGAGGAAGTCCTCAAACGCATCGGAGAGTAAGGCAGCGATCACCCTTCTCTACAATTTCCACCATGATTCCACCCATCAGTTGCCGACGTTTGTTCTTGAAAACCTCCGTCGCACTTGCAGGCGCAACACCCCTCATGCAGGTTTTGCTCCGAGCGCAATCCGGAGAAGCCGCCGCACCACTCCTCGCCTATGTCGGAACCTTCAGCTCGCCGCTCCCCGACGTGTTGCCAACCCAGGTCGATTTGCCGCCCGGCAATGGCCGCGGCATTCACCTCTTTCAGGTCAATCGCGCGACCGGCGCGATGACTCCCGCGGGCATCCACGAGATGGGCACGAGCCCGAGCTGCCTGGCCTTGAATACCTCCGGAACGCGCCTGTATTCTGCCAATGAAACGGACCGCGCAGGCGCAGACAAGGAAGGCACGGTCAGTGCCTTCGCCATCAATCGGGCTGACGGAAAACTCGAACTGCTCAACACGGTTCGCTCCGGCGGCGCCGGTCCCACCTTTGTGAGCGTCCATCCATCGGGACGCTTCGTGCTGGTGGCGAATTATTTTGGCGGCTCGATCGCGGTGCTGCCGATTCTTGCCGGCGGTCGTCTCGCCGCAGCCACCGATATCAAGAACGATGCCGGCAAGCTTGGCCCCACCAGGGCGGCCAATGCTCCACCGGGCAGCTTTGCCAAGAGCGGACACGATCGGACTCACGCGCACATGATTCAGTCCGATCCCGCTGGACGCTTCGTGCTGCATGTGGACCTGGGCCTGGACAAGATCTTTGTCTGGAAGTTCGACGATCAGAAGGGCGTGCTGGCTCCCAGTGAACCGCCCTTCATCTCGCTGCCACCCGGAGACGGGCCCCGCCATTTCCATTTTCACCCCAACGGCCGTTGGTTCTACTCCATTCAGGAGGAAGGCTCGACCATCGTCTTGTTCGACTACGATGCCGCCGGAGGACGGTTGGCCGCACGGCAGACGATCTCCTCCCTGCCTCCAGGGTTTGCTGGCACTAACTTTTGCTCCGAGATCCTGGTTTCAGCCGATGGCCGATTCGTCTATGCCGGCAACCGTCTGCACGACAGCATCGGGATCTTTTCCATAGGCCCGGACGGCACCCTGGCATTTGCCGGGGAAGAATGGACGCGCGGGAATTATCCGCGCAGCTTCAACTTCGACCCCACCGGCCGGTTCCTGTATTGTTGCAATCAGCGAGCTGACAACATCGCCGTCTTCCGTGTGGATCGCCAGACCGGCCGCCTCGCCTTCACCGGCCATTACACCGACGTCGGCAATCCTTCGAGCATCGTCTTCCTCGATCTTGCGCCGGCAAGATGAAGTCCGACGCGCAGCGATGTTCCATCCGAGATCCGTCTCGCTCATGGGCCCTCAAGGCTTCCAGAAGGGTGCGATGCTTTCCAGGGTACTGCCGCCGAGCATTTCGTACTTGCCTTCTGCCGTCACGCGCCAAGGCTGTTCCACGTAGCCGGCGTTGATCGCCAGGCGCTGGCCACGGTGAATCACTGCCTGCGCCCAGGGCTGTTCGATCGCCGATAGCGGGGCGTACTCGCTGAACAGCGCCTTGAGCTGGTGCTCTTCCCGGTTGGCCTTGATCGCCTGGAGCTCCCCCAGCACCGCACGGGCCACGCTTTGGAACTGATTGTAATCCACGACCTCCAGCACCTGATTCTCGACCGTCATTGGCCCGCCGTCCCGTGCCGCCCAGCGAATGGCCCCTGCACTCAGGAGCTTGTTGATGAACAGCCAATGCCCGCGCTGGTGCATTTCCGTCAGCGTCCGGTCACGCGAGAGCCGCTGCAGAAACTCGCCCAGGTAGATATCGTAAGTGAGCTGCCGGAATCGCTTGGCCTCGGGTGCATCTTTACAAGCGCCAATCTCGACCAGCTTGGGGTCGTCGACAAAAACCAGCGCCGTCAGGTCGGCACGCTGTTCTTCGAGAGCACTGCCCAGCCTGCCCAGAACCGATACGGGATCGTCGGTTTTGCCGTACTTGCTTGTGTCATAGGTTCCCGAACCGTGGCCGATGATTTCGTGCATGAGCACCAGGTTGCGATAACACCTCTCCCGGTTTGCCAGGACTGGATCGACCTTGCCGGCAGGCAGGAATTCCTGGAGGGCTTCGCGGCGCATCGCTTTGAGCGTCGGATCGGAATCTTCACCCGGCATCGGCAGGCGAATGATGTTCTTGGCGCCGACATCGCGGCGAATGTCGTCGAAATTGGGAAGATTGTAGCCGCCGGAACGGAAGCCGGAGATCTCCTGGAAATAGGTGACCATGAGCGCAGGAGGCGAATAATCGGCCGGGAACTTTTTCTTGAACCGGCCATAGGGCATGGCATCTTCAAATTCCTGCGCCGGTGCGCGAGCGTCTGAGCCAGTCGGCTGATTTCCGGGTCGACGATCTGCACGTAAGATTCCCAGGCCGCCATGCGCGACAAAAAATCGCCTTCAAACTCGACCCAGCCGATCATGAAGTCGACGCGGGAACCGGCCCGGTCGCGGACCCAGGAGATGCTGGCCTGACGAAAATCTTCCACATCGCCGCCCCGGAAATACTTGACCATGGCCTCGATCTGTTCCTTCTGGTGAGCCGAGAGCGCAAACGGCCGGGCGGCTTGCAGGTGGCCAACCACCTGCTGCAAAGCAGCACCGACCACGCGCGGGCTCTGCGTCGTCAGGGTCTCGCACGCCAATCCCTGGTCCGAGCGGATCACGCGCGAATTGATGTTCGGCTTGAGGGTCCGGTCGAGAACCGCCATGACTTCCGGGCCGGTGATTCCTTTCTCGTAAAAGTTGCTGCCCGTCAGCTCCAGCCCCTTCCCGTCGGGACTCTCCGGCGCTTGCTGCACTTCGAACTGCGGGTCGCACAGCAACCGGGCAATCTCGGCTCGATCCCGCTTCGACAGGCTGGACGCCTTGCTGGTGCCTTCAATGAGGCCCTGAACTTGACTCTGCGTGACTTGCTCGAGCACATACTTGCGGTTTGAAGCTGTGTACGGACCGCCCTGGTCGAGAAACTTGGCGCCGTAGACGACGAACTCCTGAAACGCTTTCTCACCGAGCTGGCTCTTCGTTTGCTGGATCCGCCCTTGAGATAGGGATTCTTCGAGCACATTCTTGATCGCCAAGGAGTGCCGGTGCGTTCGCTGAAACAGCAGCTCGCGGCCGGCATTGGCCGCCTGGATCAAGTGGTAGGCCAGCATCTTTTCGTTCGGAGCAAGCTCGGCCCAGACCTCGCCACGGGGTGCGGCACTCTGCACGCGGATGGTTTTCGGCAGTGGCAGCGGCTTCACATCCCCTCCCTGGCCGAGGACGTTGGAAACACATCCGAGAACGAACGAGAGTGCCAGAGGCATCGAGTTGCGCATATTGGTGGTCCTGCGTCACAACGTGGGGATTCGAGTCGTTCAGGCCGGCAGCCGGCTCCTGCAAGAGCCTTATGGCTTCTCCGGCAGGGTCAAGGCCAGCGCCGCGGCGGCCCAGCCGCTCGCGGCTACGGCGATGAACTGGTCCTTGCCGTAGGGGAAGCCGCTCTCGAAATAGAGCTGGAACGGGCGGCTCCGGGAGGCGACGAACCAGGTGCCGTCGGCCTTCTGCGTGCGCATCAAGAACGCGGCCCCGCGCCGGTACGCCGGATCGTCGGTCGCCAATCGGCCGGCCTGGTGCAGCGCCACCAGCGCGGAGCCGGTGGCATACGCGTCGCTCGCCAGCTTGTCGGTCTGGGCCCAGCCCCCGTCGCTGCGCTGGGCTGCCAGCAGGTCACGGGCGGCGGCCTCGAGCTCGGCGGGCGAGGCGCCGGCATACTTCAGGCCCCAGAGCCGGAAGACGCGGTCCTCGGTGTCGACGGGTCGGCTCGCGGCCAGCCAGGCACGGGCCCGGCGGGCCCGATCGTTCACGGCGCCGGTCCGGCTCTTGGTGCTAAAATACCGCAACGCCCGCAGCGCCAGGGCCGTGGTCGTGAAAGCGCTCGCCTCGATCGGCGGGCGCCGCGACGTCTCGGTCCAGTGGTCTCGATCGGGATCGGACTTGAGCAGGTATTCCGTCACCGCGGCGGTGACTTGGTCGGCGGGACTGCCGGCGGCTTCGAGCGTCCACAACGCGTAGGCCGCCCGCGTCACCCCTCCGGGCTGCCCGCGCCCCTTGCGATATTGCCCCAGCGCGCTCTCGAGGTCGGCCAGCGTCAGGGCCGTTGCCCCCTCGAAGGCCTCTAGATCGATCGCGAGGCCGCGGGCGCGGGCGATCTCCAGGGCGACGAGCGGGACCGCGTGATTGTGGCACGAGAAGCAGTCGCGCTTCTCGGCGTAGTCGTTCAGCCCTTTCTGCAACGGCGGCAGGGCCTTCGCCACAGCGGCCCGGATCCGATCGGGCGTGGCATCGTCGGGCTTCGCGACCCCTATTGGGTCCTTGCGGGGCTCGGGGGCCTGGGGCCGGTCCGTCACGGCTGGCGCCGCGGTGCGGTCGAGATGTCGCAGCCGATCGAGTCCGGCGGCGGTGATCTTCGTGTCGTCGTGCTTCAACCGCCTGAGGTGCGGCAGCGACTCAAGCGCGACGAGGCCGGCGTCGGTCACCCGGGTGCCCTTCAAGGAGAGTTCTTCGAGGCCGGTCAATCCGGCCAGGTGGGCGAGGCCCGCGTCGGTGATCGCATTGCCGTCGAGCGCGAGCCGCCGCAGCCGGGAGAGGCCCCGCACGTGCGCGAGCCCAAGGTCGGTGATCTTCAACCCGACCAGGTCGAGCTCCTCGAGACGCGCCAGGTTCGCCAGGGCCGCCAGCCCGGAATCGCTGAGATCAAGCTCCTCGAGGCTGAGCGCCTTCAAGTGTTTCAGCGATGCGAGGTGGGACAGCCCCGCGCCGGACACGTCGCAAGAACCCACGAGCAGCTTCTCCAGGCCACTCATCGTTGCGATGTGCTCGAGCCCTCGATCGGTCACCCTGGTGTCGTAGACGAGGAGGCTGCGCAAGCCCTCGTGCCCTCGCAGCCGGGCCAGCCCGGCGTCGGAGATCCGCGTCTGGGTCAGGTCGAGGGCCCGCAGCGACGACAGGCCGCGCAGATCGCCGAGCTGATCGTCCGCGACGCGCGTCGTGATCAGCCGGATCTCGACGATCGGCCGCCCGGTCGCCTGTTCGTCAAGCCGGACCTCGCCGCCCAGGCGCCCGACCAGCGCGACGACGCGATCCCGCACGGGATCGCCGCCGGGCGGGCCGGCTTGCACATCCCCGGGGGTCGGGCAAATGAGCGCGCAGACGATCGGGACGAGCCCGCCCAGATGCCTCCGACCGGCCGCGAGCCACCAAGTCCTCATCCCGTCGCTCATCCGAGGGCCTCCGCCGATGGAGACATGTCGCGAACATGCATCTCACAACGGTATGGGACACTGTTCGGCCGCGGATTGCAAGGGGCGATAGGCGGGAAGCCGCCGTGCAGAGGGCCTCGCGCACTGGACTTGCAATCGCTGTCCGGCCGGGCTTCATTGCGAGCGACGGAACCAAAGATCGCCAGCTCCCGCACACCGAATCGCCGCCGAATTTCGGGCATCCGCTCGGACAATAACTGGACGGTTTCCTGGACGTTCATGGGGACTTCCTGGCATTGAGCAGCGACGGAAACAGCTTCGTGGTCTCGTAGCGCCGGTAAAGCACTATACTAGCCGATGAAGCCTGTGTCAGGAATTCACGGCCAGGAATCCGGCCGAACGACACCGGTATACACGCTCTAGAACGTGGCTTTCGCCCCGACTTCTGAACGGAGGCCTCATGAGCAATCATCCGGCGGCGCTGGGCGGGACGTGCAGCGCCCGATTCGAACCCCTGCGCGAGCTGTTCGCCGCCAAGCTCGAGTCGGGTGAAGACCTCGGCGCATCGCTCGCCGTCAACTTCGACGGCGAGATGGTGGTCGACCTGTGGGGCGGCTGGGCCGACCTCGCCCGCACCGTGCCGTGGACCGAGCACACGATCGCCTGCGTGTTCTCCACCACCAAGACGATGACCTCGCTCGCCGCCCTCGTCTTGGTCGACCGCGGCGAACTCGACCTCGACGCGCACGTCGCCGCGTACTGGCCCGAGTTCGCGGCCCGGGGCAAGGCGGGAATCACGGTTCGCCACCTGCTGTCGCACACCTCGGGCGTCTCGGGCTGGGACCAGCCGGTCACCGTCGAAGACCTGTATGACTGGGACAAGTTCGACCGCCATGCTGGCAGCGCAGGCGCCTTGCTGGCAGCCCGGGACGGCCTCGGGCTACCACGCGCTGAACTACGGCCACCTGATCGGCGAAGTGATCCGGCGCATCACCGGCCAGCGCCTGCGCGAGTTCTTCGCCGCCGAGATTGCGGGGCCGCTGGGCGCAGACTTTCACATCGGCCTGCCCCCCTCAGAGTTCCATCGCGTCGCCAACATGGTGCCGTGGCCGCTGCAGCCGCACTACCCAGCCGGCCTCGACCGGAGCGGCCCGCCGTTCAAGACCTTCACCGGCCCGGTCATGGACATAGAACGGTGCTGGACGGAGGGCTGGCGGCGCGCCGACATCGGCGCGGCCAACGGCCACGGTAACGCCCGCTCGGTGGTGCGCATCCAGTCGGCGGTGGCCTGCGGCGGCGAAGTCGATGGCGTCCGGCTGCTCTCGCCCAAGACGATCAACCGGATCTTCGAGGTGCAAAGCGACGGGATCGACCTCGTGCTGGGCTATCGGCTCAAGATCGGCGTCGGTTATGGCCTGCCCTGGCCGGAGGTGCTGCCGTTCGTCCCGGCAGGGCGGGTGTGTTTCGGGGCCGGCGCGGGCGGCTCGCTGGTGATCGCCGACGCGGATCGCCGCCTGACCTTCGCCTACGTGATGAACAAGATGGTGCCGATTCCGATCGTCGTGCCCATCGCGGCGGCGCTGGTCGAGCGAATGTACGACATCGTGAATCGCTAATGTCTGACACCTTTACCCCTAGGCTGGAATGCGTGAACACAATGGCTATAATGCGCAGCGGAGGTCGCGTCCCGATGAGCAGATCGACCATGAGAACCGCCGCGGTCCGCGGGATGATCGGCACGCTGATTTCGGCGTCGCTCTTGTGCCCGCCGGCACGTGCCGATACGCCTGCGGCCAACGCCGACGCGGCGAAGCTTCACGCACTGTTCGCTGAGGAATGGCAATGGACGCTGCGGCAATATCCGGAGTTCGCCACCGGCGTCGGCGACAATCGGTACAACGACAGGTTGACCGATCTTTCGGTGGCCGCGATGGACCGGCGCAAGGCGCATGAACGGGAATACCTCCGGCAGCTTCGCGAGATCGACCGCGGCCGCCTCACGGGCCAGGATGTCGTTTCGTACGACCTGGCCAAGGCAGGAGCCCTGCAAGACGTCGCGATGCAGCGCTTTCCGGCGGGCAAAATTCCGAGTGGGGGGGAATGGCTGACTTACTATGAGTGGATGCCGCTGTCGCAGATGGGCGGCGTGCACCTGGATATCCCCGCATTACCGCGCCTCGTGCCCTGGCGCAACACCAAGGATTACGACGACTTCCTCGCCCGCCTGCGGGCCGTTCCAGCGCAGATCGACCAGGTGATCGCGCTGATGAAGCGCGCGATGGTCGCTGGCTGGATGCCGCCGGCCGTGCCGATCAAGAAGGTCCTGCCCCAGATCGAACAGCAATGGGTGAGCGATGCGACCAAAAGTCCGCTTTACAAGCCCTTTGAGGATTTTCCCGAGGGCATCCCCGCGGTCGACCGCTCGCGGCTCACCGGCCTGGCTCGCGAGGCGATCGCCGGCGCGGTCATCCCCGCGCTCAAGGAATTGCACAAGTTCCTGAGCGCGACATACTTGCCCGCCTGCCGCCAGGAGATTGACGCATCCAGCCTGCCGGGCGGCCCCGAGTACTATCGAGCCCAGATCGGCTGGCTGACGACGACGGATCTCTCCGCCCAGGAAATTCACGAGATCGGCGAGCGGGAGGTGGCGCGGATCCGCGCTGCGATGGACGAGGTCATCAAGCAGGCGGGCTTTTCGGGTTCATTCCCGGAATTCGTGAAGTTCTTGCGGACCGATCCGCGCTTTGCCCGCCTCCCCACCAATGACGTCCTGCCGGCGTTCCGCGATATCGCCAAACGTGTCGACCCCGAGCTGCCCAAGCTTTTCGCCGAGCTCCCGCGCACCCCGTACGGCATCCGGGAGATTCCCGCTTATCGGGGGGAGACGGCTGCCTACTATACGCCCGGCGCAGCCGACGGCTCCCGGGCGGGCTACTTCAATGCCAACACGCTCGCCGTGTCGACCAAGCCCAGACACGAGATGGAGGCGTTGTTCCTGCACGAGGCCGTGCCCGGTCATCATCTTCAGGTCTCCCGTGCCCAGGAGCTCAAAGGCTTGCCCGATTTCCGCCGGAACGGCCTTTACAACGCCTATGTCGAAGGCTGGGCTCTTTATGGTGAGGGCCTCGGCGAGGACCTGGGGCTGTATAAAGACCCATATTCGAAGTTCGGCCGGCTCAACGGCGAGATCCACCGCGCCTGCCGCCTGGTGGTCGACACGGGAATGCACGCCCTGGGCTGGGACCGCGACCGTGCCATCGCGTACATGAAAGCAAACACCAGCCTCTCCGACACCTTCATCGTGGCGGAAATCGACCGCTACATCGTCTGGCCCGGGCAGGCGCTGGGTTACAAACTCGGCGAGCTGAAGATCAAGGCGCTGCGCCAAGGCCGCCAAGGCCCTCGGGGCCAGGTTCGAAATTCGCAAATTCCATAACGCGCTGATCGACGACGGACCACTGCCCCTGGACCTGCTCGAACAGCGAATCGACGCGTGGATCGAGACGCAGCGGTAGGGTTGCAGCAATTGTCGATGCTTGAAAAGAAGAGTGGGAGCGATCCCCCGCTGCAATGCATGCTCATGGAACGGCTACTCGAAGGAGGTACTCGATCACTTCTTTGGTCCGCGGCCGTTGCAGGATTCGGGTTATGTTCGCGACAAGTTCCGTTTCGTTTTTGACCGGAGGGTATACATCGCCCTCTGGCGTACCGATTTCCGCGTCAAATGCACCGCTCGAAGGCGTCGTCACTTGAAACAGCAGATGCAGATAGGCCTTGTCAATGACCCTGATATAGCAGTTATATCTGATTTTTGTTACGGGGCCAAAAACATCCGGAGCAACACCGACTGCGTCCACGTAGAAATCCAATTTGTTTTGGCTAATCTGCCCAAACCCACAGCGGCATCGTAGAGCATCTCTGCCATCGTTCTCGGAGGCGTTGGACTTATCGGAGGCCAAAGTATCTGCTGCGTCATGTTGCACCTGTCACACATTCCAATGAAAGACAATGGGCAAGTGATCAGAGCCGACGGTATCGTCGGGTGTTCCGTCCGGGGCGACCAGGGTCACTGTGCCCACGTTTGAGACTATTCTCAGGCGATCTTCCGGAAAGCTCACGCTTTCCTCGGGACGAATCACAACCTGATCGAGCATATGCCAAAACAGCTCTTCGGCTCGGTTGTTTTGCCAATAATGGGTAGCCATGCCCGCTTCCATCGAAGCGATGTGGCCATACCTACGCCACATTGGATTGTAGAAAAAGTCCTCTTCCTCATCGCCCCATCGAACGCGTCTACGTGTAGCGTCTCTGACACGTCGAATTCCAATCGCGTGAAGCCCGTCCGATGCGCGATGCGAATCTTGACACGACAGGACTCGACCATGACTGGGAACATTCTAACAGGTCCGGCGTCTGTCGTGCTGCGCGCTCAGGTCCGGCACACCGACGTTCTTCCGGGCGACGTCGCGCCAGTGCTTCTTCAGGCCCTTCAGGGCCGCGCATCGACAACTTGTTGTCGATGTTGGGCGTGGGTCTCCTGACCCCGCCCGCTGCCGGACCGAAGGTCTCCCGACTGCGGGCTGCCCCGCAAGGGGCCACTTTTTCCGGGCGCAGTTCCGGAAAAAGCCTAGGCCCTTCAGGGCCGCGCATCGACAACTTGTTGTCGATGTTGGGCGTGGGTCTCCTGACCCCGCCCGCTGCCGGACCGAAGGTCTCCCGACTGCGGGCTGCCCCGCAAGGGGCCACTTTTTCCGGGCGCAGTTCCGGAAAAAGCCTAGATTCTTCCCCGCAAACATCTCCGCACGATGCGCCATCTTGGGATCGCCGGACAGAGCCGGCTCCTACAAGAGGCCGGCGCCGCGCGGCGATTTGTGTAGGAGGGGGCTCTGTCCCCCGATCCGTTGGTTGCGGCTCCGCCGCGTTGGGCGCTGTGCAACAATAAGTGTCGCCTTTCGCACCGCGAAAGGGCTTTCTTTCGCGGCGCAAAGAGGACTCTTCCGGTAACTTATTTCTGCCCAGATCCTTAGCTCCCACAGCTATGCTTTCTGATAGGCCTGTCGCAGCCAGCCGATCAGCTCGGAATCAACCTCCTTCACGTTGGCAACCCGCACGCGGTGCGTGACCATGGCGTTGAAGCTGGCCGAGGCCTCGAGGCGGCCGGCGGGCGGGACATCCTTGAGGACAAGACCCACGTCGACCCGCGTCGCGGTCGTGGGCTGGATCAAGCCGAACTGCTTCGACCGCCGCAGGCTGACATAGGCTTTCTTGGGGCTGAGCTCGACGTCGGGCCCGAATGCCTTCACGGCTTTTGCGAGCGCCTCGTAGACTGGACGGATCGCGGCTTTCGCTCCGGCGTATTGCGCTAGAACCAGGTCGTCGCTGCCCGCCGCGGGGGCGTCGGCCGCGGCCAGCGCGCGGATCGCGACCTGGTTGGCGTACCCGTGACCCAGGCTGTGCTGGGACTTGAGGTAGTCGACGATTTCCTTGTGCTTCGTCTTCCCCGAGCCGCGTGCGATCGCCACCCAGGCGTCAATGGATTTTCCGGTCTTCTCCTCGAGATTACGGATCAGGCTGGCCATTCCCTCTTCGGGCGATTTCGCCATGATTGGCCTCGATTGGGCTTGGGAACCGAACACTATGATCGCGGTAAGTTGAAACGGGCACCGCACCATTTCATAGCCGAATTCTGCGAAGTTCAAGATGCGAACCATGAAGAACTAGGACAGGCAGATCAAAGCGCGGCCTCGACGGCTGGGTTGGCTCCGCCTCGGTTGAGTCGGTTCCAGACGCCTCGTGGAACGAGCCAACCGTTCCCGATCGCTGTACAAGCCCGGAATTCTCGGATTGGGCGCAGAAACCGACGTCGCCGGTCGTTCGTTCCGCTCATGGCGCGCACGGAATCACGCCCGATCCCAAAATCGGCTGGCGATCGGACCTTCGTGTCGTTGTCAGGTCGCCACGCATCCGCCCAGGTTGGGCACTCGTCGCAGGCCCAGGCGCCTCGGCGACTTCTCGAAGCCGCTGCCGGCATGCCGCGAAGAAATCGCAATCATTCGACCCGATCGGTATGAAGTCAGAGATACGGTCATTCGGCCCTTCTCCGAGCAAAAACGCCCGCCGCACACACCGAGTGAATCACATTGCGCCAGAACCGCTCAGGTGGTACCCGGTGGTCTCCGAAAGTGGTACCCTTTCTGGTTGCAAACGACATGCGAGAGAGGCGCAAGTTGTTCTTGCACAAAGTTGCGTGGCCGAAGTTCAAGGGCTACGCCTATTCGCGGCTACCATGGGTTTCCCGGATGCTGATTATTCTGGTCGCTATCGTCTATCCGACGGCCTTGACGTTCCTCTATTTCGACCTTCTCGCCAATGCCGACGGGTGTTCAGCAGGAGTTTACGCTCTGGGAAGCTGCAGTTCGGGCTCCCGCAGTGTGGACCGCATCGGTACTCAAAGAAAAGATCAAGGTGAATCCGCCCTATTGATCACGGATTTCGTTTGGGGCATCGCGTCGGGGGTCATCATTCTGGTCGCGACGTTGCTTGTCGTTCGGCTTTGGCTCTTGCCCGGCGGTTATCTCGCCGCTGCCGTGGATGCCATTCACGCCAAGATCAAGGGGATGGGAGTGGATTCGCCCTCTCGCTATATCGCACTCAGCACGTTTTACGCACTGGGGCATTCGGGCTTGGAGGAATACTACTGGCGCGGTTTGTTTTCCGAAGTTTGAAGCGTCGGACCTCGCTCGCCGCGATTCTCTGGTCGAGCGTGGGATTCATGGCCCATCACGTCCTTATCGTGGCCGGATTCTTCGGATGGTCCTCACACCTGACCATGTGCTCCCCCTATTCGTGGCGATCGGGGGAGCTGGGTGGGCGTGGCTCATCGCACCATACAGGCTCCTTGTACGGCCCGTGGATCAGTCATCTCTTCGTTGACGCCGCCATCTTTTTCATTGGCTTTGAACTGAGTTTCCAGGGGCTCGGATAGCATTGGCTGACCGGAGTGGCATTAAGAGCTAGGACAGACAGGCAAAAGAGCTAGTAGAGCTGATCCCCGAGCGTTTCCTGACGGATACGCCGATGGCGGTGGCTACACCGGCCAAGATTAACAAAACCGCCGAAGACGGTTCCGGGACCGAAGCACTGAAAGCGACCCCATTCGGAGCACTGAGTCCAGTGTCCGCGAAAACGCCCAGGTAAGTTCCTGACGGCGTGTAATAGGTGACCGAATCATTACCTGCATTCGCGACGTAGATGTTTCCATCTGGACCGAAGGTCAGACCGTACGGTGAACTCAATCCAGTGTCGGTGATCAGACCGAGGAATGTCCCCGTTGGGGAGTACTCCAGAATCTTGTACTGGCCGCCGTTGATAACGACGTAGAGGTCTCCTTTGGGTCGAATGCGATTCCCGTGACTCCAGCTACGTTGCTGATGAAGTTCCCCTCATCCACGCCCGTCGATGATATCTTCCTCACCACTCCGGTCATGAAGTCTGTGACATAGAGGTTCCCTTGCGAGTCGAGGGCACTGAAATAGGCCCGCGCCAAACCGGGGTTGCTAAATATGCCTAAATATTGTCCTGTTGCTGAATATTGAGCTACGTCCCCGCCAAAATAATTGTTAACCAGCAGGTCTCCGTTGGCTGCGATTTGCACCTGCCCTGGCTGAAAAGATGTTGATATAGTTAGTAATAGTGTTCCCTGGGGAGAATACTCTCGAACCGAGTCCCCGCCGTAATTGGATACGAAGAGATCACCGGATTGATTGACCGTCAGAGTCGTCGGTGCGGTCAGTCCCGACACAAAATTGCCGAGATCCGTCCCTGATTGCGAGAATTGGCGAACCGTGCCGTTGCCCTCGTTGGCAACGTACAGGCTGACGGAACCTGCGTCAGCAGTTCCGAGAAGTTGGCTGAATAACATCGCAAGGGTAATCGCCAGGCCGAAAACTCGACATGCGGTCAACATCAATCTTCTCAGGATCATCATGGGTGTCATCGTCGTGTTTGAGGGACAAACCGAACATTTCAACCATTAGCGGAAACGTTCCATCTACTCCGGCCAGCAAGCAGCCTACCCCATTCCAGGTGCGTAAGCCAGCTATTCTTCTTGCTTTACAATATCGAACTGGCAATTCGGTTCAGTCTGGCTAGATCTGGGCGAGGAGTCTCGAAGTTCGGTATGCTTCAACCGTCCCGTCACTGATTGCCTGACACAGGAAGAGGCCCATCATGAAAGCTCTTCGCGTCGTGTTCCGGCTGGGGCTGCTGATCGGGTTAGAGCTCGCGATGCCGGCGATGCCCGCTATGGCACAGACCACGCCACCGAAGGGAGATCAACCCCCCGCACCGGGACTGATCAAACTGACCGGCGACGACGAGAAACGAGCCAAGCAACTGGATGAGCAGATCGAAAAGTGCGCGAAGGCCGACCGCTGGGACGAGGCGATTGCCAGCACCGCCGACCTGCTCGCCCTGAGGCGCGGGTCTACGGGCCGAAGCACTTTGCGACCGCAAACGCGGAGTGGCAGCTCAAGCGCCTCGCCTGGTGGCCCCGATGCCAATAGCGGATCGAACTGCCTACAAGTCGGCGAAGACCATGGATGAGCCGCAGGCGTCTTCGCTGTTGGCAGGGGGAAGATGGGCCCAGGCACAGCCGCTTTTCGAGCAAGCGTTGGCGATCAAACGCCGGCTCCTCACCGAGAGCCACCCTGATACCGGCAACAGCTACAACAATCTGGCAAACAGCCTGCTCGACCAGGGGAACTACGCGGCGGCGCAGCAGGAACTTTTCGAAAAGGCGATCGAAATCAACCGTCGGCTCCTCACCGACGACCACCCCGACACCGCCGCCTCGTACTGCAACATGGCGTCCACGCTCAACGCCGAGGGAAAGCATGCCGCGGCCCAGCCGCTCTTCGAAACGCTCGCGATCTATCGCCGGCTTTTCACCGACGACCACCCCGACACCGCGACCGCCTACAATAACCTGGCGGCCAACCTCAACGCCCAGGGGAAGTATGCGGCGGCCCAGCCGCTCTTCGAAGAAAACGCTGGTGATCTGTCGCCGTTTTTTCACCGACGACCACCCCGACACCGCGACCTCCTACAGCAACCTGGCGGCCAACCTCAACGCCCAGGGAAAGTATGCGGCGGCCCAGCGGCTCTACGAGAAAGTGCTCCAGATCCGCCGCCGCAGGCTCACTGACAACCACCCGGCCACCGCACAGAGCTACAGCGGCCTTGGCGCCAACCTCAGCGACCAGGCAGCTTCTTCTGCGGCCCAGCCGCTGTACGAGAAG
>CAWGMT010000004.1:0-790236 GCA_963823675.1 uncultured Isosphaeraceae bacterium | reverse complement strand
TTTTCTGAGACGATTCGTTATGCGATAATCCAACCGGTTCGCTGCGCGACTGGCTAGCCCACCCGACGGTGAGGGCCCAGAATTCAATTCATCCGGCGTCGTGTCGCGACCGGGAGTCTCTCTCATGACGGCAGACCCAGCGCGTGACCTCCTCTTTGGCCTGTTCGCGCTCCAGAACGGCCTGATCGACCAGGTTCAGCTCGTCGCCGCCTTTCGGGCCTGGACACGCGCGAAGGGCAGGGCGCTGGTTGACCACTTCATCGACCGCGGCGATCTCGACGCCGACCAGCGGGGCGTGATCGAGGCGCTGGTCGGCCTGCACGTCAAGAAGCACGGCGGCGACGCCGAGAGCAGCCTGTCGTGGCTCTCCGCCGGCCGCGCCACCCGCGAGCAGCTCGCAGCCTTGGGAGATTCCGAGCTGACAGTCACCGTCTCCCACCTCGCCTCCGCCTCGTCCGAGCCTTACGCCGATAGCGCCGCCGTCGGCACTGCCACCAGCGCGGGCCAGCGATTTCGCATTCTCCGACCCCACGCCCGCGGCGGACTCGGCGCGGTCTTCATCGCCGTCGATGGCGAGCTGCACCGCGAGGTGGCGCTCAAGCAGATCCTCGACAACCACGCCGACGACCGCGCCAGCCGCCAGCGGTTTATCCTCGAGGCCGAGATCACCGGCGGCCTCGAACATCCCGGGATCGTCCCCGTCTACGGACTGGGGGCGTACGACGACGGCCGCCCCTACTACGCCATGCGCTTCATCAAGGGCGACAGCCTCAAGGAGGCCATCAAACAGTTCCACGGCGAGCCCGGTCGCGTAAGCGCCGGGAGTGAATCGAGGACGGCGAGTGAATCGAAGACGGCGAGTGAATCGAAGACGGCGAGTGAATCGAGGACGGCGAGTGAATCGAAGACGGCGAGTCATTCGAGGATGGCGAGTGAAGCGAAGATATCGAGTGAATTGAGGATGGGAGGTGAATCAAGCGCCGGGAGCGAGTCGAGCGCTGGGAGTCAACCGAGCGCCGGCAGCCAATCGACGACTCGCTCGACGAGGACTCGCGGCGCTAGCGCGTCCCCGCTCGCGCTTCGCCAGTTGTTGCGGCGGTTTCTCGACGTCTGCAACGCCCTCGACTACGCCCACTCCCGCGGGGTGATTCACCGCGATTTGAAGCCGGCCAACATCATCGTGGGCAAGTACGGCGAGACGCTGGTGGTTGACTGGGGATTGGCCAAGCCGCTGGCCCGGGTTGAACCGGAGAACGACGCGGGGGAGCGGTCCCTCGTGACGAGCTCGGCTCGCGGTTCGGCCGAGACTTCGCCCGGCAGCGTGCTGGGCACGCCCGCTTATATGAGCCCGGAGCAGGCGTGCGGCGAACTCGAGCGGCTCGGGCCGCGCAGCGACGTCTACTCACTCGGTGCGACCTTGTACTGCCTGCTGACCGGCAGGGCGCCGTTTGGGGATGATGATATCGGCGAGGCGCTCCGCAAAGTGCAGCGGGGCGACTTCGCGCCGCCCCGACAGATCGACTTGTCGATTGACCCGGCACTCGAGGCGATTTGCTTGAAAGCGATGGCACTGAATTCCGACGACCGCTATGCGACCGCGCGTGCTCTGGCCGACGACATCGATCGCTGGCTGGCCGACGAACCGGTCACGGCCTGGCGTGAGCCGCTCTACCGCCGAGCCCGACGGTGGGCGCGGCGCCATCGTACGGCGGTCGCGGCGGCAGCCTCGACGTTGCTCATGGCCCTGGTCGGCACCGCCAGCGTCCTGGCCGTTCAGACCGCCGCCAACCGCCATCTGCAAACTGCCAACGCGAACCTGAACACCGCCAATGCCAGGACCACTCGGGCCAATGAGGCCCTGATTGCGGCCAACGATCGCGAGCGCGAGCGTTTCGACCTCGCCATGGACGCGATCAAGACATTTCACTCCGGAGTGAGTGACGATGTTCTGCTCAAGAACAAAGAATTCCGCGAGCTGCGCACCAAGCTCTTGCTGGGCGCCAAGAACTTCTACGGCCGGCTGGAATCGCTGCTGGCGAACCAATCCGACACGCGTTCGCGGCGCGCTCTCGGGCGAGCCTACGGTGAACTTGCGTCTCTGACCGAACAGATTGGCTCTGAGGACGAAGCACTCGCGGCCTTTGGACGCGTCCTGGCGATTCGAAGGGCACTCGCGGCCGACGCCGTTGCGGACTCGAGCGATCGGGCCGATCTGGCCAGCACGCTGGCCCACCTGGCCCGGCTGCAGTTCCGCACCGGACATTCCGCCCTCGCGCTGGCAACAATGGCAGAGGAAAGAGACGTCCGCCAGCGGCTCGTGCAGCAATCGCCCGACGATTGGGGCGCCCTCAGGGTGCTGGCTCAAACCGTTAACAACATCGGAATCATAGAGCACAACACCGGCCGCATGGCCGATGCACGCGCAAGCTACGAGGAAGCCCTCAAAATGCGCGAGCAGCTTTGTGCGATGCGGCCCGATGATCTGGACTTGCGACAGGGAATGGCGCGGACTCTCAATTCGCTGTGCGCCTACTTCCACGACATCGGCCGCATTGAGGAGTCACTAGGGTTCAGTCGCCGCGTGATGGAAATTCGCCTCGATATCGCCCGCGCCAGGCCCGATCAGGTCGCTTCCCAGATCGACCTGGCAATCGCTTGCAATAACCGGGGAGCACTGTTGTACGAAGTCGGCCGCGTTCCGGAGGCGATCGACGTCTACTCGAGGGCGCGAGGCATCTATGAGAAAGCGATCGTCGCCAATCCCAACGTCTCGGCCTACCGTGAGTATCTGGGCGATGGCTGCCGGAATCTCGCGAATGCGCTCTTGAAGCTCGGCCGGTCCGAGGAAGCCGGTGAGGCCCTGGAACGCTCTCTCGACGCTTTCGGAATCCTGGCTCGAGACAATCCCACGGTCCCCCGCTACCAGATCGGGCTGGCGAGGGTTGGACGGCTCCAGGGCAAGCGGCTGGCAATTTCCGGGCGCCGCCAGGAAGCCATCACGGCCCTGGAGCGGGCTCTATCCGGCCTCGAGACCGTTCTGAAGGCGAATCCCGAGTTGCTCGAGGCCAATGTTCGACCGCAGCTCGCTGGTCACGGACCTGGCCTCTTTGTTCCGAGATGCGGGCCGGCCCACGGATGCGCGGCGGGCCTACGAGAAAGGCCGCGAAGCGATCGACGGCCTGATCAAGACCCGTCCCGGCTCGGCCGACGACCAGTTCGATCTGGCACGAGTCCTGATCGAGATCGCCAAACTCGAACCGGATCGAACGGCCTGGGACCGGGCCGTCTCGACCCTGCGAACCGCCATCGCCCTTGTCGAAAAGAAGCCCGCTTCGCCCTCGTCCCTGTACGACCAGGCGCGCGGCCACGCCTTGCTCGCGATCGTGTTTGCCCGGGCCGATTCGGGCCGAACTCCAGCCGAGGCCGGCGGAGAAGCCGATCTGTCGATGTTGTTGCTCCGTCAGGCTGTAATATCCGGCTACCATAATCCCTTGGCGATGAGGACCGAGGCCGACCTGGAGGCCCTCTTGCCGCGAACCGACTTCCAGATGCTCCTCTTGGACCTGGCCTTTCCGGCGGAGCCATTCGCGCGGTGAACTGGTGCAACAAAGGTGACTCTTTGGGCCGCACAACTCCAGCAGATCCCACCGTTCCGTCACTCTCAGTGATGACAGGCCTTTGCAGGCTGATGGCGGTGGATAGGTCGGTGAGTGTAGCGACGACCGACGATCGGAATGGTGCAGCCCTTCCGTCGATCAAGAGCGCCTCATGTCCCCTGCTCGGACCGGTCTAACGTGTCGCCGCGGGCGCGGCTCGGTTCGGCATGGCGGGAGACGGGGTTGGTCGGCAGACCATGGTGGCACCCGGCCGGGGCGTCGATGACCAGCTCGCCGCGCAGTCGCTCGAGCTCGAAGCAGAATTGCACCTCCAGGTCATTGCTCCGCAGAGCGGCCCGGGCCTCGAGGACGAGGTTCATGCTCGCCGCTAAGTTCCAGGTCAAACCCCTTGACTTGGCGAATCGACCCGGCCGGCGACGGCCGGACCGTACGACGGCCCGGGTTCCACGACGACTTTTCCCCACATCCAGCGAAACAGAAAGGTGAAATAGACGGCGACAAGCGCGATCCCAACGGGCCACCAGGTCAAGGCCACGCGCAGCCCGTAGTGGTCGGAGGCCGAGTTCAGGGCGGTGAGACTGTGGGAGGGGTCGAGGGTCGACCGCAGCCAGAACGGGTATTGGCCCGCGAGCGTCGCGGCCAGCATCCCGAACAGGAACGCGGAGGAGGAGAGGAACGCGGCGAGCTCACTATCGCGCCGCGGGAACAGGAATACGCCCCAGGCCCCGGCGAACGCCAGGGCGACGAATGGGAGCGCCCAGGGACGCGCGACAAGGCTGGAGAAGACCTCGGGCCGCACCCATAGGGTGGCGGCGGTGGCGGCGATCCACAAGACAAGCGCTGCCTTCCACGCCTGACGCGCCAAGGCCAGGCTACGCTCGCGCACAGGGCCCGTGGTCCTCCACGCGAGATACAGGGCGCCGTGGACTGCCAGGGCCGCGAGTGTGAACAGGCCAACAAGCGCGGTGTACCAGTCGAAGATTCCTGGCTCGCGGCCGGTGAGGAAGTTCGTGAACAGCGGCATGCCCCGGAGGCCTTCTTTCCCCAGCGGAACTCCGCGAATCAGGTTGCCGAGCGACGTACCGAACACCACGGCGAGTAGGGCCGAGGCGACCGAGAAGACAGTGTCCCAGAATTCACGCCAAAGCAGGTGGTCCTCGTGCGAGCGGAGCTCGATCGCCACGCCGCGCAGGATCAGCAGCCAGAGCACGACCATCAGGGCCATGTAGAAGCCGCTGAACGCGGTGGCGTAGACGCTCGGGAAGGCCATGAACAACAGGCCGCCTGCCGCGATCAGCCAGACCTCGTTGCCGTCCCAGATCGGGCCGATCGCCGCCAGCACGGTCCGTCGCTCCTCATCGGTGCGGGCGACAATGCGGTGAATGGCGCCGACCCCAAAGTCGAAGCCGTCGAGCACCGCGTAGGCTGTGAGCATACCCGAGACGATCACGAACCAGGCTGCTTCCATGTTCGATGTCCTAATGCGACGCGGTCGGACCGCGGTTGATCTCTTTGAGGACCTGGATGACGAAGAGCATGCCGAGGAGCAAGTACAGGCCGGCGAAGCCCAGCACGGTGAAGACAACATCACCCGGGTTGACCAGTTTTGAGTGGGCGTCGGCTGTGCGCATCAGGCCATGGATGACCCACGGCTGGCGTCCGAGCTCGGCGGTCCACCAGCCGGCGGTCGTCGCGATGTAAGGGAATGGGAACGCCATCATCAGCACCCAGAGCATGGGGCGTGCAGTCGCCAGCCGTCCCCGCCACAGGAGGAGCGCCGCGACTCCCATCGTCAGGATGAAGAGCGTCCCGAGCCCGGCCATGATGTGGTAGCTGTAGTAGAGTAGCTCCACGTTGTGCGGCCACTGGTCCTGCGGAAAGTCGTTGAGCCCGTGGACCGTGCTTCCAAAGGACCCGTAGCACAGGAAGCTCAGGATCCAGGGCACAACGATCGGGTTCTCCAGCTTGCGGGCGGCTACGTTCGGCTGTCCGATGATGGCGAGCTCGGCGTACGGGCCCCCTTCGAACAGCCCCTCCATCGCGGCGAGCGTGACCGGCTGGTGCTTCGCCACCATCTTGCCGGTGCCGTCACCGGCCGGGAACGCGACGAGCTGGCTGGAGACCAACCCCGAGATGACCCCCACGCGCAGGCAGATCCCGGCGTGCCGGGCGTGCTGGCCCAGCAGCGACCAGTAGGCCCCCATCGCAGCCACGACGAACGACGCCGTGACGAGCGAGGCCAGCATGTTGTGGGCGTATTGCCACAAGGCCCAGGGGTTGAAGATGTACGCCCGGAAGCTCTCGAGGTGTAACAGCTTGTCCTCGCCCAGCCGGTAGCCGACCGGGTGCTGCATGAAGGCGTTGGCGACGATGATGAAGTAGCCCGAGAGCCACGTGCCCGCGGCCAGGGCGATAGCCGCCGCGAGATGCCCCCTCGGACCGAGCCGCTTCTCGCCGAACAGGAACAGCCCCAGGAACGCCGACTCGAGGAAGAACGCGAAAAGACCCTCGATCGCCAGGGCCTGGCCGACGACCGCTCCCGAGAAGCGGGAGAACGTCGACCAGTTGGTGCCGAACTGGAATTCCATCGGGATTCCGGTCACCACGCCCATGGCAAAGTTGAGGGCGAAGATCCGCCCCCAGAAGCGGGCGACTTCGTTGTACGACTCGTCGCGGAGCCACAGGGCGAGCGACTTGAACATCACGATGAGCAGGGCCAGCCCCATCGTCAACTGGGGGAATAGGTAGTGATAAGTGATCGTGAAAACAAACTGGATGCGATGCCATAGCACTGCATCGGTCATGACGTGCCCTCCCCATCGATCCATCCGCTTTGCATCATCCGACTCTTGTTGAAGGTGTCGCGGCCACGAAAAGAATGCGGATTCCCGCTGCGAGATTCTCCATCCGGGATCAGGCCCTGGCTCTTGATCGACTCTCGTGAGAAGCGTGCGGTATCTTGAGAAACAGCGAACGAACGGCGAAGCCGCCGAGCCCGATGAGCAACACGGCGCCCAGGTGCCACGGAGCGCCATCTCCCGCGAGCAAGAGGACCACCGGCATCAGCGTACCTCCGACCAAGGTGAGCATCAGCGCACGGTAAATCTGCTGATCGCTGTAGATTCGCGCGAGGGTCTCGCGAATTTCCAGGAAGACGAAACCCGTCGGGATCAGGTTGAGTACAACGAGCACCACGGCGACGGTGCGCAGAGCGGCGGCGGCCTGCACATGCCCGGTCAGAATCGACACGGCGAGCAGTTCCGCGCAGCCCAGCGTGAGTGCCGAATTCGCCATCCAAGCGCCCAGCCATCGCGCATCCTTCCAGCCCGGTTGCGAGCACGTGCTGAAGAGCACCCCCTTGTAGGCGAGGGACCCGAAGGCCGGCACGATACAGAAAACCACCGCCGCCTCGCGAATCCATTCCAGCGCCATTGACTCGGTCGGCAGCAGGTGGAGCACTTGCGCCGCTTCGATCGCCACGATCAAGGTCAGCGGCAGCGAATAGACGGTGAGGCTCCACGTGCCCAGGGACATGGGCGAGCTGGGCTTGAACACCCGGAGCATGTGATGGAACCGGAGTGGATCGCCCAGGTCGGACACCAGCATCAGCAGGTCGGTAAGCAAGAAGACCAGCGCGACGGGATACGCCGCCTTCGCCACCGGACCAAGTAACCCCGGCCAGGCCAGTTCGCCGACCGCGGTGAACAGGAAGAGCCCCGTCGTCAGGTTATTGAAGAGCAGATCCCAGGCGACGAGCCCATGCCAGCCCGGGACCTTGGTGATGTCCTGGGACAAATAGCCGGGCTCGATCGCTCGTGTCTGGTCGTTCCGATCCATGTCACACCCCCCCGAGGAATAGCAGTGTGAGAATCACGGCGATCGTGGCCAGCGTGCTCAGGAGGGTCCTGCCGTAATCTCCTAGCATGTGGAGCCACGGGTTGAAGGGAGCTTCCGAAAGTCCGTAGACGGCCGGGTGGTCGATGAGCAGGTAGAACGAGTGGAGCGCGGAGTAGGTCTCGGTGGGCTGGTCGCCGTAGAGGTAAGCGCCCGTGACACCGCGGGCGTGAAGCTCCTGGACCCGGTTCCGTGCCCGTTCACGGAGCTCGTCGATCGGCCCGAACTGGATCGAGTGCGTCGGGCAGGCCTTGGCACAGGCCGGGACGAGGCCGTCCTTCTGGCGGTCATAGCAGAGCGTGCACTTGTGGGAATGGCCGTCGAAGTCGCTGCGCGTGATGACCCCGAACGGGCAGGATGCGATGCAATATGAGCAGCCATTGCAGATATCTCGCTGGATGTAGACGTTGGCGAACTCGTTATAGATGATGGCACCCGTGGGGCACGCGTGCTGGCAAGGGGCCGACACGCAATGCTTGCAAACGTCGCTCATCATCAGCCAGCGGCCGGCTCCGCCCCCATTCAGCAACTGGTCCAGGGTCAGTTCGTGGCTCGCCGCCGCCGGATCGGCCCCACACCGACTCGCCCCGCCCCCGTTCAGCAAGTGGTCCAGGGTCAGTTCGTGACTCGTCGCCGTCGGATCGGCCGCATCGTGGCCGTTGGGCCGTCCATTCGCCGCGAACTGCTCGATGAATTTGACATGCCGCCAGGACGTCGCCGAGAGCTCAGCCGTGTTGTCGTAGCTGTTGCCCGTCCACTCCAACCCATCCGCGGCGAGCTGATTCCATTGCTTGCAGGCGACCTCGCACGCCTTGCAGCCGATGCAGACGGTGGTATCAGTGTAGAAACCGGTGGACGGCCGAGGCTCAACATGACCGTATCGGAACGGCCAAGTAAGGCGATTGATGATCGCGGCGAGCGGCCCGAGGGGCGGGTCGCTGGTCTGTGGGAGACCCGCCAGCTCGAGTTCTCTAATGCCCATGGGTGAATATCCCTTCCGGCTGGGCCGAGGCAGGCGTGTTCGGAATGGGATTGCGGGTCGGCCAGGTGACGAATGACACGGTTGGCCGCATAGCTGGCCCGCTAGGTTGACCGGGTTCGACCTGGCAGCCGAAGGACTTTCCCTCGTGCATACTCGTGTTCTGCTCGCAGACCAGGGAGGTCAGGTCGTTGGCATTGGCTCCGACGATCTGTCCGGCGAACCCCCAGTGGAATGGGAGGCCGACCTGGTGGACCACTCGCCCGCTGATGATGAGAGGACGCATCCTCCGGGTCACCATGGCACGCACCTCGATGCGGCCCCGCGCCGTGCTGACCGTCACCCAGCCGCCGTGGACGATCCCGCGCTCGGCGGCCAGCTCCGGGCTCATCTCGACGAACATCTCCGGTTGCAATTCGTTGAGCCAGGAATTGAACCGGCTCATCGGCCCGCTCAGGTAGTGCTCGGTGAGTCGGTAGGTGGTAGCCACGACGGGGAACTCGGTCTCGGGCGTGTGGGCCAGATGATTGCGAGGTCCCGGGAATAGGCGCACACCCGGCGTACACATGTGATTGGGATACAACAGGTTGCTGACCGGCGACTCGAGGGGCTCGTAGTGCGTCGGCAGGGGACCGTCCTTGACGCCAGTGGGGGCGAAGAGCCAGGCGACGCCGTCGGGCTTCATGATGAACGGGTTGTCGCCGGCAATCGCGTCCATCCCGGTCGCGCCGGGCGCCGGGCGATAGTCGGGGGGCTTATTCGCCTCGAAGTCCGGCCGATCGAGGCCCGCCCAGACTCGCTGCTCGGCATCCCACCAGATGAGCTTCTTCCGCTCCGACCAGGGCTGGCCCTCGGGATCGGCCGAGGCTCGGTTGAAGAGCACGCGACGGTTATCGGGCCAGGCGAATCCCCAGTCCGGCTCGAGTGGATTGTCGGATCGCTTGCGCTCGCGCGCCCGGTTGCGACCGGGTTCGGGGAAGACACCGCTGTAGATCCAGATGCCGCATGACGTCGTGCCGTCGCCCTTCAGTTCCGAGAAGCCCTTGAGCAGGCGTGGCCCGCCGGTGCGTGGGTCGACCTCGTCTAGCTTGTACCCGTTCATCTCCATCAGGATTTTTTCGGCGTCGGCGTCGCCTTCGATGCGCGTGATCGAGCCGTCGGGGAGCCGCGGCGGTTCGTCGTAGTCGTAGTCCCAGGTGAGGTTCAAGAGCGGCTGATCCTTGGGATCGGTCGAACCGGCATAGAGCTTTTTGAGCCGCTTGCCGAGGTTGTAGACAAACCACGAATCGGCGCGGCAATCTCCCGGTGGGTCGATCGCCTTCGTGTGCCACTGGAGCAGCCGCTGCGTGTTGGTCAGCGTCCCGTCGGTCTCCGGATTGGCGGCGGCCGGGAGGACGAAGACTTCGGTCTTGATCTCGGACGGCGGCGGTGCGCCCGGGTCGTTCTTCCAGAAGGTGACGCTCTCGGTCTCGAACCAGTCGGCCACGACGAGCCATTCCAGGTTACGCAGCCCGGCGCGGTGGAGCCCGGCGTTCAGGCCGCCGCCGCCGGGGTTCTGGCCGAAGAGGAAGTAGCCGGTCAGCTCCCCACGGGCCATGCGATTGAAGGTCGGCAGTTGCGAGTGATCGCGCTCGATCCGCGGCAGCCAGTCGTACCGGAAATCATTCTCCGGCTGGGCGGCGTCCCCATACCATGCCTTGAGCAGGCTGACGATATTCTCGCGGAAGTGGGACCAGTAGCCGGTGGTCATGCTGTCGTGCGCCACGTAGGAATCCAGCGTGTCATGGGCCCCATCGGCCGCGGGCTGGGGCAGATAGCCGGGCAGCACGTCATACAGGGTCCCGATGTCCGTCGAGCCCTGGATGCTGGAATGGCCTCGCATGGCCAGGATGCCGCCACCCGGACGGCCGATGTTGCCGAGCAGGAGCTGCAAGATGCCCCCGGCTCGGATCATCTGGGCGCCCGCGGCATGCTGTGTCCACCCCAGGGCGTAGACCAGGACGCTCGTCCGCTCGCGACCCGAATTGGCGCAGAGCAGCTCGGCAACGCGCGTGAACTGCTCCGGCGAGCATCCGCAGACCTGGGAGACCATCTCCGGCGTGTAGCGGGAGTAATGACGCTTCAGGATCTGGAAGACGCAGCGGGGATGCTGCAGGCTCAGGTCCCGTGGCGACGGGCCGTTGGCCTCGGACGTCAACTTCGAACGCGACACGTCGTGCGGCCGGGCCCCGCCGTCGATGGCGTAGCCGTGGACACCCTTGCGGTCCTCCGGCGAGATCGCCGGCGAGTCGCTCGGCTGGGCTCCGCCCTTTTGGTGGCGGCCGTCCCGCTCGTCGCGGTCACCGAACGAGCCCTCGTAGCCCCAATGTCCGCTCACCGGGTCATAGACGCCGGTCTCCGGATCGAGCCCGCTGAACAGGCCGCCCAAGTCCTCGGTGTCCTGGAACCCCTCCTGGATCAGAATCGCCGCATTGGTGTAATGAACGACGTATTCCTTGAACCAGCGATCGTGGGTCAGGACGTAATTGATCATGCCGCCGAGGAACGCGATGTCGCTTCCGGCCCGGATCGGGACGTAGAGGTCACAGAGCGCCGACGTCCGCGAGAAGTGCGGGTCGACGTGGATCAACGTGGCGCCGCGTTCCTTGGCCTTCATGGGCCAGCGGAACCCGACGGGGTGAGCCTCCGCCATGTTCGAGCCCATGAACAAGACGCAGTCACTATTGGGTACATCCTGCATGTAGTTGGTGGCCGCACCGCGGCCGAGCGAGGCGCCCAGACCGGGCACCGAGGCGGAGTGTCAAGTTCGGGCCTGGTTCTCGACCGAGACCACTCCGAGGCCGCCGCACAACAGTTTCTTGATCAGGTAGTTGTCCTCGACGTTCAGGCTCGCGCCGCCAAGCGCCCCCATGTTCCTGACCGAATTCAGCGTGCGACCTTCTTGATCACGCACGGTGAAGTCGGCGTCCCGCGCCGCCTTGACGCGTTGCGCAATCTGGTCGAGCGCCCAATCGAGGGTTTTGGTTTCCCATTTGTCGGAGTAGGGAGCACGATAGAGCACGGACTTCATGCGGTGCGGGTTGAGAGCCAGCAGCAACGCGTTCGAGCCCTTGGGGCAGAGTGTACCCTCGTTGATCGGGCTGCGCGGATCGCCCTCGATGTCGATGAGCTGGCCAGCCTTGCTGTAGAGGAGCTGGCTGCAACCGACGGCGCAGTAGGGACAGAGCCCATCCGTAACGGTCGCGCCGCGCAGCCGTGAGGACTTCTCGGCCGTCCGGGGGCTGAGGGGCTGGGTCTGCGGTCGCGAAGGCTCCGAGTGCGCCACGAAAGGCAGCTTGAACATGATCACCTCACTGGTGAAGCCGAATCGGAAGCAACCTTGTGCTTGCTTTTGGGTCCGGCTGCAAAGATGAAATAACTTACAAGTATCGAGCTCACAAAATCGACTATGCGAGAATTAATTCGTCCGGGCAGCAGCTCAATTCGAGCCGCCCGGGATGCGCTAGCAAGCAGCCGACGGGTTGGGGAAGGCATAGGTGTCGTCCGCCTCCTCCCGTAGTGGCCGGTCGATGCAGGCGAAGTCCTTCTCCACGAGCACGCGCACGACTCCCTCCTCGACGTCCTGGAGGTGGTCGAAGCCCACACGGTCGCCTGAGAGCCACTCTTCGACATCCACGGGGTCGATCTGAATCGTGAGGCGTCCGGTTTCGTAGGAAACCCTCGGCCGTGCACGCGGGGCTGGCCCCGTCTCCACAGCGTACGAGAGCGCGAGTCCAGGCCCAAACCGGACGGCGTCGTCGACGCGTCCCTCGTCGATCAGCCGCTCGATGTCGCGGCGGTCCAGCCGGACGCGTATCGAGTTCCCCTTGAGTCGCAGTTTCATGCCGGGCTCCCTACGCAGAATGGGTCAGGATTTCGGCCGGATCGATCCGGCCGAAGTCGGAGTAGACGTTGAAGCGTGCGTCGCGGACGAAGCCGAGCAGCGTCATCCCGCACTCGCGGGCCAGGTTGACCGCCAGACTGGACGGGGCGCCGACTGCTCCGAGCACCGGGACGCCGGCGATCGCCGCCTTCTGTACCAGCTCGAAGCTCACCCGGCCGCTGACCAGGACGATCCCGCACGAAAGCGGGATGCGACCGGCGAGCAGCTCTGAGCCGATCAGCTTGTCCAGGGCATTGTGGCGGCCGACGTCCTCCCGGAGCGCGAGCAGGCGGCCGTGTACATCGAAGAGGCCAGAGGCGTGGATGCCGCCGGTCCGCGCAAATGCGGACTGGCTGGTTCGGAGCGCCCGCGGCAGGCCGTGGATCACCTCGGGCGAGAGGCGGGGTACCCCCGGGACGATCGGGTGACCTCTTGCCACGCGGACCGCGGCGATCGACCGTTTGCCGCACGCGCCGCAGCTCGAGGAGACGAATGAGTGGCGGTCTAGCCTGGCCGCGTCCGGGGCGATGCCGGGCCGAAGCCTTGCCTCCGCCGCATTCAACCCAGCTCGCCTGATGCCCTCGATGTCCCCGGCCCCAGCGATGATCCCCTCGGTGAAGAGGAAGCCTGCCGCCAGGTCTACGTCGTCACCCGGCGTTCGCATCGTCACCGCGACCGAGGTCGGCGGGGAGCCCGCGGTGTGCTCCGACAGGCGGATCTCCAGCGGTTCCTCGACCGAGAGCTCGTCGGACGAGGGCGCGCAGAGCGACCCGGTCACGCGCCGCACCTCGACGCTCGCGACACCCGTCCTGTGGCAAATCTCGATCATGATTCCGCCCCCGACGGGGTGATCTCGAGGACAACGTGCTTCATCATCGGCCGGTCGCACTGCGAGCTGTCGAGCTGGCCGATCGACAACCAAGCTGCCGATCGTGACAAGAACACGGCAAGCAACCCACGTGCCAAGCGCGCGCAGTTCGCCTTTGTTCCGAGCGCGAACCGCCCGATAGTGCCGTCAGGTTCGGTTTTTCCCCGGCGAACCGAGCCGGAGAGCACGCAAGACCACCCGATCGGGACGTCACAGGTTGCGCAACGGGCGTCGTGAAGTGGCCGGTTTCGAAGCAACTGCCTCAGAATCGAGCAATGGCGATTCCTCGTCTTCAGCTTCGAGTCGGAGGCGCAAGTGAATTCCCACCTCGCGGAGCCTGCGGCGTAGGGTCTCCCGCCCGATCCCCAGCCAGCGGGCCGCCCGGAGCTGGTTCCCGCCCCTCCCCTCCAGAGTGCGGGCCAGAAGGATCCTGTCCACCTGGCGGTGCGCTTCGGCATAGAGATCGCATTCCGTGGAGGCCAGGCACCGGCCGATAAACGCCTCCAGGCCGGGATCGTCCGCCATCGCATGTGCCGACGTGACCGGTTCGGAGGTCGCTCCCAGAAGCGGGACCAAGGAACCAGGGAGCAGCGTCGTGCCGCGGGATTGGAGCACCGCCTGCTTGAGCACGCTCTGCAGTTCCCGGATATTGCCTGGCCAGGTGTAGCTGCGCAGCAGTCGCAACGCCTCGGGGTCGATTTCATGAACGTCACGACCGAGTTCGCGGCTGAAACGCGGCAAATAGTACCGCACGAGCGACCGCAGGTCGTCGTCCCGCTCCCGCAACGGCGGCAGGTGGATCGTGAAGACGCTCAGACGATAGTACAAATCCTGTCGGAATCGGCCCTCATCCAACCACGATTTCAGGTCACGGTGAGTGGCCGTGATCAGCCGCACGTCGGTCCGAACGGCCTCGTTGCCGCCGACCCGCTCGAACAACTGCTCCTGAAGGATGCGCAGCATCTTGGCCTGTAGCGCCAGCGGCATGTCGCCGACCTCGTCGAGGAAGATGGTGCCGCCGTTGCACTGCTCGAACTTACCGATGCGCCGCCGATCGGCCCCCGTGAATGCCCCTTTCTCATGCCCGAACATCTCGGATTCGAGGAGGTTCTCCGGGATTGCGGCGCAGTTGATCGCCAGGAACGGCGCCTTGGCCCTGAGGCTATGCTGATAGAGCGCGCGGACGATGAGTTCCTTGCCGGTGCCGCTCTCGCCGGTGATCAGCACGGGGACGTTCTGGGCGGTGACGAGGCCGATGGCCTTATACACCTTAAGCATGGCCGGGCAGGTGCCGACGATGATCCCATCCATGTCCGGGTCCGGGTCCCCCTCGGCGATTACGGCCGGGGTGCGCATCCGTCGCGACACCTCCAAGGCATCTCCGACCACCTGCCGCAATCTCTCCGGGTCCAACGGCTTGAAGAGGTAGTCGAAGGCACCCTCCTTCACCGCTTCGATCGCGGCGTCCGCGCCCTTGACGATCGTGATAAAGATCACAGGAATGCGTGCATCGACGCAGCGGATCTGCCGGTAAACCTCCAGGCCCGACTGGTCGGGCAGGCGCAGGTCCAGGAGAATGACATCCGGGGATTCCGCGATGACGTGGTCGAGACCCTCGGCACCGGTTCCGGCCACTTCGACCCGGTATTCGGGGGCGGGGAACGACTGACGCACTTGTCCCGGCATCAAGGCTGGGTCGTCGTCGATGAGAAGTAGGTGGGCCATGAGTCACTCCTGTCGTACGAATCCGGTATACCCGGGTTGTCCCTCTTCGCGTCTGGCATTCGATTCGCTCCCCATTCTGGCCCCTGGATCAGCACCGGTCGAGTGTGTGCCTCCTCCCTTTCGAATGCAATCCCTGCCAGCGTCAGGCATAGGCTTGCAAAAATATCTCGATTCACAGTCCTGGGCTCACGGCGCTGTGATTGCTGCCTTGGTACTCGCTTTCGTCCTTAAGTGGCAGTTGGGTCCCATTCCGGGTGAAGGGTCGCCTTACTTGGTATACCTTCCCGCCGTCGTGATCGCCGCCTATTTCGGCGGGCGCCGGACCGGGTTGCTCGTGACGTTCCGAACAGGCGGAGGCCGAGCGCGCCGGCTGGCGGAGTTCGGCCGCGATGTCGGCATTGCGTTGGGCCAGGGCGACAATCTTGCCGAGCTTTTGCAGCCGTGCGCTCTGGCCTTCGTGCGCCACCTGTCCGCCGCACTTGCGCGCATCTGGTACTTGCCGAGTGGCAAGGATGTCCTGGAATTGCAGGCCAGTGCCGGGCCGTATTCAGACCTGGTGCAATCCCAGACCCACCTCGCTATCGGCCGATCCACGATCGCGCTGATCGCCAGCGAGCGCAAGCCTCTCGTGACCAACAGGGTGCTCGGCACCCGGATGATCCTCCTCAGCTCGGAGGATCGACCGGGCGATCTCGCACACAACCGCACGTTGCAGATCGACGCCCACTTGCCCAAGCCCGTCCAGCAGGAAGAGTTGCTCGATACGATCTACCGGGTGATCGAACGGTCCCCGAGCGAGCCGGCGACGGCCTTGACCGAACCAGCTCGGGAACTCACGTCTGCACTGAAGCCAATCGCCCCGTCGAGGCACAGTGCCGGCCCGACTGGCGGAACTGGGAAACGCCCTGCGCGAGCGGGACGCACGGCAATTACGCGAGGTCGCGCACAAGCTCTGTTCGCTGCTGCCAGCGTTCTCCACGATGGCCGGTGACGTCGCGTCGGACCTCGAAGATCAGTCGGCTGCAGGCCGGCTCGAGGACGCCCGCCCCCTGGTCGAAAGGCTGGAGACGATGCGCATGGAACTCATGCGGACTGTAGCCGGCCTGTCGATCGATGAGCTACAACGAATGGCCGGCTGGACCGAGCCCCCGACCCACCGCGGGCCAGTACGATCGTGTTGAGCACGAGGAAAAACGAGTCCCCGCCCGGAGCGATGCGCAATTCGGTCTGATCGTCCGAAGCCACTCTCCCCGTTGGACGTTACCTCGAAGCCGATGCGTCTACTGGTGCAGATCGCGCACTCACGACGGGACGGGCTCCGAAGACAATGGTTCTTCGTCCCTCTGCTACCGGAACGCCGAGTCCGCAGGGCTTAACGCGATCCACATTCGCGCCCAGCATTTTGACCTTTGTTTCGAGCTCGGGACGCAGATCGTAGAGCGTCTCGGAGGCGCAATTTCCGTCGTGGACGAGGTGCACGATTTTCGTTACTTCGACGCCCGCGATCTCCTCGGTTTTGTCAACGGGACCGAGAATCCGACTGGGCAGGCCGCGAAGGACGCCACGCGCGTCGGCGAGGAGGATGCGGACTTTGCCGGAGGGAGTTATGTGATCGTGCAGAAATATCTCCATGACTTGGCGAGCTGGAACGCAATTCCCACGGAACAGCAGGAACGCATCATCGGCCGCGCCAAGCTGTCGGATATCGAGACGGATGATGCCAAGAAAGCACCCTATGCACACAATGTCCTCACGACGATCGAAAAGGACGGTAAAGAGATCAAGATCCTGCGCGACAACATGCCCTTCGGTCGCGCGGGAGGCGAATTCGGCACCTACTTCATCGGTTATAGCCTGTCGCCGGAAACCATCGAGCCGATGCTCGAAAACATGTTCATAGGAAAGCCACACGGTAACTATGACCGGCTGCTCGATTTCAGCCGCCCGGTTACCGGTAACCTGTTCTTCGTGCCGTCCGCCACGTTCCTGGACAATGTGACTGCCGACGAGTCCCCAGCGGCGACGGTTCCCGGATAGTCCGGCATCGAAGCCACTTCTGTCTCACCTACCGGCCCCGGAGGGCTCGGTCCGCATCGGCTTATTCAGGCGAACGCGCGAGCATGAATGACGTCCATCGTGAGCTTGCGGCAATCGCCGTGCAAATCTTTGGCTCATCTCGGCTCCGAAGCGCCGCGATTGGTGTTTTGACCAGGCGAAGCCGTCGATTATCATCGCGGACTGGCAGCGCCGCAATCACCCGGAAACAGAGTCCTGGAAAAGGTGTCAGGAACGAATGGCACTCGGTTATTCCCCTAAGCCGCTTGCAGTAGGCGTTTGCGCGCCTTTCGTCGCGGTTCCATAAGAAACTTTTGTGCCTTCGGTCGTCGTTTGTTCGCGCGCGGCTCGACGCGGCCGGGTCGATCGCCGACCTCGTGCGCCGAAATCGCAGTGAGCATCACCTCCACCAAGTATTCCCTGACGCTGGGCGTTGCTTGTCGCAAGGCCTCCTGGAGCGCCGTCATCGTCTGAAGCGTTCCCTTGAAGCTCAACTGTCGCGGTTGCTTACCGTGCGCCTCGGCGGCCTGGGCCGCCACGCCTCGGATCAAGTTGTAAGACAGTAAATGTATCCAGATCTCCTTCTCCACCATATCAGGCGTCTTGCATCGCAGCACGTCCATTTGGAGTACGTCTTTAATTGAGCGTAAATCTAATTCTATGTTCCATCGTTGTAGGAAAAGGTCTGCCAGCTCTTCCTTGGTGTACGCCTCCGCGTCGAGCATCGTCGTCACCAGCACCAGCTCGTTGACTCGGAAGCCGGGCTGCTGAACCTTGAATCGCAGTTCGCGGACCTTGATCTCGCTGGGGATCTGCGCATAGGTTTCCTCGTCCATCCATTCGGGCCGCTCCGGCTTGGTCCAGGTGACAACGTGGTCCTCGACGCCCAGCCGTCGGCCGCGGCGGAAGTCGAACCTCCGGCGCTGGTGCATCCGGAACAGGCTGTCAACGTTCCGCTGCATCAGGTCCGCGATCATGAAAAACGAGGCATAACAGCGGTCCCCCAGCATGATTTCGCCTGCCTCGAGGCCATCCAGCAACGTGCGGAACAAGGCCGTCTCGCCTGTCTCCTTTCCTTTGTACGGCCCCAGCGCCAGGTCGCGAACGACACCCGTGGCCAGCGAAATGATCCCTACCATCCGAACTACGGGGAAACCCAAACCGATGCCCTGGGTGTTCGCCTGAGGGAAGGCTTGTTGGTTCTGTACGGTGTCGGGCATCGAGGCGGTCGTGCCGTCGACCAGCGAGACCTTGCGTCCCTTCCACAGCCAATCGGCGTTTGCACCGGCGTCCACTTTCTGAGCGGTCTGACGGACCAGCCGAACAATGACCCCGAGAGGGAGCCGCCGGCGTGCATCACAATAACTGTTAGTCTCCGGCGCGCAAGGTTTGCGATGGTTGATGGCCAGCCAGACGATCAGCCGCGCGACCGCCGCACGACACGAGTGGTCGGGGTCGAGCACCTGGGAGAGGAACAGGCAGAGGGTCACGAAAGGTGTGTAGATGCGATCCTTGAATTTGACCCGCTCTGCCGCCAGTGCCGACCTGACCGTGTCGGCGTCGAGGATCTCGTGAAAGGGAAGGAGCTGGGACTCGCGAAGGGACTTGACCTTTTCCAGAATCCACCGTCGCGTAGTCTGGGGCATTGTCGGCCTCCTTGCCGGACAGGGTTTGGATCTTGCAAGCACCAATCCTTGTCCCAAGGAGGACGATATTTGTCTATCCCACTTCTCCGAAACAACTTACGAATTTCCGAGTGCCATTCGTGTCAGGAACCTTTTGCCGGAACGGCCCCAAAGGGTGCTTCGCACAAAAGGTTCCTGACACCTTTTCTGCAATACTGCTGGCTGGCCCAGAGGCGAGCAGTGAAGCGATTCGAAACCTCCGGCTCAGCTTCGGCACATTCGTCATGGCCTGAATGGTGGGTCGGGGGCCACCGGGGCCCAAGGCTCGCGGGCAGCCCTCCTATGCTTCGCAGCAAGCATCTTCAGATACTTCGCGCTCCGATCATTGCTACGGAACAGCGTTTCGGATTGCTCCGCCCGCTGCTCCTCTAGGACTGCGATCTGGGAAAATCGATGTATTTTGGACTCCTCACCCACCGTATTGTCGAGCGACCTTAAGAAGGTCCTGTGTTCGTCTTGAAGTTCCTCTGGAATGCGGCCGTGGCGAAGCTCATCTGCGTTCTTCTTTCTTAGTCGCAGGTCGGCCAGATACTTCTGAGCCTGAATCTCGAAACCGTCCCCGAGCGACTGCCCGCTAAGCGAAATCTCATGAAAATGCCTGGCATTGCGACTGAGGCGCACCGCCCCCATACCGAGACCAAACATGAGCCCGACGTATGCCACTAGGACCATCAACGTCCTCAGACTAACGCGGAGGCGCCGGATCGATGGTCTCGGATGCCCCAGCCGTAGGCCCAGGTGGCGTCCTTCCGCAGCGCAAAACCACGGATAAATGAGCATCGCAGGGATCAGCGTTACATCGAGGAACGACCAGCCGCGCCAGGCGACCTCCAGGGTCGTCGCCAGCAGCGCGGTCGCGATCCCCACGCCGAACCCTGTCAACGCGAGCGTGCCGATCCGCCGGCCTCCCTTCGAATTCTCTGGTACGGTGAGCGGGGCGTCCGCGAAAAACGACGACGCGAGCGATTTTCTCGCGGTGGGATATCGGTGGTACAAACATCCAAGGCCGGCGCCGATCAACGGGTTGATGATCACGCAAGTAGCCAAAGGAAGAGAGCGAGAGCTCGCCCCAGGTAGCAGGAGTATCGAACCAAGCACGACCAGCGGAAGCGATCCTCCTGCCAGTCCTACGAGCGCGTACCAGCCCATCGAGCCCACTCGTTCGCTGGCATCGTGCTGTCCCGCTCGGTCTGTCGTCACAGGCATTGCATCCTGGCCGGAAGGAGCCAACGCGACGTCCCCGAAAGGCATGAACTCAGCGCCGGGCAGGTCGATTAAGAACAGCGGCACTGTGAGCGGGTCGCCGCGACCAGGGCGCCATGTTTACAGAGTAGATCTTAGCATGGATTCGCGATTCAGGGCAGTGTCTCTCCATTGGCGCAAGTCGCAGCTCTAATCACTGGGCGACCCTAAATGGGCTTGCGTGATCCTGGGAGGACGAGGCTCCGTCCGAGCCGCCTGGGAGAATGGCTCGCCGGGAGGCTCGCCCTCCCGGAATTGTGCAAAGCGATTTAGCGTTTCACGATCTCGGACACCCGCTCGGCCAGCGCCGCTGCGATGGTCCCGCCCCCCGGCGCCATCTTGTTCATCACGTAGGCAAAGGTGATGCGGCGATCCACGTCGATAATCACCGTCGAGCCGCCCGTGCCGCCCCAGGCACACACCCGGCCTTCCGGGGTCAGGCTATAACCGACGCCGAACTTGAACGGTATGCCTATCACAAGGTCGATCCCGTCGCTCTGCACTTCGAAGATCCGGTCGATCGTCTGCGGCGAGAGAAGCCGGACGCCATCGACCTCGCCGCCGCAGGCCACCGCCGACTGGAGGCGCGCCACCGAACGGGCATTGCCGTGGCCGTTGGCCGCGCCGATGTCGGCGCGCCGCCAGCGCTCGTTCAGGTGCATTCCGGCCACGGCGCCATGGTCGGGTTGGTCCAAGTCTTGAACGCCACGCTGTTGGGGTCGAGCTGGGTCGGGTCAAATACCGGCATCGTCGGGATCGCCGGCGGCGGCACCACGTTGGCGATGCGAGGGAACTCCGAGGGCGGCACGCCGATGTGGAAGTCGGTGCCCAGCGGCCCCGCAATGTGCGCGGCAAAGAACTCACCCAGGCGCTGGCCGGTGATGCGCCGGATCACTTCGCCGATCAGGTGGCCGTAGTTCAGCATGTGGTATCCCGAGGCCGTCCCGGGCTCCCGCCATCTCGCCGTCGATGTTGAGGGCGAGCGAGGCGCCGAGGTCTTCCCCCGACTCGAGCTTGGCGGCGAACAGGTCGCGCAGGGGGTCGAAGCGGGCGCTACACGTGCCGCCCAGCGCCGTCGTGTGATCGCTCATGAGGCCTCCGTTCAGCAATCGCAGTTGGAGCTGACGCCGATGTGGGATGGCCAATTGTAGGTGACCGTCCTGCTGCCCAACAGGTATTCCAACGACGGGCGAGATTCGCGGACGCTTCGCCCGAGGCGGCATTTCCGTCAAGGCGGGGATCATCGCTACGGTCCTTTGACTAATCGGGCCGTACCTCTGGGCGGAGATCCAGGTTGCGAACTCGGATGCTTGGAGAACATACTGGTGGTGACGCAAATCGGCCTGCATCGCATTTTCAACTGAAGAAGCGACGGACATCATTGGCTTTGCTGCAAGAGAGCGCCTTGTCGAGGGCCGAGTCTCGAGTTATTCGTATTTGCTAACCCGGGCCGCTCGTGGCTCATGCTTGTTGCGGTGCGAGTTTATGACTTGGGATCACTCGCTGACCAGCCTCGAACCATCGACCAGGGCTGACCGCCTCCGTGACCTCCATCAGGGGATAGTCCATGCGCTCCCACGTGCTCCCCTTTTTGTGGGGCGGGTCGAGCACCAGAACGTCGTGCGCGGCTTCTGGCATAGCCCGACGGATGGCAATGTGCTGGCGCTGATCGGGCTCGGGGGGGCGGGCAAGACCGCGATCGTCTCGGAGCTTGTCTCGGAACTCGTGGATCCCGCGGCCGAAGCAGACCGGCCTGACGGGCTATTCGTATGGAGTTTCTACATCGATCAGGATGTGAGCAATTTCCTGCGGCAGGCGTACCGCTACTTCAGCCGCGGGTTGAAGCCCGAATCGTCCGGCGCCGGATTGCTCTACCGACTCACCGAAATGCTGGTCGAAGGCGGGAGGAACCTCCTCCTCCTGGACGGCCTGGAACGGGTCCAGCGGCCGCCCGGCGACCTCAAGCCGGGGTTCGGCGAACTGGAGGACCCGCTGCTCCGTCAGGCCGTCACCCGGCTGGCCGCGGGAGCCGGGCGGACCAAGTGCCTGATCACCACCCGGTTCCCCGTCCCCGACCTGCACCGCTGGGAAGGCCGCGGGTACACCCACGTGGAGGTGGACCAGCTTGACTGTGTGGCGGCGCGGCAACTCCTACGGCGGCACGGGGTCCGGGGAGACGACCTTGCGCTCGACGCGGTGCTCGATGAGTACGGGTCGCATGCCCTCACCCTCGACCACGTCGGTGCCTACCTCGCCGAGTTCTGCGACGGCAACCCCGCCTCGGTCGGCCGGATGGAGCAGCCCCGGCTCGACTCCAACACCCCCGAGGAGCGAAGGCTCGCCCGCGTCCTTCATGCCTACGAGAAGGCCCTATCGTCCCGAGAAGTCGACCTGCTGGTGCGGTTCTGCATTTTCCGCTCGGGTGCGTCCATCGAGACCCTTCACTCCATCTTCGCTCGGACCGACGCGTCCAGCCTCTGCGGGGACCTTGCGGGTTGCACCGAGGACGAGTTCTGGCGGATCGTCACGCGGCTCGCCCGGCTTCACCTGCTGCTCCCAGATCCGGGCGGCGGCTACACTGCCCACCCGGCCGTCCGCGACCACTTCTACCGGACCTTCGCGAACGCCGCGGCTGCGCACCGCGTCGTCGGCGAGAAGCTGAGGTCCGACTGCGGCCTCGACCTGGCTGAGGCATGGGAACTCATAAGCACAAATAAAAATGTCATAATGGATGCTCAGCGGGGCTTCCGGAATTATTGTGATCAGATTGATCCCAGAATCAAACGATCTAACTACTCGGAACTCTCGGAACGGCTCCGGGGGTTCCTTTTCAGCCACGGGCAGCGGCTGTCGCGGGCGTGTGCGGGTCAGATCACGGAGCGTATCCAGTTGCTCGAAGAGTGGATCGAGGACTTCGAGCTACCGGACCTGGAGCTGGCCGACGGACAATCTTACAAGAACTTGCGTCATCGGACGCCGCCGTGCTATCGGCCCCCATGGAACGTCGTCAGGAAAATGCCGAGTAAGAGGAAGGAACCGAGACAGCCGCACGAGGAGTGGACTTTTCTGCAGGCGTTCAAGCACATCCTCGACATGCGGAAGTGTTTGACCGACCGGCTTCACGAGTTCCTGTCCCGGGAGGGTCACCGACTGTCGCGAGCGTGCGCGGGCCAGATCAGGCAGTCTATCCAGTCGCTGGAAGATGGGTTCGAGGATTTCCCGCTGCCGGAGCTGAAGTTGGACTCCAGCGGGGTGACGCTCCGCTTCCGGCCGGGATCGGTCAACCCGGAGGACCCGGCCCTGCTGGACGCGCTGGAGGAACTGATCTACCACACGGTCCGCTCGGGCAACGAGAAGGAGGCCTACGCGCTCTACTCGGGGCGCCTCGGCGGACGGGAGCACCTGGGCAAGAGGATCGGGGAGTTCGCGCGGGGAGCGCGGATCCTGCGGTACTTCCGGGCGTGCCCGAACGACCTCGATCTCGCGTGGTACTTGCGGGGAGTCGGCGATCTCCGGGCGAGCTTCGACCTCCTCTCGAACACTCGGCCCAGCTGGTCGAGGGCGGTCCTCTGTCTTCAGGGGTTCCTGCCGCGGGTCGTTCGCGACAAGGTCGGCTGGGAGCACTCGCGGGTGATCGCGGCCTTCCTGATGGGACATCCGGATGCCCTCGACCCTCGGTTCGACCTGGGTTGGGGGGAGGCTCTTGTCAACGCGGACCTACCGCTGATGAGGGGCGAGCTCGCCCGCGCCAGGGCGGTGGCCGCGTCCGACCTGAAGAAGTTCAAGGATTTCTTCCCGCACGTCCCCGAGCAGGTCCGGACGCGGCTTGTCTTGGCCGAGATCGAGCGCAGGGAGGGGCAGCCCGACAGGGCTCTGGCCGGCCTCGAACGCGAGGCCCCCTGGATACTGCGTTCAGGGTCGGTCGAGCACCTGAGCCTATATCACTTGATCCGCTCGCGGGCGCTGACCGATCGAGGGGAGTATGAGGCCGCCGACTCGGAGTCGCGCGAGGGCCTGATTTTGACCCGGCAATGCGGGCTGGGACTGGCCCATGTGGACTTCCTGAACCTGCGGTCCCGCCTCGCCCTGGCCAGGGCCCGTTCGACGCTGGACCAGAACTCCCCGCAGAGGGACGCATTCTTGGAGACCGCTGCTCGATCGGCACTCGGGGCATTGCACGGGATCCAGACGGAGGACGGTGCCCCGGCCCCTCGGAAGGACATGCCATTGGGTGATCTCGTCGCGTTCGGCGCGCAGCACCCGGAGTGCCGGTACGCCTGGGGTGAGGCCGACGCCCTCGTGCTGCTCGGGGAGGTCCTCACCGAGCAGGGTCGCCCTTCCCTCGCCCGGGACGCGATCAGACGGGCCCGCGACCTTCAGTCCACCATCCAGCACTCCGACCTCGCCAGGACCGAAGAGCTATTAAGTAGACTCGGACCATGGGAATGATCGTCCAAGAGTCGCTTCCCCGGAATGGCATCCAGTTAGCAAAGTGCCTCCCACATGGTGACAGTGACCGATATCCTTGCGCGCTTCGGGGTGATCAGGCGTCACGACGACGCGCGCTTCGCGAATTCGCGACTATGGTCGTCCTCATTAGCGGCCAGGGCACCGCTCCGCTGTTACGGCCGCTCAGCCACGATGGCGAACACGTATTGGACAGTTACTTAAGCTCGTCCGGCAATCGGCTCGTCACTTTGGGCAACGATTCCACAGCCCGCCTCTGGGACCCCGTCTCGGGCCGCCAGATCGCCATCCTCCGGCGCGGGACCGAGCAGGTGAACGAGATCGGACTGAGCCCGGATGGGGCCACCGCCTTTACGAGGTCGCGCGATGGCGTGCGACTTTGGGAGACCAAAGACGGGGTCTTGCGCAAAACTGGAGCCACACCTGGAATCGACCAAGGCGATTGACCCGCCGCCAGGGTATTCCCTTAAAACGGAAATCCCCGCATATAGCATTATGCTATCGAATGACCGTGCATTGACAATCGGGAATTTGTGCGCCAACGTCGGGGTGCAAAACCCCGCAGACCGAAAGTCGTGCGAGTTATGGGATATCAAGACGGGTCGGCTCATCGCCCAGCTGGATCTGCCAAACCGCCTGCACGTCGAGTTCCAATTTGTGGGCGACGGCCGGTGGATTGAAGCCCACAATACGTATATGGAAGCCCACGATACATCCAACAGAGGCGAGACGCTGCATCTGTTCTCGGCCGAAAACGGTGACGCGATCGCCGAACTCAGGCCCGGCAGGCTATCTCAAAATCACCGTTTTGGGGCAAAGTTGAGCCCGGGTGGACACACCGCGGCGTCGTTCTACTTCACTGAACCCACCGAGTCTGGGTCTCGGCCCTTTTACGTTAATTTTTGGGACACAACGTCTTGGCAATTGTCATCGGTCGCCGGTCCGTATTACGAGGGCTTGTTTTCAAATTCTGATATCCACTTTATTGCAGATGATATGCTCGTACTATATGAACCGGCCGCTGCAGATGTTCAAGCCGGTCTCTGGATCTTGCAGCCGCCAACGCCCTGCCCGATCGCACGATTTAATGGTTCCCCATATGTCTTCCGTGGCGAGCAGGTCGTGCTCAATTCGGGCCAGATCTTCAACACACGGACAGGGGTGCGACTGCATCCGCCGAAGGGTCGCAAATATCATCCCGATCTGTCCCAGTTCGCTCCGGACGGTCGTTTCCTCCGTAACGGCATTGACACCCTGACCGAAAAGACGATTCCGGCAATGGGGTTAGCTATCAAGGAGCCGAAGAAATTGATGGGATCGTATATCGGCGAGCCAGCGAATGGGTGGGTGGCAGTCGACCGCCAATGGGAGGGTCTCCAATTCCCCATACGCCGTCTGCAGACCCCGGACCGGCTGAATATTCCTCCCCATCTTCTTGAACTCTGGGCGCAGGTCGCGACGCGAGGAAACGTCGATGACGAAGGAGCATTCGTGAAGTGGGATGAGCCGACCTGGGAAAAAAAGCGGCAGGAACTCGCCGAAAGCCCAGCGCCCTATCCCGACTTTCCCTTCCCAGGACGCCTTGCCGTCGACCGCTCGTACTGGCTGCGGCAAGAATTGAACGCCACCAACGTCGATCGGCCTCGCGTCGCGAAACAACTGCTAGAGCGAGCCAACGCTGCAGGCGACGAGTCCGAAGCCCGTTGTTGGGCCGCCGTTCTCGTCAGACTCCACGTCGGATCGCTGGCCTCTTGTGAACACCTTGGGCGTTCTTCAATATCGCAACGGACTTTACAGAGATGCGATCGCAACCCTCATGCGCTCGCACGAGGCGAATCGGATCAGCAAGACTGGTGTGCAACCGTCGGACCTGGCCTTCCTCGCGATGGCCCACCACGCCTTGGGGGAGTCAGACAAGGCACGGGAATACTTGGGGCAGCTTACGAGCCTGTGCGAGCAGCCAGCGTGGAAGGCAAACGAGGAGGCAAGCGGGTTCCTGAAAGAGGCAGGTCAACGTCTCGCAACGCCGCCGTGACGGTCGTGGTTAGAGAAAAGCAAGACCCACGATGCAACATGAAGTGAGCTGCGCCCCCCAGCTCGGGCGCCCCGTCACAGCCAACCCTTCGTCGTCAGTGTCGCCTGCCGGCGATCCCCGTCTATCACGAGCACAAGCTTGTTGGCGACGATTGTCCTCAATCCGATCAGCGGCAGGCGTGGTGCCTCCGCGTCCGCGAAAACGGAGATACCCTGCGGCATCTCCAGGGGGTAGCTGTCGCCGCGCAGGGCCGCCCGACGGGGCACGTTTCGATGCACAAGCACGTCCGCGGCGTATTGTACGACTCGCTGATGCCCGTCCTCCAACTCCCCGATCCGCTTCAAGGACGCGCCGGACCATCTCCGGAGCTGACCTTGGCCGATCGAGAGGTTGTGCCCGTGGCCGGTGTCAAGAACGGCGGGTAGTGGCCTCGACACGTCGTCGATGCTGATCCAGACGATGATCTGGTTCCGTTACACGTCCACCGGCTCGCCTCGTACGTTGACGATGTGGGGACGGTCGGCGAAAGGCAAGTGGTCGATGATCTTCATCGATCGGGATGGAACTCACCGAACTCGTAAAGCGATCGGTCTGAGTGGTCGATGGCGCTGAGGGCGTGCATCCGCCGGTACACGTCCTCGCGAACGATCAGATACGCTGTATGCGTCTCGGGATCTTCGACACGGACCGGCTCATCGCCGGCCTTCTCGATTGCCTGCTTCAATTCCGGGGTGAGGGTTATTGCCAGCTCCATGCCCTGGTTGTACCCACTCCACTCGCTCGCCAGGAAGCCGGTTTGGACTTGCCCGCTTCGGGGGTTGCGAGCGAAGTTGGCCGCACGAAAGCCCGGACGCGATTAAGCGCAGAGCTGACCAGTAGTGCGAATTAGATAGTTCATCGGCCCGCTCGTCGAGTTTCACTGCCACGGCAGCAAAACTATAGAACACCATTGAAAAACCTCGTAAATCCTCGAAATTCCTGGAAACCACTTGCGACGGGAGAACAGAAGATAACCGGTTATCCAGAAATATATTACGGCAAACAGGAGCGCCCCATTCGGGTCCGTGAGGTCGCATATGGGCCGCAAACCAACTATCGCGGCAAATCGGCCTGACTTTTGTCAGGCCATTTTGCCTTGATGGTCGCAGGTTCAAATCCTGTCGCCCCGATTCAACTCTCTACCTAACAAACGGTTCCGACCACAGGAGCGTATGGGCCGGATTCGCGAGGCGACGTTGCCGCAGCCAATGTGCTCGACTTAAGTCATTGGGCTCTAGGCACTTCCGAGAGTAAGAGCGCACGGTCATGGTCCATGGGGTCAAGGGTTCAAGGCCCGTCGCCGCGATTGGGGCGAAGACCCAAAAAAACATCGAGATGCGATCATCGAAAGGTCGTCGCGTTTTCATCTAACGACACCTGAATCACCTGTCCCAAAAGTCAACTTGAAAATAGCCGATTTGGTTTATCTTGGGTCGGTGCCCAAGGTCTTTCTGCCCAGCCAGCGAAGCCTGGGACGATCGGCGAGAAGTCTCCTCAGTCTCGCTGAGCGAGCGTCACACTGTCCCCCGCGAGCAGGATGGATCAGCAATCGAGCCGTGGCTCCTTTCCCCTCCGGCCGGGGTGTTGCGATGATTCTCGCCTTTCATACAATGACAATCACACGAGGAATCCCCATCCGGCCAAGAGAACTGCACGGTGCTGTCAGCGAACTTGACGTCTCTCGTTTCGCAGAGGACACGCGAGCGCGGCCGCGATTACTTCGCTTCGCGGAGGGTGACGCTCATCGGGGGCGATGCGTGGCACGCGGACGCCACGGTCCGGGGAAGCCGGTCGTACGATGTGAATCTTTCCCGAGAGCATGATAAGATCGAGGCCAGGTGTACGTGCCCGTACTGCGAGGAGTATTTCGAGCCCTGCAAGCACATCTGGGCCACCCTCCTCGCCGCGGAAGCCGCGGGTTATCTCGAGGGAGACGGCAGGCGACCGGCGCGGCATCTGACGTTGTTCGGCCCGGACGACGATGATGACCTCGGAGACGAGGAGTGGTACGAGACTCCCCGACCGTTCTCGACATTTCGCCCGCCGAACGAAATCGCCCATTCGAAGCCCCGGTCCCGTGAACCTCGGCAGACGACCTCGGCGTGGAAGGAGGCCTTATCGCGCCTGCACTCGACGACGGAGCAGACGCCGGCGATCCGCTCCGTGGCCCTACCCCCTGGACACGAGATCGTCTACGTCGTGGGTATACAGGCCTCCCTGGCGGGCAATGGGCTTTCGCTCGAGGTGGCGACACGCAGTCGCAAGAGGGACGACGAGTGGAGCAAACCCAAGGGCCGGCGCTTCTCCCAGAGTGAGATTGCGCACCTGCCGGAACCCGCCGATCGCCAGGCGATGGCCATCCTGGGCGGCGGGCGCGAGCAAGTGGGCGGCTACGACTCGGGCCATGGCTACTACTACGATAGCGCCCCGGCTCGCTTCCTGCTCGCGCACGCGCTCAGCGAGGCCCTGCTGCCGATGCTCTGCGCCACGGGCCGGTGCCTGCTGCGAGAATCGGAGCCGGACGGCTCGATGCGGCCACTCCGCTGGGATGACGCCGGCCCCTGGGAGTTCTGGCTGACGGTGACGCCGGACGATACCGGCAAAACGTACGCGATCTCCGGCGAGCTCCGTCGCGCCGGGGAGCGACTGGCACTGGAGACTCCCCTGCTGCTGCTGAGCGGCGGGCTCGTATTCTGGGAGGATCGCGTCGCGCCGCTCCTTGACTTCGGCGCCTTCCAGTGGATCGCGCTGCTGCGACAGCAGGGTAAAGTGCCCGTCCCCGCCAAGCAGAAACAGGAATTCCTCGCGGAATTGCTCAGGCTACCGGACCTGCCCCGGCTCGACCTGCCGGAGGACCTGCAATACGAAGAGGTCGCGCCGGCGCCGCGGCCTTACCTGAAAATCAAGCGCCGCAACGACCGGCGCTGGATGTCCGGCCGGGATCAGAACTGGCTCCTCGGCGACCTCTCCTTCGAGTACGATGGCCACGTCGTGCCGGCGCGGAGCCCGGCCCGCAGCGTCTTCGAGCCCGACAAGCGACGGCTGCTACTGCGCGACCCGGCGGCCGAGCGGTCTTTCGCGGCAAGGCTCGAGGAGGTCGGCTTCCACCGCAGGACTGAATACCGCCAGGGCGAGACACTGGAGCTGCTCGCACGCAACCTGCCGAAAGCCGCGCGGGCCCTCCTCCGGGAGGGCTGGCGCGTCGAGGCCCAGGGGAAGCTGTACCGCGAGGCGGGCGACTTTCGGATCGAGGTGACGTCCGGGATCGACTGGTTCGATCTGCACGGCGGGGTGACCTTCGGCGATCAAGAGGTGCCGCTCCCGACCCTGCTCGCGGCCCTGAGGCGCGGCGAGGACCTCGTGCCGCTGGGCGACGGCAGCTTCGGCCTGTTGCCGGAGGAGTGGCTGAAGAAGTACGTGACCCTGGCCGGGGTGGGCACGCCGGAGGGCGATCACCTTCGGTTCCGGCGGACGCAAGTCGGCGTGCTCGACGTCCTGCTGGCCGAGCAGCCCGAGGCGCGATTCGACGAGCGGTTCGAGCGGGCGCGCGAGCGGCTGCGCCAGTTCCAGGGCGTTGCGCCCGCGGACGCGCCGGCCGCGTTCCAGGGTCAGCTCCGCGGCTATCAGCGCGACGGTCTTGGCTGGCTCCACTTCCTCCGGGAGTTCGGTTTCGGCGGCTGTCTGGCCGACGACATGGGCCTGGGCAAAACCGTCCAGGTGCTCGCCCTGCTGGAGGCGCGCCGCGAGCTGCGGGCCGCCACCAGGAAACGCCGCCGACCACAGCCGTCGCTGGTCGTGGTGCCGCGGTCACTCGTCTTCAACTGGAAGCAGGAGGCCGCTCACTTCACGCCGAAGCTCCGCGTCCTCGACAATACCGGCATGGGCCGGGGTAAGCCCGGGGAACAGTTCGACGACTTCGACGTCATCCTGACCACCTACGGCACGCTTCGGAGAGATATCGTCGACCTCAAGGACTACCTGTTCGATTACGCCATCCTCGACGAAGCCCAGGCGATCAAGAACGCGAGCAGCCAGTCGGCGAAGGCGGCCCGGCTGATCCGCTCGGAGCACCGCCTGGCCCTCAGCGGCACGCCGGTCGAGAACCACCTCGGCGAGCTGTGGAGCCTGTTCGAGTTCCTCAACCCGGGCATGCTCGGCAAGGCCGAGGCGACCGGCAAGGCCGACTTCGGCCTCCGCAAGGCCGGCGAGGAGAGCAGGTCGCTCCTGGCGAAAGCCCTCAGGCCGTACCTCCTCCGGCGCACCAAGGAGCAGGTCGCGAAAGACCTGCCCGAGAAGTCTGAACAGACGATCTACTGCGACCTGGAACCCGCCCAGCGCAAGCTGTACGACGAGCTGCGTGAGCACTACCGGAACTCGCTGCTCGGGCGCGTCGCGCGCGACGGGATCAGGAAGTCGAAGATCCAGATCCTCGAGGCGCTACTCCGCCTGCGGCAGGCGGCCTGCCACCCCGGTTTGATCGACAGGGCCAAGTGGTCGGGCGAAGCGAGCGCCAAGCTCGACGTGCTCCTGCCGCAACTGCGCGAGGTCTTCGCCGAGGGGCACAAGACCCTGGTGTTCTCCCAGTTCACGACCATGCTGGCGATCGTCAGGCAGCGGCTGGACGAGGAGGGAATCCCCTATGCCTACCTCGACGGCCGCACGCGGGACCGGCAGGCGCGGGTGCAGTGGTTCCAGAACGACCCGAACTGCAAGGTGTTCCTGATCAGCCTGAAGGCCGGCGGCCTCGGCCTGAACCTGACGGCGGCGGACTACATCTTCCTGCTCGACCCCTGGTGGAATCCCGCGGTGGAATGCCAGGCGATCGACCGCGCCCACCGGATCGGCCAAACTCGCCCGGTGTTCGCCTACCGGCTCATCGCGCGGGATACGGTCGAGGAGAAGGTGCTCGAACTCCAGGCGCAAAAACGGGCCCTGGCCGACGCCATCATCACCGCGGACAACAGCCTGATCCGAGATCTTGGCCGCGAAGAGCTGGAGTTGCTCCTCTCGTGAACTCCGCGGCCCGCAAGAGTCGTGCGCGACCGGACGACTGCCCCTCCTTCGGAACTCGGTAGGAACCGAACGGAGACGATCTCGGAAGAGGCAGTCCCCAACAAGTGATCAGCAACCGCAGGTACGGCGGACGGATGAATAAGGGAGGACGAGTCATGAAACGCCTCATCGTCGGGATCTCAGGCGCAAGCGGTGCGATCTACGGCATTCGACCTTCTCCTCAAGCATGTCCCAGCTCCGACGAACACACTGCTCGACGCAGGACCATATTTCACCCTCGGCATCGTCCGGGCGACCGATCCCGAAACAGGTAAGCACGACATCACCATTCACCGGCTCTCGACGCACCGCAGAGAATCGTGGCTTGACTTAGCGGAGGCACATGGGGTGGGATGAGACTCGTTGGGGCTGCGCCATTGATCGACTCGAAACCGAGGCTTAGCGCAGCGCCGGAGTATGCGACAAACCAAAGCCGACCGCCGCCGTGGGTTCCGGGGGCCATCGAGAAGGCTCAAGCGTCGCGCCACACCTCACGCCCGTCGAAGCGCTCTCATAGATGGTTGTCTGTGAATTCAGCTCGTTTATAATGCTCCGAGATACGGCGCGAGCGCCGACGCGCGGAGGTGGGTGGTCGCTCATGGGGACAAAGACGTCACTGGCGGTGTTCGTGGGGCTGGTTCTCGCGGTGTACAGCGCCGTTTATGTCGGAGGAAAGTGGGCGACGCACAGAACACCCGTAGTTGTCGCGCCCCCTCCGGTGACGGGGGGCGTGGAACGAGCGGCTTTGGGCGGAGGAAGGTCCGCGATGCCCAGAACACCGGTGGTTGCCGAGCCCCCTCCGCTGGCGGCGGGCCTGGAACGAGCGACGTTTGGCAACGGCTGCTTCTGGTGTACCGAAGCCGTATTTCAACGGCTGAAGGGAGTGCAATCGGTGGTGTCCGGCTTCAGCGGCGGCTGGGCGCCAAATCCCACGTACCAGGACGTCTGCAGCGGTGCGACCGGACACGCCGAGGCGCTTCAGATCACGTACAACCCGGCGATTGTCTCCTATCGAGATCTACTGGAAGTTTTCTGGCAGACACACGACCCAACGACGCTGAACCGCCAGGGCGCCGATGTCGGAACGCAATATCGTTCGGCGATCTTCTATCATTCCGACGAGCAGAAGAAGCTGGCGGAGGAACTCAAACAGAAGCTGGACGCGTCCGGCGCGTTCGCCGGGCCGATCGTCACGGAGGTTACCCCCTTTACGGCGTTTTATCCGGCCGAGGACTATCATCAGAACTTCTACAATCAACATCCGGGAGCGATGTACTGCCGCGCCAACATCGCGCCCAAGCTGGCCAAGCTCAAGAAAGTGTTTCAAGATAAGCTCAACCTCGAGAAATCCGAGTGATGTTCTGACTTCTCGAGCGGGTTCCCGTGCGCAACGGCCTAATTCCTGGAATTGATGAAACCTCCGGAATTCCGCAAAAGCGAATCGCCAAAGGATTTACGGAAATGACAGGTATCGGGATTGTAGGTATTGGCTTCATGGGGATGATCCACTACCTGGCCGCCCGCAAGGTCAACGGGGCGAAGGTGGTTGCGATCTGTACTCGCGACGCCGCGAAACGGGCCGGCGACTGGACGAGCATTCAGGGCAATTTCGGGCCGCGCGGGGCTCGAATGGACCTGAGCGGGGTCGCCTGTTATCCGGACTTCGGGGCGATCCTGGCCGATCCCAAGGTCGATCTGGTGGACCTCTGCGTGCCCAACGACGCCCACGGCCCGATGGCGATCGAAGCCTTGCGGGCCGGCAAGCACGTCCTGGTGGAAAAACCGATCGCCCTTTCGATGGCCGAGGCCGACGCCATGGTCGCGGCCGCCCGGGCCGCGGGCAAGCTGCTGCTGGTTGCTCATGTGCTGCCGTTCTTTCCGGAGTTTGCCTTTGCGCTCGCAGCCGTGCGCTCTGGCGCGCTACGGTTCACTTCAGGCGGCTCACTTGATGCGCGTCATCTCCAAGCCCAACTGGTCGAGCGGAATTGCCGACCCGAATCGTAGCGGCGGGCCGGCCATCGACTTGCACATCCATGACACTCACTTCATCGCGCTCATCTGCGGCGTCCCCCGAGCGGTGCATTCCTCGGGCATCGTCGAGGATGGCGCGGTCGTGTACCTCACGACCCAGTACCTCTATGAGAGGCCCGGCCTGGCCGTCTCATGTGTGTCGGGCGCATTGAGCCAGGGCGGACGGCCCTTTGCGCATGGCTTCGAGCTTTATTTCGAGCGGGCCACGCTGGCATTCGAGTTTGCCAATCTCGCCGGCCAAGGGCACGTGGCGATGCCGCTGTCGTTGATCCTGCCGGATGGGACGGTGGAGCGGCCCGAGCTCGGGCCAGGCGATCCGGTCGATTCGTTCGCTCTGGAGCTTGCGGCGGCGACACAGGCCGCGGCTTCGGGCGTGGAGCCCGCGCAACTCTCGGGTGATCTGGCTCGCCAGGCCCTCAGGCTGTGCCTGGCGGAAATCGAGAGCGTGAAGAGCCGGAAGGTAATCGACATCGCGTGAGCGATCACCAGCCGGCGTAACCGGGCGCTCTCCCGGAGAGTTCTTTCCCATTTTTCTCAAGCACGCGATCCTATCTTTCCGATGCCGATTGAGCGGACCGGACGTCCCCCCGACTGGCCGGCGGAGGAGGAGACTGGCAATGGCGGTAACCGAGTCGGAATTGATTCATTCGACAGCAGTGATCGATCCCGAGGCGATCCTCGCCGCCGACGTGCAAGTCGGTCCCTATGTCATTATCGAGGGGCCGGTCGAGGTTGGGCCGGGGTGTGTTATCGAAGGACACGCTTGCCTGTGTGGTCCGTTAATCCTGGGCGCGAATAACTTCGTCGGCTACGGCGCAGTCCTGGGCAAGAGCCCCCAGCACCGCGGCTACAAGGGCGAGCCCACCGCGCTTTGCATCGGTAGTGGCAACGTCTTCCGCGAGTTCGTGACGGTTCATCGCGGCACCGTCCAGGGCAATGGACTCACCACGATCGGTGACCGCAACATGTTCATGATCGGCAGTCATCTCGGCCACGACGCACGCGTCGGTGATGACTGCACGGTCGTTAACAACGCACTCGTCGCCGGGCACGTCGTCCTCGAGGACGGCTGCATCCTTTCCGGCCACACCGCGGTTCAGCAGCGCGTGCGAGTCGGCCGGCTGGCGATGATTGGCGGCATGGGAGCGACATCGAAGGACATCCCTCCGTTCATTCTCCAGCAAGGACAGAACTGCGTCACCGGCCTGAACGTCATCGGAATGAGACGCGCCGGCTTATCCCACCAGAGCATCGACGCGATGCGGCAAGCGTTCCGGATCTTCTATCGCGAAGGCCGCTCGCAGACCGCCGCTCTGGCACGGATCGAGGCCGATCTGGGCTCGGTTCCCCAGGTGATTGAGTTCGTGACGTTCATCCGCGAATCCAAGATGGGCATCAATCCGGCCCGTTCGGTTGACCGCAAGAACCGCAACCTTTAACAGCCAGCTCAGCCGTCCCGGCGCGCACTTTACCGTCAGGCAGCCTACGCGCTGTCTCGACCGGGCGGGCGATCCGGATCGGCTTCCGCGGATCCCGGCTTGTCCCGAGGTGAGCCTGCGCCGGGCCAAGGCCGCGATGCGCGAGCGTCTCCGGCGGCTGTTGCGCGCGGGAACGCGCCCGGTCGTCGATCTCGGCGACGGGCCCGCCCGCCGTGGGCGAACTCGACAGACACCGCTGTACGCGCTGGAACTCGTCGTCGTCCAGTTCTCCCATGGCGTGCGCTTCCCGGAACGAACGCAGCAGATCCTCGGGTGTGTCGGGCTCTTCGACGTCGTGAATCTCTTGCCACTCCCGGTAGGCCTTGATCAGAGCGAGCAAGAGGACGATGACCAGGAGTCCCAGGCCGATCCAGTAACCGCGAGTGCCCAAGTCGATCTCGAACCTCCAACCGCGCACCCCCGCCGCAAACAAGCTGGATGGAAGAATCACCGGATTAGACTCCCTGGAACGGGCAAGCGGCTCGGACGGCTTTTCATGATCGTTTTTCCGGGTCTGGCTTGCTCAGCGGCTCCTGCCGGTTATGATAATAAGTCGAGGTAGTGCGCCAATGTCAGCGAACGTTGCAGAAATTCCGCTCGCGGCGGCTAGCCCGTTGATCCGAATTCTCGACAAGAGGAATAGGATCTCCACTGAACCATTGAGGAGGGTGGGTATCATGATCCGGCACCTTTCCCGTCTCGGTATTTCGCTGTTCGTCCTGATTCTGTTGCCGATGCTCGCGGGCAGTCAAGCCAGGGCGCAGGGTCTTTTCGGCACAGACCCCAGCGCGTTCATGAGCGATCCGTTCCAGTTCTACTACGCCGTCTACCTGCCGAATCAGCAGCTACAGGCCATGAGGCCCATGCCCACAGACACAATCGACTCCGCCATGCAGGTTCGGCAATACTATGCCCAGGCGAGTCAGCGGGACCTCTACAACCCCATTTCACCGTACTCCGAGGGAAACTACGACCCGCTCCGGCCCTATTCCCAGCAGAATAACGAGCGCCGCGCTCGGCCTTATCGGTTCTCGCAACACGTCTCCAACTCCCGCGGGGCGGGGCCCTCACTCTACTACAACCGAGCCGCCGCCTATTTCCCAGGCCTACGGCCAGGCGTAGGGAGTAACGCCAATGTCTACCGAGGCCGCGGGTCAGGCACCCCGCGCGGCAGCCGCTTCCTCGGAGGCGGGGGAGGCGGGGGAGGCGGTATGGGAGGCGGTATGGGAGGCGGCATGGGAGGCATGGGAGGCGGTATGGGTGGTGGAATGATGGGAGGCATGGGTGGTGGAATGGGAATGATGTGAGCCTCGAAACCCTTCCACACCGTGGTGATTGCAGATGGCGATGCGTCCGGAGCAGCTCAGGTTATCACCGGATGAGCGGGCAGACTTGGTCGCATACCTCGATGGCGAGTTACCCGAGGCGCACACGCGGGTGATCTCGACCAAATTGACCCAGAGTGCGACGGCACGTCGCGAAGTCGAGATTCTCAAGAAGACGTGGGAGCTGCTGGATTTTCTGCCGCGGCCCAAAGCCGCGCCGGAGTTTTCCGAGCGGACGATTTCTCATATTCAGCGGATCGAGCTGGAGGGTCATTCCTGGGAGCCCTTCGTCGCCTCCTGGTCGGCGCAAGCCGCATGGGCCGTCGTTTATCTCGTCGCCGTGGGGGTGTCTCTTGGGGTTGGCTACAGCTTGACTCGCTGGGTGTGGCCGGACCCAACGGCGCGGGTGACCCGCGACTTGACGCTGGCCGAGCACCTCGATGAATATCTGGATGTCGGCTCGTTTGAGTTCCTGAGCCAACTGGCCGCGTCGAAGGAGTTTGGCCCCCAGGCGCCGTGAGTCGGAGCGTGGGGGAACACGATCATCTTTTCGGGCGTTGCACGAGTGGATCTTGTTTCGAGGCTATTTCGCCGGTCTACCGCTTCCGGATCGCCGCGTCCCGTCCGGCGGCTGAGTGCGGACGTAAACCGCAGGGCGTTCAGGGTCTTCGGTCTGCCGGCCTTGGTTGCGCTGGCGACCATCTTGATCGCCGCCGGGGTCGATTTCGAGGCGAGCTGGGCGCGGCTGAAGGCTCTGCCGGCCGATCGGCGCAAGAAGCTGGTCGACAACCTCAGCCGGTTCGATGCTGTCCTCACAAGCGAGCAGCAGCAGGCCCTCCGCGACCTCGACCGTCGTATCCAAGCGCTCGACCCATCGCGGCAGGCCGAGTACTTCGCCACGCTCCGCCGTTACCATAACTGGCTCAGTCGCCTGCCTGACGACCGTCGCGATGAAATCATGCGGACACCGGCCGGCGAGCGGCTGGCGGCGATCGCCAAGCTGGCGAGCCAGCCCAGATACAAGGTTCCCAGCGACCGGACTCCTCCGTTCCTCCAGCTCGCCGCGATCGGAGAGTATTCGCCGTTCGAGCTGGCCGCGATTTTCAAGATCTGGCAAGTGCTGACGCCGGGCCAGCGCAAGGACGTTGAGAAACCCTTGAACAACAGCGTCCGGCTCCAGGTCCTTTTTCGGCTCGGTGAGGCGAAAAAGCTGCCCCGCGAAATCCTGCCGGAGGGATACGACGAACAAAGTCTGCTCGGCGACATTGAACCGCATCTGAAGCGAGCACATCCGGTGCTGGTCGAGGAACTGAAGAAACGGAACGAGAAATCGGCCCAGATCATGCGCCGCCTGGCCATCAACTTCTTCTACTTGACCCCACAACAGAAAGGGGCGGTCAAGCGGGTCGCTCCCGACAAGCTTGACCAGTTCGTGGCGTCTTTTCCTTGGTGGATTCAATCGGCCTTCGAGTCCTACCCTCCCGACGAGGCCCGGCGGCGGCTCACGATCGTCTACCGGCTGGTTTTTCCTCATCCCAGCGAAATCAAGCTCGCGCCCGACAGTCGCCGGGGCCTCCCGGCTCCCGCCCCGGGCCGTCGACGGCCAAAGAGCGCTGCGCCTGCCGGCGGGGGATCGGGCGCGAAATCGGCACCCCCCGAATGAACCGAGCGGCCGCCGCAGGAATAAAAGCTCGTGGATAGCGACGACGACTACTGGATGGGGGCCGCTCTCGTCGCTGCCGAGCAAGGACGAGGCGCCGTCGAGCCCAATCCTCTCGTGGGTGCAGCCGTCGTCCGTGATGGCCGGGTCGTCGGAATTGGCCACCACGAACGCTTCGGCGGCCCTCACGCCGAGATCAATGCGCTGGTGGCTGCCGGCGACTCGGCCCGAGGGGCGACTCTCTACGTGACGCTCGAACCTTGCTGCCACTTTGGCAAGACCCCGCCTTGCACCGATGCGATCATCGCCGCGGGCATCGGGCGCGTGGTCGCCGCGATTGGAGACCCTTTCCCGCAAGTTGACGGTGGCGGTCTGTCGCTGCTGAAAGCTGCAGGAATCCGCGTCGAAACGGGCAGCCTGGCCGCGCAGCGCGGCGCAGAACGCCCCTTACCTCAAGCGCGTGACCACCGGCTTGCCTTATGTTACCGCCAAATGGGCGATGACTCTCGACGGCAAGACGGCCGTGGCTGGCGGCGACAGCCGCTGGATTTCCAGCGAGCAGTCGCGCAGGACGGCCCACGAGCTCCGGGGGCGGATGGATGCAATCGTTGTGGGAATCGGCACTGTCGAAGCCGACGATCCCCTCTTGACTGCCCGCCCGCCCGGCCCGCGCTGCGCCGCCCGGATCGTCCTCGACAGCAGTTGCCGGCTGCCCCTGGCGAGCCGCTTGATCCTGACAGCACGCGACGTCCCCGTCGTCGTCGTGGCCACCGATCGCGCGAGCCCCCAGCAACGCCGCCAGCTCGCGGAGTGTGGATGCGAGGTCCTGGCGCTGCCGGGGCTAGACCGCGTCCCCATCGTTCCACTGCTCGAGGCACTGGGGCGCCGGGGAATGACGAACGTGTTGGTCGAAGGCGGAGGGGCCGTCCTGGGCTCGTTCCTTGACGCCGGCCAGATCGACGCCGTCGAAATCGACATTGCTCCCTTGATCGAGGGCGGAAATCACGCCCGCACCGCGGTCAGGGGCCGCGGGCACGCTGCCATGAGTGCGGTGCCGAGAGCGCAGATCATCGGCAATGTGAACCGGGTGGGCGACGACCTGCACTATCGGGCGATTGTCCCGCAGACCTGGCGCAGCCTCGCCGGCTTTACCGGCGATCGAGCCGAGTGACCTTGACCACGCGCCAAGTCGCTGGTTACAGTCGCCCTTAGTCATGGCACGGATTTTGCTATTCCTCTGGGGCCTCCATACCGGTTGCGATGGGCCGCGCTGCCCGTTCTGATGGGCTTTGCCTGGCCGCGCGAGAGAGACGACGGAGACTCGCAGGTGAGCGTTCCCCAGGGGGAGCCTTCGGGAATGAAGTCGGCCCCCAAGGCGGTGGTGGGGAGAATGAGTCTCTACCTGCGGCAGCTCGAGGCCTACCAGCGCCAGGGCTACGCGACGGTTTCGAGCAGTCAACTGGGAGAACCGCTGTCGATCAAGAACGCCCAGGTGCGCAAGGACCTGGCGTTCTTCGGTCAATTCGGCCACCCCGGCATCGGCTATCGGATCGAAGAGCTGATCGCCGCTTTGAGACACATTCTGGGCATCGACCGCGAGTGGCCGCTGGCCTTGATCGGCATGGGAAACCTGGGTCGGGCGCTCTTGCGATATCATGGCTTCCGCGCTCGCGGTTTCCACGTTGTGGCCCTGTTCGACAACGATCCCGCCAAGATCGGTCAGAAACATGACGGCATGGTGGTCGAGTCGATCGATTCGCTGCGGAAGATCGTCGCCCTGCGCAAGATCAAGCTGGCGCTCTTGTGCGTCCCGGCCGAGGTCGCTCAGCGGGTCGCCGACTTGCTGGTAGCCGGCGGGATCCACGGAATTCTCAATTTCGCGCCGGCGATGCTGAGTGTCCCGCCCGGCGTGAGCGTGGTGGCCGTCGACTTGAGCATCCAGCTCGAGAATCTGGCCTACAAGGTCCAGAAGACGCAGAACGAGGTCTCGTGCGCCGGCTAGGTAGCCTTTGCGCCTGTCCTCGAAGCCGATAGAATACTGACACGATTACCCGGTGGTGAAACGGTATCACAACAGGTTTTGGTCCTGTTTTTCCAGGTTCGAATCCTGGCCGGGTAGCTTATGGCAATGCGCTGGGGGTTGGGACCGGTCTTCGTCTACGAGTGCCTGGCTAACTCGCGGCGATGGCAGACGTATGCCCTCCGACGTTCTGCGACGCCGTCCTTACACTTTTCGCCGCGGTGCTTTGGTGGTGGACGATCTGGGCATGGCGACCCCGATTGAGTGGCGCGTCCGGAGCCAAGCTTTCAACGAGGCGTCAACCGCCCTCGCGATTTGGACAATGCAACGCGACACGGTTCGGTCGATGGAGTCGAGTCGCTCTTGCAGGGGTTGGAAGTCTTAGAGGGCAGCCTCGCTGGCCTCAGCGTCGTAGCGTTCTATCCGGCGCTCGATTGTAGCACCGGGCCCCCAAATGGATAATCATTAGGGGCGGAAGCACATCTAAGGGTCAGCACCCGCCCCGCGGACGCTCGAGCGCCGGCGCTGCAATCCAGCGGGCCGGTGTGGGTGCATTTTGGTCGATCTGAAAAACCGCGAAAACCGGGAGACTCTGTTGATCCCAGGGCGGTGCGCGCTTATCTTCAGCATCGGAGGCAAGCCCATCCGAGAATTCCTGCGATCCCTTGCCGAGCGTTGCCCAATCGCTGCGCCCTAGACTTGGTTGAGCTTTGGGCCAGGCAATTCCAGCAGGGGTTGTCGCCGAAAGGTAAACTCCACAATGGCTGAGTCGGCAGTCTTCTACCTCCGTGCGCCCACCGCTGAGATCCCGCCGCCCCACTTCGTGGTGAAAGGGGCGAAGGTCGTTTTGGGGGAGTCGGAAGAAACCCTGAAGCGCATCGCCGCCGAGTTGCTAGCCGTCAGCGGCTATTTGTCCGACGCTGGCCGAAAGGCAATCTTGTTGCGTGCGCTGGGCGACGAGAACAGGGCTGCTCAATTCGAGAGCTTGCTGAATTTGGGGGACGTCTTTGTTCGAGACCGCGGGGGGATCGACGGTTTACTGTCAGTCTTGGAGGGCTGGCAAACCGGCACCGACAATCAGAAGCAGCCGACCCTTTCACCGAATGAACTATCTGAACTCAAGCGCCTCCTTCCACTTATCGTTATGCCTTACCCCGCTCGCCAACGACAGGCGAAGGCGGCGCGGCTTGCCATAGCGACGGGTTTGCGCGCTGAAACGGTTGACTTGGTATGCGACATTCGACCGGTTTTCGACGACAGCCGGACCAAGGTTGAAGGGGTCATTCCCTTCACAACTCTCAAGGTCGTTGCTTTTGGGGTAGATCGGTTCCCTGTTTACTTTGAGGCGGTCTTATCAGCCAGCGACGTAGTGGCCCTATTGAAGCAGGCGGAATTTGCGGTGAAGAAGCTGAACGCCTTGGGCCGCTTGGCGGAAGACAGCAACCTCCCAGTGCCCTCGGTCGATCTGACCGAAACGAAAGAGTGACAATGTCCGAGTTAGAACTAGATCTCGCTAGACTTTATCGGCAGTTGTTAAAGGTCACGTGGACCGAGACGCGTCGAGAGCCGCCCGTCGAGTCCCCGCTGGTCCCCGATGTCAATGATGTTTTTGCATTGCTCCAGTTGGGCATTAAATCCGCCGAGTTCCACAGCCGATACCTGCGGGACAGCTATTCCGCCGAACCCGGCGATGCTATCCGCGACGAGGACGAACTTCAGCCCGGGAAGTATAAGATCATTTTTCGGACCATGGGCGGGGTTGAAACCTGCTACCGGGGTTTGCCTTTGGAGGCTCGAGACCAGCCGCACGCGAGTCGTGCAGCGCCTGGTCAATCGGTGAGCGGCAAATACGCCGCGGTTGAACCGGTCTCTCCGAGCGATAACTGGAATGTTTTCATTACCCCGGCGGCCCAGCCCGCTGCACGTGTCAGGGCTTTGGCTCGACTACTTTGCAGTCGTTTAAAATCGGATGCTTTGGTCTACCTCGCAGACGAACTTAGCCGCGCGGACATCCAACCGCCGGAGTGGCGTGATGCGGCGGTGTTCGCAGCGGAGGATACTCACTTCCCTCCGGAACTCCGCGAACGTGTGGGTGAGGCGTTGTTTAACATCGCTCGCACGCTGCGGAAGCAGCCAAACGGACCGGAGAAGGTGGTTTGGTCTGCGCTCCGCCGGGGAGCGTCACTTCTCCCGACGCGCGAGGCGGACCGGCTTCTCGCCTTCCTCGCCCCGAATGGCACAGTCGATACGCGCTCGGTCGCACTCCAGTGCGTCTCACGGATGTACGAGGCCGAACCGCCGTCTTCCGTTCCGCTAGCCGTGGCCGATCGAGCTTACCGGTTCGCCGAGCGGTTCCTGGACCCGGATGTGTTCACGCCAGGTGAGCCGTCGGTGATCGCACGGAACGCGTTATCTGCACTCGCGGCCGTGGGCGACCAGCGGCTTGGTAATGCCTTGGCTGTTGTTCGCGCCCTCGGCCGCCCGTGGCTGGCCCGCCGCGTGAAGGACGAACTAAATCGTATCTATCGCGGGTGGATTGACCGGGGTTTTTCGCCCGAACAACCTGCTGTCGCTAACCTCGGGCACGCATTGGCGTCGTTCGTTTGAAAGAAACTTGCCGGAACTGTAAGCCCGACCAGAATCGGCGCATCGGTCGAGAATGGCTCTTTGGAGATTGACGTGCCAGCCACGGTCGTACCGCATGCTCCGGGCATTTCCGTTCCCCGGTACTCCGTCGTCGGAAAGTACACAAGTGAACCTGGGAGCAACTTTGTCGGGTTCGACGTACGGCTAATGTCCTCGTTGCAGGACAAGAGTCAGATCCCGACAGAGGGCAAAGGCCTGATTATCGTGGCGGCCGTGGGCAATGTGCTACATTTCCGCATTTTCGACGTTGATGGCAAGTTGGTCGTGGACCTAGATGACGCGAAACTTACAGCGCAAGCCCGGCAGATCGGAGATCTCAGAAGCCAGCTTGTGGGCTTGTGGCCTCCTCATGACCTTATCGAAAGCGAGAAGATCCGGCTCAGTACGGCTGTAACATCAATCGTCGGTCAGTCACGGTTTGTCCAGCATGTCGGGTTGATTCAGGATGAAGGCCTCACAATCCATGGGACGGAAGTTCCCGTCTGGGAGATGCGACCTCCGCTGGTGGCAGGATTAATTTCCGCGGAGAGGACGCGGCAGGACGCTAGATGCCCGGCCCACGTCGTCGGTTGGCTCTCTCTCAGTGCAGATGAAAGGGACGGGATCACGGACTGGCTAGCCGAAGTCGATAAGCAATTACGGCCCATCACGGGATGGGGTCTGGTGGAACAATACACGGTATCACTCCGTTCCGAGGATCAGTGGCACCGCGACGAGAAGCAGGTTCCTCTCTACCGCCGGTTCAGTTGTGTTAGTTTCGTCTTGGCGGCGTACCTAGACGGGGCGGGTATCGACCTAGTTGACACGTCCAACCCCGAAAGCCTCCCCGACGTGGACTTGGACACCGTCACTCGAGCCTATGGGGAACGTCTGATCAGGCAAGGGCGCGTGAGCGCCGAAGTAGGGCTTCCCGGTGCTGGGCCTTGGCGCATTTTGCTGGCCGGATACGTCTGCCACGCCATGAACCGTCCGGATGAGTCGATCCGCAGCGTCCCGTACAAAGTCCCGGGCGTGGCAGCAGCAGATTTCCCGATGTCCTTATGAAGCTTCCCACGGGCGGTGCTGTCCTCATGCGTCCTACGGCGTTGGACAGCAGGCAAACGACTTCGCGTCCGCCGGGACCTTACCGACCTGCCGATCAAGGGGTTTGCGCCAGGATCGGCAAGACCTTCGTCTGCAATCCGCCGGTGACGTGCACCTGGCCGCTGCCATCCACGAAAACGTTGATCTCGCTACGCACGCCGAAATCGTCGAAGTAAATGCCGGGCTCGACCGAGAAGCAGGTTCGGCGCAGTACCAGCCGCTCTTCATGCGTCTCGAGGTCATCCATGTTGGCCCCGTTGCCGTGGACCTCCTGGCCGATGTTGTGCCCGGTGCGGTGGATGAAGTAGCTGCCGTAGCCGGCTTCGTCGATCCGCGCCGCGCAGCGGTGTCGACCTCCCAGCCCTGGATGGCCCGGCCGGCAGCGTACGCGTCGCGCACCGTCGCGATCGCCGCGTCGCGCGCCCGGGCCACGACCGCAAAAACCTCGTCATAGCGCATCGGGACAGTGTCTCCGACGAACCCGACCCGGGTCAGGTCGCTGTAGACCGAACGAGGCCGATCCATCTTGGCCCAGAGGTCGACGAGCACGAAGTCGCCGCGCCCGATCGCGGCATCGTGGCCGGCGGCCGGCTCGTAGTGAGGGTCGCCGCTGTGCGGCCCCACGCCCACGATCGGCGGGCTGTAGGTCGTCATCCCGTGGCGATGAAAATAGTCCATGATCGCCGACTGAACCTCGACTTCGCGGACGGTGCCGCCGGCACGCACCCGCTCGGCGATCAGCCCGAATGCCAGGTCGAACGCCGCGGTCGTGTACTGCTCGGCCTCCAGATGCATCTGCCACTGCGCATCGTCCCACGTCGCCTCGAACTGCTGGACCAGATCGCCCGAGGAAACAATCTCGACGCCGCAGTCGCGCACCAGCTCGATCGTGCCCGCATCGACCCGCGAGACATACGGGTTGGAAACCCGCGGCGCGTACTCCATCGCCACCCGCCGGCGGCCCCTCACCAACTCGGCCACGCCGGCTTCCAGCTCCTGCCAGCGCAGATAAACCAGTTTCTCACCGGGCAGGTCGTCGAGGGCGCCCGTCTCGATGCGATGCACCAGCTTAGCCGGGGCGCCCTCCGCCGGCACGAAGTAGAGCACGCGCCGGCTGCCGGGCGGCTTCTGATCCAGGCCCAGCACGCGCCGCGCCGGCAGATTGCTCCCTCGAAAATCATAGAGCAGCCAGCCATCGAGCCGGAACTCACGCAAACTTGCCTGAACCGCCTGGAGGTCAAACATCAGCAAAGACTCCCGAAGAACTCAGTCATCATTCTGGGCCTTCCCGGTCATCGGCACGAACATGACCGCCCCCAGCGATTCCCTCTTGAAGCCGGTTTCGGTCCGGGTGAACCGGACCATTCTCTGGAAGTCGCGGCCGACAGGCGCCACGAGCCGGCCGCCGTGTTTGAGCTGGTCGAGAAGCGGTCTGGGGACTTTCTTGGGCGGCGCGGCGGTCAGGATGATCGCGTCGTAGGGAGCGCGATCGGGCCACCCCTCGTAGCCATCTCCGATCCGGACGCGGACATTGCGATAGTCCAGCTCGCGCAACCGGGCTTCGGCCTGTCGACCCAGACCGGGCACGACCTCGATGGAATCGACTTCGGCCACGCATTCGGCCAGCACCGCGCTCTGGTATCCCGACCCGGTGCCGATTTCCAGCACCCGCATCTCCTTCCTGGGCCGGATCAGCTCGGTCATCCACGCCACGATGTAGGGCTGCGAGATCGTCTGACCTGCGCCGATCGGGAGCGGACCGTCGCTGTAGGCCAGTCCCTGCCGCAGCGGCGGGACAAAACGGTGCCGGGGCACTTTGCTCATCGCCGCGAGGACCGCCTTGTCGGTAACGCCGCGGTCCCGGATCTGCCGCTCGACCATCTCCAGCCGCCGCGCCCGCTGCGTCTCTTCCGGTATGTCGCCCCCAAACCCGCCGAAGGCGAGCAGGCCAGAGACGCCGAGAACTACGAGGAGACCCAGGAGAACGGTCTTCAACGGCCACTGTGGCGAGCGCATCGTGTCGTCCTCCTCTCCAGTTCACGATTTGCGTACTTACGGATTGACGATTCGCATTGTGCGAAGTACCGTTGCAAGTTTCGGCTAATCGTTGAAATCAATTACGCCCACGCGAGAGTTTTTATTCGTCATGCCTTAACTCATGCCGATTATAACAAAGAGGCATGGAAAAAACCTTAACATCTCACCCATTTCGGAGATCCTGGCCGGCAAGCGCGAATTGAACCGCAAGCATATCGAGGCCCTTTCCCGCCGTTTCAAGGTCGATCCCGGGGTTTTCATGTCTCCTTGAGAGCGCGGTCGCCGAGCCCAGCCCCGTTGCGGCGCGTGCCGGCAACTGCGAGAAAACCTCTTCGGAGAGCGGTCGGCTCGAAAGGTCGGGCCTGCGCGCCCATCGGCCGTCATCCTTGACCTGGTCTACTGCCGATGACGCTTCGCGATTGGCAAAACTCCCAAAACGATGGCTCAAGCCTGAAGAAACCAATCCAGCCATTCGTCCGCGTGCGACTGGGCGACCGGCGGGAAAGCATGTCCCTGGCGGTGGTTGAAGAGGCCGATCGCATCCGCTCGGCCGGCGAGCTTCCAGACCGGCATCGCTTCGGCGATGTAGGGCCAGCTCAGGTCGCCGTCGGCGGAATTGCCGGCGATCAACAGGAAGGCGCGGGGAGCAATTTGGGCCAGCACCTGGGCATGGTCCAGACCGAAGGCGGGTTTCTTGATCTCGTCGCCCAGGTACCAAGGCGCATCCCAGTTCGAGAATTTCAGATTGATTCCCGGCTCGCTGGCGACCGTCGCCTTGACCCGCTCGTCGAACGCCGCCAGATAGAGCGCTTCTTTTCCCCCCAGGGAGTGGCCGATCGCGCCGAGCCGCTGCTGGTCAACGTCGTCCTGCGCGGCCAGGATGTCAACGGCCCGGCTGGCGTCGTAGAACATCTTGGCCATTCCGCTGACCTTGGGATGGCGCGCGTGCAGCCAGTCAACAGCGGCGCCCAGCCTGCCGGGCTTGGCGTATTGCCACAGGAAACAACCGGGCGCCAGAGTCACATATCCCCTCTGTGCCAGGTGCAAGCCAATGTGAAGATCGGGGTGGCCCTCCAATCCGGCGGGCTGGCGAATCGTCGCCGCGGTCGTAGCGTGCAGCACCACCACGCCCGGCCGCGCGCGGCCCGGACGGTCGGGACGAAGCAAGTAGCCTTCGACCGTCAAGCCCGGCTCGGTCTCGTACGCGATGAGCTGGCGCACGACCCCCTGGGGACGATCTTCCTGTAAAACCTTGATCGTATCCCGCGGTCGCTGGCCAGGGATCGCTCCCAGAAACGACAACCAGTCCTGGCGAAATTCCCCCCGGCGCGCGATCCAGCCGGCCAACGCGTTGATCGGCCGGTGCTCCCTGTCAAACAACAGCGGCATCGGGCGGGGGGCGTCCGGCGGCACCGACAATGGGCGCCTTTGTGCCATCCGGAACCAGCTTGGCGTTTTCTTTTCCTGCATGGCGCGTTGACCCTCGATGGTCTGGCGATCCGTCCCGTTCCTGCCGGCCATTTTACGCAATTCACCTCCGGAGGCGAAGGTTAGCCGCCACCGACCCACCGACCCAGCCGCGAGCACCGGACCGGGCGGGCCCGTGGCGCTCCAGACCCGGCCTTGTGAGCGCATCCCGGGCCAGCCCAATCATGCCGGCTCTCACTGGCCCATTCGCGCCAGGGATCGCGCTGGTTGATCGCGCGCCCGAGTCCGGAGTCCGTCCGTCGCCAGCTCGACGGCAGCCGCCCAGCTCTTGTCACCTGCGTAGATCCGGGCGCTGAAACATGCCGTTCCCCGCCGCTGGCGAAACCGGCGATTCGCGCCCGGTTAAATTATTGTTCAAAATTCGCGGCAGCTCAAGGCAGGTTCGCAGTCAAGCGCGTTGTGGAACGGCGGCACTAGAGTCGGCGAGATGGCGTTGGCGACGAGATGCGGCAAACACATTTTCCCATATTACTCTTACTATGGCGCGTGACTCTGTGTGACAACGCCCTCAAATTTAGCGCAAGTGTAGTCGAGCGGCTTGGAAAAGATGGGACTCGCCTAATGAACTCGGATTGGATAAAATAATTCAATGATTCCGGTACTTAGGCTACCATGAATGGGTTGGACTGGGCTCGCGTTTATGCGAGTATGGTTGCGGTCGCTAAATCGCGGCCACTCATATCTGGAGCCAGGAACTGTGGCTCGACGGGTGATGACGCTCGGAATGTTGGGCGCCGGATTTTGACATTGGATCGGGTCAGGCAGGAATTCATGGGCTGGTTGACCGCTGCCGATCGGTGTTGGTCGGAGGCCGGGTCATGACCTTTCAAGGAAACCTCGAAGCGGTACCCTTCGGCATTGCCGGGGCGGTGGCGTTTGCGCTGGCACTCCTGGCCTGGGATCGCGGGGCGATCCCCAGGGCCCGGGCTTTCGCCGTCATGATGTTTGGCGAGGCGATGTGGGCAGGGGCTAAAGCGATCGACTTGATCACGGTCGAGCTGCCGTTCAAGATCCTCTGGTATGAGGCTCGCGTCGTGGGCGCGATGGTCACGTTTCTCGGCTTGCTGGCGTTCGTGCTCGTCTTCACCGGGCGGAAGCGCTGGCTCGGGCCTCGACGATTTGGTCTCATTGCCGCGCCGGCCGTCGTCCTGACCCTGATTGCGTGGACGAATTCCTGGCATCATTTGTTCTGGGCGCGGATCTGGAGCGTGCCAGTGGGCGATTATTGGATCGCGAGGCACGAGTATGGCCCATTTTTCTGGATCGCGCACGGCTATTTCTCGATGCTGCTGACGCTCGCGATCGGCCTCTTGGCCCAGGCCGTGATCCGATCAGCGGGAGTTTTCCGACACCAGGCTGCCATCATGCTTGCCGGGGCTCTGCTCCCCGCGGTGGTCAGCGCGCTTGACCTGGGCCAGGCCATCGGGTTCGCCCGCGTCGACGCGGTCACGATCAGCTTCGCGGTGACCGGCCTGGCTTTGCTGTCTGGGGTTTTCCGGTACCGGCTGCTCGACCTGGCGCCGGTGGCCTGGGCAGCCATGGTCAAGGGAATGGACGATGGCGTGGTTGTGATCGACCCCTGGGGCCAGATCTGCGATCTCAATCCCGCCGCCCGTCACCTGGCGGGCCGGTCACGCTCCGAGCTTCTCGGCATCGGGGCCGATCGTGCTTTTAGCGACTGGCCTGCGCTCGCCGAGCGGCTGGGCCGGATCTCTTCCGAGCGCGAAACCACGTTCGAGATCGAGGGGAATCATCGGGATCACCCCAGGTGGTTCGACGCCAAGATATTCCGACTGGGCGAGCGCGGCCGTTACTGCGGCTGGGTACTCGTGCTCCGCGACATCACCGCCGGGAAGCTTGCCGCCGTCGAGCGGCAGAAGGCGATTCGCGAAGAAGCCGCCAGCCCCGAACCCGAGGCCTCCAGGCAATCCAAGGAGCACTTCCTTGCCATCGTGAGCCACGAGCTCCGAACGCCGCTCAACCCCGTCCTCGCCACGGTGACCGCCCTGCTCGAAGACCCGGTGCTGTCCCACTCGCTACGGAGCGCGCTGGAGATGATCCAGCGCAATGTGCTGCTCGAGTCCCGGCTCATCGACGATCTGCTCGACTTCGCCAAGATCGGCCGCGGCAAGCTCACGCTCCATCCCGAGATCGTCGATGTCCATGAGTTGATCAATCAAGTCGCCCGGATCTGCCAGGACGACATTCGCTGCGCCAACTTGCAGCTCGATGTCTACCTGGCCGCGCGCCGGCACCATCTGAACGCCGACCCCGTTCGCATCCAGCAAGTCCTCTGGAACCTGATCAAGAACGCAATCAAGTTCACGCCCGCCGGAGGCTCGATCACCGTCCGTTCAGCGAACAAAGAGAGTGCCGAGAACGGCAACGGGCAAGGAGCCAACGGCTGCCGGCTCATCGTCGAAGTCAGTGACACGGGCATCGGCATCGAACCCGCCGGCCTGGCGCGGATCTTCGACGTTTTCGAGCAGGGCGATGGTCCTCGCACGTCGGGCTCGGGAGGCTTGGGGCTCGGATTGTCGATCAGCCGCTCGATCGTCGAACAGCATGCCGGCAAGCTGATCGCCGCCAGCGCAGGCACCTACCGTGGCGCCACCTTCACCGTCGAATTGCCCGCGCTCGCCACTCCGGTCAATTTGCCCGCCGCCGACGTGCTCGCCGCAACTCCACTTGCCCATCCGGCTGCTCCGCGGCAGCCGCTCACAATTCTCCTGGTGGATGACAATGCCGACACGCTCAACTACCTGTCCCGGCTCTTGGGCCTGCGTGGGTACCGCGTCTTGCCTGCTTCGAGCTGCGCAAGTGCTGTGCAGGTCGCTGCCGAAACGACCTTTGACCTGTTGATCAGTGACATTGATCTGGCCGATGGCAGCGGCATCGAGTTGATCTGGACCCTACGATCCCAGCGCCACGTGCCGGCGATCGCGTTATCCGGCTTCGGCTCATCCGACGACATCGAGCTGAGCCGCTCCGCCGGGTTCGGCCTCCACCTCACCAAACCGGTTGACTTCCGTCTTCTCATCGAGGCGATTCAACAGCTCCTCGAAACCTCGAATTCAACCTCGACGAGCTCGTTTCCGGGACTATGAGCAGCCCGCATTGGGGCGATTCACGAACGGGATCCAGATACCTTCCCCGTTAAGGCGACTTTCGCGGAGCGAAAGGCGACACTACCTTTCGCGCCGCGCCTCACCAATCCGGGCTGAGACTCAATCGGGCTGGCAACGACGGCTTGTCAAACGCCTTGTTCGAGTCGTCCGATGCTTTCTGGACGTTCTGGTCGCCGGTCTTCTTGGCGTTCGAACTGGCCTTCGCGAGCAGATCGGCCTTGACCTGCCGTCGGACGAGTTCATTGGGATCGAGGTAGAAGGGCGGGCTGAGCGCGGCGAGTGGGGAAAACTCGTTGCGGCTGCCGAGGGCTTGGGCCGACCTTCGCTTGTAAATGATCCGGCACTCGCGCACCTGGAGTTTTTCTTTTTCTTCGAAGGATGTGCTGCGATTCAGCTTGCCTAGCTTGATCATCTGATCCCACGCACGGACGCTGGGGTCGGTCTCGACTTCGGTCTTCTTGCCCACGTCCAGAGTCCGCTCGCCCTCGTTAACCTCCTCGGCACGTACGATTTCGTAACCGGACGGGAAGTGGCGTGCCATCAGTGCCTCGGCCTGAGCGCGCCAGTTGATTCGATCGAGCGGGGTATTGACGGGGATCGCGACGACGCCGAATTCGCCGTCCTGATAGACGTAACGCGCCATCGGCGGCTGGGCGCAGCCGGACGACCCCAACCAGACGATCGCCAGCGCGAGGAACCCGAGTTTGGGGCGACGCATGGTCAGGACCTCGGCCCATCGCAAGGGCGCAGGCACGATGGCGAGCACCCAATCCTGGCTGCCTTGCGGATCGAAAAAGATCGGACGTGGAACCACCGTGAAGTGCAATTGGAAGAACCCTTCGTATACCGCGGGATGCCTTGGAGGTCAAGGTTAAACGATCCAAGCGGCTTGCTTGCGGACTTGTTGTTACCTGATCGGCTGGTTCGACAACATTCGGGGCGAGCCGGGGTCGTTCGCCGGGCGAGATGTAGGCGAAGTCCCCCCGAGGCCGGAAAGCAGTCAGCAGACGGTGTGAGGCAGCCTCGTAGACGTCGGAGACGTTGACCGCGATTGCCAGGTCCTGATCGGGATGTTGGTCAATGCTGTCCGAGCATCGCCGCAGGGATTCGACATCAGCCGCCTGCTTTTTCTTTCAGAATGGATCGATTCGCGCGCGCGACGTATAATCTTACTTATGCTTGTGCAGCAACTGAGAAAAATCCAGGAACGGTGCGGATATCTGCCGAGGGCTGAGCTCGAGGCGCTGTCGGCGCGGATCGAAGTTCCGCTGCACCGGCTGCACGAAGTCGTCACGTTTTTCCCGCATTTTCGGCTCGAGCCGCCGCCGCTCGTCGAGGTTCTCGTCTGCCGCGACCTGGCGTGCCATCTTCGCGGCGCACCGAACTGTTGGGGCGGCTCAAGCAGGTTGCGGACGAGTTCGGCGGCGGTGCCCGCGTCAAGGTCGAGACGGTCTCCTGCCTGGGCCGTTGCGATCGTGCCCCGGCTGCCCTGATCGAGCTGCACAGAGCGGGGCAGCCCGACGGGGCCCGCATCCTCCAAAACCCGCCGGCCGGTGAACCGGAGGCGCATTTACGAGAGATCGTACGAGCGCATCTGGCGGGCGCGGATCTTCCGCCCGAGGCGGTCGAGCGCTCGCCCCGGCCCTGGCGGATCGATCCCTACGCAAGTTATCGGCAGGGCGCGGCCACCGATCAGGGCGATCAAGCGGCGGAGCGCTCGCTGCCGCTGTATCAGGCTGCCCAGTCGTTTGCGACCAGGCTGAATCAGGCGCGATCGCCGGACGAGCGCCGCGCCGCCGGCGACGGCCTGGTCGAGGCGCTCAAATCCGCCGAGCTGCGCGGCATGGGGGGAGCGGGCGTGCCCGCCTTCCGCAAATGGCAGGACGTGCGCGACGCCCGCGCCGACGACAAGTACATCGTCTGCAACGCCGATGAGAGCGAGCCGGCCACTTTCAAGGACCGGGAGATCCTGCTGCGTGTCCCCGATCTGGTCATCGAGGGCATGGTTCTGGGCGCGCTCCTGGTCCGTGCCAGTCGAGGCTACATCTATGTCCGCCACGAGTACTACCATCAGATCGACGTATTGAACGAGGCGATCGCGCAGGCTCGCGCCAGGGGCATAGTCGGGGCCAGCGTGCTCGATACCGGCCAGCCCTTCGAGCTCGAGGTGTTCGAGAGCCCCGGGGGTTACGTCTGTGGCGAGCAAGGAGCGCTGATCGAGGCGATCGAGGAACATAGGGCCGAGCCGCGCAATCGTCCGCCCCAGATCGAAACCAACGGGCTGTTCGATCGGCCCACGCTCTTGAGCAACGTCGAAACGTTCGCGTGGGTTCCGGCGATCTTGCTCCGCGGCGGATCGTGGTACGCCGATGCCGGACGCAAGGGAGGCACGTGGTATGCCCGTAAAGGCAAGCCCGGCGCCAGAGGGGTGCGCTTCTTCTCGATCTGCGGCGACGTGAAGCGCCCCGGCGTGTACGAGGTCGAGATCGGCTCGACCTTCGGCGAGCTGATCGACCTGGCCGGGGGCGTGCGCGGCGGATTGCCCTTGAAGGCGGTCGCTCCCTCCGGGCCCTCCGGCGGCTTCATCCCCGCGGTGCTTACGAAGGACGACATTCTGCCCGAGTTTCGCCGCGGCTTCCCGCCGGACTGCGAGACCCTGGACGTCCGCGAGCTGCCGCTTGACCTCGACGAGTTTCGCACCCTGGGTCTGATGCTGGGCGCCGGGCTGACTGTGTATGCCCAGACCGAGGGGCTGAACATGCTCGACCACGCGCTCAATGCCACGCGGTTCTTCCGCAACGAGTCGTGCGGCAAGTGCGTACCCTGCCGGATCGGCTCCGAAAAACTGGTCCAGATCGGCGAGCAGATCGTACGAAATCCGCGCCCGGCTGCCGAGATCGGTCGCGACAAGGCACTGGTTGACGAGCTGCTCAGAACCCTGGAGCTGACGTCGATCTGCGGCCTCGGCATGTCGGCGGCGAAGCCGCTTGCCTCGGCGCTCCAATCGTTCTGGAAGGACCTGGGCCTCGACCACCCGATCCCTTGATCCGGTGACCGCCGCGACGGCGGCGCCAAGCCCGACCTCTAGCATCCTATCTGGGAAATGCATGATGAGTACCGGATCAGTCAACCCGCAGCGGGGCCACGACGAGCACGAGGAATTCCCGGGCTGGGAAGAGGAGGGGCTATTCGCCCGCGACTACGAGGGACAGCTCATCCGGATGGATCGCGCGACGGCCGACGATCTCGATCGCGACGTGACGCTCACGATCGACGGCCGTCAGGTCACGGTCAAGAAAGCCGTTCCAGCGACCGACGACGTGGGCAGGCCGCGCAAGGACGACAAGGGGCACGTGGTCCCGCGCGCGACCACGATCTACGACGCCGCCACCCAGCTCTTCGGCGCCGGGCCTGCCAACCCGATCCCACTCTTATGCCATCGCGAATACATGGATCCGGTCGGCGTCTGCCGGGTCTGCGTGGTTCAGATCGCCAAGTTCAAGGAGCGGACCGGCCGCGTCGACGTCGAGCGCAAGCTGCTACCGGCCTGCCAGCACCGGGTCGAGGACACGATGATTGTGGACACGATCGAATCGCCCGACCCGAAGGCGAGCGCGCGCGTGCGGTCGGCCGTCAAGGTGCTCGCCGAGCTCCTCTTGACCGATCATCCCGCTCCTTGTGCCAAGGAGACGCAGTCGGGTGATTGCGAGCTCGAGTCGCTGGCGCGCCGCCTGGAGTTAGGCTCGCCGCGGCTCGAACGCCGCCAGACCATGCTGCCCAAGGACGACACTTCGCTGGTCATCGCCGTCGATCATAACGCCTGCATCCTCTGCGATCGCTGCGTGCGCGGCTGCAATGCCGTCAAGGAAAACCACGTGATTGGCCGCATGGGCAAGGGATATGGAGCGCGGATCGCCTTCGATCTCGACGTCCCCATGGGCAGTTCATCCTGCGTGGCCTGCGGCGAGTGCATGGTCTCCTGTCCGACCGGCGCTCTGACGCATCGCGGCATCGTGGCCGCCCGGCTCCCGGAGGGGCAGGAAATCCGCGCCGACGAGCTGTTTGAACACCCGATACTCGAGATCCGCCAGGCGTTTCAGGGGGTGGCACACCCGTTCCTCCGCTGGAATGTCCGTGGGGTTTCGCGGCGGAGCTACCGGCGAGGCGAGGTGATCTGTCGCGAGGGAGAATTCGGCTCGACGGCGTTCTTGATCGAGAAAGGATCGGTCGAGATCTGCATCGAAGCGCCGCTCGAGCACATCGAGAACCGGCCCGTGGCGGGTTTCTTTCATGCACTGGGTCGATTCACGAGCCGGCTCACGTCGCGCCCCGAGACCACGCGCGACGGAGCAGGGGGGCGCGAATTCATCCCCGTGGATGCTCCCGTCAACCTGGCATACGGCCGGCCCCAGGCGACGATGAGTGCCGGCGACATCTTTGGCGAGATGACCTGCATGAGCTTCTATCCCCGCTCGGCGACTGTGCGGGCGGCTGAAGACTGCACGGTGCTCGAGATGCTGCGAAACGTCCTCTACGTGATGCAGCGCAGCCCGTCGTTCCGCCGTGTGCTCGAAACGAAATACCGCGAGCGCGCGATCAATGCTCACTTGCGGAACGTGCCGCTCTTTGCCCCCTTGCGTGCCGACCTTGACCGGTTCCGGCAGGTCGTCGACATGCTGCGCGAGCGCGTCACGCTGCGCCGGTGCGAGCCCGGCGAGGTGATCTTTCGCCAGGGGGCGCCGGCGGTCGACGGCTTCTATCTCGTCAGGATGGGGTTCGTCAAGGTCACCCAGTCGCGCCAGGGCGGCGACAGCGTGTTGAATTATGTCGGCCCGGGCGGCTACATCGGCGTGATCGGGCTGCTTTCCGACCTGCCGGAGCTGCGCGACCTGGCGCCCGCGGGCGTGCGAACCGCCACCTGCACGGCGCTCGATCATGTCAACCTGGTGCGAATCGCGTCCGATGACTTTCGCGCGATCGTCGACCAATTTCCCGCGGTGCGCGCCGCCGTGATCGCCGAGGCGCTCAAGCTGCTGGAATCGGACCGGCAAGCCCTGCACGCGGTCAACGAAGTGCCGCTTGACGACTTCCTGGACCAGGGATTGATGAACGCGCAGAGCCTCCTGGTGCTCGACCTGGTGAAATGCACCCGCTGCGACGAGTGCACCAAGGCCTGCGCCGACACCCACCAGGGAGTGACAAGGCTGATCCGCGAGGGCCTGCGGTTCGACAAGTTCCTGGTCGCCAGCTCGTGCCGCTCATGCCTTGACCCCTACTGCATGGTCGGCTGTCCGGTCGGCTCGATCCGCCGCCGCGCATCGCGCGAGATCATCATCGAGGATTGGTGCATCGGCTGCGGCTTATGCGCCGAGAATTGCCCTTATGGGAATATCAACATGGTCGAACAGTTCGACAAGGCCAGGAAGGCCGAGGTGAAGAAAGCGACGACCTGCGACCTGTGCACAAGCCTCGGCCCGAACCACGAGCCAAGCTGCGTCTACGCCTGCCCCCACGACGCCGCCCACCGCATGAGCGGGCATGAGCTGCTCGACCTGGTGCGGGGGAAGTCATTGGTATAGACCTTTTCGCCCTAATCACCGTTGTGCTAGGATCTCCCTTGATGGGTACGCTACCGCCCGACGGAGCCTTGACCGTGTCAAGAAGTCCTGCGATACAACCAGCGACGTGGCCTGAGCTGACGGATCGGGAGCAGAACTGGGTCCCGGCGCCCCGTACGGTCAAAGGTGTCAGGAACCGATTGTGATTCGGTTCCTGACACCTTTCGCCGATTGAGTTCGGTCCGGTCAAAGGTGTCAGGAACCGATTGTGATTCGGTTCCTGACACCTTTCGCTGGCGTATCAAGCGGTCCCTTACTTCCCAGGCAATCGGAATGCCGAATCAAGCGTTTCCGGCGCCACGACGATATAAGCCGTCGCACGCGCGAGCAGCGCGTTGGACGGTCCGTCTTCGGGATGGGAATCGAGAATCCGGCGGAGCGTGAGAGCGGATTTCTGGAAATCCCCGGCTTCGAAGGTCGCGAGGGCCTCCTCATAGGCGGGGCAGACGTCCTCGGAGCCGCTCTCGCCCGGCGGCCAAAGCTCGTAAAGCTCGATCGGGTCGGTCATGTTGACGACCCGCGCCTTGCCCAGCCGGCGCACCGGGAATTCCTGGCCCAGGCGGTCGCGCGTCTCCTTGGTGATCAGCAAGCTCGACTTGAAGTACTTGCAAGCACCCTGGGTCCGACTGGCCACATTCACCATGGTGCCGAGCGGCCCGTACTGGAATTTGCGCTGCGAGCCTGTGTTGCCGACCCGCGCCATCCCCGTGTTGACGCCGATTCCCAGTCCGATCGGCTCGCCAAGCGGCCCCTGCCACCTGTCATTCAACGCCTCCAGCGACTCGAGCATCTCGAGGGCGGCGCGGCATGCACGCGCGGGATGGTCCGGCTGCGCCTCCGGCGCTCCCCACATCGCCATCAGTTCGTCGCCGATGTAGTTGACCAGCACCCCCTGATGTTTCAGAACACAGTCGGAAAGCGTCAACAACACGTCATTGGTCCACTCGAGCGTGAACGCCGGCTGGTGCTCGCGCGTGATGCGGGAAAAGCTGCGGATGTCGCAAAAAAGGACCGTGATTTCGAGGTCCTGACCTGTCAGGAGCTCCGGGCGTGCCATGAGCTGGCGGGCCAGTTCGGGCGTGAAAAACTGCTCGAGCTGGGTCTGGAGCGCGAGCGCGGCACGCTCTTCTTTCACCCGGGCGAGCCCGGCGGAGAGCCCGACCGCCAGCACTTCGACGAGCATCGCATCCAGTTTCGACACGGGGCGCACCGCCTGGAGCATCGACTCCAGCCGCCGCTCGCCGTACAGGATCGCGATCACCTGGCCGGCTCGATCCAGTACGGGGGACGCAACCACCGACGAGACGCCGGAGAGACTCGCACAATCTTCGCCGAGCTGAGACGGATCGAGCCAGGTGACCCGCTTCTCGTCGCACACCCGGTTCACGACCATCCGGCTCGGTGGCTCGCGCCGTCCGGCGGGCGCACTCGATTTGTCGCAGGAGGCAACCGTTTTCCACTCGCCCCGTTCACGGATGAGGACTCGTCCCGAATCGAGCCGCACGACCTCGACCACCGCGGACGCCGCCTGATGAAAGAAATCGGCGTCGCAGGCCGCGCTCTGGAAGACCCGGATCATCACCCGCAGCCATTCGATCAAGCCATCGGCATCCGGCATTGCGACCGCGGGCAAGGCGAGTGTCGCCAGAATTGACCGATCGTCCGCGATCGCCGACGGAAAGGCCGTCGGGCGATCCAGGCTCTGGATGACGCTCCCTCCCGGGTCGTGAGCGGTCTTTTGAATTCGCACGACTCGCTTGCCGAACTGGAGGACGACCGGCAGTTCGACCTCGCATTGCCCGCCCGGCGCGACCTGGCGCCCCTCGTCGAGACTGAACGTGACCTTGGAACTTATGTTCCGGACCAGGACCATGCCCCCGGCGACCTCCTCCAGCCAGGCCAGACGTCGCGACAGCTTGACCTCGTCACTGCGCCAATCGCCACGCGAACGTGCCCGTCCGCAAAATGGCTCACCTGGTACAACCCCTCGGCGGCGCGGTCATCCTGCCGGCCCAGCTCCATGGGAGGAGCGCACTCCTTCACCGCGGAAAGGAGCCGGTCATCATACACACGTAGCAGCCACGATTCAAACATCAGAAATATCTCACTTAATTAATACCTTGTCGGCTTCATGAAGAGCGCGCCCGCTTTACCCCGGGCGCCCGCCGCGCCGCCACTCTGGAACTCCTGGATCGAAAGCGCCCCGGCCCCCCGCCGCGCCGCGGCGCCCCTGGAGTGCCGGGGATGATCGCCGTTGTGATAGCGGTGACACTCCGTGCAGGCCGCGCTCGCTCCCGCGAGCTGGCCCGTCTGCCGGCCGCCCGCCGCCCAATGGCACGAAGCGCACACTGCGAGCCCTGGCAAAAGGGGCCGATCGCCGTTTGCCCGCGAGCTGGTTGCTCCGGCGTGGCAGGCGGCACACTCGAGCGCGCGATGGGCCGTATGATCGAAGACGGCGCTCTCGAACCAAACCTGCGTCATGAGGACCGGTTCGATTTCGAGCGACGCGAGGTCCCGCGCGGATGAGCGGGCCGGCGCTCGCTTTCAGGTTATGACACTCGACACAGCCTCCCCGCCCCTGGGGAAGCTTTTGCCGCCGGCGCGTCGCCTCGTCAACGCTTGACCCGAAGAGAAGCTTCGCGGCAGTCAGGACTTTCGCCTCGATCGCTTCCTCAAATCGTTGTTCGCGGGAGCCCGCAGATTGACCGGGAAGCGGCCTTGGCGGCACGACCTGGCGGAGCGCGGCCGGGTCGGCCCTCACGACCTGGGCAGCATAAAACTGCCGCAGCTTGGCGTTTAGCTCAGCCGGCGCCACCCCGTGCGGAACTTGCTTCTCCGGAAAACTCGCGTCAAAAGGCAGCGGATGGCAGGCAGCGCAATGGACGTCAAAAACGACCGGCAACATGGATGCGCCCGGCGACCGGGCTGGCATCCGGTTCGCACGGCGTTCAAGAACCCCGCCAACCTGGTCCTCGCCGTCGAGCTGATGACAAGCGGCACAGGCCAGCCGCACTGGAACATCCAGCTCCTGGCCGAGCGCCCAGCCATAGCGAGCGCGGTCTTGGGGCGCGAGCTGTGCGAAAGTGAATGGCATGCCTCCCTCTTCCAGGGTCAGGCCGGCGGCCAGGTGCCGCGCATGGTTAAACTTGACGCGGCGCGGGCTCATCGCCCGGTCGTCCGGCGTGGTCCTGAACTCGGGATGATGCGCCGTGTCGAAACGGGACACGGAGCCGCCAACAGACCGTGTCCCCGCGCCGGGCCGCGGTGCTGCTTCAAGTCGCCGTGACATCGCGTGCAAGCCGAGTCGTCCATCGCCAGCAACGAAGCCTCGCGCCCGCGGTGGTCGCTGTGGCACTCGGCGCAAGCCGGGATGTCGTCGGCGCGTTCGCTCTGGTGATGGACGGGCGCGGCGTGACAGGTCCGGCATCGGTAATCGCCTGCGTGCGAGCCGGTCGCAAAGGCCGGCGCCCACCGTGAAGGGTTGATCGGTGTGAAGGGCAGGTGGCATGCCCGGCAGGTCGAGTCCCACATGGCGTGTGCCTGGGCCAGCGGGCCCTTGGAAGCGAGCCGGCTCGGTTCGAAGAAACGAGCTGGGGCCGCCCGGTCGCGGCCGGCGATCGCCTCGAGTCCGATCCAGCCCGCGGCTGTGAGGATCACGAGTAGACATAACCGGCCGCGCCACCGTGAAAGCCCGTCCGAGCTTCGGTAGTAGTCAAGCTCGATTCGTGACCCGCGCCTCTTGCCAGATTCCCGCACCATCGCGCTCACATTCATACTTAAAGATACTTGAGAGCCAGTACCGCGTGCACGACCATGAGAACCGTCAGCCCGACCGAGAGCGCAACGTGGGCAACCAGCCACGAATGCAGCCAGAAGTGCAGCCGCGACTGGAGGTCAAACTGTCTGCGCTGCTCGCACAGATCGGCCAGACGGTCTACCACCGGATAGGCATCGGCGCTTGAGCGCTTGCGCAGGGCTGCGAAAAGCGACTCGGCGTGCTGGGGCGAGCCGAGCGGGAGCCGCCTGCCCGATTTTGCCCGTAAGTACGGCTCGAGCTGCTCCTGGTAGAACGCGAGCAGGGGTTCCGACTCCGGTACCCAGCCCGCCTCGAGCCCAACCTGCACAACCTTGCCCTGGACGCGGCCGACCTGCCGCACGGTTCCCACCGACACGAAGGATGGCGAGTCGCCGCCGATTTCGCCAGGCGCCGCCCGGCCATCGCCCTGCTGGGTTTGCTCCGATCGGCCGCAGGTCAGCTCGACAAGCCGCTGGGCGTCGGCTCGAAACTGATCGAGAACGTGCTCGATCTGTGAATAGATCGTCTCGGCGGGAATTCTTTCGAGCATGAGCGAAGGCACGATGTTCTGGACGACCAGCCCGAGCACGCCGCTGCCGACGACGGCCGCCAGGAGCCACATCAGAACCGCGGCGAGCGTCGATGCGCCAGGGTGAAAATGAAAGCTGCCGTGCAAGAAGAGCAGCGGCAATGCCAGGAGGCCGAGCCACAGATGGGCGATCATCCAGGTCTTGGTGGGCAAGAGCCGCCAGCCGCGCCACAACGACTTCCGAGGCCAGAGCAGCATCTCGAAAAGGATAATCGCACCACCGAGCAGCCCGAAGGTGAACCCTGGCGGACTGGCTCCGCCCGGCCAGTTCCACGGACCCCACCACAGCCCGTAAGCAATGTACCACGCCAGCGCCAAGAAGGTCGCGATCACCATGCCGGCACACCAAGACCGATGATTCTTCCAGCTTTCCCGGTCGAAAATGAGCATCCGTATGGCCGCCGTCAAGTCAGGATCTGGGCAGAGAAAAGTTACCGGAAGAGTCGTCTTTCGCTCCGCGAAAGGCGACAATGATTGTTGCGCAGCGCTTTACGCCGGAACCGAGCGTTCTCGTTATTCGAAACCTTCGCTCGGCCGAGCCAACAATCGAATCGAATGCCGGCCCTCTCTAACCCGAGTAGTTCTGAGGTGATATATTACAGCAAGTTGCCGGCCCCGTCATTCGTTTCGGCTGTGCCGGCCCGGTCGAATGAGGCTCGGGGGGGCAGGCTGGTCCTGGCCCGACCCTGCATGTCGCCGGTTTTGTGGGACTCGCCATGAGATTTGCCCGATCGAGTCCGCTGTTTCTGGTTGGCTGCCTGGTTGCGGTCATCTGCAAGGCCGATCCGCAGGCGCAACGAGCCGTGCACTCGCCCGAGCCTGCCAGGGCCGTCGCGGAATTCCGAGGTTCCGGATCATGTTCCGCGGTCGCCTGCCACGGCAGCGTCGCTCCGCACCGGCTGGCGAGTCCTCGGCAACGAGCACACAACCTGGATCTCGAACGACCGGCATTCTCGAGCCTACCAGACGTTGTTCTCGGATCGGTCGGACCGGATCGTGCGTAACCTCGCGGGCAACCCGCGTAACCTCGCGGGCAACCCGCGTAACTCCGCGGGCAACCCGCGTAACCCCGCGGGCAACCGGACTGAATATACGCGGGCCAGCGAGGACCAGCGCTGCCTGGCCTGCCATACCACCCCGCGCAGCCAGGGCGCCCTGAAAGCGACGGCCTGGATGAACCAGGACGGCGTGGGCTGCGAATCGTGCCATGGCGCATCGGCGCGGTGGCTCGGGCCCCACACGACGCAGGACTGGCGGCAGATCCAGAGCCCGAGCCAGAAGGAGGCGTTCGGTCTCACCGACACCAAGAGCCTGGCCGTGCGCGCTCGAGTCTGCGCCGGCTGCCATGTGGGGGACTCGTCCGCCGGCGGCCTGCTTGCCCGCGACGTCAATCACGACCTGATCGCCGCCGGTCATCCTCGTCTCAACTTCGAATTATCCGCGTATCTCGACAACATGCCGCCCCACTGGATTGAGAAGGGCGAAAATGGCGATCCGGCCGCGCCATCCGGGCGGGCGGCGAGCTTTCCCGCAAGGGCGTGGGCGATCGGCCAGTTGGTGACGGCGCAGGCGTCGCTTGTGCTCCTCGAATCCCGCGCCCGGCCGGGAAACTCGTCCTGGCCCGAGTTGAGCGAATACGGCTGTTTTTCGTGTCATCACGATTTGCGCGACGAAAAATGGCGCCGGCAGCGGCCCGCCGGGCCGGCTCGCGGCGCGCCGGCCTGGGGCTCGTGGGCGATTCCCATGAGCCGCGAGCTCGCGCAGCGGTTTATCGCCGATCCCGCCGCCGGCCGCTTTGCCGAATCCGTCGACAAGCTCGCCGCCCTGATGGACAAGCCGATGCCCGAGCGGGACCTCGTCACGAACCGTTGCGGCGAGACCGCCAGGTCGCTGAGCCAATGCGTGGAGGTGCTCGCATCCAGGCCGTTCGACGCCCGCGAGGTGGAGACGCTCCTGGGCATTGTCAACCGGCCCGCGGCCTGGGGCCTCGTCTCGAGCTGGGACGAAGCCGTCGGGCGGTACCTGGCGCTGGTCCCGTTGCGTCAGGCGCTCTCGGTCCTTGCCCCCGATCGCGCCAGCGAGCTTCAAGCCTGGCGTCGCGAAATCGACGGCTTGCTCGAGAAGCTGAAGCTCCAGCCCGGTTTTGACAGCCCTAGCCGTTTCGATCCCAGCCAGCTCCCCTAGGTGGTGAGCCGTGTATCCCGACACTGCGGAGCATCGACGACTTGCCGAGATCCGCGACGACGCAGGCTCGTGGCGGCGGTGGGGCCCGTACCTTTCGGACCGATCGTGGGCCACGGTGCGCGAAGACTATAGCCCCGACGGCAACGCCTGGGAGTTCCTGCCGCACGACCTGGCCCGCAGCAAGGCCTACCGGTGGGGCGAGGACGGCATTGCCGGCATCTGCGACCGCTACCAGGTCCTCTGCTTCGCGCCGGCATTCTGGAACGGCCGCGACCCGATCCTCAAGGAACGACTCTTCGGCGTCACGCCCTCGGAGGGCAACCACGGCGAGGACGTCAAGGAGTACTATTTCCATCTCGATAATCTCCCATCGCACGCCTACATGAAGTTTCTCTACAAGTATCCCCAGCTCGAGTATCCCTATTCCCGCCTGATCGATGAAAACCGGCGCCGCGGCGGGCAGGGACCAGAATTCGAGCTGCTCGACACCGGGGTCTTCGATGACGGCCGCTACTTCGACATCGTGATCGAGTATGCCAAGGCCACTCCGGAAGAGCTGGTCATCCGGATCGAGGCGTTCAATCGCGGGCCAGATGCGGCGGCGCTCGACATCCTGCCGCAACTGTGGTTTCGCAATACCTGGGCCTGGGGCACCATTCCCCGCGTCGAGCCCCTGATCCGGCAGGAGCCCGCAGGCCCCGATGGTCCCTGCCTGGTCGCCGACGATACCGTGGTCTCGGGCCTGGCGACCGTTCCCTTCGTCTATCGCCTGGGGCAGAGGACGCTCGATGCCCAGTCCGGCGGCGCGCCGCTCTTCACCGACAACGAGACCAACGGCCCGCGCGTCTTCGGGCCTGGCCACACCAGCAGGAAGCCGTACGTCAAGGACGCGTTTCATCGGTTTGTGGTCAACGGAGAGCCGTGCATCAACCCCGCGGGGCAGGGCACCAAGGCCGCGATTCACTACCGCTTCGACGCCATCGCGCCCGGGGGCTCGGTCGTGGTCCGGTTGCGCCTCTCCGACCGGGGGCCCTATCGGCCGCCGCTCGCGGAGGTCGATGCCATCGTCGCCCAGCGCAAGGCCGAGGCCGACGAGTTCTTTGCCGCAATCCACCCCCGCGGGGCCAGCGCCGACGAGTGCAAGATCCAGCGCCAGGCGCTGGCCGGGCTGCTCTGGACCAAGCAAAGCTACATCTTCGACGTGAATCGCTGGCTCGACGGCGACAACCCGCAGTCGCCCCCGCCGGCAGCGCGGCGAACCGTGCGCAACCAGCACTGGCGGCACCTCAACTCGCTGCGGGTCATGACGGTGCCCGACAAGTGGGAGTATCCCTGGTTCGCCGCCTGGGACCTGGCCTTCCACTGCGTCGGCTTCGCGCTCGTCGACCCCCAGTTCGCCAAGGAACAGCTCTGGGTGCTCCTGTTCGAGCAGTTTCAGCACCCCAACGGCCAGATTCCCGCCTACGAGTGGGAGTTCTCCGACCTCAACCCGCCGGTGCATGCCTGGGCGGTCTGGCGGGTCTACAACATGGACCGAATCCGGTCCGGGCAGGCCGATCGCGCCTTCCTGGAACGCTGCTTTCACAAGCTGCTTGATCAACTTCGCCTGGTGGATCAACAAGGTCGACCGGGAGGGCAACAACATCTTCGAGGGGGGCTTCCTCGGGCTTCGACAACATCACCGTCGTCGATCGCACGACGCGATGCGTCGACGGCGCGGTGCTCGAGCAGTCCGACGGCACCGGCTGGATGGGCATGTTCTGCCTGAACATGATGCGGATCGCCCTGGAGCTGGCCAAGGAAAACCCGGTCTACGAGGGCCTGGCCACCAAGTTCTTCCAGCACTACGTGTACGTGGCCGCGGCGATGAAGCGCATGGGCAACCGTCGACTACGCGCTCTGGGACGATCAGCGACGGCTTCTTCTACGACGTGCTTGCGCTATCCCGACGGCTCGTTCCGCAAGTTCCGCGTGCGCTCGCTGGTCGGGCTGATCCCGCTGTTCGCCGTCGAACGGCTCGAGGTGAGCTGGATCGAGCCGTTCAAGGACTTTCGCCGCTGCCTCGACTGGTTCCTGAACCACCGTCGCGACCTGGTCGAGGATGTCGTCCATACGATCGACCGAGGGGGCGACGTGACGCATGTCCTGACCATCGTCAATCGCCCCCAACTGGAACGGATTCTCGAGCGGCTCTGGGACCCGGCCGAGTTTCTCTCGGACTACGGCATCCGCAGCCTCTCCCTGGCCCACGACGCGCAGCCGTTTGTCTTCGACGGACAATCGGTGGGTTACGAGCCCGCCGAGGCGGTCTCGAAGATCAAGGGCGGCAACTCGAACTGGCGCGGCCCGATCTGGTTCCCGACCTGCTTCCTGCTTGATCGAGTCGCTGCGCAAGCTGGGCAAGGCCTTCGGGCCTGACTTCGCGGTGGCGGCCGCGGGTTCCGGCGGACAGCCCATCACGGCCGGGGAAATGGCGCGATCGATCGCTGAACGGTTGATCCATATCGTGGCGCGCGACCCGATCTCGGGCCGCCGCGCCGTCTTCGCCGGCCAGCGCACGTTTCGAAGAAGATCCCAACTGGAACGACCTGGTCCTTTTCTACGAGTATTTCCACGGCGACACCGGCGCCGGCCTGGGCGCCTCCCATCAAACCGGCTGGACGGCGCTTCTAGCCTCGATCATCGACGAGTGGCGCTCGCACTGAGCTGGAAACGGCCCGACGCAGCCGCGCTACGCGTCGGTACGCTTGGTCCGCGATCGATCCCGGCACGCTGCGCATTTCTGCGTTTTTCTAACCCAGAGAAACCGAAATGGATCAGACGTGTGCCGGGAAAATAATCGACGTAAGACTTTTTGCGTGACATCGCTTCGTTTGAGCGATATATTCATGCGCGCGCCTGGGTGTGGTTCTGTCTCTTGCACTGCTGCAAGCAACGTCGGTGTTCGGTCGCACCTGCGCTCGCGGGCGCGACGCGATGGGAATTGCTGGACACGTCTCTGATCGACCGCTCTGGAAAGGACATCGCGACGATGAAGCCGTACTCGCACATCATCTTCTCGATTTGTCGGCGGCTGGGTCATCCGCGGGCTGCCGCGCCAGAGCGACGCAGGGGCCGCCCGTCTTTGGAAGCGCTCGAACGGCGCATTGCGCCGACCGCGATTCAATATACATGGAGCGGCGCTCATGGATCGAACTGGAACCAAGCAGACAACTGGGACCAAGACGTGATTCCTCCCGCCGGCGCCGCGGTCGTCTTTGATGGTTCGGCAGGCGGTACCGTCGATATCGACAGCGCGGACGTGAGCTCGATCACGCTCAATGGCTCGTACACCTTCGCGCCCGTCTCCGACAGCAGCCAGGGACTGACGCTCGATAACGACGCCATTATCACCGTCAGTACGGGGGACGTCCTGACGCTTGCTTCCAACCTCTCGTTGGACGAATCGGGAAGCGTCGTCGAGTACGGCGGCGGCGAGGTGGAGCTCCAGGAGCAGGGCGCACCGGATCTCAACCTCGCGTTTTACACGGTCGGCGCGGGAACGTTTTACCTGCCTCAGACCACGGAATTGAGCGATACGGTGATGGATGTGGAGACCGGCGGGATTCTGGAGCTCGCCGCCGGACATCAGGCGACAATCCTCGGTTTGACCGGAGACGGAACGGTTAATCTGGACGGAGGTCGGGCGGTTCTATCGATCGTCGCGGCGGGTGCGGCTGAGTACGATTTCAGTGGACAGATCGAGGGGTATGGCGGGACGATCCAGATGAATGGGACCGGCACTCAGACCATCGGGCAGGTTTATCCCACCGAAGGCATTTACTTCGAGGTGGATGTCGAGTCGGGTACTTTGCTCATGACCGACGGGGCCACCCTCAACGACTTAGTCAGCGACTTCCAAGTCGAGGCGCCTGCCCTCTATGTCGGACCGAATGCGACGTTCGGCGGCCTCGGGCACTTCAACATCACAGGTCAAGCCGAGTTCGACGCCGGTTCGGCATTGGCCGTCGAGCTCGACGGACCACCGGCGTCCGGAACGTCCACGGATCTCGATGATCTACCGGATCCCGACAATGCGGATACCGGGGTTCAAATCGGGGCAGACACGACGGTCGATGTCACGGTCGGCTCCGGTTACGCCCCGGTCAAGAACGATATTTTTCCGATCATTGATGCCCAGCAGGGGACGATCACGGGGCAGTTCGCCAGCGTCTCCACCACGACCGACGGACAATCCACGACCGACAACGTCCCCTTTGACGTCGCTGCGGGCCAGGATTCGCAGGGCAACCCCGAACTCACCGTCAACGCCCAGCAATCGGCGACGACCACAACAATTTCGGCCAGCTCGTCAAGCTCCGTCTCTTCGGTGTATGGCCAGCAGGTGGCGCTCGAAGCGACCGTCGCGCAAAGCGGCATTGGCTCAGGGGCCCCTTCGGGCCCTGTTGACTTCTACGATGGCAACCCGGCAAGCGGCGGCAAGCTGCTCGGCAGCGCGACGCTGAGCACCCAGGGCCAGGCGACATTCGACACCGCCGCTCTTGCGGTCGCGTCCTCGCCGCATCAGATCTATGCCGAGTATGCGCCTGGTGGATCGAGTATCTTTGCTCCCAGCACGTCGTCGCAGGCCGTGAGCGTGACGGTCACGCCGAAGACGCTGTTTGTCTCGGGCTTGAGCGCCAGCAACAAGGTATATAACGCGGCGACCGCGGCCACGCTCACGGGAACGGCGGCCCTCTTGAGCGCGGAGCCGGCGGGCAGCGGGTCGGCGACCGACGGCAAGCCGTACACGGGCGATGCCGTGACGCTCGGCGGCACGGCAGTGGGCGCCTTTGCCAGCAAGAACGCGGCCAATGGCATCAGTGTGACGGTCAGCGGCAACACGCTCGCCGGCGCCCAGGCTGGCGACTACGTGCTGGCGGCCAACGAGCAGAGCGGGCTGACGGCCAGTATCACGGCCAAGACGCTGTTTGTCTCGGGCTACAGCGCCGGCAACAAGGTGTATAACGCGACCACCGCGGCGACGCTCACGGGCGCGGCGGCGCTCTCGAGCGCCGAGTCGGCGGGCAGCGGGTCGGCGACTGACGGCAAGCCGTACACGGGCGATGCCGTGACGCTGGGCGGGACCGCGGTGGGCGCCTTTGCCAGCAAGGACGCGGCCAATGGCATCAGTGTGACGGTCAGCGGCAACACGCTCGGCGGCGCCCAGGCGGGCAACTACGTGCTCCTGGCCAACGAGCAGAGCGGGCTCTCGGCCAATATCACCGCCAAGACGCTGTTTGTCTCGGGCTTGAGCGCCGGCAACAAGGTGTATAACGCCACGACCACGGCAACGCTCACGGGCGCGGCGGCGCTCTTGAGCGCGGAGCCGGCGGGGAGCGGGTCGGCGACCGATGGCAAGCCGTACACAGGCGACGGCGTGACGCTGGGCGGCACGGCGGTGGGCACCTTCGCCAGCAAGGACGCGGCCAGCGGCATCAGCGTGACGGTCAGCGGCAACACGCTGACGGGTGCGCAGGCGAGCGACTACGTGCTGGCGCCCAGCGAGCAGAGCGGGCTCTCAGCCAATATCACCGCCAAGACGCTGTTTGTCTCGGGCCTGATCGCCAGCAACAAGGTGTATGACGCGACGACGACGGCGACCTTCACGGGCGCGGCGGCGCTCTTGACCGCGGAGCCGGTGGGCAGCGGGTCGGCGGCCGACGGCAAGCCGTATACGGACGATGCCGTGACGCTCGGCGGAACGGCAGTGGGCGCCTTTGCCAGCAAGAACGCGGCCAACGGCATCAGTGTGACGGTCAGCGGCAACACGCTCGGCGGCGCCCAGGCGAGCGACTATGTGCTGGCAGCCAACGAGCAGAGCGGGCTGACGGCCAGTATCACAGCCAAGACGCTGTTTGTCTCGGGCTTGAGCGCGAGCAACAAGGTGTATGACACGACGACCGCGGCGACGCTCACGGGCGCGGCCGCGCTCTTGAGTGCCGAGCCGGCGGGCAGCGGGTCAATGACCGACGGCAAGCCGTACGCGGGCGATGCCGTGACGCTGGGCGGGACGGCGGTCGGGGCCTTTACCAGCAAGGACGCGGCCAGCGGCATCAGTGTGACGGTCAGCGGCAACACGCTGAGTGGTGCCCAGGCGAGCGACTACGTGCTGGCCGCCAGCGAGCAAAGCGGGCTCTCGGCCAATATCATGGCCAAGACGCTCTTTGTCTCGGGCCTGGGCGCCACCAACAAGGTGTATGACGGGACGACCAACGCCGTTCTCACAGGCGCGGCAGCCCTCTTCTTCGCGGAGCCGGCAGGCAGCGGGTCGGCCACCGACGGAACACCGTATGCGGGCGACATCGTGACGCTGGGCGGGACCGCGGTGGGCACCTTCGCCAGCAAGGACGCGGCCAGCGGCATCAGTGTGACGGTCAGCGGCAACACCCTCGGCGGCGCCCAGGCGGGCGACTACGTGCTGGCGGCCAACGAGCAGAGCGGGCTGACAGCCAATATCACCGCCAAGACGCTGTTTGTCTCGGGCCTGAGCGCCAGCAACAAGGTGTATGACGCGACGACCGCGGCGACCTTCACGGGCACGGCGTCGCTCCTGACTGCGGAGCCGCCCGGCAGCGGGTCGGCGGCCGACGGCGAGCCGTACACGGGCGATGCCGTGACGCTGGGCGGAACGGCGGCCGGCACCTTCGCCAGCAAGGACGCCGCCAGCGGCATCACTGTGACCGTCAGCGGCAACACCCTCAGTGGCGCCCAGGCGAGCGACTACGTGCTGTTGGCCAACGAGCAGAGCGGGCTCTCGGCCAATATCATGCCCAAGACGCTGTTTGTCTCGGGCCTGAGCGTCGCCAACAAGGTGTATGACGCGACGGCCGCGGCGACGCTCACGGGCACGGCGGCGCTCCTGAGCGCGGAGCCGGCGGGCAGCGGGTCAATGAGCGACGGCAAGCCGTATGCGGGCGATGCCGTGACGCTGGGCGGGACGGCGGTCGGGGCCTTTACCAGCAAGAACGCGGCCAGCGGCATCAGCGTGAAGGTGAGCGGCAACACGCTGAGCGGCGCCCAGGCGAGCGACTACGTGCTGGCGGCCAGCGAGCAGAGCGGGCTCTCGGCCAGTATCACGAAGAGGCCGCTCACCGTGACCGCCAACAATCTGACCATGTACGCTGGCGGGCCGGTCCCCAAGCTCACCTACGCCACGAGCGGACTGGTCGGAAAAGAAACGGCCAGCTCGGCGCTTTCGGGTACATTGAAAACGACCGCGACGTTTAGGTCCCGTGCCGGCAGCCAGTACTCCATTACCCTGGGTACGCTGACCGCCGCCAATTACAAGATCACCTTCAAGTCCGGCATCCTCAAAGTCGTCCGCCCGCCCAGGCGCTGACGATCGGCAGTGGGAAAACGTTGTCGATGAATCCGGAGTTTTGAGTGGCGGGGGCGCCATGTCCATGGAGAGCTGTCCGAGCCAAGACGAGCTTCTGCGTTACCTGGAGCAGGGCAGCGGCGACTCCGGCCTGTCCAGGGTCGCCGCGCATCTCGGCGGCTGCGCGGCCTGTCGGGCGCGACTGGAGAACCTGCTCTTCGGCGACACCGAGACCCCGACACCGGCGGGTGTCGCGGGCCGAGTCGAGCCCGAAGCCGGCGAGCCGGACCGAACGATCACCCGGGCCGGCGACATTCCCAGCCCCGACGCCCTTGAAGCCGTCCCGCGCCCTGCCGCGCGCGGCGGCGACAATCCTCCGGGCGAAAACCCGCCGGGCGCGGCCGCAGACGGCCGGCCGGCCGATCCGTTTGGAACCGTTGACCAGAACGGCCCTGCTGCCGGTGCGGACCGCGCAGCCGCACGAGGTCCCGGCCGGTCGCCCGCTGGTCCCGGGCTACGTGGTCATGAACTGGCTGGGCGAGGGAGGAATGGGGGTCGTGTACAAGGCCCGGCAGATCGGGCTGAACCGCCTTGTCGCCTTGAAGATGATCCGCGAGGACCGGCAGGCGGGGACCGGCCTCTTGTCGCGCTTCCTGGTTGAAGCCGAGGCGGTCGCGCGGCTCGGGCATCCCAACATCATCCAGATCTACGACATCGGCACGGCCGACGGCCGGCCGTTCTTCGCGCTCGAGCTGCTCACCGGCGGCAGCCTCAAGGACCATCTGGCGGGCAACCCCCAGCCGCCCCGGCAGGCTGCCGAGCTGGTCGAGACGCTGGCCCGGGCCGTTCACGCGGCCCATCAAGCCGGCATCGTTCATCGCGACTTGAAGCCGAGCAACGTTCTGTTGACCGTCGCCGGCGTACCCAAAATCAGCGACTTCGGTCTGGCCAAGCTCCTCGACGCTCAGTCGGCGCGAACCTTCTCCGGCCAGGTCGTCGGCACGCCCAGCTACATGGCGCCCGAACAGGCGGTTGACAGCCGGCTGGTGGGGCCGGCCGCCGACGTCTACGCGCTGGGGGCGATCCTTTACGAAATGTTGACCGGGCGGCCGCCGTTCAAGGGGGAGACGCCCCTGGAGACGGTGCGTCAGGTCCTGCACGACGAGCCGGTGTCTCCCACCCGGCTGATGCCTCGGGTGGCCCGCGACCTGGAAACGATCTGCCTCAAGTGCCTGGCCAAGAACCAGCATAGGCGCGACGAATCGGCCCTCGCCCTGGCCGGCGACCTCAGACGCTTTCTGGATGGCGAGCCGATCAAGGCGCGGCCGGTCGTATTCTGGGAACGCGCGGCCAAATGGGCCCGCCGTAGACCGGCCGCCGCCATGTTCCTCACGCTGGGCACGGTCGTCATTCTGGGCTCCTTCGTGGGCATCGTCCGTTACCAGCAAAAGCGCGAGGAGGAGCATTCCCGGATCATGACGCTCGAGCTGGACGCCACGAGCACCATCAAGGCGGCGAAGAAGGAAATCGAGCGCAAGGAACTGAATGAGGCCAAAGCCATCCTCTCGGGCCTGCTCGGACAGATCCGAGGAGAACGCCAGGCCAATCTGCGCCGGTTGACACAGGATACCGCGACGTTGCTGCAAGAAGTCGAGGGGCTGCTCGCCGAGCAGCACGCTCAGGACGAGGGAAAGGCCCGGTACCGCGAATTCCTCGACCTGCAAAAGCAGGCCCTGTTCCAGGCGACCTCGTACACGGGGCTGAACCTCCCGACCGACGTCGGCGCGATGCGCGTGGCGGCGGAAGCCGCGCTGGGAAAATTCGCCGTCGCGGGCGCGGGCGATTCCCGGGCGCTGGCAGAGCTGCCCCAAAGCTTCACGGAGTCAGAACGGGACAACATTGCCAGAGGCTGCTACGAGCTGCTCTTGGTGCTCGCCGAGGTCGAGCCCGACCCCACAAGCGGGCTTCGCGTGTTGGACCAGGCGGCTCGCCTGCCTGTCGCCCCCACAATGGCCTACCATCGCCGCCGGGCGGCCTGTCTCGAGCAGGCCGGCAATCTCGTGGAGGCCAGCGCGGAGCGCCGCCGCGCAGCCGAGCAGCAGCGTGCCACGCCGTTCGACCATTTCTGGATGGGGCAGGAGGACTACAGGCGGCGAGACTTCACCGCCGCTCTCGATCATTTCAACGCCGCCCTTCAGGAACAGCCCGACCACTTCTGGGCTCAATGCGTCTCGGCAGTCTGCCTGTTGCAGCTCCACCGGCCGGCCGAGGCCGTGCCTCGTCTGGACGCCTGCCTGGCGAGCGATCCCGAGTTCGCCTGGCTCTACCTGCTGCGCGGTTTCGCCTCCAGCCAGCTCGGGGCGGACCTGCTCGGTCTGGCCGAAAAAAAACCGGCCGGTAAAATTGCCGCGCAGAACCGGGCGAATCGCCACTTCGAGGACGCCCAGGCCGATTACCAGCGCGCGCTCAAGCTGCTGGGCTCAAAGCCCAACGCAGATCTGCGCTACGCTCTCCTGGTCAATCAGGGCATGCTCGCGTTCGTGCGGCGGCAACTGCCGCGGGCGGCGGCCGACCTGCGGGCGGCGGCCCAGCTCAACCCGCGCGAAGTCACGGCGCTCACCGCGCTCGCGCGGGTATACCTGGAACAGGACAGGCCGGACGAAGCTCTCGCACAGTGCAGCCGGGCGATCGCCCTCCAGCCAAAACGGCCAGACCTGTACCGCGCTCGCGCCGATATCAATCGCGGTCGCCGGGATGCGACGCCCGACCAGCGCGCCGCGCCCTCCGCGACCTGGATCAAGCGATCGCGCTCGAGCGACCGGGTAGCAGGAACCTGGCCCAGGATTATACGAATCGGGCCCGGCTTCTGGCGCTCGATCATCGTGACGCCCAGGCCCTGGAAGCCTGCAATGCCGCCCTCAAAATCGTTGCCGATCACGACGCGGCTCATCAGGTGCGGATCGACCTGCTGATCAGGTCCAAGTCCTTCGAGCAGGTCGTCCGCTCCTGCGATGCGCTGCTCGCGCATGGACCGGTATCGGAGTGGGCCCTGAAGCGGCGCGCGCTCGCGCGATCCGAGATCAACGACTACCCCGGCGCGATCGGGGACTATACGCACCTGCTGGCCCTCGCGACCGACCGGGCGCCGCTCCTGAGACAGCGCGGCGCACTTTACTTGCTGCTCGGCACGCCCCGATTGGCGCTGCCCGACTTCGAGGAATCGATCGTGCTGGAGCCGTCGAACGCCGATGGCTACAACGGCCGCGGCACGGCGCTCGTGGGCTTGGGCTGGCACCGCCAGGCGGTTGACGATGCCGACAAAGCGCTCGAGACCGCCAGGCCAACTTCGCGCCAATTGTACAAGAGCGCCCGCATCTATGCACAAGCGGCCATAGTCGCCGGCGCCCAGGCGCGCAACGACGGGCGGGACACGGTGATCATCGTGGCCACTTACCAGGATCGCGCTGTATTCCTGCTCCGCGAGGCGCTGAAACGACTACCCGCCGATGAGCGCGGGGTGTTCTGGCGCGATACGGTTCTCGCAGATCCCGGGCTGCAAACTCTCCGCCGGCGCTGGCGCCGGCGCTCGAGCAAGGCGGGCTGGCCGTCTCCGATCGGGCGCCAGGCGACAAGCGGGGAAAGCGAGCGGTTGGCACCGTCGAGACAGCAGAGCGGCCAGGTCCGGAACAATTGCCATGATCAATCCCCCAACCGCGGTGAAGTTGGCCGGCTCGCCGTGGCGTCGAATTCAGCGCCGCCGCCGCCCTGGAGCGGCGCCGGCCGTCCCGGTCTGCGGGAAATTCCGGTTCCGTCCCTGGCTCGAGGCGGTGGAAAGCCGGTTGCTCCTGTCGATCTTCCTGGTGGACACGACCGCCGATAGCGGCCCCGGCTCGCTCCGGCAGGCGATCCTCGACTCCGACGCAGCCGCCGGCGAAAGCACGATCGACTTCGACATCCCCGGGCAAGGGGCGCGGAGAATCGCGCCCGTTTCGCCCTTGCCCTCGATCACGAGCTCGGTGTTGATCGACGGCTTCTCGCAGCCCGGCTACAGCGGCACGCCTTTGATCCAACTGGGCGGAAGCCCATCCGGCAACGCCGCGCTGGCGATCTCCGGCCCGGACGTCACGGTCCGCGGCCTGGCCATCGGAGTCTTTGACATCGACACGGCCGCCGACGCCCGGCTGACCGCAACCGTGCAGCCTCTGGGTCTCACGACCCGCTTGTTGCTCTCTGATCCCCAGGGCCAGGTGCTCGTGCAAAGCGACGGCCTCTCTCCGGCCAACCCCGACGATTCAATCGATGAGCACCTCGCGCCCGGCACCTATGCCCTCGACGTCGAGAGCAGCGGGACAGCGGGAGCCTACACCCTGACAACCACCCTGACGCCGGCAACGGCGCCCTATCAGCCATTGGCGACCACTTCGAGCAACCCTTATGGCGCCATGGCAATCGGCGACTTCGATGGCGACTCCATTCCCGACCTGGCAACCCCGGATGGTGTTTACAAGGGACTGGGCGACGGCACCTTCGCGACCCAGCCCTCGGCCAGCCTCGACCTTCCCCCTCTGCCGTGCGGCGACGCGATCACAGCCATGATCGCCGGCGACTTCACCGGCACGGGCAAGCTCGACCTGGCCGTCGCGTATGGCGACTTGATCGGGGGCGTGCCGGCCGCGGGCGGCGTGTACGTGCTCCTGGGCAATGGCGACGGCACGTTTCAGAAGCCCGTGCCCTATGCCGCGGGAGTCAACCCGTCGGCGCTCGTCGCCGGCGACTTTACCGGCGACGGCCATCTCGACCTCGCCGTCGCCGACAAGGGCGACGACACGCCACGTTACAATCGCCCGGGCGGCGTGAGCATACTGATCGGCAACGGCGACGGCACCTTCCTCCAGCCAGCCGGCCAGTACGATATCGGATTCAATACCGCACCTCAGTCGCTGGCCGCCGGGTATTTCACCGGCAACGGCATTCTCGACCTGGCCGTCGCCAACTCCGACCGCGCCTCCAACAGCGTCACCATCTTGATCGGCGACGGCCAGGGCGGCTTCGAGGCAAAGTCGCCATCGATCCCGGTGGGAACCACGCCCTATTCCCTGGTCGCGGGCGATTTCACCGGCAACGACATTCTCGACCTGGCCGTCGCCAACGCCGGCTCCGACAATCTTTCGATCCTGATCGGCAACGGCGATGGGACGTTTCAGGATGAGACGCCGCCGATCCCGGTGGGCGAAACCCCCCAGTCCCTGGTCGCCGGCGAATTCACCCCCGACGGCAAGCTCGATCTGGCCCTCGCCAATGTCGGCTCCGGCGAAGTGTCGGTCCTCCTGGGCAATGGCAACGGGACGTTCCAGGCCGCCAGGAACGTCACGGTGGGGGCCGGTTTGACGGCGGTGGCGGCGGCCGATTTCAACGAGGATGGCCGGCTCGACCTGGCTGTCGCCAACAACTCGACCAACCAGGTGTCATTCCTGCTGGGCAACGGCGACGGTGCGTTTCAAACGCCCGCGACGGCGGTCGGCGACCAGCCGCTCTCGGTGGCGGCTGGAGATTTCAACGGGGACGGCTACGTCGATCTCGCCACGGCCGACACCAGCTCAGATGACGTTTCCATCCTGCTTGGCAATGGCGATGGAACGTTCCAGGCGGCGGCCCAGATCGCGCTCCCGGGTTTTTCGCCGACGGCCATCGTGACTGAAGATTTCAACGGCGACGGCCGCCTCGACCTCGCCGTGGCAGGTTTCAGCCAGACCAACGGCTCTCTCGTGGCCGTCCTGCTGGGCAACGGCGACGGGACCTTCCAGCCCCCCACCTACTACCCGGTGGGAAACGACCCCGTCTCCCTGGTGGCGGCGGAACTGAGCGGAAACGGTCACTACGACCTGGCCACTGCCAATATCGGCTCCAATAACGTCTCCATCCTCATGGGCAACGGGGACGGTACGTTCGAGACCGCCAAGCAGTACCAGGTGGGAGATGCCCCCGATTCCCTGGTGGCCGGAACTTTCACCGGCGCTGGCTCGCTCGACCTGGCCGTCGCCTACGAGGGCGATCTCGACCCGTACACCGGCCAGTACATTGACGGCGGCGTGAGTATCTTGATCGGCGACGGCCACGGCGGCTTCCAGCCCAGCGCCGAGCACCCCGAATCGAATGACGCCCCGCTGGCTCTGGCCGCGGGCAATTTCACCGGCCTTGGCGAGCTTGACGACCTGGCCGTCCTCGCCGGAGCGACCAGCGACGTTACCATCCTCGTTTCCAACGGCGACGGCACGTTTCGGCAAGAGGCGCAGCCGATCCCGGTGGGAAACAACGCCGATGCTCTGGTCGCTGGAGAATTCGCCAACGGGCGAGTCGACCTGGCCGTCGCCTCCAAGGGCAATCTCGAACCGACCACCGGCCAGTACTCTGGCGGCGGCGTCACGATCTTGATCGGCGACGGCCACGGCGGCTTTCAGGAAGGGGCGCTGCTCCCGGCGGGGACCGCGCCATACTCCCTGGTCGTAGACGACTTTAACGGCGACGGCAATCTCGACCTGGCCGTGGCCAATTCCGGCTCCAACGACGTCTCCGTGCTGCTCGGCAACGGCGCGGGCGGTTTCGTCCCCGCCGGCCAATCGGCCACGGCGCCGCATGCCACGCCCCTGGTCGTCAACGTCAATGGCGACGGCACCGCCGACGTCCTGGTGGTTGACGGCGCCGGCCAGATCCTCTATCGCCAGGGAATCCCCCGCCAGCCAGGCACTTTCGAGCCGCCCGTCATCGTCAATCCGTCGCCGAACGCCCCGAACCCGTACGCCTCGCGCGGCATCGCCTGGGTCCCGGATACGATCGATGGGCCTCTGCTCGCCAGCGTCAACGCGAACAACGACGCCGTGTCGCTCTTCGCCTTCAAGGCCGGTTCCTTCGTCCTGGTCGGATCGCTGCCTACAGGCCAGCTCCCTGCCCAGATTGTCGCGGCCGATTTGAGCGGCGACGGCTGGGACGATCTGGTGGTCCGGAACGCCGCCGACGGCACGCTCTGGGTCTACTATAACCTCAACGATCCGGACGGACCGAGCCGCCGGTTCGATGGCCCCGTGAATTCCGGCATGCTTGCCTTCGATTCCCTCGTCACGATTCCCGTCGGCCTGGGCGTCTCCGACGTTCAGGCGATCGAGACGACGGGAAACGGCCGCCTCGACCTGGTGCTCACCAACAGCTCGAGCGGCCAGGTGAGCACCTTGCTGAACCTGGGCCAAGGCGAGTTCGCGGCCCCGATTCCCTATCGCGCGGGGACTGGATTGTCGCAGGTCGATGCAGCCTCATCCGCGGCCGCCAGCCTGGAAGCGACGGCGGGCGTGGCTGGTGGGCCGCTCGAGCCGGGCGGTCCCGCAGCCCTGGCCGCGATCAACCCCGGCACGAATACGCTCGACATCCTGGCCGGACTCGGCGGCGGCCAGTTCGCCAACCCTGCCACCATCGATACCGAGAGCCCCGCGCAGGCCGTCGTCATGGCCGACTTCCGTCACAACGGCATCATGGATCTCGCCGTCCTGACCTCCGGCACGCTTTTCATCTACTTCGGCAACGGCCAGGGCGCATTCAGCTTGCAGGCAAGCTACGCCGTCGGCCCCGACTCGACCGGTCTGACGGCCGCCGACGTCAATCACGACGGCAACCTCGACCTTCTGGTCGGTGATTCCTTTGGCGACGTTCTCGTGCTGCTGGGCAACGGCACAGGCCGCTTCCAACCCTACCACGAGGCCGACCAGGCCATCGAGCTGGCCGTGGCCGACCTCACGGGCAACGGCCGGGAGGACATCATCTACGCCGACCAAAGTCTCGATCAGGTCGTCGTCAACTTTGGCGCCGGCAACTCCCAGTTGGTCGCCGACAAGGCCCAGGGATTGCTCGACCCCGGCGCCGTCGAGCTGGCCAGACTCGCCGGCCCGGACTACCCGAGCGACCTGATCGTCGCCAACAGCGGCAGCAACAATGTGCTGATCTACCCGGGGGAGGGCGACGGCCGCTTCGGGCCGGCGATCAACGGCGGACACGGCTATTTCGTCGGCACCAACCCGGTCGGCATCACGACATCCGACTTGACCGGCGACGGCAAGCTCGATCTGATCATCGCCGACAAGGGCTCCAACCAGGTCTCGATTCTGTTCAACGATTCACAGGGCGGTGTTATCTCGTTCGAGCCGGGCCCCAGGCTGAATTCCGACGGCATCGGCCCGGTCTCAACGGCCGTCGGGACCTATACCGGCAGCCCCTACCCGGACATCCTGGTGACCAACAGCTTATCCAACGATGTCGTGCTGCTGCCTGGCGTGGGCCAGGGTTTCTTTGATGACCGCAACCCCCGAATCTACTCCGTGGGGATTGGACCGGAGCTCATCATTCCGGGAGATTTCAACGGCCAGCCCGGTCTGGTCACGGTCAACGAAGGGTCGAACGACCTCACGCTGCTCTCCAGTCTCGACGACGCAAATCCGACGACGAGCACGATCCCCTCGGGCGGAGTCGAGCCCGATACCGCCTTCGCGTTCGGTGCCGACGACGGCTTCGACGACCTGGTCGTCGGCAACAGCGGCGACGATACTCTGGCGCTCTTTGCAGGCGGCCCGGGCGGCCTGAGCCTGCTATCGACGACCAGCGAGCCAGACCTCCCGGACGTGACCGCGCTGGCCTTCTCGGCCCTCACCGCCGGCCAGGTCTTGTTCTACGCGGCGACGGCGGGTCAGGAAGCGGCTCAATTTCTGGCCCTCGACCTGAATGCGGCTCTCACGTCCGTTTCCGCGACCGTCATCCAACTGGTGGCGCCGGACGAGTTCTCGCTGCCGCTTGTGCCCTCGTTCTTGACCTTGACGATCGCGCCTCCGGCCAGCGATCCGACCCTTGCCCTGGGCGAGACCGCGGCACCTGGGCCCGCTGCCCTGGCAGGCGGGCTGGGAGTCTCATTCGGTCAGAGCCTGTCGGCTCAGACGGAACACGCCGAGCGCAGGCCCGGACCAACCGGTGTCGTCCGGTGAGCCGGGCGCGGACGCTCTGGCCGCGCTACCGGCGACGAATTCATCATGGGAGCATTTTTTCCTGGGGCTGGATGAGGTTCTGGAACGATTGGGCCGCGGCCCCGTGGACACCTTTGGGGCCCGTGACGCGGCCTCGCTCGGCGATCTGTCCGACGCACAGCCGGAGGCCGTCCCGGCCGTTCGCGATGGACCGACGAGCTGGAGATTGTCTCCTGTTCGCCGTCCGGTCCGCGATGCGCAATCTCTCGGACGTTCCAGGCGAGGCCACGCCGATCCAGACCGCCGAGACAATCGTCCCGGCGCTCCGTGCGGAGGCGAGCACGCCCGGCCGGCCCAGAGGTTCCGCGTTCCTACCGCCGATCCAACCTGCTGGCGGCGGCCCGGGGAAGCTGGATTTTCCCCATCAAGCTCTCCGATCCCCGTCGGTAAAGCCGCGGACTCAAGAGCCGCTGCCAGGCTTCCCCACGCCAGGGCGCGAACGAGCGCCTTCCAGGCCCGCCGCCGCTGGCGATTGCCGCGATGATCACGGGCAGGGTCTGGCTCGCGCCGCCAACCATGGCACGGAACGGGCGACGGCCATGCCGCCCAGACATCGTGCGGACGCCGTGAGGTTCGAATCTCACGGGATCGTCCTGGCCACGCGAAAGCCCAGGAGCATGTTCCGGGCCGATGGCGGGACGCTGAGACGGTAGGCCGAGCGGCAGAGAATCGGAGGATTGTAATAGGCTCCGCCCCGAACAATTCGAGCGGCCTTCTCCCGGACCACTTCTGATTTTGTTATGATATCAACATTAGCACCTTTAACCTGGGGGCGGAAGAAGTCAGTCCGGTCGTTGACCCATTCGATCATGTTTCCCAGCATGTCAAATAGCCCGAAGTCATTCGGCATCACGCTGCCTCCGGGCCAGGCGTGCACGTTACAGTTGGCCTGATATCGAGCGTAGTGCCCGAGCATCTCGGTGGACACGCCGTAGTAACGGCTGGTCACCGCACCTGAGCGGCATGCAAATTCCCATTCGGCGTCGGTTGCAAGCCGGTAGCCGGTGCGCTCGAGGATATCAGGCGGAATGGACATCCCCTCGGTATAAGCGCCGCCCTCGTTCGGAAGATAACACCACTGGTCTTTGGGGATCCGCTCTTTCTCGCTCAGCCAGTTGCAGTATTGAGCAGCGAGGTACCAATCGGTGCCGATCATCGCGCTGTCGACGCCCGGACTGTACTTGACAATCTCGCGCAGGGCCCGGGTGAACTCGGTCGGCGAGAGTTTCAACGGCGACTGCTTTTCGGTCCTCCAGAACCGAAAGAACTGTTCGACCGAGACTTCCTTGGACGCGATCGCGAATTTCCGGGGGATCACCCAGCTTCGAACGTATTCGTCCGGCTCCCGGTCCAGCTCCGTCGCCGGCGAGCCGCCGCGGAATTCGACGGGGCCCTCGATGACGGTGAATGTCTGACCTTGGCCGTTGACGTACCACCTCCGGCCGCTCGGGCCCTTGAGCTTGCTCAGCTCGCCGTCGGTTGCCCTCAGCTTCGCCTTCAGGCCCCATTGGCCCAGGGTCCAGGCTGCCGCGCCGTGAATGCCGGCATCGGGATCATCGCGGTAGAGATCGAGCAGCTTGGCAGTGAGTGGTTTGCGCTCTTCCGCCGAGAGCGCCTCCAAACCATAAGATCCGAGGGCAAGGATCAGGGCCCGGCGAATCGACGTCTCCGGATGGAACACAATGGCATCCGCCTTCGAAGCTCGCGATTCCGCCGGCGGTTGCTCGCCGGACGTCGTCAGCTCGAATTGTGTGGGCACAAGCCCGGCTGGCTCGGCTGACTCAATTCGAGCGGAATCCATTCGGTTGAACGCGGCGGCGACGAGATGAGGGTCGGCCCCGAGCGGGCTCAGCCAGTTGACGATGAAGCTGCGCAGCCGGGGGTCGGCGCGATGCTGCAAGAGCGGCCAGATTTGTTCGGCCCTGCCCATGCGAACCAGCGTGATGGCCGCCCGAGCTTGCCGTTCCGCCCGGTGGTCCTTCACGTTCTCCACGTTCTGTTCGGTCCGGGGGATCTTGGCGTCGTTGCGCAGCTCATCTTCGAAGAGCGGAAGCGTCTTTTCTGCCTGGGCCTGCGCGATGGGAAAGAAGGCCGCATACGCCTTTGGCTCGGCGTCCAGCAGTAGATCGGCGACCAGGCCGGCGTCGTCGCTGACATAATCGGTCAGGATATTGGTAGCCAGCACGCGTTCCGTCTCGGGGCGCGACTTATCCCGGAAAAGCGCTGCAATCGGAGCTTTGAGCTTGTCCCGAATGGGCTGCAAGACGTCAAGCCACGGCCGCAGATAGATTGCATTCACCTGGACCATCGCCTCGGCTGTCTTGGCGTTGACCTCCGACCAGCGTGCACTCTGGGGATCGTAGAGAGCCAGGCTGCTCGCGGCGGGCAGCAGCTTGGGGTCGCCAGGCCGGACCGACTCGAGGATCGACCAGAGCCTGGGGACCAGGCTGGCGCGGTGCGGCTCGAGGTATTCGCGGATCACGGGCAGATCGGTTGGGGCTGCGGTGAGCAGACGGTCGAACAGGTAGCCCACCCGCCGCTCATCCACCGGCAGTAGTGCCAGGCTGGCGTGCAGATGATCGCGACTTGCCTCGGGCGAGCTGCGCAGCACCCTGCGCAGCTTGCCATCGGTCCAGCGGCGGTAGCCGGCGAACTGCTTGATGATGGCCGGGAGGTCGGCCGTGCTGGCCGCCTGGAGCGATTCAACCAGGTTCGACGCCTTGAGCGTGCCGTAGCCTTCGATCCCGCCCCAGGTCAGGAGAGCGATCAATGCGGTGACCACCAGGGCGCTGCGCCGATGCACCCGGCCCGCTCGGCGCATCATCCCGCGCTCGGGCTCGTTCCACTGGCGCTTGCTGGAGAGCGCGGTGATATTGGCCCATTCCAGGAGTGAGGGCAGGTGACGATTTTCGCGCATCGCGCTCCACAGAGCAGCACGGTCGGCCAGTCGCAGCTCAGCGCGCCCGCGGAGAGTTTCACGCTGCTTGCGGGTCAGCCAGTCGCGGAGCGAGTGGACCAGATAGTCGTGAGCGAGCTGGTAGTAACGGGTGGTGGGTGGCGAGTGGCGGGTGGCGCGATTCACGGCTCCAGGAGCGATCCCCGGTCGATTCCCACTGCTTTCGCCCTCCACCCCCCACTCGTCACCCGCCACCCCGTCCGGGTCGGTCGGCGTGATCAGCCGCAGCTCGGGATCGAGGATGTGAATCAAATCATTGAAATCGCGCGGGCGGTCCGCATAGCCCGACGCCTCACGGAGCTCGGCGTCGGTCCGCATTCTCCCCTTGATCTCGGTGCCGGTTCGGGGCAAAAGGGCTTTCAAGACGGCCTGGGCGGCCTTCTGGTGCAGCCGGTGCTCGGGAGGGGCAGTCTCCGCGCTGAAGGTTTCTTCCAGAAAGGCGAGGCCGACGCCTTCGGTGCCGCCAACCTCTCGCAAGGTCGATGGCGTCCAGGGCTTTCCCTTGACCATCTCGGCGAAGAGGGCCAGTCGAACCGGGATCACCTTGCCGTCCTGCGCCAGGCCGAGGACCGACTGATCGAGGAAAGCCTTCTGGTCCGCGCTCTGTTCCTTGGCTTTCTCGGCCAGCGCGCCGAAGGCCCGGCCGAATGCCGACAGCACATTGCGGGCGTGGGTACAGTTGAAGAGGTCGACGGCGGCCGAGTTCTCGCCTTCGACCAGGCGGATCTCCAGGTCTTGCATGAACCGGGTCGCGGCCATCCAGAAGTCGTCGCGGACCGTCACGATGGCCTGGACGCGCTCGCCGTCGCACTGCCGCAGCGCACCACCAGCTCCGGGTCCGACTCAGCCCGCCGGGCGAACAGCCACTGCTCAAACTGATCCAGGATCAGCACCACTTTCTGCCCCGCGCGGAGCACGCCGCCGCGGCGGAGAATTGCCAGCGATTCGATCAGGCCCAGTCGCTCGGGAAGCGCGGGGCATGCCTTGTGCAAACTCTTCAATATACGCGTCTCGGTATCTTCGGCCGTGGCCTCGATGTAGACCGGTCGCACGCTGGGCGCCAGTCGCGGGATCAGGCCCGCCCGGACCATCGACGATTTCCCGCAGCCGGATGGACCGTAGATCAGTCCGACCCGGAAGGTCTTGTCGCAGTCGAGCTCTTCGATCCGCGATTTCCAGAACCGGATCGAGCCGGGCAAACCATCGCGGTCGCGCGGGCCCGGCAAAAGCTCGAGGAAAAAGTCGGCGTCGTGCTCGTCAAATGACCGGAGCCCCTTGGGGACAACCTTGACCGCGGCCGTATCCGAGTCGGATCGCTGGGGGCTGGGAGACGCGGCGGCGGGCGGAGTCGGACCGGCGGCCGGTAGGGCCGACCCACTACCGGCCGCCGGAGCGCTCGCGTCGAAGGTCGTCCGCAGAAAGAGGCGCAAGTCGTCGGCCAGGTCGCAGGACGTGCTGTACCGCTGCGACGCCCTCTTGGCCAGTGCCTTCTGACAGATTCGCTCCAGCTCTCGAGGGATCCTGTCGTCGATCTGCCGCGGCGGCTTCTCTTCGGCTCGGACAATCTGATTCAACAATTCGCGGCGCGAGTCGGCTTGGAACGGCCTTCGGCCGGTCAAGAGCTCGTAAAGGACCGCGCCCAGGCTGAAGATGTCGGAACGACCATCGACCCGGTGGCCCTCGCCTCGCGCCTGTTCCGGGCTCATGTAGGCCGGCGTGCCGGTGAGCCCTGCTCCCTTGCCGAAGTCAACGTCCCGTAGCGCCAGCCCGAAGTCGGCCAGGTAGGCTTTGCCCGCATCGTCGATCAAGATGTTGGCCGGCTTGACGTCGCGGTGCACCAGGCCCCGCGTATGGGCGTGGTGCAGGGCCTCGGCCAGACTCGCAATGAGCTCGACCGACTCGCGCAACGAGGGGCGGACCAGCCGCGTTCTCTCGCCGAGGTCCGTGCCGGAAATCAGCTTGGAAACCACATAACCGTGGCCATCGTCACTGTAACCCACGTCGTAGACCGGGACGATATGCGGATGGTCGAGCTGGGCCAGAATCCGGGCCTCGGCTCGGAAGTTGGCATCCTCCGGCTTTGACGAGAGCCGCTCCAAGGTCGGCACCTTGACCGCGACGGGCCGGTCGAGCTCATCGTCATGCGCGAGATAGACGCGGCCAAACCCCCCCTGACCGAGCACACGGATCACACGGTAGCGGCCGATCGCCGCGGGAACGCCCTCCGCCCTCCGCTCGGCGGGCGTCGCGCCGGGCCCCGGGTCCGGTGCATCCTCCACAGCATCGTTTGCGTCCGGTCCCTGTGTCGCGACTGATCGCGGTCCTGTCGGCACCGGTTGCGCCGGCTGCCGCGGCGCATCGGTCTTGTATGGATCGGTAGCTGAGCTCATGCGCACCTTGCCCACGGGAGTTCTGTCACGAAGGATTCGTCGATCAAGCAATCATAACGGCTCGCATGAGCCAGGCCAAGGAGCGGCCGCCCTTCCATCGAGCAAAGGGGCATCGAGTTGCCCACGCGGTCAAGGATTTGATCATGGATATGACCAGAACGGATCGACGGCCGCGCCGACCCTCATTCGCGGGCTGCCTGTGGCCGCTCGACCGCTGGAACGACCTCAAAAGTGAGAGCCGAATGTGCCGAGCTGAGGTCTTGCCCCAAGGTCCGAACCCTATCGCTATCATGTGCCCTTTCTTCGTGTGGGGCGTCCGACCTTTTTCGAGTCGGCTTCCCACGCTTCCGGGCTCGACCCGATGTCTGCGGATCGCTGCGCCGTCGGCGGGTTCCGGGGATTTCGCACGGAAATCGCCGATGACGAGCTGTTCTGCCTGCAAGCCGCGCAGGGAATTTCCGCCCGATGTCCCGATCGGCTCGCGATCATTCGACCCGATTGGTCTGAAGTCGGAGATTCACCGCCAAGGCGCGAAGCGCGCAAGAAATACGGCGATCCCGCTCATCAATCATTAACCATGCGATTGCTGCCGTACATTCATTGCTTCTTCCCTTCGCGCTCTTGGCGTCTTCGCGGTGATAAGGTCAATCGGCTAAACCGCCACGGTCATTCGGCCCTTCCCCGAGCAGGAATGCCGCCGTACGCAGCGCGTGATGCAGTGGTGCCAGCGCGTGACGGCTGGGTCGACCAGATGAGCGCGTGCGATTGCCACTGTTGTTCTCCTGAGTTCGGGCTGATCCATGCAATCTTTCCATAACGCTCCAAAAACCATCGAACCGGGGAGAGAATTACCACCAGCTATACCCGGAGAGCCACGGCGGCCCTTATAATGGTTGTGGCGTTCCCTGAAGTCATCCGCCTCGGGAGGGATTCTGCGTGCGCTGGGACGACGAGCCGGACATGGAGTTTCTGGCGGCCGGTTAACGCGCCGCACGTCTCGACTTCCCGGAGCCGGGCGAGTGTTTCGCGGAATTTGAGCTCCTCGCGCTGCTGGGCAGAGGGGGAATGTCCCGGGTCTTCCTGGCCAGGGACCTCTCCCTGGGTGCAAAGCTCGTGGCGCTCAAGATCGCGCCGGACCGCGGCGCGGAGGCGCGGTTCCAGGGGCGCTCGATCACCCGCACATCGTCCCCGTCCACTCGGTGGCCTTCGACGGCCATGGGTTACGCGGCCTATCCATGCCCTACTGGCCGGGCCTGCCGCTCGATGAGGTCATTAGGCGAATCGAGCCCGGCGGGCGGCCGGGCCGGGCAATTGCCCTTTGGGAGGCAGTGGTCGAAGGCACTGCCAGCCGGTTGGCTGATCTGCGGGAACCAGCCTTCCAGGCCGCTGCCAACGGGGTGGACGGTCCCTGTCGGCCGCGAGGCGACGGCTGGGACGGATTCCCCGCTCGGGGCAGCTACACCCAGGGCGTGGCCTGGATCGTCGGCGTGTTGGCGCGCACCCTCGACCATGCGCACCGCATGCGAACCTTCCATCGCGACGTCAAGCCGGCCAACGTGCTCCTGACGCTCGGCCATGGCCCGCAATTGCTGGATTTCAGCTTGGCCGAGTCGCCCCATTCCGCGCGCGAGCCGACGCGGCGGCGCTCCGCGGCGGCACCATCCCCTACATGGCACCCGAGCAGATAGAAGCGTGCCTCGACCCGGCGCTCTGGAGCCGGGTGCGGGCGCCCGCCGACATCTATTCCCTGGGGCTGGTCCTGAGCGAGCTGCTGACGGGCGAGTCGCCCGATCTGCCTGATGATTTGGCCTCGCCTGCCTCCGCGCTGCCGGGACTGCTCGACCGCCGAGCAGTCCTCGACGTCGCCGTCCGGCACTCCAACGCGGCCATCCCCAAGGCTCTGGAAGCGATCCTCGTGAGCTGCCTCGCGTTTTCCCCGCACGACCGCTATCCCGATGCGCGCGCCCTGGCTGATGACCTGAGCCGGTTCCTGAAGCGACGGCCGTTCCGCGACTGGATCGACCTATGCTCTAGAGCATTCGGCGAAACCGATCCGGCGCCGATTCGGCGGCCGACTGTTCTGCGAGAGAAGACCAACAACGACCAAGCACCCCCTGACCCGCCGATGGGCATGCGCCGCCGGCATCCGCTTTGGGACCGCGAGCTGGACGGATGATTCCGTGAATGATAGCGTCCTTTATCTTGCACGGAAGGTATCACACAATTAGCACTGAACACTCACCAATATGTTAACCAGGGGATTCAGACACCCATGAACTTGTCGGTCGGACCAACCGGCCAGCGCACCTGCTCTCGGAGCCCCGAGGCGGTCTGAGACCGAGCTTTTCAAGATGACCATCGTATGGGCGTTGTCACTTGACGTGAGACGTAGAACGGTTCGCCCTGTCCTGTCGGCACGGCGCCGGGCAACGAGGTGAGCGCGCAAGCCGGCCGCGCTCTTCGAGTGAAAGCGTCAGGGAGATGTCTGTTGAGGGCTCGGTGTCGAGCCAGTGGCCTACAGAAAGGCGGTTCGAGCAGCCGCCTTGCCCTGGAACCAGCGCCGCGAGCGGCGTGCCGCGGCATCGACGAGTGAGCTCGTTCGGCCCGCCGCCTGCTTGAATAGTCGACCGAAGCCGCGCACGGTTTCCACCCAGTTTGATCGATTGAGCCCCAGCCGCTCCACGATCGGGGCCAGGTGATCCGGAATCGCGCCGCGCTTGTCCGCGCGGAGTTCCCGCCCCGTCCAATCCAGCAGCATGACATAGTGCTCGACTTCGATCGGCAGAAACCCCTGGTCGGACGCCCTCGCATGCAGACGCCGCGGGGCGGCAACTGGGGCGGCGACGCTAGAGGTTGGACCAGAATCCGCGGAAGGCTGGGAGGCGCCGACCGCGTCCGCGACGGCGATCGCGACTGGCCCGGCTTCTGATGCCGATTCTCGCCGTGGGGAAGCAGCACCGACGGCAGTCGTGGATGCGGGCTCGGTTGCCGTTTCTTGCAATGTCAGCTCAAAGAGCCAGGCGTCGGGGCGCTCGCAGGTCTCGAGCGGGCTGTTTTCATCCTTTGAAGTCAATCTGGTCGAGGTCTCGAGCATGCTCTGGATCCGGTCGCGGCCCGAGGTGTATGCCGATTCCTCGGGCGTCGTCGCGAGTCCGGCCCGGATTGGGCAGGAAACGGGGACGCACCAGGTTATTCGATGCCAGAACTGCACCTCGACCCGGCAACCGAGCGCTCCGATACTCTGCTGCGGAGCGGAGTTCGCATTCTTGCGCTGGGGATGCGCTGGATGGACGATGCCTGGTCGCCAGACCTCGCGTTCTCCCGATTCGATCCGTGATGAATCTGTCGCCAGGGCCCGCGGGTGGTTAGAGTGGAGTATGTCGAGTTCCCAAAGCCGGTTGCCGGGCGACACTCCTGGCCAAATCCGTCTCCGACTCGACACGCGCTGATCGGGAGGGCGAACATGGCGGGACAATTTCCGGGGATGGATCCCTACGTCGAGATGCAAGCGGCTTGGCCCGACTTTCATAACGGCCTGATCGCTGAGATCCGCAACGAACTCGGCGCGAGGCTTCCGGATTCCTATATCGCGCGGATCGACGAGCGGATCGAAGTCGCGACCTGGGCGCTCGAACCGCCGCGTTCCTTTCGTCCAGATGTCCTGGTCGGCCGCTTCGAGAAGACAGCCGCGAGCCCTGCAGTCACTTCGGCGACCGCTTCAGCGGCCACGCTCGAACCGAAGTTGGTCGAGATTCTCGACCGCGACTCCGAGGAAGTTCGCATCACGTGGGTCGAGATCCGAGCGTTGCGCGATCTGGAGTTGGTGACGGTCGTCGAGGTTCTTTCCCCGATCAACAAGTCGGGGCAAGGGCGCCAGGCGTATCTGGACAAGCGCGACAAGCTTCATGCGTCGCGTGTGAACGTCGTGGAAATCGACCTGCTTCTCGGCGGCGCGCCCTTGCCGATGAAGGAGCGGATCGAACCGGGAGCGTATTACGCGATCGTCGCGCGGGCGCGAGGCTGCCGTTGGCAGAGCTGTATCGCTGGACCGTCCGTGACCCCTTACCTCGTCTACCAATCCCGCTTCGCGAGCCCGACGCAGACATACTGATCGATTTCGCGGTATTGGTGGACCGAGTCTACGACCTGGGCCGTTACGCACGCACGCTTCGACACGACGCGCCGCTCGGTGAAACCACATCGCTCTCGCCCGAGGACCGCGCCTGGGTTGAGTCCCAGTGTAGCGACTCCGAGCACCGAAATGGCTGAGGGATTCAGACACCCATGAACTCGTCGGTCGGACCAACCGGCCAGCGCACCTGCTCTCGGAGCCCCGAGGCGGTCTGAGACCGAGCTTTTCAGAAAGATCGCATGGTCGCTCATCCATTGAGTTAGCTTTCTTGCCTAATGCCATTTTCGGAAGTCAATGTCAGTGTCAGACCACCAACAATGCCGCCTTCATGAAAGCCAGCATGAATGGACGTCTGGAATGAAAGTCAGCCAGAAAGCTGGCATGAAATCGCGTTTTCAGCGTGAAAAACTTCCTCAGCACCGCTTAGGGAAGATGTCTGACAAAAAAATGGTTTGCGGTAACTCGGGGCAGGGCGCATTCAGTCATATCCGAACCGGCGAACGCCCGCTGGATGTGGCAGAGGCGGGAAAGAAGCGAGGAACCGACGCATAATGCCGACTACCGGATTATGCCGACGGAGACCCTGATGATCTGGTTCTATGGGCCGTTCCCTGGGCCTTTGAGTTCGCCCCTCGCCAAGCCAACGCGGCATCACCGCGGAGCGGTTTAGTCCTCGCGCAGAAAGGCGCAACCGGCCAGCGTTGACGGTTGGCGAGGGCGGACCGGCGGGTATGCAGGGCCCGTACGTTCATGCGATAATCGACCCGACGCGGCGCTCCCCCCACTCCTACCCCATCCCGGCTCCGGTGCCGTGGCCGACGCCGTGAACAGGAGCCTCGTCATGACCGACGCCGATCGCCATCTCCTCTTCGGACTGCTCGCACTCCAGAACCGGATCATCAACCAGGGCCAGCTCGTGGCCGCCTTCCAGGCCTGGACGCTCGACAAATCCAAGAGCTTGGCCGACCAATTGGAGGCCCGAGGCGATCTCACTGCCGCCAAGCGGGCGCTGCTGGAAGCGCTGGCCGAGGTGCACCTGGAAGCCCACCTCGGCGACGTGGAGCAGAGCCTGGCCGCGGTTTCGGCCGGCGAGTCGACGCGGGACAGCCTGGCTCGGATTGGCGACCCCGAGATCGGGGTGACGCTCGACCGCGTCGGCTCGGCACACGGCTCGACCGAGAACGGCGATGTTGACGGCACGACGTCCTACGCCGTCGGCTCGGCCACCAGCGAGGGCCAGCGGTTCCGCGTGCTCCGGCCCCATGCCAAAGGCGGCCTGGGCGCCGTCTTCGTCGCGCTGGACGCCGAGCTGCACCGCGAGGTCGCCCTGAAGCAGATCCTCGACAGCCACGCCGATGACGAGGCCAGCCGCCAGCGGTTCCTGCTGGAGGCCGAGATCACCGGCGGACTCGAGCACCCGGGCATTGTCCCGGTCTACGGCCTGGGGACCTACGCCAACGGCCGGCCCTACTACGCCATGCGGTTCATTCGCGGCGACTCGCTCAAGGAGGCCATCGACCACTTCCATGCCGATGCCACTTTGAAAAAGGACCCCGGCCGCCGCTCCCTGGGGCTGCGGAAGCTACTGCGTCGGTTCACCGACGTCTGCAACGCCATCGAATACGCCCATTCCCGGGGCATCCTCCACCGCGACATCAAGCCGGGCAACGTGATCGTCGGCAAGCACGGCGAGACCCTGGTGGTCGACTGGGGCCTGGCCAAGCCGCTCGGGCACGCCGCGCCGAAGGCCGCCGCGGGCGAGCGGACGCTGATGCCCTCCTCGGCCGGCAGCAGCGCCGAGACGTTGCCGGGCTCGGCCATGGGCACTCCCGCCTACATGAGCCCCGAGCAGGCCGCAGGCGACCTCGACCGGCTCGGCCCCCGCTCCGACGTCTACAGCCTCGGCGCCACGCTCTACTGCCTGCTCACCGGCAAGGCCCCCTTCGACGGCGAAGTCTTCGAGATCCTGCGCAAAGTCCAGAAGGGCGACTTCGCACGGCCCCGCCAGCTCGACCCCTCGATCGAACCGGCGCTCGAGGCCGTCTGCCTGAAAGCGATGGCGCTCAAGCCGGACGACCGTTACGATACCATCCGGGTGTTCGCCGACGACCTCGAACGCTGGTCGGCCGACGAGCCGGTGACCGCGTTGCCCGATAGCTGGGGACGTCGCCTGGCCCGGTGGTCGCGCCGGCATCGCTCGGCGACCCGTGCGGCCGCCGCCTCGCTGGTCGTGATCGCCGCCATCGCGACCATTGCCGCCCTGGCAATCGGCCGGGAACAAGCTCAAACCCATGATGCGCTCAAAGCCGAGACTCTGGCCAGGCTCAATGAAAGCAAAGCCCGCGAACTTGCCCAGGAGCAGTCGCAACTCGCGCTCGATGCGATCCGCGAGTATAACACTGGAGTCACCCGAGAATTCCTGCTCCAGCAACCCGGGATGGAGGATCTCCGCAAGAGCTTGCTCCAGGCCCCGATACGCTTCTATCGCAGGCTCGCCCGGAACATCGAGCACAACGGGATCACCGACCCGAGCGCACGGGCGCGGCTCGGGCAAGCCCAGTTCGACCTGGGCCAGGTCATCAACGAGATCGGAGCAGTCGAGGATTCGATCATCAGCTTCGAGCAGGCCCGGGATAACATCGAGCAGGTCGTCCGCGACGTCCCCGGCATGCCCGAGTATCGATTTCTGCTGGCTCGAGTCCGGTGTTTTCTGGCCAATCGTTATGACAAGGCCAGCCGGCCCGATCAGGCACGCGCATCCTTCGAGAGAGCGCTCGCCGACTTCGCGTATCTGTCGCAGGCGAATCCCCAGGACCCCAAGTATCCAGCCCATCAGGCCGAGGCGCTCCAGCTCCGCGCTGATTTTCTCTGGGATCACGGCGACCTCGATGCTTCGCGCCGCGATTACCTCGCGTCGATCGCGATCGGCGCGGCACTCCTGCGCGAATACCCCGAAGATCTCGAAGTCATGGACAAACACGCCTCATCGCTCAACAACCTTTCCATCCTGTTCGGCGAGGCGGGCGAGTGGGAAAAGCGCACGAGCACGCTCAGCGAATCGACCGCTCTGCGCGAACGGCTCGTTGCGGCCACGCCGGCCGCCGATCCGCGCCGGGAGCAGTTCTTGAGCAACCTCGGGTCGTGTTACGGCAATCTGGGTTCGGCCCAGCTTGACGAAGGTGCTCTGGACCTGGCGGCCGCGTGGACGCGCAAGGCTCTGGCGATTCAGGACGAGCAAATCAAGAAACGCCCCAACTCCGTGGATTATCTCGAACGCGTGGGCGCGAACCACACGGTTCTTGGTCAGCTCGAGGCCCGGACCGGGAATCTCGCGATCGCGCGATCCGAGCTCGAGCAGAGTCGAGCCTACCTCGAGCGTCTTTTGCACGTCCGACCCGGCGACGCGGTTTTCCGGATGCACCTGGTCAACTGCCTCGGCTCACTGGCCGACGTGGAGATCGAGAGCGGGGCGACCACGGTGGCGTTGAATCTGGCTCGCCGCGCGGCGAGTGAGGCCGAAGAAATGCTCCGGAAGAACCCCAAGTTTCATCCCGCAGCGCATGGACTCGCCCGCCAGTTGGTGCGCGACGCGGAAATATCGTGGGACATTGGCGAATCCGCTCATGCCCTCGCGAACCTGGACCGCGCCGAAGCCATGCTCCGCGGCCTGGTCGCATCGCACGCCGAAATCCCCAATCATCGCTCCGACCTCGCAAACACGATCCGCTTGCGAGTTCGGATGGAGTCGGAGATCGGTCGCGATCAACTCGACGAGCCCCGTCTGCGCGAGGCGCTGGCCCTCACCGAATCGGCTCTGCGCAACGAAAAGGATCTGTTCATGAACGGCCCCGACACGGCCGCCGTGTATTCTGATCTGGCGACGACCCTTGGCCGGCACGATCAGTCTTCCGAAGCGCGAGCGCTCTTCGTTCGCGCCCTTGATCGGCTTAATCAGGCACACGCGCGATCCCCGCGGGATGTGCGGATTCGCCGCATGCTTGCGCAGACGCTGGCGGCGCGCGCCCTTTTCTTGCGGCGGCTGGGAGAGCTTCGGGAATCGCTCGACGACTGGGATCGAGCGCTGGCACTGGCCGCGGAGAGCGATGTCCTGGCGTTTCATCTCGGTCGCGCGACAACCCTGTCCCTCTCGAGCGACTACCGGGCCGCGCTAGCGGAAGCCGCTGCGGCCGACCGGTCGATCGACGACCGAGCCGATCTGCGGATGATTTCCGCTGGAGTCCATGCAGCGATCTCGAGCGCCATTCGCCGCGATCGATCACTGACGGAGGATGCGCGCGCTCGTGGTGTCGCCACCCAGCTCGCTGCGGCTCTCGAAGAGATCGGCCAGGCCATGCAATCGGCAGCCTATCGCGATGCCCGCCGGTTACTGCACCGACTCGGCGACCACGACTTCGACCCGCTGCGCGAACAACCTCGCTTCCGATCACTCTCGATGGACCTTGCCTTCCCGGCGCAGCCGTTCGCTCACGGCACGATGACAGAAACCATGCCCGGCTTGGGGTCAAGACCGCCTAATTCAAACTAGGCAAGCCTACGTTCCGGATCGAGCGACGGACCGGCACGTGCTGGAACGCGCGGGGATTGCGTCTTGCGCGTACCGCAGCCGAACGAACAGAATCCTCGGCTGGCTCTGGGGTCAACTCGACGAATTCCTCGGCAGGCAAGCCTCGGTTCAGGTGCGCACGACTTTTCGGCATCGGCTGGAAGGCGCAATCTCTGCGCTTTCCGAGACCAAAGGCACAAGAGGCGCAACATTATCAGGACAGGCGATCACCAAAGATCGTTGGTTCTTGTCCGGCTGCGATCGCAAGGCCACGAAGCTCTCACCAATGGTTACGCCGTTGGACGTGCACGAGGGGGCTGTTCCGGCCGGAGGACGAGGTGAGGCCTTGCTGGAGGGTCTCTGATTATGCCGCATCAGGCAGCGAAGTCCACACGGGATTCGCCGGCACTCGCGTCCACCCTGCGAACCCCCGTCGGCATAATCCGGTAGTCGGCATGATGAAACAAGCCGTCGAAGATGTCATCGTCGTTGATGGTCATGGTTCCCTCCGTGCGGTTGCTTCCCCGATGGCGTCGTCCGCTATAGCAGCGATTTTGTAGCTGTCAGTATCGCCGAACGCGGAAACGGGGTGCGGTGTTGATGGTCATAGGCGCGTTTCCTTTCTTTGTTGATGGTTATTTGTTGAACAGCGGTTCGCTGTCATGATGACCCTGAGTCACCAGCAGTGGGGCAAAGTCTTGCTGTTCGCTCTCAACGCAGTCGTTGGCCGCCACCGCCTCCCGTTGCGCCTGAGCAACGGCCTGGATCGCGTCCGAGGCTTCGACCCAGGGCGTGGGGATTCAAACACGCATGAACTCGTCGGTCGGACCAACCGGCCAGCGCACCCGCTCTCGGAGCCCCGAGACGGTCTGAGACCGGGCTTTTCAATATGACCATCGTATGGGCGTGGTCACTTGACGTGGGACGTAGAACGGTTCGTCCTGTCCGGTTGGCACGGCGCCGGGCAACGACGTGAGCGCGCAAGCCGGCCGCGCTCTTCGAGTGAAAGCGTCAGGAAGATGTCTGTTGAGGGCTCGGTGTCGAGCCAGTGGCCTACAGAAAGGCGGTTCGAGCGGCCGCCTTGCCCTGGAACCAGCGCCGCGAGCGGCGTGCCGCGGCATCGACGAGTGAGCTCGATCGGCCCGCCGCCTGCTTGATCGGTGAGACTCCTGAAACAGCGTGGGGCACTCACGGTCGAGACCATGTCCGCAATGACAGTAATGGACAAAAGTATCAAATCGTCAGCCCATGTCAAGTACCCCACGGAAAAAGATCGCCCGCGCGGCGCTGGCTTGAACCTCGTGGCCTCACGGGGAACATGGGGGAACATGGGTGTCTGAAAGCCCAAAAGTATTGGAGGCACGGAGAATCTAACCCGCGTCGTCCTCGTCGTGATGAGCCGAATCTCGTCGAAGCGTCCGCGTATCTCAAGGGGCTATCGCACTCCCAATTGTCGCATTGACACCCTTCGGAGTTTCTGCGCAAGATCCCCGCCTCTGCGGTGCGAGAGCATTGTCTGAGTGGGCTCGGAACCCGATCCGGACCCGTCATCGACGAGAGTTGGGGGACAAGGATGCCGGATCAGCCGCGTCATAAGTCACGCCGTCGCACGCCGATCCAGGTCGAGCCGCTGGAGGGCCGCGCGCTGCTGAGCGCGGTCACGGCGTCCACTCCAACGACCACGGTCAGGACGTCCACTACACCAGTGCCAGCGCCAGCGCAGTTGGCCGTCAACGCTTCGAGTATGAATGTGAACCAGCAACAGGGTTCCTTCACGGTTACCGTGTCTCTGACAGAGGGGATCTCTGTCCGCCTCAAAGGGCCGCCGCCGGCCGCCCCGCTGGATCAGCCGTTGACCGTCGAGTTCAGCGCGTCGCTTGAGCAGCCCGGCAGCGGGACCACCGAGGCCGCGAGTCCGATCTTCGCGCCGTTTCACGAGTCGGTCACATTCCCGGCCGGCGCATCGACCGAATCGGTCACCGTCCCGATCATCTCGAGTGCGGCCACGGCTGGCCCCGTGACGATCTACCTCTCGGCGGCGCCGACGTCCTCGACGTCCTCAGGCATTCCGAACGGCAACGGGAACGTGGAGCTCTACAGCAGCCCGGACGCTACCCCTCCGACGTTCACGAGCGTTCAACTGGTGAATCGGGGCCAGCGCGCGTCAGCCGTCGTGCTCGGCTTCAGCAAACCGATGGCAACGGCGACCGTGGAAGACATCCGCAATTATCGGGTCTTGTCGCGGCCCGAGACAATCCACCACACCGGCTTTCTCTTTGGTCTCATCGGGGGGTGGTTGACTAGCAACGTCATCCACTCCTTCCCCATCGCAGCGGCGACCTACGATCCCTCGACCTTGACGGTCACGTTGACGCTGAAGCGGCCCGCCAAGGCGTCAAGCCTGTACGAGATCACCAGCGCGTACCCACTCCACGGACATGTCCTCACCGATCCGGAGGGTCGGCTGCTTGATCAAACGTCCGACGTCCCCGACCCGAATGAGGGACGGTTTGCCATCCTGGTTCACCCGATCCCCGGGTTCACCCCGCCCATCGTGGGTCCGCTTCAAGTCACCTCTCGAATTACACTAGGGGATCGACTCGGGGATCAAGTCAGTTCATTGGTGCCTTTTCACTAGGATGCGCTGGATGGACGATGCCTGGTCGCCAGACCTCGCGTTCTCCGGATCCGATCCGTGATAAATCTGTCGCCAGGGCCCGCGGGTGGTTAGAGTGGAGTAAGTCGAGTTCCCAAAGCCGGTTGCCGGGCGGCACTCCTGGCCAAATCCGTCTCCGTCTCGACACGCGCTGTTCGGGAGGGCGAACATGGCGGGACAATTTCCGGGGATGGATCCCTACGTCAACTAGATTCTCGACCGCCGCGATCGTCGCGCAGGGCGCGAGGCTGCCGTTGGCAGAGCTGTATCGCTGGACCGTCCGTGACCCCTTACCTCGTCTACCAATCCCGCTGCGCGAGCCCGACGCAGACATACTGATCGATTTCGCGGTATTGGTGGACCGAGTTCTACGACCTGGGCCGTTACGCACGCACGCTTCGACACGACGCTCCGCTCGGTGAAACCACATCGCTCTCGCCCGAGGACCGTGCCTGGGTTGAGTCCCAGTGTAGCGACTCCAAGCACCGAAATGGCTGAGGCAATAGGGCGACAGCGCCACCGCATCGTCTCCACCGCTCGTCGACTTGTCGTTAGTCGACCAGCACGACGTCGCCGAGAATCACCGTGATCTGCGGGCGTCGAGAACGTTGTTTTCATCCATACGTTGGAGATGGGGGCGACTGAAATGGGCGCGGCGATTCGCTGCCCCTTGGTCGGAGACTCTACCCGAGGATCGGAGACGGCTGAACCGCTCACCTCCACCCCGGCGTTGTGGGCCCAAACCCAACATTCGTGTCACCAGGGGCAAAGTAACGTGCCACGAGCGGAGGGACTCAACCGCTTTGCTGTCGTGATCGGATCAGCCCGGGTCGCCGACCAGGATGAACGCCGCCCAGTAGTTGGGGTGGCTATAGAGCCGGTCGTTGTCACTGCCGGCGGGGAGCACGGCGGAGACTGTGGCCGGCAGGCGGCCTTTGGCGGCTTTGCCCCGATCGACGCTACCGGATAGCTTGGCCGTCACCGCCAGCGCCTCCGCCCGCCTCAGGTCGCGCAGCCAGGTCTTGGCCTCGTGCAGGGCCTTGGACTTGGGCATGGGCTTCTTCAGCTCGGGGCGCCGGCCCAGCAGGTTGGCGTAGAACCGCGCCATCAGCAGGGACGTCGCCCGGTCGTCCACCGCCCAGAGGCTCAACACGACGCTCCGGGCCCCGCGGGCGAAGAGGGCCTGGGTGAAGCCCAGGTAGCCCTCGCTCGCCGTGGCCCGGCCCAACGCGGTCTCGCAGCCGGAGAGGACCACCAGGTCGGCATCGAGCACCCAGGTGTTGACGATCTGCTGCGCCGTGATCCGGCCGTCGGTTTCGAGGGCGGCCGGGTTGGCCGATCGGTCGGGGTCGGGTGCCAGCAGCAAGGCCGAGTTGTAGGCGATCGTCTCATCGGCCCGGCCGTGGGTCGCGAAATGGAGGTAGCGATAGGTCTTCAGCTCCCCGCGTGCGGCCAGGTTGGCCACGGCCGACTCGGTCGCCTGGTCGCCCAGCAGCGTCCGCGCTCGGTCCGAGGGGAATAACGAGGCGATCGCTTCGACCTCCCTCCGCGTCCCGGGCAACCTCGCCAGGAATTCGCCCCGGGTGAGCGGCTTCATCACGTCCGCGGCGGTCCGGAGTGCCACGACCACCTCGGCCGGCTTCCGCGTCGGGTCGATCTGGATGCGCAGCTTGCCGGCTCCGACCTCGATCGTGCGCGATTCGCCGTCGCGCCAGAGCTTCACCGGGATCCGCTTCGCCCCGGCCTCGGCCGGGACCTCCTTGAGGTCATCAGCCCTGGCGAGCTTGGTGCCGTCGTACTCGAGCAAGACGTCGCCAAGCCGGATGCCGTAAAGGTCGGCCAGCCCGTTGGGCTCGACCCGCAGCACGGCGATCCCCGCGGCCGGGGGTGTGGGCGCGGGGCCTTCGGCCTCGGGCGGTGGATAGGCCGGGTCGCCGACAGCCAGCAGCGAAGGCGGCTCCTGCCCCTGGTCGCTCGGCCGGGCCAGCCGGGCGACCAGGGAGGCGGAGGGTGCGTAGCTGACCACCAGCTCGGGACCGGGCTCCGCCGCCAGCAACACCTCGACCGGCACGCCGGCCAGAGCCGGGGACGGCAAGACGATCAGCCGATGGACGCCCTCCAGGTGCCGCCTCAATGGGCCGATCCGCTGGCGGCCCACCGCCGCCAGATCGGCCGCGCTGGCCGTGGCCCGCTTGCGGAGTGCCTCGCGCAAGTCGCCGGGCCGTTGGTCGTCGTCCTTCGTCCAGGCCCCATCCGCCCCCGTGCCCGGGATTCTGACCCAGACCGGGTCGCCGGTCCGGCGGACGAGGCAGGCACCGTGGTGCCGATCCGTATCGACCCAGCCGACGAGTGCGGCGTCCTCGGGAATGGCCGCCTGGACCACTTCCAGACCCGATGGCCGGCCGGCGAACTCCTTGTACTTCGCGTCCAGCTCGTTCTGAAGGGCCAGGTATCGGCCCTCCACCTCGCTCTGCTGCCGGCGGAGCGATTCGAGCTGCTGATCGTCGGCCTGGGAACGCCTGGGCCGGGAGACGAGCCGGCCGATCTGCTCGTCGAGGGCGTGGAGGCTGCCCCAGCAGCTCGTCGTCGCGGGCTCGCTCCTGTGCGGTCAGGGGACGCAGGGCCCGGCCGGCCAGTTCGTCGAGGACGCCGCGGGCCAGCCCATCCTCCCAGCGAACCCAGCCGGCGCGGGTCTGGCCGGCGCGGGCCAGGGCCAGGGCGAGGGCGGGCAGTGGAGATTCATCGGCCGCAAGGGCCGACTCCAGGCCCCGGCGGCCCAGGAGCCTGGCCCGCTCGAAACTCTGGCGCGGCTGCCGTCCAGGTCCGCAGGGCCTCGTCGGGCCGGTTCTGGGCCTCGATGGTTACGGCCAGATTGAAGTAGCTTTGGGCAGTGTCGGGGTGGGCCTCGCCCAGGGCCTCGATCCGGATCGCCAGGGCCTGGCGGTGCATCGCCTCGGCCTCGGCGTACTTCCCCTGGTCCCTGAGGGTGATGGCCAGGTTGTTGTAGCTGCGGGCGGTGTCGGGGTGGTCCTCGCCCAGGGCCTTCGAGCCAGATCGCCAGGGCGTGGCGGTGCATCGCCTCGGCCTCGGCGTGCTTCCCCTGGTCCCTGAGGGCGTCGGCCAGGTTGTTGTAGCTTGTGGCGGTGTCGGGGTGGGCCTCGCCCAGGGCCTTGAGCCAGATCGCCAGGGCGCGGCGGTGCATCGCCTCGGCCTCGGCGTGCTTCCCCTGGGCGTCGAGGGCGAGGCCAGGTTGTTGTAGCTGGCGGCGGTGTCGGGGTGGTCCTCGCCCAGGGCCTTGAGCTTGATCGCCAGGGCCTGGCGGTGCATCGCCTCGGCCTCGGCGTACTTCCCCTGGGACCAGAGGGTCGTGGCCAGGTTGTTGTAGCTTGTGGCGGTGTCGGGGTGGTCCTCGCCCAGGGCCTTGAGGCGGATCGCCAGGGCCTGGCGGTGCATCGCCTCGGCCTCGGCGTACTTCCCCTGGGACCAAGGGTCGCGGCCAGGTTGTTGTAGCTGGTGGCGGTGTGGGGGTGGTCCTCGCCCAGGGCCTTGAGCCGGATCGCCAGGGCCTGGCGGTGCATCGCCTCGGCCTCGGCGTACTTCCCCTGGTCCCTGAGGGTCGACGGCCAGGTTGTTGTAGCTGGTGGCGGTGTCGGGGTGGTCCTCGCCCAGGGCCTTGAGCCGGATCGCCAGGGCCTGGCGGTGCATCGCCTCGGCCTCGGCGTACTTCCCCTGGTCCCTGAGGGTCGCGGCCAGGTTGTTGTAGCTTGCGGCGGTGTCGGGGTGGTCCTCGCCCAGGGCCTTGATCCGGATCGCCAGGGCCTTGCGGTGCATCGCCTCGGCCTCGGCGTACTTTCCCTGGTACCAGAGGGCGACGCCCAGGTTGTTGTAGCTGTGGGCGGTGTGGGGGTGGGCCTCGCCCAGGGCCTTGAGCCGGATCGCCAGGGCCTGGCGGTGCATCGCCTCGGCCTCGGCGTACTTCCCCTGGGACCAGAGGGCGACGGCCAGGTTGTTGTAGCTTGCGGCGGTGTCGGGGTGGGCCTCGCCCAGCCACCGAATGTCGATTGCCAGGAGCTCCCGACCCACGCGCTCCGCCTCAGCATAGCGACCATTCCGATTGGAGTCTTCCCTCTGCTCGTTCAGAGCAAGGACCGACTGGATCGCCTTGCGGCCCTGCTCCGGCAGGCGAGCCAGCAAGTCCAGGTCGGCGATGCCGCGGCGGGCATCGGCCGACCGCCAGTGGTCGACGCCCAGCACCCGCTCGCAGAGGGCCTGGACCTGGCGGGCCGGCCCGACCGCGTCGGTGAACTGACCCTGGCTCTTCAACTCGGCGATCGATTTTTGCCAGTTCTGAATCTGCTTCTCCTGCTCGGTGGAAAGCGTGGGCCGCGGAGCGGCCTTCGTCTTCGTGTCCGGGGGCGTCTGGGCCGTAACGGCGGGTTCGAGGCTCAGGCCGATCAGGCCCAGGCCGATCAGGATCGGGCCGCATCGACGGCGATGGCTCAGGCAAAGCATTGGATCTTCTCCCTGAAACGAGGGACGGGTTCAGTCTTTGGGGTCGGGCTCCTCCTGCGGCAGGACGGGGAAGCGAGCCAGCCGTGGGCGAATCACCTCAGACGCCCACGGACTTCATCACCTCCTGGTACGCCTCCTCGACCGTCTCCAGGGAGAGATGCTGGTAGACCTCCAGGCTCCTCTTGCTCTCATGGCCCGAGATCAACTGGATCTGGGCATCGGTTAGACCCTGCGCGGTCAGGAAGGTCAGCATCTGGTGCCGGAAGAGGTGGGGATGGACATGCTGGGCGATGCCCGCCCGGTCGCGATACCCCTGCACGATCTGTTGCACGCGGCGCGGGTAAAGGGCGTGCACCGCTGCGACTCGAACAGGTAGCGATTCTTGGGGTTGGCCTTCAAGTGGCTGCGGAGGACGAGGCGGAAGCTCCTGGGGAACAGGATGTAGCGGTCCTTGCTCCCCTTGCCCCGGTTGATGAAGATCTTGCACTGCTGGGTGTCCACGTCCTCGACCCGGATGCGAACCAGCTCGCTGACGCGCACGGCCGTGTAGAAGAGCAGCTTGAGCATGATCTCGTGCTGCAGGTCACCACACTCCTGGAGGACCCGGAAGAAGCGCTGGAGGTCGGCCTCGGGCAAGAGCTGGGGGAGCTTGCGTTCCCTCTTGGGCTTGCGCAGGCCGAGCTTCCGTCGGGCCTGCTGACACACATAGAGGAAGTCGGCGTATTCGAGCCGCTCCTTGCGGGCCAGGCGGACGATCTGGCCGACGACGTGCGATTTCGCTCTTTCGCTCGGCGCGACGAAATCGGGCCGCTTTTCTCCGTTCTTGGCCACGCGACTGCCCTCCGACGGCCAGGGAAACTTCGCCTTTCCCCGATTCTGCGAAATGATAGACTGTCGCGCCATTTTGAGCAACCGCTTTGTCGCTGAGCGGTGACGAATACCAGGTGTTCCGCCCCAGACAGGCGGATGCGGCGTGAAGCACGACTGGAATGCCGACGAGCTTCTCGAGCACTGGACCCTGTTGCCCGGCGAGAAGCGGTTGCTCGCCAACAAGAGCGGGGCGACGCGCCTGGGGTTTGCCGTCTTGCTGAAGTTCTTCCAGCACGAGGGGCGTTTTCCCCGGCAGCGTCAGGATGTCCCCGGTACTGTCGTTGGGTACATCGCCCGCCAGCTCGACATCGCGCCCCTGGAATGGGCTCACTATGACTGGGATGGGTGCGCCATCAAGTATCACCGGGCCCAGATCCGGGAGTTCCTCGGATTCCGCGAGGCGACTGTCGAGGATAGTGAGGCCCTCGTTGCCTGGCTGGACGAACAGGTTCTCCCTGACGATCAACACCTCGACCACCTTCACGAGAAGATCCGGGATCGCTGCCGAGCTTTGCGCCTGGAACCTCCCACACCGGAGCGGATCGACCGCCTGGTGCGATCGGCCCTGCATGCGTTCGAGAAACGCTTCTGCGCCGCTACCCTGAAGCGACTGTCACCGCAAACTCGCGAGCGACTGGAAGCGTTGCTGATCCCCGATCCTCCTTCGACCAGCGGAACTCACCCCGACCCGGAGTCTGGCCGGGCCGCGATCATCGAACTCCTTGCCGACTCCGGCCCTCCTGGCCTGAAAAGCCTCCTGGAAGAGGTCGCCAAGCTGGACCGGATTCGGACCCTCGGCCTGCCGCCCAAGCTGTTCGAGGACATCTCGCCCCAAGTCCTCCAGAGCTACCGGCAACGGCTGGCCGTCGAAGCACCCTATGAACTGCGGCGTCACGCGACGCCATTGCGGTTAACGCTGCTGGCCGTCTTCGGTCACCTCCGTGAGCGCGAACTCACAGACACGCTGGTGGACCTGCTTCTGAACACCGTCCATCGCATCGGTGCTCGGGCCGAACGGCGGGTCGAACGCGAACTGCTTGAGGACCTGAAGCGGGTGGCCGGCAAGAACGGCCTGTTGTTTCAGTTGGCCGAAGCCACGCTCGCCCAGCCCGATGGCATCGTCAAGGATGTCGTCTATCCGGTCGTCAACGAGCCGACGCTGCGTGACCTCGTGAAGGAATGGCAGGCCACCGGCCCGGCCTACCGCAAGCAGGTGCAGATGATCGTGCGCAATTCGTACCGCTCCCACTACCGCCGCATGGTACCGCGCCTGCTGGATTCTCTGGAGTTTCGCTCCAACAACACGAGGCACCAACCGGTCCTCCGTGCTTTGGCGCTGGTGAAGAAGTATGCCGACAGCAAGGTGCTCTGTTACCCGGCCGACGAGAAGGTTCCTCTGGAGGGTGTGGTACGCGACTCCTGGCAGGAAGCCGTTCTGGAGCGCGACAAGGACGGCAACGCGCGCGTCAACCGCATCTCTTACGAGATTTGCACGCTGCAGGCCCTCCGCGAGCGACTCCGCTGCAAGGAAGTCTGGGTCCGGGGCGCGAACCGCTACCGCAATCCCGATGAGGATCTGCCCGCAGACTTCGACGAGAAGCGGGATGACTACTATGCCGCGTTGCGACTCACGAATGACGCCGACGCGTTCGTCGCCCAGGTGCGGCGGGAGATGGCCGAGGCCCTGGCGGCCTTCAACCGCACTGTACCGCAGAACCCCCAGGTGCAGATTCTGTCCAAAGCCGGCGGCCGAATTTCATTGTCGCCCCTCGATCCCCAGCCCGAGCCGGAGAATCTCCTTGCCCTCAAGGCGGACCTGACGGCTCGATGGCCCATGACCAGCCTGTTGGACATGCTCAAGGAAACCGACTTGCGCGTCCTATTCAGCGACGCCTTCCGCAGTGCGACTGCCTTCGAAAGCATGGATCGGGCCACCCTGCAACAGCGGCTGTTGCTCTGCCTGTACGGCCTGGGGACCAACACCGGCCTCAAACGGATGGCCGTCGGCGAACACGGCGCCACCCACAAGGATCTCCTCTATGTCCGGCGACGGTTCATCACCAAGGATCAACTGCGGCACGCCATCACTCAGGTCGTCAACGCAATCTTCCACGTGCGTCTGCCCCAGATCTGGGGCGAGGGCACCACAGCCTGCGCCTCCGACTCCAAGAAGTTCGGTGCCTGGGACCAGAACCTCTTGACTGAGTGGCACGTCCGCTACGGCGGCCGGGGCGTGATGATCTAATGGCACGTCGAGCGCAAGGCGTGCTGCATCTACTCGCAGCTCAAGACGTGTTCCTCCTCCGAGGTGGCCGCGATGATCGAGGGGGTGCTGCGCCACTGCACCGAGATGGCCGTGGACCGGCAGTACGTGGACAGCCACGGTCAGAGCGAGGTGGCCTTTGCCTTCTGCCGGTTGCTGGGCTTTCAACTTCTGCCTCGCCTCAAGGCGATCCACAAGCAGAAGCTCTACCGTGTAGAGGCCGGCAAGCCCGATGAGTTCCCCCGCTTGCAGCCCGTCCTATCGCGCCCGATCAACTGGAACCTGATCCGCCAGCAGTATGACTCGATGGTCAAGTACGCGACCGCCCTGCGACTTGGGACGGCGGAGACCGAGGCGATCTTGCGGCGGTTCACCCGCAACAGCCTGCAGCATCCGACGTACAAGGCCCTGGCCGAGCTGGGCAAGGCGCTCAAGACGACCTTCCTGTGCCGTTACTTGCAATCGGAGGCCCTGCGCCGCGAGATCCAGGAAGGGCTCAATGTGGTGGAGAACTGGAACAGCGCCAACGCGTTCATCCTCTTCGGCAAGGGCGGGGAGTTGGCGAGCAACCGACAGGAAGACCAGGAGGTGAGCATGCTGGCGCTCCACCTGCTGCAGATCAGCATGGTCTATATCAACACGCTGATGATCCAGCGTGTGCTCTCCGAACCGTCCTGGTCAGGCCGCCTGACGACGGAAGATCTCCGGGCGCTCACGCCATTGATCTACAGCCACGTCAATCCGTACGGGATCTTCCACCTCGACATGCACGCCCGTCTGCCGATCGACCCGACCGAGGCGCTCGCAGCATAGCCGTCTACTTTGCCCCTGGTGACACGAATGTTGGGTTTGGGCCTTGTGGGCTGCACGTCTCGGTGCGCGTCTGCGGAATCGAGTCGGCTTCCAACGCTTCCGGGCTCGATCCGATCTCCGCGGATCGCTGGGCCGTCGGCGGGTTCCGCGGATTTTGCCCTGAAATCGCCGAGGGCGGGCGCTTCATCCTGCAAACCGCGCAGGGATTCACCGCCAAGATGCGAAGTCAAAAGAGTGGGACCGATCTGGCGTTGCATTGCATGTCCCTTCGCAGTTGCAGTTCTTACCTTTGGTGTCCGGCCCCTGGATTGAAATGTGGGGCGAACTCCGCCTTGGGAGTGCGGGCGATCGGTATTCGGTTGCTCCATCCCCCCCACGCTTGCAAACGGTCGCGCATCATCCGACGATATAGAGTGCGATGCAAGGGACGAGGTTGAACAGGATGATGCCGAGCTTGTAGAGCGAGATCCCGCTTATGTTGACCATGTCAAACTGCTCCGGCGAGAGTCTGAACCACCGGCCCCACAGACGGTAAACGCCGTCCCGCCAGAACAAGAGGGGCACAACCCAGAGCAAGAGTATTGCGTAGTTGATGACTGCGCACCAAAGGAAGAAGCCACGCGCCGTCTCGATGCTCATGCCACGGACCTCCGTTTTGACATGCAAATCTGGCTGCGACTGACCGGAGTGTAGCGGCCGGTCAGTGGGGATGCAACGGTCGCGGCTTGCCTGCTGGCGACCCGTTCGGCGGCTCCTTATCGGAACCGGTCGGCTGCGATCCCGGACCAACGCCCTCGAGTGTCACTGCGCGAATGGCTCCGCCGGCATGGCCAGGTCCGTCATCATCAGCCGGAAGTCGGGCCGGCCGCGGAGTGGGTCGAGGGCGATCTCGTTGCGGTAGGTGGCGAGGTTGCGGAAGCCCGTTTCTGCTGCACGCCGGAGCAGGGCCAGCGCCTTGGCGGCCTCCGCGTCGGCCTCGCCGGCCGATACGCCTGAGCCCGGCCGCCCAGCCGCCCACGAGAGCGAGGCGTGGCAGCAAGCTTGGATAAAGGTGAAGTCCGGCGCCAGCGCCCCGGCCCCCTCCAGCAGCGCGTCGGCCCGCCTCCAATCGGCCGCCGCGCCGCCGGCATCGCCTTGATCCCGGCGAGCCAGGCCGCGCCGGAGCAGGCTCTCCCCCAGCCTCACGCGGTATTCGGCGGTCTCGGGGTCGTCCTTCACGAGCGCCTCCTCGAGCCGCACCGCCCGCTCGCACAGGGCTGCGCGCTTGGGCGGCCCTCCCGAGGCAGAGCAGGGCGGTCGCCGAATTGGTCTGGCAGCTCGCCAGGCGGTTCCGGTAGTCGGGCACCGACGGGTTGTCCTCTACGAGCCTTGTCTGGATCGCCTCTGCCCGCGAGCACTCAGCGACGGCCTCGGCCGCCCTTCCGCTCTGCACCAAGAGCCAGCCGATGTTCGTGTGGCTGTCCGCCAGCCGGTTTCGGAATTCGGAGAAGGCGGGGTTGTCGTCGGCCAGCTTCTGTAAGATCGCCAGCGCCAGCCGGTACGAATCCAGCGCCTCGACTGGCTTGCCGGCACCCGACTGGAGATTGCCTATGTTGTTGTGGGTGCCCGCCAGGCGGCTTCGAAAGTCGGTGACGGCGGGGTTGTCGTGGGCAAGCTTCTGTTGGATCGCCACCGCGCGCCGGTAGGACTGAAGCGCCTCGCCGGGTTTGCCGGTCTGCGCTTGCAGGAAGCCGATGTTGTTGTAGGCGTCCGCCAGTTGGTTCTGGAATTGGGTGACAGCGGGGTTGTCGTCGGCCAGCTTCCGCCCGATCGCCAGCGCCAGCCGTAATGAACTCAGCGCCTCGATTGGCTTGCCGGTACCCGACTGCAGATTGCCGATGATGTTGTAGGTGCTCACCAGGCGGCTTCGGAATTCGGTGACGGCCGGGTTGTCGTCGGCCAGCCGTGTCAGCGTATCGACCGACCGCTCCAGGGCCGCCGCCGCCGCGGCCGGCTTCCCCGTTTTCTCGAGCATGACCCCGATGCCCCCGTAAATCGAACCAAGTAGGGCGCGGCGGCCGTCGGAACCGGGGCCTCTTGGGGGCAGGCCCTCCAGAAGGTCACGCGCCTCCTCGAAGCGGGCGAGGGCCTCAGCCGGATTGGCCGTCTCGATCAGGAGGATTCCGGCCGCGAACAGGCTGCTGGCCACGTCCCCGCGGGCAAGGGCGTCGGCGGCCGGTTCCGAGGCCAACTCCTTTCGGACCGCCAGTCCCTTGCGGTGTGCCGCCAGTGCCGCCGGCTTGTCGCCGATCTTCGCGGTCAGATCGCCGAGCGCGAAGTACGCATTCCCCATCGCGCCGCGTGAAGCCCGGTCGGGCTGGCCCTCGAGCAGCCTCTCGAGCTTGGCGTAGAATTCGGCCGCGCCCTTCAGCAGCTTGTCTCGCAGCGGCTTGAACTGGTCCGCCTTGAGCACCAGGTCATCGCCCACCTCGCCGTGGAACAGCTTGATCGCCTCCATCGCCAGGTCGAACCGCTGCTTCTCGCGCGCGCTTGCCAGCTTCAGATCGGCGTTCGCCTTCGTGACGAGGCGGTTGGCGACAGCCAAATCAATGTTGGCCTGCTTGAGGCGGCCGTTGGCCTGAGTCTGCACGGCGAGCACAAGGGCGGTGCCGGCAAGCGCAACCAGCACCGCGGCCGAGAGCGAGGTGACCACCGTGCGGTTCCGTCGCGCCCACCGCCGCGCCCGCCGCGTGAACGGCTCACGCCAGGCGGTCACGGGCTCGTCGGCCATCCACCGCTCGACGTCGTCGGCCAGTGCCTTGCACGTCGCGTACCGGCCCTCCGGCCGTAGTGCCATCGCCTTTTTGCAGACTGCCTCGAGCGCCGGGTCGATCGTGGGGTCAAGCGATCGGGGCGGCACAAATTCGCCCCGTTGCACCTTGCCGAGCACCTCGCCGATATCCGCACTCTCGAACGGCGGCCGGCCGGTGAGCAGGCAGTAGAGCGTCGCGCCCAGGCTGTACACGTCCGACCGCGATCCCATCCGGTCCAGTTCGCCGCTCGCTTGTTCCGGGCTCATGTAGGCGGGCGTGCCCAGGGCGCTGCCCGGAAGCGTCTCGGCCGACCCGCTCGCCGAGGAAGGGACGAGCGTGCGCTCGCCGCTCTCCTGGCCCGGCTCGACCCGGCCCAACGGCTTGGCCAGGCCCCAGTCCACCACCAGCGTCTCGCCGTGCTTGCCGACGATGATGTTCGCCGGCTTGATGTCCCGGTGCAGGACGCCGCGGCTGTGGGCATAGTCGATGGCGTTGCAAACGTCGGTGAACGTGCGGAGCAGCTTGCGGAGCGCCAGCGAGCGGCCGGCCGGGTCGCTCGTCAGTGTCACATCGTCGTGGAACCGCTTGATCGCCTCCTTGAGGCTATCCCCCTTGATGAGCCGCATCGCGTAGTACGGACGGCCGCCGGCGTAGGTGCCCAGGCCGTGCACCGGGACGATGCCGGGGTGCTCCAACCCGCCGGTGATCTCGGCCTCAATCAAGAACCGCTGGCGGCTCACCGGGTTGTCGGCATGATGGTCGAGGATCTGCTTCAGCGCCACCTCACGGTTCAGCTCGTTATCGAGCGCCACGAATACAGCCCCCAGGCCACCCTGGGCGTGAGGCCGCAGGATGCGGAACCGCTGACCGTCGGAGGTCGCCGAGCCTAGGGAATAAGTGCCGGTGCGGTCGGTGTCGTTGTCGTCGTCTTCGTGGGTCGAGACCGGCGCCGAGCGAACGTGCCCGAGCGTCGCCTCGACGTCGGGGCCGCCGGTGCGCACGAGACTTTCGCGAGTGGCGCGTCCGACGGCAAGGACGGCAAGGCTCTTCTGGAAGTCGCCGCCCAGGACCTCAAGGTGCACACCGGCGATGGCCTCGACGGCGGCGCGGCGCGGGCCATCGAGGTGCCCGAGCGCGACGAGATGGTCGGCCAGCGGCCGCCCCTTGTCGCGCGTCCAGGCGGCGAATGCCGCGAACAGCGCCCCCTGGTCGATCAGGCCGTTCTGGAGCGCCAGCAGGCCGAAGAGCAGGTCGCGCGAGGCGTCGGTTGATTGGGACATGGTGATGGCTCGCATTCGATCGAGGGCGGAAAGGTGCCGCGACGGCCCGGTCGGGCCGGTTCCTATCGATTGTAGGCCCCAATCGGAATCCGGCTCAACAGACCGGATGGCTGACGATCGATCATTCAACGGAAAAGGACATACGTCGCAGCCCCAGATCGGTCCCGCTCTTTTCCAGTAACAACAGGTGTTGCAACCGCAATCCGGGCACAGTTCCGATCGGCAACCGTCTATCGCCTTCGGTCTGCATCCCGGATACAATTTGCGCTGGCGAACGAGCCTTCGCGCGCGAGGAGCGTCACTCATGGCCAACGTTGACCAGATCCGCAGAGCACTCGGTATGCAGCCGTTTCGGACCTTCACGATCAAGCTAGTCGACGGGACTGCTTATAGGGTCAACCATCCTGATTGGCTTTCCATTCCTCCGGTTCGGCGCCCCCGGGAAGTCACTTGCTATGAAGTGGTGAGCAAGGAAAGCGACGACTACGAGACGCACTGGATCGACCTTGGGCTCATCGTGGAAGTGATCGTCCCGGGCGAAGCGGGAGCCGTTCCGTCGCGGACCGACGGCAACGGGGCCTGACCGAGGAAACGTGGGGCTGGCGCCTCCAGGCTAAAACCTGCCGTTATCCGTGGCTCACCTCCCACCGGACTCCCGGCGCTCACGCGACCGGGCTCGCCTTTGTCTCGGGCCGGGCGAGCGGGGTCGCGTCATCGCCCCGATTGAACAGTACCTCAGTGTCATTGCAACTGATGCCCATCGCCCGCTCGTTGGATCCGGCATAAAACACACATCCGATATCGCCCGCACATCTTGCCGCTACGCCGCCGCGTTCAGGCGTTCTTGCATTTCAAACAGTGAACGCCCAGAAAAATCTGGAGAAAAAATTTAAGCCCAATCTGCGTAAAATGATCCGATCAGATTATGTGCGCTGAACGGGATAGGCGCTTTCATGAAATCCGTGAATCAGCGCATCTTGTATATAGAGAAAATAGGAAAACTGTGCGCCTCTGTTCTTTCGCCGACTGGCAGGTTGCCGCCACGACCTCGCCAGTTGTGAGTCGCCAGTTGTCATTTGCAGGTTGTCCGTTGCCTCTCTCCCTTTTGTCATTTGCAATTTGCGCTTTGCTCGTTTTCATTTGTGATTTGTCATTTGTGATTTTTGAATTGTCCTTTTTGATTCCACTTCCTTGCCCCTCGACGGCGTGCCGGCCAGCCCAGGCCCCGGGGCTGAGAACCGCGAGCGGGGCCAGGAGGAGCCGCAGTGCATTTCATGCACCGCGTGCCATTCTGTACCATGACCGAAGAACTGTTCCCAGCGAAGAAAGCCCAGCTCGCCCTCGCGATCGCGCGGGGTGCATCCATCACCGCCTGGGCGCGGGCTAACCATGTGGCGGTAGCGACGGCCTACGAGTGGGCCAGTGAGCCTCAGGTCCGAGGCTCGCTCGAGTCCTGTCGCCGCCGCGCCCTCGATCGGGCCATCGGCCGGATGGCCAGGCGGGCCACGTGGGCGGCGGGCCAGATCGCCAAGCTTGGCAGGGATGCCCGCTCCGAGTCGGTCAGACTGGCGGCGTTGCGAGCCGCTTTGTCCGACATGATCGCAGTGACCAAGTTCGCGGGGCTCGAAGTGCGCATGACCGAGATCGAGGAGGATCGCTTCGGCGCTCGAGCCGACGGCACGGGGCGCACGAGCTAATTACCGGATTTTCGGGGCTGATCGATTGTGCCGATCGCGGCACCCGGGGAAATCGCGCATTCACGCAACTGAATTGCGAGAATTGGAGATCATTGAGATAGGGCGGGCGCACCGTTGCAACCGATGCACACCGCCCACTCCCTTGAAAGAGGCTCACACAGTTTGCGGTGGGTTACACCCATCCGACGAAGAGGTCGCCGGTGCTCGCAACGTGGCTCCCTGCGCGCCCGAACACTGGACATCCAACACCGAGTACCAACGAGTACACCATGAGTAGTGCACGAAAGACCGCCGCCAACCTTCAGAATGCCAAACGCAGTACGGGCCCCAGATCGGTCGAGGGCCGGAATGTCTCGCGCCGCAATGCGCTTCGGCACGGGCTGACTGCCGAGACGCTGGTCGTCGAGGGGGAGGATGCCGAGGCGTTCCGGCTCGATGAATGGCGCTCCCCTATCCAAGCGGCAAAACGAGGTTCCCGGCTCTCCGGACCTGCCGGCGCGGCTGGTCAACGAGCTGGAATCCAGCTACGCGGGCTGCCGCTGGCTTCTTGACCGCTGGAACGACCTGAGAGTTCGCAACCAGGCACCCAACTTCTGGCAGGCGTCCGACAAGTTCAAGGCGGTCCGCCTGCTGGGTAAGCAGCCGCTCGATTTGCTGCATGATACCACCGGCGACTTGATGGCCGTCTTCCTCGGCTCTCACGCCGTTTGCCCGCAGAACAAAAGCGCTTTCAGCGAGCTGCGCTGCGAGCTGGGCGACGACCAGTTTCCCGCGGTTCGCAGGCAGTTGGACGCGATGGACACCGAGCGGCGCCAGCCGGTGGGCGAAACCGCCGGCCGGCAGGTTCTGAACGATCTGATCGTGCGGCAGAGCGGGCGGCTGGAGCAGCTTGCCTTGAAGCACAAGGCGCGAGCCCTTGCCGAGGCCGCCGAGAGCACGAGCCGGCTGGCCTTCGACCCGGGCGCCGCCGCCGACAAGGTGCGGCGCTACGAGGACGCCTCCATCCGGCGGATGACGCGTGCCTGCGAAGACCTGGTCGAGCTTCGTCGGTCCGGCATCTTCGACGAAGATGCGCTTGACGAGGCCGAACTGCCCATCCCGGCGCGAGTCCGGGAGCCGCGCCTGCGCGCGGGTCGCGGGACGTCATTCCGGATTTTGCTCGATGGAAGCAACCGGGCAGCGGCGACGACGGCGAGTGTAGCGCGCAGGCGCCGCTATGCGACGACCTGGAATCGGGCTCTCCAGCGGCCGTGCAGGTACCGGAAACCATCGTCGACGGACCACCGCCCACGCTTGATGGAGAACGGCCTGCAACGTCTGAGAACGCCGACATCGCGTCCGACGCACTACCCGAAGAATCGGGCTCGCCAGCGGCCGTGAAGGCATCAGAAGCCGCGGTCCAAGGTCCCCGCTCCCTGGTCCCCGGTAACAGCGGGCCGTGGAACATACTGCTGCTGCTGCTCGTTTGTTGGTGGTGGTTTGTGGGCAGCGGCCAGTGGGGAGCACTTCGAGGAAGCCAGTTGAGGGCTTTCCAAGAAGAGCATCACGCGGAGCGTGATGACTTCTCCGCAGAGCATCACGCGGAGCGTGATGACTGCTCAGAGGAGCATCACGCGGAGCGTGATGGCTACTCCGAAGAGCATCACGCGGAGCGTGATGACTACTCTGAAGGGCATCACGCGGAGCGTGATGACTACTTCGATCAGGAGCATCGCACCATGAAGAACGAACCGCTCGCGCCAAACGAAGCCACGGCAATTTGTGCCGGTCGTGCCGGCTCCGTCGAGAGCTCGAGGGTCGCCGCACCCACCGGGAACACACACGGCGTCAGTGTCCAGGCCGGCGAAAGACGAGCGGTTCTCCGCGAAGCAGCCGCGCGAAACGAAGCCACGGTAATTGGGAGCGATTCTGCCGTGTATTCCGCTATCGCGCGATCGGCCCCGATGAGGCTGAGCAGGGACTCCGCGCTTCGTAGGCTCACAGCCGGATTCTGTGATGTTAAAGAAGCGGAACATGGGGGACGCAAGCGACCCGGAAGAGACCAGCCTTGCCTTTTCCTGCGTTCCTGCCTTCCTCACATGCTCTTTGGTACAATCACTCGATTGCCAAAGGCGTAGACGATCTTCCACTTTCTCAGCTTGGGTGTCCAACGTCCCGATCGTGCGAGCCGGCGCGGGCCAAACGGCACCGGTCTATGCAAAGGACATCGTGGCGAACTTACTCTGGAGCTGCCTCCGATGCCGCTTAGGAATTCCCTCTTCGCCCGGATTGCCGATTTCCAGCGCGATCGCGGCCGCTTGGGCCGGCGGCACACGGCCTGGGACCGCCGGGCTTCGCGGCCCCGGCTCGAGTTGCTGGAAGATCGCACGCTGCTCAGCATCGTCGTAGTCGAAAACAGCAAGGACAACGGCCCCGGCTCGCTGCGCGACACCATCGCCACTGCGGCCGCGGGCGACACGATCGAATTTGATCTGACGCCTGGTCACGTGACCAGTCCCATCACCCTGACCAGCGGAGAGCTGGAGATCACCGAGAACCTCACGATCGACGGTCCGGGCGCGGGCACCCTGACGATCAGCGGAGACAGCAATAGCAGGGTTTTCCAAGTTTCCGGCGGCGTGACCGCGACTATTTCCGGGCTGACCATCAAGGACGGCAAGGCCGCGTTGTCCGGCGGAGGCATCGGAAATGGCGGGAGTTTGAAGCTTACCGACGACGTGTTTACCAGCAATTCGGCCACCGGGGCAGGCGGGGCGATCTACAATAGCGCCGGCTCCCTCTTCATGACCGGCTGTAGCGTGACTGGGAACAAAGCGGCCGATGGAGATGGAGGTGGGATCTATGTCGCGGCGGGCATGGTGACAATTCAGGGCTCGACGATCGACAATAACAACGCAGGAGCACAGTTCGGCGGCGGCATCTCGAACCTCGGCACGCTGACGGTCACCAACTCCACCATCGCCAACAACTCGGCCGCCGACGGCGGCGGAATCTTCAACACCTTCTCTAGCACGCTGACGGCGACCAACTCCACCATCTGCGACAACAACTCCTCCGTTAACGGCGGCGGCATCTTCAACTTTGGCTCTATGACGGTCACCAACTCCACCATCGCGGGTAACTCAGCCTCCCAGGAAGGCGGGGGCATCGTCGCCATAAACCCGGGGGGGATCCCCGTGGTAGTGACTTTCGCCAACACGATTATCGCCGGAAACAGCTTGATCGGCCCAGTAGCGGGCGAGGGCCCCGATTTTTTCGGGCAAGTCACCAACGACCTGGGCTACAACCTCATCGGCGATGCGTCCGGCAGTACCGGGTTCACACAGCCGTCCGACTTACTCAACGTCAATCCCCTTCTGGGCCCGTTGCAGAATAACGGCGGGCCGACCGAGACCGTGGCCCTCCTTGCTAACAGCCCGGCCATCGACGCCGGCAGCAACTCAATTCCGGGCGTGACGATCCCGACCACCGACCAGCGCGGGCGCTGCGCGGACCGGCCGGCCTGAACGCCGGCGCGAACGTCGACATCGGCGCCTACGAGGCCAGCTCGTCCTACCTGGTCAACACCGCCGCCGATTCCAACGACGTGGGCACGCTGCGCACCGCGGTGGGCTGGGCCAACGTCAGTACCAACGCCAACCCCGAAAACATCAGCAACCCCGCGCCCAACACGATCGTGTTCGACACCAGCGGCGTTTTCAGCATGCCCCAGACGATCGCGCTGGAGCCCGATCTCGGCACGCTGATGTTGAACAACTCGAGTATCCCCGAGTCGATCGTCGGGCCGGGCGCCGGCGTCGTCGCGGTCAGCGGCAACGGTGCCAGCCAGGTGTTCCAGGTCGATGGCGGCGTGACCGCGGCCATCTCCGGGCTGACCATCGACGATGGGTCTGCCGGTACTACCAACGGCGGCGGCATCGACAACGGCGGCACGCTGTCCTTGACCAACTGCACGGTTTCGAATAGCTCCTCCGGAGACAACGGCGGCGGCATCGACAATCAGGGCACGCTGACCTTGACCGCCAGCACTGTCTCCGGCAACTCCGCCACCAATAACGGGGGCGGTATCGAAAACGCCGGCACCCTCATGCTCGTCAACAGCACGATCGCCAGTAACACGGCCGACAACGGCGGTGGAATCGAGAACACCGCGGCCACGCCCGTCGCCGCCGGCGCCACGATGACTTCGATCAACAGTACCATCGCGGATAACTCGGCCGCCGGCAACGGCGGCGGCATCGACAACGGCAACGGTGGCTCGGCGACCCTCGGCAACACGATCGTCGCCGGCAACAGCTCGACCGGCGCCGGATCGGGCCCGGATTTTGGCGGCACCGTCACCACCGACAAGGGGAACAACCTGATCGGTGATGACTCCGGCAGCAGCGGCTTTGCGCAACCCCCCGACCTACTCAACGTCAATCCCCTGCTCAGCCTTCTGGGAAATTACGGCGGGCCCACCCAGACCTTCGCCCTTCTTCCCGGAAGCCCGGCCATCGACGCCGGAGATAACGCCCTCATCCCGGCCGGCATCACCACCGACCAGCGCGGACTGCCCCGCATTGTCAACGGCGTGGTCGACATCGGTGCCGTCGAATCCCAGGGCTACACCATCACGGTCTCGAGCGGGAACAACCAGCAGGCCGACGTTAACACGAATTTCGCCTCGTCCCTGGTCGTCCTGGTCACCGCCAACAACGTCGATGACCCCGTTTCGGGTGGCGTGGTCACCTTCACGCCGCCCCTCAGGGGTGCCTCGGCCACCTTCCCCGGCGGTAGCGACACCGCCACGATCAACGCATCCGGCGATGCCAGCATCGGCGTGGCCGCCAACACGATCGCCGGCAGCTACTCCGTGAGTGCCTCGGCCACAGGGGCAACGCCTACGAGCTTCAACCTCACCAACACGCCGGGGGCGGCCGACAAGCTGGTATTCGTGCAGCAGCCGACCACCACGACTTATGGCAACACCATCAGTCCCGCCGTGACCGTGGAGGTGGAGGACCAGTTCAACAATTTGGTAAACAGCACGGCGTCCATCACCGTCACACTCCAGAACAACCCGACGGGAGCAACCCTTCTCGGATCGTCGGTTTCGGCCATCGGCGGCATCGCCACGTTCAGCGACCTGACCGTGAGCAAGGTGGGGACGGTCTACACCCTGGCGGCAACGTCTACCGGTCTCAGTGATTCGCCACCATCAAATTCGTTCAACATCACGCCACGGCCGATCACGGTGACCGCCGCGGCGAACATCAAGACCTACGACGGCACGACGAGCGCGTCGGCGATGCCCACGATTACGTCCGGCAGCCTGGCCAGCGGCGACGCGCCCGACTTCACCGAGGTGTACAGCACCCGGAACGTGGGCACCGGCCTGACGCTGACGCCGAGCGGGACGGTCATCGACGGCAACGGCGGCAACAACTACACCTACACGTTCGTGCCGGTATCGACGGGCGTGATCACCGCCGTGGCGCTGACGATCACGGCGGTGGCCAACACCAAGACCTACGACGGCACGACGATCGCGGCGGGCATTCCCACAATCATTTCCGGAAGTCTGCAAGGCACGGACCAGCCCAGCTTCACCGAGGTGTACAGCACCCGGAACGTGGGCACCGGCCTGACGCTGACGCCGAGCGGGTCGGTCATCGACGGCAACGGCGGCAACAACTACACCTACACGTTCGTGCCGGTATCGACGGGCGTGATCACCGCTCTGGCGCTGACGATCACGGCGGTGGCCAACACCAAGACCTACGACGGCACGACGAGCGCGGCGGGCATTCCCACGATCATTTCCGGAAGTCTGCAAGGCACGGACCAGCCCAGCTTCACCGAGGTGTACAGCACCCGGAACGTGGGCACCGGCCTGACGCTGACGCCGAGCGGGACGGTCATCGACGGCAACGGCGGCAACAACTACACGTACACCTTCGTGCCGGTATCGACGGGCGTGATCACGGCCGAGGCACTGACGATCACGGCGGTGGCCAACACCAAGACCTACGACGGCACGACGAGCGCGGCGGGCATTCCCACAATCATTTCCGGAAGTCTGCAAGGCACGGACCAGCCCAGCTTCACCGAGGTGTACAGCACCCGGAACGTGGGCACCGGCCTGACGCTGACGCCGAGCGGGTCGGTCATCGACGGCAACGGCGGCAACAACTACACCTACACGTTCGTGCCGGTATCGACGGGCGTGATCACCGCTCTGGCACTCACGATCACGGCGGTGGCCAACACCAAGACCTACGACGGCACGACGAGCGCGGCGGGCATTCCCACAATCATTTCCGGAAGTCTGCAAGGCACGGACCAGCCCGACTTCACCGAGGTGTACAGCACCCGGAACGTGGGCACCGGCCTGACGCTGACGCCGAGCGGGACGGTCATCGACGGCAACGGCGGCAACAACTACACGTACACCTTCGTGCCGGTATCGACGGGCGTGATCACGGCCGAGGCACTGACGATCACGGCGGTGGCCAACACCAAGACCTACGACGGCACGACGAGCGCGGCGGGCATTCCCACAATCATTTCCGGAAGTCTGCAAGGCACGGACCAGCCCAGCTTCAACGAGATCTACAGCACCCGGAACGTGGGCACCGGCCTGACGCTGACGCCGAGCGGGACGGTCATCGACGGCAACGGCGGCAACAACTACACCTACACGTTCGTGCCGGTATCGACGGGCGTGATCACCGCTCTGGCGCTGACGATCACGGCGGTGGCCAACACCAAGACCTACGACGGCACGACGAGCGCGGCGGGCATTCCCACAATCATTTCCGGAAGTCTGCAAGGCATGGACCAGCCCAGCTTCACCGAGGTGTACAGCACCCGGAACGTGGGCACCGGCCTGACGCTGACGCCGAGCGGGACGGTCATCGACGGCAACGGCGGCAACAACTACACCTACACGTTCGTGCCGGTATCGACGGGCGTGATCACCGCTCTGGCGCTGACGATCACGGCGGTGGCCAACACCAAGACCTACGACGGCACGACGAGCGCGGCGGGCATTCCCACGATCATTTCCGGAAGTCTGCAAGGCACGGACCAGCCCAGCTTCACCGAGGTGTACAGCACGCGGAACGTGGGCACCGGCCTGACGCTGACGCCGATCGGGACGGTCATCGACGGCAACGGCGGCAACAACTACACCTACACGTTCGTGCCGGTATCGACGGGCGTGATCACCGCTCTGGCGCTGACGATCACGGCGGTGGCCAACACCAAGGTTTACGACGGCACGACGAGCGCGGCGGGCATTCCCACAATCATTTCAGGAAGTCTGCAAGGCACGGACCAGCCCAGCTTCAACGAGATCTACAGCACCCGGAACGTGGGCACCAGCCTGACGCTGACGCCGAGCGGGACGGTCATCGACGGCAACGGCGGCAACAACTACACCTACACGTTCGTGCCGGTATCGACGGGCGTGATCACGGCCGAGGCACTAACGATCACGGCGGTCGCCAACACCAAGGTTTACGACGGCACGACGAGCGCGGCGGGCATTCCCACAATCATTTCAGGAAGTCTGCAAGGCACGGACAGGCCCAGCTTCATCGAGACCTACAGCACCCCGAACGTGGGCACCGGCCTGACGCTGACGCCGAGCGGGACGGTCATCGACGGCAACGGCGGCAACAACTACACGTACACGCTCGTGGCAGTGTCGACAGGCGTAATCACGGCCGAGGCACTGACGATCACGGCGGTGGCCAACACCAAGACCTACGACGGCACGACGAGCGCGGCGGGCATTCCCACAATCATTTCCGGAAGTCTGCAAGGCACGGACAGGCCCAGCTTCAACGAGACCTACAGCACCCCGAACGTGGGCACCGGCCTGACGCTGACGCCGAGCGGGACGGTCATCGACGGCAACGGCGGCAACAACTACACGTACACCTTCGTGGCAGTGTCGACAGGCGTAATCACGGCGAAGACTTCGGCCACGACCGTCGCCGCTCTGGCCTCGTCGTCGCTCGATCCCTCGACCTACGGTCAGAGCGTCACGTTCGAGGCCGCGGTGGCGACGACCGACTGCCTCCCCACGGCCATTGCCGGAACCGTGGCGTTCTATGACGGCAAGCCGGGCGCGGGGGGAATCGAGATCGGATCGCCCCAGGCGGTCACCGCCGGTCACGCGAGTATCGCCACCGCGACACTTTCGGCGGGAATGCATGCGATCTACGCCGTCTATTCTCCCGATCCGAGCACGGGCACGGTCTACACTTCGGCGCCCTTGAGCCAGAAGGTCGCAGCGGCAAACGCCCTGGTCACGATCACGCTCGTCTCGCCGGGCGGCGGAGGCGATCCATTCTACACAGTGCTGGCGCGAGTGACGACCAACGTGCCGGGGTTAGTCCCCACGGGGACAATCAGCTTCCGCGTCGGCCGCGGCCGGCCCCAGACGAGGGCGCTTTCGAACGGAATCGCTATCCTGGAGCGCACCCGGTCTCGACCGGTGAACCAGACTTTTCACGTGACGTTCCAGGGCGATCGTACGCTTTTCGTGACGAGCCCCGCGCAGCGCGTTCTTTAGTTGTTCGGCCGTTTTTCCGAGTAATCGTCACGCGTTTCGTGGCGTGAATGCATCAGGCTCTGCGTGACGCCGATTCATCACTCCGAGTGTGATCACTACACATAACGAAGATGTCTTACTCATGGGCGTGCGAGGTATAATGTCGCCGCCGGCTGAGGATTTTCTTTCCGGCCGCCACGTGTCGTGGCCCAGGGAGGTTGAAGGCCGATGTTGTGGATTCTGGTGAGTTCCAAGACGAGTCGCGACCGTTTTTTTCATGACCGGGGGCCGCTCGAGTTCGGGCGTGGTCCCCAGCGGGGCGCTGCCCGCAAGGAGATTCCGGACCCCAAGGTCTCGAAGGATCAGCTCGTGGTGGAAGAAGAGGCGAGTGACCGGGTCCGCCTCCGCAACCTGAGCACGCACGTGGCGGTCCGGCTCGCCGACGGAAGCTCCCTCGAGCCGGCCGGCGAGCTTTCCGCGCGGCTGCCCGTTCGGCTGCACGTCGGCGATACGCTGATCGAGATCGAGCCCGCGCCCAGCGGAGTCACGGGCGCGGACGTGGCTCTCTTGAGGACGATTGAGCCGCCGGTGGCCGTCGGGTCGGCCATCCGGGCTGCGGCGCCGCGGCTCGGAACCGACCCGGTCGCCGAGGAAATGGCACGCTGGTTCGAATCGCTGATCGGAGTTCAACGCGCCGCGGCTTCGTCACCCGACTTCTTCACCCAGACCGCCCGGGCGGTCGTCGAGCTGATCGGGCTGGATAGCGGGCTGGTTCTCTGCGCAAGGATGGTGTATGGGGGCCCGTGGCGTGCTACCCCTCGCACAGCGACCCCGCCAGCCAGTATAGCCGGTCGATTGTGGAGACCGTCACCCGGCAGCGGCGAACGTTTTACCAGGAGATCCCGGCGACGGCAGCCAGCCTGGAGGGCGTGGTCGCGGTGGTGGCCTCGCCGATCCTCAACGAGGCACAGCAGGTGATCGGGGCGGTTTACGGCGCCCGGCGTGGCGAGGGCCGTTCACCCGAGATTCGCCCGCTCGAGGCCCAGTTGACCCAGGTGCTGGCCGCGGCCGTCGCGGCCGGGCTGGCGCGGCAGGAAAGCGAGGCGCACGCGGCGCGGCGGCGGGTCCAGTTCGAGCAGTTCTTCACGCCCGACCTGGCCGCCGCCCTTGACCGCGACCGGTCGCTGCTCGAGGGCCGTGAGCGCGAGGTCACGGTGTTGTTCGCCGACATCCGTGGCTTTTCCAGCGTGTCGGAACGGCTGTCCGCTCGACTGACCTGTGAGCTGATTCGGGAGATCATGGAACACCTCACGGCCAAGGTCATGGAGTCGGCGGGCGTGGTGGTCGATTACATCGGCGACGGACTGCTGGCGATGTGGAACGCGCCGGTGGACCAGCCGGATCACGCCGTGCGGGCCTGCCGTGCCGCCCTGGCGATGCGGGAGGGCCTGCCCGATCTTAACCGCCGCTGGGAAGGCCGGCTGGGCAGGGCGTTCGGCCTGGGAATCGGCGTGAACTCAGGGACGGCCCTGGTGGGCAACACGGGCAGCCACAAGAAGTTCAAGTACGGACCACTGGGACATTCGGTCAACCTCGCCAGCCGCATCGAGGGTGCGACCAAGCACCTGGGGGTCGGGTTGCTGATCAGCGGCTCAACGCGAGACCTGGTGGGCGAGGCGTTCGCGACCCGGCGGCTCTGCCGCGCCCGGCTTCTGGGCATCGCCCACGAAGTCAACCTGTTCGAGCTCCACGCCGAGTCGGCCTCGGCCGACTGGCAGTCGCGATGCGAGTCGTACGAGCAGGCGCTCGATTTTTACGAATCGGGAAAGTGGAGCGATGCGTGTCGTACCCTCTTCCCGCTCCTGGCGGCAAACCAGGAGACCTACGACCTGCCGACATTGTCCCTCCTGGGCCGGGCCGTAGAATGCCTCAAGGCCCCACCGCCGAAATTCGACCCGGTCCTCGAGCTCAAGAGCAAGTGAACGCGAAAGGTCGCCGCCATGGCCCCGATCATGAACGTTGACCGCAACCTCCTGTTCGCCGTCATCGCGCTCCAGGACGACCTGATCGACCAGAAGCAGTTTGCCGACGTCTGCGCCGGCTGGGCGATGCGGCTCGAGCAGCCGCTGGCCGATCTGCTCATCGAGCGCCGCTGGATCACGGCCGAGGACAAGGCCGAGGTCGAGCGGAAGCTCGAGCGCAAGCTGAAGAAGCACGGCGGCGACGCCCGCGTGACCCTGGGCGTGGTCGCCGACATCGAGGCGCGCGACGTTTTGCAGGCGATCGAGAAGCCCGAGATCCGTGAATCGCTCAACGGGCTTCGGCCCCCTCGCGGCCATGTCCTGCTCGAAACCCTGGTGCCGCCGGCCAGCCAGCGCGATACGCTGCGGTACACGCTCTCGCGGCTGCATGCCGAAGGGGGGCTGGGCAAGATCTGGATCGCCCACGACACCGACCTCAATCGCGACGTGGCCCTCAAGGAGATCAAAACCGCCGCGGCCGCCAGCCGCGATTCCTCGAACCGGTTCCTCAAGGAAGCTCAGATCACAGGCCAGCTCGAACACCCCAATATCGTCCCGGTCTACGAGCTGGCCAGGCGCAAGGAGGACGACCAGCCGTTCTACACGATGCGATTCCTCCGCGGGCAGACCCTGCGGGATGCGATCGCCGAATTTCACCGTCGCCGGGCGGGCAAGCCCGCCGAACGGCTCGAGCTGCAACGGCAATTGCTCGAACCGTTCGTCAAGGTCTGCCAGGCGGTGGGCTACGCGCACTCGCGCGGGGTCATCCATCGCGATCTCAAGCCGGAAAACGTGGTCCTCGGGGCCTACGGCGAGGTGGTGGTGCTCGACTGGGGACTGGCCAAGATCATCGGTGAGCCCGACACTGATAGCCAGGACACGCTCGAGCCGCGAATCTCGCTTTCCGTCGAGGCGAGTGCCACCGAGACCCAGGGCCCGATGGGCACGCCCGCCTACATGCCCCCGGAACAGGCCGCGGGCCGGCATGGCGTGGTTGACACGCGAACCGATGTCTATGGCCTGGGTGCCATCCTCTTCGAGATCTTGACCGGACGTCCTCCCGTATCCGGCTCATCGGTCGCCGACGTCTTGCGCCAGGTCCAGGCGGGCAACCTCCGCAAGGCGCGCGAAATCGAGCCGACCGTTCCGCGTCCGCTCGAAGCGATCTGTACCCGGGCGCTCGAGCACGACCGCCGCAACCGTTACCGCCGGGCTGAAGACCTCGCCGAGGACGTCCGCCGCTGGCTGCTCGACGAGCCGGTCTCGGTCTATCGCGATTCGCTCACGGTCCGCCTCATGCGCTGGGGCCGGCATCACCGGACGCTGGCGGCAAGCCTGGCGGCACTCCTGGTCACCGCCGTGATCGGTCTCTCGGTGGGCCTGGTGTTGATCGACCAGGAACGGGCGCGGACCAAACAGCAGAAGCAAATCGCGGACAAGCAAAGCCAGATCGCCAGTGCCAACGCCGCCCAGGCCCTTCACAACCTGCGCCTGGCGCAGGATGCCGCCGATGGACTGCTCACCGAGGTGGCCGACGTCGATTTAGCCGAGATCCCCCAGATGGAGCCGGTGCGGCTGCGGCTGCTGGAACAGGCCAAGGGGGCCTACTCGCAGTTCCGGGTTCAGGAAGGAGACGATCCCCAGGTCCGATGGGGAGCGGCGCGGTCGCTGGTTCGCCTGGGCGACATCCAGGCATTGCTGGGAGACGTTCCCGCGGCGGAGGAGTCCTACGGAAAGGCTGCGGCGGAGCTCGACGATCTGGTCAAGCACGACCCGTCCAACGTCGATTTCCAGCGCGATTTAGCGCGGGCCGATCATGGCCTCGGGGTCTTGCTCAAGGATGCCAACCGTTTCGCGCAGGGCGAAGCCACGCTGCGCGAGGCGATCCGGCTGCGCGAGGCGATCGACCAGAAGCCCGATCGGACCGCCGAGGACAGGCAGGCCCTGGCCGACAGCCGTTACCAGTTGGGATCTCTGCTGGCCCGCCAAGGCACGATCCGGGCCGACGACATGACCACTTACCGGGAAGCGATCGAGGTGCAAGAGGAGCTTGTGCATCAGTATGCCAACCGGCCCGAATACCGCGCGCGGCTCGCCCGGTATCGCAATAACCTGGGAATTCTCCAGAATGCTTCCGGGAATTTGAAGCAAGCGGCAGCGACGCTGGAGGGCACCCTTGAATTGCTTCGCCCGCTGGTCGAAGGGGCCGGCGCGCTGCCGGGGGCTCGATGGCAGTTTGCTCGAGCGTCGAATAATCTCGGCAGGCTGCTCATTCGCGACAGGCGCCCGCAGGCTTCCGCCTTGCTCGGTCGCGCCGCAAGCCTGCTCCGGGCCCTCATGACCGAGTTTCCCTCGGTCGCGTCATACGCCGCGGAGCTTGCCGCGGTCGAGTTCAATCTCGGCCACGCCACCCGACCCCAACTTACGCGGCAGAACGTCATGCCGACGTCCAGAGAGTCGGTGGCGGCATTCCAGGAGTCGGTGCGGCTTCTCGAGTCACTGAAGCGCCGATTTCCCAAGACGCCCGCCTATCGCCTCAAACTGGCGACCTCGCTCGTCTCGCTCAACGAAGCGCTCGCGCAAAGTGCGCCTGCCGAAGCCGAGGCCGCTCTGGCCAGAGCCCTCGACGCACAGAAGGCGCTGCGCGACGAGTTCCCGGGTGTGCCCGAATATCAGCGGGCCGTTGCCCGCGGTCACTATGAACTGGCGCGACTCTTGTACGTCGAGAAGAAGCACGAGCCAGCCATTGTCCAGGCCGAAGCGGCCAGAACTCTCTTCAAGGAGGTTTTGAAGACCAACCCCGAGTCGGACCAGGATTTGCGCGCGCTGGCCGAGGATCAATTGACGCTATGCCTCGCACGGTTGGGCGCCGGGCGCCTGGCTGATGCCGCGGCCGAAGCCGAGGAGCTGCCGAAAATCAGACCGGCCGATCCCCAACTTTACGCGCATACCGCCGTGCTCCTGGTGCGTTGCGCTCTGGCCGCACCGACGACGCCCGAGGGACGGAGTTTCGCCGCCCAGCAATTGAACCGGGCTGTCGAAATCCTCGATGGCGCCGTCCGCGCCAAGATCATCTACTTCCGTTACTGGCTCGACAAGGACGAATTCGGTCCGCTGCGCGACCGCGACGACTTCAAGAAGCTCCGCGATTCGTTGCCCGAATCGGTTCGCGCCGGTTGATCCGGATTTCGCTCGAGATGCGCGCGTGGTTTGCGGGTCACACACCAGTCAACTCGACATTTGATTGGAACGATTCAAGGAATCGTGACGAAACTGACGATTCTAGCAGATGCACCGTAATTGGTCCGCGGGACGGGTTCCCCCGGGCGGTCCGCGTCAGGGCAGGGTGAATGGCATCACGCAAAGCGTGATGGCTGTTTGTTTTTTTCGCGAACGGAGGGTCTGGTGAGAAAGGCGAGCGCCATCGTCCTGGTCGGCTGCTGCCTCTTGCTGGTCCATGACCTTGCCGTGGCGTCGTGGCTCGACGCAGACGGATCGGGGCCGTCGACCGATGCGGCTAATTCCGCGTTCAACGGGCCCGAGCAGGAGACGCCACCGAATCGGCCAGGGCAGAGTACGCCGCCGCCTCCTGGCCGCCCGCAAGGAGCTCCCGCTGGCGCCCGACCCGCTCCGCCGGCTCAGCCAAGGCCGGCGGGCCCGACAACGACGCAGCCGCGGCCGCCCGGAACGACTCCTGGGACTACTCAGCCTGCGACGCCGCCCGCCACAACGCCCTCCACCACGTCGGCTTCGGCGCGCAGGGCGGAGCTCGAACGATCATTGAGCGAGGAACTCTCATCTTCGACTTTGTCGAATCAGCCCGGCAGCTTGGGGGATATCTCGGCCACGTCGTTCGGCGGGATACCGCAAATGATCGGCGACCTGGGCCCGCTGCCGTCGCTGACTGCGGTTCGCCTGGCGGCCGGTGCGGGCGGGCTGCCGCCTCCATTTCCGCCGCCCCGGCCGCCGGGAGTGCCCCGGCCGCGAGGCGCGACGGTGGTGGTGCCCTCGATCCGCAACATCAAAATCAGCGAGGATCAGTCGCCGCGCCCTCAAGACCGCGTGTACTCCATGTTCAACTACTTCCAGGGCGTCAACGACCAGGTCAACGAGCGATTGCGGGCCCCGATTGGCTACACCCAGGTCTTCCGCTACGTCGCCGGTTTCGAGAAGACTTTCATGGATGGCCAGGGCTCGATCGGATTCCGTCAGCCCCTTGATACCGTCACGGCCAATTCAAGCCTGCCACGGCAGTTCGGCAATTTCGGCGGGACGAGCACGGCAGTCGGCGACCTGGAGATCATCGCCAAGTACATCCTGCTCGAAGATCGCCAGAGCGGCAGCCTGCTCTCCGGGGGGCTCGACGTGACCGCGCCCACCGGCCCGGGTCGATTCGCCGGTTTCAACCAGTTCGCCAGCCCGACGCATACGACATACTTCCAACCGTTTCTGGGCTACATCATCAACTCGGGCAACTTCTACCTCCACGGCTTCAGCATCCTCGACGTTCCGGCCAATAACCAGAACGTGACCTTGATCTATAACGACATCGGGCTGGGCTACTTCCTCCGCCGGCCCGACCCGAATTCCAACGTTGACCAGATGATTTCCCTGATCGCGCCCACGTTCGAAGTCCACATCAACACCCCACTCAATCACGGCAATCCCTTTAATCCAAGGGACCTCGCCGCAACACCGGACTACGTCGATTTCACTTACGGACTCAATATTGGAATCTATAATCGGTCGCTCTTGACCTTTGCGATCGTGACGCCCGTCTCAAGCCCCAAACCGTTCGATTTCGAGACGATCGTGTTCTTCAACATCTTCTTCGGCCGGTCGGTGCGCAACCGGACGCAGCAGACTCCGCCGGTGGTGGGTGGGTAAGCGCGCAGGATGGGCAGCAGCCGGATCACGTGGTGCCAGCCCAGGTCACCGTGTGTCAACGCTCAGAAATACCACGCCGCGTTGCTCGATCGCCACGATCGCCCCATCGGCTTTGGCCGCGTCGGCGGCGAGGGCTTCGACCTTGAATTGGCGGCCCAAGATCGGCAGCTCGTCGAGCGGGTGGAGCGTCCGGCCGTCGGCATCGAGCACGGCCAGGCCGTCGCCTCCCAGCCAGAGCCGGCCGCGGCCGTCGCGGACCAGTCTTGACACCGGCCGGCCGCCGGCATTCAGCGGCGGCACGGCGTCAGCGCAATCAGAGAGTCACCCGCGAGGACCACGTCAGCCAATGCGTTGCGGTTGTAGTAGTAGGAATAATGAGCCGTGATGCCAGATCCAAGCCGCACCGCGCCAATGGGTGAGGTGGACCCTGGCTCGTCGCCCCGAGACGGCAGCGTCAATAGGGCTGGAGTCAGTGTGACGATGAACGCGAGCAATCCGTCAATGAAGCGCCACACGGTATGTCTCTCGTCTCAGTACTCGCCGGCCCCACGTCGAGCGCGACGGTACAGCATACCGCGCCAAGGGTGCCGATCCGAAGAGAGTCATGGCGCGATCAGCTCGATCGCGCGCCAATCACGGCAAATGCTTGGAAATGCGAGCTGCGTTTCTGGTAAGGCCATGACTACGTCGCGCGCTGGTCTTCGCCGCGGCGGGGCCAGAGCGCACAGCGCCCTGGTAAATCCGGACGTTCTCGATCCCGTTACGGCCGAACTGGTTGGCCGCCGCTCCGGTGAGAGCGATGGTGTTACTCCGCGCGTTGTCCAGCACGATCCCATACCCGGCGTTTCCGAGAGTGGGCCTGCTACTCTGGGAGAGACCGATCAGGTTGCCCTGGATCGTGTTCCCCTGGGAGACCCCGGAGAGGCTCAGAATGAAAACACCGGCCGCATTATTGCCCGAGATCACATTGCCGTTTCCCGAGCTCGGCCCGCCGATCGTGTTCTGCGAGGCGTCCTGGATGAAAATCCCCTCGTTCTGGATGAACACGCCGCCGCCGCGGACGAAAGCCCCTTGTCCATTCGCGGCTGGCCCGATCAGGTTGGCCTGGATCAGATTGCTGGTCGAGCCGCTGCCGACAATCTCGAGGCCGACCGAGGTGTTGCCCGAGATGACGTTGGCGGAGCCGGCCGCGCTGGCGCCGACGACGTTGCCCGCTGCCCCGTTGATGTAGATCCCGACGATGTTCCCCAGCGGCTTCGCGCCCGAGGCATCGGTGCCGATCAGATTGCCGAGCACGCTATTGGGATCACCCTGCGCCGCGAGCAGGGCGAGATTCACGCCGACGTAGTTGCCCGATATGACATTCCGCGCGGCCGAGGTGGTGCCGCCGATCATGTTTCCCTGCGAGCTGATGATCGCCACCCCGGCGTTCTGGAGGGCGGAGAGAGGATCGGTCTGGTCCGTTCGAGCCACGGCCGCGGTTCCGGTCGGATTGGTCCCGATAAAATTGCCCTCGATCTGGGTTCCCCCGGTGCCCGCGCCATTGACCTCAATTCCGGCGGTAATGTTCCCCGAGATCACATTCGCGGCCCCGGCGGCCGTGCCGCCGATCGCGGTTGCCGATCCGCTGGTCACGAGCACCCCGATGACGTTGCCCAGGGCGATTTGGCCCGTGATATCGGTACCGATGAAATTGCCCTCGATGGTGTTGCCGGACGCCCCGCCGCCCGAGATGAGAACGCCGTCGCTCGTATTGGCGGAGACGACGTTGCGGGCGGCGGCGGTGCGTCCGCCGACCGTGTTTGCCGTCGCTCCCAGGCTGATCTCCACGCCGTTGGCGTTGGCCAGGATCGTCTGCCCCGAGACGCCCGTGCCGATCAGGTTGCCCGCGACCGTGTTGCCCGAGGTCCCGATACCCGAGATCAGCACGCCGTCGCTCGTGTTGCCCGAGATGAGGTTGCCCGTGACGCCAATCTTGCCGCCGATCGTGTTCGACGTCGCGGCCGAGCCGATCTCGACTCCCGTGCCGTTGGGCAGGGGCGACTGTCCCGAGACGCCCGCGCCGATTGTGTTGCCCTCGACCGTGTTGCCGGACGTGCCGGCCCCGGATATCCCCACGCCGGCTGTCAAGTTGCCCGAGACGAGGTTGCCCGCCGTGCCGCTGCCGCCGATCGTGTTGGCCATCGCGCCGGAGTCGATCTCGACGCCGGTGTCATTGCCCAGCGGAGTTTGCCCCGAGACGGCGGTTCCGATGAAGTCGCCCTCCACGGTGTTTCCCATCGTGGCGGCGCCCGTCAAGAGCACGCCGTCAGCCGTGTTGCTCGAGATGATGTTACGGGCGCCGGCGACGATCCCGCCGACCAGGTTGTCCGCCGCGCCGGAGTTGATCTCCACGCCGGTGCCGTTGCCCAGAGGCGCCGGTCCGCTGGCGCACTGGCAAATCCCGATCAAGTCGCCCTCGACCGTGTTGCCCGAAGTTCCGGCGCCCAGAATCAGCACGCCGTCGCCCGTGTTGCCGGAGATCACGTTGGTCTCCGCGGCGCTAATGCCGCCGATGATGTTGGCGGTCGCCCCGGAATCGATCTCCACGCCGGTTTCATTGCCGATCGCCTGCATTGCCGTGCCATCGGTGCCGATGTCGTTGCCCTCGACTGTGTTGCCCATGGTCCCCGCGCCCGAGATCAGCACGCCGGCGGTCGTGTTGCCCGAGATGACGTTGCGGGCGCCGGCGGTCATTCCGCCGACCAGGTTGCCCGCCGCCCCCAAGTTGATCTGGACGCCGATGCCATTAGCCAGCGCGCTGGGCCGACGCGTCCAGGCCGATCACGTTGCCCTCGACCGTATTTCCGGAAGCATTGGGGCCCGAAATGAGCACGCCCTCGCCCGTGTTGCTGTTGATGACGTTGCCGAGTCGCGAGGATGGCCCGCCTATCGTGATGTTCGATGCCCCGTTGACCTCGATGCCGGCAAGCCCGAAGCCGGTAACGGCCAGCCCCTGGATAACGCTGCCTTCGGACCCATGCACAAAGACAAACCCGGAGGGCGGGTCGCCGTCGATCTGGCTGTTGACGGTCACGAGCGGCGTCCCGGTGTAGCCCGGCTGGCTGGTCCCGTCGATCAGCACGGGCGCCGTGATCTGGGGCAACGGCGTGAGGACGTTGATCGTTGCCGGCCCCTTCTGGATATCGAAATCAATCGTGTTCGACCCCCCCGCCGCATTGGAGTCGAGAATCGCCTGTCGCAGTGTGAGTGGGGCCGGAGCCCCACCCGGACCTCCGTTGGAGTCGAGTGCGGTAGTGACGACGAACACTTGCCCCGACAAGAGTGCGCGTAACTCGAGCTGCTCGCCCAAAGCATGAAATCTTCGACGGCTGCATCGGACCTTAATACTCTTCCGCTGAGCCATGATACATCCTTACATCGTGCCGGCAATCGAGCCGGGCGCGTTCCACGGCCACGTTTCATTCTATACAATCGAGCAAAACCAATCGATTTCCGAAGCTCGATTTCAATTTATTTCGAAAGATTTCGGGGACGATTCCTCAAGTGATCGTGATAAACTGGATTGGATCGCGGGCAGGGGCGGATTTCGAGGAAGGGCGATGATCAGACAGAGCGGCCGGGTCGCGGCCGGCGCTGACGTCGTGCGCGGAGACGGGAGGGAACGTGAAGATCACACTGGTTCCGTCGGCAGTTTCTGCCGGCGAGGGCGGACGTGGCAGTTTCGTCACCTCCTATGTCATCGATGAGATCATCGCCGTCGACGCGGGGGGATTGGGGTTTCTGGGTGACCTGGCAGCCCAGATCCGCGTGGAGCATGTCTTTTTGACTCACAGTCATCTCGATCACATCGCCTCGCTGCCGATGTTCCTGGAGACGGTGTTTCAGGCGTCGGCTCGCTGTGTGACGGTCCACGCGTCTGACGACACGCTCGCAAGCCTGCGCCGGGACGTGTTCAACGACCGGATCTGGCCCGATTTCCTCAGAATGTCGGAAAATGGGCTGCCGTTCCTGAAGGTTGACGTGCTGGAAGCGGGCCGCCCCGTCGAGGTCGCGGGTCTACGGCTCACTCCGATTCCGGTTGACCACGCGGTGCCGACCCTCGGTTTCCTGGTGGAGGCTCCCGGGGTCGCGGTGGCCATTCCCTCGGACACCGGGCCGACCACCTCGTTCTGGCGGATTGCCGGCCAGACAGCCAATCTCAGGGCGGTCTTCCTCGACGCATCCTTTCCGGACGCGATGGAGGGCCTGGCTCTGACTTCCAAGCACCTGACCCCCAGGTTGTTCGCGGCCGAGGCCGCCAAGCTCGCCCGAGCGGTCCCGTTCTTCGCCGTGCATATCAAGCCCCGCTATTACGACGCGGTCGTCGCCGAGCTGAATGCACTTGGTCTCAAAGAAGTTCATGTTGGCAATCCTGGTCAGACGTATGTTTTTTCATGACTACCGAATCGCGATCGGCCTGGCATTGCTCGCCGGGGTATTGAGCGCAGCCGCCACAGCCGGCGACGCCCATCTTGATCGTGGCGTGGCGCTCGACCAAGCAGAGAAAAAGGTGCAGCTCCCGCGTTTCATCTACGGTGCGCGTCACTGCGCGGGTTGCCACAATCAAGACAAGAATCAACCGATCTACAAGCCTGATGAGCTCGAGCAGTTGTGCTGCAAGATGGACGAATTCGCGATATTCAACACCCAGGATAAGCACACGCTGGCATTCAAGGCCTTGACCGGGCCGCGCGGCCGGGAAATAAGCCGGTTGCTCGGAACCGACGTCCGGCAGATCGAAGCCTGCCTCAACTGCCACAGCGTGCCCGGCAAGGGCGCGGATTCGCACTTGTATTCGCGCGAGACCGACGGCGTCACCTGCGTCGCCTGCCACGGCACGCACGCCGACTGGGTCGAGAAGCACCCTCGCGCTGCCAAGGAATGGCGCGACCTCGACCGCCAAGACAAGGAACGCCGGTTCGGGATGACCGATCTCTGGAACCCGGTCCGTCGCGCCCTTGTTTGCGCCGGCTGCCACATCGGCAACCATGCCGAAGGAAAAGTGATCACGCACGCGATGTACGCCGCCGGCCACCCTCCGCTTCCGAGCTTCGAGGCGGCGACATTTTGCAATCTCGAGCCGCGACACTGGCAAGACGTCAGCGAGAAATCTCCGGTGCGTGTGAGCCTGCTGAAGCCTGCCCCCGACCCGCGAAATTGCGAGCAGACCCGACTTGTTTTGGTCGGCGAGCTGGTCGCTCTGCGTGAGTCATTGAAGCTGCTCGTGCCGGAAGCCGCCGCCGGCGAGCCCGCAACGTCCAGGGCAGAGTGGCCCGACTTCGCCCGGTTCGATTGCTACGCCTGCCACCACGAGCTGCGGGCGGGCGACCCTGCACCCTGGCGCCAGCTCCGCCAGAACGGCTCTTCCGGCCGCCCCATGGCCCCGGAATGGCCGCTGGTCCTGGTCCGGCTCGGAATCGGCGCGACGGGATCTCAAACCGCCCGGGCCGAAGAGGAGCCGTTCCAAAAGCATGTCGCAGCCCTCAGTAAAGGCATCCGGATGCGACCCTTCGGCGACCCGGAGCTGACCGCCCGAGCAGCCGGCGACTTCGTCAAGTGGATCGATTCCCTGCTTGAACGCCTGGACCACGCAGGCATCGACCACCGCCAGGCCCGGCTGTTGCTCGAGCGGCTTGGCGAGATCGGGCGGGAGCCGATTCCAGACTACAACTCCGCCCGGCAAGTCGCTTGGGCCTTCCGCGTCATCTATCGTGAGAGCACGCCGAAAGACAAACGCGATCCGAAAATCGAGGCGGAAATAGCCGGGCTCGAGTCGGACCTGGCCCTGGATCTCCCGCCGGCACGGACCAAGGCCCTGATCGACGCGTCGATCCCGGATCGGCTGCGGTCCGCCGCCGATTTCGATCCCGCGTCGTTCCAGGCTCGTTTCCAGCGGATCCATGCTCAGTTGACGCGCCGGTAGACGGGATCCCTCGGATCGTCACTGACCTTCCAGAGCCGCCCATCGTGAATGTACATCTTGTGCTGTTCGCCGGCATCGAGCGGCCGGGCGCCGACGCGGCCGAAGACGCCGATCTGGTTGCCCGCCTCATCGACGGCGCGGTCGCGATCGACCCCCTCCGACACGGCGTAGGCTTTACCCCCGAAAGGAAGCTTGAACGATGCGATGAGCTCGGGCGTCGGCCGCGGGCTGAATCCATAGTTGCCGGGCGTCTCCGGCGAGGTGAGTTGCACCACGCGCAGCCCGTTCGCGCCATCGGCCAGGTAGGCAAACTCGCTGACATAAGTGATCCCCAGCTTGACGTCGTTCAGGTCATTGATACAGCCGCCGGCGTTGAACACCTGGTCGACTCGGGGCTGCTCGGGCCGCTCGACGTCGAGAATGACCAGACCCTCTTGCCCGGCCGCGACATAGGCGTACGTTCGAGCCAACGTAGATGCTGCGTGCGTCGTGCAAGGGCAGCATCGCGACGCCGCGGGGATGCGCCAGGTCGGTGATGTCCAGCACCTTGATCCCCTCGGCATCGCAGGCGAACGCGTAGCGGAACTGAGCCTGGATCGCTGCGGACTTGCTGCAAGAATGGCTCGCCGACGATCGACGTGATGCGGGGGTTCTTGGGATCCTCGAGCGCGACGACGACCAGACCGGCATTGCAGGAGATATACGCATAGGTCCCGACGATCGTGATCGCCCTAGCACCGCAAAGAATGCCGCCCGGGTTGTAGGTCAGCTCGCGGCCGAGGAAGTTGTTGAGCGGATTGCCGTCGAGCAGCGTGCCGGCCGGCACGAGAATCAAGCCCTCGTATCTGTCGGTGACGTAGATGTAGCCGTAGAGCGCGTGGACCGAGCTCTCGCGGTTTTCGGGACGGTGGGTGCGCGTCGGGTCGGGGGCGACGGTGGTCGGAGCGGCGACCGCCGTGGCGTACTTCGTCCGCACGAAAAATCGCTGCCCCAGCGGAGAGACCGGCGCCGTCACGATCCGCTCCGAGAAGCCCTTGTGATCGATGAACGCGATGTCGAAGACGCGCAGCCCCGTTTCGCCGCAGGCGGCATAGAGAAACTCGCCGCGCGCCTGGATCGAGAGGACCTCAGGATGGCGCAGCCGTTCGGAAACGTCACGCCCGGGATGCTCGTAGGCATGCTCCAGCTTGGCCCCGTGGGCCAGGTGCTTGCGATATTCATCCGGATAAGCCAGCCGGTGCAGCGAGCTGCCGATCACGGCCTGCGGCTCGTCGCGCTCGGTGACCACCACGGCCGCGAGCCCGTGGTCGCCGGACGCAACCCAGCAGTAGCGGCCGATGAAATTGACGTAGTTGGTCCCCTGCATGAGAAGCTGGGCCATGATCGCGTTGTTGTCGTCATTCCGCGCGAGATGGCAGTCGGTGCAGGTCTTGGTATCGGAGTGCCCGGGCAGATAGGCGCCCTGGTTCGAGGCGCGGCCGTTAAGGGGCGATCGCGGGTCGTGGTGGACCGGCGGGCCGCCGCGCACCGTGTGCGGCACGTTTGTGCTGAACGCGATCCCCGACATGCCTTCGGCCGAGATCGTCTGCTGCTGGACGTAAATCGATTCGCGGTTGTTGTTGTACGACCCGACGTGGATCGCGCAGGACGACCGCGCCGGGCCGATCCGGTTGCCGGTGACGTCGCCGTCGCTGGCCAGCATGAAGACGTCGTCGCGCAGCGTCTGGAAGTTGTACGAAACGTAGTTGCGCGTCACGTCCCCCTCGTTGTGGAGCTGCGGCATCTTCTTGTTGGCCCGCTGCGGAAGGTGGCAGCCGAAGCAGCTCGGGTTCCACGACGAGTGGCAGGCGATGCAGCTCATCTTGGCGCTGGCATGGGCGCAGGCATTCTCGCCTGCCGGCGGGCAGCTTGCCCCAGACCATCTGGTCCGCCTCGTCGAACCGAACGGTCTTGGCCAGGTGTGCCCGCTCGTTGTAGTGCTCCGACTGCGGATCGATCGTGTCGGCAACCTGGGTGATCTCCCAGGCCAGATCGGGCTCGACCATCGAGTGCTGAATGATCCGGTTGCCGCGGCGCTCGAAACGACGCTGCTTGAACGGGGTCCGCAGAGCCGACAGGTCGCGGCCCTCCTTGCCCGATTCGGCCGCCGAGGTGTCGGCCGCCGGGCCGGTCGTCACGAGCGTGGCGCGGCGTGCCGGCGAGCCGTGGCAGTCGATGCACTGGATCTCGATCGCCGCGCGCACCTCGCCATACAGCTTGGTGTTGCCGTGGGCGTCCTGGATGAAATGGCAATCGACGCAGTGCATCCCCTTCTCGAGGTGGATGTCCATCTGGTGGACGGGCAAGCCGTCGCGCTTCGATTCCGCGCGGTCGAACGCTGCGCGTTGCGCGGCCGCCGCATCCCGCGTGCGATAGCGCTCCTTCAGCTCGGCGGGCAGGCGCACCGCTTCCATCATGGCGGCGGCGGAGGCATCCGCAACCGGCTCTCCCCGGTGGTCGAGCAGGTTGCCGTGCCGGTCTTTCTTGAAGACCGCGCGGAAGACCCAGCCGTGACCGTGGAAGTCGGCAAACTGGGTATGCCGCGCCTGCGGGTTCAGCTCGGCGACCCGTTCCAGGAACGCCGGGTCCGACCAGTTGCCCCGCGCCGCGGTCTCGTCCGGGTTCGACATCATCGAGCGGGTAAATTCCTCGGCGGTCGGGTGTTTCTCGTGCTCGGGATACATGAGCTCGCCGTCGGTTTCTTCGTCCCACCACATGTAACCAGTGTACGTGTTGAGCACGTTCGTGCCGGGATGAATGTGGCAGACGATGCACTGGCTGGTGGGCATTCCCGTGACGAACTGATGCTTGATCGGATGCCCCGGCTCGTTGCGCGGGATGGTCGGGTCAGGCTGGAAGCTATAGCCCTGGTTGCCGAAGACGGCGTACGGCCCGGAGTTGACCGGCGACCGGTCGTTGGCATAAATCACGTGACAGGCCGTGCAGCCGCTCGAGCGATAGTCGCCTGGGTGATCGTTGGTCCCCAGGAAGTTGAGTGTCGGATCGAGCAAACGGGTCTTTTGCAGCCCGACGAAAACGGGGTCGGTGCGATTCCGCGTGCCGAGTCCGCGCGTCGCTCAAACCGGCCTCGGGCCTGCCGGGCACCTCCAAGGGGTTGGGAATGCCGATCTCCTGAGGCTCGCGCCTGCCCCGCTCGAAGATCCGCAGGATATTACCCGGCTGCGAGGCCTCGAAGCGCGGCAGGGGGTCGAGGAACGGCACCACGCCTTTCCGGGCGGTCTCCTCGGGAGTCGGCGGCGGCACGGTCTGCATCCGTTGCGGCGCACCGTGCATGCTGTAGCTCTCGCCGTAGCGCGCCCATTTGAACGGCACCGCGCCGTTGTTGTAAAGCGCCGCTGCCCAGAGCATCGCGCCGTGGGTCATCATGCTCTTCTTCACCTGCAAGACCTGGTCGGCATGACAGCTCACCGTCCCACAGCTCAAGTGGGCGACCCGCAGGTCGCCGGGGTTGACGAACTGGATGAATTCGGGCGATTCGTGGTTCAAGAGCGTATAGGAGCGGACCGGGTTGCCCGAGCTTCTCCATGCGTCCGGAAAGCGAGGCGAAACATGTGCGTGGTGGATGTCGGCGGCCGCCGCGTTCCCCCCGTGACAATCGACGCAGCCCAATCGGACCGTCTCGGGCTTGAAATGCGGATCGTGCTGATCGTGGTGGCACGACAGGCAGCCAGCACTCTTGGCCGCGGCGTCCTGGGCGCTTTGCCGCGACAGGTCGACCCCCTGAAGATGCTCGGGAACGGGGAACGCGTTATATGCCGGAGCGCCTACTCGGGCATTCTGCCCTGGCGGCAACTGGGGGCGCGGCGGGCCCTGGGCTCTCGCGACCTGACGATCGTCACGAGCCGGCGTGCCCAGGACGACACCGACGATCATCAGGATCGCCAGGGGTAGAGCACGGCTGGCTCGCAGACGGGGCGAACGATCGAACCTGGACCGAGGCATGATCGGTCAACCTCCGTGTCATCTTGCAATAGCTGTCACACTCGGCGCGTTGGATCATCACGTGAAGCGTGATGACGACGCTGTTCCATCTTGGAGTAGCCATCACGCGGAGCGTGATGACTACATCAATCATTCAGGGCGATTTTGAGCGCGCAGGCAGACCCCCGCGGCGGGAATTTATCCCCGATAGCGGAATCCGTCAAGGCCGGCTCTCAGAACTTGAACACGGCAGTGATAAAACCCGCCACCAGCCCGTTGACCCGGCCGTTGAACGAGTCGTAGATCTCGCGAAATCCCTGGCCCGGAATCAGCATCTGCACGCCGCCTATAAAGATCGCGTTCTCGCTCAAGAGCGGCCGGTATATCAGGCCGGTGCCCAGATCGAACCCGATGAAATTGTTGATATTTCCTTGAAACAGGAACTGCTCGAGAACGCTGGTCTTGTCAAACCAGATCATGTTGAAGTTGGTGATCAATTTGCACTTGGGTGTCAGGTCGAAGTCCATGCCGAAGGTCGGCAGGATCAAGCCCGGATTGACGAAGTTCGCCTGGCCTTGAATCTTGCTGGACCGCAAGTCGGGCACCAGGCTCAACCGCTGCACCAGGTTGACGCCCTGCAAGGGGATCACCTGCCGGTTCCAGAAGCTGAACGGACCGCCCGCGAAGTCGGGCTGGTCGAGGATCGTGTCGAAGCCGGTCGCCCGATTGTCGTTGATGTTGCCGTCGCCGGACGCCCAGAAGAACGACAGCCGGAACCGCACCCAGTCGCGGTCGTATGAGCCCTCGATCGCCGCCATCTGCGCGTCGATCGTCTGCGGCCGGTTGGCAAGCGGGTTGAGACTGTCGCTGCCAAACGCCCAGTAAAACTGGTGCGTCAGGTTATACCGGCCCCAGTGGCCGTCGCCTCCCCAGCCGAAGTAACCGACATTGACCGTGTGCGGCTGAAACGTGCCGTCCGGGTCCGGACGCACCAGGAATCGGTTGTTGTCATACTTGATCGACGCCGGGTCGTTGTCGTAATTCAAGCTCACCTGGGTGGTGTAGCCCGGAAAAATGAAGTCCTGGCGATAGTAGTTGGCAAAGATCAGGTTCTGGCGCCGGTCGTTGAACGTGTTGAGCGCGGTGTTGGTGTCCTTTTCCCACTGACGGAAATACACCAGGTTGAACTGGTCTCGCTCCGAGAACTGCGTGCCGAAGATCCGGATGCCCCGGTTGATGTCCGAGAACAAGAAGCCGCGAAAGTCGGCGTTGAACGGCTGAGTACCCGCCCGCATGGAAACGAAGTCGTAGTCCGGGCCGTAGTCGGCCAGCTTCACCTCGAGAAACGCCTCCTGAAGCGCCCAGAATTCGCGGGTTCGCGTGGTCCCTTGCAGCACGTTCGGGCTGGTCTGCGCCACCTCGCTGAACGAGAAATTGCTCACGCCCAGGGTCGGCACCAGCACGAGCCGCCAGTCGACCGGCTTGAAAGCGCCGTCGCCATGAAACAGATCGAGCGCAATTGAGTAGAACTGGAGCGTGAAGAAGCTGTTGGGCCGGCCGAAGAAATTCCCCGAGAACGGCCGCTCGGTGCTCTCGAACCCCGAGGTCTGCGTCGGCACCTGCCGCCCTTCAAAATCCAGATTGGCGACCGCCGTGACATTCAAGAACGTGTGCTGACCGATGATCGGATAATCGCCCTTGTAAACGTTCTGATTGTAAGGATCGAACCAGCGGCCTGGCATGTACAGATAGTCATCAGTAACGGGGTGCCCCTTGTCGTAGCGGTCCCAGGCCGGGTAACCGATTCGCCACCGGTCCTCGACCGGGACGAAATGACTCGACGATTGGCTCTCGGTCGGCAGCACGCCCGATGGCCCCGTAAAGCCGATCGGCGGGTCCATGGGTAGCTGAAACATCAGCTCGGGTGGCATGAAGGGCTCGGGATACCGCAACGGAGGTCCGAGAGGGTCGATCGGGCGCCCGAGCAGACCGGGCCGCGTCTGGATCGGGTCGCCCAGCGATGCATTGATGTCATCCTGCACGGAACGTCCACGAGGACGCGATGCTTCGAAGAAAAACGGCGCCGACTCGCGCGCTCTTGGCGCCTCGGGCGCGGAATCCGACGGCAGTGGTGGGAGTGGCGGCAGCGGCTCTTCCTGGGCGCGCGCCGCGGCCGCGCCAGATCCTGCTAGCAGGAGCGTCCAGCCGAGGATACGCGCCCATGCCTTCGGCAATCCGAATGCTTCCATTATCTTTAAGTTTCTCGGTCCGAGACCAAGTCTTTCTTGAGGGCTACGTGAACAAGTCGGAATCCGGCGAGTTTGGCGCTTGGGTCGATCAACACGATTTTTCGCAAGATATGGCTTCGCTTTGGCCGATAACGATAGAGGACGATAGGGCGAAGGTGCGCACACGGTGTCCCAAGTCGTCATCACGCTACGCGTGATGATCCGTCACGCCGAGCTTGACGACTGCTCGCTGAAAGTGGAATGCCGAGGTCCCAGTTCCGGTTCTTAGCGGCCCAGGAGACGGAAGACGTGATGCGACCGTTCGCGCTGCGGCGCAACCCCAGCCGGTCGAAGCCCGCCGCCACAAGAGCAGTGCTCCCCGCCCTGGAACGGCTGGAACGGCGTTCGCTCTTGAGCGCGCCCGCTACCAGGCTCGCTCCGAAGCTGTCTCCCACGGGCTCCGCCGAGCTCCCGCCCGGCACGATCGGCTATGACCCCTCGCTCACGCCCAATGATGTGACAGCGCCACCGAATCCCGACCAGCTTCTCACCAAGGCCGACGTGAACGCCCTCCTCGAGCGCGCCGCCGCGGCGGTCAATCGCGACGACGCCATCATCGCCGTCGTCAACCGTAACGGCACGATCCTCGGCGTCCGGGTCGAGAGCGGTGTGTCTCCGCTGATCACCCAGAACACCACGAACAAGGTCTTCGCCATCGACGGCGCCGTCTCACTGGCTCGCACGGGCGCCTATTTTGCCAACGGCGGAGCGCCCCTCACATCGCGCACCATCCAGGAGATCAGCCAGACGACCATAACCCAGCGCGAGGTCCAGTCCAACCCCGATGTCCCCGATCCCGGAGGGACGTCAACGATCTATGGGCCAGGCTTCGTTGCGCCGGTCGGCATTAGAGGCCATTTCCCCCCAGGTATCATGTACACGCCGCAGGTCGATCTGTACGACATCGAGGGCACCAACCGCGACAGCATCAGCAACGCGACCGGGACCCGGTTCAATGTGCCGGCGGCCGACATTCCTCCCGGCGGAAACCTCGTCGCTCCCGAATCCTACGGACAGGTCACGGGGATCTTGCCAACCGCCCAGTCGCGCGGGATGGCGACCTTGCCCGGGGGCTTGCCGCTCTACAAGAACGGGGTGCTGGTCGGCGGTATTGGTGTTTTCTTTCCGGGCACGACCGGATACGCCACCGAGGAAAACTCGAAGCTGAACACACCCTTGCTGTACGACCCGCACAAGCTTGACCTCTCGGACGTGGCCGAATACATGGGGTTCGTCGCTGCCGGCGGCAGCGTGGCCGCCGGCTATCCCTTCAACGGCCCGGTCAACGGAGCGCCCGCGCTGCCCGACTTCAGCGAACCGTTCGGGCGGATCGACCTGGCCGGCATCACGCTCGACCTCTTCGGGCCCCATGGGCTCGAAGGGATCAAGAACCTGCTCAACTTCGGCGCCACGCTCGGTGCGGGCAGTCCGAGCGACGGCACGAATTACGAAGTTGATCCGGGCGGTGACACCTTGCTGGCCGGCCAGCCGGTCCCGAGCGGCTGGCTGGTTCTGCCTCATGCCGGCACGGGGCTGACCGCCGCCGATGTCGAAGCGATCGTCGCCCAGGGGATCGCCGAGGCCAATCAAGTCCGCGCTCAGATCCGGCTGCCCATGAACAGCACGGCCCGGATGGTCTTTGCCGTGAGCGACGAGAACGGCAACATCCTGGGACTTTACCGCATGCCCGACGCCACGTATTTCTCGATCCAGGTCGCCGTTGCCAAGGCGCGGAACGTGGCCTACTACGACAATCCGAGCCAGCTCCAGCCGATCAACAAGGTCAAGGGCGTGCCGGCCGGAACCGCCTTTACCGCGCGGACGTTCCGCTACCTGTCCTTGCCGTTCTTCCCCGAAGGGATCGATATTTACCCGCCCGGCCCGTTCTCGATCTTGAATGACGGCGGCGTCACCCAGTACGGCACCAACAAAGGCGCGCCCTTGCCGGCCTCGGCTTATCAGAGCGTCCAGGGCTACGCTGCCTTCAACCCGAACACGAATTTCCACCAGCCGATTACGCCCCAGAACCAGGGAAACCAGAGCGGCGTGGTCTTGTTCCCCGGCAGCGCGCCCTTGTACAAGGACACGACAGGCAGCGGCTTGCGGAGCACGCTCGTCGGCGGCCTTGGTGTCAGCGGCGACGGCGTGTTCCAGGACGATGACGTGACCGCCGTGGCCTCGCTCGCGTATGCCCCGCCCCGCACGGTCAAGCGGGCCGACATGGTGAAGGTCAAGGGCGTCCGCCTGCCGTTCTTCAAGTTCAACCGCAACCCCCACGTGCCGCTCAACGGACCGAAGCTGCCGCTCCCAAAGATCAGTGTACCCGCGCCGGCCCTGCGCCGGACCACATAGGAAACGGATAGGTGCTAACCATGCGAGCGCTCTGTGTCAGCTCGTTCGTCGCGATCATGGGCCTGGCCGCGGGCGAATGCTGCCAGGCCGACGACCAAGCTCCCCGGCGTCTCTATTTCGTTCTTCATCCTCACGCCGAGGGAACGCCGTCGCCCGGAAAGCCGCGCTGTATCCCTCACACCGACGAGCGCGCCGGCTATCCCCGCGCCTTGTCGGGACACGCGGAGACCAGCGCGACATCCGGCGGAATCGGGTACTATGTCGGGGGCGGGGTCCCCCTCGGTCATGGCCCAGGCCAGGCACGATTCCCCGACGAAGGGACGTGGGGCTGGGACGAGACCGGTTGCCATCTCTTCCCCCGCCGCGTGATTCTGGGCTGGTCGCACGGCCGCAAGTACCAGGGCGGCACGGGCGCTTACCGGACTGACGGGCACCCCTTGCCCGACGTCCCCGCCGGGGCCAACATCAAGATCGACAGCCTTTGCCACCGCAGCAAGGAAAAGTAGCCTCGAGGGGGTCGGGCTGCTTAAATCGGGCTGTGCGGCCGAGGTCGAGTTGCCGGCTGTCCTGACGTTCGGCGCACCCATCTCGCGCATGGTTGCGAAGCTCGTTGAGGTCCTGGCCGTCGGGCTTTCGGTGCACGCGCGATCGCCTGTATCGTCGAAGAGCCGGAAGAATTCGATCCGGCGTTTCGATTGCCGGGGAAGTAGTCACCGCTTGGGACGGTGATCAATGATTCGCCCGCATCGTGATTCGGTACGTCGGCAACGGCCCCGGAAGGCCGGCTCGCGGGCCGGAGAGGGTCGATGAGTTGCGATCGCGGTGGTAGTCGAACGGCTTGCCGGTCGCCGGGTCGTCGGGTACGGGGACTTCCGATACCTGGCTCAGAGCGTCGGGCAGCGCACCGGCGTTTGCGGCGGCGTGAATGCGGATCGCTTCCAGCACGCGCAGGGCGGCGACGCGCCGGTCGAGCCGCAATTCGGCCATCATCGCCGAGCCAACCGCCGGCAAATACTGGGCGAAAAGGGCGAGCGGGCCGTTCCTGTCTTGAGCGCGCCGCGGCTCGGCTGCGGCGACTTGTGCAATCGCATCGCGGGCCGGGAGGTAGCCTGCCTTGTGATGATCATCCCAGATTTCGCGGTAGCGGTCGCCAACGTAAAGGGCGACGATTTGATCGTCCGGCATCGCGGCGAGCTGTGAGTCGCTCAGCGTGCGCGCGGTCTTCAGAAATTCCCGTCCCACGGGCAGCATCACCGCCTTGAATTGAGGGAGGCCCCCCGGGGCAAGCTCCTTCGGCCCGGCGTGGGTGTCACCTTGTTGCACGTTGAAGATCGTCCACTTGACGATTCCTTCGTGCATCCGCGCGAGGAGCGCGGACCACTCGGCGGCGTTACGCGGGCGGGCCAGGGCGGCCTCGCTCAGCTCGGGGATCAGGTTCTCGAGCAGCTTCCGCTCGAGCTCCATGTGGTCGCGAAGGCCGATCAACGGCCGGGGCAGCGCGGTGAGCGCCCAGTAGAGGTTGGGACCGCCGGGCTGGGCAAGCAAATCCTCGCACTGGTCAAGCATCGGCATGGCGATCGCTATGCCGATCAAACCATTGATGAAGAACGGGCCGCCGCCAACATGGCGGGCGAATGCCAGACCGGTCTCGATGGTGCTGATCGCCTCGGGGAATTTCCCTTCGGCAATGTCGACCCGCGCTTCGAGCGCCAGCACGCGGCCCCACTGGCGCATGTTCTGCGCATCGGGCAGAAGGATATTGATGCAGTCGAGCCGCTGCTCCGGCAGGGTGTAGTTCCAGTCGCAGGTCTTGCGCCGCGTTCCGTACTCGAGCTGCTTGAGCTTGCCGCTCCACAATTTGACGAAACTGCGGGCCTCGTCCGTCGGAAACTCTTGGAACGGCAGTCCCAGCCACCGCACTCCTTTGTCGCTGATCTGTCGCCAGGGCCCCTCCAGCGCGGTGTCCTCGTAGCCGTGAATGCGCAGATAGATCGGCGCGGCGTCGCCCGGATTCAGATCGGCGGAGCTCGGCAAGAGGCGATACTGGAGCGCCGGAACCGGGGCCGCCGCGGGGCTGAGGACCACCACCTTGGGTTTGGGCGGTTCTCCGCGCTTGGCTGCCGGTTGAGCGGTAGCCTGGCCCGTCATCGCCGGGACCGTCGATGCGGTCAATACGAGGATCGCCCATGAAAACCGAGTTGGTCCGATGGGAATCATGCGAATGTCTCCCGTGAAGTTGAGGTGGATCAGGAACAAGACGGACGGCGAACCGGTGCACCCTTTCGAGCGCACGATGGGTAGACGGACGGATTGATGTCGATGGCGACGCGTCAGAGATCCAGGACTCGCTCGACGTCCCCTGGCCGTAACGGCGCGGGCTGTGGGATCGTCTCGAGGGGACCAGGGGCCGGCCGGTGCGGCCCCGCGTGGCTCCCGAAATCTGGCGACGACAGTTCGACGACGCCTTTCGAGAGCCGCGATGCCAGCACGAAATAGCTTGAGGGCGAAAGCGGCTCAATCGCGGGCGTCGCCGCCGCTCCGTCAGCCGACGGTGCCGATCCTTCGATTCGGACGGCGACAACCCTTCCCAGAGCACTATGCCGTGACCGCTCTTGAGCCAGGACGAAACGTTCATGGACTCGCAGCGAGCGCTCATGCACCAGTAACCCGAAGAGCCCGAGGGCCGCCACGGCCAGAGCGGCCGTCGCCAGCCGCCAGGGGCGGCCCGGGGCCTCGGCTCTGGCGGCGGCGCGCCCGGCCTCGTAGAGCATCCGGTCGCGATCGAGCGCGCCGGTCGACGGCCGCCAGGCCGTCAGGCGATTTGCCAGAGCGCTCAGGTCTTGTTCGTGTTCGCGGTTTGCGTGATCGGTGTCCATCGGGATTCTAGCCTCGCTTGCAGCCGGGATAGCCCGGCCTGGTATCGGCGATGGGCGGTCGTGAGGGAGCAGCCCTGGAGCCGGGCGACCTCCTCGAAAGTCAGTCCCCCCCAGAGCCGCGCGACAATCACCTCGCGGGTCTCGCCGTCCAGGTCGGCGAGGAGCAAAGCGGCGTGCTCGGCGTCGATCCGGTCGTCGGTCGCGGCGAACCACGATCCGCCGGGCGCCGGATCGCATTCCCGGCTGGCCGAGCGTTGTTCACGATGCCGCCGCCGCCGTGACTGCCGCGACGCGGCGATCGCCCCGTTCCGTACGACCCGGTAGAGCCACGCCACGGCCCGATCGGGCTGTGACTCCTGCCGCGCCAGCGCAAGGAACGCATCCTGGACAATGTCCTCGGGCGCGTCGCACCACTGACGGGCGAACAAGACCAGCGCCGCGGCATGCTCGTCAAACAGGCGGCCGAGGATCTCCGGACCAATCCGTCCCATCAGTCTCCCACCGCGTTGGTGTTCTGTCTCTATTCATTATGACGTCATGGGACGGGGGATTTTCCAAAAAGGAAGCAACGTTCAAGCTCACGAAGATCAAGCAAGGCGTCTACCACCCCGACACGCTTGCGGCGATGGACAAGCTCGCGTTGGCGTACCTGAGCGCCGGCCGCCTACGTGAGGCCCTGCCACTTTGCGAGCAGGCCCTCAAGCTCGAGAACGCCAAACTCGGCCGGGGCCGTTCCGAGACGCTGATCGCCATGAACAACCTCGCCTTGGTCTACCGGAACGTCGGCCGAGTGGACGAGGCCCTCTCGCTGTTTGAAGAGACGCTCAAGCTCAAAACGGCCGTGAGCGGCCCCGACGACCCCAACACGTTCCTCACCATGAACAACCTTGCGTTAGCCGACCGGGATGCTGGCCGGCGCAGCGAGGCGTTGCCGCTACTCGAAAAGACGCAATCGTGGTGACCGCATTCGAACGGGCCCGATCATGAGCTTCTTGTCCGTGGCCTCGACCTTGCTGGGGCTGACCGCCCTCCTGGCCGAGACCTTCGGCTCCTTCGCCTTCGCGCACGACCGCACGATCCTGGCGGCGGCGCGTGGCGAGGGCGCCGTACGGCTCTGGGACACCGCCACCGGCGAGCTCCGCGGGCGCCTCGAAGGCGTTGCCGGATTCACGAATGAGTTGACGTCGAGAATCACCCGAACTAGCATCGTGCTATCGTTCGCTGCTATCGCAGTGGATGGGGAAGGCGTTGGGACCGGCGGAGGGATTGGTTGGCAAGCATCGGAAATGAGATACAAGCGCTATCTGGGCGTCGTCGAGGTTGATCCTGATGCCGGGTTGATTCATGGACGTGTCGCTGGGTTGCCGGATGTGATCACCTTTCTGGAAAAAACCGTTGCGCAAGTGCGCCAGGCGTTTCATGGTTCCGTCGATGACTATTTGGAATGTGGTGGACACCGCCCTGCCCGAGGCGCTCAAGCGGGGCAAGTGACCGTTGCCATCGTCACGATTCGCCGGGATGGCTGGGCCGGGCAACGCGGATTCTGGCCATGCGCGTAGCCACGATCTTCGCATACTTGATCGGCCGTCGCCGCGCGATCCTGGATATCGCCGCGGATCGGAAGGCGCTCGTTGTCGCCGCCATGCTGGTTCTCGCGGCCGCCCTGGCGCGCAACTACGACCGGGCTTCCCTCATGGACGAGCCCTGGCGCCTGCTCGGTCCCTTCGCCGCGTCGCTGGCCATCAGCGGTCCGCTGTTTCTGATCATCTCGCGCGGAGTATCGGAGCGCTCACATCCAGCCGTTTGTCCGCGCGCAAAGGAATTCTCGTTGGTCGTGACCTCCCAATACCGGTATCCTGGAGAGAAGTGGATGGCAGGACTCACGCAGAGGGCCTTCTCATGAAATCGCCGTTCCCAGGCATGGATCCCTCTATCGAAGCCTGCGGCGTTTGGGCCGATTTCCACGACGATCTGATCGCCGAGATCAAACGCAGCCTGGCAGCCCGGCTTCCCGAGCGATACTTCGTGCAAACTGGCGAACGTTCCTTTGTCGTTATCGCTGGTACCGACGAATACGAAGCGGAACCAGGGCCTCGCCTGGTCACGTGCATTGAGGTACTGTCGCCTGCCAACAAACACAGGAGCACCCAAGGCTGGAAACTCTATCTGCGCCAACGCAACGCCCTGCTGCTCGGAAAGGCAAGTCTGGTGGAGATCGACTTGGTCCGTAGCGGCCGGCGCATGCCCATGGTCGAGCCTTGGCCGCAGAGCCCGTACTACCTAATGGTCGGCAGGGAAAGCGATGCCCCCTATTGCCGCGTTTGGCCCGCCCACTTCCACCGTCCGTTGCCCGAGGTCCCCGTGCCGCTGGTCAGCCCGGACCCTGACATCCCGATTGCTTTGCAGCCGATGGTCGAAGCCGTTTACGAGCGGTCGCGCTACGCCCGTCGCCTCGACTACAGCAAGCCGTTAAGTCCCCCGCTGAGCCCTGAAGAGTCTGCCTGGCTAGCGGCGCGGCTCAGCACGCCGCGCTCCTGACCACCGACCTCGACCCGCCCAAACGGCGCCGGTGCCGCAGCTCCGGCGCTGCATCGTCGAAGATCCGTCACTTTGCAATCAGTAGGACGTCGGCCGCTTGGCCACCCTTCAATTCGACCGTCACCCCCTCGGTTCGTTGATCGCCCGAGGAGGGATTTGGCTGCCCTCGCATGACATACCGGCCCGGTGGGACATTTTCGAAATTCATCTGGTTCTTGGCGTCAATATTGCCCGAGCCGCCGTATGTGCCGATCGCCTCTCCGCCTTCCGGCTGAATGCTCACGATAAACCCCGGCGGCCGCTTCTTCCCGGTGAAGTTGACGGTCACGCGAACGGTGGCGGCTCGGATCATGCTCAGCTCGACGCCCGTTGTCGGGATCGTGACCGGCTGACCCAGGCCGGGGCGGCAATAGCCGGGCTTGTGCAGCCAGATCGTGGCCTTTCCCGCCGGAACCTGCTCGGCGCGGAAGCGGCCCTCGATGTCGGTCTTGAACGAATATTCGTTTGGCGACTCGTAGCGCCCGCCGGAAGCCGGGACGACGTTGTGCAGCCGTACCTCGACGTCCGCCAGCGGCTTGCCCGCATCGTCGGTGATCCGTCCCGAAATGTGTGCCGACCGTGACAGGCCGCAGTCGAACGCCTGCCACCGCGGCTGCTCGTCGAACCGGGCGTATCCCGCAACCCTGGGCACGAAACCGCCAGCTTCGACAATCACGCGATACCATCCCGCGGGGGCCTTCTTGAGCACCCAATGACCATCGGGATCGGAGGTCGCCTCGGCCACGATCGAATAGAGATATCCACCTTTCTTTCGCGGCTCGATCCGCTGCAGCCGCATCCTGGCGGCGACCGGCTTCCTGGTGCCAAGGTCGGTAACCTTTCCCTCGAGCACGATGCCATCAGCCGTTGTGAAGCCATGGCCTTCGAGACGCTGATCGATGACCTCGATGCCCTTGGGGACCTTCACGTCGCCCCAGCGCAGCTTGCCGGTAAAGACCTCGATCTCCGAGGGCGGGCTCTTTTCCTCTTGCTCGGTGGGATTGAGGTCGGCCGGCATCTTGTGCGGGCGCCTCCCAGTTGGCCGGCTGCCAGACCATGAAGACCCAATCGATCCTGGCCGCCGCCAGTTTCTCCGGCTCGTTGTTGGGGGCAAGCCAGAAGCTGTGACCGATTCCGTCGTGCAGAACGATTCGCTTCGCCTTGACGTCCAGCCTGGCGAAGTCTTGCAGGATGGTGCTGAGTGTCGCGGCATCGCCCCGGCACTCGGCGTGCCATTGCCCTCCGCCAAACGGCGGCCCTTCCCACCACGCGATGCGGGCCCGCGTGTTGAAGATCGCCGCGGCGCCCTTCGGCCAGCCGGGATCGCCGATGGGGCTGTTCCCCTCACCGCCGGTGATCAACGCCGACGCCTCCCGAGGACCGGCCAGCAGGAACAGCAGCAGCAGACCAGGTGCGAGCCTGTACATAGTATCCCCCGTTGAATCAGCCGGGAAGGTTCATCCCAGGATTAACGGCCAGGCCGGCGATTTCTTAGGAATTTGGTTCATTGTGTTCTCAAAGCAAACTTCAAACGCAAACCTCACGCAGCAATCGTGCCGCGAGCTCGTTGAGCTAGGTGCAGCGGCGGAGGCCGAGGAGCCATCTCGAGATAGCCGGCATCTTGTCGGCGAGTTCGACTCACTCCCGGTTCAGGTCGATCCCGAATCTTTGCCTCATTTCGTCCATTGCCGTGGGCTTCAGGCCAGCATCTAGTGCGGCCTTGATGCGGTCCGAGCAACGCTCGGCTGACTCGTGCGAAGTATCGACCAACAGGTCGTAGATTGCATCCTGGTGCGCGATCCGGCCCGAGCCGCGCCCAGCCGGCGTGACGGTCTCCTCTCACCTTCTCGCGATGCGCGCTCACGTCGTCGTTGCAATGCATACCTGCTCAGTTGATCGAACGCACTTTTCACGTGCGAATGAACCCGAGATAGAATACCGGGGAGGCGACTCGAACGCCTGACCTGCGGATTATGAGACCGCCGGTCTAACCAGCTCTGTTGGGCATTCTGAATCCATTCGATCTTCTCAGCGTCCGCTTCGCGCCACGCTACTAGCTGGGCTGTTTGGGCCTTTGCGTAAAACCATGTCAGGCACCAACCCAGCAAACCGCCCACTGCTAAACCGAGAAAGAGCATCAGAATGGGGAACACGCCATCGTTCATTTCGGCGACCTCATTGGAAAGATACCGGTTGAAACGCCAGCGATTCGACCCAGCCCGGCACTTCCGCCTCATCGCGCAGCTGGGTTGGCTCCAGTCTGACGCAAACCGATTGGAGAAACTAGCCTGTCGCCCGTCGCGCAACCGTGACGCGCTCTGGCGCCCGTTCCACGCCCGCATGGGCGTTGTGTAGATTAGAGTGATCGGGACGGGGGAGTCATGACCCTCGAAGGCCCGGCGTGTGATGTGACGCTTTCTCTATTCCCGTCATGTCGCACGCCGAGCCAGCCCGACCGGGAATAGAGACCATGCCTGACGATTCGCCCGCCGAGCCTACTTGCTACGTCGCCCGAGCTTTCACATCACCGCTGCTTGCCGACCCTGAGTGGGTTGCTGGTTTTCGCTGGTTCGCCAAGCAACTGCTCTCGATAGCTCACGACCTGAAACGCTACGACAGTATGCCGAGCTATCGCGATACCTTGCTGAAAACCAAGTGGAATCCCCACTGGGATGGACTTGCACTCCATTTGAAGAAAGTCGTCGATGCTGGCCGCAACGGCTCCGCCAACACTGCCTATGCCATGGATGGGCATGTCTGCGATGCCTTTCAACTGGCGTGTGCCGCGATGGACGAAAACAGGGAGCGATCGACGCCGAACAAGACGCCGATCCCGTTGACGGCCCTCGAAGGAATGAACGAACTGCTGAGTCGATCTAACCCGGCCGCGACCCCCGAGGGGGGCAAACTGCCCGCCATTATTGCGGCCGCCCAAGCCCTTGACATGGTTCTCCGCAATTACGTTGAGCTGAGTGCCACGCCCGGCTATGACCGCACGATCGGCTTGGGTCGAATCTCCCAAGCCGCGATCGATGTCAGCCAGTTACTTGCGACCCGCAACGTAGAGGGAGTTTCCGACGATAGCCACGCCGCGGACTACTGTAATGTGCTGATCGTCTGCGTTGATCGTCTGATCGATAGCATACGGGGAGGGAAGGACCCGGACGCCGACACTGTCGTCGGCGTGAGGAAAGCGATAGCGGCGTTGGAACCGCTCCAAACCCGACGAAAATGGAACATCCCCCCACGGAAGCAAGAGCCCGCCATCGACTACGACTCCCTCGCAAACAAGCTGGCCGCACAGAGCAAGCCGATGCAAGCCGCCCTAGTGCGATTCATGAAGGACAAGGACGCTGCCGAGAATCAAGACATTGCCGACGAGGTTCACAAGGACTCTCAGACAAGCGACAAGGCGATGGCCAAAAACGCACGCGAAACGACCGCCTCTCTGGTTGAGTTAGATTCTCGCCTGTCATTTCGCGTCGCCGGGGGGATGATGCACAAGGAAATCAGCCCCGAGTGACCGAAGTTGCCGAGAAGTTGCCAATAAGTTGCCGGAAGGTTGCCCGCGGGTTCCCTGCCCCTTCGCAGAATGCCTCTAGAGCGATTCGTTTCGTCATGCTCTGGAGGTTTACATGCAACCGGAAGAATTGATTCCGAGGCCACCCGTCGTCAGGGAGCGACTTGCTAAATCGCTCCGTGAGACTCGGCTGTTGAAGCGATTGCTTCGCCTATCTGTTGAGGCCGCCGAAGAACGGCATCGTCAAGCCAACCAGCCCAAGGCCGCCCGGCCCGAGGGGGTTGACCATGCGTAGCACCTTGCCCCTGCATGAGACCGAGGCCGCCGCCAACGGCCGCCCGCCCGAGGCCGTGCCGATTCGCGACCGCCTGGCGTGGGACTTGGCCGACATCGCCAATCTGCTAGGGATGTCCAAACGCTTCCTCGAGCGCGAACGAGCCGCTGGTCGGATGCCCCCGCCTGATGTGCGACTTGGCCGCCGCCTCTTGTGGCGACCGGGGACCATCGACCGCTGGCTTGATTCGCACGGGGGTGGCCGCCGATGAAACCAACCCCTTTGCTTTGCTGGGGACTGGCCCGCCTGTTCTCCGATTTGCCCATCAACGGCGAGCTTGATTACCTCGAAGGCCGAGAGCGTCGGCTATACGACCATCTGGCCAGCCTGCCCCTCGGGGACCGCCATCCAGCATTCCTTGGCTATCTCCAGAACGTTCCTCCCGAGGAACAGGCCGACGCCGAACAGGGGGTTGATGACGCGACTCCCCTTGAACCGCCGCCTGCCCCCGAGGCCGCCGTTGATGAATGGGGACCGATCCGCCTCGGGACGCTGCCCCCGGCCGAACCGTTTCCTCTCGATGTCTTGCCCCTCCCAGCGCGTCGCTTGGCCGAATATGCCGCCGAGTCAATCGCCTGCCCCGTGGACTTTCCTGCCGTGGCAATTCTGGCCGCCGCCTCGGGACTGATAGGCCAATCGGTTCACCTACTGGTGAAGCCCGGATACTTCGAGACCGCATCCCTTTACGTCGGATTAGTCGGAAGCCCGTCAAGCGGAAAGACGCCCGCCATCAATGCGGCAATGGCTCCTGTTTGGTCGATATCGCATGAGCTGCATGAGAAGTGGCGACCGGTAATGGACGCCTGGAAGGCCGCCGACAAGAAAGTGAGGGGAGATGAGCCGATCTTGAAGCGAATCGCCACAAGTGATCCCACGACCGAGGCCCTTGGCCCCATCCTGGCCAAGAACCCGAGGGGGTTGATTGTCGCACCAGACGAAATGACCAAGTGGGTGATGGGGATGGATCAATACAAGGGGGGAAGGGTGGAGACCGTCAATTTTACTTATCGGTATGGTGCGGATCGCCCGTCTTGGTGGATCGCGCAAAGCATCAAGCCGAGCCGATCGTTGTCTCGCATCCTTTCTTGACCGTGGTCGGAGGTTTGACGCCCGACATGCTTACCGCCCTGCCCGAGGGACAGGGACGGGATGACGGATTCATGGCCCGGCTGCTTTTCGCCTTTCCTGACCGCCAAGCCAAGCAATACTCCGAGCAAGGAATCCCGGTTGACGTGGCCGACGATTGGGAGCATGTCGCCCTGCGGTTGTGGCGTCTTGAAATGCGTGTCGTCGTTGGCAAGCCGGCCCCGCGGGTAGTGAAGATGACCCCCGAGGCCGCCCGCCTATGGTCCGCGTGGTGTCAGGCCCACTATGCCGAGCAAGAGGCCGATGACTTCCCCGATAGCCTGGAAGGCCCGTGGGGGAAGCTGGAAGCCTACGCTGCACGGCTGGCGTTGATTCTTCATCTTTTGGACCTGGCAAGTGATCCGACCCGCCCCCTGGATGACTTGCCCGAGCTGCCCGAGCGGACCATCGAGGCCGCGTTCAGGTTGGTTGCCTACTTCAAGGCCCATGCCCGGCGTGTCTACGCCGCTATCGGGCGGAAGTGTGCCGATGGCGGGGAGGATGTCCGTGCATTGGTCCGCTGGATTGTGCGGAATGACTTGGCCGACTTTTCAGAGCGTGACATAGCTCGAAACTTCGACCGCTTCAAAGAAGACCCCGCGACCCTGACCACCGCCCTTTTATGGATGGCGAGCCGCAACATCATTCGGCCCCGCGAGCCCGATGCGACCCCCAAGCCTGGCCGGAAGCCAAGCCCCCACTTCGACGTGAATCCTACTCTCAGAGAATCCCCGCGTTTCCGACATTTCCGACGAAATGGCCCCTGAGTGCCGCATTCTGTCGGAAGCGTCGGAAATGCGGTGTGTCGGAAGAGAAAAAGAGCCGGACGCAACTTGGATGAATGCACGAAGAAATAACCCGTGGCGACTGGCCGCCGGAAAGGCCCGCATCGACTGGGATGCAATCCGCGACCGCGTGGACCTGGCCAAGGTAGTGACCGCCTTGCTTGGCCCGGCCCCTGGCCGCCGTGGGGAGAAGAGCCGCCGCCGGTTGTGGTGGCGTTGTCCGCTGGGGACGCATGAGGATGGCAACCCCTCATTCTGCGTGGCGCCCGGCAAGGGAACCTGGAAATGCTGGGGTTGCGGGGGAGCGCGGGGACGCCGCCGAGCTGGTGATGCGACTGAAGGGGTGGACATTCCCCGAGGCCGCCCGATGGCTTGCCGAACAAGCCGGCATCGCGACCGCCTCAACATCGAGCCGCCCCGCAGCCCCCTCGGGGGGAACACCAAGCCGCCCGATGCCGCCGGCCGCCAAGCCCGGCAAAGCCCCTGCGCCGCGCCTGAGACGCCCTCGGGGTTGCCCCTGACCGATGCCCTCAAGCTGGTCGAAGATGCCGCCGTGCGAATCTGGACGCCCGAGGGACGCCCCGCGCTCGAGTATCTTCATGGCCGTGGATTGGGTGACGAAACCATCAAGGCCGCCCGCCTCGGGTGGACGCCCGGCGTGATGATTCCCAAGTGCAATGGTGTCGGTTACTGGCGTGCGATCGGCGTTGTCATCCCATGGCTTGATGGCGATCGTTTGACGCTGGTCAAGATCAGACAGCCCGAGGGGAGGAAGCCAAAGTATGGCGAAGCATACCGCGACCGGCCCGGCATCTTCCCGAGCCCTGCTGTCATCGAGCCCGGCAAGCCGCTGGTCGTGACCGAGGGAGAATTCGACTGCCTCTTGCTCGGTCAGGCCCTCGGGGACATGGCCGCCGTCGCGACCCTCGGGAGTGCATCGAGCCGGCCCGACCCCCCGGCCCGCCGGATGATGCGAGCCGCCCCTGTCTGGTATCTGGCCCATGATGCCGATGGAGCTGGCGACAAGGCCGCCTCGGGGTGGCCCGCCCGAGCCGTTCGCGTCAGGCCCCCCGTGGGGAAGGATTGGACCGAGGCCCACCAGTACGGGGTGGACCTGGCCCGCTGGTGGACTGACCGCCTTGGGGGAACCGAGGCCCCCGAGCTTTTCACCTGGCCCGAGCTATCGACCTGGCGATGGGGTGGCGCCGTTGGCGACCCCGAGCCCGGCATCGTCATCGACAAGCCCGACCGAAGCCGTTTGTCGAGCGTGCCCGAGGCCGCCGCTGGCGGACCGAACATGCAGGGGACGTTGTTTCCGGCCGCCTCGGGTGGCAAGGGTGCCTACCCATGGCGATGTCCTTTGGAAAGCACAAAGGCCGGCCCCTTTGCGAGCTGCCCGACGATTACATCGAGTGGTGCCTCGAAAACCTGACCGAACTGCGCTACATCTATCGCCTGGCCCTGCAACGGGAACTTGAACGCCGCCGCGATACACCGCTGTTTATGTTCACTCGAACCCGAGAACAACCCGCACAAGACGCTTGCATCGAGCGGAAGTATCTGGTATCGTCTAGGCATGAGACACAAGAGCTTGAGTGATGAAATCAGGGAAGCCGTGGCCGCGTCGGGGATGAGCCGCTACGCCATCGCCAGGGCCCTCGGGATTGCCGAATCGACGATGAGCCGATTCGTGCATGGCCAGAATGGATTGTCGATGGAGTATCTTGACCGCCTGGCGGATCTACTCGGCTTGCACATTGTTGTCAGGCCCAAGCAAGAGCAAAGGGGGAAGTGATGGCATCGTTCCGAAAGAAAGGCCAGACTTGGTACTACCGTTTCACAAGCGCCGATGGCCGCCGCGTTGAAGAGAAAGGCCATTGGGATTTAGTCACGACCAGAGCACTCGCCCGCAAGGCCGAAGATGACGCCGCCAAGATTCGAGCCGGCGATGGCAGGGAGCTTGCGTATCGCAACGCTTCAACCTTGCCCCTTGCCGAACACTTCGCCGCCTGGCGCACCAGCATGGCCGCCAAAAATTCGACCGAGAAGCATATCGACCTGTTCGTCAACCGCGCTGCCCGAGTCGTAGCCATCGTCAAGGGAGCGAAGCTATCCGAGATCGAGCCCGCCCGAAACGCCACAAGGGAGCAAGCCGCCAAAGCCGCCGCGACCCTGAGCGGAATCGTCGCATCGGCCCGCCTGACTGAACTCACGGCCGAATCCGTCCAGAAAGCCCTTGCGACCCTCAAGGCCGCCGGCCGATCGCTGGCGACCTGCAACCATCATCGAGCCGCCGCCAAGGCATTCTCGGCATGGTGCTACGACACGCATCGACTTCGAGAAGACGCCTTGCGGGGAGTGACCGGATTCAACGCTCTTGAAGACCGCCGGCATGACCGCCGGACCGTTTCTCTTGCCGAGCTGCGTAGACTCATCGAGGCCGCCGAGCGTGGCCCTGACGTGATGGGGGTGTCCGGCCCCGCTCGAGCGCTGTGCTATCGCCTGGCCGTCGCCTCGGGGTTGCGTTATTCGGAGATCGCGAGCATTTTGCCCGAGTCGTTTGACTGGAAGGCCCCGAGTGTGACCGTGGCCGCCGCCTACACCAAGAACGGCGACCCGGCGACGCTGCCCTTTCCGAGTGACCTGGCGAACGACCTGGCCGCCTACGTGGCCCCGCTGCCCTCGGGGACGCCGATCTTTCCGCTGCCCCCCGAGAAGGGAGCGAAGATTCTCCGCGTGGACCTGCAAACCGCCGGCATCCCCTACCGCGACGCCTCGGGACTGGTGTTTGACTTCCATGCCTTGCGTTGTCAGACCGCGACCCTTGCGGATGCCGCCGGAGTGACGCCTCGGGTTGTCCAGAAGATGATGCGACACTCAACCCTCGAATTGACCGGCCGCTATACTCGCCCCCGTGCCGTGGACATCGAGGCCGCCGCGGGGATGCTTCCAAGCCTCAAGCCCGAGGGGGACAAGCCCGAGGCACTGGCCGCGACCGGGACCGCGGGGACGGGTAGAATCATAAGCAAAGGCTTTTCCCCTCTATTTCCCCTCGGAGGCGAGAATTCTGGTCGGCTTGAGTCGGTTCAAGACGTGATAGGCGACTCGAATGATGCATCATGCATGGTGGGTTCAACCCGAGAAAACAAGGCCGCTGTCGGTTCTAGTCGGTCTGTTTCGGCTACTATCGGGAATACCGGGGAGGCGACTCGAACGCCTGACCTGCGGATTATGAGACCGCCGCTCTAACCAGCTGAGCTACCCCGGCCTGTGCGAAGGAACCAACTTCCCACATCGTGAAGACCCAGGATTCGAGCTCGACCAACTCATCACGAGCGTTCGGCGCAACTGGCCGGTGAAGAGCTCGATCAGGTGAGTCCTACGATGTTTCCTTCGGCGGTTTCAGGCTACCAGATGAACCGGGCGAGTTCAAGCCGGCCAGCGCGCGGCGAGCGCCCCTTTTCAGAGGCAACGCGATCGATTCTACTGACAACTGACCACTGACCACTGACCACTGACAATTGACCACGAGATCTCATGCCAGCTCAATATATCTTCACCATCGAAAAGCTGTCGAAGGCTTACGGCAAGAAGGATGTTCTCAAGAACATCTGGCTGTCGTTCTATCCGGGCGCCAAGATCGGTGTGATCGGCGGTAACGGCTCGGGCAAGAGCACGCTGTTGCGGATCATGGCCGGGATCGAGACCGACTACATCGGCACTGCCCGGCCGGCCGGCGGAATCACGATCGGCTACCTGCCGCAGGAGCCCGCGCTCGATCCGAGCCTGGATGTCCGGGGCAATGTCGAAGTCGCGGTGGCGGCAATCCGCGCCCAGCTTGCCCGATTCGACGAGATCAACGCCCGGCTCGGCGAAGGGCCCGATGCCGATCTGATGGATGCCCTGCTCGAAGAGCAAGCCCAGGTGCAGGATGCGATCGAGGACGCTCAAGGCTGGGACCTGGATCGCCGCATCGAGATCGCCATGGACGCGATGCGGCTTCCCCCCGGCGACGCCCAGGTGAGCACCCTCTCCGGCGGCGAGCGCAGACGGGTCGCACTGTGCAAGATCCTGCTCGAGCGCCCCGACCTCCTGCTGCTCGACGAGCCTACCAACCACCTCGACGCCGAGAGCGTCGCCTGGCTGGAGCGCCACCTTCAGGAATACGCCGGCACCGTCATTCTGGTCACCCACGACCGCTACTTCCTGGATAACGTGGCCAGGTGGATCCTCGAGCTCGACCGGGGGCAGGGCATCCCCTGGGAGGGCAATTACTCATCCTGGCTCGAACAGAAGCAGGCTCGGCTGGCCCTCGAGGAAAAGCAGGAGAGCGCCCGCCGCAAGCAGCTTTCGCGCGAGCTCGAATGGGTGCGGATGTCGCCCCGCGCCCGCGTGACCAAGAACCGCGCGGCTCCAGCGCTATGAGCAGCTCGCCAGCCAGGATGCCGATAAGCGCGACGAGTCGATCGTGCTCCAGGTCCCGCCGGGCCCGCATCTCGGCACGCTGGTCGTCGAGGCCGAAAACCTCGGCAAGGCTTATGGCGACAACCTGCTCTTCGAGAACATGAGCTTCCGCTTGCCGCCGGGCGGGATCGTGGGCGTGATCGGGCCCAACGGCGCGGGCAAGACCACGCTCTTCCGCATGATCGTCGGCCAGGAAAAGCCCGATCGCGGCGTGCTGCGGATCGGAGAATCGGTGGTTGTCTCGTACGTCGATCAGAACCGCGACGAGCTGAAACCCGACAATACGGTCTTTCAAGAGATCACCGGCGGGGTTGATCAGATCACGCTCGGGAAGCGCAAGGTTCCGGCGCGGGCCTACGTGGCCCAGTTCAATTTCAAGGGCCCCGATCAGGAGAAGAAAGTGGGACAGCTCTCGGGCGGCGAGCGGAACCGCGTTCACCTGGCCAAGCTGCTCAAGAGCGGCGGTAATCTGCTGCTCCTGGACGAGCCGACCAACGATCTGGATGTCGACATGCTGCGGGCCCTCGAAGAGGCCCTCGTCGACTTCGGCGGCTGTGCGGTGGTGATCAGCCACGACCGCTGGTTCCTGGACCGCATTGCAACTCACATTCTTGCCTTCGAGGGCGATAGCTCGGTCGTCTGGTGCGACGGCAACTACCAGGCTTATGAAACCCAGCGCCACGAACGCCTGGGCCTCGAGGCCGATCAGCCGCATCGGATCAAGTACAAGTCACTGACGCGTTAAAGGAGTTGAAGAACAGCGTATTTGTTCGCGGCGCTTCAGGTAGAATACTTCTTTGAGTGACCCGCACCGGAAATGCGGAGCGACCATCGTGTCAGACACCTTCGATGCCTTGCGAGAACGATCCAAGACCATCCGCGCCAGATTGGACCGGGTGGAGTGGTGCTCGATCTCGATCGCGGTGGAAGGCGTGGCGGAGCAGCCGTCGCGGTACACGGCCGTGGTTCGAATCGACGGCGGGGTCGCGGGTGACCTGGTCGGTGGAGCGCCCCGATCGTTTCGGGTCGAGCCGGGCGAGCACACGGTGGTCGTGCGACTGCGCAAGCGGCTCTGGCTCTACGGCTGTCGTGACCAAGCGATCGTATCACACTCCCTCGATCTTCAACCGGGCGAGCAGGCGAATCTGATTTGCGGCGTGCGGCCGGAGGCCAGAGAAGCGGCGAGGCGCGCGCATGCGGCGGAGCTCGATCTGTTCCAGCACTTTTGCGTGGGCAGCTTCCTGGCCCTCGCGATCGGCTGGGCGGCCTATCCGGTCGTGCAAAGAGTGATCACGGTGGCGACAAGCCGTTTCGCGTTCCTCAGCTTCTGGGTGCCGTTTACCATGTGGATCGTCGGATCGCGGCTCGCAACGGCCGCGTGGACACTTGTCTTGTGGTGGCTGTTCATCGGGCGGTATTCGGTCGAGCGCCGACGGCGGCTGGCGGCGAGCCTTAAGGTGGAAATCGTCGAGCCGTATTTTCTCAATAGAGTCGCGGAGCACTCTGATGCGGGATAGGCGCACCAATGGCGAGGGAGGATTCAACGTGTCCGAAAACTTGCTCATGGAATCCAAAGGCGGAGTCGTCTATCTGACGCTCAATCGGCCCGATAAGCGCAACGCGCTGTCTCGGGAATTGCTCGAGCAGCTCGAACAAACGATCGAGACGATCGCGTCCGATGCGAACTCTCGGGTGGTCGTGCTAGCCGTGCGCGGCCCGGTTTTCTCGGCGGGGCACGACCTCTCCGAGATGATCGGTCTGAGCGCCGATTCTTATCGCGAGCTATTCCAATTGTGCTCGCGGGTAATGCTGGGACTGCGTCGGCTGCCGCAGCCGGTGATCGCGCGGGTGCACGGACTGGCCACCGCGGCCGGCTGTCAGCTCGTGGCGGCCTGCGACCTCGCCGTCGCGGCCGAGGAGGCCGCGTTCGCGACGCCGGGGGTGAAGATCGGGCTCTTCTGCACCACGCCGATGATCCCGCTGGTCCGGGCAATCCCGGCCAAGGCCGCCATGGAGATGCTGCTCACCGGCTCACCAATCACGGCCCGCCGGGCGCTCGAGCTGGGGCTGGTCAATCGCGTGGTTCCGAGCAGCGAGCTCGACGCCGCAATCAACGCGCTCGCCGACACGGTCATCGCCATGAGCCCGCTGGTCCTGCGCATCGGCAAGCGAGCGTTTTATGACCTGCAATGCCTCGACGAGGCCGAGGCTTATGAAAAAGCCGTGCCGATCATGCTCGAAAACGCGCTTTGCCACGACGCGCAGGAGGGCATGTCGGCCTTCTTGCAGAAGCGGCAGCCTCACTGGTCGGGGTTTTGATCAGTAGTCATCACGCTCCGCGTGATGACTACAGCGGAACCGTCATCCATGCCCCTCGACGGCTTCAAACGACTGTTCCACGATGCCGATCATCGCATGCCGCGGGCGATCGTGGCCGTGGCCGGCGCGGATGATCCGACCGTGCTCGAAGCCATGCGGGTCGCCTGCGATTGCGGCTGGGTGCGGCCGATTCTCTTTGGCCCCGGGCCGCACATCCGGGCGGTTGCCGATACGCACGACATCGACCTGGACAATCTCGAAATTTGCAATGCCGAGGGCGACGACGTTGCCGCGGCCGCCGTCGGTCTGGTGCGCTCCGGCAATGCACAGGCCCTCGTCAAAGGCCGGATCGCGACGCCCGACCTGATGAAGGCCGTGCTCGACCGCGAGACCGGGCTGCGCACCGATCGGGTCATCTGCCAGATCGTTCTGATGGAGATCCCGCGCGACGGCGGCAGGTTCCTGCTCGCCGACACCGGAATTTGCGTGCATCCCTCCCTGGACGAGCGGATCGATATCATGCGAAGCGCCATCGAATTGGCCCGGGCGCTCTGGGTCGAGCAGCCGAGAGTCGCGATCCTGGCGGCGACCGAAACGGTCAAGCTGACGATGCCCGAAACGATCGAAGCCGCCGAGATATCCCGGCGCAGGCGCGAAGGGGAATTCGGCAACTGCGTGATCGACGGCCCGCTCTCGTTTGACCTGGCCTATGCACCGGAAGCGGGCGCCAGGAAACAGATTGGAGGCGTCGTCGCCGGCGCGGCCGACGTCATGATCTTCCCCAACCTGCTGTCGGCCAATCTCACGGTCAAGGCGATCATGTACACGGCCGATTGCTGGTTCGGCGGCGTGCTGCGCGGCACAATGGCACCGGTCGTCTTCATGTCGCGGGCCGACGACGCGCAGACCCGGCTCAATTCCCTGGCCCTGACTTTGCGGATCCTCGATCCCAACGGCCAGTGGCCCGAGAGACTGCTTTCCGACTTCTTGGGAGACTCGAGCGATGACGATGACTGAATGTACGCCGCCCCCGGCCGCAATCTATCGCAGGCGGCCGCACGTCGGCACCGCGTGTCGAACCCCGCGTTCGCCGGCCGTCGCTTGTCGAAGCCGACCCCCCCTGGCCCCCCGTTATCAAGGGGGGGAGTTATCGCGCAGCCAAACCGGGGGCAGCGCGCCGAGGCTCCAACACCAACATTTCAACGCCGCAGGTTGGCCCTTCCGCACGCGCTGCGCGCGGCGTAGGGACCGCGCAGAAATAACTTTGCCAATTGTGGTGCAGGCGTCCCGCCTGCCGGTACCGGGAATGCAGGCGGGACGCCTGCACCACAATGGTAAATTCGCCAAACCTATTCTCGCGCAGCGCCTTAGCTACATTTGGGCAGGCTTTTGCGCTGTCGCCGTCATGGTCGTTCTGCCTGTGCCATCTCGGGCCGGACAATCCGACAACCCGTCTGCCGACTCCCGTGTCTTGAACCGCAAGGGCGATGCGACGACGCCCGCCGCGGGCGACATGCTGCGTCGTTCCCTTCTTGAAGAGGCGCGCGCGGCCTTCGACAAGCGCCGCAAGACGATCGCCGCGATCAAGACGCCCGAAGACATTTTCCGCCGGCAGAAAGAGCTGCGTGCGTACTTCGTCCGCTCGCTGGGCGATCTGCCCGAGCGAACGCCGCTCAATGCCCGGGTGGCCGGGACACTGAAGCGCGAGGGTTATCAGGTCGAGAAGGTAATCTTCGAAAGCCGCCCGGATCATCATGTGACAGCCAATTTTTATGTTCCCGACGGTACGCCGCCGTTCCCCGGCGTGCTCTTGCCCTGCGGCCACAGCGACAACGGCAAGGCGGCCGAGGCCTATCAGCGAGCGTGCATCCTGCTGGCCAAAAGCGGAATGGCGGTGCTCTGCTACGACCCGATCGGCCAGGGCGAGCGGTTCCAGCTTCTCGATCCGAAGGGCAAGCCGGTGTTGCGCGGGACGACCGAGCACACCATGGCGGGGATCGGGGCCCTGCTGGTTGGCCGGCAGGAGGCGAGCTATCGGATCTGGGATGGAATTCGCGCTCTCGACTACCTGGCGAGCCGGCCGGAGGTCGATCCCAAACGGATCGGATGCACGGGCAACTCTGGGGGCGGCACCATGACCGCTTACCTGATGGCGCTCGACGACCGGATCGCCGTGGCCGTTCCGTCGTGCTATATCACGTCGCTCGAGCGATTGTTTGCCACGATCGGACCGCAGGATGCCGAGCAGAATATCACCGGCCAGGTTGCTGCCGGCATGGAGCACGCCGACTACATCACGTTGCACGCGCCCAAACCGACGCTGCTATCGGTCGGCACCCGCGACTTCTTCGACATCAACGGGAGCTGGGATACGTTTCGCGAGGTCAAGCTGATCTTTGGCCGGCTCGGCTTCGGCGAGCGCGTGGACCTCGTCGAGTCGGACGAGGAGCATGGCTTTACCCGCGCCAGGCGCGTCGCGACGGCCCGCTGGATGAGGCGCTGGCTCTTGAAGGCCGACGACGCCGTGAGCGAGCCCGACTTTCCGATCGCGACCGACGCTCTGCTGCAATGCACCAAGAGCGGCCAGGTGCTGAAAGATTTCCCGCACGAAGTATCCGTGTTCGACCTCAACTCGGCTGACGAGAAATTGGCGCGATCGCTGCGCCCGTTTTCGACCGGTCAGTTTTCGAAAGCCGAATTTCGGGGCAATGTGATCAGGCGCCTGGGCCTGAGCGGTTGGCAAGCGAAGGCTGTCCTGCCGCGCGTGGTGGAAAGGCGAGAGCGCGCCGCGACGGTGGTACGCAAGCTTGTTTTCGAGGTCGCTCCCCACCTTTCGATTCCCGCAATCGAGATTACGGGCATTGGCCCAAAAAGTGCTAAACCGACGTTGGTCAAGATCGGCGCCGACTGGCAGAAGGAGCTGGCGCAGGCTGGGAAGCTCGTGGGGCCTACGGCCGCGCACGGCCGGCTGATTCTTGTCGACCCGCGCGGCATGGGCGAAACGACCCCCGATCCTGGCGGGGACCGCAGCCCTTCTCCCTTCGGCCCCGATTGGCGGGAGGCCTTTCTCGCGCTGCATCTCAACCGGCCGCTCTTGGCCCGGCGGGTCGCCGATGTCTTGACGGTGCTGGAATCACTCGCCGCGGAGCCGGGCGCGAATCGCGACGCGGGTTTCGAGGTGGTCGGGTTCGGTCCGGCCGGGCTGGTTGTGCTGCATGCCGCGCTCCTGGACGAGCGCGGGATGATCAAGAAGATGCAAGTGGAACGTTCGCTGGTTTCGTGGTCCGATGTGATCGACCGGAAGGTCAGCCGCAACCAGCTCGCCAGCGTGGTGCCCGGTGTGCTCTTCCTGTACGACTTACCCGATCTGGCGGCCCGGCTCGCCCCCCTTCCTCTTGCCATTCACGACGCGGTCGATGCGATGGGCACGCCGGTCTCACAGGCCACGCTCGAGCAGGTTTACGCGGAATGCACGAGGGCGTACGGGGCAGGGGGGGCGCTGACGATCGGCGCCGGGAAAGAATGAAGTGAGCGCCTGCCGCTTCCCTGGCCGGCCGCGGCTGGTCAGGCCCCGTTGCCCTCGTTGTGGGCGGGCGTGGCCCCGGCTTGGCCAGGTGTGATTCACTCCAAGATCAGGCCAGCGTCGGTCGTAAGGAAGGGCGAAAGCTATTCGGGGAGTCCGAGGCGGGCATGCGCATCTTCCCGGCTCCCCTCCTGCACAAGGGGGGAAGGAAAAGGCCGCCCCATCGCCGTCGGCCTACGGTTTATTCCCCAGACGCTGACGAAGATGAATGAATTTCTGGCGCAAGATGCCGCCGCCTAAGTCAGGGTGGAGAATCTCGGTCGAGTCGATGAGCTGCGCGGCTTCCCGCAGCTTGCCGGTGCGGAAGTAGGCGACGGCCAGCGCGTAGCGGGCGTCGAACCAGAGCAAGGTGCCGGGGGGGTTGTTCTTCATCCGCAGCCGCTCCACGTCGATGTCCAAGGTGTAGAGCTCGAGCCGGCCGTAGGTATCTCCCAGGTCGCGTAGCATGCGGTCGCTGGACGTTGGCGGAATACCGCGCCAGGCGGAAAGCGACCGGCGGGCGTCGCGATCGTCGCCGGCGAAGAGCAGGGCGCGGGTCCAGCGCATTCCCAGCTCGCAGCGCTCGTCCTGGGACAGCTTGTCGTCGTCGCCCAACAGGGGCAGGATTAACAGCCGCAAGACAAGTCCGTAGCGCCTTTGCTTGAGGTCGGTGTCGGCGCTCGCGGCCTGGTGGTCGAGTAGCCGGATGGCATCGATCAGCGTCTCCCACTGCGAGGGAACGCGCCAGGAGGCGTAATGGCTCTGGGCCTCGCGTTCGGCCGCGACGTACCGCGAGAGCTCGACCAGAGCCACGATGCGCACCAGCCGCGCTTCGTAGTGCAAGGCCGGTGCCAGGGCAAGCTGGAGCACGTGCTCGCAGCGCTGCCGCGCCGATTCCGCCTTGCCAATGGTCGGCGTGAGCTCGAGGCGTGCCCGTGCCAGAAGAAGCGCTGCCGTCTCGGGATCGCTTCTTGCCTGGCTCAGACTTTCCTGGAGGAACCGATCGTCCCGCTCGAAGAGAGTTTGGATCTGGTCCCGTGCGGGGTTGATCTGGGCCTGGTCGATCTCGTCGCGGTCGAGCGCGGCGATGGCCAGAATCGCGTCGAGCCAGCGAGGCGAGCCGGAAGGGATGGCCGACCAGAGCGCTCTGGCTTGCTCCCGATTCGAGGCCGCCAGCGCGAGCCCGCCGCGGAGCCAGCGTGCCTCGTGAGTGGACGGATCGCGGGGGAAGTCGCGGATCTGACGATCCAGGGCGAGCGTATAGGATTCAGTCGATGCGCCCGGCAAGCCGAGGGCCAGTGCGCGGCCGATGGCCAGGCAGCGCAGCATCCCGGCGCGGCCGCGCAGCTCGCCGGCGGCCGGATCCTGCAAGAGAGGGGCGAGCACGGCGTCGGCTTCGCGGAACTGGCCCGCCTGGAAATAAAACGCTCCGCCGCGCAGCCGCAGGGAACACGCCAGGGCAGCCTGGCCGGTCGCGCGGCGCGAAGGGCGGCGCGCACCATGAGGCCGCCGGCCCTGGCCGGCTCGCCGGCTGTCGCATGAGCCGTCGCCAGCGATTCCCAGACCTCGGGGGGCTGCTTGGGATCGGGCGTGATGTCGGCGCGGGCCAGCTCCAGAAGCGCCGGCCTCGAAAGGGCGGCGTTCTGGTCGCGCAGCTCCTTGATTAATCGAAACAAGTCCGACTCGACGCTGTAGCGCTCCTGGCCCTCGGCCAGCGCGGCTCGCTCGGCCAGGCGGATCTTCACCTTCCAGAGCGCCTTCTCCGCGGCTTCGAGGTGCGAGGCATCGACGGCCTTGACCGCCTCGGCGAACTGCTTCGTTTCGATCCGCAGCGGCACGCGGACTTCGAGGACCTCGCGATCGGGTACGCGAGGCTTGGCCGCCGCCGCCCTTACGAGCTCCGGCTCGGCCAGGGCCGGCTTGCCCGAGCGCCGCAGGAGATCGGCCTTGAGCAGATGCCAGTATCCTGCCAGACCGGGCTCGGACGGCGGTTTTCCCAGGAGCCCGAGCGCAAGGGCTTCGCGCGAGCTCCGCTGCGGCGAGCCTAATGGCTCGAAATCGGCACGGTCGGCCTGGGCTTCGGCGAGGCGGAAGCTGAGGTTTTCGGCGAAGGCAGGATCAGCGCCCTCAGGCGGAGGCACGATCGACCGGAAGCGGACGATGGCCTGATCGAGGGCCGCCACGGCCGCGTCGCGCAGCTTGCGATCGCGGGGGGCCAGCTGCCAGCTCTCACTCCAGCTCCGGGCAGTCGCCCAGGAGTACACTCCAGCTCGAAACCGCACCAGGTGTCGCGCGGGCAATCGGGACATTGTTTCAAGAACCAATCGCAGAACTCGATGGCCTCGGTCCAGCGCTTTCGCCGGATCTCGGCATTCGTCGAGGCCTGGGCGGCACGATCCAGCGTGTCGGCCGCTTCCAGCCCCAGGTCGTCGCGACGGACGCTCGGTGCTTCGAGGTTTTCAATCTGGCTGCGAATCGCCGCCAGATGCTGCGCCAGCTCGTCGTCGTCCGCGGGCACGCCGGCGATCGCGACGCAGAGCGCCAGCCAAAACTCCCAAATCCAGAAGGCGAAAAGACCCGCGATTCGCCAAAAGTGGCCTGTAGATAAGCAGATATCGTAGGTCAGGCTTTCCAGCCTGACGTCGGGCTGGAAAGCCTGACCTACGAGTACGCAATCACTTCCGCCGGCTGACTCAAGTGACAAGGACGGGCACCTCTTCGGGGACCGGCTCCTTGGCTGCGGGATGGAAGAACACCGCCAAAATAGCCGCGGCCAGGAGGCCCAAACCCAGAGGAACGAGGAAGACTTGGTGATAGTGGATCTCTTTCCCATCGGTGAACAGGATCAGCAGCCAGCCGGAAAGAGTGTTGCTGATCAGCGGGCCCAAGCCGAGTATCAGCAGGTTGAACAGGCTCTGAGCGCTCGTGCGCACGTCCTTGGGGAAGTTTTCATCGACGTAAATATAAACGCTCGCAAAAAAGAAAGCGTACGCAAAGCCATGGACGATATTGCACAGGATGACCAGCCACAGCAGTCGCGGAGTGCCGATCGCATAAATGCCGAACCGGATCACATGTCCCAGGATACCCAGAATCATGGTGGTTCGCCAACCGAGCCGCTTGAGCACCAGTCCGAGCGCCGCCATCGTGGCAATCTCGGCAATCTGACCGATGCTCATCGCCGGCGAGATCCAGTTCTCCGGCAGCCCGAGGTGTTGCAAAAAAAGACCGGTCCAAAAGAAGTGGAAGTAATGAACAAGTGAGTCCAGGAGCGTGACGACGAACAGAACCAGAATACTCGGTACCGCCAGGATCTTGAATGCCTCGAGGGGAGCGAACCACGATCCTTGCCCCTTCATCGGCGGAGTGTGCGGCAGTACCAGGGAAAATGCAGCGAGCAAGAGCGAGACGACTCCCGCGACGGTGAAGGTCGTGGCGAGCGCCGATTCCATCGCCGGCCCCGTCTTGACGGTCCCGAGCGCCGTGCCGATCCATGCGATGAAACCCCCCGCCTGTTCCCGCGACGGAACCTTGGCCCAATCAATCGGGATGAAAATCAGCGGCCAGGCTGCCGCAATCCAGCCGATCGTGCCCCAGACCCGGACGAATCCGAAGTCCCTCTGGGCGTCCTTGATGTTGGCAAACGCAATCGCGTTGGTCACCGACATCGTGGGTACATAAAAGAAACAATGCAGGAGCATCAGCGCGAAGAAGGGCCAGAACGTCTTCTGATAGGCCAGGCCTAACATGGCAAGGCCGCCGATCAAGTGGCTGAAGGCCAGAAACTTCTCCTGTGCAAAATAACGGTCAGCGAGCTGGCCGCCGAAGAACATTCCGGTGATCGCGCCGATGGCGAACGCGTTGAAAACCGCCGACCGTTGCCACTCTGTGAAGTTGAGATAGTCCTTGCCGATATACACGTTCAAGAGCGGCAGCCAAGCACCGTAGATCACCAGTTCCAGGAACATCATCACGCAGAGCTTGGCACGGATCGCCGAATTCATCGCACAGCTCGTGGGTCGTGGTTTTTGGTAATGGCCCATCGACCGGCCGCGGGCATCGCGGCCGGAACCCGAATGAATTTACCCAGTTCGACCGCGGGTTGCCATCGGTCTGTGGCGGAAGGGACGTCGAATCCGTTGCAGAACCGTCTTCTGCGGCATCGCGCGCGGCCGAGCCGCAGCCGCGGCGCTCGTTAACCCGGAGCCAACGGCGACGGTGTTGGCTGCTCGAGTCAAACCGGTCGCCGTCGCCGTTGGCTCCGGGTTAACGACGTTCGCCTCCCCATATCCGCGTAGTGCGCCACGAATCTGAGCCTTGGTAGAACCGGGCTGGAACACTGCCTCTGTTGTCCAGGGGCGCGTTCCACATCTCGGCGCCCACGAGAGCCCTTTACGGCGCGGCACCATTGCCGGCCGCGGCGAGCAGTCCCAGAATCCGGTCGCCGACGTCGCGACACGAATTGGCCACGGCGAACGCGTGCCGCACCGCGGCGCGGCCGTCGTCGGAGCCCCGGTCGAGAATCCCGCGGACGGCCTGGATGAACTCGTCACAGTCCTCGACCACGTTCGAACCGCTGCGCGTGCAGGCGGCACTCGGGGATGGCGGTCGCGACAATCGGCCGGCCCGAGCCCATCGCGTCCATGATCTTGGTCGGGTTGCAGGCGCGATTGAAGGGATGGTCCAGCCGGTATGGAATCAGCACCGCGTCGAACGCTTGATAGTAGACAGGAAGCGAATCCTGAGGCCGCCAGCCCAGTGCGTGGACGTTGGGCCGGGACAGGAACCGGGCGCAGGGCTCCCACCAGGGCTCGGCCACCGGCTCCCGGACCTTTCCGACCACCACGATCGACGCGTCGCGAAACTCCTGGCTCAGCCGGTCCAAGAGCTCCCAGTCGACGCGGTCCTCGAGCGAGCCGATGTAGCCCAGGTAAGGGCGGGGTAGCGTCGCCAGGTCGGCCGGCGGCTCCGCCGGCAAGCTCAGGGGGCCGCCGGCCAGAAACCTCGTCGGCGCGCCGTGGGGAACGTGGTGAATGCGTGCGGCCGCCTGCGGGACCAGATCGCGCAAGAGATCGGCGCGCAGCCGCGACACGCAGACCGTCACGTCGGCTGCCCGAACCGTCTCGACTTCGAGCTCGCGGATCCGCTCGGCCCGGGAGGGCCAGTAGAGCGAATAATCGTCGATGTTATAGTAAAGCGAGACATCAGGGCGAAGCTTGTTCCGCAAGTAAAGATAGTGCGGGTAATGCATCACCAGCCCCCGCTGCCATCCTGGCGGGAGCATCCGCCACCAGGAGCGGATCGATTGAGCGACCGGCATCATGCCCAGGCGCGGGTAGCTCTTCATCCAGCCGCTGGGCAGCACGAGCTGACGCTCCCAGGACGTCGGGCCCCGACGCTTGAGCCGGCAGTCCGGCGACCACGGATAGAGCCCGCGCCGCCATCCATTGACGTAATCCAGGCACTTGAGCAACAGAACGGCCACGGCCTCCCGATCCATCTCGCGGAACAGGTTCTCGGTGTTGAACCACCCCACGTCGGCCACCGCCAGCGACAACCCCTCCTGCTCGATGGGCCGGGCATCGGGTCGCTGGCGGATGTCCGGCATCGTCGCGCTCTTCATTTTCGGTGTGCCTCAACGTCGATGGCCCCGGTTTTTTTCAAATGACGACATGCACCATCCAGCGGTATCGTATCTGCAAACATCATCGGACAGGTTATGCACCGATTCTATACCGTGGTTCACGCGGCTCGTCAACGGCCAGCACATGGAACCAAAAGGGGCTATCGGATTCCGACTCGGTTCTGGCGTCAGGGATCGCGACGTAAATAACCTCCCGCGAGAATCATCGTTCGCTCCGCCAAAGAACACCCTTTCGCAGAGCGAAAGGCGGCACTCGTGTTCGCGAAGCGAAAGGCGACACTCGTGTTCGCGGAGTGCCAGGTTATCACGCGTCGCCGCTCCTGGCCGATCGATCCACGTCCGTCGTCCGACCGCATACCCGGCACATACTCGGCAAGTCTTGGCACCCGCGAAAGCGTGCCCACTATGCCCAGTATGCCGAGTATGGGGGAGGAAACAGCGACGCTGGGAAGGAACGGCTGCATTTCGTTCCGACGGCAGCCGGAAACGAACGGTGGCTCCCTACCTGTCAGGACCTGTAACCGACGCGGTCGTGGGGCGATACCCAGAAGACGGCTCTCCCATTCGTAAGATTCGTGCTATTCGTGGTTTAGATGCAATCCCCCACTGCCTTGCCCATCGAAGGCGGGCCGGTCAGCCGGTGGCCTGGGGCTCAGAACCGTGGGGGCCAAAACGGAGAAAAACCAGCGGATTCCTCTCACTGGCTCTCACTGACTGCCATTCCCGGAGAAGATCGCCAGAGTAAGCAAGCCCAGCTTGCCCTTTCACCGAACCCTTGCCCACGGCCGGTGTTGCGCCCTGCGCGCTTCGCGCTCCCTGGGCCGCTCAGGCGACCCGCAGATCGAAATTCACCGGGACGGATTGCCAATCCGTCCTCCAATCGCTTGGCCACGGGCATGTTTCCATCCGCCGATCTCCTAAATGGCCTTGCACGATTCGGGGAGGGCGAACCTCCGTGTGAGCCGGTTGTTGGCATGGCTCGGGCGGAGCCTCGCCTTCCCGGGATCACGAAACCCCATTTAGCGCCGGCTCGCCACCGTCGCGAACATTTTGATCTGAGAGGGTGGCTCGTCTTTCAGGTCGGTCTCGATCGTGACGACGGCGTGATAGGGGCCAGCCGCCTCCGGCACTTTCAACTTGAGATTCACGGCATGATCGGTAAAGGAGCCGGCGTTTGAATCCTGCGGCTCGAGCTCGGTGCGCGTGGCCGCGAGCTTGGTGATGGCGAAGGGACTCGACGAACGGACATGAACGATCTTGGAAACGGTCTGGCCAGGTTGAACCGGACCGAAGTTGACGATCGAGGGCGTCACCGCGACCGCGCCTCGGAGATTCGCCACAACCGAAATCGGGATGGACCTGACGGTTGGGTCGTTGGTCAAGAGCGTGATCTCGTCCTTGAAATACCCGTCCTTTATGCCCGGCTGTAGGGTCGCCGTGACCCGCCAGTGAATCTGTCCGTCAACCGTGCGGCTGATTTCCTTGGCCTCGGCCTTGACCTTGGCGGTTTCGGTTTTCATTTCGACGATCTCCCAGTTCGGCCGCCCCCCCGCATAGGTGACCGTAAGAGCCGCCGAGGGGGGGCTCGCCGCGCGCCTGAGAATCCCGAAATCGATCTGGCCGGGGGCCAGGGTGATATCGGCGCGGATGAAGCATGTGAGATTGAGATCGAGCTCCACGAACGAAGGCTGGTCGATCACGAGCGTCAATCCCGAGGCTTTGGGGCCCTGAAACTTGGTCGTATCGATGGTGGCCTCGACCGTGGTCTGCGTTCCAGGTGGGATGACCCGGGCTCCCACGCGCACATTCGTGCAGCCACACTTGGTTCGCCAGGTGGCGATCCGGATCTCCGAATTCGTCCGGTTGACGATGGGGAAGGAGTGCCGGACCTGCGACCCACGCGCGACGGTGCCGAAGTCGTACGCCCGTTCGGGGAATACGACGGTCAGCCAGTCGGAATCGGCGCCTCGGGCGGTGTCGCCCAGGATGGCCAGCCCCAGGGTACAGATCAACAACAAACGTCGCATCGAGGCGACTCCTTCTGGTCAGGCGCGACAGCCTCCGCACGTTCATGAGGAGTGGACCGTTTATTTCAGAATCGGCCGCGAAGGTCCATGCGGTCATCCGCCATCCCATTTCCGGCTCGTTTTCGGGCAGATCAAATGGATTTTGCCGTGCGTTCTGCGAAACGTCGAGTTCGAAACTGATCGGAGACTGGCTTGCCTTCGGAGCTTTCTGCTAGGATACTCAAATTTGGCGAGATTCCCGCACCGGTTCCCCAGAATGGAACGTTTGCGTTCGGCTTCGGATGAATCGTCAGGACTCGAGTCGGACTTCTACCTCGGGATGGCGCGTCAGTGCTGGATTGCGTGCACTCCTCAGTCTATCGATCCACCACGGGCACCCTTTGCTGTACACCGATCCGGTCATAGTCTCGAATGGGTCGCTGATCTCACATCTACCGTGCAGGTGATTGATGCTCAAGCCCGCGGTTCAAACTCATGATATCGGTGGGGTCTTGGTTGCGGAGTTCTGGGATTGCTTCCGGCTTGATCCGGCCCCGGTCCTCAAGTTGCGCAGTTACTACGAAGCGCATGTGCGCAAGGCCGGGCGTCCCGATCTGGTCGTCAACTTGAGCGGGGTGGGTTTTGCGGGTTCGGCTGCCCTGGGTAATTTCGTGGCGTTACACCGCATTGTCCGGCCGAACGGCGGCCGGATCATCTTTTGTAACGTGGACGCCACCGTCGCCGAAGTCTTCCGCGCAAGCCAGCTTGAGTCGCTCTTTGAATTCGTCGCGGATCGGGACGCGGCTTATCGTGCCATCGACGAGCCGCCCGCGGCAGGGCCGGCGAACCAGCAAACCGGCGGCCCCGGCACGACGGCCGCCAGCAAGCCGGTGGCGCCGGTTCGCTCCGGAGTCGTCCGCCTGCGACGCCGGGGCCGCGATCCAGGTTCCACGACCTGACCGGCCGGACCGGGCCGTCCCACGCCAACAAAGGCCAAAGGATTCACTGACCTGCGTGTCGAACCACGGTGCTTCTAGAGGAGTCGAGACGATGCCTGTTGCTCCCAGGATACAAGCTCAGGAGGCGGATGGGGTCACCTTGGTCCGTTTCCAGGACCATCAATTATTCGACGAACGGGTGGTGCGCGAGGCCGCCGAACAAATCGCCGCGGCCTTGCCCAACGACGGCAGCCCGATTCGCCTCGTTGTCAACTTCTCGGACGTCACGCTGATCTCCAGTACCCTCTTGAGCAAGCTGATTCTGCTGCAGCGACGGGTGGATGCGTCGCACGGCAGACTCCGGCTCTGCGAGATGTCGCCGGTGATCCAGCAGGTCTTCAGAACCTCGAATCTGGACCGATTGTTCAAGATCGACCGAGATCGGAGAAGCTCACTCGAGTCGTTCCAGTGACACGAACGCTTATGGCCAGACGAAAACGCCGGCTCCTTGTCATCGCGACCTGCGTCCTGATCATCGGGTCCACGACAGCAGGCGGCTTCTGGTGGCGACGGCAAGGAGTACGACCAAGCCCGCTGGAAAGAGGCCTGGCGGCCTACGCCCGAGCAGATTGGCCGGCCGCCGAGAAGGCAGCGCGCGAGCACCTCAAGACCAACCGCAACGACACCCAGGCGCTTTTTTGCTCGCGCGCTGCCTTTACCGGCAATCGCGCGACGGTTCCGCGGGCGCGATTTACGACCGTCTCTCCGCCCAAACGATGACGACCGAAGACTTCTATTTGAGGGGAATGGCGTTCCTGCGTGCGGGGCAAGGGGAGTACGCGATCCTGACCTGGCGAAGAGGGCTCGGTACCAATCCGAATCACGTCGAGACCCTGGCCGCGCTCGAGAGCGTCTTTTCGAAAAAGGACCTGCTCAACGAGGCCGCGCGCGCAGCGATGAGTCTCTCGTCCCAGCCCGGCTGGAAGGCCCGGTCGAATCTCATGCTCGGGCGGATCCGTGCGGAACAAGGCGATGCGGCGAAAGCCGCCGCCGCATTTCTCGGCGCTCTGGAACAGCCGAACGACTGGCGCGGTGTCGACACGACCGAACACGTTCGCAAACAGCTTGTCCGTTTCCTCCTCCAGTCGGCAAAGCCCGCCCAGGCGCGCCAGGAGATCGGCAAACTGGAGAGCCCGCAGGATCCCGAGACATGTTGGCTCTTGAGCCGATGCGAGCTTCAGGAAGGGAAAAAGCCGGATGCCGCGGTGCAGGCACTGGCCGATCGATACCGCAGAGAACATCCCATGGAGCCCGAGCCCTCACCGCACCTCGGCGAAGGCGCATGCGACTTCGTGCCACAAAAAGGAATATGGAACCCAGCACTTCAGTCGCCACGCGCGAACCTACTGGCGGAAAGCGCAATTTGCCAAGCTGCCGTTTCCCGAGCAGCCAATTCCCGATCCTGGCAACCGCAAAGTGACCCACGCCTTCCAGAATCGAGCCGATGGCCTCGAGATCCGGTCCCGCGTGGCCGACCAAGTTTTCTCAAATATTGTCAACTACGCGTTCGGGTCGGGCGACCGGGGATTGACTTTGGTAGGACACGACCCCGAAGGCCGCTCCCACGAATGCCGCCTGTCCTACTACGCGGAGCCAATCGGCTGGGATGTCACTTCCGGGCATCCCATGGCGGACGATCTGCCCCCGGAGCTTTATGGGGGCATGTTTCTCACGGGCGACGCGGTGCGCCGCTGCTTCTTCTGCCACGTCACGAATTCGTTTGCCGCCTTGAATCGGGCGGGCCCCGCAGCAGACGATCACGCAATTGGCTGCGAGCGCTGTCACGGACCGGCGCGAACCACACCAAGGTCATAGCCGCCAGCATCAATGGGTTACCCAAGAACGTCAACCTGGCCATTGCGCCCGACGATGGCGAATGGCCCCGCAATCGTCGCCTTGTGCGCGGGGTGCCACAGTCCGCGCGACAAGGACATCAGGCTGTCGCCTGGATCGCCCGATTCGGTCCGGTTTCAGGGCACCACGCTCACGTGGAGCCGCTGCTACACCGAGAGCGGCGACATGTTGAGCTGCGTCACGTGCCACAACCCGCACAAGAACGCCGAGAGGAAGCACGAGATCTACGTGGCTAAGTGCCTGGTATGCCATGGCAAATCCATCAACCTGAACGAAGCCCAGCACGCAAAGCCCGGTCCAACCGGCGAGACCACCGCCAATCCCTGTCCGGTCGAACCGGCCAAGAACTGCATCGAGTGCCACATGCCCAAGGTCAAGACGCCCATGGCGCATACCCTGTTCACCGACCATTTCATCCGCGTCCATCGCGCGGCCGACCTGGCCCTGGAAATCGACTCTCAGATCGACACATCGAGGTGATTCTTGAAATTCCTCAGCCGGGCCAGGAAGTTCTTGCAGGGTCTCGGCGCCGAGCCGGAGAGCAAGGTCCAGTATTTCAATGTGACGTGCGCGTCGGGACACCGAGTTCGTGGCGAGCGCACCGAGGGATACCAGGCGCTTCGGTGTCCGGCATGTGGAGACGGCGTATTCGTCTTGCCGCGAAGTCCCTTGCCCGAGCCCGTCGCCCCCGCCCGCCCGCAATCCGCCAAGGCGCCCGGTGCCGGCGGAGGTTGGCCCCAGGAAGGCCCGGTCGAGCTCTCCGACGCGTCTCGAGTCTCGGTGGAAGTTGTCGAGGATGAAGCCGCCACGAATGGCGCCGAGATCCTCTGGGAAGACGTTGCCGACGAGTACATCACGCAACCCGCTCCGTCCAATAGGCACCGGGATCCCGCTTCCGAGGATGAGGAAATCGATCGATCGCCGGGGCGAGTCGAAGAATCGGCCGACGGTGCGCGTGCGCCCGAGCGCCTGAGACCGCGGCGCCCGCGCGCTCACGGCCAAGGAAGGTCGACAAGCGTGGGCAGCCACACGCGCGGGATCAGGGTGCAACCGAGTCCGGAGGGCAGCGCGAGCGCGAGATCCGCTCCGGGAGGGAGGCAGGACCTACCGGACGTGGGGCTCGGGCTCGATCACCGCACCAGGTATCGGTGCCCGTCATCGAGCCCAGGCGCAGTTCGCGACGCCTGGCCCTCCACACCCTGATATTCATCGTGGTCCCGATCGTGGTCGTCGCCACAATCGGCTGGCGAGTTCGCCAGTACCGCCGCCAGGGGTATCCCTTGATCGCGGAAGAGGGCCGGCTCAAAGGCATTCCGGCACTTGACGAAGGGAATTTTGACAAGGCCTACCAGTTGCTCTCCGCGGCCAAGGCTGCCGTTGACTACCTGGGCGGAGCGGTGGAGGACGCCGAGGCGATCAAGAGCGCTGCCGAGGAAGCCGAGGTTTTCGTCAACCGGTGTTCGCGCAGCCTGGAAGATCTGCTCACCGAAGCGGGGCATACCAGCCCCGATGCCTGGCGTTCACGATTCGACGCCCTCTACAAGGGCCAGTACATCATCTTCGACACGCACATTCTGGCCCAGCCGGTACCGGGCAAATCGCCGGCTTACGAGCTCGAATACATCGTATTCCCGCTGGGCGAGGCCAGCAGCTTCCGCAGAATCGACCTCGCCAGGCCCGAGCGGTTCGGCCGGATCGACCTGACCGGCTTTCAATTGTTCGAGCTCGCTCGCCCGCAAGTCGGCGATCGCGTCATTTTCAGCGCCAAGCTTGCGAGCTTTGAATATCATTCGAGCACCGACGAGTGGCTCATCGGGCTCGAATCCAAGAGCGGCGTTTACATCCAGCACACCAAGGCCCTCGAGGCCCTGGGCTGGCCCGGCATTTCCGAACCCGACAGCCAGGTTGAGGGCCAGCCATGAGGTTCAATCACGCCGTCATCTCGACGATCGCCCTGATCATGGCCGCATCCGCCGGAGCGGCCCGCGGTCAGAGTGAACCCGTACCGGTCGAGGCGGCCGACCTGGAACGCCGAGCCGACTTGATCGGCCGGACGGTCGTCGTCGACGACCACGTCGCTTATTACGTGACGCGCAGGGGCACGGAGGACGACGAGCTTCAGTTGAAGCGCACGGCGGTTACCTTCATGGTCCCCAGGCGGCTTCGTCCCCGCGAGGCGCCCGTCTTTCGGCCGTGAGAGTGCTCGGCGTGCTCAAGCGCGACGGCGGCCGCGTCTACGCTCAGGCGACGGGGATCGATATCGTGCCCAGCGATCTCGAGCGGCTGGACCACGCCGTCGCGGACCTGCCTCCCAGGGACTTCGCGTCGCGGCAGGCATGGGCGGCGTGGGCCGAGCGCCGCGCGCGGGACTTCAAAGACAACGCGCTGCTCGAGCGCGCCCACTCGCTTGAGAGCGACGCCTTGCGGATCAGGGCCGACATGAAACGCCTCTCCGTCGATGCGCCAAGGGAGCGGCTGGCGATGGCCAAGGATGCCAAAAGCCGCCAGGTCCCGGAGCCCGAGCCAGCGGCGCAGGCACACCGGGCGATCCGCACCATGCTGGCCGTCGCACCCTCCATTCCCGACTTGCGAAGCTTGATCCAGGAAATCGAGGGCTTCTTCCCGGACGTGCGCACCGATCGCGCATCGGGCGGAGCCAATCTCGCGCGCTGGGAGAAACCCTACGGCGACGATCCGGCCGGCGCCTATCGGATTGCGCCCCGGACATCCGCAAGGCGCTCGATCGACGGCTCTGGGCCGACGCGACCGAGCGGCTGCTCGAGCTCCAGGCAGGCGCGGACGTCAGGTCGGCCCTGGATGCGTCGGATCAGGCGGCGAACCTCCTTCCGGAACGGCCGGAGCTCGCGCAGCGGCTTACCACCAAAGGGCTGGATAAGGCCCGCCAGAATCTGGCCGCCATGCGCCTGGACGACGTCAAGGCGATGGCCCAGGTCTACCGCGAGAGATTGCACCAGCCGGATCAGGCGCTCTACCTGCTGCGGGACTGGCTCAAGATCAAGCAAGATCGATTGAGCAACACCGACGCCGAAGGACCGCTGGGCCTGGCCATCCTGTACGAAGAGCTGCTCCAGGATCGTGCCACGGCGATCGAGCTGCTCAGAAAGGCGTCGAAGATCGATCCCAATTCTCAGGAGATTGCCGAGGCATTTCGGAATCGTGGCTACCGCAAGCTGAAGGACGATTGGATCGAAGCGGTCCCGCAACAGACCGCCAAACCAAACGGCCCGACTGACGCCGCCGCGCCGGCCGCTGGCACTTCTCGGGGTTTGAAGGGACTCACGGCCGAGGAAGTCGGGACCCGAATCGGGGGCAAGCCGGACCGGGTCAATTACATCGGCACGAACGGCCAGATGATCGAACAATGGATCTACTATCTTGACACGAAGCAAGTCCGTTTTGTAAACCTACTGCACACGCCAGGGGAATTGAAGCCCCGCGTTGTAGCCGATTATTCCCTGCCTCTAATCAAACTCAAGGATGGTGCCGGGTCGGCCCGCTGAGACGTCGATCGCTTCCATACCGATTCGGTTTGGCAAAACACGGCAACGACCAGATCCCGCCAACGACTCCTCCGATTGATCCCGCCATCGCGCTCGTTCGGCGTTGCGTCGAGTAGGGCCCCGAGTCGGTCCGTGTTCGCCCATCGTCCTGAAATCCACCCTGGCCGACTACTCGGAAGAATTTTCAAGTTTTTTGACAACCCCTTGACCATTCACGACGTAATATTCCATGAGGATGACCCAAAGTGGCCGCTTCCCCTTGCCAGTGGCGCATAATGTGCTAGACGAGGAGAGGGGTCTCGGAAAAACCCTCGCTTCCGATTTTTGACGACACTCTCGTTGAGGACTCAGCCTCGCCCAGTTCGAGCAATTATCCTGAAATAGGAATTATCGCGACTGCGCCGATCGACTGGGATATGCTGAAATCGCGGGTCTGTCGGTCAGTTCCGACCACGTTGCAGTGCGCAGACGTACATCAGGAGGTGCTTTATGGCCCGCAAAGATGCTTTAATCAGACTGACTTCCCGCTTGATCGCTCGTAGAGACGCCTTGCGTAAGGCATTGGATGGCGACCTGGACAGTTTCCGAAAGTTTTCGGAATTGAATAGCGTCGGCGATAATGTTGATGCGGCTGTCGATACGGCAAACGATGAGATTTGCAGCCAGCTTGTGGAAATTGAGAGCCGCGAGCTTGGCCAGATCGAACATGCCTTGAAACGAATCGCCGCCGGCGTGTATGGACGTTGCGAATTCTGCGGAGGCAAGATCGCCGAAGCCCGGCTGAACGCTCTTCCGTACACCAACACGTGCATCGACTGCCAGCGTGAGAACGAACGGGCGGGCCAGGGGCGAGGGCTTCAACCGGACTCGAAGCGCTGGGCAAAGGTCTACGACAAGACGCTTGACGAGAGCGATAGCGACTCGAAGATCAACTTGAGCGACTTCGAAATGGACTTCAGCGAGACCGGACGCTGAAGTCTGCCCGAAACTCCCCCAGAGCCCAGAGCCGCCGGCCCCCCCGGCGGCTCTTTTCTTTGACTTGTCTTCAGGCGGGGCAGTATATTAGCGTGATGTTGGGGTGTTGAGCAGGTGACCGCAGGAGAGCGTTGATGTTATCGCGATCGTCTGCGCTGGTCGTCTCCCTGAGTTCCTTGGGTGCGGGGATTCTGCTGGGAATGTTCCTGGGTCGCGGAGGGCCGGCGGCGTCGGCGCAGGTGACCGCCCCAGACCGTGCCGGCCTCAAGGCATCAGGCATCGCGCCCGCCAAAACCACGAGTGCATCGTTCCGAAAGCAGTCCGACGACGAGACATACGACCTGCTCGCCAAACAGTACGAACAGTTCCAGCACATCAACCGCACCTTCGAGCTCGTCGCCAGGGCCGTTTCACCGGCCGTTGTTCACATCGTCGCCGAGAAGTCCACGCGGACCGACGAAGGCAAACGACCCCGCCGCTTCGAGGAGACCGGGTCGGGGGTCATCGTGCGAAGCACGCGTGGGGCTGGACTTTATGTCTTGACCAACCACCATGTCATCGACGGCGCCACGCCCTCGAAGATCCGGGTCTTTCTCCGTGACGGTCGCACAATCTTGCCCGCCAAAACGTGGAACGACAGCAAGGCCGATATTGCAGTCCTCAAGCTCCACCGCGACGATCTCCCGGCGGCCAAGTTGGGCAACAGCGACGACGCCCCAGTCGGGACCTGGGTTCTTGCCCTCGGCAGTCCTTTTGGATTGATGCACTCGGTAAGCCAGGGAATCATCAGCGCTCGCGGCCGTCACATGAACGAGCTCGAAGACGTCGAAAACCAGGATTTTCTCCAGACGGATGCCGCGATCAACCCGGGCAACTCGGGCGGACCACTCGTCAACATGAAAGGCGAGGTCATCGGAATCAACAACTCCATCGCCTCCAACGGCGGCGGCAACGAGGGAGTTGGATTCAGCATCCCCATCAATCTCGCTCGCTGGATCATGGACGAGCTGATCGTTCACGGTCGGGTCACCCGGGGTGCTCTTGGCGTCGAACTGAGTCGCGATTTCGGCCAGGAAGCTGCCGTCGCCCTGGGAATGGAGCGGCCTCACGGTGCGCGGATCGACAAGGTCAACCCGGGAACACCGGCCGCACAGGCCGGCATTCGCGACGGCGATGTCGTTCTCCGCTTCGGCGGCGTCGACATCACCGATCTCAACCACCTGATCAACAGCGTCTCGATGGCGCCAGTCGGCGAACCTGCCGAGGTGGTCGTCTGGCGCGACCGACGCGAGGTGGCGATGCGCGTGACCGTGGGCAATCGCGACCGCATCGTCCCCTCGTCCGAACCGGCCTCGCCCGCCGACATGGCTCGCGATCCCTCGGGTCTTGTTCGTCGTCCTGACCGTCCTGATCGCTCATCGACCTACGCCCTTGGCATGGAGCTCAAGACGCTCGATGCCCAAATCGCCGAGCGGATCGACTTGCCCGAAACATGGCGCGGCGCCGTGGTGCTGGCCGTCGACCCCGACAGTCCGCTGCGCGCTGCTGTCAAGCCGTATGACGTCATCTCCGCAATCGACAACCAGGCCATCCAGTCGGCTGAGCAGGCCGCCCGGATCTTGAACCAGCGGGCCGATCACGTTCAGTCGGTGATCAGTCTGGACCGCATGGTCAAGGGCAGGAACGAGCGCCAGACAATTCGGGTCCCGTGATGGAACCGTTGCGCGCGGTCATCGAAAAACTCGTCGCCGGCGAGTCGCTCACGGTTGCCGAATGCCAGGCCGCGGTCGCGGCGATGCTCGTGGGCAACGTCGCCGAACTTGCCGTCGCCGCGTTCCTGACCGCATTACGGATGAAGGGTGAGACCGCCCTTGAGCTCGAGGGTGCGGCAGCCGCCATCCGCGAGCAAATGATCCTCTTTGACAGGGGTTCGTCGACCGGGCTTCTACTCGACACCTGCGGCACTGGCGGCGACGGCGCCTGCACTGTGAACATCTCGACGGCCGCGGCGATCGTCGTGGCGGCTTGTGGTGTTCCAGTCGCCAAGCACGGCAATCGTGCTGCCTCCGGCAGCTCCGGCAGCTCTGACGTCCTCTCAGCTTTGGGCGTGGCGATCAACCCCGAATTGCCCTTGCTCGCGCGAGGCCTGGCCGAGCTCAAGATCGCATTTTTCTTCGCACCCCGCTTTCACCCTGGTCTGCGAAACGTGGCACCCATCCGGCGCCAGCTCCCCTTTCGGACGTTGTTCAACCTGGTGGGCCCGCTCTGCAACCCGGCCTGTCCCTCCCATCAAGTTGTGGGTACGCCGGAAGGCCCGCACGCCGCGCTGCTGGCGGACGTTCTCGCGCGGCTGCCGAACATCCACCGAGCCGCCGTCGTGTCCGGGTCCGACGGCCTTGACGAAGTCACCCTCGGTGGTCCGACCAAGGTCCGCTTGGTCGAGCAGGGCATGGTGCGGCATCTTGTCTGGCAGCCCCTCGATCTCGGGTTGAATCCATCCGGTGCAGAAGCCCTTCGGGTGCGGGACCCGATGGAAAGCGCCGAGCGAATCCGGAGCGTGCTGGCGGGTGAGCCCGGGCCAGTGCGAGACTATGTCCTGGCAAACTCCGCGGCGGCTCTCTGGGTCACGGGAAGGTATGCCCTGCGGGAAGGGGTCGAGGAGGCGGCGACGGCGATCGATTCGGGTGCAGCCGCCGGGCTTCTGGAACGATGGCGTCAACTCGCGCCGGCCACAACGCTATGAGCAGGTCAGGCTTTCCATTCACGGGAGAACCGTTCTTTCCACAGCTCCTGATAAAGCGAGTATCCTCCGGGCTCGAGGCCAAGAGCCCGGTAGGTCCGAGCGCCGGCTCGTTGGAATCCTCGACATAGAGACGTAGACCGATCACGTCGCACTGACCACGGGCCTCGTCGCGGATCTGCCGGTACAACGCACGAAACACCCCTCGCCCGCGGTACGGCTCGGCAACGTAAACACTCTGGAGCCACCAGATCCACCCGTTACGCCAGTCGCTCCACTCGCGTGAGATCGCGGCTTGACCCAGTACCTCCGGCGGATCGCTCACTAGAGCCAACCAGTAACAAAGCCGATCCGGGTCGGAAAGTGCCGAAGCGACCCCGGCTTCCAGGACCGCCAAGTCGAGTCGCTTGCTCTCGGTCTCGAGTGCCAGACGACGATTGAACTCGGCCACGATGGTCCGGTCGGACGGACGTGCCCGACGGATCTGGAAGCCAGGGAGGGATAGAGCGCTCAAGGCCTGTCACTCCGTCGTATGCGGGCGCGACGACTCGCCTCCTGAAGAACGCGGAGCTCTTCCTCGGTCAGGCCGCTCCGGCCTTCTCGCGCGATCTTGGCGAGAACCTCGTCGAGCCGAGCATCAAGTTGTTCCTCGGGGAGCACCGAGACGGGGGCTCCTCTCGAGCTACCTCCGACGCTTGATGAGGTCCACGAGGAAGTCGGCGTTCGCGAGCGGCTGGGCTCGCGAGGAGGCGAGAAAACTCTGAGCCTCGGCCTGAAGAATCGACCCGACACCAGCCGGGAAAAGCGCAGGTCGAACTGCTTGTACGCCAGGGCAAAGACGGCCCCGGCCAGGTGGGACTCGAACGCAATGCGGGTTTCATTTCCTCGGAGGTAGGGTACCAGCGGGAAAACCATGTACATCGCCCACAGCATCCACATCTGCATCGGAATGATGGCAAAAAGCAGGATCTCCCGCTTGGGGTAGAACAAAGTGAAGAGGGTCACGACGCCCATCACGGCCCCCGATGCCCCCATCATGATGTGGTGCGCCGGCGACAAGGCGTCGATCAAGACCCAGGCCAGAGTGCTGAAGACGGCTGCAACCAGGTAAAAGGCCAGGAAGTCCCGTCCCCCATAGACCGATTCCATGTCTTTGCCGACGAGAAACAGGAACAGCATGTTCCCCAGGATGTGGAGCGGACCGTCGTGCAGGAACGTGGCCGTGAGGAGTTGCCAGACTCGAAAGTGCCGCAGGGTGTTTTCGGGCGAGGCAGCCAGCCAGTCGCCGACGAAATTCGAGTCCCGGTTGAAAAGCTGCTGGGCAATAAAGACGACCACGTTGATGGCGATGATCGCGTTGCAGACCGGCGAGACGCTGCCAAGCCAGGTCGATCCCCGTGTCTCGCCACGATAATATTCGCGGTCGTGAATACCCATATCGGCTCCGCTTGTGCGGAACGAAAACGTGACGAATCACCGCACGATGCCCCAGACCGAACCGCCGCCGGCCATTTTCACACATTCATCATCGGCCTCGCCGCTAAACCTGTCAACGGCTTGCGCGATGAAGCACAGGCGCAATCGGAATCGAGCCCGAACGATCCCTGCGGTGTCAAGAACGGTGACGGTGCGGTGCGCAGCAACCGGGTGATTGCCCTACGTTCATCAATCCAACCGCAATGCTTCCATTGCTTCCTGCCTGGACTCATAGATCGGCCAAACCATATCAAGCGCCGTGACCCTGAGCAATTCACGCGTTCGCTCGCTGACTCCGCACAGCGCCATCGTGCCTCCCTGGGACAAAGCCAGCTTCCAGCAGCGGATCATGAGGGCCAAGAACATCGAGCCGAAGCTCTCCGCCCGGGTCAGGTCAAACACGATCGAAGGATTGTCCTGTCGGCGGAGCGGTTTGAGGATCATCTCGGCGACCTGCTCCTCAAGGCCGAAATCGATGCGTTCCACGGCTTGCGTCGCCGTGATCACGGTGAGATCGCCGTGGCGCTCGATGATAAACCCTTCGTCTGGTTCGGAAGACTCTTGGGTGGCCATCTCGGGTGCTCGAAGCCCTGCGTTCAACGGGCGATCCCAGATCACCCCATTCGAACCTACTACACTAGAGCTTTCGAGTCCGCCGAACAAGTGCTAACTCACGGACCGCCCTTCACGCCTTCACGCCGAAGGCCGGCAGTTCGAGAACGCCCGCACCACCTCGTACAGATCGTTGGTGACAAGCAGTTGATCGTCCTCGAAATCGCGCAGCCAAACGTAATTGTCCCGGTAAGCCTGAGCCAGGAGAGGATACAGCTCGCTCAGCTTGATCGAGATGGAGGGGCTGCTCGTCTCCTCGAGATCTTCCTCCGGATGAGGGAAGACCCGCAATTGCGCGGTTGCCATCGGCTTTCCTCCTCCACGCGTTCCTGTTCCGTCGCAACGAGAAGCGCAGGACTCTTCCCACCAGCAACTCGTCCACCGGCCGGAGAATTGGGATGTTGCAACCTCGCTCGGGGGAATCACCCAAGTCCCAATCCTTGGTCCAACCTGGCTATGAATCGGACCAAATGGGTCGCGAGGATCAGCCAATCCGGGAACAATCATCCGACAATCGCGCCAAACCCCTTTATAACTCGAACACTTGGATGCATTGTTGCTGGCTGAAAAGATGGAGAGACAGGCCACACCCGTTTTGTTAAAGTTTCCGGCCGTGTCGGTCGGGTCGCGAGAATCCAGGAGGAGCACGGGGCATGGACGCTCGTTTCCAGCGACGGATCGTGCGCGTCGAGTGGACTGCGCGAAAAACCGTCCACATCACTTCCTTGATACTGGTCCTGGTTCCCTGTCTGGGTGGTGCGTCGTATCGTTCAACGAACTTTGTCGTCGATGCGCAGAGCGGTGAGGTTGCCCAGCGGGTGGCCGAACGTGCCGAATCGTGCCGGGTGACGATTGCCCGGGCGTGGCTGGGTTACGAAATACCCAACTGGGAGAAGCCCTGCCCGATCAAGGTTCGCCTCACGGCGGGTGAAGCCGAGGGCGTGACATCATTCGGCTTTCACAAGGGACGCGTCACCGATCAGACCATGACGGTCAAAGGCAGGCTCGACCGCATCCTGGCATCCGCACTGCCGCACGAGATAACGCACACCGTCTTCGCGGCCTTTTTCGGTTGTCCCATGCCGCGGTGGGCCGATGAAGGGGCTTCGCTCTTGAGTGAAGACCAGCGCGAGCTCGTGCGTCACGATCAGATTGCCACCGACCTCCTGGCGCGCCGGGCCGAGCTTCCGCTCGCGCGTCTTTTCATCATCGAGGAGTATCCCAAGGACCTGATGAGCTTCTACGGGCAGGGTTATTCGATCTCGCGGTTCCTGGTCGAGATGGGCGGCCGGCCGCGCTTTCTGCGTTTTGTTCGCGACGGCCTCAAGGACGGCTGGGACCCCGCCACGCGCGCCCACTATCAACTCGCCGACGTTCGCGAGCTCGACCGGGCCTGGCGAGCCTGGCACCGCGTCGCGCTCCAGACGCAGCACGTCTCGACAGCCGACGCAGCCCTGGCCTTCGGCATCCCGGCTCGAGACGCAAAATAGCCCAGCATCCGCCGAAGCCAATGCCCGCCTAATCCCACTGGGTCTCTGCCGGCAGAAAATCGGTATCAGAACATCTTGTTTTATTGCCTACATTAGTCAGACTTCTACCAGCAGAAAATCAGTATCAGAACATCTTATTTTATTGCCTATACTAGTCAAACTTCTCATAGTATTGCGCTCCGCCAGATGAGTCTGAGAGAATCGGCACCGAGACGGGTGGCGATGACGCCAAAATGCTGAATTTGCGGGATCTCGGTGGCAAAATAAAATGTTCTGATACCAATTTCGGAACTGAGCGTTCCGGGTGCATCGAGCGCCTGCTCACGGAATCATCACCGGCTCGGTTGGCTGGCTCCAGGGGCCAGGGATTTCCGGGACTCTCGGCATTCGAAAGATCAGACGGACCCGATAGCGATAGATCCGCCCCGGCAGAACGGTGAAATCCAGGCTGCGCAGCATCAACTCGGGCGACTCGGTTTTCTCGTCGCTCGCAAGCTCACGGTCCGAGAGCGGAACCCGATGCTCCTTTTCGGGAGGCCCTGCCAGGATAAACCGTTCGACGTCCACACCGCTCCATTTTCCTTCTTTAAGGAAGGGCAGTGGATCCACAAGTGGCGTACAACGAAATTGCGGTTGTGTTTGCTCGCCTTCGACTTCAGGTACGTTATCAAGGACTCTGAGGTTGGGTTCGAAGTCAACCGGCTGCCAATCCGACCAGGCACCGGAAGCTTCCAGGACCTGTCTTTCGACATCAACACGCCGGTAGATCTCCTCCGGCGGTCGAGGCGTGGCAGGATCGGATTTCTTCTTTCCGGCCTCGGGCGAGAAAGCGAGCTGGATCGTCGAGAAGCTCGCTCGTATCGCGCGATGATCGACGATGCCGGTCACCACCGCCCAGTGGATGTCACGCGCGACTTCCTTCGCGGGTAGTGAGTCGAGAGGATCGGGCCGTGCACCGATCCGATCTCCTTTTGGATCGATCTCGCGGCGCCGGCGGCGCCGGCGGCTCTGCGGGCCGCGGGGCTCGAGCGCGGGCGGCGCTGATCCGATTTCCGTTCTGATCGAGCTCATAGACCAGCGCTTTTCCGCGCCCCGCCGCGACTTTCAAGTCGTACGGCGGAGGGAAAGACAGAAGCCCGACGGTCCGCGAGCGCCGCGGCGATTGTGCGGATGCACCCACTTCCAAGGATGGACCTGAAGACCCGAACGCATTCGCGCGAGGATTCGCCGGGGCGTGGTCCTGGACCGCCATCGCTCCGCACAGGGCGGTGAGGCCCGTTATGATCATGACGAGGGCGATCGGCCGGTAGGGCAAACCTGTGCGGATTCCCGTTTTGACAAGCTGCGGCAACAGCTCCGAGCCAAAGCTGTCGAGATGGGCTCCTCCAAGGGCGTATTCGACGATTCCCTGACGTGATCGGTCGACCAAGCCGCCGGGAAGTTGAAGCGGGGGAAGCAGCGCCGCGTTCGGCAATCGCGGCGCAGGAAGTTGCCCGACCGAACTGTCCAATGCGATGCCTTTGCGCTGCAACCGATCGCGCAGCCGGCGACGGGCGCGCGCCAACCGGCTTTGCAGGGTTCCAAGCGGGATCTTCAGCGTATCGGCAGCCTTCTGATAGCTCAGGCCGTCGATGTCGCAGAGCAGGAGCGCGGTGCGGAAGACTTCCGGAAGCCGCATGATCTCCTGATGAATCGGCAAAGCGAGCGACTCTGGATCTAGATCGGATGCGCGAGCTTCGCCGCGACTCGGCCCGCCAAGCCTTGTAGCCTCCGACCGTCGAATCGCCGTCTGCCTCGCGGTTATGGAACGGGTGTTGAGACCCACTCGATACGCGACGGAGTAAAGCCAAGGCCCGAGGCTCGTTTGGACCTTCAAGGATCCGGCCTTACGAACCAGCACGAGAAACGTGGCCTGGAATGCATCTTCCGCTTCGTGTTCGTCGGATACCAATGACCGGCAGACGCGCCAGACCATCGGCCCGTGGCGCTCCATCAGGGCCACGAATGCCAGCTCGGCATCGGCTCGAGCCAATTCCCACCTGCTCGCGACGAATCTCTCGAGCAGCTCTCCGTCGGTGAGACCGCCCAGTGTACCAACACCGAACAGCGTACGTATACTCCCCAGCACATTCGGCGAGCTTCTCATCATGGCCGATGGTTCCGAAGATCGAGTGTCAAATCGTTCGCGATTACCCTTGGAGTCATTCCCGCATAGAGAAATGGCGCGTCGAGAGCTTTTTGTTCCCGTCTACCTGGGGAGACGGTTTGCACCCGGTTCTACCGATCATCGCAGACGTCGTTAGTCGGTCAGCTCCAGCGTGGCCCACAGGCTCGGGTTCTCGCCCACGGGGAATTCGCGCCCGATCCCCAGAAACTGATCCGGGCGTACACGGTCGGAGATCTGGTAGGCGAAGCCGAGCCGTCGATTGGTGTCCGGATCGAACCCGCTTATAGCCTGGGCGGGCAAGAAGAGCTCGAGAGACCAGCCGGATTTGGCCATCTCCGCCCGGGCCAGGATGTGATTGCCGCGGTAGATGGGTGCGTCGGCGACCGCCCGCGCGATCGGCCGCTGGAGAACGTCCGCCTCCAACTTCCCCCGGGAGCTCCGCCGCGCCAGCCTGACCACGAAATGATGACAGAATCGGGTCGCTCGGCTGACATCCCTCGTGTCGCGCGTGTCGATCCAGAAATGAACCTCGGCGAATCCCTCGGGCCTGCCCGCGTCGAGCTGTTCGTCGGACAGCCCGTCGGCCACGACCATCAAGCCGAGTCCCGAAGGGTTCCAGCCCGCGCGAACCTGAGCCCAGCTCGCGTTTCCCTCGAGCTGAGCGAAATCGGGCAGAGCCGACGATGCCGGCAGATCCAGCACGCGCGTTCCCTCCGTTCGGGGCATCGTGTCGATGCGCACTGCCGGCACGGCCACCCGAAACCAGAACGCTTGAGGTAGCAGAGCCCTCGTCATCGCCGTTAACGCCCCCGGAGGGCAGCGCTCCTACTCTAAAGAATTGTCCACATAAGGTTTACGCAGTGGCGTCGGCCCCAGCAGGGCGGACAGGATGACGTACGCTCCCAGTCCGACGAAGAAAAATGCCATGCTGAATTTGAAGACTGCCCAGAACCCGATGAAGATGGCCCAGAACCCGCCATGCATCGCGTAGAGGGGATGGCCTTTGACCCAGCACTGGACGATCGCCGTGATCCCGATGATGAACATAATTCCCGGCCACCAGAACCCGGTTGCGAACAAGATACCGAAACCGATGAGCCAGATGCCACTGATCACGGCGCTTGCTTGCTTCTGCTGTCCGCGGAACTCCATCGACGCTCTCGCTTTCTGCGAAGAAGGCTTTGCTTACGTGCGTCGCCGGCGTCGCTTCGCCAGCCATGGCTGTTCATTCGGCCGATCGCTCAGAATCTTGAGCCGGTCCCTTCGATTTCTCAGGATGGGACCATCGCGCGGAGCGTGGTGACTATCACGAATCGCTCAGATTCTTGAGCCCGTCACGTCGATTCCTCCGAGGGCGCTGCACTCAACGGACGCGACGCGGACCAGTGGCTGGTTTGGTCAATGATCTAGCCGTGCCAACAAATTGATCATCTCGATCGCGGCAAGAGCGGCGTCGGAGCCCTTGTTGCCCGATTTCAGTCCGGCGCGGTCGAGGGCTTGCTCAACCGAGTCGGTGGTCAAGATGCCGAAAATGATCGGGACGCCGGTGGCAAGCGCCGCGTGCATGAGCCCGGCGGCAACCTGACCGGCTACATGATCGAAATGGGGCGTCTCACCGCGTATCACGCACCCAAGACAGATAACGGCCGCGTGACCGCCGCCTCCGGCGAGCTTGCGGGCCACGAGCGGAACCTCGAAGGAGCCGGGAACCCATGCCACGTCGATCCGGTCCTCGGTCACGCCGTGACGCTTGAGTGTGTCGAGGCAACCACGGAGCAGCGACTCGGTCACAAGTGCATTGAATCGGCCCGCGACGATTGCGATCCGGCCGGCCGGCGGAGAATAATCACCAATGAATTCAGCCATGAAGAATTATCAGGACAGGTTCATGCTCATCAAGAACTCGGCATTGGTCTTGGCCTTGCGCATGCGCCCGGTAAGCAACTCCATGGCTTCGACTGGGTTCATGTCGTTGAGGACGCGGCGGAGGATCCAGACCCGGCGCAGCTCGTCGGCGTCCATGAGCAGTTCTTCGCGACGGGTACCGGAGCTGTTGACATCGATCGCCGGCCAGACGCGCTTGTCTACCAATCGGCGGTCGAGGTGGAGCTCCATGTTGCCGGTGCCCTTGAATTCCTCGAAGATCACATCGTCCATCCGGCTGCCCGTATCGATCAGGGCGGTGGCCAGGATCGTGAGACTGCCCGCTTCCTCGATCTTGCGGGCGGCTCCGAAGAATCGCTTCGGCTTTTGCAATGCCGAGGCGTCGATGCCGCCGGTCAGTATCTTGCCGGAATGGGGCGCCTCGGTGTTATACGCTCGAGCCAGCCGTGTGATCGAATCGAGCAGGATCACGACATCCTTGCCAAATTCGACCATTCTCTTGGCTTTCTCGATCACCATCTCGGCGACCTGGATGTGGCGCGACGCTGGTTCGTCAAAGGTCGAGCTGATCACTTCGGCCGTGGGTCCCTTGACCGATCGTTCCATGTCGGTCACTTCCTCGGGCCGTTCGTCGATCAAGAGCACCATGACATAGGCGTCGGGATGGTTGGTCAGGACGCTGTTGGCGATCTTTTGCAGCAATATTGTCTTGCCGGTGCGCGGCGGCGCGACGATCAGGCCGCGCTGGCCGAATCCGATCGGAGTGACCAGATCGACCACCCGCATATTGATCTCGTCGCTGGTCGTCTCGAGGCGGATCCGGCCCCGAGGGTGCAGTGGCGTCAGATCGTCGAAGCCGACTTTCTCGCTCAGCTTGTCGGGATCCTCGAAGTTGATGGCTTCGACCCGCAGGAGTGCGAAGTAACGCTCGTTTTCCTTGGGAGGACGGATCTGGCCCGACACGATCGCACCGGTCTTGAGACCGAATCGGCGGATCTGGCTCGGCGAGACGTAGATGTCGTCAGGGCAGGGGAGGTAGTTGTAGTCGGGGCTGCGCAGGAAGCCGAAGCCGTCGGGCAGGACTTCGAGCGTGCCTTCGCCGTACATGAGCCCGTTCTGCTTGACCCGTTCCTTGAGGATCTTGAAGATCAGGTCTTGTTTCTTGAGGCCCATGTAGTCGGCGATGCCCTCGGTCTTGGCGGTGCGGATGAGCTGGGGCATCGTCATCCGTTGCAGCTCGGTCAGATGAATCTCGCCGCGTTTGATGTCCTCATACCGATCGTGGAGCGCGGCGTCGCCGAAGATGTCTTCCTCGTCCTCGGGGTATTCGGCGGGGACTTCGGCGTAGCTGGAGGTCGAGTTGCGTTCGGTCCGGACGGGGGGAATCTCGCGCTCCCGCGGGGTGTAGGCCGGCTCGCGCTCGGTCCGCTCGCGATAGGAAGCGGGCCCGCCCTCGAATTCGCGGGTTCGCTCCCGCGGAATCGGCGCGGATTCGCGGTCGCGCTCGGCCTGCCGCTCGCGCTCCCGGTCCCGTTCGCGGACAAGGGGGATTCCGTCGTGGTGGATGGGCCCTGACTCGCGCTCGGCGCGATCGCGGTTGAGCCGCTCGCGGACTGAGAGCCCGGGCTCGCGCTCGGGCCGTTCGCGCACCGGCTCACGATCCCGCTCGCGAATGAACCGGATCGGTTCCCGATCTGCCGGGGCTTCCTCGCGGAAGTGCTCGCGCTCGGCGCGCGGGGCCTGGGCCGGCTTCTCGGCCGGCGGCGGTATCGACTCCGCCGGGACTGAATACGTTTGGGCCGGCCCCGCTGTCGTGCCGGCCGGCTCGTCCGACGGAGGAGCCGTCGGCGCAGCCAGGGTCTTGCGAATGCGAGAGGCACTGCTCGGATCCCGGCGGGGACGGGTTTCATTGGCCATGATGTTGCATTCTCCTGAGTTGACAACTGCAAGGGAAAGGTCTCATCGTCGATCCGATGGTACAGGAACTCGCCGGAGCGATTTGCGAATTGAGATGCGCCGGCGAAATCAGGGGATTCTCCACAAGGAACGTGTTGCCAGGAAAAGCTGTCTCTAACCAACAATCTCGGTCGGCATTTCGACCACCGGACCGAACCGCAGCCGCGCGGACGCGTCCGCTCGACTCGATGAATCAACGAGCAACCCCTCGAGCCGTCCGACTTCCCGGTTCAAGCTGTCCATTCCCGAGTCGTTCACCAGGACAGTATCAGCACGGCCCCGCTTGACGTCGCACGGCCACTGGGCCGCTTCGCGAGATTCCAGCGCGCGAGCCGACCAGCCACGCTGCTTCACCACGCGCTCGTGCCGCACGCTCCGCGGCGCGTCCACAAACACCACACGGTCGCAGAGCTCATCCCAACCGGCCTCGAGCAGGATCGCGGCGTCCAGTACGATCACCCGCGCTCCACCCCGCCGCGTCAATCGCTCGATCTCACACCGAAACCGGTCGCGCATTCGGGGATGCACAATTGCCTCCAGCTCTCCCCGCTTCGCGGGATCGGCGAACACGATCGCACCCAGAGCCGCCCGGTCGATTCGCGGGCCCGACGAGCCGCCACAAACCTTCCGGTCCAGAATGGAATCGCCGAAGCGAGCGACGATCTGATCGCGAACCTCAGGGTCGGTCAAAAGCTCGTGCCCCACGCTGTCGGCATCGATCACAACCCCGCCCCGCGCCGCCAGAATCGCCGCCACCGCGCTCTTGCCGCTGCCAATCCCACCGATCAAGCCGATCACCGGAATCGAACCGTGTTTCCAAGGCCCGTTCGAGCTCGCGTGGTCGCAAGGGCGGAAAGACGTCATCGACAACGCACTCCCACAGATCCCTGACACGCCGAAGTGCACCACAGCCGCACGACCGGGCGGTATTGCACCCTGGAGCGCCAGCCGAGGCTGCCCACAATGCAACCTCGCCGGTCTAACGTAAAATGATCACATGAAAAATCGCTTAAAGCGACCCAAACGGAATCCGCTTCAGCCTGTCGCGCTCGCCCGTCGGCGGCCAGCGGCCGATCGCACTGAAAGCGATTCGTTAACTTGGATAAAGCAGGTGGGGCCCTGAAGGTGTCTTGCCGAAGTCGTTCGTCCGGGCTTCTCGAAGGTCGGGGTGCCGCTGGAGAAGGGCTCGGCTGATGAAGGGTCAAATTGTGTTGGAGCAGATCGGTGACGATCGTTAAGAATTTTATACGCCATCGTCGTCGCGACTGCAATGGGTTTCCACTCGATTCACGAAATCCTTCGAAGTCGCCTCAGTACCATTCGCCGCCCAGGCTCGTTTATTGGGGCTAGCGCGAATTGCCAATCGGCTCGACCTCCAGCCAGTTAGAACCAGCCGCCAGGTCGACCTTGACGGGCACTTTCAATGGAAGTGCCCCCGTCATTTCGCGATTGACGAGTGCCGCCAGTCCGGCGATCTCGCCGGCCGGCGCCTCGAACACCAGTTCGTCGTGAATCTGCAGCAGCATGCGCGCCTGAAATCCTCCGTCGGCGAGCGCCCGATCGATCAGGATCATGGCCCGCTTGATCAGATCGGCGGCCGAACCCTGGATGACCGTGTTGATCGCGGTCCGCTCGGCCAGGTTCCGCGACCGGCCCGTGGTTGACTTGATGCCGCTGATCGGCCGCCGCCGCCCCAGGATCGTCTCGACCCGTCCCTGCGCCTGGGCCCGTTCGAGCGTCTGGCTGATGAAGCGATCGACCCCGGCGTATTCCTGAAAATATGCTTCAATGAAAGCGGCCGCCTCGGACTGGCTGATGCCCAGCCGGCCAGCCAGGCCGAACGCACTCAGTCCGTAGATGACGCCGAAATTGACCGTCTTGGCAACCCTCCGCTTCGATTCGTCGACTTCCGATTCGCTCACCTGGTAAATCCGCGCGGCGACCGCGCTGTGGACGTCCCGGTCCTGGGCAAAAGCCAGGACGAGTGCGGGGTCATCGGAATAATGGGCCAGAACCCGCAGCTCGATCTGGGAGTAATCGGCCGTCAGAAGCTGCCAGCCCGGATAGCCGGCGACGAACGCCTGGCGGATCTGGCGCCCCTCCTCGGTCCGCACCGGTATGTTTTGCAGGTTCGGGTCGCTCGAGCTGAGCCGGCCCGTCGCCGCCACTCCCTGATTGAACGAGGCATGGATCCTCCCATCTTCCGCATGGACCAGTTCGGGCAGAGCATCGAGATAGGTGCTCTTGAGCTTGGATAGCTGACGGTGCCGCAAGAGCAGGGCGGGCAGGGGATGGTGGACCGCCAGCGCCTCGAGCACGTCCTGGGCGGTGCTTTGCTCTCCGCCCGGGGTCTTCTGGACCGAGGGAAGCTTCAGCTCCTGGAAGAGAACCTGGCGGAGCTGTGGGCCGGAGTTGATGTTGAACGGCCGGCCGGCCCCGGCATAGACCTCGGCCTCGATCGCGGCCATCCGCTCCGAAAACTCACGCCCCAGCTTTCGCAACAGCTCAACATCGACCTTGATGCCAGCCGACTCCATCCTGGCCAGGACGGCGATCAGGGGACGCTCGAGATCGGCGTAGAGCGTCCAGAGCCCCTCGTCGCGAACCTTGGGGGTCAGGATCTGCTCGATCCGCCAGGTCGCGTCGGCGTCTTCGCCGGCATAGTCCGTGACCCGGGCCACGTCGACTTGGTCCATGCGGCCCTGTTTCTTCCCCTTGCCGATCAAGTCGGTGATCGGGATCATCTTGTGGTCGAGCAAGCGCTCCGAGAGCTGATCGAGATTGTGGTTGCGCTCGCCGCTTTCCAGCAGGTAGCTCAGGAGCATGGTGTCGGTCACCGGCCCGGCAATTTCGACGCCCGCGCGGCCGAGCGCGAGCATGTCGTACTTGACATTCTGGCCGACCTTTTCGACCCGAGTGTCGGCGAGGATCGGACGAAGGGCGCCTCAGCGCCGCGACCGGATCGAGGAGCTTCGACCACATCGGCCCGCGCAGCGGCAGGTAGTAGGCTTCGCCCGCCTTCCAGCAGAACGCCAGGCCCACCAGGTCGGCACGAAGTGGGTCGAGGCCTGTCGTCTCGGTGTTGACGCAAAACTTGGGCTGGCGCAGCAGCGCGCCAAGAATTGCTCCAGCAACTCGGGCGTATCGACCGTGTGATAGTCGGCCTGCCACGCCGATTGCGGCCGGGTCTCGGGGCCGAGCATCGTCGTCAGCTCGTCGCGGAAACCGTGGAAACCGCACTCGGTACAAATCGCCTTGAGCGCAAGGGCATCCGGCTCCTGCGTCCTGAGCTTGTCCCAGTCGAGCGCCAGGGGAAGGTCGTCGCGCAGGGTCACGAGCCGCCGCGCCAACCGGGCGGTGTCAGCGTTCTCGCGCAGGCTCTGCTGTTTTTTCGGCCCCTTGACACGATCGACGTGCGCCAGGATCTCATCCAGGGTGCCGAACTCCCTGAGAAACGTCGCCGCGAAGCCCTCGCCGATTCCCGGCACGCCAGGCACGTTATCGACCGAGTCGCCGGTCAAGGCCAGGAAATCGACGACCTGGTCCGGCCGGACGCCCCATTCTTCCCTGAGAACGTCCGCGTCAATCAGCTTGTTCTTGCGCAGGTTGAGCAGCCGCACGTGCTCACTGATCAACTGGCGCGCATCCTTGTCGGCGGTGACGATGACAACGTCCAGTCCGCGTTCTTCGCCTCTCCTGGTGAGCGTGGCGATCAGATCGTCGGCTTCCATGCCCGGCTCGATCAAGACGGGGACGCGGAACCCCTCGAACAACCGGCGGATCACCGGGATTTGAGGCACGAGGTCGTCGGGCATATCCTTGCGGTTTGCCTTGTAATCGGGATAGATGTCATTGCGGAACACGGGCCCGGGCCCGTCAAAGGCCGCCGCCAGATAGTCCGGGCTGCGTGCCTTCACCAGGTTGAGCAGGTCACGAAAGATCCCGAAGACCGCCTGCGTCGGCTGCCCGGATGGGCCGGTCATTTCCGGAATGGCGTGGAACACCTGGAAAATCAACGAATAGGCGTCAAGGACATAGAAGCTGGGTCGCGTTTCCATCGCCTGGTTACTCCAAGGGCTCGTGCAGAATCCTGGGAACTCTCGGTGTCGTGCTGCGTCAAAAGCAGAGGGCTCTACGGTTTTTCCCGGCCCTGCGGGCGGTGCGGGCGCGTCGCGTCTGAGGTGGACGGGCGGCGACGGCCGGCAGGCGGGAGCGATCCAGCCGGCCGCATTTGACCGCCACAACAGCGCTTCTTACAATCGAATGAGTCATGAGGGTTCTCCCGATCAATCGGGCCAGAACGAATCGGATCGGGCGGATTCTCGTCCTCGGCTTCGTCGTTTCCTCTCGCATGTGACATATTATCAGCAAACCGGCGGATTGCATGAGCAGGTCGCTACCGCTCCGCTTTAGGGGGAGTACTCACCCATGGCCGCAGCCAACGAGTCGCAAGGTCTGAAGATCGCCGTCGCGGCGTTCATCACACTGTCGGTCATCTTGACCGTAACGTCCTATTTTCTGTACTCGGCCTATTCCCAGGCCGAGCTGCGCTATGCTACCGCCAACGAAGAATCGAACAAAGCCAAGGCCGCGCAGAGTGAGATTCTCAAACAGTTCCACGCCATGCGTCAGTCGGTCGGGACGCGCGCCGAGGAATTTGATTCGGCGAAGGATGAAGTCGAAAAGCACTTGACCGGCAAGAACACCAAGGTCGAGGAGCGATTCAACAATCTGGCGACCGCGGTCAACAATGCCATTCAAAAGGCCAAGGGCGCCGGGGCCAATGCTCAAGAGCTTCAAGACGCCCAGGAGACCGTGCAGCGAGTGGTGGCGTCGTTCCGCGCGGAGCCCAACAAGACGTACATCTCGTCGCTCGACCGGGCACTCGAGCTGATGGAAAGCCTGTCGATGCTCTCGACCGAGCTGGCAGTGAACTACGAAAACCTGAAACGATCGCTCGAGGGCGCCACCGGCGTCGCCAAGAAAGAGGTGGACGTTCACGCCAAGGCGGCTGCCGACAGCCGAGCTGACCTCGAAGGCGAACACAAGAAGCATGAAGAAGAGCGGCAGCTCCTCTTGACCAAGACCGACCAGCTCCAGACTGACAACGACAAGAAGAACAACGAGATCGCGACGCTTGCGTCCCGGATCAAGCAGCAGGAGGAAGACACGCTGCGCAAGCAGGAAACCCTCAACGCAATCATCCGCGAGCTGCGGGACCGGCTGGATCAGAAAGAGACGATCCTCGATCGCCCGGACGGCTACGTGACCTATGTCGATTACGAACGGCGTGAGGTCTTGATCAACATCACTCGCCGCCAGGGTGCGCGTCCTCAGATGAAGATGTCGATCTTCGACGCGCATTCCCCGGGTGTTCCGACCGAGAAGCCGAAGGGCACCATCGAGGTCACCCAGGTCGGCGATCAGTTCTCAAATGCACGGATCATCAAGACGAATAACCCCATCGACCCCATCCGCGTCGGCGATATTGTCTATTCGGCGGCCTGGTCGCCGAATATCCCCATGCGGTTTGCCCTGGTTGGCCAGATCGACGTCAACCGCGACGGCAGGGACGACCGCCAGGAGCTGAAGCGCATGATCGAGGACGCCGGTGGCGTCATCGACTACGACCTTCCCCCGCCGAACGTCGGCAAGCCGACGGGCACGCTTTCCCCACGCATCGATTGGTACGTCATCGACGAACGACAGCCGCTGCGGCAAGTCTACAACAGCGGGAAGTCGGAACAGTTTCTGACTATGCAGAACACGCTCGCCCAGAAAAAGGGTGAGGCCATCAAGGAAGCGCGGCTCAACGGGATCAGGCCCATGCCCATCGAACGGCTGCTGGCCTTCCTCGGCTACGATATGGGCCAGCCCGTCTACGGCAGGTCCGAAGCCGTGGACGCCGCCGCGATGCGTCGTTTGACCGGCCGCCGCACGCCGGCCGCGGCCAAGCCCGCTGCCGCACCCAAGCCAAACGAGGAAATGACGGACGACGAACCCAAGGACGAGCCCAAACCGAAAGCGAAGAAGGGCAATGCGGCCGACACGAAGAAGGACGACGACGATTCGGCGCCCAAATGACGATTGAGTTGGGTCAATCAAGGCTCAGCTTGCATGCGACCCCCGCGGTGCCCGCAAGGTCCCGCGGGGGTCCGCGTTTCATGCTCAGCGCTCGTCGATGGACTTGACTTTCCGGTTGGGTGGGCCGATGTAGCGAGCGCGCGGCCGCATGAGCCGGTTGTGGTCCAGTTGTTCAATGATGTGAGCGGACCATCCGGCAACCCTCGCCATGGCGAAGATCGGTGTGTACATGTCAACGTGAAGACCTAGATAGTGATAAAGTCGCGCACTGGGCCAGTCGACGTTGGGCAACATCTTTTTCTCGCGGATCACCGCCTTCTCGATGGGGTCGGCGATCCGCTCCCACCGATCGTCATTGATCTCCCTGGCCAGCGCGACGCAATAAGGTTTGAGAATCGCAGCGCGGGGATCACCCGTCTTGTAGACGCGGTGGCCGAACCCCATGATTCGCTCCTTCCGCTGGAGGGCGTCACGGATCCAGCTTTCGGCGTTTTCGGGCGCGCCAACCCGCTTGAGCACCTTCCATGCCTCTTCGTTGGCACCGCCATGGAGAGGGCCCTTGAGCGTCCCGACCGCGGCCACCACCCCCGAATAGATGTCGGAGTAGGTCGAGACTGTGACTCGGGCCGAGAAGGTCGATGCGTTCAGTTCGTGCTCGGCGTAGAGCACCAGCGACAGGTCGAACGCCTCGCGCATCGTCGGCGTCGGCATCTTGCCGGTGACCATGTACAGGAAGTTTGCCGGTTGATCCAGGTCATCGCGCGGCGGGATCAAGGGGAGGCCCTGGATAATCCGCTCGCGATGGGCGATGGCGGTGGGCATCTGGGCGACCAGGCGTTCAGCCTTGCGCACGTTGGCGGCATGGTCGGTGGGCTCGGCGTCGACATCGGGGTCGAAATGGGACTCCACACTGACACACGTGCGCAAAACGTCCATGAAGTTTGCATGCTTGGGAATCTGTCCCAGAAGCTGAATCAAGGGCTGCGCGAGCGGTCTCAACCTTCGGAGCCGCGAATCGAACTGGCTCAGTTGGCTGCGATTGGGCAATTCGCCATGAAGGAGCAGAAACGCCGCCTCTTCGTACGAAACGTGCCCGGCCAAATCTTCGATCTTGTAGCCCCGGTACTCCAAGCCACCAGCACCGTCGGTTCCTTGCATGTTGGCGATCGCGGTTTCATTCGCGATGATGCCTTCCAGTCCCGGATGATATTGTTCCGCCGACGCACCGCTCATGGGGTTACTCCAAGCCTCAGGGACACTGATAATAGTCGATTCTAGACGAATCCCGCGGCCGCTTCCATGATTCTCCGGCGATTACGCGGCCCGAATAATCGTCAGTCTCCTTGCGCCGGTCACGCGCCGCCCGCGAATCGAGGCGGCCGGCCCGAGCGACCAGCGTCACTCGACCTCATTCGCAAAATCGAACAACTGGTCGAATTCCGCCAGCTCGGCAGCGGGCAGCGTCAAGAGTTTCACGGCGAGGGAATCGATCAGTCGAAAAAACCGGCGCAGCGGTTCGATTCGCGCCCTCAGCTCCGAAACCGAAGGGTCGTCATCCCCCTCGGGAAATGCCCGATCCAGAACTCGCAGGGTCGGCTCCAGCTCGCGTCGTTTCCGCTCGCCTAGGATCTTGCGGAAGAGCACCCAGACATCGGTCTCGGCGCGAAACAACTCGCGCCTTTTGCCCGCGCGATGCACTTTGTGAACCACACCCCAGGCGAGCAGTTCACGCAAGTTCATGCTGACATTGCCGCGTGAGACACCCAGCCGCAGGCGCAGGTCGTCGGCCGTCCAATCGGTTCCCGTGATGTAGAGCAAGGCGAAAAGCTCACCCATGCTGGAGTTTATTCCCCAAGCACGCGCCATGAGGCCCCAGTGTTCGACAAACTGTTCGACCAGTTGCTCGGCGGCGGGAGAAAGCTCGGGCATTGGAAGGCCGGAGTTCATTCCGGAATTTGCTTATTCAAGGTGAGAGTCGGCTCAGTTTGGGCTAAAGACGGCAAGACGATGTTTAAAAATGCTGATCAGGGATTTCGTGCACAAAATCACGCAATGTACTTCCCTTAACGGTAGCATTTCAGCGAAAATAATGAAAGTTCCCGTGGGATTTCGGGTACAATATGAATGCGTGCCCCCAATCGCTCGGAAGCCGAGAGGGGGGGCAGGGTACCCAACAGGCTGATCCCGCGCTGGGTTCATTCTTCCCGCGTTGGGTTCATTCTTGAAGTGAGGAGAACCTTCGATGCCCGAAACCGTAGTGCATTTTCAAATTCGCATGCCTCCGCTCCTTCACGAGCAGTTGGCGAGCTGGGCCAAGGAAGACAAGGCGTCGCTCAACGCTCTGATCGTCGGCATCCTCGAAAAGGCGATTGAGCACCACGAGAAGTCCGGGCACAAGGAATGACGCGCACCATTGCTTGCCAGCACTGCACTCGGTCGCAGTGAGAAGTGCAACAAAGTGCTGATGCCGCCGATCGTTTCACTTGCCTTTAAGGCCACTCACGGTGCGGGACTTCTCGGAGTCAACAGCCCTTGAGTGACGCCAGCGCGAGCGGTATCGGATAACAGCCTGACGCGCCAGCGAGGGTTCCCACCTTGAGCGGCGGGCGCGAGGGCGGTATTCTCAAAAGGGCGTATTCCCCGATAGCTCAATCGGTAGAGCGAGCGGCTGTTAACCGCTAGGTTCAAGGTTCGAGTCCTTGTCGGGGAGCTTCGCATCCGAGACGAGAATGATCATCGAGTGGGCTTGCACCAGATACCGTTCTAGAATCGGGACGTGCGGCCCGCGTTCTTCCTCGACGATATCCTCGGGCGAAGGAAGTGCCGTATCGACCACGCGGCGCCAGGCGCGGCCCGACGGCGCGGCGGGGATCCGTGAATTCGAGCGGCTCGCGGGTGCGCATTCATCGCGACGTAGATGTCGCGATCGATCACGTTGGGCCGGTCGCAGCGCCGGCCGTCGAGCGCAAAGGCGAGTGCTTGGCTAGCCGGCCGAGAAGTCGGGCCTGGATGGCTCGAACCCCGTGCCAGAGGATCTCCGGCGGCTGCCCGCCTCGTTCGACCTGTGAAGAACGTTCGTCGTCGCAAGACCGGGTGCGCCTTCCGCAGGGCGATCATCATCCGGACGAACCGGAGGAACTCCGGCGTTGCGCTCGCTTTCGCGACCAGTCGACCCAGCTTATCGGATTATCCTGGCACCAGGCGTTGTTGTTGCCGTTCTGGGTGCGCAGGAACTCGTCCCCTGCCCAGGATCATGGGAACGCCCTGCGAGATCATAAGCGTCGCCATCAGGTTGCGGGCCTGACGGCAGCGAAGCAGTACCACCTTCGGATCATTCGAGGGGCCCTCCGCGCCGCAGTTCCAGCTCCAGTTGGCGTCGCTGCCGTCGCGATTACCTTCGCCGTTGGCCTCATTGTGCTTGTCGTTGTAAGAAACCAGGTCGTAGCAGCGTGAACCCGTCGTGGCAGCAGATGAAGTTGATCGAGTGCGAGAGGCCCGCGGCCCAGGTAGAGATCGTCGCTGCCGCAGATTCGCGTGGCCAGAGCCGAAGTCATACCGGGGTCGCCTCGCCAGAACCGCCGGACGTCGTCGCGATAGCGGCCGTTCCAGTCCGACCAGCGGCCCTGCGCCGGGAAAGGTGCCGACCTGGTAGAGCCCGGCGGCATCCCAGGGCTCGGCGATCAGCTTGGTGTCGCGGAGCAGCGAATCCTCCGAAATCCGATTGACGACCGGCGGCTCGACCAGCAGAGTTGCCGTGTCGGTCGCGGCCGAGAATCGAGGCCAGATCGAAGCGAAAGCCGTCGACTGCTCCCTCGGCGACCCAGTTCCGCAGACAACCAATGACGTAGTTGCGCACCACCGGATGGTCGCTGCTGAACGTATTGCCGCAGCCGCTGAAATTCAGGTACTTGCCCGTTCGATCGAGCATGTAATAGAGCGTGTTGTCCAGGCCGCGAAAGCTGTACGTTGGCCCGTCGTCTCCTCCCTCGGCGGTGTGGTTGAACACGACGTCGAGGTAGACCTCGATCCCCGCGTCGTGAAACGCGTCGACCATCGTGCGAAACTCGTCCCAGGGGCCCGAACGCTCGGGGTTGTTCGCATAGGCCGCCTTGGGCGCGCAGAAGGCGATCGGGTTGTACCCCCAGAAGTTCCGCAGCCTCTCGCCCGTCAACGGATTGACGAACGGGCAATCGTTCTCGTCGAACTCATCCACGGGCAGAAGCTCGATCGCCGTGATCCCCAGCGACTTGAGGTAGTCGATCTTCTCGGCGAGGCCCGCGTACGTCCCGCGGTGCTGCACTCCCGAGCTGGGTCGAGGCGGTATATCCTCGGACGTGCAGCTCGTAAATGATCGTGTCCTCGAGCGGAGTGCGCGGATTGCACCGGTCGCTGGCGGTCGATCATCGACTCGATCATCAAGCTGCGCCGCGGGAGCTCGCCGCTAGCACCCCAGGGACGGCCGCAAGAAAGCGCGCGCGCATACGGATCGTGGAGGATTCGAGTCGGATCGTAGCGATGGCCATCCCCCTTGGGGCCGTCGACCCGGTAGCCGTAACAGAACTCCTCGGGCAGACCGTCGACGCGGACATGCCAGTGATCGCCGGTGCGATTCAAGTGCGGGTCGAGCGGGATCTCGGCATAGATGATCGTTGTCGCAAGGCTCCGAAAGAACCAGCCAGACCGCCGTCCCATGCCGGCAAATCAGCACGAAATTGATCCCGCTGGGCGTCGCCGGCGCTCCGGCCGGGAATGGGCTGCCGCGCGTCACCACCAAGAGCCGATCGCGATAGCTGTATTCCGTTTCAGGAACCCGCTTCCTTGCCCGGAGTACCTCGGTCATGGAAACGCCTCTCGACTACCACATTGTCCGATCCACTGGACGTGGGCCGGTCGTGTCATTTTCGAACCGCCGGGACTTTGAAACAACCCGAAGTCCGCAATATGATCGAAGGTACGTTCCGGTTATGCGGCTCGGCGGGGAGTGCGCGCTGCGCGTATTCGCGAGCGGCAACGGCGATTACAATGGAGTTGGTTCGCTCGCCCGTGGTCGGGAGAGCCTTCTTGTCCGAGCTGAGTCGGGCGACCTCCTCTCCTGGAGGGCGGATGAGTCACTGGCCGAAGCCCGGACGGGACGGGCGAGGAAGCTTGACCTGAATGATTTATGAACTCGTTTCCGGGGAGCCTGTCATGAAATCCGGACGCGCGATTCCCTGGTTCTTGGTGGCCGCATTCCTGACGCCCTCGGCCTACGCCGTTGCGGCAGACGATGAAGCAGCCATCGACTTCAACCGGGAAATCCGTCCCATCCTCTCGGAATCGTGCTATCAGTGTCACGGCCCCGATCACAACAAGCGCAAGGCCGACCTGAGGCTCGATACCCGCGACGGCCTGTTCCGGATCGACCGAAGGGACTGCCGTGGTCGCGCCCGGCAAACCCGAGACGAGTGAGCTATTCCATCGGATCTCGACCGACGACGATCTGGAGCGCATGCCTCCCGCCAAGACGGCAGCGCGTCTGGAGCCGCCGCAGATCGAGCTCATCGAGCGCTGGATCGACAAGGGGCTCCCTGGAAAGGTCACTGGTCGTACGTACGTCTATCCCGGCCGAAAACTGCCGCCCGACACGACCCAGCGCCCCGGCCAACCCCATCGACGACTTCATTGACAACCGCCTAGCGTCCGAAGGGCTCGCGCCGGCCCCCGAGGCCAGCCGGGCAACCTTGATCCGCCGCCTCAGCTTCGACCTGATCGGGTCTGCCGCCCACGCCGGAGGATGTCGATGCTTTCAAGGCCGACACACGTCCTGACGCCTACGAGCGGTTGGTCGATCGGCTGCTCGCCTCTCCGCACTTCGGCGAACGGATGGCGATCTTCTGGCTCGACCTGGTCCGTTTCGCCGACACCACCGGCTATCACGGCGACAATCACGTCGATCTCTACCTGTTCCGCGACTACGTGATTCGCTCCTTCAACGCCAACAAGCCGTTCGACCGCTTCACGATCGAGCAGCTCGCCGGCGACCTGCTCGCCTGGTCCGACCGACGAAACGCGCATCGCCTCGGGCTACAACCGCCTGCTCCAGACCACCCAGGAGGGGGGCGCCCAGGCCAAGGAGTACATGGCCAAGTACGCGGCCGACCGGGTGCGCAATGTGTCGACGGTCTGGCTGGGAGCACGATGGGCTGCGCCGAGTGCCACGACCACAAGTATCGACCCGTTCACGACCCGCGAGTTCTACAGCCTGGCCGCGTTCTTCGCCGACGTGAAGGAAACCGCCGTCGGCGTCCAGGAGCCGACCCGGTTCCCCTCGCCGGCGCAGGCCGAGGCCCTGCGAAAGCTCGACTGAGCGCAGCGAACGCCCTCAAAGACGGCGAAGCTCGGCGGCGGATGCCGAGCGACGCGCGCTCGACCAGCAGATCGAGGCCCTCGACCGCGAAATTCCCACGTCGCTGGTCTCCGACGTCGGTCCCGCCGCGAATCATCCGGATTCTCGCCGCGCGGCAACTGGCTCGATGAGTCGGGACCGATCGTGCCGCCGGGGTGCCGGCCTTCCTGGCCGCCTCTGGCCGGCAATGAGCCGCGGGCGACTCGGCTCGACCTGGCCCGGTGGCTGGTCGCGCGCGACAACCCGCTGGTGGCCCGGGTCATGGTCAACCGCCTCTGGAAGCTGGCTTTCGGCCAGGGGCTGGTCACGACCCCCGACGACTTCGGCTCGCAGGGCAGCCTGGCCCACCCACCCCGAGCTGCTCGACTGGCTGGCGTGCGAGTTCGTCGACAGCGGCTGGAACGTCAAGGCGATGCTCAAGCCGATGGTCATGTCGCAGACCTACCGCCAGTCGTCGACCGCCCAGCGAGGAGATGCGGGCTCGGACCCGGCCAATCGCTGGCTGGCGCGGCAGAACCGCTTCCGGCTCGACGCCGAGCTGGTCCGCGACAATGCCCTGGCCATCAGCGGCCTGCTCTCCGACGAGGATCGGCGGGCCGAGCGTCAAGCCTTATCAGCCGCCGGGCTACTGGGTTTTCCTCAATTTCCCCAAGCGCGACTATCGCGCCGACAAGGCGAAAACCAGTATCGCCGCGGCCTCTACACCTACTGGCAGCGCACGTTCCTGCATCCGAGCCTGCTGGCCTTCGACGCCTCGACCCGCGAGGAGTGCGTCGTCCAGCGCCCGCGGTCGAACACGCCGCTGCAGGCCCTGGTGCTCGCTGAACGACCCGACCTACGTCGAGGCCGCGCGGGCGCTGGCGGCCCGTCTGATCCGCGAGGCGGGAGCCGACCCCGCGGCTCGCCTGGATCGAGCATTTCGCCTGGTCCTGGCGCGCCCGCCGCGGCCCGCAGGAGGCTGGCCGTCCTCGTGCGCTTGGTCGCAGGACCACGCTCGATCAATATCAGGCCGACCCGCCGGCGGCCCGCGCGCTGCTCGGGATCGGCGATTCGCCCGCCGCCGCCGACATCGACCCGGCCGAGCTGGCGGCCTGGACGTCCGTGGCCCGCGTCCTGCTTGAACCTGCACGAAACCATCACCCGGAGCTGACCCATGGATCACGACAACCCGGAATGCCTCGCAACGCTCGCTACGATCCATCGCCGCGCGTTCCTGGGCGCGGTCGGCGACCGGGCTCGGCAGCCTGGCCCTCGCCTCGCTGCTCGATCCCGGCCTGCTCAGCGGCGCGCGAGACGACTCGCCGACACACCGCGCGACCGCTGGACCGGCGTCGGTTCATCCGCTCCACTTCGCGCCCAAGGTCAAGCGCATCATCTACCTGTACATGGCCGGCGGTCCGTCGCACCTGGAGACGTTCGACTACAAGCCGACGCTGGCCCGGATGCACGGCCAGCCGATGCCCGAGTCGTTCACCCGCGGCATGCCGATCGCCCAGCTCCAGGGGCACAAGCTCGTCTGTCTTGCGCCCCAGCATCCGTTTCAGCGCTGCGGGCCAGAGCGGCCAGGAGATCAGCACGATCTTCCCGCACCTGGCCACGGTCGCCGACGAGCTCTGCATCATCCGCTCGATGGTGACCGAGGCGATCAACCACGACCCGGCCCACACCTTCATGAACACGGGCACGACGATCTCCGGCCGGCCGGCGATGGGCTCGTGGATCAACTACGGCCTGGGCAGCGAGAGCGACGATCTGCCCGGCTTCGTCGTCCTGACCTCCGACGGGCCGGTTCGGCCAGGCCCAGCCGATCGCGTCGCGGCAATGGCACAGCGGGTTCCTGCCCAGCCGGTTCCAGGGCGTTCGGTTCTACTCCAAGGGCGACCCGGTGCTCTACCTGGGCCGGCCCAAGCGGGACCACGCCAGACCGCCAGCGCGACGTCGTCGACGCCGTCCGGCACGCTCGATTCGATCGCAGAACGAGCTGGTCGACGACCCCGAGATCGCCACGCGGATCGCCGCCTACGAGACGGCGTTCCGGATGCAGACCAGCGTGCCGGAGCTGATCGACCTGTCGAACGAGCCGAAGCACGTTCTGGACATGTACGGCACCGAGGGCGCCGACGGCTCGTTCGCGGCCAACTGCCTGCTGGCCCGCCGGCTGGCCGAGCGCGGAGTGCGGTTCATCCAGCTCTACCATCGCGACTGGGACCATCACGGCGTGATCAAGGAGCACGTCAAGGGAACGGCCGCCGAGGTCGACCAGGGAGCGGCCGCGCTGATCAAGGACCTGAAGCAGCGCGGCATGCTCGACGAGACGCTGGTCATCTGGGGCGGCGAGTTCGGCCGCACGCCGATGGCGCAAGGCAACGGCCGCGACCACCACATCAAGGGCTTCTCGATCTGGATGGCCGGCGGCGGCATCAAGGGGGGCATCACCCACGGCGCGACCGACGAATTCGGCTACGCGGCCGTCCACGACGTCGTCCACGTCCACGACCTGCACGCCACGATCCTCGCCCTCTTCGGCATCGACCATCTCCGGCTGATCTACCGCTTCCAGGGCCGCGACTTCCGCCTGACCGACGTCGCGGGGCGCGTGGTAAAGGGCATCGTAGCGTGAAGCGCAAGCACTGATCCCCTTCTTGTAAGTCGGCGGCCATACTAACTCAACGCGCAAGCGAGGGAACTTGGCCGAGGTAGGCACCAGATGTACAGCCGATCCCCTCGCTTGCGCGTCGCGTTAGTATGGACCGTGAGCGACCTCAGCGTGAACCGCTGCCGCCTCTCGCTTCTCCTGATCAGCTTGCCAGGATAGGTGGTGCGTGCGCCTCCGTCGGTGTCCAGACCCAGATCGGTTTTTTCCGTGAGAACGGCAACCGAGTCACCTTTCGAGGTCAATTCGCGGCGTTCACCGAAGTCGCCGCCCTTGACATGAGCGTGATCGGCCGCGACATTACCAACCTGTTTGCGGTCATCGTCGACAGGCCCGGAGATCTGGTGTGCTTGGTCGGCCAAGGGCATTCGTACGTGATCCAAACAATGAACCGAGCCCCCTGATCGGCGCTTGCGCCGATCAGGGGGCCTGGTTGTTGTCTCTGTCCCTGGTCTTCAATGGTTCGCGCGAGAATCGCCCGCGGGCGAGAATCAATTCGACTCCATCAAGAGCGGTCGGTACCCGAGCGGTCGCCAACTCGGCCATTGCGGCTGGAATTGACGTAAGCCGCGGTCAGCATGCTCAGAAGCGCGGTGCGACGGCCGGCACGAGCCGAACGGGCACCCCGGCGAACCCGGGCGACTGCTCCTGCCCACTCAAACCCATCATGCAAAGGTGCGTTTTTCTTGGACTGAAAATCGTTCATCGAACAAAACCCCCACGAGGAGAAACGCGACCCAGAAAATTAGGCCGACGCTTTACACTCCCTTGGGCCAGAAGGAAGCCACGTTCCCCTGGCGCATCGCCATCCTGGCTAAAAACCCGGAACTCCATCGAGGCACTCACCCCGACGAGTCGCCGGCGCGACCCATACCCACACGGGGAAGATCTCTCCCCAGGTCGCGACAAGACGCCAAAATCCGCGATCGAATACTCGATCGGGCGGCGCTGGCACTGATCCACCAGGCCAGGTCCCTATGTCATCGGACGAGAGAAGGGCCGACTTTCACAGGAACTTTTTTTGGTGATCAGGGCCCTGCGATGACCAGAGAGTCAGTTGCTTCGCAAAAGCCTGCGCATCCACCCCCACGTAATTTGGCACGACACTGCTAAATCTATCAGTCCGAAACCCGTTCGTCCAGCAAGAACTCATTCGAAATTTCGCTTTTGCCACACCGCCTCGTGGTCCGCAGTCACGCAGATGCCCCGTTCTATCGGAACAACCACGGCGGGCGACCTCCACGCCCCGTCAATCGCCTTCCTTGCATCTTTTTCGTGGCCGCCCAGAATTGCCACAAACATCGCCAGAGTGCTGAAACCATTGAATGTTGCATGCATGAAAATCGCCGCGATCAGGCTTCCTGTTCGATGATAGACAGCACCGATGATCAAGGCCAGCACGAAGAGCGGAATCGGGGCTGGCCACTGCGGAGAGTGGACGACGGCGAAACAAAGCGAAGCCATCGTGATCCCCACGATCGCACCGGTTCGCGTCGGCGGCTGCAAATCCTGCGACGCGGACCGAGTATCCGCTGTAACCTCAGGCCACGAAACCTGTTCTGAAGCAACCGCGAAATCGTCGGCTGCCAGAACAAGAGCGTCCGCGGGTTGGAGCACGGGCTTGCGAGCCGTGGCTCGCCTGGTCCAGAAGTCGATGCACCAACGCTGAAGAAGTCCGCGAAACATCATTTCTTCGACGATCGGTGCGAGGATGACGGCTGAGATAACCGCCAGATCGGCGACTCCCAGGCTGTCGAACTCCTTGCGGAGCATTTTTTCGAGAGGATGGGCATTTGCTTTCCAGATCCGTAGCGACGCAAACTGAATCGCATAGACCGCGGGAGCCGCGATCATTGTCGCCACCACGCCGACCGCGGCCTGTCGCTCCCAACCCGAGAAACTCAAGCCGAGATCACGAAGTCGAGCCCCCGATGTCGCACGGATCAAGACAGGGAGAACGACCAGCAACAGGCAGTTGATCACCGAAACCAGGAACATCTGCTCGGTCAATGAGAACGTCGCATCCTCGTCGTCCAACTCGGTCGGTTTTGGCGGCTTTGCGCCGTCGGTTGCGCCTTGCGCCGGCGTGGCATTTATCTTGCCCGCGACGTCGCGACCTGGACCGGACGGGTTCTTCTTTGTCTCCTCTGGCTTCGACCCTTTCTCGCTCTTGGTCGATTCACGCTGCTCGATGGACGCTGCGGCCGGCTTCACGGCTGGGGCAGGTTTTCGAGGCACTCGGCCCTGGGTGCGGACGTAGAGGCCGGCTACCAGAACGTTCATGACGACATACGTCGAAAACGCCAGCAACACTGTTCCCCCGCGCCAACCTGGCGGGGAAAGGCTCACGAGCGGCTGGCCCGGCAGCAGAGACTGGCCGGTCGCCAGCCGCCAGAACATCCAGCTCCAGCCGGCAAACATCGCCAGGATCGTGCTGAGCAGGACCAAGGTCAGCAAAGCGAGGGCCAACTGAGCGGGATTGATTTCGACCATGATCGCCTTCGGCTTTCGACGCAGTTCGCGCGTACCGGACACAAGGGACGATCCATCTTAATCGAACCGCCGGACCTCAGACCACCTTGTCCTGTGCCGAGGCGATCTCTAGAATCGGCGGAATGCGGGACGTCGTCGAACAGCTTGATCTACTGAAACGCGGGGTCGAGCAAATCGTTCCCGAATCAGAGTTCCGCAAAAAACTCGAGCGCGCGGTGCGTGAGGACCGTCCGCTCCGCGTCAAGTACGGGATCGACCCGACCGGCATCGATGTTCACCTCGGACACACGGTCCCGCTACGGAAACTGCGGCAGTTCCAGGAGCTCGGTCATCAAGCCGTCGTCATTATCGGCAACTACACCGCGCTCGTGGGCGACCCCTCGGGTCGTGACGAAACACGAACCAAGCTGACCGGAGCCCAGGTCGAAGCCAACGCCCGCGATTATCTCACCCAGGTCGGCCGTATCGTGGATCTCAGCAGGGCCGAGGTGCATTTTAACGGTGACTGGTTCTCCAGATGGACGTTTCTGGACGTCCTCGACCTGACCCGTCGCATGACACTCGGCCAGATCACCGCGCGGGAGGATTTCGCCAAGCGCATGGCCGCGGCGCAGCCCGTCCATCTGCACGAATGCCTGTACCCTCTGATGCAGGGGTGGGATTCCGTCGAGATCAGGGCCGATGTCGAGCTTGGCGGGACCGAGCAACTTTTCAGCCTGCTGGTGGCGCGGGACCTCCAGCAGCAACAGGGCCAAGAGCCCCAGGTGGCGATGACCATGCCGATCTTAGTCGGGACCGACGGCGTGCGCCGCATGGGCAAGAGCCTGGGCAACTACATCGGCGTGGCCGAGCCCGCGGAGCAGCAATTTGGCAAGGTCATGAGCGTACCCGACGAGCCGATGCGGCAATACTTCACCCTGCTCACCGAGCTGCCTCTTGACGAGGTTGACCGCCTGCTGGCGCCCGGCGTCAACCCGCGAGACGCCAAGGAGGTTCTGGGCAGGGCGATCGTGGCGCAGTATCACGGGGTCGATGCCGGCGACCGCGCCGCGGCCGAGTTTCGCCGCCGGGCCGCCGGGGAAGATCCCGAGGAAATTCCCGACCTCTTCCTCGACGCCGGCCGGCTCGACAGCGAGGGACGGATCCCCGCCTTCATCCTGCTCAAGGAAATTGGGCTGGAGTCGAGCACGTCCAACGCGCGGCGCGTGATCGAGCAGGGGGGGTTCAACGTCGGTCCTCGGCACGAGACCATAACCGATCCCAAGGCGCCCATCGTCATCTCCGACGGCTTGATCGTCCGGGTCGGGAAGCGCAAGATCGGACGCATCCGGTTGGGTTAGGTGAGCTTGGCCTTCTGGGTTTATTGATGTCGTAGCCGCCGCGCTCCGCGTGGCGGATCATCGCGCGGAGCGTGATGACTACACGAATCGGAAAAAAACGATGGCTCAGCACGGGTTTGGTATCGTCGGTTGCGGAATGATCGCCGAGTTTCACACGCGGGCCATCAACGAGATCACGAATGCACGGGTCGTGGCCGCATGCAGCCGAAGCGCGGACCGCGCCGAGAAGATCGCCGGCATGGCCACGGGCGATTGCCGGACGTACGACGATCTCGACGAAATGCTTGCCGATCCGGACCTGGACATCGTCTGTATTTGCACTCCCAGCGGGGCCCACGCCGAACCCGCCGTGCGCGCGGCCCTGGCGAGCAAGCACGTCGTCGTGGAGAAACCGCTGGAGATCACCCTGCCGCGCTGCGACGCAATCATCGAAGCCTGCGACGCGGCCGGAACGCGGCTCTGCACGATCTTCCCTTCGCGGTTTGGCCCCGCCAACATCCGGCTCAAGGAGGCGATCGAGATGGGCCGTTTCGGACGGCTCACGCTCGGCGACACCCATGTGAAGTGGTGGCGCACCCAGGAGTACTACGATTCCGGCGGCTGGCGCGGCACCTGGAACCTCGACGGCGGCGGCGCGCTCATGAACCAGGCGATCCACAATGTCGATCTTCTCTACTGGCTCATGGGCGACGTCGAATCGATCACGGCCCTCTGCGACACCCTGGCCCATGTGCGGATCGAGGTCGAAGACACCGCCGTCGCCGCATTGCGCTTCAAGAACGGCGCGCTGGGCGTGATCGAAGCCGCCACGAGCGCTTATCCCGGCCTCCTGAAACGGATCGAGATTCACGGCGACCGGGGCTCGGCCCGGGTCGAACAGGACGACATCACGCTCTGGGAATTCCAGGAAAAGGTCTTCAGCGATAACGAGGTCTATGCGGCGATGGCGGGCCAGAGAGGCTTCAAGGCCGGTGCCAGCGACCCCCGCGGGATTACCCACATCGGCCACCGCGACCAGCTCGTCGACTTCCTGAGCGCCATCGACGAAAGCCGGCCGCCGCTCTGCGATGGCCGCGAAGGCCGCAAATCGGTCGAGATCATCCGAGCCATCTATCGTTCGGTCGAGACCGGAATCACCGTCACACTGCCGCTCGCCTCGCCGTCGCCGAGTGGTGCGTAAATCTTGATGGACGGGCAACCTTCTGCGACCAGACAATAGCGGCTTTCGATTCCGAAGCAAGAATCAGATTAAGATTAGGATTAAGATTTCGATCAGGATCAGGAAGAACAGGAAGATCAAGTCGCGACGGACTGACGCTCGTCGGTCGAGGGAGTGACCCCCATGGCCCGCAAGAAATCGCGCCACCGCTTTTGGGACTACCTCGTCTATCTGACGGTTCGGCTGATCGTCGCGTCCGCGCAGACGATGACCATCGAGCAGTCTTATGCCCTGGCTCGCGCGCTTGGCCGGCTTGCCTATAGTGTGGATAAGCGCCATCGCCAGGTCGCTCTCGAAAACCTCAAGCACGCGTTCGGCGATCTCTACAACGACGACCAGCGAGACCAGATCGTGCGCGAAGTCTATAACCACTTCTTCATGGTAGTCATGGAGATTGTGCACACGCCGCGCAAGATCCACCTGACCAACTGGCGGGACTGGCTGTTCGTGGAGAATTACGAGCCGCTCATGGACCGGACGATCACGGGGGATCGGCCGTTGATCCTCTTGACCGGCCATTATGGCAACTGGGAGGTGGCGGGGTATATTTTCGGGCTTTTCGGGTTCCCGACCGTCTCGGTCGCCCGGACCCTCGACAATCCGTTTCTGGAACGGTACGTCCGTTCGTTTCGCGAGAAGACCGGTCAGTCGCTGATTCCCAAGACGGGCGGGTTCGACCAGATGGTGGAGGTCCTGAAGGGCAACGGCATGTTGGGATTCGTGGCTGACCAGGATGCCGGCCCGCGCGGGGTCTTCGTCGATTTTTTTGGCCGGCCGGCCTCGACGCACAAGGCGATCGCGCTTCTGGCCATCGAGCACCAGGCCCCGGTCGTCGTCGGGGTCTCGCGGCGGATCGGGCCTGGGTTCCGTTACGAGTTCCGCTGCGAGGACGTCATCGAACCGGGTGAACTCTCGGGAACGCCCGACGACGTCCGCATCCTGACCCAGCGCTTCACGTCGGCCCTGGAACGCCTGATCCGCCAGGACCCCACCCAGTATCTCTGGCTGCACCGCCGCTGGAAGCACCAGCCGAAGGTCAAGGCCGGGACGCGGGAGAGCCTTCAGGTGTCGTCTGATTCACGCACCTGAGCCCGCCCGGCAAGCCAGCCAGGATCAAAGCGGTCGTGGCGCGATCACTGCGGCGATGGGCTCCTCAACTGGTTGACCTCGGCCAGGAGCGCATCGATGTCGGTGAACGGGCGGTCGCCGACGTGAGCCCAGCGGATCGAGCCGCCGCGATCGACGAGGAAGGTCCCGTGCAGGGCTTCCCCCTCGTTCGCGTCCCCATCCCGACGCGGCTTCCAGACACCGTAGGACAAGGCGATCCTGTGGTCGGGGTCGCTAAGGAGCGGGAATTGAAAACTGCCGTACCGGCGCATGCGCTCCCGCGAGAACTCCCCTTTGTCGGCGCTGACGGCCCAGACAGCCGCTCCCCGTGCGCGAAACCGCGGCAGCGCGTCCTCCAGCTCGACGAAGCTGGTCATGCAGGCGATGCAGGTGGCACCCAGGTAGAAGACAACCACGACTGGCCCGTTCGCAGCCTGGGCACCCAGATCCCGGATCTCGCCGGTTGCGTCCTCCAACACGAGCGCCGGGGCAGGTCGGCCCAGGAGGGGATGGGGTTGGCTCGGGACTCGGTGCCTGGCCTTTGCCGCCGGCTCGGCGGTGGCGGGCGCAGCCCGCGCTCTGTCGGCCATGATTTGCCGCATCAGATCGACCTGGACGATGCCGCGCGTATGGCCGCCGCGATCGAGCGTCGGATCGACCGTCGACCGGTGCAGGAAGCCGGCAACCGGCAGAGCGGGACGCTGTCTATAGACCATCAACCCCGTCCAGGATGCTGATACGGCGATGACGGCGATCAAAAGAGAGGCGTAGGCCGATTTCCTCATCGTCACAGAGCTCCTGTCCGCTCACTGGAAAAATGGCTTCGACTCGCGCATCTCATACGCCTGTTTCTCGGCTCCGGCCCAGTCCCCTCCCTGAGCCTTTTTGATGATCTTCTGGAGGTCCTTGTAGCTTTCGTCGGAGAGCTCGCCCGAGGCATGGCGATCCTCGATCCGCTGGATGTCCTTGTCCAGCTCTTTCTGGTTCTTGAGCGAGACGGCCGTCAAAAGAGCCTCGAGCTCCCGGCGATTCTTGAGCTCTCGAACCGACGGCTCGCCGCAGCCGGTAAAGAAGATTAGGAGCCACACCAGCAAGATGGTTCGCGATTGATGGCCGCGCGCCGGAAGCCCATTCGTCGCAGGAGGCTGCGGTCTAGTAGGTGTCGGCACTGATCACCTCCCCATTACTGCGGCTAGAGAGAGCCTGCCAAGCCAGCAAGTTAATCGACTGCTTGATGAACCGAACCGAGCCGTCACCCATCAACACGTTGGCGCCGCCAGGGTGCAGCGAGTAGAACTCGTCGGTGTGACCGAGGGGGCTGTTCGGCGGGTGGATCACCACCGGATCCTCGTAGAGTGAGGGACCGCTGTGGGATGCAAGGATGGCGCCGGGGTAATCGAAATTGACCCCCAAGCCGCCAGTTCCCAGGCTGGCAAAGGCACCGTAGGCGAAGTGCCGGTAGCCGGGAACGATGCCCACCCAACTGGCATCGGCCAGGTAAGGCGTCTTCTCGCTCGCGAAGACCGTGTTGCTCAGTCCGTCAGTAACCCCGGAGTAGGGGACGTGGCTATTCCGGTAGAGCGGACCGTTATCTCCCAGCACCGGATCGTCGTAACTGACAAAAGCCGGCGTCATGCTCGTGTCGTTCCAGCCCATGTTGTACTGGTAATTCGCGCGGGCGAAGTACTGGTTTGCCACTGGCAGCAGATTCAGGTTGGCGTTGACCATCGGGCACGTCGAGGTTGGGTTGTTCGCCGACGGGCAAAGGAAGACGTTGATCTGGGTGATCACGACCGTGCCGTTGTCGGCGACCCACGTGGGAAGATTGACGTTCGTCGCCGCATACAACGGCGATTGCTCGGCGTATGGCAGCAACATGGCCAGCCAGCCCCATCCTGGGCCGCTGTCCAGCGAGTGCGGGTCCGGATTGTAGCCCGGCACTGCGATCTGGGCAGGCAGGGTCGCCGCTGCCGCTGAGTTGCAGTTGCCGCTGCCGCAGTCACTGATGTATCCCGGCACGATGCAGCCGATCGCTGACTCGTAGTTGGCGATCGCCAAGCCGATTTGTTTCAGGTTATTCACGCACTGCGCCCTCCGTGCCGCCTCACGCGCAGCCTGCACGGCCGGCAGCAGCAATGCGATCAGAACGGCGATGATCGCAATCACTACCAGCAACTCGATCAGAGTGAAGCCGCGTCGTGGACGAATCATGGGGCACGCCAAAGCAATGGCTCCTTGGTCACGAAACTCTCTCGACCATCAAGCAACGCGTCCTGGAAGTCTACCGCATGTCCCGAGTGTCCGCAATAAAGTTTTTGGCTATTCAAAATTTTTCTGGGCGTCTACCTAAAATCCCGATTGGACGAAGCGGCTTCGCCGCGGGAGGGAGGGAGCGCTGTGCGTAGATCGCGCGGCTTCGTCCAAACGGGTTTTCCCATCGGCTTCGCGATGAGAAAACCCTTATCTATTGAGGCACTATTCACCTGAGTGCCACATGGATGGCATGCGCGACCCAATTAACCGAGCTCGACGCGGCGATGCCGCGGTTTCGCGAGCGGGGCGGGGGAGTGGGGGCGGTCAGCGGCGACGCCCCCGACACGTGGATTCGTGGGTGTTGAGTTCGATACGAACCCCGCGTCCGCGCCGATGATCACGAGCGTCGTGCCCGCAAGCGCGGCAGCCAAAGCTGGCCTTTAGACAGGAGATTTGATCGTTTCTGATGCGCAAGCCGCCGGCAATCGAGGTCACGCGCCCGGACCAAGGACCATCGCGGTAACCGTCATGGTCCCTGGTCGCACGCTCCTTGCACGGATCTCAAGCTTGGAACTCCGCGGCGGCCCGGGTTTCCAAGAGTCACTTCGGCTCGGCAAAGGTTTCGGGGTCAACCTTGTCCAGGACTTTGAACTCGGTGACTTCCAGGTCCTGGAACTTCTCGCCGTCACGCTTGGCCTGGATCTTGGTGGCCTTCTTGATTCCGCCGAAGTCCTTGTAGTCGGAGAAGGTCGTTTCCATGGTAAACTCCATGCCCCCGAAGCCCACGACCTTGGCGACCTGCTTGACGGGGAGGCCGCTTTCCTTGTCAAAGGAGAGGGTGAAATCCTTGCCGTCGGGCCCGGTGATTTTCAAGATCGCGGCCGGCTTGTCGCCGACCTTTTCCTCACCGGCTGTCTCGTACTTGAAGCCGTTTCCTTTGAGCGGCACGAGGGTGATCGGAATGACAGCCAGATAGATGTTGCGTTTCTCGTTGGCGACTCCGTCGCCTTCGATGTCGCTGGAGTTATCGCCGAACTTGCGCCAGCCTTTGTGGACGGAGAACACCACCACGCCGTGGAACTGGTCGTTGCCGAACTCTCGCCGCAAGTGATCGAGGCCCTTGAAAGTCGCGTCGGAGGTCGTGTCGTTCTCGTTGCCGTTGAAAACGACGGTGCCCTTGGCCTTCGTGGAGAATGCCTCGGCCTTGGCGAGCTTGTCCTCGCCGCCCAGGGCTTTGATGGCCTTGTCGAGGATCGATTTCGCATCATCATCGCCGGCACGGGCCCGGGCGAACGGGACGAACAGTAAGGCCGCTGCGAATGCCGCAACGAAAAAGCGCTTCATGATATAACCTCATTTCTGGGAAAGGAATGAGCAACGCGGTCAAGCCGTGCTCCGTGTTTGAGAGATCCGCATTTCTGCGACACGTCCTGGGTCTGATTCCGCCCGATCGTCGATCGCGGCACGATTCTCGCCGAATTCGCACCGCTTTGCCAGATAGGCGTTCGCGACCGACTCGATTGCGAGCCGAATAACTGTCGAAGCACCGTCCCGTCACGGTCGGGAAGCCGTCACATGCGCTGAAGGTCGAGCTCCGGATGGTGCCCTCGATTCCCGTCGGGCGCCGCGGGGGTGGAAATCGCGGCTCGGTTGTCGGCGATCAAAAGCTTTCTCGTCCATGGGGAGTAGATCCGTGGGCCCAGAAGTTCGCGTGCCCGCAGCCCATGGTCGCCGCCGAGCGGAATTGGCCGCGCGGCCTCCCTCACGATCGGCGGCAGCACTCAGAATGAACAGTCCCGGGAGCAGCGAGCGATGACAGGCGGACAGATAGTCGAGCGAGCAATGACAGACGGCCAGGTATTCGAGCGTTTCGCCACCGCGAACGACCCGGATGCGTTTCGGCTCCTGGTCGAGAGGCACGGACCGATGGTCCTGGCGGTATGCCGCAGCAACCTGCGGAACGTTCACGACGTGGACGACGCTTTCCAGAACACTTTCGTCAACCTGGCTTTGCACGCGGCCACGATCGAGCGCGGCGACTCCATTGGACCTTGGCTCCATCGGGTCGCCATTCGAACGGCCATGAGAATTCGAAACGATGCCAACAGACGTCGTGCTCGCGAGCGTTCGACGATCGAGAGCACCAAGGAGAGCACCTTCGACCCTCCTGACGATTCGTCCAACCGCTTACTTCGCGAGGAAGTGAGCCGGTTGCCCGACCGATACCGACTGCCGCTCGTGCTTTGCTATTTGCAAGGAAAATCCAATCAGGAGGCGGCTGCGCAGCTCGATTGCCCGGTGGGAACGATCAAGGGAAGGCTCTCGAGAGCGCGGCACGTGCTGCGGGAACGCTTGAGTCGCCGGGGCCTCGGCTTCCACCAGATGTGTTCTTGAGCGAGCGTGGTTGCGTGAGGAAATGCGGTCGTTCCCCGGGAACCGGCGTGCAGATCCGTTCAACCGAAGTTGAAGAAGCTTGTGTGGAAGGAATCGCCCGCATTACGATACCCAAGGTCCCGGTTGTGCGTGGGTCGGGGAATGGATCGGCCCCAGGTTTGTCAACGCTTGGTGGGCCGAATACGAGATTTCGTGTCGGCTAATTTTGGAAATCTCGTCCAAGTCTTGGGCGTAACCTCGATTGCTCTCGAAGAACAGCCCGTCCCTCGACCGCTTTGACGGCATCATGATGGCATCCTCAGTCGACCACAAGTCAGCCGATCCGCCAGGCCGGGGCCCCGCCTACAAGGCACGAACGGGCACTCGGGCGAAGCCTCGCCTCGAAGAACTCGAAACGCGATGCCTCCTGTCGGGCTTGCGGCCCGCAATGGATCCGTACCATAAGACGGCCCACTCGTTCAGAGCGACGTCGCCCCTGAGGGAGCGACTGACTTCCCACTCAAGCCCCTCGAGCGCAACGATTCAGCATGCGCCACCCGCTGCCAGTGCAAGCGAACCGTCATCGCTAAGCGACGATGACGACTCGACTTACGGAATGACCGGCTCGACGCAGTTCTCACCGTCGAGTGTGGGTCTTGGCGGGCCGGCGGGGGGCTCGTACACGGTCGTCTTCGAGACCAAGGCGCCCCACCACACTAAGGCGACTGCTCAAGTCCTTCCCGACCTCCCGTTCTTTGGCGTGGTCGGCACGATCAGCACGAGCGACGCCGTAGACTTCTACCGGCTGACTTTGAACGAGAACGTAGAAGAGCTCAATTTCGGGCTCGCCTTCCAGAGAAACGGCCAGGTCGCTGCCTTTGAGTTTCAAATCTTTGACGGGGCGGGCCAGTTGCTGGGCGAGTGGTCGTCCGGTGAACAAGGCGCCTCGATCGTCCTGGCACAGCTTGGCCTCCAGGCCGCGGGCTCGACGCTCTATCTTGGCATCAGCGCGGGCAATCAGAGCGGGACGGCCGCTTTGTCCGCGGGTGTGGGCTATCAGCTTTGGGTGAGCCGCGAATCGGCCCCGGACCAATCAACCGAGTCTCCACAGGGCTCGTCGAGTGTCCCGATCGCCACACTGTCATCACAGTCGGCTGGCGCGCTGACGCCCCTGGCTGCCGTGGGGACGGCACCAGGGCGCGGGACGCCGGATGTCGGTGCCGCGGGGACCAGCATCAGCCCTGGCGGGCTACCGATAGGTTTGGCGGTCGGGCCGCCTGCGATACGTGCGGGTAGGCCGTCGGTCGAGGCGTTGTCGAGCGGCGAATTCGATCGCTTGACCGATCGCGACTTCGACGCCGTTCTTCCCCAGGACGCGGGCGAGCAGAATCCAGGGATCTCTTCAGTTGAAGAGCGGCACGCGGGCGATCCCGGTTCGAAATCGGAGGCCGAGCCGGATGCCGGCGCATTGGTCGCGATGAACGGGCCTGGCGGCTTCGCACTCCTGGGCGCCGTCGCGATGGGCCATCGGCGCACGATTCCCACCGCAACCTTGGCAGGCGCCGGCGTCGCAGCCACCCTACCGGCACAAGTCCCGGCCCCGGGCGTCGCTGATCTCGGAATCGCGCCCAGCGCGGCCATCGTCGTCGCCCAAGAGCAAGGCTTGATTGACTACCGCTCAATCCGGGCCCGGCTCCGGGACGGGTTGCCGAGCTCCCTTTTTTCGGGATTTGGACTCGCGGTGGCCTTCACCCTGAACGCCGCCTTTTCCCAGCCTTTCGCCGGATTTGATTACTTCGCCAGACGCTATGATTCGGACCGCCGCAAATTGCTCCCGAGGCGTAGAAAAGCGGCTCGTTGACCCGCACCGAACCTTCCGGCTCGGAGACTCGGCCGAAAGGTCGCTTCGCGGCAGCGAAGGCCCTGGGCTCAGCGGTTATCGTCCGCGGCCGTGTGAGCCAGTGCGAACCACGTCGACCAGGTTCGGCGGACGAGCGCCAGCCACCTGGGCAGTCGGTCGGGACGTGACGCCAGGCAGCCGGCGTAAGCAATCGTGATCCGAGTCAGGATCAACGGGTTATCCGAAGCCCAGTTGACGGCTTGTCCGAGGTCGACCAAGGCCCTGTCGCACAGCCCGAGCCGCCGCATGGCTCTGGCTCGACCGAGATAGGCCTGCGGATCTTCCGGGTCGTCGTCAAGCGCATTGGTCCATTCACGGACGGCGTCTTCATCACGGCGAAGCGCCATTAAGGCCAACGCTCTCGACCGACGGGCCCCCGCCTCTGCCCCGCGGACGATCGCCCGGTCCAGGTCGATCAGGCCGGCCTCGGGGTTACCCATCTCGGTTTTCAAAGCTCCGCGAAGCTCGAGGAATCGCCCGTCAAAAGGCACGAGAGCCAGGCCCAGATCGACTTCCGCTAAAGCGGCCCGCCGATCACCGGACCTGCGGCAGACTCGCGCTCGCACCAGATGAGCCTCAGCCGATTCCGGAGCCAGCTCGATCGCTCGGGTCGCTTCCCGGAGGGCGGCGCGATCGTTCAGGGCGCTGAGCAAGACCGCTTTGGCGCCGTGAATCCGCGAAGTCGCGCGACCAGGTTTGCCTGCGCCGGCCGGTGCCAGAAGTCGTTCGGCGGTCGCGCGCAGATCGGCCTGGAGTGAAGGCCCACCGCCCGGCAGCAGTGTCAGGTCGTCTGGCTGATTGAGCCAGCAAAGATCTTCGGCCCGGTGCAATGCGAGCAGGGTGCGGATCCAGAGCCGCTGGCGACTCGGGGTGGGTTTTCTGCGGTAGGCGCCCGCGGCATCCGCCTCCGCGGCTTCCAGCCGGCCGAGAGCCAGCCGGGCGACGGCTCGGCGGGCGAGAATCATGTCGGCTCGCTCCGGGGCGTCACGAAGCAAGATCGTCAGGTCGGCCTCGGCCTGCTGCGAACGGCCGAATCGCAGCGCGAGCAGGGCGCGGTTCTGACGCGCCAGCACGTCGCGCGGATTCAAGTCCAGAAGTGAGTTGTATTCGGCCCACGCCCGATCCGGGAGGCCCGTATCGGCATCGAGCATCGCGCGGTTCAGGCGGGCCGCGCGCATGACGTAGCCGTCCGCCCCGGAGGCGATGACCGCCTCGTAGGCCGCGCGTGCGCCGGCTTCGTCACCCAGGAACTGCTTGACGACTCCGAGCTCAAGCCGCAGATCCCAAAAGTCCGCCCCGAACGGAGACGCCCGGGCCCGGTTCAGGTCATCGAGCGCAAGTTGCCACTCGCCGCGCGCTTGATGGACGAGCGCGCGGTCATACCAAGCCCAGGGTAACTCGGGGCACAGCGCGATGGCGGCTTTGTAATCCTCGAGGGCTCGCGCGATCTGTCCGGTGCTCTTGTGGTAGTAACCCAGATACATCTCGGGCCAGTAATCATTCACCCTGAGTGAGGTCGCGCGCTCCAGCCATGCGAGCGCCCCGGCTGGGTCTCCCTCGAGCTCACAGAGGAGGGCCCACTGGAAGCAGCCGCGAGCCGAGGTCTCAAGTGACGGACGGGCGAGCTTTCTTGCCGGGGGCACGTCTCCTCGAAGGGTTGCGCTCGATCGCTCCCGGATCACTTGCCAGGGACCGATCGGCGTGGCGAATCCCATCGCCATGTCACATAGCGTCAACGCCAGGCGAGCCGCGCTCGGATTTCGGGGTTGGTCGCGAAAAAGCGCCCAGACCCACAGAAAGAGGAGTTCATTGACCTCGCTTTCGAGCTGCGTCCGCCGAAGGTCGTCCAGAAGCGCCAGCGGCGGTTGCTTGATCCAGTTCGGATCGCTGGGAATCGAGAAATTCGCAAGGGCCGACTCGACCGACGTGCAGGCGTCCCCAGGGTCGCGGCCGTAAAGGAGCAAGAATCGCAGGCGATCTCCGCTGGCGAAGAGCGCATCAGCGCGGTCTCTGATCTCCTTGGTCTGCCTGGCGAGCTTTGCCTCTGCGCGCGCCGACTCCTGGAAACCTCGAAGCCGGGGATGTCCCTCCGCGAGCCGTAGGGCGGTTTCGAAGTGGCTCAAGGCAACGTCGAGCCGGCCGTCGCCGGCGGCGCGCCGGCCCTCGTCGATTTCGTGACTCACCTCCGCCTGGACCCGAATCGCGGCGAGCTGGGCGCGCATCGACGCGTAGGCGATGATTCCCAGTGCCAGGATGATGGGGGCGGCCACCGCGAGGCGCCGGCTATTTCGGCGCAGCCAGCGCGCCAATCGGCTGGGAATCGGCTCTGTCGCCGTGCGGAGCGGCGCTTGATCGGCGACGGCCTGGAGGTCGGCCGCAAGATCCGCGGCCGACCGGTAGCGATCGGCGGGCTCCGGGGCCAGGCAGCGGTTCACGACCGCCTCGAGTGCGGCCGGCACGTCGGGATGGGCCGCGCACAGCCGCATGGGCCAGACTCGGCGGGCTTCCGCCGTTTTTTGCAGTGATTCAGTCAGCGTCGAGCAGGTTGAAGGCAGAGCGAACGCGCCCGTCACCCTGACCAGGCAATCAAACAGGACGACCCCCAAGGCATATATGTCGCATCGGGCGTCGACGTGGTCCGGAAGCCCCTCCGCGAGCGCAACCAGACGCTCGGGCGCCATGTAGCCCAGCGTCCCGCCGACGGTGACGTCGGCCTCGGGCCCGTCGATCGTGATCTCGCGCGAGAGATTGAAGTCGACCAGCATCGGCAGGCCGTCGCCTGTGACCAGGACGTTCGACGGCTTGATGTCGCGGTGCAAAACGCCCCGGTCGTGCGCGTGCTCGAGCGCCTCGGCCATCCGGGCGCCCCACCACGCGATGGCGCGGGCATAGGTCAGCCTGGCGAGTGCCGCGCGGCTCGACGGCTTCTCCGCGACGGCGGCCTGCGGCTCGAGGCTATCCAGCAGACTCAGAAGATCGGCGCCCGAACGGGCCGATCGGATCGCCGGGTGATGCAGGATTTGCAAGAGCGTCACCCGGCCAAGGTACGGCATGCAGAGCAGATGAAGGCCGGTAAGAGGATCGGTCCGCGACGAATAGACGGGAACGATGTGGGTGTGCTGGAGCCGCGCCAGCGTCTCGGGCTCACGAGACCCGGTGCGCGACACCTTGAGGGCGACGGGTCGGTCTGCCAGATGCTGCTCCTCGGCAAGATAGACCCGCGCAAATGCCCCTCGGCCCAGCTCCGCGACGAGCCGAAACCCCGCAATCGTTTGCCCGGCGCCGGGAATGAAGGCCCATTCTCGCGCGGGCGCGCGACGAGGGATCGCCCGCCCGCCTGACCAGGGCGTGAATCTCGATCACCTCCTGGAACGAGCGCGCGACGTCGGGGAACCGGGCCTGGTACTCCGCCGCCGTTGGCGATTCCCCCGCCTCTTCTTTCAGGCAATACTCCTCGTAAATCAGGGCCAGCAGCGACTCGTCGTCAAGCTCGGGATAACGAGCACGGTACCACTCGACCGGGCACGGCTCATGCGCCCTCCAGCCCAGGACCAGATCAGCGCGTAAGAGCGCCGTCAGCACCGGCAACCGTTGCTCGATGTCGTCGGGCAGATAGTCCCGCGGATCGGGCCGGAACCGCGTCGCCGAGCGCCAGTCGGCTTCATACCGTCGCACGAGCAGGGCGATCGTGCGAGACGATGTGTCGTCCCGTCGCGGGCTCGACTGGACGGAGCTCATCGCATCAGCCCTCAATCCGGGCGCGGCGCTTCAAGTCTTCGAGCACCCGCTCCACGGTCCGCTCGCTCAAGCCGAGCCGATCGCCGATTTCCTTGCAGGAATAGCCGGCTGCTTTCAACTCGAGTATCACGCGTCGGTCTTCAGGCAATAAGTTGCGCAGGCGATCATAGGTTTCATTTGCTTGCGCCAGTTGACTCGGCGTGTCGGCCGAGGCGATGTGCGATTCGACGTGACCGCTGCCGCCCGTGCGCTCTTCGCGACGAATGTCCTGCTTCTGGGTGGCGGCGCGGCGGTACTCATCAATGACCTTGTTCCGCGCTGCCCATGCCAGAAACGCGATCAGATTCTGCTCTTCTTTCAGGTCGCTCGGTCCAGTCTGGATCTTGTGGAAAAAACTGCCCCAGACGCTTTGGAGAAAGTCGAGCGAGTCGAACCGCGACCTCAGTAACCGCGGTAACTGGCGACGCACGACCAGTCGGACCTTCGACTCGTAGCGAATCAATAGCTCGCGCGCAGCCCCTTCGTCGCCGCTCCTGATCCTGGCAAGTAAGTCCGGGATGCTGCCAGGCCGCTCCGCGCTTGTCTCATCGGCCGACATGCCCCCACCCTTCTGGATGTCTTTTCCCGCGCTTTGTTCGAGCAATGACTCTGGCCGTCCGTTCCACGATTGTTCGTCTGTCCTGGCTCGCCAAGGCTGGCGCGATCTCGGGGAGATTCGCTTTAGGGCGACACGTCCTGATTCTGAATCCGACGTGTCGCTCATTGCCGATCAATTCTCGCCGAATTCCCACCACTTCGCCAGATGGGTGTCCAGGGACCACCCGATTGCGGAACAAGCCAGTGGCGCCGCCACAACCCGATCGGACCCGCCCAGGAACGCACCACGCCGCCGTGTTCCGAAAAGGTGTAACCAGCGACGCCCCGCGGATCACTCTTTAGACAACGGGCCTGCCAGTGACCAGCAGCAGCCCGCACTGCGAGGAGTGGCTTGCATGCTGATTCTGACCGCGCTCGTATCTAACTCGTTCCAAGGAGCTATCGCTATGTTTGGATCGAACGCATACTCATATCGTTTTAGAAACCGATCTAGCCGGCGGCCGCGAGGCCAACGGCTGACCCTGGAATGCCTGGAAGGACGCCAGCTCATGGCATCGGATTTGATCGGGATCAGTGCGCCGATCAGTCCGATGCCGGTGGAAGGGGCGCCCTTCACGGCGGTGGTGGCCCGATTCACCGACGCCGACGGCAACACCGACGCGGCCCAGTACGCCGCGTCGATCAACTGGGGAAATGGCCGGGTAACGAGAGGATCGATCGTCGCCGATCCGAAAGGAGGGTTCGACGTCATCGGGTCTTATACCTACGCCCGAACCGGCGTTTTCCGCATCACGGCCCAGATCGGCGATACGGACGGTGATTCGGTCTCGGTCTCGACCTCGAACGTCGTGACCGAGGCGGCCATCACCGCGACCGGAACGACGATCCACCCAACCAGGCTCCAGAGCTTGTTGAACGTGGTCGTCGCCACATTCACTGATGCCGATCACTCCCTCAAGGCGTCCGACTTCTCCGCCACCATCAACTGGGGCGACGGACAAACCTCGCCGGGAGCGATCGTGGTCGACAGAGCCATCGGGGGATTCGAGGTATTGGGTGCGCACAAGTACAGGGTGATGGGCACCTTTTCGGTCGATACGACAATTCGTCAAGGCAAGGCCGCCATCAATACGTATTATGCGAGCTCCAACCTGATCTCCGATGGGGCCGTGGCCGCCGACCACGTCAACCCGAACCTCGTCAATCCGTGGGGACTCGCCGCACCCAACCCCGGCGATTTCTGGGATGGCAATAACGGCGTGGGCACTTCATCGCTCTTCGACAGCGCGGGCAACGTGAATACCGGGCTGCCTTTCGTGACGATTCCGCCTCCCGCAGGTTCCACCGGCACGTCGGCGCCCAGTGGCGTCGTGTTCAACGGCGGGGGATCGTTCGCCATCACAAACGGGACAACCAGCGGCTCGTCCATCTTCCTCTTCGCCACCGAGGACGGCACGATCTCGGGCTGGAACCCCAAGGTCTCCACCAACGGATCGTCGCCCTCGAACCAGGCCTTTCTCGCCGTCGATGATTCGGCCTCCGGGGCCGTGTTCAAGGGCCTGACGATCTTGACCGTTCCGGCAGGCAGCGCCCTTCCCGCCGGCCGATACCTCTTCGCCACCGACTTCCACAACGGCGTCATTGACGCCTTCGACCAGAACTTCAATCCCGTGACTCTGCCGGCCGGCGCGTTTCATGACCCGGCCATCCCCGCTGGGTTTGCGCCCTTCGGCATCCAATCGGTGGGCGGGAACCTCTACGTGACCTACGCCAAGCAAGATCCGGCCAAGCATGACGACGTTGCCGGACCAGGCAACGGATTTGTCGATGTCTATTCTCCGTCCGGCGCTCTCCTGGAGCGGCTCGGCGGCGGCGGCACCCAGCTCGAGCTCAACTCGCCCTGGGGCGTGACAGTAGCACCGGCCGACTTCGGTCAGTTCAGCAACGACATCCTCGTCGGCAACTTCGGCGACAGCCACATCAACGCCTTCGACCCGACGACCGGCAAGTTCCTCGGACAGCTCACCGACGCCACGGGCAAACCCCTCGACCAGGACGGTGGCGTCCCGGGCTCTGACTCGAAGGGACTCTGGAGCGTCTTTGGGTTCCCCGCCGCGACGGGCAATCCGTCCAACAGCATCTTCTTCACATCTGGCTTCAATGACGAGAACGACGGGCTCTTCGGCAGCCTTACCGCCGTCCAGGTGGCAATGGCTTCCGCCGGCAGCAGCGTGGTCGTCACAAAGTCAATCTGACCGGCACATCCGATCCGATACCGGATCGAACCAGACTGTCCCGCAGCATCGGCCCGAATTGAGACCCACCCATGCTGGCGCCGCGCACGCGACAACAACTGAATGCCCCCGCGAACCTCCGCCGGGGATCCGAGCCGTCGGAGATCGCCGCATCTCCGGCGGTTCGTTTTGTCGATCCTCCTTTATTCTCCAGCAGGGCGACCAGCCGCTCACTTGGCGAACATCTCTTCGACCGGGACGATGCGCACCGACAGATCCTTGAACGCGAAGGCCGCGATCTGCTTGTCCTCGGCCAGAACATCGGCCGGCGTTCCCGCCGTGTCGTAGACCAGAGGAGTCGGCTTGCCCGAGATCAGGAGGTCGCGGAGCGCCACGGCATCGCGGGCCACGATCGCCACCTTCATTCCCGGAGCCGCGAGGTGTTTCCTCACGGCGGCGTTGACCTCTTCCACGGTCAGCCTGGGTAACCGATCGGCCATCTCGCTCACGAGGTCCTTGCACCCGTAAAAGTCGGCGTCCATCGCATAACCTAAGCGTCTCGAGAGGGTCTGCACCCAGAGCTTGCTGTAGTTGAGCAAGAAATTCCTGGTTGCCTCGAACTCCGCCGGCGTCATCCCGCGAGTGACCAATCGATCGAGCTCCCAGAGGGCGGCGCGCAGCGCGAACGGTGCCTTGTCGTTGGGCACCGGCCTGATCCAGATCGAGAAATACTGCTGGCGCCTCGGGTTGTTCGGCACCGGAAATGTGCTGCGTCCTTCCTGGATGAAATCTTCGATGTAAGAGAAGTCGCCGTAATTAAGACCGCGCTTGCCGCGCAGGTCTTGCATCAGCTTGCCGTTGAAGGTGCGGTGCTCTCCCAGGTAGGAGTTGGCGACGGCCAGCGCGTAGAAATCGGCGTCGCGCCGGGTCACATCGATGGGAAAGCCAATCGAGATCGCCGTCGCATCGGCGGGCTTCTCGACGATCGTGACCTCGAGCCCCTTGGGCGCGGGCGGAGTCGGCAGCGGCGGAGCGCCGGGACCGGCGGACGGCAGCGCGGCCAGGCCCGAGTTGACACGGGCTACCGTTAAAGGCTTGAAACCGCCGGCGATGCCGCGGTCCAGCGACTCGAGCGTGTAATGCTGGCGATGAAACGATTTGACGTCGTCGAGCGTGATCGCCTTGAGGCCCAGCGTCCGTGCCGCGGTCGGGATGTCCGTAGGGATGATCCTTGTACAGCAAGATCATCAGCGTCCACTTGCCGAGCTCTTCGTCGTTGCTTCCGCGCAGGTATTTCGTGACGTAATCGAGCGCCTCGTTGCGGAGCCGCTCGAAATCTTCGGGTGCGAACCGCGGCTGGGTGAGCATCTCGGTCGGCCAGATTGAGATAAGCGTCGACACTGTCGCGATGAACGAGCCCCGAGAAGACGGTCGCCTCCTTGTGGCATGCCGCGTCGAGCGTGGCCGCCATCGGATAGAACGCGGCCAGGACTTGCTCGTAGGTCCGCGATCGGGTTCCACCCTCGGCGACCATCGCGGCCGTCAAGGCCGCCAGGCCTTCCTTGCCGGCTGGGTCGCTCTGCGAGCCCGCGCGAAACACGAAACGAAAGGCCACCAGGGGATTGGTCGCGAGCGGCCAGGAGCGTCGTGGACGGTCCGCTCGCTCCTCGCGCGGGCTGGGCGTGCGTGTCATGGCCCGAAAGGGACGCGCCGACTGAAAACAGTACTGGCACAAGAGCGCGAGAGAGCGCGGCGACCGCGGTTTGATCGTCATTTCTTGATCTCCGTCTGGAGGGTGATCACCGTCTCGTTCCTGGGCTGGAAGTACCGCTGGGCGGCCCGTTGCAAGTCGGCCGGCGTGAGGCGGTCGTAGGCGTCGTAGAGTGTGTTGATCGATTCCGGGCGCCCGGTGACGGCCACCGCCGTCCCGACCGCTTCGGCCACGTCGTCGTGCCGCTTCGAAGCGAGACGGCGAACTCGTAGCGCAGGTGCGACTTGATCGCGGCCAGCCGAGCCGGGCCTATCGGCTTCTTGGCCGCGTCGTCCAGCGCCGCCTCGATTCGTGCCCGCACGTAGTCCAGGTCATTCGCCTGCCGCACTCGCGCCAGGATTGTGAAGAGCCCCGGGTCGCGCTTCGACTCTGCGTCGGCCTCCATGGCGACAACTTTCTGCTGTTTCAGCACGAGCTCGTCGTAGAGCGGGCTGGTCTCACCAAACACCGCCTGCTCGAGGGCCCCCAGAGCCGCGGTGTCGGGATTGTTCGGGTCGGCGGCCGGAATGTGATACGCCAGGTAAAGGACGGGCAGGGTCGGCAGCGGCCACGTCAGGTGCGCGGTTCGGGGCTCAGTTTGCGGCGGGCTCGACGGGGATTTCGATGTGAGAGGAGCCCCGCTTCCAGCGGCCATAGTACTTCTTGCACAGCGAGACGAGCGCATCGTGCTTCACGTCGCCCGCCGCGATGATCGTGCAGTTCTCCGGCCGGTACCACCGATCGAAAAAGGTTTTGCTATACGCATATTGATTGGGCATGTCCTTGACGTCGGCAAGGAAGCCGATCGTCGTGTGCTTGTAGGTGTGCGTCGTGTAGGCCGTGTTTTGCATCGTCTCGTTCAGCCGTTGAAACGGAGACGAGGCACCCTTGTTGTACTCGCCCAGCACGGCACGCGCTTCCTTCTGAAACGACGGCTCGTCGTACTGGAGATTCTGGAACCGGTCGGCCTCGACCTCCACCACAGCCGCCAGGGCCGTTGCGGGAATCGTCAGGTGGTAGCAGGTCCAGTCCTCGTTCGTGTAGGCGTTGAAGTCCGCCCCCAGTGAGCGGAGCAGGTCGTTGTACTTCTCGGCGGAATAGGCCTTCGTGCCGCGGAACATCATGTGCTCGAAGAAATGGGCGAATCCCGACAGTCCTTTCTCGACTTCATTGCGCGAGCCAGTGCGAACAATGGTGAAATAAGCAACAATTCCCGGCGAGTCATAGGGGACCGACAGAACCGTCAAGCCGTTGTCGAGCATGGTCTCGTTGACGACATAGGGAAAAACGCTCTCGCTCGAGCTCGAGTCGGGCACATCCCCGCGGACGAGGACGCAGCCGAGCAGCGTGATGGACGAAACTATGCTTATCTGGAAATATCTCATGGTGTACTCTCAAGAAAGCCGCGAGGCAGCCTGCCCGGCACCCAGTGCATCCGCAGGGCTTGCGGCTGGCAGCAAATTACCGGACTAAGAGATACAACAAAACGCAGGCCGACATCCAGCCCAAAGCGATGGCGCGCCGGCGATCCGGCCCGGCTGTATTTCCCCGTATTCGTCGCGCAGCCTGGGCCAGCGCCCCGTTTTCCACCGCCCCGTGCCAAGCGGGGGCAAGGGGTGGGCTGATGAGAACCGGGTGTAATCCGGTAACTTATTTCTGCCCAGGTGCTCAGCGCGTCTCGAACGCGCGCACGGGACCATGCTCGCCGATTTGCACGCTGAACTTCGACCCGTCCGCGTCAACTCTGACGTGGATAAATTCTCCCCCCGTCTCGGACTTGTTGGCGATGAGTTCAGGCTCGGTGTTCTCCGTTGCCTTCGTATCGGCGTTGCGGTGGAGCTGGTAAGCGGCCTGGATCGACGGGATCGACTTGAGCAATCGGACCGTCGCCGCGCCGCCACCTTTGTGCGGGCCGTTATTCATGATCGCCACTGTCGGTGCCAGCGTCCGCACCAGAACCGGATTGTTGGAGATGTCCATGCCATGGTGGGTCACCTGGTACAGGTTGACTTTTCCGACCAGATCGATCGGGCAAACCAGCTTGCGCTCGACGTTCCACGTCAGGTCGCCGGCGTCAAAGAACTGGAACCGGCCGAGGGTGAACAAGAGAACGAGGCTGCGCGCGTTGTCGGAGGGATCGGCAGACTGGTCAGGAGGGGCCTGGTCGCAGAGGGAATTGGAGCGGTTTGAATCCGAGCCGTCCCGCGACGGGCCGGCGACGGGTCGATCGATCACCTTGCCGCCGGAGGCCAAGACCACCGCCTTGAGGCCCGAGACCGGCAGAGTCTCTCCCGGCCGCAGGGCCTTGCGCTTGCCGGCGCTGGCTTTGCGATAGGCGACCCCGAGCGGGTCTTGATCGCCGGGGCCGTCAGGGAAATCGAGTGTGGAATCCCGGTCTTCGGGAAGCCCGCGGTCCCAGAAGTGGTCGATCTTGATCAGCCGCGCGAGTCCCGCGACGCCGCCGAAATGGTCGCGATGCCAGTGAGTCGTGACCAGGTGGTCGAGGTGGTCGCATCCCGCAAGTTCCTTGATCACATGAACGATCCGCTTGGGATCGCGATCGGCAAAGCCCGGCCATCCCGAATCGACCAGGATCGACTCGCCCGCGCCGGTCACGAGCACCGTGGCCGCTCCCCCCATGACATCCACGAAGTAGATATCGAGCGCCCGATCCCGGCCCGGCTGCCCGGCCGCAACAGGGCCCGCGAACCCGGCTACGATCGTCACGACCAACACCACGGATCGGAGATTCTGAACCGTACGAGATCCCACAAGGTTGATAAAGCGCGACGCCTTCATGACAAATCGACCCCTCTTTACCATCTCGATTGGCTCGACCAGGGTCTCTAACGACCTCACATTCCTCGATCGTTGCATGGCGGAGTTCCGCCCGCAATGGCCATCCGCTCCCAGCCGCTTACAAGATCCTATCACCCAAGCAAACCTGAATCCTTCCGTGCGCAAGGGAGAGCGATCTATCTCGACGCCGGATTTGTAACCATAAGCTGCCAATAAGCTTATGACGAGCGATCGGCAGGATCTACCGTGGCGGATCACGCGGTGACGCCCTGGTTTTTTTCGGGAATGTTGAAGGAATGCAACGGTTTTGAAATTCTGGTGAAACGCGATTCTGGTCTTCGATTTTGTTTGTATATTATCGTTATCGATGACATTCCTTCCCGTGAGAAATAACGCGAGCTGGTGCTGGCACCCGCGGGCGACGGTAGTAGGAATCCGGGCATGCTTGATTCCACAAGTTTGATTGTTACGACCGACTGTTCTCTGGTTGCGCTGTTACGGAAGCAGCTTCGACGCCAGAAGGTCGCGGAAAGCCGGATGATTGTCAGCGCAACCGCCGGTGAGGCGTGTTCCCTGTTGCAATGCCTCCGCGCGCGGCTGGTAGTGGTGCACCTGGAGCCAGAGCGCCTCGGTTGCGACGAGGTTGACCACATCCTCTGGGTGGCTTCGACATTGCCTTGGCGAGTCCCGCTCGTGGTGGTGGCCGAGCGCTTTCTCGTCGAACAGGCAACGATGCTGTACCGCATGGGAGTGAGCGACTATCTCAGCCGGTCTCACCATCTCGACCAGCTTGTGCGCTTGTGGCATCGTACCTCCCGCACGCACCCGCGGGGGCTTCCGGGTCTGAAGAAGAGCTTCCCGGGGAAAAGCCGGCCAGAATGGCGGGTTCGGGAAAATCCTCTGCCGCCATCCGGGCTCGTGCCGTCTGACTTGACTGCCGCTCAATTGCCCTTGGGACTGGCAATTGTCGCGCCGGGGTTAGTTTGCGGGGGGCCGGAGAGCGCCGTCGCCGGACGGTCGATCCCCAGGCGGGCTCGGCCGGTGCGCACTTCGTCAAGCCTGTGCCGGTACTTGGCATAGAGCTGGGTGTGCCGGCTCTCGGGCGCGACGGGACGGCCGTCGATGAAGAGGGCGAGAACGGTCGTCGTCGGCTGAAGCAGATGGCCCGCCGTGACGACGAGGTTGGCGCGTTTTCCGGTTTCGAGCGACCCGACCTGATCGGCCACGCCGAGTATCTGGGCCGGTGTAAGCGTGACGGACTGAAGCGCCACGTCTTCGGGCAGGCCGAAGGCGGCCGCGGCTGCCGCCTCGTACGGCAGGTTGCGTCCCGCCGTGGCCGAGCCGGCTCCGCCGCCCTGGGCGCGGATGGCCACGGTCACGCCGGCCGCGTGCAGTTTTGCCGGGTTGGAATACTCGGCATCGTAGGGGTCGTAATCGTGTCGCGGCAGCCGTAGAGTGCCGCCGACCATGACCGGGATCTTGGCGTCCTTGAGCGCGCCGGCGATCTTCCAGGCTTCGGAGCCGCCCGAGATCACCGCCTTGAGCTTCCGGGCACGCGCGATCTCGATCGCGTCCAGGATCTCGACCTGCTGATCGGCGTGGAAGATCACCGGTTTCTGTCCCCGCGCGTACGGCACCAAAGCTTCGAGCCTGAGGTCGGGCGTCGGCGGCGAATCGCCGCGCTCACGCGCCTTTTTCACCACGTCGTCGTAGGCGATCGCTTTCTTGAAGGCCTCGCCGATACGATCGAGCCGCTCCTTGCGGCGCTGGCGGGCTTCCGACGCCCCCGCGCCGCCGCCCAAGCCAAACCGGCCGAACCCGGGCCGCTGGCCTTGGGGCGTCTCGGGAATATAGGTCGGAATCGTCACGTTGAGGGCGACCGAGTTGGCGATCACGAGATCGCGCGGCACCCATCCGTTCAAGTCGATCAAACACCCTTGCCCCGAGATCGTGCCGCCGGATGGTGCCACGAAGGCCGTCAAGACGCCATTGGCGCGTCACCGGGATATGCTCACTGTCGGGATGGAGCGCGACGCTGGTGCGCAGCTCGGGCTGGAACTGGGCCGCATCGGCGTAGTCCTGGGTCTCGGCAAGGCTGCCGACCTCGAAAAGACCGAGCGTCGAGCCGCCGTCAATCATGCCGGGCCAGACATCGAGGCCGGCGAGATCGATGGTCTGCGCCTCGGGTGGAATCGACGTCCCGGCCGGCCCGATCGCGGCGATCTTGCCGGCGGCGACTACCACCGTCCCTCCCTTGACGTCGGGCCCGGATACCGGGTGCAGGGTTGCGCCGACCAAGGCGAAGACGTCCTTGGGCTGGGCCGCGACATCGATGACCCGCGTGCGAGCCGACTCCGGCGCGGTGGGCATGGCCAAGGGTGCGCCTTTACGGATCCCGAACTTTCCGTCGGGCTCCCGCCTCTGGAAGAAGACTTCACCGTCGATGAGCGCCAGCTCGCAGCGCGAGAAGGCGTCGAAGGGATGTCCGTTAAAGAGCACGATGTCGGCGTCCTTGCCCACCTCGATCGAGCCGACGCGACCGTCGATGCCCAGCTCGCGCGCCGGGTTGAGCGTGATCATGGCGAGGGCCTGGGCTTCGCAGACGCCGCCGTACTTGACCATCTTGGCCGCCTCGAGGTTGAGGTGCCGCATCAGTTCGGCGTCGTCGCTCTTGATGCAAACGCTGGCTCCGGCTTCGGTGAGCAGCGCTGCGTTGTACGGAATCGCGTCGTAGGCCTCGATCTTGTAGGCCCACCAATCCGAGAAGGTCGATGCACTCGCGCCATGGGCCGCGATCTCGGCGGCAACCTTGTATCCTTCGAGCACGTGCTGGAGCGACTGGACCTTGACGCCGTAGCGCTGGGCCGTGCCCAGAAGCATCAAGATCTCATCGCTGCGATAGCAGTGGCTATGGATCCGGATCTTGCCGTCGAGAATGCCGGCCACGGCCTCCAGCCGCAGGTTGACGCGCGGCGGCACGCCCGCTTGGTCGGCACCCTTGGATTGGACCGTCTTGCGATAATCGGCCCAGAGCCGGCGATAGGCCTTGGCCTCCTCGAAGGCGCGCTCGATCACCGACTCGACGCCCATCCGGGTGTTGGGGAACCGGCCGCGCGATCGCGTGACGTTCTCGCCCAGCGCGAACTTGACCCCCTGGGGAGCATCCTTGATGATCATCTCGCGGCCCGGCTTGCCGTGGCGCAGCTTGACGACGGCGTCCTGGCCGCCGATCGTATTGGCCGAGCCGTGCAACAAGCGGGCGGTGGTGGTGCCGCCGGCCAGGGCCCGATAAATCGCCGGATCGTCCCCCGTCACCACGTCCTTGATCCTGACCTCCGGCACGATCGACAGGCTGCCTTCGTTGACACCGCCGGAGATCGCGATGTGCGAGTGCGTGTCGATGATACCGGGCATCGCAACCAGGCCCGCGGCCTCGATGACGTTGACCCCGGGGGCGCCTTGACGTCCCTGCCCACCGCCTTGATCTTCCCATCGTCGATCAGGATCGACCCCTTGGCGATCGTACCTTTGGTGACAGTCAGAATCGTGGCATCCTTGATGAGGACGTCGCCGCCTGTGTGGATCGTGGGTTTGCGGTCTTCTTCAAGCTCGCTGGCCACGTCGACGAACGGGGCCGCCGCCTTGGGAGTCGCGGCCTTGGGAGTCGCGGCCTTGCCGGTCTGCGCCTTGGCCTCTTGGCCTATCGCGGCCGCTGCCTTGGGCTGGGCGGCCGCTGGCTCGGGCTTGGCGGCCGGTGATGGCTTTGCGGTTTGACTCCTGGCGGCCGGCTTCACGACCAGCAGGGCGGATGGGTCGGCCCGGGCGATCATCCGGCCCGCGATCGCCGGCTTGGCCGGCGCGGCCTTGCCTGTCGGTGGTGCGGCCGTTCCGCGGGATGGCTGGCCGCCTGGTGACGGCGGGCTTACCGCTTTGACCTTTCTATCAGGAGCACCAGCACCGGTCTTCTTGCTCACGGCTGGCGCTCTTTTCTTGGCCGCTGCCGACGTGGACGAGCCGCCGCCGGACGCAGGAGGAGCGAAGTCCATGTCGAAGCCGCCGCCAAAGCCATCGCCTCCGCCCGCCCTGCCGCCCTTGGTCCGAGCCCGCTCTTCGGGCTTGATCTCGAATTTCAAGCCGTCGACCAGGACGTACTTCACGCGAGCCCGCTCCTCGGTAAAAGCCCCGGTCGTCGCAATCACGTGGCCGAGCTTGCCCGGCTCGAGGGCTCCGAGGCGGCGGCCGACGCCTGCGATCGCCGCCGCGTTCTTGGTCAGCCCGGCCAGCGCCTGGTCGGCGGTCAAGCCCGCCGCGATGAGCTGGCGGACGATCGCGGGAAACGTGTCGATTCGTTCGACTCCGTCGGTCGAGAAGGCATAGTTCACCCCGGCCTTCGCCAGGGCGGCGGCCGTGCCCACCTGCTCCTTCCACTTCGCCTTGCGGTCGGCCAGGACGCGCAAGGGCTCGGTGCGCTCCGCCGGCTGGCGCTTACGATAGTCCTCCTGGCCGGGAACCCTTGGCTCCTCGGGAAAGCGCAGTGAGAGAACGACCGCGACCTTGGACGCCTTGAGCCGGTCGGCGACCTTGGCGGCCTCGCGGCCGCCGATGATGACGGCGGTCGTGCCGAATTCCTCGGCCAGGTCAAGCGCGCGGTGGATCTCGTCGCGGGTGTTCGCCTCCCACCACACCGGCAGCTTCTTCGACCGGGCGGCCTGGAGAGCCTGAAGCGCCGGATCAAACGGCGGCTGGCCGCCGTCGTGCGTCTCGTAGAATGCTTTGACCGTGCGGAGATGGTCGGCGTCGAGCATCGCCTGGCGGAAATGGGCGATCGAGCCCATCAATACCCGCGGATAGGGGTTCTCGCCGGGCCCTTCCTGTCCGAACATGCCGCGGCGGCGTCCCGGTGTCTGGCCGGGCGTGGGCGTCGGGCCGGGGCCCGGAGTCGGCGTGACTGCCGGCGTGGGGCCGGGGCCGGGAGTCTGCCCGGGCCGGCCGGGCGTCGCCGGGCCGCCGCCCCCGCCGCCCTCGGACGGCGGCGCCAGGTTGACGTGCAGGGCCACGGGCGCCGCGACAATCGTCTCGCGCCGCGGCAGGCCGCTCAAGCTCACCAAGGCGCTCTGACCGGTCGCGATCGCGCCCGCAGGGGCCGAGACCAGGTCGGTGAACCCGAGCCGCCGCCGCGGCTCGGCGACGGCATCCGCCAGATCGAGCGCCGCGGCGACCTCAAACTCAGGCGTCAGCCCCCGGCGATTGTCCGGCGGCGTCGAGCACAAGGGGGCCTCGGCTAAGTCGACGGGCCTCCCCTTGCCGGTCGCCGACCGCTCGGCGCCTGCGCTGACCCACCGTCGAGTACAGGTCGATGAAGCCGGGATAGACAACCAGCCCCTTGCCATCGATGGTCTCGGCGTCGTACGGGACGGTCACGTCCTTGGCCAGGCCGACCGCCTCGATCACCCCCCGGCGCACGACGATCGTGCCGGGCTCGTACGTTTTACCGGGAGCGGCGACGATCTTGGCCCCGGTGATCGCGTAGGCGGCCGGATAAACGCCGGCGCCCAGGCTTGACTGATCGTCGCCCGTGACGGTCGAAAACGCCGCCGGCAGGCTGATGGCCACGACGCACATGACTCCAAACCCGACGGCAAGGCCACGCGAGCCGAGGCTCGCTCGTTGCGACCGCCCCATGGTGGTGTTTCCTTAAGTTGAGTGATTCATCAGGAGTTTGACTCTGGATGATTATAAAAGCGTCGCGCGAGATTAGCACGGCCCAAGATCACTTCTTTCCTTTTCCCCTCCTGATGCGGGGAGCCAGCATTTCCTTTCCCCCCCTTGCGAAGGCCGGTCAAGAGGATCGCCAGCGGTTGAGCGAGGTACTTTGGCAATTGGCCCGCATCGACCGGGCCATCGGCAAATCAGCCGATGCCGCCCGGATCGACACTCAGCGATTGGCCCTGTGGAAGGGGCGGCCAGCCGCCGAGCTCCCCGCCTTGGCTCTCACGGAAGCGAGGCGGATTACCTTAATCGGCTACGGCAAGACCCCCGTTTACGAGCACGCCAAGCTCCTTCGCGACCGCGACCTCGATCTGGCCGCCGCCGACCTCCGGCTGGCCATCTCCCAGGGCTTCGCGGACGTAGCGCTGCTACAGTCTGATCCCGATTCCGCCGTTCTACTCGCTCGCGACGATATCAAGCCCCTTCTCAAGGGCTTGAAACCTCCCGACCGGCCGTCTGAGCCCCAACCGAAAAAGTGACAACTTAAAGGAGCAGAACGGTACCCCCCTGATATACTGTCTGGATGGGGAGTCATGCATGATAAAGCGACAGCTCTTCGCGGTGCGAAGAAGCGGCAGGTTCTGCGGACAAAGTGAGGATTCATCACGATCTATGAACAGAGTGGGTCGCGAAGGCGGCTCGGGCTGTTAGAATCGATGGTGGCTGATTATTCAAAAAGCAGGATGGTGGCATGTCCCGAGTCACAATTGAACTGGAACTCCCCGGAGACCTGGCCCGGTTTCGGCTGCCGCGCGCTCTCAATAAGCGCTTACACCACTTGCTCGATCGCCAGGACGGCGGGACTCGTCTTAGCCAGGCGGAGCGACGAGAGGCAGAAGCTCTCGTTGACGTGGCCGAGCTATTGACACTCTTGCGCCTACGTGCCGAGAGCGCCGCCCAGGCGGCAATCGCTGCTCCGCCATGAACGATATCCGAGCGCGACTGCGGCTGGCGGTGGTCCTGCGTGCAGGCAATCGTTGCGAATATTGCGGACTGGCCCAGGAAGTACAGGAAGCGACGTTCCATATCGACCATATCGTGCCTCGGTTAAAGGGAGGCCTGACGACCCTTGACAATTTGGCCCTGGCCTGCGTTTCGTGTTCGCTTCGCAAGGAGGCGCGACGTTCAGCCCTTGACCCAATCACCGGACGCCGTGTGCCTCTCTTTCATCCTCGCAAGCAGCAGTGGGCCAGACATTTCGGGTGGGATGGCGTCCGGGTTGTCGGCATGACTCCCACGGGCCGAGCGACCGTGTTGGCGCTCGAATTGAATCGCCTCCGCATCCAGATCATCCGCGCGTAGAGGAGAAATGTGGTCGCCATCCTCCTGTTCGCTGACTGCGGAGCTTCTTGAACTCTCGCTGGCGGACCGAATATGTTGGAGCAATAGCACGATAGGTTCTCGTTTCCACGGGCACGACCCCTGCATGTGCAACCATCGAGAGGATGTCTCACCGATGAATCCACCGCGAGCCCGCACGTCCCGCCGCGATTTCCTGCGTACCACGATTCCAACTGCGACAGCAGCCGGCTTCGCGTTTCCCACCGTTATCCCCGCCTCAGCCCTCGGCCTTTCGGGTAACGTCTCAGCCAGCAATCGCATCACCGTCGCGATGATCGGGACCGGCAACCAGGGCTTCAACGACATCAATTCGTTTCTGCGTGATGAGCGAGTGCAGATCGTCGCCGTCTGCGACGTCAATCGCGAGAGCCCGGGGTACTGGGAAGGCAAGATCGGCGGCCGCGAGCCGGCGCGACGGCTGATCGAGGAGCGCTATGGCAAGAATCGGCCGTCCGGCACTTACCGGGGCTGCGACGTCGCGGGCGATTACCGCGAAATCCTCGGCCGGCAAGATATCGACGCCGTCGAGATCTGCACCCCGGACCACTGGCACGCCATGATGGTGCTCGATGCGTGCAAGGGCAGGAAGGACATCTACTGCCAGAAGCCGCTTTCGCTGACGGTCAGCGACGGCCGTGCCATGAGCTACGCGGTGCAGAAGTGCAAGGTCGTCTTTCAGACCGGCAGCCAGCAGCGCTCCGACCGCCGGTTCCGCCGCGCCGCCGAACTGGTCCGCAACGGGCGGATCGGCGATTTGCGGACTGTCCGGGTCGGCCTGCCGGGCGGCCGCACCGACTACGCCAAGACCGGCAGCCGCAAGAAGCCCGAGCCCGTTCCGAAGGGCTTCGACTACAACTTCTGGCTAGGCCCCGCGCGCGACGCCCCTTATGCCCCGGCGCGGTGCCACGTCAACTTCCGCTGGATTTATGATTATTCGGGAGGCAATGTGACGGACTGGGGCGGCCACCACCCGGATTGTGCCCAATGGGGCATGGGCACGGAAATGACCGGCCCCATCGCGATCAAGACCGCCAAGGGGGTTTTTCCGCCCGACGAGCTCTGGAACACGGCCACCGAGTTTTCCTTCGAGGCGGTTTATGAGAACGGCGTCACAATGATCGTGTCGAACCGCGAGAAGATGGGTGTCACGTTCCAGGGAACCGCGGGCAGAATCTACGTCGATCGTGGCAAGCTGGAAGCCGAGCCGAAGTCGCTGCTCGACTCGAAAATCGGTCCCGACGGGATCCATCTTTATGCGAGCGACGATCATTTCCGCAATTTCATCGACTGCGTCATCTCGCGTAGGCCCACGGCCGCGCCGGTGGAAGTGGCGCACCGGTCGATCACGATCTGCCATCTGGGCAATATCGCCATGCGACTGGGTCGCGACACGCTGCGCTGGGACCCGCGAACCGAGCAGATTATCGATGACCCCGAGGCGACACAGATGCTCAGCCGGCCGTACCGCGCGCCGTGGGCGTTGCCGGTTGTGTGATTTGAACATCGATAAGTCGGACGGACGTCCGGTGATGACGCGACGGGGGTCGCTTGGGGCGATACAGAAGGCGAGCGGGGTCGCGTGATCGCCCCGAGTTTTGTTTCGAGCAAGACCCCCGGCGCTGACGCGACCGGGCTCGCCAACACCAAGGCACGAGCCGCCAAGTCATCGCGTCACGATCTCGACGTCAGCTCACGCCCACTTCGCCGCTTCTGTTTATCGGGGGGGCGGTTCTGGGACGGCTTGGTTCGCGGTGCGTCCGCGGCCTTTGTACTGGCTACCGCGTCGAGCCACGATCGTAGCAGCTTGGCTTTCGTTGCGTCTCCAGCGGCCTGGGCGGCGTCGGCGGCCTTGCGGGCTTCGGCGACCGTCAGCACGCCGGGAATGGTCTTGGCCACGCGCCGGGCGCGCCTGACCTCGTCCGCGTCCAGGGCAAAACCGGTGGTCCCGAGGGCCATCAGGCTGGTCTCCGGCTCGCGGCGCGGCGCAAGGTTCAAGGCACGGCCCGCACAGTGCCCTAATACCCGGGCCATCGGCTCATCGCTACCCCCCGCGACTTCATTCAACCGGGCGCCCTCCTGCACCAGCACACAATCTCCGCCGAGGTACGAGCCATTGAACGGCAGATCGTGGAAGAAATAGACATTCAGCCCATCGACAACCCGGCTCGACTTGGGCAACAGAAGATCGAGATCGGCCAGGTCGAGCTGGCCTTGACTCAACTCAACCACGAGACGGAATCGATCGCGCTGCGCGGCCGGTTCGCGAACGATCGACTCAACCCCAAAAGCGATGCCGGCCTGACTCCAGATCGCATTAACCTTGCGGACAACCCGAGTGATGTCGCTCTCGCGAAGCTTGCAGTTCGCCAGTTCCAGGTCCGGCGAGGTGAGGATGTGTGCCCGGATTGGAACAATCAAGAACTCGACGGGAGCCTGTTGTCCCGTGACGACTCGAGCCGACCCCAGACCGTCGGCGACAGTCGAGATCCCCAGCGCCAAAACCAACGAAGCGGCGATCATCGGCAAACACTCCCAAGTTAGGCAGTGCAATCGGTTGAATTAACTCGACGCCGGATCAAGGACAGCATCTCGAAAGCATAATCGCGGAACAACGCTGGGGAAAGGATGCACCCGCCGCCGCCAAGCGGAACCGCATGATACCGTGTGCTGTAGCTCAGGCTTTCCAACCTGACATCCCGAAGAGTCCGGCTGGATTGCCTGACCTGCACTCGCGCACTCCGTGACGCCGGTGCAATCAGGTAAAGGCGGCGAGGATCACTCGAATTCCCAGGGCACGTATCGAGCACGACCTGTCATCACGGCTGCTCCTCCTTCGCCTTCCCATTGTCCCCGATCCTTCCACTTGCTAGGGTCGGATTGGGAAGACCGCGATAGTTGGTCACTCGGTGTAAGCTCGAAGCACCCGCGAAGAATCGCCTCAACCTTGACCATTGGAATCCCCGCAAATGAGAATGCGTTTGACCAACTTCCGTCCCTCCTCGCAAGGAATGGGAGGTCGGCGGTGAGTACACCGGAGCAGTCCGCGATCGACTCGGGCCGCTGGGCGAGCGTCGAGCTTTCCCGGCCGCTAGAGCCCCGGGCGGACATCAGTCACGTCCTGTTCGACTTCGACGGCACGCTCTCTCTGATCCGGCAAGGATGGCCCGAGGTCATGGTCCCCATGTTCGTGGAGGCACTGCCGCGGCTGCCCGGCGAGACCGAGGCCGGCGTGCACCAGATGGTCTTCGACGACATCATGCGGCAAAACGGCAAGCAGACGATCTACCAGATGATCCAGCTCACCGAACGGATCGCCGAGCGCGGCGGCCGGCCCGAAGAGCCGCTCTGGTACAAGCACGAGTACCTGAGGCGCCTCGACCTCCACATCGGCGCGCGCACCGCGGGACTTGCGAGCCGGTCAATCGCGCCCGATGCCTTGCTGGTCCACGGCGCCCGGGCGCTTCTCGCGCACCTGCGCGCGCTCGGGCTGCCGCTCTACCTGGCCAGCGGCACCGATCTATCGGCCGTCAAGCGCGAGGCTGGCCTGCTCGATATCACGCAATACTTTGGCGAACATATCTACGGCGCGGTTGATGACTACAAACAGTTTTCCAAGAAGATGGTCATCGACCGGATCATCGCCGGCAACCGGATCGCCGGCCGGCAGTTGCTCTCGTTCGGCGACGGCTACGTCGAGATCGAAAACACCAAGCAGGTCGGCGGGCTGGCCGTCGCGGTGGCCAGCGATGAAGCCAACAACGGCTCCGGCCGCGTCGATGAGTGGAAGCGGCGGCGGTTGCTCGGGGTTGGCGCCGACGTCGTTATCCCGGATTTTCGGGACGCGATCGCACTGGTTGATTTCCTGCTCGGCCGCTGAACGCCCCCTCCGGTTGATCCCATGAACCAGTTTTTGCGGTAAGATGGACGAAACGCACCAGGGAGTGCCTCGAGGTCGCGGGTTTGCACTCAACCCGCCAATGCTCGTTGCCGTCTGTCCAACCGGCGCGGCTGTTTCAAGGAGCCCGAAATGAAGATCGAAGAATTGAGGAGAGCCAAAAACCAGCGACCCTTCCAGCCGTTCCTGATCAGGATGGCGGATGGACGGGAGATCCGGGTCCGCCATCCCGACGCCGTCGCCTGGGGACCTGAACATCCTCGGACCGCGATCTGCGTCCTACCGGGAGGGGACTGGGAGTACATCGAGATCGCTCTGATAACGTCCCTGGGAGTACCGGCGCCGCCCCCAACCGAGCAAGGGAACGGGGATACGGGCACAATCTGAAACCTTTCCATCGGATCCCGACATTGACCTTGGGCCTTCCTCGTGAACGTAGAGCCACTTGACCTTCGCAAGCTGAAGGTTCTCCCCCTCGCCGACCGCCGCAGCCTGACCCGGGCCGACGAAATCCTCGTCGACCCCGATTTGCCGCCGCCTCCCTGCACCGATCCGGTTGCGCGGCTGGCCGCCAGATGTGCGCAAGATCCGCGCAGTGCGCAGAGGCGAGCGACCGTCATGCTGATTTACGGCGCCCATTTCTTGCGCAATGGTGCCGCCAGGATCCTCGAGCGGATGATGGCCGCCGATTGGCTCACCCACCTTGCCACCAACGGCGCCGGCACCATCCATGACTGGGAATACGCCTGGCTCGGCGCCTCGACCGAATCGGTCGAGCAGAACGTGGCAACCGGCACATTCGGGACCTGGCACGAGACATCGGCCTACATCCATCTTGCTCTCTGACTGGAGCTCTTGACGGCCTGGGCTACGGGCGAGCACTCGGCCGATTCATACTTGAGGATGGCGCGACCCTTCCCGCGCCCGATGAACTGGCCGCCCTGATCGCCGCTGATCCGCGGCACCCGCTGACGGCCGTGCGCGCCGACTTGCTCAAGGCGATGAGCGAGCAAGGCTGGACCCCCGGGCGATTCGGCGCCCTCCATCGCTGGAAGCACGCCTCGATCCTGGCGCAGGCGTTTCGCCACGGGGTTCCGATTTCCGTCCATCCCGGCATCGGCTATGACATCATCGCCAACCACCCGGTCTTTAGCGGCTCGGCAATCGGCCGCGCGGGCGAATGGGATTTCAAGCTCTTCGGCGGCTCGCTGCGCGACCTCGACGGCGGCGTCGTGCTCTCGATCGGCTCGGCCATCATGGGCCCGCAGGTCTTCGAAAAAGCCCTGAGCTGCGTCAACAACCTGAGGCTCCAGGCCGGACGCGCAGTCGTCAAGGACCACGCGATCTACGTGATCGACCTGCAAGACGGCGGCAACTGGGACTGGACCAGGGGCGAGCCGCCCAGGACCAATCCCGCCTACTACCTGCGCTTCTGCAAGAGCTATTCGCGGATGGGCGGCGAGCTCAATTACGTCCAGTGCGACAACCTGACGTTTATCCATCACCTTTACCACCGGCTTGCGACCCCATGAACGCCGATCGGTTCTTCGCTCTCACGGAGCGCTATCCGCGACTCCGTCTCGGGGTAGTGGGCGACTTCTTTCTCGACCGCTACCTCTTGATCGACCCGGCCAAGGCCGAGACCTCGATCGAGACCGGTCTGCCGGTCTACAACGTGGTCGAGGTCCGAGCCCAGCCCGGCGCGGCGGGCACGATTCTCAATAACCTGGTCGCGCTCGGAGTGGGCGAGATTCGCGTCGTCGGCTACTGCGGCGACGATGGCGAAGGCTACGAGCTGCGCCGGGCGCTCGAGGCGCAGCCGGGCGTGATCCTGGACAATTTTCTCACGGTGGGCTCGCGCCGCACTCCGGTGTATTGCAAGCCGCTCATCATCGAGCCCGGCCAACCGCCGCGCGAGCTGAACCGGCTCGATTCCAAGAACTGGACCAAGACCCCCGAGTCGCTTTCGTACGACCTGGCGTCGCGCCTGACTGAGGTAGCGGGCCAGGTCGATGCGTTGCTCCTCTTAGACCAGGTGGACTTGCCCGAGACCGGAGTCGTCACGGCCCTGGTTCGTGAGGCGGCCCGGGCCGCTCTGCGCGCCGACAAGGGCCTGGTCGTCCTGGCCGACAGCCGGCGGGGGCTGCACGAGTTTCCGCCGCTGGGTTTCAAGATGAATGCCGCCGAGCTCGGCCGCATGACCGGCGCTCTTGCGCTAAATCGCCTGGCACAAATCCGGGAGGGCGAGCCTCCCGGCGAGCCATTGTCGAAGGCAGCTCGGCCGGAGCCTCGCCCTCCCAGAATCACGCAAGCCCATCTCGAGCTGGACGCCGTGAAAGCGTGCGCAGCGCAGCTCGCCCGAAAGAACGGCCAGCCGGTGTTCGTCACCCTGGCCGAGCGCGGCATCGTCGGCGCGCGTCCCGGCCAAGCCCCGGAGCACGTTCCGGCGCACGCGATCCGCGGTCCGATCGACATCGTCGGCGCTGGCGACGCGGTCACCGCCAACCTGGCGGCCGCCGTGGCCGCCCGGTCCGGCATCCGCGAGGCAATGGAGCTGGCCATGGCCGCCGCGTCGGTCGTGATTCATCAGCTCGGAACCACGGGGACGGCATCGGTAGCTCAAATCGCCGAAGTGGCAGCTCAGGCCGCACCGACGGCCTCATAAGGCGATTGGGAGTGCGCCCAGGGCGCAATGGACGACGAGCAAGCAGTCCGCTATGGTGTGGCAATCCCTTGATGGAGATCGACGATGAGCGATTTCGATAATCCGTGGAAAGACGTGCTGGAGTACTTCTTCCGCGATTTCCTCGCTTTCTTCTTCCCAGAGGCACACGCGGCGATCGATTGGAACCGGAATTACGAATCACTCGACAAGGAATTGCAACAAATCGTGAGCGAATCGGAGCTCGGCCTCCGCTTGGCCGACAAGCTTTTCAAGGTGTGGCTTGCCGACGGTCGCGAAGCGTGGATTCTCGTCCATGTCGAAATCCAAAACCAGCGCGATCCCGAGTTCGCCGAGCGCATGTTCGTCTACAACTATCGAATCTACGACCGGCACCGGAAGCCGGTGATAAGCCTGGCTGTGATGGGCGATGAGGATCAGACCTGGCGGCCCAATCGGTTCGCCTACGGCATGTTCGGTTGCACGATGGCGATCCAGTTCCCCGTCGTCAAGCTGGTCGACTATGTGAGCCGCGATGAGCAACTGGAAACCACCCCGAACCCCTTCGCGGCCGTTGTGCTGGCGCACCTCAAGACTCAGGAAACGTGCACCGATCCTGGGCGCCGGCGGGCTTGGAAATTCGGACTGGTCAAAAGCCTCTACGACCGCGGACTTGATGGAGAGCAAGTTCGATTGCTGTTCAGGTTCCTAGACGCAATAATGGTCTTGCCAAGAGAATTGGAGAAGGCGCTGAGCGTCGACTTGGCCGAATTGGAGAAGGAGCGGACGATGCCCTACGTGACCAGCATCGAGCGGATCGCCCGAGAAGAAGCCAGATCGGAGGCAAAGGTCGAAGCTCTGCTGAGGTTCCTGACCAAGCGATTCAAGACATCTGTGCCCGCGGAACTGGAAGCTTCCATTCGATCCACGAATGACCTTGCCAAGCTGGACGCATGGATCGACACGAGCGCCGAAGCCGGCGATCTGGCGGAATTTCGCCGAATTTGTGGACTTTGAAACGCTGCGCGTCGGTGTGACGGCGACAGACGCAAGCCGCGACCGCCCAGAACCAGGTGGGGATCATGAGGCCGCGACAACGACGAGGCGTCGAGGACGTTGAGATCCGCCCTGGCCGCGACGAGGCGTCGAGGACGTTGAGATCCGCCCTGGCCGCCAAGATTTGTTCCGCGCCTTGGCCCGCGGTCCACCGCGGTTCGGCGACCGGTGCATGGGACACAATCGATTTCAAATCGCAGAACTGGCAGCTCAGGCCCCGCCGACGGCCTCATAAACCCGTCCGTGCTGCTTGAGCCATTCGACATCGCCACGGCCGGCACGTTGCTCGACCTCGCGAAGCAGATTCACGGCCTCCGACTCGAGGCACGGCTCGCTGAAATCGTCCGGCGGGATCACCATCTCGACCTCCACGGCTACGACATACCAATCGGTATGAATCCAGCGCAGTCGTTTTAGTCGTTTCCCAGCAATTCGGATGGCTAATCCTCATCGAAGAAGTGAACGGTAACGAGTTTCGCCACTCCGGTTGAGCGGAGGTAGGACCAGACGGCCTTGATCTCCGTATGCCCGGCAAACGACTCACCACTTCACATCTTCCCTCCCGCGCGATAACATTGATGCAATCATGTGCTATTTGCCCGGGGAATTCTGCGATTGTAATCCCCCCTCGGTCTGGCCGGAACCCCCGGGAGCCCAGACTGGCGTTCGGTAGACCATTCCGTCATCTTGTTGAAGGACAACCCTCGACTAACGGGGAAGGGACGGCACCACGATGCACCCTGGTTACCAACCCAAGATCGCGTTGTTTCGCTACCTCGAACAAGCGTTGCCAAGGCGCACGACTCGGGCCGCAGGCAAGTCCCGAATCAAGCCTCGTTTCGAGCGGCTCGAAGAGCGCCTGACCCCCAGCGGATTGTTTCCGCCCAACACCTATTTCTGGACCGCCGGGGGCGACGGGATGAACTGGAACGACCCCGCTAACTGGCAGCATTTCAATCCACCGACTTATGCCAAGATGCCGGGGACGCCGACTGCTTATTCGAACGTGGTATTTCCCGCGACGACCTTGCTGCCCAAGGGTAGTCCCACGACCATCAACTTCAATTTCAGCTATTCGGGCATGCCGATCGATTCGCTCACGATCGACGACTCGTACACGTTTCAGGGCAACCCGCTCACCGTCGTCGACTTGTTGACGACCCCCAACTCCTATTCGGCCTCGAGCCTCCCGCTGGTCGTGACGTTTCAGACCGGGGGCCTCAACCTCTCACCGGGGGCCGTGATCCAGACCGCCGCCGACACCACCATCCAGCTTGGCAGTGCCACCACCCCGACCAGCCTGGAGCTTGGCCTGACCGGCCCGGTCGCCAAGACGGGCGGCGGTCAGTTCGTGATCGACACCCAGAACATCCAGTATCCCAGCCCGGCGATCGTTCAGCCGATCCCGATCGCCATCCAGGGTGGCACGATCGAGCTGGGCGCATCGACCAATCTGCCCGGCATCAGCTTCGTGATCAGCGCCGCCGCCAACCTGGCCATCGCCGATAACGTCGTCATGCAGATCGGCCCTTTCTACGGCGCGGGCACGGTCGATCTCGAGGGACAGCCGACGGTAGGCGACGAGACCAGCCTGACGATCTACGTGCCCAATTCCGCGACCGACACGTTCACCGGCTCGATCGAGGGACTCGGTCAATTCATCATGGGGGGCCGCGGAACACTCGCCCTCAGTAACCTCGATCTCAGCGATGCCGGGTCGGTCCAGGTGTCGTATGGCTCGCTGATCGTCAACGGCTCGATCAGCGCCGGCTCGCTCGTCGTCTTCACCAACGCCAGCTTGGGAGGATTGGGTTACTGGTCTTTTTCGGGGAGCGTCGTCTTTCAGCCCGGCTCGACGTTTGACGTGGCGATCGATGGCACGACGCCCGGCAGTCAGTACACCAGGCTCCTCAGTCAGGGCAGTACCGCTGCGGTCAATCTCGGCGGAAGCATCCTGGCCGGGTCGGTCGCCCTTCAGTACGAGCAAGGCGACCAGTTCACGATCGTCGCGTCGCCGTCCCTCACCGGCCAGTTTGCGAATACCATCGGTGGAGTCGTCACATTGGGCGGTGTCCCCTTCCAGGTGAGCTATACCACCACGTCGGTGACGCTCACGGCCGTCCAGTCGGTAACGACCACCCGGTTGATCCGGTTGACGAGCACCAGCAACCCGGGCCAGCCGGTCAGCTTCAGCGCGACAGTCAGTACGCGAACTGCCCCCGTCTCGGCAGGGACCGTCACTTTCCTATTGGGATCGGCCCTCCAGGTCACAGCTCCCGTCAACGCCAGCGGCGTGGCCACGATCACCACCCTAGCTCTGCCGGTCGGCAAGTTCTCCGTCGCGGCCGTTTACAACGGGGCCGGTGCCAATTTACCTTCGACCAGCCCGAGCGTGAACCAGTCGGTCGTCCCCTACAGCACAGTGACGAGCGCCGCGACAGCGCCCAACCCCAGTGTTCTCGGCCAGCCGGTGACCTTGGCCGCCTTCGTTTCGGCCGCCGGAATGCCGGTCACGGTGGGAACGGTCACATTCAGGCGCGGCCTCCAACTCCTCGGAACCGCACCGGTTGACGCCAACGGGAACGCCAGCCTGACCCTTTCGTCACTGCCCGCGGGAAAGTCGCGAATCGAGGCGGTCTATACCGGTACTACCAACTACTTCGGGTCCTCGAGCCCGATCGTGACCCAGTTGGTACTGCCTGCCGCCACATCGACCAGCTTGACACTGACCACCCAGACGACGGCCAAGGGAGGCGTGCGGTATGTCCTGATCGCAACTGTCGCCAACGAGTCTTCGGTATCGCCTGTGCCCGCGGGCACGGTCGTCTTTCGCCGCAACGGCAAGAAGATCGGCGCAGCGAGGCTGAGTGGCGGCACCGTCGTGTTCAGCCTGGGCTCGCGTGCACCGGTGAACCAAAAGTTCGTTGCGACATTTCAGGGGAGCGCGTCGTTTCTGTCGAGCACTTCGCCGCCGGTGCAAACCTAGGCGCTTTGCGAAATTAAGTTTGCCTCTCGCTCCGCCGAGGACGACGTTTCCGGGAAGTTATTGGCGTCCCTATTCTATCCCGCCGTTTGGCACGCTTTGTGCGTCAACTGCCTGGTATCAGCGATGTGGTTTTTGGAATTCGCAGTTTGGAATTCTGAATTTGGAATCTGAAGTCCAAAACCCGGAATCGAGCGTACAAAGGAAGACTTCGAGCGAGCGCTCGAATGGCTTCTCAGTGCCGGGGCTGCCGCATGGACTTGGCCCCGGCCATGAATTATGAGAATCGAGCGGGGAGGTACACTCAAATGAATACCGCATGCCGACGAATAATCGCCTCGTGCCTGCTGCTACTAGGAACCGGGGCGGGGACGGCGGGCTCGCAGGCGCCGAGCGCGTCGGGGCGTGAGGAAGCTCTGCCGCTGGATGCGCCGGCAACCCAGCTCAACCCGGTGCCGTCGGCCGTTCTGGCGCCGGCGGATTCGGACGCCGTTTCCCCCGAGGCGCGCGTCAAGGCGCATGAAGCCATCGAGCCACCGGTGTCGCGCAGGACATTCGCCCGGCAGCACGTGAAGAGGGAACCGCCGGCGACGATCGCCGAGCGCCCCAGCAGCGGCCGGCCCGACCGCAGAGCGCAGTGGGTTCCGGGATACTGGGATTGGGACCAATCTCAAAATGACTATGTTCTGGGTGGGAGGGTTCTGGCAGGTTCCCCCGGCGGGCTCGATGTGGGTGGCCGGCCGCTGGATGCGCGACAATGACGGGTGGTATCGCGTCCCCGGCGTCTGGAGCCGGCGCCGGGATGCCGGCGCGAAGCTAACGGCGGCGGCAACGGCCGCACCAGCCGGCGCTCTGCCGCAATGGCGGCGGACTGGTCCTCCCGCAGATCACCCCAACGACGCACCGGGCGTGGCGCCCGGGCCCGATTATTTCTATATCGCCGGCCACTATGTCCCGGACGGCGATCAGGTGACCTGGAAGCCCGGCTTCTGGGCAAAGGCGCAGGCCGGCTGGGACTGGTCCCCCGCGCGCTGGGTACGCCGGCCTGACGGCTGGGACTTCCGACCCGGTTCCTGGGTGCGCGAAACCAGCGCTTTCGCCCAGAACAGCGAGCCCAGCCCGCGGTCGACGGCTCGGCCCGGGCTTGGCGATGCCCCTTCCTCGGCAGTCGAGCCTCAAGCCCGGCCGTCGAGCCCGGAGGCAAACCTGGAAGAACCTCCACCGATCGCCGGCGGCGACATTGAGGTCGGTGCGATCCCCGGAGCCGCGGTTCCCAGCCCGGGCCAGCTCCTTGTGCCCGAGACCGTCGTGCCGCCCGGCGCCGTTGTCATCCGCGAGCCCCAGCCGGTGGTCATTGGCCGGGTTACGGGACTGCCGTATTTCGTGGTGCGTCCGCCCGGATTCCCATATGGGCCGGCCGGCGTGGTCGTCCCCGCGGTGGTTCCGCGATTCGTTCGGAGGATCCTGGACCGCGTCCTGCCTTGACGCACTGCCAGCGAAGACGGGAAGGCTAACCAATATGGATCGTGGCCGGCGCGCTCAATGCCCGGGCGCGCGGTGCCTTTGCGGGTCATCACCAGCTCCATGATGAGCCGTTCTTTCGCACCGGTCCGAGCGACGTATTGGCGGTGAACGATACGGTTGTTCCCGGGCTCGATGGCGCTAACGGTACGCGAGGTGGAGGCAGGTGGTGCCTTTCCATCGTCGTCGAGCGACCGGCCCACCAGCACGATCTCCTTACCGTCGAAGGGCGCTTGACTCTGGCGCAACGACACTCGGGTCGAGCGCGAGTCTGTCCACATGGTTGTGAAGCGGCCGGTTCGCGCATCGAAGCCCACGATTCCCAATCCCGTCGTCTTCTGTCCATCCTGCTCGAAGACGAACTCCGACTGGAGGAACCGGCCCTCATGGATCATCGCCTGGCGGCATGTTCCTATCACCCGGAACGGCTCACCCCTCTGGGGATAGAAGGTTTTGGTCACCTCCCAATCGCCGACGAACGCCTGGAGGTACTTTTGTCCGGCCCCCGGCTCCGAGCGCGGTTCGTAAGTCGATTGGGCATCCTTCCGTTTCTGGAAAGGCTGGCCGGCGCCGGGCAGAAAAACCACCGCCAGGCCCAGAACGATCGTCCAGCGACACCTACGCGCCATTGTCGAAAACCCCCGATGAATCGATCGAGTCTCAAAGGAACCCGGTTAACCACTCGATCAAGCGTTCGCGGATGACTCGCTCCGACACGACATCGCCCTCGGCGTCGATCAACTCGTCGGCGGTCGGAGCGGGAGCGGCGGTGGTCTCGGGAGGTTGGTCGAGCAGGCCGATTTCCGTCAAGTGGCGCTGGAGTTCCTGCTTGGTGAGCGGCTTCCCTTGCCGGGACGGCTCGCCGGTCTCGTCGGCCTCTTGAAGCGCTTGCCTGAGCCGGCCGACGGCATCGCGGATGACATCATCCTCGCGGGCGTAGCGGCCGGTCCGGACCGCATCGTGGATGAATCGCGCCAGGTCTTCGGGGAGATGAATGGTCATAATTGAGCTTCTCCGTTCGAACTCAGCCTACCACGAGCTGCGCACGCTGTCGAGGAGTGGCTTCTGTTGCCGGAGTCAGCCGGCGCCGGCTCGAGGTCTTCGGGATGGATGCACACCAAAGTCGTGTGAGACACCCATTTTGGCGAGCCCGGTCGCGTCAGCGCCGGGAGTTCGATGGCGATGACTGGGTGCGCTGACGCGACGCCGCTCGGCCAGGACGCTTGAGACTCCCATTATCCGGCAACCGACAAAGGACAAAGAACAATCTACACGCTTGACGAATCATCGGAGTTGCCTTATAGTCGGATTTGGTTCATCCGCTCAAGGCGGGCGGACGGAGTTTGGCTATGGCGGCCCCGCTTGCGACACGTCGCATCGATGGGGCTATTTTTATGCGCCCGTTGTTCGGGCGTGCTTCACGGTGCGAAAGGCTTCGCCGTTCCCCTGGGAGGGAACTACCATGACGGACCAACACGCCTCGAGCCATCACGTATTGACGTCCGCGGAGCGGTTTCTGGGACATGCGACCGCTGTTGTCGTTGGGTTTATCCTCATGATCGCCGGGCTGTCGATGGGTGTCACGCTCGTGCTCTTGCCCATCGGGATTCCCGTGGGATTAACTGGCATCGTGCTGTTCATGTGGGGCCTCTTTCAAGCGGCCCCGCGCGCGCAGGGATAACCAGCTAACCCGACGCACAAGCGAGGGCGCGGCACACGGCCCGCACCGCGGACAAGAGCCCGGCTCAATCAGGGCGCTGCAACTCATCGCCGGTCACGGCGGGAGAATCGGGAACGGGGGCTGCCACGGCCGAGGGAGGTTTCGCGGCCGCATTCGCCCCCGGGATCAACATGCCGCCCAGGCCAAAGAGCGCCGCCGCGAGCAAGATGGCGGCCGGAACGGTTGTGATCCACACCAGGCCAATCTTCTTGATGGTGTCTCCCCGCAGCCCCGAGCTGTTCGCCCACATGGTGCCGGCGACGCCCGAGGAGAGCACGTGCGTGGTGCTGACCGGCATCCGGACGACGTCGGCCAAGCCGATTGTGACTGCGGCGACGACCTCGGCGGCCGCACCTTGCGCATAGGTCAGATGCGTCTTGCCGATCTTCTCGGCCACGGTCACGACGATCCGTTTGTAGCCGATCATCGTGCCGGCTCCCAGCGCCAGCCCCACGGCGAGGACGACCCAGGCCGGCACGTATTCGATCGATCGAGTGAGCGGTGCGCGGTACGGCGCCAGCGCCGCCCGCACGTCGGGAGCCACACCAGCCTTGTCGATCGCGCGGCCGACCCGAAGGATCGCCTCACGGATTTCCCAGCGGTTGTTGGGGCCAACCTGTGCGAAGCTGCTGTTGACTTCGAGCACGGCGATGATGGCATCCAGGTCGGACCGGATGGCGGAGTCGGCTGCGGCCGGCGCGCCTTGGTCGAGGACTGCGCGCATGGCAACGGCGGCCTCGCGCACTTCCTCCGCCCGCCCAGAGTGATGGAGGTCGACCGCATAGTAGGTTGGGAGGAAACCGATCAGGACGAGCAGGATGAGCCCCATCCCCTTTTGTCCGTCATTGGAGCCGTGCGCCAGGCTCACGCCGCCGCAGGTTGCCAGGAGCACGCCGCGCACCCAGCGTGGCGGACTATCGCCCTCATCGGGAGGTTCATAGAGCCGCGGCTCCTTGACCAGCCGCTTCATCGCCAGGAGCAGCGCCGAAGCGGCGGCGAAGCCAATCACCGGCGAGATCAAGAGCGAAAGCCCGACCTCCACCGCTTTGGCCCAGTTTACCCCGGAGACGTCGCCGCGCGTGATCAGGCTGTTGGTCACGCCGACGCCCAGGATCGAACCGATCAACGTGTGCGAGCTCGACACCGGCAGGCCATACCACCAGGTCGCGAGGTTCCAGATCACCCCGGCCAGGAGCAGCGAGATGACCATCACGATCGCGCGGACCGAGTCGCTCTGAACCAGCAAGTCAACAGGCAGGAGGTTGACGATGCTGAAGGCGACCGCCGTCCCTCCCAGCATGACGCCCAGGAAGTTGCAGGCGCCCGAGTAGGCAACGGCCGGAGTCGCCTTGAGCGTGCGGGTGTAAATGACCGTGGTGACCGCGTTGGCCGTGTCGTGGAAGCCGTTGATGAACTCGAAGCCGAACGCAATCAAGAGTGCGAGCGCGAAAAAGACCAAGTTGTGCGGCGGGAGATCTCGGAGCGCATCCCAGAAAGAACTGTTCACGGGATCTTCATCCTTCATCCTTCATAGTGAGCGGCCATCCTATCTTGAGCTGACCGGATCCGCAACGAGCGAGTGTTTCGGCCCGGTCTCGACTCGATCGGCGTTGGGGACCGGCTGATGGATCGAACCAGAGGCGCGTGGTACAGTCGTGCGGGCCATCGGCGGGGGAGATTGTTTCCGGCTGGTGTTTCGTTCTCTGTTGACGGCGCCCCGCCGTGTCATCGATTTGCAGCGCCCATTCAGGGCCGGGTCGTGTTGGCTGACGAGTATCCAGGGCGGCGCCCTGGGCTTTCATGTTGCGGTCCCCTTTGGGGCGAGGGTTGCAAATGAGTCTGCGAAGCCGCTTCGTCGTGGTCACCGGTCTCGCCTTCTGCTTGACGGCTCCCGCGGTCGGGGGCCAGCCTGGGGCGGCCCAGAAGCCGACCTTCTGGGTGATCCCTCACACCCACTGGGAGGGCGCGGTCTTCAAGACGCGGGAAGAATATCTGGAGATGGGCCTGGGCAACATCCTCAAGGCGATGCGGCTCCTGAAGGAGCAGCCCACGTATCGGTTCACTCTCGACCAGGTCGCGTATGTGAGGCCCTTCCTGGAACGGCATCCCGCCCTCGAAGCCGATTTCCGAAGGTTCCTCGCCGAGGGGCGGCTCCAACTCGCCGGCGCGCTCGATGTCATGCCCGACGTCAACATCCCCGGCGGCGAGACCTTTGTGCGGCAAATGCTTTACGGCAAGGGGTATTACCGCGAGAAGCTGGGCGTCGACGTGACGGCCGCGTGGCCCATTGACACCTTCGGCCACCACGCCCAGATTCCTCAATTGCTGGCTCAAGCCGGATACAAGACGTTCTGGTTCGTCCGGGGCGTGCCCAGGCAGGACCACCCCGCGGAGTTTTTCTGGGAAGGCATCGACGGCACGCGCATTCCGGCATACTACCTGCCCTACAGCTACGGGCTCTTGTATCGCGCTCCCAATGATGCGGCTGGCTTCCGGTCGTTCGTGGAGAGGCAGTACAACCTGTTGGCCCGAAGCGCTCCCGGGCCAGACCGGGTTGGACTGGCCGGGGCCGATGTCAGCGAGCCCGAGGAATATCTGGCGCCGCGGATCGAGGAGCTCAACCGCGACGGCAAGGCCCCATTTACGATGCGGCTGGCGGTCCCCGCGGAATACGAGGCCGTCACCAGCGAGCGCGCCGACTGGCCCGTCTTCAAGGGCGAGCTCAACCCGATTTTCCAGGGCACGTACAGCAGCCGGATCGAGCTGAAGGCCTGGATGCGGCTCCTGGAGCGGCAGTTGCTCACGGCGGAAAAGCTCGGCGCAGTGGCCCGCTGCCTGGGGTCGCCCGCGGATCCCCGGCCAATCCTGAGCGCCTGGGAGCCTCTCCTTTTCAACGAGACTCATGACCTGGCCTCAGGCGTCATGACCGACCATGTCTATCGAGACACCGTTCGCAGCTATGAGTACGTAAACCGCCGGGCAGCCGAGCTGATCGATGCCCAGTGGGCCGTGATCAGCGCACGGATCGACACTCGCGGTCCGGGAACGCCCGTGGTCGTCTTCAACGACCTGGGATGGCCGCGTGCGGACATCGCGGAGGTCGAGGTCGGCTTCGACGAGCGGGGCATCGCCGATTTGACCGTCACCGATCCGGACGGCCGGGCGATCCCGAGCCAGGTTCTCGATAGCGCCGCGCTACGAGGACGGCGGGCTCAAGACGGCGCGAGTCGCCTTCATCGCGCGCGACGTCCCCGCGCTGGGCTATGCAACCTACCACGTCGCCGGCAGCCGCGGGCCGGGCGCGCCGATCGCCCTGTTCAAGGCGGCGGCCGGCAAGGAGGCCGTAGTCGAAAACGACATCTATCGCGTCACCATCGAGCAGGCCACGGGCGCGATCCGCAGCGTGCGCGTCAAGCTCGGTGATTGGGAGGCACTGGCCGGGCCCGGAAACGTGGTGGCGCGGCAGCAGGACCATGGCGACCTGTGGGAGCTCTACAAGGGGCTCGACGGCGGCAGCCGGGTGGCGATGACGACCAGGCAGCCGGTCCCCAAGCGCGGTGAAGCTGTATTCAGTGACGAGGGGAAAAGTGAGTCGGGGACGATCCGAAGCGGTCCGGTGCTTTCAGAATTCCACGTGGCGCGGCCGTTTGGATCAGGCCGCTTCGAAACGACCATTCGCCTTTATGCCGGGCTGCACAGGGTCGACGTGACCACCAAGCTGGTCAACAGCGAGAAATTCGTCCGCTACCAGGTGCTGTTCCCGACAACGATCCAGGGCGGGAAAAACACGCACGAGATTCCCTTTGGCGCGATCGAGCGGCCCAGCGCGATCGAATTTCCCGCTCAGAACTGGGTTGACCATGGCGACGGCCGCCGTGGCGTTGCCTTGCTGAATATCGGACTGCCGGGCAACGTCACGACCGACGGAACCATGATGGTCTCGCTACTCCGCGCCCATACCTTGGGCGCCTACGGGTTTGGCGGCGGCTACGAGCCGGGGATGTCATCGGAGTCGGGCTTCCAGATCGGGCAGGAGCGCACGGCGAAGTACGCGGTCGTTCCCCACGCCGGCGACTGGCGCGAGGCAGGTGTCGTTCGCGACGGGTGGGAATTCAATCACCCGCTGCTTTGCCGCAACGTGCTGCCTCACGAGGGCTCGCTGCCCAAGCGGCTGGGTTTTGTGGATGTCTCGCACCGAAGCGTCATTGTCTCGGCGCTCAAACCCGTCGCGGGAGGCGACGTTGCCTTGAGGGTATACGAGGCGGCCGGCCAGCCCGCGCGAGGAGTGACCGCCAAGCTGCGGGCCCAAGTGCTCTCGGCGTGCGAGGCCAATTTGCTTGAAGACACCGGACGCGAGCTCAAGGTCGAAGCCGATGGCGTATCGTTCGACTTGCATCCGTTCGAGATCAAGACCATACGATTGAGGCTGGGCCAAGGCTAGTTATCGGGATGGCTGTTAACGTGCCCGATACATCACCCCAGGGTTCGCCCTCGCGGGATCGTGGCCGAGGGCTCACCGGGAGGTTCGCCCTCCCGCGCAACGGGACGTCGATTTCCCCGGAAGGGCGAGCGAGCCACTCTCCAAGGCGGCTCGAACTGAATCGGCTTGCACGATTCCGGGAGGGCGAGGCTCCGTCCGAGCCCAATTTCGATGGCGTCTTACCCACGCAATCGCCCCCCGGGGAATCGTAAGTCAACAATTAGCGAGCCGCTGTCGCCGGGGCCCGGCGCGACTCGGTCGGGGCCGGCTTCCTGGGCAGCTTCTCGTCCAGCGTGGCCGCGTTATACACGAACGCCGCCATGATCACGCTGGCCTGTTTCATGTCGTCGGCCTGGATGCGGTCGAACACGTCCTGGTTGGAATGGTGCGTCCGCGTATCGTACTCGATCTCGTCCTGAATGAACTGGAAGCCCGGCAGGCCGATACCGTCGAACGACTGATGGTCGGTCCCGCCCGTATTGGAGATCGTGAGCGTGGTCGCACCCATCTCGCGGAACGGCTGGAGCCACTTGCGGAAGATGGGCCGGACCGCCTCGTTGCCCTGCATGTACACGCCCCGGATCTTGCCGGTCCCGTTGTCCAGGTTGAAGTAGGCCGAAAACTTGGCGTACTCGGGCTTGAGAGCGGTCTCGGCCGACCCGTTCGCGCCCGGTGCGTTTCCATTTCCATTGCGAGCGGCCGGCGCCGGTCCGCCGCCGCCGAACATGTTTTGCGGGGACCTGCCGTAGTGCTCCTTGACGAAGGCGCGCGAGCCCATGAGCCCTTGCTCTTCGCCGGTCCAGAGGCCGATGCGGATCGTTCGCCGCGGCTTGAGGTCGAGTGCCTTGATGATGCGCACGGCTTCCATGGCGCAGGATACGCCGGCCCCGTTGTCGGTGGCGCCGGTGCCGCTATGCCAGGAATCCATGTGCCCGCCCAGCATGACGATCTCATCCTTCAAGTCGGTTCCGGGGATTTCGGCGACCGTGTTATAGGCCATCGGGTCGCTGTCATGGAATTGCACGGCGATTTCGACGGCCATCGTGAGCTTCTCGCCCTGCTCGAGCATTCTCACCAGCCGATTATAATTTTCCTTGGCGAGCGTGATCTGAGGCGTGATCTTAGGGGCGTCCTTGTCCCAGGGCGAGACGCGCCGCGGCGGCGCTTGACCGCCAGCAGCCGGACCGCCGGCGGCCTGACCGCCCGCACCGAAGGGGAGTGGCGCGCCCGGAATGGTCGCCTGCTGGACGAAGAACGTGCCGCCGTCGCCGTTATTGCTGCCATCGACCAGAAGCGCGACCCCTTCATTCGCCAGGAACTGGAGCTTCTTCCGTCCCAGCTCCATCTCGGCCCGCCGCTCGGGGGTCATCATGAACCGGCCAGCCCGCGGCTGTTCGCCTGCCGCGCGGTTATTGGCCGCACCGCCGGCAGCCACAACGGCACCGGCACCGGCACCGCCGCGGCGGCCGTTTGCCCCGGCCGCCGGCCCGCCGCTCGCGACCTGGGCCGGCCCTTGAGCCTGGGCCGCGCGACGCCCAAAGCCCCGCGCGTTCGGCTCGGCCGCGTCGGCCAGCGCGAGCAGCTCGGTGTCGGTCTTGCGAGCAGCGAGAGCCTCAAAGCGTGCGGCGACCGCACGGATCGGGCTGGTCAGTACGATGGCGTCTTTGAGCTTTCCTTTGTAGTTGGCGAATTCGGCTTCCGTCTTGGGATTGAAGAAGACGACCGGCGCGGTGAGCGTGCCGTCGGTGCCGGGCGACCAGGCCTTGGGAAAACCGATGAGCGGTATGCACTGGGGCTCGGTGATCTGGGCCGAAAACTTCTTGAGCGACCAGCCGCGCCCGAATGGGCCCCAGGCCTCGAGGCGGGCATTGACGAGGCCCCATGCCTTGAGTTTATCGCGGGTCCACTCGTTGGCGCGCTTGAGGTTGGGCGAACCGGTCAGGCGAGGCCCGATCACGTCCGTGAGGTAGCTCAAGGTCGCCATGACCTGCGACCGCTTGAGTCCCTCCTCCTTGATACGGTCGATCGGGTCAGTCGTGGTTGTGGTTGTGGTCGTTGCCTTGGCGGCGGCCTTGGTTGCAGGCGGTTGAGCAGGCGCCGCCGGCGCGGCTTGCTGTGCTCGCAGGGCCAGGGCCGGCAGCATGGCTGCCGCGGCCAGGAGGACGGTCGTCTTGAACAAGCGGGGCATGATCACGGGCCTCCGAATCGATGGGGATGGACGGTGGGTCTTGAAGTTCCGGTGATGCGAGGACTACCACCTCGAAGAGAGGAAGATCTCAGGTCGAAAGCGACATTGTATTCAACGGCCAGCGGCGCGTCATCCACCCGTTGTCCCAGGAATTTCACGTTTCCACGGGAAAAGACCGCCTGCCGTCGGAAACACCGGTCGCGCGATGGGCCAATCATTCATGTTTGCTGGATCGCCAGTTGCCGTGGACTGTTCAACCCTGGCGCGGACGGCGAACACGTCCTTATCTGTAGATTAAGCGTCGAACCGACGCGACCCGGCCCGCCGATATTGCATTTTCGTGTCCGACAACCTAAGAAGGAAGCGATGCTCGCCCAGTTTCCTCTCACTGACGCGGAACGACTCTCCCTGGCCGATGGCGCCGAGCGGTGGTGTGGTGTTGAGCAGCGCTGGGAGTAACTCATGGCTCGATTTCAGCTCTCCGTGCGGGGCCTGATGATCGTAGTGCCGATCTGCGGTCTCGCCTGTTGGCCGCTCGGACTTTTTGTAAACAGGGCCATCGACGACAGGAACGAATCGGTTTGTTCTGCGAATCTTGTCCAAATCGCCTACGCCTTGCACCAGTACGAATCCAAGTACGGACACTTCCCGCCCGCACACGTGACAGACGCGACAGGGAAACCAGCCCATAGCTGGCGGGTTCTCCTCCTCGAATTCCTCGACCCCGCCCTGTTTCGCGAGTACAACTTCCAGGAGCCGTGGGATGGCCCGCATAATTCCAAGCTCGCCTCGAGGATGCCCCGCGTTTACGCATGCCCGAGCCGAGAAGGCCCCGGCAGCACAAAGGTGAGTAGCTACGCCGCGATCGTGGGCGCTCTATCAGCCTTTCCGGAAGATGGGGTGGTCAAGGTCACCGACATCACCGACAGGACCCTCAATATTCCCACGATTCTGGTCGCCGAAGTCGCGAGCCTGAACATCCCTTGGACGGAACCTCGGGACCTGCGGATGGATCAAATGGGGTCCGACTGGAACGACCTGCGTCGGTCGGGCATTTCCAGCCGACATCGAAATGGTGCGGGCTTACTCTGCTTGGGAGGGCAAGTCCGACGCGCGAGGCCGATGACGCTGATGTATACCCTGAGAGCCATGGTTACAATTTCAGGCAACGAGAGTTTCACTGACTGTCAGTATTGAAGATCGACGAACGCTGCGACGGAAACGATCGCTGATCTGGACCCCACGGGCAGATTTCGATGAGCAAGCCCTTTTTGCTGGCCATGATCGGGCTCGTCGCATTCTGCGGCAGCTTCCGACACTCTTCCTCCGTGGACGAGCCAGTCAAGGCCAAGAAACAGAACGATTTCAGGAAGGCGTGGTTTCAAAATCACCTGAGCGCCATGAGGGAGCCGTCGCTTTGGAAACTGGCCGAGACAGACGCCACCGCAACCGTGTATCGGTTCCTTTGGTTGCCAACGTTCCATAACGCCATCTCCGTCCGTTTCGTCAAGTCAGAAGAGGGGGCCGTTCTGAACGCCGTGCGGCTCGGCGGCGAGAGTGGCTTCGAGGCGGGGAACATCGTCGCGCGCAAGAGCGCCAAGCTGAGTCAGGCACACTGGGCGAGGATCTCAAGCTGCCTGGTGAAGGCCAAGTTCTAGACGCTCCCAACTTCGCAGCGTGGTCCTTTCGGACGACTTACCATGGATGGAGACTTGCTGATTGTCGAGGGAGTCAGCAACGGTCAGTATCACATCGTCATGCGGCACAGCCCCCTAGGGGGCGATTTCGTGGACCTCTGCCGAGCGATGCTCTACATGTCAGGAATCGATGAAAGAACACGCGCACTCTGGATTGAGTACCGCAACTGAAAGTCTCGCGTTAGGAGTTCCTATTGTGAGCCATGCATCCGCTTCGACAAAACGCCGAGTATCCAGGAGATCGCACGATGCGGCGGCTTTTTTGGTGACTTTGGCGCTGTTCGAGGCTGGGGCGCTTGCCGGCCCGCCAGCGGCAGGTCCGCTCAAGCGGCTGGAGTCGAATCCCCGCTATTTCTCCGCCGACTCCAAGCGGGCGATCCTCCTGGTGGGCTCGCACAACTGGCACAACTTCCAGGACAACGGCCACCGGTTGACCGGAAGCGACGACCCGCCCCCGACCTTCGATTACGATGCCTACCTCGACTTTTTGGAGAGCCACGGCCACAACTTTTTCCGGCTCTGGCGCTGGGAGGCACCGAAGTGGACCGACGCCCAGCCGGCCGGCGTGATCAAGTATTGCCAGCCGCATCCTTGGCGACGGTCCGGCACCGGCCCCGCGGCCGACGGCAAGCCGAAGTTCGACCTCGATTCGTTCGAGCCGGGGTATTTCGACCGGATGCGCCAGCGCGTCAGCAAGGCGCGGGATCGAGGGATCTACGTCTCGATCATGCTGTTTGAAGGGTGGGAGCTTCAGTTTACCGACGCCTGGAAGTTCCACCCGTTCCACGGCCCGAACAACAAGAACGGCATCGATGCCGATCCAGCCGGCCGGGGGCTTCTCTATAACGAGCTGCGCGACGAACCCACGGGCAAGAACGTGCTGGCTCGCCAGGAAGCCTACGTGAGAAAGGTCATTGACACCGTCAATGACCTCGACAACGTGCTCTACGAGGTGTGCAACGAAGCGGGGGTTTACTCGACGAAGTGGCAGTATCACCTGATCGACTTCATTCACCGCTACGAAGCCGCTCTGCACCGGCAGCACCCGGTCGGCATGACCTTTCAGTACCCGGGTGCAAGCAACAAGATACTCATCGACAGCCCGGCCGATTGGATCTCGCCCAATGCGGGATCGGCCGACGAGAGCTACAAGGACCGGCCCTCGCCGCGCTTTGTCGGCAAGGTAGTCGTCAACGACACCGACCACCTCTGGGGTCACACCGGCGGCGACAGCGCCTGGGTCTGGAAGAGCTTCACCCGCGGCTTGAACGTGCTTTTCATGGAGGAACTCTTGCCCAGCCCGACCTGGCAAGACTCGGCGCGAGTTGCAATGGGACAGGTCCGCGCCTTTTCCCAGAAGATCGACCTGGCGCACATGGTCCCAGAGCCCAAGCTGTCGGCGACCGGATACGTCCTCGCCTCGCGCGGCCGGGAATACCTCGCCTATCAGGATGGCGGACTCGGAGAGTTCTGGATCGACCTTTCAGGCGCAGAGGCCAGCTTCGAGGTGCAGTGGTACGACACCACCAACAGCAAGTTCATTCCCGGCAAGCCGGTCCGCGGTGGCGGCCGGCGGGTGTTCACGACGCCGTTTCCTGGGCCTGCGGCGGTCCACGTGAAGCGAGCGGCCGGCTGATGAGCCACGGATGGAACCCTGCGCGGCCGAGCAGCCGTCTTCGTTTGGGTCGCGGATCAGACGCTGTGGCGCTTGAGGAACGCCAGAACGCGCTCATACAGCCGCGCGACCTCGTTCCTGCCGATGTTTCCCAGTCCGTGGCTGCCTCCCGGCACCAGGACGAGTTCATGGTCTACCCTCTGGCGATTCAGCTCCCGATCCATGACCACCGATTGTTCGTGAGGGACATCGGTGTCAGCGGTCCCGTGGATGAGCATGGAAGGAGGATACTGGGTCAACACGTTGCGGATCGGACAGAGAGGGTCGAAGGCGTGGGGCTTGACGTCGGGATCAAGACCGGCGACTTCTTTCGGCCAAAGACCGTTCTGTCTGCAATCCGAGTTCACAGCTTGGGGTCAATCGCCGCCACCACTTCGGCGGATGTCACCACTGGCGTTACCCTTTTCCAGTTCCCCAGCAGCCGACGAACGACCACCAACTGCCCGATGTGATAGGCCGCATGATCGGCGGCCAAGACCAGTTCTCGGAGGTAGGTCTGGCCGCTACCATGAGGAATCTTTGCGGTGAGGTCTATGTTCGGATCAGCGGCAAGCTGCTGGAGCGCGTTCCGGTCCTCCCGAAACTGCCGGAACGCTGTCGTCCCACGCCGCGGGCGAGGGAGGAGCCGGGGAGCCAGGCCAGTAATCATCGGGCCAGCTTAGCTCTTTGTAGCTGGGGTTCCGGCAGAACTCCAAGATATCTCGTTGCGCACGTCGAAGGTGTTCCAGAAGCTGCCAGGCCGAGTATGGCAGGCCGGCTGGTTGCTTCCCGCGAAGGTCCTCTGGCATGTCGGCGATCGCCGTGTCAAAGCCGACGTGCGCATCCTCCCATGCCAAGAGCCTGCCGAGCTGGTCTCGCAGTGGAGCGTCGGTGTTCATGATTGTACCCGTGGCCCCAAGGGCATTGCGCAAGGTTCGGCGTCAGGCGTAGCGGGCCGGCCGCTACGGCTGGTTAGCCGGTCATGAGGCGCCGGCATGCCGCTCTGACAACTCCTCAAGATGGCTCTTGGCGGCTTCCAACAATTCCTCGTCTTCAACGTCCCAGAGAGCCTCGGCGGTGAAGCCCTTGGCCATATAGGAGAGATTGGCGAGCAACTGGCCGAACCGGACGTCGGGCGTATACTCACCGAGATCATTCAGAACTCCCAGGAGTTGACGGCGGATTTCAAGATTCATGGTATCACGTCTCCGCTCGGGCTTGGGCATACCGCCCAGTGTAATATGCGGAGCGATCGCAAACCACACCATCGACACAACTCTGCGGACTGTCCCGCCTCGGGGACTCTGAAGCCCCACTAGCAAAATGGCGGGCCGGGTCGCCTCCAGCGGATGGTTAGCCGTCACTCGCAGGATGAGGTTGATCGCCCTTTCCCAAATTGCAACTCTCGCACAGCGTTCATAGCTTCTGAAGGACCGCCTTGCCTCCTCAGCACCAGGGAATGATATGGTCTACGTGCAGACGGCACTTGGTATTGCAGCCGGCGACGATCCGCACAGCACACATTTGAATTTGTCGCGCACCAGAACTCTGTACCGCAAACCGAGCTGGTGCGAAATCGCCGGCGCAACGTCGCGACTCCGACTTTCGATCGTCTGGAGAACTCGGCGACCGTAAGCCGTTCGGCTCCGACGAGACCCGGTACTCGGCTCAGCTCGGAAAGGACTGCCTTATCGGTGTACTCGGGTAGGCGTCTTCATCTTAACTCTTTTAGACGCGAAATCCGCCCCTGGGTCTTGACTTCACCCTTCGCATCGAAGATGAAGGCTATCTGGGTGGACATGCCGCTCTACCCGGCGCAGCCGGGGTTGATTCGAACGAAATGGGGGGCGAGACGATGCGTGGGATCAAGTCGAGCTTACTTTTGGCGTCGGTGGCTGTCGTGGCTTTTGCTCTCTGGGCGGGTGCCCATGTCGAACAGACCGGCAGTCGCATGGCGACCGCGGCCAGCCGATTCCTGGCGTCGCTCTCGAAGCCGCAAGCCGACAAGACGACATTCGCCTACGATTCACTGGAGCGGCTCAACTGGCACTTCATACCGCGGGGGCGCAAGGGCGTTCCGATCAAGGAACTCAGCTCGGAGCAGTGCGCCCTGGCCTTCGGCCTGATCCAGTCGGGCTTGGGCGGCAGCGGCTTCCTCAAGGCCACCACCATCATGAGCCTGGAGCAGGTCCTCAAGGAGATCGAGAAGGGGAGCGGGCCGGTGCGCGACCCCGAGCTGTATTACCTCTCGATCTTCGGCAGTCCGTCGGATCGCGGCAAGTGGGGCTGGCGGGTCGAGGGCCATCACCTTTCGCTGAATTTCGTCCTCGAAGACAGCAAGATCATCGCGGCCACTCCCGTCTTCTTCGGCGCCAACCCGGCCGAGGTCCGTCAAGGCCCGCGCCAGGGCCTGCGGACGCTCGCTGATCGCGAAGACCGGGCGCTGCGCTTGCTCCAGGCCCTCGACGAAAAACAGCACAAGTCCGCCCTGTTCGCCGAGAAAGCCCCGCCGGAGATCCGAGCCGCCAACACGCCCCAGCCGCCCGCCGACCCGGCCGTCGGCATCGCGTACGGCGACTTGAGCGAGGACCAGAAGACCATGCTCCGATCGCTGGTCGAGTCGTACGGCGAGGACATGCCCTCCGAGGTGGCCAAGGCATGGTTCGACGAGATCGGCAAGGCCGGCACCGAAGCCGTCCGGTTCGCCTGGGCCGGCCCCGCCGACCGCAGCCAGCCTCACGCATACCGCGTCCAGGGGCCGACCTTCTTGATCGAATTCAACAACACCCAGAATGGTGCGAATCACGTCCACTCGGTGTGGCGGAACATGCTCGGCGATTTTGGCATTCCTGTGGGGGCGCGCTAGTGGGCCGGGGACGTGCCGTCGATAGGTAGGGACCGGGTCGGAACGATGGCGGCGGGGAATCGGCGAAACCGATCAAGATTAAGATTAAGATCAAGAATACGATTAAGATTAAGATTAAGATTAAGATTAAGAACAGGATTATGATTACGAGAACATCAACACTCAGAGTATGAGTCATGACCAACTGGACGCGCCGGGAGTTTCTGGCGGCATCGGCCCTGGCAGCAAGTTCGCAGGGCACGCCCGAGGACCGCAAGCAGAAGGCGGCAGGCTCGGGATCGACCAAGGCCGCCGATCAGCCCGCCAAGGTCAAAACCCCGGTTCCTCCCAGCGAGAAGATCGTGCTGGGGTTCATCGGCGTTGGTGGGATGGGGAGTGGTCTGATCAACACGTTCAAGGATTTCCCCGACGTCGAGATCGCCGCGGTCTGTGACGTCTACGAGCCCCATTTGCGGCGAGCCCAGTCCGCAGCCGGCGGCGCGCCGGAGGCCTGTCACGACTTTCGCAAGGTGCTCGATCGCAAGGATGTCGATGCCGTCGTCATCGCCACGCCCGACCACTGGCACGGCATCACGGCCATCCTCGCCTGTCAGGCCGGCAAGGACGTCTACTGCGAGAAGCCGCTGGCGCACCGCATCCAGGAAGGCCGGGCCATGGTGAGCGCGGCCGAGAAGCACCAGCGAGTCACCCAGATGGGCAATCTGATCCACGCCCGCGAAAACTACCATCGCGTGGTCGAGATCGTCCGATCGGGAGTGCTGGGCAAGATCAGCAAGGTTCGGGTCTGGCTGGCCGCGGATCGCAGCGGTCTGGGCCGCCCGCCGGATGGGCCGGCACGCCACGGTTGCGACTACGACTTCTGGCTCGGCCCGGCACCCAAGCGCCTTCAATCCCAATCGGTTCACCTTCAACTGGCGCTACTTCTGGGATTACGGCGGCGGAATCTTGACCGACTTCTGCTGTCACATCGTCAACCTCGTCCACTGGGCGATGGATGTCGAGGCGCCGGTTTCCATCGCGGCTGCCGGCGGCCGCTACGCCCTGGCCGATAACTGCGAAGTGCCCGATACGCTCGATGTCACTTACGAATATCAGAAAGGCGACCAGAAGTTTCTGATGGTCTGGAGCCACACCGATGCCAATGCCCGCGGGATCGAGGGTCAGGGGCTGGGCATCATGTTCCAGGGAACCGACGCGACGCTCGTGGCCAGCTACGACGACTACCGCATTATCCCCGAGCACGGCCGCAAGATCGATAAGCCCAAACCAAGCCTCCCGCGCTCGGTGGGCCATCATCGCGAATGGCTTGACGCCATCAAGACCCGTGCTCGGTGCTCATGCCACTTTGGCTACGGACACCGCCTCACCACCGTCGGCAACCTGGGCAACATCTCACTGTGGTCGGGCGAGAAACTGAAATGGGACCCGGCCTCGGAACGGATCGTCAACCACCCCGAAGCCAACCAGTACCTGACCAAGGAATACCGCAAGCCCTGGACATTGCCGAGATCATAGTCATCACGCTCCGCGTGGATGGTGTTGTTTCTGGTGCCGGCGTCCGCGCCGGCCGAACGTAGTCATCACGCTCCGCGTGATGGTGTTGTTTCTGGTGCCGGCGTCCGCGCCGGCCGAGCGTAGTCATCACGCTCCGCGTGATGGTGTTGTTTCTGGTGCCGGCGTCCGCGCCGGCCGAACGTAGTCATCACGCTCCGCGTGATGGTCTTCTGTCTGGCGCCGGCGTCCGCGCCGGCCGAACGTAGTCGTCACGCTCCGCGTGATGGTGTTGTTTCTGGTGCCGGCGTCCGCGCCGGCCGAACGTAGTCATCACGCTCCGCGTGATGGTCTTCTGCCTGGTGCCGGCGTCCGCGCCGGCCGAACGTAGTCATCACGCTCCGCGTGATGGTCTTCTGCCTGGTGCCGGCCTTCACGCCGGCCGAACGTAGTCATCACGCTCCGCGTGATGGTCTTCTGCCTGGTGCCGGCAACCGACCCGGCCGAATTCCGGAGATTTGTCATGAAACGACCCAGAGCAATCCTGACCACGCTCGCGGCACTCTTCTCTTGCGCGACCTGCGCCAGTGCCGACGAGCCGAAGTGGAAACAGCACACGATCAACGGCCAGAGCGAATTCGAAGCCGCCGGGGTGCTAGATGTCGATAACGACGGCAAGCTCAACATCGTCTCGGGGGATACCTGGTATCAGGCCCCGGACTGGAAGCCGTACCACGTTCGCGATGTCGCGCGGGTCGGCACATACTTCAACTGCTTCTCGACCCTTCCGGTCGATATCAACGCCGACGGGCACGTCAACTTCGTCTCGTGCTCCTATTTCGGCGGCAACGTAGGCTGGGTTGAGGATCCAGGAAAGGTCGGCGCGCCCTGGACCTATCACGAGGTCAACTTGCCCGGCCCGATCGAGGCTGCGTGTCTGGTTGACCTCTCCGGCGACGGAGTAGCGGACGTCCTGCCCAATTGCGTCAAGGTCGTCGTCTGGTACGAAGTCGCGCCGAAAAGCGGCGGCAAGGGCTACGAGCTCAGGAAACATGACTTCGGCGCCGCGGCCGCCGGTCACGGGGTCGGCTCGGGCGACGTCAACGGCGACGGCCGCATCGACCTGCTTACCCCCAAAGGCTGGTTCGAAGCACCGGCGGCGCCCGCGCGATTCCTGGACGTGGCACCCTGAGTGGAATCTGGGCGCGACGGGAATTCAGATCCTGGCCCGCGACATCGACGGCGACGGTCTTTCTGACCTCGTGTACGGCATGGGACACGACTACGGTTTGTTCTGGCTCCGCCAGTCCAAGGCACCAACCGGCGAACGGGCCTGGACCAAAGAACCGATCGACAAGTCGGTGGCGTCGGTCCATGCCTTGATCTGGGCCGACATCGACGGCGACGGCAAGGCCCACGAACTGGTCACCGGCAAGCGGGTGTATGCCCACGAGGTCGAGCCGGGGGCGACCGACGGCTCCGTGATCGCCTGGTACGAATTCGACCGGACGTCCAAGCGCTGGGTCAGGCACATCATCTTCCAAGGCGAGCCGGCCAGGAACGCTCCCGACAAAGCGAATGAACGTCGCGCGCTGCGGGATTTTCCCGCCGGGACGGCTGGCACGGGGTTGCAGCTTACCGCGATTGACATCGATGGCGACGGCGATCTCAACCTGGTCTGCCCCGGTAAGAGCGGGCTTTACGTGTTCGAGAACTTGAGGGTCTCAAAGTAAGCCGAGAGCGGCGTGTAGCTCATTCGATCCGGACCGGTGGCTTGCGCCTCCCGGCTACGTACTCTCGCCCTATTCGGGGCCGAGATCTTGGACCGGCCAACCCCCGCTTACGCCCTCAGGCGTTGGGTTCGATTCCAAGCGACCTGAGCTGTTCGGCCATCTTCTCGGCGCTGTCGCTGGGCGTCCCGTTCGATGAGTGCCAAGTCGCGCTCCCGCGCGAAGCGGTCGCGCTCTTGCGCGAAGCGGTCGCGCTCCCGCGCGATTTCTTGAAAACTCACGAACGGCTGGCCGTCCGGGCCAATCAGTCTCAGCTCGCTTCCGCTCATGTCAAATCGAACACCAAGCAATGGGCTGATCCAACCGTTCATGTCGCGGATGGCGACGAGTTGACCGCCGACTCGCTGGTGACCAAAGAGTTCCGCGTATTCGGGGTCGTAGATGTAGTATTCCTGGACGCCATATTGATCGTAGAAAAGCCGCTTGCGCTCCATCTCACCGACTCGATTATTCGGGGACAGGACCTCGAAGACGACCTGAGGCGCAATGCCGCCCTCTTCCCACTGCCGGTACGATCCTCGATCCCCTTTGGGCCGGCCGAATACGACCATCGCATCGGGAGCCGCACTGATGTCGAGGTTGCCTTCGACTGGATACCAGAGCAGGTCGCCTGCGACGAAGACATCGGTGCGATCAAGAAATGCCCTTTCCAGCCCTTCCTTGATGGTCACGATCCAGCGGAATTGCACGGTGTTATCGGCCATCGGCTTGCCGTCGCTGTCCGGATAGACGATCGCTGGTCGTGGGGGGCTGGGCGTGAGAATGCTCATCGATTTTAACCCTCGTGATCTCAGCCCGAAACTTCCACTCCCCAATAATATACACCGCATCCATCCCAATAATCTGCGCGAACGCACCCTAAATTCCCAAGGGACCTCTTGACTCCGATACCTCGACGCTCTATGTATTAGAGAGAGACACATAGGAGCTCTAGGTATGGACTCGCAATTCCTGGGAAGTGCGGTGGAGATGTTGATCCTGGAGATCGCCACGCAAGGGCCAACTTACGGCTACGAGGTGGCGCAGACGGTGGCCGAGCGGTCGGGCGGCTATTTCGAGTTGAAGGAAGGCTCGCTTTACCCGGCGCTGCACCGGCTGGAGCGGCAGAAGCTCTTGCGGTCGTTCTGGCGCGAGGCCGATGGCCGCAGACGCAAGTATTACGAAGCGACGGAAGCCGGCAAGCGCGAGCTGGCGGCGCGCAGCGCACGTGGCTCAACTTCACGGCCGGCATCAATGGCGTGCTGGGCTCCGGCCGGTCGGGGCTGGCCGGCTTCGGTCATAGCTGAGTTTAGAGTGGAATGAAGGGATGGTCCACGTTGGGCTTCCCCCCCTCGTGGGGGAAGGCGGCCCGAAGGGCCGGATGGGGGGTTCCGTCAACCGCGGCCCAGCGAGCACGAAGGCGGCCGCCAGATGCAATTTCACCGTAGGACGGATTGCCAATCCGTCCCACGATCACTCGATCCTGCGTATATTTCCATCAGCCGGTCGCCTGGCCACGCAGCACTCGCCACTGACAACTGACAACTGACAACTGGCAATTGCCATATGGACTTTCGCCAAACGCTTTCGGCCGAGCTTCCGCCGCCTCGGGACGGTGAGCCGCCCAGCGTGCGCCAGGACATCCTCGACGAGCTGACCGATCACCTGGCGTGTGCGTACAAGCGCGAGCTCTTGCGCGGGGCCGACGCGAACGCGGCGCAAGCCCGCGTCCTGGAACAATTCGGCGACCCGGCGGCCGTGGCGCGCCGGCTTTGGTTCGAGGCAATGAAAGGGAAGATCATGACCCAGCGCGTGTTGATCGGAACGTGCCTTCTCCTCCTGGTCGTGGTGTGTGGTGCTGCGCTTGCGCTCGTACGCCAGCAGTCAGTACGCGCGGAGAGGCAGGTGGCCGAGGCCAATGCTCAACTCGCCCAGGCCCTCGCCCAGGCTCAGGCGACCAATCAAGAAATGCTCAAGCAACTGCGGACAATGGCCGAGGCATTTCGGCCCGGCCAAACTCCCGATTGGATTCCCGTTTCGTTCAAGCTCACCCAGGAGACGCTCGATGGACCGCCGGCGGTTGGATATGAAGTCGCGCTCGGTAGGGGCACGCAAGCGAGGCCCATCGGTATGGGCGGCATGGGGGGCTTCGCCGGCGGCCTCGGCGGCGGCTTCGGCGCCATGGGGACGGCGGACTCGCCATACACCCACGTCATTCAGCGCGTCTCGGACGAGAACGGCTTCGTCGATTTCGGCGTTGTCCAACCCGGCGACTGGCAATTTGACCTCGTTCGCCGGTGGAAAGGGCCGAATTTATGGCGCGCCCATGATAGCTTGAACGTTCTGCCGGGAGTCAAGATTGTCAGGTCAATCATCTGTCCCAAAGCGCCTCCGGACACGGGGCAGGTGGCGTTAAATGTCGCCTGGCCGGCTGACCTGGCTGCCAAGAAGTACCTGGTCGAAGCGTCGTTCACGCATGCGGGCGCCACTTATCAAGCTCCGTTGCACTGGACGTTGGGCGGCCCAAATCTCGGGTGGAGCTCGGGCGCCACCCGGTCGATCCTCTGCGGATTGGCGCAGGCGGAATCAATCAGGCCGAGGTCCCCACTGCACGTCGGTCATTGTATTTCTGGCGATTCGCCGGTCCGGGCGAACGCGGGGGTGGGGACCTCGGGGATTTGAAGAGCGACCCCACGCATCTCTATGCCGACCTGCTGCGATGGGACGACGCCGGTCCTGAGCCAGGCGATGTCAAGCTTGACACCGGCAAATACAGCCTGACTCGTCTTGTCGTCTTGCGTTCCCGCCCTCCCCAGACGATTTCTGCGCACCTTAACGGAGTGAAAGTCGAGGGGGAACGGTTCGACGTCCTCGCTTACACGGCGATGGGGCCGATGTATTGGGCTAATGACCTCGGAATCAATGTCGTCGCAAAGCCGCCGGACGAGAACGATCCTGCGTACTCCCAAGGACAAATGGGAATGGGCGCAGCAGGGGGGATGCTCCAGGGTCAAAACCAATCGGCGGCCATGAGCAAATTCGTCGCTGTTTCGGAGTCGTTCTGGCAAGGAACGGATGCGCACTTCGAGGTCGAGTCCGGAAAGCTGAACGCATGGACGATCCAGCTTCCCGACGAGATCATCAAGGCCGTCCGCGAAGAGCTCAAGGGCGGCCAGTCCGCTAAAGCCAAAGCGGGATGAGAATGTCGTGCGAGGCGATTTAGCGGGCCGCGACCCGGCCCGTCGGCGCGTGCTTCATCAAAACCGATACCTTGTCTTGATAGACGACATCCCATCCCGGCTCCTTCCTCAGGCGCCTGGCCAGCCCACGCTCGGGGCGGAGCCAGACCAGGTCGATGTGGTCACGGTCGCGGAACGTCGTCCCAGGCTGGTCCGCCCGACAGCACGTCCACATACTCGATGATCGCTTCCTTGCCGAAAAGCTCGAATCGATCGTCGAGATACGTATGCCGCGGCGGCCGGCACTCCGCCGCGATCAGGCCGCCCCAGTCCTGTTCGTGAAAGAGACGCGCGCTTGCTGGCTGCGCGTTCAGGCTGGCCAGCGCGGGCAGCGGCCATTTCTTGGTGTCGAATCCTCCCAGCTTTACACCCACGGCCACGAGCAGCACGACGGCCGTCGTGACGGCGGGCACCCAGACCGGCCGCGCGCCCACGCTCTTCCAGGACCGCCGGTACAAGATCGGCAAGCCATCGATGAGTACGGCCAGCGCCGGCGCGGCAGCCATGGCAAAGATCGGCGCATTGCGGATCGAAGTTAACGCCAGATGCAGCCACACCAAAACGTGGGGCAGAAAATACCGGTCGATGCGTCGCGACGAGACGACGGGCAAAGCCACCAGGCCCAGCAGGGCCCACTCGAGCGCCTCGGCCTCCGGCTTGCCAAAGGGCGCGGGCTGATATTCGATGATCAGGCTGGTGACCCCGCTGGAAACGAGCAGTCTCGCGACGTGGCGATAAAGGCCGAAGCCGTACGGGTTCAGCAAGGCCGCCAGGATGGACGCGCCGAAGACGCCCGCGAACCTGATCAGCTCGCGGCGCCGGGCCGGATCCCATGGTCCCGAGATCACATGACCGAACCCGGCGGTGGCAACAATCAAGGGCAATGCCACGAACCCGCCGTGCAGGTTGGCCAGGATCGCCGTATAGACCGGTACCGCCGCGACGTGCCAGCCCCCCTTCTCATGCTGCTTTTGGCAGGCTCGAAACGTGAGGTAAACGAACGCAAAGGTGAAAAGGTGAGGCCGGATCAGGAAGTGGATCGAGCCGATCCCCGCTGCAAGCAGCGCGACCACAATCGCGACGATCGGGGAGGTCCCGTCCCGGATCAATCCGCGTGCCAGGGTCGCATAAAGGGCAGCGAGTCCCAGGGCAGCGAGCCCGATCGCGCCCGACCAGCCCCAACTGTTGACCACGGCGGCCAGCAAAACGTCGAATGCCCACGACTGGTCAACCCACGGGTCTTGTTCGTGGGTGAAGGTCAGCGTATCGAAGCGCGGGACCGACCCCGTGGCCAGGATGTCCCGGCCCAGCCTGAGATGCCACGACGTGCCCGGATCGTCGAGCAGGGCATGGCGGCCGCCAATCAGAATCATGCCCAGAATGGTCCCGAAGACCAGCTCAGCCGGTCCCGGCAGCCATCGGCTGTACCGTGCCCAAGTCGAGTTCATAACCATTTCCGCGAGATAGAATCCAAGCTCCCTGATCACAGTCTAGGTCACGGCTCTTGCCAGCGACGGCCTGGCCGCGCGACGCATCTTTTATCCCCGCGTTCCCGGTTTCGTACGATTCTCATCGGGCTCGGCTCTTCTCGCTGGGCTGCGGTGGTTATACTAGGGTAACTGCCTTGTAATGGGGATCCCTGACCAGTGCTGCGCGTAGCCGTCGGGTCCCGCACGCATTGCCCACCCCTGAAAAACTCGAGCCTTCGCGTGAAATCACCCCGAACCGGCGTCAATCGCCGCGAACTATTGCGTTTCCGAGGGCGCAGCGCCGCCAGTCTGGCGAGTGCGGGCGGGAATGGGCCCGACGCGGGACGGCCGGATCTCGTGACCGTATCGCGACCCGCCATGGGCTCCTATTTCGAGGTGCGCTTGCCATCGAGCACGCCCGGCGCCGTTGACCTCGCGTGTCGCGCTCTCGATTTGATCGACGCACTCGAAGCCCAGCTCACCGTTTACCGCGACGATTCCGAGGTCAGCCGGTTGAACGCCACGGCCCACCTGGGCCCGGTCGAAGTCGAATCGGGCCTGTTCCATTTGCTGGAAACCGCCATCGGTCTCAGCCAGCAAACCGAGGGCGCTTACGACGTCTCGGCCGGGCCGCTGTCCGAAGCCTGGGGATTCGTCAAAGGCCCCAGACGCAGGCCGGACGAGGCGACCCTCGCCGACGCCCGCTCCCGTACCGGCTGGCAGCACCTGCGGCTCGACGGCGAACGCCGGACCGTCGCGTTCGATCGGGAAGGCGTGCGGATCAATCTGGGCAGCATCGGCAAGGGATATGCCATCGATCGGGCCGTCGCCGTGGTCGCCGCTCACTGGTGGCCGACCTCGGCGCTGGTGCACGGTGGGCGATCGAGCCTGTACGCCCTCGGCTCCCCGCCCGGCCGGCTCGGGGGCCGCTGGGAGATCGCGCTGCGCAACCCGTTCCAGCCTGAGTCGCCGCTGGGCACGATCCGGGTGCGCAACCGGGCGCTGGGAACATCGGGCTCGACGTTCCAGCACTTCGAGATCGACGGACAGGTTTACGGCCATATCATCGACCCCAGAACGGGTGAGCCGGCGCGCGGGCCGGCCAGCGTGACGGTGCTCGCTCCCACTGCCGCGCTCGCCGACGCCCTCTCGACCGCCTTTTATTTACTCGGTCCCGAAGCCGCCCGCGCCTTCATCGCCGATCATCCCGAGTTCGGCGCCCTGATCGTCGAGCGGTCCAACCCCGACACAACTGCCCGCCTCCACGTCCTGGGCCTGACCGAGCACGATTTCGCCCCGGGATAAAACGCGATATACTGTTGGGGGATCTGGACGCAGGGTGCCTGATTGTGGAGTTTGGAATTTGGATCTTGGACCTCGAAATCTGGATTTTGGATCTTGAAATGATGTCCCGCTACTATCCCGGCTTTTTTGCAGCGTTGTCCATCATCCTGCTTCGAGTGGCCATCGGCTGGCATTTCCTCTACGAAGGATGGGAAAAGCTCGAGTCGACCACCAGCGGGAAGGAACCGTTTTCGGCCGAGATCTACCTGCGGAACGCGGCCGGACCGCTGGCCACCTACTTCCGTGGGATGATTCCCGACGTCAATGGCCTGGCCCTCCTCGACCCGCCCCGATTGAAGGCCGCGTGGAGCGACGAGGTGACGCGCATCGCCGATCAGTTCCACTTCACCCAGGAACAGAGGTTGCAGGCGCAGAAGATCCTGGAAGACAACCAGCAATGGGCCGAATACTGGTTCCATGATCCCGAGAACGACGAGAAGCGGCAGAAATACTACCACGATCTCGCCAAGGTCCAGCAAGTCGAGTCCGACCCGGGCGCCATCGCCTTCCAGCGCGAGCGCGCCTCCGAGGCCCGCCGCGGCGTCGACGCCGATCGGCGGGCGCTGACCGCGCCCTTGATCGAACGGGAGAATGGCTTGCGCGGCGCGGTCGTGAAGCTGGCGACCGCCGATCAGATCATGTCGGCCGGCGCGGCCTCGCCGCCATGGACCTACCTGGACTACATCAACCGTCTCACCGTCTTTGGCCTGATCGCGATCGGCGTCTGTTTGATGGCGGGCTTCATGACCCCGTGGGCGGCGCTCGGCGCGGCGGTATTCCTCGCGATGATCTACCTCTCGATGCCGCCCTGGCCGGGTGTTCCGCCCAATCCCAAGGCGGAGGGCCACTACTGGATCGTCAGCAAGAACCTGGTCGAGCTGCTGGCATGTCTGGTGATCGCCACGACTCCCAGCGGCCACTGGGTCGGTTTTGATGCTCTCTTTTTCGGGGCTCGCCGCCGCCGCCTGGCGCGCGCCGCGGCCGAAGGACAGGGGGGCGGCGACGCTCGCGGCCGCCGCCGGCAGCCCGTTCGCATTACCTGACACATTCAACTACAAGGAGCGACAGATGACCAACTTGACTCCCGAAGAACGCGTGCTAGGGCGCGAAAACGCGAATCAGGCGCTGGGCGTATCCCGGCGCGAGCTGCTCAAGGCCGCGGCTGCCGCGCCGGCCCTGGGGGCCTTCTATTTCGGGTACAAGGGGATGAACGGTAAGTCCGCCGTCCGCGCCGCCATCATCGGCACGGGCGACGAGGGCTGCCAGGCGATGATCCGCTCGCACAACCGCGATTATCTCGACTTCATCGGCTTTTGCGACATCCGTCCCAGCCAAGAAGAGCGAGCGGTCAAGGAATTCTCGAACCACAAGCAGTACACACCGGCCGACGTCAAGAAGCTGAAGCATTACAACGCGAAGGAAGACATCTACAACGATCCCGACGTCGAGATGGTGGTGATCGCGCTGCCGCTCTGGCTGCACGCGCCGGTCGCGATCGAGGCGATGAAGAAGGGCAAGCACGTCTTTACCGAGAAACTGATGGCCCATTCGATCGCCGAATGCAAGGAAATGTGCCGGGTCGCCCGCGAGAAGAAGCGCCTGCTCGCCGTCGGCCATCAGCGGCACTACTCGGTCCTCTATGACAACGCCAATTATCTGGTCCAGAATGACGTGCTGGGCGACATCCGCCACATCCGCGCCTATGGCATCGCAACAACGCCCAGCCCTTGGTGGCCAAGGACAAAAGCGGCAATCCGGTCTTCGACCCCAAGACGGGCCTTCCCGAGATTGTGCGCGACGAGCGCGGCGAGATCGTCTATCGCGATAGCTGGAAGCGGATCTACCCCGAGGCCGACAAGAAGATCGACTACAAGAAATACGGCTACGCCAGCCTGGACGAGCTGATCAACTGGCGGCTCTATAACCGCACCGGCGCCGGCTTGATGGCCGAGCTGGGCAGCCACCAGCTCGATGCCTGCTCGATCTTCCTGGGCAAGAAGCATCCGCTGGCCGTCACCGGCGTCGGCGGCACGTTTTTCTACACCGACGGCCGCGAGGTCGACGACCATGTCTTCAACATTTTCGAGTTTCCCGGCAAGCACGAGCAGGACCGGATCATCGTGACCTATTCGTCGATCAATACCAACGCGTTCGACGGTTACGGCGAGATGGTCATGGGCTCGAAGGGGACGATGATCGTGAGCCAGGAAAAGGAAATCCTGCTCTACAAGGAAGCGGGCAGCCCGGTCGCGTCGCGCACGACCAGCGTGACGGTCGAGAGCGCACGCCAACAAGCCTGTGCTCGAGACCAGCCCGAGCACGGCCGGCCCATCCAAGGCGTCCGCCCTGGGCGGCCTGGCCACGGCCGAGCCCTCGCGCGGCTATCGCGAAGAGCTCGAGCACTTCGCCTACTGCGTCCGCCACGCCGAAAGCTCAGACCCCTACGCCGACACCGAGCACCTGCCCCGTTGCCGCGGCGAGGTCGCCCTGGCCGACGCGGTGATCGCACTCACAAGCAACATCGCCATGCGCCAGAAGCGCCGGATCGAGTACGATCCACGCTGGTTCGACTACAAGTCGCCCGAGACGCCGGAAGGGGCGCCGGCGATCGCTCAATCGCGCGTGAGAGATTGGGGCGTTATGAAATCGCCATTTCCCGGGATGGACCCGTACATTGAGGATCGCGGTCTTTGGGCTGATTTTCACACCAAACTGATCGGCGAGATCGAGCGCGCGCTCGCGCCCTTGCTGCCGGAGCGCTACTTCATCCAAACGGGCGAGCGCGCCTACGTCGTCCTTGCCGGCACCAATGGCAAGGAAGAGAGACCGTTCTATCCGGACATCCGCGTCGTAGCGGCTCTAGAGCAGGAGCGCATCCCGGACGCGAGCGGGCGAGTGGCGGTCGTCGAGCCTGCTGCGGAGATCGCTGCCGTGACAATGCGCACCTTCATCGACGAGCACTTCCGTGAGAACTTTATCGAGATCTATGAGAACGACTCAGAAATCCGCCTCGTGACGTGCATCGAGGTGTTGTCGCCATCGAATAAGCGCCGTGGAACCGAAGGCTGGGAGCAGTACCGGCGCAAACGCAACGCGCTTTTGCTCGGAAGTGCCAATCTAGTCGAGATCGACCTGTTGCGCGGGGGCCAGCGGATGCCGATGGTCGAGCCGTGGCCCGACAGTCCGTATTACTTATTGGTTGGACGCCAGAGCGACGTTCCGCACTGTCGTGTCTGGCCGGTCCACGTGCATCATGCCCTGCCGGAGATCCCCGTACCACTTGCGAGTCCCGACCCGGACGTGCCGCTGGCTCTTCAGCCCCTGATCGAGACGATTTATGAGCGATCGCGTTACGCCCGCCGCATCGATTACACGAAACTGCTCGATCCACCTCTGCCGCCGGAGCAAGTGGCGTGGCTCCAGCAAAGAGCGACTCAGTAGCGACGACAACCCCGTCCCGTCAACGGGTTTCATGAAAAAATTCAACGAATCCAACTACCAGAAACACAAGCTCTATCCTACGATAGTCTGGACGGTCGCGGCGATCCTCGAAACGAACAACGTCGTGACTCCGGTCGAAGTTCTGATGCGCTTGCAGCGGATCTCGAAGCAGCAACTCGATGATTGGCGGTTCGGCCGGATCGCTTATCTGGAACGCGTCTGTGTCGGGAACCTCTCAAAGCTGTGCGCCATCCTGCGGGTTCTCGACCACCACGCACGGGCGATCGGCTTGAAGCCGTCGCAGACCGTGTATCACAAGTGGGGCCGCGGCGGTAAACATATCATTCTGCGGTTTTCCAAGACCGGCGCACCGGCTCTGGAAGCGGCTTACTCGCGGCATTACGTGGCGACGGCCCGGCCGGCTACTGGCGAGAGCGATCCCGTTGAACGCGAAGGTTGAATAAAATCGCCCTGATCGTTGGCCGGCTTGTGCTGTGGGAATGGAACGTAGCGTAGCGACGCAATGACAGTTCCTGGGATGCCGGTGAGATGTAGCACTCACACCTTGCGCTCGGACAAAATCACAGATTCTCCTTTCTGCTTCTCGTGCCTTTCCGAGCTCAACCCAACATGAGGCCCGACCCTTTTGCGAGAATCGTGAACACGGTGTCGTTCGGGTTCAGGAGGACACCGGACCGGCTGCTCACCCCGGTTTTCGGAGACGAAGCGAGGATCTTGATCTGTCCGCCCCCGTTGGAGAACGGGTTCTTACCGACGACTGTTAGCGTGACGGAGTTACTTAATTGGTTATAGACCGCGTTGACGTTGACCGCTGTGGTAATTGTGATGGTCTTGTGCCTGACGGTCTTGGTCGAGAACGCATACACCTGATAATTGGTAGTGAGACCGGCGGTTGCTGCATTCATGGCGGCACTGTACTGGAGCGTGAATTTGAGCGCCGGCTTCGTCAGAGCCCCCCAGGACTTGATCGTGGGGGCCTGCGCAATGTTGAAAGCCTTGGTCGTTGCGGGAGTCACGCCGCTGCTGGCGACCTCCAACTCGTATCCGTTCCCTGAATTGTTGAGCGACAAGCCGGAGAACACCGCAATGCCCAGCCCAGAAGTGACGGTGAGAGTGCCCTCGAGCGTGGCATTGCCAGGGTTGGTTGCCAGAGCGACCGTCACGGGGCAGCTGAAAGTGAGATCCACGTTGCCGAACGGGTCTTCGGCGGCGACTCGGAATGCGAACCCGGCCCCGGGGTTGACCGTGGCCAGCGGCGGGGCGGTGATCACCAGGTGCGTAGCGGCCGCCGCTGTCACGGTCAACGCACGACTCGTTGCCGGCGTGACGCCGCTGCTGGATACCTGGAGCATATAGCTGCTGCCAGCCTTGGTCAGCGTCAGGCCGGAAAAGGTCGCCACGCCATTGACCGCCAAGGCGGTAAGCGTGCCGCCGAGCGTCGCGCCGGGGCCATTCGACAGCGCCACAGTCACACTGCCCTGGAACGCCGGGTCGAGCGTGCCCGAAGTTTCCGCATCCACGACCAACCCGAAGCCCGTGCCCGCCGTCACGGTGCTGGGCGGCTGGTTCGCAATGACCAGTTGGTCGGAGGACGCGAGCGTTACATCGATGGCGCTGGTCGTCGCCGGGACAAGGCTGCTGCTTGTCACCTGCAAGACGTAGCCCTCCGCCGAGGCGTTCAGCGTGAGGTTGTTGAACCTGGCGACGCCTGACTGGAACGGTTGCGTGAGCGTGCCGCCGAGGGTCGCGCCGCCCGGGTTGCTGGTCAGCGCCGCGGTGGCAATCCCCGTGAAGGATGTGTTGACATTGCCGTAGGCGTCCTCGGCTGTGACCGCGATGCCAAACGGCGCACCGACGCGCACGCTCGCCGGCGGCTCGGTCGTCATCACGAGATCGCTGGCCGCCGCGGGCGTCACGGTCAACTCGCTGCTCGTTGCCGGCGGCACGCCGCTGGTGGATACCTGGAGCACATAGCCGCTGTCGGACTTGGTGAGCATCAGGCCGGAAAAGGTCGCCACGCCGTTGACCGCCGAGGCGGTCAGCGTGCCGCCGAGCGTCGCGCCGGAGCCATTCGACAGCGCCACGGTGACCGTGCCCTGGAACGCCGGGTCGAACGTGCCCGAGGTTTCTGCATCCACGACCAGTCCGAAGCCGGTGCCCGCCGTCACGGTGCTCGGCGGTTGGGTCACAACGACAAGCTGGTTGGCGGCGGGGAGCGTTACATCGATGGCGCTGGTTGTCGCCGGGACAACACCGCTGCTTGTCACCTGCAAGAGGTAGCCATTGGCCGTCGCGTTCAGCGTCAGGTCGTTGAACGTGGCGACGCCGGACACGAATGGTACCGTGAGCGTGCCGCCGAGCGTGGCATTGCCCGGATTGCTGATGAGCGCGACGGTTGCCGTGCCGCTGTAAGACGGGTTCACAAACCCCAGGGAGTCCTCGTCAGCGACGACGAGCTGGAACTTGCTGCCAACGGCGACATTGGCGGGTGGCTCCATCGTGACTGCGACCTGCGTGGCCGTCCCGGGCGTCACCTGGATGGGGCCGATCGTGCCGGATAAGCCGCCGCCCGTCACGGAAATGGTGTACGTCCCCAGTTGATCGAAAGTCAAGCCGGAGAATGCGGCGACGCCTTGCGTGGCCGTTGCAGTGAGCGTGCCGCCGAGTGTCGCCCCGGCGGGTCCGCTTGCAATCGCCAACGTGACGGGTGAGGCGAAGCCGATGGCCGTGTTGCCCGCCGCATCCTCGGCGGCAACGGTCAGACTGAAGCTGGCGCCGACCAATACCGATGGCGGGGTTTGCGGCGCTGCTACCAACTGCGTCGGCGTGATCAGCACCGCGCCGTATTCGAACGCCCCGATATCGACCGTGCCATTGACAATGCGCGCGTAGCCAGGACCGCGCTGGTCGAAGGCGAGAGGCTTCTGCGTCGAGGGATCAATGGCCAGGGCGTTGCTTCCTGCGTCAATCGCGGGACTGCCCGCCAGGAGAGCGACGGTCTCGGTTGGACCGCCGTTATTGGCCAGAGGTCCAAACTGGGGATCGATGACCGTGCCGGCGCTGGCGGAGCCGATCAGGTTACCCTGGCTCCCGTTCGTAATGCCCTTCTGGAGATCACCGTCGCCGATGAGGTTGTAGGCACTTTTCGAGTCGATCGTGCCTGCGATGTCGCCGGGTGCGGTGCTGGGACTCGCGCCTTTGAAGTTGCCGGCGATCAGCGTGTTCGTCAGGAGGATATCGCCCGAGCTGGTGATCGTGCCCAGGGCGGCCGCATAGTTTCCTCCGCCGGTCGTGCGGTTGGCCGCAAGAGTATCATTGGTCAGCGTGAGGTTCGCTTCTTCGTTGCTGATGCCGCCGCCGTACAGGCTCGTATTCCCATAAAGCGTACTATCGGCCAGGGTCGCCGCCGCTGGGGCGTTCGACGGTGCACTACCGTTGGGATAGAAGAACGACAGCGACAAGTTGGCGAGCCCGCCGCCGTCCTTCATTGCCGTATTTCCCGAGAGGGTGCTGCCCGTCAATGTCAAGGCTCCCTGGTTCTCGATGCCACCGCCATAGGCCGTCGCCGAGTTCGACACGATGGAAGAGCCCGTGATTGTTGCCTGGCTGTTGGCGATTGCGGGTCCATACGCATAGCGATAGAGGTGCGCCTGGCTCAAAATCGGATTGGCGATGCCGCCGCCTTCCTTGGCGGTGTTTCCCGAGACGGTGCTATCGGTCAACGTCAGGGTTCCCTGGTTGAGGACGCCGCCTCCATACGAGGTGGCCGAGTTCCCCGACACGGTGCAATCGGTCAAGGTTCCAATCGATGGATAGGGAGAAGCGGTGTTGGAACTGTCCTGCGACATGTCCGCGATGCCACCGCCGCTGAGGGCCGTGTTCCCGGAGATCGTGCTATTAGTCAGTGTCATGCCGCCGATGTTGAAAATGCCCCCGCCGGCGTCGGTGGCCGAGTTGCCCGAGAGGATGCAGCCGTCGAATGACAAGGCGCCGGGCGTAACGTACTCATTGGTACTGTACTCGCCGGTACTGACCGTGGTGAGGCCCGCTCGCGTGAAGACGCCCCCTCCTTTAGGGGCGGTGTTGCCCGTGATGGTGCTGTCGATGAGCGACAGTGGGCCGCTGGTAGTCAGGGCCCCGCCTGATTGAGCAGCCGTATTGCCCATGAAGGCGCAACCGGTGATTTCCATCAAGTTTGAGCCGGAGAATGCGATGGCGCCACCGCCTTCCCCAGCCGAGTTGTCGATGAAGGTGCAGTCGGTGAGCCCGCCACCGTCGGTTGAGAGGGCGCCGCCGTTCCCTCCTGCGGAATTACCAGATAGTGTACAGTTTAACAGGTTCGCTCCGCCCGAAATGGCTCCTCCGGAGGTGCCCGTGCTGTTCCCCGATAACGAGCAGTTGCTCAATGTGGCCAAGCCGTAATCCGTATTGATGCCGCCGCCCCCGCCCTTCGCGGAATTCTGGGAGATCAGGCTGTCGTACACCGTGAGCCCATCGCCTGAACCCAGGCCAAGGCCTCCGCCACCGCTGTTGCTAGAGTTCCCAGAGATGATGCTGTCTCTTAGGGTCATTCGGTCCGCGCCGTTGACGAAGATTCCGCCGACGCCACCGGCTCGCGAGATGTCCGAATTGCCCGAAATGGTACAGTCGGTCACCGTCACCGTTTGGCCGTAGTTAGCCGCGCGGAGACCCGCCGCTTCGTCCCAGCCCACGTTTCCGGTGACGGTGCAGTCGGTCAAGGTCAATGGGCCGTTGTCGCTGATCGCGCCCCACCTCGCATAGGCACCAGCGATCGTCAGGCCCGACACCGTGGCTGCTACCCCCTGATCGATGATGAACACACTGAAGTCCGACGACGAGCCGCCGCCCATGAGGGTCAGGAGCGACGGCCCTGGGCCGTTGATGGTCATATTCGCGCTGATAGCCGGCAACGCCCCGGTCAGTTGAATCGTGCCCATGACGCTGAAGTCAATCACGCTGCCAGGGTTGGCGTTGGCCTGCGTGATGGCGTAGCGCAGGTCGCCCGAGAGCCCCGACCCGTTGCCTTTGTCGCCGAGCGAATTGACGGTATACACGTTGCCCGTTCCCTGCGACGGGCTCTCCACGATCTGCGTCAGCGTTACCCTCTGAGCGGGATAGGTGCCGTCGCCGGAGTAGATCGCGGTGATCGTGTGGGTTCCCACGCTGAGCGAAGCGTCCAGCCCGCTCGTCGCCGCGCCACCGGAGAGGGCCACGGTCGCACCGAAGTCAGTGCCGTCAACTTCGAACTGAATCGTCCCCGTCGGGGTTGGCCCACCGCTCAAGGGGATGACATTCACTCCGAATGTTATCAGCTCGCCAGGGAGGGACGGGTCGGCCGACGACGCGAGTGCGACTTGAGCAGCTGGCTGCGGTGTAACGGTGAGCGTTCCACTGGCGCTTGAGGCGGCATAGTCTGCATCGCCGGCGAAGCTGTCCCCGATGAAATCGGCGAATGTGCCCACAGTGAAGCCCGTTAGGCTCACGCCGGTCAGGGAGGCGACGCCGTCGGCATCCGTCGTCGCCGAGCCGAGGGCGGTGATGCCTCCGCCCTCGTTCAGGGTAAACGCAACGGTCTCGTCGGAAAGGGGGGTAGAGCTAGAGATGAGCGTTGCCGTCAGGACGGCCGCGCCGTCAAACTGGCCGCTGCCCGACACGGCTTTGAGCGTTGTCGCCGCCTTGGCGGCCTCGATCGCCAGGGGGGTGGGAACCTGGGAACTACTGGCGGCGAAGTCGGGGTCATCTGGCGTGTAGGCAGCGCTGATCGAATGCGACCCCACCTGAAGGCTCGCGTCGCTGATACTGGCCACGCCGCTGACCAGCGCGACCGGGTTGCCGTAGGAATTGCCGTCGAACAGAAAACTGCACCGCCCCGGTCGGTGTCGCGGGACTCGCGCTGTCACTGATGTTGTCCACCGCGGCCGTGAAGGTCACGTTCAGACCGGTTTCCGCGAGGGAGGGCGGGTCGGTAGTCACGGTGGTCGACGTTGCGTCGGCCTGGATCACCAGGGGATAAGGAACCTGGGAACTGCTGGCGGCGAAGTCAGGATCATCTGGCGTGTAAGCGGCGGAGATCGAATGCGACCCGACGGGAAGACTCGTGTCGCTGATGCTGGCCACACCGTTGACCAGCGCCAACGTTTTTCCGTACGGATTGCCGTCCACAGAAACCTGCACCGCGCCCGTTGGCGTAGCCGGGTCCGCACTGTCACTGATGTTCTCCACGGTGGCGGCGAAGGTCACGTTCTGGCCGAAGTCGGCAAGGTTGACGGGATCGGTGGTCACGGTGGTCAACGTTGCATCGGCCTGGATCACCAGGGGATAGGGAACCTGGGAAGAGCTGGAGCGGAAGTCTAGGCCGTCAGGCGTGTAGGCGGCGTTAATCGAATGCGACCCGACCGGAAGGTTGGTGTCGCTGATGCTGGCGACGCCGCTCACGAGCGCCACCGGATTTCCGTAGGGATTGCCGTTGAACAGAGAACTGGACCGTGCCGGTCGGTGTCGGCGGGTTCGTATTGCCACTGATGTCCTCCACCGTCGCCACCAAGGTCACGTTCTGACCGAAGTCCGCGAGGTAGGTTGGCTCGGTGGTCACGGTCGTGGAAGTCGGGTCTGGCGGTGCGATGCTGGCGTCCAGATTGGCATCGACCAGCCAGCCCACGTTGTCGATCCCCGCCCCGAGGAACGGTGCTACCGTTTGGCCGCTGAGATTCTCGGAAAGCGTTATCGTGAACGTGTCGCCGATGTGGGCATGGAGCGTGCCTGTTTCGATATCCACCGGGCCCGAGCCAATTGGCGTGACGCCCTGGCCGCCAAGCTGGTCGGTCGCCGACGCCAAAGGCGTCGTTGTCCCGTTGTAGGTGTAAGTGGCGATGTAGGAGAAGTTGGCTGTAGCGTTGTTTGAGGCAAATGTCTTGACATTGAACTCAAAGCTGAACTGCACGTTGCACGGATCACCCGCGGTCTCGGACGAGTCGCTCGCCACGATGGTGACCGGAACGTTCACGGTAGGTCCAACGTCCCCATTCGCGTCCGATAACCCAGCACTGACGGCGACGTTCGCAGGGGCATTTGCCGCGACGCTTCCGTTGGAGAGGATGTTGACATTCACGCCCGGCATGCCGGTGGTCGAAGCCGCAGTGGTAAGCGTCACTTTCGAAACCGCCGTGCCGTCGGTCTGATTAAACTGCTGCGAGGCCGGAGTGTTCACGTCGGACAGATAATTCGGCGGCTGCGCAACCGAATCCAGCGTCGATTGCTCGCCGAGCCCCGCGGAAAACTGCAAGGATGCTAGCAGTGTCCGATCTTCAAGCCATTCGACGCGAGCAACTCGCGTTCGACGGGCGCGCGACAAGCCCCCGGCCGTCCACCTCAGATTCCCCTTAAGCTTGACCCTGCGACGCGCCCAAGACATGGAGTGAATCCTCTCGTTGTGGAACACCACCACTTGATTGCCGGATCGGTGCACGCAGCGGCGCCGGCACGGCCTCCAACGCCTCATCAGTCAGCACGAACGAATCATCCAGCAGCTTTTGATCGTCGTTGATCAGGTCGGGATACCTCCGGCCAACGACCACTTGGACGGCGAAGATTTCCTGCACCGCGTCTTCGAACCGGAGAAACGCCGCAATCTGGCCCGTCCGGATATCGATCACCCAGATGCCGCAGGTCCGCTCGGCCAGCCGCTCCGTGATGGGTACGCCGCTGAAGACTGCCGATTCGCGAACCTGCGACAAGCCGACGAAGGCATAGGGCCCGGCGAAATCGAGCCCGCGGGTAAACCCTGGGAACTCGGCGACCGATTCATAGCGGCCCGATCGGGGATCAACGACTCCGATTGAGCCCGCCCCCGATTCCAGCAGCCACAGCTTGCCGCCATACCAGCGGGGCGAGTGGGGCATCGACCGCCCGCGCACGATCGTCTCGCCGGTGGCGACGTCGATCAGCACGCCGCCGCGGGCTTTGTCCGCGCCAGCCGCCCGGTCCATCGGTCGCACCCAGGGCAGTGGCGTAACGGGGCCGGCCGTCAACGATCGCGAGGCCGTTCAAATGGCAGCGGTCCTCCGGCGCGAGCGCCGAGACAAAGGGCGGCCGCCAGCGCGCGACGAAACTGTGGCTTTGATCGAGCGTGCAGAGGCACGAAAACCGCGTGTTCACCAGCCACAGTTCCTCGCCCGCCCAGGCCATCTCGTGACCCTGGATGTTGCCCGTCACGTGGCAGGATCGCGGCAGGAAACACGCATCGTGCCGCCCGGCTGGCTCCAACTTGGCGGCCGCGGCCGGGACGTTGTGATACTCCCAGACCAGCCAGTGCGTGCCGATCGCCAGGCGGTCGCCGCGGAGTGCTAAACCCATCGGCGCCTGAAAGGCGCGGAAGTGCGTGTTGAGGTGTTCCCTTTCCGATCGGACGATGACCAGCTTGCCCGCCTGGTACGTCGTGACAAGCAGCGAGGCGCCGAGCTGGTCGAGCAAGCGCGGAAAATGCGGTGTGTGCACGCTACGCAACGGTGCGGGCGGCTCGGTTGTGGGCGTGCCCAATGGTGCTGAGTGCATGCCAAATTTCACGCTGCTCGTGCCCGGACCGTGGCTTGAACGACGCTAAGGCGCCGCGCGAGAATAAGTTCGGCGAATTCATCGTTGTGGTGCAGGCGTCCCTCCTGCATTCCCCATGCCGGCAGGCGGGACGCCTGCACCACAATTGCTAAAGTTATTGCTGCGCGGTCCCTAACGGCCTGCGCTGACTGTCGCACGATGCTTCGGACAACGGCAGACGCTACGGGGTCGGCGCGGCGTTCGCAAAGTCTTTCAGCGTCAATAATTTCGTTGCGTCATGGGACAGCACACTCGGAACGACATGACACTGATTCCGGATTCCAACGCGCGCACCCCGCACGCCGCCGGCCTGCCGGCGAAGGCGAACTCACGTCGTCTGAGAGCAAGGATGCTCGAAACGGCAAACCCGAGCGCGGATTTTCAACGTTTTCCAAAAAATGATGTCAGAGGGACAGATCGCGCCGGCGGGATCTGATCTCAGATCGCTTTCGAGCGTGCTTGCAATTCGCGTTTCTGAAGCGCGCTTCGCCTGGTCGGCCGGCCGTATCGTCTTTCACTTATTTTGACGGCGCCGCCGACCAGAGGAACACGTCCCATCGGCCATTCGCCGCGTCGCCACACGTCGCCAGGGTCATCCTATCGGGCGAGAAGCAGACCTGCCGAACGCAGCCAGTGTGTCCCGGCAGAGCCAAGAGCTCTGCGCCGGAGTTGACGTCCCAAAGTCGGACGATTCGGTCCTGGCCGCCCGATGCCAGCGTGCGGCCGTCGGGCGAGAAGGCCAGAGCTTCGATCTGGTCGGCGTGACCATAAATCGGCGGTAGCACCGGTTCGAGCGACTCGACATTCCAGAGAATGATCGAACCCTCAGTTCCTCCCGTGGCCAGCGTCGATCCATCCGGGGAAAAAGCCGCGGCAAAGGCTCCATTTTTGTGGTGTGGCCCTCTTGAGGTTCGCAATTTGCCGCGGGGCAGCTCCCAGAGTTTCGCATCGAGGATGCCCCAGCCGTAAACGGCGAATGATTGAGCGAGTGGAGAAAAAACGACTCGGCTTCCGTTCTCGCTCTTGAAGTATCCGGGAGAACCGCCGGCGCTTTGCCAGATGACGACCTGCTTCTCCGTGTACGGCCCCTCATGATACGGAACTGATGACGCCGCAATCCATTTGCCGCCGCTCGAGACCGCCGGAAACACAGCGTTCCAGCCCTTCGAGTACTCGTAACGAAAACCTTGAATCCGACGTTTACCTGGCACATCCCACAGCCAAAGTCGCCCATCCTTATGAGACGTCAGGAGCGAGGTACCGTCGGGAGAGAGCGCCGTCGCAAAGACAGGTTGACCTGCGTCAAATCGCGCGGTGCGCAGCAGACGGGCTTCCCGAGAATCAAAGGTCCAGACACAGCCCGCGCCATCGGCCGCGGTCACGGTTTTTCCACGGTCCGAGAATGCGATCGCGGGAACGGACGAGGCGGCGAGATCGAGCCAGGCTCGGGCACAATGATCGGCAACATTCCAGAGACGGAGAGCGGAATCGTTGCCCGTGATCGCCAGTGTCCGGCCGTCGGGGGAAAACGCAACGCACCACAACAGAGCTTGCCCGCTGGCAATTGTGTCGAGCGTTCCCGCGGCTCTATTCCACAAGTGGATCATGCCGTCTCGACCCCCCGAGGCCAGGGTTCCGCCGTCCGGCGCGAATGCCGTCGATTCGACGCTGGCGCGATGCTCCGGTGCCGCCGCGTCGAGCTCCCACGATCCCGCGCGCCACAACCTGAGCTTGCCCGATTTTTCACCGGTGGCGACGTGTTTTCCGTCATCGGAGAAAGCGACGCTGTTGACCTGGCCGTGCTCGCCAGCCAGACGGACGACTTCCTTCCGCGCGATCAGGCTCCAGATGACAACCCGCTCGCCGGCAATGGCCAGAAACTCCCCGTCGGGCGAGATCGCCAGCGACTGCGACGTTCCGTTGCGGAAAACCCGAAAGCCGTCGAGTCGTCGAAAGCTGTCAACGCTCATGCGCTTGATCGCCAGATATCCGTCAAACCTCTGGAAGGCTTCGGCGTTCCAGACGATTACTCCTCCCATGCGCGAGCAGGACACGACTCGGCGGCCGTCGGGTGTGAAAACACTGGCCACCACCCGGTCGCCGTGTCCTGTCAAGGTCGTTCTGAGCTCCCCCGCGCGGCGTCCCAGATCTTGACGGTCTGATCGTCACTGGCGGTCGCCAGCTTCCGGCCGTCGGGCGAGAACGAAACGCAGTTGATCTCGTCCGCGTGACCGTCCGGGTTCTCGGGGTAACCTTGGATCACAAGCCGGGTTCGTCGTTCGGCCACATCCCAGAGTCGCACTGTCCGATCGTGGCCGGCCGTCGCGACTGTCTTGCCGTCGGGAGAAAAAGCGGCGCGGTAGACCTCGCCCTCGTGCCCCGAAAGTGGGGGTGGGCCGGCCGCGCAGAGGCGGTGGATGTAATGCCAGGCGAAATCTCGCAAGTCTTCCGCGCCGGGGGCCGGTTGATAGCGTTCGAGTAACGCGAGCGCCAGAGCAGGCTGGTTGTCGAACCCAGAGCTGGCTTGCGCGCTTGACGTCACGCACGTATTGCTGTTGACGGAGTTCATGCCCGTCACGGCGCGCTCTCTGACTCAGCCTCGCAGCCTCGCGATGCGCACGATCGCTCGAGACCAAGCCCAAGATCGATGTGACCGCCAGGACGATCGCCGCGGCTGCGATTAACGCCAACCGAGGAGACCGCCGGCACATCCGCCAGGCGCGCTCGGCGAGGCCGACTCGGCGCGCGTGGATCGGCTTGCCAGCCAGCCAGCGCTCGATGTCTTCGGCCACCGCCAAGGCCGAGGCGTACCGGCACCCCGGCTCCTTCTCCAGGCACTTGAGGCAAATCGTCTCGAGGTCGCGGTCGATCGCCTTCCGTATCGTGCCGGGAGCGTCCGGCACTCGCGTTCGCACCTGCTCCAGGGTTTCGAGCGGCGTCTCTCCCCGGAACGGCGGGCGCCCGGTCAGGATCGCGTACAGGATCGCCCCCAGGCCGTGGACGTCGGCCGCGGTGGTCACCGTGCCCGAGCGTCCGGTCGCCTGTTCCGGCGCCATGTACGCGGGCGTTCCGAGCACGGCCCCGGTCTGGGTCAGCTCGCTGTCTCCCTCAACCCGCCGGGCCAGGCCGAAGTCGACCACGAGCGGCTCTCCCCGGTCGTCGACGAGAATGTTCGAGGGCTTCAAATCGCGGTGGAGGATTCCCCGCTCGTGCGCGTGCTGGACCGCGCGGGCCACGTTGGCCATCAATCGGGCGGCGGCACCTGGCTCCTTGCGGTATTCCTCGAGCCGCTCCGCCAGGCTGCCACCCTCAACCAGCTTCATGCTGAAGAAGCTGCAGCCGCGCACTTCACCGACTTCGTAGATCGGCACGATGTGGGGATGGTCGAGCTTGGCGACCGCCTCGGCCTCGTTGCGAAAGCGCCGCGTGTCGTCGGGGGTCGCTCGCGCGCCATCTCGGATCACCTTGAGCGCGACCCGGCGGTTCAGGCTCCGTTGCCGTGCGCGGTAGACGATCCCCATCCCGCCCCGCGCGATCTCGCCAAGCAGATCGTAATCACCCACGGCAAGATCTGCATCGAACGGCGATGGGGATGGGAGCACCCCGCCACGGGAGATCGTCGCTGGCCGGAGCCCGGCCGGCGTTCTCCCGCCACCGACGCTCTCGTCGTTCCCCCCAAGGGCGCGGAAGGGAGCGGCCAGCGCGTGCAATTGGTCTTGAATTGCAAAAAACTCGGCCAGTTCAGCGGCCAGGTCCGGATGCCGATCGAACAAGGCCTGGCGGTCCGGTGCGGTGCCGCCGTCGGCCCCTGCCGCCACGTAATAGGCGGCGAGCGCCGCTTGGATCCGCTGCTGATGAGTACTTGCGCCGATCGGATCGGCCTGCATCGCTCTTGTCTCCCAGATTCCGATCGCTAGAACTCGCTCATGTGTTGCCGGAGAGCTTTGCCGCCACGATAGAGCAACCCGGCGACCGACGGCACGGTCTTACCCAGTCGTCGCGCGACCTCGGGCACCGAGAGACCATGAAAATGATGGAGCTCAACTGCCATGCGCTGCTCCTCGGGCAGACGGGCCAGGGCGGCGGCCAGCTCGTCAAGTCGCTCGATCTTCTCTACCTTCTGACTGGGGGTCAATTCATCCTGGGCCAGCCAGGCGTCCAGCCGCGCGGAGGATTGTTCGAGGGCTTGCTCGAGCGACCGGGCTTGTTCCGGCCGGTGCTTGCGAAACCGGCGAAGCTGCTGGGCGAGCGTGCTTGCCAGGATCGCGCGGAGCCAGGCGGCCAGCTCGGCGTCGCTTTGGCCTCGAAACTGGTCACGCTTTTCGTGGGCGATCAAGAGCGTCTGCTGGGCCACGTCCGACGGATCGAGCCGGCCGCGCAGCCGGGGATCGATCTGAAGCCGTGCGAGCAAGCGAAGATAATCTCGGTAATCCTCAAGCGGGCGCGTGGCGCCCCCGGCCTCGCGGGACATCGACGAAGAGCCCTCGTGATCAGCTTGGAGAAAGGCCAAACGATCATCGCACGCAATGGGGACCATCTGCAACCGGGTTGCGTGCGCCGGCGTCGGAGATGGGCGGAGTGTCTGGGTAACGTCAGTCTTCGATGGACGGGTAAAACTACGGGAACCCTCCGGTCAAACGGCGGGCGGCGACCCTTCGGGTGCCCGGAGACCCGTGCCCAACAGCCCGTCAATCCAAGAGTGACGGCACACTAGGCCGATTCCGATTCCGATGTCGAGGCACTCGGAGCGGTCTCGGGCGGCAGCGGCTCGAGGCGGATCTTCCGGATCCGCGTGGGATCGGCCCGAAGGACGATCAGACGATAGCCGTCGATCGTGACGCTATCGCCCGGCTTGGCCAGACGGCCGAGCCGGTCGAGAACCAGGCCCCCGACCGTCTCGGCGTCGGTCTCGGGTATCTCAACGGCACAGGTTTCGGCCAGGACGTCCAGGGGACATGAGGCGTCGACCTCGAAGGCGCCGTCATCCACGGGCACGATCGGCGGCGTCTCGCGGTCGAACTCATCCTGGATCGGGCCGACGAGCTCCTCCAGGACATTTTCGAGAGTGACCATTCCGACCAGACTGCCGTATTCGTCGAGCAGCATCGCCAGATGCACGCGATTGCGCTGAAACTCCAGCAGAAGCTGGTCGAGACGCAAGGAAACCGGCAGAAACGGCATCTTGCGCGAGCTGGCGGAGATTGATCCGCCCATTCTGCTGATAGCTGCCGGCGCGGAAGATGTCCTTGACGTGGATCATGCCGATTACCGCCGACAAATCGTCTTCGCAGAGTGGAAAGCGGGTATGACCCGTCTGACGTGCCAGCCGCAGGTTTTCGTCGAAGGTGCGCGCCAGGGAAAGATAAACGATGTCAGGCCGCGGAACCATCACCCGCCGGGCGGTCTTTTCCTCCAGATTCAAGACGTTCTCGATCATCATCCGCTCGTTCCGCGAGAGGTGGCCGCCCGCCACGCTCTCGGCCACGATCAGCCGCAACTCTTCCTCGGTGTGAGATAGCTCGGCCGTACTGGTCTTGCCCAGGCCGAGGGCCCACAGCGTCAAATGACTCGACTTGTTGAGCAGCCAGATCAGCGGAGAGAAAACGTACGAGAGAATAACGAGCGGCGGCGCGGTGACGAGCGCCAGTGCCTTGGGTGCGCGGATCGCCAAACTCTTCGGCGCCTGCTCTCCCAGCGCCATGTGAAGAAAGGTAACCAGAGAAAGAGCGACGAGCGGTACGATGGCAATGGAAATCCCCAGTACCACGATCGGCGTTGAACGCAGTCCCAAGCTCTGAAATCCCGCTTGGACCCATGGCTCAACCCAATCATGCATGGCTCGCCCGAGTACCAGACTGGCTACGGTGATGCCGATCTGTGAAGCCGACAGGTAGAAATCGAGATGGTCGAGTGCCTTGCTGGTGAGCTTGGCTGCCCAGCTACCCTGGCCGGCGAGCTGATCGATCTGACTGGTCCGCACCTTGACCAGGGCAAACTCGACGGTCACAAAGAAGCCATTGATCACGATCAAACCGGCGATAAGCAGGAATTCGAGAAATCCCATGACGGACGCGATCTGGCCCTCTCAATGGTTGCTCAGGCCGAAAGCAAGGGCGACGGCCTCAAGGGAAGTCGCCGGTACAAGGGTGCCGATGTTACACCCGCGAGTTTAAGGATTCTACCCAAATTGCGGCCCGATGACACTCCCGAAATCAATCCGAATCATACCACACTCCAGGCCTTGACAGGTCGAGTGCCGAGCTTTACGTTATAAAGTGGCATGGGCGGTTCGAGCGAGGCGTTCTCGACCGATGGTCTCTCGAGGAGTTTCGGTCGATGATGTACGAGAGGGTCGAAATCGATGGAACTGCGTGAAGCGTTGACGCAGATAACCGAGATCCGGCTGCAACTGGCCCGCACCGAGGTGTTTCGCGGCTACCGGGCGATGCCCGTGGCCTTTACCGGGGCGGTGGCCTTGCTCGCGGCACTCATTCAATCGGCGACGATCGAGGAGCCGTCGCTCCAGATCGGGTCGTATCTCACGCTCTGGATCGGGGCGGCCGTCGTGAGCGGGTTGGCGGCCGGGATCGAGATGCTCATGCGAGCGCGCGACGCCGCGCTGTCCCTGAGGCGGGCGCAGACCTGGCTGGCGTACGAGCACTTTCTGCCGTGCGTCGCCGCCGGCGCGCTCGTGACAGTCGTCGTGGTGCGGTTCTCCCCCGAAAACGTGCGCATGCTCCCCGGTCTGTGGCAGATCTTCTACAGCCTGGGGATCTTCGCGTCTTGCCGGCTGTTGCCCAGGCCGACGTTCTGGGTGGCCGTCTTTTATCTCGGAACGGGCCTGGCAGTTCTAGCACTCGGGCAAGGCGAGACGGGGCTCTCGCCCTGGACGATGGGGCTCCCATTTGGAGTGGGCCAGTCGCTGGCCGCCGCCGTGCTTTACTTCACACTGGAGCGTGATCATGCCGCAGCCTAAGACCAAGCCGGCCGACACCACGGGACGATTCGCCTACGACGGGCTCGAGCGCGTGTTCCACGAGAAGGCGCGGTTGGGCATCATGACTTCTCTGGTCTCCCAGCCCCGCGGCGTCGTCTTTGCAGAGCTCAAGGAAATGTGCCACCTCACCGACGGCAACTTGAGCCGCCATCTCCAGGTTCTCCACGAGGCAGGCTTCGTCGAGATCTGGAAAGGCTATCACAAGAATCGCCCCCAGACCCTCTGCCAGATCACCGATCTCGGTCGCAAGCGCTTTTTCGAGTATATCAACGTACTGGAAACCGTCGTTCAAGACGCGCTCGGCGCAGCCCGGTCATCGTCAGCAGCCGTCTCCGGCCCCAGCTTGGCCGACGGCTGGTCGCCGGCCTGAAGCGGCCGCACGCGATCCCGAAATGATTCCGCTCGCTTCGCCCACGCCGACACCGTGGGAGTTAAATCCACCTGCGAACCAACAATCAATCAGTTTCTTTCGGCTCGCGTACTTTGCACTCCAAAGTCGTTTTTATGGTCAAGTGCCTGTCGTGATCTATGCTGGCAGAGAGGGAATCCGGTTTCTCAACCACGAATAACACGAATCTTACGAATGCGAGAGCGCACTCGCGGGTATCGCCCGCCGAACGAGTCGTGATCGTTGCAAACTCGTGGTCCAACTTCTCTTCCATTTTTACATTCTGCGCACTGCGCAAACACATTGCTCGTCGGTAGAACGAAGATCAAGGGCGAAGGAGGCTGTATGCGGGTGATTCGAGCGGATGTGTTGGGGATGTGTTTCGGAGTTCGCGATGCCCTCGAGGTCGTAGCAGGGGTTGCGAACCCATCACGCGTGACGATCTTCGGTCAGCTCGTCCACAACGAGATCGTGCAGGAGGAGCTCGCAGCGCAGGGTTTCTCGACTCAGGATCCGACCGCGCGGGCGGTTTCCCTGCCCGAGACGCCGGTGGTCTTGATCACCGCCCACGGAATCAGCAATCGTGAGCGGCAACGGCTGGAATCGGCTGGCAAACAACTGGTTGACACGACCTGTCCGCTGGTGGCCCGCGTGCATCACGCTGCACTGGCGCTCCAGTCGGAGGGCTTTCATGTCCTTGTGATCGGGCGCAAGGGGCACGTGGAAGTCGAGGGGATTGTCGGAGATCTCGATGGCTTTGACGTGATCGAGCAAGCGGACGATGTTCAATCATATCAGTCTCGCCGGCTGGGCATCGTCTGCCAGACGACCGTGACGGAGAGGCGCGCTGCCGAGCTTCGCAATATCATCGCCGCGCCAACCCCGACGCCGAGATCCGGTTTGTCGACACGGTATGCCTGCCGACCAAGGAACATCAGCGCGCCTTGGAGAGAATGATCGAAACGGTCGATGCGGTCGTCGTCGTGGGCGGCCGCAACTCGAACAACACCATCGAGCTGGCTGCCCGATGCCGCGAGCGCGGCAGGCCGGTCTTCCACGTGCAGTCGGCCGCCGATCTCGAGGCGGCCTGGTTCCGGGGTTTCGCCCGGGTCGGCTTGACGGCGGGCACCTCCACCCTGACGGCGACAATCGACGAAGTTCATCAGGCTCTGGTCTGGATGGCGAACATGTAGGAGGGGGCTCCGTCCCGCGATCTCTTTTATCACCGAGGCTTCTCGCCACTGGATGTCGCGCCAGTTCGCGCCGGCTTGGAGTCGGCCGGCGATGGCGATGGCCCGGTCCGTTCGCGCAGGGCCTGGGCCCCCGCGCGGGCGATCTCGGCGTCCTGTTCACCGCTGCCGCCCCCAACGCCAACCCCGCCAATCACCTGGCCGTCGGCTTCGACCGGAATGCCCCCTTGGAGCGTCGTGATCTTGCCCCCGCTGGCCTGCGCCGCGTTTTGCAGGCTCAGGTTCAACAGGACGTCGGGATCGGTCGTGCCGGCGGGGATCGGTCCGGTAGGCTGCCGGAAGGTCGCGGCGGTCGTCGCCTTGGTGATGGCCGTATAGCCGCTGGCCGGCCTGGCCCCGTCCATGCGTTCGAAGGCAAGCAAATGTCCGCCGTCATCGACCACGGCGATGTTCACTTTCAATTCCAGGGAATGTGCCTTGGCTTCGGCCGCGGCGATCATGGCCCGCGCACCGGCGAGCGTCAACCGTGCCTGGTTGCGTATAACCAGCGGTTGATTGTCCGTGGACGTCGTGTTCCGAGCGGACGCCGAGCGTTCCAGCTCGCCCGCGAAGGATGGCGTTGCCACCCTGGGCAATTCACCGGCGCGCACGGCCTCCCCGATCACTTCTTGAATCGAATTGACGCCGCGAGTGAGTCCTTCGTTGAATTCCTGGCGGCGAAAGGCCTCGATGAAAGCCAGGCGGATCGCCTCGATGCGAGCCTTCGACAGCACGTTCGAAAAGCGGCGCGAGACCAGAACTTCGATCTTGCTCTCCTTGCGGGCGATGAGCACATAGATTCCCTGGATACCGGAAACTCGGGCCGACCGCGCGGCCATTTCGCCGATCAGCTCGCCCTTGAGCGAGTCGACCGTCTCGATCCTGGTGGCGACCTGGGTTTCCTTTTCGATGGTGCGCAAGCGCCGCTCGGCTGCCGTGATCGCGCCGGGGCCGAAGAGGCCCGCCGAGTCGCGGATAAGGGAGGCGGGCCCGCCGATGGGTTCGAGCTGTCGTTCCGGCTGCAACTCCGGCGTGCGCGACTCGACCTTCAGCTCCTGGGCCCGCAGCTCGGCACGGCCGCAGTCAACGACCGCCCAGAGCGCAGAATGGCGCTCCAGGCGAGCCGGCGATCCAACCTATTGGCCAGCACACGTCGGATCATGGCTGCTATTCTCCCCGCGTTTTCGCATCGGGCTTGAGGAATCGGATCGGCGTCAGCTCGTCGTTCAATGCGCTCCTTGAGCCAGCATCCAGTCGAGGAGGGCGGGGTCGTTATAGGCGCGGTCCCAGCTATTGTGGCCGACGCCGCGGTACTCGGTGAGTCGTGCCGCGCCACCCTCGCGCTTGAGCGTCTCGACCATGCTGCGCATGTTGAGGACCGTCTGATCGCGATCGGCGTCGCCGCAGAAAGCCCAGACCGGCAGCCCTTTGAGGCGGCCGGCGTTCTCGGCGTTGCCAGGTCCGCAGATCGGCACCACAGCCGCAAACTGTTCCGGCTGGGCCATCGCCAGGTCCCAGCTTCCGTGCCCACCCATCGAAAGCCCGGTCAAGACGACCCGTCTGGGATCGGTCTTGTAGTCCGCCATCACGTCGTCGAGCGCCTGGATGGCGGCGGTGCTGTCGTCCGAGCCGGCCGCCCAGGTGCGCCGCGCCTGGGGAAAGACCACGATCGCCGGGAGCCCGCCGGGCCGGTTAAGAATCGCGGGACCAATTCCGACCTGGGCCGGTACGATCCCGTCTTCGCCGCGTTCTCCGGCACCATGCAGGAACAGGACGACCGGAAACGTCTTCGTCCCGTCGTATCCTTCGGGCACGTAGACCGAGTACTTGCGCTCCCCGGACTGGGTTTTTACCGTCCGGACGTGGAAGCCGGGCTCGGTGTCGCGGCCGGGGGTCGGCGTCGGCAACGGTTGGATCATCACATCCTTGAACTGGATCTCCATCGGCCCGCCCGCGTGGATCTGCACGGCCAGGAGCCCCGAGCGCGACAACCTGGGAATCGTCCTCGCGATAATTGTTGACCGTGGTCTGACCGCTGAGGAAAATGCTGATTCGATCCCCGATGGCGCGGACGACGTAATGGTTCCAATCCTTCTTCGCGAGCGGCTTGAGCGACTCGGGCCGGGGTGAGACCAGGATCTTGTTCCGCCGCGATTCGTCGTAGAGAGCGCCCCAGTAGTTTTCGCCGATGTCGGCCTGGTAACCCGACATCTCGTGCGGCGGCACCCGGACGCTGCGGAACTGGACCCCGCTATTGCCCGTGCCGTCGACCATGCGGAAATTGAGTGAGAGGATGAAGTCGCCGTAGGAGCGAGTCGTCGCCAGAAACTCGTTGTGATCCAGACCCGGAGAGTGGCCGATCAGCACGCCGTCCTTGACCGACCAGAGCTGGGTGTCGCCCTCCCATCCGGCGAGATCGTTGTCCTTGACCAGCGGCGTGAAGCCGGCCGTCTCGACGACGGCGGGCAAGTTCGACAACAGCCGTGCCCAGTGGATCACGATCGTGGCCGTATAGGTTGCCGCCCAGGTCGCCGGTCCCTCCCGGAGCGCTCGCGTAGCTTCCGTCAGACTGGCGGCACCGCGCGACAAAGGAGAGCAGCCGATCCAGGTCGGGCCTCTCGTGCATCATGTAAATCGCCCGCATGATGCGGTAAGTGCTGCCGAGGTCGGAATTGCCCCCGTCCTTGGACCAGCCCCCGTCGGCGCGCTGACCGGATTTGAGCGCGGTTGCGACCGCGTCGCGCTTGTCGAGCTCGAGTCCCATGCGCAGGATCGCGGCGGCCGCGCCGCCCGTGGCATACGGCTGGCCGGGCCCGTCGCCGAAGGTGCCGTCCGGGTTGCGCTTCGCCTGAATCTCCTCATTCCACCGAGTGAAATCGGGTGACTTGGCCCGCACGGCTTCCAGACCTGCGATCGCCATGCGGATCTCCTCGAAGCTCTTGGCATTCTTGCCGAGGTAAGCGATCGCTTCCTGGATCATGTTCTGGTCGGCGATCTTGAGCTCGGAGGCGGCCATGAGTCCGATGGCGGTGACGACCACGTCGGGCTTGCCGCCCGGCGCCGGGGCAAAGCCGCCCCCCGCGTCGCGGCACGACTTGACGTAGCGGATACAGGCCAGGATATCGGGCACCGAGCCGCCGACGTAGTGAAGTACTCGCAGACCGGAGTTGGTGCTGCCGAGGCTCGAGGGCCCTCCGGCCTTGGCGGCGAAGCCGCCGTCCTTGTTCTGATGGGCCGCGGCGAATGCCGCCGTCTGGGCGAATTCGGCCGGGGTTTGCCCGCGCACCGTTGCCGTGAGCGCGATTCCCAAACAGCAGACGACTCCGGCAACAACATGATTTCTCAGGCTGCACTTCATGGTCTCGGTTCCCCCCCTCTAGACTCGGCAGGATGCGGTAAGTCCGTCCCACAGTCTGCCACGCAAGATCCGGCAGAGCAACATGCTAGCTGTTGACCCCAGGAAAGACAAAGAACTCGAACGACGAAGCGTTCGTCCTCGACGTTCGCGTAGTGGCCGAAGTTCACAAATGTGACTAGGCGGACCCCGGGTGAGGGGAATGCAGGCATTCCTTGAGGAACCCGAGATAGCCCTTCGTGATATGCGCCCGCTTCGCGTACTCCGGGTGCTGCATCAGGACTCTTTGCAGTCGGGGCAGGTTGTAGAACGGCACAGAGGGATAGAGGTGATGGGCGGTATGCATGGCGACGTGGTTGGGTGCGATCAGCAGGCGCTCGATGAGATTCGTGTTGACATGGCGGGTCTTCCGGATAAGTTCCTCATTATGCTCGATGCCGGCGAAATGCTCGGCGACGCCGCGGAGATAAATGAGCCACAGGAAATAAGTGCAGAGCGGCACCATCCAATACAGTAAGAGCCCCAGCCAGAAATGGAATACAATGCCTGCGACCGTTACGGCGGCATAACAGGAAAGGCGTAAGCGCTGCAGGCGGACGGGAATTTCCGCCTCGTGGTTGATCCCCCAGAAATCGCTGAATGCATGTAAGCCTAGCAGGTATTGCAGGCTGATGAGCGCAATCTCGCGCCGGCTTCGGACAGGCGAACAGCGCGTGCTGCTTGCGCTGCCAGTCCGGGTCCCGCGGCGTGTTCACATGGCGGTGATGCGCGAAATGCGTCTGGCGGTAGCTGTTCACGGTCAGCAGGAGCGGCCAAGCTGTTAAGATTTCGCCTAACCACTCGTTCCATGACCGGTTGGGCAGCAGGCGGTAGTGCGCTGCGTCATGCATCAGCACGGCCAGAGCGTTCTGCCGTGCCCCGATCCAGATCACGGCCGCAATGTAGAGTAATGGATTCCAACGCACTTCGCAGAGGGCTATGGCGGCCGCAACGCCGGCCCACTCCAGCGCAATCTGTAGGACGCTGCGCCAGGGCGTGAGTACCGAGAGCGTCTTCAGGGTTTTGGGGTCGACCAGACCCGCCACTTTACTTACATACGCGTCGGCATCGAGGGATGCAGCAAAAACCTGCCAAGTTCGGCGTAAGCGTATTTATCCAACTCGAGTTCGGGAAACTGCTCGCGCAGTGAAAAATAGAATTTGCCCGGCGGCGGCAGGATGTCCTGCTCTATACCCAACACCAGCGGATGGTTGGGCGTAGAGATGCGCACATACGCACCGCCATACACCCGCTGATGATCGTGCAGTATGAGCATCTGGTCATCGGGGTCTTTGTAATCCTCGGCGCTTTCGGTATTGAAGATACGGAATCCGACGGAGCGGCGATCGGCGTGGAACATCTGGCGCCGCAGTTTCCGGAATTCAGCGAAAAGACAGGGATCGCGCGTAAAAGTCGCAACGACAGCGTTCTCCCGTTTCAATACAGCAAGGCTATCAACGGGAGATGCCGCCTTCAGATCATCCGCCGCAAAACGATTCAGCATAGAATATTTATGTTTAATATTTGCATGCCAGTCATGGCATTATCCTGCGCCAGGACCCGGATCGTACAAAAGTGACCCAGCTTGGTCCTGAATCTGGCCGTTTTGGGCACGAACGGCAATTTGGTTCTTGCTGCGATTTTCTTCCTTTCGTCTGTTTATCGACTCCCGAAAGTGATACCTCTCGACGTTCTTTTCGAAAACTTCAGAGGACAGACAGATCAGATTGCGGCCTCGACGGCTGGACTGGCTCAACTTCGGATGAGTCGGTTCCAAAGGCCTCGAGGAACGAACCAAGCGTTCCCGACCGCGGAATAACCCCGCAATTCGACACTGTAGCATGGAAATCGGGCGGCAGGCTTTTGCGCCAGGGCGGAACATGGCGGAGAAACTCCTTCCGACGCCCTGCGTGGGAATGCCGTCCAGGGCGCTCCGCGTCGTCCCGTCCCGGCAGGGGGCCGCAGAGCGGCCACGGAGGCATTCCCACGCGGAGCGTGGGAACGAGTCACCCGATTTCGCTGCTACCCTGTCCGCAATTCAAGAAAGAAAATCCACAACGACTGGAGCTGGTCTGGGCTGACGGCGGTTATGCGGGAAAGCTGATCGGGTGGGTCAAACAAGAATGTGGCTGGGTGTTAGAGATCGTGAAGCGAAGCGACGACACCAAGGGATTCAAGCTCCTGCCCCGTCGCTGGGTCGTCGAGCGCACCTTCGCATGGTTGGGAAGGTTTCGGCGGATGAGCAAGGACTACGAATTCACCCCTCCACCGACACGCGCAAAAGCTGACGTGCACGCGGATTTGTGAAGGCGAAACGCTCTTGCCTTTGCCATCGGGTTTGTTAGCATAATGTTAGCAAGTAGGCCACCACCGGAGGCAAACATGGCAACCGCACTTGTGCGAGATCTGGATGACGCAGTGTACGAGCGGCTTAAGGCGCGCGCGGCGGGTAATAACCGTTCGCTGGAGGCCGAGCTGCGAGAGATCCTGGTGTTGGCCTCGAAGCAGGTTGATGTGGCCACGGCAAAGGCGGCTGCCGATGCGATGCGGCGGCTGCTGGAGGGCCGCCCTCACAGCGACAGCGGGGAGATCCTCGCTGAGGAACGCCTTCGGTGAGCGACCTACGCCTTCATTTGGATCCGCAGGGTGCGCCGGGCGCATCGACCTCGCCACCGGTGGTTCGGCAGATCTTGGTGCCCGACGCCGGCTTGGGCGTGAAGTGGTTCGTGCCAGAGCCCGACGCCGAGCACGCAGCGCGGCTGCTCGACGCTCGGTTCGAGTTGCACACACCATCGTATTTCTTCACGGAGGCGGCCAGCGTCTTGCAGCGGAAGGTTGCCCTGGACCGAACACTTTCGGAGGCCGAGGGACTGGAGGCCTTCCAGCTCCTCCGAACGGTCCCGATGACCATTCACGCAACCGAAGGACTGTTGGAGGACGCATTCCGGCACGGCGTCCGTTACCGGCGTCCCGTTTACGACAGCCTCTATATGGTGCTGGCCGTGGCGCTTGGGGGACGGGTCGTGACCGCCGACCGCCGACTTTATCATGGTGCACAGGGCGGTCCGCTCGGCCACGTCGTTCTCTGGGTGACCGATGCGCTCTGAGCGCGACACACGTCACCCAATCTCCACGCCGAACCGCCTGTTCACAATGAATGCTCGACGATCCTCGTCATCGGCGAAGACCGGTTCGCAATTGTGGCTTCGGTTCATGAGGTGAAAGCAAGCGTCTTCAGACCACTGCAAGTAACGCGGCACGCGTGGCGCGACGGGCGTCTCCTCTAATCTGAATCCGGGCCGATCTTGGTGCAATTCAGTTCACAACACCATGTCCTGCAAGGGATAGCGTAGAGCGTCACCTTTTACCTTTTACAGCACGCTACTCCGTGTGCGTCCCGAGGTCGCCGGCCTCTCGAAATGCCTCGATGAGATCGTCCTGAAAGGGCCTGGCCGCTTCAACCGTTGGAGTCCAGGATGGATGGGAAGATACCAGCGACTTGGCGTCTCCGAGACTGATGCCGAATACATGCATCGAGGCTCTGATCGCCGGTATGATCGTCAGGCCACGATCCTTCATCGCCCTCAGAATCTCGTCTGTACTACTGCCGCCTTCTTTCAGGCTCTGAAACTCCTCGTGTTCGGACATGGCGGTCAACTCCTCGAAAGGCTCATCTGGTCAGATCGATCGTGATATCGATGGCGCTAAAGGACAGGCAGATAAAAGCGGGGCCTCGACGGCTGGATTGGGCCAACTTCTCTTGAGTCGGTTCCAAACGCCTCGGGGAACGAACCAAGCGTTCCCGTCCCTGGAATAAGCCCGCAATTCGACACTGTAGCATGGAAATCGGGCGGCAGGCTTTGCCCCCAAGGCGGAACATGGCGGAGAATACGGCGATCCCGCTCATCAATCATTAACCATGCGATTGATGCCGTACATCCACTGCTTCTTCCCTTCGCGCTCTTGGCGTCTTCGCGGTGATAAGGTCAATCGGCTAAACCGCTACGGTCATTTGGCCCGTCCCCGAGCAGGAATGGCCGCCGTACGGAGCTCGTGATGCAGTGGTACCAGTGAGTGCCGGCTGGATCGCCCAAGTGTGCACGTGCGATGGTCATTGGGGGAACTCCTGAAGCGATGCGCAGCACGCAATCCATCGAGGCATCACGACGCGATGCGCCCAATCTATCGAATCGGTTGGGGCCCGTCAGCTTCAATATGCCTGTCGTGGCGCTTCTTTACGGCGCGGACGACTGGGTGATGCAAACTGTAAGCCAACTGGGCTTGCAGCACACGGTTCGTCCGGAAGGCCGGCCCCGCAAAGCCAACCAAGTTGCAGACGAGCTGACAAACTGGTGCCATGTAGGTGCTCGCAATGCCAAACGCAAAAGAACCGAAAGCCGTCCCGGCCACGGTTGTCCCGACCGCTAACTAGCTGCGCACCTGTTTCCGTCCCCGCTAACTAGCTGCGCACCTGTTTCCGTCCCCTAGAATCCGTAATCCTGGGTGCGACACACCGCGAAATCGGCGCACTGGGTGGCTCACTTTTGGCCGCGAAAATCACTCGCCGGGAAGCCGCTACCGACAGCGTTCCCAGATTTAACATACGAGTGTCACCGTTTTTCGCCCCTGTCTCAGGGCCGCGCCAGCGCGGCCACCCTCATACCGTCGCCCACCAGAGTTCATTCACGGAGGCCCTGTTGTACGACACATTCTTGGTCAAGGGCCTACTGGTGAGTTGGGAGAGTACCGAGGAATCAACGCTGACGGTGGGGGCGTCGAAGTCTTGGATGACGATCGCAACGAGACCTAGCTGCGTTAAGACCCGTTGGGCTGCTGTTTCATCATCGGCTTCGACGAAAGCGACCGGACATCTCGCACTCACGTAGGCCGTGGCCGCACCGCGCGAGACGACTCTCCCCCAGTCCTCGTCCCCTTCTTCCCAATCAACGGTACCGTCGGGATAGAGCTCCGCCAGCGCTGACAGGGTATGTCGGACACGCTCGCGCGTCCAGCCGCGAGCGAGCGACAGGGCCGCAGACATCTTCGAGGTGATGTCCGTCATTGCGGGCTCCCCGGGGCAGCGTGGAGGAACCCCGTTCGCGTGCGGTAGATATTCAACACGGTCGTCGGTTCCCCCGTACCGGCGTCCACACCGATGGGACGATCGAAAACGACCTTGGCCTTGTTTCCCACCCAGAGACGGGCCTGGTCAGCATAGGCCCCTGCATCGAGCGCAAGCTCGTTGGCGTTGACACCGTACAGGAACTGACTCTTACCACCAGCAAGCGACGCGGTCAAATGCGGCTGCAAGGCTGCTTCGTCGAGGGTGTAGGTTCCGTTGGTGAGTTGGCCGTGTCGATTGGTGCCGATCATCGTCATACGGGGTCAGACCTACATTCCCGGAGAAGATCGCGAGAGTGCGCAAGCCCAGCTCGCCCTTGCACCGGAAGTGACGCACACGAACCTCCCGACGCCCCGATCAATCGAGCCGGGGCCCGAGGCGCTCGGCGATCAGCTTGCCGATATTGAGCGACGCCGTGGCCGCCGGAGACGGGGCGTTGCCGACGTTGATCACCCGGTCGGTTTCCTGGATCAGGAAGTCGTCGACCAAGGCGCCGTCGGGCGTGACCGCCTGAGCGCGCACGCCCGCAGGCGCGGGCTCGAGGTGCTCGGCTCGGATCTCGGGAACAAGCCGCTGAAGCGCGTTGACGAACGCGGCCTTGCTCAACGATCGCCACATCTCGCCCAGGCCGGCTTTCCAGTATTTTGCCGCCATTCTCAGGAAGCCGGAGTAAGTGAGCGATTCGGCGAGGTCGGCGATATTGAGGTCGGTCTTTTGCGGTAGCCTTCGCGAGCGAAGGCGAGCACCGCGTTCGGCCCGCACTCGACGCCCCCGTCGATCATCCGTGTAAAGTGGACGCCCAGGAACGGGAAATTGGGGTCGGGCACGGGGTAGATCAGGTTCTTGCACAGGTGATGGGCCTCGGGGCGTGACCTCATAGTACTCGCCCCGAAACGGGACGATCTTGGCCGCGGGCTTTTCGCCGCTCATGGCCGTCACCCGGTCGCAATGCAGGCCCGCGCAGTTGACGACCTGGCTGGCCGTCACGTCGCCGGCCGTGCTCGTCAAAACGACGTGCTCGCCGTTTCTCTGCATGGCGGTGACGCGAGTCGACGTGACGCACCTCGCCGTCGCGCTCGCGGACCCGCTCGGCGAGGCGCTCGCAGACCTGGCGATAATCGACGATGCCCGCCTCGGGAACGTGGATCGCACGCACGCCAGCGGCGTGGGGCTCGAGCTCGGCGAGCCGGTCCTTCTCGATCATGGTGCAGTTGACTCCGTTGGCCTGGCCCCGCTCGTAAATCCGCTCGAGAGCCGGCAGCTCGCCGTCGTCGACCGCGACGATCACCTTGCCGCAGATCTCGTAGGCGATCCCCTCGGCCGCGCAGAACTCTTCCATCGCCTTCTTGCCGGCCCGGCAGTTGACCGCCTTGAGCGAGCCCGGCTTGTAATAGATCCCCGAATGGAGCACGCCCGAATTGTGCCCGGTCTGGTGATGGGCAAGCTCAGCCTCCTTCTCCAGGACCACGACGCGCCGGCCGGCATACAGTTGCGTGATCTGATACGCCGTGGCGAGCCCGACGATGCCTCCGCCGATGATCGCCACATCCGCTCTTTTCGGCATGCGTGAGAGTCCTGCTCGCGTGATGGGTCGATTCTGTCCGCAGCGCTCAATGAGATTTCGTGATCCTGGCAGGGCGAGGCTCCGTCCGAGCCAGGCAAACCACCAGCTCACACGGAAGTTCACCCTCCCCGAATCGAGCACGGCCAATTAGGTTGCCGTCGATCGCTCCCGGAACTTACGGTACACGCCACGGTGCGCCATGCCAAGGCGGCAATTCCGGATCGTCGCTGGATGTCTTGGTCCTCACCGCCTCGAAAAACAGCGACGACCAATCCGTGGCAGCGTTGCCAGATTCGGATTCGCGGAATTGATAAGACACGACCTTCGTGCCGATGCGTTATAATAGCCGGGCATCGAGCGCCGCGTGAGGACGACCCCCGAGTCGTCGCGATCCGGCTTCTTGGGGACGTTCCCATTGATTGCTGTCAAGGCGAATCGCTGCCCGACCTCGATCCAGGCCTCTTCGCCGCGGAGACGGACATAATGGCCAAAGTCGAAGCAGATCGCGACCTTCTCTTCGGCATCCTGGCCGTGCAGAACGGTCTGATCGAGCAAGCCGACTTGCTCGGCGCGCTGACAGGCGGCTCGCGTGAGCCGTCCACTCCGATTGCGCAGGTTCTGGTCGAGCGCGGCGCGCTTTCCGAAGATGACCGGTCATTACTCGAGGGCCTGGTTCGCCGCCACGTCGCGAAGCACGGGGCCGCGACGGAGCGCGGCGTGGCTGCCTTCCCGGCGGGCGGAGCACTAGCCGACCGCCTGCGGCAAGTGCTCGCCCTCGATCAGGACATGTCGGACTCGCTGGCATCGTTCTCGTCCGGTGGCCAGACCGATCCGCCCAGCCAGAGCTCGCTGACGATCGGCATCGGCTCCTCGCTCCCCGACCAGGATGCGGCCGGAGGAAGCTTCAGCCTGGGCCAATCGAGCTCGGAAGGGGGGCGCTTCCGTTTGATCCGCCGCCACGCTCGCGGCGGAATCGGCATGGTCTTCGTGGCGCTCGATTCGGAGCTGCACCGCGAGGTCGCGCTCAAGCAGATGCTGCCGCAGCACGCCGATGATCTTTCGAGCCGTGCCCGGTTCCTGCTCGAGGCCGAGGTGACCGGCCGGCTGGAACATCCCGGCATCGTGCCGGTTTACGGCCTGGGGACCAACGACCAGGGGCGGCTCTACTACGCCATGCGATTTGTCCGCGGCGAGAGCCTCAAAGAGGCCATCGAGAGGTTTCATGGCGAGCCCGGTCGCGCAGCGCTGGGAGTCAATCGACGACTCGCTGGCCGAAGACTCGGGCGCAAACGCATCCCCGCTCGCCTTTCGCCAACTGTTGCGGCGCTTCATCGACGTCTGCAACGCGATCGCCTACGCCCACAACCGGGGAGTGATCCATCGCGACCTCAAGCCGGCCAATGTCCTGCTCGGCCCCTACGGCGAGACGCTGGTGGTTGACTGGGGGCTGGCCAAGATCGTGGGCCGCGACGACCTGACGGCGGCGCCGACCACGGATCGGACCTTGCGCCCGGCATCCCAGTCAGAGAGCAGCGAGACCCTGGTGGGCACGGCGATCGGCACTCCGGCTTACATGAGCCCCGAACAGGCAGGAGGGCTGCGCTCGCTGATCGGCCCGGCCAGCGACATCTACAGCCTGGGAGCGACCCTGTATACGCTGCTTGCCGGTAAACCCCCGCAGGACGATCCCGACCTCGATCAAGTGTTGCGGGCGCATCCAGCGCGGCGAGATCGTGCCGCCACGCCAGGTCAACCCGCGCATTCCGTCCGCGCTCGAGGCTATCGTTCTCAAGGCGATGGCCCTGAAAGCCGCTGACCGGTACGATTCGGCCCGGGCCCTGGCCGAAGAAGTCGAACGCTGGCTCGGCGACGAGCCCGTCCTGGCCTGGCGCGAGTCAGTCCTGACGCGCGCCGCCGCTGGATGCGGCGCAGACAGACACTCGTGGCCGTGATCGCCGTCATCGTGCTCGCGGCCACGATCGGATTGGCCGCGGTGCTGATTGTTCAGACCCATGCCAATGGCGCGCTCAAACGGGCGAATGTCGAGCTCGGCCTGGCCAATCGCCGCACCCGGGCCGCCAACCGAGACCTGGCGCGCGCCAATGACCGCGAGCAGGCTCGCTTCGACCTCGCGCTCAAGGCGATCAAGACATTCCACACCGGGGTCAGCGAAGACTTCCTGCTCCAGGAGCGACAGTTCGAAGGCCTGCGCGCCAAGCTGCTCGCGGGCGCGACCGACTTCTATCAGCGTCTGGAAGATCTGCTCAAGGGCCAGTCCGATCGGCGGTCGCGAGCCGCTCTCGGGCAGGCCTATCATGAAATCGGCGAGCTGACGGCCCGGATCGGCTCGCACTCCGAAGCGCTCGGCGCGCTGAAACGCGGCCTCGAGCTGCGGCGGAAGCTGGCAGCCGAGCCCGAATCGGATCCCGGCGCCACTCTCGATCTGGGCCAGAGCTTGATCGCCATCGGCGACATGCTCGAAGCGAACGGCGACCTGACCGAAGCCATTGCGTCCTACCGGCAGGCGCGCGAGCTCTTGAAGCCACTGTCCCACCTCGAATCGGCTGGCGCATCGTGTCGCGCGGCCGAGGCAAAATGCCTCCAGGGAATCGCCAGGGTGCAGTATCACCGAGGCCAGGCCGCCGCGGCGCTCGCGTCGCACGAGCAAGCAAGGGCCATCCGCCAGGAACTGGCCGAGGCCAACCCGGCCCACATGCAATTTGAAAGCGAGCTCGCGGGCAGCTACCACGACATCGGCTCCATCCAACGCGCCAGCGGCCGCGCCGCCCTTGCGCTCGAGTCGTATTCGAAAGCACGCGGCATTCGCGAGAAGCTGGCCAGGAACGCACCCACCGCGACCCAGTTCGCCAGCGAACTGGCGCAAAGCCACGAGTACATCGGCTTCCTGCTCCACGAGACCGGCCATCCCGCCGAGGCACTCGATTCGCTCGAGCGAGCGCGGGCGATCCTGGAGGAACTGGCACGCGCCAACCCCGCTGTCACGCTTTTCCAGGGCGAGCTGGCGCAGTGCTACCAGGTCATCGGCTCCATTCAAGACCAGACTGGCCGCCCGGCCGTCGCGCTGGCGTCCTTTTACCGCGCCGGACGATCTTGCAAAAACTCGTCGAGGCCAACCCCACAGTCACGCTCTTTCAAACCAGGCTGGCCATGAGCCATGCCTTCGTGGGACAGGTCAGGCAGCGGGACGGCCGGCCCGCCGAAGCGGCGGGCGAGTTTCGCCGGGCGGTCGCGATCGTCACACGCATCGCGGATCGTCAGCCGGATGGCTACAACCTCTATAACCTCGCCTGCTACCTCTCGCTGCTCTCGGGCGTCGCCGCCCAGAAGGGCTCCGGCCTCTCAGCCGGCGAAGCCCAGGTCCACGGCGCCCAGGCAGTCCAGGCCCTGCGCCGGGCCGTCGCCGCGGGCTTGCACGACTTCGCCTTCATGCGCCGGGACACCGACCTCGATCCCCTGCGAGTGCGCACGGATTTCCAAGGGCTCATGATGGATCTCGCCTTCCCGGATGATCCGTTCGCGCCCTGAAATGCCGCGTGACGCGCGCTAAGGGCGGCATCACAGCGCGATATCACGACGATTCCGTCCTCGGCGCTCAACCTGTTCCGCGCCGCTTACTTAAGTTGCTTCACTGCTTTAGAGCGCACACCATCCGGAAGCGAATCGACAGTTTGGCGACCCTGTCGATCGTAACATTCAGCCAGAGCACGCTGCCGTCCCACGCGAAGCGCTCGCCCGCGACTGGCTGGCCGTCGAGCGTGACGTCGATCGCGCCCTGCCGCGGCTCCATCCACTCGAAGACCGGATTGACGCACGGTACGTCCGGCTTGATCGTCAGCGTGATCTCGCTCTCTGAAGCCGTCAGGCGGATCGCCCTGCGCTCGGGCGCGTAGGGATTCAGGGCGAGCCTCGCTCCCTCGAGCTCGAGCGACGGCGGCGCCGCGAAGCTTCTGGCCCGGTCGAGCAGGCGGCGATCCGGCTCGTCGGTCATGCCGATCAGCCAGGCCCATTGCCGCTCAACCATCGGCCGCGACCGGCCCAGCGTATCGAATGTCCCAAGCTCGGCGGTCCGGATGGGCCTGGGTCGGCAGCCGCCCCAGCTCATCACGCTGTTGTGGCAAGGGGTGAACTGGATGCGGTCATCGATCGTCCGGCCCGTCGAGTTGCCTCGCGCCAGCGGCCAGTGGCTGCCCCAGTAACAGGGCGTGACCATCTCGCCCTTGTCGAAAAAGGGCGCGAAGACCACGGGCGGGAGCTTGGTCTCGTTGGGGTTAAAGTAAACCGCCGTCAGTGGTCCGTCGTCGGAGAGCCGGAGCCGATAAATCGCCGGAACGTCCTTGCCGCGCGTCGAGTCGGACGCTTCCGCCGCTCGACCGGTCGGGTTGGGAAGACGAAAGGGAAGCCTGCGGCCGTCGACAAAGAGTGCCTCGACCGGAACCCGGGGCAGCACGCCCAATGGGTAGGCCCCTTGCGGCGTCAGGATGATGAACTCGCTCAGCTCGTAGTCGTTCTTGGGGTCGGCCCGAAGGTTGACCACGCGCGTGCCGAAGCCGTCGGGGTAAAAGTAATAATCCTCGACCGCGGCGTCGCCCCAAACCCTGTAGTTGAAGTCGGTCGATTGATAGCTGAAGCGCACGTGGACGCGGGCCGGCGTCGACTCGATGATCTCGACCGTTGCGTAGCGCAGCTCCTTGTCCATGAGCGGCTCGACGCAGTCGACCGCTCCCGCGGGCTGGGAGATGATCTCGGCCCACTCGTAACAAAGGCCCGTGTTGTTCCGGCCCGCCCAGAATGGGATCAAGCTCGACCCGCGCCAGAAGACGAACCGCGCTCCACCCGGCAGCCAGACAACGACGTCGCGCAGCTTCGGGCTTCCATCCGTTCTCGTAGGGTATGCTCGAGTAGGCGCCGGTGGCCGGGTTCCTGATCGAGATCGCTGCATCGTAGCGCAGCCGCTCATAGGTTGCGCCGAAGCGAGGATGCCGCGGCGGATTGGAGACCAGCATGACCGGAATCGCCTTCCGCCAGAGGGCGCGGCCGGCGCCGTCGTCGAGCACGACATTGACCATGTCACGGTCGCGATCATGCGCAGGCTGGGGAAGTCGGAGCTGATGCCGGGCAAGTCGGCCCGCGGCAAGTGCGATCGGAGCCGAAACCGAAAGCCCGTGCGCCGATTCGAATTCGGCTTTGAGCTCGGCACGAGGAAAACTGGCGACCCGGCTGACCACCGCCAGATCGAGCGTGGCCGACTGCCCCGGTCCCAGGAGCAGCCAACCCGACGGGACCAGGATGGTTCCCAGATCGACCGGGTTGATGATTGTATCGGGCCGAGCGACCGCGTCGGCCTCGATCTCGGCAGGATGGATCGCCTGGCGCGCCAGCTCGACCGAGTCCGTCACAGTCGACAGGACCAGCTCATCGGCAAAGGCATCGAGCACAACCCGAGCAGAGTAGGGGGGCGTGGCTGGGAGCTGGACCGGGTACCGGCCGACCTCGCGACTTCGAAAGAGGGCAGTGAGCCGAAAGTGTGATTGCGCTTGCGGCATTAGCCGCGACGACCACCGCAATCGGCCGGCCGATACGATCGAGGCCGAACGGCGGACGCCAGGGATGGCCGGTGTCTTGGCGGATCAGGTAGGCGGTGGTGGGGTTCGATGCGTCGGCGGGTCGCGAAACAAGACCGACGACCGCCAATAACAGCGCGACGCGAGACGAAAGCCGGCGGACCGAGACGCGACAGGACATGCGATCCCTCTTCGGTATGACATTTCTGCGGCTTTGATCGATCGATAGCCCGATTGGAGCACGCTCAGGTGCGATTATAAAGCGCGGTCGGTGGTCGCGGCACATTGGAATGCAAGCATTACCGTCCCGATCCTGAGGCGCCGCGTCAGACCTACGCTCGGTGAATACAACGTCATGACACGCCCCGAGTTCGTTGACTCACTTCACGCCGACGGAACAGTGAAAGCCCGGAGGCTTGATGGCGAGGACCGAACAGCGCACTTCCGCGAGCAGGCGCTCCGCCGTGTTGCCGATCGTGATGCCCGGAGCACCGGCACGGCCCACGGTTCCCAGGACCACGAGATCGATCTGGTATTCCCGTATGCATTGGAGAATCACCTGATCGGCCGCGCCAACCTTGTCCGCAATGTGCACCCGAACCGGTTCGGACAACGATCGGTGCTCGGTCCGCTCGAGCTGATTGTGGAGCGCCGCTTCGGCCTGAGCGACGGCGCGGTGGTGGTACTCACGCCCGACCTCATCGGGAAGACCGGTGAGCCAGAGGTGATAAACGGGGTACTCGATCGCGTACAGCACGTGAATGGCGGCGCTCGCCGCCTTCCCCAGGCCAACGGCGAGGCGCAGCGCCGTGTCCGAAACGGGACGAAGATCGCTGGCGACGAGCACATTCAGCGGCCGGTCATAAGGCTCGGGCCTGCAAACCCACACGGGAGCGGGACACCGGCGCAAGACCTTCTTGCCCGTATTGCCAAAGAGCCGATGCCCGGCTCCGGCGGAGTCCCGAATCCCCACCATGACCAGGTCATGCCCGCCGCGCAAGACCTGACGGATGATCTCGAGCCATCCCTGTCCCCGCACAAACACGGCCTGGGCGGGTACTCCATTCTCGTTCGCTTTCCGGACGAATTCCGTCAAGATCAGGGCGGCCTCGTCTTCAATCTTGCGAAACACCACGATCCGGTGCTTCTCCTCCAGCATGAGCAGCACCTCCTCGGTCACGTTCAAGGCCGAGAAAAACGTCAACGAGCCGGAGGTTTTCTGTGCCAGCCAGACGGAGCGCCGGAACAGTTCCTGCGCGACCGCCGGAAGGGCGCTGGCGCAAGCTGAGCACAGTGTGAAAGATCGATTCCCACCAGGATGTTCTGGAAGCACGACATGAACGAACCTCCTCGCCGCCACCCGGGCGCTGGCACGAGCCCGGGCTAAACAGTCTCTCAACTCAGAGAACCTCGGCCCGGGGAGGCGGGCGCACCCAATTCCACACCAGCAAGGCGAGGCACGAAGCCGCCAGGACCAGTGCCGCGGCCATGAAGGTCGCGTAGATCTCGGCGAAAACCAGGTTATCCGCCTCGTAATTCACAGACCGGTACAGCAGCACCTCGGCCTGGCGATCGGGGGCCGGATCGCCCGCCTGACCCAGCGCGTCGCGCAGCACGGCCCTGCGCTCGGCAAACTCTGCCGCCTGGATGGTATCGCGGTCGGCCATGTACGAATACTGGATCGGGTGCCCGATCAAGAAGAAGTTGACCAGCACGGCAATGCCGATCCCGCCCGCCGTAAAACTGCACGACGAGCAGGAACGGCCGGATCTTCTCCTCACGCTCGGGGTCCGGGCTGACCATCGTGTCCATCGCGATCATGAACAAGCCGATCCCCAGTCCCATGAGGAACCGGCCGGGAGCGAGCTCCCAGTGCTGCGGTGCCTGGAACCAGTTCAAATCGATCACGTTCTGCGATTTGCCAGTAAGGCCAATCGATCGTCTTCTGGTGCGCGTGGAACATCCCACCGGCCAGGACCAGCAGGCCGGCGATCGCTCCCGGAAGACCCAATGAGATCCTCCACCGCCGCCGGACCGTTCGCGAGACGACCAGACTGGTCGCGACGCCCAGGGGCAACGACCAGATCAGCCAGGACCGCTGCCAGTGAGCTGAAATTGAGCACCAGCCCGCCGTAGATATTCATCGAGGTTCCGTGGAAGAACTGGCACAAGCCTCCAAAGAAGAATAGCAGCAGGCGCATCCAGCCCTCTCTCAGGGCGAGGAAGTCGAGCCGGGGATAAACCAGGAGCAGGGCCAGAACCAGGGACAGGGTGCCCAAAGCCGACGTCGACCACAATGTCAGAGCTCTCGAGCCATCCGTGCAACTGGCCCCAGTGCAGACAGTAGACCATCGCGGCGCTGCCGAGCACCAGGAACGGCAGAAATGCCGGCCAGCCTCCCACGGATGGCGAAGCCAGCTCAGGCTCCTCCGTCATGGACACGAGCAACAGCAGACTGACCAGGGCCGCCGCCCCCTCGACCAGAAACCCCCACTGCCAGTCCGACCAGTCTCGTAGACGCATGGTGGCGGCCGCGATCACCGCGGGACCGGTGACCGGTAGCAAGATGGAAGCCCAGGTCGTGGGGTTTTCCCAGCGACGGTCGAGCAAGCGGGGAGTGAAGTTGATCACCAGTCCCGCACCGATGCCGGCCATCACTCGGCCAGCCAGGAAGATGACAAAAGTCCGCGTGAATGTAGATCCCGTTCACGAACGAGCTGGCCGCGAGTATCGCCAAACCGGTCCGGGAAAGGCCGCGGGCAGGAGAAGTGCTGGCCCAGGGCCGGGCAGGCCAGGAGCGCCAGGGCAACGGACACGAGATACGCGGTATGGAGGCTGTAGACCTGGGCTGGCACCCAGCCCTGGCCGATGTACATTTCGCGAAAGTTCATCGTGTGGCCGGCGGTCGTCAGCCAGACCACGACCAGCCAGGGCCAACCAGCAAGTCGGCCGGCCCGCGAGGGCGACGGCTCATGCTCGCCAGGTTCTTCCCGACCGAGCAGCGACGCGTGTGGCGTGGACGGCGGCGCTCGTCAGATTGCTCCTCGCCATGGAGGTTCTTCCGCCTCCCGAGAGATCGTTGATCCAGGCCAGCACCAGGCCGCTCGGCGTCTGGATCGTCAAGGTCGGCCGGGGCGAGGGATCGAGCTTCAGCGCATCCAGCCTGCCCGGACAGCTCGCCGAAGGCCGCCGCGACCCTGGCCTCCTTCTCGTCGGGCTTGAGCTCGGCCCAGCCCGGCCCGGTCGTCAGGATCGCCGGCAGCCGCGGCTCCTGCTGAAAAGCCCCCACGCCGTAGGGAAGCACTGTCTGGGTCGGCGGCAATACCTCGACCCGGCTGAAAATCGCCGCCTGGCTTGCCCCGGCCCGCTGCTTCAAGGCCCAGCTCCTTGAAGCGCCTGGGCCAGCTCGAGCAGCCTGGGATCGTTGATCCTTCCTGGGAATTGCGGTAAGCGGGCGGGAGTCTGTGCTGCGTTTGCCGTGGTGTTCGGCCCGGCGGAGTTCCTCGGTTTCGAGGCGCGGCGAGATCGGGTCACAGCCCGAACGGCAAGCCCCAGCACGGCCAGCCGCGCGAGATCTCGCTTCAATGAGGAGAACGTCGGTTTCATGGTCCGTGCTTCCCATGGTGGCTCGACGGGTCGGGCGCCGGGAAGAGATTCGATCAGCGCGGTTCTCGGCAACGGCCGGTAGGTCGTCGTTCCTACCGTACGAGAAAGTGTCGCCCTGTTCGAGGTTGGCCTCCGTGCCGCGCTGGAGGCTGGCGTAGCCTACGCCCACGATCACGCCGACGCCCGCGCCTCCCGCCGACGATGATCGGGATTTCCATCACCGAGGCCGACCATTGCGGATCCCAGACTGGCGCCGACTCCGGCCCCTTCCATTCCCAGCAAGGCCGTCACCAAGCGCGATGCCTTTTTGCGGCGAAGCTCCGGTCCTCGGTGTCGAATTGCCAGGGAATCGGTTGCGACTTGCCATCGGGAGTTTCCACCAGCTTGCGTCATCTCCAGGGTGATGCGACCGGGCCGGCCGAACCTACCGGGCGGACTTCACCTTGACGATCGTCCCCCCCACCAGGGGCGGCGGGTTCGAGGGTGGCTTGATCACTTCGGCGAGGAAGTGGTCGCCCGGCTGGATCGGCGGGCGGCCGTTGAGCAGCCGCTCGCCCGGGCTGAACCCGTCGCAGGGGAACACCTGGCGGACTCGCACCGTCACCGCCGTCCCGGGCCGCAGCGCTTGCAATGGCGGCGGTCCCACCTGTGGCCCTGCTGGCGGTTCCACCAGTGTGGATGTTGCCGGCACCGGCGGGCCCACCGGTACGGATGAGGGTGCCATCGGCGGGGGTTCCGATTGCCCCTCCGGCCCGTCGGCCCGTGCCGGGATCGGCGCCAGCACCGCCGTTGCCGCCCAGATCGGCAACCACGGAGCGATTCAGGTCGCCTTGCCATCCATGGTTCGTCTCCTCCTCGCCGCGGCGGTCCGCCGCTTCGGTTCCGGGTCAGCCAGAGCGAGCCGGTGCTTCCAGAAGCCCGGCGGCGGGATCGCCCGTGTCCCGACGGAAGATCGGCGATCCCCGCCTTCTCCACATAATCGAGCAATAGCTCGGTCGACCGCAAGACGTCGAGGCGGGCCAACTGGAGATTGTACCAGGCCGTCCAGCGATTGGCATCGGCTTGGAGCAGGTTGACCCGCGCCCCCAGCACATCGAGCGCGATCGACTGCTTTTGCTCGGAAAAGCCGTTCCTGCCGGTCGAGATACTCGCGCCGCAGCCCCAGCTCCGCCTCCCGCTGCTCCCATTCCTTGATCGCCTGCTGCCAGCGGTCCCACGCGTTGCCCGCGTCGTTGGCCACGTCGATCAGCGACTTCTCGAGGTCGAGCTGCGACTGGATCACATCCAGCCGGGCCTGGCGGATGCTGGCCCAGAGATCGACGTCCACCAGCGGCGGAGCTGTACAGCCGTACCGAAGATCGCACCCAGGGCGACGCCGTGGTTCGCACCGGTTGGTGTTCTTGAACGACAGCTCGGCCGGGAGGACGCCCGTGCCGAACAGCCGGAGCCAGTCGCGCTGTCTCCGCAACCGGGCGATGCGGAGGCCCACGACCAGGATGCGAACCTCGACCCGCTGCCGCTTGGCCAGTTGAATGGCCTCGTCCCGCGAGCCGGGAAAGTCGGGGACGACCGTCAGGTCCACCAGGTCGGGGTCATCGAGATCGAAGGAATACTCCGCGTCCAGCTCGATCGGCAGCGGCCCGCGATCCTGCGGCACGAGCAGGCGGCTCTGGTGCAAGACCACGGCGAGCTGCCGCTGGGCGATCCGCGAATTCTTCTCGAGGTCGGCGAGCAGGACGCGCGCCTGGCTCTCATCGACCCGCGCCTGGCTGAGCTCGACATCGTAAGCCTGCTTTTCCAGCAGCTTGCGCTCCGTCAGAGCCCGCGTCTCCTGGGCCAGGGTCACGCGCCAGCCGGCCGACCCGGATGCCGTACGGCAATCTGCTTGGCCTCGAAGTAGTCCTGGATGGCCAGGGCCGCTTGCGAGCGGCGCACGAGCTGCTCCATCAGCAGCTTGGCACGAATTCCCTCCTCGGCGATCGGCAAGGCGGTGATCTGGCCGGAGGGATCGAGCGGCAGCAGGAGGTTGACCCGGCTGGCCGAGAGGTGGTTGAGCCCCGGCAGGCCGGCGAATGGCGTGAAGCCCATCACGTCGGGGAAGTCGATCAGCGTGTCTTTGCCCGGGGTGAACTGGTTGAAGCCGGACATGAATTGCGGCAAAGTTGACCAGGGGGACAAACTCCTTGAGCGCATCGAACTGGGCGACCTGGGCCGACCGCACGGCGACGTTGGCCTGCACGGTCTGCACGTTGGCCAGGCTGCGCCGGATCGCGTCGGCCAACCGCAGCGGGCAGAGCGGCTCCCCGGGCATAGGGTCTGGTGCCCAGCCGGTTTCCCCTGTTGCCGGAAAGCCGAACCGGTCAGGCGCTCGGGCAGCGCAGGCGGGAGATCGGGCAGCGCGGGCGGAAGATCGCTTGGTCCCCGATCCTCGGCCCGGGGTGCCGCTTCGCGCACCGGGCTCGCGGCGGCCTGCGACTGCGCCGCGCGGACGACCGCCCGGGAAACAGCAGCGCCCCAAGGGCGAGTGACCCAGTGATAGTGAAACGTCGCAATCGACCCATGATCAAAGCCGGCTCCGCCGCTCCCGCCTCCGCCCTGGGAAGTTGAATCCTAGGGCTTGAGCATTTCCCGTTCCCGCCAGTTTCGTCGCGCCCCGTCTCCCCCCTTGCTAAGGGGGGGTAGGGGGGGTGGACAGCGCGCTAGGAATGCCATGGCTAACGCGTGCGGGGGAAAAGCAAGACCTTGGTCGAGCAGTTGGTGGTGCCACGCCCACCCCCCCTGCCCCCCCTTAGCAAGGGGGGGAGATTCTTCCGGAAGCCTCACCCTCCACCCTCCACTCTCCACCCTCCACCGTCCACCCTCCACCCTTCCGTTTACCATTCCTGGGCACTCTGGCGCACGCGGCGCGTCGTGTCGATCGTGATCCGCGCCGACATTCCCGGGCGGATGCGGTTCTGGTAGTTCTCCGGCTCCGCGAACCGCACGCGAACCGGCAGACGTTGCACGATCCGGACGAAGTTGCCCGTGGCGTTGTCGGGTGGGAACAGCGAAAAAACCGACCCTGTGCCGCCGGCAACCGCTCTCGACCCATCCCGCAAATGTGCGTTCGGGAATGGCGTCGACGCGAACCTGCACCGGTTGGCCCACGCGGACATTCACCATCTGCTCTTCGCGGAGGTTGGCGACGACCCAGACGTTGTCGAGGTCGAGCGGCACGATGTTCAGGAAGGGCCGGCGCGCTTCCACGGTCTGTCCGAGCTGAATCGTGCGCCGGCTGATGATGCCGGCTTGGGCGCGCGGATCAGCGTGTTGCTCAGGTTCAGCCGGGCCAGTCGCAGCTTTGCGCCGGTCTGCTCAACCTTGTTCTGCGCTGTGCGGTCGCGGTCGCGGCCTCGACCACCGGCCGTATCTGGGCGGCCTCGGCCTGGCCGACCAGGGCGATGGAGCTGGCCAGTGCCTTGCGACTCTGCTCGAGCCGCGCCTCCGCCTGCCTGAGCTGCAATCCGCTGGCGAGCACCTGGCGGTCGGCGGCCGCGATCGCGCTTTTGAGCGATTTCAGCTTGGCCACGGAATCGCGATAGCTGGCCTCGCGGTTGTCGCGGTCCTGCCCGGAGACATCGCCCGTGCGGGCCAGATTGTTGAAGCGCTGGTAGTAATCCCTCGCATTGATCATGAGCGCACTTAGCCCCGGTTCTTGTGCCTCGAGCGAGGCGACCAGCTCCTTGTCCTTCTGGAAAATCTGGGCGCGAGTTCGGAGCTCGAATTCCGCCGCGCGGACGAACTGATCGGCCTCCGCGCGCTTGGCCAGTGCGCCTTCGAGCAGCGACTTGCGGTCGTCGCGGGTCTCATGCACCGTCGCGTCGGCCGCGTGGACGTCGTTCTGCGCCTGTCTGAAGTCGGCCAGCGCCCGGTCCACTTCGATCTGGAACGGCACCGGATCGATCTGCGCAATCGGGTCGCCGGGCCGGACGATCATGTTGTCGTCGATGTAGAGGGCGACCACCGCGCCATTGACCTCGGCCGAGACCGGCGTGATGTTGCCGACCACGTAGGCGTTGTCCGTGGATACCTGGAATCGTGTGTGCATCCACCACATTATCGAGCCCGCGATCGCCGCGACCAGGGCCGCGATCGCGATCAGGCCGCGCCAGTGCCGGCGGCCGTGGCCCACGCGGCGTTCCACGACGACCGAGGCGGGATTGACCGGCGGCGCTGTACCCGGGCCCAACGGCGTCGCCGGACTGGCGTCGATGGAATCGGGCTCGGTAGGCAATTGATCCTCCCCGGCCATAACGCCTCACCTCGATTCCAGTATGAATCTCGGCAAAATGTGCCGGTTGTCTTGAATAAGTACGGAGGAATCGGTTGTACCGGCTGCCGACGATCCGCTTGGGATCGTGTCCCAGCAGAACGAAGTCAACATTTCAGTAACATCTTGCCCTCTCGACCAGCGCCAGGGACGGCCGAGGCGGAGACACTTCGGCCGGGCTGGCGCAACAAAAAAACCCCTACGCGAGGCACGGCCTCAGGTAGGAGTTATTAACCCTGATTGACCAGGGTGGTTCCAAGGCGAACTCCATCGCCTGACTTGAATTTGATTATATCTCGTCTGTCGCCTGAACTGTCAAGCCCGCTCAGTGCTGAGCGGGAGCCGGAGCCGATGGCGCTGGAGCCGCCGGAGCAGGGCCCGCGTCGCGCTCGGCCTGGTTGAGCATGGCATTGATCAGTGTGGGGGTCCCCAGCGCAAGCAGCAGATCGGCCTGGGCCTGGGTGGCCGCCCAGAACGGCGTCCAACCGCGAGTTATCCAACTGGATGAGTCGCTGGCGAGCCTGCATCAACTTGGTCAAGTCGGACTGGTTCGCCTCGAATAGCCGTTCCATCGCGTTCAACTTCCTTGGCGAGTTCCTCGCTCAGGCCCGTGGATTCGTTGACCAGCTCCGTCGCGCCGTTCCACTTGGCGACCGCCGAGCGGACCTGGGAGGTGGCACGTTGCTTCGCCTGCTGGGCGGCTACCATGGCCCGCTGGTGCTCGGCCTCGCGCTGGCGGACCAGTGGCTTGCCGGAAGCCCAGATGGGCAAGGACTGGATGTAAACAAAGCCGATGTACTGGACACCCGCTTCGTCCATTTCGTACTGTGGTCCGACGACGGGGGTTGGGATGCAATCGCCCTTGGCCAGGCGAACAGCGGCCTCGGTGCCGCGCACCTGTGCCTGCGCCGCGTGCACATCGGGGCGGGTCTCCAGCGCCTGCTGGATCATCGTCTCCTCGTCGACTGGCGGAATGTACGAAGGCAGTGTAAATTCGCCCAATGGTTCGGCGGATCCGGCTTGCTCGGGCATTCCAACCTGGTTGCGCAAGTCGGTCAGAGCCGTCAGGTAATCCTGGCGCGCCAACTTCACCTGGTTCCGGGTTGCCCGGCTTTCGACCCGCGCCAGCACGACGTCGGCCGCGGGTACCTGGGCTGCCTGGAGGCGACGCTCAAGCGTTTGCACGAGCCGGTCGTTAAAGTCGGCCAGTTGCTGGGCGAGCCGATATTTCTCACGGCGGTAGGCTGCGGTCTGGAAGAATCGATAGGTCTGAACCAAGGCGGTCAGCTCGGCCTGCAGCACGATCCAGCGCTGCTGGTCGTATGCCGCCAAGGCGATATGGTATCGGTGGGTGGTCTGGTGCCCGAGCTCGACCGGTTGGCGCAGAGAGAGGTAGAGGTAACCCTGGCCGTATTGGTAGAAACCTCCGTGATGTGATGTGGTCGTCGCGCCACCCCCCGGCGACCCACTACCGAAAGTGCCGGATGGAATCAGGGTGATCGGCCGGTAGTCCATCCAGAGGGTGGGGTTGAGCGTGGTGGGGAAGCGCCTGGCAACTTCAACTGCCTCTGCGGAAACCGCCAGCGGGTTACCCTGCCGCAGGCTCACCAGATCGGGGTTGCTTGTCAGCGCGCCGTAGAGCGCCGCTTGCAGACTCATTGACTGGCCTCCTAGCACCGCGCCGGTGACTCCGAGGTTTGGCATGCCGGTCGGGGGCAGACTCGCGTTCGGAAGCGGGGCTTGCATCGCATCGGGGACGCCAACCTGAGTGCGGCGAACCTGTGCATCATAAGTGGGTCGTGGACGGCCGCTTTTCTGGGCGGTCGGGACCGGGCGCAAAGAGACCGAAGGATCCCACTGACTCCGGGATGCGACAGGAAGCGGTTTGGCATTGCTGAACCGGGATGGGGAAGGGACTACCCCGGCGCGCTTTGGGCCTCCACCAGAGGCATCGCTGTTCATCGTGGATCTGCGGGGTGCGCCCACCTGCCCCTGAGTCGTACTGCCTGGACGACGAATCCCGCCGAAGAACGATGTGATCGCACGGCGCCTGCCATCCGGCTCGGAGCCGACGACCGGAGAGCCTGGATCGTCCGCCCACGCCGTGCCCTGTGCCGCCGCGGCGAAGAGCGCGAGGCAGAGAATGAAAGCGCCACGGATCATGAAACGGCATCCTGCTGGTTGCAAAAACGTTCAGGATCGGGACGGAAAACGGATAAAAGCGAATCTGCCGGAATTACCATACTTTCCGAATAATCGTCATTTCACGGCGTTCCCCTCCATCCAGTTTGGGATAAAACGCCAGCTCGAGTCCGCCGCACTCTCGATCAATCAGCCGCGATCAGACACCAAGACTGCATGCCACCAATCGCTGGGCGCGAGACGATAAACTCGGTCGGCCGGCAGGGTTTCCATTGACGCCTACAATCACTGAAGGTCAAGACGCGGACAACTTCGAAACAAAACTGTCTTTCGCTCCGCGGCGGCAAAGTTGTCTTTCGCTCCGCGCAAGGCGACACGAATTGCGCACTTGAGCACCTGTCTTTCGTTTCACCCGGGAGTGACCTCGATGAAAACCTACGTGTTGGCTCTGGGCGCCGTCTCTGCGCTCTTCATGGCCGCCGGCCTGCGGGCCCAGGCCCCTTCGGCTCCGGCTGCGAAGGTTCACAAGATCGCAATCGGCGGGGAGGGGGGATGGGATTACCTCACCGCCGACGCCGAGGGGCGGCGGCTGTATGTGTCGCGCGGCAATCGCATCACGGTGGTCAACACGGAAACGGAGAAGGTCGTGGGCGAGCTGGCGGATACGCCTGGCGTCCATGGGGTCGCACTGGTTCCTGACCTGGGCCGCGGCTTCACGAGCAATGGCGGGGATAACAGCGTCACGGCCTTCGACTTGAAAACGCTCAAGGTAATCGGCAAGGTCAAGGTCGGCGGCCGGCCCGACGCGATCATGTACAACCCGGTCAGCCGGCGTGTCTTCACGTACAATCACGGCAGCCGAGACGCCACGGCGGTTGACCCCTCCGCCATGAGCGTGGCCGGCACCGTCATGCTCGAGGGCGTCCCTGAAGCGGCCGTCGCCGACGGCCGGGGACATATCTTCGTGAACATCATGGATAAGAACGAGGTCGTGGAATTCGACGCCCGTACTCTCAAGCTCCTGAACCGCTGGCCGCTCGCCCCCGGCACGCGGCCCACGGGGTTGGCGCTCGACCGCGAGCACCGGCGCCTTTTCAGTGTCTGCGGCGGCAGTGCGACGATGGTGGTGGTCGATGCGGATAGCGGCAAGGTGCTGGCCCGCCTGCCGATCGGCCGCGGCTCCGACGGCTGCGTCTTCGACCCAGAGCAGGGCCTGGCCTTCAGCTCCAACGGCGGCGATGGCAATTTGACCGTCGTCAAGGAGCTTGAGCCGGGCAAGTTCGGCGTCGTCGCCACCATCGCCACCCAGCAAGGGGCCCGGACCATGACGCTCGACCCCAAGACACACCGCATCTATCTCTCGGCCGCGACCTATGCGCCTCTCGCTGCGCCTGGTGCCAAGGCCGAAACCAAAAAGGCGCCCGCAGGCAAGGGCGGCGGCCGCAGGCGGAGTACCGTGCCGGGCTCTTTCGTTGTTCTGGTGGTCGACAACTGACCACGGATGGGGCTCCCGTTCGTCTGGCACGTGCGGCGATCCCCTTATCGTGATTCTGCAGAAGGAATCGCTTTCCTTGTTTGACTCTGCGCAGCACATCGGCGAAATCCTGGCGCACCTTGCTGTTCGCAGCGACGTTCTTCGGGTGCGGTTCCGGGTTGTAGCGTGGTTTATAGCGGTTTATCCCATTTCGATTGAAGCAACACAGTTCTCGGACTTCTTTATTTCCGACAACACCCAGTCGAACGCCTCCAGGAATTTCGTCAGATCAGCCGGTTCTTTTAACAAGCCGAGGCCGAAGCTCGGTCGCTTGTTCAGCGCTTCTGCCGGTATCGAGAGTCCGATCGCCGAAAGGCTGCTGCCAAGTTCTTCGCGTTTCCGTTCTTCCGCGAACGGTGGAGTCTTCATGTGTTGAAACTGAAGCTCAACGCTCCCGTAGGTCCAAACGGCTCGCCGGATGCGAGTGTCGGTGCTTCGCTTGACCTCGACGAGCGTGGGGATGGCATCCTGGTCAAGAAACAGGTGGTCGAGCGACCATCGAGCGCCGCCGTCCTCTTCGCCGGGGACGTTCATCTCACGACTGACGAGCAACCAGCGCCTCGGCTGAGATGCGTCGATCTAGTCTCCCGCCAGGAGCTTGGGGTATTTCTCGAGGAGGTTCTGGAGAAGGTCTTCGGAATCATACGGGGCTTCTCGCATCTCTACGAGATCCCCGCTGTCCTGAATGAGGAAGATGCCGCTCACGGTCCATGCCTCCCGCCCGGGTTGTGGTTGGCGGCTTCAGGACAACCGCCGCTTTGGCACGTCTATCCGAAAGTCCACCACAGGCGCTGTACACACGAATCCGCGAACGGTACACTACAAAGCGCGAGTGCACCAGCACTCCTCGGAGGTCAGCTACCATGTTGGAGAAAAAACGGTGGACAGCTCTGTCCTTTACGCCGAGCCACAAAGCTTCAGTCCCGTTTCGGGACGCGACCGTCACGTTTCCCAGGCGCCGCATCCCTGCTTGGCATTGAGCCGCCAGATGATCCGGAAGACATCACCGGACCGACCTTTATCAGAATTCACTCGTCGAGTATTGCAGACATACCAAAACTCCCCGTCGGTCGAATCGGTTCGTTTCGAGGCCGCTGGGATAGAACGGGTGCATGGTTCGCGGCGGTTAACGCCAAGGTCATGCAATCAGAAGAAGGCGACCTCATACTTGAGGCGGACTCGCTTGATGGCGTCACGAGTCCAATCAGCTTTACGTACGATTTCGATGCCGGCCATGAGGCTGGGAAATCCTAGCATAACGCTGAGGGCATACTGAAAGCGATAAGCGGTCTTTTTGTGAATGTCAGAGGATGCCCGGGCCGGACAGATCCGACACTGGTAAGCATTGGTTGCTTCCGGTTCCCTGACGAGGTTGTGGTCCTCGTAACGATATCCCGTCCGCGTTCGCCTTTGTACGAGATCCAGTACCGCGCGGAGGCGGCCACCAGCACGCGGTTCTGACAATACCAGCTCACGAACGCAGCGCCCACGGGCGAGCCTAGTCGTTGGACTCCGCCGGTCACGAAGATTTGGGCGCACGGGAGAGAACCATGCCTACCACACCGGAGAGACCGTACTCCGAGCTCGACGACCCATGGTCTGTCGACCATGTCAATCGGACGTACACATCGCAGGTGCACGCAGAGCGAGGTGACCAGAGACTTATCTTCGCAGAGCCGTTTGGGGATGGGAGCATTTCGGGCGAAATCACCTGCCGAGAAGGGCTTCCACTTGCAGGCGGCGGGGTGCCACGCGTTGCGACCCTCGTGTTCAGGTTCCGGGACGCGGCCAACTACTACTTCGCAGGCATCGGCGCCTTTGGTGTGAAATTTAGCATCGGAAAGAGGGTGGAGGGACTGTCCCAAAACATTCTCGGGGCGGGGTCGAGCGGCTCGATCGAGGAAGGTCGCGCCTACCAACTGACGGTGAGGTGCGAAGCCGGCCGCATAACCCTTCTCGAAAACGGCGTGCCCTTGCTGACGGTGAACGACGAGACGTTCCAGGCCGGATATTGGGGCTTGAGTACCTGGAAGGCCAAGGCCGAGTTCAAGAACCTCGCAGCCCGACCAACCAAGCCTAGATGCTTCCTCATCATGCCATTTGGAAGAGAATTCGACTTTATACTTTCAGCCATCCGGGACACGGTTGACAGTTTTGATTTCCAGTACGATCGAGCCGACGAGAGCTTCGTCACCGAAATCGTCGTGGCCAAGATCCAGGAGCAGATCGCGCGCTCGGATTTGATTATCGCGGATCTTACCGGCAAGAATCCGAACGTGTTCTACGAGGTTGGCTACGCGACAGCGTTGAACAAAAAAATGATCCAGATCGCTCAGTCCGTAGCGGACCTCCCGTTCGACGTCAGGCACCTCCGAACGTTCCCTTACTCCGACAAAATGGGCGCCGATGCTAAGTTCAAGCAGGATCTTACCAGAGCCATCGAAAAGACGACGGGGCATCGCCCGATAGTTCCGCTCACCGGGCATTCGGGCCCCATTCGACCGAGCGGAGCCTTATGACCCCCCTGAGGATGCGAGTCCGACAAGCCGCACCTTGTATCCCGGGGTCAGCTCGCCCAGTCCCGATCGCCGCAAGGGCCCACTCTGCGGAGGGTCTCGGCTGCGGCGCACGGGCCGACCGACAGGGCTAGACGCCGGCGGTTCGTTTCACAGCCCTTCCGGGGCCGTGTCCGATGAAGGTGGGCCGGTTTTCTGGGGAAAGTGACAAACTGGAGCCGGTGGAAAGTGAGGACGAGGAACCAACGCCCGCTTTTTGCGTCGCTGGAGCAGCGCACCCATCACTGATCGGCGTGATGCGACCGCAGAGACTGGCAACCGGGTTGTGCCTCAGGAAGAGGAGCGCGATTTCCCGCATTTCCCGCACGATCTTGAGGAAATCCCAACCCTCGGCGGCTTCCGCCACCTTGGGCCGGCCGTAGGTTTGGCGCACGACTTCGTTGCCGACCCTGTTGCCTGCGTTGTGAAGGGCCGCCACGTTTTTTCGGCCCATCTCGGACCAGTTGCCCACGCGCTGCTCAGCCTTGACGTCGCTTAAGTGTCGCCGATCACCGCAGGGTCTGGCGGCTTGGCGAGTTATGTCGGCTGGGCCTGCCGTTGGCGCTGCTCGTCAGCCTTCCATCGTTTGCCCGCTACTCTCACGAACGTTTCCGGACAGCCTCTTGGAGCATATGGTTAAGATTGGGACCGATCTCTGATTCGGCAGCGCTTTCGATCCGATGAAGGGCAGCCCAGATGTCTTGTTCAACGCGCATTGACAAGACCGTTTACTTCTCCGTCCTGTTCCCGAAAACGAGCTGGAGTGGCGAGTGAGCGTCTCATTTGGGACTGCATGAACACAGAGCGATTTTCGATCATCTGGAGAGCACCACCGCTGGCGCCTTTTTTCCAGTCTATTTCCCTCAGAATTGCGCAAACAACGTCTTGTTCTATGTCTTGTTACTTTTGGCGCGCGGCACGAATCGGCCTGGTGAGACCACGTGAGCGCTCGCGTGCGCCTCGGCTGACGGGCGGGCGGGAGCAGCAGGCCTTCATCCGCATTGGTGCTTGAGCTCGGGTGCCGGGCCGTTATGTTGTTTGGTGTGTCTCAGAGTTCTGTCGCGCGGACGTGGAGTCGGACCTTCAGCCATTCAACGAGAGAGGCCCAGAGGTCGTCTGAATTGGTCGTCAGCCGTCACGACGCCGGACCGTTCGTGTTGAACACGAATTTGCGGCCTCAACGAACGGCCGATCATTCCTGCAGGGAACGGCACTGTGGCCAGGGTCTTGTTCGATGCGTTGATGAACCACGTACGGCACCCTTTCGACAAGGGGGACGAATTGGACCAAACGCAGCGTTCCGACTCGCCTACGCGCGACCAAGCACAGCGCACCAACGTCCGGATCGGGTGTGCGATGCAACATGAGTTCAATTGAAAGTGAGTTGCCGCAACCTCCAATCCACCCTTGCGCAGCCAGGCCGCTTCGTGCGGGGTTGCTCAAGCGGCCGGTTCCTTGAAGAGCGGGCTCGCGTCGGCCCCAGGCCCTGATCCAGAGCCCGCAAACAGCTTCCCGTGGGGGCTTCGTCTTGGCGGTCTTATCAACCTGTTTGTGGCCCGCGGCGGTCCGCGGCGAGGAATTGGCGGTGGCCCTGTCCACCACGCCAAACTCAACGAGCTCGAACGCCTGGCCAGCCCGAGCGTGCCCAGCTTTGCCACGCCAAATTCCTGGCTCGATGTGACTTCGCGCTTTTCGCCGCGTGCTGAGCGACGTGGGTGTACGCGCCGATCATGTCGTACCCCATGCAGCCACCCACCGCGCCGTCGTGTTGTTGATCGATACTGACTCCATCTCAACGATCGGCCCCACTAGTGGTCATTTGAGCAGAAACAGCCTGCGAACGCAAGCCCGAAAGGCGCGGATTTGGCTTGTTTTTCAGGGTTTTTTGCTATTTGGCAAAGGCGAACACATAAGCGGAGGAAGCGGCGAAGCCGCCAGGCCGCCGGGATGCCTCCGCGAAGCGGCGGGGGCCCTTTCTTCGTTTTTCCCCCGTTCCCCCACGGGGGCGGAGGGGGGAAATAAAATGCGAGTCGCCGCGTACTCGCGGCCACCTTTTGCTTTGCGTAGCCGGCGAACCCCCCCCACAGGTAGCTGGGGGTTGAGCCGGCGAAGCGGGCGGGCACGGATGCCCGCCGGTGCTTAGGCGGGATTCCTGGCCAGTGGCTGACGCTTTCGCATGCCGCGTGAATGGTCATGGATGCCAGGCACGCGGCATGCGTCGGTGCGCGGGGCCCGGTCGGCCGGCGACGGCGGGCAGGATGCCTGCCGATGGCGGTCGGCGGGGCGAGGGGCGGGATGGCCGCGAAGCTAGGCGCGGGGCGTGGCGGGGGCCGGCGGGGTGGCCAGGATGGCCCCGTCGAGCGTCAGCTCCGCTCAAATTGATCGGTTGGATCGTCGGCGATGGCTTGCTTGAGGCCGGTGATGATGGCGGCGTCGCGAGGGTCGGAGCGGGGGCGGGCGGCGGCAGCGGGGTTCGGCGCGGCGAAGGCGCCTGTCGTCGTCGCGGATGAGGATCGCGGCGCGGGGGCGACAAAGCGCGGCGTCACAGCTCGTCGCCCCACGGCGGTTTCGTCTTAGCCGTCAACCGCAGCATCTGGCCGTCCCGGCACACTTGCTTGACCCGCGCCACCCGCCAACGGTTGAGGTGTTCCATCTGCGCCTTCATCGTCGCCCTCCGCCGGAGGTCTTCGCTGTCGGGGGTGTAGACGGACCTAGACAGCAACATCGCGCTGCGCCGGCGGCGGCGCTCCCGCGAGCAGTGCTCCGTTACCGCCGGTTTCGGCTCGGCCAGTAGGGCCACGTCCGCCGGCTCCGGTGGCTGGAGCGGCGCGTTCGACCGGATGTACTCCCAAGCCGTGAGGGGACCAGCGCTGAACAGCAGAGCAACCGCATCGCTCGCCTTACAGTTCCGTGCGATGGAAGCGAAAAACAGCGCGGCGGTGGCGGCGACCATGACCACGGCCATGACCACCACGGCGGCGGCCACAAACGCCCAGAATAGGAACACGACTGCGCAGTATAGGAACGCGAGTGCCAGAAGAAGCAAGAACAGGGCTATATACCCCACGATGCGCCCCCTTTCTCGGCCCGCTACGAGCACATCAGCCCCTACGACAACGACCGCTTCGAGGTCGAGGAGGACCTGAGCCACACCCCGTGGGCCCGCACTACCAGTCTACTGACCAACGGTCTCGGTTAACATCGCGGTGGTTCTCGCCGTTGCTATCGGAACCCTGGGCAAAGGCAAGGCGCGGCAATGCGACCGCGGCCCGGACGGCCGCGGACAGCGGCAGGGCGACTTTAGCGGGCTGGGTGCCCGCGAATATGCGGGCAGCGAGGATGATCCCAGCGGCGAAGGGCAGGACGCCCACACAGTTGGCAGGAGGCTATAAGCCGGCGCGATGGCGGCGACGCGAGGCGGCCGCACGAGGCGGCCAGCGTCGCCGTAACCCGGTCATTTCAGGCTGGCTGCCATTCCACCGAAAAGGTTGTGCCCTCCCCGGATGGTGACTGACGGCGGAGCCTTGTCTTGGGGAGGCGCGGCGAGATCGTGGACCGTGAGACGGTGCGCGGTGGGGGATTGGGCGGCGGGGCTGAGACGTGCCACGGATCACGCGAACAATAGCCGCCCACGATCAGATAGCCGCTAAATCCAGATTAGCGGGCTTGACATGGAATAGCATCCGTGGCTAGATTGGCGAATCGTGAGGAGAAGGCGCTCGGGCTGAACGCGGGTGGAATCGCAGAAGTTCTGCGGGCCGCTATTCAACTCGGAGGCGCCGCCTCCTCACAAGAGGATTGTACCATGCAACGCGTTTCAAGATCGCGGGAAGCGTCGAAGAAAACCCAGGACGGTGCACTCAAGGGCCTCGAACCGCAGCGGGACCTGGCGACGAGTAAAGGGACCTACAGAATCCTTGAACTCAACGTCAGAGACTATCTCACCCGCGTAGGAGTTTATGACGGTACGCGGGTGAAGAAGCTGGTTGACTCAGTTGCCGCCAGTTTCCAGAGAGAACGCATCAAAATCAGCAAGAATCCGCTGAAGCAGCGCATGCTGCGAGATCTCCTTCGCGGCGGAACATTGCCGGCCCTTGTCTTGTACGAGGAGGATGAACGGTGGACCGTCATCGACGGGTTGCAACGAACGGACGTCATCACCGAAGGCTTGAGGATAGTGCTGGCTTTGGAAGACGGTGAGGAGGTCGAGGACTTTGTCGCGGAGCAGCTTGAGGCGCTCAAGAAACTCGATCAGCAAGTCCTCGACTCTGATGAATTCCTCCGGCGGCCTTTGACTGTCCAGGTTTGGAGGGATTTGGAACCGGATGAGCTTGTGCGGCTGTTCATAGTCCTGAACGCCGGTCAGCAGAGAGTCGCGCCGCGGCACCTGCTTGAGATTATGCAGTCGCAATTCAAGAGGATGTTTGAGGCTTGGGGCTTGCCTGTAATCACCTTGCGGGAGGAGAAGGAAAAGCCGCGAGGCCGTCGGCCGAAAGAGGACGAAGCGACAGACACACCGGCTTTCAAATTTGAGATGCTGGTTGACGGTCTGGTGGCTTATGCTACGCGGAACCCACAGATCAAGACCTGGAAGCTCCTTGAATCGGAGTTCCCTGATAACCTTGCTGAACGCGTGACTGATATCGGCAGCGAGTTGTGCAAGGCCGACTTCATTTGGGTTTGCGATACCCTGAACTCGTTTATCAGTGAGCGCGACAAGGGGAAGCCCAAATGGGAAGCCTTTGTTTACTCGGACAATTATTTCATTCCGCTGATGGCCGCCCTCGGTTGGGCGCCAAAATGCGAAGGTGGCCGCGCACGTAGAGGATCGTCAAATCGAGCTGACGGATTTGCTGAACCAATCTGATGGTCCTGACCCGATGGTGTTTGAGGACAAGAATCGCGGGCTTGATGTCGTCTCTGAGAACCGTGAAATCCAACATCGGCCGCAAGCGGCGGGCGATCATTTACGGCGCTTGGCGGAACTTTCTCCAGCAAGGCATCACTGACGCGGATTACCCGCTCGATTGGGAATTCGTGTCCATGAGCGACTGATCTTCTGGACCCAGGAACGTGCCCCGCAGGTTGTCTAATACCTGCGGGGCTATTCATTGAAACGGCTCCGCAAAGCCCAGCCTCGGCTCCGCCGCGCGGATGGCCGCGCACAAGCGGCAGGACGCCATCAACCGCCGGGACGGTGGCGGCGGAAAGGTCGGCCAGGATGGACGCACCGCGGAACATCAGCCGTCCGGGCTGCAACTTGCGGAGCGTCGGCCGGCGCCGCATACTGTTTAGAATTGCGGTTCGACGGGTGTGTCAGCAGCGGCCAAGCACGGAGCCATTTTCGCAGAGCCAGTTGAGCCATTCCGCGATCGGTCGATCGCGGCTTTGGCTCTCGCTGCCTAGCGGTCCTTGGAGCGTGGCACTGCGCACTAATGCTTGTACGCTGTCGGTGGTGCGGATCGATCGCGGCGCCTGGAGTCATCGGCGGCATCGCAAGGGGCGGCGGGAAGTAACCAGCTCCCCGCCGCCTGACCGCTCGGGAGCAGTTCCTCCCGTGGGCCATTCTCAGTTTCCCCGGATCCTATCCCAGGGTCAATCACCTGACTCGCTCCCGGGGCACCCGTGTCGCCGCAGTGCCTCCTTAAGGATTGTGAACGCTGGTTCCTCCCCCTCATTGCCAGGATCGTTACTGTAGCGCAGAGTGCCAAGTCGCCGCACGACGCTGGCGTCTTTGGCACGCCGCGAAGTGCTACCGAGCTACTGCCAACGGCAAACAACGCCGTCGTGAGCAGAACCAACGCTATCGATGTCCGACAGCGCGTTCGGTCGGTTGCCCTCGAGCCGGTACCTCAACACCCGACAATCGAACCGGCGGCATCAACGATCAACCCGCTGACCCTCCTCTGGCCGACCACCACCGTCTCCAACTCCCCTTGCGTAGGCCAGCGCCCAGCCGAAATTCCCGCGAATTCTCAGCTCTGGCCCTGCGGCCGGCCGGGCTGCTACGTCCTTTTCCTCCCGTCGTCGCTTTCCCCCCATCTACAATTCTGCTGGGGCTTGTGCCGTCGGGCCTTACGACGCGTCTGGCAGCGGGAAGCTCGGCTTCGAATACGGCGTGCGCCGCGGCCGCCCAGACGGCGCCCCTGTCATCATGGTCCACCCTAGGCCACGTCGTTAAGTCGTCACGTATTGAGGCTTGATCTCGCTGAAACTTAACCTTGTCGTGCCCCCCAAAACCGAGGAGGAAGCGGGCGGGCCGGGCTCTCCGGTCCCCTGTTTCCTTGCTCGGAATCGGGTCGTTGCGGCGAGACTCACCATGACCGATTCCTTCACAACTGATGTCCGCTTCATGGCCGTGGACCAACTCGGCCAACGGTATCGCCGCTATCGCCTCCCCGACCCCGAGGCCGAGGCCGCCATCGCCGCAGTCCCTCAGTCGCTATGGGCAGCAGACCCCGCTGGTCGTCTGCCTCCGCGAGGAGACCTACGAAGTCCTCGATGGTTTCAAGCGCCTGGCGGCTGCGCGAGTTCTCGGTCTGAAGACCCTCACCACACGAGCTCTCGAGGTCGACGAGCGCCTGGCCAAGGCAGCCATCCTGGGCCTGAATCAAGTCGGCAGGCGGGCCCAAGACTGGGAAGAGGCCTGGATCGTTCACGCCCTGGTGCGCGAGGACGGCCTGACCCAAGAGGAGGTCGCCGAGCTGCTCTCCCGGCACAAGAGTTGGGTGTGCCGTCGGCTGGCCTTAGTCGAGAAGCTGGCCGACCCGGCCAGGGAGGACTTGCGATTGGGGCTCTTGTCGGTCACCGCCGCACGATCATTGGTGCGGTTGCCGGCCGGCAACCAAGCCGAGGTGCTGGCAACGTTCCATCGCGACAAGCTCACAGCCGCCGAGCTCGATGACGTAGTGGATCTGCTCCAGGTTGCCCCAGGCCAGACCCACCAGGAGTACATCCTGGACCAGCCGCGCGAGGCCTTGCGGCAAGCGCGGCAGGAAACCGGCTGGGCGTGGGACCCTGCGACTCAGCACATCAGGCAACCGCGTCGCCCGACGTCTGACCTACGTCTTAGAGGACCTCCGCCGGCATGGAGACCTGGCTCAAGAGCCAAGGCCGCGCCGGCTTGACGCCATGCGACCGTCTGGTCCTGACGCCAGGATTCTCCCAGTTGGCCCGTGACGCCCACAGTGTGGCCGTTTTGTCTCAAGACCTGACCGCGGAGTTGAACACCCATGACCGAGCAGAAGCGCAATGAGATCATCAGCCGCTGGCGAGGCCGTGCCTCGATTCGCCAGATCGCCCGCAGCCTGGGAATGTCGCGGAACACCGTCAGCCGGGTGCTGGCCGAAATCCAAGCCCGGCGGGCCGGAGACCCTGACGGTTCCCCTTCTCAGAGGCGGCCCAGCCGACTCGATCCCTACCAGCCGGTCATCCTGGAGCTTTTGGGCCGGTATCCCGATCTGACCGCCGTGCGACTGCTGGAGGAACTGCGACAGCGGGGGTTCACCGGCTGCTATTCCGTGGTCCGCCAACGGCTCAGCGAGCTTCGCCCGCGCCGGACCGATTCCCGGTTGTCCGCTTCGAGACGGGCCCGGGAGCCCAGGCCCAAATGGATTATGCCGTCTATGATCTCGACTTCACGAGCGAGGGCCGGCGTCGCGTGAATTTGTTCAGCTACATCCTGGGCTACTCGCGGCGGCAATACCTCCGCTTCGTCGAGGCGCAGGACCTGACGACCACCCTGGGCGAGCACGCGCGGGCTTTTGAACACCTGGGGGGCGTAGCCGCAACCTGCTTGTATGACAATATGAAAGTCGTTGTCAGTGGCTATGAGGACGAAGTGCCGATCTATAATCCACGCTTCCTGGCGTTCGCCACCCACTACGGTTTCCGGCCGGTGGCCTGTCGAGTACGGCGGCCCCAAACCAAGGGAAAGGTGGAACGGCCATTTTCCTACGTCGAAACCAGCTTGTTTAACGGCCGCACCTTCTCTTCGCTGGAGGACCTCAACCAGACCACCAGTGGTGGCTGGCCCACGTGGCGGACCTTCGCGAACTGCGTGCCTTTGGCAAGACGCCCTTGCAGTTGCACCACGAGGAACTTCCCCATCTGGTTCCGCTGCCGGCCCAGGCTTATGACGTCGCCCCGGTGGTCTACCGCACGGTTAGTGTCGAGGGCATGGTCACGTACTGCCAGAACGGCTACTCGGTGCCCTGGCGGTACATCGGCAGCGTGTTGCCGGTGCGACTGACCGAGAGGGAACTGATCGTCTACGGTCCCGACCTCGAGGAGATCACCCGGCACGCGCTGTTGCCGCGCACGACCCAGGGGCAACGGAGTGTGCACAAGGAGCACCGAAAAGATGAGGATTCGCACCAGCGGCAGGCGCAGTTGGAAGCCCGGTACGCCGAGTTGGGCCAGCCGGGCTGCCGGTTCCTGGAAGGGCTGCTGCGGACCCAGCGTTACGCCAAGGACCAGGCGGTGCGGGTGCTGGCGCTCTTGGGGACCTACGCTCGGTCCGACCTGATCGCCGCCTTCCAGCGCGCGGCTGCGATACGGCGCGTATTCTCACGCAGCAGTGGAACGAATCCTGTCGGCTCAGGCCCGGCCCAAAACCATCATGGAGACGCTGGCTGCCGAGGAATGGAATCAGATCCCACCCTGGCTGGGTGAGGACCTGATCTTCCCCCGGCCGACGTCGGTCTATCAATACCTTTGCGAATCGGAGCCACACAACCATGAGAACCCGAACACCGCTGAAGGCGACGCCGACGGGGACAAGGCCGCGCCGAAGACGTCGCCGATGCGGACGGAGCTCTGCCAGAAGGTCCTTGAAGACTTCCAGGTGCTGGGCATCCCCCTGCGGGTCGAGCAACTCGACGCAGTGTTAAGCCGGGCCGACAGCGAGGGGATGTCGCACCTGGAATTCTTACGGGTGCTCATCAGCGAGCAGGCCAACGGGCGTCGCGAGCGAAGGATCGCCCACCGGATCCGAGAGGCCGGCTTCGCAGAAAGCAAGACGCTGATCGATTTCGATTGGCAGTTCAATGCGGCAACCATCGATCGAGTGCGGATCGAGGCACTGGCCGGAGGCGAATTCATCGGTCGCCGAGAGAATCTGCTCTGGGTGGGACAAAGTGGCGTCGGAAAAAGTCATCTGATCCAGGCCATTGGCCTGTGTGCCTGTGTACTGGGTTATCGGGTGCGGTACGAGACCAGCGCCTCGATTCTGCAAGAGCTGACAGCCGCGCTGGCGGACCGGACGCTGGCGCGGCGGCTGCGCTACTACGGGCGATTCGACCTGGTGATCCTCGACGAGTTCGGCTTCGACCGACTGGAACGGATCGAATCGCCCGAGGCGGTGAGCTTGCTGTACAAGCTGATCAACGCCCGCAGCGGTCGGTCGACGGCACTGGTGACGAACATCGACTTCGAGGCGTGGGGGAAATACCTGAGCGATCCACCGCTCGCGATGGCATTCCTGGACCGGATCGTGGACGGGGCGACGTCATGAAGCTCAAGGGCAAGTCGTACCGAGCACACCGGGCCGAGCAGACTTCCGCCGGTCGATCGTCGACGAATTAAGCTCAGTCAGAGCCAAAAGCAAGCGACGTTCGCGGGCTCCAGTTCGGTTTGGGAATCGCTTCGTAGAATCTCACTTCTGGGAAAAGCCTCGGACCTGCACTTCGCGGCAACCACTCCGGTGGCTCAATTCTGGCTGCGATAATGGCTCACTTTCTGGCTGCGGGTGACACGGGTGCGAAGCAGGGCGTTGGGCGCGTGTTCCTGACCAAGGTAATCGATGGCGGAATCTCAACGGCTGAGCAGCTTCTCTGAGGTCGGTGTCGTACCGACCAAAGTGCCCGCAACGAGGCAAACGGCCCAGAGAAGAGGCCACCGGTACTCTCACGGGACGGTGACATCTCAAATCGCTTATCTTGATTCAAACGGCGTCAATGATCGTGACCACTCTCACCATCCTCGAGGGAACCAAGGCGATCTCGGGATCATTCTCGGCGAGGCTGTTTGCCTTTTCTAGACGGACATCGATATTCGTCTTATCGGTGAGTAACTGTTCCAGACCGTGGATCAGGCGCTCGGCATGATGGTCGAAATCGGCTCCGGGTCGAACGGTGGCCGCATTGCGGTATGCTAACGCTTTCAGAGTGCCCGGCAGATCCTCCTCCGATGGCATCGACGCACTTCCGATCAGCACCGGAATGACAGGGATGTCACGAGCCAATGCAGTTTCGATTTCAATGCGAACCAGATCGTCCGGATCGTCCAAACGCCGGTGGCGGTCATCTGCGGCGCCAACCCACGCTTCACCAATAATGGCCAGCAGCACATCACATCGGCTGACCTCGGCGCGGATATACGTTCGAAAATCGACTCCGAGCGGGATGCTCTGAATGTCGTAGAAGATTGCCTCTTCACGAAAACGCGTTTTCAGGCGATCATGCAGCCGCCCAGTCGCATCGGCGCTATCGTTACGGCGATACGAGATGAACAGTTTAGGCATGCTGACGCCCTGAGGAGAAACGGATCGATTTCTCGACCGGAGCGCTCGAATGTCCTTCGCAAATCGTTTGATGAAGCCGGGACAAGCGCGCCACGCCGCGCGGTCACGAGGCCCGACCAGAGTCTCGCGCGCACCGCCACCAATCGTCAAGGCCCGATGCGGCGTCGCAGCAGTTACGCAAGTTGGTAGATCTTGGCCAGGTGGGAATTGCGCAAACGCTGCGCTGGCCCTTTTTTTGGTTTGAAAAGGCTGTACCTCAGACGTTCCGATCAATATCGGAGCGGCGGCGAATTTCAGCCCCTCATCATGGCCCATAGACATGAGCGGGATAAACGCCAGGCACGAGATGCGGGCCCTCTGCGCGAGGCCGGAACGTCATCGACACCCAGGGTCGTCCGCTCCCCCGACGATCTTGGCAGAACTCAGCCAGGTCCACGCATCCTGAGTCACGACCGCCGGCCTCGCTAGATGATGATCCGCAGCGACTTGTTTACGCTGTCCGCGAAACAAAGCCAACGGCAAGCTGCGGAGGTTTTGACGGCTAGATGCTTGGTGCCGGATTGGCCGATCGCTCGGCGCATTCACTTCGTGACGGCTACCAAACAAACCCAGGGCAAGCTGGATAGACTCTGAGGACCGTGAGTTGTCTACCAGGCTGGCCAGATGCCCGGCTTTTCCGGGTCGTGACGACGGCCGTACCGTCGCGAAACTCACGGAGAACGGCTGTGACGCAACCCGTGACGCAGACTTTTCAACAACGGTCGTCGTAACCCATTGCCTGATAAGGCGGTGACGCTGTTGACGCAAATGACGCAAAAGAACGGATAGGGAGGGGGGCGGTCGGGGCTTGGCGCGGCTGGTGCGCCCTTAGATCCGATCGTGCCGCCTTTGACGGCGATGAGCCGGCCAGCCCGGCCGAACACGCCTCTGCCGCTGTCGCCGGTTGGAAACTCAGGAAGGCCGCCCATGACACACAATCGGTCGAGGGCTGGCCTTTCTCGGCCCGAGACCTTCGCTGGCCGCCGCGTCTGATCGGACCGATCGGACCGATCCGTCAGATCTGTCGCGGCGGCCGCCCGGCCCAGTTTCTTGGGCGGGCATACTTGGTACGACCGCGACGACCGAACCCAATCGGGTGCGATCCCGCGGACCGAAGCCAAGCTGGTGCGATCCCGCGGACCGAGGGCAAGCTGACACGATCCCGCGGACCGAACCCAACTGGCTGCGATTCTGCGGACCGAAGCCAATCGGGTGCGAGCCCACGGAACGAACCCAAGCTGGTGCGAGCCCGTGGAACGAGGACTATGCTCCAGCGCACCCAGGCCCATTCGATGCTTTGCCTCGTCATGCAACACCGGGTAGGATTAAAGCCCTGCGGCGGATCGCTCCACGGCCCGAGTTTGACCGGGCGAGTTCCATCGGATTGCGGGTTCGATGTATGAGGAGGCAGGTGTGAGCTTTTTTGTCACGAGCTGGCGGTGGTGCGCGGTGACTGCCGTCCTGGCGGCGCTGGGCGGTTGCGGCTCTCACGCTGGGGCGCCGCCGGCGGAAGAGGAGCATGCTCCCGGTGGCGAGGCCCATGTCAGGGTGCGGACGGAGCCGGCTCGGTCCGGCGCGATGACCGTGACCGTCGACGCGCTGGGGCGTTGTGATGCGTTGCCCGATCGCATCGCAACCTTGACGCCCGCCGTGGAGGGGCATGTCCACGACCTGCTCGTCGCGCAAGGCGACCTGGTGAAGAAGGGGCAGCCCATCGTCGAATTTGACAAGGCGGTGGCGCAGGCCGACCTGATGGAGAAGACCGCGAGCCGGGACGGGCTCACGGCGTCATTGATCCTCCTCGAGTCGCTGCCGCGGCCCGCGGAGCTGAGGGCCAACGAGCTGGCCGTCGAAACGGCCACGGTGGCGGTCGAGCAGGCCAGGGCGGTCGCCGATCGACTGCGGTCGCTGCTTGGCCGCCACGAGGCGTCCGAACAACAGTTGATTGACGCCGAGCGCGCGGTGAAGCAGGCCGAGATCCAGAAGGACACGGCGGCGGCTCAGCTCCGAGCCATGACGATCGGCCCGCGGCCCGAGGCGGTAGCCGAGGCCGAAGGCAAGATCAAGACGGCCGACGCGCTTGTCGCCTTCTCGCGGGCACACCTCGAATACCACACGATCCGCGCGCCGATCGACGGCGTGCTCGACAGCCTGACCTGCCACCCCGGCCAGACCATCGCCATCGGCAGCCCGATCGGCGAGGTGGTCGACACGCGGCAGGTCTTCGCGTCGGTCTTTCTCCCACCCCGCTCGGCAAGGGCGGTGAAGGTCGGGCAGTCCGCCCGGGTCTGGCCGGCCGATGCCCTCGACCACTCGACGGGCGCCTCGGGGCGCGAGAAGGAGGGCATGACCGGCAAGGTCGCGTTCGTGGGGCGGGTGTCCGACCCCCAGACGGGGAACCTCCCGATCCGGATCCTGGTGGACAACCCGCAGGGAATTCTCACGATCGGGCAGTCGATCCGGGTCGCGATGGTGGTCGAGGAGCACAAGACCGCGCTTCAGGTCCCCGCCGCGGCGATCCTCGACCTGGGTGAAGGGCCGATCCTCTCCGTCGTCCGGGATGGGAAGTCGGTCGTCCTCCACCCCGAGATCGGCGGAACACACGAGGGCTGGACGGAGGTCTCGGGCAGCGACCTCAAGGCGGGCGAGCCGGTGATCGTCGAGGGCGGTTACAACCTGCCCGCCGAAACGCCGGTGCAGGTCTTTGGCGCGGCCGGCCCGACGGCCAGTCCGGAGGTGGAGAAATGAGCCTCGCTGCGGAGTCGGGCCCCGCGACCGGCGCCGGCGGGATCAACCTGGTCGCCCGGGCCAGGCCGTTCTTCGGGCTGATCGTCCTGACCACGGTCCTCTTGACCGCCTTCGGCATTGTCTCGATGGTGCGCATGCCCAGCGGGATTTACCCCGAGGTCGCGTTCCCCCGGATCGTCGTCATCGTGCAAACGCCCGGCCTTGCCGTCAAGGACGTCGAAGTGGCGGTCACGCGGCCGATCGAGGAGGCGGTCAGCATCGTGCTGGGCGTGGTGCGCGTGCGCTCCAAGTCGGTGCGCGGGGCCGCCGAGCTATCCATCGACTTCGCCCCCGGCACCGACATGATCCAGGCGCTCAACGACGTGCGCGCGCGCATGGCCGAGGTCGGAGCGCAACTGCCGCCGGGCACTAACACGATCACCGAGCGGCAGACCCCTTCGGTCTTCCCGATCATCTCGTTCGTGGTGACCGGCGGCCGCGATCCGTCGGCCTTGCACGATTACGCCTACTTCGACTTGCGGCCCCGGATCAGCCGCATCCCCGACGTCTCCTATGTCACCGTGCAAGGGGGCGACATCCGCGAGATCATTGTCGAGCTCGAGCCCCAGGCTCTGGCGGCCGCCAACCTGTCGATCTCGGATGTGGCCGACCGCCTGGGCCGGGAGCACCGGCTCAAGGCGGTGGGGCGGCTCGACCGCGGGGCGCTGCAATACCAGGTGCTGGCCGACACGCTGGCGACCAACCCGCTCGACCTGGAGGATGTCGTGATCGCCGAGAAGAACGGCCAGTCGATCCGGCTGCACGACCTGGGGCGGGTCACGATCGGGCACGAGGACCGCACCACGGCGGTTCGCGCCAACGGCAAGGACGCGGTCGCCCTGACCGTCTTCCGCCGTCTGGGCGGCAATGCCCTGGCCGTGTCGAGTGCCCTGGAGGAGGTGCTGGCCGACGCGGCCAAGAGCGCACCGCTCGGGGTCCGGATCGAGCCGGTCTACGACCAGGGCCTCCTGGTCCGGACCGCGATCGCCAACGTCCGCGACGCCATCACGATCGGCGGCCTCATGAGCGTGGCCATCCTCCTTGTGTTCCTGAAGAGCATCCGCGCCACGCTGATCGCGGCCTTATCCATTCCGCTGAGCCTGGTGATCAGCTTTGTCTTCCTCCACTTGACCGGCGACACGCTCAACCTGATGTCGCTGGGCGGACTGGCCGTCGCCATCGGGCTGATCATCGACGACACGGTAGTGGTGATCGAGAACATCGCGCGGCACCTGGCGGCGGGTGAGACCGGCGATGCCGCCGTGGAACGAGCCAGCCGCGAGATCAGCGGCGCGGTGATCGGCTCGACCCTGACGACGATCCTGGTGTTCGTGCCCCTGGCTTTCGTGCGCGGGGTGATCGGCCAGTTCTTCCAGTCGCTGAGCTCTGGCCTTGAGCGTGGCGCTTCTGGTCTCGATGGTCGTCAGCCTCACGATCATCCCGGTGCTGGCCGCGCGCTTCCTGGGCCGCCGCGCGATGCCGACGACAGGGCCGATCTACAACCTGCTGGCCGATGGCTACGAGGGGCTCTTGCGGGCCGGCCTCCGGTTCCCCCGAGCGGCCGTGCTCCTGGCGCTTCTGGCGGTCGTGCCGGGCTGGTGGCTCTTCCAGCATCTGGAGACCGGCTTCATGCCCGACATGGACGAAGGCGCGTTCGTGCTCGACTACAACATGCCGGTGGGCACCTCGCTGGCCCAGACCGACAAGGTCATGCGCAGGGTCGAAGCCGTGCTCCGCCGCACGCCCGATATCTCGGGCTACATCCGTCGAACCGGCGCCGAGCTCGGCTTCTTCGCGACCGAGCCGTACACCGGCGACATCCTGGTGAGCCTCAAACCACCAGGCCAGCGGCGGCCGGCGGCCGAACTGTTCGACGTACTCCGCGAGGAGCTCAAGGACGAGGTCCCCGAGCTCGAGACCGAGTTCGTGCCGCTCGTCCAGGACCAGATCAACGACCTGGCGGGCGTCGACCGTCCGATCGAGGTAAAAGTGTTCGGCCCCGACTTCACGACTCTGCGCGAGCTCGCCGAGAAGGTCGGCAAGATCGTCGAGGAGGTTCCCGGCACCGCCGACGTGAATTCCCACGTCTTCCTCGGCAACCCGGATATCGTCATCCGGCCCGACAGCACCCAGACGGCGCGCGTCGGCCTGACGGTGATGGACGTCGAATCCCAGCTCAACGCAGCGCTCTATGGCCAGGTCGCCAGCACGGTCCCCGAGCAGGACCGGATGACCAAGATCCGCGTCCGGTATCCCGACCGCGTCCGGTACGACCGCGAGCGGCTGGGCCTCTTGCCGATCAGTCTGGCGACCGCGACCGTGGCCCCGGCGCCGCGCCGGCGGGCTCGAGCCCCGCGGCATCCGCCGGGATCGGTTTCGTGCCGCTGCACCAGCTCGCCACGATCCGCACGGTCCGCAGCCCCAATGAGCTCTGGCGGGAGAACCAGCAACCGGTCATCACGGTGACCGCGGAGCTGGAAAACCGCGACCTGGGCTCGGTCAATCGCGACCTCCAATCCAAGCTGGCAGCGCTCGAGTTCCCCAAGGGATACCGCTGCGAGCTGGCGGGCAATTACCGGGCCCAGCAGGAGTCGTTCGGCAGCCTGCTCCTGGTCCTGATCGTCGCGGCGGCGCTGGTGTTTCTGCTCCTGGGCTTCCAGTTCCAGAGCCTGACGCTGCCGATCCTGATCTTCCTGGCGCAGCCGGTCTCACTCGCCAGCGCGATGTTCGCCCTCTGGATCACGGGCACGCCGCTGAACGTCTCGTCGTTCATGGGCGCGATCCTCTTGATCGGACTGGACGTCAAGAACGGCATCATCCTGATCGAGTACATCGGGCAGCTAGAGCGCGAGGGCATGCCGCTGCGCGACGGCTCTGGTGCAGGCCGGCCGCACCAGGTTCCGGCCGATCCTGATGACCAGCCTTTGCACGATCCTGGGCCTCGTGCCCCTGGCCCTGGGCATGGGCCCCGGCGCCCAGATGCAGCAGCCGCTGGCGATCGCCGTCATCGGCGGCCTGATCACCAACATGCTGCTGACCCGGCTCTTGATCCCGGTCGGATACCTGGTGCTGCGTGGAGGGCGCAGCGAGGTCCACGGGCCTTCCGAAAAGTGAGGAGGACCGGTCACGGAAAAAGAACCGATTGCCTTCTGCCAAAGTCGTGCCCGATAAAGTTTCGACAGATCGCCTCGGCGATCTTGGCACCGCCCTTCTGGGACGGCTCGACCTGGGCCATGAAGTCGGCGGCGTCGGTGCAGACGACTCTCAGGTCGAGGACGGGAAACTGGAATTCGCGGGCGATGCCGATGATGCTGTCGTTGAAAAGCGCGAGAGCCGCGACGACTTCCCGCAGCGTTACCGGGTCGGGCACGGATGGGTTGTAAACCGTGCAGACGCCGGCCGGGAGCCCGCGATCGCGAATTGATCCCAGCAGGCGGCGGTAATCCAATTCGAAGCGATCGCGAACATCGGCCAGTATCCGCAACCCTTCGCCCACGGTCTGCACGGTTTTTGGCAGGGTTCCAACCATGGCGAGGAGGTCGTTGCCGCCGGCGCCTATGACGAGCTGGGTGGCATCGTCAGGCAGCGCATCAAGCTGGCGGTGCACGTCGTTGATGATGCTGCCGTCAACCGCGAGCTTGGTCGCCAGCCAACCCTCGGGCAGACGATCTCGCACGTGGTCGATGACCGCTGGACGGCGGCCCGGCACGTAGGCGGCGTTATCAAGGATCGAATCACCGAGCAGAACGAGGTGCTGGCTCATGGAGTATGCTCCCTTTCCTTTCCACTGCGGCAGCGATCTCGATCATGAGGGGAGTGGCGCTGAAACGCAACATGGGATCGGGACGTAATGAGCCTCCCGGCATCGACGAGAAGGTTGAGGACTACGTGCGCGCAGGTGTACGCCTGGTTCGGATCGGCCGTCCCGCGGCGCGCGCGGTTCAGGTTTTCCGCGCTGACCGTTCCGAGAGCTGGCTGTGGGCTGGAAACGAACTGTCCGGCGAGGACGTCATCCCGGGCTTTCGCTGCAAGGTCGAGGACCTTTTTCCGATAGTCACGCGAGCCAACGAACAGAGCATCGGCTCAAGAACTGGCTGAGAATTACTCCCCGGAGAGTCATCTTTCGCTCCGCGAAAGATTGTCCTTTCGCGGAGCGAAAGGCGACACTAATTTCCGGCCACCGCCCAACGCGGCATAGCCGCAACCAACAGATCGGGGGACAGAGCCCCCTCCTACAACGGCGCAGCAGCACGGACTTTTGTAGGAGCCGGCTCTGTCCGGCGATCGCAAGATGCGCGCATCTTGCGGAGATGTTCGCGAGGAAGAACCCACGCTTTTTTTTCCGGGACTTCGCCCGGAAAAAGTGGCCCCTTCCGGGGCAGCCGGCAGTCGGGAGACCCTCGGTCCGACAGCGGGCGGGGTCAGGAAACCCACGCCCAACATCGACAACAAGTTGTCGATCCGCGGCCCTGAAGGGCCTACGCTTTTTCCGGGACTTCGCCCGGAAAAAGTGGCCCTCTGCGGGGCAGCCGGCGGTCGGGAGACCCACGCCCAACATCGACAACAAGTTGTCGATCCGCGGCCCTGAAGGGCCTAATCAGGCAAGCCAGGTTCGCCGGGGCATATCAACATGATCTCGCCGATCTGGAAATCGCAGGGCTGATTGTCGGGTTGAATGCGGAATTCAGCCACGGTGTCGTCGATCCAGACGGTGGTTTGGCGATCCTTGCCCGTGGGGAGTGCCCAGTTTGAAGAGCGCTGGGAGTCGACGTAGGCTGGCTGGCCGGGTCGTCTCCAGGCGAACTGAAACCGTGCGGGCGCCCCTTGCGCATTGGCATGAGAATAGGCGATGCGCACGCCGGCCACGCGGCGCGGCGAGGAGAGACGATAGGTGAGCTGCGGGTCGACGCCGGTGACGCGCACGGTCGAGCTGGCGGCATCCCATCGCGCGAGACTGAGGGCCGCCGGCATGACGGACATGGGTATCTCGACGAACGGCGGATCATCGCGGAGGAACCGAAACGGCCCGACCCTGGTCCGGCGCAAGAGCGGGAGCAGCCTGGTGATCTCGTCCTGGCTGGGATGGAGAAACGGCGTGTACCGGGCGACGATTCGATAAGGCGGCGCACCCGAGCGGATGTCACGTTCCATTGCGCGGGCCGTTTCGGCTCCTTCGCGGCCTCGCTTCAGACCGGCTTCCGTATTCGGCCAGAGCAACACGAAGGCCGCGGCGAAGAGGGTGTTTGCGACCAGCCCGCCGGGTGCCGGCGGGGCATGCAGCCGGAAGACAATAACGAGCCAGCACCAGAGCGGGGCCGCCATGGTGACGTAACGATCCTGGAACCCGGCAAGCGGCCCGGCCCACCCTCGACCCCAGCCCACGCCCGCGGCCATGGTCAAGAGCGCCGCCAGGAACGCGAGCAGGCCGAAGACGCGGCCCCGCTCGTGCGGTCGAAGTACCCACGTGCGCCCCAGGGTGCCCAGCGCCAGCGCGACCAAGGCCAGCATTGCCGCGCCCGACCAGGGCCAGACCAGGGCCGCCGGCTGGCCGATTCCTCCTGTCAGGAATTGCAACGCGGTACGAGCGCCGTCAACAACGCCTCCGGGCGCGGCGGGGTGACCGCCCTGGCTAAAGCCGTGGAAATAGAGTGCGGAGAGACTGAGACCCGGGAGTGCCAGAAACACGATCAGGGCGGCCCGCCGACCCGCGCCCTTGCGTTTCGATCGGGCCTCGACCCACGAGACCGCGAGGAGCCAGGACCCGAGCGCGGGAACATACAAGAGACCGGTCCCGCCGCAGAGCGGCAGCAACCCCAGCGCGACGCCGGCCACCGCGGCCGCCGCCGGTCCCGGCCATCGGCCGCGCCAGGCGATCAGGATCAAGACCGCGGTCCCGATGCCGGTCGAACAGCACGTGGATGAACTGGATGCTCCAGAGCAGGTTCGAAGCCTGGCCGAGGTTCAAGAGCAAGAGGCAAAAAACCGCGTCGGACGGCCGGGCGCCACCGGGCAGCCGACCGGCAAGGACGACCAGTCCCGCGGCGAGTGCCGACAGGACCGCCACACTGGCGGCCATACCCGCCCGAACATCGTTGCCCGCGGCGCGGCACGCCAAGACAAAGATCAACTTCGGAAGTGGAATTCGGTGCTCGTTGCATTGCTCCCAGAGCCAGCCGAGCGTGACGGGCTGTTCGCCGACCGCAGCCGGCATGAAGTCGTAGTCGTCCCAGACCGGCACGTCGGTTCCAAACCGCGCGACGAAGGCGGCCGCGGCGAGCGAGAGCAAACCACAGACGCCCCAGACGAACAGCCGCGCGCCGGGCTCCCGCGCCTTGGTTTCGACCTCGCCCTGTTCCGTGTCCTCGGATTTCGCCCTCACGATTCGCCCTCGCACCAGCTCAGGATTGGTCTGTCAAAGCGTGAACGCTGCCAGTCATCTCCCGGTTGCCCTCCCGGCGCGGCGGCCGACCGCCAAGAGCAAGGGAATTGCCGCGACCTGCGCCACGACCGAGAACCCGACCAGAGCGACCCGCGACGTGTCGTAAAGATAACCCATGAGTGCACTGCCGAGAAACCAGGCCAGCCCATAGCCGGCGTTGAACAGGCCATAGGCCGTGCCGCGACGCGCTGGCGGGACCATCGTCGCGATCGAGGCCCTCAAGATCGATTCCTGCGCACCCATGCCCGCGCCCCAGAGGGCCATGCCCACCACGGCACCAGCCACGTTGCCCTGAAAGACCAGCGGGGCAAAGGGCGCGGAAATCAGCGTCGACGCGATCAGCACGGCAAGCCCGAATCGATCAAAAAGGCGCCCGAAGATGATCGCGGCCAGGGCATCGACCCCCATGGCAATCGCGTAGATGACGGGGATCCAGCCGGAGGGAACAACGCCGTGCATGCCGAGATGGTAGGCGATCAAGGGGAAGTCGGCATAACCGGCGGCGATCGCGGCGGCCGCCGCCAGGTAAACCCAGTAGACGCGGGGAAACTTGCGGCCATCGCGCGGCCACTGGGCCCCGACGGGTTCCAGATCGGCCGGCCGGGGATAGGCTCGCCGCGCGGCGATCAACACGCCAAGCGCCAGCAGGGCCGGCACGAGCAGGATGCCGAAGCCCGTCGGGTAGCCCTGACCGGCCGCGAGAATGGCGGCGACCAGGAGCGGACCGAGCACGGCGCCCGCCTGATCCATCGCCTCGTGCAGCCCGAAGCCCCAGCCATGGCCGATCTCGGCCGTGGCATGCGACAGCATGGCGTCGCGGGCGGGCGTGCGGATCGCCTTGCCCACGCGCTCGGCAATCATCAGCGCTCCAGCCAGCTCCCACCGGCCCGTGAGTGCCAGGAGCGGGACGGCGAGCAAGTTCAGCGCGTAGCCGGCCAGAGTGACCGCCCAGTATCGCGCTGTGCGATCGACCAGGTAACCGGACGCCAGGCGCAGGGCATAGCCAACGAGCTCGCCCAGCCCGGCCACCAGGCCCACGACCAATCCGCTCGCGCCCAGAATGCCGAGGTAGGGGCCGGTGATGCTCCGTGCTCCCTCGTAGGTCATGTCCGCGAACAGGCTGACGATCCCGAGGAGCACCACGAAGTTCAAGGCCGAACGGCGCGCCGACCCGGCGGTGACGCTCGTCGAGCTGGACGGAGGCTCCACTTGGTACCTTCTCTCCCGGCGATTCTCCTGGGCCGAGCCCCGACCATGATCTCGCCGTCGACTTCAAATCGTAGCCGCCCGACCGATAGGTCGGCAACAATTTGCGCGGATTCAAGAGCTCGAAGGCGTGCTGGAGAGATCCCGAGGCCGGAGACACAGATTCCGCAGTCCCATCAGGACGCCGATCTTGCCGTGGCGATCGATTCGCGGTAACGAGCGATGACTTCGTTGATCGGGCCGTCGGCGACGAGCTGGCCTTGTTGAATCCAGAGGCCGCGCGTGCAGAGTTGGCGCAGCGACTGCATGTCGTGCGAGACGAGGATGACCGCGTGGGACCGGTCGAGCAGGTCGCGGATGCGCGCCTTGGCTTTATCGACGAACGAGGCATCGCCCACGCCCAGCGACTCGTCGACGAGCAGGATGTCGGGCTCAACCTCGGTGGCCACGGCGAAAGCCAGCCGCATGTACATTCCGCTCGAATAATACTTGAGCGGCATCTCGGCAAATTCGCGCAGGCCGGTGAATTCGTGAATCCGATCGACCTTCTCGAGCATCTGGCGGCGATTGATTCCCAGCATGGCGCCATTCAGCAGGATGTTGTCGAGCCCCGACAGCTCGAGGTTGAAGCCCGCGCCCATCTCGATCAGCGGGGCCACCTCACCGCGGATCATGACCTGTCCCGCCGTGGGAGGATAGATACGGGCCAAGAGACGCAGGAGAGTGCTCTTGCCCGCGCCATTGCCTCCCACGATGCCGACCCGCTCGCCATGACCGATCTCGAGATTGATCTGGCGGAGCGCCCAGAACTCGGAGTTGGGAACCGGCGCATCGCGGCGCAGCACCAGGTCAAGGACGGCCCGCTTGAGCGAGTATTGCTTGTCGGCGTAGCTGACGAACCGCAAGGAGACGCCTGCTAGCTCGATCAGCGGGCCCTGTGCCGACGACTTGCCCGCCGCCGCCGGCCGCTCAGAGTCGGAAAACCATCTTGTCTTCTTGCGATTTGAATATGGCATAACCAATCACCAGGCTGATCGCCGCGATCGCCGAGGCAGCCGCCAGCATTCCCGACTGCGGCCACCGCCCCGCGACCAGGATGTCGTGAAAGAGCTCGATGAAATAGAACGCCGGATTGAGTCGAAACCGCCACTGCGGAATCCCCAGGAACTGGTCGGGCGGGAAGAGAATCGGAGTGAGGAAATACCACGCCTGCAAGAAGACCGAGACCAGGTGGCCGCAGTCGCGAAAAAATGTGTTCGCCGTGGCAACGATCAAGCTGAGACCCAGCACGAACACCGCGAGAAGACCAATCGCCACCGGCAAGAGCACCATCGACAGCGACAGCCGCGCGCCCAGCGGCCAGAGCAAAAAGAACAAGGCCGAGAGCGAAAGCACAAAAGTCGCCAGGCCGATCAAGACTCGCACCAGGGGAAAGATCAACTTGGGAAGATAGATCTTCTTGATCAGGCTTTCGTTGACGATGATGCAGAAGGCGCTCTCGCTCAAGCTGGTGGAGAGAAAAGTCCAGGGCACCATGCCGGCCAAGAGAAACAGCGGATAATTCTTCACCCTCGTGGCCATGTAGGAAAAAACGACCGACAAGGTCAGCATCATCAAGAGGGGATTGAGCAGCGTCCAGAAAAAACCCAGGATCGAACGCTGATAGCGAACCCTCAGCTCCTGCACGACCATGTTCTGCACGACCGGCCAGAAGCGCAAGAGCTCGCGCCGGTCGCCGGCCAGTCGGGCCAGCCACAGGTTGGGCCCGCCGGGTTCTGGTGGCGGCGGGAAAAACTCCGCGTGCGGAAACCTGGACTCGGTCCGAAGTTCCATCCCTTTAGAGCCCTATCCTGGCCTGACCGCCGAACCCATTCGAACGGAGATCCATCCCCGCCCCGTCCGGTCGGCGAGGCATAATACGGAGATCACCCACTTCGCGGAAGGTCAACCGCACCAGATCCGCAGCTTCCCTTCTTGCCCAGAATCCTCAGACTTCTCATCAATCGTTATCATCCGCGTGATCGAGGGTGCGCACGCCGATGCGCGCGGCGAGTCGGATTCGCTCGCGATTGGCCATGTTTCGGATGTATTGACGGCGAATGGCGCTGAGCCATCGGAGTTCGCGTCCCTCGTAGCTGACGACGACGCGCGTGAGGATCGGGCCGGGATACGCCAGGGCGCGGGTGATTCCCGGGAGGACATCGGCGTTGTCGGCGACATGATTGAAGGCGATGCCGACGCTCTGGGCGAATGCACCATAATCAATGCGCGCGATCTCGGTGGCGGTGGTCCGGCGGTAGACCGGCTCCTGGAGCATCTGCATGTAGTGGTAGGCGCCGTCGTCGAAGACGAAGAACTTGACGGGGAGGCAGGCACGGGCGGCCGTTGACATCTCGATGGCCGACATGAGGAAGCAGCCGTCGCCCGTGACGCAAGCCACCTGGCGGTCGGGACGGACGCGCTGGGCGCCGATGGCCGCGGGGATGGCCCAGCCCATGCTCTGATTGTCGGCCGGCGTAAAGTAGCGGCGCGGGCCGGGAACGTCGATCGTCTCGGAGGCCCAGTGGGTCGAGGCGGTCACGTCGATGAAGAACAGCTCGTCGGGGCCCATCGCCACCCTGAGCTGGCTGAGGAAGTACATCGGATCGACGCAGGGTGCGATCTGCACCGTCGCGGCCTCGCGGTGGTCGGCTTGCCGCCACTTCTTGATCCGGTGCCAGAGCGCTGGAGACGGCGGCCGCCGGACGGCGTCGCCGTCGTAGAGGAGCCGGTCGAGAAAGACCCGCGCATCGGAGCAGACCGTGACACAGGCCGGCAGGTTACGACCGAGATTCTGTGGGTTGATATCGACGTGGATCAGCGGATCGTGCTTGGGAACGGCGAGGCCCGCGGTCGAGACTTCGCTATAGCGCACTCCAATCGCCAGTACGAGGTCGACATCCTTGAACGCTTCTTCCGCGGTCCGAGTGCCTTGCCTGCCGTAACCCCACCCGACCGCCAGGGGATGACCGTCCGGGATGGCGCCCTTGCCGCTGACCGACGTGGCCACCGGCGCCTGGAGCAGCTCGGCGACAGCGGTGAGCGAGGGGCTGGCGTCGGCGCAGCCCATGCCGGCATAGATGCCGACCCGGAATCGGCGGTCCATCAGGTGCGAACGTGCGTTGCAGTAAGCCTGTTCGTCGAACGGAACCGGTAACGGTGGCGGCACCTGCTTGTCGTAATCGGCTACCCGGGACAAGAGGGTGTAGGGAATCACGACGGCGACCGGTCCCGGCTCGCCGGCTCGGGCGCACCGGAATGCCTCGAAGACGATGTCCGGGATCGCAGCCTGATTTTGCACCTCGTAAACCATCTTCACGACCGGGCGGACGATATCGGCATTGCAAAGTCCGTGCACCTGGCCCACGTGCGCGTGCGGCGAGCGGTCGATATCGGTGATGATGCCGACGATCGGCACACTGTCATGAAGAGCCTCGCCGATCCCGGTGAGGGCATTGGTCAATCCAGGCCCGGGAACGACGCTGAAGACGCCTACGCAGCCGGTGGCCCGCGCCGAGGCGTCGGCCATGATGCTCGCTGAAAACTCGTTGGCTACAAGCAGATAGGGGACGAAATGGGCCTTCATTGCGTCCCAGAACTCGTTGTTCTGGGCGCCCGGGATGCCGAAGACGCACGGAACCCCTTCACACCGCAGCGACGCGGCGAGCGCTTGTGCCCCCGTCATCTTGCCAGTCACGCCGGGCCGGCTCGTGTACCGGCCCAGCTCGACCCGTTGCGCCTGCGATTCCGGCCCATAAAGTGATAGCCCCGCAGCGGCGCCGGCCGCGCTACACAGGCCGAGAAGCTCACGCCGGTTGACTTGCGGTGTCACGCCCCGACTCCCTTCCGGACGATTTTTGGTGGCGCGGTATCCATCCACGCATTCGTTGCATCCTTGCAGCAGTCGTCACGCTCGGCGTGACGGGTCATCACTTGGGGCGTGATGACTACTTAGGCGACTGCTCATCACGCGGAGCGTGATGACTGCTCAGGCATCGCTCGACCGCGCTCGGGTTGTCGATCGAGAACCGATGCAGTACCGTCGCGTTCATATCGGCGTGCCGTGCTGGCGTCTTGCGGCTGCACTGAGCCGATTCGGAGGATCGCCGGCGGCACGCTGCGAATCCTCGTCACAATCGCTCCGGAGGCGGCGTCCGGCCGGGTGCGTGGGCGATAAGATCGGCAAGGAGGTTCGGGTCGAGGTCTGCGAAGCTCTTCCGAAGATGCCGGATGCACTCGAGCAGGATTGGCCCGGCGTAACCCACGTCATCGAGTGCTTGATGCCACTTGCCCCAGTCGATCGTGCCGGTGCCGGGGGGGAGGTGGGTATCCTGACGGCCGTCGTTGTCGTGGACGTGGGTGGTGGCAAGCCGCGGTCCGGCGGCGTAGGTTTCCATCGCGGCGCCGGCCGTGAGGTTTGCGTGGCCTGTATCGAGCGCCAGTGCAAGCTCTGGTCGATCGAGCTCGGCCAGAAGCTCGGCGAGCTCCGCCATCCGGGAGCCGGGATATACGCCCGGCGGCATATTCTCGACACAGACGACCACGCCCGTGCCCTGGGCATGTTCGGCCAGCACAAGCAGCCCACGCGCCAGCGCTTGCGCCGTCGAGATTGCTGGGCGGGGCTCGATAGGCCGCCGGGATGGACGATGAGACAGGTTCCACCAGCGGCTTTCAGCCAATCCACGCAGCGTTTCAGATCGTCGATCGATTCGCGATGGGTTGTCGGATCGCTTGAGCCCAGGTCCACCCGCGCCGCCCGGATCGACTGTCCGCCCCAGCAACCATGAGCGCTGTGGATGGCCAGGTCGAATTCGGCCGATCGCGCTCGAATCAGGGCCGGATCGAGCAGCCGGTTCCACATCGGCAGAATCTCCAGAACGCTGGCGCCGATCCGCCGTGCCAGCCGCAGTTCGTCGTCGAGGTCGATATCGGGATAACCGTAGGTCACCATGGTGCCGAGAAGTCGTACGCCCACACTCATCGCCCCGGGCCTCCTGGGAACCGTCGAGTCAGCACAAAGCCGGCCAATCCTCTTGTCTAAGACGGAGTTGGAAGTCATCATAGCAGCGACGTGGCCGTGAACCACCGCCCAACCACGAACGCGGACTTCGAGCTTAATGCTGATCATAGGGCGGTGGGTCCCGGCAGGCTGCCGAGCCGGCAATCCTCACAGGCCGGGCGCGCCGTTGTGTCAGCCGCACCAGATTGCGTCGGAGAAATCGAGAAAGGACGAGCGCATGCCCCCAGCGCCTCTGGTCGACCCAGCCGCCATCGACACTTCGCGCGTCCTGGTGGATCGGGAGGGGATTCGCCAGTTCAATCCGCAGCGGTTCGAGATGGAACAGCTCACGGCGATCGTCCGTCTCGACGTGGAAAACAAGCTGATCATCGGCTACAAGGACGTCGCGCCCGACGAATTCTGGGTGCGGGGCCACATGCCCGACTACCCCTTGATGCCGGGCGTCCTGATCTGCGAGGCGGCCGCCCAACTTTCCAGCTTCTATTGCGGTAAGGTGCGGCTATACGAGTCGGGCTTCATCGGCTTCGGCGGCATGGAGGACGTCCGGTTTCGCGGCCAGGTCCGTCCTGGAGACCGGCTGGTGCTCGTGGCAAAGGGCTCCAGGCTGCATCGCCGCCAGACCATCTTTGATAGCCAGGGCTTCGTCGGCACGAACATGGTCTTTCACGGCCGTATTATCGGGGTCTTCCTCACCGGCCAGGGTGAAAACACCGAGCCGCCGTGACCTTGGCCCGACACCGCGCGCCGCAGTGATCATGCCCGGATCGCCCGGGCAGGTGACAGTATCGCAAGCCACCCAAACTTCCGCGCCACACGCCCGGCTGAAATCGTCTCGAATCCCTCTTGCATCATGCCCCGCTCTCGACCCGAAACGGACGCCTCCGCATTTCTGATCGAATCGCCCCCGCCTGACGCGCAGGCGCCAATCGAATGGCCGCAGCTTTTCGGCAATGATCGTCCCGTCGAGCTCGAGGTCGGCTCGGGCAAGGGCCTTTTCCTGCTCAATGCCGCCACACTCGACCCCGGCTGCAACTTCCTCGGGATCGAGCTTTCACGAAAGTACGCCCGCTTGGCCGCCGAACGGCTGGCGAGGCACCGCGCCGCCAACGCCAAGATATGGAGGGGCGACGCCCGGCACGTCCTGGCCAGGCTGGTTCCCGATTGCAGCCTGCGGGCCGTGCACGTCTATTTCCCCGATCCCTGGTGGAAAAAACGCCACAAGAAGCGCCGGGTCTTCAACGACTCGCTGGTTACCGACATCGAACGAGCACTCCAACCCGGTGGCGAGCTGCGGATCGCCAGCGACGTCGAAGAGTATTTCGGCATCATCAAGGCCCTGGTTTCCGGTCGGACGCGATTCCATGAGCAGCCCGTTCCCGAACCAAGAACCCCCGAGCACGCGCTCGACTATCTCACCAATTTTGAGCGGAAATACCGTATCGAAGGCCGGGCGATTTTCCGGGCCATTTACCGCCTCGATTGAATTTGCGTCCCGATCCTCAGCGGATCGACAGGGCGGTATTCAGCTCGCGCATTGCCATCTGAACGTGACCGCTCGCCCGCCCATGGCCCATGGTGTTGGCGCCCTGGTTGGAAAGCTGCATGCCGATCCCCTGCAAGGTCCGCAGGGCCTGGCTCATGATGGCGTCGGACTGGGCCTGATTCATGAGCCCGCCACCCCGGCGGCCACCCGCGCCGCCGCCGAGACCACCGCCACCGCCGCGCATTCCCATGCCGCGGCCGTTGTTCATGCCCGCCCCCATGCCCGAGCCGCCGTAGTTCATTGACCGGTGCGAGAGTTGCCGGATGGCCATCGCGACCTGGTGCATCGCCCGGACGCGGTGGCCCTGGTAGTCATGGTTGACCCGTGCCAGGCTCATCTGCACGGCCCGTAGCCGCGCGACGATGCCACGGTTGTTGCCCTGCGACCGGCCGTAGCCGTAACGGTTCCCGTAATAGTTGTTGCGGTAGCCCCGGCCATAGCCATAGGCCCGGTAGCCGCGGGAGTTGTTGCCGGAGCCGTAGGTGTAAGTCGCAGGCAGCGCGGCGCCGGAGGAGGTCAGCGGCGTGCCGGCAGACGAGGTCGAATTCGCGGTCCCCGTCAACCCCCGCCCCGTGGATGTGGCAGTCCCCGTCCCGGCCGCAAGCCCCGCGCACGATGAGCCAGGCGCATTCGTGGATGCCATCGCCCGCGATTGTCTGGTCCCCGACGTGAGGTTCGAGCGCGACGTCGTATGGTTGCTGTGGGACGTCGTGTAGTTGCTCCGGCCCGATGTCGGCGCCTGGTTGGTGCGCGCCGTCGCGCGCGGCATCCGGGGCATGCTAAACCCCCCCCGGGGCATTGAGACGTGCGGCGGTCGCGGGGCCCGTCCGCCGTGCGATCCATGGCCGCCCGCGCTCGCCTCGGGCACGCACAGGAGACCGACCGCCATCGCGGCCAGCAACGTCAACGTGCCGCGTATCCCGCTCAATCGCTTGTTCATGGGAAAAGCCCTCACCAGGTGCATCACCCAGCCGTTCCGGAAGATATCCGCGACCCAGTGCCACGTGCATCCGGGCTCTGGTGCACGGCGGACGCCGTCTGCAGCGAAGTCTGGACATTCAATGTAACACGGGAGCCGCGCGGATGTATCGCGAATTCCGTGGAACTCTCATAGAATAAAGTCAGCACGAGGATTACGCGCATGACCATCGCCAAGGATCGCAAGCCTCTCGAGCGACGGCAAGGGGAATCGTCCCCCGCGCCCCGGCTTGACCCGCCGCCACCGCGGAGCGGGCCTCCTATCTTACCCGTCTACACCCCGGCCGACCTCGCAGACTTCGACGACAAGGTCGATCTCGGTGACCCGGGAGAGTTTCCCTACGCGCGCGGGATTCATGCCGGCATGTATCGCAACCGTCTGTGGACGATGCGGCAATTTGCGGGCTTCGGGACGCCGCGGCAGACCAACGAACGTTTTCGCTTCTTGCTTGCAAAGGGGCAGACGGGGTTGAGCACGGCGTTCGATCTGCCGACCTTGATGGGCCTGGACAGCGACGATCCCCGGTCCTGCGGCGAGGTGGGCCGGCTCGGGGTCGCGGTCGATACGATCGACGACATCCGCCAGCTTTACGATGGGATCGACCTCGAGCAGGTCTCGGTCTCCATGACGATCAACGCCCCGGCCATCGTGATCATGGCCTTCTACCTGGCGGATGCCCGGGAACAAGGCATCGATTGGGGGCGGCTGCGGGGCACGATCCAGAACGACATCCTCAAGGAATTCCACGCCCAGAACGAGTTTGTGTTTCCGCCCGAGCCGTCGGTTCGGCTGGTGATCGATCTGGTCGAGTTCTGCGCGGGAGGTGCCGCAGTGGAACCCGGTGTCGATCAGCGGCTATCACATCCGCGAGGCGGGCTCGACGGCGGTGCAGGAACTGGCGTTCACGCTGGCCGATGGCTTCCATTACGTCGATCGAGCTCTCGCCCGCGGCCTGGCCGTGGATGACTTCGCGCCCCGGCTGAGTTTCTTCTTCAACGCCCACAACGACCTGTTTGAGGAGGTGGCGAAGTACCGGGCAGCGCGGGTGCTCTGGGCGGATGCGATGCGGAACCGGTATGGGGCGAAAAACCCGTCCTCGTGCAAGCTGCGGTTCCACGCCCAGACCGCCGGCTGTTCGCTGCAAGCCCAGCAACCGGAAGTGAACCTGATCCGGGTCGCCTACCAGGCCTTAGCCGCGGTCCTGGGCGGCTGCCAGTCACTCCACACCAACAGCATGGACGAGACGCTCGCCCTGCCCTCGGAGCACGCGGTCACGCTGGCCGTCCGGACCCAGCAGGTGCTGGCCTATGAGACCGGCGTGACGAACACGGTCGATCCCCTGGGCGGCAGTTATTTCGTCGAATCCCTGACGCGGCAGATGCAATCCGAGGCGCGGGCCTATTTCGCGCGGATCGAGCACTGCGGCGGCATGATCGCAGCCCTCGAATCGGGCTTCTTCCGCCGCGAGATCGCCGAGGCCAGCTTCGCCGAACAACGGGACGTCGAGGCAAAACGCAAGATCGTCGTCGGGGTCAACGCATTCCAGGAGCCCGACAAGACCCCGATCGAGCTCTTGAACGTCGATTACTCCGTCGAGGCTGAGCAAATCGCGGCCCTGCGCCGGCTGAAAGAGCGGCGAAGTCAGGACGCCGTGCGGCGGGCCTTGGACGAAGTGCGGCGCGCGGCCGCGGACCATCGCAACCTGATGCCGCTGCTTTTGGATGCTGCCTGCACCGCGCCACGGTCGGGGAAGTCATGAACGCGCTGGCGGATGTGCTGGGGCGGTACGATGGGGCGGCCAGGTGGTGACGGGGCCAGTGGGCGACGTGGATCGAACTGGTACGCAGACAAGGTGCGATTTCGCGCCTGTCGGCGGATCCTGCAAAACCGTCAGTTTGCGCGATGAACCGAGAATCGGGTGAGTTCTTGGATTGAGACCCGTTGCGTGGCATCACGACCACACTGCAAGAAAAAAGTGCAAGTTTTGGGAATTGAGTGCCGCTGAGTTCGTCCGGTTACATAGCAAGATCGTTCGACGCAGGATCATTCACTTGCAGACTGTCGGCTAGGGGCCGTGCAAATTGTGGATGACCGCAACCCAGAGGAATTGACAGATGGGACGAATCTGTGCCCTGGTCGTGGCGGCGTGCGTTACCGCAACCGAGCTTCCGGCTCACGCAAACGACGCAACGTCGTCCTCGGTCGTGAAAATCGAGACGGTGCTGCCGACCATCGACCCGATGGCCCCATGGAAGAAAAGCTCATCTTCACATGCCAGTGGAAGTGGCGTCGTCATCGATGGCAAACGGATTCTCACCAACGCCCACGTTGTCAAGAACGCCACCGAAATATTCGTCCAACCTGACCACTCCAGTGAAAAATCGGCAGCGACGATCGCGGCGATTGCGCCGGGGGTTGACCTGGCGTTGCTAAAGCTGGAGGACGAGTCGTTCTTCAAGTCACACGGACCGATCACCAGAGGTTTAAAGCTGCCCAATGTTCAGGACAGCGTCACAGTCTATGGCTACCCGCAAGGCGGATCAGATCTGTCGATCACGAAGGGCATCGTTTCCCGAATCGACTTCGACACGTACTGGTACGACGTACAAGGGTTGCGAATTCAGGTCGACGCCGCGATCAACCCGGGAAACAGTGGCGGGCCTGCATTGGTCGACGGCAAGCTGATCGGGATTGTGTTCAGCAAATTGAGCCAGGCGGAAAACATCGGCTACATAATTCCATGCGAGGAAATCGACCTGTTCCTGAAAGACATCGCCGACGGACGCTATGACGGGAAGCCTGTGCTTCTGGATGTCGTTCGCCATCTGGAGAACGCGGCGATCCGGAGCAAGCTCGGCCTCGAACGCGCGGCTACCGGGGTGCTTGTTACGGGACCGGGCAACCCTCTGGCGGGTGACCCGCTTCGGTCGGGCGACATCATTACGCGCATCGGCGACCATGCTATCGACAATTCGGGTATGGTGCGGGTCCTTGAGGATCGCATCATCGATTTTCATTACCTGCTCCAAAAGGTCGCTCAGAACAACAAGGTCCGTCTGACAGTGTTGCGAGATGGCCTCGAATTGCAGCTCGATGTGCCCGTTGGCCCCGACCGGGATCAGTGGCTCTGCCCTTACCTCCAGGGAGGCGCCCCGTCCTATTTCATCTACGGTCCGCTCGCCTTTTCCGAGGCAAGCCGCGAGTTGGTTCAGGAGATGATCAAAGACCCCGATATGGCGTACTATCTCGCGTACCGGAGCAATCCCCTCATCGTCCGCTACGGAGAGCGCCCCAAGTTTGAAGGCGAGCGGCTGGTGTTCGTCGCGGCGCTGCTCCCACACCGAACCTTCAAGGGATATGCTAGCCCGGGCTCGAAGGTCGTTGGCGAAGTCAACGGTGTTCGGGTACGTAACCTCAAACATCTGGTCGAGATCCTGCGTGACGCCACCGGTGAGTACACGGAGTTTACCTTCGTGGCGAATCACCCCGAGCGGATTGTGTTCAAGCGCGAAGAGGCCCTTCGGGCTACCGAAGAGGTGCTTGACAACAATGGCATCAGGAATCAATGCTCCGCCGATTTGATTACCCTGTGGCAGCGGAAAGCCAAGTGACAATTCGGTCATCGGTATCGCTTGCGGCGCGAGGGGCGACCTGCGGGCTGGTGTCGAGCAGGACGAGGCGCACAGGATTTCCCGCAACCTTCCCCATGCTCGGGGTTCATGCTGAGATCGCACGGCGCGTCCTTGTAGATTGTCCCTTGTCGCTGGCAGACTTGACAGCGACTGAATGCGCACGAAAAGATGGACGTCATGTGGCGTCCAACGATGTTCCTGCTCTGTCTCATAGCCGCCCTGTCGGGGACTCCGCTCCGGCAAGCCGAGGCGGCCAGCGACTTCGCCCGCTCATTTGGCGAGCTTGGGCAAGGGGACGTGATCGAGACGATCGATGGCGGCGTCGGCGACGACGAGGAAGCGTCCGTCCTGAAGGCTGGCAGCGATTCGTACTCGCTTGCGGCAACGATTTTGCTGGCGAGGGCGGACGTCTGTTTCACGCCGATCAGCCCAGTCTCATTTCTTCTGAGAATTGGCGATCGTGGTTGGGTCGATCTAACGGGTTCGTTCCCGGCTCGCTCTGATCGACGGTTCGCCTGGCTCCAGCGCTTCTTGTTTTGACGTGGGTCGGCGCGACACCTTGCGGCGTCGATCCGAATCCCACACCATCAGAACAGGAGCATCACCATGCACGTTTTTTCCGGGTCTCGCCTTTCTCGAGCCTTCACGCTGATCGAGCTCTTGGTTGTCATCGCCATCATCAGCGTCCTGATCGCGCTCTTTTTGCCCGCCGTCCAGGCGGCGAGGGAAGCGGCGAGAAGGGCGCAATGCCTCAATAATCTGAAGCAGATCGGGCTGGCTCTGCACAGTTATCATGGCGCGTACGATACGTTCCCGCCCGGCTACGTCTCGAACACTCAGGGCAATCAGCCGGCCGGCCAAGACATTGGTCCGGGCTGGGGTTGGGCGGCGATGCTGCTGACCAATCTGGAACAGAGTCCGCTCTACAACTCCATCAACTTCAGCCTCCTGACCACCGATCCCGGATCGCAGACGGTTCGCCAGGCGCGTCTGTCAGTGTTTCTCTGCCCCAGCAACACGGGTCCGAGCGGTCCTCTCACCATCAAGGACGCTCTGGGTAACGTCCTGGTCAGCGACCTTGCGCCGGGCCAGTATGTCGCGGTGGCCGGGCAATGGGAACCCGAGGAATTTCCGGCACAGAACAACGGCATCTTCTACCGCAACAGCAGGATCGGACTTCGGGACATTACAGATGGCTCCAGCACGACGCTCATTGCCGGCGAGCGGTCACAGAACGTCGCCAATGCAACGTGGGTCGGCATCGTCCCCTTCGGCCAAGGTTGCAACAACCCGAACTGGCCGGTACAAGACTGCGAGGCGTCGAACGTCTTGATCCTCGGGCATACCGGGCCGTCGCCCGATGAACCATGGATCGATGTGCCAAACAACAAGAAGGCCGGGGCGGATGACTTTCATAGTCTGCATCCCGGCGGCTGCAATTTCCTTTTCGGCGATGGCTCCATCCAGTTCGTTAAGGAGACGGTCAACCCGCAGGTGTACAGCTACTTGGCGACGCGGGCAGGGGCGGAACTCGTTAGCTCGGACCAGTTCTAACCGAGGGACCCATGTCGCACGAACACCAGCCGGTCCGCGTCGTCCTGGCCAAGGTCGGTCTCGATGGTCACGATCGTGGCATCAAGGTCGTCGCGCGGGCGCTGCGTGACGCCGGCTTTCACGTCATCTATGCCGGGCTCTGGCAGACGCCCGAGGCCGTCGTCCGCGTCGTCGCCGACGAGGACGCGCAGTGGCTTGGCTTGAGCCTCTTGAGCGGCGCTCACATGACCCTGGTCCCGCGCGTGCTCGAGCAACTGCGCCAGGCCGGCCTGGAGGATGTCGGCGTGATCGTCGGCGGAACGATCCCCCAGGATGACATTCCGAAACTGCGCCGCGCTCGGCGTGGCACGCGTCTTCGGGCCAGGGACGCCCCTGGCAGAGATCGTGGCGTTCTTGCGGGACCAGGAGGACCAGATCCATGCTTGAGGCGCTCCTGGCTCGGTTCCGCGAGCGCGATCGGACGGCCCTCGCCCGTCTCTTGACGTTGGCTGCGCGCGGGGAGCACCTCGATGCCATCCGGGCCGCGCTGCGCGCGAGCGTGAGCAAGCCCGCCCTACGCGGGTCGTCGCCGTGACCGGCAGCGGCGGCGTCGGCAAGAGCAGTTTGATCGGCAAGCTGATCGAGCTGCTGCGAAGCCGCGGGCAGATGGTGGCCGTCCTGGCCTGTGATCCCGAGAGTGCGCTCACCGGGGGCGCCCTTCTGGCCGACCGCATCCGCATGCCCAGCCGGCCGGATGATCCCGGCCTTTACATTCGCAGCATGACCGCCCCCAGCGGACGCCAGGGCATCGCCGAACACCTCCAACTGATGATCGAGCTCCTGCGGGCGTTCGGCTTCGACGTCGTGCTGATCGAGACGGCGGGGGTGGGTCAGGGAGATACCGCCGTCTGGGACGTGGCCGACGTCGTCGTCCTGCTCTTGCAGCCGGAGACCGGCGACGAATTCCAGTGGGAGAAGGCGGGGCTGCTCGAGGTGGCCGATGTGGTGGGCGTCCACAAGGCCGACCTGCCTGGGTCGGAGGCGACCGAGGCGCAGGTTCGCAGCCTGCTCAATCTGCCTGGGTGTCGCGAGGTGCCGGTGCTGCGCGCCAGCAGTGGCAAGGGGTGGGGAATCGAGGAACTGTGGAACGCCGTCGAGGCGATCCCCGCCAGAAAATCCGAGCCGCCTGCCGACGGCCGCGCTTTGTTGCGGCTCGCCCAGGAACGCCTGGCGAACCGCTTCCAGCACCAGCCCGATGCGGTGGCGCAAGTGCTCGAGCGCTGGCGACGCGGCGAGATTGACGGCGGCCACGCCGCGGACGAGCTTCTCAGGGTCTTGATCTCGCGGAGCAAGAAGCGTCACTGACTGAAACTCCGCCGCGCCGAATCGCTGTAGGAGGGGGCTCAGTCCCCCGATCTCCTGGTTTCGGCAACGCCGCGCCGGGCTGATTCGCTCGCTCCGCGGCAAGTACGAGGCGATCGCGCGTTTCTGCCTCGCGATCGAAGCGGTAGACTGACTGACAGGCAATCACGAGATCAATTGGCGGCCAATCGCGCTCGGGGCGCTCCATCGCAAAGCAATGAGCAACGGCATTCAAGACCTGGTGCTGGGCACGGCAGGCCACATCGACCACGGCAAGACGGCTCTCGTGCGCGCGCTCACGGGTATCGACACCGACCGCCTGCCGGCCGAGAAACAGCGGGGGATCACCATCGATCTGGGCTTCGCGGCCTTGCAACTGGGCGGCTTCCGCCTGGCACTGATCGACGTACCGGGTCACGAGCGATTCATCCGGAACATGCTCGCAGGCGCATCGGGCCTTGACCTCGCCATGCTCGTCGTCGCCGCTGATGACTCGGTCATGCCCCAGACTCGGGAACACCTCGAAATCCTCCGGCTGCTCGGCCTTGCCGGAGGAGTGATCGTCGTGACCAAGTGCGATCTCGTCGACCCCTCGTGGATCGACCTGGTCGAAGAGGATATCCGATCGCTGGTCAAGGGGACCTTTCTGGAAGGCGCGGCCATCGTGCGAACGTCGGCGATGACCGGACAAGGCCTCGATAAGCTCGGGCACGCGTTATCCGAGCTCTGTGCTTCGGTCAACAGGGTTCACGACGCCGGCGTGTTCCGGATGGCGATCGACCGCTCGTTTACAGTTGCGGGCCACGGGACGGTGGTTACCGGAACGGTGGTGTCGGGGAGCGTGGCGGTGGGTGATGAGCTGACGTGGCATCCCTTCGGCCGCGCCGTGCGAGTGCGGGGGCTCCAGCGGCATGACCAGCCGGTGGAACGCATCGGCCGGGGCGCGCGGGCCGCGATCAATCTGGTCGGGGCCCACCACGCCGAGATCGTGCCGCGGGCAGGAGCTGGCGGCGCCGGGCTATCTCGAGCCGGCTCGAGTCGTCGCCGTCGAGGTCGCCGCGTCCGCGACGGCGCTGCGTCCGCTCAAGCATCGAGGCCGGTACAAGCTGCACCTGGGCACGGCCGAAGTATCGACGGTACTGTCGCTCTTCGAGCGAAACGAGGCACGGCCCGGCGAGCAAGAGCTCGCACAGCTCCTGGTCGCCGAGCCGATCGTGGCGGTGCATGGTCAACCGTTCGTCCTCCGCCAGGAGAGCCCGCCCGCAACCCTGGGTGGAGGCCGCATTCTCATGCCCGGCTCGCGCCGCTACCGGCGCCGTGACCGGACGGCCATCGACCGTCTAGAACGCCTGCGCTCGCCCGACCCCGTCGACCGGCTGCGCGCCGTGCTGGCGTTTCTCGGTGTGGAATCCTGCACCGAGCCGCGGCTTCGCGCGCTGACCGGGCTGGACGAGGCCCGGTCGCACGAGGCGCTGGCTGCTCTGGCGGCCTCGGGCGAATTGATCGAGTTGCCGGCGGGACCCAGAAGGACGGTTCGGGTGCTGGCCGAGTATGCCGGCGAGCTCGAAGACCGCATCCTCCGTGCACTCCGCCGGCTGCACGAATCCCGTCCCCGACAATCGGCGATCCCGCGGTCCGCTCTGGCCGCGGTTCTTCCAGACCTGCCCAGCGAGGCGATGATATCGGGCTTGATCGATCGGCTGGCGGTCCAGGGCAAGGTCGTCGCCGGCGCGCGCGCGGTTGCCATCGCTGGTTTCGAGCCCAGGCTCAGCCAGGCGGAGCGAAAACTCAAAAACGAGCTGGCCGAAACGATTCGCAAGGGCGGCATGAGCCCTCCCGACGCGTCGGAGATGGCTGCCTCGGCCAGCCAGCGCGCCGCCGTCGTGCCCGAGTTGCTCGCGCTGCTGCGCGACGAACAGCACATCGTCGAGATCAGCGCGACCCTCTATCTGGATATCGAAATCGCAAGCGAGCTGCGCCGCCGGGTCGGAGAGCGGCTCGCGGATGGCTCGGCCATCACCATGGCCGAGCTCCGCGACCTGCTCGGCACCACCCGCAAATACTCCGTCCCGATTGGCGAGTACCTCGACAAGGTCGGACTGACCAAGCGCGAGGGGGACGTTCGCCGGCTTGGTACCGGCCGCTCGCCGCATGCGGAAAGTCTCGATAGCCGCGCCGATCCCATGTGAATGCTTCCCAAACTGTGAAATTCGTGGTGTAGTAGGCGGTCTGAAGCGGACACGAGTGGGCTATAACGCGGACCGGTTCATTTGCCTGGAAAGAACCGAAGCACATGGTGTCTAACACGTCAAGGAGGTAACATTGCCGTGGCCACGATCAGGAAACGGGCGAAAGGGAGGATCGACCAACTTCGCCCATCCCGGTTCCAGAAACGACTCAAGGAAATCCTCGATCTCGGCGAAGACGACTGGAATGCATTCTTGTGGCATGCACGAAACGGCTTCGCCGATTTCGAAAAGGCAAGTGGCGAGGATCCTGACTCACCCCTTCGCCTCAGGGAGGTGCCGCCGGAATGGCTCGATGACCCCGTCGCGATGGGCCATGTTATGGTTCGCGTGGCCCGCGACGGCAAGCCGGAGCTGGCTGCTCCCGTCGCCTGGTATTTCTTACAGCTCGACAATCCGGAGGACCTCGATTCTCAAGATGCCTTGGGCATGGGGGTCGCGTGGTTGGCTCTGGCGCGAGAGGGACTGGATCCGCCGACTGAGAAAACTCGATTGACCGACCACGCCTTCCTTGAACCGCGGGAGTTTTTCACGGGAGTGAGCGAGGACGGCGTTCTGCCTTTGTGCCGTCTGGTGCTGGAGAGCAAGGGCACGATCGAGGCATACGACCTGCACACGCTTTTCGCCGCCCTGGATAAAGCTCGGCTTCCTCAATTCGTGCCCTTTCGCCTGTTCGACAGCCTGATGGCGGCCGATTGGATCACGACGGAGGTGAAGCGCGAGTTTTGCCGGGGGGTGTTGGAGGGTGAGCCGGAGCTTGAGCGGCTCGACCAAGTTCACACCGCCTTGCGCAAGGCTGCCGAGCCCGAGCTCATCCGCGGAAACCTGGCTTTCCTGGGCAGGCTCAAAGGCGGCTCGAGCGTGGGCCGGAGAATACCGGGACTGAAACGACACGCGGTCTTTGCCCTCGTTGGGAACGTGGGCGAGCCGCTCTGCGATGTGATCGAGGAGTTCCTGCTGCGGCCAACCGATGACCGGCGAGCTGCCGAGTCCGAATCGCTGGGAGCGCTGGACCTGATCGGACGACACGCCGAGGAGTTGGAGCCGGAGGTGATCCGGAGGCTGCTCCACAAAGCCATCAAGCATGGTCTGGCCCCCGTCCGGCAGGCCGCCTACCGCATCGGCGCCGAGCGGTTTGGCCTGGATTTCGCTCGCCCGGCCCTCAAAGACCAGGCCGGCCGGGTACGGCAATGGGCAACCAAGGTGTTTGCAACGCACACAGTGCGCCCCGCCCGGAAGGCGGCGCACAGCTCGACTTCTACGTCGTCAGATCAATGAAAGGGAACACCGCGATGGGCAAGGCGGCTGCCAACAGAAAGGGCCCCGATCTCCTACCTGAACCGATCCGCCGCTTTGTCGATATCACCGCACGCGCCCCGTGGCGGATCTGCGAGAAGACGCTTCCCCCAATTGATCGTTCCCGCTACGTCCACTATTCCGCCATGCGGTCATCAAACGGATCAACCGGGTCTTTGGATTTCAGCTCAATCATGTCCTTGATCTGCCCGCCGCCACCTCTTACAATTGTCTTGTTGTCGTGGCGTGCAACGGGAATCAGTGCGGTCGGTAGGGCTGCGGCGTTGGAACCGTCGATCGCCGGCTTGCTCGATCGGTGCGGCGCTCGGGCGCGAGCCGGCCCAAGACTTCCTGACGAAACTTATGACAATACAAATCCTGATTTGCCCCTGTGGCGAGCAAGTCAAAGCCCCTGGCGCTACGCCCGGAAGAGTCGGCCGCTGCCCGAGGTGCGGGCGTCGCCTTCAGGTGCCGGGCCTGGTTGCGCCGCCGCCGTCGCCGGCCGAGAACGCCGAGACCCGGAACGCCAAGGCCGGCGGCAAACGCGAGCCCATCGCGGCCGGCTATCAGATCCGGCCGGCGTTCGAGCCCGCCGTCGGCCGGCGAAAGCGCATGACCTCGAGCAAAAACCCTGGCGCGCCTGCGCGAGCGGCCGCAATCGGCCCCGCGGCACCGATGGCCGATGGGCTCTTGCCGGTGCTCAAGCTCCCGGAGACAAACTGGTTTGCCAGCTTCCTCTACCCCCTGCGCAGCATCGAGTGCATGAGCGTGATTGCGATCTTGAGCGTGGTTTGCTGGGTCTTCGTCATTCTGGTCCCGGAGTACTGCCTGGCGATCATGGGAGATGCCGATTCCATGGGAGCGCCGACGCTTGGTAAATTCATCGCTCTGATCTCGATTCTGCCCGCCCTTTTCCTGCTGCCCTTGGGCCTGCTGTACTGGCTGCAATACCTGGGGCGCGTCCTGGTCTCAAGCGCCATGGGAGACACCACGCCGCCGCGCACCCCGGATCGAAATTTCGACGGTTTTCTTAACGGCCTGAGTCCATGGTTCGTCTGGCTCGGCCTGGGAGCATCCGTCGGCCTGCTGCCGTTTCTCATCTTCTGCGCATTCCAGACCTCGGCCGAGTCGTGGAGCCGGCCCGTCGCCCTCATGCTCTTTCTGCTCGGATTTCCTTACATCTTGATGGCACTTTTGATGTCTTTTTTGCACGACCACGCCCTGGCGGCGAAGCCGCCGAACGTGATCGGCGCGCTGTTCCGCGTGGGAAGCTCCGTCCTCTTGCTCTGCGCATTCGCGCTCGGGACAGTCGGCCTGAGCCAGGCGGCTTTTTCGTTGGCGCTCTTGCTCAGGCCAGGTCATTTCTGGATCTACCTCCTCGCCTGCCTGGTCTCCTGGGCCGCCGTCGCGTGGTGCTCGATCGTGTTAATGCGAGTCCTGGGCAATTTCTACTACCCGCGGCGCGAACTGCTCGGCTGGCACCACGAGCGGCCCCGCTGGGGCGTCGCCTGGAAGCTTTGATTCGCGGAGCGAAAGGCGACAAACTTTCTTTCGCGAAGCGAAAGGTGACGCTGATTTCGCGCCGCGCCTTAGCCTTTCTTGAGCGTGCCGCGCCACTCGCTGTCCAGGTCCTCGACGCTCTTGCCTGTGAGCTGATTGAAGAGCTCCGGTTTGTAGGTTCCCGCTCTCATTCTCTGGTTGAGCTTGAGCACGATTTTCGGGTCATATTTCTCGACCAGGTAGGCCAGGAACGCCGCGGTCACGCGATAGCTCCGGTTGTAATGTGCGCGCTCGGGGTTGATCTTGCCCAGCTTGCCCGGCTCGAACTTGAAGAACCGCACATAGTCGGCGACTCCCTCGACCAGCCAGGAGGGATTGCCGCGGCCGCGATAGCGCTGCACGATGTGCACGGTCTCGTGAACCATCGCGCCGACGTCGGCCGGATGGTCCTTGAAGTAATTGACCGAGCCCGTGATGCGGCCCCCGCCGGCCGCGGCCACGCCGCGGTAGCTCTTCTTGAGCGACATCTTGATCAAACTTGCCGGCTTGAACCCGTCACTTTTGAGCTCCTCGTTGATCATCGGGTAGGCCCGTTCGCAGATTCGTGCGGTCTTCTCGGCCCATTCCTTCATCTCGGGTGCGTCGGCCACGTTGACGGCGACTTCGACGGGGTACTTGAAGACGGCGGCCCGCGGGCTCGACTCGATCGTGATGTCGCGGAGAACGAGCGGGTGCTTCAGATCGGCTCCGGGCCTGAACCGCACGGCCTTGAGCTTGGGCCCAGTCGGACTGCTCAGCTTCTGGCCGTCCGCGAGCGAGCGCGGCGGGTCGAACGCCTTGCCGTCGGTCGAAACCTCGACAGTGGCCGCCGTCATCCGGTCGCTGCCGTCGGGCCGGCCGGTGGCGACCGCGATCGACTCGACGGTGACCGGGCTCTCGAACACGAGCGTGACGTGGTCCGAAGTGCCGGCGTTCTGCGCCGACGCGAAGAACGTGGCGGAATCACCGTCGAAGGCAAACTGGCGGATGTGTGTGGAGTCCGTCGTCAAACTGCTGTCGATGGCCGCCGCCACGAACGGGGCCTCGGGCTTCTCGCCGGCACGTCCCATCACGGCGGCCGGCACGAGCAACATCAAGAACGCGAGCATTCGACGAACCATCCGTCCCATGAGACTTACCACCCTCCCAAGCCGAACGCGGCGACCAGGACCTTGCCGAATCACATCTCATTCGGTTAACTCACGATCGATTCCACCACCCGTGGGTCGAGATCGCAAGGAGGCAGTGCTGTTTTCGGGAGAGGTGTATTCGGGGCCGTAGATGATCCGCAGATACTCGCGGCCGCGGCACTTGACGGCGGGCTGGGCCAGGCCGCGCGGGCCCCGGTGGAGAAACTCGAGCGGCTTGACCACCATCCCTTCGCCGCCTTGTTCGGTCAGGCTAGCCCACCAGGCAATGCCTTCCGCCTGGCTGGTCAAGTCGTTCACATGCGAAGCGGCAAGCCGAACTCGTCGGTCTCGACGCTGGTCTCGCCGTAAAGGGCGAATTCACGTACCCGCGCCGACGCTCGCCCCTGCATCGCTTGCTTCATGCCGGCGTGGGCGACGACCAGCTTGCCGTCGTCAAGAACATAATGGCTCACCAGGCTGTCGAGGAACTCGGCGAGTGCGTTCCGGTATGGAGCGCGCACTTCCTCGGGAATCGCGTCGAGCTCCGCCAGCGTATCGGCCAGGCCGTGGGTGATCTGGACGTTCCGGCCCCTGAGCTGGCGCACGAGCTTGGAGTCGTGGTTGCCGGGCACGCAGATCGCGGCGCCCCACCGCACCATGTTCCGCACCAGCCGCACCGTATCCAGAATGCGCGGCCCGCGATCGACCAGATCGCCCAGGAACACGGCCTTACGGCCAGCGGGGTGGACGTAGCCGCGAGATCCCCAGACCGGGTCGTCTTCGTCGAGTCGGGCCTCGCGATAACCCAGGCGCTCCAGCAGTCTCTCGAGCTCGTCGCAGCACCCGTGCACATCGCCGATCACGTCAAACGGCCCATGCTCGGCCCGCTTGTCGGTCCAGAGCGGAACGCGTTCGATGACGGCCTGCTCGATCTCCTCGGGAGTCTTCAGCACGAACACGTGCCGGAAACCTTCCCGGTCAAGACCCACGAGCGAGCGGCGCAACTGCGATTTCTGGTTGCGGATGACGTGAGGGCCAAAGTTGCGGTCCTTCCGCAGCTCATTCCGCTCCTGGCAGATCCGCTCGGGCAGGTCCAGCACGATGGCCACCAGCGGGCAGTGGTACGTCCTCGCCAGCTCGGCCGCCGGCTTGCGAGCTTCGGGCTGGACATTCGTCGCGTCGATCACGGTGAGCTTTCCCAAGGCGAGCCGTTTGGCGGCGATGAAGTGCAGCACTGAGAAGGCATCGGCCGAGACCGCCTGGTCGTTTTCGTCGTCGCTGACCATCGCCCGGCACGAGTCGGAATTGAGAATCTCGGTGGACCGAAAATGTTTCCGCGCGAACGTGCTCTTGCCCGAGCCGGTCGGGCCAATCAGGACGACGAGGCTGAGACTGGGAATCTTGATGGGCATCTTGGCGAAGGATAGTTTGGGTTTTCGAGTCGCAGGTCGATCCCGGACGAGTCGAGCCGAAGGTTATACCTCGGTGTATGTCGAGCTGAGGCCGGCTGTCCCGCCACACGTCGAAGAGCAGGCCCGAATGGCTTCCTCTCGTTGCAACGCGTAGACCACGTTCCAGTAGACGTCCTCATCCCGATCGCAAAGCGCAGCCGAGACCAACTCGTCAACCGATCGGGGATCATCGGTCGGAGCGGACCGCGATGGATTCCAGAGCGAATCAATCACGATCGAAGACTCCCATCTGGGTCGGCGCCGACCGTCTCGTCATTCGGTCCGACCGGGAGGAACCGAACGACGTAGCCATGGCGCACGGCCACGCCGCGCGCCACTCCTCAAACTCGGGCCGGGCCCACTCGAAACGGTGGTCCGGATGGCGCAACCGTTCGGCTCCGACGTTCTCCCATTTCACGTTATACTCGCGGTTCGGCGTGGTGAGCACCACGGTCTTGGGTCGGACCAACGCGAACAGGACGCGCTCGAACGCCAGGAGTCGGGGTGGATCGAGGTGCTCGACGACCTCAACGACCGCGGCGGCGTCGAAACCCTCGAGCCTTCGGTCACGGTAGACGAGCGACCCGTGGATCAGCTCGATTCGCGCCGCTTGCTTTTCGGAAAGGCGGTCGAGCTTGAGCCGGTCGCGGGCCAACTCGAGTGAACGGATCGACACATCCATGCCCACGATTTGTTCGAATTGCGTGTCCTTGAGCAATTCCCGCAGGAGCTTGCCTTCGCCGCAGCCCAGGTCGACCACGCGTCGAGCGCCGCTGGAGCGCAGCGCGGCCAGCACGGCCCCGAGCCGCTGTTCGTTCAAGCTCAGGGGCTGCTCGAGCTTATCCTCGACGGCGTCGCACGGCCGATCGTCGGCCTCGTCCTCGGGTAGTCCCTCGCCGGCCACAAGACGGGCGAGCGCTTGACGGTAGAGACTCGATCGAAACTTGAGGTAGCGCCGGGTGATCTCTTCGCGCTCGGGATGACGCGCCAGCCAACCGCTTCCCTTGGCCAGGAGCTTCTCCATCTCGTCCTCACCGACGAAATAGTGCTTCTGGTTGTCGAAAACTGGAATGAGGACGTAGAGGTGGGTTAAAAGCTCCGAGAGCATCGTCTCCGTGTCGATAGTCACCGAATAATAGGGGCTTTCCCCCCACTCAGGAAACTGGCCGTCGAGCGGGTGGCCGGCGGCCTCGACCGAGTATCCCAGCGGCTCGAAGACGGCGTGCAGGAACCTCTGGCCGCCCCGCACCGGCAGGACGTCGATCTTGACAGAGAAGGGAAATCGAGTCGCCACCAGCTCGGGCCGCTCGCGACAGCGCCCTGGAGCGCCGAGCCGAATACCTGGGCGATGGCCACGCTCAAAAACGACGAGGCGGCGTAGGGACGGTCATTGACGTACTGACCCATGAGCGATCGGCCCTCGGATTGTTTGCCTCGGACGATTCCCACCGGATCGACGTCGAGCAACAGACACCCCGTGCACCGATCGGCGGATGCCTCGGGGTAGAACACGTGCGACTTGCCGAAGCTCAGCTCGAAGGTCTGGAACCGGCCCGGGTGCTTGTGCAGCAAGAATCCCAGGTCGGTCGCCGGCCGGCGGGTTGTCGTGATCGACAGCAGCATGGAAATCTCCCACCGGCGTCGCAACAGGCTTCCTGATTTCGCACTTACCGAGCGTTGCGCGCAGGTAAACTCCGAAGGCGGGCAGGGACGCCCGCTCCACTGGATTTCTTATCCGTTCTCTCATTGGGCCGGGCCTCCGTGCCCCGCGCGTTTTCTCAGTGGGCCGGGTCTCCGTGCCCCGCGCGTTTTCTCATTGGGCCGGTCCTCCGTGCCCCGCGCCTTCTCTCAGTGGGCGGGCCTGCGTGCCCGGCGCGTTTTTTCAGTGGGCCGGGCCTCCGTGCCCGGCGCTCCGCCAAGAAGTTACCCTATTTCCGCAACGCTCGAAAGAGTCGGGACGCAAATCGACCCTGTAGCAAGGAAATCGGGCGGCAGGCTTTGCCCCCGGGCGGAACCTGGCGGAGAAACTCGTTCCCTCGCTCTGCGTGGGAATGCCCTCTTCGACGCTCCGCGTCGTCCCGTCCCGCCAAAGGGCCGCAGAGCGGCCACGGAGGCATTCCCACGCAGAGCGCTTGTCATTCCTGGAATAGTGCGTGCACGCTATTGTTGCTAATAGTGCACATGTGCAGTCATTCTCGCACGCTCAAGCTTAGCCCCTCTCACGAGGAGCCGGAGCTCCTTCATGCCTCGCCACAGCGTGATCCAGCCCGGCATCCCATCTCGGCGGCGGTTCATGTGGCCTCCGAGCCGTCCCAGGGCGAGCAGCACCTCCGCCACCGTCGTCAGGTCGCGCTCCGTCGCCAGACTGAGTATCTGCAGCTCCAACTCGTCGAGACCCGTGCACGTCGCGGGAGCATCTGGGTAGTCGCGGCCCAGCTCGCGCAGGTCCAGCAGCCGCAGCGCCACCACGCTCATCACTGCGATCGCCGCGAACAATCGGTTGGCCCGCTCCAACTGCAATTTCTCCACCTTCATGCCGGTCTTGAGGCCCTTGTGAAACTCCTCGATCAGAAAGCGTGTGGCGTAGTCCATCACGACCACCACCACCGCGCTAAAGCTCTCGGTCGGCAAGTCGGTGTACAGCACCCATTCCAACGCCTCGACGCCCCCAGGTGGATCTGCCTCCCAGACCCGGATGAACCAGCAGTCGATCGGCTCCCCCGTACCGGCCGCTTGGCCCGCGCGCTCCGGCGCTTTGACGCGCACCGGGCCACAACTAATCAGCAGCTTCGCTCGACGCGCGGGCTGCCCGTCACGGCCACGCAGTTCCAGATACATCCCCCCCAGCGGTGCCACGCTCGTGATGTGCTCGAAGACCAGCCCGAGCCGCTTACCATCGGCCGGATTGAGCAGAACGCGATTCTGACTGACCCGGATCACGAAGCCGTGGCCCAATGCTCGACAGGACGCCATAAACTCATAAATATCCGCCTCGCGATCGGCGACCCGCACCCAGCGGACCGCCGGATCGCTCGGTGCGCGCCCGATGCGGGTGCCCGAGTCGAGCCAGCGGTCCGACTCTCGATCCCGGATCTGCCGCTGCCGCGATCCGGCCTGCTTCGGCGTCTCCGGATCCCTGGGGGAGCGAATCAGGTATTGCTGGTCGGCCAGCCCCAGGATCGTCACCGGTGGGCGATGCCCGCTTGCGTCCGGTACGGACGAGAGGGGAGCACGCACCGCGAGAATCGAGTGAAGGAGAAAGCCCTGCTGCCCCGGCTCCGAATCACCAATCGGTCCCAGCCCGGGTATCGGCTGCTTGCGATGGGAGTAGGAGGGAAAGGTCGTGTCCTCCAAGAGGAGGTATCGACCGGGCGTGCGGAGCTCGGCCATCACCAGTCGGCGATGACGCGCCTGGATTGCATCCGGGACCACCTCGCGTTCGTCGAGGAGGTCGTAAGTGGCGTCGATGTCGTACTTGCGGCTGAAGAGTTCGGGGATCATCTTGCCAGGCTGCTCGGCAAGCGCCTTCGCCAACGCCATGATCCGCTTCCTCCGGGCGCAATTGCCGACCCTGATCCCATCGAACTGCGCGAGCCCAGTCCCCTGGCGGGGCGTTGTGAATTGACATCCATGTGAACATAGTTGGCTACATCCATGAGTCTGCTGGTAACATTCAGCCAACCATGATACCAAATTCTCAGGAATGACAAGCGCTCTGCGTGGGAATGCCCTCTTCGACGCTCCGCGTCGTCCCGTCCCGCCAAAGGGCCGCAGAGCGGCCACGGAGGCATTCCCACGCTCCCTTCTAGACATATGTCTGACCGGATAAACTCGGTCGACACCTGTTTAGAAGGAGCACCCGATGGGTATTCGCAATCGAAAACGCGAGGTCATCGAGAGACTCGATTCCAAGACTCTCGATTCTCGCTTCACAACCGAAATTGAGCAGGGGCTTAACTGTTCCCCGTTCGAGGCCGTGGCTGTTCTGGCCGTCGTCAAAGAGGTCTACTTTCCCTTCATTTCCGCGACTGCTGCCGAACCTGCCCCTGGGAAGATCTCCCTGCTCGCCGTGGCCGCTGACGAGCCAGCCGGAAAGCCCGTGGCCGACTGCCAAAAGCAGACCGTCTGCCTGTCCCTCCATCGCGGCAAGATCGACGACCTCTTGTACCAGAAAAACGGTCCAGCCGGCTTTCGCCAGGCTCGAATCCTCGATCTCTGCCAGCAGGCCCTCAGCCAAGGAGCCTTGCTCACCGCCGAAGACCTGGCCTATCGCGTTTTCTTCGTCACCCCACGAACCATCTCTCGCGACCTGAAAGTGGTTCGCCAAGCTCATCCTGACGTCCTGATCCCGATGCGAAGTACGCTCCACGACCTTGGACCAGTCCTCACGCATCGCACTCAAATCATCCGCCTTGCACTTCCAAGGTAAGACCACTTCGCAGATCTGCCAGATCATGCACCACTCTCCGGAAGCGGTCGCCAACTACCTGTCTACCTTCACTCGCTGCGCCCAGCTCGCCCGCAAGAAGATGCAAACCGGCCAGATTGCCTTTCTCCTCCGTCGCGGAGTCTCCCTCATCAAGGCCTATCTCAAGATCCTGGCCGAATGCAAGCGCGATCGAAACATGACCTACCACCTGGACGAGCTTCTCAGAATCGGTTTCTGCGGCGGCGAAAAAAAAATCACTCGTGGGAGGACCACCCATGAGTAAACAACCTGACTCGATTCGCACCAGCTTCGGACCGCTCTGCGAGAAAACCTTGAGGAACGCACTCGCCCACCGGATCGTCAAGGAGTTCCCACGCATCGGCGGACCCCGCATCTGCCAACTCTGCGCCGACATGATCCTCGAAGTTGTCTTCAAGCACAGCGTTCCAAAGACCATCTCGCCCATGGTCAGGTACTCTGGATGGCCGTCAGCGTCAACAACCCTCCCGTTCGTCACCAACGCATCGCCGATACCGAGCTGGTCCCAGTACTGCTCGACGTCTCCACTGCCGAGGACGTGCACCTGCGTATCGATCGCCTGCCGGCTCCCCAACGATTGTTGCGTAAGGCAATCCGTCTGTGCGAACAGGCCCACCAGCAGGGGGGATTGCTTTCCAACTGCGACCTCGCAGAGATGCTTAGCACCGACGACAGTCGGATTGCTAAGTTGCTGGCCGAGCATGAGCGCAGTCACCAACACGCTCGTTCCCACGACGCGCCACTCTGCACGATGTCGGAACAGGATTGACTCATAAGCGCATTATTTGCTGGAAGCGATACGCCGAAGGCAAGGAACCGCACATCGTCGCTCGCGAGACCTACCACAGCCTTGATGCGGTCGATCGCTACTTGGCCAGTACGATCGCGTCCGTCACTGCCGACTGGAGGGGCTCGACCCCGGAGCAAACGGCTCACGCCTTGGGATGCGGCCTGTCTCTGGTCAAGGAGTATCTCGCCATCGACGACCTGCTGGAGAAAAGACGTGCCTAGATCGATGTGCGGCTGGCCTCCGAAATCGTACACGGGATTTCGGAGCCATTGCCACATGAAGCGCTCGGCACTAGCTTTGATTGGCGACAATTAGATTTCCCTTCTGACGACAACTAGAATTCCCGCCTCGAGGATAGTGTACAAGCCGCTTCGATTGCGGTCGTCTTGAATCCCTTCTCGCACTCGGCGGTATCCGTGCTTGCTTCCAGTCACACCTCCTTGCTGAGATTGGCGGGGCCCGACGCGCTCTGACGCGATTTCTTGGCCTGCTCGGCCCGATAGCTGGAAACGTTCAATTCCAGGATCACGCTGTGGTGCACCAGTCGATCGATCGCAGCAGCGGTCGTCATCGGGTCCTTGAAGATCGTCTCCCAACCCGAAAACGCGAGGTTGCTCGTCAGCACCACGCTCCCCCGTTCATATCGCTCCGCCAAGAGCGCGAACAGCACCTCCATTTCGTCGCGACTGTATTGGACATATCCAATATCGTCGAGGATCATCACGTGATATGAAGAAATCTTCTTGAGAAAACCGCGGAGCTTCAAGTCACGCTTCGCGGCCAAGAGGTCCTGAACCATCAGACCACAAGTCGCGAACATCACCTTCCTTCCCGCCCGGATCAGCTCCTGGCCAATCGCGCAGGCGACGTGCGTTTTCCCAGAGCCGGGGTTACCGAAAATGAGCACATTCTCATGCCGCTCAACGAAGTCTCCTTCCAGCAACGATCGGACCTGCTGCGCCGCCTTCGGCGGCAGTCGCTTCAGGTCCAGAGTCGAACAGGCTCTTTTCCATGAACAGCCTCGAATCGCGTAAGAGCCGCTCGATCCGGTTTGAGCGCCGGGTTTCACGTTCGCGCTCCGCCAGATCAAGCAAGTAGCGCTCGTAACTTGAGGACTCTTGACGAGCCCGTTGCGCCGCCGATTCGTACTCGTCCCGTATCGCCGGCAGATGGAGGTCCCGAAGGCAGTCCTTCAGGGACTCGTGCAGGTCGGCTTGTCGGTTAATGGCATGTCCTCCCTTGTCTCGAGTAACCCGTCGTACATCGACAAATCCACCGTTGTGATCGTGACCTCCATCGCTCGCGGCAGGCCCAGGTCGTGGGCCAAATGGTCGGCGACGACGGTCGGTGTGATCGGTACATTCCACTCCAGGAGCCGGCCCAACACGGCGTCGACTCCGGTCTCGGATTCCTTAGCCGCCAGCTCGAGGATCCGCAGGTAATCCTTGGCCGCGCGGCCGGGGCTGTGTTCCAGCAAGGCATCGTAGGCCCGGCGAAACCGGCTCGTCGGGAACATCGCGTCCTGGTAGCGATATCCCGCGAACGCCCCCGGCTTGCGCACCAGCCAATCAATCACATGACGATAGTTGATCGCGTGTTTGTTTCGGCCGCGGAGCCGGGGAAGTCGCTCGACCAGCACCGAGCCGTGCCACACCTCCAGGTATTCAACCTTGATATGAACGTCAACCTGTTCACCGATCAGCCGGCTGGGAACCGAGTAGGTGTTGAATTTGATGCGGATTGTGCTTCCCTGGCTGACTCGCGCTGGGCGTCGGTGCCACGCGTCGAACGCGACGCGCGGGTAGATCTCGCAGTTGTGATCGGTCCTCGGCGAATCGCTGGGCCCGTCCGCTGTTGCGTTGGGCCAGCACTTCGCGCAGGAACCGTTCGTAGTCCTCGCGATCCTCGAAGTCGCGGCTGCCGCGGAGCATCAGCGCTTGATCGACGGCAGTCTTGAATCGGTTATGGCTCTGCTCGGCGTCTCCATTCTCATGGGCCTTGCGGGCGTTGATGGCTTGAGCTTTCAAGCCGTAGTGAGCCAGCAAGGTGCGATAACGTTGCTGGAACAGATCACGATCGGAAAGGTTATTCACCGCGGCGGTGAGCCGATCAGTGCGATGCATCTGGGGAACCCCTCCCAGTTCCCAGAGGGCGTTTTGGAGCCCTTGGCTGAGGCTCTCGAAACTCTCGGAAAAGCAGACCGTGCCGGTCTCCCAATTGGAATAGGTCAGGACAAAGTGATAGACCATGTGATCAAACGGTTCACCGGCCAGCGTGACCCGCAGGTCGCCCATGTGCGTGAAGTCAGAGGCGCCCAACAGACCGGGCCGGTGGATCTGATCGAAAAAGACCTCCTTGGCTGGGCCCTCGGTGGCTCTCCACGCTTTGATCTTCCGCTGTAATGTGCGGAGCTGGATGTCGCGAAATCGGCCTGGGAAGCGACGTTGGAGATCGCAGAAAAGGGTCTTGGCTTGAAGCCCGGGATTGAGTTCCAGTAGGTCACGAAGTTGGGGCCAAACGTCCTCGAACGGATCCTCCCGGGTCCGCCAGGTTCTTGGGGTCAACGATTCACTCGGCAGGCGATCAGCATGCCGGTACTTTCGAGCTGACTTGGCGTCCATACCCACCTTCAATGCCGCACGATAGAGTGGATGTCCTCCGCCGAGAAACTGGCGAAGTTTGCGAAACTGGGCATCCGTGATCATGACGGTTCCCTCCTTCTGGTCAGGAGGAAACCAGATAGTGAACAGACGGGCGAGAGGAGGAGGGAATTCTAGTTGTCGCTGGGCGGGAATTCTAATTGTCGCTGATCAAGGCCACCGGTACTTCCTTCGTGACTGAGATTAACCATCAATTACCTTGATTAAGGCCCTGTCATTTATCGTGATCGCTCTCAGAGCTGGCGGGAACTGCCGCGTGAGCGGGAATGGTACCTTGCACGCGAAGTCTCGGGCCAGTACAAAAGGTTTCACAAGACGGGCTGAGGGCAATTGCATGACGGACGGGGCAATTTCGCCGGGGAAGTTGGCATTTTTTAGAAATCCACGCCATGCCGTTCGATTTCTTCTTTAGTTATGCCAGGGACGACTGGAAAGGCAACTATCTCAAGAGTTTCTTTGAAGACCTCACTGAGCGCGTCCGGTTTATCACGGGCCACCCTGCGGAAGAGGTGGGCTTCCGAGATGCTCAGCGTATCGAGCTCGGCTCGAATTGGCCACTTGAATTGGTGAACGCATTGGCGTCCTGCCGCTCGTTCGTACCCATCTACACGCCGACCTACTTCACCCGCCTCTACTGTGGGCGCGAATGGTGGGTATTCCAGTCGCGAATCGAACAGCACCTCCGGGTGAAAACCGGCCCGCCCCCTGGACTGATCCTGCCGGTCCTGTGGTGCGCCGCCAGACACCTCCCGTCAGACCTACGGCGTGAGATCCAGGAAATACAATACGCTCATGAAGATCTTGGAGGGCTTTGTTGCACGGAGGGCGTTCTTCAGCTCATGAAGAGGGGACGGAAGTGCAAAAGAGAGTATGATGATTTCCTTGACAAGTTCGCCGAAAAACTGGTTACGGCGTCGAAACTTTGGGATCTGCCACCATCGCCCCGCTATACGCTAACGGAGGTCGACAATTACTTCGAAGGAAAAACCGTCTTCCTCAATACCGATCGTAAGAGCGGCTATGGCGCTACCAAAAGCGTCGAGGTGAATCGTCGCGGATGGGTGCCAGAGGTTCAGACCACCGCTGGCGCAGGCGCGGGAACACCGGGAATGCACGGCACCGGACCGGATGCTCTCCCGCCGTCTGCCGTCAACGCGGGGAAGGGGCCGCGGTGCGTTAAGTTCGTCTTCGTGGCTGCGAGCCGAAGCGAGCTCTCCAACGAATCGCATCCTCGTGACCTCGTAGCCTACGAGGACCAAGGGGCGTTTTGGAAGCCTTTCCTACCGCCAAAAGAGGATACTGTATACTCCGTGGTCGTCTGCGCCGCTCGCCGCCTGAATTTCCAACCGAGTGACGTCTCACTCGACGCGGACATCGACGTTCTAATCGAGCGTGCCAGAATGCAGGAGACTGTCGTCGTCATCGTCATCGATCCTTGGACGCTCTTGTTGACACGCTATGCCGAGATCATGCGGAAGTGCGACCGCGTTAACGCCTACAACTTCGCGATCCTCGTTGCATGGAACCGCCAGGACCCGCACACAAACAGCCACGCGCAGATCCTCATGAGTGAGTTGCGCACCACGTTCAGCAACAAGTGGAGTAACAAACCGGCGAACTTCTATCACGACGTTGTAGATTCGCTCGAAACATTCAACAACGCTCTGATAGTCGCCTTGAACCGTGCGCAGAACAACATCCTTGAAGCTCGCGGCTTCGTTCGCGACATTCCGAGGGCCGGGCCTTCGGAGTTGCCGATGGTGAGCGCGGCGGACCCTGGGTGATGAACGAGCTCGAACAACGCCCGGGTACGATTATCACGTTCTACTCCTACAAGGGGGGCGTGGGCCGCTCGATGGCCCTGGCCAACGTCGCGTGGATCTTGGCAAGTGGCGGGAAAAAGGTTTTGGTAATCGATTGGGATCTTGAAGCCCCCGGGCTCCACCGCTACTTTGCCCCGTTTCTGGTCAACCCGGACCTTGAGGTCACGGAGGGCCTAATTGACCTCGTGCTGGAGTTCGCCTTAGAGGCCAAGACTCCCGTCGCCGAGGGGGTGCCTTGCGACGATGGCTGGATCGAACCCTTCGCGGACATTTCCCGGTACGCAATCGGTGTTGACTGGGACTTCCCCAACGGGGGAAGCCTCGAGTTCGTTCCCGCTGGCCGCCAGGACTCGTCTTACGCTTCCCGGGTCAACTTTTTCAATTGGAAGAACTTTTACGAGCAGCTTGGGGGTGGGAGCTTTTTCGAGAGACTGAAGTCGAATATAAAAAATGCTTATGATTTTATACTAATAGACAGCAGGACGGGCGTCAGCGACACGGCGGGGATTTGCACGGTCCACATGCCGGATGTGCTCGTCGTCTGCTTTACCCTGAACCGCCAGAACATGGAGGGTGCGGCCGCGGTTACCTCCTCGGTGTACGCACAGCGGGGTCGATCCGGTATGAAGATCCTGCCGGTTCCGATGCGGGTCGAGCTAGGGGAAAAGGAAAAATTGGAGCAGGCCCGAGACTATTCGTGCGCCAAGTTCGCCGCGTTCCTCGGCCACATCCCCATGAGTCTTCGGGCGGATTACTGGGGCGACGTGGAGGTCATCTACCATCAGTATTACGCTTACGAAGAGGTTCTCGCAACGTTCGGCGACAAAGCCGGCACCAAAATCTCCATCCTCGCCGCGCTCGAGCGACTCTGCGGTTACGTGTCCGGTGGCGAGGTCGGTGCCTTCTCACACCCCCAGGAATACCAGCGCCAAGACGTCCTCGCGCGGTACTCTCTCAACCCAGAGCGCCACGAAACAGTCGAGTCGCTACTTACCAACCAGCCGGACCTCAGGCCACTCTGTGACAGTGTGATCGGATCGTTCGAATTGTGGAAGTCCGACCGGGGGAATGGTGCGTTATTGATTCCGTTGCAGGCGTTCAACCAACTGAAAGACGAGCCGCGCTTGCTGGCGGCCTTCCTCGGGTCAACAAGCTTCAGAAAGTACTTCGAGGAGAGCGAATCGTCTATCCTGCGAAAGGAGCGCCTCGTCCGACTCGTTCAATCCCTCGGTCGCTTGAATCGCTCGCAACTCGATGCAGTCATCTCGCTCTTCGATCTGCCTCAAGAAGACCTGCCAGCCGCGTCAAGTCCGGTCGCGGAGTTGGCCGAGGCGATCGTCCGACTAGCCGAGCATAGGGGTGAGGATGAAATCCAGAATATCGAAAGGATCGTTCAATCAACCAATCGATTTGAGAGGTCGATGGAGACGCGGGCCGAGTCCAAGGTGTTCATCTCTTATCGCCGTCAGGATACTAGAGATATCGCAAGCCGGCTCGCGGCTGACCTGGCACCGCACTTTGGGCGTGATGCCGTCTTCTTCGACATCGATGCGATCCCTCCCGGAGTCGAGTTTCCCAAGCGTCTCGCCGATGAACTTAACCGGTGCGACGTGCTATTGGCGGTCATCGGCGACCACTGGCTTGATGCCGCCTTTGACGAGGAGGGCCCAAAAAAGGGCCAGCGGCGCCTCGACGACCCGCGCGATTTCGTTCGAATCGAGATCGAGACGGCACTGGATCGCGGCATTCGCGTCGTCCCACTCCTGGTAGGCCAGCGGCCCGCGATGCCCTCTAAGGCTGATCTCCCGGACACCCTCAAGGCACTTGTTGATCGGCAAGCGCTGGTCATCCAATCGGGGCCCGATTTCCGTGGCCAGGCGGATCGGCTGATTCGGAGACTGGAAACAGAACAATTCGAGGCCAAGAAAGAGAAACTTCAGCAGGATGTCCAGAAAGCGATCGACATCGCCAACCAAGCCCCGAAAATGGCATTGAGCGGTGGCCGCGAGGTGCTCGAGCTCATCATGCAGGATGTTTACCGCCGGAGGTTCAGCGAACCGCCTGGTCACCGATCACTGGAGGTTCTCACGGAGCGCCTGACCGAAGAGGGGCATCTTCCCGATCAGCTCGGGTTCGGCGCGATGCTGCGCACGTTCAGCGGCGCCGGAACTGCTCGCTGGAGCGAAAGGATCACAGGAGAGAGTGTGTGCCGATCGTTGACCCAATTGAAAAAAATCCTCGACTGGTACATCGAAATTGAACAGCCCGGCGCGCCCGGCTGGCGGCCGGCCGCCGATGGAGAGCCGGCATCGCGCCGAATCAAGCCTGGGGACACATTGCCTCCGACTCGACGCGAAGGCCGGACTGCCGTTGTTCCCAAAGGGCTGGATTCGTTCGACGGCAACGATGCCAGGTTTTTCCTCCAATTGCTCCCCGGCCCTCGCGACGAAGACGGGCTACCCGAAAGCATCCGATTCTGGAAGTACCGGATCGAGGCGACGAATGAGCCGACCTTCACGGTCGGCGTGATCTTTGGGCCGAGCGGCTGCGGCAAGACTTCGCTGGTCAAGGCCGGCTTACTTCCAAGGTTGGCCGAGCATGTCGTTCCAGTGTATGTCGAGGCAACCGCCGAGGAGACCGAGGTCCGGCTGCTCGCCGGGTTGCGCAAGCGATGTCCGGACCTGCCGGGCGACCTGGACTTGACCGCAACCATCGCGGCGCTTCGCCAAGGGCAGGGCTTGGACCACAGCCAGCGAGTCCTGATCGTCCTGGACCAGTTTGAGCAGTGGCTGCACGCCAAACGGGAAGAGGCAAACACGGAATTGGCCCAAGCCCTGCGCCAGTGTGACGGCGAACGAGTCAAGGCCATCATCATGGTCCGGGCCGATGGTGACTTCTGGATGGAAGTGCACCGCTTCGTGCGAGAGCTGCGCATCGAGGTGCAGGGCCAGAACTCGGCGGCGGTTGCGCTCTTCGAGCCACGCCACGCCAGGAAGGTGCTGATCGCATTCGGTCAGGCGTTCGAAGCGCTCGATGAGAAACTGTCCAAGGATCAGGAATCCTTTGTTGATAAAGCTATCCAGGGACTGGCTGAGAACGGGCGGATCGTGCCCGCGCGGCTGGCCCTGTTTGCCGAGATGGTCAAGGAGAAGCCCTGGAACTCAGTCCACTTTCAAGGACGTCGGCGGAGCCGAGGGTGTCGGTGTGCTGTTTCTCGAGGAAACCTTCAATTCAACGACACTCAAGCCTCACCGACGGGCGGCGCAAGCCTTGCTGAAGGCATTGCTCCCCGAGGAAGGGACCGAGATCAAGGGGCAGAAGCGCTCCGTGAACCAGTTGCTCGAGATCTCCGGCTATCGCAGTCGCCCGGCCGAATTCCACGATCTTCTCCAGATGCTGAATACGGAGTACCGGCTGATCACGCCCGCGACACCCGACACTACCAGCCCGGATTCAGCCGAACACACTCGCGTCGCCCCGTCGGCCGCGGCGCGCTTCTACCAGTTGACTCACGATTACCTGGTTCCGGCGCTGCGCGAGTGGCTGGAAAGTGATCTGCGCAAGACGCGGCGTGGCCGCGCTGAGAAATTGCTCGCTTCCCGGGCGTCCACGTGGAAACACGAGCGAGCCGATCGCTTTCTGCCCTCGCTACGTGAGCACCTTGTCATCCGAATCTTGACTCAGCAGCGCGACTGGACCGGGCCCCAACAGAAGATGATGCAGCGGGCGGTGCGGGTGCATGGGTTGAGGGCGATCCGTGTCGCCGTCCTGGTGGCCCTCACGACTTGGGGCGGGATCGAAGGATATTGCAACACGCGTGCCTCGGCGCTGGTCGAGTCCTTGAAGATCGCCCGCACGGCGGATGTGCCCACGATAATCAGACAACTAGCGAGCTACCGTCGCTGGGCCAATCCCCGGCTTATCCGATTGCTGAAGGAATCCAAAAATGCCAGCACGGACCATCTCCACGCCAGCCTGGCCCTTCTGCCCGACGATGCCTCACAGGAAGAGTACCTCTTCCGTCGCCTGTTGAACGCCACGCCCACCGAGTTGCCTGTCTTGCGGGACGCCTTGAGTCCGCACCGCACCGAACTGATTGCACAACTCTGGTCAGTGCTTGACTCAGCCAAATCGAACGACACACGGCTGCTCCCGAGTGCCAGCGCGCTGGCCCTGTACGACGGTGCGAACCCCCGCTGGGCCGAGGTCAGCGGCAAACTGGCCCAGGCGCTCGTTTCAGTCAATTCCATCTATCTCGGAGATTGGCTCAAATACTTGAGTAACGTGCGAAGTACGTTGACGCCTCCGCTCACCACGATCTTCCGGGATAGGAAACGCTCCGACTCCGAACGCATGAACGCGACAAACATCCTGGCCGATGATGCCAGCGAAGATCCCAACCTCCTGGTCGACCTGGTGCTGGATTCGGAAGAAAAGCCCTTTTTCATTTTGTTCGAGAAGCTGAAGGCCCGACAGGAGCGTGCCGTACCGCTCTTGGAAGCCGAGTTGACGAAGAAACCGCCGTCCGAGGCGAACGACGCCGAAGAGGATCAGTCGGCCCAGCGAAAGGCTCGGGCGGCGGTGGCCCTGGTGCGGTTGGGACAAGGCGAGAAGGTGTGGACGTTGTTGCGCCACAGCCCCGACCCCAGCGTGCGGAGCTTCATCGTCAATTGGATGAAACCACTTGGGGTCGCGCCGAAGGTCCTGGTCTCCAAGCTGGCGGGCGTCGCTCCAGTTCCGGCTTCGATCGCGAAGGATGGGAAATCCCGCATGGATGCGATCCTCTTTCACCCCGACACTTCGGAGCGCCGGGCGTTGATACTGGGTCTCGGGGGATACGATGCTGAGGACCTTTTCGCAGGCGACCACGAGCCGCTGGTGGCGCAACTTCTGGAAGCGTATCGCAGCGATCCGGACGCCGGGATCCACGGGGCGGCGGAGTGGACGTTACGGCAGTGGAAGCTGCACGAAAAGTTAAAGGAGGTTGATCGCGAGGCGATGAAACTCAAGGCCAAAGACGGGCGGCGTTGGTACTTGAACAGCGAGGGCCACGTATTGGCGGTGATAGAAGGGCCAGTCGAGTTCTCGATGGGATCACCGCCCAACGAGTTTGATCGTTTTGCTTCAGAGGAGCTGCATCGTGTGCGGATCAACCGCAGTTTCGCTATCGCCACCAAAGAGGTGACGGAGGAACAGTACCAGCGTTTCCTGAAGCAGCATTCGATGGCGCCAGAGCCCAGAAGCGTTGACGACCGTACTGCTGAGAATCGGCCGATGAAGGGAAGGTCCTGGTATGATGCAGCGAGATACTGTAACTGGCTGAGCGAGCGGGAGGGTTTGAGCAGCTGTTACGAGGTCAACGCCGCGGGGATCAAAACGGTTCCCGCTTTCTCCGATCGCTCCGGGTACCGCCTTCCTACGGAGGAGGAATGGGAATACGCTTGCCGCGCTGGGGCAACTACGAGCCGCTATTATGGCCGGTCGAGTCAACTCCTCGCGAAATATGCCTGGTACTCACTGAATTCAGCCGATCGAACAAGACCCTCTGGTCTGCTGAAGCCGAACGACTTGGGTCTGTTCGATCCGTTAGGGAACGTGTTCGAGTGGTGTCAGGATAAAGGCTCCCGCGATGCATCTGACTTCAAGTCAACCCAAAACGATCCTAGTTCCGAGCGATCAGTGGAAAAAGATGAAACGCGCGTCCTGCGGGGCGGGGCGTTCACCAACCCCCCAGCGCTCCTGCGCTCCGCCTACCGCCTTGTCTACTTGCCTTCTGTTTTCGATGTGACCGTCGGCTTCCGCAACGCACGAACGCTTTCGGAGCCACCCTCTCAGTGATGCTGGTCAGGTAGCATCGATCGTTCGAACACCAGTGACAGACTGCTCGACCTGAGCGGAAATTCGCAGACACCGACTCATCGGGGAGTTCGGCTTCGTTCAAAACAGCCCTTTTTGAGTTAACACTACGAACGGTCTCTCTACCCCTGTCTAGCAAGTCTAGCAGGGTTCTCAGGAAGACGTTCTGGGGACGACGGCCTCAGGCGCGGGCGAAACGCGTGCAGCCGAGCATCTCGAGCCAGTGCGGGTGTGCCTGGCCGCTCAAGAGTTCAGCGTCCAGGGGGTCAGACCTGAATGGCACTAGCTTAAGGCGCAATCCTTTATTATTAAATGACTTGCAACTCTTGCCCAGCGACCGTTGCAAAATCTATGTCAATATGTGCCGTAGTATACTTGGCTATGGAACAAGTGAACTTCGGTTTTTTGAAACTGTGTTCACTAAAGTAAACGTCGCATCAGTCCACTCGGAAAATCGGCGTAAAGCCATGCTCCATAGGGCCTTTCGCTTAAGCTAGTGCCATTCGGGTCAGACCTGAATGGCGCCAGGATAACCGATCCTATTGGCTTCCATGAACTTGCGGAGACTTATATCATGTTAATGCTTTATCCATTCATATATTATCTCTCACCGCTCGATTCGCCGCTTGGCTTCCCAACGTGGCATCATGAGAAGTCGGTAGGGCTTCGGTCGGCGCTTGATCGCACGAGGTTCGTATCGGTCCGGTCGATCACCGACCCGTTTCTGGACGATCAGGTCCAGCAGTAGCGGAAAATCCGCGGCGATCTCTTTTGGTTCATAGAGGTGGGTCTCCTCAGAGGCACGGACCGTCTGCCGCGCCCCATTGAAGCTCAGCTCGCAGCTCGCGCGGCTGTATGTCGCGACCCCGAGCCGCCTCAGCCATGACGCCTCGGATCAGGTTATAGGCCAACAAGTGCATCCCGACTTCTTTGCGCACCATGTCCGGAGTCTTGGTCCGAAGCATCTCCATTCGCATCGTGGTCTTGATCGATCGTATATCCAGTTCTGCGTGCCATCGTTGCCTGAACAAATCTCCTAATGCAGACGATATAATCATCCGGGCCCAACCGACGGCCCCGGCGAAAGTCGGTCTTGCGAGTCTGTTGCAGCCGGAAAACAACGTCCACACCTCGGGCTTGGGAGTCGGTTATGACCCAGACATTGAAGAACAGGCAGATGTCATTGTGCCGTTGCCGCTGGTGGAGACCAACCTTCCTTTGGTCGGACTGCGACGGCTCACGGAGCCCAGCCAATGGGTCGCAGTGTCGGAATCGCCGGCAAATTCCGGTCTACCGCACAAGAATCCAGGCCACCCGAGGGTGTGCCCCGCCGATCAGCGCGGGGCGTCAGCGATGTAAAAAAGGGGACGGGAGTCTTTTCGTCAAAGACTCCCGCCCCCTTTCTTTCTGGACCTGCTATTGGGGCGACGGCGCGGCGCACCGATCGCGGCCGGCGGTTGGGCCGCTGGGCACGTCACGGGGACCATGACGCAGCGCGTCACCGCGACCTGACGCGGAACCTTCCGTTGCTGCGTCGTCATGATGGTCACCGGAACCTGTTCGGGGACCGATACCGGAAACTGCGTGGTGACGTACTCGGTCACCGCCCGGCGCTGCATGACCATGACGGTTGTGGCGACGTTCACGGGCACGTCAACTGGCACGTCCTGGACCACCATCTCAACCGAGCGTTTTTGCCGCGTGACAACCGTGGTCACGGGAGTTCTCACGGGAACCGTCCGTGCGATTTGCTGGGGGACGTCTTCGGTAACCTCCCTACTCTGGACGGTTGGGACCATTTCTGTACGCTCGTCGGGGATTAAAACCGCGTTGGTCACGGGCACTTTGTCGATCACCTGCCTCGGTTCATAGACGGTCACCGTATAGTGATTGGTCCGCGGCTGCTTTTCGGGCACCTGGACATCGACGGTGACGGGAACCCTCTCGGTCCGGGTTTCCGGGACAAGGACGGTTTGCTCGACAGGAACCGTGCGAGTCTTGGTCTGCTGGACGTAGGTCGTTTCCGAGACCGTACGGGCGACAGGCCGCGAAACGAATACCTGCTCGCACACCATGACGATCGTCGCGCCGCAGCAGCCTCCCGCTCCGCCGCCAATGCAAGAGTTGCAGCCCGCTCCCACGACGATCTTCGGCACCGTGCGCATCTCGAAGGAACCGCACTCTTCCACCACCTGGCGGGTGCAGGTGACCGGCACGGTTTCGGTGTAGCTCTCCGACTTGTAACTCGTGACGACTCGCGGGACGTTTGTCGTGACGGTCTGGGTCCGATACTCGATCTGCGGAACCGTCTTCATCACGGTCTCGAAGTAAACCTGGGTGCGCGTCTTGGTCACCGGCACCATCTCGATCCGCGTCACGTCCTTATTGACCGTCTCGAGTCGGGTCGTATAGTTCGTCACTTTGCGCGGGACATTCACCACCTCGAAGACGGTCCGTTTGACCGGAATCATCTCGGTGCGGTATTCCGTCTCCATCCGGGTATGCGCTTCCATTACCCCCACCTGCTCGGTCGTCAAGCGTGTCACCGGGATCGATTGCGGATGGAATTCCTGCCGGTGCTCCACATGGGTCTGGGTCACCGGCACCTGCTCGTCCACCCAGCGCGTGACGGGGACGGACCGCGTCCGGTACTCGGTTCGGTAACGCGTCTCGGTGCGCGTCACCGGCACCTGAACGCACTCCGTCTCGTAGACCGTCACATACTCGGTTTTGTATTGAGGCTGGTAGGTCGTTGTCGTTCCTGCCGCAGCTTGGCCCGACATCACTGACGTAGCCGCTTGGCCGGTAGGCATGCTCTTGGATTGCCCGTATGCGCCGACCACGGCGTTGGCCAGCGCAATCAGAAACATCACACTCGCGGTGACCGCGCGAACAGGTCTCGGTTGCAGCATCAGCGTCTCCTCAATCAGATTGCCTGATCGATCAGGTTAGCGTTGTTACATGTAATGCTATATTAGATACATCTCTCTCGAGTTCAACGAAACCTCGCCCGCTTTCCGAAGCAGTCGCGAGATTCAAACCTCCTGATCTCGGTCGTTCCCAATCAAGATAACCCAAACAGCCTAACAGTTCAAGTCATCTCAGTCTAGCTATTTTATCCAATATTCCCAGTACCATGAATCACCCGTGAGATCAGAGTGGTGAAGGGGAACGTCGCCCTGGGATTCGGTGCAAGTGATCGTCTAGAAGTGACCCACTTCAGGGCGAAGTGGCTGACCTGAAGGTCTCGTGCCAGCCTCAGGTAACCAGGCAACCGCCCAGGTTGTCAGTAACAATCAGCGAGGGTACCACTCTTTCAGTGAGCTGGGTACCACGCTGTAATCTGTGGGTTTCAGTTGGCTGGTACCCGTCCGTGTAGCTTGGACGCGCGGGCAAATGGCCGTAAACTTGGATGGCGGGGTGCGACCAAGACCAATAGAGGGTCGTGATCAAGAAAGGCGCCTCGGAGCGGAGGTAAGAAGCTCCGCGTCCGAGGCTTGGCCGGCGGAAGTTCGCAGCTTCCTTGGGCCCACATCAAGCTTGCCGCAAGACTGGGGCCAGTCAAGGGGCACGTCGGCGTCGGCCGCGGCCTCGGCAGAGACCATGCCTACTCAAGGGATGCGAGAAGGACTTTCGTCCCACCCATCCCCAAGCCAGATACTGTAGCCCGGAGTGCCGCGCCGCCGCTCGTCGCTGGCGACGCCGGCGTGCCAGCCGACAGTATCGGCAAACCAGCAACGGTCGGGAAAAACGCCAAGCTCAGAGCCGGCAGTACCGGTCTCGTCGCGCCGAGCGCCTGCGGGCAGCGGCCGCTCAGGCGAGCCTCTCCTCGACGCCCGATACAACGTGCGAGGCTGTGGTACCGCCGCGCGAGGGCCAGCGCAGCAGCAGGTGCCGATTTTTCTAGCTGCGACCGTCCGGGGTGCGAAGTCCATTTCGCGCTCTCCAGTCGCAGCCCTTGCCAGCGATTTTGCAGCGCTTCTTGCCGCCAGGCTTTGCGCCGAGTGATCGAACGGGAACGGCGGTGGCGAAAGCGCGCCTTCAAGCTCGGCGGCACAACGCGGAGCACCGCTCTCGCGGGCCGTGAGTTGGTTGAGCCGTATGGTCCGCGACCGCACGGCGGGATAGTTATTAATCGCCCCCAGAAGGAGGAAGGAGCGGGACGGCTTCCGAGTCCCCTCGGCGCCCCCCGTTTCCTTTCTCCGATTCCCCACATCGGAGACAGGGCGATGAATCCGTGCACAGTCGGTCAGGTATGTCCCGTGCGGCTGGACGAGTTGGGAGATCAGTTTCGCCGCTACCGGCTGCGGCTGCCGCAGGCGGTTCAGGCGATGGCGCAATCGCTGCGCCGCTGGGGCCAGTGCGCGCCGATCGTGGCGACGTTGCGGGAAGAGAGACCGCAGGTGCTCGATGGCTTTACCCGCTGGGAGGCCGCTGGGCAGGTCCGTGGAATGACGACCCTGTCGGTACGGCTGATTGACGTTGACGACCGCCGGGCCAAGGCGGCCATTTATGGTCTGAACCAAACCGGCCGGCGGCCGCACGAGCTGGAAGAAGCGTGGATCGTGCGGGCGTTGGTGCGTGAGGACGGGCTGTCCCAGCCCGAGGTCGCCGAGCTCTTGGGCCGCCACAAGAGCTGGGTCTGCCGGCGCCTGGCGCTGTTGGAGAAGCTCAGCACCGACGTGCGTCAGGACCTGGAAGTAGGGCTGCTCAGTGCGACCGCGGCCCGGGAGATCGCCCGGTTGCCCGCGGGCAACCAATCGGAAGTGGTGGATGTAACGCGGCGCAAGGCGCTCAGCGGCGAGGAGCTCAGGGGTGTGGTTCGCCTCTTGTTGGAGTCGGTGACGGCGGAGCAAAAGATGTTCGTGCTGACCAAGCCGCGGGAGGCACTGGGGCATGTCGGTGACGTGGAGCCGAAAGGCTGGGACCCCCGGTTGAGTGCGCGCGGCAATCGCATCAGCAAGCAGTTGGCGGTGCTTTTGGACCGCCTGGCGTGGGTGGAGAACTTTCTGGATTGTCATGGCTGGACGTCGCTGACAGCGGCTGACCGTCTGGTCCTGGGCCCCATTTTTCAGCGGCTTTCCCGTGACGCGAAGTGCGTGGCGGAGGGAGCCGGCGACTTGGCCGTGGAGATGCAAAACCGATGAACGACGCCCTGATTCACGAGATCGTGGTCCGCTTCCGCGGCGGTGCTTCGATGCGGCGGATCGCCCAGAGCCTGCACATCAGCCGCCGCACGGTCAAGCGAGCCCTGGACCATATCGAGCTGGTCCGCGGCGCCGGTTGCAAGTCGGGACCAGCCCAGCCCAGAACGCAGCGAGGCAGTCAGGTCGACGCCCACGTGGGGGCAATCACCGACCTGCTGGCCCGATACCCCGACATCACGACGCAACGAATCCACGAGGAGTTGCGCACGGCTCGGTTACCAGGGGAGCTACTCGCTTTTAAACCAACGGGTGCGCGAGCTGCGCCCCGCCCCGTCATCCAGCCCGTGCGGCGGTTCGAGCCTGCGCCGGGAGAGCAGGCGCAGATCGGATTACTCCACCTACGACATCGACTTCACAAGCGAAGGGCGCCGCCGGGTTCACGCCTTCAGCTATGTGCTGGGCTACTCGCGCCGGCAGTACCTGCACTTCGTCGAGAGCCAGGACTTCGCCACGACCATCCGGCAGCATGTCCGTGCGTTCGAGCACCTGGGCGGAGTCGCGGCGACTTGTCTTTATGACAACATGAAAGTCGTGGTGACTGGCTACGACGGCGGCGAGCCGATCTATAACACGCGGTTTCTGGGATTCGCGGCCCATTATGGATTTCGCCCGATCGCCTGCCGGGTGCGACGGCCCCAAACCAAGGGAAAGGTGGAAAGGCCCTTTGGATATGCGGAATCCAGCTTGTTGGGCGGCCGTGATTTCCATTCCCTGGAGCACTTGAACGAAACGACCGCTTGGTGGCTGGCCGAAGTCGCCGATGTGCGCCTCCATCGTGAGACCAAGGCACGCCCGTTGGATCGGCACGCCCAAGAACAGCCCCACCTGATCCCGCTGCCGGCGCAGCCTTTCGACACCGCCGAGGTCGTCTACCGAACCGTCAACGCCCAGGGCTTCGTGGTCCACCGCGCCAACTTCTATGGCGCACCGTGGTATCTGATCGGACATCCGGTCGTGGTGCGAACGACCGAAGACGAGCTCATCATCCACGACCAAGCGTTCGTCTTGGCAGTGCGCCACCGGTTACTTCCGAGAACGGTGACTGGCCAGCGGAGTGACTGCAAAGACCGTGAGCCGCCCCGTGATCCACAACGCCGCTCTCAACAGTTGGCCGAGCGATTCGCGGAGCTCGGCCCAATCGGCAGTCGCTTCCTCGAGGGCCTGCTGAGTTGTAGCCGATACGGCAAGAACCAGGCGGAACGCGTGCTTGTGCTCAGTGCCGCCTACCCGCGTCATGATGTGCTCTCGGCACTGGAGCGGGCCGTGCGCTATGGGGCCTTCTCCCTGGCGGCCGTCCAACGCATCCTGGCGGCGCGGAGCCAACCCGAAGACACCGCTGGACGCGCTGGCGGAGGAGCATCGGTCCTACCTGGACGGCCTTCTCGATAGCGACCCGGCACCTCCCCGACCCACCTCTGACTATCAAGACCTGTTGCGCGAGGAACCCGACAATGGCGGATCGATCGTGCCCCCCTGGGAAGAGATCCCCGAAGAACCCCAACCCGACGACCGCGACGGTGACTCCGCGGAGCCTGCATGACGACGTCACAGCCGCGCTGCGAACTCTGGGCGTCGCGGTGACACCGGCCATGCTCGACGCGGCCCTCTCGGCGGCGGAGCGGGAATTACTGAGCCACCTGGCGTTCCTCCATCGCCTGCTGGCGGAGCCTGCCGAGAATCGTAGGCAGCGGGCAGTCGACCGGCGGATTCGTGCGGCCAAGTTCCGCGAACTGACCACCCTGGAAGGTTTTGACTGGGCGTTCAATGCCAAGGGGATCGATCGGCGGACGATCGAGCAACTGGCCACGTGTGACTTCGTGCGCCGCCGCGAGAACGTTGTCCTGGTGGGTCAAAGTGGCCTGGGCAAGACTCGGATTCTCCAAGCGATCGGCCGGGCCGCGTGCGTGCTGGGTTATCACGTCCGTTATGCGACCAGCGCAAGCTGCTCCAGGAATTTACGGCGGCGATGGCCGACGGGACCTTTGCTCGGACGCTCAATGCTTACGCGCGATTGGACCTGTTGCTGATCGACGAGTTTGGTTTCGACCGTTTGGAGCGTGAAGTCCAGGCTCAGGCCAGCACGGTTTACTATCGTCTGCTCGATGCCCGCACTGGCCGACGTTCGACTGCGTTGGCGACCAATATCGACTTCAAAGCCTGGGCTGACTATCTCGCCGATCCGCCGTTAGCGACCGCGTTTCTGGACCGATTGGTCGATGGCGCCGTGATCTTGAAGCTTACTGGTCGTTCCTACCGCGCCTCTCGCTCTCGGCCCGTTTTCGGGACCAATGAGGCCGACCGAACTTAAGCGATCTGTCACCGCGACGATCGCCCTGCCTGCTGCCTCCCGCCCCGATTGTCCGCCGGCCGCGACGGAGTTGCGACCGCACAGGAATCGTCATCTTCACTCCAATCCAGCCAATCACACCGCGCCGCAACCGCTCAGGTGGTACCCGGTGGTCTCCGAAAGTGGTACCCTTTCTGGTTGCAAACGACACCCAGGTTGACTGCCCGGCGCAGACCCAACCGCTCGGCGACCTCCCTGAGCCGCTGGCGGCTTGCCGCCAGGAACCTGCCAGGAGGCGGCCCTCGCTCAGTTTTTCATGGAACGGAAACCGGGACGCAATTAGTATTGACAGCAATTCACTGCGCAGGCTCCTGTGGAAACTGGTTGCGTCCCAGTTTCCGTCCCCACTGCGCAGGCTCCTGTGGAAACTGGTTGCGTCCCAGTTTCCGTCCCTCTTGAGGAGCTGGCCGGGCAGGTCGCAGCGGGCACCTTGCATTTGCAGGTCGGTAAGACGTTCCAGCTCGACGAAATCGCCGAGGCGCATCGCTTCACGGAAGAGAACAAGGCGGGCGGAAAGATCGTGGTGTTGGCCTAGCTCGGTGCCTCCCCCGTCCAGCAGGGCGCTTCCAGCGCAAGGCGCAGCAGCCCCTGCCGTCGCAGATCCGGCGCGGTCGGGCCAACACCATCGCCAGTCCACGAAATTGGCCCCTGGCTTGACATATTCCCGTACTGGAATATAATCGAAGCATGGCACGTGCACCCACGACTGCCGACGTCTTCAACGCGATCGCCGAGCCCCGTCGGCGGCAGATCGTCGAGTTGCTCGCGCGGCGCAGGGCGCTGGCTGTCGGAACGCTGGTCGTGGCGATGGGGCTTCCGCAACCGGCTGTCTCCAAACACCTTGGCGTTCTGCGCAAAGTCGGCTTGGTCGCGGTAATCAAGCATGGCAAACAGCGCGTGTACAGCCTGGAAGCGGAAAAGCTGAAGTCCGTACACGACTGGGTCAAAGCCTTCGAAGAGCTCTGGGGCCATCAACTCGACCGCATCAAGGAGCGCGCTGAGCGCCGGGCGCATGAGCAGACGGAATCGCCAACACCCCTCAAACCTCGAAAAGGACAAAAATGAAAACGGCTACCAGCGAACGACAGTCAGTCGAATCATTCGAGATCGCCAAGGAGATCGAGATTTCGGCGCCGATCGAAATCGCGTTCGAAGCCGTGTTGGACCAGCTTGGTCCGGAAGGGCAGATGCCGGACGGCAAGCCGTTCCCGATGAAAATCGAGCTCTGGCCCGGCGGGCGCTGGTACCGCGACCTCGGCGAGGAGTCCGGCCATCTGTGGGGCCACGTGCAGGTCATCAAGCCGCCAACGCTCCTGGAGATTTGCGGGCCGCTCATGATGTCGTACGCGGCGGTCAATCACCTTCAATACCGCTTGAAGGCGGAGGGGGGCGTGACGCGCCTCATGTTCCTTCACCGCGCCATGGGCTTGGTCCTGCCCGAACATCGCGACGGATTGCCCCAGGGCTGGGCCTACTGGCTGGAACGCATTCGCGAGCTGGCGGAACGCAAGAAATAAGAGGACTCACAACGATGAACGCTTGCTGCGCTGCCGCCAGCATCCGGAAAACGTCGGCGTGAGTGCGACGGATCCGAGCGGCTTTTGCGTGGTTCCTCCCGGGTGCCATGCTGATGTTGGTGCCCAAGTGTCCGGCTTGCCTGGGAACGGAAACCGGGACGCAATTAGTATTGACAGCAATTCACTGCGCAGGCTCCTGTGGAAACGAGTTGCGTCCTTGCGCCACGAAGCTCGGGAAAGGAGGGTCATCTCAAAATGTGAAACCTTTCGTCTAAACTCTGCGGGTAACCAATCCCGTCCGGCAGAGCCGGGCCAGCAGCCGGGAAGCGGGAGCGGAAACGGGGACGCAATTAGTATTGACAGCAATTCACCGCGCAGCGCCTGTGGAAACTAGTCGCGTCCTAGTTTCCGTCCCGCGACAAGGCAGGCCTCCTTCGCCTCCTGGTTCAGGTCCACGCCGTTGGTGCGAAGCTCTTGCTCGATGTCCTGGGGTATTTCGAAGCTGATGTTCATGTCACGTGCCTTCCGTATCTCAAGTCGAGCGTTGCCACCCTTCGGTCATCCGGTTTTAGACCACAGACATAGAGGGAAATACGGACATTATTTCCCGTTACCCCGAAGCAGGTAACCGCCAATTGCATGCACCCACGCATCGAAAGCAAATGAAGCGCACTACGAGGGATGGGCAATTGATTAGCGACAAGTAGAATTCCCGTCCGCGTTGACTCACGGTTTTTATTAGCGAACCGACGGAGCGCGAAAGTCGCCTTCGAAACCGACGGGCAAACTCGCCCGCCCGCTGCGCAATCTGCGAACAACCCAAAATTTTTTCCACTTTTTTTTTCGCTTGGCTGCATAACAGGTTACGACGAAAAAATCGGCGAATTGTAAATTTTGCGTTAACGAAATTCTGGAATCAGCGCATCTTGAATATAGAGAACCGCGCGGAGATTGCCTGCTCAACGTATCCACCAGCGGATTGAACGATTCACCCCCGAACCGCGTGCCCATCGCGCTGATCGCGCCGCGCGCAATTGCGTGGCATGAGATCGTAGACCGCTCCGGCGCGTAGACGCTGCGCCAACGCGGTCGGGGGCTAATCGGAAACCCAGAACGACGTCGAGCACGAATCACACGAATCTCACGAATCCAGACGGAAGACTGGATGATCCAGTGACAGTCAGGACCTGTAACCAACGAGGTCGGGGGCGATGCCCAGAAGACGGCTCTCCCGTCCGTAAGATTGGCGCTACTCGTGGTTTAGATGCAATCCCCACTTCCTTGGCCCTCGAGGGCGTGCCGGCCATCTCCTTGGCCCGGGGCTTTTTACCGCGGGGGCCAAAACGGAAAAAAACCAGTGGATTCCTCTCACTGGCTCTCATTGACTACCATTTCCGGAGAAGGTCGCGAGAGCGAGCAAGCCCAGCTCGCTCGTTTACCGAACCCTTGCCCGCGGCCGGTGTTGCGTCCTCCAGGCTCCGCACTGCCTGGGCCACTCAGGCGAGCGGCAGATCCAGATTCATCGGGACGGTTTGCCAATTCGTACTACAATCGCTCGGTCATGAATATGTTTCCATGAGCGGGCCGCCTTTTTGGACCATCGGTGGAACGCCAGCTAATCCAATTCGCACCATGGGCCTCTGCTGCGAAAAGTGGGCATCGGCAGCGAATCGACCAGAGCCGAGAGCTCATCGGGGCTCAGCTCGTCGCGCCGGCGGCCCACGGCCCGAAAGATCGTCAGACCACGCTGGCGGGCCATGATCTCGCGGCGGGTTCGGCCCTCCGGGGCGTCGGGCCAGGGTTCGGGATGCTCCTCGAAATGGAAAAACCACGGGAGCACCTTCGTCATATACGTCCAGTAGTCCGGATTGTCGGTCTGGACCACGAAGAGGCCGCCGGGAATCAGTGCTGCATGGACCAAGGCCAGGAAGCGCGGCGTGAGAACACGCAGATTGGGCTTCCCGCGGTCGTGGTAAGGCTGGGGGTGGTAGAGGTGAATCTCGGCGATTGTCAACGGCCTGACATACTGTCTCAAAAACGTCGCCGCGTCCTTGACGGCGAAACGGACGTTGTGCAAGCCCCGTTGATTGGCCCGGCGGGTTGCGTAGCGGATGACGACCGGCAGGAGATCGATGGCGAAGTGGTTGACGTCCGGCCGACTGAGCGCGCTTTGCAACGTGTATCGGCCATTGCCGCAGCCCACGTCGAGCACGACGGGCGCCGAGCGGCCGAAAATCGCCGGCCAGTCGAGCGGACCGATCTCGGGAAGCCGCTTGATCGCAGTCCGAGCCCACTCCGATTGCGGCAGGATTTTCCCTGGTATCGGGACACCCAGCTCATACTCGATCGTGTCATCCAGCATTCCGCGCTTCCAGGGACAAGGGCCGAGCCGCTACACTTTATGTTAAACAATCGGCGGAGTTCCAGCAGTCAGCGAGGAGGGTCTCGATCATGATAGAATCGACCATCATGACGGCCTTGATGGGCGTGATCGGGGATCGGAAACGCAACCCGCCGAACGAACGGTCCTATGTCGTGGACCTGATGAAGGGCGGAGTGGCCAGGATCGGGGCCAAGATCGTCGAGGAAGCCGCGGAGGTTGTCGAGGCGGGCGATGAGCCCGGCGAGGCCGGCCGTCAGCACCTGGTCAAGGAGGTTGCCGACCTCGTCTTTCACGCCGCAGTCATGCTCGGGTACCGCGACCTTGACTGGGCCTCGGTCGAGGCCGAGCTGGCTCGCCGATTCGGCATCAGCGGAATCATCGAAAAGGAATCCCGCGCGCGGCAGTCGTGAGTGCAGCGAGGAGCGATTTCAAAATCCGGTCGCGATGAATTTCCCATCAATCGCAACAAAAGCAAGAAACGCCCTGAGACGGCAGAAAAGCACCATGGAACATCCTGTAATTGGCTGTGCCGGGCTTACTTCCCATGAACATCATTCGCCTTGTGAATGGTTGCGCGGAGGCCGCCGTCCGGCAGGGTCAGGCCATTCTCGACCCCATGACGATCGTTCGCCTCGTGATTGGTTGCACCGCGACCACCCGCCCTACGCTGGGGTGTTGAAAAGGCGATCTTTTGGGGGCGCGGCCTTTTCACCGGTTTTGTTGCCGGGCGCAGGCCCGCCCCCTCACCCCTAACCCCTCTCCCCGCAGGGGCGAGGGGAACAGGAAATACGCAAGCCGCAGCCTGAAATCCCCCTCGCCCCTGCGAGGAGAGGGTGCCCGAAGGGCGGGTGAGGGGGCCGGGGTTTACGCGCAACAGAATCACCGGGCTTTGCACCATCCTCAGGCCCTCTTCAAGCCGGACTTTTCAACACGCAACCCCTACCCCCCCTCAGAAAAGGGTGGAGATTTTTCGGGACGCGCGGCGCAGGAAAGTGAGCTGCGAAGGAGCGCCGGATCCGGTCGGGTAGGGCCGGCGATCCGACACGCCAGCGCGGTCGTGGTGCTTGGCTTTCTTGCTGCCGTTGCCGCCACCAGCCGTGTCCGGGCACAAGAAGGTGCGACGCCGCCGCACTGGGTGTGGTATCCCTCGGGAAAGACCGTCGGCGAAATTCCCCGCGAGACCTGTTATTTTCGGAAGGCGTTTCACGCCAACGAAAACTCTCGAATGGTGCTGGACGCCACCGCCGACAACGCATTCACCCTCTATCTCGACGGCAAGGAAATTGCCCGCGGCAGCGACTGGCATACCACCGAGCACGTGGACCTGAAACTGAGCGTCGGGCCGCATGTCCTGGCGGCCATGGCGACGAATGATTCGCCTGGGCCTGCCGGGTTCCTGGTGCGAGGCGGCGTGCTGCCGCTCGGCCAGAACGCGCCCATCCATACGAACTCGACCTGGAGGACCGCCCGGAGCGTGGGCCCGGGCGATGCCTGGATGCGGGTCGGGTTCAGTGACTCCGGGTGGGTCGCGGCCCGCGACCATGGCCCGCTCGGCACTGGTCCCTGGTCCGATGTTTCCTTGAGCCAGGACGCGGCATCGCGGTTTCGAGTGCCCGAGGGTTTCCGCATTTCCATGGCGGCCGCGCCCCGAGTGACCGGCTCGGTCGTGGCCTTCACGTTCGACCCGAACGGCATCCCCTGCGTCTCGGTCGAGGGCGCACGATCGCACGCCTGATCGACGAGGACAAGGACGGCGTATACGACCGCGCTGAAGTCATTGAAACCCAGGTGCGGAACTGCCAGGGCTTGTCGTTCATCCATGGCAAGCTATTCGTTGTGGGTCAGGGCCCCAAAGGGGCCGGCATCTACTGCCTCTCTGACCCCGATCCCAAGGGGGTTTACAGCAACTGTGCGCTGATCCGTCAAAGCGCGGGCGGCATGGGCGAGCACGGTCCCCACGCGATCGAACTCGGCCCCGACGGCCGGCTCTATTTCGGCAACGGCAACCATGCCCACTTGAGGCCGCCGATCGACCCGCACAGTCCGGTGAACGTCGCCTACCAGGGAGAGCTGCTTCCCCATTACAACGACGCTCGAGGCCATGCCGCGGGCATCATGGCCCCCGGGGGCGAGATCCTGCGCAGCGATGACGAAGGAAAGACCTGGAAACGGGTCGTCGCCGGCTTTCGCAATGCGTATGACTTCGCATTCAACCGGGAGGGCGAGCTCTTCACGTTTGACAGCGATATGGAATGGGACGTCGGCCTGCCGTGGTATCGGCCGGTCCGGGTCGCTCACTGTCCGCTCGGCGCCGAATTTGGCTGGCGCAACGGCTCGGGCAAGTGGCCCACCTACTTCCTGGATAGCCTGCCGGCGATCCTGGACGTCGGACGGGGCAGTCCGACGGGCGTCACCTTCTACCAGGCCAGGCAGTTCCCACCACGGTATGACGACAGCATGCTCATCTGCGACTGGTCGATGGGCCGCATTCTGGCCGTCCACCTGGAGCGCCGGGCGCCTCTTATGCCGCCAGCTCGTCCGAGCTCGTTTCGGGCCAGCCGCTCAACTGTACCGACATCGAAGTGGGGCCCGATGGGGCCGTCTACTTCACGACCGGCGGCCGCGGCACGCAGGGCGGGCTCTTCCGGCTAAGCTGGAGCCAGGCAAGGCCCGATCCGTCGATCGAGCGTCCCACGGCCCTAGACGTTCTGGGGTTCAGCTCGCCGCTGGCGAGCTTTACTCAGAGTCGCGTCGAGACAATCCGCCGCGCCGACCCGGAGGGCTGGGCACGCACGCTCAACCGCGTCGCACAAAACGCGGCGGGCGGTCAATCCGCCCGCGATCGAATCCGCGCACTCGACCTGCTTTGCCAGCACGGCCCGCAGCCGGATGACGCGCTTTTGATCGCGCTTGCCTCCGACGCCGATCCCGCAGTGCGATCGCGGGCAACGGCGCTGCTTGGCGAGCGGTCGTCGCCGCCGGTCCGCGACGCATTGACGCGGGCCCTTGCCGACAGCGACCCTTTCGTCCGCCGTCACGCTTGCGAAGGGCTCATGCAACAGCCCCAGGAAACCATTCCGATTGCCGCGCTCCTCCCGGTCCTGATCGACTCGGATCGTGGAATCCGCTTCGCCGCGCGGGTCGCGATCGAACACGGCGATCTCGCGCTCTTGGCATCGACCATCGAGGCAATGGCCAAACCCGATCCGCGGCTCTTGATCGAGGGAATGCTCGCGATCGTTCGCGCGTTGCGCCTCGACGAAAAACGGCAAGACGATCTGCTGAACCGCGAAGCAGCGCTCCTGGAGGGCCGGCTTGCGCCTGAGCTCCAGGCCGACCTGATCCGGCTGATCGATCTGACGTTCCTGCTTGGTCCCAGGAAAGCTGACGCACCGGCTGCGCGGCGGCTCGGTCAGAACCTGATCGGTCTGTTCTCGACGGCCGCCGATTCGCCTGCCAATCGCGAGATCGCTCGCCTGCTGGCCTATCTCGACGAGCCGCGGGCTGTCGCCGCCATCCTGCGCCACCAGGCCAGTGTCTCGGATCAGACCGCGCAGTTGCACGATGCCTACTGCCTGCGCGCGCTCGTGCGGGGCTGGTCGCCGGAGGCGAAGCGGCAATTGTGGGCCTGGTATGAGACCGCGAGCCGCTGGGAAGGAGGTTACAGCTTCCAGGGGTATCTGGACGTCATGCTCCAGAAACTGGTCGCCCTGCTGGAACCTGGGGAGATTGCCGAATACCTGGCGCGCGGCGAGCAATTCCCGTTCCCGACCAGGGTGCTGGTGCGCCAGCTCGACCTGGGTGCAGACCCGGGCAGGGTCGCAGCCCTGGCGGAACTCTTCCGGCGCGTCCCTCGCGGCGAGCGCTCGCGCATCGAGTCCGACCTTCGCGCCGCGATCGTCGAGAAGCTCAGGCGGAGTGCTCGTCCAGACGCGCGGGCCGCGTTTCGAGACCTAGCCCGAAGCGACGCTGGAGAAAGTAAAGTGACCGCTCGACCGATCGCCGGCCAGATCGAGTACACGCTGCCCGTCCTGGTCGACAGGGTGCTGAACGCGAATGTCATGAAAACCGCCTCGAGCCCGCGCGGCCAGAAGGTGATCGAGCGCGCCAAATGCCTGGATTGTCATAAGTTCGGTTCCAAGGGCGAGGGCGTCGGGCCCGACCTGACCACGATCAGCAGCCGCTTCCGGCCGGTCGAGATCCTGGAGTCGATCGTCGATCCTTCCAAGGTCATCTCGGACCAGTACAAGCCGGTGACGGTGGCCACGAACGACGGCAAAGTCTACAATGGCATGCCGGTCGTGAGTGATGGGCCGAACCTCGTCCTGCTGCTTTCGGACGGATCCAAGGCGACGATCCCCAAAACGGAGATCGATGCGAAGCAAGAATCCAAGCTGTCGGTCATGCCCCCGGGCCTGATCAACATGCTCAATTACCAGGAGATCGCCGATCTGCTGGCTCTGTTCAGCTCGGCCCCCCGGGTCGACGCTCAGCCCGGCGGCAAGTAAACGTTGCCGCGCAAATACTGATGTATCCAATTGGGAAGTTGCCGAGGATAACGTACCGGAATCACTGTGACTGAGGCATGAGTTGTGGCACGGTCTCCTGACCTTGCCACTTGCCAGACCGAAGGTCTCCGGTCGGGGGTCTCGCGGGGAGACCTTCGGTGCCGCAGACGGCGGGGTCTGGAGACCCGCGCCGAACTGTCGGAATCGTTGCGATCAAGGCATTTGCTTCGAGTAACGGAACATGAGTCGAGTGGTCCTGGCGATGAGCGGTGGCGTCGATAGTTCCGTCGCGGCGGCGCTGCTCAAGGAGCAGGGCCACGAGGTGCTGGGTCTTTTCATGCGCACGGGCGTCTCGACCGAGGACGCTTTGCATCGTTCGCGTACGTGCTGTAGCGTGACCGATGCGATTGACGCCCGCAACGTGGCCGACCGGCTGGATATTCCATTCTTCGTCCTCGACTTCGAGCGCGACTTCGCCAGGATCGAGGATTATTTTGCCGACGAATATCTGGCCGGGCGGCACGCCCAATCCGTGCGTGATGTGCAATATCTGGCTCAAGTTTGGCAAGCTCTGGGCGTATGGCCAGCGGGCCGGCGCCGATTTCGTGGCGACCGGCCATTACGCCCGCGTCGCAACGGCCGCCGACGGATCGGTGCGGGTCGCCCGCGCGGTGGATCGAGCCAAGGATCAATCGTACGTGCTCTTCGGCCTCAAGGCCGCGGTGCGTCCGCACGTCCTTTTCCCGGTCGGCGGCTTCCCCAAGGAGCAGGTCCGCGTGATCGCGCGCGATCGCGGCTTGCCCGTGCACGACAAGCCGGACAGCCAGGAGATCTGCTTCGTGCCCGACGACGATTATCTGGGGTTCGTCCGCCAGCGGCGGCCGGGCGGCGACCGGAGTGGCCCGATCGTTGATCTAGAGGGCCGCGTACTGGGCGAACACGCTGGCATCGAGGGTTTCACGATCGGCCAGCGCCGGGGCCTGGGCATCGCACTCGGCAGCCCGCGGTACGTCGTCCAGATCGACTCGCCGAGCCGCACCGTGACCGTCGGACGGCGCGACTCGCTCGAGAAGATCGGTCTGATCGCCGCGCGTTTCCACTGGCAGGGACCGATGCCCGCCGAGCCGGCCGCCTGTCTGGCACAGATCCGCGCCCAGCACCGCGCCGTGCCGGCGACCGTCGAGCCGCTGCCCAACGATCAGGCCAAGGTGCTGTTCGAAGTTCCACAGCCGGCGATCTCTCCGGGACAGGTCGTGACGGTTTATGAGGGTGATCTTGTGCTCGGGGGTGGTTGGATTGAGAGCGCGGTCGATTGATCTTGCCTTGAATTGGGAACCGGAGTATCTTGCCAGCCCTTTCTGTGCCCGCGCTGCGGTGGAGTTCTGTCCGCGATCGTCCAGGCAGGCCGAGGAGCGCCCATGATCAGGCGGCGGTCCGCTCGAGAGCGTTTGGGACGGCGGGTTCGGTGTTTGCTCATTGCCGCGGCGGCTGGGTTGGCGGGGCTTCTGGGCTTGGCCCGAACGCTGGTGCCGGACCCCCGTGGTCATGGCACCCACACGCAACTGGGGCTACAGCCCTGTGCCTTTCTGACTGTAACGGGGCGATTGTGCCCGACTTGCGGTATGACCACCGCATTCGCGTGGATCGTGCGTGGAAAGGTCGTCCGATCCTGGCAAGCAAATCCCGCGGGGTGCGTGCTGGCCCTGCTCAGTTTTCCGTTGATCGCCTGGCTGATCGCGACCGCGGTCGCGAACGAGCCGATCGGCTGCCACAGGGTGGCAGATCCGATATTGGGCCTCGTTCTGGCGGCCGTCGTCGTCAGCCTCGCCGTCTGGTTGGTTCGATTGATCGTTTCGCCCGACGCCCTGGTGGTTCCCGGCCAGAACGCCGGAACCGCGTCCAGGGCGATTGGCCGGTGAATAACCGGCGATTGGCCGGTGAATAACCGACGATTGGCCGGTGAGAAACCGGCGATTGGCCGGTGAGAAACCGGCGATTGGCCGATGAAAAACTCAAGGAAGGAGAGGGTTAAGGATGACCCCTCGATCTCAGTTGAAACTACGGCTCGCCGCCGTCATGCTTCTGGCCGGCGGCAGCCTGATCACGATTGGTGGTTGCGACCCCCGGGCGCTCTTCTTCTTTCTCCAGCCGGACAACCCGAGCATCGAGGCGCCGGGGCCAGATCTCCTGGAAAAAAAGGTCGTAATCCTGTGTAACGTCAGTGCCAATGCCGTCGGCGAATTCCCGTCGCTCGAGCGCGATATATGCCGCGAAGTCGCCAAGCTCTTCCGCACGAAAGTCAAGAAGATCACCGTCGTCGATCCCGACAAGGTTGCGACCTGGATCGAGGCCCATCCCAAGTGGTCCGATCCCTCGGACGCAGCCCGGGATTTCGACGCCGACTTGGTGATCTTCCTCGAGATCGAGGAATTCCGGATCCAGTCGCCGGGCGACTTGAACGTGCTGCAGGGAGCGTCGAAGACACATATCCAGGTGTTCGAGATGCAATATCCCAAGAACAGCAAGGACAAGCCGATCAAGGATCAGCCCAAGGAAGCGCACAACATCTACGAAGCGTATTGCGAAAGTACGTTTCCCAATCGCGGCCCGATTCCGGTTGACTCCGGCACCAGCCCCTCGGCGTTCAAGAACAAGTTCCTCCGGATCGCCGCCACTGAGATCTCCTGGCACTTTGTCAAGCACGCACCCGACGACTCGATCCAGGATTCGCGGATCGAGAAGTAAACTCGCAGTCTGCCTGGCCGCAGCGCGATCAAGCGCCGCGGTCAGGCAGGCATTCTCAACCTGATCCCAAGAAACCGATTCGAGCGTATCCGAACACGGACAGTTGACTGAGGACTGACGCCTCTTATAATCAAGCCTGAGTCGATCGGCTTCCGCTGACATCAAGGAGAAGCTCGATGCCGGGTCTCGACCTGGGCAATTGCCCAGGTTTACTCGGCAAACTGTCTCGTGCAATGGTTTTGTGATCGACCGCCAGCAAAAGCACAGGCTTTAGACACGACTTCGTGAATCGATTGTGCAGAATCATGAGGTCATGATTGATCGTCAGCATGGGATGCCGTTGTGGCAATTCCCAGGTCGCTTGTGAGTTTCAACAGGAGATTGCATCAATGCGAAAGGTCCTTCTGAGCCTCGTGGTGGTTTCTCTGGTTGCGCTTCCGGCGTTTGCCGGCAAGTACAACAAGGTCATTTCGGTTGGCCAAAAGGCCCCGGATTTCTCGGGCATTCCCGCGGTCCAGAATGGAGAGGACACCAGTCTGACACTCTCCGACGTCAAGGAGGACATCGTTGTTCTGGTCTTCCTGGGCAATCATTGCCCGGTGGTCAAGGCGTACGAGGATCGGCTGATCGACTTCACGAACGAGTACAAGGACAAGGGCGTGAAGGTCGTGGGCATCAGCGTCAACGACCTCGACAGCGACCGGATCCCCGGCATCAAGACCTACATGAAGGAACACAAGTCGAACTACATCTACGGCTACGACGAATCGCAGAAGATCGGGCACGCCTACGGCGCCACCAACACGCCGCAGTTCTTCGTCCTCGACAAGGAGCGGAAGATCCGCTACACCGGTGCGATGGACAACAGCCAGAACGAATCGAACGTCACGAAGCAGTATCTGCGTGACGCCGTCAATGCCTTGCTCAAGGGCGAAACTCCTGCCGTTGAGGAAACTCGCCCGATGGGTTGTGGCGTAAAGTACAAGAGGGATTGATCCCTCCTCGAAGTTGATGACTTCGCCATCGATTCGGTAGAATTGAAGGCGTGAGTAGCTCCAATAGCCGCCGGGCGCGGCCTTCGCCCCGGCGGCGTTTTTCGCGGGATTGCCGCCTCATTGTTCGAACGTCCTTCACACTCCGGGCTATTTCACGCTTCTGAAGATCGACCGGTCTCGACTCATCGCGGGGCAACCTTATGAAACGCTTGCCTTGTTCTTTTGGTGTCATGTTCGTCGCGGGAATTCTGGCAACGGTTGGCGGCGACAAACTTGCCGTCTCCGACGACTCCGGCGCGGCGGGCGAAGTCAAGCTCGTTCGCCTCACCTGGAAACAGCTTCAGGAACGGCTGGCAGGCGATAAGACGATCAAGTACACGCTGGTCGACGCTTGGTCGACAACTTGTGGTCCCTGCAAGGAGAATTTCCCGCACGTTTTGGCGATGCATCGCCGGTTCGCCAAGAAAGGCCTGGCAGTTGTATCGCTGTCGCTGGACGACCCCACGAACAAGGCGGCCGTCGCCGAGGCCGAGAAATTCCTCAAGGAAAAGAATTCGGTCGTCACGAACGTGTTGCTCGACGAGGAATCCGGTGAAGGCTACGAGAAGCTGAACATCAACGCGATTCCCGCCGTGTTTATCTATGGTCCTGACGGCAAGGAAGTTAAGCGATTCACCATGGACGATCCGAACAATCAGTTCACTTACGACGAAGTTGAGAAGGCAGTCGCGGCCCTTCTCGACGGGAAAGCCTGAGTCCCGACGCGCATTCATTCATGCCATGAACGGCGGTATAGAGACATGAAAGACGGCATTCATCCCAAGTATCAAGATTGCGTGGTGACCTGCGGGTGTGGCAATACGTTCATGACGCGTAGCACCAAGCCCAAGATCATGGTCGAGGTTTGCTCGCGATGCCACCCCTACTTCACCGGTTCGGTCAAGTTTGTCGATGCGGCAGGCCGGGTTGATAAATTCAACAAGAAATTCCAGGGAACCTACGGCAAAGCCAAAAAAGCGACTGCAACGGCCGACAAGCCTTAGCGATAAAGTGCCTCCACCTCAGAACGGCTCCCGAGCGACCGGATGGTCTGCTCGGGGGCCGTTCCGCATTGCACTACAACGATTTGTGTAGCCATCACGCTCAGCGTGACGGCTCCCGGGATTTGTATAGTCATCACGCTCCGCGTGACGGCTACCGCGATTTGCGTAGTCATCACGCTCCGCGTGATGTCCCGTCAAGCGGAGCGTGACGGCTGTTGCGATCTGTGTAGTCATCACGCTCCGCGTGATGTCTCGTCACGCGGAGCGTGACGGCTACTGCGATTTGTGTAGTCATCACGCTCCGCGTGATGTCCGGTCAAGCGGAGCGTGACAGCTACTGCGATTTGTGTAGTCATCACGCTCCGCGTGATGTCCCGTCACGCGGAGCGTGACGGCTACTGCGATTTGTGTAGTCATCACGCTCCGCGTGATGTCCCGTCACGCGGAGCGTGACGGCTACCGCCGTGTCCGAGACGATCCACGTGTTCGAGAAACTCCAGGCCGATTATCAGCGGTTTCGTGAGATCGAGCAGTCGCTGCTCGACCCGGCAGTGACCTGTGATGCCGCGCGGGTGACGGCCCTGGCCAAAGAGCGCGGGGCGCTCGCCAAAGTGGCCCTGGTCTACGACCGTTATCTGGAACTGGGCCGGCAGATTTCGGAGGCAGAGCAGCTCTCTGCCGCCGAGAGCGACGCCGAGATGCGCTCTTATGCCGAGGCCGAGCTCGCCGCACTCAAATCTCGCCAGGACGAGGAAGCGGAGGCCTTGCGCGACATGCTCTACGACCGGAGCACCGGAGCCAACCACGCCGCGGTGATTGTCGAAATCCGCGCCGGCACCGGCGGCGATGAGGCGGCGCTCTTCGCCCGCGACCTTTTCGAGATGTACCGGCGCTTCGCCGAACGGATGGGCTGGAAGTTCGAGCTCCTCGACATCGAGCCGACCGAGCTCGCGGGTTTTCGCGAAGTATCGTTCAGCATTACGGGCGAAGGCGCGCTGCGGCACCTCCAGTTTGAAAGCGGCGGACATCGCGTTCAACGCGTACCCGAAACCGAGGCCCAGGGACGGATCCACACGTCGGCCGCCACGGTGGCCGTCCTGCCTGAGCCGGAGGAAGTCGAGATCGTGATTCGACCCGAGGACCTCTTGATCGACGTCATGCGGTCTGGCGGGCCGGGAGGCCAGCACCAGAACAAGACCGAAAGCGGCGTCCGGATCACTCACCTGTCGTCGGGGCTGGTGGTCAACTGTCGTGATGAAAGGAGCCAACACAAAAACAAGACAAAGGCGATGCGGATTCTCCGGTCGCGGCTCTACAATCAGATCGTGGAATCGGCGCGGTCCCAGCGCGATCTGGCACGGCGAAACCTGATCGGTTCCGGCGATCGGTCGCAACGGATCCGCACCTACAACTTCCCGCAAAACCGTCTGACCGATCATCGGATCGGGCTAACGCTCTACAACCTTGACCAAGTCATCCAAGGCGACATGCTTACCTTGACCAAGGCCCTGATCGAGCACGACCGCCGTGAGCAGCTCGGCGAGCTCTGACCGGCCTTCGGACCCGGATGAGAACGGAGTGAGGTCTCGTTTCCCATGATGGACACATCCCACGAATCGCCAGCCCAGGCGAGCCTCGAACACCCAGTCGAAGAGCCGTGGACCGTCGGGCGGCTGTTGACCTGGACCGCAAATTACCTCAAGCGTCATGGTTCGGAAAGTCCCCGGCTCGATGCCGAGGTGATGTTGGCCCAAGTCCTTTCCTGGCAACGTGTTCAACTCTACACTCATTTTGGGGAGGAAGTCGGGACAGAACCCCGCGCCGAGTTTCGCGAGTTGGTTCGCCGCCGGGCCGAAGGGTCACCTGTCGCCTACCTGGTTGGCCACAAGGAGTTCTACTCGCTGCCGTTTGAGGTCACAAACGCGGTCTTGATCCCTCGCCCCGACTCGGAATTCACGGTCGTCGAGTTTCTCGACCAGACCCGCAACCTCGAAACGGTTCGGGCTGTGGATGTCGGCACGGGCTGCGGCTGCCTGGCGATCGCCTCGGTCCGGCAGCATCCGGGTGCGCGCTTCATCGCGATCGACAGCGATCCGGCGGCACTCGAAGTCGCCCGGCGCAATGCCGCTCTTCTGAATGTCGCGGACCGCATCGATTTTCGCCAGGGCGACCTGCTCGACCCCGTGGCCGATCTCGAACCCTTCGATGTAATCCTCTCCAATCCGCCGTATATCCCCACGTGCGAGATCGAGCACCTCGAGCGCGGGGTGCGCGACTACGAGCCGCACGCGGCTCTGGACGGCGGCCCCGATGGCCTGGCCGTCGTCGCTCGTTTGATCGAACAGTCGCCGCGGCACCTGAAGCCAGGCGGCCACCTGATCCTCGAGATCGGCGACAATCAGGAGAAACCGGTCCGTTCACTCATCGACAAGCAAGCCGACCTCACCGTGGCCGCAACGGTCTACGACCTCAACAAACACCCCCGCGTGATCCGCGCGACCCGTGCGCGATAGCCGTCGCGGACGGAGCAGCCGGATACCGATTCTTTCTCCCTCTGGGCGAGGTCTGGGGCGAGGGACCACTTGACGCGACATCACCCGGAGCGTGATGACTACACAACTCCCTCCGGGAGAGGTCTGGGCCGAGGGCTCACTTGAATACGGAATGTGCCCGATCAGTCGCGACGGCGCTTGACGGGAACGGCACGCAGCGCTTCGGGCAGCGTGCTCATTGCCGCCCAGCGCTGCTCCTTGCGGCGGGCCGTCAACTGCCGGAGGAGCTGGCATAATTCTTCGGATAGCTGCGGCCTGACGATGGCCGGGTCGAGCGGCTCGGAATTGATCCGCTGAAGCATGATCGTTGTCGAGCTGTTAGCGTCGTAGGGGAGCCGGTTCGTCAAGAACTCGAACGCCAACACGCCGAAGGCGAATATGTCGATCCGTTCGTCAATGGGTTCGCGCCGCAGCAGCTCGGGAGCCATGTATTGAAGCGTCCCGGTTCGATTCCCGGGGCGGCGAAACTCTTCGGTGTTAGGGATGGTCAGCCCGAAATCGATGAGCTTGACCTGGTCGTCCCGAGTAACCAGGAAATTCCGCGGATTGATATCGTGGTGGATGAATCCCGCCGCGTGGATGGCTGCCAAGCCCTCGGCCGCTTGGGCCAGCAACTCGACTCTCTGTATGGTTCGCGCAGTCCGGGCTTCGCGGATGTACTGAAAGCTGGTTCCGTCGATGAATTCCATCACCAGAAAGTGCTCGCCCGCAGTCGAGAATCCCCAGTCGAGCGTTCGCACGACATGAGGATGAACGATCTGCAAGCCGATTTCACCTTCGAGCGGACGCGGCACTTTCTGGGAAGCTCGGTTCAAAGCCGCTTCGTTCTTCTCGCGCGACTGGACTTTCAGACAGACGTTCCGGCCGGTTTCGTTATCCAGCGCCCGATAGACTCTGGACATACTGCCGCGTGCCGACTCCGAGATGATCGTGAATCGGCGCTGGAGGCTCACGCGGCGGCGCGTCCCGCCAGACTTGCTCGAACCGCCGGGACCGAGAATGTCTCTGAGCTTGCCAATCATCGGGCGTCCCTCTAAGCACACGATTCCGGCCACGTTCCCGTCCAGAGTGAGGCGTCGAAACTCAAACGAGGAGCCGGGAATCCATTGTCCGGTTTCATTATACGGTGTCTCGCCGCCGCGCGCCCACGTTTGAGCGTTTTTCACAAATCCGGATTGATTACTACGACGCTTGCGGGATTCTGTGACAGCGGATTGCTGCTGGATCCTCGCCCTGTGCATCCTGCGTATCGCGCCCGGAAGTCGGAGGCCGGCCCGCTGGGCTCGCCCGGTCCGTCACCTCATCACTCCACCTTCATCCTTCATCCCCGGCGATGGGTGGGCCTGGCTGACGCGAAAAGGATATGGGCCAAGTGGGGGTGGGACGGCACCGGCGGTACGTGCCAGAATGCGCTCGCCGCCGTACTGATCCTGAAATCTCGCGACTGTCATGATCGGGACCGCCGCATCGGGCCAGTTTTCCAGCTCTGAAGGAAGCAGCAGAACGAACTTGCTCTCGTGTCCGGGTTGGTACTCGAGGAACCGGGGGCTCCGCAACTGGCGGACCGGCCGCTTGAGAAAGAACGCTAGGTCCGGCGGCCAGTCGTGGATTGTGTACAAGGTCCATCTGCGGGGGACCCACTGGGCGATCGCGCGAGCCCAAGGGCCCTGGCTGCGGCGGTAATTCCACTCGGGCACGTAATAACCCCAGTGACCCAGCTTGAGTCCGATGGCGATGATGACGATAGCAACCATTCCACGACGCACGTTTCCCGAGGCGAGGGCCGCGTAAGCCAGGATACCGACCCCGATAACCAACAAGCCCATGACGACGCCCAGCACGCGGTAAAACGGCATCGCCACGCACCAGATGAAGCTTCCGTAGATCGACGCGCTCAACCAGAGTAAGGTGATGCCAGCGAAAAGCATGAAGAACCAACGCTGCGCGGCACGCGAAAGGGCCCCGCACCAAGCTGACTCGAGGCTGGCCGCCGCTCCCACGGCCAGGCCTGCCACAGCGACCATTTGCGTCGCGGAACTCATGCCCGGAACAAGTGTGCCCGCGATCAGAGAAACCAACGCGACCCAAACCCAACCGATGACCCAGGAACGGCACTCGAGCTTCCAGTGCGTGCGCGCCGAGCCACTGGCGGCGAGGGTGGCGAACGCGCTCCACGGCAAGCCCAGCCCGATCGCGACGACGGCGGCTAGTCGGAGAATCTGGGAACAAATGGCAAAAAAGGCGCTCCACCGAAAGCCCAGTCCAATCCCACCGGTGCCGAGTGTCCACGTTGGCTTCTGGGTGAAAGGAAGCGTGAGCGCGGCTGCCCAGGCCTCGGCCGAGCAGGTCGCAATGGTCCAGGCCGACCAGACCGCAGCCGCCAGCATCGGTGGAAGAATCAAGCGGCCGCTCAATCCGCCCGAGTTCTTTGCTACCGCGATGGAAGCCATGAGAATGACTGCCAGAGGAGGCCATCCGCCAGCCAGAAAGGCCCACGCCGCCCAGAGCCCCGCAACCAGGTCCGGCCCTCGGGTCATGATTCGCTGAATCGCGGCGATCGTGCCGAGCCCCAGAACCAAGTTGACTCCGGCTCCCGCCGACCGATCGATGAGCGCGATACTTCCAAACCAGCAGAGGCCCAAGAAGACGGCCGCGCGCTTTCCCTGGACCCGGCCCATCCCGCTCACGAGGATCAATCCGGCAATCAGGCCGGCGATCGCCGCCGGCCAGCGAACCGCGCCCGACGACGTCTCCCAGGCGGGTTGCAAGAGGGCGAGCGCCCTGCTCGGCAATACTTGGGCCGGCCAGAGGTCGGGCGCCCAGTAGCCGAATACCTGACCCAACGGCCCGAAATGCTCGCGGGCCGCCAATCCGAGTCGAGCCTCGATCGGACCGAGATCCAGGCTATCCCCGCCGAGCATCACGAAGCCGGCACCAAGCACGATGATCGCGAGCTGCGCCCAGACGCGGCCGCCGAGCACGAGGAACCGATTCACGGCCGGGTCCCATCGATGCAACCTCTGTGCCGACGACCGGCGGAAGGCCCCGATCCGGGCCGTCTCAGAGCTCATGGGCAGCCTCCGGCGCAGTCGGCGATCTCTCCCGATTGTCGTCGTCGATCCGTTCGGGACGAGGCCCCGCGAGGGCTGGCTTGTTCCTCGCCAGCGCGTAGATGTAACCAGGAAGCCAACCCGAGCGATAGGTCTGCCGCTTCATCTCCGTCGCCACGTCGTCGAGGGCCCAGCCATCGCGCTCGAGACGATAAATGCCGACCGCCGCCCCGGTCCGACACGTTCCGCGCGCACAATGCACGAGAACAGGCCGACGCTCGGGATCGTCCACGATCTTGAGGATCGCGCGGAATTCCCACTCCTCGCCAAAGCCATCGCCTGGCATCGGGAGATTGACGAAATCGACTCCCAGTCGAGCCGCCAGCGCCCGCTCCTGAACCATCTCTTCGCCCGGCCACTGTAAATTGATGACAGTGCGAATGTTATGACGCCTTACCGCCTGGGTGAGCTGTGCGCTCGTGAGCTGCCCGCTCCGGTAGAGAATACCCCGTTTGACTTCGTCCCAGTGATCCCAGACCAACCGGCCTTGCCGATCCAGCACCACCAGCCATGTAGCCAGTGCCGCGGCTACCAGGGGGACTAGCCCACAGAACACCTTGCGCATCGAGCGGAATCCTCTCGAGACTGGGCCCGGGATCGAGACCGGCGGTGTCGCCGGGGTACGAAGACGTTCTGGTAGCGCAGAGGTGTTTTCTGGGGAAGGCGCTTCCAACCTGCCGGCGAATCGTAGGCAAGTTCGACTCGCCGGTCAATCCGAAGTCTGAAGTAGCCGTCACGCTCCGCGTGACGGATCATCACGCGGAGCGTGATGGCTACAACGGCCGTGAATCGAAGTAGCCGTGACGCTCCGCGTGACGGATCATCACGCTGAGCGTGATGACTACTTGATGCCTGGGGAACTGGCGTGATAGCTCGAATGTCTTGTCCGGTTCATCAATAACACCTACGATGAGAGGAGTTGTTGTGATTTGTGGGTTAGCGGAACGCGATCTCCTCGCGGGAAATCGCATGGGACATCCAGTCATGCGTCACGTGCCAGAACGAATCGCCCTGAAGCTTGGTCTGATCATTTTGATCGGTCTCGCAGCCGCACCAGGGTTGCTGCCCGCCACGGGGCTCCTGGCCGCCGATCCTCCCAAGCCGGCAAAAAAGGACTCTAGGCTTGCGATCAAGCCCACAACCGCCGAGCTGACCACCTCGGTAAGTCCGGCCCAGGCCAAGGCAGGCGAAACCGTGACATTCCAGGTGATCGCCAAGCTCGACCCCGGCTACCACATCTACAAGCAGTCCAAAAAGCAAGAGTCCGGGCCGATCAACACCACGTTCGACTTCTTCGATACGGCTGGCCTCAAAATCGAAGGCGACTGGACCGCGTCCAAGCCGCCCGAACGGCACAAGGACCCCAACTTCGCCGACGTCGAATTCGTCGAGTATTACGAAGATGAAGTGACATGGAGCATCAAGCTACGGGTTCCGGCCGGGATGGAGGCCGGTAAGAAAGCGCTGCGCTGCCAGGCAGGCTACATGGTCTGCGACGCCAAACACTGTAGCATTCCCGGGCAATGGACGCTGCCTGATGCCGTCCTGACGATCACCGCCGGCGAGGCGCAACTCGCGCCGGCACGAGCGAATCGCCAGCTCAAGCTCAGGCGGGCACACGGGCCGCAAGACCCGACGCGCCGCCTGCGGCGATCGCTTCATCTCCACTGCCGGATCCGGGTGGGCCGCGAGTTCAAAGCGAAATCGCCCAGGAAGCCGAGCGGGGCTTGATACCGTTCTTGTTCGCATCAGCCTTGGGCGGGTTGTTCGCTCTCGTCATGCCCTGCGTCTGGCCCATGATCCCGATCACCGTGAATTTCTTCGTCAAGCAAGGTCAGGGGCCTGGCGGAAGGTCCAAGTCAACTGGTCTGGCGATCATCTACTGCTTGTCGATCATCGCGATCTTCACGGCGGTGGGGGTCCTGTTCGCGTTCTTCTTCTCGGCGTCGTCGCTCCAGAACCTGGCCAACAACGCCTTGATCAACCTGCTCGTCGCCGCACTCTTTGTGATCTTCGGGCTCAGCCTGCTGGGGTTGTTTGAGCTGCGCCTGCCGAGCTTCCTGCTCAATGCGTCGGCCCAGGGCGAGAGCCGGGGCGGCCTGATCGGGGTCGTGTTCATGGCGCTCACGCTGACGATCACCTCGTTCACCTGCACGTTCCCGGTCGTGGGCGGGCTGCTCGTCATGGCGGCGGGAGGGAGCTTCCTTTATCCTATCATCGGACTGGCGACCTTCGCAGCCGTCGTGGCACTTCCCTTCTTCTTGCTGGCCCTCTCCCCGGGCCTGATCGCGCGGATGCCCCGCAGCGGCGACTGGATGAACGCCGTCAAGGTGGTTGGCGGACTGGTCGAGATCGGGGCCGCGCTGAAATTTGTGAATACCGCCGAGCTGGCGTATGTCACGCCTGAGAACGCGTGGATCGATGCCAGTGTCGTCCTGACGAGCTGGGTCGTCCTGGCGGCTGTCTGCGGGCTCTACCTGCTGGGAATCTTCCGGACCGATCACGACCACGATGAAGTCAAAGTTGGTCCAGGTCGGCTGCTCTTCGGCTCGATGTTCCTCGCCTTGGCCCTGTTCATGGCCCCCGCCCTCTTTGGCCGGGTTCCGCAGAGCGTGGCGTGGAATCGCCTGATTGTCGGCCTCCTGCCGCCCGATGCCAGCGAGTTTGGCACCCACCTCCAGTTTGCGGGCGGGGGCGGCGATTCCTCTCTCCACGAGGTCAAGGCCACGTCGGCCGACCCCGCCCTGGCGGAGCGCCAGGAAAGGCGGTTCCATGGTGTGTCCTGGGGAATGAGCTACGACCAGGCCCGTGAGCTCGCGGCCACCCAGAACAAACCGATTCTCATCGACTTCACCGGCGTCACCTGTGCGAACTGCCGGGCCATGGAGAGCGGAGTTTTCCCCCGGCCGGAAGTCGTCGACGTTCTCAAGAAATTCGTCACGGTTCAGCTCTATACGGATCGCGTTCCGATTAACTCGATCACACCTGAACAACGCATCATGTTGGCCGAGCTCAACCAGGATCGACTGTTGAACCTGGCCCAGGAGTTGACCAATCCGATCTATGTCGTCCTGGCACCGACCGGAGAGCTGCTCAACCGGATCGGCGGTTACAACGAAGCCCCGGCGTTCGTCGAATTCCTGACCAGGGCCCTGGAGAAACTTCCGAGCTCCATGAAAACGAGCGGGTCCGTTCGCATGCCGGAATCCCGAGCGCCCAGCGTGGCGACGATCGAGAAGTCGGCGGGCAATTAAGAAGCGGCATCGCCCGCGGGCCATCATCGGCTCCCCTTGTAAAGCGCCGCGAGCCCGCGCTCTGGCGCACGTGCTCGACCTGGAACGGGTCGTTGACCGGATTGATCGGCGGGTCGCCCCGCAGGACGCCGATCACTTCCTCGGCGATCATGGTCGCCATGTTCCGCAGGCCCTCCTCGGTCTGGGCGGCGCTATGGGGCGTGAGCATCACGTCGGAGCGGCCGATCAGCGGATGGCCCTCGGGAGGCGGCTCGACCGTGAAAACATCGCCGCCGTATCCCCAGAGACGGCCGGCATCGAGCGCTTGGGCCACGGCGGCTTCGTCGACGACCGGTCCCCGGCAGGTGTTGATCAAGATCGCGTCGGAGCGCACGAGCCCCAGCGTATCCCGGTTGATCAGCCCCCGCGTGCTCGAGTCGAGCGGCACGTGCAAGGTCACGTATTCCGACTCTTCCAGAAGCCGCCGCATCGCGACGCGCTGGGCGTTACAACGCAGCTCGACCTCCTCGGGCGCCGGCACGATATCGTGATAAAGCACCTTCATGCCAAACCCAAGATGAGCGATCTCGCCCACGCGCCGGCCGATCCGGCCGAACCCGATGATTCCCAGGGTTTTCCCGCAGATTTCCCTTCCCGTCATGCTGGTGCGCGTGTGATAGTTGCCCGCGGCCAGTTCGTTCATCATCCTGGGAAGATGCTTCGACAGCCCGATCAGGAATGCAAATACATGCTCGCTGACGCTCTGGGTATTGGCGCCCGGCGTGTAAACGACCTGGATTCCGCGTGCCGTCGCCGCTTCGATGTCGATCTGGTCGTAGCCGACGCCGTGCCGGCCGACGACCCTGAGGTCCGTGCCGCAGTCGAGCAGGGCCGCATCGACGACACCGCCGGTGCGAATGATGAGCGCTTCGGCACCCTTGACCTCGCGCTGCAAGGTCGCCGGTTCGAGACTGCTGGCCATCCGGAGCTCCGCGGCCTGGCGTAGAATGCGCAGCCCCGATTCGTGCATCGTCGTCAGGCTGATTATCGTCGGGCGGTGTTCCATGGAATTACTCTGTGGTGCTCAAGGGAGGGATCGATCGTATCCTGGAATGATAGACTCAGGCGTGATGAGACTTCAGCCGCTTACAAAACCTCTTTGGGCCCTCGATTGCGCTGGCGATCATCCTGCGCGCCGGGGTCATGCTGCGGGGACACGGCACGTTTGACGATCCCGACAATTATCTCCCACTGGCTCGATCGCTGGCTTCGGGCGAGGGATTTGCGCTCCGCGGGCGGCCGACAGCCTATCGCCCGCCACTATATCCGATTCTCCTGGCACCCTTGACCCCAATTCTCGGCGACCACTCGTGGCTGGGAGTGGCTCTTCTGCACCTCGCGCTGGGAGCCGCGACCGTATGGCTGACAGCGGCGGCGGCGAAAGGTTCGGGAATGCCGGCCGGCCGCCAGGCCTTGGCTGCCCTGATCGTGGCGGCCGATCCCGTACTGGTCTGGCAAAGCCGGTCGATCATGACCGAGACCCCTTCGGCGTTTCTGGTAGCCCTGACCCTGGCCGGCACGACTCGCCGCGGCCGGTGGGGAGCGGTGCTTGGCGGCCTCGGATTGGGCCTGCTGGCGCTTTGCCGTCCCAGCGGATTGGCCGCGGCCGGCCTGGTGATCGCAGCCGCGCTTCTGGTCCCGCCGGGTGCCTGGAGAGAACGCCTGGCGCGCGGTGGACTGATCGCCGCCATGCTCGTGGTCTGCCTGCTTCCCTGGACCATCCGCAACGCTTGCGTCTTCGGCGAGCCGATTTGCGGCACGACCCACGGCGGGTACACGCTGGCCCTCGCCAACAATCCGACGTATTACCACGAGGTGCTTGCTGGGCCTCCCGGCCGGGTCTGGACCGGCGGCGACCAATTCCAGTGGTGGGATTCGGTCAACCGGGCAACGGCCGGTATGTCCGAGCCCCAGGCCGATCTCTACCTGCGGGAGTCGGTTTTTCGGCTGGTGCGCAATCGTCCCGGCGAATTCGCGCATGCCGTGGTGCATCGGCTGAAACATTTCTGGGGCCTGTTCCCGTCGGGCTCGGTTTATTCCCGCGGCATGCGCTGGGCAAGCCTGGCGTGGACCTTGCCCCTCTGGATTGCGCTGGCCCTGGGCCTCTTGCGACACGACCTCTGGAGCTGGCCGCGAATCGTGGCCCCGCTCTTCGTTGCCGGTTTCACAGTCGTCCACGCCTTCTACTGGACGGACATGCGCATGCGCGCCCCACTCGCGCCCGCCATCGCCGTCATCGCCGCTTCGGCTTCCCTGTTCCGCGCTTCGCCTGGACCAACTTCGGTTCGAGTTTCGGCGCAGCCCGGGGCGTCGTGGTCAGGGAGCGGTTGACGGCTGTACGATCGGCCTTTCATGAGGACTTCGGGGCCCGATTCTCGGGTCGGGCTTCCTGGAAAAGACCAGCCAGCGCGACATCGAGAAACTGATTCCGGTCGCCGCGACAATGCCCACGACCGCGGCCGCCAGCCTGTGCCGCTCGAAAAATCCGACGTGACCGGGCAGATAGAGCCTGACCGTAAGACTGCAAAGGATCGCCAGTGCGTTGCTCAGGACGTAGGTGAGAAACTGCCGTGCCAGCCCGCTTTTCCGCGCGTCGTTGAAAGTCAGCCGGCGATTGAGCGTGAAATTCCATACCAGTGCGATGGCAATCGAAAGAGCGCCCGCGACCGCCAGGTGCCGGGAAACCCCCAGTACGCCCGATTCGAGGTCGTAAAGCGTGGTAAATGCAAAGAGCCACTGGAAGAGAGCATAGAAGCTCAAGTCGACGACCATTCCCGATGCGCCGACGATGCAGAACTGGACGAGACGGGAGTAGTTGCCGAAACGCAGGTCGAGCAAGCGTTTTAGCGGGCGGAGGTCTCCGAACCCGAGCCCGCGCGGCCTCAACCCCCTGCCGCCGTGCACCGGTACGTCAACGCAACGAACCCGATTCCGGGAGAGCAAATCGAGGATCAAGCTCGGATCGCCGCCTCGAGAATGAATCGAGGCATGGTCCCAGACCGAACGTCGTACCGCAAACAGCCCCGAGAAGATATCCGAGGTCCCCAGCAGCAGCCGGCTGATCAAGCCCAGGCCGAATCGCCGCTGCAACCACCCGAGCAAGCCCGAGTCGTCAAGCCGAGGAACGCCGACGGCGAGGTCCCAGTGACCCTCCTGCAAGGGAGCGGCGACCCGAGCCAGCGAGTCGGGCGAATAGCTTCGGCGGCCATCCATCACGATCAGATGCTCGCCGCGCGCCGCATCCACTCCGGCACGCGCCAGGCTGGCCCAGCCCCGGCCGTTCGCGTGCACGTGGGTCGCGATTGCCCGCAGTTTCGATTCAGGGAGCTTGTCGTTCGACTTTCCATTCTGCGAACCGTCTCCGTTGACGGTCCCGGTCGCGATCACAACCTCCACGCCGCACTCGTCACCGGCAGACTCGAGGCTGAGTGCTTGCCGGTAATCGACGACTTGCTGCACCGAAATCGTCTGACCTGGCGCCATGGGAAGGATCAAGCTGACGCTCGCCTTCCTGCCGGAAATTCGTTGATCCTGGCTGAAGCTCATTCCGAACTCGACTCCTCCCGATGACAATCAATCCGGCGTCGATCGACCCTGCCGGCCGCGGTGACCGAGACGCGGACGGCTCGCAATCATTCGTGAGCACCATCGTCCGGCCGACCAGAGAAAATCCGCAGAATCGTCGAAAACATCCTAGAACAAACAGCTAAGTGGGGCAAGCCTGCCTGGCGCTCGTTGCAGGTCCGTTTCCTCAGAGCTCCTCCACCCACGCCTCGGCTTCGAGCATGGCGGCCTGCATTCGCCGCTCGACTTCCCGGCGGCAGTCTTCGATCGTGTCTCGGCCGGCATCGGAGGGAACGACGACGGCCTCGGGCACGACGCAGGCAGCCGGCGTGAACGGCCGCGGCACACAAAACCGGTCCCAGCTCTGGGCTCGCCAGGGCTTCTTGAAGGCCATTCCAGCCCCCACGACCGGCAGCCCCGTGCGGCTGGCGAGATAAGCAACTCCCTGGTGAACGGTCCGCCTGGGCCCGTGAGGGCCATCGGGCGTTACACAAAGGTTTCCCCGATCGATCCGGAGCGTCATCTGGCGCAGGGCACGCGTGCCTCCCCGCGTCGTGGAACCGCGAATCACGGTGAATCCCAGCCTCTGGATGACCTGAGTGATCAATTCGCCGTCGCGATGATCGCTGATCAGGATGTGCATCTCGGGCCAAGCCCAGTAATACGCCGGAAACAGCATCACCTCGTGGAAAAAGGCGTAAATGTAACGCTGACCAGTGCTACGGGCAAACTCGGGATCGACCTTGGGGTCCTGGTAACGGAAATGGTACTTGAGCGTGCGGCCGAGCTGGCGGACCAGCGCCGCGCCCGATATTCCGATTGCCCGGACCAAGAGGGGATGCTGGATCTTCATGGGACCGCGGTTCCTTCCGTGGTCGATCGCCCGAGATTTGGGGGCAGTTTATCGCGACGGCCCGGCGCGAGCGTTCAGGATTGCTCCAGCCTACGGCGATTCGGCCCCAATCAAGGCGACGATTCGATCGCCTCCGCCGAGAGGATAGGCTATCGGCCGGGAAAGTCAATCCGAGGCGAAGGATCGTCCCTCAGGATCGGCAGTGCTGGTTGACGCGGGACGAGTACGCGGAGCGTTACCCAAAGGGCCGCGCACTTGGACCATGCCGGGGACGAGTGTGTAGAGCGTTACCCAAACAGCCCCTCACTTGCGTCGGGTTAGAACCATGCCCGGTCTTTCCGCGGGTTTTTTGGTCCTATGTCGTTGCCGGGCCCGGAACATCGAAGATCGCATGCTTTAGACCGCCCTCGGCCTGCGTTTTTGCGTTTTTGCGCCATGGTATTACGAGCCAAAAATTTACGACGACCCCTTCGAGGGTCTTGCGCACAGGTTTGCGTTTTCGGCCCGGAGCGGCGGGATTGTTACGGCGACGGACTCGGTTGGGCCGGCGAGACCACGCTGCCGGCTGCGCTCGGCGAGACCGTGATCGTGCGAGTGTTGTCGATTCGGTCGAAGCTGACCATGATGCCGGTCATGCGGAGCTGAGGTGCGATGCGGCGGAGCATGCAGGAAAGAGATCGCGGATTCTTGGGCCATTGGGCCGATCTCGTGACGTTCTTGGGTGCGTACTTGATCAGAGTCTCGAGCAGGCCGGAAGCGGTCGCCTTGTAAGGCCCTTTGCAGCAGTGGATGTCCACCACGGAGCGCAGCCCCTGGACGACGGGACAGTCGTCAAGCGCCGCCTCGGACGCCGCGCGCCGATTGGCGTTGTACAGCGTCAAGAATGATCCCGGCTGCCCGCCCAGGCCGCGGATGACGGCCTCTCCCCACTGCGCAAATCGGCCATGCGCGGCAATGCCGGCAAATCGATCTGGGGCAGCATTTTCAGGCCGCCCGCAACCGCGATCAGAAGCGCGCCCAGCAAACCGGGGCACTCGGCGTCGAATTCGGACCAGAATGCCTGCTGCGGCCGCCGTGCCAGGTCAGGGATCGGCGGCAGGTGAAGGAACAAGCAGCGGTCGATCAGATCACTGCGGTGCACGAAGTCGTCGATGCCGTTGACGATTGCCGGGCGCTCGAGATCGAACAGCGTCTCGCTGTCATTGGAGTAGAGCGAGCGCGTGGAGAAACTGCCTCCGGTGGCGGTCCGGCAGAAAGCGTTGGAAAGGGTCTCCGAGATCGAGCTGACATTGTCGTACATCTGGACCCAGGTGTTGTGGGCCCCAATCATGAAATCGAGCTGGCTGCCGGGCAGGCCTTTCAGAGGTGCAAAGCTGGGATCGATGAGCCGGCGCACCACGCGGGCCGTGGTGCTCTTGGCCGAGCCCTGCTCGCCGCTCAAGATCAAGATCGGATACGGGCCAGCCGGCCGCAAGGCGGCCGCCATCCACCCGACCAAGAGCGGAAAATCGGCAGGGGCGACATTGGTATATTTCTTGAGCCTTTCGATCGAGCCGTCCCACCGCGGCTCCGGCAGCGGACCAAGGCCCCTGGGCCGCCAGAACACCACGGGAGCGCGCTCGATCAAGCGACACCCGTCCGCCCGAATCTCGACGCTCCGCCAGGACGGATCGCCCAGGTCGAGATAATAGACTGCTCCCGCGTCGCGATCCGACGGATCGGCCGGATCAGGATGGCCGGCCCGTTCGACCCACGCGGCGGCTCGTGCGGCGCTCGTGCCGTCGGCAACCCGAATCGGGACCCGCTCGGCGGAGCCGAGCGCGGCCGCGTCGGCCTCGAATGCGCGAACCAGCTTGTTGAGGCAACCGTCGCTGGGCACCGCCCGGTGCCGCCGGCGATAATTCAGGGCCAGCCAATACTTGAATGACGACGACCGCAGCAGGCGGGTCTCATAGTGGCCGTTGACCGGGACCTGGGCGTAGAAGCGCTCATCGAGCCCGCGAACGACCCGGACCTCGCTGGCAACGCCGCCGAGCATTCCCGCGATCGACCCGTCGTTGCGCCGGGACCGTCGGGCGGCGGCGCGGGCCGGCGCGGAACGTCGCGGCGACTCCGCGACGGCGGCTGTCCGCTGGCCGGAGTCAGCCGCGGCGACGTCCGCCGCCGCCGCAATTTGCGGGCGATCATCCGCCGCCGCAATTTGCGGCCGATCATCCGCCGCCGCAATTTGCGGCCGATCATCCGCCGCCGCAATTTGCGGCCGATCATCCGCCGCCGCAATTTGCGGCCGATCATCCGCCGCCGCAATTTGCGGTCGATCATCCCTCGCCGCAATCTGCGGCCGATCATCCGCCAGCGCAATCTGCAGCCGGTCGTCGGGCCGTTCTGCTCGAAGCTCCGCACCACCAGCCCCGCAAGGCTCCCCCAGACACAACTCCGGCGCTCGGCTGGCGACATCCCCGGCCAGCACGGGCGCTGGAGCGGGGCCGGGCGAGGCGGGCGCTGCGCCATGATCTGCCGGGGATGAGCTCTCTTGTTGCAGCGTTGCCCCTTGCCGGCCTGGCACTTCCGGGCGGGCAAGGGCGGCGGCCGATGGTTGTGCGCCTGGCTCGCGCGCGCGATCAACCGGCGCGGTCGCCGCGAGGTCGCGCTTCAATGGTGGGGGCTGCAACCCGAGCTCCTCCCAGATCTCCGTATCCGAGCAACACTCACCCCTCGGACCGACGTACCGGCACTTGACTGACACCGAGCCGTCGGCGCCGCGAGTGACGAGCAGAGCCGGGTAAGGCCCTCCGTGCGCCGGGCACGGCGCCTGCCAGGCGTCAGCTCCCACCGGCCGCGGATCGCAACCCAACCTCGACAGCGCACGCAATACCAGCTCGACGCGATCCGCGATCATCATCACAGCCCTCGTTTGTGTAATAGTAAACGTATCGGCAGGCTATGTAGGATTACTTAAGCACATTCTGCCGTCATGCGGCTGTTAAGTGTTGATTCAGTAGGGTTTTTTGTGCGTCGTCGAGGGTGCGAAGGCTTGGCGGTTCTGGGGCCATGTGCGGCTTGCGCCCGGCCATTCCCGGCGAGCCTTGGTGCTGGCCTGATGACGGCCTGTCGGGCTTGCTTGAAGACCTGCGGGGTGAGAAACTGCCGCACGAAGTCCAGCAGGGACCGTTGAGCGAATGTGACATTCCGCCAATTCCGCGGGAGGCGCAATCGGTCAGCCCTGCGAAACCGGTACGATGCGCAGCCTCGGCGAAGTTTGCCAGGCTCCGGGCCGCTCGGTGCTGATCAAGATCACGCATAAAACATTCTGATACCCGCGTCGTTAAATGTTCGGATGCCGGTTTTCTTTTGCATGAGACCGGCGCGGTACGGTAGCATGGATCGGCGGATTCAAAGGCTGTAGGGATGCGACGAGGTATTCCCGGACCATCCGCGCTCGGTCGGCATGGGCTCGACCGCTATCCCCTGGCGGCCAATGCCTGAGTTGTGGCGATTCGTCGACCCCGTAAGTACTCGAAAGCTCAGGAGTTGAGTCCACACCGCAGTGATGCCGCCGGCCGTCCTCGGAGGGGGAAATGCAATCTACGCTGAATCTGCTCCCCGGGACGGTCGTCAGTGCCCGCGGGCTGCGCTGGGAGGTTGTGACCAGCCAGAACCTCGGGCCGCAGACCCTGTTGCGCCTTCGCGGCACCGAGAACGCGGTCCTCGGCCAGGAACTCGATATCCTGTGCCCATTCGAGCCCGTTGAGCTCGTTCGTCATGAACTCCGGCCCGATTGTGCCGGCCCGATCGATAACTGGCTTGTTTACCATCAAGCCTTCCTTCTCGAGCAAGCACTCGGGCCCTCGGCCCTGCTGGCCGTCCAGCCCGGCAGACTCCGGATCGAGCCCTACCAGCTTGTCCCCGTGCTGCGCGCGATCCGGATGAGCCGGGCACGGCTGCTCCTGGCCGACGGGGTCGGGCTAGGCAAGACCGTGCAGGCCGGCCTGGTGATCACCGAACTTATCGCGCGCCGGCTCGCCCATCGCCTCCTAATCGTCTCGCCGGCCGGTCCGCTACTCGAACAGTGGCAGGTCGAAATGTCGGAGCGGTTCGGCCTGCGACTCGAAGAGGTCGACCGGGCCAAACTCGAGGAAATTCGCCGAGGGACGGAGCTCGGCTCCAACCCCTTCGATCACCTGCCGCTTGCCCTGGTTTCCATCGATTTCCTCAAGCAGGAGCGAATCCTCGACCAGTTAGAGCGCTCGAGCTACGACATCGTCGTCATCGACGAGGCCCACCACTGCACGGATATCGGTTCCGACCAGGACCGGGAGGACTCGCTTCGCCGCCGGCTCGCCGAGGTGCTTGCCCGGCGGTGCGATTCGCTGCTTCTGCTCACGGCGACGCCGCACGACGGCCACGATCGCTCCTTTGCCTCGCTTTGCGAGCTACTCGACCCCTCGCTCGTCGACGGCCGCGGAGCCCTGCGCGGCGAGCGATACCGCGGCCATGTCGTCCGCCGACTCAAGAGGCACATTCTCGACCCCCAGACCAAGCAACCGCTTTTCAAGGATCGCGTGGTCACGCCAATCCCCGTAACCGCCAACCCCAGGAAGCACTCGGCCTTCGTTGACCTGCAAAGGAGCCTGCTCGACCTGGTGGCCCCGGAACTCCGCCGGGCTTTCCGCAATCGCAACTACAGCGACGTGCTCGCCTACATGGCTCTCCTGAAGCGCAGTGTCTCCACAGCCAACGCGTGCAGGCGAACCCTATCGGTCGTGGCCGATCGCTTTCAACAGTTCCTCAGCGACACCAACGAGCAGCAGGAGCTCAGGCGGCAGCGCATCAAGACCCTGCGCGACTACGAACGCCGTCTCGAGCGGTTTGGCTCGCTTGGCGTCGAGGAAGAGGCAGACCGTACGATCCTCGAAGCCGAGGACCTGGCCCAGCAGCTCGCCGCCTTGCAACGCGAAGTGCGCAAAGGCTCTCGCGAGCATGCCAAGGTTTCCGACGTCGTCGCCCACCTCGACGAACTGGTCGAGCTGGCCGGACGGGCTGTCCACCAGGATCCCAAGCTCGACCAGTTGATCGCCACCCTCAAAGACATCCGCAGCGCCGAGCCTGACGCCAATATCCTGGTCTACACCGAGTACACCGACAGCCAGGCAGCAGCCGTCGCCGCGCTCAAAGCGGCTGGGCTCGAATCGATTCTCATGATGAGCGGCGAGCACAACGAGAAGGAACGCAGCCACATCACCGAACGCTTTCGCACCCACAACCGCTTGATCCTGGTCAGTACCGACTCCGCCGCCGAGGGCCTCAACCTCCACCAGCGGTGCCATCACCTTGTTCACCTCGAGCTACCCTTCAACCCGAACCGGCTCGAACAGCGGAATGGCCGCATCGATCGCTACGGCCAGAAACTCGATCCGCAGGTTGGCTACCTCTACCTGCGCGGCACGTTTGAGGAGCGAATTCTCCTGCGCCTCATTGCCAAGTACGAAAAGCAGCGCGCCGATTGACCTTCGTCCCCAATACCCTCGGCATCACGTCGACCGAGGCCGCGCAGGCCCGCCTGCTCCGCGGCCTCATGGAAGAAGACGGGCAGCTCTTCAAGAGCCAGGACACGGCGTTCCACTTCACCGACGGCAATGAGAACGACGGTGCCGACGCCGCCACGCTCGAGCTGCTCGAAGAGATCGATCGCAGCCTGCACGGGTTCGAGAAGGCCGCGCGCAGCCACGGCTGGCTCGGCGACGCCGGCTTGAACTCCGAAGAGCAGCTCGTCCAGGAAGCCGACGAGGCCCGTGCCCGCGGCCGCAAGGCCGAGCACGTCGACCTTGCCCGCTTCGTTTGCGATGCCGTCCGCCTCGACGGCGGCGAGGTGCAGGGAAAACTCGATGACAGCTACTTCCTTGTCAAGGACCTTCCCAGCGCCTGGCTTCACGGCCTGAACGACCTGCCCGGGTATGACAGCGAGCACCGGCTCGTCCGATTGACCACACAGCTCGACGTCACCAGCGACGAGCATGATAACTCCGTCGGCTTCCTGGGCCGTGCCCACCCGCTCGTCCGCCGGGCCATCGATCGCGTTCGTGCCCTTTCCTTTGGCGCGTCGGGCTTGCAAGGCCAGGACCAGCGCGTCTCGGCAGTCCGGGCCAAGGTGCCCGAGCCGCAGCTTCTCTTCACCTTCCTGGGCAGAGTCAACAGCCTTGCAGGGCGCGAGCTCGAGAAGGTTCTGGCAATCAAGGTCGCGGAAGACGGCGAACACGAGTTTTACGAGTCGGCCGATGCCTGGTCATCGCTGGCTGATTCTGCCGCGGGAATCCGCACCACCGACCTCTGGAAAACCCACTTCGCCTCGTGGGGGCATCCCGCCCAGGAGCAGGCGCTCGCGGCCGCTCGAACCGGGTTCGCCGGCCCGGCCAAGCAGTTCATCGAGGACCGGAAAAAGGCGCTGAATCGGGAGCTGGCCAATCAGCAGGATTGGCTCAAGAACCGTGCCGAGGAAGTCGCTGGAGCTGCGGCCACGAGTGCCTTCACCCAGGGCTCTCTCTTCGATTCGGCGGAAGCCGCGCCGGCCGCCAAGACTCCCGCCTGGCAGACCGTCGCCGATCCCCAAGAGCGGCTCGCCGCGCTCCACTGCGACCGCGAGCAGCCGGTCGCGGCGCGGGTCGAGGCGGAAGGGGTGCTCCGGATCTACCAACAGCGCGTGAGCGCTTTGAATCGCCTTCTCGATCTGCGCGAGCCCGAAGTCGTCCCGCTCGGTGTCCTCATGCTGATCCCGGAGGCAAAGCATGGCGCTTGACCTCTCCGACTGCCAGTTTCAAGGCCCCGCGCTCCCCGAGCCCTTCGTCAAGCTGGAGCTCGAAAAGGAACTGCTGCGTTTGCAGCTCTTGCCCAAGGCGACGGGCGCCGAGGGTAAGGAACTCGCCCAGCACTGGGAGATTTGCCGGCGCAAGCTGCGCGAGCTGGGAGCCTCGGGCGGCTCGCTGCGCGTCCGCAACCAGGTGATCGAGCCTCTGCAAGCGGTCCTCGGTTATTCCCGGATCGACGCCGCGCCGGATGTGCAGACCCGAGAGGACCTGGAAAGCGGCGGCTCGCTTCTCACCACGGAAGACGGCAAGTCGAGGCTGCGCGTCTGGACGACCAGCTTCGACGAGGACCTCTACGCCCCCTCGAAGCGAGGCCGCGCCTACCGCTACAGCCATCTCCGCGTCGCCCAGCGGGTGCTCCTGGCCTGCGGCGAGCGCATCGGGCTCCTCACCAACGGCGCTCAGTTGATCATCCTGATTTCCGACCTGGCCCGGCCCGATTCCACGGTCACGATTCCGATCGACCCGGGCTGGAAGCGTAGCCGCGACGTACCCGACTCATTCCGACTACTGGCCGCGCTCGCATCGCCGAAAGGTGTCGCCGCGCTCCCCGACCTCGTCGAAAAAGCCCGGCTGCAACAGGCCCGGGTCACGAAGGAACTGCGGAAACAGGCCCGTGAAGCCGTCGAGCATTTTGTTCAGGAAATCCTGGATCATCCCGCGAACCACGACTGGTTCCAGGCGCAAGCCGATCGCCATGCCTTGGCACGTACGCTCTGGCGCGAGGGACTGGTGACCGTATACCGGCTACTCTTCGTACTCAAGCTCGAAGCCAGCGACGACATGGCGCGCTCGTTCAGCTTCGCGTCAACGAGTCTCTGGCGAAACACGTTCTCTCCCAGCCTGGCGCTCGCTCGCTACGCGCACGAGGTTCTGGAGCGAGGCCGTGAGACCGGGACGTTGCTCGAATCCGGCTTGCGGACGCTCTTTCGCATGTTCGAGGAAGGGCTCGAATGCACCGAATTGGTCGTCAAGCCCCTCGGCGGCGCCCTGTTTGGCTCGAACGCCACACCGACGCTTTCGCAGCTCGCCTGGGGCGAGCGGGCGGTTGCCTGGCTGCTCGACCGGCTGCTGTGGACCACGCAACGTCGAGGCGAGCTGACGCGGCAGCGCGTCCACTACGGCCCGCTCGATGTCGAAGACCTGGGCCGCGTTTACGAAGCCCTGCTCGAGCTCGAGCCCGGCATCACGCAAGAGCCCATGTGCCGGCTGAGACGGCAGAAGCTCGAAGTCGCCGTCCCCCTCGCCCAGGGCGAAAAGTACCGCCCCGCGAGCATACAAGCCCGAAGCGCCAGCGAGTGTGTGGGCGCCGATCCGAACGCCGGCGATCCCGACGACGACGAAACCGATGAGTCCACCGCGGACGAGACCGACGAATCCGACGAGCCCACGCGCGGCAAGAAAACCAAGGTCGAATGGATCGAGTCGATCCCGCCCGGCCGCTTCTATTTGCGAGTCGGCCTGGGCCGCAAGGCCAGCGGATCGTACTACACGCCGCACTCATTCGTGCGGTTTCTCGTTCAAGAAACGCTTGGCCCTCAGGTCGAGGAGCGCAGCCCGCTGAATGATCCCCAGCCGCTCAAGATCCTCGAACTGAAGGTGCTCGACCCGGCGATGGGCTCGGGCCACTTCCTGGTCGAAGCCTGCCGGTTTCTGGGTGACAAGCTCTACGAAGCCTGCCGCCTATGCGATGAGAAAGCGCTTGCCGCCGAGCGGCGGGCCGACGTTGCGAAAGGGGCCGAGCGCGAGAAGGCCCAGGAAGAGGCTGCAAAGTGGCGCCAGCGCATCCTCGACATTCCCGACCCTGACGACGAGCTCGCGAAGTACCTGCCCAGCCGTTCACCCGAAGGCGAGGAATCCGGCTTCTCTCAGCAACGCGCCGAGGCGCTCTGCCGGCGATTCGTCGCCGTCCACTGCCTCTACGGCGTCGACAAGAACCCGCTCGCGGTCGAGCTGGCGAAGCTCGCGCTCTGGCTCGAATCGCACGCCGAAGGAATGCCGCTCACGTTCCTCGACCATCGGCTCGTGGTCGGCGATTCGCTGACCGGCCCGTTCTGGGAGAAGCTGATCTTCCGGCCTGGCAAACCGACCGAGCCGATCGAGGGACTGTTTCACAAGGGACTCTACGACAAGCTCTCCCGCGGGCTTTACCGGGCCTTGTCGCTGGTGCGTCGACTGGAGGCGACGGTCGGCATCACTGTCGCCGAGATGCACGACAAGGAAGCCGCGAAAGCCGACTTGGACCGTGCCCTTCTTCCCTTCCGCATCGCCGCGGCGGCCTGGTCCGGTGGCGTGATGCTGGGGCCGGGATCGTGCGACGATGTGGCTTATGCCAACTTGCTCAGGTCAATCGCGGAAACGGGCGACGCGCCCGAGCAGATCGGATCAAGCAGCTTACGCGAGACAATCGCGCGCGGCTTGGGGCTGGATGAAACCGCCTCGCAACGCGAAACCCTCTACGCCTTCGTGCAGTCCGGGCGATGCGTTCCGGCGCTGCCCTACGATCTGACGTTCCCAGAAGTGTTTTATCCGACTGGCCAGCCGCATGGGCGGCAGGGATTTCATACGGTGCTCGGAAACCCGCCATGGGACACTGTTCGCAAGAACGAAGATCACTTCTTCGGAATGTACGACTTTGCATTTCTTGATCCGCCAACCAAGCGAGAGAAGGGGTCGGTCAAGGGACGCCTCCTGGCAATACCGGCGATAGCCCGTGCATTCCACGAGCATGTCGAAGGATTGCACCGCAGAGACCGGATCAACGACGCGATTTTCGAAACCCATAAAGCCAGGGTCAATGGACAACTCGCCGGTCGAGGCACTTATGACGATTACATGCTCTTCGCTGAACGCGCTAAGACGCTTCTTCGAGCGCACGGTGAAGTTGGCTTTGTGCTTCCATCGGCGTTCCACGCAAACGAAGGCGCCACCGGTACACGGCGCCTGTACATTGAGGAGATGAGCCTTCGCTACTGCTATTCGTTCGAGAACCGCCGCAAGCTCTTCGAGATTGATTCGCGTTTCAAGTTCGCCACGGTCGTCGCGCGGGCGGGCGCGGCGACGGAGGAGTTTTCCTGTGCTTTCTACCTGCACGACGACGAGTGGCTGTTCGGCGACCACACGAATCGGGAGCCCCTTGTTTACACATTGGATTTTGTCCGTCGAACGGGCAGGGACCACCTGAGCCTCCTCGAGCTTCGTTCACGAAAAGATCTGGGGGTGGCGGAGAGATGCTTCGTGCGTGGCGAGCCCTTCGGCGAGGCGTGCGAAAGACTCGGCGTCAAGTTGAGCCAGGAGCTCAACATGACGTACGATTCCTGGCGCTTTACTCCCACCCCCGAGGTTTTGCGAAACGGTGAAGACCCGCGCGACCCTGACGTCGCTCGGAGCCTTTTGGACATCGGCTACCTAGCATTGCATGAGGGGAAGACCTTTCGTCAGTATGACGACCGTTGGGCTGCTCGGCCTCGCTATCTCGTCTCTATCGGTGATTTAGAGGACAAGCCTGCAATACTGCGGCGGTCCCAACACTACCGATTGGGCAATCGTGACGTCGCCGGGCCTGGTGATGAAAATGTTGCGATTTTCAATATGCATCCGCCTGGAATTACAACGGGACATACGGCTCCGGTTGAAACCCAGCCGTTCGATCGCGCACAGTCGTCGGCTCTCAATATCCTGGCCGTTCTGAACTCGTACACCTTCGATTGGTTATTGCAGTTGCGCGTTCGATCGCATCTGAATCTCTTCATGCTGCTCGCCACGCCTGTACCGCGCACGACTCCGCGACTCTCGAGCCTCGCGCACTCCGCCCTTCGCCTAACGTGTAACCACTCCGGTTACGCCCCGCTCTGGAAGGAACAACTCGGCGACGTTTGGCGCGAGCCGCGCAAGCCCGCGTTTACCTGGCCGGCGTTGGCCGGCGAGGACGCGCGCTGGGCGGTCCGCGCGGCCGTTGATGCGGCGGTGGCCGATGCCTACGGCCTGTCGCGCGACCAATACTCCCACATACTCTCGACCTTCAAGCACACGAGCTATCCCAAGGCCCCCGAGTTGTGCCTGGCCCGCTTCGACGAGCTGAAATCGATCGGCCTCGACGCCTTCACCAAGAAACACGACCCCTACTGGGACATCCCGCTCAACGAGAATCTCCCCCAGCCGGTGATCGACCTGCCGGGGTTGGGGCAGGCTGGGGAGGAAGAGCGGTTCGAACTGGACGAACCCGGCGGCAAGCGCCGACGGAAGGGCCCGGGCGGGAAGTAGATTGTTCGATTCATCCCGACCTCTCGTTGCCGCGAGACTTGGGGCGAGGTACCCTGAGAATAGTTTGCCCCTTCATCTCCGTAAGCGGGCGTACCCCAATGGCCACCACATCCACGGCACACGAGGAACAGGGAACCGTTCGATGCACGGAGGCAGCCTTTGACGCGACGGTCGCGACCTGGATCAAGGACACTGGGTTCGTTTCGGACAGCGAACGCATCGTGTCGCACCCGGCTTACAGGAGCATCGTGGCAATGGGAGATTCGGCCGTACCGTTGATACTTCGCCACTTGAAACAGTGCCCCAGTCTTCTGGCTTGGGCCTTGTTTGACATCACAGGCGTCAATCCGGTGCGGCCGTGTGACCGCGGCAAAATTGATAAGATCACCCGAGCGTGGCCGAGATTGGGCCGAAGAAGAACGCTGATTTGATCGTGCGCACATGCTTCCTCTGAGGGAAGTAGACGATGCAACACAGCCAGATGCGTCCCCACTTCGCCGGACTGCTGGTGCAGGACCCAGCACGAAGGAAATTGACCCGGCTTTGGCTTCTCTCGAACGCCGATCCCCATTCGGTGTGCGAGGCGGCGTTCGAAGAATATGATCGCACAGGTCAGGGCGAACTTCTTCTGCACGCGCGGGGCCTGCTCGAGGACTTTGGACCCGGGACCTGGGACGCCCTCAAGCAAATCGCGGGATCGGGCAGGGAGGAGTGCGAGCTATTCATTGGACCGATCGTCCGTTGTTCAGGCGTGCGCGAGACCGAAAGGATCGAAGCGTTGCAGTCACTCGCATCAAACCCATCGCCTTTCGTGCGCTCGCGCCTCTACGAATATTTGGGGCAACTCACTCATCAGGGTAAGAGGGCCGTTCTTGACGTGCTCGCCAAGGACCCCGACTTCGAGATCAGCGAGGAGGCGGCTCACCGGTTGTCGTCGCTAGACGAGGATCTCTGACTTGGCCGAACAGCCACCAATGCGGCTTCTCGACTGGTCTACACCAACTCCAAATTCGTGATAGACGCAAGTCCTGGGCCCGCCCGAGCGGTTCGCGGAAAGCCCTTATCAGATGAGAGCCGAAATGATGCGGCCCTCGATGAATCCGTCCTGGGCGATTTTCGTCGGGAGACCTGTAGTTTCCTCCCGCACCTGATATATCATCAAACAAACCCGCGGACTGCACGAGCAGGTCGCCGCCGCTCCGTTCGGGTGGAGAATTCAGAGGTAGTGGCTCTCCACCCAGCGCTTGACGGATTCAAGCGTTGGCGAGCTCTTCATAAGCGCGGACAGGTCCTTCAGAGCTTGGGCGCGGGCGGCACCGGTGGGTGGTGAAGGCATGACCTCGTCGAGAAAGGTCACGCACACCATCACTCCTACCTCGAACCCGTTGTATCCGCCTTCGTCCACGCAAAAGTACAGAATAGCCCGTCCCGCGACGTCAATTGGATCGGCGTTCGCGCCTTGGTCGAGCAGAAAGTCACCGAGGCCACGTTCCCGGTTGAACGCGCTCATCTTGAAGTTCATTCGCTGGGCGACCTGAGCCGCAACGCGTTTGAAGGTTCGGACCTGCGCCGTCATTGGGCAGCGTTCCACGCGGCCAAGAGCTCCGTCTTGAGCGTGCTCAAACGCTGGTCGCGCGCGGCGAACTCGTCGTCGGGGATCAGATCGACGTAGATATTAAGCTCCTGCCCCTCTTGAACGCTATTCCATGAGCGAGAGAACTCGTGGGTGAGATCGCTCAACTCGGCGGCGCCCTTCTCCTTGACGAAGCTGACGGCCTGTTCGACGGTGCGCACAGCTTGTTGCGACATGGCCTCGCCGGGAGGTGACTTTCCGGTCAGGCTATACGCAGTTGCGGTGTAAGGACCGACGAGTGTGTGTTTCCGAGCCAGGACTCCGGAAAGGACCAGCTCATTCAGGAGCTCGTCCCCGCATTCGATCCCCGGACCGTACGGCATTTTGACGAGGGGCCAGTTCGTCAAATAGTCGGGCTCGCTCTCGGCGTAGTAAAGATGCGCCAGGTAGTACGCCTTGTAGAGCCTTGTCTTGCCCGTCCATTCTCCGCCAGCGGCCCGAATCAGTTCCACAAGGACTTGCTTGGCTCGATCCAAGTCGAGCATATTCATGGTTCATCCTTCTCTCGTTTGGGCTAGGACCCACTGCGACATGCTGTCCATTTGTAGTCTATCAGACCCGTCCCGACGCTACCACGCCGGTTTTCCAATCGACTGGCGAGCACCGGTGAAGGCATGACTGGGCCGGGAGGACCATTTATCATTAATGATGCGAGAACCACCTTCTTCGCGAGCTGGTTCGTGAACCCCATTCTCATCGACTTCGCGAGGCACGACGACGATGTCTCTCCACCCAATCAAGGCGCTCGACCACGTTATCGAAGAATACCGGGCCTACCTGCTCACCGAGTTCCGGGCCAAGGACGCGAACCTCCGTGCCGCTCTCGAACGTGAGCTGGACGCGCCGCGCTTCCTGGCACAGGAGCCGTTCTTCCAGGCCCACCGGCCGTTCAAGCCGGGCAAAGCGTGGCGCGAACTTCCGCTCGACGTTCGGCTGGCTGATGTGATGGAACAGCGCTCCGGCACGACACACGCCTTCATTCACCAGTCCCAGGCGATTGAGGAGCTGCTCTCTCCAAACCCGCGGCCCGTGGTCGTCACAACTGGCACGGGCAGCGGCAAGACGGAAGCGTTTCTGTTACCGGTCATCCACAACGCTTTTGACGACGCAGTCCGCTTCAAGAAGCACGGTCTCACCGCCATCCTCGTGTATCCGATGAACGCGCTGGCCAACGACCAGAAGCTCCGTATCGACGACTACCTCAAGGGAGCCGGTTTCGCCGGGGCCGTGCGGGTCGAGCAATACGACCGCAGCACGTCGCAAGCCAAGCGCGACGAGATGCGCGCCAACCCGCCGCACATCCTGCTCACCAATTACATGATGCTCGAATACCTCCTGGTGCGCCCCGCGGACCGGGAAGACATCTTCGCCAACCACCGCTGCCGGTTCCTCGTGCTCGACGAGGTCCACACGTATCGCGGCACGCTGGGCAGCAACATCGCCCTGCTGATCCGGCGGCTCCGCGTCCACCTCGCCCGCGCCCGGCAGAATTGGAAGCCGAGCGTCGGCCCCGAGGAGCAGGCGAAACGATTCCCCCCACTTGTTGCGGTGGGGACTTCGGCCACCATCAAGTCGCTCGCTGAGGAAAGCCGCCCGCGCGAGGAACTTCTCAGGCTGCGCGACGAGGCCGTTTCCGAGTTTTTCGGCACGCTCGCCGGCGTCGAGACCGCCTCGATTCGCGTCTTCGGCGAGGAACTCCAGGATGTGCCGATTCCCCAGGAGGCCGGCTACCCAGCCCAGGGCGCTTCGTACGACATTGCAAACCTCGACGTGTCCGACGCCGAGGCGGTCCGCAAGGCGCTCTGCCGCGTTGGCGCACCTCCCTGACGCCACCGCACTTGCGGATGCCGCGCGGCGGTACCGCCTGCTCTGGGACCTGAGCCACTGGCTGATCCGCCGGCCGATGTCGATCTCAGACATCGTGCAACGGCTGCGAAGCGAGGTCCCGGAGCGCAAGGACACTGCCGAGAGCGAACTCTGTCGCGAGGCCGTGAGCGCGCTCGTGCTCGGCGCCGCACTCCCCGATGGAATTCCCGGCGCATTGCGCCTCCGGGTCCATCGCTTCATCCGCGGCGGCTGGAAATTCTATCGTTGCGTCAACCCGGGCTGCGGCCGGTTGTTCCCCAAGGGCGAGGAGCAATGCTCGACCTGCAACCACCGTACCGCGCCGCTCTATCTCTGCCGGAATTGCGGTGCCGATTACTTGCGGTTTACTGGCGACCCGGATGCCGGGCCGCTGGTGCCGACTGATGATCCCGCGGCTGGCCCGGAGCGGATGCTTTACGAGCCAGGGCGGTTCGACCTCCCACCTGTCGCGGCTGACGATGACGATGACGCTAGGACGCGAACAACAACAATCAACAGGCCAACCAGGGACGCCGCGGCAGGCAGCAGGTTCCTGCACAGATCGCCCGGCTGCGCGTTCGGGCTGGGTCCTTCGACCCGGCCACCCTTCGCTTTAGCGACAATCCCGCCGACTTTCCAGTGCGCGCGACTCTGGCCCCTGCACGCACGCGATGCCTCTGCTGCGGCGGGACGGCCGGCAGCCGCAGTGTTATCACGCCGGTCGGGCTCGGCACATCGGCGGCCGTGAAGGTGCTCGGCGAGGGCCTCGTCGAATCGTTAAACGAGGGCAACCGCAACCGCCCTGACCACGACGGCAAGGAGCGACTGCTGGTCTTCAGCGACAGCCGGCAAGATGCTGCCCACCAGGCGCGGTTCATCATCTTCTCCAGCCGCTATGACCGCATGCGCCGAAGGCTGGTGGGCCTGCTCGAACAGCACAAGTCGCTGAGCTTCCATGACGCTGTGAAGCGGCTTGGCGACCTTGCCATCGAATCCCGAGACAACCCGCACGTCCCCGAAGACACCACCTGGCCCAGTGACGAGGCAAAGAACCGAATCCTGGCCTACGAAGAAGCGCCCCTCCTCGATGAGGTCGCGGTGAACGCCGGCTACCGGGCAACCGTCATCAACCTCGGGCTCGTCGGCGTCGACTACCACCGGCTCGAGGAATACGTGCAGGCCCACGGCGCGACCGTCGCGCAGGGGCTGGGTATCAGCACCGAGCACCTCGATCACCTCTGCCGGGTTCTCCTTGACGAGATCCGCACACGCGGGGCCTTCTCGCGCCCGATGTTGCAGTATCACCCTTCCCACATCGCCTGTCCCGAGTTCATCAAACTCGCCGAGTGGGAGCGGCAGCTCAGGAGCCCGCAGGGCTATCCGTTGACGGACGGCGGACAAGTCGCGGCGAACCTCGACCCCGCGTCGCTGCCCCAGGGCATCAAGCATCACAATGCCTGGCGCAGGCCTGGCGCGGGGGGGCGGCCGCCAAGTCTCGAAGGACTATTCCGCAACCTGATCGACCGATTCTGCGGCAGCCCGCCGAACGATCATTCCATGGTCGAGGTGCTCAGCTTTCTCAAGCGCGGGTCGTTTCTCACGCCGGTGGAACTGTGCGGCACCAACGCTCGAAGGAAGCTCTTGCAGGTCAACGCAGAGGTCGTTCGGCTCGTCCTGCTCGACGAATCCAGCCGCTACCACTGTGAAGTCTGCGGCGAGATTTGCTCGGCGCGCGACGCAAGATGCCCTGCCCGCGGTGCCACGGTATGCTGGTTCGCTGGCCCGACGCCGAAATCGCCTTGAACCGGACGATCAGGCACATCCGCAAGAAAGACGCCATTCCGCTCGTGGCCAGGGAGCACACCGCCCAGGTGCCCACCACCGAGCGCGCGGAGATCGAAGACAAGTTCAAGGGAGGCCCCACGATATCGCCGGTCAACCTGCTCTCCTGCTCGCCGACGCTGGAAATGGGAATCGACGTTGGGGGCCTTGACGCCGTCATCTTGCGCAACGTGCCCCCGCGGCCGGACAATTACGCCCAACGCGGAGGCCGCGCCGGTCGGCGCTCCAGGGTCGGCATGGTCGTCGGTTACGCCCGCAGCACCCCACACGACCAGTATTTTTACGACAAGCCACGCGAAATGATCGCGGGCGAGGTGCCCGCCCCGGCCCTCAACCTGGGCAACCGCGACGTGATCGTGCGGCATCTTTACGCGATTGCCTTCGGCGCGACGAACCCGGGCCTTTCCGGCAAGATGGTCGATTATGTGGACGCCAGCGGCAACCTCAAGGAGGAAGCGATCACGGCCCTCGTCGAAGCGGTCAAAGCGCAGGTGGAACACGCGATTGAGGTCGCCGGGGAGGCATGGGGAGCCGACGTGCTCACCAGGGCGCAACTCACCGTCGCGGAGCTTCGAACACAGCTTCAACAACTGCCGCAGCGCGTGCATCGCGTTTTCGAGTGCACCGCGCGCCAGGTGATCGAGTTGCGTCAAGCCCTCGATCGGTATCACCGAGAGCTCCAGGGCCAGTTTGCGGGTAATCGCGCCGGAGAACTGGTGGCTCGACTTCTGGGCATCCCCACCGACAGGCAGCGGCGGAACCAGGAGGCCGATGATCGATCGGCGGGTTATCCGCTCCGGCGGTTCGCGGAATTCGGCCTCTTGCCGGGATACGAGTTTCCCTCCGAGCCGGCCGCGCTGCGGCTCTTGGGCGATCCTCACGAGGAAGACGCCATCTCCGTCACGCGACGGTTTGGCATTGGCCAGTTCCAGCCGGAGGCCCACGTATATGCCCGGTCCCGGCGCTGGAAGGTGATCGGTCTGGATACCTCATCCCCCTGGAACCCGCAATCTCAGGCCCCGACCTGGAATTATCGCCGCTGCGGTTCGTGCCGCCTTCGTCACGACGCCGACCAGCCGCGCTGTCCGCGCTGCGAGGCCGCAGGCCCTGGCGCGGCACACCCAGCCTACGACTTTGCGGGCTTCCTGGCTCGCCGCGAAGAACGGCCCATTCTCGATGAGGAGGATCGCTTCGCCGTTCGCAACCTCGTCCGCATCTACCCGCAGTGGGACGGTTCGGTGACCGACCGCTGGACCGTTGGGCCGGGCTGGGCCCTGCGCCTGAGCCGCAATGAAGAAGTGCGCTGGGTAAACGAGGGAGCACCGCCGACCCCCGCGGAGTTGCAGGCCGGCAACACGGTTCTCCATCCCGAGGCGAAGGGCTACTTGCTCTGCCCATCCTGCGGCAACTTGCTTGACCAGCCGGCGACCGTGCAAGCCGCCCGGGGCGGCCGGAGAAATGCCCAGCGGCAAGCGGCCCAAGCAACGGGCGGCCATTCAAGGGCCTGCGCGCTTCAAGGCAACAGGCCGGTCGCAGTCGCGATCACGACGTCCGGCAAGGCGGAGGTCTTGCGGCTCTTGCTGCCGGTTCCGCAGTCAACTCGGGCAGACCAGGTCGATTCGTGGGGGCTTTCGCTCGGCTACGCCCTGCTGAACGGCATTCAGCACTATTTCATGCTTGGCTCGGGAGAGCTGGAGTTCGAGCTCGAGGGACCCTGGGATACTGGCGACGCGCCGGACCGTTATGGCCTGGTCTCGCTGGCGTTCATCGATCCGAGCCTGGGGGGCAGCGGCTACCTGGAACGGGTGGCTCAAAATCTCGACCATGTTGCATCTCGGGCGATCGACCACCTTGACCACCCTGACTGCGAGACCGCGTGCTATCGATGCCTGAAGTCCTATTACAACCAGCGCTTCCATGACAAGCTTGACTGGCCCCAGGCCCTTCCGGCCTTGGAGCAACTCCGCCAGGCGTCGCCGGCGCGGCGACCGCGGGAAACGGGAGACATCGACGACCCCCGCCCGTGGCTGGAAGCTTATGCCGCGGGCGTTGGCTCGCCACTTGAGCTGAAATTCCTCCGGCTGTTCGAGGACCACGGGTTCCACCCGGAGAAACAAGTCCCTGTCTCCCCGACCGACGGTGGAGCGCCGATCAGCGTCGCCGATTTTGCCGTGCCGCAGCGCCGACTCGCCATCTACGTGGACGGGGCGGCCTTTCACACCGGTACGAACCTTCGGCGAGACAGGTACATCCGCGACCGGCTTCGGAACGGTTCTCCGCCGTGGACGGTTGTGGAACTGAGAGCGAATGACTTGGGGCGCGGGGCGGAGCTAGCCCATGTTTGGGGTGGCGCGACGTAAACCTGCGGGTTGCGCGGCTTTTCGTCTCGGCTGCGGCCGTGTTTGGCGAAGTTGATCGGTCCAGCACCCTCGAAGCAGGTGCTGGTGATTTGGCCTTGCCGAGTGTCGCGTCGAGGATGGACCACAGTCCCGGTTGGTCGAACAGGGCCCGAACCGCAAGGATCGGTCCCCAGGTGGAGGCATCGAGGATCTTGTGCGACGGCGAACGTCGGCCCCGTCCTACTCCACCCGCGCCACGCCATTCCCTGGCTTCGGAAACCTGACGAACACCTCCGGGTCGTGTCCCGGGACGATCAGCCGCGGGCTCGCCGCAAGCCGCTTCATGCGGTCCTGCGCCGCCAGGTTTGACTTTGCGTCGAAGGTCTGGGCGATCGGGACGTGCTTGTCGAGGTTCTCGTACAGATAGAGGTTGTCCGACGCGATCACCACGCGGCCCGCCTTCGTATTCACGCCCACGTACTGCGACGCAAACGTGTGCCGCCCCCCGGTGTAGACGGTCACACCCGGGAGAATCTCCCGCGCATCGCCGTCGACGAGACGAACGCGACCCTGAGTGTTGAGCTTCACCATCGCGGAGGCTTCATTCAGTTCGTCATTCCGATCATGGCCGCTCGGCTGCTTGGCCTCGCGGGTGTAGTAGTTGAACTCGTCCTTCTGGATCCAGACCCGCGCCTTCGGGAACAAGTCGACACCGTCGGCATGGTCCCAGTGCATGTGCGTGACGACGATGTCGGTGACCTCCTCCGGCCTGATCCCGAGCCGTCCGAGCGCCTTGTCCGGTCGGGTGTAGTCGGCGACGCCGCTCCTCTGTCTTAACAACCGCGGCCGATAGAACCCCGCATCGACCAGGACCGTCCTGCCGCCGGGGCCTTTCAGCACCCAGAAGGACATTGCGATGTCGAGTTTCCTACCCGGCTCAGCCCCCTGGACCAGAGCGGAAACCGGGAAGTCGAGCAGATTGGCGTAACGGACCGCATACACCTCATAGGCAGGCGGCTCGCCCGCCTTGGCCTCGAGCCCGCGCAGGCAGCCGGCCCCGGCCATGAGAACGAGGACCAAGGCATGTTGATGCCGCATGAAGAGCTCTCCCTCTACCGGAGCCGCAGCGTCCGCCATCAAACTTCGAATCCCAGCCGGCCATTCGTAGTTGTCATACGAAGGTCTGAGCGATAACAGTCCCAGGCGCCCGCCCTGTCGCGACTCTCTTGCCGCCTGGCACCCTCCAAGAGCGCCAGGATACTCAACGTGTCAGGAGAACGGCCTCTCCAGGCGAAGCAAGATCGCCGGCCTGAGTCTCAGGTCATCTTAACCACAATCTGTCGCACTTGCAACGACAATTGTCAGAGAACCGGAAAATGACGCGGTGGAAGCCGGCACTTACGGTCGGTCGCGCGACCGGTACGCCCACGTCCTCTCGACCTTCAAGCACACAAGCCACACAAAGGCCCCCGAGTTGTGCCTCGCCCGCTTCGACGAGCTGAAATCGATCGGCCTCGACACCTTCACCAAGAAACACGACCCCTTTTGGGACATCCCGCTCAACGAGAATCTCCCCCAGCCGGTGATCGACCTGCCGGGGTTGGCCGAGGATGGCGAGGAAGAGCGCTTTGAACTCGGCGAGACGGCAGGTAAGCGAAAGCGTAAGGGGCGAGCCAGGAAGTAGACGCCGCAATCCGTTCCCGGTTCCAGTCCTCGCGAAATGACTTTCCCGCTCCCTGCCGGCTATAATGGACGAAAAGCTCGGGATTGCGCACGAACGCCTTGCTTCTTGGCGGAGAGGCAGAAGAGGGTTTCCCACTTGCTGAGGTCGCCATGAAGATCTTCCGCGACTTGTACATTACTACGGAAGCAGATCCTTTGGCCGCCGCGGCCGACCGGATCGAGCGCTCTCCGCCGCCGGGCTGGACACGCGATCGCGCTGCCGAGGGGCGGGCGCGCGCGGCCCCCGTGCTGCGGCCCAGGCCGACTTTCTGCTTTAATTGTTCGCCGGAAGGTCGACGGCCAGCCGCCATGGTCATCTTGACGCAGAAAGACTCGGGGACGTTCTTCGTCTCGAACATCCTCCCGACGGTTAAGCACCAGCTCGATCACGGCGAGTACAACGCCATCTTGGAGGACTTCTATGATCGCGTCATCCGGCCTTACACCGCGTCGGCAGGGATGGTGGCCACGCTGACCGCTGGTGAGGTGGACCTGGAGCACTGGATGTCGCACGAGACAGCGGAACTTCTCCGCACGTTCTCGGCCTGCGCGAACAGAGGCACTGGCTCATCGCACCCAGCCGACCGCGACCGGTGGAACGCCTTCGTCGTGGCGGCTCACCGGGAGGGGAGTAGGATGGACGCGGCGGACGTGCGCCGCTGGCTGCTCGAGGTGGATGGCTGGCCACCGGAGGTTGCCGACCAGCTCGCGCTCGAATACGAGTACGGGCGGGAACTGCTCGGCTTCGCTGACGGGCACCGCCGGAGCGCTTGAGATATGCCCAGCATTGCCCTCGCGGAGGCGCAGCTCCGAGCGGACGACCGTCCCGTGCTCTTCCTGGATACCTGCGTCACCGTCGATATCATCCGGGCCACTATGCGCTGCATGGGCACCAACTTCGTGCAGAGTGCGATCGATCTGCGTGGGCTGCTCAAGTCGCAGCCGCCCGGTTGTGCTCTGGTGGCGCCTCCGTGGTCCCGACCGAGTGGGGTAATCACGCGCAAACAACAAGAGACGAGGTACGCCGCCACCTCGAGAAGATCCAGGACCAGGCACAGCACTTTCACGCCGCGTGCGGCGCTCTGGGCATCGGCCTCGCGTACGGGGTGCCGGCCTACCCAATCGCAAACCTTCACGACCGCCTTTTCGACCCGTCCAAGGAGATCTTGGATCTGGCCTTGGTGCTGGATCCGGACGGTGGTTCTGCCACGCGGGCGATCGGTCGCGTGGTTGCCAAGGTGGCACCTTCCAAACAGGGGGGTGAAATGAAGGACTGCGTTATCGTGGAGGAGTGCCTCGAACTTACCCGTCAACTTCGGGTGAACGGGTTTGCCAGAAAGTGCGTGTTCTGCACCTCGAACACGACTGACTATGGCAATCCAGACCCCAACCTGGCACCGGATCTTCAGGCCGTGAATCTCACCTTCACCACGAATCTCCCGTGGGCCCTCCACGAGATCCGGACCTGAGCGCTGGGATCCGTTGCCCTGTCGTCCCAGGCGTCGGATTCGCACGCGTCTCACAGCCGCTTCGCACGGGCAAGCCGGCGGCGCTCAGGCTCAAGATGGTCTGGTGCCTGGCCCGCATCGGCTGGCGACGACGAGCGACAGTCGGCGCGACCGACGATTGACGCGGTGGCGGCCGACGCCTGCGGCATGTCGCGCGACCAGTACGCCCACGTCCTCTCGACCTTCAAGCACACGAGCTGTCCCAAGGCCCCCGAGTTTTGCCTGGCCCGTTTCGACGAGCTGAAATCGATCGGCTTGGGCGCCTTCACCAAAAAACACGACCCCTACTGGGATATCCCGCTCAACGAGAATCTCCCCCAGCCGGTGATCGATCTGCTGGGGTTGACCCCAGCCGGGGAAGGAGATCGCTTTCAGCTCGACGAACCCGGCGGCAAGCGCCGACGGCAGGGAGCAGCAGCAAGTAAATTGCTCAGCTTATCTCAAGCTTCGATCCTGATGAGACAATCGATGACCGACACCGAAAAACTGTTGTACAAGGCCATGAAGGAAGTTGACCCGAGACTGGCTTCTCTCGTACGCCGATCCCGAGTTAGTGGCCGAGGCGGCATTCCACGAGTACGACCGCACGGGTCAGGGCGAATTTCTCTTACACGCGCGCGGCTTGCTTCAGGACTTTGGGCCTTGGGCCTGGAACGCCCTGAAGCGGATCGCGGAATCGGGAAGGGAGGCGTGCGAGTTGTTCATTGCACCGATCGCCCGCTGCTCAGGAGTGGCGGAGACGGAGAGAATCGAGCACAGAACGAGTTAGAGAAACTCGAAGCTGTTGCTGCGGTCTGGCAGACGTCACGGTCATCACCTGACAAGCTATTTGGAGTGCTGGTGATAGATGAAGATTGCCGCGACGCTGGGATGACAATTGAGCACAGAATGGGGCAGACCGGCATAAGTTATATTGACGATCGCCACTTCGACCTCGTTGGAAAATCCTCGGTAGCCTGAAAGACAGGTCTCCGTGCGAGGTTGGTGCATCGAGAAGCTACGACACATCCAGAGCCTCCGCGGGATCTTCCGACCTTCCCCATCAGAAGGACCTCGCCAAGGGACCGAGTTTTCGGTGGCTGAAGCGTTTGATGTCCCGCCTGCTCGGCTTGCGACGAGAAGAAATTCATGACGGACAATCAAAGATCAATTTGCCTTGAGTCAGGCGGGTCTCGGGATCGACAAGCTCATACCACGCGTCAGTCGTCGTCTTCGGCAACCCAGCGCGGGTTGATCGACCCCGCTCCGGAAGTCTTGCGCAGGTTTGCGTTGTCGCGCCGCAGACCAAGACCTGGCGTCATCACGGGATCCCGGGCCGCCGGGTCGATCGGTCGGGTGGGACGGGACGTCCCGGGTGGTTGCCGGTGCCGAGCTTCGAGCGAGCGGCGCTGCGGAGGGACCGCGCTGGCTTGGCGGGCGTTCTTGGCCCGGTTTCGGCCGCGGGGCGATCGGTCGCGAAGAGCTGTGCGACGACGTCATCGAGCGTGTCGACCGGTTTAAGAGTGAGATCGGCCTTGACCTCGGCAGGAATCTCGACCAGGTCTTTCTCGTTGTGTCTCGGCAGGAGCACGATCTTGATGCCCGCCCTGCGCGCGGCCAGGATCTTTTCGCGGACGCCCCCGACGGGCAGGATTCGACCGGTCAGCGTGACCTCGCCGGTCATCGCCAGCACGCTCTGGATCGGCTGGTCGCGGAACAAGCTGATCAGGGCGGCCGCGATGGCCACGCCGGCCGAGGGGCCGTCCTTGGGAACCGCGCCGGCCGGCACGTGAATGTGCAGGTCGGTCTTGTGAAACCGGGCGATATCGATCAAAAGTTCCTTGGCGTGGCTGCGGAGGTAGGAGAGCGCGGCCTGCGCGCTTTCGCGCATCGACTCGCCGAGCAGGCCGGTCAGGGTCAGTCCGCCCTTGCCGGGCATCGTCGTGGCTTCGATGAAGAGGATTTCGCCGCCGATCGGCGTCCAGGCCAGACCGGTGGCGACACCCGGAATGCCCGTCCGATCGGCGAGCTCGCGGAAGAAGCGCGACGGCCCCAAGAGCTCGGTGACCTGTTTGGGCTCGACGGAGGTTGACTGCTTACGCCCCTCGGCGCGGCGCCGGGCCACCTTGCGGCAGATGGCGGCAATCTCGCGCTCGAGATTGCGCAGGCCCGCTTCGCGGGTGTAGTCGGCGATGATCTTGCGAATCGCCGCATCGCTGATTTGCAGGTCCGGGGCAAGCAGCCCGTGCTGGTCGAGCTGCTTGGGTATGAGGTACTTCTGCGCGATCTGGGTCTTCTCCTCCTCGCTATAGCCCGGAAGCTGCAAGACTTCCATCCGGTCCAGAAGCGGCGAGGGGATCGTCTCGAGCATGTTGGCCGTCGCGATGAACATCACCTTGGAGAGGTCGAAATCGACGTCGAGATAATGGTCGCGGAAGGTCGAGTTCTGCTCCGGGTCGAGGACTTCCAGGAGCGCCGCGGACGGGTCGCCGCGAAAATCCGCGCCCAGCTTGTCGACCTCGTCGAGCATGAAGACGGGGTTGTTGGTCCCGGCCTTGCGGATCCCCTGGATAACGCGCCCGGCAGGGCCGCGACGTACGTGCGCCGGTGGCCGCGAATCTCGGCCTCGTCGTGGACGCCGCCCAGGCTGACTCGCACAAATGCCCGCCCGAGCGCCTTGGCGATGCTTTTGCCCAGAGAGGTCTTGCCGGTACCCGGCGGCCCGGCGAAACAGAGAATCGGTCCCTTCATGTCCTTCTTGAGCTTGCGGACGGCCAGATATTCCAGGATGCGCTCCTTGATCTTTTCGAGATCGAAATGGTCGCTGTCCAGGACCTTGCGGGCTCGGCGCAGGTCGAGCTTATCGCGGCTGGCCTTGCTCCAGGGCAGAATGGCCAGCCAGTCGAGATAGGTGCGCACGATCGAGTACTCGGCCGAGCTCGGGTGCATGCCCGCCAGCCGCTCGAGCTCGCGCTCGGCTTCGTTCAATACCTCGGCCGGTGGGCCCGCCTTCTTGATGCGCTCCCACAATTCGGCGATCTCCGGGTTCTCATTTTCGCCGTCCCCCAGCTCTTCCTGAATCGCCTTGAGCTGCTGCCTCAAGAAGTGGTCTCGCTGCGCCTTCGAGAGCTCGCTGCCCACCTGTTCCTGAATCTTGGTCGACAGCTCGATCACCGCAAGCTGGCGCGAGAGATACTGGCCCAGGCGTTCGAGACGCGCTCGCACGTCGATCTCGCCCAGCAGGCTTTGCTTTTCCTCGATCGAAAACGGCAAGCTCGAAGCCAGGAGGTCGGCAAGCCGGCCCGGCTCATGCGTATTGATCGCCGCGACCTGCAACTCCTCGGGGATCTGCTGACTCTGGTTGACCATCCGCTGAAAGTAGCGGTTCACGTGGTGCACCAGCGCGTCGAGCTCGACGCCGTTCTCGACGATCTCTTCGCAGGGCTCGATCTGGCCGACGAGATAGGGCTCGGTCTGGACCACCGACACGAGCCGCGCCCGATACTGACCCTGACACACAATCCGGGTCGAGCCATCGGGGAACTTGAGCATCTTCAAGATCATGCCCACGCACATCGTCCGGTACAGGTCGTCCTCGATCGGCGCGTCGGCCTCGGGATGCACCTGGCTTACCAGCCCGATCATCCGCTCACCCATCATGCAATCGTCGATCAGCCTGATCCCGCTCGGCCGATTGATGACCAGCGGCACCACGGTCTGGGGAAAAACCACGTCGGACCGCAACGGAAGCAGCGGAATTCGACAGGGCTGGAGCACCGGACTATCGTCCCGCTCGCTCAAAACGATGATCTGGCTCGAGTCGGACACACCACCGGCCACTGGCTGCCGATCCCTTCGTGATCTCGTCTTCGCTGGCTTCGCCTTGCTATCGCTTGATTGCATGGATGTCCTTGCGGTGATTCTGCGAATGAAAGGGGCATCCGGCACGCGAGACCCGCTCGCGACTCGTTTGCGCCGACCGTCAATAATTGTATGCGTGCTGGGCGAAAGAAAGGGGTGACCTCGTTCGCGGTCTTGAATTCCACGGGTCCCTGGTCCACTCTGACAACCAGGGCTCCCGACACGACGACCGATCTCCAACTGGGACCGCGCCCGCTAGCCGCGTCGGCGCCAATCGCGGAAAGCGCCCTCCCTGGGAAGATTCCAACCACGGTGACTGGCGCGTGCTCGGTTTTCTTCGCGATACGTCTCTCATGATAAGAGTAGGACGCGCGGAGCCTGCGATCAATGGCCGACTCTGTCCAACTTGGATTCTGGCCGGAAATCAGTGTCGCCTTTCGCTCCGCGAAAGACGACTCTTTGGGAGGTTATTCTCAGCCAGTTCCTCACTTGGCAGGCGGCGCCAGCGATCGGAGCAATTCCTGGAAGTCCGGCCGGGACCGCAACGACTCGAGTGGCTGGTCGTTCCTGAAACGAGTCGGGTTTGCGTAGCCAGCGAGCGCAGCCTGCTTGAGGAGAGCCATGGCTTGGTCGGCGAGGTGCTGTCGATCGGAGCGCTCGGAGGAGGAAAGCTCGGTTTCGCCCTTGTTCGCCCCCGTGAGCCCGGGCGCAGGGCCTTCATGCAGGCGCGGAAATAGATGTCTTCCGGCCCCTTCGGCGGAATGCCCGCATACAGGTCCTCCGCCTTCTTGATGCTGGCGATCGCCTCGGCGGCCGACCCGCTGAGGATCTGGATTCGCGCCAGGTGATACCAGCTTCGGGCGAGGTCGGCGCGGGGGTCGATGTTCAGGGGCTGGCCGGAGAGGAGCTGCTCGCGTATCTCTTTGCCTCGCTCTACCTCGCGCAGCCCTGCGCCAATTGCCCGCTCTTGGCCCGCGCCAGGCCGAGGTTGTTCAAGGAACGCGCCAGCTCGGCTCGCAAATAGACCGTCGCCCTCGGGCGGGCGAGTTTTTCGTAGATGGCATTGGCCTTTTCGTAGAGTTCCAGGGCCTCCCGGGACCGACCCTCCGCCTCGTGCAGGTTCGCCAGGGTCGTATAGGTGTCTTGCAGGTCCATCGCCCTGAGACCCCCGGCGACGAACTTCTCCTGGGTTCCCCGGGCCAGTTCGAGCAAGCGGCGCCCTTCGTCGGCCCGTCCCATGTCGAACAGGAGCCGGCCGAGATCGACTTGGACCAGGGCCACCTTCAACTCGCTACTCATCTGCTCGAACCGCTTCAGTGCCTCCCGGAACGACCGTATGGCGTCATCGGGCCGGCCGGCGAGGCGCTCGAGTTCGCCGAGGCTGAGCCAGGCTTGGGCCGCCCTGTCCGGGTCAAGCTGGGAGTCGGTGTCGTAGAGCTCGATGAGACGGCGACGCGTACCGATTGCTGAATCCCGGTCGCCCAGCATCGCCTGGAGCGACGCGATGCGGTCCAGGCCGAAGGTGATGGGCCGCACCATCCGGCCGCCGCCCTGATGCTTGTCGGTCAGGTACTTCACACGCTTTTCGTAGAAGTGCAGGGCGGCGCTCAGCAGGCGGCCGCGCAATTGCGACAGCTCTGGCCGGCGGAGGATGACGTCTTGACTGATCCCCGTGAAGAACGACTCGATGGCTTCCTCGGCCTGGTCCGATTGGGCCGAGGCGTCCTGACGGGCCAGTTTCTCGCTTGCAAGCGCGGCCGTTAAAGCGCGGTTCGACTGGGCCTGGATCGCGAGCGCGGCCGTCAGGCCGACGACCGCAACGCCCAGCGCGGCCACACCGGCGGCGACTGCCGTCCGGTTCCGGACCACCCACCGCCGCGTACGGATCGTCCACGGTTCGCGCCAGGCCGAGACCGGCTCGTCGGCCAGCCAGTGCTGCACGTCCGCGGCCAACGCGGCGGCCGAGGGGTAGCGGCCGGCCGGGTCCTTGGCCATCGCCTTCAGGCAGACTGCCTCGAGCGCCTTCGGGGTCGATCGCACGATCTTGCTTGGCGGCGTGGGCGGCTGCTCGCGAACCTTCCGCAGCACGTCCTGCGTCGAATCACCGCTGAATGGCGCCTTGCCGGCGAGGATCTCATAGAGGATCGCACCCAGACCGTAGACGTCGGTCCTGCGCCCGATCCGGTCGGCCCGCGCTTCGGCTTGCTCGGGCGCCATGAACGACGGGGTGCCCAGCACCGCTCCAGCGGCCGTCAGATCGGGCTCGGCCCAGCCGACCTGGCCCGTGTATGGGGCCGTCGCATTCGGGTCGAAATCAGCCTCGGGCTTCTGCTCCTTTTGGTCGTCGTCGATGAGCTTGGCCAGGCCCCAGTCGAGAAGGATGACCTCGCCGAACTCGCCCAGCACGATATTGGTGCCCTTCAAGTCACGGTGGATCACGTTCCGGCTATGGGCGAACGCCACCGTGTTGCAGACACCGACGAACGCCTGGATCAGCACCAGGAGCTCGGAGCGACCGGGCTCGCCGGTGGAGCGTTCGCGGTGATAGTCGGCGACCGCGTCGGAAAGGGTCCGCCCGCGGACAAACCGCATGGTGTAGTAAGGTCGTCCACCGTCTGCGCTCGCGTCGCCCTTGGCCAGCTCATAAACCGGCACGACGCCCGGATGGTCGAGCTGGCCGGTGATCCGGGCCTCCTGGAAAAACCGCCGCAAGAGGGCGTCGTTGTCGGACCGGTCGGGGCGCAGCTCCTTGAGCGCGACCTCGCGGCCCATCGCCGTGTCGCGGGCCAGCCAGACCTGACCGATCCCCCCCTTGGCGTGCAGCGTCGTCAGCGTGTACCGGTCGCGGGTCGCGGCGGGCTGGCTGATCATCGCGAGACGCTCGATCGTGTCCCCGGCGCCGCGGGCGCTCGGTGTCCCCCAGGCTCTGACGGATCTCGGCGTCGTTGACCCTTTCCCGGATCCCGTCGAGGGTCGCCTTGATGTTCGCGCCACCCGATGCGGCCGTGATCAAGCTTTGATGGGCATCGCCCGAGTGCTTCTTGAGCTTCCGCTCGAGCAACTGTTCGATCAACCGGCGATCGTCGGCCGAGATCCAGCCGCGCTCGACCAGGACGTCGCCAAGCGGTCGGTCCTTGCGGACCGACCAGGCGGTGCACGCCTCGGCCAGTTGCCCGGCGTCGATCATCTCGCCCTGGAGGGCCACCACGCCAAACAGCAGGTTCCGGTCGGTGTCGATGCTGGCCACGGCAAGTCTCCGGTGATGGATCGGCAGACCCTGAATCCATCACAGTCAACGGTCACGGCCTACGGCGGCAAGGTATCAGGCGGGCACCCTGATGCGAGGCTACGCCCCGTTACCCGAGGCCGGGGTCGAGGGCAGAATCGCGTTGACCGCCACCTCGCCGAGCAACTGCCCGTCAATCACGACGGGGACGGTCTGCCCGCGCCGGAAGTCAACGCGCGACCCGTAGGCCACCGGCCCCGGTTCGGTGTAGACCTCGATTTGGCGATCGACAAGGTTGATGATCCAGTAGACGCGGATGCCCGCGCGCGCGTAGGCGGGAAGCTTTTCGTTCCGATCGCGATCCAGGGTCGCCAGGGAGATCTCGATCAAGAGGCTGACGTCATTGGGGCCGGGGAGCCGATGCTCGTAATCCTCGTCGGTGCCCCGGACAACCGTGATGTCCGGCTCCGGCTCATCGTGATCGGGAATCCGGACGGGCTGCTCCGAGCGCCATGTCCACCCGTCCAACAACAACGGCTCCAGCGCCTTGAGAGTCTTCTTGGTGGCATAACCGTGCTCGGCGCTTTTGCCCATTTTGTCCACCAAGTAGCCGTCGATGAGTTCGACTCTGTCAGGGTCGTCAAGCGCGGCAGCCTGAATGATTCGCTCATACTCGTCGACCGTGATTCGGCGCTGTCCTGGCGGACCGGGCATCGTCGAAGTCGTTGTGAGAGCTCGCGACGGCATGGCCTACTCCCTTTCGACGGCTCGTCCGCACAGACGTGCGCCGGAGCGTTATGACGGAATCGCGCAAACCCGATTTATTATAGGCTGCGACTCGCCGGTTGTGGAATGCCGATCCGGCGGGCGCCCGAGACCGTCTTTCTCTTCCTCTGCGGGTGATTTCAATGTTCCTCAGCCAGCGTGCGCCGGACATCGACGCCGAGCCAGCAGAGGGTACCCAGCGCGTAGCTTAAGGCCAGGAGAAGGAACGGCATCTCGAGGTCGTGCGAGTCGAGGAGTTGTCCGATGATGCGGGCTTCGGCGGCCGCCATGAAGCTGGCGGTCATGTTCATGGCGCCCGAGAGCACGCCCGTATAACGTTCGCCAATATCGGCGGCGGCGGCCCAGGCCGGCGCCATCGCCAGGTCGTTGCCGAAGAAGGCCAGAACCAGGAGAGCCGCCAGTGCCTCGACGCGATCGACCCAGGGCACGGCCGCGATGGCCAGCCCCGCGGTGAGCAGTCCCGCAATGCCCACGATCCGCCGGCCCCATCGCTTCCCCCACCGCCGAATGATCGCATCCGACAGCAGCCCGCCCGCCAGGCAGGCGACGACTCCGAAGAGAAACGGCAGCGCCGTCAGCAACCCCGTCGTTTCCCGGGAGAGACCGCGGTGGTTCTTCAGATAGGTCGGCAGCATCGTCAGGTAAAAGTTGCCGCTGAAGCCCAGAAACCCGTACATGAGACAGAGCGCCCAGACGCTGCGCGAGCTGAGTAATCGCAACCAGGGAACCTGGCTGTGCCCGGCTTGGGAATGCCGCGAGCGGCCGGCCTGGATCAGCTTGCGCTCGGCTTCGTTCACCTGCCGCATTTGCTCGGGCTGATTCCGGAACCACAGCCAGAACCAACCGCACCACGCCAGGCCCAGACCGGCAACGACCACCAGCGGGCGCTTCCAGTCGTGCATGAGATCGATCAGCCCCACGAGCAAGAGCGGCGCCGTCGCGCCGCCGATGCGGCTCGACATCCAGATCGCCCCCTGGGCCGATCCCCGCTCGCTGGAAGGCATCCAGTCGGCCATCATTCGCGCCATCGAGGGAAACGTCCCTGCCTGAAAGGCGCCGAAGGCAAACCGGAGCACGAGCAGAACGTTGAAGACGATGGCCACATCCGGTGGCAGCAGACCGACGAGCGAGAGAGATGCCGTCAGGATCGACCCTCCCAGGATGATCCAGGCGAGGATGTTGCGCACTCCCAGCCGGTCGCCCAGAAAACCCCACGGCATCTCGAAGAGGCCGTAGCCGAGCATGAAGGCCATCATCAGGCTGCCGAGATGCCCGTCGGTCAGATTGAGCGACGTCTTGAACTCGGCCGAGGCGGTCGCGAAGCCGACCCGATGGATATAGGTGATGACCGCCAGCGAACAGCCGGCCGCCAGGACCTGATAACGCACCCAGGTCGGCCTGGGAGGAAGCTCCTCTCTGCTCGAAGCGAATTCCGAGTCTGCTCGAATGGGCTGGCTCATCGGTCTGCCATCGGATGATTGCGTTCGTCACGGAACGAGCCAGCGATCATATCTCAGGTCGCCGATTCCTGACAGGGATTGGGCCAAACTCGGGTGCCCGAAGATCCAGCGATCAAGGCGGTGTGGGAGTTTGTCCTTGAAATGACGAAGATGTGAGATTCGATGGTTGACCAGTCCGGATTGATCCGACCCGCTCTCGTACCGGTGAGCGCACTGACACGCCTCCCGAATTTCGCTTGGATGGCTCGCTTGCTTCAGATGGCGAGTACCGCTATCCTGAAAAGGGAGGGTTTGCCCCATGACTGGCCTCGTGACGAACCCCCAACGAAGCTACCACTTCGACGTTCGTCAATTCTACCGCATGATGGCAGCCGGCATCTTTGAGGACCAGAAGGTCGAACTGGTCGCGGGGAAGATCTATGCAATGCCCGATCTACCGCCGCACACTTTCGCCGTGGAGAGTCTCCACGAAGCGCTTCGTGTGATGCTACCTCGCGATCGCTGGACCGTCCGCGAGGAGAAGCCGATTCTCATCGGGCGCTACTGGGCACCCAAGCCGGACATTTCGGTTCTGCGCGGGAACAACACCAACTACGCGGCGCGCCAGCCGCGTCCTCGCGACGCCGCCCTGCTCGTCGAGGTCTCCGACACGACCTACCACCGCGATCGCGGGCGAAAGTGGCGCCGGTACGCCGCGGCAGGCATACCGAGCTACATGATTGTCCGTCTCAAGGGTCCTGACACGCTCATCGAAGTCTGGACGGGACCAACCGGGCGGGGCGCGGCGGCCCGCTACATGGATGTCGTTCGCTACAGCGCACGGGCCGGCGAGTCGGTTCCTATCGAGCTAGACGGCAGCAATCACGGTCAGGTTGCAGTCGCCGAGCTGGTCGCCCGGCAGGCCTAGATTCATTCTCGAAGAGATCTCCGCACCATGCGCGACATCTTGGGATCGCCGGACAGAGCCGGCTCCTACAAGAGGCCGTCACTGCGCGGCGATTTGTGTAGGATCGCCGGTCAGAGCCGGCTCCTTCAAGAGGCCGTCACCGCGCGGCGATTTGTGTAGGATCGCCGTCGCGCATTCTCCGTGTGATGATCGAGGGCATTTTCAGAGGCGATTCCGGTCCGGTCTCAGAAAGCGTCAGAACTGACCGTGTCGCCCTTGTTCGGCGTCGCGATGGCATACCATGTCAGATAGTAGATCGAGCTCTTGACGAAACGGACCGAGCCGTCCATGAACAGCACGTTCACGCCGCCCGGATGGTTGGAACTGGCCGAAACCATGGTGATGGTGCCGCGGCCATCCTGATTGATGTCGTGGTAGACGCAACTGGTCCGGTTGGGCGTCTGGGTGTGCGAGTAGATCATGGTGGCGCCATAACCCCACCACTCACCCTTCCATTGCCACTGCTGGTTGGCGCTGGTGATCGGCACCCTGTTGCAGAGCTGCATGAACTGGTAGTCGGTCGGGTAGAAGTTGGAATTCTCGCCGAGGTTGTACACTTCCCCCAGACCGTTCGGGGCCAGGCCGGTTGGCACGGCGCTGTCCCTTGATCCACTCGCTGAAGATCGCCGTATTGCTGGTCCCGTCCTTGAACGAGGCCATGTTCGTGCGTCGAGCTCACGGTCTTATCCCAGTTGCTGGCCACATAATTGGGACCGTTCGAGCTCCCAGCCGTTGAGCCGCCGGTTCAGGCCGATATTGCACGGATAGTTGCTGGCACCGACCAGCTTGTTCTCGCCGCCGACCAGGAAGGTGCCGGAGGAGCCGGGATTGATATCCGACGGGCAGAGGAAGGCGGCGATCTGCATGGTCAGGACCGTCATCTGGGGGATGCTGTCGGTGCTGCCGCCGCGTCGGCGCGAGTTGAGATCGGTATACACGGTATCGCCGTCCTCCAGCGAGCGCCGAAGTCCCAGTTGATCTGGTTATAGGCGACCTGCTGCTCGAGGAAGGGGAGCAGCCGCGCGTGCTGCGACCAGTTCTGGTGCGGCTGCGGAATCGGCGTGCTGGTGCCGATCCATGCCGGATCGATGCAGACAGGCGGCAAGAGCATCGTGCATGCTCACGTAGTTGTGCATCGCCAGACCGATCTGCTTGAGGTTGTTCGTGCATTGTGCCCGCCGAGCCGCTTCACGCGCGGATTGAACGGCCGGCAGCAGCAAGGCGATGAGAACGGCGATGATGGAAATCACCACAAGCAACTCGATCAAGGTAAAACCGCGGTCTCTTCGAGTCATGGTCTATGCCCTCAGGAAAACGCTCAGGCCTCCATGCGAGATGTCCAAGGGACGAACGCTCCAGCCCAGCGGCTGGACATTCCTCCCGGAGAAACCGTCAACGACTACTTCTTCGCGCCAGGATAACCGGTGCCCTGGTCCGGCCGAGGTCCGCTACGCGTACCGGCCCCGTGTACTCCAGGGGTGATCTCGTAATACTCTTCCTGAGTCTGGGCCTGGGCGGTGCGAGAACCGGGGATCGTTCCCTTCGCCTTGGCCGCTTGCTCCTTGATGGCCGCCTCGTTGTCTTCCCCGCAACCGGCCAACCCCAGGAAGCAAAAGCTCAACAGAGCAAGGCTCAATCCACTGGTGAACAACCTCATGATGATATGACTCTCCTCCCTCCCGAGATGATCATAGCGGGGAGCCATCCTTCATGTTACATGCGCCGTGCCGGGGCGGCAAGCAACGCCGTGACGCATTATTCTGGGCGGGCGGCGAATTGGGGTCGGGTGTAAATCCCCCATTCTTCCGGGGTTCCGTGGGCCGCTCCAGCCCGAGCGTCTTCTTCGCCAGGCGATGGCAGCGGCTCAACGAGCCAGGGGAACAATTTGCCATCCCTCGATCCCGTAACGAATATCGCGCTCGGCGAATTCCCAGATCACCAGCCTCTTGTTCAAGAGGAGCGGCGGGCGGCGTGCCAGCGCTTGCCGGACCAACGTGGAGGCTCCGCCGTCGTTGACAATCGAGGTCAGCGGTTGCCCAAGCTCCCGCGCGAGATGCGCGATGAACCCGGCGGACCCGGGCTCGTCCTGCTCATAAATCCGCAGGAAGCTGTCGCCCAGGATCAGGACCTCGGAATCCGGCGCATCGCGGTACGGCGTTCCGGTGTCTGACTGGACCACTTGCAGGCACGCCAGGCTCTCCGGTTCGAGCGCGCGCTCGATCTGCGGCACCTGCAGCATCTCAACCAGATCGCCGTGGCGCCGGACGGTGACCGAACGCTCGACGTAAGCGTGATCACCCCGATTGACGGTGCCTCCATCGAGCACTCGCCGCGCGACGGCGCCGGCGGCCACCCGTGCACCCTCCGGCGACCAGTGGCTGTCCTGCGCCAGGTAGAGCCGCCTCGAATCCGACCGGCTCTCCTCCTGCTTGGCACGGCGAAATACCTCGAACAGGTCGACGTGCTCGATGCCGCACTGCTCCAACTGATCGAGCAGACGACGCGTCTCGTTCGCAGACGATGACTCCCGCGTCTTCCGCCCGCTTGGCGAGCATCTCGGGATAGACGCTCTCCTTGTTGGGCACCGGAACGACCAGCAGCCGGATCCCCCGCGCCTGGAGCTGATCGCGGAACGATCGGATCGCGGGCAGAGGATCGGCGGAATCGCTTTCGGGAGCGCCGGTCGGGCGCTCGATCACATAGCGCACACTCGGTCGATAGAAGAGCCAGCCGTGCACGCCCGACAACGGCCTTCTCACCGGCATCGGCGAGGAACCTCCACTCCAGGTACTGCATCCACGGCCGGAGCTGCTTGACCACGAGACTCGTCTTCTCGAGGCTCTGCTCGTACGCGTGCAGGTTCCGGGCCGTCGGAGGCTGGAGGAAGACGTCGAGCGCGCGCGGCCGCTCGCCGTACCGAAGCTCGGAAACCGTCTGAATCAGGCCCGGCGCCATGATCACGGCGAGGAAGACAGCGGCCACGATGATGTACGCACGACGGTCGATCCGCACGGAAGGGAACCTAGAACTGGAAGTAGAGGAACGGGTTGAACGACTGCGAGAACATCACCAGGAGCGAGGCGCAGAACAGCGGATGCACGAGGATTGCCTTGGGCCAGGTGACCTCCCTGCTCCACTCGTGCGCCTGGATCGGCCAGGCGACGACCACGGCCCCGATGGCCATGACCAGGAGCGTCCCCTGCGTATAGAGCAAGGCCGGCAAGAGCAGCATCCCGGAGCCGGATCCTCCCTGCCCGATCATGGCCCCCAGGTAGTTCATGGCCTCGTGCAGATTCGCCGAGCGAAACAGGACCCATGAGATCAGCACCAGGACGAACGTGGCCGCCACGCGGACCGGCCGCGGCCATTGTTGGATACGCGCTGCGCTTGCCCCGGAATCGCTCGAAGGCGAGCAGGATCCCGTGATACGCCCCCCAGGCGACGAACGTCCAGTTCGCGCCATGCCACAGCCCGCCCAGAAGCATGACGACGATGAGGTTGACGTAGGTGCGCCGGGGGCCCTTGCGATTGCCCCCCAGAGGAATGTAAAGATAGTCGCGCAAGAACGTACTCAGCGAGATGTGCCAGCGCCGCCAGAAGTCCGTGATGCTCTCGGCCTTGTAGGGAGAATCGAAATTCTTGAGGAACTCGAAGCCGATCATCCGTCCCAGGCCGATGGCCATGTCGGAATAACCGGAGAAATCGAAGTAGATCTGGAACGCGTAAGCCAGCGCGCCGAACCAGGCATCCGGCGTGGAAAGCGACTGGGCATCGAACGCGGCATCCGCAACCCGGCCCATCGGATTGGCCAGCAAGATCTTCTTGGCGAAGCCGAGGATGAACAGGGTGACCCCGGAGGCAAACTTCTCCCAGGTGTGGGAGCGGCTCACGAGCTGATCGGCCACCGTGTTGTAGCGGATGATCGGCCCGGCAACGAGCTGGGGAAAGAGCGCAATGTAGCAAGCGAAATCGATGAACGACCGGACGGGAGGAGCCGTACCGCGATAGACGTCGATGGTGTAGCTGAGCGCATGGAACGTGTAGAACGAGATCCCGATGGGCAAGGTGATCGCAAGCACTCGCACCGTGCCGGCCCCGAACCAGGCCAGCACCTGGTTCAGGTTGGCCTCGAAGAACAGGAAATACTTGAAGAACCCGAGCGTGCCCAGGCTCACGACGATGGCGCACGTCACGACCCAGAAGCTCAGCCTCCGGCTGATCCCCGGCAGGCCGATCAATCCGTCCGCAGACATAGTTCACGACGGTGATCCCCAGCATCAGGAAGATGAACCAGGGATTCCACCAACCGTAGAAGATGTAGCTTGCAAGAACCAAGAAGGTGTTGAGCACCAGGCAGGTCCGCCCATCCGACGCGCCGGCCTGCCGGCTCAAGCCATCCAGGGCGTAGTAGAACACCAGGACCAGCGGCAGAAAGTAGAAGACGAAGAGATACGTGGTGAAGACCATGGTCAGCCAGGCCATGTAACCGGGAGAGGGACGTTGAAACGGCTTGTCGCGCGCACGGCCGGTCAACCGCTGACCAGATCCGTCCAGACGGCCCAGTAGATCGGGTCGGTGTCTTCCTCGGAATACTTGTTGAGGATCCCTCCCGTGAAATGGTCAAGCATGGATTCTTCCAATGCCATGCGGTGCACCTGGCCGGCGCGGAACGACTTGAGATTGCCGCCGACGTCCGGCACGCGCTGATCGGCCGCTTCGGATCGGGGCTTGAACGGATTGTAGTGGCCGACGTAGATGGTCTCGCCCTTGACCTTGCCGCGGTGGACTTCGAGCACCTGGTACTTCAGGACGGTCGCGTAGTTGTACAGCTCGTCGCTCGAAGATCGCCCCCTCGGGGATCTCGACGAGTTTCGCCGTGACCTCGATGCTGCCCCGCTTCGCGAGCTCGGGATCCGGGCTCGAGCTTGCCGCGCCCTCCTCCCGTTTGGCACAAGCGGCCGCCATCAGACCCACTGCAAGCAGGAGGCTTCCAGCAACGGTCCGGCTCGCGCAAGCTCATGAGTTCTTCGCCTCCCTTGCCGACATTTTACAGGGATCGCTGGGATTCTCAATGTTGGGCCGAACAGGCACAATTCGAATTTTTTCCGATTTCGCGCGAACAACAACTCGAGATAGGATGTCTAAAGGATGCAAACCTCGGTAGGCGGCGTGTCGATCCCTCTCTGGACGGGATCCATTCGTCGTTTACCGGAGTTGATCGCGGGCTTGTGTGCCCGCGGTCGCCCCGCCGGGTGCGTTGCCCGGTATGATCGAGGTCTCGGGAGCCACTGTGGTACCCATGACTCGGTAACTGATCGCGGGACGTAAGAGCGTCCCATTCCTCGTGTTGCGACAGTCAATCGATCGGTCTGATCGTGCTGCCGCGGCACTTCGTATCCCCGCCTTCCGAGGCGGATGAGAGGGACTCGCCATGTTGAACCGCACGAACCTGACGCTGTCGGCCCTGGCACTTTCCAACCGGCTGAATCTCGGGACGCGGTCGCTCGCCGCCCACGCGAGCGTCAACACGGGCGATAAGACCCAATACATCCGTCAATCCCATCATGGTGTCATGCGCGAAGGAATGGTCTGGTCGGGCGGTTATCCAATCCCCCAAATTGGGCCCGCGTTTCCATCCATTCCCGGCTCATTTTCCCCTGCGCCGCAATGCCCGTCCCAGGATGTGGCAGTGCAGTGCAGTTGCCGCGTGGCGGATGTTCAGGTCCTAGTCGAGCCGAGGCCGGACAACCTCGCCGAGCGACCCGAACGCATCGTCTCAGACTGTTATCCCGGCGTCACAGCGACCACGGCGATCAAGCGGGCGAGAACGCAGCCGGTGCTGCTCCTCGATTCGCGACTTCGACCGAGGTTGTCATGGCTGGGAGGTTTGAAACGAGACGCCCGAGCGACTGCTCCGCAGTTAGCCGCGGCAAGACAGGCAACAACCGGGAAGTGAGTACCGATGGCCGATTTCTGTCAGCTCGTCAGCACGGTTCACGGTAGGGCTTAAACGGCGCTCGATCTCGACGGCGCCGCCATCAGGCCGAAGCTGTGGATGCGACTCCGAGGACGACGGAGGCGGTTTTTTCCAATCGGTTTCGCACAGTAGCCCCGATTCAACCGGACGAACACTCCTTTTGAGTTGATCTGGCCGCTGTGCTCGCGCCGTCACATTGGTCGCCGGACCGCTCACGGCACCTGGCCGCGAAGAGGGTATCGCTTGGGGCTGGTTCTCAGCAACACGCCCGATCGTGCCTTCCGGCAGTGCCTTCCATCGGTCCCGAGCGTAGAGGACGTCCATGATGGAGTCCGATTTCGGCCCCGCAATTTCCGGCGTGGAGCGCTGGTCGCGGTGAGGCCGAATTCGGGAGCACCCCGAGTGGGGAAGGTGGGTCACGTGTTGGTGACTTCGGAGGGATACGAGATCGAGAACCGGAGCTGGGCTGACCTGGCCGTTGTAGTCCGGCGCGCAGCAGAGGGGACCGGGACGCTTTCGGGGCGCTGGTCGAGCAGTTTCAGCCGACGGTCTACGCGATCGGCTTGCGGCGGCTGGGCAACGCCAGCGATGCGCTCGAGTTGACCCAGGAGGTCTTCCTGCACGTGCTCAAGCGGATCGGTCAGCTCCGCGAGCCCGAGCGGTTCGCCGGCTGGCTGCGGCAGGTTGCCTCGCGGATGGCCATCAACCGCGCGACTCGCCGCGTGGCTCCGCCCTGCGTCGAGACGGGCGTGCTGGAGGGTGCTTCCGAGCAGGAGGGCGGACCGCTGGATCAGTTGATCAGCCGCGAGCGCGCCGATCGGTTGTGGGAGGCTCTCGGGCGTCTCAAGTCGCTGGATCGCGAGGCGCTCGACGCGTTCTACATCCGCGGCCACTCGCTGATCGAGATCGCCGAGATGCTCGACGTCCCCTTGGGAACGGTCAAGCGCCGGCTGCACACGGCTCGAAAGCGGCTCCGCCTCGCGCTTGAGAGCTCGGTCAACGACTCGGACGAGTGGACTGACGGCCGGTCCGTCGACTGCGAAGACGATGGGTTCGAATCCGAGCTCGTCGGGTCGGGAACGGTCCGCGAGCCGGAATGGTCGTGAAGTGAAGATTCGTGAAGACAGCGGCCGGGCTTACTGAGCGCTGCTTAGCCAAGTAAACTCGGAAAGCGGGCAGGGACGCCCGCGCCACTGGAGATTTCCTCACTTTTCCCAGTGGGCCGGGCCTCCGTGCCCGGCGTTCGCTTGCCAAGAACTTGCCGTGCGTGGGCAACGCTCAGTAGAACCTCATACCGGTTGCCGCGATAGACGACCTCCGGGCCGGCTCAGGCCGGCTCCGGAGTCTTCGGCTCATGCTCGATCGGTCAGCCGAGGGTAATTCCGCTCGCTCGCGTTGTCGGCATCCCCTGGCCCCACGACTCATTCTTGACCTCGCACGGCGCGGCACGAGGCGATCCATTCGTTTGTCGGCAAGATGGCTATGGACCACGAAGAGCGCCCAGATGGAAGCCACCGGCCAGCCGATGAGGGTGATCATCAGCAGGACGCAGAAAATGGCCTGGAAGATCTTGCCGCACAGAAGCATGCCAACTGGTGGCAGTAGAAGCGCCAATAAGTATCGCAACGTTGCACCTCTCGAATGTAGAGCGAGTCTTCGGGCGTAAGTTTAACCCGGAACCAGCGGCGACGGTGCCCGTTCAGAGTGAAGCAGGAAACGCCGTCGCCGTTGGCTCCTGGTTAAACGAGCATTGCGATCGCGGCTAGTCCGCGCGGTGTTGTCCGTGGTGATTCTCTCCCGTGCCGGTTCTCAGCTCTTCGCTCGCGCGGCGATATTCTTCCAGCTCCGCCAGATAACGGCGGGCGCGATGGGCCAGGCTGGCCTGGTTGAGCCACGCGCTCAGCACGATCGGCAAGAGGAGAATCGCTACCAGGACCAGGCCGATTTCGGGTCGGCCAAAGGCGGTGAAGAGCGCGACGAACATGGTCGCCAAGATCCCGGGCACGACGGTCAACGCCCAGGTCACGCGCCGGTAACGGGCGACCTGCTCTTCGAGCGGCTCGACTCCCAGTCGCAGACGACCTAGCTTGCGGCGCCACCAGGCCTCACGCTCGCGCCAGCGAGCTTCCACGTCGGGCTCGGTCGTCATTTCCAGGTTATCCGCTCGCTTGCTCATGGTGAGTATCCCCGAGCGCTTCCTGCCCGTTGGCGATCCAGCCACATGCGCGAGTCTTCGCGGATACACCAGCGCTGCTCTTTGCCGCCCTGGAGCCGGACGTCCACGCTCGCCTGAAAACGACCCTCTGCTGCCTCGATACGCGGCGGGGCCGCTAGACTCCCATCGCCGACGTCCGCGAGTCCCAGCTCCGCCAGCGTCGAAGCGTAGCGCCCGTGCTCCTTCTGGAAGGAGCGCTCGGCGCGGTAGATGCGGTGGAGCAGGTGTTTGGCTGGTCCCGCGGGGTCGGGCTGGAACGTCGCGCGGCCCGGCGCCGCGGTCGAGAATTGCACGTAACCCCAGGTCTCGGGCCGGTGCATGTCGACCACGCCTTGAGGCGACCAGACCCAGTTGTCCTCACGGCGGTCCGTGCGGCGGACATACCGGCCCGCCGCGATGTCAAATCGCCACTGCACGCGTGAGAAATTGACGCGCCACTGATCGCCGTCGCGCGGCGTCCCTCTCGATCGGTCGCTGTCGGTGAGCGCCCCCACCATTTCCCAGGGGATCGCGATCTCGATGGTCCAGCCTTCGTCCACGTCGCGTGGGTTGTTGATCGTGCCCTGGACGTGGACAGCCGTCTTGAGGCCGGGGATCTCCCAATGATCCTCGGCCTTGCCGCCGTCACGGTAAGGTTTCCGCAGCCGCAGGTCCCACGTGGTGTTGAGGGCGTTCATCTCCAGCTCGGCGTAGTTGTGGTTGTTGCCGTCCGGGTCGAGAAAGACCTCGAAGTCGTTGTCTTCGTGGAAGATGTAGGAGTCGTGCTGCGTGTACGTCCCCTGGACGTGCGGCTCCTCGAGCTCGGCGGCGATGTAGAAAAAGCGGTCGTCCCAGAGCATCTTGGCTCGGGTGCGCAGGCGCGGGGGCGGCCGGCGGCCGCCCTCGATGTCGACGAAGTCGTCGGTCCACGGCACGGCCTTCCAGGCTGGATCGTCGAGCCGGCCGTCGATACGAAGCGGGGCACCCGCCCGGTACGCGACATACCCTCGGGGCGAAATCGTCTTGTCACTTGGGCGCGAGGCCAGTAGCGAGACGGTGGCAACCGCGACGATGACGGCCATCAGCGCCGCCCCCTGGACCGCAATGCCAGGGTTGCGCCGCGTCCGGCCCAGGTAGTACCAGAGCGTGCCCAGAATATCGCCTGCGTGAGTCAAGATATTTTGCATCACCAGCCACACCGTGGACGGAGACTGCGGCCTCCGCGGGCTCAAACGTCCCCGACAGGCACACGCAGATTCTCACTAGTCTGCGAGAATTCGACTTGGAACCACGAAAAAAATGTATGGCGCGGGGTTCCCGGCGCATTATAGGGAATAGAAAGCCCGACCGGGAGGTGAGGCGAGCATGACGAAGACAAATTCAGGCAATGTGATGCGGGAGCTCGAAGTCCTCTGGACGTCCGGCACCCTCGCTGGCCTGAGCGACGCCCAGCTCCTTGGTCGCTTCACGGCCGCCGGTGCCGAAGGGGCCGGCGGATCGGCATTCCGGGAGCTCGTTCATCGTCACGGGCCCATGGTGATGGGAGCATGTCGCCAGATTCTTCGTCAGTCCCATGATGCGGATGATGCGTTCCAGGCAACTTTTCTGGTTCTTGTGCGCAAGGCTCGCTCGATTCATGTGCGCGATTCACTGGCTCCCTGGCTCTACAAGGTGGCTTATCGTACCGCAATGCGGGCGCGTGCGTCCGCGTCGCGCTACCGTCTGACGGATCTCGATCGGATGGAAGGCGTCGAGGGATCGGCCGAGGAGGCGTACCACCTCGATGTCCGCCCCTTGCTTCAGGAAGAGCTTGGCCGCCTGCCGGAGAAGTATCGAAGCCCGATCGTGCTCTGTCATCTCGAGGGCAGGTCGCACGAGGAGGCAGCTCGGATACTGCGCTGGCCGGTCGGGACCGTCAGCGGTCGGCTGTCGCGCGGCCGGCGGCTCCTAAGGTCGAGGCTCGAACGCCGAGGGGTGGGCGTACCTTCGGCGATGGTCTCCACCTCCCTCCTGGGTTCCTCCCGACTCGTTCCACCGACCTCGCTCGTGGACTCGGTCGTGGGAGCGGCAACGGGTTCGGCATCAACCAATGTCTCAGCCTCGGTCTTGACTTTGACCCAAGGAGTATTGAGAGCCATGCTGCTGAATAAGCTGAAAGCGATTGCTCTGGTTTCCCTCTTCGTCGGCGCGGTCTCGGGAGGGGCTGGCGTCTGGGCTCGCTGGCAGGGCGGGCCGCAGAATCGGGCCCCCGTGGGGCAACAACCGGGACCGGACATAAAGGCTGTGGCCGTGACCCCGGGGCTACAGCCGAACATGAATCCACAGCCGAATCTCCGTCCTTTCGGCTCCGCCATCAAGCGTCCGTCGTTCAAAAACTACCCCACGCTGGCCACCGACCAAGATGCGATACCCGTCCTTGGCATGGGCTCCCTCTTGCTTGTCACATCAGCCGACGGTACAGCCCTGGAGGCCAAGAGTCTCGACTTCGACGATTCGGGCTGGAAACGGGTGCCGATTCCCGTTGGGCTCGATGTAACGCCGCTCATGAACTTCGAAGGCATCGCTCTCGCTTACAAGGGGAAGTCGATCGACCGCGTAGCCGCTTTCAGTGCCCGGACGGGCGACTGGAGCGAGGTCAAACTTGTGAAGCCGGTGGCAGACGATCTCTGCCCTGCGTTCGGGCACGGTTGTGCCTTATATCAGGCCGGGAACGTCTTTTACGCATTCAGCTTTGCGTACGGAGCGTGGGATGTGCTCGAATTGACCGGCGCCGAGAAAGCGCGGGCTCGCCTCTTGGACAACAACATCCAGGTCTTGCAGGCCACATGCTCTACGTCTTAAACCGAAACGGGAAATGGTCCAAGGGCGTTGCCATCAGGGTGCCGCCGAAGGGCAAGTGATTCACCCGGCAAGCTCGCGGCTGCTCATGTAGTTGAAGTGCCGAACGGTTACCAGAGTGTTGGCGCCGCAATCACCCGCGGCTCACCCCGCCAACTCACGGAGTCGCCTGATCAGTTCGAGAGCCTGATCCGGCGTGATCGCGTCCGGATCAAGCTGTCGAAGCTCGACCAAGAGCGGATCGGGCAGGGCCGCGAAGAGGCTGCCGGCCAGAGCCCTTCCGGTCTTGACCTTGCGGCGGATCGGACCTGCCGGGCAGGCCCGGATCGGGCCCGTGCTGCTTCTCGAGGAACTTGAGGATCTCGCGGGCTCGTTCCAGCACCGGCGCCGGCACGCCCGCCAGCCGGGCGACGTGGATGCCGTAGCTCTGGTCGGCGCCGCCCGGCACGATCTGGTGCAGGAAGACGATCTCGCCCTCCCTTTCGCGCACGGCCACGTTGGCGTTGCGCAGCCGGGGCTTGGTCTTTTCCAGCTCGACCAGCTCGTGGTAGTGCGTGGCGAACAGGGTCCGGCAGCCGATCGCGTCGTGGATGTGCTCGGTGATCGCCCAGGCCAGCGAGATGCCGTCGAAGGTGCTGGTTCCGCGGCCGATCTCGTCGAGGATGACCAGGCTCTGGGGCGTGGCGTTGTTGAGGATGTTGGCCGTCTCGGTCATCTCGACCATGAAGGTGCTCTGGCCGCGGCTCAGATCGTCGGTCGCGCCGACGCGGGCGAAGAGCCGGTCGACGATCCCGATCCGGGCGCGTCGGGCCGGGACGAAGCTGCCGATCTGCGCCAGGATCGTGATCAGGGCGACCTGGCGGATATACGTGCTCTTGCCGGCCATGTTCGGCCCGGTGATCAAGAGGATCGACGCCGTTGATCGGGACCGAGGCCGCACGTCGTTGGGGACGAAATCGCCCGGGGGCAGGATGGCGTCGAGCACCGGGTGACGGCCCGCCTCGACCTCGAAGACCGGCTCGGCGACGATCTCGGGACGGCAGTAGCCGTGGCGGGCGGCCAGCTCGGCCAGGGCCGCCAGCACGTCGAGCTGCGCCAGCACCGCGCCGGCCTGGATCAGCCGCGGGCGCCTCGGCCGCGACCCGGTCGCGCAGCGTGGTGAACAGCTCGTACTCCAGCTCGTAGGCTCGTTCCTCGGCCCGGAGGACTTTTTCCTCGTACTCCTTGAGCTCGGGCGTGATGTAGCGCTCGGCGTTCTTGACCGTCTGCTTGCGGATGTAGTCGCCGGGAATGCTGGCGCCGCGGGCCTGGGCCTGGGCGTGGGTGATCTCGATGTAGTAGCCGAAGACCTTGTTGAAGCCGACCTTGAGGCTGGGGATGCCGGTGCGGCGGATCTGCTCGGCCTGGAACCTGGCGATCCACGACTTGCCCCCCTTGGCGTGGTCCGCGCAGCTCGTCGAGCTCGGCATGATAGCCGTCGCGGATCAGGCCCCCTTCCTTGACCGCCAGCGGCGGGTCATCGCACCAGCGCGGCCTCGATCTCGGCGCGGATCTCGGGGCAGAGCTCGAGGGCCGCTTCGAGCTGATTCAGCCGTTTCGAGACCCGCGCCGTCAGCCGGGCCTTGAGCTTGGGCAGCAGCGCCAGCGTCCTGGCCAGGGCGACCAGGTCGCGGGGCGTCGCCCGGCCGGTGCCGACCCGGCCGGCCAGCCGCTCCAGGTCGTAGCGACTGGCCCAGCATCTTCCGCAGATCGCCGCGCAAGGCCGACTGCTGGTGCAGCTCCTCGACGGCGTCGAGCCGCTCGCCGATCAGCTCGGCCGACGGTCAACGGCGAGGTCAGCCACTCCGACATGAGCCGCGCGCCCATCGGCGTCGCCGTGCAGTCGATCACGCTGAGCAGCGACCCCTCGCGTTTGCCCTCGCGCAGAGTTCGCACCAGCTCGAGGCTGCGCCGGGTCATCTCGTCCAGGGCCAGGGTGTCGGCGCGGCGGTAGGGCACGAGCCGGGTGATATGCGCCAGCGATGTCTTCTGGGTCTCGCGCAGATAGGCCGACCAGCGCTCCGGCCGCCTGGACCTCGACCGCCCGGTCGTCGATGCCGAAGCCGGCCAGCGTGGTCGTTCCGAACTGATCGAAGAGCGTCTTGCGGGCCTGCTCCGGCTGGAAGTCCCACGAAGGACGGATCGTCAAGGCCGCGCCGGATTGGCCGCGGAGCACACCGAACCCAAGGCGCATCGACGGCTCAGCTCGGAGATCAAGGTCTCGGCCGGGTTGAGCCGGGCGATTTCGTCGACCAGCTCGGTTCGCAACAGGCCCGTCAGCGAGAACCGGCCGGTCGAGAGCTCGACCCAGGCCAGGCCGAGCTTGCCGCCCGACTTCGACGATCGCCGCCAGGTAGTTGGCCGTCTTGGGATCGAGCAGCTCGTCGTCGGTCAAAGTGCCCGGTGTGACGATCCGGACCACGTCGCGACTTGACCAGGCCCTTGGCGAGCTTGGCGTCCTCCACCTGCTCGCAGACCGCCGCTCTCAGGCCCGCCTGCACGATCTTGGCCAGGTACGATTCCAGCGCCGGGTGGGGGAATCCGGCCATCGGCAGCGCATCGGGCCCCTTGTCCCTCGAGGTCAGCGTCAGGCCCAGCAGCGCGGAGGCCCGTTCGGCGTCCTCGCCGAACAGCTCGTAGAAATCGCCCATCCGGAACAGCAAGAGCGCATCGGGATCGCGAGCCTTCAACTCGCGATACTGGTGCATCATCGGCGTCAGCGTCGCATCACTCATCGGAGAATCTATGGAACAGAAGACCACTATCGGACGCGTTACGCATCGAATCGTCGTCGTCGCACCGGCTCAAGTCAACCCCCACGCCGGTCGTTTTGAAGTTGCGCTGTCCCGTTCATCGCCGGCCGGCAGCCGCCGCCCCGTATGACACCACGCCACTCCCGCGACTCATATCCCGCATCCGAGATTCATGCGTCAACGAAGCATCGACGATCGACACATTCGACACGATCGCTGCGAGTATGCTACGAGAAAGAAATAATCTTGAGAATCACCGCAATTTGATTCCCGTAAATGCAGATCTACTGTCATTAGAAGAACCAGTTCGTTTGCCTGGTCTGGGGACATTGGTGACATCATGAATGACGACGCGTGGACGGTGATCTTGAGGATGATCAGAGGCTGGGGGCTTGGTATCGGCGCGGCGAATACGCGTCCGAGGGAGGCGAAAGCGGGGTTGCAATGCACCACGCGGCTGCTGCTGATCAAGGGCCAGGGTGCGGATCCCGGACCGCCCCGTGGGGCCCGGCATTATGTTGATCGACCGGCAACTGGTCGACCGGCTGCGGGCGGGGCTGCGAGCCGGCGCGGTCCTTGCAACGATCGTGCGCAGAGTGGCGTGGACCGCCAGCGAATCGGGCTGTCCCGACGGGAAGGCATCAGGCCGCGAAAAACACTGCGGATCGGTTCGCTGATACAGAGACTCGTGGCGCTGCGCGGCCGGCGAACAGGGCCGCGCCTCGCCGGGCACGAAGACAGGCTGCCGCACCGGAGGGGGCCCGCAACGAGCCATCTCGCGGCACCCGGCCGGGCGAGGCTTCGGCGAGTCCTGCCAGGATGCGGAGCTGGCGAGCGTCGAGCCTCCGTAACTAGAACTTGTCGAGGGCCGACTGCTCGTCGCTATAGATCTCGAAGACCTGATCGAGACGGGTGATGCGGAAGACTTCGAGCAGGTCGGGGTGGATGCAGCAGAGCTTGAGCCGGCCCTTGACCGACGCAACCTTCTTCTTGAGGTTGATCAGCTTGCCCAGAGCGGCGCTGGAGAGGTACTGAACATTGCCGAAATTCAGCAGGATGTTCTTGTGACCTTCGTCCTCAACCAGGCTGTAAAGCTGGTCGCCGACCTCCTGGATGTTCTCCTCGGTCACGATCTTGGATTCGACGAAGCTGACAACGGTCACTCCGTCAACGATTTCGATTCGGAGATGACGGCGAGGACCTTGCGACATCGGGGTTAAACTCCTGAGCGAGAACGGGGACCGTACCGAATCGGCAGTAGTTTACCACACAGTGGGCCGGTCCCGCACGTGGGCTGCTCTCGCGAGTACCTCTATCTGAGACAAGCATCGACCGAGGCGAGAGCCCAGCGACTCATTATCACAGACTTACCAGCACAAGGCGTGGCAGGGAATGGCAAGGGATGGGCGAGGGCGACCGGCCAGCGGACAGCCGGTTTCAGACTCGCCTCACTTCGGATCTCAGATCAGCTCCCGGCGGATTGGCGAAGTCAACCAATCGAATCGGGCGGCCGTCGGGCGCCTCGAACTTGGTGTCGGGGTCGATGCCCAGCTGCTGGTAGAAGCACCGAGGCCAGATCGGCCGGGGTGACCGGGCGCTCGGCGGGTGAGTCGCCGGTGGCGTCGGTCCGGCCCAGGACCAGCCCGGCGGGCATGCCCGCGCCGAACATCAGGACCGAGTTGGCCCGGCCGTGATGATCGCGGCCGGCGTTGCGATTGATCTTGGGTGTGCGGCCGAACTCGCCCATCATCACGACCAAGCGTGTGGTCGAGCAATCCGCGATCGGCGAGGTCGCCCGAGCAGCGCGGCGACACCCTTGTCCGAGGGGGGGGCCAGGGTGTTCTTGATCGTCGGGAAATTCTGCACGTGCGTGTCCCAGCCGAGCTGGCCGGCTCCCGCGGTCGTTGAGCGTGATGAACGACACGCCGGCCTCGATCAACCGCCGTGCCAGGAGGCACGACTGGCCGAAGGTCGTGCGTCCGTAGCGGTCGCGGATCGCGGCGACTCGTCGCCGATCTTGAACGCCGCCTGGGCGGCCGACGACGTCAAGAGCGAGTAGGCGCTGCTCGGTGAACTGGTCGCGGCTGGTAGTCAGCGGCGTCGCCGGAACGTCGTGAGCAAAATCGTCGAGCTTGCGGACCATGTCCCGGCGCCGCATCAGGCGTTCGAGCGTCAACCGGTCGGGCGGCGTCAGGTTCCGGACGCGGAAGCCCGGCTGAGTTCGGATCGCTCGATACCGAGAACGGGTCGTAGGCCGGGCTCAGATAGCCGCTCGTCGCGAAGATCGGCGGATCGGGCACGGCCACGTACGGCGGCAGCATCCCTCGCCTCGCTTCCCGCGTCTTGGCTGACGACGCTGCCGTAGCCGGGATAAACCAACGCCGGTGATGGACGATACCCCGTCAAGAGATGGTGGGAAGCCCGGTCGTGGTCGGATTCGGGTGAGGTCATGCTCCGGATCAGGGTGACCTGGTTCATGACCTTGGCCAGGTTGGGGAACACCTCGCTGATCTTGAGGCCCGCAACGGAGGTGTCGATCGGCTTGAACTCACCCCGCACGTCGGCCGCGGCCGCGGGCTTGGGGTCGAAAGTGTCCAGGTGCGACGGCCCGCCGGCCAGCCAGATCAGGATGCAGTTCTTGACCGTGGCTGACTGGGCCGTCTGGGCCCCAGCCGCCGCGCGCAGTCGGAACCAGTCGTCCAGGCCCAGGCCGAGAAACGCCAGGGACCCCATGCGGAGAATCTCACGTCGGCTCGGACCGCTGCATGGCCGTTGGATCAGATTTCTGGACATGGGTCTCTCCCCTTAATGGTTAAAGGCAAACTCCCGCGAGTTGAGCAACGACCAGAAGAGGTCTTCGGCCGCCTCGCGCCGCGACCTCGCTCCCTTGAGCTCGGCCGCCCAATGCGACAGCTCCTCGGCCGTCGGCGGGCGGCAGACCGTGCGGTAATAGAGGTTTTCGACAAGTTCCTCGGGCTCGAGCTCGAGCTTGAGCGCGCTGCTCAGGTAGCCATTCAAGCTGGTCACCTTGGTTTCGATCACGTCGCCGCCGATCAAGAGCAGCGCCTGCCGAAGCGACAGCGGCGGGGCGGGCGTCGTGGCGCAGGTCGCCGTTCGCGCGCAGCGGCCGAAGGTATCCAGGATCGTGCTCGCTTTGGTCGGGTCGGCGATCTCGATCGCCCGCCGGTACGCCCGGGCCGCGTCGTTCTCGAACCGGTTGGGCACATCGGTCGCCTGCGCCAGGGCGTCGGCCATCTGGTGGGCCGTGAGCGGCCGGGGAATCTGGTGCGAAAACAGACGCACGTCCTGCTTGTTGCCCGCGACCGGCGACGACGAAAGACCGTAAGCTTCCGACGAAGCGACGGTCCGGATCAAGTCGCGCAGGTCGAATTTCCTGGCGACGAAATGCCGGGCCAGGGCATCGAGCAGGTCGGGATGAACCGGCGGATTGGCGCGGCTCATGTCGTCCGACGGATCGACCAGTCCCTTGCCGAAGAGCTGCGCCCAGACCCAGTTGGCGACTGCCCGGGCGAAGTACGGATTATCCTGGGCCGTGATCCAGGCGGCGAGCGCCTTCCGCGGATCGTCTTTCCCCGTCGTGGCGACCGGCTTGCCGTCGAGCAGCCGCGGCGCAGCGGGTTTCTTGGTTCGCAGGTGCAGAATCTGGCCGTCGGGATTGATCGAGATCGTGGCGCGTGTCGCCATCATTCCCCGGCCGCACCCCGCTGGACCTTGGCGAAGAAGGCGGCCAGGCCGAAATAGTCGTCCTGGGTCCAGATATCGAAGGGGTGATTGTGACACTGGGCGCACCTTAGTCGCAGCCCCAGGAAGCGTTGCGCCGTCAGCTCGGCCGCCACGTTGGCCTCGAGCGAATCCATGGCGTAGTTGACCGGCCCGCCGGTTTCGACGTCGTTGGGATCGCCGACTGCCGTCAGCAAGGTGCGGACCACGTCGTCCCAGGGCCGATTCTTGGACAGGCATTCGTCGATCCACGCCTGGTAGCGATAGGCGCCGTTGCCCTGCCGGGCCGAGCTGATCTGGAGCAGGTCTCCCAGCTTGATCCGCCAGAACAGGACAAATTCCGGCTTCGCCAGCAGCCGGTCGATCAGCTTGATGCGATTGTCCGGATCTTGATCGGCCAGGAATCGCCGGACCTCGTCGGGGGCGGGCTGCTCGCCCGTCAGATCGAGTGAAACCCGGCGGAGGAACGTCGCGTCGCTCGCCGGCGGGCTCGGCGGCACCTTGAGCGATTCGAGACGTTTGAACAGCTCATTGTCGATGAAGTTCCGCCGCTTGAGCCTGGGAAAAGTCGAATTTCAGGTCCGGGTTGATGACGGTGGAGAGCCGGACGCTCACGATCTGTGACTGGTAGCGCACGATCACGTCGGTTTCGGCCCGCGTCTTGAGCAGTGCGGCGCCCGTCCTGGGTCACTGCGGCCGCGGCGTCATCGTTGACGCGATAGGACGCGAGCCGCGTCACGTCGCGCTCGTGTCCGTCGGCGAAATGGGCGACGACCCGGACCTGCCGCGGGCCGGGCTCCTGCTGGCGGGCGAGGCGGGGCTCGACGGTAACCTTGGCAAGTTCGCCATGCGTTTTCAGGCGCGCTCGGGCGCCCCATCCCGGAGCCAGGCCAGCACAGTCTCATATTCGGGCGACCGGACCAGGAATCGCGCGCCGCCGCCGTGGGCGAGCCGGCCGGTGGCCTTGGCCAGAAAGAGGCTCTCCTCGGGCGCAAATCTCGACAGCCGCCGCTGCCCGCCGTCGCGCGTCAGGGCCACATAATCGCCGGCGGGATCGTAACCGAAAAGCGACAGATGAAAGCCATTCTGGCCATCCGCCCGGCCATGACAATTGCCCGTGTTGCAGCCGGACCGGGTCAGGATCGGGACGATATCCTGGCCGAAGTCCCAGGACCGGCGTCCTCTCGCTTCCAGCGTGACCGCGCCAGCGGCCGTCTGGCCGTCGACCGCGGCATGAACCGTCACCAGAACATTTTTGTTGCCCGCGGTCGCGGGCCGTAGGTAACCATTCGAGTCGATCTGGACAAACCCGGGCGGCTCGGCCGTCCAGGCGGCCAGGGCGGTCAAGTCGCGGGTCGAGCCGTCGTCGTCCCGCCCAAGTAGGAGTTGCAATCCGGCATCGTCTGCCGTTATCGTGAACTCTGCCGGCGAAATCCGTAACGGGGCGTCCGCGTGGGCGGACGGGCCAGCCGCGGCCGCCGGGCTCGCCAGGGCCGTGCCGGCGGGCTCTTGCCCTGATCGGGAAGGTCCCGCAGGCTTGGCGACGGACACCCCCGGTGGTGCCTTGCTGGGAGCGACGCGAGCTTGACACCCGATGCAGAGGATCACCCCCACAGCGAGGCTTGCCCGCGGGAAGAAGCTCAGACGAAGCATCGCAAGAACTCCCAGCGTCGTGATCGCGGCAAAAACGACAAACGTCAGTGCTCGTTACATGGTAAGCGTATCGGATCGGGAACTCAAGCCGATTGCAGAAACCACCGTTTTTTTCTCGGGAGCCAGGTTCATGGGCAAGGGTGATCGACGATCGAAGCGAGGCAAGATCTTCCGGGGGACTTACGGCAAACGACGACCAAAGCCGTCGGAGGGGCGGAAGAAGGCCAAAGGGGCGGGAAGCTCGCATTCGTAGAGGACCGGGCCCGGGCGATGCTTCGTGTCATCACGAAGGGGCCAAAATGCCGATTCCTGTGGCTGGAATGGGCATTTTCGGCTAAACTACTAATGCGGTGGATCCATCCTTTCTCGATACCTTGCGTGTCCGGCGACGACCGGGGTAGATCTGGTTGACAGCCTCGAGCGGAATGGGTAGTTGGTCCGATTGTCGGAAGGAGTATCGGAAATGTCCAAACTGCGGATCTTGAAGACCGGACACGGCGACCTCACCTTGGCGGAATGGGACAAGGATCGACCCGAGACGATCGCTGTCGCCGAGTCGGCGTTTGCCGAGCACCTCACGGCGGGCCGTCTGGCGTTTCGTCTCGATGGTCCGGGGCGTTCGACCCCGATAGAGCGCTTCGAGAAGACGGCTGCGGAGATCCTGATCGTCCCGGCGATTCAGGGAGGTTGAAGCCGGCCTTCCCGGGCCACGCACGCCCGGTAAAGGAAATCGGGCGGCAGGCTTTGCCCCCGGGACGGAACATCGCGGAGACACTCGTTCCCACGCTCTGCGTGGGAAGGCCGCCTAGGGCGCTCCGCGTCGTCCCGTCCCGGCAGAGGGCCGCAGAGCGGCCACGGAGGCATTCCCACGCAGAGCGTGGGAACGAGTCACCCGATTTCCCCACTACAGGATCCGGAAAAGTCGTCTTTCGCGGAACGAAAGGCGACACTTACTTTCGCGCAGCGCCCAACCACGGACCACGGACCACGGACCACGGACCACTGACGAGTGACGAGTGACGACTGACGACTGACGACTGACCACGGACCACGGACCACTGACGACTGACCACGGACCACGGACCACGGACCACGGACAACGGACAACGGACCATGATCCGCACGGGTTATCTTCGCTGGGAGATCGATGTCCAGGACATTCGGTGCGCGGATGATTCCCTGGCGCGCGAGGTCGTGTTCCTGGCCAGGCCGAGCTATCGGATCGTGCGCATCAGGAGTTCCGGCCACGCGGACGCGGCCGAGCGGTTTGTTCGGGGTGAAGCCACTTATGATTCCGTGCTGCGCGTGCTCGATCGCGGCAAGGACGAGGTCGAGCTGGTGATTCCGGATGTCGGGCCCAGGCCGTTCCGCTATTCCGAGAGCGACCGGGCCAAGCTGCCTCGATACTGGATGGAGAAGCTTCAGCGCGAGGTCCAGGCTTTCGCCCACGAGGTCGTGCGCACGGCCGCCTCGTTTCCTCACCTGGTCATCTCGAGCACCGCCTTGCGGGCCGGCTACGCCCGGCTGGTGGCGTGGGAGATCTTCCGGGTCATCGAGGGCAAGAGCCATCCGCAGCCGACCTGTCAGGACGAGCCGATGCGGCTCGATTCCTCGGAATACCAGCGCGGCGTGCCCGAGCTGGTCGCCGCGGAGCTGGTGCGCGACGTCGTCGAGCCCAAGGAATTTCACGAGTTCTGTCAGTTCGATTGCTTGACGGTGAAGAACGGCGACAATTATTTCCGCATCCCGCGCAGGCCTCACGGCTTGATCGAGGTCTGGGACGCCAAGACCCGCCGCCCGGTGACGCGGTTATGTGTTGTCTTTCAGGATCCCGGCATGCCCCCCTCCGACGAGGTGGTCATGAAGTACCTGCTGGCCAAGCACCAGCCCGACCTGCTCTGGCGCGTGGGCGTCAAATTCAGCCCGCCGACGGGACGGTTCGAGGTCACACCGCCGAGGCGTTGGAGCACGGAATGACAACGGCGGTCTAACGTGCGATGCCGCACCGGGAGCCACGGCCACAGAGATCACGGGGAATGCGCCTCGGCATCAGCGCTTGGCCTTTGGCGCAGCCGGCCCCGGCGATTTCTCGCTCAGCATGACGATGATCGCGTCGGCGATCTTTTGCAGCGATTTTTCGTCATAGCCCACGACCAGCATTCGGACCTTGCCCGAGCGATCGATCAAGAGGGAGGTCGGGAAGGCGCCGAAGCCCGGAACCCGGTCCCTGGTTTGATCATCCCCCATGAGGCACGGATAGGGGATGCCCATGTGCTTCTTCGCCTGTCTGACCAGCTCGCGGGCTGCCGCTTCGCTGTCGGCGTCTTTCTCGTAGTTGAGCCCGACGATCTCGAGCCCATTCGGGTGGTGGCGCCTGTAAAGCGCGATCAAGGCCGGAAGCGACTGACGGCAGGGGCTGCACCAGGTCCCCCAGAAGTCCACGAGCACGACCTTCCCCTTGAAATCCGTGAGCGAGACCTTCTTGCCGTCGGGATCAGCCAGTGTGAAGTCGAAAGCAAACTTCGGTGTTTGATCGAGCGCCCGCTTGATGCGCTCGCGCGCCTGAGCCACGATCGCCTCGTCGATCGCCTTCTTGGTGGCTCCGAACTGAGGCGATGACCGCAGCGCGGCCATCTTCTTGTCTGCCTCGACCCGCTGGACGGCGTTGAATCCCAGGTCGTTGGCCTTCTTGAGCGCGGCCAAAGCCTGATCGATGCGACCTTCGAGCAAGCGAGCCTCGATCTCGGCGTAGAGGGTGCGGCCGACGACATCGATCTCGTGGTTCTTGAGCACTTCATTGGCGCGCAGGATGGCCCGGGCCAGCTCACCCGCCTTGGCGATGGCGGCCAGGCGATCGGCCAGGTCGGTTTCCCGGTAAAACGCTCCGAGCGCGAGGGCAGCCCGCTGGACCAGCGCCTCCCGATTGTTGGGCTCAGCCGCCAGGACTCGGTCGAGCATTGCGCCGGCGCCGGTCAAATCGCCGTCCCTGGCCGCGCGCTGGGCGAGGCGCAGTTGCCGCTCGACTTCGTTCGCGCCCAGCGTCGTATTGATGGGCGCGAGCCGATCCGGGATCGCACGTTTGTCTGAGTGGTCCGTCCGGTCGGTGGGCCCGGCACGACCCATACCGGCCGCGGTCTTGGCGTCCGCCGGGACCGGCCCGGGGAAAAATGGCGAGGCGCCCGGGTCGAGCTTCAGCTCTTCTTGCTTCTGGGAGCAGCCCCACAAGAGACACGCGGTCACAAGGCAGAGCCTGGCTGCAATTCGAAACCGAGGATCAGTCGCGCGCATAAACATCGATGACTCCAGTGCGGACGGTGACGACGAATCTCGCCGTTCTTCCAATGGAACAAGTTTTCGCGGAATCGAAAAGGGATCTCTTTCCCGCGGCGGATCGGCCCGGCTTGTCCCGCATCGGGGGAATCTCTATAGTGCATCTGGGTTAAGTGACCGTGCGACGGGAGCGGCTGCTCGACCCGGAAACTGGGGACGTGCATGGAGCATCGTGATTTAACGTCTCGGGTCGTCGTCCTCGGCTCGACCGGCTCGATCGGCTGTAGCGCGCTATCTGTCATCGAAGGCGACCTGGGGCGCCGGCTCACGGCATGGGGCTTGAGCGCGCATTGCCGCTGGCAGGCCCTTGCCGATCAAGCCCGCCGGTTGCGGCCTCGGTTCGCGGCGGTGACCGACAACGACTTCGCCAGCCAGCTCGAGCAGGAGCTCAAGGGAACGGGTGTCGAGGTCTTGAAGGGCCCCGACGCCGTGGTGCGGATGGTCCAGCATCCCGAGACGGATCGCGTTCTGAGTGCGATCGTCGGAGCAGCCGGATTGCGCGGCACGTGGGCGGCGCTCGAAGCCGGTAAGATCGTGGCTCTGGCCAACAAGGAGACCCTGGTTGTTGCCGGGCCGCTGGTCATGGAATTGGCCCAGGCTCGCGGCGTGCCGATCCTGCCGGTCGACAGCGAGCACTCGGCGATCTTTCAGGCGCTCATGGCCGGCAAGCGCCAGGAGGTGCGTCGAGTGATTCTGACCTCGTCGGGCGGGCCGTTCCGGGGCCGGTCCCGGCAGGAGCTCGGCTCCGTCACGCCCGCCGACGCTTTGCAGCATCCCACCTGGCAGATGGGCCCCAAGATCACCATCGATTCGGCGACCTTGATGAACAAGGCGCTCGAGGTGATCGAGGCGCGCTGGCTCTTCCAGCTCGAGCCCTCCCAGATTGAGGTGGTGATTCATCCGGAGAGCATCGTACACTCTATGGTTGAGTTCACAGACGGCAGTGTGATCGCGCAGATGTCTCCGCCGGACATGCGGCTGCCGATTCAGTACGCACTCACTTATCCGGATCGCACGGCGGGAGTTGGCGAGCGGCTCGATCTGGGGAGGCCGGTCTCGCTTCATTTTGAGCCGCCCGATCGCGAGACGTTCCCCAGCCTGGATCTTGGTTTCGAGGTCATGAGGCGCGGCGGGACGGCCGGGGCGGCGCTCAATGCGGCCAACGAGACGGCCGTGGCCCGGTTCCTCAGGGGAGAGATCGGTTTTCTCGACATCGCTTTGGCCTGCCGCGCGGTCGTCGAGCATCATACGTTTGATCCGCGGCCCACTCTCGACCTTTTGTGGAGTGTCGATGCCTGGGCCCGACGGGAGGTTGATCGTTGGAAACGCTGAGTTTCTGGTTGAATGTCGCGCTGACGATCGTGAAGGTCGCGGCCGGACTGGGTTTCGTGATCTTCATTCACGAGCTCGGCCACTTCGTCATGGCGAAGTGGAATGATGTCAAGGTCGAGAAGTTCTCGATCGGTTTTGGTCCGACGCTCTATGGCTTCACGCGCGGTGAGACCCAGTACGTGCTGGCCGCGGTTCCGCTGGGCGGCTTCGTCAAGATGCTCGGCGAAGTGCCCGATGAGGAGGCGAACAAATCGACCGATCCTCGGGCCTTTCCCAACAAATCGGTGAGCGCGCGGATGTCGATCATCTCGGCCGGCGTCGTCATGAACTTGCTCTTTGGATGGATCTGCTACTCTTACTTCTTCACGTTGAGTCGCGCCGAGACCCCGCCCGTCATGGGTGCCATCGCCGCCGGTTCGCCGGCGTATGCGGCCGGCTTGCGCACGGCGACGAGATTGTCTCGATCGACGGCCGCCGCGACCCCAGTTACCTGACCCTCCAGCGCAAGACCGTGATGAGCGGTCGGGGACAGGTGCTCCATCTCGAAGTGAAGCGGCCGGGTCAGCAGCAATTGACGAGCCTGGAGGTTGTGCCGCGGCGGGAGGCCGCTGCCAACCGTCCCACCATCGGCATCACGTCGCAGTCGAGCCTGGTGATCGGCGATTTCGAGCCTCCCGCCGGCATGAGCGATCCCCCGCCTTATCCCTGGATGGCGGAGAAGGATCGCCAGTCCAAGGTGGACGTGCTGGTCGCCGCTGGCGTGGCCGGCGAGGAGCCGTCGCCGCTGGCCGATTTCCACGATTACGAACTCCTGCTCGCCCGCAACGCCGGCCGGCCGATCGTGCACAGAATCGAGCGCCGCCTGTTCGAGTCTCTCGACAGCGGCTCGCCGCTGGAACGCTTCGAGCTGACCCTCCCCGCGGTCGCTTTCGTCGATTTTGGCGCCCGGCTCACATTGGGCCCGATCAGCGCCATCCGCAAGGATTCACCCGCGGAGAAGGCAGGCTTCCGCCCGGGCGATCTCATCGTCAAGGTCGACAACCACGACGACATCGACCCGATGCAACTGCCGGCTTTGTGCTTCGAAAAGGCGGGCAAGCCCGTGACGTTCGAGATCCAGCGCAAGGATGCCGGCGGTGCGCTCAAGACCGAGAGCATCACGGTCACCCCGGATGATAGCGTTCCCCGGATGGAGCCCATTTTTGCGGACGAGCCGCTCGACGTGCCGGGGGTCGGGCTCTGTTACCCGATCAACACCAGGGTTGCGGCCGTGCGGCCCCGCTCACCCGCGGACACAGCGGGAATCAAGCCGGGCGACGTGATCGAATCTTTGAAGTTGCCGGCGCTGCCGGCCAGGCCGGCCGCCCCGGGCCGTCCCGCGCGGGCGGCATCAAAGCCCGTGACATTCGATTTCAATGAAAAGTCGCCGTCCTGGTTCACTGCGTTCGGCAGGTTGCAGGAACGATCGGCCCAGGACGATGAGCTGAAGCTCAGCAAGGCGTCCAAGGCCGTCACGCTCGCTCCAGCCCGCGTTCCAAACTGGTATAATCCCTCGCGCGGACTGCGATTTTTCCCGTCGTTCCGCAAGGTTTCTCCCCAGAATCTCACAACGGCGATGCGAAGCGGGTTCGACGAGGCGATAGACAGCGTCCTCTCGGTCTACGCCACATTCCGAAGTCTCGCCCAGAGGCAGGTCAGTCCCAAGGAGGTGGGCGGTCCGCTCATGGTCTTTGAGCTCCTCTACAAGGCGGCGGATTCGGGATTCAACGACCTGATCACCATCCTCGGCTTCATCAACATCTCGCTCGCCGTCATCAACTTCCTGCCGATCCCACCCTTGGACGGCGGCCAGATGCTCTTCCTGGTGGCCGAGAAAGTGCGGGGGCGGCCGCTGCCCGAGTCTGCCATGATCCCGGCCTTCTGGGCCGGGTTGATCATGGTCTTGGGCCTGATGATTTTCGTGACCTATCAAGACATTTTCCGCTGGATCGAGCGCTGGCTGGGGGCCGCGTGAGCCCAGCCAAGGGTGTGGTGAGTTCAAGTCATGAAGTTGCTGCGGTCTCGACTGGTTTACAACGATGGAGAAGCCTGTTTGCAGGCGAACGGCGCACCCGCCTCGCAGATCACGAGCCGCCTCGAGCGGGGCGAGGGCCCGAGTGCCATTCTCGCAGCCTCGGCGCTCGATCCGGCCGATTTGATCGCCGCGCTGGCGGCCGACTCGCTGGGCGACGACCGATCGCTGGGCCCGACGCTCACGCAGACCAGTCCGAGCGCCCCAAGGCTCTTGCCGCAGCTCTCCGAGCCCGCGTGGGCGGCGATTTTTCCCAACGCCCCGCGCACCGGCCGGCTGAATCTCGCGGCGGGCCTGCTCCTCGTCCACGACTTCTGGGACGCGAGCCACACGGCCGCCCAGGAAGCCGACGACCTGGGCGAGCGCGAGTTCTCGGCCTACTGGCATGGCATCGCCCATCGTCGCGAACCCGACGCGGCCAATGCCAACTACTGGTTTCGCCGCGTCGGCCGCCATCCGGTGTTTGAGTCGCTCGCCGAGGAAGCCCGGCCCCTGCTCGAAGAACACGGCGACGGGCAACTCACGAGCCGCCTGGTGGCGGGGGGCTGGAACGCTGCGGCGATGATTGACGTCTGCACCCAGGCGCGCCCTGGAACGCCGCGGGAAACCTTGGCTCGCCGGCTTCAGCGGCTCGAGATGTGGCTTTTGCTCGAGGCGACGTTCGCGGCGCTGGCTGCGGCTTAGCCTGCGTGATTGCCCATGAATACCAACGGTTCACGGGGTGTTTTCAGCACCGAAAGCACTGCGCGGCCGAGCCGCAGCCGCCGCGCTCGGTTAACCCGGAGCCAACGGCGACGGTGTTCGCTGCTCCCCTCAAAATGGCCGCCGTCGCCGTTGGCTCCGGGTTATCGATCGGTTGCCGAAGTCCTTCCGCCTGGCGGTCGTCTATTGCTACTTCGAGGGGCTCTCGCCCGACGAGGCCGCCGAGCGGCTGCGATGGCCCAGCGGCACGCTCCGTAGCCGGCTGGTCCGGGCCCGTGAGCGGCTGCGCCGCGGGCTCTGCCGTCGCGGGATCGTGCTCTCGAGTGCGGCGCTGGCCGCGGCGTTCGCGCACCGACCGGCTGCGGCGTCTATCTCCCCGCTCCTGTGTGAGACCACAACCTCGCGATCGCGCCCGGCTACGGCGCCGGATGGGCCACGCTTGATCCCGATGCCGTAGAGCCCGCCACCGAGATCACGCTCCGTCCCGAACAGGTGATCCGCGGTCGGTTGTTCGATGTGCAAGGCCGGCCGGTGCGGGGAGTCAAGGTTTCGGTCGAGACCATGCGGACCATCCCAGGCGGCAGCCCCGACGCGACTTTCCAGCAGTCCGACGGACCCCATTTCCTGCCGGATCGGCCGGCTTCGTTTCAGCTCGGCGTCATGCCCGGCCCGGGCTACCTCACTGTCATCATGAGCGGAGACGAAGCCGACCAGGACCGCCTGGCTGCCGATCAAGACTCCGTCGCGCACTTCGATCCGGTCCATTACGCGAACGGCCTGGTCTCCAATGACAAAGGAGAGCACACGCTGCCATCGTTGATTCCAGGCGCGACGTACCGCATCTACGACAGCACGATGGGCGAGAAGGCCGGGCCCCGGCTCCGCAAGGAATTCACCGTCAAGGCCGGTGAGACTCTCGATCTCGGCGATGTTCTGAACGAGAGGCCGATGACGTGACGCATCTTCCCGGTTCACTCACAAATTCCGGATTTCGAGACACTGTAGCCAGGAAATCGGGCGGCATGCTTGGCCCCAAGGCGGAACATGGCGGAGAAACTCGTTCCCACGCTCTGTGGGAATGCCGTCTAGGGCGCTCCGCGTCGTCCCGTCCCGGCCGACGGCCGCACAGCGGCCAGGGAGGCATTCCCACGCACAGCGCGGGAACGTGTGACCCGATTTCCCTGCTACAGTATCGATATCGGGCAGATTTCTGGGCAGCACATGGGATAACATAAAGGCCAGCCGGGCACTATCAGGTCGAGGGAATGAATGGACGACTCTTGTGCCGGGCGCTGGTTTCGCTGTTTCGCGGTTCGGTCCTCGCCCCGAAGGGGCCGCAACAAATCAGCCCAGGGGAACGCCCTGGGAACCGAGGTACCGAGAGATCGGACAAGCCCTGAAGGGGCGCAACAAGGTTCGGCTTCCGACTCCAGTCACTGGCGGATAACTCCCGAGGGATGTGTCGAGTTAGAATACACTGTTTGGCCCTTTCAGGGCGGGGTTTAATTCCTTATCCGATCCCCAGGGCGTTGCCCTGGGCTGGTATGTGACTGCCCCTTTGGGGCGTGCTCATCGCGCAACACCAAAAGGCGCTCGTGGCGATCTCGCCGGTTGACTCGATCAATTTGTCAGGGGGCCCAAGACATGGCGAGCGTGGCTTCACCGTCGCTGGTCCGGCAGTTTGAAATCCTCTTCGACGGCGGCTGCGCCGCGGGGCTTTCCGATCGCCAACTGCTCGGGCGGTTCACCGCACGCAGCGAACCGGCCGATCAGGCGGCATTCGCCGCGATCGTGGCGCGCCATGGTCCGATGGTGCTCGCGATCTGCCGGCAGCTCCTGGGCGATCATCATCACGCCGAAGATGCCTTCCAAGCCGTCTTCCTCGTCTTGGCGCGCAGAGCCGGGTCGATTCGAGACCCCGACTTGCTTGGCACCTGGCTCTATGGTGTCGCGCTGCGGACGCGCGCAAGACCCGCAGAGGGATTGCTCGCCGGCGCAGGACCGAGCAACAAAGGGCACTGCGGCAGTTGACTGCCGCTCCCGGCCTGCGTGCCGATCGGTTGACGATCGAGTGCGAGCAGGCCGAGGCCTTGCACCTCGAGATCGACCGCCTGCCGGGCTGCTTCCGCGCGCCGGTGGTGCTCTGCTATTTCGAGGGCCTCACTCTCGATGAAGCAGCGCAAAGGCTGCGCTGGCCGGCCGGCACGCTCCGCAGCCGCCTGGCCCGGGCTCGAGACAAGCTGCGCCGCGGCCTGACCCGCCGTGGCTTCGCGCTGTCGGCCGCCGCAATCACGGCATCACTCGCGCCACGGTCCGTCTCGGCGTCCATCTCACCCCTCTTGTGCGATTCCACGACCCGGGCAGCGCTCCTGTTCGCGACCCGTCCCGCCGCGAGCGGTGCCCTCCCGGCTTCCGCCGCGGTCCTGGCCCAGGAGGTCATTCGCAACATGCTGTTGCACAAGCTCAAGCTCGCCATGCTTTCGATCTTGTTCCTGGCTGTTGTCGCCGGCAGCGCCGGGTTCCTCGCACGTCCGCCGGCGACGGCGGAAGAGCCGCCCAGGGCGCCCGCAGCAACCCAGGCTCCGGTCGCGACCAAGCCCGATCAAGCGGCCCCGCGAACCGCACCTGACCGAATGACCATCACCGGCCGCGTGCTCGACCCGGACGGCAAGCCGGTACCGAACGCCACGACGATGGCCTATGCGTCGCTCAAGTGGCCGGGGCGCGGCGACCGGCTGGCGCCGATGTGGCCGTCGGCGATCGGCCAGGCGCAGAGTAACGGCGCGGGCCGGTTCCGGCTCGATGCGCCGCGGGTGTCGTCGGCGAGGCACGATGTCTTTGGCTTGATCGCGATCGCGCCCGGCTACGGCGCCGGATGGGCCACGCTCGATCCCGATGCCGTAGAGCCAGCCACCGAGATCACGCTCCGTCCCGAACAGGTGATCCACGGTCGGTTGTTCGATGTGCAAGGCCGGCCGGTGCGGGGAGTCAAGGTTTCGGTCGAGGCCATGCGGACCATCCCAGGCGGCAGCCCCGACGCGACTCTCCAGCAGCCCGACGGACCTTATTTCCTGCCGGATCAGCCCGAGAAACTGCCGGGTTGGCCCCGGCCGGCGACGACCGATCCTGACGGCCGGTTCATGATCAAGGGCGCGGGCCGGGGCCTCCGGCTCGGCGTCCTGATCGACGACCCGCGCTTCGCCAGGCTGACTGTCGATATCGATACCGATGCGTCGTCGGATACCAAGAACGTGACGATGGCCGTGGAGCCTGCCCGCTTAATCGCCGGGCAAGTGACGTTTGCCGACAGCGGCGAGCCCGCGCCTCATGCTCGAGGCGAAGTGGAGACTCAGCGCAATGGCAGCTCGGGCTGGGCCGGCGACTTCGAGACCGACGCCCAGGGGCGCTTCCGCGCCAATCCCGGGGCGGCCGATCACTACACCGTCACGGTCTTCGCTCCCGAAGGATCGCCCTGCCTGACCGTTACCAAGAAGCTCGAATGGCAGAAGGGCACGATCGAGCAGACCGTCGATGTGGCGCTGCCCCGGGGCGTGCTGGTCAGCGGCACGGTAATCGAGGAAGGGTCCGGCAAACCCATCGCGGGGGCACGGATCAGCTACATGTCCAACCCGGACCGGGACCAACGCTCGGGCGCCTCGAATGGCCGCGTGGCGAGCGGTTCGGACGGCTCGTTTCAGCTCGGCGTCATGCCCGGCCCGGGCTACCTCACCGTCCTGGGCCCTGGCGAGGCGTACGTGCTTGACGAGATCGGACAGCGCATGGCCCGTGCGAGCCAGCCAGGCGGGCGCCGGCTGTACGCCCACGCCTTCCACAAGCTCGAGCTGAAACCGGGCAGCACCAGCCAGGAAGTCGCGGTCGCGTTGCGGCCGAGCGCCTCGGTGCCTTGCCAGGTCGTCGAGCCGAACGGACACCCCGCGCGAGACGCCGTTGTCATCAGCCGCGTCATCCTCCAACCGACCTGGGTCGCCTGGCTGCGCTGGTCGGCCTATCATCGCGGCGCGGTGCGAGATGGCCGTTTCGCGGTGCACGGCCTGTCCGACCGTACCGACGTCCCCGTCTACTTCCTCGATGCCAAGCACAACCTGGGTGCGACTGCCCTTCTCTCGAGCCAGTCGGCATTGGGCGGCCCGGTTACGGTGCGGCTTCAGCCCTGTGGCGCGGCCCGGGTGCGGCTCGTTGACCTCGCCGGCAACCCGGTGTCGGGGTCGCGCGACAACTCCGGAACCTACACGGCGATGATGGTCGTCACCCCGGGGCCGAACATCATGAGCGGAGACGAAGCCGACCAGGACCGCCTGGCTGCCGATCAGGACACCGTCGCGCACTTTGATCCGGTCCATTACGCGAACGGCCTGGTCTCCAATGACAAAGGAGAGCTCACGCTGCCATCGTTGATTCCAGGCGCGACGTACCGCATCTACGACAGCACGATGGGCGAGAAGGCCGGGCCCCGGCTCCGCAAGGAATTCACCGTCAAGGCCGGTGAGACCCTCGATCTCGGCGATGTTCTGATCGAGAGGCCGACGACGTGACGCATCTTCCCGGTTCACTCACAAATTCCGGATTTGGAGACACAGTAGCAAGAAAATCGCGCGGCATGCTTTGCCTCAAGGCGGAACATGGCGGAGAAACTCGTTCCCACGCTCTGCGTGGGAATGCCGTCTGCGACGCTCCGCGTCGTCCCGTCCCGCGTAAGGGCCGCAGACCGGCCAGGGAGGCATTCCCAGGCAGAGCGTGGCAACGAGTGACCCGATTTCCCTGGTACAGCATCGATTTCGGGCGGATTTTCCGGCACAACCTGGGATAACATGAAGGCCAGCCGGGCACTAACGGGTCGAGGGTATGAAAGAACGCGTCTTGCGCCTGGCGCTGGTTTCGGTGTTTCGCGGTTTGGTCCTCGCCCCGAAGGGGCCACAACAAATCAGCCCAGGGGACGCCCTGGGAACCGAGGTACCCACAAATCGGACAAGCCCTGAAGGGGCGCAACAAGGTTCGGCTTCCGACTTCAATCACTGGCCGATAACTCCCGAGGGATGTGTCGGTTTAGAATACACGGTTTGGCCCTTTCAGGGCGGCGTTTAATTCCTTACCCGATCCCCAGGGCGTTGCCCTGGGCTGGTATGTGACTGCCCCTTTGGGGCGTGCTCATCGCGCAACACCAGAAGGCGCTCGTGGCGATCTCGCCGGTCGATTCGATCAATCTGTCAAGGGGCCCAAGACATGGCAAGCGTGGCTTTACCGTCGCTGGTCCGGCAGTTTGGATTGCTCTACGAGGGCGGCTGCGCCGCGGGGCTCTCCGATCGCCAACTGCTCGAGCGGTTCACCACCCGGAGCGAACCGGCCGATGAGGCCGCATTCGCCGCGATCGTGGCGCGCCACGGTCCGATGGTGCTCGGGATCTGCCGGCAGCTCCTGGGCGATCATCATCACGCCGAAGATGCCTTCCAAGCCGTCTTCCTCGTCCTGGCGCGCAGAGCCGGGTCGATTCGAGACCCCGACTTGCTTGGCACCTGGCTCTACGGCGTCGCGCTGCGGACGGCCCGCAAGGCCCGCAGAGGGATTGCTCGCCGGCGCAGGACCGAGGAACAAGGGGCGGTGCGGCAGTCAGCCGCCGGTCCCGGCCTGCGTGCCGATTGCGCAATAATCGACCGCGAGCAGGCTGAGGCCCTGCACGGCGAGATCGAGCGCCTGCCGGGTGCCTTTCGCGTGCCGGTGGTGCTCTGTTACTTCGACGGCCTCACTCTCGACGAGGCGGCGCACCGGCTGCGATGGCCCGTCGGCACGCTCCGCAGCCGGCTGGCCCGTGCCCGCGAGAAGCTACGCCGCGGGCTGATGCGCCGCGGCTTCGTGCTCTCGAGCTCCGCGATGGCCGCGGCACTCGCGCACCGACCGGCTGCGGCGTCTATCTCCCCGCTCCTGTGCGAGACCACAACCCGGAGGGCGATCGAATTCGCGGCCAGTCACGCGGCCGGCTGCGGCTCTGTCGACGTTCGCCGCGGCCTTCGCCCGCGAGGTCGTCGGCGCCCTGCTCTTGGAAAAGCTCAAAGCCACGGCCCTGTGCCTGTTGCTGCTCGCCTCCCTGGCGACCGGCGCCGGCTATCTGTCCCACGCATTCAATGGCGTTGCGCGGATCTGGGAGGGCGAGCCTCCCGGCGAGCCGCGTTCTCATCCGGCTCGGACGGAGCCTCGCGCTCCACCGTCGCAGCGAGCGGTGCGGCGATCGCCCAAGATGATCCTCGCGCAAGGCCCGGCCGGATGACCGTCGCCGGCCGCGTCCTCGACCCGCCAGGGCAAGCCGATGCCAAGCGCACGAGTGGCAGTGCTGGCCGACCGGAAGCGGCAGGTCGGCGATCGCGACGGCCGGCCATCGCAACATCCTCATGGGCACGGCCGCGGCCGACGCCGATGGCCGGTTCGCGCTCGAGTTCCCGGCGATCCCCGCAAGTCACCTGGAGCACCTGGGCCTGATCGCCGCCGCGCCCGGGCGGGCCTCACGGCGGTCGACCTCAAGACCGACGCCGCGCGGCAGGAGACGTCGATCGCGCTGCCGCCCGAGACAGCCCGTCGAGGGCCGGCTGGTCGACGTCCAGGGCCAGCCCGCCGCGGGGGTCGTCGTCCGCGTCGCGAAGCTGAATTTCCAGCATCGAGCTCCAGCCCTACGACGCGAAGGGGAGCCGAGCCTCTGGCCGTCGCCCGTGACGACCGACCGCGACGGCCGGTTCCGGATGCTCGGGCTGGGTGCGGGCGCACCGGCGACGTTCGAGGTCGATGATCCGCGGTACGCCCACCAGCGAGTTCTCGTTGCACGCCGAGGGCCGCCGGCGAAGGCCAGGACGTGCTCCGGCCCGGTTCCACGGTCACGCTGCGCCCGGCGCAGGCGTTCGACGTCCACGTCGTCCATGCCGACGACGGCACGCCGGCGGTCGGTGCGCGGGTCACCGTCCAGTCCATTGACGCTAGCCGGCCGAAGGACGACATCGCCCAGGGCCCGGACCGACGGCCAGGGCCGCGCGCGGGTCGTCGCCTGGCCGGCCGGCGAGTACCGGGTCCTGCGTCCATCCGCCCGAGGGCGAGCCGTACCTCCACGCCTGGCGCGACATCGACTGGCCCAAGGCGGCCGTCCAGCAAGTCCGTCGAGTTGAAGCTCGGGCGCGGCGTCGTGGTGCGCGGCCGGCTGATCGAGGACCCGGCGGGCACGCCTGTGGCCGGCGCCTGGGTCGTCTACCACCAGACGATCCGCAACAACCCACGATACGCCAACCTGCTGGCGATCGAGGCCGTGAGCGGGCCCGACGGCACGTTCACCATGGTCGTCCCCCGCGGGCCCGGGGCACGTGCTCGTCCAGGGACCCAGCGACGACTACCTGCACGTCGAGACCAACTCCATCGATATGGGGATCGGCCTGCGCCCCAGCTTCCACCTGTATCCCGACGCCCACGCCGTCCTGGACATCAAGGACGGCGAGGCGACGCACCCGCTCGAGCTGCGGCTGCGGCGGGGCGTGACCGTCGACGGGCCGCGTCGTCGCGCCCGACGGCAAGCCGGTCTCCGAGGCTTCCGTGTTCGGGCGGAGCTACACGCCCTACCGGCGAGCATGGCTTCCCGCTGGTGGGGTTCAACGGCGATCCGCCGCAGATCGAGGTGAAGGACGGCCGGTTCGAGATCCCCGGCTGCGACCCGGACAAGCCGAGCACGTTCTACTTCCTCGACCTCAAGGACCAGCTCGGGGCCACCGTGGAGCTCTCGGGCAAGTCGGCGGCGGCCGGGCCGGTCACGGTGCGGCTCCGAGCCCACGGCGACGGCCCGCATCCTCATGAAGGACGCCGCCGGCAAGCCGCTCGCCAATCGCGAGCCCGGCGATTGGCCCTACGACCTGAAGCTGGTCATCACCCCCGGGCCCGGATTCGAGGAAGCTCAAGGATAACATCGACCTCACTCAAGGTGATTTCGCCTACCAGGTCAACCTCGACCCCGTCCGCGACCGCGGCCTGCGCAGCGGGCCCGACGGCCGCGTGACGATGGTCAACCTGATCCCCGGCGCCCGGTACCGGCTCGGCCGCATGAGTTCACCCCGAGTCCGGCCAGACGGTCGACCTCGATGTCGTCCTGACCCAGAAGCCGCCGGGCTGACGCATCTCCGGCGCAGAATTCGGGTTGCGAATTCAGAGCGGGTTTTCCGGCACAACCTGGGATAACATGAAGGCCAGTCGGGCACTAACGGGTCGAGGGTATGAAAGAACGCCTCTTGCGCCTGGCGCTGGTTTCGATGTTTCGCGGTTTGGTCCTCGCCCCGAAGGGGCCACAACAAATCAGCCCAGGGCAACGCCCTGGGAACCGAGGTACCCACAAATCGGACAAGCCCTGAAGGGGCGCAACAAGGTTCGGCTTCCGACTTCAATCACTGGCCGATAACTCCCGAGGGATGTGTCGGTTTAGAATACACTGTTTGGCCCTTTCAGGGCGGCGTTTAATTCCTTACCCGATCCCCAGGGCGTTGCCCTGGGCTGGTATCTGACTGCCCCTTTGGGGCGTGCTCATCGCGCAACACCAGAAGGCGCTCGTGGCGATCTCGCCGGTCGATTCGATCAATCTGTCAGGGGGCCCAAGACATGGCAAGCGTGGCTTCACCGTCGCTGGTCCGGCAGTTTGGATTGCTCTACGAGGGCGGCTGCGCCGCGGGGCTCTCCGATCGCCAACTGCTCGAGCGGTTCACCACCCGGAGCGAACCGGCCGATGAGGCCGCATTCGCCGCGATCGTGGCGCGCCACGGTCCGATGGTGCTCGGGATCTGCCGGCAGCTCCTGGGCGATCACCATCACGCCGAGGATGCCTTCCAGGCGGTGTTTCTGGTCCTGGCACGCAGAGCGCGCTCGATCCGAGACCCCGACTTGCTCGGCACCTGGCTCTATGGCGTCGCGCTGCGGACGGCCCGCAAGGCTCGCAGAGGGATTGCTCGCCGGCGCAGGACCGAGGAACAAGGGGCGATGCGGCAGTCAGCCGCCGGTCCCGGCCTGCGTGCCGATCGGTCGATGATCGAGCGCGAGCAGGCCGAGGCCTTGCACCTCGAGATCGACCGATTGCCGGGCGCCTTCCGCGTGCCGGTCGTGCTCTGCTACTTCGAGGGCCTCACTCTCGACGAAGCGGCGCGAACGGCTGCGATGGCCCGCCGGAACGCTCCGCAGCCGCCTGGCCCGGGCGCGGGAGAAGCTCCGCCGCGGGCTCTGGCGCCGCGGCTTCGCGCTGTCGGCGACCGCGCTAGTCGCGGCGGTTGGCCACCGGTCCGTCGCGGCGTCCATCTCCCCCCTCCTGTGCGATTCCACGACTCGGGCGGCGATCCATTTCGCGGCCCGACACGCCGCCGCGCGGGGCCCTCTCCGCTCCCGCCGCGGCCCTGGCTCAGGAGGTCCTCCGTACCATGCTCTTGCACAAGCTCAAACTGGCCGCGCTCTCGCTGATGTTTCTGGCCGTCTTCGCCAGCGGCGCCGGCTTCCTCACACGCCCGCCGGCGATGGGTGATGAGCCCCCGAGGGCGCCCGCGCCAACCCAGGCTCCGGTCGCGGCCAAGCCCGATCAAGCGGCCCCGGGCCGGATGTTCGTCGTCGGCCGCGTGCTCGACCCGCACGGCAAGACGGTGCCGGGCGCGTCGGTGATGGTCTACGGATCGCTCAAGCAGCCGGACGGACGGCCCGGCGAAAACGCACCCGCGGCGATCGGCCAGGCGGCCTGCGACGAGATGGGCCGGTATCGGCTTGACGCGCCGCGGCTCTCGTCGGCGACGCATTTCATGGTCGGCGCCGCGGCGATCGCGCCTGGCTACGGCACCGGCTGGGTCAACCTGGACGTCGACGCCGACCAGCCCGTCGCCGACATCACGCTCCGGCCCGAGCAGGTGATCCAGGGGCGTCTGTTCGACGTGCAGGGCCGGCCTGCCCGGGGCGTCAAGGTCTCGGTCGAGGGCATGGGACATCCCCAGCGCGGCCCGACCAACCTTCCCGAGTTCATCGAAGGTCCCCATTTCTGGGCTGGGAATCGTGCGAACAATCCGGCTGGCCTGGCCAGGTCCGGCGATCACCGACGCCGAGGGCCGTTTCACGGTCCGCGGCATTGGCCGAGAGATTCGCGCCCTCCTCATGGCCGACGACCCGCGGTTCGCCCGGCAGAGGATCGTGGTCGACACCGATCGCACGGCCGAGACGAAGCCAGTCACCGCGGCCATGGAGCCGGCCAAGGTCATCACCGGACGTGTCACGTACGCCGACACCGGCAAGCCTGTCCCGCATGCAGGATTGAAATCACCGCCTATCGGGGCGGCCCGGGCTACAGCAACCACTTCGAGACCGACGCGGAGGGGCGGTTCCGCACCAATCCCATATCGACTGACCGCTACGCCCTCTTCGTCCACGCCCCCGAGGGTCAGCCCTACCTGAGCAACTCGACGGGCATCTTCACGTGGAACAAGGGGTCTCTCGAGCACCGGCTCGACCTGGTCTTGCGCCGGGGCGAGGTGATCCGCGGCAAGGTGGTCGAGGAGGGATCAGACCGGCCGGTCGCCGGCGCGGCGATCCGCTATGTCGGCCTGCCGGCGGGGAACGGCGCATCCGGCCCCCGGAGTGACACCACGCGTACGGGCCCGGATGGCTCGTACCAGCTCCCGGTCCTGCCCAGCCGCGGCACGCTCGTCGTCCTGGGCCCCAGCGACGACTACGTGCTCCAGCAGATGGGCCAGCGGATGGTCCGCCAGGGTCTGCCGGGCGGGCCGCGCTGGTACGCTCACGCCTTTATCCCCTGCGAACTCAAGCCCGGCGCCGACCCTCAGGAGATCAACGTCGTGCTCCGGCGCGGCATGACCATCAAGGCCCGCGTCACTGGCCCGGACGGCCGCCCCGTCCGGGAGGCTCAGGTGCTCAGCCGGCTCCTGCCGCAGCCGCAGTCCATGCCCTGGCGACTTTATTGGGGAGAATATCACGGCGATGTCCGCGACGGCCACTGCGAGCTGCACGGCCTGGCCCCCGACGCCGAGGTTCCCGTCTACTTCTTCGAGCCCAAGAGCAAGCTCGGCGCCACGGCCCGGTTCTCGGTCAAGGCCGCGGCGGGGTCGCCGATCACGGTTCGCCTCGAGCCTTGCGGCACGGCCATCGGGCGGCTGGTCGACCCCACGGGCAAGCCGCTCGTCGGGCGTCGCGACCCGTATCTGATCTCGATGGTCGTGACGCCCGGCCCCGACCGCTTCAACCGCGCCGCGGCCGACCAGGGCCAACTGTCCGCCGATGAGGACTACCTCTCGCGAATCGACCCGGCCGATTACGCCGATCTGGTCTCCGATGGCAAGGGCCGCATCACATTCCCCGCCCTGATCCCCGGCGCGACCTATCGGGTGTTCGACCGCACCCCCCGGGACCTCGGAGGAGACCCTAAGATCCGCCAGGAATTCACTGCCCGGTCCGGCGAGACCATCGACTTCGGCGACATCCTGATCGAAAAACCTGAGTCGTGAAGTGCACGAGTTTCTCCACTATGAAACCGCCGAGGAACCAACGCAGGCCGGCCGCCGCGTCCGATCCGTCCGATCCGACCGATCCGACCGATCAGATGCGGCGGCCGGCCTGGTCCTTCATCCCAGAAAGCCCAACCCTGTATCCAAGCAATTGTGTGGTCCCACCTGGCCACGTGCCGGCTCGTTGTTTCGAAATTCGCCCGGTGCAAGCCGTTGGCCCACCAAGACTTGAGGACATTTTTGGTAGACTGGGGATAACTCGGCCACCGGCGCCACAGTACCTTGCGTGGGGAGAAGTGGACGTCTCGTGACAAGTCGAAGAAGGCCCTCCGCAGACCCTGTAAATGGTTACGCCTGGGCCACCCCCCCGGCCCCCGCTTAGCAAGGGGGGGAGATTGAGGAAGGCGAGCTGTTATGGCGCGTGTTGCATCGGGATCGGTGGTCCGGCAGCTCGAGTCGCTCTTCGAGGGCGGCTCGGTCGCCGGGCTCTCCGACCGGCAGCTCCTGGAGCGGTTCGTCGCCGGCGGCGCGACGCCGGCCGGCGAGGCCGCCTTCGCGGCGCTGGTGGGGCGGCACGGGCCGATGGTGCTGGGCGTCTGCCGGCAGCTCCTGGGCGACGTGCAGCATGCCGAGGACGCCTTCCAGGCCGTCTTCCTGGTCCTGGCCCAGAAGGCCCGGTCGATCCGCGACCCCGACCTGCTGGGCAACTGGCTGTACGGGGTCGCGATCCGGACGGCGCAGTGCGCGCGGCAACAGATCGCCCGCCGCCGCAAGCGGGAGGAGCATGACACGATGAACGGTCCCGGCGCAGGCTGGTGCTGCCGGCCGAGCTGACGGTCCCGCCGGCCGACCGAGCGGCGATCGACCGCGAGCAGGCCGAGGTCCTCCACGGCGAGATCGACCGCCTGCCGCGGGCCTTCCGCCTGCCGGTCGTGCTCTGCTACTTCGAGGGCCTCACGCTCGACGAGGCCGCCCGGCGGCTCCGCTGCCCGGCGGGACGCTCCGCAGCCGGCTGGCCCGGGCCCGCGAGAAGCTCCGCCGCGGCCTGGCTCGCCGCGGCGTTGCCCTGCCCGCTGCCGCGCTGGGCGCGTTCCTGGCGCCTCGCATCCGCCTCGGCGTCCATTCCTCCCCTCCTGTGCGATTCCACCACGCGGGCCGCGATCGCACTTCGCGGCCCGTCACGCCGCCGCCGGCGGGGCGCTCTCCGCGCCCGCCGCGGCGCTGGCCCAGGAGGTCCTGCGTACCATGTTGATCCACAAGCTCAGACTCGTCGCGATGACCGTGCTGGCCCTCGCCGCCGTCGCCACCGGCGCCGGCTGGCTCGCCCGCTCGCTGGCGCATGAAGGACGACGCCCGAGAAACCGAGCCCGGCGGCCACCGATGGCGCAGGTCGCCGACCCCGCGACGCCGACCGGCCCGGCAAGCCCGACTCACGAAGCCCGATCCCGCCCGCCCGCGCGGCCGGATGACCGTCGCCGGCCGCGTGCTCGACCCCGACGGCAAGCCGGTCAAGGGCGCCGTCGTGGAACTCGTCGCGTCGGCCCGCACGCCGTGGGTCGCCGCCAGCGAGGAGATCGATCAGCATACGCCTGCTGGGCCAGGGCCAGTCCGACGGCGACGGCCGGTTCCGCCTCGAGGCGCCCCGCACGGCGTCGACCCGCGTCTTCGAGGTCGACGCGCTCGCCGCCGCGCCTGGCTACGGCCTCGGCTGGGCCGAGCTGAACCCCGACGCCGAGCAGCCCGCGGCCGAGATCAAGCTCCCGCCCGAACAGACCGTCCGCATCCGGCTGGTCGACGTGACCGGCGCGCCGGCCGAAGGGCGTCGAGGTCCACGTCAACGGTCTGTCGCGCGGCCGACGACACGGGGCAACTCGACGGCGTCGGGCTCGGCACAGACCCGCCCGAGGGCTTCCGCGCCTGGCCGCGACCAGTCAAGACCGACGACCAGGGGAGGATCGCCGTGACGCGGCATCGGCCGCGGCGTCGGCGTCAGTCTCGCGGTGCAGCGACCTTCGCTACGCCCGGCAGGATCTGCGACCTCGATACGGCCAGTTCGGCGGCCGGCAAGGAGATCACCCTCGCGCTCGAGCCGGCCCGGATCATCGAGGGCCGCGTGCTGGCCGCCGACACCGGCCGGCCGATCCCCAATGCCGATCGTCTCGGCCCAGACGCTCGTCAGCAACGAGCACGCTCGCGGGTTCTTCACCGCCAAGTTCCGCGCCGATCGTCCAGGGGCGGTTCATCATGAACCCGATCGCCGGCGAGAGCTATACCCTCGGCGCCTTCCCCACCGGCGGCGAGCCCTACCTGATCCAGCAGGACGAGCTCAAGTGGAACAAGGGGGCCGTCAAGGCGACCCACGACATCAAGCTCCGCCGCGGCGTCCTGATCCGCGGCAAGGTCACCGAGCGCGAGACCGGTCGGCCGCTGCCCGCGTCGAGCATCCAGTTCATGCCCGTTAACGGCGGCGACAGCGTTCTCTCGGGCTGGCAGGCCATCGTGGCCAGCCAGGACGACGGCTCGTTCCAGATCGCCGTGCCCGCCGGCAAGGGGCACCTGCTCGTCTTCGGACCGACCGGCGACTACGTCCTCGGCGAGATCGGCTCGAATCGAGCTCTGCAGTGATCGACCAGGCGGGATGCGCTACTGCGCCCACGCGATCATCCCCTACGAGGTCAAGGCCGGCGACCCGCCCCACGAGGTTGCCGCGGCCCTGCGGCCCGGCGTGACGATCAAGGGACGCGTCGAGGGGCCCGACGGCCAGACGGTCACCGACGCTTTTATCCTCACGACGCTCCACATCGAGGCGTTCAATCCCTTCTGGCGCGGCGATTTCCCGGTCCCGGTCCGCGACGGCCGGTTCGAGCTGCATGGCCTGGCCCCCGAGGCATCCGCCCGCATTCACCTGCTCGATCCCGAACACGAGTGGGGTGCGACGGTCGAGGTCTCCGGCAAGCAGGCCGGCGAGGATCTGACGATCCGCTTGCAGCCGTGCGGCAAGGCCAAGGCACGGTTCGTCGGGCCTGACGGCAAGCCGGTCGCCAAGCACAAGCCCCGCCTCGAGATTCGTCGCCACGCCAGGCCCGAGCCAGATGAGCCGCAGCGAGCAGGACCAGGCCGAGCTTGCGGCCGACGCCGATCGCTCGTCGCCAACGTCGACCGCAAGCACTACTGGCAACGGCCCGCGCACCGACGCCGACGGCCGTATCACCCTGATCTCGCTGATCCCGGGTGCACTTTACCGGATCACCGACTTCTCGACTGTCAACGACGCGACCAAGGGCATCCAGGTCCGCAAGGACTTCACCGTCAAGCCTGGCGAGACGCTCGACCTGGGCGATATCCTGATCGAAATGCCGGACGCCTAGATTATCCTGATCCGAGCCCAGCCATGATGAATTCACCAAACGCCCCCCCGTGGTCCCGATACGAGCCGACGCCCGAAGATCCCTGGGACCTGCGCAAGGTCGCTCACCTGCACCGCCGCGCCGGCTTCGGCGCTACGCGTGCGGAGCTATTGCGAGACGTGGCAGCCGGGCCGGAGGCCAGCGTCGAGCGGCTATTCCAGCCGCCCAAGCTGCCGCCCGAGGAGGCCGAGGCGATCGACGGCCTGCGGCAGACGGCGCGGTCCTCGTCAAACCTCGACCTGCTCAAGGTCTGCTGGCTCAACCGCATCCTCCACGGGCCCGACCCGCTGCGCGAGAAGCTGACCCTGTTCTGGCACGGCCATTTCGCCACGAGCAATAAGAAGGTCGAGTCGGTGACGCTCATGGACCGGCAGAACGAGACGCTGCGGACGAACGCGCTGGGCGATTTCGCCGCGCTCCTGGAGGCGATCATCGCCGACCCGGCCATGCTCGTCTGGCTCGACGGAGGAACCAGCAAGAAGGACAAGCCGAACGAGAACTTCGCCCGCGAGTTCCTCGAGCTCTTCACCCTGGGCACCCGCCACTATGCCGAGCGCGACATCCGCGAGGCCGCCCGGGCCTTCACCGGCTGGGTGCGCCAGGATTCGCGCGGTGGTTTTCAGGAGACGCCGGCCTTCAAACACGATCGAGCGCAGGTCGACGACGGGCCCAAGACGTTCCTCGGCCAGACCGGATACTGGGGGCCCTCGGACATCGTCCGGATCACGCTCGAGCGACCCGAGGCCGCGACCTTCCTGGCGCGCAAGCTCTACCGCTGGTTTGTCAGCGAGGCCGGCACGCCGGGCCCCGAGCTGATCGATCCGCTGGCCGAGGAAGTCAAGCGCCACAAGTTCGCCATCGGGCCGATCTGCGGGCGTCATCCTCCGCTCGCGCCATTTCTACTCCCGCGCGGCGATTCGCCAGCGGATCAAGTCGCCGGTCGAGTTCAGCGCCGGCCTGGTGCGAATGCTCGAGGTGCCGCGCCCGGCGCTCAACCCGCTGGCACTGTCGGCCGCCTGCGACGCCGCAGGGCCAGGAGCTATTCGTGCCTCCCAATGTCGAGGGCTGGGTCGGCGGCTCGATCTGGATCAACAGCGGCACACTGCTGGAGCGCACCAACTGGGCCGCCGACGTCGTCTGGGGCCGCTCCGAGAACGGCCTCATGCCGTTCGACCCCCTGGCCTGGGCCGCGCGCTACAAGCTGCCCGCCGGCCAGATTGCCGGAGCGTTCCTGGATCTCATGCTCCAGGGCGACGTCGAGCGACGAGGCGCGCCGGCTCACGCTCGCCGCCGGCCGTGACGGCAGCCCCGACGGGCTTCGCAAAGTGATACAGCGGGTTGCCAACTGTCCCGAGTTTCAACTGGCTTAAGGAAAAGTGTCGCCTTTCGCGAGCGAAAGGCGGCTTGGTTTTTCACGCAGTTCCTTTCCAAGGAGTTTCCCATGCATCCGACTCGCCGCGAGATGATGAAACTGGGCCTGGGCTCGTCCGCGCTTCTGGCCTGCGGCCAGACCGTTCCGCTTTTTCTGGCCCGGTCCGCCCATGCCCTGGCTGGCGACCGGCCGGCCGCGAAGGGCCGCATCCTGGTCGTGGTCCAGCTCGACGGCGGCAACGACGGTCTGAATACCGTGGTGCCGTACCGCGACGACGAGTACCGCAAGCGGCGGCCAAAGCTCGCGATCTCGGCCGGCGAGGTCAAGAAGATCGACGATCGCGTGGGACTGCACCCGATGCTCGAGCCGTTCGCGAAGCTGCTCGAAGCAGCAGCGCCTCGCGATCGTGCAGAGCGTGGGATACCCCAACCCCAACCGTTCGCACTTCGACAGCATGGCGATCTGGCACACGGCCAGAACCACCGTGGACAAGGCGGCGCCGGGCTGGCTGGCCCGCGCGACTCGACCGGCGCGCCGGACCGGACGGAGATGCGGCGGGGCTGCACATCCACGAGGCGTTCCCGCTGCCCGGGGCGCTCGCGGGCGGCCGGCAGGTGGTCCCGTCGCTGGCGCAAGCTCGAGCAGTTCCGCCGCCGGCTGGGCATGCCCCAGGGCGGCCAGGCCGCCGCGCAGGTCGAAGCCCTCGATCGACTGGCGCGGCAGGATCGCGGCGAGCCCGGCTCGCTACTCCAGTTCGTCGAGCGGTGCAGCCTGATCACGTACGCCAGCAGCGCGCGGCTCGAGCGGCTCCAGCAGGACCACCCCGCGGCCAAGGCCGACTACCCCGAGTTCTACGGCCTGGCCCGGCGGCTCCAGTTGATCGCCCAGTTGATCAAGGCCGGCCTGACGACCGCAATCTACTACACGCACCTTGACGGCTTCGACACGCACAGCGGCCAGCTCTCGCAACACGCAAACCTGATGCGCGAGCTGGGACGGTCGCTCTCGGCGTTCCTGGCCGACCTGCAAAAATCGGGTGAATCCGAGCGGGTGGTGGTGCTGGTCTTCTCCGAGTTCGGCCGGCGGCTGGGCGAGAACGGCAGCGGCGGGACCGACCACGGCACCGCGGCCCCTGTCTTCCTCCTGGGCCAGCCAGTCAAGGCCGGCCTGCATGGCCCGTACCCCGACCTCGCTCGGCTCGACGACGGCGACCCGATCCACGCCGTCGACTTCCGCCGCGTCTATGCGACCCTGCTCGACCGGTGGCTCCAAGTGCCCCACCGTGACATCCTGGGAGCAGACTTCGAGCCGATGCCGGTTTTGCGCGGCTGATCGAGCGCGCCGTCTTCCGATCCACCCGTGCGAAGGAGGGCGAGGGTGGGGTGATGAAAACCTGGCTAGGATGAGCATTCAGCGCTCATTCGCCACGCTTTTTGTTGCGCCGCGTACCGAAAGAACCTCCCCCCCTTGCTAAGGGGGGAGGAGAAGCGCGCAGCGAAACTGGAGGGAACGGAAATTGGCCGCAAGCCCAAGTTTTCAATTATGCGTACCGCACGATGCATTGATCGGTGCGGGCGAATTCTCAGTAGCGCCGGCCGCCGTAGCTGCTCGGCCCGCGGCTGCCTCCTCCGCCGCCGCCTCCGCCTCCTCCGCTATTGCCCCGACCATAACTGGTCGTGCGGGCTTCGCGCGGCCTGGCCTCGTTGACCACGAGACGGCGGCCGCCGTTCTCCTGATCGTTAAGACCATCGATGGCTGCGCTGGCTTCGGCGTCGTTACTCATCTCGACGAAGCCAAAACCCCGGCCCCGTCCCGTCTCGCGATCGACGACCACCTGGGCACTCTGAACCTCGCCGTACTGCGCGAACATCTGCTCCAGATCGGCGTTGCTCACCTGGTACGGCAGGTTGCCGACATACAACTTCTTAGCCACTTCAAACTCCTGAACGAGCATGCGACGACCCGATGTCAAATTTTCCGGGTCGAATGGAAAAGGGCCAACATGGCGGCCCAACAGGCGGAAAGGCGAGACAGGCAGGCGAGAACGGATTCCGAAGAGATCGATTCGCAGACTCGTTTCGTTTTCCAACCAGACGCATTATACGATGCTATGGCCGGCTGTAAAGGGCGATCGGGCGAATCGGCGAATCGCGAATCGCCCGGGCGCCGCAGGTCGGACGAGGCCCCGATTGGCTGCCAACGCGGAAGCTTGTATCCGCACGGCCGGAATGTGGCCGTCATCGCAATCGCTCAAAATGCGTGACGTTCCCAACACCTGGCCTTGTGCGCCAAGTGCCTGCACTTGGTAGAAGCGACTGCTGCTCGGGGCGGCCAGCGTGGTCTCAAAGCCCGTACGCGATGTGGTGGATACTGGTGACAGGGCGACTGGGTTGGGTCCGGCAAGCAACCGCCATGCGACTGTCTCCGTCGAGCCGTTCCAGGAGGCGAAGACCGCGGGGGAGCCAGTAACCAGGCGTACCGCCGCCGACGGCCTGGTGAGGGGGAGCCCCACCCATGTATTGCGGTAGGCGCGATAGGAGATGTCGTCGCCCGGCATCTGAGCGTTGTAGAGAACCGCGCCCTTCTGGCTATATTCGGAGTAGTCAGGTTCCGCTCCCCAGCCAATGAATTCGTCGCCGTTCGAGAGAGCCTCCACGTCACCTTGACTGTTGGGAAAGAGCGACGGATCGTGGGGGTATGATTTCTGAACCAAAGTCGACGAAGGAGCCGTTCTTGACACCGCCGTAGGGAGTCAAGTCGGCCTTCACGACCTTGGTCGCCGTGAACAGCGCGTCCCCTTGCGGGGTGATCAGGAATTCGTGCACGTCGGCCGTGAAGCCATTCCGCGCTTTGACGGTCATGATCTTTTGATAGTGGTCGTTGTAAATGTAATAGCAGGCTCCCGGCAGCGGCGTACCATTTGGCAAATCGCTCGGCACCGTTCCCGCGATCGTCCCCTGCCACCAGGTCAAAACGGGCTGGCCGAGATAGCTCTGAACCCGGAAGTCGGTGACCTGCTGCTTGTTCGTGCTCGATACCGGCAGAAACCAGACCGGGTTGCCCGCGTTGTCCATGACGAGCGGCCCGGTCTGGCCGACCAGGTCGCCTGCGCTCTCGGACACCGCATACGGGCCGACAAAGATCAGCCCAGGGGCAGTTCCCGGCTGCTGGATCTGCACGCTCACTTTCATGGGGTGAAGCGTTGGCGCACTGACAAAGTTCCAGACATCCGCTGAACTGCTGAGGAGCTCTCGGGACTCGAGATGTTCCATTCGCGGTGACGTCTGCCGCGGGCCATGAACGCTGAGGCTGCTCGATGCCCCGCCGAACAGGAATCGGAACGGATAAGTCAACCAACGGACAGCTCCGAATGTCATCAGCGAGCTCCGGAGACGAAGCGATCGAGGCGGTGCGCAGCGGCGACGCCCGGGGAGAAGCTAGCAAAACCATCCACGTGATAAAGCCTAGAATACGTCGATCGATTTGCAACTCTCCCCGCGACAAAGCCATCAGGGTATTCGTCTTGGCCGAAAGACGGACATAAAGTTGGCGGTCCGCTAGACGGCCTTGCACGATTCCGGGAGGGCGAACCTCCGTGTGAGCCAGGGCCAGCCTTGGGCGCGGCTTGCGGCACTCGCGGTCGAGTGCGTCGAAGACCTGCTGGGCAGACCGGGCTGGGCCGAGGGCCTGGCCCAGTCCAGGCATTCGGCAAGGAGGAAGCGCCGAAAGTCATTTTCCCCCGAATCGGCAATCCGTTTCGACCCCTCGGCGTACAACTCGGCCCGCCGGTCGGCCGGTAGCCGCATCAGGGCGCAGAGCGCCACCCCCAGCAGGTTCTCGCCCGTCGCGTACTGCTCACCGTCCAGGGCTGGCAGACCCGCGTAGGCGTACTCGAAGCGGAGAATCCGCTGGCCCCATGCTACCAAGCCGATCGGTTCCTCGCAGCTTGGTCTCTGTTCGCGATTTGCTGAATAAGACAACGGTGTCGGGCAGCGTCAGTCCGGCACGCCAGCGCCTCCATCGTCAACTCGCAGGTCTACTATCCTCCCGCCCTTCGGCATGGCTCAACCCGGCCCAGGAACTTGCGGCTCGTCGTGACCCGAAGTATGCTCAGCCCGTCCGAAACCAGATCGACTTCACGTTCCTGGGGGCAAACGATCATGGTCATCAATCGACGGGAGCTGCTGGCGAGTGGAACGACACCAGTCGAAGGCCGACCCAACCCAGTTCATGTTCTATGAACAATGGGACAGCAAAGCTGATCTGGCTGCCCACGGCAAGACGCCCCACATAAGGCCCTGGGTGGGAAGCTCAAGGACAAGACAGATAAAGGGGCGGGGCCGTCTTCTATGAGTTGCTGAAGTAAGAAGTGTTCCTTGGCCGGTCGCGACGCCGAATCCACTACCTCTTCCCGTCGATCAGGATGGCTTCTCGCTTCTCCCTACCCTTGACTGGAGAGCCGATGGTTATGACCAGAGAGCCCTCCTTCGCCACGGCTTCGGCGTAGTCGGGGACACCGATCGGGTAGATTGCCTTTGCCGTGGGATGCTTGGCGACAATCCCATTGACAGTTGGGGGGCTGAATATGACGGTCACTTTCGGGATGTCTGTCACCGGTCTTCGCCGCCCGTAAACCTCTACGAAATTCGCCACTTTGCGGTCGAGGATCAAGTCCTCGCCCTTGAAACGGAGAGCCCCGACGAACAGGTTCTCATCGTTCTCGTGGGAATAGACGAACGCCCCGACCCAGGTGTACGGCTTGCCGTCGATCGTTTGCTGGTCCATTCGGTTCAGCCGGTACGTGTACTTGCCCTTCTTCCAACGGAACGGGCGGCGCACGCTGACAAAGTCCCCTTCGTGTCCCGAACTCTGAAAGAAGCCGCCCTCCGAAGGACGTATGGCGTCGTGGCTTCGCTCGCCCCACATCGAGAAGAGAAAGCCAGTACCAATCTGACGGAGATTCTGATCCTTCTTGGTGTATCCGTCCGCATGAGTTTGAATCCCGCCGTAGAAAGGCGACGTACTGAGGTGACCAAGCCCGATGGGAGCGATGTAGAGATTGACCGAGGACGGAACGTCGTCGCTGATCGTTACGTCTACCGCCAGGCTCTCGAAGCGTATTTCGTTGCCGATGTCCCACCACGTATCGACCAGATGCCACGGCATAGGTGCGTACTTCTTCTCAAGCTGGCGTGGCGGGTCGTCACTGACGGCTGAGGCATGCCTACTCCGATCGATCTTCGCCAGAATGGCGTTCGACAAATTCATACAACTCCTTCGTCGGCTCATCGCCAGGCTTGCCAAGATCGGCGTTGATCTTGCCGTGGGTTTTCCCCTGGGCTGCATAGGCTCGGGCTGGCACACCTGCTTGCTGCAACGCCTCGGCAAGCCGCTTCTTGTCGCCTGCTTGCCGATCGCCCCCATGAATCCAGAAGACCACTGGGTGATTCTCGCCCTCTTTCGGGGCATAGACGTCGAGGGTCTGCCGCTCGTTCTTGGGCTCTGCGTAGGCAAGGTCACGATGCACCTGCGGCTTGTCAACGAGAGCCGGGGTTGACAGGAGCAGAAGAGCAAACAGGGTTCGCACGGTGGTCAGTCTCCATAGAATACCGCAAGCCACACGGTCGGTTCGTTGGGCGTGGTCCATTCGACCCGGTGCCTGCGATGCGCTGGGATGGTCACATGATCGCCGACCTTCAGGTGAACTGGTTGGGTCTCTCCGTCAAACAGTAGCTTGGCTTCGCCCTTTAGGACGACCACCCATTCGGCGTCGTGCTGATCGTACCAGAACCCTTTGGGACTGGCGTGCCCCGTGGACACAATGCGTTCGATGCGGACGTGCTTGCTTGCTGCGAGTCTCACGACCAGTTCCACAGGGAGGTTGGATGGAAGAGGGGAAAGAAGGTTCAAGGTAAGAGTTTGGCATTCTTGGCAGGGGAGCACATAGATGGACTCCGATCCTTCCCGTGTCTGCACGGGCGTAGCGTCGAGAAAGGCTGCGCGGAAAGTCGGAGGGACGACATAGTCTTTGCGCATCGAGTACATGTAGATAGCGGCATTGGCTGCGGCAACTCCAAAATCAAATACGAGGTCTACGACGAACCCGGCAAGATCACGGGCATCCGCTCATGAATCGGTGCCAGCAGCTCGTTGGCGTCGGTGGTCAGCAAGGTGCAGGAGAAGATCGGCTCATCCCCCTTATCCCAACGCCCCCTCAGCCCGGCGAAGGCAAACGGACTATCGTCTCTCATGTGAACAACGCAGGGTCGCCTCCAGCCGTCCTGGCGCTGCCACTCGTAGAACCCGTCGGCGACCACGAGGCATCGACGTGTTTGGAACGCATGCCGAAAGGCTCGTTTCTCTGCGGCTGTCTCGGCTCGTGCGTTTGCGGGTCGTCGATGCCGAGTCTCGCCATCAATTCCGTGGCGATCATGACGCCCTCGACTTCGGGCTGGTCGGGTCGGAGTACGACTTCCAGTTCGACGAACTCTCGGATGGCTTTCATGCACTCGTCCACTGAAAGTCCGTCGTAAATGCCAACCCATTCGCCCGTGTGCCGCATGAAATGAAGGGCAAACCTGTCGTTGCCCAGGTATTCCATCCTGGCAAACTTCGCCTCGAAGGTCGGCGAGAGAGCATTCGGACCTGGACAGGCGTAGGTCGAAAAGAAGTTCTCGTCACCCGCAGCCAACGGGATAATGTGTCCAGGGATAACCGAGTACTTTGGAGGGGCGGACCGTGAGAAGGCCGCAAGTGACCATCCGGACGCTGTTGGTCCTCATCTTGGCGTTCGGCGTCGTTCTGGGATTCGGCATGCCCGCCCTCGAAATCCTGGGGACAAAGGACAGCGACGAGCACACCTACATAGGCAATGCTGGTGGTGGGACGATTTCGCGAATTCTCGCCGTTACGCCTGCAATTTCGCGCTGCTGGTCCCGCCACTGGCGAGAATGAGAAACGAGCCAAGCAACTGAATGAGCAGATCGACAATGCCACAAGCTCTCAACGCGCAGGGGAAGTTCGCCCAGGCCCAGCCGTTGTACGAGAAGGCGCTCGAGATTCGCCGGCGCCTGCTCACCGATCACCACCCCGACACCGCCGTAAGCTACAACAGCGTCGCTTTCAACCTGAACACCCAGGGGAAGTTCGCCCAGGCCAAGCCGCTGTGCGAGAAGGCGCTGGAGATCAACCGCCGCTTGCTCACCGACGACCACCCCGACACCGCCATCAGCTACAACAACGTGGCGTTCAACCTTAGCGCCCAGGGGAAGTACGTCGAGGCGCGGGACCAATGGCTGCGTGCGGTGAAGAGCCTGGATTCCGCCCGGCTCCGGGTCGCCTTCACCGGTCTGGAACTGCGCCGCGGGGTCCAAGGAGCCGGTTCGTCCCGCCCTGGCCGCCGTGCTCGCCCGGCTCGGTCAGCGGGCCGAGGCATGGCAGTCGCTGGAGGAGGACCTGGGACGCGGCCTGCTCGACGAGCTGGCCGTCCGTCAGGACCGGCGGCTCACACCCGAGCAGCGAGCCCGCCTTCACGAGTTAACAGCCGCCCTGGAACGGCTCGACAAACTGGTAGAAACCATGCCGAAGGACCTCGACAAAGCCGGGCGGGCGGAGCGGTTTGCGGACCTGAAGCGCCAGCGCGCTGGCGAGCATCGCCCTGGGTGAGTTCCAGACCGAGCTTGTCCGGGCTCACGGCCCGCTGGCTGGCCAGGTCGCCAGGCTGAACGAAATCCAGTCCGCTTTGCCCGCCGATGCCGCCCTGGTCGCCTGGGTCGATGTCCCACCTCCGGGACCTGACGCGGACGACCCCGACGGCGAGCTCTGGGGCATGGTTGTACGCTCGAAGGGAATCCCGGCCTGGATCCCAATCGCGGGGACCGGCGCAAGAGGGCTGTGGACCAAGGAGGATACCTCGCTCGCGGGCCGAGCCCGGACCGCTGCCTGACCACGGTCTGCTGGTCAACGCGGTCGCCCGTGGCTCGAACGCCGCAAACCATGGAGTGAAAGATGGGGACGTCTTGCTCGCCTACAACGGCCGACGGCTGAACAGGAAGGAGGACCTCAAGGTCGTTGCCGAGGGCGTCAAGCCGATCGGCGTCGACGTCTGGAGAGAAGGCCGGTCATCCCGGCGAGACTTGGCCCCCGGCAAGCTCGGCGTCGTGTTCGACCCCCGGCCGGCGCCGGCCGCGATCGCCGAGCAACGCAAGCTCCAGCAGGTGCTCGCGGCGGCGCGGTCGGGCGATGAGAGCTTGGCCCCCTTGCCAGGCACGCGCTACGAGGTCGAGGCGCTCGCTCAGCTCTTCAAATCCGACGACAGACCAATCAACGTTCTTCTCGGCACCGACGCGAGTGAGCCCGAGCTCGGTGACGCTGTCGGCGTGCGAGACTGCCCTGGGCCGTGACGCCGGTGGCGAGGGTTTCGTCGGATTCACGCAAGCGCTCTTGATATCGGGAGCGCGGAGCGTCTGCCTATCACTGTGGAGGGTTGACGACAAGGCCACATCGCTCTTGATGAGCCGGTTCTACCAGAACCTGCTGGGCAAGCGCCACGGGCTGTCAAAGCCAGTGCCGAAGGCCGAGGCGCTCCAGGAGGCCAAGCAATGGCTGCGAAGCTTGACGGCGGGCCAGATCGACGGCGAGCTGGCCGCTCTTTCGCGTGGTGACGTGCGGCCGCTGGCGAACGACAACGGCGACACTTCCGGCAATTCACCATCGTCACCCAGATCAAGCGGCAACCGGCCCTATGACCACCCCTACTTCTGGGCGCCGTTTGTGCTGGTGGGCGATCCGGATTGAACGAGGTCACCATGGGGAAGTCCGGCCGCGGCATCCCTTTCCGCGGCTCCGTTTCCGCCACGATCAGACGGACAGAGAACGCGTCTGTCGCTGTGAGCCCTCCTGAAAACAAAAAACCAATTCTGTCAACGCGACGCCCCACGTCTCTCGACGACTCCTCTTCAAAGACGATCCTCATCCACGCCTCACTTTCACCGTCCGAATCGTGGTGGCATACTCATTGATCGGGGAATTGTGCGCGTTGCACTGACGCGGTTGTCGCGTTCCCTTATCGGCTCAACCGTCCCGCAAACGGCGGTGCGACGGCTCTGATTGCCGGGCCTGACGCGAGCGCCGGAATGCCACGTTGATGGGGGATCTTTGGGCATGCATGCGACTTCGATCCGCATTCTCGAGAACGACAACAACCGTCGCGGGGATCTTTTCGGACGGCTCATGGCCGATCTGTTCGTTGCCCTGGGCTACGACCAGCCGCGGCTCAACATTCACAAGTCGGGTCGCGAGCTTGACCTCGACGCCGCGCACCGCCTCGAGCCGCGCCGGGCCATTGCCGAGTGTAAGGCCACGGAGGAAACAATCGGTGGCAGTGATCTCAACAAGTTCGTTGGCACCCTCGACGCTGAACATTCTGATGGCTCACCCATCATGGGGTATTTCATCTCTCTGGCCGGCTTCAAGGAGACCGCTGTCGAACAAGAGAAAAACCGGCCCCGCACGAAGATCATCTTGCTCACCGGACCACAAGTCGTTGACGAGCTGGTAAATGGCCGCATTCTGGTGCCCCGAGACCATGCGACCGAACTGGCTGGGCGGTGTCGCGCGGCACACGATCACCTTGTCCTCGACCCCGCGGCCGAGCTCCTGGCTCACCAGCGCGGCTGGATCTGGGCCGTCTATTACACCCAGGGCAAGGCCCGCACCCACTTTGCTCTGATCCATGCCGACGGCACGCCACTTGCGCGAGCGGTCGCCGACCAGGTGATCGCCGCGGACGTTAACTGCGGAGGTCCACTCCAAACACTCGTCTGTCTCAACCCCGCCCCACCGCCTGGATCGGACGGGGACCCGCGTGTTGGGGAGGCCCTGGCGGCCTACGGCCGGTTCCTGTCGGCGGAGTGCGGCTTTATCCAGCTTGACGGACTACCCGCCGACGGCGACGTCGGCGCGCGCCGGCTGCGGCTGGAGAGCCTCTTCGTCCCCCTGCATCTCGACGTCACGGTTGGGCAGGAGAACAAAGAGCGACAGGCAGTGGGAAACGTGCTCGCGGACCACCCGCGGCTGGCGCTCCTGGCGGCGCCGGGTGGTGGCAAATCCACGCTCATCAAGCGGCTCGCGGTCTCCTACGCTGACCCCGCGCGGCGCGAGCAGACGGCCGATAATCTCCCCCCGCGCGACTGGTTTCCACTGTTTTTCCGCTGCCGTGAGCTCCGCGGCCTCGCCCGCGGCTCCTTTGCCGAGCTCCTCGATGCGCTCGCCCAACGTGAAGGTATCCGGCCGCACGCCGCAGTCTTCAAAGCCTATGTGGACCGTGCGCTGCTTGCCGGTCGCGTCTTGTTGCTTGTGGACGGGCTCGATGAAATTTCCGATCCAGGGGACCGCGCGGCCTTTGTCTGCACCCTGCGCACCGCCTTGCAGGCGTATCCGGGCACGGCCCTGGTCGTGACTTCACGCGAAGCCGGTTTTCGCCATGTGGCGGCGCATCTTGCCGCGGTTTGCACTCACGCCACGTTGTCGGCGTTCGACAAAGACGACATTCGCCGGCTGAGCGTCGCCTGGCATCGGGAAGTCGTCGGCAACTCGGCGAAGGTGCGAGCGGACGCCGAACAACTCGCGGCAACCATCTCGGGAAACGACCGAATCGGCCGGCTGGCGGTTAACCCTCTGCTGCTAACCACCCTGCTGCTCGTGAAACGCTGGGTAGGTTCGCTGCCGACTCGCCGTGCCGCCCTCTATGACAAGGCAGTCGAAGTCCTGCTCATGACATGGAACACCGAAGGCCACGACCCGATTCCTCCGGAGGAGGCGCTCCCACAGCTTTGCTACGTGGCATCCGCGATGATGCTCGAGGGGATACAGAAAATCAGCCGGCCGCGGCTGGCTGCCCTGCTCCAGGAGGCACGCGAGGCCCTTCCCACCGAGCTCGGTTACGTCCAGGGTACTGTCAATCAGTTCATCCATCGCGTCGAGGATCGCAGTAGCCTGCTCATGATGACCGGCCACGACGTTGAGGACGGCCGGCTGGTCGAGTTCTTCGAGTTCCGCCACCTGACCTTTCAGGAGTTCCTGACCGCGCGGGCGATGGTCGAGGGCTGGCATCCCGGCCGGAAGGAAGGCGATACGCTCGTCACTGTTCTCGAGCCGCACTTCGAGGAGGAGAAATGGCGGGAGGTCATTCCGCTCGCCGCAGTTTTGGGCGGCAAGGCAACCGAGGCTTTGATTCGGCGGCTCACGGAAGGGGTTGCGGCACTGCATATCGGTCAACCCTACCGGTACTCCAGAAACCCCCTGTTTCTGGCCCTTGGCCATTGCCTGGCCGATGAGGCGGCGGCGCGGCCAGAAACGATCCGAGCAGCCGTCCGCGCGTTAATACGCCTCGGAAGCAGTCTGGAGGGCGCCGATTTCGTACCTGCTCTGGTTGCTGGCCGTTATGGGGCGGACTTCCGGGACGAGGCCTGGAAGGCATTCCTGGCAGCAGCCCCCGATCTGGTAAATGCCGGAGAAGCGCTGTTGCAGGCTGTCTGGTTTCAGTCGGTCGATACCGAGGACAACGAGGGATTTGAGCGAGCGGCGAAACGGTTTCTGGGCATGATGACAGACCCGGAAATGCTCATCCGGTGCGAAGGGGCGTTGGGGATGATGCAGTTGTGCTATCGACCTTCTCGCCCACGCCCCGTCCGCGACGCGACCTTAGAAAAGCTTCTCTGCGCAGCAGGACCTAATTTGGCGGCGATGCTTTTCGAGGAGCAGGCCGTAGCCCAGTACGCCGCTTCCCGGGCGCTCGGATGGCTTGCGCGCGCCGCGTCTGGCCGCCGCCGGCGAACCCGGACGTCTTGGGCCGACTTTTCACGATCTGGCGTCAATGCGCCGATCCGGAGGTGCAACGTGCGGCGAGCTGGGCTTTGGTAACTCAACCAATCGTGGCGCGGGATGACGGACAACGATGCGCCTCGATCGCTGACTCCGAGTTCGAACCCTTAATTCATGGATATAACGATCTAGCAGACATCACGCACAGGGCCGCTGTCCTCGTCGTCGCCTGGTACCGGCGAGCACCTTTGAGCAACGCGGAAATTGCCGCCAGAGCGCGCGAGTTGTCCCGCTCGGGCAATTTGGTGGCCGCGAGAGAGACAGCCAGCGAGCTTCTAAAGCACTTGAACGACACGACGGACACGTTGCGCGTCGGGCGGCTCGCCAAGCGGCTGCGAGTCTGATCCGACGACTGGATCATCAAACCGGGGGATGACATTTTTCGAAGAATCGCCGCGACAAGCAGAGCCGGCAGGTTATCTTTGAAGGAGAGAAGCTTGACGCGCCGGCAGTCCGGCGGGTGCACGATCCGTTCATCAAACGATGATCGTGAACCATGAGGGCCCTGCGGTATGTCGATGACAACGGCCGCGACGAGAAAGCTGACGATCATCGCACAAGATCCGATGGTCAAGAACCAGGCCGGGGGAATCCTCACCACCCAGGTCTCGATCCCGGCCGAGGAGCTGGCGCCAGGTCCGTGGGGCTACCGCGTTCAGGTTATTGACTACGACGCCTCGGCCAAGGCGCTTTACGCTCCGCGCAAACCGGGGAACCCCTCCGACGACCCCTTCCGCGACGCGCCGGACCCGAAGCTCTTGGGCGATCCCGCGTTTCATGCACAAAATGTCTACGCGATCGTGATGAGAATTCTCGCTCGATTCGAGTTCGCCCTGGGCCGCCGAGTCGCCTGGGGGTTCAAGCCACACCAGTTGAAGGTCGCGCCTCACGCCTTCGCCGATGCCAATGCCTTCTACTCGCGCGAACACGAGGCGCTCCTCTTCGGGTATTTCCCCGGTCGCAATGGCAAACCGATCTATAGCTGTCTGTCGCACGACGTGGTGGCCCACGAGACGACCCATGCGCTCGTGGACGGACTGAGAAGTTGTTATCTCGACCCGTCCTCGGCCGACCAGGCTGCGTTCCACGAAGGAATCTCCGACGTCGTGGCGCTCTTGTCGGTCTTCGCGCTCGACGATGTGGTGAGGGCGGTGCTCGACCGCCACAGCGGCGACCTGACCGATCAGGGCCAATCGGACCTCGTGGATGTGAAGAAGCTGACCGTCGAGAACCTGCGCAGGTCCACGCTGCTCGGCCTGGGCGAGGAGATGGGGGACGAGCTCAACGCCGTTCGCGGCCAGCCACTGCGTCAATCGGCACTCCTGGTGCCCGACCCGAGCTACTATAAAACTGACCCGGAGTTCCGCGAACCCCATCGCCGGGGCGAGATCCTGGTCGCCGCGATGATGAATGCCTTTCTGGAGGTCTGGACGCGGAGGCTCAAAACCCTGGGCGATGGCCAGTCCCAGCGGCTGCATCGCGAGCGGGTCGCTGAGGAAGGCAGCCGGGCCGCCGACTACTTGCTGACGATGACGATCCGCGGGCTCGATTACTGCCCGCCGGTGCACCTGGATTTCGGCGACTTCCTGAGCGCCATTCTCACTGCCGACGCCGAGATCCGCCCCAACGACGCCACCTACGGGTTCCGCGAGGAGCTGCGCAAGAGCTTCCTGGCCTACGGCATCAAGCCCGCGTCGGCCGAGCGGAGCACGGGAGAGCCGGGCCTGTGGCAACCGGCCGAGGAGCGAAGCTCGCGGCCATTGACCTACTCGAGAACCCGGTTCGAGTCGCTGACGCGCGATCCCGATGAGGTTTTCCGGTTTCTCTGGGAGAACCGCGATGCCTTGGGCCTGGTCGATGGGGTGTTCACCCACGTCAATTCGGTTCGCCCATGCCTGCGGGTCGGGCCCGAAGATGGCTTCTTTCTCCGGGAAACGGTTGCGGAATATGAGCAGCAGGTTGAACTCTTGGCGAGCGAACTGGGCAAGTTCCGCGATGGCTTTCGCAACAAACGGAAAGGCGTTCGCAGACCTAGCGGTATGCCTGCTGACACCGAGGTTACTCTCCAAGGCGGTGGCACCTTGATCTTCGATGAGTACGGCCGGCTCAAGTATCACGTCAGCAATCGTCTCGACGACGCCGACAAGCAGTCAACCAGGCTTCAGCATCTCTGGGATTATGGTGAATTCAGTAAAGGAAAGACGATCCGCCGAAGGTTCTCGTCCATGCACCGCCTGCGCGCAATGGACGGCTTCTGCCCAACCGCGGAGACGTGGATATGAGCGAGCGTCCGTCCGGTCTCAGCGTGCGGATGTACCAGGTCGGATTCGGTGATTGCTTCCTGCTCACGTTCCACTACGCGAGGTCTTTTGACCGTCACGTTCTGATCGACTTCGGCAGCATGAAACTGCCGAAAAAGGGGGCCCCGAAGGAGGGATTGGCCGGCGTCGCGAAAGCGATACGCGACGTTTGCAAGACCGATGCCTATCCCGACGGCAAGCTGACCGCGGTGGTCGCGACCCACCGGCACAAGGACCACATCAGCGGATTCGTCACGAACGAGGATGGCTCGGACTCCGGCAACCTGATTGCCAAGATGATTCCCGACCTCGTGATTCAGCCCTGGACCGAGGATCCCGGTGCCGAGACCGACGCCGAGCAGGCGACGGGTACAACCGGTGGCGGCCCTTCAAAGGCGGCGTTCGTCCGCTCGCTCCGCGGAATGAGCGAATTTGCCGAAGCCGTCGTCAAAGAGGTCCAGCGGCGAAGTACGGAGCGATACGGCCGCGCGGCTCGCGCGGGCTCGATGTTGGCGAATCTGGCGTTCCTCGGCGAGACGAACCTCGCGAATCCGTTAGCGGTCAAGAACCTCATGGAGATGGGTAAGCGCACGAGGGCCGAGTACCTGTCTTATGGCGACCCGACGGACCTGGTGAAGCACTTGCCCGGCGTCAACGTGCACGTGCTCGGCCCGCCGACTTTGGAGCAAACGAAGAGTATCCTGAAGCAGCGGGCGCGCGATCCGGACGAGTTCTGGCACCTCCTGGCCATGTCGGCTATTCCCACGGCCAAGGCTCGTGCTGGCGCCACAAAGCCCTTATTCCCGAGGCGCGTCGTTCCGAGGAACCAACAACCACCCTATACCCGGTGGCTGATCCCCCAGCTCCTCAAAATTACGGGTGAGCAGATGCTGGAATTGGTCCGCATCCTGGACAAGGCCCTGAACAACACCAGCCTGATCCTGCTCTTCGAGATCGCCGGACGCGCCTTCCTATTCCCCGGAGACGCCCAGATTGAGAACTGGCTCTACGCGCTCAACCATGCCGAGGATCGCGCGGAAAAGCTGGCAATCCTGCGTCGAGTCGAGCTTTACAAGGTGGGGCATCATGGCAGTCTCAACGCCACGCCCAAGACCCTTTGGAGACTTTTCGATCTCACGTCAACAAAAAAACCGGCAAACACCAGACGCCTCAAAACGCTCGTCTCGACTTTACACGGCCAGCACGGCCAGGAAGACCGCGGAACCGAGGTCCCGCGCGAGAAGCTCGTCAAGGAGCTAAAGGCGAAAAGCGACTACTTCTCGACCGATTCTGATGAGATGGCCGCCGTGATGAAGGCGAAGGACAGCCAACTTTGCGTGATACGTTCATTCGTCTTCGGGCGTCCCTCGCGACCCTGAGGGGCCTAGCCGTTCTCCGCCCGAGGAGCCCCCGTTGGCGGTCCTCGCGTTGCATGCCTGCCGGTTTGCAAAGGTTCCTTGATTTCCTGGACTGTCGTGTTGATGTGGTCACGGGCACTACGTCGGCCACCTGGAAGCCTTGTGCAGGACGAATTTCACCACGTGACAAGAGAAGATACGCATTGTGAATCCCGCATTGTGTTTGGTCCTAGGCGCCTGCGCTGAGCTTCGTCAGGATTGAACGATGAGGAGGCCGTGGACATGGACCAGAGTGGCATTGAATCAGCTCGAATGAGTATTCGCCGTGGCCGCCGATCGGCCCGAGCGACCATCGCGCTTGCGGTGGTTTGCGTGATCGCCGCGCTCGTCGCGTCGTATCGCTCGTCGCACCAGGAAGCGGCGGACTCATCGCCACGACTGGCGCTCAGCCAGCGGTCCCAGGTGGCCCAGCCGCCCGAGCCGCCGCCCGTCGAGCCCCTCACCGCAGTCGAGTCCCATGAGCTCAGTCTCGCCGCCAAGGCACGCTGGCCGGCACCCGCAGCCGAAGGGCGCAAGCTGATTCAGGCGCTCGCGAAATCCGCCGCGGTCGTGCGCCCCATCCGCGCCGGCATCTTTAACCAGAAGTCTTGCTGCGATGAGCCCGAGCCGCTCGTTCACATACTGGGGTCCATCCCTTCGTGCACCTGGGAGATCCAGAGCCCCGAAGACCTGCGGTCCAGCTCCAACAGCCTCTCGCGTTTCGACGTGCTCATCTTCCCAGGTGGCCGTGCCCACAAGCAGGCGGATGCCTTGGGCGAGGAAGGCCGCCGGGCCGTTAAAGAGTTCATCCGCAACGGCGGCGGCTACGTGGGAATCTGCGCCGGCGCGTTCCTCGCCTCGGCCCAGTACGAGTGGAGTCTCGGCTTCGTCAACACACGCACGTTGCACGGCGATCGAGACATGCCCGGCATCGGAATTCGCTCGATGGCCGCCCGCGGCCCCGGCTCGGTCCAGATCGAGCTGACACCCGAGGGCCGGTCTGATCTTCGGCGACCGATCGGGGCCACTCGATATCTCATTTTCCGGTGGTCCGGTCTTTCCCGGCCCGATGCGTGACGACCTCCCGCCGTGCATCCCGCTGGCGCACTATAGTACCGAGCTCGCCAACTATACCCCCCAGCGGGGAACCATGATCGGCACCCCCGCAATCTTCGCGGCCACGTTCGGCGCCGGCCGTGTCATCACGATCAGCCCCCACCCCGAAACCACAAAGGGCGCCGAATTCCTGGTAAAACTCGCCGTCCTTGCGACCGCAAGAACGCGCGCGAATGAGCAAGAGCCCCACGCGCAAGCTGCACCCGCGCCCGCAACACGTTACAAGGACAAGAGAAGTCAGCCATTGTAAATCCGGCATTGTGAACGGCCGGCACTTCACCAGGCCAGGGGCTTCCGGTGCCCATTGAGTCGGCTTTCAATTACGATTCCGCTATACTCTATTGTATTCCTATTCTCAGGATCGAGCGATTACCGCAGGAGTCCTGACATCCATGTTCCTGAGCAAGGTCAAAACCGTGCTGACGGCCGCAGTGGTCGTGGCAGTGCTCGCGGCCGGTGCCGTCGCTTTCGTCCAATCAGGAATCGGTGAACCGAAGGATGGGACCAGCCAGTCCCAGCACGTCGGCTCACCGAGCTTTACGTACCACATTCTGGTCTCTCGCGACGGCGGACCGCCGCGCAAGGTGGCGGTCGTCGCGATGACCGACGACACGCCGTTGCGCGTCGATGCACCCGGCGCACTCATTCTCTTTCAGCCCAAGCGCGTTGGCCAGGCCGACCGCCAGGCTACCGCGGAAAGAGGCGATCAAGCGACGAGCCCTGAAGAGAACGCAGCGAACCGCTCGGGTGCGAATTCTCCCCGACGTGAGAACGACCAGGAGCACCGTAAGATCGTGCTCACCCGCCCCAAGGCAATGGACGTCGTCATCACCCAGCCCTACATCTGCCGGATCAACTCGCAGCGCCACATCGACGTCCGTGCCTTGGAGGACGGGTTACTCGAAAAGATCCCAGTCAGGGAGGGCGAAGCGGTGAAGAAGGGCGATCTGATGTTCACGATCTTACCGATTCTTCACGAGCCAAAGCCGGCCGCCGGGCCGGCCACGGTCAAAGCGCCGTTCGACGGGCTCGTCGGCCGCCTGCACAGGCAGGTCGGCAGCCTGGTCAGGGAGGGGGACGTGCTCACAACATTGTCGGATAACAGCGTGATGTGGGTTTTCTTCAACGTACCCGAGCGCGCGTACCTCGAATACATGGCCACCCAGAAGAAGGAGAAGGAGGATCAGAAAATCGAACTCGAGCTGGCGAACCACAGCAAGTTCCCGCAAGCCTGCAGGAACGTTACTGTCGAGGCTCAATTCAGCAACGAGACCGGGAACATCGCCTTCCGCGCGGATTTTCCCAACCCGGACCGCCTGCTGCGTCACGGTCAGACCGGCACTATCCTGATCCACCGGAAGTTGCATGACGTCACCGTCATCCCTCAGCGGGCGACTTGGGAGATCATGGACAAGCGGTACGTTTACGTCGTCGGCAATGATGACGTGGTGCATCGGCGCGAGATCGCCATCCAGCACGAAATGGATGACATCTTCGTCATCCAGAAGGGAGTCGGCGTGGGCGACAGGATCGTTCTCGAGGGGGTCCGACAGGTTCGCGACGGCGAGAAGGTGCAATACGAGTGTCGTCCCCCGGAGCAGGTGATGGGAAAGCTCAAAAACCACGCAGAATAGCATCCGCTTCCCGGTACGGAGCCTACCCTGGTTCCGGTGCCTCGAGAGGTAGCTGCCCAGCGAGATCCTTCGAGCACCCCTTCCCGCGCCGAATCCAGTCTGCGGCGATCCTCGATCGGACACAGCCAGTGTGACTCCTCCAGGCCCGCCGATGCACTTGATCCGGCGACACTCCCGTCGCGGGCGGCTTTGAGCTCTTCGGTGCGTCCCATTGCCTTGACGTGATCGACGCGCTTCTTGATCGAGGAGTGTGCGCTCTTGAGCCGCCACTCGACCCATTCCTTGGTGACCGGCAGTGGCTGCCGCGACTTGTCGCGCGGCGGAAACGGCGTGCGCGTCCGGTGAACACGGTTCTTGACGAGGGAGCGGTCTGAGCGCACGACCACCGTCAGCCCACGGCCAGGATATGCCGCACCGACGTCCGGCCGATCCCGAGCCGCCGCGCGAACTCCGAGTGGCTCACTTGCTCGGCCTTCAGCCGCCGGACCTCATCCGCCTTCAACGACGCCGTCCGCCGCCGACCGTGCTGTGGTTGACCTTCCGGGTTGGCCTCGGCAATCCCGCCCTGACGCGCTCCCTCAAGACGTCGCGCAGACCCACGCAACTCGAGAGACCATATCGCCATCGCCTCTACACAAAGTACAGCCCACCCTCGTCAACCTTGGCGCACGGACTTCCGTGAAGCGCCTTCCCCCTTGCCCAGGTACACACTCTTTCGCACCCAGACGAGCCGCGTGAAGAAGGCGACCCAAAAGGCCGCGGCAATCGTGGCCATGACTATGAAGGTCACCGGCGAGACGTCCCACGAGGTATCCGAAACGATGCGGCCGAAGGCCAAGCCGCTGAAGATCAAGGCCAGCGACAGCAGCCAGTCCTTGCCGTGCAGCAGCCGTTTCGTCCTCCGCAGGGCTTGCGCCTCGCGGTCTGGGGGGAGCCTGGGCACGGCCAGCCGCAGCAGACCCTCCTCGCCGCGTCCTTGGAGCAACTCGGCGAATTCGGGGTCCTGAAGCAGGAATTCCTCGACGAGCGCGCGAGTGTCGGCGCCAGCCTCGCCCGATGCATACACGGGCCACAGGTCGCTGATGACTTCGCGAGTGACGTTCATGGCTCATCCTCCCTTCGGTTCGCACAGTCGTCTTAGTTTGATCCGCGCGCGGTGGACCCTGACTTTGACCGCGGCGATCGATAGCCCCAGCGTCGAGGCAATGGCCGCGTAGGGCAGGCCGTCCTGCGCGTGCATCAGCAGGGCGGCGCGGTCGGTCTCCGGTAGCGCCTGGAGGGCCTCGAAGACTGCGTCGAGTTCCAGTCGCCCCCTCGCCACCGCCTCGGGGCCGGGCTTCGGGTCGGGCAGGGTCCCCTCGAGCGCAACCTGCCGCGCCGCCCGCTTCCGTTCCGCACGGTATAGGTTGCGGGCGATCGTAAGGAGATAGGTCTTCGCCGTCCCCCCGCAGACCTCACCCGGCATGACCCACGCCCGCACGAACGTCTCCTGGGTGATCTCCTCGGCCAGCGAGGGGTCGCCCGACAAGTATACCGCGAAGCGGTAGACATCCTGCGAGTGGCGCTCAAACAGGCTGTGGAAATCGACGAGCATCGCCCCCCCTAAAGACAATAGTCCGCAGACGCCGAAAGGTTTCACCCCGGCTGCCATGATTCTGGAAGAGCGATAGGCGAACGTGGCCCCCCCGCGCTGACCCGGGCCCGTGTGGAGGGGCGCTGGATCCTTCATGCGGCGACGGGCCGAGCGTACAGTCCGGCGCGAATCTGGTTGACCCTCTCTGGCCGATAACCCTCGCCGGATCGCCGCCGCAGGGCCCCGGACAAGAGAAGACAGGCATTGTGAACCCGGCATTGTGAACGGCCGGCACTTCACCAGGGGCTTCCGCTGCCCATTGAGTCGGCTTTCAACGCCATAGGGCTCGGCCCAGGCGTCCCAGCGTGCTGGTGGTGGGACGATTTCGCGAATTCTCGCAGTTTCGCCTGCAATTTCGGGCTGCTGGTCCCGCCAAGGGCGCGAAGAATCCCCGCTTGGTGCTGGAATCTTGAATTAGCGAGAGGTGCTGGAACCGCATGGAAGTCCCGACGCGCTTTAGGAGCCAAGCTCGAAGATCTTGTCTGGCGATTGGTGGGAGCATCTGCCGAGCCAGACATTGCTCTCGAATCAGCAGCCGTTCGGCACAAACGGGTTAGCGATCTGTGGCGGATTCGGTCTCAGGGAAACGGTCGCGGTGGCAGTGCGTGTCCTTTCCAGTCGAATCGGCCTTCCCCACAATTCGGCGCTCCGGTACGATGCCCTGGGAGGAGCCCATGCCGACTATAACGCTCTCCGATGCTGCTCTGGCCCTGCTCCGCCTTCACGCCAATCGGCAGGGTGGCATACCCGTCGATGATTCCACTCGCGAGCCTTATCGGAAGGCAATTCCGCGTAAATCCTCCCAGGCTGCTCGGGTTCGCTCTTGTTTCCACGGTGTCCCGCCGGCAGTTGAGATTTGAGGTAGTTCCCCATCCATATCGTCGAGTCGCTCACAGGGCGTTCTCGATCGGTCTAGCTTTCTGGGCACGTGGCTTGAAAGTACAATGACCGTGCGCCGCTAGGCTGAGGACGCGCGGCGATGATCCAGCGGTCGGAGGCCATGATCCACGCGGTTCTGCGGAAAGCGACGCAGTGTTTACCGGAATGACGACAGCGGGAGGCGGCTCGTGATGCGTCTAACCACTTTCTTGATGTTATCCGGACTGATCGCGCCTCCTGCCTGCGACGGGCGCAGGCGCCGGCGGGCGCACGGAAGGTGTTTCGGTATGGCGACGAGGCCAGGGGCGGGGCTTTGATCCACGACTACGCGAGCCGTTGGGTCGAAGTCGTCGGTACCGAGGAACGGTACCTCTTCGAGGAAATCGGTCGTTCGAACGACACGATCGAGTTGATCGATCGTCCCCGCGACGTCGGGTTGAAAGTGCACGCCGATCGCGGTGAGCTCCGCTTGCCGAATTCCACGGCCTGGCAGCCGTGGGAGCAGGGGAAGTGGATCATGATCAGCGAGCTGCCCAGGTCCATACGGTTCGTTCCGAGCGATCAGAAGATCCGCCTGGTGTATTTCGTCCCCAGGGATCGTGAGCCGATTGCCCATTATGAAGAAAAGATTCGCGTGGTCATGCAGGTGGTGGCCGAGCTTTACTCGGACTTGAAGGCCCAGGGCTATCCATCCGCCCGGCTCACGTTAGAGACCAATGCCCAGGGCCAGCCCATCGTGCACCTGGTCCGTTCGGAGCGGCCGGCGCAGTATTACAGCGGGGCCCCGGCCCGCGACGAAGGCAGGCACTTCGAGCAGATCGCCCGTGCCATCCCCGGCGACGTCGCTTCTCCATTGCGCCACATGATCGTGCTTTTTCCGGAAACGTACGAGCCGGGGCCCGCCCCGGTGGAGTGGCAGCCGTCGATCGGCCGGGGCGTCCACATTTCCGCGGATGGCGGCCTCGCGATCATGTCGGCGTGGATTCTCCGGGACGAATTCTGCGCGACGACGTACGCCGAGCAGAAAAAACTCATCATGGACGCCACACCGATCATGGGGCGCACCGCGTTTGAAACCGGCAAGGTGGATGCGCCTCGCTTTGATTTCATCGAGGATGGCTTCGGCGCCACGGCGCACGAGCTGGGCCATGCGATGGGGCTGCCGCACGACGTCCGCGACCGCGACGACATCATGTTTCAGGGGTTCCGCCATTTGCAGGTCAATTATCTTCCCGCCTCCGCGAAAAAACGGCGTCTGAGGTTCTCGAAGGAAAATGCTCGGCTGCTGGGTGTCTCGCGCTATCTCGTGCCAGAGACCGACCGGACCGATAACACGCCTCCGAGCGCAAAGCTTTTATTCCGTTTAGCAAAGGGACGCCCGCCCAAACTCATGATCTCGATCAAGGCGACCGACGACCGCGAGCTGCGCGCGGCGGTGTTCTATGATCGTCAACACGACACCGTCATCGGCGGAACGAAGCTGACAGGAAAGAACCAGACCCTCGAGCTCGCGCTACCCCTGGATACCAAGCTGCCGGACGGGCCAGATCTGTTCGCCTTGCTGTCAAGCCCCGGATCGCCCGCGGGCCCAAGCGGCGGCCGGATTCTGACGCTCCTGGCCGACGCGGGCGGGAATATTGTCTACATCGCGTCGCCGATCGCGTCGCCGTGATCTGCGACCAGTGCCTTGTCAAAGCTTAATCTTGGGGTGCTATTCTGGCGGTTACGCCTGCAATTTCGGGCTGCTGGTCCCGCCATGGGCGCGAAGAATCCCCGCTGGGTGCTGGACTTAGAGCTCCTCCCGTGTCGGTCTCGCCTTCTTACTCTGATCCACGCCGCGGCCAGACAGCCCGCGATGGCCTGCATCGTCCGACCCCCTCGTATGGCCAAACTTACGGTGACCCGGTGGCAGAAGCGGTCTTGCTCGAACTGAAGAGCTCGGGATGGTTCGCGACGTAATCGCGGACGCTCGTCGCGGGCCTTCCGGTAACCACTTCGACGTCGCGAGTGAGCCGATCATAGCGGTTGTCGGCGTGCAGTTTGGCCATGGTCAGCAGATGACCGCGGAGGTGCTCCGGCAGACTCCGGCCGATGAGCTCTCGCTGCCACCGATCGAACGGCTCGTCGACATACGTGATCGACCGCCCGAGGGCCTCGGAGAACTCCGCGGCAACGGCCCTCATGTCCTCAGAGCGCGGCCCGGTCAGCTCGTAGACCTTGCCGACATGGGCGGCTGGGCTTTCCAGGATGGTCGCGATGACTTCCGCCACATCACGCGTGTCGACTGGCGATGTCCTGCCGCTGCCGAACGGCAGGCGGATCGTGCCGTCCCTGGCGATCGACTCGGCGGCCCAGGCCGAGAAAAACGGGTGCTGGAGGAATACTGTGGCCCGGACGTGCACCACGGGCAATCCAGACCAGTTCAGCACCTGCTCCCCGAGCCAGTGCTGGCGCTGCTGGGGGGAGTCGGTCATCGCGGTCAGGCTCATCTGCGACACGGTGAGTTGCGAGATATTGACGAGCACCTCCAGATCGCCAAGTCCGCGTGCGACGGCGGAGACGGTGGCTGTCGCCTCCAGGTAGGAGGCGGCCACGCTCATGCCGAAGTACATGCGGCGGCAGCCTTCCAGGGCACGCGCGACGTCCTCGACCCGGGTGAGGTCGCCGACGACGACCTCAGCCCCGGTCGCGCGAAGTGCCTCGGCTCGGTCGTCGTCGGTCCGCACGAGTGCCCGGACGGATAGGCCGCGGCTCAGGAGGATATCGACGATCTCCCCTCCTACTCCACCGGTGCGCCCCGCGGCGCCCGCAACGAGAATCGGTGCCTCGCTCGACATGGATGCAAATCCTTCAGGACGTTGCACTCAGCGTGGACCTGCCGTGAGTTTAGATCACCGGCGTTCGCTGCGCGCGATGGGTTTCGATAAAATGAGAGATGTCGACCACTCGAATTAGCCCTTGTTCCCGCCCCGCGGCGGCGAACAGTCAGACGGCCTCGGCGATCCCCACAGCAACTGGATAGCAAGAGCAGGCAGATTCCACGTCCTCACGCGCAACCAACAAGCTTGGACAGTCTGCATAGTCGCCGACAGCGACTTCGGCGCCAAGACGCCCGAAGTACTAAGCCCTTTCGTCCCTTTTGCGGACGAGCGTTCGGACCAGATAGCCGCGCTCGATGAGCCACTTGGCAACGCCCCGGCCCGTGCCTGCTTGCCGGCCTGTGGCTCCGGTCACTCATATTCGACCATCGCAAACTGGCGTTGAGGGCGGAACGAGTTGATAGCTGATGGGAACCGGGATCGGTTTCAGGACACCACCGTCATATTGAGCCCCTTCAATCGAGTTTTCGATGGCGGTTGCGGACGGCTTGTTGTTCGAGATCTTACGGTCGCCGGGACCTACGCCCAGATGAAACGCGCTCTGCACGCAGCCGGTGATGCAGTGGTACCAACGGGTGACGGATGGGTTCACGAGATCGGCGCGCGCTCTGGCCATCGCTGGGACCTCCTCACGTTGGCAGTTCGCGGGATTCGCCCAAGCTTCGACCCTCCAGGGGTGCGCATCAACTCTGCAATGCATGTCTTTTTTTCTAATGCACGCGGACCGCTTCGCTCAGCGCCCGTACGCGCTCGCCCGCGCCTGCGACGTTATGAATCGCCAGTGGGCTGACTACCACGTCGAACGAGCCGTCGTCGAAGGGTAGCTCATGCGTGTCGGCGGTGCGAAGCTCGACCCGCTCGCAGCAGCCCGCGTTGAGAAACAGCCAGAACGCGCCCACGCCCAGGGCTGCAAGCGTCGGCTTCGAGATGGCGACCGCCTTGCCGATTTCGTCAATTGTATGTTTCTTCTGACGGCACAGCGCGGGTGGCGGGTCATTGAATTGGAGCGGAGGACGCAGCAGGCCGTCGCACCCGAGATTGCACTCGCTAGGCTGGGGCAGCGGCCTGGCGACGACACGGGGACAGGATCATGCACGCGTCGCTGCGCCATGGGCTGACTCGCCGTGGTGAGGACCGTCCTGCCGTCAGTCGCCACGGGGCTCGCCACCGGACGCGGTTGCGGGCTTGGCGCCGGTCGCCGATTGTATCGGGGAATGACTCTCAATATCGTGATGCGAGGCGCGGGTGCACGTGACCCTGCCATCGTTTCGCACCTCGCTTACTCTTCACAGCTCGGCAGGTTTTTCCTCTTCAGAGGGAGTGTCAGCCGATGGACATCTCAATCGAAGAACAATTGGATGCCGGCGGATTGTACCCGATCGTCTTCCCGCTCAGTTGGGCGCTCGTCGACTGCGATGGCAACGATGAGGTCCTCCCGACGCTGAACCCCGATGAGTCTTTTCATCGGATCTTGGCCACGGGGGAGCTGTTGGCCAGGGAGGGCGCAGGCGTGTCCAGCGACCGATGCGAAGCGATGATGTTGACGCGACCCAGAGCGAAAGTGCCACGTGAGCTCACCCCGGCCACTCTCCACTGGTTCGTTGACACCGTGCTCGAGAGGCTCACGGAGCAAGGCATCAGGGCGCGTTCGAAAGCGGCGATGCTCGGCTTCTGCGCACTCACCACGGCCCGGTGCGCCATGGTCGTTGTCGACCGCATGGCAGACGGCGATGATCGCATGGAAATCCACTATCTTGTGCGCAGCAGGACGAGCGACTGGTGGGAGCTGACTTACCTGGTGCGCCGGGCGGAGATCGAGCGCTGGCGCCCGCTTCTGGCCGAAGTTGACGGTCCGAAGGGCTTACTGTTGAAGGTTATCATGAACGACGCCCCGCACACTGGAACCGACCGTCCAGAGGGTGCACCAGTCGCGTCGCCCGCCATCTCGAGCGGAGCCGATGCGTGGCGTGGACTGTGCGATGGTCCGATCACGGCCGATGAGCACGCGGCCCTTCACCCGCTCGATCATCGGTCGGTGGGCGAACGCAACGAATTCGAGACGTTGGCGACCAGACCGGCGCCACCAGAACCCACACGCCGCGCGTGGCTTACCGTCTTGTGGGTTGGGCTCGTGCTGCCGCTCCTACTGGCCATCAAGTTCTGGAATTCGCGCCGGCCCGAGCCAAAAGCCGAAGGCGCGGCTCAGGACAACTCCGGCAATGCCCTGAGAGCGCAAGGGACAAGCTACCGTGTTCAATCGCCGCGGCCACAGCGACCCGAGCAACCCCAAACCGGAATCGTTCAGTCGATTCACCCGGCAGTTGATCAACTGCAGCGCCCGCTATCGCCGCAACCCCCCGGGGGAACACGCACACGCAATTTTGGAGGAGTCAGCCGCAGACTTCCACCGGGCTTTCCGGATCCGTCGCGATCGCAACGCGACCCACTGCGACGCTGGTAACGCCGGCCGGCCGGTCCCAGGCACCGGCTCGAGCAAATGGACTCGAGTTGATCTGCTCGATCGGATCGGAAAGTGATCGTCGGCGTCGGCAGGCTGCTGTTGCGGCCTCTTCCCGGACCACCGACCGCCCAAGAGGACCGCGCCGATGGCCGCCACAGCCGAAGCGAGCGTCAGCCCAGGCTTGCGGCGCGCACCGTCGGGATCGGACGAGGAAATCGGGGGATTCTCGCGCGCTCAAACTCCGCGAGCGCCCTAAAGATGTGAAACACCAGCTTGCCGCCCGGCGTGGTCGTATCGACGGATCCGGTGACGCTCTGGAATCCGATCCGCTCGGCCTCCCGCTCGGCCATCAGCTCGTTCATCTGTGTAGCGACGCCTGAGCCGGTCGAGCCGCCACACCGCCAGCACGTCGCCAGATCGCAGCGCATCGAGCACACGCTCGAGGCCGGGGCGTTGCGCCTTGCCCCCACTGACCGTGTCCTCGATGGCCTTCTCCCACGCGGCCTGCTTCAGGGCGTCACGCTTCAAGGCAAGATTCTGCTCCGTTGTCGAAACTCTGGCATAACCGATGATCAGCACCCTTCGCGTCGGTGTGGCGAGTGTGTCGGACGGACGCGCCCAAGGGCCATCCATTTCAATGAGGAGATGGCCGGCTACGCGGACTGATGGAGCGCCTTGCTCAATCGGCCTACAGGAGTCCACCGTGCCCGCCACTGCCCTCCAGCAATTCGACGAAGACGTCGCCCGTGCCCCTGCGATCCTTGTGCACGCTGACCCGCTGCCGCGCACGAACGCGGCCGAGCAGTTGCTCCGCTCCGACCTGCTGCGCAGCGCATGGACGTTCGCCGTAGGCGCCATGGACGCCCACTTCTGCGATGCCTACACGGACATCGTCGCTGCGACCGCGAGCTCAAAAAGCCGGCAGCCCGGAATCACCCTGCCCGAGTGGGCCTATGACATCAAGATCCCGATAAATGCGGTCCTGGAGGAGTAAGACAGCGCGAATTGGCGGTGGAGGATGGCGGCCCGCATATAGAGCAATTCGAGGCCAGGTTCAAGGCGATCTTCCAGAGACGACCGGACTGCATCCACAACTGCGACCGTCCCCGGATGTCACCACAGGCACTGGACAAGGGCGGCACGGTGCTGAAGGTTATCCAAGACGTGGATTACCTCGTGCACCTCTGCGACGAGCACATCAAGCGAGTCTTGCGTGGAGAGGGGTGACCCTCACTGCTCGCCGTAGCTTTCTGCACGGATGGGACTGGCACCCCTTATCAGAGATACCGGCATCTTCGAACACCACCCCGATCTGAATATGACCGACCTCGAGGCGGCTTGGGCGTATGAGCGCTGTATAGTGGCACAGACGAATCTTGGGGAAGATTTTTCTTCTGCCATCAAACCAACGACTTACGTCAAGTTCGCGGGCTGCACGATTTGACAGCTTAGATAATGTGAGTATAATAGGTATAATGGGTCGAGTGTGCGCCGAGCCGATTCCAGGTCGCCCAGATAGACGGCGCACCCCGGTTGGGGCTCGACTCGTCAGTTGCCGGCATGTTGCCAGTTGTCGGTTTTCACCGGCAAGGTGTCCGTGGTCCGTACTCCGGCATCCGCGATTTGAGGCCGGGTAGTCGTTATCACGGTTGGTGCTCTTCTGTCGCCAAAATCGTCACGATCATCCCATCCGCTTCCGCGGCATTTCGTTGCCTTAGCACCCGCGCGTCTTCCCGTCGCTGCCCGGGGCTTAAAAACAAGGGCAACGAAGGCGAAAAACGGCCGGAATCCTCTCACTGGCTCTCATTTGCTACCACAGCGGGAACGACGTCGCCGGGGGACGCAAACCGAGTCGCTCCTTGTACATGGCGTCAGGCGCGGCCGTGGTAATGCGGATCGTTCATGAGCAACTTGCATTTCGATGTGGCCGAATTCGACGTCCGCCCGGGCCTCTGTGCCGGCTTTCGCACCGCGAAAGCACGCGCTTTCAGTGCCAGCGCCGGGAGCGCCACCTGGCATGTGGTTCTTGATCACCGACACACGCTATCACGAAAGCACGAAGGATTCAGACAGAATCCCCGCCGTGGCTCCCCGATCGAATTGGTCTTATGCTACACTCAGCGGTGCTTCCGCTCCGTAATCGCGGCTGGTGGGTTGCACCCATCGTACTGGCATGAACCGTCCCGGGGAGCCGGGACGTGGGCTGCTCAAAAGTCGGGCTACAACGGAGCTTGAGATTGCCGATGACCCTTTGTCTTTGTTCAATCGCACTCGGATCGGCCTTGCTATGGGCTGGCCCGCCATCGCCAGCCACGGAAGGTCCGCGCGCTGCGCCGGGAATCTCCGTCGAGTTCAACCGCGACATCCGACCGATCCTGTCCGATCATTGCTATCAGTGCCATGGGCCCGATAGCGCCAGACGCAAGGCCGGCCTGAGGCTCGATCAGGAAGCATCGGCCAAGGCCGCCCGGGACGGCCGCCACGCGATCGTTGCGGGCGATCTTGCCGCCAGCGAGCTCTATCGACGCATCACCAGCAGCGACGACGACGAACGCATGCCGCCGGTCAAATCAGGCAAGATACTCACGAAGCCCCAGCTCGAGCTGATCGGCCGCTGGATCGCCGCAGGGGCGAAATGGCAAACGCACTGGGCGTTCATCCCGCCCGCCCGCCCGGCGGTCCCCTCCGTCAAGCGACCGCACTGGGCCAGGAACCCGATCGATACCTTCATCCTGGCGAGGCTCGAGCGCGAGGGCCTGGAGCCGAGCTCCGAGGCAATGCGTGGAATCTTGCTACGGCGAGTAAGTCTCGACCTGACCGGGCTGCCGCCCGATCGCGATGAGATTCTTGCATTCGAAAACGACCACAGTCCGAATGCCTACGAGAAAGCCGTCGACCGGCTGCTGGCGTCGCCGCGATTTGGCGAGCGGATGGCCTACCGCTGGCTGAACGTCGCCCGTTACGCCGACACCAACGGCTACCAGACCGACGCGCCGCGCATTATGTGGCGGTGGCGCGACTGGGTCATCGACGCCTGTAACCGCAACATGCCGTTCGACCAATTCACCATCGAGCAGATCGCCGGCGACGTGCTCCCGGATGCCACGCTCGATCAGAAGATTGCGACCGGCTTCAACCGCAACCATCGCGGCAACGCCGAGGGGGGCATCATTCCGGAGGAATACGCGGCCGAGTACGTCGTCGACCGCGTGGATACGACCGCGACGGTCTGGATGGGTCTGACGCTCGCCTGCTGCCGGTGCCACGACCACAAGTTCGACCCATTCTCACAAGAAGATTTCTATCGCTTTTTCGCGTTCTTCAACAATGTTCCCGAAAACGGCCGCGCGGTCAAGTACGGCAATTCGCCGCCCTTGATCAAGTCCCCGACCCGGGCTCAGCGCACGAATTCGCGGCGCTCCAGGATCGCCTGTTGGTACTAAAGCGACGGCGTTGGAAGCAGGAGCCCCAGGTCGCGTCGGCCCAGGCAGCCTGGGAGTGGCCGCTTTCGTCCGACGCGAATTCCGACTGGCTGAGCACCGATCAACTGATCGCGCATTTCTCGATGGATGGCGGTGCGTGTTTCGAGCCCGCAACCGCCGCGGCCAGGATGCCGGCATCAAAGAAAGCAGCGACGGCCCGTTTCCGCGACGGCGAGCCGCGGTTTGCGGCGGGGCCGGTCGGCTCGGCTCTCGTGCTCGACGGCCGAGGTTACCTCGATGCCGGCGACCTCGCGTCCTTCGGGTTCTACGACCGATTTACGCTCAGCATCTGGATCAAGCCAACCGGCAGCCGCGGAGGGACCATCATTTCGCGCATGGCCGACCAGCCTCAGGGAGAAGGGTACGGCGTCGGCCTCGAGCGCGGCAAGGTTCAGGTCAACCTCGTCAAGCGCTGGCTCGACGATGCCATTCGCGCTCAGTCCGAGGCTACCATCCCGCTCGATCGCTGGTCCCACCTTGCCGTCACCTATGACGGCTCGCGGCTGGCGAGCGGGATCAGGCTGTATGTTGATGGAAAGCCGGCTCGATCGGTGGTTCTGCTCGACGAGCTGAATCAATCGTTCCTGACCAGGGAGCCGCTGCGGATTGGGGGCGGGGGCGGCGCAGAAGGCCGGTTCGTCGGGCTCATCGACGAGCCAGCCATTTATCACAAGGTGGTTGATCCCGAGGATGTCCTGGTGCTGGCGACGCGCGAGTCGATCGGCGAAATCATCGGGACCCCTCCGTCCTCGCGCACTCCCGGCCAGGCGCGAAAAGTCCGCCAGTGCTTTCTGGCGGCCGCGGCGCCAGGGCCGGTGCGAGCGCTCGAGGAGCAAATCCGCAAGCTGCGCTGATATCGAGGCGCTCCTCGATCAGATTCCCACAACCATGGTGATGGAGGAATTGCCGGGACCGCGCGCGACGCACCTGCTCATTCGGGGACAGTACGATAAACCGGGAAAGAAGGTGCGGCCAGGCGCGATCGCTTGGCTTTCGCCTTGGACGGACGGAACGAATGCCGACCGCCTTGGCCTGGCCCGGTGGCTGGTCGACGGCCGCAATCCGCTGACGGCCCGGGTGGCGGTCAACCGCGACTGGCAGATGCTCTTCGGCACGGGACTGGTCAAGACCGTCGACGACTTCGGCTCGCAGGGTGAGCCGCCGAGCCACCCCGAGCTCCTCGACTGGCTGGCGACGGAGTTTGCCCGGTCCGGTTGGGACTCGAAGGCCATGCTCCGGCTGATGGTCACGAGCGCGACCTATCGGCAGTCGTCGCGGCTCGCGCCTCAGATTCTCGCGCGCGACCCGGAAAACCGCCTCCTGGCACGCGGTCCCCGGCTGCGGCTGACAGCCGAAATGATCCGCGATCAGGCCCTCTTCCTGGGCGGGCTCCTGGTCGACCGGATCGGCGGGCCTTCGGTCAAGCCGTATCAGCCGCCAGGCCTCTGGAGCGAGCTCACCGACGACAAATACGTGCAAGATCACGGCCCGGACCTTTATCGGCGCGGGCTTTACACGTTCTGGAAGCGGACGATACCGCCGCCCATGATGTCCGCCTTCGACGCGCCCGCAAGAGAGACCTGCATCGTGCGCGAGACCCGGACCAACACGCCGCTTCAGGCCTTAAGCGTGCTCAACGACGTCACTTTCATCGAGGCTGCCCGGGCTTTCGCCGAGAGGATCCTCGAAGGCGCCCGCTGCGTCGCCCGAAATGCGGTTGAGCGTGGCATTCGAGGCCGCCACGGGGCGCCTGCCCAAACCGGCGGAGCTGGCTATTCTGCGGCAGAGCCTCGACGATCAGAGGAGTCGCTTCCGCGGCGACCCGGCGTCAGCCGGCGCCCTTCTGGAAAGCGGCGAGTCGCGTGCCGATCCCAAGCTCGATCCGGTCGAACTGGCCGCTTACACCGCGGTGACGCAACTGATCCTCAACCTCGACGAGACGATCACCAAGGAGTGATGGGGATGAGCCCGTTGACGCAGATTTCAGAGACCGTCACGCGCCGGCAGCTCCTGGGCAAGACGAGCACCGGGTTGGGCGCGGTCGCGCTGGCGTGGCTGCTCGATCGCGAGCTGCTGGCTGCGGATCGCGACCACCGCCAGTCCTTAGCCGGAGTCATCGGGTTCCCCAATTTCGCCCCCAGCGCCAGGCGCGTGATTTATCTCTTCCAGTCGGGCGCGCCTTCCCAGATAGACCTGTTTGATGCCAAGCCCCAGCTCGCGCGACGACAGGGAACCGATCTGCCCGATTCGGTGCGGATGGGTCAGCGGCTGACTGGCATGACTTCCCGGCAAGACCGGTTCCCGGTCGCGGCGAGCACGTTTCGGTTTGCCCAGCACGGCCAGAGCGGCGCGACGGTCAGCGAGCTGTTGCCCCACACCGCGCGGGTCGCGGACGACCTTTGCTTCATCAAATCGATGCATACCGATGCGATTAACCATGACCCGGCGGTCACGTTCTTCCAGACCGGCGCCCAGCTCGCCGGACGTCCCAGCATGGGTGCCTGGGTTACTTATGGCCTGGGCAGCGACAATCAAGACTTGCCGGCGTTCGTGGTGATGATCTCGCAGGGATCCGGCAATCGCAGCGATCAGCCCCTTTACGACAGGCTGTGGGGCAGCGGGTTCCTGCCGACCTCCTACCAGGGGGTCAAGTTCCGCTCCGTCGGCGATCCTGTGCTCTTCCTCTCGAACCCGCGTGGGCTTTCCGCCGCAGGCCGGCGCCGGATGCTCGACGACCTCGCCAGGCTCGACGAGCTCAATCATCGCGAGTTCGGCGATCCCGAGATCCTCACTCGCATTGCCCAGTACGAGATGGCCTACCGCATGCAAACGCTCGGTCCCCGAGCTGATCGACCTCTCGGGCGAGCCCGAATGGGTCTTCGACTTGTACGGTCCCGAATCGCGCCGGCCCGGCACCTTCGCCGCCAACTGCTTGCTGGCACGCCGGCTCGCGGAGCGCGGCGTCCGGTTCATCCAGCTTTTCCATCGAGGCTGGGACCAGCACAACCACCTGCCCAGCCAGATCGCCGGCCAGTGCCGCGACACCGACCAGCCTTCCGCGGCCCTGGTGCGCGACCTCAAGCAGCGCGGGCTGCTGGACGACACGCTCCTGGTCTGGGGGGGCGAGTTCGGGCGGACCGTCTACTGCCAGGGGCCGCTCTCCACCACCGATTACGGACGCGACCACCACCCGCGCTGCTTCACCATCTGGATGGCCGGCGGCGGCATCAAACCGGGGATCAGCTATGGCGTCACCGATGATTATAGCTACAACATTCTCGAGCATCCGGTCCACGTGCATGACCTGCACGCCACGATCCTGCACTGCCTGGGCATCGACCACACCAGGCTGACCTTCAAATACCAGGGACGGCACCACCGGCTGACCGACGTGCATGGCACTGTGGTCAGGGAGATCCTGGCGTGAGATCACGATTATTCTGGCCATTCACCCGAAAAGACCTCGGCGGCCGGGCCGGTCATGAAGACCGGCGAACGGTCATCCGGCCAGCTCAACTCGAGATCGCCACCCGGAAGATGAGCCAGGAGATTGCGTCCGGTCCGCCCGGTCAGCACGCCCGCGACGCACACGGCACACGCCCCGGTGCCGCAGGCGAGGGTGATCCCCGAGCCGCGCTCCCAGGTCCGCATGCGAACCTCGCTGGGACCGACGACTTCGACGATGTGCACATTCACCCGCCGCGGGAACGCGGGATGATGCTCGATTCGAGGGCCACGAGATTCGAGCGCGAACGCGGCGATATCCGGGACATAAATCACGGCATGGGGGTTTCCCATCGAGACCGCGGTGAGCGTCAACTCCAGGCCGTTGACCTCGATCGGCACGTCGATCGGGGGATCGCCCGGCAAGCGGGCGGGAATTCGATCCGCTGCGAGAATCGGAGCTCCCATGTCGACGCGGACACGCCGCACCTTGCCACCCTCAACTTCCAGGGCCAGCGCCAGCACGCCCCGGCCAGTTTCGATGGTGACGCTTTCACGGCGGGCCAGTCCGTGATCGTAGAGATACTTGGCCATGCAGCGCACTCCATTGCCGCACATCTCGCCTTCCGATCCATCGGAGTTGAACATGCGCATCCGCGCGTCGGCACGCTCTGAGGGCATGATCAGGATCAGGCCGTCGCCCCCGATCCCAAAATGCCGGTCGCTCACGGCGACTGCCAGCCTGGCTGGATCGGCGGGGACCTTCTGATCGAAGGTGTTTACATAAACGTAGTCGTTGCCGATCCCATGCATCTTGGTGAATCGCATGACAGGATCATCCCGCTCGTGGGTGGGAAATCCGACCAGAGAACCAGAACTCTCCGGAATCGCAGTCGTCGGTCGCCAGCCCGAAACAACGTACCACGAGCCACTTGCCGGCGGCAAGGAAGGACGTAACGACGCCGGATCGGGCGGGGCGTGTTTGCGATCGGGCGGCGATCGCCATAAAATAGAAGCCGCTGGCCGATCTGCGTTTGTCTATCACGCCCACCGAGGTTACCCGATGCTAGGTGCGTCCGAGACTCCCTACGACTTGCGGTTCCGTTTGCTCAGTATACCGGTACGGGTTCATCCCATCTTCTGGCTGATCGCGGCTGCGCTCGGCTGGCAGAACAACAACCTGCCGATGGTTGTGGCGTGGGTGGGCTGTGTTTTTGTGTCGATCCTGGTGCATGAGTTTGGCCACGGACTGACGGCCAAGGCATTCGGCAGCTCGCCGTCAATCGTGCTCTGGGGCCTGGGCGGACTGTGTTACAGCCAATCTGAACGCCAGACACCCGCTCAGCGGCTGGCGGTGGTACTGATGGGGCCGGGGGCCGGGTTTCTGCTCTGCGCGGTCGTGATGGCAGTCACGACGCTCCTGGTTGGGGTCACGCCCATCGAGCACCTGGAGATGGCCCTACGCACGGTCGGGATCGGGCGGGGATCACTCACCATCGGGGAGAAATTCCGTACCGATACCGGCATCAACATTTACTGGAACCTCGTGCGAATCAACCTGATGTGGGGGCTGGTCAACTTGCTGCCGATCTGGCCGCTCGACGGTGGGCGCGTCAGCGAGATCCTGCTCTCCTGGTACGATCGCTCTCGAGGCGTGCGCTGGTGCCACGTGTTGTCTTTGCTCGTCGCGGGCATTCTCGCGGTGGTGGTGGCGATCACGCTCACGGACGAGTGGCCGCTCATGATCTTTTTTGGTTATTTCGCCATGATCAACTTCCAGGTCCTTCAGACGCTCCATCAAGCCCAGGCGATGGGTCTTTACCACGACGACGAGTGGTGGCGGCGGTAAAGGGCTGATTTGCGGCAGCAACCCACGATCGCGTGAATCGCCGAGGTCACGGCTTTCGCCCGCGCCAGAGCGCGAACTCCTCGATTTCTTTGTCCGCCTGCTCGCGAGGGTAGCCGTACTTTTGCTGGAGGAGAACGGCGAGCTGGTCACTTTTTCCGCCGAAGGTTGTCAGGTCGGCGTCGGTCAGCTTGCTCCACTTTTCCTTCACCAAGCCAGTGAAGCGCTTCCAATCGCTGGCGATCTCATACCACTTCATCAAGTCGTCCAACAAAGCCTACTCAGATTGTGTCCGGAGCAGAGGGCGAGTTCCTGTGAGGCCCTCGCTTCACTTCATCCTATGCTGCGCGCGGCGGAAACCGCAAGGAGTCCGTAATAACCGATGGGGCGAGGCCGTCTTCTGCGCGTCACTGGCCCATGACACGCCCCGGGCGTGATACTGAAAACGCATTCCTGATTATCTGCCTTGACGATGCTCCGCGGGGCCGCCGGACTGCGACAAGTTGCGAGCCGTGTTGACCAGGCCGACGTGCGAGAAGGCCTGGGGGAAATTGCCGAGCAGGCGGCGCGCCGCCGGGTCATACTCCTCTGACAGCAAGCCGACGTCGTTGCGGATCGAAAGAAGCTGACCGAACACCCTGCGGGCGTCTGGCAAACGCCCCAAGAGCGCCAGGTTGTCGGCCAGCCAGAAGGTGCAGGGCAAGAACGCCCCCTCGCCGGCCGGCAGGCCATCGACCCCGGTTGCCGACGAGTAGCGGGCGACGAATCCATCAGTCATCAGATGTCGCTCGATCGCTTCTACCGTGCCGCGGATCCGCGCATCAGTCGGGGGCAGGAACCCGACTTCGGCCATCATCAGCAGACTGGCATCCAGTTGGTTCGAGCCGTAATGCTGCACGAAAGCCCCAATCCTGGGATCAAAGGCGTTGCGGCAGATTTCGCCATGGATCGTCTGCCGTAGTCCGCGCCAGCGTTCGACCGGCCCCGCCAACCCAAACTGTTCGGCGTCCTTGACTGCACGGTCGAACGCCACCCAGGCCATCACCTTGGAATGTGTGAAGTGCCGGCGCGGGCCGCGCACTTCCCAGATCCCCTCGTCCGGGCGGTCCCAGTGGGACTCCAGGAAATCCAGCAGCTCACATTCGACCCGCCAGCCGTCCTCGGTCGGCTGCAGGCCCACGCAACGAGCCAGGTGGAGCGCATCGGCGATTTCGCCGAAGACGTCCATCTGAAATTGCGAGTATGCGGCGTTGCCAATGCGCACCGGCGCCGAGCCCTCGTAGCCCGGCAGCCAGTCCAGCTCCAGCTCCGTGAGCCGCCGTTCCCCGGCAGCTCCGTACACCGTGTTGAGCTGGGACGCCATGCCGGCCACCGCGCGGAGCAACCATTGACGCCACGCGCGCGCTTCTTCATGGTAGCCCGACATCAAAAGCGCGTAGAGAGTGAAAGTGGCGTCGCGCACCCAGCAGAAGCGGTAGTCCCAGTTCCGCACTCCGCCCAGTTGCTCGGGCAGCGATGTGGTTGCGGCCGCGACGATGCCTCCAGTCGGGGCGTATGTCAATGCCTTGAGCGTGATCAATGACCGCAGCACCGCCTCACGCCACTCGCCCTCGTACGTGCAACGGCTCGACCAGTTCTGCCACCAGCGCTCGGTGGCCTGGACGGCCTCTTCGGCGTCGATGGGCGCCGGTGCGGGTTGGTATGAGGCTTGCCATGTCAGCAGAAACGGCACACGCTCTCCCTCGGATACGGTAAATTCGGCCCCGCTCTTGAAGTGCTCTCCGTGCAACTCCACTCCACCGCGAAGGCGCAAGAAATCCGGCCCGGCGATCGCCTCGATGCACCCGTCCACGTGACGCACCCACGGCACGATCGAACCGTAATCGAAGCGGATGACAACTTCCGTCCGCATCCGCACCTGGCCGCGGCGCCCGATCACGAGCCGGACCAGGTCCGGCCTGTGGGAGCGCACGGGCATACAATCGACAATGGTGACGGCCCCGCTCTCGGTCTCGAACTCGGTTTCGAGCACCAGGGTTCCTTCCCGGTACCGGCGGTGGGTCCGGCGGATATCGCCCTCCGGGCAAAGCACCCAGCGGCCGTGTGCCGGGGTGCCCAGAAGGGCGGCAAAGCAGGCCGGGGAGTCGAAACGCGGCAAACACAGCCAGTCGATCGAACCGTCGCGACCAACCAGCGCCGCGGTCTGGCAGTCGCCGATCAACGCATAATCTTCGATGCGTAAAGCCATCGCTACGAAAACCTTCTGCCCCCGGCGATGCGGAAGTATACGACGGCTCGCCTCCACAACGGCTTCTTCCTGCATATTCCCTTCCCATCCTTCGTAAGACAATTGCCAGTCGCCGGCAAGTCCTGCGACAGATCGCTGGGGCGATCATGTGTACCCGCTTCGGCTGCATGGATTGACCTCTCACTGGAGAGGAAGGCGCCATCAGGGGCCCAAGGCGCTCTTGAAATGCCAGCGGCGATCCGGATAATTGAGCTTTTCCCTTGAGAAAGTTGCCTCCGGACGGAATTGGGAGTGTGAGTTCGTGGCTGTACCAAAACGGCGTAAATCACCATCAAAACAAGGGATGCGTAGGAGCCACGATTTCCTGGTCGCTCCCGCGTTGAACATTTGCCCGCAGTGCAAGCTCGCGGTTCCGCCACATAAAGTGTGCGACTTGGTCGAGGAGTGCGGCAACATTCAGCGCAGCAAACCGCACAATCCGCTGGCCAAGAAAGAAAAGGAAAAGGCCAAGAAATAGTCGGAAGGTCCAAATACCAAATAACAAATCCCAAAACGGGAAGCCGGAATTGGGAATCGGGAATCCAGAGTGAGGAGCGGGTGGAATGGGCCGTGAATGTCCTGTCAGTGGCAAGAAGACCTCGTTCGGCAACCACAAGACCGAACGTGGCAAGGCGAAGTACCTGGGCGGCGTCGGCAAGAAGACAACCGGCGTAAGCCGCCGGACGTTCAAGCCCAATCTTCAATGGATTCACATCTGGCTGCCCAACGGGAAAACGCGCTATGTTCGCGTGGCGACGTCGGTCATCCGCAACGCCCAGCTCACCCTCGAGGTGGACGGCAAGATCCAGACTTTCCCGCTCATCAAGGCAGCCAAGGGCAGCGCCAAGGCTCGCGCGAAGCTGAAGAACCTGTATCCGATCTGAGCGCGCCTGCCAAGCCGCCAGTCGAAACGAAGTGTCGCCTTTCGTTCCGCGAAAGGACGTTCTTTCGCGGCGCGCAAGAGTACTCTACGGGGAAGTCATTCGTCCCGATCCTGAGTTCCTTTGATCCTGGTCACTCATCGTCCAGCTTGTCCATCTGGCGCAGGCGCGCCAGTACCCCGAGGTCCTCGAGCGTCGTGGTGTCGCCGGTACTTTCGACTCCGGCCGCGATGTCGCGAAGCAGCCGCCGCATGATTTTGCCGCTGCGCGTCTTGGGTAAAGCCTCCGTGAAGCGGATGTCGTCGGGGCGGGCCAGAGCGCCGATCTCCTTGGCGACGTGCGCGCGAAGCTCGGTCCGCAAGGCTTCACTCGGCTCATGGCCGGATTCAAGCGTGACGAACGCCGAGATTGCCTGACCTTTCAGATCGTCGGGCCGGCCCACGACGGCCGCCTCGGCAACGCTCGGATGGCTCACCAGGGCGCTTTCGATTTCCATGGTAGAGAGGCGGTGGCCGGCGACGTTGAGCACGTCATCGACGCGCCCCATGATCCAGTAGTTGCCATTCTCGTCGCGCCGGGCACCGTCGCCGGTGAAGTAGCAGCCGGGAATGTCGCTCCAGTATTGAGCCTTGTAGCGCTCGTCGTCGCCGTGGAGCGTGCGGAGCATTCCCGGCCAGGGCTGCTTGATGACCAGGAACCCGCCCTGGTTGGTCGCACAAGGCTGACCATCGCGGGTGACGATGTCCGGCACGATTCCCGGCAGCGGCCGGGTCGCCGAGCCAGGCAGGGTCGGGGTCGCGCCCGGCAGCGGCGAGATCATGATGCCGCCCGTCTCCGTCTGCCACCAGGTATCGACGATCGGGCAGCGGCCCCCGCCGATGACCTTGTGATACCACATCCAGGCCTCGGGGTTGATCGGCTCGCCGACCGTGCCCAGCAGGCGGAGGCTCGATAGGTCATACCGCCGCGGGAACTGCTCGCCCCACTTCATGAAGGCGCGGATGGCCGTCGGGGCCGTGTAGAGGATGCTCACTTGATAGTCTTCGATGATCTTCCAGAATCGCCCCTCATCGGGCCAGTTGGGCGCCCCCTCATACATGACGCAGGTCGCGCCGCTCGAGAGCGGTCCATAGACGAGGTAAGTATGACCGGTGACCCAGCCCACGTCGGCGGTGCACCAGAAGGTGTCGTCGTCCTTGAGGTCGAAGACCCACCTGGTCGTGACGGTCGCCGTCAGGAGGTAGCCGCCGGTCGTGTGCAGAATCCCTTTGGGCTTCCCGGTCGAGCCCGAAGTGTAGAGGATGTAGAGGGGATGCTCGCTGTCAACCGCCTCGGGCGGACAGTGCGCTGCCGCATTGGCGCCCAGCTCGTGCCACCAGTGATCCCGGCCGGGATGCCAGCTCACGTCGTTGCCAGCCCGGCGGAACACGACGAGATTCTCGACGGTCGGACAAAGCGCCGCCGCGGCATCGGCATTCTCCTTGAGCGGAACCAGACGGCCGCGACGAAAACCACCGTCGGCGGTCACGATCACCTTGGCCTTGCAATCGTTGATGCGCCCGAGAGTGCTTCGGCGCTGAAGCCGCCGAAGATCACCGTGTGGGGGGCCCCGATCCGGGCACACGCCAGAAGCGCGATGACCGCTTCGGGAATCATCGGCATGTAGACCGCAACGACGTCACCCTTACGAACCCCCAGGCCCTTGAGCACGTTGGCGAACTTGGAAACCTCGCGCAACAGGTCCTGATAACGCAGCACCCGCCGATCGCCGGGCTCGCCCTCCCAGACGAGCGCGGCCTTATTCCGGCTGGGGCCGGCGCAATGGCGGTCGACGCAGTTGTAGGACGCGTTCAGCCGCCCACCGACAAACCACTGGGCAAACGGCGGCTCCCATTTGAGCACCCTGTCCCAGGTCTTGTCCCAGACCAATGCCTGGGCTTGCTCGGCCCAGAAGCCCTCGGGATCGTCCTGGGCGCGATTCCACATCGCCTCGTACTGGTCGAGTCCGCCGATGTGGGCCTTGCTGGCAAACTGGCGTGGGGGCGGGAAGACTCGTGTCTCATTCAAGACGCTCGTGATCGATCCGCCTCCGGGGTCAGATGGCATGGTCGCAAAACTCCGAGGTCGCGTTGGGAGAGGAACCACGACGATTGGGATCGTCGTTCAAACCGGCGCGTCACGGCACACTGGCCGTGGGGCGTGGGCCGAACCTGGATCTTACTGGGCAGGCCGCGGGGAAGAAATAGGCCGCGGGTGAATTCGCAGTCTCAGTGCTCCTGACCTGGGTTGAGCATCAAGGAGGTCTGACGCTGCGTGGGCCCGGCGCGCGCGTCACCACGACCTCCCTTGCCGATATCTCCATCAACCGCCCACTGCCAGCAGCCTATTGCCTACAATGGTTCGGCTTCGTTGAACACCAGCCACACTCCCGAATAACCGTCAAAGGTGGCACGATCGGTCTTGGTAACGCACGTGGCGAGGGGGCGGGTGCCGGACCTACTAAAGTGGGTTTTTCATCGTCACCTGCGTCACCAGCGTCACGCCCTTACTGGGCAATGACTTACGCCGGCAGTTTTTGAGTGGCCATCGTCACGGTCTGCGTCACGGCCGCCGATCATCGCGTTCCGGTCGCCTGGCGGCCAATCCTGCGAAACGAACGGGAGTTGGCCAATACCCGAAAAAAACTCATTTTCCGGGATTCGCACCGGCCTTGAGCACGCAGACAACAAATGCAGAACCAATCGAGGCGTGGTGTTCCTCGTTGCGGGCCGAAGCCGTTTCGTTATTCTACTACAAAGTTGCGCACGGGCACCTTCTAGATCAATTGTCTCAGAATCCTAACGAGAGACCGCAATGCAACGACGCGGCTTCCTGAAGAGCGTGCTCGCGGGCACGGGCGTGATCGGGCTCGAGCGCGCGAAGGCGCAGCAACAGGCGGGCGCGGTTTTTCTCGAACGCGCGGCGGCCGGCATGCCCCACAAGGGCAAGGTGCTCCTGGCGGTGCAGGCACACTCCGACGACATCCCGCTCTCGGCCGCGGGCACGGTCGCCAAGCTCGTCAAGGAGGGCTACACCGGCTACCTGGTCCGCGCGACCAACGACGATATGGGCGACGCGCCGGGGCTCGGCACGCCGGGAACCGTGGGCGAGCACGTGCTGGGCAACGAACGCGACAACGACGACGTGGCGCGGGCGCTCGGACTGAAGCAGGTTTTCAACCTGAACTACGGCAATCACCGCATGGGCGACGTTTCGCAGAACGAGCTCCAGTGCCGCCTGATCTTCTTGATCCGGCTGCTCAAGGCCGACACGGTCGTCTGCTGGGACCCATGGGCCCACGACGAGGAGAACCCCGACCACTTCGCGACCGCCCGCGGCGTCGAGGCGGCCTGCTGGATGGCCGGCAGAAACCACGATTACCCGGAACAGTTCGCCGCCGGCCTCAAGCCGCACGCCGTCCGCGAGAAGTATTATTTCGCGCGGCGGCCCGAGATCACCCGCGTGGTCGATATCAGCGCCGTGGTGGATCGAAAGATCGAGGCCAACCGCGCCAACCGGGCGAAGGGGCCAGGCGGCCGCCATGGGTCTCAGCTCCGCGCCGAGCTGGCCAAGAAGAAGCAGCGATTGCCGCTGTTGGGCAACGACGACATCACGGCTGACCGCAACTACATCAAGGAGTTTTTGCTGGCCCGTGACCGGGAGCTCGGGAAGAAGTACGGCGTGGAGTATGCCGAGGCCTTTCATTACATCGGACCGCGTGCGTCGTCGCAGGTCGAGGACTATGTCCGGGAGCATGCGGTGCCATTCAGATAAACAATGTTCATGGGGAATTCCAAACCACGGACAGCACGGATCGACACGGAACGAATTCCGATGGACGGAAGAATCTGAGCTACTTCCACTCCGGCGCGGGTTTCGCGACTGACGAGCCATCGCGGATTGAGCCGGAACTCCATTGATTGCATTTTCCGTGTCCCTCCGTGCTATCCGTGGTTAAGAATTCTTTGATCTCTTTCGTGTATTTCGTGTCTTTCGTGGTTAAGTCCGCTCGATCCGCGCTGTGGTCCGGCTTCTCCTTCGCTTGTTCGCCTTTCTTTGAAGCTCCCGCACCGGCGTATGCGTCCCGTCCGCGCCGCTGACAAATCTGGAGCAAGTGCTACGCCCGAGCCGCCTCTGTTGGGCGACATTTCTGGCCACCAGTCCGGAATCTGTTTCTTGTTTGGCCGGCATCGCTGCGTTCTTTAGCGGCAAGTCGTTCTCAGGTCCCGACAGCAAGAAAATCCCGTTCGCGCGCGTGACGACGGCGCGACACTTTCGTGCCTAGCCAGGGAGGGACATCGAAAGGTTGGTTGATCGCTGGCAATATCGAAACGGGCTCGATCGACGCCAATCCGCCCTCGTGTCCAGCCCGTGATCGATGACGAATCAGCTTCCGGCCGGTCGCCAAAGTTCACACTGCGGCGGGATTGGAGTAAAATGATGTCGTTCTTGAAGGAGGAATTGTCATGGCCGCGCCGTCGGCACGCAATCCGCTCAGCGTCGAAGAAATCCTTGAGGCGGTCGATCACCTCTCGCCAGGCCAGGTGCGCGAGCTGGAACAGCGCCTGGTCGCGCGACGCAGGGAGAACGGGAATCGCGGGCCTGATGAGGCGACCCTGGTCCGGGCCGCCAGGTCCCACCTGCCGGCGTCGGCGGAGCGCCGCCTCAAGAGACTGATTGCCCGAAGCGAGCGCGATAGGCTCACGCGGAGCGAGCTAGCCGAGTACCAGGCCCTGGCGCAGGAGGTCCAGCGGCTCGACGCCGCGCGTCCCGAAGCGCTGGTGGAGCTGGCGCGCCGCCGGGGGAAGTCGGTGCGGGCTGTGAAGGCGGAGATCGGCGCCGAAGGCGGGACGGATGGCGCATGAGGCGATCCCGCGGCGAATCCGGAGTCAAGTGCGCGACCGCGCCAGGGACTGCTGCGAATACTGCGGGCATCCCGCGACTTTTTCGTGTGCCCCGTTCGTCTGCGAGCACGTCCTGCCCCGAGCGCTCGGTGGTGGGAGCACGGCAGCCGAGCTCGCCTGGGCGTGCCCGGCGTGCAACGGCCACAAATACGCCAAGACGCGGGCGCGCGATCCGCGGACCGGTCGAACCGTCCCCCTATTCAACCCGCGCCGCCAGCGGTGGTCGCGCCACTTCGCCTGGCGCAGACCTCCTGCGTCTCGAGGGACGCATCGCCACGGGCCGTGCGACAGTGGAGGCATTGCACCTCAATTGCCGTCCGCTCATAAATTTGCGCCGGGCTCTTCGTGCAGTCGGCGAGCATCCGCAGCAAGCTCTGTGACCGCGATCTGCACGACGAGGGCGACGGAACAGAATTTTCCTGCGCTTTCTGCAACATTTCGCACATTTTCGCGCTACGTCGCAAGGCGAGTCGCCCGGCGCGAGGCTGTCTTGTTTAGCCGGCCCGGCAGCATTGTTTAGCAGCAATTCCCTCTCGGGTCGCAACGGCAAGAGAAACGTCTTTGCGTGCGTGACAATCGCGCGGCGTTTTCGTCCCTCTCTTGGGAGGAAGCGAGCGCATGCTGGCGGGCGCCACCGCCCCGACGGAATCGGCCTCGGCCGCCACCCCAGACGACTCTTGATCGATGACGATTGATTCGCAACGGATTTTCGATCCCAAGGAGCTGCACCCATGTTGCCTCAACTCTGCTCATTGCGCCGCGTGTTGACCAATCAAACTCGAAGTCAGAGTCAGCCCCGTCGCCGTCGCCGTCGCCGTCGCCGGCTGTGAGTTCGGCAAGAGCACCCGATCGCTTATGCTGGCTTCGGCTCGGCCTCGATCATCGGTGGATACTCGGCGGGGGGCAGGATCAATACGCCGCCGATCTTTACTTGGCCTTCGGCCGCAAGGCTGCGGACAGCAGGATGTTGGCGTCCAGGAATACCCGGTCCACGTCGGGATCAAACTCCGGGTGGCTTGTAGTGCGGGACCCGGGCGGGATCCAGGCCTAGGCCGCGGACGGCGCGCACGGCATTCTCGTAATCCTGGCGATCCACGGCGCTGGAAAGAAGGAACTGCGCCTTGCGTTCGGGAGTATACACTTCAATCGGGAAAACTGCGGCCGGGCGCAGGAGAATGCCGTCGGCGCGGGCCTCGGCGATAACCATCGACCCCTCCTCGATCCCGAACCGCCGACGCAGGGCGGCGGGGATGACCACCGCCCCTCGCTTGCCAACCTTGCTCGGCTCGCCCGCGATCGACCGAGGTCCGTCGCGGTCGCGCGCGCCGCGTCTCGAATCCGGAGACTCTTTCTTCCTGAGGTCTTGAGGACGTTTCGGTCTTGGCATTAGCCGGGCACCTTCGAGCCCAAGGCAACAGATCGCCGTTTTGCATCAGCGGAGCACACACCACCCACATAGCGGGAGCAGCGTCCACAAAATACCCGGATAGCACCAACCAAAGGCGCGAGATGGGACCGAATGCCTGCTTTTCCGATTATCAGATATTCCGGCAACACTGTTTTCGCCTGCAACACAGTTTCCGTCAAGGGTGGGGCGCTGATCATCGCGGATTCCGCCGGAACGCCCCTGACCGCATTTTCCGTGTCCCTCCGTGCTATCCGTGGTTAAGAATTCTTTGATCTCTTTCGTGTATTTCGTGTCTTTCGTGGTTAAGTCCTCTCCGTTTCCTCTGTGGTTCGGTTCCTTCTTCATTTGTTCGTCCCTCGTTAAAGCTCCTGCACTTGCGTATGCGTCCCGTCCTCTCCAATGACAAATCCGGAGCAACGGGCATGCCCGAGCCGCCGCTGTCCGGCGACATTTCTGACCAACCGTCCGGGCATTCTTTCTTGTTTAGCCGGCCCGGCTGCGTTGTTTAGCAGCAATTCCCTCTTACGTCGCGACGGCAAGAAAATCCGGTTTGCGCGTGACAAACGCGCGGCGGTTTCGTCCCTCTCTAGGGAGGAAGCCGGCGCACGCTGGCGGGCGCCACCGGCCGGGCGGAATCGATCTCGGCCGCCACGTCCGACGACTGTTGATCGATGACGATTGATCCACAACGGATTTTCGATCCCAAGGAGCTGCACCCATGTTGCCTCGTCTCTCCTCCGTGCGTCGTTCGAACAGTCGAGTTTGGCATCAGGCACGCGCGCGTCGCCGTCACCGGACCTCGGCGTTGGAGGGGCTGGAAGCGCGTGTCCTCCTGTCTGGATCGTCCTCGCGAAAAACCGCGTTGCTCGAGGGCGTTGCTCCCGAGGAGGGCCTGTGATTCTGACCTCCGCATACCCCATCAAGGCGTACGATGGCGGGATGGCCCGTCTTAAGCGCTTCGGCCATCTTTTTGCTGGTGGAGTGATGGAAGTGCCACTCCTCCCGCTCTTCGGCTCTCGCGATTGGGCATTCCCTTCCTACCGGCGGTCACTCGTTCAGGCGGAGCTCCTTGAGCGATTGCGCCTGGAGAAGATCGAGCTGAAGCTGGGCCAACGTCTCCCACGAAAGCGCCTCAAGCTGTTCCCGGACTTCGGCAGACAAAGGGCCGAACTTCGCTTCCAGGAGCCGCAGGGTCAACCGCCGCTCGCCCTGCTCAATGCCGCGTTCAATGCCGCGTTCAATGCCGTGTTCGATGCCGCGCTCGTAGGTGGTCTTCATGAGGCTTTCGACCTCCTGGTAGGGCTCCGTGTGCACCAACGCCTGCACTCGCTCCTTCTGCGCTTCATCCAGCTCGGCGTACGCTTCAAGGCACTCGGCCAGAAGGAACCGTCGAAAGTCATTTTCCCCCGATTGGGCGATCCGCTTCAAGCCCTCGACGTACAATTCGGCCTTCCGTTCGGCCGGCAGCCGCATGAGCGCGCTCAGCGCGACGCCGAGAAGGTTCTCACCCGTCGCGCACTGCTCCCCGTCCAGGGCCGGCAGTCCAAGATAGGCGTACTCGAACCGGATGATCCGCTGCTCCCAGAAATGTTCCTCGTAGGCGTCCCAGCCGATGCCGTCCAGCCCGACGCGCAGAAACAGGCCAATCGGCAGGACGGGCAGCCCCGTGTCGCGCCGCAGTTGCATGCAGTAATCGAACATCCGCGGGCGGAACGCCGGGGCGCTGGCCCGCGACTCCAGCTCAACGTGGACCAGCGCCATCACGTCCGTTTCCCCCGCGCGGCGGCGGCGCGCCGGCCCCCGGTCGCAGCCGGGCCACCAGGTCGAGCTGCCGCTTTTCCCCCTCCGGCGGCGCCAGGAACAGCTCCTTGTCCAGCCAATCGACGTCGCCGAACTCGAACCGGGGAGCCCATGCGGGGAAGAAGCAAACGAAAAACGCCTCGAAGAACTCCTTGAGCAACACTTCTGTTTCAGGATGAGACCTGCACCGTGCACCAGCTATTCGCAGAAGCTGGCAGGCTGTCGGGCGAGCTCACGGGACTGCGAGGCCACTCCGCCCCCGCGCAAACAGGCATTGAACAGAAGGAAACGAAGACAACGAAGACGGATCGATTTTCTTCAGAGAACTGAATTTGCGGATTATTTCCTCCGCTCGGGTATGAGCCTGCTTTTCCTCGGCGATGAGCGGAAGGATTCGGTCGCGATGATCGAATTCGCCAGCGCAGCACGCGGCTATCAGCCCAACCAGTCGAGCAGAAGAGATAAGCCTCACCCAAAGCCGCAGAGCCGCGAAGAAGCCGCCCAAGGAATTCGATCGCGTGATTCTCAATCGTTGACGTCGATCTATGGGCCTCCTCTCGCGCCGAACCTCGTAGTCGGCGATCGCAGGCAGGATCACTTCGGTTCCCGCTGCCTCCAGCGCGAGCAGCCAGGCATGACACTGATCGACCACCGATGTCCCCGGCCGGCCACAGGCCAAGCCGAGCGGCCGAGCATCAAGCAGGACGATATGAGCCACGGCTCAGCTCATTCCCTCGAAGAGGCTGGGATCGGGCGGGCGGTGCGCATCGAGTCCCGTCATCAGGCGCTCGAGCGTGTCGGGTGGGTCATCGTCCGCCAGGTCGCGCATCTCCGCCAGGGTGCGCACGACCGCCTCGGAGCGTGCCCTTCGCTCCTCGGCTGTAAGTGGGAGCAGCCGCCCCTGTTCGTCCACGGTGCGCGGGGGAAACGCCGGGATCGGTCCATGGACGTTAGCCAGGGCCCCGGCGGGCTTCACGGCGCCCGCGCTCACCTCATCGCGCGGAGTCGACGATGGGGAACTCTGGTCTGCCTCGGGCATCGTGACCTCACTGCCAAACGGGTTTCGGAGCCCGCACCGGGCAGGCATCCAACGAGTACGTCCCAGTTGTACCACCCATTTAGGAGACCTCGCACCCTGAAACCCCGAGCCGGCACCGCGGTTTGACGTGGTCAGGTCGCCGGCCTTGTGTGTGATGTATGGCTTTCTTAAGCAAAGGACTCTTACGGTCTCGGCGCTCGGTCTGCGCCCAGGTTGACGTCTTCCCATTTCATTCTTGATCCGCGCCCTCAACCCAGGAGAAGCTTAATGCGCCCGATGTCACGACGCTCCCTTCGCACTTCATCCCCTGTCCGCCGTCGTGTTTTCCGGCCTCTGCTGAGCCGGCTCGAAGATCGGACGCTGCTGGCGACCGTGACCTGGATCAACCCCGCAGGCGGTGACTGGGATACGCCCTCAAACTGGAGCAGCGACGCCGTGCCGGGACCGTCCGACGTCGTTGTCATCGACCTGGGGGGCGTTACTGTAACGCATTCCTCCTCCGCGTCCGATGCTGTCAACAGCCTGACGATCCCCGTGAGCGGAGTGACCCTGAACCTCTCGAATGGATCGCTGGCATTGTCGGCAGACTCAGACATCGCCGGGAGTCTCACGATGAGCGGGGGGACACTGAGTACAACGGGCACCCTGACCGTTACTGGTACCATGGATTGGACCGGAGGGACCATTCTGGGCGGCGGCACGCTCTCGATCCCGGCTGGAGCGACCCTGACCCTGGGCGATCCAAGCGCCGCCGACACCGAGACCCTGGATGGAGTCGCGCTCGATAACGCCGGAGCACTGACCCTGTATGCCGGGGCGCTGGAACTGGACTCGGGCGCCTCGTTGGATAACCAGGCGACGGGGACAGTCACGATCGCCGAAGCGATGAACATCGTCGGCGACGGGTCGCCCGACGAGGCGTTCACCAACGCGGGGACCTTCATCTTTGACCCGTCCGGCCGCGGATACATCACCGTGGTGTTCGACCAGGCCGCTACGGGCTCGACGACGATCGAAGAGGGGACCTTGATCCTGGGGACCTCGATCCTGAATGGCGGCCAAACAATCAGCGGGCTGGTGACGGTGGACGCGGGGGCGCGGTGCTCGATCTCGCTGGCCAGGCCTCCTTCACGCTGGATTCTGCGTCGAGCGTCCAGGGGGCGGGGACCGTGAGCGTGATCGGTCCCGCGCTGAGCATTGCCAGCGGCCAGCCGTTTAGCATCCCCAACCTGGGGCTCTATGACGATGCCAGCTTGACGGGTGGCGGAGGGTCGCTGACGGTCACCGGCTCGATGACCTGGCAGAACGGGACGATCTCAGGCTTCTCTTCCCTGGCCATCGCCTCGGGTGCCAGCCTGACCCTGGGCCAGCCCGGCGGCAGCTACACTGATACGCTTCAGGGGGTGCAGCTCTCCAACGCCGGCGCGGTGACCATCTCCGGGTACCAGGGCGGCGCGGCGCTGCAACTGGACTCGGGCGCCTCGGTGGACAACCTGGCGGGAGGCACGTTCACCGCCGCCGGCTCGATGTCCATTCAGGGTGACGGGGCGCCGGGCGAGGCGTTCACCAACGAGGGGACGCTGGTTTACGACCCAGCCGACAGCGGATACTCGCCTATCAACCTGGTGTTCGACCAAGCCGGGACGGGCTCGACGGAAGTCGACGCAGGCACTCTGGCCCTGGGAGTCGGCGGGACGATCGACGGCACGATGACCGTGGACGCAGACGCGACCCTGTACTTCGAGGAGGGCATCTTCGAGCTGGTTAGCACGTCGAACGTGCAAGGTGCGGGGACCGTGGCCGTGGCCGCTCCCACGGTGACGGTGGACGGCACCTACAACATCTCAGGGAGCACTTTTGTTGGTGCGCCGGGGGCCAGCTTGACGTTCAACAGCGATGCGACCATCGAAAACCTGGGCTCATCCGTGACGGTCTACGCGCCGTTGACGCTGAGCACCAATCAATCGTTCACGATCGCCGATCTCCAGGTTTTGAGCGGCTACGGTCAGCCCATGCTCCAAGGTGGCGGCGGCGACCTGACAGTCACCGGCTCCATGACCTGGACTGGAGGAACGATCTCCAGCTTCAGCACGCTCACGATCTCCAGTCAGGCCACCTTGAACTTGTCCCCCGGTTACGGCGGGACATCGACCCTGGACGGCATCGCGCTGGACAACGAAGGCACGGCGACCCTGACCGGCGGGGTCATCGCCGGTGCGGACGGCGGCATGTTTAACAACGAGCCGGGCGGCACCTTCGACTTCAACATCCCTCCTGGCGGCGCCTGTTGCTATACCGGCTTTCAGAACATCACGCTCAACAACTACGGCACGATCAACTGGACAAGCGGCAACCTGGCCGCGTCCAGCAGCGGGATCTTCAACAACGAGCCCGGGGCGACCTTCAACGCCGACGCCGACGGTCTTATGGACGGTGACACGTTCAACAACCTCGTCGGCGCCACCTTCGCCGTGGCCAACGACGGGGTCGTCGGAACCCAGATGGCCCTGGTCTTCAACAACGCGGGGGCGGTCGATGTGAACTCAGGCAGCCTGACCCTGGGCTATTTCTACGTGACGGGGGCGGCGGTCAGCAGCGGGACGTTCTATGGGGCGCCAGGGACCGAATTGGGCTTTCTCGCTTCTCAGGACTTCACGTTGACGTCGAACATCAACGCCGACAATGTCGGGTTCAGTTGGTTTAACGGGGCCGCCGGCGGCCTCTACACGATGGCCGGCACCTATCAAGTCTCCGGCGCCACGACCATATCCTATACAACTATCAACTTCACGGGCGCGGTCTGCCTGGGGACCTCGCTCGATGTCTACGGTACGGCCGATTTCAGCCCCGCCTCCCCAACCACCTTGAACACCAACGAATGCACTGTCGGTGTGCTGACCGGCACCACGGGCGAATTGACCGGTACCGATAACTTCGTGATTTCCGGCCCTCTGACCTTGTCCGGGGGCACGTCGAGTACCACCGGGACCGTCGACGCCGAAGGCGGCATGACGATCACCAGCGGCGACCTGGAGTACGGCACGCTCAACAACTACGGGGCCGCAACTTGGAGCGGCAGCATTGGCATCGGCGACGGCGCTACGATCAATAATCTGTCCGGTGCCAGCTTCGATGTCCAAGGCGACGAGTCGCTCGGCTACACCGGGGGCGCCGTCGGTACCTTCAACAATGATCCCGGCGCCACCTTCGACGCGGCCAACGACGGCAATGGCGGCGCCCAGATGGCCCTGAGCTTCAACAACGCCGGCACAGTTAATCTGGGCAGCACCGGCGCCGCCGGGCTGCTCACCATCTCTGGCAACTACAATCAGACGTCCACCGGCAGCCTCGACGTCTACCTGGGCGGTACGACCGCCGGTAGCGGGTACAGTCAACTCGCCGTCTCGGGAACGGCGACGCTCGCCGGCACGGCCGATATGTCCTTGATCAACGGCTTCGAGCCCGCGCTGGGAAACTCGTTCCAGCCGCTGACTTTTGGCTCGTCCAGCGGGAACTTCGGCTTCTACAACGGCATCATCCTCGGCAACCGCATGCTGCTGGATCCCGCGCTCAATCCCACCAACCTGACGCTCACCGTCCAGCCGGCCGCCACGACGACGGCCCTCGCTTCCCCGCCTTCGCCCTCGGTCTCGGGCCAGAGCCTGACCTTCACGGCCATGGTCACCGTGGCCCTGCCGCCGACCACGATCGACCCCGACCCGACGGGAACTTTGACCTTCTACGACAATGGTAACTCGATGGGAATGGGAACGCTCGCAGTCGTCAACGGCCAGGACCAGGCGAGCTTGACGATCGCGACACTGAGCACCACCAACCATTCGATCACCGCAGCCTACACCAGCGGCGATACAAACTTCATTCCGAGCCCCACCTCGATGCCCGTCACCCAGGTGGTCAACAAGGCGAACACGAACGCATCGGTCGCCTCGTCGGGAACGCCTTCGGTTCATGGCCAGCCGGTGACGGTCACGGCGACGGTCAGCGTCATCAGCCCCGGCAGTACGGCCGTGGCGTATCCCACGGGCACCGTGACCTTCTACGACAACGAGACCTCGATCGGCACGGGTGCGCTGAGCGTGGTCAGCGGCCACGACGTGGCGACGCTGACCACCAGCGCTCTCAGCACGACCTCGCACTCGATCACCGCGGCCTACACCAGCGGCGACGGCAATTTCAACGCGAGCGCCGCCTCGGCGGCCATCACCCAGGTCGTGAACAAGGACAGCACCACCACGGCCGTCAGTGCCTCGCCCACGTTTGCCAACGTCGCCCAGACTGTGACCTTTACGGCCAGCGTCACGGCCAATGCCCCAGGTGCAGGCACGCCCACTGGGCCCGTTGACTTCTTCGATACCACGACCAACACCGACCTGACGCCGGGCGGCGTTTCGCTCTCATCCGGGACAGCCACGTTCTCGACGACAAGCCTGGCCGTCGGCACCCATACCATCAAGGCGACGTACTCGGGAGACACCAACTTCCTGACCAGTAACGCCAGCACCGGCACCATCACGATCGGCCAGTCGATTATCCTGCTCGATCCGACGGCCGGCGGGGCGCTCTCGCTCTCGGGGAACGCCAGCATCCAGCTTTCCGGCGGCGTCTACGTCGACTCGAGCTCATCGACTGCCCTTTCGGCCAGCGGCAATGCCACGATCAAGGCGTCGGTGATCGATGTCACCGGTAAAGTCTCGAAGAGCGGCAACGCCAGCTTCAGCCCCGCGCCCGTCACGGGAGCCGCAGCCGTTGCCGACCCGCTGGCTTCCCTTGCCGAGCCGACCACCTCTGGCCTCACCAACTATGGCTCCGAAAGCTTGAGCGGCAATTCGTCCGCGACGATCAAGCCGGGCATCTACAGCGCGATCACCGTCTCCGGAAACGGCACGCTCACGATGAATAGCGGCATCTACATCATCGAAGGCGGCGGGTTCTCGGTATCGGGCAACGCCAGCGTCAGCGGCACGGGCGTGATGATCTTCGACGCCGGAAGCACGTATCCCAGCATCGGCGGAACCTACGGCAGCATCAGCTTGAGCGGCAACGGGTCGTATAACCTCACTCCGCCAGCCACCGGAACCTACGCCGGGATCGTGATCTTCCAGTCGCGCGACAACACCAAGGCCCTCACGCTCAGCGGCAATGCTTCGGGAATGACCGGCACGATTTATGCCCCGGCGGACCAGCTTGCCGAGAGCGGCAATGCCGAGCTCAACGCGGCCGTGATCGTCGATACCATGGCCGTCAGCGGCAACGGTGTGAACAATGCCGTGACGCTAAACGCGCCCAGCGGGACGGTCGCTTACACACCGGCCGAGATCCGCGCGGCCTACGGCATTAGCGCGCTGTCACTGGACGGCACTGGCCAGACCATCGCCATTGTCGACGCCTACGACGATCCGAACATCTACCAGGCCCTTGACGCGTTCGATTCCCAGTTCGGGCTGACCGCCGCCGGGACAACGCTGTATCAGCAGTACGGCCCCGCGTCGTCATTCCTGACGGTGCTCAACCAGAACGGCCAGGCCACGTCATTGCCGTCCACCGACCCGAACGGCCCCGGCACCAACAACTGGGAGCTGGAGGAAGCGCTCGATGTCGAATGGGCTAATGCCATCGCTCCCGGAGCTCAGATCATCCTTGTCGAAGCCAGCAGCCAGTCGCTTTCCGACCTGATGGCCAGCGTCGCCACCGCGGCCCACCAGCCGGGTGTGTCGGTAGTGTCGATGAGCTGGGGTTTCCCCGAGGGCCAGGCGGTTTTCGCCGCCGATGAGGCTGCCTACGACAGCGTGTTCAACGTCCCGGGCGTGACCTTCGTCGCAAGCACAGGCGACTACGGTGCGGCCGATCCCGAGTATCCCGCCTTCTCGCCAAATGTCGTGGCCGTCGGCGGTACGAGCCTCACGCTCAACGCCGACAATTCTTATAACAGCGAGACCGGATGGGGCTATGAATCCGATTCCGCGGGTGCTTTCATCGGCTCCGGCGGCGGCCTCAGCCTTTACGAGCCCGAGCCCGCGTACCAGCAGGGCGTCCAGTCCACAGGTAGTCGCACGACGCCCGACGTCTCGCTCGTAGCCGATCCCGCCACCGGCGTGTGGATTGCCGACCCGTATAACCTGGATCCCGACAATCCGTTCGAGATCGTGGGCGGCACCAGCGTGTCGGCTCCCGCCTGGGCCGGCCTCTTCGCCCTGGTCAACCAGGGAAGCGCGGCCGCCGGCGGATCAACGTTGAACAGCTCGAGCCCCACGGATACCCAGCAAGCCCTCTACAGCCTGCCGCAGAACGACTACAACGTCATCACGAGCGGATACAACGGCTACACCGCGGCGGCCGGCTACAACCTGGTGACGGGCCTCGGCACGCCGGTGGCGAACCTCCTGGTATCTGACCTGGTCGCGTACCAGACCGGCGCATTCGTCGCCTCGGGCCCGACGGTCGGCCCCTTGCAAGATGCCGGCCTGGTCAACACAGGGGCGACTGACAGCGGACCAACCGATGTGTTCAGCGTGTTCGATTCCATGACGGTGACCAATGCCGGGCTCAACCACGCTGGCGCCAAGGGCGCAAGCCGGCAAGAAAGCGCGTTCGGGCACGCGACGAACGCCGCAGGCCGAACTGCACGGCCCCTCATCAACTTAGCAGCAGGCTCTACCAGCTTGTTCGGCACGGCAGCGGGCGATTGCCTGGCGCAACCGTTGACGCGACCGGCCACGTCCGTGATCGACCAAGTTCTCGGTACGCTTGCGGAGACAAATCCCCACGATACGCTCATCGGCGATCTGGCGTTCGAGCAGGTTTCGTCGGGCACGCACAAGGCACGGGGGAGCGCCGCGATTGGGGCTTCGAGTTGATGGGCGTGCGGGACTGCGGGAGCTGCACCGGGAGCCGTCCGTGGTTGAGAATTCTTCGATCAATCTTCACCACGGGCAGCCAAGCGCGGCGAAGCCGCGGCCAGTAAATTGGCGCTGAGATTTCGGCGCACTTGACCTTCAACGACTCAACTGTTTATGGGGGATCTTAACCACGGAAACCACCGCTCGACACGGAAAGAATTCGAATTCAAAGAACTGTCGGCTTGGCTTTCACTTCGGCGACGGTTGCACGACTGACGAGGCGTCGCGGATTCCGTAGTCGTCACGCTCCGCGTGACGGAGATTCATCACGCGGAGCGTGATGACTACTTCCCGGACGGCGTTGGCTGCACGACCGACGAGCCATCACGAATTCTGTAGTCGTCACGCTCCGCGTGACGGAGATTCATCACGCGGAGCGTGATGACTACTTCCCGGCCTGCGTCGGCTGCACGACCGACGAGGCATTGCGGGTTCAACCGGGATGCAGTTCATCCCATTTTCCGTGTCCCTCCGTGCTGTCCGTGGTTGAAAATTCCTCGATCAAATCGACCATGGGTTGCAGCTCCTTGGAGCCGGTGCCCCTTTCGTGATTTTCGTGTTTTTCGTGGTTAAGAATCCGGATTCCCTCTCTGGCTATGTGGTTGCGGCTCGGCCGCGCTGTGCTGTCCGTGGTTGAGAATTCCTCGATCAAACCGACGTCCGATGGGTTCCACCATGTCCGAGATCCCAGTGATTCCCGAGCTTCTCTTGGCTCAGGCCCGCGCGGGTGATACCGCCGCGCTGGGGCAGCTCTTCGAGTTGTATCGTAACCACCTCGTTTGCGTGCTGCGCAGACTGGCAAAATCGGAAATAAGTTGCACCAAGAGTTTTGACCGCTGGCACGGGATTTTAGTTCGTATTTCTCACCGCGGGGGGTGCAGCATGAAAAACGCCGAGGACTAGATCGCCAACCGCAAAGAACGCGAAGCACACGAAGAAGATCGATTGAGAGGGGCGGTTGAAAGGACACTCCGAAAACCGATTCATTCTGGTCGGTGCAACTGAACGCCTTGCAGTAGTAGGATGTCGGTTTTCTTCGCGGCCTTGGCGTCCTTCGCGGTAAGAAATCCAGGTTAGATCGGATTGGATTAACCACGAAATAGACGAAATACACGAAAAATCGACCGATCAAGGTAGCTCGGGCGAAACTCGCTCGGCGGAACTGATCCGCGGTAGGAATTTGACAAGATCACGGGCGTATGCCTTGGGGTCGAGAAGACCACGGGTTGCAGCTCCTTGGAGCCGTTGCCCCTTTCGTGATTTTCGTGTTTTTCGTGGTTAAGAATCCGGATTTCCTCTAGGCTACATCGAGTGGCTCCAACCATGTCCGAGATCCGAGTGCCTTCCGAATTGCTCCTGGTCCAGGCCCGCGACGGCGATGCGGCCGCGCAGGGCCAGTTGCTGGAGCTCTATCGGAACTACCTGCGGCTCATGGCCCGCACTTTGATCAACCAGCCGTTGCGCATCCGGCTTGATGCCTCCGACCTGGTGCAGGAGACCTTCCTCAAGGCCCATCGCGAGTTCTCGGGCTTTCTGGGATCGACCGAGCCCGAATTGGTCGCCTGGCTGCGGCAGATCCTGGTGCGCAGCCTGGCCGACCAGGTCCGGCAGCACCGGGCCAAGCGGCGCGACTACCGCCGCGAGGAGCCGATGGAAGTGCTGCTCGATCGCTCCAGCCTGGCGATCCAGGCGCAACTGGCCACTCCGCTGTCGTCACCCAGTGCCCATTCGTCGAAACGCGAGCAGGCCGTCCTCCTGGCCGACGCCCTGGAGAAAATGCCCGCCGACTATCGCGAGGTCTTTCTGCTGCGTAATCTGGAGCGCATTCCTTTCGACGAAATCGCCAGGAGAATGAACCGTTCCTCGGGCGCAGTGCGAATGCTATGGGCCCGGGCGATCAAGAAGCTGTCTCAATTCCTGAAGGAATAGAGAGTCCTTTGTTCGCTTCGCTTTTTGGTCAGTTGTCAATGGTCAGTCGTCAGTTGTTCGCTTCGCGGCGTTCATTGGCCAGACGGTAATTACGAGGCTTTGTGGGAGGAGAAAGCACTTCGGACGACAAGGCATGAATGCCGTACAACTGACAACTGACAACTGACAACTGACCGCTGACAACTGACCACTGACAACTGACCACTGACAACTGACCACTGACCACTGACCACTGACCACTGACAACTGACAACGGACCAACTGGGGAATTCTCCATGAGCAGCGAAGCTGGACCGCCGGAAAACGGTGACAGTCTCGATGCGGCGCTCGACGCCGAACTCGCGCGGGTGCTCGAAGCCTACCTGGCCGATCTCGAAGCGGGGCGGCCGGTCGATCCCGATCGACTGCTGGCTGAGCACGCCGAGCTCGCCGAGCAATTGCGCTCGTGCCTGGCCGTGGTGAATCTGGCGGATCGGGTGGCCGACGGCTCCGCGACTTCGCCAGGCCCGGCTGCCCCGCGTCGCGATGCCGTGGCGTCGCTATCGGGCCAGAGCGCGCTGGCGAACCTGGGGCTTGGGGCCGATGCGATTCCGCGGGTCCACTTGCGGGACGTGCCCGACGAGCGCGAGCCTTTGGTCAGGCCGCGCGGCGACGCCATGCCGCTGGTTCCCCAGACGGGCTTTGCCCGTTATCAGCTCCAGGGCGAGATTGCGCGCGGCGGGATGGGGGCGGTCCTCAAGGGGCGCGACGTCGACCTGGGCCGCGACCTGGCGATCAAGGTGCTGCTGGAATCGCACAAGGGCGATCCTGACGTGGTGCGCCGGTTCGTCGAGGAGGCGCAGATCGGCGGCCAGTTGCAGCACCCGGGGATCGTGCCGGTCTTCGAGCTGGGGACGATCGCCGACCGCCGGCCGTACTTCGCCATGAAGCTGGTCAAGGGGCGGACGCTGGCGGCGCTGCTGAGCGAGCGGGGTTGCGTCAGCGCCCCGAGTCCCGCTGCGCGCACTCCCGGCGCTGACGCGACCGGGCTCGCCTGGGCGCTGGGCGCGGGTCTCCGGACACACGGGGCGAGCGGGGTTGCGTCAGCGCCCCGAGCACGCCAGGCACGACTCCCGGCGCTGACGCGACCGGGCTCGCCAGCGATCTCCCCCGCTTCCTGTCGATCTTCGAGCAGGTCTGCCAGACGATGGCCTACGCCCACGCCCGGGGCGTGATCCACCGCGATTTGAAGCCCTCGAACATCATGGTGGGCTCTTTCGGCGAGGTCCAGGTAATGGACTGGGGCCTGGCCAAGGTCCTGCACGAGGGGGGCGTCGCCGACGAGGCCAGGGCGCGGCCGGCTCACGAGACGGTGATCATGACGGTGCGAAGCGGCTCGGCGGGCAGCGGCGGCGAGTCGCAGGCCGGCAGCGTACTGGGGACACCGGCTTACATGGCGCCCGAGCAGGCGCGCGGCGAAATAGAACGGATCGACGAGCGGGCCGACGTGTTCGGGCTCGGGGCGATTCTGTGTGAGATCCTCACCGGCGGGCCGCCGTTCGCGGGTGCAACACGCGAGGAGACGTGCGCCCAATCCGCCCGCGGCGACCTGGGCGACGCGCTGGCCCGTCTAGCGGCTTGCGGCGCCGAGGCCGAGCTGATCGATCTGGCTCGCGACTGCGTGGCACCGGAGCGAGCACGACGGCCGCGGAATGCGGGGCAGGTGTCTGGGCGAATGACGGCGTTCCTTACAGGCTTACAGGAACGGCTGCGGTCGGCGGAGCTAGCACGGGCCGCCGAGCAGGCACGAGCCGAAGAGGCGCAGGCCACGGCGGCAGCCGCCGAGGCGCGGGCGCGGGCTGAGCGGCAAGCGCGGCGGCTGACCGTGGCGCTGGCGGCATCGGTGCTGGTCGTCGTAGGATTACTCGGCGGCGGCTCGACCTACCTGGCGCGGCAACGGATGGCGCGACTGGCGGCCACGAGCCGGGCGGTCACCGAGGCCCTGGCCGAGGCGGAGCGACTGCGGGGGCAGGCCGAGGCAGCGGCGGACGACAACCAGGTGAAATGGTTCGAGGCAGTTGTGGCGGCCAGGCGGGCTCGCGACCTCCTGGCCGAGGGCGAGGCCGATCAGGCTTTGCGCCAACAGGTGAACGACGTGCTGGTCGGCCTGGTGCGCGAGCAGGCCGCGGCTGCAAAGCAGGCTGCGGAGGTGGAACGCGACCAGAAGCTGCTCGGCGAATTGGAGGCAATCCGGGGCAACCGCGGTGAACACTTGGATCCGAAGCAAACCGACATCGATTATGCCGCGGCGTTTCGCGCGTTCGGGATCGACCTGGACCAGCTTGCCCCCGAGGAGGCGGGGAAGCAGATCGCCCGGCGGTCGGCCCCGGCGGAACTGGCCTCTTACCTGGACGACTGGGCCGTGCAGCGGCGCAACGCGCGCGACAAGAAAGACGAGGGGTCGTGGCGGCGGCTGCTCGCAGCGGCGCGGGCCGCCGACCCAGACCCGTGGCGTGTGGCCTTGCGGGACCAGATCGGCCGTGGTGACCTGGACTCGCTGCGGCGGCTTTCCGCGAGTGAGAACGAGTTGGCGGCTCAGTCAGCGCCGAGCCTCGTTCTGCTGGCTGGGGCACTCACGGGCCGGGGAGATCGAGCGCTGGCCGAGTGGGTGCTCCAGCGGGCCTGGCGAATCAAGCCCGGCGATTTCTGGGTCAACCACGATCTGGGAGTAGTGCAATGGACGGGTTCTTCCCTTGGCAGGCCAGAGGAGGCGGTCCGGTACCTCTCGGCCGCGGTGGCGATCCGGCCTCGCAGCTCCCCTGCCCATAGCGACCTCGGGGTCGCCCTGCAAAAGCAAGGCAAGCCTGACGAGGCGATCGCTGAACTCCGCACCGCGATCCGGCTCAAGCCTGACCACGCTGGCGCCCACAACAACCTCGGCCTCGCTCTGAAGGACCAGGGGAAGCTCGACGAGGCGATCGCCGAATTCCGCACCGCGATCCGGCTCAAGCCCGACCATGTCGATGCTCCCATCAGCCTCGGCGCGATTCTCGCCGATGTTAGGCACGACCACGCTGGCGCGATCACCGAGTTCCGGGCCGCCATCCGCGTCGAACCCGACAGCGCCGCTGCCCATAACAACCTCGGCAACGCACTGCGCGAAGAGGGAAAGCTTGACGAGGCCGTGGCCGAATATCGCGAGGCGATCCGGCTCAAGCCCGATTACCCCGAAGCACACAACGGGCTTGGCATCGCCCTGAAACACCGGGGGAACCCAGAAGAAGGGATCGCCGAATATCGCGCAGCGATCCGGCTCAACCCCCAATACTCCGAAGCTCACAACAGCCTCGGCGCCGCCCTGATCGACGAGGGGAAGCTGAACGAGGCGGTCGCTGAGTGCCGCGAAGCTCTGCGGCTCACCCCCGACTTCTTCCTAGCCCACACCAATCTCGGCAATGCGCTGAGACAGCAGGGCAAGCTGGACGAGGCGATCGCCCAATACCACACCGCGATCCGACTCAAGCCTGACCACCCCCTCGCACACAACAACTTGGGCAGCGCCCTGATGGCGCAGGGGAAGCTGAAACAGGCGGTGGCCGAATTACGCGAAGCGATACGGCTTAAGGCCGATTTCGCCGCCGCCCACAACAACCTCGCAATGGCCCTGGAAGACCAGGGGAAGCTGGAGGAGGCAGTAGCCGAATGGCAGGCGGCCATCCGGCTCAAACCCGATATCGCCAAGATCCGCTACAACTTCGGCAACGTCCTGCTACGCCAGGGGAAGCTGGAAGAGGCTATCGCGGAATACCGCGAGGCGATCCGGCTCAAGCCCGACTCCGCCGATGAGCACGACAACCTCGGCAACGCCCTCAAGGACCAAGCGAAGCTGGAGGAGGCGGTGGCCGAATATCGCGAGGCGATCCGGCTCAAGCCCGACCACGCCAACGCACACAACAACTTGGGCGGCGCCCTGCATGACCAGGGTAAGTTGCAGGAGGCGGTGGCCGAATATCGCGAGGCGATCCGGCTCAAGCCCGACCACGCCGCGGCCCACTACAACTTCGGCCTCGCCCTCCGGTCCCGCGACGAATTCGCCGATGCGATCGACGAATTCCGCAAGGCTCGCGACCTGGCCAAGAGCAATGCCGCACTCGCCCGACAGATCAAGCAAGATCTGATCGCTACCGAGCAGCAGGCGCTGATGGCTGCCCGGCTCCCCGCGGTCCTCTCCGGCAAGCTCAGGCCCTCCAGCGCTGCCGAATCGCTCGGTTTCGCGCAGCTATGCTACGCCAGGAACCTCCACGGATCCTCGGCCCGGCTCTGGACCGAGGCATTCCAGGCCGAACCAAAGCTGACCAACGACATGCAGGCCCAAAACCGCTACAACGCCGCCTGCGCCGCCGCGCTGGCTGGCTCGGGCCAGGGCAAGGACGACCCGCCGCTCGACGAGCCCACCAAGGCCCGCTGGCAGAAGCAGGCCATCGAGTGGCTCAAGGCCGACCTGGCGGCGTGGTCGAAGGTGCTGGAAAAAGCCCCGCCCGCGGCCCGCCAATCCATCTCGCAGACCCTCCAGCACTGGAAAGCCGACCCCGACCTGGCGGGCCTGAGAGACGCGACATCACTGGCCAAGCTGCCAGAGGCCGAGCAGAAAGCCTGCCGGGCGCTCTGGGCTGAGGTCGAGGCGCTTTTGAAGAAGGCCCAGGATGCCAAGCCGTAAGCATGGTTAATGGATCAAGCCCCTGAAAGGGGCGATACTCTCGCGGGAACCGGGACAACCGCTCTGACTGTTTTTTTTGCGCAAATCGCTTTTCTGCCTTCTCGCCGGAGCGCCCATCACTCTATCTCACTCCGACCCCTCCGCGCCCGCTTGAAACAATACCGACAAAGCCACGCGGAAACCCGGAACGATCGCTCCGCCCTCGAGATCGTCGCCAACCTGAAGGATGCGAACCTGCGTCGGTGAGTCGTAGACATAGACCTTGCTCGTTCCTGGATACAGCACCCAGACCGCAATGACGCCGGCTTGAAAGTACTCGTCAATCTTCTTGACAGCTTCGTCTGCCGTGTTAGTCACGCTAATGAACTCAGCGACGAGATCGGGCACGACCTCCCAGCACTCTGTGCGAGGTATCCGACGCTTCAGAGGCCATCGCGCGGTCGAGACAAACGCCAGGTCAGGGCGCCGCTTGAGGCCGCGAGTCGGATCGAGCAGGAAAAGCGTTTCGATTACCACGGTGCCAAGCTTATGCGAGCGGGCGAACGGCCCCATCAAGTAACTGAGGTCATTCGCCATGAGTGATTCGAGGGCGCCCATCGGTGGGTTCTCCACAATGTGACCGTTGACGACCTCATAGAATTTCGCCGTTTCGGAATCCAATTCGTGGAGCGCCAAAGTCTCCGAAGGCTGCAAATCGGTGGCCATCGCAAATCTCCTCTTCGAACGTCGTATCGGCTGATCGGTCCGCTATTGTACCAACCCTCAGATTCGTCGAGCCCTGCGCAAATCTTGGGAGGCAAACGTCGTTTAACCCGAAGCCAACGGCGACGGCGACCGTTTTGAGCGGAGCAGCGAACACCGTCGCCGTTGGCTCCGGGTTAACCGTCAACCCCGTTCCCAATCGCCGATCAGGAGATGAGTCGCGCTCGCCTCGATTGCCGGCAGGAGAATGGGACGGTCCGTATCTGGCAGGTGGACGCCTGGAGCCAAACAAAACGTCGTGCACGCGCGCCAAAACCTCTTCGTGTATTTCGCGTCTTTCGTGGTTAAGTCCTCACCGTTTCCTCTTTGGTTCGGTTTCTTCTTCGTTTGTTCGTCCCTCGTTAAAGCTCCCGCACTTGCGTATGCGTCCCGTCCTCTCCAATGACAAATCCGGAGCAACGGGCATGCCCGAGCCGCCGCAGTCCCGCGACATTTCTGGCCAACTGTCCCGAATACATTTCTTGTTTGGCCGGCCCGCCCGCATTATTTAGCAGCAATTCCCTCTCAGGTCGCGACGGCAAGAAAAACGTGTTTGCGCCCGTGACAAACGCCCAGCGTTTTCGTTCCTCTCTTGGGAGGGAGCCGGCACATGCTGGCGGGCGGCCACGGCCCGGCGAAATCGGCGTCGGCCGCCACCCCCGACGACTCTTGATCGATGACGATTGATTCGCAACGGATTTTCGATCCCAAGGAGCTGCACCCATGTTGCCTCCCTTCTCCTCCGTGCGTCGTCCGAGCAGTTGACTTCGGCATCAGTCCCGTGCGCGTCGCCGTCAGCGGACCTGGGTCTCGGAGGGGCTGGAAGCGCGTGTCCTCCTGTCTCAGCCGAACGAAGGGCGTTTCAAGGCCGGTGGAATTGGGGACGCGTCCGCTCTTCCGCGGCGATGAGCGCGAGGATTTCGTCGCGATGCTCGAAGCAAAGCAGATGGCTCCTGCTGCCCTGGTCATTTCTCCCGATTGGGCGATCCGTTTCTACCAGGCTTCAGTCTTTCAGGCGGAGTTCCTCGAGCGATTGGGCCTGGAGAAGATCGAGCTGGAGCTGGGCCAGCGCCTCCGGCGAGAGCGCCTCAACCTGTTGCTGGACTTCGGCAGACAAGGCCCCGAACTTGGCTTGCAGCAGCCGCAGGGTCGAGCGCCGCTCGCCCTGTTCAATGCCGCGTTCGTAAGTGGTCTGCATGAGGGGCTGGACCTCCTCCTGGTACGGCTCCGTGTGCAAGAGCGCCTGCACCCGATCCTTCTGGGTTTCGTCCAATTCGGCGTATGCTTCGAGGCACTCGGCCAGCAAGAACCGCCGATAGTCATTTTCCCCCGATCGGGCGATCCGTTTCAACCCCTCGGCGTACAACTCGGCCTTTCGGTCGGCCGGGAGCCGCATCAGCGCGCTCAGCGCCACTCCCAGCATGTTCTCACCCGTGGCGTACTGCTCTCCGTCGAGGGCCGGCAGTCCGACGTAGGCGTACTCGAACCGCACGATCCGTTGCTCCCAGAAGTGTTCTTCGTAGGCGTCCCAGCCGATGCCGTCCAACCCGACGCGCAGAAACAGGCCAATCGGCAGGACGGGCAGCCCAGTGTTGCGCCGCAGTTGCACGTAGTAATCAAACATCCGCGGCCGGAACGCCGGGGTGCTGGCGCGCGACTCGAGCTCGACGTGAACCAGCGCGACCAGGTCGGTCTCCCCCGTGCGAGGCGGAGGCGCGCCGGCCCGCCGTCGCAGCCGGGCCACCAGATCGAGCTGCCGCTTCTCCCCCTGCGGTGGTGCCAGGAACAACTCCTTGTCCAGCCAGTCGATCTCGCCGAACTCGAACCGGGGAGCCCATGCGGGGAAGAAGCAAAGGAAGAACGCCTCGAAGAATTCCTTGAGCAGCACCTTGAGACGCTGGTCGTGATCGGGAACGCCGGACTGCGGCATAATGATCGTCTCCCCGTGGCAATCCTTCGCCGGCGTAGCAGACGAACAAGAGCCGGAACAGCCATGCTCTGGTGCGGCACCGGCCTGCGCGCGAACTTTTCGCACCTATTGGTCGCCATTATCGCCTCTGGCCCCGATCCGACAAACTGCTCATTGAACTCTTCGTTTCCTTCTGTTCCAGGATGAGACCTGCACCGTGCACCGGCGATTCGCAGAAGTCGAAGAACCGCCGCGGTGAGCTGGCAGGGTGTCTGGTGACGTCGCAGAACCTCGAGGCGACTCGTCCGCGATTCAAACAGACCTTGAACAGAAGGAAACGAAAACAACGAAGACGGATTGATTTTCTCCAGGGGACTGAAGTTCCGGATTATTTCCTCCGATCGGGTATGGGCCTGCTCTTCCTCGGCGACGAGCGGAAGGATTTGGTCGCGATGATCGAATTTGCCAGCGCGGCCACGGCTCAGCTCACTCCTTCGAAGAGCCTGCGATCGGGCGGGCGGTGCGCGTCGAGTCCCTGCATCAGGCGCTCGAGCGTGCCGGGTGGGTCATCGTCCGCCAGGTCGCGCAGCACCGCCAGGGTGCGCAGGACCGCCTCGGAACGTGCCTTTCCTTCCTCGGCCGTGAGCGGGATCAGCCGGCCCTCTTCGTCCACGGCGCGCGGGGGACACGCCGGGATCGGTCCATGGACGTCAGCCAGGGCCCCGGCGGGCTTCACCGCGCCGGCGCTCACCTCATCGCGCGAGTTGACGATGGGGAAGTTTGGTTTGCCTTGGGCATCGTGACCTCACTGCCCAACGGGTTTCAGAGCCCGCACCGGGCAGGCATCCAACGAGTACGTCCCAGTTATACCACTCTATCTAGGAGACCTCGCACTCTGAAACCCCGAGCCGGCACCGCGGTTTGACGCGGTCACGTCGCCGGCCTTGTGTGTGATGTATGGCTTTCTTAAGCAGAGGACTCTTACGGTCTCGGCGCTCGGTCTGCCCCAAGTTAACGTTTTCCCATTTCATTCTTGATCCGCGCGCTCAACCCAGGAGAAGCTTCATGCGCCCGATGTCACGACGCTCCCCGCGCACTTCATCCCCTGCCCGCTGTCGTGTTCTCCGGCCTTTGCTGAGCCGACTCGAAGATCGGACGCTGCTGGCCACCGTGACCTGGATCAACCTCGCAGGCGGTGACTGGGATACGCCCTCAAACTGGAGCAGCGACGCCGTGCCGGGACCGTCCGACGACGCCGTGATCGCCGTCCCGGGTATCATTGTCACGCATTCCTCGTCCGCGTCCGATGCGGTTGACCGCCTGTCGATCCCCGTGAGCGGAGTGACCCTGAACCTCTCGAATGGATCGCTGTCACTGTCGGCAGTCACAGACATCGCCGGGAATCTCACAATGAGCGGGGGAACGCTGGGCACAATGGGCACCCTGACCGTTAGTGGCGCCATGGATTGGACCGGAGGGACCATTACGGGCGGCGGCACGCTCTCGATCTTGGCCGGGGGGAGCCTGACGCTGGGCGACCCGAGCGCCGCCGACGCCGAGGTCTTGGATGGAGTCGCGCTCGATAACGCCGGAGCGCTGACCCTGTATGCCGGGGCGCTGGAACTGGACTCGGGCGCGCTTGGTGGACAACCTGGCGGGAGGCACGTTCATCGTCGCCGGCTCGATGTCCATCCAGGGTGACGGGGCGCCGGGCGAGGCATTCACCAACGAGGGGGCGCTGGTTTACGACCCAGCCGACAGCGGATACTCGCCCATCAACCTGGTGTTCGACCAAACCGGGACGGGCTCGACGGATGTCGACGCAGGCACTCTGGCCCTGGGAGTCGGCGGGACGGTCGACGGCACGATGACCGTGGACGCAAACGCGACCCTGGGCCTCGGCGGAGCGGGTGCCTTCGAGCTGGATAGCACGTCGAGTGTGCAAGGGGCGGGGACCGTGGCCGTAGCCGGTCCCACGGTGACGGTGGACGGCGTTTACAACATTTCGGGGAGCGCGTTTGTTGGCGCGCCTGGAACCAGCATGAGATTCAACAGCGACACCCAGATCGAAAACCTGGGCTCATCCGTGACTGTCTACGCGCCGCTGACCCTGAACACCAATCAATCGTTTACGATCGCCGATCTCCAAGTCTTGAGCGGCTACGGTCAGCCCATGCTCCAAGGTGGCGGCGGCGACCTGACGGTCACAAGCTCCATGACCTGGACTGGAGGAACGATCTCCGGCTTCAGCACGCTCACGATCTCCAGTCAGCCCACCTTGAACTTGTCCCCCGGCTATGGCGGGACCTCGACCCTGGACGGCATCGCGCTGGACAACGAAGGCGCGGCGACCTTGACCGGCGGTGTCATCGGCAGTGCGGGCGGCGGCACTTTCAATAACGAGCCGGGCGCTAACTTCGACTTCAACATCCCTCCCGGCGGCGCCTGCTGCTATACCGGTTTTCAGGACATCAACCTGAACAACTACGGCACAACCAACTGGACCAGCGGCAACCTTGCCTACGGCGGCAACGGGATCTTCAACAACAAGCCCGGGGCGACCTTTATGCCGATGCCGACGGTGGGATGGTAGGTGACACGTTCAACAACCTCGTCGGCGCCACCTTCGCCCTGGCCAACGACGCCGGCGTCGGAACCCAGATGGCCCTGGTCTTCAACAACACCGGCACAGTGAATCTGGGCAGCACCGGCGCCGCCGGGCTGCTCACCATCAACGGCAACTATACTCAGACGTCCACCGGCAGCCTCGACTTCGACCTTGGCGGCACGACCGCCGACAGCCAGTACAACCAACTCGCGGTCTCCGGCACAGCGACGCTCGGCGGCACGGTCGATGTGTCCGTCACCAACGGCTCCCCGCCTGCTCTGGGCAACACATTTCAACCCCTGATCTTCTCTTCGTTCAACGGGGGCCTTCGGCTTCTACAACGGGATCATCCTTGGTCACCGCCTGATCCTCGACCCCGCGCTAAATCCCACCAACCTGACGCTCACCGTTCAGCCGGCCGTCACGACGACGACCCTCGCAGCTCTGCCTTCGCCGTCGGTGTCCGGCCAATACGTGACGGTCACGGCCGCAGTCACCGTCGCCCTGCCGCCGACCACGATCGACCGGTACCGACGGGAACTGTGACGGCCTTGCGGGCGGTCCGCAGCGCAACGCCGTACAGCCAGGCGCCGAGCAGATCAGGGTCGCGAATCGACCGGGCCTGGCGCGAGAACCAGGAAGACGGCCTGAAAGGCATCCTCGGCTTGATGGTGGTCTCCCAGGAGCTGTCGGCAGTCACCGAGCACCATCGACCCGTGGCGCGCCACGATGGCCGCGAAGGCGGCCTCGCCGGCCGGATCGTGCCGGGCGATGAACCGTTCGACCAGTTGGCGGTCGGAGAGCCCGGCGGCCGAGCCGCCGTCGAAGAGCACGCCGATCTGCCGGGCAGGCTTGAGCGATGCAACTTGAGTCATGCCAGGAGACTCCTTGGCGGATGCGGCGCCGCTGGTGCGGGCCACGTGAACTCGGCCTGCCGCTGACCAGTCCGGCCAGATCCTTCAACTGATCGAGCGGACCGTCGAGCGCGAGCCCAAGGTCAACGACCGGCGGTGCGTGGACGGTGCGCGGGCTTGCCCGCCCGATGACGTCGGCGGTACCTGGGGCTACGCCGAATTGGTGGATGCGATGGCGGACGCCAGCCGCCAAAGCCACGACCAGCAAAATGGTTCGTACGAGGACGAATTCGACCCGGAGGAGTTCTTGCCGGAGAAAGTAAACCCGGTGCTGCGGCCTTAAGATCTTATGCTGCCACCTCTTGAAAAAAAAAGGCGATTTTTCTTGCACTACTCACTGAATAGGCGCGATCCTCCTTTGACCGAGCCAGACGAGATGGAGACAATCGGGGTTTGGAAGAAGAGGCGACCTTGTTCCTGGGAATCGGACCCCTTTAGCAACAATTCGGGAACCGCATGATGTCCGAGCCAAACCAGCACGACCGGCATTTCCCGGTGAGATTCACCATCGCCCAGCGAATTGTCATCGCCGAGGTCCTTCCGGAGTTTGCTGAGCGAATGAGACTCGACGAATCCGACCAGAAAGTGGTTGCACTGACCTTGAATGAAATGAGCGAGATCCGCAAGCGGGTTGCCCCGGCCATTCGCCGGGTTGACTCAGGCATGAAACGAAACTCCTTGCGACACGTCCTGGACATCACCGATAAAGCCGTCGAGAACTTCCAGGGAATCGGTCTGATCGCGGTCAAAGAACGAATCTATCAGCTCAAGGTCACGCTCAAGGGCATCAAGCCCCCGATCTGGCGGCGATTTCAAGTGAGAGACTGCACGCTCGACAAGCTCCACGAGCGCATTCAGACGGCGATGGGCTGGACCAACTCGCACTTGCATCACTTCAAGATCGACGGCGCTCTCTATGGAGACCCCTGGCTCCTGGATGAAAACTTCGTCGAAATGAAATACAAGAATTCCAGGGCCACAATGCTGAGCAAGATCTTGCCCAAGAGCGGACAGCGATTTCAGTTCGACTACGAGTACGACTTCGGAGACTCCTGGTGGCACGAGGTTCTCTTCGAGGGCTGCTTGCGAGTGACGCCCGGTCAGCGCTACCCGTTGTGCCTGGAAGGCGAACGAGCCTGCCCGCCCGAAGACTCGGGTGGAACCTCGGGTTACCGGAAGTTCCTCGAAAGCCTCGCAGACCCTGACGACGACCAGTTCGAACAGTGTGCGGATTGGATCGGTGGAGTATTCCGTCCCGAGCAATTCGACCCCGAGAAAGCGACCAAGAGGATGCAGCGAGGGCTGCCTGATTGGCGGAAGATGGCGTGAAGCTTGGTCGCGTTGCCACCATCGGGGCCAGGAGCTACAATGTAAGCACAAGAGGGCTTTCACCATGAAGACGCGTATCGTACGCATCGGCAACTCGCAGGGTATTCGCATCCCCAAGCCGCTCCTGGAACAAGCGGGCCTCTCCGGCGAGGTTGAGATGATTGCCCGGGACGATTCTCTGATCATCCGGCCGGCTAGACGGCCCAGGGAAGGATGGACCGCGGCCTTTCAGGAGATGGCCCGCCGCGGTGACGACGGCTTGCTCGACAATGCGTCGCCGAGCCTTTCGACCTGGGATGAGGACGACTAAAAAAAGTTGGGCCCTGCCGCGCGACTTCCCGCATAGTAGTCATGACGTGGTCAACATGGTCATGGGGCCGACAATCATGCGAAACGGGAAATCCGCCTCCGTAATGCGGCAACTTGGGACCATCTTCACCGAGGGGACCGCGACGGGGCTCTCCGACAGCCAGCTCCTCGAGCGCTTCGCGAGCAAGCGCGCTGAGTCGGCCGAGGCCGCTCAAGCCGCCGAGATGGCGTTTGAGGCGCTTGTAAGTCGTCACGGCGTGATGGTGTGGGGCGTCTGCCGGCGTGTGCTTGGCAATGCTCACGAGGCCGAGGACGCCTTTCAGGCGACCTTCCTGCTCCTTGTGCGGAAGGCGGAATCATTGCAGCTCGATGGCTCGCTCGGTCGCTGGCTCTATGGCGTCGCACACCGCATCGCCCTTCGGGCCCGCTTCCAGGCGAGGCGGTGCGCCGCCAGCCACCCACTAGCGCCCGCGACAACGGCTGACGATCCAGCGGGCGCTGCGGAACAGCACGACCTTCGCGAAATTCTTGCGCCGAGCTCGAGCGTCTCCCCCTCAAGTACCGCTGTCCGATCGAGCTCTGCTACCTCCAAGGGATGACTTACGAGCAGGCGGCCCGTCAGCTTGACTGGCCGGTGGCGACCGTCAAGAGCCGTCTGACCCGAGGGCGGCTCAGATTGCGGCACCGGCTGGCCCGCCGCGGTCTCGCACCCCTGGCGGCGGGAATCGCCACGGCGCTCTGCGAGAGTTCCCGCGCGGCCGTTCCCCCCGCGCTGGTGCACTCGATCGTCCATTCCTCCGTTTCTCGAGCGGCTGGCGTGGTGCCAGCGCCGGTCACCGAACTTGCTGAAAGGGCGCTCCGAATGATGATGTGGGAAAAGCTCAAGTTGGCGGCGGCTGGGATCGTCGTCGCCGTTGGAGTCGGCGTGGCCGCGACAGCACTGGCCCAGCGACCCGAGCAGGATCGCTCGCCCCCATCCCGCCCGGCCGCCGCGGAAGTGCAAGCCGCCGCGCCGCCCGCCGTGCATCCGCCACACGATCCTCGCTGGATGAGGACGCTCTCGAGCGGCGCGACGATCGAGGTGCTCGGCGTCTCGCCGCACCCGTCGGGCCCAGCCACGTGGTGGCGCCCCGATGGAACGCCGCTGCTAGAGCCGCCGTGCGACCCATTCCGCGCACGGATCGGGGCCGGCGGAGACGTCGTCGTGCAGCGCGGTCGTCGTGCGCGTGACGCATCTACCGCCGGGCGCGGACGACAAGTGGTCGGTGAAGGAAGGCAACGGCGGCTCTGGAGGCCGGGCCGAATCCGGCGGCAAGCCCGTATTCGGTTTGAGCGAGGCGGTCACTGTTTTCCCGCGCACGTTGAAGTTCTGCACGGTGCGCTTCGAGGTCGCATCGGGTGTCTGGACGACGGTCCAGACGTGGGGAAAGTCACCGGGAGCCCTCGGCTCGGCGGCCGCCAGCTACATTTTCAGCGCGCCAATCGCCACCCAGAAGGGGACGACATTATCCGTCACCCACAACCTCCACGACGTCTCGGTCCGGCTCGTCGCCGTTGATCGCGACGGCAAGGAACACTCATCGGATTTCCGGTCGGGCGCCGGCGTCAAGGATTTCGTTCAGACCACGGTCGAATTCCCGCTGCCGCCCGAGCAGATCAAGGAGTTCCGCGTCCAGACTCGGCCCTACGAGGTCGTTGAGATTCCCGGTGTCGCTCTCGGGCGCGTCGGGCGTGAATGAGAGTCGCAGTTGCCGCTTGAAGCCGCGAATGCGGCGATAGGATGTCGCCTGGTGGCGAGAGCCCCAGGTGTTCGGGGCGGTCAGGAGAAAGCACTCGATTTGTTGGAATTCGCCCCCGAAACGGGGCGACACGCTGCCGATCAAAGAGAAGGCCGAAAAGTCGCCCGACACCGTTTGCCTGCCTGCGATCTGGAGCCAGGACACGCCCGGCGCTCACTCGCGTTATCACCCGCCACCAGTCACTTCGCCGCCGTTCATCGTAATGAACGCCAGGAGGATCTCAGGCCGGATCGGCGCCGTGAGGAACTTGGTTGCTCCATCGGCAAAGAGCGCGTGCGCTCCGTTGGGGTGGGGGCTCCCCACGCGGGGCAGCGGGCCCCCCTTGACCCAGTGGAGGTCGTCGGGCTTGGTCCACGGGACGAAGGAGTCGGTCTCGAGGACCAGGATGGTATTGCTGGTGCCGTCGGTGAAGTGCCGGAAGTCTGCCCCGCGTGTCGGCCCGAACGCAGTATTGACGCTGTACGCGTCGTTCTCCGGCCCGACGATCACCCTGTAGCCCGTCCTGCCCGCCCGGCGCTTCGGGCCGGCCGGACAAGCAAACTCTGGCGGCATCTCGGCCAAGAGGGCGCGGTTGTGGGGACTGTCCCACGGCTCGTCGAGGCGAAATCGCTCGTAAAGCGACCGGTAGCCCATGTGCGGCAGGAGCGCGACCCGCCAGCTCAAAAGCGGCGTACCGTCACGCTGCAAGATCGCCGGGGCCGGGAAGTGCCCGTGCTTCTCGTTGTACTCGTGCATAGCCAGGCCGAGAAACCTCAATTGGTCGAAACATTGTCGGCGCTGGGACTCGCGCAGCCCGTTAAGAATTGCCAAGGAAACAATCAGCGTGACGACCCCCGTGATCCCGCCGGCCGCAAGCCAGGCAGCGACGTTCCAGCGGGCCACAACGACCCGCTTCGGTGCCGGCTCCTCACCAATGAACAGAATCTGCTCGTCGAGCGATGTTGATGCGCTCATGATCAGTCCCCCCGAGGCGGGCGCGCCGCCTGAGTCCTGGAGATGGGCCTACGACTGATGTCAGACTTACTCTTACAATAGTCATAGGATAGCCCGGTTGCAAGCCCCCCTCACGGGGAGGGGTTCTGCTAACAACCGGCAGGGAAGCCGTGAGCCCCGCCACAGCACAGTAGCCGCGTGTAACTGTTGCTGGCTCCCTCTCGCGAGGGCGAGGGCCGGGTTCGGGGCGAGCCGCACCGCGAGCCATTGGAGGAGGCGTCCGTCTCCTCGCTCGGAATCATGATCCACTCAATCCTCGAGATCCTCGAGTCGGGTGCCGCGACCTTCGTCAAGGCTCTTGCTGGCCGCCTCGAGACGCCGGCGGAACCGGGGATCATGCTCGAGACGATAGTCGAGCCAGTCGTCTTCCGATCCGAAGCCGATCAGCACCCCGGCCGGCTTCCCGTGCCGGGTAATCACGATCTCCTCGGTCTCGGCGAGACGGAGGTACTTCGAGAGATCATCCTTCACTTCTGATAGTGGGACCGTTTTCATCGCCTCGTCCTAGTTGTTCAAGCCAAGCATCCGCGTCCGATTTCGCGACGATGCCAAGGACTCGGACATTCTCACCAAGAACCCCGTAAAAGACCCGCAGGTCATCAACGCGAAGTCGATACCACGGCCGAGAAAACCCGCGAAGACGCTTGATCCGGCTCTTGCTGACCTTGGTTGGCTGGTGCCGCAAATGGACCTCGATTGCGTCGCGCACCTTGGCCCGATCGTATCCGCTCAAGCGTCGGAAATCGTTGACAGCTTCTGGGGATAGAATAATCTCAAACGGCATTCTGGCTATATGATAGCCAAAACCTTGGCGAATTGGAAGTCGAAAGCGCAGAACGCGTGACTTTTTTGGCGAGCCGAAGAAAAGAGGATCAAAAGAAAAGGATCGATCATGCATATGGGAGGAACGCAGTAGTCCCGCAGGGGCGGCCTAGCATTAGCTAAAGGGCGGGCAGGTCCGCCCTCATGCCGGTTACAACGTGATCCGTTCCGCCTCGGGCACGACGGCGCCGAGCTCGTCGAGCAATTGCTGGCCGCGGCGGCGGTACTCGTCGGCCTTTTCGGGAATGACGCGGGAGGCGTCGAGATAGGCGCGGGCGAGGTCGTAGCGGGTGCCGAGCTTAAGGGCGGTGACGATCGACCGCTCGAGGTCATCGGCCGCTTTCCGCCGCCGTCCCAGTGCCCAGGTGGCCCGGCCACGAACGCGGAGCGCGTGCGGCAAGAGGTTTGGGAACCGGCGGCCGGCCGAGTGCGCCTGGCGGCCGAGGCGCCAGGCTTTTTCCAGGTCCCGCCGGTCCAGGGTCCCCGGGGGGGCCGACCAGTGGGGGCCGAGCAGGCTCTCGGACATGTAGGCGTAACTGCATAGCGTGAACTCGGTACGATACGGACAGCTCGCCAACCAGCGAACCGATTCCTCGCAGGCCGCCACCGCCTCGGCGTACCGGGACGCCTGGAGAAATACGAACCCGCGGATTTGCAGAGCGGTGACGCGGGTATACGGCGAGTCCGTGTTGGCGGCCAGTGAAACGGCGCGCTCGATCCGGATGAGGGCCTCGGGGATCCGTCCCGACCGCGCCAGCGCGTTGGCCATCCCGCACTCGCCCCACGAGCGGATCATCACGCTGTCCGTCTGCTCACCCATCGCGAGCTCCTTGGCCGCGGTCGCGAGCTCATTCTCCGTGTCGCCGACGGTGGCATAAATCCGCCTCAGCGTGTGCGTCCCCTCTCCGACGGATCGGTGCGAGTACTTCTCGATAGTGGCCTGTGCGTCTGGCATGACCCGGCGTGCCCGATCGGCTTGCCCGGCGAACAAGTAAAACACTAAACTGTAAATATTTGCATATGCAGTTACGACTTGTGATCGGCACTCCGTCAAATACCGCTCCGCCTGGGGGACGAATTGCATCCCCAGCACGCTCTTGCCGAATCTCGCCAGGGCGTAGACGAACTGTGAGTAGGCACGGGCGAGCTGCTCGATGTCACCCGTTCTCCTGGCGATCCCGACCGCTCGCAGGGTGTGGAGGCCATAGGCGCGCGAGTTCCGGGCCATGGTGATCCAGCAGAGTCGCTCGGTGGCCGAAAACGCGACATCCCGGCTCCGTCGCGAGGCGGTACCCAGGTTCATTCTGCTCGTTCCGATGGGCAACAGGAACGAGAGGATGGATTTGCAGAAATCGCCGAGCCGGGTCGAAGGCCGGCAGCCGGTTTCTTGCAAGGCTTCCTCGAACATCGCCCTGGCCTGTGTGAAGCTACCGGCGCGCTGGTGCGCCTCCCCGATCCCCTCGAGCGCCGCGGCGAGGGCCGCGCGGTTGGGCGCGAGATCGGCCGCCGCGCGGTAGCTCGCGATCGCGGCCTCCGTCCGCTTCGTCGCGCAGTTGGCGTTGCCCAGCAGCGACCACAGCCGGTAACGCTGCTCGGCCGACGCGTCGCCGGGAAGGATCCCCCTGGCCCGCTCCAGGAACACGAGCGCATTGTCGAACGAATAGGCCTGGATCGCCTCCTCGCTGGCCTCGATCGCGTAAGCAAACGCCTTCGCCGTCTCTTCCGCGTTGAAGAAGTGGCCCGCCAGCAGGGCGGGCGGCACCGCTTTACCCTTCTCGCGGCGCTCTTCGAGCAACTCACCGACCCGGCGATGGAGGCTCTGGCGCCGGGCGGCCGAGAGGTCGGCCTGCGGTGCCAGGCGTATGTCCAGCACTTGCCGGCGGTCGCGGAGTTGAATCATGAACGCTTCGAGCTGGTCGTAACCGGTGCGCGCCGACGCAACGAGCACCAGCCGCGGGACGAGCTTCGAGTTATCGGATGATCCGGATCGCCGGGCCTCGGCCAGCGCCGCCGCCAGGTGGCGGAGGAGGTCGAGCGAGCTCTTATCGGCCCATTGCAGGTCCTCGAAGCTCAGGCAGATCGGCTGGAGCGTGGCGATCTCGACGAAAAACGCCGTCAACGCCCGGTAGATGTATTCGGCCTCCCGGCCGAAGTCGACCTGCTGATAGGCTTCGCCGGGAAGGTACTTGCGCAGCTCGGGCGCGACGCGGAGGAGCTCGCCCCCGTACTCGTTGACGATCGCCATCAACTTCACGAGCGACTGCACCGGCAGGCCCGCGACGTGCGTACCGGTCACGTCCTCCGCCGCCGGCGCCGACTCGCGACGTTCCTGCAGCCGGAGTTCGGCAAGGAGCTGGCGAAGGATCTCCACGAACGGCTGGAACGGCGACAAATTGCCGTCGAAGCACCGTCCCTCGTACACCTGGCAGCCGTGCCCGCGCGCGATCCGCTCGGCCTCCTGCAGCGGCCTGGGCTTGTCGTTCAACTGCGCCTGCATCAAGGGCCGCATGCCGGCCAGCCGCGCCTCGGGGAAGGGATAGCGGCCGGAGAGGAGCTCGTAGCCGACGAGTCCCAGGCAGTAAAGGTCGGCGCGGTGATCGAGCTCATCAAGGTTGAGCTGCTCGGGCGCGCAGTAGGCGACGGTACCGGCAAAGCCGGCTTCTGCCGAGAGCGATGACTTGACGCCGTAAAACTTGGCCAGGCCGAAGTCCATCAGCTTGACCTCGAAGCCGCGTGAGCCACCCGGTTGGGTTGTCGGGCGGACAAGGATGTTGGAGGGCTTGACGTCGCGATGGATGATGCCGTGGCCGTGGATGTAGTCCAGGGCGTGGGTCAGTTGCAAGAGCGGGTCGAGCCTTTCGGCGAGAGGTCGGGTCGAGAGGCTGGTGATCGGCTGGCCGAGGAAGAGCTCCATGGTGAAGAAGGGGCCGCCAGAGAGCTCGCCGTAGTCGTAGACCCCCAGGCAGTGCGGGTGCTTTAACGCCGAGAGCGAGCGGAACTCGCGCTCGAAGCGACGGCGGGCGGTGCCGGCCAAGGCGGCTTTCATGAGCTTGAGGGCGACATCGCGGCCGTCGCGGCTGTCACGGGCGCGGTAGACGACGCCCATGCCCCCTTCGCCGAGCTTGGTGCCGATCTGGAACCGCTCGTGCCGCATTTCGGTGAGCGCGCCCAGCGACGGAGCGGGGTCCTCGAAGTCGCTGGTCAATTGGGACGCCATCACAGCCATCGAGGCCGATGCTTCTCGGGCGTTGGTCTCGTTGGGGGAATGGTCGGTCGTCGGGTCGGCTCGCGAGACTGGCATCAGTTCCACCTCGAAACGGGTTGCGCGAGCTCAGTACGAGTCGGCCGAGATCACTTCGCCCCCCTGAATCGTGTTCAAGCCGATCCAGACGACCGGGTTGATCGAATTCTTGATGAAGTGGACGGAGCCGTCGCCGAAGCCCGTATTCACGCCGCCGGGATGCCGGCTGCGAGAACCGGAGTAGATGTCGAGGAACGGAAACGGGACTGACACGCAGGGCAGTTTGTCTCCCGGGTCGTTGACGCAGAACCCGTCGCCGAGCCGGTCGCCACCGCCGGTCGGAGGATCCACGACACCATAAAAATCCTGCACGCCGTTGGGGGTAAACCGGCTCATGAAGACCGCGCCCAAGGTCCAGACGGCCCCACGAACGTCGTTGATCCGGCCCTGAAGCGTCTCGGCGGTAAAGACCGTTGAGCTGGTGCCGTCGGTGACCTGGGCGAGTCGAGTCGATGCGTGGCCGAACGCCGACCGCAAATACATCACCGGTAAATTCGTGGTTGGCGTGCCGCCGGCCGAGTTTTGCTGCCCCCACTGCGTGTTGCCCCAACTGACGACGTAATTGCCGCGTGTGCCCCGGATGGGGTATGCGTTGGTCGGCCAGATGATCGTGAAGTCACGCTCGTTGTCGCTGGGGCACTGAAACGCGTACAACTTGGTGCCGTAAACCGTCGAGTTGATCGGTATGCCAACCGGCATGCCGTCGCTTCCGGGCGGACCTTCGATGCCGGTTGCGAAGTTGTAGGCGTTGTACAGCGTCTGTTGTTCGAACTGGCCGAGCATCTGCGTGAACCAGGTGGTGTTTTGGGCCCCTTCAAAGAACGACGGGAACGGGATTCCCGGCACGGGCCCCCACACCCGTCCCAGCGGCAGCATGGAATTGGCCGATTCGTAATTGAAGATGGCGAGGCCCAGTTGCTTGATGTTGTTGATGCACTGCGCCGCCGGGCCGCTTCCCTCGCGGACTGAACCGCGGGAAGCAGCAGGGCGATCAAGACGGCGATGATCGCGATCACGACCAAGAGCTCGATCAGCGTGAAGCCGTTGCGTCTGTTCCCCATCGAAGCACCTCCATCCCCGCCTCGGATCTGCGCCGTACCTGCCGCCAGAAGAGGCTCAGTGCCCTTTACTGAACGTCAGCGACCCTTCTCCCGCCCACGCGTAGCCAAGAGGGTTGTTGGATCCCAACTCGAAAGGCTCGGTTATTGCATACATAGTCCAACCGCCGCTGACCCCCTGGAATTTTCCGGTGCAATCCGGGTCGTAGGGGACAAACTCGGCCACAAAAAACGCAACGTACCACCCGCTAAACCCCGGGACTGGGTACAGCGTAAACGTGCCCACGTTTTCCGCACCGTACGCCGTATTGCCGTAATAACACGCCAGGTTGTCCCCATTCGCGCCGGTAAACACGAATGGCACCGGACTTTGAAACGTACCGGTGACGGTTCCGTCGGGGTTGAAGTCTGCCGTGAGTGTTTCGACCTCTCCCTCACCGGAGTACTTGCGCAGAAAATTGGCATTGCCGACCGCCGAGTGAGGTGCGGAGTTCACAGGCAAGGGAATGCCGTCCGGTGCGATTCCCCCACCCGCGATTTTGAAGGGTTTGACCTGCGCTTCTGCCTGGTTCGGCGCCAGAAGCAGGGCCAGGGCGCACAAGGTAAGACGGGCTGCTAGGCGATTGCCAAACATGCTGATACTCCCAGGGTCGAAATGGTGATCAAAGGACTCGAATGCCGTGCTGGGATTGGGGCGGTCGTCGAACGCCAAGGCCTGGCCAACCTCCGATCCAGTCGCTTGGCTTCATCGTCCCCTCCGAACAAACAAATCATCCGCGGCAAATTCCCGCCTGATGCAACTCCTGCAATTGGCCCCGAAAGGTTACAGGTCGCCTGCAAATTCTTGTCCCCGCGCCAACGGAATCGTCTCCAAGTCGTTTCTTGCCATGGACAAAGATCGTGTGCGCACAACGAAATGAGGGCCTGGTTCAATTGCGGGTAACACCCCCGGCATACTAGCCCGAAGCGCAAGCGAGGGTATCCGGATCCCTCGCTTGCGCTTCGGGCTAGTATGGTCGCCGGGACGAGTACGCAGAGTGTTACCCATCCAACCGCGCATTTGAACCATGCCGAAATGAGCTGTAAGATATGCCCGGGTCGCAAAGCTCCTATCGGTAACTTCAGTGCTTAAAAGGCTGCGCGTGCATCGCCCGCGGGAGCGGCTGTCGCCACCCTCGTTCCGTTGGCTCGAGCTGTTTGAAATGGGATTCGGACCTGGGCATCGAGGATGAAGACATAATCCCCGTCACGGACGTGGCCGCGATACACGCACCTCTTCGGTGGTTCACGCCGGAGCGCGGGAATGGCTAGCAGCCCATCCCCGGCAAATCCCCACCTGATGCAACTCCTGCAAATCGCCCCGAAAGGTTACAGGTCCCCTGCAAATTCTTTTCCCCGCCCGAACGGAATCGTCTCGAAGTCGTTTCTTCCCAGGCACAAAGATCGTGCACCCGAACGAAAAGCCCAGTAATAGATGCCGCGCTCGCAAATGCCTCGAAGATGGAAAATCGCACGCGCCGGTAACCTTTTTGGCGCGACTTGCAGGATTAGAAAGGGACGCACCCCTTGGCGAAACGCTGATCGGTGTTGCTCGGGCGATTCCTCGGTCCATCTGGCTTTCATCGTGGCGTTCAAACCCGAGGGCCATCCCATGCGACATCGATCGTCGCTGCCGCGGATGCTCAGGGAAGGCGAGGTCGAAATGCGGCGCGGATCCGGCGAAAAACCATGCAACGAAGCGGGTCGCGTTCGTTTCCCGGAAGCCGCGGCTCGCATCGATCTCGTCCTTTCGGACTCTTCGAACCCATCGACCGGCCACGACACTGACCCCGCCGCGACCCACGACCCAGTTGGGGGCGAGCACGTGGAACGGACCGCCGATATTCACGACGTGCCACGCGGCGACGGGCCCGACCCTGCCCCGGCCGACCATGGCGACGAGCTAGAGCGCTCATTTGGCGAAACCCAAAGCCTCCTCAAATCTACTACCGGCGACAAGCAGTTGGGCCGGTATCGACTGCTCCGATTGCTGGGACAAGGCGCATTCGGCCGCGTTCACCTGGGATTTGACGAGGAGCTCGAGCGCCAGGTTGCGATCAAGGTACCGACGCCGGAACGGTTCCAGAACCCGGGTGACGCAGAGCTCTATCTCGCTGAGGCTCGCATCCTCGCGACGCTCAATCATCCGAACATCGTCCCGGTCTACGACGTGGGACGTACCGCGGACGGATCGATCTACGTCGTATCCAAGTTTATCGACGGCCCCACGCTCGATGACCGGATCGGCGAGCTGTCCGATCCGGTCGAATCCAGCAGGCTCGTGGCCGTGATCGCCCGGGCGCTCGATCATGCGCATCGCAAGCGACTCATACACCGGGACGTAAAACCAGCCAACATCTTGATCGAAGAGGAGTCGGGTAACCCCTACCTCGCCGATTTCGGGCTCGCGATCAGTGAGGAGAATTATCTCAAGGAAAGCAAGATTGCCGGTACCCCCGCATACATGAGCCCCGAACAGTTTCGGGGGGAGGGCCATCGACTTGATGGCCGTAGCGACATCTTCTCGCTGGGCGTCGTTTTCTACGAGCTCCTGACCGGTGAACGACCATTTCGGGGTAGTACTGCACATGAACTCTATCATGAGGTCACCTCGGTTGAGCCGCTGCCGCCCCGCCATCTCGACGAGTCCATCCCTGCCGAGCTGGAGCGGATCTGCCTCAGGGCGTTGTCCAAGCGAGCGTCGGACCGATATGCGACCGCGAACGAGCTCGTCGAGGACTTGCAGAACTGGCAACAGGGGCCGCAACAGGACCGCAAGCAGGCCACCATCGTGCCCCGCGGATTGCGGTCATTCGGCGCTGATGACGCCGGCTTCTTCCTGGACCTGTTGCCCGGCACGCGGGGCCGTGATGGTTTGCCTGAGAGTATCCGATTCTGGAAGACGCGGATCGAGGAGACCGACCCCGACAAGACGTTCGACGTCGGGCTCATATTCGGACCGTCGGGCTGCGGAAAATCTTCACTAATGAAGGCGGGCCTGCTGCCTCACCTGTCCAAATCCACTATCGCGATTTATGTGGAGGCAACGTCTGACGACACGGAAACCCGAATCCTGCGAGGACTGCGCAAGCGGTTGCCGGAGCTGCCGGATGATCTGGGACTCGTCGAGACCTTCATGCTCTTGCGGCGGGGCGGCGGCGGCGAAGGTCGGAAGATCGTGGTCGTGATGGATCAGTTCGAGCAGTGGCTGCACGCTCGTCGAGGCGAACACGAGACCGAGCTGGTGAGCGCCCTGCGACAATGCGATGGCGGCAAGCTGCAAGCGGTCGTCATGGTGCGGGACGATTTTTCGATGGCGGCCTCGCGCTTCATGCGCGAGCTCGAGACCCGGATCGTCGAAGGGCACAATTTCGCGACAGTCGACCTCTTCGACCCGAGTCACGCCGTGAACGTCCTGACGAAATTCGGCCAGGCCTTTGGCAGGCTGCCCCTCCAGACCGGCGCCCTCTCACCCGATCAGAAAGAGTTCACCCGGTCGGTCGCCGCCGGTCTGGCGCAGGACGGCAAGGTGGTCTCGGTTCGACTGGCCCTATTTGCCGAAATGGTCAAGGACAAGCCGTGGGTTCCGTCCACGCTGGAAGAGGTCGGCGGTACCGAAGGCATCGGCGTCAACTTTCTGGAAGAGACCTTCAGCAGCCCCAAAGCCAACCCGGAACACCGGCTACATCAGCAGGCCGCGCGTGAGGTCTTGAAAGCCCTGTTGCCCGACGTCGGTACGGACATCAAGGGCCACATGCGGTCTCATGCCGAGCTATTGGCGGCCTCGGGCCATCAGAATAGCCCCGGCGAATTCAAGGACCTGCTGCGCATCCTCGATGGCGCATTGCGGCTGATCACGCCCACCGATCCAGAAGGCTTTCGGAGTGGATCAGGGAGCGATTGGGGCTCGAAATACTACCAGCTCACCCACGATTACCTCGTGCCGTCGCTACGGGAGTGGCTGACCCGCAAACAAAAGGAAACGCGCCGAGGCAGGACCGAGCTGCGACTGGCCGAGCTCGCCGGCTTGTGGAACGCCAAGCCGGAGAATCGCCGCCTGCCCGGCTGGAGTGATTACCGGAAGATCCGCCGGTTCACTGACCGAAAGAAATGGAGGAAGCCGCAGCGGCGAATGATGCGGGAGGCGGCACGGTATCACGCTTCAGCACTGGTGCGGCGACTACTGGAGGCCGACCTCGCCCAAGTCCCCAAGCTTGTGGGTCAGGTTTGCCAGCTTCGGAAATGGACGGAGCCGCTACTGCGGCAGGAGCAAGAAGCCGCGGCCGAGCAGAGCCAGGTGAAACTGCACACGGTGCTCGCGCTTCTCACGGTTGACGAGAGCCAGTTGGACTATCTGTACGAACGGCTATTGCAGTCGGCGCCAGGGGATTTCCCAACGCTCCGGGACGTGCTGGAAAAGCATCGAGAGAAACTGTCCGGCAGGTTGTGGTCCGACGCGGAGTCGGCCGATAGCGAGGAGCGACGGCTGCGAGCGGCCGCTGCACTGGCGACGTATGAGCCGCACAATCCGGCCTGGCAAACGATCTGTAACGACGTGGCGCGGTCGCTAACTCGCGTGAAGCCCGAGTTTCTGGGCGACTGGAAAGAAGCGTTGCGGCCGGTCCGAAACGAGCTGCTCGGCCCACTGGGTATAATCTTTCGCGATAGCCAGCTCGGCGAGCTCCAGCAGGCACTGGCGACCTCCACGCTTGCGGATTACGCCGCGCACGACGTCTGCCTGCTGGCGGACCTCCTCAACGATGCCGACCCCCAGCAATTTGCCGGACTGTTCCCCGTGCTGGCGCGGCACGGTGAGGCTGCCATCAGCGAACTGGAACGCGAGCTCGAGAAGGTGGTCGAGCCGCACTGGACCGAGGTGCCGCCGGACCCCGCCTGGCAGGAAGTCCCGGCCAGGATCGAGCGCGCCATCGAAGTCTCCGCGGGGATGGTGGCGGAACACTTCGCCTTCTGTCAGGACATGCCGCACACCAAATTCCGCGACATCGTCGAAGAACTCGGGAGATTCGGCTACCGGCCCACTCGCATCCGGCCGTATCTCGATGGTCGCTCACTTCTCGTGGCGGCGGTGTGGGCCCGCGACAGCCAACACTGGCGGTGGCTGGGCGAAGCTGATGCCGAACGGCTCCGATCGCGCGACGCGGAGCTGCGCCGGGAAGGATTTGTGCCGATTGACGTCTCCGTGGCCTGCTCGCGGAAGGGCTCGCCTCCTCGGTACACGGCCGTGTGGGAGCAAGCCGACGTCGGAGAGACCGAGGTCCGTCTGATCGCCGGGTGCCTGGGGGAGCAGGAACAGCAGGCTCAGGCGGCGCTGGTCGAAGAGAAGTTCAACTGCCAGATCGCCAGTGCCGTCTTCGACGACCAAGGGCAGCCTCACGGTTGTAGCCTTTGGACCCGGCGAAAGGACCAGCAGAAGTCCACGACGCGGATATTCCATGGCCCTGCCGTTGAGTTCCGCGAGGACGACTGTCCTGGTTTGCTCCTGACCGATGTAGAGTGGAGCCAGTGGCCGGGACAAGACGACAGCTCCGACGGTCCCCTTCTCTTGACGACCGCCCTTTGGAACGTCAGCACGCAGTTCGAGTCGAAGGTGCTCCACGGCCTGACGCCGGAGGAGCTGCGCGAGATTGGCCCTCGGTTGGCCGCCGAAAGGTTTCGCCCCGTCTCGATCTCGGCAGTCAGCGAGGGAGTTCAGCCCCCGGGTGAGGTGAAGTGATGAGCAAGACCGGAGCCGAATCCCCGCTGAGCACTTCGGTCTGGCACCGGCCGCTGGTTGCCGAGGAGGCGAAGGACCGGCTGGCGAGGCGCCAGGCCAATGCCGCCGTGGCGCTGCTGCGGCTGGGCCGCGAGCAGAAGGTTTGGCCAATCCTCCAGCATCGCCCAGATCCGCGAACCCGCAGTTATCTCATTCACAAGTTTGGCCCGCTCGATGCGGACCCGCATCAGGTTCTGACTCAACTGGATACCCAGGGTGAGGTTTCGATTCGCCGCGCTTTGATCCTCATTCTGGGGGAGTTCAGTGAACAACAGCTGCCACCCGTGGTACGCGAGCGGTTGAGCCCGAGGCTCCTTGATCTGTACGCCAACGATCCCGATCCCGGCATTCACGGGGCGGTCGCCTGGACGCTACGACGGTGGGGACACCAGGCAGAACTCCAGAGGGCCGATCGGGAGCTGGCCACCGGCATGGCTGAGGGAAACCGCCGCTGGTACGTCAACGGGCAAGGGCAGACACTTGTCATCATCCCGCCACCGGGAGAGATCGTGATTGGGTCGCCACCCAACGAGGTCGGGCGTGAGGACGGCCCCGAGGGAGCTCTTGAGATGCAGCATCGTGTCCGCATCGGCCACATGTTCGAGCTCAAGGCCGACGAGACAACGGTCGCCGAGTTCCTTCGGTTTCGCAAGGAGTTCTCCTATCGCAAACGATACTCGCCAAAGTCCGATTGTCCGATCAATAACGTGTCTTGGTACGAGGCAGTTTCCTACTGTAACTGGCTGAATGAGCAGGAAGGTATCGCGAAGGAGCAATGGTGTTACCTTCCCAACGACCAGGGCGAGTATGCCCCGGGAATGAGAATCGCCCGGGACTACCTTCGACGAACAGGTTACCGTTTGCCGACGGAGGCAGAATGGGAATTCGCCTGTCGTGCAGGTTCCGTCACCAGTCGCTACTACGGTCAGAGCCCGGAACTGGACAATCGGTATGCCTGGACCGTGCAGAATGCCCTGGCACGCTGGACATTACCAGTCGGAACGTTCAAGCCAAATGATTTGGGCCTGTTTGATATGCATGGCAATGTCATGGAATGGTGCCAGGACCGGTTTCGAGATTATTCCATGCCCGACGAGGCCGCGGTCGCGGAGAGCCACCAGAGCCACGACGCGCGCAACGAGCCCGTGAACGATCAGCAAATGCGTGTTTCAAAGAGCACATCAATTGTAGGCGACCCCTGGAATGTTCGCTCAGCTTATCGTTACAGAATCTTCCCTAACGGACATTACCATGTATGGGGCTTTCGACTGGCCAGGACCTACCTGCCTGACGAAGGATCCGAGTCCGGGATCGATGCTGGGACCGACCGTTCGCGTGTTCTTCGATGCTCGTTACCTTGTTTTGTTGCCGTGACACTCGGATGAGTCCATTCGCCCCGGAGGAGATGGGAACGATGAGTGAGGCGGGTTACTCAAGGGGTACACATCCAGCACTTGCCGAATCCCCGTTGACCACGTTGGTCTGGCACCGGCCGCTGGTTGCCGAGGAGGCGAAGGACCGGCTGGCGAGGCGCCAGGCCAATGCCGCCGTGGCGCTGCTGCGGCTGGGCCGCGAGCAGAAGGTGTGGCCAATCCTCCAGCATCGCCCAGACCCCCGAACTCGCAGTTATCTCGTTCATCGGTTTCGTCCTCTCGATACGGACCCGCATCAGGTCCTTGCTCAACTGGATACCCAGAGCGACGTGTCGATTCGCCGCTCATTGATCCTCATTCTGGGTGAGTTCAACGAACAACAGTTGCCAGCGGTTGAACGCGAGCGGTTGACTCCGCAATTGCTTGATCTCTACGCCAACGATTCTGACCCGGGTATTCATGGGGCAGTTAGCTGGACGCTGCGACAATGGGGACAGCATGGCCAATTGCACCGGGCCGAGCGCGAGCTCGCCACCGGCAAGGCCGAGGGAAACCGCCGATGGTACGTCAACCGTCAGGGGCAGACACTAGTCATCATCCCGCCACCGGGAGAAATCGTGATCGGTTCGCCCCCGACCGAGGTCGGGAGGGAGGGCGGTCCCGAAGGAGAGATCGAGATGCAGCGGTTCGTCCGCATCGATCATGTCTTCGCAGTAATGAGTCATCAAGTGTCGGTTGGCGAGTTTCTCAAGTTTCGCACGGATTTCCCCTATCGCATCACCTTTTCTCCAGAGACCGGCTGCCCCGTGAACAATGTTTCCTGGTACGACTCGGTCGCGTATTGCAACTGGTTGAACGAGAAGGAGGGCATACCCCAAGAGCAATGGTGTTACTTGCCCAATGACCAGGGTGAGTACGCCGAAGGCATGTCGATCGTTCCTGACTTCCTTCAGCGAATTGGCTATCGTCTGCTAACCGAAGCGGAATGGGAATTCGCCTGTCGGGCGGGCTCAATCACCAGCCGGTACTACGGTCAAAGCTGGGATTTGGACAACTACTATGCCTGTAACGTACAGAACGCCATGGGCCGACGGACAGCGACGGGAGGGTCCTTTAAGCCAAACGATCTGGGTCTGTTCGACATGTTAGGCAATGTCGTGGATTGGTGTCATACCGCGTTTGGCGACCATCTCAGAGCAACTGAAATCAGCTGTAGTGACGACCTTCTTCTGCCCGAGGTTGTCCATAACCAAACCAAACGCCAATTGAGGAGTCCCAGCTTCATTCTGGGTTTCGAGAGGGCGCGTGCTGCCTATCACCATGGGGTCCCGCCGAACGCACGGGCCTATCTGATGGGTTTTCGTGTGGGCAGGGTAAGCGCGCTGGCCGAACGTTCCAAGAGAGATGAAAGGGTGAGCGACAGTCTGGCCCGTTCAGTGAGGAGTTCGACGAGCTTTCAGAGTTCTGGGCAAACCCGATGCAGTTACCGGACGAACTACCCCCCAAACTTCGGGACCTGGCCCTGGGGGTTTCGAACTGCCCGTACGTTGGAGTAATCCCCAAGGGCTCAAGAACTCATTGACTTGTTCTGTTGCCATGGCCCCCGGATGAGTCCGTTAGCCCCGCAGGAGACGGGAACGATCAACAATTTGCGTCATCGCCGTTGGTGCCAGACTCCCGATCACGCGACGAACATTCGGCTGTGCCACGGTGAAGAGATTGCCGCAGGCGACGGCCGAGCTCTGATTCAGTCCGGACTGCTGGCCTTCCGGCGTCGAAACGTCAATGAGGAGTTGCGTCGGCTCATGAACGCGGCTCACGTTCTTGGTGATGAGTGCGACGATCGTATTCGTAAGGCGCTGGTTGTCCCGGTCACTCTGGACGATAAGGGCTGCGCGGACCTTACACCCGCTCCCGTCAGTGTACGGGTAATCCAGAAGGACGACATCGCCGCGTTTCATGGCTTCCGGCCGTAATGGCTGATATCGTCCCAGTCATCCGGCTCGATGTTGGCAAGGAGAGGATACATAGCTTCGACGTCGTCGCCGTTGACGATCGCCTTGATCTTCTCGAACTGTTCAGCTCGCATCAGCACGTAACTGACACCGGTCGTAGCATCGACGACATACACGGGTGCCCCACCATGTTCCTCGATGGCCTGCCGAAGATCGTCGGAAAGTTTGGTCGTCATGGGATCGTCCATGGTTGTGCGGGATACACCCAGTATATCCGCAATAATTGAAAATGGGAAGGAGACCCGCGAGGATGCGGATTCAACCACGCGTTCAACCACAATATGCCTTCTTGCTTCGAATGACCTTCCACGTGAGCCGCGCGCTCCGACCTCCGCGCGATGCTGGCGAACTACGGGTGAGAGGGATACACGAGGTTCTGTCTGGTCACCGTCGCCTGGTAGTTGGACCCGGACTGACCGGTCCCGGCGCCGTCGATCAAGAAGCCGTTGGCGTCGGTCTCACCGCCGGGTGTGCTGCCTTTCACGGTCAAGTGATAGGTGTAGTGTATGTTCAGCCTGTCGTGCGGGTGGATCGTCACGGTGTCGTTGGTCGCGTTGTAGACGGCTGAGTCGACCGCGATCGGATTGCCGCGGGGGCCGATAATGGTGTAGTTGCTCACGTTCTGGGCGCTCGATGGGTCGAGAGGCGCGCTGAACGTCAGGACGATGGACGTGGCCTGATCATGGACGCCGAACCGATGAAGCGCCGTGACCGTGGTGGGAGCGGCGACCAGGCCGATCTCGGAACTATTAGGCGATTGAAACACCGTGAACCACAGAGTGCCGTTGGGGCCCGAGGTCATGTCTGAGGGGATCGCCGCGCCGGCAAGGGTCGGGATCGGGAATTCCGTGGTCGCGTGCGTGTTCGGGTTGAATTCGGCGACGTTTCTCGTGCCCTGCTCGAGGAACCAGAGGTTGCCGTCGGGGCCTGAGGCGAGCCCTGCGGCGTGGTTGGTGCCAGATGCGCCGACGCCGGGCAGAGGGAAGCCTGTGACGACGCGGGTCGCCATGTTGAACTTGTGAATCGTTGTGTCTCCCGGTGATACGATCGTCAACCCAAGGAACCAGAGATTGCCATCGAAGCTGATGATATCGGCGGGCTTGAACCCGGGGGTGGCAATGAAGGTGGTGACGTGGGTCGTTACGTTGAATTCGCCGAACCCGTCGGGACCTTGTGTCATTTGTCCGTTTGTTTGTTGGTCTGAGGATGCTGTGAACCAGAGATTGCCATCCGGGCCCACGGTGATACTGAAGATGGCGGGAAAAATGCCTTGGGAGACGTCGGAGAAATCCGCGATACCATGAGTTGTCAGATTGAGCTCGGCGATGTGGGCGGCACCATTCTCCCCGACCCAGATATTCCCGTCGTCCGCCACGATGGCGTAGGGTGCACTGTTTGCCGTTTTAATAGGGAAGTTGCTGACGGCGCCCGTGTTCGGGTTGAGGGAGTTGATGGCGTTATCAAGGAGGGGGGTATTACGCCCGTAGCCAAACCAAATGTTGCCGTCGGACCCGGCGGCAGGGCCGTAAGGTCCGTCGGATGTGGCGTTCACCGGGAATTGGGAAACGACGTGGGTTGTTGAGTTGATCTCTCCGATCTCTTTCTCACCGATCTCGTTCGGGTGGCCCTCGCTGAAGAAGATGTTGCCGCCAGGCCCTTGCGTGATCAAACCACCGACGTCAAGAAGCAAGTTAAGAACCTCGACGGTCCCAGTGAAGGGAAACAGCCTGATGTTCACAGCCAGCAAACAGCGCCCTTCCATAGCCTCGACCGCGGGTCGACGGGTTCGCGTGTTGAACCTGGATCGGCGCGATCCGAACCGGTTCGCAACGACGCATCGGAATCGCTTCGTCATCGATGCCTTCAATTGGCGGATTTCTGCCAGTCCCGATAGTAGATGGCTCATGCTTGTGATCCTTTCATGGGGAAAATGAAACCACTCGATCGGACAGCAAAATCGGGGTAACACTCGGGCTTCCGGTTCAACTTGCACAGACGACTGACCACGGAACACACCGAAACACACGGAAACGATGAGGATCTATAGAACCCTTGGAGCTGCCGTCGAGCGCCAATGCCTGGCCAACCGCCGTTCCACTCTTTTTGATTGGTCGCCCCCGACGAACCAACAAACCATCACCGGCGAATTCCCACCCCGATGCAACTCCTGCAATTGGCGCGAAAAGGTTACAGGTAGCCTGCAAATTCTTTCCCCGGCCCGAACGGAACCGTCTCCAAGTCGTTCCTTCCCAAGAACAAAGATCGTGTACCCGAACGAAAAGACCTGTAAGATATGACTCCATCGCAAATATTTCCAAGGGAAGAGACGTAATGGGTTGATCGTGGCGAAGGCGCTGGAAGACCCCGAGACCGAGGAATTGCTCCGGAAGGCCAGCGGCGGCGGGCCGGCGCTCGCGCTCTTGCTGGAGCGGCACCGCAAGCGGTTGCGGCGGATGGTCGCCGTGCGGCTCGACAGCCGGCTGGCGCCCCTGGTCGACCCCTCCGACGTCGTCCAGGAGGCGCTGGCCGACGCCAGCCGCAAGCTGGATGCCTTCCTCCGCGACCGGCCGCTGCCGTTCTATCCCTGGCTTCGCCGGCTCGCGTGGGAGCGGATCATCCAGTTCCACCGCCGCCACCTCCGGGCCCAGAAACGGGCCGTCACCCGCGAAGAACCGCTCGATCTGCCCTTGCCGGACGAATCGGCAATGCAGTTGGCCGACCGCCTGGCGGCCAGCGGGACCACCCCCAGCCAGCGGCTCCTGCGCGATGAGCAGGGCCGGCGGCTGCGGGAGGTGCTGGGCCGATTACGCCCCAACGACCGTGAGGTGCTGGTGATGTGCTACCTGGAGGAGCTCAACTTCGGCGAGATCGCCGCCGTCCTGGGGATCAGCGAGAATGCCGCCAAGGTCCGTCACTTCCGGGCCCTGGAGCGAGTCCGGAAACTACTCGAAGGCCATGATCTCGGCGAGGTCGAACGATGAGCGCACTCTTCGAGCCCGAGCGCCTGGACGAGTCTGGTGAGGACGATCCGCTCCTGGTCGAATGGGCCGCCGAGCTGGCCGACCGGATTCGGACTGGAGAGACTGTTCGACTGGGAGGAGCTCGCCGCCCGGCATCCCGAGCGGGCCGAGGCGCTCCAGCGGATGCTCCCGGCCTTCGCCTTGATGGCCCGCCTGGGGAACTCGGTGCATGGTGAGGCGGCCCGCCGCGATCCGATCCCCGATCACCCGCTGGCCGAGCTGGGCTGTCTGGGCGACTACCGTCTGCTGCGCGAAGTCGGCCGGGGGGGCATGGGCGTCGTCTACGAGGGCCACCAGATTTCGCTCAAGCGCCGGGTCGCCCTCAAGGTCCTGCCTTTCGCCTCGGCGATCGACGTGCGCCAGTGTCAGCGGTTCCAGATCGAGGCCCAGGCCGCCGCTGCGCTGCACCATGCGAATATCGTCCCGGTCTTCGCCGTCGGCACCGAGCGGGGCGTGCCCTTCTATGCGATGCAGTTCATCGAGGGCCGCAGTCTCGCCGTGGTCATCCACGAGCTGCGGCAGCTCGACGGCCTCGAGCCGGCCGGGCCGGCGCCGGCGTGTGCGCTGACTCGCTCCCTGATCGCCGGGGAATTCGCCCCGACACCGGAAGTGGGGACAGATGTCGATCGCCATGGCACCACAATAGAGCCCGCGCCGTCCCATCCCGCTGCACCGGCACCCATGTCTTCCGGATCCTCGGCCCGACGTCGGGGCTACATCCGCACGGTCGCCGCCCTGGGACTCCAGGCCGCTCTCGCCGTGGAGCACGCCCATCGGCATGGTATTCTGCACCGCGACATCAAGCCGTCGAACCTGCTGGTCGATGAAGTCGGCCACCTCTGGGTGACAGACTTCGGCCTGGCCCGCGTTCCGGGCGAGAGTAACCTGACCCTGACCGGCGACGTGCTGGGCACGTTGCGCTATATGAGCCCGGAGCAGGCGCTGGGGAAGCGCGTGATGCTCGACGGGCGGAGCGACGTGTACTCGCTGGGGGCGACCCTTTACGAGCTGCTGACCCTGCGCCCGGCGTTTGGCGGCGACGATCGGGCGGAGATATTGCGACGCATCGCCCAGCAGGAACCACGACCTCCGCGCCGGCTCAACCCAGCCATCCCCGCCGCGTTCGAGACGATCGTCCTGAAGGCGATGGCCAATGAGCCGGCGCGGCGCTATGCGTCGGCGGAGGCGCTGCGCGATGACCTTCAGCGGTTCCTCGACAACCGGCCGATTCTCGGCCGGCCGGTCTCGGCCTGGGGGCGGTCTCGGAGCTGGGCGCGGCGCCGGCCCGCCGTGGCCGCGCTGCTCGGGGTCATCGTCTTCATGGCCTGCGGGTTCGTCGGCGGCATCGCTGCCTGGATCAGTTGGCTCGAGTGGCATAACCGGCAGCTCGAAGTCCACGTTGCCCGTGCCGACCAGCAAACACGCGAGGCGGCCCGACAGACAGGAATCGCCGAGGGCCGCCGGCGGCTGGCCGACCGGCACCATTACGCCGAGAGCTTGCGACTCGCCGGCCGGGCGCTTGATGAGCGCCAGATCGAGCTCGCCCAGGACATCCTCCACGACATCCAGCCCGACCCGGACGGATCCGACCCGCGCGGCTTCGCGTGGCGCTACCTGTGGCGAGAGGCCAATCGCGACTTCTCCCAGCTCTGGGGCCATCGGGGCCGCGTCTGCTTGGAGGCGTGGTCTGCCCCGATGGACGTTTAGTGGCGACAGTCGATCTCTGCGGGCAAAATCTTGATCTGGGACCTCGCCGATGGCGTTGGACACGACCGGAGCCGTCGCTGAAGTCTCCACGCGGTTTCCGAGTGGACTACCACGCGATTCTCGTCGGATGGTCGGTTCCTGGCCTTCGGCAAGTCTGTGTCGATGGCCCCGATCAAGGAATCCACGTGTTCGATCGGCTTGCGGGACGGTCCCCGGCTGCAGTGCGGAAGATCCGATGGTGCGGCGAGAGTGTTTGCTTGTCCTCGATGACCGCCGCATAGCCGCTCGCTTTCCGCCCGGACCTGATGGCAGGCGTCCGGTTTCAGCTCGCCAACCTGACGGCCAAGTCGCAAACCCGCATTCCTGGCCCATCGAGCAGGCCGTCCCTGTCGTCGGATGGCCGGGTCGGTTTCGCGTCGCGAACCGGGGCGGATCGAGCTTGCGGACACCGGGACGGGGCGAGTCTCGGTTCATCTGGCCGATGTCCCGGCGGCAACCGCTCTCGCCTGCGACTTAGTTCTCGCCCGACGGGCGTTTCGTGGCGCGAGAGTGATGGGTGCCGGATTCTCGTCTGGGACACGGACGGCGCGGCCGGAGGATGCGAAGACGCCGCGGTCGAGTGGGCGAATCGTCGCCCCCGAGTGGAGCCTACGCGGACGATTCCTTGCCTGGGGCGCTGAAGACGGCCGCCTGGTGATTCTTGAGCCAGCGAGCGGTCGGGTCACGGACTTGATCTCGGCCGCAACCACGTGAAGATCCGATTCCCCGCTTTCCTTTTCCTCGGACGAAGACTGCTCGCGGTTTCGACCGGCTGAGTTCCGGGCGGACCCAGCCGCCGAGGTCTGGGACATCGCCCGGCGGAAGATCTGGGAGTTCCCTGGCCGCAACGAGGAGCGGTTCCGTCTGTCTTCGTGCCCGGCGGTCCGACCTGCTCGTGACGGGAGGTCTGGTCCCCGGATCTGGCGGCTTCGACCGCCGAGCCGAGCCCGACGCGCTGGCGCGGCCATCTGCCGAAGCCTGGGCCGCTGCCTTCGCGCCCGACGGCAAGGTCCTGGCCACGGGCAGCGACGACACCGACGAGAGCGCAGACGATCAAGCTCTGGGACGCAGCTTCCGGGCAAGTCTGCGTGCCGGCTGGAAGGGCCACACGGCCACCGTTGCGGCTCTGGCGTTCAGCCCCGATGGACGCCTGCTTGCCTCGGGCAGCCTGGATTCCGGGCAAGCCGGGACATCCCAACGTGATTCTTTGGGACGCCACGATCGTACCAGCGGACTAGCGATCCTGGACGGCCATTCCGTCGGGGTCCGGTCCGTCGCCTTCAGTCCCGACGGCCGTTTGCTCGCCACGGCCAGCGACGACGGCACCGCGCGGCTCTGGGACGTAGCCGAGAAGAAGACGCGAGCCATTCTGGAGGGTCATGCCACACAGGTTAATTCCATCGTTTTCAGCCCGGATGGGCGCTTGCTGGCGACGGGTTCGCACGATGCCACGGTCCGGCTCTGGGACGTCGCGACCGGACGCAGCCGTGGCAACGTTGTCCGACGACGGGAATGTCTTCGCAGTCGCGTTTTCGCCGGACGGCTCGCAGCTCGCTTCGGTCAACGAAGAGGGGGCGATCAAGCTCTGGGACCATTCCAAGGGCGCCCTGGTCCGGACCATCCGCGGCGACTCGGAGCTGCTACGCTGTCTGGCGTTTACGTCCGATGGGAGAAACATCGTGGCGGCGGGCAAGGGCAAGGTTGTCCGGATCTGGGATGTCGCCACCGGCCAGGAGCTGCTCAGCCTGGAGGGGCACCAGGCACAGATCAACGCCCTCGCCTTTTCACCCGATGGATCGATCCTCGCCTCGTGCGATCACCAAGGGGAAGTCAAGCTCTGGCGCGCCGAGCCGATCGAGACGGTGCCCGTGCGGTGATGCTCGCATTCTCGCGCAACGACTTATCGATACTCCGCGCGCTTCTCAGGTTGTTGCGAACTATCTCATGAGCAAGCCGGTATCAGATTGACCGCGGGCAGCCGGCCCTGCGCGAGCCATTGCCGCAATGTTTTCTTGTCGAACTTGCCCACGCTGGTTTTCGGTAGCTCGCTGATGATCGCCCAGCGCTCTGGCAGCCACCAGCGAGCCACGCGGCCCGACAGGAAAGCGCAGATTCCTCGGTCGTCGCCTGCGCCCCAGCCTTGAGGACGACGCACGCCATCGGCCGTTCGCCCCATTGGTCGTCGGGCACGGCGATCACGGCCGCTTCGACGACATCCGGATGCACGATCAGTTGGTTCTCGAGCTCGACGGACGATACCCACTCGCCCCCGGATTTGATCACATCCTTGGCCCGGTCGGTGATCTGGATATAGCCGTGTGCATCGACAGTGCCGACATCGCCGGTCCGGAGCCAGCCGTCGTGGAAAGCTTCCGGCGATTCCCCCTTGTAATAGCTGGCCGTGACGAACGGCCCCCGGACCTCGATCTCGCCGACGGACAGGCCATCCCAGGGGAGCGCTTCGCGTCCGTTCATGACTCGCACGTCAACGCCTGGCAGCATCCGACCCGTCTTGCAGCGCCATCCGATATCTTCTTCCGGCGTGCCGCTTCGGAGCGGGTGCGCGACGGCCGCCGTCGGGCTCGTCTCGGTCATGCCCCAGGCTTGCACCATGCGCACACCGCGCGCTTGCCAACGCTCGAGGAGACTTCTCGGCATGGCCGCCCCGCCGCAGACGACCAGGCGGAACGAGGAAAGATCGACGGAATGCTCCTCGGCGTGCCGGATGAGACCAGCCCAGATAGTCGGTATCGCTGCGGCAAAGGTCGGCTTTTCGAGGCTGATCAATCGGGCCAATGGCTCGGGCTGCAAGTAGCGCCCTGGGAGGATAATGTTCGCCCCCACCAACCAGCCCGCATGCGGGCCGCCCCAGGCGTTGGCGTGAAACATGGGAGGAACCACCAGGACCCGGTCCTCCGCCGACACGCCGCACGACTCGCCCGCGATGATCGCATAGGTGTGCAGGTAAATCGACCGGTGGCTGTAGACGACACCTTTGGGATTGCCGGTTGTGCCGCTGGTGTAACACATCACCGCCGCGGCGCGTTCGTTGACCGCCGGCAGATCCGCCACGGGGCTTTCTCGACTGAGAAGGTCTTCGTAACCGTGCGCCGGCAGCGGGAATGCCGCCGGGCTTCCCACGACGATGAAGAGCCGAACCGTCGTCAGACTCGGCAAGATCGGTGCCAGGATAGGAATCAACGATTCCTCGATGATGATCGCGCTATCCTCAGCGTGGTTGATGATATAGGCGATCTGATCGGGAAATAGACGGACATTGACGGTATGCAGAACGGCCCCGATGCACGGCACGGCGAAATAGGCCTCGAGGTGCTCCTGACAGTTCCATCCGAACGTGCCGACGCGCTCCCCGGGGCGGATCCCGAGCCGCAAGAGTGCTCCCGCCAAGCGCCGGGCCCGGTCCGCCACCTGCGCGAACGACGCGCCCGGGTCGCCGTCCCATCAAAGGTAACAACTTCGCTGTCCGAGGACAGCCGCTCGCCGTGCTCGAAGATCGCACGGACGCTCAGGGGATAGTCCTGCATGGTGCTGAGCATGGGATCCCCCAGAAAACCTGATTCCGTCGCTCGCCGGCGCCGCAGATGTCGCCCGAATCGACCAATCACTCGGCCGCCCACGCCGGCGGGCTGTGCCCCCTGACGAGCCAGAAGCGGTAAACCGACATCATCCTACCGGAAGTTGCCACCGATCGGAATCCGAAACGCTCGATCGGGGTGGGGTTGCTCGCCCGTTCAGGCCCCTAAAAGGTTGCGCTAGTCGGACGGCGTACGCGTTGACTCCGTGAGATAGAAAACCGTTCCGAGGCAGATGATGCCCGAGCCAATGATGATGGAAACTACGCCAGCCGGGCGCAGGACGGCAAACAATCCCAGCGTCTTGTCAACGGAATTCCCCACGGCCCAGAGAATTAAACCGACGAAGCAGGCGGCAACGCCCGAAGCGATGACCTTCTGGGAACGAGATAGCGCGGGGAACCGAGCTGCCAGATCGCTTGCGGTGCGCAAGAGGATCCTTGCAGAAGATGACAGGAATCTGGCAGACGCAAACCTCAGGGACGACCAGAAAGGCGGTCGAGGAGGAGAAGGCGAATTCATTGGACCAGACTTTGGCGTGTGCTTTTGCACCGAGCTTCGATGTGACGGCTGTACTGAGTCGAATTCGTCGCCCGCCCCTACGCGGATCTCGATATTCACGCCGTAGAACTGTTTGCGAAACCATCCCCCTCCGGTGACATCCAGAATGCGGACCGAGATCGGACAGCCCCGAACGACGTCTGCGCGTATCTGGGAGGCGATCTCATTCTTGACGTGACCGATCTGGTATCGGGCGGGGAAGATGAAGAGCCACCGGCCCCTGACCCAAAGGCCCATCGCGTCGTCGCTGTAGCGGTCATCGGGCTCGAGCCGAACTTCAAGCGACTTGCCGGGCCGGCAGTACTTGCGGATGATCCGCTGCCGGCTCGAGCCGTCTTCATTGGGGAATGACACTCCAGCGACCTTGGAACGGACCATCTTCATCGGAGTCTTCTCGGAACCTCGGCTCAACTCTTCAGGTGCGCATAGGGTGGGTAAGACTGGAGGCGAGTGTCCTCGACCGGACCACCGGCGGTGAAGTGATAGAGGTCCTGGAAGTGGTCGGTCTTGAGCCCGAGCAGGTGGTGGAAGGCGTCGTCGAAATAACAGCCGATGCCGGTGCCGCGCATCCCGGCCGCCTCTGCCTCCAGGTAGATCACCTGCCCGAGCATGCCGGCTTCCCAGAACAGTCGCCGGTACCACCACGCTCCGTTGGCTCGAACCGTGTCGCCGAAATCGGCGATCATCCCCAGACTGAACGCGCCGTCGGAGGCGATCTCCTGGTGGCAGCTCACCTGGCTGGATGTCACCCGGAGGTCTGCCAGGTACAGACAGAACAGTCGCAGATGGTCCGGACAACTTTCGGGCCGTGTCCAGAGAAACGATTCGCGCAGCGTCTTACGAAGCCGGCCGTGTACCGCCGCATCTCTCTCGAAGCAGTAAAGGCCGGGCGCCAGGCCGCGGACGCGGTGGACAAACAAGCCGAGATGGATGTGCGGCGGCCACGGCAAGGCGTCCCACGGCGGCACGCCGGGACGCGGCAGCAGGTGGTCGAGCAACGCGTACAGCGTATCGACGTCGATCGACGTTTCTCCGTCGAGGCCCAGGCAACTGCGCCGCTGCCGGATCAAGCTGGCCGCGGCCACTCGGTTGCCCGCAGGAAGCGCGGGCAACCCCGGCAACGGCTGGGCGGCGCGGCGTTCCGTCCTGGGCTTCCGGGTGGCAAGGGCGACTTCGTCGATCACGGGCCAGTCGACATGCGCCGGACTGAGCCGGTTGGCCTGACCGGTCCAGGTGCCGTCCCGGACCAGCTCGGCCGAGGTGTCCGGCATTTCCGCAGTGCCTGGGCCGCGCGTATCGAGCAGCAGGGCCGCGTCGGGGGCTTCGCGGTCGGCCGCTGCCACTGCGGCGAAGTCATCGTTGCGGTCCAGGCCGAAGAGCCCGGCGAGGTCGTCATCAGAACAGGCGTCGAGCAGAACTGCCGACCAGCCCAGGGCGGCTGCCGCGTAGCGTAGCGCGGCGAGGGCATGCCCGACATCGTGCTGGCAGTAACGGAAGGCGCGTTCGCCATACTTCCAGGCCTCGCGCCAGTGGATTGAGGACAGGCCGACCAAGAACGTGCCCTCAGGCAATTGCTCGGTGAGGCGATCCGCCGCGGCTAGGGCGAGCGTGCAGCGGCGTTCGAGGATGTGGTCGGCGCTGACGTAGTGGTAGACGCCCGCCTCCAGGCTGGGCAGAGCCGGAAGCAACACGTAACCCTCCGTGGGATGGAGATTTCCACTGGAGGGGTTGCAGCGCAGCGGCCAGCGCGAGCCCTGATATTGTTTCCAGGCGGAGAGGCCCAGAGCCAGCTCGAAGAAGATGGCGACCGTGCCCCGTTCCAGCGGCCGGGCGGCAACGGCGCCGGGGACGTAGAGGTCGCTGTACGAGGTGGCCAGCCCGTCCGCGAGCAGTGGGAGCTCCACGGTGGGCGCGCCGGCGAATGTGCGGAACGGGTTGGGTTGTGTCTCCCAGTCGAGGTAGCCCGGCCCCCGCGCAAAGCGGTGCAGGTGGTGCTTGGTCCGTTCGTGGTACGCCAGGGCCAATCGGACGCCATCTCCACTCGGGTCGGTCACGCTCACCTACGGAGAAAATCTACCTGTTAAGAATAAATAGGTAAATGCTATCTGAATGATAAGGATAATGACCGCGGCAATCTTGTTCCCGAACGACCAGGTGACCAGCTTGCCAGATTCGTCTTTCCCGAATCTATCTCATATCCTCGGCAAGATGCAAAATCAACCCTATCCGCACAAATCTGGATCTCAAAAGAGCGAGCGACGCGTTGGGACCGCCGGCCGCCGCCGGCCGCAAATTGGCTGCCGAAAATCGCACCCGCGTCCTAGAATCGAGCAGCGGTTGTTGTTTTTTTTGAGCAACCTGATTGCAACCTAGAATTCTCTTGACTTCCGCGCAGCGATCACTCCATGATAGTTCCGATTTGGTCGTATGGTTCTGGTGCACGCCGGGCGAGGGCGAAGCCCGCTCTCTCGCCGCTGAGAGTAGCGCTCTTGGCCCTGTTCGCCGGACTTGAGGACGAGTCCCGGAAAGGCGCGGCAAGGTAGCCGCGGATGGATCAATCAACAGTCGATCGACAATAACCTTGTGGTGCAACCCACGGGAACGGAGTGTGCGCTGTGGGCCCGCTGGGTGTGAGGAATCTGGGCATCTCAGGGAGGTACGCGTTATCCGATCGCCTTGCGATCAATTCGGTTCCAATTGCATCCGTTGAGGGCAGACGTAAGCAATCATGAAACAGCAACCCAGCCAGTGCAATGTTGTCGTGATCGGGGGCGGTCCCGCGGGTTTGACGGCCGCTCTGGAGCTCACCGATCACGGACTTCGCCCGATCGTCCTGGAGCGCTCGCAGCAGGTTGGTGGAATCGCGCGAACCGAGAGCTTCAAGGGCTTCCGTTTTGACATGGGAGGGCACCGGTTTTTCTCGAAGTCGGGCGAGGTGCGGGACCTCTGGCATCGCATCCTGGGGGGGCATTTCCTGCGGCGGCCCCGGATGTCACGGATCTTTTACAAACGGAAGTTCTTCCACTATCCGCTGCGGCCATTCGACGCGCTCGCCAAGCTGGGCATCGTCGAGGGAGTGTTGATCGTCCTTTCCTACCTCCGGTGGCAGGTGTTGCCTTACCGGCAGGTTCAACACGTTCGAACAATGGGTCACCAACCGGTTTGGCCGCCGTCTGTTTCTCACCTTCTTCAAGTCGTACACGGAAAAGGTCTGGGGCATCCCATGCTCGGAGCTCAAAGCCGAATGGGCCGCCCAGCGGATCAAGAACCTGACGCTCGGCTCGGCGCTTCTGAGCTGGCTCTTCAAGCCGCGGAACGCGATCACCAGCCTGATCGACCAGTTCGACTATCCGGAGCTGGGCCCGGGAATGATGTGGGAGGCCTTTCGCCACGAAATCGAAGGCCACGGAGGCGTCGTGAAGATGGGCTGCGACGTCGTGGAGATCGCGGTTGAGTCCGATCGGGTTGTGGGGGTCCACGTTCGGACCGATGGCAAGGTCGAATTCATCCCGGCCGACCACGTCATATCCAGCATGCCGGTGACCGAGTTCATCAAACGGATCACTCCCGCGGTGCCCGAGCCGACCGCGCGGGCCGCATCCCAGCTCAAGTATCGAGACTTCCTCACCGTCTGCTTGATTGTCGATCGGGCGGAGTTGTTCGCCGACAACTGGATCTATATCCACGAGCCCGAGGTCATGGTCGGCCGGATCCAGAACTTCAAGAACTGGAGCCCCATGATGGTTCCAGACCAGTCCAAGACCAGCCTTGGCCTCGAGTACTTTTGCAACGAGGGTGACCAGCTCTGGAACACGAGCGATGCCGAGCTGGTCGAGCTCGGCAAACGCGAGCTCGAGCACATCGGGCTGGTCGACGCCCGTCTCGTCGAAGATGGATGCGTCTTCCGGGTCCCCAAGTCGTACCCCGTTTACGACTCCGACTACCGTGAGTGCCTGGCCACGATCAAGACTTTCCTGGAAGGACTGAAGAACTTCCAGACCGTCGGCCGCAATGGACTGCACCGGTACAACAATCAGGACCACGCCATGCTCACCGGCCTCTATGCGGCGCGAAACCTGGTCCTGGGCGAGACGAACGACCTCTGGAACGTCAACGTCGACCAGGACTACCACGAGGAGGTTCGCGAGCCGCGCGGCGGCTCGAGCGAGCATCCGGTGACCCCGCCTGAGCAGAATGGCGCAGCCCGCACTCCCACCGAGCTCGTCACCGCTTCGTGAGGATCGTCCCGTGGCGGTTCCGGCGAGTCAATCGTCCAGCGCGAATGCGCGGCCGCCCGCGCCGCCGGCCCGCTTCGACCCGGCCGTCTGGGCCCTGGCACTGCTTGTCCTGGTTGGTCTGGCGCTGCGGCTCATCGGCTTGAACTCGGACCTCTGGTATGACGAAATCTACGCCTTGGTCGTCTCGTCGCGGCCGCCTTTACGCGAAATCCTGACCACCTACTACGGCGACATCCAGCACCCGCTCTACTCGGCGCTGGTTCATGTCGCGCTTGTTTGTCTGGGCGAGTCGGCCTGGACCGTACGTCTGCCGGCCGTGATCTTCGGCGTCGCGTCGATCCCGCTGCTGTTCTTGCTCGGCCGGGCCATGGCGACTGTGCGTGAGGGACTGCTCGCCGCGGCCTTCCTGGCCCTTTCCTATCACCACGTGTGGTTCTCGCAGAACGCACGCGGCTACACCGCACTCCTCTTCTGGACGCTGCTTTGCACGCTGCTTCTTTACCATGGTATCGAGATCCGGCGCTGGCGGCCGTTTCTCGTCTACTCGGTCGCGGCGTCGCTCGGGGCGTACACCCACCCGACCTTTGTGTTCGTCGTTGTCGGCCATGCCGCCGTGATCCTGGTTCTGGCGGCCCAATCGTTACAGGGAAGCCGCGACGACTGGCGCTGGCTTGCCCTGCCGATCACCGCGATCGTTCTCTCCGGTTTGCTCACAGCGGCCCTGTACGCTCCGATCGTCGGTCAAGTTGCCCACTATTACCACACCACCTCCGGCAAAATGAAAGCGGTCTCGACTCCCGGATGGGCCGTCCTGGAGACCTTGCGCGGGCTCCAGCTCGGCCTGGGTTCCCAGCTCGTGTTGGGGGCGGGCGCTGTGTTTGTCGGTTGCGGCCTCTGGGGATTCTGGCGAGAGAATCGGCTGGCGTTCCTGCTATTGGTCCTGCCGGCGGTGATGATGGGCCTGGGGGTGGTGGGCATGCGGGGTTCGATGTACCCGCGCTACTTGTTTCTGCTGCTCGGCTTTGGGATCTTGATCGTGGTGCGTGGTGCGGTGGTCGTGGGCGGCGTGCTGGGGAGGCTTGGTAATCCGCGCCGCGGCGCTCGGATCGGGCGCGCGATCGGGATCGGGTTCATGTTGCTCTTGCTCACCGCGTCGGCCGCTTCGCTGGCCCGGGTCTACCGCCATCCCAAGCAGGATTTCGGCGGGGCGCTGCGGTTTGTCGAATCGCAGCGGCGAGGGGGCGAGCCGGTGATGACGGCGGGTGCTGCGGCGTGGCCGTATCAGAACTACTATGGGCGTGACTGGCCGCAAATCAAGAGTCTCGAGCAGATCGAGTCGATCCGCACAGAGACCCGCCGCGTCTGGCTCTTGTACACGTTTCCCCGGTACATCGAGGACGAAACGCCGGGCCTGATGGATGCGATCGAGCACTGGTTCAAGACGGTGCGGGTCTTTCCGGGAACGCTCAATCAAGGCGAGGTCTTCGTCTGTGTCAAGGACCCCGCGGGGCCCGCGTCGCTCTGAAGGAATTCCATCGAGGAGCGTCTCATGAAATTGATCATCCAGATCCCTTGTTATAACGAGGCTCAGACTCTGCCGGCGACGATCGGCGCGTTGCCGTTTGCCCTGCCCGGCATCGACCAGATCGAATACTTGATCGTGGACGATGGCAGTAGCGACGGGACCGCGGATGTGGCCAGGAAGCTGGGCGTGCACCACGTTGTTCGCTGTCGCCAGCATGTCGGGTTGGCGACTGCGTTCGTCACGGGCCTCGAGGAATGCGTCCGGCGCGGGGCGGACGTCATTGTGAACACCGACGCTGACAACCAGTACCAGGCCAACGACATCCACCGCTTGCTGGAGCCGATCCTCGCCGGCAGGGCGTCGATGGTGATCGGGGACCGGGGCGTGGGCACACTGCCGGCCTTCTCGCCGATCAAGCGGCGCTTACAGGTGCTCGGAAGCTGGGTCGTGTCCAGGTTTTCGGGCTACCGGACGCCGGACGCCACCAGCGGCTTCCGCGCGTTCACGGCCGACGTCGCGCTGCGCACGTTGGTCCTCGGCAGTTACTCGTACACGCTCGAGACCCTGATCCAGGCCGGGGCGCGGCGGATTGCGGTCGAGTACGTCCCGGTCGGCACCAATCCCCAGACCCGGCCCTCGCGGCTGATGCGCAGCATCACGCAATACATCCGCAAGTCGGCGTTGACGCTCTTGCGGACCTACACGATGTACTGGCCGCTCAGGGCTTTCAGCACGGTCGGCCTCGGTTTGATCGTGCTGGGCCTCTTGCCCGGCATTCGATTCCTGTACCTGTTCCTGATCGGCCAGACCGTGGGACACGTCCAGTCGCTGATCCTGGCGGCGATCCTCATTGTGATCGGCGCCCAGGTCGTGTTGATCGGCATCCTGGCCGACCTGGTGGGCTTCAATCGGACGATCCTCGAGGAGGCGCTGTACCGGATGCGCAAGATCGACATGATGCTGGCGCGAGCGGAGGAAGGCGACGGTCCGGCCGCCGGCCGGGGCGCGGGGCGGATCTCACCGAGGGCGCCGGGCGCAACGTCGACGCCCAGGCGGTCAACGGTGCCGCCGCGGGGAGTGAGTATCTCCATGAAGTCTCTTGAACCAAGCGGGGAACAGCCGGGCCCGCCCGCGCCGTCCAGGCGGCGGTGGGCGCGCCTCGCCATTCGAATCGGCGGCAGCGTGGTCATCTTGTCGGCGCTGGTCGCGTTCGTCTCGCCGCGCCATCTGGCGGCGGCGGCGCGGCACCTGACGCCGGACGTGATGCTGCCGGCGCTCTGTGTCTACCTGCTCCTGCACGTGCTGGGCACGCTGAAGTGGCGGATCATGATCAACGCGGCCGGGGCCGGTTTATCGTGGACGCACGCGGCGCGGTGCTACTATGCCGGCCTGTTCGCCAACACGTTCTTGATCTCGCTGGTCGGAGGCGACGTGGTCCGCGCCGGGATGGCGCTCAGGCAGGCCCGTTCCAAGGCCGGTCTGCTTGTGGGCAGCCTCGCCGACCGGCTGTTCGACGTCGCCGGGTTGGTCGCGATCGCAATCGGGGGAGCGATCTGGATGCCCGCTCTGGTCAACAATCAGAGCCTTCGACTGTTCCGCGGTTTGTTCCTCGCCGCCGCGATTGTGGGCGTTGCGGGCTTGAGTCTGCGCGTGCTCTTGCCGGCGCGGCGGCTGCCATACAAGGTCCGCCGCCTCCTGGTGCGGTTCCGCGTGGCGATGCATGCGGTGGCGCGCCAGCCGCATCGGGTGCTTCTGGCGGTGGGAATCGGGATCGTGCTCCAGGCGAGCCTTGTGCTCTTGAACGCCCGGCTGGGAGCGGTGTGCGGCTTGCAGCTTCCGCTCTGGGCCTGGCTTTTCGCGTGGCCCCTGGCGAAGATCGCCTCCATGCTGCCGGTGAGCCTGGGCGGCCTCGGCGTGCGCGAGGCGGCCCTGGTGAGCTTGCTGGTACCGCTGGGGGCCGAGGCCGCCGCCGTCGTCGCCGCGGGGCTCGCTTTCCAGGCCGTCATCATCATCGGCGGCCTGATCGGCGGCCTGATCTCCCTCTTGCTTGCCGCGGGTGCGGCTGATCATGTTGGCTGGCGTGGCGCGGCCGCTGCCCGGACGGTCCGAGAGCCGTCCGCCGTTTCGGAAATCTGAGGATCGCATCGCATGGCCACAGCGACGATTGGGCAGAATGATGCCGCGGCCGGGTTCCAGGGCGAGCCGGGCCTGGGCGTCCGCCCGGCCGAGAACGGTTCGCAGGCGGGGGCCAAGAGCGCCCGTGTCGTGATCCTGGGCGCCGGTCCCGCCGGCTGCGGCGCGTCCTATCGCCTGGCGCAGCGCCCGGGGCTCGTGGTCACCGTGCTCGAGCAGCGCGACACCGTCGGCGGCAATGCCGGCAGCTTCTCGCTCGAGGGGATCTCGTGCGACTACGGCAGCCATCGCCTGCATCCCGTGGTCGAGCCCAACGTGATGCGCGATCTGGAAGCGTTGCTCGGCGACGATCTGCTCTGGCGGGTGCGCCACGGACGCATCCTGCTCAAGGGCCGCTGGATACATTTCCCGCTCAAGCCCGTGGACCTGCTCTTGCGTCTGCCCCCCAGCTTCGCCCTGTCGATCGCCCGCGACCTGGCGGCCAAGCTCGTCACGCGCCGGACCGGGGGTGAGGACACGTTCGAGACGGTCTTGCGGCGCAGCCTGGGCCCGACCATCTGCGAGGAGTTTTACTTCCCCTATGCGCGGAAGCTCTGGGGGATCGAGCCGAGGGAGCTGGCCGAGACGGCCGCCCGCCGGCGCGTCTCGGGCAGCTCGGTCGGCAAGATCCTCAAGAAGGTCGCCGGCCAGATCCCCGGGCTGAAGTCCCCGACCGCCGGGCGGTTCTACTATCCGCGCCGCGGGTACGGCCAGATCTCGAGTCGCTACGCCGAAGCGGCCCGGTCGCTCGGGGCCGAGTTTCTCTTCCAGGCGCGCGTCTCGGCCATCGAGACGGACGGGCGCCGGGTGACCGGCGTCCGGTACCAGCAGGATGGGCAGGAGCGGCTGATCGCCGCCGATCTCGTCTGGTCCACGCTGCCCATCAGCCTGATGGCCCGCTGCCTGCGGCCCGAGCCGCCGGCCAGCGTCACCCTTGCGGCCCAGGGGATGAAGTTCCGGGGAATGATTCTCATTTACCTGATTCTCGACCAGGACCGGTTCAGTCCGACGGATGCCTATTACTTCCCCGAGTCCATCATTCCCATCTCGCGGATGTCCGAGCCGAAGAACTTCACCGGCACGGCCGAGCCCAGGGGCCGGACGGTGCTCTGCGCCGAGCTCCCGTCGGACCCGGACCAGCCGGAATGGTCGCTCTGCGATGAAGATCTCGGCCGCTGCCTGACCGGCTGGCTGGAGCGGGCCCGGCTGCCGGTCACGGCCCCGATTCGGGGAGTGGTCACTCGCCGGCTCAGCCACGCCTATCCCGTCTACACCCGCGACTACGAGTCGCGGCTGGCCGCGGTCGATGGCTGGATTGGGGGGATCGAAGGGCTCTTGACGTTCGGCCGGCAGGGGTTGTTCGCCCACGATAACACGCACCACGCTCTGGCAACGGCCTACGCGGCCGCCGATTGCCTCGCTGGGGACGCCGCACTCGACCGGCCGCGCTGGGCCGAGTGCCGGAGGAAGTTCGAAACGCACGTGGTCGAGGACTAGATTCGTCAAGCAATGAATGATTCTTTCCCTAAGGTCTCTGTCGTGATTGCCTCGGGCGCCGGGGGCGAGTTCCTCCCGCGCTGCCTCGAGTCCTTGCGCGCCCAGGCTGGCGAGCAAGGGGCGGAGGTACTGGTCGTCGATCGGTGCGGCGGCGAGACGGCGGCGCGGGTCCAGCGCGATTTTCCGTTCGTAACCCTGGTTCCGGCCGGCCCAGAAGCGCGCCCCAGTGTGCCGGAGCTCCGGAAAATCGGCGCCCTGCGCGCCGGGCCGGCATCGTCGCGATCATCGAGGAGCATTGCGTCGCGCCGCCCGACTGGCTGGCAACGATTCGCGAGTCGCTGCGCCCCGATGACGCCGCCATCAGCGGGCCGATCCTCGACAATAACTTCACGCGGGTGCGCGACTGGGTCGTCTACTTCTCGGAATACAATAACTACCTGCCTCCCTGGCCCGATGGCGAGCGTTCGACGCTGAGCGGAGCCAACATCGCCTATCAGCGCGACCTGCTGGTGAACCACCAGGACGTCCTCGGGACCGGCTACTGGGAGGTGGTGCTGCACCCGCTCCTGGCGCAGGATGGAAAGCTGCGCGCCGTCTCTGCCATGGGCATCCGCCACACGGGCCCCTTCGATTACCTCTATTATCTCGAGCAGCGTTACTTGCTGAGCCGGGTATGGGGCGGTACCCAGAAGGACCGGGTCAGTCCCCTGAAGCGGCTCTTTTACCTGGCGGCCGCGCCCGCCTTTCCCCTGCTCTTGCTGGGTCGGACGGCCCAGCGTGTCTTCGAGCAAGGGCCGGCGCATCGGCCGCTTCATCCAGGCAATTCCTTTGATGATCCCGGTCGCCTGTGTCTATGTCTGGGGGGAGTGGCTCGGCTATCTCTCCGGTCCCGGCGATGCCCTCGAGCGCGTGGAATGACGATGATCGACACTGCTCCCCTACTCTCGGTCGTCGTAGGGCTGATCTCCGGCCGCGTGGAGGACCTGGCGGCTTGCCTGGAGGCCCTTCACGGCCAGGAGGGCCCGCCGGCCTTCGAGATCCTGGTCCCGTTTGACGACCCGTGCGTCGCGGTCACCCGACTGGAGCAAGAGTATCCGGCGGTCCGCTTCCTGCACGCCCGCGGGCTCGACTCGGCGGCGGCGCGCGCCGGCGCCAGCCGCGAGCACCACGACACGCTGCGCACGATCGGGCTTCTGGCCGCTCGCGGTCGATACGTGGCGCTCACCGAGGACCATGCCGTGCAGGCCCCACGCTGGTGCCGCGCGCTGGTGGACGCGCTCGAATCGCATCCCGAGGTCGCCGCCATCGGCGGCGCGGTCGATTGCGGATCGCCCCAGCTCTTGAACTGGGCGGTTTACTTCTGTGATTTTGGCCGCTACCAGAATCCAGTGCCCGAGGGGCCGGCCCATTACGTCAGCGACAGTAACGTGGCCTATCGCCGCGAGGCGCTCGAAGCCGTCCGCGGCGCCTGGGAGAGCGACTATCGCGAGACCGTCGTGCATCGCGCGCTCATCGAGGCGGGATACCAGATCTGGTTGACGCCCAGCGCCCTGGTCTGGCAGGCGCGGAGCGGCCTGAGCCTGGGCGATTCGCTGCGGGAACGTTATGTCTGGGGCCGCTCCTTCGCATGGGCGCGCGTGCTCGGCGCCCCGCTCGCGCGGCGGGCGGTCTACGCCGCCTTCAGTTTCGTGCTCCCGTTCCTCTTGACCTTGCGGCTAGGGCGCATCGCCTTCTCGCGGGGGCGCTCGCGGGCGAAATTCGCCGCGTGCCTGCCGCTGGTTTTCCTCTTGAATCTGGTCTGGGCCTATGGCGAATTCGTGGGCTACGCCACGGGCCGCGCCGCGTCGATCGCGTCGTCTCCTGCGCGATGTCCTGAAACAACCGCCTCTCCGGCACCCTAGCCCTGAGATTGACTCAAGATCAGCGGGCCCTCGACAGTGACTCGATCCGTTTCCGCGACCGGCGAGAGTGCGATGCTCACCTCGGAACAGCCGTCGGACTCGCCCCGGCGCCGGGTGTGGCCGGCCCGCGCTCGCTCGAGATCGGTATTGACGCGACTTGCTGGAACAACGACCGCGGCTACGGCCGCCACGCCCGGGCGTTGCTTTCGGCTCTCTTGCGAATTGACGACGAAAACCGCTACACGCTGTTCTTCGACGCGCCGCCCCGGTTCGAGCCGCCGAGTGCGAAGGCGAAGCTGTCGTTCATGTCCAGCCGGAAGCCGACCAGCCTCGCCGCCTCCGCGCTCGGGCACCGGTCGCTTCTGGACATGACCGCGTGCCAGCCGCGCGATGTCCGACCGGCGGCTCGATGTCCTGATCTTTCCGACAATCTACAGCTTTGTCCCGGTCTTCTCGCGTGCCCGGAAGATCGTCTTCATCCACGATGTCATTGCCGAGACCTTCCCGGAGCTGACCGTGCCCAAGCTGCGGTCGCGGCTGTTCTGGAAAATGAAGGTGGCGCTCGGGCGCATGCAGGCCGACGCGCTGGCGACGGTCTCCGACTATTCCCGCGGCAAGATCATCGAGCGGTACGGCCTTTCGGCCGACCGCGTCGCGGTCGTGGGCGAGGCCAGCGACCCGATCTTCCGCCGCCTGGACCGGCCCGAGCCGAGCCCGCGGCTGGAGTCGCTCGGGCTGGCCGGCGCGGGCCGGACGGTGACGTACGTGGGTGGGTTTGGTCCCCACAAGAATCTCGAACGGCTCGTGCGGGTGTTCGCGAGCGTGTCCGGGCATCCCGAGCTCGAAGACGTCCGGCTCGTCATGGTTGGGGAATTCGCCCGCGAGGTGTTCCACTCCCACATCGGGACCATCCGGGCCCTGGTCGCGGAGCTCGGCATCGAAGGCCGGGTTAAATTCACCGGCTACTTGCCGGACGAGGAGCTTGTCGTCTTGCTCAACCGTTCGACCGTGCTCGTTCTGCCCTCGCTCATGGAGGGGTTCGGCCTGCCGGCGGTCGAGGCCGCCGCCTGCGGCTGTCCCGTGATCGCGACGACCGCCAGCCCCTTGCCCGCCTTGCTCGGAGAAGGGGGGCTGTATGCCGATCCCGAGTCGTCCGAGCAACTCGAGCGGGCGCTTTTGGAGGTCCTCGCCTCGGAGCCGCTTCAGGCCCGGATGAGCGCCGCCGGCCTGGCCGCCGCGCGGCGGCTGACGTGGGACGCGGCCGCCAGGCAATTGCAGTCGGTCATACAGGAGGTGGTGGAGCGATGAACCGCCCCCTCAAGTTTCTCCACCTGACGACCTTCTACCCGCCGTATAGCTTCGGTGGAGACGCCCTGTACCTTTACCGGCTCTGCCATGCGCTCGGCGACCTCGGCCATCACGTCGACGTCGTTCACTGTGTCGACTCCTACCACATGTTCCATGCGGGGCCGCCGCCCTTTGCCGTCGACGAGCATCCGAACGTAAGGCGGCACGAATTACGCAGCGGCCTGGGATGGCTCTCGCCCCTCTTGACCCAGCAGACCGGCCACCCGATCCTGAAGCGCGGCACGATCCGCCGGCTGCTGCGCGAACACGACTACGACGTCATCCATTACCACAACACGTCCCTTTTGGGCCCCGGCGTGCTGGCGATGGACACGCCGAATCGGCGAACCGTCAAGCTTTATACCACGCATGAGCACTGGCTGGTCTGTCCCATGCACGTATTGTGGAAGTTCGATCGTGCCCCCTGCGCGAAGCCCGAATGCCTGCGCTGCATCCTGCACGGTCGCCGCCCGCCGCAACTGTGGCGGTATACCGGAATGCTGGAGCGAGCGAGCCGGCATGTGGACGCTTTCGTCGCTCCGAGCCGGTTCACGGCCGCGATGCACGCCGAGCGGGGTTTCTGGCGGCCGCTGGAGCATCTGCCCCACTTCCTGGACCGGGTGGATCAAGACTGGCAGCGGCCGGGCCCGCGCCCGCACGAGCGCCCGTATTTCCTGTTCGTCGGCCGGCTGGAGCGGATCAAGGGGCTCCAGACGGTGATCCCGCTCTGGGCCGGCGTCCACGAGGCCGACCTGCTGATCGCGGGGACCGGCAACTATGAGAACGAGCTGCGGGCGCTGGCGGGGTCGAACCCGCGCATCAAGTTCCTGGGCGCCCTGCCGCAGCGCGCGCTCGGGGCCCTCTACCACCACGCGATTGCCAGCATCGTCTCCTCCTTGACCTACGAGACATTCTGCATGATCAGCCTCGAGGCTTTCGCGCGGCGGACGCCGGTGGTCGCACGCAATATCGGGCCCCTCCCCGAAGTCATCCACGAGAGCGGGGGCGGCCTCCTCTACGATGACGATGCCGAGCTGCTTGCAGCCGTGCGACGCCTGGCGGCAGACTCGCAGTTGCGGGATGAGCTGGGGAACAGCGGCTATCTTGCCTTCACGGCAAAATGGACCCGCGAGGCCCATCTGGAGCGCTATTTCGATCTGATCAGCCGGATCGCGACCCGGAAGTTCGGCGAGATACCGTGGTCGAGCGCGTCTCCGAAAGAGGCTGTCGTCATGGAGGAGGCCGTCACGTGAGCGGAGCGACCAAGGCGCCGTCCCAGGGATCGGTCCCCGTGCTGATGTATCACTCGATCTCGGACGGTTCCGGCCCGACTCGCATTGCGCCCGAGGTCTTCCAGCGGCAGATGGCCATCCTGGAGGAGTCGGGATACCAGGTCGTCTCGCTCTTGGAGCTGGGGGAATGGATCCGGGGCTTGCGCGACCTGCCGCCGCGGTCGACGGTCTTGACTTTCGATGATGGTTTCCTCGACTTCGCGACGACCGCGTTCCCCGAGCTCAAGCGGCGGCGATGGCCGGTGACGGTTTTCCTGCCGGTGGGCCACGTTGGCGGGACGGATCGTTGGGAACGCGCGTCGCCGCGGAGGGACCGAGCGGTTGATGGACTGGGCGACGGTCGCGGAGCTGGCGGAGGCCGGGGTGGATTTCGGCGCCCACGGGGTGACACACCGAGATCTCACCCAGATTGAGGGCGATCTACTGGCTGACGAAGTTCTCAGGCCCAAAGCGATGATCGAGGAGCGGCTCGCACGCCTGGTCACCAGCTTCGCGGCCCCGTTCGGTCGATCCAGTGCCGCGGTTCTGGACCTGGTGCGCCGGCAGCTACCGGCAGGCCGTCAGCGACCGAATTGGCCCAGGCCCGAAACGGGTCGGATCCGTACACGATTCCCCGAATCGAGATGTGGTATTTCCGGGACCCCCGGCGCTGGGCGGCATTCTTGCGCGGGGACGCAAAAACTTTTCTTCTGGCCCGACGGCTCTTGCGCGGTCTCCGCAGGATGCCGATCGTTAACCCGAGGCGGGCAGAGTCAGCAGGGAGCACGTCATGAATTTCTGGTCGCGAGCCGTCCGACACGCGCGGATCACCTGCAAGAATTACCTGGGCGCGCCGTCGCCGCCCTTCTTCATATTCTTCATCAATTCGATCTGCAATCAGAAATGCGAGCACTGCTTCTACTGGCGCAGCTTGAACAGCAAGGACGACCTCACGTTCGAGGAGATCGTCGGGCTGTCGCGATCGCTGGGCCGGATCGAGAACCTCAACCTCTCAGGGGGCGAGCCGTTTCTCCGGCCGGAGTTCTCCGACATTTGCCAGCAATTCATCCGGCATAACGGCGTTCGTCAGATTTACGTACCGACCAACGGCACGTTCAAGGAGCGGACCATCCGGCACGTCAAGGCGATCCTGGAGGAGAAGGACCTCGACCTCTTCGTGGTCGAGCATTCGCTGGACGGCATGCCCGAGTTTCACGATCGGTTCCGCGGGCAGCGTGACGGTTTCGCGAAATCGATCGACACCTACGACGCCCTGGCCGAGGTCCAGAAGAGCGATCCGCGGCTGCGGATCCACGCGATCTCGACGGCGACGAACGTCAACATGGACGAGATTCGTCGGTTGACCACGTACCTGTTCGAGCGCTGCCCCCAGATGGACCATCACAATCTGGCCATGATCCGGGGCGACCGCAAGAACCCGGCGCTCGAGAGCCCGCGGCTTGCAGGAATACAAGGAACTCTACGAGTACGTCCAGCGGCTGTGGGGTGTCCGGGAGCACGGGCGGTACGGTGCGAGCGTCGAGCCGATCTTGCAATGGGCCAAGGGCAGGACGGCGGCGAAACAGACGCAGGTGGTCCCCTGCCGGGCGGGAGTCTTGAGCGCGGTCGTCTATGCCAACGGCGACGTCAGCGTCTGCGAGAACCACGAACCGATCGGCAATCTCCGCCGGCATTCGTTCCCCGAGATCTGGGGGGCGGCGCGGGCGCGTGATCTGCGGAAGTCGATCCGGGCCAAGGAGTGTCACTGCACGAACGAGGTTTTCCTCTGGCCGAGCATCGTCTATCAGCCGATTCAACTGCTGCGCGCGATGATCGGGGCCAAGCCGTGGCGGGCCGCTCCGCCCTTGGCCCTCGAGGAGCGGGCTTTCGTCCCGCTCGATGCCCTGGGCCCGCTGCGAGTCAAGCACGGCGCTCGCCTCGGCTTCCGAGTGGAAGCCGGATCAGGTGGCAGCTGCCGATCCTCTCCGAGCCACCGGACTGACATGGACTCTCGCGCGGAGACGACCGCCCAGACAGACCAGCCGCCCGTCCGCGAGCGGCTGGTCCAGGGTATGCTGCTCCTGAGTGGCGGGGAGCTGGCGGCGAAGGTATTTTGCTTCATTGCCTTCACCAGGATCGGCCGCCTGCTGGGGCCGGAGCGTTACGGCAGCCTGGAATTCGTGCTGGCCCTGATCATTTTCTTCACGCTGCCGGCTGACTGCGGGCTCGGGTCCTACGGCGCGCGCGAAATTGCCAGGGGCCGTTTCCCGGTCCCGAGGCTGCTGGCAGGCATCGCGACCCTGCGCATGCTGCTGGCCGTGGGGTCATTCGCCGTCTTGATCGCAACCTTGCCGGCCTTGCCGGCGCCCGTCAGGATCCTGCTGGCGGTCTATGGACTCGGCTTTCTGCTGGCCCCCTTGCAGCTTCAATGGCTGTTCCAGGGCCGGGGGAAAATGCAGTGGGTGGCGGCGGCCTCGGTCGTCCGCTACGGGGTCTTCGCCGGGTTGATCTTCTTCTGCCTGCGGCCCGACACCACGCTGGTGACGATTGGCGTTTTCGAGTGCATCGCACTCCTGGCGTCCTCGGGGCTTTGCGTCTGGGCGGCGCGGTCGGACCTCCTGGCGACCATCGCCGAGTGGCCCCCACGTGCAGCCGACCTGGTCGGGCATCTGGGCAGTTCGTGGCCGATCGGGCTGAGCCAGGTTTCCTGGGCCGCTTTGTGGTACCTGGCGACGGTCTTCCTGGGACTCTGGGTTGCCGATCAATCGCTCGGCCAGTTCACGGCTTCCCATCGGATCGTCATGGCGCTGCATACGTTCGTCTGGATGTATTTTTACAACCTTTTGCCGGCGATCTGCCGGACCGCCGCGGCCCCGGGCAAGGACCTGCGGGTGCTCCTGGGCCCGTCGCTGGGCCTCACATCCTGGGCCGGGGGCCTGGCGGCGCTTCTGGTGACGCTCCTGGCTGATGACCTGATCGCCCTGGCCTATGGCGAGGCCTACCGGCCGGCCGGCCGGCTGCTCGCCGTGCTCATCTGGGCCGTGCCTCTGGCTCTGGTCAGCGGCCATTATCGCTACGCCCTGATCGCCTGCGACCACGAGCGCCTGGAGTTTCGCTGCAACGCGATCGGTGCGGCGGTTGCCGTCGGCCTCGGCGTGCTCTTGATACCGTCGCACGGGGCCTTCTCGGCGGCCGTGGCGCTTGTGGCCTCGGCGCTCGTGGTCCTGGTCCTGGCTCATGCCGCGGCCCGTGAGGGCTCGGTCCCGGTCCCGGCTCTGGCCCGGGTCTTGCCGGCCTGCTCCGGGCTTGCCGTCGCCGGACTGGCCGCCCGCAGCCTCTTGGGATTCGGGATCTGGCTAGCCGCGGCCGGCGCGACCGTCGTGTATCTTTCGCTCCTGGTCCTGTACGAAGTCGGCGGCCCGCTCCGCTGGCGGCTGCGGCCGGTCCGCCTGGAGCCGGCCACGCCGCTCGGAACACCGCGAGGCGGCGAGAGCCTGGATTTCCAGGGACCGATCTCGGCCTGATGAAGCGGTCGATTCGCAGACCGGCGACAACTGTCGCCGGATGGGCCCGGGGTGGATCAATCGGCGTGCGTTATACCCAGGATCAAAACAGCGTCTGTCTTCGGCAACGGTGCCCAGGGAATTGAACGGTCATGGAAATCACGGCCATCGAATCACTGCCTATCGAGCCGGTGAGCGCAGAGCAAAGCTCCCAAGATACTCCGGAAGTGGACGCGAGCGCGCCGCTCATTTCGGTCGTCGTGCCCGTGCGCAACAATCCCCAGGAGCTGCGGCTGTGCCTGGAGCGCCTGTTCGCCTCGACCTACACGAGCTACGAAGTGATCGTGGTGGATGATGCGTCGACTGACGAGACCGCCCAGGTCGCCGCCGATCTGGGCGCGAAGGTGCTGCGGCTTGGGAGCCGCCGCGGCCCCGCGGGGGCGCGCAACCGCGGCGCCGAGATGGCCCGGGGAGAGTATCTGTTCTTTCTGGACTCCGATGTCTGCGTTCACCCCGAGACGCTCCAGGAGTTGCACGATACGTTCGTGCGGGACCCGGACCTGGATGCGGCGTTCGGCTCTTACGACACGCAGCCCACGGCCGAAAACGTGCTCTCGGCGTACAAGAACCTGTTCCATCATTTCGTGCATCAGGACAGCGACGAGCGGGCGACGACGTTCTGGAGCGGATGCGGCGCCGTTCGCCGCTCGGTGTTCTCGAAGATGGGCGGCTTCAGCGCCCGGTACGAGCGTCCCTCCATCGAGGACATCGAGCTCGGCAGGCGATTGCACGCGGCCGGCCACCGGATCATGCTCAACAAGCGCATGCAGGTGACCCATCTGAAACGCTGGACCCTCTGGAGCATCATCAAAACCGACGTCCGGGATCGCGGCGTTCCGTGGACCGAGCTGATGCTGCGCGAGGGGAGCGTGACCAACGACCTGAACACCAAGGTTTCGCAGCGGATCAGCGTGGTGCTCGCGTACGGCCTCTTGTTGACGTTCGGGGTCGCCATGGTGCGCTACCGGCATCTCTTCTGGGTGCCGATCGTTGTCTTCCTGATCATCTCTGTCGCCGACTACTGGTCCATCCAGAGGCGCTTTTCCACGGTCGTCCGCCTGGTGGCAGCGCTCGCGGCTCTCGCTACGCTGATGTGGAGCATCCACGTCTTCACGACCTGGCAGCTCGTGCCGCTTGGTCTGATTATCGGCATCATCGCGATCAATTTTCGCTTTTATGCGTTCTTCCTTGGCAAGCGCCGCCTGCTCTTGCTGGCCCTGCTCTTGCCCTTGCACCTGATCTACTTCTTGTACTGCGGCCTGGCGCTGGCCCTGGGCGTCGTCTTCCACTTGTGGGGGCAGCACAAACGAGCAGGCACCGACGTGTCCAAGGTATTGTGAGAACCGCGCCATGAGAGTCTGCAATCAGAGAACGCTCATTCAAGAGATTCTCTTCTTCGTGAGGTGGCAGCTCTGGCTGGTGCTGCTCTCGCTGCCATACCATGTGGCGTTCTGCACGCGAGGGCTGGGCGATCGCCGGTGCGGTTTCTGGAAGCGCGCCCGCCTGGCCGGTCAGGTGCTCTGGATCCACCTGAGGGTTCCCTGCATCCACGCACCGGGGGAATTGCTGGCCATCATCGAGGAGATCGTGACCCTGCCGCCGTCGATTCCCGGGGTCATCGTCGAGTGCGGTTGCTATCAGGGAGGGAGCACGGCGAAACTCAGCCTCGCGGCAACAGCGGCCAATCGACAACTGGTCGTTTGTGACTCATTCCAGGGCTTGCCTCCGCCTGGCGATTCGGATCGCGTTGACGAGAAGGAAGCCTTCCAGCGCGGGGATTTTGCATCCCGGCTCGAGCAAGTCGAGAATAACGTCAGGCGGTACGGAGATCCCGCCGTGGTGAGCTACGTTCCCGGGTGGTATCAGGAGACCCTGGATCAGCTCGCGGGGGTCGATATTGCGTGCGTGTTCCTGGACGTCGATCTGGAGGAATCCGTCACGGTTTGCCTGGAGAAGCTGTGGAAGTCGGTTGGTCCGGGCTGCAAGGTGTTCGTACACGATGTGGATCGGCCGCCGGTTGTCCGGCCGTTTCAGGATCGGGACTGGTGGGCGAGTCACTTCGATTCGCCGATCCCCCCATTCGTCGGCGGCGGCCGCGGCCTGGGGTGGCAGCGAAGGTTGCTGGGATACTCCGTCAAGTCGTGATCGGAGCGGTCGTTGTTGGACGAATCCCTATTGGGTAGCCGCGGAAGTGGGAGTTCCGCGGTCGCGCTCGTGATTCCCGGCTTGATCACGATGGCGGCCGGGACCGCCGGGGCGGCCCTCATCCGGGGATTGAATGCGGCATGGCCGTCAGAGCCGGAACGCGTGGTCCAGGCGGCCGGGCTGACCGCTCTCGCGGCGGTCGTTCTCCCGGTCGGCGCCTATCTCCTGTTCCAGCGCCGGGCCGCGAGCCCCCGGCGCGCCGGCCTGATCGTGCTGGCCGCGGCGGGCGTGGCGCTCGTGGCTTTTTACCTCACGTGGGTGAGCTATTACGTCGAGTATCCTGCCGACATTCTGATGTGGGCCGAGGGCGACTTTGTCAATGAGATCGTCAAGTTCCGGGTTGGCCATCCCCTCTACACGGCGCAGCAGAATAACGAATCGATGACGTATACACCCGGGGCTCCGCTCTTTACCTACGCCCTGGCGCGGGCGTGTGGAGCGCCGGACTCGATCCCGGTGTATCGCCTGATCCAGGTCCTCTATGGCCTGGGAGCGGCCGTTTTTGCCGTCGGCAGCTACGCGCGGCTCGTGCAACTGGCCGGCGTGCGGCGATTCGCCGAGGATCGGGGCCTCTGGGGGGCGATCGCCCTGCCACTGTTTTTTCTGACCGCAACCAACACCATCACCAATCCGTTCGTTCATAACCTGCACAATGATTCGCTGGCGCAACTCGTCGCGGCGGCGGCGTACTGGCTGCTTCTCTGCTACGCCGTGACGGGGAACCGGCTCACGCTCACGCTGATGGCTCTGATCCCCGCGCTCGGCTTCCTCGTCAAGCAGAGTCTCGCGATCTGGGCTCCGTTGTACTGCGTCTACCTTTTGTTCTTCGATTTGCCGCGGTCGCTGCTGCGCTCGCTGACCTTCGCCGCCGCCACGTTCGCGGTCCTCGCCGCCGTCGTTGCCGGCTGTTGTTTTTTCTGGGGCGAGCCATTCTGGTACTGGGCCGTGGTCGTGATGGGGAGCTACCGCGTCCCGCTCGTGCGGAGCGTCCAGCATGGGCTGGTTGTCTGGGTCTACTACGGCGCCGGCTTGCTGGCTGCACTGGTGTTGTTGCGAGGGGCCGCCGCCAGGAGGCTTGTCGGGCCCTGGGTGATCTGGCTGCTCTTCTTCGGGGCGGAGACCTACACGAGCGGGCTCAATGTGACTCTCAATCACCTGGGGCCGGGGTCGCTGATCGCGGGCATCTGGTTCCTGGCGGCAGTGACGCGAGTCTGGCCGGCGGATCACTTGCTGAGAGGATTTCCGCCACGCCCGGTGCTCGCCTGGACGCGGTCCGGGCTCGTCGTCGGCCTGGTCGGTCTTGGGTATGCCGGCCTGGGGCTCGTCTCGATGCCGGCCAACCCGCTGCCACGCGACGCCTATCGCTATATCGCCGAGATCGAGCGAGAGTTCGCGGGGCTGCCGGCGGAGAAGGTCCTGCTTGACCTGGGCGGAGCGTGGATTCCGGCCCGTAAGGGCACGGTCAGCCGGGACTCGGCTCCGTGCATCGGCTGCCGTAGCGAGGCGCCTGTGGGGGTGGGGGATTTTTCGGGGCTCCTCGGCCGATTGCAGCACCATGATTACCAGAAAATCCTGGTCCGCAATCTGGATAAGCCGAACTTCTGGTATGACGGACATCGATCGCCAGCGCCCACCGGCGTCCGGAACGCCATCCGCGACAACTATCAGGAGGTGGGGAGGATCAGGTCTGTTCAGGGGGAGAGGCGCTTCATGCTGGTGTCGTACGAGCCACTGGTATGGTCTGCGACCCGGTATGGTTTCGAGGAGATCACGGTCTTGGTCCCCAAGAATCCCTGTGACCCTGGGCAGTTGGAACGTCGTTAGAGCTTGATCCGACGCGGACAATTCGTGCAGACAATCGGCCTGCGCTCCTGCTCGAATTCAAAGGGGATGGAACAATGCACCGTGAGCCGAGTCGAGGTTCGTCGACTGAGAAGCCCGGCGAACCGATCGTCTCCCCCGCCATCGCGCCCGCAAGGTCGGGACTCATGAAGCTTGATTGGCTGATCGCCCTGGTCTTCCTTGCGGTCGGGGTGTCCGCGGTGCTCCTGGTGAAGGGAGCCTGGGGAACGGCGATCGACGAGAAGACCATGACCTATCGCTGGTTCGAGTCCGATTCGCCATTGGTCCTGGAAAACATGTCGGATCGCTTCTCCGACAGCAGTGTGAAAGTGAAGTTGCACCCGCTTTTCCCCTTGTTGACCTATCCGCTGGTTTCGGCGATTACCCGGATCAGCAAACTGTCGCCGCTGGAGGCGGCCTGGCTCTTGAACGCCGCTTCCGCCGGTGTGTGGCTGGCGGCCCTCTACTTGATCATGCGGCTCCTGGGCTGCCGGCTGCTGGACTCGATTCTGTTCGCGTCCCTGGCGGCCTCGAGCGGTGCGGCGATGTTCTGGTTCATCGTGCCGGAGACCTACCCGCTCAGCTCGTTGACGGTCCTCCTGGCCCTGGGCTTGGTCGCACTCGCGCGGCACCGCCCCGTGCCGGATTGGTGGTTCGTCGTGGCGAGCGCCCTAAGCCTGGGCCTCAACCTGTTGAACTGGGTGGCCGGGTTGATCGCGGCATTCGTCTGCAAGCCTCCGCGACGGGCTGTCGCCTTGTCGCTCATCGCGCTGGCGATCGTCGTCGGTCTACTCTTGGTGGAGAAGATTTCATTCCCCGGGGCATCGTCGTGGTTCATCAGCCCGAGGGGTTACGACAGGCACAAGATCTATCTGCTGTGCGAAGAGCAGGGCGGGCCGCAGAACGCGGCGCGGGTCATCTTTCTGACCTCCATGGTCTTGCCGCGAATCGAGCTTTCGACATTACCGGGACAGCAGGGGCCGACCGGCCCGATGTTGACGCTCCAGCGCTCGCCGGCGGGCTCTTCCGGAGTCCTCGGCCAGGTGACGACGATCACCTGGGCGTTGCTGCTTTTCGCTGGCGCCTGGGCGCTCTTCGCAGGACGGGCCGACGTCCGGTTCCGGATCGCCCTCGCGGTGACGCTCCTGGCCGAGTCTGCCGTCTACCTGGTCTACGGAGATGAGACGTTCGTTTACGCGTTGAATTACATGCCATTTTTGATCCTGCTGGCGTCGCTCTCCACCCTGTCCCGATGGCGTTGTTGGGTTGTCGCCGCCCTCGGGCTTCTGCTGCCATGCACGGCCTGGAACAACGCATGCCAGCTCAGGGAAGCCCTGGACATCCCCGCGCGGGCCGCGCCGAGCGGCGCAGGACCGGGCCCGCCCGCCCTGACGCCCGCGCCCTTAGGGAAGGCGGGCGTGGAAACCGGTCGCTCCGTCCGCGCTTTCCAGAGCCCCGGTCGAAAAGCAGGTTTCCCTGGGCATGCGGGAGACGATTCCATGCAACAAGTCCGTGACAGATGGATGAACAAGTGAACGATCAACCAAGTATTTCGCGAACTGGTCCGGACCAACGCAATGTTTGAGCGGGTTACTGCTCGACAACGAGAGAGGGAATGCCGCGTTGCAAGTTGTGCGCCGCAGGGGGCGGCGCCATTTGTCGGGCGGCGGCCGCTGCGGGCGCGATTGCTGCTGGTTCTGGCTGGCACCCTGGCGGGGTTGGGGTTGGCGGAGATTGCGGTGCGGATCGGAGTCGCGGTGCTCGAGCGTGATCCGATCATCGTCAGCGACGCCCGCGTCGGCTGGGCCCTGCGGCCGAATCTCCGGGACGTTGTCCGGAAGGGGAACGGCGGCCAGCACGTGATGAGTACTGACGAGGAGGGGCATCGCATCACCCGGGCGGCTGGCGAGCGTTCCAGGGCGAACGAACCTACACTTATCGTCGTCGGCGACTCCTACATTCAGTCCCTGGGCGCCAACGACCCCGAAACGTTTGCCTGGATCATTGCCCACGAAATGCCTGTGAACGTCGTGAACCTCGGGGTCCTCGGTTATGGGACCGATCAAGAACTCCTGATGCTCGATGCCTTCCTGGAGGCTCACCCCGCGGCAAACGTGCGTGACATCGTCGTCTTTGTGACCGAAAACGACTTTGTTGATGTGCAGCTCAGCTCCCATTACCTGGGCCGCCACAAGCCGCGCTTCCAGGTTATCGACGGGCGGCTCTACCGCGGCAGCTACCGGCTGGGCCTCTCCGACCGCCTGATGGATGTCTCGTACCTCTACTGGCTGGTGAACTCCAAGATCGCAGAGCGCATGCGCGATACGGTGTATGACCCATCCCGGGGCATCGACGTCGTCGTCGCTTGCCTGGCAGCCATGCGCGAGGCCGCCGCGCGGCGGGGGGCGCGTTTTCACGTGCTGGTCCACCACCTGGTCGAAATCGCGCCCTTGTCTGAGTCGCAGTGGGCGGATTTCCGGCGCCGTGCCGGTGCCACGGACATCACCGCACGCCTGCGCCCGCCGGACGGCCCCGATCCAATCGGGTACGACGGTTTCCACTGGAACGGCGCGGGACACCGGCGCGTTGCCGCGCTCTTGAAAGAGCGGCTCGATGCGGCTGCGCCATCCCGGGAGCTCTCCCATGAATGAAACGGCCAGCACACCATCGGCTGCCACTGCTGATAGCTCGCCCGGTGTGATTCCCCGGTCGTCGCGGTGGTTGACGCGCCGGCGGTTTCTGAAGATATCGGGCGGTCTTGCCGTCGCAACGAGTGCGGCCGCGGCCGGGTACTACTCGACGCGCGACCGGATCCGCCTTGGTCTCATCGGTTGCGGGTATCGTGGCTCGGAGCTGGCACAGATCGCGAACTTGAGTGGGTATTACCTCTGGCGATACGGCAAAGTCGTGGCCCTGGCGGACGTGAACCGCAATCGAGCCGAAGCCGTCCGCGCCAAGTTTTGCCCTGGGGCGGACGTGTATCAGGATTACAACGACGTCCTGGGTCGCGATGATGTGGACGCGGTCATCGTCGCGACTCCGGACCACTGGCACGCGGCGATCTCGACCCAGGCCTTGCGCGCGGGCAAGGCGGTATTTCATGAGAAGCCGTTCACGCACACCATCAAGGAGAGCCAGGCCCTCTTTGCCGCGGTCAAAGCGGCCGGCCTGCCGTTTCTGGTTGGCACGCACCAGCGGAACATGTGGTCGTGCCGGACCGCGGCTGAGCTGGTCAAGAACGGCCGCCTGGGCAAGGTGACCAAGGCAACCGTGATATTGTTCAACAAGGGTTGGCGCGGCGGACCGTTTTCGCCGCAGCCCGTACCGCGGGGGCTGGACTGGGATCGCTGGCTCGGGCCGGCGCCGGAGGTTGCCTACTGTCCCGAGCGCTACGAGAAGTTCCACGGTTGGTGGGACTATGGCGGCGGCGAAATGATGAACTGGGGGGCGCACCACCTTGACATCGCCATGTGGGCGATGGATCTGGGACGCGTTTTTCCGGTGAAGGTGGCGGGAACCGCTGAATTGCCTGCGATCGCCGGTGGATTTGAGATCCCGGCCGACTTCACGGCTCGGCTGGATTTTGCCGGCGGCGAATCGATCGAAATCCGGACGACCGCGTTGCGCAATCGACCCTCGGGGGTTCGGTTCGAGGGAGAGAAAAGCTCGCTCTGGGTCGATCGGGAGAATATTGAAGGCCCGGCCGCTCTGGAGCTCGGCTCCCGGCCGTTGCCGGCCGACGCCATCCGACTGCATTCGAGCCCGGCGGTAAAGTCTCTTCCCAGCGTCCGGCACCTGGCGCATTTCTACGACGTCGTCAGGGGCCTGTCTGCGCCGATCTCGGATGCCGAAACCGCGCATACGACCAACGTCGCCTTGCACCTGGCGAACATCTCGATCCGGGTCGGCCGGCCGATCCGGTGGGACGCGGCTGCGGAGCAGATTATTGACGACCCAGAGGCGTCTCTCCTCTTGTCCGCTCCGCGCAGGGCTGGGTATGAGCTCCGTGTATAAAAGGTTCAGACTCATGAATGGCGACCAGGCAGCGAACGATTCGATTGTCGTGCTCTTGCCCCTGTACAACGACTGGGAGTCGCTCCGACTGCTCCTGGCCCAACTGGATCTAGAACTGGCTCGAAAGGACATTGCTGCACGAGTTCTCGTCGTGGACGACGGCTCTACCGATCAACCGGAAAAGGCGTTCGCCTGGGGCCCATTCGAATCGCTGGCGAGAGTCGAGGTGCTAACTTTGCGGCGCAACCTCGGCCACCAGCGCGCCATTGCCATCGGCCTGGCCTACGTGGAAGAGCACATCGACGGCCGCTGCGTGGTGGTGATGGACAGCGACGGCGAGGATAGCCCGGCGGACGTGCCCAGGCTGATGGCGAGATTCGACCAGGAAACGGCCAGCAAGATCGTGTTTGCCGAACGGACAAAACGATCGGAAACGCTCACTTTTATGGTTTTTTATTTGATTTACAAGTGGCTGCATTTTTTACTCACGGGCGTGCATGTACGAGTGGGAAACTTCAGCATCATTCCCCGGTCGCGCCTCGAGAGCCTGGTTGTCGTTTCGGAACTCTGGAATCACTATGCGGCCGCGGTCTTCAAGTCGCGGCAGCCGCATTGCAGCATTCCCACCCGGCGAGCGAAGCGGCTCTCGGGCCGGTCGCAGATGAATTTCGTGGGATTGGTGATTCATGGTCTGAGCGCCCTTTCGGTCTTCAGCGAGACCATCGGGGCGCGGCTGCTCATCTTGAATCTGGTCGTGCTGGTTCTCGCACTGGCTGGAATGATTGCCACTGTGGTGCTGCGATTGGGGATGGGCGTGGGGATTCCCGGTTGGGCGACGAACGTGGTCGGCATCCTGCTGATCATCATCCTCCAGACGGTGACGTTCACCGTGCTCTTCTGCTTTGGCATCCTGGGAGGACGACAGGCGACGGCCTTCATCCCGCGCAGGGACTACGCTTTCTTCGCGGGCCGGCTTCTGACGGTTTACCCCCGAGCGAGCGCCGACAATCGAGACGCGCTGCAAGCAATCCGCTGCGAAATCGACCCCAATGGTAAGACACCAGACTCGGGATTCGCGATTGCCAGCTCGCCGAAGTTCCCACCTTCGACACCGTCGCGACGGGAAGATTGATCCCACGGCGATGACTACCGATTTCACATACGTCGGGACGGAACTGGACCTGGTCGCGAGGGCGACCAACTGGAAGAACTATCTCCGTCGCCAGGTCACGCCCTACCTGGGACGCGATGTGCTTGAAGTCGGCGCCGGTTTCGGTGCGACGACTCTCCACCTGTGCTCGGGCGGGCACGGTCGCTGGCTTTGCCTGGAACCCGATCCCGCACTCGCCGGACGGCTCGAAGCATCGATCGCCAGGGGCGAACTGCCCCCTTGCTGCCAGGTCGAAGTCGGAACGGTTCGCGACCGGGCTTACGAGCAAGCATTTGATACGGTACTCTATATAGATGTACTTGAGCATATCGAGGACGACGTGTCCGAACTCGCCCGGGCGGCCGATTTGCTTCGTCCTGGCGGACATGTGGTAGCCCTTTCGCCGGCTCATCAGATGCTCTACACCCCCTTCGACGCGGCGATCGGCCACCACCGTCGGTATTCCAAGAAAACAATCGTGGCCCTGACGCCGCCCGGTCTCCGGCTGGTTCGTCTCCGCTACCTCGATGCCGTCGGAACGCTGGCATCTCTGGGCAATCGCCTCATTCTGAAACAATCCATGCCGACTTCCAGGCAGGTGGCTCTCTGGGACGGTGTCATGGTGCGACTATCCCGGTGGGTTGACCCCGTCATCGCCTATTCCCTGGGCAAGTCCGTTTTCGCTGTCTGGCAGAAAGCCGACCCTGAGCCTGTGACCTGACGCTGGAGAAACGGTGCACTCTACTCGTGCCGCAACGAAGATTCCTCAAGACCGGACCGATGCGATCGGTGAGCTGGATGGCCCTCGCGGGCATCGGTCCGTCCCTGGATCGATGATCCATGACCCGTTGGTCGATGCTGCGCCCCGGCCATCCCGGGCCCTGGGGGAACTGCGTCTCTGGCTGGTGAGCCTCGTATTGTTCGCTCCGGCCCTGGTCCCGTATGCCTCGCACTTTGCTTTCCACCCCCCCGGCCGTCTGGCGACGGGGTTCATCCAGTACGATATGCCGAACTACCTGGCCAACGCCCGGGAGCACTTCGACGCGGGCCACTTCCGCTTCCTCTACAGCAACCCCTTTGCCCCGAACTATGAGTCTCCGGCCATCTACACCCAGCCGATGACGCTGGCGCTGGGCGTGCTGATGCATGTAACCGGAATTGCACCCCACCACCTCTTCTTGATCTTCGAGTTGCTGGCAGGTTGGGTCTGCGCCCGTGTCGCGGTGGCACTTTACGCCGAAGTCGTCGGGCTCGATGGCTGGGCGCGTCGACTCGGACTCGTGGTCTTCTTCTGGGGTGGCGGCCTGCTGGTGCTCGCCGCGGTCGCTTACTTGCTGGCCACCCAGGGAGTCGTTTGGAATGCCTTCATCTTCGACCCCTTCGACGGCTGGTGGTTCCTCAACTTCGGCCGCAACTTGGTCTATCCCACCGAATCCCTGTATCACGCGCTGTTCTTCGGTTGCATCTTGAGCGTGCTGCGCCAGAGATTCGCGATCGCCGCGGTCGTTGGGCTGGTCCTTTCATGGTCTCATCCATTTTCCGGCGTCGAGCTGCTCTTGATCCTGACCTCGTGGTCGGCGCTCGAGGTGTTGTTCGTCCGGAAGGGCGCGGTCCCGAGCGGTTTCTTGGTTGCGGCACTTATCCTTTTGGGCCTGCACCTGGGGTATTACCTGGTGTTCCTCACGCGGTTCCCCGAGCATCGGGCCGTGATGAAAATATATGCCAGGCCGTGGTTGCTTCAGGCGACCGCCTTCGTGCCGGCCTACGCACTGGTCGGGGCCTTGGCCGCCTGGAGTTTCCGCTGCCTCGAATTGGCCCGGACTTTCTTCGCAAAGGCGCCCAACCGGCTGTACCTGGTCTGGTTCCTGGTCGCCTTCGCACTTGCGAACCACGAGTTCGCCGTCAAGCCGATTCAGCCGTTGCATTTCACGAGGGGCTACATCTGGACGCCCCTCTTCTTGATGGGTATATCGACGCTCGTCGGCCTGTTCACGGCCCTCAAGCGCCGGGGCGGTCCGGTGCTCGGGTCGCTGGCGGTCGGGGCGGTCGTTGCGGTGTTGCTCCTGGACAATGCCCTGTGGCTCGGCTCGAAACCCTGGGATGCGGATTACGGGCAGCCGTGGACCGTCCCGGCCGACCAGTTCGCGGTCTACCGCTGGCTGAGCCGGCCCGAGAACCGCGGCGCGCTCTTGATCCCAGATCTTCACGGCCGCAACTGGGAGGTGGATGGCCTCGGCTACCTCGCCGCTGTCTACACCCCGCTCCGCTCCTGGATCGGGGATGCGGCGCACACGCCCGACCTCGCGACGCGGCGAAGGGAGGTCGCCGAGTTCCTCGAGAGCGGTCGGATGGTCGATGCCTGGCGCGGAAAGTCCCTGCTCGTGGCACTCGACCGGCACTACCCCGAGCCAGGGTGGCTCTCCGCGACCGGTGTCCAGCCAGTCTATGAGAACCCGACGTATCTGGTCTACCGGTTGTCGCCGGCCAAGAGCCAGATCGGTTCGGGCCATCGCGAGGAAAGCCGGCGTTGAGTCTCCTGCACGATCTCGCGGCGAACTTGCCGGGCATCATGCACGTTTATCAATTTGGCCCTCTCGAAACAAGACTGATGATAGGAGCGGCCGCAGTGCTGGCAGGCGGACCAGGTCTCCCGGAGTCGGCGGATCGGCAAGGAATATCGTAGTGTTGTTGGATGCGATGCCGCCGTCTGTCGCCCGCGCTGTCCTGATCGCCACACTGCTTGGCTGTCTGTCGCTCCAGCTTGCGCTGGCCCTCTGGCCGCGTCTTCTGTCCCGGCGGGCGTCGTGGCGCAGGGTGGTGATGAACCGGCCGCTGGCCGTCGTCGCGACGGGTCTCCTGAGCCTCTGGGTGTGCCTGCTGCTCCATCGGGTCTCACCCGATACGCCGGTGGTTACGGATGAATATGCATATCTGATCGCATCGCAGACGTTTGCGGAGGGGCGGCTGACGAACCCGCCAGCACCCTCTCTGGCAGCACTTCCAGGCCGAACACATCCTGGATTCGCCCACCTACATGGCGAAGTATCCGCCGGCGCAGGGTCTGGCGCTGGCGGCCGGGCGCATCCTGTTTGGCGATCCCTGGTGGGGCGTCTGGATTCCCTTTGCGTGCGGCGCTGCGGCGGTCTGCTGGATGTTGCAAGCGTGGGTGTCCCGTCGCTGGGCGTTGATCGGAGGTCTGATGACCGCCGTGCATCCTTCGATGCACAATCAATTAGCCTATCAGTGGCACGGGATGCATCTTTTTTCCTGGACGCAGTCGTTCTGGGGGGGCGGCGTTGCGATGCTGGGTGGGGCGTTGTTCCTGGGAGGCGTGCGCCGGGCTGTGTTGAAACCGCGCGCCTGGCCATGCTTTGTGACTTCCGTCGGCATGTTGATCCTGGCCAATTCAAGGCCTTTTGAAGGCTTGCTCGTCGTTGCCGCGACCCTTTGCTACGTGGCGGTGATCGCCATCAGGCGAATTGTGACTAACCCCGGCGAGCTGCGCGCCGGCCTGATCCACAGGCTCTGCTGGCCGGCGCTCATTCCCCTGGTCGTCGGTCTGGGAGCGATGGCTCGTTACAACAAGGCCGTCACGAATTCCTACCTTCAATTCCCGTATATGGCTTACGAACAGCGGCACAGCAGGACGCCGTTGTTTTGGTGGCTGCCGCCACGGGCCATTTCGCATGCGGACCCGGCGGTGATGGTCTGGGATTACTCGCACTTCCAGGGTCGAGGCGGGGAGGGAGACTATTCGACCGTGCGGGATGTGCTGGCGGTTTCCTACGATAAAATCCAGACGTTGACCTACTATTTCTTTGGATTTCGCCGCTGGTACCTTTGCGTCCCTTTCCTTTTCGTCTTCGGCGCCGTCACGCTGCTACTTGCCAGCGGAACGTGGTCCCGTGCTGCGGTTGTCATTGCCGCCGTATTTGGCGTCGGGATCTTGCAAGCCACGTATATCGCGCCGCACTACAGCGCTCCGCTATATCCGCTGCTGCAATATTTCTGGTGCCGATTCCTGCGGTTTTGTTGCCTGCCATCACGAACCTGGTTCGTTCCCGGCCGCCTCGTCGCGGCGTGTTTGATGATCTGGTCGGTTGCCCGTTTTCAACCGATCGAGCCGGTGCATCGGTCCCCGTCGCCCGCCAGCGTCCGGCAGGAATTGGAAGAACGCGGGGGCTTGCACCTGGTCCTCGTGGATCACGACTTCCGTGGCGCGCCCGGCAACGAAGCGGATATTGATCGCTCGAAGGTGATTTTCGCCAGAGTCCTGTCCCCCGAAGACAATGCCCGACTTCTGGAGTATTACCGGGGTCGCACGGTGTGGAAGACGACAGCTTGGGATTATCAGCTCGTTCCAGTGCGTCCGAACGTCGCTGCCGTAGGCGGCTCCGGGAAGGAATTCTAGCCCCGATCAAGGTTCCACGGCGATGAGCGACGGCGTCCGCTTCCTCGCAGCCGTTGTACTCGGATTTCTGCCGGGTGCGTGGTTGGGATTCACGGTTCCCGACCAGAGTATCCCGTGGCGGGTCAAGTCGGCCCTGTCAGTCGCGCTTTCCCCTGCCGTGCTGGCCGTCGAGATCGCCTTCTTCAGCGTCGTCGGGCAACCTTTCTCCCATGCTGTATACGTCGCCGTTCTACTCAATCTATTCGCGCTCGGAGTGATCGCTCGCGACATGCGCCGGATTGCGCCGCGCTCGGCCGATGCCGTGGCCCCGACTGCCTTGCTGGCACCCCTTTGGTGCTTTGGGCTCTTGATCTTGATTCTGCTTACGATGTGGTTGGGGATACCCAATTTACGCGTGTATAGCTGGCACAATATGATGCAGATGGACGCCTGCTATCAGATCGTCAATCTCCCGGCGATTCCACAGGATTGGGACCTTGCCGGCGTTCGCCTCAATTACGGATGGCTGGGACTCATCCAGCTCACCGCCATTTCCTGGATGGTCGACTGCCCGCCGACGCTCGTCTTTCCCTGGCTGAGCGGCCTGCAACTGCTGGCTCTGGTGATATTGATGTATGAGACGGCCCGGCAATTTGATACGCCGAGCCCGATTTTGACGGCTTCGGCCCTCGCGATCATCTTATTGGGGACGAACACCCTCGGGACGTTGAACGTGCTGGCTCAGGGCCCTTGGTTCTTGAGAGGCGAAATGCGCACGGGCCCATTCATCGCCAAGTACTCCGGGATTGATGCCATGGATATCGGGCTGAGCCTGGTCGCCGCGATTGTCTATGTGATTGCCGTATCGACCCGGCGAACCGTTGCGCGGGCCGGGTTGCTGGTGCCACTTCTCATTCTGGCCATCGGCATCAGTTATCCTCTACTGGTACCGTCGGCAGTCCTCGTTTCGGGCCTCTGGTGGCTCTGTCTGACCGGCCGCATCGGCCTTGCCTGTCCAGAGTATAGCAAAGGGACGCTCTGGCTGGTGATGGTCGCCACCGGGCTCGCACTGGCGGCGACGTTGTTTTATTTGCGGTTTCTATCCGGCGGGCGCCCGATGCACGCGATCCGCTTCGCGAGCGCAGGCGAGATCCGGACCAACGCGAGAGTGGCGGTTCCGTGTATGGCCGTGATGTTCGCGCTGGCGTACCCGCCTTTCCGAAACGCATGGCGGCGCGGCGACACACCGATTCTCCTGCTCGGCGCCGGCGCGCTACTGACAACCCTGCTTTTCCTTTTCACCTGGATGCCGAGCCGGGTCCAATACAAGCACTTGTTTACGTCCGCAATCTGCCTGGCTCCTCTTGTGAGCATGCAACTCTGCGCGTGGTTTGCGCGATCTGGCCGCAAGTCGATCGCCTGGGCTGCGGCCACGGCCTTGATCATGGAACTACTGGCGGGTACCTGCTTGTGGTTCTATCATCGCCCTCCTGAACTGCCGCTGGGAATCCCCGTCGATGAATCGTCGTTTTACGTCCGAGCCGGCGGCGGTGCCGATCGAGGGTGGCTCGAAGCCCTGCGCTCCGGGACCCCGCGCGACACCTTACTGGTCCTGCCGGACTCTCCGCTGCCGGTTTCGACACTGACCCAGCGCGCCAGTCTCGTCGCCGCCCAACCCCCGGACATCAACCGGGTCGGCCAGGGCCAGGGCGCGGAGCTGGCTCTGGTGTACATTAAAGGGTACCCGCTCTCAATGTTCCGAGAACGGACCAGGCTCCGCCAAGAGTGCTTCAGCGAGCGGGCCGACTTCGCACGGTTGACCGCCGACTTGCAGGCGTTTCACCATCCGGTTGCGATCGTCTTCGAAAAACCTCATACTAGGTATTGCACATGGCTCCGATCCCACAGTCTCGGCATGTCCATTGCTCAGGATACGAACAGGATCATCTGGTTGCTGCCGACTGGCGGGGCCGGTTCGGGACGCAACGGCGCGGCTGTTTCGGGATGAGAGCTGTGTCATCCGGCCATGAGGTGGCGTTTTGCACCTCCCAGCGAAGGGTAATTTCACGATGGAAGTCTTGACGCCCAACCAGTCGAGCCCGCTGACCGACCCCGATCACGGCGACCGCGTATCGCCGCCGGAGCTCTCGATCATCATGCCTTGCCTGAACGAGGCGGAAAGCCTGGCTTCATGCATTCAAAAGGCTCAGCGGTTCTTGCGCGAAAGCAATATCGACGGTGAGATCATCATCGCCGACAACGGCAGCACGGACGGCTCGCCGGAGATCGCCCGCGAGCTTGGCGCGCGCGTCGTCAGTGTTGACATCAAAGGATACGGGAGCGCCCTGAGGGCCGGGATCCAGGCTGCCCGGGGGACGTACATCATCATGGGCGACGCCGACGACAGTTACGATTTCTCTCAACTGGGGCCGTTCGTGGAGAAGCTGCACGAGGGCTATGATCTCGTGATGGGCAATCGCTTCCTGGGTGGCGTCAAGCCCGGTGCCATGCCTCCCTTGCACCGGTATTTCGGCAACCCGGTCTCGTCCGCGATCGGCAGGGTCTTGTTCTGGAACCCCCCGTGCAAGGATTTGCACTGCGGGCTGCGCGGGTTCAGCAAGGCGGCCGCGACGCGGTTGGATCTCAGGACCAACGGGTTCGAGTTCTCGAGCGAGTTGATCGTGAAAGCGGTGATCAACCGGATGCGAATCACCGAGGTACCCACGGTCCTGTCACCCGATGGCCGGAGCCGGCCGCCTCATTTGCGAAGTTGGCGTGATGGCTGGCGTCATCTGCGTTTCCGGCTGCTGTTCAGTCCTAGATGGCTTTTTTTCTATCCCGGCGTGCTGCTCATGCTCGTCGGTCTCGTGGTGGGAATATGGCTCTTGGGTGGGGAAAGGACGATCGGGAGCGTGACGTTCAACGTTCATACGTTGCTCTACGCCGCGATGGCGATTCTGCTCGGCTTCCAGGCAATCGAGTACGCGACCTTCACCAAGATCTATGCGATCTCCGAGGGATTGCTCCCGGAGGATCGCCGGCTTAACTGGCTGCTCCGCTATGCGACTCTCGAGGCTGGGCTGGTCGCGGGCGGCATCCTGATGCTCATGGGTCTCGGCGGAACGCTTTACGCCTTCGGCATCTGGGGCGACAAATCATTCGGACCGCTCGATACCTCACGAATGATGCGCATCGTGATCCCGTCGGTCCTGGCGCTGACCCTGGGATTCGACTTGTCGCTCTCGAGCTTCTTCATGAGCGTGCTCCGGTCCCTCAAGAAATGAGCGGGAGAGCGTCCCAGCTTTTGGTGGCTCGTGGACCTGACCAGAAGCCGTGGTCCGCGGCCGGGAGCTGCTTTTCGAGCAAGCCGTGGAGGAGACGATCGCTCCGATGAGCCTTGTCGCCCGATTACACGATGGGGTCACTCGCCGTCGCGTACGCAAGCTGACCGAGCACTTTGCCGCGCTCATCCCCTCGCGGGCCCGCGTGCTGGATGTCGGTTGCGGCGACGGCCTCCTGGCCCGACGGATCACGCAAGAACGTCCCGATCTCGAGATCGTCGGCATCGACGTCCTCCCTCGGCCGCGGACCTACGTCGAGGTCTCGCTTTTCGACGGCAAGGTCATTCCGTTCGAGTCCGGCAGCTTCGACGCGGTGATGCTGGTGGACGTCTTGCACCACACCGACGACCCGATGATTCTCTTACGCGAGGCGGTCCGGGTGGCCCGGAGCACGCTCATCGTCAAGGACCATACGCGCGATGGTCTCTGGGCCGAGCAGACCCTGCGCTTCATGGATTGGGTGGGAAATGCACACGACGGCGTGGCGCTGCCTTACAACTACTGGACTCGGGCCCAGTGGCGTGACGCGTTCGGTGCGCTCGGCCTGGGGGTCGAGGGCTGGGTCACGGACCTGAACCTGTATCCGGCCCCTGCGAGTTTCGCCTTCGGCCGTTCCCTTCATTTCGTCGCCCGACTGGGCTTGCCCGCAAGAGGTTTGATCGCGTCATGTGCGGAATCGCTGGTTTTGTGAACCGCGACGGTGTCCCGGCCGACCTCGATCTGCTGACCCGGATGACGCGGACGGTCGCTCACCGGGGCCCCGACGGCGAGGGCTTTCACGTCGAGGGGCCGGTCGGCCTGGGTCATCGGCGGCTGGCGATCATCGACCTCGAGGGCGGGGCCCAGCCGATGGCCAACGAGGACGAATCGGTCTGGGTCACCTACAACGGCGAGATTTACAACGAGCCGGAACTGCGAGTCGCGCTCGAGGCCCGCGGCCACACGTTCCGGACCGCGTCTGACACCGAGTGCCTGGTCCACCTTTACGAGGACCACGGTCCCGACTTCGTGCGTCACCTCAACGGCATGTTTGCCCTGGCGATCTGGGACCGCCGCCGGTCGCGGTTAGTGCTCGCGCGAGATCGCATGGGCCAGAAGCCCTTGTTTTACGCCGAGACTTCCGCTGGGGGACTGGCCTTCGGTTCCGAGCCCAAAGCGATCGTCATCCATCCGCAGGTCGATCGCCGGCTCGACCTCGACGGGCTGGCGCGCTACCTGTTCTACGAGTATGTCCCTGCCCCGGCGTCGATCTGGGCGGGCCTGCGCCAGTTGCCGCAGGCCCACGTCCTGGTCTGGGAGGCGGGCAAGGTCTCGGTGACTCGCTACTGGGAATCCCCCTTGCCGGCGGAGGAGGTGCCCGACTTCGAGGCGGCCGCCGAGCAGCTCTGGACCGACTTACGCGCCGCGGTGCTGCGGCATCGTCGTTCCGACGTGCCCCTCGGGATCTTTCTTTCCGGCGGGATCGATTCCTCCAGCATCACCGCGGCCCTGACCGAGCTCGAGTCAGCGCACCGGATCCGGACCTTCTCGATCGGGTTCGACGAACCGAGCTTTGATGAGAGCGCGTCGGCCCGCGCAGTTGCGCATCACTTCGGGACCGACCACCACGAGCGCATCTTTGCGGCCTCGACGGTGCTGGACCTGTTGCCGGAGGTCGCGAACTGGCTCGATGAGCCGTTCGGCGATGCTTCGCTTTTGCCCACGTACCTCTTGAGCCGGTTCGCGAGGACCGAGGTGACCGTGGCGCTGGGGGGGGACGGCGGCGACGAGCTTCTCGCCGGATACCCGACCTTTCTGGCCGAGCAGGCGCACGGGATTTACCGTCACTTGCCCAGCCGGGCGCGTCAGATGGCCGAGGCGGTGGTGAACAGGCTGCCGGTGAGTCACGGCAATCTCAGCTTCGACTTCAAGCTCAAGCAGTTCCTGCGCGGGTCCGTCGAGGTAGCCCCGCTGGCTCACCAGCGCTGGATGAGCTCGTTCGACGGCGCCGAAATCCGTGCGCTGCTCGTTGCCCCACCCGCTGTCAACGTGGAGGCAGAGCACCTCAAGCGCGCGCAGGGACTGGCGGCGGGTGCCGACCGCCTGGCGCGCTCGCTGGCGCTCTACCAGGACACCTACTTGCCGGGGGACATACTGACGAAGGTCAACCGCGCGAGCATGGCCTGCGGACTCGAGGTCCGGGCGCCCCTCTTGGATGCCTCGCTCGTGAACTGGATCCAGAGTTTACCGTCCCGGTATAAGCTGGCTCGCGGGCGAACCAAGCGGATTCTCAGGCGCGCGGCGGCCTCGCGGCTGCCGGCGTCGGTCCTGCGGCACCCGAAGCGGGGGTTCTGTATCCCGGTTGCCCGCTGGCTGCGGGGCCCGCTGGGTCCGTTGCTCGACGACCTGCTCGGCCCCGAGCGGCTGACGCGGCAGGGGATCTTCAAACCGGGCGAAGTCGCGCGGCGGATCCGCGAGCATCGTGAAGGAGTGCGCGACCATCGCAAGCCGCTCTGGACATTGCTCATGTTCCAGCTCTGGTATAGCCACTGGATCGAGCGGCATTGAAACGACTCTTTGCAAGCGACACCTGCACTGAACTCGAGCTTGGGCCCGGAGACGTGACGATGAACGCGACGGGCGGGGCGGCCGGATCGCCAGCGCTCACCGTGCCCCGGTTGCCGTCCTCGAACCTCTGCGTGTGGGCGCTCGCGTGCGTCGCCGGGTTATCGGCCGTCGTTCCCTACGTGGTGACCCGCTGGGCGCGACCGGATGAACCGGTGTCGGTCTCGGTGCTCTACCGGAGCCCGGAGGGAGACACCGAGGTCTTCCCGCTCATCGCAGCGCTATCCCGAGGGGAATTCGGCGAGTTCAGTCTCAAGGAATACGTGGGGACCAGGATGCCCTCGCATCCCTGCGGCCCGCTTGCCGTGCATGCCGTTTGCTTTGCAGCATTCGGACCGTACGGCTTCGCGGTCGCCGACGTGCTTTTCACTCTGGCGTACTATTTCTGCCTCTTCGGTTTCTTCAGGACCGTCCGGGTCTCGGCGCCCCTGGCCGCCGTGTTGGCGCTTCTGGCCAGCACGCACCATGAGCTCACCATTGCCATCGCGGTCGGCGACCACACTTACCAGCCGGTCGCACCGCTCTGGGGCGACCGGATTCCTCGTCCGTTCATCACCGAAGTCCTGGTCGTCGCTGCACTGATCGCACTGACCAGGATCGTGACTCAGGAACGAGCTGCCCGCTCGCTGGCCGCGTGGGTGGGCTTGGGCGCCGCACTGGGCCTGGTCACGCAGTCGGAAATCTACTCGGCAATGACCTTGCTCGCGGCCTTCGGGGCCGTAGCCGTCTACGAGTGGTGGTCGGGGAACGATCGTGTTTATCGCAACACGTTGGCGGCGATCGCCACGATGATCGTCGTGTGCACCCAGTTCATTCTCCAACGGCTCCTGGAGCATCCGGACTTGCGGGGGCGGTTCGGGCTGTACCCTGTTTCGAGGCTCCAGCCGTTCGTAGACCTGCCGCTTTTGGCCGAGGCCAAGTACCCGCTGCTCGTACTTGCCTGCGCCTACGCGCTCTTCCGGGTCTTTGGCGCGGAGATCGATCGGTACCACGGCGAGGGCTGGGAGCGCAGCTTACGCCGCTTGATGGTCTCCTTCGGTCTGATTGTCGTCTTGGCCTATACCATGATGCCTCTGTCGATGATCGTCCTGGGCAAAGCGATCCAGATCTACCACTTCGTCGGCCGCGCTCGCGTCCTGTCCTTGCACTGCACGATTGCCTGTTTTGCCATCGGACTCGATTTCATCTACCGCAGCGTGGCGGCGCGGCTGGCCTGGCCGGCGACGCGGATGACGGTGATTGGCGCCGTGCCCTTGCTCGCGCTCGGCGTGGCGATCCTGGTCGAGCGGGTGCGAACGGACGTCGCTTCGCGGTATGTCCAGCACCTCAGGTTAGACAGTCACGCCGCGCTCGATCGGCTGGGCAAGGAACCGTACCGTACCGAGTTCGCCGGCCTGGCGCGTCACCTCTCCGAGAAGTCAATGGGCAAGCGCCTCGTCATAGCGACCTTCGACCCGCTGGTTTACTCGTGGTGGCTGACGTTCAAGGGCGGCTATTCGTTCCTGGCCGAGGCGGCCTTTTCGACCGTGCCCGATCGGATCGTTGAAGACCGACTGATCGCGCTCTGTCACTGGATCGGGATGAGTCCCGATGAGTTTGCGGCATTCGTCCAGATTTGGAGTGTACATAGTTGGTGGCTGGAGTCGGCCAAGTACCAAGCTACAAAAGCTCACACATTTTCGTCTTTTGACGATTATACGGCTGATGACCAACGGCGAATTCGGCGGAGCACGATCTACCACACCTGGCGCACCATCCTGCCCAAGAGCGAGGTCGAGAGGCTAAGGCAGAAATTCAAGCGTGTCAGCCGGACGGATTACGATCGGTGGGAGCTGGACTTGATCGTCCTGACGAATGACGGGCCGCAGGCGGCGCATGCGCCTCCGGCGGATGCCTGGCGCATGTGCTTCGAGAGTCCCCGATTCCGAGTCTACGAAAGATATCATTCGGCAGGTGCGAGCCCTGGAGTGGGGGCCGGGTTGTCGCGGCCTCGATGAGGTGACTTCACAGACCGACACTCCCTCCGCAAACAACATGCAACCGCAATCCGCTCTCACTTGCCGGTTCCGCTGGGTGATGATGGTTCTTGTCGCCGCGGCATTGATGACTTCCGTCTGGTCGTTGTGGCGGGTGGCGCTGGTCGCATGGGCCCAGATTCCAGCGCGTTACGATCTCATTTACGAGAGTCCCAATCTAGCCACGGTCCTCTTGATCAAGGCCAAACAGAATATTTACCATCCCGACGTGTACGAGCGCGGCGAGTTCGTCCTCACGCTGTATCCTCCGGCCTTCTATTACCTGATGGCGGCGCTGCCCTTGCCCAGGGACCGGCCGTTCCTGCCAGGCCGGCTGGTCGCGGCGTCATTTATGACCCTTGCCGGGTGTTTGGTCTTCGTGATCGGCCGCCGGCGAGCGACATGGCTCGTGCCGATTCTTGCCCTCTCCCTTTTCTTTTCGTTCCGTGGGGTGATTGCGCATACGGTATTCTACCGGCACGACACGATGGGCTTGTTCTTCTCGGCGGCGGCCGTGGTTTTGCTGGGTACCCAGGAGCGCGGGCTCGCCCGGGTGCTGCTTGCAGCGGTTTGTGGTTGCCTCGCCATCTTCACCAAGCAGACTTACCTCACGGGTTTGGTAAGTGGCTTCATTTTCCTTGCGGCGGTTGACCGGCGGCGTGCCGTTGCCTTCGCCGTGACCGCAGGCGCAATCCTCCTGGCAGGCGGTCTGTTCGCCCAGATCTACTGGGGCTCGGGTTTCTGGTTCAGCACCCTCGTAGCGCCCCGGAACGTCATGATGTGGAAGCAATTCTCGAGATTGTGGCGGATCGTTTTGCATCAGCCGTCCTTCCTGTTCGTGATGGCGCTTGCCGGCGTCGTCCTGGCCAGGTCCATCTACCGCGACCGATGGCGGTTCGTTTTCGACTCGCCCTACTTCATCTACATGGCCGTGACGACAGCCGTTCTCATGGCGACGGTCGGTAAGGCTGGTTCGGCGTTGAATTATTTCATTGAGCCGTTCCTGGCCTGCTTGCTGTGGCTGACGTTTTCGCTGCCTGACCCTGCCTGGGGGCAAAACGTTCGTCTTGCCCCGATCCTGGGCGTCGCGCTCTTCTTGATTTGCGAGTGTGCGGACCTGGCCTTCCTGCACCCGCCCGAATACTATGTATCCCAAGGGGATGCACGGGCATCCGAGGAGCACCTCGACCGGGTCAGAGCGGAGGTCGAATCGCTGGGCATCCGCGAACCGAAGATCCTTAATCTCGCGAGGGTCGTGCGGCGGCAGCCCGACAGAATGGAAGACGCCTACCTGGACCCGCGCGTCATCGCCGTGAACGACTCGTTCCAGTACATGTCGCTCTGGTGGGACGGCACCCTCTCACCAGAGCCCTTGCGGGATGCGGTCCTGCGGCGGCAGTTCGACGTCGTGCTCGTTCCGTGTGACTTCGCGCTGCACTATCACCCTGCTCCCAATTTGCGCGGGGTCGTCGCAGCGGTAAAAACGGGCTATCATCTGGCGCGGGGCGGGGAGTATCACTACTACGTCCGATGAATGAAGATCGACTCCAACTTGACATGCCGAAGCCGTACGCTCGAGCGCAGGAACCGGTGACGGAAACCGAATCCGCCGGCACGTTGCTCCGTGATATCGTGCGCCTGGTCCGTCCCAAGCACTGGGTGAAGAACGTCTTCGTGATCGTCCCGCTGCTCTTTGGCGGGCTCCTCACGTGGAACGCGCTTGGGCGGGTCGTGTGGGCGTTCTGCTGTTTCAGCGTCTTATCCAGCGGCATTTACTGCTTGAACGACGTGATCGATGCCCCGGCCGACCGCCGGCACCCGCGCAAGCGGCGGCGGCCGGTCGCTTCGGGGGCAGTGCCCGTTTCGGCCGCGCTCGCCTTATCGGCCGTCCTGATCGGCGCGGCTCTCCTGGGCGGCGCCAGCCTGCCCGCGCGCTTTTCCGTGATCTGCGGGGTGTACGTCGTCAACAACCTGGTCTATTCGACCTTCCTGAAACATCGGGTGATTGTCGACGTCTTGATGATTGCCATTGGCTTCGTGCTCCGGATCCTGGCGGGTTGTGCGGCGCTCGGGCTCCAGCCATCGTCGTGGATCTTGATCTGCGGGTTCTCGCTGGCGATGCTGCTCGGGTTCGGCAAGCGGCGGCTCGAGATCGACCAGGTCGGCTCGGATAGCGATTACCGCCGCTCGCTCCAGTCGTACAGCGAGGCGAAGCTGAACTTGTTGCTCGGTATTACCTCGTCGATCTGCCTCGTATCGTACATGCTCTACACGGTATCGCCGCAAACTGTTTTACTGCATCGGACCGAGAACCTGATCTTCACGGTGCCGCTGGTCGCCTACGGGATCTTCCGCTACCTGTTCAAGGTGCAGGAGGGTAGGCACGACGAACCGGACGAGATTTTGCTCAAGGACCCTGTCTTTGCTCTGACTGGCCTGGCCTGGATCTTGATGGTAGCGGCCATCCTGTTCATCCCAAGCTTCCGGTAGCTGATCAATGAGCCGAGCTATTCACCCAGCGGACTCGGTCGGATGCAAGGCCGTGCGACGGGTCCGGATCACGGCCGAGATGGTCGAGCAATTTGCCGCGCTATCCGGCGATCAGGGCCCCATTCACGTGAGCGATGCGGCGGCCCGGCAGCGGGGGTACCGGGGGCTCCTGGTGCACGGCTGGCTGCTCGGCTCGCTGGTCTCGGGCGTAATCGGGATGGAATTGCCGGGTGATGGGGGCGTGGAACAGGACATCCAGCTCTCCTTTCGAAACCCCTGTTACGTCGGCGATGAAGTCACGATCGAGCTGGTGGCGACGGAATGGTTCGAGTCGGTAGAGACCTTGGTGCTCAAGGTCAAGCTAACCAGGGAGGACGGCCTGATCCTGGCGAAGGGCGAGATCCGATGCGGTGTGAGGGCGCGCGATGACTGACACTCCAGAACAATTCGAGCTGCTCGAGCAGTTTGCTCAGCTCGATGGACCGGCGAGGGCGACCGAGTTCAAGGCGTTCCTTCACGCCTTGGCGGCCCTGGCAGCAGAATCAGGGGATCGAGCGCGAGGCTGGGCAGCCCGCGCCGTGAGTCCGACGCTCGACTACTCCGCACTGATGAAGCTCCGCCGTTACCTCGCGCCGGGGCCGTCCGCGGGGAGCTCTCTTCGGCTGGCCATCCTCGGGGGCCCGACGACCACCCAGCTTCGGCAACTGATCGAGGTGTTCCTGGCCGGCGCCGGCATGGACTGGGAGATCTACGAGGCGGATTATGGCTTATTCCGGCAGGAGATTCTCACGCCTGGCTCGGGACTCGATCGATTCCAGCCCACGTTTGTCTTCCTCGCGACGGGAGCGCGTGACGTGGCGCGGCGACCCGGAATGGACCACGAAGAAGATGCCGTCGCGCGGCTGGCCGCCCTTGAGCTGGCTGACTGGGCCCACCTCTGGGAGACGGCGAATGCGCGCTGGAATGCGATCGTGCTCCAGAACAATTTCGAGATCGCTCCGGGTGGCGTTCTCGGCCACCACGCCTTGCGCCACCCCGCCGCTTGGGAGCACTATCTCGAGCGGTTGAATCGGCTGCTGGCGGATCGAGCCCCATCTTACGTTGTCCTTCACGATCAGCGCGGTCTCGCTGCGGAAGCGGGGGCCCGCGACTGGTTTGATCCGCGTTTCTACCTTGAATTCAAGATGCCCTGCGGCCCCGAATGTCTCGTTGCCTATGCCCACAGCGTCGTCAGCCTGGTGCGGGCCGCGGTGGGCCGGAGCAAGAAAGTCCTCGTCCTCGACCTGGACAATACGTTGTGGGGGGGGACGGTCGGGGACTCGGGCGCCGGCGGCATCCGCCTCGGGCAGGGCTCGGGTGAGGGCGAGGCCTTCGTTGCCTTTCAGAGGTACGCCAAGGAACTGGAAGAGCGGGGAATCCTCCTCGCCGTTTGCTCGAAAAACGACGAGGACAAGGCGCGGGAGCCGTTCGAGAAGCGGGAAGATATGGTCCTGCGGCTCGCCGACTTTTCCTGCTTCATCGCCAACTGGGAAAACAAGGTCGATAACCTGCGCGAGATCGCCGAGCGGCTGGACCTGAAGCTCGATTCCTTTGTCTTCGTCGACGACAACCCGGCCGAGCGGGCCGTGGTCCGCCGCTTTCTGCCGGAGGTGGCTGTCCCGGACCTCCCGGAGGACCCGGCCGGCTTTATCCAGGCGCTCGCCCTGCATCGTTACTTCGAGACGATCGCACTGACCTCCGAAGATGCCGCGCGGCGCGCTATTATGCCGAGAACGCCCGGCGGAAGGACCTCGCTGCACGTACATGCGATCTGACTTCCTTCCTCGCGTCGCTCGAAATGCGGATGAAGGTCGAACCCGTGAGCGACCTGAACATCGAGCGGGTGACGCAGCTTCTCAACAAGTCCAACCAGTTCAACCTCACGACTCGGCGGTACACGCTGCCGCAGGTGCGCGAGATCGCGGCCGCCGCCGACTGGCGTACGCTCACCTTCAGTCTGAAGGACAAGCTCGGCGATAATGGCCTGATCAGCGTGATCCTGCTCCGGAAAAAAGACCAGGACTCGCTCGTGATCGACACCTGGGTGATGAGCTGCCGGGTCTTGCAGCGCGGGGTCGAAGAGTTCGCGCGCAATGAGCTGGTCGAGCTGGCGCGCGAGGAAGGTCGCGCGCGGATTCTGGGCACCTACATCCCGACATCCAAGAATTCCATGGTGGAACATCATTACGCCCGGCTCGGCTTCGAGCCCGACGGCTCGGACGGCGCGCGGACGTTCTGGTGCTTGTCGAGCCGGGAAGGACTGCAACCCATGTCCCATTTCATCGAGCGGGAGACGGCGCATGGCTGACGTGCGAGACCAGATCACGGAGATCTTTCGCGAGGTATTCGATGATCCACACCTCGTCCTGCGCGACGACCTGACGGCCGCCGACGTGGATGGCTGGGACTCGCTGGCGCACATCAACCTGATCATCGCCATCGAGCGACGGCTGGGGATCAAGTTTGCCACCGCCGAGATCTCGCGGATGAAAGAGCCGGGCCAGAACGTGGGGTCGTTCCTGCGGCTCATCGAAGGAAAGCTCGGGTCGCGTTCATGAACGTCTGCTCGATTGCGTTCATCGTATTCTCGGGCGTCCTGGCCATTTTCTGGCAACTGGTGCCGGGAAAGCGGTGGCGTCAGATCTCTTTGAGCGTTGTCAACGTCGCCTTCCTGGCGCCGTTCGTGCCGAATCGGCGAAGCTGGGTGTGCCTGGCGCTCTTCATCCTGGCGACCTACGCGGCGATCCGGCTGGCAAGATCGCGGCCCTCCCGACGGCTCGCGTACCTGGTGCTGGGCGCTGCGATCGCCTCCTTCGTCTTCGTGAAGCGGTACACCTTCCTGGAATGGGTGTTGCCGGCGGCCCTCCTGGACCACGCCGTGGTCGTGGTCGGCCTCTCCTATATGCTATTTAAGTTCATTCATGTTTTTGTCGACATGCAGCAGGGGCAGATCGAGTCGTTCAGCTTGGCGAGCTATGCGAACTATCAGTTGGCGTTTTTCACCCTGCTGGCCGGCCCCATCCAGCGTTTTAATGATTTCCACAGATCCTGGGCCGAGATTGATCCGGAGCCGGACGACCAGCGAGAGACCTGGCTGTGCTGGAATCGGTTGCTCCTGGGGTTGCTCCAGATGGGGGCCCTGGCGCCCCTGGCCTGGGAGCTGTTCGACCGGGCGGCGTGGCGACTGGATCAGCAGCCGGTCAATAACTCGCTCTGGTGGTTTGCGGTCTATCTCTATGCATATCCCGTCTATCTCTATCTGAACTTCGCGGGCTATACGGACGTGGTGCTGGGCAGTGCCCGGCTCCTCGGTTTCCGCTTGCCCGAGAACTTCAACCGACCCTATCTGGCGCGCAATATTCCCGACTTCTGGAACCGCTGGCACATGACGCTCACCCACTGGATCCGGGATTACGTCTTCATGACATCGTACAAGTCGGCCGCGGAGCGGCTGCCGAATTGGAGCAAGATTTCGGGCTACATGCTCCTCTTCATGTCGTTGACCGTGGCGGGGGTCTGGCACGGCAGCACGGGTGGATTTGCGGTCTTCGGCTTGCTGCAAGGGCTGGGTGCTCTTGTGAGCCAGGTATACGGCGATGGCCTGAAGTCCTTGCTGGGGCGTCCGGGCTTCCAGCGTTATCTCAGGAACCGGCGCTGGAATGTGCGGCGATCGTGGTGACCTTCAACTTCGTCTGTTTCACATTGCTCTTCTTCTCCTCGGGCGCTTCGGGGGCTGTGGGTATCCTGGGTGCCGTCGGCAGCCATTGGGGGGCGAGCGGCTGGGCGAGCGCTCCATTTTCGGGGAGGCTGATGCCGGTCATGCTGGCGGTTTCACCGCTCTTCATCTTGTGCGTCCTGTGGCGAAAGGAGGCGATTTTCGCTCTGCTGGACCGGATCGGCCAGCGGTTAACGCAGAGCGCGAGGCCCCTGCGCGGGGTCGTTATCGCGGAGACGGTTCTGGTCGTGTTCCTCCTGGTGTTCTTCTGGGCCTTCAACCAGAAGGACCCCGTGGTCGTATACCTGAGGTTCTAGGTTGTGTCCCTACCAGCATCGGCCCATCGTGCGTGGTGCCGGGTCGGCCCCTCTCTCCTTGTCCTGGCCACCGTGGCGCTCTCGACTCCCCTGGTCGTGGCGCCGATCTTCGTCGTCGGCAAGAAGTACGAGGATGAGAAGCGCTTCCTGATGAATTACCGGCCGCCGAATGATCATGAGGTCTTTCTTGCTGTGAAGATGGACTATGTCCGGAATTGCGATGAAGCCAATGACGTTCTCTTTCTGGGTGACAGTAGTTGTTATGCCGGTATACGGCCCGGCCAATTCGAGCAAGCCACCGGCCTGAAGGCATACAACCTGGGGCTCCCGGGGTTGATAGATTCGGAGGGTTTCGCTCTCGTATTGCGGTCGTATCTCGCGCATCACCCCAAACCACGACTGGTTGTCGCGTGCTTCCATCCCTGGACGCTGGACAAGACGAGCTATGCCCCGGAGCTTCGGGACCACTTCTTGTGGTGCTACGGATCAGGGACTGAAGCGGCCAGGCCGCCGCATCAAGACGGCCTCGGCTTTTACGCCCGGCAAGGTGCTTGGAATCTCTTCGGCGAGCTCACGGGCGGTGTCAACCGGCGTTGTACCGAGACCATCCAGGGCCAGATCCGTGACGGCGATACCTACCGCGCGCGTCAACATTTGATCGAGGACCAGCGCGGGTTTTTTGAGTTTCCGCCAGGCGCCATGGTGGGACTGGACCGCCCGCGTGGGATTCCGGATGCCCCGTACGCTGTGAACGCGGCCCATCGGGCGGGATTCCGCACCCTGGCGCGAATCTGCAAGGACAACGGCATCAACCTGCTGATCCGGCTCATGCCGGTGTTTGCCGCGGAGGCCCCGCAGAACCACGACACGCTCCTTGCCTGGTGCCGGGAGCTCAAGAGCGAAGACCCTGACGTCATCTTCGGCGAGCCGGCCGTATTGCTGTTCGGGCGCCCGTTGCTCTGGGACAAGCGACACTGTAACCCCGAGGGGGCGGAAAAGCTAACCGCCCTTCTCGCCGACGAGGTCAGTAGCACCGTGACCCTGCGCGGGAGCGGGCGACCTGCTGCGTCGAGCCGGCAGGTCTTGGATTCTTCGTCGCAAACATCTCCGTACGATGCGCGCATCCTGGGATCGCCGGACGGAGCCCGCTCTTACAAAAGTGCTGCTGCGCCGCTGTAGGAGGGGGCTCTGTCCCTCGATCTGTTGGTTGCGGCTACGCCGCGTCGGGCGCTGCACAACGATAAGAAGAGAATCAACACGCGGATGGTTGCAGAAAGCATGATTCCAAGTGAAAAGGGAGCCATGAACGAGAACCCGGTGGCCGGTGTAGCGCCTGGGCCATCTTGGGTCTTCGCGGAACTGCGCCTCTGGCTGGTGAGCCTCGCCCTGTTCGCACCAGCCTTGGTCCCGTATGCCGCACACTTCGCGTACCAGATGCCCGGCCGCCAGCCGACCGGGTTCATCGATTACGACATGCCCTACTACATGGCCAACGCCCGCCAGCATTTCGACTCGGGCCATTTCCGCTTTTTCTACAGCAACCCATACAACGCGTTCGACGCGTCTCCGAGCGTCTACTTCCAGCCGATGACCCTGGTGCTGGGCACGCTGATGCACTGGACGGGGATTGCTCCCAACCAGCTTTTCTTGATCTTCGAGGTCTTGGCGGGATGGGTCTGCGCCCGGGTGGGAGTGGCACTGTACGCCGAAATCGTCGGCCTGAGCGACTGGGCGCGTCGGCTCGGGCTCGTGGTCTTCTTCTGGGGTGCCGGCCTGATGGTGATCGCCGGTGTCGTGTACTCGCTGGCCAAAACGGGCGTCGTCGAGCATCTCTTCATCCTCGATCCCTTCAACGGCTGGTGGCATCTCAACTTCGGGCGCAACATGGTCTATCCCACCGAGGCCTTGTACCATGCGCTGTTTTTTGGTTGCATCCTGAGCGTGCTGCGCAGGAGTTACTGGCTCGCCGCGTTCCTGGCGCTGATCGTTTCATGGTCTCATCCGTTCACGGGCATCGAGCTCGCATTGATCTTGGCCTCATGGTCGGCGCTCGAGTTGTTCTTCGTGCAGAGCGGCGCGGTGCCGAGCGGTTTCTTCCTGGCGTCGCTCCTGGTGTTAGTCGTGCACTTCGGCTATCACCTGGTCTTTCTCCGTCGATTCCCCGCGCACCGGGCGCTCATGAAAGCGTGGGCGCATCCCTATCTGCTTCAGGTACGCACCTTCGGGCCGGCCTACGCACTGGTCGGCGCCCTGGCAGTCTGGCCTATCCGTCGCCTCAGACTGGCGCGAGTGTTCTTTGCGGACGCGCGGAACCGCCTGTTCCTGGTCTGGTTCGTGGTCGCATTCGCACTGGCGAACCACGAGTTCGCGATCGATCCGATCCAGCCGCTGCATTTCGCCAGGGGCTATATCTGGACGTCCCTTTTTTTTATAGGCTCGAGTACGCTGATCGGCCTGCTCACGTGCCTAAGGCGGTGGGGTGGGGCGGTGGCCGGGTCGCTGGCGGTCGGGTTGGTCGTCGCGGTGTTTCTGATGGACAATGCCCTCTGGCTCGGCTCGTTCGTCTGGGATGCAGCGCTCGGCCACCAGCAGAAGTACTGGAGCGTCACCGCCGATCAACTCGCCCTCTACCGCTGGATGAGCCAGCCTGAGAACAAGGGCGCGCTGGTTCTTACCAGCGATCCGCACGACGTGGGCTTTCTTACGGCAGTCTACACCCCGCTCCGCCCGTGGTTCGGGCACTTCGACACCACGCCCGACATCGACGCGCGGCGACAGGAGGTCGGTGAGTTCCTCAAGACGGGCCGGGTGATCGACGAATGGCGCGGGAAATCGCTGCTGGTGACCCTCGACGGGCCCGTCCCGACGCCGCGCTGGCTCTCCGAAACGGGTGCCCAGCCGGTGTATCAGAACCCGACCTATCGGGTCTACCGGGTGCACCCTGCCGCGAAGCCGCCCGACCGATCGCCTTGAAGCCGGCCGTTTCCGACCTCGCATTCATCGGGGCTCATCCGGGACAATCGGTAGTCTGGAGCTGCCGGGAACTGACATTTTCACCAGGGGCGAGTAGCATGCGGACGACCCGAGCAATCACGGAGGATGATCGCTCTGTCAGCACCTGCACGAAGGTTGACCGCTCCCTCCGGGTATGCTCCTACGAAGACCGCCCGGAAGCGATGGACTCTTTGATTCTGATGGGGGAGTCGCTCTGTCGCGTCGATCCCGATGTCTCGTTGCATCTGACCGTGCCGCAGGCTCCGGCTTCGGTCCTGACCTGGGCGGAGCGCAGGCCTCAAGTGGTCATCTCGACGACGGCGCCGGACGGAGTGGCCGGATGGGATGTGAAGGCCTGGCTCTTGCTCCAGGAATTGGATGCGGGGAGGCCCGAGGCGATCTGGATCGACTGCGACATGATCGTCACCCGTTCGATCGCTGCGCTCCTCGAGGAATTCCCGCATGATTCCCTGATTGCGACCGAGGAGTGGGACCAGCCCCCCGTGATTCCCGTGTGCCATCTATGGGGAATGCATTCGGCGCGGCCGATGCAGCGGATCAACGGTTGCTTCGTGCGCGCCACGCAGGCCCACCGGCCGCTGCTTGAGCGCTGGCTCGAGATGGTGCATGACCCCGGCTACCGCCGGGCGCAGATGGTCCCCTATGAACGTCGTCCGCTTCATCTCAAGAGCGACGACTGGCTCTTGACCGCCGTGCTGGAAAGCGCCGAATTCGGCCAGGTGTCTTACGATTGCCTGCGCCTGGGCCGTCACATCGCCCAGTGCGCCGGGTCATCGGGTTACCGGCCCCACGATCGGTTGCTAGACTTGTTCCGCGGGCTACCGCCCTTGATCCACTGTATCGGCCGCAAGCCGTGGGTGTGTCCGCGCGATGGTGGTCGCGCAAACCGGCTCCTTATCGACCTGGCAACGGACGTCTCGCCCTACGTTCTGGCATCGCGCAGAGTTGCAAAGGACCTGGGGATGAGCCCAAGATGGCTCGATGCGCGGACGTCGATGGGCGCGATGCTCCGGGGCCTGACTGCCTGCCACCCGGCACTGGCCGGGTTGCCGTTGGCAACCCTCCACGCCGTCCACGTGAAGATCAGCCGGGTGATGAACGTCGGCAAGTCGTGAGTTGTCAAACCGACGAGCGGATTTTCCTCGCCGTCTTCGCCATCCTTCTTCATTCGATTTGCGCGCCCCTGCCGCAACCTGGAAGTCAACTGGAGACCAAGTCATGGTGCAGAGAAGGGGCTTTTTCATAGGCCTTTTTCTGATTTGCATGTTGACGCTCATGCTGCAAATCATCGAGACGCGCGTCCTCTCGGTCGTCTCGATGTATTACCTGGCGTTTCTCTCGATCAGCATGGCGATGCTCGGCATGACCGCCGGTGCGATCTTTGTTTATTTCAAGCTCAACAAGATTAATCCGACCAATGTCGCGAGCTACTTGTCGCTGGTATCAACAGCCTACGCACTGGCAATCCTCGTCTGTTTCCTGTTGCAGCTCGCGTCTCCGTTGCCGTTCGTGAGAGTCAGCACGCTCTTGGTGATCTGGCTCAAGGTGGTAATCCTCCTGGCCGCTCCGTTTGCGGTGGCAGGAGTGGCGGTATCACTGGCTCTGACCAGAAGTCCGTTCTCCGTTGGAATCACCTACGGTGTGGACCTGCTGGGTGCCGCTTGCGGATGCCTTGTGGTTCCACTGCTCTTGAACCGCATCGACGCAGCATCCGCGGTGTTCGTCGTCGCAGCTTTGGCAGCCGTGGCTGGAGTATGTTTCCGAGCCGCTGGGGGCGAAACGGCTCACGGCTACGGCTTCCTCAACTGGCGAGTGCTGCGGCGTCCCGGTCTGGTCGCCGGTGCGCTCATGGCACTCGCCGTGGCCAATGCGGCGACCCGTTACGGCTTCCAGCCGATCTCAGCGAAATTTGGTCTGGTCGAAGTTGGTACGAATTTTGAATTCGAGAAATGGAACTCCTTTTCGCGCATCGCTGTAACCAGCGATCGCGACTACGAGCCATATCTGTGGGGGGCGTCGTCCACTCTTCCTCGCGGCCAGTCGGTGGAGCAGCGGGCACTCAATATCGACGGTTTTGCCGGCACGGTGATGCCGAAATTCTCGGGCGACACCGCTAAAGTTGACTTTCTGAAATATGATATCAGCAACCTGGTCTATTATGCCCGGCCGACCGGTCGTGTGGCGGTCATCGGAGTGGGGAGTGGCCGCGACCTTCTCTCCGCCTACATTTTCGGGGCTCGCGACATCACCGGGGTGGAGCTCAATCCGATCTTCGTTCAACCTATTGACGGATCCGGCGAAGCTCCGGAGCTATGCCGGGATCGCCGACTTGCCTGGCGTGCGTCTGTTTGTCGATGAGGGGAGGAGCTGGTTTGCGCGGACGCATGAGAAATTCGACGTCATCGAGATGAGCATGATCGACACCTTCGCCTCCACGGGAGCCGGCGCTTTCTCGTTATCGGAGAGCTCGCTCTACACGGTAGAGGGCTGGCGGATTTTCCTGGCCGCGCTGGGCCCGAAGGGCCTTTTCTCGGTGTCGCGGTGGCATGCGCCGTCGGCGCCGATCGAGATTGGCCGGACCACCAGCCTGGCAGTCGCGGCCTTGCTCTCCCTGGGAGTTCCCAACCCTCGTGATCACATTTTCCTGGCGAGCGTGGGCAACCTCGCGACGCTCATCGTTTCGCGGGCGCCTCTTGCAGCCGGCGACCTTCGCGCCTTGAATGATGCGTGCCGGCGCTTGAAGTTCCACGTGCTTGCCAGTCCCGACCACCCCTCGGCGGACCCGGTGTTTCAGGACTTGCTGTCCGCAACCAGCATGGACGAGCTCAATCTCAGAGCTGGTAGATACTGGCTTGATCTGTCCCCTCCGACGGACTCCCGGCCGTTTTTCTTCAATCAGTTGCGATTATTCAACCTGGGCAACCTCAAGCAGTACGTCAACGAATACCGGCGAACCGGGTCCTTCACGAGGGACGAGAGCCTCGTCGTGGTGGGCAATTTGATTGCCATGGCGACCCTGCTTCTGCTGATCGTCCTGTCCTTCCTGACAGTGGTCGTCGCCATTATCCTGCCAGCCCGCTCATCGCTCCATAAAGTTGACAGCCGCCTGGCGATTTTCGGTAGTGCGTACTTCCTGCTGATCGGTCTGGGCTTCATGTTCATCGAAATCGGGCTGATTCAGCGGATTTCCGTGTTCATGGGGCACCCGATCTATGCCCTCAGCATCGTCCTGTTCAGCATCATCCTGTCAACGGGCCTGGGATCATTGCTCTCGGAGAAGCTCATGCCGAAAGGTCCCCTCGGCGTCTTCGTCTGGCTGTCCCTGCTCGTGATCTACCTCCTGGGGCTGCCTCACTGGCTGCCGGCATTGATCCATTCATCGCTGGAATCCGCGGGGCTCTTCGTCCGCTCGCTGGTCAGCATTGCGGTGATTCTGCCTGCCGGCGTGCTGATGGGATTCGGCTTCCCGTTGGGAATGAGGCTGGTCATGAATCAGGACGCCCGGCCGACTCCCTGGTTCTGGGGCGTCAACGGCGCCGCCGGTGTTCTGGCGGCTGGTCTGGCAGTGGCTTGCAGTATCGCCTTCTCGATCGACACGACAATTCGCCTGGGCGCCGTTTGTTATCTCGTCCTCTTACCGACGGCGTCGCTCCTCCTGACGGGGCCTCGCACCAAGCGGCACGAAGCCGCCGTGGCGGCTCATTGCTGATTCTGGTCAGGCGCCGCGCAACTGTAAGTGTCGCCTTTCGCTCCGCGAGGGGGCTTTCTTTCGAGGAGCGAAAGACGACTCTTCCGCTAACTCATTTCTGCCCAGATCCTCAGTGGCGGATGGGCTGGTGGGGACCAGGGTTGGTTTCGCCGAAAAGCAGAAGCTTCCTCATATAGATCGGGTAAGGCCTCGAAAGCTCTTCGTCTTTTTCGGCGTTCGTCACGGTCACGACTTGTTCGCCGCGCATGTATTTCACATATGTGCCGGTCTCGCCGCGATTCGCCTTGGCACTGATATAGGTACGCAAGTTGAAGAACGGGATCAAGCTGCCCCGCTCGGCAATTCCCGCGATGAACGGGTCGGACGACTCGACGATCCGGATCATGTCCTGCTGGAAGCCAGCAATCTGGAGCCCGGTCGGCACGAGTAAATGATTGGTCCTTCCTCCCTCCGTCCTCAAGTTGCTGAACATCGCGAAGCAGCTCCGCGTTTTCAGGCCCAGATAGGGGCAAGCTCCGTTGAAGAGCGCGAGCAGCGGGAAAATCACGAACGCCGGGTGGACCAGTTTCAGCGCGTTGGTTCGCTCGGCCACCGCCGAGGTTCGGCCATGGATTGCCCCGGCAAAAGCCACGATGCATCCGCAGTCGAAGACCACCGCCAGAACCCTGAATACGTGGTAGTGGTTGAACGTCCCGAAAGCGATGGATGCCAGCACAGCCAGCCAGACCTGGATCGGGATCGGCCGGAGTATCGCGGCCTTTGCGACCCGAGCTGATATCCGCCCGAGCAGCGATTTCTGCCACCACTCCGCCATCAAGTCCAGAAAGTTCGCGGGTGTGAACAGGAACAGCATCGCATAGGCCACTGCGGAAAAGTCGTGGTAGTTCTCGATGGCGAGCATGAGATGAAACAAAAGACCCACCCAGAGCCCAGCGATTCGCGTCCGAGCGAATACGAGCAGTATCGGAATCGCCGATTCGATAACCAGCGTCCCGTAAATCGCGCCGTACTTGGCCCATTCCAAGGTCGGCAACTGCAAGCCGAAGCGCGCGATCAGGCGGACGAGGTGTTCGTAGTGCACGACGGCCGCGCTGTAGGTGGGATCGAGGTAATCCCAGTTCAACTTGTGGAATGTGGCCCAGAAATAGACGACGACCGCCATGACGCGCAGCACCGGCGCAAAGGAGTCAAACAGCGACCCTTTGTCGATCGGAGTGCTCGGGCGCAACCAGATTTCCCTGACAATTGCCGCGACAATGACCATGTCGCTCAACAACATCACCACGGGGTGATTGTTGAGATCGGGCAACTTGACCAAGAGGTCGGCGAGCTGGATGACGACCAGCGTCAAGAAATTCGCCAGGCTCCCTGGCCTCGCAATCACGAGCGCCGCGGCGCATGTCATCACGATGTCGAGTCCGTCCAGCGCCCAAAGGCCCAGTTTTGCCTGATGGATGATCGAAGCCCACGCCCAGAGGAAGGCGAAGACGTCAAGGTTTCGACTGTGCTCTGGCGTGATGTCGTCCATTCTGGAGTGCCCTTCGTCGTAGACCAATCTTCGGCGTCGAGTTTTCATCAACCGGGGGCCAATGAATGAAGTGGTGCCCCAAGCTTGCTTCCGGCGTGGCGGACCGACATTCCGGCGGCCGGGAAAAGTCCCGCAAAGCCTCGAATAATGTTACCAAGAAAACCGAGAGTCAGGAAGTTGAGGGACCGCGAAGTAATAACTTTGCCAATTGTGGTGCAGGCGTCCCGCCTGCCGGTACAAGGAATGCAGGCGGGACGCCTGCACCACAATGGTGAATTCGTCAAACTTGCTCTCGCGCGCGCCTAAGGGCGCTCTCACAGCGACTCGCGCCCCTTTTTATCAGCACGATTGACCACTTTTTTCCCGCCGGCCGTCGCCCCGTTCGGAGTCCCAGAATTGCCTCTTGACCCTGTCAGCCCAGCGGACAATGATGGGTTTGCACGCTGAGTGCTCGGCCAGGGACGGACCAGCACGCCGGTTGTGTAGAAAAGAGAGCATGATACTTGCATTACTTCATTGCAATCGGGAAGTGATCAATACTCAGATCATATAAGAATGAAATGACTATAGTCAGATCGTTATTTAAAATCAGGATCATGCTGGCTTTTGGTCTCGGCATCGCACTTGGCGGCCTTGCTGCGCTTGGTATCCTCTATGATCGAACCGGCCGGCACACCGTGCACTGGCTCGAGAATCGAGTCGGTCTCGGCGAGAACAACTTCTCGCGTTTCTCGTACGGGTACTTCATGCCGCGCCTGTACACCTGGCGTGCGGTGCCGTCACCGGCTCACCCCGAATGGAATGTGCGTCCGGGGTTCGACGTGAAGCTCGTGGCGGCAGGGCTTGATTATCCGGTCAACCTGGTATTCGCCGCCAGGGTCGGGCCGGACGCTGACTCGCCCGTCTTCTACGTCAACGAGCTTCATGGCAAGGTCAAGTACGTCGGTCGCGACGGCCTGGTTCGAACGTACGCCGACGGGCTGACGAACTTCAAGCCGATCAGCCGGGAAATGACCGACGAGATGGGCCTTTCAGGCCTTGCTCTTGTGCCGGGTACCGAGGACCTCCTGGTTACCGGCGCGTTCAAGGACGAAACCACGGGGCTCTCGCAGAACCGGATCCTGCGGCTCCATAGCGCTCCGGGCGGCAAGCGAGTCCAGAAGGTCGAGACCGTGCGCGTGTTTGATGAATTCACCGCGCCTTCCAATCAGATCCAGCAGGTGGTCGTTGGCCCCGACGGCAAGCTCTATGTTTCGGTCGGTGATGCCGAGAACGCCCCCTTGAGCCTCGACCTGAGCAAGTACGGGGGTAAGATCCTTCGCTTGAACCTCGACGGCACGGCTTGCGAAAGCAATCCGTTCTACGAATCGTTCGCCCCCGAGTCTCCTCGATGCGCGGTCTACGCCTCGGGCGTCCGTAACATTTTCGATTTCGATTTCGACGCCAATCGGAATTGCTTCGCTGTCGACAACGGCAAGAACATCGACCGGTTCATGAGGGTGATCGCGGGTGGTTCCTACGGTTGGAACGGCGACCCGGAGAGTATGCGGCTGAACGCGCTCTACACCTGGGGCCCGGTCGACAACACCGCTCCGGTCGGCCTGGAGATCCTGGAGCGCCCGGTACTTGGCCCGGGGACGGCCGGCCGTTGCTACGTGGGGTTGTATGGGCCGCCTGGCGGAGTTGGGGCCAATCAGGGCAAGGCGATCGTCGAGTTCACCCTCGACGCCAAGTTCGGAACGCTCAACCGCCCGCCGGACGTCTTGATCCAGTATGCCGGCGAAATGAAGGCCACCGTGCTGGGCCTGGCCGAAGGTCCCGATGGGCTCTACTTCACAGACTTCTGGGGTGAGACGGTCAGCACGGACGATGCTCGGGGGCGAGTCTTCAAGGTCGTGCCCTCCACCGAGACACTCGCCCTGCCGGTTGTGGCCGACAATCAACTCGCGGCCATGCCGGTCAAGGACCGCGGCCGCGTCTACTTCAACCGCAACTGTACCTCGTGTCATCAAATGGACGGAACCGGCGGCCGCGAAGCTCCCGATCTGACGCATGTGATCAGCAATCTCGATTTCCGGCTCAACTCGCCCGGCTACGAGGCGTCCGTCAGGAAGCTGATCGCCTCGGAATCCAGCTTCGTGGCTGCACAGCGGCCGAAACTCGAAAAGACCCTCGAATCCGAGCGACGGGAGCGTGCCAGAGTCTGGTTGCATTATCACCTGGAGGAGCCGCGGTTCGATAACCCCTACGCACGAATGCCCAGCTTCGCCCTGGCCCTCTCGGAGGACATAAGGAACGATATCATCACATATTTGATGACGCGTCGCTGAGGCCGAGTGCGGGAATTGCGGAGGCGAATCCGTGCTGTCCAATCGAGTCGTCGCCTATTGATTCTTGAGCGTTGCGCCCTGCGGTGGTCCAACTTCTCGTTCGGCCCGCCGGCAACGATGCTACGCTCGCGACCGCCGGGAGATAACTCTTCATGGTCTCGTTAACGGATTGCGACCGATGCGGTGCGGCGACCGAGCTGGACCGGTCGCTCCTGTCGGTCGTCGTGCCGATCTACAACGAGCAGGATACCCTCCCCGAACTGGAGCGCAGGCTGCCTCCGGCCCTGGCCGGCCTTGGTTTTCATGGTCTGGAGTTCCTCCTCGTTTCTGACGGCAGCGTCGATCGCTCGGAGTCGATCATTCGCGAGATGGTGGCTCGGGACCGGCGATTTCGCGGCATCTTCCTCACGCGCAATTTCGGACACCAGGCTGCCATCTCGATTGGCTTGGCCCAGGCCAAGGGGTCGGCGGTCGCCATCATTGACGGCGACCTGCAGGACCCGCCCGAGGCGATTGCCGCTCTGGTTGAAGCGCTCGCGCAAGGGGCCGACGTCGCCTACGGCGTTCGCCGCAAGCGCCCGGAGAACCTGCTCAAGAACTCGGCCTACCTCGCGTTCTACCGCCTGCTCCGCGCCATCTCGGAAATCGACATACCACTCGACTCGGGCGACTTTTGCTGCCTGCGCCGTCGTGTCGTCGATGCAATTCTGACCTTGCCGGAGCGCACCCGCTTTGTCCGCGGTCTGCGAGCCTGGGTGGGCTATACGCAGGTCGGCGTCGAGTACGAGCGGGCCGCCCGGTTCGCGGGCGCCCCCAAGTATAACATCCGGAAACTGCTCGGACTGGCCTACGACGGGCTATTCTCTTTCACGAGCCTGCCGATCCGTTTTATCCAGCTCGCCGGGTTTCTGCTCTCGCTGGCGGCGATTGCCGTCGCCGGCGGTTACTTCGTCTGGTACCTGATCGCGCCCGGGCAATTTCCTCGCGGTTTCGCCAGTTTGATCATATCAATATGGTTTTTCGGTGGTGTCCAGTTGTTCTGCCTGGGCGTCGTGGGTGAGTACGTCGTACGGACATGCGAGGAAGGACGGGGCCGGCCGGTCGCGCTCGTTCGCGAGGTTGTCGGTCGAGGCGACCTCGATGAGCCAAGCCGATCGGACGACGCTTCGCTGGTCGCCACCACGACTCGCGCTTGAGCCCGCGATCATGGCAAAGTGCACAATGGAAGCGACCTACGCCGCGCAATACGCCCGGCTCTATCGCGAGCACTGGTGGTGGCGAGCACGTGAAGCCATACTCCTCGACCTGCTGCGCTCTCTGCGGCCGCGGCCCGGTTCGGCGATCCTGGACGTGGGTTGCGGAGACGCGGTGTCGTTTCCGGCGCTTTCCGAATTCGGAACGGTCCGGGGGATCGAAGTCGACGAGAACCTGCTCGACCCTTCCGGGCCCTTTCGCGAGCGGATCTCAACCCGCCCGCTCGGCGACCCGCTCTACGCTGACCCGTCCTGGCGGTTCGACGTGATCACTGCCCTGGACGTCATCGAGCATATTGACGATGACCGGGCGGCCATCTCGTCCATGGCCGCCATGTTGGGGCCGGGCGGACTGCTGCTCGTCACGGTTCCGGCGTTCGAGTTGTTGTGGGACCACCATGACGAAATCAATCAACACCGGCGGCGGTACACCGCCAGGAGCTTGCGGAGCACACTGGAATGCCAGGGGTTAGTGCTCTTGCAGGTCCGATACCTGTTCCGAGCCCTCTTTATGCCCAAGCTCGTGGTGCGGCTCGCCAATGCGAAACGGTCGCGTAAAGTGGCCCAGCACGGCATCCCAGGGCCGGCGATCAATAGGGCACTGGAGCGCCTCTGCGTGATCGAGGATCGGCTGCTAAGGCGCCTGCCGGTCCCATTCGGCACCTCGGTCATGGCGGTGGCACGCAAGGCGGCAAGCGAATAGTCCGCCACAGCCGGCGCCGGGGCAAGCGTGCCGGTCCGGTCGCGCCAGCATCTCTCGCCGGCGCCCTTCCGCGCAGGAGATTGATTGGCCGGGGAAGAGCCGGCCGAATGACCTATCCCGTTATTTCTCTCCGTCTTCTTGGGGAAACCACGATGTCCCGAACGTCGATGCGAAATGTCGTCCGGAAAGGAGTCGACTCCTACAAGGCATGCGCGCTCTTTTTCTTCAATATCGTTGTTGTCTTCGCAATGGTGAATATCGCCATCTTCGCGGCGTACACAGCCAAGGACGCAGCTCGCGGGCGACCGACTCCAAGTAACAACGTGATCAATCTGCTGGGAATGTCCACGCTCCGGGAAATCTACCGAGGATACCAGGAAGATGATATTCGTCTGCTCCTGCAAGAGACATGGGATAGAGGGCTTCAATATGATCCGTACACGCAATACAAGGAGCGTGCCTATGCCGGTAAATGGGTCAACGTCGACAAGACCGGGTTCAGGCTCTCGAAGAACAACGGCCCCTGGCCGCCGGACCCCAAGAACCTGAACGTCTTCCTGTTTGGGGGTTCGACCACGTTCGGTTACGGCGTCGCCGACGATCAAACCATCGCAACTCATCTCCAGGAATTCCTCGAGGGCAAGTTCCAGCGGCACGTGAAGGTCTACAACTTCGGCTCGGGGTGTTTCTTCTCGACCCAGGAGAGAACGCGCTTCATGAATTTCCTCGCCGAGGGCATCGTGCCCGATGTTGCCGTCTTCATCGATGGCCTCAACGACTTCCTCATGAGCTCAGGTGAGCCGTTATTCACATTTGATATGGGAAAGCTCTGGGATGACCGGGAGCTCAAGCGATCGAGCGCTGGCTCGGAATTCCTGTCCCTGCTCCCCATGAAAAGAGTGATTGATGCAATCCATTCGCGGGTTGCCGGCGACCAGCAAGAAAAATTGGCACCGAATAGCAAATCGCCTGACGATTCCAAGAAGCTTGCGGACGTTCTCAACCGGTATTCGCAAAACAGGCGCTTGATCGACGCGGCCGCGCGTGCCTGCAACGTACGCCCCGCATTCGTGTGGCAGCCAATTCCATCATATCATTATAATGTGAAACATTATCGCGGCGACCCCAACTCGGACTGGTTGCGTGCCGCTACAGCGTCTGGCTACGCCATCATGGCCCGGACCGTCAAGGAGGCCCCCGAGGACTGTACTCGGAATTTTCTCTGGCTGGCCGACATCCAGCAGGAATTCACCAAGTCATTATACGTCGACTCGTTCCACTATACGGATGAATTCTCCAAGGTCATCGCTCATCACATCGGCCGGTTCCTGCTCGAGCGAAAGATCATCGAGGATCGCAAGTAAGGCCGTCTCGTCGATTGGCCCATGGCCCCGGTCCCTGATTCCGGGGGCGTTTGGTGAGCAGAAGGAATGCCGCTCGTGGCGAACGATGCCGAGAAGTTCCGGGCAAACATCGCGAACAGTGTGGGTTTGCCATCCCGCGCTGGCTGCGAAGCTGAAGCGCCGCCCGTGCCTCCTGGAAGGCTTGCGAGATGCTCGACCATCGTTTGGCTCTTTCAGCTCGTTGTCCCGACGCTTGCCCTTCCGCTTGCCTGGCGCCGACTCCACGAGCCGTATCCGGCCGACCGCTTGGCCCTGCTGCTGATCATTTTTTGCCTGTTGTGGTGCGGTGGTTGTTTTCTGGTGCTGGCGACCCGTGTGGGGCGACGCTGGGTCGCGAGTCATCCTGCCCAGCTCATCGGCCTCTACGTCTCGGTCACCCTGAGCCTCGCCGCGGCAGAGGGCATCTGCCGCATGTTCGACTCCACGGACCGACAAGGGGTTTTCGGCGTACGGTTTATGGACTATTCTCCAATTCTGGGTTGGAAGCTCATCGCCGGCGTTGACGACATAGGTGGACACGGCTGGCGCGGGGCGTCCGTTTCGCACCAGAAAAGCGACCGCCATTGCCGGATTGTGTGCGTCGGCGATTCCACGACGTTCGGCTATCTTTGCTCGTGGGAGGAGGCCTGGCCGCACCAGTTGGAAATCGCCTTGAATCAGGATGCCGACTGGGTTCGTGACAACGGCACCACCGAGGTGCTGAACCTTGGGGTTTCAGGGTACGGCCCCGACCAGTCGCTGCTCGCTCTCAAGGAATTCGGGCTGGCTTATTCGCCGGATATCGTGATTTTCCACCTCTGTCTCAACGACTTCGCCGACGTGACCGGCGATCGGAGTGTAACGCCAGGCGGCTTTACTCGGTACAAGCCGTTTTATGTGCTCAAGGAGGGCCATCTCGTGCTGGCGCGAGATCGCGTCCCACTTCCCAGGGATCCCGAAGGCAACGCGTATGATCCGGCCAACCCGGAGCGTTCCGCGCGCGGCTCCCGCGTTTTCCGATCGGCACTCTGGCACGTCGTCAGGAAACAGGCTCAAAACCTCTTGACCGGCGCCTGGCGCAAACGCGAAGCGGACGTGTCGCATCCCCAGTATTGGCCCATTCATGATTCCTTCCGAGCCACCTATGCCACCACACGCCCCCTGGTATGGGCGATGATCAAGGAGATGTCCAGAGCTGCAAACGAAGCTGGCGCCGTGTTTCTTGTCACCCTGTCGCCAGCCAACATGAAATTTGTAAACCGTCCTGAAGACGCCCCGCCTTGGCGGGTCGCGACATTTCTGCGCGAGTATGAGAGCGACGCACGAGCGGCGGGAGTACCCGCTCTCGACTGCGTGCAAGAGTATTTCGCCGCCGGGGGTAACGAACGCTTTTTGATTCAAGAAGATGGATACCATCTCAATCCGAAAGGTAACGCGTTCGTCGCTCGGGCGACAGCAAGTTGGTTGGCAAAAGAGTACCAGGCCGCAAAGCTTCGCAGGATCGTGCCCTGACCGGGGCGAAGCTTGGCTGCGTCGAGAAAGGGGGTTGAATCACGGTGATGAGTGTCGACAGAAAAGGCAAGCGCTCGTACTCGTTGAAGCGGAAGCTGCTGTTCTCAGCGATCCCCATGCTATTTACTCTCTTGCTCATCGAGGGATTGTTCAGGGTCTACGACAGCATGCAAATTCGGCCGGTGGCCGTGGATGATTACGAGCGGCTCTTGCATCACCCCGCCTACACGTCTAAGCCATGGTTCTCACCTCAATTCCTCACGTCATCGCTGGCTCAGCTCAAGGGCACCTACACGAAAAAGGGGCCGCACCTCTGGCTGCCCGTGGACCGCGAGGATCCATTTCTCAACATTCGCGACGGTCTCCGGGCCACGGTGGGGTTTGACTGCGGGCGACTACCCCCGGGCCGCCGGCCTCGAAAGCTGTTCGTGCTCGGCGGCTCGACGACTTTCTGCATGGAGGTGCCCGACGCCTTCACGCACGCGAGCCTCTTGCAGGAGCGTCTGGCCGCGATCAGCGAGACCAGGGACATCGAGGTGGTGAATTGTGGCATCCGCGGCGCGGTATCGCTCCAGGAGGTGGAGCTTCTCGAGTACGAGGTCGGGCAGAACAATATCCCCGATTTCTGCGTCTTCTTCGATGGCCTCAATAATACGCTGCAAGGGGTTATCAATGGGTACCCCACGCTCACAATGCGCGAGGCCGCGAAGGAGTATCGCAAATCAGGCATTTTCACGATCTTGAGGCCGATCGCCCGAGTGAGCGTCGCGGCTCGGACGATCTTCCGCTTCATCGTGGCCGCCCAGCGCGGCAACGACCCGGCCCATACCCGGTCCGAGGCGAAGATGCGCGAGCTGGCCCAGGCGACCGCCGACAGCTACGAGCAAACGATGCTGCGCGCCAAGGAGATCTGCGATCGGCACGGCATCCGGATGCTGGTGTTCCTCCAACCCACCTTGTATACGATCGACAGCCGGCCGCTGACCTCCGACGAACGGGCCATGGCCGCCAGGGAGCGGAAGAGCCATGGAGAAGCCCTGCGAATCTGCTACCGGCTCTTGCGCGAAAAACTGAGCCGGCTCAGGCAGCAGGGCATCATGGCGTATGACATCAGCGATGCGTTCGACGGCAATCGCGAGCCGATTTTCGTCGATCAGTATCATGTCGAGAGCACGGGCAACCGCCTGATCGCCGAAGCCATCCTGAAAAACGCGCTGCCCATCCTCCGGGACTCGTCGTTGGCCTGGGAGACTGCACCGCCATCCGAACTGGATCGGCGTGCTCAGCGATAGGGAGAGTCCGCAAGGAGGGCCTCCGCGGATGTCTTGCATCTGTGCCGATCGAGCCGCTCCGTCCAGCCCGCTCGGGCTCTCATTCCAGTCGGGTCATCTCGGATGCTGCGGATGGTTAGCGGCGGTAGGAATCGAAGGGATCTATTGATGTTGTCGCGCGCCGGGCGCCGCGAGTATGCGACCATCGAGTTCGGCGATGCGTCCGTTGTCTGTTACGCCGCCGCCGGCAGCATCGGCACCGGGACGGCGGCCCGCGGCCGCCGGAGCGCCGAGAGCACGTAGAACGCGACCGCCACCAGGATCAGGTGGCTGAACCCCAGGACCAGCGACAGGTTCTCGCACAATCCCCCCAGGATCACCCCTGCGATATTCGAGCCGAAATCGACGTCCGGCTGCTGGCTGTCGCGCAATCTCCTGAAACTTCGCCCGGACCGCCTCCAGAGCCTTGCAGCCCGGCTTTCCGGCGATCAGGAACGTGACGCTCCCGGCCGTTGACCCGCCCGGCGTGATCTCATCGGTGTAGGGCAGGGCGATCACGACAGGCTTGGTCCCGAACACCTTCTCGATTGTCTTCTCCGCGCGGCCGACGATCCAGCCTTGCCGGTAGTAGTTGTACATCCCGAGGAAAGAGGCCATCAGCACCAGGTTCGTGAAGAACGTCAGGAAGACGACCGTGCTGCCAAACCATCGGATCGACGATAGCTCCAGGAACAGCAGCAAGAAGCTGACCAAGAACAGGTCGAATCGCCGGTCCTGCGTCGGCGCGGCGAGCGGCTCTGTGGGCAGTCGTACCGCCGCCTCCGTTGCTGCGCTGCTCATTGTTTCTGACATCTGTAAAACGTGATTATCCTGTAATGGCTCAGGCAGTGTGCGCCCCAGGTCGGCGGGGCCATATAGCTTCGCTCCCCCGCGCCGCTCTTGCAAGGGAGCCGTGAACGCCGCAGCCTCGCCACCGCGCTATCGGGGCTCAAGATCTTGTGGCGGGACTGAGCGCTCATTGAGGTTCTCCCGCACTCTCACGCTGTGGAAGTTGGCGGAGGTCCCGCAGACCCTTGTGGTCGGAAGATTAATCGTTAATCTAGGGCAGTCTTGAAGCACGGCCCGATCGAGGCAGGTTCTTGACTCAACCCGGTGTCCGAATGCTCAGAGCCGAGTAGAGATCGATGAGACCAGTACCCGCCGCTCGCAACGACAATGCCCGGCCATCCGCTCGCGAAGCCTGCGAGGCGCAGTTCCCTGTCGATCTCGAGGGCGAGCCACCGGATGAGCGCCTCCGGTTCGAGCGGCTGCTCACAGATCTGTCGGCCGCTTTCATCAACGTGGCGGCCGACCTGGTTGATGCTCAGATCGAGCAGGCTCTGGAGCGGCTCGTTGACTTCTTGGGCGTCGAGCGGGGCAACTGCGGTGAAATCTCGGAGGGCAACCAGGATATCCTGGTCACGCACTCCTTCGTCGTTCCCGGTTATCCCACGCTCCCCCCGTTGATCCTCAAAGAAGATCTTCCCTGGTATGCAGAGCACGTTCGGCGTGGAGAACCGATGCGCTTTGAGCGATTGCCGGAAGATGTCCCCGCGGAGGCCGTCGACGAGTGCGCGTACGTCGTCAAGATCGGGATGAAATCCAACCTGACGATCCCCCTCAGGGCAGGGGGCGTCGTTCTCGGCGGGCTCAGCTTCGGGGCGTTTCGTGAGTTCCGGACCTGGCCGGATGAGCTCGTCCAGCGCCTCCAGACCGTCGGCGAGATTTTCGCCAACGCCCTGGCCCGGAAGCGGGCGGATCAGGACCTGCGCGCCCGAGAGGAGTCGCTTCGAAGGACCCAGGACGAACTCCGATTGCTCGCCGGAAGGCTCCTCCGGGCGCAAGAGGATGAGTGCCGCCGGATTGCCCGGGAGATGCACGACGACTGGACCCAGCGGCTGGCGGTCTTGGCCATTGACGCCGCGAAACTCGAGACGCAGCTCGACCCGTCGTCGAACGCGCATTGCCAACTTCAGGAGATGCGCGGGGAACTGGTGCGCCTCGCGGAGGACGTCCACGCCCTCTCGCGCCAGCTTCACCCCTCAATCCTCGACGACCTGGGGCTCGTCGACGCCCTGCGCTCCGAGTGTGCCAGCGTCGTGCGCCGGGAGGGTGTCGCGGTCGCCTACCGCTCGGACGACGTTGCCGGCTCCTTGCCGAAGGACGTGGCCCTCTGCATCTACCGGGTTGCCCAGGAAGCCCTGCGGAATGTCGTCAAGCACGCCGGGACCGACGAAGCCAATGTGTCGCTCATCAGGTCCGGCCGGGAACTCATCCTGACCGTGCAGGATCGGGGCGTCGGTTTCGACGCGGCGGACGCGCGCTCACGGGAGGGACTCGGGCTCTCCAGCATGGCGGAGCGGGTCCGCCTGGTTCGAGGGGAACTTGCCGTTGACTCCCAGCCGGGGCGAGGCACGACGGTCACGGTCCGCGTCCCCGCGGTCGGGAGCGAGTCATGAAGAAGCCACGGATCTTGCTCGCCGACGACCACCGGATCTTGGCCGAGGGCGTGCGGGGCCTTTTGGAGCCGGAATTCGAGCTGGTGGGGATCGTGTCTGACGGCAGGGAGCTGGTCGAGGCCGCCATAAGCCTCCGGCCCGACCTGATCGTCGCCGACATCAGCATGCCCTCGCTCAACGGCATCGACGCCGTCGCACAAATCCGTCAAGCGGAAGTCACGTGCCGGGTGGTCTTCTTGACCATGCAGCGCGACGTCTCCTACGCACGAAGGGCGATGGAGGCCGGGGCATCGGGTTACGTCCTGAAACATTCCGCCCACGACGAACTGGTCAAGGCGATACGAGCAGCACTCCGCGGTCAGACCTACGTGACCCCGCTGATCGCCGGGGAGCTTCTCCGCTCTTATCAAGAAGACGGCCCGCAACCCCCGAACGCGGCCGGGCGATTGACGCCTCGCCAGCGCGAAGTGCTGCAGCTCTCCGCCGAGGGCCGGTCGGCCAAGGAGGTCGCGAGCCTGCTGCACATTTCAACGCGGACCGCGGAATTTCATAGATCTCGCGTCATGAAAGTGCTCGGCGCCCGGACCGCGGCCGAGCTGGTCCAGTACGCGATCCGCAACGGCATCATCTCCCTTTGACGGGTCGTCCGCGCTGCGCAAGCGCAATCCGCACCCAGTAGTTTTGCGAGTAGCGTCCCCTCCCGGCACTTCGCAGAATGATCCGTTGGAGTTCAAACGCTCGGCGTCGTTCCAGGTGCCGGGCGGTTGTGGGCGCGCGTCTCCACGCGACGGTGCGGAGGGTCGATGCCTCGGCGGTGGCGCCTCGCCCTTGGCTTCTTCTCCGAGAGTGGGATCGGCTGAGCATGGAGCGAGCAAAAGATCGAGCGTCGATCGCCTCGTGCGGGCAGGGGACTGGTGCCCGGATTGAACAGGAAGTCGGATGACGCAACGAGACAAGACAGGCGGCACGATGAGGCAAGGGCGTGTCCTCCTGGCCGATAGTCACCTTCCGATGTTGCAGGGTGTCCACAGCCTGTTGGAATCGCTGTTCGCCGCGGTCGTGATGGTTGCCGACGAGGGGTCATTGCTCGAAGCGATCGAGCGGCTCGACCCTGACCTTGTTGTCGTGGACCTCTCAATGCCGGTGAAGGAAGGGACCAACGTCGTGCGGCAGTTGACGGGCCGTTTCCCCCGATTACGATTGATCGCCCTCAGCGTTCACGACGAGCCCACCGTCGCCACCCAGATGCGCGACGCAGGCGCTAGAGGATTCGTGCTCAAGCGGACCGCGGCCATCGACTTGATCCCGGCAGTCGAGGCCGTCCTCGGTGGTGGTTCGTTCGTCTCGCCGGCGGTGTCGGAGCAGGGATAGGCACAATGTCTTTTACGTGTTGGTGTTCGCCCGGCGCTCGTAAGCCGCGCCGGCTTGAATGTCGAAGTCGTCCGGCTGGCCGATCCGCTCGGCAACGCGCTGCACAAGGCCAGGCAGCCGGTTCTGAAATGAAACCCGTGACTCGTTCGTAGCGTTCCGAGCCGCCAGAGGGCGAAGAACGCGTTCTTGCGAAAGGGAAAATGCTGATGAAGAAGGTCTTTCTGATCCTCATGGTCGTGATCGGCGCGACCGGCTCGGGCCTCAACGCCCAGGAGCGGACGAAGCGAGCGCCGGCAATTTCGGCGGCCGTGCAAACCGCCGCCGCGCAGGCGGCCGAGACCGTGACGCCTCCGGCCGGTCGGGGTGACGACGAGAAGGCGATCAAGGCGCTTCTCGATGAGTTCGTCGCGGCTTTCAACGCTCGCAACGCCGAGGCCGCCGCGGCCACGTACACCGAGACGGCGGTGGTCGTCGGCGAGCGAGGCGAGCGAGTCGAGGGACGCGCCGCCGTCCGCGACCAGTACGCCGCATCGTTTGCCGACAGTCCCAAGAGCACAGTCGCCATCCAGGTTGACTCGCTCCGTTTCCTCGGCCCGGAGACTGCCCTCGAGGAGGGCCGCACGACGATCACACCCGCCGCGGGTGCCGGCGCACCCGAGATCACCCGCTTCACCGCCGTATACGTCAAGCAAGGCGGACAGTGGCGGCAGGCCGCCGTGCGCGACGAACACGAGCACGACCTCGCCCCCCACGACCGCCTGAAGGAACTGGAGTGGCTCGTGGGCGACTGGGTCAACGAAAGCCAGGCCGCGGTTGTCTCCACGTCCTGCACTTGGGCCAAGGGCGGCAACTTCCTCGATCGTGAGTTCACCATGAAGACGCAGGGCGAGTTGGTGCTCTCGGGCACTCAGCGGATCGGCTGGGACCCACTCAAGCGGCAGTTCAAGACCTGGATTTTCGACTCCGAGGGCGGCCACGGTGAAGGCTACTTCACCCGCACCGGCAACCAATGGGTGGTCAAGGTCGAAGGGGTCGGCCGGGAAGGGCAACCCGTGTCGGCCACGAACATCATCACCCGCCTGGGCAAGGACCGGATGAGCTGGCAGTTCGACGGCAAGGACCCTGGGAGGCTCCGCAGTCCCCGGGATCGACGAGTTCACAATCGTGCGCAAGCCACCCGAAGTCGGCAAGTAAGGCCACCAGACGTACCCAACACAATTTCCGTTCAACGAGGATCTTCATCATGAATCGCATACTCTTGGCGCCGGCCCTCGGCATCACTCTGTGCGCTCCTTTCCCTTCCATCTGACGTCCTCGCAGGTCGCGGCGGCGGTTACCGCGGTGGTGGCGGTGGCGGCTATGGCGGTGGCGGCCGCGGCGGCTACAGCGGCCAGATGGGCCGAGGATCCATGGGCCAGTCTCCCTCCTTTAGCCAGCCCCACTCGTTGACGAGCCCGTCGGGTTCCTATGGCAACCACTCGCAATACGGCAATCAGGGCTCGTCGAACCACCCCGCGGGTGCCGCCGCCGCGGGCGCGGGCTACGCCAACCATAACCAGTCATCGCAATACCCCCACGCAGGCGCCGCCGGCGCCGCCGCCGGGGCGGGGTACGCGAACCACAACCAGGGCTCGTCGTACCCCTACGCGGGTGCCGCCGCCGGCGGTGCGGCCGCCGGTGCAGCCTATTCGAATAACCATTCCGGCATGGGCTATGGCGGCTACTGGAACGGCAACAGCTACGGAGGCTGGGGTGCGACTGGGCTGGGCTACGGTTACCCAAGCGGGGTCGGGGCCTGGGGCGCCGGGTCGCCGATGTACGGCTGGGGCTATTCGGGCTATAGCAATCCCTACTACGGCGCCGGTTCCGCGTCGGGTGGTGCGCCGCAGATCGCGGCCGGGCAGCAGCCCGACAATACGCAGCAGGCGGCCGCCGCGCCGGGTTATAACTACTCCCAGCCGATCAGCACGACCGCCGCGGCGCCCGAGCAGGCCGTCGCTGGCCAGGCAGACTCGGCGTTCGGCCAGGCGCGTGAGGCGTTCAAGGCAGGTGACTACGCTCAAGCCCTTCAGCTCGACCAGCAGGCGCTCGCTCAGACTCCCAACGACCCGACGTTGCACGAGTTCCTCGCCCTGGCCTATTTCGCCAAAGGCAAGTATGAGCAAGCCGCGGCTCCGCTCTACGCGGTCCTCTCCGTTCGACCCGGCTGGGACTGGACGACTTTGAGCGGGATGTACCCCGACGTCGAGACCTACACCCGCCAGCTCAGGGCGCTGGAGGCCTACGTCAAGGCGAACCCCGATTCGGCCCAGGCTCGCTTCGTGCTGGCCTACCAGTACCTGGCCGAAGGGCACGACCCGGAGGCCATCGCCCAGCTCAAGGACGTCGTCAGGCTCCAGCCCGGCGACACGCTTTCGGCGCAACTCATCGCCCAGTTCCAACCCGCCGGCGGTAACCAACCGCCGCCCGCCGATGCGGCCCCGAGCGCCGAGCCGGCCACCCTTGGGAAGCTGGCCGGGACCTGGGCCGCGACGCCGGCCCAGGCCGTGAAGATCGCCCTGGCGATCCAGGGCGACGGTACGTTCACCTGGACGGCGACCGGCCCGGGCAAGCCCACGATGAACATCGCGGGCAAATCAACCCTCACCGACGGCGTCTTGACCCTGGCCGCCCAGGGGGGCCAGAACGGCGCCCTGGTCGGCCAGGTCGCCTGGGCGGACGCCGATCACTTTACGTTTCGGGTCGTTGGTGCTCCGCCGAGCGACCCGGGATTGAAATTCACGCGCTAGCCGCATGTGCGCAGAACCTCGGCTTCCCCGGGGTAGTCAACCAGGAATTGCAGGCCGCGAGTGGTGCGCACCAGGTGCTGCTCGCCAGCGACTCCGCCGCAACAACAGATCGGGGGACAGAGCCCCCTCCTACAGCGGCGCAGCAGCACGTGCTTTTGATAGGGGTAGGAGGGACCGATTGGTTTCGGTCCCCCCTCCCTCCGAACCGTACAGGCGGATCTCCCGCATACGGCTCTCCAGTCAGTGGTATTTACCTCGAAGAGGATTGACACGCCAACCGATGGGCTGCTTTCAAGCTGTACAGTCCCAGGTCAGCAAAGTACGCATTTGGCCAGCGCTGATGATCCGAGCCACGACCACGCCCCCGTTTCTTCTGGCGTTTCCGGAGTATGCTTCTCAGCCTACCCCGGATCCAGCCGTCCAGTTCTGGGAACGTCGTTTTATAGCTGTGTTTGAAGTATTCAAACCAGCCCCGCAGCGTCGGGTTCAACGACCCGATGATCGCCGGAAGGCATTGCCCGTTGTTCCGCTTCGTCTTGGCTCGGATCGTATCCTTGAGCTTCTGGATGCTTTTGGTGCGCGGAAAGCGTTTGCCTTTGCGGAACCGATAGCCCAAGAACTCGAAGGAGTCGGTCGTTGCGTTGACGATCCGCGTCTTGGTCGGATGCAGCATGAGCCCGGCTTCCGCCGTCCATTCTTGCACCACCGCCAAGGCTCGCATCGCGTCTTCCGGGCTGCGACACAGGATCACGAAGTCATCCGCGTACCGCACCATCTCGAATCCCTCTTGGGCCATCTTGTGGTCCAGAGGGTTCAGATAGATATTACTGAGCAGCGGGCTGACAACAGCACCCTGGGGACTGCCCGTCTCGGGAGTCCATTCACGCAAGCCGTCCAGGACGCCTTGCTTGAGGAACGCCTCGATCAGGTTCAGTACCCGTCCGTCCGATACCTTCTGGCCCACCAGGGTCATCAGGCGATCGTGGGGAATCGTGTCGAAATAGCTCTTCAGGTCGGCATCGACGATGTAGGTGTACCCGGTCTTGAGCAGTCCGTCTGCTCGACGCAGCGCGTCTTTGCATCCCCGTCCGGGGCGAAATCCGTAGCTGTGTTCGGCGAAGTCCCGCTCGAAAATCGGTTCCAGTACCATCCGAAGTGCCGTTTGGACCACCCGGTCTCGGACCGTCGGAATCCCCAGCGGCCGCTTCTCCTGACTCCCCGGCTTGGGGATGTAGTGTCGGCGGATTGCCTGCGGACGGTAGCTTCCGTTCCGCAGTTGTTCGCTGAGTTTCCTCACTTCCTCGTCCAGGCGATCTCCAAACATCGTGGTCGTGACGTGATCAACCCCTGCGGACCCTTTGTTGGCGGCAACTTGACCGAACGCCGCTCGCAGAGTTCGCTCGGGGTGGATCTTGTCAATCAAGCTAAACCATTTGCCTCCTTTGACCCCCTGTATGAGGGCTGTCAACATCCGCTCTGTCCAAACCGTTGGTTCGGTCCACGTCCAAGGACGCAGGAGCTCTCCGACGCGTTTAATCCTTTCGGATACTGCCTCCGGTTGGTTTTCCATCGGTTGGGTCATTGCGTTTCCACCTTCCTGCACCCCTTGGCTCCCCCGGAGTTACCCGGCTTCTACGCTACTATGGGTGCTGTGACTCCTGGGTGGCTGGCTCTTCGACTCCCCGTGGAGTATGAACACCTGCTTTGGCGCCACCCAGGTCTCCCTGCGTTTTGTCATCGAAACTTCCGTTCATTCCGTCTCCAACCACCCCCCGTCGTCCCGACTGGTCTCTGGGGTTTTTCTCAGTCGGACTTACCGGACCACAGGCTGTGGCCGCCCTTTAGGGGCCGTGCGTCATTTGGGCTTCGCCTTTTCCCAGCAGGCTCGCCACGACGGATAGCCGAATCGAGTTCACTTGTGTTACGGACTGAACGTTCACCTCCGGTTGCTCTCCACCCCGCCTCACGGCGACGCAGTTACCATTGGTTACGGGATGCCAGAGCATCCCGGCAAGGACTCCCACCTTGCAGAATCGATGCAGTTACAGGCGCACTAGGAGCCGGCTCCGCCCGGCAATCCCAGGATGTGCGCATCGTGCGGAGATGTTCGCGACGAAGAATCTGCTCGTTATTCCCAGCGAAGAAAACAAGGGAGAAAATCGGGTCGGGTGGTCCCGGGAGGTGCTCCCCGGGACGACCCGGCCCGATTATTCTTTGTTAGAGCTTTTTCTCGCCGGCGTCCAGAGTTGGAACGCCGGGATGACCCAAAGGTTCGACTTCCATTGCCTTCAAATCCTCCGGGTCCATGACCACGTCAATCCCCTGAATCTTCCCATTTTCGATGGAAAACAGGAAAGCCACCCGGGGTTTTCCACCGCCGATCCAGGTGGTTCCCACGGAGCCATTGATGAGGGCCAACTGGGCGGCCAAGGCCCGGCCCTTGAAGGTTTCAGCCACCACCGTCGCGCCCCGCACCTCGCTTTGTAACGGCGGCGCGCCTTTGGCTTTATTGGCTTCAGTGACTTTGACGGCCACGTCATCCGCGGTAAGCAGGATTTCGGGGTCGAGCAATTGAAGCAGGGCGTTGAAATTGCCTTCGCGGGAGGCGGCCAGGAAGGCAGAGACGATTTCCCCCTTCTTTGCTTCATCTTCCCGGCCCTCCTGGCCGCCCCTCACCCGGCGGCGGGCACGGCTGGCGAGTTGGCGGGCGGCAGCCTCCGATCGGCCCACGATGGGGGCGATTTCTTCGAAGGACAGGTCGAACAAGTCGTGCAGCACGAAGGCTACCCGTTCGGCGGGAGTCAAGGTCCTTAAAACGATCAGCAGGGCGGAGCCAACGGAGTCAGCCAGGATGGCTTCCTCCGCGGGATCGGCTTGGCGCGGGTTTTCCGATGCTTCCAGAAGTTGTTCCTCGAGCGATTCTTCTTTTCTGGATTTGCGCGACCGAAGCATGTCCAGGCAAACCCTGGCCACCACCGTCGTGAGCCAACCGCCAAGATTCTCAGTACTCCTGGCGTCGGACCGCGTGAGGCGCAGCCAGGCCTCCTGGACGGCGTCTTCCGCTTCCCAATTCGAGCCCAGAATCCGGTAGGCGACCGCCCGTAAATGGGGGCGCTTCTCTTGAAAATTCTCGGCCAGCCACTCGTTTTCAGTCATTTTGACTCTCCATCTTCGTCACCTTTTACGGCGGTCATCCGTCATCTTCATGACGAAGACGAGGGGGAGGGTGTGACAAGGATCATTCCACTCGACTATTCAGACTTTCTTTGGAGGAGATAAATCGTGACCACTATGTTATCTGACCGGCACATGCCTCGCACCAAAGGAATAGTCATCGGCTTCTGGATCGTCACAGTGCTCTTCTGCCTGCAGATTGGCTTCACGGCCTACGCGCAACTGCGCCTTCCACAGGTGGCGGAGGCGTTCATCCACCTCGGCTTCCCCGCCTACTTCCGGGTGGAGCTCTCATGGGCCAAGTTCCTCGGGGTGGTGCTGCTGCTTGCGCCGGTGCCGGCGAGGCTCAAAGAGTGGGCATACGCCGGCTTCGCGATCAACCTCGGCTCGGCGCTCATTGCCCACCTCGCGGTAGGCGATGGCCCGGAGGCGTGGGGCTGGGCGGTGGGCACCGGAGTGCTCTGGGGGTTTTCGTACGTGTTCTGGCGCCTCCTGCAGGTTACGCAGCCGAGCGCCCGACCACGCACAGCCGGCTGTTAACCCTCCTCCAGGTGACGGGAGAGCGACGACAAGCATGAAGAAAGCACCAACAACCACGAAGAAAGCGACAACAACCATGAAGAAGACTAAGATCGGCTCGAAGGAAGCAAAAGGAGGAGTCTCTCCTTCTCGGTTGATCGATGCGAGAATCAAGGAGCTGAGTGATTGGCGGGGCGAGACGCTCGCTCGGATCCGAACTCTCATCAAGCAGGCCGACCCCGAAGTCGTCGAGGAGTGGAAGTGGAGAGGGGTTCCGGTGTGGTATCACGATCGAATGATCTGCACCGGTGAGACGTACAAGAACGTCGTGAAGATCACCTTCGCCAAGGGCGCCTCGTTGGAGGACCCCTCAGGCCTCTTCAACTCGAGCCTCGAAGGCAACACCAGGCGTGCCATCGATTTCCATGAGGGCGACGAGATCGATGAAAAAGCGCTCAAGGCGCTCGTTCGCGCCGCCGTGGCACTGAACACGTCCGCAGCCGCCCAGCGGACGGGGACGAGAGGATAGACGACCGACAGAGATTTGAGGCACAGTGCGGTGATCCCAGGATGTCGGCGTCGATGGCGGCGGAGCTAGCGGCGCGGTAAACTGAACCATCCCCGCAAATAGAGGGAACACCAATGAAGATCAAGCTGACTAGCGTGTACGTGGACGATCAGGAGAAAGCTCTCCGCTTCTACACGGAAGTGCTGGGCTTTGCCCAGAAGGCAGATTTCAGCCAGGGGCCGTATCGCTGGCTCACCGTGGCCTCGCCCGAGGACCCGGACGGAACCGAGCTGCAACTCGCGCTCAACGACAACCCGGCGGCCAAGGCCTACCAGCAGTCCATGTTCCAGCAGGGCCAGCCCGCGGCCATGTTCTTTTCCGATGACGTCACGGGGGACTGCGAGCGCATCAAAGCGCGCGGGGCCGAGCTCACCATGGCGCCAACCCAGGTGCCCGGCGCGACCATCGCCAGGTTGAACGACACCTGCGGCAACCTCATTCAAATCACCCAGTTGGCGCGCTGGTAGGGCGAGCGTTCAGTAGCATGAAGCACGCGATTGGGCGCATCGGTCGATGTGACGAATGGCACTCGCTTGAGCGAAACGTTCCGGGCAGTTGCCTGGTCACCTGTGGCTGGCACCAAGCCCTCGCGTCAGCCACTTTTTTCAACCCGGTCGGTGATACGCTGCGCTTGATCGGGCGTGCGCAGGCCCCGGTTAACCGGATTTTTCTCCGACAGCCCGGAATTTGCCGACAATTCCGCCTCGGCGCCCGATTGGCCGGCTCAGTGTGCCCTCGCCGACCGACCAAAAGAAGGTCGGTCTCCACGAACGGTGAGTGGCAGAGGGACACCTGCCTGTTTGATTTGGTCCACAACCCAGGTCGAGAACACCAGATCGTGAGTCGTCATCACCTCCGCGGGCCAGGGACTCGCCTGGCTGCGGGCGAGTCGCCTCGAGCCCTGCGGTTCTTGCCTTCTCAAGAAGTTCCGCGGAAAATGGCGACGGATCCCTTGGTCGTCTTTTCGGGGTGGATAGTGGCCGAGACGCCGCAAGGAGTTACGGTCATCCTGGGGTGGGCCCGGGCCGGCGACGAGCAGGCGCGGGGAGAGCCCATCGCTGTCCACGAGGCCCTCGACCGGCTGGCCGAGCAGGACGGGCGGCAGGCGCAGGTCATGACCCTGCGGGACTTCGGCGGCGTGACCGTCGCCGAAGTGGCTGCGGCGCTGGGGGGCTCGGTGGCGGCGGTCGAGAACGACTGGCGAGTATCGCGGGCCTGGCTCGCCGGTCAGCTCGGGGGGTGGGACGGATGACGCCGGAGCGCTCCCGACGGATCGGCGAGCTAATCGAGGCTGCGGTCGGGATTGACCCCTCCGGGCGGGAGGCCTGGCTGCGCGCCGCCTGCGGAGGGGACGATGAGGTGCGGACCGAGGTTGAACGGCTTCTGGCCGAGCACGAACGGGTGCAACCGAGCGCATTCCTGGCGCCCCCCCAGGCGGCGGGTCCGCCGTCGGATCGGACGGCGAGCGCGCCCCGCCGTGTCGACGCCCCGTCGCAACCGCCGGACCCGGCCGGTGGGTCCGGGGACGCGCCGGCCGACGAGGGCGCCGGCTTGGCTCCCAGCCGGGCGATCGCGTCGCAGAAGGAGCAGCAGGCGATTTCCGAGCTCTCCGACGCCGTGCGGGCACGACTGCGCGTGCTGCCGATCGTCTACATCCTCATCCTGGCGGCCTCGACGCTCTGGAGTCGCGGCGTCCTCGGGCGAGAGGACGCGACGCTCGCTTGTGTGGACGGGACGATCACCCTGGCCCTGGTTGGCCTCATCGCCCTGCTCTGGAGCCGGTGCCCGATCTCGCTTACCGCGCTCCAGGAGCTGGAGCTGGGGGCGGTCGGCCTGCTCGCCGGCCGCGTCACCTTCGTCGAATACCGGCTGATGCTGAGGTTCTCGCAGCGTGGTGACATGATGACGGCTCCGATGACTTTCAAGAATGTCGTGCTGCTGACCGCCGTCCTGATCCTTACCTACGGGCTCTACGTCCCCAAAACCTGGCGCCGCGCCGCGCTCGTGGCCGGGCCGCTGGCGCTGTTGCCGTTCGCGACCCTCTCGGTACTGGCGCTAAAGCACCCGGCGGCGATGGCGTGGCTCTGGGAGGGCTGGCTCGATAGCCAAACCCCGCGGGCCTTCCTGTTCGCCTTCGACGCGCTGATCCTCGCGATCCTGGCCGTCGGCTCGGCCTATGGGGCCCACACGATGTTCCGGCTGCGCCGCCAGGTCGCCGAGGCCCGGCAGTTGGGCCAGTATCGCCTCAAACGGCGGATCGGCGCCGGCGGAATGGCGGAGGTCTACCTGGCCGAGCACCAGCTTCTGAAGCGCCCCTGCGCCGTGAAGTTGATCCGGCCGGGAGTTGTGACCGACCCGCGGGCGATGCAGCGGTTCGAGCGCGAGGTTCGCCTCACCGCCCGGCTCTCGCACCCGAACACCGTCGAGGTCTACGACTACGGCCGGACCGAGGACGGGACGTACTACTACGTCATGGAGTACTTGAGCGGCCTGAGCCTGGACGAGCTGGTGAACCGCCACGGCCCGCTACTGCCCGGCCGAGTGGTCTACCTGCTGCGGCAGGTCTGCGGGGCGTTGCGCGAGGCGCACGCCGCCGGCCTAATCCACCGCGACATAAAGCCATCGAACATCTTCGCCGTGCGCCCGGGTGGGCTCGGGGATGTGGCCAAGCTGCTCGACTTCGGGCTGGTCCTGCCCGCGGCGATCCTCGGCGAGGCGACCTTGACCGGGGAAAGGCAGATCGTGGGCACGCCGCATTACATGTCGCCTGAGCAGGCCAAAGGCGGCCGTAAGTTCGATGAGCGAAGCGACATCTACTCACTGGGGGCGGTGGCCTACTACCTGCTTACCGGCCGGCCGCCGTTTCAGGCCAACGGGAGGGCCGCCGTGCTGATCGCCCACGCCCGCGACCCGGTCGAGCCCCCGTCGCGGGCCCGCCCTGGCATCCCCGAGGACCTGGAGCGTGTCGTACTACGATGTCTGGCCAAGCCCCCTGACCAGCGTTTCCCGGACGCCGAGGCTCTTGAGCAAGCCCTGGGCGCGTGCGCCTGCGCGGCGAATTGGGACCAGGCTCGTGCTACCCAGTGGTGGCAAGACGATTACGGCGACCCGAGCTAAGCCGGGCGCGTGAGAGCCTTGCGAGCAATCGCTAACACCGCGCCGACCCATAAGGTTTGGATCGAGCGCCGATTGCGGGAACTTGCGGAAATCTTCTCGATCTATGTTGCAGGGTTTTCGGTGATGGACAACCACCTGCATGTGCTGGTGCGGCTCGATCCACAGGTCGCCGCGGGCTGGTCGGATGAGGAGGTCGTGCGGCGCTGCGGTATGCGTTTATATTGATTTGAACCCGGTGGCGGCGGGGATCGCCGAGGTGCCCGAAACGAGCGAACACACCTCGATTAACGAGCGGGTCGAGCACGTGGCGGCCCAGGGACGCACCGAGGACGTCAAGGCGGCCCGCACGGGCGGCGTCGCCGGATCGGCGGCGGCGGCCGGGCTCGAGGAATCGCTCTGGCTCTGTCCGATCGAAGATCGGCGAGCGCTTGATTCACCGCGGGAAGGGATGCTGGCAGGGTTTTCGCTGGGCAGCTACTTGCTTCTGGTCGATTACACCGGCCGGATGTTTCGCGAGGGCAAGGTGGTGATCTCGGGACAAGTGGCCGAGATCTTCGAGCGGCTGGGCAGCAGCGCCGAGACCTGGCAGGCGCGGCTCGAGAAGCTGAGGAAGGGGCGTCTGCTGGGCCGCTTCTTCGCGGCCAGCCGGCAGCGCTTACGCGATGTGGCGCAGCGATTCGCTCTGCACCATGTGCCTAATCTGGGGGGATGCGCGGCGACCTGACCTGACGCCCGCGCGAAACCTTCACACGAGCCGATCTGCACGTCTCCCGGGCGATTCCCTGCGCCGATTGGGAGAGCAACCGGTCCGGCGTCCGCCCCGCCGGCGGGTGGCCTTTTCGATGGTCTGCGCCGTGCGCCCCGCGGCGGCCGCCGGGCGCGGGGTGATCGTTTCGCTGAGCGCTTACGGTTCCTCTCGCAGGGTTCGCACCTGGTTGAGGTTGGCCAGGTAGACCACCACGCCGATCAATCCGGCCGCGTACATGATCGCGCGGTAGCCGAGCATCGCAAGGTCGCCGCTGGCGAACCCCACGAGATTCTGGAACAGCGTCTTGCTCACCTGCTCCGTCACGCCCAAGGCCCCGTAAGGCATGGGGATCGCCGTGCTGAAGAGGACCAGCGGCACGACCAGGTAGTGCTGCATGACCGTCGGGGCTTCGGGGCCGAAGAGGGCCTTGCAAGCCAGGTAAAAGCATCCCACGTACATGCCATGTCCCGCGACCGCCAGCGCGCAGCGCCAGGGCGATCACCCCCAGCCGATCGCGATAGGCCGAGGCCATGGTGATCAGCTCGTTGAAAAGCGCTTCAAGCTTGCTCCGGCCCCGCACTACGGCGAGGAACGGGCTATAAAGGGGCGGGCTGAAGAGGACCGCCAGGCCGATCGTCCCGCATGCGACCATTATCAAGGCGAACGCGATGAGCTTGCGGACCCTGACGTCGGCCGAGGGCCAGGCGAACGCCCCGACGGCGCCGGCCAGGACGAACAGGCCGAGGAGGCCGAGTGCCCGGTCGATCACCATCGAGGCCACGGCCTGCGTTTTCCTCTCCTGCTCGCGGCAGAGGAAGGCCGCCTTGATCACGTCGCCTCCCACCGCGCCCGGGATCACCAGGTTGAACACGTTCCCGATGAATCCCAGGCGCACGGCGTCGCGAAGGCGGAACGGCAAGCCCAGCGCACGGACCAGGCAATGCCAGCGGAGGAAGGTCACGAGGAGGGCGCCCACGAAGAGCCCCACGGCCGCGACGAACAGGCGTAGGTCGGGGTTCCGGGCCCGGACCTCCGCGAGCTTCGCGCGGTTGCTCCACACGGTCCAGTAGAGCAGGCCGAACGCCACGAGGCTGAGCAGTGCGTTCAGGACGAGACCGTGCCACGATCGCCTGGCCGCCATGATCAGAGGGCCCCCACGGCTACCGCACTATGCGCTCGGTGAGTTCGCTCTTCGCCTTGATCTTGCCGACCGGCCCATCTCGTCGTCGCCGATTTTCCGCAGCGATGGTTCGGTTTTGATTCGGTACCGCGGACCGTCGTAGTCGAAGAACCAGCAACGGTCGATGACTGAGCATGTGACTGCGTTTTGGCCACGTCCATATCCGGGCCGACGACGCCGGCAATCCGCTCGATCGGCTTCGTGGGCATTGGCTTTGGCGATACGAAGCTTGCCGCGTTTTTCGGATCGACGCCCCCTCGGCATAGATGATAAAGCGCGATCAGATTATGCGTCTTGCCGCCACCGGAGCTCGTCTCCAGACGAATGACGGCGGCACCGCCCGCATTGGCCCCGGTCACTCGGCTCAGTCCCTCTAGCATTAATGACTTGAGACCGCTTGTGGCATAAGTGTTGGCGAAAAATATCGGTGGGTCGCCGTAAACTTCGTCGAGAGCGGATCTTCCCGGCTGCCCCCCACTTCCGCACCGTGTTCGGCACCACACCGAGAATCTCGGCGGCCTCCTGGACGCGGACATACGTTCCGCGGATGTTCATGGCGGGGCTCGCCATCAATCGGACGATGCAACCGGAACGATGCTGCCAACCTTACCATTTCTTACACGGCGGAACAATTGTCCCGTTTGCGGGTTTTCGCCGTTCAGAAATCTTGATGCGACGGTGGGACATGAACGCCGTGTCCGATGGGACTCATCCGGTCCCTTCCCGCCCTCGCGGCGAATCCGTCATTGCTTCCCCGGTATTCCTGAGAAGGGCGGATGGGCACCAATTCGGATAGAATGTCTGCAACCCCGCGCCACGCCGAATGATGAGGGCACGTTCGGGGGGGCGGATGGACACCAACTCGGATAGAATGTCTGGAACCCTTTGTTTCGCGCGCTTGCCTAGCCATGAACGACGAACCGACTACCGCCGTCGTCCAGCGCTTCCTGGGCGCACTGCAAGGGGACGCGGCCGCAGAACCGCTCATCCGGGACCTGCTGGAACGGGCGGTCGGCCGCCTGCGCCTGTTGTGCGCCTCGCTGCTCCACCGAAGTTACCCGCGGCTCGCGCAACCGCCCCTGAACCTGGAGACCGACGAGCTGCTGGGCGGCGTGGTAGCCGGGCTGCTCAAGGCCCTGCGCGAGGTCCGCCCCCAGACCGTGCGCCAGTTCTTCGCCCTGGCCAACCAGCACATGCGCTGGCAGCTCAATGACCTGGCCCGCCGCTTAGATGAACAGCCCCCCGCCGCAGCCCTGGCGGAATCCGGCGTTGCGGCCCCGCCCGGCAGCAGCGACTCGTGCCTTAGCCAGGACGCCCGCCGCATGTTGCGGGCGATCGAGGGCTTGCCGGAGGCCGAGCGGGAGGTGTTTGAGCTGGTCCGCATTCAGGGGCTTCCTTACGCCGAGGCCGCCGGGGTTATCGGGCTTTCGGTGAAGACGGTGCAGCGGCGCCTGAACCGAGCCCGCCTCCTGCTGGCGGAGGAGCTGGCCGACCTTCATCCGGCCGCGCCCGACCGGACACCGGAGCCGCCAGGAGGCACCCCTTCGTCCTGAGGAGATCTGCCGATGGCCGGCAACCCCGACGTGTTCGCACTTCTCGAGGAGATGCTCGACTCGGGTCGGACCCCGGAAGAGGTGTGCCGCGACTGCCCGGAGATGCTTGCCGAAGTCCGGCGGCGGTGGATGGCTTTCCGCCTCGTTGACGGGTCACTCGCGGCGTTGTTTCCAGACCCGGAGACACCCCCGCGTGCCGACGCGATCGTGGCCGTACCCCATCCCGCGGAGCTGCCGCAGGTGCCCGGCTACCGAGTGGAGGCGGTGCTTGGCCGAGGCGGCATGGGCGTCGTCTATCGGGCGTGGCACCTGCGCCTTAACCGCGCGGTCGCCCTGAAGATGCTGCTGGCCGGCCCCTGCGCCCGGCCGGAGGAGCTCGAGCGCTTCGTGCGCGAGTCGCAAGCGGTCGCCGGGCTGGGCCACCCCAACATCGTGCAGGTCTATGACATGGGCGACGTGGAGGGCCGGCCCTACTTCACGATGGAGCTGGTTGAGGGCGGCAACCTGGCTGATCAAATTCGGGGGGTTCCTCAACCGGCTCATCAGGCGGCTGCACGCGTGGCGACGCTGGCGGAAGCGATCCACGCGGCGCATCAGAGCGGTATCGTGCATCGCGATCTCAAGCCGGCCAACATCCTGCTCACCCGGGACGGCACGCCCAAGGTGACCGACTTTGGCCTGGCTCGTCGGCTGGAAGGCGACGTGGGACTGACGCAAAGCGGCGTGCCGGTGGGGACGCCGAGCTACATGGCCCCCGAGCAAGCGCGCGGCCAGAAGGCCGCGATCGGCCCAGCCACGGACGTGTACGCCCTGGGGGCAATCCTGTACGAGCTGCTCACGGGCCGGCCGCCGTTCCACGCCGAGAGCGCGACGGCGACGCTCCAGCAGGTGCTGACCGACGAGCCAGTGTCTCCGACACGGCTGAACCGGCAGGTGCCGCGCGACCTGACAACGATCTGTCTGAAGTGCTTGTCCAAGGAGCCGCACCGGCGCTACGCCAGCGCCGCCGCACTGGCGGAAGACCTCCGCCGGTTTCTTCGCGGGGAGCACATCGCGGCGCGCCGGGCCGGGCGGTTGGAGCGCCTCGCCCGATGGGCGCGGCGTAACCCGGCGGCCGCGGCGCTGCTCGCCATCACGTTGTTTGTGGCGACCACGCTGCTTGGCGCCGGGGGCTCGCTAATCGGTCGGCAGATTCGCACCGCGCGGGCGGTGGAGGCGGACTTGCGGGAGGCGGACCGGTTGCAACGGCAGTCGGCCTTCCCCGAGGCCGGCGCCCGACTGGAGCAGGCCCGGTCTCGACTCGGCGACGGCGGGCCGTTCTGGCTGTACCCGGTTGTGGAGGCGGCCCGCCGCGACCATCGATTCCTGGTCCGGCTCGAGGCAATCCGCATGAACCGATCCACCCTGGTCGAGGGGCAGCACAACCATGCCGCCCAGATGCGCTTCAACAAGGCCCGGGCGGATCGAGACTACGCCGAGGCTTTCCGGGACCAGGGGCTGGGCGAGCCTCCCAACGACTCGGCAGGGGCCGCGGCGCGCGTCCGGGCCTCCCGATGGGCCGCCCACCTGGTCGCCGCGCTGGACGACTGGGCGGTCTGTGCCGCCGACCCGGCCCGGCAGGATTGGGTGCTGGCCGTGGCGCGCTGGGCGGAACCGGACCCCTGGCGCGACCGCGTCCGCGACCCGGCGGCCTGGAGACACGGGAAGGCCCTGGCCGAGCTGGCGCAGGCGGCGCCGGCGGAGCAGCCCGTCCCGTTGCTGCTGGCGCTGGGCGAACGGCTCTCCGCGGCCGGTGAGGACGAGGTCGGCCTTCTCCGGCGCGTCCGGGAGCAACATCCCGAGGACTTCTGGGCCAACTTTACGCTGGCCCTGGCCCTGCACGGCGCGGGAAGGCGCCCGGGGGCAACCCCGCGCCGGCGCTGGCTTACTATGAAAAGGCCCTGGAAATCCGCCCGCACGCGGTCGCAGTTCTGAACGACCTCGGCGTCGTCCTGCATGACAGGGACTGGAAGTGGGACAACGAGCGGGACGGGGGGGGGCCCGGGGCCGTCACCGTCTTTTATCAGGTGGTGAAGAACGATCCCCAGTTCGCCCCGGGCTTCAACAACCTCGGCCTGGCCCTGAAAACCAGGGGCTATTGGCCAGTGGCGGAGTACATGTACCGAGACGCCTTGCAGATCGATCCGCGGTTGGCCTCCGCGCAATTCAACCTCGGCGAAATCCAGGCCGGTTCGGGATCCCTCGACAAGGCCATCGATCACAACCGGCAGGCCCTGGGTGTCGATCCCGATTTCGCCGACGCCCACCACTTGCTCGGTGTCGCCCTGGTCGCAAAGGGCCGGCGCGACGAGGTGGACGAATGCTACCCGGATGGCAGGACCCGCGACGACCGCCCGGCCGCTGGTCGCGCCCTGGCCGAGGCGATCGCTTATTACTGGCAGGCGTTCCACTGTGACCCCGAGTGGGCACCGGCCCGTAACGCGCTCCGCATTCCCCCGCAGGACGAGGCCCGACTGAAGGAAGCCATTGACCACTACCGCCAGGCCGTCCGGCTCGACCCTGAATTCGACGTGTTCCATGGGGCCCTGGGCCAGGCACTCCTCGCCCGGCGGGACTTCATCGAGGCCGAGGCCGAGATCCGGCGGGGACTCGACCTGGTCCCCAAGGGGCAGGACGGATTCCGCGCAAACCTCGAACGCCTACTGAAGCGCTGCCAGTGTCTGCGCCCCTGGAAGGTCGTCTCCCCGCCGTCGTCGAGGGAAAGGATAGGCCAGCCGCCGCCGATTGCCATGACCTGGCGGAGCTCTGTTCGGTCCAGAGGCACTACGCCACGGCCGCTCGCCTCTATGCCGAGGCGCTAGCAGCCACACCCCAATTGACCGAGGACCTCCGCGCCGGTCACCGGTTCAACGCCGCCCGCGTCGCCGCCCTGGCTGGTGGCGGTCATGGCGACGACGCGGCCGGGCTCGGGGAGCCGAAGCGTGCGGGATTGCGCAAACAGGTCGCGCGATTGGTTGCGACTCGATCTGGCCGCCTGGGCCAAGAAGGTAGACACCGGCACGGCAGCGGATCGCATCCAGGCTCAGAAGACGTTGGCGCCTTGGCGGGACGACCCCGACCTGGCCGGGCTCCGCGACGCGGACACCCTGCAGAAATTGCCTTCGGCCGAACGGCAGGATTGCCAGGCGCTGTGGCAAGCGGTTGCAGCCCTGCTCCGCCGTGCCCAAACGACCCAGTGAGCATCAGGCCAGCGTGCAGCACACGGTCGATTAACTCTTCCCGAGTCGCCCACGACTCGCGCTTCCATTCGCGTCGGCCCACGGGCGGCGCTAATCGAGGCGGGAGATTTCTCGCCTGACGGTGTCCAGTACCCACTCTCAGTTATTCAGCGGGGGAGGAGAGCGATCGACGCGATCGCCCCGGCCGCCGGGCTTCGGTCCGATTCGGACTGCCGGGCGTGGTCACCACCTCGGTCGGTCGAATCTAGACCGGTCAGGGGCTCCGGAGTCCGTCCGATCTCGCACCCCGGCACGAGAGTGATCCCGGGCCGATCCCCGCTGCCACTCCGTGTTTCCTGGAGATGAAACGATGAAGGCGCAATTGAAGTATTGTCCCGACCTCCGGGACTGCGTGCTGGAGGATCGTCTCGTGCCGGTCATCCCCAACCCGGGTCTGGGTCCCGTGATCGTGCTGACAACCAATGGTTACGTCCTGACGATTGCGTTCCCCGGCGCCCTCATCCCCGCGTCGTTCGTCATGACGGGCCCGGCGGGGATCTCCGGCATGCAGCCGGGCAACGGCAATGGCAACGCGGGAGCCGCCGGGCCGATCGTCGTCGGCTCGGGCGCCAACGACGCCGTCGCCCCGATCATCGCTCTGGTCACGCGCAACACCGTCGTCAACGACGCCCGCCGTGCCGCGTCCCTCATCAGTAGTGTGTCGGGGGACCGGTCCTACGTCTTGCCCCCCGAGCAGGTCCATCGGGGCGGCCTGTCGGTATCCGCCTCGGGCGGCGTCTCGACGGAGGCGTCCGGCCCATGGTCCGGGCCGAATCCGGATGAGACGCCCGCCGATCCGTTGCCGATTCGGCTCCAGAGTAGACCACACCGCCTCGCATCCGGCGCCTCGGGGCATCCCGTCGGGGCGCACGCGGATCGGGCGCCGTGACCCTCCAGGGACGCCATCCCCCTGCGGATCGCGCGTGTCGTCCGATAGCTATGCTTCAATCCTCGCTTAACCGACTGACTGAAAGGGAAAGCACCAACATGGGAAGCACCGATGATCGCCGTTGGGAACCCGCAAACGGGGCAGGGTCGTTGCGTGTCGGGGTTGCACTCGCCGAGGCGGGGGATGACTCGCGTCCGCCGCCTGCCGGTGCAACGACTCATCCGGACCACCGTGCCGCGGACGTGTCGACCGATCCCTCTCCGGCCGCATCGCCCCCGGCGTCCGTGCCGACATCGCACCCCCGGCGGAAGGCGCTGCTCTGGGCCGGGGCCGTGGCCGGCCTGGCGCTCGGGGCATACTTCCTGGCCCCGACCGTGAAGAAGATGCTGGACACGGTCTCCACCGATGACGCCTACGTCAACGGCCACGTGACCTACGTGGCCCCCCGCGTCGCCGGACAGGTCAGCCACGTCCTGGTGGACGACAACGAACACGTGAAGAAGGGGGACCTGCTGGTCCAGCTCGACAAGGAGCCGTACCAGGTCCAGGTCGAAATCAAGAAGGCGGCCCTGGTCGCCGCCGAGGCCGAGCTCTTGACCGCACGGTCGCAGGTCCGGGGCATCCTGGCTCAGGCCGGCAGCCTGCGCTGGAAGCTCCAGAGGTCGATCGAAGATGTCGACGACTCGGTCGCGCTGCTCCGGGCCCGGGTCGCGGCCCTGCGGAGCAAGGAGGCGTCCTTCGAGCGCGCCCGTGCCGACTTCATACGGGCGGACGCGCTTCTCGCCCGCCACGCGATCGCGCGGGAGGAATTCGATCAGCGCCGCGAGGCCGAGCGGACGGCCGCGGCCGCGGTCAAGCAGGCCCTCGAGGAAGTCCATGAGGCGCGGGTCGCGCTGGGCCTCGCCCCGCACCCCGAGAAGGGCGAGCTGACGGACGTCCCCGCCGACATCAACCAGACCTTCTCCGGGGTCCGCCAGGCGCTGGCCGATGTCAACCAGAGCCTGGCGCAGCTCGGCCTCCCCCTCGTCTCCGTCTCCCAAACGCCCCAGCAGGCCCTCGACGAGTTCGCCCGGCGCGACAAGGCAGGGGAACATCGATCGGATCCTGGAGCAGATGGTGCCGGAGGCGCCCGCGGTCCGGCAGGCCGAGGCGAAGCGACTACAGGCCGTGCGCGACCTCGCCGAGGCCGAGCTGGATCTCCGCTACTGCGACATCGTCAGCGAGATCGACGGCGTGGTGAGCGGCCGCAGCGTCAACCCCGGCAACCACGTCTCCGCCGGTCAGAGCCTGATGGCCGTACGCTCGCTCACCGAGATCTGGGTCGACGCCAACTTCAAGGAGACCCAACTGGCGGACCTGCGGATCGGACAGCGGGTGCGCTGCGAGGTGGACATGTACGGCGGCCGACGTGAATTCGAGGGCCGCATCACCGGCTTCACCATGGGGACGGGCCAGACCTTGTCGCTGCTGCCTGCGCAGAACGCCACGGGCAACTTCGTGAAGATCGTCCAGCGGCTCCCCGTCCGCGTCGAACTGACCGACTACGACCCGGACAAGGCCCCCCTGTTCGTCGGCGTCTCTGTCACCCCCTACGTGTATTACAAGGAGCCGGCCACGGGGCCGCACGCCGGTGATGTCTTGCAGCCGCATCGCCCGCGTCCGCGAGGCCCCACCGCGCCCACCGCCGGGGAGCCTCGCGACCGGCGGCCCCCACTCCCGAGGGCCGCGGCGGCCCTCGATGGATGAAGGATCGAACAACGTTGGTCTTCAGTGCATCCGTCACCCGATCATCCCGAAGGAGCCCTGTCATGAGCAGCGTGGCCCTCACGCCGACCGCGGTCAGCCGCCCGGCAGTCAACCCCTGGATCGTCGCCACGGCCGTGGTGATCCCCACGTTCATGGAGATCCTCGACACCACGATCGCCACCGCGTCGATGCGCTACATCGCCGGCGGCCTGTCGGCGACGATGAACGACAGCGACTGGGTCATGACCAGCTATTTGGCGGCCAACGCCACCATCCTGCCGATCACGGGTTGGCTCTCGGCCCACCTTGGCCGCCGCAGGTACTTCCTCCTCTCGATCGCCGTCTTCACCGCCGCCTCGGTGCTCTGCGGCCTTGCCACGAGTCTCGAGCAACTGATCCTCTTCCGGGTGATCCAGGGCATCGCCGGCGGCGGGCTCCAGCCCGCCAGCCAGGGGATCCTGATCGACGGATTCCCCCCCGAGAAGCAGGGGACGGCCATGACGGTGTTCGGAGTGGCGGGGCTGACCGCACCGGTCATCGGCCCGACGTTGGGCGGCTACATCACGGTCAACTACAACTGGCGCTGGATCTTCCTCATCAACCTCCCGATCGGCCTTGTCGGCTACCTCATGTGCCACTTCGCGGTCGAGGACCCGGAATACCTCAAGAAGGAGCGGGTGGAGCTGAGTCGCCGGCCGCTTAACTTCGACTACATCGGCCTGGGGCTGCTCGCCCTGGCGATGGCTTGCTGGGAAGTCCTGCTCAGCAAGGGACAGGAGTGGGACTGGTACAACGACCCCTTCTGGCAGGCCCAGACGCTGGCCGTCCTGTTCGTCGTCTGCGGGGGCGCCCTGGTCTTCCGGGAGCTGAGGATCGCCAACCCGGTGGTCAACTTCCGGCCGCTGGGCGAGCGCAACCTCGCGGCCTCCAGCGTCATCATCTTCTGCGCCTACGGCGTCCTCTACGGCGCCAGCGTCTGCCTGCCTTCCCTGCTCCAGTCCCTGTTCGGCTACGACGCCTTCGTCTCCGGCCTGGTGATGTCGCCCTCCGGCGTCTTCTCCATCCTGGTGATGCTCGTCGTCGGCGTCCTCGTCGGCCGGGGCACCGACGCCCGCTGGCTGATCGCGGGCGGACTGCTCGTCATGGCGGCCGGGTGCTACTGGATGGCGCGGATGAACCTGTACATCAGCTCGGGGCAGGTGATCTGGCCGCGGGTAGTGTTGATCTGCGGCCTGTCGATGATCTTCGCCCCGATCAACGTGGCGGCCTTCCGATACACCCCCCCCCACCTGCGCGGGGCGGCGGTCGGCCTGTTCGCCCTGCTCCGCAACGAGGGGGGCAGCGTGGGCATGTCGATCAACAAGATCATCGAGCAGCGGCGCGAGCAGTTCCACCTGGCCCGCGTGGGCGAGAACCTCAGCCCGCTGAACCAAAAAGTGCAGTCCTTCTTCAATCAAGGTCAAGCCTACTTCATGCAGTACACGGGCGATCTGACCCGGTCGCGGCAGATGACCCTCGAGTCGCTTGGCGACCTTCGCCAGCAGCAGGCGGCGTCCCTGGCCTTCTTTGACGTCTTCTGGCTGTTCGCCCTCCTGAGCCTGGGGCTCGTCTTCCTGGTGCTCCTGATGAAGCGCTCCGTGGCCGAGCCGGGGGAGCTCGTCGGCGGGGAGTAGGCCATCAACCGAAGGCGCGAAATCGAGGTGAGCCATGGCCGAAATCGACAAGGAGGACGGAAACGGCGACGCAGTCTTATGGAAAAGGTGCGACCACCCCGCTGATCGGTTGAGGAAGTGGTGAACAAACCCCACAGGTGCTACTCTTGCTGTTCGTGGCATGACACCAGACACTACCCGCAGCGGTTCGACGCCAATACTAGCCGCTTCTCGGTGTCCGTCCCTAGCTGCGACCCGGTGTCCGTCCCCATCTGGGAGAGGCGAATCATGATCGTCCCGAATCTTTCAACGGAAGACCTGAAGAAGCTGCCGCTCCGGGCGATCGTCGCCCTGGCCGCCCGCTGCGCCCGGCGAGTGGCATCCGTGAGCTTCCTTCCCGATGGCCACGAGGACAGGGATCGGTATCGGACGGCCATCGACGGCGCCATCCGCCTGGCGGAGGACTTCGCGAGGGGCTCACCGACTCGAGCCGTGCCACCCGTGATACAGGAGGTCGAGGACGCTCGGGCGATCGCGCAGGGCGAGTACGTGCGCGAGACGGCGTTGGCCGCGGTCGTGTGGACGGCCCACGCGGCCGCGGTTGCGACGGAAGGCGTCGGCCTGCGTGACGAGCCGGCGGAAGTCAGCGTGATGGGCACGCGAGAGCCGAACGCCTTCCCGCAACTGGCGAATGTGGCGGCCGACCTCGCGGCGAGGGAGGCCTTCACCGCGGCCGTGGATGCGGCCCGCGCGGTCGGCTTCGCCGACGAGTTCATCAAGGGAGCCATGCAGGATTATCAGGCGCTCCTGAAACTCGGGCTAGGCCGCTATCCCGAGGCCGGCCATCCGATCGACTCCTCGCCCGCGGGGCCGCTCGGACAGCTTTAGGCTGCGATCCCTCGATCCGAGACCTCCACGATCCTCCTAGGGGCCGGCAGCGTCCGGCGATTTCCATGACAGCGGAAACCACTCTCATCGCGTCGAATCGGCAGGCACGCCGCGGTCAGGTTCATCCCCCGGCGGCGATCGTCGCCCGGTCCGAAGGGACGATCCTTCCGCCGGGAGCGTCATGGATCGAGGCGGACCAAGCCTACAACTTCATGCTCTATGCCGAGCACGCCGAGAACGTGGTGCTATTGCTGTTCGCCGAGGACGATCTCGCCCGGCCGCTCCTCGAATTCCGCCTGGATCCGCGGGTGAACAAGACCTGGAGGGTCTGGCATTGCCGGCTGGGCGGGGATATCGGCGAGGCGCGGTACTACGCCTACCGGATCGACGGTCCCCGCACCGCCGGGCCGGGCCTGTGGCATGCCTACGACCCGGAGAAGGTCCTGCTCGACCCCTTGGCGAGGGAGGTCTTCTTCCCGCCGGAGTTCGATCGCGAGGCCGCGAGGCGCCCGGGCTCGAACCTGGGCAAGGCACCGCTGGGTGTCCTGCCGCGACCGGGGCCGAGCCCCGACCCGGTTCCCGACAGGACGCCGCCAATTCAGCCGGCCACCGCGATCATCTACGAGATGCACATCCGCGGCTTCACGCGGAATCCCAACAGCGGCGTCCCGCCAGAGCGCAGAGGCACCTTCGCCGGTTTGATCGACAAGATTCCTTATCTGAAGGAGCTGGGAATCACCATGGTCGAGCTGCTCCCCGTGCAGCAGTTCGACCCCCAGGAGGGCAGTTACTGGGGCTACATGACCCTGAACTTCTTCGCCCCGCACGCCGGCTATGCGGCGGACGCCGAGGCCTCCCGCGACGAGTTCCGGGCGATGGTCCGCGCCCTGCACGCGGCGGACATCCAGGTCATCCTCGACGTCGTTTACAACCACACGGCCGAGGCCGGCCCGGACGGGCCGACCTATAGCTATCGCGGGATTGACAACGCGGCCTTTTACGTGATGTCCGACGACCCGCGGGCGATGTACCGCGACTACACCGGCTGCGGCAACACTCTGGACTGTGCCAGCATCTGCACCTGGTCGTTGATCCTCGAGAGCCTGCGCCATTGGGTGACGGAGATGCACGTTGACGGCTTCCGCTTCGACCTCGCCTCCGTGCTAGCTCGCGGCCCAGACGGCACGCTCGAGACGGCAGACTCCTCGCTCCTGGCCGCCATCCGCACCGACCCGATCCTCCGCCACGCCCACCTGATCGCTGAGCCCTGGGATGCCGGCTGGGCGTATCTGCTCGGGACGCGGTTCCCCGGGCCGGGGTGGTGCCAGTGGAACGGCCGGTTCCGGGACGATGTCCGCCGGTTCGTCCGCGGCGATCCCGGCATGGTTGGGGCGCTCATGCTCCGGCTCTACGGCAGCGACGACCTGTTCCCCGATAACCCCGGCGAGGCACACCGGCCTCTCGAGACCGTGAATTACGTCACGTGCCACGACGGCTTCACCCTCTACGACGCCGTCTGCTACAACGAGAAACGCAACTGGCCCAACGGCCACGGCAACACCGACGGGACCGCCGAGAACCTGAGCTGGAACTGCGGCTGGGAGGGAGACGAGGACGTGCCCGTCGCGGTGATGTCCCTGCGCCAGCGGCAGGCGAAGAACTTCTTCTGCCTGGTGATGCTGGCGAACGGGGTACCGATGTTCGCCGCCGGGGACGAATTCCTGCGGACTCAGCGCGGCAACAACAATCCTTACAACCAGGACAACGAGATATCATGGCTCGACTGGACGTGCATCGACCGGCATGCCGACTTTCACCGCTTCGCGAAGCGGATGATCGCCTTCCGCAAGGCTCATCCGAGCATCGGCCGACCGCGCTTCTGGCGCAACGATGTCCGCTGGTGCGGCGTCGGGCCGGACGTTGACCTGTCGTTCGATTCGCACAGCCTCGCGTATTGCTTGCACGGGGCGTCGCGAGACGACTACGACCTCTACGTCATGATCAACGCGTACCACGAGCCGCTCGCCTTCGAGATTCAGGAGAGCCCCGCGGGCGGCTGGCGTCGTGCGATCGATACAGGCCTCGACAGCCCCTTCGACATCGCGGAGCCCGGGGAGGAGGCCGCGGTGGCCTCCCTGCGCTACCGGGTACTGCCGCGCTCGGTCGTCGTCCTCGTGGGAGGAGACGGCTCTGCGCGACGACCCGGTGGAATTAATAACCCGCCGGGCTCGCTCGCTCCCGCTCCACAATCCCGAACCCAACCCGATGAGAACCGATCGTCATGACCATCGGATACGACCGACTCGAAAGGAAACACCTACATGGCAAGCACTCATGATGAGATTACGAAGACGATGACGAAAGCAAGAACCGATCCTCTGAAGGCGGCGCCGGCAGACGGACCGCCCAAACCAGCCGAGGCCAGGCTGCCATCACACCGCTGGCGAAAATGGTTGGTCTGGATGGGGCTCACGGCCGGGCTGGCGGTCGGAGGACATTACCTGAAGCCGGAGGTGGAAACGGCGCTGAATACGGTTTCCACCGATGACGCTTACGTCAACGGCCATGTGACCTTGGTGGCCCCCCGGGTCTCAGGCCAGGTCAGCCGGGTGTTGGTCGACGACAACGACCGGGTGAAGAAAGGGGCCTTGCTGGTCCAGCTCGACAAGGAACCCTTCGAGGACCAGGTTGAGGTCAAGAAGGCCGCCGTGGCGGCGGCCGAGGCGGACCTAGTCGCCGCCGAAGTGCAGACGCGCGGCCTGCTTGCCCAGATTCAGGCCGATCGGTTCCAGCTCGAGCGCGCCATCGAGGACGTCCACACCCAAGTCGCCAATCTGCGCGCCAACATCGCGGCCAAGAAGAGCAGGCAGGCGACTCTGGAGCTCGCGCGGAACAACCTCAGGCGGGGCGAGGAACTGTTGCCGGGTGGAGGCATCAGCAAGGAGGACCTCGACCAGCGGCGCCAGGCGGTCAAGGTCGGTGAGTCGGCTGTCGATCAAGCCCTGGAGGCCGTCCTGGCGTCGCGAGTCGGTCTGGGCCTACCCGCCCAGCCTCCCGCGGGCCGCGACCTGGGCGAGGTCCCGGGCGACCTCGACCAGAACTACTCGGCGATTCGGCAGGCGCTGGGACAATTGTACCGCAGCGCCGCCCTGCTCGGGTACGCTCCCCGGTCGTGGGTGTTGACCCCGATGCAAGCCCTCGACGTCTTCTTGAAGCAAGACCCAGAAGGCAATCTCGATCGCATCTTTGCCAACCTGATTCCCCAGGCACCCGCTATCAAGCAGACCGAGTCCAAGCTCCACCAGGCCCGCCGCGCGCTCGTGCTGGCTGAGCTCGACCTCCGCTACTGCGACGTCGTCAGCGAGAACGATGGCGTGGTGACCAGCCGCAACGTCAACCCCGGCAACAATGTCGCCGCGGGGCAGGGCCTGATGGCAGTCCGCTCGCTCAACGAGATCTGGATCGACGCCAACTTCAAGGAGACTCAACTGGCGGACTTGCGCATCGGCCATCGGGTGCGCTGTGAGGTTGACATGTACGGGAGCCGGCATGAGTTCGAGGGCCGCATCAGCGGCTTTACCATGGGGACTGGGCAAACCCTCGCCCTGCTTCCGCCGCAGAATGCCACGGGCAACTACGTGAAGATCGTCCAGCGGCTGCCGGTCCGCATCGAGCTGACCGACTACGACCCTGACAAGGTCCCATTGTTCGTCGGCCTGTCGGTGGTCCCCTACGCGTACTACAAGGAGCGGCCGACGGGGCCGCACGCCGGGGCGGTCTTGCATCCATCGGCCCCTCTTCCGGCGGGCCCGACGGACGCCAAGCCCTCACCCGCATCGGGTGCAAGGCGCAAGTGAGGACTGATGGAAGTGGAGTTCCCGCAAATGATCTTGCCCCTCATGGTCGCCACGGTCCTGCTTTTCAGCACTCTGCTGGTCTACGGCACGGCGATGCAACTTATTGTGCGTGTGGTGGTGAGGCTGATCCGAAGTGGTTCCAGCGCGCTGGGATTCTGGAAGAGTACCGCCGTTATGGCGATCGTTACGGCGATCACGGCGGCTGCGCACCTGGCCCAGATCGCCCTCTGGGCGGTGCTCTTTCTTCTCTGCGGGCAGGTCTCGACCTTGGAGACGGCCTTCTACTTGTCCGCCCAAAATTGCACGGCTCTCGGTTACGGCGACGTCCTGCTGTCCGAACGGTGGCGGCTACTCGGTCCCCTCGAGGCCATCAACGGCCTCCTGTTCTTTGGACTGTCAACCGCCGTGTTGTTCGCGATCATGAGCCAGTTGATCGCCAAGCACCTACAGACCGAAACCGGGTACCAGAGCGAGGCAGCCGGGAACCAGGCGCCTCGGCCGGTGGCCGGCGACGCGTGGTCGAGGGACGTTTGAGGAGGGCTTATGGCCATCACCCCATCCGGGCCGGCTCCGCCGGTCGGCCGAGCCGCACGGTGGAGATCACGGTGGCTGAGCGCGGCTGAGGGGAAGTCCGGGCTCCTCCTGGTCGCACTGGTCGGCCTGATCGGCGCGGCACCCCTGATCCCCAGCCCGGTGAGCGAGGCCCTGCTCACGTTCTTCACCGGGGCTGCGCTGGTGGCGAGCCTCCACTCGGCCCGGGTGGGCGGGCGACCGATGCCGATCGGGCTCGCCCCGGCCCTGGCGGACTTCCTCATCGGGCGATTTAGTGGCTAGGATAGGCAGAGCAGACTTGAAGTGCCCTCACCGATTCGATAGATTGCGTGCAATAGCTCGTGATGACTCGATAGATTGCGTGGCGTGCAACGGTTCAGCAGATCCCCCAATGACCATCGCGCGTGCTGATCTGTGCGATCCCGCGGTCACCCGCTGGTATCACTGCATCACCCGCTACGTACGGCGGGCGTTTGTGCTCGGCGAGGGGGCCGGGCGACCGCAACGTTTGAGTCTGAAGCGCGTGCCCAACTTGGGCGGTTGCGCGGCGTCCTAACGCCGGCTCAAACTGGCATCGCGAGTCGATACGGTCATTGGGTCGAGATCCCCCGCGCAATTTGCACGCACAAAGGCCCAGAATGGTCGGCGTGAGCGCGGAGTCCGCGAATTGCTGCCACGACCGAGCGATGTGGGACGATCGGGTCGTGCCCTCAAGCGTTGCGACCCGACTTATTCCCACCTCCCTCGTCCGACAAATATCCCGTATTCGGGTTATTTCGCTAAAGAAATCCCGCATATTCACAAGTCTGTGTAATAATACAGAATACCCCATCGAATTTCTCCCGTGGAGATCGCCTATCTTCGCGCTGATCTCACCATGTGCAGTGACAGAAAAGCCGCAACCAACCTCAGGAACAGCGAAAAAAGCACCGGACCTCGGACGGCCGAGGGACGGAAAGCCGTGCGTGGCAATGCACTCAAGCATGGACTCGCGGCTCAGGTGGTTGTCGGCTTCGGTGCGGATGCCGGGGCCTTCCGGGTCATTGTTGCAGGGATTGCTGCTCTTGGTTTGCCTCTGGTGGGCCATGGCCAGCCGCCAGGGCGAAGCGCTGCGACGAGGCCCGGCTCCCAGGGCGGACGTGCCCGCCGAATCACCGGTGGCGACAGAGATAAATTCTTCGTCGCAAACATCTCCGCACGATGCGCGCATCCTGGGATCGCCGGACGGAGCCGGCTCCTACAACAGCACGTGCTGCTGCGCCGCTGTAGGAGGGGACTCTGTCCCCCGATCTGTTGGTTGCGGCTACGGCGCGTTGGGAGATCAGCAATCGAACCCCGCGACTCGTGCAGGCGGCGGACGACGCGGTGCCGATCGCTCGTGCGCTTGTTCGTGTTCGAGTTCGCCGATCGATCGGGCGTCTGTCGTCGCGGGACGGTCTTTGGGGCTTTCAGGCTTTCAGTCACCCACAATCGGGTCGGATGGGAACGATCGACCGGCGCTCGGCTCTCGCGGCCCCGAGGCCGTCCACTTTTTGAGCGCAATCCTCACTCAGGCTTCCCGTCGCATCTGCGCACGATCAATGCTGACCGTCGGAGCGGACGGCTCATTTCGGGCGTTCGCGCCCTGCCGGCCCCAGCGATCGGACCGTGTCCCATAACCGGCCCTCGTGCACGCCCACCGACGGTGTGAGCCTCGGTTTGTTCAAGTCATTGCCGCCGTCGGTGAAGACCTCGGCGACGATGGACGACGGCCGCTTGAGCGTGGCGAAGCTCTTCCCGGCGGCGATGTCCCAGATCTGAATCGCCTCATCCGCGCCGAACGTGAAAGTCACGACGGCGGCGCCGTCGCCGGAGAGGCCCGCGGCAACGCGCCGAATCGTCTTCTCCGGCTTCAACGTGGCGACCGGCTCCAATGTACTCGTGTCCCAGACCGTGACGGCCGTGCTGTTGACCGCGATCGTGACGAAACGGTTGGCCGAGGGTGCGAACGACAACCACATCGGGCTGATCGTCTGCTTTTCGATCTCTTTGCGAGGCTTGCCGGTGAGCCCGTCCCAGATCTTGATCGATTGGTCCGAGCGCGTGACCAGGAGACCCGAGTGATCGAAAAAGGTCAGTTCTCGGATCGGCTCTCTGTGTTTCAATTCCGCGATCGGATCCTTTTTCTCGAAGCTCCAAAGCTTGGCAGTCCCGTCTTTGTAGGCGATCGCCTCCCGGCTCTGGAAGCGTACTCCGTGGGCATCGTGGATGAGCGGCCGCATGTTACCGATCTCGGCGTAGATGAAGTCTTTGTGCCGGTCCTTTTCGTTCATGAACGGGAACCGTTCCTCCCGCGGCGAGCGCTTCGGCTTTGGCGCGGCCTGGGCCTTCGGGGCTTGAGCTCCGCTGGTGGGCCGAAAAGCCCACGAACCCGCCAGTGACATTCCGCAAGCGGCCACAAGGACGGCCGCGACCGATGCGCACCTTGCCAGGATCATGCTCCTCGATACGGCCCCGGCGACAGCGACAATCGCGACCGCGGGTTTGCCTGCCACGGCCCTGACGGTCGCATTCGCCAGCGCGGTTGACACGGTGGTCGCTCTCACTTCGGCTGACAAAGATGCCGCGAGCGCTCCGACGGCCGGCGCCAGCCCCCGCCGGGCCAGCCGGCCCCGTAGCCGCTCGCGGCCGCGGGCCAGTCGACTACCGATGGTCCCGACAGGGCACCCCAGCCGGCGCGCGGCTTGCTCGCAGGTGCAGCCTTCAAGATCACAGAGCACGATCGGCGCCCGGTAACGCTCGGGCAGCCGGTCGAGCTCTTCGTGCACGACCAGCGCAAGGTGGTCCGACTCGGTGGGGTTGGTCCGGCCGTCGCTCATCAGCGCCGCTCGTCGCTCGAAGTCCTTGCGCCGGCGGTTCTCGGCGCGAAATCGTGCCGCCACGCGGCAGGCGACGCGGTGCAGCCACGGCCCTAACGAGTCGCGCACCCACAGCGATTCGCCTTTGCGCACGAGGACCAGAAACGTAGCCTGAAATGCATCCATGGAATCGTGCTCGTCCCTCAGGATGTTGCGGGAAACGTCCAGCACCAGTGGACCATGCCGCTCGACCAAGACGGCGAACGCCAGTTCGCCAACCTCGCCGCCTTGGGTTGCAAACCGTTCCAATAACTGACCGTCCGTCAACCCCGCCGCGACTCCTCCGTCGAAGAGCACCCGCAAATAACGTCCGGAAACCCCAGCTTGGTCCTGCGACATCGGTCTGCTCCCATCGCGGGTTGTTGGTCCTCTATTGTAATAAAGCAACCCGCGCGGAGGTTTTATCCATAAATTTCCGAATGAGGATGAGATAAGCTCCGGCGATTACTCTCCAGCGGGGTCAGGCCATGTTTCTGGTTTGTCGCGTGGGCACGTCCGCCGGAGCTTCGCCTCGAGCGGTTCGGGCCGCACTCGCGAGGGAATTTCCCGCGTGGACGAGTGGGCGCCCTTGGGCGTGGGGATGCACCACCGCAAGCGCTCTGGATGACGTCTACCACCGGCTGCTAGTCGGGCCTTGCGACGAGGCAATCTCCGGCCCGGAAGAAGAGGCGTGTCGGCTGGTCCTCCGATGGGACGTGGCGACCACGATCGGCGTCAACTGCAACGCGTGTGCTTGCGGCCCAATGTGGGCTCGCCATTCAGACAGAAGGTACGGCATGTTCGACGATCGACTCCAGCGTGTTGCTGATCGAGTCTACCGACCAATCTCGCCCCGACAAAGATGCCTCGAGTTCGCGGACGAACGTTTCAAGCTATTTGGCAAACGCATCACCGTTGTCGGACATCTCGGACTCTCCTCCCGCGTCGGTCCGTATTTCGCCGGGCCGGACGGTCACTGAACTAGCTCCCATGTTGCGATTCGCGGAACATTTGCGCGATGACCGAGCCTCGATGCGTTTGATTCGCGAACTGAGTGAGCACCAACTGCGGTCAGGCAGATATTTCGTTTCGATCCAAGTGCTTCGAACATGGCCAATGCCAGCCCAATGCGCAGCGGGGCGTGGTACCGACTACATTCAGCAAGTACCCGCCCACTATTCATCATAAGTTCATTACCGGCGGTGGGAATCGAACCCACACGGGGTTACCCCCAGAGGATTTTAAGTCCTCAGCGTCTGCCATTCCGCCACGCCGGCGTCGCGAAGCGAGCCACGCGACGGCGCAAGAATAACGAGACGGGCGTTACGCCGACAATCCAGTTGACCGCCCTTTTCTGGCGCGCATCGAAGCCGCGGGTTGACGGCCGGTTCGGCAATGAGACGCAGGGATCTGTGTCAATGGTCTGGACGATATTCGCGCTGGGGCGCCGGTCAGGTGAGCGCCGGACTACCTCCCTTGACCGGGCTTTGCGGCTCTTTCACACCGATCTCGGCCACGACCGATGCGCCTGCGGGCAGGAGGACTTTCTTGATCGGGTTGAGTGCGTCTTCCCGGAGCATGGCGCACTGGGGATGGATGCCGCCGCGCGAGTAGACCGCCTTCTTGCAGACGGGGCAGAGGGGCCTCGACGGGAGCGGGACATGGTAGTGCTTTTTGTCCATGAACTTCGTCCTGGGTCAAGCTCCGGGCCGGGCCCGAACTTCCAGCGCCCGCGCGGCACCTCTTTTCGCGAGCGCGCGAACCCGAGTCGGTGTGCCACCCGAATAGAACTTCGAGCGTGCGGCTGGTGCGAGACGGCACCATCCCGTCAGTGGCGAGAGCCGCGCGAGCCCTGCCACGAAGAGTCGTGAACGAGAGTAAGTGAGAAGGCCCTCGGGCGGGCCTTCTCGACGTCGGTGAAGCTAGCGGGCCACGCTCAGTAGCGACCGCCGCCGCCACCGTAGCCGCCACCACCCCCGCGACCGCCACGGCCGCCGCCACCACCACCGTAACCGCCGCCGCCACCTCCACCCGGCCGGGATTCGCGCGGTTTCGCCTCGTTGACTGTCAGGCGCCGCCCGTTGACTTCCTGATCATGCAAGCCCTGAATGGCCGCCTGAGCTTCGGCCTCGCTGCTCATCTCAACGAAGCCGAACCCCTTGCTTCGGCCCGTGGCGCGGTCCTGGATCACCTGCGCACTCTGAACGGTCCCAAATTCGGCGAACAGTTGCTCCAGGTCGGCATCGCCGATCTGAAAAGTCAAGTTCCCGACGTATAGCTTCTTGCCCACCATAATGCTCCACGACGAAGTTGGCGACCCGTTGCATGCTTCCCGGGTCGAATTGAGAAGAGGCCGACGCGGGCGGCCCTACCGGTGGGAAGGCGAGAGAGGCAGGCGAAAGCGGAATCCTCGGGGATCGACGTCGCGGGCTCCTTCGATTTCCAACGCACCCCAGTATAGTCATGAACCTCTGTCGAGAAACAGTCCCCTCTGCCCGTAATCACGACGGGATTCCCAGTTTGCCCCATCTCAGCCTCGGGCCCGATCCCGGCCGGCAAGGGCATTCAGCACGCTTGTGACTGATCCGGACTACTCGGGTGGTGACGACGGTTCGGGATGCCGGAGCTCGGCGATGAACCTGACGTTCAGGATATGGACGCCCGCGGCGTCGTACAACACGACACTCCGCCCCGTGGGCGATCGAGCGATGAAATCGGGGTTGGCGGACCTCGAATTCCCGGCCGTCCGCCATCAGCACCACGAACGGCACGAATAAGGTCGCGTTCTTAAGATCGACGATCTCTCGGATGTCCATCGTTCACGCATTCAGAACCGTGCTGGTTCCGCCTGGCACGGTGATCGCGGTTCCGGCGGTTAACACGAATCGCGAGCGACGGTCTTCCCACTTGAGGCTCGTGAAGTTCATGCCCGAAAACAAAAAGGCGGCCACGCCCGCGGCCGCGACCATAAAGATGCCCGCCCGCGCCGGGTGTGCCCAGAGACCGCTCGCGCTGCCCCACGCGCAGCACGGGAGCACAAAGATGAGCAGCGTCGAGACCACCAGCAAGAGCGTGATCCGAATGTCAGGCAAAGGCGATGCCACGGTCGCTCCTCTTCTGGTCAAACGGAGGGGGTGGGATTCGAACCCACGGACAGCTTTCACTGTCAACGGTTTTCAAGACCGTCCCGATCAACCACTCTGGCACCCCTCCTGAAATGACACCCGCTCGCCGGCCAGGATCGCCGCGACCAAGCAGGCGTCGCGGTCGGCCGCTACGATCCGACCTCGTCGAGAATGTCGTCGGCGACGAAGATCGGCACGTTGACCGTCACGGCCAGCGCGATGGCGTCGCTCGGCCGCGAGTCAACCTCGACGATCTCGCCTTCGTGCTTGATTCTCAGCTTGGCGTAATACGTATGCTCGCGGAGCTCATTGATATAAATGTCCTGCAAGTCGCCGCCCAACAAATCGATGGCATTGGCCAGAAGATCATGGGTCAACGGCCGCGGAGTGGCTTGATTCCGCACCCGCCGGTCAATGCTCGACGCTTCGAATATGCCGATCACGATCGGGAACATGCGCTCGCCATCAACCTCTTTGAGAAAGATGATATGCGAATCGCTGGTCTCGTTGATGATGATCCGCGTGAGCTCCATCTGAACGGCCACGGCGCCTCCACTAGAGCAATTTAGGGTGAGGGTGCAGAGAAACCACCCTCGGAACGCCGAGCGAACAAGAGACACAAACGGCCCGGCCTTCCGATCTCGAACTCACCGTCGATGATAAAGCGCGGGCGCGGACCGTCAACGCAGCCGGAGAGCGGTCTCGTGACCACGCGTCAGCCCGCATTCAGCAGCCGCAGGATCGCTTGGCGCTGTGATTTCAGATCGGCGAGCTTCGATCGGGTCTGCTCGACCACCTCCGCCGGCGCCCGGGCAAGAAATGACTCGTTGCTCAGCTTGCCCTCCAGACCGGGAAGCTGGCGGTCGAGGTCGGCGAGGGCCTTCTTGAGCTTGGCCGACTCGGCCTCCTGGTCGAACAGTCCAGCCAGTGGCAGGATGATCTCGGCATCGGGCAAGACGGCGACGGCACATTCCGGCGGACGCTCGGACGCCGGCACGATCGTGACCGATCCGGCCGAAGTCAAGCTCCGGATGAAGGGCTCGCCTCGCTGGAGCGAGAGGGCGATGGCTCCTTGCGCGATGATGATGGGCGCGATCTTCGCGTCCTTGGACACGTTGCGCTCGGCGCGGAGGTTGCGGATCGCCTTGATCACCTCGCGCCATTGCTCGACGATCCGCTGGGCCGATTCGTCCCGCCAGCCCGCGGGCCGCGGCCACGAGGCGATAGAGACGCTTTCCTCGGCCGGCGTGGGCCGCGGTAATCCGCGACGGGGCGCCAGGCTATTGAGGCCTTGCCAGACCTGTTCGGTCACGAAGGGCATGATCGGGTGCAGCAGGCGCGCCAGGACGTCCAGGACCGTCGCCAAGACGTTCTGGGCGACTGGCCGCGCGGCCGGGTCGCGCAGGCGGCCCTTGACGAACTCGAGATACCAGTCGCAGAAGTCGCCCCAGATAAAGTCGCGCAGCCCCGGCGCGGCCTCGGCGAACTGGAATTGCTCCAGGTCGGCGGTGGCCCCGGCGATCGCAAGGTCGAGACCATCCAGGATCCAGCGATCCTCGACTGGCAGCGATCTCGGGTCGCACTCAGCCGGCGCGTGGCCTTCCAGGTTCATCAGGGCAAATCGGGCGGCGTTCCAGAACTTGTTGGCGAAATTCCGGCCCTGCTCGAACCGTTCCGAGGTATTGATGGTTCGCCCGTCGGAGAGCTTGAGCATCTCGACCGGCATGCGAAGGTCCTGGGTCTCGGTCGCGCCGGCGGCCAGAGTGTAGCGGAGGGCGTCGGCGCCGTGAATCTCGATGATGTCGACCGGGTCGACCCCGTTACCGGCCGACTTTGACATCCGCCGCCCCAATCCATCCTGGATCACGGGGTGGATGTAAACGTCGCGGAACGGTACATCGCCGCGGTTAAAGAGACCGAAGATGACCATCCGCGCGACCCAGAGCGTGATGATGTCGCGGGCCGTGGACAGGACGCTGGTGGGGTAGTATTTCGCCAGCTCGGGTGTTGCCTCGGGCCAACCCAGGGTCGAGTGGGGCCACAATGCCGAGCTGAACCACGTATCGAGGACGTCGGGGTCTTGAGCCAGAGCGTGGCTTGGCCCCAATTCGCCGCCGCGCAAGTCGGACTCGGCGCAGATCAACCAACCGCTGCCCTCGGCGCGGCGCCAGCAGACGTCCGGACGGCCGTCAAAGGCACGCTTCAAATCGTCCTCGCTGCAAGTCTCGCAGTACCAGATCGGGATCCTGTGCCCCCACCAGAGCTGGCGGCTAATGCACCAGTCGCGCTTTTCGCCCAGCCAGTCGAGGTAGCTCTTGGCATAGCGCTCGGGGTGAATCTTGACCCGGCCCGAGCTAACCGCATCCATCGCTTGCTGAGCGAAGCCGGCAGAGGCGTCGTCGTCGCCCATGCGGACGAACCACTGGTCCGAAAGGTAAGGCTCGATGGGGGTCTTGCTCCGGTCGGAGTGATTGAGGCGGACCAGATACGAGTCGACCCGGTTCGAGCAGGTTGAGTGCTTTGAGGTCCTCGACAACCCGCTTGCGCACCACGAGCCGGTCGAGGCCGGCATACTGGCCGGCGTTTTCGTTGTAAGTTCCGTCCGGGTTGAGCAGGTTGATCATGGGCAGTCCGTTGCGCAGGCCGGCCTGGTAGTCGTTGGGATCGTGGCCGGGAGTGACCTTGACGACACCGGTGCCGAATGCGGGGTCGACCAGGATCGGGTCGGCGATGATCGGGACCCGGCGGCCCGTCAGCGGCAATTCCACCTGCCTACCGATCAGGCGCTGGTAGCGGGGATCTTCGGGATGGACGGCCACCGCGGTATCGCCCAGCATCGTCTCGGGCCGGGTCGTGGCGATATGGAGGACTTCGCCGGGCGGAGAGTCGGCGAGGGGATACTTGATCGTCCAGAGATGGCCCTGGACCTCTTCGTAATAGATTTCATCGTCGGCGACGGCCGTGCGGAGCTGGGTGTCCCAGTTCACCAGCCGCTTGCCTCGGAAGATCTTGCCGGCTCGGAATAGACTGAAGAATGTGCGCCGGACGGCGCGCGAACACATGGCGTCGAGGGTAAAGCGCGTGCGGTCCCAGTCGCACGAGCAGCCCAGGAGACGGAGCTGGCTCAAGATCCGGGCCTCGTACTCGTCTTTCCAGGCCCAGATGCGCTCGACCAAGGCCGCGCGGCCCAGGTCGTGGCGGGTTTTCTTTTCTTCCTCGTAGAGCCGCTTCTCGACGACGGCCTGGGTGGCGATGCCCGCGTGATCCGTCCCCGGCATCCAGAGGACGTCGTACCCCTGCATGCGCCGCCAGCGGATCAGGATGTCCTGCAGGGTGTTGTTCAGCGCGTGGCCAAGGTGCAATGCGCCGGTGACATTGGGGGGAGGAATCACAATAGAATAAGCCGGCTGGGGACTCTCTGGCCGGGCGTGAAAATAGCCCCGATCGAGCCAGAGCTGGTAAAAGCGGCGCTGGGCGTCCTGGGGATCATACTGTTTGGGGAGGTCACGAACGTTCATGCCATCGAGACTTTCTGGGGGTCGCCATCATTCAGGAACGGGTCGCACCCATTGCGACTCATCCGGCGGCCGCGTGACGTGCGACCCATCCTACAACGGAGGCCGAACTTCGACCAGAAGTTCGCACGAAGCGAGTTCGACCCGGCTTGATTGACCCGGCACAGAGAACACGGCGCGGCTAGGCCGCAGCCAACGCGGTGGTTAACCCGGAGCCAACGGCGACGGCGTTATCTGCTTCAAATCAAACGGACAGCGTCGCCGTTGGCTCCGCGTTAAACGATGCTTGCCTGTGGGCGCCGGCGAGCTACACGATCAATTCGGCCTCACGATCCGGTGGAGGAATGTTTGGGTCGGCCCACCTCCGCGCCTTCCACTTCCGATCGTCCGGTCTAGCCCAAACCCGACTCCCCAGGCCAATGCGATCGACGTAGCTGCCCACAGCCACTTGCGTCGAAGGCAGAGCCATCCCGAGTAGAAGAGCAGGGCGCTGAAAGTGCTCAGCTCCGCCAGGGCGAGCAGGACCAGCCCGAGGTTGATTCGGGCAAGTCCGACACGAGCGACAACCCAGGCAATCAACCCGACTTGCGCCACGAAGACGAATGCCATAGATCCACCGAAGACGAAGCAGAGCGTCGCCGGTATCAGACGGAAGCGGAAACGCTTTCGAAATTCATCCGGCCGCGAGGCGGTTTCCGTCAGCGGGGCTGCGGGAGGTCGATAGGGGTTCTCGTGCATAGGGCGACCTTACCACACCGGCGGTTCTTTCGCGCTCGCCTTGAGCGCCTGCACCAGGTAGCTCATCTGGCCGATGTGGTTGTTCAGGTGGGCGGCGCACACCAGGAACAGGCCCAGGCGGGTCTGGATCGGATGCTGCGACTCGACTGGCATCGAGAACGACGCGTCGTCCTGCGCTGCGAGCGTCCGCACGACCATGTTGACCGCCTCGTGAAATCGCGCTAATAGCAATTCGCGAGGGTGATGCACTTCGTCGGTGAATTCGTGCTCGCGCTGGCGGATGTAGCCCGAACCCGCGATCAAGGCGCCGATGTAATGGTTCAGGTTGCCCGTCAAGTGCAGGAGGAGGTGGCCGATGCTGTTGCCGAAGGGAAACGGCCTGGTCCAGAGCTGCTCTTCGGTGACCGCGGTCGCGGCTTTCTCCACGCGCTGGCCCAGGTGGCGAAAGTAGCTCGTGAACTCGGCGGTGACGATGCCAGCCAGGCGGGATTCCGTGACGGGTTGGGACATGGGTGTCTTTTCCTCGTTTGAGGGTGATTTCGAGCCAATCTACGATGGGTGCGCAGCGGCCGGGTTTCGCCCGAATCAGGCCGGCGACTCAGCCATCACTGACCGAGCGAGACGTACGGCTCCCGAGTCCAGGGCCAGTTTGTATTCGAATGAGTCGACCAGAGCCAGCCAGCTCGCCTCGATGACATTTTCCGAAACGCCGACGGTTCCCCAGACATCGTCGCGGTCCTTGCTCTCGATCACGACCCGGACGCGTGCCGCCGTCCCGGCGCGCGCGTTGATGACGCGTACTTTGTAATCGACCAGATGCATTTCCTTGAGACGCGGAAAATGGCCCTCGAGTGCCTTCCGCAGGGCGCCGTCGAGTGCGTTGACCGGGCCGTCTCCCTCGCTGACCGTATGCTCGAGTCGGTCGCCGACCGCGAAGCTTGATCGTGGCCTCGGTCGAGGTCGAAGGCGCCAGGCCGAGCGTACCGTTGACGCTCACATGATAGCCCAGCGGCTCGAACCAGGCCCGATGGCGCTTGGCCAGGCGCTCGACCAGGAGGACGAACGAACCGTCGCTCGCCTCGAATTGATAGCCCTCGTTCTCCAGCTCCTGGACCCGATCGAGCACCAGGGCATGGAAGCTGCCATCCTGTTCCAGGCCATACTCCTTCAGCTTGAGGGCGACGCTCGACTTGCCGGAAAGCTCGCTGATCAAGACCCGGCGCTCGTTGCCGACGGCCGCCGGGATGACGTGCTCGTAAGTCGTCGCGTTCTTGCGGACGCCGTGAACGTGCATTCCGCCTTTGTGCGCGAAAGCGCTGGCGCCGACAAAAGGTTGATTGGGCCGGAAGTTCATGTTGGCCGTCTCATAGACATAGCGCGATAGCTCGGTCAGGTGCTCGAGCTTGCCCGGCGACAGGACCTCGAACCCGGGATACTTGAGCGCCAGGTTGCCGAGTACGCTACAGAGGTCGACGTTTCCGCAGCGCTCGCCGAGACCGTTGACTGTCCCCTGGACCTGACGCGCGCCGTGCTGCACGGCGGTCAAGGCATTGGCGACGGCCAGGTCGCCGTCGTTGTGCGTATGGATGCCGAGGGGGACGTGGATCTCGCGGCCGACGATCGAGACGGCTGCGGCGATCTCCTCGGGTAAGGAACCGCCGTTGGTGTCGCACAGGACAATCCAGGCCGCTCCGGCGGCGGCGGCCGCCTGAAGCGTCCTCAAGGCATAGTCTGGATTGCGCTTGTAGCCGTCAAAGAAATGCTCGGCGTCATAGATCACCTCGGCGGCGCAGGCGGCGCAGAAGCCGACCGAGTCGGCGATCATCCTCAGGTTTTCTTCGAGCGAGGCGCCCAGCACGTCCTGAACGTGCAGGTCCCAGCTCTTGCCCACGATCGTGATCGACGGCAGTGCCCGCGGCGACCAGTGCCTTCATTCCGTGATCGTCATCGGCCGCCACGTCGCGCCGCCGGGTCATGCCGAAGGCGGCGACTCTGGCGTGCTTCAGCTCGATGTCGCGCACCGCACCGAAGTAGGCCGCGTCCTTGGGGTTCGAGAGCGGATAGCCCCCCTCGATGTAGTCGAAGCCGGCGGCGTCCAGGCGGCGGGTGATCAGCAGCTTATCCTGAAGCGAGAAATTAACGCCTTCGCCCTGGCTGCCATCGCGCAGGGTGGTGTCATAGATCGAGATTCGCGTCATGAGCGTCGCCATCGTCACGGCCCTGGCGTAGAGCCTGGAGCGAAAAATGGGCATCGCACGTATTCTAACCAGTTGACCGGGAGTGGCGACAGCCGGATAGCGGATTGCCTCGCCGGTGGCCGACGGTCGCCGGATGGCATGGCATCAAGTTGGTGCAACTTGCCTAGTTTGAAAATGTATTCCTCACGCCGACGATTGGTGCACAGCCAAACGAGGCTGATGATTCCGAGTTAGTTCGGGTTGCGTAGCGCAATGTCGGGCGTTAAGTTACGTGCATGATTATTCTCGTTTTTCTTGTCATTGACGGAGGGGATCGTGCGTAAGACTCAGATGGTGACCGATCGCGAGCTGGAGATCTTGAAGATTCTCTGGGCGCGCGGCCGGGCAAGTGTGCGAGAGGTTCAAGAGGACCTGAACCGGACAGGCAGTCAAGTGGCGTACAGCACCGTTCAGACACTCCTGAATATCATGGAAGACAAGAAGGGCTTGGTGCGTCATGTCGTCGAGGGGCGTACCTTTGTGTACACGCCCAAGAAATCGTCCGACCGGACGATTCGTGAGTTGACCAGGCGATTTGTGGACCGGGTTTTTGACGGCGCACTCGACCGGGTCATGGTGGCCTTGCTGGGCTCGAAGTCACCAACTCCGGAGGAGTTGGACCGGCTTCGCGCCATGATCGACGAAGCCCAGCAACACGGCTTCGTCAGCCCCGGCGCCGGCGAAGATTTCGGTCCGGAAGAGAATTAGGAATTGCAACGTGATCCCGGGAGGCGCAAAGTGGTATTGGGGAGACTGCGGGTATGAGCGAAGCGAAATGATCGGCCTCGCCAGGGGCGTCCGCGAGGATGGTCCGGGCGGCGTCGTCGATGAGTTCTGGCTTCGCGCGTGCGTTTCGGCAGGCTTCCGCGCCTCCTGTGTGATCACGACTCGGCGAGTTGGTTCTCGCCCCGTTTCTCGTCGAGGCCTTCGGCATGTGGGTCTTGATCGATCGCCTCGGTCTGGTTCTCTTCGACGCCACGCTCTCGACAGCGGTATTTCTCAGCCTGATGATCCTGGCGATGCTGGTCTGCCGCCAGCCGGCCCGCCGGCTTTTCATCGCGCGATTCTGCGCTCTGCGCATCGCTGGCGATGTTGCCGCTCATCGCGGTTGCGCCGTTGCCCCGCCTTGATTTGGTCCAGGTTCTGACGCGGTCCAAGATCCTCTCCGCTTCCCTGAGTCAGGTTGCCCCGCCGACTGGGGGCGATCTGCTTCAGCGCGGTGCGGCCGGACTGCCACGTCCGTGGCCGATCATCGAGGACCTCCACGCTTGCCGAATCGGCAACTGGCTGGTTCGGGGTCTGACATTGCTCGACCTGGCCGGCGTGGGAGCCGGGTTTGCCTGGCTGATCCTTGGCTTGTGGGGCGTGCACTGGCTGGTCCGTAAGTCTGCACAGCCCAACTCCCAGATCCGGGCACTTTATGAACGGCTTCAAGCGGGCGGTTCCCAGATTCTGACCAGGACGGACCTCCGGGTTTCGGCTCGCATTCTGCGCCCGGCTGTCGTGGGACTGTTTCAGCCGACAATCCTGATCCCAGCGTCTTACGATGCGGACGTGAGCGATCTGGAGCAACTGAGGCTGAGCCTGCTGCACGAAATGGCTCACGTCGAGCGGCACGATCACTGGCACGGCGCCATCGCCAACCTGGCGCAGACGGCCTGGTTCCTTCTACCGCAGGTCTGGTGGTTGAGATCACAACTCCGGATAGATCAAGAGTTTCTGGCGGACCGTTTCGCGGCGAGCCGGTTTGGAAGCGCTTCCGGCTACGCGGCTTCCCTGCTCTTGCTCGCTGCGAGGCGGGCCGGGTCTCGGCCGAGTGCTCGCCCCCGCGCAGCGGTGTCCATCCGATCAGACACGTCGAGCGCGGAAATGCGATCGCCGCTCTTCCAACGCCTCCTCATGCTCTTGCACTGCCCGCATCGCATCGAGACTCGCGCGCCGCGATTGTGGTCGTGGGGCCTGCGCCTGACCGTGATCGCCTTGTGGCTGGTCGCGGCCAGCGTCTGTATTCGCTGGCCCGTTGCCGACGCCATTGAGCTGCGATCGGCCGTACGAGCGGTCAAGCACCAACCCTTCCGCGTCGCGGATTTCGTCGCCGATTCCCATGTATTTCCACCAGCCCAGCGCGCCTTGGCGTATGTGATGCCGGTCATCCTGCCGGCAAGTTTCGACGTGAAGGTCGAGGTTCTCGCAACGCGCTCCGACCTTGCTCACATCCGGATCGCAGGGCACCTGCTCGGCTCGCCTCGCTGGGCCGACTCCGGGACGACCCGCGTCCAATCGGAACCCGGGGACCGCGAATCGTGGCACCAGGTGCACCTGGTACGGGACGGCCAGGACCTGCACCTCTGGGTCGATGCTCAGGCACTGCCCGTCACGATGAAACCGGAACTCACCACCGAATCTCTCACCATCGAACCCGGTCCGAAACACTCCGTTCACTTCCGCAATCTCGTGGTGCAGTGGTGAAGCATGTTGCCGTCCTGTCAGGCGCCCGCACCGTCGCCGATCGCATTCCACCGACTCTGCCATATCGGCAGTTTGAGCGGGGCTTGGCAGGGGTCTCTGTGCGTTCATGCCAATTTGACATCAGACGCCAGAAAGCAACCGGTCCGGGACAAACGAAGCCCTCAGCGTCCGATCGACGCAAGACCATATCAGAATTGACCTTGCAAAACTGGTTCAACGTGTGATCGCCCGGAATGCGTCAAATTGGCACACGCTCTGCTAATGGATAAACTGCGGTTGCTCTTGGAGAACAGAGAAACGAACCCCGATGTGATAGACCTCTAAGGGAGGTTCGATGAACGGGCTGCATTGGCGACGCTGGGACCCATTTCGCGAGTTGCAGCGTGAGATGGGGCGCCTTTTTGAATCGATCGATCCGTTTCAATCGGTTCGGCCGGCGTACCGTTACCCGCCGCTGAACCTGTACGACGCGGGGGATAGTTACGTGCTCACGGCCCAGTTGCCGGGGATCACGCCTGCCGACATTGATCTGAGCATTACCGGCGAGACCTTGACGATGCGCGGCGACCGCAAGCGGCCCGAGAGCGTGACGGACGACAGTTATCGGCGCCAGGAGCGACCGATGGGGCGGTGGGCACGGACGATCACGTTGCCGGACCGAGTGGATAACTTGCAGGTCGCAGCGTCGTTCGCCAACGGAATCCTCACGGTCAGCGTGCCCAAGGCCGAAAGTGCCAAGCCGAGGCACATCCCGGTCAAAGGGGCCGGCATCGAGTGAATGCGTGGCGTCCCAGAAGAAGGCTGCACCGATTCAAAACCGACTACCCGCGGGAGACAGATGACGATGAGCGTTCAGAACCCAACGATCCATGTCAAAGTGGGGTCCCAGCGAGAGGAGCCGGTCATCGGCGAGACGGCGCCAGAGCAGGCCGAACAAGCCGAGGCCTACATTCCTCCCATCGACATTCACGAGGCGCCCGACGGATTGAAGCTCGAGGCCGATCTGCCCGGTGCGAACGAGCAGAGTCTCCATATCCAGTTGGAAGATAATGTCCTTAGCCTTTATGCCAAGGTCGATTCGCCCGCGCCGGAGGGTGCGCGACTGCTGCACGAGGAATATCGCCTCGGGGATTATCGCCGGTCGTTTATCTTGAGCGACGAGGTTGACCGCGAGCGGATCGCGGCCGAGCTCAAGAACGGCGTCCTCACGCTCTTCTTGCCCAAGGCCGAGCGAGCCCGGACGCGCCGGATCGAGATCAGGTCGTAGGGAACATCATACACTCTGGTCCCATGGACAGAATTGGAGCCCATCATGCCCCGGTCCAGTGAATGGCGGCGTGGAGCTGGCAGTCCGCTCCATATCTTGCAGAACGAATTGAACCGTCTGCTGGAGGACTACCTCCAGCCGGCCAGGTATGGTGCCGCCGAGCCCCCACCCACCGACATCGATCCGCAGGCGTGGAGCCCCGCGGTCGACGTTTATGAAACCAACGAGGAGATGATCGTCGTCGTCGAGGTACCGGGTGTTGATCCGGCGTCCATCGACCTGGCCGTTACCGGCAACGTGCTGAGCGTGAGAGGATCGAAGGAGCCGGCGGCGTTGCCGGAATCGGCGCCGCATCTTCGGGAACGACGCTTCGGCGCGTTCCACCGCCAGCTTTCGGTGCCGGATGTCGATTTCGACAAGGCCCAGGCCGAGGCCAGCAACGGCGTCTTGCTGATCCGGCTTCCCAAGCGAAGCGCCGCCAAGCCGCGGACGATCCCGATTCGCCCGACGTGATTCGCCCGACTTTGTGGTAAATTGAATTGGTCAGATTCTTTTATCACAATCAGCGGAGTTCCCGGACATGGAGACCGACAAGGTCGTCACGTACTCAGCGATCGGAGTGGCCGCGCTGGTCTGCTTGATCTTCCTCCTCGACCTGACCGCGGGGATCTTCCACCGGAATGTCCCCATGGACATTCTCTTCATCGCCGGGGCCGGCTTCTTGCTCTGGCAGGGGGTGGAGACGCTGCTCGAGCTCCGCTAGAGCGCCGGCCGGAAGCAGGAGTCGTGGACGGCCCGCATTGGCGAGGGCAGAGGACGACTCAGGGAAAAGAGTAAGATTAGGATTAAGATTGAAATTAGGATTGCGGTTCCAACGCCGACGTAGCTGGGCTCGTTCTTTTTTTCGTAATCTTAATCCTAATCTTAATCTCGGTTTAGCTTGTCCCGATTGTCAATCGCCATTCGCTCCACGAGCGCACGGACGAGGCCCTCCCAGGTGTATTCCGCCGCTTCGACAGCGACGCTCCAACCCAGCTTCCTGGCCGTTTCGGAAGTGATCGGGCTCAGGCTGGCCAGCCGGACATCCCTTCCCACGCGCTCGCGTGCCGAATCGGGAAGCAGGTCGTGCAGCCGTGCGGTAATCGCCGAGCTGGTCAGTGTGATCCAGTCGATGGTTCCATTCCGGATCCGCTCGATCACCTCGGCCGGGAGTGATTCCGCGTCCGCATTGCGGTAAACCGGCACCTGGTTGACATCAGCCAGCTTTTGCAGTTCCTCCTTGAGAATCGCCCGTCCGCGATCGGTCCTGGCCAGCAGAATCTTCTGGTTGCGGGCGATCGGGCCCAGCACCTCCGCCAGCGACTCGGATCGATAGCTCTCGGGGATCAGGTTGGCCCGCAGGTGGATCTGCGCGAGGGCGCGGGCGGTCATCGGCCCGATCGCCGCCAGCTTCAGGTGCCCAAGGGCCCGCAAGTCGCGACCACGTTCTGTGAGTCGCTCAACGAAGAAGCGGACGCCGTTGGCCGACGTGAATACGAGCCAGTGGTAGTCAGCCAGCCGATCGATGGCGGCGTCCAGCAGTGGGTTGTTCGCGAGCGGCCCGATCTCGACCGTCGGCGCGAGCAACACCTCTGCTCCCAGCGCTTCGAGGCCGGCCGACGCCGGCAGCCCCTGTTCTCGAGGCCGCGTGACCACGATCCGTTGGGCGAACAGCGGCAGTTTCTCATACCACGCCAGCTCGTCGCGCAGGGTGACAACTGGCCCGATGATCAGCAAGGCGGGCGGGCCGATGCGGCTCTTCCGGGCGGCCTCGGCGATGGTTCCCAGCGTCGCCGTGATGCTGTGCTGGGAGGGAAGCGTGCCGCTCTCGACGATCGCGGCGGGCACGTCCGCCGGCTTGCCCAGCGCGATCAATGTCCGGCAGATCCCCGCCAGGTGTGTCACCCCCATATAAACGACCAATGTACCCGGAAAGCGGGCCAGGGCCTCCCAGTCGAGCTGATTACGCCCGGCCTCGGATTCGGGGTCGTTGTGCCCTGTCACAAAGGCGACCGCCGACGCCACCTCGCGGTGCGTCACGGCGATTCCGGCATAGGCCGTCACCCCGACGGCCGCCGTCACGCCCGGCACGATCTCGAACGGGATTCCCGCCGCCGCCAATGCCCGTGCTTCCTCGGCCCCGCGCCCAAAAACCAGGGGGTCGCCTCCCTTGAGCCGCACGACGGTCCGGCCCGCGCTCGCATGCTCGATCAGGAGCCGATGGATCTCGTCCTGGGTCAAGCTGCAATGACCGATGGATTTTCCGGCGCAGATTCGCAGAGCATTCGGTGGCGCCAGGTCCAGGAGACGAGAGCTGGCCAGGTGGTCGAATACGACAACATCGGCCAGCGCGAGGACAGCCTCGCCGCGCCGCGTCAGGAGCCCCGGGTCACCGGGACCGGCACCAACGAGGTAAACGCGGGTTGGGGCGGTCATCGTTGGCCGGGCTTGGGGTTCCGCCAAGAAGCCACATGCTCGGAGAGCACCCTCCCTCGATCGATCCCGAAGGGTCGGCCGGCAATGGTTTGTTCAGCTTCACGGCGCGGCGTACGACGCTTTGGATTTGCCGCGACCGACGAGCAGAATGCCCAGCTCATAGAGCAGAATCATGGGAACCGCCAGAAGCAGCATGCTGAACGGATCTTGTCCGGGCGTGAGCAGAGCGGCCGCGATGGTCATGATCAGGATCGCGATCTTTCGTTTGGCGCGGAAATCCTCGACGGTGAAGATGTGGATCCGCTCCAGGAACAACATCACGAGCGGGGTCTGGAACGCCACTCCGAACACGAGAGGGAGGATCGTCGCAAATCCCATCCAGTCGCTCAGCCGGAGCGTCGGCGCGACGCCGAGCCATACGTTGAATTGGAGCAAGAACCGCAGCGTGATGGGCAACACGAAGAAGAAACAGAGGAAGACTCCCGACAAGAACAATCCCAGCGAGTAAGGTAAATATTTCGTCACGTAACGACGTTCATGGCGGTATAACCCGGCCGCGATGAATGCCCATATCTGGTAGAACACCCACGGGCTTGCCAGCACCAGCCCAGCCACGAGACACACCATGAAGAAGATCATCGCCGTTTCGAGCGGCGCCAGCGAAACCAGACTCTGGTCGCTCTGAACGGTCGATCTCTCGATCGTGCTGATGATGCCCGATTGCTGAAACTCGAGCGGGAGGTTCAGGCTTTGTCCCTCGAGCGTTGCCGGATCGGGAAGGTGCAGATCGGGGGCGATCTTGGCGAACTCGGTCACCAACACGTCCGCGGGAATCGTGGCCTGAAGGGTCGGCGTGAGGGCTTTTGCCGCCTCGGCTTGCTGCCTCTTCTTGTCGTACTCGGACCGGTAAAAGTCATCGAGCGCGGCACTCGCGGGCGCCTCCATGCTCTTCATGACTCGCTTGCCGATATCGAGCGGCGGCAAGAAGACGACGATCACGCCGACAAACAAGCCGAGCAGGGCCAGAATCAAACGAACGCGCAGCTCCTCGATGTGCTCGCCGAAGCTCATCGTGGCCATTGTTTGCTCTTCGGCAAACAGGTCATGTTCCGTAGGCATTGATGTGAACCACCCGAACCGAGCCTGAATGGAAATCGCCTGGAACGGCGGGTTGGTGAGGAGACGCGGGTTGCCACGGCCAGTCCCGAGGCCGGAACCCTTTCTGGCGGCGCCACTGGGCGACCTCGCAGGGACGGGCGCAAGTGGGGGCGTTCCTATCAAGTTCGAGATTACCACAAGCGCCCTGCGGCTGCCAGAGCTTCTCCTGCGCGGAACCGCGGAAAACTGTATGCTGTAGGTCAGGCTTTCCAGCCTGATATCTCGAAGAGTCAGGCTGGAAAGCCTGACCTACACTTGCGCAATCCCCTCCGCGGGTGCACGGGGGGCAGGACCGAGGGGAAACCCCATGCCCAAACGCGTTCGATTCGATGGTCATTGGGCTTGGTCCTCTTGGTCAAAACGGGAGCTCTGACCGTTCTCGGTCGCGCTGAATTCTGGCAGGATCGGTGATAGAATGCGTTCGGCCGGATGATCGCTCGCATCAGCCGGCTGTCGGAGTGGTGAGACCCCGGGCGGTGACTTTGCGTTCGCTCTTGGCCAGAACAGTGATGAGTTCAACTCCAATCGACACGTCTGCTCCAACTGTGCTTGGCGCTGAGTCCGCGGGCATGCTCATGACGCCCGAGGAGTTTGACGCGGTGACGGAGTACGATGACCGGTTCCGCTACGAGCTGATCCGAGGAGTCCTGGTCGTGTCGCCCCTACCTGCCGAGGACGAGGCCGCGCCGAACGACGAGCTCGGCGCCATGCTGAGGCAGTACCAGCGCGCATCCCCTGGGTGCCGCCCTGCACGAGACGCTTCCCGAACGCTACATCCGCACGTCCAGCGGCCGCCGCCGCGCGGATCGGGTCGTCTGGGTCGGACTCGGCCGTCATCCCGATCCGACGATCGACGTTCCCGTGATTGCGGTCGAATTCGTCTCAGCCGCGCGGCGCGATCGTCGGCGAGATTACGAGGAGAAGCGCCACGAGTACCAGAAAGCGGGAGTCGTCGAGCACTGGATCGTTGACCGGTTTCTCCGGAACATGAGCGTTTACCGCAACTCGTCCCAGGGGTCGGTCGAAGTTCTGGTCACCGAGCAAGAAACCTATCAAACACCTTTGCTTCCGGGATTCGAGCTCCCCCTGGCGCGATTGCTGGCCGTCGCGGACCGTTGGGTTTAAGGATGTTGATTGATCGGAAGTAGTCGTCACGCGGACCGCAGCAGCGAGACAATCGGCCAAATCGGAAGAAACCGCGTCCTCCTCAGAGTCTTTGCAGCTTGCCGTGGCTTCGTTTCGCAGCCGTCACCAAGCCAACACCTCGGGCAATTGCCCAATTTGGTAGCCTCCGACTTGTCGTCATAGTCTTTGCAGCTTGCCGTGGCTTTGTTTTGCAGCCGTCGCCAAGCGTATACGTTGGGCAATTGGCCAATTTCCCCTGGCTGGCCAACCCCCTTGTCAAGTCCCGAAACAGCGCCAGAGTTTGCCGTAACTTGAATAAAGACTTATACTTGTACGATTCTCCTCGCGTCGTCGAAATTGGCTTCGGTCGGCGCATTTTCGCCGATTTCGCCCATCCCGCTCGTCTCATCCCCGTGCTGCTGCATGCTGTGCGGATCGATCTTCCGTGTGCCTCCGTTCTACTAACGTTCGATTTCTTTGCGCGGTGCGCAGATTGTAAAGATGGGCAATTTGGTTGCGGCTTGGCCGCGCCGGGCGGTCCGTGGTTGAGAATTCCTCGATCCTCAATCGGAAAATCGCTCGGATCCCGCCGAGATCCGTGGCGCTGGAGCGAGCGCACCCATCGAGTTTGCCCGGCGACTGGCAGAGCGAGATCGCGATCATGCTGACTCGTCGATTCAATCGAATTTGACGATGATGCCGTCCAGGTGAGGTCGGGGTGCGGTGCGGCGGAGTGCGCGGGGCGATTTCGGCTGCCTGGGCGTCTTTGTGATGCATGCCGTACAGCGAACGAACGAAAATCGGCGAATCTTCACTACATACAAAATGCGCTGAATTCCGAAAATCATTAACGCAAAATTTACAAATCGGCAATTCCCGATCCGCAACATGTTATGCTGCCAGTGCTTGAAAAAAGCACAATTTTTTTCACGTTGTTCGCTGAATTCGGCGCTGCCGCGTGCGTTCCTCTCGAACTGGTCCACTTTCACCTGGGTATTGGTTGCACCGCTGACGCGATCGGATTAACCACCAAAGAAGCTCCATCCGCGTGAATCCTTGCGGGTACCCGACGTCACTTGCTCAAATGCCAGGTCGCCAAGGAGCGTCTCGTGCGACGTCTCATCCACAATGACGCCGACGACTTGATCGACCGCCGAGCTGACCGCGTTCGCCGGTACTGGCAGCTTTCGGGCCAGCCCGTGCTCCCCCGCGGAACCGACCGCCGCGGCGCGGCCGTGCGTCAAATCGGCCTGCGTCACCGTGACGGAATCGAACACGCGAAATACATCCATCAGTCTACTGTCACTTGTCCCTCAGATGATGGTTTCCGTTTCGTTACTCTGCTTCGTTACCTTGTCCTTCGAGTTGACGATGAACCAGTTGCTCTGCGCCCCGAGGCCCCGTCGCTCACGGTGTTGGCCGCGCCGTCCGACTGGAAAGTGGACGAATTGAGGGCGTCCGTACCACCGGCGCCAACTCCGCTCATGATCTTGCTGATGCGAGTCGAGTAGGAATCGCTCGAAGACCACTCGGCTAAGACCGCGTCGAGCGCCGCGATGTTGGCACTCGTGTTGCTGTCATAGTTCGTGGTCCCGCTGATCAGGATGTCATTGCCGTTGCCCGTGATCGTATCCGCCCCTGGGCCGCCAACCAGGATGTTGTAGCCAGTCCCCCAGTCGGTCAGTGTGTCTTTACCCGACCCACCGATCAGCACGTCATCACCCGTGCCGGTTGCGCTCAGTGTGCTGCCATTAGCCGACCCGCCGAACAGGATCGCCTTAACCGTCCCGCTGGCGGTCAGGTTCGTAACTCCCGTGAAGGCGCTGGCGTCAACAATGTAGGAGGGACTACCAGTCGTGGCTGTAGTTGTGAGATTAGCGGTCGTGACCCCGCTCAAGGCAACAGACATCCCATCGGTCGATGTCAGCAGGTTGTTGGTCAGAGTCAATCCCGCATTCTTGCTCGCCGTGACAATTCCCGTCGCGGTGTCGGTCAGCGACCCGCTCCCGGTCCAACCGCTGACCGTGAACGTCTTGCCGCCACTAGTGGCGGCGAGGTTGGCGATCGTGATTTCGCTCAAGCCAACCGACATGCCGTCGGTTGAACGACAGCGAGGTGTTGGTCAGGGTGTAGCCGGCGCTCTTGCTGGCTGTCACCGTGTCGGTAGCGGACGCGTTGTCCGCCAGCGATCCGCTCCCCGTCCAACCGCTGACCGTGAAGGTGTTGCCACCGGCCATGTCGGTCAGGTTGGCCGTGGTGAACCCGCCCAGGGTCAACGTCGGCTCGCCCGTCACCGCCAGCGACGTCTTGGCTAGGACGACGCTGCTCGACACGCTGTCCACCAGGGTTTCGGCCGTTCCCTTGAGCGTTCCGGCCCCTGTCCAGCCGATGACGGTGAACGTGTTGCCGCCGCCCGACGTGGAGTCTGTGAGGTTGGCGGTCGTGACGCCGCTCAAGCGGAGCATCATCCCATCGGTCGAGGAAAGCAAGTTATTGCTCAGAATATAACCGGCGGTCTTGCTCGCCGTCACCGTATCGCCTGTGCCGGAGTCGATGAGCGAGCCGCCCCCCATCCAGCCGCTCACTGTGAAGGTGTTGCCTCCGGTCGTGTCGGTCAGGTTGGCTGTCGAAATCCCGCTCAGCGTGATCGTCGGCAGACCCGCCACGGCCAGCGACGCGTTCGTCAACGCGACACTGGCCGCCACGGTATTCACAAGCGTATCGTCCGTGCCGCTCAGCGACGCCTTACCGGTCCATCCTGCGATGTTGAAGCTGTTGCCGCCCGAACTGCTGCTGTCCGTGAGGTTGGCGCTGGTGATGTTGCCCAGGCCCAGCGTGGCGTTGGGAGCGATCAACTGGGAATTCGCCAGAGTGAATGAGCCGCTCGCGACGTCGGTGATCGTGTCGCCCGTCGCTGCGGTATCGGTAAGCGATCCAGTACCCGTCCAGCCGCTGACGGTAAAGGCGTGACCCCCACCTGTGTCGGTCAGGTTGGCCGTTGTGATCCCGCTCAACGTGAGCGACATGGTGCCCGCTGTCACCAGGCCGTTGGAGAGAGCGAAGGCGGCGCTCTTGCTTGCCGCGACCGTATCCGCACCAGACGCACTATCCGTGAGCGACCCACTCCCCGACCAGCCGCTGACGGTGAACGTGTTGCCACCCGCCGTGTCCGTGAGGTTGGCTACGGTGAACCCGCTCAAGGTCAGGGTCGGCAGGCCGGTTACGGCCAGCGAGGTTTTTGCCAGCGCCGTGCTGGCCGTCACGCTGTCGACCAAGGTCTCCGCCGTACCTTTGATCGTGCCGCCACCCGTCCAGCCTCTGATCGCAAAGGTGTTGCCGCCGCTGGTGGAGGAATCGGTGAGGTTGGCGGTCGTGATCCCGCTCAAGCCGAGCGTCGTATTCGGAGCTGTCAACTGAGCGGCCGTTAACGTGAACGACCCGCTCGCCGAGTCGGTCGCCGTGGCCGTGCTCCCGGCCGGGCTCGACAGCGAGCCGGTCCCGGTCCACCCACTGACCGTGAACGCATTGCTGGTGGCGCTCGAGCCCGTCAAAGTCGCGACCGTGATGCCGCTCAAGTTGTCGGTGAAGGCAGGCGAAGCACCCGTCAATTTCGTGTTGGTGAGGGTGTAGCTCGACGAGATCGACTCCAACACGCTGTCGCCCGCGCCGGTGCCCGAGAGCGTGTTCGTGCCCAACCCGCCCGTCAGGGCCACTCCCGGCACCGTGCCGGCGTTCAACGTGTCGTTGTGACTGCTGCCGATGACGGCCGTGATGCCCGCGACGGTGCCGCTTACGCCGGTCGCCGACCCATTGGTTCCGTTTCCGAGGTTGACATTCACGCCGGTCGAGTAGGCCGCATCGTTCAGCGAGCTCGAGCCGGCGCCCTGGATGCTGCCGAGGAGTTTACCGGCCGCGCTGAAGACGAATGCATTGGTGCCCGAGTCGCCCACCAGCTTTGCAGAAGGACCGGTGCCGCCTGTGCCGGTGATGCTAAACGTATTGGTGGTGCCTTGTGCGTTGACGCCAAAGGCAAGCCCGGTGTCGGCAAGATTGATCGTGCTGCCGCTCAAGCCGTCAGCGGCGTTGAACTTGACCGACGTATTCGTGATGGTGAAGACGTCGGTGCTGCCCGAGCCGGTCTCGCCGTTGATCGTGACCATGCCGCCGGTGCCCACGAACGTGATCGTGCCGCCGCCGGTGACGGTGCCCATGGGACTGCCATTGACGCTGAGGCCCAGGCTGGTATTGCCGCTACCGGGCGACACGGCGTATTGATTGCCAGCGGATGCGAGCACCATGAGATTATCCGGGGTCACGATACTGGCGTCGCCTAGCCAGGGGTTGAAATCGACGTTGCCGACGGCTTGCGCGCCGCCGCCGCCCGGATTGCTCGCATTGGTCGGGCCGCTGGGATTGCCCCACCAGTCGAGGGCGGCGGTCAGCAGGCCGCTCGTCTGGTTGTTTTGCACGCCGACCGTGTTGCCCGCGAAGCTGTCGTTGGTGGCGGTCAGGTTGGCGGTGTCGCCGGCCCATGAGCCGACCAGGATAGCGGTCGTGGCGCCGCTGATCGTGCTGTCGGTGATCGAGACCGCGCCGGCGTTCTCGACCGAGATTCCGGTGGCGAAGCCGGTGACCGCAATGGCGTTGGCCGCAAGCGAGGCCCCGTTGACGTCGATGCCGGTCAAGGAGCTCACGGGGTTGACGGTGATCCCCGAGAGCGACACCGACGCGCCGCCCGTGATCTCGATCTCGTCGCCGCTCAAGCCGGCCGGCGCCTGGATCGTCGTGGACGATTGGCCCGCCCCGATCAGGTTCACGCTCTGGTCGATCGCGACCTGCTCGATGTAAGTCCCCGCCGCGACATTCAGGGTGCCACCTGGCGCGACGGCATTGATGCCCGACTCGATGGTGCCGAAGGCGTCTGTGCCCACCGTATGGGAACTGCCGTCGGTCCAGGTTACGACGGTGCCGGGGCGCCGCCGGCGTAGGCGGTGGAGACATACACGCTGGATTGGCGGGGCAAGACGTTGATGGTCACCGTCGCCGTGGCGGTCGTATAGTCGGTGGTGTCGGTGGGCGTGAAGGCAACCGACAATATTTGCGTTCCGGCCGGCAACAGCTCGCCGGGCCCTGGATTGTACGCAAAGGTCCCCTGTACATTGGCCGTGGCGTCAAGCTGCGTGCTGCTCAATGGCGTGGTGACGCCGATGGGGCTGGGGCTGCTCCAGGTGATGACCGGATTCGCCTTGAGGACCGTCAGCGCACCGTTGACAAAAGCGAACGCGTAATTGGCGGCACTGAGCGTACCCTGGACGGCGGTAATCGTGTAATTACCCGGGCGACTAGTCGGTGTTGCCGTGGTGCTGAGGTTGGCTGACCCGCTGACCACGCTCGGTGGATCGCCGTTGACGAAGCCGGTGATGGTATCGGTGAAGCTGGGGTTGGCCTGGCCATACACCTTGGTTGCGTTGTTGGCCGTCACGCTGAGCGTGGCCGGAGATACGAGGGCGGTGAACGGGGCAGAGTCGGAGTTGGCAAAGCTTGGGCTATCGCTCGTGTAGTCCGCGGTGACGCCATGACTACCCGCAGGTAGGCTCGCCATGACACTGCCGGTGCCTCCGACCAGGGAAACGGGCGTGCCGTAGTCGCTGCCGTCTACCAGGAATTGCACGGAACCGGTTGCCGTGACACTCGGAGCCGGGGTTGCGGAAACGCTTGCGGTGAACGTGACCATCTGGCCGTAGACCGAGCCGGACGGGTGATCGGAGGACACCGCAACGGCAGTTGGGTACTGCTGGATCTGTGATAGGGTGAGCACCACACTGTTGCCGCTGGCGCCGCCGGCGTAGGTGATGGTGAAGCCGTACGGTCCAGACCGCACGGTTGCGCCTTCCGGAAGGCCGTCAAATGTGCCGTTAATCGGAGCTGAACCTTGATTGTTGATGAGGGTGAATGCCTCGCCCAGGGAGGGCGCGAAGCCGTTCCGCAGATCAAGGTTGAGCTGGCCACCGATTGCCGCGGTGTTCGTAACGGTGATACTGGGCAGTCCGGCTCCGGGTGTCGGACCGCTGATCTGGACGGTCAATGTGGCTGGCTCGAGGTCGAGGCTGTCCGCGGTGATTGAGCATATCGGGGTCAAGGTCACAGCACCAACGCCGAAGTCCAGCACCGTGCCCGGGTCGGCCACCCAGGCACCGCTGCTGCTGCCGCCGCCGGTGAAGCTCAGGCTATTGGACTCAACGTGGACGATGCCGGTCGGGCCATTGATGAACGGCACGGCGACGAAGTAGTCGTAGCCTTGTGACAGAAACGTCCCGTTGTTGATGAATTCTTCCCCGCTCGCCCCGGCCAGAGGCAGTGCGAGCAGATTGACCAAAGTGGCCCCGACTGCGTTGGTGAGCGTCACCCCGCTACCCAGGTACGTGTCCGCGCCCAGCAGCGTGTAGCCGTTGTTGACGAGGGGACGGTCCAGGGTCAACATGTTGTTACAGTAGTTGGGCGTGGTGGAGGTGCCGCCATCGAGGTAGACCGTGCCGGTTCCGGCCAGCGTGCCGATGCTGCACGCCAACACCCCCGTAACGTGGATGTCGGCGTTGCTCACCAGGGTGGCGTTCCCAATGAATGAGCTCATGGTGACGTTGTCAAATGTCAGCGGGCTGAGCAGTGTAGCGGCGGTGAAGTCGGCCGTGCCGCCAAAGACGACCAGCAAGTCGCTGCCTTGGACATTTACAGGGCCGGTGAACTGGACCTCGGCGCCGTAGTCGATCTCGGTCGAGCCGGGAACCACGTAGGGGCAGGCAATCGTCACGGTGCCGGGACCATCGAACGCGATTAGAGCACCGGCACCCCCCGTGATCGAAGAGTTCGGCGTGGCCGGCGTCGCTGCCGCGAAACTGAATGAGCTTCCGAAGTCCAACTCCGTGCCGGGGTCGGCCGCCCAGGCACCGCTGCTGCTGCCGCCATCGTAAAAGTAAATGGCATTGGCCTCTACGTTGACGATGCCGGTCGGGCCATTGGTGAACGGCACGGCGACCTGGCTGTAATACGGAATCGAAACGGTCGCGGTCTTGAGAAACGTCCCGTTGTTGATAAATCCCTCGCCGCTGGCTCCGCTTTGCGGCTCGACCACGGCGTCGTCTTGCGATTCCCAGGTCGCTCCGGCGGCGTTGGTGACCGTCGCCCCGCTGCCCAGGTACACGTCCCCACTCATCCTCGCATAGCAGTTGTTGACGAGGGGACGGTCCAGGGTCAACATGTTGTTACAGTAGTTGGGCGTGGTGGAGGTGCCGCCATCGAGGTAGACCGTGCCGGTTCCGGCCAGCGTGCCGATGCTGCACGCCAACACCCCCGTAACGTGGATGTCGGCGTTGCTCACTAGGGTGGCGTTCCCAATGAATGAGCTCATGGTGACGTTGTCAAATGTCAGCGGGCTGAGCAGTGTAGCGGCGGTGAAGTCGGCCGTGCCGCCAAAGACGACCAGCAAGTCGCTGCCTTGGACATTTACAGGGCCGGTGAACTGGACCTCGGCGCCGTAGTCGATCTCGGTCGAGCCGGGAACCACGTAGGGGCAGGCAATCGTCACGGTGCCGGGACCATCGAACGCGATTAGAGCACCGGCACCCCCCGTGATTGAAGAGTTCGGGGTGGCCGGCGTCGCTGCCGCGAAACTGAATGAGCTTCCGAAGTCCAACTCCGTGCCGGGGTCGGCCGCCCAGGCACCGCTGCTGCTGCCGCCATCGTAAAAGTAAATGGCATTGGCCTCTACGTTGACGATGCCGGTCGAGCCATTGTTGAACGGCACGGAGATGTAGTTGTACTGGGCGGGGGAGCCGTCGGTGGTCCGTAGGAACGTCCCGTTATTGATGAATTGCTCCCCGGTCGCCCCGGCTAGAGGCAATATCGCGGAGTCGTCGTACGACTCCAGGGTGGCGCCGGCCGCGTTGGTCATGGTGACACCGGTAGCCAGGTAGATGCCGGCCCCGATCACGGTGTAACCGTTGCTGACCAGCGGGCGGTCGAGCGTCAATGTGTTGGCCACGATGTTCGGGTCGGCGGCCGTGCCGCCATCGAAGCACACTGTGCCGCTGCCGCCGAAGGTTACGGAGCCGTTCGGCTCATAGAAGGTCCCGGTGATGTGGATGTCGGCATTGCTCAGCAGCATGGTGTTCTGCCCGCCGACGACTTCGCGGAACGTCAGCGGGCTGAGCAGCGTGGCGCTGGTGAAATCGGCCGTGCCGCCCACGTTGACGAAGAAGAGCAGGTCGCTACCCGCGACGTCCACCGGGCCCGTGAACTGGACCACCGAGCCGTAGGAGATCTCGGTCGAGCCGGGAACCACGTAGGGGCAGGCAATCGTCACGGCGCCGGCACCGTCGAACGCGACTTCAGCACCGGCACCGGCCGTGATCGACGAGTTCGGAGTGGCCGGCGTCGCTGCTGCGAAACTGAACTGGCTCCCGAAGTCGAGCACCGTGCCCGGATCGGCCACCCAGGCACCGCTGCTGCTGCCGCCGCCGTAGAAGTAAATGCTATTGGCCTCTAATTGGACGATGCCGGTCGAGCCATTGTTGAACGGCACGGAGATGTAGTTGTACTGGGCGGGGGAGCCGTCGGTAGTCCGTAGAAACGTCCCGTTATTGATGAATTGCTCCCCGGTCGCCCCGGCTAGAGGCAATATCGCGGAGTCGTCCTCAGACTCCAGGGTGGCGCCAGCCGCGTTGGTCATGGTGACCCCGGTAGCCACGTAGATGCCGGCCCCGATCACGGTGTAACCGTTGTTGACTAGCGGGCGGTCGAGCGTCAGTGTGCTGCCGGCGGCGATATTCGGATTGGCGGCCGTGCCACCGTTGAGGTAAACGTTGCCGGTACCGGCCAGCATGCCGCCATCCCAGGTGAACTGGCCATTGACGGTGATGTCGCCCGCACCGCCGAGCGTGCCGCCCTCCAATTGAAGCGTACTGTTAAAGGTACTCGAGCCGGCCATGGTCAAAGAACCGCCGGACACGACGATGGCAGCCTGGCTCTGGACGCTGAAGACGGCATCGTTCATGTTTTCATCGTGGTAGACAGTGACTCCCGCCTGGTTGATGATGGCTTCGTCACCGGGCCCAGGCAGACGGTTATTCCCCAGGGGATCCAGCCAGTTGTTGGGATCATCCCATTCGTTGTTCCCGTCGGCCCCGGTCCAGATGACGATATTCGGGTTGACGAACAGTGAGGCGGAGCCGGTGATCGCCGGGCTGGTCGCATCGGTGGCCATGAGCGTTTGCGTCCCCGCGGTTGCGAAGGCCGCGCCCGGCGTGAACGTGTAGGTGCCGAGGTCGCTGGCGGTGAACGTAAAGTCGGCAGGGAGGCTCGCCTGGGAGTCGCTGCTGGTGAAGTGAATGGTCCCAGTGTAGCTCGCAGCGGTTCGGCCAGAGGAATCTTCGGCTGCTACTGTGAAGCTTTGGGCCACATTCAGGTCGGTGGCAGAAGGCAAACCGGAGATGACGAACTGGCTGGCAACGACATTCACATAGAGGGTAACCGTCGCCGGGCTGGAAAACGTGCCGTCGTCGGCCTTGGCTTGGTAGGTAAACGAATCGGTGCCGGCAAAGTTGGCCTTGGGTGTGTAGGTAAAGAAGCCGCCGGGGTCGAGCGTAAGCATACCGTCGCTGGGACCGCTCGCGACGACTGCGCTCAAGGGGCTGCCATTGGGGTCGAAGTCGTTGGCCAGGAGGCCCGGCCCGGCAACACTGAGGCTGCTGTTTTCGTTTACCTCAAACGCGTAATTCGCGGCCTGCGGAACCGTGAGGGGGGTGCCATTCGCAAAGAAGGTGTCCCCGGCGGCAACGACCGGACCGGAGCTCGTGTTTAGCAGCAGCGGGTTCGACCCGGTGAGATTCACCGTGTTCGCGCCGGGATCGGCGGCCGTTCCCAGGTCAACGTCGCCCCCGGTCAGCTCGATGGCCGGCTGCCCGGTGCCGCTGTTCTGCTGCACGGTGTCATCGCGCAGCGCCAAGCTGCCTCCCGTGATCAGAAGGGCCGGGGCATCGCTAGCCTGCGTGAAATTTACACCGCTGACAATCACGTTGCCCGACGCCACGGTCAGTGCGGGCGAGCCGCCGAAGACGTACTGGCTGCCATCGCCAATGATGGACTGCGTCACTCCGGTGGGGGGGCCAAGATTGAACTCGCTGAGAGTGGCGTTGGGCGGGAGATACAGCGAAACTGGAATCTGCAGGCCTGGTGGCAGCGCCGGACCGTCCTGCCCCAGTTGGTCTATTTGGCTCAGAAATTGCGTTACGTCCGCATCGGAAGTCGCCGTGAACACGATCTGGCTGCCAAGATCCAACTGCTCGTCAAGGTTAAAGTAGTACAGGAAGGAGCCGGCGGCGGTGTTGGCGCCGAGGTTCGTCGCCGTGTACGTGCCCGGCGTTCGTTCGAACGCGCCAATGTCCACTCTGCCGTTGTCGTCGAACCGGCTAAAGCCGCGCTGGTCAGTGGTCAGACCCGCGGCGTTTGCCAAAGACACACTGCCAAGGGAGATCGCCGGACTGCTAGGCAGAAGTGCCATCGTCGAGGTCGGACCACCGTAGTCGGCCAGCGGAGCGAGCCCTGGATTGCTCCAGCCGACCTGGTTGTGGTTGGTGTCTCCGAGGCCGCCGCTGCCGCCGGTGCCGATCAGGTTGTAAGCACTGCTGCCATCCACCATGCCCTGGATGTCATCGGACCTGGTGCTCGAAGCGCCATTGAAGTTGCCGGCGACAATGGTGTTGTTGAGCCGGGGAAGAGATCCGCTGGACGGGTCGATGAAGATGCCGCCGCCTTGGCCCGGCGGGACAGCGGCACCGGGGTCATTGGAGTGGTTATCGGCGACTGTGACGTTGATAAGCATGACCGGCGTGTTCGTGTCACCCAGGGCGACGTAGAGGCCGCCGCCTGAGGCGTAGGCCGTGTTGGCCGACACAGTGCAATTGGTTGCTGTTAGTGTGTTGTAATCGGCAATGCCGCCGCCCCACACGAGAGCGGAGTTGCCGGACACGGTGCTGTTGGAAATCGTCGCGACGGACTGATTGAAGATCCCGCCGCCTTCCGCGCCGGTATTGTCCGAAACGGTGGTGTCCGTGACTGTGAGAGTGGCGAAATTGCAGATGCCGCCGCCATAACCGTAGTCGTCATCGCTGCCCACATGAGCGAGGTTATCGCTCACGATACTGTTGCTGAGCATCAGCGTGCCGAAATTCTCGATGCCGCCGCCGGCGCCCGCGGAGTTGCCGTCCTCGATGGTTAGGCCCGAGATGTTCGCGTTGACGTCAGCGCCGATCTCAAAGACGCGGCTGGTATTATTGCCGCTCACTGCCAATTGGCCCGCGCCGGGCCGACGATACTCAGGCTGGCTGCGCCGAGTAATTCTCCACTCGTCAGTGTGATGGTGCCGGACAAACGAGGTGCAAACGTAATAGGGACGTCGTAGCCCAAGACGTTTTCGACCTGCACGGCATCGCGCAGAGAGCCAGGGCCGCTGTCATTGGTATTCGTGACGAGCAAAGGGAGAGAGACCGGCTGCGATTCGAAGGCGCCGATGTCCACCGTGTCGTTATAAATCCGGCTAAAGCCGCGTTGGTCCGTAGCCAGAGGCTCGAGGGGGAGGGTTGAGGGGTCGATGGCAATAAGGCTGTTGCTGCCGGAGTCAATGGCGGGACTGCCGGGAAGAAGTGCGATGGTCGCAGTCGTCCCGTAGTAGTCGGCCAGCGGCGCGAGCCCAGGATTGCTCACGCCTACCTGGTTCTCGTTGGTGCCGTCCACGAGGCCACCGCTGCCGCCGGTGCCGATCAGGTTGTATGCGCTGCTGCTATCCACCGTGCCCTGGATGTCATCGGGCGTGGTGCTCGGACTGGGGCCATTGAAGTTGCCGGCAACGATCGTGTTGTCGATTAAAGTTGGGCTAGTGTATAAAGAAAAGATCCCGATGCCGCCGCCTCCGTATCCGGTGCCCGAAGTATCGCAGACGTTGCCTGCGATGGTGTCATCGGTTAGCTTCACCGAGCCGGCATTAAAAATCCCGCCGCCGGTGAATTCAGCGGTGTTGTTCGCGATGGTGCTATTGATGACGATCAGTGGACCGTTGGTATTGTTGATGCCGCCGCCCTCTTCAGCCGAGTTGCCGGAGATGGTGCTGCTGATTACGGTTGCCGTCCCGCCATTGCTGAGACCGCCGCCGCCATTGGCGCTGTAACTCGAGTTGCCAGACACGGTGCTGTTGCTTATCGTCAGAGTGCCGCCGTTGCCGATGCCCCCACCGAGGTTGTCGGAGACAGTGCTGCTGTTTACCGTCAGAGTGCCGCCGTTGATGTTTCCGGCAATGGAGTTGTTGCTGATGCCGGCACCGGAATTATCAGAGATGGTGCTGCCGCTCACTGACATCGGCCCGAGAAGGTTGTCGATCCCCACGTTGTTGTTCGCCAGTGCCACCGTCTGCGCGACGGTACTGTTGCTGATCGTCACGATGTCGTCACTATAGAGCGCGGCGTTCTCGATAGCCTGTCCGATGCTTTGAGTGATCGTGCTGCTGTTGATGCTCAGTATCCGGCCGTTATCGATGCCGTCGTACAGCCCGGAGAGGGTGCTGCCAACGACGGTCAGCGCGCCCTCGTTGACAATGGATGCGTTGGGGAATTCGTAGGCAGGCGCTCCCGCGAAGTTGCAGGTCACAAGCGTGTTGACGAACTTCAAGGTGCCATCATAAGAGTTAGAGATCACGGTAGGGGGATTGGTCTGGCTGCTGCTCGTGATGGTGCAGTCCGTGACGGTTAAATATCCGTCATTGGCGATCACTGCACCGCCGGAGTTCTCAAAGGTGAGACCCGAAATGGTGGCCGTCACCCCCGAGTTCTCAGCAATTAACGCACCGCTGCCGGGCGCGCTGTCCGTCACGGTTAACTGGCTCGCGCCGGGCCTACGATGCTCATGTCGTGGGAGACGTTCAGAGAGGCTGTGATGGTGCCGGATAGGCCCGCGGCAAAGCTGATCAAAGCCGGCACATTCGCGGTAGAGGCGTCGACGGTGTTGATTGCATCCTGCAGTGACCCAAGCCCGCTCTCGTTCGTATTCGTGACGAGAATGATGGTCGTGTTGAGGTAGAATTGTGTGCTAACTCCTGTGGCACCGGCGCTATCCTGGGCGGAGATCGTCACCATTGTATCGGTCGCGCCGCCCGGCGGAACCGTGTACGACCAGGTCCAGGTCCCGTCCTGGTTCTCCGTTACCTGCCCAATGGAAGCCGACAGCCATACCGTGGCGTTCGGTACGTTATCGGACCAGGTGCCGGAGCTCGTGGCTACCGTTCCGACGTCGCCACTGACCACCACGGAGTTAACGCCTAGCGTCGGCCCGTCTACCGCTTGCACAAAAGAGCCGGTGCTCGCGGTAAAGTTTCCATCGCCACTATACTTTGCCACGATGTTATAGGGACCGACCGACAGGGGACCGATCGTCAAATCGGCAGCCCCAAGCGCCAGCGGGACGGTTCCCAGGTCCGTGCCTGTCGTGGCATTGTAGAAGTCGATGGTCCCGCTCGGCGTACCCGCGCCCGGTGCGTCGGCCGTCACTGTGGCCGCCAATGTGAACATCTGGCCCGCAAGCGAGGGGTTGCTCAAAGCGCCGACGACAGTGGTGGTCGGATCCTGGTTGACCGTTTCTGTCAGCGCCCCGCGGCAGGGTACATAATTGGTATCGCCGCCGTAGACGGCCGTGATGCTCTGGCTGCCGACTCCGAGGGACGCGATCGTGAAGGTCGCGGTTCCGTCGCTGAGCATAACGGTCCCCAAGACAGTGGTGCGACCATCAAAGCCATCATCGAACGTCACGCTACCCGTCGGCGTGCCGATGATCGGAGCAGCGGGGAACACGGTGGCCGTGAAGGTTACGGTTTGGCCGTAGACGGCCGGGCTTGCGGAGGGACTGAGCGCCAATGAGGTCGCGAGCACCGGCTGCGCCTCAAAAGCACCAATATCAACCTGCCCGTTGACGGGGTAGATGCGGCTGAAGCCGCGCTGGTCGGTGGCCAGACGCTCGCCGGTCGAGGGGTCGATGCCAACAAGGCTATTGCTGCCGGCGTCGATAGCCGGGCTACCTGGCAAGAGCATCATGGTCGGCGTCGGCCCGCCGTAATTGCCGAGCGGAGCGAGGAGCGGGCTAATTGGGCTGGCCGAGGTTCCGACTTGATTGTGGCCTTGGGCGTTGCTGATGCCGGACATGCCCGCGCCATCGCCGATCACGTTGTAAGCGCTGCCGGCATCCACCGTGCCGGCGATGTCGTCGGACGCGGTGCTCGGGCTGGTGCCGTCGAAGTTACCCGCAACGATGGTGTTGCTCAGGGTGACCGGTTTCGAGCACGAAGGGTCCGCGAATAGGCCGCCTCCCTGGCCGACGCTCGCCGAGACAGTGGACCAGTTCGCGGCGATGGTGTCATCTGTCAGCGCGCTTCCCGTGGAGGAGGGGGCGAAGTACAGGGCACCGCCCGAGGAGGCGGAATTTCCAGCGAAGGTGCTGTTGCTGATCGTCGCCGCGCCCAAATCGTAAATGCCGCCGCCGCCGCCCGTGGCAGAGTTGTCGGACAAAATGCTGCTGGTGACACTAAGGGAGGTGGAGTTAAAGATGGCACCGCCCGAGGAGGCGGAATTGGCGGTGAAGGTACTGTAGCTGATCGTTGCCGTGCCTGCATCGTAGATGCCACCGCCAGTGCCAGTGGCAGAGTTGCCGGCGAACGTGCAGCCGCTGATGGTCGCCATCCCCTGATTGTAGATGGCACCACCATCCGTCGCGGCGGAGTTCTCGTCCTGGAAGGTGCAACTCGTAACAGTGAGCGCGCCGCTATTGTAGATGCCGCCGCCTCCGGTTGTCGCAGTGTTGCCCGCGAAGGTCGTATTGGCGATCGCGAGCGTGCCGTAGTTGTAAACGGCGCCGCCTCCGGTAGTCGCAGTGTTGCCCGCGAAGGTCGTATTGGTGATCGCGAGCGTGCCGTAGTTGTAAACGCCTCCGCCGTTATATGCCCGACCGTTCTCGATCGTGAGGCCGAAAAGAGCGACATTTCCGCCCAGCATGAACACCCCTGTCAGTCCGCTGCCGCTGATCGCAATCTGGCCCGCGCCGTCAATCGATTCCGTGCCGTCCTTGCCGTATGCTGACAGCGACGACACCGGAGTAATCGTGGCGCCGTTCATGCTCGATGCAAAAGTGATCGTATTATTGCCGCCGAGATCGTTGGCCAAATTGATCGCTTCGCGCAGCGAAAGCAGGCCGAAGCCTTCGCCCGTGTAAGATCCATCGAGGCCAGAGGCGGGATCAGCCGCAGTGTTGACTACGATAGGCTGAGTTTGGAAGGCGCCAATATCAACACTGCCATCGCCCGGTTGCGTCCGGCTCAGGCCACGTTGATCGTTGGAACTATCGCTGAGTGCGAGAGACGCGCTGCCTCTGCCTATGGCCGGGCTGCCGAGGACGAGCGGAACGGTCGGCGTCGGTCCTCCATAATCGCCAACATCCCCGAGTCCTGGGTCCTGCACATTCAACTGGTTTCCGCTGGCGACTGTGTTTGGTAATCCCCCACTGCCACCTGCGCCGATCAGGTTGCAGGTGCCCTGCACGGTGTTCGTGCCCACGATATCATTAGGAGTATTATTGCCGCCAGTATTCGCGGCCACTATGGAGTTGTTCAACGTGAGGTTGGCAGCATACGGGTATTCCAGTGAGGCAGGTTCTGCATAGATCCCGCCGCCATCATAGATCCCGCTCCCTGGGCTCGCGAGGTTCGCGACGTGATTTAGGGCAACGGTCACATTGTCAAGCAAATACGACCCCATCGAGCTGTCGTTCTCGGGATTCAGCGAATTCCCGAAGTAGAGTCCACCAGCCTGGTAATCCGCGCTGTTGTCGGCAATGGTGCTGTTGCTGGCGATCAACGTAGAGCCAAAAGCATTAAAGACCGCTCCGCCAATCGGGCTGGAGTTGAATAAGAATGAGCTGTCGGCAATCGAGAGCGTGGACAACGCGTCATTCAGGATTGCGCCGCCCGAATAGCTCGCAGTATTATTGTAGAACGTGGTCGTGTTGACAGTCAGGTCGCCTTGGTTATCTATCGCCCCTCCGTAATCCGATTGGTTACCGGTCAGCAGGCAATTACTGACGGTCAATGTGCCCGAATTGGTTATTCCGCCGCCCTCGGTATAGTAGGCGTTATTGTTATTATTCCCACCCGCAATGGTCAGGCCATCGAGCGCTGCCTTGGTGTCTGCTTCTACTGTGAAAGTGGAAGGGAAGGCAGATGCGCTCGTGCTGCTGTTGATGCCGAGGATCGTTACCCCTGCGCGTGGGCCCTGAATTGTAATGGATGAGGTGCTGTTCTTGAGGTCCAATGTCCCGGTGAGTTGTATACTTTGGGCGATCGCGAACGTCTGTCCGGGGCCGTCAGCGAAATCGATGGTGGCAGTGCCAGCCGTGTCGGCGTCTGCTTGGGCTACCGCCCAAGGGAGAGAGTTTGGGCGGCCGTCCGCGTAGGTATTCATGACGGTGTAGACACTCGGTGCCAGACGCGGCTCGAGAATCTCAAGGAATCGAGTTGGCCGGTCGGTCCGTTTACGCCGGCTCCGCGCGGACGACTTCACTGCGCCGGGCAAGCGGCTCGTTTGTGCCTTCAACTTACGATTCACACGTTCACGCGACCCGGAAGTCAACATGCGACAACTCCTTCGCTGTCGAGAAAATGACACAGTGGCAAGTTCAACGGCTTTCGGTTCGCGGCTGCAACGAAAACGTGAGACCTCGGCGCACACACCGAGCGCCGGGGCTCGTCAGGCCGGTGAGAACTTGGCTTGGCGGCGAGGGCTCACCGGCCGCCTTGTTCTCTTGAAGCGGGCTGATGGGTATTTTGGCGACCGGCAGATGCAGATTTACTGTGGGACGGATTGGCAATCCGTCCTACAATTACCTGATCCTGGGAATGGTTCCATCCGCCGGTTGCTTTGTATAACGAGAAAGACAGAAGCGGGAGAAACGACGACCCTCCCTACTCTTTCTTGGGCGGCTCCTCCTTTCCCGATAATGCCGGCTTTTGGGCAATCGTCACGAGGCGCCGGTGATCGTTTCGAAGCTGCCGGTAGACCGGATGCGTCGGGTTCAAGCTGTATGCGGCCTCGTGGTGCTCTCCGGCCCGCTCGAGAAGCTGCCGCGCTCTTTTTCGCTCGCCCCGCTTCCAGAGCAATTCCGCTTGGCGATCGAGCACCGCTCCCAGGTTGGAGCGGTCGGTCGCGCGGTCCGGGAACCCGGCTGTCACCTTCTCGAGAAGTTCCTGGGCCTTTGCGTATGACGCCTCCGCTTCGTTGACTCGGCCCGTGGCCTGAAGTAACTCGCCGAGATGCAGGCGAATCTGAGCCAACTGGGCCGTATAACAGGGGACACCGGGACATCGCTTGACAATCCGTTCGGCTGGTTCAAGGGCCTGGCCCAGGGATGACTCGGCCTCTGAGAGCTTTCTCTCGGCCCGAAGCACTATGCCGAGCTGGAGGCGCGCATCGGCAATAACCGGCGCAACGTCGGGACTGTTTGGTGACTTCGCCGCCCAGGGAATCATGAGCGCCAGGGCTTTCTCATAGTGCTCTTTCGATTCAGACAACCGGCCTCGCGCCCGCAGAATGAAACCACTCGCGGCTTGAATATGGGCATGCTTGATTCGATCATTCCCAACGTTGGGGAAAGCCCCTTTCCTTGATTCCATAAGCCGTTCCATCTCCTTGTAAGTCTCCTCGGCCTCGTCGAGCCGGTAACCGTCCAGCAGAAGTTCGGTCAGATTATCGCGTGAGGTCAGCAGACTCTGCAGGAACGCCTCCACATCCGGGAAGGCGACCGTCAATTCCTCGTAGAGACGGATTGCCGTGCGGCCAGCCTGCTCGGCCTCCTGGCCGCGGCCCAGGAGGAAAAGAGCGTTGAACCGATTCAAATTGCCGGTGGCCATTCCAGACTTGTAGGCCCGTTCGGCCGGCCAGGACTTGAGCCGCTCTTCGCAAAGCGACGCAACAAGGCCATAGGCCTGCTCCGCCTCGCGGAGTCGTCCGCAGAGGAGCAGCGCGTGCCCCCAATTAACGCGGCCTGATACCATCTTTTTCCAGTAATCTCCATCGGATGGGAAGTCCGTCACCAGCTTTTCGAGGACGCGGACCGATCGCTCGTTCGCCCGGTCGGCGCTCGCGTACTCTCCCAGCGCGAACTGGATATCACTCACCCGGCGGTACGCCTGCGCCATCTGCAAGCGGGTGGCCGGCTGGTGGCTGTTGCCCGCGGCGAATTGCAGGTAGAAGCCCAGCAGGCGCTCCAGCAACTTGCGATCACCCGCCGAGAGCTCCTGCTGGCTCGAAATCCGGTTACCGACCTGGTCGAGATAGAGTTCATCCAAGAGTTGATAGGCCATGTCGAGGTTTTGTTTCGCCCGCAGACTCTCGGCCTTCGTCTGGGCCATCTGCCAGGCGATCCAGCCCGTGCTCGCCGCGGACCCCAGAACGACCAGGGCCAGCAGACCGGCCACCACGGGGTTGCGCCGGCACCAACGCGACAGCCGGTGCCAGCGGCTTGCCGAGCGGGCCGTAATCGGCTCGCCGCGCAGCCAGCACTCCAGGTCTAGAGTGACCGCCTCCGCCGAACGGTAGCGCCGCGCCGGCTCCTTCTCCAGGCATTTCAGACAGATCGTTTCCAGATCGCGGTTGAGCAGGCGGTTGATGCTGCTTGGCGAATCCGGCTCGCACTGCCGGACTTGCTGCAACGTGTCCAGCACGCTATCACCCCGGAACGGCGGGCGGCCGGTCAGCGCGGCGTAGAGAATCGCCCCCAGGCCATAGACATCGGTCGCGGTCGTGACGGCGATGCGCTGACCGGACGCCTGCTCGGGCGCCATGTAACCCGGCGTACCAACGATGACGCCGGACTGTGTCAACCCGCTGTCGCTCTCGATGCGCCGGGCCAGGCCGAAATCACTGACGTAGGGGTTGCCAGCCGCATCCAGCAGGATGTTGGCCGGCTTCAGATCGCGGTGCAGGACGCCCCGCTCGTGCGCGTGATGGACAGCCCGCGCGACATCCGCCACGATCCGCGCCGCGTCGCGCTGCCCTTCCTTGCAGACACCTGGCCCGCGACCCCTGACTCGTGATTGGGCCAGGCTGCCGCCTTCGAGCAGTTTCATGCTGAAGTAGAGCCGGCCGTCGTGCTCACCGACATCGTAAATAGGCACGATGCGCGGATGGTCAAGGCGGGCGGCGATTTCCGCTTCGTTGCGAAAACGCAGGAGTTCCACGGCCGACGCCAGGGGATCGGTCCCGAACAATTTCAATGCGACCAGCCGGTTGAGACTGAGCTGGCGGGCCTGGAAAACGACGCCCATCCCCCCGCGGCCCAGTTCCGTTAGCAGCTCGAAGTCGCCGAAGTGACGGGGCAGGTCAAAGGTAAGAAGAGCGGTCCTTCGACCGTTGGTTACCGTGGGCGTTTGCGCGGCCTGAACGACGGGCCGCAAGGGCCCGGCCACGCGCTCCGCGCGCTCCTGGGCAACGAAGAAGTCGCGCAGCTCCGCCGCATACTCGGGATAGCGAGCCAGGATGGAGCGCGGATCGCTGTCGCCGCGATCGATGGCCTCGATGCAGGCGGCCAGCGCAGCGCCCAGGCCGTCGTCGGCGTCCAGCGGGTCGGCTTTGTCAGCGATCATTACTCGCTCTGGGGTCGTGGGTCGAGGTTGCAATCCTGACCGAAGCTTCCTTCGCGGCGCCCGAGCATGGTCCGCGTTTTCACGGGCCATGCGGGTCACCTGAGTTAAAGGCGTGAGACGGAGCGGAACAAGGACACCCCTAGCGGCACTATTTCACTATTTCCTCTGTCACCCGTCTTTGGTCCGTTGCCCATGGCGGGTGGTTGCCTCTGGTGACGTGCGGCTGTCTGCTGGTGACGCATCGGCTATAATAGATTTCTGGGAAAACCCGTGAGATTTTGAGAGGCCAAGGCCATGTTGCAGATTAGTCAGGCCCGTGCAACTCTGGACGACCTTTATCGGACGCCGGGCAAGGCCGAGCTGATCGGTGGAAGGATCGTCAACTTCATGGCGACAGGACGAACCCCCAATCGAGTGGCCTTCCGCATCGCGCGGAGTCTGGACGACCATGCCGAGCAAACGGGCAAAGGCGAGCCCTACACAGACAACATCGGCTTCGCCATCCCGGAGCTTGCCTCGGGGCGCGAATCGTTTTCGCCGGACGCCTCTTACTACGACGGACCGATTCCCGCCAATCCGATGCGCTTCATCGAAGGAGCACCTACCTTAGGCGTCGAGGTCCGCAGCGAGAACGAATATGGCGACGCTGCCGAAGCCGAAATGGCGGAGAAGCGATCTGATTACTTCGTCGCTGGCACGCTGGCGGTCTGGGACGTTGATCCTTTGGCGGAGTGCATTCACGTCTATCGTGCCTCCGATCCGAGTCAGCCGACCACGTATCGCCGTGGCCAGGTGGCCGAGGCGGAGCCCGCCGTGCCAGGATGGCGCGTGGCCGTCGATTGGATTTTCTCCTAGGCAAGGGGCGAAATCGAATACCACGAGATTATTCCCTCCGGTCATCGGTGCTCCGGCGCTCGCCCGGCCGGTGAGCACTTCGCTTCACGGTGGCGACTCACGGGCGGCTTTTCGTCTTTTCCTTCAAACCGTCGTTGCTCAAGGCCGTGCGCGGCTAGCAGGCTGCGCCGGTTTGGCGGCACCTTGCCGCAACGCCGCAACCTCTTCCCAGAGCTTATGCCAATCACCTCGTTCGGCTTCGGGCAGCCGGCCCAGGGCCTCGGGGCCGCGGACGCCGCTGAAATCAGTGTCCTGCAACCACTGCTGCATCCGTTGCGCGATCTCGGTGCCGGCCTTCTCGGCGGACTTATCCAGCATCTGCCGATACGCTTTCGCATCAGCGCGCAGGCCAGTCCAGCGCTTGTTTGCGGAGGCCGGCGCGTTGTTTGGTGTCGAGTTTATCCGCATCCTTTCCCTGACCGCAGCCGGCCCGGGCGGCTACGCAGGCGGCGTTGTAGCGATGACCGGCATTCAGGTCGTCGGCCAAAGGTGCCTGCTCGGCGAACGCTTCCGCGTAGAAGCGGGCGGAGGCCGCGAACAGGGCCTTGAAGGGCTGCTGGCAGACCCTGGCGAGGGCCAGGCGCTCGGGCGCGTCCTTCGGTTGCACCTTTCCGTTGAGGATCTCCGGCAGTCGGGCGTCGAGGTCGGCGAGACCTTCGGCCTGCCGCAACCACTTCGCCGAAGGATAGGGCCAGCGCTGGTTGCGGGAGCCGAGTTCGTGGCCGCGGCGCAGTTCTTCCACGGCCTCGCGGAACTGCCCTTTCTTTACGAGCGCCTTGCCAAGGTTGCAGTGGGCCTCGGCGTGATCCGCCTTGAGCCGGATGGCCGCATGGTACTCGGCGATGGCGTCGTCTAGCTGACCATCTTTATGGCCGAGAACAACGGCCAAGTTGTAGTGGGCTGCGGCGTTATCTTTGTTGAGGCGGATGGCCTCCTGAAAGACGGCAATCGCCCCGTCGTAGTCGTGTTTTTCGTCGCATAGGAGTGCTCCCAGGTTGATGTGGGCTTCGGCGAGATCCGGCTTGAGGCGGATTGCCTCCCGATACTGGACAACGGCCTCGTCCAACTGGCCCTTGCCCCGCAAGGCGAGGGCGAGGCCGCAGCGGGCTTCGGCCCCATCGACCTTGAGTAGGATGGCTGTGCGGTACTCGGCGATAGCCTCGTCAAGTAGTCCCTTGTGCTGGAGGGCGTTGCCGAGGTTCCGGTGGGCCAAGGCATCATCCTTTCGGAGCCGAAGGGCCGCCCGGAACGCGGCAATTGCCCCGTCGTAGTCGTGCTTTTGGTCGCAGAGGAGTGCGCCCAGCTCGATTTGGACCGCGGCGCGGTCCGGCTCGAGGCGGAGGCACTCGCGGTACGCGGCAATCGCCTCATCCACCTGCCCACTGCTCCTAAGGGCAATGCCGAGGTTGTTGTGGGCCGCGGCCAGATCCGGCCTGAGGCGGAGGCCCTCCCGGTACTCGGCAATGGCCTCATCAACATGTCCATTTAGAAGTAAGTTGCCGAGGTTGATGTGGGCTTCGACGAGATCCGGCTTGAGGCGCAGGGCCTCCCGGTGCTCGGAGATTGCCTCCTCCAGCCGACCCTTGTCCGCAAGCGCGTTGGCGAGCATGCAGTGCGTTTCGGGGTCAATCTTCACGAGGCGGAGCGCTTCTTGGAGCTCGTCGATGCCCTCGTCCAGCCGCCCCTTCCGCCTGAGCGTCTGACCGAGCATGCTGTGTGCCGCGGCGTAATCCTTGTTGAGGCGGAGCACTGCGTGAAACTCGGCGATGGCCTCGTCAAGCTGGTCCTTTTCGTCAAGAACCGTGCCAAGATTCAGATGAGCACCCGGACTCTGAGGCCGGAGGGCAACAGCAGCCGTAAGGTAGCGGATCGCCTCGTCCAGGCGCGGGGGCCGCGCGTGGTAGTGAACTACCCCTAGCGTTTCGTTGATCCAGAAGTCGTCGGGGTGCCGCTGCTGCACCTGCGCCAGCAGCGCTGCTAGCCGCTCACCCGAAGCCGTCCCGCGGGTAATAACCATGCCCAACAGTTGAAGGGTCGGTACCGGACCATCGCCTGCCGGGGTGGCAGCGACCACCTCGTCCAGGACTTTGCGGTCCTTCGATTCCACAAAATCTCGCAGGCGGTTGCGCCGCACGTCCGGATCGATCGCCCGGGCGAACGCCAGGCGCTGCTTCCAGCCATCCGCCTTGAGCCTCTGCCGGGCGAGTGCCCAGTGGTCCAGCGCCGCCGCCAGTTGCGCGTGGATGGGCCGCGCCCGGATCTGCCCCGCCGCCTCCTGGGGGTCGAGCCCGTCCACTTCCAGCCCGTACTGTTGGAAGGCCGCCGCGTACGCGGCGTCGGCCGCTCCCGAGTCGAAGTCCCCACTGTTCCCTGTCGCGGCCCCCTGCAAGCGCGCCTCCTGCAACCGGCGCACCATCTCCAGGTCCTTGACCAGCGTGCGTGCCTGTCGGCGCAGGCCCGGGTCGGCCCCGACGCCGGCCATGACTCCTTCCGCCCGGCGGGCAGCGCTCAACGCCTCGGGCCAGCGCTCCTCCTCCAGCAGCCCGGCCGCCTCCCGCAGGGCAGCCCGGGCCTCGCCCTCGGCGCCCGCCCGTTTCTGCGCCCACCACATCCAGGTGCCGCCTCCCAGCGCCGCCGCCATCAGAAGCACCGTCAATGCGGCCCCGACCAGCGGCTTGTGGCGCCGCGACCACCGCGCCGCCACCCGCGCCCAGGATGGCCGCCGCGCCAGGATGGACCGGTCGTCCAGCCAGCGGCGCAGGTCGTCGGCCAAATCCTGCGCCGTGGCGTAGCGGTCGGCCGGACTCTTCTCGAGCGCCTTGAGCACGACCACCTCCAGCTCCGCCGGCACAGCCCGGTTGAGCCGGCGCAGGGGAGGCGGCTCGTCGAACGCGATCTGCCGCAGTACCTCCTGCCGGTCTGTGCCCGGGAAGACCGGCCGCAGCGTCAGCAGCTCGTACAGCGTGGCGCCCAGCGAGTAGACATCGGTGCGGTGGTCGATCACCACCCGCGTGGCTCCGCCTGCGGCGGACTCCGGGCTCATGTAGCGCAGCGTGCCGACCAGGTCTCCTGTGGCCGTGATGCTGGCGTCGGCCTGCATCCGGGCCAGGCCGAAGTCGGTCACCCACAGGTGGCCGCCGGCCCCGACCATGAGGTTGGCGGGCTTGACGTCCCGGTGCACGACACCGAGCTGGTGGGCGCAGTCCAGCGCCTCGGCCGCCTGCACGCCCAGCCCCGCCACTATCCGGTAGTATTCCCCCCCGCGCAGGCCCTCCGGCGTCGAGAGCAGCCCCAAGGGCGCCGTGCTCGTACCAGCCTCCGGCGCCGGCTCGCCCGGCGGGCCGGCCGGTGCGTCGCGCGAGGTCGGCTGGTCCTCCGCCGCTCCGGGTGCGCCGCCAGTCGCCGCTCCCTGCCGGCGGCGCAGTTGGGCAACGATCGCGGAAAGGGTCTGGCCGTCGATGAACTGCATGGCGTAGTAGGGGACGCCGCGTTCGCTGCCGACGGCGTACACCGGCGCGATGTTGGTGTGGTGCAGGCCGGCCGCCGCCCGCGCCTCGTTCTGGAAGCGCTGCAGCCCACGCGGGCCCACGGCCGCGGCCATCGGCAGCACTTTGAGCGCGACCCGCCGGCCCAGCGACATCTGCTCGGCCTCGTAGACGACGCCCATGCCGCCGCGGCCGACCTCCCGGAGCAGGCGGAAGTCGCCGAGGGGATTGGGCAGCGCGAGTGCAGCATCCGTCGCGCTCACCGTCTGCGGCGCCTGGAGCACGGACTGCAGGGGAGCCGCGAGGCGCGCCGCGCGCTCTTCCGCCGCAAAGAATTCGCGCAGCTCTGCCACGTATTCGGGATAGCGAGCAATGACCGTTTCGGCGTCGGCGTCGCCGCGGTCCACGGCTTCGATGCAGGCGGCCAACACCGCGCCCAGGCGGTCGGCGGAGCTCAGCGAGTCGGCGGGTTCACGGGTCATGGCTCTGTCGCGTCCAGCAATTCACGTAGGCGTTTCAGTCCACGATAGAGCAACTTGGCGCACGCTTCCTTGCTGCGTTCCATCCGCTGGGCTGCCTCCTCCAGCGAGCAGCCGTGCAGGTGGCGCAGCTCGACGGCCGTGCGCTGATCCGGCGCCAGCCGGGCCAAAGCCGCGGCCAGGCTCAGCAACTGCTCGTTCCGCTCGGCCCGCTCGCTGGGAGACGAGTCGTTGTTTGCCAGCCAGGATTCGAGCCGGGCCGACGATTCCTCCATTGCCTGATCGAGGGGGCGCTCCAGTCCGACGTCGCGTCGGGCCGTGCCGAGCTTGCGCACTTCATCGGTCAGGTTGTGGGCCAGCGCCCGTCGGAGCCAGGCCGCCTGGCGGTCCACATCCCAATGGCGTAGCTGCTCCCAGGCCTGGTGCGCTTCGAACAAGGTTTGCTGCACGACCCCGGAGAGGTCCACCTTGGCTTGCCAGCGGGCATCAAGCTGAAGCCGGCCGAGCAGGTGCAGATACTCCCGAAATCGTTCCAGCGCCGGACCGTGGTCCGCCTCTGCAAGGGCCATACGGGCCCCCTAAGTAAAAGGCGTGGGACGGGGCGAAACCAGGACACCCCGGGGCGGCAAGATTTTCCGGAATACTGCCGCGCCCCTTGGCAAGTCGGACCTGCCGGCCGTCGACATCGACATACCGGATGTCTGATGATGAACGGTACCAGGATTCGGTGGGATTATGCAATGATGGCCTCCCAGTTGTGCAGTTCCGGAGCAGTTCCAGCGCACGCGGCCAGAGCAGCCGCATCGCGGCCGTCGTCGGGGCCCATTGCCGGGCACCTCGTCGAAGGATAATCCGTCCAGGCCAGCAACTCTCGAAGGCAGTCGGCATGGCCCCGCCGCGCCTCGGCCATCAGACGCTCGGGATCCGGTCGTTCGCCGCTCTGCACCAAGGTTCCATCTCCCGCTAACCCTGAAGGCCGATTTCCAGGTGGGATTGTTACGGGAATTGGCGGATTTCTTTGACGTGGGCCTGCCGGTCATACTAACCCGACCCGCCAGCGTGGGATCCGCCCGCGATTGCCCCTCGCTGGCGCGTTTTGGTGTTGCGCTGTTTTTGCGCCCCGCTGGGGCAACCACATACCAGCCCAAGGCAACGCCCTGGGGATTGCCAGCCACCGCATTTGATCGGACCGATCGGTCGGATCAGTCAGATCGGTCGGATCGCGTGCGGTGGCTGGCTCATGCGTCGGACCCATCGGGGGCAGTTCCCAAAAGCGCAACACCAAAACTGGAGCGTCGGGTTAGTGTGGAGCGTCCGCGACGCGAGCCGGGTTCGCTTCACCTTCGATCCGCAACCGCGGGATGTCAATGAGGTCCATGCACACACCCGTCGTCCGGCGTTGCCTTATACAGACGTGGCGGTTAGGATGCTTTGAATGGGCCGACACCCGGCACGGTCGTAGTGCGAGGGGATGTGCATGGCGAAAGATGACAGGAGCCTGCCTCATGGCCACGATTGAACCGGTCCGGAACGCGATGCATGCGCAGCCGTTTCGCCCTTTCACCATCTATCTCGTCGATGGGCGCAGCTATCTGGTCAGGCATCCCGACTTCATCGCGATTCCGACGACGCCCCGCGGTCGGGACCTCACCGTCCAGGACGACGACGGCCCGCACTACATCGATCTCGGCTTGGTGGTCGAGGTCCATCCTCAGCCGGCGCCGACTCCGGCAGGACCGTAGGCGCCGTGCGCACCCCAGGACGGCTGGTGGCGCGTCAAGCCGCGTCGGTTGCTTTCGCGAGAAGAACCCAAGACCAGAGCTCGACTCTGCCATGGGAGTTTCCGTTTCAATCGTGTCTCAGCATTCCGGTCTTGTCTTGTTTCTTTGTGCTCTATGCGCCAGCGCGCGGCCCTCGCCGGCAGCCGGCGCCGAGCAGTTCGTCTTCTATCACGAGAACGTGCTGGGCACGTCGCTCGAGCTGGCGGTCGCGGCCGACAACCGCGAAGCCGCTCGCTGGGCCGAGACGCGCGCCCTGGCCGAGATCGACCGCCTGAGCTCGATCTATAGCAGCTACGACACTCAAAGCGAATTCAGCCGGTGGCAACAGGCCACGGCGGGGACGCCCATCCGGGTGTCTCGCGAACTGTTCGACGTTCTGAGCGCCTGCGACCGCTGGGGCGAATGGAGCGGCCGGGCGTTCGACCCGCGAGTTGAAAGCTTGACCCGACTCTGGACTCATTGCGCGGAGATCGGCCGTACCCCGACTGGCTCCGAGCTGGCCGCTGCTACCTCCCTCATGAACGGGCCGGCCTGGAAGCTTGATCCGGCGGCCCGGACCGCCGAGCGCACGTCGGACTGTCCGCTCAGCCTTAACGGAATCGCCAAGGGCCACATCGTCGAAACGGCCTGCGAGGCCGCGCTTGACCAGAGTCGCGGCGTTCGCGGCGTGATGCTCAACGTCGGCGGCGACCTCTGCGCCCGGGGCAAGATCAGCGCCACGATCGGCATCGCCGCCCCGTGGGCCGATTCCGAGTCATCGGAGCCTCTGGCCTACCTCGCCATCGCCGACCGCTCGGTCGCCACCAGCGGGAGCTCGCAGCGCGGGTTCCGGATTCAACGACGATGGTATTCGCATATCTTCGATCCCCGGACAGCGCGGCCGGTGGAGCACGTGACCAGTGCGACGGTCGTCGCGGCGCGGGGAATCGACGCCGATGTCCTGGCCAAGGTTTTCAACGTGCTGCCGCCCGGCGACAGCATCCGGCTGGCGAATTCGCTCGCGGGAGTCGCCTGCCTGATCGTGACTCGAGCGGGAGACGTTGTAAAAAGCGACGGCTGGCACAGGTACGAGCGCAGCCGGCCCTCGGGCGCGAGCCCGGCGGCTGTTCGGTTCCAGGCGCCAGAGGCAGATGAGAAAAAAGAGAAGGCGAAACGCACCGAGGGATCGGCTCGGGACTGGGCCCCCAATTTCGAGCTGGTGGTCAATTACGAGATCAACCGCCCGCCCGGTGCGTCGGGCCGCTATCGCCGTCCCTATCTCGCGGTCTGGATCGAGGACCAGGAGGGTTTTCCGGTCCGCACGCTGGCGCTTTGGGTTTCCTTTGGCGGTGCCGGTCCGTTTCAATGGCTTCCCGACCTGAAGCGCTGGTATAAGGGCGACCGCGACCGCAAGCTGGTCGAGAAGAAGGAGATCCTCTTCACCGTCTCGCGGCCGACTCGCCAGCCGGGAAAATACAAGGTGATCTGGGATGGCAAGGATAACAACGGAAAACAGCTCGGTGGCGGCGAGTATACCGTGTGCATCGAAGCCGCCCGCGAACACGGGACGTACCAGAGCATTCGCAAGCAGGTGACTCTGGCGGATAAGCCGTTCACCGAGGAACTCCAGGCGCAATGTCGAGATCAAATCCGCTACGGTCGAGTATCGTCGCAAGGCTCCGGCAAAATAGTTCGAGCGGGCGCTCGCGCGGGCCTGCCCGTCCCTGGAAACGCAGGTTCAACATCCGGTTTGCCAAGCTGATGCGCTGGCTGCATATCTATCTCTCAATGTTTGGGCTCGCGGCCGTGCTGTTCTTCAGCGTGACGGGGCTCACGCTCAATCACCCCGATTGGTTTCCCAGCATTGGCGAGCGACGAACCGAAGCCGAAGGGAAGATCCGGCCCGAGTGGTTGAACCGGACCGGCGCGGCGGGCAATTTCGATTCGCGTGAAGGGCCCGATCCGTCCGTTCGAGTCGCCAAGCTCGAGATCGTTGAATATCTTCGAGCCACCCACGCGATCCACGGGGCTTTGGCCGAGTTTCGCGTCGACGACCAGGAATGCGTCGTGACCTTCAAAGGGCCTGCATACGCAGCCGACGCCTTCATTGACCTGACATCGGGGGATTATCGCATCACCCAGACCTACCACGGGATGGTCGCCGTGCTCAATGACCTGCACAAGGGCCGAGATTCCGGCCCGGTCTGGTCGGCCGTCATCGACATCTCGGCCGTCCTGATGACGATCATTTCGCTGACCGGCTTGGTCCTGCTCTTTTACCTCAAGCTCAGACGCATTTCCGGAGTGGTGGTCGCTCTTGCCGGCGCGGTTCTCGTGGTCGCCCTCTACCGCCTCTGGGTGCCTTAGGCAAATTCGACTGATTCTACCTGGAAAGCGCCCGACCGCTTCGATACGATAGATTGGCCAAATAAGGCGACGTTGCATTGTGAAGGCGACTGGCTGATGCAAGTTCACCGTAGGACGGATTGCCAATCCTTCCCACAATCCCAGCGTCAGCGTAGAGCGGATTGTTAAACCGTCTCACAATTGAAGGTAACTGTGATGCGGAGCGTACTGTCGTTGCTGCGGACGCGTGCTGGCAGCCAGACGAAGGTGGCTGGCGCACGATGCCGGCGGAGCCGTCATCGGCCAATGCTCGATCGCCTTGAAGAGCGGATGTTGCTTTCCACCGCCGACGGAAATGGCCCTGTGGTCACCGGTCTTTACGAGCAGATCAACCAGGCGACAGGGACAGCCTCACTGGTCGTCGACTTTGACGGGCCGTTGAATGCCAGGCTCGCGAGCAATGTGGCCGACTATCAGGTGACCCGGGTCGGCCCGGTCGATCCCGAGATTGTCACGCGAAGCGGCCCTGCCACACCGATCATCAATGCGAGTTATTCGGAGTTCGTCGAGCGCGGCGCTGTTGTGTCATCCGTGGCGTTGAGACTGGCGCGGCCGCTCGCGGCGGGGACCTTTTACCGGGTGTGGATCAACGGCTCGCCAGGCAGTGGATTGACCGGCGCCACCGGGACACTCTTCGACGGGGACAATGACGACACGCCCGGCGGCGATTTCTACGGTCTGGTGGCCCAGGGCCAGAGCGTCAAATTCAGCGACATGAGCGGCGATCGGGTGAAAGTCTGGGTGACCGGCGGAGGTCAGGTCGCGGTCTGGCGCGAGCTCGATGGGAATCTGGACGCCCTCCGGGTCGTCGGGGGCGTGCCCGGTCAGACGGCTCTCAACGGGACGGTTACCCCGGCCAGAGGAAGCGGGGGCCTGGTTGTGATCCCTACGATTCAAGGTCTGACGGGAGTCACGAACAATCTAGCGAGCCCTCCCTTTGTCTCCCAGGCACCAATTGTGCCAGCATCACCGACGCCGGTGGTGGCGACGACCCAGAACTTGCCGTATTCGCTCGAGATCACTCAGGTCCCGTTGCCGTCGCTTCCCTCGATCCAGTCGGCGGTTTACGCCCAGGCCAACGGCTTGTGGCTGCTGTTTGGGGGACGGACGAACGGATTGCACAATTTCAATCCCACGGGAAACTTCCCGCCCCAGGACCAGAACAACGACATCATCGTGATCGATCCGGCGACCGGCCGGACCTGGATCGAACCCTGGAGCGCGGTCGGCATACCGGCTTCGGTCGCAGTGTCGCTCAGCTCGTCGAACCAGGAATTCTACCAGACCGGGAATCAACTCTATACCGTCGGCGGTTATTCCCAGAACCCGATCACGAATCAGTATCAGACCTACGATTCGCTGACTTCCATCAACGTGAGTGGATTGATCAATGCCATCGTCAGCGGCACGAGCGGGGCGGCTTTTGTGCGGCAGGCACGGGACCCTCGGCTCCAGGTTACGGGCGGCGAGATGGCCGCGATCGGAGGACGGACGTACCTGATGATGGGCCAACTTTACAATGGGGAATACACGTTTCCGCCCACGGCCACCCAGGTTTACAGCGACGAGATTCGGAGCTTCCGCATCATCAACACTCCCCGATTGCTCACGATCGTGAACTTCCAGTCCCAGCGCGATCCGGTCAACTTCCGCCGCCGCGATTACAACCAGGACCCGTTCGTCTTCCCGAACGGGCAGCCGGGACTGGCCGTCTACGGAGGCGTGTTCACGGTCGCGGGCGGGGCCTTCCTCAATCCGATCCTGATCGGGCCCAAGGGATTTGCTCGCGTCGATACCAACTATCAGCAGTTTTTCACCCAGTACAACGCGGCGCGGGTCGCTCTGTTTGATTCCCGCAGCCGGACGATGGATACGATCTTGATGGGAGGCATTAGCCTCTATCATTACGATTTCACGACCGGCACGCTCTCCTCGGATCCGGATTTGCCGTTCGATAACGACGTAACCACGTTGGCCTGGCGGGCCAACGGCTCGATTCAGGAATACATGATGCCCAGCCAGCTCCCCGGTCCTCCCGATCTTCTCGGCGCCGAGGCGGCGTTCTTCACGTCCCCCGGCGTTCCGCAATTCGCCAATGGGGTCATCAGGCTCGCACAGCTCCATGGACCGACGACGCTCGGCTATCTGTTCGGCGGGATTGAATCCATGGTCGCCGAAACGAGCAACCCCTTCACCCAGACCGCGGCCTCGAACATGATGTTCCGGGTCACGCTCATTCCCAACTAATCGGACGCTCGCTCCGCGGGAAGGTTGGTTGGCGACTGTTCTTGCTCCACCGAGCCGCCGGCGGGCGTTTACTGTTTCACCGCGGCTTTGCGCGTGGGCCGGGTTGCGAGTGCAACGCCAGGTGATGCGAGGGGAGGACGATGAACGACGCGCGGCCGAAGGCGAATCGCGCGGCCGTACTGGCGGCCGGCGCCGTCACGTTGTGCCTGTTGACGGCAGCGGCGCTGTCGGTCGTTTTCTGGTTCGCGCTCGCGCTTTCACCAGAAGACCTCGCGCTGATGGAGTCGCCCCTCTTGCTTGCCGTCGCGCGGCAGTTGCGAGCGGGATCGTGGGAGCTTTACGGACCTTTCGGCGGCCGCAACCCGCTGGTCCTGATTCATGCGCCCTTCTACTACCGCCTGGCCGCACTGGCCGCCTGGCCGATCGCGGCGTCCGGGATGGGCCCTGTCGCGGCGGCGCTCTTCGCGGGCCGGGCGTTATCGATCTTGAGCTTGGCCGTCACCGCGGTGGCGGCGTATCGGCTGGCACGGCTGGACGGTGCCCGGAGGCGGGCCGGTTGGTGGTCTGCACTCCTGCTTCTGGCCTCGCCGGTTCTGGGCGGCACACCGTTCTCGGTTCGCCCGGACATGTTGGGTGTCGCACTCCAGACGTGCGGGGTTCTCCTGGTGCTGTCGTACGTGCAAAACCCTGGAGCCGGCCGTTCCAAGCTGTCGTGGGCCTTTGCATTGTTCGGGCTGGCGATTTGCACCAAACAGCATTTCGTCACCGGGGCGGCAATCAGCCTTTGCATGCTGACGACCGGCTGGCGGCATGGACGAGTTTCCACCAAGCCGCTGGTCCGCGGGCTATCGGTAGGAATCGCGATTGTCGCAACCATTTACTGTGCGGAGGAACTGGTCAGCCGCGGCCGGATGTCGCAGGCGGTCTTCCGCGCGGCGGCCAATGTGAGCCGGGTGCATCCCGGCGGCTGGCTGCACGTGGCGACTGTTCTTGCGGCGGTCGTGGGAAATAGCGCCGGCTTGATCGCCCTCCTCGGGGCCGCGGCGCTGGCGGCGCAGGGCGCGCGCTCGACGGCCGGTTCGTACCTGCTTCACATCACGGCCACCGGCTTGGTCATCGTCCTGGCTGGCCTGACGACCCTTGAGCTGTTCGTGGTGAGGCAGTGGATCGGCTGGGTGACCCTCGCGGCGGCGCTCGCGATCCTGCTCCTGGTGCTACCGGCCGGCGCTTTCGCCGAGCGGTTTCAGGAACTGGCTAAGAATTACTTCCCGGAAAGTCGTCTTTCGCTCCGCGAAAGATCCTCTTCTCGCGGAGCGAAAGGCGACATTGATTTCCGGCCAGCGCCTGAGCCGCGGCTGGCAAAACTTGACGCCTGCCTGGCGATCTACCTTGGCGCCGAACTTGTCTTGGTGATGATCCTCAGCCGGTCTAGCGAAGGGGCCTGGGTTAACTATGCGATGCAGGCGATGGTGTTCGCCGTGGTGGTGACGGCCCGCGCCGCGAGCCGGGCCCTCGATGAGTTACCTCGGCAATGGGTTGCCGTGGTGGTGACCTTGGCGGCGGTCGCGGTGCCGGGCGCAATCTGCCTGGACCTGAAAGGAGAGACTACGCGCCGCCGCGGCGAGCACGCGGTGCTGGCACGGATTTTCGGAACGCTGGGGCACCCGGCCTTCGAGTACTTTTTCGCCGAGCGGCCGGGACACAACCGAGCGGCCGGCCGGTTGGAGCTGGTCTACGATGACTGGCTCTACCCGGTGTTCGAGTCGGCCGGCCTGGCCGAGAATCGCTCTCGCTGGCTCCGTCGAGCCTTGACGGATGGGCCGGTCCGGGTCGTCGTGACCACCTCGGAGGCTCCACGCGTCGCCGGCGTCGAAACGACGCTGTCCGTTCTGGGCTACCGCGGAGTGGGCCGGTTCGGACCATTCCGGGTGTACGAGAAAAGCGCCCCGTCTACCGGTCAACGGTGATCGGGAGGGCCCAATCGACGGCGGAATGCGATCGATATATGGCGAAGGTTACGACCCAAAGTCGGACACCTGTCTGGACGGCACTCTTTCGGTCGAATCCGCCAGGTGTTACACTCGGACCGTTCGATTGTACGAATTCGCTCGGTGTGTACGTGCAGGTCTCTTGGCGCGGCTTTCCAATCAACAGACTTGCGTGAAGGTCCGACTTCCGTGAAACCGCTTCGAAGCCACCCCCTGACCTGGGCTTTAGCCACGCCAGCGTCGTGCTGGATTCTCGCCGTCGTGGCGATGATTGTCCTCTTCTTGCCTCATGGGGCGCTTGGGCAGCTCACGAGCAGCGAGGAAGAGAAGCTGCAAATCTTGACCGACCCCGAGGCCCTCAAGAAGAAGCTCGAGAAGGACAAGAACAAGGCCCCGTTCGAGTTCTTTCGGTCGCAGGTCGCCCCGTTCGATGTGTTGCCCTACGTGAAACCCTTTCACTGGGCGACGTTGGCAATGGAGCTTCGGGCCAACGACGAGGATTACCAGGGCTACATTCAGAGCGATCCGGTGATGATGCCCTCGATGCCTCACGAAATGGTCTTTCGCCGCGACGCACGCCTGATCAAGGAACAGCGGGCTCGCTTGCCCTTGCAGGTCAACTTGATGCAGACGGTTCCCAAGGAGTGGACCCTGGACCTGGTTCGGCCTGGCGCGATCCGTCCCGAGGGAATATGGCAGGCCAGCCTGCTTACGCTCGAGCCGCACCAGATGCTCATCATGATTTTGAGCAAGGAATCGACCAACCAGTTTGCGGCCTGGAATCGCCTGATCGCCATGCTCCCGAGCGATGCCGAGCGCGAATCCTCCGACCTCGAGAAGCAGCGCTATTACCGCCTGGTCCTGCCGATGGACGTTGATAAGCCTGCCCTTTCCCCGCATCCTTTGACCTGGAGCACGATGAGCCATGTGATCTGGGATGGCCTGCCGCCCGACACGCTCTCGGTATCGCAGCAGCAGGCGATGCTCGACTGGCTGCACTGGGGAGGGCAGATCATCTTTACTGGCGGAGCAGGGCAGGGCTATGCTCTCTTGCGCGAGAGTTTTCTCGGCCCGTACCTGCCGGCCGAGGCGACCGGCCAGACCGTGAGCCTCGCCCGCGATGACCTGCGACCGATGTCGCAGTCGTTTCCCCCGCCGAGCCGCCACGAGAGTTCTGGCGACCAGAGCGAGCCGGTGCCGCTGACCACCGAGGAGGCGATCCGGCGCTTCGGCCGCAATTATCAGGCCCCGGCCCCGATCCTGCCGGCACCCCAGCGTCCCGTGCAGCTTTCGGTGCTGCGCGCAAACCCAGGCTCATCGACCATCCCGCTTGGCGAGGCGAGCCCCCATTTACTTGCTGTTGAGCGGAGGGTCGGACGAGGGCGCGTGACGATGCTCGCGATCAATCCCAACGATCCGGCGCTCCTGGCATGGCCCGGGCTCGATACGCTGATCCGCCGGGTCGTCCTGCGGCGGCCGGAAGAGCCGATTGTCGGCCAGGCTGGGTACGACGGTCTCGAGTATCGTCGGGCGCGGCGCAGCCGTCTCTTGGCCCACGATCTGAGCTGGTATCGCATCATGAGCCGCGACGCCGGCCTGGAAGCGAATTATGGGGCTCGCACACCGGCCGAGCTGGATAGCCTTCGCCAAAGGCAAGCCGATGGACCGAACGGCCCGGACCCGGAAGCCTTCTATAGCCGGCTTCCCGGCGTGGCCGATTGGCGGGACTTCACGACGGTTCCTCGTCTGGCGCGCGAACTCCTGGACCAGGCATCAGGAATCAGCGTTCCGAGCTCCTCGTTCGTCCTCCGGGTCCTCCTGGCCTACATGATCGCGCTCGTGCCGCTCAACTGGTTGATCTGTCGTTTCGTGCTGAATCGCCGCGAGTGGGCCTGGGTCGTCGTCCCTCTGGTCGCACTGGGGTTCGCGATTGGCGTCGAGCGGATGGCCGCCCGCAATCTGGGCTACGATACCGCCTCGGACGAGATCGATTTGCTCGAGGTCTACGGCGACTACCCGCGAGCCCACCTGACCAGGCTTGGCTCGCTCTATTCGACGGGGAGGACGAATTTCAACCTCTCGTATCCCAACGACCCGACCGCTCTCGCCTTGCCGATGGACACCGGGCGCTCGATTCGCGGCGAGCAGGTCGCCAGCTCGGTCTGGCAGTCCTATCCCGTCCCGGCGCTCGTCGGATTATCGGTTGAGCCTCGAAGTCTCTCGCTCTATCGAGCCGAACAGATGCTGGCCTTGAAAGGGCCGATCCGGCTGGAAGGGGAAGGGGAGAACCGGCGGATTGTCAACGAAAGCGGGCAAGAGCTCAAAGGCGCCACCTTGATCGATAGGGGCGGGGCCACCAAACCCAGGGAATGGTATCTGGGCACGATCTCGGCCGGCGCTGCGGTGGAGATCGGCCGGCTCAAGGACCAACCGCCGCCCGAGCAGACCGAAATCGTTCCCGGACCCGATCCGGTCGCGTTTGTAAGCATGCTCAAGCAGGAATACGAGGACCGGTCCGAGAACCAGGGCGAGCTGCGGCTGGTGGCATGGGTCCCCGATCCGGTCGCGGGGCAGGTCATCGAGCCGGCGGTCGACCGGCGGCGGGGGTTCACGGCGGTCGTCGTCCACCTGCGGTGCGGCAACCCGCCCTCACCCGAAAGCATCCGGTACAACCTGTTGGCACGAGGATCGGAAGACGAACTTCTCAAATCAGCGATCTCGCAGGCAAGATCGCGGATGTCCACGGAGGCGCAGGGGCCCGGCCTTCCCCAGGGCGCTCGTCCCGAGGGCGAACCGGCAACCTCGGCCGCCGCGGGCCCGCGCTTTTACCATCACGCGCTCAATGACCCGGCCTGACCTGTCCCCAGCCCGAGAGGCGGAGAAAAGCGGTCCATGATCGAGGTGGTCAATTTCACCAAGCGATACGGTGACTTCATTGCCGTCGACAACCTGAGCTTCGCCATCGGCAAGGGTGAAATCTTCGGTTTCATCGGGCCCAATGGCGCGGGCAAGAGCACGACCATACGCTTCCTGGCGACCTTGCTCCGGCCGTCCAGCGGCGAGGGCCGCGTGGCGGGCCATTCCGTCACCGCCGAGCCGATGGCGGTTCGCCGGGTGATCGGCTTCATGCCAGACGACTTCGGGGTCTACGACGGCATGAAGGTCTGGGAGTTCCTCGACTTCTTCGCCGTCGCCTATGAGATTCCCCGCGCCTACCGCAAGAAGATCATCGGCGAGGTGCTCGATCTCCTCGACTTGAGCCACAAGCGCGACGATTACGTCAACGGGCTCTCCAAGGGCATGAAGCAACGGCTCTGCCTGGCGAAGACACTCGTGCACGATCCCCCAGTGCTGATCCTGGACGAACCGGCGTCGGGCCTCGACCCGAGGGCGCGGCTGGAGATGAAAGCCTTGCTCAATGAGCTCAAACAGATGGGCAAGACGATCTTGATCTCCAGCCACATCCTTTCCGAGCTCGCCGACTTCTGCACCTCGATCGGCATCATCGAGCGTGGCAAGCTGCTGGCTGCCGGCGCCATCCAGGACATCCAGCAGCAGATTCGCTCGCATCGAGTCATCAAGGTGCGCGTCCTCGACGACGGCACCGAACGAGCGGCCGAGCTCTTGCGAGACGATCGCGCGATCCGCCTGGTCGAAACCTTCGATCACACGGTCACCGCCGAGTTCGAAGGCCAGGATCAAGACATGGCTCGGCTGCTCGACCGCCTGGTGCAGTCGGGAATCGTCGTCCACTCGTTCGCCGAGGAGCCGCTTTCCTTGGAAGATGTCTTCATGATGATCACCAAGGGGATCGTGAGCTGACCGGAAAGGACCATCGACCCAGCATGCTTTTCCGTGATAACCCCGTACTGATCCGCGAGCTTCTGGTCACTCTGCGGTCGAGCCGCGCCTTCGTGCTCCAGTTGCTGTACGTCATGGCGCTTGGCGCGCTCGTCTATTTCTACTGGCCGGCCGGTGAGGAAGGGGCTCGCCAGGTGAGCCCGGGCGTTGCTCGAACGCTGTTTGACATCTTCTTTCTCGGCCAGTTCTTTCTGGTTGCCTTGATGGCACCCACCTTCGCCGCTGGAACGATCACCGGGGAGAAGGAGCGAAAAACCTACGAGCTTCTGCTCGCCAGTCCGTTGCGGCCGGCAACGATCCTGATCGGCAAATTACTGAGCTCGCTTTCGTACCTGGTCATCCTCATCGTCTCCAGTCTTCCCTTGATGATCCTTTGCTATCTTCTCGGCGGGCTGCTCCTCTCGGAGATTACCCGCAGCTACCTGGTCTTGATCCTGGCGGCCGGGACGTTCGGTCTTTTGAGCATCGCCTGCTCGAGCTACTTCCGGCGAACCAGCTCGGCGCTCGTGGTGAGCTACCTGATCATCTTGCCGCTGGCAGTCTCATGCGTCGTGCTGACTCGCACGCGCGACGTGAACTTGCGCGACTTCGTCTCGATCGCGATCCTGCCTCCATGGTGCCTGGCTGCCTGGACCGTCCTGGGCATCCTGATCAATCGCCGTCTGCTCCATCCCCCTGACGTCGGCAGCGAGGGCAAGGACGTCGTCGAACGAGGAGGAGGAGATGAAGTACGCGATCGGCGTCGTGATCGACCGCGACCTGTTCCCGGACAAGCTCTTCGCGCCGGCCAAGCGCATCGACTTGATGCCCGACGGCACCAATCCCGTGCTCGATAAAGAGCTGCGGAGCGAGATCTTCAGCCAGGGAACCTTGATGCTCCGGGTTGTGATCCAGGTCAGCATGCTGCTCTCGATTCCCTTGATGGCCGTCCTCTTGTTCCTGCGGTCCGAGAACGCCGGCTACTACGTTGCCTACGTGCTGACCTTCAATCTCCTCGTGGGGCCGGTGTTCTCGGCGGGAAGCATCACGCAGGAACGCGAACGGCAGACCCTGAGCCTCCTGCTCACGACGCTCCTCACTCCGGGAAAGATCGTCGGCGCCAAGCTGCTGGCGGCATTGCGTGTATCGACCGTGCTGACCTTCCTGCTCACCGAACAACTGCTGCTGGCTTACGTTCTCTTGCAGGAGCTGCGCAATCGCTTCTGGACGCTCATCGTCTTCCTCCTGATCATTGCCACGACGTGTCTGGTCACGTCGACGATCGGTCTGATGTGCTCGGCGCTAGCTCGGCGCACGCCCACGGCGATGGTTCTTACGTACTTGACCTTGCTGGTTCTCTTCGTGCTGCCCTTGGGCGTCGAGTGGTACCTTAGAGGCACCGACTGGCTGGACGACCAGCAACGGGCGATGCTCACGGTCACGAGCCCATTCTCGGCCGCTCTCTCGGTGCCGATGCACACGTTTCCACGCGAGGCACTTGGCAACCAGCCCCCGGCTGTCTCCGAGTCGGTTCTCATCCCGATCACGCGGTCGATCAAGCTGCCGATCTGGTCGATCTTCCTGGGCATCTATCCGCTGGTGAGCGCACTATTCTTCTGGATCACCTATCTCGCGTTCCGCTTGCGCTGGTGGCGAGCCGGCGGTCTGGGCTAAATCGCCTTGCACAATTCCGGGAGGGCGGAGCCTCCCGGCGAGCCATTCTCCAAGGCGGCTCGGCGGGAGCCGCGCCCTCCCAGGATCACGCAAGCCCAATCAGGGAGTTCTATCGAGGCGAACCCACTCACAACGAGCTCGAGGGCGGCAGGGTCCCGCTTTCGAGATACCACATCTTGTCAGGCCCGCGCGCCAGAGCGATCTTCATGGGAAAGCTGTGGATCGGGCCTGCTTTTCGCTGACCGCGCACCGAGACCTTGAGGCGGAATTCGGCATCGATCCTGACTCTGCCGGCACTCTTGTCGGCTTTGAAATCCTCGACCTCGAAGACCAGCGGCGTCAAGCTGCCCGCGTGTCCCTGGCGCATGCGGCGGAGCCGGTCCGACCAGTAAGACTTGAAGCCCTCGAACGAGCCGTAGGCCGTGGAGATCCGGCCGGCTTTGCTGAGCAAGAGCCACATGCGGCGGAAGTGGGGCATGTGGTGCGCGAGGGCGCCGTAGTAGTCACGAACGGCCTGCTCCGGAGTGATGCGAACCGGCCGTTCCAGGGTAATGATCAGCGGGTAACTCATGATGGTCGCCACCAACCCGCCGACCAGGAGCGCGAGGAAGGCCATGCCGTAGAGATCCTGGAACCAGCAGAAGAAAAAGCCCACGAACACGACGATCGCCCACACCCCCATCACGATGAGAGTGCCACCCCATTCGCCCGCGCGCGACCAGACCTCCTCGACCAAGGTCAACGGGTCCACCTTCGATTGCTCATCAACCAATCCGGCGGGCGCGCCGGCTCTGGAAGCGACTGCCGGACTCGGAGAGGTCGGGATCTCGACGCTGGGCGGATCGGCGAGGGCGAACACGTCATCGGGGTCGACGGCAACCGTGGGTCGGTGGCTTTGGCTCTTCGATTTCTTGTCCGAATCCTGGAACAGCCAGTCTGCGGCAGCGCGTTCCGGCTCAGGGTCGCGCTTCGGCGCTTTTTTCGGTGCATTCTCCGCCATACGGAACCTCCGAATTCGGTGCAATTCCGGCTCATCGGTAAATTGTAACGGTCGGGGCGGCAAGATGCGACTCTGTTTCAACCCAAAAAGCCGCCGTCGACGGCCAGCACGTGCCTTGTGATATAGCTGGCCAGCGGCGAACAGAGGAAGAGTACGGCCGCCGCGACCTCACCGGGTTCTCCCAGCCTGCCGAGTGCGAGAGACGTGGTGAACTGATCGCGAGCGGCCGGCCTGGCGTCGGCAATCATCGCCGTATTGATAAAGCCCGGCGCGACTGCGTTGACCCGGATGCCGCGGTGAGCGCATTCGCGCGCAGCACACGCACGAGCGCCTCCACGCCCGCCTTGGCGGCGGAATAGCTTGACTGGCCATGAAAGCCGATCCTCGCGGCCAGGCTCCCCACACACACAATCGAGCCCCCGTCGCGGAGGATCTCGAGCCCATACTTGCAGCAGTAGAAAACCCCGCTCAAATCGATGTCGACCACATCGCGCCACTCGTCGAGCGACATCTTGGCGATCGAGCGTTGCCGCAAAATCCCGGCGTTATTGACCAGGATATCGAGCCCGCCCCAGTCCTGGCGGATCTTCTGCATCATCACCTGCACAGCCGCGGCGTCTCTGACATCGGCGATCTGGACCATCGCGCTGTCTTTCCGCAAGGCGAGCAATTCATCGCGTAGTGCATCTGCGCCGGCTCGTGTCTTGCCCTCACCTTGATCGGGATGATTGACGACGACGCGGGCACCCGCTCGGTGGAGCACGCGAGCGATTTCCGCGCCCATCCCTTGCGACGCTCCCGTGACCAGGGCCGTCGAACCCGTTAAATCGATTGAGATGCTCACCGTGGTGCCGCTCCTGGCTATTCAAACCGGCAAATTGATACTGTAGCAAGGAAATCGGGCGGCAGGCTTTGCCGCATGGCGGAACATGGCGGAGAAAGTTGTTCCCACGCTCTGCGCGGGAACGAGTCGAGGACTTCATTCCGCCCAGAGTCGTTTCTTCTGCTATTCTCTCATGGCGTACACAGTTTTGCCTTCCTTGATGGTTTCGATGACGCGGATGTCCTTGATTTTCATCGCGTCCACCGTCAACGGGTTGTCCGACAGGATAACCATGTCCGCCAGTTTGCCGACCTCGATGGACCCTTTGCTCTTCTCCTCCCGGTACATGTACGCGCCACCCAGGGTGATCGCCTTCAAGGCTTGGAGTGGGCTGATCCGCTCATCCGCGCCGATAACGGCCCCCTCGCGGGAGACGCGATTGACGGCCGACCACACCACGAACAACTGGTCGATGGGGCAAACGTTGAAGTCGGTGTGGTTGGCGCACCGGATGCCCATCCCGAGGGCCGTATTCATCGGGCTCAGGAATTCAGCCTGATTCTTGCCTCGGTTCTTGAGATGCGTTTCACCGAAGAAAAAACAATGCTCCGTGTAGAAGGACGGAATGATCTTGTAAAGAACGTACTTCTGTAACTGGTCCTTCCGCACAAACTGAGAGTGGATGACGGTCGCGTGCAGGTCGGCGGTTCGATCCTTCGCGGCCATCTCATGGGCATCCAGGAACATGTCGATTGCGGCGTCGCCGTTGCAGTGGATGAGCAGTTGGAGCTTCTGGTCGTAGACGAACTTGACCATCTTCTGGAGTTCCGCCTTGGGGAAGGTCGGCTCGCCCTTCCAGTCCTTCTCCCCGTTCGGGCCCCCGGTCAAGTAGGGCGTGGTGAAGAAAGCGGTCTTGCCCTGAGGAGACCCGTCGGCGGTGATTTTGATCCCGCCCAGTTTCAGGCGGTTCCGATACGTCCCGAAGGTTTCGGGCGGATTCGTCTTGATGATCTCCGTCGCATCGGTGATGAACGGGTAAGCCACAACGTCGATGAACAACCGCTTCTGCTGGGCTGCCTTCTGGAGCAGTTCCAGGTCTTTGGAGTGGGTCGCCCCTTCCTGTGCCGTGGTGATCCCGGCGGCGGCATAGATCTCCTGGCCGCCCTGAAACCGCTCGAGCATCTCGGCTTCGCTCGGTTTGGGCAAGTTGGCGAAGATTGGCAAAAATGCTGTTTCCATGAGCAATCCGGCGGGTTCGTTGGTCCCCAGTTTGCGCAGGATGACCCCGCCCTTGGGTGTCGGCGTCTCGGCCGTGATTTTGTACCTCTTGAGCGCAACCGAGTTCAGCACCGCTCCGTGCAGCGAGACGTGCTGGACCATGACTGGGTTGTCGGGGAAGTGCCGGTCGAGATCCTCGGCCGTCAACTCGCGCTGGTCGGAGAGCACATTCGAGTCATAACCGTAGCCTACGATGAACTTTCCCTTGGGGATCGTGTACTTATCCTTGAGCTTCTTCAGCTCGGCCACGATATCCGCGATCGACCTGACGGGGCCGGCGGGGGGCGAGAAGCAGTTCGCCTGCCGGGCGACCTGAAGGCTATTGATGAAGTGGCTGTGCCCATCGATGAAACCGGGTGCGAGTGTCCTGCCGACCAGGTCGATCATCCTGGTGCTTTCGCCCTTGAACTTGAAAACGTCGCGCTTCTTGCCCACGGCGACGATCTTGCCGTCCTTGACCGCAACCGCCTGGGCAATCGGGTTCTTGTCGTTGACGGTGACGATCGGGCCGCTATGGTAGATCGCGTCCGCGGCGTTCTGGGCGTGTGCGAACGGGGCGGGGACAGCCAGGTACGCGAGCATGACGGCGAGTTGCAGATGCCTCATGACGTGTCCCTCAGGGTGATTTCGGGGCGAGCTCGAACACCACTTTTCCGATCGAGCCGGTGAAGGCGAATGGCGACTTCTCACGATAAGAGGGAGACACCGGCTCACCGTTGTCTCGCCCGATGTCCATGCCGGCGTAGCTCGTGAACCGCGCCGGTACGGTCCGCTCGAGCCGGTCCTCGCCGACCTGGCGGCCGTTCACGAAAAGCCGGCCGCGGCCGGCGGTGGCGGGTTTCCCGGGCTCGTCCGCCGTGAATTCGTAGCGGACCTGGATCTTGCCCGTGGGGAGTTCCTCGCTGGCGGTGAGCGTGTCGACCTTGATGCCGAGGAAGCTGTAGGTGTAGCGGAGTCGTTTGTCCTGGACGTAGAGGGCGAAGCCGCCCATGACGTCGGACTCGGCCACGATTACGCCCTCGGCGCCGCCGGGAGGCACGTCCAGGTCGGCGCTGATCGTGAAGGAGCGGTTGTAGACGGGCGGGATCATGCCCGCGCCGATGTTGGCGGTGCCCGGGTAGTACGTGAATTTCGTGCGCGCCTCGCCCGCAGGGCCGAGCCCGAAGAAAGGGGCCATGCTCCCCAGGAGCGGGGTAACCTGGTACTTCTTGGCCTCGGACCAGAATAGCTCCTTGAGCTCGCGGAGCTTCTCGGGCTGCTCTGCCGCGAGGTCCTTCGACTCGGAGAAATCCTCGTCGATGTTGTAAAGCTCCCAGCGATCCTTGTCGGGGTCCCAGCCGCTGCCGGGCGCGAACCGTTTGAGGGTCGCGGGATCGAGTTTCCACGGAATGCGGTCCAACCGGGCGCAGGCGATCCAGCCGTCCTTGTACATGGCCCGGTTACCGAGGATCTCGAAATACTGCTGGGTGTGGCGTTCTTTCGCAGCCGGGTCGTCGAAGGTGTAGGCGAAGCTGGTGCCGTGGATCGGCATCTGCGGGATCCCGTTGACCCGGGCCGGAGGAGTAATGCCCACGACTTCGAGGATCGTGGGCGCCACGTCGATGACGTGCGAAAACTGGCTGCGCAGGCCGCCCTTGTCCTTGATCCGTGCGGGCCAGGACACGACCAGCGGGTTGCGGGTCCCGCCGAAGTGGGAGGCGACCTGCTTGCCCCACTGAAAGGGCGCATTGCCCGCCCAGGCCCAGGCGCATGCAAAATGAGGCTGCATGAGCGGGCCGCCCCAGGAATCCATCCCGCCGTAGGCATCGATGAGCTTGAGCTGCTGCTGGGGCGGGATGGGAATGCCGGTGATCGTGGTGAGCTCGTTGAAGGTGCCGGTCTCGGTGCCCTCCATGCTCGAACCGTTGTCGCCCCAGATGTAGAGGATGAGCGTATTGTCGGCCTGGCCCATCGCCTCGATCGCCTCGACGACGCGGCCGACCTGGTAGTCGGTGTTCTCCTGGAAGCCGGCAAAGACTTCCATCTGGCGGGCGTAGAACGCTTTTTCCTGCGGCGCCAGCGAGTCCCAGGCTGGGAAGGCCGGGTCGCGAGGCGTGAGCTTGGCGCTCGCCGGGATGACGCCCAGCTCTTTCTGACGCGCGAACGTCGCCTCGCGGAGCTTGTCCCACCCCTGGTCGAACTTGCCCTTGTACCTGTCGGCCCACGCCTTCGGCACGTGGTGCGGCGAGTGGGTGGCGCCCGTGGCGTAGTAGATAAAGAAAGGCTTGTCGGGCGACTGGGCCTTCTGGTCGTGGATCCAGCGGATCGTGCGCTCGGTGAGGTCGTCGGGGAGGTAGTAGTCCTTGCCCTCGGGGACGCCGATGATCGAGTTATTCTCGGCCAGCACCGGGTCATATTGTCCCGTCGCGCCGCCCAGGAAGCCATAGAAGTGGTCGAACCCTAGTCCGCAAGGCCAGCGGTCGAACGGGCCGGCGGCCCCCTGCTGGTCGTCGGGCGTGAGGTGCCACTTGCCGAACGCGGCGGTGGAGTAGCCGCTGCCCTGAAGAATCCGTGCGACGCTCGCCGCGCTCTTCGGCCAGGTCGCGTTGTAGCCGGGCCACCCGCCGGCGAACTCGGCGATCGAGCCGAAGCCGACCGCGTGGTGGTTGCGCCCCGAGAGCAGCGCCGCGCGGCTGGGAGAGCAGAGGGCCGTGACGTGGAAGCGGTTATAGCGCAGCCCCGCCGCGGCCAGTTTCGAAAGCGTCGGGGTCTGGCAGGGCCCGCCGAAGGTCGAGGGGTTGCCGAATCCCGCATCGTCGACCAGCACGAGCAGCACGTTGGGCGCCCCCTGGCGCGCCTCGGCAGGCCGGGGGAAGACGGGCTTCGAGCCCGCGAGCGTGCGTTCCGCGACGCCCGCGAAGGGAGGATCCGGACGAGGAAGATCGACCGCGGCGGGCGCGGGAGCGGCCGGCGCCTGTTCCGATGCGGGTTGATCCGCGGCACGCGACCCCAGGAATACCGCGCCGCACACGATGAAGCAGGCTGCCAGGGACGATTGCGGCCGGAGGGCCAGGCCGCTTCGTGGCGATCTCATGTAAATCTCCCAATTGCGGATGGTTCGAGGAACGCTGGGGCGGCACGAATCCCATCACGGAAGAAACAAATCCAAACCCGCGCGGACGTGCGCACGATCGAGCCCAGGTTGGGGATCCTGCGCAATCATGCCGGGAGGGAGGGGCTTCATTCAAGCCATCGGTCTCGAAAGAGCCATCAATTCTGGCAAAGTGCCGGAGACAAAGTGATCGCTTCTCCGTTCCCAATACCGCACAACCGTTTCACAATTGTCAGAAGATTCTCGTTGACAGCATCGTGGGGCACGCGATACTCATTTATAATATTAGGACTGACCGACAACGTGTCGTTTGCGGTGGGGGTCGTAGCCATGCGTCTCATGAGGCCTTGCATCGCCGTCTTCTTCATGGTCGCCGCGGTCCGTGCCGACGGGCCGGCCGACGGTCGCAAACAGCCAACGGGCCCGGTTCAATCCGCAGGAGACGCCCAGGCTCTCACAGCTCGGATCGACGCGGAGCTCGCGGCCCGCTGGGCGGAGGCCAAGGTCCGGCCTGCCGCGGTCGCCGACGATGGAGAGTTCCTCAGGCGCGTCAGCCTCGACCTGATCGGCAAGATCCCGACGGCCGCCGAGGCCCGCGATTTCCTGGACGACCCGAGCCCGCACAAACGTCGCGCACTGATCGAGCGCCTGCTCGACAGCCCGGCCTACACCACGCGCGCCACCGAAATCTGGCGCCGGCTTCTCTTGCCCGAGGCCGATACCGAAGACATCGCCCGGCAAGTCGCGGGCGGCTTCGAGGCGTGGCTCCGCAAGAAGGTGATCGAGGACGCCGGCTATGATCGGATCGTCCGCGAGATCCTCACCGTCAAGCTTAATGGTCGCGTTGCCGACTCTGCCGCCGGCGGGCTCGTTCCCTCTCCCGCGGGCTACTACACGGCCAAGGAGAGCAAGCCCGAGAACCTGGCTACCGGCGTCGCACGCGTGTTCCTGGGAATCCGCCTGGAATGCGCCCAGTGCCACAAGCACCCGTTCGCGCAGTGGAAGCGGGAACAGTTCTGGAGCCTTGCGGCTTTCTTTGCCGACGTGGCGCCCGCGGGGACTGAAAACGCGGTCGTCGCGCGACCGAAACGTAATGGCGCCCCGCTCAGGGAATTGACCATTCCGGGGACCAACAAAGTTGTCAAAGCGACCCACCTCGACGGCTCGACGCCCGCGTGGCGGCCTCGCGCGGGTACGCGCGACATTCTGGCCGAGTGGGTCACCGCACCGGATAATCCGTATTTCGCCAAGGCAGTTGTCAACCGGGTCTGGGCTCGCTTCTTCGGATCCGGCCTGATCGAGCCCGTGGATGACCTCGACGGAGATTCCGGCTCGGAGGACAGCGGCCTGCTCGACGAGCTGGCGGGGCAGTTCCGGGCGCACGGCTACAACCTGAAGTTCCTGATCCGCGTCCTGACGGCGACTCGCGCGTACAACCTGTCGAGTGACGCGAATCAGGCTGAATCGACCACGCCTTTGTTTGCCTCGATGCCCGTGCGGGGCCTCTCGCCCGGCCAACTTTTCGACAGCCTCACCCAGGCCACCGGCGCCGAGCCGGGGGACGCCAGAGCCCGCTTCCTCGAGTTGTTCGCCAGTCGCAATGAGCGGCCGGTCGAGGCCGAGACCACGATCATCCAGGCGCTGACGATGATGAACGGGTCTTACATCGACGGCGCCACCAACCCGGAGACCAGCCAGGTCTTGGGTGCGATCGTCAAGGCCCCGTTCCTGGACACCCCGGGCCGGATCGAAACGCTCTACCTCGCGACCCTGACCCGCCGCCCGAGGCCCGACGAGCTGGCGCTTCTGGTTCGATTCGTCGAGCGGAGAAAAACCGAGGAAGACCAGGCGAAAGCATTCGCCGACATCTTCTGGGCCATTTTGAACGGGCCCGAGTTTCACCTGAACCATTGACCCGGCCCGCATGGGCCCGCCACTTTCAGCATACCTGTCCCGTTTCATTTGACTCGGACTCGCGCCCGTCGGGCGCAAAGGGAGTGTCGCCATGAGTCGCCCGAATCGCCATGTCCCGCAACTGACCCGACGGCAGGTGATGCGGCTTGCTGCCGTGGGCGCCTTCGGCGCCTCCGCTTCCGGCTGGATCGAGGCCCTGGCGGCGGATACGGCCGGCACACCCAAACCGCCGCAAGTCGTGCATTCTCCTCTGGATGTCCGGAGGTCCGAGCCAGACCGACACTTTCGACCCCAAGCCTGGCCACGCCAATAGCGGCCCCTTCAAACCGATCGCGACGACGGTGCCAGGGATGCTTCTTGGTCCGCACTTGCCGAAGCTCGCCCGCCAGGCCAAGGATCTCGCCATCATCCGCTCGATGAGCTCCAAGGAAGGGGACCATGGCCGGGCCACCTACTACCTCCGGACCGGCTACCTGCCCCAGGGCCCGGTCCGCTATCCGACGCTCGGCTCACTGGTTGCCAACGAGTTCGACGACGAGTCGGCCGAGCTCCCGGGGTTCGTCAGCATCGCGCCGGTCCGGGCGATCAATGCGGCGGCCTTCAGCTCGGGATTCCTCGGGCCGAAGTGCGCACCCTTGAACGTCGGCGAGCGGAGCCTGGCTGGCGGCGCGGACGCCGGGACCTCTTCGCTGCGGGTCGAAGATCTCGACATCCCGCGCGGCATCGGCCGCCCACGAGCCGACGAACGGCTCGAGCTGATGCACACATTAGGGAACGACTTCCTCACAAACCGCCGCGGAGTCCCGTCGCTCAGCCACCAGAGTGCCTACCGTCGGGCCGTGAAGATGATGAGGTCGTCGGCCGCCAAGGCGTTCGACCTGGACGAGGAACCCGCCGCCGTGCATGAGGCTTACGGCCGGAACCCGTTCGGCCAGGGCTGCCTGCTGGCCCGCCGGCTGGTCGAGCGCGGGGTTCCGTTCGTCGAGGTGACGCTCTCGTCCGTCGACGGCACGAACGCCCTGGGCTGGGACACCCACGCCCAGAATTTCGACGCCGTCGACGAAGCTCAGCGGCGTACTCGACGCCGGCTGGTCCACCCTGATGACCGACCTTCGTTCTCGCGGCCTGCTCGACAGCACCTTGATCGTCTGGATGGGCGAGTTCGGCCGGACGCCGAAGATCAACGAGTCCGCCGGCCGCGACCACTTCCCCAACGCCTGGTCGACCGTCCTCGCCGGCGGAGGGATTCGCGGCGGCCAGATGATCGGCGACACCGGGGCCGACGGCGAGCAGATCAAGGACCGGCCCGTCTCGGTCCCCGACCTGCTCGCGACCGTCATCAAGGGCCTGGGTATCGACCCGGCCAAGCAGAACACCGTCGACAACGGCCGGCCGATCCGGCTCGTCGACCCGAAGGCCAACCCCATCAAGGAACTTCTCGGATGATGGGCGCGGCGGCCTTGATGGTCCTCGCTCTGGCTGCCGCGCCCCGCAGGAACCTGCGCGGCCGCGGCCGAGAGTGATGCGGCGCGCCACCTGATCTTCCTGGCGGAGCACCGACCAATCTTCGTCCGCCTGCGGGTCACGTCTGGAGGCCGGCCGTTCGAGGCGTCGTGGATCGACTCGGTCCGGACGCTGCACGCCAGCCTCGACCGCAACGGCGACGGCACCCTCACGACCAAGGAGGCCGATCCCAAGGTCCTCGCCGCGCTCGTGCGGCTGGCGACGGGCGCGGCCGCGATCCCCAATCTCGGAGAGCTGGACGTCAACCCGAAAGACGGCAAGGTCTCGATCGACGAACTGGCCGAGGCCCTCCGCCCGATCTTGGGCCCGTTCCGGCTCCAGGTCGGGCGGCAGGCGATCGGCCGTACCGATGCGCTTTTCGATCAGCTCGACCGCGATAAGGACGGCGAGCTCACCAGGCCCGAGCTGGGGGCGATCGCCGGATCGCTCCGGCCGCTCGACCTCGACGATGATGAAATGATCAGCGCCCTCGAGCTCGAGCCCTTCGACAGCCCGGCGTTCACGTGCCATGATGGAGGAATCGTCCGATCGACGAGCCCGCTTCACCGCCCTCCCGCCGGTCGTCGAGCTCATCGGCCGGTGAGTCGTCGCTGCGGCCGGCCCGGCTCTTGCTCAAGAAATATGACAAGGGAAAGGGCGATGTACCGGGAAGGCCCGACAACAAGCTGTCGCCCGCCGAGTTCGCGATCGACCCGGACGTCTTCGCCAGTGCCGATACCAACGGCGACGATGCGCTCGACACGGACGAGCTGCGAAAGCTCCTCGCCCGTGCCACCGATCGACCTTGACGCTCGACGTCACGCTCTCGCCCGAGGCTTCCGGCCGGGCGACGGTCCGGGTCGAAGCCGGCGGGACCCTGCCCAAGGGAACCCAGGTCCGGCGGCTCGCCGACGGCGACGTCGAGTTCGCCATCGGACAGGTACGGCTCGATATCCACGTCGAAGACGGAAAAACCGCGGCCGAGGAGTGCCCGCCGCATTCTCCAGCAGCGGTTCAAGGCCGCCGACGTCAACAAGAACGGCTACCTCGAAGGCAAGGAACTGGCCGCGATCAATGCCCCTCAATCGCCCCTCGCCGGTCTGTCGGAGCTCATCGACCGGGATGGCGACGGCAAGATCTACCTGAAAGAGCTGATCGATTTCGCCGATCGCCAGAAAGAGGCCGCGCGCTCGCGCCTGGTCGTGACGACAGCCGACCAGGGCCGCGCGATCTTCGGCATCCTCGACCTCGACCGAGACCGCCGGCTCGGCGCCCGTGAGGTGATGCGCACGGTCGACCGGGTCATGTCGTGGGATGGCGATGGCGACGGCCGCGTCTCGGCCGACGAGATCCCGTATCACTTCCAGGTGACCATCGCCCGCAGCGGGCTGACCGGGCTGACCGGTGCGGGCGTGGCCGACACCGGGGTTCGGTCGATGGCGCACGAGCGCAAGCCCGGCCGGCCCTGACTGGTTTCAGAAGATGGACCGCAACCACGACGGCGACGTCTCCCGCCGTGAGTTCCTGGGCCCTCGCGACCAATTCGACCGCCTCGACCGCGACAAGGACGGCCTGATCGACCCGGACGAGGCAACCGCGGGCTCTGGGGCGAAAACGAAAAACGCGCCGCCACGCGGTTGACTGAATCTGGGGTTTATTGGTGCTCTTGATCCTACCGATAACAGTCGTCTCCGCCTCGTTTCCGTGGCGAACGGCCAGAACGCCAGTCCAGTGCCCGCTCATTGGAATCGGCCTCATGACGGTTTGCGAATTCCTTTGATTCCCGCGTCGGACGCCAACCGGAAACACCACGCTTATGGCGAGTCGATCGTTGAAGTCAGCGCTGAATGCTGCGATTGTGTTCTTGCTCGCGTGGCACGTCGCGCGTGGCGATGAGCCGAAGAACGGTGCCCCTGCCGACGTCCCAGACTTCCCTCGCGGAAATCCCGCCGAGCTGGGCATCTCCAACACCGCTCTCGAGCGCCTTCACGAAAAGGCCAGGGAAGCCGAATCCGATGCGGTGGTTATCATCAAGGACGGCCGGCTCGTGGCCGACTGGGATTTCGGCCGCCCGCGCGGCCCGATCGAGGCGAAGTCGGTGACGAAGTCGATCGTTAACCTGGCCATCGGCCGCCTGATCGAACAGGGCAAAATCAAATCGCTCGACCAACCGGTGACCGACTTCTATCCCGAATGGAACCAGGGCCGGAAAAAGCTCATCACGATCCGCCACCTGCTCAACCACACCAGCGGGCTTCAGTCTCCTCGTGTTTCCACCGAGATCGACGCCAGCCCCGACTGCATCCAGTTCGCGCTGGCCGCCGAACTGAGCGACGACCCCGGATCAAAGTTTGTGTATAACAACAAAGCGACGAATCTTTTGGCCGGGATCGTCCAGCACGCCTCCAGCAAGCGGATGGACATCTTCATTCGCGATGAGATTTTCGGACCGCTCGGGATCAGCGACTTCGCCTGGACGCTGGACAAGGCGGGCAATCCCTACGGGATGGCCGGCCTGCAAATCCGCGCGATTGATCTGGCGAAGATCGGGCAGATGATGCTCGACGAAGGGGCGTGGAAGGGCCGCCATCTCCTTAGCAGGGACTGGGTGCGGAAGTCGGTTGTGCCGGGTCAGTCGCTCGACCCAACCTCCGGCCTGCTCTGGTGGATCATAAGTACCGGACCGACGCGATTCGCCATCGATGACGGCGTCGTCAAGCACTTCCAGGTGCGCGGCATGACCGCGACATCCTTGGCGAAAGTCAACGCCTTGAAGGGCAAACCGATGGAGGGCGAAGCCTGCTGGGCGGAGCTGCGGGAGATTCTCTTGAGTGACAAGGTGCTTCGATTCAGGCTGCTTGAGCTGAACAAGGACCTGCCTCGCTTGAGGCCGGTCCCAGGACCGGTCCAAGGATACGCCGCGGAGGGTTATCTCGGCCAATACTTATTTGTCATGCCTCGGAACCGGCTGATTGCCGTCCGCCAACGACGAGCCCGCCCGGGTGCCGATCGGGAGGACCCGAAGCGGGACTTTGGCAAGTTTACGGAAATGGTCGCGGAACTTGTGCCTCACAAGCCCAAATAACCAAGCCCGCAGTCGCATCTCGATTCAGTTCAGTTTTGGGACACCCTCCAGCGCGACCAGGTTGGAAACGATGAGTTGATTCACGCTACGGCTTCTTTGTTGCGCCCGTGGGGACTTCGGCCTCTTTCTTGTCCTTGTCAGTCGCTGCGCCCGCGGCCGGTCCGCCCTTCTCTTCGGCCAGCCGGCGATAATACCGTTCGAGGACCGTGCGATACTCGGGTGGGAACCCTTCGGACATCGATTGCAGGATGCGGTCTCGCTCGCGGCCGGAGAGCTTGGCCCAGTCCTTGCCGTTCTCGGCTGGGTTCACGAGTGGGCCGATGCCGCCCGTGCCGCGGCTGATCATCGAGTCGCGCATCCCGCGGTTCGGGTTGTTGCGCTTCACGTTACCCTTGCAGTTCTCGCACTGTTTTTCCAGGGACGCGATCAGCTCATCCAGCTCGTGGACGATCGCCTTCTGTTCGGTCTGGACCGGTTTGCCCGTTTCCTTCCGGTTGAGCTCGTCGGTAACTCCAGCCATCTTGGTGGCGATCGCCGCGGCCGGCGGATCGCCGGCAAAGGCGGGCTGGAGCAAGAACGACATCATGCCGCCGGCCATTAACATGCAAAGATTGCGTCTCATCATCACCTCGTAGAGTTGGGTAGGAGAAAACCGATCGAATCACTTCCGCTTCACGTCCCGTCCGAAACACCGCGAATGTCCAATTCGCCTTCTAGAGATTGGAATCTCGTATTCGTTACTTCGTATTTCGCGTTTGTTATTTCAGGTTTGTAATTTTGGGGTTTGTCGTTTCGGGTTTGTTATTTGCTGTTTGTTATTTGGTATTTCCTGATGCGGCCAACGGCCGCATCAGGGGTTGTTTTCGGGAAACGGCAACCGCTCCGCGATCTTCGCCAGCGAGTCGCGAATTTCGTCTTGCGTGGACTCGAGCGTCTCGACCTCGCGCCGCAGGTCGGGAGGCAAGGTCGGCGCGACGGCGGGCCGGGTCTTGTCGACCCCGACCGTATCGTCGTTGAGCCGTGACTGGATCATCCGGACCATCTTGAGCTCGGCGATCAGGCGGTTGAGCTCGCGCTCGCGCTCTCTCGGTTCGGTCGGGAGGGACGTCCCCGGTGGCGGCGGAGTCGTGGGCGGGAGCCGGCGGACCGCCTGCGCCAGGCCGAGCAGGTCTTCCTCCACGCGCGTCTCGATGGCGATCGTGCGGGAAGCGACGTCGCCTGCCTTGAGCCATTCCTCGATGCTGCGCATCTCGCGCGAAGAATGCGAAGCGTCGTCGGCAGGGCAATGCCGAACTCGGTCTCCTCGACCAGGGCGAGCAGGTGTTCGGTGCGCTCGCCGGTTTCCGCCTCGTTCTTGGACAGGCCGGCCACGGTGACCAGGGCCGTCCGGGATTTCTGCAAGACTCTTGGGGCCTGGGCCTGGGTCGTCTCGCGGATCGAGGACTGGATCTCGTGCATCTCGGTCAGGTCGGCGATGAGCCGGGTCTGGAGCTCGGCGCGGAGCTCCACGAGCAGCCGCTCGATGGAGCGGGCGAACTCGTCGCGCGACTTTGCCAGAACGTCCAGCGCGGCCGACTGGTCATCGGCCGCCCCAGCGGCCGCGATCTTGCCCAGGCCTTTGCTCGGCCGACCGCATCGATGCACTGGCGCGGATCAGGTCTTTTCGCAGCGACACGCCGACGTCTCCCAGCCGGGCCGAAGTCGCCTCGAGGCTTTCGGTCGTGCCACGGTTCTTCGCTTGATCGCCGGCGCGGCGCCGGAATTCGGCCTCGGCGATCGTTCGCTCCGTCTGGGCCACCTGTTCGTCCAGGCGCGTGAGCTCGTCGCGCAAGAGGCCGAGTGCCTTTTCCTCGGCCGCGACGGCGACGTTGGCGTCGGCCCCTTCGAGGGAAGTCACCGCCTCGGCAAGCTGGGCCTCGGCGCGCCGCAGGTGGGGCGGCTGAAGGTCCGCAAACAATGGGTCGGTCGCAAGGCCGCTCGCCGCGTTACGAAGTTTCACCTCGCGCCCCTGGATCGCCGCCCGGGCGTCCTTCGCTGCCTTTTCTCCCTTCTTCGACGTGTTCTTGGTGTCGGCGATCACGGCCTGCTGGTCGCGGACAAGTGCCTCGAGGTCGGGCCGGCGGGTGGCGAACCGCTCCAGGCGTTTGCGCTGCTCCATGGCGAACCGGGACCAGCCCAGCTCGCGCCGCTCTTCCTTGACGATCCGTTCGAGCTGGCCCGAGCGTCTCGCGCATCTGGCGGAGCCGCGCCAGCTTGAGCTGGAAGTCGAGGTCCTCGGCCAGGAGCAGGTTGCGCAGGTGCTCCAGCTTGGCGATGAGCTCTTTCACCTCGGTCTCGGCCTTGCTGAGCTGCGCGTCCTTCAAGAGCTTGTGTGTCTCCCGCATCTGTTCGAGGATCTGCTCCTCGCGGGAGAACTTCAGCGCCAGACGGAGCCGCGAGGCGTTCTCCGGCTCGAGCCCGCGCAGCGCCTCGGAGAGCCGGAACATCCGCTCCTCCAGCTCGTTCATCTGGGCCGCGACGTTTTCCTGGCTGAATCCGATCGTGTCGCGATCGGACCCGGCGCCGCACTCTTGGTGGTATCGGTAGTTTTCTTTTCATCGTCGACGACCGCCGCTGCCTTGCCCGTGGCCTTCTTCGCCTGGGCCAGCGCCGGCCGCGACATGACGCTACCCGTCATGACAATCAAGACGGCTAGATGGGCGATCGTACCCAAGCAGTGATGAGTGCTATGGCTTGCCATCAGCAACCTTCTGTCTGGGCGACTTCCTGGGACTCTCGGCGGCCGCGAGAACATTCTGCTTGATTTTGGTGACTTTGGCCATCGGATTTACCACGACGGCAAAACCATCTTACTTTCGTCGAAGGTAGGGGTCGATTGCAAGGGAAATCTTCCTCGGTTGGCACGTTTCGGTTTTCAGTTTTCAGTTTTCGGTTTTCACTTTGCACTTTTCACTTTGCATTTTTCACTTTGCATTGTTCCCTGGTGAGCGAAGCGTAAGAAACGTGCATAGGCGCCCCGCCGGCATCCGCCCCGTGAACCCTGCCCTGGCATCCGCATGCGGCGGCCCTCCTCGTCCGGAGCAACGGCGGCCGAACTCCGAGTGAGGAGGACCTCCTGCTGGGCAATCGCGTGAATCTCAAGCTCACCCCGATTCGCGGATGGCGTTGTGGATCTGGTCAAGGATTTCGTGAATCTCCTTCGGCAAGCCCGAGGGAATCGGCGCGAGCTCCCCGGCGGCGAGGCGGCGAAGGTGTGCGGCGAAGGCGGGGAACGGAGCGGGAGAGCCGTCCAGCGTTGCAAGAGCTTCTTCCTCCGCGGGACAAAGCGTTTCGCCACCAAATCCGGCCCGAGCACAGGTGTACGTGAGCTGGGCCAGGGCTTTCAACATTTGCGACGAAATGCCCCCGCCGCCGGCTCGGCGTTTCAGCTCGGCGCGGAGCTCATCACGTTTGCGAGCCCACTCCGCTGCCGCGGTAGTGTCGCCGCGCGCGGCGGCAATTTCGGAGAGGGTGTCGTATTCCGTCCAGGCTCCCGTGAGGCCGAGTGATTCGTAGATCTGGCGGGCTTCGTGGGGCGTGGCGCTCGGCGGTGGCGAGGTCGCCGAGCAGGAGGTGGATTTGGGCGAGTTGGCTCAGCGAATCGGCTTCATGGGGTTTGTTCTCGAGGGCCTGTCTGATCCTCAGGCTTTCCTCCACGGAGCGGCGGGCTTCCTCGAAGTGCCGCCGGGCGGCGGCCTCGTCGCCCCGCTTGCGTGCCTCTTCGCCTTCAACTTGGTAGACGATTCCGATGTTCTGCGCGGCCTGGCCGAGGCCAGGCTGGTCCTTCAACCGAATAGCAAGCTCTCGAGATTTCTCATGCCACGCCCGGGCCTCGGCGAGGCGGCCGGCGTTCCGTTCGACCACGCCGAGGAGATTGTAGGTCTGCATCATGCCTGCGGTGTTACCGGCCTCTTGAGAGAACTGGAGTGCCTGCTGGTACAGACGGCTGGCGCGGCCAAGTTGGTTGCGCTTCCTCGCGAGAATGCCCTGATTCTGCAGCACCGTTCCCTCCAGTTCCTTGTCTCCCGCCTGTCGGGCGGCTGCCAGCGCGAGGTCGTAGCGGGAATCGGCCGAGTCGTAGCGGCCCGCGTCCATGAGGATGCTGGCACATCGACCATGATCGGCGGCGACCTCGCGGCTCTCTCCCGAGAGCTTGTTGAATCAGCAAGCACTTCTCGGCCACCTGCAAGGCCTCGTCGTGCCGGCCGGACCTGCTCAGCGCGTTGGCGAGGTTTCCCATCGTGCCCGAAAGATTGGCCAATTCCGTTGCGGCTTTGGCGCGATCGGGGCTTGCCAAGAGCGCCTCCCACGCTTGGCCGCCGGCGCGTTCCACCGGTTGTTCCCAGAGGCCGACCGCTTCGCGCAGGACCGGGATGGCTTGGGCCGCCGCGCCGCAGTCATTGAGCAGGTCTCCCATTGCTCCGACCGTCAGCGCCAACTGAAAGGCGGGATCGAATTCCGTCGCGTGCCGGAGACGCTCGATGAGGTCCTGGAGCTTGTCCAAGGCCCTCTGCGGATCGCCCTGGGCGAAGAGCGTGTATGCGTGTTGCCGCTCATATGCGGCGGCCTCTGCCGTGAAGCCCGCCTGACTCACCGCGTCCCGAAGCATCTGCACCCAGGCATCGCGTTCGCGGAGGCGGCCGGACATTTGTAGATAGCGTGAGAACGTTTCCCCCAGATCCGCCGCGATCTTGTGCTGGCCGTCGGCGATCGGCCCAGCGGACGGCGGTGCGCCAGTTCATCTCCTCGCGGTCGAGGATTTCCAGAGCTGCGCGAGATTGGGAGCCCTTGAACGCCTTGTCAAGCGTCTGCATGAGGGCGAGATAGACTTGGAGGAAGCGCTCTCGGGTCTCCGGCTTTTCCGCAAGCGTCGAATCCGCGGAGGCGATCGCGAGCGTGGGGTGGAAACGCAGGAAGGGGCGGTCGGCGATCTGGATGTCGTCCTCGGTCCGCAGCAGGGCGATGCCTTGCAACTCGGAGCGAATCGCCTCCCACGCGGCCGGCTCGATCTGGCTCACGTCGAGGAAGTTGTCCTCGAAGACCCCGCCGCTGAATAAGCCGAGCCAGGGCAGGGCAGCGCGGGCGGCGTCGCTCAAGTGGCGGCGGGAGAATTCCAGCGACGCGAGCAGCGAGGTGTTGCGGCCCTCGTCGGATTGCTGCTTCATCGTCTCAACCAGTTTGCCAAAGTCCGCACGAATCTGCTCAGGAGTAAGCCTGCGGAGGTGCGGGCCGACCAGTTCCAGCGAGAGCGGATGGTCCGCGAGGTCGCGCAGCAGGGGATCGAGCGTGTCGCGGGCGAGCCGGGGATCGCTGAGCGTGACGCCATCGCGCTCGAGAATGCGGTGCAACAGCCACAGGCTGTCGGCACGCGCGAGCCCGTGGAGCTCGAAGTTCAAGGCATCACGAAGCCTGGTCTCGCCCGGACGGCAGGTCACGAGCACGCAGCCTTTGCCCGGTCCGGTGGTCAGGTCATGAAAGAGGTCGGCAAGACGGCGGCGCTCGTCGTCGGTGTAGGGGCTGCCGTGCAGCGCGGCACCGTCATTGAACTGCGGCAGCACGCTTTCGTAGTTGTCCCACACCATCAGTACCGCGCGCTCCTGGAAGAACTCGATGGCGCGCCGGCGCTGCTCGGTGGCCGGGCGCTGATGGAACTTCGGCCCTTCGCAGTATTCGCCAAGAACGGAAACCACGCGGTCCGAACTGGCAAACTGCTCGAAGCTGACAAAACACGCGCCATCCTGGAACAGCCCGCTGCGCGTCCACCACAGGGCGGCCTCCGTAGCCAGCGTGGTCTTGCCCATGCCGCCCATCGCATGCAGCACGATGCCGCGGTGCCGGCGACCCAATCTTTCCAGCTCGTAAAGCTCCCTGGCCCGGCCCTGGAAGCCATACCGCGGCGGCCTAGGAAACGCGCCGGGCAGCAAGTACTCCGGCGGCGGGCGGAACCCACGCCGGCGGCGGGCGTCCTCGGCATCACCGGAGCGGATATAGCGCGCGAGCAGGGCCGCGTTTTCGTCGTCCTTCGCCGGGTCGGTGAAATCGACCCACAGCAACTCGTTGAGTTTCGCCGGAAGCTTGAGCGTCTCGAACTTCACCGGCAGCAGCCGGTCGCGGTCCGGATTGAGCTCCAGGTGCTTCTGAATCTCCCATGCGACCCATTTCGAACCCAGCGCCTTCTGTGATCCGACGACGATCGTGAAGCGGCTGTTGCGGATGCCGACTTCACACTGCGGCTCGAGCTTGCCTGGCCCGCACTCCCATTTATCCAGCCAGACGCGCAGGCCGTGCTTTTCAACCAGTAAGCGGGCAAGCGCCTCGACGCGAGGTTTGTCGTTATGGTTGTGGCTGAGGAAGGCGTCGAATAGCCGCACCGCCTGCCGCTTGGCCGCGTCACGCGGCAGCAGCGGCTCATCGAGCCCCCGCTGATAGAGATGCGGCAGGAACCAGTCCTGCAACGAGATCGTGCGACCGCCCGGTCCAGACTCAATCCAGCGGTAGGGTGTGGACACTAGCGCGCTACGGGCCTGGGCGACGGCATGGCCGATGGTAGCGCCGCTGGCGAGCTCGCGGTAGAAACGGTCCAGCAAAAGCCTCGCGGCTTCGACATGAACGGCATGGCCCATGGACAACACGCTGCCGACACCGGCCTGGATCAGCCGTGGAGCCACCGAGCGGAACACGGCCGCCTTCCCGATCGTGGCGCTGCGGCAGGCTTCCAGCACGACGAGAGGGATTTTATACTTCGCGAGCAGGTCGCCAAGCTGGTCGGCGCGGACAAAATCGGTCTTCGATTCGCCGGAACCGTCATCAGGCTCTTCAAAACAGAGCGCGCCGAGCTGTGACTCGGGCAGGAAGGTGCCGTGACCGTCGAAGTGTACGACGTCATACGGATCGCCCTCGGTCTGGGCTGCGCGGAGCATCGCCTCCATGTGTGGCAGTGTCGGCGGACGGCAGAAATCGAGGCTGACATTTCCCTGGAGCGGATCGAGCGCCGTGATGAGCGCCCGTGTGGTGAGGCGAGGATCAATGAACCCGGTGTCGCCAGGCCGGCTGATTGTGTAAAGCATTCGTAGCGGCAGTTTTACTTCGCGAGGCACGAGCGATTCCGGCGTCTCCAGTTGGCGGCGCACGGCCACGCGCTGCGCGAGGGCGCCTGCGCGATCGCGCATCAGTTCCCACGGCAGCCGCAGCAGCGCACTTTGGTCGGTGGCGATGGTCAACTCGCGCGGCTCGGGAGCATCGAGCAGCGTTCTGAGCGCGTGGGCATTCTCCGGCGCGGCAAGTACGGCGTCATGCAGCCGATGGCCCCATTCCTCGATCTGCTTCTCGACCCCCTGCGCACGGACGACTGCACCACCGTCGGGCAGGTCCATGTAGTCTTCGAGATACCATCGGAGGTTTTCGAAATCACCCTCGCTGAGGAACGGGGTGAATGTCGCGGGAACGCCAACAGTGTGCCCTGGACTGTCCTCAAGACGAACGGTGAACGATCCGTTCTCAGCCGGAGTGAACAGCAGGCGAAGCTCGTTGTCCGCAGAGCCGATCGGTGGCATGGCGGGTTACCCTTCAGCTTTCGTCACAAGGAGGCATGAGCTCCCAGAGTTCATTCTGGTGCAGCCATATGGGGTGGGCGTTTCTGGCGATAAATTCGTCGACCGGCTAGCCTTCAATCAACTGCGGGCGCGGGACACGCTTCTGCTTGCCGTTGATGAAGATCGTCATGAACTTCTTCTTGCGTTCGCGGCGCGCCCGCTTTTCGGCCGCGGTTCGTTTGCGTTTCATCGAAATGTCTCGCGCTTCAAGTTCTTTCCGCACTCCACAGCGGCTATTCGTCGCGATACTGCGGCGGTGATTTGCCCACCCGCTTGATGACACGCGGATACGTGACGGTCGGAATGGCTTGCTCGATCCGCTCCACCTGAACCTGATGAAACCAGTCATCGCCGAAATCGAACCAGTACCCGAAGGCACGTTCCGGCTTCAGACCGAGGTCGTCCAGCTTCGTCGTGCGCGCGTCTCCGTACCCCTTCTTCGCTGGCTCCGGACCGGGAATTCCGTAGTTGGGCCCGGCGGGATCGAACGGACCTTTCCCGAACTGAAACTCGTACATGTGTTGATCAAAACGGTCAAACGCCTGGAAGATCGCGTGATGAAGCTCTTCGAGTGTCTGATCGCCGCGGATCTCGATCACGCGATTGATTTCCTTGTTGGCGAACTTCTCACTGACCGGCCCACTCATCAAGGAGACCGATACGACGTACAAGCTCGCCGGTGGCGCCGCCGGGGCCACGGTAGGGCGGACCGGTTGGTTTTGTGGATGCGCCGGGCTCTTCGCCGGCTTGCGAGCGTTCCACGGCGGAATCTCATCGTCCGGGACAAGGACCTCGATCGAACGCGGCTGCCCCGGATGGCGCAGGATCAACCCTCTCTTCTCGAGCATTTTCACCATCTGATTCACCGACGGCGGCGAGACGCACATGGCCGCGGCGATGTCGGTTTCAGCGGGCGGATAACCGTGCAATTCGGTGTAGGCGCGAATAAAAGCCAGATAGCGGCCCTGGGTCGCCGTGAAATCAGCCATGACCGATTCTCCGTGGTGCGTGTGCCGAACGCTTCTCTGTAACTTGAATCCGCAACCGGCCTTCACCATCATGCGCTGAGCAAGGTAGACAAAGTGGCTCCGTCGCGCCATCTTGACCCGCCCCAGCCGTAGCCGATAATTAGGAGATCTTCTAAATAACCACCGCCCGCTCACGAATGGACTGAAGACAATGGGCTTGAATGCGGTTTTCAAGGCGTTGTCGGACCCGACCCGGCGTGAGATCCTCAGGCTGCTTGGTGGCGGTGAGCGAACGGCCGGCGAGCTGGCGTCGTCGTTCGATATGACCAAACCGTCGATGTCGCACCATTTTGCGGTCCTCAAAGAGGCGGATCTGATCGAAAGCCGGCGCGAAGGGCAGCAGATCTACTACTCGCTCAACACCACGGTCCTGGAGGACGTTCTTACCCGGCTCTGGGACCATCTCGGGCTCAAAGATAGAGGAGAATCTTGACAATGTCTCGGTCTCGAGGGTACTGGATCGCCAGTATCGTTCTGGTGTTGCTGGTTGCCGGTGTGTCGGTATGGCTGTATCCGAGTCTTCCTGAGCGCATCCCGACCCACTGGAACATCAAGGGCCAGATCGACGGCTACGGCAGCAAGCACTGGGCCGTCTTCCTCATGCCCGTGTTCATGGTCGCATTGCTCGTTTTCTTCTACTTCCTGCCGGCCCTGTCGCCCAAGCATTTCGAGGTAGACGCGTTCCGGCCGACTTACCTCTATATTATGGTCGTCCTCACCGCGCTTTTTGCCTATCTGCATCTCCTCACCTTGTACGCGGTCTGGAAGAGCGTCGCTCAACACGAGCAATTCGACCTGGGCCGGCCCTTGGTCGCCGGGATCTTCCTCATGTACGCGTTGATGGGCAACGTGCTCGGCAAAGTGCGCAAGAACTTCTATATCGGAGTCCGGGTGCCGTGGACGCTCGCCAGCGACCGCGTCTGGAACGACACCCATCGCGTGGCCGCCTGGATCATGGTCTCCGCAGGGTTGCTCGGGTTTATCATGACGCTCGCCGGCGTGCCTTTCCTCTATTCGATCGCCCTCTTTATCGTGTCGGCGTTTGTTCCGATCATCTACTCGTTCGTCCATTACAAGGCTCTCGAGCGGCGCGGGGCATTGTAGGGGGAAGTCATTTCTCCAGGACATAGCTGCCGGGCGCATCCAAAAGCGGCGGATGGGCGTCGCTGCCGAGTCGCGGCGGATCGACCCGGCGGCCGGACCGCTCGGACAGCCACGCCGCCCAGTCGGTCCACCAGCTCCCGTCGTGGCGGGTCGCCGCCTCGAGCCATTGCTGCGGGTCGGTGGCCCGCGTCCCGGGCTCCGTGACCCAGTAGGCTCCCTTGCCCCCCGGCGGATTGACGATCCCGGCGATATGGCCGCTGGAGGCTAGCACAAAGCGCACGGCGCCGGCAACAAGCTGCGTGACGCGCCAGGCGGCGTCCCAGGGCACGATGTGATCCTTCTCGGCGCCGACCGCGTACGTGTCCAGCCTGATTCGGCCGAGATCGATCGCCTCGCCCTTCAGGCGGATCTTGCCGGGCTTGATCAGGTTGTTCTCGAGATACGTGTTGCGCAGGTACCAGCCATGGGCGGCCCCGGCCATCCGGGTGCCGTCGCTGTTCCAGTACAGCAAGTCGAAGGCCGGCGGCTTGTTGCCCATCAAGTAGTTGTTGACGACGTTGGCCCAGATCAGGTCGTTGGCGCGGAGCAGGTTGAACATGTTGGCCATCTCCCGGCTATCGAGGTAGCCGCGTTCCAGCATCTGCTGCTCGATGAAGTCGACGGTTGGTTCGCTGATGAAGACGGCGATGTCGCCGACCTTCGCGAAGTCCTGGAGCGAGACCATGAATGTCGCCGAGTGGAAGCGGCGGTCGCCCCGGGCGGCCAGCCACGCCAGCGTCATGGCTAGCAGCGTGCCGCCGATGCAGTAGCCCATCACGTTCATGGAAGACCTGCCGGTGATCTCGCGCACGACCTCGCTGGCCTCCAAGGGGCCGAGATCGATGTAGTCCTCGAACGTCAGGCCGGACATCGACGCTTCGGGGTTCTTCCAGGAAATGATGAACACGGTGAAGCCCTGCTCGACCAGATACCGCACCATGCTGTTCTTCGGCTGCATGTCCAGGATGTAGTACTTGTTGATCCAGTGCGGCACGATGAGTAGCGGCGTCTCGTGCACTTTCTCGGTCGTCGGCGCGTACTGGATCAGCTCCATCAGCCGGTTGCGGTGGACCACTTTGCCTGGCGTCAGGGCGAGGTTGCGGCCCGGCGCGAAAGCGGTCAGGTCGACGATGCTGAGGCGGCCCTCCTTGAGGTCGTTCATGAGGTTGCGCGCCCCCTCGGCAAGGCTGGCTCCGCCGGTCTCCATGGCCCGGCGCAAGGCTGCCGGGTTGGACACCAGCAAGAGCGCCGGGCTCATGGCATCGACGAACTGGCGCAGGTGGAATTTCAAGCGCTGCCGCTCCGCCTCGTCCATGTCCTCGATCTCGCCCTGCTTCAGCAGCCAGTCTGAAGCCACCAGGTACAACTCCTTGAGCGCGCGGTAGATCGGGTTGTTGTGCCATTCCGGCGCCGCGAACCGCTTGTCCGATGGGGACGGCGCCGACCTTTGGGCTGCGTCGCTGCCGGGCAAGCCCCACCAGCCTTTGCTTGCCTCGGTCCAGGCGTCGATCGCGGAGCGCCAGAGCGTGAGGTTCAGCTCGGTGACCGCGGCGACGGCCTTCTCGGGTGTGCGCGACGAGTGCAGCCAGACGGTGCGCAGGGCCCGCGTGATCTCCGCCCAATCGACCGGCACGACCTCGCGCAGCGGGTTGGCGTTCCACATCTGGTCGATGGAGCTCAAGATCGGGTCCTGGGCGAGAATGTCGTTGAGCTGTTTCACGCCGCCGGCCAGCATCTTGCCCGCGACCTCGTCGGCGGTCACGCGCCACCAGGGCTTGTCGGAGTCGACCCAGTCCCGGGCTGCGCCGAAATTCTGCTCCAACCATGACACCCACAAGTCCAGCATCATGTCCGACCGCGGCGGGCCGGAACCGGCGTCGCCGCTGCCCGCCGTCTGGCCCTCCGAGGGGACCTTGTCCTGCTTTGGTTCCTGCTGCCGGCGATGATCAGTCCTCTTCGCGGTCATGAAGTCTTCTCCAGGCCTTTTTTCGCAATCTCGTGCGGGCGAAAACGATCGCGCTGCGCCGCTCTTTGCCTCACTCACCGCCCGTGTCAACCCAGCGCGCGATCCGCTCTGCCGAGGGTTCTTTGCCATCGGTCCGCAGGGCCGATTCCGCGCCGGCCAGAGCATAGGCCGGTCTGGCCCAGGAGGCAACGGCCAAAGTAGACGACCCATGAATCCAGAGCGGAGCAGGGGCCGCAAGCGCCGCCGCGGCCTTGAAGCCGCCGGACTGGTAAAGGCCCGGCAGCTCGAGAGCCGGCGGATAGGCCGCTTTACTGCCGGCATCGGGAAGGTCGCGCAGCTCGACGACTGTCCGGGCCAGCCCCTCCAAAAGGGGACGAGCCAGGAGCACCTGGGGCCCCGCCAGGTCCTGGCCGATCAGGCTGACTTCACGCACATCGGGCTGGGCTCGCGCCCAGGCCAGCACGGTCGCCAGGTCCTGCATCTGATCGGACGCCAGCACGGGGTTGTAGGTCTCGAAGTGAACCGTTTCCGGGCGCCTGGCCGCCGGCTTCCCGGGATCGAGCGATTCACCCACGAAGAGCGGGTCAAAACCGACCACGCTCTGGCCGAGCGCGAGCAAGTCCCGCACGAGCTCCGAGGGCCCGCCCGCGTCGGTCGCGAGGCCAGCCTTGCCGCGGGAATGGGCAAGCACCGTCAGCCGGCCTGTCGCTCGGGTGGGAATCAGCCGGACGACCGGAATCGCCTCGCCCGCGATCCTCCGGCCCAGGAGCGAATGGATCACAGTCACGCGCTCGCGATTCACTCGCCGCACTTCCCGATGGACGATCTCCTCCGGAGGCGGATTGACGATGCCAACGCGGACTTTCAAGCAAGTTCCGATCAAGTCTCTGGCCGCCTCCCACCGCGCAGCGCTGCTGGCCGGGGCCAGCTCTTCAATCATTCGCCCCAGGGTCGAAATCAGAAATGACTCGAGTTGCTCCGGCGTCTTGCGGCCGGCGGGAGCGGGATGCTTGGCGTTGAAGGTCGCCAGGTCCTCGGCCTTTTCGGGGTGTTGCGTGCTCTCCCTGGTCCGGGCGGAATCGTCGATTCCCAGAAGCCAGTGTGCCATGAATCCATAGACTGCGTTACGGCTCGTCTGGTTGTAGTTGTGGGGGAAGTCGAAGACCTCGGCCGACACGCGATCGGTCGAGCCGACCAGCGAATAAACCCCGCGGATCGCGGGATACGCCCGTGACATCGTTTTTGCAGTCCAGTCGCCCGAGGCACCCACCAGCTTGAGCGGCCGAGGCGCAGCAGCGCCGCAAACTCGACGTTGTCGGTTCCCAATCGCAATCCGGCGGCGTTCTCACACACGCAACCGCCCTGGAACGTGTGCGAGACCATCACGACCGGTGCCGAGACCGCGATGCGATCGTCCAGTGCGGTCAGCAGGAACGTCTGGGTTCCCCCACCCGATTCGCCGGTGCAGCCGATGCGGGCCGGATCGACGTCAGGAAGCGACGTCAGCCAGTCGAGCGCGCGGATGCTGTTCCAGGTCTGGAGCGTCGGCAGACTCAATCCCCATCGTCGCAAACGATCATCGAGGAATTTGTGGGTAAACGGCTTGCTGTCGTTGTAGCCAACCATGTCGTACAGGAAGACGACACAGCCCAGCTTCGCCCAGCGAATGCAGCGCTGTTGAACCTCGGGATTCATGCGCCCGTCGTCCCAGTGGCCGTGGGGGCACAAGATCCCCGGCAACCGGCCCGTGGCGTGTGCCGGCCGGTAGAGATTGCCGCTCAAGGTGAAGCCCGGGAATGTCTCGAGCACGACCTTCTCGATGGTGTAATCATCGCGATCGAGCTTGCCATAAACCTTGGGATCGAGCGGCGTCTTGGGAAACATCGGCCAGAGCCCGAGCGCAACGCGCAACTGGTTGCGAAGATGACCAGCCCGGTCGCGCCAGGCGGTTGCGGTCGCGGGCGCCTGGAATTCCGCCCCCTCATTGTTGGTGCGGACGTGACCGCGGCGACGGTCGGCCGACGGCTCGATCGTGTCGATTCGTCCCCGGATCAGGTCCAGCGACGGCTCGAAATGCGGCTTCGCCTCCGTCGTCAAGACCAGAACCGCCGGCACGGGCAGGAGCGCTTTCGCTTGCTGGCTCGACTGAGCTTTTTTCTGGTCCTTCGAATCCGCCTTGGCGGCCGCGGCCGTGGGCGAGCTTTCGCCGCCACTGGCCGTATCATCGACAACGACAATCTTGACCGAGCGTCTGGGCGCGAGATTCGCCTTGCCCAGCTCGCGCCAGCTCGGTGTGGGGCTGCCCGGCTTCTTCTGGAAATGGAGCGTCAGCGTCTCGTCCGAGGCGGTCAGCCGCCACCTGTCTTGGCCAGCCGCCCAGACAAGGACTTTCGCCTCGCCGGCGATTCCGAGATCAATGCCTGTAGCCAGGCGGGGAAAGTCACTTGCCAGAAAGAGAGCGGTTGCAGTGGAAGGAGAACCTTTTTCCCCGTCCGCGCCCGCCGAGATCGCATCAGGCACCGAAATCAGCGCACGAGCAAGAAATACCTCAGCACACAGTGTCGAGCCCCAGGCGGCAGCGTCATCACGATTTGCTTTACCTCCATCGGTTATCGCGCGGCTGATCTCTCCGACCGACAGTCATTCGCCGACCCCATCCTAACTGCTGGCGCGTTCGACTCAAGCGGGGAGTGTGGGGCGTTCCTGGGCTATCTGCTGTACGTGGCCCGCTACCCAATAGCCCTTCGCGGAGCGAAAGGCGACTTTAGCCATCGATAACATGCGTGCATCCCAGGAGCGACTCGATTGTAATCGGCCCGTCGGCGGGAAAGAGACAGTACGCCGGATAGGGGTCGGTGCCGTCGATAATGATCTGACGATGATTGGCTTGCTCGAAGCCGTCGTCGCACGGTTGGTGGCCGGTTACGAACCAATCGGCGTCAACCATCCTGGCGAACCGGTCGGCGGTTTCGGGCTCGGTATCGCGGCCCCAGGTCAGCGCGTAGATCGTCCCGCGCCGCTGCATGGCCGCGGCGGGCCAGACCTCGGCCGCGAGTAGATCGAGGTCGAGCTTGTCGAGGTCGGATTCGTTAGGAACCGTGTGGCAGATATAGACGCGATTGGGCGTCCGCACCGCCAGTGGCAAAGCGGCAAACAGCGCCTTGTAGGCTTCAAAAATCTCGCCGGCGCGACCCCCGTAGGCCGTCTGGATCCCGCGGTAAAACTTCTCATTAAGCGTCTCGCCATCCTTGCCGATGATTCGGCCGGTCAGCTCGGAAAGCTCGTGATTGCCCAGGATCACGTGGGCTCGAGCCGGATACTGGCACTTGAGCGCGGCGACCAGGTCCACAAGCTGATGCGAGCGGTCGCCGCCTTCATCGGGATACTCCGCGGGACCGTGGATCAGCTCTTGCAGCACAAGATGCCGCGCGGGCTCGCGATCGAGGGCCGCAAGCTTGAGCACCTTGCGGAAAGCGGGCAAGTTGCCGTGGAGATCGCCGACGACCATGACGTCGCTCGCACCCTCGAGCGACACGACGCCCCCGGTGCGGCCGGGCGTGGTGCGCAAGAGACCGGCTGCTCGGCGGAGTGTAGTCAGGAGTTTCTGTGGATCGGGCATGGCGGTGATTTACCAGTTGGCTTCGAGCGCGGTCTCCCAATGTTGGTAGAGCTGTTCCAGCTTGCCTTTCAACTGGATGTGCCGGTCCTGGGTTCCGACGGCCTTGACGGGATCGCGCCAGGTGGCCGGCTGGCCCAAAAGGTCCTCGATCTCGTTGACCTCGCGCTCCAGTTCGCCGATCTCGCGCTCGATCTCGGCCGCCTTGCGATAGGGAAACTTGCGCTTGGGCCGCTCGGCCTGTCCTGAAGTCGCGGCGGGCTTGGGCTTTTCCGGTGTCGCGGCCGCTCTGGCGGCTGGCTTTTGATCGCGTTCCTTTTCCTTCTGGACGAGGTGCTGAAAGGTCTCATAGTCGCCTTCGATCACCCGCGCCCGTCCGCCCGCGATGTGGATTAGCCGATCGGCGACGCGATTGAGAAAATACCGGTCGTGGCTGACGACGAGCACGGTCCCTTCGAATTCGTTGATCGACTGCTCGAGCGCCTCGCGCGACCAGATATCCAGGTGGTTGGTCGGTTCGTCCATCACGAGCAGGTTGGCCGATGTCGCACAAAGCCTGGCCAGCGCCGCCTTGGCCTTCTCGCCACCGGAGAGCTGTCCGATCGTCTGGAAGACCAGATCGCCGGTCAGACCGAACCGCGCCAGCAGGTCGCGGACGTCGCCCTCGACCCAGTCGGGGTCATCCTCGGGCCAGACAGCGCGGACCACGGTCGTCTCGGGGTTCAAGGACAAGAGCCCCTGGTCGTGATAGCCGACCTGGACTTTATGGCCGAGCTTCACTTCACCCGCATCCGCTTTCTCGCGGCCGATCAGGGTCTTGATCAGGGTCGTCTTGCCCGCGCCATTGGGCCCGATCACCGCCATGCACTGCCCGCGATCGACCGTCACGCTGAGGTCGCGAAAAAGCGGGACATCATAGCCCTTGGACAGCTTGATCGCCTCGATCGCGACGTCGCCGGAGCGCTCGACTTCATCAAACCGCATGACCGGCCCGACCACGTCGCGCAGGGTCTCGACCCGCTCGCGCTCGAGCCGCTCGAGCTTGCGCTCGCGGTCGTGGGCCTGCTTGGCGCGCTGGCCGGCGCCATACTTGCGGATATATGCCTCCAGCTTCTCGGCCTTTTCGTCCTGGCGCTCGACCTGGCGCTCCAGGACCTTGGCCTTCTCGTTCCTCAAGCGCCAGTACTGGGTGTAATTGCCGGGATAGACGGTGAGCCGGCCCAGGTGCATCTCCCAGATCTTGCCGACCACCTTGTCCAGGAAGTAGCGGTCGTGGCTGACGACGATCATCGCCACCGGCTGCCGCGCCAGGTAGCTCTCGAGCCATTCGGTCGTCGCGATGTCGAGATGGTTCGACGGCTCATCCAGGAGCATCACATCGGGGCTTTCCAGCAAGAGCTTGGCCAGCATCAACCGCGACTGCTGGCCACCCGAGAACGTGGCCGCCTCGCGGTGGAACTCGCCCTCGGAAAAGCCCAGGCCGGTCAGGACCTCTTCCACCCGGTGGTCGATCGAATAGGCATCCTGGTGCTCGATCTGGCGATGAACCTCGTCATAGCGGCGCCCGGCCCGTTCCCGGTCCACGGGATCCTCGGCCTCGGCCATCTCGGCGGCGGCCTCCTCGAGCTCGTGCTGAAGATCGATCAGCGAAGCCATTCCCGACCTGGCGACGTCGATCAGCGTCTCGCCCGGCTCGAAGCTGTGTTCCTGGCGCAACAGGCTCACACGGATCCCTGGGCGAACGAACAAACGTCCATAATCCGGCTGGTCGCGCCCAGCCAAAAGCTGAATGAGCGTGGTCTTGCCCGTGCCATTGGGCCCCACCAGCCCGATCCGCTCTCCCGCGCGCACCTCGAACGCAAGGTCGTTGAAGACCGGATCACCGCTGAACTGACGACCGAGACTTTGAGCTGAAATGACGATCATTCTTGTTCGCCAAGCGTCCGTTTCTTCCTCAATAGATGATGATAATGCTGCGCAAAACGATGGGCCTCGTCGCGGACATACTGCAACAACCTCAGAGCAAACGACCGCCGCGAGAGCACGATCGGGTCGGGGCGTCCTTCGACGTAGATCTCTTCCTCGCGCTTGGCCAGCGCGATCACGGTCGGGGGCACGACCCGCAGAGACTCGAAGGCGGCCAGGGCCGCGCTCAACTGCCCCTTGCCGCCGTCGATCAGCCAGATATCGGGAAAAGGCTCGTCGCGTTCTTGCAGGCCCTTGATCCGGCGGGCGACCACCTCGCGAATCGAGGCGAAGTCGTCGATGCCCGCGACGCTCTTGATCCGGTAGCGGCGGTAGCCCGGCTTGAATGGCAGGCCGTCGACAAACGTGACGAGCGAGCCGACCATCTCGTTGCCGCCCAGATGCGCGATATCCACCCCATCGATCGTGCGCGGCAGCGAGTCGAGCTTCAAGATCTGCTTGAGCCCCTTGAGCCCCTTGCGGGGATCGACGTAGAAGACCTCGGGCTGCGCGTGATCGGCGAGGTTACCACGCAAATTCAGCGAGCCGAGCGCCTTGATCTCGTCGCGCAGGCGGGCCGCCTTTTCGAACTGGAGCGCCTTGCTCGCCTCCTTCATCTCGTCTTCCATCTCCTTGAGCAGGGCAGCCTTCTTGCCGTCGAGGAAGAGCTGGAGCCGCCGGATGTCCTTCTGATAGGACTCGCGATCGATCCGCGCGTTGCATGGTGCGGTGCACTGGTTGATCGAGGCCAGAATGCACGGTCGAAACCACCGCCAGCGGGGATCGTCGGCCTCGATATCCAGCGCGCAGGTGCGGAACTTGAAGATCCGCTGCAAGACCTGGATCGCGCCTCTCAGGCTCTTGGCCCGCGGAAATGGTCCATACAGCTTCACGCCCCGGTCGAGCGGCTCGCGGGTGAAATTCACCCGTGGAAAGTCCTCGCCGGTCGTGATCTGAAGATAGGGGAACGTCTTGTCGTCCTTGAGGTCGCGGTTGTACTTGGGCTGGATGTCCTTGATCAGCCGCGCCTCCATGAGCAGAGCATCGACCTCGCTGTCGGCCGCGAGGTATTCGACGTCCGCCACTTCGGATATCCAGTCGGCGATGCGACGGTCCTCGGTCGCGGCCTTGTGAAAGTAAGAGCTGGCCCGGCTGCGCAGGTTCTTGGCTTTGCCGATGTAGATCACCCGCCCCTGCCCATCCTTCATCAAATAAAGTCCGGCCGTCGTGGGGAATTGCTTGACCTTCTCGGCCGGGCACGACGTTGACGATGATGGATCCGACATGCCAGCCTCGTGGGGTTCCCACCCCGTGGGCGCCGCGCCGCCACCGGCCGCAGCGCGCCCTGACCAGACCGCTGCGCCGGCCACTGCCGGCAAGGGCCGCTGCAACGCCCTTCGCGGCGACATCCTGCTGGTATTGTTTGACACGGCAAGACCTTTGGTCAAGTGCACTCGGCCGAGAGCGAGCGACATGGGCTTGCTCGCCATCCTGGAATCGGCATCGACGACATCCTGCCCTTGCCGGTTCCCGCTTCCTGAGACGCGACGCGAGCAGCACGGGCCCGAAAAGGCATGTTTCCGGCGTGCGAAAGCCGGCACAGAGCCCCCGGCGGACGTCGAATTCAGCCACTCCGAGACGTAAGCCGCCCTGGAACGATCCCTGCCACAACGGCCGCGCCTGACCCGAAGTGCAAGGGACAACTCGCTTTGCGTGCGCCCGCAACGTCGTTCCCGCGATGGTAGTAAATGAGAGCCAGTGAGAGGATTCCGGGGGTTTTTCGCCGCCGTCCCCCTTGTTTTCAAGCCCCGGCCAGCGGCGAGAACGTGCGCACGCGATGAGGCAACGAAACTCCGCGGAAGCGCTCGAAGAACCAGCCTGGGAGTAAAACCAGCGAGCAAGGGAATTCCGCCCCGCATTTGAGAAGATTCCTCTATATACAGAATGCGCTGATTCTCGAATTTCATGAAAGCGCGCACGCCGTTTTGAGGGCCCAGCCCGATCGGATCATTTTGTCCGGATTCGACTTAAATTTTTCTGTGAAGTTTTTTGGGGCATCCACTGCGCACACTGGATAATAGCCCGACGGGGGGCGGCGCGGCAGCAGTATGTGCCGGCGATATCGCATCTGTGCTTCATGCTGGATCCAATGAGTGGGCGTGGTGCAGCGGTTGGAACGGTGCGCCGGCTCATCTTGTATGATCCGAATTACCGTCGAGGTTGGCGCCGATGGCGCGGCCGGACCGACGAAAATGCATCGGCGCGCCACCTGCTCAGGCTCCTCGCGGTACCGGAAATTGCTGGACGACAGGGTTCTGACGCGCGACCTGGAGGCCAATCCGCGGACGGTCCGGCGCGACGTGGAATACATTCGCAGAACGCTTCGCGCCCCGATCGCGTTTGACCCCGTTCGGCGGGGTGCCCGGGATTATCTATCCGGGGATTTCATCCTCGACCTGGACCCGGGGGTGGGCGACGCCTGGAAGGAGCGCCTCGGCATAGAGGACGACGACTCTCCGCAGCTCCCGTCGAGCCCACCCGAGCCGGGCATAAGGAGATCCTCGCCTGCCTGCGCCGGATCGACGGCGGCCCTCTGGCGTGGGGCGGCGATGGCGTGGTGCGGCCGGACACGACCAATGCCGGGGCCTGACCAACCCTTGTGTCCCTCAGGAATGCCCGGTGACTTGACTCGCGGCGCGCCCGGGTAGCCGATCAGCTCGGTGGCAGACGAACCAGATTTTGAGTCCGGTACTTCTGCCATACTCGTGGTATTGGAAACACGTTGCAGTGATGATCACAGGGCTTGATTTCAAGGCGATTACGATACCGCCTCCATCTGTGCATATTGCAGTCGCATTGGGCTAATATCGCCAGTCCTGTTCCCATTTTGTTCCCAAATCGGTCTGGCTGGCGGGTCCGGGACCACGTGGCTGGGGCGGCAACGCATGACTTCCGCCGAAGCGATGCGGGGCCAAAAGAAGCGGTATTCAGGGGTAGGGTCAAAAACTGGGACCGATCTCTGATCCGGCAGCGCTTTCAATCGTTTGGAGGGCAGCGCTCGGGGTTCTCGTTGTCAGCACGTCGATGAGACCGTTTATCTCTCTGTCTTGTTCCCGGGAACACAATCGCTTGAAGGGCGGCGCTTCCGTTCTGTGTCTTGCTCCCAGCGCGGCGATGAGATGAGACCGATCGCGAAATCAGAGCCAGTTTCCATCTTTTGGAGAGCGCCACCAAACAGCGGCTCCTTCCTTGGTCTCTTCCCAGCCGGATGCGCAAAACCGTCTTCTTCTTTGCCTTGTTCCAACGATGAGCCATGCAGGCATGGACCTTGTTCCTCGTTTCGATCGAGCGAGGAACCTCACGCCGGGTTTACCACCGTCGTCCTTGGCTGTTTGACACGAGCCAGCTTGGGGGTGCTCCCCGTTGGTTGCTTGCGCGCCCTGGCTGTGGCACGCGTCGGTGTCGTCGGACCGACGTGCGCAGCGCGACTCTCACCTCCAATGATCAGGAATGGGTGGCGCTCCCTGTTGGCCCGGTCGTCGCCAACTATAGAACGACCACCCCTACGGGGGGACTCAAGCCCTTGTGCGGGAACCCTCTCGCGAGTTCCTGCGAGCGAACGAACAAAGCCCTCAGGGAAGGGGTCGTCGGCTGAGTTTCCGGCGGTCTGCGGGACATCGTTCGCTCGCTGTCTCGGTCGAGGGATGCGAGCCGACGCCCCTCCCATTCGGACCTGCCCCTACCCACGCCGACGCCTCCGACGAACACCCCTTTTCCTCATCGTTGCGAAAAAGCATCGCACAGCGTGTACAAAAGAATACAATCGTTCCGTCTTGTTGCGAAAAAGTATCGGTGATTGTGTCCAGAAATGGCCCGATCACCGTGAAAATCTCCAAAAGTCAGGAAGACAATGGACACCGACCACACCCCACACATACATTCAAGACCTTGGGGAATTCTCGGACGGCCAGGATCGCCGGCGATCCACGTGGTGGCTCGACCGTCCCGACCGTGAAGCGGCGCCGACCCGTCGCGTGTCTCGCCTGAACCAGGTCGTGCTTACCCCGACTAGAGGATGGGATCACGCCCAACATCGGAATCACCCAGGACCGCTCCGGCGCCTCGCCGGGATTCACCCTACTCCGTGAGGACGCCCCCTCTAGTTGACGCACCCTATCACCGCACCCTCGAAAGGATCCCGGAACGATGCGTCCCTCTAACCCGCCGACCCCACGCTCCTCGAACCGTTACACCACACCACTTTCCGGTCCCCGGCGTCCCGTTGCGATCTGCGCCCTCCGGATATGGTTCCCCGTCCTACTCATGGCCGGGGGCGCCATCGCCCCTTCGGCGTCGGGCGGAAGCATAACGTACGAAATGGTAGACCACCCGACTCTCCAGAACGGCTACACGGTCTCAGGCTTCATAACCACTGACGGAACAACAGGAATCATCACAAACGCCGATACCACAAACTGGAACATATCCGTAACTAATTCTGGACTTCCCATATTTGACTTAAATCCCAGTAACAGCAGATTCGCTGGGAGCTTCCAGGCCACGCTCACTGACATAACGTCCCCCGGTTATAACGCACTGATCTTTAATCCGGACTTCCCGGCGGTCACGGGAATCAATTGGTACGCGGCCAACGATCTTTATAATGCAGAGTTGAATCTCGTATCACTTTGGTCCAGCACTTGGTCCGCGGCTGATTTAGTCGCCACCTCGGCCGTCCCCGAACCCTCAGCCAGCGCACTGTTGGCCATGGGTGCTCTGGGCGCTGGCGCCTTCATTGCCCAAGGTTGGTTCCGACAACGCCGGGACCAACGGAGGCTGGCAGCCGCCGCCTAGCAAATCTAGCCGACCCAGCGTCCGTACGATGACTAACAGGGCCCGCTCGGACAGTCCGTCCGCCAGAGCCCGAAGACCGCTCCTTGCCCACCGCAGCCAGCGCCGAACGTATGCCCCGATGTGGATCATGTCCACACCTTGCTCATAAAGCTGGGACATTCGTTGCGACGCACCGTTCGACCGCCGACGGGGCGACCTCCAGCCCCGTCGGCGTGAACACATAGCCCAGGAAGTCAAACCCCCGGCTGATCCTGCCGATGAACGTCTTGTCGGGGTGCTGCTCGACGTGCAACTCCGCCAATGTCTGGTTCACCAGGCGGATCGCCTCCCGGAGCTTCCAGCGGGTCGGGGCGAGGATCACCCAGTCGTCCATGAACCGGGCATACGCCAGCCCGGTCTCCTCCACCCGCTCGTCCAGCAGCCTGAGGTACAACGCCCCCATCAAGCGGCGAGAGCGGGCAGCCCAGCGAGATCCCTCGCTCCACGTCCTCGTACAGCCCACCGTCGTAGATCGTCCGTCCGCACGTACTGCCGCAGCAGGTCGAGGACCCGCCCATCGGGCACGTGGCGCTCCAGGATGCGCGAGCAGGATGTCGTGGTCGACGCTGGCGTAATAGCTCTTCACGTCGGTACGAAAGACGAACGTGTTGTCGCCGCGATGTCGTCGATGAACCGCACGGCGGCCTTGGCCCCGCCTCGCCCCTCGATGTGGTAGCACCGCATGAGAGCTCGGGCAGGCAATGCGCGGCGATCACGATCGCGGTCGCCTTCAACACCAGGGCGTCGAGGGCCGACCAGACCTCGATCGATGAATGCGGACCACCGCGGATTCATCCCTTCTACGCTTCACTGAGGTCATCTCGGCCCTGCCCGCGACCCTTCCGCGGATTGTATAGCGAACTTGGTTAGTGCCGATGGTGGGACTTGAACCCACACCCTCTTGCGAGGACCGGATTTTGAGTCCGGTACGTCTGCCATACGCGTGGTATTGGGAACACGTTGCGGTGATACTTAAAGGCTTTGGTTGCAAGGCATTTACGATACTGCCTTCACGCGCGTACATTGTAGCCGCATTGGGCTGATATTGCCAGTCCTGTTCCCATTTTGTTCCCAATTCGGCCAGCCGGTTGACACCTGACTATCTAGGTGGGGCGGCAGCGTATCATGGCCGCCGACGGGATGTCGGGGGGCTCAAAGGTGCATTCAGCGGGGAGGGTCACCGCCAGTTTAGGAGCTGGCGGTTCGCGTAAGAAGTCGAGGCGGCGGGATTTGCACCCGCCTCCAAGTTTCCACAACTCTTTGTGCCAATTGTTGTTGCGAAATGCGACCGAAGGGCTGGCCGGAAATGGGCCGGGAGGACGAGGCACTCCGCGAGCTCGTCTCAAACTGGCACCGCCTGACGCCTTCCGTCAGAGCGGCAATCATGACCCTGGTGCGGTCTTCCCCGTCTTAGCGGACGTGTCCTGCTGCAAGCCCGTGTCTTGTGATCAGCGACAATTAGAATTCCCGCCCAGCGACAACTAGAATTCCCTCCTCCTCTCGCCCGTCTGTTCACTATCTGGTTTCCTCCTGACCAGAAGGAGGGAACCGTCATGATCACGGATGCCCAGTTTCGCAAACTTCGCCAGTTTCTCGGCGGAGGACATCCACTCTATCGTGCGGCATTGAAGGTGGGTATGGACGCCAAGTCAGCTCGAAAGTACCGGCATGCTGATCGCCTGCCGAGTGAATCGTTGACCCCAAGAACCTGGCGGACCCGGGAGGATCCGTTCGAGGACGTTTGGCCCCAACTTCGTGACCTACTGGAACTCAATCCCGGGCTTCAAGCCAAGACCCTTTTCTGCGATCTCCAACGTCGCTTCCCAGGCCGATTTCGCGACATCCAGCTCCGCACATTACAGCGGAAGATCAAAGCGTGGAGAGCCACCGAGGGCCCAGCCAAGGAGGTCTTTTTCGATCAGATCCACCGGCCCGGTCTGTTGGGCGCCTCTGACTTCACGCACATGGGCGACCTGCGGGTCACGCTGGCCGGTGAACCGTTTGATCACATGGTCTATCACTTTGTCCTGACCTATTCCAATTGGGAGACCGGCACGGTCTGCTTTTCCGAGAGTTTCGAGAGCCTCAGCCAAGGGCTCCAAAACGCCCTCTGGGAACTGGGAGGGGTTCCCCAGATGCATCGCACTGATCGGCTCACCGCCGCGGTGAATAACCTTTCCGATCGTGATCTGTTCCAGCAACGTTATCGCGCCTTGCTGGCTCACTACGGCTTGAAAGCTCAAGCCATCAACGCCCGCAAGGCCCATGAGAATGGAGACGCCGAGCAGAGCCATAACCGATTCAAGACTGCCGTCGATCAAGCGCTGATGCTCCGCGGCAGCCGCGACTTCGAGGATCGCGAGGACTACGAACGGTTCCTGCGCGAAGTGCTGGCCCAACGCAACAGCGGACGGGCCCAGCGATTCGCCGAGGACCGATCACAACTGCGAGATCTACCCGCGCGTCGCGTTCAACGCGTGGCACCGACGCCCAGCGCGAGTCAGCCAGGGAAGCACAATCCGCATCAAATTCAACACCTACTCGGTTCCCAGCCGGCTGATCGGTGAACAGGTTGACGTTCATATCAAGGTTGAATACCTGGAGGTGTGGCACGGCTCGGTGCTGGTCGAGCGACTTCCCCGGCTCCGCGGCCGAAACAAACACGCGATCAACTATCGTCATGTGATTGATTGGCTGGTGCGCAAGCCGGGGGCGTTCGCGGGATATCGCTACCAGGACGCGATGTTCCCGACGAGCCGGTTTCGCCGGGCCTACGATGCCTTGCTGGAACACAGCCCCGGCCGCGCGGCCAAGGATTACCTGCGGATCCTCGAGCTGGCGGCTAAGGAATCCGAGACCGGAGTCGACGCCGTGTTGGGCCGGCTCCTGGAGTGGAATGTACCGATCACACCGACCGTCGTCGCCGACCATTTGGCCCACGACCTGGGCCTGCCGCGAGCGATGGAGGTCACGATCACAACGGTGGATTTGTCGATGTACGACGGGTTACTCGAGACAAGGGAGGACATGCCATTAACCGACAAGCCGACCTGCACGAGTCCCTGAAGGACTGCCTTCGGGACCTCCATCTGCCGGCGATACGGGACGAGTACGAATCGGCGGCGCAACGGGCTCGTCAAGAGTCCTCAAGTTACGAGCGCTACTTGCTTGATCTGGCGGAGCGCAACGTGAAACCCGGCGCTCAAACCGGATCGAGCGGCTCTTACGCGATTCGAGGCTGTTCATGGAAAAGAGCCTGTTCGAACTCTGGACCTGAAGCGACTGCCGCCGAAGGCGGCGCAGCAGGTCCGATCGTTGCTGGAAGGAGACTTCGTTGAGCGGCATGAGAATGTGCTCATTTTCGGTAACCCCGGCTCTGGGAAAACGCACGTCGCCTGCGCGATTGGCCAGGAGCTGATCCGGGCGGGAAGGAAGGTGATGTTCGCGACTTGTGGTCTGATGGTTCAGGACCTCTTGGCCGCGAAGCGTGACTTGAAGCTCCGCGGTTTTCTCAAGAAGATTTCTTCATATCACGTGATGATCCTCGACGATATTGGATATGTCCAATACAGTCGCGACGAAATGGAGGTGCTGTTCGCGCTCTTGGCGGAGCGATATGAACGGGGGAGCGTGGTGCTGACGAGCAACCTCGCGTTTTCGGGTTGGGAGACGATCTTCAAGGACCCGATGACGACCGCTGCTGCGATCGATCGACTGGTGCACCACAGCGTGATCCTGGAATTGAACGTTTCCAGCTATCGGGCCGAGCAGGCCAAGAAATCGCGTCAGAGCGCGTCGGGCCCCGCCAATCTCAGCAAGGAGGTGTGACTGGAAGCAAGCACGGATACCGCCGAGTGCGAGAAGGGATTCAAGACGACCGCAATCGAAGCGGCTTGTACACTATCCTCGAGGCGGGAATTCTAGTTGTCGTCAGAAGGGAAATCTAATTGTCGCCAATCAGTCTTGAAACGTACGTGCCGAACGATTGCTGGAAGATAGGCCGGAAGCATAGCATTTGAGAGGTAGACGAATGATTCGTCCTCCGCGATATCGGGGTCAAGGAAGGTGCATTCAGGGGGTAGGGTCAAATTCCGCGGGTCGGAAGAAACAAGCGGTAGGCCGCGAAGGGACGAGTCGATGCCGATTCCTCAAATTCCACTTCAAGAGATGCCAAAATGGCTGAGGGACTTCACGCCGACTCAACACGTTTTTCCAATTAATGAGTTGCTTTCTGAATCTGTTTATTATCCAGCCTGCGAGTTTGATGGGAGAGTGATTCACTTTCTCGTTGGCAATTTCCATAGCTTTGTATACGTGGATTACGGTGTGGATAGCACGGAAGCCCGGAATCGGGTTGATGGATTTCGCGGATACGAACGAATTTTTTTTCGAGCGGTGACAGCCGGAGAATTGAGACCAACGGGATGGACGCCACAGCCGCTGCTGCCGATCGATGGAAACCCGCAATCGTTTCAAGATTATCGCAAGCCACCGTTCGCATACTGGGCAATCCTTCAAAGACAGGAAGGTCTTGATGACAAACATGGCCCAAAGCGCTTTAGCCTGCTTTATGTGGGTGGTGATGGAGCAGCAACGTTCGACGCACTCTATTGGAATAAGGCGAGCCCAGCACTGATCGCTGTTTTCCAGCATGGATTTGGGTGCAACTGGACGCAGTTTGAAGATTCACAGCAAATTCTTGGACGCTTGGTGCTTGGCAACCCAGCCGGGCGACCGACCTACCTGTTGCATGGTGGCGGAGGACTGCGAGGCGTTCCATGCTGGCCGGACTATTCGGATCGCATTTGGCATTTTGATAAGGCAGGTTTAGCAATCTGGCGTCTGCCCGGTGCCAAACTCGGCGATGGAGGAGGAGTAGAAACGATCGCTCGTCACAGCAGCGAGGAGAAGAACGTGTCTGCATTTGCTGAGGCAATGTTTGACCAGTTGAGGCAGCCTGATCGCGAAATTCGATTTCATCTGCGGAATGTCGATCACCCTCACGGAAGAGACTGTCCCTGCCGTGAATTCATTTATCTGCGAAGCGAAGAGCAGCGCCTTATCCACACCTGCCTCGGCGGCAGACAGAAGCCTCGTGTCCTGGATGTCGGATGCGGGATCGGGCGGCATAGCGCCTTCGCTCGCCTCCTGGCGCCCGATGCGAAGTTCACGGTGGTAGAGATCGACCAGCGGCTACGTGATCACTGCATGGAGGTCCTGCCCGCTGCTGTCGATTACCCGCAGTTCACCGGCATTCCGCCAGAGGCGCGCTTCGATGCGGTCTTTCTTTTGGGCAACGGGCTCGGCGTTTTTGGTGACGAGGGCGCGACGCGTCAACAACTTCGACGCCTTCACGGCCTGGTAGACGATGGTGGTTGCATGCTGATTGAGTCAGGCAACCCCATTGATGGTCGCTTCGTCGCGGCGCAATTCGAAATTGAGTACGGCGGCTTGAAGGATGGACCGTTTACCTGGGGGCACGCGACTCGCGAATGGCTCGAGGCAGAGTTGAATGCCGTCAACTTCACGGTTGTCTCGATTACACCGTCCAGTTTACCAGGCGGATTTTACATTTGCCACGCGGTGCGGCGAGACGCCCTGCGTCCAGTCCCGCGCGTACAAAGCGGCGCAAGCGGCCTGCGTCCAGTCCCTCGCGTACCACGACGAACTCAACGAAGTCACGAGTTGTTCCGGTATTTGATGAGCTACTCGCCCGCGAGGCCACCGGCGCCAAATGGCTTCCGCGCCTACTCACGCTCCCGAAGATGCCCCCGCCACCGGAGGCAGCCGTGCGTGAGCTCAATCCCGGCGCACTGACGTCCTGGGCATGGGGTAGGCCGGAGAAGGGCTTGGCGGCACCGAACGCACTCCTTCTCTGGCTACTCAAGTACGCATCTGTCCCGCCACTCAACAATGACTGGGGAGGGCCTGCTGCGAGGGCAAAACGGGAGGCGCTCTTGATCGATCGGGACCCTCAGACACTTGAGGAGAGTCGTCAGCTTCTCGCGCAGTACGGCGGATTTGGACGAGCTTGGTACGTATTTGAGGGAGCCAGCTACCCGGATGTGTTCCTCGAGACCGAGTCCATGGTCATTGTTGTTGAAGGGAAGCGCAAAGAAGTCGGCCCGAAAACCCGCACTACGTGGATGAATCCGCAACCCCAGATGCTTCGACATCTCGACTGCGCATTCGAGATATGCAACGGGCGCTCGCTCGCCGGGTTCTTCCTGGTCGAGGGAGACGGCGGTACGGAGGCAGTTGCAGCGCCGCAGGTGTGGCTCGACGCAGCGAGAGACACAGTGTCCCTCGACATTCTGCCCAAGGCTCTGCCACATCGGTCTCCCGCTGAATGTGAAGCCATTGCCAGCGCGTTCCTGGGAGTCGCCACGTGGCAGCGTGTCTGCGAGGAGTTCAATATTCCCTGGCCTCCCGCGCCGTGAACGAGACACGGCGGAGCCCAGATGAGCCCGGACAAACCGCAGATGATCGGGATCGATGAGCTCGCGTTCCTTAACGGTCAACGCCAGTGCCCTCGCGTGGCGTTGGTTTGGCCCCTCGTGCGACGGCCAACCGCCGAAATCACGGGACCGCCGGCGGATAAGCTGAGACGCGGCGGCGGAGGCACTCTCTCAATGTGTCGGAGTCCGACTCTAGGGCAAAGTTCTCCGGGAACGCCTCAAACCCGAAATCCATATGAAGCCCTTCAACGTACTCGTGCACGCACGCCAGCCCCGTGTTGATTTTGGCCTGAAGCCAGCGAAGGCATGGGTAGCCGCGTTGGCCAACACGGTAATAATTCTGGGGAGCCAAAACCCTGAGATGAACGACCGTCGCCGCGAGTAGCTGCTTTTCTGGCGCGTTGTAGCCGAGGTCTGCCATCTTTCGACGGGCAGCGATGTAGCACGCGGCATAACCGAGCAACTCCATCGCTGCATAAAGCGGGGTGTCTGAACCGACCTTCAACTCAAAGAACGTGTATTCGTTTGGTCCGCACTGCTCCGCGAGATCGATTGTGTTTCTGCGCTCATCTGCTGAGCAAACGCCTGACGCCACAGGAATCTGATTGGCCAGCGAGTTTGGCGCACCGCGGACGAGTTTCCGCTCCAAGGGCGTCTCTCCCGTGTTCGCCGAGACGAAGTTCGGCGCATGTTGAAACCGCCAGTTTTTCTTGGAGGCGGGCCCAGGTAGTCGTCGATCTCGGCAGTTTTTGTCCACAATGCAGAGAAAAGACCGGACAAAGACACAGCCATCCCTTGTCTCGCTCGCCGAACACTTCTTCCAGGCTGTCGTCTTCTCGTAAAGTGGAGGTTTGGCTTTGAATCGGAGGCCAAGCCAATCATCGATCAAGGCATCCGTTCCATCAAAAATGCTCGCCATTTCTGTCCTCATCCCTTTCTTCGACGCGCCAGAAGCGAAGTTGTTTCTTCAATCTTTTGTGATCCTGGCCGCCCGCTGTCCGCATTGATCAAGACGTTCCACGTCACACAGTTGAGCACGCCCCCACTCTTGGCCAATGCACCGCACCGCACCGGCACGACCTTGGTATGAGGAAATGCCCGCCGCAGTACGTCAGCCGCTTGTGCGTCTTCCGCGAGACCAAAGGCCGGCACCATGATGGTATCCATCGTCTGTAAGAAGTTGATGTAAACGCCCGAGGCAAAAGGAATGCCATCAGTGGCTTTGTAGCTCGGTTGATAAGGAAAGGCGATGACGTCGAAGCCGTCCCGTTTGAGCGCGGAGACAAGTCTCCGGCCGAACTGAGGGTTTGCCGATGAGTAATCGTTCACCAGCAGCGTATGGCCGTCGACGAACCGAACCATGCCGTCTGCATGTCCGAACACATCGCCAGGCTCTCGAGGGCAGACGATCAGCCGATCCACCTCCAGGGCAGTCCGAAGCGCATTCCGAAGAGCCAGGCCCGTGTGTTCCGCATTCTCCTTATAGACCTTCTCGGTGAGAACTGCGGCGTCTTTCCAGCGAACGATGTTGCCACCATCGATGACCAAGTTGGAGTAGCGACAGTATTGGAAGGGAACGAGGCTGGCTCCATTATCCGTTCTCAATTCCGGAGAGTCCCGGAGGTAATCTGGATCGTATCGGAACTGAAGGAAGCGGTCCTCATCCAGTTGCAGCGGCATGAAGTCGCGCACCCAGACGTCCTTCGTGCCCGGAATCATCCGAAGTTGTTCGCCAAGAGCAGCCCTCAAAGCGCGTTCAACGTTTGGATGCCGTGCCGGTAGCAGATCGGAGATGAAGACTATATTGGTTGCCACGTCGGGGACCATCGTATGCCCAGGGTTAGTGAGATTCTCGGAGTCCGCGCTGCCACAGCTCAGGCAGGTTTCGGGTGGGTTGTTTCCCTTCACGGTCATCTGATCGATCGGCATCATCTGTGGTCTGAAATCGCAAGGACCTCCGCGTCTCACCTCGTTGGTTGGCCTGGATCATCTCGCCACTGTGGACTTCCAGCGCCGTGAGCCACCTACCCAGGCTACAGCCTGTGTCGATCACCACGAGGAAGCCGAGGTCGAGTACGTTGCCACTGGTCTGCGCAGTATGGCCCGCGATAACGGTCTTGCCCGAGTAGTGCGCGGCCATCCGTGCCGCATCGACGGCCTCCCAGCGGAGCGTATGGCTCGTCTGTTCTTGCATCGGCCTGTTCGGAAAATAGTTCGCGTGGACGAAGATAAAACCGTCGGCTTCGAAATAGTCCTGGCAGTTTTCCTTGAGGAACCGCAGGTGCGCGGGGTCGATGAGCTCGCGATCATCCCGGCCGGGGTAGCACCGCCGGGTCGTGACGCCCCCGCAACTCTCCCAGTAGCGTCGGTCGTCTCGGCCCAGCAACGCCCCGAAGAGCATTTCTTCGTGATTTCCTTTGAGAAGAACGAGCCGGCATCGCCCGGCCAGGTCGATGAGTTGCTCGATCACTCTGTCCGTCTGCGGCCCGTAGTCGATCACGTCGCCCAGAACGACGATGGTGTCGTCGCGCCGGGGATCGATGGCCGCCAGGAGGGCGCGGAGGGCGACGCTGCAGGCCGTGGATGTCACCGATCGCGACCAGGCGGTTTGGCATGTCGTGGTCATTGTCTCCAAAAAAGCCGACCCCGCTTCCAACCGGTGGATCGTTGTCGTTCATGGTCAATCTTCTCCGATGGGAGCGACACCCGTGGGTCAGTGGTACCGACGTCGAATCCAGCCAGCGCAGCCGAGGCCATCTCTCTTGCTGAGGACCAGACGCGACCAACGCGACCTCAGCGCGTTCAACCCAGATCGGTTTCATTCAGCGTGATGGCCCTGCGAAGCTGCTCCACGACCAGATCCCGGAGCTCGGCGGGCTGGACGACGCGTACTCTGCCTGACCACCCGAGCACCCAGTGGACAATCTCATTCAAACCGTCGATCTGGAAGCGGAGCGTGACGCTTCGATCCCTGTGATGCTGGACCGTTTGTGTGTGATGCCAGACGGTTTCAGTGATAATTGGGGCAGCCTCCGGGGCAACGTGAATTTCGACATTGTACGACTGGTTTCCGCGGTAGACTGCCCAGGCGTTGCCAAAGTACTCTCTGAGGTCAAAGTCCGCTGGGAGATTCGCCGGTGCGTCGATTGGCCTGAGATTCTTGAATCGTGTGATCCTGTAAGTTCTGGGCTGGTCTGAGAGCTCGGGACGGGCGATGAGGTACCAGGCCTGGTTGACCAAGCAAAGGCGGTAGGGATGGAGTTCCAATCGCTTCGGCCTGGACTCATAAGGGCTTGCGTACGTTCCGGTCAGGCGTCGGCCCTGGATCAGGGCCCATTGCGCCGTCCTGATCATCTCGTGGTGGCGGCTGTGGTCGGCTAGCTTGAGGTCCAGAACGGATGTCACCCGTTCGACGTCTGCCAGCAGTTGGGCGGCAGGCTCGCGCGAAGACGTTTGAAGCTTTCGGGTGGCTGGTCTGGCCCCGCCGGTTACGTCCAGACCCGGCGCGGCAGTCAACGCCGAGGCCGTCGCCTGGCCGATGAGCTCGTCGTCGCTCATATTGATCGCCGGGAAGAGGAAGCCGGGCCGGAGGCGATAGCACTTCTCGGTTTCATCGAAGTAGTAGGGCACACCCGCCAGCTCGAGGACGGCCATGTCACGGAAGATGGTTCGCTCGGAACACTCCAGTTCGGTGGCGATCTCCTTGACTCCGTAGCGGCCGCGGCCCTGAATCAGTTGCAAAACCCGCAGGATGCGCAAAGCGATTGGCCTGGCGGAGTCGGCGGTCGGCGTTGGGACGGCGAGGCGGATCGAGGTTCTTGGTACGGGGATTCGCCTTGCTCTTTCGTTGGCGTTTTTGTTCGGGAGGGGGCTGTCGATTCGGAGCTCCGCGAATGCTCGGTGAACGGTTGCGGACTTTCAACGATGTCCCGCCGCCTTTGGAAAGCGGTCCACCGCTCGGATTGATCGGAGCTCGTGGTGACCATGATACCGACCTGATGTCCAGAACCTCGGCGATCACCGAGATATCCTCTGGCAGCATCCGCTCGTGCTCGTCGTAGTACGCCTTGATCGGTTGGCCGGCGAGTTGAAACCGCTCGATCACGCGTTCCAGCCACCCGTCGAACGGGAGCATCGCGGCCGTGATTGATCAGGAAGGCGGTGCCCGACCGGGTCACTCGACCCCGCGGTAGTCCGGTGTAGTGATCGCCCAAGGCTCGTTTGAGGGCCCTGGCATCCTTGCCCCAGTCCGTGGCAAGATGAGCGAGGACGGATAGCCAAAGCTTGGTATGGCCGGTATCGGGATTGAGGCCGGCATCGTGACCGGTCAGGATGGACCAGGAAAGGGAACCGGCACGGAACCGAGGAACCCAGTAGTACGGCCCCGTGAAAGGACCTCCTGGCGTCTGATCCGACGTCTCGTCGGTTGGCTGCACGGTTGGTTTTCCGTCGTATGGGTGAGATGCGCGGCGATTGTTCCCGGTGCCCATCCCTGAATGGTATCGCTGCGCCGGGGAGTTTTCATAGGCCCGGTGACGGTCCCGATTGTTTCGAGCGAACCATTCGACTCGGTTCAGTCGATCACGGCGTCGGTCAACCCGAGATCCAGGCTCAAACCCAGAGCAGCTTCTACCGCTCGGACATCCATCGCTCGCGTCTGCTCGTCGTCTACAAAAAAAGTCCTTGCGTCGACCCCGCTCAGTCGGAACCCGACCCTGACCAGGATCAGGCCATCGGCCGACGGGGCGTCGCCGCCGCGAAGGATCACGCAGCCTGATTTGGGATTTGTGACTCGTCCTCTCGGCAGCCCGTAATAGTAATCGCGTAGCCGTTGTTGGAATTCGCTGGGTTCCCGACCCCAGAGCGCGGCCAGCCGATCGACCACGGAGGGCCAGAACTCCCGATGCGACGCGCTGTCCGGGACGCCGAGATCGTGGCAGGTGACCAGCTCCCAGCCGACACCGCCGGACATCGGACGGGGGACCCAGAAATACGCGCCTGTGAGCGGATACATCGGGTCATCCGAGAGCGATGCGCTCATACGCCGGACACCTCCGGAAACTGAAACGCTCGAACGAGCGCCGCCGTTTTTGTCGCGAGATAGCTGTGAAGCCGAGAAAGTCCCGGGAGGCGCGCCGCCCATCGCTCGTCGATCTCTTCCCAGCTCCGGTGGACGAACCGGTCGGCGAAGTCCGGACGGATGAGCTGCCGGAAATGTTCGCAGCTCTCCTGCTCCCAGCCCCTCCGCGTGAGGCTCGCGACGTACGCCGGAGTACAGGGGCTATCTTGTCGGGCCATCCACTCGGCGAAGACCATGTTTCGCCAGAGCTGGTAATAAACCCGTTCTGAACTCCCGGCCCGGGTCACATCGAGAATCCTCAATGCCTGATCCTGGTAAATGTCGATCAGTTCCACTTTGGTCAGGGACTTTACGTCCCTGCGCGGGCCGTTCGTATAAAACGTATTCGGGCTAGTGAACTTTGCCTCAATGAGGATCAGGTATCTTCCAGGCAAATAAAGAGCGATGTCGGGCTCCGTGAGCGGCCGGTTGACAGGCAAATTTTGCTCGAAACGCCTACGGGCAGCGATCAGGAGGTCCCACGGCTGGAAAAGATCCCCATCCAGAGAGATCCCCCAAAGGTAAAGCCTCGGCTCCTCGGGGAACGTGACCCCGGTGATCCAGGCGGCCACGTCGTGGAGCACATGGGCCTCCTGAAGGGACCGGAAAACGTTCCAGGTAAGGGCGTCCTCCGATTTCTCATTCCCCAGACACCCGGTGTCGTACTTGAATGGGTGGCCGACGATTCGATCCGCCACGAGATCTGCCCCGACGACAAAATTGCGTCGCACGTCGGCGTATGAGTAAGTGGGCGCATTCCTGGAATAATGGCAACGGATGAGGTGCTCCGGACACAGCTCGCCATCGGAAGTGCTTGTGGGCCGGCGGAGCCATCGGTCACAGTCGCGATGATAGCAGCGGACAAGCGGAAAAGGTCTGTCTTTGGTTTGCACGTCAGGGTTGAGGTTATGTGTGCCGTAGGGTTCGGCTGGATCAAGCATGGTTGCGGACTCGAATTGGTTGGTGCTACTAGGTTTCATTGACTCGCTCCTCGCCCTGTCCAGTTGCAGGACGGATGCGAGTGTAGGTCGTTCGGCTGACACAGAGGGGTCAGTCCAAGAAACGCAGTCCGTGCGGATTTCGCTTTCGAACGACTGCGATCAATTTGCGATTCACTCAATCCCGTCGCGCAAACAAATCCCGCCGGACTGCTTGGGTTGATGGCGCACGCTGCGCAACACCCGGGCGGGCAGGACGCCGATCAGCCGGGGTTCCGGGGACACCACACCTATCTCAGACCTCGCCTCGGGGCGGAGATCCACGTCAGGAACCACCGCCTGGGCGGATTTGGACTTGGCTTCGTCCTCGGAGGCTCTGCTAAGGGTCAGAGTCTACTGCTTACCCTGGTAGCGGAAGGGAATGCGGTAGCCGCCGCCACGCTCCTGAATTCCATCCATCGTTGCGGCTCCAATGTCACCGCAACGCTGTTCCCAATTTGTTCCCACTAGGGGCGAATCGGCATGTTGCGATTTGCCCTAAGTATATACTACCGAAGGTGGGACTTGAACCCACACCCTCTTGCGAGGACCGGATTTTGAGTCCGGCGCGTCTGCCATCAGCGTGGCGTTGGAAACAGGTTGGGTTGACAGTTAAGATGCATTTCTGACAAGCGGTTACGTCACCGCTCTTCTGCCAATAGCATTGTAGCCACATTGGGTTGACATCGCCAGTGTTGTTGCCAAATTGTTGCCAAATTGTCTTGGTCCCTGCCTAGTCCAGGGTGCTGGCATTGCCGGGCTCCATGGTCCAGCGCCTCGTCTTGCTCGACGAGAGCACGCCCGCCGTACGTGAAACCGTAAATTCCTGTTCCATTATTCTCCAAAGACCCGGTTCATCGTAGAGTGCTGGCTGCTGGCTTCGCGAGGTGGCCAGGGCACCCCGCTGCGTGGAGTGCGGTGGGGAGAACGAGCCGTGGTGGGTGATCTCATCGTGGATCACCGATGTCGACCGTGCCTCTTGCGAAGCAACTCGTCGCTCTTGCAACGCTTGGTTTTTGGGCGTATACAGTTCCACAGGCGGCAGCGAGGCTTTGTTCACGGCAATCAGGCCGGGGCCACTGTCCGATTGCACACGAGGATAAAGCTGATGTCCCCAGATGAACGGTACGAGAAAACGCGGTCCAGCGAGGCGGGCTCGGAGACGCCTATCTCAACCGACGCGAACCCGAAATTCCGCCGATGAGAAGTGGACACAATTCACCTGTTCCCGACGGAGCCCGATCATGACCAAGACGGGCAAATCCACGACTCGAGCAGTCGCCCGTACCAATGCGGCTGCTGAGGTTGCGCAGGCTGTGCTGGACCGCTACGGCGAGCAGGTCGCGGCAACCGCTCTTTGCCTCCGCACTCCAGTGCCGACCACAATTCCCCTGAGCAAGGTGAAAATCTCGCCTCCCGTACGGGAATTCATTCGCATTTACGAGCCGCGTACCATCGCCCCTGGCTCGCCGGGCCTTTACTCACACCAGGCCAGGGTACTCCGTACCCTGGAAAATGGCGGCCTGCCGAACATCGTCATGACTACGGCCACCGGATCGGGCAAGAGCCTCGCATTTTTGGCCTGGATTGTGCACGCCCTCAGCCAGGATGAAGACGCCAAAGCCATCGCCTGTTTCCCGACCCAGGCTCTCCTATGGGGCCAGGTCGAACGCCTCCGTCGCGTGTCCACCGATCTTTGCTTCCACGGCTCCCACAAGACACCGCACGAAAACCCCGCTTATGCTGGCACCTTATCCCTCGGCAAGTTGCGTATTCCTTGGTCGGTGTGGCACGGTACCCAAAGCCAACCGCTCATGCAACGCCACGAGCACGATTGCTCCTCGTTCCGCCAAGCTCGCCTTCGACTGGCCACCCTAGACAAAGTGCACTGGAGCCTCCTCCGCGACAAGAATGACTTTTTTTTCAATGGCCTACGGGCATTTGTCGTCGATGAAGCCCATGTCTGGCACGGCCTGGCCGGTGCCAACGTCCGCGGGCTCATCAATCGTCTTAAACTCTCCTGCGACGTCCTGGAACAGGAACATCCCGCCTTTTTCCTTGCCTCGGCCACCTTGCAGAATGCCCAAGCATTCGCCGCTGACCTCACGGGCTGTCCTGCGAAAACCTTTTTGGCTGTCGATGACCGCGGTCTTACCAAGGCCGAAACGGTTGAGGCATCCAAGGTGCCGGAGGAGCTGAACTGTTGCGGGGAAGAGGGTCTGCGCCGCTATGTCCTCTTCCTCAAACCAGATCCCACCCCAGTGCGCGCTTCGGAAATACTCGGGGAAGAATCTTTAATTGGGCGTAGGGCCAACGCCCTCTGCTTCGTCCAAAGCAAATTCGTCGGTCATCGCTTGAAAATGAGCCTTGATGGCAAGGCCAGTCGCGACGTCATTGCTTACGATGCGGATATGACACCCGAGCACCGCCGTCAGGTCGAACGGCAGTTCTTTTGCGGCAATATACACGGCCACACGGTCGTTGCTACCAGCGCACTGGAAGTGGGTATCGACCTTCCCGACCTGGACGTGGCCGTGCTTGACGAAATGCCGCCGCGGCGCTCCGACCTCCTCCAACGCCTTGGGCGGGTTGGCCGCAGCAAGGACAGACCCGGCCTAGCCGTTCTGTGTCTGGACTACTCAATGGCCGACGCTCAGCTGATCGACGAGCCGCGGGCCACCATGTCGCTTGAAGGAGCAAAACCCCTTCCCTTGCCCTTATACCTCGACAGCATCAACCTGCGCATGATGCGCGCCGCTTTTGAAGAATGGCGCTGGCGTTTGGGAAAGGGCAAGGCCTCTTGGACTACGTTCAACAATGCGCTAACTCGCTACTTTGGGCAGGCGCCAACCATTGGCGAACTTACGCAAATCATCGAAGAGAGGCTTGGCGGCCTCGTGGACCTGGATGATAACGTCTGGTTCTACAAAGGTTTTCGCGCGAGCGTCTCGGAAGGCAAACGGTTCCTCATTCTCCCGGGCGTCAAGGAAACAAAAGTCGCGATGATTGATGACATCGCCGTTTTTCGCGACGCGCATCCTGAAGCCGTCTACCTTGGCCACCGCGGCGACCGGTACCGGATCGTTCGGTATCGAGGCAATTTCCGAATTGGCGAATGGACGGACCCGAAAGCTACCGTTGTCCTGGGCAAGCTAATGAAGACCTTGACCGACATCGAGGTCGTGCGCGAACCACAAGCGGTCGCAACCCGCGGCCGATGGAAAGATCGCTTTGTTCTGGAAGATGCCCAGGATGCGCCTTCGGACGCCACTCTTCCCCGCCAAGGAACTTTGGATTATGGCATCTGGAGCTTCTTCCGCAAATTCGACGGTTACATCGAGATTGACCTCAACAACCGCCAGCGAACCAAGACCATCAGCCTCGCCGAGGTGAGCCAGCGTTTTAAGGCTGCGCTCAGTGCCAACGAGGAATTCCCCTTCCTCCATAACTTCAGTTACCGCACTCATGGCTGGCAATGGAATATTTCCCGCATTGTCCCGGATACTCGACAGCGCAAGGAGTTGAGCCCTGTCCTCGAAGGACTGCTGGGTTCTTTCTTTTGCTCGGCTGTCGAATGCGCATCGGGCGATCTAACCGTCACCGTCACCCCCGAGAGCGGCCACCTTCAAGTCATCGACTCCACCCCCGGCGGCAACGGACTCAGCCAGGCCTTGCTACGCGATGGTCGGGTCTCCTCCGCCTTTACGAACCTGGCCAAGGCCCTGAAAGGCTATGCGAAACAGCCGAAGCGCTTCAAGTCCCTCCTGGCCGTAGAATGCAGGGTGGATGCAACGGTTTCTATTGAGGAAGTCACCGATGCCATCAAACGATTGGCGCGCGCTTGGGCCGGGTAACCTCCTGGGCCATTTGCGTTCGGATTTGAAAAAAGCAGTTCGGGAGGTCCTGATTGTTGGCCCCTGGATCGATGCTTTCTTCGCCGACCTGGTGATCGGCGCTTCTCCAACTACTGTAGCTTTCCGCATTCTAACCCGACCTCTGGGTGCCATGAGCCCCGGCTTCCTGGAACATGCCCAGGCAGCTCAGCAACTGTTCACCGACCGGGGTAACGCTGAGATTCGTACACTTCATCACCTTCACGCCAAGGTAATCCTGATCGATGGCATCATCGCCTTCTGCGGCAGCGCCAACTGGTACCGCTACAGTCTGGAAGAGGCTGCCGAGATCGTCCTTCGTGGTGACGGCCAGGAAGTACCAACTCTCTTGGACGAGCTTGCCTCTCTCTGGGACCAGGCCACAGCCGAGAACTTAGAAGTTCTCCCTCCTCCGGCCATGCTTTCCACAGCAACGCCAGAAGGTTACCAGCAAGAAGTGGTCGATCCCATTGCCGCCGCAAAAATGGCCGAAGTGCCTGGGGCTTTTGTTCTACGACATAAACCACCCCGCCGCCGTAAATGAACGCGGAAAAACACCACTTCCGGGGTCGGCCCGTAACTATCGATGTCACTCTATAGATGGCCGATTTGGCTCATTGGTCGGTCTCCCGTCCTGGCGAAAAGCAGTCCGTGAAAGCGACTGGTGGCGGCTGGAAAAACGGAGTATCAAATTATACGTTGCGGTGCCAGCCTAGCGAAAGTGCAACAGATTCGCTGGGGATTTTTTCCACTGGGGTTGGCAAAAGCCTCCGGCTGTTATCTTGACGGCGACGAGGTAGTGTGCAGAATGGCACCTAGTGTGATCGAGCGATATTCATCAGCATCCACAATTCGGCGTTGAGAAACAGCCATGCAAAGCATTGAGAAACTCAGACGCAACGTCCATGAGTGGCTGGTGGACCACGAATTGGATCGCGATACGACGTTTTACACTCGAGAGGAATGGGAGGCACGACAAGAGTCGTATCTGGCTGGTTCCGACCTGATCTTAGTATTCGAGGGCGGGCTTTTCAGCGTCATGAACGGTCATCATGAAGATAGCATCAGGCTCTATGATGAGTTCGAGCAATTCGTTCGGGGATTCGGTTACTTCTTTGGGGGTTTTCAGACACCCATCATCCCCGTGAGAACATGAAAGCCAATCCAGCGCCGCGCGGACGGTTTTTTCCGTGGGGCACTTGACACGCCAGGACGATTTGGTACTTTTGTCCATTACTGGGGTTGTGGACATGATCTGAGCCGTGAATGCCCGCCGCTGTTTCAGGAGTCTCGCGGATGCCTACATACGCTCGGGGCCAGATCGTCGTGGAAGACGAGGTCGGCGTTTATCACTGCATCGCCCGATGCGTCCGGCGGGCCTTCCTCTGTGGCGTGGACCCGTATACCAGGCAGGACTATAGTCACCGCAAGGAGTGGATTCTCGATCGACTGCGTGAGTTAGCGGGGCTCTTCGCCATCGAGGTTTGTGGTTATTGCGTGATGAGCAACCATCTCCATCTCGTGCTCCGCATTCGGCCGGACATCGCCGAGCAATGGTCGGCCGAAGAGATCGCGCTGCGATGGTATCGGGTTTTCCCGCCCCGCGACGATGCCACAGGTGAGCCCGTCGAACCCGACGAGCACGACCTGGCGATGCTCACGGCGAACTCCGATCGGCTGGCGGAAGTGCGCGAACGTCTCGCCAACTTGTCGTGGTTCATGAGGTGCTTGTGCGAGAAAATCGCCCGAGCCGCCAATCACGACGACGGTTGCAGCGGAAGATTCTGGGCCGGCCGCTTCAAGTCGGTGGCATTGCTCGATGAGGCGGCGCTCTTGGCGTGCAGCGTTTACGTTGACCTCAACCCGATCCGGGCCGCGATCGCGACGACGCCGGAGGAATCGGCATACACCTCGGGCCGCGACCGGATCCGAAGCATGCTCGAGACCTCAACCAGATTGACTTCAGTGGATCAACCCAGCTTGCTCGAAGCCAGCGAGCGCCCCGACGCCTGGCTCTGTGAACTGACATTGCAAGAAACGGCGACCGAAGCCGCGTCCACGACAGCCGTCGGTGCCGGCTCACCACCGCAAGAATCGCCGTCGCAAGCCGGGCCAATCGCGACCGCCGTCGCGGACGCGGTCGGTGGCTGCCAGGCTTCCGCCGATTCCGGTCCAACCTCTGGCGTCGCCGCCCCGATCGCTGCCCCGCGGCGTCTGCACGTGAGGGCGTCCGACAAAGGGTTCCTGCCGATCCAGGTCGAGCACTATGCCATGCTGTTGGATTGGACGGGGCGGGAACTCCGCGCGGACAAGCGCGGGACGATTCCGGATCACCTGGCCCCAATCATGGAGCGGCTGGGGCTCACTCGATCGAACTGGGTGGAAACTGTGCGCGGCTTCGGTCGAATGTTCAAGCAGGCGGCGGGCCGATCGAGCTCGCTCGTCGATGCCGCGGCACGCCGTTCGCGGCGCTGGTTTCAGGGCAAGGCGGCGGCTCGAGCCGCCTTTGTGTAGGCCACGGACCCGACGCCGAACCGTCAACAGACATCTCCATTAGGCTTCCACTCCAAGAGAGTGAGTCGGCTCGCGCGCTCAACTCCCTGCCCGGCGCGGTGTCGACAGTACGAACCGTTCGACTTATCACGTCAAGCCATCATGCACGGCGGTCGTTTCGATAGGCTCGGTCTCAGACCGCCTCAAGGCTCCCAGGCCGCATGCCCTGGCCGATTGCTCCGGCCGACGAGTTTATGGGTGT
>CAWGMT010000003.1:0-40860 GCA_963823675.1 uncultured Isosphaeraceae bacterium | reverse complement strand
TAGGCGGAAGCCGCCGTGCAGAGGGCCTCGCGCACTGGACTTGCAATCGCTGTCCGGCCGGGCTTCATTGCGAGCGACGGAACCAAAGATCGCCAGCTCCCGCACACCGAATCGCCGCCGAATTTCGGGCATCCGCTCGGACAATAACTGGACGGTTTCCTGGACGTTCATGGGGACTTCCTGGCATTGAGCAGCGACGGAAACAGCTTCGTGGTCTCGTAGCGCCGGTAAAGCACTATACTAGCCGATGAAGCCTGTGTCAGGAATTCACGGCCAGGAATCCGGCCGAACGACACCGGTATACACGCTCTAGAACGTGGCTTTCGCCCCGACTTCTGAACGGAGGCCTCATGAGCGATCACCCGACGGCGCTGGGCGGCACGTGCAGCGCCCGATTCGACCCCCTGCGCGAGCTGTTCGCAGCCAAGCTCGAGTCGGGTGAAGACCTCGGCGCCTCGCTCGCCGTCAACATCGACGGCGAGATGGTGGTCGACCTGTGGGGCGGCTGGGCCGACGAGGCCCGCACCGTGCCGTGGACCGAGAACACGATCACCTGCGTGTTCTCCACCACCAAGACGATGACCTCGCTCGCCGCGCTCGTGCTTGGTCGACCGCGGCGAGCTCGACCTCGACGCGAACGTCGCCGCGTACTGGCCCGAGTTCGCGGCCCGGGGCAAGGCGGGGATCAAGGTTCGCCAGCTACTGTCGCACACCTCGGGCGTCTCGGGCTGGGACCAGCCAGTCACCGTCGACGACGTGTACGACTGGGACAAGTCGACCGCCATGCTGGCAGCGCAGGCGCCTTGGTGGGAACCCGGGACGGCCTCGGGCTACCACGCGCTGACCTACGGCCACCTGATCGGCGAAGTGATCCGGCGCATCACCGGCCAGCGCCTGGGCGAGTTCTTTGCCGCGCAGATTGCGGGGCCGCTGGGCGCCGACTTCCACATCGGCCTGCCCCCCTCGGAGTTCCATCGCGTCGCCAACCTGGTGCCGTGGCCGTCGCTGCCGACCGACCTGACCCAGCTCGACCCCAGCGGCCCGGCGTACAAGACCTTCACCGGCCCGGACCTGGACGTGAACATCGAACGCAGCTGGACCGAGCGCTGGCGGCGCGCCGACATCGGCGCGGCCAACGGCCACGGCAATGCCCGCTCAGTGGCGCGCATCCAGTCGGCGGTGGCCTGCGGCGGCGAAGTCGATGGCGTCCGGCTGCTCTCGCCGAAGACGATCAACCGGATCTTCGAAGTGCAAAGCGACGGGATCGACCTCGTGCTGGGCATCGGCTCAAGATCGGCGTCGGTTATGGCCTGCCCTGGCCGGAGGTGCTGCCCTTCGTCCCGGAGGGCCGGGTGTGTTTCGGGGCCGGCGCGGGCGGCTCGCTGGTGATCGCCGACGCGGATCGCCGCCTGACCGTCGCCTACGTGATGAACAAGATGGTGCCGATTCCGATCGTCGTGCCCATCGCGGCGGCGCTGGTCGAGCGGATGTACGACATCGTGAATCGCTAATGTCTGACACCTTTACCCCTAGGCTGGAATGCGTGAACACAATGGCTATAATGCGCAGCGGAGGTCGCGTCCCGATGAGCAGATCGACCATGAGAACCGCCGCGGTCCGCGGGATGATCGGCACGCTGATTTCGGCGTCGCTCTTGTGCCTGCCGGCACGTGCCGATACGCCTGCGGCCAACGCCGACGCGGCGAAGCTTCACGCACTGTTCGATGAGGAATGGCAATGGACGCTGCGGCAATATCCGGAGTTCGCCACCGGCGTCGGCGACAATCGGTACAACGACAAGTTGACCGATCTTTCGGCGGCCGCGATGGACCGGCGCAAGGCGCATGAACGGGAATACCTCCGGCGAGCTTCGCGAGATCGACCGCGGCCGCCTCACGGGCCAGGATGTCGTTTCGTACGACCTGGCCAAGGCAGGAGCCCTGCAAGACGTCGCGATGCAGCGCTTTCCGGCGGGCAAAATTCCGAGTGGGGGGGAATGGCTGACTTACTATGAGTGGATGCCGCTGTCGCAGATGGGCGGCGTGCACCTGGATATCCCCGCATTACCGCGCCTCGTGCCCTGGCGCAACACCAAGGATTACGACGACTTCCTCGCCCGCCTGCGGGCCGTTCCAGCGCAGATCGACCAGGTGATCGCGCTGATGAAGCGCGCGATGGTCGCTGGCTGGATGCCGCCGGCCGTGCCGATCAAGAAGGTCCTGCCCCAGATCGAACAGCAATGGGTGAGCGATGCGACCAAAAGTCCGCTTTACAAGCCCTTTGAGGATTTTCCCGAGGGCATCCCCGCGGTCGACCGCTCGCGGCTCACCGGCCTGGCTCGCGAGGCGATCGCCGGCGCGGTCATCCCCGCGCTCAAGGAATTGCACAAGTTCCTGAGCGCGACATACTTGCCCGCCTGCCGCCAGGAGATTGACGCATCCAGCCTGCCGGGCGGCCCCGAGTACTATCGAGCCCAGATCGGCTGGCTGACGACGACGGATCTCTCCGCCCAGGAAATTCACGAGATCGGCGAGCGGGAGGTGGCGCGGATCCGCGCTGCGATGGACGAGGTCATCAAGCAGGCGGGCTTTTCGGGTTCATTCCCGGAATTCGTGAAGTTCTTGCGGACCGATCCGCGCTTTGCCCGCCTCCCCACCAATGACGTCCTGCCGGCGTTCCGCGATATCGCCAAACGTGTCGACCCCGAGCTGCCCAAGCTTTTCGCCGAGCTCCCGCGCACCCCGTACGGCATCCGGGAGATTCCCGCTTATCGGGGGGAGACGGCTGCCTACTATACGCCCGGCGCAGCCGACGGCTCCCGGGCGGGCTACTTCAATGCCAACACGCTCGCCGTGTTGACCAAGCCCAGACACGAGATGGAGGCGTTGTTCCTGCACGAGGCCGTGCCCGGTCATCATCTTCAGGTCTCCCGTGCCCAGGAGCTCAAAGGCTTGCCCGATTTCCGCCGGAACGGCCTTTACAACGCCTATGTCGAAGGCTGGGCTCTTTATGGTGAGGGCCTCGGCGAGGACCTGGGGCTGTATAAAGACCCATATTCGAAGTTCGGCCGGCTCAACGGCGAGATCCACCGCGCCTGCCGCCTGGTGGTCGACACGGGAATGCACGCCCTGGGCTGGGACCGCGACCGTGCCATCGCGTACATGAAAGCAAACACCAGCCTCTCCGACACCTTCATCGTGGCGGAAATCGACCGCTACATCGTCTGGCCCGGGCAGGCGCTGGGTTACAAACTCGGCGAGCTGAAGATCAAGGCGCTGCGCGCCAAGGCCGCCAAGGCCCTCGGGGCCAGGTTCGAAATTCGCAAATTCCATAACGCGCTGATCGACGACGGACCACTGCCCCTGGACCTGCTCGAACAGCGAATCGACGCGTGGATCGAGACGCAGCGGTAGGGTTGCAGCAATTGTCGATGCTTGAAAAGAAGAGTGGGAGCGATCCCCCGCTGCAATGCATGCTCATGGAACGGCTACTCGAAGGAGGTACTCGATCACTTCTTTGGTCCGCGGCCGTTGCAGGATTCGGGTTATGTTCGCGACAAGTTCCGTTTCGTTTTTGACCGGAGGGTATACATCGCCCTCTGGCGTACCGATTTCCGCGTCAAATGCACCGCTCGAAGGCGTCGTCACTTGAAACAGCAGATGCAGATAGGCCTTGTCAATGACCCTGATATAGCAGTTATATCTGATTTTTGTTACGGGGCCAAAAACATCCGGAGCAACACCGACTGCGTCCACGTAGAAATCCAATTTGTTTTGGCTAATCTGCGCCAAACCCACAGCGGCATCGTAGAGCATCTCTGCCATCGTTCTCGGAGGCGTTGGACTTATCGGAGGCCAAAGTATCTGCTGCGTCATGTTGCACCTGTCACACATTCCAATGAAAGACAATGGGCAAGTGATCAGAGCCGACGGTATCGTCGGGTGTTCCGTCCGGGGCGACCAGGGTCACTGTGCCCACGTTTGAGACTATTCTCAGGCGATCTTCCGGAAAGCTCACGCTTTCCTCGGGACGAATCACAACCTGATCGAGCATATGCCAAAACAGCTCTTCGGCTCGGTTGTTTTGCCAATAATGGGTAGCCATGCCCGCTTCCATCGAAGCGATGTGGCCATACCTACGCCACATTGGATTGTAGAAAAAGTCCTCTTCCTCATCGCCCCATCGAACGCGTCTACGTGTAGCGTCTCTGACACGTCGAATTCCAATCGCGTGAAGCCCGTCCGATGCGCGATGCGAATCTTGACACGACAGGACTCGACCATGACTGGGAACATTCTAACAGGTCCGGCGTCTGTCGTGCTGTGCGCTCAGGTCCGGCACACCGACGTTCTTCCGGGCGACGTTGCGCCAGTGCTTCTTCAGGCCCTTCAGGGCCGCGCATCGACAACTTGTTGTCGATGTTGGGCGTGGGTCTCCTGACCCCGCCCGCTGCCGGACCGAAGGTCTCCCGACTGCGGGCTGCCCCGCAAGGGGCCACTTTTTCCGGGCGCAGTTCCGGAAAAAGCCTAGGCCCTTCAGGGCCGCGCATCGACAACTTGTTGTCGATGTTGGGCGTGGGTCTCCTGACCCCGCCCGCTGCCGGACCGAAGGTCTCCCGACTGCGGGCTGCCCCGCAAGGGGCCACTTTTTCCGGGCGCAGTTCCGGAAAAAGCCTAGATTCTTCCCCGCAAACATCTCCGCACGATGTGCGCATCTTGGGATCGCCGGACAGAGCCGGCTCCTACAAGAGGCCGGCGCCGCGCGGCGATTTGTGTAGGAGGGGGCTCTGTCCCCCGATCCGTTGGTTGCGGCTCCGCCGCGTTGGGTGCTGCGCAACAATAAGTGTCGCCTTTCGCACCGCGAAAGGGCTTTCTTTCGCGGCGCGAAAGAGGACTCTTCCGGTAACTTATTTCTGCCCAGATCCTTAGCTCCCACAGCTATGCTTTCTGATAGGCCTGTCGCAGCCAGCCGATCAGCTCGGAATCAACCTCCTTCACGTTGGCAACCCGCACGCGGTGCGTGACCATGGCGTTGAAGCTGGCCGAGGCCTCGAGGCGGCCGGCGGGCGGGACATCCTTGAGGACAAGACCCACGTTGACCCGCGTCGCGGTCGTGGGCTGGATCAAGCCGAACTGCTTCGACCGCCGCAGGCTGACATAGGCTTTCTTGGGGCTGAGCTCGACGTCGGGCCCGAATGCCTTCACGGCTTTTGCGAGCGCCTCGTAGACTGGACGGATCGCGGCTTTCGCTCCGGCGTATTGCGCGAGAACCAGGTCGTCGCTGCCCGCCGCGGGGGCGTCGGCCGCGGCCAGCGCGCGGATCGCGACCTGGTTGGCGTACCCGTGACCCAGGCTGTGCTGGGACTTGAGGTAGTTGACGATTTCCTTGTGCTTCGTCTTCCCCGAGCCGCGTGCGATCGCCACCCAGGCGTCAATGGATTTTCCGGTCTTCTCCTCGAGATTACGGATCAGGCTGGCCATTCCCTCTTCGGGCGATTTCGCCATGATTGGCCTCGATTGGGCTTGGGAACCGAACACTATGATCGCGGTAAGTTGAAACGGGCACCGCACCATTTCATAGCCGAATTCTGCGAAGTTCAAGATGCGAACCATGAAGAACTAGGACAGGCAGATCAAAGCGCGGCCTCGACGGCTGGGTTGGCTCCGCCTCGGTTGAGTCGGTTCCAGACGCCTCGTGGAACGAGCCAACCGTTCCCGATCGCTGTACAAGCCCGGAATTCTCGGATTGGTGCAGAAACCGACGTCGCCGGTCGTTCGTTCCGCTCATGGTGCGCACGGAATCACGCCCGATCCCAAAATCGGCTGGCGATCGGACCTTCGTGTCGTTGTCAGGTCGCCACGCATCCGCCCAGGTTGGGCACTCGTCGCAGGCCCAGGCGCTCGGCGACTTCTCGAAGCCGCTGCCGGCATGCCGCGAAGAAATCGCAATCATTCGACCCGATCGGTATGAAGTCAGAGATACGGTCATTCGGCCCTTCTCCGAGCAAAAACGCCCGCCGCACACACCGAGTGAATCACATCGCGCCAGAACCGCTCAGGTGGTACCCGGTGGTCTCCGAAAGTGGTACCCTTTCTGGTTGCAAACGACATGCGAGAGAAGCGCAAGTTGTTCTTGCACAAAGTTGCGTGGCCGAAGTTCAAGGGCTACGCCTATTCGCGGCTACCATGGGTTTCCCGGATGCTGATTATTCTGGTCGCTATCGTCTATCCGACGGCCTTGACGTTCCTCTATTTCGACCTTCTCGCCAACGCGCCGACGGGTGTTCAGCAAGGAGTTTACGCTCTGGGAAAAGTCCTGCAGTTCGGGCTCCCCGCAGTGTGGACCGCATCGGTACTCAAAGAAAAGATCAAGCTACACCGCCCATCGATCACGGATTTCGTTTGGGGCATCGCGTCGGGGGTCATCATTCTGGTCGCGACGTTGCTTGTCGTTCGGCTTTGGCTCTTGCCCGGCGGTTATCTCGCCGCTGCCGTGGATGCCATTCACGCCAAGATCAAGGGGATGGGAGTGGATTCGCCCTCTCGCTATATCGCACTCAGCACGTTTTACGCACTGGGGCATTCGGGCTTGGAGGAATACTACTGGCGCTGGTTTGTTTTCCGAAGTTTGAAGCGTCGGACCTCGCTCGGCGCCGCGATTCTCTGGTCGAGCGTGGGATTCATGGCCCATCACGTCCTTATCGTGGCCGGATTCTTCGGATGGTCCTCACACCTGACCTATGCGCTCCCCCTATTCGTGGCGATCGGGGGAGCTGGGTGGGCGTGGCTCTATCACCATACAGGCTCCTTGTACGGCCCGTGGATCAGTCATCTCTTCGTCGACGCCGCCATCTTTTTCATTGGCTTTGAACTGAGTTTCCAGGGGCTCGGATAGCATTGGCTGACCGGAGTGGCATTAAGAGCTAGGACAGGCAAAAGAGCTAGTAGAGCTGATCCCCGAGCGTTTCCTGACGGATACGCCGATGGCGGTGGCTACACCGGCCAAGATTAACAAAACCGCCGAAGACGGTTCCGGGACCGAAGCACTGAAAGCGACCCCATTCGGAGCACTGAGTCCAGTGTCCGCGAAAACGCCCAGGTAAGTTCCTGACGGCGTGTAATAGGTGACCGAATCATTACCTGCATTCGCGACGTAGATGTTTCCATCTGGACCGAAGGTCAGACCGTACGGTGAACTCAATCCAGTGTCGGTGATCAGACCGAGGAATGTCCCCGTTGGGGAGTACTCCAGAATCTTGTACTGGCCGCCGTTGATAACGACGTAGAGGTCTCCTTTGGGGTCGAATGCGATTCCCGTGACTCCAGCTACGTTGCTGATGAAGTTCCCCTCATCCACGCCCGTCGATGATATCTTCCTCACCACTCCGGTCATGAAGTCTGTGACATAGAGGTTCCCTTGCGAGTCGAGGGCACTGAAATAGGCCCGCGCCAAACCGGGGTTGCTAAATATGCCTAAATATTGTCCTGTTGCTGAATATTGAGCTACGTCCCCGCCAAAATAATTGTTAACCAGCAGGTCTCCGTTGGCTGCGATTTGCACCTGCCCTGGCTGAAAAGATGTTGATATAGTTAGTAATAGTGTTCCCTGGGGAGAATACTCTCGAACCGAGCTCCCGCCGTAATTGGATACGAAGAGATCACCGGATTGATTGACCGTCAGAGTCGTCGGTGCGGTCAGTCCCGACACAAAATTGCCGAGATCCGTCCCTGATTGCGAGAATTGGCGAACCGTGCCGTTGCCCTCGTTGGCAACGTACAGGCTGACGGAACCTGCGTCAGCAGTTCCGAGAAGTTGGCTGAATAACATCGCAAGGGTAATCGCCAGGCCGAAAACTCGACATGCGGTCAACATCAATCTTCTCAGGATCATCATGGGTGTCATCGTCGTGTTTGAGGGACAAACCGAACATTTCAACCATTAGCGGAAACGTTCCATCTACTCCGGCCAGCAAGCAGCCTACCCCATTCCAGGTGCGTAAGCCAGCTATTCTTCTTGCTTTACAATATCGAACTGGCAATTCGGTTCAGTCTGGCTAGATCTGGGCGAGGAGTCTCGAAGTTCGGTATGCTTCAACCGTCCCGTCACTGATTGCCTGACACAGGAAGAGGCCCATCATGAAAGCTCTTCGCGTCGTGTTCCGGCTGGGGCTGCTGATCGGGTTAGAGCTCGCGATGCCGGCGATGCCCGCTATGGCACAGACCACGCCACCGAAGGGAGATCAACCCCCCGCACCGGGACTGATCAAACTGACCGGCGACGACGAGAAACGAGCCAAGCAACTGGATGAGCAGATCGAAAGTGCGCTCAAGGCCGACCGCTGGGACGAGGCGATTGCCAGCACCGCCGACCTGCTCGCCCTGAGGGCGCGGGTCTACGGGCCGAAGCACTTTGCGACCGCAAACGCGGAGTGGCAGCTCAAGGCGCTGCGCCTGGTGGCCCCGATGCCAATAGCGGATCGAACTGCCTACAAGTCGGCGAAGACCATGGATGCGCAGGCGTCTTCGCTGTTGGCAGGGGGAAGATGGGCCCAGGCACAGCCGCTTTTCGAGCAAGCGTTGGCGATCAAACGCCGGCTCCTCACCGAGAGCCACCCTGATACCGGCAACAGCTACAACAATCTGGCAAACAGCCTGCTCGACCAGGGGAACTACGCGGCGGCGCAGGAACTTTTCGAAAAGGCGATCGAAATCAACCGTCGGCTCCTCACCGACGACCACCCCGACACCGCCGCCTCGTACTGCAACATGGCGTCCACGCTCAACGCCGAGGGAAAGCATGCCGCGGCCCAGCCGCTCTTCGAAAGCGCGCTCGCGATCTATCGCCGGCTTTTCACCGACGACCACCCCGACACCGCGACCGCCTACAATAACCTGGCGGCCAACCTCAACGCCCAGGGGAAGTATGCGGCGGCCCAGCCGCTCTTCGAGAAAGCGCTGGCGATCTGTCGCCGTTTTTTCACCGACGACCACCCCGACACCGCGACCTCCTACAGCAACCTGGCGGCCAACCTCAACGCCCAGGGAAAGTATGCGGCGGCCCAGCGGCTCTACGAGAAAGCGCTCCAGATCCGCCGCCGCAGGCTCACTGACAACCACCCGGCCACCGCACAGAGCTACAGCGGCCTTGGCGCCAACCTCAGCGACCAGGGGAAGTTCTCTGCGGCCCAGCCGCTGTACGAGAAGGCGCTGGCAATTGACCGCCGGCTGCTCACCGACAACCATCCCCTCACCGCCCAAGGCTACAACGACCTGGCGCACAACCTCCTCAGGCAAGGCAATTATGCCCAGGCCCAGCCCGTCTTCGAGAAGGCGCTGGCGATACGCCGGCAACTGCTCACCGACAACCACCCGCTCACCGCCCAAAGCTACAACAACCTGGCGAGCAACCTCGACGCCCAGGGAAAACATGCCGCGGCCCAGCCGCTCTTCGAGAAGGCGCTGGAGATACGCCGGCAACTGCTCACCGACAACCACCCGGATACCGCCCTGGTCTACCACAGCCTGGCGCACAACATTGACGCCCAGGGAAAACACGCCGCGGCCCAGCCGCTCTTCGAGAAGGCGCTGGAGATCAACCGCCGGCTGCTCCCTGAGAACCACCCACGCACTTCGGCCGTGTATGCCAGCCTGGCAAACAACCTCAGCGCCCAGGGGAAATACGCGGCCGCTCAAGTGCTTTTCGAGAAGGGGCTGGAGAGCACGCGCCGGCTGTTCACCGACGACCACCCTCTGGCCGCCATCAACTACGGCGGATTGGCGGCCAACCTCGCCGCCCAGGGAAAGTACAACCAGGCCCAGGCGCAATTCGAGCAGGCGCTGGCGATTGACCGCCGACTGCTGGGCGACGAGCACCCTATGACCGCGGAATCCTACAGTAAGCTGGCGGCTAACTCGTGCGCCCAGGGGAAGTACAAAGAGGCGCGGGATCTGTGGCTGAGTGCCGCGAAGGGCCTGGACGCGGCCCGGGTCCGGCTCGCCTTTGCCGGACTCGACCGCGCCGGCACCGTGCCATCCATGCGCCCCAGCCTGGCCGCAATGCTGGCGCGGCTCGGTCAGCAGGCCGAAGCGTGGCAGGCACTCGAGGAAGACCTTGGCCGTGGCCTCCTCGATGAGCTGGCGGCTCGACGGGACACGCGGCTTGCAACCAACGAGCGCGACCGCCTGCGCGAATTGACCGCAGAACTGGAACGGCTAGACCGCCTGGCTGAATCGACTCCCAAAGACCTGGGCCGGACCGAACGGGCGAAGCGATACGACAACTTGAAACATCAGCGCGATCTGGTGAGCATTGCCTTGGGGGAATTCCAGACTAAACTCGTAGAGGAACACGGCGCACTGGCAGGCCGGGTCGCCAGGTTGGTGGAAATTCAGGGCGTGCTGCCCGCCGATGCTGCTCTGGTTGCCTGGATCGATATCCCACCTACAGGACCGAACGCGGCCGATTCCGATGGCGAACACTGGGGCATGGTCGTTCGTTCTCGCGGCACTCCGGCCTGGATCGCGATTGCGGGGACCGGTCCGGACGCGCTGTGGACCAAAGAGGACACCGGCCTGGTGGGCCAACTCCGGACGGAACTACGGAGCCGACCCGGAACTGGCGCCGCGGACTTGCGCCCACTGGTCGAGAGATTGCGAAGCCAGCGCATCGAGCCGCTGGCCAGTGCCCTGGGCGCCACCACCGACGGCCAGCCGGCGGCCCGAAGGCTGATCGTCCTTCCTTCCCGGGCCTTGGCGGGCATCCCGGTCGAGGCCCTGCTCGCCTCCGACGACACCCGGACACTGAGCTACGCTCCGTCCGCCACGGTGTTCAAGTACTTGCGCGACCAGCCCCGGCCGGACGGACGTGCCGGCGTGTTGGCGCTCGGCGACCCCGTTTACGAGCGTCCCGACAGATCGAGCGACCCCAAGCCGGTTCCCGACCACGGCCTGCTGGTCAACGTCGCAGTCCGTGGCTCGAACGCTTCAAACCACGGACTGAAAGACGGCGACGTCCTGCTGGCCTACAACGGCCAATCGCTGAATAAGAAGGACGACCTTAAAGTCGTTGTCGAGGGCGACAAGCCGGTCCCCGTTCAGGTCTGGAGAGATGGCCTGTCGTCCCGGCAAGAACTGGCTCCCGGCAAGCTCGGTGTGATGATCGACCCCCGGCCGGCACCGGTGGCGATCCCCGAGCAGCGCAAGTTCCACCAGGTGCTCGCCGCCGCACGTTCGGGCGGCGAGAAGTTTTTGCCCGTGCCGGGCACGCGCCGCGAGGTCGAGGCGATCGCTCGGCTCTTCAGGTCGGACGATCGGCCCACCCGTGCCTTGCTCGGGACCGACGCAAGTGAGCCCGAGCTCGACCGCCTGGCCGCCGCGAACGAACTAAGGCAGTTTGCGTTCATTCACCTTGCCACGCACGGCTTGATCGATGAGGGCATTCCCACTCACTCGGCGGTGATTCTCACGCAGACGGGTCTCCCCGACCCGCTCGAGCAGGCCCTCAGCCACAAGCCGGTCTTCGACGGCCGGCTCTCGGTCCGCGAGATCCAGCGAACATGGGACCTAAAGGCCGAGCTCGTGACACTCTCGGCGTGCGATACGGCCCTGGGCCGCGAATCCGGCGGCGAGGGCTTTGTCGGGTTTACGCAGGCGCTTTTGATGTCGGGCGCCCGGAGCGTGTGCCTGTCGCTCTGGAAAGTGGATGACAAGGCCACATCGCTCCTGATGACCCGGTTCTACCAAAACCTGCTGGGCAAGCGCCCGGCGCTGTCAAAGCCGATGCACAAGGCAGAGGCGTTGCAGGAGGCAAAGCAATGGCTACGCAGTTTGACGGTGGACCAAGTCGGTGCCAAGCTGACCGCACTTCAGCGTGGTGACGTGAGGCCGCTGACCAAGCTCAACGACAGCACATCGCCCGGTGCATCGTCTTCGCCCAAAACGACTGGCATACGGCCGTATGACCACCCTTACTTCTGGGCGGCGTTTGTGCTGGTGGGAGATCCGGATTGAGCCGCCCGATCGCCGATAGACCGCGTGGTCGCTGCCATCCACGGCATGCACCAGGAGCATGTTCGCAGCCATGTCACCTTCTCCATTAGGAAATCCAGGTATTTGCATTTCGCTTATCACCAATTCTCTAACCGGAAGTGAAGCGTATTGGGACGCCCACATGTGGCCGCTCGCAGTTTCCTTATTCCCTTCGGCTGTGGCGTGCTGGTTTGTTGGTCGGGTTTTCCAGAACCGAAAGGCGCGCGTCCTCGTTGACCCAAAGACCGGCGTGGAGGTTACCTTGCGGGAGTCGCACACCCTGTTTTTCATGCCGATGATTTGGTGGGGACCGATTCTTGCCGCGATTGGTGTGATTGTACTTGGCGTAGAGTTTTTGAAATGAGTCGGCTCCAGACGCCTCATGGAACGAGCCAATCGTTCCCGATCGCTGCACTAGCCTGGAATTCTCGGATTGGGCGCGGAAACCGACGTCGCCAGTCGTTCGTTCCGCTCAAGGCGCGCAGGGAATCACGCGCCCGATCCCAAAGGGAGTTTTCCGTGGGCGATGACGAGGGTCAGACGTCTAGTCCGCAGTAGGCGGCGATGATGTTCCGCTGCACGTCGCTGGTGCCGCTGTAGAGCACGCCGCCAAGAGAGTCGCGGACGAATTGTTCGACGCCGCCCTCGCGAAGGAATCCGTTTCCGCCAAACAGTCGCATCAGGTCGAGGCTATTCTGCAGGTAACTTTCGCTGAGAAACAGCTTGGTCATTGCAGCCTCCAAGGGCGCCCGGCGGCCATCGACCTTGAGGGCGGTGGCGTGGTAGAGGAGCAGTCGCGACAGCTCCAGTCGCAGCTTCATGTCGGCGACCCGATGAGACACCGCCTGGTGTCGAGCGATCGGCTGTCGGCCGATGCGGCTCTCGTTGGCGCGCTGGATCGCCATTTCGAGCTGGCGCTCCATCGCCCCAAGGACAAACGCGCAGATGCAGGCTCGCTCGCGCTCGATGGCGCCCTGGAACACGGTCGCACCCGCACCGGGCAGACCCAGGAGGTTCTCGTCGGGCACGGTGACATGGTCGAAGGTCACTTGCCCCAGGCCGCAGCCCTTCAGTCCGACCGGGTGCAACGGCTGGGCCGACACGCCGGGCGTCCCCGGCTCGACAATGAAGCAGCCCAGCCGATCAGGGTCGGTTCTCGCGTAGACGACGTGGAAGTTGGCCGCCGTGGCGCAGGTGATGCAGTGTTTGACGCCCTGGATCAGCCATTTGCCGTCGGCTCGTTCCGCCACCGTCGTCAGGCGGCTGATGTCGGAGCCGCCTTCCGGCTCGGTCACGCCGTGGGCGGCAATCCACTCGCCGCGGACGAGCGGCGGCAGCCAGCGTTGTTTCTGGGGCAGGGAGCCGGCCGTGCGGATCGGCTCGATGGCGCCGAAGACCTGCGCGTTGACCGCGAACAAGGCCCCCTGGCCGCGGGCGCCATAGCCGAGACCTTCCATCAGCGCGACAAACTCGGCGAGCGTCAAGCCCTGCCCGCCGTACGCCTCGGGCGCGGTCACCCCGAGGGCACCAAGCTCCGCCAGGCGTTGCCAGGCCTCGTGGTCGAATTCTCCTGCCGATTCGCTGTCGAGCTGCGTGGCGCCGAAGTCCCGGCCCTTCTGTTTCCACGACTGCTGCGACGGCGATAGCATCTGCGGCGCTCCCTGAGGCCTGGGGCCGGGGAATCCTGGCTCTGCGAGACGAGACCGTGTCTACCGAGTATAGTAGGGCCCGGTGAATGTCGCCAGGATTGCAGACGAACAAGCCCTCCCGTTTCCGGAGCCCGGCGTGCAACCGCTACACCTCATGGATCAGGTCATGGCCTCCTTGCATAGGTCGCTGCGGCGACGAGGCGGCACGGGGCTCCTGCTGCAAAGTCACGTTCACCTCGCCGGGCGGATCGACGAGGCGGCGCTCCGGACGGCGGTCGAGCGATTCGGTCGGGTTTACCCAGTCGCGACCGCACGGCTCGTGGGAGCGACGTTCCGCCGGCCGCCTTTCTGGGAATGGTCCGATGGGGGGGCGTGCCCGCTCACAGTCAGTGATCTCGACGAGGAGGCCGCTGCGGTCCCCCGCTTCGCCGAACAGTTGTTTGCCACGCCCACTCGCCTGGACGCCTCGCCGCTGGTCCACTTTCACCTGCTCCGGAAGCCAGGCGGGCGCGACGTCGTTGTCGTCCAGTGGGCGCATGTCCTGATGGACGGCAAAGGCGGCGAGTTCTTGCTGCGTGAGGTTGACCGGCTCCACTCCGATCCCAAGGCGGTCGCACCGTCCTTGCCGCCCGGAGACCCGCTGCGGCAGCACATGCGCAGCCATTCCTGGCGCCAGCACCTTCGGGCCATTTTCCGGATCACGTGCGACCTGGCGCTGCTCGGCCTGCCGGCCCGGATCGACGACCCGCGGCCAGTACGTTCCCCAACGACGCGAATTGCCCTTCGCTACCTCGACGAAGCGCGCTTTGCGCGTTGCCTGGAACGCGTCACGCGCCTGTGCGGTTTCGCCAGCGTGACGCCGGTCCTGCTTGCCGCCGCCTTCCGGGCGGCCGGTCGGGTCACTCCGCGACGGCATGGCGCCTGGAGCATGTATTACACCCACGTTCCCGTGAACAATCGTCCGCCGACGGGCGAGCTCGCCGTCTTTGGCAACTGGCAGAGTTATGTGCGGATCCAGGCGCGCCCGCAGCAGACGATCGATCGCGACGATCTGGCCCGCCTCCTGCACCGGCAGCTCCGCGACCAGCTCCGCGGCGGTTTCGATCTCGGGTTCCTGATCGGCGCCCGAGTCATTCATCGATCGCCGAGGACTACCGCCGTGCTGCTGCGGCTCCTGTGTAACGCCTTGACCTTCGTCTTCGGCTATCACGGAGCGGTCGCCGACCTGCATCACTTTTGCGGCACGCCGGTAGAACACGTCTGGACCGGCGTGCCTAATGCCTGGGCGCCGCCAGGGCTCTCCTTGGCCGCCAATCAGTACCGCAACCGGCTCTATCTGGTGGCGTCGTATGTAGAGGAGTGCGTGCCAGATGCCGTCGCGAACGCCTTTCTCGACGCGGTGGTGGAAGAACTTGTCCCGGGGTAAGCGGCGGTCACAGCCGCCGCAGGGCTTCCAGGTCAACCTTGCCGCGATCGGTTCGTGGCAGCGCCTCGAGCGCTTGCCACTCGTCCGGAAGCATTCCCGGCGGCAGATAGAGCCGGCAATGGGCCGCCAGTTCTCCGTCGGTGGGTCGGGCCTCCAGGTCGCAGACGACGCACGCTTTCAAGCGATCCCCGGACGCGGCATCGGACGCCAGGAACACAAAAGCCTCTTTGACGGCGGGGTGCCGAGCCAGGACCACCTCGATCTCGCCAGGCTCGATGCGATATCCACGGCATTTGATCATGCGATCGCAGCGGCCGTGGAACAGCAGTACGCCGTCGGGCCGGCGGGACACCATGTCGCCGGTACGGTAAGCCAACCCCTCGCCGTCGCGGGCGGGCCCCAGCCGGCGGGCGGTGAGGGCCGGGTCGTTCCAATAGCCGGCCGTGACAGTGGGCCCGGCGACCAGCAGCTCGCCTGCCGATTCCGTGGGCCGACCGGCCTCGTCGAGGACCCACAACCGGGTGTCGGAGATCGCCCGGCCGATGGGCAAGGGCGCCTCGTCGATCAGGTCTTCCGGGGTAACCGGGTGGAAGGTGCAAACGTTCGTCTCGGTCGGACCATAGAGGTTGGTGAGGGCAACGTGAGGCAAGGACCGGGCGAGGGAGCGCAGGGTCGGTTTGGGCATGACCTCGCCCGCAAAGAAGACGTGCCGCAGTGCCCGGAGGTCGTGGCCGGCAAGCTTGTCGAGCATCATCGTCAGGGCGAAGGGGACCGAGTACCAGACGGTGACCCTTTTCTCGGCGATGAGCCGGACCATCTGGTAGGGAAGCCCCTTGATTTCCTCGGGGACCGGGCACATGGCGGCGCCGGCGCGGACGGCGGCGAAGACGTCGAGCGTGGACAGGTCGAAGCTGTAGGGGGCGTGGTTGGCGAGACGGTCGTCCGGGCCCAGTGCGAAGGTCTCGACCGCCCAGTGCGAGAAGTGCAGCAGGCTGCGCGTGGTGATCTCGATGCCCTTGGGCCGGCCGGTCGAGCCCGAGGTGAACAGGATGTTGGCGATCCCGCCCTCGGGCGCGGCGACGTCGCAGGAGGAGGAGGCCGCCGCCGCGAGCGGGACGCCGGGGCCCGTGCAGGGCGGCGCAAACACGGTGGGGATGGAAAATGATGGGGCCACGTTGCCCACCCACAGCTCGATGCCGGCATCGCGGCAGATCGTCCGGATGCGGTCGCCGGGCCACGCCGGGTCGAGCGGGACATACGTGGCGCCGGTGCGGATCAGGGCGAAGAGGGCGACCAGCGCCTCGGGCGATTTGCGGAAGCAGTGTGCGACGCGTCGGCCTGGCCCGGCGCCCTGTTCCGCCAGCAGAGCTCCGGCGCGAGTGCTGTCGTCGACCAGTTGCCGGTAGCTGAGCTGACGGTCGCGAAAAAGCACAGCGGGATGGTCGGGCACCCTTGCGGCGGCCTGCTGGAGGAGCACGTACAACGAGTCGGGCATGACGGCACTCGAGATCGGGGCTCAGGAGGGCCGGTGGGCCTCGATCAAACTGATCAAGGCGCGCACCGAGCCGATGGTTTCTGGAGTAATCGCCGAGTCGGGAACCACAACTCCCAGCTCCTGTTCGATGAACACCAGCAGCCGCATGACGCGCAGCGAATCGAGGCCTAGGTCGAAGAGATTGGCGTCGTCATCGGGCCACTGGTCCCGTGGCAGGGGGACGAGGCGGGTAAACAGGCCTTCGCGCAGCCGGGCACCGAGATCCATGGGTTGCCTCTCCGAGACGACTGATCGAGGACAGGTGAATACTCAGCCACTCAGAATCGCGAAGTTCCACGAGTCTCCACTGTTGGGCGTGCTCACGTAATACACATCGCCGGCCGAATTGGCGAGGAAATCGGCCGCGGCATTGTTCACCGACAGCGCCGAGATCGAGGTGATACCGCCGCCACTTAACACGAGAGAGCCGACGCCCCACGTGGACCCGTTGTCGTTCGATGCCGCATAATATACGCTATACCCGGTGGTGAGCATGAAAACCGCGGGCTGCCCCCTCACCGCGAGTGCCGAGATCGCCGCGACGGTGTTAGTGCCGTTCACAAGCGAGCCGATACCCCACGTGTTGCCGCCGTTCGTCGTGGCGGCGTAGTAGACGTCATTAGCAGTATTCCGCATGAAGACGGCGGGGACGCGGCCCACCGACGCCGACGCCGCCGAGATCGAGGCTACGGTCGCGCTGTTATTCACTTCCGAGCCGACGCCCCACGTGGCCCCGTTATCGGTCGAGGCGGCGTAGTAGACGTCCTTGGCGGTACTGAGCATGAAGACGACCGGCTTGCCCTGCACCGAAGTCGCCGAGACCGACGTTACTGTGGCGCTACCATTCACCACGGAGCCAATGGCCCATGTGGCCCCCCCGTTTGTCGAGGCGAAGTAGTTAACGTTCTTGGCTGAGGTCGCCACAAAGACCGCTGGTTGACCCCCCACCGACGTCGCCGAGACCGAAGTCACGGATGCGACCACGAAAGAGGTATTCCATTGAGCGCCGTGATCGAGCGAGTATAAGAAGTAGACCTGGCCGGCGCCGTTCAGGACAAAAACACCAGGGACGCCGTTCACAGCGACGGCCGAAATCTGGGTGGCGCCAGCGGGTGCCACGACAGGCAGCCAACCGGTCCAGACGCCGTTCTGGAATGCGTTGTAATAGACATTGCCGACCTTATCGATGATGAAGTCCGCGGGCTGGTTGTTGACCGATGTCGCGGACATCGACGAGACGCCGTTCCTCGTGATCGTCTTTGCCACCTGGCTCGCAAGAGGTTTGCCCAGGCCCGTACTTGGGTCGTCGCCCGCGCTTGCGCTCTTCGCCCCATTGCTGCCATCGAGAATGTCGTGCGAGGCCCCGCGACCTGAGAAAAGGTCTGGCGGGGTCCGGCTGAAGCCAGCAAGTAGTGCCGGTCCCTTACCGCGGCCAACCTGATGTGGGTTTGTACTGGGGTCTCCGCCTATAAGGGAGAGATGCACGGCGCCTGCCGAAAGAAGGGTGCGCTCAGCCAGTCGCTCGAGCTCGGGTGCGTGCCGGCGGAGCCGATCACGACCGGTGATCGAGTTGGCGCGACGGCTGCGCCCAATAATGCGCAGAATCGACACGGCTCGGGTCCTTTTGACGTATTCTCAATTATGCATAAATCTAGACTCGACCGATGGAGATCATCGGTACGTTCGAGAATAAAGCAAGAAGGCGAGAAAAGCACGAAGTGAATCTCAATAAAGTCGAGGAATTTTCTCGAAAGTTCCCGGTACGAAAAAAGAGCCAGGACAGGCAAGAGAGCTAGAAGAGCTAGAACAGGCAGATTAAGGTGCGGCCTCGACGGCTGGATTGGCTCCGCCTCGGTTGAGTCGGTTCCAGATGCCTCATCGAATGAGCCAACCGTTCCCGATCGCGGAACAGGCCCGGAATTCTCGGATTGGGTGCAGAAACCGGCGTCGCCAGTCGTTCGTTCCGTTAAGGCGCCGCGCGAGAATAAGTGTGGCGACTTTATCATTGTGGTGCAGGCGTCCCGCCTGCATTCCCCGTGCCGGCAGGCGGGACGCCTGCACCACAATTGGCAAAGTTATTTCTGCGCGGTCGCTCAAGCCGCGCAGGGAATCACGCGCCCGATCCCAAAATCGGCTGGCGATCGGACCTTCGTGCCCTCGTCAGGTCGCCACGCATCCGCCCAGGTTGGGCACTCGTCGCAGGCCGAGACGCTCGGCGACTTCCCGAAGGCGCTGCCGGCTGGCCGCGAAGCAATCGCAATCATTCGACCAGATCGGTGTGAAGTCAGAGATTCACCGCCAAGGCGCGAAGAGCGCCAAGAAATCCGCCGATCCCGCTCATCAATCATTAATCATGCGATTGATGCCGTACATTCACGACTTCTTCCCTTCCCTTCGCGCTCTTGGCGTCTTCGCGGTGATAAGGTCAATCGGCTAAACCGCTTGCGTGTGAGATGCCCGTAAATCGCGGATCCGAGCCCCGTCCCGTCGTCAGGTCGCCACGCATCCGCCCAGGCTGGGCACTCGTCGCAGCCCCAGGCGCTCGGCGACTTCTCGAAGGCGCTGCCGGCTGGCAACCGCACCAGCGCGTGCAGATGGTTATCCATCACCGAGAACCCGCCGACCGCCGCCGAGAAAATTTGACTCAGTACCTGACGGTCAGGCGCGGCAAAGCGTGCTTCAAGTCATTCACTCCGTCAGCGGTGACCTGGGTGTGGCGGAGTTCGAGCCTGGACAGTTTGGCGTGGCCCTTCAAGCGAGCGAGGCTGGCGTCGCTGATGCGAGTGCTCTCCAAGCGGAGGAACGTGAGGTTCGAGAGCCCCTTCAAGTGCACAAGGCCGCAATCGGTGACTCGCGTGTCGTAGAGGTCGAGATAGGAGAGGTTGGCGAGGCCCTTGAGATGCGGCAGCCCGGCGTCGGTGACCTGGGTCCTGCCCACGTCGAGGTAGTGAATGCTGGTCAGGCCGCCCAGGCGCGCCAGCCCGGCGTCGGTGATCTTGGTGCCGACGAGGCTGAGGATCGAGAGCCTGTGCAAGCCTTTCAGGTGAGGGAGCCCTGCGTCGGTGACATCGGCCCCTCCGAGGGTCAAGGCGGAGAGGATTTTGAGCCCCTCGAGTCGCGCCAGCTCGGCGTCGCCGAAGGGCGCGAAGACGTGCACGCCCTGGAGGCGAGTGAGGTGCTCTAACGGTGCGATCCGGGCTGCCGGCGGCACCGACGTCGTCCACATCAGGGTGATATCGGTGACGTGGCCGAAATAGTCGATTCCCACGAGATCGACGAGCCAGCGTGGCACCGGAGGTTTCCCGGCCGGAATCGGTTTGCCGTCGATCACCTCCCAGTTGTAATTGACGGCGCCTCCGTTTTTCTGGAGCGCGGCGACGGCCTCGCGCTGGATGCGCGCGCTGCGGATCAGCCAGCCGACGCCTGCACCCGTAATGAGGACGAGCGCGATCATGGTGCGCACGCTCAGCCGCGGGTATCGCCAGCGACCCGCCTGATTGGCTGCGAGCGGTTCCATGAGGATCCTCGTCGGTTCGCGTCCCCTCGGCTGCCCCCTCTCGGGCAACTTTGCTGCGCAAAACTTAGCGGCTGCGCTGTTCCGTTTCAAGGCCTGGCTGGAGGCCGCGCGGCACGCGACATTTCTCGCCTGAGCGAAGGAATGGGACAGGCAAATAGCATCATCGCAGCAACCGGTGAGGCCCGCAGGCGGTGCCAGGTCGGTCGGAAGCGCTCTGACGGCCAGCCAATTGGCTACGATCGGGGATTCGGCCTGCTATTCCTGCATTTCGCCGAGGAACCAGCGTCGCCGGACCGGTTGCTCTCCCAATCAGCGCAGGGAATCGCCCGGGAGACGTTCAGATCGGCTCGTGTGAAGGTTTCGCGCGGGCGTCAGCTCGCCGCGCATCCCCCCAGATTGGGCACATGGTGCAGAACTAACCGCTGCGCCACATCGCGTAATCGCTGCCGGCTGGCTGCGAAGAAGCGGCCCAGCAGACGTCCCTTCCTCAGCTTCTCCAGCCGCGCCTGCCAGGTCTCGGCGCCGCTGCCCAGCCGCTCGAAGATCTCGGCCACTTGCCGCGAGATCACCGCCTTGCCCTCGCGAAACAACCGGCCGGTGTAATCGACGAGAAGCAAGTAGCTGCCCAGCGAAAACCTTTCGTCGCGGTTAGCCATCCGTGAGAGTGGTTCCTTGAGGCACTTCATGAACCAACTGAGGCTTTGCAGGCGCACGCGCGCCGTCGCGACCCAATCGGGGTGCCCGAGGCGATCCTCGACCCAGGCGTTGGAAACGGGCAACATGCGGGAAGAGCCGGCCCCAGCGCCGGACGACCTCCTCATCCGACCAGCCCGCGGCGACCTGCGGATCGAGCCGCGCCAGCACATGCAGGTGGTTGTCCATCACCGAAAATCCTGCAACCGAGATCGAGAAGATTTCCGCAAGTTCGCGCAATCGGTGATCGATCCAAACCTCGCGGTCGCTCTCACCCTCGCCCAGTAGGAATGCGCGGCGGACGCAGCGGGTGATGCAATGGTACCAGCGAGTAACAGAGGGGTCTATCAGATGCGCTCGTGCGATGGTCACGGTGCGGCCTCCCAGGGGAACGATCAAGGTAACTGGCCGAATCCAAAGGCATCTCTCTTCACTGATCCGCGCGGCTTACCGGGGCGGATGACCGAAGTCGATAGCGCGTTGCCTGTCCTAAACCTTTGTCCGGACCATCCCCACGCCCGTGGGGAGAACCCACCACCGACCACGTGGATCGTCTTGATGGTCGGACCATCCCCACGCCCGTGGGGAGAACAGATCCAAGCTTCACCGAGACGGTGAGGTTGCCGGACCATCCCCACGCCCGTGGGGAGAACGTCAAGCGGGTGGATGCGGCGCGGAAGCGGCGCGGGGCTGAATCCTCGAGACGCCGACCGACGCCAACGTCTTATGTCCGAATCGCAGGGAAAATCATTGATATCTGGTGTAACGTGATATCTAATAAGATTAGACCTCCCGGCCTTGTGAAAGGGCTGGAAGAATGGGTCAAGGTGGCCTTGCCGTGCACCGGTTGTGCGGCGGGGCCTTTTTTGTTCATCGGAGCGCGTCCAGGCACCCGCGTGGCCTTGAAGCGCTGCACCGCCCGCCTTGCTCATGAGCCTTAACCCAAAACTCGTGCTACGAGGGTTCAGGGCCTCACGGTCTGGCGGGTGCCGCGTGGAGGTTAGCGATCATGACCAACACAATCACGAGCGTTGAGCGACTCTGCGCCGAGCGCGGAATCGATGCCAGGCAGCTCGCCGATCGCACGGGCGTGGACGAGCAGCGAGTCGAGGCAATCGTGCTGGACCGGTGGACGCCGAGCCGGCACGACCGCGACCGCATCGCTGCGGCCTTCGGCCTGAGCCGTGACCGGGTCGCCTGGGGCCACAACACCCCCGTCCAGCATCTCTCGGGACCGACCTGAGAGGTTGGCGACCCTTCCGCCGAACCCTGTACCCGAGCTGGCCTCGGGTACCGTCGGATTGCCAGGCCACTGAGCCGGCTCGGCTGGGGCGAAGACATCGCTGCCGAGGCAAAACGCTTGCTCACACCGCCCACCGCTCGTCGAAGCGCCACAGCCCGGCCTGACGGGCGGCGGCGTGAGCCCACTCGAGCTCCTCGCCGGCTGGCCGCCGGTCGATCTCCGCGTACTTGGCTGGGAGCCCATACCCGGCAATCTGACCCACCTCGTACTCCGGCCGGTACTGGCCCATAATGTTCAGAATGGGTGTGCTCCTGGTCGGTCTAGTGTTGCTGGCAAGATGCGGGCGCACACCGAACTCTTCCGGTTCCGATTTCGGTTTATGATTAGAGTCAATGCTCGGTGGTTTGGTCCACCAAGTTCGGGTCGATCGGAAGTTGGAGTCGCTGTTCCTTCTGAAGCCGAAAGCTGAGATCTCTCATGAAAACGTCACAAATCATCGTCGTGTGCTTGGCACTGGTGGTCGGCTACATCGCCGCCAGCGCTCTGAATCGGCCGTCTTCCGCGCAGCCGCCGGCGCCGCAACCCGTGGGCCAAGAGCTTGCGGTCTGGAGGTATCAACTCACAGTACCGACTCAAGGGGAATTCGAGAATTTCGCCTTCCTGACCGACACGGCTACCGGCCGTTGTTGGAGGCGTTACTCCACCGCCAACCAGTGGGACGATTGGGGGTCTCCGGCAGAGCGGAAGTAATCGTAACGGACACATGTCAGCCGAGCCTCGCGTCGTCCCCTCTAAGCCGCTTCGGGACGCCTCGCTCATCTTCAATCAGATAGGTGGGAATACCCGCGTTCAGCGCGTGCAGGATGCAGTTCTTCGTTCCCTTGCTCCTCGCGATTGAGCGATGAAGTGCGATGCAAAGATCGGCCCCGGAATCCACCATCTCCTTGTTCCGGACAGGACCCGCGATGTTGCCGAGCCCCTTCCAGTCGGCAAGGTGTGGTTCGGCACTGATACCCAGTTCCCTACAAGCTGAGGCGAAAGAGTTCTCTACGCCTGGAGCGCCGCCGTGGATGATCGTGATGCCAGGACTGTATCGAGCAACCAAGCGGCGCAGGATCGACATGGCCAGTTTCGGACAGGTCCGGAATCGGTCGCCAGTGACTAGGATACGCATGTCCACATACTAGCGGCGGACAGGGGGTCGGTCCAGTGGACTCTGCGAACGAACTCACGCGCCAGTGACTCCTCGACTCTTGAGCCGTACGGCCCGATCTAAGACATGAGACGCTCGTCAAGATCCTGAACAGCTCCGGTTTTCCTTTCCAAATGGGAGTGGAGTGGGAAATCGACCACACATTTGCCGACCACGGCTGGGAGGTTGCCGCTAGAGAATTTCCGTGGAGGCACCCGGAAACAAATGAGGCAGGGTTCGCCGACCTGATTATTCAGCACAACCAACATATTTTTACTATTGTGGCAGAATGCAAGCGCGTCAAAGTCGGTAGTCGTTGTCAACTCCGCATCGCTTGCTTCCGTGCTTGAGAAGCTAAGGATACCCGAGCGAGCCGGATATGACTTCGGCTCACTGATGGAAACCATGGTGCGAAGACTCAGGAAGTAAGACCGCGTTTATGGGCCAGCCGCCTGCAATCGCTTAACGAGCCACTCCTTCAAAAGCCTCGTTGAGTACCCATGCCAATCGCAATCCTGCTTGACACAATCGCCGGCGCACGGCCGGTAGATGCTTGGCCTGATACTCATCACCGAGCTTCTGTCCGGACTTGAGCCGCTTGTCCGTGCCCGGAATTAGGTAGGCTTCCCGCGCCGCCAGTAATGATTCAGTCGCCCAGTCCTCGACTGTCTGTCCCGGCCATCCGCATGGCGCGGTTCTCGGCAGTGTCCAGTTGGCTGAGATCGGCCAGCCAAAACTCCTCAGTCTTGCCGGCTCGTTCGAGTATGCCGGAATACCAGACACGATGCATGTTCGAGCCCCGATTGAACCAGCGAACCTGGGTCCGGTTCCCACCCTTGTCGTGATTGTCGCCCACGTGGCAGGGCTGGTGGAGATCCTCGATGCAATGCAGCAGGAACCGCAGCGCGAAACGACGCTCCTCGATCGTCTTGCTCTTGTCCTTCACGACCAACCGGAACTCGTTGATCTTGTCAACAACGCAACCCTTCGAGGAAACGTCGCCGCTGAACTTGGAGTCGTACTTGGGCTCATCGAGCGGCACGTCCACATAGTGCCAGGGCGCGGTCTTCGGCAGACGCCTGCGGTTCTCGTCCGCCGAGAGTGAAGCGTCCGCCATCGACTCACCCGGCTCCAGCAGAGCAGCAACCGCGGCCTTCGCCTCGGGCGTCATGTGCTTTTCGGCAAGCCGGGCGATCACACGATGCCCAAGGCGTCCCCATGCCCAGGCGGGCATTGCGGTCTGGAGGACGAGTAAGAGGGTCAGGCCGATAACGGACCATGAACTGCGGGGCGTTCGTCCCGGCATAATGCGCTCCTGGGCTCTTGGTTGATGTTTTCCGATGGACGGGCGATTATCATGGGGCGAGCCGAAGGGGTCAATCCGACCGACGACGGTTGGAAGGTTGAGACGGCAAAGATGAGTTTGATGGTCTCACCGATGTGCGGGCGAAGAGGCGTTCGACGCCTGATCCGGCGTTGTAGTGGGCCGAGCCAAGGGCGAAGGCTCTGAGGCGGTAGAGGACCGCACAGTTGCTCATGGGGGTGAAATGGGTGACGAATCACAGCCGACGCACGAAGTCTTCATCAGTTACTCGTCGAAGGACAAGAAATGGGCCGACGCCGCTTGTGCCGTGCTGGAGAAGCATCGGGTCCGGTGCTGGGTAGCGCCGCGAGACATAACACCGGGCACCGAGTGGGGCGCCGCGATTATCAGCGGCATGGACGCCAGCAAGATCATGGTGGTGATCTTCTCGGCGCATGCCAACCAGTCCGCTCAGGTGCGACGCGAAGTCGAGCGGGCGATTGGCAAGGGACTGATCGTCCTGCCATTTCGGGTCGAAGATGTCAGCCCGGCCGGCGCGATGGAGTACGCCCTCAGCAACACGCACTGGCTCGACGGCTTCACGCCGCCGTTGGAGCGACAGTTCGATCTCCTCGCCAGGTCGGTAAAGACGCTGCTCGGCGAGCATCGTGGCAATGCGGCGGAGCCCCCAGCCCCACCCGTGATCACTCCCGCGCCCTCGTGGCCGCACGGCCGCCTTTTGATCGCGGGGGGGTTGACTTTTCTGATGGTGATCGTCGTGGCTGGATTGGTGGCAATACGCCGGAACGCGACGATCGAGCCGACCGGCAAGACCGCCCCTCGATCCGACCAAGAGCGGATCCAAGGACGTTGGCAGGTGGTCGAATCCGTCAACTACGTAACGAAGAAAAAAGCCCTTTCCAGGACCCCGGTCTGGGAGTTCAAGGGCACACACCTGACGATCTACCGCTTGGTCGATCCAGCAGCCGACGAATTCAGTCAAAACGGGTCGTTCTCGCTCAGTGCCGGCGGCGAACGGAAGTTGTTCGACTTCAGCGTTACGGGTGGCAGACCCTTCGAGCTTCTCGGCATCTATGACTTCGAGGGCGAATTCCTCAAAATCTGCTACTGGGTCCGCCTCGACTTCGACCCCAACTTCAAGCGGCCCGACTCGTTCGCGGCAGGGCCCGGGACCGAGCGAACGTACCTGAAATTCAGGCATCTCGGCGATCGTTAGAAAAGGGGAATTCGGAATGGTCGCGATTGACAGGGCCATTCAAGCAAATTCAGGCAGGACCCGTCGTAGCAAGGGCATCGCCCTGCGGCGGTGGTTTCCACAATCCTCGTTGACACCATGACCCGTCGTTCTCGCATCTCCAAAGCCCAAGACGTCGGCGATATAGTTGACTCGCTCGAGGCTCTCACGTCGTTCGCGAGAGACCATGGTCCACGTCGCTACGACGTGGACGAGCATTCCCTCGACCCGTTCCCCGGCAAGAAGGTTACAGCCCGTGCATGGGGCAAGCTGATCCATCATCAGGATGGGCAAGTTGTCATGGACCCAATACCGTGGGAATCGTGACCACCGCGCTTTGCCCCGACTAAGCCAGCTCAGTTGAGCCGATCGCGTCAATCGCCGTTTCATCGGGAAACTCTCGCACACGATATCGTCGCGGGTAATCCTCCGTCTGCTCCATCAAGTCGCCGACGGTCTCGATTACACGCGACCAGTCGGCGAAGACAGGGTCGAAACAATTGCCCTTCAGGAAGACAACCGTCTGTGTGACCGGCAGCAGAGTATCAACGCCTTTGGGCCACTCGGAAAAAGTCAATAGCTCGCCTTCCTTCTTCTCGATCGCCGAGTAACTGGCGACGAAAATGTCAATCCCCTGTTTCTCGTGAACGGCGTTCAGCAGCTTCGCTTGCTCGTGGTACAGGGGGCCAATCCAGTTGATCGCCATCTGCGTGAACGCGCGGTGGAAGGCGTGGCCTTCGGGCGGCAGCCAGTCCTGCCACTCGCCGTCCTCGAAGATCAGCGGGACACCGCTTAGGGGGTAAGGTTTCTCCAGCCCCTTCTCTGCCAACGTGGCCATGATCGTCAGTCCGCCGTCATCGTCCGAGCCCGTGACTAGCAACTCGTCGCGGTTCGGGACCATTGCGACCGGCTTCCCATTCACTTCCAACTGCCGGGAACGTTCCAATAGCGTTATCCAGGATGCATCGTAGCTGTCTCCGGAGATAAACGAATAGAAGCCGTCGCCGATCTTAGCGTATGAAACGGTGGCTTCTTCCAGGTTCTCACGAGCGACTTCCATGGCCTCGTAGAACGTCACGCCCCATGCTGTCAGATTGTCGTTGTCGATGGATTGCACCGCTTCGGGCCAGTCATAGACAAGCGTGGCAATCAGATGCTCGCCTAGCGCTTCGTAGGGCGGGGCCTTCGGTGCGACTGAAGCACCTTCAATCGCAGCATTCAATCGCATTTGCTCGAAAGCCGCTCGAAGCCAAAGTCTGGGCCTGAGATCAGCACGCGCCAGATCGAATTCTTCAGGAAGCCCCTTTCTGGAAGTTACAAGACCTCGGGCAACACTGCGGACGTACTCGGCGCGGCGGGAGCGTGGCTGTTTCAGGTATGTTTGGTACATGTTGTCAAGGTTACCGACCCACGGGGAGTCGGGGTCATTCCGAACGATGCGGTTTTCGGAGGCGTCGAAGCGCAGGTCGGTCTTGGCGCCTGCTTCGCGGAAAGCCTGAATCATCTGCGCTGCGAACTCAGCGATGCTGGGTTTGCCGAGGAGTCGGTCAAGTATTCCCATGAGCGTAGGCTCCGGCTGGTCGGTCCTATTGGCTTTGACATTCCATGATGTCCTATACGACCAAACCAATCGAGGGTGCAACGATCCGAGAGATCCCGCCGCTCCATCGTTATAATCGCAGCATGCACGTTCGGTGGTTCGCTCTGTGATCATGGGATGGGGCCTCGTTCGGCCGATGATCTGAGACATTTCAAACCGGAGATGGTGACCGTGGTGCATCCTATCGACCCAGCGCGCGACTTGCTCTTCGGGCTGCTCGCGCTACTTTGACCCGTTCCTCCCAACGCTCCCAGCTCGCGCGGGTGAAATGGAACGCCGACTCCGGGCCGCCCACCCGCGTCGAGGTCGGATCCATGATCCGCGCCGCCGCCAGCTCGCGATAGAGTGGCCGATTGGCGTCCGTCACCTCCCGATCACCAGCCAGCCGACGGCGCAGCAGCGACGCGGAACCGCAGCACGGCGGCGGCCGATCCAGATAGGGCGGACGTCTCGGGCACAGCGATCCTCCTTAGATGCAGGGCATTTTACCGGAAAGCCGGAGTTCGGGGGACAGAGTCGGGGACACCACACGTAATTCTTCATTCCGCACCGAGCGAAAACCGAAAACCAAGCTTGACCACGCGAAGCGCCATTGATCTTGGCTACGACGCAACCCTTCGAGGATACGTCGCCACTGAACTTGGCGTCGTACTTGGGCTCATCCAATGGAACATCGACGAAGTGCCACGGGGCAGTCTTGGGCAGTCGGCCACGGTTCTTGTCTGCCCAAAGTGAGGCGTCTGCCAGCGACTCGCCCGGTTCCAACAGAGCGGCAACCGCGGCCTTCGCCTCGGGCGTCAGGCGCTTCTCGGCCAGCCGGGCGATGACGCGATGGCCGAGGCGGCCCCAGGCCCATGCTGGCGTCGCCGTTTGAAGTATTACGAGCAGAGTAAGCAAGCTGACGAACCACGAACTCCGGCGTGTTTTTTCGACTGACATAACCGCTCCAGTAGTGATCCAAACTCATCGTTTTGACCGACGTTGAACGCCTGATTATCATGTCTGAAGGTTGACGGGGCAATCTGGTTGACGGTTCGACACAAGGCACATCATGGTCAACACACTTAGAGCGTTGTGGCTCACGCTGCTTGTGTTCTCGATCGGGTCGTCGGCGCCGGGCCAGACGCCGGGACAGCCGGCCGGCAAGCCAACCGCGCCGGGACTGATCAAACTGACCGGCGACGATGAGAAACGTGCCAAGCAACTGGACGAGCAGATCGACAAGGCCCTGAAGGCCGATCGCTGGGACGAGGCGATTGCGATGACTCAGGAGCTGCTCGCCTTGCGGGCGAAGGTCCAGGGACGGAAGCACTTCGAGACGGTGAACGTGCAGTGGCACCTCAAGGCGCTGCGGCGGGTCGCGCCGATGCCGGCAGACGATAGGGTCGGCTACTTGTCGGCCATCGCCATGAATGAACAGGCGGAAACCCTCTACGTCCAGGGAAAGGGCGCCCAGGCCCAGCCGCTCCTCGAGAAGGCGCTGGAAATTTACCGCCGCCTGCTCACCGATGACCACCCCGACACCGCCGGAAGCTACAACAACCTCGCGCAAAACCTCACCGAACAGGGGAAGTACGCCCAGGCCCGGCCATTGCACGAGAAGGCGCTGGAGATTCACCGCCGCCTGCTCACCGACGACCACCCCGACACCGCGGCCGCTTACAGTAACCTAGCGAAAAACCTCGACGCCCAGGGGAAGTACGCTCAAGCCCAGCCGCTGTGCGAGAAGGCGCTGGAGATCAAGCGCCGCCTGCTCACCGGCGAACACCCCGACACTGCCACAAGCTACAGCATCCTGGCGTACAACCTCAACCTCCAGGGGAAGTACGCCCAGGCCCAGCCGCTCTTCGAGAAGGCGCTGGAGATCTACCGCCGCCAGTTCACCGACGAACACCCCTACACTGCCTTGAGCTATAACAACGTCGCGCTCAATCTCCACTCTCAGGGGAAGTATGCCCAGGCCCAAACGCAGAACGAGAAGGCGCTGGAGATCCGCCGCCGCCTGCTCACCGACGAACACCCCGACACCGCCATCAGTTACAACAACCTGGCGGCCAACCTCAACGCCCAGGGGAAATACGCGGCGGCCCAGCCGGTGTACGAGAAGGCGCTGGAGATCTACCGCCGCCTGCTCACGGACGACCACCCGCTCACCGCCTTAATCTACAACAACGTGGCGGTCAACCTCAACGCCCAGGGGAAGCACGCCCAAGCCCAGCCGCTGTACGAGAAGGCGCTGGCGCTCCGCCGCCGCCTGTTCACCGACGACCACCCCGACACCGCCGCAAGCTACATGGGACTAGCCGCCAACCTCAACGACCAGGGGAAGTACACCCAGGCCCAGCCGCGGTACGAGAAGGCGTTGGAGATCCGCCGCCGCGTGCTCACCGACGAACACCCCGACACCGCCGCAAGCTACAACGGCCTGGGGTACAACCTCAACGCGCAGGGGAAGTACACCCAGGCCCAAACGCTGTACGAGAAGGCACTGGAGATCCGCCGCAGCCTGCTCACCGACAACCACCCTGACACTGCCGAAAGCTACAACAACGTGGCGTACAACCTCAACGCGCAGGGGAAGTACGCCCAGGCCCAGCCGCTGTTTGAGAAGGCGCTGGAGATCCGCCGCAGCCTGCTCACCGACAACCACCCCCGGACTGCCGGCAGCTACAACAACGCAGGGTGCAACCTCGATGCCCAGGGGAAGTGCGCGGAGGCAATAAACCGATGGACGAGTGCCGTGAAAAGCTTGGATGCCGCACGCCTCTTCGCGGCGTTTTCCGGACTGGAACGCGCCGGGACGCGGTTGTCAGCGCGGCCCGCCCTGGCCGCGGTGACGGCCCGGCTCGGCCAGTCCTCCGAGGCGTGGCAAGTGCTCGAGGATGACCTGGGCCGCGGCCTGCTCGACGAGCTGGCCGCCCGCCAGGACCGGCGGCTCGCGCCCGCCGAGCGAACCCGCCTCGGCGAATTGACCGCCGCACTGGAACGGCTCGACAAGCTGGTGGAATCCACACCAAAGGACCTCGATCAGGCCGAGCGGGCCAAGCGATTCGAGGACCTGAAGCGCCAGCGCGACCTGGCCAGCATCGCCCTGGGTGAGTTCCAGACGAAGCTCGTTCAGAACTACGGCGTGCTAGCAGGCCAGGTCGCTAGGCTAAACGAAATTCAAGCCGCGCTGCCCGCCGATGCCGCTCTGGTTGCGTGGGTCGATATCGCACCCGTGGGACCGAACGCTGCTGATCCCGATGGTGAGCACTGGGCCGTGGTTCTCCGGTCGCGGGGCATTCCGACCTGGGTCGCGCTCGCCGGGACGGGCCCGGATGGGCTATGGATCAACGACGACTTCGGGCTGGCGACCCGAGTCCGGAACGAGTTGCGAGGCCGGCCTGGGTCCGGCTCAGCGGACCTGCGATCGCTCGTCCAAAAACTGCGCGCCCAGCGCCTCGAACCGCTGGCCAAGGCTCTCGGCGCCACCGCCGACGCCGTGCCGCCAGCCAGGCGGCTGATCGTCCTACCCTCAACGGCCATGGCGGGCATTCCGGTCGAGGTGCTGCTCGCCGACGATGACAATCGAACCGTGAGCTACGCCCCCTCGGCCACCGTTTACAAGTACCTGCGCGAGCAGCCCCGGCCCGACCGCCATGCCGGGCTGTTGGCGCTGGGCGACCCCATCTACGAACATCCCGACAAATCAAGCGACCCCAAGCTTTTGCCCGACCATGGCCTGATGCTCAACGTCGTTGTCCGCGGCTCGAACGCTGCGAACCACGGACTAAAGGATGAAGATGTGTTGGTCGCGTACAACGGTGTGGAGTTGAATAAGAAGGAGGACCTCAAAGTCGTCGCCGAGGGCGACAAGCCGATCGCCGTGGAGGTTTGGAGAGATGGCCGGTCGTCCCAGCGAGATCTGGCTCCCGGCAAGCTCGGCGTCGTGATCGATTCGCGCCTGCGCCGGAGGCAATCGCCGAGCGACGCAAGTTGCACCAGGTGCTTGCGGCAGCTCGATCGGGTGGCGAAGACTTTGCCCCGTTACCCGGCACGCGCCGCGAGGTGGAAGCCCTTGCCCAGCTCTTCAAGTCCGACAATCGGCCTACGCGCACTTTGCTCGGGACCGACGCAAGTGAGCCCGTGCTCGACCGCCTGGCCGCCGCGAACGAACTCAGGCAGTTCGCGTTCATTCACCTGGCAACCCACGGTGTAATTGATGAAGGCATTCCCACCCACTCGGCGGTGATTCTGACGCAGACCGGCCTGCCCGACCCGCTCGAACAGGCCCTGGGCCACAAATCGGTCTTCGACGGCCGTCTGCTAGTTCGCGAGATCCAGCGTACCTGGGACCTGAAGGCCGAGCTGGTCACGCTGTCCGCCTGCGAGACGGCTCTGGGGCGGGAAAGCGACGGCGAGGGTTTCGTGGGATTCGCCCAGGCGCTCTTGATGTCCGGAGCGCGGAGCGTCTGTCTGTCGCTCTGGAGGGTTGATGACAAGGCCACGTCGCTCTTGATGACGCGGTTCTATCAGAACCTGCTGGGCAAGCGCCCTGCGCTGTCAAAGCCAATGCCCAAGGCCGAGGCGTTGCAGGAGGCGAAGCAATGGCTGCGCAGCTTGACAGTGGACCAGATCGATGGCGAGCTGGCCGCCCTCCAGCGCGGTGAGGTGCGGCCGCTGGCGAAGGATAGCGGCGCCGCTTCAGGCACTGCACCGTCGTCGCCGAAGTTGACTGGCAACCGGCCCTATGACCACCCTTACTTCTGGGCGGCCTTCGTGCTGGTGGGTGACCCGGATTGAACGGGGAATCGGCGTCGATTCCGAAGCTCCCATGAACGTCTGGAATCCGCTGATCAAGAACTCGTTCGCCTTCGTGATCCGCTTGAAAATGACAGGGCCAGCCCGGACTATGGAACCAACCCAGCCGCGCGACGAGGCGGAAGTGCCGGGCTGGGTGGCCTCGCGTACGCTTTCGACTGGACTGAGCCTTTCGCGCCTGCGTGTGCACGAGGTCCGCCGGCAGAGGCGGCCTTTGAAATCCGGGCCAGCCTCGGCACTCTTGCCGGCGTGGCGATTCGGGTATGATCATTGGCGCTGCTCGGCTTGCGAGTCCGCTGAGCTTGTTTGCCTGACACAGGAAGAGGCTGCATCATGAACGCTCTTCGCGTCCTGTTCCGGCTCGGGCTGCTTATCGGGTTGGCGATCGTGATGGAGCCGACGCCCACGGCGGCACAGACCACGCCACCGAAGGGAGATCAACCCCCCACGCCGGGACTGATCAAGCTGACCGGCGAGGATGAGAAACGAGCCAAGCAACTGGATGAGCAGATCGAGAAGGCCATGAAGGCCGATCGCTGGGACGAGGCGATTGCGCGCGCAGAGGAACTTCTCGCTCTGCGGACGAGGGTCCAGGGGCCGAAGCACTTCGAGACAGTGAGCGCCTACTGGGCTCTCAAGGCGGTACAGCGGGTGGCCGCGCTGCGGAAGGAGGAGAGAATCGCCTACCTATCAGCCAGGACCATGCAGGAACAAGCAACCGCCCTCAACGCGCAGAGGAAGTATGCGGCGGCCCAGCCGCTGGTCGAGAAGGCACTTGAGATCCGCCGCCGAATCCTCACCGACGACCACCCCCAAACCGCCTTGAGCTACCACGACGTGGCTTACAACCTCCAAGCCCGGGGGAAGTATGCGGCGGCCCAGCCGCACTACGAGAAGGCGCTGGAGATCTACCGCCGCCTCCTCACCGACGACCACACCGACACCGCCGCCAGCTTCCACAACCTGGCGGGCAACCTCGACGCGCAGGGGAAGTACGCCGCCGCCCAGCCGCTGTTCGAGAAGGCGCTCGAGATCGCCCGCCGCCTCCTCACCGACGACCATCCCGATACCGCCACAATCTACGCCACCCTGTCGTCCAACCTCGACAATCAGGGGAAGTACGCCGCTGCCCAGCCGCTCCACGAGAAGGCGACTTCGATCCGCCGTCGCCTGCTCACCGACGACCACCCCAGCACCTCGTCCAGCTACCACGACCTGGGGTACAACCTCGCCGCTCAGGGGAACTACGCCGCCGCCCAGCCGCTGTTCGAGAAGGCGCTTGAGATCGCCCGCCGCCTGCTCACCGACGACCATCCCCACACTGCCACCAGCTACGGTGCCCTGGCGTACAACCTCAATGCCCAGGGGAAGTATGCCCAGGCCCAGCCGTTGTTCGATAAGGCGCTGGAGATCCAGCGCCGCCTGCTCACCGACGACAACCCCGACACCGCCACCTGCTACAACAACGTGGCGTACAACCTCGCCGCCCAGGGGAACTACGCCGCCGCCCAGCCGCGGTACGAGAAGGCGCTGGAGATCGACCGCCGCCTGCTCACCGACGACCACCGCGACACTGCCACCACCTTCGGCAACCTGGCGGCCAACCTCGACGCGCAGGGGAAGTACGCCGCGGCCCAACCGCTCCACGAGAAGGCGCTGGAGATCTTGCGCCGCCTGCTCACCGACGACCACCCCGACACCGCCACCAGCTACAAGTACCTGGCGGCCAACCTCAACGCGCAGGGGAAGTACGCGGCGGCCCAGCCTCTGTACGAGAAGGCGCTGGAGATTCGCCGCCGAATCCTAACCGACGATCACCCCCGCACCGCCGGCAGCTACCATGACCTGGCGGCCAACCTCGGCGCCCAGGGGAAGTACACCGAGGCGCGGGACCAATGGCTGAGCGCGGTCAAGAGCCTGGATGCGGCCCGGCTCCGGGTCGCGTTCACGGGCCTCGAACGCGCCGGCGGAACTAAGGAGTCTGTGCGTCCCGCGCTGGCCGCCGTGCTGGTCCAACTCGGTCAGCCGGGCCAGGCGTGGCGGTCGCTGGAGGAGGACCTGGGCCGCGGCCTGCTCGACGAGCTGGCCGCCCGCCGAGGCCGGCGGCTCACTCCCGCCGAGCGAGACAGACTCGGTGAATTGACCGCCGCACTGGAGCGGCTCGAACAGCTGGTCAACGCCACACCCATGGGCCTCGACGAGGCCGGACGGGCGGCGCAGATTCGAAGAACTGAAACGCCAGCGTACACTGGCCAGCATCGCCCTGGGCGAGTTCCAGACCAAGCTTGACCGGGATCACGATGCTCTGGCGGGCCAGGTCGCCAACTTCGACGAAATCCAGGCCGCGCTGCCCGCCGATGCCGCCCTGGTCGCCTGGGTCGATATCCCACCCGCGGGCCCGAACGCGGCCGACCCGGACGGGGAGCACTGGGGCGTGGTCGTGCGCTCGCGGGGCGTCCCGGCCTGGGTCCCGATCGCGGGGACCGGTCTGAAGGGGCTGTGGACCAAGGACGATACCAGGCTGGCGAGCCAGGTGCTGACCGAGTTACGGCGCGGGCCGGGCGCCGGCATAGCGGACCTTCGGCAACTGGTCGAGAGGCTACGCACCCAGCGGCTCGAGCCGTTGTCCAAGGCCCTGGGCGCAGCGGCCGAGGGCTTGCCGCCTGCCCGCAGGGTAATCGTCCTACCCTCCCGGGCCATGGCGGGCGTTCCGGTCGAAGCCTTGCTCGCTTCCGGCGACACCCGCACAGTGAGCTACACCCCATCGGCTACCGTGTTCAAGTACCTGCGCGAGCAGGCCCGGCTGGACCGCCATTCCGGGCTGCTGGCCCTGGGCGACCCGGTCTACGAGCGTCCCGACAAGTCAAGCGAGCCCAAGCCGCTGCCCGACAACGGGCTGCTGGTCAACGTGGTCATCCGTGGCGGAAACGCCGCAAATCACGAACTGAAAGACGGCGATGTCTTGCTCGGCTACAACGGCCAGGCGCTGAACACGCAGGACGACCTCAAAGTCGTTGCCGGGGGCGACAATCCCGTGCTCGTTGAGGTCTGGAGAGACGGCCGATCGTTCCGGCAAGAGTTGACGCCCGGCAAGCTTGGCGTCATGATCGACCCTCGGCCGGCGCCGCTGGCGATCACCGAAGAGCGCAAGTTTCAACAGGTGCTGGAGGCGGCGCGGTCAGGCTCCGAGGGATTCGCCCCATTGCCCGGCACGCGCCGTGAGGTGAATGCGATCGCGCAGCTCTTCAAATCCGACACGCGGCCTACCCGTGCGTTGCTTGGGACCGACGCCAGCGAGCCCGAACTCGACCGCCTGGCCACCGCCAATGAACTACGGCAATTCGCGTTCATTCACCTTGCAACGCACGGTGTGATCGATGAAGGCATTCCGACCCACTCGGCGGTGATCCTCACCCAGACCGGCCTGCCAGACCCTTTGGAGCAGGTCATGAATCATAAGCCGGTGTTCGATGGCCGTCTCTTGGTCCGCGAGATTCAGCGTGCTTGGGACCTCAAGGCAGAATTGGTAACGCTGTCGGCCTGCGAGACGGCTCTGGGCCGGGAAAGTGGCGGCGAGGGTTTCGTGGGGTTCACCCAGGCGCTCTTGATGTCCGGAGCACGGAGCGTCTGCCTGTCGCTCTGGAAAGTGGACGATAAGGCAACCTCGCTCTTGATGACCCGGTTCTATCAGAACATACTGGGCAGGCGCGCGGGATTATCGAAGCCAATGCCAAAGGCCGAGGCGTTGCAGGAGGCGAAGCGGTGGCTGCGCAGCTTGACGGTGGACCAGGTAGAGGGTCAGCTGGCTGCACTACAGCGTGGTGAGGTACGGCCCCTGGCGAAGGACAGCGGCGCCCCTGCTATCAAGGCGCCGACGTCACCCAAATCGACTGGAATCCAGCCGTATGACCATCCCTACTTCTGGGCTGCGTTTGTGCTGGTGGGTGATCCGGATTGAAGATCTGGAATTGATGTCTGGTCTGCCTGCAAGGTGAAACCATGCCCCACATCTACCGCATCACCAAGAGCCCAGCAGTCGGCGATGTTGTTGACTCAGTCGATGCGCTCGAGGCGTTTGCCCGAGAGCACGCTCCGGGTCGCTTCGACGTGGACGAGCATTCCCTCGACCCGTTCCCTGGCACGAAAGTCACGGCCCGTGCATGAGGCAAAGTGATCCATCACAAGGACGGGCAGGTTGTCATGGACCCGATACCGTGGCAATAGTGACCACCGCGCGTTGCCCCGCTAACTCAGGTCATTTGAGCCGATCGCGTCGATTGTCATTTCGTCGGGAAACTCTCGCACACGATATCGTCGTGGGTAATCCTCCGTCAGCTCCATCAACTCGCCGAAGGTCTCCACCACACGTGACCAGTCGGCGAAGACGGCAGCGATGCCCTCGCCCTTCATGAAGGCAACCTTCTGCGTGACGGACAGTAGCGAATCGACGCCGTTGACCTGACGTGCGCCAAGTCGGCGGTGCGTAACGATGTCAAGGTAAGATATGGGTAGCAGAAACCGCATACACTTTCATGGCGCTCCGCATTTGCGGATAATGCCGAATCGATGTCTGGGACTTCCCGTGATCGTCTCGCTCCGGACACGCCAAAGGCTTCCTTATGAAACGCCAACCGATGCACAGGTGTCGTCCTGAATGACCTCAATCCGGACACCGAGCCGAGAGTCTGCAACCCGTTGCTTTTCGGCGCCGTCTCGTGAAGCATAAGAGCTGGCCGAAGGAAGGCAGTGGCGACGACGATCGCACAAACCAGCAATGTGGAGAAGCCCGTGAGAATTCCGGCTCTCGTCGTTTGGGGACTAATCCTGGTCTCTCAGTCCGTCCTCGGCCAAGAGAGCAAGCGCCCGCCGGAGGTGCCGATCGCCTTCACGCACGTGACCGTGATCGACGTAAGGACTGGAGCCGCACTCGAGGATCACGCGGTCGTGATCGTCGGCGGCCGGATCACGGCAGTCGGGCCGACAGGCATGGTGCACGTGCCAGTTGGGGCTAAGGTGATCGACGCGGCGGGGAAGTTCGCGGTCCCAGGGCTCGCGGATATGCACCAGCACCTGGGAGATGGCACGGAATCGAAGCAAGATGTCAAGAAGAACATGAGGCGGCTTCTGGCTGCAGGGATTACCCTGATCTTCGACCCGGCGGGGCCCGAACCGAAGGAGTTCCTCGACCTCAAGAATTTGACCCGGCGGGACGATGCGCCGTATCCCCGTTTTCATGCCGCGGGGCAGATCTTCGGGGCAAAGGGGGGATGGGGCGGTGACCTGATCGGGGGGCTTTCACCCGCGAGTGCTGACGACGCACGTGCCGCGGTTCGCAAACAGAAGGCAGCGGCCGTTGATGCCGTGAAGCTTGTTTATGACGACATGAGCTGGCTCAGAACAAAGCCCTGGCCGGTGCTCAAGCCTGACGTAATGGCGGCGCTGATCGACGAGGCGCACCGGCAAGGACTCAAAGCCTATGTGCACGCCCCGATCCTGAAGTTCGCCAAGGAGGTTCTTCAAGCCGGCGCCGACGGGCTGGTTCACGGCATAATCTCCGAGCCCGTCGATGAAGAGTTCCTGGCCTTGATGAAGCGGAATCACGCTCTCTAGATCGGCACTCACGGGCTTTTCGAGGACTGCGCTGACCGGAAAGCATGGGTTCTACGCGAGGTTGAATTCGATCAGCGGAGGATCTTCCCCCGGTCGACCTATGATGGATTGACGGCTCCGGCCGCGCTCAACTCGTGGGAGAAATACTGGGACAACACCCGTTACACCAAGCGGCAAATCCCGGCGCTGTATGCTAATTTGCTCCGGGTCTACAAGTCAGGCATACTCGTGGTGTCTGGGACGGATACAGGCGTCCCCGGAGTCTTGCTGGGCGTGTCGAGCCAGATGGAACCGGTCTTGATGGTTGAAGGGGGATTGCGTCCGCTTGAGGCGATCCGGACCGCAACGCTGAACGCGGCGACGATGCTGGGGCGCGAAGCAGAATTTGGTTCGATCGAGCTGGGCAAGGTCGCTGATCTGGTCATTCTTGACGCGAACCCGCTCGATGACATCCACAACCTCCGTCTCGTTGATTACATCGTCAAGGGTGGCGTACTGTACGTCCCCAGGGATCTGCTGGACTAGTGCCGGCGGGCAAGCGTTCGCGTGCACTCGGCTCTCTTTGAGCGGGCGCGCTCAGCTATGTCTGGTACATGTTCTCAAGGTTAGCGACCCACGGGGAGTCGGGGTCATTCCGAACGATGCGGTTTTCCGAGGCGTCGAATCGCAGGTCGGTCTTGTCGCCTGCTTCGCGGAAAGCCTGAATCATTTGCGCTGCGAAACTCGCAACGCTGGGTTTGCCGAGGAGACGGTCGAGTAGTCCCATGTTGTGGGCTCGCGTTGGTCGGTTTGGCCCCCCTGACTTTCATAATGTCGAAGCCGTGCAGAGTGGTCGAGGGGTAATCACACAGTGAGCGAGATCGAACTTGAGCCGATTCAGGAAGGCCAACGGCGGCTCGACGTGGGAGCCGGCGAGACGGCGCAGTTAATTCAGCCGCGTGTCCAGGTCTGCTTTTGTTCGACGGGCTGAAGCGCGCCTGAAAGCGCTTCGGTGTAGTCGGACCGACGCGCGCAAGAGCCGGGGCTAACCTCGAGCCCTTCGTCCCCATGCTTCCCCAGATCGTCGAGGATGATTAGGCAGACGCACCGCTCGCGCTCGTCGGAGTCGGAAAGGCTCCCTCGCCCGTTCCCGTCTCTCTTCCGATGGCCGGTCAGCGGAAGATGCGCTGGGAGAAGAGATACAGGTTGTTCTTCCACTCCGTGGGGTCGTGCGCGTGGGCGTCCACGTGCCAGACGAGAAGAAATGCAGAAGAAATGCAGACACCCATAAACTCGTCGGCCGGAGCAATCGGCCAGGGCATGCGGCCTGGGAGCCTTGAGGCGGTCTGAGACCGAGCCTATCGAAACGACCGCCGTGCATGATGGCTGGACGTGATAAGTCGAACGGTTCGTACTGTCGACACCGCGCCGGGCAGGGAGTTGAGCGCGCGAGCCGACTCACTCTCTTGGAGTGGAAGCCTAATGGAGATGTCTGTTGACGGTTCGGCGTCGGGTCCGTGGCCTACACAAAGGCGGCTCGAGCCGCCGCCTTGCCCTGAAACCAGCGCCGCGAACGGCGTGCCGCGGCATCGACGAGCGAGCTCGATCGGCCCGCCGCCTGCTTGAACATTCGACCGAAGCCGCGCACAGTTTCCACCCAGTTCGATCGAGTGAGCCCCAGCCGCTCCATGATTGGGGCCAGGTGATCCGGAATCGTCCCGCGCTTGTCCGCGCGGAGTTCCCGCCCCGTCCAATCCAACAGCATGGCATAGTGCTCGACCTGGATCGGCAGGAACCCTTTGTCGGACGCCCTCACGTGCAGACGCCGCGGGGCAGCGATCGGGGCGGCGACGCCAGAGGTTGGACCGGAATCGGCGGAAGCCTGGCAGCCACCGACCGCGTCCGCGACGGCGGTCGCGATTGGCCCGGCTTGCGACGGCGATTCTTGCGGTGGTGAGCCGGCACCGACGGCTGTCGTGGACGCGGCTTCGGTCGCCGTTTCTTGCAATGTCAGTTCACAGAGCCAGACGTCGGGGCGCTCGCTGGCTTCGAGCAAGCTGGGTTGATCCACTGAAGTCAATCTGGTTGAGGTCTCGAGCATGCTTCGGATCCGGTCGCGGCCCGAGGTGTATGCCGATTCCTCCGGCGTCGTCGCGATCGCGGCCCGGATCGGGTTGAGGTTGACGTAAACGCTGCACGCCAAGAGCGCCGCCTCATCGAGCAATGCCACCGACTTGAAGCGGCCGGCCCAGAATCTTCCGCTGCAACCGTCGTCGTGATTGGCGGCTCGGGCGATTTTCTCGCACAAGCACCTCATGAACCACGACAAGTTGGCGAGACGTTTGCGCACTTCCGCCAGCCGATCGGAGTTCGCCGTGAGCATCGCCAGGTCGTGCTCGTCGGGTTCGACGGGCTCACCTGTGGCATCGTCGCGGGGCGGGAAAACCCGATACCATCGCAGCGCGATCTCTTCGGCCGACCATTGCTCGGCGATGTCCGGCCGAATGCGGAGCACGAGATGGAGATGGTTGCTCATCACGCAATAACCACAAACCTCGATGGCGAAGAGCCCCGCTAACTCACGCAGTCGATCGAGAATCCACTCCTTGCGGTGACTATAGTCCTGCCTGGTATACGGGTCCACGCCACAGAGGAAGGCCCGCCGGACGCATCGGGCGATGCAGTGATAAACGCCGACCTCGTCTTCCACGACGATCTGGCCCCGAGCGTATGTAGGCATCCGCGAGACTCCTGAAACAGCGGCGGGCATTCACGGCTCAGATCATGTCCACAACCCCAGTAATGGACAAAAGTACCAAATCGTCCTGGCGTGTCAAGTGCCCCACGGAAAAAACCGTCCGCGCGGCGCTGGATTGGCTTTCATGTTCTCACGGGGATGATGGGTGTCTGAAAACCCGGGGATGATGGGTGTCTGAAAGCCCCACGGAAAAAACCGTCCGCGCGGCGCTGGATTGGCTTTCATGTTCTCACGGGGATGATGGGGGAATGATGGGTGTCTGAAAACCCCCC
>CAWGMT010000002.1:0-12237 GCA_963823675.1 uncultured Isosphaeraceae bacterium | reverse complement strand
CGGTGCTCGTACCGGACATGATGCCCACGACAATGCGCGATTGCCGGGAGCCGCGGTCCAGAAGGTCGCAGAAGGGGTGGGTCATGCGAAGTACTTTCTCCCAACACACGGTTGCCGACGGTCGAGCTAACGCTCATTATGATGTCAGGCCACGTGCAGTCGCCTCACGCTCATATACCTCAAAGGCCAAATCATGAGTGCAAATGGTCTAGCCATCCAGGCAGTCACACAACTCCAGGCCGCCCGCAGTCAAGAGGTGGCTCCGGCTCCGAAGGCTAACAACGCAGCGGCCATCGACAGCGCAATCTCCGCGCTGTCGATGTACATTCCTGCCGAAGCAATGGCTCTCTACTTGGCGGTATCGTCATCTCTGCCTGTAATCGTCCAAGCGTTCCCAAGAGTTGATCCATCCTTTGTTTATTGGCTTTTCGTCTGGGGCTTCTCACCCGGACTTTTTCTGCTCGCGTACTTTGCGAAACTCGCCAGGAGCGGGTCACGGTTCCCAACGCGGTGGGAGTTCCCGTGGTTCAAACTATCGTCGTCGATCATCGCATTTGCCTTCTGGGGGCGGTGCGTTCCAGGCAATCCATTCGCACCACTCAAGGAACCCGGGGCCGGCGTACTTTACGGAATCCTTGCCACGATCGTCTCGATTGTCTTGCCGTCGGCCGAGGCAATCTACGATTGGATTATCGAAATGAAAAAGCGTCAAGTGTAACCGGTCGGTCCTCCCTCAGCACTGAATTTCGGGATTTTGCGCGACGCGGCCTGGCGCAACTCCGGCTTCAGCAGATTCAGCCGCTCGTAGCGGACTCATTCGGTGGAACCGGGATCGCCCACCAGCACAAACGCCGCCCAGAAGTAAGGGTGGTCGTATGGCCGTGTTCCGCGTAGTTTGGGTTTAGCAGATGCGTCTGGCTTGGTGCCGTTGACGTTCGCCAGCGGCCGTGCTTCGCCACGATGACCAGCGGCCAGCTCACCTGCGACCTGGTCCGACGTCAAGCCTCGCAGCCATCGCTTGGCCTCGTAGAGCGCCTCGGCCTTGGGCATTCCCTGCGACAGCCCCGCGCGCTTGCCCAGAAGATTCTGGTAAAATCGGGTCATCAAAAGCGAAGTCGCCCGGTCGTTTACCCGCCACAACGACAAGCACACGCTTCGCGCTCCCGACATCAAGAGTGCCTGCGTGAACCCCACAAAGCCCTCGCCGCCCGCGTCGCGGCCCAGGGCCGTCTCGCAGGCCGATAGCGTCACCAGCTCGGCCTTCAAGTCCCAGCTTCGCTGGATCTCGCGGACGTTGAGTCTGCCGTCGAAGACCGGCTTATGGAACATGACCTGCTCCAGGGGGTCGGGCAGGCCGGTCTGGGTCAGGATCACCGCCGAGCGCTGGGGGATCGCCTCGTCGATCAGCCCGTGCGTCGCGAGATGGATGAAGCCGAAGCGGACCAGCTCGCCCGAGGCGGCGAGGCGGTCGAGCTCGGGCTCACTCGCGCCGGCACCGAGCAGGGTCTTCGTCGGCCGATCGTCGGATTTGAATACCTGGGCCAGCGCCTCGACCTCGTAGCGCGTTCCCGGCAAGGGTGCGAATTTCTCGTCGCCTGAACGCGCCGTCAGATTAGGTAGCAGTTCATGGTCGGTCGGCCGCTTCGGTTCGTTCGACTTGTGTCGAGGTTCGTAGATCGGGGCGCCCAGGGCGAGCAGGCCGGCGTGGCGGTCGGGGCGAGGCTGTTCGCGCAGGTATCTGAACACCGTGGCCGAAGGAGCATAGCTCACCGTCCGGGAGTCGCTCGGGCCCAAGAGCGCCTCGACGGGGATGCCGGCCATCGCCCGGGAGGGAAGGACGATCAGCCTGCGTGCTGGTGGCAGGCCGTCGGCGGTGGCGCCCAGCGGCTTGGACAGTGGCTCGACGTGCGGCGCGTAAGCGCTCAACTGAGGACCGCAGGTCTGCCCCGCCTTCACCGGGCCGGCTCCGCAGCTCTGTTCGCACCTGGCTCGCCAGTTCGTCGTCGGTCTGGGTCCAGCCGCCCCGCGAGCCGGACCCTGTCATCCGGACCCAGGAGGGGATGCCGCGAGCGCGGACGACCACGCCCCAGTGCTCGCCGTCAGCGTCGGCCGCGTTCGGTCCGGCAGGTGGGATATCGACCCAGGCGATCAGGGCGGCGTCGGCGGGCAGAGCGGCCTGGATTTCGTTCAGCTTCGCAACCTGGCCCGCCAGCGCACCGTACCTGTCTACGAGCTTCGTCTGAAACTCACCGAGCGCGATGCTGGCCAGCGCGCTGGCGCTTCAAATCCTCGAATCGCTTCGCTCGCTCGGCCTGACCGAGGCCCTTTGGTTTGGCGTTGACCAGCCGGTCGAGCCTCTCGAGCTCGTTGGTCAGTTCTCGAAGGCGGGCTCGCTCGTTGGGTGCAAGCCGCCGGTCCTGGCGGGCGGCCAGCTCGTCCAGCAGACCACGGCCGAGGTCTTCCTCAAAAGTCTGCCAGGCCTCGGCCGGCTGACCGAGCCTGGCCAGCACTGCGGCCAGAACGGGGCGCACTGGCTTCTCGTCGCCGCCAATGCGATCCAGTCCCTTGAAGGCGGCTTGGAGGCGGGCCGAATCCAGGCTCTTCACCGCGGTCCGGAGTCGGTCGCTAGCCTCGCGGTAACTGCCCTGAGCATGGAGATTGTACGCCAGGTTGCTGTAGCTGCGGCCAGTGGCGGGGTGGTCATCGGTGAGCAGGCGGTGGCGGATCTCGAGCGCCTTCTCGTACAGCGGCCGAGCCTCGGCATACTTTCCCTGAGCGCTCAAGTTATTCGCCAAGCTGTTGTAGCTGTCGGCCGTTTGGGGATGGTCGTCGCTGAGCAGGCGGCGACGGATCTCCAGTACCTTCTCGAACCGCGGCTGAGCCTGGGCGTAATTGCCTTGTAATGCGAAGTTCCTTGCCAGGTTGTTGTAGCAGAGGGCAGTGCGGGGGTCGTCGTCGGTGAGCAGGCGACGCGCGATCTCGAGCGCCTTCTCGAAGAGTGGCTGGGCCTCGGCATATTTCCGCTGGGCGTTCAGGTTGGTTGCCATGTTATTGTAGCTGGCGGCCGTGCCCGGGTGGTTGTCCGTGAGCAGGCGGCGGCGGATCTCGAGCGCCTTCTGGTACAGCTCCTGGGCCTGGGCATACTTCCCCTGGTAATTCAGGTTCAGCGCCAGGTTGTTGTAGCTGACGGCGGTGTCGGGGTGTTCGTCAGTGAGCAGGCGGCGCTTGATCGCCAGCGCTTTCTCGAACAGGGGCTCCGCCTGGGCATACTTACCCTGATCCCGAAGGTCGGCCGCCAGGTCGTTGTAGCTGAGCGCGGTATCCGAATTGTCGTCCGTAAGCAGCCGGCGCTTGATAGCCAGCGCCTTCTCAAACAGGGGCTGCGTTGGGCATATTTCCCCTGAGCGTGAAGGTTGTTCGCCACGTTGTTGTAGCAGCGGGCCGTATTGGGGTGGTCGTCGGAAAGCAGGCGCCGCATGATCTCCAGCGCCTTCTCGTGCAACGGCTGGGCCTGCGAGTATCTCCCTTGTGCGCTCAAGTTCGTCGCCACGTCGTCGTAGGTGGCGGCAGTCTCGGGGTGGTCGTCGGTGAGCACACGGCGGCGGATTTCGAGCGCCTTCTCGAAGAGCGGCTGGGCCAGCGCGTACTTGCCCTGCCCATTGAGGTTGACCGCGAGATCGTTGTAGCAGGCGGCCGTTTCGGGGTTGTCGTCGGAAAGCAGGCGGCGGAATATCTCCAGCGCCTGCTCGAAGAGGGGCTGGGCGTGGGCGTACTTCCCCTGGCCGTTGTCGCTCATGCCCTGCTTGTGGATGGATATCGCCGATTTGTAAGCGACACGGTCGTCGCGCGGCAACCGGGCCACGCGGCGCAACGTCTTCTGCCGCCACTCCGCATCAACGGTCTCGAAGTGCTTCGGCCCCTGGGCGTGCGTTCGCAAGGTAAACAGCTCTTCCGCCCGAGCGACTGCCTCGTCCCAGCGATCGGCGTCCAGCGCCTTGTCGATCTGCTCGTCCAGTTGCTTGGCTCGTTTCTCGTCGTCGCCGGTCAACTCGCGCAATCCCGGTGCGGTTGGCTGACCGGCCGATGGTTTTGGAGCGGTCGCTTGACCAGAATCCGGGAACGGTATGCTAAGCGCGAGTGAGCCAAACAACAGCGCCATGAGTTTGCTGAACACGAGATGCCTCCACCGAATGAAGATCGACTGGCGTCACGCGGAGCGTGACGACTAGGTCAATCCGGATCACCCACCAGGACAAACGCGGCCCAGAAGTAAGGGTGGTCATACGGCCGTGAACCGCTTGATCTGAGTGAAGACGATAGATCGGGATTGGTGCCATTGAGCTTCGCCAGCGGCCGCACGACGCCACGCTCCCGATCGGCGAGCTTGCCGTTGATCTGGTCGACTGTCAAGCTCCGGAGCCATTGCTTGGCCTCGGAGAGCGCCTCGGCCTTGTGAAGCGGCTTGGTCAGCCCGGCTCGCTTGCCCAGCAAGTCCTGGTAAAACCGGGTCATCAAGAGCGATGTGGCCCTGTCGTCCACCCTCCAGAGCGACAGGCAGACGCTCCGTGCGCCCGACATCAATAGTGCCTGGCTGAACCCGACGAAGCCCTCGCCTCCGTCATCGCGGCCCAGGGCTGTCTCGCAGGCCGAGAGCGTCACCAGCTCGGCCTTCAATTCCCAGCGTCGCTGGATCTCGCGGACCGTCAGTCTTCCATCGAAGACCGGCCGGTGATTCATCACCTGATCGAGCGGGTCCGGCAAGCCGGTCTGGGTCAGGATCACCGCCGAACGCAACGGATTCGCCTCGTCGATTACGCCGTGCGTCGCCAGGTGGATGAAGCCGAATCGAGCGAGCTTGCCCGAGGCGGCCAGGCGGTCGAGCTCGGGCTCGCTCGCGTCGGCGCCGAGCAAGGCACAGGTCGGCCGATCGTCGGATTGGAAGAGTTGCGCGAGTGACTCGACCTCGTATCGGGTGCCCGGCAACGCGGGCACGGAGACCGGATCGCCCAGCGCCAGCAGGCCGGCATGGCGATCGGGCCGCGGCTGCTCGCTCAGGTACTTGAACACGGTGGCCGACGGTGCGTAGGTTACGGTCCGGGTGTCGCGGGGGGCAAGCACCGCCTCGATCGGGACGCCCGCCATGGCCTTGGACGGAAGCACGATGAGCCTCCGGGCCGGCAGCAGGCCAAGGGAGGTGGCGCCGAGGGCCTTGGCCAGTGGCTCGATGCGCTGGGCGCGTAATTGCTCGACTGAGGACCGCAGGTCAGCCGGGCCGTCACCGGACCGGCTTCGCAGCTCGGTCCGGACTCGGCTCGCAAGCTTCGTATCGGCGCTCGTCCAAAGCCCATCCGCACCGGTTCCCGCGAGCGGGACCCAGTACGGAATGCCCCGGCGCGGATCACCACGCCCCAATGTTCGCCGTCGGGATCCGCAGCGTTCGGTCCTCGAGGTCGAATATCCACCCAGGTGACGAGGGCGGCATCGGCGGGCAGCGCAGCCTGAATTCCATCGAGCTTCGCAACCTGTCCCGCCAGCGCGCCGTGCACATGGACGAGCTTGGATTGAAACTCACCCAGGGCGATGCTGGCGAGCTCGCGCTCTCGCTTCAATGCCTCGAACCGCTTCGCCCGCCCGGCCTGGTCGAGGTCCTGCGGCGTGGTATCTACCAGCCCGTCGAGCCTTTCGAGCTCGGCGGTCAACTCACGGAGTCGGGCTCGCTCGCCGGGCGTGAGCCGCCGGTCCGCTCGGGCGGCCAGCTCGTCGAGCAAACCTCGGCCCAGATCTTCCTCAAGAGCCTGCCATGCTTGGGCTGGCTGACCAAGCCGGGCCAGCACGGCGGCCAGGTCGGCGTGCTCGGATTCAACGGTCCCGGCGCGATCAAGGCCCGCGAAGGCGATCCGCAGCCGAGCGGCATCCAGGCTCTTCACTGCGCGCAGCCATTGATCTTTGGCCTCGACGTATTTCCCCTGAGCGTCCAGGTTGACCGCCAGATTGTTGTAACTGCTGGCCGTGTCGGGGTGGTCGTCGCTGAGCAGGCGGCGGCGGATCTCGAGCGCCTTCTCGAAGAGCGGCTGAGCCAGTTTGTACTTGCCCTGCGACTTGAGGTTGAACCCCAGGTTGTTGTAGAAGGTCGCGGTGTCGGCGTGGTCGTCGGTGAACCGGCGGCGATTGATCTCGAGCGCCTTCTCGTAAAGCGGCTGGGCCTGCGCGTACTTCTCCTGGGCGTTAAGGTTCGTCGCCAGGTTGTTGTAGGTGGCGGCCGTGTAAGGGTGGTCGTCGCCGAGTTGGCGGCGGTTGATCCGAATGCCTTCTCGAACAGGGGCTGGGCCGCGGCGGATTTCCCCTGGGCGTCGAGATTGAGCGCCAGGTTGTTGTAGCAAAGGCAGTGTCGGCGTGGTCGTCGCCAAGCAAGCGGCGGTTAAGTGCAAGCGCCTTCTCGTAGAGCGGCTGGGCCAAGGTGAACTTACCCTGGCCATTGAGATTCCAAGCCAGGTTGTTGTAGCTGATCGCGGTGTCGGCGTGCTCATCGCCGTGGATGCGGCGGTCGATCTCAAGCGCCTTCTCGAAGAGCGGCTCGGCCTCCGCGTATCGGCCCTGCCGGCCAAGGTTGTATGCCACGGAAGTGTAGCTCTGGGACGTGTCCGGGTGGTTGTCGGTGAGCAACCGGCGGCGAATCTCGAGCGCCTTCTCGCACAGCGGCTGGGCCAAGACATAATTTCCCTGGCGCAGAGGTTATTTGCAAGATTGTCGTAGCTTCGGGCCGTGGCAGGGTGGTCGTCGGTGAACAGCCTGCGCCGGATCTCGAGTGCCTTTTCGAAGAGCGGCTGGGCAAGGGCGTACTTCCCCCGGCCTTCGAGGTTGTACGCGACGTTGCCGTAACTCTGAGCGGTGTCCGGGTGGTCATCGGTGAGCAGCCGGCGGCGGATATCGAGCGCCTTCCGGGAGAGCGGCTCGCCCAGCGCGAATTTCTCCTGGGCGTGAAGGTCGCTTGCAAGGTCATGGTAGCACTGCGCGGTGTCTCGATGGTCATCGCCGAGCAAGCGGCGCCGAATTGCGAGCGCCTTTTCGTAGAGCGGCTGGGCCTGGGCGTACTTGCCCTGACCGAAGAGGGTTTCGGCTTGCTCATGCATGGCGGCGGCCGATTCGTAAGCGACACGATCGTCGTGCGGCATGGGTGCCACACGGCGCAAGGCCTTGAGCCGCCACTCCGCGTTCACCGTTTCGAAGTGCTTCGGCCCCTGCGCCGGGTCCGCAAGGCGACCAGCTCCACAGCCCGCGCAATCGCCTCTTCCCAGCGATCGGCCTTCTGGGCCTTATCGATCTGCTCATCCAGTTGCTTGGCTCGTTTCTCCTCCTCGCCGGTGAGCTTGCGCAATCCCGGAGCAGGTGGTTGAGCTGCCTTCGCGGCCGTCGTCTGTACGGTCGTGGGAAAGACCGGCATCGCGATCGCTAACCCGATCAGCAGCCCCAGCCGTAGCGCGACGCGAAGAGCTTTCATGATGCGCCTCTTGCTGTGTCTGTCGATTAAAGGCTTCACAACCGTTGGGTGCAATCCTGGGCACCCGTCGGCCGGTAGAGCGTGCGGAGTTTCATTGATCTGGCAGATGCAGCGCCCTGCTGAGACGCAGCCTATATGTATGCTTCAGGTCGTCCGAGTTCTCGGCGAGAGTTCTCAGGACGTCAAAGGGGGGCGTCTGAAGGAAGCTGTCGAGGTTCTTAAAGCTCTCGTAAATGCTGAATTCGAACCGCGTCGCCAGGTCCAGGAGCTTCTCGATTTCTGAGAAGGACTGTTCAATCCCGTCAGGCTTCCAACCGCTGGGCTCAGCCACTCGACGCAAGCGCCATTCGAGGCACCGCGCCTGGACGTCGGTGAAATAGACGACCGGCGCCGCGTTGACCAAACGCTTTGCATCGGCGATGTAGTCGTTTGCGTGGTCGATCGCGTCCTTCGCCTTCTTGATTTTTTCGGCGCGTTTTTTCTGATCGAGTTGGGGATTCTCGGCCGCACGTGCGAGATAATCGCCCAGCAACCGCGCCTTAAACAGGTACATGTCGGCTGTGTTGTTCAGCGCGATCGATTTGGTCCGCGGTGTTCCCGCCAGGAGTGACGCCTGCCTGAGCTGATCCCCGATGATTAACTCCGCAACATCATTGTCATCGATGAGCTTTGCCAAATCCGCCAAAGGGTTCCGTGCCGCCGCATCCGCTCTCATCTCAAGTTTGTATCCCCGGACAATCGCGAGGTTGGAATAAGCGCGGGAAAAACTCTCGTTAGCGCTCAGGGCGTCGTTCGCATATTTTTCCGCTTGATCGTAGTGCTCAATTTGCTTGGCCGGCTCATTTTGCTGATGGGCCAGAGCAATCTGGAGGATCGCCCGCGTATTCTTGACGTAGGACCTCAGTTCCGTTTGCAAGAAGCGATGATAATCCGGGTCCTTGATCGTGTCGGTCGGGACCTTTTCCAGTTCGTCGTCCAGTTCCCTCCAGCGTACTTCAGCTTGCGCGATATGTTGTGGGGTCGCTCTGCGGGAGCTCAATTTCAGGATGGCCTCGTTGACCCTACCCACCCATTCGAGGACCGAGCGCTCGTCGGTCGGCGCAGCCGCACTCTGCGAATCGCCGAACTTTGAGCTGAACAGAGCAATCGACTCTTGGTTCAACCGAATTCGCCGGAACTCGCTTTCGCTCGGCTGTGAGATGGAGTATTCCTCCAGGAAATCTCGGCAGTCGGCGATCATATGGGAAACGATCGCCTTGCGGAATACCGGGCTGAACTCTCTTTGCCTCTCGCCTTCGGCCCTCTGCTTCTCGGCTTCGACCTTCTGCCTTTCGACCACTTTCTTGAATTCCTCCTGCGTTTCCTTCATGGAAGCCTGTAACGAACTGGTCTCGGCTGTCTTGATGCCGAGCTGATCAACTTCCCCCTTCAGCCAGAGATTTACAAGCGCGAAGATCAGTCCGAAGATCGGCACACTCAGGCCGATGGCGGTAGCCACTGGCCCGATCCATTTAACCTGATTTTGGGCTATCTCCGTCGTGTCCTTGGCGAGTTGGGCTGCCCGAACTGCGTCCGCCGACGATTGGGCCGACATCTTCTCCCATCGCTCGGAGCTGTCTTTGAACTTCTTCTCGATCGTTTGCTCCTGCTGCGATTTGACCGCATTGAGCGAATCCTCTTGCTGCGCCTTCCACTGCTCGAACGCCGTTTTCTTTGCCGCAAGCTCTTGCTCGTGCCCTTGGAGGGCATCCTTCAGCGTCCCCAGTTGTGCGTTCAGCCCGTCCATTACGTCCTTCAATTCCTGTGACCGACGCAGGGCTTCCGGGTCGGCGCCGTTCGGTGTGCCTTCGCTCTCGGTGGCCATGTTCGCCTCACTCTCGATTCGATTCCGGCAATATCCCCCAAGCCGACCACGAAGCTTTCGGCAGGGGCCGTGTCTGAGTTGTTGCACACACAGATGATCTCGCTACGTCTACCCAAGGAAGACGGGCAGATCAAGACCCCCGCCCTGGCTACTCGGGACAACTCTGGGCGTTGCGTCAAACCTGATAGCCGAGATGGATGGTCTCCCGCAGCGGTTCACCTCCTGCGACTGACGAGCGATGACATGACGCGCCACGTCCCGCCGCACTGGGACATTGGCGCCCCGGGGTCAAGAGCGGTATTTTGGGAATTGGTGGTGTCCACGCGGTTTCGCATCGTTGCTGTCGATCCCATGCTTGATACGGGCGGTCGCCTTTCGATTCGGGTGAGGCGATCGTCGTACAAAGCCCTTCCGATTGACGGATTCGGGCCGGTTTGCGACGATCCGCGCCAGCGTGGGCTGGAGAATCTAAAGCTAAGTCGTTTTGTCGATCACGTTTCTGAGGTCCGAGTCCATGTCGATCGAGACAGCGCCCTTGCGTGTCGCCTTGTCACTGGCCATTCTCATAATTGGCAAGGGCGCGGTCGGGCAAGACTTCGGGCGGCGGGATACGTACTCGTTCAGCAACGCGGATCAAGTGCGGGTTCGTCGGGTGCGGCTCGATCTGACAGTCGATTTCAACCGCAAAGAGCTGCGCGGGGTCGCCATTCTCGAAGTCGAGCGCCGACCATCTTGTCCCGAGGGGGCTCCGCTGATACTCGACACGGACGGGCTGAAGATCGAAGGGGTCTGGGCAGGTACCGCGGGAGCCGGCCGGGAGGTAACTCCCTTCGTGCTCGGTGCAGCTCATCCGCTTCTCGGCGCACCACTTACGATCACCTTGCCGGAGCGGGCCAACCAGGTGACGGTTGCCTATCGCACGACTCCGAGCGCCACCGCATTGCAGTGGCTCGACCCGCCGCACACGGCAGGTAAAAATCACCCGTTCCTCTTCACGCAATCGCAGGCGATTCATGCGCGGACTTGGATTCCCATCCAAGATTCGCCCGGGGTACGGCTCACCTTCGAAGCCGCGGTGGAGGTTCCACGGGGCCTGACAGCAGTCATGGGCGCCGAGCATAGGGCGGTCCAGGGAAATGTGTTCCGTTTCGAGATGAACTCTCCCATTCCCCCGTATCTCATTGCCCTGGCGGTGGGAGATCTCGCATTCCAGCCACTGGGTCCGCGCACCGGCGTCTACGCCGAGCCTGCGGTGACCAAGGCGGCGGCGCGCCGAATTCTCGGAAACGGAGGCGATGATCGATACGGTGGAGAAACGCTTCGGGCCGTATCGCTGGGGCCGGTACGATCTTCTGGTCCTGCCGCCAAGCTTCCCCTTTGGCGGCATGGAAAACCCGACACTGACGTTCACAACGCCGACCCTCCTGGCGGGTGACCGCTCGCTCGTTTCGCTTATTGGGCACGAGTTGTCGCACTCCTGGGCGGGCAATCTCGTCACTAACGCCACCTGGAATGACTTCTGGCTCAACGAGGGAGTCACCACTTATTTGGAACGGCGCATCCTCGAAGACCTCTACAGTCCCGAACGGGCGGCGATGGAGGCTGTCCTGGGACTGAAGGAGCTCCGCGCGGAACTCAAGGATCTCGCGCCGCGGGACCAGATCCTGCGTGTTGACCTGGCCGGTCGCAACCCGGACGACGCTGGGACCAGCGTCCCTTATGAGAAAGGCGCGCTTTCCTGACGACGCTGGAGCGTGCCTTCGGGCGCACTCGGTTCGACGCCTTCTTGCGGTCGTACTTCGATCACTTCGCATTTCAGAGTATCACCACCGCGGATTTCGAAGACTACCTGCGCGAGAAGCTCCTGGACAAGGACCCCGGCGCCGCCGCCTCCGTCGATACCCGGGCCTGGCTCTACGAACCGGGCCTGCCCGCCGGCTTCCCCGAACCGAAGTCCGAACGGTTTGCCGCCGTCGAAAGGGTGGCACGCGACTGGCTCGAAGGCCGTATCTCGACCCAGCAGATCGATGCCAAAGCTTGGTCCACACACGAGTGGCTCCATTTCCTCCAAGCTTTTCCTGAGAAGCTTCCCGTCGTCCGGATGGCCCAGCTCGATCACTTATTCCAACTCACGAACCGGGGCAATTCTGAGATCGCCGAAGAGTGGCTCTTGATGTCGGTCCGCAACGGCTATATGCCCGCCGACGCCCGGCTCGAATCGTTCTTGACCACGATCGGACGCCGTAAATTCCTCCTACCACTCTATACCGCGCTCAACGCAACGCCAGAAGGGCGGCGGCGCGCCGCGGCAATCTATGCGAAGGCCCGGCCGTTTTACCATCCGATCACGGTCAACTCGATCGACCGGCTCTTGAAGGAGCCGAGGGAAGCCGGTGCCCATGGTGAACCGTGGCAGCTACACTGATGGTCGAACGGCGGATGAGGTTGGAAGTCGGGGCGCCCACGTCCTGTGCAAGCGTAGATTTCACGAACAGCTTTGCATCGCCGCCGTCAGTGTTCAGCAGCACTTTGACACCGCTTGCGCACGGGCGAGGATTGCCGCACGCATGTCGGGCTGCGGATGAGCCAAAACCTGAACCCTTCGGCTGCTGATCAGCCTCGGCACGCGCGGGTTGACCATCGAATCGGTCGAAGCACGCGCTGGCGGCGCAGCGGCGGCAACGCCCCATAGCGCGGCTCGATTCGAGCTGGGGAAGGTCGATCCGATCCTGGGTCGCGCCTGACGATCGATCTGCCGCCAGGTGCCGCGCGGTCCGCATCGTCTACAAGACGACGCCATCGGCCACGGCGCTTCATTGGCTGGATCCCGCGCTGACCGCCGGAATGCAAAAGCCGTTCCTTTTCACGCAATCTC
>CAWGMT010000001.1:0-15588 GCA_963823675.1 uncultured Isosphaeraceae bacterium | reverse complement strand
AATAAGTTGACGGAAGAGTCGTCGTTCGCGCCGCAAAGAGAGCCCTGTCGCCGAGCGAAAGGCGACGCTTATTGCTCGACCCGCTACGGCAGGGTATTCAACTTTCCGGCCGGGGCGTCTTTCTGACGCCCGGTCGCGCCGAGGCATGCCGGCTCGAAGGCGCTTCAGCTTGGCGAGCATCAGCGTCATCTGCGCGGGAGGTGCCGCGAGCCGGCGAACAGGACGGTGCCGGAGATCAAGAGTGCTGGAACCACAATGAGCACTCCCGCCGTGAGGTTTTCGGGGTCACGGCCGGGAAGGGCCACTGGGACGGCCCCGATCGCGGCAAGGGCCTGGCCGAAGCCTGTCGCCATCGAATCGGCCTGGCCGAATGTGTCGATCATCCAGCCCATCAAGCTGGGCGACCAGATGTCGCCCAGAAGTGCACGGCCGCCAGGACGGCGGCGCACGCCACTCCCCGCATGTTGGGCATCACGACGCAGGCGATGATGGTGTAACAGGGCGCCATGTTGAAGAACATCATGCCTTCCGCGAGGAGCAAGCCGCCACAGATCGAGGCCATGCCGCGTCCGTAGATGGCCGCCAGGACAAACAAGATCGCAATAGATACCCAGGCCCGGCACGAAAAAGAGGGGCGGGGTTTCGCCGTCGCGTACTGATCGGCGACCCACCCACCGGCGGCCGTCCCCAGGAGCGCGGCCGCCAGAAAGGTCATGCCCAGGGGGAAATCGGCCTGCTCTCGCGTGAGGCCTTTGACTGATGTCAGGAAAGCCGGCAGCCAGTAGACCAATCCCGCGAGAGCAAACGACGAGAATGTGATGCCGAAGACCGAGTAGGTGTACGAGGAATTCACCATCAGGTCGATGTAATCCTCGCGGCTCGGGCCGATTCGCTCATGAAGCCGCAGCCTCGAGATGTCAACCCCCTCGCTTTGCCCGCGCACCGGCTCTGGCACCAGCAGGGCCAGAAGCGCGAGGGCCAGTCCCGGCCCGCCAACCATCAAGAATGCCGTCTGCCAGCTTGTCGCCTTGGCCAGCGCCGAGCCCAGACTCATGGCCGCGCCGGCTCCCAACGGCATCGCGAGCAAGTAGGCCGCGAGCACGCGCCCCCGGAGCGAGCGGGGAAAAAGGTCCATGAGCAACGTCAGGGCGACAACCATCGACGTCGCGCCCCCCACTCCCACCAATGAACGGGCCGCCTCGAGCTGCTCGAACGAGGAAGCCAGTCCCGTGCCGACGGTCGCCAGGCTCCAGAGCGCGAAGCCCACCGCGAGCAGCCGGCCGCGGCGCATCCGATCGGCCAGATACCCGACCACCGGGCACGCGATGGCGAAAGCCAAAAGCAGAACGGTCGACAACCAGCCCGCGTCAGTCTCGGCGATCTCGACCTCCTCGCTGACCTGCCGCAATACCGATGCCAGGAGCCAGCGATCGACCGAATCCAGCAAGTGCATCGCGAATAAGAGCGCCAGGACGCCCCATGCCCAGCGCGGCACGAAGCCCAACTCCGCCGCGGCTCGACCGGTCACGTGCGCCGGGAGGCGAATTGCGCCGGGAATTGCTCCCATCTCCGGTCCCGCGTCGGAACGAGCTAAAGGACCTGGCGTGACTTGCTCCACGATCGGTAATCTCCGGTTCGCAAGTAAACCACACGGCCGCGCATCATCATGTTAAGCATGATGTTACGGTCGTCAGCCAGAGGCGTCCAGCGGATGGTTCAATTCACGGATCTGCGCGGGTGAAAAGAGTGAGGGCGCCGGGGTTCCGCTGGCTGTAGCCAGGTCGACCCGAGCGCGCCATTTTGGTGTTGCGCTCTCTGCACGCTCAGAAGGGGCACCCACACACCCGGCGCAGGGCAACGCCCTGGGGATCGGATAACGAATTAACCCCCGCCCTGAAAGGGTCAAACAGTGTAGTCTACCTCGATGTATCGCTCGGGACTGAAGCGCAACACCGTTGAATTAGCGATAAGTTGGGGATAGCCAACGAATTGATCTCGTTCCCACGCTCCGCGTGGGAACGCCGTCTTCGACGCTCCGCGTCGTTATGGCCTATGTCGAGCGTCGGGATCCTTCGACACCTGAGCTGTCGTGTGTGTTTGCACGATGACGCCTCCGCCGGAGTCACGCGAATGCCAGCCGTTCCGCCGCGGCCAGGTAGAACTCGGACACGATCTCCGCGGCGACATATCTCCGCCCAGAATGGTACGACGCGACGGCGCCAGGACACAAGCCGCCGAACGGCTCCCAGACGACATCGCCCTCGTTGCTACAGGAATGGATCAAGAGCTCGATGAATCGCAGCGGTTTTTGGCTGCCGTGTAAACTCGAGAACTTGTAGCGCATCCGGTTGCGCTCGCCTTGAACCCGTTCCTCTCCGTTGACCTGTGGTTCGTTCCAGACATTGGTGATGCCGACAGGGCACTGAAACTTCGCGCGCATTTTGCCCCATTCCTCTCCACGGATGGGTCCTTTGCCGTCGAGACTGAAATAAGGCCGGCCCTGGGGTTTGCCATGCCGGTTCGCATATTCGGCGAGCTTCGCAAATGCCTCGGGGGGAGGGTAGTACCAGAGATGGTCGGTTGTCAGATACTTCCGCGTGGCTGCGTTCAAAACCTCGCAGGCCGCGTTCGCAAGCCGCAGGGCCAGGCCAGAGCGCAGCCATTCTTTCCGCAGCCATTCTTGCATGGTCATCGTCTCGTCGCCGACGCGAAAGAGCGGCGCCTTGACGTAGTCGGCGCAGACCTCGGTCACGACCGGAAACTTGCGGAGCGTCTGCGTGTTGGCGTTGCCCGCCACGTGGCTCATGCCTTTGTCCCAGATATTGCAACAGCGGTACTCCCAGCCGTGTTTGATGAGCACGGAGTGAACCATCGCCCAGCCTACCTCCGTGTTCCAGAACCACAGGGTGGTTTGCGGCGTCGCCTGCTGGGACCATGCCTTGATGTGCGGTTCGTACCACTTTGCCAGTGAGGTCCACCTGTGTTCATCTCCTGGAAACCCGCTGACGCCATACGGCCCGTCGGAAATGATGCAGGTCGGGCTCGGCCACTGAGCATAAAGTTGCTCTGCGCGCTCGAAGTGGATGGCGACATCCGCACGGCGGTACACTTCGCCGCTCTTCGGATCGCTGCCGCCCCGGCGACTGCCGACCGGGTACAACTTCCGACCAGGATGAATTGCAGGTCCGCCCTTTGAGCGTTCGAGTCGCACGCCTGGTTTTTCTCCCTTCTTACGGATTCACCGCTCAGCCGACCGTCGTGCGGCGTGGCGTTGCCGGACATCGGCGATTCGGATGCTCCCGAGCGCCAAGAGGCCGAGCCCGGTCGCGGCCGCGAACTTCCAGTGGACCGTCGCCGCGAGCGACAGGGTCGGAACCAGCCAGGCGACGAGTGGACGATGCGGGCGAAGTCGCAGACTTTGAACCAGGATCGTCCACAGGATGCGCCGGCCGTCGCGAAACGCTCTCAACTTGCTCTGCGTACCGGCAATGCGCGGGTAATACGGTACGTCGATTTCGACGACCTTGAGTCGGCGCGCCACCGCTTCACTCGTCAGCTCGGTCTCGATCTCGAAGCCCGGCGATCCGAGCCGCACGAGCTCGCGATAACCGCGGCCAAAGGCGCGATAACCCGAAAGCAGGTCGCGATTCGCCGCCCCGATCAAGAGCCGAAATGCCGAACGGATCAGGAGATTGCCCAGTGCTCGTGTGAAGGTCATGGCACCGGCACCGGCCACGGGCTGACGGGCGCCGACGACCATGTCGGCCTCGCCCTCAAGCACGGGCGCGACCAGTTCGCCGACCGAGCCGGCCGGATAGGTGCCGTCACCGTCGGTGAGAACCACCACATCATGGTCGCCAAGCACCGGAACGCGGCCTGCACGGCATGCCCCTTTCCCTGGTCCGGAACGTCAACGACGCGAACCGCCAGAGACCGCGCGATTGCGCCGGTGCCGTCGGTCGAGTTGTTGTCGAAGACGACGATTTCCGCCGTCGGCAAGGCCGCGCGAAATTGCGAAATCACGGTGGCGATCGCCGCCGCCTCATTGAAGCACGGGATCGCGACGGCGATCCGGGAATGCACCGGCTCAGCCTCGGGGGAAGTGGTCACGGTGTTATCTGTCGGTTGTCGGTCTGAATACCAAGGATCTGAGCAGAAATCAGTTACCGGAAGGGTCGTCTTTCGCTCGGCGGAAGAAAACCCTTTCGCGGAGCGAATGGCGACACTTATTCTTGCGCAGCGCCTAATGATTGACGGCAGCCGGCGTTGATGGCTTGGCCTCGACACCACGGAAACCTACGGGCCTGTCGGTCACGAAGGTTGTCACCAGCGACGCCTGCGCAGGCGGCCGCGTGCCGGGGGCGATCCGGATCAACAGTGTGCTGGCGCCCTGGGGCAGATCGACCCGGGCAAAGCGCGGCTCGCGGTCGCCCTCAAGGCGGCTCGAAAGCGACACGGGTTTGCCCCCCAGCCACGCGGTCACATCGGCGGCTGTATCCAGCACGAGGCGGGCGGGCTGGCTGGCCGGCGAATCCACCACGACGACTGCGTAGGCGGCATTCTTCAGGTCGGCCCCGATCTGCGCCGACAGGTCGACCATTCCCTCGGCGTTGGCCGTAGCCCTTCGCCAGGCGACTTGATGGCCGCGACCGTCGGCCAGAGGCGCGCGAAGATCGACCTTGCCGCCCGCGTCGATCGTGGGCTTGGCGGCAGGCTCGAACACGGGACCGATCGCCGTGTACTGGCCGACGATGCTCACCGGCTGACGCAGCGCGCCGAGGTAGGCAAGCAAGTCGACCAGCTCGTGGTCCGTCATGGTCTGCGCCAGGCCTTCGGGCATGAGCGACACGTCGCTCGTCAACCGCTCCTCGATCGAGCCGGGGTCAATGACGACCCGCTCGCCTTCCGCCGTCTTGAGCACAAGCCGCGCGGGCGTGTCCTCGACCGCCAGTCCTGTCACCACGCGCCCGCTCGCAAGCGCTGCCACGACGGAGCGATAGACCAGGCCGATCGCCGCGCTTGGGCTCAAGATCGAGTGGATCAATTCGGCACGGCCGTACTTGGCGCCGATCGTCGAAAGGTCGGGACCAATCCACTGACCGCGCCCTCCGGCGCGATGGCAGCTCGCGCACGCGTTGGTCGTGGTCCGGAAGAAGACCTCCCTGCCTCGATCGGCATTGCCCTCGCGCAGGAGCAATTCACCGATCGCCGGCAAGGGACGGCCCGCGGATGTCCTGGGCAGCGGCACAAGCGCGGCCGCCTCGTTGCGGACCCTGGGGTCGCGGAGCGTGTAGAGCAAGGTGGCTGCCTGTGACTTGAGGTCTTCCGGCAGCTTCTGCTCGCGCAAAGCGCGATCACGCGCGTCCCGCCACCCCGCTTTTCCACCAGGTTTTTCAGCGCCTCGCGGCGCAATCCCAGTGGATACTCATTCGCCGTCGATAGCGCGGTCAACCGATCGCTCGAGTCCGGCGATCGAGCGATGGCGCGCACCGCCGCCTCGGCCGCCGGCGTCGAGCTCCGCTTGCCCCGTACCGATGCAATCAACTGATCGAACAGGCGATCGGGCGGGTTGGAAAATGCTCCGAGCGCCTCCAAGGCCGCTACCCTGGCTTCTTCTGAAACGTCGGGGCGCGCGGCGAGGGCCTCGAGCTTAGTGCGATAGTGCGCGTCTCCGGTCGCGACCGCCATCGCGACACTCTGCACCCTGGTTTCGGCGTCCTCGAACGACTTATCGATGAGCTGCCTGACGATCGGGTCATAGCGTGCGGAACGCCATTCCGTGGCCAGCCGCCGGGCCAGGGTGATATACCACTGGCGCTTTTGAATCGGGTCGTGAGTCTGTAACGCCACTTCGGCCAGAAGCGCGGCTGTGTCGGCGCTCTTCATTTGCTCGAGTACATCGTCGAAGGCTTGCTGTAATTCCATGGCTCGCAAGTGCGGCGCGACCCGCTTCAAGAGCGGAAGGGCTTCGCGACGGTGGATCCGCCAGGCGAGGCCGAGGTATTTGCTCAGAGCGGTCGCCGGCTGGTCGGGAGTGCCGGCGGCGATATAGGCCTCGTTGCGATCGACCGGGAAAAAAGGCGGCACGGCGACGTTGCCGTCCTGCCCGGTGCGCTCCAGATCCAGCTCGCCGAATAGCGCTCCGTCAAAGAGCTGGCCGATGAAGCTGCCTTCGCGCTTTTCAAGCGCGAGCCCAAGTGCTTCGAGGTACCAGCGGTCCTGGCCGTCCCACGAACTTGCCAGCTTGCGGAGAGTCTCGCCCACCTTATCGGTCGGCAGGTTGCGAAATGCCAGAATCAGCTCGCGGCGCACGCCGGCATCTGGGTCGAGAGCCAGCGCCAGGAGTACGTCGAGATGCGCGAGCGCGGCCGGCGGCTGCTTGGCCTCGGGTTTCAGGTATTCCACGTGTCCGTTCTCGCGGCAGTCGCGGCCGAGCATGCGCACAGCCTGCTCGCGCATTCGCGGATCACCGCGTTGGTTTACCAGTGGAGTCAACGCGGCCATCGCGATCGCGTCCCCTTCGGTTGCATACCAAACCTGGAGCGCCCGCGCGCGATAGATCGGATCGGGATCCTGGACGGCGACCTCTCCGAGCTTCACCCCCACGAGCGGCTGCTTTCCCTGCCGGATCAAGAGCCTCCGCGCCGCATCCTGCGTGGCGATATTCGGCGATTTGAGCGCCGCGATCAGTCCGTCGGGCGTGGCGAAGTCGGCCTTGACCTTCTGGCTCTTGTGCCCCTTGGGCGCCACGCGATAGATCCGCCCCGTCGTCTGGTCGCTGAAGGCATGACCGCCCACGCCCGCGTCGTACCAGTCAGCCACGAACACCGAGCCATCGGGCGCGGCGCAGGCATCGACCGGCCGGAACCAGGGATCGTCGCCGGAAAGAAGGACCTTGTACTCGGTCCGGAACGCGGCGCCTTTCCGGGTCAAAGGGAAGAAATTCACCTGGCGCGGGCCGGCGTCAACTTCCAGCACGGCGCCGCGATACTCGGGCGGGAAGAGCTCACCCTCGTAGACCATGATCCCGCACGGGCTGCCGTTGCCCGTGCCTACGAGCTTGGGAACGTTGCCCGGCACGTCCTCGCCCCAGTGTCTCGGGCTGCCCGGCGTCTTGTAACCATAATGGCCGCCGTCCATCGCCCAGATCACCCGGCAGCCTCGATTGCCGTCGTCGTCGTTGTCGCTGGTGAAGATGTTGCCGAACGAGTTCAAGCATGTCTCGTAGTTGTTCCGCTGCCGGTCGCAGATGATCTCGAACTGGGTTCCGTCGCGATTGACGCGCAGCGTGTTGGCGAGCTGATCAGTCGAAACGCGGCGGCCGCTCTGGTCGAGCACGTTGAAATTCTGCGGGCGCTCGGAGTGATTTTGCTGTACCGAGCAGCAGCCGTCGCCGTGGGTGAAGTAGAGCTTGCCGTCGGAGCCCAGCACCATCCCGTGCACGCCGTGGTCAGAGTCAACACCGCCAAAGCCGGTCAAGAGCGGGTAGCGCTTGTCGGCCCTGTCGTCGCCGTCGGTATCCTCGAGCACCAGGAGGTCGGGACTGTTGCCGACGAATACGCGGCAGCCACGATACTTGCCACTGTCGTCATAGCGCTCCTCGACGGCGATGCCCATCGGCACGGGAAAGATCCGATCGGCGAAGACCGTCACCTTGTCGGCCTTGCCGTCGCCGTCGGTGTCCTCGAGGATCTTGATCCGATCGGCCTCCTCGATGCGCTGGAACCGCCGGTTGCCGGCGCGAGAGCCGATAGTTCAACCCCTCGGCAGCCCAGACCCTGCCGCGTGAGTCGATGTCGATATTGGTGGGATTGACGAGCAGCGGCTCCGAGGCCCAAAGGGTCGCTTCGAGTCCGGCGGCCGGCTTCATGAGAGCGGCCGACTTTTCGGGGCTGACCTGAGCGAGCGCCGGGGCCTGCCAGCCACCGGCCAGTGCCAGGAGGAGCAAAACCCGCCATGTGCCAATTGTCAGGTGCGATCGTCTGCGATGCGTCATCGTCTCAGGCTCCAGAGACTCCGGACCGCGAAGTCGAGTCAGTCGGGTCAGTGCCAGAGTAGCTCGTCGCCGAGGCGCGACGACTCAAATCGGCTCGGCTCGGCGGACCGGCCAGGGATAACTCATTGTGGCGTGCCGGTGCGCAAGCGTCCATTGGCGCAGTGGGCGCGCTGTGAGTTTCCGGCGAAATGATATGGCAAACCCCTTGATCTCTTGCACTTCGGAGTTCCGCGGTCGCGCCACAAAATCACCAATCGTGAATGGTCCCAAAGCCGAGCCAAGGTGCCAGCCCAAGGGGCGGTTGACGGTCGAATCAAGCCCGGCCCGCGGATGCGGAGGGGTCCACCTCGAAGTACGTCGACAAGGCCGCAATGTGCTCCCGGGCCAGGTCCCGCGTGCCGTTCAGCACGAGTGAGACGACCCTGTTGCTGATGTCCGTGCTTCGGAAGACGTCGGCCTGGCTCACTCCGTTCTCGTCCATGAGCGAACGGAGCATCGCGGCATCGCTGACACGGGACATTTCCACGTACTGCTCCTCATCGCCATCGCGTCACCTCTTCATCGGAGTGTCAGTTCGCCTTCCCGAACTTGAGGCCGGTCCGTTTCCCGCCACGGGTCGAGCGAGGCACTGTGTATCCCTGGCGGCAGGTAGCCGCCATCCTCGAACGGTGAAATCATCTTGGCAGAATCCCGGTCGCCCCGAGATCAGGAATTGCTATGACATTAGCATGATCGGTGCATTTGGGCTACTCGCGTGTCCGAGGAGGTCGGGACCCGGCAGAGGGGAGAGACCCGCGGCACAGGCTTTTGGCCATGAACAGATCCACACGAAGCAGCGAAACCATCCTGGCGTAGGCGGTCGAGATCGCCGCGGCTGCGGAGCGGCAGGCGTGATTGCCTCTCGATCATCGGTGGCGACGCCGGGCCTGCAACTGTTGCTTCAGCCAGGCGGTTTCCGCGGCATCGAGCGGCGGCGCCAGCGGTATACTGTAGTCGATGCTTCGCGCGTAGCGGAACCGCTGATAAATCTCATCAATCATCGGCTGAATATCGAGCGGGATGTCTGGGTCCGGTTTTGCCAGCGGGACCGGAACTTCTGGCAACGGACGGCGATAATGGGCCGGCCACGCCCGGCAAAGCCGTGTCGTCGCCCGGGCGACGAGCAGCGTGTAAGGACTGTCTGGCCACGGATCGAACATGGGCATGCGCTGGCCACCACGGAGTAAGTCGATTTCCACGAGGTTCACATCGCCGAGCAAGAGGCTCTGGCGCTTACGCTGGTAGAGTTCCCAGCCCTCGGTTCCGGGGCGCTTGTTGGATGGTGACAGGACTTCGATGCTTGTCACCAGCCGCTGGCCGGGTTTCGCCTCGTAGATTTCGACGAAGGCTTCGCGATGCTCCTCCTGGATAAACGGTCGCATGGTGACCGGCTCGACGTCGCCGTCCGGCTCGGCCACCGCCGTGCCGCCTTTCTTCGACGCCCTCTTCCGTCGGCGAGGAGCGTCGATGCGGACATCGGGCAAGAACGCGTAGCTCTGCTTGCCTTCTGATTCCACGAGGACAACGTAAGATCGTTCCCCGGTCCGTATCAGGTAATGCTCCGGGGCCACATCGGCGAGTTTTTCACCGATCTTCTCGATGAGGTGGCTGTGAAAGTCTCCCCATAGCCCGCATGCCTCGATGTAGGGATCCATCCCTGGGAACGGCGAGTTCATGATCCTCTCCTGATTGATTCTTAACACGGCCACACATTCTGACGATACCGCCTGGCCTTGTGAGCGACTACCTCTGAGCAATTTGACCGCGGCCCAATTATGAATGCGCCTGGCCGGCACTCTATCCCCTTTATCCCCTTCACTCCCCCGACCAAATCTTGACGTCAGAACTCGCGCTTTGTGGCCTTCTTTCGAGTACGCCCGCGCGGGCGGAGCAGCGACTCCAGCCCGCGCCGGGCGCCACCTCCGCCTGCCACGACCCCGACCCGAACGGTTGCTCGCACTCGATGCTCCGCCGCACCATACTCCTCTTCCAGCGGGCCCAACGGCCGGTTGGCCCGCGCAGTCCGATTGCGCGGGTGGTCAATTGGCCACGGCGTCTAGACCGGCCGGTTCGCGTCATTAGACGAAGAGGGCGTCGCCGGTAGACGGACGATGACGCTGCGGGACGCGGCTCTGCTCGCTGGCGTCAGTGGGCGAACGGTTCTTTGGGGAAGACGGCGTCGAGCACCCAGCTATATGTCATTTCACGGCCCACATTGAGAAAACCGTAGCGCCGATTCGGACCGAAGAACAGATCTCGAACAGCCGGCCAGGCGAGGATCTCTTTTGCGAGGTCAGTGAACGGGACGGCCCCAGACGCACTCAGAAAGGACTGGGCAGCGTCATCAGGCTTACCGTGCGCCGCGAAGAAGCGGCCGCACTCGATCTGGAACGACCCGCTCGCCAAGCGTTCTTTACTCCCTGTCCTTCTGGCCTCCTTGTAGGCGGCCTCGGCCTCGGCCCAGCGCTCCTGACTGACCCAATACCGGGCGCTGGTCAGTGGGTCGAGGAGGCCGAAGAGTCGCCTTAGGCACCAGCGAGTAGACCCGATCGGCGACGGCGCGATCAGCGAGGACATCGTTTGATAACTCCGCGCGAGCCCTTTCTGCGCCGGCGTCCACTTGAAATCCCGTTGCCTCGCCATTGAGGCTGTTCAAGACGTTGAGGGTAAGAGCGTGGGCGAAGTCGGCGGCAGCGCGCTCGGGTTGGGACCGCGAGGCGAAGAAACGGCCGCGCTCCCACCGAACACGGCCGTCCTCAGGCCGGGCTTTGACGGCCTCGTCGAAAGCGGCTTCGGCCTCGGCCCAGCGCTCCCGTTCGGCCCAGGCTCGGCGCGGGCGGTCGGCTGGGAATCGTCCAAGGTCGGGTCGAGCGTCCAGCGGGGCCGTTGGTGGAGCGGGATGCCCTTGGAGGCTAGCCGGTCGAGACGACCCTTCCATTCGGCATCCTCGAGGTAGCGAACTTCGCCTTGCTCGTCGAGAGCCAGTCGGTTCATAGCCTCGATCCGCAGTGTCACGTCCGGCGCCCACTCATCCGGCCACTCCGTAGTGTCCCACAGCCGCGCCGTCTGGTCAAAGCTTCCGGTCAGCGCAGTCCGGCCGTCCGGGCTGAACGCTACAAAGTTGATTGCACCCCGGTGGCTCAACGGCGGTCCGAGAGGCCGACCGGTAACAGCGTCCCGCAGACGTGCATCGCCCTCATCATCGCCGGTCAGGATGGTCCGCCCGTCGGGGCTGAGTGCGGCCGATCGGCTCCAGTCCCCGTGTGGCAGTCGCGGGGAGATAGGACGCCCGGCGCCAGTGTCCCAAACCTGCGCCTCGAGCCGGCCGATGATTAGCACGGTCCGGCCATCCGGGCCAAAGTCGAAAGTAAACCAATTCCAAGCCTCCTGTCGACCCATCGCTCCGGTGTAGTCGAAGAACGGCCCGAGCGGTCGCCCGGTAGCGGCCTCCCACTGCCGAGCCTTCCGCGCCAACGGTCAGCACGGCCCGACTGTCCGGGCGGAAGACGAAATTGGACGCCCTGGGTGGTGTTTTATCATCCCAATCCTCCGCTGGGTGTTCCAGCGCCCCGATGAGTCGGCCGGTCGCAGCCTCCCACAAGCGTGCGCTCCCGTCAATGCCCACAGTCAGAAGAATCCGACCGTCCGGGCTAAAGAAAGCCTCTTGGATACTCCGCTGGACCGGCGAACCGTCTCGAGCGCTGTCCCGCGCTCTCTGATCTTGTTTGATTCCTCCCCGGTGTTCCAGCGGCGACCCGAGAGGCCGGCCAGTGGTCGCGTCCCTCAACTGTGCGATCCCGTCTTTGTATACGGTGACGACGGTACGGCCGTCCGGGCTCAAGACAGTTCGAATTGCGCCGCCGTGTGCTAACGGCGGACCCGCAGTCTGGGATAGCGGATCAGGCGTCAACCGCGGTCGGATCGCCTCCTTTCTCAGGACACCCAGACCCGCAGTCTGGGATGGCGGATCAGGCGCCAATCCATCGGTTCTAATCGGTTCCGGGTGCGCTATCGGTGGTCCGAGTGGCTGGCCGGTCCCGGCGTCCCAGAGACGCATCGTTCCCTCACCGCCGTCGATCAGAAGAGACAGGCCGCCCGGGCGGAAAGCCCAGCCGATCAGACCGCGCCGCTTTCTCGCCTGGCTCAATTCAGAAGGCTCTCTCTGGGCACCGGGTCGGTTCCCTCGGGCTGCCTGGCGAATTTCCAGCGAGAGCTCGATGGGCAGTCCCGTGACGGCGTTCCAGAGCCGCACGTCACCATCATCGGACCATGCAGGCAGTGCATTCGATGTTGACTCCCGCGGGTTCCACCACCATTCGTTGTGAAGGGAAGATGCTTCGGTGATCGCTGTCCGCCCGTCCGGACTGAACGCGAGGCCCCAGACTTTTTTGTTAGGGTGACGCAGGGGCGGTGTCAGGGGCCGTCCAGTGGCTGGGTCCCATAGCCGCGCAGTCCCGTCAGCACTGCCGGTCAGGACCATCCGGCCGTCCGGGCTGAAGGCAACAGACCCGACGCTACCCAGGTGGTGTAGGCGCGGCCCGTCCATGCGGCCCGCGTCGGCGTCCCAGACCTGCGCGCCTCCCAAGCCGCCGGTGACAAGGGTCTTCCCGTCGGGGCTAAACGCAAGCGCCTCCACGCTTTGATTGTTTGCCATTGGCAAGCCGATCGGCCGAGCCGTAGCCGCGTCCCACAACCGCACTTTGCCATCATGACCAGCGGTAGCCGCGATCTTGCCGTCCGGGCTGAAGGTCAGGATGGCACCCTGGTGCTCGAGCGGTTCTCCGATAAGCCGGCCATTGGCGGCGTCAGACAGCCTCGCGGAGCGGTGCTCCTCAATAACGCCGCTATTCACGTACCTGTAAAGTGCGCTGCCCGTCAGCAGGGTCCGTCCGTCCGGACTGATCACCATAGCGTCGGCCCCGCCTTGGAGCCGTAGTGGCTCCCCAATGGGCTTGCCGGTGCCGGCGTCCCAACGCCGTCGCATCTGGTCAGCCCCTACGGTTATGGCCGTGCGTCCGTCGGGGCTGAAGGCCACGGTGCGGACTTCACCAGGGCCGGGCAGTGGTGCGGCTCGTGGGTCGAACAGCGGCGGGGTAAGTCGCCGGAAGGTGGTCGCGTCAAGGAGTATCGCTCCCGACCCGCCGATCAGGATGGTCCGTCCGTCCGGGCTGAAGCAGCCCGCGGTATGCATTGAGATCCCGTATTCCACTACCTCCCCATCGAATCCGCGCTTGATCAAGGTCTCGCCGGCGGCAAGGTCCAGTCGCCGCGCCGGCCACGGGCTGCCCGTCTCAGGGTGGTGCGTTGCACGGACCATCAGCATTCGGGTCTCGCCGGTGGTGAGGCTGCAAAGCGCCAGCCTGTCCCTCTTGACTACCAGCACTGTGCGACCATTGGGGCTAAAAGCGATGGCCTCCACTGGAGCTCTCGGGAAGCTGACATCTTGGCCACCGGGATCTGCTGATGGTGCGCGGGCCTGGCCGGTGGCCGCGTCCCAGAGCTGGGATTTACCGTCGTCGCTGCCGGTTGCCACGGCCCGTGCGTCGGGACTGAAAGCGAGGGCCGTGATTTTGCCGTCGAATTTCATGAGCGGACCGCGCGGCTGGCCCGTGACGGTGTCCCAAAGGCGCCTGATAACCACGCCACGTAGCCGCCCTCATGCTCGTTCAAGTCGCTGCACGCGATCAGCACCGTGCGCCCGTCTGGGCTGAGGGCGACCTTTCTGACAGTCCCTTCCGCGGCGAGAACCATCCGGGGGCTGGGGGTGTATCGCGCCGATGCGGAGATCGCGCCCCAGGCGGTGTGCTTCCAGCCCGGGTCCTCGGCGGCGAGGGCCGCGCCAGGAGGCGGCCAGGCGAACGAGGCCGAAGCCGTTCTTGCCCTTCTCGAAGTCGGTCTGAGCCTGCTCGAAGTAAAGAGCCGCCATCCGTCGGTTCGACTCCTTGAGCGAACCCCTAAGATCCTTGGCCTGGGCTGTGATCGTCTGCGTCGCCTTCTTCTCCCTGCGCGTTATCGGTTTGAGCGACGGCGAATTTCCTCTGATCGCCGGCGTATAGCAGCGAAAGCACCGCCACGGCGACCAGGGCCGCGGCCGTCGAGCCGAGCGCGGCGGCCAGCCTGGGGTTTCGCTTGCACCAGAGCCAGAGCCGCTCGAAAGAACCCGCCGGCCTCGCCGTGATCGGCTCTCCAGCCACGTAGCGGGCCAGGTCGTCGGCCAGGGCCAAGGCCGATGGGTACCGCCGTTGCGAATCTTTTTCCAGGCATTTCAAGCAGATGATCTCGAGGTCGCGCGGGGCGTGCGGATTGAGCTTCGAGGGCGGCGTGGGCGACTGCTCGCGCACCTTTTCGAGGATCTCCGCCACCGATTGCCCCCGAAACGGAGCGCGGCCGGTCAGGAGCGCATACAGAATGGCGCCCAGCCCGTACACGTCGGTTGCCGTCGTCACGGCTCCCCGCCGGCCCGATGCCTGCTCGGGGGCCATGTAGGGCGGGGTACCCAGGATCGCGCCCGAGACAGTCAGCTCGCTGTCCCCCTCGACCCGCTTGGCCAGCCCGAAATCGGTCACGTAGGGCTGGCCCCGGTCGTCGACCAGGATGTTGGAGGGCTTCAAGTCACGGTGCAAGATGCCCCGTTGATGGGCATGGTGGACAGCTTCCGCGGCCGTCTTGACCAGTTTCGCGGCGGCCTTGGGGTCGGCGGCAAAGCCGGCCAGCTTTTTCTCCAGGCTCGGGCCCGCGACCAGCTTCATGCTGAAATACTGGCGGCCGTCGTGCTCGCCCACCTCGTAGATCGGCACGATGTGCGGGTGGTCCAACAGCGCGACCAACTCGGCCTCGTTCCGAAACCGCCGCTGCTCGTCGTCAGTGGCCAGGATGTCGGACTTGAGCAGCTTCAAGGCGACGGGACGGTTCAGGCTGAGCTGGCGGGCCTTGTAGACAACCCCCATGCCGCCGCGGCCCAATTCCTTGAGCAGCTCGTAATCGCCGAAGTAGCGCAGGATCGTGCCCAGCTCGACGGCGGTCTCGCTGCCCTCCGGGCTGCCGCCAGGCAGAACGGTTTTCGTTGGATCGGGGTCGGGAGGGCGTGGCCGTGGCGGAGGGGCCGAGCCCTCGCTCTCGAGGCCTTGCTGGAGCAGACAGGCCGGGCAGAGACCCTGGGGGGCGTTGATGGGCAATTCGCATCCGCATCTCGGGCATCGTTCGTGTTCGGCCATGGACGGGACTCCCGCGCGACTCGGGGTCAGTTCCCATTATTTACCTTATACGCAATCTGGCCGGAGACCTTACAAGGAAATCTGATCGCGATCGCGCCGCCAATCGCGATCGGATCGACCCCGATTCCCGGAAGGAGCGACAAGCGACCCGCGCGGGACCGTGGCGGCTCACTAAGTGGGACCGCTGAATCCGATGAGTGGTAGCCGAGTGCTTCCGGGATTACAGTGGCCTTTCGCTCCGCGAAAGAGGCGTGCTTTCGCGGAGCGAAAGCCGACTCTCGGGCCGGACCGACCGCTTGCATTCTTCCGCGGGTCCACTCAGACGGCGGCTCACGGAAC